>NZ_JBBPAR010000001.1:0-4800000 GCF_038009085.1 Paenibacillus sp. FSL R7-0210
AATACTTTTTACACAGCATGGCTCGTTGGTCAAGGGGTTAAGACACCTCCCTTTCACGGAGGTAACATGGGTTCGAATCCCATACGAGTCACCATTTTTTTGGAACTGATACATGGAGGCTTAGCTCAGCTGGGAGAGCATCTGCCTTACAAGCAGAGGGTCGGGGGTTCGAACCCCTCAGCCTCCACCATCTATCTTAACCGAATAGATTTTGTTCAATGACGCGGGGTGGAGCAGCCCGGTAGCTCGTCGGGCTCATAACCCGAAGGCCGCAGGTTCAAATCCTGCCCCCGCAACCAATTTGGAACCGTGGTGTAGTTGGCCTAACATGCCTGCCTGTCACGCAGGAGATCGCGGGTTCGAATCCCGTCGGTTCCGCCATTTTTAATGGCGTAAGGGATGAGAAATCCCTGGGTTCGTTGAAGCATAGGCATCGTAAGGAATACTTCGCAATCTCGTAACGGAGTGAAGAGTATCCCGTCGGTTCCGCCATCTTTACAAAATTACTTTTATGGCTCGGTAGCTCAGTCGGTAGAGCAAAGGACTGAAAATCCTTGTGTCGGGGGTTCGATTCCCTCCCGCGCCACCATACACAACTTAATATGCCGGTGTAGCTCAATTGGTAGAGCAACTGACTTGTAATCAGTAGGTTGGGGGTTCAAGTCCTCTCGCCGGCACCATACCGTGGAGGCTTAGCGAAGTGGCCAAACGCATCAGACTGTAAATCTGCTCACGTACGTGTTCGGTGGTTCGAATCCATCAGCCTCCACCATTTTTTAGGGGCATAGTTTAAAGGTAGAACAACGGTCTCCAAAACCGTTGGTGTGGGTTCAATTCCTGCTGCCCCTGCCAAGTAATTTCATATAAAAGAATCATATGGCGACCGTGGCGAAGGGGTTAACGCACCGGATTGTGGTTCCGGCATTCGTGGGTTCGAGACCCATCGGTCGCCCCATTTCTTTTATAAGAATTACATAGCAATACAACTTAAAAGCTTCACATGGCGACCGTGGCGAAGGGGTTAACGCACCGGATTGTGGTTCCGGCATTCGTGGGTTCGAGACCCATCGGTCGCCCCATTTTCTTTTAAAAAATATATTGGGGATTAGCCAAGCGGTAAGGCAACGGACTTTGACTCCGTCATTCATAGGTTCGATTCCTATATCCCCAGCCATTATATGCGGACGTGGCTCAGCGGTAGAGCATCGCCTTGCCAAGGCGAGGGTCGCGGGTTCGATTCCCGTCGTCCGCTCCATTTCATGTGGTGCCATAGCCAAGTGGTAAGGCAAAGCTCTGCAAAAGCTTTATCCCCAGTTCAAATCTGGGTGGCACCTCCATTATTTTTTTTCTGGAATTTATATATGTGTACGCCGGCGTGGCGGAATGGCAGACGCGCTCGACTCAAAATCGAGTGGGAAACCGTGGAGGTTCGAGTCCTCTCGCCGGTATTATTTTTAGTAAGAACAGCCCATTAGATTTTTCATCTAATGGGCTGTTCTTATTTTTCTGGATCATTTCCCTACCGCAAAAGTTCCTCCAGTCGCCAGCTCCGCCGGCCGGTCAAGGATAACCAGCGCCACCGGAGTTCCTTGGCTTCGATCCTAGCAAGACAACACTGCGTGATTTTAGTTTATCCCGAATTACTACACGGTAATGTCTCCGCACCAGCGAATGATTCCTTCTTTTATGGTTTGAATTGGATTTGGATCGGATAGAGAAATCGCCCAGGCAATATGTCCATCCGGCCGAATAAGCGCCGTGTGGACGTCGTTCCAATCCGCGTCAGCCTCAGCTAAAGAGGCATGTACAACTTGAAGGTTGCTATACGTTTCCCATTGACCGCTATTCTGTTCATTAGAATGGAAATGCAACAGAAGAAAAGTACCTTTGTGCAGGAGTGGATAGGAGTTAATTAATTGCCCATCTTTCAGCTTTAAGCTTAGATCTTTGAAACGTTTCCCGTTTAAAGGATGGGAACGCGCTTCGGCGTCGGGTGCATAATGTACGTCCAGGGCGGAAATTTGTGCAGCGATTTGATAATTAGCCTCCGGTATTTGAATCAGATTAGCCAGCATGCTTCGCAGTTCCGTGATGAGAGGCGTCACGTCCAGAAGCAGGGTTTGAACCTCGGTATTCCGGAGCAAGGCCGTATTCCATGGAAAACGTTCGGCATGATAACTGTCTAATAGCCAGTCTGGAGCCCAGCCTTTGATTGCTCCTGCAAGCTTCCAGCCTAGGTTCATCGCTTCTTGTAAGCCGACGTTCATTCCCTGTCCACCAGCGGGAAAATGAATGTGCGCCGAATCTCCCGCCAAGAACAATCGACCATTCCGATAGCGTCCCGCTTGCCGTGTAGCATTTCCAAATCGGGACATCCATTTCACATCGTTCAATCCCAGGTCGCTTCCGGTCGTACGGATGAGCGATGAACGAAACTCTTCCAATGTAACGCTCTCATCCTTGGAGACGTTACGTCTCTCCATATCGATCATCAAGACTCGATAGATATGATCATGTATTGGAATGATGCTGACCAATCCTTGTTCTGTAATTCGGGATATGACACTCATAGGAGCCAAATCAGATAGAACGGCATCCCCCAGAATAGCCGTGAAGGTCGCATCTGTACCTTCAAAGGATATATTTGCGTGTTTGCGAACCAAGCTTCTGGCTCCATCCGTACCTACCACATAAGCTGATCTTAACGTTGTTTCTCCATGCGGTCCCGCGATCTTAACGTTGACCCCATTCTCATCCTGATGCACAGACAGAGCCTCAACCTCTCTCAAGACCTCCGCGCCAAGACTAACAGTCCAGTCCTCCAGGACCTTCTCCGTCTCACTCTGCGGTAAAAAGAGGGTATGATTGGAAGAAGAATCCAACACCGAGAAATCCAAAGGAGTATCTAATCCGGCGAAATGTCCTCTCGAAAGTAAGCGGCCTTGCTTGATTAATTGTGATTTCACTCCACGCATATCTAATATTTCAAGCGTGCGTGGATGTACGGTAAGCGCACGTGAATATGGGGTTGTCTCCTTTAGTCGCTCAATGACGCATACCTTTACACCGGCTAAGGCCAATTCTCCAGCCAACATCATGCCGACAGGACCGCCACCGATCAGGATGACTTCATATTTCATATCAATAACCTCTTTCCTTATACATTATGGGAAGATCACGATAGCGTCTATTTCGATAAGCCATTCAGGATCGGCTAGTGCTTGAACGCCTATATAGGTACTTGCTGTCTTCGGCCAGTTAGGGCCAAACACATGAAATCCGGCGTCAAAAATAATCGAAATCAAATCCGGGCTGTGGTTAACAACAAAAATATTCATTTTTGCAATGCACAAGGGATCCGCTTGCACGGCTTCCAATGCATACTTAAGATTGGTGAACACTTGAATCGCTTGCGCGTAATAGTCCCCTGAACCGATCAATGCTCCTGATTCATCTACAGAAACCTGACCTGAGATGAAAGCCAGTTTTGAGGCAGTAGTTACCACGACATGAGAAATTACAGATGTAACCTTGTCCGTCAATATCTTCGGATTCACAATTTCCATAGGCAGGTAGGCTCCATTCCCATATTTATAAATCTTCTCTTGAAAAGTGGTCAAGTATTTCCAGTAAACCTCCTTCATCAATTATTGTTTCGTTGGAACCTTTTTTACTGCCTGTTAAAACAAGTGTGATGAAAATTATATTCTAATTTTGTTTCATATGAAACAATATCAGTTTACTTTGTTGCTATTTGTTCTGTCAACCCTAATATAAATAAGTGTATGAACATTTGTTTCACAGAGAACAATATATGATATAATAATAAAAACAAGTTTAGGAGCCAGTATAATCATGGATACTGCCAATAAGAACAAAACCGCCATTCATAAATTTTTCGTTCAGTTTCTTGAGCAAAAAGAGCAATATGAAACCCGAATAACTGCCACATACCTGGAGGATATCCGGAAACATATTGAATCGGAATTCAGCTTGAATATGACGGAACTGCACATCATTGCGTGCATCGGTGAGCAGGAGCCGATCAATCTCACTTCCATCGCGGAGAGAATAAATTTAAGCAAAGGAAATACCTCCAAAATTGCAAATAAATTACTAAAGGCAGGTTGGGTTCGAAAAGCCCAGCTCAACGACAACAAAAAGGAAGTGTATTTTCGGCTAACGTCTGTCGGCAAAAAGCTATTTGCTGCTCATGATGAGCTTCATGCGAAGGAAAAGCAAAGAATGTACGAATTTTTGGGGAAATATAACGAAAGCGAGCTTGAATTTATTAAACAGTTGTTTGGAGATATGGTTGACTTCTATCGCTAACTTACCTCTCATCTGAGCATAAAGGGGTTAACTTTTTATTTTGCAAAGGAGGCTGCCCCATGGAACAGCAATTAGGAATGACGAATGAAACAACCATGCCAGCAGGGGAATATATCACCGGTTCGGAGGTGCTTTTGCGCGGCTTGCTGCAGGAAGGCGTAGAGTGCGTACTCGGTTATCCTGGCGGAAATGTGCTCTATATTTATGATGCGATGGTACATCAGCCGGATTTCAAGCATATCTTGACCCGGTACGAATAAGGCGCAGTCCTTGCGGCGGACAACCTCAGTCGTGAATTGAAATTCACATAATATGATAAGCAAGTGCTGGAAAAGATATCCGATGTCTACAGCCATGAATGGCCCTTCCAGCCTAATAGATAAATGAGCTTTCAGCGAAAGAGGCCGCACTTTTACAAGCAGCAAAAGATCAACCGGATCAGTCGGAATGAAATTGAATGTTGGCAAAAGAGCAGGGGAGCGGCCCGCAAAAAAGAGGGACCGCTTCATTTTTTATGATTTATAATTCCTCGGAATAAAAAGCCTTGGATACAGCCTCTGTGGCTTTATCAATAAAAGCTGCAACTTTACTCGGGCTTTCCTTCAGGCCACTACTCACCCACTTTTTAATAATGGCTATACTGCCATGAGCGGTAAACGTATACCAGGACTCAAATAATTGCGGATCAAAATATTTTAATTCCTGCTTCCATCGCTCAATCGTTAAATCGTGACTGATATAAAGGATCCTTTCTAATAATTCTTTATCGCCATGCTCGGAGAACAGAACCTCACATATTGTTTTATTCGCTTTTATATACTTACATAATTCATAAGATAGCTTTTGAGGGTTTGAAGAACTAATTCCAAGTTGCTTAATTTCTTCGTAAAGATCATTTTCGATCGTTGCAAGAAGCTCAAACTGATTCGCATAGTGTGAATAAAAGGTGTTGCGGTTAATCCCTGCTTCTCTGCAAATGTCGGTCACTGTAACTTTATTGATTGACCGTTCTGTCAGCAGCTTCAACAAGCTTTCTTTGATCACCATTTTTGTATATCTCACTCTATGATCTGTTTTTTTGTCTTCCATATTATCCTCCCAATTTAAAATAATAAAATAGTAAATGAACAAATCTAATGTGATTTGTATGATAACTAACATATCTCAATCGAACAGCCTGTTGTTTAAGTAACACAGTGAAATTATAATTTACTTGAACGTTCAATTCAAATTCAACTTAAATGGAGGTAAAATATGGGTGATATAACTGTCGTACCTGTATGGATAATTCAAGATATTAGCGTCTTAATTGCTGCTGTTCTAATGGTTTTTTATATCCTTGATAAGGAAACGCATCCCAAAACAGTTCTGCTGCAATTTCTTGGTTTTGTATTTTTTTACGCCGCCGTTTTTGAAATTACTGCTTCATCGCTTGGGGAAGGTTTCTACGCCTATGGGCGGAGTATCTTAATGTTATTTAATATACCGATTACTGTTCCTATTATTGAGTTTCTGATCATTTATTCCACTTTGCGTGTTCTGAAGTCTGTAAATATACCGTCCTGGACTAAACCCTTTATTACGGGCTTGAGCGCTATGGTATTTGACTTTTCACTCGATCCGGTGGCCGTTAAACAGATTTTTGAGACCATGGATGGAACCATTGCAAGATGGACGTATTATCCGCTGGCCGGGGAACCTCAGATCTATGGGGAACCCGTGATGAATTTTACAGGATGGATTTATATCGCGGGGTATTGGACAGTCTTTATTCTGATAGGGGAATGGTGGCATAAAAAGAAAGGCTACAGTAAAACCGTTGGTTACATCTATCCGTTTCTGGCGGCCCTTGCGTCATTGGCTTGTATGTTCTCACCGTTATCTAACTTCTTTAATTATATGGGGCCGTTCTTCGAAAGAACCTCTAATATGCAATGGGTGAATTTGATTGCACTTTCTGTAATTACAATCGGAGTTTTAGCATTAGCTTTCCTAAAGCTCTGGGACCGGAAGGTTAATTATTCAATCACTCCCAAAAAAGATTTTCCGATCATGTTTACGTTCTTAGGTTTCCCTCTGGTTAACACTATTTTTTGCCTTATAGGAGGTTTCACGGAAGTCTTGTGGCTGGTCGTTCTGGCTCAGATCATATTAATGTTAGCCTGGATTGGAATTTATAAGATGGGTAAAAAAGCAAGCCCAATCGCGAGGTAGTTAAAGAAAACACCGCCAGCTTTAGCCCAAAGAGGTCTAAAGTCTGGCGGTGTTTTTTTGCCTTCTTCGTTAAGGCAGAACATTCCCGGCTGCGCGGTAAATCTCATACCATTCCTCGCGGCTGAGGGTGATGTCCGAGGCTTTGGCGATATCGGTTACTCCTTTGTCGGCTCAAACAACGGTAGGATATACTTTGTAATCAATTCAATTCTGTCCTTCGCACGGGGCATGAAACGAGAAGCAATCGTAACTACGATTTTCTTGTTGGGATTTACGTAAATCGCATTTCCGCCGTCGCCCAAAGCCGCATAACAACCTTGTCCCTCATTGTTAACAATCCACCATAAATACCCGTAAGGTAACTCTCCCCATCGGCTGTTTTCTTGGGTACTGTCCTTGATCCATTTTGCGGATAGCATTCGCTTACCGTTCCACAAACCTTCATTTAGGTATAGCTGACCGATCTTTGCCATATCCAAGGGGGTTAAGGTAAGTCCCCAACCGGCGGTGCTCGTTCCTTTGGGATCTATGATCCAACCATTAACAAATTTATCTTTGAGGAACGCCAAATACTCTTCTTTACAATGTATATTCGCATTAGGGGGCGCTTTGATTCCCAACGGTTCAAACAGATGTTCTGTGGCAAAATCAAGTACAGATTGGCCGGTTGCATTGGTGAGGATTCCCGACAGGACCTGTAGGCCGATTGTGGAATACTTGAATCCTCCAGGATCGTCCTTGCCACCCAACAAGTCCAGCGCAGCTTTGGTCCAATCCTCGCTGGTATAGACTTTTGTATATGGCTCCGACTTGTATTTATATGGTGCGGTCATTGTCAGTATATTTTTAATTGTGATATTCTGTATCATTTTTTCACCGCGTTTGACCGTGTAATCAGGAAAAAATTCCAATACTTTCTGGTCAATGCTATTAATATAGCCTTTGTCTATGGCAATGCCGATCAGTGCAGACACAACGCTCTTCGTCACCGATGCAATATGTATCGGATCGTTAGCGGTGTAGCCGTCAAAATAGCCTTCATATACCTTTTCGCTGCCGAGCAGTACTACAATACCAGCAATATTGCCATACTCTGTTTTAATCAGATTCTCGAAATCTAGAATTCTGTTATTCATAGTTGTTCTCCTTCTAAATATAAGTACATCGATGTCTGTGAAAAGCGTATTATGATATAAAATTTTTTGCAAGAGCCTATTATAAAACTTGCTTGAAGTCATGGGTGCAATACAAAAAGACCCGCAACCCCCTTTCTAAAGAGGATTTGCAGGTCTTTCATACAGATGGTCTGGTTTAAGGCAGCACATTTCCCGCTGCGCGGTAAATTTCGTACCATTCCTCGCGGCTGAGGGTGATGCTTGAGGCCTTGGCGATGTCGAGCAGGCGCGCGGTGTTGGTGGTGCCGACAATCGGCTGCATTTTGGCCGGATGGCGAAGCAGCCAAGCGGTCGCGATGGCGGTATCGGTTACCTCTTTTTCTGCGGCAAGACGGTTAATCACTTCATTCACCTTAGGGAACTTCTCGTTGCCCAGGAATACGCCCTCGAAGAATCCATATTGGAACGGCGACCAGGGCTGGATGGTCATATCGTGCAGGCGGCTGTACTCCAGGATTCCGCCATCGTGGACTACGGAACCCGCATTGGTCATGTTGACATTGAAGCCGGCATCAATCATGCCGGTAACCATGATGCTGAGCTGAAGCTGGTTGAAGAGGAGGGGCTGCTTGACATTCTTTTTCAACAGCTCAATCTGTAGAGGGTTCTGGTTGCTGACGCCGAAATGCTTGACCAGCCCTCTGCGCTCCAGATCATCGAAGGCTTCGGCTACTTCTTCCGGCTCCATCAGGGTATCGGGGCGGTGGAGGAGCAGGACATCTACATAATCGGTCTGCAGCCGCTTCAAGCTGTTCTCTACTGAGCTCACGATATGCTCCTTGGAGAAGTCGAAGAAGCCATTGCGGATGCCGCATTTGGCCTGGATCATGAGCCGGTCGCGCATGCCGGGATTTGCAGCCAGTACATCCCCGAATACTTCCTCCGCTTTGCCGCCGGCATAAATATCCGCATGATCAAAAAAGTCTATGCCGACCTCAAGGGCGCTTTGGATATGGACTTCAGCCTCTTTGGGAGACAAATCAGCGATCCGCATACAGCCGAGTGAAATCTCGGACACCTCAAGTGTACCGTTAGCCACATTAATTCTTTTTACCATTAATTATTCACTCCTTAAATGAAGGTATAGTGTAAGCTTAGACCTTAGAGTTAGGTGTAAGTCAATAGAATCATAGAGTGGCTGTTCATAGAAACGGATTGGTGTTACCTTTACATATAGGTGAAGCCAGCCATGGTTGGCAGAAAGGAGCTGCATGATGGGATACAGCATCAAAACCATAGCACAAAAAAGCGGACTGAGCCAATATACGCTGCGTTACTACGAACGGGAGGGTGTATTGCCGGTTGTGGCAAGGGATGTGAACGGTAACCGTTGCTTCAATGATGAGGATCTGGAGCTGATCTCGCTAATCTGCTGCCTGAAGGATACCGGAATGGCTATAGCGGACATTAAGCAATTCATTGCGTTCTCGCAGGAAGGCAGGGACCGTCTGCCCGATCAGCGCAAGCTGCTGCAGGAGCATAAACAGCATATCGATGAGAAGATTAAGTTCTTTCAGAGCTTTGCCCGGAAGATTGACCATAAGATCGCTTATTTCGCCTCCCTTGAGAATGAAGCGAAAGCCTCCGGAAATCATAAAACCACCTGAAAAGTAAGTTATCTGCACCGAAGTTGTGATCCGCTTCTTGGAGCCGGGGCAAACTTTGGGTAGAATAAGGAACAGATTCACTTCAAGAAGATGAAGGAGGACACTATAATGTCAGGCAATGAACCTAGTCTGGATTGGCTGAGCGATGTATCTGTATTTAAGGTGAACCGGTTGGAAGCGCATTCGGACCACCGGTATTATAGAACGATGGAGGAAGCGGAGAGACAAGCCCCCATGGCGCTGCGCCACTCTCTGAACGGAGATTGGAAATTCAGTTATGCAGTGAATGTCGCAGCCCGTGTGCAGAATTTCTATAAGACGGAATATGATACGAGAGGCTGGGGGGACATCCAGGTACCGGGTCATATTCAGCTTCAGGGGTACGGCAGGCCGCAATATGCGAATACGATGTACCCTTGGGACGGTCTGGATGCTGTAAGACCGCCGGAGATTCCGGTGAGCAGTAATACGGTGGGCAGCTATGTGAAGTTTTTTGAGGTGCCGGAGAATATGGGGAAGGGACCGGTCTTTATTTCTTTTCAGGGGGTAGAGGCGGCTTGTTATGTATGGTTGAACGGGCACTTCGTCGGCTACAGTGAAGACAGCTTCACCCCTGCGGAATTTGAATTGACACCCTATCTGCAGGAAGGAGCCAATAAGCTCGCGGTTGAGGTCTATCAGCGCTGCACGGGGAGCTGGCTGGAGGATCAGGATTTCTGGCGGTTCTCGGGGATTTTTCGTGAGGTGTATTTGTATACGGTTCCTGAGCTGCATGTACAGGATCTGCGGATTCAGGCGGGGCTGGATGCTTCCTATGAGGAAGGCAAGTTAACGGCTGAACTTCGCATGGCATCAGAGGCCGAGGCTATGATCCGAATGGAGCTGAAGAATGCGGCAGGCGCTGTGGTGGCGACAGCAGAAGGACGGGCTGTGGCGGGCAAGGCGGCTCTGAGTATGGATGCAGGCAAGGTGTTCCTGTGGAGCGCGGAGAATCCGTACCTGTATAACGTCTGTATCTCTGTAAGTAATAGCGAAGGGAAACTGGTGGAGGCGATTGTGCAGCGGGCGGGCTTCCGCGTGTTCGAGCTGAAGGACAAGCTGATGCTGCTGAACGGCCAACGGATCATGTTCAAAGGCGTCAACCGCCATGAGTTCAACCCCCGCACAGGACGGAACATCTCCAGGGAAGATATGATTAAGGATATCATCATCCTGAAGCAGAATAATATCAACGCAGTGCGGACCTCGCATTATCCGAATCAGACGCTCTGGTATGAGCTGTGTGATGAATACGGGGTGTATGTGATTGATGAGATGAATCTGGAATCCCATGGCTCGTGGCAGAAGATGGGCGCCGTTGAGCCGTCCTGGAACATCCCCGGGGATAAGCCGGAGTGGGAGGGGATTGTCATGGACCGGGCGGTATCGATGCTGGAGCGCGATAAAAATCATCCGTCGATCCTGATCTGGTCCTGCGGCAATGAATCGTATGCGGGTGAGGTCATTTTCAAGGTGTCCCATTACTTCCGCAAGGCTGATCCGGGACGGCTGGTGCATTATGAAGGAGTCTTCCATAACCGCAAATATAATGACAGCAGTGATATGGAGAGCCGGATGTATGCCAAGCCCGCCGACATTGTGGAGTACCTGGAGAATCAGCCGGATAAGCCGTATATCAGCTGTGAGTATATGCATGCTATGGGGAATTCGGTTGGAGGACTCCATAAATATATCGAGCTGGAGAGCCGTTATCCGCTCTATCAGGGCGGCTTCATCTGGGATTACATCGATCAGGCGCTGGTAGCCAAGGACCGGTACGGTGAAGAGTATCTGGCGTATGGAGGGGATTTCAATGACCGGCCGACGGACTACAGCTTCTGCGGTAACGGGATCGTCTTCGCTGACCGGACCCTTACGCCGAAGATGCAAGAGGTGAAGTTCCTCTACCAGAACATCCGGCTGGTTCCTGAAGCGGATGCCGTGACGGTGATCAACGGCAATCTGTTCGAGGGAACGGAGCGGCTGCTGCTGGAGTTCAGGTTGCTCAGAGAAGGACGGGAAATCTTCAAGGGGCAGCAGGAGCTTGCGGTTGCGGCTCAGGAAGAGGCGAGAATCTCGCTGGAACTGCCGGATGTATCCACAGCTCCAGGGGAGTACACGCTGGCGGTAAGTCTTACGCTGAAGGAAGCTGAACTATGGGCGGATTCCGGGTTCGAGACCGCTTATGGAGAGCATGTGTTCCGCGTAGAAGCAGCCGGGGCAACAGCAGGCGGGAAAAAGGCACTGCTGCCTGCGTCCGGGGAGTTCGGCGTCATTGAAGGGGATGTAAATATCGGGGTCACCGGGCGCGGCTTCTCCGCCCTGTTCTCCAAGCAGGCGGGCTCCCTGGTGTCGCTCTGCTACGGGGGGCGCGAGATGATTGCGACTCCGCCGGCTCCGCTGTTCTGGCGGGCCACCACCGACAATGACAAAGGGACTGGCCTGGGGTACCATGCCGGCGGCTGGTTCGCGGCCAGTCTGGCCCGCCAGTGTACGGCGGTCAGCCTGCACACCGAAGCAGACCGGGCTACGGTCAGCTTCGACTACGCCTTCAGCATCAGCAGTGAGCTGAAGGCAAGCATTGAATACACGGTTCATGCCGACGGCAGCGTCCGTGTCCGGATGGTCTACACCGGAGCAGACGGCTTGCCGGATGTGCCGGTAGTGGCGGTATCCTTCCGGATGCCGGCAGACTACGAGGCCTCCGAGTGGTATGCCCGCGGACCGGAAGAGAACTATAGTGACCGCGCATATGGAGCGCGGCTCACCCGCTTCCGCCGTAAGGTGACGGAGCTGCCGTCACCGTATCTGGTACCGCAGGAATCCGGCAACCGGACGGGCGTCCGTGAGGTGAGCATCACGGACAGCCGAGGGTATGGGCTGCAAGTTCAGGCGGCTGCGGGCCAGCCGCTGGAATGTACGCTGTCACCGTATACAGCGTTCGAGCTGGAGCAGGCAGCACATGCTTATGAGCTGCCTAAGGTGCACTATACGGTTGTCACCCTCGCTGCACAGCAGATGGGTGTGGGCGGGGATGACAGCTGGGGAGCGCCGGTGCATCCGGAATACCGGATCGCAGCGGGTCAGCAGCTGGAATTCGAGTTCACGCTGACGGCGGCATTGCCGGAGGCGTAATCATCACTAAGTAAACAGGCCATCAGCGTATTCTTCGCTGATGGCCTGTTTCATGAGAAGCGCTGCCGGTATTCGCGCGGCGACAACCCCTCCAGCTTCATGAAGCTGGAGCTGAAGTAGGAGGATTGGTTGAAGCCGACCTCTTCGGCAATCCGGGAGATCGGGAAGCTGGTCTGCATTAGCAGCAGCTTGCTCTGTCCGATACGGTAGCGGAGCAGATATTCCATGGGTGAACAGCCATATACCTTGTTCATGCAACGGGCGATATAGACCGGATGGAAGTTGAGGCTGTCTCCCAGCATGGCGGTTGTAATCTCTTCACGGTAGTGGGTGCGGAGATAGGAGGCGGCCTGCTCGGCACATAGGGTGGTTTGGGAGCTGCGGTGCTCCGGGTTCACAGAAGCGGCCAGCTGCTGCAGAAGATCCTGGAAGAGGAGCTGCTGCCTGAAGCGGACGGCTTCGAGGTGGGCGGTGGCCTGCAATTGCGTGAGCTGCTCCAATACCTCGTAAGCTCTGTCCGGCAGAAGTAAGTTAACAAACTGCGATAACACCAGATTGAAGGAGCTGATATCGAATAGAGAAGCGGGATGCTCTCCTGTAGTCTCAGTCAGAGTGCCGGAAGCGGACCCTGTCACCGATAAGGCGGGCAGGTCATGGAAGGTCTGAAAGTGGAGCCAATGATAGGCCGTATCCTCCTTGCAGCCTTCGGTTCCAAAGTGGTGGCAGTCGGGGCGAAGGATCAAGGCATCGCCTGCCTTCACGGTGAAGCGCTGCTCCTCCTCGCCGATATACAGGCATCCCTGCTGGACAATGAGCAAGTCAAATACCTTGATCTGCTGGCGGCTCCGGTGCTGATAGCCGGGCTGGCAGTGATTGAGGCCGCTGGCTATATAATGCGGCAGGGGAGGGATGCGGAACAGAAGCGGGTTCATGGGCTGGCCTCCTGAAGAAAGTTTGGATATTGAAAGTTTAGGTTGGAGAATTAGTACATTTCCCAGAGTATATCACCTATAATTTATTACAGGCAAGTTTAAATCGTAAGGCTGTGGATAGGTCCAGCGCGACCACCCGAATTCCCCCGGATTCTTCTCCTTAAGGAGTACTCCGGGGGCTTATTTGCGTTGAACTTGCGATTACTGCACAAATGTATGATAAGTGCACAGTGCGGTTAGCCGTAAAGTACAGGAATATCCCGAAGCTTCACTGTTCAGCCGCAGGAGGCTTCTTCTATACTCAGGTCATACATTGGATTTCACGAAGCCGCAGGGGCCATCAAGGCCCAAGGGCAGAGGCTTCGAACCCAGTGACGCGGCAACTTATCTATAGGCATAGGAGAGTGAAGGCTTTGAGACACCGCAAACGCAAGACCGGTATACCGCTCGTCACCCAGCTTCCCTTGAAGGGAACAGGCGGGCTGTCCACGCAGCTTGAGTCCGGCACCCGGAAGACAAGGAAGAAGGGCTTCGTGTATGAGCTGGTCCATAACCGGATTCTGTTCCTGATGCTGCTGCCTACGCTGTTGTTCTTTCTAATTAACTCGTATTTTCCGATGGTCGGGGTCTATTATGCATTCACGCAGTTTGATTTCAATTCCGGGCTGTTCGACGCTCCCTTCGTGGGGCTCAAGAACTTTGAATTCCTCTGGAAGTCGGGCACGCTGGTGAAGCTGACGCTCAATACGATCGGCTACAATCTGGCTTTTATTTTACTCGGGAATGTGCTGGCGATTATCTGTGCGATTCTGCTCAGCGAGCTGCGGGTGAAGTGGTTCAAGAAGCTGACCCAATCGGTCATGTTCCTGCCGTATTTCGTATCGTTCGTTATTCTGAGCGTTATCGTCTACAATGTGTTCAATTATGATAACGGTTTCTTGAATACGCTGCTGACGCAGTTCGGGGCGAATCCGGTGGATGTCTATAATAATCCGGTTATCTGGATTTTCCTGATCATTCTCTTTTATCTCTGGAAAAATCTCGGCTACAGCATGGTCATCTACCTGGCCTCCATCACGGGCATCAGTGAGGAATACTATGAAGCGGCCAAAATTGACGGTGCCCACATTTTTCAGCGGATCTGGTATATCACGGTGCCGATGCTGAAATCGACCTTCGTCATGCTGCTGCTGTTCTCGCTGGGGAGTATTATGAAGGGGCAGTTTGACCTCTTTTACCAGCTGATTGGCAATAACGGGGTGCTGTACAATACAACGGATATTCTGGATACGTACGTGTTCCGTTCGCTCAAGGTGACCTTCGATGTCGGGATGGCCACGGCGGCCGGCCTGTACCAATCACTGTTCGGCTTCTTCCTGATTATGACGGTCAACTATATCATCCGTAAAATAAATGACGATTACGCCTTGTTCTAGGTTGTGCGGAACCTGCTGCGGAAGGAGAGAAAGAGCATGCAAATCAAAGACGACTCGTACACCAGACTACTCCAGGGAGTGGCTTACACCGTAATTATACTGGGCTCCTTAGCCTGTCTGATTCCGTTCCTGCTGATTATTTCGGCTTCCCTGACAGCTAATGAGTCCATCATCAAGGATGGTTATCATTTCATCCCGGCGCAGTTCTCGCTGGAGGGCTACAAGACGGTATTCACCTTCCCTGATGAGGTACTGCGGGCGTATGGGGTGACGCTGTTTACTACGGTGACGGGGACGACGCTGGGACTGTTCTTCATGACGATGGCCGGGTATGTGCTGGCCCGCAAGGATTTCAAATACCGCAATACCTTCTCGTTCTATATTTACTTCACGACCCTGTTCGGCGGGGGGCTGGTGCCCTGGTACATTATGATCACCAAGTATCTGCATCTGACGGACTCTTACGGGGCGCTGATTTTCCCTGGCTTGATGACGCCGTTCCTGATTATTCTGATGAAGAATTTCATCCGCTCGGCGGTGCCGGAGGAGCTGTTCGAATCGGCCAAGATTGACGGGGCGGGGGATTTCAAAATATACTGGCGCATTGTACTGCAGCTCTCGATGCCCGGGATTGCTACGGTAGGCCTGTTCCTTGCGCTGGCTTACTGGAACGACTGGTTCTCCTCATCGCTGTTCATTAATGATCCGCATAAGTATCAGCTGCAGTTCCATTTGTACAATGTCATCAACTCAGCCTCCTTCATCGCCAATATGGGCGCGGGTACCGGGGTCAGCTTAGGCAGTGATCTGCCGACAGAATCCACCAAGATGGCGATGGCGATTGTGGTCACAGGACCGATTCTGTTCCTGTATCCGTTCATCCAGCGTTATTTCGTGAAGGGTCTGACGATCGGAGCGGTGAAAGGTTAGAACCGGCTGGCAGACTGTACCTTTACCGTACATCTGCTATATCGGCTAACATAGAGTTAGACACAAGGATGGTATGCTTCCGGGTAGAGAACTGCACGAGGGCATCGGGGAAGCGTGGGCTTACAACAAATTCTAGGAGGGTTCATTCATGAGAAAGAAAGCAGGCAGACGATCTTTGGTTACGCTTACAACTGGATTGCTCGCTCTATCGCTCCTGGCCGGTTGCGGCGGGGGGAACAGCAATGGCAATACCGGCAGCGCCGGGAAGGACGGCAACGCAGGCACACCGCCTGCATCAGAGGGAGTTGCTCCGGCAGCGGATAGCGGGATCGACACCTCGAAAAAGGTGGAGCTGCAATTCTATATGCTCGGCGATGCTCCTAAGGATCTTCCGGCCATCCAGGCGGAGGTCAACAAAATGGCTGAAGCGGACCTGAACGCCACGGTGAAGTTCAACTTCACCAGCTGGACGGACTGGGATCAGAAGTATAAGCTGCTGCTGTCCTCCGGGCAGGCGATAGATCTGATTTTTACGGCGGACTGGACGCAATATCAATCCTATGCGAAGCGCGGTGCCTTCCTGGCACTGGATGATCTGCTACCTAAGGCGGCTCCCGAGCTCCAGAAATTCGTCCCTGAGAAGATGTGGGAGGACGTTAAGGTTGACGGTAAAATCTATACGGTTCCGGCGACCTTCAAGGAGTATGTAACCAACGGGTTCGTCTACCGCGAAGATCTGCGTAAGAAATACAATCTCCCGGAGCCCAAGGACTTGGCCAGCTATGAGGCTTATATGGACGGCATTGTCAAAAACGAGCCGGATATGATGCCGATGTCCCTCAACAGCGATGTGGGTAACAACCTTCATTATATCTATACGGAGCTGCATAAAATGGTCGGCGCGCTGCCGTACGGCATGGGTGTGAAGTATGATTCTCCGTCCACGGTCTACTCCTACTGGGGCTCCGAGGAGCAAAAAGAAGAGCTGAAGATGATGAAGCGCTGGGCCGATAAAGGCTTTATTCCAAAGAATGTGCTGAATATTAAGGATACGATGCAGGACCCGGTCACTTCAGGTAAAGCGGCCAGCATGTTCGGGGACAATCCTAACCGGTTCAATGATATGAAAATGAAGATCAGCACAACTCATCCGGATTGGGAGCTGGCGTATTCTCCTTTCGGCTTAACCACCGGCTATGCGACCCCTGTACATCCGATTCACAACGGGTTCGCTATTCCGAAGAGCAGCAAGAACCCGGAGCGGGCGCTTGCCTTCTATCAGAAGATGGTGCTCGACAAACGGTATAATCAGCTGACGCAATACGGTATTGAAGGCAAGAACTACACAGTAGAAGACGGCTATTACAAGCTGGTCGGCACCAGTACCTCCAATGGCTTCACCCGTGAGGGCATGAACGGCTGGGCGTGGAGAAATCCGGAGTTCATGCTGTTTGACAAGGGCTTCGACGGGGTCAAGGCGATCTTTGATGAGCTGGATAAAATCCAGAAGCCGGACCTGTTCCTGGGCTTCGCCGAGGACTACACCTCCTATCAGGCAGAGAAGGCTGCGCTTGAGCAGGTAGAGAAGCAGTACCTGTTCCCGCTGGAGGCCGGACTGGTGGATGATGTGGATAAGGGCCTGGAGACCTTCATGCAGAAGGCCAAGCAGGCGGGCCTGGAGAAGATTCAGGCGGAGTGGACGAAGCAGTGGGAGGCTTATGTGGCTGAGAAAGGTCTAAAATAATGAAGGGAGCCCCGGGAGCCGAATGGCTTTTGGGGCTTTTTGTGTGCGCGGGAGCTGGAGTGGGTGCTGGAGTGGGTGCTGGTGCTGGTGCTGGAGTGGCGATGGCGCTTGGGTGGACGCTCCGAAAACGGAACGATGTTCCGATCGCTGTTGTGTCCGGATTTTTTGATTTTACCTTAGCGGTGAAAATCCGGACACAAAGGCGAACGCTCCGCTTCTCCACATTCATTCCGTTTTCTCCGCTGTTTAAGCGCTGGGCACACCTGCGTCAACCCCGGCCCTCTTGCCGCGTCAGCCCCCGGCTTCCGGGGCAGGTGGGGAGAGCAGAAGAGCCCGTCTCCACGAATCTGGAGACGGGCTTGAGGTGAAGCGTACCCTAGCTTCTCCGTGCACACGGAGAAGGGCTTGGTGTTCCACCAAAGCGAACAAAAGAAGGCTTGGTGTCCCACCAAAGCGAACAAAAGAAGGCTTGGTGTTCCACCAAAGCGTTACCATGGATGATAAAGTGTGCTATCTAGTCAATTCTATGAAAAATTGCTGTAAGTCCAGTTCTGATTTTATATTTTCAATTACGTTTTTTAGTCCAGGGACCCACAGCAGAGTGTCCTGCCGAATATAGTTTAATACTATGGCACAACTCCGTTCAAACTTTTCAATATGCGGACTGTGTTCATTTGTCAAAACATTTCTGACCTCTTCTGCTAAATTCATATAATCTGAGTTAATGTGATCCTGTTTACTAATTTCAGCAGGTTTTAATTTGGACCACACATAAGCTCCTCCTTCAACAACTGCTTCTGATCCCTCTAAATATTCCAGGAATGAATCCTCATTAATAAATTCATCGATCCGCTCCTCCAGACCTTTGAAAGCTTGGACAAAATTAATAACGTCTTCCAAAAAAGACACCTCCCGGATAAATAAGAAGATATGATTTTTGCTTGCTGTACAATTTCCTCAGTTAGCAAAACAATCTTATGTGATTTTAGTATATCGTGTTTTTTAACATTTTCAATTGTGAAAATGTTAACAAGTTGAATCTAAACTGGGGCCACGGCCCCAGATCGAAAACTTACAAATACGATTTATATAGTCCGCACGCTCTTTAAACGCCGGTAGTCGGTAGGCGTCGTACCGAAGCTGCGCTTGAACATCCGGTGCAGGTAGGAGCTGCTGGTGAAGCCGCAGCGCTCGGCGATCGCGGTGACGGGCAGGTCGGTGTTCTCCAGCAGGGCGCACACTTCGCGCATCCGCACCTCCAGGATGACATCGACGATGCTGTTCATGGTCTGTTGCTTGTAGAGGCGGCTGATATAGATGGGTGACATGTCCAGTTCATCGGCGATCTGGTTCAGGCTCAGATGAGGCTTCATGTAATCCTCATTGATCTTGGCGTTGATCTGGCAGATGAGGTCGTGCTGCTTGGTGTTCTTTTTGCCGGCCAGCTGCTCCTGCAGGGTATGGAAGAGGGCGGTGAAAGCCTCCTCGAGCTCCTCTATCGTCTCGATAGCGTCCAGGCTCGGCAGCTCGGCCATTCCATCGATTTGTAAGCGGTTACGCTTCTGGATAGTGTTCACGATCTCTCTAACGGTGACGCTGAGCCTGGACACGGTTAGCTGCGCGGTCTGGTAAGGGAAGGCCCCGGTCTCGCGGATCATCGCGCTGAACTGCTCGGCGGCGTCCGTCAGCTTGCCGCTCAGCAGCGCATCCGCTAGTCTCTTCTCCTTGTCAGCCGGATAATGATAAGTGCTGGACTCCAGCGCACAGATGTCCCGGGCATTCAGGATACTGCCATGCCCATAGAACAGGCGGTGATTCGACGCCTCGCGGACCTGCTGATAGAGCTGATGCAGATGGCTGGCATTACGGTCGATATGGCTGTAGGTCAGGGTAAGACTGATCTTCAGATAGTCGGAGCAGGCCTGCTGAATCTGCCGGAGCAGGGCTTCGATTAGGCCGGTATCCGTATATTCGACGGGATCGATAATGTTCAGCAGCACCAGAATCCCGTCATCGTTCATATCCACAGTCTCCACGCGGTAGGTCTGGCCGCAGATTTCGGAGGCGATGTTCATAATGGCGAATTTAGAGGCCAGCAGATAAGAGGAGCGGGCTTCCCGGAACTCCCGGTAACGGTCAATCCGCAGCAGGATCAGCCGGTAATCATCATTGAAGGTGAAATGAATGCCGAGCTGGCGCAGCTTCTCTACCTGCTGCATGGACTGCAACGGCTTCAGGCCGAGGATCAGGTCCCGCAGTGTATTTTGCCGGATCATGAACATGCTGTCGCGCTTCTCGGTCTCCAGAATATGCATCTCGCTGACAATCCGGTTCATCGGCAGGTAGAGGCTTCTGGACATGATCCAGGAGAGGCCGATGCCGGCCACCAGCACCAGACCTGCGATCAGTAAGGTGGTGTTGCGGATGTTGTTGGTCTGCTTCGTAATGATCTCATACGGCGTAATTCGTACATACTGCCAGCTTAAATCATCCGGTGCCGTATAAGAGATCAGCGAGTTCACGCCCCCGAAGGGAGCGATGAAATACCCGGCCTCCCGGCCCTTGATCCGCTGCTCGATGAATCCTGCTTCCTCCGGGGTAAGCTCCTGCTGCTTCAGGCTGTTGCTGGAGCGGAAGGCGCCCTGATCATCCAGAATATAGGTCGCGCTGGTGGAATCCGCCGGGCTGGCGATCTCTTTGTTGATCCACGGAGCCGAAATATTCACAATCACCGCCGAATTAATGGCCCGGTCCCAGCCGATCGCATCCAGACACAGGAAGGTGTAGGCACGGACCTGATCGTTCTCCTGTGCGCCGTTGGAATAGACTCTGGGAATGGGAGTGAACGCCTTATAGTTCTGATAGTGGCTCAGGATATCCAGAATGGAGGTATCGACCAGCTCCTTCTCGTTATACACACCGTTCTGACCATGGGAGGAGGCAACATACAGCTGTCCGCCCTTGGGATTATATACATAGATGGATTCAATATAAGGCATGGAGCTTAGATAGTTGCCCAGCTCGGACATGGCGGCGGTGACATCGTAGATGTCCGGCTTATCGTAGAACACGATTTTGGAGATGGTGCTGTTGCGGTAGATTTGAAAAGAAAGCGATTGCGCAGCATCCGTCATGTTCACGACCTCGCGGCTGGTCTGTGTGAGGTTGCCTAGGTCGGACTGGAAGGTCTGTTTCTTTTCTACGCCGATATAGTAGTTGTAATAAATGATGGTGGAGACCAGAAAGGTTAAGGAGACGCAAAGCGTAATGCTGACTAGCAGTCTGCTGTACAATGCCCGTTGATTGCCGATCTTGTTCAGTCTCATCCAAAGTAGCCCCCTGACTCACTGTGTATTCTTGCGGGTACCGTCCTTGTCTTAAATGTTCATAGTACGATTATAAGCTCCAGCCTATGAACAGGACAGTAGAACAAGCTTACAACTGTGAACAGGCCGGACCCCTGCGCAGTGAACAAATGCAAGATTCGTGTACAAAAGCTACTTGTGACAGGGGAGGGGACTATTCCCTATATGACTCTGCTCTGAATGCGGAAGGTGCGCGGGGAGAGGCCGATCTCCCGTTTGAACATATTGCAGAACTGGGCGTCGTTGACGAATCCGGCTGCAGCCGAGACCTCGGAAATATGCATTTGGCTGTGCAGGAGAAGCGACTTGGCATAATCCAGGCGTTTTAGTAAAAGATAACGGTGGGGAGAGTGCATGAACCGCTCCTTGAACAGATGCCGGAAGCGGTCATAGCTGTAACCGGACATCTCTGCCAGCGAGGCCACCGAGAGCTTGTGGCGGTAATGCTCGTTCATATAATTGAGCACATACTGCATCTGATCCTCTGCCGGGGAATGGAAATCGGAGGCGCTGAGCAGCCGCTGGAGATAGACGGTAATTTCACTCATCTGCAGATTCAGCAGCTCGCTGAACCCGTCGCGCTTGCGCTTGAACTCAGCGCTCATCCGCTGCAGGGTCTGTAGTACTGTGTGCTCTTTATCGTCGTCAAACACACCGGACAGCGAATTAATCACCGGGTTGCCGCAGTGGAAGCCGACGAACAGCACCTCCGGGCTGGGCTGATGATTCTCATCATGCTTAAAGCCTGCCGGAATGAGGGCGAAGGTAGAGGGCCGGAAGTGATAGCTGCGCTGGCCGATGCTGCAGGTGCCCTGACCGTGGATGTAATAGACAAGCTCGAAGCACTCATGCTGGTGCGGAGGGATATAGGTACCTGCTTCATGTTCTGCATTTACAATATATAGGACACGATCCATGATGAGCCTCCCTTGATCGTCATTTAGCCGAATCGTACAAAAACATGACCGAAAATATATAAATATTTATGTTTTCATTTGATATGATCTTATCAATAAAACCGAAGATTCTCAACTGGACTGGCCATCTTGTTCGGATATTTTACGGTTTTTTAGCGAAATGTAACATGAAATGTTTGGTTTTCAGAGTAAATTGCTTATTTTCAGAATTTCAACAGTCGCTTATTCATGCTGCCCGATTCGAAGGGACCAACAAAACGTGTAATTGGGATTTTATGCTATTCAGCAGGGTGGATCTATTACAAATAGGGGTGTGAACTTAGAACATGAAAAAGAAAATGCTCACTTTAATGTTGCTGGCAGTTATGGTACTGGTCGCTGCGTGCGGAAACAACAAGTCCGGGAACGGGAATGGTGCGACAGCAACTCCGGGAACGAATGAGGAAGGCGGCGCGGCTGCGGGGGACAAGCTCAAGGTGGTGCTGCTGATTCCGGGGACGCTGGGAGACAAGTCGTTTTTTGATGCGGCGAACAATGGTCTGCAGAAGGTGAAAAGCGAGCTTGGCGCAGAAACGAAGGTCGTGGAAATGGGCGCTGACAAGACGAAATGGGAGCCGACTTTTAATGATATCGCTGCTGAGGATTGGGATGTTGTCATCTCCGGCGGCTCGGAAATTACAGAAATGTTCAATGCAACGGCAGAAGCAAATCCCGATAAAAAATTCATCAACTATGACACCGACATCGAGGAAGCGCCTGCCAATATGTACAATATGTCTTACTCGACCAATGAGGTCTCCTTCCTGGCCGGAGCGGCTGCGGCGCTTGCTACCCAGTCTGATATGCCTAATGCCAACAAGGACAATGTGATCGGATTCCTGGGCGGAATGGACATTCCCGGCATCAATGCTTTCCTGGTCGGTTACATTCAGGGAGCACAGTATGTTGATCCGGAAGTGAAGGTAGCGGTCTCTTATGCCGGAGATTTCGTGAACCCTGCCAAAGGCAAGGAATTGTCGCTGATCCAGTATAACTCGGGCGTGGATATTATCTTCAACGTGGCGGGCGGTACGGGCCTTGGCATTTTCGATGCAGCGAAGGAAAAGAACAAATATGCCATCGGGGTCGATTCTGACCAGGCGATGCTGCTGAAGGATACGGATAGTGCGAAGGCCAACCTGATCGTTACTTCTGCGATTAAAAAAATCGATTCGGCCATCCTTGGCGCAGTGAAGAAACTGCAGGACGGCACGCTTGAAATGGGTAAACGCGATGTGCTTGGCTTCGTTGAAGACGGCGTGGGCATTGCCGAGAACGAGATCTACAAGGCGGCATTCCCGGCGGAATTACAGACCAAGATTGAAGAAGTGAAGCAGAAGCTGATCAATAAGGAAATTAAGGTAGATAACGCAATGGGTATGGAGACCTCTGAGGTTGAAGCGATCCGTAATGCCGTTAAACCTTAAGGACATGAATAAAACTTTGGTTGAAAGGCGTTGATGACCCATGGCAAATGCTCTGCTGGAAATGCGGGGAATCACCAAAGTGTATCCGAACGGTGTGGTTGCCAACAAGGACGTTGAGTTCTCTCTGCGCGAAGGCGAGATCCATGCGATTGCGGGTGAGAACGGAGCCGGTAAATCGACTCTGATGAAAATTATGTTCGGAATGGAGAGCCCGAGCGAAGGCGGGCTCTATATCCGGGGAGAACAAGTGAAGCTGCAGTCCCCGCAGGACGCGATTGACCGCGGCATTGGTATGGTGCATCAGCATTTCATGCTGGTGCCTTCTTTTACGGTGGCGGAGAATATGGTGCTCGGTATGGAGCCGAAGAAGGGCGTTGGCTTCAATTATGCAGAGGCCGTGCGCCTGACGGAAGCAACTGCACGTAAATATAATCTATTAGTGAACGCCAAGGCGAAGGTGGAGGACCTAAGTGTCGGCATGAAGCAGAAGGTGGAAATTCTGAAGGCGCTGGTGCGCGGGGCCAAGATTCTCATTCTCGATGAGCCAACGGCAGTGCTGACTCCGCAGGAGACGGAGGAGCTGTTCCATGAGCTGCAGCAGCTTAAGGAGCAGGGACACACGATTGTGTTCATCTCGCACAAGCTGAAGGAGGTCAAAGCCATCTGTGACCGGATTACCATCATGCGCGGCGGCCGGAGTGAAGGCGTCTTCGATACTAAGGAAGTAACAGAGCAGGAGATCTCGCGGCTGATGGTTGGGCGGGATGTGGTGCTGAAGTATGACAAAAGCGATCTTCCCTACGGCAAGCCGGTGCTTGCGGTGGAAGGGCTGAGCGTCTCAGACAGCCAGGGCAAAGCGCTGCTCTCCGAGATCAGCTTCTCGGTCCGTGAAGGCCAGATTGTCGGCATCGCCGGCGTTGAAGGGAACGGACAGACGCAGCTGATCGAGGCGCTGACCGGCGGCCTGCGCGGGGTTGGCGGCAGCGGGTCGGTACAGGTGAAGGGGAAGGATGTTCGTGAGCTGGATATTCTGGACATCCGCAACCTGGGGGTATCCTATATCCCTGAGGACCGGATGCGCCAGGGCTCTGCCGGAGATGCAAGCATTGCCGACAATCTGATCTCCACGCGCTACCGTCAGAAGGATATGAATAAAGGGCCTTTCCTGCACGGGTCAAGAATTGCTGCGCTGGCCTCTGCGCTGGTGGAGGAATTCAAGGTGCGCTGCTCCGGCCCGCAGCAGCCGATCGGCATGCTGTCCGGCGGTAACATGCAGAAGGTAGTCGTAGCCAGGGAATGTTCCACGAATCCGCAGCTGCTGATCGCCGAGCAGCCGACCCGGGGCGTTGATATCGGGGCTGCCCAGTTCATTCACCAGAAGCTGCTGGAGCTGCGCTCGGCGAACTGTGCCACGCTGCTGGTATCAGCGGATTTGAATGAAATTCTGGAGCTGAGCGACAGTCTTCTCGTGATGTATGAGGGCCAGATTGTTGCCTATTTCGATAATCCGTCAGCAGTCGGTGAGGAAGAGCTGGGGCTCTACATGCTGGGAATTAACCGGCAGGACAAAGAGCAGACCGGGAGGGCCGCATATCATGTTTAAAGTCAAATATTTCGAGGCGATCCGCACAGCGGCGGTCATCGTCATTGCACTTATTATCGCGTTCCTGATTATCTCGCTGGTCAGTGATCACCCGGTGAAGACGATCGGAATCTTCCTCTGGGAGCCATTGTCCACGAAGGGCCATATCGGCAATGTCATTGAGATGGCGATTCCGCTGATGTTCACCGGCCTTGCGGTCTCCCTGCTGTTCCGGGCCAATATGTTCAACCTGGGAGCGGAGGGGATCTTCTATTTCTCCGGTGTCGTGACTACTGCGCTGGCGATTCATCTCAGCCTGAACAGCTGGTTCCATCCGGTAGTGGCGATTCTTGCGGGCTCGATCGTAGGGGCACTGCTCTCAGCCATCCCCGGTATTCTCAAAGCGAAGTGGAACGCCAATGAGCTGGTAACCTCGCTGATGTTCAATAATATCCTGTTTGGGGTCGGGCTGTACCTGCTGAACTATCATCTGCGGGATGCCAAGGCCTTTGCCAACGTTTCTTTTAAATTCGAGAAAACGGCCCAGCTCAGCAAGCTGTTTGCAGGGACGCGGATTCACACCGGACTTATTATTGTGCTGGTGCTTATTGTGCTGGCTCACCTGTTCCTGTACCGGACCAAATGGGGCTATGAGCTGCGGATGACCGGGGTCAACCGGGACTTCGCCCGTTATTCAGGCATGAAGACGGCAAAGGTGATCATTCTGGTCCATCTGATCGCCGGGTTCATTGCCGGTATGGGCGGCTCGGTGGAAGTGCTCGGGATGTACAGCCGGTTCCAGTGGACCTCCTTGCCGGGCTACGGTATGGATGGTGCTCTGGTGGCCATGCTGGCCAAGAATAATCCGTTCTCCGTCATTGTATCGGCGCTCTTCCTGGCCTATATCCGCATTGGCGCCGATATGATGTCGCGCCTCTCCGATGTTCCGTCCGAGATGATCTCGATCATTCAGGCTGTCATTATTCTGCTGATATCCGCTGAGCAGTTCCTTAAGTTCTGGAAGAACCGCATGCTGCTGAAGGAGGCGAAGGAAGCATGAACAGTCTGCTGAATGTCATTCTGACGACGGATTTTGCCTTCTCTGTCCTGCGTGTAACCACGCCGATTCTGTTCGCTGCACTAGGGGCGCTGATCTCGAACCGTGCCGGAATCATCAACATCGGGATGGAAGGGATCATGCTGGTCTCGGCGCTGGCCGGGGTTATTGTGAGCGCCTATACGCAGAGCGCCTGGGTGGGATTGCTTGGGGCGGTACTGTCGGGAACGCTGATTGCGGGCATTCTGGCTTTTTTCACCTTAAAGTTCAAGACCCACATTATTCTCGGCGGGGTGGCGATCAATATGTTCGCTTCCGGCGGTACGGTATTTATTCTGTATCTGCTGAGCGGTGACAAAGGCTCTTCCACCTCCCTGGCGAGTAAAGTGCTGCCTAGTATAGATATTCCGCTCCTGCAGGATATTCCGGTGCTGGGCCCGATTCTGTCGGGGCACCACATTCTGACGTATTTCTCTATATTGTCAGTGCTCGTAGTCTATTATCTGCTCAACCGTACACCGCTGGGGCTGCGTATCCGCTCTGTAGGCGAGAATCCGCATGCGGCCCAGTCAGTGGGCGTCAGTGTGGTCCGCATTCAGTACAGCGCACTGCTGCTCAGCGGCTTCTTCGCCAGTCTGGGCGGAGCCTATATGTCGATGGGCTACCTGTCGCTGTTCACCCGCGATATGATCGCCGGCCGGGGCTGGATTGCCATCGCTGCTGAATCCATGGGCCGGAGCACCACCGTGGGCACAGCGCTGACCTCACTGCTCTTCGGCGCAGCTGACGCGTTATCCAATGCCCTGCAGGTGCTGAAGATTCCGGCGGAGCTGATCGCTACGCTGCCTTATGTGGCAACGGTGATCGGTCTGATTATCTATGCGGTCTCGGAGACACGGAAGAAGAATAAGAAGCTGAAGGCTACTATTACGAAATAAACCAGGTAGATAAGACGCACGAAAGAAATTAACGAAAAGCAAAAAGAAGCGGAGGGGAAATTTGGAACTGTAGGAGCGTTAGCGATCGCCTTTGTCACCGGATTTCAACCTCGACGAAGAGGGATAAAATCAAAGAAATCTGGTGACAACAGCGGCCGGAAGTCCAAATGTTCACCGCAGTGACGACCAAGCTTGGAGTTCAACTCTTAAGTGCGTCTTATCTAGCCACTCACAACTAATACAAGGGAGCGACAACGATGCCAACACCTATCATTATTGACTGCGATCCGGGGCATGACGACGCGATTGCCATTCTGCTTGCGCTGGCACATCCGGGAGAGCTGGATATCCGGGGGATTACGACCGTTGGCGGCAACCAGATTCTGGATAAAATTACCGACAATGCGCTCAAGATTCTCAGCTTTGTAAATGCAGATATTCCGGTAGCCAAGGGCGCTGCGGCACCGCTGCTGGGCAAGCTTGTTACCGGAGAGGAAGCCCACGGGGAGTCCGGCATGGATGGCCCGGCGCTGCCGGCGAGCAAGTTCAAGCCCGTAGAGCAGGGGGCAGTAGAATTCATGCTGGAGATTATCCGCGCCTCGGAAGAGAAGATCACTCTGGTGCCTACCGCCCCGCTGACGAATATCGCCCTGCTGATTATGGCGTACCCGGAAGTGAAGGAGCGGATCGAGAAGATCTCTCTAATGGGCGGCGGACTTGCTTACGGCAACGTGACCCGGACAGCGGAGTTCAATATTTATGTAGACCCGGAGGCGGCGCGAATCGTTTTCGAATCCGGCATTCCGATTGTCATGAGCGGATTGGATGTGACAGATAAAGCGGCGATCTTCGAAGAGGAGATTCAGGAGCTGAAGACGCGCGGTCCCGTGTCCGTCATGGTCGGCGAGCTGCTGGATTTCTATTCGATCTACGGGAAGAAAATGGGCTTTGTCGGCAATGCGCTGCATGACCCTTGCGCCATTGCCTGGCTGCTGCACCCGGAGCTGTTCGAATCCGAGCACCTGTATGTAACGGTAGAGACCGAAGGCAAGCTTACCCGCGGCATGACCGTGGCCGACCGCCGCAAGAAGCCG
This sequence comes from Paenibacillus sp. FSL R7-0210, assembly GCF_038009085.1. Taxonomy (NCBI): domain Bacteria; kingdom Bacillati; phylum Bacillota; class Bacilli; order Caryophanales; family Paenibacillaceae; genus Paenibacillus; species Paenibacillus sp. FSL R7-0210. The sequence goes on from NZ_JBBPAR010000001.1 coordinate 27,964, forward strand.
GACCAGCCTGCGAATACGGAGGTACTGCTTGGTGTGGACCGTGCAGCCTTCATCAAATTGCTGTTCGATTCGTTGGAACGGTTAGACCGGCAGCTGGGGTCTCCGGCAGGAGAATCCTAACGGATGGCGGGCTGGGAACGTCTGCAGGAGACGGTAAGGTTCGAGCTGCAGCAGCGGATCGAGGAAGGCTGCCAGCCGGGCAGTCTGGCGGAGAAGCTGGATGCGGCCGGGAGCGATGAGGACAAGCTGATGGAGGTATACCGGGAGCTGATGGCACTTCCTGTATCCGCTGATTTTCCTTATAAGGAGCCTTCGGATCTGGCGGGGATCAGGCAGCTCCGTCCGGAAGGTCCGCGCAAGCTAGCGGTGGACTGGACGCCGGACCAGTGGCGGGACAGGTTCTACGGGGCCTGGCTCGGTCGGAGTGTAGGCTGCGCACTGGGCAAGCCGCTGGAATATTGGGATTACCTGTACGGGAAGGATGGCCGGACCGGCTGGGAGAATATCGAGCTGTGGTTCCGCGGTGCGGATGCTTGGCCGATTACAGGTTATACTCCTGAGCACTCCACGGCACGCGAGGAATATGGCCTCGGCTTAAGCGACTGGTCATTCACCAGCACGCGTGAGAAGATCAGCTACATGGAGAGCGATGACGATATTCGTTATACCGTGCTTGGCCTGATGCTGCTGGAGCAAAAAGGGTTGAACTGGGATTCCTGGGATATCGGCAAGCTGTGGCACGGGCATCTGACCTACAGTCAGGTCTGTACGGCGGAGACACAGGCCTATATGAACTTCGCTCAGGAGACCTCCCATCTGCACGGGGAGAAGCCGGCGGATTGGCCGCTGCGGCAGGAGCGGGTACGGATGCATCTGAATCCGTACCGGGAATGGATCGGTGCGGCGATCCGCGCGGATGCCCTGGCTTATGGAGCGGCCGGACATCCCGAGCTGGCAGCGGAGCTGGGCTGGCGGGATGCGTCGTTCTCGCATGTGAAGAACGGAATCTATGGCGAGATGTTCAATGCAGCCATGATCTCAGCGGCGTTCGCAGGCCTCAGCAACCAGGAGATTGTCCAGATCGGGTTGAGTGAGATTCCGCAGACGAGCAGACTGGCTAAGGATGTGCTGCGGGGAGTTGAAATTGCACAGCAGGCAGGCAGTGAGCGTGAGCTGGTCAGCACCCTCTGGAACGAGTTCAGCCATTACGACCCGGTGCATACGAACAACAACGCTGCCATTGTGGCCGCATCGCTGATCTATGGTGGCGATGACTTCGAGAAAGCGGTGGTCACCTCCGTATCTGCCGGAATGGATACCGACTGCAACGGGGCCACCGTCGGCTCCATTATGGGAGCGAAGCTGGGGGCTGCTAAGCTGCCGGTCCAATGGACCGCACCGCTGAACGATCTGCTGTATGCGGATCTGCCGGGCTTCCACCCGATCGCCATCTCTGAGGTCGCGGAGCGGAGCTATCAGGTGTTCCTGAAGCTGCGGGCGGAGCTGGGAGAAGAGGAATAGGGTTAAGACAGATACTAAAGTTATAGTTGAGCGCTTTTTATGAAGTCGCCCCGCACCGGATGTTTTCAGGTGAAAACATCCGGTGCGGTTGGGCGGCTTTTTTTGTTGATTAGGAAATTATGATTTGCGTCCGATGTGGATAAGTTGTGCATAAAGTTGGGGGTAAGTGTCTTGGAGCATCGGCAGGATGACTATATTCTGGATCAGTCATAGGAATGACTTCTCTGATTTCACCGAACAGCCGGATATGGTCGAAAAACCGACCACATTCGGTGCGGCAGAGGCGTGTGGGCCGGATATGGTCGAAAAACCGACTACATTCGGTGCGGCAGAGGCGTGTGGGCCGGATATGGTCGAAAAACCGACCACATTCAGTGCGGCAGAGGCGTGTGGTCCGGATGTATGAGTAAAAGCGAATCATGTGGCCACAGCCAGTAACAAATTTCGAGAAATCCTGCAAGAAGTGCAACAATGCTGCTCCATACAAGCGGCGGTGAGGGAGACAACCCTCAGAATGGATCAAATACAGGCTGAATATCGCAATGAATGGGACCAATTTCACTCGTTAGGGTGATCTGGTTCTTGGATACAAGCAAACACCAAAGCGAAAGCCCCACATTGTGGGGTTATTTTGCGTGTGCGCCGAATAGCCTATTAGTACAGGGAGCGGCTTGACCGCAGGAATGTCGGGAGGGACTGCAGGGCATGGGCAGAATCAGAAAATGGGGGAAACGGAGCGCAGGCGTACCGCTCTTCGGGCGTCTGCGGCTGCCGGACTTCAGCGGAAGCGGTCTGAGGGGGCCGGGCGGGCGCCGCCAGGCCTTCAAGGCCAAACCGTCCAGAGCGGGAATCCGGCCGCCGGGTGCGGGTTCGGGAGCAAGGTTCGAAGCGAAGCCTTCAAGACCCGGCGCGGGTCTGCCTGGCCGGAGCTGGGGACGGAGCGGGGGCTTCGTGGCGAAGCCCTCCAGGTCCGGCGTCCGGCTGGACGGGAGTGAAGCAGATTACGGGACTGCGAAGCCGTCCGGGAGAGCAGCGGGTGCTCCGGGCCAGCGGGTCTGGCGCAAGTCCGGGCGCGGCGGCGGCTTCCGCTTGTTCGGCAGCAGGGACGGGAAGCGTCAGGAAGCCGCCGGGGGCAAGGGGCAGAAGCCGCGCAGACGGGGCAGATTCTGGATCGTTCTGAGCCTGCTGCTGCTTCTGGCGGTGCTGCAGGGGCTGCGTTATGTGGAGCAGCACCTGAAGCCGCCGATTCTCCATCTGGCACAGATCCGGGTGAAGCAGATCGCCACGGAATCCATTAACAAGGCGATTACGTCCCAGGTGGCGGACGGCGGGAATGCTGAGGCGCTGATTGACTGGAAGACGGATAAGAGCGGCAAAATCTCCGGCTTCATGCTCAACTATAAGGAGCATATGCGGATTACCTCGCAAGCCGCCGAGGTGATACAGTCCACACTGCAGGAGCTGCATAACCGCAGCGAGCGTATTCCGCTGGGCCAGGCGCTTGGCAGCCCGCTGATTGCCTCCTTTGGACCCGATATTCCGATCAAGATCGAACCTCAGGGGGCCGTGAAGGTGGAGCTGAATACCCGGCAGCAAAATGCCGGAATCAATATGATTCTGGTTGAGGTCTATATTCACATTGTGACCGAGGTAGCGGTCGTAATCCCCTTTGACATGGAGCCGCAGGTGGTGGACACAGAGATCCCCGTCTCCTACCTGATGGTAGTCGGTGACGTTCCAATGTACTACTATGACAATCAGGGCAAGCCGGTCGGCGAGAACGGCAGCAGCGCCCCGGGCATCGCTATTCCGGCTCCTTCGCTGAACACTGAGAAGGGCAGCTCCGGCACGGAAGGCACACCTTCAGGCGGCGGCAACAGCAGCTCAGGCTCGGGCGGATCAGGCGGACATGCGGGCAGCGGGGAGAGCCCGACGCCTGCCGCAGGCGGCAACAATGCGCCGGATGCGTCCGGGGGAGGCGGAAATACGGGGGACGGGTCGGAGTAGGGGAGAAGCGGGGATAATGTCGGGGTAAGGGCTCCTGTGGTCATTTAATGGCTAAATGGGGGTCTTTTTTTATTGTGCCGGATGGGTTGATACGGGCTAATGCGGATAAAGTTCGGAATTAGTTGGCAGGCTGCCGGTGCGATGAGGACGATGAGGTAAGTATTCAAATCCACCTTTCCAATATGAATCCACTAGGAATGGACCGGAATGGCTTCTATAATAAGGGCAACGCTGCGGCTGAAAGGGGCTGTAAGCCAATCTTGGGGGGGCTGAGACTAATGAGAATATTGATTGTAGATGATGAGTCCAGACATCTTAGAGGGATGGTCAATCTGATCGGACGCCTTCGGCCGGAGGATCAGGTGGTGGCGGCGCAGGATGGCTTGTCCGCTATGGAAATGGTGAAAGCCCACCGCCCGGAAGCTATATTGACTGATATCCGTATGCCCGGAATGGATGGGCTTGAATTTCTGGAACGGCTTAAGCTTGAAGGTATCCGGACCAAGGTCGTAATGGTATCCGCTTACAATCTGTTCGAGTATGCGCAGAAGGCAGTTCATTATGGGGCTTATGATTACCTGCTGAAGCCGGTGGAGATTGACCAGGTAGCGGATGTCCTAAGCCGGATCGACCTTCTGCTGACAGCGGAAAAGAGGCAGCGCCGTGAAGAGGAAGAAATGCAGCACCGGCTTAAGCTCGCTTCTTCCGCCTATCTGAACCGGCTCATGCTGTCCTGGCTGAACGGCAGTGCGTCCTTGGCCGAGCTGGCGGAGCTGGACGGTTATGATTGGCTGCGGGAGAGCGGTGTCGCAGTGTATTCGGAGCTGAACTCCTGCCAGGACAGCGGGGAGAGACAGGACAGCGGCGTGTTCATCCGTGCTCTGGAGCAGGCCTGGGGCAGGTGGGGGGAAGCCATCACCATTCCCTTGAGCGGGATGACGGAGGACGGCCCTCTTGCCGCCGTTACCTTGATTACCCTGGAAGCCCTTACCGGGGACAAGCGGGAAGAAGCCCGGTCCATTGCCCGTTCCTTGGCGGCGGATTGGGCGCATACCGGACAGCTCATCCACGGGATTGGCCCGGAATGCCGTTCCCTCCGGGAAGAAGCGCCGCGATCCTATCTGGCAGCCAGAACGGCCAACAGTTACAACTTCTATGATTTCCGGCAGGGGCTGCTGTTTTCAGATGAGATCAGGTTTTCTTACCGCGAGGCCGTTCCTGACTGGAGCAAGGTCTATGAGGCGTTGAAAATGGATGATGCTGCGCTTGTTCTGGAAGCTTGTGTGGAAGCCCTCTGCCAGCTTGCAGACGGTGGACATGCCAGCCCTATGCTGCTGAAGGAACAGGCATCGCTAATGCTGCTGCAGATCCGGAGTGAGCATCAGGACATTCTGGATAAGAGAGCGCAGCAGATGCTGACCGGTACGGCTACGCTGCTTATCCGCTCATGCCGCTCGTACCCGGAGCTGGTGGCCCAGTTGGGGCAGGCACTCCGGGAAGCGCATTTGGCCTTAACCGTATCCCGGCAGGATCAGGGGGAGAGCATGATCGCTGAATGCCTAAGCTGGATACAGCAGCATATGAAGGAGGAGCTTACACTGGAGCGGGCAGCTGAGCATTTCCATTTTAACCCCTCTTATTTCAGTACACTGATCAAGAACAGGACGGGAAAAACGTTCTCGGAGCATGTGACGGCGGCCCGGATGAAGCGGGCCAAGGTACTGCTTGCCGGGGAGCCGCTCCGAATATATGAGATATCCCTGGAATGCGGATTTCAGGATACGAAATATTTTTGCCGCGTATTCAAGAAGTATTACGGCATGTCGCCCAAAGCCTATAAGCATGCGCTGTCGCAAAGGAAACGTGAGGCATGAAGATCACCTTCCGTTACCGGCTGCTGGCCAGCTATATTCTGCTGATCGCCATTCCCCTGCTCGTTCTGGGGGCTTTATTCTACCGGACCAGCCTGAAGATTATCACAGAGCAGGCGCAGAAGAATGTATATGAGATTGTCAGGAAGAATAATGAAGTCATGGACACCAAGCTGCGGATCGTGGACCAGAACAGCATGTCCTTGTTCCTCGATAAGGATCTGTTCCGCATCTTCAACCAGCTGGACCCCGCGAATGAAGCGGAGCTGTTCGCAGCCGACCGGCAGGTGACGGCTGTGCTCGGCAAAACCTTTTCCCAGAACCAGGATATCTTTGCCTACCAGCTATGGACCTCCTACTTCACCTTCGGACAACCCCTGCCTCAAGGAGAACCGACGCAATCGGATATATACCGTATGGCCCGGCAGGCGGGAGGGAAGCTGGTATGGATACCTACTTATGAGTTCGCGTCCATGTTCAACCAGTCCTATTTGCAAGGCGGGAATCTGGAGTTCCGTTATCTCTTCTCGGCTACACGCCTGCTGGATTTCACCTATCTGAGCAATACGAAGCTTGCCAAAATGGATGCCGGAGTGGAGCGCCCCGTACTTGCCATAAGCTTCAAATCCGAGGTGCTTAAATCCTTGTATGCAGACAGCCTTCCGGGGAACTCGCGCTACATGGTGCTTGATCCGCAGGACAGGGTAGTCGCCAGCAGTGAGCCGGGTCAGGTTGCACAGATCTATAAGGAGGCAGGGCTGGACAAGCTGCAGCGGGAGAACAGCGGGGCACGGAGAATGAAGCTGGACGGCGAAGCGGTGATCGTCTGCTTCGACCGTTCGGAGGTGACCGGCTGGATGTCTGTGGTGTGGATACCAGAGGCAGGGCTGGTGAGCAGCCTGGTGCCGGTGATCCGGACATCTATTACTGTACTGGCTGTTGTGATGGGGATTGTGGCTCTGATCCTCGCTTATTTCATTGCAGGTAAAATCACTAAGCCCATCAAGCGGCTGCTCAGCGCGATGAGATCGGTGGGCGAGGGAGATTTCCAGACCCGCGTGGATGTGGTGAGCCATGACGAGTTCGGCGTGCTGACGCAGCGCTTCAACCGGATGAATGACCGGATTCAGCTGTTGGTGACGGAGAATTACGAGATCAAGCTGAAGGAGAAAGAGGCTGAGATACAGGCGCTGAATATGCAGATGCATCCGCACTTCCTGTACAATACGCTGAATGTGATGAACTGGACGGCAATTGAGAATGATCAGCAGGAGCTTAGCAGGATGCTTGTCTGTCTGTCCAACATGCTGCATTATACCTCCCGGAAGACATGGGACGCCGTACCTTTGTCCGAAGAGATGAGCTGGATGAGTAATTACTTCTATATTATGTCAATCCGCTTCGAGGACAAGTTCACCGTGGAGTATGATATGGACCCGCGGCTATTGGCGTACGATGTGCCGAGACTGCTGTTCCAGCCCTTTGTGGAGAATGCGATTCTTCACGGCTTCGATCAGATCGGCTCTGGCGGACTCATTGGAATCCGCGGCTGGATTAACGGCAGAACCCGGCATTACGAGGTAGCTGACAACGGCCGGGGCATGAGTGATGAGACGATACACAGGATTCTTTATCAGAAATCTTCCTCCGTGGGCATTAAGAATACTATTGACCGCATTCAGATGACCTACGGCGGCGAGTACGGGATATCCATCTTCTCGACTCCGGGGACAGGCACGAAGGTAGTGATTACTTTGCCGCTATAAGCCAATCCCGGTCCACCAATCCAAAGAGATTAGGGTTATGTAAGCGCTATCTTATATTTTATAATAAAGACATCATAGACTGCAGCTATGAACCCGTTGAACTTAGAAATCGAGAGGGGCTTCCGAATATGTCGCAACCCAGGAAATCAGTCTTCATCACATTGGCTCTGGTTCTGATGCTTGCCGCCGTGCTGTCTGCGTGCTCAAAGTCTAATACTGCAAGCCCTGACACTTCCGCATCTTCCGGGAATTCCGGATCGAAGGAGAATATTAAGCTGCGGATGACGGTCTGGGGCTCGCCGGAGGAAGTGGCTCCTTATAAAAAAGCGATTCAGAATTTCGAGGCCAAGCATCCGAGCGTCAAGGTCGAGCTTCAGCATATTGCCGCCGATTATGATACTAAGCTGACGACCATGGTCGCCGGGAATGATGTTCCGGACATTGCCATGATGGAATCGGGCACCATTGCTTTTCCGATGGCGGAGCAGGGCAAATTCTATAATCTTCAGGAATTCCTGGATACGGATGCCGACATCAGTCCGGATACACTGGTTCCCAATATTACCTATTCCCTGGAGCCGGGCAATGTTATCGGAATCGGCCCCGGCCCCGAATCCTTCGCCTTGTTCTACAATGAGGATATCTTCAAGGACGCCGGTATTGAACCTCCTCCGTCCAATGTGGCGGATGCCTGGACCTGGGATGAATTCGTCGAGGTTGCCAAGAAGCTGACCGTGGACATGAACGGCAAAACAGCGGACCAGGAAGGCTTCGATCCGACCAGAATCAAGCAATATGGAGCAAATATCTCCACCTGGTGGGGGGTGTACAGCAACTTCATCTATTCCAACGGCGGGGATTTCATCTCTGCAGACGGTAAAACCTTCGGGCTGAACCAGCCGGAGGCGGTGGAGGCGCTCCAGAAAATATCCGACCTGATGAATGTCCACCATGTCTCTCCTTCACCAGTGCAGTCCAAGAACATTCCGGCCACCAATGTGGCGCTCCAGACCAAAAAGGTAGCGATGACGGTAGACGGGCAATGGGCCAGTGCAGGCCTCGCCCAGTCGAAGTTCAACTTCAATGTCGGGGTCATGCCTGTAATGAAGGAGCCGGTCACCACCGTGGTCTGCGGCATGTTCTCCATTTTTAAATCCACCAAGCATCCCCAGGAGACCTGGGAGCTGCTGAAGGCGCTGCTCGATCCCGAAGCCTCCATTGACATGCTTACAGCCGGAACCTGGATGCCATCTCCCAAGGACTGGTACACCGATCCTGCGCTACTGGCCAAATGGACGGAGAATCTGGACGCCAGACCGTCCGGCTATAAGGAAGCCATTGTCGATGTGATTCTGACCAAAGGGCATCAGACCCCGACCGGCTATGTGAAGAATTTCAACAATATTATGGACTTGGTCAATCCTGCGCTGGATAAGGTGTGGCTCGGCCAGCAGACGGCCCAGGAAGCGATGGACTCCATCGCGGCAAAGGTCCAGGCCCAGATTAAGGGACGGCGCGATATCAAGGAATAATCAACAAGACTGGAGGCCAGTATGCGAAAAGGAATGTTCTACGGGCTGCTGTTCACCGCCCCCGCCATCCTTGGGTTTGCCATTTTTACGCTGGGTCCCATGATCGCCAGCCTGGTGCTCAGCATGACTAACTATAATGTGTTCAAAGAGCAGACCGCTTTCACCGGTCTGGATAATTACCTGCGGCTGTTCTCAGGTGAAGATGAGCTGTTCTATAAATCGCTGGGGATCACCTTCTATTTCGTCGTGTTGCGTGTGCCTGCGGTGATTCTCATCTCCTTCGGGATTGCGCTGCTGCTGAATCTCAATGTAAAGGGAAGGGCTATCTTCCGTACGATCATCTACCTGCCGAGCATTGTTCCGGCGGTGGCCTCGGCCATGATCTGGATGTGGCTGCTTAACCCTGACCTGGGCCTCATCAATTCACTGCTGAGCCGCTTGCATCTGCCGACCAGCAACTGGCTGTACGGCGAAGGCAGCGTGATCCCCTCGGTCGTACTTACCACGCTCTGGGGGATCGGCAGCACGGTGATTATTTTCCTCGCCGGACTATCCGGCATCCCCCGGCAGTATTATGAGGCCATTGAGGTGGATGGAGGGGGCTGGTTCCGTAAGCTGAGCCATGTGACGGTTCCGATGGTCACCCCGACAATCTTTTTCAATACAATCATGACGATTATCGGTTCCTTCCAGGTCTTCAACGAAGCCTACATTCTGACGCAGGGCGGACCGAATAACCGGAGTTTGTTCTATGTATTTTATTTGTGGAGAACAGGCTTCCGGGATGCCGAGATGGGGTATGCGTCCGCGCTGGCCTGGATCTTGTTCGTCATTATTCTGTTCTTCACCTTCATCGTCTTCAGAACCTCGAAGTCATGGGTGTATTACGAAGGGGGGGGCCGGGCTTGAGGCCATCGAAGCTTTCACTTACCGCAGGTTACGGGGCGCTGATCCTAATCTCCTGTATGTTCATCATTCCGTTTGTCTGGCTGATCCGCAGCTCGCTGATGAATTTATCGCAGATATTCACCATGCCCCCCGAATGGATACCGAAGCCGTTTCAATGGGGCAATTTCCATAAGGCGCTTACGGTGTTGCCGTTCGATGTCTTCTTCAAGAATACGCTCATCATCGTGGTCACCGTGCTGGTGGGAACCGTAATTACGAGCAGCATCGGAGCCTTCGGATTCTCACGGATTCCGTGGAAGGGCAGGGATGCGGTGTTCGCGGTCCTGATGACCAGCATGATGCTGCCGGCGGCGGTGACGATGATCCCAAGCTTTTTGGGCTGGCAGATGATGGGGTTCTACGATACGTTGTATCCGCTGATTGTGCCCGCTTATTTCGGCGGGGGGATCTTCAATATTTTCCTGCTCCGGCAATTCTATCTGACCATTCCGCGCGATTTCGATGAAGCTGCCTATGTGGACGGGGCGAATTACTGGCAGATCTATACCCGGATCATCTTTCCCCTAAGCCGTTCCGCGATTATCGTAGTGGCCTTGTTCAGCTTCCTGGCCTCCTGGAATGACTTCATGGGACCGTTGATCTATCTGAAAAGCGACAAATGGTTCACCCTTGCGCTGGGCCTGCAAATGTTCCAGGGCACCTATACCGCGCAGTGGGATCTGCTGATGGCGGCCTCGGCGACCGTCGTTCTGCCCTGCGTCATTGTGTTTCTGGCCGGACAGCGGTACTTCCTGGAGGGCATAACCTTAACGGGATTAAAAGGATAAAGGAGGCGGGGAACAGAAATGGCAGAGCAACAATCGAAGATTCATACCTGGCAAGATGTGTCCTTCACCTGTGTAACTATCAATGACGAGTTCTGGAAGCCGCGTCTGAAGGTGCTCCGGCAGACCACGCTGCCGGATTGCCTGTCCAAATGTGAGGAGACCGGCCGCATCAATAACTTCGCCAAGGCAGCAGGACTGCTGGAAGGGCATTACGAAGGCAAATATTATAACGACTCAGATGTCTACAAGGTGCTTGAAGGCATTGCCTATGCGCTGATGTCAGAGCGGGATGCGGCGCTGGAGGCTGAGGCTGACCGGATCATCGGGCTGATCTCGGCTGCGCAGGAAGAAGACGGGTATCTGTGTGCGTACTTTACCCTGGAGAATCCCCAGGGCAAGTGGACGGACATGGAGAAGCACGAGATGTATAACGGCGGCCATCTGATCGAAGCGGCGGTTGCCTATTATGAAGCCACCGGCAAGCGCGAGCTGCTGGAGGTAGCCTGCCGTCTGGCCGATCATGTTGACGAGGTGTTCGGCCCCGGCAAGCGGCACTGGGTGGAGGGGCATGAGGAGATCGAGCTGGCACTGGTGAAGCTGTACCGCGTGACGCAGAGTGAGCGCTACTGGAAGCTGGCACTCTGGCTGCTGGAGGAGCGCGGCCATGGCTATGGTGTTGGCGCGATCTGGGATAATCCGGAGTGGGGACCGGCCTATTGCCAGGACGATGTCCCCGTCCGCGATATTAAGCAGGTCACCGGCCATGCCGTCCGTGCCATGTATCTGTATACGGCCATGGCGGATATTGTCCATACTTCTGGAGATTCGGCTTATTCGGAGGCTCTGCACCGGGTCTGGACACATACGGTGGAGCGCAACATGTATGTAACGGGCGGCATTGGGCCGTCCAGGCACAATGAAGGTTTCACCTCCGATTATGATCTGCCCAATGAGACCGCCTATTGCGAGACCTGCGCCGCCATTGCCATGGTGTTCTGGAATCACCGGATGAATCTGACGTTCGGGGACGGTAAATATGCCGATGTGGTGGAACGTGAGCTTTATAATGGCGCCTTGTCAGGAATCTCCCTGTCCGGGGATAAGTACTTCTATGAGAATCCGCTTGCTTCCCAGGGCGGGCATCATCGTGTCCCATGGTTTGAAACCTCTTGCTGTCCGACCAATCTGGCCCGCTTTCTGCCATCCCTGGGCCAGTACGCCTATGCTGTTACAGAGGATGGCCTGGCGGTGAATCAATATATGAACAGCGAAGCGGAACTGGTGCTCGGCAGCGGGCTGGGTGTCAGGCTGAAGGTAAGCACCCGGTATCCCTGGGATGGCCGGATAGAGCTTGAGGTGAACCTTGCTGCAAGCGCCGAATTCAGTATCCGGCTGCGGGTACCGGAGTGGTGCAGCGGATACCTAGTAGAAGCGGGAGGCATCAGCATCGGGGAGGCGGAAGCCTTGACGCATCAGGGGTATATCGTGCTGGAGCGGAACTGGTCGCCGGGGGATACGGTGGTGCTTGAGCTGGAGCTGCCCGTGAATAAGGTGCGGGCCAGACCGGAGGTGGAGGCGGACAGAGGGAGGGTTGCTGTACAGCGGGGACCCGTTGTATATTGTCTGGAGCAGACGGACCATCCCGGCAGTTCCTATGATGCCTTCTCCCTGCCGGCCGGAGCGAGGTTTCGGGTGAAGCATCTGCCGGAGCTGCTGGGCGGGGTGACGGTGCTGCAGAGCCGGGATGCAGACGGCAGGCCGCTCAGGTTCATCCCCTATTATGCTTGGGACAACAGGGAGCCTGGTTTCATGCAGGTCTGGGTCCGGGAACGGGAAGGAAGTGGCCTGTACAGCTATTGAATTCGCTAGTGCAGAGCAAAGGAGGAGATTCGCTTGCGCGGAATTACGAACCCGGTTATCCCGGGCTGGTATGCTGACCCGGAGGCCAGAACATATGGGGGGAGGCATTATGTGTATGCCACCAGATCCTTCACGGAATATACCCGGCAGATGAATCTGGATGCCTTCAGCTCCGTTGACCTGATTCATTGGACGACCCACGAGGGGATCATCGAAATGGATGATTTCCCCTGGATCTGGAGAGCGGTATGGGCTCCGACCCAGATTGAGCATCACGGCCGGCATTATCTGGTCTTTGCCTCGAACGATATCCAGAAGGACGGCGAAGCCGGCGGGCTGGAGATTGCTGTTGCGGATGCTCCCGAAGGCCCCTACAGAGGGTATCTCCACCGGCCGCTGATCGGCGGGTTCATTCACGGCGCACAGCCGATCGACGCTCATCTGTTCAAGGATGATGACGGTGCAATCTATCTGTATTACGGGGGCTGGGGCCATTGCAACGTGGCCCGGATGAATGAGGAGATGACGGGGTTTGTTCCGTTCCCGGACGGAGAGGTCATCCGTTCCGTCACTCCGCCGGGTTATGTGGAGGGGCCGTGTATGATCAAGAAGGACGGCCTGTATTATCTGATGTGGTCAATGGGCGGATGGACCAACGGGACCTACCGGGTCGCTTATGGCGTAAGCGACAACCCGCTTGGTCCATTCCCGAACCTGGGGACCATACTGGAGAGGCAGGAGCCGGTGGCGGAAGGCCCCGGCCATCATGGATATTTGCATCTGCCGGAGCGCGATGAATGGCTGATCGTCTATCACCGCAGACTCATCGGAGACCGGGAGCCGGGCAACCGCATGTTATGCATCGACAGACTGGAACTCGGTGCAGGCGTTATCAAGCCGGTAAGGATGACCGACCGGTGGTAAGCTTGTCGGCTTATCGTAGGTGAATACAGGAGGAATGAGGCCTTGGCTTATGACGGGGCCTTTTTTGTCGTGGTGCCGGAGAGGAATGCGTCATTCAATTAATGTTATTCCCCCTGTATTCCCATAATGTTGTACAAATTGCAACTCGGAAACCGGGATATCCGGGGATATGATAGAGTTGTTGTATAAAATGCAAGAATTGCCCCCGCTAAGCGTTTGGAGGATGAAAAATCCTGCTTTTTATGCAGTAATTTTGGAATGTAGCCGGGATGAGCAGGGTAATGTTGTATTTTGAGCAGGATTTTCACTGGGAGGTTGGGGACGAATGCAAAATATTCATGATAATGAAATTGTTTCTTATACAGTTGATTTGCAAAAGTCAAAAATTACATTCCAAACATTGGGCGGCAAAGACAATTCAGTTCCCGTCATGATTGAGTTCATTGATGTCTTGGCGCATATGTTTGAAACGCAGTTGCAAGGGAGTATTAATGAGTAAAGCTTTGAAACCAAGCGGAGCTTCAGACATTGTTACCTCCCGTCATCCCCACCCTGAAGCACCGACTTCACAAGCAGCAGCCACGGAATGCTTCCAGTAGCGGCGATGCTCCCCTCCGGGTGAACCTCCGCTGCAAGCAGCAGCATGTAATAACTGAGGCCAGTGATTGCGGCAGCGCTGCCGGATTGCAGTAGCGTCTGTTCATCGTCTGACGTAAGCTGTGGAGCTTGCCCGCAGGATTGAGCTATGGCTGCATAGAGCAGCCATTCGGCAGCATCCCCGGGCAATCTATGGTGCTGAGATTGCCCGGTATATTCCGCACACCACTGTAATCTAAATGAAGCAGGTGCATGCAGCATTCCTTGCAGCAGTGGCAGGGGAAGTCTGCTCCAGAGAAAGTGTGCAGCGCCAAGCGGCCTGTCAAGCAGAAGCAGGAGCAGTGTGTCCCAAGCGCCTGCTTGAAGCAGCAGTTGTGCTGTGTAAGAAAAATCTGTAGAGCTAAGCGGTGTGTCTGCGCGGTATTCCGAATCGGCTAAGCTGCCGATATCGGGGGCCGGGAAGGAACATTCTGCCGGAACAGAAGGGTCTTCTTGTTCTTCGGCTTGGCATTGTGGCAGCCTGGAATGGCTGGTTTCAGCATGGGGGGAGGCGACTTGGCGCTCCTGCATGCTGTTAGAGCCTGCCCGATGCTCCGCCGGGCCGGGCTGCTGCCCCGCCAGCCGGCGGTGCATGGCTGCAAGCCCGGGCGGCAGCTCCGCCAGCCGCCCCAGGCCTTGTCCTGCCGCGGCGATCCCGCTGTTGCGGCAGGACAAGGCCCACAGATAGCCGGATACCCACGGGTTATCCGGCGCGCCTCTCTGCATCCGCGCAAGCTCAGCGGATGCGGCCCCGGGCTGTTCCGGGTCGCGGAACAGCGTCCCCAGCAGCACCTGAAGCACCTGCCGGATATCCTCCGGCAGATGCGGTGCTGCGAGAAGCGCCGCCAGCCACGGGGCGGCGCGGGCATTGAGTGCGGCCGGCACCAGCCGGATCAGCACTCGCCGGGGCAGGGCAGGGAGCAGCTGACGCGTGAACACTGTCAGCTGCTCCGCTTGCCCGGACAGCAGGCACAGCGTGGCCAGCTGCTCCCAGGCGGTTACGTCATCAGGCGCGTAGCCGATCGCCTGTCTGTAATGCTCCATTGCTTCCGAGTAGAGGAACAGCCGCTCGCAGACCCGCCCGGCGGAAAGGCGGGTGCGGTAGGTTCCGCTGCCGGAGGAGGAAGGGTATTTATGTGCGGTATCCCCGCTGTCCAGCGCCTGCTGGAGCAGAGGGTATGCCCGCCATACCTGCCCTTGCTCCAGCAGCAGACCCGCATAGCTCTCCAGCAGATCAGTGAAATCTGCGTACAGCCCAATCCCGGCCTGATAGACAGACTCCGCGTCCGCAGGCCGCCCGCCCGCTTGGAGGGCAAAGGCTGTTTTGAGATACAGGTCGGCGGTATAGCCGGAGTCGGGCGGAGCTTCTTCCAGCAGCGGCAGTAGCAGGTTCGCCGCAGCCGGGTACTTGCCCTGCTGGTAATATTCCGTCCCCAGTGCGTACCGCAGGGGAACACTGCCGGGCTCAAGCTCTAGCGCAGCATGGATCAGCTCCAGATTGCGGCTGGCTTTATTTTTGCGCTGAAGCTCATCATCCAGATAGCCGTAATGGTGGACAGGCAGAC
The DNA here is from genome assembly GCF_038009085.1 of Paenibacillus sp. FSL R7-0210. Lineage (NCBI taxonomy): Bacteria > Bacillati > Bacillota > Bacilli > Caryophanales > Paenibacillaceae > Paenibacillus > Paenibacillus sp. FSL R7-0210. The sequence goes on from NZ_JBBPAR010000001.1 coordinate 43,382, forward strand.
GGGCATAAGCAATATGTCCTCCGGGGAGGCTCCAGATGCTGGAGGCTACCTCTTCATGAATGCTGCCGCGAAAACAGATACGTACATCGTTTCGGAAGAGTCTGCACACATTGTCTGTCACGTATTCGCGCCCGGAGGCATCACCTACATAATGAATAAAAGGCAGGAAATACCCGTCCGCATGCTCCGATTCCAGCAGAAGCTTTAACTCCTCTGGCTTCCAGTCAGCAAGGGCTTCATCTGCATCCAGCACCAGAATCCACCCATAGGAGGCCAGCTGTAGGGTATGATTACGGGCTTTGGAGAAATCGTGTTCCCAGGGCAGCCTGATTACCCGGGCACCGAACCTGCCGGCGATAGCCATACTGTTATCCTCTGATCCGGTATCCGCGATAATAATCTCCGAGACCATACCCTGAACAGACAGGAGGCATTGCTCCAGATGTTGCGCCTCATTCCTTACGATCATGCAGAGCGAGATCCCGGGAGTATCCATGGTCTATACGCTCCTTTCTAACAGTATCTGATTGAAAAAGCGGGAGTGCAAAGCAAGCGGGTATACCCTGACGGACTGGAGAGCCGTTATTTTCAAAAAAACAGCACTTTTTACGGAGTTGCGGACTCAGAGGAACCTATTATCACTCTAACCGATGATTTAAGGCAGCATATCCGCCTTTAAGCGCCGTGGAGTCCGTAACTCTTCCCAGTCATGCGTTTTCTGCAAAATAAACGCTCCTCAGTCCGCAACGCCCAGGCAACTGACACTCTGCTGAATAAAAACGGACTATGCAGGGATAGTTGCAGAACGTACACCTAAAACGAGCGAAAAGGCACACTTTCATTGTATAACTGTAGTCTGTACAACTAAATCTGCCCAAAAAGGGGAGAGGGAAGAATCAACGGATGTTTAAATGTACGAAGTACAACTAAACCGGAAATTGGCGAGCAATCAGGCGTTTTAGTTGTACCAAATACAATTAAGGCTTATCGCAACTCCGATCATCTGATGACATACTAATCGGTTGATCTGGGAAGCGGAAGTGTAAGACGGACTGCCGCAGCCGCTGGTGAATAGATTGCCGAGGTTGCGAGCGCAGCCAGAACCTTGTCAGCCAAAAGAATCAAGGGCTGCACAGCCGCAGCAATAGCAGATAAGGGGAGTGAGGTGTTCCCGTCCGCCGGGTTAACTGCAGGATGATTTAGCAGCCCGGTGATATCATCGTAGCTCAGCTCAGCTGCGGAAGCTGCTTCCGCCCGTTGCAACAGCTTCAACAAATCAGCGCTAGGCGGCACCTCAAGCGCTGCATCATCTACCGCTCCAGCACCTACCCCAGCATCGATCTCACCCGCACTCTGCGCCGTAGCATCCACCGCTCCCGCCGCCACACCAGACCCCACACCGCCCTCAAGCATATCAGCCGCCGCTGTGTAACAGCCATCCCTTACCAGCAGGCGCAGTAGCTCCTGGCGCTGCTCCGTCAGGATGCCGGGCAGCTGCCCGGCCAGCCAGCCGTGAAGCTCGGGCTCGCGGCCCGTGCATTTGAACAGGCGCGTGAGCCGGGGAATCAGCAGCCAGGGCTCCGGCTGGAGCTGGGCTGCCCTGGTGAAGCAGGCTGCCGCTTCATGGTCTTCGCCGATCTGCTGGCAGAGCTGCCCCAGTAGCGTGTGGGTGAGATATGTGCCTAACCCGGATTCTGTATGATAGAGGGGAGGGGAGGCTCCGATCTCCAGTGCCCGGCATAGCGCAGCCTTGGCTTCGGCTAAGGCTGCGACCTGCAGCAGCAGCGCACCTTTGAGATGGTGAAGATCGGGATAGTCCGGGAAGAGCGAGCTTCCCTGCCCGCAGGCTTCCAGCGCAGCCGGGTAATCACCGGTTACCGCCAGGCAGCGGACTTTGTATTTATAGAGCAGATGAATATAGCTAGTGCCCGGCTCGGCCAGGTTCAGCGAGGTGCCGATATGCTCCAGCGCCTGCCCGTAATCGCCAAGCCGCATATATTCAACCGCCAGATTGAAATGCTGAAAAGCATCTCCGGGACTCTCCTCCAGCTGCTGCTTCAGCAATCCGAGATTACGGCTGATTTTGTCTTTTCGCTCCACAACTCCGTCGGCATAGCCGTAGTGATGAACAATCACGGTGCTCATATGCATCGCGGCCGCCGGGGTCTCCTGCACAATGGAAGCCGCAATCTGCTCATGAATAATGCCGCTGAAGCGATACTTCGGGCGGTTCTTGAACATACGGAGGATCGGGTTAACCGTAAGGGTCTGCGAAGCGCGCTCCATCCCCTGATGATTATGAATCCGCACAAAAAAAGCCTCATACTCCGTATGCTTCGCGCACACCAGCAGCTCATCCCGGCTCCCAGGCTCCAGTTCCTCGTCTGCATCCAGCACCAGAATCCAGGTACCCTGTGCCAGGGCCAGCCCGGCATTGCGTGCGGCGGCAAAATCCCCGTTCCACGGGTAATCGATGATCCGGGCACCGAAGCTGCGGGCAATGGATCGGGTGGCGTCGGTGGAGCCGGTGTCCACAATGATGATTTCATCCGCAGCCCCGCGCGCACTCCGCAGACAGCGGGCCAGGTTGTCGGCTTCATTTTTGACAATCATGCATAAGGAAATCAGCGGTTGGTGTGGTTTCGTGGTCATTAGCTCAGACCTGCTCCTCTCTGCCGTTGGGTGTAATTCCACTTCGTATGCCAAGGGGTGCGGCGCAGCACCGCGATGGATTGAGCCACCGCTGCACTGTCCTCCTGAAGCGGACCCTGAGCCGGCTGCCCCACCCCCAGGAGACGTTCTACAGCTTCTGCGAGGCGCTGCTCCGCCAGATGCAGATAACAGAGCGCCAGTCCGGTACTAACTGCATCGTCTGCAGGCGATTCCCCCAGGGCAAGCCGGTACCAGCTGGCAGCCTCCGCATAATGCCCTTTATCTATGAGCAGTTCTCCGAGATACCGTAGGGTTGCCCCTGAAGCTTCCTTGCTGCCTGCAAGGCCAATGAACAGTTCCCCCGCCTCTGCACGCCAGCCTTCCTCATAGAGCGCCTCTGCCAGAGTGCTTGTATGCGCTGGGAAGCGTTCAACGAGCCGCTTGCCCAGCGCGATGAACTGGTGCTTCACAGCAAGCCGGATGACCTCGGCAAGCAGAGGGGATTCCCCGAAGGCGGCGAACTCCGCTTGCTGCACGGCAGCATCGGACGACAACCTTGCATCGATCTCCAGCAATTCGGAACGCACTTCCGCAGGTGATTGCAGCCAGAGCTCCTCTTGCAGCTTCTCGCCCAGTTCCCATGTCACCATGGCTTCAAGGAGCCATAGCTGCCGCACCGTTTCTGTGTTCAATCCTCCGGCTGAGAGCTGTAGAGTGCCGGCCCGCAGCTTGTCGGCTGTCTTCCTGAACGTATGATATTTTCCGGTAATGATCCAGGAAGACAGCAGGAACAGCAAGGTGTCCTCCTCCAGCGGGCAGACCGCAGGCGGCAGCTCTGCAATTGCCTTATAAGCGCCCAGCCGATATAAAGTACCGATAATTGCGGTTCTGGCAGCACGCTGTGCTGTGCCGGTCAACTGTATTAAGAGTGCGGCGATCTCTCCCTCCGGCACCTCCAGCTCCTGAAAAGCAGCAGCGATCCCCTCCAAAGCGGGGAGATACAGGGAGTGCTGCTGAAGCGCACGATGGTACAGCTGCGCGGCCTCCTTTTGCTTCCCGAGCTGCTGGAAAATGGCCCCCATCCGGTGCAGCGGGCGGAAGCTGTCCATGCCCTGTTCAGTGACGTATGCTCTGCGCGGAGCCGGGGCAGACGAGGTATCTATGGCGTGCTGGTAAGACTGGACGGCGCGCTCATAGAATCCTTGGCTCTCCCACGACTGGCCCTGCATGTAATGCAGGTCGGGATAATCTCCATAACGTGTCAGCTCGCGGGTCAGCAGGCTGTCGACCGCTTTCACATGACCGGCGGCCAGATCGATTTTGCACAGATCGCGAATGATCGAGGGACGGTAAGAAGCCTGAAGCGGAGCGAGGGTAAGACTCTGGCGCAGCAGTTCTCCGGCTTCCTCCAGCCGTCCGTCCTGACAGCAGGTGACTGCCAGATTATAACGGCTGAACACATCGTCAGGCTCTTCCGCAAGCGCAAGCCGCAGCAGGTGCTCGTTGCGGCTGATTTTATGCTTGGCGCTCATAACCGGGGGCAGGTAGCCGAAGTGAAGAATCTCTATTGGACTGGCCTCAATGGAGGCGGACCCATGTTTTGTGAGAATAGAGGACTCTACACTTTCGTGAATTCTCCCGCTGAAAAGATAGCCCTGCCCACCCCGGAACAGCCGCACAGGATGGTGATACAGACGATCCTCGGGCCTGCTTCCCAGCAGGTTCTCTATGCGCACCGTGTACGCTTCGGCTGTGCTGCCTCCGAGAATCTCCTTGATTGAATCTATGGAAGTCTGAAGGATTTCATCTGCATCCAGGACCAGTATCCAACTGCTGGCCGCATGGGAGAGACCGGTATTGCGTGCGTCTGAGAAATGGTGGTTCCACTGGGCTTCAATGACCGTTGCCCCGTATCTCCGGGCGATTTCCACGGACTGGTCCGTGGAGCCGGTATCGACCACGATGATTTCATCGGCGCCCTGCAGACTAGCTAGGCAACGTGGGAGCAGCTCGGCTTCATTGTTGACTATGAGCTGTACTCCTAGTGTAGGTTTGGCAGATTGATTCAAGATCGTTCCTCCTTCGCGGGCCTTAATTCCTCCGGGTATTTTGCAAAAATAAGAATGTATATGCGTTGCTGCCGTCTTATGTAGATGCGGAATAACGCACAGCCAAGAGTACATGGGTATCCATGCACTCTTGGCTCCTGCATCGTATGACGGAAATTATGCTTACGTTCCTTGTGCATCAAAAATAACATTAAGCGTAGAAGCCGCACCCGGCGTGGCGGATTGATAGGAGAGGCGGGTGTATTTCAGGAACCGGGCAGGCACAATAACGTCTACAGAACCTGCTGGCAGCGGATTGTCTCCGGTCGTATCGACGAAATAGTTGGTTCCGTCTGCACTGATCTCGACCCGTGTATTCACCGGATTGGCTCCGGTATTCACAATGAAGTAGGAATAGGTGCCAAGGACACTGGTATTGTTGGCCGGCAGCGGTGTATAGGTATCCGAGGTTGCAATTGCCGTTGTAGGCAGCTCAATGAAGCTGCGCTGGGAAATAGACGTTACGCTGCTCAGCGTACCAGCAGTGATAGTTGCGCCAAGCACGCTAGTAATCGTACCAGCGAGGATGTTCGTTATTGTACCAGCAGATGATAGAGTACCGGCAGTGATAGTCGCACCAAGCACGCTAGTAATCGTACCGTCTAAGAGGTTGGTCACTGTACCAGCAGATGTTAAAGTACCAGCAGTGATAGTCGCACCAAGCACGCTAGTAATCGTACCAGCGAGGATGTTGGTTACTGTACCAGCAGATGATAGAGTACCAGCAGTGATCGTCGCACCAAGCACGCTAGTAATCGTACCGTCTAAGAGGTTGGTCACCGTACCAGCAGATGATAGAGTACCGGCGGTGATAGTCGCGCCAAGCACGCTAGTAATCGTACCGTCTAAGAGGTTGGTCACCGTACCAGCGGATGTTAAAGTACCAGCAGTGATAGTCGCACCAAGCACGCTAGTAATCGTACCGTCTAAGAGGTTGGTCACCGTACCAGCGGATGTTAATGTACCAGCAGTGATAGTCGCACCAAGCACGCTAGTAATCGTACCGTCTAAGAGGTTGGTCACCGTACCAGCGGATGTTAATGTACCAGCAGTGATAGTTGCACCAAGCACGCTAGTAATCGTACCAGCGAGGATGTTCGTTACTGTACCAGCAGATGATAGAGTACCAGCAGTGATAGTTGCGCCAAGCACGCTAGTAATCGTACCGTCTAAGAGGTTGGTCACTGTACCAGCAGATGTTAAAGTACCAGCAGTGATAGTCGCGCCAAGCACGCTAGTAATCGTACCGTCTAAGAGGTTGGTCACCGTACCAGCGGATGTTAATGTACCAGCAGTGATAGTCGCGCCAAGCACGCTAGTAATCGTACCGTCTAAGAGGTTGGTTACTGTACCAGCGGATGTTAATGTACCAGCAGTGATCGTCGCACCAAGCACGCTAGTAATCGTACCGCCGAGGATGTTGGTTACTGTACCAGCCGATGTTAATGTACCGGCAGTGATCGTTGCGCCAAGTATACTAGAGATGGTGCCGTTCAAAATGACAGTGGTCAGGTTCCCGCTGGTATCCGTAGTTAGCGGCCGGTCGATCAGGGTCGAGGGGTCCCGGCCAAAAATAAGTGTGCGCAAATTATCCGGATTGGCCTGAAATGAACTGAAATTTGGCAAATGGAGTCATCCTTTCTGTGGGCGATTTCTGCCGTCAGCCTGCTCATGAAAAGACCCAAACCGTCGTCTGGGTCCATAAGCATGTATAAGCTGCCGGGTTAATAGAGAGAAGCATGAGTTGGACAGGACCATTCGAATGGTGTGATATTAGGATATGGAGCTTTTAAGAGAGTGACTGGGTTAGCCCTGCAAAAATACGCAGCCGCCAAACAACCTGCCGGACAGCTTCGCATACTATGAAAATATGCTAGACCGACAGAAGGAGTGAGAATATGCCGAATGAGACTGTATTTAATCAGAATAGCCAGCCGCTGTATACCGAGCAGGTTAACACCTATATTGCACCCGGGATCGATACTCTGCCTGAAGCGGGAGCCGCGATGTCAGGTTTATTGTTTGGGATTCCTTTTGCCTCCACGGTGGGTACTTCAACCCCGCTTGTCATGCAGATAGCTAATCCCGGCGGCAGCGGACGTACCTTGTATATCTCCCGCATCATCGCAAGCACGGGAACAGCGTCGGTCACCTTAACCTTGCTGCGTAATGCAACGGTGAGTGGATCAACGGTCACTCCGGTCAACTATAATTTCGGGAGCTCGGTCACAAGCGTCGGCACTGCCCGGACCGCAACGGCTGCGCCTACAGGTTCTCCGGCAACATTAATGTCGATGCTGCTGGCCATAGGTCCGGTCATCCTTAATATGGACGGCAGGATGATCCTGCCTCCCGGCAACTCTCTTACGATATCGGTAACCATTGCGTCAGGGAGTACTGCGGCAACAGGCAACATCAGCTGGTGGGAATTTTAGAACGGAAGAGGAGGAGAAGAACCATGCCCAACAACTATGTAATCAATGACAATGACCAGCCGGTCTATGTGGAAATGACGAACACCTTCCGTGCCCCGGATATCAGTGCCCCGCCAGAGATCAGCGCTTCGCAGGCCGCCGTATTATTCTCGGCGAATGCCTCGAATTCAGCAACGATCGTGCTGTCGCTTCTCTCGGCTGTTATTTCAGTCCGCATCAGTAATCCTGCGGGCAGCGGCCGGACCTTGTATCTGTCCCGGATCAGCGGCAGTATCGGCGGCACCTCGGTGCTGACCTCGATCTCTGGCAGCTTTACCATTGTCAAAGGAGGCACAATTTCTTCGCCGTCCACGGTGACGCCGGTAAATAATAATCTGGCCAGCGCGGCAGCAAGCAGCATGAGCGTCCAGTCCTCCACCGCAGCTATTTCCGGGGGTACTGTGCTGGCGAATGTTCAGATTGCGCCGGGAGTGTTCAACCCGGCTTTTACCGGCAGCATTATCGTCCCTCCGAACAATGTCATCAGCATCAGCGTAAGCTCCTCAAGCGCGGCAGTCGGGACGATTATATCTGCATTAAGTCTGAACTGGTGGGAGAGATAGCAGGCTGGTGCTTAAGCGCCTCTATAGATGTTTCAAGCTAGACATTATCCTTCTATCTCACTGAAACACTACCGCCGCTAAAAGGACGCCGACACCGTGCCTACTTGACTTCAGGGTGGCAAAGGTTTATTTTTCTATAAATGGATGAATTAGAGGATTGGGGAGGAGGAAGCATGGAGACTTGTCTGTTTATACACGGCTTCACCGGAGGTGAATACGAGATTTCTCCGCTTGCACAGTTTCTGGAGCGCAGTGGCTATGTGTCCAGAATGTTTACCCTGCATGGACATGGAGGCGGCAGAAGGGAACTGCTTGATTCAAGCCGGAGGGACTGGCAGCTAAGCGCCGAGGAGGAGCTGAAGCAGCTATTCTCAAGCTCCGACAAAGTACATCTGATCGGCTTCTCTACCGGAGCGCTGATTGCATCGCGGCTATCCGTTCAGTATGCTTCCAGGATTCAGTCGCTCACCTTGTTGTCAACCCCGGTGTATCCGCTCAACCCGGCCGAGATTCTGCGCACACTGGTCCGCCCGGAGATGCTCCGGAATTATCTCAGCAAATGGGGTTCTACACCCATGAGAGCCACGCGGGAGTTCCAGCGGCTGGTGCGTGAGAGCTTCGAGGTCTATCCGCAGCTGAAGGTGCCGACCTTGATTGTACAGGGCAGGCGGGATCATCTGGTGAAATTCAAAAGTGCGGACTATCTCCGGCAGACGATTCCCTCGGAACGCAGACAGGTGCTGATTATGGAGCAAAGCGGACATATGGTCTGCCATAGCGCGGAGAGTCCCGCCATGATGGATGAAGTGCTCCGGTTTATCCGCCGCGCCGGCGATTCCGGGTAGACGAAGAACCCTTCCAGGGCTGGAAAGGGTTCTTCGGTCTGCCGCTGCTTCTATGATTATACGTTGACATTGAGGAGGGGGCGTGGTATTTTCAGCTTAAGGAAACCGGTTTCCTATTGAAAAGGATGATTACCGTCCTCCGCTATTCTACTATTCCGTTATTTCGCTAGTTATTCTGCAGCAGCCCCGCCGCTTCGCTTGGAAGATAACCGGGGAATCAACTCCGGCTCCAGCAGTTGTCCGCTCACAGCAGCTTCTTTGTTATCCAGCTTGTCCATTAATAATCGTCCTGCGGATGCGCCGAGCTGGAAGGTATCCATATCGAGTGAAGTCAGCGGAGGAGTGGTGTAGGGGGACAAGGGATATTCATCGAACGTGGCAATGCCCAGCTGTGAAGGAATGGAGATATTCAATTCCCGGGCCGCCTGCAGCACGCCGTAAGCAGAGAAGTTACTCATGCAGACGATGGAGCCGGGGGGATTCGCACTTTGCAGGAGCTGCTTGGCTGCCTGATAGCCATCCTCCTCCACCGCCCGGCCATTGATGATCCAGCCGCTCTGCACAGCCATTCCCGCCTCGCTGAGTGCCCGCTGATAGCCGGCTGCACGGCGCAGGAAGAGCGGCTCATCCTTCTCGCCGCCGATGAAGGCCACAGACCGGTAGCCCTGGTCCAGCAGATGCCGGGTCAGCATGAATCCGCCCAGCTCATTGTCGCAATCGACCCAGATTCCCGGAGCGTTGATCTCACCGATGGAGATATAGGGGAACTCAAGCCGGTTCAGCTCCGCGCACAGCTCAGGAGTCAGCACCGAGGTGTTGGCAATAATGCCGTCCACCCGCTTATTCAGCACCAGCCTCTGCAGGAAATGCCCCTCCGCATGGTCATGCTGAATATTGGCAATGGTCAGCTCATATTTCAGAGGACCAATGATGCTCTCCACCCCGCCGATAATGTTATAAAAGAACTGATTGAGAAACTCGCTTTCCTTGGACATATCAATGAGGATAGCTATCGTATTGCTGCTCTGTCTGGCAAGTCCGGTGGCGATGCTGCTTGGGGTATAGTTCATCTGCTTGATGATGTCCCGGACCCGGGCCTTCGTTTCCTCGGATATTTTGGGAGAGTCGTTCATGACCTTGGATACAGTGGATTTGGCGACACCCGCTGCCTGGGCGATATCCTTAATAGTAACTTTCATAGCTTTCCCTCCCGTCCTTACGGTATGGTACGCCCTAATGGCGAACCTTGTTCTACCTGTCATAATAACACAGTTGCTGAGACTGCTCTATGCGGCATAAAAGGAGACTATACAGTATGCTTACCCGGTTATTCGTATATCACACAGCGGAGGACCCTTTTGCCTTCCCGGCAGGCCCCCGCCTGCTTAAACTCAGACTATTCGTGCAGAGCGGACAGTCCTTGTCCTGCACGGTTATCCACGCTGACCGTTATGATTCACCCGGCCATGAGCTTCCGCAAGAGATGGAGCGGATCGGCTGTGCCGGAGCGTATGACATTCATGAAGCCCTTATTCCTGCCGAGACTGGCAAATGCCGGTATCTGTTCCACATCGGGAATCCCGCAGGTGAATACCTATGGTATGGGGAGCGGGGAAGCTCGGAGAACAGGGACCAGGCGGGTGCCTTTCAATATGCCTATATTCACCGCCCGCAGGCTATTGCGCTGCCTGCCTGGAGTTCAGACACGGTGGTCTATCAGATTTACCCCGAGAGCTACCATCAGGGGACGCTTCAAGGCATTACAGACAAGCTTACATACTTGCAAGAGCTTGGCGTGACTGCTATTTATATGACGCCAATCTTTGAATCGCCTTCCGGGCATAAGTATAATACTTCCGATTACTATAAGGTAGACCCTGGATTCGGGACGCTTGAGGATCTGAAGATGCTGGTCGGGACTGCCCACCGGCTGGGAATGAAGGTTCTGCTGGATGCGGTCTTTAATCATTCCGGCGATACCTTTTTTGCCTTCCGGGATGTGCTGGAGCATGGGGAGGCTTCGCGCTACAAGGACTGGTTCTATATCCATTCCTTCCCGGTCAGCGGGGCGCCGGCTCCCGGCTATGAGACCTTCGCCAAGGCGGAGGCGAGTATGCCGAAGCTCAATATGGATCATCCCGAGGTAGCGGATTACATGATGGACGTAGCCAGGTATTGGGTGCGGGAAGCGGGGATCGACGGCTGGAGGCTGGATGTGGCCAACGAGGTGACTCCGGCCTTCTGGACAAGACTGCGGCGGGAGCTGAAGGCGGAATTCCCGGACCTTCTGCTGATCGGCGAGATTATGCATGCTTCCGGGCCCTGGCTGCGGGGAGACCAGTTCGACGGCGGGATGAATTACCTGCTGCGGGATGCGGTGCTGGAGTTTTTTGCAGCGCAGTCTGCGGGGCCGTCGCGGTTCATGGAGCAGCTGCTGCACCAGGAGGCCTTGTACAATGATCAGGCCAATTCGGCGATGTTCCAGCTGCTGGGCAGCCACGATACGCTGCGTTTCCTGACCGCCTGCAAGGAGGGGGGCCGGGGCTGGGACCGGGAAGCTACGGCAATGAGCCGGATGCGGCTGGCTGTCTTTTTCCAGATGACTTATATTGGGCTGCCGATGATCTATTACGGGGATGAGGTTGGAATGGAAGGCGCTACAGACCCGCATTGCCGACGGCCGATGCTCTGGGAGGAGCAGGCTCAGCATACCGGACTGCTGGACTGGTACAAGCGGCTGATCTCGCTGAGAACAGAGCATGAGGTGCTGCGCCGTGGGGCCTTCCGCCCCTGGTTCACAGATGAGACGCGGGGGATCCTTGGCTATGTCCGGCGCAGCGGGCAGGATCGGATGGGGCTAATTATCAATAACTCCCCCAACCGCTACCATCTGGAGCTGCCCGCCTACCGTTCGGACACCAAAGTGCTGACTGATCTGTTAAGCGGACTCACCCTCCGCAGCTCAAGCAAGCTTCTTGTGGAGATCGAGCCATTTGGCTGTCTGATGCTGCACTAACCTGTAACCTCTGTCCACGGTAAAAGAGTAACGGACTCTGAGGGGCGCAGCAAGCGGGTGTTATTTCTTCTTTTTGTTTTGTCTCAGCAGCCGGAATTCCTTGTTCTCCCATTGCTTGAGCAGCGGATAAGGATCGAAGGCCCACTCCGTAATGCCGCGGTCACGGTAGATGCCATAATGCAGGTGGGGCGGGAACTTGCCCTGTGTGCCCGGGCTGCCATAGCCGGAGCTGCCGACCCAGCCGATGGTCTGTCCCGGAGTGACAATATCCCCTCGCAGCAGGGACTTCTCATACCCCATCAGGTGGGCATAATAATGGTAGCGGTTCTCGATATCGCGGATACCGATGCGCCATCCGCCGTAGCGGTTCCAGCCCTTGGTCTCGACAATGCCGAAGCAGGTGCTGCGCACCGTCAAGCCATGCGGCGCGAACAGATCCGTGCCTTCGTGAATGCGCGCGCCGCCCCAGCTCCGCCCGGTGCCCCAGGTGCTGCGGTAGGCATAATTGGTCCCGATCGGCAGCGGAAATGCACTGCCGGACAGGTCCAGCCGTCCGAAATGCTCATATAGCTTGGCGAACTGGGAGACGCGCTGGGCGGCCCGCCCGTTATGATAGTACTCCCAGATTCCGATATTGAAGTCCGTAGCGGAATCCCCGTACTTGAGCAGGTGGCGGGCCATGCTGTAGAGCACATCGGCATCGCTCTCGGGATCGGCGATGCCGTCTCCTGAGCCGTCCACCCCGAAGCCGCCGAAGAAGCGGATGGAGTCCGGTTGCTTATCGTCCTGATCCGGGTTCAGCGGGCCGGACCATACAGGCGCCGGAATCATAATTCCGGTAAGCCTTGGCTTGGCCGCTGCAGAAGTGCTATCTGCGGCGGCTGTTTTTTTGCTTTTCCTGGCGATGGAACGTTCATACTGATCGATGGCAGCGAAGCGGTACCAGGGAATGCCCGTTGCCGCGCCCATCTGCTCAAAGAGCTGCTTGCGGTCAGCGGCGGCAGTCTCTTTGCTGTCTGCGGGAGCAGGACTGCCCGAGCTCAGTTCGGGAATTGTATGATAACGGGCAGCTTGGGTACTTTCGGCAGGACTACCGCTCCAGAGCAGGGCGGCGGCAGACATACACATCAAGGTTCTGCGGGTGTAGGGGCTCTTTATTAAGGCCAGCATGATCTCATCCTCCTGCGTTTGGGCGCATGAATTGCATATAGGTTTGCGGAAGCGGCACTCGGGCCAGGTGCTTTTCTTTAGATTGAAGCAAAAGGACTTTTTTTATCCATGACTGCTCCAAGGTTCACAAAAACAGGCAAAGGACTACTTCACATGCTATAATATGAGGCAGCAACTTTTGACTGTGAAATAAATTGACATGACATTCAGATCGAAAGCGGGGTCTCATCACTTTGACTAATCGAACAGCCAAACAGCCCAAGCCAGACTGGATCAAAATCAAGTTAACCACCGGTGAGGAATATCAGGAAATCAAGGGTATGATGCGCTCGAAGACGTTACATACCGTATGCGAGGAAGCACGCTGCCCGAATATTTATGAATGCTGGGCTAACCGCACGGCGACCTTCATGATTCTGGGGGATATCTGTACGCGCGCTTGCCGCTTCTGTGCGGTGAATACAGGCCTGCCGACCGAGCTGGACCTGCTGGAGCCGGAACGAGTGGCAGAGGCTGCCGAAGGCATGCAGCTTAAGCATTGTGTGGTTACGAGCGTGGCCCGCGATGATCTGGAGGATGGGGGTGCGGCGATTTTTGCCGAGACCGTGTCTGCGATCCGTAAGCGCCTTCCTCTATGCAGCATTGAAGTGCTGATTCCTGATTTCCTGGGGGACCGCGCGAGCCTGGAGACCGTGATGAACAGCAATCCGGATATCCTGAATCACAATATCGAGACTGTGGAGCGGATGTCGGACCGTGTCCGGGCCAGAGCCAAGTACCGTCGTTCCCTGGAGCTGCTGCGCCGGGCCAAGGAGATGAAGCCGGAGATTCCGACCAAATCGAGCATTATGCTTGGCGTCGGTGAGGAGTGGGATGAGATTCTGCAGGCGATGGATGACCTTAGAGCCGTAGATTGTGATATATTGACATTAGGACAATATCTTCAGCCTTCGCCGAAGCATCTGAATGTGGAGAAATACTATCCGCCGGAGGAGTTCGCGGTGCTGAAGGAAGAGGGCCTGAAGCGCGGCTTCAGCCATGTGGAGGCCGGCCCGCTGGTGCGCAGCTCTTATCGTGCCCATGAGCAGGTAAAGTCTGCTGCCGTGGCCCGTGAGGCGCGTTCCGTTTCACAGGCATAGGTAGGTCTTTTAGTCTATTTGCGTTGGGTCCGATTTTATAAAAACTTGTGAAAACAAGTTTGCCGCGTGACGGAGTCACAGTAGATAGGTTTTGGTTTTAATGTTTGGATTTAGATTTAAAAAGGGGGAAAGGACCGATGCTGCGTAGCGGCGAGGTTCTTGGGTGACGTTTGCACCCCCTCACGTTGATGGAGTCATGGAGAGGGATTTTGAAATTGTAGGAGCGGCAGCGGCCGGAAATTCAAAATCCTGCGCAATGACGGCTTATCAACGCCCCCCTAGATATCATTGAAAGGCAGGCGACACACGCTTGATCGTTATAGGTGGAAAAGGTTACGAGCTGATGCTCGATCATAAGGATGGCTGGAACCCTGAGGCTTTTCGCGGAAGATACAGTGAAGTGCTGGACCGGTACGATTATATCATCGGTGACTGGGGCTACAGCCAATTGCGCCTCAAAGGCTTTTACCGGGATAATCACCCTAAAGTGAACCGGGACACGGCCATCTCAGGCATGGTGGATTATATTAACGAATACTGTAACTTTGGTTGTGCGTACTTTGTGCTGCATAAGCTGAAGGAGTCCCCGCAGGAGGGAAGCTTCAAGGATATTCTGATCAAGGAAATCCCGGAGCCGGAGCTAGACGAGGATCTGGAGCAGGATGCTGAACAGGTGGTGACGGTAAAAGAACACCGGGAGCCGCAGACCAAGGGTGCAGGCCGGGAGCATGTAACCAAAGACAGACCGGTGCGTGAGCACCAGAGCCGCAATCACCGCAACAAAGAAGGCCAGGGCAAGAAGAACCATAAAGAGTTCCAGGGCAGAGGCCAGCAAGGCCAACCGAATAATGCCCGGCAGAACAGAGAACACAAAGACAACCATTCCAACCGGTCTAACAAGCAGGCGAATCAGAATAAGCAGGATAGACCGGAGAAGCAGGACAACCAGAGCAGACAGGATAGTAACCAAAACAAGCAGGACAACTAGAACGATAGCCAATGGGGACAGCATGTACCCCCGGTTTCTCAATGTAACTCAAAAAGCCTCTTCAGCACACTAGCTGAAGGGGCTTTTTCTAATTCTATGGGCGGGCGAGAGGGCACGGGCCAAAGGTATGCGAAAAACCTCTGACGATTCTATTTCACAGCTAATTTCAGCTGTTTCAGTGAAGCATTGTAGCTCCATACGAGCGCAGGGAACTTTTTCTTGAAGGCATTCAGCTCGATGAAGGACTCTCCGTCCTGGAACAGCGCCTCCTTGGAGGCCAGGGTGAACCCGAATACGTTACCGGCGCCGGTGGTCAGCATTACCTTTTTATTCTTGGCATCCCAGGAGACCTCATTCTCCACTAGCGCGGCGAGGACACGGGAGGCAGCATACACCTTATCGCCCTGCTTGATCAGACCTACATTTCCGGCAAAAGCAGTGCCGTTGATATCCAGAATATGATGGTCACCAGACGCGACAATCTCTTTCATGCCGGCAATTTGCAGAGCGGTAATCAACTGGGCAGTTTTGCCCTTGACCTCGATATCAGGCGCAAGCCCGATATGGTTGAAGTCCTCCTTGTTCGGAGTCAGATACTTCATGGTGGTCAGCTTCAGCTCGCCGCCGCCGGACATGGGAATCAGGCTCTGAATCCGGGCCTTTCCGTATGAGCGTGTGCCTACAACTGTAGCCAGCTTGTTGTCACGAAGTGCACCGGTTAAGGCTTCGGAGGCGCTGGCCGTATATTCATTGGTCAATACGACCACGGGCACGCCGATCTTGCTGCCGTTCGTAATTGCGACCGGCTTCAGTGTACCGGTCTGATCGGAGGTGTACATCATAATACCGGAATCCATGAACTTTGAGACGATATTCTGGGCGCTGTCCATATAACCGCCCGTATTATCTCGCAGATCAAGAACCAGCGATTTCATGCCGCCTGAACGCATTTTGTCCAGCGCTGCGGAGAATTCCTCATCGGCAGTCTGGGTGAAGCCGTTGATGGAGATATAAGCAATTTTAGAGTTAAGCATCTTGCTGGTTACGGAGCTTGTAGCAATTTCACTGCGGGTTACCGTATAGGATTTGTTAGCTCCGTTTCTCTGAATCAGCAGAGAGACCTTCGTGCCCGCTTTGCCGCTCAGCTCATCGCCGTTCGTATCAGCCACCCGCACCCCGTTGATCTTGAGAATGGAGTCGCCGCGCTTTAGCCCTGCAGCCTCGGCCGGTGAACCGCTCATGACCTCTTCAATATATAGCTCTTTGGCCGTATACATCAGCCGGACACCGATGCCGACATATTCCAGATCGACCTGATGACCGAAGTCAGCAGCCTCCTCCTTCGTGAAGTATTGGCTATAAGGATCTTCCAATGTGCCTACCATACCGTCAATTGCACCGCGGATAAGTGTATCCTGGTCCACACCCTCAACGTTGTAATACTCCAGATATTGCATAATTTCATTGATGATCTCCGTCTTCGAGGCTTGCGCAGCTTCTGTAGAGGCAGCAGCATCTGCCGCTGAAGCAGCAGGGGCCCAGGCGATGGATAGTGCCAGACAGCCGCTTAAGAGTGCGGTAACGATTTTGGCTGATTTCATGAGTTCATTACATCCTTTAGATGAATTTTTGAATTTAGGACTGCGCGTCGAAGCCGATATGATAAGTAGTATCGATCGTCCAGGCACCGCTCTCCGGCTTCGAGAGCAGGAGGATCAGAGACTGGGTATAGGTCTCCTTCGATTCACCGTCCGTAATCACCACTTCCGTATAGACTGCGGCTTCATAGTCAGTGTAATAGAAGACATTGGAGGAAGACACCGCATAGCTCAGATCGTAGGTTTTGAAATAATCACGCAGCTCCTCTTTGTAAGAGTCATCCTCTTCCTTATCGTACGAGGTCATCACGGCAAGGACTGCATCTGCATTGCGGGCATTCATACCCTGGTAGTATTTGCTTAGCGTATCCTTAATTCCGGTCTGATCGCCCTGTGGAAGCACAGCGGGCTTCATGCCTTGTTCGCGCGTCAGCAGCACAGAGGATTCCTGCAGCTCCATTTCGGAGATCTTCCACGCGCCGTCTTGACGGACCAGTGTATATAAATATTCGTACTGCTCATCCGGAGTATAATAACCGCCGGTTCGTACTGCTTTTTCGACAGTATAGACTGTAGCTTCATTACCTGTAACACTGAGGACTTTAAGACTCTCAATCGTGTTCTTGATGTCATATAGCTCGAACTGGGAATTCATATTGCTTACAGCTTCTGGTTTGTCTGCCCCTGCATCGACAATCGAATAGAAGCTGCTGGCCTTCTCTTCATTATAATATTGGTTAGCTAATTGAATGATAGCCTTGATCTCCTGCTCACTGGAGGCGGAGGACGGCGATACGGTGATCTTCACGCTGCGGCTGGCTGCATCCCAGACCGCTGTGCCCCCGGTGGCTTCGGCAATGAAGCGCAAGGGTATGTAAGTGGTCCCGGCGTTCGATACAGGAGCGACTGTAAGCTGCTTGACGGTTCCATTGACGCTGGCCCGCTTGCTGCCTACCTTAAGGCTGATATCCAGCCCTGTTCCGGTGCCGGTTACCGTACCCGTCTTGGAGTCCCACAGCACCTGCAGGCCAAGCTTCTCAAAAACAACGCGGAAAGGCACGAGCACCGTATTATTCTTCAGATACGGAGTCCCTGCTGTGAAGGCAAGATTGCTGCCGTTAATATACACCTTAATGGGTTTGTCTGCGGCAAAAGCGGGAACCGCCAGCACAAGGGCCAGCAGGCTGATGCCTAGCAGGGATACTAATTTCTTCAATAGATTCGCTCCTTCAAATAGAAAACTTTGTAAAATAGAACCATTATACCATTTGGAAATTCCGTCTGTCTATTTATTCTACGGGATAATGCCAGGCTCAGTAGAGTTCCCGTCAGCCGGCATGATAAAGCCGGAGATCGGGAGCATCTCCGGCTTTATCGGCAAATACTAACTAGACCAAGAAGGCCTCCCGGACACGGTTCCAGAACGGGAAAGGGCGGTAACGGGCGAAGCTGATTTTTTTGTCAGCGACCTGAGCACGTACCGAAATCAGATCATCCACCGGAATATTATTATGGTCAATGGTCAGCAGCAGGCGCTGATCCTTGCGCGAGAAGATATCGCAGTGATGATGCTTAGGCAGCATTAGCGGCGAGCCCATGGTGCGGAATACCCGGTTATTAATGGAGGCAATTTCAGCAATCTGCAGCGCCTCGATCGAGGGGTGTACCATAGCGCCTCCCAGACTTTTGTTATAAGCGGTACTGCCGGAAGGTGTGGATACACACAGGCCGTCCCCGCGGAACATCTCAAAGGTCACATCATTAATATCCACCTGGATCACAACCGTCCCGTCCACGCCCTTAAGGGTGAATTCGTTCAGGGCAATGTGCTTGCTGGAGCCGGATTTCTTATGTATTTCCAGTTCGAGCAGCGGGTACTGTACGATACGGGGTTTATGCGGCCCAACCTCTCCGCACATGTAATCAATCAAGGACGGCAGCTCTTCGGCCTGCCAGTCCGCATAGAAGCCCAAATGGCCGGTATGCACGCCAACAAATGCGAGGTTCGGGATCTGATCGATAAACGTATGAAAAGCGTGCAGCATCGTGCCGTCACCGCCAATCGAGATCACGATTTCCGGTGACTTGGCATCCAGCTCCAGATTCCGGCCTTGCGCCAGCTTGTGAAATTGCTCCGCTAGTTGGATGGATAATTCATCTCCGCGGTCCAGAACATAATATCTCAAGGTGTACAGGCTCCTTTGTGTAATTCAGTCATACACCGATCATAATCAATCTTGACCCGGAACACAATATTAGCGCTGTGAAAAGCCGGAATCCGCTTCAGTGTTGCATCAGCAGAGCTGTGACATATCGAATTAGCTGCGGTGCGCATAAGATTGCCGCCACAGCTTCCCGAGCACAAAGACTACCAGAGACAGGGCCAGCATGACTGCGAGCAGAAGGCAGAGCAGGCTGATGCTGCTGATTAGAGCGGCTTCTGGAGCGGCCAGCCCGGAGGCGGCGGGTAGTATGGACCACTGACCAGCCAGTCCCGAGCTGACTACCGGCTTCCAGAGCAGGAGAAGCAGAACCGCTGAGAGGAGGGCATGCACCAGGCGGGCGGCCATGAACGGGAGATAGCGCAGTCCGGTACCGTTCAGGATACTGGCGACCTGTGCATGAACCGACAAGCCGCCCCAGGAGAGGATGAACGCTGCCGCCGCAGCCTTGAATTGCAGCGGCACGCCTCCGGCAGCTTCACCAGCCGACCGGGCGCCGAGCGTCACTTCGAATAAGCCGCTGACCAAGGCGGCTGAGAGCTCAGGCGGGAAGCCGGCCAGCGACAGCAGTCGTCCGGTCATGCTGAACAGGGCGGACATTACGCCGGCACGGGCGAGCAGCTCCATCAGCACATTGAAGAAGACAACCAGCCCGCCGACAACAATAATAAGCTGGAGTGAGGAGGTAATGGCACTCTTCAGCAGCTCGCCGAGACTTCTGCCGTCTACCCGGCGCGCATGTGCCATCGCGTTCAGGGCAGTCCGCAGCCTGCCGGGGCCTTGTCCTTCCGGAGATACAGAAGAGCTGCCTGAATGGGGGAGGGCGGTGTTCGCAGCTGCTGCTTCCGGCCTGCCCCGGCCATGGAAGGACATCAGCAGACCTACGATGAGCCCTCCCCCGTAATGGGCAAGGGCAAGCACAAGCCCCAGAGAGGCATCGTGAAAGAATCCGACAGAGACTGCACCCAGCAGGAAAATCGGGTCCGAGGAGGTCGTGAAGGCGACGAGCCGCTCGCCTTCGATTCTGCTGATCATTCCCTGCTCGCGCAGCTTGGCGGTTAATTTCGCGCCGACAGGGTATCCTGATACATATCCCATTGCTAGGGCAAAGCCGCCGCTGCCGGGTATATTGAAGAGCGGGCGCATCAGCGGATCAAGCAGAGCGCCGAAGAGATGGACGATGCCGAAGCCCAGCATAATTTCAGAGATGACGAAGAACGGGAACAGCGAGGGAAACAGCACATCCCACCAGACGGCGAGCCCGCGCAGCGCCGCATCCAGGGAGCTGGCGGGATGGACCAGCATCAGCAGCATACAGCCCGCCAGCACGATCCCGAGCAACGGGCTTGCGATTTTGTTCAGAGTCATCGGTTTCTCGCCTCCAGTTCTATGCTTAGTTGTATGCCGAAAGCTGGACAAACAGCACAAAAAAAACGAGGAAAACGGTTACATTTACCGGTGCTTTTTCATTGAAATTATGGTATTATAAACTTAATTAATGCACATCTTGTTGAGATAGATTTTCAGGGATGGAGTGATGGTGATGAGTGTAGTTGCCGGAGTGCTCGTTTGTGCTTTTGTATATGTGATCCGGGTCTCCCTTGTCCCGCCTGGTGATGAAGATTTTAGAACATACTGATTAGCTTACGAGCGCTGAACTCCGGTTTGGCGCCTTTTTTTTGTTCAAATTTTTATTTTCATAGGCTTAGCAGGCATGTCTTAAGGCAGGGATAACTGTGCAGCCTGTTTTTTGGTATAATGATAAGCAACTGCTTATCAGATTAATATGGAAGAAGGCGAAACCTCCAAATGAATCCGAAAGAGAGCCTGTATGACAGCCTGGGAGGCGCTGAGGGAATTCGCCGTCTGGTGACTGTGTTCTATGCCAAGGTGCAGCTTCACCCGCAGCTCAGTCCGTTATTCCCTGAAGATATTACTCCGGTGCTGGAGAAGCAATATCAGTTCTTGAGCCAATTCTTTGGAGGCCCTGCCCTGTTCTCCGAGCAGCACGGCCATCCCATGATGAGAGCCAGACATATGCATGTCCCCATCACTCCTGCTCTGGCGGAGGATTGGCTCGCCTGCATGAAGGCGGCGCTGGAGGAGATTGGTGTGGAGGAGTCCCTGCGTACGTTTGTCCTGAGCCGGCTGGCGGGTCCCGCCCATCATTTTGTCAATATGCCCCATGAATAAAGTGTAGTTGTGAAAGGATGAGGGCACCCGTGCCGGAATTAATACCGCTTTACTCGATCAAGGTTACCTGCTGTAACTGTGAACATGAATTTTCAACCTCAAGAGTACGTCCCAGCCTTAAGAAGGCCATCCGCCGCGATGCGGACTTCTGCTCCTATTACAAGGCGGAGAATCCCGATTATTATGTGGTTCGGGTCTGTCCAAAGTGCGGCTTTGCCTCCACGGAGAATTCTGCAGACAAGCTGGCTGACTGGCAGCGCAAGTCCTTCGATGCACAAGTAGGAAGACGGTGGCAAGCCCGCGACTTCGGAGAGAAGCGTAGCTGGGAGGAGGCGCTGGAGACGTACAAGCTGGCGCTGATCTGCGCGCAGAGCATTAAGGACAAGGAACGTATTATAGCCAGCCTGCTTCACCATATTGCCTGGCTGTACCGTTATCAAGGGGATTCGGTGCAGGAGCAGCGTTTCCTGGCCTATTCGCTGGATGAGTATGTGAAAGTGTTCGAGAATGATTCATCCGGTGGTAATGATGCGCGTCTGATGTATCTGATTGGTGAGTTGAACCGCCGGATCGGGGAGTTCGCCGCTGCTGTGCGGTGGTTCTCAAGGGTCATTAATGACCAGCGGATTACGGACGCGGCCATGATCCGGGCTTCGCGCGAGCAATGGGCCATTCTGCGTGAGCAGATGCGCGGGCTGGACGTTGATCCGGACGGGCTTCCCGCAGGTACATAGAAGGCGGAGTGAGGGTGTTAGAGTGTCTATCCGGTATACCGGAACGCAAAAAGGCGTAGAAGGGATGCCTCTTCTACGCCTCTGCCCGCTTAAGCGGGGCGAACTGCCGGACAACCGCGTTTAGCGGACCGCCCGGTCAAACAACAGGTAGTCATTGTCATTATCAATGACGGTGGGACTTGCACTGCAGCAGGGAAAGACCAGCAGCTTTTTTTTGCCGTCACGCACGTGCTGCAGCTCCCGCGGCTTCATCGGCAGAAGCACATTCTCATGGTCGCAGAAGGGGCAGTATTGCACGTACATGTCGCCAAGAATAATGTCATAAGGCCAGGTATGGCTGAAGGGGATCATTGCTTGTCCTTCTCGTCAGAGGGAGCAGGCACGCTGCCTTCGGGGGTCTCGCTAGCAGCTTTCTTGGATAATTCAGCGATCTTTTGCAGCAGGATATGTTGGGGCATATGCATCAGGTGTTCCAGCGGAACGCCGAGTTGTTTCGATAAGGTGATGGCCGTCTCCGGCGATATTTGCAGTGGCTTCATCAGGATGCCCTCCTTACAGTTAGTGGAGTATCATGATTCACTTTACCATGGCTGTACCGCAAATACAAAGAAAACTACTCTATAACGAAGGAATGGTGAGTATATATGAAACAACCGTTATCACTGACATGGGAGCTGGAATCGATTTTTCCGGGAGGCTCTGCCTCCCCGCAGTTTGAGAGCTTCCTGAGCCAGCTCGAATCCGATATTGAGCGCCTGCGCGCACAGGTGGCTGCCGCTGCCGCACCGGCTGATGCGGCTTCAACGAAGGGGCTGGACCCGGTCATTGAGCTGCTGCAGAGCTGTGCCGGACGCCTTACACAGGCCTCGGAATTCGCCGGCTGTCTGGGTGCACAGAATCAGCTCGACAAAGGGGCGGTGAGACTGTCCTCCAAGGTAACGGGGCTGCGCGCCGGTTATGAGGGCATCAGCTCTGCCTTCGATAACGTGCTCCGGCAGACCTCTGACGCGGTATGGGCCGAGTGGATGGCCCGGCCGGAGATTGCGCCGCTGAATTTCGTGCTCAGTGAGAGCCGGAATCTGGCCCGTGAGAAGATGAGCCCGGAACTGGAGAGCCTGGCACTTGAGCTTGCAGTTGACGGCTATCATGGCTGGAGCGAGCATTATGAGACGATTGTCGGACAGATTCAGATTCCTTGTGAAGAAGACGGGGAGCAGAAGCTGCTCTCTGCCGGGCAAGCCTTCAACAAGCTGGCGGATGAGAATCCTGAGGTCCGCAGTACGATGTTCCGCAAATGGGAAGAAGCCTGGGGCGGCGCGGCCGACTATTGTGCAGATACCTTGAATCATCTGGCAGGCTTCCGTCTGAAGCTGTACAAGGGCCGCGGCTGGGAGGATGTGCTGAAGGAGCCGCTGGGCATCAACCGTATGTCCCGTCAGACCCTGGATGTCATGTGGGATGTAATCACGAAGAGTAAGCCTGCCCTGGTATCTTATCTGAAGCGCAAGGCGGAGATTCTGGGTCTGGAGTCACTCGCCTGGGTCGATGTGGATGCGCCAGTCGGCAAGTCCTCCGGCAAAATTCCCTATGAACAGGCAGCCGCCGACATCGTGACCCAGTTCCGCAAATTCAGTCCGAAGCTGGCGGATTTCGCCGAACGCGCCTTCGACAAGGATTGGATCGAGGTCGAAGACCGGGCCGCGAAGCGTCCGGGGGGCTTCTGCGTCTCCTTCCCGGAGAGCAAGGAATCCCGCATCTTCATGACCTACAGCGGTACGCCGTCCAATGTATCCACACTTGCGCATGAGCTGGGCCATGCCTATCATTCCTTCCTGCTGGAGGACCAGCCGCTGTTCAACCAGAACTATGCGATGAACGTGGCGGAGACGGCTTCTACCTTCGCGGAGGTTATTGTATCGGATGCGCAGGTGAAATCTGCGACGGACAGTGAGGAGAAGCTGGCGCTGCTTGAAGCGAAGATCCAGAACAGTGTGGCGTTCTTCATGAATATCCATGCCCGCTTCCTGTTCGAGACCCGCTTCTATGAGAAGCGCAAGGCAGGTCTGGTAAGCAGTGAGGAATTGTCCGCGCTGATGGAGGAAGCCCAGAAGGAAGCCTTCTGCGGGGTTCTTTCCGAATATCATCCTCATTTCTGGGCGTCCAAGCTTCATTTCTATATCACAGATGTGCCGTTCTACAACTTCCCGTATACGGTAGGGTATATGTTCAGCACCGGTCTATACCGGCTCGCGCTTGAGGAAGGGGCTTCCTTTGCCGGTAAATATGACAGCCTGCTGCAGGATACCGGAGTGATGACGCTGGAGGATCTGGTGTCGAAGCATCTGGGCGTTGATCTGTCCAAGCCGGATTTCTGGCAGGGGGCTGCAGATTTAATCGTTGCCGATATTAATGAATTCCTGGAAATGACGGAACAACGCGGCTAAGAATTTGTCGAAAATGAGACGAAATGCTTTTTTACAGTAAAATGATGGCGGTTGAATATGGTGTGAATGTGCAAAGACCCCGGTTAAGGGGTCTTTTTATGCTGTTTATTTGTCGATAAATGGCGACAAAAGTTTGTATATTGCTATTAATACTAAATAATTTGCGCATTTATAGGGATTATAACCCAATTATGTTGAATAATGTTGTGCGTGTTTAATTAGTATCCTATAATGAGCCTAAAGCCTTATATAAGCGCTGCTAGACCCACAAAATTCAAACAACTGCTTACGAAGCAAGTGTTGTGTGAGGCAGAGCCATGAGGCTGCATCACCCACAAGACTTTTAGGAGGAAATGCATGTGAGGACGGAACAATTATCGCTTGCAAGACAGATGGATCTGGTATTTCATGAGCTGCAGGAGGAATTGTCAGGACTGAATTCAGGGACCGTATTTGTACAGATCAGGAATAATATCATCGGCAAGTTCGGGGTCCGCCACAATCCGCTCGCCGGACGCAGCGGAAGCTTCGCAGCCGGGCAGGAGGGGCTGACTTCAGGCCAGCAATCCTCATTCCGCGTCATGGCGCTGGAGAGCCTGAAATATAAAAAACGGTGGACACATGGAGAGATCAGCTATGAATTTGCTGTACGCCAGGGGATGGTGGTGGTGGATGCCACGCTGGAGTCCAATTACAATATGGCGAATCTGATGATCCGCTATCCGCGCAACAGCCACGGCGATGTCTCGGATCAATCCTTCGGCTGATTCTATATACATATAGAAAAGCCCCCCTGCGCTTCGACGAGAAGCGCGGGAGGGCTGTGAAGCTGCTCGGTCTATGCCTCACGGCTTAGACGGTTTGTAAAGATAAGGTAGCGATTACGAACGACCGGACAGTTGTTGCTCTGCCAGTTGCACCAGACGTTTGGTGATATATCCTCCCAAAGAACCTGTTTCGCGGGAAGTATAGTTCCCATAATAACCGTCAGCCGGGATAGTTACTCCAAGCTCTTGTGCTGCTTCATATTTCAACTGCTGCAGCGCTGCATTCGCTTGAGGAACGACCAGGTTGTTAGAACGGCTACCACGACTTTGTTGACCTGCTTGACCCATGTGTGCTCACCTCCTTCGCCCGTTGTGAAGATAGTATGAGCGCGGGAGGGAGAATTCATGCACGGATGTTGAAGTTTTATAGGATGGTAATTATTATGAAATTTATCGTTCCGGGTAGATCATCTGCAGGGTGCCCCCCAGCACCAGCGTCTGTCCGGGTTCAAGCGTGATCAGCCCGGTAGCGGAGGCGTCCTGCTGGAGATTAGGCGCATCCGGGAGCCAGGTGAGCGGTTCAATGCACAGGAACTGGTCGGCCTCGCCTTTGGTATAGAGAATCCAGTGGCGGAAGAAGTCAGTATCGGCTGAGTAACGCAGCCCGTATCCATCATCGCGCATCAGCACGGCCTCGGCAGGCTGGCCCTCTGCTATACGCAGGACGGTATCCAGGTCCGCACCTTGAAGATTCAGCCGGGTATGCAGGCTCGTAAGCTCTCCGAGCGGCAATAGCTGGCCGGTAGGCAGGAGATCCTCACTCAGCTCGCAGACGGCTCCGGCAGGAAGGGTTACATTCCAGCGGGACGGCGTTCCGTCAAGCATGAACCAGGTATGGTAGCCTGCGCCAAAAGGAATACGCTTGCTGCCGAGATGAGTGACCTTGAGCGTCTGCTGCAGCCGGTCATCCTGAAGCCGGAAGGTCATTTCAAGCTTCAGCGGCTCAGGGAATTGTCTGATCCACTCCGGATCATCTGTGGTTATGAACTCAGTGGTGACCGCGCAGCCGAACTCGTCCTCCTCAATATCACTGACACACCAAGCCTGGGCGCGGTGCAGCCCGTGAATATGATGTTCTCCCGCATTCCGGTCGAACTGGTAGCTTGTGCCGTCGAACAGGAAGCTTCCGCCGCGTATGCGGCCAGGCGGCACAAGAAGCGGAAGGCCGAAGTGATAAGGCTTCTGCATATATGATGCCAAGTCGCTTTCTTCAGGCTGACGGAGGATCTGCCGCTCCATGGTGCGGTCCCATAATGAAATTACGTTATTACCCAGCCTGGGCAGAAGCGTGACTTCCAGTTCCCGGCTATGCAAAATATACGTATCATAACCGTTCCATTGCCCTTTGGTCACCTGTTTCATAAGAGATATGCTCCTTTGATAAGCTGTAATCGGATTACATACACACGAATACCTTTATCATACCAGATTTATCCGGCGGAGGTTAGGGATTTGACAACTTCTCCAGGCCGATCTATGATGGAGGCATCAATTAACACAAGTAATGCGATGACAGGGACAAGTAAGCATGGACTGTACCTCCAGAAAGCCGGTGGCTGATGTGAACCGGTGGTGCACCTCTGACTGAATGGACCCTTGAGCGCCGCGCTCGAACAGGCTGCAGAAGCCCTAAGTAGACCGGCCGTCTCTTCCCCGTTAACGGAAGCCAAGGCTGTTTGCATAGATCCCTCCGGGGACTCCAGGCAGCGAATAAGGGTGGTACCACGGTCTCACGTCCCTTGCGGATGTGGGGCCTTTTTGCGTTCCTTGCACCAGCGGACAATTTTAATGATGATGGAGGATAAGAGGATGGCTAAAAAAGTATTGTCGGGCATACAGCCCAGCGGTTCACTCACACTCGGTAATTATATCGGGGCAATCAAGAATTTCGTCAAGCTTCAAAAGGAATACGAATGTTACTTCATGGTGGTCGATCTGCATGCCATTACGGTAGCCCAGGACCCCGCAGCCCTGCGCGAGAATTCGGAATCGGTAGCCGCGCTGTATCTGGCAGCAGGCATTGATCCATCGATCGCGCATGTCTACATGCAGTCCCATGTGCCGCAGCATGCCGAGCTGGGCTGGATTCTGACTACGCTCACTGCCATGGGTGAGCTGGAACGGATGACACAGTTCAAGGATAAGTCGGCCGGCAAAGAATCCGTAGGCGCAGGTCTGTTCGTCTATCCGTCGCTGATGGCCGCCGACATTCTGGTCTACAATGCGGATCTGGTACCGGTAGGCGAAGACCAGAAGCAGCATCTGGAGCTGACACGTGACCTGGCGGGACGCTTCAATCACCGGTTCGGTGACTTCTTCACCGTCCCTGAGCCTTACATTCCGGAGGTCGGGGCGCGGATCATGTCCCTGGATGACGGCACCAAGAAGATGAGCAAAAGCGATCCCAACCCCGGCAGCAGAATCGGACTCCTGGACCCGCCTGATGTAATCCGCAAAAAGATTAGCCGGGCCACAACGGATTCCGGCCGTGAGGTTATTTTCGACCCGGCGGCTAAGCCGGAGATCAGCAATCTGATGAGCATCTATGCCGAGTGCTCGGGAATGAGCCTGCAGCAGATTGCCGACAAATATGAAGGCCAAATGTACGGCGGCTTCAAAAAAGAGCTGGCTGAAGTGGTCGTAGCGCTGCTGGAGCCAATCCAGCAAAGATATCAGGACATCCGCAGCTCAGGGATGCTCAGCGATATTCTGGCTCAGGGTGCCGAAAGTGCACGTATAAGTGCCGCCCGTACCCTGGAGGGCGTGAAGGAACGGATGGGCTTCCTGCCTACCCGTTAAGTTAAGGGGTAGGCTGGTTGCTCTCCGCCTTGCGTCTCAGCCTGGCCTTGACGATGAAGCCCCAGCCGATGTTAAGCACGCACAGCGCGCCGAGCAGCAGCGCCAGCCAAATGTTATAGCTGATCGAGATGGAAGCTGCTGTGAGGAGTAGAATTGAAGAGCAGGCGAACCACAGTGACAGACCTTTACCCATATGTTCCAGCCTTCCTTTCTGCTTCAAATAATGTACAAGTGAATCCCGGTGTGCCTCGCAGCATGCCGGGATTTTACGTAAAGTGAGCGTATATAGGCTTTGACCTGTAAGCGCTTTTGAAATATAAGAATGTAAATGTTTCACACTGTGCATTGTCTTTATATTTCTCGCTGAAAGGGTACCGTCCTTTAAAAGGACGGCAAAGCCTTTCCACTTGTTGTTGATTGTGACTTATGCGGTCCCGGACGTCAAGAGGGTTGCCCAAGGCAGCCATTTCCTTCCTGGCTTCCGGGGCAACCCTCTCCATGGTGATTATCGTTTGCAAATCATACTACAGCTTGACGGTTCCCGGATCAACGGCGAAGCGCTCATCCAGCTTCTCGCTGCTCAGCCAGCCGACATAAGTATTCAGCGCTTTATACTCATGGTCCATTACCAGCACAGCCACGAACGGGAATTGCTTACGGTGTAAATAACGGACATCTCCCCAGCGTACAATATAACCAGAGGGCAGCTCCTCCACCTCCGCGACAGCGTACGAGGTGAAGTACAGGAAGGCCTGAATATCCGGATGGGATTTGGAACGCTCGACAGCGGGGTGAGTGGAGCACACCGCATGCTTGAACCATTCCAGCCGTCCGCTGTTCAGCAGCCCGACATTGTAGCTTCCGTCCGGCTTAGCTTTGACCAGATTCCACCGCGTTGGCGAAATGGTTGGGATCACATAGTAACGGTCGCCTGCATTATGGTGAACATCCTTGTTCTTGATGCTGCGGGTAATGCGGGCATGAACGAGGGTCCGCCAGATGTAGTACAAGACGATGCAGGCATACAAGGTGATGAACAGGGGAGCGGGCGGCACCAGTCCGCTGATCCAGAGAATAATCGCCGCTGCATGGCTGCCGAAGATAAACGGATCGAAAATATGGATGATGTTCCAGGCGATCCATTTCTCGGTGAACGGGCGTGCGGCCTGAGTCCCGTAGGTGTTGAACAGATCGGAGAATACATGGACGGCAACGCCGATGAAGCTCCAGAGTGCGATATGGCTTAAGGTGCTCAGGTCCGTGAAGCCGAACAACGGCCCGATGACCACGGTGATCAATGCCGGCCACAGCAGTAAGAAGGGCAGGGAATGGGTGATCCCCCTGTGATTGCGGATGTATACCGCGTTATCCTTCAGACGCAGGGCGGTATCGGCATCCGGTGCCTGAGAAGCCAGTACAGTAGCTACCATCACCGCTCCGGCAAGCGTTCCATTCGAAGCGACGAGCGGATCGACGAAGGACAGACCTGCAAGTCCAAGTCCCATAACAAAATGTGTGGCAGTATCCATTAGTCAGATCTCCTTTGTACGGAAGTTCTCTATTAATAACTACCCATTATTGGGCTAAGTTATTTAAGGACGGGAAAATAAATATCGTCACGTAATTGTCGAATTAATGAACATCTTGGTCAATGATTGTCAAAGTCTTTCCCAGTTTGCTATGATAAAGTTAATAGCGGAGTGTAAGAAGTTCCCTAGAAGGAGGAACCCGATACGTGGACAATCAATTGAGATATCAAGCTTCTTCTGATTCCGCATCAATGTCTGCCAAGTCTCCACCGGAAGGTGCAAGCTGGCGCGACTTTATTACCGTTACAAAGCCCGGGATTATCCGCTCCAATCTGATTGCGGCATTCGCAGGCTACTGGGTGGCATCAGGCTGGGATGTACAGTATGGCCGCCTGATTCTGACTTTGCTCGGCACCATGCTGGTCATGGCTTCAGCCTGTGTCTTCAATAATTATTTTGACCGCGATTTGGATATGAAGATGGAACGGACCCGGGAACGCGGGCTGCCTACAGGAAGGCTGAAGCCGACAACGGTTCTTATCTATGGCATTGGGCTCGGCATTGCCGGGCTGGGCGTGCTGTTCGCCTTCTGCGGCGTACTAGCCGGATTATTCGGCATAGTCGGCATGTTCGTATATGTTGTAGTGTACACCCTTTGGCTCAAAAGAACCTCCACCTGGAGCACCTCGGTAGGTGCGATCTCGGGAGCCATGCCTCCTGTCATCGGCTATGTGGCTGTTACAGGAACAGTGGATCTCGGCGCCTGGCTGCTGTTCGCAATGCTCTTTTTGTGGCAGCCGCCCCATTTCTGGGCCCTTGGCATCCGCCGCAAGGAGGAATACAGAGCAGCAGGATTTCCGCTCCTTCCGGTTGTGAAGGGGACGCGCCGCACCAAATTCCAGATGATTCCTTATGTGGCATTGCTGCTACCGGTGCCTGTGCTGATGTACGCCTATGATTATGCAGGTATATATTATCTGATTGTATCACTGGGACTGTCGGTGGCATGGCTCTACTTAACTCTAATCGGATTCAAGGCAAAGGATGATGAGGTATGGGCGAAGAAAAGCTTCCTCTTCTCCATTAATTATCTGACCTTAAGTCTGATTGCCCTGGTGCTGAATACCATTCACGTGTAAGTATTCTTAGGATAGAGGGGGAGGGCGTCCTGTGCAGACCTTGAAGCGCTACAAGTGGACCTGGCTGCTGCTGCTGATTGCAATAATTATGGCTGGCTATCTGGCAGTCCAATCCTTTGGGTTCGGTGAGAAGAAGCTGCCTGTCATAGGTCAGGTACAGGACTTCTCTCTGGAGAATGTGGACGGGAAGCAGATCAGTCTGGCGGATACGGCAGGCACAGCAAGGCTGGTCTATTTCTTCTTCACGGTCTGTCCCGATGTGTGTCCGATTACCACCTATATGCTGTCAGAGACGCAGGATATATTGGTTAAAGACGGCAGCTTCGGCAAAGACGTTGAATTCGTCTCGATATCTTTCGATCCGAAGAATGATACAAGGGAAGCGATCAAGGCCTTCGCCGACAAGTTCCATGCCGATTATAACGGCTGGTACTTCCTGCGGGGGGATCAGGAGCAGGTACGCAAGCTGGCAGCGGAGTCCTTCAAGGTGCTGATCTATGGCACGAGCAAGGATGATTTCGCCCACGCGAACCTTATTGGCCTGGTGGACAAGAACAACCGGCTCCGGGGATTGTACGATGCCGGGGATACGGAGAAAGTAACGCCGGAGTTCCTGGCCAGAACGGTTAAGAAGCTGGCCCGTGAATAGCACAGGAACGCAATAAACGAGGGTGTCCGTGGAGCAGTGGAGCTGCTGCACAGGACACCCTCGTTTTGTGGTGAAAGGTTAAGAATGTATATGCTTCATGCGATGAATTATCCTTCTATACCCTGCGGATACGGCTGGGGGTAAATAATGAAATCTTCAAGTCCGGCCTTCTCCAGCTGGGTGATGTTATATTCATCCGGAGTCCCTTCCACGCCGGCATAACCCTTGCGGGTATACATATGAATGGCATCGGGAAAGGCATCACGCAGGACTGCACGGATTTTTTTGCCTGAGCTGTCATTGTCCATGTACAGGTAGACTTCCCCGTCCCGGATGGTATTCCGCAGGGATTCCAGCTTCAGGGTATTCAGCGTACCGAAGGTGCACAGAATGTCGACCTCTGGTTCAAGCAGCCGCCTCAGTCTGCTGCGGTCGTTCTTGCCTTCGACAATAATGGTGATGGACATATGCAATCAGCCCCCGGATCTTAGTTGTTATGACGATATTGTACCTAAGCTGCGCTATTTTTAACAGCTTGGCGGAACAATATGTATTCATTCCCCGGGAAATGTCGCATTCAGGCGGCCGGGCTGTTCCAGCCGGGAGCGTAGGAAGAGAGACGGCCGGATCTGCCCGGAGGCAGCAGCATAAGGGCTGTCATCAGCAGCACGAAGGCGATGAAGTACGGGGACACGTACTCCCTTAGCTGCCCGGCAGCGACGGGTCCGGCGAAGGCTCCGAGGGACATGGCGATGGATTGCAGCGAGAAGGTCCGGCCCAGCCGTCCTGCGCCGCCCAGACTGATGAAGAGGGAGGCCATAGCCGGGAACAACACGCCTTTGGCAGAGCCGAGCAGGAAGAGAATCACTCCGGCCGGGATGCTGCGGAAGGCAGCCAGGGTGAAGAAGCAGAGAGCCATTCCCAGCAGGGCAGCGGCAATCCGGATGCCCGGCGAGAGGCGGTTCAGGAAGAACAGGCAGAGGGTCGCCAGCGCTCCAAGGCTGAGCAGGGAGAGCAGAATTCCGGTAGATACCATCCCGTCTTGTCCTTGTGACAGCGGAAGCTCGAAGAACAGTACGCCCTGGGAGCAGGATACGAAGAAGGGCAGCAGATAGTAACGCCTGGAGACAGCAGGCTGGCCGGTAGCGGCCGCCCCAGACGGCAGATTCTCCTTCACCGGGAGTACTGGCCCCGGCAGGGCCAGGGCCGGATTATGCTTCGGCACACTGAAGAAGGCCATCACACCGGTGAAGATCAGGAGCCACCCCAATGTACTGAACGTGCCGGAGTAACCGGCTTTGGCGACGATGAAGGCTCCGGCGGCAGGGGAGACAACCGAAGCTAGCGTGTGAATAATTCCGTTGCCTGACATGTATTTACCCTGGGTCGCAGGGTCAGACGAGAGCGAGGCCAAGAGGGTCATACAGGCAGGGGAGAGGAACGCCAGAGCGAACCCGCTCGCTGCCCGCAGCAGGAGTAGATGCCAGGGCAGCTGGGCATGCGCCTGCAGAAGCAGGATCAGACCTGCTACAGTAAGGGCGAATACGATATAGCGGCGGCTGCCGTTGCGGTCTACAAGTACACCGGCCAGCAGATTGCCCGGGAGGTGGGTCAGGGAATACATCCCCATCATCCAGCCGATGAAGGCCGGGCCCGCTCCCAGGGACATGGCAAAGGGTGTCAGGATAGGGTACTGGGCATGTAAATCGAAGAACGCCAGGAACATGAAGAGGTACAGCCACATTGCAGTTTTCACGGATAACACCTCCAGATTAGCGGCCAGCCGCTGATGACGGAACGGATTCCAGCAGAGGGAACAGCCTACTTGTACTTTACGTGCGGCAGCGGGGGCTTATACCATTTTCTTGGCCAGCCTCTGTATGCAGTTCTGCATTCCGGCAACCATGAATTATAAAGGTCATTCATGTATAATAATTAATATTAATGAAATGTCTGACGGGACAGCGTCCCGGAGTGGCGAAATTTGCGATTGGGGTGTTGTGAAATTGATGAATCCGGAAGTGTGGTCACAGTTTATCAGAGAGAATTGGCTTGTTATCGTTATTGCGCTTGTCCTGCTGTTCGCAGTCGTTAACATCGTTAAGACTATGCTGAAATGGGCTATCGTCGTCGTTATTGTGGTGGGGTTATTCATTTATAGCGGGGTGACCATGGATCAGATCGGTAATGCCGTTAACAAAGTGGCGGACGGGACAGTCAGCACGCTGAAGAATGAGGCGCAGGAGGTTATGCTCAAAGAAGCGCAGGAGGCGGTCTATACCTCTGGCGGTGACGGCACCTTCACCATCACTACTCCTAATTTGGAGGTGAAGGGCTCTGCTGCAGAGGACAAGGTGGAAGTGGTCTTCCGCGGAGTCAGCCTCGGGAAGTGGAGCGTTACGGATACAACCAAGACCTTCATCGACGAAGCCCGGAAGCAGGCGGGCAAGTAATAGTGCAGCGGGCTCAGGGTTACCTGCAGCAGCAGAAGGAGGAGTGATTCATTGAATACCTGGATAGAAAGTCTTCGTGAAGCCAATATCATCTCCATTGTTCTGCTGCTGATCGTCCTCTTCTCTGCACTGCAGGGCTGGGGCCGGGGCTTCCGCAGAGCAGCCGGAGGGCTGTTCGGCATGCTCGGATCAGGAGTGCTTGCGGCAGCTTCGCTGGTGATGGCGATTCCCGCAGCCGTATACCTCTCGCCTGCTGCCGGGAACTGGGCTTCCGGCATTACTCCGCCGGAGGACAAGCTAAGCCAATGGCAGCAGCTATATTATACCGGTGCCTCTGTACTGGCGAATTCACCGGTAGTGCGGTTTCTGTTGCTGCTCTTGCTGTGCTATACCTTGATTCGTCTGCTGCTGGGTCTGCTGTTCCTGCTGCTGCCGTTTCGCCTGCCGCGCCAGTCCGGGAGGGGTTCGGGGCGGATCACAGGCGCCAGCCGGCTGGTCGGGGCAGTGCTTGGCACCGCCGCAGGGCTTACCCGGGCCATGGTGCTGGTCTTTGTCCTGTTCATCAGTGTCGCCCTGAACCCGGACAGCGGCTTCAGCCGCTATGTGCAATCATCACCGGTCTACAGCCAGAGTGCGGAAGCGGTATTTGAGCCGCTGGCCGGTGAACAGGTCAGAGGCAAGCTTCCGGTACTGACCAAGGCGGTAGCCGCCGAGATGAGTGACATTCTCCGTCGTAAATATGAGGTGATTGACCATGATATTTCGGCGGATATTGCCGGTGCAGCCGCAGAGATCGCCGGACAAGCAAGCGGCGATGAAGAGAAGGCCAGGCTGCTCTATGACTGGGTAGGCTCGCGTATTGCCTACGACTATAACAAGGCGAAGAATTATGAAGAGAGACGGATCTGGCACGAGCAGACCCCGCAGGATACGATGGATACACGGCTTGGGGTATGCATTGATTACGCGCGGCTCTATGCCATGATGGCCCGCTCGCAAGGTCTTCAGGTGCGTGTCGTCACCGGCAAGGGCTATGACGGTCAAGGCGGTTATGGCCCGCATGCCTGGAATGAGGTCTATATCAGCAGCAGCGCAGCCTGGATTCCGCTCGATTCCACCTGGGCCAGCAGCGGCAACTGGTTCAATCCGGGGGATTTCGACTCCACGCATATCAAGGAAAACGTCCTCTGAGAAGGAAGCGGACGCTCTTGTATCTATGGTACAATAACAGCGGGCAAGTGGAAACGGCTGTGCCGTCTTTTCAAAGGACGGTACTGTTAGCTCTTGCCCGTGATCTGACGGATAAGCAGTACTGCAAACCATACAAGGAGAGGACTTGCTGTGAGATGGTTCGGTAAGCCGGGCTCCGGCCCGGGTGATGGAGAGACCCGCAACTACCTGAGCTTACGCATAAATCTGTTTTTCTTCGGCACTTTTTTTATTTTTGTGATCATTATGATCCGGCTTGCGGGACTGCAGTTTGTAGAGAGTCCCGAGCTTAGCGAGGTGGAGGCCAGCCGGGAGACCAAGGATGTTCCGCTTGCGGCGATCCGGGGGACTATTCACGCGGCGGGCGGGGAAGACATCGCCCATTCCACACCGATTCAGTCGCTATTCGTTACGTTAACCCAAGAATACACCGCGAAGGTCAAGAATAAGAACACCGGCTTATATGAACCCACCGCTGAAGCCAAGGAGAATACGAAGGCGCTGGTGGCGGGGCTGTCATCCGTTTTTGAACAGTATGGGGATCCCTCTGCGAAGAAGCTGCTCAAGGAGGATATCCTGCAACTGCTGGACCTTGATTACAAGAAGTCACTGGGGTATGTACCGCGCAAGATCAAGGCCGGTCTTACGATGAAGGAAGTCGCCCATCTGATGGAGAACAGGCAGCGTTATCCCGGGGTGTCAGTGGTGGAGGAGAGTATCCGCCATTATGACAAGGACACGGTGGCTGTCCAAACGGTTGGTTATATGAAGCAATTCCGTTCTACAGAAACAGGATATAATTTATACAAAAATATCCGCAGCGCCATGAAACAAACGGGTGCGGACCCGGGACTTAGCTACAGGGAAGATGAGTTCGTCGGCATCTATGGTCTTGAACAGCAATACCAGCGCGAGCTTAGAGGGAAGAACGGGTATCAGACGATCTCAGTCAATGCCCAGAATATGGCCGAAGAGGTTATTGCGTTGGTCCCGCCCGTCAAGGGCAACGATATCTGGATGACGATTAACAAGCAGGTGCAGATGAGCACAGAACAGGCGATTATGGATCAGCTCAACTGGCTGCACCGCAACCCTGTACAGGGGAAGCTTCATAAGGATGCGCTCACCGGCTATGCCGTTGCGATGGAAGTCGATACAGGCAATGTAGTGGCAATGGCGAATATGCCGGACTATGATACGAATGTCTGGAATGCCGAGAGGCTACCGCCAGAAGAGTGGGCCAAAATTGAGGACTATTATCAGAACGGGACGATTACCGATATTTCCTCCGGTATCTCCGGCAACGGACTGAAGTCATTGATCTACCTGGGTTCCACGATTAAGCCGTTAAGCGTCCTGATCGGTCTGGAAGAAGGCTTATTCACTACCGGTGATACTTACATGGATAAAGGAATTGGTTATTTCGGTAAAGATAACAGCTCCTCCGTGAGGAATTCCTCCGGCCATGTCCTGGGCCCGCTTAGTCCGGCGAAGGCGATTCAGGAATCCTCGAATGCTTTTATGGTAGAGTGGGTCGGTAATGCCCTGTACAAGAAGTATCCGGGAGAAGGCATTGCCATATGGGATAAATATATGAAGGCATTCGGGCTTGGGGTATCTACGCAAAGCGGGCTTCCGGGTGAAAGTCCCGGGGTTGCCGATTATCTTGATCCCAAGAAGGCAGGCTCTGCCCAAGCGGCGCTGGTCTATGCCTCCTTCGGCCAGAAGGGGAAATACACCGCACTGCAGCTTGCCCAGTATACGGCAACACTTGCGAATGAAGGCGTGCGGATTAAGCCCCAGCTCGTCAGTAAGATTACAGATCCCGATGGGAAGACGGTTAAGCAATTTGGACGGGAAGTCCTGGACAGCATCTCGTTTCACCCTTCTTACTGGAAGGAGATCAAGCGCGGGATGAATACTAAGGTTAAGGCGTTTGACGGATTCCCGTATGACTTCGCCCGCAAGACAGGAACCTCTGAGATGGAAGCCTTCGGGGCCATCCGTGACAACGGGGTGTTCATTGCTTATGCTCCGCGTGAGCATCCTAAGCTTGCGGTGGCCGTGATTATTCCGGAAGGCGGCTTTGGAGCGAACAGTGCCGCACCGGTAGCCCGCCGGATTTTTGAAGCCTATGACCAGGAGTATGGACTGGATGGAGTCCCTAAGAAGAATGTGCCAGAGTCAAGGGTGGATTAAACGGTTTATTTTGATGTAGAGGAGTGAAAAACTGTGGGTGTTTTCCGAAAGCAGGCCTCCCCCCCGGAAGAGAAGGACAGCAAGAGCTCGCTTGGCCTGCGGCTTAACGTGTTTTTCTTCAGCACGTTTGTTATTTTTTGTGTCATTATTATTCGCCTCGCAGTTATTCAATTTGTGGAAGGACCGACGCTGACCGAGGTAGAGACCAGCCGGGATACCAAAAGTGTCCCGCTCGCCTCCATCCGCGGAGGCATCCGCGCAGCTGCAGGCGAGCAAATTGCCTACTCCACCTCCGTTCAAACGCTGTATGTTACGCTTACGAAAGAATATACAGCCAAGGCGGTGGACAAGGAGACGGGGATCAGCTCGCTGAAGCCGGAGGCAAGAGCCAATGCGTATGCGCTGGCGAATAATCTGGTTGCGAAATTTGACGAATATGGCGACCCGAACGGCGAGAAGCTGACCGTTAATGAAGTGATTAATTCTCTGGATTTATATTTCAAGAAATATTCGGGCTATATGGCCCGCAAGATCAAATCCGGTCTGACCACCAAGGAAATCGCCTATTTCATGGAGCACAAAAGCGAGTTCCCCGGTCTGGAGATCGTAGAAGAAGGCGTGCGTCATTACGACAAGGATACCGTTGCCGTGCAGACGGTCGGCTATATCAAGCCCTTCAAATCCTCCAACACGCTCAACATCTACAAGAATATTCAGAGCGCGATGAAGAAGATCGGCGCAGATCCCGGCCTGAATTATAAAGACGATGAATTCGTCGGCTTCGACGGTCTGGAGCTGCAATACCAGCGGGAGCTGCGCGGCAAGAACGGCTATCAGGTCATCTCGGTGAATCCGCAGAACATGGCCGAGAAGGTGGAAGAGGTAGTGCCGCCTGTCAAGGGTAATGATATCTGGATGACGATTGACAAGAATGTTCAGCTTAAGACGGAGCA
Organism: Paenibacillus sp. FSL R7-0210; assembly: GCF_038009085.1. Taxonomy (NCBI): domain Bacteria; kingdom Bacillati; phylum Bacillota; class Bacilli; order Caryophanales; family Paenibacillaceae; genus Paenibacillus; species Paenibacillus sp. FSL R7-0210. The sequence goes on from NZ_JBBPAR010000001.1 coordinate 81,285, forward strand.
GGCCATCACCGAACAGATTAATTGGCTGCACCGCAACTCTGTACAGGGTAAGACTCATCCTGACGCCAAGACAGGCTACGCCGTGGCGATGGAGGTCGATACCGGCAATATTGTGGCCATGGCCAGTATGCCGGATTACGATACCAATGTCTGGACAGCGGAGAAGCTGGATTCAGATACCTGGAACAAGATCATGGGCAATTACCAGAACGGGACGATCACCCCGTATTCTTCCGGCCTGTCCGGTCATGGATTCGGCTCCACAGTGCTGCTCGGTTCCACCATTAAGCCTCTGACGGTGCTGATTGGTCTGAATGAAGGCTTCTTCAGTACCTCCTCTACGTACACTGACAAAGGGATTGCTTATTTCGGTAAGGATGATAAATCCTCTGTCCGAAATTCCTCGGGTCACGTATACGGCCGGATGGGTCCGGCTAAGGCGATTGAGGATTCCTCCAACGTGTTCATGGTGGATATGGTCGGTAAGAAGCTTTATGAGCATTACAAGGGTGAGGGCATTAATATCTGGGATAAGTATATGAAAGAATTCGGCCTGGGCGTATCTACGCAGAGCGGTCTGCCTAATGAATACCTGGGACAGATCAACTACACAGATACTAAGGCAGCGGGCAGTGCGCAAGCCGCGCTGGTCTATGCCTCCTTCGGACAGCAGGGCCGTTATACGGTGCTGCAGCTAGCCCAGTATGCCTCGACGCTTGCGAATGAAGGGGTGCGGATTAAGCCGCAGCTTGTCAGCAAGATTACGGATTCAGCGGGCAAGGTGGTCAAGAAGTTTGAGCGCGAGGTGCTGGATGAAGTGACGACCTTTGACAAGTCCTATTGGAGAGAGATTAAAAAGGGCATGAACAGTAAGGTCTCCGCATTCGCAGATTTCCCTTATGATTTTGCCCGTAAGACAGGGACCTCACAGCAGCTGGGAAAAGGGCAATTACGCGATAACGGGGTATTTATTGCCTTCGCCCCGCGTAATAATCCTAAGTTAGCGGTGGCTGTGGTCATTCCGGAAGGCGGCTTCGGCTCCAACAGTGCCGCTCCGGTTGCGCGTAAAATTTTCGATGCTTATGATTGGGAGTACGGACTGGACGGTGTGCCTAAGAAAAGCCTGAAAACAGCGAACTCAAATGACGGCGCTGCTTCCGGTGACAGTGCCGATAATACTCCTGCAACAAACTGATGATATTATAATCGAGTAGGAGATGGATCTGCGTAATACCAAATATACGGTTGCCTTCAAACGAAAGAGCAACCAAGAATGGAGGGGTGGCAAATGACTGCCAAATACCGCCTGCTAGCATTGGATATGGATGGAACCCTACTGAACGACGAACAGAAGATTACCCCGCTTACGGTGGAATGGATCAAAAAAGCGATGGAAGCCGGCGTACATGTCTGCCTGTCTACCGGACGCTCCTCGCGCAGTGCGATGCCGTATGCTGAACAGCTTGGCTTGAACACTCCGATGATTATGGTCAACGGAAGTGAAGTCTGGCGTGCGCCTCATGAGCTGTATCGCCGGTCCCTGATGGATGTTGAACTGGTCCGGGAGATGCACAAGATCGCTGAAGAATTCGATATCTGGTTCTGGGCCTACTCCGTAGATGAAGTGTACAACCGGGATAGCTGGGACGGGGAGATTGACAGCAGGGAATGGTTGAAATTCGGCTATTCCACCGAGGATAACGATATCCGTCATAAGCTGCTGATGCGCCTGCAGGAGCTGGGCGGGCTGGAGATCACCAACTCCTCGCCGTTCAACCTGGAGATTAATCCGCTTGGCGTCAATAAGGCTTCAGGCATACTTGAAGTATGCAAGCTGCTCGGCATTAACATGTCCCAGGTTGTTGCCGTAGGCGACAGCCTCAACGACCTGGCAGCGATCCAGCAGTCCGGCTTCGGAGTGGCTATGGGCAATGCGCAGGAAACTGTTAAGCAGGAAGCGGATGCGGTAGTAGCTACGAATAATGAAGACGGGATCGCGGAAGTGATCCAGAAGTACATCCTGACAGAGGCCGGAACCTCGGCCGGTAGAGTGTCGAAACGAGCTTAAGATTACTGAGAGACAACAATATAGGTGGGAGTAACGGAGGGGAAGTTTGAGCTGTAGGAGCGGTAGCGACCGCCTGAAAGCTTTCCGTAGGAAAGCTAGCTTCGGAAGCATCAGCAGTCACCGGATTTCCACCGCTAACAGCGGTTTGAATCAAGAAATCTGGTGACAACAGCGGCCGGAAGCCAAACATTCACCGCAGTTACGACCCGCACCATTGATAGCTATCTAAACTTAAGGAGTTGAGGGAATTGACAATTCTGGGCTGGATTCTGATCATTGCTTTGTTCGCAATCGGGCTGGCGGGGGCGGTATATCCGATCCTGCCGGGGGCGCTTGCGATTTACCTGGCTTTCTTTGTATATGGCTGGTTCTTTTCCTTCGACTCCTTCGGTCCCTGGTTCTGGATTGCCCAGACCCTGATCGTTGTCGTTCTGTTCGTTGCCGACTACGTGGTCGGGGCCTGGGGCGTCAAGAAGTTCGGCGGCTCCCGCGCTTCGGTGATCGGCAGCACCATCGGTCTGATTGCCGGTCCGTTTGTGATTCCGGCATTTGGCCTGCTGATTGGCCCGTTCGCAGGTGCCTTCATCGGCGAGCTGATTGCTGGCGAGAAGGCCGGCAAAGCGGTTAAGGTCAGCTTCGGCGCTCTGCTGGGGCTGTTCAGCAGCACAGTCGTCAAGATTATTCTGCAGATTGCTATGATCGTCCTCTTCTTTATCTGGATCGGGCGTTACTAAATTTATTGTGAAGAAGGCGAAACAGCTTGTCCACCAAGAAAGAATCCTTTGTCAAAGGCACGCTTATTCTGGCGGCAGCCGCACTGGTGGCCCGTGTCCTCGGGCTTGCCCAGCGGGTGCCGCTGGAGCATTTATTCAATGAAGTCGGTAACGCTGCGTTTACACAAGCCAACAACGTGTATCTGCTGCTGCTGCCGCTGGCGACAGCTGGAATTCCCAGCACACTTAGTAAAATGGTGTCCGAGCGCTATGCGCTGAACCGCCCGCAGGAAGCACAGCAGGTGTACCGGGCGGCGCTGATTTTTGCGGCTGTGGTTGGTGTGCTTATGAGTGTGGCGCTCTACATAGCTGCTCCTTATTATGCGGAATCCAGCAAGGTTCCCGAGAGTACATTGGCCATACGGGCGATTGCCCCGGCGCTGCTGCTATTCCCCGCGATCGCGATGATGCGCGGGTATTTCCAAGGGCGTAACAATATGATGGCCGGCGGCATCTCACAGATTGTTGAGCAGATTGCCCGGGTATCCACGGCCATTCTGCTTGCCTTCATTCTGCTGCGCCAGGGCTACAGCAACACCTGGATGGCAGCAGGCGCATCCTTCGGGAGTGTGCTCGGCAGTATCGGCGCCTTTGGCGTGATGCTGTATTATGCCATGAAGCTGCGCCGCAGCGAGGAGAAGGTTGCATTATATGAATCGAGTGAGGCCCGTATCCCGCTGCTGAAGATTTACAAGGATATTTTCAAGCTGTCCATACCGATTGTATTGTCTTCCGTTACGGTGCCTGTAGTGAACTTCATTGATACTACCTTTATTGTGCCGCTGCTTAGCGGACAAATCGGCTTGAAGGAAGCCACGTGGACACTGGGGATCTTCGGCAGCCGGGCACAGAGCGTGGCCGGGATTCCTCCGGTCTTGTCGATCGCCCTAAGTGCATCGCTGATTCCGATTATATCTGCCGCCTTCGCCCGCAAAGATGAACAGCACCTGCAGCGTCAGGTCACACTTGCCATGCGGGTGTCCATTCTGACCGGCACACCGGTTGTGCTCTCCCTGGTCGTGGCTGCTTATTCTGTGAATGGCCTCTTGTTCAAGACACTCGATGGAAGCGGCATTGTGGCGATGCTGACGCTGGGTACCATTTTCCAGATTACGATGATGACCACGAACTCGATCCTGCTTGGAATGGGCAAATCGCGGATATCGATGTATTATGTACTTGTTGGTATCCTCGTGAAGTTTGGCTCCAATTTCCTGTTCAGCCAGTGGTTCGGCATCTACGGCATTATCGGCTCTACGGCATTGTGCTTCATTGTCATTACACTGCTGAATCTGCGGATGCTCAAAAAAATCGTACCCTTCTCCATTCTCGGCAAACGCTGGGGAGGCTTCTCCATTGCGGTTCTGGCCTCGGCAGGCATCGGCTATGGTCTGAATGAAGCAGGCCTGTTGATGACTGATCTGATGCCGGCCCGTCTGGCCTTCCTGATCACCTGTCTGGTGGTTGGAGCGGCAGTCGTGATTGTGTATCTGGTTCTCCTGATTATTCTGGGTGTACTCAGCAGCCAGGAGATTGCCGGTTATCCCCGTCCGCTGCGCAAGCTGCTGGGTCCTTTAATGAAATTGCAGCCCGCCCGTGTTCGTGCCGGTGAATAATGATGTTTGACTTATTCCGTACATTTTGCTTCACTTAAAGAGCAAGCTTCTTGTGTAACTTTCTGATAGAAGGGAATGGTCAATAAATGGACAAAATCAGCTCGCCTGCCCAGTTCCAGGTGGCAATTCAGTCTCCGCGCCTGACGGTGGCAGTCTTCAAGGCAGATTGGTGTGTGGATTGCAAATTCATTGATCCGTTCATGCCGGATGTGGAACAGAAATATGCAGAGCGTCTTACCCTAGTCGAAGTGGATGTCGATGCCGTAGGCGATGTCAGCCAGGAACAGAATATTCTGGGCATTCCAAGCTTTGTCGCGTACACCGATGGACGGGAACTGGTCCGGTTTGTGAACAAGCTCCGGAAGTCCCGGGAGGAAATCGAGAAGTTTCTTGATACGGCGCTGGACGTTTATCTCAGCATTCACAAGTAATTCCGCAGCACCGCTTTCGCCCTATCCGAGCAGAAGCGGTGCTTTTTTTCTAATCATATAAGCATTTATATGTTTCATACTCATTCCAATACAATACGGGTGATACTATTGACGACACATCAATTAAAATGGCTCAGCTATCTGACCTGTCTCATTATGTTCATGGCGCTGTTCGGCGGGGTTGTGGTGACTAAGACCGGCTCGGGACTGGAATGCGGAAATCAGTGGCCGCTGTGCCACGGGAAGCTGATTCCGGCCTATACCATCGGCTCTCTGATTGAATATACCCACCGCTTGTTCAGCGGCCTGGCTGGCCTGCTGTCCCTGGCTTCCATGGTTGCCTTCTGGCGTTATGCCAGGCACCGCAGAGATCTGCTGGCCTATGCCCTGCTGACCCTGATCTTCGTCATCGTTCAAGGCGGGATGGGAGCGCTTGCAGTAGTGAAATCGCAGTCGGCTGCGGTTATGGCCCTGCATATGGGCTTCTCGCTGATTGCCTTCGCCGGTTCGCTGATGCTGGCGCTTGGGACCAGACGGACATTCGCTCCAGGAGCGGAATTCAGCACAGGAAGTCCCAAAGTCCGCCCAGCCTTCCGCAACTTAACCTGGGTTACTGCAGTATATTCATATATCGTGGTCTACATCGGCGCCTACGTAAGCCATACCAGCTCCCAAGGCGGGTGCTCCGGCTGGCCGCTGTGTAACGGACAATGGATTCCGGAGATGAGCGGCGGAGTAGGGATTGTATTCATTCACCGGATGGCGGCGGCGATTCTGTTCCTGCTGACGGCTATACTTGGGCATCTGGCCTTCTGGAAGCATAAGGAGCTGCCGGAGCTGAGGGCTCTGGGAGTAGCGGCAGTTCTGTTATGCCTGATGCAGGTATTCAGCGGAGCCGCAGTAGTATACACATTGAATAATGAAAGATTGTACATATTTGCTGCGTTGTCTCATATCGTGCTGATCTCCGGACTCTTCGGGGTTCTGTGCTACATGAGTGTAAGGGTCTGGCAGTTAAGCGGAGCCGGCAGGGGCAGCAAGTAATAAGTAAACGGCAACGGTGGACGGGATAAGCATAAGGTCCTGTTTGAGGAGGAACGCTATAGTGCGATACGGTAATTTACGACAATGGATTGAGCAGCTCCGCAGGGATAAGGATCTGGCAGTGATAGATACCCCTGTTGATCCTTATCTGGAGCTTGCCGAAATTCACCGCCGGGTGGTGGAGGAGGAAGGCCCGGCACTGCTGTTCACGAACGTGCAAGGAACACCGTTCCCGGTCGCTACGAACCTGTTCGGTACAGTTCAGCGCGTCAACAAGGCCTTTGGGACAAGACCGGAGCAGCTGCTGAAGTCGCTGACAACGGCGATGGACCAGCTGTTTCCGCCTTCAGGCGCCGGCTTATGGCGGGAGAAGACGGTGCTGCTGGAGCTGCTGAGGGCAGGAACCAAGAATATACCGCAAGGAGAGGCTCCGGTACTCGGCGTCTGCAGCAGCAGTGATCCGCTGAAGGAGCTGCCCCGGATTACGGCCTGGCCTAAGGACGGCGGGGCATTCATCACGCTTCCTCTGGTCTATACGGAGAATATCACCAACCCCAAGGATCATAATCTCGGACTGTACCGGATTCAGATGTATGACGACAGCACCACAGGTATTCACTGGCAGATTCACAAGGGCGGCGGCTTCCATCACTCGCAGGCAGAGCTTCTCGGCGAGACCCTGCCGGTGTCTGTCTTCATCGGCGGGCCGCCGGCCCTAATTGCAGCGGCAGTGGCACCGGTGCCGGAACGGATTCCGGAGCTGATGCTGGCTTCGCTGATGCTGGGCGGCAAGCTTCCCATGGTGCAGGACCCCTTGGGCGGGCACCGGATTCCGGCTGAGGCGGAATTCTCCATCCGGGGACGCGTGTCTCCGCTGGAGCGGAGAGCGGAAGGGCCTTACGGCAGCCAGTCCGGCTACTATTCCATGCAGCATAATTTCCCGGTCATGCATGTTCAGCGGATGTGGCACCGCAAGGATGCCATCTACCCGGCGACCATCACCGGCAAGCCGCGCCAGGAGGATTATTATCTGAAGGATTATTTGCAGCGGCTGCTCGCTCCAGCCTATCCTCTGCTGATCCCTTCGGTCAAAGCGCTGTGGTCCTACTCCGAATCCGGTTCGCATTCACTGACCTCAGCGGTCGTTAGGGAGAGCTATCCCCGTGAGTATATGGTGTCAGCGTTTCGTATCTTAGGGGAAGGTCAGCTCTCTTTAACCAAATTCCTGCTGTTGACTAATGTGCAGGTGGAGCTAACGGATTTCCCCAAGCTGCTGGAAACTGTGCTTGAGCGCTTCAATCCGCAATCGGATCTGACGATCTTTGCCAATACCTCCATGGATACACTGGATTATACCGGACGTAAGCTGAATCATGGCAGTAAGGCGGTGATGGCGGGCATTGGCAGCCCGGTCCGTGAGCTGCCACGGACCTATACAGAGGGTCTGCTTCCATCAATCACCGCCGCTGTGCCTTATTGCGGAGGATGTTTAGCCGTTTCCGGTGCATCCTATGAAGAGGACCCGGAGCTGCCGGAGCGGCTGGTGGCTGCCTTCAAGGAGAGGGAGACCGCCTGGCCGCTGATTGTGCTGGTGGATCAGGCAGAAGAGGCGGTAAGCACGCAGACCTCCTTCCTGTGGACCGTATTCACCCGCTTCAATCCGGCGGATGATATCTATTCGGCGGCCGGGGTACACCGGGGCAGCGTCAGCTATACACTGCCGATCATTATAGATGCCCGGATGAAGCCGGGATACCCGGAGGAACTGGCTCCGAGCGAGGATATTGCGAAGCGGGTAGACCGCAACTGGAACCGTTATTTTCCTCTAGTGTAAAAGTGAACTTTAAGGAGGGTCAAAATATGCTGCGGACGTTACTTGGAGAGCCGCCCCGCGTGAACAGCGGTGTGCTGGCTGAAGCTATGGAGTCCATGGCGAAGGCAGCCTCCATGCTGCGCAAGGAGATGGCGGCACATGAAGACCATGACCATGAATACCGCAAGCTGGAAATTTGGACACGCGGCCTGATCTCCTCTCTGGATGAGCTGGAGCAGAGCTGGTTCGCAGCAGCCTTTTTCCGGAAGTCAGTGATCGCAGGTTATATGGATGATATGTCGTCCACGGAGCAGGGGGAGTACGCCAGATATGTGTATTTCTACAAGGATGGCTTCATCCGTGTCTTCTCGCTGCTGGACAAGCTGGGCACGGTGCTGAATAATCTGTACAATCTCAATACAGGCAAGGTGAAGACGCATTTCTCTTATTTCACGGTGCTGAGGCAATTTCAGCTGCTTCACCCGCATCATCCGCTGGCGGAGAAGCTGGAGCGAATCAGGAATTCCTACCGGGAGCCAGTGGAGAATCTGCGCAAGCGGCGCAACGCTGAGATCCATTACATGAACGCGGAGATGACCGACGACCTCTGGCAGCGTCACCAGGGATTGCATGACAAGATTCGTCTGGAGGATCTCGACAGCCACCTGGAGGATTTGAAGCAGAGCCTGGAGATGGTATGCCAATCACTGGCCGCCGCATACAGCTACGGGAATGAACAATGGCACAAGAACAAAGCGGCCCCAGGCCCGAAATCCGGACAAGCCCGTCCGTAAAAACTTACCTTTGACAAAAATCTCGAAACTGAATTATACTTAGGCATACATTAACTTCTGACAGGATACGGAGTCTATAACTTCATACTATGATCTTATCGAGAGCGGCGGAGGGATAGGCCCGATGAAGCCCGGCAACCGGTTTGAATACAGCCTTACGCTGCATCCAAATGTCATGGTGCTAATTCCTACAATGCCGCCGGATTCGGGGGTTTTGGCAGATGAGAAGGCATTGTCATTATACACACAGGGCCTCTTGCGATCTGCATGGATCGTAGGGGGTCTTTTTTGCAATGATGGAAGCTAGAACAGAAGGGGGACGCAGCGGTTGATAGAATTGAAGGATATAACCAAGGTGTATGGCAAAGGCAGTAAGCAGGCAACTGCACTCTCTGCGCTGAGCCTGTCGATTAAGAAGGGGGAAATCTTCGGGGTGATCGGTCACTCCGGGGCCGGCAAAAGCACGCTGATCCGCTGCATTAATCTGCTGGAACGTCCGACTGCGGGCGAGGTGTGGGTGGACGGTGTCGAGCTGACAGCGCTCAGCCAGGGACAGCTGCAGGAGCAGCGGCGTAAGATCGGAATGATTTTTCAGCATTTCAACCTGCTCTCATCGGCTACAGTCTATGATAATATCGCGTTTCCGCTGCGGCTGATCGGAGCCGGAAGGAACGAGATTGAACAAAAGGTTAAGGAACTGCTCGCCCTGGTCGGGCTGGAGGAGCACTGGAATAAGTACCCGGCTCAGCTATCCGGCGGACAGAAGCAGCGTGTCGGAATCGCCCGGGCGCTGGCAAGTGATCCGGATGTTCTGTTATGCGATGAGGCGACCTCGGCGCTTGATCCGCAGACGACAGACTCCATTCTGCGCCTGCTGATGGATATCAACAGCAAATTCCATCTGACCATCGTGTTGATTACCCATGAGATGCATGTCATTCAGAGCATCTGCGACCGTGTTGCCGTGATCCATGGCGGCGGTATTGTGGAGCAGGGTGAAGTGGCCGAGGTCTTTCTGAAGCCGAAGCATGAGGTTACCAAGGAATTCATCCGCAGTGAGACCCAGTCGGACGGACCGCTCCGGCAAGCGATTGATGCTGTACAGCCAGGTTACACGAAGTCGGTCAAAATCACTTTTCTCGGACAAAAGACTTACGGGTCGACGCTCTCACAGGTGGTTCAGGGAACCGGGGTTCACTTCGCCATTCTTCATGGAACCATCTCTACGATCAAGGATGTTCCTTACGGCCAGCTGATCGTCCGGTTCGAAGGACCTGAGGGTGCGGTCGAAGCCACGCTCACTGAGCTCATAGCGCAAGGTCTTGATGTGGAGGTGATTTTGTAATGGACTTTAGCACAATTAATTGGGAAGAAATGCTGGAAGCTACGATTGCTACACTCAAAATGATCGCTATTTCAGGAATATTCACAATAATCCTTGGTTTACCGCTTGGAATTGTGTTATATTTATGGGGCAAGTCAAATAACGTTATTATCAGGGTGGTTTACTCGGTATTATCCTTCGTTGTGAATATCCTGCGTTCGGTTCCTTTTATCATTCTGATGGTTGCCCTGATTCCGTTCAGCAAGGCCATTATGGGCACTTCGATTGGTGTGCTTGGAACGATTCCGGCACTGGTAATCGGCGCGGCGCCATTCTTCGCCAGACTGGTGGAGACGGCACTGCGGGAGGTTGACCGGGGAATTATTGAAGCGGCGCAGGGCATGGGAGCGTCCACCGGGCAGATCGTTATGCGCGTGCTGCTGCCGGAGGCTCGTCCGGGTCTGCTTGCCGGTGTAACCATTACTGTTGTGACCCTTGTCTCGTATACCGCAATGTCCGGCATGATCGGCGGCGGCGGACTGGGTGACCTGGCGATCCGCTACGGATATTACCGCTATGAGAAGGAAGTCATGCTTATCTCGGTAGCGCTGATGGTGATTCTGGTGCAGCTGCTGCAAATGGCCGGTGACCGGCTGGTAAGACATTTTACACGGAAATAAGGTACGTCCACATATAGCCTTATTCAATAAACCATATGGATTAGAGGGGGATTTACAGATGAAAAAAGTACTGCTTACATTCTTCAGCCTGACCTTGATATTGGTGCTTGCCGCTTGCGGAAACAACAAGGCGAATAACACCACGAATTCTGCTGCGACAACGGCACCTACAGAAGCGGCTGCTGCAGAGCCGACTACAGAGCCTGCTGCGGACCCGGTAACCCTGGTGATTGGTGCTTCTCCTGTACCGCATGCGGAGATCCTCAAAGCGATTGCCCCACTGCTTGAAGCCCAAGGCATTAAGCTGGAGATCAAAGAATTCACAGATTATATTCTTCCCAATACACAGCTTGCCGAGAAGCAGCTCGATGCGAACTTCTTCCAGCACAAGCCTTACCTGGATGATCAGAACACCAAGAACGGCACAGATCTCGTATCTGTAACTGCTGTTCATGTAGAGCCATTTGGCGCCTATTCCAAAAAGATCAAATCGATCGATGAATTGGCAGAAGGTGCGAAGGTTGCGATTCCGAATGATGCAACGAACGGAGGCCGCGCCTTGATTCTGCTGGCGAAGAACGGTCTTATCAAGCTGAAGGATGACACCAATATTGCTTCCACCAAAGCGGATATCACCGAGAACCCTAAGAAGCTTGACATCATTGAGCTGGATGCAGCCATGCTGCCCCGTCAGCTGGATGAAGTGGACCTGGCGCTGATCAACACCAACTTCGCACTGGATGCCAAGCTGTCTCCTACGAAGGATGCGTTGTTCATCGAAGGCGGAGATTCCCCGTATGCTAACCTGCTGGTAGCCCGTCCTGACAATAAGGATTCCGATGCCATTCAGAAGCTGGCAGCAGCGCTGACTTCCCCGGAAGCGAAGGAATTCATCGAAAAGCAATATGACGGAGCAATTATCCCGGCATTCTAAGCTTAAGCCTAGGGAAGCGGAATAATCTAATGAGACCAGAAGAAGCCCGTAGCCAGAAATGGCTGGCGGAGCGGCTTCTGGTCTTTTTGAATCGCCGGGTGGTTGATCCTACAGACGAAATCCTCTATAATAAAAAAAATCCCGGCCTCTTAGCGGAGGCCGGGATGGTTTATGAAACGGGATTAGAATACCTGAACGACTTCTTCCACGCCTTCTACTTCTTCAATCAGGGCGCGTTCGATCCCGGCTTTTAGCGTGATCGTGGAGCTTGGGCAACTGCCGCATGCACCCATAAGCTTCAGCTTAACGATGCCGTCTTCAACATCAATCAGTTCCACGTCACCGCCATCGCGCTGCAGGAACGGACGAAGTTTATCAAGGACTTCCAGTACTTCATCGTACATGGTTGCGCTTTGTACATTCTCACTCATTTCTCAATCACTCCTTTCGTATGTTTATTATAGTACAAAAAGTTAAAAAATAAAATGGTTAAGGCAGAATAGGGAGATTATCATGAGACCAATTATAGAATTCTGTGCCAGCAACATCGGCCACGGCACTGAACCGCTCAAGCTTAAGCTGGAGCAAAACCCTGAATATGATGTAGTGGAGTACGGCTGTCTGAACAACTGCGGAGAGTGTTATCTCCAGCCGTTCGCCATGGTTGACGGGGAGATCATTGAGGCTGATTCCCCCGCTGCTCTGGAAGAGGCCATAGAAGCCGCTATACGAGAGGCAGAGGCCTGGGACAACCTGGAGATAGACTAAGCCGCCTGGATTCAAGCCGGGATTCTTTAGCCGAAATGGCGTTTGGACATCCACAGGACGCCGCTCTTCAGCAGGCGCGGAACCCGGCCCATGACGGAGCGGCGGCCCATCAGGCCGAAGCCGGCATTTTTACCGAGTGAACCGAGGGTTCCCTTCAGCTTAATCTTATTCAGCTTCGGGGTTTCCCCCCGCCATAACGCCTGTAATATCTGTCCCACCTGCTCGCCCTGGGCACCCGCCGCCTGTGCACTGGGCGCGAAGGGCAGGCTGGCACAGTCCCCGATCACATAGACCTCCGGATATTCAGCGATATTGTAATATTCCCCCACAATGAGCCTGCCTCCACGGTCCTTCGGAAGCTCCAGCTGCTGCACGACCTTCACGGGTTGAATACCGGCAGTCCATACCGTCACATCCGCCGGAATAGCTTGGGTGCCATTGAAGATGGCATCCTTCTCGACATGAGAGACCGACACCCCGCCAATCGTCTCCACCTGATGCTCACTGAACCATTCCTCGACATACCTGGACAGCTTGGCCGGAAAAGAAGATAAAATACGTTCTCCCCGGTCCATCAGAGAGATATTCAGATCCGGCCGGCTCTCCCGCAGCTCCGAGGCAATCTCTACGCCGCTCAGTCCCCCGCCGACAATATTGACGGTTCCATAAGGCTTCACATCGTTCAGCCGGCGGTAAGTTTCCCGGGTTCCGGCGAAGCTCTGAATACTGCAGGTGTATTCCTCGGCACCCGGAATGTTATGGTAATTATCCGTACAGCCGAGGGCAATCGCCAGGATATCATAGGCTACCGGCTCCCCGGAATCGAGCAGGACCAGCCTGCTCTCCAGATCAATGGAACCCACCTGCCCGTAACGTACGGTCAGGCGGGGGTGTACCGGGAATTGAATCCGCAGATGGTAATCGGTGGCGGTGCCTGCGGCCAGTGCATAATATTCGGTCTTGATCCCCTGATACGGCATCCGGTCCACCAGGATGATTTCCACATCAGGAGGAAGATGATTATCCAGCAGTTGCTGAATGAGGGCAAGACCGCCGTAGCCGCCGCCCAAGACAAGTAGGGTTCTCATGCCAACTGATCTTCCTTTCGGGTACATAATGGACAAGGCAGTTCTGCGTTCACTGGCTGAGGTAAGCTTGTTCTGTTCTTATTCGTATACCTTGATCTCGTTATAGAAGGTATCCCGTTCTACAGGAATCCGTCCTGCGCCCTTCACGAGCCAGATCAGCTCATCCCGGGTCAAGCCCTCCGGCGTCAGCGCGCCGGCAGCGTGGCTGATCCGTTCCTTCAGGATCGTTCCGTGCACATCGGAAGCGCCGAAGTTCAGGGCAACCTGGGTCAACTGGGGCCCGATATTAATGAAGTAGGCCTTGATGTGATCGAAATTGTCCAGCATCAGGCGGCTGACGGCAATGGTCTTCAGATCCTCATTCGCGGAGTTGCGGCGCATAATGCCTGCATTCTTGTTCTTAGGCTGCATGGACAGCGGAATGAATACCATAAAACCGCCGGTCTCGTCTTGCAAGTCACGAATTTGCAGCATATGGCGGATGCGGTCTTCACGGGACTCAATCGACCCGTACAGCATCGTGGTATGGGTCTTCATGCCAAGGTGATGGGCGGTGCGGTGCACCTCGAGATATTCCTCGACATTGGCTTTGTCGACGCGCATTTTTTTGCGGTACTGGTCAGACAGAATCTCTGCCCCTCCTCCGGTAAGGGTCTTCAGTCCGGCGGCGCGCAACTGCTCCAGCACTTCACGGATACTAAGTCCGCTGATGCGGGTGAAGAAGTCGATCTCTGCCGCTGTATAGGCCTTGAGAGTCACTTCGGGGAAATGCTCGTTCAGAGCCTGCAGCGAATCAACATAGTACTGGAAGGGCACATTATCATTATGCCCGCCTACAATATGGAACTCGCGCACGCCGGGATGAATATGCTGCTGCACATACTCCACCATCTCCTGGCCGGAGAGGGTGTAGGCCCCTTCTTCGCCTTCATCCTTGCGGAAATTGCAGAAGGCACAGCGGGATTCGCAGACATTGGTGAAATATAGACTCATGTTCTCGATAAAATAGACTTTATTCCCGTTCTTTCGCAGATTGACCTCATTAGCCAGCTGTCCGATCGTTAAGAGATCGTTACTCTCATATAAATAAACGCCGTCTTCCAAATTCAATCGTTCTCCGCCGCGAACCTTCTCAATGATGTTCGCCATCCGGGCATCTGTGTGGGGTGTAATAAGGGTAGACATATAAGTTCCTCCTGAAGGTTGGCGAGGCAATTGCATCGCATAATCGTGTACCTGAGAATATCCGGCAACAGCCGGCATTATAAATAGAGGTTAACTGCAACCCCCGTGACAATTTTTCGAAAATTTATCGCTTTTCTCATTATAAACTTCTCCCGTAGGGTGAGCAACCGCCAGAAACTGCAGGTCTTCCGGGATAAATGGCTTACCTGCGCCCGGTTTACGACTTGAGGGCAGAAGAATAGTGGAGTATACTGATTGAAAGAGCCGATGAAAATGATATACATCATACTCATTCTTTTCCCGGCAAGGCATTGATTTCATTACGTACAGCCTGAAGGCTGCTTGATTCCAATACAATGAACCCTAAGGAGGTTGTTATTATGATTAACATAAGTGAGACAGCGGCAGGCCAGCTGAAGGCCATGCTTGCGGAGCAGGAAGTGCCGGATATGTTCCTCCGTCTGGGCGTAACCGCCGGGGGCTGCAGCGGATTCTCGTACGCGATGGGCTTCGATGATACCGAGACTGAGCAGGACATCTACATGGACGTTGCAGGTCTGAAGGTGGTCGTCAGCAAAGACGATATCCGTTACCTCAACGGCCTGGAGATCGACTTCGAGGAATCCGGCATGACCGGCGGCTTCACCATCAATAATCCCAACGCCAGCGCTACATGCGGCTGCGGCTCCTCGTTCCGTACGAAGGAAGAAGCAGGGAACCCGGCGGCGGAGCCTTGCTAAACCTGTGAATGCTGAATTATTGATAAAGTAAGCGTGGATTGCGGCTTCCGCGACCTCTTAATTATGTATGGTGCAAACTGTACTTATTAGGAACCCACAAGGCCAGATACAACAAAGAGCCGCAGATCCTAGACACAGGATTCTGCGGCTTTTTGTCGGGAAGTCGATGTTATGGAGAAATGAGATAAAGTCCAGTAAGACCTAAATCAGAAAATGTTGACCACAACGCCTCGTATACTTTATAGGTGCCTGCTTTAATACCGCTCGCCAAATCTTGGTCTATTGTTAGCGATCCTGTATGAGTTCCTGCCAGTTTGAAGGTCCAGCCAGAAAGATTATTGTTATAAGCATAATTAGTTAATACAGGCCCGCCGCTATCCCCTCCTACTGAGGTGTAGCCAGAGGCAAGGACTTCGTTAGTGTTATAACCATAACCATCTGAGCCCCACCAAATATCAACATTTGAATATTTGATCGTGCCAGAAGTCGTTGCTCCACTATTTGCGCCCCTCATGTAGATGGTATCCCCAACCGTATCGGTTACGTAGGTACCTGTTATCATAGCCATATTAGTTGAAGAAGGGTATGGTACTCGTGCCCATGGTGAAAATCCAGAATTTAAAGTAATATATCCGGAATCGGAAGCCCCTGCTGAACCGTCACCGGGGGATGTAGTCCTGAATGTGTAATCACCTATCGAACTCGTTGCATTTGTCGGCTGATACCATGCACTAACGGTGCCTGCTGTTTGGCAATGGCCAGAAGTCACCACTACAGCTTGATCAGAAGCATTTACGCCAAAATATCCGTTAGTGCATACGCCATAGATCGTTTGTGAGGGGTTACTCGGGTTTGGACGGTAATTGCCACCGATTTTTGCACCCATTGGAATGGTGGAACCCCAATTTGTATTATCGGTTTCCGTTTTAAATGCTGAGGCTGGCAATGTTGTGTAGACAAGCAGATCTGACTTTTCGAGAAGCAGTGATGAAACTGTTTGCTTTGATTGTATGCCAGATTTTTCGTCTAAGGCGATAATAAGCTTATTGTTCATTGTATCCGGTATGAGCGCAAGTACTGTTCCCGGTTGGACTGTTTTTTTGATTTTTTCTTTCGCTTCAGTAATATCCGACCACGAGTATTTTGTTACTTCAAATTTTATTTTATCTCCGTTTTTTGAGGCTTTTCTTATTAATGCCTTCAAAGATTCCGAATCTTCCGTGATCTGAACGGTTACCATTCCGGTATCCGCATCGTAATAGTGGCCCGAGAAACGGGAGGGATCATTTTCAATTAGTTTCTTAATGGTCGGTAAGTCTGCTTTCACCCGCTGTTTCTCGACATAATCGGCAAGAACTTTGCTGTTCTTTAATTGTTCTGGAGGAGTGCTCAATTCTATCGGATACGGAATCTCGTTCAATTCATTTTGTTTTTGCGTGGCAGCCTGGATTTCGGAGATTGTTCCGAAAAAAGCCTTTGCTTCAGCATTAGAGCTTCCTTCTGCATGTACAGAAGTGATTGAACTGCAAAGGAGTAAAGCTGCCAGGAAAACAGGGAGTATATACTTTCTTACAAACATTCCTCATCAACATCCCTTCGTATTGAAATGGGGTGATTGGGAAATGTGGCAAAGCGGACGGTAGATAATGACTCCATTCTCCCTTCCTTTTAATTTTGCGCTCTGCAACAACTCCCGGATTGTAGCCGATGCAGATCAAGTTGCAGTTCACTCTCCTATATGGGGCTACTGAATATATAACGATGGTTTAAGGCGAAACCTGACATCTCTTTTTAGAATTCATACCCATTTTAGCGAAACAAAACCATCTGTCGTGACGTCAATTAGGTTGGAGGTGTTTATGTTGAACAAGCTGATTGTTCTCCTTTTGATGGCCGTAATTTTGTATCATTCTTCGGAACCGAATGAATCCATAGCTGCCAAGGCGAGTCCCACGCCATCTGCCTCAGAAAACGTGAAAAGTGAACCTTTTTCAGTTCAGATCTCTATTCCGAAGCAGGTGAAAGCAAATCAGGAATTTGTTATTTCTGCTGAGTTGAAAAATGAAACTGGACGGGATCTGGAGATTACAACGGGAAGCACGGCATTTTACTATGTTGTACGGGACAGTAACGGCAAGGTGATTAATTCGATTGCAAGAAAAGATATTGGACTTACAACTTCAATGCCGAAGGGGGCTGTCATTTCAGAAAAATCTCAATACCGGATTAAAAAACCGGGCACCTACGAGATTTCCGCGATTGCAGAATTTTCGGTTAAAGGCGGAGGAAAGAATGAGGTCTTCAAAATAGAAACGGCTCGAAAGTCTATTCAGGTAAGCGACTAAAGGCAAGCTCATGGTCCTCGATAGCCCTCTCCACAGTAAATAAAGCGCCGCCCCGCCTTGGGGGCATTGGCGCTTTTCTTTATGTGCAGAACATTCGTTTAACTACGGAAATGGGCTAAATATTTTTTGGAAATCTTGATTTTATGAAAATAGACTCAAGCGCTCATCGTTTCCCAAGGGAGAATGCAAGGTCTAGGACAAGGGTTTGCCGTTTATTGTGGTCTAATATATATTCACCAATGATAACATCCGGTACTTTCTTCTATTTTAAATAACTGAACTTAATTCTGTGACATAAGCTGTCGGAGATGATTTCTAGCTCTTTGCAATCTCTTTAAGGTAGTGGATTCCGTTATGTCCACGATTGCTCCAATTTCCTTGCAACTTTTCCCATCCAAATAAAACATTTCCACCATTGCACGGTGGTTATTTTGTAATTCTCCGATAGCATCATACAATTCCTCATGCAGCCATTTTTTTTCTAATACCGTTTCTACAGAAAAGCCAATAGAAGTTTCATAAAGGGGAACGAGGGCGTTAAAAATCTCAGCTTCTTTTTTTGCCTTCCTTATAAAATCAATTGCGGTAGTATAAGCAACACGTTTGATCCAAGCAGGAATATTCCGCATGGATTGTAGCTGTGGTGCTCTTGATGAAATTTTTAAAAAGCTTTCATGAATCAAATCTTCAGTAAGTGAGTGATCGGAAAGTAGAGCATATAGATAGGGATAAATAAAAATGCGATATTTTTTGTAGATGCTCTCCTGTTGGTCTTTTTCCAATTCTTTATAAGGCCTGCACAATAAATCAAACCAATTCTTCTCCATCATTGGTACACTCCTCCCAACTTTGTGTTGAAGGGTTCTTTTCATTCCAGGATTTAGTGGTAAATATTATCGACTTTAACATATCTATTATACCTGACACCAAATAAATATGGGAGAAAAGGCAATTATTTGTCAACTTTAATCGTAATATAGAAAGGAGCTTCTTTCGGTCGGGAGGTTTTTTTATGTTGAATTAAACCATTATATGTTAAAATATGGTGATGAAATAATTAATGGAGCTATGAGGAGGGTAACAATGATACGAATGAGAATGCCATTTGAACGTCCAACAGAGCATTATGATGAACGGATTATTGATATCGATCAAGAAATTTGCTCTTTGATCAAGAAGAGAAAGGAAGTGGCGGATAATAATCCAGGATTTCCTCCGTTAGAGTATATTTCTAAATGGTCAGAGGAACTTGGGCTTTATGAAGGATTCTTGATGTCGTTATTTGGAAGTATGATGAATGAAGAACAATATAAACCAATGATTGAACCAGCCGGATTTAGACAACACATTGCAATTCTGAAGTCAGTCGTGAACGGGGAGCGTTTCTATACTCTAACGTCCTTACGACAATACAGTAATGCAAGTGTATTAACACTAAATATAGATTGGGACGATGAGCCGGAAGTTGAATCCAACTCTCATCAACATAGGCATTACGAACTAGATATTAACGGCCAATATGATTGCCGAATGATTAATGGTGGAAGCGGATCAGATCATGCATCATATAAATATGTAGTCTCTCCACCCTTACCTGATGAGATTTCAGGAATTCAATTTAGGTTCAAAGAATACAGTCACCCGTTCAAGATGGGTGAGGCAAGTGATGAGATAGTATTTGAACTTTAGTAAGGTGAATAGCCCTCGACACCTATTAGGTGCAGGAGGGTTATTTATTTGTCCAATTAGTGTCAATTCGCAATTCCCCTATAAAACATACTTGACTAGTGGGAATAATAGGATTATAGTATGAAAAAAGCTTGATTGCACAGAGAGATTTTCAACCGATACTTTCATTTTATCTTGAATCTCTCTCCTCTTATTAATTGTATACAATTATACAGTTGACCGGGCGACCCGCAAATGAGTGGCGAGGAGCAATGAAATCTATGGAAATGCGTTCACGAAGATTGTCGAAGGATAATACCTACTATGCACTTAAGCAAAAAATAATAGATAGCGAGCTGGAGCCGGATCAGGCGGTTAACGAAGAGAGCCTGGCGGCACTTCTCGGGGTCAGCCGGACTCCGTTACGGGAAGCGATTCAGCGGCTGGAGAATGAGGATTTCCTGGTGCGCCAGCCTAACGGCAGGCTGCGGGTAGCCCCTTTAACGATTAAGGAGGTCGAAGAGATCTTCCAGATCCGCAGTATGCTTGAAGGCCATATCGCCAGAAGCGCTGCCAGAAACGCTACCATCAAGGATATTCAGCGGTTAACGCTGATTCTGGAGAAGCTGAAGCAATCCTTCCAGATGGGGGATCAGCAGGATGTTGTATCCTATGGCTTCGAATTCCATGATTACTTGTGGGAGATCAGCGCGCTGAAGACTTTTGAGAAGGTGCTGAACCAGCTAAGAGACCGTTCCCTCCGGTATTGCCGTTATGTCTCTCTGCACGGGGACTGGAATACGCAGGCGGATGAGGAGCATCTTGTGATTCTGCAGAGGATTGTAGCCAGGGATGAGGAGGGGGCGGAGCGGGCGATGCGGGAGCATATCTTAAGCAGCCTCGCGACTGCACTGGAGCGGATTAGAGGAATTGAACATACGTAATGAAGGGGGAAGAACAGGAATATGAGACCACAGCATGAGACGGAAGAAGCACTGGCAGCCCGGCTAACCGAAGTGCGGAGGAACCTGCACCGTGAACCGGAGCTTAGCAATCAGGAGTACAGAACCACGGAGAAGCTGCGGAAATGGCTGAATGAAGCGGGGATACGTGTGCTGGACCTTCCTCTGAAGACCGGGCTGATCGCAGAGGTGGGGCAAGGTGATGGCAGCATAGTAGCGATCCGTTGTGATATCGATGCCCTGCCGATTGAGGAGCAGACGGGCCTGCCGTTCGCATCAGAGATTCCGGGAGTCATGCATGCCTGCGGCCATGACTTCCACACCGCTGTGATCCTGGGCGCGGCCAGCCTGCTGAAGCAGCGTGAGCATGAACTGCCGGGCAAGGTCAGAATCCTGTTCCAGCCGGCTGAAGAGACGGGACACGGTGCGGAGGATGTACTGGCATCCGGCGGGCTAAGCGGGGTGGAGGCCATCTTCGGATTACATAATTCACCGGACCTGCCTAACGGGGCGTTCGGCACAAGAACGGGAGCTTTAACGGCGGGGGTGGACCGCTTTGAGATTACGGTGCAAGGGGTCGGCGCTCACGCCGCTACACCGGAGAAAGGGGTAGACACCATTGTTACCGCCGCGCAGATCATTACGATGCTGCAAACCGTAGTCAGCCGTCTGAATAACACGCAAGAGCCGGTCGTGCTCAGTGTGACCCGGATCAATGGGGGCTTCACCTGGAATGTCCTGCCGGAGAAGGTGGAGCTGGAAGGGACAGTACGTACCTATAACGAAGAGATCCGCAGCAGCATCCCGGCCCAAATGACGCGGATCATAGAAGGGATTGCAGCCGCAGCCGGAGCAGAGGCGAAGCTGCACTGGTATCCCGGCCCGCCCGCTACGGTCAATCACGGAGCATGGACAGACTTCACCAAAGATGTCGCGGCACAATCAGGCTATGAGGTACTTGATATTCCGCCGCAGATGGGCGGAGAGGATTTCGCCTATTATTTGCAGCAGATCCCGGGTGCTTTTGTGAATATTGGTACCGGCCCGAACCATGCGCTGCATCATCCCCGTTTCGATGTCGATGAGGCGGCCATCCTGCCGGCGGCTAAGTATTTCGCCCTGCTGGCAGAAGAGGCGCTTGCGAAGCTGAAGCAGCAGACTTGAATCCTGAATCCTAAATTTACCAGATGATTGAGGGGAACAACTATGATTGAACTACGGAATGTGTACAAGACGTTCACCCGCAAAGAGGTGAAGATAGAAGCGCTGAAGGGGATTAGCCTGAAGGTTGAAAAGGGCGATATCTTCGGGGTCATCGGCTACAGCGGAGCCGGAAAAAGCACGTTAATCCGCCTGGTCAATTACCTGGAACGGCCGTCTGAGGGCCAGGTGCTGGTAGACGGGTACGATCTGGGCGCGTACAGCGACAAAGAGCTGCGGGCAGCCAAGAAAAACATCGGCATGATTTTTCAGCATTTTAATCTGCTGGAGTCCAAAAAGGTGTTCGACAATGTGGCCATTCCACTCGTCCTGCTGAAAAAGAGCAAGGCGGAAATCCGCAAGCGGGTGGAGGAGCTGCTCGAATTCGTCGGGCTAAGCGACAAGGCTGGAAGCTATCCGAGCGAGCTGTCAGGGGGACAGAAGCAGCGGGTCGGGATTGCCCGGGCGCTTGCCTCGAACCCTTCGATACTATTGTGCGATGAAGCTACTTCCGCTCTGGACCCGCAGACGACACAGTCCATCCTGCAGCTGCTCAAGCGGATCAACGCGGAATACAACATCACAGTGATGATCATCACGCATGAGATGTCGGTGATTCAGGAGATCTGCAACAAGGTAGCCGTTATGGAAGAGGGACGGATTATCGAGCAGGGCAGCGTGCTGGATGTGTTCGGAGAACCGAAGCATCAGACGACGCAGAATTTCGTCAAAACAGTCATTCAGAACAGTATGACCTCAAGCGTCCGCAGAACTCTGAAGACAGAGCAGGGGAGCCGGGTGTATAAGCTGAATTTTGCCGGGGAGAGCGCTTCTGAGCCTGTGCTGTATGAGATCATCCGGTCTTATAGTGTTAAGGTTAACATCCTGTTTGCGAATACGACAGAGATTCAAGAGACGACGCTCGGTACGATTATCGTTCAACTGCAAGGTGATCCGGCACAGCTGGAAGCGGCCTTGAATTACATGAAGCAGCATGAGGTCCGGGTAGAGGAGGTGAAGTCCTATGTTCTCGACATCGATCACAAGTGAACAATTCCTGAAGGCGATTATTGAAACGATTCAGATGGTGGGCGTGTCGCTATTCATCGGCTCGCTGCTGGGTATTCCGCTGGGCATCCTGCTAGTCATTACCCGTCCGGGCGGGGTACTGGAGAATAAGGCGCTCTATACGGTGCTCAATCCGCTGATCAACATTATCCGTTCGCTTCCGTTCATTATCTTACTTGTCGCTATCATTCCGGTAACACGGGCAATTGTTCATACTTCGATTGGGACCAGTGCCGCGATTGTTCCGCTGATTATCTACATCGCACCTTATATCGCACGGCTGGTGGAGAATTCTCTGCTGGAGGTCAATCCGGGTATTCTAGAGGCAGCGGAAGCAATGGGAGCTACGCCGTTACAAGTCATATGGTACTTCCTGCTGCCGGAAGCGATTGGCTCGCTGATCCTCTCCCTGACCACAGCGACCATCGGGCTTATCGGGGCAACCGCAATGGCCGGAACCGTAGGCGGCGGTGGGGTTGGTGATTTGGCTATCGTGTACGGATATCAGCGTTTTGACAAGGTGGTCATGGTTGCTACCGTTATTATTCTGATCATTCTGGTGCAGGGTATTCAGTCCCTGGGCAACACATTGGCGCGCAAGATTCGCCGTTACTAGAGATTACGAGACAAAGGGGATAGGCAGATGAGTGTATGGAGCAAGCAGGAGCGTTTTCAGGCGATCTTATCCGGGGAACTTGCGGACCGGCCGATGATTAGCGGATGGCGCCACTTTATTGACAAGGAGCAGAACGCTGAGGACTTGGCGTCGTCTACGATTTCTTTTACGGAGAAATATGATTGGGACTGGGTGAAAATCAACCCGAGAGCGACCTATCTGGCGGAAGCCTGGGGAAATGAGTATAACTTCGCAGATTACCGGACGGTATTTCCGAGACAGCTGACTACGGCAGTTCCGGCAGCCGCGAATCTCTGGGATCTTGAGGTGAAAAAAGCCGCACAAACCCCTTCGCTGCTGGAGCATCTGGAGGCGGTAAGGAAGATCCGCCAGGGCTTGCCGGATACACCGCTGATTCAGACGGTATTCTCACCGCTCACGGTATTGCTGTTCATAGTAGGACGTTCTGCTTATGTTACGGAGACCGTATTCGGGATTGAGCAGCCGGTGACGCTGGAATCGCTCTTCAAGGAACACCGTGCCGCTGCGCATCATGCCCTGCATGCGATTGCCTTAACCTTGGCCGATTATGTGCAGGAGCTGCGGCAGGCGGGATCAGATGGACTGTTCTATGCGGTGACAGGCACAGCCCACCCCGGCTTATTTGATGAAGCGATGTTCGATGAGCTGTCGAGACCGTATGATTCCATCGTGCTGGAGGCGGCGAGCTATGGCAAGAATATTTTACATACCTGCGGCGCTCATGCCCAGCCTGAGAAATTCAATGATTACCGGATTGACGGGATCAGCTGGGATACGGTAGCCGAAGGCAATCCTGGGCTGGACGCCGATCTCAAGGCTACGAAGGTGGGCGGAGTGGATCATGGGCTGTTTGCCGGAAATCATCTGGAGCAGATTGAACAGCAGGCTAAGGAAGCCTTGGCCAAGATGAAGGGGCAGCCGTTTATTCTGTCGCCCAACTGCGCCATTCCGCTGACGGTTACAGACGAGGCATTAGTGCATTTTAAAAACACAGTATTAGGATAGGGGATGAGAGTGATGAGAAAATTACTGGCGGTTCTACTGATTAGTTCGATGGCGGTGCTGGCGGCTTGCGGTAACAATAAGGAAGCGGCAAGCTCCGGGGATAAAAAGGAAATCACAGTCGGATTCGGCGTAGGTACGTATGAGGAGCAGTTCCGGCAATCCATTCTCCCGATCCTGGAAGGAAAAGGGTATACTGTAGATATCAAAACCTTCTCGCAGAATATGCAGGTCAACCCGGCCATGAAGGAAGGCTCGATTGACGCGAGTATCTTCCAGAGTACGGCCTATATGGATGCGATCAATAAGGAAATTGGCGCCGATATGGTAGGCATTGCTTATGTTCCAGGTGCACCGCAGGGGCTGTACTCGGTTAACCACACGACGCTTGACGATGTGAAGGACGGCACTACCGTCGCGATTCCGAACGACCCGGTTAATCAGGAGCGCGCGCTGCGGATTCTAGAGGAGCTGGGTTGGGTCAAGATCAAAGAGGGCGCCGGGGTAGCGGACTTCAATGTCAACAGCGTGGAGCCGGACAAGTTCAAGATTGACCTGAAGGTGCTGGACCCGGCACAGATTCTGGTCTCGCTGCAGGACGTTGATTATGGTGTAGTGAACGGGAATTATATCGCTAACGCTCCCGACCGCAAGATTACAGATGCGCTGAAGATTGAGAATACGCCTATGCAGCACAGAATCATCGTATCGGTGAACAAGAAGGACCAGGATACCCAGTGGGCCAAGGATCTGAAGGCTGCGTATGAATCCAAGGAGTTCGAGGAATACATCCTGGGACAGGAGAAATATGCCGGGTTCATTCTGCCGGAGGCTTGGGCCAATAACTAATCTAATCAGGGAGTGAATGGGAGTGTCAAAAGGCAAGATTCATTTCATTGGCGGCGGGCAGATGGCGGAAGCGATCATCCGGGCCTGCCTGGCAGGCGGCACGCTGGCTGCCGGACAGATCAGTGTGTCAGATATTAATGAGGCCCGGCTTGGGCTTCTAAAAACCAAATATAACGTAGACACGGATAGCGCGCAGGAAGAGGCGCTCTCCGGCGCAGAACTGATCGTCATCGCTGTTCGCCCGCAGGATAATTTGGCTGCACTTGGAACTCTGATCCAGCAATCTGCCTCACCGTCTGCGGTCATTGTATCGATTGTAGCGGGGGTAACGATTGACCAGCTTGGAGATTATTTCGGAGCAGAACGTCCGATTGTCCGCGTGATCCCGAATACCTTGACCGATACCGGTTATGGATACAGCGGTGTAGCTCTGAATGCTGCCGCTTCTCTGGAGCAGGTAGAAGCATTTCTGCTGGGCTTCGGCAAGGTGCAGGTTCTGGAGGAATCCTATATTGATATCTTCACCGGCTTCGGGGTAGCCGGACCGAACTACATCTATTATTTCATTGAGTCGTTCACAGATGCCGGAGTTCTTGCCGGACTGCCGCGGGAGCAAGCCTGGAAGGTGGCGCTGGAGAATATGCTGGGAGCGGTGGCTATGCTGCAACAGACCGGACTGCATCCAAGACAACTGCTGGATATCAACAACTCGCCTGGCGGCGTCGGTATGCACGGCTTGTATGAGCTGAACAACAGTGATTTCGCTGCCGGATTGCAGCGGAGTGTACTGGCCGCGGTGAAGCGGACCACGGAGCTGGGAGTGAAGAAGTAATGGCCGTACTGAAATGGGATCACCTTGTACATTATGTGAATGATCTGGACCAGCCGGTTCAGCTCTTCGCGGAGCATGGACTAACAGCCTTCCGGGGCGGATCGCATAAGGATTGGGGAACGTATAACGCCCTCAGTTATTTCGGGCTCACCTACCTGGAGTTTCTCGGGATCGAGAACCTGGAGCTGGCACGGGCGACCAAGCATAATGTGGTGGTGCGGGATGCCGTCACGCTTTTGCCGGAGCATGAAGTGCTTAGCCGGGTGGTGCTGCGCACGGATGATATTGAAGCTGTTGAGGCAACGCTGAGGCAAGCGGGTATGTTATTGTCGCCGGTCATTGACGGCCGCCGTCTGGATGATCAGGGCCGGTTGATCGAGTGGCGGATGATGACCATTGACGGTGACTTCCAGGGACTGCCCTATCCGTTCATTATTCAGTGGAACGAGAGGGATGAGCAGCGGCTGGCTAGTCTGAACAGTGCGGGAATCAACCGTCCTCACCCTGCAGGCCAGGTGGAGGTCGTCAGTGCAGGCTTCCGGGTCAGCGATCCGGCCGCTGCCGCCAGCCACTGGAGTGAACTGTTTGGTCTTCCGGTGAGCGCACCTGCGGATGGTTCGGATGGCAGCTACAGCCTTAAGGCCGGAGACCAGACGTTTGAATTCACGCCAGGGGAGGAGAACCGGCTCAGCCGGATCGTGTTCCGCACGGACTCCCCTCAGCTGAAGGGACAGACGCTGGCTGTTGGCGAAGGCGAGTACGTGTTTGAATAAATGCAGGACAAGCTTAGGGGACAGGCTGTTGCCGCAATTAGCGGTAGCGGGCCTGTCCTGTTTTATGTTAAAGTGTGACACAAGAATGGAGTAAGGGAATATATGGAGAATGGAGGCAGCGGATGCAGAAGCTATTTGAGTATAACTGGCAAGTGCGCCAGGATTGGTTCAACTGGTGCAGCGGGGTGGACAGGGACGAATTGATGAGGCCGCGCACCGGGGGCTTAGGCTATATCCTGCCCACGTTGTATCACATTGTAGCGGTTGAATACGGTTGGATCTGCGGCGGCATTCAGGAGAGAGTCATTGAAATTCCAGCATTCGGGGAAATCGCCAGCCTGGAGCTTGTGCAGGATTTCTCCGCCCGCTGCCATGCGGAGCTGGCTCCGTTTGTCTATGGCTGGTCGGATGAGCTGGAAGACCGGATTATGGTTGATATTACGGATGAAGGGGAACGCGAGCCCCATCCCTACGGGGAAGTGATGCGGCATGTGATCGCCCATGAGATCCATCATATCGGCCAGCTCTCGGTATGGGCGCGGGAGATCGGCAAGCCGCCGGTGACAGCTAATTTGATTGGCAGAGGGTTGTTCGACAAATAGAAGCGTAAGGAGGCCACAGAGATATGGAATTTGAGACCAGACGTCTGATCATCAGAGAGTTCACTCTAGAGGATATAGGGCAGGTACATGAGTATGCATCTGATCCGGCAGTAGTAACGCATTCGATCTGGGGGCCCAATTCTCTGGAGGATACCGGCGAATATATCCGCCATACGCTGACATTGCAGCAGGAGGAGCCGCGCCAGGGCTTCGAGTATGCGGTAGTTCTGAAGGAGAACGGGCTGCTGATCGGCGGCTGCGGCCTGCATATTACCGGAACAGGCCAGGGAGAGATTGGCTATTGCTACAACAGGCTGTACTGGGGACAGGGCTATGCTACTGAGGCTGCCGCTGCACTGCTGGACTTGGGCTTTCATAAGCTGGAGCTTCACCGGATCTATGCCACCTGCCGTCCCGGGAATATCGGTTCCGCGCGTGTGATGCAGAAGCTTGGCATGACATACGAAGGGCATCTTAGAGGACATATGTATCATAAAGAGAAGTGGATGGACTCCTACCAATATTCGATTCTGGAGGATGATTATAAGGGGCTGCACCGTTGACAGCGGCGCAGTATACTGCATTCATTGTTTTTCGCTAATGGCGACTAATGCGACCGGAAATCTTCAACTCTAATTGCATTTTATACAATAGATTTCACTTTAGTTCACACTAAAATGCAATCTGCTGTATTTGATACATTTGATTTCTGGATTTTTGCTTGGGAATGCCTAATTATTGAAATTCTACTGTACAAAGTGGAGCGACCGAGCCTAGGTTGAGTAACTTAGCAGGTGGAACCCCTGCTTGGAAAGGCGAAAGCCACGCCACCAATAGCGAGTCTTGGAGCGGCAAGGGTAACCCTGCCGTTTAAGCGTAGACAGTTAGGATGCAGGCCTGAAAGTGATGGAGCCTCGAAATGCAGCAAACGGGAAGGTCGACGGGCTCACTTTCCCGGAAGACAACATGACTCCAGCCGAAAAAAAAAAAAAAAGGCGAGGATGGAGGAGCTTCCCCGGGGTCGAAGAGCCAGGCATGTATACCCATGGTTACTCAGCAACTCGGGAGACCCTGACGCTCTTCTGCGAGAGAAGTACTATTTAGGAACCTTTGCAGGAGTATGGCAAACAAGCCGTAACACGTAAGAATGTCAAACGGCGTTCAGGGAGTCGGATTGCCGCATAAGACCTGTGAAACCCCTGTAATGGGGGCGGAGGAAAGGCAGGCGACACCCCATCAATCTTGGTAAGGACACATTGGCCACACACAGAGGTGGGAAAAAAAAATGGAAACGAAATTAACAAGAATAGCAGAAATGGCCAAAGCAGATCCGAAGTTACGGTTCAACTCCATCGGACATCTCATTGACACAGAAGCATTAAAGAGAAGTCACAAAGAGATGAAACCGGGAAAGGCAACCGGAGTCGATGGATCGACCAAAGAGACGTACGAAGCCAACGTGGAAGCGAATGTAACACACCTGGTGGACCGGTTAAAGCGAAGAAGCTACAGACCTCAGCCCGCGAGAAGAGTGTACATCCCAAAGGACGGGAAAAACATGCGGCCCCTAGGAATTCCTGCGTATGAAGACAAACTGGTGCAACATGCGCTGAAAAGAGTACTGGAAGCCATTTATGAACAAGACTTCATGGATTTCTCGTATGGATTTCGCCCGAACCGAAACATGCACAGTGCGCTGAAACATCTAAACCGGGTCATCGAGCAGGGAAAAACCAGCTATGTCGTCGATGCAGACATCTCCGGCTTCTTCAACCATGTAAATCACGAATGGCTGATGAAATTCCTCGAACTGCGAATCGGAGATCCAAACATCCACCGGCTGGTGAGACGGATGCTGAAAGCAGGTATTCAGGAGGATGGACACTTTGAACCGACGGAGGAAGGAACTCCCCAAGGTTCGGTGGTGTCGCCCCTGCTAGCCAACGTCTACCTGCACTATGTCCTTGACCTATGGTTTACCGTGACGGTGAGGAAGCAGTGCGGGGGGCAAGCCGAAATGGTGCGCTTCGCCGATGATTTTGTATGCTGCTTCCAGTACAAAGAAGATGCAGAACGCTTCTATACCGCACTTGTGCTCCGGCTGGAGAAATTCGGGTTAAGCATTGCGGAAGAGAAGACGAAAATCATCGCGTTCGGTCGTTTTGCGGAAGCAGAATCACGGAGGAAGGGCGAAGGGAAACCGAAAACATTCGATTTCCTAGGCTTCACGCACTACTGCGCCAAGAGCCGAAAAGGAACCTTCCGGGTAAAGCGTAAAACGAGTGGGAAGAAATTCAGACAGAAGGTCAGAGCCATGAAGAGCTGGGTCAGGTGGAATCGCCACATGAAGCAGGAGGATTTCCTAGGCGTCATCCGGTCCAAACTGTCGGGACACTACCGATACTATGGAATCACGGATAACTCGGAGAAAATAAAAACCTATTACATGCAAACGCTCGACTTGATCTATACATGGCTAAACCGCAGAAGTCAGCGCAGGAGTTTCACCTGGGAGAGGTTCTACGAAGTGCTAAACGAATTCAGGCTACCTAAGCCGCGGATCTACGTCAATATCTACGATTAAGGCCAATTGTGAACGATGGGGTGAAGAGCCGTATGCGTAAATTGCGCACGTACGGATCTGTGAGGGGTAGGGGCACAATCCACGAAGGAAAGGCCCCGCCTACTCGACCAATAGATTGTCTTTTTGGGTGAATTTCAGAGGTATCTATTGTAGGAAATACAACAGAACCAAAAACAGAAAAAATCCAGCAAAAAAAACGGGGGCAATAGCCATGAAATGGA
Source organism: Paenibacillus sp. FSL R7-0210 (assembly GCF_038009085.1). Classification (NCBI taxonomy): domain Bacteria; kingdom Bacillati; phylum Bacillota; class Bacilli; order Caryophanales; family Paenibacillaceae; genus Paenibacillus; species Paenibacillus sp. FSL R7-0210. The sequence goes on from NZ_JBBPAR010000001.1 coordinate 111,307, forward strand.
GGCACTGCCCCCGCAGACAGTAAAGAGCGCCCAGCCGTTCAGGCAGGCGCTCTTTACTGTTATTTGATTGGCGGTTACAGCGGCATTCCCGCCACTTCATTAATCCTCGCCGCTTCTTCCGGATCAGCAGCGATCAGCTTCTGATAGACCGCCTGATCCTGGGCGCTTTGCAGTCTCTGTTGAACGGCCAGCAGCCACCGGGCAAGCTCACGGTTGACAGGGTTGCTGTAGTCCTCACTGAGACCTTGCCTCAGTGTGGCTTCTGCGGCCTGCATGTCCTGCGACATGTACTGGATCTTCGCGGTGTTCAGCAGCAGTTCCGGCGTGACGCTAACGCCCTGCTGCTGTGCATCCTGATCTGCGGCGGCGTAAGTATAAGCATCCAAGCCGGTTTTGAAATACCGCTGCTTGTTAAGTGTCTCTTGGTCCTTGATCTCCAGCTTGCCCTCGGCCGCCGCTTCCTGCGACCGCTTCAGGGCTGCGGCTCCCAGCTCCTGCGACCGGGCAATCACTCCGCTGTACCAGGCGGTCGTCCACAGGCTTTCGCTGTCGGTCAGATCCTCGTATCCGCCCGTGAAGCCCTGCTTCACAGCCGCGGCAGCCGCGTCCTTGTCCCCGGACAGGAATTGTACTCTCCCTGCGCTTAGGCCAATTGTAGGTGTGACGAAGAATTCACGGCCCTGAAGCTGCTCGGGAGGGAGGCTTTTTAAATGCGCAATGCCGTCCGTTACATGTCTGTACGCGGAGAGCGCGGAAGCGAAATACGTCTGTTGCCCGGCTTCATCCTGCTTGGAGTAAGCTTGCTGTCCCAGGAGGGAAGCCCGGCTGACCAGCCCGGCATACCAGTTGATATCCCACATGAACCTGTCCGCGTTGTCCAGATAGACATGATAGGCCGCATCGCTCTCGCCCTTCTGGTCATAGTAGCTGGCGAGCTGGGTCAGCAGCTCTTTGTTGGACGGCTCATCCTTCAGCGCACGGGTCAATACCGCATAGGCCTCGTCCAGGAACTGCTCGTTCTTGGTCTGCTCATACACCTTCTGATCCAGCAAGGACAAGTACATAGCGGATTCGGGGTGGTAGGGGCGGATGTTGAGTGCTTTTACCAAAGGAGCCTTGATCTCCTCATAGGACTGGCTCACTTGGATCAGCTTCTTGGCGGCATAAGCCTCAGAGCTTGACCGGATGTACCCCAGAGACAGGAAGAGCAGGTAGCCTGTGCCGACTCCGAGTACTGTGAAATAGCCAGCTCTGATCCACAGCTTGTTCCACGTAAAGCGGAGCGGCTTGCTCTCCATGGCCACAGCCATTCCCCCCAGAGAGAGGAAGACGAGCATACCCATGAACGCATAACTGAGGTTGAAATCCAGCAGGCTGTGAACGAGAATGGACAAGGCGATAATGAGATAGAAGAATCCGTTGTTATAGTCATCGGTCTCCCGTCTCAGGTACTGTCTGCTGAATTTGTAGAAGATAAACAGGATGAAGCCCATGAACACCAGAAAGCCGACAATGCCGACTTCAATCAGATATTGCAGGAAAAAGTTATGCGCCTGGCGGCTCAGATAAGGGTTGTTCTGATAATGCTCATAGAGTGTAGCCCAGCCGCCGCCGCCCGCGCCCAGTACCGGGTAATCCTTGACGACCTTCATGGCATCCTCGTAAAAGGTAAAACGCTCCAGGACACTGTGCTGCCTGAAGTTGATATTCTCCAGCCGTGTTCCGATATTCGCCGGGAGAATATTACGCGCGCTGGTGCCGATGAACAGGAAGGCGATGATCGCGACGCCAGCCACAGAGACGGCTGGAATCCACAATCCGCTCATGCGGCGTGATTCTAGTCTGTCAAGCTTGCGGCTCAGATAAGGTGCCAGGTAACGCTGAACCACCAGACAGAGCACGCCTGCACAGGCAGATGCTCCCAGCAGATAGCCCCAGCCTTTAAGGGCAGAGGACGAGGTGAACTCCGTATTCAGCTCCAGGCCCAGCCGTGTGAACGGGCTGGTAATCAGCAGAGAGAATAGGCCGGCAATGGCGAGATGGACAATCCACAGAATCTGCTGCACAGGCTTCAAGAAGAGCAGCAGGAGGATGAACACCACTGGCAGCAGCACCAGTCCGCCCCGGGATAAGGTAAGCAGCAGCGAGACGATGATTGGCACCAGCATGAAGCCGTGCAGCAGCTGTCCGGCCCATTTGCGGGAGCGGATCAGCGCGAAGACGGCCACGAACAGAAACGCCATCAGGAAGGCTGCATATGTATTGGCATACTGAAAAATGGAAGTCAGGCGCAGGCCGTTCGAATCAGTCATAACTGCATCGTTATACCTGCCGTTAATTACGGTCTCTGAGAACCAGCCCACCAGGCTTCCAGCCAGCTTCCAGCTTCCGAGCCAGTTGAGCAGTCCAAAGCCTACGATCAGGTAAGCGAGGGTAAGCACGCCATGCTGGACGGCGGAATTGAGCCGCTTGTGCCGGAGCAGAAGGATGCTGATGATGAAGACTTCGGCATAGGTGAACTGGGTGAACAGCATGTTCATCGCCGAGTACCGGGAAGCTGCGCCGAATAGCGACAGGGCATAGGTTACGGGAAGCAGAATGGCCGCTGCAGTGAGCAGGTCACGCTGACTCTCCAGCTTGAAGGTTCTGAGATACAGGATCGCAGAGGCCAGCATCAGAAGCCCGCTCACCAATGCAGCTACATAGATAGGCTTCTCGAACTCCGCCCTCATTCCGTTGAACAATCCGATCTGAAAAGCGGCCCAGCCAAAAAACAGCAGGAACGCAGCGCAAATCATCCAAGCTGCCCCTGAAAGCTTGTCCGTAGCTTTGACAGAAGCCGCCTGTTTTCCGTACACAGGTTTCGACACGATAGAATCTCCTTTTTCAAAATAGTAGGTCTTCCAATTTATTGCACATACATATTACGGATATAAAGTGAAAAAGTTGTTGTCTGAACGGAAATTTCAAAGATTGGAGTGTCTTGCAGGAGAGGAGGGAACGGAAAAGTGGGGAATAGGCCGGAACCTGCTCAGCGAATGAAGCAGTCTGTCCGCACAGGCCAGCCTGACGCAGTTTTCATAGAATAAGGTAACGGAGCGAATCTATGATTCATGTAAGAATGGACGCTTAAGAGTTCCGCCCGAAGGCAGCAATGACGGCAGGGGAACGCGCAATCCGCATCCTGGGTCACTGCTGCCGGGAACGAGCTTCAGGCGGGGATAATAAATTTCAGGTTAATCATGAACACGATCAGGGCGGAGGCCCCCAGGGAAAAGGCGATGCAGCCGGCACCGAGCACTCTGCGCCGGTCCTTGATGAATTTGAAGCCAAGCGCACAGACGAGTATTGTCGTTCCTGCCAGTACAACAGACATGCCGATCATCGCAAACCAATACAGGATTTCAAAAAACTCAGCCATTAGGAAACCCTCCCTTTCAGGCAATAATACAACGAATTTTAATGATTTTCCAGTCAAATGAATCAGGGACATAAGGCCCCGCAGCCATATGCCCTTTTTTGCTGTGGCCTGCTATACCACGGACAATCATACAGGAGGGCACGGCCTTTCGTGAGTAATCTATAGGGTAGGCTGGGAATGCGAAAGGAGAGGGCAAATAATGGCGGGGAGAGAACTGGCAAGCAAGCTGCTGAAGACGGCGGCGCTGCTTAGCGATTCACGGGTTGCCGGTTACATTCCGAGAACGCGGGAATATAGTGCTGCCGGATTGTCCGCGATGCTTGGAAGATACGGCAATGTTGTCATCAAGCCGGTTGTAGGCGGAGGAGGATATGGTGTCATCAAGGTGTTCCGGGATCATAGGGGGTATGGCTTCACGTATATGCAGAGCACACGTATCTATGGAGACTTTACTTCCATGCGCCAGGCACTGGACAGATTCAAGGTGAAACGGAAATATTTGATCCAGCAGGGCATTTCCCTTGCACGGATCTCCGGGCGTCCGATTGATTACCGGGTCAAAGTAGTGAAGAACGGCGAGCACTGGGAGTTCCGATCTATGGTAGGGAGAGTAGCCCGGCCGGGATTGTTCGTTACGAATCTCTGCAAAGGAGGTACGATGCTCAGCTGCCGCCAGGGACTGCGAAGATCATTGCCAAGAGTGGGGACCTCATCCAAAAAGGCGGAAATGCGCAGGCTGACCCTAATCTGTACCGAGCTGCTGGAGCGGCATTTTCCGGGGATCGGTGAACTGGGCTTCGACTATGCTGTAGATCATCGGGGGAAGATTTGGATTCTGGAAGTAAATACAAGACCTAAATGATTAATAAAATTTTTATATTTGACGATAAATACAGTAATAGGATAATATTGCGTTTAGTTGTTTAGATTCAGAGGTAATAAAACAAGAAATATCCCAGCCAATTATGAACATTCTAAAAAAGTTTTTGTGTGGAGATGTCAGGTTTCAGCCCTGTGCATAACTGTTATCCCCATAGTCCACTGCGCAATTGCTGACATTATAACCCTTACTCACATATTATACACAGGATTTCCACAGCAGCTTGTGGATAATGAGAACGCTTGTTCGAAAAATGATAGTTTGCTATGATAGATTCAGATCCAAATAAAGGAAAGGTAGGTGAACGTTATGGTTGAATTGTCGGATGAGATGCTGCTTGACTCTTATCACAGAGCGATAGAGCTGCATTTGGAGCATGATTTCATCGCCCTGCTTCTCGCTGAAATTCGCAAACGGAACTTACACTCTCCAGACCATGCGGTTCTGCATTAAAGATCAGAGCACATCCTGCAGCATTGGACTTCTTTAAACCGCAAGCATCAAGGAATAGGGTATCTTTTCAAGTTGAGGTGGAATCAACCTGAAAGGATACCCTTTTATTATGGCTATAAGGTTATAGACAACCTAGAGCTTAAGATTACTGCTGTGTCCCGGAGACAGCTTCGCATCCGGATCAATATACACCTTGGCGTTATTGACTGCTGTTGGCGCTTCTCCGAATCCTACAGCGATCAGCTTCAGCTTGCCCGGATAAGTCGTGATATCGCCAGCGGCGAAGATTCCCGGAATGCTGGTCTCCATGCGGGAGTCAACTACAATGGAGTTGCCCTCAATGTCGATTCCCCACTCGGCAATCGGGCCCAGAGAGGAGATAAAGCCGAAATTGACAATAACGCTGTCTACTTCGATTTCTTGAGTTTCCTTGGTCTTGATATGGGACAAGGTGACCTTGGTAATGAATTCTTCACCGTGAAGCTCAGTGATCTCGGACGGCGTAATCACATTTACCTTAGAGGCCATCAGATTCTCTACACTATGCTCATGCGCCCGGAATTTATCGCGGCGGTGAATCAGGGTTACCTGTTCAGCGATCGGCTCCAGCATCAGCGCCCAGTCCACAGCGGAATCGCCGCCGCCGCTGATCAGCACCTTTTTATCCTTATAAGCATTCAGATCATTTACGAAATAATGCAGGTTGGCTTTCTCGAAGCGCTGTGCATCCGGTACCTCCAGACGCCGCGGCTCAAATGCGCCTACGCCTGCCGTGATGATAATGGCTTTGCTGTGATATTCAGCCTTGTCGGTGGTGACGGTGAAATGGCGCTCACCCTGCTTCACAACCGATACGACCTTCTCCTCCAGACGGATATCGGACTGGAACAGCTCCATCTGTCGGGACAGGTTATCCACCAGCTCCTGTGCGGTAATTTTGGGAAAGCCGGCGACATCGTAAATATATTTCTCAGGATACAGAGCAGCAAGCTGCCCTCCGAGTTGGGGCATACTCTCAATAAGGGTTACTGAAGCCTGGCGCATACCGCCGTAAAAAGCGGCAAACATACCGGCTGGTCCTCCGCCTATAATCAGCAGATCGCTCATAGGAACGGTTTGCTCTAATGTCACGTAATATTACACCTCCGAGTTGATAGTTTCAATTTGCCATACAAGCGTACCTACTCATTATAAACATAGTCTCACCTGCCTGCAAAGGCCTTGATTTCAAAGAAAAAGTGTGACATTTTGTTGTATGATTATATTTGATTAAAACGATACTAAGGTTTACAATGGATATGGTTATTTTAGAAATCCTTTAAGTTTTATTGGAAATTCTTCTGAATTTAAGTGTATAAATTCACAAAAGAAACCTGATTTTTTTACAAAAAATAACACATAGACAGATTCACCTGTTGGAAGGAGCCGGAACATGAGCAGTATTCCCAAAATCGTTATTCTAGGCGCGGGGTATGGAGGGATTTTGACCGCCCAGCGGCTGCAGAAAGCTTTGAATTATAATGAAGCCGATGTAACCCTGGTTAACCGCCATGAATATCACTATTTCACGACCCATCTGCATATGCCTGCAGCGGGCACGGACAGCATCGAGCATACACGCGTATCTATCTCCAAATTAATCGATGAGTTCAAGATCGATCTTGTCAAATCCTCGGTGCAGGAGATCCGCACCCAGCAGAAGAAGGTTATTCTGGAGGACGGAACGCTCTCGTATGATTACCTAGTGATTGCCCTTGGCGGTGAGCCTGAAACGTTCGGGATTCCGGGACTCGACAAATATGCGCTGACCATCCGCAGCATCAACTCTGTGCGGCTGATCCGGGAGCATATCCAGTACCAGTTCGCCAAATATAAGAATGAGAATAATGCACAGGAGCATATCAACTTCGTCATTGGCGGCGCGGGCTTCAGCGGGATTGAATTTGTTGCGGAGCTGGCTGACCGGATTCCTGCACTATGCAAAGAATTTGATGTCGATCCAAGCATGGTCAACATCTATAATATAGAAGCTGCGCCTACGGCTCTGCCGGGGTTCGCGCCTGAGCTGGTTGAGCATGCCATGACCGTACTCACCAAGAAGGGGGTAACCTTCAAGATGGGCGTAGCGATCAAGGAATGCCTGCCTGGCGGCGTGATTCTGGCCACGGGTGAAGAGATCAAGGCTTCCACCATTGTATGGACCGGCGGTATCCGCGGGAACCGTCTGATCGAGGCTGCCGGCTTCGAAGCGATGCGCGGACGGGTGAAGGTAGACGAATATCTGCGGGCTCCGGGACATGAGAACATCTTCATCATTGGTGACGGCTCCCTCATGATTAATCCAGAAGGGCGTCCTTACCCGCCGACGGCACAGATTGCAATGCAGCAGGGAGAATGCTGTGCGCATAATCTAGTAGCGGCCATCCGCAGCCAGCAGCCGAAGAAATTCGCCTTCAGCAACAAGGGAACCGTAGCTTCACTTGGCAAGGGCCAGGGAATTGCCGTAGTCGGCGAGAAGACCTACAAAGGCTGGAAGGCAGCGCAGCTGAAGAAGGTTGTCGATATGCGCTACCTGCTCATCATCGGCGGCATCCCGCTCGTGCTCAAAAAAGGAAGATTCCTCTAAGATGCGCCACTGCAGCGTGCAAGTACGCGGACTGCTGACGCGCGAGGAGCTCGACCGCTATAATGCTCTGATTGAGGTAGGCTCTTATCTGGAGGATCAGACGCGGTATGATCTGGCCTACAATATCCAGAAGGAAATCGATATTCTCATTCTTCCGGCCATCGAACGCCTGAAGGATAAGGGACGCGCGCGTGACCGGGCGACAGCGGAATACCTGGAGAGCCTGCGTGACGGGGACGAAGACGAAGACGAAGAGGACGATAAGGAACCTTCGGCATAAGTGGAAGTAGAAAAGACGTACAATGCAAAGAGAGCCGTGCTTGCAACACGGCTCTCGGGTGCAATAGCCGCTTTTAAGGGCGGCGGCTTTCGGAAAAGTAGTCAAGAAATAGACCGCATACCTCTGCTGAGGTGGCGGTCTATTTGCGTTTATGCTGTTACAGCTTCAGCATCTCCTCGAACGATTCTTCGTTCAGCAGGTTGCCGACATAGAAGGGGCCGAACTCTCCGTAGCGGGCGCTGACTTCATCGAAGCGCATCTCGTAGACGAGCTTCTTGAACTGCAGGGCATCCTCGGCGAACAGAGTCACGCCCCACTCCCAGTCATCGAAGCCGACGGAGCCGGTGATGATCTGCTTCACCTTGCCGGCATAGCTGCGTCCGATCAGGCCGTGCGAATACATCAGCTCCCGGCGTTTCTCCATATCCAGCATGTACCAGTTGTCGGCAAGCTCACGCTTCTTGTTCATCGGGTAGAAGCAGATATGCTTCATTTGCGGCAGTACAGGCTTCAGCCGGGCAGCGACATGCGGGTTCAGCATCGGATCGCTGCCGTCACCGGCATTTCCTCCTGCGGCGTAGTTGCTGAGCTCAACGATGCTTACATAGGAATAAGCCTTCGTAGTATATTGGGCAAAGGCGATTTTGTTAAAAGCGGTCTCCAGCGCATTCAGCGCCTCCAGACTCTCTCTCAGAAACATCATCACGAAATCAGCCTTCTGGCCCACGATGGAATAGACAGCAGTGCTGCCCTCCTTCGCTTCCTCGACAGGTCCCCACTCCTGCATGAAGGCATGCAGCTCCTCCAGGGCCACTGCCCGTTCCTCGTCATCGGCTGCCGTCCAGGCTGTCCAGTTCAGTGAGCGGAAGTCATGCAGCGCATACCAGCCTTCCAGTGTCAAAGCGGCTTCGTTCAAGTTGTTCACTCCTTATAGGTTATCGGTGGAATATCCTCGCGTAAAATCTTCTTGGTCCGCATACCTTAAATATGTATGAACATAGGTCGGGTGCTATTTGCATTGTAGCGCAGCGGGCGGCAGAGAGCAAACGCCAAGGCCCCCATTCACGCGAATTCCGGTATTGAGCGCGATAATGTTCATTGCTTCGCTACATTTTTTCTAGTAAACTTACTATTATATAAGCTTAGGTGTGCGGTTCTTTATAGAGAGAGGGGATGGCGGTACGATGGGCTTTATTCCGGTGTTTGTTCTGGCCGTTTTATTCTTTGTGATGATGTTCGGCATTGGCTTCATTCTTAACATGCTGATGAAGACTACCTGGTTCCCTGCCTATCTGTTCGTCATTGTCATTCTTCCGGTGGTGGTCTACTCCATCTGGGACCGGAGCGCGATGTCCTTATGGGAGCACCTCTCTACCTTCCACATTGTGGATTATCTTACCGGGGTAGCCGGTCTTGCCGGAGCGGTGCTGAGCGGCTGGACCATTCAGAAGCTGCGGCTGGGCGGATACAAGATGTTCTAAGCGCTGCCTGAAGTGCGGTACAACAAGAAACGGCTAATCTCCTGTAATGGGGGGAGCCGTTTTTTTCTTTTTCCTCCAGAAGAGCCAAGGATTCATCTTTATTTTACATTTTCGGCCGGGTGTTTTGTGATAGAATAGAAATCTATATGAATTCGTATAGAAGAGGGGGAGGTATCCGCAGATGCGTATGAGCAACCTGCATCATTTCACTGAACATCACCGGTACTGCGTGTCCCGCGAATTCGGTCTAAGCCAGCTGGATGGACGTATGCTGGGCTCAGTCTATCAGCCAATGGTAGGCGCGTTCGCCATCAGCCTGTACAGATTGCTGTTCGAGCATATTCCGGCTGAATCTATCGGTTACTCCGGTGTGGAGCAGCAGCGCAGGCTCTTTATGACCCTGGGCGTTGAACCCAACGAGAAGGGCCGTAAATATATGGTAGACCAGGCTTCCCGGCTGGAGGCGGTGGGACTGCTGCAGACCTGCCGGCTGTATGCCGCGGAGAATGATGATTATATGTACGAATACGAGTTAATGCCGCCGCTGTCGCCGGCTGATTTCTTTGCAACCCAGCATCTGACGCTGCTGCTCCGGGATAAGATCGGCAAGTTCGCTGTGCTGTCGCTGCGTGAGCAGTTCTGGCACCGGGAACCGGAGGAATGGAGCGGGCGGTCGCTCGGGAAAGAGAATATTTCACTGCCCTTTTATGATATTTTTGAGCTGAATACCCATGTGATCGACTATGAGCTGGAGCAGGCGCTGGCCGAGGTAGCCTCCGTGCGTCAGCCCGGCACCACTCAGGCGGTTGAGCCGAATATAGCCTACAGCGATATTATCCTGCGCTTCCCGCGTGAATCGGTGAACCGTGCGCATGTTGAGAAGCTGCGTTTTGACCATAACCAGATGGGTGTCATTAATTATGTGGCCCGCAAATACGAGCTTGGCCCGCAGGATGTATGCCGTCTGCTGGATGAGGATGATGTCTTCACGCCGGACGGAGAGGTGATTCTGGATACGCTGCAGTACAAGGCAAGCCAGCATTTCCGTCAGGATAGGAAGCGTCAGGAGAAAAGAGAGATTGCTGCCGCCAAGGTAGTGTCGCTGCGCTCTGCCGCTGAGGAAGAGAGTGATCCCTCCGCAGTGCCGGTGGAGCAGGCTGTCGAAATGGAGTTCTATGTAGAAGTGCCTCCGCAATTTCTGTCCAAATGCGACATTCACCAATATAATATGATGCTGCGCAACGAGCCTTATACACGGCTGTTACAGACGTTCTTCCCGGGGGCGGTTCCGGGCCAGCTGATGGATATCTTCGAGAAGATTGATCTGAACTATAAGCTCAGCGGCGAAGTGATCAATGTCCTGATCCATTATCTGATGACGATGGTGGCCTCCGGCGGCGATCAGCGGATGAACCGCAACTTCGTGGAGGCGATTGCCTCCAATATGCTGGTGAAGCAGGTGAATACTTACGAGAAGGCCGTGCGCTATATCCGTGACCAGTCGAAGGTGAAGGGCAAGGGGGCGGCTTCCGCCTCCTCCGGCACAGGCACCGCGGGAGCCCGCCAGCGTTCGTATACGAAGAGCGGCGGGCGGTCCGGCAAGCAGGAGATTCCGATTGTGCTTGATGACGGCAGCGCCGGAACCGTATCGGAAGAGGAATTCGCGGCGATGATGAAGAAAGCGGCCGAGATCAAGGCCAGCAAGAAAAAAGGCGTTCTGAGAACGCCCTGAAGAAAGTGAGGTGCAGCGATGGAGTCCATGGGCGAAGTGCTGCGTTCGATGAACAACCCCGCTCTGCGCCAGCGCTCCCGTGACCTGGAGCAGACCCTGCTGAACCATCCCCTGGTCAAGGAGCTTCAGGCGGAGCATCCCGAGCTGGACGAGTCCCGGCTGCGGCTGCACTTGAGCCGGCTATACCAGTATGTCGAAGAGGACCGGCATTGCAAGAACTGCCCCGGCCTGGCGGCTTGCCCGAATGATTTCCAGGGGCATTACAGCAAGCTTACGGTAGAGACGGTTAATGGTGTAACGGATCTGTACGAACGCAAGACACCGTGCAAGCTGAAGATTGCACAGGATAATCAGGATAATGTCCGCAAGCGGATTCGCAGCTTCTATGTGGATGAGCGGGTGCTGAACGGCGGATATGATGAGATGGATATTATGGGCAAGGACCCCCGGCGGGCCTCAGCCGTGAACAAGATATTTGACTATATAGCAACTGTGCGGGCAGAGGGCCTGACTTCGCGGGGGATCTATTTGCAGGGCAGCTTCGGGACCGGCAAAACCTTCCTGATGTGCTATCTGCTCCATGAGCTGGCTATCTCGGGCTACAGCGGCGTGATTGTCTATATGCCGGATTTCATCGAGGAACTGAAGCTGATCATGATGGACAACCAGAAGCTGAAGGAAATGGTCGATACGATGAAGAATTGTGATCTGCTCATCTTCGATGACATCGGCGCCGAGAATCTCAATCCCTGGGCGCGTGACCATGTGCTCGGAGCGATCCTGAACTACCGGATGAACCGCAAGCCGACCTTCTATACCTCGAATTATCCGCTGGACGGGCTGGAGAAGCATCTCAGCATCACCAGCAAGGACGGGGAAGAGCTCTACAAGGGTCAGCGGCTGATGGACCGGATTGCCCCGTTCGTAGAGGTGATTCCGCTGCATGGGGAGAACCAGCGTGGCAGGGCCAGAGACTGAATTTTTATTAATACAAGCGGAAACGGCTTCGGATAAGTTATCGGGTGAAACATATAAATTCTATATTTTAAAACAGGGGACCACGCCAGCATCTGGCCGGGGTCCCCTGTTTGCCTGCGCTTAGATTTAGCTGGCGCTGAATTTCCACCAGTTGATATTGAACAAGTATCCGCTGCCGCCTGTGAATTTCAGGTAAAGGTCATGAGTCCCGCTTGCTCCACTGACCGTGCAGGTCTTGGTCACCCAGCTCTGCCAGCCCCCTGTATTCTGCACTGCACAGGTGCCGACCAGTGTTCCTGCCGGACTGTCCAGCCGCAGCTCAATATTACCGCCGCTGCCTGCTGACGCTACCCGGGCCTCGAAGGCTGCGGCTCCGGCGCCGAAGTTCACATTTTTGATTTTGAGATAATCGCCGTGATCTATGAAGCCGACATTCATTCCCCCGTCCGTATCTGAGGTGGTCTCGGTCTCTACCCCGGCCGCCCATGCACTGGTCTCGGCTTGTGTTCTGACATAGGGGTTAAGGGTGGCGATGGGCTGCGGCCCGGCGGTTGTCATGTTGATGACCGGGAAGCTTCCGTCCGCGTTGTAGGTGAATTGCTCTACCCCCACTGACCGGGTGAAGCCACCCCCTCCAGGCAAGGCACCATTATGGTAAAAGAAATAGGAGCGGCCTTTGAAGTCGATGATGCCCGGGTGATTCGTGAAACTCCCGCCCTGGGTGGGCATAATGACCCCTCTGTACTTCCACGGGCCGGTAGGCGAAGAGCTGGTGGAATAGGCGATATTCTCTGGAATGCCGCTTGCGGCGTAGACCATGTAGTATAAGCTGCCGCGCTTGTAGAACCAGGGTCCTTCTTCGTAGAGGGTCGGTCTGTCGGCATTGCCGTTTCGCACACCGAAGCTGTCTGTGGTCATAGGCACCTGGACAATACCCGTACTCTGGTTGTAGGAGATCATATCCGGGTTCAGCTTCACATATTTCAGTGTCGGATTCCCCCAGTAGAGATAGGCCTGGCCGTCACTGTCTACATATACCGTAGGATCGATGTCGCCCCAGCTGCTGGAGACGAGCGGCCCTCCGATAGCGTCCACGAACGGGCCGGTCGGGCTGCTGGAGACGGCGACGCCGATGGCGGGCCGTCCGAGCGAAGTGCTTTTTGCCGTGACATAAAAGTAGAATTTGCCGTTGCGCTCAATGACCTGGCTGGCCCAAGCTTCTCCGCTCGACCAGCTAAACGCCTTATAAGATAGCGGTGACCCGTGATCCGTCCAGTTCGCCATGTCCTTGGAAGAATAGACCCTCCAATCATTCATCGTATAGTAGGTCGAGTTGTCTTCGTCATGTCCGGTGTACAGGTAGACCGTATCATTGTATACAAGCGGGGCCGGGTCTGCCGTGTAGATGGTCTGTACAACAGGGTTGTCAGCGAACGATACCGGGGAATATAGCGCCGATGCCAACAAGCCTGCGACAGCAAGGCTGACAAGCTTTTTCATTCTTCCTTCCTCCTCAAAATAGGGTATAAGAGCGCTTTCGCATACAGAGTAACATGGCTCCTGTGAAACAAAAATGTGTTTTCTTTTTATTAAATTGTAAATTTATGTTATTGTTACTGAATCTCGATGGAGCACAAAATGAACGCAAAAAAAATCCGGCATCCCGCCCTGACCTGGGCAAAGAATACCGGACACTGCAGCTAAGCAGCTATTCGGACAAATACTTGATGATTACCATTCCAAAGAAGACCACGGTCATGAAGCCGGTCATTCCGAAGAAACCGGCCAGCAGATCACCGAGATCGTTGCGGGGCTCCTCATTGATATGCTCCCGCGGGTCACGGACCTGTGCGTTGACATTGACGTCCATTCGCTTCTTCCTCCTTGCTGTTGCATGACTGCATGAAGTGGGTTACAGTTATACATGTGAGAGAAGTCATTGACAATTAATGCGCTTTCTTCAAGTATACGAAGATGCAGGGAAGATGTAAAGATAGAAGGGTGATTTTATGATACATATAAGACCTATGGAACCGCAGGAGTATGATTTTCTACTGGATATGCATTATGAGTCCATTCATATTGAACAAGGTAAGCCGCCCAGAAGTGAGTTGCTGAATTCCCCGGGGATTGCGAAGTACAACGAACATTGGGGGAGACAAGGCGACAGGGCGATAATCGCACTGGTGGACAATCAGCCCGCAGGTGCTGCCTGGTACAGGCTGTTTGACGAGACGAACCAGGGCTACGGATTTGTGGATACCACAACCCCGGAATTAGGCGTTGCTATTCGGTCTGACTACAGGCAGCAGGGATTGGGAATCAGGCTAATGGAGGGCATCATACAGCAAGCCGTATCCGATGGATACCCGTCACTTTCGCTCAGTGTTGATCCGGAGAATCAGGCGGCCGTCCGGTTATATAACAAGCTCGGCTTCGAGTATGCCGGGACAGCCGGTACCTCGTGGACTATGAAGCTGAATCTCAGGGACAAAGTTTAAACCGTTAAAAGACAAATTAATTTTATGCAATATAATTTCTCGAAATATATAACAAATGCATTGTATTTATGTTATACTGTGGATGTGTCGGTAATTGATAATCTGGTTATCATATTACATGAAGCATTTTATCCCGCTATGATCTCGGAGTAAATTCTGCGGACTTGGCTCAGGCTATAGAAGCGGAAGTTATTTCGTACAGCTTAAGCTCAACAAAACTTTTTGAGGAGGAACAATATCATGGCTATCGTGAACGTGTCTGACCAATCCTTCGTGAATGAAGTGGAAGGTCAAGGTACTGTAGTAGTAGATTTCTGGGCACCTTGGTGCGGCCCTTGCAAAATGCTTGCCCCAATTCTCGAGGAATTGTCCACCGAGCTGGGTGACGATGTGAAGATCGCTAAATTGAATGTCGATGAGAATCCTGAGACAGCTTCCCGTTTTGGAGTAATGAGTATTCCTACTCTGATCTTCTTCAAAGACGGCCAGCCTGTTGACAAAGTCGTAGGACTGAACTCCAAGGACTCCCTTAAGAATATCGTAGCCAAGCATCAATAATGGGTTACAATCTGCTGTAACCTGGGCCTTGCGGCCCTTCAGACAAAGCGCCTTCGGATTACCGAAGGCGCTTTGTCTGTCCTATAGAAACGGATGTTCTATATTAAGGCTTGAATGTGTAGTACATTCTATTCTAAACTTACCTTATAACCGTGTAGTAACAGGTGGGGGAGAACTTATGGATTATATGGATAATATCCGCAACAAGCTTGCGCTGCTGCCTGATCTGCCCGGCTGCTATCTGATGAAGAATCAAGAGGGTACGATCATTTATGTCGGCAAGGCCAAGGTACTGAAGAACCGCGTGCGCTCTTATTTTACAGGCAGCCACAACGGGAAGACGCAGCGGCTGGTCGCCAATATTGTTGATTTCGAATATATCGTGACATCGAGCAATATGGAAGCACTCATTCTGGAGTGCAATCTGATCAAGAAGCATATGCCGCGCTACAACGTGCTGCTGAAGGATGACAAGACCTTTCCTTATCTAAAAATCACGAACGAAGCCCATCCGCGCCTGGAGGTTACCCGCCGGGTGTTGAAAGATAAAGCTAAATATTTCGGCCCGTATCCGAACAGCTACGCCGCCCAGCAGACCAAGAAGCTGCTCGACCGGATGTATCCGCTGCGCAAGTGCGGGGTGATGCCGAAGGAGGTCTGCCTGTACTATCACATGGGCCAGTGCCTCGCGCCGTGCGAGAAGGAAGTGCCGAAGTCCGCTTACGAAGAGATTATCCAGAACATCTCCTCGTTCCTCGGAGGCGGGCATGACGCGGTGAAGAAGGATCTGCAGAAGAAGATGCAGGAGGCGGCGGAGGAGCTGTATTTCGAGCGGGCCAAGGAGCTGCGCGACCAGATTCAGCATATCGATGCCGTGATGGAGAAGCAGAAGATCAATACGGCCGACACCAAGGACCGCGACGTCTTCGGCTATGCGGTGGACAAGGGCTGGATGTGTGTGCAGATTCTGTATATGCGGCAGGGGAAAATGATCCAGCGCCATTCGTCGGCTTTCCCGTTCTACGGAGAGGCGTACAGTGACTTCATGTCTTATGTGACGCAGTATTACAGCGACAATCCCGCGCTGCCGCAGGAGATTCTGCTGCCGGATATGGCAAGTGCCGGCATGGTTCCGCCGGAAGCAGGCAGCGCTGCCGGCCAGGGAAGCAGCGGGCTGGTAGCCGGTGGAATGCCGAGCGGCCAGGCGCTGATGGCGGCCTTGGGCGCAGAGGATGAGTCGGAGGCCGGAGAGGTGTCTCACGGAGCGGACGCTGGTGAGGTGCTTGCGGCTGATCCGTCCAGGGCAGCAGGGCCGGGCGCAGCGGCGGAAGCGGCGCGGGAGCAGGCGGAGCAGGATGCAGCCGCCGAAGGAACCGTGGATGCGGCCGGAGGCGCCGCCGCCCTGCAGGAATGGCTGGGCATCAAAGTGCTGGTGCCGCAGCGCGGGCTGAAGAAGCAGATGATCGGCATGGCCTGCCAGAACAGCCGGGTCGCGCTGAATGAGAAGTTCCGCCTGATCGAGCGGGACGAGGAGCGCACCTCCGGGGCGGCCAGCAGTCTGGGGCAGAGCCTGGGGCTGGACTCGCTGAACCGGATCGAAGCGTTCGATAACTCGAATATCCAGGGGGCCAATCCGGTCTCGGCCATGGTGGTCTTCATCGACGGCAAGCCTGCCCGCAAGGAGTACCGTAAGTATAAGGTCCGCACCGTACAGGGGCCGGATGATTATGAGACGATGCGCGAGGTGATCCGGCGGCGTTATGAACGGGTGCTGAAGGAGAATCTGCCGCAGCCGGATCTGATCGTAGTCGATGGAGGGAAGGGCCAGATCTCTTCGGCGATCGATATTCTGCAGAATGAGCTGGGGTTATTCATTCCCGTCTGCGGTCTGGTCAAGGATGACAAGCACAGAACCGCCCAGCTGCTGGTCGGCGACTCCGCCGAGCCGGTCTCGCTCGCCAGGGACAGCCAGGAGTTCTACCTGCTGCAGCGTATCCAGGATGAGGTTCACCGCTTCGCCATTACGTTCCACCGGGAGCAGCGCGGCAAGTCGATGGTCACCTCGAAGCTGGATTCGATTCCGGGCATCGGGGACAAACGCCGGAAGCTGCTGCTGAAGCATTTCGGCTCACTTAAGAAGATCAAGGAAGCCTCCATAGAGGATTTCAAGGTGCTGTCCATCGGCGAGAAGCTGGCCGGTCAGATTCTGGAGGCGCTGAAGGATGAGGAGCCGCCAATCTAAAATGGATTTGAACGGTAACGGAACAGAAGCCGGCCCCATGTGGGCCGGCTTCTTTGGGTCTGGTTAGGAATGGAGGGTATCTTCAGACATCCCGCTAGTCGTCTGGATGGCAGGCCAACGAGGGCTAAATGTAGTCGAAAAACCGAACACATTGGGCGGGCGCGAGTGTGTGGGCGAAATGTAGTCGGAAAACCGAACATATTGGGCGCTGCGTGGGCGCGAGGGCGAAATGTAGTCGAAAAACCGAACACGATGGGCGTGACGGGGGCACGTGGATCAAATGTGATCGAAAAACCGACTACATTTTGCAGGGATGAGGCGTGTGGATCAAATGTAGTCGAAAAACCGACCACAGTGGGCATGGTGGAGGCGTGTGGATCAAATGTAGTCGAAAAACCGACTACATTTGCAGGGAGGAGGCACGTGGATCAAATGTAGTCGAAAAACCGATCACAATGGGCGTGACGGAGGCGCATGGATCAAATGTAGTCGAAAAACCGACCACAGTGGGCATGGTGGAGGCGCATGGATCAAATGTAGTCGAAAAACCGACTACATTGCGTTGGGTGGCGCTGTGCGGGCCAAATGTACATAGTAGACTGAACACTATGAGCTGCTGCATAATTAGGTTAATCTTTACTTTCTGCATAAAATCGTTGATTTGTATAATTGCAACCGGTTTCGGTAAAGGGTACGCTTATCTTGAATCTATGAAAACGCTTATAAGAGGAGGATTAAAGAAATGGGATATTCAAAAACAGTAAGACGCAAAAAGGGGATCAATGGGACCGCTCTTTGTCTGAGCATCATCATGCTGCTGAGTCTCGTGCTGGCGCTTCCGCCAGGACCGGCGCATGCTGCGGACTCTTATCTGCTCTCCAAAGACCGGCCGGCGTATGCCTCTGGCACAGAGGGCAATAATACCCCGGATCTGGCGGTGGACGGCAATACGGGTTCAAGGTGGAGTAGCTCATGGGGGACGGACCCGAACTGGATCTATGTTGACCTCGGGGCAACTGCCGCCGTAGACCGCGTGGTGCTCCGCTGGGAAGGAGCTTACGCCAAGGCCTACAAAATCCAGGTATCCGCTGACGAATTGAACTGGAGCGATATCTATTCCACAACTACAGGAGATGGCGGTGTGGATGAGCTTACGCTCAGCGGCACCGGCCGTTATGTCCGGGTATTTGCCACGGAGCGGCACCTGACGCAATACGGTATCTCTCTCTATGAGTTCGAGGTATATGGCACCGGCGGCGTTAATCCTCCTCCGGTGGTTCTGGGGCCGAATGTGGCCTTGAACAAGCCTGCGACGGCTTCATCCTATCAGGTGGCCGACTATCTCCCTCCCGGCTCTACCCTGCCGGAACTGGCGGTGGACGGCAACCTGAACACACGCTGGTCCTCCAACGCTACCGATAATGAATGGCTGAGCGTTGATTTTGGCAGCGTACGTACGCTGGGCCGGGTGATCCTTAACTGGGAGGCAGCCGCCGGCCGGATTTATGATATTCAGGTCTCGAATAACGGAACCTCATGGACTACGATCTACCGGGAGCTTCACGGCGACGGAGGCACCCTTAATCTTCCCGTCTATGCCAGCGGCCGCTATCTGCGGATGAAAGGGATCAGCAGAGCAACCTCCTTCGGGTACTCGATCTTTGAATTCCAGGCCTATGATTATGTGGCAGGCGATCCTAAGCCGGTCTATAACATTCCGGCCCTGCCGGAGCTGACTACAGTGGCCGTGGGTCAAGGCAGTCATGCTGCGAATGACCTCTCGGTGCCCCAGCCCAAATATCCGCAGTATAAATCGGATGCACTGACTGCACCGCTACCTTCCAATGACTGGTGGCAGTCGATCATGATTAATCAGCTCGGCAACGGCATTATTACGCTTCCGCTCAAATCGAAATATACCAAGCAGGGCCTCAGCATTCTGAATCCGGGTGCAGGCTACTTAAGCGCCGACGGCAAGGCGCAGGAAGCCGCGGGAAGCCCGGACCTGTACCTGATGGCCGGCAATATTAATACCTCGGGGATGTCGAACCGGATTACCGGTTACGGCGACTGGTCGGCGACGGCCGTGTTAAGCGATGGCGCTGCGGAGAAGCTGAAGACAACGTTCGTCAAAGGCTCGCCTTATCTCTACTCGCAATTCAGTGATCCGTCCAGTCCTGAAGTGTATCTGCCGGCCGGGGCCCGCTTCTTCGACGGCAGCAATAATACGATTCTCGCTGCAGACGGCGCCACCGTTACAGCAGACCATATCGGCATTGCGGTCACCAATTCCAACGGGGCGCCAACGCCTGAAATGGTGACCAGACACTATGGGCTGTATGCGCCGGCCGGTACAACCTTCAAGCGGGTGGGCGCCAAGCTCAAAATTCAGCTGGGAGGAGGCCAGAATTACCTGTCCCTGTCGGCTCTTCCGGCACCGTCCAATCTGAATTATTTCTACCAGCACGGCTATGCCTTCGTGACGGACACGAAGGTGGCCTATACCTTCAACGAGACCACCTCCGATGTCACGACCACCTTCAATGCGGTGACAGAACTCAAGCGTTCGGGCTTCCCGAATACAACGCTGATGGCACAGCTTCCCCACCAGTGGAAGGTTACTACAACACCGTTGACTGCTGTCTCCTTCCCGTCCATCCGCGGAAAGATGAAGGTATCAGAGGGCAATTCGTTCGCCACTACTGATAAATTCTACGGCATTGTGCCGCAGTTCACCGAGCCGGGCGATTCCACCTATTCCCGTCAGGATCTGCTGAATTATCTGGCGTTGCTGGATACGGACACCGCCACTAATCTGATGCAGGCCGATGCTTACTGGCAGGGCAAGAAGCTGCACCCGCTGGCCATGGGTGTGCTGATCGCCGATCAGATCGGCAATGAGAGCTACAAGAATCTGTTCCTGTCCCGCATGAAGACGGTGCTTACAGACTGGTATACGTACACCTCGGGGGAAACCGATTATTATTTCGACTACAACTCCGACTGGGGTACATTGATCTATAAAAACAGTGAGTTCGGTGCGAACTCTGGCATCACGGACCATCATTTCACGTATGGCTATTATGTCTTTGCATCTGCCGTGCTTGCCACCTACGATACCGACTTCAGAAATAAATTCAGCGGGATGGTCGATGAGCTGATCCGGGATTATGCCAATCCGTCGAAGACGGACCCGAAGTATCCGTACTTCCGCAACTTCGACCCGTATGAAGGCCATTCATGGGCCGGGGGTTATGCTGACAATGACAGCGGCAATAACCAGGAAGCAGCAGGGGAATCGCTGTTCGGCTGGGTCGGCCAATATATGTGGAGCACACTGACTGGCAACACCGCCTTCCGCGATGCTTCCATTATGGGCTTCACGACGGAGCTTAGAGCGGTACAGCAATACTGGTTCAACTACGACCAGGATAACTGGCTGCCGGGCTATACGCATAAAACTGTGGGGCAGATTTACGGAAGCTCGAATTTCTTCGGCACCTTTTTCAACGGGAATCCGGTGTATGTCTATGGCATTCACTGGCTGCCTACAGCAGAATATCTGACCAGCTACGGGTTCGATACGGCTAAGGCGGCTGGATTATACAGCGGCTTCGTAGCCGATAACGGCGGGCCGGAACCGGACTGGTACCATATTGTCTGGCCGATTCAGGCGCTGAGCGATCCGCAGGCTGTGCTGAATAAATGGAATCCGGCATTGCCGCAACAGAACGAATTGTTCAACACGTACTGGTTCGTGCACAATATGGCCACGCTTGGATCACGCACCAAGGACATTTGGGCGGAGAACGGCTACAGTGCAACGGTGTATAAAAAAGGTTCCGCCTACCGTGCGCTGGTCTGGAATCCGACCAATGCGGCGATTACCGTTACGTTCCGCAATAGCGGAGGTGTTACAGGCTCGGCTATAGTCCCGGCCGGGAAGCTGGTGAAGGTGGACCCGACGAAGGTGACCACGGATACGCTGCTTACTCCGCCTGCCTTGACAGCTGACACCACCCAGAATGCTGCCGGCCAGCCGATTGAGCTGACGTTCACGGAGAATGCAGCCTGGAGAAATGCAATTACTGCGGTAAAAGTGGATGGAACTTCAGCAGCAGCAGCGGATTATACCGTGGAAGCCGGTAAAATCACATTGAACACCGCGCTGTTCCCCACGGCGAAGACTTACACGGTTACAGTCACAGCAGACGGATATACCGATACTTCGGTGCAGCAGGTCATTACCGGCGGAACACAGCCGTCCGGGAACCTTGCCCTCAATAAGGCGGTTACCGCTTCGGAGAATCCGAAGCAGCCCGCTGCCGGCGCTGTAGACGGAAATGCGGGCACCCGCTGGGAATCGGACTTCAGTGATCCGCAGTGGATTCAGGTGGATCTTGGCTCTGCCCAGACGGTCAGCCGTGTCCTGCTGAACTGGGAGGGGGCATATGCCAAAGCCTACACGGTCGAGACATCGGCAGATGGCGCGAACTGGGCAACGGTCTATTCGACAACCACTGGAGACGGGGACATTGACGATGTCAGCTTCACCCCGGTCAACGCGCGGTATGTGAAAGTAAACGGCACAGAACGCGGCACGCCGTACGGGTATTCCTTGTGGGAACTGGAGGTGTACGGCAGCGGCAGCGCCGTGACACCGCTGGCTCCGCCTGCTCTGACAGCCGACACCACCCAGAATGCTGTCGGTCAGCCGATTGAGCTGACGTTCACGGAGAATGCGGCCTGGAGAACTGCAATCACTGCGGTGAGGGTGGATGGAGTGGCAGCAGCGGCAGCGAATTATACCGTGGAAGCCGGTAAAATCAAACTGAATACCGCGCTGTTCCCTACAGGGAAGACGTATACGATTGCAGTAACAGCAGCGGGATATAACGATGCTTCGGTGCAGCAGGTGATTACCGGCGGCACACCGCCGCTTGTGAACCTTGCGCTGAACAGGGCGGTTACCGCTTCGGAGAATCCGAAGCAGCCCGCTGCCGGAGCTGTGGATGGAAACGAGGGCACCCGCTGGGAATCGGATTTCAGTGATCCGCAGTGGATTCAGGTGGATCTCGGCTCTGCCCAGACGCTCAGTCGTGTCCTGCTGAACTGGGAGGGGGCGTACGCCAAAGCCTACACGATCGAGACGTCGGCAGACGGTACGAACTGGACCACAGCCTATTCCACAACAACCGGGGATGGCGGACTCGACGAAGTCAGCTTCACCCCGGTCAGTGCGCGGTATGTGAAAGTGAACGGGACGGAGCGCGGCACCCAGTACGGCTATTCTTTATGGGAACTGTCAATCTATTAATGCCCAGGTCAGCGGCACTCCTGTTCTTGCTGGTTCTAAGCAGTCTTAGTGCCTGCTCGGACAGCGGCCGCTCCGAAACTACGCTGCCTGCGGGCCATCCTTCAGCCGTCCCCCTCTCGGAGCTGGCTGCCAAGGTGAAGCCGGTTCAGTTCACCGTCTTTGTGAACTATGACTGGTATACGGCGCCGGACTGGGAGGCCGGGCCGCATAGCCGGTGGATCACCGATCATCTGAAGGTGAAGCTTCTGCCGGTACCATCGAGCGGTGCTGCCGCCCAGAAGCTGAATGCGATGATAGTCTCCGATCAGCTTCCCGATGTGCTGGTTATGGATCGCGGCAAGGATGTGGAACGGCTGCAAAAGGCGGGCAAGCTGGTGGCGCTGGACTCTTATCTGGAGCAATATCCTGAATTCGCCCGGACGGTTGGTGAGAACACGCTGAACATGCTGCGCAGTGAAGACGGCAGGCTGTACCAGATTCCGAACTGGTATATTAACGGCAGCGGCGGCAGCGGCAACGCCGGTTTCCTGGTGGAGAAGAGAATATACCGCGAGCTCGGCTCCCCTAAGCTTGCGACATGGGATGATCTCGAAGCGTATCTGCAGCAAGTGCAGAGGAAATACCCGGATATTGTGCCGATCGACTTCGGGGAGACCCGGGACGGCGTGGAAATACAGATGATCGGCATGCTGTACAGCGGTGCGGCGGATAACCGGATGCCAAGCTTCATCTCTCCCGGTTCAGGCCAAATCTTCGGTGTGCCCTCCGGCATCCGGCTGACTTCTGTGTACCGGGACCCGGCATTCCTGGAGACGCTGCAGCTGGCGGCCCGGCTGGTCCGTCAGGGACTGACCTCTCCGGATCTGTTGACCGAGACACGGGATCAGGTGCTGGAGAAGCTGAAAAGCGGCCGGATCGCCGTATTCGGCGCTTATGACGCTGTCGTGGAAGGGATCGGCCGGGAAGCGAATAATCAGCTCTCGGCTAAGGACCCGCTGGACGGCTATGAGCTCATCTGGCCGTTGCACCGCGAAGGTGTTGATCCCGGCAAGGTCTACTCCTCCGGGTACAATACGCTGGGCTGGAATGTCAATGTCATTACAACCGCTGCCCGGGACCCGGAGGCCATTTTCTCCTATATGAACTGGGCGACGAGTCCTGAGGGGCAGCGTATTCTTTTCTTCGGGCCGGAGGGATTGTTTTATGATAAAGTAGAGGATGGAGTCCCCATCCCAAATGATTCCTATATTGGACGTGACTTGAAATGGTATGATGATCTGAAGATCGGAGAATTCAACTGGTACGGTAATACTTCATACATTGATGCTGCTAAAGCACAGCGTGAGAAGCTGCTGCCCGCCGGAGCCCGGGACTGGACGACCCTTGGACAAGCCAATATAACGTTCAAGACTTCGATGAACATCACCGAATTCTCTAATCTTGACCCGGCGCCTGCCTCGGAAGAGGGACTTATTCTGCAAAGGCTGAGGGATCAATATGCGCAGGTGGTGCCCCGGATGATTTTTGCGGCAAGTGATGAAGAGCTCCGGGAGCTGCTTAAGGCAGCAGACAGGGAAGCATCGGACCTGGGCTATGACAGGCTGCTGGCCTGGAAGACCGGAGTGTGGCAGAGCAATCTGAAGAAGATCAAGAATTACACACCAGAACAATAAACGTTTGGAGAAGAAGAGGGATACGTTATGTACCCTCTTTTCCGCATGAAGGAGTGCTGGTTGCGATGTACGGAGCTGTCTTGGTAGATGATGAGAATTATGACCTGGAGGGGCTGCGCTGCCTGATTCCCTGGAGTGAGCTTGGGATTGAAGTGGTCTGCAGTGAGAGCAACCCGCTTGCCGCTCTCCAATATATCGAGAATCATGAGATTGATCTGCTGATTACAGACATCCGGATGCCGGCGGTTTCCGGTATGGAGCTGTCCCGCCTGGCTCTGGAGCTGAACCCGGGGCTCAAAATCGTTTTCATCAGCGGCTACCAGGAATTTCATTATGCGAAGCAGGCACTCGACTTGAAGGCCCATGCCTACGTTCTTAAGCCGGTTGATGATGAGGAGCTGATCGGTGTACTGCGCACGGCTACCGCCGAGCTGGAGCTGGAACGGAGCAGGGGCCCGGAGGACGGCGGGATGATCGCTTCCTTCGATTTCATCAAAAATGATGTGCTGCAGCATCTGCTGGAGGGCAGCATTGACGGGGCTACGCTGGGCGCCTTCCTGGACCGGTATCCGCTCGATTTGGCCTTCTCCAGCGCTTCTGCGGTGCTGATTGAGGCCGATGATGTTCTGATGCGGGTGCAGGAGCAGCCGGAGGATGTCTATGCCGGTCTGGACAGGCTGTTTCAATACATCGGGACAGAGATTGACGCCGCCGCTGCCGGGAAATGGTGCCGGTTGAACCGTTCACAGCTCGGTTTCGTCTATACCGGGCAGCGCCTGACGCTGGAAGAGCAGCTTCAGCAGCTGGTGCAGAAGGTCCGTGAGCACACGGAGTATACGATCACTGTAAGTTATGGAGCAGAGGTGGGGTCTCCGGAAGGACTGGCCTCCTCCTTTTCCCAGGCGAAGGCTTATATGAACGGCAAAATGTTCATCGGCAAGAACAGGGTGATTCCGCCGGTGATGAGCAAGCCGGGCATGGTTCAGGAGATCAAGGAGCTGAGCGTTGTCCTGGAGGGGATGTTCGGGGCCATGGCGGCCTACAGGCTGGCTGATATTTGCGACTGCCTCGACGAGCTGTTCGAAATGGCGGCGCTGTTCGAGCATCCGGTGAAGGTCTATCATTTCTCTATTCATATCGTTACCCGGCTGGAGGCTTACCTGGGGACACTCAACGAGACCTACGAGAGTCTGCAGCAGATGGACGTTATTCATCATCTGGAGACCGTTGACGATATCAAACGCTGGCTCCGGTGTACCTTGTTTGAGATTTCCGAGCTTCTGTTCATGAAGAAGCAGCACAAGAACCGCCGGCTGATGGAGAGGATTGAAGCCTATATCCGGGAGAGGCTGACAGAGAATCTTACCTTGCGGGCGGTAGCTGCCCATTTTGCCTATTCGCCGAATCATCTCGGGGTCCTGTTCAAAGAGCACACGGGGGAGAGCTTCAATGAGTATCTTGTGCGGCTCCGCATGGAGAAGGCGATTCTCCTGCTCGATCAGCCTCAATACAAAATTTACGAGGTGGCTGATAAGGTTGGCTACAAGAACATTGCTTATTTCAGCAGGCAATTCCGGGAGTTTTTCAATATGACCGCAGCTGATTACAGAAAGCAGAGCTGATCCGGCATGCAGATGAAGCGTGCGAAATCCTTATACATTCCCATAAGCTACAAGCTGCTTATTTCTTATCTGCTGCTGGTGCTGACACCGATCATCGCGATCGGCAGCTATGCCTACCTGTCGTCTGTGCGTTCCACCGAGCAGCATACCAGAAGCAATCTGGAGGTGGCTGTCAAGCAAATGGCCAGCAACGTGGATTTCCGGCTAAAGGATATGGTCCGCAGCACCGATGAGCTGTATGCAGACCAGACCCTGGCGCGTTATCTGGCAGGCTATCATTCCGGCTGGGAGAGATACAGTATTATGTCGCAGTATATCCTCCCCAGGCTGAAGAATGCGGCGAATCTGCCGGACCCTGAGGTCGAGCTCTCCGTCTATGTAAGTAATCCTGATGTCGGGGAATTCTATTACAACGATAGTGCAGCAGAAGATGTCCGGAAGTACTCTTTGTTTCATATGGACCGCATTGAGGATGAAGCGTGGTACAGAAGGCTCGATCTGCATTACGGCTCCAGTGCATGGCGGCAGACGGGCAATGACAAGGCGGATGGCAGCATCTCCTACCTGCGGCCCCTGATCAACTACGATACCCTGCAGCTGAATGGTCTGATCAAAATGACGGCGAATATGAAATACATCTTCTCTGATGCAGTCTCGGGGCAGCTGGGCGAGGACAGCATCCTGTTCATCGTGGATAACGCAGACCGCCTGCTGTTCACAAGCTCCCCGAACGGGGTTATCCCTGAGCCGCTGGCTTCAGCCGCTTCAGGTTATATTAAGCAGCCCGGTTCTTATATGCAGATCAAACAGCCGGTTACCAATATGC
Organism: Paenibacillus sp. FSL R7-0210; assembly: GCF_038009085.1. Classification (NCBI taxonomy): domain Bacteria; kingdom Bacillati; phylum Bacillota; class Bacilli; order Caryophanales; family Paenibacillaceae; genus Paenibacillus; species Paenibacillus sp. FSL R7-0210. The sequence goes on from NZ_JBBPAR010000001.1 coordinate 137,897, forward strand.
CGGCCAGTGTAGTGGCCTGGATTCCATATGCTTCGCTGCAGAAGAATTCACAGCAGGTCCGCAATGTGACCATCGGCATCTGTCTGGTTACCCTGGTGCTGCTCTTTCTGATCAGTCTGGCGATGTCCCAGTATTTCTCGCGGAGCTTCCAGAAGCTGGTGTCTTCCCTGAAATCTTTTCAGGAAGGGGACTTCCACAAGCGGATGCCGGTCCGGGGCAATGATGAGTTTGCGGAGATCGGCAGTGCTTTTAACGAGATGGCTTCAACCATTCAGCGGTTAATCGATGAGGTCTATGTCGTCAGTCTGGAGAAAAAGGAGACCGAGCTGCAGGTGCTGCATTCCCAGATGAACCCGCATTTCCTGTATAACACCTTCTCTTCCATCAGCCGGATGGCCAAGCTCGGGGAGATTGATAAGCTGCATGAGGTCATCCGTTCACTGGCCCGGTTCTACCGGCTGACGCTGCACCGGGGGGAGATGATTATTCCCGTGGAGCAGGAGCTGCAGATCGCGGAATCGTATCTCGACATTCAGCGGATTAAGAATGCGGACCGGATTCATGTGGCCTATGCTGTAGCGCCGGAGGTGCTGGAGAGCGAGAGCGTGAAATTTATTCTGCAGCCGTTTGTGGAGAATGCGCTGGAGCATGCCTGGTATGACGATGAAATCTCCCTGGTTATCCGTGCTTACATGGAAGAGGGGGATGTGGTCTTTGAAGTGGAGGATAACGGGCTGGGGATGAAGGAGGAGCTGATCGGACAGATTCTTGAGCCTGCGGGCCAGGGGATCGGCTACGGTATCCGCAACGTGGACCAGCGGATCAAGCTGCAGTACGGCAGACCGTATGGCGTAGCTATTCACAGCTCTCTGGGCGAAGGAACGCTGATCCGGCTCCGCTTTCCTTACCGTCCGTATCATTCTGTGCCGGAAGAGTCATGACAGCTATAGCTATACAGCAGCAGCGGCTGCGCTTTCCCTGATCAGGAGGCGCAGCCGCTGCTGGTGTTTATGGAGTAGAGAAAGGTTCTACCGGCTTCGGCTCCCGTGGAGGATTGAAGCGGTATACCAGATAACCGACGATGAACGGCAGGATGATGGTCACGATGCCTGCCCCTACATTCACCTTATCCTGCATGAAGATCAGCGTAGCCCCCATCAGGATGCTGTCGAATACCACATGGCTGAACATCACCGCGATGAACCCGTACCGGATGAAAATATAACTGAACAGGAGGCCGATGACCGTCAGCTCAATCGGCCGTGAGATGACGGGATAGATCGGGTAGAGCGTATGTCCGAGTGCCCAGATCAAGGTCGTGATCAGTGAAGCGATGAGCGTATTCTTAACCAGCTTCTTCAGCATTCGGATCCCGAACAGGCGGTAGACCGCCTCTTCCGAGAGCCCGGCCAGCCAGGCTACAATCGGCAGCAGCCAGGCATATTTCATATTGTAAGGCGACTGGCTGGCGTCAGTGGTGGACCAGTTATCCAGCGTATAGGACAGAATAATGAACATGACGGTCTGTACGCCAAGCAAGATGAAGGCCCAGATATAACCAGCCTGAATACTCTTCAGTACATAGTGGCCGTAGCCGGGCTCGGAGGCCCGGGGCCAAGGATTCAGCTTCTCCTCAGAGCGCCACAAGCCGTCCCCTCCAACAAGGGAGAAGTAGAGCAGAAGCGACATCAGCAGACTGTACAGAACGTAGATGATGAACATGACTACGGCTGTAACTCTTGCCTCAGCGCTGCCGCTGCCGGATTCGGACACCACATTGTAGCTGCTGACCATCATGATCAGGAAATGGACGGAGCTCAGGAAAATTCCGCGCTTCCAGGAAGTATGCTTCCTGCGCAGAATGCCGTAGATCATCGCCAGGATACCGAGCAGCAGGGTAGGCAGGCCGTAGCCGAACAAGGTGAGCTTCTTGGCAAGCGAGGTCTGCCCGTCCACATAAGTATCATGCCAGGCGGGAGCCGAGAATCCGGCACGGAAGTACGAGACCTCGCCGTTCAGATAATTGAATTGGTACTTAAGCGGTAATTCACCTATGGTGACGGAGTTGTCGGAATAGACAAGCCCGTATCCATCAAGGTTAGCCTCAATCTTCAGCTTGGCAGGATTGGCCCCCCATAGCTTCAGCCAGGGAAGGGCGAGCCTCTCTTTTGCCTCCAGGCTCAGATCCGGTATGCTGCTTACAGGATTGGCTGTACTTGTACGTTTGGTTGCCGCTGTGGGCCGCTCCCCGTAACTCAGCCCGGACGCAGCGTCGGCATCGGCGCCAACAGCAAAAGCCACAGGCTCGCCGGTATACATATTGAGATCGACTGCCAGCCTGGCTGCCGCCTCTCCGGACGTATAGAGTACCGCATGGTACACATCGAACGGATAACGCTGGTCCAGCTTATTCTTGGAATAGTCCGGAAGCAGCTTCTCACGGGACATATAGCCGTAGAAGGAAGAGTCCGTCTTGTACAGGATCACCCATTCATCTCCGGCTGCGGCTTCATAGCCGAGCTGCCCGGCAGCGAATGCGGCGGCCTTCTCCCGGATTTCGCTTTTGCTGAGAATGGCTGTATCCCCGTCTGAACTGGAGAGGAGCTGTGGAGCGATCTGGAACATGACAAATAGAATGAGTCCTAGAATTCCGGCTAGGATAAGTTTGGTAGTAAGGGGCCGCTGATGCAGGGGCTGGCCGACGGGATTCATGGAACGCCTCCTTGAAATAAAATGCTCTCATCCATCCATTATAGTATTACATGCCGGGCAGGTACAAAGAAATGCCTTATTATCCTTTTACGTGAAGAAGTCCCGGCTTATGCTTAAAGGCTTGTTATTTTTGTCCCCATGTCAAAATGAGTCTTTGTGAAGTTAGGCAATAACGTATATAATTTTGTATGCTTATCTGATACTGATTGATTCGTAACTTCTAATAAGGAACCCTGAAAGGATGAGAAGTTTGGCGTTACCGTCTTCCAAGATCACCGGCTTCCGATTCCTGAAGCTGGCTCCTCCGCAAATCCTGGTGCTGAGCTTTGCTGCGGTCATCCTCATCGGCACGTTGCTGCTTATGCTTCCGGTATCCAGCGTACCCGGTCAGCCGCTCCGCTTCATGGACGCGCTGTTCACAGCCACCTCTGCCGCCTGTGTGACCGGACTGGCTGTAGTGGATACCGGTACCCATCTTACGGGCTTCGGACAAGCGGTCATTCTGGTGCTGATCCAGATTGGCGGGCTCGGGTTCATGACGATGGCCACGCTGTTTGCGCTGGTGTTCAGGCGCAGAATATCACTGCGTGACCGGCTAATTCTTCAGGAAGCCATGAATCAGAGCTCGATGGAAGGGATTGTGCGGCTGATTCGCAAGGTGCTGCTCTATTCCCTGGTCATTGAAGCTGCGGGAGCGCTTCTCCTGTCCATCCGCTGGGCGGTGGATATGCCGTTTGGCCGCGCGGTCTACTACGGGGTGTTCCACGCGGTGTCGATGTTCAATAACGCCGGATTCGATCTGTTCGGCGGGCATGATCATAGCTTAATTAGCTATGTCGGAGACCCGGTCATTAACCTGGTCGTTATGTTCCTGATCATCTCCGGGGGAATCGGCTTCATCGTAATCTCCGATCTGGCCGACTTCCGCCGCACCCGGCGGCTGTCGCTGCACAGCAAGGTGGTGCTGTCGATGACAGCCGGACTGATTGTGACCGGAATGGTGGTCATCTTCATCTTCGAGTTCACCAATTCGCGGACCCTGGGACCGCTGAATCTCGGGAGCAAGCTATGGGCCTCCCTGTTTCAATCGGTGGCACCGCGTACGGCAGGGGCCAACACACTGGATATCACGGGACTGCGTCAGGCCACTCAGTTCTTCATCGTGATCCTGATGTTCATCGGCGCTTCCCCGGGCTCTACCGGCGGCGGCATTAAGACCACAACCTTCACGCTGATGATCGGAGCTGTAATCTCCATGCTGCGCGGCCGCGAAGACATCGTGCTCTTCCGTTACCGGCTGGCTCAGGAGCGCGTGTTCAAGGCACTGACCATTACGCTGCTGGCGCTGCTGCTGATCGTTACGGTATCGATGATGCTCTCGACTACAGAGGGGCTGCCTTATCTGATGATTCTGTTCGAGACAATCTCAGCGTTTGCCAATGTCGGACTGAGTCTGGGACTGACCCTGGAGCTGACGCAGGTCGGCAAGATTCTGATCTGCCTGACCATGTTCGCCGGACGGCTGGGACTGCTGACGCTGGCGTATGCGCTCGGTCCGAGACAGGGTAAACCATTATATAAATATCCGGAAGGCAAAATGATAATTGGATAGGGGAATCAAGTCATGAAACCACAGCAGTTTGTTGTAATCGGCCTGGGCCGCTTCGGCTCAAGTCTGGCGCTGGAGCTGATGTCCATGGGCTACGAGGTGCTTGGCATTGACCATCAGGAGGAGCGGGTGGAGGAGATGACCGGACGGCTGACCCATGCAGTCATGGCAGATGCTACGGATGAAGGGATTATGCGCTCCCTCGGGGTGCGTAATTTCGACTGCGGCATTGTGGCGATCGGCGATAATATGGAGCGGAGTATTCTGGCTGCGATTCTGCTGAAGGAGCTGGGCGTCAAGCAGGTGGTCGGCAAAGCCATCTCCATTCTGCATGGCCGCGCGCTGTCGAAGCTGGGGGTAGACCGGGTGATTTTCCCGGAGCGGGATATGGGTATCCGTGTGGCTCATCAGCTGGTGACGCCGAATCTGCTCGATTATATCGAGATCTCCAAGGATTACAAGGTCGTTGAGCTGACGGTGCCCGCTTGCATGAACGGCAAAAGCCTCTCCGAGCTGAACACCCGTGCCAAATACGGCTGCAGCATCATTGCCCTGAACCGCGAGGATGGCATCATCGTGGCCCCGACTGCGCATGATCATGTGCATCAGGGAGACATCATGGTGGTGATCGGCTCCAACGACAGCATCGAGGAGTTTGAGGATGAAGCGGTGAATGCGGAGTAAGGATTTCCTGCCAGCTAGCCTATCCCGATAAAAGAAAGCTAAAAACGCCCGGATGGCAAGGCATCCAGGCGTTTTTGCTGTTTCGGCGTAAGCCTGCAGCCGCACATCAGAATGCCTGACACCAGCCTGTAACATGCCGCGTCGGGGTTGAAAAATTTTCCTATACACATATGTAAAATGTATCCTGAAATGATAAAATAAAATATTGTAAGCGGTAACATAGAAATCCTTAGGGGGATACGTGATGAAAAAAACACCGATGATCCTGCAGCTGGCGTTGATTCTATTCTGCATTATGGCTATTCCTACAGCAGTCCTGACCTGGTACAGCGGTTCGCAGATTATACAGAACTCTGAAGCGGCTATCGGGGAATCCACGCTGGCCGGGCTTAATGCCAACCGCAGGCTGAACGAGAACGCGCTGGCTAATCTGGCCCAGGATACGTCGCGTCTGGCGGCGACGAATATTTTTGACCGTATCCGCAGCTTCGAGACCTACGATGAGATTAACGCCAACTATAACAATGTAAGTCTGGCGTTGTCTGTCACCAAGGAATTGCTGAACCTGAACCGCCGGGTGGACGGTGTGTACTCTTCATTCTTTGTCCTGGAGGATTCGGATTATGTCTTCTCCACCGACAGCAGCATCACGACGCTTGCCCGCTATGAGCCTATCGGATGGATCACAGAAGCGCTTAAGGGGCGCAGGGGGATCAGCGGGGTATGGGTGCCCCGTAAGCTTCCGTCGGGCGAGAACGTGGTGTCTTATGTGTACCCCCTCAACCGCCTGTCCACCACCACCAGGGGAGTGATTGTCGTCAACATGAAGGAGAGCCAGATCGGCAAATATCTGCATGCTACCGAGGTGGGTGACAGCAACTACCTGCTGCTGGATGCTGCGGGTACGGTGATCTCCTTCAATGACCGGTCCATGCTGCTCTCCGACAGCCGTAAGCTGCCCTTCTTACAGGAGATTCTGAATCAGGAAGCCAGTGAAGGCTACACCTTCCGCAAGCTGGAGGGCAAACGGACGGTGTATGCCTGGAGCCGTTCCTCCTTGTCCGGGTGGTGGAATGTAAGCTGGAGCTCCATGGATGAGCTAATGACCAAATCCAGGGAGATGCAGGGGAATATTATTCTGCTGACGGGGGCGATCATTGTACTGGGGACGCTGCTGGCCATCTTCCTGGCCACTTGGCTGTCCAGGCCCCTGAGGCAACTGGTGCAGACGATGCGCTCGAAGATGGATCTGGGCGTAGTGAACAAGAATGAGCTGGCCTTCCTGGATCTGGCCTTCAAACGGATGCAGGAGGAGGAAGAGAGCCTGTTCCAGCTGCTGCAGGAGCGTGAACAGGATACCCGCAGTCTGGCCGTGCACCGTCTGCTGCGCGGTGAGATTCCGCCGCGGATCACGGAGGTTTTTCCACATGCCTGTTACAGAGTGGTGGTGGTCTCCATCGACCAATATAGAAGATACGTGGGCCATACCAATGGGGAGACGCGCAGTTATCACCGGTATTTGCTGAGTGCCAAGTATGAGAATGTTTTCCCTGAGGGGCTGGTGGCCCGCTGTGTCTACCATAATGAGGGCTGTACAGTGATTGTACTGAACTTTGCTCCGGAGGAGGGGGAGGCGCATAGTACTCTGATTCATCAGGCGCTGGAGGAGATCCGCGATCAGTCTCTTGAGCTGCTGGAGCATTCGGTCACGATTGGGGTGAGTGAGCGGACGGATGCTCCGGAGAGGGTGGCGCTGCGGCTGTTCGAAGCGATGGAGGTGATTAAGCGTAGGATGATCAAGGGGGCCGGAAGCATCATGTACTGGCATGACGGGGAGGATAACAGCCGCAAGTATGTTGACTCTGAGAGCAGCGAGCGGCGAATTCTGAATTTCCTGGATGCCGGCGACCTGGTGGGAATCTTCAAGGAGCTGCAGAGCATCCGCAGCCAGATCTCCGCAGAGGATAATATCTCCTACGATAATATTATGTTCATCTATCATCAGCTGATGGGCGCGACGATCAAGCATCTCCGGGAGAACCACCTCGGAACCGGAAGGATGATTATGGGCCGGGGCAACGTGTATTCGATTCTCGCCGCGATGGATACGCTGGATGAGCTGGAGGAGTACCTGTATGATTTCTACTGTGAGATTGTACAGAGCCTGGATCGCAGCACCCATGAGACCAATTATGCGCAGCGGATCATGGATTACCTGAAGCAGCACTACCGCGAAGAGATTGTCTTCGAGGACATGGCCAAGCAGATTGGCATCAGCTACTCCTACATGCGTAAGCTTGTCTATGAGCAGACCGGCAGCAGCATGATTGATTTCGTCAATCAGCTAAGGATCGAGCAGGCGAAGGAGCTGCTGCTGGATTCGGGGCTGACAATCAAGCAGATTGCCGCAGAGGTCGGTTACGCCAATGTGCAGAGCTTCAACCGCTTTTTCCGCAAGTATGAAGGCATGCCGCCAAGCGGCTACAAGTCAGCTAAGAGTAAGAGTTCCTAAAAGCTCATAGATGGTGATAAAAGACCATAAAAGCTCATAGAAACCCGTAGAAACCATTAGAAACCCATCCCCGGCGGACCGGTATCTCGTTTCAAGGATCTTGGTTTTTCGGCTTGTCGGTGGAAAGTGGGCAGGCGGTGGAAATGAGAGGGATAAATCCCTCTAATGGTGCTGAAAGTGGGTGGATGCGGAAATGAGAGGGATAAATCCCTCTAATGGAGCCGAAAGTGTGCTGGATGCGGAAATGAAAGGGATAAATCCCTCTGATGGAGCCGAAAGTGGACGGGAGGTGGAAATGAGAGGGATAAATACTTCTAATGGAGCCGAAAGTGGGCTGGATGCGGAAATGAAAGGGATAAATCCCACTAATAGTGCTGAAAGTGAGCGGATGAGAAGCATAAGTGCCCCTGAATTTCAGAAAAGTTGGCCAACTGAGTAAATGAAGAGCACAAGTGCCCCTGAGTTCGTGGAAAGTAGGAGTGTACAAATCTATATTAGTCAAAAGCGGGCGGGGTGAGCAACAGTAGCTCCCTAATCATTCCTGATAGCTCTCATAGCTCCCTAATCGCCCCCTGTTAGCTCTCATCTCTCCCTAATTGCTCCCTCATCGTTTCCAAATAGCTCCTCACCGTTCTACGATCCATCCCCAATCCCCCCTGGCCCCATCCCTCGCCATGCCTTTCTATCCGACTTGTACCTGCTCCCCTCCCAATTGAAAGCGCTTTATTAATTTTGGGAATGCCTATCAGTTTTGATTATTCTCTTGCGGCTGAGGCCAGGAGTGCCGGGCGGCAATCAATTGGCAATCAATTGTGATAGGTGATCATCAATACTCATGATATTCAAGACCCGGCAAAGGCGGTAGCATAGGAGCCAGGCCGGAGAATAATAGCCGGAAGCCGGCAAGAGAATTCAAGGCAGGAGGTGAATATGTTGAAAGCTGCAAGCGCTTCACAAACGGATCACAGTCCATTATTAAGAAGGAAACAGGGGTTCAGCTATTATTTACAGCGGGATTGGCAGCTCTATCTGCTGGTGATGCTTCCGCTGGCTTTTGTCATCGTATTCAAATATTTGCCCATGACCGGACTTGTAATCGCCTTCAAGGACTATAAGATCGCCAGAGGCTTCTGGGGTAGTGAATGGGCCGGACTGCAGGTCTTCCAGGACCTGTTCGCCAAGCCTGATTTCATCCGGGCCGTCCGCAACACCCTGCTGCTGAACGTGCTCGACCTGTGCTTCAGCTTCACGATGCCGATTGTGCTGGCTCTGCTGCTGAACGAGATCAAGAGTGTACGGTTCAAAAGAATCAATCAGACGGTGCTCTATTTGCCCCACTTCCTGTCCTGGGTCATTATCGGAGCCATCGCCTATCAGCTCCTCAGTGAGGGGGGCGGCGTTGTCAATAACCTCATAGAACTGATGGGAGGCACCCGGATTCCGTTCCTGCAGCAGGATACGAATTGGCTCATTAGCTATCTCGTGATCGGGGTCTGGCAGAGCATGGGCTGGGGCACGATTATCTATCTGGCGGCGATGAGCGGGATCAACCCTGAGATGTATGAAGCGGCTACGGTGGACGGGGCAGGCCGCTGGAGAAAGGTATGGAATATCACCCTTCCATCGATCCGGGCAACGATTGTGACGCTCTTGATTATGGCGCTGGGCAAAGTAATGGACGGCTCCTTCGAGCGTATCTATGCGCTGCAGAATAAGGCCACCACGGAGTTCACCACCACCATACCGGTCCTGGTGTACCGCTGGGGGATTGAGAGCGGTAATTTCAGCCGGGCGACCGCCATCGGATTATTCCAGTCCGTCATCGGGATTATTCTGGTCATTTCCGCGGACCGCGTAGCCAAGAAGCTTGGCGAGGATGGGATTTTGTAGAAAGGAGAGGAACCATGAAAGCCATAGCCGGAGGCACTGCCGCACCCCATAAAGCACGTATCGATATCTGGGAAACGCTGATCCGCCTCGTCATTATTATCATCTCGCTATTCTGCCTGCTGCCATTCATTCATGTCGTATCGAAATCGCTGAGCTCTGACTCCTTCGTCATTGCCAACAAGGTCTTTCTGTGGCCGCAGGGCTTCACCATTGAAGCGTATAACAAAATCTTCGCGGATGCCAGTATCCTCCGTTCCCTGTACATCTCGGTCATCGTGACTGTGCTGTTCACCATTCTGGGCATGATCCTGACCATCTGCGCCGCCTATCCGCTGTCCAGAACCCAGTTCAAGGGCCGCAGGGTGATCACCTTCATCTTCCTGTTCACCATGTATTTCAGCGGAGGCATTATCCCCGACTATATGAACATCAATAATCTGGGGCTGATGGATACCATCTGGTCGCTGGTGCTGCCGCTCTCCTTCAGTGCCTTCAATCTGCTGATTATGAAAACCTCGCTGACCAGCGGCATTCCCGTCAGTCTGGAGGAATCTGCGCGGATCGACGGTGCCGGGCATTTCCGGATTCTGTTCAGCATTGTGCTGCCGTTATCTAAGCCGATTATGGCGACACTCGCTCTCTTCTATGCGGTGGGACGCTGGAATGCTTATCAGGACGCATTGTTCTATATCAAGCATGAGACCTCGCTCCGGCCGCTTCAGCTCAAGCTGTATTATCTGGTCATTCAGGCAAGTGAAAGCTTCCAGCTGGAGGCCAGCCAGGTGCAGCTCAGCAATCCCGAAGTTCTGAAGGCGTCAGTCGTTGTATTCGCTACCTTGCCTATCCTCTGTGTGTATCCGTTCGTCCAGAAATACTTCGTTCAAGGTGTTATGCTCGGAGCCGTCAAGGAGTAATCCTGCGTCCCTGGTATATAGTCATTCTTTGGAATTACGAAAATTCAAAAAATGGGGGAATTGCGATGAGTAAAAGAAGCGTGTATTCGTTAATGATGGCATCCGTCATGACGGCCGGCCTGCTGGCCGGGTGCTCCGGTGGAAATAACACCAAGGATACAGCCGAATCCAGCAATAAGCCGGCCGAGACAGCCGCTGCTACGAACCAGGCCGAAGGGGCCTATCCTGATTATTCCAAGGGCTTCGAGAAAAAAGTCTCGCTCGACATTCCGGTCTATGAGCGTGCCTATGAAGGTTGGAACGTGTCCGATAACTACTATACCCGCTGGGTGCAGGCGGAGTTCGGCGACAAATATAATATAGAGGTTAACTATGTGCCAATTACCCGCTCCAAGGAAGTAACGGATTTCGAACAGCTGCTGGCTTCGCACAAGGCTCCGGATATTATTTTCCACTATGATATGCCGCAAGCGCTTACTTATTATGGTGAGGATGTGATGCAGCCGCTCGACTATGCAGAGATCCAGAATTATGCGCCGACCTACTGGAAGAACTTGGGTGAGACAATTGAACAGTATGGTACCGTGGACGATCAGAAGACCTTCTTCTTCGCTGCCCGCCCTGAAGCCGACAACTTCGTCAACATTATCCGCAAGGACTGGGTGGAAAAGGTAGGCATGAAGGTTGAGGATCTGACCTCGCTGGAGAAGTATAACGAGATGCTGGCCAAATGGAAGGAAGCCGGACTCGGGGTAAGCGGCGGCAATCTGCAGCAGAATTTCTTCAACTTCAACTATCCGTTCCGTAAATGGCCGGTGGATGCGAAATATCGTGCGCTGTATTCCGATCTCAGTGTGGCCGATCTGACTACGGAGGAGACTGAGGCTTACCTGCGGAACCTCAATTATCAGTATAACAATGGCCTGATTGATAAGGAATTCTATCTGCGCAACGATGAACCGAAGATTAAGGCTGAATTCGTGGCAGGTAAAACCGGCAACTTCGGCTTCTATCTGGCGAACAACACTGATGTCTTTGCGGCTACGCTGCAGAATAACCCGGATGCCGAATTTGCGGTGGTGCCTCCGTATGCGGGAGTTCCGGAAGGCAACAAGCCTCAGGGACGCGCTTACTGGCCGTTCGGCTTCATTATGGGAATTAACTATGAATCCACGCCGGAAGAACGCGCAGCCGTGTGGATGTATCTGGAATGGCTCAGCCAGCCGGAGAACCTGTTCAAGTTCCAGAACGGGATCGAAGGGGAGAACTATACGCTTGACGCAGACGGCATTGCGCTGAAGAACCCGGATTATAAGGGCGAAGCGGTGCTGGCACAGAACAATAACAAGGACTATTGGGGTCTGGTGACAGAAATTGCCCAGTACCCGGATGAAGCCAAGACCCGCAAGGCCAACCTGCGCAACTGGGCACCGGCCGGTTATGAGCCGCTGGCGGATGATCTGGTGAAGTATTATGACGAGGTTGCCGAATTCCGTACACCGGATGCCCTGTTCAATGTGGTGCTGGAGAAGGTGAACGAATACAAGGCGGATCTGAATACGCTGTTCCAGGAGCTGTACGTGAAGGTGGTGCTCGCTCCGGAGGCTGAATTCGATGCTACTTATGAAGCGGCCAAGAAGACGTACCTGGAGGCAGGCTACCAGGAGATTCTCGATGAGAAGCAGGCGGCAATTGATGCAGGCAAGTTCCGTTAATCTTGTGTAAGTCTGGCTTAGTATAGCAAAAAAAATTACCCGGCAGTATCCTCACCCGGCAGGCCGATCCGTAGCATTACGGAGGCTTGCCGGGTGATTGCTGTGTTCCCCGCCGCTACTCGCGGCTGTTCAGGAAGACATCCTCCGTCACCTGCACCAGGCAGCGCGCTGCCGTGCTGAGTCCGCCGCTGCTCTGGTAGATGAGGCAAGTGGTCCGCTGCGTCTGCTCCAGCTCCTTGATGTGCAGGGAGACCAGCCCCCCGCCGTTCAGCAGCTCCGGACGCAGATACGAATTCGGCAGCAGGGCCGCAGCTTTGATGGTGGGCAGCAGACGGACGATGGCCTCGAAGGAGTCGATCTCCATCCGTACATCGGGATCAACCCCGCAGCGCTGGAACAGATCATCTGTCGTCCGGCGGTACCAGGTTCCCTTGGAGAAAAGGATCATCGGCAGCCGGGAGAGATGCTCCATGGTGAGCCGCGGCGTCAGGGTCAGCGGATGCTGCTCGGAGACGACCAGCCGGAGCTGGTCCTCGAACAGCGGGATGCAGCGCAGCCCCGGCTCCTGGACCTGGGAGGCGATGATGGCCACATCGCATTTGCCTTCGCTGACAGCGGTAACCATCTCATGGGTTTTCCCGGTGATGAGCTTCAGCTCGGCTGCCGGATATTTCTCTGTGTATGCTTTTACCAGGGGAGGCAGGGTTGTCTGCAGCGTGGTCAGGCTGGCGCCTAAGGTCACGAGCTGCGGCTCGCCTTCCTTGAACTTCGATAACGCTTCCAGGAACTTGGAACGCTGCTGCCGCTGCTCCAGCGCATAGGTGTAGGTAAGGCGGCCTACCTCTGTAAGCTCCAGGCGCTTGCCGAAGCGGTTGAACAGGGCGACGCCGAGCCGCTCCTCCAGCTTGGAGATTTTGCGGGAGAGGGCCGGCTGGGACAGGTTGAGCTGGCGCGAGGCCCGATTCAGGCTGGAATGCTCCACCACCGCAGCAAAAGCATCTAAATCATCATACATTTCATAGTGCTCCTCTCTCTCCCAAATTCCCATTCAACTGTGATAAAAAGTATAGCAGATGAGCAGAGTTGCCCCTGATGCGCAGGAAGACAAGTCTGGATTGTATGTTATTAATGAAGATAAATGAGAATTATTATCATATTAAAAATATTCTTATGCAATTATAGTATAACGATTAATAATTAGATTGCAATTCCCTTATAAGCGAAAAAAGAGTAACATGAAAAGTGACACAGGATATTCACATATTGTGAATTATTCAGCAAAGTCCGGGAAAACAATGGATAGTGGTGCAAACAGACTATTAGCCGGTAAATCAAGCCTGCCGCTGCCCTGTTTCAACTGTACTCCCGGCGGTGTATGCTCTTTAAAAAGACTTGTGAAAACGCTGTTTTATATGGAAAGGGGACACTTTGCATGAGAGGATTTTATTCCAGAAAGATTCATTCCTTGCTCGGCGTTATCCCGCTCGGGGCATTCTTCCTTGAGCACATGCTGACGAACTTCGCAGCAGTAGAGGGTGGCGCTTCTGGCTTTACAGACAGTGTGCTGTGGCTGAACAGCCTGCCGCTTGTCTTCTTCCTGGAATTGTTCGGCATCTGGCTGCCGCTGCTGTACCATGGAGTCTACGGCCTGTACATCGCGTACCAGTCGAAGCCGAACCTGAACCGCTACAATCTTGAGCGCAACTGGCGTTATACGCTGCAGCGGATTACCGGAGTCGTCACCTTCATCTTCATTGTCTGGCATCTGTGGGACACCCGCGTCCAGGTAGCGCTCGGCAAGGTGGAGCATGATCAGCTTGGCGGAGTGATGCATAACATTGTGACCCAGCCGCTGCTGATGACTCTCTATATTGTCGGAATCGTGGCTGCCTGCTTCCACTTCTCCAACGGTCTATGGTCGTTCCTGATCAGCTGGGGAATCACGGTGGGGCCGCGTTCGCAGAGAGTATCGTCCGTACTTTGCCTAGGTATTTTCGTTATCGTTACTTTCATGTTCGTCCTGTCGCTGGTTACCTTCCGTAACGATGAATTCCAAACGGCAGCCGTGGCGATGCAGTCGCTGCGCAGCTTTATTTAGTAATAGAAGAGAGAACTATTAACTTGTAGGAGGGGAACAATCATGGCATCAGCCGATATCATCATCGTGGGCGGCGGTCTGGCCGGCCTGATGGCTACCATTAAGGCCGCTGAATCCGGCGCGCATGTACATCTATTCTCACTGGTCCCTGTCAAAAGATCACATTCCGTCTGCGCTCAAGGCGGCATCAATGGCGCCGTGAATACCAAGGGCGAGGGCGACTCGCCCTGGGAGCATTTCGACGATACCGTCTACGGCGGCGACTTCCTGGCCAACCAGCCTCCGGTGAAGGCCATGTGCGAAGCGGCACCGGGCATTATTCACCTGATGGACCGGATGGGCGTAATGTTCAACCGTACCCCAGAGGGGCTGCTCGACTTCCGCCGGTTCGGCGGAACGAAGCGCCACCGCACAGCCTTTGCCGGGGCGACTACCGGCCAGCAGCTATTGTATGCGCTGGATGAGCAGGTGCGCCGCTGGGAAGCGGAAGGCTTGGTGACCAAGAGCGAGAACTGGGAATTCCTCTCGGTGATTCTGGATGATGAGCGGGTCTGCCGCGGCATCAGCGCCCAGAATCTGAAGACGATGGAGATTCAGACCTTCCCGGCGGACGCGGTCATTCTGGCCAGCGGCGGTCCGGGAATTATTTTCGGCAAAACCACGAATTCGGTCATCAACACAGGAACCGCCGCAAGCGCCGTGTATCAACAGGGTGTGCATTATGCGAACGGGGAATTTATTCAGATTCACCCGACGGCGATTCCCGGCGATGACAAGCTGCGGCTCATGTCGGAATCGGCGCGCGGTGAAGGCGGACGGATCTGGACCTATAAGGACGGTAAACCGTGGTACTTCCTTGAAGAGAAATATCCTTCGTACGGTAACCTGGTGCCGCGCGATATTGCTACCCGTGAGATTTTCAATGTGTGTGTGGATCAGGGGCTGGGCATTAACGGCGAGAACATGGTCTACCTGGATCTGTCGCATAAGGACCCGAAGGAGCTTGACGTCAAGCTGGGCGGCATTATTGAGATCTACGAGAAGTTCATGGGGGATGATCCCCGCAAGATTCCGATGAAAATCTTCCCGGCTGTGCATTATTCGATGGGCGGCATGTGGGTCGACTATAATCAAATGACGAATATTCCCGGCTTGTTCGCGGCAGGGGAATGTGAATATCAATACCACGGGGCCAACCGTCTGGGCGCGAATTCCCTGGTCTCTGCCATTTATGGCGGGATGGTCTCTGGTCCGAAGGCTGTGGAATACATCAAGGGCCTTAAGAAATCAGTGCAGGATATCTCCTCGACGGTGTTCGATAGCTTCCACAAGACGCAGACCGATAAATATGAGTCTCTCCTGGGGATGACTGGTACAGAGAATGCTTACGTGATCCATAAGGAGCTTGGCGAATGGATGACGGCGAACATGACCGTGGTGCGTGAGAACAAGAAGCTGGAAGCGACCATCGGCAAAATCAAAGAACTGAAGGAACGCTACAAGAATATCAATATGAGCGACACTTCGCGCTGGAGCAACCAGGGCGTGGCCTTCACCCGCCAGCTGTGGAACATGCTGGAGCTATCGGAGGCGATGACGCTTGGAGCCCTCCTGCGCAATGAGAGCCGGGGCGCACATTACAAGCCGGAATTCCCGACGCGCAATGATGAGGAATTCCTCAAGACCACCAAAGCCGCTTGGACAGCAGACGGTCCGCAGATCTCCTACGAGGAAGTCGATGTATCGCTGATTCCTCCGCGCGTACGGGATTACTCGAAGGACTGACAGGTTAGACTAACCAAACTTTCTAGGAGGTAACTGACATGGCGGAAACAGCAGCAGCTCCCAAAAATGTGAAATTTATTATTACCCGCCAGGATGAACCGGAGACCAGCCCCTATACGGAGGAGTTCGAGCTTGCCTACCGTCCGGGGATGAACGTGATCAGCGCGCTGATGGAGATTCAGCGTAATCCGGTGAACGCGAAAGGCGATAATACAGTTCCTGTATGCTGGGAATCCAACTGTCTGGAGGAGGTCTGCGGCGCCTGCTCCATGGTCATCAACGGCAAACCCCGTCAGGCCTGCGCAGCGCTCATCGACAATCTGGAGCAGCCGGTGCGCATTGAGCCGATGAAGACCTTCCCGGTCGTCCGCGACCTGGTGATTGACCGCAGCCGGATGTTCAATGCCCTGAAGCGGGTCAAGGCCTGGATTCCGATTGACGGCACGTATGATCTCGGTCCGGGACCGCGCATGCCGGAGAAGAAGCGCCAGTGGGCCTATGAGCTGTCCAAATGCATGACCTGCGGCGTCTGCCTGGAGGCCTGCCCGAATGTCAACGAGAAGACCGATTTCATCGGGCCGGCAGCCATCTCGCAGGTGCGGCTGTTCAACGCTCACCCGACAGGTGAGATGAACGCTGAAGAGCGCCTGGATGCGCTCATGGAAGACGGCGGGATCGACGGCTGCGGCAACTCGCAGAACTGTGTGCGGGCCTGCCCGAAGGGCATTCCGCTCACGACCTCCATTGCCGAGATCAACAAGCAGACGACGAAGCATATGTTCAAGCGCTGGCTGGGTGTCTGAGGCAATGTAGCCCATTTCTCTATAATCAGAATTGTAGCAGGCCATTCAGGTGTCAATCCTGGGTGGCCTGTTTGGCTGCGTCTGGCATAGTAACAGGTCAAGGATGTTTCTGGCCGGCTGGAAAAAGGGTACATGTGTAGACAGCCTGTAATGAGAAGCCTGTAGCTGCATAGAATAGCCATACGTCCACAGGTTCCGATAAATATAGGTGAATATGTTATAATCTACATAGCTGAAGATAACCGTCTGACAGCGGATAACGGGGAGGAATGACTGTGATTTGCCGTGAACAGGATGGAACGCTTGTAATGACGAAGCAGCATGAGCACGGTCTGCTGGCTGGAGAATTTGCTAAGTGGTTCAAGGAAGAGCATACGCCCGCGGAAGGCCGCCGGGCTGAGGTACTGTGGGCAGTAAGTAACCATGACCGGGGCTGGATTGATCTGGATGAGACACCGTTCTGGAATGATGCGGAGGGGCTGCCTTACAGCTTCCTCGATTTCCCGGTTGTGCCGAAGCTGACCTTTTATAGACGGGGAATCGATGAGGTGGAAGCGGAGACGCCATACGGGGCGCTGCTGTGCAGCTCGCATTTTGAACGGCTGATTGAGGTGTCGGGTGAGGAATGCCCGGAGCTGACGCAATATCTGGAGGATGAAGCGGACCGACGTGCCCGTATCCACCGGGCGCTGGAGCAGAGCAAACCGCTTGAAGAAGGCGAGCTGTATTATGACGCCAGACTGCTGCAATTCTGCGATGATCTGTCGCTGTTCCTGGCGCTTAGTAGGCCGGGCAGCGCCGAATCCGAGAAGCACCCCTGGTTCGCAGACGGCTTCTCCGGCAGTGAGGAGTTCAGCTTCACCTCCGGCCGTGCCATTGAGGCGGAGTGGCAGGACAGTGCTACGCTGACCCTGACCCCGTTCCCGTTCACACAGGAGGTTGAAGTGAGCTTCAAGCAGCGGCGGGTCAGCCGCAAGGACATTCAGGCTAAGGGTATTGCCCTTGCCTACCGCGAGGCTCCTGAGGAAGAATGCCGGATCAGAGTCATAAGCGGACCGGATAAGGACCTTCCCGGCGGGAAGCCGGGAGCATAGAACAGGAGCGTAAAAGCCATGGCATGGTGGATCTGGGCTTTTAATATCATTGTCATTGTATTCCTGGTAGTGAGGTTTGCCCGGTTGAAGCTGAACTGGATGGGCAGAGGCGTGTTGCTTGCTCCTATTCTGATCTATGCGCTGATCTCGGTGGAGGATCTGCTGAACCTGATCGATCTGGGGACGATTGTGCCCGGCAACCGGGGACTGCGCGGACTGATTCTGTTTTTTGTCCTGGCCTCAGTCCTGTTTTATATTCTGTTTATTTTCCATGAAATCAGGGATTCCAACAATAAGGAAGTCAGAATGCAGCAGACGCTGGTCCGGATCAGCATCGCTGCGTTCACCTGCATTCTTTTTTTTACAGTCGTATATACATCGATATATAAGCTGTTTGGACAGTCCTCGTTCCAGGGAGAAGGCTTGGGCCAGGATCTGCTTAGCCAGTTGATTACGTTCCTCTATTTCAGCGTGGCTACTTTTACGACCGTCGGTTACGGAGATATAGCTCCCATAGACAATACCTCAAGGCTGGTTGTAGTTATGCAGATCTGCTTCAGCTTCATTACGGTCGCCTATGCGCTGTCCATGCTGGGCTTGTTCCGCAAGATTCTTGGGGTAAATACCACGGAGGAAGAGATTGAGGCGGCCATTGAAGTAGATATTGATGACAAAGTGGATGAAGCCGTAGCGGATCGGCAATAACCCGATTAGAATTCAAGACAGAGAGGAGAATCTCCCTATGAAAAAATCGTTCGGAGGCTCTCCCGAGCGTACAGTTCCTGCTGCTGCCGATGGCGCGGGAACAGGCCCCCCGAAGCCGGAAGGCCGAAGCGGCCGCAAGATGACCCGCCGCCAGTTCCTGGCCCGGGGAGCAGGAGCGGTGGTAGGGGCGGGTCTCCTCGCCGGCGGCTATGCCTGGCAGGGGGAGCCGAACTGGTTAGAGGTGACCCGCCGGGAGCTGCCGCTTGCGGAGCTGCCGTCCGCGTTCGCCGGGACCCGGCTGGTCCATTTCAGCGATGTGCATCTGGGCTTCAACAAGGATGCGAAGGATCTGGCCCGGCTGACGAAGCATATCAAGGAAGAGCAGCCGGATCTGATCTGCTTCACCGGGGATATCGTAGACAGCTATGCCGAGGATCTGACCGACTCAGTCCCCCTGCTGGCAGAGCTACAGGCTCCGCTTGGGAAGTATGCCATCCTCGGGAATCATGATTACAAGAATACGGAGTTGCTGACCCGTCTGCTGACGGAGGCCGGATTCCGCGTCCTGCGGAACGAGTCTTATCTGATCAAGCAAGGCGGAGCGACGATTGCCGTAGCAGGACTGGATGACATGCTGCACGGCAAGCCGGACCCGGAGGCAGCCATCCGGGATATTCCTGACGGCATCTTCACGGTGCTGCTGATGCATGAGCCGGATTACGCCGATGTGGCGGAAGCGTACCCGTTTCACCTTCAGCTCTCGGGGCATAGCCACGGCGGTCAGATTCGCCTGCCGCTGGTCGGCGCGCCGTTCACGCCCTACGGATCTCAGAAATACATAGACGGCTTGTATTATACAGAGAATAAGGCCATGCCAGTGTATGTGAACAGGGGTTTCGGCGAGACATTGATGCCGCTGCGCTTCCTGTGCCGCCCGGAGCTTACCGTGCTGACTCTGCGCCGGGGGTAGCCGGACTGCAAGAGAGGGACGCGATAGGCGGGAGAAGAAGAGGGAGAAGTTCATGAGCACTTATGAGATGATCATGGGGATGTCACTGCAAGGTTCTAAGGTAGAACTGAAGAATATGGCGTCCGGCGACGGAGCGCTGCTGAAGTCGCTGCTCTCCCACCCTGAGGTGCAGCCGCATATTCAGCTGCGCCATGGATCGACTTCCCGGCAGGGTGTGCTGGATAAGCTGGTGAACCGGATGCTGCACGGCTATGATCCCGGCGCGCTGCATGCAGGAATCTATATGTTAGGCCAGCCGGAGCTGATCGGTTCAGTCTCCCTGCAGAACTGGAACCGGCAGGAGGGCCAGGCGGTGCTGGGCTATATGCTGAATCCGTTATGGTGGGGTCGCGGGTATGCAACCGAGGCACTGGGATTGCTGCTGGCCTACGGTTTCAGGGAACTCGGCCTGAGGAAGGTCGAGGGGCGCTGCCGTGGGGATAATTACCGGTCCGCTCAGGTCATGCTGAGGAACGGCCTGACCCTGGAGCGGACCCTGCCGATGGCGGACGGCTCGGGCGACGTAATGAAAGTCTTCACATTGTTACACAATTGAAATAATGCCGTTATCAAACTCTAACAGTCAGCGGTTAAACTAAGTACATGACCCCCTTTTGAAAATATAACTGCTGTTGGGACCCGATGATTCGGGTCCATTTTTTTTGGCCGTGTGCGGGCCTGGGCCCCCGATGAGAGGAATAAATCCCTTGGGATCGGCCGGAAGTCGGCTCAACGAGCGAATGAGGAGCATTAGTACACCTAGATTTGCAGCCACCATACTTGTGGTATCAAACATTGTGTGCTGGCAGTCTCCGAGTGGATTGGGCTATGATAGTGTAGAGGGTACATGGACAAGTATAGATGGGGGAGGAAATGAACCTTTGAATGATGTGATTAGATTACTTATGAACCACCGTTCATTCCGTAACTACAGCGGGCAGGCGGTGGAGCCTTGGAAGCTGAAGACGATTATTGAGGCAGCCCAGGCGGCACCGTCGTGGGTGAATGGCCAGCAAGTATCGATGATTGCGGTACGCAGCGAGGAACGCAGGCAGCAGCTGTCGGCGCTAAGCGGTAACCAGAAGCATGTGGCGGAAGCACCGGTATTCCTGGTGTTCTGCATGGACTTTCACCGGGCCAAGCTTGCGGCGGAGCTGGAAGGCCAGCCGTTCGAAACGGCTGCGGATATAGACGCGCTGCTCGTTGGGGCTACGGATGTCGGCATTGCACTATCGAACGCAGTAGCTGCTGCCGAGTCGCTGGGGTTGGGGATTATCCCGATTGGGGGCGTACGCCGTAACACGGCAGGGGTGATTGAACTGCTGCAGCTGCCAGCGTATGTATTCCCGGTGGTCGGACTCTGCATCGGCTATCCGGCGGGAGAACAGCCGAAGGGTTCACGCCTGCCTATAGCAGCTGTGTATCATGAAGAGGTCTATAACCCGGATCAGCAACACTTGATCGAAGAATATAATGAGACTCACCGGGAGCTGCTCAAGTCCCAGGGGCTGACGGAGCGGAGCTGGACCAGTATGATTGCCCGCTTCTACGCTCTGAATCCGCAGTATGGGGACTCGCAGCGTACGCTGAAGCAGCAGGGCTTCACCTGTGAGAATCTGAATAAGGAATAAGCACAGTATTAGGTGTACAGCGCAAAAAAGCACCACAGCAGCAGGCAGCGTGACGGGGAGTGTCCCGTTACGCTGCCTGTTTGCGCGGTGCTGGTTGTACGCGGAGAATTCCCGCCCACTTACTGCCTACAATGCGACCTTAACCTTCTCGCGCCGCTTGTAATAGACCCAATATTCGAATCCAATCTCCTTCAGCCGTGCAGCCACCTGATTGCGCTGGTCGGCAACACGGGCAGGGAGATGGGCATCGGAGCCGAAGCTGACCTCCACGCCGAAGTGCAGGGCCCGCTCCAGAATCTCATCGGAAGGGTACCAGCCGCCGCACAGCTTGGTGCCGCCGGAGGTGTTGATCTCGATGGCCGGGCCGCATTCGCCTATTACGCGCAAGGCTTCGTCAATCTCCTTGGGGGCAGCGATCTCGGAGAAAGGCGGATAGTTCCCCTTCATGGCATCGATGTGGCCGAGAATCTGGAAGATGCCGCTGCGTGCGGATTCGGCAATCAGCCGGTAGTACTCGCTTTTGGAGGCAAGCCTTTGCGCGGGGGCAAGCCCCTTCCAGCGGCCCTGGTTGAAGATACTGACTTCCTCAACATGATGCACGGAGCCGATTATATAATCGAACGGGTATGCGGCGTAGGTCTTGCGGTACAGCTCCGCATGCTCCGGGAAAAAGTCGGATTCCATGCCGAGCAGAACATCAATGCGGCCTTCGTATTCTTTTTGCAGCGACAATACTTCCTCTACATAGTGGACCAGCTCGGACTTGGCCATAGCAATGCGCGGAAAAGCCTGCTCGGACGGGCTTCCGAAGTAAGGCGAATGATCGGAAATACCGATGACATCCAGCTCCGCCGCTATTGCGGCTTCAATATAATCCCGGATCGTGCCGTCAGCATGGCCGCAGCGGAAATGATGGGTATGCAGGTCGAACTTCATAATCGGAACATCTCCTTAGGCCAATATGGCGAAATAGGGTGCAGGTTACTCTGAGCCGATGAACTGGGTCTCGGGCATTCCCTTAAGGTCGCTCAGGAACTGTCTCATCGCAGAGTTGACATACTTGCCCGACTTGGTAATGACACCTACAGGATGGGTAACCTCAAGCTCGATGATCGGGACGATCCGCAGGGTTCCGCTTCTGACCTCGGCAGTGACAGACTGCTTGGAGATGACCGCCGCTCCCAGATCAAGCTCGACCATCCGCTTCACTTCCTCACTGCTGGTCAGCTCCATAATCACCAGCGGCTGAATACCGTGCCTCGCCAGTACCTCATCGACAAATTTCCGGCCGACCGTATCCGGTGAGAGCAGGATGAGCGGGATGGTGCCCAGTGCCTCGATCCCGGCTGTTTTGACCTGGGCCAGCGGATGGCGGGGCGAAACCACCAGTTCAAAAGTATCATAATACAGGACCGAGGTCGTCATTCCCGGATTGCGGCCGATCAGATAGCCGATGCCTACATCCACAATCCCGTTCTCGACTTGCTGGTAGATCTGGGAGGAGGACATGGATGAGATCGAGGTTTTGATATGAGGGAACTGATCCTGGAAGTAGGAGAGCACCCTGGGGAGAATCTGGATGGCGATGGAGGTGGTCGTACCGAGAATAATATGCCCTTGGGGATTCTCTTCGAGATCGGCAAGGCGCTGCTTAAGCTCATCTACGATTCCGACAATCTGTTCCGCGTGGGCGAGGAAGACCTTGCCCCTGTCCGTCAGCGTCACCGGCTGGTTCCGGTCAACAAGCTGCGTTTTGAACTCTTCCTCCAGGCTTTTGATCTGGGCCGAGACCGCCGGCTGCGTCAGGTTGAGCAGCTCTCCCGCCTTGCGGAAGCTCATGGTTTTGGAGATGGTGATCAATGTTTCGAGCTGGCTGATATTCATGGACTGTCCCCCTTATGGCTACCGGATGGTGCCGCCGTATATTTGTACAAACAGGGAAAGCCGCAGCTTTCCGGAGGGCGTATGCGCACATGCCGGCTTCCAGAATTAGAGTCTGCAAGCCGCGGATTCTGACAAAGCAGATAGGTACAAGGGTCGCTGTGAGTGCTGCACTCGGAGGGTGTGACGCCGCAGATCTTACGTTTATTGATTAAATTATAGGAGATTCCTCCCGGGAGGGCAATGTTGCGCTCCAAACTATCTTCAGAAATCATTCGACAAGACCATTAATTTTTGGTGAATAATGCCGATATATGAAGTATAATAAATTTTATTGCTTAGGACTTTTGGTATATGACTAAAGACTGGTCGAGGGGGACAGCACTTTCATGAAAGCAGAAGTAATCAATCCGTTTTTAGAGTCTGCGCGCATTGTAATTGAACAGGTGATCCAAGTCTCGCCGTCCACCGGTATGCTGGGGATTAAGGATATTGAACTGATCGATAATCATATATGGATCCAAGTAGGAATGACAGGTCAGCTCAGCGGGAATATTATCTTCGGGATTGCCGAACCGGTAGCACTTAAGATGGTGTCGGCCATGATGGGCGGTTATGTGATAACAGAGATGGATGAGATGGGCCAGAGCGCCATTTCCGAGCTGGGCAATATGATCAGCGGCAATGCCAGTACTATTCTTTCCAATCAAGGGGTGTCGGTAGACATTACCCCGCCGAAGCTGATGAAGTCCGAGGGTATGTCCATCCTGCCGCGCAAAGCATTGAGTATTCCTCTTTTGATGGAAGGCATCGGGGAGCTTGATATTCAGGTTATGATCTCTTAGGCAAATAATCGGGAGTTGAACCTATTCCATGGCAGTACAAGGCAAGATTGTGGTGATTACAGGAGCTTCCAGCGGGATTGGAGCGCTTACGGCACAGATGCTCAGCGAGCGTGGGGCGGTTCCCGTTCTGCTGGCCAGGTCCAGGGACAAGCTGCAGGCTGTTGCGGCGGGTATTCAGGGGGAGCATGGGCTGTTCGTCTGTGATGTGACCGATGAAACGGCAGTTAAGCATACCTTTGCGGAGATCCTGGAGCAATACGGCAGAATTGACATTCTGCTCAATAATGCCGGTTACGGCAAGTTTGCGGCTTTTACAGAGATGGAGTCTGAAGAGTTCGCCGACATGATGGATGTTAACTATATGGGAATTGTGCGCTGCACCAAGGCTGTCGTTCCTCATATGCTTACACGCGGCAGCGGTCAGATCGTGAATGTGGCTTCCATGGCCGGCAAAATCGGAACCGCACGCTCAGTGTCCTACACGGCCACCAAGCATGCCGTTCTCGGCTTCACCAATGCGCTCCGCCAGGAGCTTCGCAAGAGCGGTATTATTGTCTCGGCTGTGAACCCTGGACCTATCGCCACCGAATTCTTCAAGACCGCCGACCCTTCAGGCAATTATGAAAGAAGCGTAAGCCGGATCATGATGACGCCGCAGCATGTGTCCGCGAAGATCGTCAAGCTGATGGACAAGCGCAAAGAGGAAGTGGATCTGCCCGGTCTGGCAGGCTTCGGCATCCGGCTCTATGGCCTGTTTCCGCGGCTGGCAGACAAGCTGACCTATAACCTGATGAACAGAAAATGACCAGAGAAGTATAGTTCATAGTTACCGTCTGTGGCGTGAACGGCTTGTCCCCCTTTGGTATACAGGATGGTATGACCGTGTTAAATACGGCCCCAACTTAGATTTTATGGCCTTCCATTTGGTGGAGAGGCCTTTTTGGCATATAATGAACATATTATCTTAAGTGAAAAGGATGAAACCCTATTATGAATAAACCTTCTTTTGCGGCTATCGGCATCCAGGAAGACCTTGCTGCCCGATTGTCTGAATTCGGCATCACTGAACCATCCCCTGTACAGGAGCAGACGATCCCGCTTCTGCTGGAAGGAAGAGATGTTCTGGCCGCATCCCAGACAGGAACAGGCAAGACACTGGCTTATCTGCTGCCGCTGCTGCAAGGGATTAACCCGGACTCGAAATCGGTGCAAAAGCTGGTGCTGGCCCCAACCCAGGAGCTGGCGATGCAAATTCTCCGTGAAGCGGAGCGCTACGGGGCACACCGGGGCATCCGGGCCATGGGGCTGATCGGCGGGGCGGCGATCAAGCGCCAGATTGACAAGCTGCGGGAGCATCCGCATCTGGTGGTAGGCACCCCGGGACGCATACGTGAGCTGATCGGGCTGCGCAAGCTCAAGATGCACGAGGTGAGCACGATTATTCTCGATGAGGCAGATCAGATGTTCCAGCTTAGCGGTGCAGGCGAAGTGACGAAGATCGTCAGCAGTGCGCTGCGTACGCGGCAGCTGGTCATGCTGTCAGCCACCATTGGACCGGAGACCCGTCTGCTGGCAAACCGGGAAATGAAGAATCCGGCGGAGGTGGGCATTGATCCGGAGATGATGACCGCAGCGAGCCTGGAGCATCACTATGTGGTGTGCGAGGAGCGGAACAAGATCGATATGCTGCGCCGGGTCATCCGCCACTACAAGCCGGACCGGGCCATTGTGTTCGTGAACGCTACGGAAGACATCGCTGAAGTGACTGCGAAGCTGAACCATCTGGGGCTTCCGGCTGCTGCGCTCTATGGAGATGCTGACAAGGTGACGCGCGCAAACGTGCTGACCCGCTTCCGGGACGGCAAGCTCAAGGTGCTGGTCGCCAGTGACGTAGCGGCACGGGGCCTGGACATTGAGAATCTGACGCTTGTCGTCAGCTTCGATCCGGCCTTTGACTCCGAGCACTATGTCCACCGTGCCGGACGTACCGGGCGCATGGGCAAACGCGGCTTATCCGTAACGATCGTTACGGAGCAGCAGACGTTCATCATGCGCAAATTCGCCCGCGAGCTGGATATCCAGCTGGACGAGCGGGCCATGGCGTTTGGGAAGGCGCTGGCGGAAGGCGAGCGCAGTGATTTAGGCGGCGGGGGCGGGAACGCCCGCCGCGAAGGGGCTGAACCGCGCGGCGGCATTGCAGCGCGCACCGGCAAGCCGCAGGTGCGGACCTCGGCGGCTGGAACAGCAGCCGGAGGGACGGGCGGCGACGCGCCGGCAGGCCAGCCGGGCGCAGCGGCTGGCGGCAGTGGCGTTACGGCGCGGCGCGAGCAGCACCGGCCGGGAGTGAGCGCCGGCACGCGCAGCGCGGCGGGGCCCGGGGGCAAGGCCCGCAGCCAGGCGGAGCGGGAGCAGAACCGCAAGAATAAGGGAGCCCCGAAATGGCTCAAGAACAAAACCCCGAGAGGTGACGGTCAATGAATACAGCTCCCGTATTGGAAATTACGGGCCTCAGCGGAGGCTACAGCCTGAACAAGCCGGTGCTGCATGACATCGGCCTGCAGGTGCAGCCCGGTGAGATGGTTGGGTTAATCGGACTGAACGGTGCGGGCAAAAGCACCACCATGAAGCATATCCTGGGGCTGATGTCCCCGCATAAGGGTGAGATTACGGTACAAGGGAAGACGCGCAGCAGCGATCCCGAGAGCTACCACAGTGCGTTGTCCTTCGTGCCGGAGTCCCCTCTGCTCTATGAGGAAATGACGGTTCGTGAGCATGTGGAATTCACTGCCAGAGCGTATGGCGTGGAACGCAGTGATTATGAATCACGCACCAGCCAGCTGGCTGCACTCTTCAATATGGAGGACAAGATGGATACCTTGTCCTCCCATCTGTCCAAAGGTATGAAGCAGAAGGTGATGATTATGTGCGCGTTCGTAGCGCGCCCGGCCCTGTATGTCATCGACGAGCCGTTCCTCGGCCTTGACCCGCTGGGTATCCGCTCCCTGCTGGATTTCATGCTGGACCTGAAGAAGTCCGGAGCTTCAATTCTGCTCAGCTCGCATATCCTCTCCACGATCGAGAACTATTGTGACCGGTTCATTGTGCTGCACGGCGGTAAGGTGATCGCGGAGGGAACCCTCGCCGAGATGACCGCGAAGGCCGGGCGGCAGGGCTTGAATTTGGAGCAGCTGTTCTACGAGCTGGTTCAGGGAGGGAAATGATATGGATTTGAAGGAGCTGCGCCGGCAGCGGCGCAGCCGGTTCACAGGAAGCCTTGTCCCTTATATGGGATATATCATACAGAGCGGTGTCGCCATGGTGTTCCTGCTGGTGCTGATTATTTTCTCCGCCTGGTACACAGCGCTGTTGCGCGATATTCCGCCTGGCATACCGATCCGCTGGATTATGTTCGTCCTGCTGGTGCCCGCGGCGGTACACAGCAGCTTCCGGACATATCTGCAGACCCCGGATACGATCTTCCTGCTGCCGCAGGGCCACCGGATGAGAGAGTATTTCGCCCCGTCCTGGGTCAGCGGCAATGTGTGGAAGATTCTGCGACTGGCCTTTATCCTCATTACATTATGGCCGCTGTACATACGCACCGAGGAGTCTCCCCGGGGGCTACTGGGTACCCTGCTGGTGCTGATTCTGGTCAAGCTGTTATCCAGCTACGGGTTATGGCGGGAGACGGCGATGCTCTCCCGCCCCGCTGCGGCAGGCTATAACCTGCTGCGCTGGGCGGTCGGCGGTCTAATGGTCGGGGCATGGCTATGGCAGCCGTCCATGCGCGCCCTGATCTTCATCCTGATTCTGGCCGCAGCCTATGCGGCCGCGCTGGCCGTTCCCGGACGGCATGCTGTTCCGTGGGAACGCCTGATCACCATGGAGAAGAACCAGGGGACCCGGGCGCTGATGGTCCTCGGCTGGTTCGTCGATGTTCCGGGACGCGAGCAGCGGGTCTATGCCCGCCGTTATCTGTCGCGTTGGGGCAGCGGGCTGAGTTGGCAGCGGGATTCAGCCTACCGGTTCCTCTTGACCAAAAGCTTCGCCCGGGGTGACGTCTTCGGCATCGTCCTGCGGATGGCTGTGCTGGATCTGTTCCTGGTGTGGATGATGAAGGACGGCTATCTCGGCATTGGCATCTATGTATTCTTCCTCTTCCTGATGGGCATTCAGCTGACGGCGCTGCGCAAGCTGCACAGCGAATCGTTCTGGCTGACCGTCTACCCGCTGCCGGAGGGCAGCAAGGGCAAGGGAACGATCCAGTTTGTATTCCGGGCCCATCTGGTCCTGGCGCTGCTGACCGGATTGCCGCTCCTGCTTCAGGCAGGGCAGCGCCCGCTGGAAGTGCTGGCGACCTTCGCCTGCGGATTCCTGCTGGCGTATCTGTTCAAGGCGTACTCCACTCGCAAGGAAGCGCGTATGGATGAAGACGACCTGTAGAACAGATTGCAGCAGCCGACAAGGCGTACCCGCAAGCGGGTGTGCTTAACACAAATGGCCTCAGACTCTCGCAGATGCGGAGTCTGAGGCCATTTTCAGAAGGAAAGAATGTATAAAAGGGAATCCCCTCTTCATATCAGGTGGAGCAGGGAATGCTATAACACGTGGATCGGAGAGAGCACGCAGCTCCCTCCAGGGGACTCACTCCCTGTTAGACAAAGAGTGAACGGCTGATGATGACCAGCAGGATAAAGAGAACCAGAATCGCTCCAGTGCTTGTGAACCCGCCGCCGTATCCGTATCCGCCTCTAACTTCTTCGCTCATGTTCATTCCCCTTTCGCGTGTGAGTTGTTGTACTTGAGTACATCGTATTGTATGTGCGGAGGGCAGAACGTGTATAGGCCAATGCCGTAGCACCGGGCAAAAAAAATCAGCCCCGGCCTTCCGGGGCTGACGCAGGTATGCAAAGGCGGATGATCAGGCCTTCTCCAAATCACGGATGCCCGCATAGACCAGATCGAACAGATCTTCCAGCTGATCCTCCTCGATACAGGAAAAGGCAATGCGCAGGTCGCTCTCGCCAAGGGCGATGGTGCCCAGGCCGTAGGTGTGAATCAGATGAAGCCGCAGATCCTCCGCAGAGACGGTAAAGAGCTTCAGGCACATGAAGTACCCGGAGTTGAACGGATAATACGTCCATACATCATCGCCGTATTTTCCGCTGTCCAGCAGCGCCTTCACTTTGTTGGCCCGGCCTTTCATGATGAGGAATTTCTCTTCCTTCTGGGCTGAGAATTCCGGCGCCTTCAGCGCGTCCAGTACGAAGGTCTGCGACGGATGCGCGCCGCTGGAGATGGTGGCCCGGATAATGCCCAGGGTTTTTTGTTCCAGCGCAGCCAGCAGCTCCTTGTTCTCCGAAGCGTAGGTGATGAAGCCGACGCGGAAGCCCCAGACGAATTCTTCTTTGGTGGCTCCGTCAATCTTGACCGCCAGCACGCGCGGATGCAGATTCGCCAGCTTGCCGAACAGGGATTCCTTGAGTGAATCCTCGAAAAAAAGTCCGAAATAAGCGTCATCGCTGACCACTACCACATTAACGCCTTCTTCGGCAGCACGCAGGATAGCGGCAACAATGGCTTCGCCTTCTGCAAGGCCTGGCGTATATCCGGTTGGATTATTCGGGAAGTTAAGGAGGACGATGGCTTTGCCGCGGTCCTTCTGGGCCAGCAGGGCATCCAGCAGCCCTTCGCTGTTGAAGCTCATGTCCTCCGTGAAGAGCGGGTAATTCACGGTTTCGGTCTGGCGGCGGATGCCGAAGGTCAGCTCGTAGTTCTCCCAGTTTTTGTCCGGATAAATAACGGCATCCCCTGGCTCTGCGAACAGATCGGCAACGATGCTAAGCCCGTGGGTCAGCGCATTCGTTACGACAGGATTGCTGAAGGACTTGCCTTCAAGCGACGGATTCTCACGCAGCATCTTCTCCCGCCATACGGAGCGCAGCTCCGGCTTGCCTGCTGGAGGCGCGTAGCCATAGAGGTCTTTGGGACTGTAGGCGGAGAGTTTATCCTGGATCACACCAAGGTGCATCGGCAACCCGTTCTCCGTAGCGATTCCGATGGTGGCGTTATACTTTTTAGCATGAGCCGTTGCCTCTGCGGATTGGCTCAGAATCCCCTCTTTGGGAAAATAGATCGCTTTACCGAGACTCGAGAGCATATCGAATACATGTTCATTGCCTGCCTTGATGCTGTCATTCAATTGTCCAGCCAGTGGATTCATCAGTTTCATCCTTCCGGTATTCTTCTGGGATATATACGCTAACATTGCCTAACATTATAACACCGTGGATTGCCCCCGTCACTTAGGAATGCTGCGTTTTCATAAATAGTTTTGGAAACGAAGCGGCGTCCCGTCCCCATGCGCAGCCCAGAAGATGTACAAATGGGAACCGGACAAGGTATTATGAAAAGTAAGCTTACGCTATATCTATAGGAGGGAATCATATGCTGCATGCATCGCCATCCTCTTTTGTAATCCTCCCGGCTCTGGCGAAGATTGTCTGTGAACCGGGCTGGAAGTGGCAAAAAAGAGAGAAGCCGCTGCAAAATTACGATTTATTCTACGTCTGGAGCGGGGAGGGGACTGTTGTGCGCGGAGGAGTGCCCTATCAGGTAGGGAAGGGAAGCTGCTTCCTGTTCCGCCCGGGGGATTATACCAGCGCCACACATAATCCGCAAAAGCCGCTTGTGCTTACATATATTCATTTCGATGTTGCCGAAGAGGTGACCGAGGTGCCGGCGTTCTACCACGAGCTAAGTGAGACGGTGGAATTCGAGCATCTGCTGGCCCGTTATGTCCGGCTGTTCCTGGTGCAGACCTACGCTGCGGAGGAGGAGGGCCGTCTGATTCTGAAGCAGCTCATGATTCATCTGCTGCGGCAGGATCAGGCAAGGCCGGTCGAGCGCCATGTCAGCAACCAGCTGGCGGAGGTGATCCACGAGGTCGCCAACTATGTCAGCCAGCATCCCGGGGCGGCGCACCGGGTAGAGGATCTGGCCGCCCGTGCAGGGCTGTCCCCTCGCTATTTCTCGATCAAGTTCAAGGAGATCACCGGCTCCTCGGTCCAGTCCTATGTGATTCGCGCACGGATCGAACGGGCTCAGCATCTGCTGCTGTATGCGGGCATGAACGTCACAGAGGTGGCGGATGCGCTTGGCTACAGGGACATCTTCTTTTTCAGCCGCCAATTCAAGCAGCATACCGGGAAGAGCCCGTCGGAGATTCGCTGAAGCGGTGGAGTGTATCGTGCTGAGTGTGTTATAGGTGCTTCGGGTGCTAGATGTGCTATATGTGCTATGTGCGCCATCCGTGCTATGTGTGCTGTGTATGCTACGGGTGCTAGATGTGCCGTATGTGCTATGCGTGCCATGTGTGCCATCCGTGCTATGCGGACCGTGAGGGCCTTATTTTGTGAAAAAGTCACTTATTCCCCCTGCTGCGGACTCAGGAGCCGTTATCAGGCTGATTGGGGCCGAAATGGAGGCGTATGGGCTAACTTAAGAGCATCTGAGTCCGCTTGCCCTGCGTGATCTGGCAGAATCACTGAAATAGCGGCTCTCCAGTCCGCAAGGCAGGCATGAAGTTGAAGCGGACACTGCGCTGTGACAAAATAAAGGAAAGCGCAACAAAATATACACGGGAGAAGGAGAATACTTATGTACGAAATAGTCCTGATACGGCATGGAGAGAGTGAATACAACCGGCAGAATCTGTTTACGGGCTGGAGTGATCCTGATCTGACGGAGAAGGGTGTTGAAGAGGCGAAGAAGGCGGGCAAGCTGCTGAAGGATGCGGGATATACCTTTGACCTGGCATTCGCCTCTGTGCTGAAGCGTTCCATTAAGACGCTGAACTATATCCTGGATGAGATGGATCTGCTGTGGATTCCGGTGCAGAAATCCTGGAAGCTTAATGAGCGCCATTACGGTGCATTGCAGGGCCTCAGCAAAAGTGAAACCGCACTTCAATACGGTGAGGAGCAGCTCCATATCTGGCGGCGCAGCCTCTCGGTCCGCCCTCCGATGCTGGAGCCGGATGATCCGCGTTATGCCAGACATGATATCCGCTACAAGGAAGTGCGTCCGGGTGACATCCCGCGCGGCGAGAGCCTGGAGGATACCGTGCACCGGGTCGGAGATTTCTGGACCAACCGGATTGTGCCGCTGATCCGCAAGAAGGAGCGGGTCCTGATCTCGGCGCACGGCAACACGCTGCGGGCCTTGATCAAGTATATGGAGGATATCGACGAGACCGCGCTGCTGGATCTCAATATCCCTACCGGCGTTCCGCTGGTCTACAAGCTCGACGACGATGTGAAGCCGATCAGCCGCTTCTACCTCGGCGAACCGGAAGAGGTGCAGCAGAAAGCCCGCGAGGTGGCGAATCAGAGTAAGGTTACGGAGTAACCGGAGCGGCGCTGCGCCCAGCTTAGCATAGAGGATGATAAAGGGAGTATTCCAGCCATTTAATGGCGTTGGGATACTCCTTTTTTTGGTATCATGGAATTGGGATCAACTATGCCTACAAGTAAGCTTCATAACTACCCTTCACTACAACAAGGGGAAATTGCGTACTAATGAGTACAAACTATGCAATGCAACGATATGGGGGGAGAAAAACGAAAGTATATAGCTTAAGATCCAATGAAGATTCCAGCGATTTAATGCTGGACAAGTCTGTGAGTGCAGAGCATCCTATAGAGTTGAAATTTAAAGGGCAATCTAAAATGCCGATGTGGACGCCACCGCTCTTGTACACTAACAATAAAAGGAAATACAATGATTTTCCAAGATACTTATCTGGACAACCAATTGTATCGGAGAAGGTAAAGGATATTTTATTTCCAATTATTGCGGAAGAAGTTGAAATTCTTCCGTTAGCTCATCCTGAATTAAATTTGTTTATGCTTAACATCACCAATGTCATTGATTGTGTTGACTATAACCGCTCAGAAATTAAGCTTACTGGGAAAGGAAACTTTGCGCGATTTATTAAATTTGTTTTTGATTTTTCAAAAATACCTGAAAAAACCTATATGTTTAAAATCAAGGAAACAGCTGTCGTCCAAGTTTTCGTAACTGAAGCATTTAAAGACCTTGTAGAACTTCACGGCCTTAAGGGCTTGGATTTCTCAGAGGTTTACGATTCAGCTTTTACTTCAGAAAAAGAAGAAGAACAGAAACGGAATTATCAAGCAGCCCTTGATTCTATTGAGCACAGTAAAGGGACTGAGTTTTCTTATGATGAAGCTCGCATTCTTATGGAGCAGGGAAAAGCGGTTGCCAGCGGCAAATGGAAAATGCAATATGATGAAAAGGGAGAATTATGGCTGGGAGAACTTATGCTGGATTTGAAATACGAATGGGGTAGACCAGTATATATTCCACCAATTCTCCTTGGCTACGCATGGCATGAAGTTGACTTTACCCAAATGAAGCATACATAGGCATAAATGAGTGTCATCTCAAATCATTGGATGAAATCTATCATAATGTAAGCTATAAACCTAAAAAGGAATGCTAAATAACCATGAAATATCTGCATATTAAAAGGACTTTAGGCAGAAACAGCCTGAAGTCCTTTTTGAATAGATTGTGTTACACCGGCCGCCGCATCTCTCCCAGCAGCTCGCCCATCTTCACCTTCGTATCCGGGGCAAGCCCGGGGCGCGGGGTGAAGGTGCCGCTCTCCATCAGCAGGACTACCGTGGAACCGAATTCGAAATATGCCAGGTCGTCGCCGCGCTGCCATTCTCTGGCTGCCTCATCGGTGTAGCGGATACTGCTCACATTCATTGCGCCTACCTTGACCACGGCGGTCTCGCCATAGCTGCCGGCTATATAAGTAATCAGCCGTTCGTTACGGCTCAGGACACTCTTCATATGGCGCATGCCGAAATCATTCACGGGGTAAGCCCGTCCGCGGATATAATCGCTCTCCCTCAGCTGTCCGGTTAACGGGGAGTGAATCCGGTGATAATCGGTAGGGCTTAAGTAGAGGACGAAATAATAGCCTTTCTTGTACAGTTCGAGGTGTGGCGAGTGATTAAGCAAATCCTCCAGCGTATAATCCTGCCCCTTCACATTCATTATCGTGCCGCAGTTGATTTCGCCCATTGCCGTAATCATCGCGTCTACAGGACTGGCTACGGCATGCTCACCGCTGGCCACCGGGCGCATCCCCGGCTTCAGGCGGCGGCTGAAGAATTCATTCAGTGTACGGTATTCTCCGGCAGCCTTCTCCGCCTCGGCGGCAGGAATCTGATAGGAACGAATAAATACCGGAATCATAAGGCGGCTGAGTCTGCTGTGGGATAAAGCCCCCATCAACCTGGAAAGCCATCTGTGCGAGGATAGCTCGGTCATCAGCCGCAGCAATTGTTTAACCATGCCCATCTCCCTTCCATCATGCAGCAGTGTTATCCTGTGCCAAGGGACTCCACCCGCTCTGCATTATATTGACATAGAATAGGAGACAAATCAATAAGAGTTCATTCTTAATGCTTCTTCGTACAGATATCTGGCATAGCCCATAGGCTGGCGGTAGCTGTCTTTCCATACCCCGCGCAGTCCGGCCTTCTGGAAGCCGTAACGCTGGTCGCGCCCGTTGCATTCAATGAAATACAGATGTCCGTGCTTCGTGACACCGATGTCCAGACCGATATCGGCCAGCCCCGGCAGACTCTTCTCCAGCTCACGGGCGAGGGCGAGACTGAGTGAGAGGACGGACATACGGATTCTGGCTGCCTCTTCTCCAGGGAATGCCTGCTCCAGCGCAAAAGAGGATTTCAGGGCTTCGCCTCCTCTGGCAATGTTCGATACAAAGCCGCCTGGAGCGGCGAGCTTGGCGAACAGGCCGGTGACCTGCCACGCTCCGCCCCAGCCCCGCTGTACCGTAACACGCAGGTCAAAGGGGCGTCCGTTAATCTCGGCCAGCGGAATCCGTTCCTGGGCCAGATAGGGCACAGAAGAGAGCCGGGCGCGGAGGACCCGGGGAAGGGCGTCCGGGTTAACGGATCTGCTAACCTTGCGTCTTGAGCCAGAGAGAGAGTAGCTCCAGAGCCAGCGCCCTTCGCCGCTGCGGGAGAGCCGCATCACGCCGTTACCCACGCTGCCCCGGCAAGGCTTGAGGATCAGATCCGGGTAGCGGTTCATCATCTCCCTCAGGCCGGAGAGTCCGCTTGCAGTGACCGGCAGATAAGCTTGCAGTTCGCGGCTGCGCTCCAGCAGGCCGTGAATCTGATCCTTGCCGTAGCGGTTGCAGCTGTTATAGACCTGAATTCCCTGCCGGAGCAGGCGCTCGACGCCAGTGCTGCGGGGATCATAGATTGCCCGGTTGTGGATGACCTCCGGCGTAGGGACGATTTGTCTGCGGTAGCCTTGCAGACCTTTCTTCATATAGACACTGCTGAAGCCGGACGCTACGTCGATGTCGGACAGCTTCACAAAGCAAGGGGTTAATCCGTATGCAGCGGCGGCCTCTTCATAGTTGGCCAGAGATTCCTGTCCGGTTTTTAACCGGGGAACGCCCCCGTGCATAGCGGCATTTAGCAGTATCCCAACGAGCTTTTGCCCCATGTTCGTTCCTCCTGTTATCTTGAAGTACTTCCCGGCTGTTTTTATGTCTCCTGTCATTGTATGTATGTACGTGCCCGTAAGGGTTGGACGGATGCGCGGCGGCAGATGCCCTTTTTTGAAAGGAGAAGATTGGATTACCGGCTAGGGGAAGGGTGTCATCCGCCCATGCTGCTGCATATGATGCCTAGAAGATACAATAGATGGAAGGAGGAGACTGCTTGTGAAGAGTCCCAAACGAAAACAGCAGCGCAGTTCCAAAAGACCGCTCTATTACGTGGATAATCCCGATACGACCGAACTTAGCATGTTGGACAGCAGTCCCAAAACACAAAAAAACCAGGAACTGGAATGGGTGGAAGTGGCAGAGGGGGAAGACCTTGCCCTGCAGGTGAGCGGGGTGGAGATGCTGGAAGTGACCGCGCCGCTCCAGCAGACTGTGCCTGCACCGGAGGGGAATCAGGGAACGGTGACGGAAGAGGAGCGCCAGCAGGAAGGCCCTGCTGCCCTGCTAGAAGCGGAGGTAACAGCTCCACCGGAAAAAGAACGCCTGCAGCCCGTATACACCGATGATCTGTCCGATGGCGCCGTCACCGGTGCCAAGATTGCTCCACGGACCATTGACGGGTCCAGGCTAAAGCATGGCATCATCGGCACACCCTGGCTGCAGGACTATGCAGTGCAGAGCATCAACCTTGCGGATCGGGCGGTTACCTCCTCGAAGATAGCGCCGGAGTCCGTTACCGGTGAGCATCTGGCGGAGAGCAGTGTCAGCGGGGGCAAGCTGCTGGATCACTCCATCGGCGGCGAGAAGCTGAAGGATGGCAGCGTCGGTCCGGAGAAGCTGGCAGACCGGATGATCAGCGGAGGACATATTGCCGATGGTGCCATCAGCAGCCGGCATCTCAGTGAGTTCATTATCACAGCGGAGCTGCTGGATGATGGGGCAGTGACTGGTGAGAAGATTCTCAGCAGCAGTATTGACAGCCGCCATCTCAGTAACGGCAGTATTGACCGCTCTAAGCTGGCTGACGAAGCGGTGTCCGCCGACAAAATCGCCGATGGCGAGATCAGCGGTGTCAAGCTGGGTGATGCAGTGATCGAGAGCCGTCATGTGGGGGAAGGCGTCATTACCGCGAGGCATCTGGCCCCGGGTGCCATTGGACGGGAACAGCTGGCGGCGCGCCTGATCGGCAAGGAGCAGCTTCAGCCCGGTATTATTGAGAGCGGGCATCTCGCAGATGGGGCAACCGGGTCCCGGCAGATCGCGGCGAAAGCTATCCGCAGCCAGCACATTAACCCGGAGAGCATCCATGCCGACCATATTGCCGAAGGTGAAGTTGGCAGCCGTCATCTGGCGGACCGCAGCATTTCTTTTGTGAAGCTGGCGGACGGCGCGGTAGGAACTGCACAGCTGATAGAGCAGGCGGTCACCTCTTCCAAAATTGCGGATCAGAGCATTCTCGCCCATAAGCTGGCTGACGAAGCCGTGATGACGCGCCATATTGCGAAATCTGCTGTGCGCAGTGCGCAGATTGCCGCGCAGGCTGTCACTTCGGCTCATCTGCAGCGCGAAGCCGTGGATAATTCTCATCTGGCTGCAGAATCTGTAGGCTCTGCCCAGCTGCAGGAGCATTCCGTCCTGACCGGCCATCTGGCCAAAGGGGCAGTTACGGAAGAACAACTGGGGTATGAATCCGTTACAGGAGAGCATATTAGCCCCCAGAGTATTACCGCAGCCAAGCTGGCGGACGGCAGCATCATTACCGCCAAGCTGGCCATGGGCGCGGTCGGGAGTACGATTCTGGCAAAAGAAGCGGTCAGCGGTGAGCATATTGCGGTCTGCGCCGTGGAGGAGAAGCACCTGGCGGATGGCAGCATCAGCGGGCGGGTGCTGCAGGAGGAGGCTGTAGACGCCAGTCATCTGGCATCCGGCGCCATCGAACGCCGGCATTTGGGAGACAGCAGTGTGACTTCATCCGCGCTGCAATCCGGTTCGGTAACGGCAGATAAGCTGTCCTCCGGTGCCGTCAAGGAGGCCCATCTCACTGCTGCGATTGTACAGCCGCATCATTTGGCCGACTATGCCGTCACTTCGCTGAAGCTATCGCCGGAGAGTGTCTCAACGGATAAACTCGGTGATCTGGCCGTCACTTCAATTAAGCTGGCGGACGGCAGTGTAAGCGCGGAGAAGCTGGCAGCCTCAGCAGTGCAGACTGAGCATCTGTCGGCAGGCGCGGTCGGCCCGGATTCGCTTAAGGATACGTCTGTGCAAGGCAGACATTTGGCGGCTGGCAGCGTGGGCGGAGCACATATCCGGCCGATGTCGATCGGCAACGGACATCTTATTCCAAGCTCTGTCTCATCGATCCAGATTCAGGATGGCAGCATCAGCGGCACCAAGCTGGCCGAGGGGGCGGTAGCTTCCCGTCATCTCACTCCTGGCAGTGTAGGCGGAAGCGAGCTGGCTGAGGCCTCAGTGGAAGGGCGGCATCTCGCAGATGGAGGCATTAGCCTGGCGCATCTGGCAGATGAGGTCCGCAGTGCGGACCTACTGCCCGACGGAAGCATTGGTGCAGAGAAGCTGGCAGCGGGTGCTGTAGAGTCAGTTCACTTGGCTGAAGCGAGTGTTCAGGCCGTTCATTTGGCGCAGGCAGCGGTGGAAGCCCGGCATATCGGTGCCGGAGAGATTACGCTGGCCCATCTGGCCAAAGAGACGCGCAGCGCGGATCTTCTGCCGGATGGCAGCATCGCAGGCAGCAAGCTGGGGGCAGGAGTGGTAGGGGCCTTCCATTTGGCTGCAGGCAGTGTGTATGGCGGCCACCTGGCTGCGGATGCAGTAAGCAGCCGGCATATCCGCGCCGGCAGCATTCAGCTCAGTCATCTGGCTTCCGATACGCGGGGCGCAGACCTGCTGCCGGATGGCTGCATAGGCGGAAGCAAGCTGGCTGAAGGCGCAGTGGATTCGCAGCATCTCCAGCCGCAGAGTGTGGACGCAGAGCATCTTGCTGGCGGAGTAATTCAGGAGCGTCATCTCGGGGCGGGGATTATCCGGCTGACGCATTTGGCTGAGGAAACGAGGAGTGCGGAGCTGCTGCCGGATGGCAGTATAGGTGGAATCAAGCTGGCTGAAGGCGCAGTGGATTCGCAGCATCTCCAGCCGCAGAGCGTGGACGCAGAGCATCTTGCAGACAGAGTAATTCAGGAGCGTCATTTGGGCTCAGGAATTATCCGGCTGGCGCATCTCGCGGAGGAAACCAGAAGTGCGGAGCTGCTGCCGGATGGCAGTATAGGCGGAAGCAAGCTGGCCGAAGGCGCAGTGGATTCGCAGCATCTTCAGCCGCAGAGCGTGGACGCAGAGCATCTTGCCGGTAGAGCCATCCAGGAGCATCACTTGGGCTCAGGAATTATCCGGCTGGCGCATCTCGCGGAGGAAACCAGAAGTGCAGAGCTGCTGCCGGATGGCAGTATAGGTGGAAGCAAGCTGGTTGAAGGCGCAGTGGGTTCGCAGCATCTCCAGCCGCAGAGCGTGAACGCAGAACACCTTGCAGGCGGAGTAATCCGGGATCGCCATTTGGGGCCGGGAATTATCCGGCTGGCGCATCTCGCGG
Source organism: Paenibacillus sp. FSL R7-0210 (assembly GCF_038009085.1). NCBI lineage: Bacteria > Bacillati > Bacillota > Bacilli > Caryophanales > Paenibacillaceae > Paenibacillus > Paenibacillus sp. FSL R7-0210. The sequence goes on from NZ_JBBPAR010000001.1 coordinate 176,972, forward strand.
AGGAAACCAGAAGTGCGGAGCTGCTGCCGGATGGCAGTATTAGTGGAAGCAAGCTGGCCGCAGGTTCTGTGGGCTCTATCCATTTGGCTTCCGGCAGCATCTACGGAGGTCACCTGGCGCCTGAAGCCGTGGATAGCTGTCATATCCGTCCCGGCAGCATCGGCCTGGAGCATCTGGCCCAGGATGCCCGGACCTCTGAGCTTTTGCAGGATGACAGTATTACAGGGGGGAAGGTTGCTCCTCACAGCATTGGAACCAGGCATCTGGCGGAAGGGGCAGTGGGAAGCTCAGAGCTTCAGGATGAGGCGGTGGATGGTTCCAAAATCTCTTCCTTTGCCATTCAGTCCCGGCATCTGGAAGAAGACAGCGTGCAGAGCTACCACATTGTTCAGAATGCGATAAGCGGGGATCATCTGGCGCCTGATTCAGTGGATAGCAGCCATCTCCGCGCGGGCAGCATCCAGCGTGAGCATCTGGCCGAGAATACGCTGACCTCCGAGCTGCTGGGTGAGGGCAGCATAGACGGCAGTAAGCTTGCGCCAGGAGCGGTGGGCTCTAATCATCTGGCTCAGGGCAGTATCTGCGGAGGCCATCTGGCTCCCGGAATCGTTGACGGACGCCATATCCGTCCTGGTAGTATAGGCCTCGAGCATCTGGCCGGGGATGCGCTGACCTCCGAGCTGCTCCCGGACCATAGTGTTACCGGAGAGAAGCTTGCGCTTCACAGCGTCGGCACCGGGCATCTGGTTGAAGGTGCGGTAGGCAGCACTGAGCTGCAGGACGAGGCGGTGAAGGCTGCCAAAATCTCTTCCTTTGCCATCCAGTCCCGTCATCTGGAAGAAGACAGCATCCAGAGTCATCATATTGCTCAGGGTGTAGTGAACGGAGATCATCTGGCGCCTGATTCAGTGGATAGCAGCCATCTCCGCACGGGCAGCATCCGGCGTGAGCATCTGGCCGAGAACACGCTGACCTCCGAGCTGCTGGGTGAGGGCAGTATAGACGGCAGCAAGCTGGCGCCAGGAGCGGTGGGGCCTAATCATCTGGCTCCGGGCAGCATTTACGGAGGCCATCTGGCTCCCGGAATCGTTGACGGACGCCATATCCGTCCTGGTAGTATAGGCCTTGAGCATCTGGCCGGGGATGCGCTGACCTCCGAGCTGCTCCCGGACCATAGTGTGAACGGAGCGAAGCTTGCGATTCACAGCGTCGGCACCGGCCATCTGGCTGAAGGTGCGGTAGGAAGCTCTGAACTGCAGGATGAGGCGGTGAAGGCTTCCAAAATCGCTCCCTTTGCCGTCCAGTCCCGGCATCTGGAAGAAGACAGCATTCAGAGCCATCATATTGCTCAGGGTGCAGTGAACGGGGATCATCTGGCGCCCGGATCAGTCAATGCGGAGCATCTGTCCTTCCATCCGGTGCAGAGTGTCGGGAACCGCGATGTTTTGCAGCAGTTCGGCATGACGGCGTTCATGTTCAATGGTGAGGCGGAGAGTGTGGAGGTGACGGTTTCTTTTGACGAGAGCTTCGGCCATACCGGCTATGTGCTGGTTGCCATGGCTAACCAGCCGTACTTCCATGCCTCGCTTAAGAACAGAACGGGCGGAGGAGCGACGGTTGAGGTGGTACGGCTGCGCGAGACCCAGCATTTCTATGGCGTGCTGTCGTGGATTGCGCTCGGTACTCCGCTGGTCAAACCTGCTGTGGAGCATCGTGCTTTTGATTGATTCAGGGCAGAATAGATTGTACATGAGGCGCAGCCGTGGGTTGCGCCTTTTGTGCATGATTACGCCAGCATTTATAGGCTTCACGCTATTCATTTCTGCTAATTGTAAGCAGGGAGGCCGGGAGAAGTGTTGTGGCTGCTTTAATATACTCCTGTTGCTGATGATCGGAAGTGTTCCTCCTCCTGTAAGCGCTCTCCTGTGGCGGCCTATTGCCGGGTGGAGGTGCATAGCGGCATTTGTCCAATTATCTGCGCTCAGGGAGACACTTGCCGTTACCGGGGGTGGCGGGATACATAGACTATGGTGTAACCCTCAGCCCGGGAGCAGCCCTGTGAAGGAAGGTGGATGAGCATGAAAAGAAAAGGAGCATCTGCCCGCCGCACGGGGCGGCGGGCAACCCGGACAGCACGGCGGCCGGTGGCAAGGCCGGTACGGCCTGCTGTACTGCCGCCTGCGGTGAATCATCCGCAGCCTGAGGTGTCGGTTATTATTCCGGCCATGAATGAGGCGGCGACGATTGCCGCAGTGATTGCCGGAGCCAGAGGCGTTCATCCCCGCTGTGAGGTTATTGTGATTGTTAACGGTTCTGCGGATCAGACCGCAGATATTGCGCGCTCCTGCGGAGCTAACGTAATTGTGTATGAACAGCCGCTCGGACACGATGTCGGGCGAAGCGTAGGTGCGGAGGCGGCGAAGGGAGCGGTTCTGCTGTTCACAGACGGGGATCTGGTGATCCCCGCCTCGCAGCTGCGTCCCTTCGTGAACGCGGTCAGCGGCGGAGCGGATCTGGCCTTGAATGATTATTCCGGCCCGGTCCGCAGCAGATTTCCGCATCCGGTGGTGTTATCCAAGCATGTGCTGAATCTTCTGCTCGGAAGGTCTGAGCTGAAGGGCTGCTCCTTGACCGCCGTTCCTCATGCGATTAGCCGCAGGGCGCTGGATGTCCTGGGCAGCGGTCTGCTGTCGAGGCCGCCGCTCGCACATGCGCAGGCGGTACTGGAGGGCCTGGTTGTGACGGCGGTGCATAACGTGCCTGTGGGCAGGATGAATGCGGTCCGCCGGAAGCACAGCGGCAGTGATCTTCTGCAGGAGGCTATCCTCAGAGACCACCTGGATGCTGTAGCAATGGTGCTGGAACGCAAGGGCGGCCGGGCAGGCTTCGGGGACGGCATCCGGCGAAGGGAGATGGTGAGATGATGGGAGCGCGGGAAGTATCCGTCAGCGGCCGGTCTTCAGCGGGGCGTACTGCGCCTGGAAGCAGCGGCTCTACAGGCCGCGCCGCCAGACGCAGCACAGTAGTGCGTGGAGGCGCGGCTAAGCGGCGGTCCGCGAAGCGCCGCAACAAGCCTGCGGCGGCGGGCTCTGGCCTCGCCCGGTCCAAGCGGAAGCCCGCTTCCGGGCGGCGGGGCCTGTCCCTGCCGGCATCGCAGGGTTCGCTGTCGGTCATTATCTCGGCCAGGAATGAGGAGCAGACGTTGCCGAAGCTGTTGGAGCAGGTGGAACGCCTGAAGCCGCAAGAAATTATTGTTGTGCTCAATGGATGTAATGACCGCAGCTTTCAGCGGACCCGGCTATGTACTCAGGCAAGTATAGTGTACATTCCGGAATCTGCCGGACATGATGTGGGACGTTCTCTTGGTGCCAAGCTTAGCCGGGGAGATATCCTGTTGTTTCTGGACGGCGATATGGTGATCTCCGCCGGGCAGCTGTCCTCTTTTGTGGCTGCGGTGGACCGGGGGGTGGATGTGGCGCTCAATGACCTTGATCCGCTGCTGCCGCCCTTCGGGCTAAGTGATGCGGTTACCCGCTGCAAGCTCTACCTGAATCAGGTTCTGGGCCGCCCTGATCTTGGAGCAAGCTCCATGACGGCGGTTCCGCATGCCTTATCCCGCCGGGCGCTGGAGAGAATCGGCTACCGCGAGCTGATGGTGCCGCCTCGGGCGCTGGCGCTCTCTATTCTGGGCCGCCTGCGGGTGGAGAAGGCCGGAGGGGTGAATGTGATCAAGCAAAACCGGCTGCGACAGGGGAACACGGGAGCCGGGAATGCCATGGAGCAGCTGATTGCCGGTGATCACGCGGAAGCCCTGGTCTGTGTGATTGCCCACCAGCAGAGCAGCGGGCAGCTGTCGGCCGATAATTTGCTGGAGCACCGCCGGCAGATTGCCGCCTGGAGGAACGCGTTATGACAATGACGAGCATTATTATTCCTACGTATAACAGGCTTGGGCTGCTGCGTTCCTGCGTCGAATCGATCAGAGCGCATACCCGGTCAGCCTATGAGATTATTGTAGTGGACAATGCCTCGGATGATGGTACCGAAGCCTATTGCCGTGCCAGCAAGCTGACGTTCATTTCCCTCCCGGAGAACCGCGGTTTTCCGCTGGCCTGCAATATTGGGCTGCAGCTGGCTGCGGGGGAGGAGCTGCTGCTGCTGAACAATGACGTCATTGTGTCGCAAGGCTGGCTGGATAATCTGAAGAGCGCTTTGTACAGTGCCTCCGATATAGGAATTGTCGGACCGGTGACGAATTATGCAAGCGGACGGCAGCAGGTACAGACCGGCTATACCGATATTGCAGGGTTCCATGCCGAGGCACTCCGGGCCAATATTCCTGATGCAGCGAAGTGGGTGGAGACTCGAAGGCTTGTAGGTCTGTGCTTTTTATTCAAAAGACAGCTTATGGACGCGATCGGTCTGCTCGATGAACGATTCTCGCCGGGCCATTATGAGGATGACGATTACTGCTACCGTGCCCGGCTGCAGGGATACCGGCTGCTGATTGCCGGAGATTGCCTGGTTCATCATGAAGGCAGCGCCAGCTTCAAGGAGGTCTATTCCGCCTCATTACAGGAGCTGGTGGAGCGCAACCGCAGGTTTTTTATAGAGAAATGGCAAGTGGACCCGGCGCAGTTCATCTGAGGCCGCTGGCCGAAGGCAAAAGACGTAGAGAAAGAGGAGGAACGTAAGTGAAAGGAGTCATACTGGCAGGCGGAACAGGAACAAGGCTATACCCGCTCACCCGGCTGATGAACAAACATTTGCTTCCGGTCGGCAAATACCCTATGGTGTGCTACGGGATTGAGCGGTTGCGCCAGGGGGGGATCACCGATATTCTCCTGGTCATCAGCAAACAGTCCGCAGGACAGTACACTGACTTTTTGGGCAGCGGTGCGGAATTCGGCGTATCCCTGACTTACAAAATCCAGGAGGCGGCAGGCGGCATCGCGGAAGCGCTGGAGCTGGCGGAAGGATTCATCCTGCCGGGGGAACGGTTTGTCGTACTACTGGGGGATAATCTGTTCAAGGATAGTCTGGAGCCTTACGTGAAGAGCTATCTGCAGCAGCCGGCGGGGACAGCGAAGGTGCTCCTCAAGCCTGTGGAGGATGCGCGCAGATACGGGGTTCCGGTGTTTGACAGCGCTGATGCCTCCCTGATAGCTTACATTGAAGAGAAGCCGGAGCAGCCGAAAACAAAATTCTGTGTTACAGGCATATATATGTACGATGAAGCCGTATTCGATATCATCCGCCGGATTTCGCCTTCCAGAAGGGGCGAGCTGGAGATTACCGACGTGAACAACCTGTATGCCGTAGAGCGCAAGCTAAGCTATGATGTGCTGCAAGGCTGGTGGAGCGACGCGGGAACCTTCCAGTCTCTGCGCGAAGCCGGAGATAAGCTGAGAGATACGCTGCCCTGAGGGGCGGCTTTTTTTTAGGAGCACTAATACCCCTGAATCCCGCCGCCGGCATACCGCCACTAACTTATCATCCGCAGCTTATCGCCCCAGCTTGGCAGCCACCCAACTCATTACGATCTGCTGCTTGCTGGCCGAGCGATTCTCCACCAGAACAAATCCTCGGTCTCGCGGTACAGCTCCGCACCCAGGTGCTGCAGGACACGGTGGGAGGCGAGGTTGTCCTTCTCGGTATCTGCAATGACCCAGCGTGCGCCGGGATGGCTGAAGATCCAGGCGGTGATCTGCCGCAGCGCTTCTGTGGCATAGCCCTGGCCCCAGTATCTCTCGTCCAGGACATAACCAACGATGACCTCTCCTTGCTCGTTCGGGCGGCCTTTGAGAATCAGGAAGCCGATGAGCTGCCGCTGCTCCCGGTGGATGATGGCCCACATGGTCAGCCAGCAGTAATTCTCTTCATCCTGTAGTACCTTCGCATGCCTGACCCGCATCGCATAGCGCATCTCTTCATCGTCCATGAGGGTTGCGGTTGCCGTCACGTTCAGGCCCAGCGCCTGCTCCAGCCCGGCGTAATCCGCTAAGGCTAACGCCAGCTCGGGTGCGCTCAGAGGAGATAGGTCCAGGTGTTCACCTGTAAGTTTCATAGATTGCCTCCAGTTCTAATCCGGGTACATAGATGCGGACATACACCATTAGGATGTGTTTTCAGCCAAGCATAGTCTGCCGTCCTGTTCCTTGTCAATATGCTCCAGCTTGCAGCCTTCTCCGTACCTTGAAGCGGAAGTTGACACGGGGATTCGAACGTTGAAATTAATGGTCATCTTGCGGCATGTCCCAGCCCAACTTGCGGCGCTTCTCCGGCACCGTCAAGGCGGATGCCGCATATGCTGTAGCAGGGCGTTTGAGCAAAGGAGACATGAAGGTGCAGAGTAAAATTACAAAAGTCCTGCAGCACATGGCCCATACGCACGAACAAATGGCACGGATTCTCGACGCCGAACGCCACGTAGCCGTCCGTATGTCGCAAATAGTTCACGATCTGCCGGATGCGGACCCTGATTTCGGCGGATTCAGTGGGCTGGTGGAAAGCTCAGGCCAAGTCAACAAAAATATCATTGCTTATCTCAATGCACTTGCTGATCTTGAAGAGGCGATGGCTGAGGGAGTAGGCAGGGTCATCAAGGAATTAAACGGTCAGGAAGAAGAGTAAGGGTAACGTGTAACCTGAGCAAGGAGGCGGAGGATGAGCAGAGAAAAGGCATATCTGCAAATGCTGGAGTCGACCGCTGCCATCCAGTGGAACATCGCGATGATTCTCGAGGCCAAAGCGGTGGAAGCGGAAAAAGTGAAGCAGTGGACCCATCATCATATCCACGCTAGAGCGTTCGACTCCCACGAAGACCAGTTGAAGGAATCCATCTCTATTCACGAGGTAATCGTGGAAATGGTAGAGGGGCTGACGAAGCTGGAGAACGGGCTGTACAGCAATCTGAAGGCGGTGCTGGGCAGCGGGGAAGACGAGGGCGGCGATTTCGGCGGGGATGGCGAGGGCTTCAGCTTCGGGGACGACAGCAAATGAGCGGCGGGCTGCTCTCCGAACACGCCGTCAAGCTGGAGATGATCCGCTCGATCGCCCGCAGCCAGGCAGCGCTTGCAGCCATCCTCGAGAGTATTGCTGAAGTGACGGGGCAATCGGAGCTGACAGCCCGCAAGCTGAGCGACAATATCAGGATTCTTAGCGGGTACCAGAGTTCGATGTGCCGGATGATATCCGGTATTTCGCTGCATGAGCCCAAAGAAGGAGTGCCTGCAGCCCCCTGGCTGAGCAAGGTCTGCTCAGAGGGGACCGCCAGAAGTAGATGAAGTACAGGAGGCGTAGATGATGAAGAGAAAGAGACTGGGCAAGCTTGGTTCCACGGGCAAGGGCAAGAGACGCAGACCGCTGCTGTCGCGGAAGACACGGATACGCAAAGGTCCCGGACGCAAATCGCGCAAGGGTCTGCCCGGTAAGCCGGGGAAGAAATCCCTGCAGCTGCGCAAAAAAAGAAGGCTCCGCCGCCGGTTACGCAGGGTGCGCGCTGTGCAGGTCATACCGGCAATCGAAACACCATTGGTGCCGCAGGTGATTCCGCTCCCCCCGGAGCTGGGCGTCCCGCCGGAACTGCCGCCGGGAGACGCCTATCAGCAGGGCTACACCGAAGCATACAACGTGGGGTTCGACGCCGGTTTCGCCAAGGGCTTCGAGGACGGGCATAAGCTGGAGCTTGGCTGACAGAGCCGCAGGAACAGCAGCGGACCAGGGCTGCGGTTATATAGGGGCTGGCGCATATTGCGCCGCCCCTATAGCACATGGGGAACTTTGGGATAAGGCGGGCTCTCGGAATTTCCGGCCGGATATGGTAGACTTCTTAACAGAATCTTTACCGGGGTCACTATTCAGGCAGGAAAGCGGGGAACACACATGATGGGTAATGAGATACGAAGAGCGCGGAGTGAGGAAATCCAGGAGATTATGAATCTGATTGCCGAATGTGTACAAGTTATGCAGGCAGGCGGAAGCGATCAATGGGATGAAGGGTACCCTAACCGGGAAGTCATTAGTGAAGATATCGGTAAGGGAACCTTATTTGTCTGCCTGGAGCATGAGGCGATTGCCGGGATTCTTGTGCTGGATGAGAACCAGGCGGAGCAATATGCAGGCATTGAATGGGAACAGCAGCAGGGGCCGCATCTGATCATGCACCGGCTCGCAGTACATCCCGAGATTCAGGGCAGAGGGATTGCCCGGCGGCTGATCGCCTTTGCCGAGGAATTCGCCCGCAGCAGCGGGTATAGAAGCATCCGGCTTGATACATATGCGAAGAATGACAGGGTGCTTAAGCTGTATCCTTCGCTCGGGTATTCGCAGAGAGGCGAGATTTGTTTTCCCGGCCGTACCGCTGCTTTTCCGGTGTTTGAGAAGGTGCTGCCAGATAATATGGAGAGATAATTTCTGCTAAAGTCAGTTAACATCACATTGAAGTCTGATTTTCTATTGTGAAAATGTTGATTCATGCCCTAAACTCACTTTATCGAATAATAATGTTAGCTTTAATAACTCTTATTGACATGAAAGTTGTCTTTGAATTATGATGGGATTATTCATAAGTAATTGAATAGTCCTTTTCGTATATCCTTAATAATTGGTTTAAGGGTCTCTACCGGGAACCGTAAATTTCTGGCTACGAAAATATGCTGAGGCATATTTTTGTGGCCTTTTTGTGTTACAGGCAGCCGGATATCAACAAGACTAGGGGGAGAAGACAATGGCGAATATCCTGATCAAGCATGCGGAGATTATTACGATGAACAAGCAGGAGGACATTATATACGGTGATATCCGCATCAAGGGCGATCTGATTGTGGAGATTGGCACCGGCCTTGAAGTGAATGGGGATGAGGATGAGCTAGTCATAGACGCCAAGAACCGGACGGTCATCCCCGGCTTCATCCAGACGCATATTCATCTGTGCCAGACGCTGTTTCGCGGCAAAGGGGATGATCTGGAGCTGATGGACTGGCTGCGCAAGCGGATCTGGCCGCTGGAGGCGGCGCATGACGAGGAGTCACTGTACTATTCTGCCATGCTGGGCATTGGGGAATTAATCACCAGCGGCACAACGACCATCGTGGATATGGAGACGGTACATCATACGGATTATGCTTTCCAGGCGATTGCGAAGAGCGGTATCCGCGCCTTGTCAGGGAAGGTCATGATGGACCGGAAGAACCCCGATGCACCGGCGGCCCTGCAGGAGGAGACGGCGGCTTCGCTGCAGGAGAGTGTGGATCTGCTGGAGAAATGGAACGGATACGCGAACGGCCGGATTCAGTATGCTTTTTCCCCGCGGTTTGTCATTTCCTGTACGGAGCCGCTGCTGCGGGAGGTGCAGAGCCTCTCGGCCCGTTACGGGGTGAAGGTGCATACCCATGCTTCCGAGAATTTGGGAGAGATCGAGCTTGTGCAGGCGATGACCGGTATGCGCAATGTCGTTTACCTGGATCACCTGGGGCTGGCTAATGAACGTCTGATTCTGGCTCACTGTGTCTGGCTGGATGAGCAGGAAAAGCGGATTCTGCGGGACCGCGGTGTTCATGTCAGCCACTGTCCGGGCTCGAACCTCAAGCTGGCCTCCGGCATTGCTGATACGCCTGGTATGTTACATGACCATATTCACCTCAGCCTGGGTGCAGACGGCGCGCCCTGCAACAATAACCTGGATATGTTCAACGAGATGCGTCTGGCAGCAGTCATCCAGAAGCCCGCGCATGGCCCGACTACGATGGATGCCCGGAGCGTCTTTCGGATGGCGACCATCGGGGGGGCGAAGGCGGTCGGGATGGAGGATCAGATCGGCAGTATCGAGGTCGGCAAGAAGGCAGATCTGGCTATCCTTAATCTCTATAATTTCCATACCTTCCCCTCCTATGATGTAGACCCGATCTCGCGGATTGTCTACTCGGGCACCCGTGCCGATGTGGAGACAACGATGGTTGACGGTGAGATTCTTATGCACACAGGGCGGCTGAAGACCATCGACAAAGAAGTCGTGCTCCATGAAGCGAACCTTTCGATTAAAAGATTACTGGGCAGCGCGCGGCTATCCTGAGCGGTAGGGGCTCCACGCCAGTTGTTCCAGACAAACTGACTATAGTGACCGGAGGCATGATTGCAGCCTGGACCAGAAGCATCTCAGATTCAAACTGTAGCCATGCAGGGGACTTTGCGCCTCTGCTTTTTTTGTCCGGATAATGATAATGACCTTAATGAACCTTTTCTCCCGCTCAGTTGTTTAATAGGGTGGCCCTCTTTTGATTCCCTTTACAAGTATTGCTATACTAGAGCAACGTGAGCTTTTTACAGAAATAAGGAATTAATTTTACACCACTATTAATGAAGAGAGTAAGAGGGGATGGCAATGAGAGAGGGCAAACCTGCGTCTGCGCAGGTGCATTTCTATATCGTGGCGGGACTGCTGTGGCTGAAGCTGCTGCTGTTGAGAGGGCTGTTCTTTGACCGGATTGCCTGGGAGTGGATCGCTGCGGATCTGGCGCCGGTGCTCCTGCTGCTAGGTGTGCTGGCTGTAATTACGCCTCGGCGGATGAGAAAAGGGGTCTTCTGGACCTTCAATGGCTTATTGTCGCTGCTGCTCTTCGCGGCCAGTGTGTACTTCAATCACTTCGGCTCGGTGCCTACCTATCTGGCGCTCTATGAGCTGAACCAGGTCTTTCAGGTAAAAGAGAGTGTGGAATCTACGATTGAGTGGGTCGATTATCTGTTTTTTGCCGATCTGCTGATAGTGATAATTTATTCGCTCTTCCGTAGATGGAAAAGAGGCCCTATGCGCTGGCAGCGGGGCAGTCAGCCTGCAAGCAGAACCCGGAGCATCTATCTGGTGGTGCTGCTGGTGGCAATCATAGGGGGCGGCTCGCTGTCGGCGTATTCGATTCATTCGGCCAGGGAAATTACCAATGAGCTGGTTCAGGCGGAGACGGCCGGATTCCTGAATTATGAGGTGGTGGCAGCGATCAAGGCCCGGGAGGATAACGGCCTCATCGGGACCGGTGATCTTCAGGAGACGATAGCCAAGGTGAAGTCACTGGAGGCTACCTATCCATACAAGGCTGTGACAGGCGGTCTGCCTGAGCATTTCGGATCGCAAAAAGGGAAAAACGTCATCATCATCCAACTGGAGGCGTTCCAGAATTTCCCGCTGCATCAGTCACTGGAGGGTCAGGAGCTGACCCCGGTGCTGAATGGTCTGGCCGGAGAGGGCTTCTATTTCCCGCATGTGTATCAGCAGGTAGGTCCGGGCAATACATCGGATGCGGAATTTATGAGCAACACCTCGATTTATCCGATCGCTTCGCTGGCCATGTCCACAGGCTTCGGGGACCGGCAGCTGCCGGGACTGCCGCGGCTTTTGCGGGATAAGGGGTATGAGGCGTACACGTTCCATGTGAATAAGGTCGGCTTCTGGAACCGGAATGAGCTGTATCCGGCGCTTGGCTTCAACGGCTACTATGACAAAGGCTCCTTCAAGAATGACCATTTCAATTCGTTCGGGGCTTCCGATGAGCAGCTCTATGCTACTGCCGTGGAGAAGCTGGCGGTGCTGCATCAGAAGGGTACGCCTTTCTACGCCCAGCTGGTGACGGCCTCCAGCCATCATCCGTTCAAGGTGCCGGACAGCTTACGCCGCATTCAGGTGCCGGACAAGCTCCAGGGTACGATGCTTGGCGATTATCTGAGCGCGGTGAACTATACGGATTATGCGATAGGCACACTGATTGACGGATTGAAGCAGCAGGGCATGTGGGAGGATACCGTGCTGGTGCTGTACGGTGACCATTTCGGCCTGCAGCCGAAGGACGTCCCGGCGGAGCAGGTGGAGGACGCGCTGGGCATCAAGTATGATGACCGGATCAGCCGGTTCAACATTCCGCTCGTGATCCACGTGCCCGGTATGAAGCAGGGACAGGTTGTGGAGCGGACCGGCGGACAGCTGGATGTGCTGCCGACGGTAGCCAATCTGCTCGGGGTATCGCTGAAGGACGAAGGGTTCACGGCGTTCGGGCATGATTTGCTGAATGTGGACCGTAATGTGGTGGGCATGCGCTATTATTTGCCGACAGGCTCGTTTTTTAATGATGAAGTGTTGTTTGTGCCCGGTAAGAGCTTCTCGGACGGTGAGGCGGTCTCGCTGGATACGCATGAGCCGGTGAAGGATTTCAGTGCCTATCAGAGCGATTACGACTATATCCTGAAGCTGATGGGCTTATCTGACGAATATGTGAAGCTGCTTCCGCAGCGTTAGGAGAATGTTATGAAAAGACTATGGAAACCCGAATACCTCATCTCGCTGGCCGGCGCTGTGCTGATCCTCTATCTGTTGTTCGTGCGGCCCTTCACAGGCGTTGCCGATAACGGCGATTTTTTGCGGATGATGAATACGGTCGGACTGAATTATTTTGATGCCGGGGAGGACTATGCCGACCGCTTCTTCAGCTACAGTCATTCTAAGTTTGCTTATGATGATCTGTTCAAGGGCTTCTACCCGTCCTCGCAAATTTTGCTGGTGCTGGTGCCAAGGCTGCTTGCGGGCTTATTTCACGGCAGCTACTTCGATATCCGTCTTCTGGCAGTGGTATATGCAGTGCTGCTGCTGGCTGCCACGTGGATGATCGTCAAGCTGGGTGCGAAGAGCTCCTATGCCACGGGCCTGCTGCTGGGTGCGGGAATGCTGTTTGTGTTCTACGATATCGGCTATCTGGCTTATTTCAACTCTCTGTTCGGCGAACCCGTGTCGATGGTCTTCATGCTGCTTACGTTCGCGCTGGGTCTGAGGCTTATCGGGCAGGAGCAGCCGTCCTCCAAAGGACTTACGCTGTTCTTCGTGGCCGTGCTGTTCCTGATCTGCTCCAAAATCCAGAATGCCCCCGTCGGCCTCGCCTTCGCGCTGATCTTCCTGCGCCTGCGGACGCTGCATGGAACAGGCAGCTGGCGCAAGCTGGCACTTGGGCTTGGGGTGGCTACAGCGCTGGTATCAGTGATTATGTACGTGACAGCGCCGAAGGAGCTTAAGCATATCAACCTGTATCAGACGGTGTTCTTCGGCATTCTGAATGAATCGCCGGATGTGCGCGGGGATCTTCGCGACCTGGGTCTGCCGGAGCACCTAGAAGTCCTGGCGGGTACGAATTATTTCCAGGGGGATACGGCAATCAAGCAGGATGATCCATCGCTGGGTCCGGATTTCTATGACCGTGTATCGCATAAGGATGTGCTTTTCTTTTATATGAAGCATCCTGGCCGGTTAATAGAGAATATGAAGTATGCGGGTGCTAACAGCATGTCCATCCGTCCCTACTATCTCGGAAGCTATGAGAAAAGCGAGGGCAAGCCTGCGGGTGCGGTAGCAGGAATGTACAGCGGGTGGAGCGAGCTCAAGAACAAGCATCTGCCCCATTCCCTCGGATTCCTGGTTATTTTCTATCTGGTGTATTACGCCGGAGTGTTCTATCAATACTTCCGTACGCGGGAGGCGGCAGGGCGGATTGCCGGAGAACTGATGATGCTGCTGGGACTGATCGGCCTGTTCTCGTTCCTGGTTCCGATCCTCGGTGACGGGCGCGCGGATATCGGCAAGCATCTGTTCCTGTTCAATGTCTGCTTCGATATGATGGCGGTAGCGATGCTGGGCTGGACGCTGCATAAGCTGACGAGGCTGCTGAAATAACCTGTCATGTCAAACCCTTAATTGACCCCTAGCGGATTATAGAATACAATGTGTTTGGAACTTTAGTAAAAGAGTGGAAATGGCTTGATACAGCCTCATCCTACAAGGGGGCCGCTATGGGGAATGACGAATACAAGGACAAGATTGAACAGGCAAGACAGGAACTGAACAAACTGGCCTTGGAGTACGGGATGCAGGATGTCCGGGTACTCCGCCAATCGGTGAAGCTGGATGCGCTCCTGAATGAATACAGTGATTGTAATACGGAGAAGGATGATCAGCTTTATTAGAGAAATACAGAGCAGCTATGCCAATTCAAGAGACATCTCGGGCGTTCAACGCCTGGAGGTGTCTTTTTTAAAATTTATATGTTTGTGGTTATTTTAGTGGTCGCCCAGCAGCTCGCGGAGCATCTTCTCCCGGTTCGTCATGAAGGCGCGGGTGACCGTATAATGATCCGTGTCTTCCAGCGCAACAGGCGTGATACTCTCTCCCTTCAGCAGAAGAATCTCTGCACCCGGATAGGACATCAGAATCGGGGAGTGGGTGGCGATGATGAACTGGGAATTCTGCGCAGCCAGCTCATGCATCCGCGCCAGCAGTGACATCTGCCGCAGGGGAGACAAAGCGGCTTCGGGCTCGTCCAGAATATAGATGCCCTGTCCGCCAAAGCGGTGAACGAATGTGGAGAAGAAGGATTCTCCATGCGACTGCTCATGCAGCGAGCTCCCTCCATAGGAGGATTTAATGGGTCTTCCCGCCTCGGGGTCCTCATCCAGCTCATCGATGTAAGTAGCCACATTGTAGTAGCTCTCCGCACGCAGGAAAAAGCCGTCCTTCGGCCGCCGCACCCCTTTGGCAATCCGCAAATATTCGTAGAGACTGGAATGCGAGGCGCGGGTATTAAACGAGAAATTCAGCGTCCCCCCTTCCGGATTGAACCCCCAGGCAGCAGCAACGCCCTCCAGCAAGGTAGACTTCCCGCTACCGTTCTCCCCTACAAGAAAAGTGACCTGTTTCTGAAAAGCAAGCCGTTCCAAGGTTCTTACCACCGGCAGATTAAACGGATAGCTTCCGAAGGAAGGGACCGCATCGCGCAGCAGCTCGACATGGCGCAGATACAGCATAGGGTCATAGATTGAACTCATATCTTAGTGCCTCCTCAGTAGGTGTTTCCCTAATTGTAGATGATTCCCGTTGTCCCCGCAAAGTACTTGAACAAGCATCGGAGTACAGAGCATGCACTCATGGACAAGAGTGGATGAATTCTGTAGAGGTTCGGGCCAAGCGGGCGAAAGACCGGGGGCATATGCCAATTTCGGTGTGATACAGACAGATGTCCATGAGGCGGATGCTGACTCCGCATATAGTACTACTGTCTTGAGAATATAACGGGGCAGGGTGAAGGCCGTGAAAACAAAAAAGAGAGGCGGGCTTCCACAGGATTACCGGGATGGCTATCTGCAAGGGTACCATCTCGGCCTGTGCGAAGCCGTGAAGCGCCTGAATACCCTTGAAGTGGGGGAATGTCAGCCGTTAAAACTGATGTATGTTCCCCAGGGGTTTCAGGCCATCGATGCGGGAGTCGCAGAAGCGCTGCGGCTGCTGGTAAGCGAGCTGATCATCTGTCCTCCGGAAACTATGCTGGAGGTGGCATCGCGCGAATTGCCTGAGGCGGTGCTGGTGATGAACGGGCTGCATGTATTTCCGGAGAATCATCTGGAACAAATTATGGCAATAAGACAGCTGGGTATCCCGGCGGCGATCTGGTTTGTGGATGATCCTTATTTCACCGAGGACACATCCGTCATCTGCCGGCATTACGATTATGTGTTCACGCATGAACTGGGCTGTGTGGAATTCTACCGTTCGCTGGGGACGGCGTCTGTGCACTATCTTCCGCTGTGCGTCAACCCCCAGATGTTCTACCCGCGCCACACCGGACCGCAATATCACTATGATGTCGTGTTCATCGGCAACGCCTTCCGCAACCGTACGGAGCTGTTCGATGAACTGGTCCCCTTCCTGCAGGGAAAGAAGGTGCTCATCGCCGGCGGATTCTGGGAGCGGCTGGCCCACTTCGAGGAGCTGTCTCCGTACATCAGAGAGGGCTTCATCCCGCCGGAGGAGACCGCCAATTATTACAGCGGCGCGAAGCTGGTCATTAATATCCACCGGCCCTGGGAGGGAGGGATGGACAACCGGAATACGTTCCAGCTTCCGTCCCTCTCCATTAATCCCCGGACCTATGAGATCAGCGCCTGCGGGACGATGCAGCTGACCGATATCCGGCAGGATCTGGATATCCACTACAAGCCGGGCCGGGATCTGGAGACCTTCGCTTCTGCCGATGAGCTGAAGCGCAAAATTGATTATTACCTGAAGCACGACAAGGAGCGCCGGCAGTATGCGCTGCGGGGACTGCAGACCACGCTGCGCCGGCATACCTTTACTTCGCGTCTGCCTCATTTACTGGGTGTTCTTACTTCAAGAGGGTGAATTTCATTATGGATCAAAAGGAGCGAATACTCATGAACAACGAATTTATTATGCCTGCCCCGCCGTTGCCGAGAACCCCTGCGGAGGAAGAGAAGCTGCGGGGACGTCTGACCGGCTTCAAGGGAGGCTATGACGAAGGATATCTGCGGGGACGTCTGGCTGTTCTGGACGGACGTCCGGAGGAGCCGCAGCCGGTAAGGAATATCCATGTGATGTACGTGGCTTCAGGCAAGGGCTATCCGTATTCACCGCTGGATGATGCCGTGCTCTTCGCACTGCAGCGGTTAACGGTTCAGGTCACGATTACTGATGTGCGGCAGAATCTGGTGGAGCTGGCTTCTGCCCAGCGTCCCGACCTCGTGCTGGTGCTGGATGGTCTGGATTTACCGCTGGAGCAGGTGGCTATTCTGCGGGGCCAGGGCATTAAGACCGCGATCTGGCTGACCGATGATCCGTATTACACCGATTTCACAATGAAGATTGTGGCTCACTATGACTATGTATTCACACTGGAGCGTAATTGCGTAGAGATCTACCGCGGCCTTGGCTGCACGGAGGTCCACTATCTGCCCTTTGCCGCACACCGTGAGCATTACCGTCCGACTACCGGACGTTCGCCGGTCAGCCGGGAGGTCAGCTTCATCGGGTCTGCCTACTGGAACCGGATTAATTTCTTCCGCGATATTATGCCGGAGCTGATGAGCTATAACACGGTCATTAACGGAATCTGGTGGGACCGGTTGCCTGAAGCGCCGCTCTATGGCGACCGGATTGAGATCGGCAAATGGATGTCCCCCCAGGAGACGGCTGTAGCCTACAGCGGCTCGAAGATTGTGATTAACCTTCACCGCTCGCACATTGACGATGCAGTCAACAACAACGCACTGTATATTCCGGCCGTATCGCCGAATCCGCGTACGTTCGAGATTGCTGCCAGCGGCACGCTGCAGCTCAGCGATGCCCGTGACGATCTTGGCTCCTTCTACAAGGTGGGCGAAGAGATCGACACCTTCTCCAGCCCACGCGAGCTGATGGACAAAATCCAGTACTATCTGACGCATGAGGAAGAGCGCCGGGAGATGTCCCTCCGTGCCTTCGAGCGGACGCTCAGGGATCATACGTATACCAGACGTCTTAGTCAGCTGCTCACTATTATTTACGGTAAGCCAGCAGGGCAATCGTAGAACAGGCTGTCAGCAAAATGTGCGTATCACAGGGGACAGGTGTCGTGCCGGCATCTGTGCCCCCTCAATATACTGGAGTACCGGGCAGAGATGTTAGCCTGTCAGCTAATATACCCGTCCCAAGCAGGAGCACTGCTGAGTGATAGTAGATTGTGTGCATTCAAATTTTAGGAGGTGAATGGCTGCTCCACAGCCCTTCGCAGGGGAGCGCCGAGACACCATGGCCGACAAAGCGACGATCGTCCTCTTTTCCCATGTCTCCAACACGCGCAGTATTACGGGTGCGGAGAAGCTGCTGTTATTCTTCAGCCGGGAGCTGTCTCCTTACTTCAATTGTATCCTCGTAGCCCCGCAGGACGGGAAGCTGACACAGCTGGCCCGGAGCTACGGCCTTCAAGTCCGGCTGATGTCTATTCCGCTGGTCTATGGAGTGTACACTCCCTATGCCGGTCTTCCGGCAGATATCCGCAAGCTGCAGGAGGGCCGGGAATATCATGAGCTGACTCACTGGCTTGCGGAGCTCCGTCCGTCCTTCGTGATCACCAGCACCTGTGTGCATGCCCTGCCGCCAATCGCGGCGAAGTCACTGGGCATACCAGTGATCTGGAAGATCTCGGAGACCATTACAGACAACGAGTTCACCCCGATCAGCGTAGAGCTGATCCACAACAACAGCGATGAGATTCTTGCGATTTCACAGACAGCGGCAGCATGCTTCCCCGAGGAGATCCGCGATAGCAAAGTGACCCAGCTTCCTCCGTCATGGAGTGACGCGGATTTGATGTTCGAGGCCTGGAGCAAGCTGCGCGGGGAACGGCGGAGTGAGCTGAAGATCGCCCCGGGGGACCCGCTGATCGGCTATGTCTCTTCCTTCATTAATAAGGAGAAGGGGCTGGAGCATTTCGTCAAGATGGCGGTTCTGGTGCATGAGCAGCATCCGGCTGCCCGCTATCTCGTAGTTGGGACTCCCGGGGATAAAAGCTACTATGAGCGCTGTGTCCGCAAGGTGAAGCTGGAGGGTCTGACCTCACGCTTCCGGTTTGTCGGGTACGAAGAATGTCTGCCGGCCGCTTACTGCGCGATGGATCTGCTTGTTGTTCCCAGCCTGATCCGGGAAGGCTTCGGCATGACCGCCCTGGAGGGCTATGCCTTCAGCAAGCCGGTTGTCGCTTATGATTCCGGCGGCCTGCGGGAGATTCTGGACGCCGCAGGCTGCGGCGAGCTGCTAGTGCCTGCGGGAGACATGGATGCGCTGGCCGGGCGGGTGAACGCGCTGCTGGTCGACCAGGCGATGGCGGCCGGCATTGGCCGGCAGGCGCGGGAGCGCATCGAGGCCGTCTACGGCCCGGCGGCTTACCGCGTCCGGCTGCAAGGCTTAGCGGAGAGGTGGCATCTCCGCTACTGCCTCCAGCCGCCGCAGCTCATCGGCGGCCCGGAAGCCCCGCCCGCAGCTGCGCCGGCGGGCGGGAAGAGCGCCCCCGCGGCACAGCCGACACGGGGAAAGACCGGGCGCCGCGCCGCACGGCTGCGGGCCGCGAAGCTGCGGCGCGGCAGGCTGCGCCGCGCCAAGTCCCGGAGCGGCGCGGCGGGAACGCGCCCGCGCCGCAAGAAGCGCGCGGCAGGCTCCTCGCGCCGTCGGGCCAGCAGCGGCGGCAAGAAGCGCCGCGCGGGCCAGGCCGGAAGCCGCCGGAGCAAGCGGCGGCGTAAGGCATCCTGAGCAGCCTGCCCGGTTCCTAAGGGCAGGCCATAATCAAAGGGGAGTGAACCCATGAAGATCATGACGATTTTGGGCACGCGGCCCGAGATCATCCGCCTTAGCGTTATCATTCCGCTGCTGGACCGGTATGCGGAGCGGCATGTGCTGGTGCATACGGGACAGAATTTCACGGCCAGCCTCAGCGGGGTATTCTTCGCTGAGCTGGGACTCCGCGCACCGGACTACGTGCTGCAGGATAAGCAGGCCGGACTCGGGGGTCAGCTGGCCGCCATGTTCGGCAGTCTGGAGAGCATTCTGCTTCAAGAGCAGCCGGACCGCGTGCTGCTGCTGGGGGATACCAACAGTGCGCTATGTGCCATTCTGGCCGAGCGGATGGGCATCCCTGTGGTGCATATGGAAGCAGGCAACCGCTGTTACGATCTGAAAGTGCCGGAGGAGAAAAACCGCCGTGTCATAGATGCCGTCTCCACCATAAATATGCCCTATACCCAGCAGAGTAAGAGACATCTGCTCAGCGAAGGGTTCCCCAGCCAGCGTATCGTGTTAACCGGCAACCCCATCCATGAGGTGATTACGCATTACGAAGAGCAGATCGCGGCCAGTGACATCCTGTCCCGGCTGAAGCTTGAAGCCGGCCGGTATCTGCTGGTAACAGCCCACCGGGCCGAGAATGTCGATGATCCGGAGTCGCTGCTCCAGATTATGTCCGGGCTGAACCTGGTGGCTGAGCATTTGGGACTCCGCCTGATCTGCAGCATCCATCCCCGTACACGCTCCAAGCTTACGGAGCAGTTCCCGCTGAGTATGAACCCGCTGGTGGAGTTTCACGAACCTTTCGGATTTTTTGACTTTGTTCATCTGGAACGTTATGCCCTGTGCGCCATTACCGACAGCGGCACCGTTCAAGAAGAATGTTGCCTGATGGGAGTGCCTACGGTGACCATACGCCGGACGACAGAACGCCCGGAAACTATCGATTGCGGAAGTAATGTAGTGTCCGGGGTAGAACAGAACAGCATTCTGCGCTGCACCGTGCTGATGACGTCGCTTAAGCCCGATTGGGAGGCACCGGAAGGGTATCTTGCCCAAGGTGTCTCGGTAAAGGTAGTTAAATTTCTGCTTGGAGGGAACCTGCATGTTCAATAATAAACGGATTCTGGTTACAGGCGGTACCGGTTCCTGGGGGCATGAGCTGATCCGGCAGCTGCTGCCGCAGCATCCCAAAGAAATCATCGTATTCTCCCGCAGTGAGTCTGCACAGGTAGCCATGAGCCGTGAATTTGAAGATAAGCATCTCAGCTTCATCATCGGCGATATCCGTGACAAGGATGCGCTGGTGGCTGCCTGCCGCGGTGTGGATTATGTCTTCCATCTGGCCGCGCTCAAGCATGTACCCGTCTGCGAGGACCAGCCGTACGAGGCGCTCAAGACGAATGTGGTCGGCACACAAAATGTCATCGAAGCCGCGATTGCCAACAATGTGGAGAAGGCAATCTACATTTCTACCGACAAGGCGGCCAATCCGTCGAACTTCTACGGTATGACCAAGGCCATCGGTGAGAAGCTGTTCGTCTATGCCAATCTGATCGGCTCAGGCACCAAGTTTGTTACGGTGCGCGGAGGCAATGTGCTGGGTACGAACGGCAGCGTGGTCCATCTGTTCATGAAGCAGATCAAGGACAAGGGACAGGTAAAGATTACGGATATGAACATGACCCGGTTTTTTTTCACCCTGCGCGATGCCATTACCCTGTTGTTCAAGGCTTCCGATGTCAGTATCGGCGGAGAGATCTTTGTCATGACCATGCCGACCTGCCGGATCGTGGATTTGGCCGATGTGCTGATTGAAGCTTCCGGCCGGACGGATGTCAGTATGATCGAGACCGGCATCCGCCCGGGTGAGAAAATCCATGAGATCCTGATGAGCGATTTCGAGAGCCTGACTACGGTGGTCTACGATGAGCAGTACCTGGTTATTCTGCCCACACTCGATATGCCGGAGCTGAAGGAGCATTACCGTCATTTCCCTCATGTGTCCTTCAGCAGCTTCAGCTCGGAGAATCATCTGATGGAGCAGGCTGAAATCAAAGATATCCTGATCCGGGGAGGGTTCCTCCAGTGAAGCTCCTGATTCTCGGCGGAAATGGTATGGCAGGTCATATGCTGGCGGAGTATTTTCGCCGCCAGGGCAAGCACCACATCTTCCATACAACCCGGGATAAGAAGGATCTTGGAGGGTTGTATGTAGACGCCGACGACATCGCCGGTGTAGAGAAGCTGGTTGAAATCGTCTCCCCCCATTGCATTATTAATGCGATGGGGGTACTCAATCAATTCGCCGAACGGGACCGGATCGGCGCGTATCATGTCAACGGATTTCTGCCCCACCGCCTGCGGCGGGCAGCGGACCAGATACATGCCCGGCTCATCCATATCAGCTCCGACTGCGTGTTCGAAGGAACACGCGGCGGATATACGGAGGAGGATGCCGCGGATGGAACCTCGGTCTACGCCCTCACCAAGAGTCTTGGAGAAGTGCGCGATCCCGGACATCTCACGATCCGTACCTCCATTATCGGGCCCGAGATCCGCTCCGGCGGAATCGGCCTCATGGAATGGTTTCTGGCCCAGAAAGGCCGGGTAACCGGATATGAATGCGTGATGTGGAATGGAGTCACCACCCTGGAGCTGGCCAAAGCCATCGATTCCCTGCTGGACTCGGATCTCTCCGGGCTGATTCATCTGGCCCACCCGCAGCCCGTAAGCAAATATCAGCTGCTGCAGATGATGCAGACCGCATTTCATAAAGAGGATGTTGAGATCATCCCGCAGCAGACGCCGGTTCAGGACCGGACGCTGATCAGTACGAGAAGCGATGTCACGATTGAGCTGCCTTCCTATCCCCGGATGCTTAGCGAGCTTGCCGACTTTATGCGCAGCTCAGAGCTGCTGACATGAGCGGGCGGCGTCTCCTTATTACCGGAGCTTCCGGCTTTACCGGCAGGCATGCCGTGGCCTACTTTGCCGCCGGAGGAGCGGAGGTGACTGCTGTAGTCCGCCGCAAGCCAGCCGCGGAGTTGTTCCCGGACGGCGTTCAGCAGTATGTCTGTGACCTGGGGGACCGCAGGGCTGTGGCGGCAATGATTGGAGCGGTGAAGCCGGATCAGGTGCTGCACCTGGCAGGCAAGAATTCGGTTCCGGAGTCCTGGAGGGACCCGCTGCTCTACATGGAAACCAATGTAATGGCTACTCTATATTTGCTTGAGGCGCTGCGTGTCCAGCCGGCCAGCCGTATTCTGGTGGCCGGCTCCCGGCTTAAGTATAGACCGGGTGCGGCAGATCCGCCCCACCCCTATAGCCTTAGCAAGACGCTGGAGGAGCTGGTATCGCTAGCCTGGGCAACGCTGTTTGCACAGCCGGTGCTGATGGCGGAGCCCTCGAACCTGATTGGTCCGGGTCCGTCCACCGGCTTCTGTTCCCTGCTGGCACAGCATATTGTGCGCAGTGAAGCAGCCGCTGTAACCGGATCGGCTGCACCTGCTGCGTTTCGGCTCTCCTCGCGCCATGCGCTGCGTGACTTTCTGGATGTGCGTGATGCGGTCAGGGCCTATGGCTTCATTCTGGATTCGGGCGAGACAGGAAGGATCTACCGCATTGATTCCGGGACAGAGCGGGAGCTGGGGGAGGTTGCGGCGAAGCTGCTGACCCATGCCGCAGCTCCGGTTGCGATGGACTGGGGCCCGCAGGAGGAGCACAGTCGGGGCAATCCTTCCCCGACACCTGCCGTTCCGGCGAAGCCTCCATTTGAATCTGCTGATAGTAAGGTACCGCCTGAAAAATCGGGGGACTATGCTGTTATTTCCGGCTGGATGCCGGAGATTGCGCTGGACCGTTCGCTGGCGGATATTATCGGCTATACAAGGGCCGGTAAGGAAGGAAGGTTGTTATGAAGCCCAGAGTATCCGTAGTTATTCCTTTTTACAATTGCCCTTATATTGAGCAGGCGCTGCAGAGCGCCATAAGCCAATCCTGGCAGCCTTATGAGATTATCGTAGTGGATGACGGTTCAACTCTGCATGCAGAGCGGATTACCCCTTATCTGCCCTACATTCACTATCTGGGCAAGGCCAACGGCGGCACCGCTTCGGCACTTAACCACGGTATTGCGCATGCCACGGGAGATTATGTAGTCTGGCTCAGCTCGGATGATATGTTCTATCGTGACAAGATCAATAATCAGGTTCTGTTCATGGAACAGAACCGTTTGCTGATCTCGTACACCAACTTCAATTACATTAACGGAAACTCGCAGGCTATGGAGCTGAATGCTGCGGCCGTATTCCCGAACCAGCTTGAATATCTGCGCTGCTTCCTGTACGGCAATCCCATCAACGGCTGTACGGTGATGTTCAAGCGGGAGATCTTCGGAGCCATCGGGATGTTCGATGAAGCACTGCCGTATACCCATGATTATGATCTGTGGTACCGGGCGATTCTGAACGGTTATGCACCGGTGATGCTGAACCAGTCCTTGACGGCTTACCGCCGGCATGAGGGAATGGGCACGCTCAGACACTACGATGTCATTATGGCTGAAGCTGCAGCAACCAGTGCCCGTTATCACGCTCCGTTAAGCGCCCTGATTGCCTCCATGGGCGGCTAGCTGCCGGAGCGCACAGCCGGCACTGCAGCACAGCCCAAGGTCAGGCAACTAACGCTTAGGAGGGAGAGCATATGTACCGGGAAATCGAAGTGAAAGACTTCCTGCCGGTCCTGCTGGAGCAGCTGAAATTCTCCGAGAGTATACTGGATATCGGCAGCGGTACCGGTACGCTGCTGGAGCGGTATGAAGCCGCTGTGGTGCTGGGGCTGGATATCCACAGGCCTTATCTGCTGCACCGCAAATACAAGGCTCCCCAT
Organism: Paenibacillus sp. FSL R7-0210; assembly: GCF_038009085.1. Classification (NCBI taxonomy): domain Bacteria; kingdom Bacillati; phylum Bacillota; class Bacilli; order Caryophanales; family Paenibacillaceae; genus Paenibacillus; species Paenibacillus sp. FSL R7-0210. The sequence continues at coordinate 200,994 of NZ_JBBPAR010000001.1, forward strand.
ATCATTCCGGTTCATGCCGATGCCGGTCATATCGATAAGCTGTTCCTGCCGGGAACCTTCTCTGCGGTTACTCTGATCGATTCGCTGGAGCATTTCTCGATGAGTGAAGGCATGGAACTGCTGCGTAAGGCAGAGCTCATCGCTGCGAACCGTGTCGTCGTATTTACACCGCGGGGCTTCTTCCCGCAGGAGGGAAAGGACCATTTCAATCTGCATGGAGAGTATTACCAGAAACACTGGAGCGGCTGGGAGCCTGAGGATTTTCTGAAGCTGGGCTACGCTGTAACTGTACTGAAGGGCTTTCACCATGCGGAGAATCCTTCATTCCGGGAAGCCTTCGGTGAGAATCACGCTCCGCTGGACGCCCTGCTCGCCTGCAAGACCGTATAAATGACTCAGGGAGGAGGCCGGGGCATGAATCAGAAGACCAAGGTCTCGGTGGTAATTCCGTTCTATAATTGTCCTTACGTATCTCTGGCAGTCGAAAGCGTGCTGGCCCAGAGCTACACGGATATTGAGCTGATCGTGGTGGATGACGGCTCAACGCTCCATACGGAGAAGCTTGACGCCTATAGAAGCCGGATTGTGTATGTCCGCAAGACCAACGGAGGGACTGGCTCGGCCCTCAATAAGGGAATCGAGGTGGCAAGCGGAGCTTATTTTGCCTGGTTAAGCGCGGACGATCTGTTTCATCCCGATAAAATCAGACGGCAGATAGAATCCATCCGCAGCTCGGGCACCTCCTTCAATCATACGGCTTACTACTATATTAATGAGTACGGGCAGCGGTTCTCCGATATAGTCCGAATGCCGGCCTGGAGCAGGCCGGCCCTCATACAGACCATGATGTCCGGCTGTCCGGTGAACGGCAGCACGGTGCTGTTAGATATGGAGATCCTCTCTAGGGTCGGTATGTTTAATGAGACCCTCCTGTATACACAGGATTATGATATGTGGCTGCGGATTCTGCCTCATTATGAGTGGTCTTATATAGAAGAGCCGCTGCTGGATTACCGCGTCCATAATGAGATGGGCTCGGTCCTGCACAGCGAAGCGCAGAACCGGGAAATTGCCAAGGTGCAGTTCATGCACAGGGGTAAATTGACGGAGCTGCTGAGAAAGGAGAGAAGGAATTGAGACTGACCTTTCCGGTTCTGACCTTATCCAGAGGCGGCGCGCAGCGGATGATAACCGAACTGGCTAACCGTCTGGCTGAAATTGGCCATGAGGTCGTTGTTCTTTTGCCCAGCCATGGCTTTGTTGAATATGAGATGAAATGTCCGATTATTACTGCACCCGCTACGGTACTTACGGAACATGATTTTCCTTATGGGGATGTAATTATCTCCAATTATTATACAACCGTTCCGGTTGCCGAGCGGGCCAGCCGGCAGGGCAAGGGGCTGCATATCCGGTTGGCTTTATGCTATGAGCCGAATTTCCTACCGGATAATAATCAGTCGTTTGCTTCCTACGGCATTACCCGCAACCTGCTTGTACTGTCGCGCTGGCAGCAGGAGGTCATACGGATCAATCATGGCATTAAGGGCAGAATTGTTCCGGTCGGTGTTGATTCGGATTTCCATAATACGCATTTACGCGACACTCCGGACCGGCCGCTGATCATCTCGGCCATTATGCGGCGCCCAGAAGGCGGATTCTCCGGCCACCGAGAGCAGGAATATCTGATTCAGCAGCTTGATATGGTCAAGCGGCTTCATCCTGAGGTGGAGATCTATATTATGACCCCTCCTGCTGAATTTGCGGCCTCGTTGAGTCTGCAGGCCTTGCTCAACACCGGTCGCTATCAGCTTAGGACACCCGGCAATGACAATGAGCTGGCTTATCATTATAATGAGACAGATATTTTTGTCAGCTCAAGTACCAATGACGCCGGTTCGTTGCCGGGGCTGGAGGCGATGCGCTGCGGTGCGGCGCTGGTCACCGTATATTCAGGAGGGAACCTCGAATACTGCGCACACGGGCAGAACTGCCTGATGTCGTATCGGCATGAGAACCGTCTTGCTGCGGATATCGTGACGCTCATTAAGGACCAGGAGCTTCGCCGGCGTCTGGCTGCCAGAGGAGAGCGGGATTCCTTGCAGTTTACCTGGGAGAGAAGCGTGAAGATTTTCCAGGCTGAGCTGTTTGAGATGGTGTCCAGACAAGGTACGTAACGCCTCAGGGCAGAATGCCATACACAGAGAAACCTTCAACCCCCGGCTGATGCTGGGGGTTGAAGGTTTTTTGCCGGAATACAGGGGATATGAAGCTTGCAATAGTTAGAAGATAGAGAAGGAATTCATCATCTCGCGGAAGGAATGCGCATACTGATCGAATCCGAAATGCGTAACCATATGCTGGCGGCCCTGATAGCAAATGGCTTCACGTAGCGGAATGTTATTCATCAGCTCCAGGCCTTCGTTCACAGCTGCCTCCACATTGCCAAGCGGATAGAATTTGCCGGTAATATTATGGGTGATGAAGGATCTGACCCCGTCGGAATCCGTACTGAGTACAGGACAGGAGCAGCAGACAGCCTCAGCTACGGCATATCCGAAGCCTTCTGTGACAGAGCTGGACAGCAGGAAGCCTCCTGAAGCAGCAATCGATGAATAGTAGACAGGCATCATCTGGTTAGGCATATTTGTGAACACATTCAGCCGGTCATTCAGGCCAAGAGCATGCAGCTCTTCATCGAATGCTGCCTTCTGGTCATCGGAGGCCAAGCTCGGATCATGGAACATCCAGAGATGCAGGTTAGGTTTCGCTTTACGGATATGGTGGGCAATCTTCAGGTACTCGCTCCAATTCTTGTTGGATTCCAGCCGCCCTACCCAGGCGATGACAGGATCAACGGGTGCCTCGGCTGGGATATAACGGAATCCTTGTACATCCACGAGGTTCGGAATAACATAGCGCTGTAGCCAGGGGCAGATCTCGATAAACAGCTCCAGTAAATGATCGGTGGGGGGAATCAGCACGGCATTGCAGAAGGCTTGGAGATAAGGCACGGACTCTATAATCACATTGCGGGCTTCGCTTCGTGTTCCCAGACCCTGGGACTCGTAGATCAGGATGCCGCCATACCCCAGCCGGCGCAGGCGTTCCAGCAGCAGATAATCGGAGGTTACGATAATGGCGTCATAATGATGGGTATTCAGTACCGTTCTGATCTCTTCATCCTGGTTCGTGACAAATACCGGGAAGCTTACACTATTGTGGGTGCCGGACCCCGGCATGAGATAGAGCACATGGCATTCGATGCCGTTCTTCTGAAGGCTCTCACACCGCAGTCTGTTCAGGGTCTCAACCCCGCCGCTCGGTACATAAAACGTAAATAGAATTCTCAAGCTTACCCCTCCTGATCTGGACTCTCGCGGAGAAACACAGTCTGCTGTTATATAAGATACGCCGGAGTTCTCTTACATGTGACTATGGGGGCAGCTCTGCCAAATCCTTTCTGGATAACCGGGCAGCGGAGGAGCCATGCTAAGGGTTGTCACACTACACTACATTATTCTGTGATGGGGGATGAAGGAATGTTGCGATCGAAATTAGGCTTGTCCGTGTCTGCAGCCTTGCTGCTCGGCACCATAAGTATGACCGGCTGCGGTGCCGGCCATTCGGCAGATAGCGGCAATATGCAGACGAAAAGTGTACGGGGGACAGACGGGCGAATCCACGTGAACTCCTCACGGGACATGAACCGTGACGATGACTTCGGCAGCATGGAGATGAGCAAGGAATTGGCTGACCGTGTTGCGGCGATGCGGGAAGTCCGTTCAACTAACGTTATTATGGTTGGCAGAAGCGCTTATGTCGCTGTAATGCTGGAGGATGCTTCGGGCAAGGTTCACACCCGGAGTACCACCCGCGACAAAGCTACCGGAAGAGGAACTGCTGCGGGGGTTCCGGGAATGACGGGAACAGGCGGCTCCATGGCCGGCATTCCGGGAAGTCTGACAGGCACTGGAACCATTGGCGGTACAGGTATGGCGGCTCCCGAAGATTATCCGGGGAACGGCAATAACGGGCTGATGTCCAGAAGCAGTATGGGGGATGATAAAGACACGCTTCCGGGGGAGATCAAGAACAAAATCGCCGCAGAGGTTAAAAAAGGCAACACATACGTCAGCAATGTCTATGTCTCGGCGAACCCGGATTTCGTGGAACGGGCCGATTATTATGCCCGGGAATTCCGTGCCGGACATCCGCTTAGAGGCTTCGCGAATGAATTCCGCATCATGGCGGAACGGATTTTCCCTGCGCGCAGCGGACAGTAAGCAGGTGCTACAGCATAGTGCCTTGAATGAAGATAGTATTCCAGAGGGATATGAGGCTTATTCAAATGACGGCACAGCAGGGCAAAAGTGAATGACGACAGATACAAACAATGCAGCCCTCTCACCCGGAAAGCCGGGTAAGAGGGCTGCATTGCCTGCGTTTATACGAATACAAAGCTGTGTCTTATCCGGATTAGGCCTCCAGCTTGCGTCCGCCGATCCATACGCCCCGCAGGTTCAGGTCTTGATCCAGCTGCAGAATATCGCCGCGCTTCCCTGCCTCAAGCGTTCCGATAGACCGCTGCATGCCGAGCGACAGCGCCGGATTAAGGCTGGCAGCCTGTGAGGCTTCCAGCAGACTGAGACCAACCTCCTGAACCAGATAACGGAACCCGCTAATCATCGTCAGTGTGCTGCCGGCCAGCGCTTCGGGGTGCTCCTTCAGCGTGGCTATGCCGTCCTTGACGATCACAGGCAGATCACCTATGGCATATTCTCCGTCGCTGAGTCCGGTTGCTGACATGGCATCTGTGATCAGCAGCAGATTATGATTGTCTTTGAGCCGGGTAATGAGGCTGATGGCTGCCGGATGAACATGGATGCCGTCGGCAATGACCTCTGCTCTGATCCGGGGATCGAACAGGACGGCACCGGCCGTTCCCGGCTTGCGGTGATGCAGCGGCGTCATAGCATTGAACATGTGTACCGCCTGGTTCAGCCCGGCATCGGCAGCGGTAATCACCTGCTCGAATGTGGCATCTGTGTGGCCGAGCGCAGCCGTAATGCCATGCTTGCGCAGCCACTGGATAGCTTCCAGAGCAGCTTCACGCTCAGGAGCCAGGGTGACCTGACGGATCATTCCCGGATACTTTTCCTCCCATTCCTCCAGCCATTCTATATTAGCCGGAACAATGTGCTCAGGATTCTGCGCTCCTGGCCATCTCACGCTGATGAACGGTCCCTCCAGATGTACACCTGCCAGCCTTGCATAAGGCATGCCGCCTTCACGGGAACGATAAGCATCCACCTCAGCTAACACCTGATCGATGTCTGCCTTGGCAGCCGTCATGGTTGTAGCAAGCATAGAGGTCGTCCCGTGTGAGGCATGGAACCGTGTGATATCGTCAAGCGCATCTGCATCGCTGTACATGAAGTCATGTCCGGCTCCGCCGTGCACATGCACATCGACGAATCCGGGGATCAGCAGACCTTGCGGCTCCCGGGTGACTGTCTGCCAGCTCTCATAGGCTGCGGGCAGCCAGGAGGCTTCTCCGGCATATTGAATCAAGCCATCCGCTACGGCAATTACACCCTGCTCGGTGATTCCGTCAGGAGTCAGCACCTTACCGTACAACAATTCTCCGTGCGCACCGTTTATTTCAGCCATTTCGCGGCTCCTTCATCCAGCAGGACGACCACATTTGGATGGCTCTGCAGCAGCGAGGCGGGACACTGGGTAGTGATTGGGCCCTCCAGCGCATTTTTAACCGCTTCCGCCTTCTCTTCCCCGCGGACAAGCAGTACAATCTGCTTCGCCTTAAGAATTCCGCCGATGCCCATTGTTACCGCCTGACGCGGCACATCCTCTACACGCTCGAAGAAGCGGGCGTTGGCTTCAAGGGTCTCTTCCAGCAGATCGACCACATGTGTTCCGCTGCTCAGGCTGGCATCCGGCTCGTTGAAGCCGATATGGCCATTGCTGCCGATGCCTAGGATCTGCAGATCCACCGGACCGTTATCCTCCAGCAGCTTGTCATACGCACGGCATTCGGCCGCAAGGTCCGGAGCATTTCCGTTAGGCACATGAGTGCGTGCCAGGTCGATATCAATGTGATTGAACAGATGCTCATTCATGAAGCTCCGGTAGCTCTGTGGATGATCCACAGGCAGTCCGACATATTCGTCCAGGTTGTAGGATGATGCCTTGGCGAAGCTGACATTGCCCTTGCGGTGCATCTCCACCAGCTTCTCGTATACCCCGACAGGGGAGCTTCCGGTAGCCAGCCCCAGAACGGCTCTGGGATTGCTCTGCAGCAGACTGGCGATCAGGTTAGCTCCTGTGGCTGCGAAATCTTCTTCATGCTGAAATTTCAAAATGTTCATTAGATTTGACCTCCCCGTTTATGACGGTAATGTTGGACGTTCAGATAAGATTGCTCCAGCTTGGGGATGAAATCTCCAAACCGGGTACTGACCATGCCGGTGAACAGAATATCGATAATGTGCAGCTGTGCGATCCGTGAGGCCATATCACCGCGCCGCATGCCCTGCTCAAGAGACGAGGAGAACAGCGGAATATCAGCGAGTGTAGCGAGAGTACTGCTTCCGTATGAGGTTAACGACACCGTGGCTGCGCCGCTTGCGGCCGCACAGGTTAAGGCATCCACCGTCTCCGGGGTCTCTCCTGAATAAGAGACTGCGAAGGCTACATCGCCGGAAGAGAGTGAGGAAGCGGAAGTAATCTGCATATGGGAATCGGCAAAAGCGGTACAGTTCACACCGATGCGGATCAGCTTCTGATAGAAATCCTGGGCTACGATGGATGAGGTTGCCATCCCGTACAGATCAACCCGCCGCGCCCGGCACAGCAGATCAATGACCTGCTGCAGCCGGCTCAGATCCAGCAGCGAGGTGGTATCCCGGATCGAAGCCAGGTGGTTGGCCTGCATGGCCTCTACAATGAATTGCAGCGGATTGCCGGCCACGATGTCCTGATAAGAGGAGCTGCCGGTCTCCGGCGAGCCATCGCTATGCGCCAGCTCAGCCGCCAGCTTGAGCTTGAAATCGGGATACCCCTTGAAGTGCAGCGCTTTGCAGAACCGCGTAATCGTCGCTGTGCTGATGCCGCATTCCTCCGCCAGCTCGGTGATGCCCATATGGACAATCTCCCCGGGCGAGGCCAGAATACGCTCAGCCAGCTTGCGTTCCATTTGCGACAGCTTGGGCTTGTCATGCTCCAGAGCATGCAGAATGGGAGACAAGCGTTCACCTTCTTTTCTATAGATTCAGATTCATGTAGCTTTCTCTACTTATAAGATGCACATGTAGAATGAATACTTAATCTGGCCGAATGCACCGCTTTCTGAAATTATTTTACACAATACATATGTTTATTAAGAAAATTATTTTCATACTCAGGATAAAACAAATTGCGGAAGGTTGCAATAGGCAGTTTGGTTTAAGGCTGATCTGGGGCTGAATTAAGGAGATGGAGGTGGTGGATTTGTGGTAGGGGAGTGGGGGTGAAAGGAATGAGGAGAGGAGGATGGAATGATTATTGTAAGAGGAAACAGTTGGATTTTTGTTACTTGTTAACTCATAATTCAGTTTGTCGTGGAAAATAATTGGATTTTTGCTGTTTAATTTTGCTCAAATTCCATTTTAAGCTGATTGCGGAAAAATTAACTGCTGTTTTTCCATCTATCATCCTTAAAAAGGATCCTACTCTTTTAGTAAGTGACGTTTTTCCACTAATTCATCTTTGCTTAATGCATTGGCGGATGGGAATACGGCTAACTCATATGGAAGGAGATACAAAAAGCTGCAATCTGCGTGTTTGAGGAGCACACGCACAGATTGCAGCTCTTTATAGTAAAAATGTTTACTTCGTGATCCCGTTTGCAGCCTTTGTCCTATTTGCAGTCCGTCTGCTGCGCAGCAGCTCCCAGAGGATGAAGACGAGGACAAGCAGCTGCGGGATGGTGGTCTCCCAGGTCGGATACATGCCAAGCCAGCCGATGGAAGGCAGCCTGTGCCCGTTATGGGCGGGCAGCTTGCCGGCGATCTGCAAGGCGTGAAGGCTCTCACCGAGGAAGCGGAACACCAGATAGTAGATCAGCACTGTAGCAGCGCGGAAGAAGGCGGCAACCGGCAATCTGGCGCTCAGTGCAATCATGGCATAGCCGAGGATAATCAGGACCACAAGGGCACTGCCAATCCCGAGCAGCAGTTGAGAGGTATCAATGGCCGGTGCCATTCCTGCGTAGAAAATCGTAGTCTCGGCCCCTTCGCGCAAAATGGCCAGCGCAGCGATGAAGAACAGGTACCATAGATTTCCTTTGGCCAGAGCGCCCTGCATCTGGCGGTCCACATATTTATTCCAGGCTGCCGTGCTGGATTTCCCATGCAGCCAGCGGCCGACGGTGAGCATCATGACCACAGCGACGAGGCCGGTGATGCCTTCGATCAGCTCGCGTGCGCCACCGGAGGCGGCTTGGGAGAGGGAATAGGTCAGCAATACGGCGAGGCCGATACTTGCAGCCAGACCCGCTGCCGCGCCGGACCAGACCCAGCGGCGGGCCGCCGGTACTGCTTCACGGCGCAGATAGGCAAGCAGGGCGGCGAGTACAAGAATCGCCTCCAGCCCCTCGCGCAGCAGAATGAGTGCCGCATCCCATGCGGTATAAGTCTGTTCCCCGGCCAGCGGCGTCAGCTCAGAGAGCATTGTGTCCATAAGCGATAGCGCTTGGTCCAGCTTCGGAGGACTGGAGAGCAGATAACCGGTGACGGCGGTGCTCTTGTTCTCGACGCTGGCATAGACCTTGGGTGAGGCCAGCTGGACCTGGCCTTCGGCCGAAGGCCAGGCAGCGATGAACTGTTCCATTATATCTGCGGCTGCTGTGCTGTCGCCGGTCTGGGCAGAGGCGGAAGCTTGCTTCAGATAGCTGATCAGCCCTTCAATGGAAGCCGGCTCCGCTGGCGCGCCACCGGTATCGACGGCCTTGCCTTCGCTGTAGCCGGACAGCAGCGTCACCAGCGCTTCCGCTTCCGCCTGCGCGGCCTCTCCACGGACCGGCTCTGCCTGCAGCGCAATGCGCAGCAGGCTCATCTTCGTCTCCAGCAAGCCGTAGACGGCGGGATTGTCCGCCCGGATGCCGCGTTCCACTGGCGTCCAGCCGTTCACCACGGCGCGGTAGGCTTCCGCCGCCGCGGCCCAGTCGGCGCTGCGCGCCGCATCCCGCGTGCGCTCCGCCGCGGGCAGCAGCTTCGCCGCCGCTGCGCGTCCGGCGGCGCCCGTGTCACCGCCGCCTTCGCCTGCGGCGGCGGTGACGAACGCGTCCACGCTGCGGGCGAGCGTGGACAGGGCCGCCTTGGCGGGCGCTCCGCCGCCGCCCGCCAAGGCTTCCGCCGCGGCGTCCAGCGCGGCGTCCACCTCAGCAGCCGGACCGGCGAGTGCCGGGTCCGGCTTGCTCTCGTTCGCGCTGCGCCACAGCGCCGCGAACGATTCAACATCGGCCGCCGCCGCCTCCCAGCGGCTCTGGCCGGCCTCGACCAGTGCGCTGCCTACAGGCGGCAGCAGCTCATCCAGCGGCGCGCCTGACGCAGAAGCCGGCGCGCCTGACGCAGAAGCCGGCGCGCCGGGGAGCAGCACAAGCAGGCAGAGGAGCAGCAGCACTGCCCTGATCGGCCGCCATGGACTATGTGTAACCGTGATCATCATCGGGATCATTCCCTTCAAGTTTAGCGAGGAGGGGTCAATTGCAACGGACTCAGCTGCGCCTATTTTAGTAATATTAACGTTTCTGCAAGTTAAACGGACTCAGTGGAGCTTATGTACAAATAATTGGGAGGAAAACGCCCGCTGTAGCGGAAATAAGCGCCGTGCAGTCCGTTGGAGTAGCTGAATATGCTCGAAAAGAGAAAATAAAGGCCTCTCAGTCCGTAACGATCAGCTACCTTTCCGTCCTCTCCGGTCCCCGAATCGCCGCTGCGCTTTCGGCCTCGCAATCCCCATAGCTCCTGCTTCCTCAGCGTCACCGGTCACAGCCTAGGCATTTCATCCCTCGAGCAGCAGCTCCCCGATATATCCGCCTTCCCGTACACCCGGGAAGCAGGCGAAGACGGCGCTGCCGGTGTGAACCATGTATTCATTCAGCCGGTCATTCTTCGCAAGGCGCTGCTGGATGCTGACGAACTGCTTCATCAGATCCTTTTGGAAGCTGATGAACACCAGACCGGCATCAAGCTGTCCGGTCTTGAGATCCATGCCGCTGGAATAGGAGTAGGAGCGCCGCAGAATCTTGACCGAGCCGTCCCCATGAGCGAGGGCGGAATGGGAATCCGGCGGAATGACGGGCTTGCCGCTGGCATCGGCTGCTGCCAGATTCAGCTCGGCGAATTCATCTCCGGCTCCAATCGGTGCACCGCTCTGCCGGTGCCGCCCGAAGGTGGCTTCCTGATCGCTCAGCGAGGAGCGGTCCCAGACCTCAATACGGAACCGTACGCGCCGCACCGCAAGATACGTGCCCCCGTTCATCCAGGCCGGGCCATCGGCGCTGCCGCTCCAGACGATATTTCGCATCTGCGTCTCATCGGTAACGTCCGGATTCCCCGTACCGTCCTTGAAGCCAAGCAGATTACGCGGGGTGCCGCCTGACGGATCGGCGCTGCCGCTGCGCTGGAAGCCTTCCTGGGTCCAGCGCAGCACCGCCGTACCCCTGGCGATACGGGCGAGATTGCGGATGGCATGGAACGCCACCTGCATATCGTCCGCGCAGGCCTGCACACAGAGATCGCCGCCGCACCACTGCGGCTCCAGGCTGTCCCCTGTGAATGCCGGGAGCTCGGTGAAGGAGGCGGGCCGTTTGCCGGAGAGGCCGAAGCGGCTGTCGAACAGGGCCGGACCTGCCCCGAAGGTAAGCGTGCACTTGGAAGGGGTGAGGCCGTCCGCCTCGCCGGTGTCAGTAGGCGGGAGATTGGGCTTGTCGTTCGCCGTGCCGATCATCGTACCCGAGGTCAGGGCAGCGGCGGCGGCAGTCCAGTCCTCCAGCAGTTTTTTCAGATCACTGACCTTGGTAGTCGTCACATCAAATGAAGCGAAGCACAGAAAATTCTGCGCAGGGGTAAGAATCCCCGCCTGGTGCTTGCCGTAGAAGGGGATCGTATCCGCCTGTTCTTCATTCTGCCCGGAGGCTGCGGCGGCCGGGACCGCCCGTCCTGCTGCCTGGCGTGCCGCCATAATGCCGCCCACACCGCCTCCGCCGAGCAGCAGCCCGAGACCCGAGGCACCGGTCAGCCGCAGCATATCGCGGCGGCTGAATTTGGTGTTGAACAGTTTGGTCTCCGGCGCAGGAATCCCGTGATCCGCGTCAGCCTTATTCCGGGAATTCTTATCTTTCTTGTTCATATCGTCACACTCCCAGAATCGTTCCCATATTGGATAGCGGCTCAGCCAAGGCGTCGAGGTTCTGGCTTAACCTGCGGACCTCCTCCGGTTTGAGCGTTTCGTAAGAGACGTAGCCCTCCCCCGATTTGAACGGCGCCAGCTCATTCATTAAGGCGGTGAACCGCTCGCCGATGGTTTGCTCAAGGGCCGGGTCTTTTTTGGCCAGCTCCGGCTTCAGCAGCTCATAGATCTTCTGGGCCCCCTCCACATTCGCCACAAAATCATACAAATCCGTATGGGAATAACGCTCCTCTTCCCCCGTTACTTTGGAGGAGGAGACCTCATTCAGCAGCTCAACAGCCCCGGTAACGAGCAGATTGGCATCGATTCCGGCCGTCTCCACCTTGGCGCGCAGCAGCTGCGCATCCTTCAGCAGGCGGTCCGCGACATCCGTCATGCCCTCCGTTGTATTGTTCTGCCAGAGAGCCTGTTCAATCTTATGGAAGCCGCGCCAGTCCGCAGCATCTACATCATTCTCACGGGCATCAATGTTCGGGTCCAGATCCCCAAGCGCTTCAGCGATCGGCTCGATCCGCTCATAATGCATGCGTGCCGGAGCATACAGCACCTTGGCTTCATCCAGCTTGCCCGCCTTGACAGCATCCGTGAAGCCCTCGGTCTGCTTAACGAACGCATCGCATTGTTCAATGACGTATTTGCGGTATTCATCGATGGCAGTGGTGAAATCTGCATTCGTCTCACCTCCGGCCTTCGCTACACTTTCTGCCCCGCTGCCTGCCTGGGCTGCAGCATTATTCCCTGAGTTGTTACCACTGTTGCCGTTGTTGCCATCGTTATTACTGTTGTCCTTGCCTGCACAGCCGGCAAACAGGAGGGAAGCCGCAAGCAAACCTGCGGGTACTGCATAGCCTATTTTCATCTGTATGGATACCCCTTTTCATTTATGAAAATGATAATCGTTATCAATAATGGACTTATCATAAATCTCCCCCTATTGGCTGTCAATAAAAATGTGATAATTATCATATTCATACTGATCCGCACAAATAAAATGCAAAAATACGCCTCCCGGCAGGCGGAAGACGCAGTTCGTATATATAAATTTCCGGCTGATCGGATTCTACACCGTAGCCCGCTCAATAATCCGGTAGTCCAGCTTGCGGTAGACCGGCTCGGGGCGCTCCGAGTGAATCTGCTCATGGATAATGCGGAAGGCGGCGGCCCCCATCTCATACAGGTGGTTGTCCATGGTGGTAATCTGAAGCAGCCGTCCGATCGGCTGGTTATCGAAGCCCATAACTGCGAGGTCCCCAGGGATGCTGAGGCCGGCTCTGCGCGCTTCAATAATCAGCCCGGCGGCGACATGGTCTCCAGTAATAATTATGGCTTCCGGCCGCTGTGGCATCTTCAGCAGGGACTGTGCAGCGGCTGCGCCGTCTTCCTCCGTTGTACAGTCATAGATCATCCATTCCTCTTCAAAAGCCAGCTTATGCTCAGCAATGAATTCGCGGTAAGCAGCCTGCCGGATCACGGCGCTGCTGCCGTTACTCCTTCCTTCACAATACCCGATGGAGCGGTAACCTTTGCTGGTCAAGTACTCCAGCCCTTCCTTGAAAGCCGCATAATGCTCAATATAGACAGAGGAATAGCGCCGCTCTCCGCTGTCCTGGCAGGTGACGACCGGACCGTAGGCCGTGTACTCCTCGATGATGTCCGGTTTCAGCGCAGTAGATACAATAACAACACCGTCAATCTCTTTATGGCGCAGCATCTCCAGCACTTTGATTTCTTCTTCCTCCAGGTAATTGCTCTGGCACAGAATCAGCCGGTATTGCGAGAGCAGCGCCTCGTGTGCAAGTCCATTCATAATAATCGAGAAATAAAAAGCATGAATATACGGCAGAATCACCGCCACCGCACCGGTACGTCCGGTAATCAGATGAACGGCGTTCATATTGCGGGTATAGTCGAGCTGCTCAATCGTTTGCAATACAGCGGCTCTTTTGTCCTTGCTGACATACGGATGATTATTGAGCACCCGTGAGACGGTCGTTACAGACACTCCGGCCATCCGGGCGATTTCTTTAATATTAGCCACGTTCGTCTGCGCCTCCTGTGTGAGACTGGTATGTCATTATTCTAACATAGAAATGAACAGCTTTTCGGCCGATAAAAAGCTTGCTATGGAATCCATTTCATACTTTACACTTGGGGTGCAACAAGCCTTACCGGAGAAACCGGCGTGACCGCAAGGGCGTGACGGACCGGTAACGTTAGCCGTTTCACGCTGCGGGCAGGAAGGATGTTCAGCAATTTTTTTTCCTGAGCAACCCTTTAGCAGCGTGGTTTCTATAGACATTGCCCGACGGATGCCGCCTTAATGACTAAGGAGCAGCAGCCGTTTTTTGTGTGCATTCCGGTCAGAAGTACCGGGTTTGTCCATGCTCCGCGCCTGCCCCCGCCCAATTTAATGCTGCGACAGCACCATTAACTGCCCCTCCACATAGTATGTTTTGACTGTATCCCTTTACCTTGTTATACCAAACAAACCCAGGGCAAGGAGGGGTGACACCATTGAAGGGCAACGAACATCATAGCAAATTTTTGCTGACGCATCGTGAACGCGAAGTATTCGAGCTTCTTGTGCAGGACAAAACTACACGGGATATTGCCGGACTGTTATTCATCAGCGAAAAAACCGTCCGCAACCACATCTCAAACGTAATGCAAAAATTAAACGTAAAAGGCCGTTCGCAAGCGGTTGTCGAGCTGATCAAGCTTGGGGAGCTGAAAATATAGCTGCCATGCTTCAGAGGTGATGCGTTTAAGCCTTCTCTTATCCTTCGGGATGAGGGGAGGTTTTTTGTTGCGGGCAAAAATAAACCAAGCGCTTGCTGACCTCTGATGGGGCATCGCTTGGTTTATTTATCAAGTTCGATGGTCATGGTTTCAAAATTCACCTTGCATTTGGCGCTCATCATAAAATCAATGCCAATAATTCCATCAAAGCCGTAAGGCTCTTGAATCGAACCAAGCTGTATGGGAAAATCACTCAAATCGATACCTTCAATGCAAAAGTCGGGAATCTGCTGCTTATAACAAATTTCGCTCGTTCCTCCTACTCCATACATTCGCTTGGCTCTTCCGTTAATAAAATCAATATCGATACCTATTACAGCAAGTATATCGGAATCAAAGACGGTTGCAGCACAGCCAGTATCAAATAAAAGATTCCTAAGAGAAATGGATTTACCTTGGTGAGTTAGTGTCAAAGAAATAATAGGCAGGCCATGGAGGAGGTGTAACTTCATATCGGTTGCCTTACTCCTGAGAAAAACTCTTCCACAACCTCAACATCATTTCTGCTTGTATGGAATACATACAGTTCACGGTTTGGATGAAGTTTATGCAGCTTTTTATAGCCGCTCCACGCTTCTTGCGGGTTATCGTAATCTTGTATGACTGCCATATCTTCTAAATGACGCATGCGGTTACTTGAGCTTGCTTTAATTGCTTCCACCAGTACAAAGCGGCTTGGGTGCAATTCTGTAATCTCTCCCCACTTCATTGGCTTCACCTCACTTGGTTTATCATATGTTTAGTATATCATAGCGGCTCTGCTTCAGCTTGCGCATCATTAAGCTTTCTCTTATCCTTCGGGATGAGATTTTTTTTGCTCTTACTAGTCCCGGCGATCCAACCTCCCGAAATATTAAGTCAAGTCCGGCTGCATTTTATGGATTGACGGCTGGGGGAATTGGTTGTAAAATCAGTGTAAAGTATAAACCTTTAAACTTTAGGGATGGTTTTGATACTTTTAATAAATGCAAAGCTGACGTCCAATGTTCGATTTTTCAGTCAGGCTGTAAGTTATGGCGTGCTGAGTAAATCTTTTTTATTTCTTTGAAAGTTAAATCGTTTAAACTTTTAAGTGTGGAGGCATAGATACTTAGATGAACATTCATGATGTAGCCAAGAAGTCGGGGCTCTCTGTAGTGACCGTATCCAGAGTACTTAACAATTCCCCCTCTGTACGTGAAGGCAACCGCCAGAAAGTGCTGAGAGCGATAGAGGAATTGAATTATCAGCCCAATTCAGCAGCACGGAGCCTTGTGCGCGGCAAGACCGGAGTCATCGGGATGTCGATTACCAACTTTAATGACTCTTTCTATGACCGTGTGATCCGCGTGGTGAACCGGAAGCTGGCAGAGCAGGGGTACTTTCTGGCCCTGTCCATAGCCGAGAACGATGATGATGGGGTGAACTTCCTGTTCCAGAAGGACCGCGTGGACGGGATTATCCTGCTGTCTCCGCTGGAGGAGAAGGAATATGTGGAGGAGCTGAAGCGAAAGAACATCCCGGTTGTCCTGCTGGATAACCAGTTCGAGCATGAGGATGTTCCGAGTGTCGTTGTCGATAACTATCAGGGCGGGTATGAAGCAACAAGACACCTGATTAGTCTTGGACACACCCAGATCGCCTATATCGGCGGCCCTTCGGAGTTCCTGAGTGTAACGGAGCGCAAACGGGGTTATGTCCAGGCGCTGGATGAAGCGGGACTAACGCCCTTTGGCACGGAATATTGCGGCTTTACGGTAAGCAGCGGTTATGAGGTGGCGAAGAGATGGGTCCGCGAGGATAAGCTGCCGACAGCCATTTTTTCGGGAGACGACTTTATTGCCCTCGGTGTTGTTCAAGCCCTGCGTGAGGAGGGGATTCTGGTGCCTCAGGATATCTCCGTGGTCGGCTTTGATGATCAGCAGTTCGTCGGTGAATTCTACCCGCGGCTCACAACGGTCAGACAGCCAGAGGCGCAGATGGGCAATATCGGCGTTGACTTACTGCTGAAGCTGATCAATGGGGAGGTGATGCCCCCTGCTGTAACGAAGCTTGCTCCTCAGCTTCTCATCCGTGAATCTACCGCTTCTGTTCGATTAACTTGAAATTTAGGAGTGAATGATCTGTGAAGTATTTTTTGGGAGTGGATGCAGGGGGCAGTAAGACCTACGCAATGATTGCAGATGAACAGGGGAAGCTTCTCGGTGCAGGCAAGGGCGGGAACGGGAATCATCAACTGAACCGTGAGCAGGCGGAGAATAGCTTGCAGCAGGCTGTAGCGGAAGCCATTACAGCATCCGGGCTGACCAGGGAGCAACTGGATTATTCCTGGTTCGGATTGGCGGGAGCGGACAGAGAGGCTGATTTTAGGATTTTACGGCCTATCATCGGCCGCCTCGGCCTTCCCCGGACGGAGATTTCCTGTGATACCTGGAATGCGTTGCGTTCAGGTACAGAGAAGAATTACGGGATCGTGCTGATTTGCGGATCGGGCGTGAACTGCAGCGGCAAGAATCCGGCGGGTGCTACCTATCAATGCGGCGGATTCGGCTACCGGTTCGGGGATTTCGGCGGCGGCTATGACTTAAGTATGGAGGTCTTCCGCAGCGTCCTCAGGGCGGATGACGGAAGAGAACAGAAGACGGTCCTAAGCGAACGCTTAACTCAGTTGCTGGGCTATTCCAATGTCCCGCAGCTAAGAGAGGATTACCTCGATCATTTCAGAGACCTGCCTCCCCAAATTGCGGAGCTGCTGTTTCAGGCGGCAGAGGAAGGGGACCCGGTGGCTACCGGGCTGCTGGTCAAGCAAGGGGATGAGCTGGGTCTGGCGGCTGCCTCGGCTGTCCGCCGGTTGGCCATGGAGGAGGAGTCCTTCGACATCGTGCTTGCAGGCAGCCTGCTGACCAAGGGAGACCGCCCGGGTATCATCCGCCGGGCCATTGAGCGAAGAGTGAAGCAGGCGGCTCCGTACGGCACATTAAGGATTTTAACCCGGGAGCCGGTTGTAGGGTCGGTCGTTCTGGCAATGGAAAGCGGCGGGTTGCATGTGAATCAGGAGGTTCTTGATCATCTATCACAGGGTAAGGAGGAGCAATTATCATGGGGGAAACATTGAAGCTGGTTGTTATCGGAGCGGGGTCGTCGTATACGCCTGAATTAATTGAAGGGATCATCCTGCACCACCAGGAGCTTCCTGTCCGCGAAATATGGCTGGTGGATATTGAAGAAGGAAGAGAGAAGTTACATACGATTACGGAACTGAGCAAGCGCATGATTGCTGAATCCGGACTGCCGATTACCGTTGCAGAGACGCTTGATCGCCGGGAGGCCATTGCCGGAGCGGACTTCGTCTGCACGCAAATCCGGGTAGGTATGCTGGAAGCACGCAAGTGGGACGAATTGATTCCGCTTCGATACGGTGTCATCGGTCAGGAGACGACGGGTCCCGGAGGAATGATGAAGGGCCTGCGGACCATCCCGGTCATTCTGGATATTTGCAGGGATATCGAGGAGCTGGCACCGGATGCCTGGCTGCTGAATTTTACGAATCCGGCCGGGATGGTGACTGAAGCAGTTCACAAATATTCATCGGTTAGAAGCGTAGGTCTATGCAACTCGCCAATCGGGTTTCAAAAGTGGCTCTCCGGGTTCTTCGGACTTCCCATAGAGAAGATCTATGCGGAGTTTGTCGGCATCAACCATCTGCACTGGGTATCCGATGTTGTGATTGACGGGAAGAGCAAGCTGCAGGAGCTTATTGATTACCCCGAGAGCTATAAGGCAAGCAATGTGCCGTTTGATTCCTGGGACTACCGGTTTCTGAACAGTCTGAAAGCTATCCCTTCCTATTACTTGAGCTATTACTATATGACGGATGCGATGCTGGCGGAACAGAAGGAAGCCGCAGCAACGGCCGGATCACGCGCTGAGGTCGTGAAGAAGGTGGAGGAGGAGCTGTTTGAGCTGTACCGGAACGTTGAGCTGAAGGAGAAGCCGGGGCAGCTGGAACAGCGGGGCGGAGCCTATTACTCGGAGGCGGCAGTACTGCTGATGCGTTCCATTCATAATGATTCGCGCGATATCCAGACGCTGAATGTAAGGAATAACGGAATCATTGATTTCCTGCCGGACGATGCCTCGATTGAGGTGAATTGTATAGTCACCAAGCAGGGTCCGCTGCCGATTCCGCTGCGCAGGGTTCCCCAGTCCGTCAGAGGTCTGCTGGCTGCTGTCAAGCAATACGAGAGCCTTACCATTGAGGCGGCTGTACACGGAGACCGGGATGTGGCCTTGCAGGCGATGGTTCATCATCCGCTCATGCCTTCGGTTACCGTAGCGGAACAGCTGCTGGATGAAATGCTGGAGAAGAACAAACCGTTTTTGCCGTTATTTCAATAGAATCGTCCAGAGGAGGTCAAGCGGATGAATACGGCCGGGAAACCGAGCAGGTGGAAGAAGTTTAACAGTCAATTGGATTTGCAGTCTATGGTTTGGCCGGGAATTATCTTTGTATTCATTTTCAGTTACATTCCGATGTATGGCGTGGTTATGGCGTTCCAGCAATACGATATTTTCGGCGGTATGATGAATAGCCCCTGGGTGGGATGGATGCAATTCAGAATGTTCTTCGAGGCGCCGGAGTTCTGGAATGTGATGCGCAACACCCTTGTGATTAGCCTGTTAAAATTGATTATCTCTTTTCCTGCCCCGATACTGCTTGCCCTGATGCTGAATGAAGTCGGGCATATGGGCTTCAAACGCGTGATCCAGACCGTCAGCTACCTACCTTATTTCCTGTCCTGGGTTATTGTATCCGGTTTCGTATTTTCGCTGTTGTCCGTTGATAACGGAACGGTGAACTATCTGCTGGAACGGTTCAATCTGGTCCAGGAGCCGGTTAACTTCCTTGCAGTACCGAAATACTTCTGGTCTATTCTGGTAAGTGTAAATGTCTGGAAGGAGGTCGGATTCGGAAGTATTGTCTATCTGGCGGCGATTGCCGGCATTGATCCGACCCTGTACGAGGCTGCATCTATAGACGGAGCAAGCCGCTTTAAGCAAATTCACCTGATTACACTCCCCAGCATTACCCCCATTATCGTCATCTTTATGATTCTTGCCATCGGCGGTCTGCTCAGCGCGGGCTTCGAGGATATTCTGCTGCTTGCAACCAATCCAATCCTCAGGCCCTACTCCGATGTGATCGACACCTATGTGTACCGCGTCGGGATATTAAATGCCAGATTCTCTTATGCGACAGCGGTAGGGCTGTTCAAAGCGGTAATCAGTGTCCTTCTGCTGGTGACAGCCAACAAAATCGCCCGCCGGGCAGATGTAAGTCTCTGGTAGATACCACAACAATGCTCCATAAACCTTTTAGGAGGGCCGAACAATGAGACTAAGCCTGGGCGACAAAATGATGCAGCGGAGTATTTATATCCTTTTGGCATTGCTGGCGCTACTCATGCTGTACCCGTTTTGGAACGCGCTCGTCATTTCCTTTAATCTGGGGAGCGATACGGCGCTCGGCGGTGTAACCTTGTGGCCGAGAGCCTTTACCCTGGAAAATTATTATATTGTGTTTCAGGATGACCGCCTGCTGAATTCGTTTCTGATCACCATTCTCAGAACGCTCTGCGGCACGGTATTATCCGTCTTCTTTACGGCCCTGTTAGCCTACGGCATGTCCAAGAAGACCTTGCTTTTCCGCAAACAATACATGGTGTTCTTCATGATTACGATGTTCTTCAGCGGAGGGCTTATCCCCAGTTATTTACTCATCCGTTCTTTGGGGATGCTGGATACCTTTTGGGTGCTGATTATCCCCGGCATCATCAGCGTCTGGAACATGATTGTCATCCGCACCTTCTTCAGCGCTTTGCCGGAGGGACTGGAGGAATCCGCCAAAATCGACGGCAGCAGCAACTACGGCATTTTCTTCCGGATCGTGATTCCCGTCTCCGGCCCGGTGCTGGCCACGATAGCCTTATTCACTGCAGTCGGTTACTGGAATGACTGGTTTACGGGAGCGATCTACATTACCGAGGATCGCCTGCTGCCTATACAGACGCTGCTGCGGCAGGTGATGAACTCCAACATCATGACCCAGATTGGCTCCTCGAATGCGATCGCGCTGGATCATATGAACCGGAATCGGACGATTACCACGAAGTCACTGACTATGGCTACGATGATGATCGCTACTATTCCGATTATCCTGACCTACCCTTTTCTCCAGAAGTACTTTGTGAAGGGCGTGATGGTCGGTTCATTGAAAGAATAGCAGTCCCCATCTTACGTAGAAAGAAGGAAAAAGAATGCGCAAACGCCTGACATGGGTAGCTCTGTTGCTGACTTCGCTGGTGCTGCTGCTCGCTGCCTGTAGCGGAGGGGGGAATTCTGACACTTCACAGAACACAAGCGGGAACAATTTGAATACCGGGGCCGCTACAGATGACGGCAGCGGGATCAAGCCTGTCACCTTCAGCTTCTATGGCAACTACGACTGGCTCACGACATCACCATGGGGGGAGAATGAGGCGACGAAGTGGATTCAGGAGAACCGCAAGGTTACGGTTGAACCGATCCAATCCGGAGGAGCGGCCGGAGAAAAGCTGAACACGATGATCGTCGGCGGCGATTTGCCGGATGTCATTTTTACGGACCGGGGGTCCTCAGTGGAGAGGCTGGTGCAGGCGGGGCAGCTCGTTGCACTGGATGATTACTATGAGAAATATCCGAACTTCAAGAAATATGTGAAGGAATCGACCCTGAATCTGCTCCGTTCCGACGACGGGAAAATCTATCAAATCCCGAACTGGTATACCTCCGGGCAATTCGGCAACGGCGGATGGATGGTGAATAAGGATATCTATAACGCGCTCGGCCGGCCGGCGCTGGAGACCTTTGATGACTTGTATCAATATTTGCTCCTGGTGCAAGACAAGTATCCGGATGTAGTCCCTCTGGAGGTTGGGGAGAAGGGGGCAGGTCTGGAGATAATGTATGGCGGCTTCAAGGAGAACTCCACCAGCAAGTTCGTTACACTCATGGGATATCCGGATGGCGACAAGCTGTCATCGATCCTGGATGATCCCGCTTACGAGGAGATGGTGCTGTACATCAATAAGCTGTACCGTGAACGGCTGATTACGCAGGATGCGCTGCAGCAAACCCAGGATGCGGTCAAGGAAAAGGTCAATACCGGCCGGGTAGCAGTCATGGTCGAATCCAATATCACTACGTATGGAGCCGAGGGACACCGGGCATTGACAGCAAGCAATCCGGACAGCGGTTATGAAATTATCTGGCCTGTCCACAAAGCAGGAGTAGACAAGACCAAAGTATTTGTAAGCGGCTTTGAGACGCTGGGCTGGAACGTCAGCGTCATTACCAAACAAGCCAAGGACCCGGAGGCTATCTTCGCTTATTTTGACTGGATTACGGGTCCGGAGGGACAGAAGGTGCTGTTCTTCGGCCCTAAGGGCTTGTACTGGGATGAAGAGGATGCTGACGGAGCACCGATCCCGAATGAGAAATACAAGACAACGCCTGCTAACGAGCGTACGGATACGATGCGGAAATTCGAGGACTTCAACTGGGCCGGGAATACGACCTTCATTGATACGGCCAAAATGAGCCTCGAGGCGCTGCTCTCCGCGAACCAGAAATCCTGGGAGACCGTGGCCCAGTCCACCGTGACCTGGAAAACCGCGCTGGACATTACACAATTCGTAAATACCGACCCGCTTCCGGATACGGAGACCGGCATTATCGCACAGAATATCGCAGATATTTACACTCTTGCTTACGCCCAGATGGTTCAGGCGAAATCGGATGAAGAGGTGCTGGCAGCACTGGATACTGCCAGAAAGAACACCGAAAAAGCCGGGCTGGATAAGCTGCTTGAGTTCAGAACTGAAAAATGGCAGGAAAATGTGAAGAAAATGAACCTGACGAAATAACTGCCGTACGGGCAACTGGCCAAATAAAACTATGATGTGGAGGCGATATTATGGCATTTGCATTGAGATCGAGGTTCATGGCAGTGTTAGGCATTGTGTTGGTTTCTTCGGTAGCGGGGGGTTCCCTTCCCCTTCCGGCACAGGCCGAGGAGCAGAGCAATCCCCCCTTTGAGACGGAAGTGATTGTACGGACTGTTAACCAGTTCAAGAACTTGGCGGATGTGCAGAATTTCATCGCGCTGTCCACAAGCTACGGGGTCGATGTCATCAGCATGAATGTGAAGCAGGATGAAGATGATGAGGTTCCGTCCGGCAGTGTATTTTATCAGAGTGATATCGCTCCTATTGCCCAGGGCTACCAGAATTTCGATGCTTTGCAGGCTGTCATTACGGCAGCTCATGCCGCAGGAATCAAGGTTCATGCCTGGATTCCCCAGTTCCATGACCAGCAGGCCTTCCTCGCTCATGATGAATGGCAGATGCAGTCGCTGGTGAACGGGGTTCAGACTCCGTTTACAGGCTCTAACGGTAACGAATATTTCGTCAATCCGATTCACCATGAAGTGCAGCAGTATGAGCGTTCTATTATTCAGGAAGTGATCGAGAATTATGATGTGGACGGCGTTGTGCTGGACTGGATTCGCTTCGACAATTACAACATGGATGTCAGTGATTACACGGTTGCGAAGTATCAGGCGGAGTTCGGGTATTCGCCGCTCAGCATTGACTTCGATACGGATTCGCCGCAGCGCCAGCAGTGGAATGAATGGAGAACTGAACAAATCGGACAGTATGTAGGCGATATCCGTGAGGATATTTCCGAATCCGCGAATCCGGATGTGCAGCTCGGTGTATATATTCTGCCGCCGGAATTTACCGAGGTTGGACAGAATGTAGCCAAGTTCAAGGATGAGATCGACTTTGTCGCACCGATGGCGTACTTCGATGACTGGGAATTCAACAGTGATTGGGTATACAGCACCTCCTACGGTATCCTGAAGGATACCAGTGACGCGATCAGCGGCAGTGATGTGGACATCGTAGCTACCCTGGATAATGACTGGACCGATGATCAATATCAGGAGGTCTACAAGGGCATCCGCGAGAATTATCCGGATGTGAAGCGCCTGTCGTTCTTTGCCTATGGGGCCTGGCCGGAAGACGAACTGGCGAACATCCATGAACGTGAGACCTGGCCGACGCCGGGCTGGACGGCTCCGGTAGAGCAAGATTATCCGGCCCAGCTGCCTGCAGTATGGAAGGCGCGGAATATCGGTTCCATGCCGGGGAACGCCACCTACAATTCTTCCAATAAGCAATTTACACTCAGCAGCAGCTCTACGGATATTTGGGGCAATGGAGATCAGCTGAATTATATCTATCAGCCCGTGAGCGGCAATGCGGAGATTGTGGTTAAGGTGCAGTCCACCAGCTGGCTGGACGGCTGGGCCAAGGCTGGCATTATGATCCGGGAGTCCCTGAGCCATAATTCCAAGCACGCGGATATGATGCTTACCCCATCGAATGGGGCCACCTTCCAGTATCGTTCAGAAACTGCGGGAAGTATGGCCGATCATACGGCAACTGCCTCAGCTCCGAAATGGCTGAAGCTGACGAGAACCGGCAATACGTTCAAAGGGTCGATTTCGGCAAATGGGAGCAGCTGGCAGACGGTCGGAACCATTCAGATCCCTATGAAAAGTAAGGTGTATATCGGGATTGCCCTCAGCAATCCCGGGAATGACTCGCGGAACAAGGCTGTGTTTGGAAATGTGAAGGTTACGGATTAAACCTGAGAGCCGGGAGAACCAATATGAGCTATAGATTAGGGCTGAAGGAGATATGTATATGACGATGCCGTTAAGGGAACGGCAGTATTACTTTCGGGACTATTACGATCAGGGTGAAGAGTTGGTGGTGGAAGGGCAGCAGTTGAGAATCGAGCTGACTTCAAAGTTCTCCATGATCCAGAAGTGGGAGTGGCCGCTTGCCGCCGAAGGCCCGATTGTGATCCTTGAGCCGTCTGGAGAAAATGAGGAAGCACCCGAACCTGGCAATATCAAGCTGGAGTTGGAATACGAGGGATCGCTTAAGGCGGATGGCTATCTGTTGGATATCCGTAAGGACGGCACAGTTACCATAGCTGCCTCCAATAAGAGGGGACTAAGGTATGGAATAGATGCTCTGCACTGGCTGCTGAGCCTAGATGAAGGCAAGTGCCGCTTGCCTGTGGCGACCATTCACGATGAGCCCTCTTTTCCGGTCCGCGGCATTATTGAAGGCTTCTACGGCACGCCGTGGAGCTGGGAGGACCGGATGGATGCTGTGCGTTATCTGGCGGCTCACCGGATGAATACCTTCATGCATGCTCCCAAGGATGATCCCTATCACCGCGAGCTATGGCGTGAGCCTTATCCTGAGAATCTGTTCGAGCAGATTCGTGAGCTGAAGCAGGAATGTGATACGCAACTGGTGGACTTCTATTATTGCATTAGTCCGGGGAATGATCTGCAGTTTCGCAGTGAAGAGGATTTTGCCAGTCTGGAAGCGAAGCTGGCAGCGATGATCGCCATCGGGGTCCGGCATTTCGCTCTGCTGATGGACGACATCGACTACGCCTTGTCAGGGGAGAACCTTCATTACCTTGAGCGCTCCGGACTGGCACACGCTTATGTGGCCAACCGTGTCTACGACTATTTAAGCCGTCAATTGCAGAAGGTTATGCTGGTGATGTGCCCCTCTGAGTACTGGTCCTCCTGGGATACCGAATATAAGCGGGATATCCGCGAGAAGCTGCATACGGATATCAAGATATTCTGGACCGGATCTGCCGTTTTTGCCCGGCAGGTCGGGAGCAGACCGGCACAGGAGAATTACAGCCATTACGGGCATGAGCTGTGGCTGTGGGACAACATACCTGTCAATGATGCCGACTATGACCGGTTGTTTCTGGACCCGGTCCGCGGGCGTTATTCCCGGCTTGGCCAGACCGGACATCAGGCCGTGGTAGCGAATCCGATGGTGCAGTGGGAATGCTCCAAAATTACACTGAACACCATGGCCCACTATATGTGGAACAGTGAGCGTTATATGCCTGAGCTGTCTTGGGAGCTGTCGGTCCGCGAATTTGCCGGAGAGCTGGCAGACGACATGATGTTCTTCTGCCGCCAGAATCTCAATAGCCAGCTCTATAGCGGTGGATATGAGGAACAGAAAGAGGCTGTGCACAGCAGAGATATACGCTGGCTTGACGCGTATTTCGCCCGCCTGGAGAGCGTCTCCTGCAGGCTGCTTGAAATGGAGAATTCCAAGTTCCAGACGGAAGCAGGCCCCTGGCTGCACAGAGCCCTGGCAGATGTAGAGCTGTGGAGAGCCTTGCGGCAGAAGATTGCCGGAACGGCTAAACCCGGGGCCGGCGAAGAATTGCGCAGGCGGGCCGAAGCTTGCCGGGCCTTTAAGGTCCGGCTGGGGAGTGATCCCGCCTGGATGGCAGCCGAGGCCTGGGGACTTGCTGCCAGGGAAGGCAAGAAGGGATACCGGCTGATTTTGGAGGATGAGGTGGTAATCTAAGCGCTTATTGATCCTGATTAATGCATAGTACCGTACACAAATCAAAGGTAATGCTGGAAATATTGCCGCCATACTCCAATGACAATACGTGTAAGCCTTCCTTTTCCCTTCGGGGTGAGGGGAGGTTTTTTGTTTGCCAAAATCACGGAAGAGTGAGTTAGATCACTATCTGAATTTTATCAAATGATAAATTATAGCTATTAAGGTAATCCGGGAGGAACTGTTATGACCAGATATGAACAACAACGAAATTTTCTGAAATCCAATTTTCATGAATTCACGCAGATCAAAACAGACAAGATTAAGGGCATTGCACAACCGCCGATTGTAAAGTCATTTCATGCGGAATCACAAATTATTGATCTGCCAAAGGTTAGTAGAGACATAGTGAGTAAAGAGAGTATATTTGAATGTATAGAGCAGAGAAGAAGTACACGCTTCTATTCTGCGGACACTTTGAGTCTGGAGGAGCTGTCCTATTTATTGTGGGCCACCCAGGGGATTACTGGAATGAACAAGAACGGGCTTACGCTGCGGACTGTACCCTGCAGTGGCGCGACACACACCTTTGAGACCTACTTGATGATTATGCGGCTAGAAGGCATCCGGCAGGGGATTTACAGATACCTTTCTGTGGAGCATCAGCTCTTGTTTATGTTTGAATTGGATGAGCTGGAGCAGAAGATTGATGCCATTACGCTGGATCCCGTTCGTCCCTAACTTTGCACGCAAGGCTTCTGTGCTGTTCGCCTGGAGTACCACACCGTACCGTTCTGAATGGAAGTATGATATTTCAGCCCACAAAAAAATCCTCATCGATGTTGGACATGTCTGCCAGAATCTGTACCTAGCCAGTGAATCGATCGGAGCAGGCGCCTGCGCTATCGGGATCTATGACCAGAAGCTGATTGACGAGATTTTGGCGCTGGACGGAGATGAAGAGTTTGTGATCTATCTTGGCGCAGTGGGGAAGAAGCGGGAATAGCGGAATATTACCGGTTCCGAAGAGTATACTCCAGATAATCCACGGCACTCTGATTAATTTCATCGTCACTCGCCTGGAAGGAAGCGCCGAACACGGCGAAGTAAGGCAAGGCGATTGCTCCAACATGGATGGCACTGGCGTGGAACGGGGCGATGAGCTCATCTACAGTAAAAGAAACAGAGCCGGCCGGCTGGTAGTTTTCCTTTTTATCGCCGATGGTCATAGCTATGCCCAGCTTCTTACCCTTCAGCTTGTTTCCGCTTGAGCCGTAAGCCCAGCCGTGAGTGAACACATCGTCCAGCCATTTTTTCAGCAGCGGGGGGTAGCTATACCAGTATAAGGGGAATTGGAAAATAATCAGGTCATGCGCCTCCAATAAACGCTGCTCCCGCGGAACATCGATGCTCCAGTCCGGGTACTCCTTGTAGAGCTCGTGGACCGTAACGTCCTCCGGATGCAGCAGCAGCTCTTGTCTCCATCTCCGGTTCACTCTTGAAGCCTCTATATCGGGGTGTGCCAGGATTACCAGGGTTGTCATTAGGGATCACCTTTCCGGTGTATAATTTGGGTTGTGCAGCTGCTTCTATTATTTTGTAAGTTCCTGAAAATGTAAATACACACAATAAAGTAACAAGGTTACCTCAAGGTGTGCACTAGACTTTGCCGGATATTGTGGCATGCTAAGAGAAGCAGTGTTCGAATTAAGATGGGGGAGGTACCGGGGATGAAGCAATATCATTTAGGGATCGAGGCAACACTTGAGATTATCGGCGGGAAATGGAAGTCGCTGATCATATGTATACTGATGTCGGGGACCAAGAGGACCAGTGAACTCCAGCGCAGTATTCCGGGCATCTCGCAAAAAGTTCTAATTCAGCAGCTCCGCGAGCTGGAACGGGACGGGATCATCGGCAGAGTGGTCTATAGCCAAATGCCGCCCAAAGTGGAATATTACATCACCGAGTATGGAGTCACAGCCAATGAAATCATTGACCTGATGTGCTCCTGGGGCAGAACCAATATTGCGATCCGGCAGCAGCGGGGTGAGGAAGTCATGCTGCTTGATAAGGACGCTGAATAGGAGTAGAACTGATGTACTAATCTATTGACAATGGTTTGATATCAAACTATAATCCCTGTATGGAGACCAGAGACGCTATTTCACTTATATCCAAGATCCGCGAGAAGGTTAACCGGTTCATCTTACAAGAGCTGGAGAAGCAGGGAGTAGAGGACATTGCCACCTCACACGGAGATATTCTCTATGCGCTGCTGTCTAAGCACAGACTCACCATGGCCGGGATCTCGGCACATATTCATAAGGACAAATCTACGGTTACAGCACTTGTGGATAAGCTGGTCCGGCTGGGACTGGTTAAGAAGGAGAGGGATCAGGAGGACACACGGTACGTATACGTTACTCTAACCGGGAAGGGGAAGGCGCTGGAGCCGGTATTTGAATCGGTCTCTTCTGCTATGCTGAAGCAGTTCTACCGCGATATCACGGAAGAGGAGCAGACGATTTTGTTGACGATTTTAATAAAAATCAATCAAAATTTCTAAAAATTTGGTGTTATAGTTTGATGTCAAACTAATTATAGAGAGGACATTATAATGAGAGACTACACTGATGAATTACCGCCGCATACAGAGAAATATGTCGGTGAGCATGATCTCTACCTGGAGATTTATAAGGGAGAGGAGGCGCGGGAAGGCCAAAAACAGGAAGATAGGGTACCCCTGCTGTTTGTGCATGGTGCGTATACCGGAAGCTGGATGTGGAGCAAGTACCTTCCCCATTTCATTCGTGAAGGCTGGACCTGTTATGTGATGAATCTGAGAAGTCATTACCGGAGCCGGGTGCTGGATATGACACAGATTACCTTTGAAGATTATCTGGAGGATATCCATGAGATAGTGCAGTTAATTCAGGCTGAATGCGGAGCTGCTCCTGTCCTGATCGGGTTCAGTATGGGCGGGATCCTAAGCCAGAAGGTGGCGGAGACAGCCAGGCTGGCCGGGCTTGTGCTGATGGATTCAAGTATATGCAGAGAGGTACATGAGGAGGTCCCTTATACGGATATCGTTAAGACAGTACCGGGTAACGTAGTACCCGCACCGGTCCGCGAAGAGGAGATCAGCCTGGATGAGACGGTAGAAGACATAGCGTTTCAGCGAAAATACCTGACGATGGAGTCCGCCAAGGCGTTTCGAACCTTTTCTTATCATTTCGGGGCAGCAGGGGTATCCGTAGACAGCGGGTTCATTACTTGCCCTTGTCTGGTGATCCATGCCATTAACAGTGATGAGGATGAGCACCGGGGCAGAGCTAATGCAGCGTATTTCCGCGCAGCCTACACAGGTCTTTGGAACACCACCCATACCGGCCTTCTCGTAGGACAGCGCTATCAGGAAGCGGCACAGACGATCCTGCGGTGGTTAGCAAGATAATGAATCAAGTGCAACAAATAAAAGGCCGCCTGAACCGGGATGCTCCCGTTCCTTAGCGGCCTTAACCTAATAGGTGAAGGGTGTTCTATATATACATCTAACTGTAAATTAGTGAAATTTGACAGTCTTGATGCGCGATTCCTGCTCGTAAGTTAGCGGGCTTGGCGTTGGCGGTGTGTGCAGATGGCGGTGTGTGCTGTATTCCATTCTCCGGTAATCCTCTTCTCCGGAAGCCATCCCCGGCTGCCACATCCCGGTTACCCAATTCTTCAGTTCCTTAATTCCTGCCAGCATTGCATTCATCCTCCTTGGCGATGAAATACGGTAATGAACCTCTGGGACATCTCTTTTGGTTACGCTTTCATTATAACATACATAATCCATAAAGCAATGGAATGTCCGCCTGTTAAAGACAAATAAATAAGGAATAATGTTGTCATAACTGGTTTTGTATTTGTATAAGAGAACAATGTCCTTGTGAGATGGACTGCGTGCGGGCAACAAAAAAGCGGCAGCCGGGAGGGCGGTCGCTTAGTGGCAGGGTGTTATGCAGAAGCAGCTAAACGTTTCATTTCAGCTTCCTGATCTATAGAGCGCCGGGCCAGGATATCCAGCGTTGCGTCATGTCCTCTTAGGCTCCGGTCAATCCGCTCCAGAGAATCCCGGCCAGCAACGACTTCAGTATTCACTTCGGACACCGCCTGTTGAATAAGCGGGATTAGCTTCGTATCTTCCTTGATGCTTTCGATATCATCCTTGATGGTAACGATGTCGGTCTTGATGTTTTCAATTTCATTCTTGATGTTTTCAATTTCATCCTTGATGATAACCAACTCGCCAACAATTTCAGACTTGAATGTAGCGAATTCTGACTGAAGATTTTTAACATCGGATTTGATGCCTGCAATTTCGGTCTTAATTCCTGCAATTTCAGATTTCATTCCGTTAATTTCGGACTTTACTCCTTGCAGCTCGGCAAGAATCTGCTGGAGAATTACATCGCTCATAGGGCACAGCTCCTTAGATAGGGTTGGAATAGGACTGCTGCTTGAAGGGGGGATACCTGAGGAATAGGTACAGGTCATTATAGCATATTTGCGTCATTATTGGGTGCTGCTGTAAAAAGAATTCCATGAACATATTGGACATTAGAAGACTGATACTTAAATTTATAAATATACAAAATAGGACAATGGGTGTACTATGTATGTGAATAAATTCGCATGAAGCGTAACCGATAAGAGATGGGGGAATCAAGATTCATGAAGACAAGAAACTGGAAACACCTTATGAAGCTAGTCGTGCTGACTGCTGCTGTCAGTGTAGTAGCTGCCGGATGCGGTAGCGCAAATCAGGCAGGAAATGCCAAAGATACTAATACAGGAGCTGCTACAGCTGTACCTGCTGAGGCCGTTACGATATCGCTGGGACTGCTGCCATCCATCGATGCAATTCCATTTATTATTGCCCATGAGCAGGGATTTGATCAGAAGCATCATGTGAACCTGGATATCCAGACCTTCAAGAGCGCGAAGGATCGTGATGTGGCTTTTCAGGCGGGTAAGGTAGATGGCCTCAGTGCGGATCTGGTGGCAATCTCGATCTATAATGAAGCAGGACTCGATGTCAAAATCACCAGCACGACCACAGGTGAATTCGACCTGCTGACCGGAAATGATGAAGTGAAAGAGGTAAAGGATCTGAAGGGGAAGACCGTCATCCTGTCCAAGAATACCTCAACCCAGTATACCGTTGCCATGATGCTGAAGCAGGCAGGCCTGACGGAAGCCGATATTACTGTAACGGAAGTGCCGCAGATTCCAACGCGTCTGGAGCTGCTTAAGAATCATAAGGCGGATGCGGCTGTTTTGCCGGAGCCTTTTGTCACCATGGGCCGTACTGCCGGTCTGCGCGTTCTCAGCTCCACCCATAGTGCGGGGATCAATCCGTTTGTGCTGGCTTTTCCACAGAGTGCCATTGATGCCAAGGGTCAGGGAATCCGCGATATGTACGCCGCTTATGATGAGGCTGTCGATTATATGAAGACGCATGACCAATCGGAATATATCGACCTGATTATTAAGGAAGTGGGCTATCCCGATACGCTGAAGAATGAGATTAAGGTGCCGGAGTATCTGCCTGCGAACCAGGTGGATGTGAAGGAAGTGGAGGCTGCTTTTGCCTGGGCCCGTGAAAAAGGACTGTTGACCAAAACGCTATCGGCTGAAGATGTGATCTCCGATGTCCAGTTTAAAAAATAGCGGTCTCCGCATTAATCAGCTCCATGTAGCTTATCAGAACGGGCAGCTGGCCCTGGGGGAAATGAACCTGACCCTGCCGGAGCACGGGATTTATACGGTGATCGGTCCCTCGGGC
Organism: Paenibacillus sp. FSL R7-0210; assembly: GCF_038009085.1. Classification (NCBI taxonomy): domain Bacteria; kingdom Bacillati; phylum Bacillota; class Bacilli; order Caryophanales; family Paenibacillaceae; genus Paenibacillus; species Paenibacillus sp. FSL R7-0210. The sequence goes on from NZ_JBBPAR010000001.1 coordinate 232,590, forward strand.
AGCGGCAAATCCACGCTGCTGCGGGCGATTGCCGGACTGCTGCCCGGTTACGAAGGCGAACTGCTCTTCAATGGCAGATCTGTCCATGACAAGGACACGCTGATCGGGCTCGTGCCGCAGAATTATGGTCTGCTGCCCTGGAAGACGGTCCGTGACAACATTCGGATTGCGATGCGGATCGCCCGTCCGGGCGGGGCAGGCCACAATCGGCGGGAGCAGGACCGGCAAATTATGCACTGGCTTGAATCCATGGGAATCGCCCAGCTCGCCGGCCGGTTTCCGCTCTCACTGAGCGGCGGTCAGCAGCAGCGGGTGGCCATTGCCCGCGCCTTTGCCATACTGCCGACGCTTCTGCTGCTGGATGAGCCGTTCTCGGCGCTGGATGCCATTACGCGGGAAGGGCTGCAGCAGATTTTTATCGACAACTGGCAGGCGCATCCGGCGACCACGCTGTTCGTGACCCACGATGTGGAGGAGGCGATTCTCTTGGGACAGAAGATTATCATCATGCTGCCGGGCCAGCAGGAGCCGCCGGAGATTCTCGATAACGCTGCTGTATTTGCCATGAAGCATTCCCAGAAGCGGGAGAGCGATGAATACTTCGAGCAGACGAAGAGAATCCGAAAGGTAATGATGGAGAAATGGTAAAACGACGGCATTTTATTCACCTGCTGCGCCTGCTGCTTGTTTTTGCCGGAATGAATGCAGTCTGGTATGTCGCTTATCTGCTGATGAATCACGCGATTCTGCCCAGCCCCGGCGCGGTCTATAAGGCAATGTTTCAGCTCGGGGCCCATGATGTGGTGCTGAATGTAGGCTACAGCCTGATGCGGATTACGGAAGGTGTGCTGCTGGCTCTGCTGCTGGGGCTGCTGGCCGGTCTGCTAATGGGCCGCTCTCCTTTCTGGAACCGGATATTGGACCCGGTCGTCTATCTGACCTATCCGATTCCCAAAATTGCGCTGCTGCCGGTGGTTATGCTCTTCTTCGGTCTCGGAGAAACCTCCAAGGTGCTGATGATTATGCTGATCCTGCTGTTTCAGGTCATTATCTCGGTACGCGATGGTGTGAAGGCTATTCCTGAGAGTACTTATGATGTCCTGACGAGTATTGGTGCCAGCACGATGCAGAAATTCTGGAATGTGACGCTTCCCGGCGCTTTATCGGTGATCCTCAGTACGATTCGCATTTCGCTGGGTACAGCGATTTCCGTACTCTTTTTCACCGAAATCTACGGCACGGAGCATGGCATGGGCTTCTTTATCATGGATGCCTGGCTGCGGCTGGACTACCCTGAGATGTATGCCGGAATTATGCTGTTCAGTCTGGTGGGATTCGTGCTGTTCCTGCTGGTGGATGTGCTGGATTACAGATTCATGAAGTGGCGGAGATAGTGTTTGAGTGGGAGCAACGTGAGCACTTGGGTGGACGCTGCGCGAACGGACCGTTGTTCCAATCGCTGTGGTCTCCAGATTTTTTTTATTCCCCTATGTGGTGAAAATCCGGAGACCAAGGCGACCGCTGCCGCTTCTACACAATCGTTCCGTCCTCTCCGCTGTTTAAGCGGTATACAATACATCTAAGTTTCAAAAACTCAAAAAGAAATCGCCCTTTTGGTAAGATGGAAGATCGACCATCCATCCCAAAGGGGCGATTTCTTTTTTATGGACTATATAAGACGAACTAAAGAATTAACAAAAAGCAAAAAGAAACGGAGGGGGAATTTGGAACTGTAGGAGCGGAAGCGACCGCCTGAAAGCTTTCCGAAGGAAAGCTCGCATCGTAAGCAAAAGCTGTATTTGGATTTCTACCGCGAGCAGCGGTTTCAATCAGGAAATTCAAATACAATAGCGGCCGGAAGTCCAAATGTTCACCGCAGCGACGACCAAGCTTTGAGTTCTAATCTTAAGGGCATCTTATAGAGCTTTTCTTTCTAATATAGATTATTTACCGAGCTGCTTATCGACTTCCTTGACAGGATTCTCGCCGACATTCTCTTCGGTCTTGACACTGCTCATGAACCAGCCTGTAGCTGCAATGATGATCAGAACTACATAGAAGGTCAGTTTCCACCAGGTGCTGTGTGCGAAGTCTTCAGACAATACACCCAGAGCAGGATGGGCCAGCGTGATGACTGCGAGCTTAACCCCTACCCAGCCGACGATGAAGAAGGCAGCAACCTCAAGACCCGGACGGGTGTGAAGCAGCTTAACGAAGAAGGAAGCAGCGAACCGCATAATCACGAGACCAATGAACCCGCCCGCGAAGATTACAAGGAACTGTCCGCCGTCGAGGCCGCCGATGTTGCGGATACCACTTGCCGGAAGAGCAACGGCCAGGGCTACGGCTGCGAGGATGGAGTCTACAGCAAAGGCAATATCTGCTACCTCGACCTTAAGTACGGTGAACCAGAAGCTGGCTTTCTTCTTATTTACAGCTCCAGGGCTTCCGCTTTCAGCGGCGTCTTCCGTGACCGGCTTAGCGAATAACACTTTTCGGAAGATGTGATTCCCCGCGATAAATAACAGATATAGCGCACCGATGGCTTGTACCTGCCAGATGTCTACCAGATAGGAGATGACGAACAGCGATCCGAACCGGAACACAAACGCTCCAGCCAATCCGTAGAACAATGCCTTCTTACGTTCCTCATCAGGAAGATGCTTAACCATAATTGCGAGTACAAGTGCGTTGTCTGCGGCAAGCAGCCCTTCCAGTGCTACGAGAACGAGCAATACCCATCCGTACTCTAATAATAATCCCCAATCCATTGCTGTTTCCTCCTCAAGTGGGTTTAGCTGCTTTTTGAGAAACTAACGGTGATACCATTAGTTTAACCAAAAATATATATAAAAAAGACCTTTACCAAACAGATTAGCCTTTGGAATAAAGGTAACCTGGTTGGTAAAGGTCTCGCTAACAATAATCTATTGCCGATAAAACCGGAGAATATCCTCATATTCTCGTATTGACGATTTTATCTAACAGCTACTCCCCTTTACGGGATTATATGAAATTTTAGGTGATTCGTTTCTGGCTAAAAGTATCATATCCGAGTTAAGAGGTGTTGTCAATGTTTTTGTAAGAACAACTATCAATAGAAATGACAGGCCTGAAAACGGAAACATGATAAGTGTGAGTCATGTAAGTTGACATGTCATATGGCGAAACTGCAAACAAAAGGAAATAAAGGGCAAAACGAACGTTGGACTAATTGACGATCCCCGGTAATGAAAATATGATGAAACTAATTAAAGCGGCCAAGTGAAATTAATGTTAGATAAAATAACATTAACCAAAACAAAGGCTATTTGAACCATAAACTTTTAGGAGGTGGGAAATGATGCAGCCGTCATGTCTATCAAGTGAAGCGGAAGAGGAGATTAGCCGCCACCCTTGCTACAGCGAGGAGGCCCACCGTTTCTATGCCCGGATGCACATCCCGGTTGCTCCCGCCTGTAACATCCAGTGCAATTACTGTAACCGCAAGTTCGACTGTGTGAATGAGAGCAGGCCGGGCGTGGTCAGTGAGGTGCTTACTCCGGAGCAGGCGGAACGCAAGGTGCGGGGAGTTGCCGCTGGGCTGATGCAGCTCTCGGTCGTGGGTGTAGCCGGACCCGGAGATCCGCTGGCGAACCCGGAGCAGACCTTCGATACCTTCGCCCGGGTCAGGAAGCATGTGCCTGATGTCTCCCTCTGTCTCAGCACTAACGGACTCACGCTGTACCGGCATGTGGATGAGATTATGGAGCTGGGCATTCGCCATGTCACGATCACCATCAACGCCATTGACCCTGAGGTCGGCCAGGCGATTTATCCCTGGGTGTTCGATGAAGGCGTACGGTACGAAGGCAGAGAGGCAGCCGAGCTGCTGATCCGCCGTCAATTACTGGGACTTGAGATGCTGGCGAAGCTGGGGATTCTGGTCAAAGTGAATTCCATTATGATTCCGGGGGTTAACGATCATCATCTGACTGCAGTGTCAGCGCGGGTAAAAGAGCTCGGAGCCACGCTGCACAATGTAACACCGCTTATTATCGCACCGGGCAGCCAGTATGAAGCGGATGGCCGCAAGGCACCCCGTCCGAAGGAATTGCTTAATTTGCAGGAGCAGCTGGGCCGCGGGGGAATGAAGGTTATGCGCCATTGCCGGCAGTGCCGGGCCGATGCGATCGGGCTGCTGGGCCAGGACCGCAATCCCGATTTTCCGCTCGAAGCGATGGAGGCTGAGCCAGTCATTAATGAAGAAGCCCGGGCGATGTTCCAGCGTGAGCTGGACACCAAGATCCGCGAGCGCGTCTTGGCCAGACAGGCCAGACGCATTCAGGCCGGCGGGCCGAAGACACGGGTCGCGGTTGCCACCAGAGGCGGCGACAAGGTGAATCAGCATTTCGGTCATGCCACTGAGTTCCTGGTCTACGACACCGACGGAACGGATGTACAGCTCCTGGGTGTCCGCAAGATCCAAGCCTATTGCCATGGCAAGGCCGATTGTAACGGTGACAAAGCAGCTACGCTGCAAGAAATTATATCAATTCTAAGTGACTGCCGTATTCTTCTCTGCTCCGGCATCGGCGAGGCCCCAAGGGCCAGCCTGAACGCAATCGGTGTCCTGCCTCTTGTCCGCAAAGGCGGCATTCAGGAAGCCATTCTCGAAAGCGTGAAGTACAGCTCTTATTTTGAAAAACTAAACATTTCGAAGGGATGATGAACAATGAGACAAATCGCGTTCTACGGTAAAGGCGGTATCGGTAAATCGACAACTTCACAAAACACCCTGGCTCAGCTGGCAACCAAATTCCAACAAAGAGTCATGATCGTAGGCTGCGACCCGAAGGCGGATTCCACCCGTCTGATCCTGAATACCAAAGCCCAGAACTCCGTGCTGGAGCTGGCGGCTGAGCTTGGCTCCGTAGAGGACCTGGAGCTTGAGGATGTGCTGCAGACAGGCTTCGGCGACATTATTAACGTAGAGTGCGGCGGACCGGAGCCGGGGGTAGGCTGCGCAGGACGCGGGATTATCACTGCAATTAACTTCCTGGAGCAGGAGGGCGCCTATCAGGATCTGGATTTCGTCTCCTATGACGTACTGGGTGACGTAGTATGCGGCGGGTTCGCCATGCCGATCCGTGAGGGCAAGGCCCAGGAGATCTATATCGTCTGCTCCGGCGAGATGATGGCGATGTACGCAGCGAACAATATCGCCCGAGGTATCCTGAAATATGCCACTAGCGGCGGCGTAAGACTCGGCGGCCTGATCTGCAACAGCCGGAATACAGACCGTGAGGATGAGCTGATCATGGAGCTGGCCCGCCGCCTGAACACACAGATGATTCACTTTGTTCCCCGCGACAACATCGTTCAGCATGCTGAGCTGCGCAGAATGACCGTAGCCCAATATAATCCTGAGCACCAGCAGGCGAAAGAATATGAAATACTGGCCGAGAAAATCCTCAATAACAAAATGCTGACGATCCCTACCCCGATCTCGATGGAAGAGCTGGAAGAGCTGCTGATGGAATTCGGCATCATTGAAGATGAAGAAGCTGCGATCAAGAAGCTGGCGGCTTCCGGGCAATAAGGCTTACTGAAGAACTTAACAAAAAGCGTAAAGAAGCGGAGGGGAAATTTGGAACTGGAGGAGCGGTAGCGTCCGCCTTTGTCTCCGGATGTTATCCGCTAAGCGGAATAATAAAAAACATCTGGAGACAACAGCGGCTGGAAGTCCGAATGTTCACCGCAGTGACGACCACGCTTTAAGTTCAACTCATAGGTAAGCCATTAAGAAAAGGAGGGTCAAACCATGGGACTCAATATTGAAGAGAATCAGAAGCTGGTTGAAGAGATTCTGGAAGCCTATCCCAAAAAGGCGCGGAAGGACCGTGAGAAGCATTTTCAGGTGGCGGATGAAAAGGCCATTGATTGCAGCACCTGTGCGGTAAAGTCCAATATCAAATCCCGTCCGGGTGTCATGACCCCGCGCGGCTGCGCCTATGCCGGCTCCAAAGGGGTGGTCTGGGGTCCGATCAAGGATATGGTCCATATCAGTCACGGGCCGGTGGGCTGCGGACAGTATAGCTGGGGCTCACGCCGTAACTTTGCGAATGGGACGCTTGGCATCGATAACTTTACGGCGATGCAGATTACCAGTGATTTTCAGGAGACGGATATTGTGTTCGGCGGGGATAAGAAGCTGGCCGTCATTATGCGTGAGATTACCGAGATGTTCCCGCTGGCTAAGGGGATCTCTGTCCAGTCGGAATGTCCGGTCGGCCTGATCGGTGATGATATCGAAGCGGTGTCGAAGAAGATGTCCAAGGAGCTGGAAATGCCGGTTGTTCCGGTACGCTGCGAAGGCTTCCGCGGAGTCAGCCAGTCGCTGGGCCATCATATTGCGAACGATGCGATCCGTGACTTCGTGATGGGCCGTGCCGAGCTGGCGGAGACCGGTCCCTACGATGTGAATATCATCGGCGACTATAACATTGGCGGCGACGCCTGGGCCTCCCGTATCCTCCTGGAAGAGATGGGCCTGCGCGTTATTGCCCAGTGGTCCGGTGACGGCTCTCTGAACGAGCTGGAGGTAGCCCACAAGGCGAAGCTGAACCTGATCCACTGCCATCGCTCCATGAACTATATGGTAGACCATATGGAGAAAACCTACGGTATCCCTTATCTGGAATACAATTTCTTCGGGCCTACGAAGACGTATGAGAGCCTGCGGGCGATTGCAGCCTTGTTCGATGAGACAATTCAAGAGAATTGCGAGCAGATGATTGCCAGATACAAGCCGGTCATGGATGCAGTGATCCGCAAATACAGACCTCGTCTGGAAAATAAGACCGTCATGCTGATGATCGGGGGCCTGCGTTCCCGCCATACCATCGGTGCTTATGAAGATCTGGGGATGGATATCGTAGCCTCCGGTTATGAATTCGCCCATAAGGATGACTATGAGAAGATGCTCCCGATGCTTGCCGAGGGAACCATTGTCATGGATGATCCTACAGCTTATGAGCTGGAAGAGCTCACGAAGAAGATGAACATTGATCTGGTGGGCTCAGGCGTGAAGGAGAAATATGTCTATCACAAGATGGGCGTGCCGTTCCGTCAGATGCATTCCTGGGATTACAGCGGCCCGTATCACGGCTTCGACGGCTTTAAGGTGTTCGCTAAGGATATGGATATGACCGTGAACAGCCCGGTATGGGATCTGGTGAGCAGACAAGGAACAATGGAGCCGAAGGAGGCGGGCGTATGAGCAGGGATGAACTGAACATTAAAGATAATACCAGCTTGTTCAAGGAAGAGCGTTATGTGCAGCAGCGGGAGAACAAGAAGCAGTTCGAAGCGCCCTGCAGCGAGCAGGAGACCGCCGAAGCACTCGCGTACTCCAAGTCCGCCGAATATATGGAGAAGAATTTCAACCGCCAGAATGTGGTGATCAATCCGCATAAAGCGTGCCAGCCGCTGGGTTCGGTCATGGCCGCGCTCGGATTCGAGAAGACACTGCCGTTCGTACACGGGTCGCAGGGCTGTAACGCCTACTTCCGCAGCCATCTCAGCCGCCACTTCAAGGAGCCTACGCCGTCCGTGTCCACGTCCATGACAGAGGATGCCGCTGTATTCGGCGGGATGAATAACCTGATTGACGGTCTAGAGAACAGTGTCGCCTTGTACAAACCGGAGATGGTTGCGATCTGTACCACCTGTATGGCTGAGGTCATCGGGGATGACCTGAACTCTTTTATCGGCAATGCCCGCATTAAAGGGGTGATCAGTGAGGAATATCCGGTAGCCTACTGCAACACGCCGAGCTTCGTCGGCTCACATATCACTGGCTACGACGCCATGATCAAGGGTATCCTGAGCTACCTCTACACCCGTTCGGGTATCGAGAGCAAGCCGGGAAGCGGCGCGGAGAGTGGAGAGAAGCTGAATGTGATGCTGGGCTTTGAGCCATACACCGGGAACTTCGCGGAGCTGCGCAAGATTCTGGGAGCCTTCGATACCAAGTACACCATACTTGGAGACCACAGCGGGAACTACGATTCACCGGCAACCGGAGAGTATGAATACTACTACGGCGGCACGAAGCTTGCGGATGTTCCGCAGGCAGCCAATGCGCTTGCCACCTTGTCCCTGCAAAAGTATACGCTGAAAAAGACCCAGGAATATATCAGCGGTACCTGGCACCAGCAGCTGGCAGCGTTATCCACGCCGCTGGGCATTAAGGGCACAGATACGCTGCTGGATACGATCAGCGAACTGACCGGTCTCCCGATTCCAGCAATACTCACGGAAGAACGCGGCCGTGTCGTGGATGCGCTGATGGACAGTCACCCTTATCTGCATGGCAAGCGGGTAGCGCTGGTAGGCGACCCGGACCTGCTCATCGGCCTGATCGGGTTCTGCCTGGAGACCGGGATGGAGCCGGTGCACATTATCTGCTCGAACGGTGATGTGGATTTCAATGAAGTGAAGTTCAAGGACGAAGCTGAATCGCTGCTAGCAGCAAGCCCGTATGGCACCGAAGCTACTGTGCATGTCGGCAAAGACCTGTGGCATATGCGCTCGCTGCTGCTGAATGACAAGGTGGATCTGGCGATTGGCAGCTCCCATCTGAAGTTTGCCGCCAAGGATGCGGAGGTGCCGCTGGTGCGGGTCGGCTTCCCGATCTTCGACCGCCATCATATGCACCGTTATCCGATTATCGGGTATCAGGGAACACTCAACCTGCTCAGCCTGATCGTGAACACGATTTTGCAGCAGCTTGATGATCATAACTCCGGCTTTAATTTTGAGCTGGTGCGCTAGAGCCGTTTGTCTTTAGCCATTAATAAGATAGAAGTGCGCAAGATTCGTGTGGAACACAAGCCTCTTAAGCGAAGGAGATGAAGAGCCGATGGACCCTTTACGGCAAGATGATTTTGATTCCCAGGCTTGCGGGAGTATAGCGCCTAAGGCGAAGCCCTGTCCAAGGCCCAAGCCGGGCGAAGCTGCTGGAGGCTGCTCCTTCGACGGAGCCCAGATCACGCTGCTGCCGATTATGGATGCTGCGCATCTGGTTCACGGACCGATTGCCTGCGCCGGAAACAGCTGGGAGAGCAGAGGCGCGTTATCCAGCGGCCCCTCCCTGTCCCAATACGGCTTCGCTACGGATCTTACGGATTCTGATATTATTTTTGGCGGCGAGAAGAAATTGAAGGACAGCATTGATTATATTGCCGGGCGCTTTGCGCCTCCGGCAATATTTGTATATTCAACCTGCGTGACCGCGCTGATCGGCGAAGATATGGATGCGGTCTGCAAGGAGGCGGGGGACCGGATCGGGATTCCTGTTATCCCGGTGAACAGCCCTGGCTTTGTCGGCAGCAAGAATCTCGGGAACCGGCTGGCGGGGGATGCGCTGCTGCAGTATGTCATCGGGACGGGAGAGCCGGACCCGGAGACGGCCCTGGGGGTCAACCTGATCGGGGAGTACAATATCGCCGGTGAGATGTGGGATATTGAGAAGCTGATGAACAGCGCCGGGATCGCCGTAACCTCGCGGATTACGGGGGATGCCCGCTATAAAGAAATTACGTGGGCGCACCGGGCGAGAGTGAATATGGTGGTCTGCAGCCGGGCGCTGCTGGGCTTTGCCAAGGAGATGGAGGCGAGATACGGTATCCCGTATTTCGAAGGCTCGTTCTATGGTGCGAAGGAGACGACCTATTCGCTGCGCCAGATGGCCTATCTGATGAATGACCGGGAGATGGAGCGGCGGGTGGACCGGCTCACCGAGCGGGAGGAAGCCCGCTTAAGCCAGGAGCTGCGGCCTTACCGCAAGCTGCTGAGGGGGAAGCGGGCTGTACTCTATACGGGCGGCGTCAAAAGCTGGTCCGTCATCTCGGCCCTGAAGGAGCTGGGCGTTCAGGTCGTCGGGGTAGGGACGAACAAAAGCACGGAGGATGATGTGCGGCGGATTGCCGACCGTGTGGGTGATGATACAGAATACATTCCCGAGGGCGGGGCCAGCCGGATTATTAAGACGGTAAGAGAGCGCAAGGCGGATATTATGATTGCCGGCGGCCGCAATATGTATGTGGCGATGAAAGAGCAGATTCCCTTCATTGATATTAATCAGGAGCGCCACAAAGCGTATGCCGGATATGAAGGGCTGCTGCGGCTGGCCAAAGAGTTGACCTATTCACTTGCGAACCCGATCTGGAAGCTGGCAGCAAGCCCCGCTCCCTGGGATAAGGAGGCACCGCCCTATGACCGTTAACCGGAGAAAAAAGCCCGCATCTGTCAACCCGATGAAGATCGGGCAGTCGCTGGGTGCCGTACTGGCCTTGCAGGGCTGTTACCGCGCCATGCCGCTGATTCACGGCTCCCAGGGCTGCTCCGCTTTTCCGAAGGCGCTCCTGACCCGGCATTTCCGGGAACCGATAGCCGTTCAGACCTCGGCGCTGCAGGAGATGGATGTCATCTTCGATGCCAACCGCAATCTGGAGGAGGCGCTGAATCTGGTGCTGAGCAAGCACCGCCCGGATATCATCGGCATCATTGGGACGGAATTGACCGATGTGGCCGGTGTGGATTATCAGAACATGCTTAAGACGTATAAAAGAGAGCGGAATTTGCGCGGAGGTCTCGCCTTCTCCGTGGTGCTGCCTGATTTTCGCGGATCGCTGGAATCGGGCTTCAGCTCTACGGTGGAGTCTATGATCGACGAGATGATCCAGCAGGTAGGACACCGGGGTCAAAGAAGCGTGAACACCCGGCAGATTACCTTGTTACCGGGTTCGTTCTTAACTCCGGCCGATGTGATGGAGCTGAAGGAGATCATCTCCTCGTTCGGCTTCGAGGTGATTGCGCTGCCGGATATCTCGACCTCCTTGTCTGGCCATCTGCTGACCGGCTTCTCGCCGCTGACGCGCGGCGGGGTTCCGCTGGATTCTATGCTCCAGAGCCTGCAGTCCGGGCTGACGATTGCCGTGGGCGGCAGCATGGAACGTCCGGCCAGACGGCTGCATAATGCGATAGGGACCCCGTATAAGGTATTCGAAGGGTCAATGGGGCTTAAAGCGACCGATGAACTGCTCCATTTCCTGCATCAGATCAGCGGGGAGCCGGTGCCGCTGCGGTATTGCTGGCAGCGGGAGAATCTGCTCGACAGCATGCTGGACGCCCATTTTCAATTTGCCGGAATGTCGGTTGTTGCCGCATTGGAACCGGATCATCTGCATTCGGTCTCGGGGTGGCTGGAGGAGCTGGGCGTAGAGCAGAAGGCGCTGATCACTTCGTTCGAGACCCCGCTCATTGCCGGAATGGAGCGCGAGGTGTGGGTGGGCGATCTGGATGATGCCGAGGTGCTGGGCAAGGGAGCGGATCTCTGGATCAGCAATTCCCACGGGATCGCCGGGGCACAGCGGATCGGTGCCGCGTTCATGCCGGCCGGGTTCCCGGTCTGGAATGAGCTTGGCGCTTACATGTCTGTCTCGGCCGGGTACCGGGGAGCGATGGAATGGAGCAATAAGGCAGGTAATCTGTTAATGCAAAGGGAGGCAGGGCACCGTGAAAGTAGCGTTCGCCACAGATGATGGAAGCCGTGTGAATGCGCATTTCGGACAGAGTCCGATGTTCGCTGTATATAATGTAACGAAAGCCGGGGCCGAGCTGGTGGAGCTGCGCAGACTGTCTGCCGTACCGCACCAGGATGAAGCTGGCAAAATCGACAGCCGCCTGGATTCCGTAGACGACTGCACCCTGATCTTCATCATGCAGATCGGCGCATCGGCCGCTGCGCGGGTAACACGCCGGAAGATTATGCCGGTGAAGGTTCCGTTCGGCAGCCCTATCGAGGAGCAGCTGAAGCGGCTGGTCGAGATGCTTCAAGGCAAGCCTCCGATGTGGCTGGCCAAGGTGCTGCGGGCGGAGGAAGCGGAAGAGAATGAAGGAGGAGAAGCGGATGGAACCCATGGCTAATGAGAGTGCGGCGCTGCAGGGTACGGTGGTTCCGGGAGCTGTGGCGGTGAGACAGCGCAGTCCCAGAGCGCGCAAGGAGCTGGATCCGGAGACCGCAGATGCTCTGATCCGGCGTCTGTGTCATCTTCTGGATGCCGGAGATTTCTTTGGACGTAACAGCAGTCTTCCTCCGCTGGAGAAGATCGCGAAGCTGTTCCTGGCGTCTGCCGGGGATAAGGATCAATCGGAATTCAATTGCGCGGTGTCGCCCAAGGTCCGCCAGCAGGTGCCGCTGCTGTTCCAGGCCATGGCAGGCGTTATGGAGGAGAGAACCGGCCTTATGATCCAGAGTACAGCGGAGATTAACGGCGAGGGCTTCGGACGGGGGCTGCTCTACAGCGGCAGAGTCATTGTGGTGCTTAAAAGCCTGCGGGCCGGCTTCCCCTTCCCGTTCACTTCGGCAGAGAAGACGATCTCGTACGGGGTGGAGTGCATTGAAGAAGGAATGGCATGGCTGGAGAAATATAAAGAGCTGACTTCAGCGCACGGCCTGCTTAGCCTGGAGGGCTAGAGTAAGAAAGGAATATCTATATAAGAAACACTAAAAAAATAACAAAAAGCAAAAGAAGCGGAGGGGAAATTTGGAACTGTAGGAGCGGTAGCGACCGCCTTTGTCAACGGATTTCAACCGCGAACAGCGGGAAAATTCAAGAAATCTGTTGACGGGCAGCGGCCGGAAGTCCAAATGTTCACCGCAGTGACGATAAAGCTTCAAGTTTAAACCTTAAGTACGTCTTATATAACTGGTTACAGGGGGGGAGTCAGGGATGGAGCAGCTTGCCGGAGGGTTGGAGCTGGAACGGTACACCCGGCAGCTGAAGCTGGTCGGGGAAGACGGGCAGAAGGCGCTGAAGGAAGCGACGGTTATGGTCGCCGGAATCGGCGGGCTTGGCGGAACGGCTGCCCTCTATTTGGCGGCGGCTGGAGTAGGCCGGCTTATTTTGGCCCATGAGGGGGTCATTGTAGCCCCTGACCTGAACCGGCAGATTCTGATGGACAGCGGGCATCTGGGTCAGGAGCGGATGAGTACGGCGATTGCCCGGCTGAAGCAGCTGAATCCGCATGTAGAGATTGAAGGCTATAATTCCAGAATTGAATATCCTCAGGCACGCCCCTGGGTGGAATCGGCCGATCTTGTGATCGATGCCCGCTACGACTTCCCGGAGCGTTATGCGCTGAACCGGCTATGTGTCGATACGAATACACCTATGGTGGAAGCGGCCATGTATGGCTTTGAAATATCGCTTACTACGGTGATTCCCGGACTTACGCCTTGCCTCGAGTGCCTGTATCCGGAACTGCCGCCGCAGTGGGAGCCGCTCGGGTTCCCGGTTCTGGGCGCCACCTCCGGGATTGCCGGTTGTCTGGCAGCGCTGGAGGCCGTAAAATGGATTACAGGGGTAGGGACAACTTACGCGGGCGTAATGCATCGCTTCAGCTCACTCGACTTCGCCTGTTATAGCGTCCGTATTGCCCGTAATCCGAATTGCGCTTGCTGCGGAGAGGGAGGTAAACCGTGAAACGTCTCAAGCTATGTGACACGACACTCAGGGATGGTGAACAGGCGGCTGGAGTATCATTCACGAGGGCGGAAAAGCTGGAAATCGCAAAGTTGCTGTCGGAGAGCGGAGTAGAGCAGGCAGAGGTAGGCATTCCTGCCATGGGCAAGCGGGAGCAGGAGGATATTGCCGCTGTTGCTGAGCTGGGATTACCCATGAAGCTAATGACATGGAACCGCTCGGTGCCAGGGGATATTGACAAGGCCAAGGCTACCGGCGTGAACTGGAGCCATATCTCCATCCCGGTGTCGGAGATTCAGCTGCAGGGCAAGCTGGGGCTGACGCCCCGGGAAGGTCTGAACAAGCTGCTGCGTACCGTGGAGTACGGGCTGCGGCAGGGCATGACCGTATCGGCAGGCATGGAGGATTCCTCAAGGGCGGATATGAGCTTCCTGATTGAAGTGGTGAATACCTTATACAAGGAAGGCATCCGCCGGTTCCGGTATGCAGATACTGTCTCGGCCCATCATCCGGGCCAGATGGCAGAGCGGGTAAGCCGGCTGCTGGGAGAAGTGCCTGAGGATGTGGAGCTGGAGGTACACTGCCACAATGACTTCGGGCTGGCCTGTGCGAACACGCTCAGCGGAATAGCTGCCGGAGCGGTGTGGGCCAGTACCACGGTGGCCGGGATCGGCGAGAGGACCGGCAATGCGGCCATGGAGGAAGTAGCCATGGCCTGGCGCTATTTGTACGGCGGGGAATGCGCGGTCCGGCTGGAGGGGCTCCAGGGCCTCGCCGACAAGGTAATCGCCGCGTCCGGCCGCAGTGTCGGCGATGCGAAGCCGGTCGTGGGACAGCTCGCCTTCACCCATGAATCCGGGATTCATGTGGACGGGCTTATGAAGGAGCAGGAGACGTATCAGTTCTTCGATCCGGCGGTGGTCGGCCGCGCGCACCGCTATGTGCTGGGCAAGCATTCCGGCAGCGGCGGCGTGGCCCATGTGCTGGAGCAGCAGGGACTTGCGGTCAGCGCCGAGACGGCCGGCCGTCTGCTGGAGAAGGTCCGTGCCTACGCGGAGGCCCGCAAGGGCACTGTGCCGGAAGTCATGCTGCTGCAGTGGCTGATGGAAGAGCAGCAGCGCGCGCAGAATGCGGTATAGGCAACGCACTAAAGAATTTAACAAAAAGCAAAAAGAAGCGGAGGGGAAATTTGGAACTGTAGGAGCGATAGCGACCGCCTTTGTGTTTGGATTTCTACCACGAGGAGTGGTTGCAATTAGGAAATCCAAAATACAACAGCGGCCGGAAGTCCAAATGTTCACCGCAGTGACGACCAAGCTTTGAGTTCTACTCTAAGTGCGTTTTATATATGCTGATGCTTAAGCTGGGCTGTCCTCCATGTGGAGTGCGGCGCAGCTTTTTTTGGAATACAACGGCTGATGATATCCGGGGCTTGCAGGCCGGGGGGAGAATAGACTCTACTTTGACGGAGGATTTTGTTACAATTTGAGCAGGCTGTAAATAGGCAGAGCGTATGGAGAAGGGAAGGCATCACTTTGAAGAAAACGATTTTTTTCGATATTGACGGTACGATCTATGATGAAGACAAGAATATTCCGGCTTCCACCAGAGAAGCGATAGCGGAGCTGAAGAGACGCGGGCACCATGTAGCAATTGCTACCGGAAGAGCGGATTATATGTTCGAGGGGCTGCGCGAGGAGCTGGGAATTGACTCATATGTCTCGCTGAACGGGCAGTATGTAGTCTATGAAGGGAAGCCGGTGTACAAGAACCCGATTGCGACCAGCGTGCTGGAGGAGCTGACCTTGTTCGCGGAGAAGCTGGATCACCCTGTTGCGTATACAGATACGGCGGGCATGAGAGTGAATGTGGCCGATCATGAGTACATCAATACGAGCGTTGGTTCGCTGAAGCTGGTATTTCCGACGCATGACGCCGGATATTTCCTGAAGAATGACATTTACCAGGCGATGATCTTCTGTCCGCAGGAGAGTCAGCAGATCTATGCCGAGCGGTACCCGGAGCTGAATTTCATCCGCTGGCACCCGCTGTGTATGGATGTGCTGCCCGGCAACGGCTCCAAAGCGAATGGGATCGCGGAGATGTTGAAGGTGATCGGGGTGAAGAAGGAAGAGGTCTATGCTTTTGGCGATGGCCTGAATGATGTGGAGATGCTGGGGTATGTCGGGTATGGCATTGCCATGGGCAACGGCGAGAAGGCAGCGAAGGCGGCCGCCTCCTTCATTACGAAATCTGTCCGCGAGGACGGGATCTATGAAGGCTTGAAGATGGTCGGGCTGCTGTAAATAGGAGCACTCGGTTGCTATGGTCTCACTTCATTGAACTCTTGAGGGGATATTCTTACTCCCGGATTTAGCATGGTGCTTTACTGGACGAGTATTCGATTGCAGTTTATGCAATGGAATACTCTTTTTTTGCATTGCAATCAAATATGATCAACGGGGCAATGAAAGCTTTTTGTCCGGCAATAGTATATGTTTTTGGTGGACGGGTGGTGAGCGGGTATGAGAACAAATTCCGGCCTGACGGGGTGAATTGAGCTTGTCCATCCTGTACAATTAACCACTTTTCCATAAAATAATTATTTGCCTACAGGATGAATGTCCATGCCCTTTCTGGGTGAACGGAGTAGGATACATAGAGTCTATAGGAGGTGTCAAATATGGGTCGTACGGAACATAAGAAGAAAAAGCGGAGCTGCACAGAGGAGCTTATGGGATGCCCTTTGCCGAGAGCGAAACGTCCCGTGAGAAAACGGAAGGACAACAATTGCAGCTGCAAGAAAAATATTATCGTCAAAAAGCAAATTGTCCGCGTTAATATTCCATTAGGTGCTTTGGGTGCAGCCGGAGCCGCAGGAGCCTTGAATGCGGCTGGAGCTGTAGAAGCACTGGGAACAGCTGGAGCAGCCGGAGCCGCAGGAGCGCTGGGAGCCGCCGGAGCCGCAGGTGCGCTCGGAGCCGCAGGAGCGGCCGGTGCGCTTGGGGCGGTTGGAGCAGCGGGAGCAGCGGGTGCACTTGGAGCCGCGGGAGCGGCTGGTGCGCTGGGAGCCGCAGGAGCAGGCGGGGCAGCAGGAGCAGGCGGGGCAGCTGGTGCCCGTGGAGTAGCCGGGGCTGCCGGGCTTCTGGGTGCAGCGGGAGCCGCCGGAGCATTGGGTGCAGCCGGAGCTCAGGGTGCACTCGGAGCCGCAGGAGCAGCTGGAGCAGCCGGTGCGTTAGGTGCAGCGGGAGCAGCTGGGATAGCCGGAGCGCTGGGAGGGATTGGCCCGGCAGGGCCAGCGGGCGCACCAGGACCCGCAGGACCTGCGGGAGCAGTAGGACCGGCAGGTCCCGCAGGAGCGGGCGGAGCGGCAGGCCCTGTAGGCCCGGCAGGTCCTGCCGGAGCAGCTGGAGCAGCCGGACCCGCCGGGGCCACAGGCGCTACAGGTGCAGCAGGGCCAGCTGGAGCCACAGGGGCTACAGGTGTAGCAGGGCCAGCTGGAGCCACAGGGGCAACAGGAGTTGCCGGTCCAGCGGGTGCAACCGGGGCCACAGGAGCGGCTGGAGGAATCGCCCAGTTCGCTTATGTATATAACCTCGGAGCACAGGTAGTGCCGATTGAGGCAGATGTGTCTTTTGATACAAATGGGCTGATTACCCCGGGAATTACACATGCCCCTGGGACAACTACAATTTCGGTTGCCAATGCCGGAATCTATGAGGTTAATTTCTCGGTATCCGGTGTGGAGCCCAGCCAGTTCGCCCTATTCGTGAATGGGGCACAGGTTCCGGGAACGGTCTACGGATCGGGCGCAGGCACTCAGCAGAATACCGGGCAGGCGATCATCGCTTTATCCTCAGGTGATGTGCTGACGCTCCGGAATCACAGCTCGTCTGCCGCCGTCACACTGCAGACGCTGGCTGGGGGCACACAAGCCAATGTCAATGCTTCGATTGTGATTAAGCAGCTGGCCTAGCAGATCAACTGCAAGGATAAAGAGCAGGGTTGTTTAGAGGGCGGGGGACCTGATCAGGTTTCCGCCCTTTCTTTTTTCGGCAAGGGTCTATAAGGCTTGTAGATACGCAGTTGTTGAAGTTGCTGTTCTGGGGTTGACACTAAGGAGCAGTTATACGCTTTTTAGACAAATTGTTATTCACTTCAGCCAGTGTGGTTAAGATATATTATTATGTCTAGCACCACAGGAATCGAGAGAAGCGGAGGTATCTGAAGTGAACCCTAAATGGTGGAAAGAGAGTGTTGTCTACCAGATCTATCCGATTAGCTTCATGGACAGTAACGGTGACGGCATTGGAGATCTGCGCGGGATCTTATCGAAGCTTGATTACTTGCAGGACCTCGGGGTGGATGTGATCTGGGTCTGCCCGATTTATAAATCCCCGAACCATGACAATGGCTATGATATCAGCGACTACTGCGACATTATGAAGGAATTCGGCACGATGGATGACTTCGACCTGCTGCTGCGCGAGATGCATTCCCGCGGCATGAAGCTGATGATGGATCTGGTGCTGAACCATACCTCGCATGAGCACCCGTGGTTCGTTGAATCGAGAAGCTCGAAGGATAATCCCAAACGGGACTATTATATCTGGCGCAAAGGCAAAAACGGCGGACCCCCGAACAACTGGGAATCCTACTTCAGCGGCTCGGTCTGGGAGCGTGACCCCCGGACGGATGAATATTATCTGCACTTGTACTCCAGGTTCCAGCCCGATCTCAACTGGGAGAATCCGGCCGTCATCGACAAGCTGCACGAGATGGTGCAATGGTGGCTGAAGAAGGGTGTGGATGGCTTCCGCTTCGATGCAATTGCCCATATCGTGAAGGCGGAAGGCTACCCGGATGCCCTGAATCCCGGCGGCACCCCCACTGTCCGCGCCTATGACATGTTCTCGAACCTGAATCATGTGCATACCCTGCTGCAGAATCTGCACGATCAGGTGCTCTATTACTACGACATCATGACGGTAGGGGAGACCTCCGGCCTCGGGCCGGAGCAGGCGCTGGATTATGTTGGAGACGGACGCCGCGAGCTGAATATGACCTTTCAGTTCGAGCATATGAATCTGGATGCCGCCTCGCCGGGCAGCGGGAAATGGGATGTGGTGCCCTGGAAGCTGACGGAGCTTAAGACCATCATCAGCGATTGGCAGACCGTCCTGCATAACCGGGGCTGGAACGCCAACTATCTGTGTAATCACGACCAGCCGCGCTCGGTCTCGCGGTTCGGCGATGACCTGTACTACCGGGTTCCGTCGGCCAAGATGCTCGCCACCTTCATTCATATGCTTGAAGGCACGCCGTATATTTATCAGGGTGAGGAGATCGGCATGACCAATGTGGCCTTCGAGTCGATCGATGATTACCGGGATGTGGAGACCTTGAACTATTATGAGGAAAAGCGCAACGCCGGTGTTCCCGAAGCCGACATCATGGCTGCTATTCATACCAAAAGCCGCGACAATGCCCGGACTCCGATGCAATGGGATGATGGCGAGGATGGCGGGTTCACCACAGGTGTCCCGTGGATCAGGGTCAACTCGAACTCCCGGGAGATCAACGCAGCAAGCAGCGTCAAGGACCCCGACTCTATTTACAACTATTATAAGAAGCTGATCCAGCTGCGTAAAAAACATCAGGTCATCGTCTACGGCGAATATGGACTGCTGCTGAAGGAGCATCCCGAAATCTATGCCTATACCCGGACGCTGGAGGACGAGCGCCTGCTTGTGATCCTGAATTTCTTCGGGCATGAGCCGGTATTCGAGCTGCCGGAGGAATTCCAGCCGGCCGCGAAGCTGGAACTGCTGATCTCCAATTATGAGCCTGCTCAGGAGGAGGATCTCCAGCAGTTGAAGCTCCGCCCTTATGAAGCGCGCGTGTATCTGCAGCGGATAGATAAGGGTTCTGCTTAAGCGAACCCAAGCGATAATTAAGCATAGAACCGAACGAATCCACAACCGACCTATAGATGTGCAGCAGTTCTGGCGGGAACGCCGGGACTGCTGTTTGTTATGCGGAAGACTGAATACATATACGCCGCGAGGTAATATGTTTTTAACCCGCACTGTGATCCTATTCCTTTAAATATAAATAAATGATTATGTGTTGCAGGTCTGTGACTTCGCTGGGCTTCTACACTAAAAGGCGGTACAATAGGCGTTATTAGAGACAGGGATAAGCCCGTGCGGTGAAGCGGGGTATGGAGGGAGTTAGGAGAGAGATGAGTGAGTGGTATGAGCAATGTTTTGGCGAGGACTATCTGATTGTATACAGACACAGGGATTTCAGCGGTGCGCGTCATGAGGTGGAGAGCCTGATCCAGTGGCTTGGCCTGCCCCGGGGCGCGAAGGTGCTGGACCTCTGCTGCGGCATGGGCCGCCATTCGCTGGCTCTGTCGCAGGCTGGCTATGAAGTAACGGGCGTGGATCTGTCGGAGGTGCTGCTGCGTGAGGCGCGTGCGCAGGCGGGTGCGGAGCAGGTAACCTGGCTGCGCTCGGATATGCGTGAGCTTCCGCTTACGGGCGGCTTTGATGCTGTGGTCAATTTGTTCACTTCTTTTGGGTATTTTGAAGAGGATGAGGAGCAGATTAAGGTGCTTAAGGAGATCTGCCGGATGCTGAAGCCGGGTGGCCGGTTCCTCATTGATTTCCTGAACCCGGCTTACGTCATCCGCCATCTGGTGCCCCATTCGGTCCGCGAGGATGGAGATATCACGATTGACGAGACCCGCCGGATCGAGGAGGGGTATGTGAAAAAGGAGATCCTGCTGACCTCGAAGGCCGGGAGCGCTCCGGCCCGCAAGTGCCAGGAACGGGTGAAGCTCTACACGCTGGAGGATTTCCGCAGAATGCTTGACGCTGCCGGGCTGCGGCTGGATACCGTTCACGGCGGCTACGATGAAGAGGAATATGACGCTGAAGCCTCAGCCCGCATGATCTTCATGGGAGGCAGACCTTAGAGATGGCATCAGGGAGAGGGCTTAGAGGAGGCGAAGGAAGGTTGAACAAGGAGATCATTCAAGCTTGGGACGAAGGAGTTCTTCAGGTATCTGTACCAATGAGGCTGCCGCTGCGCCAGATTAACAGCTATCTTCTGCCGGACAAGGACGGCAGGGTTACGGTCATTGATCCAGGCCCGCATACACCGGCTGCCGAGCTTGCCTGGCAGGGGGTACTCGAGGCGCTGAGCCTTACCTGGACGCAGGTGCGGGATATCGTGGTGACCCATCATCATCCCGACCATTACGGGCTGGCAGGCTGGATGCAGTCCCGCAGCGGAGCGCGGGTGTGGATGAGCGAGCGGGCGCATGCCGAGGCTGCCCTGGCCTGGGGGGACGAGGCGATTCTGAATGAGGCGCTGCCGCTCTTTTTCCGGCGGCATGGCATGCCGGAGGAGTGGCTTCTGGGTATCCGGGAGCATCTGGATAGCTTCCTGCCCGAGGTGACCCCGCAGCCGGAGGTCACCTATATCAATGCCGCGGAGCCGTTTGTGATGGGCAGCCGGAAATGGCAGCCCATTATCACAGGCGGGCATGCGCCGGGGCATGTGTCGTTCTACCACGGCGGCAGCGGGCAGATCCTCTGCGGCGATGCTGTGCTGCCGCAGATCTCGCCCAATGTCGGCCTGCAGCCGGGCAGCGATCCGCAGCCGCTGCTGACGTTCCTGGAGGGGCTGCGGGAGCTGCGCAGCCTGCGGGTTACGATGGCGTTCCCGGGCCACCGGGAACCGTTCCCGGGGTTCACGGCGCGGGCGGACAGCCTGCTCCGGCACCATGAGGAGCGGCTGGATGCTACAGCCGCGCTGCTCGCAGGCGGACCGCAGAGCGGGTTCGCGGTCTGCGAGGGGCTGTTCCGCAGCCGGGTCGCGACAGCGCACCAGATGCGGTTCGCCATGAGCGAGGCGCTGGCCCATCTGGCCGAGCTGGTGCGCCGGGGGCGGGCGGCCGAGACGGAGGCCGGGCCAGGCGGCGGCCTGCTTTTCACGGCTGTGGAGTAGACTGGCGCGAGGAAGCAGTGCGTGCTCCTGGCAGCAGATTACAACATACTGTAATCTGCTGCCGCTGCTCATCACATGTAGTTCATAACACATACACGTAGCTCATCACACTCAGCCAATTACAAGTAGCTCATAACACGTAACTCACAATTCATAACTCTTAAGCTCACAACCCGTAACTCACAACCCGTAACTCAATGGTACAACCCGCTGCTGATACCCCGCTGCACACAACCCGTTGACTCTAACATGCTTATTCGCCTGATGTTACGCTCACATTATTCTGAGAACCTAGAGAACTGGAATGCCTGGAAGAAATGACTAATTCGTTGGTGAAAACTTGTAGTCTGTAATCAACACATCTCATCCCTCCTCCAAAGTCGGCTGTAAGCGGTGAGGTATGAGATTCAAAGGGATAAATCCCATTGATTTTGCTGAAAATGGCGGATGTGTAGAAATGAAAGGGATAAATCCCATTGATTCAGCTGAAAATGGCGGATGAGCAGAAATGAAAGGGATAAATCCCATTGATTCAGCTGAAAATGGCGGATGAGCAGAAATGAAAGGGATAAATCCCATTGATTCAGCTAGAAGTGGCGGATGTGTAGAAATGAAAGGGATAAATCCCATTGATTCAGCTGAAAATGGCGGATGAGCAGAAATGAAAGGGATAAATCCCATTGAGCAGTCTGAATGAAGAGCACAAGTGCCAGTGAATTCGGCGAAAGCGGGCGGGGAGGGTAAATGAAGAGCACAAATGCCCCTGAATTCGCCAAAGTGGGCGGGGGAGAGTAACTGAGGAGCACAAATGGACTCCTGTCAAGAAAGTAGACAGCAACTACATCGTTGTTCGCTTAAATGTGGCTGCAAACTGAACCGGAGAAACGTAACCGAGCGCCCCATGGATTCGTTTGCGGTTGTAGAAAAATTCAATGTACTGGAAAATGGCATCATACGCCTGTTGCTTCGTTTTAAATCGATTCCAGTACACCAACTCTTTTTTTAAGAGGCTGTGAAAAGATTCGATACAGGCGTTATCATAACAGTTCCCTTTGCGGCTCATGCTTGCCGTCATCTGGTACGTCTTTAGGCGTTCCCGGTAGTCTTCCGAGGCGTACTGGGAGCCTCGATCCGAATGGTGAATTAAGCCCTTCCCGGGGCGTTTGGCCTTGTAGGCAGCGTCCAGAGCGCCTTGTACGAGGTCAGTGGTCATCCGGTCGCTAAGCCGCCAGCCGACAATCTCCCGGGTACACAGGTCCAGCACACTCGCCAAGTACATTCGTCCTTCCCGGCAGGGAATGTAGGTGATATCCGCCACCCACGTCTGGTTCGGCTTTTCCGTGTGAAATTGCTGGTTTAACAGGTTGGGGGCAATGGGTAACGGATGGTTGGAGTCGGTGGTGCATACGCGAAATCTCTTTGCGACACAAGAGCGCAGACCCAGTTCTTTCATGTACTTGCCTACAGTGCGTTCACTGACCTGGTGCCCTTCACGCTCTAGGAGAACCTTGATTTTGGGGCTGCCATAGCGACCCTTAGAGTCATGGAAATGATAGGCAATCCGCTTCAGCAACAAGGTTTTGCGGCTGGCTTGAGGGCTGGGCTTTGCTGTTCTCCATTTGTAGTACCCGCTCCGGGACACCTGAAAGACATTGCACATCTTCTCCACGCGGAACTCGGAGCGATGATCTTCAATAAACTGAAATCTCAGTTCTTTGGATTGCTGAAGATGTGCACGGCTTTTTTTAGGATTGCCATCTCCTCTGTCAGCTCTGCGAGTTGTTGCTCCCGCTCCTTCAGTTGACGTTCCAGCTCTCTGTATTTGTCTGGAGTCACGATGGGCTCATTCTCAAACTGCCGGTACTGTCCTAGCCATTTATGCAACGTTTTGGCGGGGACATCCAGTTCCAGGGCCAGTTCCGCCACCGTTTTCGTCTGCTCCTGGATGTACTTTACGGTCTGTCTTTTGTATTCTTCATTGTAGCTTCTCCGTGTTCCACTCATGGGGACACCTCCTCGTTAAGCTTATTATCTCTATTCTCTTAACGGGTGTCCACGGTTAACACTAACAGCAAAATGCCCCTGAATTCGCCGAAAGCGGGCGGGGAGCGTAAATGAAGAGCAGAAGTGCTCCTGAATTCTGCACACCTGTTGATTTTTTGACAACTGATAAATATGATAAACCCAACTAAGGGCTCAAGGGAAGGAGAGGTAAGAGGGATGGCTGTGGACAGGCGGATCGGGAAGACGCGGGATGCTATTTTTAAGGCGTTTCTTAGTCTGATGGAAGAGAAGAGCTGAACAGATTACGGTACATGAGATTGCGGAGCGGGCTAATGTCAGCAGAGGGACTATCTATCTGCATTTTGTGGACAAATATGATCTGCTGGATCAGTGTGTTGAGAAGGAAATGACGGAGCTGCGTGACCGCTGTATGGCTGTCCAGGAGAATTTGGATTTCACCTCTTCAGGTCCGCTGCTGCGTACGGCTGAATATGTCGAGCAACATGCTACCGTCTTCATTACCCTGATTAATAACAGCGGCATTCCTGCCTTCAGAAGCCGTCTGCATGCCATGCTGATGGAGGGACTGGCGGAGCAGATCGATATGGAGGGTGTGAACCGGGGGATGAACAAGGAGATGCTGCTGCATTTTATGGCTTCGGCTGCCGTGGGAGTCATGGAATGGTGGATTACACACTCACTGCCTATTTCGGCCAAAAAGCTGATGGAGGATATCAGCATCCTCCTCGAACGCAACCAAATGGGACCGCAGCCGCTGGACGCTCTGCCCTAGACAATAATCTGACGGTGCCGTCCAGTGGCCTGCGGTCTGCAATTATCCCCATTCTTAAGAATCCGGCTGGATCACCTTCATCTTGGACGGGTTGTTGATTTTGTATTTGACCGGGTGCTGGGAGAGCTTCTTAGCCACAATCTTCGCTTCAAAAGAAACAGGGTCGCCCTCCTTCAGCTCCAGCTTCTTCAGCGTGGCACTATGGCTTGACCAGACTTCGTCAATGGCCAGCTCATGCCCTTCTATCGCTACATTGTCATAGATAATCACTTCATCATCGTTATCCGAAAAGTGGTTGGGAACGGTCGTGAATTCTTTGACAACCGCTGTAACCTTGAGCTTGTCTTCGGGCAGCTGCAGGGCGGGCTTCTTCTTGGAGGCGGCTGGCTTACGCGGCTTCTCTGCCGGAGCCGCTGTCTCCGTAGCACTCACGCCTTCCGCAGCAATCCCACTCTCTGAACGCTCCGCAGTATCGCCCACCGCAGCACCAGCACTTCCCGCACCCTCCACATCAGCCTCACCGCGACCCTCCTCAACCGGCTGGTTCTCCAGCAACTCGGCTTCTCCGGCAGCTTCTGCCGGGTCCTCGGACCGTGCATCCGCCGCCGCTTGCGTGCGCTGGCCGAAGCTGGCGGTCTGCATTTCTTTGAGGTACGCCGGGTGGATACAATGCTGCTGCTTATTCTCGAACTGGACCACCACCGTCTGATTATCCACAAACCCTATAATTTCACAAGGCAGGGTCAGGCCCTGCCGCTTGTACAGATAAGTCTTGACCCGGGTGGCTGAACCGGGCAGAAGATTCCATTCCTTACACCGCTCAATCCGCTCATCCTCACTCTCGAAATCCTGGACGGCCAGCGGCTCCACTACGAACGAATAGGTCATGCACATCTCGCACCTTTCCAATGATCCATATTAAGTCCCGCTTTATTCCGGCAACGTCTCCTCCAGCCGGCTGCGCCGTGCAGCCTCTTCCGCGTCCTCCGGGGCATGGGGCAGGCCCAGCTCCTCCTCGCGTTCCGCCTGCTTGCGGTGGGCGATCCGGCTGCTGGCCGCTGCGGCTACAGCACCGACGATATCATCCAGATAGGTATGAATCTGGCCGGTGGTTTTGTCATTCAGCCTCTCCAGTACGCCGGGCTTGAGCTTGTCCACGTAACCATAGTTGGTGAACCCGATACTGCCATATACATTAACAATCGAGAAGGCGAGAATCTCGTCTACCCCGTACAATCCTTCATCGTTCTCAATCATATCCTGCAGCGGCGAGAACAGCTTGCCCTCCTCCGCCAGCACATCCAGCTGGATGCCGGTCAAGACTGCATTCTGCACCTCACGCTTGCTGAGGACCATCTCAACGTTATGAATACATTCTTCCATGGTCAGGCCCGGATAGTATTTCTTTTGCAGCATCATGACAAGCTCGGCAATCTCCTCCAGAGTGACCCCGCGCTTGTACAGCCAGTACCGGGTCGCTTCGGCAACGGCTTTGCTGTTGAGGCTGTAAGGAATTTTGGCATCAGTCATAGGAAGTCCTCCATTCGTGAGTCGGGTGTGATTTGGGTATGTACTAAATTGTACGCAAGCGGCAGACCGATGTCCAGAAACCTCCGGATTTGTATCCCGCAAGCAGGCTGAACTTGGATGAACACAGCAGTGTCCGCAGCCAAGCAGGGGTTCCGGCAGAACTTCTGTAATTTAGGATAAGCTGTTGTTATTTTTTGGACACAGGGCTCGTATACATAGCAGTACAAACTGATCTTAGCGCTAGAAAGGGGTAATGAAGATTGATGAAACCAGTGAAACACCTCCGCGGGGCGTCTGCGGCTTGCCTGCTGGCCGTTCCGCTTGTGCTCTCCGGCTGCAGTCTGTTCGGTTCAGAATCCGCCGCTGTGGACCCGCCTCCCGCCGCCGTAGAAGCGCAAATGCTGCAAGTGAGCGGGGAAGATACGCTGGATACCGGTGTATTCGGACCGGCCTCCATGGATGAGACTGATCTGTCTGCCGGGGTGAAGGATACCGGTGCGCCTGCTGTAGCCGGGGAGCGGACTACTGTGTATCTGGAGGATCAGAACGGTCTGCTGGCTCCGGTGGCTCTGTCTTTTCCAAAAAGCGAGGACACGGTCATGCTGAAAAATTCCCTCATGGCACTCGTCAGCAAGGGGGATTACGCGTCTGCACTGCCTAAGGGCTTCCAGGGCGTACTACCCGCAGGGACGAAAGTGAACAATGTATCTGTCGGCCAGGACCATGTCGCAATTGTTGAATTCAACTCGGCGTTTAACGACTACGATCCTGCGGATGAACGCAAAATCCTTGAAGCGCTGACCTGGACATTGACCGGGCAGGACGACATTAAGGGAGTACAGCTCTGGGTCGATGGCAAAAAGCTGACTGAAATGCCGCTGCAAGGCACACCGCTGGATCGCCCGCTGTCCCGTACCATGGGCATTAATCTGCCGAAGCATAACGCACTGATGATGAACTCCAGCGCAGTCACGGTCTATTTCGCAGCTGCTTCACCGGATGGCGGCCACCAGTATTATGTTCCGGTTACCCGTTTTGTACCCGCTGGCGGGGATACGGTGAAGGCAGCTCTGAGCGAGCTGATTGCCGGACCGCAGTCCGAGAACGGCCTGGAGATGGTCATGACGCAGGGAACGGTAGTTGATTCTGTAAAAGCAGGGCAGAACGGGGTAGTCACCGTATCGCTGACCGATGATATGTTCGAAGGCAGCACAAGCATTCCCGAGGAGATGCTGGAATCGGTCGTGCTGACGGTGGCCCAGAATACAGATGATTCGCTGGTACAGATCCGTCTGAATGGCAAGGATACGGTTACGGGTACCAACAACGTCGATTACGGCCAGCCGGTCTCCGCGCCGGAATATGTGAACGAGCTGCCGCTTTAGAGCGAATCCACCGGCCTAAAAAGATGCTTTTGTGCCTACTCTTTGATAGAATAAAGTATTGTTCATCCGAATAACGGGTCAGGAGCAGCGGTGCCGTTCTCTTCCATAGGGGGCGGCACCCGTTTCTGCGTATAAGATACGGATGAATGTATACACAAACTTTGCGCTATACGATGTAGGAGGCAGAAAAGATGAGATCAAACGGACGCAACGAAGACCAGCTCCGGCCACTGACGATAACGACCCAGACCAACAAATATGCAGAAGGCTCCGTCATCATTGAGATGGGAGATACCAAGGTCATCTGTACGGCAACCGTGGATGAGAAGGTCCCGCCGTTTCTGAAGGGACAAGGCAAGGGCTGGGTAACCGCCGAATATTCGATGCTTCCCCGCGCAACCCAGACCCGCAACCAGCGTGAAGCCGCACGCGGCAAGCTGACCGGGCGGACCATGGAAATCCAGCGCCTGATCGGACGGGCCCTGCGTTCGGTGGTGAATTTGCAGGCGCTCGGCGAACGCAGTATTACGCTGGACTGCGATGTAATTCAGGCAGACGGGGGAACGCGGACGGCTTCGATCACGGGTGCTTTTGTAGCGATGGCCTTCGCCATGAACAAGCTTGCCCTCCAGAATAAGCTGACAGTCTTCCCGATTACAGACTACCTGGCAGCCATCAGTGTGGGTGTCGTTGGCGACAAGACGCTGCTCGATCTGAATTATGAAGAGGATTCCAAGGCGAAGGTGGATATGAACGTGGTCATGACGGGCAGCGGCGCTTTCGTTGAGGTTCAGGGCACGGGCGAAGAGCGCCCGTTCACCCGCCAGGAGCTGGACCAGCTGCTGGGTCTCGGAGAGAAGGGGATCTACGAGCTGATCGCTGTGCAAAAAGAAGTCCTTGGCGCCATCGCGCTCAAAATCCCTGCCGGCCAGCCCGGTCAAGAGGTGTAGGATGAAGTCCGGCAGCGGAATTCTGATTGTCGCGACGAAGAACAAAGGCAAGGTGCGGGAGTTCCAGCATGCCTTTGCTCCCTTGGGACTTACGGTCAAAAGCATGTATGACTACCCGGATCTGCCGGATGTGGTCGAGGACGGGGCCACTTTTGCCGAGAATGCCTTCAAGAAATCCCGCGCTGTAGGGGACGCTCTTGGACTGCCGGTGCTGGCAGACGATTCCGGTCTCTGTGTAGAGGCGCTGGACGGAAGCCCCGGCGTATACTCGGCCCGTTATGCCGGCGAGGCGGCGGATGATGAGGCGAATAACCTGAAGCTGATGAGCGAGCTGGAGCGGCTGAAGCAGGGTGAGGATACCGGACAGCCGCTGCTGAGTCCTGCCCGGTTCGTCTGTGCCCTGTCGCTCTATGATCCGGCGGACGGCCGGGAATGGACGGCTGAGGGTACGGTCGAAGGCTGGATTACCTCGGAGCCTGCGGGTGCCGGCGGTTTCGGTTATGACCCGCTGTTCTATCTCCCGGAATACGAGAAGACGATGGCTGAGCTGACGCTTGAGGAGAAGCAGTCGATCAGCCACCGCGGGACGGCGCTGCGGCGTCTGACCGAGAAGCTTGCTGCTGCGCAGAGCGGCGGTAAATAGAAGAGTTGGAATCTTGGAAGCAGCCCGTAAGCAGAATATGCTCGGGGCTGCTTCTGTTTTTTTTTTAGATAATAATCCCCCCTGATTATGGAAATTTATCCCTAGCATATCCTCCGGCTTTGTATGAGAATAAGAGTTGACTTCACCCCTTCGCAGGTCCTGCATCCTTCCGCAAATCGCCGCAATCCACCCACCCTGCCCTCTACCAAACAACAACGTAGGCCGTAGCGGAGCGAGTGATCCGTATGCTGCTGAACTGCGCTTTTTTTGAGCTGTATTTCACTATTCTACCAGTCAGATTGCCAGGAGTTTAATAGTTTCACAGGGTGAAGGTCAAGGCCAATCGGGTCCGGGAGGTGAACGCTGAGCTTTCTCATTCGCGGCAAGGGAAGAACGGTCACTTAATATCCTTGATGGCAAAGACGCATGGATGTCCATGAAGCAGGCTTACAGGTTACGCATTGAACCGGGGAGGTAATCACGAAATGGCCTTTATCAAAAGCAAATCCTTTGTGCTTGGCTTGGCGGCAGTCCTTTTCCTTACTCTTTTTTCGGCTTTTGGTGCAAACAGCAGAACTGTTCAGGCAGCCGGAGACTACAAGATTGTCGGCTACTATGCTTCATGGGCCGCCTACGGGCGGGCTTATAATGTAACGGATATCGATCCTGGCAAAATGAATGTCATCAACTATGCCTTTGCCGACATCTGCTGGAACGGAATACACGGCAATCCCGACCCGACCGGGCCGAATCCGGTCACCTGGTCCTGCCAGAACGAGCAGGGACAGGCGATCAGCGTTCCCAATGGCACCGTAGTGCTGGGCGATCCCTGGATCGATGCCCAGAAAAGCTTCGGCGATGATAAATGGGATGACCCGATCAAGGGGAATCTGAAGCAGCTCTGGAAGCTGAAGGAGAAGAATCCGAATCTGAAGACGATGATCTCCGTCGGGGGCTGGACCTGGTCCAACCGCTTCTCGGATGTGGCTGCCACGGCGGCAACCCGTGAGGTGTTCGCCAATTCTTCCGTCGATTTCATCCGCAAATACAAGATGGACGGTGTCGATCTGGACTGGGAATACCCGGTCAGCGGGGGACTTGCGGGCAACAGCTACCGCCCCGAGGATAAGCAGAACTACATCCTGCTGCTCCAGAAGATTCGGGAGAAGCTGAATGCCGCAGGAGCTGCCGACGGCAAAACGTATCTGCTGACCATCGCTTCCGGTGCCGGACCGACCTACATCCAGAATAACAATCTTAGCGGAATCGCCTCTGTGGTGGACTGGATCAACATCATGACCTACGACTTCAACGGCAGCTGGAACCCTACTACCGGCCACAATGCGCCACTGTATTATGACCCGGCAGCCGCATCGTCAGGGCTGACCGAGCCGGCGAACTATAATATCGACAAGGCGGTGACCAGCTATCTGAGTGCAGGCGTACCGGCTAATAAGCTGGTGCTCGGCATGCCGTTCTACGGCCGGGGCTGGGGCGGGGCCCCTGCTGCGGGCAACGGGCAATATCAGGTATCTGCCGGGATCTCCCAGACCGGAACCTGGGAGAAGGGAAACTACGATTTCAGTGATCTGGAAGCCAATTATATCAATAAGAACGGCTACACCCGTTACTGGAACAACACCTCCAAGGTTCCCTATCTCTACAACCCGTCCAACCAGACCTTCATCAGCTATGATGATGCTGAATCCATCGGCTTCAAAGCCAGCTACCTGAAAACCAAGGGTCTGGCCGGAGCCATGTTCTGGGAGACCAGCGGGGACCGCAATAAGACGCTGCAGACCAAGCTCAGCGCAGAACTGGGCGGCGGAGTAGTGACACCAACGGCTACGCCGGTGCCGACCGCGACGGTGAAGCCGTCGGCCACGCCAACCGCAACAGTGGCACCGACCGCCACGGTGAAGCCATCCGCCACGCCGACCGCGACAGTGGCACCGACAGCAACGGTGAAGCCATCGGCCACGCCGACTGCGACAGTAGCACCGACGGCCACGGTGAATCCAACGGCTACGCCGACCGCGACAGTGGCACCGACGGCCACGCCGGGGCAATGCTCTACGGCAGCGTGGAGTTCCACCGCTGTCTACACACAGGGCCAGCAAGTCTCCTATGGCGGGCTGATCTATCAGGCCCAGTGGTGGACGCAAGGGGACCGGCCGGATCTTAGCGGAGCTTTCGGGGTGTGGCGGGTGACCGGAACCTGCGGTAACGCTACTCCGCAGCCGACAGCTACGCCACTCCCGACAGTAAGCCCTTCGGCTACGCCGACAGTAGCGCCAACCTCTACTCCTGTAGTGACGCCAGTCCCTTCGGCTACCCCAGGCGCTGCTGCCTGGAAAGCGGGCACCGCTTATAGTGTCGGCAATATCGTAACTTACAGCGGGCAATCCTACACCTGCCTGCAGGCGCATACCTCTCTGGCCGGCTGGGAGCCGAATGTCACTCCTGCGCTCTGGAAGCTGAACTAAAGGCGGAGCGGACAACACGGGAATCCAGTCATAGAGCATGACTATGCCTAAGTATAGAACAAGGAACGGTGCCGGCTTTTAAGCTGGCACCGTTTTTTTAAGTACTTTTTAGAATAGGCTGTTTCGTACACGATCCTGCTTATAGATGGGGAGTGCGAGCTGACACAGTTGGAAAAAAGGCATTTAATTTCGCTGAAACGCGGTCATTGAAGGAAGCAGTTGGAAAAAGTACAGTTAATCCGCCGAACGCTCCGCTCCCCATTCAAGGGAATCTGGGCCGATTAAGTGTTGTTTCTCCAACTAATTTCTGTAGGTGCCATAATATTTCTTATTTAGATGTATTAAATCCACTTGCTTGATCCGCCCCTCTCCATTCCAGTTCAGGCGTGGTGGCTGGCACCGTATTTATAACTAATTCCGTTCCTTGGAGGTTTTGGAAGCAGGAT
This sequence comes from Paenibacillus sp. FSL R7-0210, assembly GCF_038009085.1. Classification (NCBI taxonomy): domain Bacteria; kingdom Bacillati; phylum Bacillota; class Bacilli; order Caryophanales; family Paenibacillaceae; genus Paenibacillus; species Paenibacillus sp. FSL R7-0210. The sequence continues at coordinate 264,378 of NZ_JBBPAR010000001.1, forward strand.
TCCGGGGTACGGAAATGTGGGTAATGAGTTTTTTGCGCTTCGATTGGATATATTTATGTTTAAATACAATTTAGCCGTCCTGTATCCCGCTTGAGGTTCATAAGCTTCCACAGGCTGAAATATAATGAACAGACAGGCGGCTGTCCCGGCCTCCAAAAATTTTGTGAAACGTGATGCCGATTATTTCGTTATAGTAGTATATAGCGGAAGGTGGTGGGTTCACCAATGAGTATGTGGGTATTGTGGTTAATTGCCGCTGGCGTCTTGTTTGTTGTAGAGATGTTTACGTTTACATTCTATTTGTTATGGCTTAGCCTGGGAGCCTTGGCTGCCGGACTGGTTGCGCTTGTGCTGCCGGATGCATGGCTGCTGCAGGTTGTAGTGGGTTCGCTGGTAGCCCTGGCCCTGACGTTCTTCACCAAGCCATTGTCTGAGCGGCTGCGCAATGCGCGGGGCTTCAAGGATACCGGGACCGAGATTATCGGCAGACAGGGTCTGGTGACCGAACCGATTGAGCCTGGCCGTTACGGGCAGGTCAAGATTGGCGGCGATACATGGAGTGCGACCTCTACAGTAGCACTGGGCAAGGGTCAGCAGGTAATTGTAGTAAGAAGAAGCACTACCATTATTGAAGTAGAACGATGGGGGGATATGTACTAATGGAATTGGTGATTATCGGAATTATTATTGTTGTCGTCGTAGTATTTATCGCAATGACGATCAAGATTGTCCCGCAGCAAAGAGTTGGAGTTGTAGAGCGTCTGGGTAAATTCCATCGCCTGCTCACACCAGGTCTGAACATTCTGATTCCGGTTATTGATCAGGTGCGGGTCTATCATGACTTGCGGATTCAACAGGCGAATGTACCGCCGCAGACGGTAATCACGAAGGATAACGTACAGGTGCAGATCGATACGATTATCTTCTATCAGGTAGTGGGTCCGGAAGAAGCAACGTACGGAATCTCCGATTATGTGTATGGGGTACGGAATATCTCCACAGCCACCATGCGTCAGATTATCGGTAAGCTGGAGCTGGATGAAACCTTGTCCGGCCGTGAAAAAATCTCCTCCGACATCCGTCTCGCGCTGGATGAAGCGACAGAGAAGTGGGGCGTGCGCATTGAGCGTGTCGAAGTTATCGACATCAAGCCGCCGCTCGATATCCAGGAAGCCATGGACAAACAGATGAAGGCAGAACGCAGCAAGCGTGCGATTGTCCTGGAGGCGGAAGCCGCCAAGCAGGATATGATCCTTCGTGCTGAAGGGGATAAGCAGAGTAAGATCCTGAAGGCCGAAGGGGATAAGGAAGCCCGCATCCGTCAGGCGGAAGGTCTCGGTCAGGCGCAGGAGCTGGAAGCTCTCGGTCAGGCCAAGGCGATCGAAGCAGTGGCGATGGCCGAGAAGGCCCGGATTGCCATGATTGCCAGCGCAGGACTGGATGAAAAAGTACTGGCCTATCAGTCCTTTGAAGCTCTGACTGACATGTCTAAGGGACCAGCGAACAAAATATTCCTGCCGACCAGTGCGGTGGAGACGCTGGGCAGCCTGGGAGCGATTGCCGAAGTATTTAAGGCTAGCAAAGAAGGCAAATAAGCGGAAGATAATTTACAATTGCTGCAGGATCCGTTACAGTTAATAGCACAATCAGGCCGAGGCTTAGCAGGTACGCTTGTACCTCTTAAGCCTTTGCTTATGAAGACTGTTTTGCCGCTGTGCAAAACTTGAAGGAGAAGAACCCATGACGCAAAAAGAAATTTCCCCGCTCGTAGAAACCTTGGGGCTACAGCCCCACGTGGAAGGCGGATGGTACAAGAGACTGTGGAATTCTCCGTTTGAGATTCCTCAGGACACGTTGGGCGAGGCTTATTCGGGCCCGCGCGCATCAGCTTCATCGATCTATTTCCTGCTTCATGCTGACGAGAGTTCGGATTGGCATACTGTATTGTCCTCCGAAATCTGGCTGTATCATTCCGGCAGCCCGATCGTGCTTAGTCTGGGAGGCAATGGCGCAGAGCCGGAGAACGTAACGGAGGTTATCCTGGGTCTGGATATCGCTGCGGGCCAGCAGCCGCAGGTAGTGATTCCTCCAGGCGTATGGCAGGCCGCCCGCCCGCTCGGCGAAGAGCCGGCGCTCGTCTCCTGCATCGTATCGCCGGAGTTCCATTTTGATGATTTCAAGCTGATCGACAAGAAATAAGCAGGTTTGTAGTGGAGTACGGCCGGGAAGGGGCTGTGCTCCATTTTTGTACATAAGAGGCATACAATCTTCACGATTTGGCAACCTATTCGCTATAACGGGAACAGATTTCGCAATTGGATGATTATGAGAGCGGTAATACGGTTAAGGAAGCTTGTTGAATTCAAATTAGGCTTGGAGGGTATTCATATGAGTGAAAAGAACGCACCATTTACAGGCGGGCCTACCTTGAACGATGGAGTAACTATGCCGTGGCTGGGTCTTGGCGTATGGCAGACCAAGGATGGTGAGGAGGTTATCCGTGCGGTGAAGTCTGCGGTGGAGACGGGGTACCGCAGTATTGATACGGCTGCCGGCTATAACAATGAAGAGGGTGTAGGGCAGGCAATCCGTGAATGCGGAGTCCCCCGGGAAGAGCTCTTTATTACCACCAAGGTCCGCAACCCGGATCAGGGGTATGAATCGACACTGAAGGCCTTTGAAGTCAGCCGCAAGAAGCTGGGCCTGGAGCAGGTAGATTTGTATCTGATCCATTGGCCGGTGGCCGGTAAATATAAAGAAACCTGGAAAGCGCTGATCCATCTGCAAAAGGAAGGACTGGTCAAATCCATCGGGGTGAGCAACTTCCAGCCGCATCATCTGGAGGATATCATCGAGGACAGCGGCGTGGTGCCGGTGGTGGACCAGGTGGAATTCCATCCGCTGCTGACCCAGCGTGAATTGCTGAAGTATGCACGGGAGCATGATATCCAGCTGGAAGCCTGGAGTCCGCTCATGCAGGGGAATCTGGACCTGCCGCTGCTGAAGGAATTGGCAGAGCGTTACGGCAAGACGGTAGCACAGATTGTTCTGCGCTGGGATCTGCAGCAGGGTGTCATCACCATTCCGAAGTCGGTCCATCAGGAGCGGATCATCGAGAACGCCGGATTCTTCGACTTCACACTCAGCGATGAGGATGTTAAAGCTATCGAGGAGCTGAATCAGAACCACCGCTTCGGCCCGGACCCGGATAATTTCAATTTCTAAGCTGACAGATAGAGCATTATAAGCTGTAGATGCACAGAGCGGCCTCCTCAAGGGGGGCTGCTTTTTGCATTTGGCGGCAGCATGCTATTTTTTTATTAGGACTATTCATTTAAAATTTTTATGTTATAATCGTAATAATTACGATTAAAGATTAAAGACATGGAGTTGAATGCCATTATACGAACTTTGTTGCAACGCTTATTGCAGCTCATTCCTGTGCTGCTAGGCATCTCAGTCATAACTTTTGCGCTGATGCACCTAACCTCAGGTGATCCTGCAGAGATTATGCTGCGTGCTGATGGTATTAAGCCTACATATGAAGCCATTGAGGCGGCAAGAATTGCACTGGGTCTGGATGGACCTGTATATATGCAATATGTTCATTGGTTGTACCGTGTGATCCATCTCGATCTGGGCATATCCTACAGCAGCAATCGTCCGGTATTCACAGAGCTGATGAATCGTTTCCCGGCTACTGCGCTGTTGAGCGGCTGTTCCTTATTGGCAGCTATTCTTATAGCTCTGCCTATGGGGGTAGGCTCTGCACTGTATCCGGGAAAATGGTTTGACCGGCTGGGAAGAGTATGTGCTCTGTTTAGCGTATCAATGCCAGGCTACTGGCTGGGTCTGCTCCTGATTTATTATGGTTCAGTGAAGCTGAAGCTATTACCTGTAACAGGAATGGATGGGGTCTCCAGTGTCATTCTGCCTGCTTTTACACTTGGGTTTGGCATGGCGGGGGTGTACATCCGTTTGATTCGTTCCAGTCTGCTGGACGTTCTGGCTACGCTCTACATCAAGGCGGCGAGGGCCAAGGGGCTGCAGGAATGGAGAGTCATCACCAGACATGCGCTTCGTAATGCACTGCTTCCGAGTCTTACCTTACTTGGGGTTAACATAGCAGGGCTTCTCGGCGGTTCTGTTGTTGTAGAGACTATATTTTCCTGGCCGGGGATTGGAAAGTATGTGATTGAGGCGATTTTTGCAAAAGACTATATTGTGATTCAGGGTTATGTATTATGGATGGCTGTCGTCGTTGTTCTGATTAACCTGGCAGTAGATTCACTGCATCTGATGCTGGACCCGCGAATCAGGCTGCGGTGACGCTGTAAAAGGAGTACGGTATTATGTTTCGAAGTAGCTTATTTAAGAATAATGGAGCGAAGCTGGGGGCAGGGATTATCCTTTTGTTCATTGGCGCCGGACTCTTTGCCCCCTGGCTCTCCCCTTCTGACCCGCTGCAGATTCACATGGAGCATAAGCTGAGTATGCCTTCCTGGGATTATCCGCTGGGTACGGATCATCTGGGGCGCTGTGTGCTATCCCGTTTAATCTATGGGACAAGAACTACGCTTTACTATTCATTTGCCGTTTTGACTGTAGTTTTTGCCATTAGCATCCCCGTTGGTTTACTGGCTGGTTACGCTGGCGGCAAAATTGATCAATTGATTATGCGGATCATCGACATCTTACTTGCTTTTCCCAGCTTAATTCTATCGCTCGCAATTACAGCCATGTTGGGCGCCAGTATGAAGAATCTGTTAATCGCCTTTGCAGCCGTCTGGTGGACGGGATATGCCAGAGTGATCCGCAGCCTGGTGCTTCAGATCAAAGAAGGCGGATATATCGCAGCCGCCGCAGCGTCGGGCACTTCCCATTTGCAAATTGTGCTCAGGCATATCCTGCCGGTTGCAGCCCGTCCTATTCTCGTTCTGGCTTCTATGGAGGTGGGGACGATTATGCTCTCGATTGCGGGGCTGTCCTTCCTTGGTCTGGGGGCGCAGCCCCCTACACCGGAATGGGGAATGATGCTGAACGACAGCCGTGCCTATATTCAGACTGAGCCGCGGCTCATGCTCTTTCCTGGAATGGTAATCCTGCTGGCAGTTCTGGGCTTCAATCTGTTGGGGGAAGGCTTGCGCCGCTCAGCGCGTAATTACGATACCCGGGAGGTGAGTGTCCGGTAAATGAACAATGAATCCACCCTGCTGAAGGTTAGTCACTTATCGATCAGCTTCCATACCGGAAGTCAGCAAGTCAGGGCTGTAGAGGATGTCAGTCTCGAAGTGAGGTCCGGGCAGATTGTTGCACTGGTTGGCGAGAGCGGCAGCGGGAAAAGTGTTACGGCGATGTCTATTCTGGGACTGCTAGATCCTCCAGGCGTCATTGATAGCGGAGAGATATGGCTTCGCGGCCACAACCTCAGGGAGTGCTCTGCCCGCCAGCTAAGGAAGCTCCGGGGAACAGAAATGGCGGTTATTTTTCAAGATCCCATGAACGCGCTGAATCCGGTGCTTCCGGTTGGAAGGCAGATCATGGAGACGATCGCCCTGCACCGGCAAGTCACTGGGCAAGAAGCAAAGCAACTGGCTATGAAGCAGATGCAGCAAGCGGGCCTCAGCGATCCGGCACAGCTATTCAATAAATATCCGTTTCAGATTAGCGGCGGGATGTGCCAACGGGTGATGATCGCTATCGCGCTGGCTTCCGGGGCAAGCTTACTTATTGCAGATGAACCTACAACGGCTCTGGATGTAACCATCCAGGCACAGATACTTACGGAGCTGGACCGGATCAGACGGGCGAATCATATGGGCATCCTGCTCATTACGCATGATCTCGGCGTTGTCGCAGAGCTTGCAGATTATGTATATGTGATGAAATCCGGAAGGATTGTGGAATCAGGCAACGTCTTTGACATCTTTTCACGTCCAGTGCATCCCTACACTAAATACTTAATGGATTGCAGATAACAACTATGAAATTACATGTTCTACTGGGGAGGTGGGGATCCATGAAGCTGCTGGAGGCGGTAAGCCTGAATAAGAAGTATGGAATGAAAAGGGGGTGGTTCACATCTGAAGCCAGGAGTGTACAAGCTGTGAATGATGTGTCCTTCAGTCTGGAGAGCGGAGAAACCCTGGGACTGGTGGGTGAAAGCGGCTGCGGGAAGAGTACCTTAGCCAGACTCTTGCTGGGACTGGAGAAACCGTCCTCTGGAAGAACGCTGTACCGGAGTATGGATTATACAGACTGGAGCTTCAGCGAGATGCGTCAGATCCGCAGCAGGATGCAGATGGTGTTCCAGAACAGTCTGGCTTCCTTCAATCCACTGTTCACAGTAGAGCAAATTATTGGAGAGCCTCTGCGGAACTACGGGGAGAGGAAGGCAGGCGCGCGCAGAGTTCTGATAGCTGACACGCTTGAGCTTGTTGGACTTGAGCGGAAGCACATTCACAGTTATCCGCATGAACTCAGCGGCGGACAGCAGCAACGGGTCGGAATTGCCAGAGCTATTGCACTGCGTCCGGAGCTGATCATCTGTGATGAACCGTTCTCCAGTCTCGATGTTACCCTGCGCAAGCAAATGATTGATCTGTTGCAGGCATTGAAGCGGGAGCTGGGATTAAGCTACGTGTTCATTACACATGACTTGTCGGTCGTGAACCGTTTTTGCGACAGTGTGGCTGTGATGGTTCAAGGGGAAATTGTGGAGAAGCAATCAGGTGAGGGGCTCATGCAGCAGGCAGACCATCCGTATACCAGAAAATTGCTCTCCTCGATACCTGTGCAAGACCCCCGCTTAAGGAGAAAAGATAGAGAAAAGGAGTACAGAGAATGAGAGCCAGCTCAAAGTCAAAAACTGTATTAACAACATCACTATTCATCCTGCTTCTTGTAATAATAATGGGGATATCAGGTTGTAGTCATTCTGATAGAGCAGCCCAAACCTCTGACTCCCCGGACAAGGCAATCACTGTTGCCATAGCGGCTGATGCCGGTCTTGACCGGCTGGATGCCAGGGCCTATGAGGGTTCGATGAATGTACATGCGATGATATACGACGGATTAGTTGAGTACGGCGAGAAGGGCGAAATCCTGCCTTCGCTTGCGGAGTCATGGGACATCTCTGAGGATGGGAAGGTCTATACCTTCCATCTTCGTCAGGGGGTCAAATTCTCGGACGGTACGGAATTTAATGCGGATGCGGTCAAGTTCTCCTTCGAACGCTGGGTTAAAGATCCGGCCAATTCGCTGAATGTAGCTACCGCCATGGAATCTCTTGAGGTCGTAGACGAGAATACGATTACTATGACATTCAACAAAGCGTATTATCCGTTCCTGACCGAGCTGTCCTTTGCAAGACCGGTACGGATTATCAGCCCTACCGCAGTGGAGCCAGCAGGTGATATTAACGGTACATTCGTCCGGGCGATTGGAACCGGTCCTTGGATGGCAGAGAGCTATAAGACGGATCAGGAAGCCGTACTGGTCAGCAATCCTAATTATTGGGGAGACCTGCCGAAGCTGTCCAAAATTATTATGAAGGTCATTCCTGATCCACAGTCCAGAGTACTGGCGCTGCAAAGCGGGGATGTAGATATTGCCGGGGGACAAATGGGGAAGCTTCCAGTCGAAAGTGTACCCGTGATCGAAGCGGATTCCTCACTAACTCTGCAAAAATCACCAGGAACAAGCTCGCATTTCATGATTTTTAACTATAATACATCTGCTCTCCAAGACCTGAATGTCCGCAAAGCGATTAATTTGGCGATGAACAAAAAAAGCATTGTGAACGATCTTATGAATGGTATTGGACAGGAGGCCAAGGGCTTGTTCCCGCTGACCGTTCCCTATGTCACAGAATCCAATAACACATGGTACGGCTTCGATCCCGAGGAAGCGAAGCAACTGCTGGCCACTGCCGGCTATAAGGATTCGGATGGAGATGGAATTGCCGAGAAGGACGGAAACCCGCTTGAGTTCAATTTCGTGCTGCAGCAGGCGGAATATCCGGAATGGAAGACCATCAGTGAGCTGATTCAATCGGAACTTAGGGAGATTGGCATTGACGTCAAGCTTCAGGTGCTTGAGCCGAATGCTTATTATGATGCCTTATGGACAAGCAAAGCTTACGATCTCATCCTGTACCGGACCTATGATGATGCTTATAATCCGCATTCGTTCCTGTTGTCCCTGTTCCACCGAACCACTGAAGCACCTGCTGTGGTATGGTCTGATGCGGAGCTGGAAGCACAGATTGATAACGCAGTCGGAGCCATGGATCTTCAGGAACGTCAGAGTGCCTATGATTCCATATTCCTCAGAATGTATCAGGAGGCGATGTTTGCAGCGATTTATTTCCCTGATGACATATTGGCCGTTAATCACAGAGTGACCGGATTCAAGCCGGGGTACACCACGTTCACACCTGTCTTTTGGAACCAGCTGGATGTGGATAGTAAATGATAAGATACAGTACTTGCCAAGAAGGAGTGAATGATAATGAGTATACAACAAGAGGTAGAACAGTATTGGGAAGGCGAAGCAGAGCTGTATAGTGAAGGAATCCAGAAGGAACTGAACGGCTTCCAGCGGGAGGCCTGGCTGAAGCTTATCCTCGATCATGCTCCGCAGAAGGACAGCCTGCATGTTCTGGATATTGGCTGTGGTCCCGGCTTCTTCTCCGTCATTCTCTCAAGCGCCGGACATTTGGTTACGGCCATAGATTGTACAGACAATATGCTGGAAGAGGCGCGTCTGCACTCCAGCCGGGAAGGAGTCGATGTAACGTTCCGCAAGATGGACTCGCATAAGCTGGATTTTGCTGCGGAGAGCTTTGATCTCATCGTGTGCCGCAATGTCACTTGGAGTCTTGCCGATCCGCAGTCAGCCTACAAGGAGTGGGCAAGAGTACTCAAGCCCGGGGGACGGCTGCTGGTCTTCGATGCCAACTGGAACCGTCATCTTTGGGATGAAGAGATGGCGCGGAAGCACGCAGAGGATCAGCAGGCCTATATCGATAGAGGCTATGGTGAGCTTCCCCATCACAAGGACATTGAAGAGACTGACCGTCTGAGTCTGGCCTTGCCGCTGACCAGAGAGTGGCGGCCGGAGTGGGATGTGCGCGCACTCACAGAGGCGGGCTTCTCCGCTGTCTATACGGAAGAGAATCTGAACGGCCAGGTGTTGGATGAGCAACAGCAAGTCTTGTACCGGTCAACGCCGGTGTTCATGATTTGCGCTGAAAAATAAGGCGGACCGGCTTGCTAAAATGTAAAATAAAAATAGCGACTCTCTTTGATGAGAGCCGCTGTTTTTGGTTTGAAGCGGCATCAGCCGATCGACACATTGTATGTCTTCAGCCACAGGTTGACCTGGGCCAGATAAGCGAATAATTGCGGGCCGGACATCAGCTGGCCGAACCACGGCAGATTGGTGGAGGACTCTGGCGAGGCGGCGATTTCTCTGATTTTGGCTGGATCAATGAGCGGGAGAATGGGGGAGGAAGGATCGTCCAGAATGCTTAGTACCTGTGAGCGCACCTTGTTCAGATAGGCAGGGTTATGCGTTTTGGGGTACGGGCTTTTTTTGCGGTAGAGCACATCGTCCGGCAGTACACCCTCCAGCGCCTTGCGCAGGATGCCTTTTTCCCGGTTGCCTACCATCTTAATCTCCCATGGAATGTTAAAAACATATTGCACCAGCCGGTGGTCACAATACGGAACGCGTACCTCCAGTCCCACGCCCATGCTCATCCGGTCCTTACGGTCCAGCAGGGTCGGCATGAAGCGGGTTATGTTGAGATAGGACATCACGCGCATCTGTGCCTCTTTGCTGGTCTCGCCGTCAAGCTTCGGTACCTCAGCCACCGCATCGCTGTACCGGTCTCCTAAATATTCCAGCGGACGTATCCACTCCCGGATTTCCGGCGATAATAATCCGGCACGCATATTGGGGGCCACTGACCAGGGGAAGGTACCGGAAGATAACATCTCCTCGCGGTGGAACCAGGGATAGCCGCCGAAGATTTCGTCTGCGGCTTCGCCTGAGATGGCTACTGTAGCCTTCTTTTTGATCTCCTGGCAGAACAAATAGAGTGAGGAATCCACATCGGTCATCCCTGGCAAATCGCGGGAGTACAGGGCATTATCGAGAGCGGCTACCAGCTCCGGTGTGTCAAAAGCGATAAAGTGATGATTCGTGTCCAGCTCGTCGACCATCCGCTGAATCCAGGGACCGTCGGCTCCGGGCTGGAAGCTATGGCTTTTGAAATGCTTATCGTTGTCTACATAATCGACGGAGAAGGTGTCGATCCGGCCCTGGCCGGTCCGCTTGTAATAATCTACAGCAAGCGCAGTCAGGGCACTGGAATCGAGTCCGCCGGAGAGCAGTGAGCAGACCGGAACATCGGAGACCAGCTGGCGCTCCAGCGTATCCTGAAGCAATTCACGCACCCGTGCTGCCGTCGCATCCACGTTATCGGTATGCTGGACGCTCTCCAGCTTCCAGTAAGCATAGCTGCGGATTCCGCTGCGGCTGTAAATCATGGCAGACCCAGGGCGAAGCTCGAATATATCTTTGTATACCCCTTGTCCCGGAGTCCGTGCCGGACCAATAATGAAAATCTCGGCGAGGCCCTCCGGCCCGACCTTCGGCTGGACGAGGGGATGCTGCAGCAGCGCCTTGGGCTCGGACCCGAAGACGAAGACGTCCTCCACTTGGCTGTAGAACAGCGGCTTCACGCCCAGACGGTCGCGGGCCAGGAATACCTGATCGCGCAAGCTGTCCCAGACGGCAAAGGCGAAGATGCCATTGAGCTTCTCCGTGCAATCCGGCCCCCATTCGATGTAGGCATGCAGCAGAACCTCGGTATCGCATTCCGTGAGAAAATGATGCCCGCGCTGCTTCAACTCTTTTTTCAGCTCAGGGGCATTATATAGCTCGCCGTTATATACTATAGCGTATAACTTATCCTCATGGCGGGCAATCATCGGCTGTGCACCGTTCTCGGGATCGATGACGCTGAGTCGGCGGTGTCCGAAGGCAATAGGCCCTGAAATCCAGGTTCCGGCTGCATCCGGTCCGCGGTTGGCTAACGTTTCGGTCATTCTGACGAGCAGCTGCGAGTGCCCGGTAAGATCACCGCGCCACTGGACAAATCCGGTTATTCCGCACATGTCTGATTCATCCTCTCTTTTGTGCGATTGTTGTCTGTCCTTTCTTTTTTGCCAAGTAATACAGATATATGCCGATTGAAGGGATAAAATGTATGTCCTTATCCGAACACTAGGGGAGAGGGAAATTTGCCAGGAGGGATGATGACAAGTGTATTACATTAAAGACGCCAAAATCCGCAGAATGACTGACTATGACGGCGCGCCTTGCGCAGAGGTTGGCGTATTGCCTGGAGCTGTGGGCGATTCCGCACTGCTGGTGTATATTGTTGAGGATCAGCGCGAGGAGGGCTATGAAATTGTCCGGATTCTGACGAATGATGCGGATACGGCCACCGACTGGTTCGACAATAATCTGCATGATGCCTTCAAGGACGTTACGGTTAGCGGCTTCACCGGCAGTACGGTGATGACTCCGGAGGATGAACGCTCCAAGTTCCAGCGCGAGCTGCTGATCTTCGGCGATCTGAAGCGGCAACTGGGCGAGCACTTCCGGCAGCTTCCCTGAGCCTACATCTTCCGCAGGTCATGTCCAGTCTTGACTATAGAGCAGGAGGCTTTCCGTGAGGGCGGTTGCGGGAAGCTTCTTAACTGGAAGAGTTTGGTCTTGCTAATTCTGCTGAATCAGGTATAATGAATAACGTTGCGTTAATACATATCTCTTCAAAAGCTTCAAGTGATACAACGTTATCCTACATGTCCCGGTAGCTCAGTTGGATAGAGCATGCGCCTTCTAAGCGCACGGTCGGGGGTTCGAATCCCTTCCGGGACGTCAAAACAGCAGCCTTCCTTCGGGAGGGCTGTTTTGACGTCCGGGGGATGAGAACCCCCTTTTTATTTTGAGTAGGATCAACGTGGGCACTTGGGTGGACGCTCCGCAAACGGACCGTTGTTCCAATCGCTGTTGTGTCCAGATTTTATGTATTCCCCTTAGCGGTGAAAATCCGGACACAAAGGCGACCGCTATCGCTTTTACACAATCGTTCCGTCCGCTCCGCTGTTTAAGCGGGGTGCAAAATACATAACAATCCAAAAAAGCTCAAAAACCATCCATTCCAAAGGAGCGATCTTAATACGCTCAATTTAGAACGGACCAATTGACTCTAAATTTACTGAATGCGGCCCAAATGAGCGAATGAGGTACATAAGTGCTCCTGAATTCACCAATAGTGAGGAAAATGAGCAAATGAGGGGCATTAGTGCCAATGTCATTAAGATAAGTTCAAAGATAAGTTTGGAATTAATAAAGAGAATCCAAAACGGTATGGGGAAACGTCCTATGCCGTTTGTTTTTGGTGTAAGGAAGGAAAAAAGCGCATAGCAAACAAAGCGGATGGAAGATCCACTTAAAAAAATGTTCATGCGAACCGAATTATGCTACTCTGTAGACGAAGCTAATGGCGGATTTGCTACGTATTCTGCGTGTATTCCTTTGCCCAGGACGGGTGAGACGAATCGGCAAAATATTTTTGCGAATCAAAGCTTCCACATCAGGCGGGGGTCCATCGCCCTTGGAGCGCAGGAAATGTCTACAGACGTGAACGGCTACCGTGAAGTTGACTTGGTAGAGGTGCCGTTTATCCTTTTGGGAAATGACTACGTGCGAGGTAATCATTTCAGCGAAGTTGTAGAGGATCATTCTTGCGAATATCTCTTGGGTAATGGACTCTTGCTTTTTTGCGTGAAAATGGGTCAAACCAATGGTGTATTTCAAAGCCCGGAAAGAGGTCTCAATGCCCCATCGCAGATGATACAGATCCCGGAGTTCATCCGGTGAGAATTCAGCAGTAGACAGATTGGTAATGACGGTTTCATAATCGCCACTGGGCAGGAGGAAACGAACCACCCGAAAGGAAATGGGGTAAAACAAGTTCTCTTGCATGTCCAGAAAATCAAAGCTAGAGGTAGCCGGAAGAACTTTATAGATTTCGGGGCGATTCCTGAACTCTTTTGTTTGTTTTTTAGTCAGCGTCAGGTGAATCTCCTGATCAAACGCTCCGTCCAAGGTCAAGTGCAAACCCGAAAGAATACCATTCGAATGCAAATCCTTGACGCGTATGACGTAATTCCATCCTTTCCGTTCCAGATGTGCGAACGTATTATAGCTTTCAAATCCTCGATCCCCCGTCACAAGGACGTTACCCTGAATGGGGGAGCGATCCACCATTGTGGCCAGTGCCCTTCCTTCGTTGCGGAACTTTCGAGGTTGAACAATGGCATCCACATAAAGCCGGTTACAGAGGTCATAAGCAGCGTTCAAGTGCAGAAGGTTAAAGCCTTTCGAGTGGGGCTGACTTTGAGAATAGGTCAACGGGTCCGCAGGATCTGTTGCAATATGCAGATCGGAACCGTCAATGGCCAATAATCGATAGCCTCGATAATCCTTGAATTCCGTATGGGACGCGGTAAAGGTGTGAAACAAAGATTCGACCGCAGACGGCAAAATTTTATTTCTTTGCTGAACAAAAGCAGAAGAAGTTGCGGTGTTAACGTCATAGCCCTGCGATTCCAACAGTTCCTTATAGAGGCTATTGCCGCCCATAAAGATCAGGGTTTGCATAACCGTTTCAAAGGGTAGTTTTTTCGTTCGGGTAAAATCCTTTCCCGGGTTTCTGACGTAAGGCGCGGGGGCAGCCGCCATCTCTCGGATAAGAGAAGTCAGTCTGTCTTTCAGCGAATTTGCATAAGCATTCATTGGCGTAACCTCCTCGTTTTTTCAAGGGGCTTCGCCACACGTTTTCTACGGATTGTCAAGATTTTTTTGTGCAAAAAAAGAGCAGGCTATCTTTTCGATAACCTGCCTTTTTCTTGTTTTGGCTCTATATCTTAACTTAATGACATTGGCATTAGTGCCCCAGAATGTGCCGGAAGTGGGTGTCGAGCGGAAATGAGGGGCACAAGTGCCCCAGAATGTGCCGGAAGTCGGCGTCGAGCGGAAATGAGGGGCATTAGTGCCCCAGAATGTGCCGGAAGTGGGCGTCGAGCGGAAATGAGGGGCACAAGTGCCCCAGAATGTGCCGGAAGTCGGCGTCGAGCGGAAATGAGGGGCACAAGTGCCCCAGAATGTGCCGGAAGTGGGTGTCGAGCGGAAATGAGGGGCACAAGTGCCCCAGAATGTGCCGGAAGTGGGTGTCGAGCGGAAATGAGGGGGCATTAGTGCCCCAGAATGTGCCGGAAGTGGGTGTCGAGCGGAAATGAGGGGCACTTGTGCCCCAGAATGTGCCGGAAGTTAGCGTCGAGCGGGAAATGAGGGGCACAAGTGCCCCAGAATGTGCCGGAAGTCGGCGTCGAGCGGAAATGAGGGGCACAAGTGCCCCAGAATGTGCCGGAAGTGGGCGTCGAGCGGAAATGAGGGGCATTAATGCCCCTAGTGTATAAGTACACTTGAATTCTCTTGAATTCAGAGGATGCCCCCAGGAGTGGGCGGATGGAGAAGGGAGAGTAGCTGTGCAAGCTGCACGGACCCGCATAGGTTCTGCTCATTCATCCGCTAGAGTAATTGGTTCTTAAGAGGATGAAGACTCAATGTGTCTACATCCGCTCCGGCTTAGGCAGACCGAGTACGTCGAGCGCTTCGCCCAGCGTATCGGTGAAGCTCCGGGTCAGCCACAGGCGGAAGGTGATGCTGGCTTCCCCGCCTTTGAGAATTGGACAAGCGGAGTAGAAGTTACTGAACAACGACGCCAGGGAATAGGCATAGTTACAGATCGTATCGGCGTAAGCTCCCGGCTTGCTGTATAGAGTGTGTCTTGCCACAAGCTGAGCTGTCTCAGCAGGGCAAGCTCAGCCGCTTCGAGCCTGCGCCGGGAACAGCGGTACCCCGCCAACGCCAGACTCGCCCACACCGTACTCGCCAACGCCAGACTCGCCAACGCCAGACTCGCCAACGCCAGACTCGCCAACGCCAGACTCGCCCACACCGTACTCGCCAACGCCAGACTCGCCAACGCCAGACTCGCCAACACCGTGCTCGCCAACGCCAGACTCGCCAACGCCAGACTCGTCAACGCCGGACTCGTCAACGCCGGACCCGTCAACGTCAGACTCGCTAGCGCCGAACTCGCCCACACCGGACTCGCTAGCGCCAGACCCGCTAACACCGCTCCCGCCACCTGCCGCAGCGGCCTTACTAAGCACGCGCTGCGCCCGGGCATAGGCGTACATCAGGTAGACGCCGGTGTTGCCGGAGATTTCCATTGCCTGCTTGAAGTCGAACACAATCTCGGTGCCCAGATTGAAGCGCAGCAGGTAGTAACGGATGGCAGCGGTGGCGATGAGCCGGCTGGACAGGCCGTTTTTGTCCGAACGGGTGGATTCAATCATGTCTTCCATGAGCCGGACCAGCTCGGTTACCTTAATGCCGACTCCCTGGCGACCGGACATGGCGTAGGAGCTTTTGCCGCTGGAGGTATCAATGCCGAGCCCGGCCGCAGAAGCGGGACTCAGCGAGACCACCCCATAGCTGACATGATGCAGCGCGTCTGCCTGCGCACCGAATCCCAATGCCTTGAGCGCCTGCTTGACCATCTGCT
Organism: Paenibacillus sp. FSL R7-0210; assembly: GCF_038009085.1. Classification (NCBI taxonomy): domain Bacteria; kingdom Bacillati; phylum Bacillota; class Bacilli; order Caryophanales; family Paenibacillaceae; genus Paenibacillus; species Paenibacillus sp. FSL R7-0210. Next base: position 280,093 of record NZ_JBBPAR010000001.1, read on the forward strand.
GCGGATATTCCTGCCGGTAATCGATGACGTTCACGACCTGGTCCGCCCGTCCAAAAGGCAGAGCCTGTCCGCTCAAGCCGGTCGTCCACAGTCCGCTCTGAAATTCGCTGTAGCTAAAGTCCTTCTCCAGCAGTCCGAACTTCCACAGATGATAGGCGATGTCCTTGGCGGTATAGGTCAAAATTCCGTTCGAGCGAACCAGCACCTTATCCTTCTGATGCTCCTCCAGCGTGTCTGGTGTAGCGTCTTCAGCGGGTTGCTTCAGAATCCAGCAGCCTGCCAGCTTGCCTTCCGTCTCCTGCACGAAGATCTCCGTCTGCGACAGAAGCTCGAATGCCGAGGCCCAGAAGCCCTCCTTCAGAATGTTGCTCTCCCACACCAGCAGATCGTAGTCAATGCCGAACCCCCGCATCTCCTCCACATGCTCTTTCACGATCTGCCCGGCGACGAGGTTGCCAATCCAGGCGGTGTTGCCGTGGCCTTCCTCCAGCGCATGAAGAATCTCGGTCCGCTTCTGCACCATCTCGGGCTGCTGCGCGTACGTTTTGTTAATCTCGGCATAGATGTCCCAGCAATAGTCCCCGAACCGGACATGGGCTCCCGCCAGCGGAACATTCAGCAGACCGGCTACGGTGTCTGCCAGCTGATTGCCGAGATCATCGACGTAGTTGTGCACCTCAACGGTATGGCCAGTCGCCCGCAGTACTCTCACCAGTGCATCCCCGATACAAGAGTTTCTCAGGTGGCCTATATGCATACTTTTATTCGGATTGACCGAGGTATGCTCTACAATCACTTTCGACCCTCCTGCATGCTGAGGCAGCGTGAAACTCCCCTTCGACCGTGCCCAGGCCTGCCAATCCAGGTACATATTAATAAACCCCGGACCGGCGACCTCGGTTCTCAGCACCAGTCCGTGAACAGAGCCCGAAGCTTCAAGCTCGGCAACGATCAGCCCGGCGATAGCCAGGGGAGCTTTGCGCAGGGGGCGGGCGAGCTGCATGGCGATATTGCTGGAATAATCCCCGTGGTCGGCACTCGCCGGCTGCTCCAGGGCAACATTCATTTCAGCGATGGCGGGCACGCTCAGAGTTAGCGCGATTTTGTGAACAGACTGCTTCAGGCTTTCTTGGATTAGCTCACTTAGCATTGGCATGAATAACAACCTCCTGAATAAAATAACGACAAAAAAAGCCTTCATCTCCTAAGAGACGAGGCTTGTGCGCTCGCGGTACCACTCTCGTTGCTAAACCTCACAGTTCAGCCACCTTACAGGTTAACGGTCCTCAGCCGGGGCTTCCTACTCTCAGGGTTCAGAAGTCCATCTCACGGGTGCGCTTCATGGTTCTAATCTGTACCGGCTTCCACTAACCCGGCTCGCTGGGGACTAGATATAAGACCATTACTCTCCCGGTCATCGATTAAATATGGATTTGTATCAGTATAGCGAAATTCTGAAAGAAAGCAAGAGCAGATTGCTGAGCAGCAGGGGTCCTCCGGTTAAGAATTACTCATCATTGGGCGCCCCTGTCAGATTCTTGATGTCCGTTGATCCATAAATCAGCAGCATGATTACAATGACCAGCAGGAGTCCACCGGCAAATCCCTCTCCGTCAAAACTGTCCATAGCCCCGTCCCTCACTTTCACTTGCGTATGTGTTCAGGTGTTTTCGGCTTTCTTTTTCAAAGCGGCCATGATCTCGTTCAGCGTAAGGCTGCTGTTGTTATCGAGGAAGCTGACCAGCTTATCGACATTGTCATTGCTCAAATCACTTAAGGTTTTATATTTGCCCACCAGACTGACGAACATGGATGCGTCCGTGTACATCTGGATGGAGTCTACTTTCAGCTTGCCGGTCAATAGAAGTGCAGCTACGGCGAATTCAAGCCCCTTAGGTGTCTGGGTTTTGGAGCTGGACGGTGTTTTTTTTGCGGCGGGCTTCTTTCCTTTTCCTGGAGGGGGCATGGGACTCCCTTCTTCCGTTCGGCGTTCGTATGCAGAAAGCGCGGCCCATGGGCGGTCTTTCCTTATTCAAGAATATGCGTGCCTGCGGTCATTGGTGAATAGGCTCAGGCCTGTGTCCACACCGTTACAGGAAAGTCCGAATATGAATATATCGTACTTTGACACTAGAACTTCAAGGGAGGACGAGACAGGATGGCGATTTTGTCAACAGGACCGATAGAGAACAATGCCGTTTCGGGAGTCAGACCTACGCAGACGGTGACGGTAAGAATAGTGAAGCGGAATGCCCCAGGCAGCGCCTCTATTAGTATTCAGGGATATGTGCTGGGCGCTACCAGAACGCTGTATGTCAGTGAGGTGATTGATGTTGCTCCGAATCAAGTGGTAACCCGGGATTATTTTGCCGATCTGAATGCCTATGAATTTGTGTTCATCACTGGAGAAGTAGACGAAGATGAGATTGGAATATCCGTGTGGGGCAAGACATCAACCGGCCAGCTGGTGAATGCACACCGTGTAGTGACGCATGAGAAATTAAGCTCAGACGTATAGAGGGTTAGGGTATTATTCTGGACTTGCCAGTTGTAAAATGAAACAGGGACCTTTCAGAGCTACTCGCTCAGAAGGTCCCTGTTTATATTGCGAATAGAGCAGAACGGGCTACAACAGGTTGTTCAACTCAGATCGAGAGGATTTCACGTATATCATGCTCGCTCAGGCTCGACAACGCCTCCTGCCCCGGCTGGATCACCTCGTCAATCAGGTTTTTCTTTTTCTGCTGCAGCTCGTACATCTTATCCTCCACCGTACCCTGGGCTACCAGGCGGATGACCTGTACGATCTTTTTCTGCCCGATCCGGTGGGCGCGGTCGGCGGCCTGCTGTTCGACCGCAGGGTTCCACCACAGGTCATAGAGAATGACCGTATCGGCGCCGGTCAGGTTGAGGCCGGTGCCGCCCGCCTTCAGCGAGATCAGGAACAGGTCGCGCTCGCCTTCATTGAAGCGGCTGCAGAGCTCAACCCGCTGGGAGGCCGGGGTCTGTCCATCCAGATAGAAATGCGGAATCCCGAGCAGCGCCAGCTCGCGCCCGATCATGCCGAGCATCTGCGTGAACTGCGAGAAGATCAGCATCCGTTTGCCGGAGCTCCGGCATTCGTCGATAATCTCCAGTAGCTGCTCGAATTTGCCGGAGCCTCCTGTGTACCCGTCCACGAACAGGGCGGGATGGCAGCACAGCTGGCGCAGCCGAGTCAGTCCGGCCAGCACCTTGAGCCGGCCGTTCCCGAAGCTGTCGCTGTCCAGATGCTTAAGCGCTTCTTTGCGCAATCTGGCCAGGTAGGCGACATAGAGCCGTTTCTGCTCCGGCAGCAGCTCGGAGGCCTGGAGGGACTCGATTTTGTCCGGTAGCTCCTTCAGCACATCGCTCTTCAGGCGGCGCAGCAGGAAGGGGCGGGCGCGTCTGGCGACCGTCTCCCGGGGAAGGTCATGGAACGCCTTCTTTCCGGGGAACAGTCCAGGGAAAACGACACTGAAGATCGACCACAGGTCCTCCAGTGCATTCTCCACCGGCGTACCGGTCAGCGCAAAGCGGTAGCGGGCCTGAAGCAATCTGACCGCTTGCGAAGTCTGAGTCTCGTGATTCTTAATCATCTGCGCTTCATCCAGAATGAGCGTATGGAACGACTGCTTGGCATACTCATCCACATCTCTGCGCAGCAGCGGGTACGAGGTGATGATGACATCATGCCCGGCCGTGTTCCGCACGGTCCGGCTGCGCTCACCAGAGTTGCCGTCAGCAATGACTGCCTTAATCTCCGGGGCGAAGCGCTTCAGCTCATTGAGCCAGTTATAGACCAGGGAAGCAGGGGCAACCACCAGCGCAGGTACGCCGCTCTTCCGGATGTCCTCCAGCTCAGAGAGCAGGAAGGTGATGCTTTGCAATGTTTTGCCAAGGCCCATATCGTCCGCCAGAATCCCGCCGAAGCGGTAATGGGCCAGCGTCCTCATCCACTGGAAGCCGTACTGCTGGTAATCCCGCAGCACGGGAGCCAGACTCTCCGGCACTGGGAAGTCCAGATTTTCGGGACTCGCCATGTTGGCCAGCAGCCGCCGGAAGGAGCGTCCGGTCTCGATAGTCTGCCCCTGGAAGGTGCCTGCATGGAGATGGAGGGCACGGACCAGCGGCAAGGAGAACTCCGTACTCCGGATATCCACGCTGCGGACGCCGAGCTCGTTCATCAGCGCGATAATCTCCTGGAACTCAGCGGTATCCAGCGGGAGCAGAGCTCCGTCCTTGAGCCGGTGATATTTACGTTTTTCCTGGAGAGATTTCAGGACCGCGGTAATGTCATTCTCCGTGATGCCCTCCATGGCGAACTTGAAGTCCAGCCAGTCGGTCTTCTCGTTCCAGCTCAGGCTGACCTTGGGCGCTGCATGCTCCGTAAGCACCCGCTCCTTGACCGCAGTGGTCGCATAGACCTGAAGCAGCGGTTCCAAGAGCGGGATGGTATGGTGCAGGAAGTCGAATTCCCCGTCCTCGTCACGCATGATATACCCGCTCTCCGTCCGCGAGAAGGACTCATGGGCCATCAGGTCCAGAATCCGCCGCTCCGCTTCCCCGTCCCGCATCAGAATGACCTCGCTGCTCCGCTCATGCGCCTTCTCCTCCAGCGGATTGATGACAATTCCGCCGTATTGGAATTCCAGCCCGGCCAGCAGCCGGTCCCTTACCCGGTCCAGGTAGAGTCTGGCGTGTAGCCGGGTCTGGACGATCCGGTCCGCGATGGCGTCGGCAATGCTTACTCTGCCCAGCTTCTTCAGGCCGGGTATGACCCTGTCCATGAAGGGCTCCATCTGCTCAGGCGCAATCGCCAGGCTATCCCGCCGGCTGCTGCTGAGCATCCGCTTCAGCTCGGAGAGACGCCCGCATTCCTGCGCCGGGAGCTTCAGCAGCCTGCCTTCGGTCAAGACCAGCCCGTAGCTCTCCAGAACCGTAAGCTGCTCAAGCCCCCGGACATCCAGCAGGTAGCCTTCCTCCTGTGCCTGGTCGAACTGGAAGCTGAGCGGCAGCAGCTCCTCCGAGACCGACAAGCGGTCAAGTTGAAGCTGTCCATGCTGAAGGCGTACGGCAGGCGCTGCTTCTAGCAGGGGGTACAGACTCTTCCAGAAAAAAGGGGCCACCGGCAGCAGCCGGTCATTTCCCGGATGGCTGGGGCCGGCAGCATACGGATTGTTGAGGCTGTTGTAGACTTTCTCATTCTGCATGATCTCAATCAGCTTCAGCAGGACCTCATTATCTTCCTTGGAGAAGCTGTGCAGGGCGGGATCATAGCTGAAGTGTGCTGTGAACTCAAAAGGCTCGCCCCGGCGAACCTGCTCCAGAAAAGGTCTGATCTTCTGCGCGATATAGAGGCGCTTGGGGCCAAGCTTCACTTCGATTCCAAGCATCGTGCTGCTGTAGCCGAAGCTGAAAGGCCGGCAGATGAACTCGACCTGGAGCGGTGTCCGCAGGTCGATATACGTGCCGGCACCGCTTGGCAGCTGCCGCCCTCCGGTGAATATTCCGAGCATGCTGTTCACCAGCTGCCGGTCTGCGCTTCGCTCCTTGTGGTCTGCCCCGGAGAGGGCAGAGCTGCCTTGCACGAGCGGCAGACTGCCGTCCCTTGCGGGATAAATCTCCTCCGCATCTTCCTGAATATCCGCCGCCTGGTCAGCTCCGGCCGCCCGGCTGCGGTAGAGGACCGCCACCAGCGCCGCCGCAATATGCTTGCAGAAGGGGCCGCCGTGATAGTAAGCCGGGCAGGTGCATTCCCCCTGCACATCCCCGTCACTGTCGATAATCAGCGCGATCTCATGGCTCTCCAGCCCATGGACCTCAGCGCGGTATTTGGAATATTCGTCTTCCTCGTTATGCTCCGTATAGACAAGATCCACCTTATGGGCATGATAATAAGCCGCTCCCTGGTCAAAAGCAGCATTGCCGCACAGCAGCTTGATTACCCGTTCCGGCACCTGATAACCCACGTATACTCACTTCCTTTTATTGCTTCTATCTAAGCCACCCCCACGGGGGATATCGTACTTAAAGATTATCCATTCCCGCCGATCCCGTGCAGAATGAAGCTTATCGTCTGTTCAATCTCTGCCTCATCATTCCAGTCCTGCTCCGGCATCAGCACCAGCCGGGTCAGCAGGTATCCGGCAATCGCGGAGATGGTAAAGCGGATAATCGCAGGAGTGGGCGCATCAATCACTTCACCTTCCGCCTTGAAGTGCTCGGTAATTGCAGTGACACGCGCCAGAACCTGCTCGAAGATATTCTCGGTCAGCTGCTCCTTCAGCGCAGGCTGGAAGGGGATCTCCTGAATGAGAATTTTGACGATTTTCAGATTCCTGCGGACGAACTCCAGCCGGTTCACCATGAAGGCCTTAAGGAAGGCTTCGTAGCTCTCGAACGGCACATCCAGCACACCGCTGAAGTTGCGCAGCACGAACGGGGCGATCATCCGGCTCATGGTGGGCACAACGATGGCGAGCAGCAGATCTTTTTTGGTCCGGTAATAACGGAAGATCGTGCCTTCGGCCACGCCGGCCTTCTGGGCAATCTCACTAGTGGCGGCCGCCGAGAATCCCTTCTCTGCAAAAACATCAATCGCCGCCCGCAGAATGGACAGCTGCTTGGGCGTGACCTGCTCCTTCTCGCTGAGGTCCAGCAGCTCCTGGACCCACTGGTCTTGCTCCAGCTGCCCCTGATCGGCAGCAGGGTTATTCTCCATCAATAGAACCTCCAGACTCTTGCAGTTCCTCCTAGTGTACCATAGCCCGTTCACCCTTTACATTCTGCGGTGCTTGCGCAGAGCCAGTACATTCAGCAGCATGAACAGCAGGGAGAAGCCGATCAGCATGAACACATCCCCGGCGATATCACTCCAGCCTCTGCCGCGTACCATGATATCCATCAGTGCCTCTGAGCCGTAGTACATGGGAGTGACGAGTCCAATGCGCTGGAGCCAGAGCGGGAGGGTATCCAGCGGGAATAATCCGCTCAGGAAGATCTGCGGCACAATGACCAGGGGGATGAACTGGATCATCTGCAGCTCATTGGCGGCGAATGCCGAGAGCAGGGTGCCGAGGGTCAGCGCCGACATCGACAGCAGCAGCGTCATCAGCAGCACGTAGCCGAAGCTGCCGGTCATCATAATCCCCAGCACCTGGATGGAGAACCAGGAGATCAGCAGGGCCTGGAAGACGGTGAAGATGCCGAAGCCGCACACATATCCGGTGACGATCTCCCAGCGCTTCAGCGGGGTGGAGAGCAGACGCTCCAGTGTGCCCGTGGTCCGTTCGCGCAGGAAGGAGACACCGGCAATCAGGAAGACAAAGAAGAACACGAACACCCCGATCATAATCGGGCCAAAGCGGTCGATCGTCTTCATATCCTCCGCGCCGTAGAGGTAGCTGATCTGCGGCTGGAGCTGCCCGCCGCCCGGAGCTTGCGGCCGGAGGCTCTGCACAGCTTCCTGGAGCGCCAAGATCACAGCGCGGTTAGCCGCCGGATTGCTGCCTTCAAGGACAACAGCAGGAGCGTCTCCCTTCATTGTAAGGAGAGCATCGATGGCTCCCGCCTTCAGGGCGGCCTGCCCGGATGCTTCATCGGCATAGCTGGTAACCTCAGCCTGCTCGGCTTCCAGCGCTGAACTGAACACTGCCGCGCCGCCGGAGACGTCGATCCTAGGCTCATAAGCATCGCTGCCGAACACCAGGCTCATCAGGCTAAGCACCAGCAGGGGAGCGATGAACATCAGCGCCATGGTTCTCCGGTCATGGATGAATTGCTGCAGAATTCTCAGGGTAATGGCCCGGATTCTCATCGGCGTACACCTCCATAGCAGAGGAAGGCTTCTTCAATACTGGCGGTGCCGGTAGCCTGAAGCAGTCCGGCCGGAGTATCAGCCGCCAGCAGCACGCCGTCCCGGATCATCGCCAGCCGGTCACATTTCTCCGCCTCATCCATCACATGTGTGGTCAGCACAATCGTCGTTCCTTTGCGGTTCAGCGCCTTCAGCTCCTTCCAGATAGACTGGCGCAGCACCGGATCGATGCCGACGGTCGGTTCATCCAGCAGCAGCAGCGGCGGCTCGTGCAGCAGGGCAATCGCCAGGGACAGCCGGCGCTTCATGCCGCCGGAATATTGGTCCACCCGCTTCCGCAGATGCTCCTGCAGATTCACCAGCTCCATCACATCCCCGATCCGCCGCGTGCGGTTGCCGCCCTTCAAGCCATACAGAGCAGCGAAGAACTCCAGATTCTCCTTGGCGCTAAGCTCGGTATACAAGGCATCCGACTGGGCCATATATCCGATCTGCTGGAGCATGGCAAGCTTCGGCATCCGCACCCCCAGCACGGTGACCTCACCGGAGGTTACCTCGTCTATGCCCGTAAGCAGCTTGACCAGCGTGGTTTTGCCGGAGCCGGATGGCCCCAGAATCCCGAAGGTCTCTGCCTGATTCACCTGAAGCGTAATATCCTTCAACACTGTTTTATCGCCAAAAGCCCGGTTCACATGAGTAACCGCAATGACAGGCTTCCCCTCATCCATACCAATCTCCTCCATTCGCCATAATAATGAGTGAGCGCTCACTCATTATACTAATGATTCCCTGTTCAAAAGTAAATAAAATTGTAAGGATTATCCGTTACTCCTGCTCTTGATCCGGGTAATAAAAGGGACATCCTATGGTTACCGGCATCCTGAAACCCAATTCACTAAAGGCGGTGGAATTATGGCAGGACATAAGCTGCTCCTTCCTCTGGCAGCTCTGCTGGCTGCGGCTGGACTTAGCGGCTGCGGCGATGCGGACAAGTCCGGCAGTGGCGGACGGTTTCATACCTTGGCAGACGAGAAGACGGAGGCAAGGCAATATTTGCCGGAGGATCTGCCGATTCCCGAAGGGGCAGGCATTACTTTTACCCAAGGTGAGCAGTCAGAGGGGAAGAAATCCTCCATGCTGGTCTATCAGACGAAGGAGAGTATGGCCGCTCTTGGAACTACATATCAGAAGTATGTAAGAGAGAAGGAGCTGGAACTCGGGACAGAGATTGTCGACAGCCATAACCTGCTGATTAACGGCAAAGTGAACGGCTCTTATTCGTATTCTATTATTGGCAGTCCCTCGGAATCAGAGCGCGGCGGGAACGAGATTATCGTGACGTGGATTGTGAATTAACACAGGATTTACAATAGGCCGGTCCGGGAGGGTTCCCGGGCGGGTCTTCTTTGGTTTGGGCTTGTAATTATTTTTACAGTTAATATTTCCATAACATTCCTGCGCAACAGAATTGACACTCGTAGACGAAAATAACATTAGCAGTTACCTATAGGAAAAGGGTGAATCTAATTGAAGAATAGTAAATGGATCGGCGCGGCTCTGGCTTCTGCACTTCTCGTAACAGGGGGAGCTGTTAGTGTTCTGGCCACAAGCAGCCAAGTAAGTGCCGCAGCTGTGAACACAGCAGCCGTAGAGGGCAGCATGTCCTGGAGCATCAACGGTACGCCGGTTACACTCAGCACAATTAACAGCGGCGGATACAAGCTCTATTCATTGAGCCAGGTAGCCGCAGAGCTGGGAGCAGGACTTGTGCACGGCAGCAGCGGAATCCAGCTGAATGACAGCAAAGGTCTACATAGTGTGCAGCTCCAGCCTGGCGTGAAAAGCTATCAGGTGGATGGCGAAGCCCTGGAATTCACAGTGGCCCCGGTTGTACGTAACGGCAAAACGTATGTGGAGCTGACGAAGCTGGTTACGGCGCTTGGCGGTGAGCTTGCGGCCGATGCCCACACGATTCTGAGCTTTGCCCGGCCCGCCGGTTCATTTGATACCCTTCACTGGAGCGCTGACGGCAGCCTGATTGCGAATAGAAGCGACGCTGAGTCCACACTGCTCTATAAATTCACCCAGACTCCAGGCAACTATGATCTGTTCTCTTCCAGCGAAGGCGCGGTGGATTTCGCAGTCTCCGCCGACCAGCAGTGGGGCGCATTCAGCGATGAGACCAGCCAGCTGAAGCTGATCAACCTGTCCACCGGCTTAATCAGTCCGCTCGGCAAGGACACCAGCGTGAAGACAGATATCGTGTGGTCCAGTGACGGCAAGACGCTCTATTTCGTCCAGGGCGACAAGCAGGAGAAGCTGGCACAGATTTCAGTAGAGACCGGAGAGATCAAGGCTCTGCTTGAAGATAAAGTGGAGAACAAATCGGAGCTTCGCATATCGGCAGACGGCAAAAGTGCAGTATACATCGTCAACATCACCGGTACCGCGAAGAATGATGCCGACAGCACAGAAGATTCACTTACCGTAGACTTCAGCAAGGCTGGAGAACAGCTCTATAAGCTGGATCTTACGACCAAGGGTGCTAAGCCGGCAGCCTTGACTACTACGCCTGACAACAAGCTGTATCCTGAGATTCTGGCTGGCGGCAGCGTGAGCTACCTGAGTGCGGATGCAGACGGCAATGCTGCTAACACGCTGAAGCTGATTGCAGCAGACGGTAAAAGCACAGATGTCGCCCTCGGTGCAGAAGCGAACTGGTCCATAGGGGTTAGCACGGGCCTCGTTGTCTCCGGGACTACAGCGGACGGCAACACGGTAATTTACTCTATTGCAGGCAGTGCAGCTCCGGTTGAACTGTACCGGACAGCCGAAGATGTATCGGAAGTGGCGGTATCGGCAGACGGCAGCAAGCTGGCTATTATCAGCGACGGCAAGGTACTGGTCATTCAGAACGGCAAAGCGCTGCAATTGTCAGTCTCACCGGAAGCTGCTAATTAATTACAACATTTATCGGCGCACACCGCCGGGAGGAGAATTCAGACATGAAGATGTTCAAAAAATTCACAGTTACAGCACTTACCGCGGTGATCGCGGTTACCGCATCCTTTGCAGGGGCAGCCGCAGCAGCGGACAGCCTCAAGGGTAAAATCACCGTTAACGGTTCTACGGCCCTGCTTCCGCTGACGCTGCAGGCCGCTAAGGAATTCCAGAAGCTTCACCCTAAAGTGAAGATTGCCGCTTCCGGCAAGGGCTCCGTGACTGGACCGCAGGCCGTGAAGAAGGGGATTGCCGATATCGGAGCCTGCGACTGGGATGCCAGCATTGATGTTCCGGGCTTCAAGGCTTTTGACGGACAGGTAGCGAATAAGGTCGCGGTGATTCCTTTTGCAACCATCGTTAATAAGAATGTCGGAGTAGACAACCTGACTACAGAGCAGCTCAAAGGCATCTACGCCGGTAAAATCACCAACTGGAAAGAGGTCGGCGGATCGGATGCGAATATCGTAGTGATCACCCGTGCCTTCGGCTCCGGGACCCGCGTTAACTATCAGGCCAAGGCGCTGGGCGGCGGAGATATCGTGAAGAAAGAGAAGAACTACAAGGAAACCGGCTCCAGCGGCGACATGAAAACAGCTGTAGGTACAACGCCTAACGCTATCGGCTACATCGACCTTGTCTATGTAACGGGCGGCGATATCAAGGCTGTGAAGTTCAACGGTGTGGAAGCTAACACGGATAACGTAATCAACGGCTCGTACAAGATCTGGGCTTACGGCTACTACATGACGAAGGGCCAGCCGACCGGCGCGACCAAAGAATTCATCGAATATGTACAGAGCAAGAAGTTCCAGCAGGGCTCGCTTAAGAAGCTTAAGTTCATTCCAATCTCTGCGATGCAATCCTAAGATTCTTGAACCAAGCAAGCACAATAGATGGATAGGTAACAGCGGCCAGCTCCGGGATATACGGGGTTGGCCTCTTACAGGAGGGAAAGTATGGGGGCACCGGTTCATGGCCTGACAGCAAAGACACAGACAAGCCTAGAGGAAGTTAAACGTAACACCAAGCGGCACCGCAGACATCTGCTGGGCAACAGCATCTCCCGTTATTATTTTTTATTCAGCATCCTTGCGCTCTGTCTTGTGCTGGGACTAGTTATTGTATTCATCGGCAAAACGGCGCTGCTGCTCTTCACCCGCATCTCCCCGCAGGACTTCTTCTTCTCGTTCAACTGGACGCCGGAAGAGGATGCCTTCGGCGCCGCCGCCTTCATCGTAAATACATTGTCGCTTACCGCACTGACCCTGGTCATTGCCGTGCCCATCTCGGTCGGGATGGCTGTGCTCTGTGCGGAGATTGCCCCGAATTGGCTGAAGAGCTTCATCCGTCCGGTGCTTGATCTGCTGGTCGGTATTCCTTCTATTGTATACGGCTATCTGGGCTTGACCGTGCTGCTGCCCTTCCTGCGCAGAGTCAGCGGAGAAGGTCTCGGGGACGGACTGCTTGCAGCCGCACTCGTGCTGGCATTGATGGTGCTGCCCACCATCTGCCGGATCAGCGATGATGCGATTGTCTCTGTTCCGCGCAAATACCGTGACGCTGCCTATGCGCTCGGATCGACCCGGCTTCAGGTCATTATGCGCGTCGTTCTGCCCGCGGCCAGCCGGGGCATTATCTCGGCGGTCATTCTTGGCATGACCCGTGCAGTGGGGGAGACCATGGCGGTGGTAATGGTCATCGGCAATACGCCGCAGCTGGCGAAAAGCCTGTTCGCACCCACCTCGGTGCTGACCAGTAATATCGTGATGCAGATCTCCAACGTGGAGTTCGACTCCACCTGGAACTATTCCCTGCATATGATGGCCTTCCTGCTGCTGCTGATCTCGTTTGTACTGATTCTGATTATCCGGCTCCTGGGCCGCAAACGGAGGGACGCCTGATGAACGGATTCACGCGCACACGCCATACAGCCAGAGCCCAGCGGCGCAATAAACTGGCGACCATCGGCTTCTATACGCTGGGCGTTCTGGTCATGCTGCTAATCTTCTGGCTGCTGTTCACCATTCTAAGCAAAGGCTTGCCTTCGCTCAGACTGGACTTCCTGCTCAAGCAGCCGGAGGAGATTGATCCCGGCGGCGGGATTGGTCCCGTCCTGTTCAACTCCTTCTATATCCTGTTCATCTCGCTCCTGATCTCCGTTCCGATCGGGATCGGGGCAGGGATCTATATGGCGGAGTACGCGCCGGATAATGCCTTCACGGGTGCGCTGCGCATCTGCGTGGAATCCCTGTCCTCGGTGCCGTCCATCGTGTTCGGCCTCCTGGGCCTGGCGATCTTCGCCGAATATTTCGGCGTCGGCCTGACGATCCTCGGCGGGGGTGTCAGCCTGGCGCTGCTGAATCTGCCGATGCTGGCCCGCGTCACGGAGGAAGCAGTGCGAGCGGTCCCCGGCGAGATCCGAGAAGCCGGCTACGCCCTCGGCATGACGAAGTTCCATGTCATCCGCAAGGTGGTTGTGCCAGTAGCCCTTCCGGCCATCGTCACAGGCGTCTGCCTGGTGGCCGGCCGCGCCTTCGGGGAGTCGGCGGTCATTATCCTGACCGCCGGGCTCAGCACCTCCGGCGAGATGTGGGACTTCAACCTCTTCTCACCGGGCGAGACGCTGGCTGTGCATCTGTGGTACGTGCAGTCTGAGGCCATCGTCGAGGATGCGCGGCAAATCGCGGATAAGTCTGCCGCTGTGCTGGTCTTTGTCGTGCTGCTGATCAACTTTATGTTCCGCTTCCCGCTGTGGCTGGGCAACCGCCGCCGGGGACGCTGAGAGGGATGCGGATGCGCGGATTCACGCTATCGCTATAACCCTGTAAGAACAGGCTGCTCTGCTATGGAAGTTTCATGGCGGGCAGCCTGTTTGCTGTGTAATGGAGGAAGCTTCGGAGTGCTCAGGAAAGCGCTGTAACTCACCTCTAAATTTCCTGTTTCCCGGTCCTGATATGCTATAATTGACTATAATTTAGGTGCGGGCTGGACTAGCCTGTGCCCATTATAAAGGACAAGGAGGCAGAACGCTGTGGGCACACAGAAGACCAACCGCCGTAAGCCGAACCGGAAGCAGGTAGCTGCGTATCCATTGAATACACCACTGCCGAGGCCGGAGCTGCTAGCCATTCTGCAGGCAGCCGATGAGATTATCGCCGCCGGAGGGCGTACGCTTTTAGCCAAGATCCTGAAGGGCTCGAAGGAGAAGAAGCTGCTTGAACTCGGCCTGGATCACATTCCCGCCTATGGCTTCTACCGCGAACTGACGATGGAGCAGACCATGGAGAAGGTGGACGTCCTCATTGAGGCCGGTTACCTGAAGACCGAGCTGTCCGGGAAGCTTCCCATGATCGAATTCACCGTCTACGGCTGGACCGTCCGGCGGGAGCGGGCGACGGAGGAGCTGCTGCGGGAGTGGGAGAACTGGCTGGACCAAGGGATCACGCCGGTCAGTATGGAGTATCTGAAGGACCGGAACCGGGGGATGATTCTGATGTTCCTGTTCAAAATCCTTTGTTCCGGTGACCGGAAATACATTCCTTTTTTACAGCAATGGCAGCCCATAGAGTTCAAGAAGGTACAGGCTGAGATCAGGCAGGTAATAGCAGACCTGAATGAGCGCGAACGGCTGGTGGAGATGGAGTGGCATGAGCTGCTGCGGGAACGTGCGCAATCACTGATTGTACGTTCGCGCGATCCCGTTATACTTGTGTGTCAGGAATGCGACGGTCCGTTTGTATTCGATCACCTTGATTTTAGCTGCTACCGGGCAGATGGCATTTACTTTCCGGAGAAGTGTCCCGATTGCCTGCATCAGGAGGAGTCCTTGCATGAATAGGCTTGAACTGCGAACGAAGGTACGCCATGTGGTCAATGAAATCGTTTCGGAGAAGGGTTTCGTAAGTCCCCTGGATGTATTCTTGAGGATCGGGAAAATCACTCCTAAGCTCGTAGAAGAGTGGCGCTTCGGAAGAGTGCCATATTTGGAACGTGTGCTTCAGGGCAATCTGTCTCAATTCAGCTTTATCATGTCGCTGCTTCGCGAGAACGCGCGGGAGCTTCATTTGAAGCCGTCTTACACCGCCTATATGAGGTGGGGCAAAGGCCCGAAGCGACCGCTCCGCTTTTCAAAGTCCGGAGATCCCAATGTTGAGAAACATTACGCTACTCATTATGTGCCGGCTAAGCAGGAGGTACCTCGAAATCCATCGTTGACTAGTGGAAATATGCAGCCGAAGGGTGAGTAAGCAACATAATAAGAGGGGGACCTGCTAATGTTCAATTCCGAACAAGTAAAAAGCTTTATTCTCCATCCGGAGCCGGCTGTGAGCAATACCGCTTTGAGGTATTTTGCCGACAGTTTCTTGTATGAGCACGATACTACGCTGATGCCGCTTGTGTTACAAAAGCTGAAGCAATGCAAGGATACCGGAGAGGTTCACCTGTTTCATGCCTATAAGTTCCCGCAGACCGAGGAAACGATCCGTGAGCTGCTGGCTTGGTACCAATCTCCTTCCACCCACTATAATACAAGATTTCTGGTGCTGGGAATTTTGAAGAATTGTGATCTTCGGCTATTGGACCCGTTCATGGAGTCTGTCCAGGAAATTCCGGAATGGAAAATTAAGGTTGATCAGAAGATTCGCCTCTCAAAGATGACAGAGCAGGAGCTGTTGGACGAATTCAGCTTATTTCTGGAGCAGAGTTCAGGGAAATACTGGGATGAGTTCGATAATGTGTACGGGGATGAGCTAGTGAATGAGCTGGCGCTTAGACAATGTCTGGACGCTGATACTGTGCTGGAAAAGCTGCGCGATAACGACCCGGATTCTCCGAGCTACGAAGTCCACTATCTAATCCAACTGGCAGGTCAGATGAAGCTGGAGACGGCTATCCCTGTGCTGTGCAGTTTTTTGGGTACAAATGATGATTTGCTTCCAACCACTTCCGTTGACGCGCTGGCTCAAATAGGCACAGCCGGGGTGATCAAGACGTTAACCGAGCAATATGTCTCTGCTTCACAGGAATTCTTCCGGATATTTGCCGCCGATGTATTCGGAAGAATTAAGCTGCCGGACTCCGAGGAGGCGCTGCTCGCCTTATTGCCGGAAGAACGTGATATTACCAATGCGACTAAACTGGCTGATGATCTTTGCCAATTGGGATCGGTAAAAGGACTTCCGCTGGTTGCGGCGATGGTGGAGGAAGGCTATGACGAGGGGTACTTGAATCTCACAGAGTCCATCTATGCTTACTGTGTAATTTCTGATACGGCTCACCCGTCACTGCCGCAGTGGAAGAAGAAGCTTGATGCGGAAGAGGCACGGATGGCCAAGCGCAGGAAAGAAGTAGACCGGATGTCTAGAGTTAAAGCCCCTATAGGAACTTATAACAGACTTAACGGAACTGACAAAACTTATATAAGCCCGGCAAAAGTAGGCCGTAACGACCCCTGCTCCTGCGGAAGCGGGAAGAAGTTCAAGAAATGCTGTGGTGCTAACGCTTAATGGGTGGGACTAGAGCCGGTTCATGTTGAACGATTGAACGAATAGACATGTAGCCACCAGCAGATGTATACGGACTGAGGGTACGCTATTCTCCGAAAAAACCAACTTTTCTGTCTTAAACGGACTCAGAGGACGTTAAACTGTTCATTCGAGCAGAAAAAGCGGAGAAACAGGTTACTTAACGGCCCCTGAGTCCGCATGGCCCTGCGGACAGGCGTGATCCGCCGGAATAAGGGATCTCCAGTCCGCAATGTTCGTGCATGGTTCTTATTCCTCCACTACTAAAGAGTGAGGGCGGGTCTGTGAAGTTCATTTCCCGCTCAAACAGCGGAGTGGACGGAACGACCCGCGGAAAAGCGATAGCGTTCGCCTTTGTCTCCGGATTTTTACCGATCAGGGAAATAAATAAAATCTGGAGACAACAGCGATTGTAACAACGGTCCGTTCGCGCAGCGTTCACCCAAGTGCTCACCCTGATCCTACTCAAAAAAAGGGGGGGGTTCTCATCCCCCGGACGACAAAACAGCCCTCCCGAAGGAAGGCTGTTTCTATGACGTCCCGGAAGGGATACAGCCCATTCGGGCTGATTGCGAAGTAGTGCTAACGAAGCGTATGCTCCAACGTCCCCGGCTGGCGCCAAGGGTTCTCATCCTCCGGACGACAAAAGGGGCTGTCCCAAAAGTAGATACTCTACTGGTGGGGAAAAATTCCATGCCTTCTTAAAGGATTAATTTGTAAGAAAGGGAGCGATTCTCCGTTATTGGAGGATCGCTCCCTTGCGTTTCTGGTCATTCGCTGCTTGCTTCAGCAGGTTGTGAGCAAGCGAAAGCCAACCGACCTCTAGCGTCACTTTTTCCATGCCGCGAAGCAGAAAGCGCCGGAAGCCCCGGTTATTTTTTAATTGTCCAAATACACTTTCCGGCTCCGTCATTCGACGTACGGCCAATAGATAGCCTTCCTCGCTTCGGAGGATTTCTTTCGCCTGTTTCTGGTATCTAAGCCGCTCCAAACTGACTGCGATTTCCCGGTTTCCGCTTCCCTTCGTGCAGTTTTCTTTTAGCGGACACCCTCCGCAGCTTTGACTTTGGTAATGACGCTTCGTAATTTCGTATCCACTCTCTGTGGTTTCCTTGCTCTCTCGTTGGAAATACAGCGGGTATCCAGCTAAACACGTCCAGCGATCCTCGGATGCGTCGTAGGTCCAGTTCTCGATTTTTCCGACGTCGGCTTTCCAGGCTTTGCTCTTTTCTTTGTGGTAGGTGCTGTATTTCACGACGGCCTGTATCTCGCTCTTTTCCAGATAGGCGTAGTTTTCTTCACTTCCATAGCCGGCATCTGCAATGACCGTCTTTGGAAGTTTTCCGAGGAATTGCTTTGTTTTTGCCAGATGTGGTTCTAAACAGCGGGTGTCACCCGGTCTTTGATGTAGACTGTAGGTTAAAATAAATTGGTTTTCGGTCCCGATCTGTAGATTGTAACCTGGCTTCAGTTGGCCATTTTGCATGTGATCTTCTTTCATCCGCATAAACGTTGCCTCGGGATCGGTCTTGCTGAAACTATTCCGGTCCCCAAGCAGCTTTTGATATTGTTCGTACTTCTGCAGTCGAGGGAGCAAATCCTTACGCAACTTCCGAACCGTCTTTTTTAGGGGCTTGTCTTTCGGTTTTTCGGCAAGCTGAGCTTCAAGCTTTTGCACGGCTTGTTCGAGTTTCTCACTGTCCATTTGCGAACCCGTGCTGAGTTCAGCCAGATCTTTGCCCTGATTCTCTTGTTCTTCCTGCTCTTCCGCTGCTTCAATGTCAGCGAATAGGGCCTGTACCTTATCTTGCAGTTTCGCTTTGTGTTTGCTGACCGCTTTGCTCCAGACAAAGGTGTAGCGATTGGCATTCGCTTCGATCTTAGTTCCGTCCACAAAATAATGCTCCAGAGACACGTATTTTTCGTCAGCCAGAAACTGAAGCACGGCGGTAAATACCGTTTCGAGGACCTTTCTCATCCGCTGGGAACGGAAGCGATTCAGCGTGCGGAAGTCGGGTCGCTGCCGTCCGGCCAGCCACATGAAGGGAATGTTCTCCCGGACCGCTTTGGCGATTTGGCGAGACGAATAGATTCGCTGAGTGTAAGCGTAGATGATGACTTTGGTGAGCATTTTAGGATGGTAGCTGTCACGGCCGCCGCCGGGATAGGCCGCGTCAAAAATGGCGTTGTCCAGCCGATTGACGGCGGCATTCACGACGCGAACGAGGTGATTTTCCGGGATATCTTCTTCCAGATCCATTGGCAAGCAAAGCTGGTCCATGGTATATTGAATGTACAAAAGAAACCTCTCCTTTGAAATGGTTGTGTGGTAACTCCATTTTAACAAAAGAGAGGTTTCTTTTTGTGATTTTAGAAAGATTTGAAGAAACTTTTCCCGCTTAAACAGCGGAGAGGACGGAACGACCCGCGCAAAAGCGGCAGCGGTCGCCTTGGTCTCCGGATTTTCACCGCTAAGGGGAATGAAAAAAATCTGGAGACCACAGCGATTGAAACAACGGTCCGTTCGCGAAGCGTCCACCCAAGTGCTCACGTTGATCCTACTCCAAAATAAAAAGCTGTCCCAAGCAGCCATTTCATGGCTTTTGGGACAGCCCCTTGTTTTGACGTCCCGGAAGGGAGACAGCCCATTCGGGCTGATTGCGAAGTAGTGCTATTGAAGCGTATGCTCCAACGTCCCCTCGCTGACGCGCTGGGTTCTCATCCCTCCGGACGACAAAACAGCCCTCCCGAAGGAAGGCTGTTTCTATGACGTCCCGGAAGGGATTCGAACCCCCGACCGTGCGCTTAGAAGGCGCATGCTCTATCCAACTGAGCTACCGGGACATGAAGACTGACTGAAAAGCAAGCAAAAATTATGTTATCATACATAGTTAACTTTTTCAACTTGTTTTTTTGAAACCGTGCAGGGATATGCTATAATCTACAATTGATTAAGGTTCAGAAGCGATTACAGTTCGGAGAAAAGGAGGTGCCCTCATGAATCAATTCAATTCCCCCGCCAAAGAGAACATCGTGCTGTTTCCCAAGACCCTGGATTACTACCAGATTCAGCTCACAGTTATGCTGGAGAATGAACGTTACGGGGAAGCGATGGAGCTGTTGCGTTTTTTGCTGCAGTGCCAGGGACAGGAAGAGCGGCACTACGAGGAATG
This sequence comes from Paenibacillus sp. FSL R7-0210, assembly GCF_038009085.1. Lineage (NCBI taxonomy): Bacteria > Bacillati > Bacillota > Bacilli > Caryophanales > Paenibacillaceae > Paenibacillus > Paenibacillus sp. FSL R7-0210. Next base: position 299,631 of record NZ_JBBPAR010000001.1, read on the forward strand.
GCGGTCGCTGCTGGAATGGCTGGTGGCGGCCTTCCCCTACGCGGCGCAGGGCGGTGACGGGGACGATGCCCCGGATGCGGAGGATATGGATCTGGGGGAAGAGGACATGGCCCGGATTCTGGCCAGATCCAAGCTGGAGGAGGATGCGGAATACCCGGATAAGCTGCTGAAGCGGGTGATGAACGAACCGCTGTCTGAAGCGACAGTGCTGGCGCTGGAGCAGCTCTCCTACCTGGAGGGGAGCGGGGTGGATGAAGCGCTGACCGGCTGGCTGCAGCAGGCGGAGGTGCACCCCCTGCTGCAATTCCGTACGCTGCAGACGCTGCGGCGCAGAGGGGCTCAGGGGGCAATCAGGCTGAGCCGGGGCCATGAGGCTGCTGAGGTGGAGATCGAGACCGTGCCGCTGCAGAACGACGAATTCCCGCCGCAGATCAGCCAGGTGCTGGAACGGGTGGCAGAGCAGGCGGAGGTGCATGAGCCGACGCTGTATTATTTTGCCCAGGAGCTGTGGGGGCAGTTCGTCATGTCCATCTACGGGACGGCGGATTACCGCAAGCTGCTGGATGGGGAGTATTCGGAGCTGGATATTTGGGCGGGGGCCCTGCACCAGATGGTGTCGGAGAGCCTGAACGGGAACCGCAAAGAAGAGGAAACACGGGGGATGTACGGCATCACCGATAGCATGCGCTTCCAATTTGAGGGGGCCTACCGTTCGCTCAGGGGATTCGTGAAGAGTTCTCTACTTGATAAATAAAGTAATGTTGTATATAATATAGTGGTTATTCTGTGCGTGAAATGTTGGACTATTTAAGTAAACATGTAACCTATTTTTGGAGGGAAAAGTATATTATGAAAGCAACTTGGGAAAAGATAGAGAAGAACCTCGGAGTTCTTGAAGTCGAAGTAGAAGCAGACCGCGTAGCTGCAGCACTCGACAAAGCCTTTAATAAAGTGGTAAAGAAAGCAAACGTACCTGGATTCCGTAAAGGTAAAGTACCGCGGCCGATTTTTGAATCCCGTTTCGGTGTTGAAAGCCTGTATCAGGATGCTATCGACATTCTTCTTCCTGAAGCTTACGGCGAAGCCGTTGAACAGACTGACATCTTCCCTGTAGACCGTCCTGAAGTGGACATCGAGCAATTCGCCAAGGGCCAGCCGTTCATCTTCAAAGCGAAGATCACAGTTAAGCCAGAAGTGAAGCTGGGCGAGTACAAAGGTCTGGAAGTTCCAGTACAGAAGGCAGAAGTTACTGACGAAGAGCTGGATGCTGAACTGAAGCGTCTGCAAGAGCGTCACGCTGAGCTTGTTGTCATTGAAGAAGGAGCAGCAGCGAACGGCGACATCACAGTAATTGATTTTGATGGTTCCGTTGACGGCGTTCCATTCGAAGGCGGACAGGCTGAGCGTCATTCCCTGGAGCTGGGCAGCAATTCCTTCATTCCAGGATTCGAAGAGCAGGTAGTGGGCATGTCCACTGGAGACTTCAAGGATGTTGAAGTAACCTTCCCTGAGACTTACCACGCTGCTGAACTCGCAGGCAAAGCTGCTGTATTCAAAGTGAAGCTGCACGAAATCAAGCGCAAACAGCTTCCTGAGCTGGATGATGAATTCGCCAAGGATGTTAGTGAATTCGACACACTGGAAGAATACAAAGCAGACCTGAAAGCACAGCTCGAATCCCGTAAGCAGGAAGAGCTGAAGAGCGTTCGTGAATCCGCGGTAGTCGACGCAGCAGCAGCTAATGCTGAAGTGGAAATTCCTGAAGCCATGATCGCCAGCGAAGTGGAGAACATGGTTCGTGACTTCGATACCCGTCTCCGCCAGCAGGGCATGAACATGGATATGTTCCTCAGCTTCTCGGGCCAGACTCGTGAAGACCTGCAGGGACAAATGAAGGGCGATGCTGAGAAGCGCGTTCGTAACAACCTTGTTCTGGAAGTTATTGCCAAGGAAGAGAAGATCGAAGTGTCGGAAGAAGAAGTTACGCAAGAGCTGGCTACTATGGCTGAAGCTTACAAGCGTACTCCTGAAGAGATCCGCAGCATTCTGGCAGCCAACGGTTCCCTGAGCAGCCTGAACGATGAGATCTCCCTGCGCAAGACCATCGAATTCCTCGTTAGCAACAGCGTGGAAGTTGAAGCTCCGGCAGCAGCTGCAGAAGAAGCGGCAGCAGAAGAAGCAAAGGCTGAGTAAGCTTCAATCCTTTACCTAGAACGGCTATCCATTAGCCTCCATAGAGATTTGATAAGGCACGTAAGTTTTTGTTACGTGCCTTATTTTTATCGGGGGCCGGGCGTTTGGTAGTACATATCATGAATCCGTCAATTGGCATTGTCCGTGGAATTGCGTTATAATGGCATGCACATGAGCAATGCGGTTTAGGGGCACAGTGAATAAATGACATCCCGCTTTGAACGTGTTAAAATATTTCTGAAACGGAAAGACTAATCTGTATAGAGAAAAGAGGTTGGTGGCATGAGTCTGGTACCAATGGTTGTGGAAACGACAAGCCGGGGAGAACGCTCATACGATATCTATTCCAGATTGCTCAAGGATCGCATCATCTTCCTGAGCAGTGCGATTGACGATGATGTCGCCAATCTGGTTATTGCGCAGTTGCTGTTCCTGGCAGCAGATGACCCCGAAAAAGACATTCACTTGTACCTCAACTCGCCCGGTGGTTCTGTCACAGCCGGCATGGGTATATATGATACGATGCAATATATCAAACCGGATGTTTCAACGATTTGCGTAGGGATGGCAGCCAGTATGGGATCATTGCTCCTGACAGCCGGAGCGCCCGGCAAGAGATATGCGCTGACCAACAGCGAGGTCATGATTCATCAGCCGCTTGGCGGCGTTCAGGGGCAGGCGTCCGACATCTGGATTCATACCGACTGGATTCTCAAGACCAAGGCGAAGCTGAATCAGATTTATGTAGAGCGCACAGGTCAGCCCCTTGACAAAATCGAACGGGATACAGACCGCGATAACTTCATGAGCGCGGAAGAAGCGAAGGAATACGGGCTCATTGACCAGGTACTCTCTTCACCGATCATATCTTAAAGGGGTGGTAAGATGTTTAAATTTAACGATGAAAAAGGACAATTGAAATGTTCCTTTTGCGGGAAATCACAAGAGCAGGTTCGTAAGCTCGTAGCGGGACCTGGCGTTTATATATGTGACGAATGCATCGAGCTGTGCACGGAGATTGTGGAAGAGGAGCTGGGCCACGAAGAAGAGCTGGATATGAAGGATATTCCGAAACCGAAGGAAATCCGTGATATCTTGGATCAATACGTTATCGGCCAGGAGCAAGCGAAGAAATCGCTCTCCGTTGCTGTATACAATCACTACAAGCGTGTCAACAGCCAGAGCAAGATTGAAGATGTGGAGCTGACGAAGAGCAACATTCTGCTGCTCGGACCTACAGGCTCCGGTAAGACCCTGCTGGCGCAGACGATGGCGAAGATCATCAACGTGCCTTTTGCCATTGCAGATGCCACTTCCCTTACGGAAGCCGGTTATGTGGGTGAAGACGTTGAGAACATTCTCCTGAAGCTGATTCAAGCGGCTGATTATGATGTGGAGAAAGCCGAACGCGGCATTATCTATATAGACGAAATTGACAAGGTAGCGCGTAAATCCGAGAACCCGTCCATTACCCGTGACGTATCCGGTGAAGGCGTTCAGCAGGCGCTGCTGAAGATTCTGGAAGGTACAGTCGCTTCGGTTCCACCGCAAGGCGGACGCAAGCATCCTCATCAGGAATTCATTCAGATCGATACTACGAACATTCTGTTCATCGTGGGCGGTGCCTTCGACGGCCTGGAGCAGATGATCAAGCGCCGTATCGGCAAAAAAGTCATCGGCTTCAACGCTGCGGTTGAAGGACAGAAGGACCTCAAGGCCGGTGAATACCTGTCCATGGTATTGCCTGAGGACCTGCTGAAGTTCGGTCTTATCCCAGAGTTCGTCGGCCGTCTGCCGGTGATCTCGACCTTGGAGCCGCTTGATGAGAGCACCCTGGTACGTATTCTCTCCGAGCCTAAGAATGCGCTCGTGAAGCAGTATGTGAAGCTGCTGGAGATGGATAATGTAGCTCTGAAGTTCGAACCGCTTGCTCTTGAAGCGATTGCGAAGGAAGCGATCAAGCGCAACACTGGTGCCCGCGGACTGCGTGCCATCATCGAGAGCATTATGCTTGATGTGATGTACGAGGTGCCTTCACGGGATGACATTAAGGATTGTGTCATTACCGAGGAGGTTGTTAAGGAGAAGTCCCTGCCGGAGCTTAGTCTCAAGAAGGATAAGAAAAAAGAAGAAAGCGCGTAAGCCAGGCTTAAATAACCGGGCCTGACACGGCTTAACAATACAGCTCAGGGTCTCCACTTTCTCCCGCACACCCCGCATGACCTGCGGGGGCGGGGAGGGTGGAGCTTTGATCGTTATGGGGGAGAAAACCATGTTCCTGAGACACCAGACCCGTCCCGTCAATGTTGGCGGAGTGATTATCGGGGGTAACAACGAGGTTGCCATCCAAAGCATGTGTACGACCAAGACCGCCGATGTAGAAGCAACCGTGGCCGAGATTCTGCGGCTGGAGGAAGCCGGCTGTCAGCTCGTGCGCGTAACGGTCAACAATGAAGAAGCGGCAGCAGCAATTAAGGAAATCAAGAAGCAGATTCATATCCCGCTCGTAGCGGATATTCATTTCAATTACAAGCTGGCCCTGCTGGCGATTGAGAACGGCATCGACAAGGTGCGGATCAATCCCGGTAATATCGGACGCCGTGATAAGGTGGAAGCTGTCGTTAAGGCCTGTAAGGAGAAGGGGATACCGATCCGTATCGGCGTTAACGCCGGTTCACTGGAGAATCACCTGCTGGAGAAATATGGTTATCCTACACCGGAGGCGATGGTGGAGAGTGCCTTGTACCATATCGGCATTCTGGAGGAGCTGGACTTCCACGATATTATCGTATCGCTGAAGGCGTCCGATGTGCCGATGGCCATCGAAGCCTACCGCAAGGCAGCGGAGGTCATTCCTTATCCGCTGCATCTGGGGATTACCGAGTCCGGTACTCTGTTCGCAGGAACAGTGAAGAGCTCCGCCGGGATCGGCGCGCTGCTCTCCATGGGCATCGGCAGTACAGTGCGGATCTCCCTGAGTGCTGATCCGGTGGAGGAAGTGAAGGTAGCGCGTGAACTGCTGAAGACCTTCGGTCTCATCTCGAATGCGGCAACTCTGATCTCCTGCCCGACCTGCGGACGCCTGGATATTGACCTCTTCTCGATTGCGAACGAAGTGGAGGAGTACATCTCCAAGCTGAAGGTGCCGATTAAGGTATCCGTCCTCGGCTGTGCGGTGAATGGTCCGGGGGAAGCCAGAGAAGCGGACATCGGCATCGCCGGTGCGCGCGGAGAAGGGCTGTTGTTCCGTTACGGCAAGATGATCCGCAAGGTGCCTGAGGCGGAGCTGGTCTCCGAGCTGAAGAAGGAGATTGACATTATTGTGGAGCATTTCGAGGCGACCGGCGAGATTCCCGGCCGCAGTCATGCCGGACTGGCTCCGGCCGCTGCGCTCAGCAATTCGGAGAACGGGAATTAACAGAACGCCCCGTTCGTTACGAACCCTGTCCTAATTATAATTATGTCCATGTACCTGAAGTGCCCCGCTGCAGAAGTCTGTCCAATCAGACGTTTGCACCGGGGCGTTTTTTTATGCGAATCTTACGTATAGTCTTCTTCAACAAAGTTAGCATATAGAGCAGTAAGGGAAGAATCACCAAGAAGATGAACGCGAAATTCCCCCATACTTTTGCAATGATTTCATTAACATAAACGGTATTGATATAAGTATTCCAAGCGATGATGATGAACAATACAGCCAGGGGATAGATGAGATAGTCCTGCTTCCGCAGATGGAAGACGGATTGCAGCCCCTTCAGAATGGAGAAGTAGAGCAACGAGATTTTGATGAAAAAGGTCAGTACCCAAATGGTGATCAGAATGCCTTCGACCCGCTGCAGAATATTTCCGATATTGATCGTTTTGGCCAGTGCATAGGCGGGGAAGGTGCTGTTCTCCGTCTGTTCAATCCCAAGAATGAGCAAGCTGAGCAGTACAATGATGCTAAGGACCATGCCGCCTGTGAACGTGCCCAGCAGAAAGGCCCGCTCCCCGCTTTTTGGCTTCCTGACGAGTGGCAGGAAGGTCATCAGCACGATGAGTTCCTGAAACACAGCGGATTGATAGCCGCCAAGGAGGATAGGAGGTAACCCCCCTTCCAGGACCGGCTTGATATGATTCCATTCGATTTTGGGAATCAGGGCCAGCACAAGAATCAGGAACAGGAACAGCACCCAGGGGAATAATAATTCGCATACTCTGGCAAATACGACTACCCCTGAACTGACACTCACTATGGCAGCGATCAGGAAGATAATCTGGACCGCTTCAATTGGTGTTTCGGGCAGAATCTCACTGGTGATGAAGAAGCCGAGGTCGCCCAGCAGCGTACCGGTGAGAATCATGAAATAGAACAGATACAGTAGCGAGACAATTTTGCCAACCCATTTGCCGAAACCCGCTTCGAGTATTTCATAGAGATCTCTGCCGGGATACAGGCGGGCAACCGCGAGATACAGGATGACCATAATCAGATTAATCAGGAGGCTGCAAAGAGCAGCGACCCAGGCATCTTCTCTTGCAGTATGTGCTAATCCGCTTGGGATGATCAGAATGGAAGTTCCGATGGTGAGTCCGAAGGTCATGATATAGAACTGCCGTAAGGAAATACCCGAACGATTCTTCACAGGTGGTTCACTCCCTCGCTCATGAAAGTTATTTCAGGACAGAAGCTGCATGATACTGCGTACCCAGTCGAGCGGCCTGAACTGAGGCAAGTCTGCCATGTCCAGTAAGGTTGCCGCAACCGTAAGACTCCAGAGACTATAGAAGGCGGCTGCATCCCGCAGTGACCGTAGCCTAATTACGGCAGGTGTCTTCAGGATCAATACCAGTAACAGAAAGAACAGCAGAATCAGATTCCAAGTCATTTTTCCTCTATCTCCTGTTTCAAGGGTTGGATGATCGAACCGATGCGCTGAATCACTATCTTGGAGCGTACTTTTACCTTGACGGTTCTGAAGCTGTCCTCCCAATTCTCGCGGTACGTTCGCCACAGACGGGGATACTTCCGGTGTAGGGCTTCGCCGAACCCGAAGATGTCAGCGCCGTATTTCTGCTGGACCTCCCGGATATTTTGCGTGAGGCTGAGGTCATAATCCTGCTCCAGATTCCTCTGAATATCTTCGATGCTGGCCGGATTATTCAGATTAAGCTTGCCTTGAATCGTGGTGAGATTGGCTTCAATATTTAGCCTTACCGTAAATTCAGGCTTGCCCTGTGCATCTAGCCGGACGTCCAGATTGCTGTCTGAACGGGTTATTATGAAGCCTGCAAGTCCGCCTCCGGGACTGTGTTCATTGCTAACTGTGGAGTCTACTTCATCCAGGACATAATTGACCGTTTTGCTGCCAGGTTCGTCCAGCCAGCCAACCAGCTTGTCTTTTTTGAACACTGCGATTCCCGCATGCTCGATCATGGTCTTCGGGCTGATCGTATCCACATTATTCACGGACCCTCCATTCTGCCCGTCTCCATTCAGTTGCACACCGGACATCACCGGATTGGAGCCGCCGCGCTCCAGCTCGGTAATGAACTGCTGGAGGGTCACTTTCCCGGTGGCTGCCCATTTTTTATGCGAGACCAGAATCGAAGAATACAGGGAGTTCGCCGGAATATGCTCGAATGGAGTGATAATTTCCAGTATCTTGGAAGCCTTGGATTCCTTCGCCACCAGCAGGAAGAAATCCGTACGCAGCTCATGGTTGCGTGAGATGAAATCCAGCACATCGCTGACTCCCCTGCGGGCCAAGGCCTCTCCGATGACTAACACGCGGATGTGGGCCAGATACAGCATACGCGGAGTCATGCTCAACATACGCTGCAACGCATCGGGAACAGTTCTGCCAATGGCCTGATAAGTCACCACAGGCACCCCCCCGGAGCTGCCTCCCTTCTGGTTGCCCGCCTCCCCGGGATTCATCACCTGAACAGTGACGGCATAGCCGCCCGGATCGAGATCAATGCCGAGCGCCATGACGAGCGCCAGATCATTCAGCTCTTTGCGGCTCCAGCATCCGGTGAGCAAGGTAAGGCTGATGATCAGAAGGATACACAGGAATTTTCTCCACATGGCCAGCAGTCCTTTCGTTGAAGAGAGTTCATGTCGCACTGCTAATTCTGCCCAAAATACTTCTTCATGGTGCGCCGGGATAAGCGGATGAACGTATCTTTCTGGCTCTGCCGGCGCATGGGGGCAAAAGAGGTCATGTAAGGGATGCCCATAGATTCAAGGCTGCACAGATGCAATCCCAGAATAATCAAGGCAATGATGATTCCGAATAGACCGAAGGAAGCGGCAATAACCATCAGGACAAACCGCAGCATCCGCACGGAAATCCCCACATTGAAGGCAGGCAAGGTGAAATTGGCGATGGCTGTAATGGATACGACGATAACCATGGCCGCCGAGACAAGCCCTGCATCGACCGCCGCTTGACCAATCACCAGCGTTCCGACGATGGACACCGACTGGCCGATCGACTTGGGCAGACGGATGCCGGCCTCGCGCAGAATCTCGAAGGTAATCTCCATGATGAAGGCTTCAAGGAAGGCCGGAAAAGGAATCCCCTCGCGCTGCCCGATCAGACTGATCAGCAGGGTGGTCGGAATCATCTCCTGGTGGAAGGTAGTGATCGCTATATAGAAGGAGGGAGTCAACAGTGCGATGGCAAAGCAGAAGAAGCGAAGCATCCGGACCAGAGTGGCAAAATCACTCCGCTGGTAATAATCCTCACTGGACTGGAAGAACTGCACTAATAGCGCTGGAACCACCAGGATAAACGGGGTGCCCTCCACCAGAATGGCGATCCGGCCTTCCAGCAGTGCGGATGCGGCCGAATCCGGCCGCTCCGTATTATAGACAGTCGGAAAGGGGCTGTAGCGCTGGTCCTGAATCATCTCCTCGATATAGTTACTCTCCAGCACACTGTCGAGCTTAGCGGCATCCAGCCGCCTGCGCAGCTCCTGCAGCACTTCGGGATCGGCATTGCCTTCAATATACATCACTGCGACATTGGTCTGGGTCTGCTCTCCAAGCTTCCGCTGTTCAATACGCAGCTTGGGGTTCTGGATACGCCGGCGGATCAGCGCCGTGTTCTCCCGCAGGGATTCGGTGAAGCCTTCACGCGGCCCTCTTACTACAGATTGGGATACCGCGTCTTCCACTGAACGCTGCTTCAGCGCTTCTGTACCGGCAGATAACGCATGCGTGCTTCCATCGATATAGATGACCGAGTTGCCGGCCAGCAGCTCCGTCTCTACCTCTGTATAATTAGTAATCCCTCCAACCTTGCCGAGGGAGAGTGTTCTGTCCTGCAGCAGCTTCAGGCAGCGCTCCGGCTGCGGTTCACTGAACTCATTGAACTGGCCCGCGTCTTCATGAATGGCCTTCATCAGAGCCTGCGGATCAGCCATTCCTTCAATATATACAACCACTACAGACGAGGGTCCGAGTGTAATGAATCGGTAGATGATATCTGTACTTGTGCCCAGACGGACTTGTATTCCCTCTATAAAAGCGGACAGAGAGTCCGGCAGTTTCTCCTGCGGCGAGCCTGCGTTCTCCAGCTGTGTCATGTTCATTCGCCTCCCATCATCCCGTATAGTCTCTCCGTATGAGGTGATCCTATGCAATCTATCGGCAAGGAAGGAGACGGGGCTGCGGTTTTTTTGCTGCGGGAGTTTACGAATGTCTGAAACGGCTATACTACCTAGTAGTAGCTGAATACAGAATAGGCAGACGGAAGGATACAGGAGGGTGACCTATGGAACTAAGTATATTGCTGATGGTCGTGCAGCTCTTTTTCGCGCTGGTCATCGGCGTTTATTTTTGGAATCTGCTGCGGGGACAGAAGACGAACAAGACAGCGGTGGACAGGGAATCGCGCAAGGAGCTGGACAAGCTGCGGAAGATGCGAATGATCTCACTGACCAAGCCGCTCTCGGAAAAGACACGCCCCGCCTCCATCGACGATATCGTCGGACAGAAGGATGGGCTGCGCGCCTTGAAGGCCGCGTTATGCAGTGCCAATCCGCAGCATGTTATTATCTACGGGCCGCCGGGTGTAGGCAAGACGGCAGCGGCGCGGGTAGTTATGGAAGAAGCGAAGAAGAATACGTTATCGCCATTCAAACGCGATGCCAAATTCACCGAGATCGACGCCACTACGGCGCGCTTCGACGAGCGCGGCATTGCCGATCCGCTGATCGGCTCTGTGCATGATCCGATCTATCAGGGAGCGGGGGCCATGGGGGTGGCCGGAGTCCCACAGCCGAAGCCGGGCGCAGTAACCAAGGCGCATGGGGGAATTCTGTTCCTCGATGAGATTGGCGAGCTGCATCCGATTCAGATGAATAAGCTGCTGAAGGTGCTGGAAGACCGCAAGGTGCTGCTGGAGAGCGCCTATTACAACTCGGAAGACAGCAATACACCAGCGTATATCCATGATATTTTCCAAAATGGCCTGCCTGCCGATTTCCGGCTGGTCGGAGCCACGACACGTTCGCCGGACGAGATCTCGCCGGCGCTGCGTTCGCGCTGCATGGAGATTTATTTCCGTCCGCTGCTGCCGGAGGAGATTGCCGTGATCGGACGGGATGCCGTCCAGAAGATCGGGCTGAAGCCAAGCCCCGAAGCGGTCGAGGTCGTGCAGCAGTACGCTACGAACGGCCGCGAGGCGGTGAATATGATTCAGCTGGCTGCGGGCCTTGCCTTGACCGAAGGCCGGGATACGCTGAGCGCTGCGGAAGTGGAATGGGTCGCCAGCAGCAGCCAGCTGCCGCTGCGGACGGAGCGCAAGATACCATCCGCCCCGCAGGTCGGACTGGTCAACGGCCTTGCCGTCTACGGGCCCGGCATGGGCACACTGCTGGAGATTGAGGTCTCAGCCGCGCCAGCCCTTAATGGGCCGGGCAGGCTGAATATCACCGGGGTAGTCGATGAAGAGGAGACACGCGGAGGCTCGCGGACTGTGCGGCGCAAGAGCATGGCCCGGGGTTCGATTGAGAATGTGCTGACCGTCCTGCGCTCCATGAAGCTGGAGCCGGACAAGTATGACCTGCACATTAACTTCCCCGGCGGGACGCCGATTGACGGCCCGTCCGCCGGGGTGGCCATGGCGGTAGCCATCGTCTCTGCCATCCGGCAGCTGCCGGTGGACAACACGGTGGCGATTACCGGCGAGGTCGGCATCCATGGCCGGGTGAAGCCGGTCGGCGGCGTAGTCGCCAAGGTGGAGGCTGCCTTCCAGGCGGGAGCAACGACTGTGCTGATTCCGAAGGAGAACTGGCAGTCGCTGTTCGCCGATCTCGGCGCGCTGCGGGTGATCCCGGTAGACACGGTGGAGGAAGTCTTCCGCCACCTGTTCGGCACCGATACGGCAGACATCAGAATGCCCGCCGTATCAGGCGAGACCTTTTCTTCGGCGCCTTCACTGCTGAAGGCGGACGCTTCGGGCGAGAGTCTGCCCGGGTAAGACAGACACATAGTAGAATCCCCTGGCGGGTAGCTGCCGGGGGATTTTTTTTGGCGGATTAGGAGGGGGAGCAGCAGCGGCATAGGACACGAATGTTCGGCGAATACTACATACCGATGGGTGAGCGTGCCAATAACGCCAATTGCGGACACGGGTTGTTGGTGTTTTCATGCGGCTTTTGTTAGAATGAATGCATATGACACTACTTATGAACCATGGGAGGTGCGAAAGCGATGATACAAAATAAATCCAAAGGTCGTCGTTTTCCTTTATTACCGCTTAGAGGTCTTCTTGTATATCCCAGTATGGTTCTGCATCTGGATGTAGGCCGTGAGAAGTCCGTCCGGGCACTAGAGAAAGCTATGGTTGAAGATAATCTTATTCTTCTCTGCTCCCAATCTGAAGTTAATATTGAGGAGCCGGGGCAAGAGGATATATTCCGCGTGGGTACAGTGGCGAATGTGCGGCAGATGCTGAAGCTTCCCAATGGTACGATCCGTGTGCTGGTGGAAGGCGTAGAGCGGGCTGAGATCATTCATTATACGGACAACGAGGAGTACTATGAGGTGATGGCGCGTGAGCTGCCGGAGCAGGAGGATGTGGACCAGGAGAGCGATGCCCTGATGCGCAGCGTACTGAGCCAGTTCGAACACTACATCACTTTGTCCAAAAAAGTAACGCCAGAGACACTCGCTGCGGTCTCCGATATCGAGGAGCCTGGGCGGCTGGCGGATGTCATCACCAGTCATCTGGCGCTGAAGATCAAGGACAAACAGGAGATTCTGGAGACCATTGACGTCAGCAAGCGTCTGGAGAAGCTGCTCGATATTCTCAATAATGAGCGCGAAGTGCTGGAGCTGGAACGCAAGATCAGCCAGCGTGTGAAGAAGCAGATGGAGAAGACCCAGAAGGAATATTACCTGCGTGAACAGATGAAAGCGATCCAGAAGGAGCTTGGCGAGAAGGAAGGCCGGGCCGGTGAAGCCGATGAGCTGCGCACCCAGATGGAAGAGAAGAATCTGCCGGAGCGGGTGCAGGAGAAGATCCTGAAGGAGATCGACCGTCTGGAGAAAATGCCGGCAAGCTCGGCCGAAGGCAGCGTCATCCGCAACTACGTGGATTGGCTGCTCGGTCTGCCCTGGAGTGAAGCCACGGAAGATGATCTGGATATCCGTAAGGCGGAAGAGGTGCTGGACGCAGACCACTACGGTCTGGAGAAGCCGAAGGAACGGGTACTGGAATACCTGGCCGTGCAGAAGCTGGTCAAGGGTCTGAAGGGGCCGATTCTGTGTCTGGTAGGTCCTCCGGGTGTCGGCAAAACCTCGCTCGCCCGCTCCATCGCCCGCTCCCTGAACCGCAAGTTCGTCCGCATCTCGCTGGGCGGCGTGCGGGATGAAGCCGAGATCCGGGGTCACCGCCGCACGTATGTCGGTGCAATGCCGGGCCGGATCATCCAGGGGATGAAGACGGCAGGCAGCATCAACCCGGTCTTCCTGCTGGATGAGATCGACAAGATGGCAGCGGACTTCCGCGGCGATCCGTCGGCGGCCCTGCTGGAGGTGCTGGACCCGGAACAGAACAATACGTTCAGCGATCACTTCGTAGAGCTGCCGTTCGACCTGTCGAACGTCATGTTCGTCACTACGGCGAATGCCGTGCACAACATTCCGCGTCCGCTGCTGGACCGGATGGAGATGCTGTTCATTCCCGGCTATACGGAGCTGGAGAAGCTGCAGATTGCCAGCCGTTATCTGCTGCCGAAGCAGCGCAAGAGCCATGGCCTTGCGGAAGAGCAGCTGTCCATCGGAGACGATACGCTGCTGAAGATTGTCCGCGAGTACACCCGCGAATCCGGGGTGCGGAATCTGGAGCAGCAGATTGCTGCCCTCTGCCGCAAGGCGGCGAAGCAGATTGTCTCGGAAGAGAAGGAACGCGTCAGCATTCTTCCGGAGGAGATCAAGGATTACTTGGGAGCCTCCAAGTTCCGTTATGGAATGGCTGAGCTGGAGGATCAGATCGGTACCGTTACCGGGCTGGCCTGGACAGAGGTTGGCGGCGATACGCTGCTGATTGAAGTCACGGTGGTCCAGGGCACCGGGAAGCTGACGCTGACCGGACAGCTCGGCGATGTAATGAAGGAGTCGGCGCAGGCCGCCTTCAGCTATACCCGCTCGAAGGCGGAGGAGCTGGGGCTTGCCCCTGATTTTCACGAGAAGAACGATATTCACATCCATATTCCCGAAGGTGCGATTCCCAAGGACGGCCCGTCCGCAGGGATTACAATCGCCACGGCGCTGATCTCCGCGCTCACCAAGCGTTATGTCTCCAAGCATGTGGCCATGACCGGCGAGATCACGCTGCGCGGACGCGTATTGCCGATCGGAGGCCTGAAGGAGAAGTCCCTGGCCGCCCACCGTGCAGGCTACAAGAAGATTCTTATGCCGAAGGACAATGAACGCGACCTCAAGGATATTCCTGAGAGTGTCCGTAATGATGTCGAGTTCGTACCGGTATCCCATATGGACCAGGTGCTGAAGCACGCGCTCGTAGACCATGCAGAAGACGTTAACACCGGCTCAGATTCAGATACAGATACAGAAATAAGTATTGAAGCGCCCAGTAGTGTGCATTAGAAAGGAAGTCTTATGAAAGTTAACAACGCAGAATTTATTATCAGTGCCGTAGGCCCTGACCAATACCCAGTGGATGCCTTGCCGGAGATTGCTCTGGCAGGGCGCTCCAATGTAGGGAAGTCCTCTCTGATCAACCGGATGATTAACCGCAAGAATCTGGCCCGCACCAGTTCTACGCCAGGCAAGACGCAGCATATGAACTATTATCTTGTGAATGAGAGCATGTATTTCGTTGACTTCCCGGGCTATGGCTACGCCAAGGTCTCGAAGACACAGCGCGCCTCCTGGGGCAAAATGGTCGAGAAGTACATGGCGGAGCGCGAGACGCTGAAGATGGTCCTGCTTGTCGTGGATCTGCGCCATCCGCCGACAGCCAATGACAAGATGATGTTTGACTGGCTGAAGCACTACGATCTGCCGCTCTGCGTAGTGGCTACCAAAGCGGACAAAATTCCGAAGACCCGCTGGCCGAAGCATATCAAGGTAATGAAGCAGGAGCTCGGTGTGCTGCCGGGAGACAGCTTCATTGCGTATTCATCAGAGATTGGACTTGGCAAAGACGAATTATGGGAACTTATAGATAGACATACTCTACCCACCGAAGAAGAGCTTCCGGCAGAACCGGATGATCAGGATTCCGGGGATGAACCGCAGCACGAAGCGCCTTCCGAGACTTAAGGGTTTGTCATTAAGAATTGAGGGATGTTTATGGCTCAGCGTCTGGCAATGGAATATGTGAATGCAACGATGCAAATGACCGAATTTCAGCTGAACCAGTTTCTGCTGACCGCTGATACCAGCTATATCAGTCACCGTGTGAAGGTACTAGGCGCGGGCGAACAGGAGATTGTGCTGGAGGAGGCCGGAGGCGAGGAGGTCCATCTGTCTTTTGAACGCAAAGGCGGCATCTATATGGGTTCCTTGTCCTGCAGGGTGGTGAATCCTCATCTGATTAATGCAGTCCGCAAACTATTCTTCATGTATAAGGGCACGGGGACCGTAAACCGGATTTATAAGGATCTTACAATGATGTACTACTATGAAGGCGGCTCGGTGCGCCGGATCTCGGAAGTGAGACCGGGCGGTACCAAGCTGATCTATCAGCATAAATATTCAGTGGCAGAGATGCTGGCTGTCTACAAGCGTCAAACGGTAGAATGTGAGATTGAGCAGCTCCGTCAAGAGATTGATAGACTGCTAGATATGCGCAACCGTAGTCAGCAAGAGGCAGTAATTAAGGAAGTCGATGAGAGACTTGCAGAGGCGGCCGGCCGGCTGTTCCGACTGGAAGCATAAATGATATTGTTTTAAAATTTGGCAATCATTTCCTAGTGAAATGGTTGTATTTTTTTGCGAAAACTATACATATCCTCTACGAAAGGACCGATAAACAACATATGATAGATATCCATAGCCACATTCTACCCTTCATGGATGACGGAGCCGCTGATTACGACGCCGCTCTCGCCATGGCGCTTGACGCCCATAACGATGGTATTACAACTGTAGTGGCTACCCCCCACCATGCGAACGGAGTCTATATGAATCCGGCTCCTGAGATTGAAGCGGCGGTGCGGGTGCTGAACGCGAAGCTGCAGGAGGCAGGCAATCCGCTGGTCGTGCTGCCGGGGCAGGAGATCCGGATCTACGGAGAACTGCTCGATGATCTGGAGCGCGGACAACTGCTGACGCTTGCCGGTTCCCGGTATATTTTGCTGGAGATGCCCTCTTCGCGGGTGCCCCGCACGATGGAGGAGACCTGCCATGAGCTGGTCATCCAGGGCATGGTGCCGGTTATCGCCCACCCGGAGCGCAATGCGGAGGTTGCTGCCGATCCGTCCAAGCTGCTGCGGTTAATAGAGCTTGGTGCCCTGGGGCAGGTTACCGCACAGAGTATGGCCGGCGTCTTCGGGAGTAAGCTGCAGAAGCTGTCGCTCGAATTATGCCGCCAGCATGCCGTGCATATTATTGCATCAGATGCGCATGATTCTGTGCACCGTCCCTTTGGATTAAGCGAGGCTTACGGAGTGGTGCGGCGGGAATTGGGAGAAGAATCATTCGACTTTTTTCTACAAAATGCGCGCGATGTGCTTGCAAATAACGAGATTAATCGAGTGAATTCTATTCAATCTAACAGCAAACTTCATAGATTGTTCGGATTTTTTTCTCGCAAAGGGTGACCTTCTGTGTCATTAATGGTAGAATGGGTATTACTGGATTCTTGCACTAGTATTAATACAAATACATACCAAGAGGTGGATGACAAGTGACTTTGAAGAAAAAACTAGCAGTATCTACACTAGCAGTAAGCATGGCAGCGGCATCCGTTGCCGGGTTCCCGTTCAGCAGCAAGGGGCTGGCTGAACATTTTGGAGTGAGTACAGCTTCCGCAGCAGCAGTATCGCAGGCAGATGTGAAGGCGAAGGTTGAGAAGATTTATGGTCAACTGACAGAAGCCGACAGATTATTGCTTCTGAATTACAAAAATCAAGCAAACGCTGTGGATCTTGCAGCATTCAGAGAAATCTTCAAGCCAGTACTTGAGAAGCTTACCTTCCTGGAAGAAGCTGACGTGGTAACTGCCCATGAAGCATTCAAGAGCGTATCCAGTGTAGTCTATGATGTGTATGACAAGGATTACACTGCAATCAAGAATATCCGTTATGATGTGAAGAATGTGGACCTGCTGAAGAAGATTGCAGACAAGGCAGGCGTAAAGAATCTTACAACGGATCATTTCATTGAATTCCTGTTCGGTGATAACGGTGTTGAAGCTGAGCTTCGCGCATTGGTCAGCAGCAAGACAAGTGCTGAACTGCTGGAGATTGTTGCTAATCCTGCAAGCCAGGATAAATTGATTAATGATGCTATTACTACAGTACTTAACCATAACACAGGTACTGGAGCCCTTACAGTAAGCCAGGTAGTGTACAATCTTCACATTTCTCCTGATGATGTTAAGGAGAGCCTGAAGAACCTGAATATTGCAGTTCCAGCAACGAAGCCAGCAGTGAAAGCCCTTGCTACAGCTTATATCAAAGCTTACGGCTTCAGCGATGGCGGTACTACTAACCCTCCTGGAACTGGCACAGGTGGCGGTGGCGGTGGCGGCACAGTAACTGCTCCGGTTACGAACCCTACAGCTACACCAGGTCTGTACGATGTATCTAAGCTGGTAACGATTGTGGGCGACAAAGCAACCCTGAAGCTCGTAGATGCTGACGTACTGAAAGCCTTCGATGCACTGGTTGCTGCCAATGCCGGTAAGACAGGTCTTACCCTTACCTTGGACCTGGGTACAGTAAATGCGGCGACAGTAGAAGTGCCACTGTCCAAAGCGATCATCGAAGCAGCCAAGGCGAAAGGCATTGCCAACATCGCCATTACCTTCAACGGCTTGACCGTAACGATTCCGGTAGGACAATTCAGTGAAGCTATTACCCTGACCGCTTCCACCGTAGCAGATACAACTGTAACTTCTGTGTCCAGCCTGAAGCTGGCATCAAGCGTGTATGATTTCGAACTGACTGTAGGCGGTGTTGCTACAACAACCTTCCAGCAGCCAATCATTATCAAGCTGCCGCTTAAGAATACAGAAGGCCTTGACCGTGAACTGCTGTCCGTAGCGAAGGTAGTATACGGCGCACTGCAATTCCAGGGCGGTGTTGTAGATGGTGATCACATCACTGAACCGCGTGACGGCTTCTCTTCCTACGCTGTACTGGAGAACAAAGTCAGCTTCAAGGATGTTGCAAGTGTTCAGGCTTGGGCTGGAAGACAGATCTCAGTCGTAGCAGCCAAGGGTGCTATTGAAGGCGTAGGCAACGGCAACTTTGCTCCGAAGAACAATGTGACCCGTGCAGAATTCGCCAAGATGCTGATCCGCGCACTGAACCTGGAGAACAACTCCGCGAAGCAGAGCTTCGGCGATGTTAGCTCCACTGCCTGGTATGCTCCTTACGTAGCTGTTGCTGCTGAGAAGGGAATCATTACTGGACGCAGTGCAGCCCAGTTCGATCCTAATGCAACGATTACCCGTGCTGAGATGGCAACGATGATTGCCCGTGCCGTGAAGTCGCAGAAGCCGGAAGCTGCAACGAATGTCAGCTCCCTCAGCAAATTCTCCGATGCAGGCAAGATCGCTGCTTCCCTGAAAGACGGAGTAGCCTTCGCTGCCAGCAACAACCTGGTGATCGGCAACGCCGGCAAGTTTAACCCTAACAACACAGCTACACGTGCTGAAGCTGCAGTGATTATCTACCGTACAATCAACTTCAAGTAAGTAAATAGGATTGTGGAGAGCCTCCTCTCGTCGTATAGAGAGGAGGCACTTTTTTAGGATATAGGGTATAAGAATTTACAGCTTGGAGGGAAATGCACTTGTCAGCACAAGAATTGGATTTGCGCGATTATTTCCAGATTGTCAGGAAGAGACTGTGGATGATTATCAGCATTGTTATCGTGGCTTGTGTTCTTGCCGGGATCTACAGCTTATATATCAAGAATCCGGTCTATGAAGCTTCAACGAAGATCATCGTTAATCAGACGCCTACCCAAGCTACGGCAGCACAGCTGGATCTGAATCAGATCAATACCAACATTCAGCTGATCAATACGTACAAGGAAATTATCAAGACTCCGGCGATCCTCGATGTTGTGGCTAAGAACTACCCGCAGTTCGGGATTACGGCAGAGGAAATGCTGAAGAAGGTTAACGTGAGTTCTGTAAATAATACGCAGGTGATGACACTTGTCGTTCGAGATAATTCATACCAGAGAGCCGCAGAGATCGTGAATGCCATATCACTTGTATTTAAGCAGGAGATTCCGTCCTTGTTCAACGTACAGAATGTGTCCATCCTCAACGAAGCCAAGCTTAATCCGCCAGTTGCACCCGGACCGGTAGAGCCGAATGTGGTCATGAACCTCGCCATTGCTTTTATCGTATCCCTGATGATTGGTCTGGGGATCGCCTTCCTGCTGGAGTATCTCGATGATACGCTGAAGACAGAAGACGACATTAAGAAATACCTTGGACTTCCGACTATAGCTATGATTACCCGGCTGGGCCAGGAAGAAACCAAGACCACCGGGCAGCAGGCTCAGACACAGAGCAGAAAGGCGGGGGAACTCGAGCATGTCACAGCAGCCAAATAAACAACGTCATCTGATCACCGTGACCAACCCGCGTTCGCCGGTATCCGAAGCCTTTCGGGCACTGCGCACGAACATAGATTTCTCCTCTGTAGATGAACAGATCCAAATTATTATGGTCACTTCTTCCGGACCGGAGGAAGGAAAATCAACCGTTACTGCCAACCTGGCCGCTGCGTACGCGCAAGCGGATAAGAAGGTGCTGCTGATCGACGGTGACTTGCGTAAGCCTACAGCGCATAAGACTTTTACACTGAGTAACCGGTATGGGTTGTCCTCCTTGCTCTCGCAGCAGGCGAATCTGTCCGATGTGATTCAGGAATCCGGTGTGAACAACCTGTATCTGATGACATCTGGCCCGATTCCTCCGAATCCCGCTGAGATGATGGCCTCCAACCGGATGAGTGCGGTGCTGCAGGAGCTGCGTCAATTATATGATGTGATTCTGATTGATACTCCGCCGCTATTGGCCGTTACAGATGCACAGATTGTTGCCTCCAAGAGTGATGGCGTAATTATGGTGGTCAGCTACGGTAAGGTGAAGCGCGATATTGCAGCTAAGGCGAAGGCCAATCTGGACCGGGTCGGGGCCAAGATGCTGGGCGTGGTCCTTAACAATGTGAAGCGCAAGGCCAGTGAAGGCTACTACTATTACTACTATGGCAATTGAATTGTTTAATAGATAAAATGTTGTTTTTGGAGGCACTGAAAATGACAGCGAAAACCAGAGTGTTGGTATTATTCATGATCGATGTTGCGATCATATGGTTCAGCATCGTGACGTCCTACCTGTTCCGGTTCTACAATGAGATTCCGCCGGAATATGTGGTACAGATGATCGTGTTCGGCGTAATCTCCACGGTGGCCATCGGGGGAAGCCTGGTCTATTTCGGACTCTACCGCAGAATGTGGCAATATGCCAGTATTAACGAGATTATATCGGTTCTCAAAGCTATTGTAGTAGGAGCGGTGTTATCTTACGCTGCCGCATATCTGATCCTGCCCGAGCGCGTGCCATTCAGCATAGAAGTCCGGTCGATGGAGACGGTTCTGCTGCTGGTGGGAGGCGTCCGCTTCTTCTGGAGAGTCTTCCGAAGTGACCGGAGCAATAATAAGAATACAGAGCTTCATACACTTATTGTCGGGGCCGGAGATTGCGGAATCCTGATTGCCAAAGAACTGACGGGACCTTCTTTCGCGGACACCCGGCTGGTTGGATTCATTGATGACAGCGCCGATAAATATCACTTGTCCATACTGGGTGTACCTGTACTGGGTAACCGTTATGATATTCCGCGGATTGTGAAGGAGAAGGAGATTCACGAGATTATTATCGCGATGCCCTCGGTCTCCAGAACCCAAATATCCGAGATTATTAATCTGGCCAAGGCTACAGGTGCGAAGCTGAAGATTATTCCGGCACTGAATGACCTGATCGCTGGCAAGATCTCTGTCAAGAAGCTCCGCGATGTCAGCGTAGAAGACCTTCTGGGCCGTGAGCCGATTGTTGCAGACATGAACAGTATTCTGGGCTATGTTCATAACAAGACCGTACTGGTTACGGGGGCAGGCGGTTCGATCGGATCCGAGCTATGCCGCCAGATATCCCCTTTTGCACCGGACAAGCTGCTGATTCTGGGACACGGCGAGAACAGTATCTATACGATTGAGATGGAGCTGCGCAAGAGCTTCCCTTACCTGGAGATCGTGACCGTAATTGCTGATATTCAGGACCGCACCCGGTTAATGGATGTATTCCAGAGCTACAAGCCGCAGGTGGTCTTTCATGCAGCAGCACATAAGCACGTTCCTCTGATGGAGCGCAACCCTTCCGAGGCCATCAAGAATAATGTCTTCGGGACCCGCAATGTAGCCGACTGTGCTGACATGTATGGTGCAGAGCGCTTCGTGATGATCTCTTCCGACAAGGCCGTGAACCCGACCAGCGTCATGGGGGCTACGAAGCGGATTGCGGAGATGTATGTACAGAGTCTTAATGTAACAAGTCCTACCAAGTTCTCTGCGGTACGCTTCGGTAACGTATTGGGCAGCCGGGGCAGCGTCATTCCCGCCTTCAAGCAGCAGATTGCAGCCGGTGGACCTGTCACCGTAACGCATCCCGAGATGGTCCGTTACTTCATGACTATTCCCGAGGCTGTTCAACTGGTGATCCAGTCCGGTTCCTTCGCGAATGGCGGAGAAGTCTTTGTTCTGGATATGGGTGAACCGGTTAAGATCCTGACGCTTGCGGAGGATCTTATAACACTGTCGGGTTACGAGCCTTACAAGGACATCGACATCACCTTCTCAGGCGTCCGTGAAGGCGAGAAGCTGTATGAAGAACTGCTGACCGATGAGGAGAACCTGGGTTCCACTCAGCATGACCGGATTTTCATCGGCAGACCTAATGTCATCACCCGGAGCCAGATGGAGCTGGAATTCAAACGGTTAGAACGGGTGATCACCGAAGATGCAGAAGCCATCCGCGAAGTGATTAACCAGATCGTACCGATGCAGCCAGTGATCCAGGCAGCCATTAGCTAATTAGAGATGTGGAGGTACCTGAAGTGAAAAGATGGAAAAAAGTATTGATCTGGACGCTGTCGGTCATCGTGGTGTTAGGGGTTGGCGGACTATTCGCAGCCAATTATGCTGTCGACAAGCTGATGAATTCTATGGCTGGCGGCTTCGATGTGGAAGCTGGCAATACGCCTAGTGTTCCTCAGGGACAAGTGATTGAGCCTGTGGTAGCAGATAGCGACCCGTCTGCAGAGCCAGCAGCTTCCGTTGATCCTTCTTCAACCGCTACACCAGATAGTACGCCTGCTTCCAGTAATGCCGGTGAGCCGGCAGCTGCCAGCACGGACAAGCCTGCAAGCACTCCTGCTCCAACACCTGCGGGTGTGGATGGATTAGCCCATATCTCAACGGACAAGGCCAAGGAAGTTCAAGAGAACGTAACGATCACAGATAAAGCGAATGTGGCAGCAATCGTAGCTAAGCAGCTCAGTGTCTCAGATATCAAGAGATTGCAAGAGTTAGCCCAAGGCGGACTAACAACAGAAGAGAAGCGGGAAGCCCGCAGCATTATCCTCGGCAAGGTCACAGAGGAGCAATATAACGAATTAGCTCAGATTGCCAAGAAGTACGGCGTTAGCCAAGGCAAGACCCGGGATCAGATTCTGGCTGAAGAAGAGAAACTCAAAGCCCAAGAAAAAGGAAGTGAATAGGCATGTTCAAGATCAAGATTCCAGCAGCAGCACTTCTGAGCGTAGCCTTAATGGGCTGTGAGCCCCTGACGGCATCGGCTCCAGTTACTGTAGCGGCGGCTACTCCTGTAGCCACTGCAACAGCAGCACCTATTCCTGTAGCCACTGCAACAGCAGCACCTATCAAAGCATCCAATTCCATCAAAGTACAGAATGTGGATGTGACGATGCTATTCGATGGTGTAGCACTGCAGCCGCCAGCCGGACAACATGTGTTCATGTACAATAACACCACTTATGTCCCTTTGCGCTTCATGTCGTATGCCCTGCAGAAGAGCGTAAGCTGGGATGCCAAAAACCTAAAGGTAACCGTAGCGGAGCCAAGCAGCTCAGAGATGGTAGTCATTAAGGAATACCTGATGAATGCGACTTCCAGTCCTTCTTTTACAGCCAAGAATATTACGCTGAACAACGTTAAGGCAAGTTATGTATTTAACGGGAGTACGAAGGCATTGCCCCAAGGCCAGTCCAGTTATCTGCTGAACGGCTCGATCTATGTCCCTCTAAGATTCTTATCGGAATCTGTAGGAAATTCCATTAGCTGGAATCCGAAAACAAAGACCATTACAGCAAATTCCAAGAACTACGAAGAAAATACGGCTTCTGCGAAACCAACCGACAAGGGTCCTAGCCCATCTGCAAGTGCAACACCGGCACCAGCAGCAACTCCAACAGCTGAATCAGGTGGAGCAGCAGGCGGTTCAGGATCGGCAGGAACAGGGTCCGGTAAGGTTTCTTATGAGAGTATCACTAGTGAGACTGAGGCGAAGTTAAATGCGCTAAAATCACAAAGTACTTCTACTTTGTTTGGAATTGCTTTGGAATATGTGAATGCTACAGATGCTGCAACTAAGCAAAGTATTAAGGCCAAAGGGATAGAGCAACTAGCTTCTTTTAAAGCTTCATTTAACAGTATAATCGCTGACGCTGAACAAAAACTAAACACTAATGGATATAGCACAGCTATTATTGCTCAATATAGAGCTGCCTTTGAGGCTGAACTGGATAATGGAAGAGCTGCAGCTGAGGGTTTGGGGAAATAATAGATTTAAAAAAAGTATCAATATCAGAACAAACATGGTTTACAGTTGTAGGATGCATTCTATTCAACCGTAGCTGTAAACCATAGTATCTCAAGGACAAGGTGAGCGTATGAAGCCTTATATTATCGTCAAACAAACTTTAGATTTCATATTGGCTCTAATTGGAATGCTCCTGTTATGGCCTTTTTTCTTGATTATTGCCGTGGTGATCAAGTCCACATCTAAAGGACCTGTTCTATTCCGGCAAAAGCGGTTAGGCAGGAACAAGAAAGAGTTTTATATTCTCAAGTTCAGAACCATGCGTACAGATACACCAAGCGATATGCCTACACATCTGTTGCAAGACCCAGACTTTTTCATTACCAAAGTGGGCAAATTCCTTAGGAAGACAAGCTTGGATGAGCTTCCTCAGATTATAAATATTCTCAAAGGCGACATGAGCATAGTAGGCCCGCGCCCTGCGCTGTGGAATCAATATGACCTGATCGCGGAGCGAGATAAGTATGGAGCGAATGAGATTAAGCCTGGGCTTACGGGATGGGCGCAGATTAATGGGCGGGATGAACTACCGAATGAAGTGAAGGCTAAGCTTGATGGAGAGTACACACAGAGAATCTCTCTAGGATTGGATCTTAAAGTATTCTGTATGACGATCCTCAGTGTGCTGAAGTCAGATGGGGTTAGAGAAGGCGCAGTGAGCACAGAAGCCCCCCCCAACACCAAAGGAGCCTCGTTATAAATGGAGAAAAAAAGAATTCTTATCACAGGTAAGGGGAGTTATGTAGGTACAAGCTTCATCAACTGGGTAAAGCAATGGCCCGAGCAATACGAAGTTGAAGAGTTGTCAGTACGAGGTGAAGCCTGGAGAGAGCATGATTTCTCAGTTTATGATGTTGTGCTGCACGTAGCTGGTATAGCGCATGTGTCGACTGATCCAAGTATGGAGCAGGAGTACTATAGAGTTAATCGTGATTTAACGATAGAAGTTGCTAGAAAGGCAAAGCAAGAGAAGGTAAAGCAGTTTATTTTTATGAGTAGTATTATTGTGTATGAAGATAATGGTAGGGTTACACTTATCGATAGTGATACCCCAGCGAATCCTAGTAATTTTTATGGGAGGAGTAAACTACAAGCTGAAAAGGGTATACGAGGACTTGAGGAAGAGAAGTTTAAAATAGCAATATTAAGGCCCCCAATGATATATGGAAAAGATTCTAAGGGCAACTATAGGAAAATGGCTCGAATATCAAGAAAAATTCGAGTTTTCCCTGATTTCTATAATAAAAGAAGTATGCTACATATTGATAATTTGTGTGAGTTATTGAGACTTATCATAAATAATGAAGATAAAGGGTTCTTTTATCCCCAAAATAAAGAGTATTCTTCAACAACAGAAATGGTTAGGCTAATATCTCTTGTCCATGGAAACAAAATTCATTTCACAAAGATGTTTAATCCGGTTATGAAAATAACAGTAAAAAAAATAAGCATATTTCGAAAGATATTTGGAGATCTAATTTATGATCAGAAGATTAGTGTTTACAAAGAGAATTATCAAATTAGAACTTTAAAGGAGTCAATCAAGTTATCAGAAATTATAAACAGGAATGAGACATGAAATTGAAAAAGAAAATTCTAGTTATTGCACAATACTTCTTTCCAGAACAATTTAGGATAAATGATATTTGCTCGGAATGGGTGAAAAAGGGTTATGAAGTCACAGTAGTTACTGGTATTCCTAATTATCCTCAAGGTGAATATTATAAAGGTTATGGAATTTTCAAAAAAAGAAAAGAAATATATAACGGTATAAATATTCTGAGGATTCCACTGATTCCCCGTGGTAAAAGTTCGATTATGTTAATGATGAACTATCTCTCTTTTGTTATATCAGGCTTCTTTTGGAGTGTTTTTACTAGAATTAAAGCAGATTATGTTTTTATTTATGAAGTATCGCCAATGACTCAAGCATTACCTGGTGTTTGGTATGCGAAAAGAATAAAAATACCCTGTTATTTGTACGTTACAGATTTATGGCCAGAGAATGTTGAGATTGTGGCTGGGATTAAAAATCAACGTATTCTAAAAAGTATAGGTATTATGGTTGATTATATATATAAACGTTGCAATAGAATTTTCACCTCTTCTGAAAGTTTTATAGAGGCTATATCCGAACGAGGTATAGAAAATAATAAAATAGAATTTTGGCCTCAGTACGCTGAGGATTTTTATGTCCCAATAAATAATGGAAATGTTCATGTAAGTGAAATACCACAGGATGGAAAATTTAATATAATCTTTGCTGGGAATATTGGTGTTGCTCAGGGGTTAGATGTATTGGCTGATACTGCTCTAAA
The DNA here is from genome assembly GCF_038009085.1 of Paenibacillus sp. FSL R7-0210. Lineage (NCBI taxonomy): Bacteria > Bacillati > Bacillota > Bacilli > Caryophanales > Paenibacillaceae > Paenibacillus > Paenibacillus sp. FSL R7-0210. The sequence continues at coordinate 325,753 of NZ_JBBPAR010000001.1, forward strand.
ACTTAAAGAGGTAGGTGCAAAAGTTAGATTTAATATTGTGGGTGAAGGACGATACAAAGAAACTTTAATTAATTTGGTAAAAGAGTATGGTGTCGATAATATGTTCAATTTTATTGACAAACAACCTAGTTTACTTATACCTGATTTTATGTCCGTTTGTGATGCCACTTTGATATGTCTTTCCAGAAGTAAAGTATTCTCTATAACGTTGCCCGCTAAAACTCAATCTTGTCTCGCTTGTGGAATTCCGATATTAGTTTCTGCAGATGGAGAAATTCAAAAAGTTATAAGTGAAGCCGAGGCAGGTTTTTGTAGCAATGCTGGAGACGCTGGTGGTTTAGCTGAAAACATATTAAGGATGGTATCGTCTACAAAGGGTGATCGTGAGGATATGGCTCAAAATGCTCTACGATATTATCATACTCACTTTAACAAAGAAAAGCTTTTGAATCGAATGGATTTTTGGTTAAACTAATTAAAGTTGATTGGAGATAATGTGAATGTTTACGGATAAAACTTTATTAATAACTGGTGGTACTGGATCATTCGGAAATGCAGTTATGAGAAGATTTTTAGATACAAATGTTCAAGAAATTAGAATATTTTCACGAGATGAAAAAAAACAGGATGATATGCGGAAACTATATAGAAATGAAAAGTTGAAGTTTTATATTGGTGATGTTCGAGATTTAGCGAGCGTTAAAAATGCTATGCATGATGTAGATTATGTATTTCATGCAGCAGCTCTAAAGCAAGTACCATCGTGTGAATTTTTTCCGCTAGAAGCTGTGAAAACTAATGTAATTGGAACAGATAATGTTATAACTGGTGCCATTGAGATGGGGGTAAGGAAAGTCATATGTTTATCAACTGATAAAGCAGCCTACCCAATAAATGCAATGGGGATTTCAAAAGCAATGATGGAGAAAGTGTTTGTGGCTAAATCTAATACTGTTAGCCCTGATAAAACATTAATCTGTGGAACGCGTTATGGTAATGTAATGGCGTCTAGAGGTTCAGTGATTCCACTTTTTGTCGATCAAATTAAGAGTGGTGAACCGTTAACTATTACTGATCCTAATATGACTAGATTCCTCATGAGTCTAGAGGAAGCTGTTGAACTCGTTGTATTTGCTTTTCAGAACGCAGAAACAGGGGACATAATGGTGCAAAAATCTCCGGCTTCAACTATTAGAGATCTAGCACAAGCACTAGTTGAATTGTTTAATGTGAATAATGAAATAAAGATTATAGGCACACGTCATGGAGAAAAATTATACGAAACTCTTCTTACTAAGGAAGAGCATGTAGTGGCAGAAGATCTTGGAGGATTTTATAGAGTTCCCGCGGACAAAAGGGATCTTAATTATGATAAGTATTTTGTTGAAGGGAATAAGCAAATTCATCAAGTTGAGGATTACAACTCACATAACACTGAAAGGCTTGGAGTTACTGAGATCAAAAATAAATTAATGGAACTTGAATATATTCAAAATGAATTAAGAACTTGGAAAGGGAAATTCTAATGAAAGTACTTGTTCTTGGAGCAGCCGGTATGGCAGGACATACAATTTCGCTCTTTTTCAAAGAAAAAGGGCATGTGGTAACTGGTTTTAGTAGAAATGAAATTGGATATTGTGATGAAAATATTAATGGTGATATAACTGATTTTAGTTATCTCAATAGGGTAGTAGAGGAAGGGAACTACGATGCAATTATAAATGCTATTGGTATCTTAAATAAAGATGCCGAAGACAACAAAGATTTGGCAGTTCTTATAAATAGTTATTTGCCGCATTATTTGGTGAATGCAACAAAAAATATGAGCACTAAAGTTATTCAAATGAGTACTGATTGTGTGTTTTCCGGAAAAAAGGGTGGGTATATAGAAAATTCTTTTAGAGACGGTGAAACTTTCTACGATAGATCAAAGGCATTAGGTGAGCTTGAGAATAATAAGGATCTAACTTTTAGAAATTCAATAATTGGACCAGATCGAAATATGAATGGAATTGGTCTATTTAATTGGTTTATGAAGCAAGAGGGAGAAGTTAATGGGTTTACTAAAGCCATATGGACTGGAGTAACAACGTTAACTTTAGCTAAAGCAATGGAGAGAGCTCTCGAAGAAAATTTAACTGGTATATATAATTTAGTTAATAATTGCAACATTAATAAATTTGAATTACTTAAACTGTTCAACCAATATTTCAAAAATGATAGATTAACTATTTTGCAAAGCGATGCAATTTCAGTTGATAAATCTCTTATCAATAATAGAAACGATTTTTCATTTGTGGTCCCCAGTTACGAACAAATGGTTTCTGAGATGAAAGTATGGATTGAAGACCATAAAGATTTATATGCACATTATTTCTGAAAAGAAGGAGACACAAAATGAAAAAATTAAAATTAATGACAATTGTGGGTACACGACCTGAAATCATTAAACTTTCTGAAATCATAAAGAAATGTGATAAATACTTTGAACATATATTAGTACATACAGGTCAAAATTATGATTTTACTCTTAATGAGATTTTTTTCAAAGAATTAGGCTTAAGAGAGCCTGATTTTTATTTGGGAGTTGTTGGAGATAATCTAGGCCAAACTATGGGAAATGTTCTCTCAAAATCTTATGAAATAATGGTTGATCAGGCTCCAGATGCACTATTAGTTTTGGGAGATACTAATTCCTGTTTAAGTGTCATTTCAGCTAAAAGACTCAAAATCCCTATTTTTCATATGGAGGCTGGGAATAGGTGTTTTGATGAGAATCTTCCTGAAGAAATTAATCGGAGAATTGTTGATGTTACAAGTGATGTTAATCTATGTTATTCGGAACATGCAAGAAGATATCTTAATTCTTCTGGAGTACCAAAGGAACGTACTTATGTAGTGGGTTCGCCTATGGCAGAAGTTTTATCAGCTAATATTGCAAATATTAATAAAAGTAATGTTCTTGATATTTTGAAATTGGAAAAGAAAAAATATATTTTACTTTCAGCACATAGAGAAGAAAATATAGATAATGAACAAAATTTCTTTGCATTAATGAATGCTATCAATAAAATGGCTAAGACATATGAAATTCCAGTTGTTTATAGTACACATCCAAGGAGCAAAAACATAATAAATCAAAGAGGATTTAAATTCCATCCATTAGTTAGAACACTTGAACCGTTTGGTTTTTGGGACTACAATTACCTCCAAAAACACTCGTTTTGTGTAGTTTCTGATAGTGGTACACTTCCTGAGGAAGCTTCATTTTTTCAATTCCCAGCAGTATCTGTAAGGACGAGCACAGAAAGACCGGAAGCTCTTGATAAGGGGAATTTTGTTATTGGGAGTATCTCAGTCGAACAAGTACTACAAGCCGTAAATATGTCAGTTACTATGAGTAATAATGGAGATTTTGGAGTTTCTGTACCAGATTATATTGATGAAAATGTTAGCACAAAGATAGTTAAGTTAATTCAAAGTTATACAGGCATCATAAATAAGTTGGTTTGGAGAAAGTGAGAGATTTAGTGTGAATGATAAAATAGATTTTGTGATTATTTGGGTAGATGGAAATGATGATAAGTGGAGAGAAGTTAGATCAAATTACAAATCTGATTTTACTAATGATACTAATGTACATAGATATAGAGATTGGGATAATTTGCAATATTGGTTTAGGGGAGTTGAAAAATTTGCTCCATGGGTGAATAATATTTATTTTGTTACATGGGGGCATCTGCCCTCATGGTTAAATATTAAACATCCCAAGCTTAAAATTGTAAAGCATGAGGATTTTATTCCAAAAGAGTATCTTCCAACATTTAGTGCCAATCCAATTGAACTTAACCTTCATAGGATTGATGGTCTATCTAACAATTTTGTATATTTTAATGATGATATGTTTTTAATTAAAGATGTAAACGAAAATGTGTTTTTTAAAAATAATCTTCCATGTGATTCAGCAATAATGAATGTTCATTGCTACAATATAGAGGAAATGTTTATAATGACACCCTTTAGGAATATTGGGATAATTAATAAACATTTTAAAATGAAAGAAGTTTTAAAAAAGAGTCCTACAAAATGGTTTAATTTTAAATATGGTTTAAATGTACTTCGGAATTTTTATCTCCTACCATGTCCTAGATTTCCAGGACTATTACAGCAACATTTGCCAACTTCGTTTTCAAAAGAAGTTTTTAGTATACTTTGGAACAAGGAGTTTGAAGTACTCCATGAAACATGTAAAAATAAATTTAGACATATGTTAGATGTCAATCAATGGCTCATAAAGGGATGGCAAAATGCAAGCGGACAGTTTTATCCAAGAAAATATAATATCGGGAAGTCTATCGCTGCTTATGATATAAAAGCAGCTTGTGAATTTATTTCTAAACAACAAGGTTCCATGTTATGTCTAAATGATGTCGATATGGACGAAGAAACATTTATAACCTCTAGGGATTTGGTGAAAGCTAGCTTTAATACTATCCTTCCAAAAAAATCTGCTTATGAACTATAGAATTACATCAGGAGGAAATATGAAAAAAGTAGTATATTTTATTCCATCTTTAGGGACTGGTGGGATAGAAAAAATGGTGATTTCCTGGATTGAGAATATAGATAAAAATAAGGTTCAGGTTGATATTGTAACTCAAGGAATAAAAAATAAAAAAGCAAAAAGCTATTTAGAATTACTGGGGTGTAATGTGATTGATATGCCTTTTAGACAAAGGCAAATGGTAAAAAAACTTGCTTTTATGACTAAATTATTTAGATTGAAAAAGTATGACATAGTTCATGTGCACACAAGTGTTGCATTTGATTTTTTAGCACTTGTCATAGCTAAGTATTTTTGTGTAAGACATAGAATAATTCATAGTCATAATACCAATTCATTCTCAAATTCATTTATAAAAAGATTGCTTCAAAGATCCTCAAAGTTCTTTTTGAAAAGATACGCTACAGCTTTTTTTGCCTGTTCAAAAAAGGCTGGATCAGTAATGTTTGGTGATGATTTAATGGGTAAAGTTGTAGTTGTTAAAAATGGAATTGATATTGAAAAATTTAAATTTAACAAAACAATTCGTGAGGAAATAAGGGATAAACACAATTTATCAGAAAAACTTGTATTAGGGCATGTTGGGAGGTTCAATGAACAAAAAAACCACTCATTTGTTATTGATGTTTTTTATGAAATTACAAAAATAAAAAAAAATTCAGTTCTTTTGTTAATTGGTGAAGGTGAACTGTTTGATTTTTGTAGAAACAAAGTTGATAAACTTGATATATCAGATAAAGTTCTTTTTTTAGGTAGTCAAGATAATGTAAACAATTATATGCAAGCAATGGATGGCTTTATTTTCCCTTCGCTTTATGAGGGGTTAGGTATTGTTTTGGTTGAAGCTCAATGCGCTGGATTAGAATGTATAGTATCTAACGAAATTGTAGAAGAGGCAATATTATCTCAAAGAATAGAACAATTCGATTTACAGTTGTCTCCTTCTGACTGGGCTCATAATGTTTTGAAGTTACTTGATAATAATAAAAATAGACAAAATGCATGGGAGGATATTGTTGAAAAACAATTTAGTATTAAAGAAAGCGCGCAATTTTTAGAAGATTATTATTTTAAGTTAAGTTAGATTTATTGGAAGCTTCTATTTTTAATTCAAAGAAATAAATACTATTAGGTGGATATTATGAAAAAAGTAATACATATTATTTCCGCATTAATTTCGATTAATATATTTCTTTTGGGGTTACTACTCATTGATTATGATTTGCTTTTATTAAGCATACTACTCCTTTTAGTGGGAAATCTTTTTTTTGGCTTAACAAATGTAAGATATATCTTGTTTTTTATTTTTAATATTTGTATGTTTGTTTTTTTAATAAGTAGACCTTTTGTATCAATGATGAGAGGGGGCGAGTGGTGGCAGGTTGGGAGTGAACATGCTACTTTAAGTGCTCTAATTAGTTTATATTTATCATTATTTTTTATGTATATTGGAGCTTTTTGTCTTGATAAAATTATCTTAATTAAAACTAATGATTATTCGATGGTTAAAGATTTGCAACCTATAGAGTTAGAACATCCATTTATGAAAAATTTACAGAATATATCAATGATAATATTTTATATTGCGGTTCTGGCCTCTTTTATTGAGGGATGGGAAAAAATAATTTTCATGCAGTCTCATACGTATACTCAATATTATATTAGTTACCAGACTTCACAGAATTTTATTGTTAAGGGCCTAATTCAACTAATGAAACCATCTATTTGTATTTTTTTAGCAACTATGCCTAATAAAAACAAAGCATTACTCCCACTTTCTTTATTTTTAATTTCTACATTACCCCAATTATTTGTTGGTATGAGATCACCAACAATGCTTGCCTTTGCGTTCATATTTTCTTATTTTTTCTTACGCGATGTTTATAAATTTAAAGAATCGAAAAGATGGATTGGGAAGATTGAAAAATTAGTTATTGTAATAAGTATCCCTTTATTAATGGCATTCTTATATGGGTATAATTACTGGAGGACTGGACGTGCAGTCGAATTATTTGAAGGAAACTTAATTACTAATTTTTTGTATCAACAAGGGATTTCTTTCGATGTGTTGGTTCAGGGTTTTGATGTTATGAACTTATTGCCTGAAAACAAATTCCCTGGATATATGTTCGGTCCCATATATGACAACGTCATTCATAATAGTTTAATTGGTAGACTTTTATTTGATACAGTTTCTATTAATAATCAATCTTTGGATGCATTAGCATTAGGGCATGATATGAAGGCGCATCTTTCATTTGTCCTTATGGGAAATAATTATCTGCAAGGCGCCGGTGTAGGAGTTGTTCATATACTAGAAGTTATACATGATATTGGTTGGATTGGATTGATCTTTTATAATTTGATTCTAGGTGCAGGTATGGTCAAAATGGTGGATTGGTTTGGATTATATAACGAAAATAAGTGGGTTTTAACAACTTTGGTTATATATGCACTGTTACAACTATTTTATACACCGAGATCAGATGCTATCTATATGATAGCTCCAATTTTTAGTCCATACTTTTGGATTTGTGTTTTTGTTTGTTATCTTTTTGCAAAAGCTAAAATGAGTTGGAAGAAAATATAAATTAATCTTTTTACTGGAGGAGTTATGAAAAGTGTTTTAGTAATTCTAGCGGAATTTTATCCATATCCTTCTTCAAATACAAATTGTGTAGAACCTTTTTTATATGGTTTGCTGAATGAAGGTTACGAAGTTGATGTTGTCACAAGAAGACATGACATTAGTTTACCAACTCAAGAATCTTATAATGGGCTTAATATTATCAGGGTTGATGATTATAAGACTATGAATACAGTTGCATTTAGTAAGTTGTTGAAAAATAAAACAAATAAATATTTAAAAATTATTAATAATTCTTTATCCTTTATTTCTAAGGTATTCTTCAGTATCAACTATAGGGACTTATATGGTGAACAAAGATATGCAGGTTGGGATATTAAGGAGGTTATGAATACTTGTATTAATTTAAATGAAACCCAAAAATACAATTTTATTTTGTCAATATCTCATCCAATTATTACTCATAGGATAGCCTATGGGTTAAAAAAGGAATTTAAAACTTCTAAATGGGCTATCTTCGAATTCGATCCATTTGCATACAATGATGATGAGTACGGGAGATTTAATAGAAAGAAAAGAGTCTTGCAAGAAAGTGAGTTGTTTAAGCAATGTGATAAAGTGTTCCTGACGCCCGAACTATTTGAATTTTATAAAGATACACCACTGAATAAATTTTCTGAGAAATTTCATGAGTTTAATTTTCCAAATATGAATGAAATTTCTTTTGAAAGTGAAAAATCTCTACTTAAAAAGCAGGAAGGGAAATATGATGCAGTTTACGGAGGAGCATTGTTAAAAACAATACGGAACCCAGTATTTATGATGAGTTTTTTACAAGAATTAAATGATATTGTTAATGTTACAATTATGTCGAATTCTAGAGTAAGGTTTTTGAAAAAAGAAATAAAAAAAATGTCTTCTTTAAATTTTTATTCAGGCCAAAACAAAGAAATTGCACATGCTACTATGTTAGATTCAGACATATTGGTGAATATAGGCAACACAGTAGTTTTTCAAACACCAGGTAAAATATTTGAATATATGTCTATGGGAAAACCAATAATTCACTTCAGTAAAATCCAAAACGATCCTTCAATTAAGTATCTGAAAAAATATCCATTGCTTTTTATAGTAAATGAAAAAAGTTTGGATATTGAAAAAGAAATAGAAAATTGCAGAAAATTTATTGTTGAAAATAAAGGGAAAAAAATTACATTTGAGGAAGTAATAAAATGTATGCCTGAAATGGATAGCGATTATATTGTAGGGAGTTTTCTTGAACAGATAAGCTCTTTAAATTGAGGATGGAATTTATGGGTAAAAGTAAAATTAGTGTATTTAATGCTATCAGTGCATTAGTATTATCTTTGGTTAATGGAGTATTAGGCTTGGTAGTGACAAGACTTGTCTTATCAAGATTTGGTTCAGAGTTTAATGGTTTAAACTCAGTAGCAACACAAATAATAAATATGATGCTTATAATTGAGGGAGGGATTACTTTAGCTACTAATGTAGCATTGTTAAAACCATATAGAAATCGTGAATTTAAAGCAATTAGTAGCATAATAATAGCAACAGGTAACATATTTAAGAAAATTGGTGTTATTTTTCTTATCCTTGGAGTAGTTGTTACTATAATATATAGTTACATAGTAAGAACATCTTTAGACAATATAATTGTAGTCTTGGTATTATTAATGACATTTGTCCCAGCAGCTATTAATCTTTATTTCACTATGAAATATCGTATTTTAATACAAGCAGAGCAGAAGGAGTACATTATCTCTTCAATAGCTATTTTAACAATCACTTTAGGTCACCTCATTAATATGTTCCTGATTTATTGTGATTTTAATGTTATGTGGGGAGTTAGATTAGTAGTTATGATCTGCTCAATACTTAATAGCGTAATTATTATAGTATATTGTAAGAGGAAATATAGTTTTCTTGACAAAAGTGTCAAGCCAGATTATTTATCTATTAGAGGGACTAAGGATGTATTTATACAGAAAATAACTGGAGCATTTTATAGTACATTGCCTATTATATTTATATCCATATTTTCTGCTTCAGGGACTGCAGCTGCAAGTGTCTATGCTGTTTACAATAGTGTTTTTTTACTAGTTAAAAGTATGTTGTATGCAATAACAAATGCCCCTCGTTTAAGTATGGGGCAAACTATAAGTGAAGATAAGAGTCAAAAGACATACAGTATATATTTGCAATATGAACTAATATCCCTTTTGATTTTAATTTTATTTTTGATCTCTACATCTACTTTGATAACTCCTTTTGTAAATATTTACACTAAAGGTATAAATGATATAAATTATACTGATTATTACATTTCTCTTCTTTTGATAATAATTACATTTTTAGAAATATTACATATTCCGAGTGGGCATATAATTAATATGTCTGGAAATTTTAAAATAAGCAAAATATTTCAAATTATTGCGTGTGGTATATTGTTAACCGTTACAATCGTAGGTTCAATTATTTTTGGGATATATGGGGTTTTATTTGGGGTTTTGTTAACGGCATTATTTTTAGCAATTGCAGAAATATATTATACTCATTGCGTCTTTTTTAAAAAAGGCCTAAAAACCTATTGGAAGATACTATATCCAAATATAATTGTAGGTATAATTTTAATTTCTCTTGAGTTGAATTTCACACTAAATATTGACCATTATTTTGCATTTATGATTAAAGGATTATTATTAATAATAATAAATTTCTTTCTTTTGATTCTTACTAATTTTTTATTTAATAAAAAATTAATGAAACCTATTCTTACAAGAATGAAAGATATAGTTCTTTGATATAAGCAAAAACTATGTTGAATGGAATGAATTCTAGAAAGATTAATTATAAGGTTGCTTATCAGAAGGGGTTTGGATTACTATTCACTATTTAACAAAATGTGGGTTTAATTCGTTGCCGACCGGCTGGGTCATGATAAACGTTATGCGATTGATCCGGCTAAGCTGGAGAGATTGGGCTGGAAGCCTACGTATACGTTCGAGACCGGAATTGCCCAGACCATTCAGTGGTATACGGAGAATGCACAGTGGTGGGAACAGATTCTTAGCGGCGAGTACCGGAATTAGCTTATGAGCCGTAACCTAAATAGAACTAAGATGGGCAAGCGCAGAAAAAGAATTCCCTTTCTGTACTTGCCCCTTCTGCTAATGGTCTTGCTGCTCCTGTGCGCCGGGCGTTTCCTTCCCGTATCGGAGACTCCAAAGCAAGCAGACGTCATCATCATCCTTAGCGGTGGCGGAGGACGGGTGGAGCAAGGGGTTAAGTTGTATCAAAAAGGCTACGCGCCGCAGCTCCTGCTGTCTAACGCTAAAGAGATCACCGGCCCCGCAGGTGACATGCGTGAAACAGCCCTTTCCTTGGGCATCCCGGAATCCGCTATTCTGACGGAAGATGCTGCCGAGAGCACCTACCAGAACGCCCAGCTTACGCTCCCGATCATGAAGCAGCACGGGTTCAAGTCTGCCATTGTGGTCTCTTCTGACTTCCATATGCGGCGGGTGAAGTTTATTTTCGATCATGTGTATAAGAAGTCGGGGATTGAGCTGACTTATATCGGGGCGGACTCGGGCTATAACGCGAAGGCGTGGTGGAGTGACCGGTATAGCCGGGAGACGACTTTTAACGAATATATTAAGATGATTGGCAATGCCTTCGGCTATAATGGCCCGGAAGCGAAGGGTTCGCTGGAGCAGATCAAGCGCTGGTTCCGCAGTGGGTGAAGCAGGGGAACAGTAGGGGCAGCAGCTTTGCAATTGTGATACCAGGACGACAGAGACCTTATGAGTCTACTAGATGTTTCTGCTGAATCATAACGCCGCGAAGCTGGCGGGATTGCCTGTCCGGAATTTGCCGGATATAATAACAGGATTCTAACAAAGAAGACATAGACGACGTTCATATGCAGCAGGTTATCTTTTCGATAACCTGCTCTTTATCTTGATTTACCTTAATTAAATTCTCCACCATCATCTTTATACACCTGACACTACGATATTCAAGGCTTTGATTTTCCCGTTATTAAGCGTGAAGCGGAAATCCAGTGGAATTGGACTGCCTTTGAAATTACCTGAAATGGTGGCGGTGACAACCGTTTCGTCATTTTTCTCCGCACAATTGGTGATTTCAGTCCTACCCGCAGCGTCTCTGTTTGCCTTCACAATGAACTTGCTGATAACTTCGGGACCATGAAATTCTTCTCCATTGTCAACTAATATGGCATCCTCTGCAAAGCAGTTAGCGAGAAGGTCACCGTCAAAGATATCTGAGGCATGATAATAGGCTGCAATAGGCTGCGGCAAAGGAATTGCCCTACTGTTAGAGGAAAGAACATTGTGCAGGCGTGTAATTTTATCCCCTTCCACAGTAAAATGAAAATCAAGATAGAGGGGGTCCGGTAGTCCGGTTTTGTCGTAATTTCCGTCTGATTTTGCGGTAACAACGATCTGCTTGGCATTCTGAACGACATTTATGATTTCTAGTCTTAAGCCTACTTCGAAATAATCGTGGTCGCTCCACTCTTTGATAGCGGTTTTCCCGTGATATTCTTTGCCGGCGTCAAAAACAACGGCATCCTCGGCAAAGATCGAAAGGAAGGCCGCGGGATCATCTGTATTTGTCGCATGAAAATGTTCCTCAACCGGTTGGGGTAATTGAATTTTGTTTATCATAATCATCATTCTCCTTTATAATGTGCGGACAACGCCGCAGTTGATTGTACACTTCTTAATATAAAGGACAAAACCTGACAACAGTCCGTCTGGTTTTGTGTTAATAAATATGTAAATATGACACACTGGTGTCGTGTTTAGAAAGATATACTGTACTTGAATTGAGGTGCTTTAATGCAGATCAGCAGACTTTTCGGCATTGTTTATTACTTACTTGAGAAAAAAGAAACTACGGGGAAAGAGCTTGCCGACCGTTTTGAAGTATCGGTTAGAACAATATATCGCGATATTGAGACATTAAGCAGCGCTGGCATACCTATCTATACGAATCAAGGCAGAGGCGGCGGAATCGTCATTCTTGACAAATTTATACTCAATAAGTCATTACTTTCTGAAAAAGAACAGGATGAAATACTGCTCGCCTTGCAGAATCTATCAGCAGCGCGGTATCCGGAAATTGAGACTATTCTTTTACGATTAAGCAGCCTTTTCAAAAAGAGTGATGTTAATTGGATTGAATTGGACTTCTCACCCTGGGGAAGTGATGAACGAAACAAAGAAAATTTCCATGCACTAAAAATGGTAATTATAAGCAAACATATTATTATATTCGAATATTTTAATACCTCAGGTGTGAAAAGCTTGCGCAGGGTTGAGCCGCTTAAGTTGATTTTTAAGGATAAGGCATGGTATTTGAAAGCGTATTGCTATGATAAAAGAACATACAGAACATTCAAAATATCCCGTATGGCTAATATTGAAATCACTGAAGAGGTTTTTGAGCAAGAGACATCAGTGGAATCTGCGGCTGAAGTGACAGATAATCAAGTTCAGAAATTTATTGATATTCGGTTAAAAATCTCTTCGGCTGGAGCGTATAGAATATATGATGACTTTAGTGAAAAAGAAATAACAAAACATGAAGATGGATCTTTTACTGTTATCGCATCGATGCCCGAAGGAGATTGGCTTTCAAATTACTTTCTCTCTTATGGTCCGATTATTGAAGCGATGGAGCCTCAAAGTCTACGGGATGCTGTTATGAGCAAGATAGAGGTGATGATGGGGAATTTGAATCGAAAGGGTGGACTTACCTTATGAGACTACTAGAGTCTCTATTTTTTTGCCCTCATGGCAAATGGGTTGCCTGTAGTTCACGGATTAGACTAATCTGCAGCAGTCTGCGTTATTGACCATTGGAATAATGTGACATATTATTACAACTATAAAAGAAATTATATTGGATTCCAGTTAGGTGGTGTTTGCGTGGTCCCTACTACTAGAACGATGATTCGCGATCAATTAGCGTTGTATTTGTCGCAGAAGGGAATGCCTATTAATCAATTCTCGGGACAATCCGGAATTAATTCAGGAACGCTCAGCAGGATACTCAGTGGTCACCAGCCCATTGCTATGAACCATCTGGAGCGAATCACCAAGGCGATGGATCTGCCGGAGGATCATTTTTATAGCTTATATGTGGATGAATGTTTCTTTTTCTCGTCACCCACCTGGCGGCGTCTAAGGCCATTTCTTGTGCGCTCCGCTGAGCTTGGCCGTCTGGATTGCGTTGAACAGGTGGTTCAGAATCTGCTGGAGAATCTGGTCTATGCCCCCATGCTGTTTGAAGTGGCTGAAGGCCTATTTCAAGAGGGGCTGTGGCAAGCTGCCGAATTACTCTATAAGAATGTGAGTGCCAGCGAGAAGTATCAGAATTCCGAGAGACTCGCAGTGTGTCAATACCGTCTATTCCGAATCGCCATTGGTAATGACCAGGCGCGGAATTTACAGGCGGCGCATCTCTTCGAAGGTTACCTGGACCGGCTGGATGAAGCGGATCAATTGGACGGCTTGAAGCACTTGGGTCATGTCTATGGTTCATTGGATCGATGGCATAAGGTGGATGAACTCGCGAAGAAGATGCTGCAATTAGCAACTATTCGTTATAATCTCCAGTGGAAGTCAAACCGTAGAGAGAGTAACGAGAGAAAACCTGAGAAACCCCTGTACTTCTATATCCTGTACGCACAGCTTATCCGTTCAAATGTGTGTGAGCAACTAGGAGACTATTCAGCGGCATTAGATTGGGTATCCCTCTATATGGACGGAAGCTGGATAAGGGAAGACGATGAAGAAGTGAAGCGTACTGTGGCTCAATTCCAGGAGTGGGGGCTCGCAAACAGACTGCTTTATCGGGTGATGGCAGGAAAATACGAGGCTCTCTCTGAATATATTGAATTTATCTCCCACCGGCCAGATGAGATATTTACAGCATTATACAGTATTGTCTTGTCGGCTAACCGCTATGGTTGGAATATTGATAATATTCTGGAGCGGTTTGCTGCCTATCTCCCTTACCGGACAAATCTTGCAGAGTATGGGATTAATCATAACCAACAAATCATAACCAACCAGTACTCCCAACTCCTTGCTGAATTAGCAGCCTACTATTTACATAACAAACGCAAAGAAGGAATTAGATTTGTCCTGCAAAGTTTAGAATCGTCTGTTAGAATCAATAACGAGAGCAATGTAATCAAATGTGTCGATCTGTTTGGGCAGCATCGGAATCAAGCAGATGAAGAAGAGAATCAACAATACAGAGTTCAAATTGGAGCATACCTATAAGTCTATGGGTTCGCTAGAGCAGATCATGCGCTGGTTCCGCAGATAAGGCGATTTTGGGAAATAGGCGGTAACCTTAAGGCTCTCCTTCCACAATGCGACAAACAAACCAGGTATCCCGGTCTATAATTAGGAGCAAATCTATTTATAGTCTGGGAGAAATGGACCATGCCTAATTATTATTTTAGGGAAGTGTGGACACCGTTACGCTTGTTCGGGATCAGATTCTACCGGGATGACCAGGACCGGCTGTGGGTGAAGAAGGGGAAGCAGCGGCGGAAGCTGGTACGGAAAGAGGATAATGAGACGATGGAGACCTGAGGGTCTTCATCTTTTTTTATAGGAAATGCAGGTGTATGATAATTCAGTAGACTAGATAGAGAGAAGGAGTGGCGGATATGTTGCCTAAGGAGAAAGTACATAAGTTAAGAGAGTGGATGGCGGAGCGCGGGATAGAGGCTTGTGTGGTATTAAGCGGGGATGCGCACATCAGTGAGTATGAGGGGGAGCACTGGAAAAGCCGCCGCTGGATTACCGGCTTCACCGGTTCCGCCGGAACGGCTGTGATCACGCTAACGGATGCTGGCTTGTGGACGGATGGCAGGTACTACATTCAGGCGGAGCGGGAGCTGGAAGGCTCGGGCATCCGTCTGTTCCGTATGGCTGAACCGGGCGTCCCGCAATGGGATGAATGGCTGGCAGAGCAATTGCCGCAAGGCGCACGTATGGCGGTAGATGGCAGAACGCTGTCCGTATCCGCTATGAAGGGCTTGCAGGGCAAGCTCGCGGAGAAAGGGATTCAGGCGATTACAGACGTCGACCCGGTAGGGGCGATCTGGACGGACAGACCGGCCATTCCGGCCGAGCCGCTAATGCTGCATGATGAACAGTATGCGGGCCTCAGCCGGGTAGATAAGCTGGAGCAGGTCCGGCAGGCGATGAAGCGTAAGGACGCTGATTATTATGTGCTGTCCGCGCTGGATGATCTGTGCTGGCTGTTCAACATCCGGGGACGGGATATCCCGTTCAATCCGTATGTGACTGCTTTTGCCATAGTAGGGGTACATAACGCAATATTGTTCGCCGGAGGACATAAGGCCACCCCGGAAGATAAGGATACGCTGGCCAGGGATGGAGTGGAGATCAAGGAGTATGAGGACATCCTTCCGTTCCTGCAGGCGCTCCCGGAAGCGGCTTCGGTGCTGTACGATCCGAATAAAACCGGATATAGCCTGGCGGCTGCCATCCCGGAATCCGCTTTTATTATGGAAGCGCCGGGTCTTGTGGTGGCCCTTAAATCGATTAAGAACGAGGTGGAGATCCGTAATATCCGTGATGTCTATTTGAAGGATGCCGTTGCCCTTGTAGGATTGTTCAAATGGCTGCAGGAGACCGTCCCCGTGCGTCCGGTGACAGAGGTGGAAGCAGACCAGAAGGGGCTGGAGCTGCGCCGGCAGCAGCCGTTATTCGCTGAGCTGAGCTTTTCCAGTATCTCTGCCTACGGCGCGAATGCTGCGATGATGCACTACTCGCCGTCCGCCGACCATCCGGTGCTGTTGGAAGCTAAGGGATTGTATCTGCTCGACTCGGGTTCACACTTCTTGAACGGGACGACTGACATTACCCGCACGCTGGTGCTTGGCGCGCTGACGGATGAGGAGAAGAGAGATTTTACACTAGTGCTGAAGTCTGTGATTGCGCTCTCTACGGCCAAGTTCCTCTATGGCTCCACCGGATCTACGCTCGATATTCTTGCCCGTAAGCCGATGTGGGATAATGGCCTGGATTATAAGTGTGGAACCGGACATGGTGTGGGCTATTACTCCAATGTGCATGAAGAGCCGCAGCGGTTCAGCTTCAAGCCGAATGAGGTCCGCCTGGAGCCTGGGATGATTATTACGGTAGAGCCGGGAGTCTATAAGGAAGGCCGTCATGGGATCCGTACGGAGAACACGCTGCTGATTACGGAGGATGTGACTACGGAGTTCGGAAGATTCCTGAAATTTGAAGACCTCTGTTATTTACCGATAGACCTCCGGGCGATTGAGCCGTCTATGCTAAACAGCGAGGAGCTGGATTGGGTGAACCATTATCATGCTGAGGTGTACGATAAGCTGGCTCCGCTGCTGGATGAGGAGCATCGGGCGTGGCTGAAGCGGGAGACGGGGGATTTGGTGTTGTGAGGAATAGCAGAATTGAACGGCGGAGACCTTGGGGTCTTCGTCTTTTTTATATGTTTTTGGAATTTGTTTCAGACAAAATATGACAAAAACCCGGCGTAAAGTTAACTTTCCGGGACCCTGTTAAGGAAGTAATAGACATTTTCGCGAAAAAAATGTAACATCCTTGTTGTGAGTCTTCTGAATAGGATTAACTGGGGAGGGAGTAATAATCTAACTATAAGTTAAAGTGTATGGATTGAACTGGGGAGAAGGAGATGGAATATGTATTCGAAGAAATTAAGAACGGCAGTTTCCATGGTTATGGTCGTATTATTATCGTTTTTAAGTGTGCTTGAGGTATCAGCCGCCCCGTTCAGGGCAGGGGTAGTCTCTAACGACAGGCTCCCGGACGGGACACAAAGGATTACGGTCAATAGTGTAGTAGATGTGACTTATAGCGATCTTAAGGTTCTAAATGAGGTTAAGTTCGTACTTATGAAAGAAGATGCCCAGATAGCCAGTAAGGTGAAGGCGAGAAGTGAAGCCAAGCTGACTGTGCTGGATGCAGTGTATACTTCTATGGAGTACAATTATCTTTCTTTTGAAGGGCTGGCTGCCGGTGAGGAATATTCTCTTCATGCCGAATATACGGGCGAGCAGGGGCTGGTGGTGACACCCCCGCAGAGCATCCGGGTGCCTTCAGCTACGGGGATTGAAATCTCTGTAGAACGGATGACTAAGGATTCCAATACATATGAAAGTGCTACACAATCGGAGATCCGCAGCGATGATAAGAATGTAAGGCTTACCATCCTGAATAATGGTGTTCCGCTTGTGAATGGGTCTGTGGCGGTATGGATGAATTATCAGTCTTACAACTATACCACGGATGCGAACGGACAGATTCAGCTTAGGGATAATCATCAATTATCTATGAATAGTCCGGTAATGTTCGTATTGCTTAAGCAGGGAAGCGAACAGTATGAGGCTAAGCCTATCTATGTAACTGACCGGGAGCAAGCGGGTACATATATGGTGGCTGTCCGTTATCTGGATGCCAAGGGGAAGCTGTTCACTCAGCCGTTCCTGACTAACTCCGGACTCAGTGGAATGGTGAATCAGTTTGCTGTACCGGGATATACGGTGCTGGTATTCAGAACGGGAGAGGTGTCTGGAGACTATAAAGCTTATATAGCCACTGAGGACCGTGAAGCTTACATGTTCCAGCTTCCTGCCTCTTCATTGTACGCAACGGAAGACGGGCTACACAAAGAAATCATCAAAGATGCCAGTGACTACAGCCGGATCAGCTTCCGTGCCTCCTTGGACGGTGAGCCTGTATATGTAGAGAACTATTCTCTCATTGATAATACCAGGTACAAGCAGATTGGCGATGCGAGAGGTGCTAAGCTCTTTTTCGGGCAAAGTATCTATCTTGAGAAGAATAAGGAATATGAATTCACGTCGCTTGCTAGAAATCGTGATACCGGCGTCAATATCTTATTCCGCAATAAAATCACGCCGACTGAAGCAAAACATGAAATATTCTATGATGGACATTCCCGGGATTTCAGCAAGCTGCAACTTCAGATACCGGCTATGGGGATGGGACGTGGTAAAATAAACATCTCTTATCTGAACGAAAGATATAACTATAACCAGATCAGTATGAATCTTGCTGTAGGCGATCATCTGTATGTACCTAAGGGTGAAGAAATTCACCGCTTGACGGCAAACACTACTTTTGGCGGTGCGGATTCTAACAGCAACCCGAATGAACTTGTATTGAGTTCATACTTCACTCCGGTTGACGATGAGTATACGATCCGTGGAGGCAGTACTTATAAGGCCGGAATCAGCTTCCGGGTTCCGGGTTCCAATTATTATGACGAGGCTGAACTCCGCAATCAGGTAGTTCTGGGCGAGAGTGTAGATGTTCTGGTGAAGGTGACAGATGAGTACGAGAATCGTCTTGATCTCAGCAGTAATTATAAGCTGGTCATCACAGATGAGAGCGGTGCAGTGATCTCGGATGACTCTCTGTATTGGTCTACTGAGGAACAGGAAGGCAATCCGCAGCGAATCAACATGCGGAATTGGAAGCCTGCCAAATCAGGCACGTATAAGGTTCAATTATTCCCAAACACCTGGATAAATAATGGTTATGTTCAGGGGGACTTACTGAGTGAGGCTGAGCTGAAGGTTCTGCCGAAGAACGAATTGGATATTGAGATTAGAGGCAATGACGGCAAGCTGGTGGATCTGGTAGACAAGCCATACCTGACCGTTGACCAGGCGCAGAAGGTAACGATTACTGTACGCCAGCATGATACGGGTGCCCAGGGGCAACCGGTGGCAGGAGTGCAGATCCGCCGTTATGAGGAGGTGCTTGGCACCACCGATGAGCAGGGAACGTTCACCATTCCGGCTGACAAGGCTTCTTATATAGGTGAGCTGTATTTTAAGAAGACTGATTATTTAGCTAAAAGTGTGTACGTAGCGATCATTGATCCGCAATCGCAGGCTGTCATCCGTGTACGGGGTCTCGATAAGGCGGAAGGCGGGAACTATGCGGGCGGGATTCCGCTCGATAATGCGAATATCCAGGCTATAGTGAAAAGAAGCGACGGAACTTCTGCTACCGCCTCTTCTTACATTCGCACTCCCGGATCACAGGGATTCCTGGTAGTAGATTCTCCTTCTGCCGTAGATGTTGATTTCATACGCTACAACAGAAGCCATAATGGAGTTGAGTCCAAATATGGTTACTACATGTATGGCTCCATTAACACAGAACCCGGCAAGGATTATTCGCTGGTGCTGGATGCAAGACAAGAGCTTCAGGAAGTCAGCAAGGTTCTATTAGATCAGCCGACAGACGAGCTGTATGTAGTGCGCAGGGATTTGCCAGGAGCTGATTACATTCCTTATGTGATCGACAGTAATCCTGCAGGTGAGAATTATTTCTACGCAACTCAAGGAACCTACAGCATGCTGGCACATACCCGGTCGGACACTTTTGTATACCATGATCAGGTGGTAATCGGTGCAGGAGACAATAGCTTGTCGATGGATGATAGTGCGTCCGCGCTGGCTACGCTGGTGGCGCCTGAATCGGGGACCATCTATGCGGTTAAATATACAACTGCGGGCCAATCGACACTCCAGGGCTATGCGTTCAATGCCAATCAGGTACAAGTTACCCCTGGCGATGTAGTAGTATCTGTAGACCAAATCAAGGGTGCCATCGAATACCAGTACGATATTCATTTCGCACCTGGAACGCTGCAAGCTGGCACACTAACCCAGATTGCGCCACCGGCCTTGAAAGGGCTGGATATTGTAGGGTTGCAGAATGGAAAATTAATCCGGCCCGCAGGTACGACCTTGCTTGAGATTGGACTGGTCGATACGGCAGGCAACTCCATCGGACAAATCAAGAAGCCGCAAATTCTGGTTGCCAATGGCGGATCAAGCAGAGGCAGCAAGAGCCTGTACCCGGACAAGGCTACCTATGAGCTTCAGGACGAAGCGGGGAAAGTGCTCTCTACAGAGACGATACAAGGCTACCCGCTAATGGCGGTCTCTTATAATTATGCAGATAACAAATTTTTGACGGACGGTACTTATGTGATCAAAGCTTCGATGACTATTGATGGACAGACCTATACCCTGGACAAAAAAGTAATCCTGGAGTCGTCTGGAGGTACTGTGGTTAATCCGGCCCCGAACCCGCCGGGAAGCGATAATGGTGGTAGCGGCGGCAACACCGGTACGAATCCAAATCCTGCACCGGCACCAGGAGGAAGCGGGCCGGGAGCACCTGGACCAGCAGCAACACCGGCTGCTCCGGCTCCGGCTGCGGCAACAGGGAATGACGCGAATGTTCAGCAGCAGAATGACAAGCTGCAGGACTTGCTGAAGAATACTTCCGGCTCTGCGGCAGAGAAGGCTTCGGCGGCCCAGAATGCGCTGTCCAGCATTGCCGAGTCACTCAAATCGGCTAACACGCCTGCACAGGCTGAACAGAACGGTAAGAGTCTGTCTCTGGCCATGGATACAGCAGCGCAGCTGCTGGGAACTATTCAGGATTCCGCAGAGAAACAGAAGATTGTGAGTTCAATTACTCAATTGATAGGAAGTGCGCCTTATTTACTGAACAAGCTGGATAGCTCCAGCAAGGCAGTAGAGGTTGCCCAGGCCCTTATTAATAATGCGGCTGCGGTGCTGAATAACGCGCAGGGCATCAAGGCTGAAGAGGTTCAGAAGCTGAAGGATGCTGTTATTCATTCCAGCCAGGCCGCGCTGAACAAGGCTGGCGAAGCTACAATTGCCAAAGAAAATGTAACTGTAGCAGGAAACGCCGTCTCTTCGCAGCTGGATTCGGGATTCATCAGCGCACAGATTGAAACGGCCAAGCAGGCATTAGCTTCAGTCGCTGGAGAGCTGACAAGCAAGCTTGGGGCCGGAACAGCTGCTGACCTGAAGCTGAGCCTGACGGTGAAGGTACCTCCGGTGGATAAAGGGATTCATCAGCTCAACACCACGCTTCCCTCCGAGATTCTTACCCTGGTGCGGGAGAATGATATTGCCGGATTGAAGATTCAAATGGATCAGACGGCATTTACCATTGAGCCGGATACCTTCGGTAAGGTTGAGGCAGGCCAGAAGATTAATCTGGCAGCAGAAGTTGTACAGAATGCTGTGATTAACAAACCCCGTCAGGCAGAACCGCTGGCTAACATCCCAGTGATGGAATTCAGTGCTTCTGTTGGCGGCCAGCCGGTGAAGAGCTTCGCTAAGCCGATCGATGTGACCTTTGATGTGTCAGCCATTGATATTTCGAAATATTCGGAGGCGAATCTGGAGAATCTGACCGTGTACGTCCTGAATGAGGAGAGTCTTACCTGGGAAGCGGTTGGGGGTAAATATGATCCTGTTACTCAAACTGTAACTGCGCCGAGAGGACACTTCAGCAAGTACACTGTGATGCTTGGAGCTGCTGCATTCACAGATGTGCCTGCCAGTCACTGGGCAGTGAAAGAGATCAATTACCTGTTGACCAAGGGAATCCTGGACGAAAGCGGAGCATTTGCTCCATCTGACAAGATTACCCGCGAGCAGTTCGCGGCAATGATCGCCAGAGCTTACGGACTGAATGGTGAGGGAGTGGTCTTGCCGTTTAAGGATATCAAGACAACGAATCCTTATGCGGATGAGATTGCTGCGGCTTATGCAGCCGGGATCATTAACGGCAAATCACTGGCAGCTTTTGACCCTGAGGCAACCATCACACGTGAAGAGATTGCAACAATGCTTGCACGTGCACTTACAGCGTATAACGGTAAATCGGCTGTTACCCAGCCGGAAGCATTGATTGCCTCCTTCACAGATGGAGCCAAAATATCGAAATGGGCGGCATCCAGTGTGGCATTGACCAAGAGTATGCATCTGTTCGAAGGCTTCGGGGATCAGAGCTTCCGTCCTGCCCAGACCGCCAGTAAAGCAGAGGCTGCGGCCTTGATCTACCGGTTATATCAGTTGAAATACTGAATGATATCTAAACTCAAAAAAGCAGCGGTTCTCCCGATATTGGAGAATCGCTGCTTTGTGTTGTGGTCAAAAGTCTGAGCTGTATAACTACAGGATCACTCCCGCCTCCGCTCAGGAATCACAAAGGATACTGTAGTGCCAACTTCGGGCTGGCTGCGGATGACGAGGCCTTCGCCGTAGAGCTGAGTCAGGCGCCGGTTGGTGTTCAGCAGGCCGATGCCGCGGTGGGCCCGGAAGGTGTCGTCGAGCAGACGGGTCACCTGTTCCCCGCTCATGCCCTTGCCGTTATCCTCCACCTCGAAGGAGGTGTATCCCTCCTGACGGTGAATGCGGATCTGGAGCTTGCCTCCGGCTTTGCGGCTCAGCAGGCCGTGTCTGACGGCGTTCTCCACCAGCGGCTGTAGGGTGAGCGGAGGAAGCAGCAGCTCGATGCCGGGATCAACCTCCCATTCGATCTGCAGACGTTCCTCGAAGCGGGCTTTCTCAATGAAGAGATAGGATTCTACCAGCTCCAGCTCATGGGATAATCCGACGAGCTGCTGGGAGTTCATATAATCGAAGCTGATGCGCAGGTAGGAGGAGAAGGCTTCTCCGAGATCGCGCATCTTCGGCTGGTCGAATTCACTCAGCGCCATTAGCGCGTTCAGCGTGTTGAACAGGAAGTGCGGCTGAATCTGAGCCTGCAGGTAAGCTGCCTCCATCCGCAGGCTCTGGTTGATGGACTGCTTCAGTCCGGTCAGCGAGCGGACCCGGTACTTCAGCTCCAGCGCGTCCACCGGCTTGGCGACATAATCGTTGGCTCCGGCCAGGAAGCCGGTGTAGATGTCCGCCGGCTGGTTGCGGGCGGTGAGCAGCAGGATCGGCAGCTCCGAGAGGGAGAAGCGCTGCCGGACGATCCGTGTTAATTCATAGCCGGACATATACGGCATCATCACATCGGCGATCAGCAGATCCCACGGTTCGGTGCCAAGCAGCTCCAAGGCTTCCCCGGCGCTGGTGGCGGTGGCCAATTGATAATGCTCTGCCGAGAGCATGCTGGAGAGCACCTTCAGATTGACCGGATCATCATCGACAGCCAGGATCAGAGACTTGGCCGACTGAGAGGCGTCCTGTATCTGCGGCGGAGCCGTTAACTCTACAGGGACTGTGAGATTGCGGATATCGGACTGTTGTAATAGCAGCCGGTTCTCCTCAAGCAGCAGTCCCTTCAGATCCGGGTTGTCCGGCTGCCTTGCGGCATCTGTATCCTGACCTGTCCTCTCCCGGGCCCCAGCAGAGGAGGCCAGCGGAAGAGTGAAGGTGAACACGGACCCTTTTCCCGGCTCAGAGTCTAGTGTAAGGTCTCCTCCGTGCAGCTCCGTCAGCTGCTTGCTGATGCTTAATCCCAGACCGATGCCGCCTCCGTCAATGATGCCTTTGCTGCCCTGTTCATAGGGCGAGAAGATCCGCGCCTGCGTCTCCTTGTCGATCCCTGCCCCGGTATCGGCTACACTAATCCAAGCAAGCTTGCCGTCGTTAACGGCGGAGACAGTGACTGTTCCGGCCTGCGTGTATTTGATGGCATTGTGCAGCAGGTTATACAGAATCTGCACAATCCGCTTCTCATCGCCCCAGACCGGGGGCAATGAAGCGGGCAGCTCATTACGCAGCTGCAGGCGTTTGCCCTCGATCATGAATTCGAACATCCCCAGTACGCCCGAGACCAGTGAACCCATGGCCAGCGGCTCACGCTGCAGCACAATCCGCTTCTCCTGCAGACGGGTCACATCGAGCAGATCGTTAAGCATCAGGGACATCCTGTGGCTGATCGTAATGAGCAGCTCCAGATCCTTAGAGCTCTGTTCGTCCAGCACCTGTTGTTCCTTGGAGGCTACAGTCTGGGCAATGCTGATAATGCCGTGCAGCGGTGTCCGCAGCTCATGGGAGGTATTCGCCAGGAATTCGTCCTTCTTCTGGTCGCTCTCCTTCAGTTGCTGGTTGAGCAGCCGGTTCTCCTCTGCATTGCGGAAGTACCGCTTGAACCAGTAGGAGGAGAAGCCAATAATTGCGGCAATGACATCTATAGGATAATACAGGATACTTCCCTTGGCATTGGATTCCATGGCCCCGCCAATGACGCTGGAGCCGATAGCGGCGGCAGCAAACAGCAGGAAGAATGAATCCTGCTCCTGTCGCATCACCATCCGGCCGATAGAATAGATGACTCCGACTACCGGAAGCAGGTAGAGGACGGAGAAGAAGGGTCTGGCATAGACCACGTAATGTGCCGGTAAGATCAGAACATAGGCGGTATAGACCAGGAGACCCAGCAGATAGATTTTGAACAGACGGCCGGGGCGCTCGTAGGCAGAGAAGCTGCGCGTCAGCAGTAGCATGAACAGGGACAACGCAGGGTAGGCCAGCATTTTGAGCTTCAGTGCCCAGGTATAGTTAATGGGGAACCAGAGCAGGAGAATCGTATCGTTATCGGCTACAATGGTAGTTGCTACTGCCATCAGCAGGAGGAAGAAGAGCAGGAACGCCCGCTGCTTCCGGTTAAAAAAGAATAAAATCCCCGCATACAGCGCATGCAGCAGCATGATCATGAACGCCACCAGCTGGAAGCCGAGTGAATACATTCGTTCGCTATCCACCGCTGCTTGGGAGCCGAAACGGATCGACCTCACAATCCCGCCCTCCAGCGGATGGTCGTAGTTGGCTGCCCGGACGAGGAGAACGATCTCCTGTCTTCCCGGATTCTCGTAGGCTGCGGTGTAAGAGACCGCCTTAGGGATATAGTCCCCGCTATCCGTGGACAGCTTCCCGAAGCTGGTCTCTCTCTGCTCGTTAATATCGATGCTGGAGGTGGCCTGAATCCGCTGAATCCAGAAGCCGTAAGATTCGGTCTGTGACGGGTCTATAAGGATACGCAGCTTGTATGTACCATAGCCCAGAGAGGATTGCTCCCCTTCCGGGAAGCCGCTGCTCCAGTCACCTGGAACCTGGACAACATGCGGTGTGGCCGCAGCAAGTAGGGCGGAATCCTCATAGCCCAGGAGCTGGCCGGGATAGAACTCCCATTCTCCATCCAGCTGAATGGACGGGGAATTCACGAAGTCCCAGCCCCGCATATCCAGCACACCTTGCTGTGCCTCGGGATGCTCAGACGCCGTATTGGCATTGAACCACAGATCGCGCAGACTGATCAGAATGGTTAAGTAGAGAAGCAGCAATAGAGCATGCTTAGGGTTGAATCTGGCTTTTGTCTTCATTAGGTGTGTACTCATCGAGGTTATCTTCATCATACGGTTTCAATTCGACATCTGTGATAGTTATCCTGCTTACCCCCAGATGCCAATCAGCAGAATTCCGCAGAAAATGACGACCGAGCATATCATCCGCCGCAGGCCCTGCCGCTCCTTCAAGAGCAGCACACCGAGGAGCGTAGCGAATATGGTTCCGATCTCTCTCAGCGGGCTGATGTGGGCGAGCGGTGCTTGCTGAAGTGCGAACAGGAACAGCAGATAGGAGCCCGGATTCAGCACGCTGCCCAGCAGGATGGTGAATTTGTTGCGGCGCCACTCTTCAAGCAGCTTCCGCGATCTCAGGACCGCGGGGGTCAGTCCGGCCACGAAGCCGATATTGGTTACCTCAAGCAGCGCCAGCGGCGACATATGCTGAAGGTTCAGCTTATCGACGAACACGTAGCAGGTAGTGCATAATCCCACACAGAGGGCCATGAGTATCGGTGTGTAGTAGCCTAAGGTGGTGCCGGGGCCGGATGCAGATGCAGGGCCGGACATAGACTCAGGGCCAAATGAAGCCGGGAGGCTTCTTCTTGCGCCGATTCCGCTGAGGACAGCGAAGCCGCCGAGCATGCAGCAGATCCCGATCCAGCCATAGACAGATAAGGATTCCTTCAGAAAAATAACGCCGATCAGCGGGATCAGCAGCGTGCTTGTCCCCCGCATTACCGGGTAGATCTGGGACAGGTCGCCCATCTCATAGGTTATGGATAAAAGCCAGGAATATAAGGCCTGCAGCGCCACAGACAGCAGCAGCAGGGCGTAAGCACCGGCGGCCAGCGGCTGTGTCCACAGCTCGATAAGCAGGACCGGCAGCAGCAGCACTGTGGAGACCATCATGATCGACCACAGGAAGATACTTTTATTCAGGCTTCTTTTGGTGAACATGCTCCACACCGCGTGGCACATTCCGGAAGCCAGCACCAAAAGAATTGGCAGCAGCATGGATAGTCAACCCCTCAGGAAGTAGTTAGTGTTGTGAATCGGCAGCAGAGAGAGGTATATGGGCAGGCTGTTCAGTGCACCGGGAGCCGTCTGCCAGCCGGAGCCAGGTATCGAAGGACGGATGGTCCTGCTCTAGACGGATGACGCGCGCGCCCCGCTTGAGGTTGTCGTGCCCGTAAGTATTATAGCCGGTTGCCCGGCCATAGCTGAGGCGGATGCCATGCAGCGTACCGGTGAAATCATTGATATGGTCATGTCCGCAAAAAGTGCCTGCCACATCGCCCATCTCTATGAGCGTAGCGAATAACCCTGAATTCAGAACCGGGGCGCAGACCCGTTCATACTTGTGTCCGTAACAGACTTCGGTGTTCCACATCTCGTCATATTCGGGCAGCGGGATATGGAAGAATGCCAGCGCCGGCCGCTTGGCCTGACCTTCTCCGGGATTCAGCCGCGCAGACTGCTCTGCCAGCCAATCCATCTGGTTGCGCCGGACCCAGCTATACCCGGGAATCTGCTCCAGCGGAGAGTAAGCGCCCGTATCGAGCATATAGAGGATGGCTCCCGCATGATTGCCCGCGCCCTCAATCTCCAGGACGTAATTGCTTGAACCGGCAAGCTCCGCCGGACCAGCTTCAGCCAGACACTGCGGGGACTCCTGAGCAATCTCCATCAGCTCGCTGTAGGTTACTCCGTTCTCAGTGTCGTGATTGCCGAATACGAATGCCCAAGGCACACCGGAATTCACTACAGCAGCCACGGCATCGCGGAAGGCCTGCTTGGGGTCCTGGCAAGTCAGCTCGCCTTCACGGACCGGCCCCGTATAGATCGTATCCCCTGTGAAAATAACCAGGTCCGGCTGCTCCGCCTTCAGCACCAGATCCATCAGCTCCCGGGTCTGCTGATCCTCTGCTCTTCCATCCATCCAGTGGAGGTCGGTGAACTGTACGATGGTGAAGGTACCGTCTGGCCGAAATGATAATTTACTGTTCATGCGGAAAATCCCCTCTCTTGTCAATCCGATTATGGGTTAAGCGGTAAGGCGTGTGGTGATGTAATAGTGCGGTGTTTGTTAATTCAATGTGTTGTTGATTCGTGTTTCTTTATGTTGTTTCATGTTGATTTTAGGCTCGGATAATTATTCTGTCAAGCTTCATTTCGTGCTGGTTGTATTCTCTGCAATAGAATTAGCACGAGATTAGGCAAAAGCTCATTCTGCTGTAGTTCATACATTAGATTTCACTAATATAGCTTCAAAACCTCTTCTTAGCAGAATTCTAGTGCACAAAGTGCAGTAGAGGCTAATTTTCGGAAGATTTTGGAGTAATCTACTGTATAAAGTACAATGTGTGTCATACCCACATATCTACCAAGGATGTTTCTGTGGTAAGGGGTCCGCATTGACAAGTGGAATTCAGATTCATATACTGGTGAAAACAACATCAATAAACTAGAAACAACATTTTGACTAGAGATACCCAACATACATTTGAGTTTACTAACTAGTACCTTATCGTATTTTAAAATAGTGGAGCAGACGCAATACCCCTTCAAATTACATCTTTTTTCCAAGAGGGCCTTGTTCTTCAGGGGCGTTTGGCTTAGCGTACCGGACTGAGGTGCTCTTATTTGGGAAGAAAGTCGCCAATTGGGCGAGTAACGGACTCCACAGGCCTTATCCTTTGCACTTCAACTCCGAAATGTCTCATAGAGAGACTATAAGGTCCACTGGGTCCGTTAAGCCGCAAAAAGTGGCGTTTTCGCGGGGATAAGATCTCTCCGGTCCGTTAGATTTTGGGTTTTATTCTGATGCTCTACTAGTTCGTGCAGCAGAATGTATGCTGTTTTTCGCATACATTGGTCCTGGTTACTTTCGCGCAAGCAGAATGTATGTTGTTTTTCGCATACATCGGGCCTGGTTACTTTCGCGTAAGCAGAATGTATGCTGTTTTTCGCATACATCGGGCCTGATTACCTTCGCGTAAGCAGAATGTATACTGTTTTTAGCATACATACGGCCTGGTTACTTTCGTGCAGCAGCCGTCACCGGATTTCTCCCGCGAAAAATGGCTGAATCAAGGGAATCTGGGACAACAGCGGCTGGAGGGGCAACTATTCTCTGGTGTCACGGCCAATCCCATCATAGAAAAAATAAAAGTACAATCTATATAAAATCCACAACGATTGGAGGGAGCTTGGATGTCGCTGACCTATGAAGAACGCAAGCACACGATTCTGTCCCAGCTGGACCTTGAGGGCAAGGTGCAGGTGCATTTTCTCGCGGAGCGGTTCGGGGTGACGACGGAGACGATCCGGCGCGATCTCGACCGGCTGGAGAAGGAAGGGCGGCTGCGCAAGGTGTACGGGGGAGCGGTGCGAATCCGCTCGGAGAATCATGAGCCTACGTTCATGAAGCGCGCCCAGATGCATCTGCCGGGCAAGCAGGCTATCGGCAAGCTGGCAGCCTCGCTCATTCAAGACGGTGAGACGGTGATTCTCGACAACGGGACAACGACCCTTGAGATTATGCGCGCGCTTAAGGACCGTACACAGGTGACGGTGATTACGAACTCTGTTCCCGTGCTGAATTGTGCGCTGGAGCAGTTTGCGGGGAAGGTTATTTTTGCCGGGGGTGAGGTGAATGCAGGGTATCAGGCGGCAGTAGGAGGCACCGCCCATGATCTGCTGGGTCAGTTCAAGGTGAATAAGGCGTTCATCTCTGCCGGAGGGATCTCGCTCTCGGAGGGAATCACCGACTACCACCTGGAGGAAGCCCTCATCTCCCGCAAAATGATGGAACGGGCCGAGGAATCCATTCTGGTCGCAGACCATTCCAAATTCGGCATCACTACCTTTGCCCAGATCGCTCCGCTTGAGCATATCTCCATGGTGCTGACCGACAGCGGCTGCTCTGCGGAATGGAAGGATACCTTTGCCCGGCTGGATATTGAGCTGCTGATCGGGGCGTAACGCAGAGTTGTTCAATATAAATAGCGCCAATCCGTACACTTGTAAAGTGAGGGATTGGCGCTATTTGTTATGTCCATTGGTTACTAGGGTCAGCCGATCCAGATCCGCTGCGTGCTATGGTCGCTGGAGTTGGCACCAAGCATAATATCGAAGTCTCCAGGCTCGAACACAAGCTGATCGTCCTGGCCGTAGAACATGAGCATGTCTCTGGTAATCTCGAAGGACACCGTCTGCTTCTCATGCGGGGCAAGGGTAATCTGCTTGAAGCCCTTCAGCTCTTTGCCGGGACGGACCACACTTGCGGTAACATCGCGGATATAGAGCTGAACGGTCTCCTTGCCGGTAACCTCCGAGGTGTTCTCCACCTGGATGGAGGCAAGCACCTTGCCGTCTGCCGCAGCTTCTACCGTAAAGCCGCTGTAGGCAAACGTAGAATAGCTCAGGCCGTAGCCGAAGCAGAACAGCGGATCATTCGGAATATCCAGATAACGGGTTACATAACGCACATTCGGATACTGGGGATCATAAGGGCGTCCCGTCTGATATGCGTTATAGTACACCGGAATCTGTCCCACGGAGTAAGGGAAGCTCATGGAGAGGCGTCCAGACGGATTATAATCTCCGAACAGCACATCTGCAATGGAATTTCCCGACTCGGTGCCGAGGAACCAGGCCTGTACCAGCGCGTCACTTGATTCAAGCACTGGTGCAAGCTCCAGCGGGCGGCCGCTGAACACAATGGTGACCACCGGCTTGCCGGTTGCCTTGAGGCGGTGGATCAGCTTCTCCTGATTGGCGGACAGCCGCAGGCTGGCCTTGCTGCCGCCTTCTCCGGTATCCTGCTGATTCTCGCCGACTGCGGCCAGAATGACATCGCAGTCCTTCAACTGCTCGTAAGCCGCTTCGGAAGCATCCTCTACATCGAATACACCCTCCAGCATGCTTCCCAGCTCGCCGGTCATGGCTGTGAGCAGGTCCGCTGCCGGGATTTTGCCGGTGATGCCCGTGTAGAGGGAGACCGCCGGGTCTTTCTCGGTACCGGCCCAGCCTCCAAGAACATTGATCGAGGTAGCGAAGGGACCGGCGAGGCCGATCTTCATGCCGCGCTTCAGCGGCAGGACTCCGCCTTCGTTCTTCAGCAGAACGATCGAGCGGGCGCCCATCTCGCGTGCCGCCTGAAGGTGCTCAGGACTTGGCTTATCGGCTTCGTCAGCTACAGGGTCGGCATCCTTGAACGGATTGTCGAACAGGCCGAGGGCATCCTTAAGCTCCAGTACCCGCGTAACCGCTTCGTCGATGAGGCGGAGGTCGAGCAGACCTTCCTGGACCAGCGAGGCAGCATGGTTCAGATAGTGGGTGGACATCATCTCGATATCAAGTCCCGCTACCAGGCTCTTCAGGGCAGCTTCACGTCCGTCTTGCGCTGCGCCGTGGGGCACCAGCTCGTTCACGGAGTTGAAGTCGGCGATGGTTACGCCGTCGAAGCCCCATTCCTCGCGGAGAATACCGCGCAGGAGCTTGCTGTTGCCGCTGGATGGAATGCGGTCAATGGTATTGAACGCAGCCATCACCATAGCGACACCGGCATCTACTGCCGCCTTGTAGGCTGGCAGATAGAACTCGCGGAGTACGCCGGTGGACATGTCCACCGTGTTATATTCACGGCCGCCTTCAGGCGCGCCGTAGCCGGCGAAATGCTTCACGCAGGCAGCGATCCGCCCCGGCTCCTTCAGATCCTTGCCCTGGTAGCCCCGGACCATGCTCTCAGTCACCCGGGCGTTCAGGTAAGGGTCCTCACCGGAGGTCTCCATGACCCGGCCCCAGCGCGGATCGCGTACGAGGTCGGTCATCGGAGAGAAGGTGAGGTGAATGCCGGCGGCAGCGCTCTCCCGCGCAGCTACTTCAGCGAACTGCTCACAGGCATCAAGATCGAAAGAACAGCCCATGGCGAGCGGAATCGGCAGAATGGTCCGGTAGCCGTGAATGACATCGGCCATGAAGATCAGCGGGATCTTCAAACGGCTGGATTCCAGATGCCGGGTCTGCAGCTCAATGACATTCCGTGCGCCGATACCGTTCAGAACGCTTCCGATGCTTTTGATCACCTGCGGCTCGATATTAAGCTCTTTGAATGGACCCGTCAAATCCACGGTATCATCCAGACCCCAATAGTATGGACCAAGCTGGGTAAGCTGGGCTAACTTCTCGTCTAGTGTCATATCGTTCACGAGATCCTGGATAAACGGTTTAGTCATGGCTAACTCCTTCGTAAGCGTACTGAAAGTTATTGTGTTACATAGATATGCAGCTCATCGCCGGGCAGGCTCAGCAGGTGATTTTTGGCAATGCTTACCGCGCCCGGGCGGTATGGATTCGGTAGTACCTGACCGGTTACAGCAACGCCTGCTGCCTGCACTTCCGGGGTGCGGGCCTCACCTGCGCTAATGTGATAGACGAAGGTCATCTTCTTGCCGAAGCACTCATAAGTGAAGCGCAGGCCGTCAAGGCTGGCCGGAAGGACCGGATCGATAATCAGCTCTTCTTCACTGAAGCGGATACCCAGAACGGCTGAGATCAGCTGATTAAGATAGATCCCGGGACCGCTGGAGTACAGCCGCCAGCCGCCCTTCACTTCTACGCTGCCGTCACGCAGCTGGTCGAAGTTCTCCTGATAGCTGTAGCGGTCAGGGAAGTCGCCGTCCGAGCTGCTGAAGTACATGTTACTCTGGCGCAGCTGGGCATTAGGCACACTCTGCCGGATGTTGATCGGGTTGATCTGGAACAGGCCATCCCAGGCACGCTTCGCTTCGCCCAGCTTGGCGGAAGCTTCAATATAGCGGATATGGGCATGTACATATTGCAGGCTGATCTCACGGCCGACGCTGGCTGCTTGCTCCGCACGGCGGAAGATGGTGCTTACGCCGCCTTCATAGCGGGCAGGACGGTCCATCAGGCGCACGCCATCCGGGCAGTTCAGGTGCTCGTCGATCAGGCGCAGGTTCTCTGCCGCCTGCTCCGGAGTAACCAGCTCCGCAATAATACTGCGGGTCATAGGTAGTAACCGGTAATGAATGCCGGTCTCTGTATCCAGCGGATGAAGCATATAATCAATGCTGCCGTCCTCCTGGAAGTAAGCGAAGCCGGCGATCACGCCGTCTTTGATCAGGAGGGTGCGGAACGATTCCTTCATCTCTTCAGCCATAGCTGCCAGGCTGGCGGAGAATTCAGGATCGGCAGAAGTCACCTGGGACAGATTGCGGATTACCTGGAAGGCGAGCGCGACCGTCCATGCGCTGACCAGCTTGGTCTTGAGCGCTTCATTGGCAGGCTGCAGGGTGTCATCCCAGTCGCCGCCGGCATAGTTGATCAGAGCTGTGCCCGGTACGAAGCGTTCACGGATGGTCTCTACAGCAGCCTTCACATGTTCGAGGACTGTCTCGGTCTGCTGGCTTGGCTGAGCGTTTGCCAGATGGTGATAACCGATTTTCTCGTCAAGAATCGCGTAGTCTCCGGTAGCCGTGATGTAATCGCTGATGCATTTCAGCGGCCAGAGCACGACGTCGCCATGCCATTCATGGGCCTGAACCGGATGCTGGTCGAACATGAACCATTGCGGCCATTCCTTGCTCTCCCACAGCTGATGCGAGTAGATCTTCAGCAGAACATTGCGGGCCAGCTCATAGTGCTGGGTCATCAGGAAGTATTCCATTGGCCCCTGGCAGACATCGCGTGTACCCCAGGCAGCTCCGCCCGGCTGTTCAAGGCCATGCGGCATGATGAAGTGGGTCATCGCATTATGGGTGTACCACCATGCGGTCTCATTCAGAATGTCAATCCGCGCCTGCTCTGCGCCATCCAGCTCAAGCTGGAAGCCGGAGGTGAACGAAGCGTAGAATTCGTTATACTGTGCCTGCTCCTTCTCCAGTGTGTAAGGGACCGTCAGCGGAAGAGCCTCTGCTGCTGTAAGTCTGCCCTGAATCACAAGCTGGAAGCCGGAGGACTGCGTTACCGACAAGGTGAGCAGAGTGCCGTTGCGCGGTTGTCTGTCGGCAAAGAACATCCGGTCATCGCTGTAGGTATATGCGGTTCCCGGCAGCTGGATATCGAAATGCAGGCCCGGATAAGGAAGCTTCTGAAGTAATGCTTCATCAGGAAGAAGCTGCAGGATGTTGTCCTTCTCTTCCACCCGTAACGGATGCTGGAATTCATGCTCGCCCATGACCAGCTGGTTCGTGATCAGATAATCATAGGATCTGCCCAGCTTAGACTGTACCTGAAGGGCAATATCCGGCTGGCCTGCTGCGGCGATCGAAGTAACGGTGAGCACATCGTCTTCAACCTGATAATGCCATTTCGCAAAATTCACGCCCATCTCGTAAGCCGCAGGCAGTGTAAGAATCCGGTAAACCCCGTCCATGCGGACATAGATCCGCTGACCGCTATTGCGTTGAATGTTCAGCAGGCCGCGCGGCGTGGAGAGACCTTTATGGAAAGAGGTATTCCCCACCACGGTCTGACCGTTGAAAAGACCGTACATATAGTTAGTGGAGGAGATCAGGTTGTTGTCTACCTGCTTGTCGCCCAGCAGCGAGGTGATAATATGCCCATGCGGACGTTCCACCAGCAGCTCCTTAGGCTGCAGAACCACATGGACATGCCCGTCTGTGAAGAAAGAGAGCAGCTGGCCGTTCTCCATCTCCTCAAGCTTCCGGTTAGGGAAGGCGGCATCAATCTCGGCCTGTGACCACTGTGGGGAGACATAAGGCTTGCCGATATCGTCACTAAGCACAGGAACATCCCGGCTTGGCACGGCTTCCTTGCCGTTCCAGTCGATCTCTGCATAAGCTGCCTGCAGCTCAGCCTGGAATTCAAGCTCTGTAACAGCAGACGGATGATTCGGACGGAACAGGCCGTAGAAGGCGAACTCAGCCGGAGCCGACAGGACCATAGTCTCGGTCTGGAGTGCGGTATAAGCCAGCTCGTATTGATAATTACGGTTCTGAAGATTGCCGTTCAGCGCCTCCGGCACATAGCTTCCTTTATAGGAAATGCCGAAGAACTGCATACCATCCGTGGAGTAGCCTACAGCCCGTGAGCCGACTACACCCTGCTGGAGATACGGGAAGTTAGTTCCCTGCGGCTGGTTCTGGCGCGAGCATACGGCGTAGCCCTGCGGGCCTTCCCAGATGCTGTGATCCAGATATTGGCTCATGTACAGCTCATTGGCGAGAATGCCGCCTTTGTCTGCAATGCCCACATCCTGGCCATACACTACATCTACAGTCTCACCGTTGCCGGAGAGCTGAAGCTGCCAGAACCAGATGCCGTCCTTGGCCGGTGCGAAGGTAACGCGGTAGCTGATTGCTTCTAAAGAACCTTCAAAAATCAGTTTGTCATCTGTACGGGACAGCGTGGAGCCCGACTTAATACCCAGCAGCGGATAGCTCTGGATTCCTTGCTCCGTATATACGCGCAGATAGATATTATTGGAAGAGCCGTCTGCCGGATTACCCTGGAACAGATTAATAAGAGTGGAGCCCTGCGTGAATTCAAAAATATCTCCTGTAGGCAGGAATGTATACGACAGGTCATCCCGGGTTAAGGTAATCATGTTCATTTGTTGTTTGAATATCATATCGAGCCTCGCTTTCCAGTGCTTAAGTTAGGACATGAAATCGATCAGAACGGGGGAATTCATCATCAGATGTCACAAAAAAGGGCTGACATGTCCATGTAAAGAATAAATAGAAACGTTTCCATAGGCGATACATTTCGAGTTTAGACTTTTGACTGAAAAAAGTCAATTATCTATAAAAAAAACGCCTTTTCATCTATTATGAACAGCAAAATGTAATTTTATTACTTGTTATTTAAAAATAAAAAATGTTTGACAGCGTATACAAGGAAGGAGTATGCTCTGAGCAAGGGGAAACACAAAGAAATAATGGAAACGTTTCTATATGGTCGAAAAGGGTTAATTAGTTGCAGTAGAATGCTTAATTAGTTGCAGTGGAATGCAATGTTTAATTTGGAGGTGGGTTCATTGGCAAGATTTGTACAATCGGGCGGAAATGTTGTCCGGGAATTAGTGAAGAACAAAGTGCTGTATCTCATGCTGCTGCCTGTCATTGTGTATTTTGCTGTGTTTCATTATGCGGTAATGCCTGGCGCGTACGTTGCATTCGTAGATTACAAGCTCAACAAAGGGATCTTTGGCAGTGACTTTATCGGACTCAAGAATTTTGAGTTCCTGATTCAGAACGGAGACCTCTGGAATATCACCAAGAATACTTTGCTCTACAATCTGGTGTTCCTTGCACTGGGTAACATCATCCAGATTGTATTTGCCATCATGCTGTCGGAGATTGCGGGCAAGTGGTTCAAGAAGATCTCCCAGTCGGTTATTCTGCTTCCGAATTTCATCTCGATGGTCATAGTCGGCGTGTTCGCGTATAACCTGTTCAATTTCAACTCCGGGTTTATCAATACGATGCTTACCAGTACGGGCTTAGACAAGATTGAGTTCTACTCCGACGCTGGAATCTGGAAATACATCATTGTAGCGTTCAAGATCTGGGCAAGTACCGGTTACGGTATGATTGTCTATCTGGCAGCCGTTACGGGAATTAACCATGATCTCTATGAAGCAGCTTATATGGACGGCGCCACTACCTGGCAGCGTATCCGTTATATGACCCTGCCGATTCTGAAGCCAACCTTCATTCTGCTCCTCCTGTTCGGTATGGGCGGAATTCTCAAAGGCTCATTCGACCTCTTCTACAATTTGATTGGAACAAACTCCGTGCTGTATCCGCAGACGGATATTATAGATACTTATGTCTTCAGGTCGCTCGTGGGACAATTTAACTTCTCCATGGGTGCTGCTGTTGGCTTCTACCAATCCTTATTCGGTCTGGTTCTGGTGCTTGTCGTTAACTTTATTGTGCGCAAGGTTGAACCGGATAGCGCGTTGTTCTAAGACAAGATAAGAAACAGGGGTGTTAATATGGCAAGTAATACTATTAAACAGGATTCAGGCAGCATTTTTATTAAGGTGATCAGCTACATTTGCATCTCCGTATTTGCCCTGTTCTGTGTGTTTCCTTTTGCGCTGATGATTTCCTCCTCCTTCATGAATGAGCAGGAGATTATCCGCGAGGGGTACAAGCTGATACCGAATGAGATCTCTTTCAAGGCCTATGAATTGTTGCTCAGTAACTCCTCCAAGCTGGTGGATGCTTATCAGGTAACGATCTTTATCACAGTCGTCGGTACGGTGCTCGGGCTGTTCATGATGTCCATGGCCGGATTTGTCCTGAACCGCAAGGATTTCAAATACCGTAACTTCTTCTCCTTCCTGATCTATTTCACCACCTTGTTCAGCGGAGGATTGATTCCGACTTACATTCTGATGGTTAAGCATCTGCACCTCAAGGACAATCTGTTCGCCATGATCCTGCCGGCGGTGGTAGGGGCGTGGTCGATCTTCCTGATGCGTAACTTCATGAAGGCGATCCCGGATTCCCTGTATGAATCAGCGACGATTGACGGCGCAGGCGATTTCCGCATCTACTGGCGGATTTTCATGCCGCTGGCGGTTCCGTCACTGGCAACGATCGGACTGTTCTCGGCACTAGGCTTCTGGAATGAGTGGTACAACGGAATGCTGTACATGGACACTCAGAGCAAGTTCCCGCTCCAGTACTTCCTGCAGCGCATGATCAACCAGGCGAATATGGGCAGTCTCATCAACTCGGGGGCGGTCATTAATACAGCCGATCTGCCGACCCAATCGATCAAAATGGCTACAGCCGTGCTGGCCACAGGCCCGATCATTCTCCTGTATCCATTCATTCAGCGTTACTTCGTAACCGGTCTTACCATCGGTGCTGTCAAGGGTTAATGGACGCCTGCTTCAAATGAAGGGTGTTTGTTATAGATGCAAAAACCATAATATAGAAAAGAAAAGGGAGGCTTACCGAATGAAAGGTAAAAAGATTGCTTCTTCTCTAGCCGCTGTCCTCATGCTTACTGGAGTGCTATCCGCTTGTTCGTCAAGCAATAATGCAAATGGTGGAAATACAGGCTCGTCGAACACTCCATCCACTTCCACTAATTCCGGAGGCGTAGACACTTCTAAGGAAGCGAAGCTGACGTACTACCTGTGGGGCAGTGAGGGAGTTACCAATAAAGACATTCTGGCTGAGATTAACAAGAAGCTTAAGGCCGATCTGAATACTACGCTTGAAATCAAATATATTGACTGGGGTGACGTAGCGACCAAGTATCCGCTGCTGTTCGCTTCCGGCGAATCGTTCGATCTGTCGCATGCTTCTCCGGGTGCTCCTGTGTCCTACTACACCCTGGCTACTGAAGGCGCGCTGACTGACATTACCGACATGCTGGACAAGGTAGCGCCTAAGCTGAAAGCGGAGATTCCAGAATCCTCCTGGCAGAACACCAAGGTGGATGGCAAAATCTACGGCGTACCGAGTCTGTTCAGCGAATATACGCCTGCCGGTTATGCTTATCGTACCGATCTGCTGAAGAAATACGGTATGACTGAAATTAAGACAATCGATGATATGGTTAAATACATGGATAATGTGGTTGCCAATGAATCCTTCCCGCCAATTAACGGTAAGGCTGAGGATGCACAGAACATGTACAGAATGCTCGTAGATACTACAGGCATGTGGCTGAACGCACCTGGTATCTCGCTTAATGAATTGAACCTGGTCACTAAGAGTCCAGAGGATTACAAGACTGTATTCCATCCGGCCTTCACTCAGGAATTCGAGGATTGGGCTGTGAAAATGCGTGAGTGGGGCGACAAGGGCTACTGGGGCAAAGACGTTCTGTCCGCTTCCCTCGGCAGCAAAGACAACTTCAGAGCCGCGAACTCTGCGGGTTATCTGACTCATGCCCAGGACTGGATCGGCCAGTATGGCGGAGATATCAAGGCGCTGCCTGACGCTCCTACAGCCTTCTATACTTTTGCTGAAGCCAATAAGAAAATCAAACGTAAGATGGGTGTAGACAACTCAACCGTTATTAGCGCCAATTCCAATAATCCAGAGCGTTCTCTGATGGTTATTGAGAAATTCATGACAGATGAAAGCTACTACAACCTGATGCAGTACGGTATTGAAGGCAAACACTATATCATTGAAGACGGCGTGAAGAAACAGCCTCCAGGCTTCAATGAGAAAACAGACGGCGGCGGCTTCTCGGCTTGGTCGCTCAGAAACGACAAGTTTGTGATTCCTAGTGATACTGAGAACCCGGTCCGTAAAGACCTGTTCACGGCATGGGATAAAGAAGCGATCGATGATCCGTACAACGGCTTCAGCTTCGACCCGGCTAATGTAACTACTGAAATTGCCTCGATCTCGAACGTGAATGCACAGCTTGGTATTCAGCTCATGCTGGGTAAAACAAATAAAGATCCAAAAACGGCTGTAGCAGAATACCGCGATCAGCTGAAAAAAGCAGGAGTTGACAAGGTCATTGCCGAAGTAGAGAAACAATTGGCAGATTTTACACCTGTTAACTAAAAGAATGTATAGGTTACAGGGGAGCTATATCTTATAGCTCCCTTACCTATAAATGGGGGAGTAGAGTGGACGTAAACATTAAGGATATCGCCAGGATATCCGGTGTCGGCATTTCAACAGTGTCCAGAGTGATCAATAACAAGGGTCTGGTGAGCGATGCCACCCGGGAGAAGGTACTGAGTGTCGTCAAGGAATATAACTATATTCCCAATTCCAATGCCCGAAATCTAAAGACAACCCAATCCAAGAATATTGCACTCATGGTAAAAGGGATTACTAACCCGTTCTTCTCCATTATGATTAAGGAGATTGAACGTCAGGTCAATCTGCGCGGCTATCCGTTTCTCATCCATCAGGTAGAGGACGGCACCGATGAGATCAATGCTGCCATTCAGCTGGTGAAGGAGAAGAATCTTAGCGGTATCATTTTCATGGGCGGTACCTATAACCACTCCGAAGAGAAATTCAAGCAGTTAACGGTTCCATTCGTACTCACGACCATCACCACCTCACAGGAAGTGGACCCGTCTATCTTCTCAAGCGTAACGATCGATGAATCCAAGGAAGCCTATAAGGCAACCTCATATTTACTTTCGCTTGGACACCGGAACATCGGCTTTCTCGCCAAATCCCCTTTACTGGAAGACACCACAGGCAGCCGCCGCCTTCTTGGCTACAAGATGGCGCTGGAAGAACATAACATAACTTATAATCCGGGATTCGTAGAGGATTGTGAATACAGTCCAAGCTCGGGCTTCAACGCTGCACGCAGATTGCTGAACCGCGACAGAACCGTAACTGCTATCTTTGCAGCCTCTGATACGATTGCAATCGGTGCGGCCAAAGCTGTGCTTACGGCAGGCTTATCTATCCCCGATGATATTTCGATCATCGGCTTCGACGGTATTGAGATGGCCGAATACTATCATCCTGCACTGGATACGATCAGCCAGCCGGGCACTGAAATGGCGTTGTCCAGTGTGGGCGTGCTGTTCGACCTGATTACCAAACATTCCTCCCATCAGCATATTGTCTATGATGCGGTATTGCTCAAGCGTGGCTCTTGCAAGATGATTAAGGGCCGGTAACAGCAGGGCGCTTACTATAAAACTAACTGGAGTTGATATTAAGGATGCAAGAATCTTTGAGAATAGGCACTTTGGTCCGTGGCGGCGAAGCCGTCCAGGTCATTCCGCAGATTGTGGAGCATGGCTTCGAATCCTTTCAACTGAATTTCTGGCAGACGACAGGCGGAATCGACCTGGTGGAGACCGCAGCCCGGGTCCGGGAGC
The DNA here is from genome assembly GCF_038009085.1 of Paenibacillus sp. FSL R7-0210. NCBI lineage: Bacteria > Bacillati > Bacillota > Bacilli > Caryophanales > Paenibacillaceae > Paenibacillus > Paenibacillus sp. FSL R7-0210. Next base: position 366,007 of record NZ_JBBPAR010000001.1, read on the forward strand.
TGGCGGCGGAGCATCACTTCGTCATCTCTGCTGTCGGCATCTACGGCAATCCGCTCGGCGGCGGACCGGAGGCTGAGACGGAGGCCACCTTGGCGGGCTGGGAGCAGCTGATCGAGCACGCTCACTTATTCGGGACGGACATTATTGGCGGCTTCACCGGACGGCTGCCCGGCTCGTCGATTGACGAATCGCTTCCGAGATTCGCCGAGGTGTTCGGGGAATTGTCGAAGCGGGCGGCAGATAAGGGTCTGCGGATTGCTTTTGAGAACTGTGCGATGGGCGGGAGCTGGCAGAAGGGTGACTGGAATATCGCCCATAACCCTACAGCTTGGGAGAAAATGTTCAACGCCGTTACGGCAGACAATCTCGGGCTGGAATGGGAGCCTGCCCATCAGCTCACCGCGCTGATTGATCCGATCCCGCAGCTGCGCAAATGGGTGGATAAAATCTTCCATGTCCATGGCAAGGATGCGACGATTGCCTGGGACATAGTCAAGGAGTACGGAATTCATGGTCCGAAGCCTTATGTGTGGGACCGGACGCCGGGCTTCGGGGATACGAACTGGACGGATATTATCACCATTCTCCGGCAGGGCGGCTATCAGGGCACCATTGATATTGAAGGCTGGCATGATCCGGTCTACCGGGACGAGCTGGAGATGACCGGCCAGGTCCATGCGTTGAATGTTCTTAAGCATTGCCGGGGCGGCAGTATGATACCAAATCCGGTTGTATGAGTATACAAGAAAGACCTCATGATTCACATCTGCGGATGTGGCCGTGAGGTCTTTTTGGTTGTAGTTATGTGATTAGATGAATCGCTTGATGGTCCAATAGGGGACGGTGAAGGTCCCTTTATTCGTTTCAATATGCAGTGCATCTGCGGAATGATCGATTTGGCATACTCCGGTGTACGTTTCTCCGCTGATCAAATGCACGCGCTGGCATAGATTGGAGAGAAGTGCATGCTGAATATCCTGTTTAATCATACTCTTCACTTCCTCCTTGAATGCAGAATGCTTGTAAATCTCTTTACTTATTATTAAACACGAATAGGAGATTTTAACAGCGAAATTAGTTACAGTTTTGTACCATTTCACACCTACATAGTTGGCCTCAGATGGAGTAACATGTTCATGTACTGTCAGAGTAACGTTCTGCTCAGAGGGTATATATATTCTAGGAGGTGTCACCAATGAATTGGACAACCAGATTACAGCAGATCACCGTAACGCTCCTTACCGCAGGTCTAATCTCTCTAGTCGGCTGGGGGGCGTCATCTTCCTCGGTTCAGGCAGCAGCACCGGCCCCAACTCCGCCGCAGGGATGCAGCACCGGAGACCATGGGCTTCTTAAGGATCTGCAGAAGGCACACCAGAGAGCGGAAACGCAGCCGCTCACCTTCTCGGATGTAGAGTTCCTAAGCTCAGATACGGGGCGGGCAGCCGGGAACGGCTTCCTGATTGGAACCTCGGACGGCGGCTGCCATTTCCAAAAGATCTATGAAGGACAGTGGAGCTTCCAGCAGATTGATTTCCCGGATAATGTTCACGGCTGGGCGCTTGCCGCGGTCAAGGACGGACAGGCTAAATATCTGTTAAGAACGGCAGACGGCGGCTCTACCTGGACAAGGCTGTCGAACCAGGCCGTGACCTTTGAATCGGTAGAATTTCTGGACAGCAGCAAGGGATTCGGCTACAACCGGACCTCTACTTACTATACGAACGATGGCGGGGAGAGCTGGAGCCTGATCAAGACACCTGCCAATACCCGCGGAGCCCATTTCACCAGCAGGAATAACGGCTGGGCTGTGGTAGTTGTTCCCGGGAGCGGCTATCGGGTAATGAAGACAACTAACGGCGGAGCAGCCTGGAAGCAGGTACTTAGCGCCTCCACCCCTGAGGCGAATTACGGGCAGATCTACGCCAAGGACAGTCAGGTGTATGCGCTGCTGTACGGCGGCGTCGGCATGTCGCAGACCTCTTATTCTCTCTACGGCAGCTCTAACTCCGGCGGCAGCTGGACCCGGGTGATTGCCCAGGAGACCGCAGGCGGCGGTCCGGCTCCGGGCAGGGGCGCAGCCGTAGCGAAGAAGGGGCCGGCCTCGGGCAGTCCCGGCAATATGGTGCTGATCGGCAAATCGGTAGCTTTCCTGGCAGGATACCAGCCGGCAGCGGAGCAAGTGGGCATCGGGCTCACCAAGAACAACGGACAGAGCTGGAAGAATCAGCAGACCGTTCCCGGCTTCGAAGGAACGATCTCGTTCACCGATGCCAATCAGGGCTGGATGGCTGTGAAGGATATGAATAGCTCTACCCTCTATGTGACGAAGGATGCAGGTGCTACGTGGACAGCGCGGTTTTCTTTTGAGACGGCAGGGCGGTAGGTTGTCCGTAAGATAATGATGAATTACGAATGACGAATGACAAAGACGAAGACGGGTCTTGTCCCTATGAGGACGGACCCGTTTTTGCTTGTGGTGCAGCAGAAGAATAGGTAGGTATTGTGGAGAATGGAGTTAGCTTTGGTGTAATACTTTCGATTAGCGGGTAATGGGATAGCATAGGGGGTGAAGCATGGTTAGACCGGTTAGAATAATCTGGATCAGCGCTGTCGTGGTGAATATCGTAGGATTGGCCCTCTTTCTGTTACATACGAGCGCGGGGTTCAGCCAAGGGTTTATCCTGGATATCGTAAATATAATGCTGCTGCAGATCTTAGGCATTCCCTCTGCGGTTTTGGTTGTTGCATCGCTTCTTCTGTTGAAGTACACAAGGAAACCGCCAGGCTGGGCGGGGTACATAGGAATCTTCATCATGATAGGGGCACTGCTGTGGATTGGGGGATATTTTCTGCTTTTTGCAAGGCTGATGCTATTTGAGAACGTCCGGTAAAAATAATACTTTACTGATCGTTCTAGAATATGCTAAGATGCTGGTACGAGGCAGATTATTTTTTTGACTATAGTAGAACGAACGGTCTCAAATAAAACAGATGAGGAGTGGTAACGATGGGGAAGCTTGACGGGAAAGTTGCATTGATTACTGGAGGAAATAGCGGGATTGGGCTGGCTAGTGCCAGGTTATTTGTGACGGAGGGCGCAAGAGTGGTCATAACCGGCCGTAATCCGGTATCTCTGCAGGCGGCGGTAGAAGAGCTGGGTGCGGAGCATGCAGTTGCTGTCCAGGCGGATGCGACTGATCCGCAGAGTGCGGTGAAGGCTGTGAATGCAGCAATAGAGGCCTTCGGCAGACTGGATGTGGTCTATGCGAATGCAGGAATCGCGGGCTATACACCGCTGGGCAGCACAGAGCTTGCCACCTTCGAGGAAGTGCTCCGGATCAATGTGACCGGTACCTTCTTCACCGTCCAGGCTGCACTGCCTCATCTGAAGGCCGGAGCCTCCGTCATTCTGACCGGCTCCGTGTTAGCCAAGGCCGGAAGACCCGGCAATTCCGCCTATGCCGCCAGCAAAGGAGCGGTCAGCAGCATGACGAAGGTGCTGGCCTCCGAGCTGTCTCCGCTGGGCATCCGCGTCAACAACATCGTGCCTGGCGTAACGCGCACTCCGATCTGGGGAGAGTCGGCGATGGATAACTGGAAGCAGGTCGAGGCAGGCATGGCACTGTCGATTCCTCTGGGCCGCGCGGGTGTACCCGAAGAGATCGCTAAGGTCGCCCTGTTCCTGGCCTCCGATGATTCTTCGTATATCCAAGGTGCAGATATCGCCGTGGACGGCGGTGCAGGCAGCTCGCCGCTGGGCGCGCCGATATACCGGCAGAACTCATAAGGATGGAAAGTGGTAGGAAGAGTGGCTAGTGGCAGGAAGCACCTTGAGGGGTGCTTTTTTTGCGTTCAGGCCGGAGAGAAGAATGTATGCGAAAAACCGAATACAATGTGCTGGCATTCACACTGGTATGGTAAAATGAACTGACACATGTAAAAATATGTTATCCCCACTCTGAGCTAAAACCCTATTTTTTGAATGGAGGTTATCCGCATGAGGCTTACGAACCGGACTACGATTATAGCTGGTATAGTAATAATTATAGTTGTGGGTGGAATCTATGCGTCGCTTACAGGCTTACCTTATAAAAGAAGCCAAATTGCAAGGGAAGTCAGGGAGTACCTGGTTCATACCAGAGCTTACCCCGCAGCAGATATTCAGGAGGTCCGGGGAGTCTACAGCTTCAAATCGGGAGATTATGAAGTGGAGGTACGCTATAAGGATGAACCCAATCAGAACTATACGTACGCCAAAGTGGATGGAGCGTTCAGATTGGTTGGCGCTTCCAGCCTGTACGGAAATCATATGGATGAAACTTTTTACTGAATGAGCTTGGCGGGAAGAGGTAATCAGCATACACTGTCGAATTAGAGAATATATATACAGTTGGAAAATATTTGTATACGCACAGCTGGTATATTGTAAACGCTAACAATAAGCGGGAGGCGAACGGGATGGACGGAAGCAAGTCGTTGATCTATCAGATTCTCAAGACGATTGAAGAGGGCAAAGAACCGGTACTGGATAACCTGGAGGGTGTGACGGTCGGGGGCTTCCACAGTGCGCTGGAACAGATCGCAGAGAACAAGCTGGCGAGCAATATCAGCTTCTCTGTTAGCGGGAAAGGCAAGAAGGCAGTCCGCGTCGCGAATACGAGCGGTTCTAAACTGACTGCGCAAGGCGTTAATTATATTCATATTCAGGACAGCCGCAGCTTCTAGAATGTCTTGATCCTGGCAGAGATAAGGCACTACCCCTCATCCGCAGACTGGACAGATCTCCTGCTGCGGTTTTTTGTTGTAAGCAGAATGTGGCTTACACCAGCCTTCGGATCACCCGGGCGATGGAATTCTGTTAGAAGCCGTGATCAGAATGTTCATGGGCCGACCCGGATCGACAATTACAATATATCATGATATATTATTATGTATGATACCGAAAAATGAACGTCAGGGGACCATGAACGTTATGACTGAAACAACCTCTTCCAAGCCGATGTATGAGAAGATCTTTGATGAAGTGAAGGATAGCATCCTTACACAGGCTTATAAACCCGGAGAGCGGGTTCCTTCCGAGAAAGAGTTGGCTGAGACCTATAGTGTCAGCCGCATAACCAGCAAAAAAGCACTTGAGATGCTGGCCGCCGAACGGCTGATTGTCCGCAAGCCCGGCCGCGGCTCGTTCGTAACAGATGCTTCCGCTGAGCAGTCTGACCCGGGGATGAACCTCACAGCCCCGGCTGCGTTGAATATTCGTGCCAATGAGAAAACAATCGGCCTGATCATCACCGACTTCGGCAACAGCTACGGGACGGGGCTGATCTACGGGATGGAGCAGGCTTCGCGCGATAATGACTGCTTTCTGGTGCTGCGGAGAACCTTCGGGATTCCGGAGAATGAAGAGCAGGCGATCCAGAAGCTGCTGAATCTGGGTGTAGACGGTCTGATTATTTTCCCGGCCCAGGGCGAGTATTTCAATGCGGAAATTCTGAAGCTGGTCATCGGACGTTTTCCGCTTGTGCTGGTAGACAGACATCTAAAAGGAGTAGCTGCGGCCTCCATCAGCACCGATAATCTGCAGGCGGCCCTTGAAGCAACGGAGTATTTATTTGACCTCGGGCACACGCATATTTCGTTTCTGTCTCCGCCTCCCGTGGACACCACTGCGGTGGAGGACCGGATTGAGGGCTTCATTCAGGCCCATGCCCAGCGGGGAGTCATGGTTGACAAGGAGCTGTGGGTCAGCGATCTGACCTCGACGCTGCCGAAGTTTTTTAATGCGGATAATATTGAACGGGATATCTCGCGGCTGGTCACCCACCTGCAGAGCCATCCGTCTGTCACAGCGTTATTTGCCATTGAATACAATATCGCGCTGCTCGCGAAGACTGCGGTGGAACGTCTGGGGCTGCGCATACCTGAGGATATCTCCATTATATGCTTCGACAGTCCGCCGACCCATCTGGGAGGCGGGTATGCCTTCACCCATATGCGGCAGAATGAAGAGGAGATGGGCCGGATTGCCCTGGAGAATGTGCTCCGTATTATGAACGGGGAGGCCGTTCCCCATAAGGTGATGCTGGAAGCTGAGCTGGTGCCCGGGAATTCGACCGGCCCTGTCCGTCACAACTAGCTGCTGTAATCTAAAGACCCATTCCGCCGGACATTCCGCCGGATGGGTTTTTTTGCTGTGTCCAATGTGATCCGTTTCCGGCCGGAAGATTAAGCTTGCAAGTTAGCCTAGTCTAGTCAATATCAGTGTATTTCATATGTTAATATATTATTATCTAAAAATACATATTGACATATCATTTACATACCAATATACTCATTTGTGAAAGCGCTTCATTCATTACAGAGGAGGTCATTCCGATTGAAAGCGATGAAGGAAACACCTAATTCCCTGCGGGAGCTGGCTGGCCGTGTACGTCAAAAACTGCCCGGCTATCCGCACCTGGCAGATATGTTTGAACAGTGCATGCTTAATACCTGGAACACAACGATACAGCGCAACCCGGATGGAACAACCTTTGTCATTACCGGTGATATACCGGCCATGTGGCTGCGGGATTCCACCGCACAAGTCCGTCCCTTCCTGATCCCCGCCTCCGAAGATGAAGAAATTGCCGGCATGATTGAAGGGCTTATCGCACAGCAATTTGCCTATATTGCCATTGATCCCTATGCGAATGCGTTCAACCGGGAAGCGAATGGACGGGGTCACCAGGAAGACAAAACGGCGATGAGTCCATGGATTTGGGAACGGAAATACGAAATTGACTCCCTCTGCTATCCCATTCAGCTCAGCTATCTGCTGTGGAAAAACACCGGGCGGATCACGCAGTTCAATTCAGCGTTTGAAGCAGGAGTGTGGCAGATTATTAAATTATGGATCAGGGAGCAGAGTCATGAGAGCGGTTCCGATTATGTTTTTGAACGCGTGAACTGTGTGCCAACCGATACGCTTGTCCGCGACGGCAAAGGCTCTGTAACCGCCTATACCGGAATGACCTGGTCAGGCTTTCGTCCAAGCGATGATGCCTGCGAATACGGTTACCTGGTGCCTGCCAATATGTTCGCCGTCGTTGTCCTGCGGTACGTCAGCGAAATCGCATCCGATGTGCTTGGCAACCCGGAGCTTGCACAGGCGGCGGAAGATCTGGCTGAGCAGATTGACGGGGGAATCCGGCGGCATGGCATTGTGGAGCACCCTGAATATGGTCCTGTCTACGCCTATGAGACCGACGGCCTGGGAGGCGTGAACCTTATGGATGACGCCAATGTGCCCAGCCTGCTGTCTATTCCTTACCTTGGCTATGCATCTGCGGATGATCCGGTGTATCTCAACACCCGCAAGCTTATTCTAAGCCGGACCAACCCCTATTTCTATGAAGGCAAGGCGGCAGCAGGTATTGGCAGTCCGCATACCCCTCCGCATTATATATGGCCTATCGCCTTGGCGGTTCAAGGAATGACCTCCGGGAAGAGGGAGGAGCAGGAGGCAATGCTTGAGCTGCTGCAACAGACAGATGCCGGAACCGGATTGATGCATGAGGCTTTTCATGCGGATCATCCGGAAGAGTATACCAGACCCTGGTTTTCCTGGGCCAATATGATGTTCTGCGAGCTGCTGCTTATGCGCTGCGGAATTGAGGTGAGTAGAGGCTGAGCAGCCCGGGCTCTAATAACAGACAAATATACAAATGAAGGGGATGTAACAATGAAAAAAGGATGGGTTACGGTACTCTCGGTGATGATGGTCGCTTCCTTGGCGGCAGGGTGCAGCAGTAATTCGGCAAAAGAAAGCCCTGCGAATGACGGCAAAGCCGGAAGCGGCAGCAACGGCAAGAAGACGGAGCTGACGTTCTGGGGCGATTGGGGCGGTGAAGGCCAGAAGCAGTTCGAGACCATGGTGGATGCCTTCAACAAATCACAGGACAAAATTCATGTCAAATATGTGCTGCAGCAGGATATGATCACCAAATTCCTGACGGCGGCTACGAATGGCGGTGCACCTGATGTTCTGTTCTGGGACCGCTGGCGGACCTCGCTGTATGCTCCCAAGAACGTGCTGCATCCGGTGGATGAGTACTTAACGCGTGACGGCATTTCCAAGGATGATTTCTACAGCGAGTCATTGACCGAGCTCTCCTACAACGATAAATTATACGGGCTTCCGCTGACCGTTGATGCACGGGCATTATTCTACAATAAGAAGCTGCTGGATGAAGCAGGGCTTCAGCCTCCGACTACCTGGGATGAGCTGGAGCAGGCTGCTGCCAAGCTGACCAAGTGGAACGGCGACAAGCTGGAGGTGGCGGGCTTCTCCATGGGCGACCTCGGCCTGTTCAATATGTATCTCCAGCAGGCAGGCGGCCAGATGCTTACAGAGGACGGCAAAACCAATTTCAATAATGAGCGGGGCAAGCAGGTGCTTGAATTCTGGGACCGCCTGATGAACAAAGACAAGGTGTATAAGGTTGGCTTTGAGCTGGGACTTGGCGAAGGGCAGGATGCCTTCGTTACAGGCAAGGTCGCCATGCTCTATTCCGGCCCCTGGATGCTCAGTACCTATAACAAATACGGTAAAGATCTCGAATATGGCATTGTCCCCCCTCCTGCCGGGCCGAACGGCGACAAGGGCAGTGTGATGGGCGGCTTCGGACTCGTGATTCCGGAGGGCTCCAAGCATCATGATGAGGCATGGGAATTCATTAAATGGTGGACCGCGAACAAGGATAATGCCTTGATGTGGGCCAAGACCAGCCTGAATCTTCCGGGCTTCAAGCCTTCGATGGAAGATCCGTTTTTCCAGGATGACCCGCAGTGGAAGCCGTTTCTGGATACGCTGGAATTTGCCAAAATCCGCCCGACTCATCCCGGCTATTCCGTGATGGAGACCGATGCGCTTGCGCCTAATCTTCAGCTGAACCAGCAGAACAAGCAGAGCATTGAAGACACGCTGAAAAAGGCTCAGGAACAAGGCGACAAGATGCTGAAGGATAACGCGGTTGTTAAGTAACCAGCCTGATGCCGCGGGGAGGCGGTGCCTCCCTGCTGCCATGGAGCCTTGCCGGATGATGAGAGGGGGAGTTGTATGGCTTCCATGAGAAAAGTGGAACGGCACGAAGCCCGGACGGCTTATGTATTCATTACGCCTACGGTGCTGCTGTTCACTGTGTTTACAGTTATACCTGTAGTGATGGCCCTGTATTTAAGCTTCACCAACTATGATGTGCTTAGCCAGAATGACTGGGTCGGCCTGGACAACTACCGCCGCCTGATTGAAGACAGCCTGCTGTGGAAGACGTTCAAGAATGTGTTCTTCTACTCGATTATTTTTGTTCCGCTGAATATTATCATTTCCCTCCTGCTGTCCATGCTGCTGAGCAGGGCGTGGCGGGGAGTCAAGTTGTTCCGCACCTTCTATTATCTGCCCACGCTGACGTCGGCTGTAGCTGCGGCCACCGTATGGATCTGGCTGCTGCATCCGGAATTCGGTCTGGTGAACGGCTTGCTGTCCTATGTGGGCATTACCGGTCCTGCCTGGCTGTCCGAGACAAGTACGGCGATGCTGTCCATTGTAATGCTCACCCTCTGGCAATCCGTCGGCTCCAATATGATTATTTATCTGGCCGGTCTGCAGGGGGTCCCGGATTATCTCTATGAATCGGCACGGCTGGACGGGGCGAATACATTTGACAGCTTCCGCTTCATCACCTGGCCGCAGCTGCGGCCAACTACCTTTCTGGTCAGCACGATGGCGATTATCGGTGCGCTGCAGCTGTTTGACCAGGCCTTTGTACTGACGCAGGGCGGTCCGGCCAATGTGACCAAGACCCCGGTCTACCTAATCTATCAGCAGGGCTTCAATCAGCTGCAGATGGGCTATGCCTCGGCGCAGGCCTTTGTGCTTGCTGTAGCCATTCTTATTTTCTCGCTGATTAATATGCGGGTCTCCAAAGCGGAGGAATCGATCATTTAGGGGCAGCTTGTCCAGGAAAAAGGAGGTTTGCAGGATGGGTGTTACTGGGGGTTCGGCCTTGAAGAAGGGCCTCTACAAGCTCATTTTCTATATTGTATGTATCCTTATAGCGGTTGTTATGTTTCTGCCATTCTACTGGAGTTTGCTAACCTCACTCAAGCCGGATGATGAGATTTTTGCGATGCCGATCCAGTGGTTTCCGAAGCATCTGACCTTCGAACATTACCGCAAAGCCTTTTCAACGGTGCCGTTTGCTTTATTCTTCTGGAATTCGCTCGTGCTTGCCGTGTCGGGCGTCCTGGCTAACCTGTTTTTCGGATCACTTAGCGGCTATGCCTTTGCGAAGCTGAGATTCAGGCTGAACAAGCCGGTGTTCCGCGTGCTGCTGGCGGCAATGATGATTCCCGGCATTGTGACCATGATCCCGACAGTGTATGTGATGCGCCATATTCCGTTCGCCGGGGGCAATGATCTTTTTGGCGGGGGCGGCAATGGGCTGATGAACTCCTTCTGGGGCATTATTCTTCCCGGCGCTTCCGGGAGCTTCGCTGTATTCTTTATGCGGCAATTTTTTCTTACGCTCCCCACTGACATGCTGGAGATGGCCCGGATTGAGGGCTGCGGGGAATTTAAAATTTTCTTGCGGATCTATCTGCCGCTTACCCGTCCGGCGCTGGCGACCTTGAGCATCTTCACCTTCCAGGCCGGCTGGAACAGCTTCCTGTGGCCGATGATCGTGCTGAATGATCCGGACAAGGCGACGATTCAGATGGGCCTGCAGGCTTTTTCTTATAATTTTCAGACGGATTACGGGCCGATGATGGCCGGGGCGCTGGTGGCGATTCTGCCGATACTGGTGCTGTTCCTGGCGCTGCAGCGTTATTTTGTACAGGGGATTGCCTTCAGCGGCATCAAAGGCTGAGCCAACTAAGGGAGGCAAATTATAGACGGGGAGAGAGACCATATGAAGCAAATAGAGCTTGAACAATGGGCGGAACGGGCGGACTCGGCGCAGGAAGCGCTGGATGTATTCTTCTGGAACGAAGACATCGGAATGTATGACATTGAGACACCATGTCCGGAAGGCGCATGTAATACAGTCTTTCATTATTGGTGGATGGCCCATGCCGTGGATGTGCTGGTCGACGGCCTGCTGCGGACTGGGGCTGCTAAGTACCGCGAACGACTGTCCGCTCTACATGGGGGGCTGCTCCGCCGCAATGACGGAGTATGGCCCAATGAGCTGTACGACGACATGGAGTGGATGGCCCTGGCCTGGCTTCGCGCTTATCAGGCAACGGGAGATGAGCTGTACAAAGAGACGGTTCTTATCCTTTGGACGGATATCAGAACCGGCTGGAACAGCCATTCGGGGGGCGGCATCGCCTGGCAGAAATCGCAGCTGGATTACAAGAACACCCCGGCCAATGCACCGGCTGCCATCCTTGCCGCCCGCCTGTATCAGGCCTTTGGAGATCCGCAGGACCTGGAGTGGGCGCATGCGCTCTATAACTGGCAGCAATCCCGTCTGGTGGACCCGGACACGGGCTTCGTCTGGGATGGGATGAACCGTACCGGTGACGGCCGGATCGATAAGGATTGGAAATATACGTACAATCAGGGTGTTTATATCGGTGCGGCTATCGAGCTGTACCGGGTTACCGGGAGCCGTGACTATCTTGAGGAGGCCCGGCGCACGTTCGCCGCAGCGGTCAAGGAGCTGGCTGGCCCGCATTCCGGTATACTCCCGGATGAGGGCGGCGGCGATGCCGGTCTCTTCAAGGGCATTCTGGTCCGCTATGCGGCAGAACTGGCACAAGCCGTGCCGGAAGACGGAGCCGCTGCGGCCTTCCTGCGCAGTAACGCAGAGATGCTGTGGGACCAGGGGAAGCCGGCAGACCGGGTTCTGTTCGGACCTGATTGGACTGCGGTGCCTTCAGGCGTAGTTCAATTGAGCACCCAGCTGAGCGGCCTGAAGCTGCTGGAGCGGATGGCTGTGCTTGCAAGGACCGGGCAGCCGAAAACTCGAACCTCATTTTAGAATAGGAGGAGGTGGCGTATGGATCATTACAACGGGACATCATCAGCAGAAGACTGGGCAGCGCGTGCAGACTGGATCCAGGACTCCCTGTGGCGGCACTACTATAATGCGGACAGCGGAATTATGAACCAGTGGTATCCGCGGGAATACAGCAGGGCAGGCGACAATTTCTACTACTGGTGGCAGGCGCATGTCATTGATGCTCTGACCGATGCTTACGAACGGACGCGGGATTCTGGATATGCCGAACGCATCCGCGGCCTGAGCCGCAGCTTGAAAACCTATAACGGCGGGACGTTCAAGCATAATTATTATGATGATATGGAATGGACTGCCCTTGCGCTGCTGCGGGCGCATCAGGCTACCGGTGAAGCGGAATATCTGAATGCTGTACTTGAATTATGGGCGGATATTCAGACGGCCTGGAATGAGCACTGCGGGGGCGGCATGGCCTGGAAAAAAGACCAGCTGGATTACAAGAACACGCCGGCGAATGCCCCGGCCGCTATTCTGGCCGCCCGCCTATACTCGCTGCTTGGGCATGAAGAGGATCTGAACTGGGCGATCCGGATTTACCGCTGGAACCAGGCCAATCTGGTTGACCCTGACACCGGGTTCGTATGGGATGGAATGAACCGGCAGGGCGATGGGCAGATCGATTACGACTGGGAATTCACTTACTGTCAGGGCGTGTTCGTGGGAGCGGGGAGAGAGCTCTGCCGTGTCACCGGCGATTCCGGCTATGCCGCAGATGCCCGCCGGACCGCTGAGGCCTGCATCGGCCGCTTATGCCATTCTGATTCGCTGCTGCTGCCGGATGAAGGGATTGACGACACCGGATTGTTCAAGGGAATTCTGATCCGCTATCTGGTACAGCTGGAGCAGCATTTCCCCGGAAATGACCGGGTCCGTGAAGTCATATGGGCCAATGCCCGTACGCTATGGGCGCAAGGGCTGGACCGGACGCTGGGGCTGTGCGGACCCTCTTGGGAGCAGGTTCCCGTATTGCCGGTACAGCTTAGTGTACAGCTCAGCGGTCTGATGCTGCTTGAGGGGGCAGCCAAGCTTAGCCATTAGCCCGCTGCCGCCTGACGGTTGTGGACTGGATGTACAAATGAAGGGGGTATTTGGTAATGTTCACCTGGAAGAAAGTAAGAACGGCCGCAGTTCTCTGTCTGTTGTCCCTGTCTCTGTCTGTACCGTCTCCCGGTGCGGGAAGTACGGCAGAGGCTTTCACCGTCTCCAATGCTGATGCTGCAATGAACTCTTTTGTGCAAGTATTCTATGATTCTTCCGCCAAATACTTCTATACCAACAGCGATCACCAGATTTATTCTGAACATGCCCATGGGCCGAACGGGGGTCTCTACACCGACTTCTGGTGGGAGGCACAGCTCTGGGAGACCGTAATGGATGCCTACGAGCGCACGGGCAGCAATGTCTACCGCACGATGATCGATGAGATCTACACCGGATTCAACGCCAAATACCCGGATATGATGACAAATCCGTTCAACGATGACCTGGGCTGGTGGGCGCTGGCCTGCGCAAGAGCCTATGAACTGACTGGAACCACGGAGTATCTGAACCGCGCCAGCTTCCTGTTTGGCCAAATCTACAGCGAATGGGACAGCACGTACGGCGGCGGGATCTGGTGGAGAAGGGACGCCCATGTGCCGGGCCAGGCCAACGCCCAGAAGAATATGGCCACGAATGCCCCGATGGTTATGACCGCAGTCAAGCTGTCTAGTGCCTACAGTGATCCTGCTTATCTGACCAAGGCTACTCAAATCTATAACTGGACCAAATCTACCCTGGTTGGCGGCAGCAAAATCAACGATCATATTGAAGGTGCAGGCAGCGGTATCGTTAAGGATTGGGACTTCACTTACAATTACGGAACGTTCCTGGGGGCGGCTGTGTCCCTGTATCAGGCTACCGGAACTGCCGCCTACCTTACGGATGCCAATAATGCAGCCGGGTATGCCGTTAACAAAATGGTATCAGCCCAGACTCTGATGTATGAAGGGGAGAATGATGCCGCGGGCTTCAAGATGGTCTTCGCCCGCAACCTGAACCGTCTCCGTACGCTGGGCGGACAGCCGCAATACCTGAACTTTCTCCAGCAGAATGCAACGCAGGCCTGGAATCACCGCCGCGTAAGCGATGGAATCATCGGCAGCGACTGGCTGCGCAATACAGGCTCCTCCTATGTGCAGAGCCTGGCCGCCGCTGCGGGCGCTTCTATTCTGCAGCTCGTTCCCGCCGACGGCTACACCGGGTACATTGCGGGCAACGGGGCTTATGAAGCGGAGAACGCAGTGCGGACGCTGGTTGGGGGAGGCGGGATGATCAATGAGAGCACCAATGCCGGATTTAGCGGAAGAGGGTATGTCGGGGGATGGAACACAAGCGGCACCTCCATTGATTTCTATGTCAACCAGAATACGGCCGGAACCAGAACCGTCACCTTCCGCTACGCGGCGGCGGCCGGCAGTGCTTCACGCTACGTGAAAGTGAACGGCGTGGTAACAGCCTCCAATCTGTTATTCAATTCTACCTCCAGCTGGAGCACCTACGGAACGGTATCCGTCACGATTCCGCTGAATGCAGGCTCGAACACTATTCAACTCGGGTATAACAGTGCACTCGGAAATACGAATTATCTGAATGTTGATTTGCTGAGCGGGCTTTGAATTTTTCAGGATAATTTTAGGGGAAATGGACCAAAAAACAAAAAGCAGCGGTTCTCCAATAATGGGAATCGCTGCTTTCTTAACGTTTGAAACTTTTGGAACAGCCCTGTATTAGTCCCCGGTCTCTACGATCCAGACCTCCGGCAGATTGCGGTACTGCTCGGCGTAATCCAGGCCATAGCCGACGACGAATTCGTCGGGAATATCAATCCCGCTGTAGTCGATGGGAACATTGACGAGACGGCGGGAAGGCTTGCTGAGGATGGTGCAGATACGCACGCTTGCCGCCTCGCGCAGGGCGAACAGCTCCTTCAGATGCTGAAGCGTCAGGCCGGTGTCGATCAGATCCTCGACCAGCAGGATATGCTTGCCGCGGATATCCATGTCGATATCCTTCTTGATCGTAATGACGCCGGAGGAGGTGGAGCTTGCCCCGTAGCTGGACACCGACATATAGTCGACGCCGACCGGGAAGGTGATCTCACGCATCAGATCAGACATGAAGACGGCCCCGCCCTTAAGAATGCCGATAAGCACCAGTTCCTTGCCTTCATAGTCACGCGATATTTCAGCGCCCAATTCCTGTACTCGCTGCTGCAGCTGGTCCTTGCTGACCAGAACTTTGGTAATTTGGGTCATGGTTGACGCTCCTTATGGATTAGGATGTGATCACGAGGATGATCTGTCCTTTTCCTTAAGCATAACATCATGTGCGCCTCCTTCAAAGATCGTTGTCGAGGAGACCAGGGTAATCTTGGCCTTCTGCTGTAGTTCCGGGATGGTCAGCGAGCCGCAATTGCACATGGTGGACTTGATTTTGCTGATGCTGAGATCGAGATTGTCCTTAAGCCGTCCCGCATAGGGAATGAAAGAATCCACGCCTTCCTCGAACTCCAGCTTGCTCTCCTTATCGGCATTGCCGAAGTCATAACGCTGCCAGTTGCGGGCCCGGCTGGAGCCTTCGCCCCAATATTCCTTCACGAAGTTCCCGCCGACCAGCAGCTTGCGTCCGGGACTCTCATCGAATCTGGCAAAATAGCGCCCAAGCATCACGAAGTCAGCGCCCATCGCCAGCGCCAGCACAATATGATAATCATGGACAATCCCGCCGTCCGAGCAGATGGGGACATAGATGCCGGTCTGCTCATAATATTCCTGGCGGGCCGCCGCCACTTCGATGACAGAGGAGGCCTGGCCCCGGCCGATGCCCTTTTGCTCCCGGGTGATGCAGATGGAGCCGCCGCCGATACCGACTTTGATGAAATCTGCTCCTGCCTCTACGAGGTACAGGAAGCCTTCCTTGTCAACAACATTGCCCGCGCCGACCTTCACGCTCTCCCCGAAAGTCTCCTTAATATAATGGATGGTCTCCGCCTGCCACTCCGAGTAACCGTCCGAGGAATCAATGCACAGCACATCTGCCCCGGCTTCGACCAGCGCCGGTACACGGTCCTTGTAATCCCTGGAGTTGATACCCGCGCCGACAATCAGCTGCTTGTTGCCGTCATGCAGCTCCAGCGGATACTCCTGGTGGCTGTCATAATCCTTGCGGAAGACGAGATGGACGAGATGTCCGCCGGCATTTACAATCGGCAGGCAGTTCAGCTTGTGGTCCCAGATCATGTCGTTCGCTTCGGTCAGGGTAATACCTTCCCGCGCGAATATCAGCGAAGCGAGCGGAGTCATGAACTCCGTAATCGGGCATTCCGGAGGCAGCCGGTTCTCGCGGTAATCGCGGCTGGTGACAATCCCCATCAGCTTGCCAGTCGGTTCCCCGTTGTCCGTAATGGCAATGGTAGAGTGGCCGCTGCGTGCTTTGAGCGCCAGCACATCCTGCAGGGTATCCTCCGGCCGCAAATTGGAGTCGCTGAGGACGAAGCCGGCCTTGAATTTTTTGACCCGGCGGACCATCTCGACCTGCTGCTCGATAGACTGCGAGCCATAGATGAAGGAGATGCCGCCGCTTTTGGCCAGGGCAATCGCCATGTTATGGTCGGATACCGCCTGCATTACGGCCGAAGTCACGGGGAGGTTCATGGTCAGTGCCGGGGTCTCTCCTCGCCGGAATTTGGTTACCGGTGTGCTAAGATCCACATTTGCGGGAATGCAATCTTTGGTGGTCAGGCTGGGTACCAGCAGGAACTCACTGAAGGTTCTTGAAGGCTGCTCGTAATAAAAAGCCATGGCTTGTCACTCCCCTGCTATTTTTTTACAACTCATACCTGGGACAAAAATCTGACGGGTACTCCAATGTCCGCTTCCAGCTGCTTGTAATGCTCCCCTTTGGCCAGAATCGCCTGCACACCGACGAGCTCTATGCCCATCACGGACAACTGAGCAGCAATGCAGCGGATCGTAGCACCTGAACTAATCACATCATCCAGCAGCAGCACGCGGTCACCGGCAGAGAAGCCGTCAAAATAGATATAATTCTCATTATACGCCGTCTCGCGTCTGACACTAACCTCATAATTCTCATACAGCTCCGTGCTAAGCCGCAGAATATTCATCGGCTTCATCAGCTTATAGGCAGCCAGCATCCCCCAGGTATGACCGCCGGGTTCAGGGGAGACAATGTAATCAAAATCGGGAAACTGCTCCGTTACAGCATCCGCCAGATTGTGAGTGATTTCACGGATCAGCTCGGGGGCAATGTACGTACCGCGTTCTCCGAAAGGGTAGAGCTTGAAGTCATAGGCGGTGTCCTTGTTCTTGTAGATCCTCACATTCTTGGCCTCACGGATCGATTCACTTAAGCTTGCGTAGGATGGACTCATTGCCCTCACTCCTTCTATTATAATGGATGTCAAAAACCCCAGGCTAAAGGAGGCGCAGTCCAAAGCAGGATACATCAGCGGAGAAAAGCACGGTTTCGCCCGTGAGCTCACACTGATTAATCCAGCAGGGGGTCTGGCCTCTTGTAGCCTGGGGCAATTTACGGTTGCCTGTAGATACGCCCATTCCGGATTAACGGGCTTATACAAGAGAGGTTTGAAGAGATATAACTGACGTGATGCTAACTTGGATACGGATAATCAGATTATTTTTGCTACATATGTCATAAAACTTAACTCAGATCATTTGTTATATGCTATCATCCGCAATAAAGTGTGTCAATATTTCATCAATATGTTATATTCCATAACTTTCGAACTTGTTTATAATAATTATTATCTGCAATTCATAAATAGTTCAAAGGTTTTGTTAAAAGCCGTATTTTGATGTGATATACTTAACACAGCGATTTGAGATCTTGTGAAATTGATACTAATATTTGCTGCTAAGCAGTAACAGAGCCTACACCAATGAATATAGATTAGGATGGTGAACAAGCGATGCATATTGTCGTCGTTGGCCTGAATTACCGTACGGCTCCCGTAGAGGTGAGGGAACAGTTCGCTTTTGCCGAAAAGGATCTGCCTGCTGCGCTTCATCAGCTGCTGCAGACGAAGAGCGTTCTGGAAGGGGTCGTTGTCGCCACCTGTAACCGGACGGAAATTTATGTGGTCGTGGACCGCCTTCATATGTGCGGATATTTCATCCGCAGCTTCATGGAGCAGTGGTTCGGAGTAAGAAGCGATGTATTTACGCAACATATGTATATATATGAAGACGAGCAGGCGATTGCCCATCTGATGCGTGTCACCTGCGGTCTGGATTCCATGGTGATTGGCGAGACACAGATTCTGGGTCAGGTGCGCAGTGCCTTCCTGACGGCTCAGGCGGAAGGGGTTACCGGAACCTGGTTCAACCGGCTGTTCAAGCAGGCGGTGACGCTCGGCAAGCGTGCGCATAGTGAGACCTCGATTGGCGAGAGCGCGGTGTCGGTCAGCTATGCGGCAGTGGAGCTGGGGAAGCGGATCTTCGGCATGTTCACCGGCAAAAGAGTGCTCATTCTCGGCGCCGGCAAAATGAGCGAGCTGACGGTGAAGCATCTGTACAGCAGCGGCGCGGCGGAAGTGATTGTCGCCAACCGTACCTTGTCCCGTGCTATCGAGCTGGCCGAGAAATTCTCGGGTAAGCCCAGCACGATTGAAGAGGCGCTGAAGTCTCTGGATGAAGTGGATATTGTGATCAGCTCTACGGGTGCAGACGGCTATGTGCTGACGGCGGCCCAGGTAGCCGAGGGCATGAAGCGCCGCCCTTCACGGCCGCTGTTCATGATCGACATTGCTGTGCCGCGCGATATTGACCCTGCTGCTGCCAGTGTGCCGGATGTATTCCTCTATGATATCGATGATCTGGAAGGCATTGTGGAGAGCAATCTGGAGATGCGCCGCAGTGAAGCCGCCAAGATCGAGGTTATGATTGAAGGCGAAATGGCGGATTTCCAGCAATGGCTGAAGACGCTGGGCGTCAGACCAGTGATCCGTGCACTGCAGGACAAGTCTAACGGAATATATGAAGAAACGATGGATAGTCTGTTCAACAAGCTGCCTGAGCTGGATGAGCATCAGCGCAAGGTGATCCGCCGGCTGACCAAGAGCATTGTCAACCAGATGATGCATGATCCGATCAATGTGATCAAGGAGATGTCCGGCGGCAAGCAGGGCAATGAAGCACTGGAGTATTTCACTCAAATCTTCGCTCTGCAGGAGCAGCTGGATGCAGCTCCGGCCGGTGGAAGTGTTGAACCGCATCAGCGCAGCTCTGCTGAACGGCCCTCCGGCGGAGAGATCCGGGGGCCGGGAGCGGTGCTTACCCCAGCCGGTCTGCTGGGCGGGTGAGCAACATGCTACTGCTGAACGGAATATATGATGCCGCTCTGCTGCTATATGCCCTGAGCCTGCTGTTTGTTTTCTCGGATTGCCTTCGGCGCAATCCGGGCGGAAAGCGGCTGGGCACAGGGCTTCTTGCTGTCGTAGGCCTGCTTCAGCTGACCGGCCTTGCGATCCGCTTCTCCCAGGAGGGCGGATTGCCGATTTTCACGCCTTATGATTTCCTGTTCTGGTTCTCCTTCAGCATGGTGGTTACCTCGTTTGCCGTGACGTATACACGCGGCGGTGAGTTCACGGTGCTGCTGCTCAGCATGGCGGGCTTCAGCGTATTTCTGCTGAACCGGGTATGGCTGACGGCAGAGGATCATACGCTGCAGAGCTGGAGTGCGGTGCACGGGTGGCTGGCGATGCATGTCATTTTGGCGAATCTGAGCTTTGCCGCACTGACACTGGGGACGGTATTTGCGATAATGTATCTGTTCCTGCATACGAAGCTGAAGAATAAGAAGTGGGATGACCGCGTCCGCAGGCTGCCCAGCCTGGAGACGATGGACAAATATTCCTACACGGCGATCCTGGCCGGAGTTCCGCTGCTGCTGGCCTCGCTGATTCTGGCGGGACTGTCGATTGTCGCGGAAGGGCGGACACCGCTGTTTCAGGATACGAAGGTACTGACTACGCTTACGGGCCTAGGCGTCTACATCGTCTACCTTGTGCTGAAGTTCTCCGGCCGCCGAAGCGGTACAGTCATGGCCCGCTGGGCGATTGCGGGTTACGGCTTCATTATTCTTAATTTCCTGCTGAATTCCTGGTCGGAGTTCCATGGCTGGGGCGGGGAATGAAGTGGGATGGACGATGGATGAGAGCGAGTTGGAAGTGCTGGGGAGAGCTGGAGTGAGCAGGATGAAAAAGTATCTGCCGATTATGCTGGATGTGGAAGGCCGGCGCGTGGTGATCGTTGGAGGCGGGGCGGTGGCTGCACGTAAGGCGGGTCCGCTGCTGGAAGCAGGCGCGGAACTGGTGGTGATCAGCCCCTCGCTCAGCGGGACGCTGGCTGCGATGGCTGATGAGGGGCGGCTGCAATGGATCAGCCGCCCCTATGCTCCCGGGGATCTCCAGGGAGCGGTTCTGGTCTATGCCGCCAGCGATAATAGGGCGGTGAACGAGGCCGTTGCCGCGGAAGCCCGGCAGCTGGGGCTGCCCGTTAATGTGGGCAGCCATGCGGAGGCGGGCACATTCATTACGCCCGGCGTGCTCCGCCGCGGGCGCTTGACGGTTGCGGTCTCGACCTCCGGGGCGGGACCGTCTGCGGCTGCGGATATTACGCAGCAGATTGCGGGGCTGCTTGGCGAGGAATATGAGCCGTATCTGGATTTCCTGCATGAGCTGCGGACAGCGATTAAGCAGCTGGAGCCAGCGGCAGAGAACCGGTCGCGGCTCTTGCGGCGGCTGGGGAAGCTGGATGTGTTGAATGAGCTGCGGCAGGGCACCTTTATACCATGGACGGCCGAGGAGATTGAGGCTTGGGTGGCGCGCAACCGGGAGGAATAGGGGGCTTAAGTAGCTGGGCTACCGAGATGAGCAAAGCAAGGGCAAAAATGCCCTTAATTCGGCCGAATCAGCTCATTCGAGCAAATGAGGTGTATAAATACAACTGAATACGGCCGAATCAGCTCAATCGAGCAAATTCAGGGGATAGTTACGGCGGCGGATGGAATAAGGGACTGACTTGAACAGGGGGAGTGGGCATGCGGAAGATTATCGTGGGCAGCAGACAAAGTGCGCTGGCTTTAACGCAGACGGGGCATGTGATTGCTGATCTGGAGCGGCTTAGCGGAGAGCATGGGTTTGATTTTACTTTTGAGGTGCATAAGATTGTGACTAAGGGTGACCGGATTCTCGATGTGACCCTGTCCAAAGTGGGCGGCAAAGGTCTGTTCGTCAAGGAAATTGAACAGGCGATGCTGGCAAAGGATATTGATATGGCAGTACATAGCATGAAGGATATGCCTTCCGAATTGCCGGAAGGCTTGATGAATGGTGCGGTGCCGAAGCGTGAAGATCCGCGCGACGTTCTGATCTCTAATAGCGGAGTGGGCCTGGAGGGTCTGCCGCAAGGCGCGCGCGTAGGAACAAGCAGTCTGCGGCGCTCCAGCCAACTGGCTGCACTCCGGCCGGATCTGCTTATTGAGCCGGTACGCGGCAATATTGATTCGCGGCTGAAGAAGCTGGAGAGCGGCGAATATGACGCGATTCTGCTGGCAGCAGCGGGGCTGTCGCGGATGGGCTGGCAGGACCGGATTACGGCATATTTGCCGCCTGAGGTCTGCCTGCCCGCTGTAGGCCAAGGAGCACTCGGTATTGAGTGCCGTGAGGACGATGAGGAACTGCGCAAGCTGCTGGCGCTGTATAATGATGAGCGCACGGCACTCACGGTGACAGCGGAGCGGACCTTCCTGGGCGCCCTGAACGGCGGCTGTCAGGTGCCGATCGGCGCTTACGCGATCCTTGAGCCGGAAGGCGAAGCTGCAGGTCCGTCCATAACGTTAACCGGAATGGTCGGAACACCGGACGGCACAGTCATTCTGAAGGAGACCTGCACCGGCAATGATCCGGTGGAGCTGGGTTCGGAGGTCGCGCGTAAGCTGGTGGCCAGAGGTGCGGAGAAGATTTTGGCAGATGTAAGGGAATAAGGGGTAAGGGTTAGACAGGGAATAGTGTGCGTTGGGGAGAAGCTTATGCAGGCCAGAATCGCATGTGTAGAGGGATAAGGGGATGACGGAGATGGCGGGGAAGGTATATCTGGTAGGTGCAGGTCCGGGGGATGCGAAGCTGATTACAGTCAAGGGGCTGGAGTGTATCCGGAAGGCCGATGTGCTGGTCTATGACAGGCTGGCCAGTCCAAGGCTGCTGAAATGGATGAAGCCCGGCGGTGAGAAAATATACGTAGGCAAGCTTTCGGACCGCCATACGATGAAGCAGGAGGATATTAATCAGCTGCTGGTAGATCTCGCATTGGAGGGCAAAACGGTGGTGCGTCTGAAGGGCGGGGACCCCGTGATTTTTGGCCGGGTGGGTGAAGAAGCGGAGCTGCTGCGCAGGAATGGCATCTACTATGAGATTGTGCCGGGCATTACCTCGGCCATCAGCGTCCCGGCGTATGCCGGTATTCCGGTGACCCACCGGGAGGCATCGTCTTCCCTGTCGATTATTACCGGCCATGAGAGCCCGGATAAGCTGGATCATTCCATTCAATGGGATAAAGTAACGAATGCGACAGGCACGCTGGTATTCCTGATGGGTGTCGCCAAAATTGGCTACATCAGCGCCCAGCTCATGAAGCACGGACGTCCGCCGGAAACTCCGGTGGCGCTGGTGCGCTGGGGAACCCGTGCGGATCAGGAGACGCTGACCGGCACGCTGGCCGATATTGAGGCGAAGGTTACGGCAGCGGATTTTCAGCCGCCGGCGGTTATTGTGGTCGGTGATGTTGTGCTCCAGCGGGAGCACCTGATGTGGGTGGAGGCGCTGCCGCTGTTCGGCAAGCGCATTGTAGTGACGCGGGCACGCGCACAGGCAAGTGAGCTGGTGGACCGGATCGAGGAGCTGGGCGGCGAGCCGTATGAGTTCCCGGTCATTGAGACGGTGATGCAGCGGGATGCGGGCAAGCAGGCGGAGATCGCTGCGGCTCTTGGCGGGCTTGCGGCGTACGACTGGGTGTTCTTCACCAGTCCGAACGGCGTAGACTTCTTCATGCGTCATCTGACGCAGCAGAAGCTGGATATCCGCAGTTTGCACGGGGCGCGGCTGTGCGCTGTGGGACCGGGGACGGCTGCGGCGCTCGCAGAGCGCGGGCTGATCTCCGAGGAGCTGCCCGGACGCTTTCAGGCGGAAGGGCTGATCGAAACCTTCGGCCCCGAGCTTAAGTCCGGGCAGAAGGTGCTGCTTCCGCGCGGCGACCTGGCGCGTGAGTGGCTGCCGGCGAAGCTCGGGGAACTGGGGCTGGAAGTGACCGAGGTGGATACGTATGAGACGATTGTCACCGGGGAGGATGATATTGAGCTGGTGAAGCTGCTGGAGGAGAAGCGCATCCATGCGGTAACCTTCACCAGCTCGTCCACGGTGCGCAATTTCCTCGGCATTCTGAAGAGAATGGGCCTGGAAGATCCGCTGGAGTTGCTGGCGGGCGTCAAGATTGCCTGCATCGGCCCGGTTACCGAGCAGACCGCAGTCGAAGCGGGCCTCACTCCGGGACTGCTCCCGGAAGAAGCCACCATCGAAGGACTGGTGCAGGAGCTATGCCGCTGGAATGAATCGACGAGGCTGAGATAGCCTGTTCCTGCCGGATCTGTCAGCATTGTCTTTGAGCATTGCAAACGGGTCTGGCCTACTGGCAGCGATAACTTTAACATCTCAATACTGCTTAAGACGAATAGATGTGATTATATACTTACTGAACAGGAGGATACAACAAATGAGCTTTCCAATAACCAGACACCGCCGTTTGCGCGGGTCGGCCGGTATTCGCGGCATGGTGCGCGAGACCGTTCTGAATGTGCTGGATTTCATCCAGCCGATTTTTGTAACCTATGGAACAGGTGTGAAGAATGAGATCAGCTCCATGCCCGGCGTCTATCATTTCTCGCTGGATACGCTGAAGGCGGAGGTGGATGAGATTGCTTCCCTCGGCATTCCGGCGGTACTGCTGTTCGGTATTCCCGAGACGAAGGATGCGGTTGGCTCGTCCGGCTTCGCAGACGATGGCATTGTGCAGGAAGCCACGCGTCTGATCAAAAAATGGTATCCCGACCTACTGGTTGTCGCCGATACCTGCCTGTGTGAATTCACCGACCACGGCCACTGCGGCATGGTGCATACCCATACGGTGGACGGTGTGGTGCACGGGGATGTAATCAACGATGCTTCGCTTGAGCTGCTGACCCGCACGGCGGTCTCGCAGGCCCGGGCAGGGGCGGATATTATCGCGCCGTCCAACATGATGGACGGATTCGTGCAGGCGATCCGTGCCGGACTCGATGCGAATGGCTTCGAGCAGGTGCCGATTATGTCCTATTCGGTAAAATACGCCTCCGCCTTCTACGGCCCGTTCCGCGAAGCAGCGGATTCCGCTCCCCAGTTCGGCAACCGCAAGACGTATCAGATGGACCCGGCCAACCTGCGGGAAGCCGTTCGCGAAGCGGATTCCGATGTGCTGGAAGGCGCGGACATGCTGATGGTGAAGCCTGCGCTGGCTTATCTGGATGTCATCCGCACCATCCGCGACCAGTTCGATCTGCCGCTTGTAGCCTACAACGTCAGCGGTGAGTACTCGATGGTCAAGGCGGCTGCGCAGCAGGGCTGGATCGATGAGCAGGCGGTTGTGCTGGAGATGCTGACCGGCATGAAGCGCGCCGGAGCAGATATAATTATTACCTATTTCGCCAAGGACGCAGCCCGTTGGCTGCGCGGCTAGGATCAGGAACTGGAGGGAACAAGCATGGGCAATATGCCGTTGAACCGCCGGGAAGAGGCTTCCCGCATGGCTTTTGAAGAGGCAAAACAATATATTCCCGGCGGGGTGAACAGCCCAGTCCGGGCATTCAAATCTGTAGGATTGACCCCGGTCTATGTGGAGAGGGGCGAAGGCTCACGGATCTACGATATTGACGGCAACAGCTTCATTGACTACGTCTGCTCGTGGGGACCGCTGATTATGGGACATGCCCATCCTGAGGTGGTGAAGGCGCTGCAGGAGACTGCGGCCAGAGGGACAAGCTTCGGCGCGCCGACCCTGCTTGAGACCGCAATGGCCAAAACCGTGGTAGAACGCGTAGCCTCGGTGGACATTGTCCGCATGGTGAACTCGGGAACGGAAGCGACAATGAGCGCGATCAGACTGGCCCGCGGCTATACCGGACGCAGCAAAATCCTCAAATTCGAAGGCTCCTATCACGGCCATGCCGACAGCCTGCTGATTAAGGCCGGTTCCGGGGTGGCGACCTTGGGGCTGCCGGATAGTCCGGGCGTGCCGGAAGGTGTGGCCGTGAATACGATCACGGTACCTTATAATGACCTGGACGGGGTCAAAATCGCGTTTGAACGTTACGGCAACGAGATTGCCGCTATCATCGTTGAGCCGATCGCCGGAAATATGGGCGTAGTGCCTCCGCTTCCGGGCTTCTTGGAGGGTCTCCGCAAGGTGACGACAGGGTACGGGGCGTTGCTGATTTTTGACGAGGTGATGACCGGCTTCCGTGTGGACCGGGGATGTGCGCAGGGGCTGTTCGGGATGGACCCGGATCTGACCTGCTTCGGCAAGGTGATTGGCGGCGGTCTGCCTGTAGGGGCTTACGGCGGCAAAAGAGAGATCATGGAGCAGATCGCCCCGTCCGGCCCGATCTATCAGGCGGGCACACTCAGCGGGAATCCGCTGGCGATGGCGGCGGGCTACAGCACGCTTGCGCTGCTGACCCCTGAGGTCTACACCCGTCTGGAGTCGCTTGGCGCGAGACTGGAAGCCGGACTTAAGCGCAATGCGCAGGAGACGGGAATTCCGCTGACGATTAACCGCGTGGGCTCGATGGTATGTCCGTTCTTCACGGAGGAGCCGGTCATTAACTTCGAGACGGCCAAGACCAGTAACCTGGAGCTGTTCAAGCGTTATTTCGGTAAAATGCTGGATCAGGGCATCAGCGTTCCGCCGTCCCAGTTCGAGGGAATGTTCGTATCTGCTGCGCACAGCGAGCAGGATATTGACGATACGATTGCGGGCCATTACCAGGCCCTGAAATCGCTATGACGGCTGGACCGGAGGAGCTGTCCGGCCAGCATGGCGGCGGCGAGATCCAAGACGGAAGTGATGGCGCCAGCGGCCCCTTCGCGGGCGGCGGCAAGTGGACCCGGCGCGGAGAATGGCTGGAAGCCATGCCTGGCCGGATCATTACAGCGGCTGCCGACAAGCAGGCCGCCATCGATGCCTGGCTGCTGGGCGTAGCCGGGATGCCAGCGAAGCTGCACGCCCGGCTGCGCCGCGAGAACGGCATCCAGTGGCGGGGCGACCGGCTGCGGCTGGCCCTATTCCCTCACCGGGAAGCCGGAATAGAGCCGGTATGGCAGGAGGCTACGGCTGAGGTGCTGTTCGAGGACGACTTCTGCCTTGTGGTCCACAAGCCTGCGGGTCTGGCGGTTCATCCGGACGGAAGCAGCACGGAAGTGACGCTGGATCATCTCGTAGCCGCGCATTATGCGGCCTCCGGCGGAGGGATTGCCGTCCGCCATATCCACCGGCTGGACAAGGATACTACCGGACCTGTACTGTATGCGAAGAACGAATACGCCCAGCTTGTGCTGGATGAGGATATGCGTGAGAAGAACGTATCCCGCCTGTATGCCGCGATTGTTGAAGGCACAGTGCCGCCGGAGCTTACGGTGATCGATGCCCCGATCGGCCGTGACCGCCATCATGCGGCGCGCAGGCGGGTATCCCCGGGAGGGCAGGAGGCGGTAACACGGATTGTGGGACGCGAAGCCCTGCCCGGCGGGACCGTAGTGAAGCTGCAGCTGGAGACGGGCCGGACGCATCAGATTCGTGTCCACCTCAGCCATGCGGGGCATCCGCTCTTCGGGGACGACCTCTATGGAGGATCGGCCTGGCATACTGCGGGCATTCCTTCCGGCAACAGCCTTAAGGAGAAGCAGCCCCTTCGTTCGGAGCCTGGTCAGGTGAAATCTGCCATTACGGCCTGGTTCGAAGAGCAGGAGAAGGCAGGCCTTACCCCTGGTTTGCAAGTCCAAGGCAAGCAGCCGCCAGCTCCACCTTCGAAGCCGGGAGTCAAGGCGAAGCAGGAGAGTTCCGACCGCCAGGCACTGCATGGCGAGAAGCTGATTTTCGCCCACCCCTGGACCCGAAGTAAGATCGAGGTATCAGATCCCTGGCCGGAGGATCTGCGCCGCCTGCGCGAGCAAATCGGCGGCGTAGATCAGGAGTAGGCCATTACCTAATCGGCTCCGTGAAGTTAAGTAACTCAATAGATGCCATGCCCAGCCGGGCCGCGTTTCTCTGATATCTGGAGGATTGCGGCTCGGCTTTTTAGTTGTTGTTCAGTGTGACCTCCCCCAGCCGAAACATCGAACAAGAAGTGGATTATTTACGCACTATTACTCTCCAGGGAACGTTAAGTGGATTTAGGGCATCTAATTTTCTCAATATGTCCTATATGTTTATTTTCAGGTTATATAAGTGTTGTTGTTCCAACTGTTGCCGGATATTCGTAGATTTACTGGTGAACAGTTGTCCTTTTTCCACTTATTTCATTGTAGCCACCAGTTAGCCCACGTGTCCTCTGATACATTTCCGCGCTCAAGCCCGTCTTACTAATATGAGGAGATGATCTGGCTGTGAGATTGAGATGGAATCGCAGAGTGTTAGGAATCTTAGCCGCCTCGACCCTGGTGATTGCCGCCGGAATAATGGTGGTTGT
Source organism: Paenibacillus sp. FSL R7-0210 (assembly GCF_038009085.1). NCBI lineage: Bacteria > Bacillati > Bacillota > Bacilli > Caryophanales > Paenibacillaceae > Paenibacillus > Paenibacillus sp. FSL R7-0210. The sequence continues at coordinate 393,933 of NZ_JBBPAR010000001.1, forward strand.
GCAACTGAACAACAACTACGGTGTACTGGGTCTGGTTGCCCAGCTTCAGAGCTTCCGGGTGACGGTAGACAATCAATCGGACTTTGAGCTGAGTATTCAGGAGACAGGAGTGGTAACCGGCGCAGCAGCGGAGGCGTCAGCAGACGAAGTTGGCAAGATACTCAAAAGCGGAAAAACATTAAAAATTAAGCCCCGGCTGACCTTAAGCGGTGAAGGCGGAATTTATCTGAAGTATTCAGACCCGAGAGAACCGGACGTTCCCAAAACCATCGGAGTATGCTCCTACACCGAAACTTTATCCGGATATTCCAAGGTAATAATCACGAATGACAAGGTGGCGGTTAAAGAGAATTGCAGCTAATCTATGGAGGCTGACTGCTATTTTGGCAGCTTGGTCTCCAAATATCCCCTTTAATTTCCCTCTGCGCATTTACAATCCAGATATTTGCAGATTTCCAGTAACATTTGTAACTGACGAGCTTCCAATATATTGATAAAAATATTATGTAAGCGCAGTCTATTTGATGAACTGGGGGAATATTTGTGAAAAAAGTTACTAAGTTAATGCTCGTGGCCGGCATCTCGTTGGCACTTGTCGGGGTAGGGAACAGCGGCGCTCTGAACAATGTCACTTCGGCAGCGAGTGCACCGCTTAAGGTAGGCCGGGTGGAAGCGGCTGCCCATGGCACCAAATGCTTCACCGTAGCGGTTGCTGTAGTCCAGAATGGCGTAATCGTTGCGGCTTCGCTGGATGATTATCAGTTCCTGGGCACCGATGTAGCCACTGGCGTACCGAACTCGGACAAGGATTTTGGAAAGAATTACAAAGACCCTAATATGGTGCTGGCCTCCAAGAAGGCCAACGCCAAATACTACAGTGAGCACATGACGGAAGAAGCCAAATCGACAGTAGCCTATGACAAGAACCTGGCGGCTATCGAGAAATTCGCAACAGGCAAAACTATAAAATCCCTTGAAGCTACACTGACTAACAAAAGCAAAGAGCAAGTTGTTGACGCTGTAAGCGGTGCAACTCTGGTGGATACTCAAGGTTACCTGAAGGCCATTCTAAGTGCGGCCAAAGCTGCAAAATAAACAGCTGTTCCATCATTTAAACGATGTTAACCCCTTCATGGCTGCGGCTGTGGAGGGGTTTTGCTATGCTGTTTCCATTTGTCGACAGACCAGCTCCGCTGTTCAAGAGAGTGGCACCCCTGCAATTATGGGTATAACAGTAATAAGTACAAATACATCAGCATGCGCGAGTATTCATAACTGGGGGGAAGGCCATGAAATGGCAGGGTAGAAGAGGCAGTTCCAATGTGGAAGACCGCAGAGGCCGCGGCGGCGGAGGCGGGGGCAAGCTGATTGGCGGCGGAATCAGCGGGATTGTGATTATAGTGATTGTTACGCTGCTGAGCGGAGGGAATATCGGCGATATTATGGGGAATTTGACTTCAACGGGTTCGGGCACGAACTCAAGCGTCCCTTATGAACAGAGCGCCCAGGAGAAGGAGTTATCCGAGTTCGTATCCGTGGTGCTGGCCGATACCGAGGATGTCTGGTCCGATATCTTCAAGGAGCAGGGGATGACTTATCAGGACCCGACGCTTGTGCTCTACAGCGGCAGCGTGAACTCTGCCTGCGGAACCGCGAGCTCGGCCGTCGGCCCGTTCTATTGCCCGGGGGATGCCAACCTGTATATCGACCTCAGTTTCTATGATGAGCTGCAGCAGCAGTTCAAGGCGCCGGGTGACTTCGCCATGGCGTATGTGATTGCCCACGAGGTGGGTCATCATGTGCAGACGCTGCTGGGCGCTTCCGAGCAGCTGAATTCAGAGCGCCAGCGTCTCAGCGAGACTGAATTCAACAAGGTTCAGGTCCGCTTCGAGCTGCAGGCCGATTATTATGCCGGGGTATGGGCCCATCATGCCCAGGGGATGAATCTGCTGGAGGAAGGAGACCTCGAAGAGGCGCTGACTGCTGCGAGCGCGGTGGGTGATGATACGATCCAGAAGCGGGCGCAGGGATATGTGGTGCCGGACAGCTTCACACACGGAACGTCCGAACAACGCAAGCGCTGGTTCTACAAGGGTTTTAACTCCGGCACGATTGCCGGTGGAGATACCTTTAAGGCTGCTGAACTGTAGCCGCCGGCATTCCGAAATAGGAACACTAAGAGCCGTCCATCCGCTTGACGGAGAGCGGCTCTTGTTCTTATTTGGGATATTATTATGAGGGCCCCTCCCACGCAGTTCCCCTGCGCGGAACATGTGCTTACGGCTGCACATCATTCCGGTAAGACAGACGGTTGCGGCCAAGCTTCTTGGACTCCAGCAGGAGCTGGTCGGCGTAGACATACCCTTTTTCCATAGAGGTCTTCTGATCCGGGTCTGCCTTATAGTAAAAGAGTCCGAAGGATGCCGAATAGGGCACGCGGATGATCTGCTCCTCGAATTCTGCACTTACGGTGTGACCGTGAAGGCTGTCCAGAATCTCCTGAATCTGCGTTCTGCACTCCTCGAAGGTCTTGCCCCTTAGGAAGAGCGTGAACTCTTCCCCGCCGCTGCGGAACAGAACATCCTGTTCCTGCAGATGCTTCTGCAGCGTCTTGGCAAAATGAACAATGACCCGGTCACCAACGGCGTGGTTGTAGCTGTCATTGATTTTTTTGAACCGGTCGATATCCGCCACTACAATCCCGATGTACTCCCCGCCCTGGTTCAGCTCCTTCATCATCTTGTCCATATGCGCCCGGTTATAGGTTCCGGTCAGGAAGTCGCGGTAAGCCATCTGCTCGAATTTGTCGCGTTCATACTTGTGCTGGGCACTCTGCGACTTGGAATAGAACGAGATACTGACTACATAGTTGAGCAGGAACAGGGCGATCAGCATCTCCCATTTCTCCATTTGCAGCAGCCGCAGCAGCAGAGCATTACTAAGAGCCACCTTGCTGAAATCCAGCAGATTCCGGCTTCGGAACAGTAGGTTCCTCGCTTCCCGGCGTGTCTTGATATCTCCCGACAAGGCAAAGGTCAGCACCAGGAAGGTGGAGGACAGCAGGGTGGTAACGCAGACCACGAGCAGGAACAACAGCCAGTATCCGAGAAGAAGCTTGTCCGCCAGGGGAGAGAGCGCCGTATACAGATAGTACGCAGCAGAGCCGCCCAGTGTGAACGAACCGATATTGTAGAAGGTATCCAGGAACTCTCCGGGATCGGCGGTTTTTGTTTTCTTTTTATAGAAATATACGATGAACCGGTATACAGTCTCGAACAGGAGCGTGCCGAGCGGACCGGCAAAAATCCCGAAGGAGGAGGTATAGCTGATGGCATAATCGATTGTTGAGTTCCCGCTCCGGGTCACAATCCGCAATTGGAAGTAGATGCTGGAGAAGATAGTGTATAGCAGTAATGCTTTTATATAGGTAGCGTCCAGGACTACAGCATGCGCGGGAATGAAGGCTATAGCCAGGGATGCGACAAATAGAAAAAGGTCAAATACCCTCGCTTTTGACATGTCGGAAATTTCCTTTCAGGATTTATACCGATTATACCCGAAAAGATGATTCTTGATTAAAAGATATTTTTGAAATTTGCAGGGAATGATCATATATCCCTTTCCGCCTGCCCGCAGCCTACATATACTATTCTGATTAGGGTGGAGCAGACTGCTCCTGTACCTAAATACATCTATAGCCGGGGAGAGGAATGCATGAAGATATTGCTGGTCACCTACTGGGGCCTCACCAATATGGGCGGAATTTGGACGTATATGAAGCAGCTGGCCGACAAGCTGGGCGAGCAGGGCCATTCCGTTACACTGATGGGCAGCCATGTGGAGAACAATACATTGTATTTGCTCAACCGGACGGAGTCTTTTGATAAAAAAGCCTTCTATTCGCTGCTGCTGCCCCAGCTTGATATCGGCCGGTTCCCCTCGCTGCATCTGGAGCATGGCATCTTCAGCTTTGAGCTGGGGCGTTACGTATTCGAGGGCGGCGCCGCTGTGCTGGGGCTGGAGGAATATGATGTCATTCATGCCCAGGACCCTATAGCCACATATGCACTGCGGCGGATCATGCGCCGTCCTGTTCTGCTGGTCGCAAGTGTTCATGGGGCATTGACCAAGGAGACCTACTATGAGTACAAAGGACTTGAGCCCGGACTGACCCGGGAGGCCTATGAGCAGCGGCCGATCTGGAGCTACTTCCGCAGGCTTGAGACACTGGGTGCCCAGGCGGCTGACCAGATTCTGGTCTCTTCGGAGTGGATCGGACAGCTTACGCAGAGCCTGGGGGTCAGCCCGGACCGTATTCATACCTTGCCGTACGGGTTGGACCTGCATCAATATGCAGCCAGGGCCGCAGAGACGCCACCGCTTCAATTTGCAGAAGGAATCCCTGTAATCATGTATGCCGGACGTCTTGAATATATTAAAGGCGTCCATGTGCTGATAGAGGCGCTAGGCATTCTGGAGCAGCGCTGTCAGCGGTGGATCTGTGCGGTGGCCGGAATCGGCAGCCTCCTGGAGGAGCTCATGGAGCAGGCCCGCCTGCTGGGTATCGCCGGGAAGGTCCATTTCACCGGGAAATTGAACAATATTCCGGCTGCACTCCGGGCTGCCGACATCTATGTGCAGCCCTCACTCCAGGATACGCAGCCTTTCTCGGTTACAGAAGCGCAGCTTGCCGGGATCGCGCCGATTGTCGCCGGAACCGCAGGCATGCCGGAGATGGTCCGGCAGGGAGAGACGGGCTGGATTGTTCCTCCCGGAGATGCCGCTCAGCTCGCCCTGCAGATGGAGCAGCTGCTGGGGGATGAGGGGCTGAGAAGACGCACCGGCCTCCAGGCTAAGCACTGGGCAGAGCAGACCCGTTCGCTGGATGTCATGGCTGCGGGTACGCTGCATGTATACCAGAGAGCGGTCAATCTGCGGGCGGGCCGGCCGGGAATTCCGGATCACCTCCGGTTTGGGGAAGAACCGGGCGCGGGTGCGCTGCCGGCAGCTTTTCATCCGGCAGATGTGCTTAACGAGGGTGATCCGGGGAATCCGCTTGCCGTAACGATGCGTGTCAAGCTTCCGCAGCACTACTCTATTCCTGATGCACGTACGGCCCTTCCTCCCCTGGGATAGGCGCTGTCCGCAATTGAAGCGGCAAAGTTGTCATGCCTGCCTGATTGAAGCATATACATGAGGGGAGTAACATTTTGGGCTTATACTCTGGGCTTGTCTCAGGGATAGATTATGCCAAGAAGGAGGACATTTCCCGTGTTTGACCAGTCCCATGGCTTGCGGTTTGATATTTATGAACGCATTCACCTTTCGGAAGAGCTTCCGGGAATAGCAGAGCTGGAGGAAGTCGAGCTGGTTCCCGACATCCAGGTCATCCAGCGGGAGGACCGGGCCGAGCTACACGGACAACTGCTGCTCACCGGACTCTACCGGGGGGAGGATGACCTTACACAGCGTCTGGAGCATGCAATACCTGTTGAAATCACTGTTCCGCTGACCCGGGTCAGCTCACTTGATGACATAGGGGTGGAGATCGAGAATTTCGATATTGATCTGCTGACGATGCGAACCGTCAACATTACCGGAGTGCTCTCGCTACGCGGAATCGGAAGTGCAGATGTACAGCCGGCCTGGCAGCAGGAGGAATACACGGTAGCGTATTCGCCGGAGGCAGGAGACAGCAGGGCGGCTGAGGAGATAATCCGCAATCCGGAGAATGATACCCTGTATGAGAATTCGCTCTGGACCTATGGCGAAGGGACTGCAGAGGGCTCTGCGGAAGATCAGAACTCCGCTGCTCCGGCTGAGACAGCGCTGTACGCGGAAGATACTTCTTACAGCCAGCCCGCGGCCTATCTCTCCACACCCCTGAAGGACAAGGAACCCAGAGTAAGGACCCATAGCCTGGATACGGCTTCTTCGGCAGGCAGCAAGCCGGCGGCTGATAAGGCCTCCGCTCACTTCCTCACCTCCAGAGAGAAGACGGCACCAGCGGCTGTGAACGGCTCGGTTCAGGAGGACACCACGCTTCAGACAGGCACCGCCGCCTTGAATACTGTGGATCATTGGGGCAATGCGAAGCTTCATGCCGTGTCGCAGCCGGAGCCGGTGCTTACCTCCGCTGCCAACGATGCTGCTGCGCTGTTTGCCGGGAACGAAGGAGGGGAGGCGGCAGAGGAGATCCAGGCCACAGACAATGAAGTCTTCCTGTCTGCGGAATCTTTGTCTCCCCAGGAGGAGAAGCAAGATCTCAAGGTTGCCCTTGGCAGCAAAAAAGAACCGGGAGCCGCCGAGCAGGAGCCGCTCACCTTCTCCTCGCTGCTCAGCGCAAGCCGCGCCAACAGAGAGCAGGAGGAGCTGCTCTCGGGCAATATAGACTCTGTAGCGCAGGCTGTTCCTGAGGCAGGCAATGATACAGCGTGGAAGAGCCGTTTCATCGGCGGGATGGGCGGGACAGAGCTGTTCCGCAAGGTACGGCTCTGCATCGTGCAGCGGGAAGAGACGCTGGATACCATAGCCGAGAAATACCAGCTAAGCACCCGGGAGCTGACTATGTATAACCGGCTGTCCGGTCAGATTGTAGAAGAGGGACAGGTATTATACATTCCTTGAGATTGACGCTGTGCGGAGAATTCAGGCTTAACAGGAACAGCCCTTGCCTTACGTATGGGGCTGTTCCTGTTTCTTTGTGAAATCCGCTTCTGGTTTACAAACCGTTCAGCCGGGGGTAATAGTCACTACCGGCCTACATACATTACACATTCAGGCAGCTATGCGCTGGTACACTACTTCTGGAAGGATGATATATCACATGAAGAGAAAAGTGGCAGCCACTGCGGCCGCACTAAGCTTGACGCTCACAGTCTCGGCCGGTGTCTACGCCGCCAGTAATCTGCAGGAGATCAAGGCGCTCCTGAACAACAAAATCGGGATCGTCGTGAACGGCCAGGCGTACACGCCCAAAGACGGCAACGGCAAAACCCTCGCCCCGATTACCTATAACGGCATCACTTATCTGCCTGTACGCTCCATCGGCGAAGCGCTGAACACTGCTGTTACTTACGATGCTGCAACCAGCCGGGTCATCATCGGTGATGCTGCAGCTCCGGCTGTCTCCTCCGGCGGCTCGTCCACTGGAACACCAGCAGATTCTGTGAAGCGGCCGAAGAGCCTGCCGGCGGATTTCCCGCTTCCGGCGGACGCGAAGATATTTGATCTGATCGAAGGCTCGGCGACCGGTAAGCCGTCCGCAACCTTCAGCTACCGTACGAAGCAGAGCCTGGAGACGCTCGGCAATACGTACAAGGACTATTTTGTGCAAAAAGGAGCTACCTCCAAGTCTGAGGAAGTCTCCGCCTCAGCCTTCTCGATTATTGATGCCGGAAGCACATTCTCTGTTACGCTGGATGGCGCTCCCGGAACGGGCAGCCATCAGGGCTTCAATGTGGTTCAAGTGATCTGGAGCGGGGAGTAGGCATCAATGTACGTCTGCTGCGCGCCCATTGTGTATATGCTGGTTGACTAGGGATAACACTGAATGTATTATTGAACTAAGTAATAACTAGCATAAAGACTGGGAACGGGAAGAGTAGGCGGTCAGCCCTTCAGAGAGCGGGATTATCATTGGTGTGAATTCCCGCAGGATGCAGCCCCCGAAGTCGCCCCGGAGTTGCCCTTCTGAGCTTGTCTTCATCATGAAGACGGGTTAGGATGCGGCCGGTTGCAGCCGTTACCCTGCATGAGTGTCGCGCTAAGCTTCAGGAACCTGTAAGGGAACTTAAGGCAGTGGTTTATTTTTTATTGGCGCGAAACAAAGGTGGTACCGCGAAAGAATGGCCTTTCGTCCTTTGAGACGAAGGGCCTTTTTGTATTCTCAGAAACCGCTAGCTACTCAATACATTTAACAGTGGAGGGTTCACAATGGCTGATAACAACAATGCAGCAGCAGAGCTGCCGAACGGGCAGGAAGCGGCAGAAGCTACCGCTTCAGCTAATCACAAGCAGAGCGACATGCCGACTACATATGATCCGGGAGCGGCAGAGAAGAAATGGTATGCGTACTGGATGGAGAAGGGCTTCTTCGAAGCCGGCAAGCGGCCGGATGCGGAGCCTTACAGCATCGTGATTCCGCCGCCGAATGTAACAGGAATGCTGCATATCGGACATGCGCTGGATTTCACGCTTCAGGATGTGCTGATCCGCACCAAGCGGATGCAGGGGTATGATACCCTGTGGCTGCCGGGTACAGACCATGCAGGGATTGCTACACAGACCAAGGTAGAGCAGAAGCTGCGCCAGCAGGGAATCTCCCGCCATGATCTGGGACGCGAGAAGTTCCTGGAGCAGGTGTGGGCCTGGAAAGACCAGTATGCAGAGACAATTCATGACCAGTGGGCTAAGATGGGCCTGTCCCTCGATTACTCCCGCGAACGCTTTACCTTTGATGATGGAATGAAGAAGGCGGTAAGCAAGGTATTTGTGGAGCTGTACCAGAAGGGCCTGATCTATCGCGGCAAGCGGATTATTAACTGGGACCCGGCTGCCCGTACAGCGCTGTCGGATATCGAGGTTGAATACAAGGAAGTGAACGGGCATCTGTACCATCTGCGTTATCCGCTGAAGGATGGCAGCGGCCATATCACGGTGGCTACCACGCGGCCCGAGACGATGCTGGGCGATACAGCGGTAGCGGTACATCCGGAGGATGAGCGCTATAAGGATCTGATCGGTAAGACGCTGATTCTGCCGGTTACCTTACGTGAGATTCCGGTTATTGCCGATGAATACGTAGATAAGGATTTCGGCAGCGGTGCAGTTAAGATTACACCGGCGCATGATCCGAACGACTTCGAGATGGGAGTCCGCCATAACCTTCCGCAGATCAACGTAATGGATGAAGGCGGAGTGATGAATGAGGAAGCGGGCGCTTACCAGGGAATGGACCGCAGCGACTGCCGTAAGGCCATCGTAGCCGACCTGAAGGAGCAAGGCGTGCTGATCTCCATTGAGGATCATGTACACCAGGTTGGGCACAGTGAGCGTTCCGGGGCCGTAGTAGAGCCTTATCTGTCCACCCAGTGGTTCGTCAAAATGCAGCCGCTGGCAGAAGCAGCCATCGCTGCACAGAAGGACGGTGACGGGGTCCACTTCGTGCCGGACCGCTTCGAGAAGACGTACCTGAACTGGATCGAGAATGTCCGCGACTGGTGTATCTCCCGCCAACTGTGGTGGGGCCACCGTATTCCGGCCTGGTACTCTGAATCCACCGGGGAGCTTGTAGTTGCACATGATGAAGAAGAAGCACGCCGCATCAGCGGGCTGTCCGACCTGAAGCAGGATGAGGATGTTCTGGATACCTGGTTCAGCTCGAACCTCTGGCCGTTCGCTACCTTAGGCTGGCCTGATCAGGACAGCAGCGACTATCAGCGTTACTATCCGAACAATGTACTGGTTACCGGCTACGATATCATCTACTTCTGGGTAGCGCGCATGATTTTCTCAGCCATGGAATTCACTGGCCAGAAGCCGTTCTCCGATGTGCTGATGCACGGACTCGTACGCGATGCCGAAGGACGCAAGATGTCCAAGTCTCTGGGCAACGGTATTGATCCGCTGGATGTTATCGAGCAGTACGGCGCTGACGCCATGCGCTATATGATTACTACCGGCAGTACAGCGGGCCAGGATCTGCGGTTCCGTATGGAAAAGGTAGAGCAGGCGCGTAATTTTGCCAACAAGATCTGGAATGCCTCCCGGTTCGCGCTGATGAATCTGGAAGGCGTAGCCTTTGAAGATATTGACATTACAGGTGAGCTTGGCACAGCGGACCGCTGGATTCTGCACCGCCTGAACGAAACTTCCCGCGATATTACGCGTCTAATTGACTCGTACGAGTTCGGCGAGACCGGGCGCCTGCTCTACAACTTCATCTGGGATGATCTGTGTGACTGGTATATCGAATTCGCCAAGCTCTCGCTATACGGAGCGGACGCAGCTGCCAAGGCCAAGACTCAGTCTGTTCTGGCTTACGTGCTGGACCGCACACTGCGGCTGATTCACCCGTTCATGCCGTTCATTACGGAGGAGATCTGGCAGCATCTGCCGCATCAGGGCGAATCCATCACCTTGGCCGAGTGGCCGAAGTACGATGCGGCGCTTGAGAATCCGCAGGCAGTATCAGAGATGAACCTGCTGATGGATATTATCCGGGCCGTTCGCGGTATCCGTGCGGAAGTGAATGCGCCAATGAGCAAGAAGGTCGAGCTGATTATCAAGGCCGGCAGCCAGGACACCCTGGACATTATTTCCCGCAACGACAATTACATCGGGCGCTTCTGCAACACCTCTTCCTTCGAAGTAGGCCTTGCGCCGCAGACGCCGGATAAAATGATGTCCGCCGTGGTTACCGGAGCGGAGCTGCTTCTGCCGCTGTCCGGTCTGATTGATATCGATCAGGAGATTATTCGTCTCGAAAAAGAAGTTCAGACCCTGAACAGCGAAGTGGAGCGTGTGGAGAAGAAGCTCAGTAATCAGGGCTTTGTGGCCAAAGCTCCGGCGAAAGTCATCGAAGAGGAACGGGCGAAGCAGGCGGATTATTCCGACAGACGCGAGAAGGTGCTGGCCCGTATTGCAGAACTGAGAGGATAACAGACATGGAAGAGATCACCCGGAGCGGCGCTGCCGCTCCCTTAAGTTCTTATACAGAAGCCGTTGACTGGATCAACAGCCTGATTCCTTTTGGAATCCGGCCGGGTCTGGAGCGGATAGAGCTGCTAATGGAGAAGCTCGGACATCCGCACCGGAAGCTTAAGTTCATTCATGTGGCGGGGACCAACGGCAAGGGCTCGACCTGCGCCTTTTTGACCTCGGCCCTTATTCAGAGCGGATATTCGGTGGGGACCTTCACCTCTCCTTATATCACGAAGTTCACGAACCGGTTCCAGTACAACGGGACGGATATTCCTGAGGAGACGCTGCTTGCGCTTGCCAATCAGCTGCGTCCGCTGGCCCAGGAGATTGCGGGCACTGAGCTGGGTTCACCGACCATGTTCGAGGTGGCGACGGCGCTCGCGATTCTCTATTACGGCGAAGTCTGTTATCCCGATGTAGTCGTATGGGAGACGGGGCTTGGGGGAAGGCTGGATGTAACGAATATCGTTACTCCGGTTGTGTCGGTCATTACCAATGTGGGACATGACCATACCGATGTGCTGGGAGATACGCTTACGCTGATTGCCGGCGAGAAAGCCGGGATTATTAAGCCGGGCGTTCCTGTAGTCAGCTGTGTGAGCCAGCCCGAGGCTGTAGCTGTATTGAAGGCCAAGGCGGCGGCTACCCGTTCGACACTCTATTTAGCGGGAGAAGATTTCAGCTATAGTAATGTTGAGCAGAGAGACGGCTGCCAGCACTTTACCTTCAATGGGCCATTCCGCGGGCTTGAGCTGGATATTGCTATGAAAGGCGAGCACCAGCTGGAGAATGCGGCCGGGGCCATGATGACGCTTGAGGTGCTGCGGCAGTATATGGCCTTCATGCTGGAGGACGAGGATGTGCTGGAGGGCTTCCGGGGCACATTCTGGGCCGGAAGACTGGAGGAAGTGAGCGTCTCGCCCAGAATTATTCTGGACGGCGCGCACAATCCGGAAGGGGCTGAGAGCCTTGCGAAGAGCCTTCCGCAGTTCCAGCCTTACGGTAAATTAAATTTGCTCATGGGGATGCTGGCAAATAAGCATCACGAGTCGTATCTCAAGCATATACTGCCTATAGTGGATACGCTCATCCTGACCGAACCGGATTTCCGTAAGAAAATGGACGCGGAAGATCTGCAGGCGATCGCAGAAAGTCTGCGGAGTAAATATGCCAAGGAAAACTTGGAAATCATAGTAGAACGTAATTGGGGCCAAGCGCTGCAGAAGCTGCAGACGATCACAGCGGACGATGACCTTGCAGTTGTGTCCGGAACGCTGTATTTGATTTCTGATGTGCGCAGTACGCTATTACGGCAACCCGATTCTGAAAAAGGCTGGTGACGAACTGTTGGATACTACTGAACGTGTGCATTTTATAGGGATCGGCGGCTATGGTATGAGCGCGATTGCCCGGGTGATGCTGGAGATGGGATATACAGTTACAGGCTCTGACGTAGCTGCCCAGGAGTTAACGGAGAAATTGATTGCCAAAGGTGCCAAGGTCTTCATCGGGCATACGGCGGAGCAGGTAAAAGGCGCGGATCTGGTCGTCTATTCCACGGCGCTTGCCGCGGATAATGTGGAATGGGTGGAAGCGGAGCGTTTGAAAATTCCGATTCTGCACCGCTCGCAGATGCTGGCCCGGCTGCTGAATGAACGCAAGGGCGTTGCGGTGGCCGGAGCGCACGGCAAGACTACCACCTCTTCCATGATTGCTCTGGTGATGGAAGACTGCGGCGTGGACCCTACCTACATTATCGGCGGGGAGATTATGAATGTCGGCACGAATGCCAAAGCGGGACAAGGGGAATTCGTCGTGGCAGAAGCCGATGAGAGTGACGGCTCGTTCCTGCAATACCATCCTTGGCTGGGAATCGTTACGAACATAGAAGCTGACCATCTGGAGAACTACGGGGGCGACTTCGGCAAGCTGAAGGATGCTTATGTTCAGTTCATGAATCAGCTGCGCGAGGACGGGACAGCTATCGTATGTGCGGATGATGAGAATCTGAAATCCCTGCTGCCTAAGGTAAAAGGTACAGTGATCAGCTATGGGATCGAATCAGAGACGGCTGATTATACAGCGACTGATATTGTTCTCGGCGACCGGCAGGTATCCTATACGATGAACCATGGAACTGAGGTGTTAGGCCGGATTGAGCTCTCTATTCCGGGACAATACAATCTGTATAACTCTATGGCGGCAGTGATTTCCTGCCTGAAATCGGGCATTGCCTTTGAAGCCATTGCGGCTGCGATTGTGAAGTTCCATGGCGCCAAACGGCGCTTCCAGGTGCTGGGCGAGGTTGACGAGATTCTCGTCATTGATGATTACGCGCATCATCCCACAGAGATTCAGGCTACGATCAGCGCCGCCAAGGCAACCGGCAAACGCATTATCGCCGTGTTCCAGCCGCAGCGCTACACGCGTACCTTCTTCCTGCTGGATGCGTTCAGCCGTGCGTTCAGCGAGGCGGACGAAGTGATTATTACCGATATCTACTCCCCTGCGGGTGAGAAGCAGATTGAGGGCGTCACCTCCGCCAAGCTGGTAGAGCTGATCGTACAGAACAGCAACGCCGGTGCGCGGCATCTGCCGACGAAGGAAGCTGTGCTGGCAGATCTGCAGAACCGGATCGCTCCCGGTGATCTGGTCATCACCATGGGTGCAGGCGATATCTGGAAGGTCGGTTATGCGCTGGCAGACAGCCTGAAGAACCGGTAAGATAGCATCGCATTGATTACAGAAACGGCTCTACATTCCTTTAATAGGGAGTGTAGGGCCGTTTTTTGCATACGAAGTTACTATATTCTCCATAGAATCGCAGGATTGAGCGCCAGCTCGGCAGCGGGGAAGGAACTGCGTGGTCAAGCACCCGAACTTGGGTAATAGATCCTAGATGTCCCGGGCAGTCCAGGGCGAATTGATCATTGGAGAGTAGGAGAAGAGGCCATGAAGGAACCGTTGCTATTCATTTCCGCAGAGAATCCATATCCGCAGGATAGCGGGGGCAAGCTGAGAACAGGCAATATTCTGAAGCTTCTGCAGGGCAAATATGAGGTGGAGCTCATCACCTATGCCAATCCCCGGAAGACAGGGACGCCGGAGGAACTTCCGTCACTTACAGTGTATGAAGTAGAGCGTACGGTCAGCTACCGCAGAGCGCTTCTTCGTTCCCTCTATACCTGGCGGAACTGCTCGTATATGAGCCATGTCGATGTGGACATGAAGGCGAAGATTATGGAGCTCTGCAGCCGGAATTCCTACGGTCATGTATTTATTTCGCACAGCCTGCTGGGCTGCTGCATCGACATTGTACAGCGCTGCTTGCCTGACATTGTGATCATTACCGATGCGCATAATTTCGAGAGCGGACTGTCTGCACAGCTGGCAGGCGGTAAAAAGGGGATCGCCAAGGTCTACTATTTCCTTAATGCTATATGGACGCGCAGGGATGAGCTGAAGCTGATGGACAAGACCCATCTGCTGCTGACTACTTCGGAAGAGGATGCTCTGGCCTTCAAGGCACTGGCTCCAAGCCGGTCGCAGAAGGTTCATGTCATTCCCAATTTCATACGCATGGAGGATTACCGGACCAAGACGTTGCTGTCCAAGGAGCAGTGGATTATTCTACCGGGTAATATGAACTACTTCCCTAACATTAACGCAGCCCTCTACTTCTACCGTGAGGTATATCCTCTGGTTAAGGCGAGGGTACCGGACATTAAGTGGTATATTGTCGGACGGGATGTGCATCCGGAGGTAGCGGCACTGGCCTTGAAGGATTCCTCTATCGTCATCACCGGGTATGTGGACAGTGTGGCGGATTATATACGCAAGGCGCAGGTGGTCGTAGCTCCGCTCCTGGAAGGCAGCGGGACAAGGCTGAAAATTCTGGAAGCCTGGGCGCTGAGGACTCCTGTCGTATCCAGTTCCAAGGGGGCAGAAGGGCTGCTCTATGAGCATTCGCAGAATATTATGATTGCCGATGACCCGGTTTCCTTTGCCGATAGTGTGACACTGCTGCTTCAGGATCATGAAAGAGGAGTAGTGCTTGCGGACCGTGCATACGAGATTCTGCTGGCGAATTATGAGGCGCAAAGTGTCAAGGATAAGCTGCTTCATCTGGTCTGAAGGGATGTGGAAGGTGGAAAAATTATTTTTCCCCATAAATCGACAACCTTCTCAGAGGGATTGCGTTACTATAGATCTACATCGAAAGTTTCACATTTCTGGGCTGGATGTCATCCGGCCTTTTTTGTTTCGTACATATTCATACACATTTACATAGAACCAAGGAGCTATAGCCATGAGAGAGAGAATGCTGTTCCTTTCTGCCCGTAGTCACACACCGGGAGACCGGGAAGGAGACATCAGAACAGAGAATTTCCTTAATATGCTGCTGGAGCGGTTTGATATTGATCTGCTGGAGTATTGCTACCACCGCCGCGAGACGCAGATTCTGCGCAGTCCTGCCCTGACCGTGCATCAGGTGAAGCGGCCTGCGTCCACCCGCAGAAGCCTGCTGTTTCCGCTGAACAGGCTCCGCAAGGATGCCTCGATGATCGGCAATGACAAGTCGCTGCGGGCGGTAATAACCGAGATGTGCAGCCAGCATGCCTACAGCCATGTGTTTGTCTCATATGCCATGCTCGGCAATGGGCTGGATCTGGTCGCCTCGCTGCTTCCCGGGGCTGTTATCGTCACCGACGCCCGCCGTGCCGGTGGCATACGGGTGCAGAGCCGGGCGGCTGGCAAGCGGGGAATAAGTACAGGCTACCGCAAGCTGAATGATGCGCTGATCCGCCGCGAAGAGCGCCGGTTAATGAACAAGACCAGCCTGCTGCTGGCTGCTTCAGAAGATGAGGCGCTGTCCTTTAAGGCGCTATCCTTTGCCGATGCAGGCAAGGTGCATGTTGTTCCGCCGTACATTAATCTGAGTGCCCCCCCTTATGCGGCTGCCGGAGATACTGCCAAGGATAACTCCATCGTTCTGCACTGGAACATGTATTCTACTGACGGCAAGAATGCAGCGCTGCTGTTCTTCAAGAAGGTATATCCGCTGATTCGGGCGGCGGTGCCGGATATCCGCTGCTGCATTATTAGCAGAGAGGTGCACGCAGAGGTCGCAGCTGCCGTCCGGAATGACTCTTCTATTTTAATTATCAGTGAAGCTATACAGACAGCCGATTATATCCGCAGGGCCAGAGCTGTGGTTGCCTCATGCTGCGAGGACTGCGGCGCTCAAAGCAGCATTCTGGAGGCTTGGGCCCTCCGCACGCCTGTGGTCAGCAGCCTGAAGGGCTCGGAGGAGCTGCTCTGCGAGCCGGGACGGAATATCCTGCTGGCAGGAACAACGGCTGACACTGCCGATCATCTGATCAGGCTGCTGACCACGCCGGAGCTTGGCTCCATTATTGCAGATCAGGCCTACCGTACACTGAGCAGGCATTATGCAGCAGACGGCGTGAAGGCGAAGCTGCTTAGTCTGGTGTAAATATATTAAAATAGCATATCTCTCTCGCATCTTTCATATCTTTCAGTATAGAACTGAAGATCGCGAGGTGAGGGTATTGAATAACGGAAGAATGACATTCCGCTTCGACGGGAACCAGGGCAGACAGCGGACAGAGACGGCAGAGCGCCGGGCAGTGAACGAAACCGGTGTGGTTCTGGAGATTAAGGACACTGACAAGGTGCAGCGCGGGGAAATTAAGACATCCTCCTATTCCAAGGCCGATGAATATATTGTGGATCTGGAGAAGGTGGAGTTGCCCCGGCCTGTAGAGGCAGCTTACTTGAAGCCCCCGGGCTCCGGCCGCCGGAAACCGAAAACTCCTGAGGATAACTATGATTTGGGGCTGTATTCTGTTGTCCGTCCTGCTTCTGCAAGGCATCTATGGGAAGAGAGTGAAGATTCGGAGGATCACTCCTTCTATGGAGGGGCAGATGAAGAAGGTCTGCATTCAGCAGATGAGTACTACCCGCTGTATGAAGATAACCGTGAATCCGCTACAGACAGTCATGATCCATCCGGAGTTCAAGGGAATAGCTACGGCGGCTCTTATCATACCCGCCGTCCCTCGTATTGGTGGAAGTTCGCACTGTCCGTCGCTGGAGCGCTGGGAACGGGAATTCTGCTCGGATACGCAGCCCTGTCGTTCATCACAGGAGGGACGGGGGAGACTGCTAAAGCTCCCGGCAATGAAGCGGTTAAGACAGGGATTACTCAGGGGCAAAAGGCGGCAAACAGCGGTAACGCGGCAGACATTACGGGCGTGCCTCCTGAGCAGACGGGAGAAGCGGTGAGCACGCAGATTCCGGTTCAGGTTGCGCCGCAGAGCTATTATCTGCTGCAATATGGCGTCTTCAGTACACCGGCAGGAGCGGAGCAGGCCCGGCAGGAGCTGCTGACCGCCGGCCTTGCCGCAGGTCTTGACCCGGCAGACGGCAACCGTGTGTACGCCGGATTGTCTCCTGACCGTGAGCAGGCCAAGCTGCTCAGCAATGGCCTTAAGGGGCAGGGCATCGAGCTGTACGTGAGAGAAGTGGCCCTGCCAGCGGTGAACCAGGTCCGCTATACCGGAACGGCGGCGGCGGTGGACAGCTACTTCAAGCTTAGCAGCCAGCTGTTAAGCGAGCTCAGCAGCTTGTCTGCTTCCCTGCTTGGCGGGGGGGACAGCGGGAACGCTGGCGGAGCGGTAAGCGATCTCCATATGCAGTGGACCCAGGCAGTCAAGGCACTGGAGCCGGGCCTCACACCTGAAGGGCAGAGAATCGCTGACGGGCTGGAGAAATCCATGAGCCAGGGGATAGCCGCCCTGAACGAATACAATAAGAATAAGGCGGAGGGGCTGCTATGGGAGGTGCAGGAGGCCATGATGAGCTTCCTGACCGGCCAGAAAAGCCTGTTGTCCGCCATGAGCTGACAGCTGAGGCGTAATTAACCGCTGACTATAGGCTAAATAAATGATCCCCCGTACCAGGCGTTTGCCCGGCGGGGGATTGCTGTATTTCCAGACGTAATCCTGCGGTGTGATAAGTTCCGCAGGCTGCTTACGTGGTAAACATTCCCTGGATGGATTTTGAGTTTGTATTGCACTCCGTTTCACCGTATAATAATTAGGGTGTCAAAAAATGGCGAGGGAAGACTTGAATGAAGAAGAAAAATGTAGGAACACTGCTGTTATTTCTTATTCTGGGCTGGCTGGCCGGAGCCTGGATTGCCAAGCTGCTGGAACCTGTACAAGCTCTGTCTTTTCTTACAGCTTCGACTGTTCTCAAGTGGTCGCCGCAAGCCGATTTAGACATCATAACCTATGACATCACAATCCATTTGAAACTGTGCCTGCTCAGTCTTGCCGGGATTATTACAGCCGTGTGGCTGTACCGCAGGCTGTAGCCTTAGCTGGCAGCATCAAGAAGGGACGTTAATTACAGTGGAGCATGACAATTCGCGGCATATTATTCTGGCCTCAGGTTCGCCGCGGCGGCGTGAGCTGTTAGCCTCGCTTGGCCTGCCCTTTGAGGTGCTGTCCAGCGATGCTGATGAGAGTACGCCGCCTGAATGGAGCCCTGAAGCTATTGTACGGAATCTGGCGCTGCGTAAGGCAGAAGCTGTGATTCCTGTTGCAGGAGACCGGGATGCCGTTATTATCGGCAGCGATACGATCGTTGTGCTTGACGAAATGGTGCTCGGCAAGCCGGCGGACGAGCAGGACAGCGCCAGAATGCTGGGCATGCTGCAAGGCCGGACGCATCAGGTATACACCGGGGTGGCCTGCATCGGTTCCGCAGAGGGACGTACCCTGGTAGATCATAGGGTAACCTCTGTAACTATGAGAGCAATGAGCGAAGAGGAAATCTCCGCTTACATAGCGACCGGGGAGCCTGCCGACAAAGCCGGCTCTTACGCGATACAAGGACTGGGCGCCACCCTGGTGGAAGAAATTGAAGGCTGCTATTTTAACGTGGTCGGTCTGCCGCTGTCACTGCTGAGCGGTATGTTGTCCGGGTTTGGCATTTCGGTGCTGAAACGGTAAGGGTAGCCGAAGAAAGAAGGTTAGGGATGGAGTCGCAATCATTTATGCTGCGTGACCTCCCCCATGAAGAACGACCACGAGAGCGCATGATGCATTATGGGGCGGAATCATTAAGTCAAGCGGAGCTTCTGGCTATCCTGCTGCGCACAGGTGCGCACCGTGAATCAGCCCTTCTTATCGCCCAGCGGCTCTTGAGCCATGCAGGCGGTCTCCGCGGACTGGCGGATCTGAGCATTGAAGAATTGACAACAATTAACGGCATCGGCCCTGCCAAGGCCGTGCAACTCAAAGCAGGCATAGAGCTGGGAAGACGTATGGCGAATTCCCGGCTTACTGAACCGGTCATTATCCGCAGTCCCCAGGACGCGGCGGAGATTCTGACTGAGCAGCTGCGTTATTTGCAGAAGGAGCATTTTATCTGTCTGTTCCTGAATACGAAGAATCATGTTATTGCGCAGGAAACATTGTCCATGGGTAGCCTTAATGCCTCCATTGTGCATCCCCGCGAGGTGTTCCGGGCAGCCATGAAATGCAGCAGCGCAGCAATTATATGCGCACATAATCATCCGAGCGGTGATCCTACACCAAGCCCTGAAGACATCTCACTGACTTCCAGGCTGATGCAGGCAGGCGAGATTGTCGGCATTGATGTGCTGGATCATCTGGTGATCGGAGACAGCAGCTACGTAAGTTTGAAAGAGAAAGGCTACATGTAATACAATTGTCTAGATTCACATGGAAAAGGAGCATACAAGATGTTAGGTGGTTTTACGAAAGACTTAGGAATTGACTTGGGGACAGCGAATACGCTTGTCTACGTGCGCGGTAAAGGAATTGTTGTCAGAGAGCCGTCCGTGGTTGCTATTAATACCGATACTAAGACGATAGAAGCAGTAGGGGAATCCGCCAAAAAAATGATCGGACGCACACCGGGCAACATCCGTGCCATCCGTCCAATGAAGGACGGGGTCATCGCTGATTTCGATACTACAGCAACTATGATCAAATATTTCATCCGCCAGGCCCAGAAGCAGCGCTCGATGTTCCAGCGCCATCCGAATGTCATGGTGTGTGTGCCATCCGGAATTACTGCCGTTGAACAGCGTGCGGTAGAGGATGCTACGAAGCAGGCCGGAGCGCGGGAAGCTTACATTATCGAGGAGCCTTTTGCTGCTGCCATCGGTGCAGATCTTCCTGTATGGGAGCCAACCGGAAGTATGGTTGTAGATATCGGCGGCGGAACTACCGAGGTGGCAGTAATCTCACTCGGCGGTATTGTTACCAGCCGTTCTGTACGTGTGGCAGGGGATGATGCAGATGAGTCTATCATCCAATACATCAAGCGCCAGTATAACCTTATGATCGGTGAACGCACCTCCGAGCAGCTCAAGATGGATGTGGGCTCTGCCCTGCCGCTTGAGAAGGCTGAGACGATGGAGATCCGCGGACGCGATCTGGTAACCGGTCTGCCGAAGACGCTGACCATTACCTCCGATGAAATCTGTGAAGCTCTGTCCGATACTGTGAATGCAATTGTTGAAGCCGTGAAGGTTACGCTGGAGAAATGTCCGCCGGAGCTGGCTGCCGATATTATGGACCGCGGCATTGTGCTTACAGGCGGCGGCGCACTTCTGCGCAACCTGGACAAGCTGCTGGCGCGTGAGACCGGAATGCCGGTGATTGTGGCCGAGAATCCGCTGGACTGTGTTGCAATCGGCACAGGCAAGGCGCTGGAGAATATCCACTTGTTCAAGAGCCGCAGCAGTTCGGGCCTCCGCTCCAAACGCTAGGATCATGCGGACTGTGAACGTCAACCCCTGAGGTTGGAGAAATACGGTTATTAGAGGGTGCTCGAGATTGTTCAAGCTGTTTAACAATAAACGACTGTTTATATTGCTGATTACGCTGGTTACGTTTATCGTTCTGATGGGCTTCAGCCTGGGGCAGAGGAAGACCCTGTCCTGGCCGGAGAACTTCCTCAGAGATACGACCGGATTCGTGCAGAAATTGTTCTACAAGCCCGCTGGATACGTAGCGGGCTTCTTCCAAGATATCGGGACTCTGAATGAGCTGGCCGAAGAGAACAAGCAGCTTAAGATTCTGGCTGCGCAGTACGCCCGGGATAAGGCGCAGTTGAATTTTATTAAAGCTGAGAATGAGCGCTACCAAAAGGATCTTAAATTTACGGAAGCCCAAAAAAACATGTATAAATATGAATATCTGATTGCCAATGTTGTCAGTGTAACGACAGAGCCAAGCAATAATACACTTGTCATTGATCTTGGGGAGAAGGATGGCATCCGGCTGAATATGTCTGTAACTTCTATCGAGGGCCTTGTAGGGGTCATCAGTAATGTGAGTAAATTCACCTCTACCGTGAAGCTCATGACAATGATGGATGGCAAGGACCCCAACTCACAGCCTCCTATATCGGCAACTGCTGTGAACAAGGAAGGCAAGACCTTTGGGATGGTTGAGAGCTACGACCAGCAGACCGGAATGCTGCTGATGAACAAAATCCCTGTAGGCGATCCGATTGCCAAGGGTGATATGATTATTTCCTCAGGCGGAGGGGGGATGTATCCCCGTGGAATGCCTATCGGCAAGGTGGAAGAAGTCAAGGTAGGACAGTACGGGTTCACCTCTACAGCGATTATCAAGCCGGCGGCAGAATTCCAGGACTGGAAGGAACTCTTCGTTGTCTATACGGAGGAGCGTGTAGAATAGTGAGGATGCGCAGACCTGTCCTGATACTTTTGTTATTCTTTTTATTTGTTCTGGAAGGCACAGTGCTTCCCTGGCTGATTCCTGACGGCTGGCAGATGCGGATTATTCCTAATCTCGTCTTCATCGTCATTCTGTTCGTAACGGTATACCATCACCGGCATACGGCACTTATTCTGGGCTTGTCGTTCGGCATGCTGCATGATGTAGTCTTCTATGGCCGCATACTGGGTGCTCATTCCTTCGCTATGGGTTTATCTGCGTACCTGATCGGGCTGATATTCCAGATTCCCCGTGCTCCGCTGCCGCTCATGATGACAGTGGTGCTACTGGGCAGCCTGCTAGAGGACAGTATTCTTTTTGCTATCTATAATGTGTTTAATCTAAGCCAGGAGCCATATAATTGGGCACTCTTGCATCATATGCTGCCTACCATGCTCATTCATTTTGCTGCAGGCCTGCTTCTCTACGTTCCGCTCCGGCGCCAGCTGGAGCTGCTGAAGAAAGAGACTATCGATGAGGAGGCTGCCTAAGCTGCAGCAGCATTTTCTTATCACCCAAAGAAGGAGTTTGCCCGGCCCGGCACGAATGAATGAGGATAGGGGGACAGGCATATGACAGTTAAATCCAAGCACGTAAGGATTAAGGGCATCAAGGATGGCCTGGTATTCCTGCTAGACGACAAGTGTCCCTTTGAAGATCTCTTAAGTGAGCTTCGCTACAAGCTGGAGCACAGCCATCAAAATATTCTGACCGGCCCGATTGTGCATGTGGATATTAAGCTGGGCAACCGTGCTGTTACTGAAGAAGATAAAGAGGCGGTACTGGAGATCCTCAAGAGTCAGGGGAATCTGTTAATCCGTTCGGTTGAAGCTATTGAAGATCCTGAAGAGAAGGATACGGAAGCCTTGTTCATGATGAGCGGAATGCTCCGCTCGGGCCAGGTGCTGCATCATGAGGGCAATCTGCTGTTCCTCGGGGATGTGAATCCGGGAGGGACCATTACCTGTTCAGGGGATATCTATATTCTTGGAGCACTCAAAGGGATGGCACACGCCGGAATCAACGGTAATCAGGAGGCCATTATTGCCGCTTCGCTGCTCGCGCCTACCCAGCTCCGGATTGCTGAGATTATCAGCAGGCCTCCGGATGAATGGGGAACCCGGGAGAGCAGCATGGAATTTGCCTACTTATCAGGCGGTGCTATGCAAATCGACAAAATTCATAATATAGTGAAGTTACGTCAGGATTTAAATGTGTTTAAAGGGGTGTAGCCTCCATGGGAGAAGCGATTGTCGTAACCTCGGGCAAAGGCGGAGTTGGCAAGACAACCACAACAGCCAACATTGGTACCGCACTCGCCTTGCAGGGCAAAAAAGTATGTCTGGTGGATACCGACATTGGACTGCGGAATCTGGATGTTGTCATGGGGCTGGAAAACCGGATCATCTATGATCTGGTCGATGTGGCGGAAGGCCGCTGCCGGCTGAATCAGGCGCTGGTCAAGGACAAGCGCTTTGATGAGCTGTACATGCTGCCCGCAGCCCAGACCAAGGACAAGACAGCCGTTACACCGGAGCAGGTTAGGGATATCATTCTTGAGCTTAAGAAGGAGTACGAATATGTTCTGATCGATTGTCCGGCGGGAATTGAGCACGGCTTCCGCAATGCAATTGCCGGTGCTGACAAAGCAATTGTAGTTACCACTCCGGAGCATGCTGCGGTGCGGGATGCGGACCGGATTATCGGTCTCCTGGAGCAGTCATCGGTAGAATCTCCGAAGCTGGTGGTCAACCGGATTCGTCAGGGCTTGATCAAGTCCGGGGATATGCTTGATATCGAGGATATTCTGCAGGTGCTTAATATTGATCTGATCGGGATTGTACCCGATGATGAACAGGTCATCCGGGCGGCGAACAACGGGGAGCCTACCGTGATGAACCCGGACTCCTT
Organism: Paenibacillus sp. FSL R7-0210; assembly: GCF_038009085.1. Taxonomy (NCBI): domain Bacteria; kingdom Bacillati; phylum Bacillota; class Bacilli; order Caryophanales; family Paenibacillaceae; genus Paenibacillus; species Paenibacillus sp. FSL R7-0210. The sequence continues at coordinate 417,356 of NZ_JBBPAR010000001.1, forward strand.
AGCAGCGATCGCCTACCGTAATATTGCCCGGCGTATTCTTGGCGATGCGGTGCCGCTGATGCAGCTTGACCAGAAGACGGGCGCCTTTAAGAAGCTCAAGAAATTTTTTGGAATGGGCTGAATCCCGGCCACGCACTTATACACGGCTATCTTCTGTTAAGAGCCCGCTGCTGAGACATCAGCAGCGGGTTTATTTTTGTTGTGCAGTAACTTGGACAGGGCTTGTTCTAAAGCGGCTTCCGCCACTCATAAAATGGAAGTAAAACAAGCCCGCCGGAGGGATCATTATGGAATACCCGAGAGAGTCCAAGAACCGCCGCAAGAAGCGTATACAGAATCTGCTGGAGGAGAAGCCGGCAGCCGGAGCAGCACCAGAGCGGTTCCGGCTGTCTGACAGCCCTCCCTCCTTCAGAGAATGGGGGGCTGGGGACAGGAATGAATTGGCCTCTTCCCCTGAGCCTGACCCCGAGACGGTGTGGAAGCAGCAGCGTAACCACTGGGAAGAGGAAGACGGGAGGGGACCGGGGCAGGGCTTCCGTGCTGGTCTGCTGCGGCGGACGGTGGCCAGTCTTCTGGTCTTCGGCGCTGTATGGGGCATTTTTGCCGTGCAGGAGCCCTGGGCCGTGAAGGCACAGTACTTTATTACAGACATCCTTAGCAATGATATGGATTTTGCAGCAGCACAGGTGTGGTACGAGGAACATTTCAATGGAGCCCCGTCCTTTATTCCGATTTTCGGAGATGAACAGGTACCGGCGGAGAAGGTGACAGCCGCCCATGAGCTTAGCGCTCCGCTTGCGGGAAGTATTGTGCGTCCTTTTGCCACTTCGCTTAATGGCATTGAAATTATCCCGGCAGACGATTCAAGTGCCAGTGTCACGGTGAAAAGTGTAGATACGGGCCGTGTGCTGGCCGTTTCAAAGGAAGCCCGGGGAGGCATCCGTATTACGGTCCGCCATACCGGGGAGATCACGGCAGAATACGGTCATTTGAGCGGGACACGGCTCGCGGTGGATGACTGGGTACAGAGCGGAGACGAAATAGGCTGGATTCAGGGGACGGAGGATGCCCGGGTCCCGTTGCTGTTTTTTGCAGTTATGAAAGACAAGACTTATATTGATCCGGCCGAAGTGGTATCGTTTGATTAGGGTCTGCGGCATTGAATTATCACTGCATCCGCTCTTTGTGCTGATTCTCATGGTATCCGTGCTTACCGGACAGTTCCTGGAGCTGCTAACCTTGTTCCTGATCGTATTCATTCATGAGCTTGGACATGTATGTGCGGCGCTGCTGGCCGGAATTAACGTGAGATCGGTGGAGCTGCTGCCATTCGGCGGCGTTGCGGTTATAGAGGATCATGGGCGGCTTACGGCTGTCCGTGAGATCGGGATTGCCCTGGCCGGTCCGCTGCAGAACGGAATTATGATTCTGATGGCACTGGCGCTTAAGCAGGTGGAGTATGGAAATATCGCCTATCTGGATTATTTTATCGGAGCCAACGCCATGATCGCTCTGTTCAATCTGCTGCCGGTGCTTCCGCTGGACGGTGGCAAAATCCTTCAGGCAGCCCTGAGTCTGCTGCTTCCGTATTATTACACGCTGCTGTGGACCGGCAGAGTCAGTATTGCGGCCAGCCTGCTTGTGATAGGGTACGCCCTGCTTCCGCTTGGGAACGGGGACGGCCTCCGCCTTAACCTGCTGATGATCGGAGCGTTTCTGCTCTATTCTAATTGGACGGACCAGCGTAATTTGCCGTACCGGTTTGTTGGTTTTTTGATGAACCGTGAGCGGATTTATGAGCGGTATCTAGTGGCGGAGAACATTGCCCGCCCAATAGTTGCCTCGCTCGCGAAACCTTTGGATGAGATATTGCGTCTATTTAAACGTAACCATTATCATTATATCTATGTGATGAACAACGACAGGGATATCGTAGCCGTTGTGCCGGAGCAGCGTCTGATTGCTTCGTATTTCGGAAAGTAACAAGCGAGTAACGATTCAAACCAGAGGTGAAGCCATGAAACAAATGATCGTTCACTGTACACAGCATATTACCCGCATGGCACTTCTGGAGAACGGGAGGCTGGTGGAATATGCGGCTGAACGCGATCAGCAGCAAGGTCTGGTCGGGAGTTATTATAAAGGCCGGGTAATGAATGTGCTGCCTGGTATGCAGGCGGCCTTTGTAGATATCGGACAGAAAAAGAATGCGTTCCTATACGTAGATGATGTATTGCATCCCCATCTGGACAAGCAGCCGGCCGTCAAGCCTTCGATTGAGATGCTGCTGCAGCCCGGTCAGGAGATTGTCGTCCAGGTGAGAAAAGAACCGCGGGGCGGCAAGGGCGCGCGGGTAACCACGCATTATACACTGCCCGGACGCTGGATGGTGTACATGCCCTTTGCCGAATATGTCGGGGTCTCCAAGAAAATAAGCCGGGAATCGGAGCGCAGCCGGCTCAAAGGTATCGGCGAGCGGCTGCGCCAGGGTGAGGAAGGACTTATTATGCGCACCGTCTCCGAGGACGAGCCGCTGGATGCCGTGGAGGGAGATCTGGCTTTTCTGCGGGCGCAGTGGGAAATGATTACCCGGCGTTCCAAGGAAGTGGAGGCACCCGCTCTGCTGCACTGCGATCTGAGTATCGTCCAGCGGTTCATCCGGGATGCCTTCAATCCGCAGCGTGATGAGCTGCTGATTGATTCGGCCAAGGCGGTGAAGGAAGCGGAAGCCTTCCTGACGGATATGGCTCCTGAAGGGTACAAGCCTGTGGGATTCTACAGGGGGCAGGAGTCCATTTTCTCTGCTTACGGGGTGACGGATCAGCTTCATAAGAGCTTCAGCCGTAAAATCATCCTCGAAGGCGGGGCTACGCTCATCTGGGATGAGACAGAGGCCTTGACTGTGATTGACGTCAACACAGCGCAGTATACTGGCGGGACGAACCTTGAGGATACGGTAACGCGGACCAACCTGCTGGCTGCGGAGGAGATCGGGCGGCTTGTCCGGCTCCGGGATACGGGCGGTATTATTATTGTTGATTTCATTGATATGGAGCGGGAAGAGCACCGCAGGCAGGTGACGGACAAGCTGGAGAGCATTATCAGCCGGGACCGGACCAAGACGCATATTCTCGGCTGGACCCATCTCGGTCTGCTGGAGATGACCCGTAAGAAGGCCAGACATGATTCCGCCGGATTTGCCCCGGTGATCTGCCAGTGCTGCGGCGGTACAGGCAAGGTTGGGACATGGCTGGAGTAGGGAAGAGATGGTCAGGTTGTATATGTTTTGTAAGGAGATATTGACTAGGGATCATATGTATGATAATATCTTCAAGTATGTGTTTGGTTGTTCCATTCCTGCACATGCTGTAACCGCTCCGATCGGGTAGATGAAGCGTAATTCCTCCGGGGATTGCCACCTTGACTAGGCGAGTCTGAGACATGAGGAGGTGCAAGTACAATGTATGCAATTATCGAAACTGGCGGTAAACAATACAAAGTCCAAGAGGGCGATGTTTTGTTCATTGAGAAGCTGGAAGCTGAAGACGGCGCAAGCGTAACGTTTGACCGTGTCTTGGCTGTTTCTAACGAAGGTGGTTTGACTGCAGGAACTCCGCTGGTAAGCGGCGCGTCTGTAACAGCCAAAGTCGAGAAGCATGGTAAGGGTCATAAGGTTGTAGTTTACAAATACAAACCTAAGAAGAACTACCACAAGAAACAAGGCCATCGTCAACCGTACACCAAAGTAACTATCGAGAAGATTCAAGCGTAAGAAGGTGCGTTAATGATTAACGTGCGGATTACACGGGCTTCTGCTCAAGGTGTCATTGTCGGTTTTGCCGTCAAGGGGCATGCGGAATACGCAAGGAATGGCAAGGATATCGTCTGCGCGGGTGTTTCGACGGTTACCGTTGGAACTGTGAATGCGATTGAAAGCCTGACCGGAGTTGTTCTGGATACTTCGATGAAGGATGGATTCTTAAGCGGAACCCTGGTTCCCGTGAATGATCCCGAAGTCTCCGCCAAGGTACAGCTCTTGCTGGAATCCATGGTGCTGATGCTCAAGGATATTGCTAAATCCTACAGGAAATATATTCAGATACAGGAAGTCATCATTTGAAGAAGGAGGTTGACAACATGTTGAAATTGGATCTTCAATTATTCGCATCGAAAAAAGGTGTTGGTTCCACAAAGAACGGACGTGATTCCCATTCTAAGCGTCTTGGCGTGAAACGGGCTGACGGTCAAGCAGTAACCGGCGGCAACATCTTGGTTCGTCAACGCGGAACCAAAATCCACCCGGGCACGAACGTGGGCATCGGTAAAGATGACACACTGTTCGCACTTGTGGACGGCGTAGTGAAGTTCGAACGTTGGGGACGCGACCGCAAAAAAGTGAGCGTGTATCCGGTGGATGTCGCTCCGGTAGCAGCGGCACTGGAAGCGTAAGCTTACGGAACCTATGAAGATGAGAAGCCTCCGGCATCAGTGCCGGGGGCTTTTTTTGAAATTGTTTCGGGGTCCCGCAAAGTACCTGAGTAAGCATCGAAGCTTAAGCCTCACTTTGTGGTGGGATTCTGGTGATTGCGGAGAAAGCCTGTGTTATACTGGGAAATGGTGAATATGAAGCAAGATAAGCAGTGCTTACATTGGAATCAATTTTGCGAACCAAGGGACGGGGAGAAAGAATGAAATCCTGGAAAAGTAAGGTCTGGGCAGTCATGTTATCCGCAGTGTTTCCTTTAGGTCTCGTGTATTGGCAAACCTCCCTTTTCACATGCCTGCTGCTCGGAGTCTGGGTAGCGGCAGTGCTTGCATTCAGCTTTGTTTACAACCGGCGTCAATATGAAGAGGAACTGCGTATACAGGAGAATACTCTGCAGCAGGCGGCAAACCGGACACTGAATCATCATCGTCATGACTGGATGAATGATCTGCAGGTGCTTTACGGATATATCCAGCTGGGCAAGCCTGATAAATCCGTACAATGTGTGGAAAGAATAAAGGAGCGTATTGCGCTGGACAGCCGTATTGCCAAATTGGGAGTACCTTCCCTGGTGTTCTATCTGCAATCCTTCCGTACGTTCAGAAGCAGTCTGGAGCTGGACATACAGGTAGAGGAAGGGCTCCAGCTGGAGGACAAGCTGAGTCCAGAGGCAGGAGCTGAGCTGACTTCGGTAGTTATGCAGACGGTTAGAGCGTACCAGTACAGCGGAATAACACAGCATGGAGACACGCGGAAGCTTGAGCTCAGCTTTTCACAGGAGGGAAGAGACATTCTGATCTCTTTCAAAGGTGAGGGAGAGCAAGACAATCCCGAACTGCTTCAGGGGCAAATTTATAATATAGTACAAGGAAAAATCATGAAGGCGGAGCAGGTTCAGCCTGCCAAGGGTAATGTGGAACTGCGGTTACCGCTGGAGATGTAAGGAAGGTGAACATTTATGTTCGTAGATAAGGCTAAGGTTTATGTAAAAGGCGGAGACGGCGGAGATGGTCTCGTAGCATTTCGCCGGGAGAAGTATGTGCCGGATGGCGGTCCTGCCGGCGGGGATGGCGGCCGCGGGGGAGATGTGATCTTCCGCGTGGATGAAGGCTTACGGACCTTGATGGATTTCCGTTATCAGCGGCACTTCAAGGCTGATAAGGGAATTAAGGGGCGCAACAAGAGCCAGCACGGGGCCAATGCCGATCATATGATCGTGCGGATTCCACCGGGAACCGTGTTGATTGATGATGATACCCAGGAGATCCTTGCCGATTTAACCCGTCATGGACAACAGGTTGTAGTGGCCCGCGGCGGCCGGGGCGGCCGGGGGAATACCCGGTTTGCGACGGCGAACAATACGGCGCCGGAGCTGGCTGAGAACGGGGAAGAGGGTCAGGAGCGTTACATCGTAATGGAGCTTAAGGTCATGGCGGACGTAGGCCTTGTAGGCTTCCCTAGCGTGGGCAAATCTACGCTGCTGTCGGTCGTATCCGCTGCCCAGCCGAAGATCGGAGCGTACCACTTTACCACTATTACTCCCAACCTGGGTGTAGTTGATGTCGGAGACGGCCGCAGCTTTGTGATGGCGGATCTGCCTGGACTGATTGAAGGCGCGAGTGAAGGGGTGGGGCTTGGACATGAGTTCCTGCGCCACGTTGAACGGACGCGTATCATCATTCATGTCGTGGATATGTCCGGCTCGGAAGGCCGCGATCCTTTTGAAGACTGGGTACTGATTAACGATGAGCTGAAGCAGTACAATGCGGCGCTGATTGACCGTCCGCAGATCGTGGCGGCGAACAAGATGGATATGCCTGATTCCGAGGAGAACCTGGCTTCCTTCCGTGAGCGTGTCGCGGAGCTTCGCCCGGACCTTGAGATTATGCCGATCTCTTCACTGACCCGTCAGGGCGTTCAGGAGCTGCTCTACCGTGCTACAGATATTCTTGACAGTATTCCTGTGGCTCCGGTGGTGGAAGAAGTGGCCGGCAAAGAGCGCAAGGTGTATAAGCTGGAAGCGGAAGAGGATAACTCATTCACGATTACCCGTGACAACGAGGCCTTTGTAGTCAATAGTCCACGGATTGAGCGGATGATTAAGAGAATGCAGCTAAGCACACATGATGCGATTCTTAGGCTGGCCCGTACTTTGCGTCACATGGGTGTGGATGCCGAGCTGCGCAGACGCGGCGCTGTGGAAGGTACGATCGTGCGCATTGCTGATTTTGAATTCGAATTTGTCGAGAACAGCAGCTACTATTAATAGAGAAGCAAGGTTACCGGCTGTATCTTCCGAGAGGGGGATGCGGCCTTTTTTTATTGCATAACAGGTGGCAAAGCTATTTTTGCTAATAAAGTTTTCTTTATAAATCTGGATTAATTTACTACAATAATTATATAAGCGACGTTATGTTGAATCCAAAGGGTGTAATCTGCGTATATCATACATACCTGTCAGGAAAGAGGGAATGGACAGATGGCAATTATTGAAGTAGTCAAATATGACGGGCCTCCGGGTGTCTTCGCCTGGAAGTATCCGAATCAGGAGCTGGGGACCTGGACACAGCTGATTGTGAATGAATCCCAGGAAGCGATTCTGTTCAAGGGTGGAGAGGCGCTGGATTCCTTCACAGCCGGACGCCATACCTTAAGCACAGCGAATATTCCGATTCTGTCGAATGTGGTGAACCTGCCGTTCGGCGGCAAGTCTCCGTTCACCGCAGAGATATGGTTTGTGAACAAGCTGAACTCCATGAATGTGAAGTGGGGGACCAGTGCACCGCTGCAGCTGCAGGACCCTAAGTACAAGATCATGGTAGCGGTCCGGGCCTTCGGTCAGTTTGGCGTGCGGATCGAAGATCCCCGCAAATTCCTGCTGAAGCTGGTAGGGACGCTGCCGGTCTTCGATCAGGATACGATGATTAATTATTTCCGCGGTCTGCTGATGTCTAATATTAACGAACTTATTTCTTCTTATCTGGTGCACAAAAAAATCAGCATCCTGGAGATCAACGCCTACGTGGTTGAAATCTCCAAGCATATTCAGGGGCGCTTGTCCTCCTCGTTCCTGGACAGCGGTATTGAACTTAATAATTTCTATATTGATTCGATCAATATTCCCGATGATGATCCGGCAACCCAGCGTCTCAAGGAAGCCTTGGCCAAAAAAGCGGAGATGGACATTATCGGCTTCACCTACCAGCAGGAACGAAGCTTCGATGCTATGGAGGAGGCAGCAGGCAATCCGGGCAATGCAGGCGTGGGCATGATGAATGCGGGGCTGGGGCTCGGCATGGGCTTTGGGCTGGCTGGGCCTGCCGCTGAGATAGCTACCCGGATGACCCGTAGCATGTCTCTGGACGGCAGTACGGGCAGCCAGCCGGCACCTCCTGCTGCTTCTAAATCCTGCTCGGACTGCGGAACCCTTAATCCGGCATATGCACGCTTCTGTACCGGCTGCGGCCGCAGTCTGCAATCCCCGCCGGCGGTGGAGGATAAGGTATGCCATAGCTGCGGTAAGGCGGTCATCCCAGGTGCCAAATTCTGTCCGCATTGTGGAGAGGGCCTGATCCTGAAGTGTACGGGCTGCGGGCATGAGCTGAAGCTCGGACAGAAATTCTGTCCAGAGTGCGGTACCAGAGCGGCTAACGGGTGAGCGGGATGCAGAGGCAGAGGTCATATACGGGTCTTGTTACTGGCATTTATGTTGCTGTTCTGGCAGTTACTGCAGGTACCTTCTTCACGTTTGGATTCTCGGAATCGCTGCTGCGCTTCGTAGTGACTCTGCTTGCTGTAGGTATGGCAGAGACTGTGGGTTATGTATATTGCATGCTCTGGCTGCGCCGTGCTGCTGAAGCGGGCCGGACTTCACCGGTATTCATAAGCGGAGCTGTAATTATAGTATTCTATCTGGCTGCGGTACTTGCTTCGGCTATTCTGCTGGACTGGCTTCTGGAGCTGAGTCCGCTCTGGTATGCGGGAGAGCAGCTGCTGATCCTGATTGTAGCTTCCGTCGTACTTGTGGCTACAGGGGGATATGGGCGGAATGCCGCATCCGGGGAGCGCAGAGCTGCGGACGCTTCGCGGAGTCTGCGTACTCACATGCAGGAGCTGCAGGAGATCAGAGGGATTGCCGGCACCTGGAAGCATTCTGAGGCAAGCAGGCTGGTAGAACTGATTGATTCTCTGGAGGAGAAATTCCGCTACAGTGACCCGGTATCGAGACCGGGATTGTATGCCACGGAAGACATCATTAGGCAGCAGATCTCTCTGCTGCATGACCATGTGGCGCTGCTGCTTGTCCTGAAGGAGCTGCCGGCCCGCTGGGACACGGAGACAGAGGAATTAACGGAGAGTATTGCCGGCACGCTCCAGCGGCGTAATCTGGAGCTGGCGGCGCTTAAATAGGAGGAATAGACAGCAATGGGGATAGGGAATGAGCTGGGGGGACTGTTGCCGGGCCGGGAAGGACAGCCCTCTGATAGTCTGCCTAAGTATGAGCGGACCACTTATGATGTTGTAACTATCGGCGCCGGATATTTGTTTATGCCGTTGGGACTTTCGCTTGCGCTGGTACGCATGCTGAGCACCCATTATAAAAATTACCGCAAGCCCGTCAATTATAGTCTGTTATTCCATGTATTTGTGGGCGGCTTCGTGCAGTTGATGGGAATTGTCGTCAATTCCATCTTCAGTGAAGTCGCCGTTGATACTGGTACGTTAATTGGAATGTTAATTATGTTCTCATTGATAACGCTTCTGCCTGCGGCCGTATTTGCCAGAAGCGCGGCCAAAGCCAGATTCCGCTTCTCGCAGCTCGCCAATCAGTATGTACATCTGATCACGGTGGAGAGAGTCCGCTATACCGGGAATCTGGCGGACCGTACCGGGCAAAGTGAAGGGGATGTGAATAGAGACCTTCTCTATCTGCAGAAGTACGGGGTGCTGGACTCCGGGCTTCTCTTCCATGAGGGAGCGGATGCAGCGCCGCAGGCCCGGGCGGGGCAGGCAGCAGCATCGCCCTTCACGCCGCCTGCAGGGCAGCCGTCCTATCAGCAGCCGAGAGCGCAGCAGCTTCCGAAATCTGTGCGCTGTCCCGGCTGCGGGGCACAGAATACGGTAGCTCCGGGCCAGTCTACCAGCTGTGATTATTGCGGGACGACCATTGCCTACAGCTGACCGGGTTCTGCAGGTGAAGGCTGTTCCTCCTAGCTGATAGGGGGACAGCCTTTTCCTCATGTTTGCAGAAAGTTATTGCAATAAAAGCCTTCAATCCCGTATAATGTCCACTATGTACATACAAAAGTCTTTGGGGTGAGGACGTTCGTGAAAGAACGCTATTATTTGGTCCGGGAGGACATTTTGCCCGATGCGGTGCTGAAGACCATGCAGGTCAAGCAGCTGCTGGAAGCAGGAGATGCCAAAACCGTACACGAGGGCGTGGAACAGGTCGGGCTTAGCCGCAGTGCTTTTTATAAATACAAAGATGGGATACACTTAATTCATCAGCTGGAGCGCGAGCGCATTGTGACGATCTCGATTGATCTGGAGCACGAGTCGGGCATGTTGTCCAAGGTGCTCGGTTCGGTGGCTGTTCACGGGGCGAATGTGCTGACAATCCATCAGAGTATCCCGCTGCAAGGACGGGCGAACGTGGTGATCTCTGTCGAGATCTCCCATCTGAATGAAGAGCTGGGCGACTTGCTGGACAGTCTCAAGGCAATTCCCGGTGTGAAGCGTGCGTTAATTATTGGTCAGGGGTGAGAATACGAATGAAGCCGGTTAAAGTAGGTCTGCTGGGTCTGGGTACTGTGGGTACGGGCGTTGTCCGTATTGTGGAAGGAAATCAGGAGGATTTGAGCAGCCAGGTCGGCTCGCCGATCCTGATTGAACGGATTGCCGTGAAGAATACGGAGAAGCCGCGTGATATCGAAGTGGACCCGTCCAAGATTACCGATGATCCATGGGCCGTTATCCGCGACCCGGAGATTGATGTCATTGTTGAGGTCATGGGCGGGGTCGCAGGGACGAAGGAGTACATTCTGGAGGCACTGGAGCGCGGCAAGCATATCGTAACAGCCAATAAGGACCTGATGGCCCTGCACGGCTCGGAGATTCTGGCCAAGGCACAGGAGAAGCAGTGCGATGTGTTCTATGAAGCAAGTGTGGCGGGAGGCATACCGATTATCCGCACGCTGATCGAAGGATTTTCCTCGGATAAGATTATGAAGATTATGGGGATTGTGAACGGGACAACCAACTACATCCTCAGCAAAATGAGCCAGGAAGGCGCATCTTATCTCGACGCACTGCAGGAAGCGCAGGAGCTGGGCTATGCCGAGTCTGATCCGACGTCCGATGTGGAGGGACTGGATGCAGCCCGCAAGATGGCCATTCTGGGCACGCTGGGCTTCCGGACCAATGTAGAGCTGAGCGATGTCAGTGTAAGCGGGATTTCCGGCGTCAGCAAGGAGGATATGGCTTTTGCCAAACGGCTGGGGTACGAGATGAAGCTGCTCGGGATTGCAGAACGCCAGGATGAAGAATTCAGTATTAGCGTCCAGCCTACAATGATCCGTACGAACCACCCGATTGCCTCCGTGAACGGCGTCTTTAATGCGGTATATGTATATGGTGAGGCTGTAGGGGAGACGATGTTCTACGGTGCGGGGGCAGGGGCGATGCCTACGGCAACCTCGATTGTGGCGGATCTGGTAGCGGTCATCAAGAACCTGAAGCTGGGGGTCAACGGGCTTAAGCAGATTGTGCCGTACAAGCAGAAGAAGCTGAAGAGCGACGAGGATATTTATTACAAGAACTTCCTGCTGCTTCATGTCGATGACAAGGCGGGTGTACTGGCGAAGATTACCCAGGTGTTTGCCGAATATGATGTCAGTCTGGATTCCGTTGTGCAGCAGGCCAATCCTAATAATCCTGATGCCGAAATTATCATTGTCACACATAACGCCAGCAGAGCGAGTATGAACAAAGTGCTGCGCCATCTGGAGCAACTGAATGTCATTCACCGCATCAAAAGTCATTACCGTGTAGAAGGCTAACTATCGCAGGTGTCCATGGAATACAGGGCTTGCGCGCAAATATAATGAAGGAGATTTACCCGCCATGAGTATTTACGGAAGGTCTAGAGTGAAGGTCCCTGCGAGCACGGCCAACCTCGGTCCGGGCTTCGATACGCTGGGCATGGCTTTGTCGCTGTATGCCTGGATTGAAATGGAGGAAGCCGATGAAACGGTGTTTCATCTGTATGGAGATGAGATGGCCGGTCTTCCCCGGGACAAAAGCAATCTGCTCTACAAGGTTGCGCAAATGGTATTTGCAGAGGCCGGGGTCCAGGTTCCGGAGTTGTCCATCTCCATGTATTCGGAAATCCCGCTCACCCGCGGGCTGGGCAGCAGTGCTTCGGCCATTATTGGCGCGCTGGCTGCGGCGAATGCTATGATAGGTTCACCGCTGAGTCAGGCGAAGCTGTTCGATATGGCTACAGCGATCGAGAAGCATCCCGATAATGTCGGAGCGTCGCTCTTCGGGGGAATTATTACGGCCGTATGGGACGGCGAGCATGCCGATTACATCCGGATTGAGCCGCCGCAGGAGCTGGAATTCCTGGTGGTCATTCCTGAATTCGAGCTGGAGACCGTCAAGGCCAGAGAGGCGCTGCCTGCGGAGGTTACGCTCGGCGATGCTGTTCATAATATCAGCCGTACCTCGCTGCTCACCGCAGCGTTAGCCGCAGGCCGGCTGGACCTGATTGGCACAGCGATGCAGGACCGGCTGCATCAGCCCTACCGTGCACCGCTGGTGCCTGGGATGGAGAAGCTGCTGGCGGAAGCGCCCGGCCATGGTGCGCTGGGCATTGCGCTTAGCGGTGCAGGCCCGACATTGCTGTGCATGGTGGACCGCAAGGAGGCGCGGAAGCAGGAGCTGGAGCTGTTTTTGACAGAGACTATGCAGGAGAACGGGATTTCTGCCCGTACCGTATGGCTGTCCCCATGCACCACAGGTGTCACGGCAGAGCTGCTTGAAAGAAACGGGATGCAAAACGAATCATTTTTGGATATGATAAAAGGAGAATTACAGTCATGAAATCGATAGCGTTATTGCCTCAGGGCTCCGTCTCGCATGAAGCGCTGCTGCATTTATTTGGCGGTAACCCTGCTCATCTGGAGCATCATAAGCTCATATCCGATGTCTTTCTGTCCACGGCTGGCGGAGTCACCGATTACAGCGTCATTCCGATTGAGAACACGATAGAAGGCTCGGTCAGCCTGCATATCGACTGGCTCATTAATGAAGTGAACCTGCCGATGCAGGCGGAGTGGATTTTCCCGTCGATACAGAATCTGATCAGCTGTCCGCAGGAATTCACGAAGGAGAACGGGGACAAGGATTATACCAAGATTGTCAAGATCCTGTCCCATCCGGTGGCTATGGCGCAATGCACGCAGTTCATCCGTAAGGCTATGCCCTGGGCTGAGCTGGAGTCTGTGGGAAGCACCTCTGAAGCGGTGGAGATTGTGAAGGGCAATCCCGGTAAAGGCTGGGCTGCCATCGGTACCGCGCTTGGAGCCGCTACGCACGGGCTGGAGGTTGTGGAACGCCAGATTACAGACCATAATAACAATTACACACGGTTCGTGCTGGTTGGTCCGCAGAAGCTGGAGCTTCCGCAGAAGAGCAGTGGAGACAAGACGAGTATTCTTGTTACGCTGCCCGAGGATTTCCCTGGTGCACTGCATCAGGTGCTGGCTGCTTTTGCCTGGCGTAAGCTGAACTTGTCCCGTATTGAATCACGGCCGACGAAGAAGAAGCTGGGTACTTATTATTTCTATATTGATGTGCTGGAACCGATAGAATCGGTACTGCTCCCGGGTGCGATTGAAGAGATCAAAGCCTTGGGCTGTCAGGTACGGATTCTGGGGTCCTATCCCACATACACCTATGAGGAAGAGAAAGCGGAGGTGCAGTAAGTTCATGGCTGAGCAATGGATCTATCTGGATGGACAACATGTAACGAAGGACAAGGCAATGGTGTCCGTATTCGATCACGGTTTTTTATATGGAGACGGAATTTTTGAAGGTATCCGTATTTATAACGGCAACATCTTCAAGTGCAAGGAGCATCTGGACAGGCTGTATGATTCGGCGAAGTCGATTATGCTGGACATTCCGCTGGCCTATGATGAGATGCTGGAGGCCATGGCCGAGACAATCCGCCTGAACGAAATGCGGGACGGCTACATCCGGCTGATCGTATCACGCGGTCCCGGCAACCTGGGTCTTGATCCGCGCCGCTGCCCCAAAGCAAGTGTGATCATCATTGTTGAGCAACTCGCGATCTACCCGGAACAGGCTTATCTGAACGGACTTCGTGCCGTTTCGGTGTCCCAGCGCCGCAATATCCCGGATGCGCTGAATCCGAAGATCAAATCGTTGAACTATCTCAACAATATTCTGGTGAAGATTCAGTCGAATCTGGCGGAAGCCGATGAAGCGATCATGATGAACGCTCAAGGGTATGTAACCGAAGGCTCCGGCGATAATATCTTCATTATCAAAAGAGGGGTAGTCTATACACCGCCTTGTTACCTGGGTGCCCTGGAGGGGATCACCCGTCTGGCGATCATTGAGCTGTGTGAGAAGCTGGGACTGCCGCTGAAGGAAGAGCCGTTCACCATGCATGATGTCTATATTGCCGATGAAGTCTTCTTCACCGGAACAGCGGCTGAAGTTATTGCTGCCCGTGAGATCGACGGCAGAGTCATTGGTTCCGGCCAGGCCGGGCCGATTACCCTGCAATTGCTGGAAGAATTCCGCAATGTGGTTGATAAAGACGGATATAAGGTTTGGGAATAGTACAGAAATTTCGCGTGAGCGAATAGAGAAAAATCCTTTCATGCCAAGCATGGAAGGATTTTTTTTGCATATAGGGATGTCATTCGCCCATGGGCTGCATAAGATGTAGTAACGAAGGAGGCGGCTGTACCGCAACTACCGAATCTGGAGGGCTATCATCCCTGAACCGGGGTGCAGTGCCGATCAATAGATACTTTTAGGAGGTAAATGCTGCGTGAAAATACACATTGTTAAGCAAGGTGATTCGCTGTTCGCGTTATCACAGAAGTATGGAGTGCCGCTGCAAAAAATAATCGAGGCCAATCCGCAAATCACCAATCCAGATGTGCTTGCTGTAGGAGACAAGGTTAAGATCCCGGCTGCGCCCGTAGCTCTGCCTGTTCCGGACAACAACGATATCTACTATAAGCATACAGTCAAGCAAGGCGATACCTTATGGAAGCTCTCCAAGGCTTGGGGAGTTACACTCAAGGATATGATTGATGCCAACCCGCAGCTTAAGAACCCTAATGCACTGATGACGGGTGAAGTCGTGAATATCCCTAAGAAAGTCAGTACCTCTCCAATCCAGGCCCAATCCATCGATCCGGTAAAAGCTAATACGACCCCAATTCAGGCTCAGTCCACCGCTCCGGCAGTGGTCGATAAAACGGCGATTGGCGGTAAAACCTACACTGGTGTCATCGAAAAGCCGGCTCCCGCACCTGCGCCAGTTCCTGCACCTGCTGCAGAAGCAGTCCCTATCCCGTTGGCGGTTCCTGCACCTAACCCTGCACCTAACAAAGCGCCGGAAGTCAAGCCGGTTCAGGAAGCCGTCTATGAGAAACAAAGCTTGTATGTGCAAATCTCTGTTCCCGCACAGGAAGAGAAAACCAAAGAAGTGCATCATAAGTCAGAGGTTCAGCCTGCCGCCTGGGATGAGGGTAAAACCTCGCCCTGGGGAAAGAGCGATGGCTATCCCGGCCTTAGCGAGAATCCGTATTTTATGAATTATGCACCCGTGTATCCCGTATATGAGCCAATGGCCAATATGAATATGAACAATATGAATATGAACAATATGAATAACGCTCCAAGTTATGTTCAGCCTGCAGCGTTTATGCCGGAATGCCCGCCGTTCTATGCTCAGCCGGTTAATCCTTGTCCGCCTGGACAATACCCCGGAGCATGGTATCCTAATGCAGAACCGGATTATAACAATGTGAATATGTCAGCAGTCAGCCCTGTCAGTGACAATGCTGCGTTTGCTCCGCAGTACCAGAGTGAGCAGGTTAATCTTCCGTGGCCTTCCTGCGGATGCGGCGCAATGTCGATTCAGCCCTATCCTTATGAGCAGCCGATGTATAACGGGTATCCGGTGTACGGCATGCCGCAGATGGGGATGGTTTCTCCTTATGCTGGAGGAATGAATGCCATGCCTAACGCGGTGTCACCGATGTATGAACAGCCTATGGTATCGAATATTCCGCCATATCCGGCTTATCCGGGCATGGAGAATTTCGCCCACAACCGCGTACCCGAGATTCAGATTCCTGAGCCTGTAGTGGAGGAAGCGGAGGAGGTGCCGGATAAGGGGCGCACTGAGGCCACAACAGCAAAGGATACAAAACCAGGGAAATCCAAACCGGCAGCGGCAAAAGCGAAAACCTCCAGCCAGAACTCTGCCGCCAAGGATAAGGCCCACTCCAAGCCGCGTTCGAGCTCAAGCGGACGTTCAAGTACAGATAAGAAGAATCAGACTCCTTGGATTCCCAATTAAGAGGATAGTCCCTAAGAGGAGAGTTGCACATGCAGGTCCTGCTAGATATGAGGGCCGGCATGTGCTTTTGGGGCATGGTTATACAGGTACAGAGGCTTGTATAGGATATCTATGAAAGTCTATAGTACTATCTCGAAAATAGTAGAAATTAAGGGTTGTTAGCAGGGATATATAATGTTATATTATATATCCAATCGCAAGGCGGGTGCCTTGCACAAGGTTGGACATGTTGCTCTGATGAATACACACTTTGCTTCATCGAAAATAAGTGTTGCATTCAGAAGAAGAACATGTTATATTATAAGAGTTGCTGGTGACGAGATAATCGACACTAACAACGAGCTTGATCTTTGAAAACTGAACAACGAGTGAGTATCTGGAGATCACTTCGGTGAGATCCAAAAATGAGAATGTAAATTCTCGTCAGATGTTTCAAAATGAGCAATCGCTCTTTCTAAATACCAATTTGGAGAGTTTGATCCTGGCTCAGGACGAACGCTGGCGGCATGCCTAATACATGCAAGTCGAGCGGAGTTTGAAAGGAAGCTTGCTTCCTTTCAAACTTAGCGGCGGACGGGTGAGTAACACGTAGGCAACCTGCCCTCAAGCCTGGGATAACTACCGGAAACGGTAGCTAATACCGGATAATTTCTTTTTTCTCCTGAGGAGAGAATGAAAGGCGGAGCAATCTGCTGCTTGGGGATGGGCCTGCGGCGCATTAGCTAGTTGGTGGGGTAACGGCCCACCAAGGCGACGATGCGTAGCCGACCTGAGAGGGTGAACGGCCACACTGGGACTGAGACACGGCCCAGACTCCTACGGGAGGCAGCAGTAGGGAATCTTCCGCAATGGGCGCAAGCCTGACGGAGCAATGCCGCGTGAGTGATGAAGGTTTTCGGATCGTAAAGCTCTGTTGCCAGGGAAGAACGTCCGGTAGAGTAACTGCTACCGGAGTGACGGTACCTGAGAAGAAAGCCCCGGCTAACTACGTGCCAGCAGCCGCGGTAATACGTAGGGGGCAAGCGTTGTCCGGAATTATTGGGCGTAAAGCGCGCGCAGGCGGTTATTTAAGTCTGGTGTTTAAACCTTGGGCTCAACCTGAGGTCGCACTGGAAACTGGGTGACTTGAGTACAGAAGAGGAAAGTGGAATTCCACGTGTAGCGGTGAAATGCGTAGATATGTGGAGGAACACCAGTGGCGAAGGCGACTTTCTGGGCTGTAACTGACGCTGAGGCGCGAAAGCGTGGGGAGCAAACAGGATTAGATACCCTGGTAGTCCACGCCGTAAACGATGAGTGCTAGGTGTTAGGGGTTTCGATACCCTTGGTGCCGAAGTTAACACAGTAAGCACTCCGCCTGGGGAGTACGGTCGCAAGACTGAAACTCAAAGGAATTGACGGGGACCCGCACAAGCAGTGGAGTATGTGGTTTAATTCGAAGCAACGCGAAGAACCTTACCAGGTCTTGACATCCAACTAACGAAGCAGAGATGCATCAGGTGCCCTTCGGGGAAAGTTGAGACAGGTGGTGCATGGTTGTCGTCAGCTCGTGTCGTGAGATGTTGGGTTAAGTCCCGCAACGAGCGCAACCCTTGACTTTAGTTGCCAGCAGGTGAAGCTGGGCACTCTAGAGTGACTGCCGGTGACAAACCGGAGGAAGGTGGGGATGACGTCAAATCATCATGCCCCTTATGACCTGGGCTACACACGTACTACAATGGCCGGTACAACGGGAAGCGAAGCCGCGAGGTGGAGCCAATCCCAGCAAAGCCGGTCTCAGTTCGGATTGCAGGCTGCAACTCGCCTGCATGAAGTCGGAATTGCTAGTAATCGCGGATCAGCATGCCGCGGTGAATACGTTCCCGGGTCTTGTACACACCGCCCGTCACACCACGAGAGTTTACAACACCCGAAGTCGGTGGGGTAACCCGCAAGGGAGCCAGCCGCCGAAGGTGGGGTAGATGATTGGGGTGAAGTCGTAACAAGGTAGCCGTATCGGAAGGTGCGGCTGGATCACCTCCTTTCTATGGAGAATCGTCTTCTGCAATGAAGACATTCAAATCTTAAATCTAGCCGGTCGGCTAGTTGCTCACTCGTTGGTCAGTTTTGAGAGCTCAAACTCTCAAGTAACACTATCTGTTATTCCGAACATCACAGCCGTGATTGTCCCGTAATAACAGCAACTTGATCCTTGAAAACTGGATACCGAAACGAATTTGCGTTTTAGAACATTCCTTTAAGCTGAACTTGTGTAAACAAGTTTCATATTAATGGCGATACTAGCGATTTTCCTTAGGGAAAACGCATTGGTTAAGCTACTAAGAGCACACGGAGGATGCCTAGGCGCCAGGAGCCGACGAAGGACGTGGCGAACAACGAAACTGCCTCGGGGAGCTGTAAGCAAGCTTTGATCCGGGGGTGTCCGAATGGGGAAACCCAGCTGTGGTAATTCGCAGTTACTCGTATCTGAATACATAGGATACGCAGAGGCAGACCAGGGGAACTGAAACATCTAAGTACCCTGAGGAAGAGAAAACAATAGTGATTCCGTCAGTAGCGGCGAGCGAACGCGGAACAGCCTAAACCAAGGGGCTTGCCTCTTGGGGTTGTGGGACGTCTCACATGGAGTTACAAAGGAATAGAGTAGGCGAAGAGGTCTGGAAAGGCCCGCGATAGAGGTAAAAGCCCTGTAGCCTAAACTGTGTTCCCTCCGAGACGGATCCCGAGTAGTGCGGGGCACGTGAAACCCCGTATGAATCCAGCAGGACCATCTGCTAAGGCTAAATACTACCTGGCGACCGATAGTGAAACAGTACCGTGAGGGAAAGGTGAAAAGCACCCCGGAAGGGGAGTGAAATAGAACCTGAAACCGTGTGCTTACAAAAAGTCAGAGCCCTCTTTATGGGTGATGGCGTGCCTTTTGTAGAATGAACCGGCGAGTTACGTTTAACATGCAAGGTTAAGGTGAGAAGCCGGAGCCGCAGCGAAAGCGAGTCTGAATAGGGCGACTGAGTATGTGGACGTAGACCCGAAACCGTGTGATCTACCCCTGTCCAGGGTGAAGGTGCGGTAACACGCACTGGAGGCCCGAACCCACGCATGTTGAAAAATGCGGGGATGAGGTGGGGGTAGCGGAGAAATTCCAATCGAACTCGGAGATAGCTGGTTCTCCCCGAAATAGCTTTAGGGCTAGCCTCGGTGAATGGAGTGGTGGAGGTAGAGCACTGATTGGGTGCGGGGCCCGCAAGGGTTACCAAGCTCAGTCAAACTCCGAATGCCATTTACTTCTTGCCGGGAGTCAGACAGTGAGTGCTAAGATCCATTGTCAAAAGGGAAACAGCCCAGACCATCAGCTAAGGTCCCCAAGTGTGTGTTAAGTGGGAAAGGATGTGGAGTTGCACAGACAACCAGGATGTTGGCTTAGAAGCAGCCACCATTGAAAGAGTGCGTAATAGCTCACTGGTCGAGTGACTCTGCGCCGAAAATGTAACGGGGCTAAACACACCACCGAAGCTATGGCTAGATGCTTTGCATCTGGGGTAGGGGAGCGTTGTGTAGGGGTTGAAGGTGTACCGTAAGGAGCGCTGGACACTACACAAGTGAGAATGCCGGTATGAGTAACGAAAAGATCAGTGAGAATCTGATCCGCCGAAAGCCCAAGGTTTCCTGAGGAAGGCTCGTCCGCTCAGGGTAAGTCGGGACCTAAGGCGAGGCCGACAGGCGTAGTCGAAGGACAACAGTTTGAAATTACTGTACCACCGTAATCCGCTATGAGCGATGGGGTGACGCAGGAGGGTAGTGACGCGGACTGATGGATGTCCGTCTAAGCAGTGAGGCTGGTGTGCAGGCAAATCCGCACATCGTTAAGGCTGGGCTGTGATGGGGAGCGAAAATTATAGTAGCGAAGGTCATGATCTCACACTGCCAAGAAAAGCCTCTAGCCAGGAGAAGGTGCCCGTACCGCAAACCGACACAGGTAGGCGAGAAGAGAATTCTAAGGCGCGCGGAAGAACTCTCGTTAAGGAACTCGGCAAAATGACCCCGTAACTTCGGGAGAAGGGGTGCCTCGGTAGGGTGAATAGCCCGAGGGGGCCGCAGTGAAAAGGCCCAAGCGACTGTTTAGCAAAAACACAGGTCTGTGCGAAGCCGCAAGGCGAAGTATACGGGCTGACGCCTGCCCGGTGCTGGAAGGTTAAGGGGAGCGGTTAGGGGTTAAACCCGAAGCTGTGAACCGAAGCCCCAGTAAACGGCGGCCGTAACTATAACGGTCCTAAGGTAGCGAAATTCCTTGTCAGGTAAATTCTGACCCGCACGAATGGCGTAACGACTTGGGCGCTGTCTCAACGAGAGATCCGGTGAAATTTTAATACCTGTGAAGATGCAGGTTACCCGCGACAAGACGGAAAGACCCCATGGAGCTTTACTGCAGCTTGATATTGAATTTGGGTACGATCTGTACAGGATAGGTGGGAGCCGGTGAGAGCGGAGCGCAAGCTTCTGCGGAGGCGCCGTTGGGATACCACCCTGATCGTATCTAGGTTCTAACCTAGTGCCCTTATCGGGTACGGGGACCGTGTCAGGCGGGCAGTTTGACTGGGGCGGTCGCCTCCTAAAGAGTAACGGAGGCGTTCAAAGGTTCCCTCAGAATGGTTGGAAATCATTCGCAGAGTGCAAAGGCATAAGGGAGCTTGACTGCGAGACCTACAAGTCGAGCAGGGACGAAAGTCGGACTTAGTGATCCGGTGGTACCGCATGGAAGGGCCATCGCTCAACGGATAAAAGCTACCCTGGGGATAACAGGCTTATCTCCCCCAAGAGTCCACATCGACGGGGAGGTTTGGCACCTCGATGTCGGCTCATCGCATCCTGGGGCTGAAGTAGGTCCCAAGGGTTGGGCTGTTCGCCCATTAAAGCGGTACGCGAGCTGGGTTCAGAACGTCGTGAGACAGTTCGGTCCCTATCTGTCGTGGGCGCAGGAAATTTGAGAGGAGCTGTCCTTAGTACGAGAGGACCGGGATGGACGTACCGCTGGTGCATCAGTTGTTCCGCCAGGAGCATGGCTGAGTAGCTACGTACGGACGGGATAAGCGCTGAAAGCATCTAAGCGTGAAGCCCCCTCAAGATGAGATTTCCCAACATGTAAGACCCCTTGAAGACGACGAGGTAGATAGGTTGGAGGTGGAAGTGCAGCAATGCATGGAGCTGACCAATACTAATCGGTCGAGGGCTTATCCAAAAAATAATTCGCAGATTCGTTTCGGATTCAGTTTTCAGGCGATCAAGCCTGGCAGGATGTTAAACCGATGGTTTGATATTTTCTGTAGCGATTTCGAGAAGCGTAGGCTTCGAAAAATCACGTTTGGTGGCGATAGCGGAGGGGTTCCACACGTACCCATCCCGAACACGACCGTTAAGCCCTCCAGCGCCGATGGTACTTGGACCGAAGGGTCCTGGGAGAGTAGGACGTTGCCAAGCACTTAAGACCACTGTTGATTATCAATGGTGGTTTTTTGTTGCGTGACTTTATCTATTCGATGCTGGTATACCTGGATTCAGGCTATGGCGGAAGCATTACCTATGACACTAGTACCTCATCAGATCTAAAAGGATGAAAAGGATGAATAAGCTTGTTAAACCTTATCAACCCAAAATCTAACGGACCGGAGAGATCTTATCCCCGCGAAAACGCCACTTTTTGCAGCTTAACGGACTCAGGCGACTTTATCGTCTCTCTATGAGATGTTTCGGAGCCTGAAGTACAAAGGATAAGGCCTGTGGAGTCCGTTACTCGCCCAATTGACGACTTTCTTCCCAAATAAGAGCACCTCAGTCCGTTACGCTAAGCCAAACGCCCCTGAAGAACAACTCCCGATTGGAAAAAAGAAGTAATTTGAAGAGGAATTGCGTCTGCTCCACTATTTTTAATCTGATGCAGTACTAGTGGAAGAAGAGTATTTCATAGAGATTGTGGGCAGGCTGAGACGCGAGGGACGAGATGTCCGTCATTTAACCTTGTCTGCTTCCTCTGAGACTCTATACAGTTGACTGGAGAGCCGTGATGAAGGCAGGAGTCCCTGGACCGCTATACAGATGGAGAGATGTCTTAGAGGGCGTGAGAATAAGCTCTTTGTATGTGATGTAGATACTGAACATAAGTCTATTTCCGTGGTTGCGGAGATTATTATGGCTTTGGTGGAGAATCCGCTAAGTAAGGAATAGAATAATAATATTTCTATTGTATTAATCTATTTTATCTGATATAATATTTTTTGTTGTCGAAAGATTGTTTGCTTATCTGGCTCGTTGGTCAAGGGGTTAAGACACCTCCCTTTCACGGAGGTAACATGGGTTCGAATCCCATACGAGTCACCATTTTCTTCTTTGAATTATGGGATGAGAATTCCCTGGGTTCGTTGAAGCATAGGCATCGTAAGGAATACTTCGCAATCTCGTAACGGAGTGGAGAGTATCCCATACGAGTCACCACTTTCTTCTTTAATAAATTAATGGTTGTATATCTTATGAAAATGTGTTATGATCATTAAGTTGCTTCTTCGATGGAGGCTTAGCTCAGCTGGGAGAGCATCTGCCTTACAAGCAGAGGGTCGGGGGTTCGAACCCCTCAGCCTCCACCATGCAGACTTTGCAAGCTAGAAGAGAATATTTTTTACTGACGCGGGGTGGAGCAGCCCGGTAGCTCGTCGGGCTCATAACCCGAAGGCCGCAGGTTCAAATCCTGCCCCCGCAATATTATCTTGGAACCGTGGTGTAGTTGGCCTAACATGCCTGCCTGTCACGCAGGAGATCGCGGGTTCGAATCCCGTCGGTTCCGCCATTTTTATTAAAGCAGTTGAATACATACCGTGTGCGGACGTGGCTCAGCGGTAGAGCATCGCCTTGCCAAGGCGAGGGTCGCGGGTTCGATTCCCGTCGTCCGCTCCATATTTTGCGCCCTTAGCTCAGCTGGATAGAGCGTTTGACTACGAATCAAAAGGCCGGGAGTTCGAATCTCTCAGGGCGCGCCATTATTACTTCACTGATTTAACCAAGTGTCCTTAAGATTCGAACGAGTTCGTTGGAGCATAAGCTTCGATAGCACAACTTCGCAATCGGATGCGTAGCATCCGTATCTCTCAGGGCGCGCCATTACTACTTTATTGAATGTTTTTCATCTTAAATTTAATTATCCGTGATGGATATATATGATATTAAGCCGGCGTGGCGGAATGGCAGACGCGCTCGACTCAAAATCGAGTGGGAAACCGTGGAGGTTCGAGTCCTCTCGCCGGTACTACCAAAAGGTTTATGACATTGTATTTTGGACAATGTCATAAACCTTTTTTGTTTTTATTGCACTGAAACTATATTAACTGATTTAGCCTGCTTTCAGGTTCTTCCCCGTATTGTACACGTTTTATATTCTTTATGAAGAAATCATATCTTTTTTGGTGGAATTTCCGGCCGTCAGGCATTCCTGCGGTATGGGGAGTAAGGATCACGTTATCCAGCGTGCGGAGCTCACTGTCTATAGGAAGCGGTTCGGATTCATACACATCCAGGCAGGCTCCGGAAATATCTCCGTTTTTTAATGCGTCCAGCAAGTCTCTTTCGTTGACAATCCCCCCGCGGGCGGTATTGATAAAAATAGCAGTATCCTTCATTTTCTTGAAGACTTCTTGGTTCATCAGGTGCTTGGTTTGCTCAGTCAAGGGTACGTGAACACTGACGATGTCGGATGTGCTTAGGAGTGTATCGAAATCGGTCATTTTCACTATGCCGTCCGATGGCGCTTCGGTATTTCTCGCATAAGCCAACACATTCATATCAAAAGCGCTGCAAAACGCAGCTACCTTTTTTCCGATAGCGCCCAGCCCGATAATCCCCATGGTTTTGCCCTCTAATTCACTTCCTGTGTACTCCAAGTGATGTTCATCCATCCTGTTTTTCATGAAATGATCAAGAAACGGGATGTTTTTATAATAAGCCAGCATTAGTGCCATTACCTGCTCGGCCACGGCCTGTGTTCACTCCTGCAGCATTGGCCACCCAAATGCCGAGCTGTGTGCAGGCAGGGATATCGACATTATCATAACCTGCACCTGTCTGTACCAATTTTAATTTTTTGGCGCTAGCCAGCAGGCTAGGGTCCACTTGGATATGTTCAGGAATGAGGACCTGACAATCTTCAATATGATGCAGCATATCTTGTCCAGGCGGGACAATGATAACGTTCCAGTCTTGCGGAAAATACCCGGTAATCTTTGATTGTGCAGTTTCGTTAAAATGACCAACGATGAGAACCTTCATAGCTAAACCACCTTTTCATAACCTGGACTATTTGACCCCTTGTCTGTGTTAATGATAATTTTAGACATAAAGAATAATGTTGTAAAACGCAAATATTTTGTGAACTATATTAATATTTTCTATATATTGAGGAGGTATTCTATGTATTTTCCTGGGATAGAAGCGTTTTTAGCTATCGTACGGACTGGGAGTATAAGTAAAGCGGCCGATCTGCTGCATCTGTCACAAGCAACGGTAAGTTACCGCTTAAAGACATTAGAGCAAGGGATGGGCGGACTGTTAGTGGAGCGAAGAAAAGGGGCAGCCAAAATCAGCCTGACCCCAAAAGGGGAGAACTTTTTTAGTATTGCGGAAAGATGGGAGGCGCTCTGGAGGGAAACTCAAATTTTAAAGGCGAATGGTTCGCAGTTAAGTCTGGCCATAAGCGCTGCCGAAAGTATAAGCCACTTTGTCTTGCCTCCGGTATATAGAATGCTTAATCAGCATACTCCGTCCATCCGATTGCAGATTCGTACGCAGCATACTCAGGAGGCTTTTGATAGTATTGAGCGGCGTGAGATGGATGTGGCGTTTGTGGTACGGGAAATTGTGTCGCCTAGCGTTACTGTTCAACCGTTTTTCACTGAAGAAATGGTGCTGTTGCGCTTGGCTGTGCCAGGGCGGCAGGCTGGAGATACGGTGGAAATGGAAGAATTGGCGGCAGAGCATGAAGTCCTCGTCAATTGGAATCGGGAGTTTCAATTCAGACATGACCAGTGGTGGGACCCGCTGTGTCCGTCCCGTGTACATCTGGACTCAGCGGGACTCATCACTACTTTTTTGACGAATGCCAGACAATGGACGATTGTGCCCGCTTCGATTGGCGCCCATATGAAGGGGATGGGAGAATTTGTTCTTCAGAAGCTGGCGGTGTCAGTGCCCCCTAGAGTAGGCTATAAGGTAACTCATAAGTTTCCAAACCAGGCGTTACACGAGCCCCTTCAGATTCTTGATAGCTATCTGCGAGATACATTTGGAGTCCAATGACCTGGCCGCAGTGCTGTGCAATCATTGTATCCGCTTGGAAATCGGGTGGTCTGCGTTCATCTGCAGCAGGTCCCACAGGTTGCCGTACAAATCCTTGAATACCGCAACGATTCCATAAGCTTCTTCTTTGGGTTCTCTAACGAATTCAATCCCCCTGGAGACCATTTCATGATAATCTCGCCAGAAGTTATCGGTGTTCAGAAATAGGAATACTCGTCCGCCTGCCTGATTGCCGATAAAGAACTCCTGTTCAGGCTTCGACGCCCGGGCCAGCAGAAGGGTAGTGCCTGATGATCCGGGAGGGGAGACTACGACCCATCTTTTATCCTGCTCGGGCTGATAGAGATCTTCAACTAATGTGAAATTCAGCTTGTTGGTATAAAATTCTATAGCTTCATCATAATCCTTAACGACTAGAGCAATGTGCACAATGGACTGAAGCATCCCGGTCATCCTCTCATTCTAGGCAATGGTATAGCTCTTATTATTCTACTATAAATGGACCTAATCTACACCAGCTCAATTACCGCCATCTGATGATTCTTCAGGTAAGGAATCGTGTAGGTGATCCCGCCCCCGCTGCTGACGGTGAACTGCAGCTCTGTCATCGACGGGGCCAGATAGACCCGGTGTACGGGATCAGAGGAGGGTAGGCGCAGGCTGACGGAAATGTCCTGCAGCGGCACAATATCCTCGATGACTTCGATCCGGCCTTTGAGCGCGGGAGCGGCGTAGAGCAGGTGGTGCACATAGCGCTGCTCTGCCTGCTGGTACTGCAGGGTCGTTATGCCCCGGGCCGGCAGAGTAGTGCGAAGGGAAGGAAGCGGAAGCAGACGCGACAGTGCATGCAGCACCATTTCCTTCAGGATAAGATGGCCGGCATCCGCATATTCGCTGAATACATCCCAGGCAATATAGATCCCGCTGCTGCTCTCCACCATCCCCGGCCCGTTATCCTCCTGTGTACCCGGCGTATGCTGGTGCGAGCAGAAGGTGAAGACATCACGGTTGAAATAAGGATTCTCCAGATGACCGAGCGATTGTCCTTCCAAGAGTTCCACCAGCTGACCCTCGCCGTACATTACATAGGATGCAGGCAGCAGGGCGCCGGGCGTGAAATGGGGCTTGAAGTAAGACGGCCGGTAAGGGTTGGCCCCCAGCCAGCTGATCCCCAGGTTCAGTGCAAAAGCATCGCCTTCCGGATTCAGGCCGGAGCGTCCGGTGGCCAGCACCTTGCCGCCTCCGGCGGTAAAGGCCCCAATCGCGTCGGCCAGCTCCGGCCATACGGGCACCTCATCGGGCAGCACCAGCACTTTGTAGGCGGTGAAGTCGCTGAACGTATCTACGATGTCATACAGGTAATGGCCTTCTGTCAGTATGCGTACCGCACCGGCATCGGCCAGATTGCGTTCCCCCCTGCGTGCCTGTCCGCCGGGGCAGGCTTCACGTGCAGCCTCCAGGGACAGGACGGCAATATCTGCAACGGACGTAACCCCGCTGCACCACTCCTCCTTCGCCTCCACCTCGCTGTAGGCGGCGCCGATCAGGGCATAGGTCGCTTCATCCATCCAGCCGGAAGGGTGAAGCTGGTCGCCGATGGAGCATCGGGCGCCATGGGCGAGGCTGAGCGCGGCTTCGAACCGCAGCGCGTTCGGATGCTTATACCCGCCGAATTCGCCCCAGGAGGTATGGAATTTGCCGGTCATGCCGAGGAATTCCATACCGAGCGTCTGGGCGTAGCGTGCCGACAGCGGGAAATGGTCATACCCCCAGCCTCCGGTAGGAAGCGACTCCAGCTCCAGATGGCTGTTGACCTGTACCAGATCGCGGCGTCCCCGCTGCTGATGGCCGTTGTTGTGATAGACCGGCAGGCCGGGCTTCACGGCATCAATCGTCTCGCGCACACGGCGGGCATAATTCAGGTAGGTCTGCTCGCCGAGGGCGATGTCGGCAGCTTCGTCGCGGGGGTCCCGGCCGGCTGCCCGCAGGGCGGCGACGCAGTATTGACAGCGGCACTTGCGGACGCCGACAATGTCGAGGAAGATACCGTCTGCCTCGTACCGGGAGACGGCCTCATGAATCTGGGCCAGCAGGATGTCCAGGTAAGGCGTGTTCAGGCAGAACTCATGGTAGCCCGGGGTCATGAAGTCTTTTACCCAGCGTGTACGGTCCTCGGCATCGCGGATCAGCGGACGGATGACGGCGGGCCAGCTTCTCATCAAGACCGGCTGACAGATAGACCGGAGTCTTGACACCGATTTCATGAGCGGCTTCAATCATCTCGCCCAGCAGGTCAAAGGAGAGGCCGGGATGAATCTCATTGGCGTCGCTGGGATGATAGGCCCAGCCGTGATGGCATTTGGAGAATACGGTGACCGAGTCTACGTGACCTGAGCGCAGCATGGACTGGAACTGGGATTTGGAGAAGGCCTGCCCGATGCCGGGAATGGCTTCGGAAGTATGGAAATCAAGATGAACCTGACGGAAACGCATGGATACACAACCCCTTAGAGAATTGGATGAAAAGCGGATTCCCAGTCAATGTACCTCTTTTCCGCCGTGGCAGCCAGTGATAATATAGACTTTGAATAGCACAAAATCGACCTGAGACAAGGGGGAGCTATGATGCTGTGCCTGGAATTTGCGATTCCCCCGCTGCCGCAGCTGGTTACGGTGGGACATGCGGTCTGGTCTCCGGGGGACCGGCATTTCGCCCGCACGTTCGGTGTGTACGATCTGCTGCTGGTCAAGCGGGGAACGCTCTATATGGCAGAGGAAAGCAAGGAATACGCAGTGGGTGCGGGACAACTGCTGGTGCTGGAAGCGGGAAGGCCGCATGACGGGTACCGGGCCTGTGCGGAGGATACGGAAATTTACTGGGTGCACTTCATCCATGAGCATAAGCCGGGATATATCCGGCGCGGGGAGATCCCCTGGTCTTCACTGCTGGCTAAGGGAACGGTGGAGGATGAGGAGCCGTCTGCGCAGCAGCGCCTGTACCTGCCCAAATTCGCCCCGGTTGATATAGAGGCATTGGAGCCGGTATTGCAGGAGATGAACGAGATTCACAGCCGGCTGAGCGCAGAGAATGCACTCCGGCTCCAGCTGCTGCTGGCCGGTCTGCTGGCGGCGCTGCAGGCGGAATGCCAGCGGACGGGCCAGCCGGAGCCGGCGGCCCGGCTGGCCCGGGCTGCCGCTGCTTATCTGGATGTCCACTGGAGACAGCCGTTTCATCTGGCCGGGCTTGCGGAGGAGCTGCATTTCCAGGCGGATTATATTACGAGGTGCATGAAGCAGCATATCGGCACGACGCCGCTGCAGTATGTGCTGCAGCGGCGCCTGGAGGAAGCGAAGAAGCTGCTTGGCGGTACGGTGCTGGACATTGCTGAAATTGCCGAACGGGTCGGTATTCAGGACCCGAACTATATGACACGCCTGTTCAGCATGAGGTTCGGTGTCACCCCCGGGGCCTACCGGCGGCGGCTGCGCATGCGGGATGAGGCCGCCGCCGATACGGAGGAAATCTGAGCGATGGCCGGGGATAAGGTCAGGAATTCTGGATTCGCTCGCGGTACTGGGTGGGGGTGCAGTTGAATACTTTGCGGAACTGGCGTGAGTAGTAATTCTGGTCATGGAAGCCGCTGTCCATCGCCACCTGGGAGACGCTCAGGCCGGGGCTGCGCAGCAGCGTGCAGGAATAATCCAGCCGCTTGCGGATCACATAATCCATCGGCGTGGTCTGGTAGTTGCGGGTGAACACTCTCAGGAACTGGCGGGTGGACATATAGGCCATATCCGCCATGGACTGCAGGGTGACCGGCTGCAGGAAATGCTCCTCGATATAGGTGACCGTCTCACCGATCCGCAGCGCCTTGTTATCCTCATGGCCGCTGCTATTCTGATAATAACGTGAGAGCATGCCTACCAAGGCGGTGAAATAGGTGCGGATCATCAGCCGGTATCCTTCAGGCTGACGGTCATGCTCTTCCAGAATGTCATCCAGCAGCCGCGTCGCCTCCTGGAGCTGCCCGGCTTCCAGGGAGAGCATGCCCTTGAAGTACATCTCCTTCCGGTAGAACGGCTCGATATAGAATAATGCCTGGAACCCCGGCAGCAGTCTGAGCTCGGACTGCTGGAGCAGCTGTTCAGGCTGGAACATCACATTGACGTATTCGATGCCCTCGACATTTTTGTAGCCATGGGAAACGTTGCTGTGGATCAGAAAAACCTGCCCGGCGGTAACCGGATACTCTCTCCCTTCAATGATATGCACGGCGTTTCCCGACAGAATGACGACCAGCTCGGAGAAGTCATGGCTATGGACGTAGTAATCATGGGTCAGCGGGCACTTCTGGATTCTGAAGGTGAAGCCAGGCTCAAGTCCAATGTCCCGCGCTAGTATTTTGGTTGTCATGGCAATATTATGCTAAAGAAGGTCGGGATCGTCAAGGCGGAGAACGACGGGCGGCGCTACCATTAGATTGCGGGCATATTTGCCTGGCTGGGGACAGCCGGGGGGACCTGCGTAATGGTCAGGAGGGAAAAGAATGCTTCATTTACTAAATCACAGCGTACTGAATCATAAAGAAAAACCAAGTACCGGAAATCTCCGGATACTGTTCCTCGGGGACAGCATTACGGCAGACGGCCGGTATATCAGCCTGGTCCGGGAAGGCTTAAGCAGGCACCGCCCGGAGCTGGCGGTGGAACTGCTTGCGTGCGGGGTTCCCAGCGAGACCGTCTCGGGACTCAGCGAAGCCGCGCATCCATTTCCGCGGCCCTGTGTCCATGACCGGCTGGCAGGCGAGCTGGCGGCGGCCAGTCCCGATGTGGCCGTTGCCTGTTACGGGATGAATGACGGGATCTATCATCCCTTCTCGGAAGCGCGCTTTGCAGCCTATCAGTCCGGGATGAAGCGTCTGAGCGCTCTTATCCGTGAAGCGGGAGCCGCTGCCGTGCTGCTCACACCGCCGCCGTTTCACGCCGCCTCGATGGACGGTCCGCTGCAGCCCGCAGAGGCGGCTGATTTCAGCTATCTCGCGCCTTACCGGAATTATGACCGTGTATTGGAGCGTTATGCGGACTGGCTGATCTCCGGCGGCTGTCCTGCAGACGGTGTCATCGACATACGTACACCGCTGCTGGAGCATATCCGGCATGAGCGGCTGCTTCATGCCTCTTACCGCTACGGGGACGGTATCCACCCGGATCTGTCCGGTCACCGGATCATGGCGCAGGTGCTGCTGCGGGAGTTATTCCGCCAGGATCCGGACGGACTCCGGGAGCAGCCCTGTTCCTGAACCCCTGATTGACAAGCAAAATAGCGCGGGATTATAGTAGTGTCACCCTAAGAGCCGGGAGAGAGGACCATGAATATACTTCAGACAATCCGCTCGCGCAAATATTTACAGCGGATTCTGCTCAGCTTCATGCTTGTTGTGGCCACACTGGCGGCCGCTTCGCTGTTTGTGAACTCGGGTGCCCGCAGCAAGGTGCTCAGCCTGCAGAACGAGGCAGACCGCAAGCTGCTGACCCAGATTAATTACAACATAGAGAACATGAACGGCATCGTTAAGGATTTGGCCGTATCTCTATACAATGATGAGGAGCTGCTGGCCCTGAAGTCAGGTGCGGATTACAGGCAGAGCATTCTCAAGATCGAGCGCCTGAATCATACCGTGGCGGCTTCCCCTTATCTGCACGCTGCCGTGTTCTATAACGGCGCCCAGCACCGGTTCTTCTCGTCGCTGAATCATGAGATTGATAACCGCGTTCTGTACGATTCCCTGAAGGGTTACATGGGCTCCCGGGCGGATCTGCCCAAGCTGCAGCTGATTCCCCTGGACCTTGACGGAAAGGGCGGGGGCATAGACGTCTTTGCCTTCTTCCTGTATGACGGGGAGTCGCTGGGTTCAATCAATGACAACGTGCTGATATTGACGGTGAAGCCGGGGTGGATGCTGGATAATATGAAAGCGCTTAACCAGGTGGCCGAGCGGCAGAATGATGTCCTGTTCGTAACGGACAGCGAGGGTGAGGTGCTTATTTCTACGGACGGCCTGCTTCCTGCCGGGCTGAATATCAGGGGTGAGCTGCTGCCGCGGATCAGCGCCTCGGGCAAGCCGCTGGATTCCTTCAATTATACTCATGAAGACAGGAAGTATAAGGTCACTTATCTGAGCAAAGCGCTGAACAACTGGCAGATTGTCAGCATGCAGGATTACGATGTTGTGCTGGGCAGCGTCCGGCAGATGAAATGGACGGAAATCGCGGTTACGCTGTCTGTTGTTCTGCTGGCCGTGCTGTTGTCCGTGTTCTTTGCGGTGCGGCTGTATAAGCCGGTCGGCCAGCTGCTGACGCTGGTGCCGCAGGAGGCGCACGGCACTCCGCAGGCGAAGGATGAGCTGTCGCTGATTGCGGCCAATGTGACCGAGATGATCAGCAAGCTGAAGGGGCTTGAGCTGGAGCGGGCCTCGCAGTCGAATATTGCCAAGCTCTATCAGCTGCGCAGCCTGATCGGGTCCAGCCACAGCATGGATGAGGCTGCCTTCAGGCAGCTCAGGGAGCAGCATGGCATTGACATCGCTTATCCGTCTCCGCTCCGTCTGGCGCTGGTGCAGATTGATAATCTGCAGGGGCTTGCCGCCGAACCGGGGCTGCCGATGGAGTCCCTGCTGTATTTCGCCATTGCTAACATCGGCCAGGAGCAGCTGCGGCTGGAAGGCACTTGTGAAGCGGCCGATATGAAGAGCGGCCATCTGGTCTTTATTGCTGGGAGTGACGACAGGGAACTGGCGAAGCTGGAGGAACGGTTCAGGGAGCTTCAGCAGACGATCGGAAACTATTACCATATTACCTTCACGGTTACGCTGAGCGAAGTGTTCACGGATTACCGCGACATCACCCGGCATTACAATCTGGCCATCCGCCACTCCGGCTACCGGATGATCTACGGCAAGGGGGCGGTGCTTGAGCCGGGGATGCTCCGGGAGAATGAGGCAAATGAATCCCTGCGCATCCCGCAGGAGCTGGAACGGCAGCTGACGGAGGGACTGAAAGGCGGGGTTCTGGCAGAGACGGAGCAGACGATCCGCAAATGGAGGGAGCTGCTGGGCAGCTTCAGCTACGAGAATATGTTCTCTGCGGTGCTGCATCTTGCGGTTACGCTAAGCAACACGCTTGGCGAGATGAACAGCCGCAACGTCAACCCGGTCTCGGTCAACCTGCAGGCCGTCAACCGCCGTATTCTGGAAAAGGAAACGCTGGATGAGATCGAGGCTGTGCTCCTGGAGGTGGTGCGTGAGGTCGCTGAGCAGCGGCGGAGCGGGCGCGAGGATAAGAACAGGCTGCTGGCGGAGACCGTGAAGGAAATTATTGATAAGCATTACGCCGATCCTGACCTTAATGTGCAGCGCATCGCCGACATGCTCAAGATGAGCTCCGTCTATCTGGGCCAGGTATTTAAGGCGCAGGAAGGAACGACGGTGGTTGATCAGATCAACGCAGCCCGCCTGGCCTGCGCCAGAGAGTATCTGGAGCAGAAGGACCTGACCGTGACAGAGATTATGGAGAAGGTCGGGTTCGGGAATGAAAGCTATTTCTACCGCCTGTTCAAACGCCGCTACGGCACCACGCCGAAGGAATACCGCCTGAAATCGGCCATTGACCGCAGCAAATAAATCAAGCCAATAAACAGGGTTTTCAGCCTTAAGCCAGGCCCGCTAATGGACATTGTTCCTATAGCGGGCTTTTTGCTGCGCGATGCATGCCACGGCCCGGCCGGAGCAGGAATCTGGCAACAATACAGCCCGGATCTACAGCAATCTTGCAATTGTACAGTAACGCAGTGGCCTGGTTCTGCGCTATGTTAGTCGTGCAAAGCCTGGGACACAGGCAGACAGCTGCAGCTAAGGAAGGAAAGGAAGGGGCTTTGGTTATGTTGAATAAGGTTCCACTGGCGGAACAACAAGCAAGTCCGGGTGCGCCTGCGGCAACGCGCAAAAAGACCTGGATCGGAAGGGAGCTTCACCATTTCCGGAACAACCGGGAGCTGTTTCTGCTCTCGCTGCCGGGACTGCTGTACAAATTGATTTTTGCCTATATTCCAATGATCGGCCTGATTATCGCCTTCAAGAACTACAGGTACGATCTCGGGATCTTCGGCAGCAAGTGGGTGGGACTGGACAATTTCCGTTACTTATTCACTACGGATACGGCGTGGCGGATCACCCGTAATACGGTTCTATATAATACCGCGTACATTCTGGTGGGGACCTCGGCAGCGCTGCTGCTGGCGATTCTGATGAACGAAATCAAGGCGAAATGGAGCAAGTTCTACCAGACGGCCCTGTTTCTGCCGCATTTCCTGTCCTGGGTGCTTGTAGGTTATGTGGCGTACGCCTTCCTGAACCATTCGGACGGATTTATCAACCGCACCCTCGAATCCTTCGGGCTGAACCCGGTGAGCTGGTACCAGGATGCCGGGCCGTGGCCGGTGATACTTATTCTGGTCCAGCTATGGAAGGTGGTGGGGTTCAACACGCTGATTTATTTTGCCGGCATTATCGGCATTAACAGCGAATATTACGAGGCGGCGCGGATCGACGGGGCGACCAAGCGGCAGATGGCCTTCAAAATCACGATTCCCCTGATGGCCCCGATCATCATCATTATGCTGATCCTGTCTATCGGCAATATGTTCCGCGGCGACTTCGGCCTGCATTATTTCATCCCGAACAACTCGGGCTTTCTCTACGGCTCTACTGACATCATTGATACCTATGTGTACCGCGCGCTGCGTGAAGTCGGCAATGTAAGCATGTCTGCGGCTACAGGCTTCTACCAGTCGGTGGTCGGTCTGGTGCTGGTGCTGACGGCCAACGGGATTGTGCGCAAGGTCGATCCCGATAATTCCCTGTGGTAAGGAGGTGCCCTGAGCATGGGCAAAACATTCGAATTTTCCAAGCTGTTCATTAATCTGCTGTTTACGGTGCTGTCGCTGGTGGTCATTCTGCCGTTTGTGCTGGTCATCGCAGTCTCGCTGACGGATGAAAAGTCGCTGACTGCAAACGGGTACCAGTTCATCCCCGAGTCCTTCAGTCTGGATGCCTACCGCTATCTGCTGGACGCGCCTGACATCCTGCTCCGGGCCTATGGCGTGACCTTCACGATAACCATCATCGGCGCGCTGACCGGGCTGCTGCTGACCGCGATGACGGCATACGTGATTTCAAGGCAGGATTACCGGTATAACCGGGCGACGACTTTTTATGTATTTTTCACCATGCTGTTCAGCGGGGGGCTCGTTCCTTCCTACATTCTGATTACGCAATATCTGCATCTGAAGGACAGCCTGCTGGCGCTGATTCTGCCCATTCTGCTGTCGCCGTTCAACATTATGGTCATGAAGGGCTTCATGTCCAAGATCCCGCTGGAGATCATCGAATCGGCCAAAATCGACGGCGCACGGGAATTCCGTATTTTCTTCCGGATCATCCTGCCGCTCTCAACGCCTGCGCTGGCTACTCTGGGCCTGCTGATTTCCTTCACCTACTGGAACGAATGGTTTAACGCGATGCTCTACATTGATGATCCGAACAAGGTGCCGCTGCAGCTTCTGCTGGTGCGGACGCTCAACAGCATCGAGTTTCTCACGACGAACTCTGAATTTACCGGGCAGCTTGGCATTGATCTGAGCAGCTTCCCCAACAGTTCGGCACGGATGGCAATTGCCGTACTGGCCGGCGGGCCGATGCTGGTGATTTTCCCGTTTTTTCAGCGGTTTTTCGTCAAAGGGCTTACGGTTGGCTCCCTAAAGGGTTAACATACATTACATGTACTAAGTACAGGAGGTCACTTACATGAAAAAAGGGCTGGTTGGCGTTTTGGCATCCGTATTGCTGGCTGCATCCGTGCTGTCAGGCTGCGGAGGGAACAATAACGGCGGCAACGGTAATGCCGCTAAAGGTACGGAAGGAAGCGGAGCGGAGGCAACGCAAAGTGCGGCTGCGGAAGGCGGGAAGGATGGCGAGCTGAAGCCGGTCGAGCTGACCTGGTATTATCCGCTGTCCCAGCTTCAGGCAGACCAGGATAAGGTGCAGGAGGAAGTCAACAAGATTACGAAGGCGAAGATCAATGCCACCGTCAAGCTGATGCCTGTAGCGATCGGGGATTATGTGCAGAAGATGAACACGGTGCTTGCGGCAGGCGAGAAGTTCGATATTCTCTGGACCGGCTACATGCTGAAGCCGGAAGAGCTGGTGCGCAAGGGCGCGATTCAGCCGATGGATAAGCTGCTGGAGGAATACGCGCCGGAGCTGAAGGCGGAGGTGCCGCAGGTGATGTGGGACGGCCTCTCGGTGGACGGGGAGATTTACGGTATCCCGAACCAGCAGATCAACGGCTCCCGTTACGGATTTATCATCCAGAAGCGTTTTGCCGACAAGTATAATCTTGATACCGCTTCCATCAAAAAAATAGAAGACATCGAGCCTTTCCTGGCCCAGATTAAGCAGAACGAGCCGGATATCATTCCGTTTGGCGTATTCGGCACTTCCTTCATCAATCCGCAGTCGCATGACGACAAGTACTGGGTAGTTCCCGGTCTGGATGACCATTTCTATATCAAAACCGATGATCCTACGTATACGCTCCAGCGCTATCCGGAAGAAGAGCTGGACAATTTCCGGCTGGCCAGCAAATGGTATAAGGAGGGCTATATTTACAAGGATGCCGCTACCGAAAAAGCGAATGATTACCTCGCCAAAGGCCAAATTGCCGTCGATTTCAACGTGACGCTGAAGCCGGGCGTGGAAGCGGAGGTCAAGGCCAAAAACGGCGGCAACGAGGTCATTACGGTTCCGCTCAGCGACTGGTTCTCCAACGGCTATTCGGCCACTACCAACCAATCCATCAGCCGTACCGCCCCTAATCCGGAGCGTGCCATGATGTTCCTGAATCTGGTGAATACCGACAAGGAGCTGTACAATCTGCTCTGTAACGGGATTGCCGGTGAACATTATGACAAGGCGGACGGGGAGTACATCAAGGCCAAAGCGGACTCCCGTTATCTGCCGAACATGGACTGGGTATTCGGAAGCGTATTCAACTCGTATCTGAAGGAAGGACAGCCGGAGAATGTCTGGGAAGAGACCAAGAAGATCAACTCGAGTTCCGAGGTTAATCCTGCAGGTGTCTTCAAATTCAATTCCGAGCCGGTGAATACGGAGATTGCCAACCTGAACGCTGTGTGGGGAGAATACAAACGCGGACTCGTGACTGGAACGCTTGATTTCGAAGAAACCTGGCCTGCGCTGTACGGCAAGCTGAAGGAAGCGGGCGAAGAGAAATACGTGGCTGAAGTCACCAAACAATTTGAACAATTCCTTAAGGATAAAGGTCTGAAGAAGTAAGCCCCTACATCCCACGTTGAAAGGAAGAGGAGCCTTGGTGAAAAAACGTTTGCTTGCGGCACTTGCGGCCAGTCTGCTGTTCACGCTCAATCCCTCTACTCCGTTTGCGTCCCCTGTACATGCGGAGGAGGTGTTGTCCGGGACCGCATTTTATGTGGCTAATAATGGAAGCGATTCCAATGCCGGGACGCTGAATGCCCCATTTCTGACGCTTGAGAAAGCACGCGATACCATCCGGACGCTCAAAGCGGAGGAGGGACTGCCGGAAGGCGGCGTCACGGTGTATCTGCGTGAAGGCAGGTATGAACGGACGTCCAGCTTCGAGCTGCGGGAGCAGGATTCGGGCGAAGCCGGCAAACCGGTCACGTACACGGCCTATCCGGGGGAGTCGGTTACGCTGTCAGGCTCCCGCCAGCTGGCCAAATCGGCATTCGTTCCGGTCACGGATCCGGCCATTCTCGGCCGGATCATCAGCCCGGAGGCGAGAACGAAGGTGCTGGCCGCAGATCTGGGAGCACTGGGCATCACCGATTACGGCCAGCTCAGCCGCCACGGCTATTATCTGGCCAATGATCTCAGCGAGGTGCCGCCGATGGAGCTGTATGTGGCCGGGCAGGGCATGACCCTGGCCCGCTGGCCCAATGAGAGCACCGTCCAGATGGATGAAATCCTTGATCCCGGTCCGACCCGGAAGGACCCGAACGGGGAAGTGCATACGCGCGGGGGCACCTTCACCTATACCTATGACCGGCCCCAGTACTGGACGCAGGCAGACGATATCTGGCTGGACGGGATTTTCGGCTATAGCTGGGAATGGTCGTACAATAAGATTGCTTCCATCGATACGGCCGCTAAGAGCATCACCCTCCGCTACGGGGAGATGAGCGGCATCTTCAAGAACTGGTACCCTGACTTCCACTTCGCGCAGAATCTGCTGGAGGAAATCGATATGCCCGGCGAATATTATATCGACCGCCCGGCCGGCAAGCTGTATTTCCTGCCGAACGCCGAGTTCGCTGCCGCGAATCCCGATATTGAAGTCACAATGCTGAAGAGTCCGATGATTAACGCACTGAATGCTTCGTACATCGACTTCTCCGAGCTTATTCTGGAGAACGGCCGTGATTCAGCAGCCGTATTCATGGGCGGCAGTCATATGCGTATCCTGAACAGCGAGATCCGTAACTTCACCAACAGCGGGGTGCTGGTCAATACGCAGAGCCGGTTCTACTACAATAATTTTGAAGGGGCGCCGGGTACGGACCATGCCATTATCAGCAGCCATATCCATCATATCGGCGGCACTGCCGTCACGCTGACAGGAGGGAACAAGACAACGCTTGCGCCCGGGAACAATGTGGTGGAGAATTCGCATATCCACGATTTTGCCTACTATCACAAAGCCTATAATCCCGGCGTGCTGCTATCCGGCGTCGGTAACCGCATGTCGAACAATGAGCTGCATGACGCGCCCCATCCCGGTGTGCTGATCTTCGGCAATGACCATACCGTGGAGTATAACGAGATCTATGACGTATGCACCACCTTCTCAGATCTCGGCGCGATCTATATGAATGCGGGGGAGCAGCCCCATGAGCGTGGGACGGTCATCCGGCGCAATTATTTCCATAACATCGGCGAGAGCAAAGCCGGAGTAGAAGGGGTATACCCTGACAACTTCACGATGGGACTGACCATTGACGAGAATATTTTCTACAAGATGGGCAATTCGGCGATTAAAAATAACGGCGGATCCCATATCCTGACCCGCAACAATATCTTCATCGACAGCAAGATTCCTTATGATTATGCGGATATGTTCCTGGGCGACGAGCCGGATGATCAGGTGCCGCTCAACTACATGCCGAAGTGGCAGGCGCTGTTCGCGGCGAACAATAATTTCACCGGCACCCCTTATATGACCAAGTATCCCGAGCTGGCGGATTTCTTCACGGAGAACCGGTATTATCCCGACACCAATACGTTCCAGGGGAATGTCGTCTACAACCCGTCGGTTCCGCGCAGCGTAACGACCAATGTGTACGGGGCCTACGACAAGTTCGGACTGGTCCAGTATGCGAATAACTGGGTGACTGCCGCAGATCCCGGCTTCACCGACCTGGCGGGAGGCGATCTGTCGCTGCGGCCGGATGCGGATGTCTTTGGTGCCATTCCCGGCTTCCCTGACATTCCGTTTAACGATATCGGCGTTGACGGCAGGGCGGGCACGACAACCAGTCCGGACAGCTATCCCGTGCAGGGAGTTGCCGTCTATGACAATGAAATAACCGTGGACCGCTGGAAAACGGTGAAGCTGCGCACGGCGGTGCTTCCGTGGAATGCGGATCATCCCGCCCTGACCTTCACTTCGGCCGATCCCGCCATCGCGGCAGTGGACGGCGCAGGTAATGTTACCGGCCAGTCGGTCGGCAGCACGGTCATTACGGTAGCCTCGGCAGAGAATCCGCTGCTGACCGCCACGGTCACGGTTCATGTGGAGGCCGGCGACGGCGTGATGGATTTCACGGATTTCGAATCCGGTGCGAACGGCTGGCAGCAGGATGCCAACCGCAGCATTGAGAAGATTGGCACGAACCGCTGGTACAAGGTGCTGAACGGGGCTTCATCGCTCAGTGCCAAGACCTTCTCCGACTATGAGCTGAGCTTCAGGCTGAAGACGCCGGAGGTGATGGGGAATAATGCGACCCTGTATATCTTCGACCGTCAGGCCGGGAGCGGCTCCAGCCGGGTCGGCTACAAGACCCGGGCGGACGGCAGCTCTGCGTGGCTACTGTACAATTCGGCCTGGACGGTGCTGAAGGAAGTCAAGCTGCCGGGGCATGACCTGCAGCCGGATACGGAATACAGTGTCAAAATGCTTGTGAAGGGCGGCGATATCAGCGTCTATCTGGACGGAGCCTTCCGCTTGAAGGGCAATGATCCGGGACACAATGCAGAGGGCAAAGTCGGCTTCTACGTCAGCAATGTCAGCCAGATGCACTTCGATGACATTCAGTTCAAGGCTCTGACGACTACGCTGGCCGGGATTATTCCGGCGGAGAGCGCGGTGCGTCTGGCCGCAGGGGAGCAGCGGCCGTTGCAGGTGGCCTTCGATCCTTCCGATACGCCGGATACAGGCGTGACCTGGCAGTCGGCCAACCCGGCGGTCGCTACGGTGGACAATACGGGCGTTGTGCATGCCGTATACGAGGGGCAGACGGTCATCTCGGCGGTGTCTACGGTGAATCCGCTCATCAAGGCGGATATTACCGTCACCGTCTCTAATATTATGCATGAGACGGACTTCGAGAACGGGGGCAACGGCTGGCCGGTGGACCCTAACCGCAGCATCGCCGCTGATCCGGACGGCAACCGCCGCTATAAGCTGCTGAACGGCGCGTCAGGCCTGCTCGACCGCAGCTTCACGGATTATCAGCTGGAGTTCAAGCTGAAGACGCCGTCCGTGATGCCGGATAACGGCATCCTGTACATCTTCGACCGCCAGGACAGCTCCGGCTCCACCCGGATCGGCTACCGGACCCGGGCAGACGGATCTTCCTCCTGGATCCTGTATGATACAGCGTGGCAGAAGCTTACCGAGAGTGTACTGCCGGGGCATGACCTGCTGCCGGATACGGAATATGATGTGAAGGTAACGGTGAGAGGCGGAGATATCGCCGTATCTGTGAATGGTTCGCCAAGGCTCTCCGGCAGCGATCCGAACCACCGCCCGTCCGGCAAGGTCGGCTTCTATACCAGCGGCTTCGCTTATATGCTGTTCGACGATATCACCTTCTCGGTTCTGCCGTAACGGAGGGCGGGCGCTGCTTGCGCAGAATCCGAACGGGTGCAGTTAGAATAGACCACGGGTCCAGCTGGAATAGACCATGGATACAGCAAGAAGCCGCTCCCTTACGGGGCGGCTTCTTTGCCTTGCGCTACCGGTCTTATCCGGCCAGCGCCGACCGGATCTGCCTCGTGTAGAACAGGCGGACTATGAAGAAGTAGATCACCTGAATGACGAAGAACAGGCCCAGCACAAGCAGGGACTCCCTGAATATGGAGTACTGGAACATATGCGACAACGCTGTAAGGGCAACGGCTCCATGGATAAGGGCGACCACGATCGGCGCGAAGAAGAGCAGGCTGAGCTGGCGGTTCAATATCCGGCGAAGCTCTTTGTCACTCAGCCCCAGCTTGGAGATGGCCCTGAACTTCTGCTTGTCCTCATCCAGATCGCTGTACAGCCGGAAATAGAGAAAGCTGCCGGCAGAGACAAAAAATACGATCCCGACAAAAAAACCGATGAACATCACGGGGCCAAAGCCGTCATTCGTCTTGGAGGTTAAATACTCGAGTGCATAGAAAGTATACTGCTCATCATAAGGAAGCTCATTCGTCAGCTTTGCGCCTGCCTTCTCTGCGCCCGGCTGTCCAATCGCTCCGTGCCATGCATAATACCGGCTCACTTTGAGCGGCTGTCCAAGCTTGCCGATCCATTCATCGGGGACGACGTAATAACCGCTGACTCCCCGCACCGCCCAAGATACGATAGCCTGGTCCGCCTCGATGACGATTCCTGACTGCAGCTCGACTGGCTGGTTGAGCATTTCTTCTCCCTCGCGGGACAGGCCGAAATCTACAACGGCTGCTTTCCCTGCGGTAAGCCGGATGGGATTTAGCCCCAGCAGCTCGGCTACATGGTTATATTCGGATTGCTTCACCAGAACCAGTGTCCGGCTGCCATCCGTAGCCTTATAATCGTTAAGCTCCAGACCTGTTTTCTCGGCGGCAATCCCGGCTCTGCCCAGGCTCTCGTCAATCAGCTGTATATGGGCCTGTGCCTTGCTGTCTCCATCCAAGGACTGATAGGTGAACAGATAGGGATTCTTCTGTGTCAGCGCTCCGTTGATCATCGACTGGAAGCCGTATAAAGCTCCTATCGCGCTGAAGGACACAGTAGAGATGATCGCGACCAGGAAAAAGGAACGCGCGTTGTCCTTCATCCGGTAGGCCAGATCAGAGAGTAGCAGCATATTGGTTCTGCGCCAGAATAGCTGCTCACGCGCCTTCAGCTTACGGATCAGGTACACACTGAGCTGTGTGAACAGCAGGTAGGTTCCGATTGACACCATAATGACCACCGGCGCGAGCAGCAGCACCACACTCAGACCGCTCGCCCGAAGAGACAGGAAGTAGCTGATTCCCAGCAGTGTTACCACCAGCAGCGACAGCAGAAGCGAGGCCTTCGGCTCCGGCTTGGGCTGACGGTTTGAATGGATGAGCGTAATCAGCTTGCCGCTGCGCAGCACCGTAGAGATAAACAGGGAGATCAGGACGAACAGCAGCAGGAAGGAGATCAGCGTCAGTACTATCGCCTTGAAGGGGAAATAGAATTGCAGCGGCTCATTCAGCGCAAGCACATTCTCCCCGGCAAGCAGAATCCCCTTGGCAAAAATAACGCCGAGTCCGATGCCGCTGAGCGTGGCGCCTGACCCGACGATCATATTCTCCAGAAAGATCATCCGCCGGAGCTGCCGGACCGTCATGCCATGCATCATCATCAGCCCGAATTCCCGTTTCCGCGATTGCAGAAATGCACTCATAGAATAGAGCACGAAGAAGAAGGAGAACACATAGATCACCCATTTGGAGACCGAGAGCGCAAGAGCCGCACTGGATTGAATATTGTCCCCGCTCAGCACCGGATGGTAGGCAAAGATGGAAAAGGTAAAGAAGACCATCACGGTAAACATGCTGCTGAGAAAATAGGCGGTGTATAGCCTCATGTTCCGGGTGACATTACGGAATGCGAACTGGCGGAATGTCATGGCTATATCCCCCTAACAGCGAAAGTGTGTCGATGATTTTCTGGAAAAAGCTCTGGCGGTTATCCCCGCAGTGAATCTCCGTATAGAATCTGCCATCCTTAATGAAGACGACCCGGTGACAATAGCTGGCGGCTACAGCATCATGGGTAACAAGCATCATCGTCGCGGACTGCTCACGGTTGAGCGTTTCCAGCAGATCCATCACATCCCTGGCGGCTTTGGAATCGAGATTGCCGGTAGGCTCATCCGCCAGCAGCAGCTTCGGAGAATGAATCATGGCTCTGGCGATTGCTGTCCGCTGGGCCTGTCCGCCGGAGATCTCGTAGGTGCGTTTTTTCATAATGGCGCTGATCCCCAGCTTTCCGGCAATCTCCCGGGCCTTTTGCTTCATTTCGCTGACCCGGGTCCCATCCAGTGTCAGCGGGAGCACGATATTCTCCTCCACAGTCAGGGTGTTCAGCAGATTGAAATCCTGAAACACAAACCCCAGCTCCCGGCGGCGGAAGACCGCCAGCTCATTTTTGTCCAGCTTGCCCGTGTCCTTGTTATCAATCCTAATGCTTCCGGTAGTCGGAACGTCCACTGTGGCAATCAGATTCAGCAGAGTGGTTTTTCCGCTCCCCGAGGGTCCCATTATCCCCACGAATTCTCCGGCTGCAATGGTTAAATCAATGTCGGTCAAGGCCCGGTAGGCGACGTTTCCTTCATAGATTTTACTGACCTTTTTTACCTCCAGCATATGGCTGTACTCCCCTTCTATGTGTGCAACACACTTGTTCTGTAACCAATATACCGGAGACGGCAGCAGCTCAGCCATCGATTTAGATTTCACTTTTATTACATGCCTGTAAGCTAAGGATTCGCCGTCAAAATAATCCGCACCACCGTTCCCTCGCAGGCCGCCGATTCCAGCTCAAGCCGGTGTCCGAGACGGTCTGCGGACTCCTTCGTCAGATACAGCCCCATTCCTGTAGACTCCCGCAGTCCGCGCCCGTTGCCGCCGGTGAAGAAAGGGTCGAATACCCGTTTGAGATCAGACGCCTGAATCCCGATTCCCCGGTCTTTGACCTCAATGACCGCATCCGTTCCTCTGAGATAGCAGGCTACAGTGATTGTCCGGCCGTTCTCCGTGTTAGCCGCCGCTGAATACTTGATGGCATTGTTCATAATCTGCGACAGCATGAAGAACAGCCATTTCTCATCCGTCTGGGCGGTAATGTCCGGAGCGGAGGCGTGGACCTCGGGATAAACATGGCTGCGGATGAACAGGCGTCTGTGATCA
The DNA here is from genome assembly GCF_038009085.1 of Paenibacillus sp. FSL R7-0210. Lineage (NCBI taxonomy): Bacteria > Bacillati > Bacillota > Bacilli > Caryophanales > Paenibacillaceae > Paenibacillus > Paenibacillus sp. FSL R7-0210. The sequence continues at coordinate 461,334 of NZ_JBBPAR010000001.1, forward strand.
TGGACAACCTCGTTCACCAGCTTCGGCAGGACGACAGGCTTGATGTGGAAATCCTTCTCAAAAGCCCGCAGCCTGGCCATATACAGCACGGTATGCAGTCCGCTGCGCATACGCTCCAGCTCCTCGCGGATGCTGGCAAACTCCGGCTCGTCCATATTCTGCACGGTCAGCTCTATGACCGACAAAGGCGTCTTCATCTGATGGACCCATTGGTCTATAAAAGTCAGATGCTGCTCCTGCTGCTGCTTCACCGCCGTCAGCTGCTGCTGATAGTAGCCGTACTGGGTGTGCAGCAGCTGCTCCAGCGCTGTGGACACAGGGTGGTTCTCCAGCTTCTGAAAGGATTCGTCCAGTGTCTCCAGAGGTCTGCTGAGGCGGAGATAATAACGGCGCCTGCTGATATATTGGTAGATTAAGTAGCAGCTGAGGAAGAAGAAGCCTATGAAGACCGCATAGAGCGCGGTCGGCAGATCGCGGTAGCCGTCCAGCCAGTAAATGGACAGCATAGCGCCGAATTGCACGATCTGCACAGCCAATAACAACGCATGCTCACGGAGAAACAGCCTCATGACTCCGCCTCTGACCAGCTGTTGTTCAGCCGGTATCCCGAACCCCTGACGGTAAGCACGGCATCCTCCATCCCCAGCTCCTGGAATTTCTTGCGGACCCGTGCGATATTCACATTCAGCGTATTCTCATCCACAAAAGCCTGCGGGTCCCATAGCTTCTCCAGCAGCGCTTCCCGGCTGGCAACCCTCGGGTAACGCTCCATCAGACTCTCGATGAGATCCGATTCCTTGCGGGTAAGGGGCACGACCGCCTGCCCGTACTGCAGTTCAAGCCTTTCAGGGTACAGCATCAGCCCTTCCTTCTCCAGCACCAGCTCCTCGCGCTTAGCCGCATATTCCCCGTAGGCCCGGCGGAGATGGCTGTGGATCTTAGCAAGCACAATTCCGGAATGGAACGGCTTGGTGATATAATCATCCCCTCCGTTCTCAAGCGCCATGATCTGGTCCATCTCACCGTCGCGCGCCGAGATGAACAGCACAGGACAAGTGGAGACCCTGCGGATCTGCCGGCACCAGTAATACCCGTCATAGCTGGGCAGATTCACATCAAGCAGAACCAGCTCCGGTCTCATCTCCTCGAATTCCTGCAGCACCAGGCGAAAGTCCCTGACCCTGAATACCTTATACCCGTATTTTTCAATAGCCGAGTGCAGCAGATCTGCAATCTTCGGATCATCTTCCACAATCATGATTCTGGACATCTTCACGGCTCTCCTTGTCTTGTTCAGTTAAGTACATATATAGGGGAAGCAGATACACTCTGTTTTGTATTCAAGAAGGGACAGCCTGCATAGAGAAAAGCAAGAAAAGAAGAGATATGCTCTCTTTTCTTGCCTCGTCTGGTTATAAGATGTACATCGAATACTCTCTGTTACTCCCCTGATGCAGTAATCAGGTCATACAGCTTATTCAAATTTGTCTTGAAATAGGTTGTGAAGTACCAAGCCCGGTATTCTTCGGGTATTTCGATCTCTTCAATACTCTGCTGATTCTGGACGGCTTCGGTCACGATGGCGATCATTCTGCTTATGTATCCCTTCACCTCATGAAGCTGTTGCAGGGAGCATACTTCACCATGCCCCGGTATAATCGTCTCCACATCCAACCGCTCAATCTGCTCCAGAATATGCAGCCACTCCTGAGGGTTAGCATTGGCCAGAACCGGATGGTGGTTCGAGAGCACGAGGTCCCCGATGATGACAATTTTATCTTCCGGGAGGTACACAATGGCATCACTTTGTGTGTGTCCTCCGCCATATGTAATGAGTTGCGCGCTGCGGTTGCTGCCGTGAATGGTCATTTGCCGGTCAAAAGTTATCGTCGGCACCGTATGCACCAGCTGCGGCAGCATATTCACAAATTCACGGTCCGTTGCATTCTCCCAGGCCATTTCCTGCTGCAGCTTAGTATCCGTCTCCTGCTCGCATTGCAATTCAGCTTCTCCGATTGCTTCTAGCATCTTCTCTCTGTTGTTCTGGTACTGGGCTACCCGGTCTCTGGCGAATGTATTCATGATCTCATGGGTCTCTGATGTGGAAATCAGCCGTGCGTCAGGCGCAAACACCTGATTGCCAGTGGTATGATCGCTATGCCAGTGTGTGTTGATTACATAGGATACAGGGTTCCCTGTGAGATGCTCAGCAGCAGCCTTCAAATCCTGAGCCGCCTCCAGCGTAGCGAATGTATCCACCACCAGAGTGAGTCCCCCCAGATCAATAATGGCCGCGTTTGCGAGTGAGCCTGTGCCTGGAACCGCAACCGCTGCAACGGTGCTATCTGCAACATATTGCAGACGGAAATGCCTGGAGCCTTGAAATGATTCAATCCTGTTCAGCATAGTAATCTCTCCCTTCCAACATGGGAATATACTATACGCTATCTGAGTTCACTAGACAACTTTTAACTTAATCTCCACTTTATTTCCGCTAATTGGCGATATTCGAAGAGCTTGCGAACGGTTCAGCAGCAGCCGGGCGGCCAGACAAGAGGAGTAGAGTCCCCCAGAGCACTTTGACAGCAAGATCCGCATATACCAAGGCGTGAAAAGACAGCTCCGGCCAGACCATACCGGCCACAGCATTAGCGCTTAGCAGAACAGCCAGCAGAAACATGGAACGTCCATGCACCCAGGCCATCGGAATGAAATGGAGACCTATTGCCAAAAAAGCCCCCAGCCAGACCATCCGATAATTGCCGTCTCCGAAGTGAGGACCGCCTACCAGCACCATAATCACGAACATTAGAATGATAGAGTAGAGCGTCATTTTGCCCTGAAAGGCGGTTTGTGGTCCGTAGGACAGCTTGCGGCTGACCGCTTTACCGGTCAAGATCCAGAAAAACCCGGCCATATACCCGAGTGAAAATACCGGCATGGAGATCAGCTGCGCTCCCCCCGCAAGCAGCCCCGCAAACAGGATGGCGGCCACCCAGATCAGCCACAATCCGCACACTCTTTTATTCAGATAGCTTCTGCCCCGTACTTGTCTTCCGTCTTCCTTCATTGTCTTCTTCCCCTTATGGATATTTTTGTTGAGCTTTATCAGTATTGACACCTGAATCAGCAGGTTAACCCGCAAAAAACCTGCAGCCGTACCGCAATTTATTTGTGGGAATTACTGGAATGGTAGTCGGTGAAGGCTTGAATAAGCTGTGATACTCTTACTTCAGAAAGACAATAACCACTGAAACGGAGCGCCTGTAAGCAGCATTCCGGACGGACTGAAGGAGGTGAAGTAACCTATGAAATCATTCGATAAAGAGCTTGAAGATCTCGACCTGGAGCTGATTGAACTCGATCAGGTGGAAGCTATTCCATCGACAGCCGCAACCAGCGGCAGCGGCAGTTCATCCACTTGCGGATCATCGTCATGTTCGTCGTGTTCCTCTTCCTGCGCGTAAGACAGACAGATTCACAAGAATACTTAACCACTAATTTTATGAAAAGGATGATGAAAAAATGAAGGATTTAAATAAAGAACTGGAAGATCTGGACCTGGAACTGATTGAACTTGAGCAAGTGGAAGCTATTCCGTCAACAGCCGCAACCAGCGGCAGCGGCAGCTCCTCTACCTGCGGTTCGTCCTCATGCTCGTCGTGCTCTTCTTCCTGTGCTTAAGAGTAACAGTATCGCAATGATAATAAAATACTAATTATGAAAAGGATGATAAATAATGAAAGATTTAAATAAAGAACTGGAAGCACTGGACCTGGAACTGATTGAACTTGATCAAGTGGAGGCTATTCCGTCAACGGCGGCATCCAGCGGCAGCGGCAGCTCTTCCACCTGCGGCTCGTCATCATGTTCGTCGTGCTCCTCCTCCTGTGCCTAATTGTTAGCTAAACCATGGATGGGACGGCATAAGCCGTGCCCATCCAATAAACAATCCCAGAAGGGGGAGCCGTGTTGAGTCGAACCTTCCTGTTTGAAAGAAGGAATCATGTTCCTTCCAGTGACCTGATGCAGATTAAGCATGGCTTCTACCAGGAGCTTCTAGCTTATTGTGAAGAACGTAAAGGATTCAATCAGCGTAAGGAATTGCTGCAGCAGCGGCTGTCCGAGCGCATAGAACAAGAGCCGGAGGTACGGATTGCCTATATCCGGCTGCAACAGGGAGTCCGCAAAGGGCGAATTCAGCCCGGAAAGATTCCGAAGGCAAACCGAGTCGCACCGGCGCTTATGGCTGAGGCGCTCTCTCTGGAGCAGACCGGCAGCGGGTTGCTGGAGCGGCATCAGGAATTAACCATCCGCTTCAAGAACGAATGCCAAATGCAGGAACAGGAGCTGTATAAGCTGTTCCGGCAGCAACCGAGTGTGCAGAATGCACTGCTGCTAACTAACTATGAAATGTATTGTTCATTGAACAAATCGTATAGCTCGAAAAAAAGCGGAAAGGTATGGAAAATGATGATGCGTTCTTTTGCCAAAACAGCACCGCTCTCTTCCTTCACTTCAATCTGCCGGGGGCCGGGGACAGGAGGGGAGAGCCGGATCAGCTTCGCTCAATGGATTCTCCTTCACTGGTATGAGCTATGGCTGCTGCTTCCCGAGGTGATACGGGCCAGCCGCTATAAGGTGGAGTACAGGGAGCAAGAGGGAACCCTTCTTACGGAGGGAAGCACTGGACCGCAGGCGGCAGAGCCTGGACTCTATATTAGAACGAAGCGAAGTTACCGCCTGAAGATGCCGGCTGCCGCCAAAATCCAACCGGGCAGTATCGTCACCCTGGATGAACTGGCGCTGATCTGGAACGAAAGCCTAGAAGCTATGACAGCCAAGGCGGTTCAGCTGGTGCGCTGCGGCTACCTCAAGAATACGATCCACAGGGAGAGCGGGCCGCTTACACTGGAGGTATTCATCGAGACCGTTTCTGAGTTTCGTCCCGGAAGCAGCAGGATACAGTCCCTGGCTCAGCATCTGGAAGCCATCCGTCTGTTGTCCGGTCAGATCGAACTGACCCATGAGGTTGCGCAAAGGGAGAGGTTGCTGGAAATCGCCCAAAAGCATGTGAACCGCTGCTGTGAATGGCTTGGATGGGAAGGCAGATATCCGGCCAACCCGTTTAATGAGGACAGCTACACAGATGCACCAGCCGGTCCGTCTTTGGAAGTGGAAGTGGAGCCGCTTCGTGATCCGCTTGCAGAGTGGGCTGAAGTGCTGCCGGTGTTCGATAACCGCCTGAAGTTCCGGCTCTATATGGAGCATCATCTGCACGATACGCTCCCTGTGGCCTATGCCTCTCTTCAGCCAAGCCTGTCCAGGTATGCCGCAGAGTATGAGCAGCATGTAGCGCTGAACAGAACCTGCAGGGGAAGTGTATTCGAGAATGCTCCCGCAGTAGCGCATCTGGAGGAGCTGAGAGATCAGTACCGGATGAAGCTGGCTGCGGCAGCATCGGGAGAGGATGTTGCACTAGAGCGTGCGGATCTGGCTTCACTGAAGGCAGGGCTGCAGGCCCTCCATATCCGCCAGCCTGCCACAGCAGGCTTCTGGCTTCAGCAGAGCGGCGCCGGAGAGCTTGTATTGAATGATTGCAAGAACAGCTATCTGGCTTATTCCATGTATCATTTGCCGGAGAGCCATGAGGCTATCGCTGAACGGATCAAAGAAGTGCTCCACTGCGGAGAGGAGGCGCAGCTAATCACCTACTCGCCCTCCTGCGGGTTCAATCCCAATATGAATGGTTTTGCAGAGGGCAGTAGCCTGGCTGCGGAGCTGCGGGATGCCGTACTGATATGGAATGCCGAACGCACCAGCTTCGAGCTGCAGTCCGGGGAGCAGCGGGTGGTTCCCCTATATACAGGTACGCTGGCCCCGGCTTGTCTGCCCGAGGAATACAGGAATCTTGCCTTACTCACCCAATCCGGTTTCCTCACTGGAACTGGACTGGACTATGATGAGCTCGCCGTTGATGAATGCCTGCATATCGGCAGAATCAGCTACGGGAAGCTGATCCTGCACAGAAGGCAAACCATTCTTCATGCGAAGCTGTTTGCCGGGGTAACCCCGGATTTCGACGGATATCTGCGGCTTCATGAGCTGCTTGAGACCTATCATGTTCCGCTGCATTCATTCGTCCGGCTGTTTCCTGTCCGCTACAACAGGCTACACATCGAATATGGCGAATCCGGGCTGCATAAGCCTATTTTTCTGGACGCAGAGGAGCCGCAGTATTGTATGGAATGGCTTAAGCACAGGGAACGCTGCCGCAGGCAGCACGGGGAATTGGCCGTTGTGTTCGAAGAGGCGCTACCCGATCCGTATGACAATGAATATACCACTGAGTTTGTGTACGAAATGCATAAAGAACCGCTCAGAAGGGGGGGATAAAGCGATGGGCGAGCAACCGGTACGTATTCTGGAAGCTAAAGAGGGTACTGAAGTCATTGGCCGCAAAAGGAGGATCAGGCTCAAAACGGCAGGTTATGAGCAGCTTGTCGGGTTATTCACACATCCGCAGCCGTCTCCTGCCGCAGCACAGCGGCTGGCGGATCTCCGGCACAAGCTGAACGGAGCGGAGCAGATGGCCACAGAGGCAGATGCGTATGAACTGGGTGACCGGGTCATTCTGTCCGCCGGAGTCTGTCCACGCTGTCTGGGCTTACAGTATCCTGCAGCAAGCCGGTTCAGATTCCCGCTTCCTGCCTTTATGAGAGCCGGGAAGTATACCGGTAATAAGCTGGTCAGATTAGATGCCTTCGGACTTCAGTCCATCCAGTCTCTGCCTGAAGTAGCTCATGCCGAATGCTGCCCGCTTCAATGCAGTCTGCTGGAGCATCTGCAGGGGGCGGCCTTTGACGAGGGGGTTCTTTCACAGGAGCTGGTAAGCGCAGTGGTCAAGAGCATCGATTTCCGCTTCGACCGTTATTGGAGGCTGGACGCTGATGCCGGCGGCCGGGCGGTGAGCTTCGCCGGACCCAGCAAACGCCGGGTACTGGAGGATCTGTATGCCTATCTGCTGGAGCACTGCTACAGCTATCGTCAGCTATCGCCGGGGTTAACCGACCAGGCCGCCTACCTGCATTACCTGAACCGCCAGGGAGCCGGGGATGCCGAAGAACTGGAGCAGGGGGATTTGGCTTCAGGCCGCCTTGCCTTCTGGCCGGATACGAAGCTGCCGCTTCCTTCACAGGTCAGATATAAGAAGTTACAAGCCCTCATGATTGTGTATCTCATAGAGGCTGAATACGAGGGGAAGCGGTATAACGCAATCGGTGAAGACCTGGAAGACGCGGTATTCCGGGTATGGAACCAAATTCGTAGAGGAGATAGTGATCCCGCCGGGCCTTACCCGTCCCCTTTTCCTGAAGCGGGCTATGGTGCGCTTTGCCGGTATGAGGACGGTCTGTCCCGCAGATACGGCTTCTCTCTCTTAGGAGGTGAACGGCGATGAAGACAGCAGTAACGACATTGGATCAGGCGGTGCACTGCCTGGAGGAACAGGTGGTTCTTGAGCTCGGCGGGGAACGGCTGCTATGCTTCATAGCCTACGCTCACCAGACAGGCAGGGAGCGGGTCTGGCCCCGCGAGGAGAGATTTGCGCTACTGCAGGTGGATGTTCATGAAGTGCTTGCCGGGCCTATATTCAATCCGGGCGGGATAGGCTGTCCGTCCTGCTTCGGGCAACGGAGGAACGAGAACCTTAGGGCGAATGAGCGGCTGCCCGGGGATGAAGGCCGGAGTGAGCTCATTGGAAGCTACAGCGTGGATGAAGAGCTGGTGCAGGAATGTCTGGCTCTGCTGCTCCGGCAGACCGGGGTGCCCGGCGTGCTCGACTATTACCGGCTGGAACCCGGCGGCAATGTCCGCAGGTACTCCTTCTGGCCTGCACACCGTTGTAAGCACTGTGACGCAGCTGAACCGGAGGACGACACCGCCCTAATCCGCCAGGCGTTTGAACGGCAACCGATGTTCCGGTATGGCGATTCATACCGGGCTCAGCCTACTGCGGTATGCGATGCCGTATTCGCGCCAGGCAATGCAGATTCCAATTTTATGATCTACAGGGATAGAAATACCCGTTCCTTCTTTTCGCTGACCAGCTTCTTCAGAATCTATAGGGAGGAGAAATATGAGCTTGGCATAGGCAGCTCAACGGATTATAGAGCCAGCGAGCTAAAGTCGAGGTGTGAGGCGCTGGAACGTTATGCGGGAATGCACCCGCGCGGCCGGGAAGGGCTGAGTGTCAGATCCGGCACCCGGAGCCTGCAGCAACGGGAGACAGTCATCGATCCGCTGCTGTTCACCGATGCGGTGAAGGGAAGCGGACAGATAGCAGCTTACCAGGAGGAGCTGCCCTTGAATTGGATACCTGCCTTTGACTGGAAGCGGCAAGGCACAGTGTATGTCCCGGAATGCCTGGCCTATTATAAGCCGGATGACGGGTATCCAGCCGGGCCGAGGATTTACAAAGGCAATTCCAACGGAAATGCCCTGGGCATAACCCTGCTCGACGGTATCTATTATGCCTGTCTGGAGCTGATTGAGCGGGATGCCTTCCTGAACCACTGGTACCTGCGGCGTTCACCGCCCGAGATCTTGCCGGATTCGGTAGAGAATGCACAGATCCGTTATATGACCGGACGGCTTACGGCGCTCGGGTATACCGTGCAGCTGTTCGACATCACGATGGAGACAGAGATTCCTGTCATTTGGGCCCTCTGTCTGGGACAGACTGAGAACCAGTTCGCTGCCTACAGTACGGCGGGTGCCCACCCCCATCCGGAGAAGGCCATCCTCTCGGCGCTGGAAGAAATGCTGCTGGCGCTGGAATACTACGGCACTCATGCCGCAGAGATCCGTGAGAAAGCCCGGCGCATCCGCCATGAAGGGGTACGGCGGGTCGAGGATCATCCCATTCTCTATTTCCTTCAGGAAGAACGGCAGCACTTTAGCTTCCTGAACGGCGGCGGTCAATACAGCATCCGCGAGCGGTTTGCCCGGTTCTACGGGGAGCTTCAGCATACGGTGATTGATCTGGCGGAAGAAACCTCAGCGCTGCTGAACCGGATGACGGACCATTACGGCGAGGCGTTCATCGTCCGTCAGACACCAGAGGGCTACAAGGCGCTTGGACTGGAGGCGGTCAAAGTGCTTGTACCTCAGATGCAGCCGATGTGGTTCGGTGAACCAGGCCGGATGCTCTGCGGACGGCGCATCCGGCAGGCTGCACAGTACTGGGGGATGGATTCGGCGGGGGTCAACCAGGCGCCCCATCCCTTTCCCTGAACACTATAAACGATAACAGAAAGAAGGAGAATAACTTGCAAATGCTGCTGAAATTAGAAGCTGTAGAGAAGCGGTTCAAGGATAAGCAGGTGCTGGCCGGAGTGAGCTTTGATGTGGCGGAAGGCGAGAGTATCGCCTTAATCGGACCGAACGGGGCGGGCAAGACGACGATGATCCGCTCTATTCTAGGGCTTACCAGTATCGATGCCGGGGTCATAGAGCGGCATTTCGATAACCACAAGGATGTCGGAATGATGCTGCAAAAGGATCTTTTCCCCGATGGACTGCGGGTCAAGGAGCTGATTGAACTGCATAAGAGCTATAGCAAATCCAAGGTAGATACGAATGAGCTGCTTAAGGCCGGGGATCTGGTGCAAGAGACGCGCAGTATGGTCCAGAGCCTGTCCGGCGGGCAGAAGCGCAGACTGTCTTTCGCACTCTCTCTGGTAGCCAATCCCAAATTGCTGTTCCTGGACGAACCGACGGTCGGCATGGATGTTACCGCCTGCAGAATGTTCTGGAGTAAGATCAAGGAGCTGCAGGGGCAGGGTAAATCCATATTCGTAACCTCACATCATCTGGATGAGCTGAACGACTTTTGCCGCCGGTTTATTTTTCTCAAAGAAGGGAAGGTCGCTGCGGTTGTAAGCAAGGAGGATCTGAATGCCCAGAAAATCCTCGTTGTCCATCCCGCGCAAGCAGAGGAAGCAGAGGAGCTGCAGCGCCGGTTCGGCGGTCTAGTGGAGGATGGAAGACTGTATGTCTTTCATCCGGCGGAGCAATCCCGGCTGGTGGATGTCTTGAAGGAGCGGCAGATTCCTTATGAAGAACGGCTTAAGGAAGTGAAGGATTGCTACCGTGAAATTTATGACCACTATGAAGAAGGAGTGATGCAGGCATGATTACAATTATCCGCTATGAAATTCTCAAGGTGCTGCGTAACAAGAGGTTTGTATTTTTCACACTCGTGATGCCGCTTGGGTTCTTCCTTGCTCTGAATGCCTTCGTGAAGCCTGATCACGGCCAAGGGGAGTTTATTACTTATCTGGCGGTATTCTGTACCCTGTTCGGAACAGCGGGCAGCGGACTGAATACGCTGAGCACCCGGGTGGCCAAAGAGAAGTCTTATATCGGCAGCATCTACACCGTCACCCCTTACTCGCCGGGCAAGTTCATCTTCGTCACCGCTCTGGTTCAACTGATCCTGAATGTGGTGATCGCGGCGGTAATCATCACGTTTGGCGCCGCTGTCTTCCACCTGAGAATGGACACGGTGCTGCTGAAGATGGAGCTGCTGGCGCTGTACTCCAGTCTATATTATATTTTCCTCGGCCTGATTCTCGGCTTCCTGCTGGACATTGTGTCGCTGCAATCGATCTCCTTCCCGCTGTACCTGGGCTTCATGTCCATGAACATCACGAATGATCTGGGATTCTCGGTTCCGGGCTTCATGACCCATATCCAGCGCTTCTTCCCGGGCTATTATCTGAGCAAAGCGGTTAAGACCCTTTATACCGGAGGCGATGCCCTTCAAAGTATTCTGATGATGACGCTGAACATTGGGCTGCTGCTGATTGTAACTCTCGTAGTCTACCGCTACAAAAAGAATGCAATCGTCGCTTAAGCAAGGCGCCGGTGAGCTGGAGGAGCTGCGGAGGACCCGCAGGGAACTGCACCGCATCCCTGAGCTTGCCGGGCAGGAGAAGAAGACGAGGGCATACATTGAGGATTACATTGTTTGGTATACCACCCGGATCAGAATCGAGCATTCGTCGGAAAAAGGGATCATCGCTTCCTATCAGGGCGGCGCCGGATTACCGGTCATCGGCTTCCGGGCAGAGCTGGATGCCCTGCCGGTTGAGGATACCAAAGCGGATGCTCCTTATCGAAGCGTGCATCCCGGCCTAAGCCATGCGTGCGGACATGATGCCCATATGTCCATTCTGCTGCAGCTCATCCGTTGGGTGGACCGGAGCGCACCGGCTGTGAACTGCCGCTTTATCTTTCAGGCGGCCGAGGAAGTGATGGCGGGAGCTCGGGAGCTCATTCCCCTGCTCCGGGCGCAGAAGCTGGAATACTTGTATTCGCTTCATGTCACACCGGATCTGTATGCCGGGTATTTCTCCCTGCGGCCCGGCCTTGCCCTGGCAGGCTGCCTGAACGCGGAGCTGCTGCTGGAGCTGGCCTCCGGCCATGCTTCTGACCAGCCGGATGTTCTCCGGGTGATCGCCGAGGTGCAGCATTTCCAGGAGGCCTATAAAACAGCCGGGCAGTTCTGCAAGATCACGCATGTGGAAACGAATGGCTACTATAATGTGATCCCGGACCGGCTGAAGCTGTATCTTACAATCCGCTCTGCGGAAGCGGACGCACTCCGGGACGGGTATCGGCAGCTAATGGATGCCCTAACCGCATCCTGTCAGGTGCGGGGGATTCTGGACAGCCGGATTATTTCCGAGTATCCCTGCTGCTTGAATGATCCGGCGCTGACCAGGCTTACGGCCCGGCTGCTGGGTACCAGGTTTGGCAGGGATCAGGTGCTGGAGGCGCCGTTCCTGTTCTCCAGCGATGACTTCGCCTTCTATGCCAGGGAACTGCCCGGTGTCAAGACCTGCTATTATTTCATCGGCGCTTATGTGCGGGAGAATAACAACGTTCACACCGGAGCTTTTGACATTGACGAGAATGCATTGCTGTTTGGACTCAACAGTTATCAGGCCATTATTCAAATGTTCGGGCAGGCCGGCCGGTCCCGGAGGGTCCCCGAATAAATAGACAGGAGTGGGAAAGATGCGGGTATCACCCCTTTATATGTACAGACAAACCAATTTCCCGCTTAGATATGTAGCCCAGTATATGGGGAATCTTAGCGGGCGGTATACAGCGGTGCGGCAAAGCGCGGGCGAACCGGCGCTGCGGCTGGCTGATATCACGGAAGAAATGCAGCGGCAGATCGGCAGCCTGGAGCGGGATGACGAGCGGATGGAGGCGATCCGGTTCAAGCGTGACTTCTTCAATGAGCGAGCCAGCGCCGAGAAGCGGTACAGCCAAGTGGAAGCCCTGTTCACCGAAGAGCTGCGCGGCGAGACCCGGCAGGTATTCGCCTTGCGGCAGCAGCAAAGGGAACGGATGGAAGAGGTACAGAAGGAATTCGAGGCGCTTGCCGCAGCGGACCGCCGCTGGCTGCAGGGAATTTATCTGGAGGACCGGGAGCTGCGGGATGCCCTGACGTTTGTAAACAGTGCGATAACAGCCAAGCTTGCTAAATACTTGCGGACTCCGGCTGAGGAGCATGACCGGAATCTGCGCAAGCTCGATTATACCCTGGTTAAATTTCTGACCCGGGCCAGCATGAAGACCAGTCCCTTCGCTAATCTCACCTACTCCGGGATCGGAAACTTCAGCGGTGTGAGGAAGACAGGCGCCAAGCGGCTCTATCCCCGGCTGAATGATTCGCTGATCCTGCAAATCTACGACAAGCTGTTTCTTGAGCCGGAGTGGATTACGCGGCTCGAATACCGCCTGAATGCCACTTGCGTGGAGCTCGAGGGGAAATATTATATTACTGTGCTGCAGAACACCAAAGGTGAACGCCAATTGTATAAATCGAGACAGGGGCTTGTTACACTGCGCGCCAGTGAAGCACTGCATAAGCTGTTCGGGAGACTTAAGGAGGTGGAGGTGCTCGCCTATCCGGCCATGCGGGAGCTCCTCAACACTCTTGGTGTCTCCGGCGAACAGGCAGACAATACCCTGCGCCAGCTGATCAGCAATGGGGTGCTGGAGCGGACTGACTATCTGAACGAGCAAGCTGGCAATCTGCCTGAAGAGCTGCTGCGGAAGCTGGAACGCTACGGTGTAGATCACCCGTGTATTCCGCTGCTGCACGAATTGAACGCCCTGACCGGACAATTCAGTGACTCGCTGGATATGGAAGCTACGGATCGCCTGTATGAGTGTGCCGAAGCGCTGGCTGCATTGTTCGGCCTGGAGCCGATGCCCCGCCGCAGCCTGCTGTATATTGACGGTATTGATGAGACGGTGCAGACCCAGGACTATGCAGGCCGGCAAGGGCGGCTGGCCCAGTTATCCCGTTACCAATGGCTGATGATGTGCTTCGACACGGTCGTTAAGATGCAGTTCGCCGCAGGGGAGTTCTTCAAGAGCCATTACGGTACAAGTTACATTCCCGCGAACTCGCAGGAGGCTTCAAGGGTACTCCGGGATATGGCCCAGGTGTTCTTCTCGGACCCGGAGTTATTGAAGGAGACCTCCGGACTGTTCAACTGGGATAAAGCATTCAGCCATAAGAAGACTCAGCGTCTGCACAATATCGCCAGCCGCTTGACGGGATTCCTAAACGAAGCCGCCGCGCAGGATGAGATTGTCCTCTCTGATACACAGACAGCAGCCTGGCAGCGTGAGATTCAGGATGTGCTCGGGGACCGCCTGCTCTCACACTCGTTTTTTGTACAGGAGAGCGGGGAACGTATGGTACTGAACCATATGTATAAGGGGTTCTCGATTTATTTCGCCCGGTTTCTGAAGTATCTGGAGGACTCCGGCAGCGAATACGCCGCTTATCTGCGGGAATGCTTCGATGGGAATCAGGTGGCAGATATCCGCAATACCTTCGGCTTCAATGCCAATATCCGCAAGAGAACGGTGCAAAAAGAGATCGCCTTGCCCATTCAGTCTATGACCGAGAGCGGGCAGTCCCTCTCATGGCTGGATTTGGGGTTCCGGTACAATCCCTCCACGGAAAGCCCTGAGTTCTTTGATCCTACGACAGGTAACACCGTGCGTCCGCAATTTCTGGGTACGCTGGTGCTGGTAGCCGCCCCGGCAATTCTGACGACCTTCGATATCCTGTCCTCGCATGGGACCAGTTATTTTGACCTTGGGGAGCTGGTTCTGCGTGAGAGGCTGAAGCCGGCAGGAGGAAAGGATGAGACGGTTATCCATGTTCCCCGGATTTGGCTGGGCGAACATGAACTGATGGTTTCCCGGGAGAAGTGGCTGCTCAGCACTTCAGCCTTATCGGGAGCGCTCAGTGAGAAGGAACGCTTCACAGCCTGGAAGCGCACCATTGATTATTGTGATAGTAACGGTATTCCTACCCGGTTCTTCGCCAGGCCGTTCAGCACAAGCACAGAACCGGCTTCAGAGGCGACAGAACGCAAGCCGCAATTCATTAATTTATCCTCGCCGCTGCTCTTCCAGGTATTCCTGCAGCTTGCGGCCAAGGGAGAACATCTCTTAATCGAAGAGGAGTATCCGGTCGCGGACACGGAGCTTGATCATGTGCTGGAGTATACCTACGAAATTACATGCGGAGGGGAAGAGGAATATGCAGCTGCGAACTATTAATTGTTATTTATACGACAGCAAAGCGACTGCCTTACTGGTCCGGTCCATCCTGTCGTTCGTCCAGACCTCGAAGCTGGAGAATCTCATTCTGCAGAAAAGCTGGGTCTATGGGTTCCATCTTAAAGTTACGCTGGACGCATCTAATGCCAATCCGCAGCTTGAGGATCTGATCCGCCGTCATGCGGAGCGGTATTCCAGAGAACGGTCTGAGGATGAATACGTGAAATACGAGCGTATGGTGAATAAGCTTGCCCTAATGGAGGAGTATTCGGGGACGTTCCTGCCGCTTCGCCGTGACGGTGAGGTGACGGTAGAGGAGGGAAGCATGCTGACCCACGGCAATCCGCTGTGCAGCGCCAAGGTGAATTACAGCATTGAGCTGCTCAAGAGCCGGCTGATTGCGGATATTTATGAGTCCTGGGTGGAGCTGCCTAAAGACAGGCAGAACGTGGAGGCGGCCAAGATGTTTTTTATTACCGGCAGCAACAGTCCAGGGGGGCTAAAGATAGGATATCTGTCGCTCCGCTCCAATTTTGAATATTTCAAAACCCAACTGGCCGAATTCAGAAAAGATGAAAGGATGGAGTCCAGAATACACGAAGCTCTGCATGGCCGGACGGATACCGAAAAGAAATTTATAGCAAGCGGAGTGCAGAGCTTTACCGAGGGCCGGTTTGAGCGGGAGTTTATTTTTGGGCGGCTGCGGATCTTCATCAGTTCATTGTGGACGATGCTGGAGCAGGCGTATGAACGGGGAGAGCTGGTGCATGACAAGCTGTATTACGGCGATGATTTCTTCGAACGCCATGATCAGGTCAGTACGTTTCATCAGACCTTTTTCTCCAACCCCGATTTCCTGAAGCATTATCACGATAAAGGGTTCGTCGTCTACCGGTTCGTAGCCGCTGTCCTGTATTCCTTAATGCCGATGCTGGAGATCTCACCTCTGCGCAAGCAGCGCATCACCGGCGTGGCCTCCGAGAGTGTGGAATCAGGCTACGGGATGGATTGGAAGGATGCTTACAGTTATCTGGAGATGAAGATGGCGGGAGAGAGTGAACATGACACACTGGTTCATTAGACGGGAGGAGCGGCTGTATCTATATGGCAAGCAAGGGCTGCACCAGCTAAAAGCGAACCCGCAAACCGCCCGGAAGCTTAAGGAGGCCGTGTTCGGTGACCGCTCCGCAAACTGGATGCCGGTTGACGAGGCGTTGGCGGCGCGGCTGCTTCCCGGGGAGCAGCGCTCTGCGTCTTCTGGCGGGAATTCGGACGGTACTCTTACGCCTCGCGGGGAATGGCAGCTGCGGGTGATCACTCCCGATAAAGCGCTGCTGCTGCGCTATCTGACGCCAGGTGACGAACTGGAGATCACTGCTGCCGTGGAGGAAGGCAATCCGCAGTGGAAAAGTGCAATGGCTCAGCCCCTTCTGCTTAGCTATGCAGAAAGTATAGCTGCGGCCTGCGACGGCCTTCAGGACGAGGAAGCACAGGCAGCCAAACGCGTCATTCAGATTGACCTCGGGGGGGCCAAAACTGTGGTTGAGCCCAAGCGGCTGCTCACCGATGTTCTGCGGACAGCAGTCAGAGAAACGCGGAGTGATCCTGCGGAGCCGGCGGAGGCTGTGGACTGGACTTCATGCCTGGATGCCCTGGAGCGTCTGGAGAATCAGCTTGTGCACAGCTTTGTGTATCATGGAAATGATCTTTTGCAGATTCCCTATAAAATAGCCACCGCTTCTGACGGAAGCTACCATAGCGGCGAGGGGAATGCAGAGCAGATCGTCCGCGCCTCCTGCCGCAATCTGGAGCGGCTGCTGAATCAGGTTCACCCCGGCCCGCCCGGAGAATGGCTGGTTACGGCAGGGCGGCAGCACAGAGTGGAACGGCAGGCCGAGCAGCTCTTCACGGCATGGGAAGCTGTGGGAGGCCCGGCAGTGCTGGAAGGCCGGAAGCTTGCCTTCGCGGAGCTCGCGGGGAATACGCGGATCCAGGCTATGATCCGCCGTTTCGTCCCACAAGCGGAGCAGCTTGAGATCTATGTAGAGCGGATTCCCGGAGTCGGCGCATACCGTGCTGCTGCCGGGAAGGCAGGAAGCGCCTGGACAGACGGCTGCTGCGCTTCCTCTCAGCAGGAGGCCATTCAGGCAGTGTTAATCCGGTTCTACGCTCAGGTGCAGCAGAATGGTATCCGCGTTTCCAGCCCATATGCCGCAGATGAGCGGATGAGCGCTGCACCGGTGGAGCCGCCGGAGCAGGGGCTGACAGAAGCATTTCGGGACAAGTATAGCAGCATGGAGCTGTTGATTCCGGTTCTGGAGAATACGGGAATAACCATCTTGCATGTGCAGCGAAAGGAGGAGAGAGGCCATGAAGGAAGCCATGTTATACCGGACGGACAGTCTGTTTCTGCGGGAAGTTGTTCTTGAGCTGGAGAAGCAGAAGATCCCTTACCGCTTGACGGATGAGCGGGTTGTAGCAGACAGCTCCGTGCTGTTCGTCATCCTGGATCATTTGCTGGAGGAGGACCTTAGTCCCTTCTACCGGGAGGTTCCCGGTCCGGGCGGCGTCTTCTTCTTCCATCTTCTGCTGGACACGCTGCTTGTGGGTCCTCTGCATCATGAGGCAGACACCGGGGGCTGCATGGCCTGCCTGCAGCAGAAATATAAGGATACCGGAAGGGAAGGACTGTTGCCGCTGCTGTATGGCGAGAAGACAGAGTACGTGGCTCAACCGCAGGCAGCCGGATTCGCTGCCGATTGTATCCGCGGCGCCCTCCTTGCGGCGGACCGTCTTCACCGCTACATAGGCCATGTTGAGCATATCCACTGGGATGCCCTGCGCGCGGAAGGTTATCTGTTGCGGAAGTATAAAGGCTGTCCCGTATGCTCGGCGGCAGCTCCATCCGTGGCTGCCCCGCGTCATCGGCAGACGGCAGCAGATACGGTGAAGCAGGGCAGACGCACCTACCGGCTGCGCTCAGAGCTGGATACAGAGACTATCCTGCGCAAGTGGTATGATCCCGATGGCGGAACGATCACCCACCGCTACCGTGAACTGCGCTCCTCCTATATTGAAGCCGGCGGAATGGAGCTGCGGATAGGACCAGCTTATGTTGAGACCGGATTCGGCCGGGCCTACCGGAGGCCGGAGGCCATGAAGCTGGCGGTGCTTGAAGCCCTGGAGCGGTATTGCGGAATGTGTGACCGGACCGCGCCTGCGGCAGAGAGATTCTCCTATGAGCAGCTCTCAGGGCAGGCGGTGAACCCTGCTGTGTTCGGTCTTCACGATGCTGAGACCATGGCGCATCCGGCCTACAGACTGCAGCATTACAAGGAGAGTCTGCCTGTGTACTGGACACCGGTGTTCTCAATGAGGGAGCACAGGGAAGTACTGGTGCCGGAGCAGCTGGTGTACTTCGCGGACGGACATTTCAGAATAGGAACCAACCGGTTCGTCTATGACAGCTCTAACGGCCTGGCACTGGGCAGCACCTGGGAGGAGGCGGCCTTGCATGGTCTATTCGAGGTCATTGAACGAGATAACTTCCTCTGCGCCTGGTATAACCGGCTTCCCCTGCGGGAGATCGATATTTCCGGCAGTCCGCTGGAGGCGCTGAAGCAGCTTATATATTTCCTGGAGCTGGAAG
The DNA here is from genome assembly GCF_038009085.1 of Paenibacillus sp. FSL R7-0210. NCBI lineage: Bacteria > Bacillati > Bacillota > Bacilli > Caryophanales > Paenibacillaceae > Paenibacillus > Paenibacillus sp. FSL R7-0210. The sequence goes on from NZ_JBBPAR010000001.1 coordinate 479,647, forward strand.
GTATTCAGATCCGCTTCTTCGATATTTCAATGGAGCTTAAGGTGCCCAGTGTATGGGCGCTGGCGTACGATACGCGCGAGGGGGCTGTCATGAAGGCCTATAATGCCGCCGCCGCCCATGTCATTCCCGGCAAGGCGGTGGAATCCGCAGCGATGGAGGTTATCACCTCGCTGCCTATCTATGCGGCGGAGCTGAAGGAAGGCGGCAGTGCATACACACGGGCGCAGCAGCTTGTGAACAATCCCGGGGCGGTTACTGAATTCGAAGACCATGTTCTGTATTATGCCAGCGAGAGCAACTGTGTCCAGGCGCTGGACTTTGTACTGCGGGGAGATGGGCGGCAGAAGGCATCCCTGGAGGAGCTGTACCCCGATGCCTATGATCCTGGAGGCCGGTTCACTCATGATGATCTGGCCGGTGATCTGGAGGAGCTGGCCGCTGCTGTCATTGACCGTTACGGGGAGCTGTATATAGCCGACGTGACTCCGGATGAAGTGGCGGACTTCGGTTACCGTGCGGCCAAGGTGCTGGTTCCCGGCATGATGCCCATGACGTTCGGAGAGCAGCATAGACGCGTGATTAAGGAAAGGCTAATCCGGGAAAGAGAGCGGCGGGGGCTGGACAAGGATTTTACGGTCAACCCCGACCCGCATCCTTTTCCATAAGGAGGGGTATTTATGCAAACGTGGAAAAGCTACAGGGTGTATTATCAGTTCCAGCCGGGCTATGACGGACTGATTCTGCTGCTGGCCGAACAGCTTGAGCGGCTCGCTGCCAGGGGAAGAATCTCGAAATGGTTCTTTCTGAGATATTGGGAAGACGGCCCGCATATCCGGGTACGGTATCTGATGGATGGAGAGCTTGGCGAAGAAGAGCTGTTTGACAAGGTGAGAGCATATATTCAGCGCTATCCCTCGATCCGCAAGCTGAGCAAGGAAGAATATTTCCAGGGCCATAAATTCGACGGGGAGCCGCTTGAGCTGCAGAATCTGGACTGGTATGAGGAAGGCGAGATCATCAGTAAGCTGTATGAACCGGAAGTTGAGCGATACGGCGGTGCTTCACTGATGCCGCTGACGGAATCTCTGTTCATGGAGTCCAGCAGGCTGGCCGCCGGTATCCTGGAGCTGACGGCAGGTAGCACCTTCACCCGGCGCCTGCTTACGGGAATGCGGGTGCTGGAAGAGCTTGCGGAGAGTATCTTTACAAGAATTCCCCGCCTGGGGGAGGTCCATTCCTTCTACCGCAAGAGTGCGGAGAGCTGGCAGCGGCTGTATCAGCTCGGCGACATGGAGCTTACATCCAAGCTTGCCCGCTGGTGTACGGCGCACCCCGACTGGCGGGATTCAGTGGATAGTCTGCTATGGAGCCAGGGTAATTACCGTTGCCTGCGGAATGCTCTGCTGGACGGCTATGCCGCCATTGCAGCAGCGGAGCAGAATGAACAGCGGATAAGATCCATCCTGTATTCGCACCTGCATATGCTGAACAACCGCTGCGGAATTAGTCCTGAATATGAATATGCGCTGTACCGGACGCTCTGGAGTCTCACAATCAATCAGGAGGTGGGTTCAAATGTTACCATCCCATAATCAGATATCCGAGTTCTATGATTATGATCTGCTGTTCGAGGAAATAGCCGGGGAGGAGCCACGCTCTGTGGCCTGGCGATTCAACCAGCGGCCGCTGGACAACTACGAGTTCCCCGGCAATGAAGTCCCGCTGGAGGAATACCTGGACATGGTCAGTCTGGAGCGCGGCCCGTCCCTGCCGGAGAAATATGAGGTACGGCTCGACAAGCTGCTGCTGAAGCGCAGATCTACACTGCTGGGCCAGATGGGGGCGTCCTGGTCGCTGGACGAGCTGGCTGCCATGCTGAGCTGGTCCGCCGGACCGCGCGGTGAGGACCGGCATATGGGAAGTCATCATGCAGGCAAGCAGATCTCCATGCGGACCTACCCTTCGGGCGGTGCGATGTATTCTATCAAGCTGTACATGTATATCCGTGGAGTGGAAGGGCTTGAGGACGGTGTGTATTATTATGCGCCGCTGCAGCAAGAGCTGTACCGTTTCCGCAGCGCACTGCCGCCGGAAGAACTGGAGCATCTGTTCCCCATGACCCTGTACAAGACGGATGCGAGAAGTCTGGCGCTGGAGGGCGCGTCCATTCTGCTGTTCTTCATGGCGGATTTAACATACAGCTTCAAGAAATACGGCCGTCTGGCCTATAAGCTTGCCTTGCTCGAAGCCGGCCATATTGCCCAGAATGTACAGCTGATCAGCACCGCAATGGACAAGAATACGCTGCCGATCTGCGGGTATTTTGCGGACAAGGTAGAGGAGCTTCTGCTGCTAAGGGAGCATAAATACCAGCACTGTGTGTATGGCATAGTGCTAGGCTAAACGAAGGAGGAGAAGGACATGTTGAATGCTTTTTTTGAGCTGCAGGCAGCAGAAGATACGCTTCAGGTCATGAACTGCTACCGCCGGACCAGCCCGCTCTACACGATCTCCCACCGTGATCCGGTGCGGCTGAAGCGGGTGCTTGAAGACCGTCAGCTCTCTGCCGATTCCAAGGGAGCGGGGCGGCTGTATGAGAATGGCATCCTGGTGGACCCTGTCCATCTGGCGGTGCTTGAGCGCTTCAAAGAGATGTTCGCGGGTGTGGATGCCGACGTTGACCCGTATGCATTATCACTCGTACTGACCCGCGGGTATCTGCGCTCCGAGATTCGGGTCATCCGTTATGCCGGAGCAGCTGTCCCCTTTGCTTATGCTGCGGCACCGTTAATCAAGGATGAGAATGCCCCGCAGCATCATCTCGTCATGTACAGTGATCCCTCGCAGCTGCGGAGATTGCGAGAGGAGGTTGACTTGACACGCAGGGATACTATATTTCTCTGCCGGGTGGCCGAAGGGGAGATTACGGAGATCGGGCCGGTGTATGCGCTGCATCCCTCCTTTTGCTTCGACTGCCTGATCGACAGGCTTGAGACCTATCATATCCGGTGGACAGGCCCCCTGGCAGGGGAACGGTCTGCTGTGCTGGAGGACGAATTCCTGCGCGCGCTCGTCGATCATTACAGCTCCTACATTACGCTCCTCTCTAATGTACATGAGCGTAAAATGATATTAGATGCCAGTGCAAAGCATTATACCAGCCTCATTTCCCCGCGTTCCGCTCACTGCCAATGTCAAAAATAGAGAATGAGAGGGTTTCTTTTACAGGAAAACAATGGAATTCTCGGACGGTATCTATTAAAATGAACCATGAGAAGCAGAAGATGATAGACGCAGATGCGGGGGACGGTTCATGGAGTATTTTATGGGAAATGTCATGTCCGAATTTCAGACTCAGATCGACCGGTATTTCCGGGTGAAGCTGCTGCACGAAGCTGCCCAGGCGGCCATCAATATGAAGTGTTCAGAATCATTGCTGTTTGGCAAAATGACCCTTCTGCACTACCGGATGTTCGGCGGGGAGGATTCCGGGATCTATAAAGCGGCTGCCGCCGTGGAAATGATGATTCTGGCGCTTGATATCATCGATGATATACAGGATGAGGATCATGCGGATATGCCGTGGTGCCAGATGCCAAAGGAGATCGCTCTTAATCTAGCCCTCGGCTTCCTCAGCCTCTCCCAGGAAGTGCTGATGGATAGCGACATGCCTGACGAACACGCCAGGAGCATTGCAGCATTATTCAATAATCAGCTACTCGCAGCGATTAACGGACAGACGCTTGACCTGTTGAATGAAATGGAGACCGAAGAGGATTACCTCATCATGGTGCGGCAGAAGTCAGCGGCGCTCCTTGTGTGTGCCTGTATGACCGGTGTAATTCTGGCTACAGGAAGTGCGGATCAGCGCGTAGCCGAATATGCCGAAGAGATCGGAATTGCTGCCCAGATTAAGAATGACTACCGGGATCTGTTGAACTGGGAAGGCAAAAATGATTTCATCCGCCGCAAGCGGACGTTGCCTCTGCTGTTCCTGCTTGCGGAGATCGGGGAGAACGATAGGTGGATTGCAGAATACTTTGCCGGCGGCCTGGAGCCGGAGGATGTGCTGCACCGGTTCGCCGAATTCGGCGAGGCTGTGGAACGTACAGGCACCCAACTGTATACCTCGGTGCGGATGCGTTCGCATTATTACCGGTTCCTGGATGTCATTAACCGTATGGAGCTGGACTCCAAATGGCGGGATCTCATTATTGAGGCCGCAATGTAGCTCACGGAACCCCGTAATACCGCATGCGGAATACCGTAACAGATTGGCGGTAATTACGGGCCACAATGTCGTTTTGCTCAGGGAGAGAACCTGATATATTGGTTGCAGGAAGAAGAAACGAGCCAATAATAAGGGGGAGCAGATTATGTTACAAGAAATCATTCGCAAGTTGGTACAAGAGCCGGGGTCCCTGATGCAGCTACAGAGCGGACAGCTCCAGCTTGCCGGAATGTCTGCGCTGGAAGAGCGGGCGCTGATGGATGTGATGAACAGCCGCGATAAAGATCATGGCCAGACTCTTCTTAGAGAGATGTACTGGTGTTAAGAGCTTACAATATATTCCTGGAGGCTTGTCTCATTGCCTAAACTATCTAGCCATCATCCCAAAATTATAGCGGGCCTGTCCCTGTTTATCCTTCTGGCCATGTATTTGGCCTATGTGATTCTATCCCGTCCTGTGATAGGCATCGATGTGAAGTTAACGCCGCAAGGCAGGGTTACGGTAACCAGCGTTGCAGCAGGCAGCTGGAGCGAGCAAAAAATTCACCCCGGAGATACGGTTCTTCAGGCTAATGGGGAGGATCCGCTGCTTCTGGAGACGATCCGCAAATATAACAGTATTGAGAATGTGGATTCACTCGTTATTGAGCATACGGGACCGGAGGGAAATTCGGTGACCACCAGCATGGAAGTGGAGCCGGGCTTGTCTGCGCATGAGCTGATCTTCCGCCTGCTGATCCCCGGCATTTCTTTGCTGCTGCTCTTCGGGTTCTCCGTATACGTATACCGCAAAAAGCGGAATGACCGGGCTGCGCTGCAGCTTATCCTGTTCTTTCTCAGTATCGGGTTAAGCTACTTCAGCTCAACGCCCTCGGGGATGGCGGATAAGGTAGGGAGAGTATGCCTGGGTACCAGCTTCGCTGTCGTTCCCGTTTTTTTCGTCCACTTTATGCAGGTCTATCTTATGCGGTTCAAGGAGCCGTTCCTGTCCAGAGCCGTTCTGAAAGTGATGTATGCCTGTGCAGCTCTGGTGAGTGTGCTGATGTTTCTGGATGTGGCGCTGACGCGGCGGATTCATCCGCTCGAAACCCAGACGCTGCTGATCTTTTTTGTAGCCGCCAATTTCCTGATTGTCTATAAGCTGATCTCTGGCTTCCGCAAGCACCGGACGGGTGAGCTGCATACCTTGTTCAAGTTTGCCTTGACGGCGCATACCGTAGCTTTTTCACCGTTCCTGCTGTTTAACGCTCTGCCGGGGCTGTTTGGCGTGACGTTTATTTCTGCAGAAATGACCGCGATCTTTGTATATGCGATTCCTGTCGTATACTTCTATCTTTTTGTTACCCATAGACTGTTTGATATTGATTTTCTGCTTAACCGGCTATTTTATTATACGGCGCTTTCGCTGGTTCCCGCGCTGCTGATCCTTGGGGTGATGGGGCTGCTGATTCACCAGAATCCGTACGGCTGGATTGTCTGGGTTCAAATTTTTCTGGCTATCTATCTGATGATTACGCTGTTCCTGTTCTTCAAGGAACTGATGGATTACCGGCTGCGCCCGTATTTCATGAAGGATTTGCAGGATTTCCAGGGGAGCATTGACCGTTTCGCCAAACGGATCTCGAAGGTGATGAAGCGCTCGGATCTGGAGCAGATTCTGGAGCGGGAGACCCTACTGGTGCTGCCGGTCCGCAATGTTTCTTTTTTGGAGATTACGCGCGGGGATGAGCAGAGTCAGGTTAGTGTTACCAGTGACGGGAGAGCCGATCCCCAGATTGAGCGGGACCTGGAGCAGGCGGTAAATGGTCTTGCTGTTGGTGAAATGACCCGGATGTACCGGGGGATCTGCCTGGTGATTGGAAATTATGGCCCCGCCCGGCATATTCTCTGGATCGATGACAAAACCAATTACACGAGCTTTAACTATGCTGAAAAAAACTGGCTGAAAACCATAGCGCATTACAGCAGTATAATCTATGAGAATCTGTATCTCGTAGCGGGACTGATTGAGAATCTGGAGGGTGAAATCAAGAACCGTAATGCGCTGGCGCCGCCATGGGTGCTGCGTCTGATCTTCACCTTGTCCGAGAACGAACGCCGCCGGCTGGCCTCCGACCTGCATGATGCAGCGCTTCAGGACCAATTGATCTGGTACCGCAAGCTGGAGTCGCTGATGCTGGATTATCCGATGGAGCCGGGCCTTCTCGTGCAGCTCGATCAGATTAAGGAGGGGCTGCTGGATGTCATACACCAGATCCGGCAGACCTGCAATGAGCTTAGGCCGCCGCTGTTAATGGAGATGGGCATTGTGGAAGCCTTGAAGCAGTTGATTCAGCAGGAGCAGATCCGTTCCGACTACACGGTGGAGCTTCAGACGGAACCTGATACCATAGAAATGGATGATGTCCAGATTCTGGCGGTGTACCGCATCGTTCAGGAGCTGCTCAGAAATGCTGACAAACATGCCAAGGCCTCACATATCATATTGTCGCTGGAATCCCATAGCGGGAGATTATACTTCTATTATAAGGATAACGGGAGAGGGCTGGATCTCAAGGAGCTTAAGGATTCATTCGGCCATATGGGGATATCCGGTATTCAGGAGCGTGTGCGGAGTCTGGACGGCGAGATCAAATTTGTATCGGCGCCGGATCAGGGATTTGAAGTACGGCTTGTGCTTCCGCTGGCAGCCGGCATTGAAGAGGGAGGTTATGATGATGATTCGTATATTACTGGTTGACGATCATCCATCGGTCTGCGAAGGGACCAAAACTATGATCGAGCAGGACCCCGAAATGGACGTAACCGTGTCGTACAGTTCACCGGAGGCGCTGGAAATGGCTGCATCGGGGGAATACGACCTGATGCTGTTTGATCTGAATATCCCTGTGCTGAGCGGACTTGAGCTGACCAAGAGACTGATTGGGATCAACCCGGAATTTCGGATTCTGATCTATACGGGCTACGAAATTAGCTCGAACTTCAACATTCTGGTGGAAGCCGGGGTCTCTGGCATCGTCAGTAAAACAGCGAGCAGAGAACAGCTGCTTACCGCCATCCGCTGTGCGCTCCGGGGAGAATCCGTCATTCCTGTCAGCCTGCTCAGGCAGCTTCGCCGCAGTGACATGCGGGTGTCTTCCTCCCGTGATGAGCAGCAGATGGAAGACATCTCTATTAACGAGCGGGAGCAGGAGATTCTGCAGGAGGTAGCGGAAGGCCGCAGCAATAAGGACATTGCCAGTAAGCTGCTGATGAGCCAGCGTACCGTAGAGTATAATCTGACCCGGGTGTTCGAGAAGCTCGGCGTCCATTCCCGTTCCGAGGCTACAGTGAAGGCCAAGCAACTGGGACTAATCGGAGACAGGAATTTTTTATAGACCCCGGGCTTCTGGCAATATGAATCAGCGGATGCTGCTTCGTTTCAACTGTCCCCCCGCTCATACCAATACCCCGGTACACCCCGCGCAAGACGCAGCAGCGCCTCCAGGAAGAAGTAATCGCCCCAGATCATGAAGTCATCCGGGGAGGCGTTGCCTCTGACGGAATAGGAGCCGTGCCGCAGAAATCCCTCTTCTAATGGGTGGCCTGCGGTGAAGTAGTGATTGATCAGCGAGTCCATGGATTTGTTCACGGCGTCCCTGAAATAGTCCCGGTCCGGATCATTCTCCGGCAGATGCTCCAGCAGCTCCAAGAGACCGCATACGGTGATGGCGGAAGCGGAGCTGTCGCGCGGGGTGCCTTCCTGCTGCGGGGCATCGAAATCCCAATAGGCGACATGATCGGCGGGGAGATGCTCCACGAAGTAGCGGGCCATTCTTTTGGAGGTTTCAAGATAATGCGGATCTTGGAAGCTGCGGTAAGCGAGAGCGAAGCCGTAGACGCCCCAAGCCTGGCCCCGTGTCCAGGTGGAGCCGTCCTGATACCCCTGCGCCGTCCCCCCGCGAAGGGCATCCCCCGTCTGCTGGTCGAAATAAAAGGTATGGTAAGAAGAGTCGTCGCCCCTCACCAGGAAGCGGCGGCTTGTCTCGGCGTGAATACGGGCAGCCCTGGCATAGACCGGGTCGCCGGTCTGTTCGCTGGCCCAGCAGAGGAGCGGAAGATTCATCAGGCAGTCGATGATGATTCGCCCGCCGTTGTCTTCATCGCCCTCGGGTCCCCAAGCCTGAAACAGCTGCGGACCGGGGCGCCAGCGCTTCATCAGCTGGTCCGCTGCCTGAAGAGCGAGCAGACGCGAGGCTTCATCCTTGTCTGCAATCCAGCGGGCCTTGGCCGAGAGCGAGTACAGGAAGCCGATATCGTGGTGATCCAGCGCCTGCCCGTCCAGCATGCGCTGGCGGAAGGAGTCTGTCGCCTGGATGGCGGCGGCATGAATCTCCGGGTCCTGGCTGTATTCATAGCTTAGCCACAGAATGCCGGACCAGAAGCCCTCCGTCCAGTTGGTGTGGTCGGTCAGATGGTATTTGCCGTCCCCCATACTTACAATCGGAAACCTCTCACCAAATCGCTTCATATTAAGCCGCGTAGTCGTAAGCGTCTGCTCAATCGTCTGCTCCCAGTTCATCATACCCGCCATAACCTCCATAATATCGCTATAGTGTGCTTAACCATATTATAAGCCGGTTAAGCTGTAGGTTTGTTGCACAGAACTATAGTTATATTGCGGATCTGCTATGAGCGGACGTGCCCGTAGACGCTCCAGCTGTTGACTAAATGACCGGCGGCGAACAGACAGGCCGGAACAACGAATAACCAGGACTGGAGCCATACGCCAAGCAGCAGGAAGTAGAGGGCCGGGAAGACGGCCATAGGAACGGGGATACCCAGCCAGGGCTTGAACAGCACCGCAAAAGCTCTCCCGCTCCGGTAATAGCGCACCCAGCAGCCATAGTACACCAGCATGCAGAGTGCCATCAGTATGGCGGATACTCCCAGGGGCTCAGCAGCAATCATTCGGCCGAAAAGAATGGGCATCATGAAGCAGGTGATCTGGCCTGCCCGCTCCAGGAGCGTGAAGACCAGCGGGACGGAGTCCAGGGAGCCGGGAACACTCCGGGGCGGGAAGAATATGAATATTAGATTCGGCAGTAATACGAGTAAAGAGATGATAAAACCTTGAGCATGCAGTCCCATCGCAGAAATCCGCCTTCCTGAGCATTGATAGTGGCCGTACCTGACAAATACATAGCATAACTCTATAATTGCATTATATATCCTAGAGAGTCTGGAGCGGGAGGAAGATATGCAATTTCAACCTATATATGAAGACGGAGAATTAATTATGCCGAAGCTTGAGCTTGATCTGTCTGCGAGCCCTTCGGTTGGTATTATCACAGATTTGAGGCGCAAGCAGTTATTAATGGAGCAATTGTCCCAAGAATCCGGCAATTATTTGTCGTGGGCCGGGCAGAACGAATATATGCGGTTGACGGTAGAGGAGCTAATCTCGTTTCTGATTCGAATGTCGGGACGGGAGGAGCGGGCGGCTGTGTTGACTGATTATTTTGCGCTGAAGGAGGAACGTAAGGTCAGATTGATGCAGCTCAGCTCTTCGAAAAGGGTGTATGTGACCCTGCTGCGGGCCTTTTTCGCCCATCAGTCCACGCTCGTATTGGAGGAGCCGTATTTCTATCTGGAGGAGCAGGACCGCCGCCAGCTGAAGCGGATACTGGATGACCTGTCGCAGCAGAAAAGGATACTCATTCTGACCTCGAATCTGGAGGATGCGCTGATCTCCTGTGATGTCATCTACCGGCTGAGCGGGTCCGGGCTTCATCAGCTGGATATCCGCGATTCGGAAGAGGAGAAGCAGGAGGCAGTGAAGCAGGATGAGGCCAACATCACCTTGCAGAAGATCTCGACCAAACGGGAGGATAAGGTGATTTTATTTGATCCGCCCGAGATTGATTTTATTGAAAGTGTAGAAGGCTCTATCCTGGTACATGTCGGCGGCGAGCATTATGACTGTGCCCTGACCTTGACCCAGCTTGAAGCGCGGCTGCTGAATTTCGGCTTCTTCCGGTGCCACCGGTCCTACATCGTCAATCTGCAAAAGGTACGTGAGATCATTACCTGGACGAAGAACAGCTACAGTCTGCGGCTGAACACCGGCAAGGAGGCCGTGGTTCCGTTATCCCGCTCCAAATTGCAGGAACTTAAGGCGCTGCTTAAGCTGTAAAAGGTACCGTTCAGGCCGGAATGGGTACAATTCACCCGGTTTTGGTGGCTGAAAGGCTGAATTCTGGATAACGTTAAGTCATCAACAACATAAGGATGTGGTGAGATGGCGGTTATTCAGGTAGAACAGGTCCGCAAGACCTTCGGGGCGAGAGATGCGCTGACAGAGGTGTCCTTCAGTATTCCAAAAGGGGAGATTTTCGGGTTCCTCGGTCCGAGTGGTGCAGGCAAAACCACCTTGATTAAGATTCTGACTGCACAGCTGAAGCCGACAGGCGGAGTGGCCAAAGTATTCGATCAGCCGGCGGAGGCGATGCAGCAGTCGGCCCAGAAGATGCGTTTTGGCATTCTGACCGATAACAGCGGCTTGTACGAGCGGTTGTCCATCGAGGAGAATCTGGAGCTGTACCGGAAGCTGTACGATCTTCCCCGCTCTGCGGTGGAGCAGGTGCTGCAGTTCGTTAATTTAAGCAGTGAGCGCAAGAAGAAAACAAATACGCTGTCCAAAGGGATGCGTCAGCGGGTGATGCTGGCCTGCGCCATTATCCATGAGCCGGAGCTGTTGTTCCTGGATGAGCCGACCTCGGCACTGGACCCTGTGAATTCAGCGCATATCTATAAAGGCTTACGTTATCTGAATGAGAAGGGGACCACCATCTTCATCACCACGCATGATATGGCGGAGGCGGAGCTGCTCTGTAACCGTGTAGCAATTCTCTATCAGGGACGCATCCAGACCATCGGCTCACCAAGGGAGCTGAAGCGGCAGCACCGCGAGAACCTGATCCGGGTGGAGCTGACCAGCGGAGAGGCTTATGAGCTTCCGGTGGATGGGGACACGGCGGACCGGATCGCGGATTGGATGAAGCGGGGACTCATTGAACGGGTAGAGACGAAGGAACCTAGCCTGGGTGATATTTTTATCAAAATGACGGGAAGTGAGCTGCTATGAACATCTCCTATAAGCGGGCCAGCGCGATCTTTGTGAAGGATTATAAGGAATTCTCGCGCAATTATGCACTGTCCATTATGCTGCTGTTTCCGATTCTGTTTGCGGTGCTGTTCAAAAGCGCAGGTGCATCCTTGCCGGGAGCTGCCGGATTTCTGTTCAACAGCTCGTTTGTTCTACTGACCTGCTTCGCCCAAGCTTGCCTGATTGCGGAAGAGAAGGAGCGCAACACGCTGCGTACACTCATGCTGACACCGGCTACAACAATGGATGTGCTGATGGGCAAAAGCAGTCTGGTCTTTGTCATGTCGACGGTGGTTCTCGCCATTTCTACACTATTGTTTGGCTATGAGCCTGCAAATATAGGGGTATTCGTAGCCGCGATCGTTCTTTCCATTGTTCTCTACACGGCAGCCGGGACGATCTGCGGTCTCTATTCCAAAACCTTACTGGATGCGTCCTTATCGATCATTCCGGTAGCCTTCATCTTCATGGGCGCACCTTGGGGTGCCGTACTGGCGAAGGATTATCCGGTGTTCGGGGTGCTGGATTACATGCCAAGCAGCCAACTGGTGCACTTGCTGAACCTGAGCCCAGCCGGTTATTCGGCGGGAGAGGTGTGGCCGCCTCTTCTAATTATTGCGGCGTGGACAGCCGTGCTGACCCTTGTGTCTGTGGTGCTGTACCAGAAGCGGCTCCGGGACGAATAGGCTGGCGCGGCTGTGACAATTCGTGGCGCAGGCCGCGCCACAGGCTGGATAGACAAGTGGAAACGGCATTGCCGTCCTTTTAAAGGACGGTACCGTTTCAGCGAGAAAGATAAGGATAATTATAGCGCGAAGCATATAAATTCTTATCTTTACGCAAAGGAAGCCGCTCCCGGGAGGGAACGGCTTCCTTGCGCTGCGTACAGCAAACGTCAGGCTTTTATACCATATTAGGAATCTCTACGGCAGGGTCTGTCTCAGCTTCATAGTCTACGCCTTCGGTACGGAAGCCGAACAGATGGAAGAAGTCGTCCTGATAGCCTGCCAGATCCGCCAGCTCAGGCACATTATCCGTCTCCAGCTCATTCCAGCGTCTCATGACCTCGATCTGCACATCCTCGCGCATCTCCCAGTCGTCAATACGGATCAGGTGGCTGCCGTCTGCAGCCGCTTCACCGCCGTTATACAAATGGTCTGCGAACAGACGGTACATCTGCTGGATGCAGTTCTCGTGCAGCTCTTTCTCCTTCATGACTCTGTACAGGGCGGAGATATACAGCGGCACCACCGGGATCGCAGAGCTGGACTGGGTAACCAGTGCCTTATTCACGGATACGAAGGCCCGGCCGCCGGTGGCGGATAGCTGCTCGTTCAAGGCAATGGCGGTCTGCTCCAGATGGTTCTTCGCCTGGCCGATAGTTCCGTCCTTGTAGATAGGATGCGTAATCTTGGGTCCGATATAAGAGTACGCTACAGTAGTTGCTCCCTCAGCAAGCACACCGGCCTCCTGCATCTGGCTGATCCACATGCCCCAGTCTTCCCCGCCCATCACGGCGATGGTCTGGCGGACTTCATCCTCTGTAGCCGGTTCAATGGTAACGGTGGAGACTTCTCCGGTGTGGAAGTTCATCGTCTTGTTCGAGTAGGCTTGGCCTACCGGCTTAATCACCGAGGAGAACACTTCTCCGGTTACCGGATGGGTGCGGCGCGGGGAGGCTACGCTGTATACGACCAGATCAACGGTGCCGAATTCGGCCTTGATCAGCTCGATTGTTTTGGTCTTGATTTCATTCGAGAAGGCATCGCCGACGATGCTGAAGGATTTCAGCCCCTGCTTGGCCGCTTCACGTTCAAAGGCAGCAGAATTGTACCAGCCTGCGGAAGCGGTGCGGGTGCCTTCAGCAGCCTTGTCAAAGAAGACGCCGATGGTGTTCGCGCCTGCGCCAAAGGCAGCGGCAATCCGCGAAGCCAGTCCATAGCCTGTGGAAGCGCCGATGACCAGCACGTTCACCGGGCCGGTAAGCTTCTTTTGGGACCGTACATAATCGATCTGTTCCTGTATTTGTCCGGCACATCCCTCCGGGTGAGCTGTTGTACAGATAAAGCCGCGTGTTTTTGGCTGAATAATCATCAAGGATATCCCCTTTGTTTTAGTTTTTAACTTTTTTCGTTAATATAGAGTATAGCAAATGATGGCATAGAAAGATAAGCCTTCAATATAATGAATAGAAATTTTGTATGCCTTCCGCTATGAATTTGCAACTTTTCCCAATCCGCAGCGTCATTTGGTAGAGAGGCTACGGAGAAATTTAGGGAGGGCTTAGCATGGGCAAAAGATTATCCGCACTTATACTAACCGTGCTGCTCTTGGGCGGCTGCAGTGAAGGAGGTTCGGGCATGAATTACGCGGAGAGACAGGCTGCGGCAGCAGGGCTCGATTCGGGTCTGGCTGACAGCAGCAACGGGCTGGGCGTGAAGCTGTTCAGCCAGTTATGGAAGCAAGGGAGCGGGAACCTGACGATCTCCCCGTACAGTGCCGCTGCCGCTCTGGCCCTGGCCTATAACGGCAGTGCCGGAGAGACGGCTGAGGAGCTCGGAAAACTGCTGGGCTATGCGCCGGACGAACGGCAGCAGCTGAATACCGGCCAGCAGTCATTAATGAAGCTCTTGAATGATGGGGGACCGGGCGTGGAGCTGAAGATCGCGAATTCAGTCTGGGGTATGAAGGGCCTGCCGCTGCGCAGGGACTATCTCAAGACCGGTAAGGATTTCTATGATGCGCAGATTAAGACTACGGACCTGGCGGCACAGAAGTCTGTGAAGGAGATTAACGGATGGGTGGCAGACCATACGGGGGACAAGATTCAGGAGATGCTCACGGAGCCGCCCGGACCTCAGGCTGTTGCCGTCCTTGTCAATGCGCTGTATTTCCAAGGTGCCTGGAGAGATGTGTTCGAGGAACAGGCTACGAAGCAGGCGGACTTTTATCCTCCGGACGGACCGGCAGTGCAGGTGATGATGATGAAGCGGAGCGGTATGTTTGAGTATGCCGTCCATCAGGATTGGCAGGCGGTAAAGCTTCCCTACGGCGAGGGACAGATGGAGATGGTAGTGGCCCTTCCGGGTGAGCAATCTTCTCTCGCGGAGCTTGTGGGTCAACTGGAGCAGGGGACTCTGCTGCTGGATAAGGGTTTCTCCAGTTCCCGGGGGACGCTGCTGCTGCCAAGGTTCACGGCCAGCTATGGCACAGAACTCTCCAAGGTCCTGCAGACGCTGGGTGTGATGCTTGCCTTTGATCCGAGCCAGGGTGATTTCTCTCTTATGTCGGATCTGGACAGCCCGATCTATTTTGAACAGGTCATCCACAAAACCTATATCGATGTGAATGAACGGGGAACGGAGGCGGCGGCTTCCACTGTAATTGATATGCGTGCCGGATCAGCGCCCCCTGTAGACCTGCCCTTTGAAATGAACGTCAATCGGCCCTTCCTGTTCATGATCCGGGACACGCAGAGCGGAGTCGTGCTGTTCCTTGGGGCCATTGAGAATCCCCAGCGTACGGATTGAATCCATGCTGGGATGAATTTCAAGCATTTACGCATAAATGATCCCTTCACAGGTCACAATAGGAAAAAACCAGAATGAAGGGATTAACGTGAATGCTTTTCGCCTGAAAAAACAACTGTGGCGGCGGTGGAGACGCTGGAAAAAAGCTCCCTGGGTTGGTGCGGCATGCCTCGTGCTGACTTTGCTCGCCTGGCGCGGCATGCAGGTTCCGGAAGAGATCAGTACGCTGCTTAAATCTTCGTCATTCCTGAGCGGAAGCGCAGTGCAGAATCTGGAGCCCGGAAGCAGCTTGCCGGCTGTAGCCGCCGTATATAACCATACAGACGATGATGCTGAAGAGGATGCCGCCGTGATGAACAGTCAAGAGCTGCTGAAGGCTGTGGGCAAGGAAGCCGTCAGCAGAACGGTGCATCTTAAGACCCTCTATGTAGCCGGTGAAGAGGTGCAGACCCTGCCCGGCAAGCAGACTCCGGCTCAGCTTAGCGAGCTGATTGTCCGGCATGCAGGCTGGAGCGGCTGGCTCAGCCGGGAAGGGGACCTGTGGCTGGAGCAGCGGGTCAATGATCTGTCGCCGCTAACCAAAAAAGAAGCCTACTTCGGGGTGGACGAGCAGGGCAATCTGACCTTGTTCCAAGGCCCGCCCGAGGCGGAGCGGGTCATGAAGACCTTTTTCCAGATGGACATGGGCTCCATCAAATCCTCTCTGCCCAAGGGCATCTGGGAGCAGCTTCATCAGGGCATCCGGGTGCAGGATCTGGAGGAGTACAACAGCGTACTCTCCACCTTCAGTGACTATGCTCGTGATTCCTCTGAACAGGTGATGCATGCGGAGTGAGGGAGAGACTATAGAGTTAGCAGCATGAGGACTCGCGGGCGCGAAGGTGGCCTGCGGGTCTTTGTTGTGTTATGCATGTTTCATTTCCCCGGGGACAAACTTTTTGTCTCCCGGGGAATTTTTTTTGCTATAATGGGTGGAAGGAATACATATGTTCGCTTTAGGGCCGGAGTATCCGCCCGGGCATAGAGGAGAGAGAAGGACTTTGCGTATTTTGGGGATTGATCCGGGGCTGGCGATTGTCGGTTTTGGCTTTGTCGATAAGGTCGGCAACAAATTAACACCGGTCCAATACGGCTGCATCCAGACAGAGGCACATACCCCGGAAGAAGAGCGTCTGCTGCATGTCTATGAAGGCATGGTGCAGCTGATTGATAAATATAAGCCGGACGCAGTAGCGGTAGAGAAGCTGTTCTTCAGCCGCAATGTGACTACAGCCTTACCGGTGGCGCAGGCACGCGGGGTGCTGATTCTGGCAGCCGTGCAGCGCGGGCTTCCGGTGGCAGAATACACCCCGATGATGGTGAAGCAGGCTGTAGTCGGTTACGGCAAGGCAGAGAAGAAGCAGGTGCAGGAGATGGTTAAGCTGCTGCTGAAGCTGACGGCTGTGCCGAAGCCCGATGATGTGGCGGATGCGCTGGCGGTGGCGGTATGCCATGCCCATTCCGTGAGTCTTAATTCCAAATTAAATGAGGTATTGCGAAAATGATAGATTTTCTTAGAGGACCGGTTGCACATTTGGAGCCGGAATACGTTGTGCTGGATGTGCAGGGCGTGGGGTACCGGGTATTCTGCCCGAATCCGTACGCTTTTGCCAAGACTGAGGGTCCGGTGACTGTGTTCATTCATTATCAGACCCGCGAGGATGCTACGCTTCTGTTCGGATTCCCTTCACGCGAGGAGCAGCGCCTGTTCCGCAAGCTGATTGAGGTATCCGGCATCGGCCCGCGCGTTGCGCTGGGCATTCTGACCGGCGGAACGCCGGATCAGCTGATCGCGGCCATCTATCAGGAGAATATCACCTTCCTGACGAAGCTGCCGGGGATTGGCAAGAAGACGGCGCAGCGGATGATTCTGGATCTGAAGGACAAGCTGGACGGATTCGGCGGGGCGGCCCTGCAGACGGGATTGTTCGCAGTAGCGGCTGAAGCGCAGAGCAAGGCGGAGGCGCTCCCGTGGGAAGAAGCCAGAGATGCGCTGAAGGCGCTCGGTTACACCGATACTGAGCTGGACCGGGTGCACTTGAAGATGAAGCAGGAAGGCACGGATACCGGACCGGTGGATGTGCTGATGAAGAAGGCGCTGGGGCTGCTGTATACCGCCAAATAGGTCCCTGAAGAACGGAGTGAGGAAGAATGGATGACCGGATTATATCGGCTAATCTGATGATGGACGAGCAGGCGGTGGAATTAAGTCTGCGTCCCCGTTATCTGGGTGAATATATCGGCCAGAACCAGGTGAAAGAGAACCTGAAAATATATATAGAAGCGGCCAAGATGCGCAGTGAAGCACTGGATCATGTCCTGCTGTACGGGCCTCCGGGTCTCGGCAAGACGACGCTGGCCAATATTATTGCCAACGAGCTGGGAGTGAATCTGCGGACCACCTCCGGCCCGGCCATTGAACGGCCCGGAGATCTAGCGGCGCTGCTGACGAACCTTCAGGAAGGCGATGTGCTGTTCATTGACGAGATTCACCGTCTGCACCGGACGGTGGAGGAGGTCATGTATCCGGCAATGGAGGATTTCGCGCTGGATATCATGATCGGCAAGGGGCCAAGCGCACGGTCAGTCCGGCTGGACCTGCCGCCCTTCACGCTTATTGGGGCGACGACACGTGCGGGACTGCTGTCTGCTCCGCTGCGTGACCGCTTCGGAGTGGTCAGCCGGCTGGAGTATTACACCATCGATGAACTGAGCTTCATCGTGGCGCGCAACGCTGAACTGCTGGGCATCGAGATTCTGGGCGATGCAGCGGAAGAGATTGCCTTGCGGGCCCGGGGTACACCGCGGATTGCCAACCGTCTTCTGAAGCGGGTACGCGATTATGCCCAGGTCCGGGGCGACGGAATCATCACCCCGGAGATTGCTGCTGAATCGCTGAAGATGCTCCAGGTGGACCCCCGGGGACTGGACAGCATCGACCATAAGATGCTGCAATCCATGATCAGCTCCTTCCGGGGCGGGCCTGTCGGACTGGATACCATCGCCGCTACGATAGGCGAAGAGAGCCAGACCATTGAGGATGTATACGAGCCTTATCTGCTGCAGATCGGTTTCCTGCAGCGCACGCCTCGCGGGCGTATTGTTACGCCTGCAGCGTATCATCATCTTGGCCTTCCGCTTCCCCCGCAGCAGAACTGATTATTGAGAATCCTGCCCATAGTACAACATCTTACGTATTGTTTGGGCTACAAACCGAAGTGGATGTATCATTAATACTTTTTAGGAGGCCTACAATGAAACTTGCGAAGTGGACAACAACAGGAATCGGGCTGCTGGGCCGGGGGGCGCTGGCTGCATTGCTTGCAGCAGGCAGTCTGCTCATTCCGGCAGATCACGCCCGCGCCGATTCCGGCGGGTCGATCCGGGTTGCACTGTATGCCGATATTGGCAGCAAATATAAATCTACCGTACCGCTGGTAACCCTGCAGTCCGAGCAGAGCTTCAGCCTGCTTCCGGCAGCCGGCGGCAGCCCGTTATTGTCGGTTCCGGCCCAGAACAAGGTCCGTGTCAGTCTCGACGGGTACCGGGTGAAGGTGCTGGAGACGCCAAGCTGGCAGACCGCTGCGGATGCGGCGAAGAAGCTCCAGTCTTCTTCCAATAAGCCGCAGATCTTCATGGCTGCCAGAGGCGGTGCCAAGGTATATCAGCTATATACCGGAGGTTACGCCAGTGAGAGTGCAGCCAATAACGGGCTGAACGCAGTCCTCAAGGCCGGTCTGGCAATTCCTGAGGGGCAGACCCCTGCGGTGGCCGGAACCAAGCATCTGTCTGCGGGCACCTACGCTACACTCGAGGAAGCCCAGGCGGTAGTGGGCAGCCTGACCACTGCCGGCTTAGATGCCTGGCCGGTATTCATATCCGGTGAGGGCGGCAGTGCGCGTACCGAGGTATGGGTAGGCGAGGCGTCAAGTGACAGCGAGCTTGCGGCGGTCTCTGCTTCGGCAGCTGTGCTGCTTCCTCAGCTTGCTCTAACGCCTGTGGCTCCGGGTGCACCCGGAGTAATGATCCGTATGGACGCAGGGCTCGATTTCAACAGCGAAGTCCAGGCATTCCATTATCTGTTATCCGGAAGTGACGCAAAGTTCATCCTATCCGGCAATGAGAAGGGAATTATGCTAACCGAGCGATCCAAGCGGATCTATCGGGGCGATATGGAGCTTGGAAATCTGAATGGTTCATTGTCTGTCATTAACGTGGTTCCGCTGGAGCAATATTTGTATGCGGTTGTGGGGGGAGAGGTATCCTCCGGCTGGCCGGAAGAAGCGCTGAAGGCTCAGGCTGTAGCGGCGCGCAGCTACGCGCTGTCCCAAGGGAACCGCTTCGATGTTGCCAATGTGGTGGATACAACGCTCAGTCAGGTCTATAACGGAATCGGTGCAGAAGCACCCACAATCATCAAGGCGGTCGATGCCACTGCAGGTGAAGTGCTGCAGAGCGGCGGCAAGGTCGTAGAGGCGGTATTCTCCTCGAACAGCGGCGGCGTTACGGCTGACCCGTCGGAAGTATGGAACAGCGGCGGCAACTATGCCAGTGTGGCCAGCGCAGAGGATGTGGCTGCGGTGGGCTCTGCTAAGAAGTGGTACTATGTACTGCTGGACAGCGGCGTCTCCGGCTATGCCCGGGAAGATAACATCAAATTAACAGGCAGCAAGACAGCCGCAGGGCTCCCCATTGCCACAGCCACTGCCAAGGATGTGAATATCCGGCCGCTGCCTGTCGTTGACAGCAGTGCTGCTCCGGCAGGCAAGCTGAATCCCGGACAGAACGCCGTAGTGCTGAATCAGGTCTATGAATCCGGCAGCTACAGCTGGATCAAAGGTCCGTATTCTTCAGCCGAACTGCTGAAGAGCCTGGCCGGCAAGACCAGCGGCACTCTGCCCTCTTCTATAACCACTCTGGAGGTTACCCGGCGCGGGCCATCAGGAAGAGCAGTGGAGGTCAAGGCGAACGGCCAGATCCTGCAGGTGAAGTACCCGGATCTGTTCCGTTCCTCCTTCGGAGGATTGCCTAGCACCTTGTTTGATATTGTACCTGCCGGAAGTTATACTGTATTAGGCGCTGACGGCTCTACAGCTGCTATCGGCAGCACCAGCTCAGCCGGAGTGCTGTCTGCCTCGGGCCAAGTGACGTCCAGCGGCAGCGGTACGGTCGTGATGGGCGCGGATCAGACCGCAAGAGTCGTGACCGGCAGTCCGGGCTTCTATTTCATCGGCTGGGGTTACGGGCACGGACTCGGCATGTCTCAATGGGGCGTGAAGGGAATGGCCGACAAAGGGTATGATTATAAGCAAATATTGCAACACTATTTTAATAACGTTACTATAATTAAGAATTAAGGAATGAAGATCCTATTATGAATGTTGAACTTTATGATTTCAATCTGCCGGAGGAGCTGATTGCCCAGACTCCGCTTGCCGACCGCAGTTCATCCAGACTGCTGCTGGTAGACAAGGAGAGCGGGCAACTGGACCACGGTCATTTCACGGATATACTGGGGCAGTTCCGCCCGGGCGATACGCTAGTACTTAATGATACACGGGTTATTCCCGCCAGACTGTTCGGAGTCAAGGAAGATACCGGAGCCAAGGCGGAGGTCCTGCTGCTTAAGAATCTCGAAGGGGACCGCTGGGAGGCGCTGGTGAAGCCCGGCAAGAAGCTGAAGACCGGCGCGGTCATTGTCTTCAGTGAAGAGCTTCGTGCCGTGATTGAAGATGAAGCAGATATGGGCGGGCGGACACTCCGCTTCATCTATCAGGGGATTTTCCAGGAGATTCTGGACAGGCTCGGCTCCATGCCGCTTCCTCCTTATATCAAGGAAACCCTGGATGACCGTGAGCGGTATCAGACCGTGTATGCCCGGCATGAAGGCTCGGCGGCAGCGCCGACAGCCGGACTGCATTTCACCACCGAGCTGCTGGAGCAGATTGCAGCCATCGGTGTGAATATCGTCTATGTCACACTTCATGTTGGTCTCGGGACCTTCCGTCCCATGTCTGTAGAGACTGTGGAAGAGCATGTCATGCATGCCGAATATTTCGAGCTGTCCCAGGCAGCGGCGGATGTGCTTAATGAAGCCAGAGCAAGGGGCGGAAGAATAATAGCTGTAGGCACAACCTCATGCCGGACCCTGGAGACCGTAGGCAGACAATGCCAGGGCGGGCCGATTGAGGCTTGCAGCGGCTGGACGGATATTTTTATCTATCCGGGTTATGAATTTACTGTCGTTAATGCACTGATCACCAATTTCCATCTGCCCAAGTCAACCTTGGTCATGCTGGTAAGCGCTTTGGCTGGCCGGGAGCTGATTCTCGCCGCATATGAAGAAGCGATTAAGCAGCAGTACCGGTTCTTCAGCTTTGGCGATGCAATGTTCATTTATTAAGCAAGAGGAAGGGTTAAACCAATGGCAGCAATCACTTACGAACACATTAAGACCTGTAAGCAATCCGGGGCACGGCTCGGAAGAGTCCACACCCCGCACGGAATTATTGAGACACCAACCTTCATGCCTGTAGGCACCCAGGCTACTGTCAAGACGATGAGTCCTGAAGAGCTTAAGCAGATGGAAGCACAGATTATTCTGAGTAATACGTACCATCTGTTCCTTCGTCCGGGTCATGAGATCATCGGCGAAGCGGGCGGCTTGCATAAGTTCATGAACTGGGACCGCCCGATCTTGACCGACAGCGGCGGCTTCCAGGTATTCTCCCTGAGCGACATGCGTAAGATCACCGAAGAAGGGGTTCATTTCCGCTCCCATCTGAACGGGGACAAGAAGTTTCTGTCTCCCGAAGTCGCTATGGAGATCCAGAATGCGCTCGGTTCCGATATTATGATGGCCTTCGATGAATGCCCGCCTTATCCGGCTGAATATGAGTATGTGAAAAAATCGCTTGAACGTACCACCCGCTGGGCCGAACGCTGCCTCAAAAGCCATGCCCGTCCGAATGATCAGGGACTGTTCGCTATCGTACAGGGAGGCATGCATGAGGATCTCCGCCGCCAGAGCGCGGCTGATTTGACTTCCATGGATTTCCCGGGGTATGCTATTGGGGGACTCAGCGTCGGAGAGTCCAAGCAGCTTATGTATGAGGTGCTGGATTACACGGTTCCGCTGCTGCCGCAAGGGAAACCGCGCTATTTGATGGGCGTAGGTTCACCGGATGCGCTGCTGGAAGGTTCAATCCGCGGAATAGACATGTTCGACTGCGTTCTGCCTACCCGTATTGCCCGTAATGGAACAACGATGACCAGTCAGGGAAGACTCGTAGTGCGTAACGCCCAGTATGCCCGTGATTTCGGGCCGCTGGACCCGGAGTGTACCTGTTACACCTGCCGGAACTATTCCCGTGCTTATCTGCGTCATCTGATTAAGGCCGACGAAACCTTCGGCTTGCGGCTGACAACGTACCATAACTTACACTTCCTGCTGGAATTGATGCGTAAAGTGCGTGAAGCCATCATGGAAGATCGGCTGCTTGATTTTCGCGATGAGTTTTTTGCACAATACGGATTATATGATAATCTAAAAGGCTTCTAGAGAGTACGGAGTGTTCATGTTTATTCTTGAAAGGGGGGAAATGATATGTCACAGTTTTATATGGCGGCAGGTACAGGCGGCGGAGGCAGCATACTGGGTCTGGTAGGTCCGTTTGTACTGATGTTTGTTGTGTTCTACTTCCTGCTGATTCGTCCGCAGCAGAAGAAGACCAAGGCACGCAACGGAATGCTCAAAGCGCTGAAGAAGGGCGATAAGGTAGTTACCATCGGCGGTCTGCACGGAACGATCATGGAGATTTCGGATGACATCGTTATTCTGCGGGTTAATGATGTAACCCGATTGACGTTTGACCGGGGCTCGATCAGTCACGCAGTTGTGGAAGTAGAAGACAAGATGTAATAGTCTCTCTGCTAAATTACATAAAAATCGGCGTTTCTCTTACGAGAGAACGCCGATTTTTTTATACGTCATATACGGAATTGAGGGCCTTAACGTGTATTGGTGACCCGGCCCCGCACTCTCAAGCCCTGTTCCCCGCTGCGCAGGGTAAGCCTGGCAAGCGGTACGGCGATAGCCGTGGACAGTACAGCCAGCAGGGTGCCGCCAATCATGTCGGTCAGCCAGTGAATGCCGAGATAGAAGATTCCAAACACGATAATAACGGCTGAGATTGTACTGATCACCATCCAGCGGCGGTTGCCTGAGCGGTAAGCGAGCAGAGCCATGGATACGGAGATAGCGGTATGTAGGCTCGGGAAGCAGTTATTGAGGCCGGATAGCGGCCGGTATTCCTGTTCAAACTTCGGGAAAACATCCAGCATGATGAACCGAACCCCGGCAGGCGCATAGGACCACACCTCATTGACCGGAAAGTACAGATAGAACGGAATAGCGATAGCATAGGTTAAAATAATGGTGTAGCAGGTCGCATAGAGGATCACACGGTTTTTGTCCAGCAGATAGATCCCCAGTGAGGCTGCCAGCACGGCCTGCAGCATGAAGATATAGAAGAAGACAATCACCGGTGTCAGCCAGGGAGCGTAGAACAGCTCTTGAACCATCCGGACGAAATGCCCCTCCAGGCCGAAGATGAAACCTGTGTAATCTGCGGTCAGCCGCATCTTTTCTTCGATCTGCAGCTCATATTTATTCAGGGCAAGAATGCTGAACATGCCTATAATAATGAGTGTGAATTTATAGGATCTCAGCAGCTCTCTCCCGATTTCAACTAAGGCCATCAGCGGATTGCGCCGTGCGCCGATCCAGATTAAGATCACAACAATGGCAACGGTATATACAACTACAAGATTCATGGACTGATACAGCAAAGCATTCGAAGCCTCCTTGATAATCGCTCATATGAAGTCAGACATAGGTAGTGTACCATATTTTCAAGGGAAGGTTTCAATTTTTGAAAATTATATTAATTAGGATTTCTGTAAATTAACTCCAAACATTCCTCCAAGTGCGCTAATGCCTGCAGCCGCCAGAACCCACAGGAAGTCCATTCCTCCCGGTGAACTGTCAAGCGCCAAAAATCCGATCAGCAGTACAGCCAGTCCGTATAACATGCCTGTGAGTGCTCCTTGGTACCAGCCTCTGCGGACGGCCCTGCTGCCTGCGGTCAAGCCTCCGAATGCGGCAGCGACGCCGTGCACAATGTAGGTGTACATGGTGAGATCCTGTTCCTGCAGTCCGCTGCCCCAGAGCAGGAGGGAGAGGATGAACGCACCCAGCATCATCCACAGGAACGAGCGGATTAAACCCGATAATACCGGACTAGATATTTTCCATGAGAATAGACGCCTGATCAGAGACATGGTAAAACCCCCTAAAAGTTTGTTAACCGGATACTAATTATTGTATGGGGAGGCTTGCCCCAATAGTACAAGAATAGGCGGTATGACTTTTACCAGTAATTAATCAGCAGCTTTCCGAATGTTCCCTTTACGGTCAGGTCAGAATAGGGGTACATTAATCCGCCAGTATGGGGAGTAGCGGAAGGGGAGCGAAGAGAATATGTTCCAGCATATTACGACCCATATCTTTCTGACCGTGCTGATGTATATCTTCATTTTCCTGAGCATGCGCATCATGGGCAAACGTGAAATCGGCAAGCTGTCTGTATTTGACCTGACCATTTCCATCATGATTGCCGAGATCGGTGTCTTTGTGATTGAGGATATCGAGCGGCCTATTTATGATGGTGTTGTTCCTATGGCGACCCTGGTGCTGATTCAAGTGCTGGTCGCACAGCTCAGCTTGAAGAGCCGGAAGGTGCGCTTAATGGTGGATGGCAGGCCCAGCATTCTGATCTCGGACGGGAAGATTCACCGGGGCGAAATGCGCAGGCAGCGGTATAATATTGATGATCTGCTGCTGCAGCTCCGCGGGCAGAATATTGTCAGTCCGGCAGATGTGGAGTTCGCTATCCTGGAGACAAGCGGGCAGTTAACGGTGATTGAGAAGAATGCCAACGTCACCTCATCCAATCAGTCGGGCAACAGCAGCTCCGGCGCAGAGCGGAAGGAGAAGAACGGCGATAGCCAGAAGGACTCCGGCGATGCTGAATCATCCGGCGGTGACTCTGCTTCGGTGAAGCTGCCGAAGCATAAGATCCGTTATGAAGGACTGCCGATTCCGCTGATTATGGACGGGAAGGTGCAGGACGGCAATCTTGAGATGATCGGCAAGAACCGGTTCTGGCTTAGAACCCAGATCCGGCAGAAGGGTGTCTCTGATTTCCGGGATGTTTTCCTGTGCTCCGTGGATCATAAGGGAGAACTCTATATTGCCCCGATCAGCCCGGATAAGGGGAAGCCAACCTAACTGCGCCAGCGTCTGAAAAAGGGCACCCGTTCCAGGTCACGTCTGGAGATCAGCCCGGATAACAGGCAGATGCTCAGATAGATGGCCATGCCGCAGAAGGCAGCGGCTAAGAATTGTATCCAATGCGACGGGGAGATCGGAACGGACGTATACACATACGACATCCCGGCGGCCATGATGACCGTAGCGGCCAGGATTTTGAGCGGGTCCGACCAGCGCAAGGACATGGCGGTGAGCTTGACTACACTGTAGCCGTGCAGAAGCGTGACAAGTAAGCTGTTGACCATAATGGCGATGATGGCGCCCAGAATGCCGTACTCAGGCCGGGAGGCCAGCAGGAGAATCAGCAGGATTTTGACAACGGCTCCTATCAGCGTATTGATCAGTGCCTTGCCTGGGCGGTCCATGGCCTGAAGGGCAGCCTGCAGCGGGGCCTGGACATAGAGAAACACAGCGAACGGGGCCATCATCCTAAGCATAGGGGCCGTATCCGCCGCATTGCCGTACATTAGTGTACAGAGCGGTACGGCAAGAATATACATAACAGCAGCAAACGGGGCACCGGTCACCATGGCGAGCCGCAGGGCCTGGTGCATTCTTTTGTGAATCGTGGGCAAATCGTTGCGGGCTGCGGCCTCGGATAAGGAAGGGACAAGGGAGACGGCCAGCGAGGAGCTGAGCACACCCGGCAGCAGCAGCAGCGGAATCACCATTCCCTGCAAGGAACCATATTGTGCGGTTGCGGCTGCGGCTGCGATTCCGGCAAGCGCGAGGCTGCGCACGGTAATAATCGATTCCAGAAGGTAAGAGAATGAGCCGATCAGTCGTCCGGCAGTTACCGGTATTGAAATGCCGATGAGACGCTTGAAGACAGGTGTAGTTGTCTGCGCGGGTTCGCGTCCCGCACTGCCCTGCGTATCCTGAACCATAGGTTCCACGTTAGGCGGGAGTTCAGACCTGTCTTTTTTGTCGTTAAAATAATATTGCCCCAGCAGGGCCAGCATTCCGGCGATCTCCCCCACAGTCACGCCAAGCATGGCACCCGCGGCCGCAAAGGCGATGCCCTTCGGCAGCAGCATCCAGGAGAACCACAGCATGAAGAAGATCCGGATGACCGATTCCAGCACGGAGGAGAAGGCCGAGGGAATCATGTTCTGCCTGCCTTGAAAGTATCCCCGGTAGATGGATGAAACGGCGACGATGGCGATCATGGGGGTCATGCTGACGAAGGTATAATAGACACGCTGGTCCGTCAGAAGAACGCTGGATACCCAGGAGGCGCTGAACAGGGCGACGAAGGTGAACACAATGCCCAGCGACAGGCTGAGAGCGAGGCCGGTTTGCAGGATTTTGCGCGACTGCTCCGGGCGGTTTTCCCCTTCGGCTTCGGCAACCAGCTTGGCAATCGCCAGCGGGATTCCCCCCGTAATTACCGTAATGAGCACAATGAAAAACGGGTATCCGAGCTGATACAGACCCACCCCCTCAGCGCCGATGATCCGGGGCAGGGCAATCCGGGGAATGAAGCCAAGCATCCGGTTAATGATACCGGCTAGCAGCAGGATGATCGTTCCTTGTATAAAGGTCTGTTTCCTCACAGGGCACTCCTTCTTCCTACATATGAGATGAAACTGCAGGTGAATTACCGCCATAACCAAGCCAGGCTTGTATAAGGATATGCCGGTACAGGTGCGCTGCATGACAAGCATTCTGTAGACAAGTTTTTTGGTCTTAAGCAGGAAAGTGTGAGCGCAGGGTCGAATACGTACCACTGAGCATAGGTAATTGAGGAATCTTTGGAGGTGCCTGCACGTGGAATCGGAACAATGGAGATATGACGAGCTTAGTGAAGATATCGAAGCCATGTGCATCAGCAAAGCGGAGGAATTCCGGCTCCTCGGCTATGAATATGTGACCGGTAAGGATATTTGGGATTGCATCAGCCGCAATTATGCCAAGGAGGGAAGACCTCCCCTGCACAGGCTGGTCAATGACATTTATTCACTCAAGTCAGGCAGTTATATGACTTATCTGACCTTGGCGGCCTACCGGGGATTGAATTAACGGGGGGATTTGTCAAAAGGAACGATTTTCTTTTGCAAACGGGTACAGGAAGCAGTAAAGTAAGTAAAGAGTGTTCAGACTTGTCCTATCAAACGGAGGTATCCACGCTTTGCAGCAGAACCTGCCGTTTCTTTGTGTGAATCAAGACACCGTCATTCCTTCTGAATTGACGGTCATTTCGCACGTAGCTATAATAGGAATATTGAAGTAATGAAAGGGGAACTAGCTAGAGCATGAAGAGAATGTTGAGCTTTATCATTACCGTGGTCGTTCTAACGGGCGTCATGGTATTTACTACTCCCGGGCTGCTGGACAGAGTCCGTCTGGGTCTTGACCTCAAGGGCGGATTCGAAATTCTGTACCACGCCGAGCCAATGGATACGGGAGGAACTCTGACCCGCGCTTCGCTGCAGAAGACTGCAGAGAGCCTCGAGAAGCGGGCGAATGCACTCGGAACCAGCGAGCCTGAGGTGACCACCGAAGGTACGGACCGCATCCGTCTGAAGATCGCAGGTGTGACCGACGAAGCAGAGGTCCGCAAAAAAATGAAAGAGCCCGCAGTTCTGACCTTCCGCAGTGCCAATGAAGGGGATGCTCCCGGGGTGTACAGCAAGATTGAGCTTGTAGGCAGTGACTTTGTTGAAGGTGCGGCAGAGGTTCAACGCGATCAACTGAACCGTCCCGAAATCAGCATCTCCATCAAAGACAAGAAGAAATTCGCAGAGATTACCGAGCGCCTGTTGGGTAAGGAACTCGCCATCTATCTGGATGAGAACCTGTTATCTTCGCCTCCAACGGTACGAGCTGTCCTGACCGATGGTAAGGCTTCGATTTCCGGGGGATATACACTGGATGAAGCCCGTGAGATTGCCGATACAATCAACCTCGGTGCTTTGCCGCTGAAGCTGACAGAGAAATATTCCCAGAGCGTAGGGGCTACACTGGGTAAGCAATCCTTGGATGAGACCGTCAGAGCCGGGATTGTCGGTTCTGTGATTATTTTGATCTTCATGCTGCTTATGTACCGTCTTCCGGGCGTACTGGCCAGCTTTGCGCTGATCCTGCACACCTGGCTGCTGATTCTGGTATTTGTCCTGGCAGACTTTACACTGACCCTTCCCGGAATCGCCGCGTTCATCCTCGGTATAGGGATGGCCGTCGATGCCAATATCATTACCAATGAACGGATCAGGGAAGAAATGCGCAGCGGGAAGGGCATTATGTCTTCCGTCAAAGCAGGGAACAAGACCTCCTTCCGTACAGTTATGGATGCGAATGTAACCACTATTATCGTAGCGGCTGTCATGTTCGCCTTCGGTACGGGTGCGGTTAAAGGCTTCGCACTGATTCTGATCGTGGAAATTGTACTTAGTATTGTAACAAACCTTTATTTTGCCCACTGGCTGCTGACTGTGCTGGTTAAAGCCGGCGCACTCAAAAAGCCGAAGCAATTTGGGGTAAAGGAGAGTGACATCAGTGCGCTTTAAGAAAGAGCTTGATTTCGTACATTTAAGTAAATTCTTCTATATCTTCTCGATTGCCCTTACTGTGGCGGGGCTCGTCTTTCTGGCAACCTTCGGCCTGAACTACAGCGTTGACTTCAAGGCCGGGTCCAATGTGGACGTGGCGCTCTCTAAGAGTGTCACGCTGGCTGAGCTGCAGCCGGCTCTGAAGGATGCGGGCATCGAGCATGAACCAACCGTTACCATCGGCGACAAGCGGGTCAACATCCGCTATGATCAAGAGCTGAGTGATGCACAAAGTGAGACCCTCAAGAAGTCAATCAACAAGATTGATGACAAGGCTTCTTTTGAAATTAACACCGTAGATACTGAGATGGCTAAGGAGCTGGCCCGCAATGCGATCTATTCGGTGCTGCTCGCCAGTATCGGGATTATTATTTATGTTAGTATCCGTTTTGAATGGCGTTTTGCGCTGGCATCTATTGTAGCGTTGCTCCATGATGCCTTTATGGTTGTAGCGATTTTCTCCATCTTCCGTCTGGAGGTGGACATAACCTTCATTGTCGCGGTGCTGACCATTATCGGTTACTCGATTAACGATACTATCGTTATCTTTGACCGGATCCGCGAGAATCTGCGCTTCGGCAAACAGAAGTCGTATGAGGATCTTAAGGAGCTGGTTAACAAAAGTGTGGCGCAGACCCTTATGCGCTCGCTGTATACAGCCTTCACCGTATTTATTGCCGCATTCTTCCTGCTGATTATGGGCGGGGAGTCGATCCGCATGTTCTCGCTGGCCATGGTTATTGGCCTGCTCTTCGGAGCCTATTCATCGATCTTCATCGCAAGTCCGCTCTGGCTGCTTCTGAAGAAGCGTCAGAAGCCGGCGGCGAAGACCCCGGCCAAAGCCTAACACCCGGTTATTCTGTAAGCCGCGTCTGTAGCGACGCGGCTTTTCGGAATCTTCGGGTCAGGGCGTCTTGCTTGATTTCATCATCATGAGTTTACCTGCTAGTGGTAAGGAGGGCCTCGTTATGAATGACAAACCATTACCCCGGAAACAAACTGTTGCCTGGACCGGAATCCTTAGTGATGTTCTACTCGCTCTAGCCAAGGGAAGTATCGGTTATCTGTCAGGCAGTAAGGCATTGTTGGGGGATGCAATCTATTCCGGAGCAGATGCCGCTGCCAGACTGGCGGAGGTAATTCCGTGGAACCTGAAGCAGAGTCACAAGGCAAAAGGCTCAGCGGAACACGGCCGGGCTGCGCAAGGAAGCAAGGAGCCGATGGCGGCTATTCTGTTCTCTGTGCTGATTATTATGGGCGGGCTGCAGGTTGCTTTCTCGGCTATCCGTGATTTGACAAGGGGACATCTGTCGGCACCGGAGGAGTCAGCGCTTGTTGCTGTCCTGCTGTGCATTGTGTTCAAAGAGGCTGTATTTCAATACCAGTACCGTTATTTCAAAAAAAAGGGTGACGGCAGTCATGCTGCTTATGCCGATAGCCACCGGTTCAGCCTGTATACATCTATAACTGTATTTATCGGAATTGCCCTGGCCATAACTGGAGGATACTTGAACTGGCATCCTCTGCTCTACATGGACCCCATTGCAGCTCTGCTGACCGGATGTCTGATTCTCCGCAAAGGCTATTCGTTAATTGCTTCCTCTGTATACAGCAAGAAGATTCAGGAGCTTCCTTCCGAGGAAGCAGCCAGCTTCATTGAGACGGTTCAGCGGGTGCATGGAGTCATCCGGGTGGAGCAGCTCCGGGCACTGGAGGAAGGCAGTTATGTGAATCTGCATGTGAAGATTAGTGTGAATCCGCGGATCAGCGTGATGGAGGCCCAGGATATTTCAGAATGTGCCCGCAAGCTGCTGCAGCACCGGTTCGTTCATGTAGGGGAGGTTCATATGGATGTTGTGCCGTATGATCCGGGTTATCCTTATAAAAGCAATCACGAGCTTGTGGACAACGATATTCCCACGCTGCTTCAGTAGTCTGCAAGGTGAGAGAAAGGTGAACTGTATTGCTTCATTCTAAAACAAGCTGGCAATCTCCGGCAGCCAATTCCGAGCGTATTTCGGAACTGGCCCGGAGCCTTTCTATTTCTCCGCTCCTTTCTTCACTGCTGGTGCAAAGAGGGATGGATACCGCCGACAAGGCACGGGTATTCATGGATTCAGGAGCGGAAGATAGACATGATCCATTCCTGCTCAAAGGAATGGCTGAAGCGGTGCCGCGGATACAGAAGGCACTGCAAGAGGAAGAACATATTCTGGTGTATGGTGATTATGATGCGGACGGGGTTTCCAGCACTGCGCTGATGATCTACCTTCTGCGTCATCTTGGGGCCTCTTTTGATATTTATATTCCCCATCGCTCCAATGAAGGCTATGGACTGCATAATCATGCGCTGGACTGGGCGGTCCAGCAGGGTGTATCTCTCGTCATTACGGTTGATACTGGTATCAGTGCCTATCATCAGATTGCCTATGCCTCGGAGCTGGGCATTGATGTTATTGTCACGGATCATCATGAGCCGCCGGAGCTGCTGCCCGAGGCGTATGCCCTGATTAACCCGAAGCTGCCGGACTGCCCGTATCCCTTCAAGGGTCTGGCTGGAGTGGGGGTGGCTTACAAGCTGGCTGAGGCGCTCCTTGGCAGTGAAGTGCCAGAGGAATGGTGTGAGATTGCCGCTATAGGAACCGTTGCTGATCTGATGCCGCTGCTGGGCGAGAACCGCAGTCTGGTGCGCAGAGGCCTCAGCAGCATGCGGAATTCGTCGTTCCCGGGCATCCGTGCGCTGCTCTCGGTGGGCGGTATTGCGATGAACACCGTCAGTGCGGTGAATATCGCCTTCGGGATGGCGCCGCGTATTAATGCCAGCGGAAGACTGGATCATGCTGGCCGGGCGGTTACACTGCTGACCACGGAAGATGCGGCAGAAGCTGAGCAATTTGCCGGAGAGCTGGATCTGCTGAACAAGGAACGCCAACTGGTTGTCGAGCGAATTGTCACCGAAGCCACAGCCAAGCTGGAGGAGAGAATTAGCCGGAGCGGACTGCCGGATATTATAGTGCTGGCGGACCAGGGCTGGAATGTCGGCGTAGTCGGCATTGTGGCCTCCAAGCTGCTCGAGCGGTATTACCGTCCGGTTATTATTCTGGACATTCATCCGGAGACCGGGATGTGCAAGGGCTCTGCCCGTTCCATCCCGGGTCTGGATATCTATGCAGCCTTATCCTCATGCGCCGAATTGATGGACCACTTCGGAGGACATCCGGCCGCTGCCGGGATGAGTCTGCCGCAGGGCAAGCTGGAAGCCTTCGATGCGGCGCTGAATAGCTATGCTGCGTCTGTTCTGACACCGGAGGACTTCGTAGCTGTTACGGCTGCGGACGGGGAGGTATCCATTGCCGATCTGACCCTCCAGGCTGCGCTTGAGCTGGAGCGGCTTGCGCCGTTCGGCATGGCCAATCCGCTGCCGAGATTCATTCTGCGCGGAGCAGTTGTGAAGGAGACACGGAAGATGGGTCAGGAGGGCAAGCACCTGAAGCTTGTGCT
Organism: Paenibacillus sp. FSL R7-0210; assembly: GCF_038009085.1. Lineage (NCBI taxonomy): Bacteria > Bacillati > Bacillota > Bacilli > Caryophanales > Paenibacillaceae > Paenibacillus > Paenibacillus sp. FSL R7-0210. The sequence goes on from NZ_JBBPAR010000001.1 coordinate 512,039, forward strand.
CCAGCAGGACAAGCTGACGATTGAAGCTGTAGCCTTCGGCAAGGGGCCGCTGGCTGATCTGCTTCCGGATGGTACAGTCGTGGATGTTCTGGCAGAGCTGTCCGTCAATGAATGGAACGGCTCGCGCAAGCCTCAGCTAATGCTGCAGGATCTTGCGGTGCCGAAGGCGCAGCTGTTCGATCTGCGCGGCGCGGCCGATGCCGTCAAGCAAGCGGCGCATATTCAGGAGCTGCTCCGCACCTATAGCGGCAGCAGTCCCGGCCGGAGTGCAGCGGTCTTCCAGAACAGCCGGACAACGCCGCTGCGTGATCTGAAGGACATGTCCCTCTGGGTATACGATGAGTCTGCCGGGATCTCGGCTGTACATCAGCCGGAGGGCACGCGTGACGAAGAGGGACTGTCACTGCTCTGTGTGCTTGATATGCCGGAGTCTCCGGAGCAGCTGGAAGCACTGTTCACTGCTTTTCCCCAAGCGGAGAACATTGCCCTGCTGCATTCAATCCGTGACGGGCGTGACCGGCTGCAGGTTCCCACCCGTGATCATTTCAAATCGTTATATCAATGGATTGCCGCAATCGCTGCATCTCCAACTCCTGAGCAAGAAGTGCTGCTGCGGCTCAGCCGCCAGTCGGCGCTTGGTGTGCGTATGGTGAGCAGAATGCTGGATGTGTTCGATGAGCTTGACTTCATTGAGCGCAGCGGCGGCAAGATCACCTTTGTCCCGCAGCCTGCCGCCAAGAGTCTGAGCACATCAGAGCATTTCGTCAGACTGGGCAAGACGGCGGAGATGGAGCAGTATTTCATGGAAGGCAGCCGCAGTGAATTGCAGGAATTCATGCTGTCACGGCGTTTAGGGGCCTCATAACAGCTACACATGCTGTCACGGTCATTTGGTTTGAGTAACTTCAGCGGGGGTGATCCCCGCTTACTTTTAGGAGATGATGATGTTGGATTTCAAAAACAATATTCGCGTAATTCCGGATTTCCCCCAGGCTGGAATCAGCTTCAAAGATATTACTACACTGCTGAAGGACGGCGCTGCGTACCGTGCAGCCATCGATGAGCTTAAAGCTCTCGTGGCCCACCTGGAGATCGATGTCATTGCCGGACCAGAGGCGCGTGGCTTTGTAGTGGGCGCACCGCTGGCTTACGCGCTGGGTGTAGGCTTCGTGCCGATCCGCAAAAGCGGCAAGCTTCCTTATGAGACAATCGAAGTGGGCTATGATCTGGAATACGGCAAGGATACCCTCGCTGTGCATACCGATGCGATCAAGCCCGGCCAGAAGGTGCTGATTGCGGATGATCTGCTGGCTACCGGAGGGACGATTGCTACGTCAGTAAACCTGGTGGAACAGCTTGGCGGACAAGTGGTCGGCGCTGCATTCCTGATCGAGCTGACGGCTCTGGCCGGACGGGACAAGCTGTCGGATATTGAAGTGGTTACCTTGTTGACTTACGAGGATTAATCGTCGTGCCCGGCAACTTTTCCCGGGAAATATAAAGCGGACTGCTGTCGAATGAAGACAGCAGTCCGCTTTTTGTTGATGTGCTGGGTGGATAATAACAGATGTGAGTTATTTAATGTGCCGATTTGTCAGCTTCCTGTTCATTGGACAGGCCCAGAACCTCGATCAGCTTGAAGAGCAGGGCGAGGACCATACCTACGATAGTCGCCAGTGCCATGCCTTTCAGCTCTACACCGCCAAGCTTCAGCGAAATGCCGCTGATGCCGACCACCAGGACGAGCGTAGCCAGAATCATGTTGGTGGCTTTGGAGAAATCGACTTTCTGTTCCACGAAGATACGCAGGCCTGATGCCGCAATAACACCGAACAGCAGCAGGGATACACCGCCCATAACCGGCAGCGGAATGTTGGCAATGACCGAGGAGAACGTTCCGGAGAACGACAGCACGATGGCGATTACAGCAGCGCCCGCGATAACATATACCGAGTACACCTTGGTCAGAGCCATAACGCCGATATTCTCACCATAGGTTGTATTAGGCGTAGACCCCAGGAACCCGGAGAGTACTGTTGAAATCCCGTTACCCATCAGTGAGCGGTCCAGTCCCGGGTCCTTGGTCAGATCCTTGCCCACGATATTGCTGGTGACCAGCAAATGGCCGATATGCTCCACAATGACCACAAGCGATACAGGAATAATAGTCAGAATGACCTGCCAGTTGAAGGATGGGGTAATGATCGTGGGATGCGAGAGGAAACTTGCTTGAGAGATGGCACCAGTATTCACCTCACCCAAGATATAAGCGAGTACATAACCGGTAACAATACCGATGAGGATATGAATGATTTTGGGGAAGCCGCGGAACAGCACGGAGCCGAGCACGGTAACACCAAGCGTGACGAGCGACAGGGTAATCGCTTTGCCGTCAGGCGTCCAGTCAGCGGTGGCCACACCATCTGGAGCAATCAGTCCGGCCATCCGTGCGGCTACAGGCACAAGCTCCAGTCCAATCGTGGCAACTATCGCTCCCATAACTGCCGGAGGGAATACAATATCAATCCAGCCGGTACCGGCATAACGTACAATTAAGGCCACAAGAATGAAGATAACACCAGTCACGATAAAAGCGCCCAGTGCAAGCGAATATCCGCGCTCATGATCGCCGGCATGCTCTTTCAGCACAAGCAGCACCGGCGAGATGAAGGCGAAGCTTGAACCCAAATAGGCGGGGATTTTGCCGCGGCAGATCAGAATGTAGAGCAAGGTGCCGATACCATTCATCAGCAGGATCATGCCGGGATCTACCCCGAACAGGTTGGGAACAAGCACGGTGCTGCCGAACATGGCGAACAGATGCTGAAGACTCAGGAGGAAGCCCGGGCCCCAAGGGAGTCTTTCGTTAACTTGAATTTCGCGTTGCAATGGAGTTCACTTCTCTTTCTGATCTAATTTGATTTGACAATTCTTATCTTTTAAAAAACCGCCTTTACTAGATTAAATAGAACAGCGGGTTTTTACAACAACATTTTTATCCGTGCCACAAAATTGTCTTTTCTTGACCCTTTCCCTGACAGGAATACCACGCTATGGCAAGTGTTGACGGAATCCTTCGTAAGCGTCATAATTATAGACAACTTTAACCTGAGCGCAATGCAGCCGGGAACGTATGGAACCTGCAAATTCTGCATGCTTGCAGGTTCATTTTATTATAGAAGGGAAACGGATACGACGAGAATGGGCATAGAGCAACTAACCGAAAAGGCTGGCGCCTATATAAAAGAAAAAGATCTTCTCCGCATCCGTGAAGCTTATGAATTCGCCGATCAGGCTCATCACGGGCAGGTACGGAAGTCGGGGGAGCCATACATTCTGCATCCGCTGGCGGTCGCAGATATTGTCGTCAATATGCAAATGGATGTCATATCCATCATTGCTGCGCTGCTGCATGATGTTGTGGAAGATACGACGGTGTCCCTGGAGCAGATCCGCACGAAATTTGGCGATACCTGCGCCATGCTGGTAGACGGCCTGACCAAGCTGGAACGCATCCGCTTCCGCTCCAAGGAAGAGCAGCAGAACGAGAACTACCGCAAGATGTTCATCGCTATGGCCCAGGATATCCGGGTGATCGTGATTAAGCTGGCGGACCGTCTGCATAATATGCGTACGCTCAAATACCAGTCTGAAGAGAGTCAGCGCCGGATTTCTTATGAGACGCTGGAGATCTTTTGTCCCATTGCGGACCGGCTGGGGATCTCTGCGATCAAGTGGGAGATGGAGGATATTGCACTCCGTTATCTGAACCCGCAGCAGTACTACCGGATTGCGAATCTTGTACACAAGAAGCGGGCAGAACGCGAGCAGTTCATTGACAGTGTCATCGGCCGCATCCGCGCCAAGCTCGATGAAATGGGCATCGAAGGCGATCTCTCGGGACGCCCGAAGCATATCTACAGTGTCTATAACAAGATGAACACGAAGAACAAGCAGTTCAACGAGATCTATGATCTGCTGGCTATCCGCATTATCGTCGACAATATTAAGGATTGTTATGCCACTTTGGGCATTATTCATACGCTTTGGAAGCCGATGCCTGGCCGTTTCAAGGACTATATTGCTATGCCCAAGGCGAACATGTATCAGTCTTTGCATACAACCGTAGTAGGTCCGGGAGGAGAGCCGACGGAGGTTCAGATCCGCACCTGGGAGATGCACCGCACGGCCGAATTCGGGATCGCCGCCCACTGGGCGTATAAGGAAGGCAGCAGCAACAACAACGTCAATCCCGAGAACCGGATGCCGTTCTTCCGCGAGATTCTGGAGCTGCAGCACGAAGCCAAGGATGCCGAAGAATTTGTAGAATCGCTGAAGATGGACTTTTTCTCTGATCTGGTCTTCGTATTCACGCCTAAGGGTGAGGTAGTGGAGCTGCCTGCCGGCTCGGTGCCGCTGGATTTCGCGTTCCGCATTCATACCGAGGTCGGGAACCGGACAATCGGCTCCAAGGTGAACGGGCGCATTGTTCCGCTTGACCATAAGCTGAAGACCGGGGATATCGTGGAGATTCTGACCTCGAAGAATTCTTACGGTCCGAGCCGCGATTGGCTGAAGATTGCCCAGTCCTCACATGCGCGGAGCAAGATCAAGCAGTGGTTCAAGAAGGAGAAGCGTGAGGAGAACGTGGAGAAGGGCCGGGAGGCCATCGAACGCGAGCTGAAGCGCCTGAACGTGGAGGTCTCTGACTGGCTGACGGAGGACAAATTGTCCGAGGCTGCGAAGAAGTTCGCTTTCAATGATGTGGAGGATATGCTGTCAGCGGTCGGCTTCGGCGGGATTACCGCAGCGCAGATCGCCTCCAAGCTGACTGAGAAGCTGCGTAAGGACCAGGAGGAGGCCGCAGGTCATCTGGAGCTTACCTCCGAGATGAAGGCGATCAAATCCAGCGGAGAGAAGCGCAACCAGCCGACCAACGGGGTCCGTGTCAAGGGGATCGACAATCTGCTGGTACGCTTCGCACGATGTTGTAATCCTGTGCCGGGCGACGATATCATCGGATATGTGACCCGTGGACGGGGCGTATCGGTACACCGTGAGGATTGTCCGAACATTCCGAACGAGATGGACGGGGAGGAAGCAGCGCGCGTGATTGAAGTGGAGTGGGAAGGCAGTATGGAGGCTAATTACAGCGTCGATATTGAGATTACCGGCCATGACCGCAACGGGCTGCTGAATGAAGTGCTGCAGGCGGTATCGGAGAGCAAGACCAATATTTCAGCGGTCACCGGGCGCTCCGACAAGAACAAGATGGCGATGATCCATATGACGATTCTGATCCGCAATACCGATCACCTGCAGTCAGTGGTCGACAAAGTGAAGCGGGTCAAGGATGTGTATACCGTTAACCGTATTATGCAATAGGTGCTAAGGCAAGGAGCTGAAGGATGAGATGAGAGTCGTTGTGCAGCGCTGCAAGAACTCCAGTGTAACGGTGGACGGTGCAGTGACCGGAGCCATTGGAGAGGGCCTGCTGCTGCTGGTCGGCGTAACCCATGAGGATACAGAGAAGGATGCCAAGTATTTGGCTGACAAGGTTGCCGGACTGCGGATTTTTGAGGATGCGGCCGGTAAAATGAACCATAGTGTGACGGAGGCCGGTGGGGCCATTCTGTCCGTCTCCCAGTTCACGCTGTACGGGGACTGCCGCAAGGGCAGACGCCCCAACTTCATGGCGGCAGCGGCTCCGGCTGAAGCAGAGCGTCTCTATGACTACTTCAACCAGGAGCTGCGTGCCGGAGGGCTGCAGGTAGAGACTGGCGTGTTCGGAGCGATGATGGATGTCGCCCTGACCAACTGGGGACCGGTTACGCTGCTGCTGGACAGCAAGGGTTAGGATTAGAGCCGGGCAGACGCCGCTATAAAGGACGGCAAAGCCGTTTCCACTTGATAAGATACATCACGGGACTCCACAAGGTGGGGTCTTTTTTGCTTCTAGTTAACCAAGCGGGATAGCAGCAGCCCTGGCTGGATAGACTATGAATGATGCACCATTATTCAAGTGCGGGGAGCAAGCAGAATGAGACAAGCACCAAAAGCATGGATGTGGAACATGATTCAGTCCCACGTGGCCGGGTCGATGACCGAAGCCTCAGCGACAGCCAAGGAAGCCGGGGACCCGAAGGAACCGCAGGGACTCCAGCGTAGAGGCCGCGGTCTTTTGCCGCGTACCTAACTGGAGCGAAGGTATGCGGGGGAGTGGATTTTTTTGAAAATATAAGAATGTATATGTTTCACGAAACAGAATTTACTGGAACTGCTTAGGCTTCGTTATAAAGCGGGGGAATGAGGGTAATAGATTGACGAGACGACAGCAGCCTTAGAGAGGAGATATGGATCTCATGAGTAAAGTAGCTTTTCTGCTCGCCAATGACTTTGAAGATTCTGAAATGAAGGTTCCTTACGAAGAAGTTCTACAGGCAGGACATCAGGCAGAAATCATCGGTCTTAAGAAAAATGAGACCCTGCTCGGCAAAAAAGGAAGCGTATCCTATACATCGGATAAAGCGATCAGCGAGGTCACAGCCGCAGAGTATGATGCGATAGTCATTCCAGGCGGATCTTCGCCGGAGAATCTTCGTCTTGACCCGGATATTCTGCAATTCGTGAAGGATGCTGACCGTGCAGGCAAGCCGATTGCGGCTATCTGCCACGGCCCGCAGATTCTGATCAGCGCTGAATTGCTGCAGGGCCGTACCCTTACCTCCTACCCGCCGCTGAAGGATGATCTGATCAATGCCGGTGCGGAGTTCAAGGATGAAGAGGTCGTGATAGACGGCAATTACATTACTTCACGCACACCCAAGGATGAGCCCGCTTTTGTGCGTGAGCTGCTTAAGGTGTTGTAATACAAGAAATACATGCGTAACCCGTTTGGCATAATACAACTTTATGGGAGGGATTTACAATGACTAGAAGAATCCAGGCCTATTTCAGTACAGAAGATGCAGCGGAAGGTGCTAAGACCTCGTTGATTCCTTATGGTGTAGAGGGGATTGAGGTATCGGCTTTAACGGACCCTTTGGATAATGGAGTAAATAACCGGCGCAACATTCTAATACCGCTGGGCTCCACCAATACCGCTTCAACAGGTGCCGGAGGCGTTTACGCTGCCGGAGGTGCAACAGGTATGGGGTCCGGGGCGGCCATTGTCCCGGCAGTTGCGGCAGAGGATGATCTGAAACGTACGGATGAAGTACGCGCCGATGAAGTACGCACGGAGGGCGAGGTGCATAGAGGGCAAGAGCTGACAAGCAGTGACCTGGAGCACTTGCATTATGTGATGGATCTCAAGGTAGCCGAGAATCATTACAACGAGGTTGTAGAGGTTCTGCGCGGCAAGCAGGCCTATGTGGAGATTTTTGATTAAAAGGGACCGCGGTATCCCGCCGGGATACATTTCAGCTCCAGCCCTCCGTTATGGAGAGGCTGGAGCTGTTTTATATGCAGCATAAAAGGAAGAACTGCATTATAGATCTAGACAGGAGCTGTGGGATGGTGTAACCTATGGATTAGCATGACAGCGGGGATTTGGACGGCTTGGTGAAACGCTTTCTTTTCTGTAATGCAACTGTAACACTACATTCATGATTCCTTAATATAGCGTGTTTATAATAGAAGCATGACCCCCTTTTTTATAATATATGATGATGGACCTGCAGCAATCGGCTGCAGGTCACTTTTTTGTTTTTAGGGTTGGCGAAAGAGTGAGTGCCAGCAGAGTGAAGCGGACTGAGAAGCGCCTATTTGTCCAAAAACCGTTATTTTGAGGCAGACGAGGACTGACATTCCGTTATTAGGTTGATTTGAGCGATTAACGAGGCAGATGTAGGCACATAACGGAATCTGAGTCCGCTTAAGCTGAGAATGTTGAGTTTTTGCCACAATAGCGGAATCTCTGTCCACTTGGCGGAAGGAACGCTGGTGGCAGCTTATTTTATTCAATCCTTGACTTTAGCGCAGTGGTTCAGTAGAATCTAACAGTATACGGTAAGTTTATATTGTTTTGATGACGGGACCAAGTAATCCGTAACCCACAACCCCAGAGAGGAATCCCGCAGATCATGGCTGTCGTCCAGGTAAGGAGGACCGTACGCTGATCCGCAAGGCTGTAAGGATTCTGTTGATGAACGGACGAATGACCTCCCCGAGAACGCACGGCGAACGCAGGCAGCAGGATTGCCTACAGTCAGTAGCCGATTGCGCGTAGGCGGGCGTTAACCGCTTAGAGCGGAGCTTACGCAGAGCAAGTTGCTAAGCCCGGAATGTGGGTGGTACCACGGGTGAATTATTGGTTATGATAATCCCTCGTCCCTGTTTGTAATTGAACAGGGATGAGGGGTTTTTTGCTGTTTTAAGGGGTTATTTTCAGGAGGGATAGACTGTGGCTAAAGAAAGATTCGAGAAACCAACAGGTACACAGGATGTGCTGCCGGGTGCAGTAGAGAAATGGCAGGTTGTGGAGGCTAAGGCCAGAGAGCTGTGCCGCCGCTTCAATTACCGGGAGATTCGCACCCCGCTCTTCGAGCACACCGGGCTGTTCGAGCGCGGAGTCGGCGAAACAACGGATATTGTAGAAGGTGAGATGTACACCTTCAAGGATAAGGGCGACCGCGATCTGGCGCTTCGTCCCGAAGGGACAGCAGGCGTGGTACGCGCGTATGTCCAGAACAAGCTGTACGGGGAGCCGGATGTCAGCAAGCTGTACTATATCGGACCGATGTTCCGTTATGAGCGTCCGCAGGCCGGCAGATACCGCCAGTTCCATCAGTTCGGCATCGAAGCCTTCGGCGCGGTGGACCCGGCGATTGATGCTGAAGTCATCTCGCTTGGATACCAGTTCTACATTGATCTGGGGCTGAAGGATGTGCGGGTAGAGCTGAACTCGGTCGGCAATGCTCCGAGCCGTGCGGCTTACCGCGAGAAGCTGCTGGATTTCCTGAGACCGATGAGAGAGAGCCTGTGCAGCGACTGCCAGCGGCGGATGGAACGCAACCCGCTGCGCGTGCTGGACTGCAAGGTTGATCAGGACAAGTTCGGCGGAGCGCCTTCTATTCTGGACAGTCTGGATGAAGAGTGTACAGAGCATTTTGCCAAGGTGAAGGGGCACCTGGATGTGATGGGTGTGGAATACAGCATCAACCCCCGCCTGGTGCGCGGCCTTGATTATTACACGCATACAGCGTTTGAGTATAAAGCGGCAGGCATTGGCTCCATCGACACGGTGGGCGGCGGCGGCCGGTACAATGGTCTGGTCGAGGAGATCGGCGGACCGGATCAGCCGGGCATCGGGTTCGGGATTGGACTGGAGCGGATTCTGCTGATTCTGGAGAATCAGGGTGTGGAGCTGGAAGCGGCGAAGCCGCTGGATGTGTACTTCGTCGCATTAGGTGAAGCAGCAGATCTGGAGATCACGAAGCAGCTGTTCCGTCTGCGCAGTCTTGGATTCTCTGCGGAGCGCGATTACCTGGGACGCAAGATGAAGGCGCAGATGAAGTCGGCGGACCGTATGTCAGCCCGGTATACGGCGATTCTCGGTGAAGACGAGCTGAATAGCGGCGTCATCGCACTGAAGTCGATGGAGACCGGCGAGCAGCGGACTTTGAAGCTGGACGAACTGGCAGAGGCGCTGATTCAGAATTAGGCGAAAAGGCGAGTATATGTAATTTTAATCATGAAGGGGTAGGATAAAAGATGACCAGAAGCCATAACTGTGGACAATTAACGACAGCGAGCATCGGTGAGACAGTAACATTGAACGGTTGGGTGCAGACCCGCCGTGACCTTGGAGGCGTGCTGTTCATTGATCTGCGCGACCGGACAGGGATTGTACAGATTGTATTCAACCCTGACTATTCCGGAGAAGCGCTGCAGATTGCCGATAAGGTCCGCAGTGAATACGTGCTGTCCGTGACAGGTACGGTGGTTAAGCGCGATGAGGAGACCGTTAACCGCAACCTGCCGACCGGTGAGATCGAAGTGCAGATTACAGACATCGAAGTGCTGAATGCGGCCAAGACGCCTCCATTCTTCATCGAAGACGGAGTGGAAGTAGACGAATCCCTGCGTATGAAATACCGTTACCTGGATCTGCGCCGTCCGGAGATGCACAAGACGCTGCTGCTCCGTTCCAAGGCAGCGAAGATCTTCCGCGATTTCCTCGACAACGAAGGCTTTATCGATGTGGAAACGCCGATCCTGACCAAAAGCTCGCCGGAAGGCGCACGTGACTATCTCGTGCCAAGCCGTGTGCATGAAGGGGAATTCTTCGCGCTTCCGCAGTCACCGCAGATCTACAAGCAGCTGCTGATGGTCGGCGGCATCGAGCGTTATTACCAGATGGCCCGCTGCTTCCGCGATGAGGATCTGCGTGCTGACCGCCAGCCGGAATTTACGCAGTTCGATATTGAGACCTCGTTCATGCCGCAGGATGAGTTGCTGTCGATGATGGAGAAGCTCATGCAGCGTCTGCTGAAGGAGACGGTTGGGGTTGAGGTATCCGCACCGTTCCAGCGGCTGACCTATGCCGAAGCGATCGGCAAATACGGCTCGGACAAGCCGGACCTGCGGTTTGGCCTGGAGCTGGTAGAGATGAATGATATCGTTGCTGAGAGCGGCGTGAAGGTATTCGCTTCCGTGATCGAGAAGGGCGGAGAAGTGAAATGTCTGAACGCCAAGGGCTGTGGCACCTGGACACGTAAGGAGATTGACGATCTTGGACCATACGCTGCACGCTACGGCGCCAAGGGTCTGGCCTGGATTCAGGTCAAAGACGGCGAGTTCAAGGGACCGATTGTGAAGTTCTTCTCCGAGGAAGAAATCGCTGCCGTGAAGGAGCGCACAGGTGCCGAAGAAGGCGACCTGCTGCTCTTCTCCGCGGATACCAAGAAAGTGGTAGCAGATGTACTTGGCGCCTTGCGTCTGAAGATCGGCCGCCAGCTTGGTCTGATCGACGACAGTGTGTTCAAATTCGCTTGGGTAACGGAATTCCCGCTTCTCGGCTACGATGAAGACCAGAAGCGTTATGTGGCTGAGCATCACCCGTTCACACGTCCGATGGACGAAGACCTGCATCTCTTCGATACCGATCCTGGCGCCATCCGCGCACAGGCGTATGACCTGGTGCTTAACGGCTACGAGGTGGGCGGCGGTTCCCAGCGTATCTACAAGCGTGAAGTTCAGGAGAAAATGTTCAATGCACTCGGCTTCTCGCAGGAGCTGGCCTATGAGAAATTCGGCTATCTGATGGATGCCTTTGAATACGGCACGCCTCCGCATGGCGGCATCGCGTTTGGCTTCGACCGTCTGATTATGCTGCTGGCGGGCCGCACGAACCTGCGTGAGACCATTGCCTTCCCTAAGACAGCAAGTGCAACGGACCTGCTGATGGATGCTCCATCCCCGGTGGATGCCGGACAACTGGAGCAGCTGCACATCAAGCTGGCACCGAAACCGGAGAAAGAAAAGAAATAAATTAACTATGGACTGACGGGGCGCTCCAGGAGAGCAGAGGGACGTCCCGGAAGCCTTGCCCAAGGAGGCTGACATCATGCTGAATCAGTTCTCGCGTACGGAGCTGGCGATCGGGCCGGAAGGCCTGGCGATCATGAAGAACAGCACAGTAGCTGTGCTGGGAATCGGCGGAGTTGGCGCTATGGCAGCGGAAGCGTTGGCCCGGACCGGAATCGGCCGCATTATCCTGATTGATAAGGATTCGGTCGATATTACCAACATCAACCGCCAGCTCCATGCGCTGACCACGACCATCGGCCAGAACAAAACCGATCTGATGGTGGACCGCATCAAGCTGATTAATCCGGACTGCGAAGCGATTGCGCTAAATATGTTCTACACCGAAGAGACGTATGAGGAGCTGTTCAAATACAAGCTGGACTATGTGATTGACGCTTCGGATACGATTATCTATAAGATTCACCTGATCAAGGAATGTCTGGCCCGGAAGATCCCGCTGATCTCCAGCATGGGAGCGGCCAACAAGATGGACCCGACCCGCTTCCAGGTCGCCGACATCTCCAAGACTACCATGGACCCGATTGCCCGGGTGATCCGCACCAGACTGCGTAAGGAAGGCATCAAGAAGGGCGTGAAGGTGGTCTTCTCCACCGAGAAGCCTGTGAAGCCGCGCGAAGATGTGACGGAGCAGATTGTGCCCGCGGATGCGCCGGACCGGCGCAAGGCGAAGCAGCCTCCGGCCAGTACTTCTTTTGTCCCCCCTGTAGTCGGCCTGATTATGGTCAGTGTAACGGTACGGGATTTGCTCGAAACGGGCGGTATTACATTTGAATGAATTCTATCAGGTAAAAGGGTGTGTAGCCGGCTTCCGGCTATATGCCCTTTTATTACGGTATGTTTTGGGGCCCCCCGCAAAGTACCTGAGTAAACATCGAAGCAAACCCTCACTTTGTGGGGATATTTTTACGGTATGTTTTGTGGAGAGATACTTGACATCCTATGAGAAGAACTTAAGTGGAGGTTGTTACATGAAATCGAATATTTGGCGGAATAGTGTGGGAATGGAGCCGGGCGACAACTGGAAACAGGAATGGGCGGCCGGCATCCTGTCGTATTTCGCTTCGGTATATATTGTAATGGTTAACGCGGCGATCCTGGCAGATGCAGGCATGCCGCTGCGGGCCGGGATGGTTGCTACGCTGCTGACAGCCATCACAGGCTGCCTGCTCATGGCGTTTGGCGGCAAAACGCCGATTATCGTGGTCCCGGGCATGGGGATCAATGCCTTTTTCACCTATACGCTGGTGCATTCCATGAAGCTGGACTGGCGTGAGGCGCTGGCCGTGGTAGTGGTGACCGGGGTGCTGTTTACCATTGTGGCCTTCACCTCGCTCTACCGCATTCTCAGCGATGCGATTCCCCATAATCTGCAGCATGCGATCACAGTTGGCATCGGGCTGTTCCTGACCTTCATCGGCCTGCAAAAAAGCGGGATTGTCATTGCTCACGCCACCACCTTCGTCGCCATCGGGCATTTCAGTGATCCTGCGGTCATTACCTCGGTGGTGACGCTGCTGCTGGCGCTGGTGCTGTTCATCCGCGGCACACGCGGCGGTCTGCTGATCAGTATGCTCGTGGGCACAGGGCTTGCCTATCTGCTGGGGGCCGCTCATGCGCCGAAGAATACCGAGCCGGGACATGTGTTCAGCGGTTATGGCAGCGTGTTCGCCAGTATGGACTGGGGCGGATTCGTCAGCCTCGTCTTCTGGATTGCCGTCTTCCTGCTGCTGCTGATTGTGGTGTTTGAGAATATCGGCCTGATCTCTTCCCAGACACTGATGGCAGGACGCCCGGAACGCTTCAAAAGCAGTCTGCGGGCGCTCTCGCTCGCCAACATCGCGGCAGGTCTGTTCGGCAGCAGCCCGGTGGTCGCCGCTGCCGAATCCACCGCCGGGATTGCGGCAGGGGGACGCTCCGGCTTAACTTCACTCGTCACCGGCCTGCTGTTCGGCGCGACCTTCCTGTTCATCCCGCTGCTGGCTTATGTGCCGGACAGCGCGATTGCGCCGATTCTGATCGTGATCGGCGGGCTGATGGTGCAGAGTGTGCGCGAGATGGATCTCGGCGACATGACGGAGCTGTTTCCGGCGTTCCTGGTCATGGTGATGATTCCCTTCACCTACAGCATCGTGGACGGCATGGCGTTTGGCTTCATCACCTATCCGTTGGTGAAGCTGGCTACCGGCAAAGGCAAGGAGGTTCCTCCTGCCTTGTATGGTATTGCCGGACTGTTCATTGCGAACTTCGTGCTGCATGCGCTGATGGGCTAACAGCAAAGGCGGAAGGGGGAAGCACCCCTTCTCTCATCCGCTTGTCCTCCGCGTGGAGGGCAGTTTGAAAAATATGGCTTTCCCCGCTCTGCTGTGTTATGATGGACAGCTCACACAACTTAAGGTGCATGCTTCCGAAGCAAGTTATGCTCGAAGTGATTCAGGAAGCGAATGCCCGCACAACTTTTAGGAGGTAACTGAAATTGGAAGACAACTTTCAAAGTGCCTATCAAGAGGAAGAAGACAGGCTGAACCACGCGCTGACAGAGATTGACTCTACCCTTGAACGATTGCGCGGAACTCCGGTCTACACAGGACACGATTATACGGAGCAAGTGCTGGAGGATTCAAGGGAGCAGAGGCGCAAAGATCTTGCCAAGCTTAGGCAGGAGCCTTATTTCGGACGGCTTGATTTTCAGGGCAATGACGAGGAAGACCGCAAGGCACTGTATATCGGCAAAATCGGCGTAGACCGCGAGCAGGTTAGCGACCGTCCGCTTGTCATTGACTGGCGGGCACCGGTGGCAAGCCTGTTCTATTCTTTTACCGGAGGAACGGAAGCCGCCTCGTATGAAGCGCCGGACGGGCTGATCGAAGGGCTGGTCTATCTCAAGCGCAACGTGGTGATCCGGAAGCAAATCCTGGAGCGGGTGGCGGATACGTATAACCGTGACAGCGACGCACCGGCGGTATCGGATGAATTCCTGGTCTACCGGCTGGGGGAGAACAAGGATAACCGGCTGCGGGACATCGTCTCCACGATTCAGGAGGAGCAGGACAAGATTATCCGTGCGGCCAAGAACACGGCGCTGATCATCCAGGGGGTGGCGGGAAGCGGCAAGACCACCGTTGCGCTGCACCGGCTGGCGTTCTTATTGTATCAATACAAGGAGCAGGTCTCGGCGGAGAAAATGATTATTTTCGCACCGAACCGCATGTTCCTGGACTATATTTCGGATGTGCTGCCGGAGCTGGGCGTCGGCAATATTGCCCAGAGCACGTTCCCGGACTGGGCGGCCGGAGTGCTTGATGTCACGCTGCCGGAGCAGGATGCTTCGGAGGTCATGAGCCGCTGGTTCGAGACGGCGGGAGCAATGCCGGCCATCACGGAAGAGACCCCCGGGCGCTTCAAAGGCTCAACGGTGCTGATGAGCGTCATTGAATCCAGCGTCAAGCTGCTGGAGACCAGTGCTGTGCCGGAGGGCGATTTCAGCCCTTGGGACGGGGCGGTGCTGAGCCGCCAGGTGATTCTGCGCTGGCACAATGAGGAATACGCACCGTATCCTCCGGCGAAGCGCAAGGAGCGCGTCATGGCGCGGCTTCACCGCTGGATCGAGATGGAGCTGAAGAAGAGCCCTTCAGCGGCTGCGCTGAAGGAGCGCAAGAAGAAGGGCGCGGCCCGCGAGAAGGCCTACAGCGCCAAGTGGCCGAAATACGAGCCGCTCGCCATCTATAAGCAGATCTTCCGGGCGGCGAAAGTGCCGGAGGACTGGCCGGCGGCAGCACCGGAGGAGATTCCGCCATCCGTGCTGAAGGAGACTGTCAAGGAGCTGAAGAAGGGGATTCTGCGCGAGGAGGATCTTCCTCCGCTGCTGTATATCCATTATCTTCTGAACGGTAACGAAGGTACTGAGCGCTTTGACCATATCGTGATCGATGAAGCGCAGGATTTCTCCCCGTTCCAGATTGCCGTACTGGATCTGTATGTGAAGGGGCATTCCTTCACCATTCTGGGTGACCTGTCGCAGGGCATCCACGCCTACAAGGGAGTACATGCCTGGAGAGAGATGCAGACGCTGTTCGCCGAAGAATACACCGCATACCATGCACTGACCCGAAGCTACCGCTCAACGATGGAGATCATCGAGTTTGCCAATGGCATTCTGTCTGCGGGCGTTTTCAGCGAGCTGCTGGCTGTGCCGGTCTTCCGCAGCGGGAATCCTGTGCGGCTGATCTCCTATGAGGAGGATGTGCTGCCGGGAGCGGCGGCGGCTGCATCGGCGGACCAGCGGCTCAGCGCGGTCAAGAGCGCGCTGGCGCAGCTCTCCGGGCGCGAATACCGCACGGTGGCGGTATTGACCCGCAGCCTGCGGGAAGCCTCTCTACTGTACGCTGAGCTCGCCATGCAGTTCGAGGATCTTCATCTGATTGACGGCAGCATCACGGAATATCGCGGCGGCTTGTCGATTCTCCCCGTCTACTTGTCCAAGGGACTGGAGTTCGATGCCGTCATTCTGGCAGACGCAGACAGCGCCCATTATGGAGCGGCGGCCTGGGATGCGAAGCTGATGTATGTGGGCTGCACACGTGCCCTGCATGAGCTATGGCTGCTGCGGGGCGGCGAATTGCCGCCTTACGTTCAACTGAACGCAGAGGAGAGCGTCTCCGGCTGGCCGGAGCTTGAGCAGCAATAGGTCCAGAGAGGCAGCGCCAAGCGGCCCCGGGAAACCGAACCAGCGGCGATCCGGCTATGATCCGGTACAACGGATCCGGCGATGTAGCGAAACAGAGCCGCGGAAGCACCGTGCGTTAATGAGCGCAAAGACAAGTTCGGCTCCTTAGGGACCGTAGCGCCCTTATTTTCAGGAAAACGACACTTTTTGGGAAGTAACGGACCGTAGCGCTTTTATTGTCTCTGTAAGCGATGCTTATGAGCGGAATATCGGCTGATAAGGGCCGTGGTGTCCGTAAATTTGCCAAATCATGACCTTCATCCGAAATAAGCGCCCCTCTGTCCGTAATGACAGGCGGAGTTCCCCTGATTGAAGAGAAAAAGCAGCGATTTTCCTTTATTGGAGGATCGCTGCTTTGTATTTTGGGCGATTCTGTATTTTTAAGCCTTGTCCTTCGCATCGAACTGGAAGCGCTCCACCTGTCCCTGCATATCCGCAGCCATGCCGGAGAGCGCCGCAGAGGAGGAGGTGATCTCCTCCATCGAAGCAAGCTGCTCCTCGGTAGCTGCGGTTACGCTCTGGAAGGAATCGAGCGCGGCTCGGGCAATTGTGGCCATCTCCTGGACGGAAGCGGCTACTTCGGAGCTGCTGGCCGACATTTGCTCCGTAATGGCGGAGACCTCATGGATCTGCTCGCCGACCTGCCGGGTGGACTGCTCAATCTGCCGGAAGGCTTCGCTCGCCTCCAGGGTAAGCGCCATGCCCTGCTCCACATCCTCTGCCACCTTATGCTTCATCACATCATACGCGCTGGCGATCAGGCCCACCATCTCGGAGATGGTCTCCTGAATCTGCCCGGCACTGCTATTCGTAGCCTCCGAGAGCTTGCGCACTTCACCCGCCACTACGGCGAATCCTCGGCCGTGTTCACCGGCCCGGGCCGCCTCAATGCCGGCATTCAGCGACAGGAGATTGGTCTGCTTGGCAATGGCGGAGATCGCCGTGCTGGTCTCAGCCACTCTGGCACTTAAGCCGTTAAGCTCAGCGATCAGGGTGCCGGACTGCTGCACCGATTCGCGGATCGTCTTCATCTGCTCTCCGACCTGCTCCATTCTGGCGCTGCCGGTGGAGACATCCGTTTCCGTAAGTATAGCGGCGCTCACAATTGACTCTGAAGCGGAAGCGATTTTCTGGATGCCGGTGGACATCTCCTCCATCGTTGTAGCGACTTCGGCGGAAGCATAAGCCTGGGTCTCCACGCCCCGGGTGGATTCCTCCACCAGCTCCGTCACATACTCGACTGCCTTGCTGTTCTCGGCCGTGCTGGCTGTGAGCTGTTCACTGGCAGCGGCGAGCTGGCCGGAGGTCTCGGCAACCTCCTGCACCATGGTGCGCAGCGAAGAGACCATTTCATTATAATTGCCGGCAAGCTGACCGATCTCGTCCCTGCGGCTGGTCTGGACGAATTCATCCAGATACCCTTCGCTTACCCGTTTGGCCGAACGGTTCAGGCGTTCTACCGGCCCGGTTATCCGGCGGATAATCAGGAAGGTAATTACCGCAGCAAGCAGCAGCGCAACCACGAGAACGATAGCTGATTTGTACAGAATCGGGTAGACCGCCTTCGTATATTCACTCTCTGGAAGCACTCCGGCCAAGGTGAAGCCGGTCAGCTCATTGGTAATGTAGTATCCGTCCATTTGCGTATCGGCTGCAGCATCCTTGTAGGATATTTTACCCGCCGGGCCTTGCTTGATTCCTGCTGTCATTGCGCCTGTGGCTTCCGAAGCAATCTCCATGGCAGGGTGGTAGATCACCTTGTTATTGCCGTCCAGGATGAAGACATATCCGCTATCGCCCAGACTGACATTCTTCGCCAGCTCCATAAGCTCCTTCATGCTGATGCTGATCGTAACAGCCCCCTTGCCGTCCGGAAAAGCCTTGGAGATCGGCAGAATGTAGCTGTTCGTTACTTTGGAGAAAATGGGATCGATCACCGATGTTGTCTCCGGGGTCTTAAGTGCATCTATGTACCAGTCGCGTACGCGGGGATCATAATTGTCCAGCTTGGAATCCGGCGCGAACATGTATTTCCCGTCCTCGTTGCCTATCGCCACGATATCTACCTCAGGATGCTCCAGCTTGAAGTTGTCGATCAGCTTGCGCAGCTGTGGAGAATTGTTCGTTAGCCCCGCGCTGCTCATCTCGTATGCCAGCTCATTCACTCCGGCGCTCTCCAGCAGAATCAGCTGCGACAGTGTTTTATCCAGGAGGTGGATGCTGGAGCGTGTGGTGTCTTCCATTTTGGAGCGCAGAGCCGATTCTGAGGTTTGTGTCGATATGGCCACCAGAGCCAGCGAGGGCAGTACAATGGCTGTAATGATAAGCAGCATCAGTTCAGTTCTGAGCTTCGTGATACGGAATAGGCGCTTTAGGGGGTTTTTCGGTGTTGGCATGGAAGTTCCTCCTGAATTTCTGAATGGATGGACGTTAAAATTTATTTCCATATCTCGAAGTAACTAGATATTTTAATATATATTTCGACAGGGATCGACTAAATAGTTAGTTTTTCGTCAAAAAATGTACTCCAATATTTCTGCAATTCTCCCTCTTTCCAAAAGAGTTCGCGTGCCAGCCTTCAGGTGGAGAACGATTATAACTATTCTTGAACTTGTAACCCGGGGCGGCCTGTGGCTTAATAATAAGTGTCCGGCCGGGCAAGATTACTTCTGGAAGGAGGCTGAAGATATGTTTTCAGAATACGAGGTGGTTTCCGTCTAAGACGGAGACCTGTTAAACGGGAGGCCGCGAGGCCTCCTTATGTATAATGAGCGAACACGAGCGGATATGTAATTCCGGTTACTACAATATAAAGAATGACACTGACCAACCACTGACAGACCGCTGATCCATAATGAATGTAGACGATAACCGTAGGGTTTAATATAATGAATTTAGGTGATTTACCAAATTTGAGGAGAAGAAAGGAGGCAGGTGGAATGATTATTCAGAACAGTACAGTGATCGGACTGAACGGAATACACCTGTTGAAGGAGGAAATTGAACGTGAGTTACGTCAATGGAAAGGATGTGCTCCCCCCGGGGCTGCTCGAAGAGCTGCAGGGTTACATACAGGGTGAGCTGTTATACATCCCGAAGAAAGCGGAAGAACGGGTAAGATGGGGCGAGAACAGCGGCTCCCGGCAAGAGATTGCTGCCCGCAACGAAGAGATCTTCTGTAGTCACAGCAGCGGCTGCTCGGTGAACGAGCTGCAGAAGAGATATCACTTATCCGAAGAAAGCATCCGCAAGATCATTTCAAAAATGCGGCAAACGCGGCTGGCGATGAACCGCTAGTCTGGAACGGATATGAGTTCTAATTATAGAACAAAGAGCATGGCTCCCGCCGGTGGCGGCGGGGTCATGCTCTTTTTAACGTTTGGGACAGGTATGGTATGATAGGAGAAGTGAATGTATTCTATTGAAATCTTAGATGATAGCAAGGAAGTGTAAGGATGGATTTATTCTCGCAGGGTGAAGACAACGGGAGCGGACGGCTGCTTGCAGACCGGATGCGGCCCGGCAATCTGGATGAATATATCGGACAGGAGCATATTGTAGGCAAGGGCAAGCTGCTGCGCAGAGCGATTGAAGCGGACCAGGTCTCTTCCATCCTGCTGTACGGGCCTCCGGGCTGCGGCAAAACCACTCTGGCCCATATCATATCGCATCACACCCAAGGTGAATTCGTGCGGCTGAATGCGGTGGAGGCTTCGGTTAAGGATGTGCGGGAGGTCATTGAACGCGCACAGAGCAATAAGGCGCTGTACGGCTCGAAGACGATTCTGTTCCTGGACGAGGTACACCGCTTCAACAGCTCCCGCCAGGATGCGCTGCTGCCGGCCGTGGAGAAGGGGACGATTACCTTCATCGGTGCGACCACAGAGAATCCGTTCCATTATGTGAACGGGGCCTTGATGAGCCGCTCGACGCTGTTTCAGCTGGAGGCGCTGACCAGCGAGCACAGCTTGCTGGCCATGAAGCGTGCGCTCGCCGATGAACAGCGGGGCCTCGGATTCATGGATCTGAAGGCGGATGAGGAGGCGCTGCTGCATATCGCCGCGATGGCGAACGGCGATATCCGCCGCGCCTTGAACGCCCTGGAGCTGGCGGCGATGACTACGGCCCCTGAGCGTGACGGCAGCGTGCATATTACGCTGGAGGTAGCGGAGGAGTCGATCCGCCGCCCGATTGTCAAAGCGGACGAGTCAACACAGTACGATGTGCTGTCCGCTTTTCACAAAAGCATTCGCGGCTCCAGCGACGCCGCCCTGTTCTGGTTCCTCTACGCGGTGGAGAAGCTGGGAATGGACCCGATGACCTTCATCCGCCGCCTGATTGCGGCCAGCAGTGAGGATATCGGCCTGGCGAACCCGCAGGCGATGGTCCAGGCGGTCAGTGCGCTGGATGCCTACCGTAATAACGGCTGGCCAGAGGCGAAGCTGAATATCGCGCAGGCGATTCTGTTCGCCGTAGAGAGCCCAAAATCAGACGGGGTAGTGACCGCTATCGCGAATGTCATGAACAGCTTGGAGGATCTGAAGTCGGCTGAGGTGCCGCTGCATTTGCGGGATACACACTATAAAGGTGCGACCCAGCTGGGCCATGAGGGCTACCAGTACCCGCATAATTTTCCCGGCCATTATGTGAAGCAGGACTATCTGCCGAAGGCCATCTCCCGTAAGGTCTTCTATCAGGCCACCGAGCAGGGCAACGAGGCGAAGATCCGCCATAACCAGCAGCTGCGGCGCGGGCAATAGGGCTTCGATGATAGTTCACTCCAGCCAATTATAGATTTTTACAAACAGAGAGCAGCCATTCTCCATAACTGGAGGAGGCTGCTCTTTTTGACGCTGTAAATATGATAAAAATGGAAATATTTTGACAAAAAACCGGTATTCTCAGAAAAATATAATGTAAATATATAGAATTAATTTACTGTATGTGGTATATGTGTAGGTGGGGGTACTTTACCTTAATTTGTAATATGGAGGTGGTAAATGGAACGTGCTCAAATACTATGTCTAATTATGGACACTGGGGAGGTATTTGTGCGTGCCTGAGTCCTGAAGGACTGAACAAACAAGAAAACGAAGGGAGATGAGTAAGGATGAGTCAAAGTAAACGGAAGACTGGCTGTATCGCTTCACTAAGCCTGATGTTAGCCTTCACCATTGTATCAGGGACGGCTGTCCGCCCGTCTGTCACCGAAGCAGCAACCGCCGGATTTAATTATGCAGAGGCACTGCAGAAATCGATCTATTTCTACGAGGCCCAGCGTTCGGGTGAGCTGCCGGCGGACAACCGCGTGGAATGGAGAGGCGACTCGGGGCTGCAGGATGGTGCCGATGTCGGCCATGACCTGACGGGTGGCTGGTATGACGCAGGAGATCATGTCAAATTCGGATTTCCGATGGCGTACACCGCGACAATGCTGGCATGGTCGGTCTATGAATACAAGGATGGTTACGTGCAGTCCGGGCAGCTGGATGAGATTCTGGACAATATCCGCTGGGCCACAGACTATTTTGTGAAAGCGCATACTGCACCGAATGAGCTGTGGGGCCAGGTGGGTAACGGCACGGCGGACCATAACTGGTGGGGACCGGCGGAGGTCATGCCTATGGCGCGCCCGGCTTACAAGATTGATGCTGCACATCCCGGCTCGGACCTGGCTGGTGAGACTGCCGCCGCCCTTGCCTCGGCTTCCATTATTTTCAGAGATTCAGATGCCGCCTATGCGGACAAGCTCCTGCTGCATGCCAAGCAATTATACAATTTTGCCGATACGTACCGGGGAGCTTACTCCGATACCATCACTGACGCCAAGCAGTATTACAATTCGTGGAGTAGTTACGCGGATGAGTTAAGCTGGGGCGGTATCTGGCTATACCTGGCGACCGGTGAGCAGACCTATCTCGATAAGGCGATTGCCGCCAGTGATCTGTGGGGCACCAACCAGGCCGGTGACTGGGGCTACCAATGGACGCAATCCTGGGATGACAAGCATTATGGTGCGCAGCTCCTGCTGTCCCGCATCACCGAGGACCCGAAGTTTATCCAGTCCACGGAACGCAATATGCAGTTCTGGACGACCGGGGTGAACGGCACCTCTGACCGGGTAGCGTATACTCCAGGCGGGCTGGCCCATCTGGATCAATGGGGGGCGCTGCGGTATGCAGCCAACCATGCTTTTCTTGCTTTTGTCTATGCAGACTGGGTTACTGATCCGGTGAAAAAAAATACCGCCCAGGCCTTCGCAGAACGCCAGATTAACTATATGCTGGGCGATAATCCGCGGAGCAGCAGCTATGTCATTGGCTTCGGCGCGAATGCACCTGAGCATCCTCACCACCGCACCTCACACGGCTCCTGGAGCGACAGCCAGACCACTCCGGCCAACCACCGGCATGTGCTCTACGGCGCGCTCGTTGGCGGACCTTCCAAGACCGATGCTTACACCGATGCGATCAGCGATTATGTCTCAAACGAAGTTGCAACCGATTACAATTCAGCCTTTACCGGCTCTCTGGCCCGGATGATGATGCTCCACGGGCAGGGGCAGAGCCCGCTTGCAAACTTCCCGCCGGCCGAAACGCGTGAGGATGAGATGTTCACGGAGACTTCTGTGAATGCCAGCGGCAGCAATTTTGTGGAGATCCGCGCGGTTCTCAATAACCGTTCGGCATGGCCTGCCCGCTCCAGCAGCCAGCTGTCCTTCAACTACTATCTGGACATCAGTGAGGCTGTTGCCGCAGGATATGGCCCCGGCGATATCACCGTCAAGGCAGGCGGCTATAACCAGGGAGCCACCGTCTCGCAGCTGCTGCCTTACGATGAAGCGAACCATATCTACTATACCAAAGTAGATTTCTCCGGCACCCCGATCTATCCGGGAGGACAGTCTGCTTACCGCAAGGAAGTACAGTTCCGGATTGCCGGACCGCTGAATACTACCTTCTGGGACAACAGCAATGACTTCTCCTTCAAGGGAGTGGCTGCGAATGCTTCAGCGGCAACGAAGAATCCGTTTATCCCGGTATACGATGCAGGTGTAAAAGTGTACGGCGAGCTGCCTTCCGGCGGCGGAACACCGGGTGAACCGCAGGTTCCGGCCCGTCCGTCCGGCCTTCAGGCCGTACCCGGCAATGCCAGCGTAGCCTTGAGCTGGAACGCAGTCAGCGGTGCAACCAAGTATACGGTCAAGCGCTCTCTGGTGAGCGGAGGACCGTACACTACAGTGGGTACGGCAACCGCAGCGGTCTACAATGACAGCGGGCTGACCAATGGTGTGGACTATTATTATGTGGTGACTGCAACGAACAGTGTAGGTGAGAGTACAGCGTCTGCCCAGGTGACTGCCAAGCCGCGCGAGATTACTGTGCCTGCCGGCGCTCTGCGTGTGCAGTACCGCACCAATGACACGAGCCCCGGGGATTCCCAGATCCGCAGCCAGTTCCGGATTGTCAATACGGGAACCGAGGCCATTCCGCTCAGCGGTCTGAAGCTGCGCTATTATTACACCGTGGACGGGGACAAGCCGCAGGAATTCCACTGTGATTACGCCCAGGTCGGCAGCGGCAACGTGAGCGGAACCTTCGGGAAGCTGAGTGCGCCTGCGGCACTGGCTGATTCGTATTTGGAGATTTCTTTTGCCGCAGGGGCAGGAAGTCTGGCTCCGGGAGCAGACAGTGGGGAGATCCAAGTACGCTTCAACAAGTCCGATTGGACAGCCTACAATGAGAGCAACGACTATTCCTATGGGGGTACTCAAGCGACCTTTGCGGATTGGGATAAAGTCACGCTGTACCGTGCAGGAACACTTGTCTGGGGCCTCGAACCCTAAACCATACCAGAGAGGAAGTATGCCGAAATGATGAAGCTAAGTTCATTCAAGAAACCGCTTTCTATCGCGCTGAGTGCTGTCCTCACCTTGTCTCTCACCAGCGGGATCATCAATTTCCATCCGGGAACCGCCAAGGCGGAATCGGTGGAGAAGACCAGATTCCTGCAATTGTATGACCAGCTGAAGGACCCGGCCAGCGGGTATTTCTCGGCTGAAGGCATCCCGTATCATGCGGTAGAGACCCTGCTCAGCGAGGCGCCCAACTATGGGCATATGACTACCTCCGAGGCCTATAGCTACTGGATGTGGCTTGAAGTACTGTACGGCCATAACACCGGGGACTGGAGCAAGCTCGAATCAGCCTGGGACAACATGGAGAAATACATTATTCCGATTAATGAAGGCGACGGCGTGCAGGAGCAGCCGACCATGAGCAGCTACAACCCGAACAGCCCGGCCACCTACGCCTCGGAGCTCCCTCAGCCGGATCAGTATCCAAGCGCACTGAACGGCAAGTATACCCCGGGGAAGGACCCGCTCGATGCAGAGCTGAAGTCCACCTATGGCAATAACCAGACTTATCTGATGCACTGGCTGGTGGATGTGGACAACTGGTATGGCTTCGGCAATCTGCTGAACCCTACGCACACCGCCAGCTATGTGAACACCTTCCAGCGCGGAGTGCAGGAATCGGTCTGGGAGGCCGTAGGCCACCCTTCACAGGATAACAAGACGTTCGGTAAAGCCAATGAAGGCTTCATGACCCTGTTCACCAAGGAAAATAGCGCACCTTCCGCACAATGGCGGTATACGAATGCTACGGATGCGGATGCGCGGGCTGTGCAGGCCATGTACTGGGCCAAGGACCTTGGCTATACGAATACGGTCTATCTGAACAAAGCCAAGAAAATGGGTGACTTCCTGCGCTATGGCATGTACGATAAGTATTTCCAGAAGGTCGGCAGTGCCGCTGACGGTACGCCTGAAGCGGGAACGGGCAAGGATTCCAGCCAGTATCTGCTGGCCTGGTATACGGCCTGGGGCGGCGGCCTGGGAACCGGCGGAGACTGGGCCTGGAGAATCGGCGCCAGCCATGCGCACCAGGGGTATCAGAATGTGGTTGCAGCCTATGCGCTGTCGACCGCAGCCGGAGGGCTGATTCCGTCTTCGGCAACAGCCGGAACGGACTGGGGCAAATCGCTGACCCGCCAGCTGGAATTCTACAACTGGCTGCAATCCTCTGAAGGGGCTATTGCAGGCGGTGCGACCAATAGCTATAACGGCTCCTACAGCGCTTATCCGGCAGGAACAAGCACCTTCTATGGCATGGCCTATGACGAGGCTCCTGTCTATCATGACCCGCCATCCAACAACTGGTTCGGGATGCAGTCCTGGAGCATGGAACGGGTAGCAGAGCTGTATTATATCCTGGCTTCCAGCGGGGACACCACCTCGGCTAATTTCAAAATGGCCAAACGGGCCATTGAGAACTGGATTGACTGGTCTACAGATTATGCCTTTGCGGGCAGCCGTCCGGTAACGGATGCCGCCGGCTATTATCTGGATCAGCAAGGAAACCGGATTCTGGGCGGAGATGATCCGCAGGTTGCCACCGTATCCGCACCCGGCGAGTTCTGGATTCCGGGCAATGTGGAGTGGCACGGACAGCCGGATACCTGGAGCGGGTTCAGCTCTTTTAACGGCAATAGCGGCCTGAACGCAGTGACCAAAGATCCGGGACAGGATAGCGGCGTGCTGGGCAGTTACATTAAAGCGCTCACCTTCTTTGCCGCAGGGAATAAAGCGGAGCATGGCAGCAATACTGCGCTCGGCGGAACCGCTTCACAATTGGCCAAATCCTTGCTGGATACGGCTTGGGGCTACAATGACGGAGTGGGCATTACGACACTTGAGAAGCGTGCGGATTATTTCCGGTTCTTCACCAAAGAGGTATACTTCCCAACAGGCTGGAGCGGTACCTTCGGCCAAGGAAATACCATACCGGGCAACGCTACTGTATCTTCCGATCCGGCCAAGGGCGGTAATGGAGTGTATGCGAGCTACACCGATGTGTATCCAGATATCAAAAATGATCCCAAGTGGAGTTATCTGGAAGGTAAGTACAATAGCTCGTACAACAAAACAACCAAGACCTGGGACAACGGTGCACCTGAGTTCACCTACCACCGCTTCTGGTCACAAGTGGACATGGCTACAGCCTATGCCGAATATGACCGCTTGATCAATAACGGCAGCGGCCCAACGCCAACGCCGACGACTACACCGACGGCAACACCAACAGCCACACCGACAGTTGCGCCAACAGCTACACCGACAACAGTGCCAACAGCTACACCGACAACAGTGCCAACAGCCACACCGACAGTCGCACCGACAGCTACACCGACAACAGTGCCAACGGCTACACCGACAGTTGCACCAACCGCTACGCCTGCCGTAGGGAATCTGGTCGTTCAATACCGTACAACGGATACGAACGCCACAGACCCGCAGTTCCGTCCGCAGCTGCGGATTGTCAATAACGGGACCACAGCGGTAGACCTCAGCAAAGTTAAGGTCCGGTATTACTACACGATTGACGGCGAGCGGGCACAGCAGTTCAATGTCGATTATGCGGCTCTCGGCGGCAGCAATGTGCTGGGCAGCTTCGTGAAGCTTGAGCCTGCAGTTACAGGAGCGGACCACTATGTGGAGATTTCCTTTAGTGCGGGCGCGGGCAGTCTTGCTCCGGGTGCGAATACCGGCGAGATTCAACTGCGCATTAATAAGACCGACTGGAGCAATTACAATGAGGCGGACGATTACTCCTATGATGCAACCAAAACATCTTTCACGGACTGGAACCGTGTGCCGCTGTATCTGAACGGTGTGCTGGTCTGGGGCGTTCAGCCGCAATAAGGCTGCCGTCCGGTAAGCCAGTCCCGGCGTGACTCTGTATTCTGATTAATCAAAGAAAAAGAACCTTCAACTCCACGCGCTGTGGTGTTGAAGGTTCTTTTTTTAGCGAAATAAGAAACTGTATGCGAAAAACCGAACATAATGGGGTAGTCGTCGGCAGATGGACCCAATGTATGCCAAAAACCGAACACAATGTACTGGGCGAAGGCGCGTGGGCCAAATGTAGTCGGAAAACCGAACACAATGGGCTCAGCACCAGCACTGTTCACCCGTTAGAAAGTTTTTCTTTAGTAGGGTAGCTCTCTGGCTGGGGTGCAATCAGACCTGCGCCAGTGGCGCGACTTTGTCGGCCGTCTCGATGGTTCCGCCGCCAAGACAGGTCTCGCCCAGATAGAAGACCACGGCTTGTCCGGGCGTAATCGCCTTCTGCTGAACGTCAAAGGCCACATGGACGGTTCCATCGGCCTGCTTCGTCAGCGTAACGCCCTGATCCGGCTGGCGGTAGCGGAACTTGGCAGTACATTTCAGCGGCTCATCACCAAGGGTGTCCGGATCAATCCAGTTCACCCCTGAAGCTATAAGACTGGTCGAGTACAGGCTGATGTGCTTCTCACCTTGCACCACATACAGGGTATTGCTTGCCAGATCCTTCTCGGCCACGAACCAGGGTTCACCTGTCCCCGAGCCGCCGATACCAAGCCCCTGGCGCTGGCCCAGCGTGTAGTACATGAGGCCGTCATGCCGGCCCTTCACTTCGCCCGTAGCGATATCGACCATATTGCCTGACTGTGCAGGCAGGTATTGGCTGAGGAATTCGCGGAAATTGCGCTCTCCGATGAAGCAGACGCCGGTGCTGTCTTTTTTCTTCGCGGTATAGAGTCCGGCTTCCTCGGCAATCCGGCGTACCTCCGGCTTCGGCAGATGTCCGATCGGGAACATGGCCTTCGAGAGCTGGTACTGGTTCAGCGCATTTAGGAAATACGTCTGGTCCTTGTTGTTGTCCACACCGCGCAGCAGCTTGAACAGGCCGTCTTCTTCCACGACCCGGGCGTAATGCCCCGTAGCGACATAATCTGCGCCAAGCTGCAGTGCTTTGTTCAGGAATTCGCCGAACTTGATCTCGCGGTTGCACATCACATCCGGATTTGGGGTCCGGCCAGCCTTATATTCTTCAAGGAAATAGGAAAAGACTTTATCAAAGTATTCCTTCTCGAAATTAACGGTATAGTAAGGAATATCGATCTGCTCGCAGACGCGGCGCACATCCTCGGCATCGGTCTCGGCCGTACATACGCCGAACTCGTCGGTATCATCCCAATTCTTCATGAAGATGCCGATGACGTCATATCCCTGCTGCTTCAGCAGCAGCGCTGTAACAGAGGAATCCACTCCGCCCGACATCCCGACGACGACCCGGATATCCTGATTAGCTTTTGTCATCGTGATCACCATTTTCTGTACACAAAATACCGGCGTTCTCACTGAACACCCGGCTCATTGTGTATTATAACATACCTGTCTACCCCAAACGAGGACACTACTGCTATGAAATATAGCGAAAAACGGTCCGAAATTGACAATTTGTCCACCAGTGGAGAACAAAATCGTGAATTATTGCCGTTTGCTGTTTCAAATGTGTCCATAGATATGATAACATAAGCTGAGAGCAGACATCGGAATACATTGATATGCAACTAAACCGAAAGAGGTGCCCCTTTGAAAATCTCAACCAAAGGACGTTACGGATTAACCATTATGATGGAGCTTGCCCTGAAATTCGGCGAGGGGCCTACATCACTTAAGAGCATCGCCGAGAAAAACGGACTCTCCGAGCATTACCTGGAGCAGCTCATCGCCCCGCTGCGCAATGCAGGCCTGGTGAAGAGCATCCGCGGAGCTTACGGCGGTTATATTCTGTCCCGCGAGACCAACACCATTACCGCCGGAGATATCATCCGCGTCCTGGAAGGCCCGATCTCCCCGGTAGACTTCACCGAAGAAGACGACCCGGCCAAGCGCGACCTCTGGCTGCGCATCCGCGACAGCATCGCCGATGTGCTGGACTCCACCACCTTGTCCGACCTGATCAACTTCAAGGAAGAGAGCCAGGCGGATAATTACATGTTTTATATATAAAAATGTCTTTAAATCGTCCTTCTCAAGAAACTTGGGGAGGATCTTTTTTTATCTCGCTGTCTTTTTATTTGATCTGCAGTTCATCTGCATATGATCTTTATCTGTATAGGGTAACCTTATTGTATACTTTGGTAGTTCTATGCGTTTTATGTTCCTGGTTCTACAAAAAAAGGGTGAGGTTATCATATGTCAAAAACAATATTGATTGTGGAAGATGAAAATATTCTACGTGAAATTATGAAAGATTATCTGCTGGAAGAGGGATATCGCGTGATTGAAGCCATTGACGGAAAGCAGGCGATCTCGTTATTTCAGGAGCATGAGGTGGACTTGATTTTGCTGGACATCATGTTGCCGGAATTGGATGGATGGTCCGTATGCAGGCGAATCCGCAAGACGTCGAATGTGCCGATTATCATATTGACGGCCCGTTCGGATGAGGACGATACGTTGCTGGGGTTCGAGCTTGGCGCTGACGACTACGTGACCAAGCCTTACCGCCCGCTCATTCTGTTGGCCCGGGCCAAGCGGCTGCTGGAGAGCAGGCATACGCATGAGCATGAAAGCGACAGGGTGTCCGGCGGAGGCATTTCAATCCATTTTCCATCCCGGACCGTTTCGGTTGACGGCAAAAGCTCTGATCTAACGCATACGGAATTCGAAATATTAGCCTATCTACTGCAAAACAAAGGGATCATTATCAGCAGAGAGCAGCTGATTACGAAAATTTGGGGATATGATTTCGCGGGCGATGATCGTACGGTTAACAGTCATATCCGCAATTTGCGTTCCAAGCTGGGGGAGCATGCCAGGCAGATTGTTACGGTTGTGCGTTCAGGATATAAATTTGAGGAAGAGCTATGAAAAAGGGGATTGTGCTTAAACTGTTCCTGCTGACAGCAGGATTGTGCCTGTTCCTGATCGCCGTTATTTTCATCTTGCAGACCGTATTTTTCAAACAGTTCTACGTTCATCAGAAAATAAAAGACGTTAACGCGGCACTTCAGGCTTATGAACAAGACTACCTGGATCATGGCTCGAACACGCAGGAGATGGCCAAGCTGGAGCAAGACTTTTTTCAAAAGCATAACACCTGGATCACGGCTTTGGACTCCCGCGGAAATTTAAAGTTTGCAGATGATTTCTTCATGGACATTAAGCTGGATCATTCGGACGAACCGGCGCTTGCTGATACAACGATAACCGTGCCGCTATACAGTTTTATTAACGTAGAGGACTTCAGCAGCAATCAAACGTTCCTCACTCCCTGGATTGAAGAGGGGGGAATGATCGCCATGGAAGGCTTAATCATCAACAATCAGCCAGTGATCCAGCGGATGGGAAGGATTCGTGCCAATCTGAGAGATGAGAGCCGGCTGGAGAATCATCAGATGGTGAGCAAAGAGTACGAGGTACTGGGCCGATTAGGTGCGGTCCAATATCGTGAGCAATATTCCACCTTTCTGGTCACAGGAACGATTACGAAAGTCCGGGTGCCGGAAGGGGCTGGGGTCTCGCGTTACACCAATCACCTGTTTCTGGACCGCATCAAAGCTTTTCAGGCGGATCTATTATACGGTGACTTGAAGGATGCCGCGAACGCTAAACAGGTTATAGATGTTGAAGAAAATCACGTGAACTACAAAATTATCGTGGACCGTACCCGGGACCGCGACGGAAATCCGGCATACCTGTTCGCGATGACATCGCTGCAGCCGGTTAATGAAGCCGCAGGGATCATCAACGACTACTATGTGTATATCATTATTGCGGCCTTGCTGTTTGTGCTGCTGACATCGTTTTACTACTCCCGCCAGATTGCCCGCCCTTTGCTGCGTATCAGCCGTACCACCCGGCAAATGGCAAACCTCGATTTTTCGGAGAAAATTCCCGTCACCACGAAGGATGAAATCGGAGACTTGTCGGGCAACATTAACGAGCTTTCCGAGCGCCTGCACGCCCATATTCTCCAGCTTGAACAGGATATTGAGAAAGAAAAGCAGCTGGAGCATACGCGAAAAGAATTTATAGCCGGCGTATCGCATGAGCTGAAGACTCCGTTAAGCGTCATTCAGAGCTGCCTTGATATTTTGAATGACGGGGTTGCCAGCCATAAGCGGGAGCATTATTTTGCGGCAATGGAAGACGAGGTCGGCCGGATGAATGTGCTGATTGACGATATGCTGGAGTTGGCCAAATATGAATCGGGTACGTATAAAATGGACACCGGTTCGTTCTATATCGATGTTGTCATCAACCGGGTGTGTACTAAATTAACGCCGGATTTGGCAGCCAAGCAGCTGCTTCTCCACACTTCGCTGATTCCTGCCCAAGTCCAGGGGAACGAGCGCCGTATAGAGCAGGTCATCGTCAATTTCCTGACCAATGCGATTTCGTATACGCCGGAGCAAGAATCTATATATGTCAACGCTTCGGAAGAGAGGGACACCATTCTAATTTGTATCGAAAATAAAGGCGCCCATATCCCCGATGAGCAGCTGGAGAAAGTATGGGACCGTTTCTACCGCGGTGAAACCTCCCGCCACCGGTCTAATGGTGGGACGGGTCTTGGTCTTGCCATATCCAAGAAAATTTTGGAGATGCACGATGTGCCTTACGGCGTGAACAATACCTCCGATGGAGTGATGTTTTATTTTCAATTGAATAAAAAAGCGTAGCAATACGGAAGAAAGTGCAGACCTTGGTTCTGCACTTTTTCTTTTTTTATTTTTTGATATGGCATTGATTTGCTCTGCACTTTATCTTGACCTTGCCCGATTATACTTTTTTTCGGAAGGATAATTTAAATGAAGAGAGGACCATGTTCATGTTAAAAAAAATCATTTCAACGCTAGTTATAGGCAGCACCGTACTCACCCTGGCAGCATGCGGGAGTGGACAAAACCCGCAAAGCGCGACGTCTCAGCCGCAAGCCAATGACACAGCTCAGGTGGAGAAGTCAAACCAGACTTCCTATAAAACGATATTTAAGAACAGCGTATTTCTGGGAGATTCGATTACAGAGGCACTATCTTACCATGACATTCTGGACGAGTTCAATGTAGTGGCAGGTGCCGGAAAGACTACCGAGCTATCTCTGATGAGTGGAGATGTGGACAAGCTGGCAGAGCGGAAGCCGCAATATGTATTTATCATGCTGGGGTCCGATGATATCCTGTTGCCGCCCCAAATTACCGATAACCCCAAGCAGTATTCGCTGAAGTTTTACGCCGAATTGATCGACAGTATCAGGGAGAAGCTTCCGGAGGCATCCATAACGGTTTTGCCGGTCACTCCGGTCACGCCAGAGGCTGAACAAGTGGAGCCACGTTACAAAAATATCAGCGATTACAACCAAGGCTTACAAGAGCTGGCGGACAAGCAGCAGGTTGGATTTGCCGATTTATCTTCGATCTTTGATGACGGCCAACATTTGTATAGCTCGGACGGCATTCATTTTAAACCGGAATTCTATACACGTATGCTCGATTTGCTGAAAGATCGGGTGAAATAACATGCAGCCAGGTGAAGCTCTGGAGGTGACGGGGATTGGTTTTTAGCAGCCTTATATTTGTATTTCTCTTTCTGCCGGTCACCCTGCTGATCTACTATATCTCGCCTATGAGGATTAGAAATGCTGTTCTGCTCGCCGCAAGCCTGATCTTCTATGCATGGGGCGAGCCCGTCTACATTTTCCTGATGATCTTCTCGACGGTATTCGACTATGTGAACGGGGTTCTGATCGATAGATACAGGCATCGTAAAGTGATTGCACGCGGAGTGTTGATCCTGTCCATGATGGGCAGCCTGGGGATTCTTGGCTTCTTTAAATACGCGGGCTTCGTGTTCGATAATATCAATTCGCTCTTTAACCTGCATTTGCAGGCAGCAGATCTTCCGCTTCCGGTGGGCATATCGTTCTACACGTTCCAGACGATGTCTTACGTAATCGACATTTATCGGGGGAAAGTGAGTGTTCAGAAGAACCTGATCTCCTTCGGCGCCTACGTAACGATGTTTCCGCAGCTTGTGGCGGGACCGATTGTTAAATATGAAGATATCGCGGGACAGCTCGCTAAGCGCACAGTGACGTTGGAGCGTTTTGGCGAAGGAGCGGAACTATTTATTAGGGGGCTTGCTAAAAAAGTATTGCTTGCCAACAATATCGGTTTGCTGTGGACAAGCGTCAAAGCGGTGCCTGCGGGGGAGCTGTCGGTTCTTTCTGCATGGCTCGGCATTGTCGCCTTCACGTTTCAAATTTATTTCGATTTTAGCGGGTATTCGGATATGGCACGTGGTCTGGGTAGAATGTTCGGGTTCGAATTTATGAAGAACTTTGACTATCCTTATATTTCCAGGAGCATTACGGAATTTTGGCGGAGATGGCATATTTCGCTCGGTGCCTGGTTCCGTGAATATATCTACATCCCGCTCGGCGGGAACCGGGCGGGTAAGCTGAAACAGCTCCGAAACTTGGCGGTGGTATGGTTTATAACCGGATTGTGGCATGGAGCGAGCTGGAATTTTATCATTTGGGGCTTATATTTCGGTCTCTTTGTCACACTTGAAAAGCTAATTCTCTTGAAACAGCTTCAGCGCTTGCCTGTCTTGGTAAGCCATGTCTACACCCTGATGATCGTGATCATCGGCTGGGTATTTTTCGAATTTGAACAATTGCCCGCAGCCCTGACCTTCATCGGAACGATGTTTGGTGCCGGAACACATGGATTCGCTGACAACCGGGCGCTCTACGATCTGTCGGGGAATGCCCTGCTGCTGCTGATCCTCACGGTTTGTGCCACTCCGTTACCCGGCAAAGCCTTGGCCCGTATCCGAACCAGATTTGCCCGGTCCGGCACGATTGCCACGCTTGTCATCTACTGCATTTTCATCGTGGCCTCAACAGCGTATCTGGTCAATGCAACGTACAATCCATTCTTATACTTTCGTTTTTGATGTTTTTGCTGGAGGTGATTTGATTGAAGAAATACGACCAAGTCTATTACCGCGCACTCGCCATTGTACTGCTTATGTTTACCGGGGCGGTATTGGTTGTCAATATTCTGACCCCGGGAAAGGTATTTTCCGAATCAGAGAACCGGATGCTGCAGCAGCTCCCGGCCTTCTCGCTTCAAGCCTTAGAATCAGGCAAGTTTACTTCCGAATTTGAAGCGTATCTATCGGATCAGTTTATGGAGAGGGACTTTTGGATTGGACTGAAATCTGACGCGGACCGGGGATTGGGAAGGAAAGAGAGCAACGGGGTTTACATCGGCAAGGACGGATACTTAATTCAAAAATTTACTCCTCCCGGGGAAGGAGAGTTGGAAGACAAGGTGAAAGCCATTCAAGCCTTTGATCAGGCTACGCCTGGTCTGCGCAAATATATGATGCTGGTGCCGACGGCAGCTTCCATACTTGAGGATAAATTGCCGCCTTATGCTTCCGGGGGCGGTGAGAGGGTCTATTGGAACAAGATAAAGGCTTCTGATCTCGGGAATATTCACTGGATCGATGTTTTCCCCGCGCTGGAGGCGAACAAGGAGCAGCCGCTCTATTACAAAACGGACCATCACTGGACGACCAAAGGCGCTTTTCTAGCCTATCGGGAGCTGGGTGCATCCATAAGTTTTACCCCCAAGAACGAAGACGATTTCAACATTCGTGAGGTCACCGGTCAGTTCTACGGATCTTTGTATTCGAAAAGCGGATTCAGGCACGTACAGCCGGATTCTATAGAGCTGTATTATCCCAAGAGACCGGCGGCCCTGTCCGTGGATTATGCCCACGAACAGCAAAGTGCGGATTCGATGTACGTTATGGAAAACCTCACAAAGAAGGATAAATACACTGTTTTTTTCAATGGGAATCATAGCCTGATCCGCATAACAACCGGACATACGGAAGGGCGGAGACTGCTTATTGTTAAAGATTCGTATGCCAACAGCCTGATCCCTTTTTTAACATCGCATTTCAGTGAAATTGATGTGGTAGACCTCCGTTATTATGATGGGGATCTACTGAAGCTTACGGAAGAACGGCAAATCCGCGACATGCTGATTTTGTATAACATCACCACATTTGTTGAAGATCCATCTATTACATCATTAGCAGATTCTGTGGAATAATCCATAAAGGGGTTGAGTAACGATGTTTCCGGGAAAGAGAATGAAATACTTAGTTGTCCTGGCTGCAGTCATGAGCTTATGTGGCATTCTGATCGGATGCTCCAGTAAGAAGGAAGACGCCAAGGATGTTCCTGTCCATACCATTGAGGAGCGTATCAAGCAAGCGGCTTCTATGGAAGCCATGGAAAAAGGGGATATGAACAGGCTTAAGAAGCTCTATCATTTTAATGCAGAGGAAGTTCAGGATTTTGTGCTCTATACGGCAGAATCGAACGTCGAAGCAAATGAGCTGGCCGTGATCAGGGTGAAGCAAGAGAATCAGGCGGAAAGCGTTAAGGAGAAAATCATGAAAAGAATTGAGGCTCAAAAGGTCAAGCTGAAGGACTACCGTCCTGAGCAATTTTACCTCGTCGAAAAGCATATATTAAAGGTCAAAGGCCCATATATTTTGTTTACGGTCTCCAAGAATGCGGAGCAAATCGAAAGTGCGTTTAACGAAGCGCTTAAATAATCTCATTCACAAATGCGAAAAAGACCCCTCGGCCATCCACGGCTTGGAAGGGGCACGCATAAGTTTCTATCTGCAGGAGCTATCTGGCTAGCGGGCCTATTTATTTTATCCCCCGCCCAGCAGCCGCTGAAGCCGCGTTGCCAGCTTTTGGCCGGCATTGGCCTCTACGAGCGTAAGGTCCCACAATACCGCATGGGTTCGAGGGTCGGCAGCATCAGTTTTGACTGTAAGGGTCAGCTCCTGTTTGCCTTCAAGCGGCACCTGAAAAGACAGCGGCTG
The DNA here is from genome assembly GCF_038009085.1 of Paenibacillus sp. FSL R7-0210. NCBI lineage: Bacteria > Bacillati > Bacillota > Bacilli > Caryophanales > Paenibacillaceae > Paenibacillus > Paenibacillus sp. FSL R7-0210. The sequence goes on from NZ_JBBPAR010000001.1 coordinate 548,134, forward strand.
ATTCTCGCTCGGTGCGATATTCACATCCAGGGAGTAAAGCTCTTCTCCGTCGGCGCTGATCATGACGCTGCTGGTGCCGCTGCCCTTAGCAGGTATAGCATCGTCAGGGACGCCGAAATTCCCGGCTAACTCCTTATACTGTCCATCCAGGCGTATTGAGAACTCGTGGAGTCCCGGATGATCAGGGCTATAGAGATTGACCGCCGGTTCAATCTGCTCCTGTGCCATAGTGAAACTATGGAGTCCTTGTTCCCACTGCACTTCACCATGCTCAAGGGGGAGCTGGTCCAGCGCTCTGATCTCCCCGCGGCCATGATCCAAATAATAGTTAATACCGCTCACGGCGGAGTAGACGATTAATGTCAAGATAGCGCCTGAGGACAGGAGCTTGAGCACCCCTCTTGGCGTTGTCCGGTCGCGGCGGATCAGCCGCTGGGCGCCGTAGCCGACAGCCGCACCGAGCGTATTAATAACGATATCGTTGATATCGAACGCACCCAAACGGGTTACCATCTGAATCAGCTCTACCCCGGTAATGGCTGCTAAGAAGACTAAGAGGAACGGCAGGAAGCGGCAGCGAACCAGCAGCGGGATAACGAGGCCGAACGGTACGAAGGCCAAATAGTTACCCAGATTGAAGACCCATAGATTCAAATAACCACCGCCTGGAAAGTGCAGCGGAATTCCGTCAAAGGTCAGCTGATACCGTAAGCCTGTCTCCGGCAGAGCCGATGAGCGGTTGAAGCCGGCAAACAAGAAAAATAAGGTGAGGATCGTGTAGAGACTTAAGCCGATCCAGACGGCAGTCCTCTTTTTGCCTTCAAACATGATGGTTGACCTCTCTTTATTCTTAGTTTAGTCCCCCTTGCAGGGATAACATAGGAAGTATAAGCTATCCTCACAGCTCCAGCAAGGCGGAGGGGCTTTACGTTCAGCTTTTCCTATCATCACACATTAATGTGTTAATCGTACTTGCAATCCATCCAATGCCTATTCTTTGGGTGTGGCCAATAACAGCACCAATGTTCTGCTCAATACTGCCAGTGTTACCGGACCCGTGACCTTTTCCGGCGTTTCGACTGGATAAAAGAAAAAAAACCGTCAGCCTTAATTGGTCGGCGGGATTTTTTATACTAGATCAATCCATTCATCCTCTATTCTCCTTGATCAGTGTACGCTCATACTCCGACGGGGTTCGGTCTTAATGGGACGGTCGGCTCGGCGTTACGGACTGAGACGCGCTTATTTCGAAGGAGAGTCACAACTTGGGCAAGTTGCGGACACGGCCCTTATTAACGAATATTCCGCTCCTAAACGTTCTTTAGAGAGACAATAAGGTCCACTCGGTCCGTTACTCCGCAAGAAGTTCCTGTTTCTTCAAATTAACGGCTCTCTGGTCCGTAAGGAACCGAAGTAGCTCGGGGCCCTTGCTTGGCCTGCAGGCTACATTACTCCATTTTTGATTTTACAATTTTGCTGGCGGTAACTTGTGCCGGAAAGGAATCATCACTTGTTTGATAGAACACTTCAATTTCTTCACCCTTTTATATTTAGAAGGTGAAACTCCATTTACCCAAATGGCTTGAGAATACATATTAGTTTCTAGAACTTCCTTGTAATTCTTATTCAAGTCTTCTTCTTTCAACTGAGCGATTACCAAGATCCTTGTATTCTCTACATCTACTGTGTGTACCTTCCCTTTAAAAACATTATCCCCTTGCTACAGGCGGCCAGGGCTAACAAAAAAACGAAAATGAGAGTCGATTGGAGACTCGCTTTTAGAAGCATGGACGTTCTCCTTTGAGGGGGTATGACATTATTCAATATTACCTCCTTTTGGGTTTCAGTTCCAGCTAGTGAATGCGGTGGAATTCCTGTTTGTTCCAGCTTTTCTCTATCTCTAAATGTTCCTTCCCGGTTCTAACTATCTCCGACTCAGCATACCCTATCTTAACGGGAACATTTGTTCTATTTTACCATTGCTTAAAAATCTTAATCCTGGTTATAATACAAACAAATGTTCTTACTTAAGCCCGGAGGCGATTAGTCATGAAGATGAGCATCGGCCAAACCATAGAAATGATATACCTGGACAAAGCGGGCCAGATTACGCAGCGGAAAATTGAAGTGCGCGGCATTCGTGACGGCCGCATACGTGCCACCTGTCTGAGTACCGGCCAGCCCCGTGTATTCCTAACCGCCAATATTCTGTCGTGGCATCCGGTACGGGGGCGGAGGTATGCCTAAGGACCGGATTATTCTGCTCTCGGACTGCCAGTCCTTCTATGCCAGCGTCGAGAAGGCGGCCCATCCCGAATATGCGGATCAGCCTGTCGCTGTGGGTGATCCGTCGCGGATGAACGGGATTGTGCTGGCCGCCTGCCCGCTTGCGAAATCCTATGGCGTAACTACCGCATCACGCGTGGGCGAAGCCCTGACGAAATGCCGGGATCTCGTGGTCATCCGGCCGCGGATGGGGACGTATATTCAGGTCTCGCTGCTGATCTCAGAGATCTACCAGGGGTATACCGATCTGGTGGAGGCGTTCAGCATTGATGAGCAGTTCCTGGATGTGACCGGTTCTCTGCGCGTGTTCGGAGGGGATTTGCCGGAGCTGATTCACTCGATCCAGCAGCATGTTCTGTTATCTACCGGAGTGTGGACCCGGGTGGGCATCGGCCCGTCCAAAATCCTCGCTAAAATGGCCAATAATTTCGCCAAGAAGAAGGCAGCCGGAACCTTCCGGCTGGATTACGATAATCTGGACACAGAGCTATGGCCGCGCCCGGTGCATGAAATGTTCATGGTGGCGGGCCGGATGACCAAGAATTTCTACCGCATGGGTATTTCGACCATTGGAGACATTGCCCGGATGGAGCTGGGCGAGCTGAAGCGGAGAATGCGCACCACGCTGGGTAAGCAGAGCGATATTCAAGCGGAATATTATTGGCAGACCGCACGCGGCATCGATCCCAGCCCGGTGGTGACCGGGATACGCCATGAGATGAAGTCCGTCGGCCACGGGAAGGCGCTGCGCTGGAATCTGTATACCCGGCTGCCGGAGATTGAGGTGGTGCTGCTGGAACTGGTGATTGAGGTCTGCCGGCGGGCGCGGAAGTACCGATACATGGGAGCTGTGGTGTCCGTTGCGGTAGTGGAGACAGACGGCAACACCTCGAATGCCTACAGCCGGCAGACGACACTGCCGGAGCCTTCGTCGTTAACCCATGAGGTGGCAGCGGCTGCCTACCGTCTATTCGTAGATCATTGGAGCGGCTTGCCGATTAGCCGGCTGGCTATCTCTATATCCCAGCTCACGGATGACAGCGTGATGCAGCTGACCTTGTTCGACGACCGGATACGAAGCAGTAGCAGAGAACGGGCTATTGATCAGATCAAGAACCGGTACGGAAGCGGGGCGCTGATCCGCGCGTCTTCTTTGCTGGAGTCTGGGGTTGCTCTGGAACGGGCGCAGCAGATTGGGGGGCACTATAAATGAGCAAGCTAGACGGAAACGAGCGGTGGAAATCCAAAATGTTAATGACAGAGCATGTCCAGCAGTATGAGCAGAAGCAGGGGACAGAGGGCAGGAAAATGATTACGGTAGAGGAGCGGACGATGGTGCGTGACCTCATTCTGCTTCCTTACCTCGATACGATGGTCAGCAAAAGTCTGAAGGAGCTTGAGCTGTCCAATAGTATTCTTAAGCGGGCTTTCATGCTCGCCGGCCAGGCGATTCAGCAGCGTATTATGCAGGATACCTACCAGCTCCAGAAGGAACTGAAGCAGCATAATATCCGGGTGCTGGCCGATGAGCAGGAGGAGTTCCTGGTGTATTACAAAATCTTTTGCCGGGGCTATCAGGAACGCTTCGGACTTACCCGGGATGTGATGCGCACCGAGATCAGCCTGCGGCTGACCAGGTACACGGCGGAGCTTGGAGCCGGTCTGAAAAACCAGCATTTGAGCAGTTAGTATCAGCTACAGCGCTTTGGTGAAGAAAATCTCTAGCGGCTCATTATCCGGCAGCAGGCAGCCTGAGTCCCGGTAGCCCAGTTTCCGGTAGAAATGCTGTGCCTCTTCACTCGCCATCGAGGAGGTCATAACCTGCTTATGGCCCATGGCCTGCATCGCTTGCTCCCAGTGCTGCACCGCCTGTCGGCCGAATCCTGCGCCGCGATAAGGCTCATCAATCCACAGCAGATTCATGAAGGGGATCTGGTCCCAGAAATACCCGTACCGCAGCCAGCCAATGTCCAGGCTACCCTCGCTCAGAATGTAAATTTCCTGCTGGTTTATTTTAGAGAGAAGAAGTGAGTTCAGGATATGGTGGTCACGGCTTGCGAGATAATCATAATCGGCTTCGGTTGCGGTTCTGATGTTCATAGGGTGATTCTCCTGTCATTGTATAGTGTGTGAAGAACGATTGTCCTTACAAAAGTCTACCACCTCTGGTTGTCTGGTTCGGTGTAACAAACAGCTATAAACAAACAAGCCCCTTCCTGGGACTTGTCTTTGTCTTTGATTGGCCCGAATGTATGCCAAAAACAGCATACATTGTGCCGGTGCGCAGGCGCATGGCCCGAATGTATGCCAAAAACAGCATACATTGTGGTGGTGCGCAGGCGCATGGCCCGAATGTATGCCAAAAACAGCATACATTGTGGTGGTGCGCAGGTGCATGGCCCGAACGTATGCCAAAAACAGCATACATTGTGCCGGTGCGCAGGCACATGGCCCGAATGTATGCCAAAAACAGCATACATTGTGGTGGTGCGCAGGCACATGGCCCGAATGTATGCCAAAAACAGCATACATTGTGCCGGTGCGCAGGTAATCAGGCTTCGCCGCCAGCTTGTCGGCTATACAGAATCCGGTATTCCAGCGGCTCCAGCGTCATGCGGATTTTCTCCCCATCCTGCTCCACAGGCTCGCCGCTCAAGGCATCCTGCCAAGTGCCCTCACCCAGGGATTGCATAAGCGTCAGCGGTTCAGCGGAATTATTCATCCAGACTGTGAAGCGGGTGTGCTCATTCCAGCGTTCATACACTAGGGCCCGGCTGCCCGGATCACTCCGCAGGAAGCGGAACTGGCCGGTGCGCAGCACCTCGTGCTCTTTGCGCAGGGCAATGAGGCTCTGATAAAAGCGCAGCAGCTCACGGTCCTGCCGGTCCTCTTCCCAGATCATACATTTGCGGCAGTCCGGGTCGTCTCCGCCGGTAAGTCCGATCTCGTCCCCATAGAAGATGCACGGCGTCCCGGTGAAGGTGAAGAGGAAGGTGACCGCAAGCTTCAGCCGCCCCTTGTCCCCGCCGAGCCGGTTAAGCACTCTCGGGGTATCATGGCTCGCCAGAAGATTGAACAGTACCTCATTCGCCTGCCGGGGATAACGCATGAGCAGCCCGTAGATTTGAGCAGCGAAGGTTCCGGGATCAACCTCCTCGTCGGTCCCGAAGAACTTCAGCAGCCGGTCAGAGAAGGGATAGTTCATTACCGAATCGAACTGGTCGCCCTGCAGCCAGCTGAGGGAGTCGCTCCACACCTCGCCGATGATGAACGCTTCCGGGTTAATTTCTTTGACCGCCTTGCGGAAATCCCGCCAGAATACATGGTCCACCTCATTGGCTACATCCAGCCGCCAGCCGTCGATGTGTACCTCCTTGAGCCAGAATTTGGTGATATCCAGCAGATAATCTCTGGCTTCCGGATGGGCAGTGTTGAGCTTGGGCATTCCGCTGAAGAAGCCGAAGGTATCATAGTTGGCCTTGCCGTCCAGCACCTGAACGGGATAATCATGGACATGGAACCAGCCTGCGTATTTGGAATCCGCTCCATGCTCCAGCACATCCTTGAACGGTGCGAACTCGGAGCTGGTATGATTGAAGACGGCATCGAGGACCACCTTAAGCCCTTTGGAATGGGCGAGATCAACCAGTTGCTTGAGCTTATCAAGATCCCCGAAGCTGGCGTCAATCGTTCCGTAGTCAACGGTGTCATATTTATGGTTGCTGGGAGCCTGGAAGATCGGGGTCAGATACAGCGCCGTTACGCCAAGCTCGGCAATATAATCCAGATGGTCAATCATCCCCTGCAAGTCTCCGCCAAAATAGCTGTCGTGGGTGGGCGGTGCCCCCCATTCGAGCGTCCCTTCGGGGTCATTCGCCGGATCTCCGTTAGCGAACCGGTCCGGCATAATCTGATAGAAGACCGCAGATTTCGCCCATTCGGGAACCTGGAGCAGGTCGGCCTCATGAAGGTAAGGCATTTCGTAGTAGCCTCCGGCAGGCTCGGGCAGCCTGTCTGTAAAGAACCCGGATTCTAGCATCCATACGGTTTCCTGATCGGTTTCCAGCCGGAAGCCGTAGGAAAAGCGTTTGAACTCAGGGAAGATTTCTGCTTCCCAGTAATCGAAGAAGCTGTCGGTAGCCACCTTGCGCATGCTCAGCTCCTGATGATGCTGCTCCCAGTCGTATTTATCGCCGGTCAGGGCAAATACCCGGTCTACATTGTTTTTTTTGCTGCGGATTCTTAAGTGGTAGGTGTCCTTGTTATAGGCATACGCCCATCGCCCCTGCGTTGAATGATAGAGACATTCCAGCTCGATGGAGTCGCCGGATGAGCTTAAGGACACTGCTTGTCTGCTGGGAGCCATATGAAATTCCTCCTGGGATACGTATTGTGGATGGATATTATGAGGTATGAGCTTTAGTTAATACCCTGGGACCGGAGGTTTCAAACAGCAGATATTTCACTAGGCAGCAGTCAAAATAGGGTGCCCTGCACCGGCTCCGGCCCGGCTCTGCGGATCAGCTCCGGGTAGTCACTCCGAGCATTGCCCACGGCTGGGGAGACGGGATAAGCCATCATCTGTTCCGCATCGTAAGGCCGCAGCAGCTTCATCAGGTCGGGAATATTCCGGTTGCTGCGCTCCAGCCACTGCGCTTCCCCGTCTGCATCCAGAATGACCGGCATCCGGTCATGGATGTCTTTCATGAGAGTGTTCGGAGCGGTGGTGATGATCGTGCAGGTGGAGATTCTGCCGCCGTCCGGACTGGTCCAGATATCATACAGTGCAGCCATGGAGAACAGCTTACCGTCCCGCATCGTGATCCGCATCGGCTGCTTGCCGCCTTCCAGGGTCTCCCAGTCATAGAAGCCGTCTGCGGGAATCACACAGCGGCGGGAGGCCACCAGCCCTTTGAATGAAGCCTTTTCCAGCAGCGTTTCACTGCGTGCATTGATTAGCTTGGCAGCGTTCTTGTCCTCCTTGGACCAGGAAGGGAGCAGCCCCCAGCGGAGTTCTCCAAGCTTATTCTGTGTGCCGTCATGAATAACCGCAGCAATATGCTGCATCGGAGCCGCGTTATACCTTGGCGCATATTGGATGAGCGGATGCTCCCGGATGAAATACTTGGCGATCAGCTCCTCCAGCGTTACCGTAATCGTATATCTTCCGCACATTTTATCTATGCCTCCCTGGGTAGTTAACGGTTTACAGACCGAACAGCTTGTCTTAGCATTATATTAGAATTATATAAGATGAGACTGAAGATTGCGAAGGGGGACGGCAGCACATGATTATCGTAAGCTCCTGCCTGGCAGGAATGAAGGTCAGATATAATGGAACCGATTGTCTGGAGCAGGGCATCCGGCAATTACTGGACAGCCGGCAGGCGGTTGCAGTATGCCCCGAGCTGCTGGGCGGCTTCTCTACCCCGAGAGAACCGGCAGAGATTATAGGCGGCAGCGGCAGAGATGTGCTGGAGGGGCAGGCCCGGGTGGTTGACAGAACAGGGAATGATGTAACCGCAATGTATATAGAAGGCGCGCATGCCGCGCTGGAGCAGGCACGCAGCTTAGCTGCCACGCTTGTTGTCCTTAAGGAGAACAGCCCTTCCTGCGGCAGCTCAAGGATCTATAACGGAGAATTTGCGGGCGGGAAAATCCCCGGAGAAGGGGTGACCACAGCCCTCTTGCGGCTGCATGGTATTGAAGTGATCTCCGAGGAGCAGCTTGCCGCGCGGTTGCCGGAATTAGAGGGCTGATCGGGAGCGCCAACCATGGACAAATGTTACAATATTGTGTTTATTAACAGGTGGTAAAACAGGCAGTTCAGCAGTATAATCTAGTAGTCCTGTAAGTGGAAACGGCATTGCCGTCCTTTTTAAGGACGGTACCGTTTCAGCGAGAAATAGAAGGATAAATTATCGTGTGAAACAAATAAATTCTTATATTTTAAGAAAATCCTGAATTTCAAGAAGTGGAGAATTTCGTTATGAAACCCATCTATTTGGACCACGCCGCCTCAACACCGGTTCATCCGGAGGTGGCAGCGGTTATGTATCATATGCTGTTGAACGAGTACGGCAATGCGTCCAGTGTGCACCAGTTCGGACGGTCTGCCAAGAGAATTATAAATGGGGCGCGCGATAGAATCGCGGGCTTTTTGGGCTGTTCCCCTGAGGAGTGGGTGTTCACAAGCGGCGGCACGGAGAGCGATAATCTCGCCCTGTTCGGGGCGGCCTATGCTTCTGCTTCCAAGGGTAGACATATCATTACTACAGCGGTTGAGCATCATGCAGTGCTGCATACCTGCGCGGAACTGGAAGGGCAGGGCTTCGAGGTCACCTATCTTCCTGTCGATTCTACCGGCCGTGTCTCTTTGGAGGATGTAGAATCGGCTCTGCGCGAGGATACAGTACTGATTAGCATAATGTATGTGAATAATGAAGTGGGAACTGTACAGCCTATAGAAGAGATTGGCAGATTAGCGGCCGAACGGGGTGTGCTTGTGCATGTAGATGCTGTACAAGCTCTGGGAACGCTGCCCCTGGTGCTCCGCGACCTGCCGGTAGACTATATGAGCTTCTCGGCCCACAAGATCGGAGGTCCTCAGGGGATTGGAGGCTTGTACGTCCGGCGGGGGGCGCCGCTTATGCCAAGACAGCATGGCGGACTTCAGGAGCGCGGCCGGCGGGCGGGCACGGAGAGTCTGGCTCATACCGCCGGGTTCGCCAGAGCCGTTGAACTGGTTGTACAAGGGCTGCCGGGTCATCATGAGCAGGCTCTGGAGCTCCGCAGAACACTGCTGGAAGAGCTGGACAAGCAGGTCGGAGCAGAGAGATATGTTATCAACGGAAATGAACAGCATACGGTGCCTGGAATTCTGAATATCAGCTTCCCCGGGGCCAAGACAGATGTGCTGCTGATGAACCTGGACATGGAACGGATTGCGGCAGCCAGCGGCTCAGCCTGTACATCAGGATCTCTGGAAATCTCGCATGTTCTGCAGGCGATGAAGCTTCCGGAAGAACTTTTGAACTCTGCGATTCGCTTTAGTACAGGTTTGGGTAATACTAATGAAGAAATGCAGGTTGTGGCCCAGAAAGTTGGAACCGTTTTGAACCGGCTGCGTACAAAAGACTAGGTTTTCGTGCAGTCTGGCAGACGTTCGGGAGGTCTTTGGCCCATGGGACCCGTATGCAATACTTAAGGTGAGGGGACTTTGGATACCATGAAGCTTCAAGATATGATTGGCCTCACTGTATATGAAGTTGAAGAAGGTACGGAAGTCGGTGAAATAATCGACATTGGACTGGATTCAAACTGGAATATTACGGGTATTGAACTGGAAAGTAAATCTTTTTTTGGAAGGCTTGTGAAAGTTGTGGCATGGGATAATATTGCCGCTTATGGCGAAGATGCTGTCATGATCCGCAATAAAGAGTCGATTGTTAAGGTTGACGCTGACCATATATCCTACACTTTCCTCTTGGGAAAGAACAAATTGAAGGACAGGCAGGTGCTTACAGCATCGGGAACGGTGCTTGGGCGAATATCGGATGTTTATTTTGACCAAAAGTTGGGAAACACAATAGTAGCGCTGGAAATCAGTGACGGGCTTGTAACTGATTTGATCGAAGGCCGCAAATGGCTGCCTTGTTCTGAAGAGATGACTATCGGAGAGGATTCTGTACTGGTTCCCGCGATGAGTGAAGAACGGCTCCAAAATGCCATTAATATTGTTAACGGATAGGTGGAATGTATTATATGAAGTGTCCAAACTGCAACTCCAAGGATATCGGCAAGATCGGCTCCCACCAGTTCTATTGCTGGGGCTGTTTCATCGAACTAACGGTCAACGGCGAGAAAATGTCGGTGTATCAGGTTGAAGAGGATGGCACGCTCAGCTCGCTTGACGATCTGTTCTCGGGTGAAGAGGTTGCACAGGATTTCCCGCAAATCCACGCCTCCTCTTGAGCATTGCCTGATTCATAACCGGCTAACAGTTACATAGATTCGCCGTGCCCAAATACCGGGCGGCTCTTGAAGCCGCCTGGTATTTGGGCTTTTTTGCTGTTCTCCAAAAACAATTGGAAAAACAACACTACGAAAGTTGCATCTTTGTTATAAGGGCTAAGGAATTGGTATGTCGTCTCCGGGACACGGACCCTATACTGAAATCGACTGGCACGGGGCCAGAATTCAACAAGGTTCTACACGAGGGGGAATGTTCAGATGTACCGCAAAGGAATATCGAAGCTTCTGATTGCCGGATTGCTGCTGTCAGGAATTCAGCTTCCGGGAACTACAGGAATAGCGCAGGCAGATAACGGGAAAGACGCAGACAGGCTGTCTGCAAGTACAGGACAGGCAGATGCAGCCCGGGCGGCAGGGTTCACCGATATGAAACAGCACTGGGCGTCGGCTGCAGTGAACAGGCTGTCAGCCGCAGGAATTCTGCAAGGGGACGAGGCAGGACAATTCAGACCGGGACAAGCGGTCTCACGGGCAGAGATGGCCGCCATCATCAGCCGCGTGTTCCGTTATTCGGATTCGGGCAGCACTGTGTTCAGTGATGTAAGCGCTTCTTCCTGGTATGGCAAGGATGTAAGCCGCGTGAATGCCGCAGGCGTTATTCAAGGCTACGCGGACGGCCGGTTCCAGCCGGGATCGGCGGTCACCCGCCAGGAAGCTGTAACCATGCTGAGCCGGGCATTCACGCTGGAGGCGGGCTCCCCGAGTGCGCTGGCTGCACAGTCAGATGCGGCAGTGGTCAGCGGCTATGCCCGGGAAGCCGTGAGTGCGATGCTGGACGCCGGTTACCTGCGCGGCGATGCGGACGGCAAGCTGAATCCCAAGGCGCAGATGACCCGGGCCGAGCTGGCCGAGCTGCTGAGCCGGATGGTCGGGTGGATCAGCTCAGGCGAGGGAAGCCAGAAGCTTGGAGCCGTGTCCGGCAATGTGATTGTCAACCGGGCGAATGTGCAGCTCGAAGGCGGCCCGGTCAGCGGCAATCTCTACGTCACAGCCGGAGCAGGGGAAGGGGAAGTCTCGTTCTCGGGCATTAAGGTGCAGGGAACGGCACATATCTCAGGAGGCGGTGACCATTCGGTGGTGTTCCGCCAATCTACCCTGGGACAGATCAAGCTGAATAAGCTTACCACCCTGGTAAGGATGGTACTGGAGGATGGCAGCACCGCAGCGCGCATTGAATTGCTTAAGCCGGCGAAGGTGGAGATCGGAGCGGGCTCACGCGCAGAGACTGTGGTCATCGGCGCAGGCGCTGCAGGATCAGAGATCGTGAGCCGGGGGCAGATCGGCCGGCTTGAGAACCAGGGGGAGCGTGTGCTGCTTAACGGCCAGGTACTCAAGTCCGGGGAGACGCTTCGGGACTTGTCCGGCACGGGAGCTACAGCGCAGGCAAGTGCCAAGGCTACCACTGCCCCGGCCCAAGCGGGCGGCGGAAGTGCAGGCGGTGTTGTCACACCAGCGCCAAGCTCAACACCTTCACCAGCGACGCCGGTGCCGACAGCGGCGCCTGTTGCCACGCCGACCCCGACGCCGGCCCCGACTCCGCCAACCCAGAACAATCCATGGGAGCTGGTGTGGAATGACGAATTCGACGGCCAGGCCATTGATGAGGGCAAATGGAATGTACAGGATACCGGCACGGTGTACAATAACGAGCTGGAATATTATCACCCGGACAATGCTTCGCTTACGACAGAGAGCGGGCAGAGCGTACTGGAGCTGGAAGCCCGGAAGCAGGCTTACGGCGGGAAGAATTATACTTCAGCCAAGCTGACCTCGAAGATGAAGGGCGACTGGACCTACGGCAAATTTACCGTGCGGGCCAAGCTGCCGGTTCAGCAGGGCATGTGGCCAGCCATCTGGATGATGCCAACCGATGACGAGACGCAGTATGGACCTTGGCCGGGAAGCGGTGAGATGGACATTATGGAATTGACGGGACCGGTTGCCGGCAAGGCAGAGGCGGATCTCTATCCAAGAACGGTCCATGGCTCGATTCACTACGACATTCCGCACGCATCCCAGACCAAAACCTATGTACTGCCGGAGGGCCAGACCTTCGCGGATGATTATCACGACTTCACGCTGGAATGGCTTCCGGGCCTGATCCGGTATTATGTGGACGATGAAATGTATTTTGAAACCAAAGACTGGGGAACGATGGCCAAAGGCCAGCCGGATTACTATACGTATCCTGCTCCGTTTGACCGGCCGTTCTATATGATTCTGAATTTGGCCGTGGGCGGCGACTGGCCGGGTGATCCGAAGGCCGACTTCAAGTCGGATAAGATGTATGTGGACTATGTAAGGGTCTACAAGTACAAGAACCTGGACCAATGGCCGGATGTAACAGGCAAGCGGCCGATCGATCCGGGGCACTCGGCCCCGCAGCGTCCTGCCCTGGCAGACGGGAATCAGATCTACAACGGGGACTTCAAGGGTACTGTAGCAGCCCAGGGTCAGCCGGAATATTGGGAATTAATTGAGAATGAAGGCGGGAGCGGAACAGCCTCCGTCATTGATGATCAGGATAAGGGCAAGGCGGTGAAGGTTGCCGTCCATGAGGCCGGCAAACAGAACTACTCCATTCAGCTTGCGCAGAAGCCGCTGCTGCTGGAGCGGGGTAAAGCCTACAAGGTAACCTTCGATGCCAAAGCGGACGCAGCCCGGCCGCTGATGAGCAAGCTGACCGAATTCGGCGGCGGATGGACGGCTTATTCCGGGGAGCGCAATTTCCAGCTTACACCGGACTGGCAGCCGTATGAGTACAGCTTCACAATGGCCAAGGCTTCGGACAATAATGCCCGCTTTGAATTCAATCTGGGTCTGAACAACATTTCCGCCTACTTCGCGAATGTAAGAGTGGTAGAGACAGAAGCACCGCCGGTAGTACGCACCCCGCTTGCTGATGGCAACCTGATCTATAACGGAGGCTTCGATCTGGGAGAAGCGCGGCTCGGATATTGGAGCTTTGCCGTTAGGCAGGGCTCGGAAGCAGCGGCGAAGGCTAGTGTAACCAATACACTTGCCCTGCCGATGATGAAGCGGGAATTCCGGGCGGACGTGCAGAAGGCCGGAGGATCGCCGGAGGATGTGACGCTGACCCAGGCAGGAATTCCTGTGTCGGCGGCAGCCGTCTACCAGCTTGCCTTCGATGCGAGATCGGCCGAGGCGCAGCCGCTTGGCATTAAGCTGGCAAGCAGCGGTGGACAGACGGTCTATCCTGACGGAACCACCTTCACGTTGACACCGGAGTGGAAGAGCTATACAGCAGAAATTGAGCTGTCCGGCGGGTCCGGCACGGAAGCTGCATTATCGTTCCTTCTGGGCGCAGCTGCGGGACAGACCGAGCTTGACAATGTGCGTCTGGTACGGATGACCGATCCGCCAGTGCTCACTAACTACCTGCATCTGCGCGGAGACCAGTTCTGGAGAGCCTCAGGAACCGGCCTGATTCCGAGCGGTGAAGGCGGCAAGGATATTACGGACATGGATAAGGGCGACTATGTGGAATACAAGGTGGTACTGCCACAGGCAGGCAGCATTATTCCGGTAACCCGCGTATCCAGTGTGCGCGCGGATTCGGAGCTTACCCTGTCCGTATTGGATGCCGGCAAGCAGAATGTGGTGACGGAATCTGTCTACAGCACGGCAGTAGGCGATACCGGAGGGCTTCAGTCCTACCGGGCGATCGTTGGAGCACCACTGGAGTTGCCTGCGGGAAGCTATTACATCCGTCTTGGCGGCAGCGGCTACAATCTGGCCTGGCTGGATCTGTCCCGCGAGCTGGTGGTGAACGGCAGCTTCAAGGACGCTTCCACCGACAACTGGACGCTATACAAGAAGGACTGGGATGACAATGACCCGGGGAAGAGCACTGTAATGAAGGCTGTGTATGGAGAACTGCAGGTTAGCCTCGGCGGAACTGGAACGGAGGCTTGGCATGCACAGGTGAAGCAAGCGGGCATCCCGGTAGAGCAGGGCAAGAAATATCTGCTGCGCTTCGATGCGGATGCTTCGGTAGGCCGGGATATTAAAGCGCTGGTTCAGCATGACGGGACTGAGGATGGCAACTGGACTCCTTATCTGGAACAGGAGCTGAGACTCAGCCAAGACGGCGGACACTATGAATATTTGTTCACTGCCCCGGCAACGGATCCCGCAGCGGTGCTCCAGTTCAGTCTGGGCAAGATCACCGAAGAGCTGGGAGCGCATATGGTCAACCTGAGCCATATCTCCTTGCTTCAGGTAAGCCCGGTGCTGGATGGTGAGGCTTACGGGGAGAATCTGATTCCGAACGGGGACTTCTCAGAGCCGCTTAAGGGCTGGAGCAGCTACTCCTCTGACAACGGGGAGTTAGCCATTGACAATGTGGATGGAGCGCTGCAGATCAAGGTGGGCTCCACCGGCACGAACACCTGGGACCGGCAGGTCTTTTATGAGGGAGTCGCTTACAACGAAGGCAATCATTATACACTTACCTTCAAGGCCAAGGCATCGGCTGAACGCAAAATGAATATCAGCATCGGCTGGCTGGATGTAGCAGACAATTACAACTGGCACGGGTATACGAGCAAAATTGTTGATCTGGGCAGTGAATATCAGGAATATACCGTAGAATTCGATGTTGCCGGAGGCAGCACCTCCATCGGCCGCATTTCCTTCGAGCTGGGGGATATCAAGGATGGCGGCACCGGGCATCTGACGGTGGACGTGGATGATATTGTGCTCACGAATAACGGGACAGCAGCTGCACCTTAAGCACCTTGAACATGCTTTGGATTTTGTTATTCAGGCTTACGATTTGGTATTTAGACTGGCCGCATACACTTCTATAATCATTACATGGAGAACGGGCAACCGTTCTTCATGCTTGTCCAGAACCTTCCCCAATCCTTCGGCCCAATGAGTATACATAACAGGGAATGAGTATCATCCAATAGAAAACAGGAAAAGAGGAGAACCATTCATGATGCTGAAATTCAATACCGCAAGAGCAGCGGCTGCTTCGCCTGAAGATATCCTGAGACAGGCATTCGCAGACCGGATAGACGAGGGCGGCCAGCTAAGCGCCATCTTCACGGATTCCAGGTGCATCGGGGCTGTTGGCGTAGCAGGACTTCCGCTTCGGCTGCCTGCCATTCAGGAGCTGCTTAAGCTCCCGGAGGTGGCAGCGCTGCTGCCGAAGGAGACTGGCGCATCGGCGCTGTTCACCGTGAATGATACAGGTACGGAGCTATCCCTGCATATCCGCCATGCCGGAAGACAGGAACAGGCAATAGCTATACCGGAGGCGGCTGCAATCGCGGCACTGGCGCAGCTTCAGGCTGCACCGGGCTGGGCTGGTGCCCTTAACGCTGAAGGCGAGCATGTGATTGACCTGCGTTCCCCCGTTCCGGGTCCGCACTTCGCGGTCAATCTGCTGCTGGGCAACCGGCTGGAGTTCCCTCATCCGCTCCAGACTACACCGAAGAGCGTGGTAGACCGCCTTGGCGGCGGCAGCTTCCGTTCCCATGCGGCTACCCAGGTGCTGGCGACCCGCTGGGATATGCGCCAGGAGGAGAACGGCTTCCCGGCCAACCGTCAATTCTATCTGTTCGAGGACGGGAAGCAGATCTTCTATTCCGCTGATCCGGGCGGAGAAGGTATTGAATCGGCGGTCTGCCGCCATTCACAGAATGTAACCATCATCACGTACCGCCTGTCTGGCGGACTTGAGATTACGCGCACCATCTTCATTCTGCCGCATGCTGAGGGTCTGCCGCTGGCGACCGAGATGCAGCGCGTTACGATTACGAACCATGGAGAGAGCAGCCGCCAGCTTCGTCTGGTGTACACGGGCATGTTCGGCTCGGCAGCACCGGGCGCTCTATTCGAGGATGTGCTGTATAGCAATGTTATTATGCAAGGCGGCGTATTGCAGGACGCTGATGGTGCCGTGGCTGCAATCAGCCCTGACTATTACCCGGAAGGCGGGCGTCATGATCTGCGCTTCCACACGATGATCATCCACGGGGAAGACGGACCGGTGCTGCCCCGCGAATATTGCGTCAGCTACAATGAGTTCGTCGGCACCGGCTCGCTTCACCGCCCATCCGGCGCGCTGAAGCTAAGCAGCATTCTGCACCGCAAGGGGCCGGGCTTCTTCGCGGTAGCGGGGGAGATTCAGGTTGCTGCCGGAGCCACGGCAGCAGTTGACCAGCTGACGGGCCTTGTCTCCGACAAGAGCGGTGCATCCTGGAGCGATACGGTACTGGAGGAAGAGGTAGGTGCGCTGATCGCCCGCTTCACAAGCCGCAGCTCGGCGGAAGAAGCCTTGGCGCAATCCCTGAAGTTCGTGCGGAATTACTCCAGGTTCCTGCAGGTATCCTCCGGGGACGCGGATTTCGACCAGTTCGTGAACCGTAATCTGCCTTTTCAGGTGCTCTACCAGAGCTTTGTCTCCCGTTCTTTCTGTCAGACCCAGAAGGGCTACCGGGAGATCGGCTTCCGTGAAATTCAGGATATGTATGCCTCGATGTATTATTTCGTCGGGATGGGCCGGGGCGGTCTCGTCAAGAGCCTGCTGAAAGAATGGACCAGCATGGTCTTCGAGCTGGGGTATGCGTATCACAATTTCTTCTGGGCCGGCAAAGAGCCGGGCAAATGGTCCGATGATGCGCTATGGCTGATCCAGGCTGTCTACCGTTATGTCATGCTGACCGGAGATTCGGAGTTCCTCGATGAGTCTTGTCCGGTAGCAGGCACGGACACAGAACGGCCGGTATTCGAGACCCTGAAGGCGATTATTGTCTATTCCGGACAGATCTCGATCGGACGCCACGGCCTGCCGCTGCTCGACTTCGCTGACTGGAACGACTGTCTGAAGCTCGATGACACCTACCTGAACGGCCCGGCCAAGGAAGCTCTCTACCGGAAGCAGCTGGAGGCCGGCGGTGTCTTCGGGGATTCGCTCGAGAGTGATTATTCCGAGAGCGTCATGAACGCCTTCCTGCTGAAGGTGGCGGTCGATGAATTGTCCGCTCTGGCCGCCCGCAAAGGCGAGCAGGCGTATGCAGATGAGCTGACCGGCTTCGGAGCCAAGCTGCGCGAACGCATCCAGGAGCATGCCTGGAAGGGCGATTTCTTCGCCCGCGTGCTGTTCAACCGCTATCCGAACGGAGAATATACGTATCTTGGCGCTGCCGGGGACGGGATGTCCTCCGATCCGGCGAAGGACGGCTCGTACTTCCTGAATTCGTTCAGCTGGAGCATTCTGGCGGGCTGTGCGGATGAGAATCAGATCGCGGTGATGCTGGACACCATGAAGGCGCATCTGATGACGCCTTACGGCATGAAGCTGGTCTCGCCGGTGGCGCTGGGCCGGGTATCCACGCACACGGCATCGGATGAATACTTCCCGGGTGACCGCGAGAACGGCGGCGTATTCAAGCATGCCTGCATGATGGCTGCTGCGGCTATGTTCAAGGGGGCCAAGGAAGTATCCAGCCCGGATCTGGCAGCAGAGCTCTGCCGCCTGGGCTACTGGCTGCTGGACCGGATTATGCCGTTCAAGACGATGGATGATCCGTTTGCCGTCTGCGGGAATCCGCGGTTCTGCACCCAATACAACAACAGCGAGACTGGTGAGAACATCGGTCCGATGCTTAGCGGCACCTCGACCTGGCTCACCCTCTCGCTGATGGAAGCGCTGGGTATTGAATATACGGAGCAGGGCATAGCCCTGAGTCCGGTGCTGCGGGAAGAGCAGACGGAGCTTACCTACACCTTGAAGCTTGGCAGCTCCTCCTACCGGATTCAGGTCCGTAAGCCGGAGGGCTTCCACCGCATGCAGGATGGGGCGGCCCGCCTGATGCTGGACGGCCGGGTACTGGAGGACGGCTTGGTACCGGCCGTAGATGACGGCTTCGCCCATGAGGTAGAGCTTACCTTCGCAGGCTGACGGAATTACAGCGCCCGGTCACGGTATTCATGCGGGGTCATCCCCGCATATTCCTTGAAGAGCTTGATGAAATAATGGGCGTTGGAGTACCCGAGCTCCGAGGAAACTTCATAAATTTTGAGCGGCGTATGGATAAGCAGATACGCCGCTTTTTCCATCTTTACCTGACTGATGTAGTCGCTGATCCGCTTGCCGGTCTCCAGCTTGTACATTTTGGAGAGATAGACCGGATGCATCTGGACATGGTCGGCGATGGCCTGTAGGGAGACATAGTGCAGATTGTGGTTGATATACTCATGGACCTTGCGGATCAGCACGGTCCGGCTGTTCCGCCGTTCGGAATCCGTATGCTCTCTCAGCAGAAGGATAACCTCCATGGCCCACTCCCGCAGCTTGTCCGGCGTCTGAAAGGGAGCCTGCTCCAGCAGCGGATTGCCGACAATCTCGCTCAGCAGCTTGTTATTCTTGTGGGCGAAGTAATAGAAGGCCGTCTCCAAGTGCAGACGGGCTTCCTGGATATGCTCCAGTGACCGCTCGGGACTGTGGATCAGCTCCGATACGATAGCGTTCAGCTTGTCTTCAATGCCCTGCCAGTTGTTCGCTTCGAACATGTGGAACAGCAGCGGAGGCTCATACAGCGGCTGGAGAATCTCCACGGGCTGGGAGCTGCTGTTATCCGTAGTATCGAGATAGATGCCGGTCTCGCTGCCGATATGCTGGCGGATGGCTGAGATGGCGGATTGATAGAGAGTGTAGACCTGATCCGGGAAGTCTCCCCAGCCGGTGGTCACCACGGACAGGCCGCCTCCCATCAGGGTACTGACATGATTCTGCAGCTGATAGGCAGCCTGGGCCACCTCATTTCCCGGATTGCCGCCATGTTCAAGATCCTCCCTGGGCTGCAGCAGGAATACGAGATAGTCATGTACATCCTTGCAGGACCAGATCAGGAACCGGTCCTGGAACAGCTCCTGGGCGATATTAATGATTGCATATTCAAACAGCAGCATGCTGTGCATATCCTGGCGGCGGAAGAATTCCTCAGGACGGACCACGGCCAGACAGACCGGCTGTCCGGCCCTGAACGGCAGGTCGAACTGGTCCAGCCGCTCCTGAAGCTGCGGCCCGGGCAGCTTCCGTCCCTGCAGCAGCTCCCCGAGCAGGCGGTCCCGCAGAATGGGCAGATGCTCGCGGAAGGTCTGCATCGTCCGCTGGTGGGAGGACCAGGCCTCCCAGTCACTGCGCAGCTTCTCCTGCAGCTTACCGATGACGGCGATCAGCTGGTCATTGGCTATCGGCTTAAGCAGATAGGCACTGGCCTGCTCCTCAATGGCCTTGCGGGCATATTCAAACTCCGCATAGCCGGTCAGCATGACCACCCGGATATGCTTCCAGCGCTTGCGGATGGCGGCAATCAGCTCGGTGCCGGACAGCTCCGGCATATTGATATCTGTGACTACAATATCGATGGGATGACGCTGGAGCAGCTCCAGCGCCTCATACCCGGAATAAGCCTTGTGGACCTGTCCGAAGCCCATCTCCGCCCAGGGAATCGAAATGGACAGATCATCGACCACATAGGGTTCATCGTCAACCAATAGAATTTGGTGCATCAGGTTCCTCTTTCTTCTCCATACGGAGAGTTGTTATTAGACCGCCTTCCGGTGAAGGGGCAATCATCAGGCCGGAAGCCTCACCGTAATGTAATTTGAGACGCTGCTGGACATTCCATAGCCCGCAGCCTCCATCCTCACGCGTAGTTTCGTTGATACTCGCCTGAAGTGCGGCAATGGCTTCCTCTGTCATACCGGCGCCGTTGTCCTCGACGGTAATGAGAATGGCTTCCTCAGTATGGCGGCCGGTGATCCGGATGGAGCCCGGGCCGATTTTTCGCTCAATGCCATGAATGATACTATTCTCTACTAGCGGCTGAATCAGCAGCCGGGGAATGTGCAGGTCCAGCAGCTCGCTCTCCATATCCATCTCGTAGCAGATACGCTGCTTCCGCAGGTTCTGGATCTTCAGGTAATTCTCCAGCAGCTTCAGCTCATCCTGAAGGGTGGTGAGGGAATGATCGACCCTGGTGATATAGCGGTAATATTCGCCTAAGCTGAGTGCCATCGCCTCCACGGACTCGGTATCTCCTATGGCAGCCTTGCTCTTGATGAAGAACAGGCAGTTGTACAGGAAATGCGGATTGATCTGTGATTGAAGCTGCTTCAGATGGGCATCCTTGGCCCGGAGCTGCTCCAGATAGACCTGCTCGATCAGCGACTGAATTTTCTCGGCCATGTCATTAAATTCTTCATTAAGCAGCGTGAACTCCGGGTTGGTCCGGGTATGGATACGGGTAGACCAGCGCCCTTCCTTCATCCGGTTGAGCGAACGCAGCAGAAGGCTCACCGGACGCTGCACCTGGCGGTAGAGCTGCAAGGAGAAAAGCAGGCTCATCACCAGCAGGATAGCCGATCCTGTCAGGAAAGAAGAGCGGCTGCTGCGGATCGGCTCAAGAATCTCCTTCAGCGGTGAATAATGCACGACCTGCCAGTCGATGGCCGAGGAGGGCACCGAGCTGACCAGGAAGCTGCCCTGCTTAAGATCGAAGATGTCGGAGGTACTCTTCCCGGCCGTGATATTCAGTGCCGCGTTGACCTGCTCCGCCATCTGCCGGTCCGAACTCCGCGAGAGGATGACGCCGAATGACGGATGGTACAGGAAGGTGTCCCCCGTGTTCTGCGACTGGTAGGCATCGAACATCCGTTCAATATTGGAGACCGGTAAATACATGGACATCAGCAGCTGCGCCTCGCGCGGCCGGCTTGTTGCCTGGGCAGGGTCCGATAAGAGCAGCCGGAAGCCTGCCTCCGCACCGGCCCGATCCTCCGAGATATACTCCCAGCCCGCCGGGAGCGGCTTGTGCAGGACAGAGACATCGAAGGACAGCGAGGAATCCGAGCCCAAGGTCTCCCCGCTGAAGGGCTTGTACAAGACAATCCGGTTCTCCCACGTACTGGAGCTGGTCTGGAGGGACAGCTTCTCAAGCACCGTCATAATCGTCTGGGCGGGATCAATAAGATGGCCCAGCTGCGTAATCTGCTCATAATCACGGATGGTGGGGTCTCGCTGCAGGGCATACATGCTGCCCGCCAGCTGGTTGATGTTGTTATCCATCTGCTGGGTCAGAAATTCCAGATGATTCAGGTCGGTGGTTTTGATCTGACTTGTAATGACTCCGACATCCTTACGGTAGGATGATCCGTAGAATAAGAGTGTGGCGGCAATCAGCGAGAGCAGGATTGCCACCATTTTAATGAACAGGTTGGGACGCCATGCCACCATAAAGATCATCCTTTGCAAGACATTTGCTGTAATATGGAGAAGTGTATCATAAGATTATGAACTCTACGAAAAGCAGGTGGTTACATGAAAGTCCGTTCACCGCTGTTCCTGCTGCTCCTGATGTTGTCGGGCTGCTCCTGGGACAGCACCGAATATAGTCAGCCGCCCGCTTCACCGCAGAGTACAGCCCCTTACTTCGATGTTAAGGAAGGCAAATATGATCCTCCGGTAGACCTGTATACCGTAGGCTCCGTGAACCCCAATCTGAACTTTATCAAAGGGGAGAGCCTGGAGCATAACGTACATACGGCCTGGGCCGAGAAGCGGCTTGGCATCCGCATCCGTTATCTCTGGACGATCTCCGGGACCTCAGAGACTTACGCCAACAAGCTGAGGCTGGAGCTGGCCAAAGGCAATATGCCCGACATCGTAACGACCAGAGATGCCGCTATTATCCAGGAGCTGATTGATTCAGGGCAATTCATGGAAGTCGGCGACCTGTTCGAGCAGCATGCGTCCGAGGTGTGGAAGAAGGCTGTTGCCGAGGATGCTTCGGCATGGAACCCCTTCATGCGCGGCGCGCACAGGTATGCCATTCCCATTATGGATTATGAATATAACTCCGATCCGCTGCTCTGGGTCCGCCAGGATTGGCTGGACAAGCTTCATCTGAAAGCCCCGCAGACCCTGGATGAGCTGGAGCAGGTCATGGATGCCTTCGTCAACCGGGACCCGGACGGCAACGGGATCAAGGATACCTACGGCCTGTCGGTTGGATTCCGCAACGGCCCCAGCACCTGGATGGGAGACAGCAGCTGGGTGTTCGGCGCCTTCGGTACGGTTCCTGAGCAGTGGAACCGCCGGAGTGACGGCACTCTGGAATACGGCTCCATCCAGCCCGGGGCAAGGAAGGCTGTCCAGCTCATGAAGCAATGGGTACAGCGCGGTTATCTGAGCGCTGACAGTGCCTGGCTGGACGAAGAGGGAGCAGCGAACCAGTTCATCTCCGGCAAGGCAGGCATCATTGCCGGACCCTACTGGATGCGCGGCTGGCCGCTGTCCTCCCTGACCAATAGTGACGCTGAGGCGCACATCCGGGCAATTGCCATCCCTTCGGGGCCAGGTGGGCTCACCATGAGAAGAGGGACCCTGCCTGTCAATGGTGCCATTCTGATTAACAAGCAGATGAAGCACCCTGAAATCTTTTTTACGTATCAGAATTATTTGTTCGATTCATATGCTACCTCGACCGGCGAGTTCGCCCATGGCCTTGCGGAGGGCTATGACTGGTCCATGGCGGGGGATCAGCCGAGCGCCCAATCTTCCGCGCTGCCGCTGGGCGGCATCCGGGTAGCCTCGTACACGCTAACCTTCGACGGGGCCCGGATCCCCTCCGGGGTCATCCGGGAGATCCCGAAGGACATTGCCCCTGTGCTGCTGGGCCAGAAGGAGGCTTCCCGTAAGGAGCAGTTCACGGGACCTCCGACAGCGACGATGAAGCGTGACGGCGAGCTGCTGAAGAAGCTGGAGCAGAAAACCTTCATCAAAATCATCTTCGCGGACAGCCCGCTTGAAGAATTCGACGAATTTGTGCACAAGTGGAACACCTACGGCGGACTTACCGAAACCATGGAAGTCAATGCCTGGGACCGCAGCAGCCGCTAAATACCGCAGGGACAAGAAACCGCCTCTATAATAAGGCGGTTTCTTGTCGTAGATACGCTTGGGTGCTTCTGCCTATTTGCCTGGCGGCGGCCCCACCCGAATCTGTTCCTCCTGTGCTGTATTCTTGCTATATATCGTACAGAAGGACGGCAGCAGCCGCCATACCAATGTGGCGATTGGAATAACAAATATTGAAGATGAGCCGCTATGATCCGCATAGACAAAAGGACCCCGGCGGATGCCGCTTGCGCACCGCCGGGGTCCATCTCCTGCCTGCAAGTTAGTTGCCTGTGAATTTCAGCCAATCGTAATAGGCGTACAGCGGGTTTGCCCCGTTATAGGAACCGAGCCAGGAATCCACACCGATTCCGTTCCAGAGGTTCATCATGATTTTACCGGGCCGGGAGGGGATGTTGCTGGTGGCCGTATGCTTCAAGACCCCGTCTACATACCATTTAATATAACCCGGCTGCCAGTCGAAGGCGTACGTATGATAGCTCTGGGAAGCATCGAAGCCAAGATTGACAATCTGCTCATGACCGCCAACACCATTGGTGTAATAGTTGAACTGGACCTTGGTGGTGTCCTTGCCGAGGAACTCAATATCGATCTCGTCCCAAGGCGTGCCGTCTGAAGGCCCGGTGTAGGTGAAGAAGGAGGAGACAATCCCGCTGTTCTTGGCCGGCTTCATACTGACCTCGTATTTGCCGTAGCCGTACTTGTACACAGAGCGGTATTCCGCGCCGTCAAATTTATTATTGCTGGGACTGGTCAGGGCTAGACGAAGCTGTCCGCCACTGGTGAAAGAGATGTTATTCGCACGCCAGGTACAGTTGAACATGGAGCCATTCGAGTAGCCGTCTGCTTTTTGCCAGGTTGCTGGGTTGAAGTAGGTCAGTGGCTCATCAAAGACGGTGGCCGCCGAAACGGACGGAGCCCCTGTCAGCAGACCGGCAAGTAGCAGGGTCATCCCTGCACCGAATAGCTTGTGTAGCGTTCTCCTCATATACAATACCCTCCTCAATAATGTAAGCGCTTTACACTATGATTGTAGCGAACCTTGAACCCGGCCACTATACCAACCTGCGAACTGAAATAACAAAAAACCAATTTTTTGCAGAGCGGAGTATTTCATTCCCCTCCCACACATACTAATATGCATGATGGTTAAGGGCTGTACACGTTCAGGAGGGAGATTATGGAGGAGTGGTTCCGCAGTAAATGGCTCCGCTGGATGACCGGCGTGCTGCTCTCACTGATTATTCTATATTTCGTCTGGCTGCTCCGTCCGATGCTGAATGGGGTATTCCTGTTTCTAAAAGCGATTCTGGCCCCGTTCCTGGCCGCCATGATTATCTCATATGTATTGAATCCGGTGGTCACTATGCTCTCCCGGAGAAAAATGCCGCGCAGCGTAGCCGTCCTGCTGATCTATGCGGTGTTCCTGACCTCGCTTGCGGTGATTCTGATCAATCTGATCCCGATGTTCATTGAACAGCTGGAGGAGCTTAACGAGCATTTGCCGGAGATGACGCTGCACGCGCAGGGGCTGATGAAGGGCATGAATTCCAGACTGATTCCGCCCGGGGTGGAGACGGGAATGAATAACTGGTTCTATCAGCTGGAGAACCGCCTGGCCGAAGGCATCTCCCACTTCCTTAATAATATCGCTTCGACCATTGGCGTGCTGTTCAACGCATTCATTGTGCCTTTTCTCGTGTTCTATATTCTGAAGGACTTCGAGGTATTCGAACGGATGGTGGTATCCTGTCTGCCCCGTTCGCGCCGCAAGTCGATTGTGATGCTGTTAAAAGACATTGATGAAGCGCTCGGCAACTATATCCGCGGGCAGTTTCTCGTCTGTATCATCATCGGCGTGCTCGCTTATATCGGCTACGCGATTATCGGCATGCCTTATGCGCTGTTGTTCGCCTGTGTTGTCGCGGTATTCAACATTATTCCTTATATGGGTCCGTTTCTGGGGGCGGCCCCGGCCATTATAATGGCCACAACCTTGTCGTGGCGCCTTGTCCTGCTGGTAGCGGTGGTGAATACCCTGTGCCAAATGCTGGAGAGCAACGTGATCTCTCCGCAGGTTGTAGGACGGAAGCTGCATCTGCATCCGCTGCTGATCATCTTCGCGCTGCTGGTCGGCGGGGAGATCGCCGGAATGATCGGACTGATTCTGGCCGTCCCTTTCTTCGCCGCCGCGAAGGTGGTCATTCAGCATATCATCGGCTATTATATCCGCAGAAGGCCGGCATAAAGCAGCCGTAATTCATCCCGTTACATGCAGGAACAGGGGGACCTGCGGCTACTTCGGGTGAAAGGATTGACGGTACATGTATCTTTTGGTTATAATGTGGTGAATATTACGATAAGAAGAGTCATCATAGCAGTGCGATGAAGAGGAGTATTAATTCGTGAGACCGTTATTGCAGAGAGCCGGCACCCCAGGTGCGAGCCGGTTAACGGACCGCAGTGAACTCACCTCCGAGTAATGGCGCGAGCCGCAGGTTCCTTAAAGGGACCGGCGAGTGAACCGCCGTCGCCTCACCCCCGATACAGGGTGTCAAAGTGAGTGCCGGACAAAGAATGTCCGCCGCTAACTAGGGTGGTACCACGGGAATTCATACCTCTCGTCCCTAGCGATTATACGCTAGGGATGGGAGGTTTTTTTGCGGTTAACCTGGGGGAACGGCGGAACGGAAGCGGGTCTGCCGGCCCGGCGAAGCATGGCCGATGGCCTTGCCGTGGCTTTTACGGCCCGGCGAATCATGGGCGGCTCTTGGGCTTTGCTGTTGCACTGGGCAAGTGAATTGGTTATTACAGATTTTATGTAAATATAAAGGAACGGAAAGAAATTTTGGAGCTGTAGCAACGTTAGTGGCCGCCTTTATACTCGGATTTCTACCTGGAAGCTTATAATTCAGAAATCCGAGTATAACAGCGGGCGGAAGCCCAAAACTTTCTGCAGTGACCCTTATTTACAGTATTTTTTTACAATAGAGTTACCTAATACAGCAACACTCCAAGGAGGAGCACAAGATGAGCGACAATATTGGATACCGCGCCCAGACCATCGAGCCGAAATGGCAGAAATTCTGGGACGAGAACAAGACCTTTAAGACAAGTGAAGAATCAGGCAAGCCGAAATTCTACGCCCTGGATATGTTCCCGTATCCTTCCGGCGCAGGACTGCACGTAGGCCACCCGGAAGGCTATACCGCCACCGACATCGTGTCCCGCTTCAAACGGATGCGCGGCTACAACGTGCTGCACCCGATGGGCTGGGATGCCTTCGGACTTCCGGCAGAGCAGTATGCAATGGATACCGGCCAGCATCCGCGTGACATTACCTTCAAGAACATTGACAATTTCCGCCGCCAGATCAAGTCGCTGGGCTTCTCCTACGACTGGGACCGCGAGATCAGTACGACAGATCCGGGGTACTACAAGTGGACGCAGTGGATTTTCATCCAGCTGTACAATCGTGGACTGGCTTATGTGGCCGAAGTATCGGTGAACTGGTGCGAGGCGCTGGGAACCGTTCTGGCGAATGAAGAAGTCATCGACGGCAAAAGCGAGCGCGGCGGCCATCCCGTGGTCCGCAGACCGATGCGCCAGTGGATTCTGAAGATTACCGAATACGCCGACCGCCTGCTGGAGGATCTGGAGGAGCTGGACTGGGAAGAGAGCATCAAGGATATGCAGCGCAACTGGATTGGCAAATCGACCGGTGCTGAGGTGACCTTTGCGATTGAGGGGCATGAGGCTGTGCTTGAAGTGTTCACTACCCGTCCCGATACCCTGTTCGGAGCAAGCTATTGCGTACTCGCACCGGAGCATAAGCTGGTGGATGTCATTACCACAGAGGCGCAGCAGGCAGCTGTTGCTGAATACCGCGACAAGGCTTCCCGCAAGAGCGATCTGGAACGCACGGATCTGGCTAAGGAGAAAAGCGGTGTATTCACCGGCGCGTATGCGATTAATCCGGTGAACGGTGCGCAGGTGCCGATCTGGATTGCCGACTACGTGCTGGCCGGCTACGGAACCGGAGCAATTATGGCCGTTCCGGGCCATGATGCCCGTGACTGGGAGTTCGCCAAGCAGTTTGGCCTGAACATCATCGAAGTGGTGCAGGGCGGCAATATCGAAGAAGAAGCCTACTCCGGCGACGGTCCGCATGTCAATTCGGGATTCCTCGACGGTCTGTCTAATACTGAAGCGATGGCTCAGATGATCGCCTGGCTGGAAGAGAAGGGCAGCGGTAAGGGCAAAGTAACCTACCGCCTGCGCGACTGGCTGTTCAGCCGCCAGCGTTACTGGGGCGAGCCGATTCCGATTCTGCACCTGGAAGACGGCACGATGAAGACTGTGCCTGTGGATCAGCTGCCGCTGGTTCTGCCGGATGTGGATGCTATCAAGCCTTCGGGCACCGGGGAATCTCCGCTGGCGAATGTGACCGAGTGGGTCGAGACGGTTGATCCCGAGACCGGCATGAAGGCCCGCCGCGAGACCAACACCATGCCGCAATGGGCCGGCAGCTGCTGGTACTACCTGCGTTATATCGATCCGCACAACGATCAGGAGCTGTGTTCACCGGAGAAGCAGAAGGAATGGCTGCCGGTTGACCTGTACATCGGCGGAGCCGAGCATGCGGTGCTTCACCTGCTGTATGCCCGCTTCTGGCATAAGGTACTCTATGATATCGGCGTAGTCGATACCAAGGAGCCGTTCCACAAGCTGGTCAACCAGGGAATGATCCTGGGGAACAACAACGAGAAGATGAGTAAATCGCGCGGTAATGTCATTAACCCGGATGAGATCGTGGAAGCTTACGGGGCAGATACCCTGCGCGTCTATGAGATGTTCATGGGGCCGCTGGAGGCCACCAAGCCTTGGAACGAGAAGGGTGTCGAAGGCATTCATCGCTTCCTCTCCCGCGTATGGCGCCTGTTCGTGAATGAAGACGGCAGCCTCAGCGCGAAGATTACAGAGGGCGGGGGTACGGATGAATTCAAACGCACCTGGCACAAGACACTGAAGAAGGTCATGGAGGATTTCGAGCTGCTGCGCTTCAATACGGCGATCAGCCAGCTGATGATCTTCATCAATGATGCCTACAAGCAGGAGAGCCTGTCCAAGGAAGCAGCTGAACATTTCGTGCAGATGCTGTCCCCGCTGGCACCGCATATTGCCGAAGAGCTGTGGGAGCTGCTTGGACATGAAGGAAGCATCAGCTATGTCGCCTGGCCGGCCTATGATGAAGCCTTGACTGTAGATGCTGAGGTTGAGATTGTAGTGCAGGTGAACGGCAAAATCGTCCAGCGCGCGCTGATTCCGGCGGATATGGGCCAGCAGGAGATGCAAGACCACGCCCTGGCCCTGCCGAATGTGAAGGCGGCTGTCGAAGGCAAAACCGTACGCAAAATCATTGCCGTTCCCGGCAAGCTGGTAAATATCGTAGTGGGTTAAGCGAAGAACGCAATTCTGCCCGCAGCAACGGAGGTTTCCGTGCTGCGGGCTTTCTTGGTTTCGGGCGGCCTGTGAGGCGTGACGACTGCCAGCGTGGGAAGGGACAGGGCCAAGGCAGGGGGCAGGATGGCTTAACGGTCTAAGCGGCTCTGGGCGATGCTGCCGAGGCCGAACAGCTCGTCGAGCTTTTCCACATCCTCATCATACTTGTCATGTGTGGTGGTGATCAGGCGTTCAAACACCCCTTCAAGACTCGTCTGCAGATGGTTCAGCGCTTGCGCGGTAATGCCTCCACGGACGGCTACCCGTTCCTGCAGCTCCTGGGGAGTAAACGAGCCTTCGGTCAGCAGCTTGCCCGTACCCAGCAGCATCTCACCCGCCAGCCGGGTGACCAGGGCTTCATCGATGCCGGTTGCTTCTACAGCCGCTTCAATCCACCGCTCCAGGAAATAGCTCAGAAAGGCCGGACCGCAGCTGGAGAAATCTGAGGCAATCCGCGTATGATTCTCAGGAATTTCCTCAGGAACACCAATGCAGGAGAATAACTGGAGCAGCAGCAGCCTGTCTTTTTTATTTAATCGGCTACCGAAGATGCACAGCGAGCTCCCGCCTCGGACGGAATGGGTGATGCTGGGAATGATTTTGGCGACCTTGGAGGGCAGGGCCGATTCCAGATGGTAGAGCTGCACAGGGCTTGTAATCGATACAACGATCTGGTCGCTGCGCAGATAAGGGGCGATCTCATCGGTTACCCGCTTGAACTGCAAAGGCTTGACACACAGGAACACCAGGTCGCTCTCCGAGGCGGCTTCGATGTTGCCGGAGCATATCGTAATTCCGGGATGAAGCTTCTTCAGCTCCATCAGCCTGCCCGGGCTGCGGTTGCTGGCCATCACATCACATGGCTCAAGGGCTCCCGACCGAAGGAAGGTGTCGATCAGCAGACTTCCCATGCTGCCTGTTCCGATAAATCCCACTTTCATCCTGTGGTACCTCCTTTCTTATGCTGCTGGCTTACAGTGATACTCTTCGTTATATGTATGCAGGCCAGACTTGGACACATGACAGGTATTCATCACAGTTTTGAATAAAATTCCAATTTATTGAGGGAGGACAACCTGATGGATAAAAGATTGATCATCTGCGCCATTACCGCCGCGCTGCTGGGCGGCGGCCTGGTATGGGCCGCAGACCATAGAGCACAGGACGCCGGCATTGCCGGATGGTCTACTCTGAACGCCGGAATGGCGCAGGCGCTGGGTGTAGCGGCTGAAGGTGAGGGTGGCAGTGCAGCCGCCGGGGGTGATGGCGGGAGTGTGGCTGGTGCAGCAGGGAGCAGAGTGGAAGGTGGCGAGGTACCGGGTGGCGGTACGGCAGGGAGTGGAGTGACTGGAGGGAGTGCGGCGGGGGACGGGGCAGTTGGCTGGAGTGTTGCAGGTGCGGCGGGTAGTGGCGAGATAGCTGGTGGCGGTACGGCGGGTAGTGGAGTAACTGGCAACGCAGTCACGGGTGGTGCAACAGTGTACACAGGAGCTGGCGGGAGTGTGATTGGTAATGGAGTTGCTGGCGCGAATGTTGTAGGCGAGGCGGGTAGCGGAGTTGTTGGCGGTGCGGCCACCGGTGATGAAGCAGCTGGCGCTGGAGCGGCGAGTGCCGGGATGGCGGGTGTAGCGGACTCAGGAGGACCCGGAGGAGCGGCGGGAAGCGGCGGTGCAAGTGGAACGGCGGCTGCAACAGCTGGAACTGGTGGAACCGCTGGCACTGCAGCCCCGGCAGCGGCTGACGGCCGGATCAATGTGAATACAGCCGATGCCAAAGCCCTCATGGACCTGCCGGGCATCGGGGAGAAGAAAGCACAGGCGATTATCGACTACCGCACCAGTAAAGGTGCCTTCCGCAGCGTGAAGGAATTGGGCAAGGTGAAGGGCATCGGCCCCAAGCTGCTGGAGAAGCTGAAGCCGCTGGTAGCATTTTAGGCCGCCGTCCCGAATGTCTCCGTCTCCGAACAACCCGTCTGTCGGGGAAGCAGTTGGATTTCCTCCACTTAATAAATCTTAAATGCTACCTTGACGAACAGTAAGTGGATTTAGGGCATCTAATTTGGTCCGAATGCGCTGAATCAGCGATTTGTAACGAATTAAGTGTCGTTTTTCCAACTACTAGCTTACATTCGGCGCTTTTACCAGTAACAGTTGTAGTTTTTCCACTTAGCGGGCTCCATACTGAGCATGGACAGAGGCACAGTAAGCTGCAATTGCACTCAGTACATTAGATTAGCCCACAATCCGCCTGATAACTGAAGCTGCTGCACTTCGTACATTAGAATTTTGCAAAAGAGGTTCTTTGGAGACTAAATGAAAGAATCAATTGTATGAAGTGCAGCAGAACGTTACTTAGGCGCTGAGAATGCAATTTCTACTGTATGAAGTGCAATCACACCCCACTCTACGGATGAGCAAATGAGGTGTAGAAGTGGCGGGACGGGAGATCTAAGCGAGAGATAGGCGAAATGTAGGTTGTTGCGGGCTATCAATATCCTAGTGAAAACGCAGCCGGGTATGCTACAATAATGAACAACTATTGAAGAGAAAGTGGAGATTACTGATGACTGTGGCTTACCGCAAGAACTGGGATACATACTTCATGGATATTGCCTGCATGGTCTCCACCCGTTCGCGCTGTCCCCGCCGCCATGTCGGCGCGGTGCTGGTGCAGGGGAAGAAGCTGCTGGGTACGGCCTATAACGGTGCGCCGATGGGCGTTCCTGACTGCTCGGAAGCAGGCTGTATGGTCTCTGAGCAATACGAGCGTGAGATGATAGACGGTGTAGAGACAATGGTCAAAAAGCAGCGCTGCATCCGCACGATCCATGCCGAGCAGAATCTGCTGCTGTTCACAGACCGGAGCGACCGGGAAGGCAGTACGGTCTACGTTACGGATGAGCCGTGCTGGACCTGTGCCAATATGCTGGCTAACAGCGGGATCGTGGAGATTGTCTACCTGCGTCCTTACAAGAAAGACATGGAGAAGGTACAGGCGATGCTCTCCTCCAAAGGCATTGTGTTCCGTCAACTGGAGAACTACGAGCCGCCTAAGGAAACGATGATTTCGGTATCTGAATAACCAGCATCTACGGATGGGCTGACGGGCTGAACATAGTTGGCTGAACGAGACACGAAAAGAATAGTGACGGGCTCCAGGGGAAGAACCTCTGTACACGCATTTGTATGCGTATGCAGGGGTTCTTTGGCGTCTAGTGCTAATTAGGAAGGAGAGATGATTATGAACAGAAGGCCGCTCTTAAGCTTTACGGTCTGCTGGGTAGCGGGAAGTGCCGCAGGATGTTTGTTCTCTGGCCGCAGTCTGCTGTTCTGCCTCACAGGGCTATTGTTGCTGCCTGTAGTCTGGGCGGTGAGCGGCGGAATACGCTGGAGGACGGCTGGGGTGTTGGTGACAGCACTGATTGTGGCAGCCTTATACTGGGAATACAGCGAGGTATGCAATGTGAGTCTGCTGCCTGAGGTGTTGGGGCAACCGGTGAGCGAACTGAATGAAGCATATATAACAGCCGCAGGCGTTATCGCTTCTCCGGTAGAGCGGGACGGGGACCGGGTTGATTTTGTCGTGAAGCTGTCCGGGATCAGGCTGCATCAGGGTGAGCTGGCCGCCGCAGCGGGAACGGAAGGCGAAGTGCAGGCCGAAGTGAATCCGGGTGATACGGCAAAGACAGGCGCAGAGCGTGCGTTGGAGAGGAGTGCTGAAGGTGAACGTGTAACCGTACAAATCAAGCTCCAGGAGGAGAGTGAGATCGCTGAGGCTGCCTTGTGGCAGCGGGGAGACCGGGTGGTCATTGAGGGGGAATTGATACAGCCCCAGATAGCGCGCAACTTCGGCGGATTCGACTACCGTGCCTATCTGCTCACCCAAAAGATTCACTGGCTGCTCAAAGGAACGGGAACAGCCAGTGTAACGGTTAACCCCCAAGTCTCGTGGGAGCCGTCCACTATTCTCCGCTGGAATGATAAGGCAAGATCTGCGCTCGGTGCAGAAATGAGCCGCTTATTTCAGGAGCCTCATGCGGGTTATATGAAGGGCCTCGTCATCGGCATCCAAAAGGAGCTGGACCCGGAGACATTCAGACAGTTCTCGCAGCTCGGGCTCACCCACATCCTGGCCATTTCGGGCATGCATGTAGCGGTGTACGTCGGAGTAATCCTGGTTCTTCTGCGCCGCTGCCGCTTGACCAGAGAAACCGCACTGACGGTGACCCTGCTGCTGGTTCCGGTCTATGTGCTGTTGTCCGGGGCAGGACCGTCTGTGATCCGCGCCGGGATCATGAGCATGATTGCCCTGCTGGCGGCAAGGCTAGGCATGCTCAAGGATGGACTAAATATTCTGGCTGCATCCGCTTTGATGATGCTGGTCTGGAATCCTTATCTGCTGCTTAGTGTCAGCTTTCAGCTCTCTTTTCTGGTAACGGCGGGACTCATGGTGTACACACCGCTTGCTGCGCCGCTATTCAGGCGGTTACCGGGCTGGCTGGGCAGCAGCCTCTCTGTAACAATTATTGCTCAACTGGTCTCATTTCCACTGACGATCTATTATTTCAACCAATTCTCATTGTTGTCCGTTGCTGCCAATCTACTGCTGGTTCCCTTCATCACCTTCCTGGTACTGCCCCTGGGAACACTGGCACTGCTCCTTGGGCGGATCTGGAATACAGCAGCACTTTTGCTGGCACAGCTTGCAGAGATACTGAATAATATCACTTTTGCGGCAGTGGAGTGGGTGAACGGATTCACCGCCGGGGTGCTGTTCTGGGCTTCCCCTTCCTTTCTGTGGATTTGTCTCTACTACGGGCTACTGTACGGTCTGTTACTTGCGTTGAAGCGGAGGACTGAAGCTAGGCTTGTTCCCCAGTTCATGGATGATGAGACCCGTCCGCTGGCGGAACTGGAGAGGCCGGGTAACCCTATCAACACCACCAACCAGCCAGATTTGCTATCCATTGCGAACAGCAGAAGAGCCGCGCTGGCCTTTCAAGCCTATCCGCCGACTGGAGCTACGCGCTGGAGCAATCCCGCAGCGATACTGTGCGCTATAGGCCTGACCATTCTGCTCTATAAGGGCTATAACGCTGAGGCTATACGCGACGGCTCCGGTTCCATCAGCTTCCTGGATATAGGCCAGGGGGACAGCAGTCTGATTACCACGCCAGGTGGAACGCATATCCTGGTGGACGGCGGCGGTACTGTGAGCTTCGGCAACCGGGAGGAATGGCGCATCCGCCGCAGCCCGTTCGAGGTCGGGGCGAAGACGCTGCTGCCGCTCCTGAAGCAGCGGGGTATCCACCGGCTGGACGCAGTTATTCTGACGCATGGCGATCAGGACCATGCCGGAGGGCTCCAGGCGGTGCTGGAAGGGATACCGGTATCGGCGCTGCTGTTCAACGGAACATTAGCCGACACAGAGCCGTACACCAAGCTGATGACGACCGCATTGGACGCGGGTGTCCGGCTGTATCCGGTGCAGCAGGGCATGTCGCTGGCTCCGGACGAGGCCACGCGGCTGAACTTCCTCTGGCCGGAGCCGCGAGCGGATGGACAGATCCTGCCAGAGGAAGTGGAGGATCAGAACCACGAATCGGTGGTGTTCCGGCTGGAGATGAACGGCCGGAGCTTTCTTTTCACAGGAGATATGGATCAGGCTGCAGAGGAAGCCATCTTACATTCCGCAAATCAATCCGGGATTAAGCAAGGCAGACCCATCGATGCCCTCAAGGTCGCCCACCACGGCAGCAAAACCGCCACCAGTGCAGATTGGCTCGCTTTCTGGAACCCCGGGGCCGCTGTAATCTCAGCCGGTGTGAATAACATGTACGGGCATCCGCACGGGACTGTGTTGGAGCGCTTGGCCGATACCGAAACAAGCATCTACCGGACCGACCAGCAGGGGGAGATTCAGCTTAGAGTGAGCAAGGAGGGAATCTCTATACGCCACAAGCTCACCCCCACCCCGGACTAGGACTCTGTAATCGTATATAATAAAACCATATGAGAGGAGTTGATCGTATCCTTATTGTTCTGGCAGGACTCCTGCTGCTGCTGATTGCCCAGACTGTGTACCTGCTGAACTACCGGAGACAGGTTGGTCAGATTAGCAGCCAGCTGTCTTTTATTATGGAGCATCAATCCCGTAAGCTGGTAGCGACCCAGTTGAAGCCAAGGGAGATCGGCAGGCTGGTGCGGGAGTGCAATAACCTGTTACGCCGCCAGCAAGCGATGGGAGAACAGTTCAGCCGCAAGAATCAGGAGATGAATCTGGCGATTACCAGTCTGTCGCATGATATCCGCACGCCGCTCACTTCACTGGATGGTTACCTTCAGCTGGCGCTGCGGACAGAGGCGGAGCAGGAGAAGGGGCGGTACGTAGCGCTTGCCCAGTCGAGAATACAGCAGATTATTAAGCTGGTAGAGGAACTGTTCCTCTATACCAAGCTGCAGAATCCCGAATATGAATTGGAGCTGCAGGCGGTTGATGTGGCGGAGGTGCTGAAGCGGAACCTGTTCACGTTCATTGATGATTTTACCCGGTCCGGGAATGAGCCTGAGCTTCGGCTGCCGGAGCTTTCTCCCTGGGTGATGGGGGATATCCATGCGCTGGAACGAATCTTTACCAATATCATCGGCAACTATTTCATCCACGGCGAAGGCCCGTTGACCGTAGAGGTTGAAGACAGGCAGGAGATGCTGTGTATACGCTTCACCAATCGGCTTAAGCCAGGCAGCAGTGTGGATACGGAGAAGATCTTTACCCGCTTTTACAGAGAAGATCCGTCGCGTACCCGGCATTCCTCAGGTCTTGGACTCTCGATTGTGATGGCGCTGATGGAGAAAATGAACGGCGACGCATCAGCCAATTCCGCCAGCGGCATCTTCAGCATTGATATCGAATTCACAAAAGCGGGAAAGGAGCACCCCCATGGGCATCCCTCTCAATAGTAAGAGCAAAAGAATTCTCATCGTTGAGGATGACGAGCATATTAACGCAATTCTGCATGACGGGCTTACCGCCGCAGGCTTTCAGTGTACCCGGGCCTATTCGGGCAGTGAAGGGATGCTGAATCTGGCAGAGCAGGAGTACCACCTCATTGTCCTGGACCTGATGCTGCCCGGATTGTCCGGCGAGGCATTTATGCAGCGTTTGCGTGAGGAGCTGAAGTCCCGGATTCCGGTTATTGTCCTCTCGGCAAAGGATCAGCTGGATCATAAGCTGGATCTGTTCACGCTGGGCGCTGATGATTATGTGACCAAGCCCTTTGAGCTGGAGGAGCTGATTGCCCGCATCCATGTCCATATCCAGCGGACAGCTGCCGGTGAGCCGGTGAAGGAGTTCAGGCATAAAAATCTGGTACTGGACTGCATGGCCTACAGTGTCAGAATTCATGGCAGCGTGCTTGCTCTGACCCGCCAGGAATACCGGATTGTCGAACTGTTGGTCAGGAATCCCTCACGCGTGTTCACGAAGCAGGATCTCTATGAGCTGGCCTGGGAGGAGATCTATCTGGGCGAGGACAAGACGATAACGGTACATGTCAGCAATATCCGCAATAAAATCAAAGCGCACGACAGCGAAGCCTATATCGATACGGTCTGGGGCATCGGCTTCCGGCTGAGTCCATGATGAACTTTGAACTTTCTTAACCTTTTGTTGGCGAACTATTAGTCTTCATCCTGTTAACTTAGGGTAAGGAGGTGGCAGACATGACAGATTGCATCATTGAACTATGCGGAGTGACCAAGATGTACCGATCGAAAGCAGCGGTGAGGAATGCCAATCTCAAAATCTACAGAGGAGAGATTGTCGGCATCATCGGCAAGAACGGTGCGGGCAAATCCACGCTGCTTAAAATGATCAGCGGACACGTATATCCGACCTCGGGAGAGCTGCATTTTTTCAACCGTGCGGCGGCGGGGGACCAGTCTTTTTTCGAGCGGATGGGGGTACTGATTGAGCAGCCCGGGTTATATCCGAACATCTCGGCCTATGAGAACCTGAAGCTGCTCGCCATCGCATATGGTCTAAGTGACAGGGATACCACGATAGAGAAATTGCTGAGGCTCGTAGGACTGGATCCTAAGAATACCGCCAAAGTCAAAAGCTATTCCATGGGTATGAAGCAGCGGCTGGGAATTGCGGTGGCCTTGCTTGGAAGTCCCGATGTGCTGATTCTGGATGAGCCGATTAACGGGCTTGATCCGCAAGGGATTGTAGAGATTAGGGAGCTCATTCTGGAGCTGAACGCAACGGGTCTGACGATTCTGATCTCCAGCCACATTCTGGAGGAGCTCTCCAAAATCGCCACCAAGTATGCCATTATCCATCAGGGGGAATTCGCCGAGGTAATCTCCAAGGAAGAATTACAGCAGCGCTGTGAGGAACGGATCGAGATTAGCGTGGAGGAAGCCCGGGAGGCTCTCCCGGTGCTGGAGCGCGAGTTGAAGATTACACAATATAAAGTGGTGGACAGCCGTACGGTGTATGTATACGACGAGCATATCCGCATCCGGCAGATCGTCCAGGAGCTGGCGCAGCATGGGATAATGGTAGATTCCATCTCAAGACATAAGCAGAGCCTGGAGCAGTATTTCCTGGAACGCACGGAAAGTGCAGGTGAACGCCATGATTAACCTGTTGCGGATGGACCTGTACCGCTTCACGCGAAACAAGATTATGTACTTGTTGCTGCTTTTGTTCTGTGCCTTTCAGATCTTCGGCATCTATATGATGAAGCAATACGAGCAACCGGTGGAGGGCCGTCCGCTGCTCAGCAGCTTAACGGAGAGTGAGTTCATCCAGCTTGTGATCTCACAGCCGCCTTCCTGGATGCTGATCTATATCGCCGTGTTCACGATTTATTTCTATATGAGCGAATGGAATTCCGGCTTCCACAAGAATTATATCTCCATGAGACAGGCAAGAATCCACTCCGTCTTCTCCAAAATGGCGATTCTCGCCCTATTCGTGGCAATGCTGTTCCTGATCCTGTTAATTGCAGACGGAATCGGCAGGAGACTGTTTATGGGTCAGACGGATCTGGAAGACTTGGGCATGCTCATTACTCTGCTGGTCGGCCAATTCCTGCTGCACTGGGCGTTCTCACTGGTTGTTCTCTGCATTGCTATGATGACCAAGAACCTGCTCATCAGCTTGAGCGCCGGTTTCGTTCTGGCTCTGAATGTGATCGGGATGGTACTGGGGGCGCTGGAGAATCAGTTCACAGGCACTCATCTGACGCAATATCTGCTGATCAACACGCTCGTACGGGTCAAGGATCTAGGCAACATGGCTGACCTGATTCATACATTCGGAGTAGCGGTTGCGGCGATTCTAATACTAAGCTATCTTGCTGTCCGCTACAAAATCAGGGAGGATCTGAACTAGCGTCACTCGCGCCTGAGGGAATCAGATTCTTCTGCATTCCCCGGGCAGCTCCCCGCCCTGAATCCATGCCTCGACCAGCTTATTGAACAGCTCCGGCTTCGCCAGAGAGAGGCCATGTCCTATCAGGGGAATCACCACGCCCATGCAGCGGGGATTTGCGGCAACCAGATCCCGGGCGGATTGCTTCATGACAGATTTCTCACGTTCACCTACAGTAACCAGTATCTTGCCTGTGGCCTCACTGAACCCGGCTGGAATGCGGAACGACATATTCTCTTCCAGCACCCGGATCAGCGTCTTCAGCTCCATCTGCCGGCTCTCTTCAACATACCGTTCCAGGTACTCCTCGCCCAGATAGAGCGTCTTAGCCTGTAGCTTCGCGAACCATCTGTACTTAATCAGCGGAAAAGACAGTCTGACCGCCGGCCCGATCAGCTTGCTGGCGGAGGGAATGGGCCGCACTAACGCGCTGTTGATGATGGCATAATCGATCAGCTCCGGTCTTAAACCCAGCATCTGAACCAACACCTGTGCGCCCAGCGAGAAGCCGGTGACAACGATCTTTCGTCCCTGAGCCCGCTCCTCAATGAGTAACAGAAGCTCCTCCGCACTGCTGCGGATCGTGAACTCCGTATCCTCCCGGCTGAACCCGTGCCCCGGCAGGTCCGGGACCAGAAAATGATACCCGGCGAACGCCGCCACCTGCTTCTCCCACATCCACCCGCTCACGCCCCCGCCATGCAGGAAGACCATCAGACAAGCCCCATCCGGGTCTCCGTACTCCTGAATATGTATCGCCATCCCGTTCCACCTCTTTCTTGTAAAATAGCCACTCCTACTCCTACGTCCCAGTAACAATATGGTCTCATAAGTAGAACCGGCTTTGCCTTCCTTTTCGGGATGGTACCGTTTCAGTGAAAAGTGAAGCTTGGGTTTCGATGATTTATTCAGAACCTTTGAGGGAACTGAAAAGGTGTATCACAAAAAAAAGCCCCGGCAGCTTGTCCAAGCGACCGGGTGCTTATTCTACATACCATCCAATAGGTTGAACTTGTAATATACAAATTAAGGGATGAATGGCGGAAGGGAATTTTGGAACTGTAGGAGCGGTAGCGTCCGCCTTTGTATACGGATTTCAACCGCGAACAGCGGTCTAATCAAGGAAATCTGTATACAACAGCGGCCGGAAGTCCAAAACTTCTCTGGAGTCACGACTATCCCGAAATCAGAGTCTACAAGTTCAATCTCTCCACTTAAAACTTAAAATCCTCATCCCGCAAAGGCTCCACATTCATAGCCCGCACATACCCATTCCCCTTCTTCGAGAAGAAGTCATGCTGCTTCGTGTGGGTGCTGATCCCGTTCTGGACGATTGGGTTAATCTCTTCCTCATCGAACAGCGGATCATGGCCGAGGTTCATCATCGCCTTGTTGGCATTGTAGCGCAGGAAGGTCTTCACTTCCTCCACCAGACCGATCGGTGCGTAGATCTGCTCGGTGTATTGCTCCTCGTTCGCGTGGAGCAGACGAAGCAGGCCGACCAGGGTCTCGTAGACATCGCTCTGGTCTTCTTCGGACAGCTCTTCGAAAATCTCCTGGGCCAGCACGCCGACATAGACGCCGTGGATGCTCTCATCACGCAGGATCAGGTCGATGATCTCGCCGCTGCAGGTCATTTTGCCTTGTCCGGCCAGATAGAGCGGGTAGAAGAAGCCGCTATAGAACAGGTAGCTCTCCAGCAGAACCGATGCAGACATCGCCAGATAGAGGTCTTTCTTCGTCTCGATCTTTTGATAATACTCCGAGATCGTCTCCGCCTTGAACTGCAGGAACGTATTGTCCTCCACCCAGCGGAAAATCCCGTCAATCTGCTCGGTGGAAGCCAGTGTGGTGAAAATGCTGCTGTACGACTTCGCATGAATCTGCTCCATCATGCCCATGAAGCCGAGGACCGCCTTGCGCTGCAAGCCGTCCACATGCTCCATAATCTGCGGCATGCCTACGCCGCCCTGGATCGTATCCAGCAGGGTCAGTCCGCCCAGCACCTTCATATAAGAGTCCTTTTCAATCTCACTCAGCGTGAGCCAGGACATTTTGTCATCGGATAATGGAATTTCGTCGTCGGTCCAGAACTGCATAATATTCTGGTTCCAGAACATCAGTGAGAAATCGTCGTCGGGACGGTTCCAGTTCACGGCTTGAATTGCGCTCATAATCGTATATTCTCCCTTTCTGTACCTGTGACCTTCTTAGATGGAGCAGGCCAGGCATTCCTCGACAGACAATTTGTTGGTCCGGGTGTAGTACAGGGATTTCAGCCCTTTGTGCGCCGCATACAGGTAAGAGCGGGCCAGCTCACGGGTTGTAACATCACTGTTCACATGCAGAACCGTTGAGATACCCTGGTCGATATGAGGCTGAATCTCCGCAATCAGATCAATGACCTTGAACTGGTCCATCTGGTAGGCGGATTTATAGTAGAACACATTGTCCGGACGCAGGTAAGGCATCGGATAGTAGGTGGTCGAGTTAGCATACGTGCGGGTCTCGATCTGCTCTACAATCGGCATGACGCTGGAGGTCGCATTCTGGATGTACGAGATGCTTGCGGTCGGCGCAATCGCCAGACGGTAAGCATGGTACAGGCCGTGCTTCATCACCTTGTCACGCAGCTGCTTCCAGTCCTCAGTTGTAGGAATGTAGATCCCTTCGAAGAGTTCCTGTGCTTTTGCCGTAACCGGACGGTAGTCTGTAGTTATATAACGGTCGAAATACACGCCGCTGGCATAGTCGGACTGCTCGAATCCATAGAAGGTCTCGCCGGTCTCAGCGGCAATCTCCATACTTTTCTCAATCGAGTGATAGTTCATGGTCATGAAGAAGGTGCGTGCGAAATCACGGGCCTGCTCACTCTCATAAGCCACCTTGTTCTTGGCGAAATAGCCGTGCAGGTTCATTACACCCAGACCTACGGAGTGCATTTCCTTGTTCGCTTTAGCTACGCCCGGAGCGTTGGAGACAGTAGTCATATCGCTGACAGCCGTCAGTGCCAGCATACCCTCATGTACGGATTCACGGATCTTGCCGTGCTCCATCACGTTCACGATGTTGAGGGAAGCCAGGTTGCAGCTGATATCGCGGCGGATCTCGTCCTGCTGACCGTAGTCGTTAATCTCTGAAGTCTCCTGCAACTGGAAAATCTCGGTGCACAGGTTGGACATCTTGATCTGGCCCACATTACGCAGGGCATGGGCGTTATTGGCATTACTCTTATTCATAATATACGGATAGCCCGATTCAAGCTGGATCATGGCGATCTTGGTCAGCATGTCGCGTGCGCTCATGGCGATTCTTTTCTTCACGCGCGGATCAGCAAGCAGGGTATCATACATGACGTCCAGATCCATGTCATCCAGGTGCGTACCATACGCCTGATAGACTGTGTAAGGAGCGAACACATGCAGCGGCTGATTATCCTGTGCCAGCTTGTAGAAGCGGTTAGGCACGATCAGGCCGATAGACAACGTCTTCAGGCGTGTCCGTTCGTCGGCGTTAATTTTCTTGCTGTCCAGGAATTCAAGTACGTCCCAGCCAAAAATATTATAATAAGCCGCACCCGAACCCTTACGCTGGCCCATCTGGTCCGCATAGGAGAAGCCGTCTTCCATGAGCTTCAGGACAGGCATAATGCCTTTGGCCGCATCCTCCACACCCTTAATGGTCTCGCCGCGCGAGCGCAGCTTGGACAGATTGACCGCAACGCCGCCCCCGATTTTCGACAGCTGCATGCAGGTATTCAGCACATAGTTGATAGAATTGAGCGAGTCGTCCATCTCCAGCAGGAAGCAGGAGACCATCTCGCCGCGGCGGCTTTTACCGGCATTGAGGAAGGTTGGTGTCGCCGGCTGCAGGCGCTGTTCCATCATCGAGCGGGCCAGTGTACGGGCCGTCTCCACGTTGCCCCGTCCCAGATGCAGAGCCACTACCGCTACGCGGTCCGGATAATGCTCCAGGTACTGCTTACGGTCATTGCTTTTGACAGCATAATCTGTGTAGAACTTGGAAGCCGCCATATAGGAAGGGAAGCGGAAATTATATTCATGGGCGATCCGGTAGACATCCTCCATCTCAGCAGCGGAGTAGCGGTCGTACAGGTCCTCGTAGTAGTCATTGGCAATCATATAATCAATCTTGGCTTTCGTATCCGTGAATGTCAGGCTACGCCGCTCCACATCCTGCATGAACTCGGCTACTGCCTCCTGGTCCTTATCCAATTGGAAAAAGCCGCTTTCGTCTCTCTTCATCAACATGTTGTTCAATTCAATATGCCGCAACCCGGTCCACCTCCTGTTTTATGCGCTGTACATCCCCGAAGGTTCCCGACAATTCAAACTTGCCGACCACCGGTACGTTGTAACGCTGTGCAATTAAGTCTGCGCTGTGCGCGTATAGCTCGCCCCAGTTTTTGTTGCCGCTCGCGGCGATGCCCTTGAGCCTGGAATGGTTTCGTTCAAGGAATGTTGACACCTTCTCTGGAATCTGTCCAAATCCGGTAGTGTATGTAACAAGCACGTAAGGCTCGTCGATCGTCATATGCTCTTCGATTTGAACCGCCGGAAGCTTCAGTTTGTTAATGAATCTTCTGACGTTGCCGGTCTTGGAATCGTAAGCAATCAACATGGCTCCTAACCTCCTATAACATGTTGCCCATTCTACTTGACAAGTGAAGAATAGCAGTTTTACTAGATTTATGGGCTTAGCTCTTATATACACTATATTTAGTAATGCTTAATCATTTTATATACCATATATTGAAAAGTCAAGAGACAGACAGACCTCTACGGCCCCTCAAAACAGAGCTTAAAACCGCCAATCCCACGCCCCGCCTGCATTCTATTCTCTTATAATTTATTAGTATTTTTTTTAAGCAATTTGCGGGGCTGCGGAATGGTGCAGACAGGGGCTTGCGGGAAGGGGAAACGGCTGTGTTTTTTGAAAGCGTTTAGCCTTCGGGGGATCTGGATTTCATTGCACTTCGTACATTAGATGCTCCTTAAATTTAGGAGGAAGTCAGATCTGTTGTATTTTGTACACTTGATTTCAGCTAACAGGGGCTAATTGAGCAGATTCTTCAAATTCTAATGCAGGAAATACAATAGAATGGAGATTAACGGCAAATATCGGCAATTCTATTGCAGAAAGTGCAATCCGCATATTCAGTTTTACAATAACAGGGAACCATATCCG
The DNA here is from genome assembly GCF_038009085.1 of Paenibacillus sp. FSL R7-0210. NCBI lineage: Bacteria > Bacillati > Bacillota > Bacilli > Caryophanales > Paenibacillaceae > Paenibacillus > Paenibacillus sp. FSL R7-0210. Next base: position 591,563 of record NZ_JBBPAR010000001.1, read on the forward strand.
CCGGCAGGAGTCTTATTAGGTGAGAAGGGGAGAGAACATGCAGAGTAAAGAACTAACGTATAGCATGACCTGTGCCTCATCGGTATCGCTTCGCGAGATGATGGAGACCTACGGCCAGGACGTATGGAATTATGCTTATGTCTTAACCCGCAACCGGGAGCAGGCGAACGATATCAGCCAGGAGGTATTTCTCAAGGCCTACAAGAGCATCGGCAAGTACCGGGGACAGGCTACCCTGAAAACCTGGCTGCTGACCATCACGCGCAACACCGCGTTCAGCTTACGGCGCAACAGCTTCTGGCGGAGGTTCACTCCGCTGGGCAGCTATCAGGATAAGGGAGGCACCATGTCCGCAGAACAAGAGGCCATCGGTAATCAATACGCTAACCGCATCTGGGAGATTATCATGGAGCTGCCGGACAAGTACCGGGAGGTGCTTGTGCTGGATATTCAGCAGGACCTGCCGGTGGCAGAGATGTCCGCTCTGCTCGGGATCGCGCAGGGAACAGTCAAATCCCGGCTCGGACGGGCCAGAGAGAAAGTGAGAACGGCGATAAAGGAGGAAGAGCTGTGAAGACAAGACAAGAGAAGGAGCAAGTGAAGGTGATGAGCGGGGAGAAGGACTGGTATAAGCAAGCCGGGCGGAACCCGCTTGCGGAGCCGGGATTCACACCGCAGCTCATGGCGCGGATTGAAGAGGCTGCAGCAGAAGGCTCATCGGGCAAAAGCGGACTACGCCGCCCGTTCGGGCGGGTGGCCGCCTTCGGCGGACTGGCAGCCATCCTGCTGCTCGTCACGCTGATCTGGCCGTTTGGCCCAGGGGCCGGGCTTGATCCGGCAGGGAGGCTGGCAGCGGTCTTTAAGCCTGGCTCGGGAGCGGCTGTGGTTACGCCCTCGGCGTCTCCTTCGGCGCCTCCGCAAGGCCTGGGTCTATACATGATCTCGGCAGAGTTTGAACTAGGCGGGCTTAAGTATTATATGCCCCTTCCGCTAGACCGTAATAAGAGTGCTGCAATGGCTGTTGAGACTTCCGCCGGAATCGTCTGGTCGCCTCCGCCGCCAATGGTTGACAATCTCAAGCCTAAATACACACACAATACAGAGCCATATACTCTTTATTTGACTCCTAAAGGGCATGCAGAGCTATCTGCGGATTCAGCACAGCGGTTGTATGTTTTTCCTTTGTATGCAGGAGGTGCACAGTCCTATTTGTCGCTGGGAAGTTTATTCGGAGCGGGAGATTATCTTTTGTTTTCCAGCAGCAGCTATAAAATTGGAGAGAATCAGAAAAGGTCAGGGGCCAAGCTGTATGTGATGGATGTCAGACAGGCAGGAGAGGGTAAGATTCCTGTTCCCCGAGAATTACTAACCTTAGATGAATCGTATAAAGTCTATAAGTCTTTTATGGCCCTTAATTCCGAAAAGGCAGAGCTGCTGGTTGTTTATTACACGGAAGATGGAAGAGGCGGTTATACACAGCATAATAAGCTGTATGATATTGCAACAGGCAATGCACAGGAACTTTCGGGTGAGATCACCACAGAAAATGTAGAAGTAGTCTCCAAAATCCATTATGGAGAGCTTACTGTTGATTCTAAAGATCCTGCAACCATAGTCCACTACGAAGTTAATGGAGAGCAACGGAGTACAGAGGTTGATATGAAGTCGGGCGATCAATGGTTCTACGACTGGTGGTATGAGGAATACGGTGTGAAAATTGATGCCTCCTCAATAAAAAAATGATCATCTTAGAGTACAGATGCAGGATGTGTGCTGGAATAGTTTGCTGATCATGAGATGTTCCATTCGGTCGATGGAGGAATTCCTGTGAAGGCAGGGAGTCCTCCAATTTGCCTGTTATCTATGTCCCTTGCGGACTGTGAAGCCTTTATATTCTCGATTTGGCACATTTGACCACGCTTACGGACTGCAAGGCCCTTATTGTAGTTCAAACGCGTCTTTATCGGCTGAGTAACAGTGAATAAGAGCACTGGAGTCCGCAGGGCTATTATAATGCTGCTTTTCGGGGAAATAAGCGCATCTCTGTCCGTTACCATTGTGCGGCCCAGTCATTTAGTGTATTTGTCTCACGCCTTAGACGCCGTATCCACTTATTTCGTATTTTCAATCTATTCATATAGATAATTTACTAAAAAAAAGCTATACTTTTTGATAATATCTCTAAGTAAACGTGATTTGTGTTTACTTCTGGAGTTCGATATCGAAGAGTGGAGCGGGATCAATGAAGAAGCTGACTATTGAGGATGTGGCTAAGAAAGCGGGCGTATCGAAAAGCACAGTCTCGCAATTTTTGAATAAACGGTTCAAGTATATGAGTGAGGCGACCAAAAACCGCATTGCCGAGGTTATCGATGAGCTGAATTACCAGCCCAACGGGCTTGCCCGCAGTCTCAAGCAGAACCGCACGCATATGGTTGGCATTATTGTAGCCAATATTGATTATTCGCTATCCATCCAGTGTATCCGGGCGATCGAGAATGAGCTGCAGCGCCATGGGATTCAGGTGATCATCTGCAACTCGGACGAGAATGCCGATAAGGAGAATACTTATGTGGAGACGCTGGTCGCCCGTCAGGTGGATGGCCTGATTATTTTTCCGGCGGGAGATCAGCCTGCGCCTTACACCAGATTAATTGAAGCGGAATATCCGCTGGTCTTCATGGACCGGCTGGTTGACGGGATCACGACCCAGAGCCTGCTGCTGGATAACGAGATGGCGGTGAAGACCGCTATCCGGGAGCTGACCGGCCACGGCCATGAAGCGATTGCTATTCTATCCCTGCCGCTTGGCGTACATGCGATTACCCCGCGCAAGGAGCGAATGAGCGGGTACAAAAAAGCGATGGAGGAAGCGGGTCTGCCGCTGCTGGGTTCGTATATGCGAAGTGTGTCACGCGAAGACATCGCATCTGCACTGGACGAGCTGCTGCAGCTTCCCGAGCCTCCAACAGCGCTGCTTGCCGCCAATGATCTGGTGCTGGGCGAAATTCTTAAATATGCGAACCGCAATGCCATTGCGATCCCCGGCCAGTTGTCGGTCATCGGCATCGACGATGCCGAATTCGCCCGGATCTATAATCCTGATATTACAACGATCCGCCAGCCGGCTTACGAGATGGGGATGCAGGCGGCCAAGATCATGCTCTCTTTGATCAACGATGCGGACAGCGCGATGCCCATCACCTACAGGTTCCCGCCTTCCTTGCAGCAGGGGGAGTCGGTGCAGCCGCCGGCTAAGCCGGAATAGAGCAGGTCGGGGCGGCGAAAGGTCCATCGTGGTGACAACTTATAGGAAATCTGCTCAGGAATCCACGGCTTTACGGACCCAGGGGCCGTTATTGTGCGGAAAAGAAGGGTTTTGTTAGTTTTACGGACTCAGGAGCCGTTAAATTGCTGTTTAGGGCGCTAGATGCCCGCGAAGTGCGGCTTAACGTCATCTGAGTCCGTTAGGCTTGCTATAGTGCAGCAACTCCCCAAATAACGGCTCTCCGGTCCGTAAGTCTATAGTTTGAGAGCAGGATTATGTACATTGAGCAAGACTATGTACTTTGCCGCGCGAACTGCTGGGAATGACGACTTGCCGGTTCACAGGAACAATGCTCGGATGAAACTGACTTATCGTAACTGAGCTGTAACTGAGCCATAAGTGAGCCATAACCATGCTGTACTACCTGCAATTCAGCCACACCTCTCTCATGCTACATATGCAAAAGGGTGTCCCAGCCGTCTGTCGGCTCAGGGACACCCTTTTTGCTGTGCTAATGTGTGTTCATGCTGAAGCCTGGCGCTGCCGGCAGCAGAGCACCTGCTCTTTGGCTATACGCCTGCGCTCATGAACTCCTCCAGCCGGGCACGGGTGGGAAGGCCATCCATATCGCCAGGCGACATCACGGCGAGTGCGCCGATCGCATTGCCGCGCTTCACGGCTTCTGCTACGCTGAGCTTCTCCAGCATAGCGCTGATCACCCCAACCGCGAAGCCGTCTCCGGCACCGACCGTATCGACAACCTGCTCGACCTTGAAGCCGTCCACATAACCCTCTTCACCAGCAGAGGTCTTATAGTAAGCGCCCTCAGGACCGAGCTTAATCACTACAAGGGATACGCCGCGCTCCAGATAGTACCCAGCAATCTCCTCCGGAGTCTCAAGACCGGTGAGAATCTTGCCTTCTCCGTGTCCGGGCAGGAACCAGTCGCAGCGGGTAGCCAGATCGTTGATCGTATTAACCATAGTTTCGGTGTCTGGCCACAGGGTCGGGCGCAGATTCGGGTCCAGTGATACGGTCTTGCCGCGCTGCTTCATGAACTCCATGGCATGCAGCGAGAACTCGTGACACGAAGCCGAGAGTGCGGAAGAGATGCTGGTCACATGCAGATGGCCTGCGGAAGCGAAGTAATCTTCATCGAAGTCGGCGAGACTCAGCTTGGAGGCGGCGGAATTTTTGCGGAAATATTCCACCTTGGGATCTCCAGTGAGTACCTTGGATTTGATCAGCATGCCCGTGGAGAATTCCTTGGTCGTTGTGATGCTTGCGGTATCGATCTTCTCCTTGTTCAGCGCCGAGGTGATGAACTGGCCAAAGTTGTCTTCGCCAAGCTTGGTCACATAACCGGTCAGATGCTCCAGGCGTGATAATCCGGTGGCTACATTGCTCTCCGCACCTGCCAGCGCCTTGGAGAAGGAAGTGACCTCATGCAGGGGGCCGGCTTCATTGGCGTAGAACATGGCCATCGGCTCCCCGAAGGTGACTGCATCCAGCTGTTTATTCATGAATAGTTCCTCCTAAAATGAACACGTTATTATGGTTTGGAATAGAATATAAGTTGAAATTATCACATAAAACGGTTTTGTACAATATAGCAATGCTCATTCTGCGGGCTTATTTTGTACAGGAACAGGGGAAGACATTCGTTTTTCCTTGATAAATAAGCGTTTTTGAATATTTTCGAAGGATTGATAATGCTTCCTGAATAAATATATATTGACTGTTAGCGGCAATGTTATTACTATTTTCTTAGAAGGATAAAGCCTGATGTTAGTAAAATAGATAAATTAGTTTATCTAAATTATTATTCTTATGAATATATAACCAGAGAGGAAGTAACAATCATGAAGAAAATTAAAGTATTGCAGAATATCACCTCTGTTGGCGTAGTAGCCGTTATTCGCGCGGATAATGCCGATGATGCTTATGCCATGTCGGTGGCTTGTATCGAGGGCGGACTGAACAATATCGAAGTGACCTTCACGACTCCGGGAGCCGAAGTAGCGATTAAGCGCTTGGTGGAAGAATACGGGGGCCGCGCCGTGATTGGTGCCGGTACTGTGCTTGATCCGCTGACGGCAAGAATAGCTATTCTGGCTGGTTCGGAATTTGTGGTCAGCCCGTCTTTTGAAGAGGATACTGCTAAGATGTGTAATCTGTACGGCATTCCTTACATGCCGGGCTGCATGACGCTGAATGAGATGAAGGAAGCCCTGAAGCTGGGTGTGGATGTGCTGAAGCTGTTCCCTGGAAGTGCGTTCGGACCGGACTATGTCAAGGCGGTTAAGGGGCCAATGCCGCATGTTAACATTATGCCTACCGGTGGCGTGGATCTGAACAATATGGAGAAATGGATCAAGAACGGCTGCATCGCTGTCGGCATCGGCGGCAACCTGACCGCACCGGCCAAGGAAGGCCGCTATGACCAGATCACAGAGCTGGCTGCTCAGTATGTAGCGAAGTTCAAGGAGATTCAAGGCAAGTGAAATACATGTACAACAGGAATGTCTTGCCTCTATGGGGCAGGGCATTTTTTTGTTGAATTTATATGTTTTGGGGTCCCCGCAAAGTACCTGGGTCATCACCTACGCTAAAGCCCCACTTTGTGGGGTTATTTTGTTGAGAGCTAGATATGCCTAAATGATGGAATTGCTGCCGCTTCGGGCAATACTTATAATAGAGGCAGAGTGCAGAGGCGCCTGCGGACATTGAGAAGTATACCTGAAAGGTGATGCCATGACTGGCGACGATCTTCGCAGCAAGCTGTACCCGACACTGGTAGTGGAAGAAGCCGATTATGTGGAGATTCGAACTGCAGTCCACGGCTGCAGGGTGAGCGCGGGAGCCATTTATAAGCTGTATCGTAACTATAATCATCCGCAACTTTTTGAGCAGGGAGAAGTATATGTGCTTGATGATGACTCCAGGGAGAATTATGCGGTGCTCCTGGTGTGCGCAACTATATTATATACATTAGAGGAGCCGTCTCGGTCGTAGCGTAAGTCAGGTACGGGACGGTCTGCTTCTCATGTCATTTCTGTAACCAACTTCTATGAAAAGAGTATTTGAATGATAGCAGCATCCCTTGTATGCTTAGTAGGGATTGTGGACTACAAGTAGAAACGGCTTTGCTGTCCTTTTTTAGGACGGTACCGTTTCAGCGAGAAAGATAAGGAACATTTATGCGCGAAGCATATCGTTTTTATCTTTTAAAATAATCATTACAGGCTTGCAACAAATTCGCAGTCTTGCGCGTCAGTAAGATTGCATAGAGAGGGGGAACCTTCGTGGTGGAGCAGGAACTCATCAGAGCCGCTCAAGCGGGCGATCGCGACGCTCTAATCACCCTATTGCGAGAAATTGAAGGGCATGTATATAAGACGGCCTTCTACATTCTGCATAATGAACAGGATGCTCTGGATGTCTCCCAGGAAGCGTTGATCCGGGTGTACACCAAGATCGGCTCCTATGAGGAGAAGGCGCAGTTCAAAACATGGGTTCAGCGAATAGTAACCAACATATGTATAGACAAATTCCGGAGAACGAAGCCTACCGTTTCTATCGATGAACACGAAATGGTGTTCCAGGATAAAAAACATAACGTAGAGCGCGAAGTGATGTCGGGTTATCTGGCGGAGGATATCCGTGAGGCCATCGACCAGCTTCCGGAGCATCACCGGACGGTAATCGTGCTTCGCTATTTACAGGATTTTTCTTACAACGAGATTGCAGACTGTCTGGATCTGCCTCTGAACACGGTCAAATCGTACCTGTTCCGGGCGCGGCAGCAGCTGCAGAATAGACTTCAGGAGTATCAGAAAGGTGGTGTGTCAGGATGAAGTGCGCGGAGGTGATGGAATGGATGCACCGCTATTTAGATCATGATCTCAGTCAGGAAGAAATGCTTGAAATGTTCCGTCATATCGACGATTGTCCTTCCTGCGCGGAAGTCTTGGACCGGCTGACGCTGCTCTCCCAGCAGCTGGAGCAGCTTCCCGATGTGAAGCCCCCCTTCAGTCTGGTTGACTCTATCCTGCCTCAGCTTGAACAGCTGGACCGCGGTGTCCCGGAAGAGCCTGCCGTAATGGAGCCGGAAGATCCGAAGGTTATTCCCTTCTCCCGTGCAAATAACCGGGGCAAGAAGTCCAAGGGCCCTTCACTGGCTGCGCGGACAGGCATTGGTGCTGCGGCGGCAGCGGTGATTCTGCTCATCGCCGTATTCAATATGCCGAAGAGTCTGCCCGGCGCAGACTTGGATATGTCATCCCAATTAATGAGCGGCGGAGCGGCGAACTCCAGCATGAGTACGGAGAGCAGTGCAGACGCCCCGCAGGCGGACGGACAGAATAACAGCGGCAGCAGCAGTGATCTTAATAAGATGGATCAGGCCACGCCTAGTGAATCTGCAGACGTTAATTTGAAATCTGCACCGCCTGCTCCCAGTGAGGGTGCTGATCAACCAGCCGCAGCCGGCGGTGGTATGCCTTCAGACAAGGTGCCTGCGGTAAGCGAAGCTCCGATCAGCAACCGCGCCGCTACTTCGCCTCCGGCGGACCGCCCCAAGAGCACCAAGAAAGCGGATAACCGGTCGGCGGAGCCCCAAAGCACGACGTCGAGTGCGCCAACACAAGAGAATATAGCGGACGATAAAGCGGCTGAGGGGGATGCACGGATAGCGCCGACTCCGGCCGCTAACGAGGCAGGAGCCATGCTGATGGCTGCGCAGGCCTCGTGGACTTCACCCGACGGGCAGCATATGGCTGAGATGACTGGCCAGCATGTTGTAATCTACAGCTTAACCGCAGAAGGAGAAGAACAACAACGAACGGTATTAACCTCGCTTCCTTTGGAGGGGAACTGGGTCTCCGGTGTGTGGTCGGAAGACGGCACCCAGTTCACTTATGTGCTACAGCTTGAGGACGGTACGCAGACGACGAAGGTATACACGGTTCCAGCAGAGAGTGCGACACCTGCCCCATCCGCTTCTCCGGCTCCTGCCAACTCTTCAGCGCCTACCGCTTCTCCGGCGGCGTCTGCTTCACCAGTCACCAGCCCGGCTATTACCCCGGACGCGGCAACGTCCGATAAATAACCGGAACGTTCTTCCGGCCTGCGGAATATGCTAAGGCAAGAGGACATGAATTACAGGCTATGCGAGTATCATCGGTATGACCGGCGGCCGGGAGAGTTTCTAGAGCTGCTCCCTCCGTCGTTTATATAGATGCGCCGCTGAAACGGAGTAACTTTGGCCCTGGCTGCCGAGGTTGCTCCGTTTTGGCTTGCGCCCCGGTCAGGACAAAGTGATAATGGTGATACCTATGTTTTCAGCCGTTTTTTTGTTAAAATGTACGAATGTATGTGTCTGATACGGACCAGGCAAGTAAATGAAAAAGGAAGTGGCGGGATGGATGCCAAAACGGCGGCCAAAGACATCAAGCAAGGAAAGGTCTCTCCGCTGTACCTGCTGTACGGTAGTGAGAAGTTCCGGATGAATGAATTCGCGGCCATGCTGGAGGAACACCTGATCCCCAAAGAAGACCGCGATTTCGCCGTGATCCCGTTCGATCTCTCCGAAACTCCGGTTCAGGCGGTCATTGAAGAGGCGGAGACGGTTCCGTTCATGGTAGAACGCAAGCTCCTGCTGGTGCGGGATGCGGCTCTGTTCACGGCAGGCAAGGAGAAGGCGAAGCTGGAACATAACGTGGAGATGCTGAGCGAATATATGCAGCATCCTGCCGAGTTCAGTGTGATTGTATTTATGGTGAACGGCGACAAGCTGGATGAACGTAAAAAAATCGTCAAAAGCATCAAGACCGCCGGCACCGTGCTGGCCTTCAATCCCCTGGGTACGGAGGAGCTGCTGCGCTGGGTGGAGAAGGGCTTCCGCGAACGCGGCTGCTCCCTTGCGCCGGGGACAGCGGAGGTTCTGATTGCAAGCAGCGGAACCGGACTCCAGGGTCTGTCTGCAGAGATGGACAAGCTGTGTCTGTTCGCCGGTACTGGCGGGCGGGTGGATGCGGCAGCGGTGGAGAGTCTGGTCCACCGGGGGACGGAGCAGAACATCTTCACACTGGTGGAGGATATCGCGAATCTGCGCCTGGACAAGGCACTGAATACGCTCTATGAGCTGCTCAAGCAGCGGGAGGAGCCGATCAAGATCGCTTCGCTGATTGCCCGGCAGTTCAGAATCATCCTGCAGGTCAAGGATCTGTCAGCCCTTAGCTATTCGCAGGGACAGATTGCCTCCCAGCTCGGACTGCATCCGTATGCAGTGAAGCTTGCCGGAGAGCAGGCTCATAAGTTCGGAAGCCAGCGGCTGCGGCAGATCCTGAGTATTCTGGCGGATCTGGACTATCAGATGAAGACGGGAGCTGTCGATAAGGTGCTGGGGCTGGAGATGTTCATGCTGCGCCTTGGAGCCTGAATAGAGCGGCCTTACATGGAACGAATCAAAGAGCCTGTCCACCCGCGTGTGTCATGGGATGGACAGGCTCTTTGATTGTACAGCGGAATTCAATGAAGGAAGTTAACGAGCATAAAAAAACCTAACCGTATGCAGCATAGCGGTCAGGTTCTTCAGTGCTCGTTATGATTGTCGCCCTTGGCTTAGGCTTGAGCCTTGAGAGCGTTCAATTTCTTAGCCAAGCGGGATTTTTTGCGGGCAGCCGCATTTTTATGAACCAGGCCTTTAGTTACAGCCTTGTCCAGCTTTTTGGAAGCCGCTTGGAAAGCAGCCTGAGCTACTTCAACTTCCGTACCAGTCACTGCTACATCAGCAGTTTTCACAGCTGTACGAAGAGCGGACTTCTGGGAAGCGTTCAGTGCACGGCGTTTCTCGATCGTCTTGACGCGTTTTATCGCGGATTTGATATTTGGCATTGCATTCACCTCCTGAAAGACATTCGAAATCAACAAATGATTCACAACTTAAAATAGTTTAGCATGAAGGGTAGCAAAAAGCAAGATAAAAAGCTTTGTAATTCCCTTAGAGCGGTTTGTATAAACGGAGGCTTTCTCTCGCACACTATCAGCAATATGCAAAAGGAGGCTGAACTAAGAATGGAACTGGATCTTCAGCTGTATTCGGTACGTACGGACTTGGCGGTGGAAGCGAAGGAAATGGCAGAGCGGCACGCCAATACGCCGATCCCGGGTGTCAATGAGGAAGTGGAAGAAGCGGACGGTATCAAGGTCACGAGACTTGCTGTAGCAGATCTTGCCGGTTCTCAGGCGATTGGACGGGCTATCGGCAATTACGTGACCCTGGAGGTGCCTGGGCTGCGCGGAGGGGACACCGGGCTGCAGCAGAAGGTCTCCACAGTGTTTGCCCGGGAATTCGAGCACTTTCTGGATGAAATCGGCATTGACCGCGATTCCAAGGTCCTTATCGTAGGCTTGGGCAACTGGAATGTGACGCCTGACTCGCTCGGCCCGCTGGTCGTTGAGAATGCACTGATTACCCGCCAGTTCTATGAGCTGGTGCCCGACCAGATTTCGCCCGGGTACCGGAATGTCAGTGCTATTGCTCCCGGAGTGCTCGGCCTGACGGGGATTGAATCCAGCGAAGTGGTGCAGGGGATTGTGGACCGCACCAGCCCGGATGTCATTATAGCTATTGATGCGCTGGCCTCCCGTTCACTGGAGAGGATCAATACCACCATCCAGATTGCGGACATCGGCATTCATCCCGGCTCAGGGATCGGGAACAAGCGCAGAGGGCTGACCAAGGAGGTGCTGGGCGTGCCCTGCATCGCCATCGGCGTCCCGACGGTCTGCTATGCTTCCACCATCGTCAACAATGTGCTGGAGATGATGCGGACCCATTTCGGGCAGATGGCGGACGGCGGTGCTCACACCAAAGAAATTATGGGTCTCCTTGACGATATATCTGAGCAGGAGCGTCTCGCCCTGGTGAAGGAAGTGCTTGAGCCGCTGGGACATGACCTGATTGTGACCCCCAAAGAGATCGATGAATTCATTGAAGAGATCGCCAACATTGTGGCAAGCGGACTGAATGCTGCACTCCATGAAGCGGTAGATCCGGGCAATGTCGGAGCTTACACTCACTGATCTGTCACTTATCACCTCGCCCGCACCGTCTGCTATAACGCAGAACTGGTGGCGGGCTTTTTGCAATGCTGCCGCTTCACTTCTCTATCTATTGCTCCCTGTTATCTCTCATTCTGTGGTTCTAGCACAACCCTTCCGCTCATAGATTTGGAGTATGAGAGATTACAGAGGGCTTAGAGGAGGACATAACAATCATGAACAGAAAATGGTTTCAGCTATGGAATATAGGGCGGCTGCGCGGACGGCTGATGGATATTCTGTCGCTGGGAAGGACGATGCTGCTGCTGGCCGGAGGTTCGCTTGTGTTGTTCATGCTGCTTGGAGCTGGCGGATTGGCCGGGCAGAAGCTGAATTCTTCGCCCATTCCTTCCATGAAAGGTCTGGCGGCTTCGCTCTCCAGTGGATTCTTCATGGAGCTGCTGGGCATGGAGGTCCCCCATCTGCCGAAGGGCGAGGAGCCTTCAGCCTTCTCCGGGGACAAGGTGACCTCCTTCGTATTCCGGCTGCTTACCAGTGTTGATCCTGGTGATCCCAAGAGTCTGGTCTCCCGTGAGATGCCCGGACTTGCTGCCGATGATCCCTTCCTGCTGCGGCAAGGCTCAGGGGGAAGTACAGGAGCACCGGCCGATTATCATCCGGGGGGCGATGAACTGGCCACCGGGGAAGATCCCGGAGCAGGGGGCGATCCTGGAGCCCCGCCGGATTCAGGGAACGGTACTGAGGCTGGTAATGGCCATGACAGCCCGGGGGAAGGCGTGGTAGAGCCCGAGGCTTCGCCTGTCCCTGACCCGTCCGGTACAGAACCTGACGAGGGCTACTCCGGAAGCGGAGATGCGGAGAATGGCACAGGAGATACTTCGGTCAAGCGTATTCTCGTTTATCATTCCCATCCCCGGGAGGCCTATAATCCGCTGCTTGGCGCACAGAGCGACAACCCCAGCTCGGCAGTCCCTTCCAAGAATGTCATGCTGGTAGGCTCCTATATTGCCAAGAGGCTGGAAGAGCGGGGGATCGGAACTGTCCATGTCCAGGAGGACTATGCTACAGAGGTACCGGGCTACAACTGGAACTTCTCTTATAAATATTCACGTATGACTGTGAAATCGGCCATGGCCTCCAATCAGAACATGAGTGAGCTGATTGATATTCACCGTGATTCCCAGCGGCACGGCAAAACGACAGCTTTGATTAACGGGAAAAATTATGCCCAGGTATATTTTATTTTGGGGCATGCGAATAAAAACTGGAAACAAAACGAGGCCTTCGCCAATAAAATCCATCAGCTGCTGGAGAAAAATTATCCTGGAATTTCACGCGGGATATGGGGGAAATCGTCCGGAAACGGGAATAATGGGGAATATAACCAGACGTTGTCCCCGAACAGTGTGCTGATTGAGGTAGGCGGAATTGACAACAGCGCCGATGAGCTGAAGCGGACGGCGAATATTCTGGCGGATGCCATCGCTGATGTGTACTGGAGCAGCCGGGATGCCGAGAAGGCAGCTGCGCCAGATCAGGGCAGTACGCAATCTGGAGGCACCGGGGCAGAGACATCAACAGGTTCCTGAACGGATTATAGCTGAAAAGGAGCGGAGAATATGACACGGTTCGGTAAAAAGCTGGTAATGGTCGGAATATGGGCGGGCGTGGGGCTGCTGATCGGACTGCAGTTCGGCGGCGGCGGTTCGGGAGTCTCCGGTATACTGCCGGACTGGAGTAAGCCAGCCGGGAGCAGCACGCCTGGACAGAACGTTCCGGCCGGAACTGCGTATGTTCCGGCTGCCAGTACAGCCCCGGGCGGCCAGGCTTATGTATATGTGCCCGTGACTATTGATCCCGTAACGGGTGCTTACACCATGCTGCCCATGAAGCAGCCGGTTGCAGGTACACAGGCGCAGACGGCTGGCGGCACGGGCAGCCTCCCGCAGCAGGAGGTGAAGGACTACTCTGCGCTCAGTCCCGAGCAGATTCTGATACCGGAGGAGCAGAAGCCGACTGTGGATGTGCTGGCGGATAAGACCGCTGGCCTGCTCCAGCAGGCTTCGCAGAAGGGCATCCGCTGGGTGGTCTCCCTCTTCGACTCGTCGGAGGAGTGAGCAGGAGCTGGGCTGGAACGAGGTTTAGCACAAAAGCGGCTGCGGATGATGGAAGTCCGCACTCGTTTTTGTGTTTTTTTGCAGGATTCACCCTGCGATTGCAGAGGGTTCAGGCGGTTTCTTTCTTTTCCGGCGTCCGGCGGGATTGATGGGTGAAGCCCGTACTGTTATAATAAGTGGATTAACATTAGGCTGTCTGTGGGGGTAAGGAATGACTGACGTTCAGAAACGACAACAACAAATTCGCAATTTCTCGATTATTGCACATATAGACCATGGCAAATCGACATTGGCTGACCGCATTCTGGAGTATACGGGTGCGCTGACTTCGCGTGAAATGCAGGAGCAGGTTCTGGATCAGATGGATCTGGAGCGCGAGCGGGGCATCACCATCAAGCTGCAGGCCGTACGCCTGACGTACCGTGCCGATGACGGCCAGGAATATTATTTGAATCTGATTGACACACCGGGGCATGTCGATTTCACCTATGAGGTATCCCGCAGTCTGGCTGCCTGTGAAGGCGCTCTTCTGGTAGTGGATGCTGCCCAGGGGATTGAGGCCCAGACGTTGGCCAACGTGTATCTGGCGCTTGACAACAATCTGGAGATTCTTCCGGTACTCAACAAGATCGATCTTCCGAATGCAGATCCTGAACGGGTGAAGCAGGAGATTGAGGATGTCATCGGGCTGGATGCCAGCGAAGCCGTTCTGGCTTCCGCTAAGGCAGGCATCGGCATCAAGGAGATTCTGGAGCAGGTCGTGAAGCAGGTTCCGGCGCCGACTGGAAACTCGGAAGAACCGCTTAAGGCGCTGATCTTCGACTCCCATTATGACCCGTACAAGGGCGTAATCGTCTATGTCCGCGTAATGGACGGCAGTATCCGTGCCGGTTCCAAGATCAGAATGATGGCCACTGATAAAACCTTTGAGATTATTGAGGTCGGGGCATTCATGCCGCGTATGACCATTGTGCCCGAGCTGAACATCGGCGATGTCGGCTTCATTGTGGCCGGGATTAAGCATGTGGGCGACACTCGTGTCGGTGATACCGTGACGGATGCCAAGCGTCCGACTGCTGAGCCGCTGCCGGGTTACCGCAGAATTAATCCGATGGTCTATTGCGGTCTCTATCCGATTGAGACCTCTGATTATAATGACCTTCGTGAAGCGCTGGAGAAGCTGCAGCTGAACGATGCCTCCCTGAGCTTCGAGCCGGAGAGCTCCAGCGCCCTTGGCTTTGGCTTCCGGTGCGGCTTCCTGGGGCTGCTGCATATGGAGATTATTCAGGAGCGGATCGAACGCGAGTTCAATCTGCCGCTGATTACTACCGCGCCGAGCGTTATTTACCGCATTAAGCTGACGAACGGGGAGACCATTCAGATCGACAATCCGTCGCATTATCCGGAGATCGGGACGATTGACTTCATCGAAGAGCCATATGTCAAAGCAGCCATTATCGTGCCTAACGACTTCGTGGGAACCGTTATGGAGCTGTGCCAGAACAAACGCGGCGAATTCGTCAACATGGAGTATCTGGACAGCAACCGTGTAACCATTACGTACGAGATTCCGTTGTCCGAGATCGTCTACGACTTCTTCGATCAGCTGAAATCCGGCACGAAGGGTTATGCATCCTACGATTACGAGATCTCCGGTTACCGCCAGTCCAATCTCGTGAAGATGGATATCTTGCTGAACAATGAGCAGGTCGATGCGCTGTCCTTCATCGTTCACCGCGACCGCGCTTATAACCGCGGCCGGGTCATCTGTGAGAAGCTGCGCGGTATTATCCCCCGCCAGATGTTCGAGGTGCCGATTCAGGCTTCCGTCGGCACGAAGGTGGTTGCGCGTGAGACCGTTAAGGCCATGCGCAAGAACGTATTAGCCAAATGCTACGGCGGCGATATCTCGCGTAAGCGGAAGCTGCTGGAGAAGCAGAAGGAAGGGAAGAAGCGCATGAAGCAGGTCGGCAGCGTCGAGGTGCCGCAGGAAGCGTTCATGGCCGTGCTTCAGATTGAGTAGCAGCATATAAGCTCCCCCGGAGCTTTCGGTTTAACACAGAAACGGGTGCCGTCCTACGCGGGGCGGTGCAGCCGTTTCTTCTTGCTTTTTAGCAGCAGGTAGTGTGGCAGGCCTGTATATTAATAGAACAAAGGAGACAGCTAATGAATAGAGCTACGAGCACTGCACACCATGGCCGTCCCCCTGAGGCCGTATATATTCACATCCCGTTCTGCACCAATAAATGCTTCTATTGTGATTTCAACTCTTACGTGCTGAAGGACCAGCCGGTGATGGACTATCTCCATGCGCTTGACCGCGAGATGGAGCTGACCGTGCAGCACACGCCTCCGGGTGTGATCAAGACGATTTTTGTCGGCGGGGGTACGCCTACTGTCCTCAAGCCGGATGAGATGGCTTATTTCCTGGAATCGGTCCGCAGGCATTTTCCGCAGTGGGACGAGAATATTGAGTTCTCTATGGAAGCTAACCCCGGAACTACCGATATTGATAAGCTCAGAGTCATGAAGGAAGGCGGCGTCAACCGGGTCAGCTTCGGGGTGCAGGCGTTCCAGAATGAGCTGCTGAGCGGAATCGGCCGGATTCATGATGTGAATGACGTATACCGCAGTCTGGAGAATGCCCGTGCGGTCGGGCTTAATAACCTGTCGCTGGATCTGATGTTCGGCCTGCCGAACCAGACGGTGGATATGCTTAGAGAGAGTATCGACAAGGCGCTGGCGCTGGACCTTCCGCATTATTCCATCTACAGCCTGAAGGTGGAGGAGAACACGCTGTTCCACACTCTGTTCAACAAGAACAAGCTTCCGCTGCCGAATGAAGAGGATGAGCTGGCGATGTACCTGCTGCTTATGTCTACCATGGAGGCTGCGGGGTATACGCAATATGAGATCAGTAATTTTGCCAAGCCGGGGCTGGAGAGCCGCCACAACATCACATACTGGCGCAACGAGGATTATTACGGTCTGGGCGCAGGCGCGCACGGATATGTGGGCCGGCAGCGGCACATGAATATCAAGGGCGTGAACCCGTATAACGAGGCTTCGCGCAGCGGGCTGCCGCGTCTGGACAGCTTTGAGATCTCCGAGCAGGAGGCGATGGAGGATTTCATGATGGTCGGCCTACGGATGCGCGAAGGGGTGTCGGATGCGGCGTTCCGCTCACAATTCGGAAAGCCGCTGGAGGCTGTTTTTGCAGGGCCGCTGCATAAAATGCTGAAGGCCGGGCTGCTGGAGCAGGCCGGGGACACCTATCGTCTGAGCAAGCAGGGAATCCTGTTCGGCAACGATGTTTTCGGGGAATTTGTCGGTGCTTTGACAGAGGTTTAATTTTGAAATACCTCTTGAATTGTAATTCACCTTGTTGTATATTTATTCATATTAACAACAAGGGGTGAGTCAAGGTGCTTGTCAAAACGGATCATTTCCAAGAGGCTTCTCCAGCAGGAGAGCAGCAAGTGATATGCAGAAATGCTACGGTGGAGGATGTAGAGCCGCTGTATCTGATGATAGAGGAGTATGCCAGGCAGGGGATTATGCTGCCCCGTTCAAGGCAAGCACTGACCCGCCAGATCGACCAGTTCGTGATCGCTGAGATCGGCGGCAAGTTTGTCGGCTGCGGTTCCTTGTTCCGGCTCGGAAGTGATCTTGTGGAGGTCCGTTCGATTGGCCTGAATGATGCTGGCAAGGGCAAAGGTGTAGGAACGATGATCCTGGAGAAGCTGGTTGAAGAAGCGAGACGCCAGCAGATTCCGAAGATTATGGCCCTGACCTATGCTGTGGACTTCTTCCTTAAGAACGGCTTCGATGTGGTGCAGAAGGAGATTTTCCCCGAGAAGGTCTGGACCGATTGTGTGAACTGCAAGAAGCAGCATGCCTGCGACGAGATCGCCGTGCTGAAGAGACTGGACTAATCCGGCGGGCTCTAGCCCCCGGTAAACTATATAATAAGAAACCACTGTTCACCCGGACGCTGCTGCTTCAGGGTGACAGTGGTTTTTTGCGGATACAGGTTTATTGTGCGTAGATAAGCTTGCGCTGTTGCTCTACCAGTTCGGCAAGCTCCGGTGTAGCATATGCGGAAGGGTTAAAGGAAGGGGACAGTGTATTATAAGTAATTCCGATGCTGGACCCGTCCGTCATCTCAATCTCCAGCCAGTATTTGTCTCCTACCCAGCCCTTGGTCTGCTTGTACAGCTGCTCGAACGGGAGGTATTCCAGCTTGGGGAATTCGCGGATGAATACGGCGTTGGCCTCCGGGGTAAAGTCCATGAGGTCAGAACCGTCATTGCCGCTCACAAAACGGACAGTTTGTATTTTTCCCTCGATATCCAGCAGATCGTTAAGGGTGTTGGCGTCAGGGTTGTTGCGTGCTTCATACAGCCGGTCTCCCGCCCAGAGTCTCGCCGATGTCTTATAGCCTTCTACCTCGTAGAGCGGTGTGCCTGTCTTAAGAGTTGTCGCATCTCCATCCTGCAGCCCAGCGCGTGGACACTCCTGCTCGGATTTGCTGTATGTGATTTTGCCGATCTCCTTGCCTTTGCCCAGTGGGGCGGGGTCAGGACCGGTATCATCGTAGTACATGACGCTGTCCCATTGCAGGATGGATGCATAATCCGCATCCACACCGATGCACTTGACCGGTAAGATTTTACCAGTACAGCCCGTAAGTGCTAATGCAGTTAAGAGGCCTGCGATTATAGCCCATAATGCTGTTTTCTTGAAACGCATTTTTATCACTCCCTGAGTATTGGACGGCATTGTCCGGGAAATGGTTGCGGTGAAATATACAAAATCTTGCTTTGACTAAAATAGGCGCAATCAAGTTGCTGAACTCACTTGACAATGCCGAGGTCAGTTTGGTATTTTTGTATTAGTGGTTAGCACTCATCTCACTAGAGTGCTAACGAATCGGAGCCACAGCCGGATAGGAGGGAATAACATGTTAACTGAACGCCAGAGAATGATACTGAATGCCATTGTCGATGACTATATTTCTTCCGCTGAGCCGGTAGGCTCGCGCAGTATCTCGAAACGCGGGGATGTGGGCTACAGTCCAGCCACGATCCGCAACGAAATGGCCGATCTGGAGGATCTGGGTTATCTGGAGCAACCTCATACGTCGGCAGGGAGAATCCCGTCCCATAAGGGCTACCGCTATTATGTGGATCATCTGGTACCGTGGAATTCCGCCGAAACGGCCGAACTGGGCACGATCCGCGCTTTTTTCGCCGAGAAGCTGAATGCTACAGAGCAGGTTATCCAACATGCGGCAATGATCCTGTCCAATATGACGAATTATACTTCCATCCTGCTGGGACCGGAGGTTTTTCATACTTCATTGCGCCATTTCCAGCTGCTCCCGCTCGATGACAAGACCGCTGTGGCGATTATCGTTACCAGCACCGGGCAGGTAGAGAACCGGACCGTGAGTCTTCCTCCGGAGATATCTGTCTCCGAGATGGAGAAGGTCGTGAATCTGCTGAACAGCAAGCTGGTCAATGTACCGCTCTACAAGCTGAAGAGTCAGCTCTATTCCGAGCTGGGCGAAGAAATGCAGCGCCACATCTCCCATTATGAAGAATTAATGCAGGTGCTGGATAAGGCGCTGGAAAGCGACCATGATCAGCGGATTTACTTAAGCGGAGCCACGAATATGCTGACCCAGCCGGAGTTCAAGGACGTCGACAAGGTGAAGACGATTCTCGATCTGCTGGAGGAGACGCCTACGCTGCTCAAGATGCTCACCCCGGCCAGCAGCGAAGCAGGAATGCAGGTGCGCATTGGTACAGAGAATAAGCATGAGGCTTTTGCCAACTGCAGTCTGATTACCGCCACTTATTCACTGGACGGCAAGCCGCTGGGGAGCATCGGCATCCTGGGTCCGACCCGTATGGAGTACGCACGTGTAATGGGTATTCTGGGTATTCTGTCCCGGGATTTGACAGCAATGCTGGCACACTGGTATAAGTGAACAGAGTGTACTAGTCCATCGCGAATGATACTAAGGAGGTGAAGACAACTTGAAAGAGGAAGAGGTTCAGGAAATGAATGAGAAGAATGACCCCTCAATGAATGACAATCTTGCGGCTGAAGAGACTGATACCACAGCAGACAGCGGCTCATTCACGGCTGAAGAGGCCGGCGAGGCGGCTTCAGGCAATGAGGAATACAGAAAGCTGCAGGAGCTTGCAGATGAACATCAGGCGCGTACCTTGCGTGTGCAGGCTGATTTCGATAACTTCCGCCGCCGGACCCAGAAAGAAAAGGAAGAGCTGGCGCAGTACGCAACATCTAAGCTCGTAACTGAGCTGCTCCCGGTAATGGATAACTTTGAACGCGCACTGGCGACTCCTGCAGCAGGTGCAGACGCTGAAGCGTTCATCAAAGGCGTGAATATGATTTTCCGTCAGCTGGAGGGAGTCCTTAAGACTGAGGGGCTTACAGCTATGGAAGTGGTAGGGCAGCCTTTTAACCCTGAATATCATCAGGCGATCATGCAGGTGGAGAGCGAGGAGTACGAGGAAGGCATCGTGACGGAAGAGGTCCAGAAGGGCTATCTCCTGAAGGATAAGGTTCTTCGTCCGGCCATGGTCAAAGTCAGCATGTAGATCTGTTCTATATAAGATAATAAATATGGATGAAGCCCCGGGCTTCACATTATTTCTGAGGAGGCACATTACTGTGAGTAAAGTTATCGGTATTGACTTAGGAACCACGAACTCTTGCGTTGCCGTTATGGAAGGCGGCGAAGCCGTCGTTATCCCGAATCCGGAAGGCGCGCGTACAACCCCATCGGTTGTAGGCTTCAAGAAGGACGGCGAGCGCATCGTCGGTGAAACGGCAAAACGCCAGGCTATCACGAACCCGGACCGTACGATCGCTTCGATCAAACGCCACATGGGTACAGGCCACAAAGAAAGCATTGACGGCAAAGACTATTCTGCACAGGAAATCTCGGCAATGATTCTTCAGAAGCTGAAATCCGATGCTGAAGCTTATCTGGGCCAGACTGTAACTCAGGCGGTTATTACAGTTCCTGCTTATTTCAATGACAGCCAGCGTCAAGCTACCAAGGATGCAGGCAAAATCGCCGGCCTTGAAGTGCTGCGTATCGTCAACGAGCCAACGGCAGCAGCTCTTGCTTATGGCCTGGAGAAATCCGAAGATCACACGATCCTGGTCTATGACCTTGGCGGCGGTACCTTCGACGTATCCATCCTTGAGCTGGGCGACGGCTTCTTTGAAGTGAAGGCTACCAGCGGTGACAACCGTCTGGGCGGGGATGATTTTGACCAACTGGTTATGGATTACCTCGTAGCTGAATTCAAGAAAGAGCAGGGCATTGACCTGAGCAAGGACAAGGCGGCTGTTCAACGTCTGAAGGATGCTGCGGAAAAAGCAAAGAAAGAGCTGTCCGGCGTACTTACAACTACAGTATCGCTTCCGTTCATCACGGTAGTTGACGGAGTGCCTCAGCACTTGGAGATCAACCTGACCCGTGCCAAGTTCGACGAGTTGACTGCAAGCCTGGTTGAGCGCACGCTGGGACCTACACGTCAAGCGCTGAAGGATGCCGGAATGACCCCTGCGGATCTGAACAGAATCGTACTGGTCGGCGGCTCCACCCGTATTCCTGCCGTACAGGATGCGATCAAGAAGCTTACCGGCAAAGAGCCTCACAAGGGCGTTAACCCGGATGAAGTAGTAGCCCTGGGTGCTGCTGTTCAAGCGGGCGTACTGACTGGTGATGTAAAAGACGTAGTTCTGCTCGACGTAACTCCGCTGTCCCTCGGTATTGAAACTGCAGGCGGCGTGTTCACGAAGATGATTGAGCGCAACACTACGATCCCTACAAGCAAATCGCAGGTGTTCTCGACCTTCGCAGACAGCCAGCCTAGCGTGGAAATCCATGTATTGCAGGGTGAACGCGAGATGGCGAACGGCAACAAGACACTGGGACGCTTCATGCTGAACGAGATTCCACCGGCACCGCGCGGCGTACCGCAGATCGAGGTTACCTTCGACATCGATGCCAACGGTATCGTTAACGTCTCTGCTACAGATAAAGGCACCAACAAGAGCCAGAAGATCACCATCACTTCTTCCAGCGGTCTGAGCGACGCAGAAGTGGAACAGATGATGAAGGATGCCGAGCTGCACGCTGAGGAAGACCGCAAGCGTAAAGAACTGGTCGAAGCTAAGAACGGTGCTGACCAGCTCGTATACTCCACAGATAAAGTAATTAAGGATCTGGGTGACAAGGTCGATGCTTCCGAGATCGACAAAGCGAATGAAGCCAAGGACAAGGTGAAGGCTGCACTTGAAACCGACAACCTGGAAGAAATCACTGCCGCTACAGAGGCGCTGAATGAGATTGTGCAGCAGTTGTCCGTGAAGCTGTATGAGCAGGCTGCACAGGAGCAGCAGGGCGCTGAAGCGGGCCAGGATGCTTCTGAAGGCAATGCCAAGAAGGATAACGTGGTAGATGCGGATTACGAAGTGGTTGACGATGAGAAGAATCAAGGGTAACCTTAGACGATAAGTTCTATGGTGGTGAGAGGGAAGGTCAAGACCGGGGCATCCCGGGTTTTGGCTTTCCTTTTACCTTGTAAATGGGGAGAATTAACGATGTACGGAGGTGAAAGCAGTGGCAGATAAACGTGATTATTATGAGGTTCTGGGCCTCGGAAGAGATGCTTCAGAAGACGAAGTGAAGAAGGCCTATCGCAAGCTGGCGCGCCAGTACCATCCCGATGTGAATAAGGCCAGTGATGCTGAGGCCAAGTTCAAAGAGGTTAAGGAAGCCTATGATGTCCTGAGTGACGGGCAACAGCGTGCGCGGTATGACCAATATGGGCATATTGACCCTAATCAGGGAATGGGCGGCGGCTTTGGCGGCGGTGGCGGAGATTTCGGCGGTCTTGGTGATATCTTCGATATGTTCTTCGGCGGAGGCGGTGGACGGCGTGATCCGAATGCCCCACAGCGCGGCGGCGATTTGCAGTATACGATGACCATTGAGTTCAAGGAAGCGGTGTTCGGCAAAGAGACCGATATTACCATTCCGCGCACGGAGACCTGCGATACCTGCTTCGGCTCCGGAGCCAAGCCGGGTACGAAGCCGGAGACCTGTTCCGTCTGCCACGGCAGCGGACAGCAGGAATTCGTGCAGAATACACCGCTTGGACAGATGCGTAACCGCCGTCCCTGCTCCCATTGCAGCGGCACAGGCAAAATTATCAAAGAGAAATGCACCACCTGCGCAGGCCAGGGCAAGGTGAAGAGACAGCGCAAGATCCATGTGCGTATCCCTGCCGGTGTCGATGACGGTGCACAGCTGCGCATGACCGGTGAAGGCGAAGGCGGCACACGCGGCGGCCCGGCCGGAGATCTGTACATTGTGATCCGTGTGAAGAATCATGATTTCTTCGAGCGCGAGAACAACGATATTATGTGCGAGGTTCCCTTGACGTTCGCTCAGGCGGCACTGGGTGACGAGATTGAGATCCCAACGCTGACCGAGAAGGTGAAGCTTAAGATCCCGGCAGGAACCCAGACCGGTACCTTCTTCCGCCTCAAAGGCAAGGGGGTTCCGCATCTGCGCGGCAACGGCGTCGGCGACCAGCATGTCCGCGTCATCGTAGTCACACCTAGCAAGCTCAGCGATGAGCAGAAGGACCTGCTCCGCCAGTTCGCCTCCTACAACGGAGAGAACACGCATGAGCAGGAACAGTCTTTCTTCGACCGTGTGAAGCGGGCGTTCCGGGGAGACTGAAGGATAAGGAATTTATAGTGTAGCAACTAGAGCAAGCCCCCAATCTGGAAGAGGAGATTGGGGGCTTTTTGCTAATAACGAATAAGGAGGAGCTATGGATAAAAGAGTGGAAGAAATCATTGCTTCACTTGATGCTTTCAGCATTGAAATAGTGGTACCACTTAGAAAAAAAGTAATTAACAAAACAGCATTCAGTGAGCTTTTTGGATTAATGAGTGAATTGCAGAAATTACTTACTAATGAAAAATGGATACAGAAAGAATTAGTGGAAAAATTATTTCACATATATTCCAACTGGATATGCAGGCTGGTTATGTTAAGGAGGAAGAAGTTAAAAATGAATTCACTGCTTATCTTACTAAAATGAGAAGCAAGATGAGAGAAATCTTTGGCAAGAGGGTGCAAGATACTGAGGAAATTTCAGTTCAAGAGCTTATAGATAATTCGGATTTTGCTAACTTACAAGAAATTATGGATGAATTTAAGAAGTTATACGAGTAGTTTTGTCTAATGTCTTCATATACAAAAGTAAAGCCCCTTCACTTCCCGTATGGGAAACGAAGGGGCTTTATCCTTAGTTTTATGTTTAACACTTTAACGCATTACTTCTTCTTTTTCGATTTCAATTATTTCTTCATCTGCAACTTTTCTATGTTCATAAAGTTCAAATTTACTTCCTACAAAAAGCAAATTTCCTGGTGCCTTCTCAGGAAACAAAAATTCTATATTACAGAGTGTTTCATAGTTATCATAGTTTGAAATAATATTTAGTACAACACTCCAATCCCGATCTGCCACATCATAATGAAAATGTGCAGCTGTTGAATAGTTTATTAAAGGAAACCTCTTTTTCCCACCTTGTTCCGTTGGAATCCAGCTAACTCTAGCTACCACCTTATTATCCATGTTATTTAATCACCTTTACCTTCCCGAACTAGTGTTTAGACCTTCTAGTCCATCAGAATTAAACAAGCGATTTCATTCCATAAAAGCGGTGAAGTATGAAACTGCATTCGTAGTGAAAAAACAGGGATAAGTGTATTCTGTACAACTAAAAACAGTGAAACGGATGGACATCCTCTTCTAATTGTATTTTGTGCAACTACATTTACCCGGGTGGACGAAAATCCAGGTATAGGGGCATTTTAATTGCACGAACTACATCTAAACGGAGATTAGGAGGCATATCGGACGATTTAGTTGTACGAATTGCAATTAAGCCTCCCCCTTGCCCCTAATCGGGGTGAGGTAACCACTCAGCAAACCATTAGTTAAAGTAATTTTCATACGTTTAGAGCTGACGAGCTACTAGGTTAAAACAATATACATAGATGTAGGATATTAAGATTTTAGCATAAAATGCTTCCTTTTCCTTATAACGAATAAGGAGGAGCTATGGATCAAAGAGTGGAAGAAATTATTGCTTCACTTGATGGGATTACCATTGAAATAGTAGTGCCGCTCAAAAAAAAGTGATTAACGAAGCAGCACTCAGCGAGCTTTTTGGATTAATGGGTGAATTGCAGATATTACTTAATATCTACTGTCTTCATAAACAATAGTAAAGCCCCTCCACTTCCTGTCCAGGAAGTGAAGGGGCTAAATGTGTTACTCTTTGCGCGGAGCGTCCTACTGAATCAACCCGCTCTTGCTCAGCAATTCATAGAGTGCAGCGGCTGCTGTCTCACGGGTTGCCGGAGCTGTTGGATTGAAGGCAATGCCCGTTTCGCTGGCGAAGATGCCGGCTTTGGTCAGGGCTTGCAGACTGTCCTTGGCGTAAGGGGCTACCTTAGCGTTGTCGGAGTAGGTTGTGAACGAAGGATTAGCAATAGCCTTCAGTTCAGTGCCTGTCAGTTTCACTGCTCTGTCCAGAATGACAGCGAGCTCCTGACGGGTTACCTTCTGAGTTGGAGCAAACTTGCCATTGCCGATACCCAGAATCAGGCCGGCCTTGGAGGCCGCAGCTACATCCTTGGCGTACCAATCCGTTGATTTCACATCGGAGAAGGTTACGCTGGCATCGGTACGCAGACCCAGTGCACGGGTCAAGAGTGCTGTGAACTCAGCGCGGGTCAGATTGCTCTGCGGCGCAAAAGTTGTTGCCGAGGTTCCCTGAATAATCAGTTTGTCGGCCAACGTCTGGATGGCAACCGCTGATTTGGAATTCGCGATGTCTGTGAAGGCTGCTGCCGGTTTGCTGACTGCTGCATACACGGAGAAGCCTGGACGGCTTACGGTCACAAGGGTTGTTCCATCGGCTTGCGGGGTGAAGACAGAAGCAACCGGGGTCACCAGTCCGTCTTTCTCAAACAGTACGCCTGCGGTCTTGGATTCAATCTTGCCAGGTACAGTAAAGGTGCGCTTGATGAACACGTTGGTTGGAACGTTCAAGTAAGTGCTGCCTGTAGCTGTAGTCCATGAAGCTTCATAGGATACCGGGGTTCCAATAACCTGGGCACCCGGAGTACCTGCAATCAGCTTGCTGGCTGCGTCTGGCTCTTGCTTAATTACTAGCTTCAAGCTCTGGCCTGCAGGGGAAGCGGCTAATAAGGATACCGGCAAGGCTACAGCAGATCCGCCAACATTCACGATAAGGGTGCTGCCTGCTTGAATGGCGGACAGTAATTTCACCTGATCAGCAGTCAGGCTCAGTTCAGCAGACTTATCTGAGATGCTGATCAGAGAGATAACAACGGCTGTCTTGACAGTAGCGGCTTTGGCCAGAGCGGCCTTCAGATCGCTGTCGCTCACGGTTACTGTCGTTACACCATCCTTCGATGCGGTTAGAGGTGTTACCGTTACTTGCTGAACGCCTTCTTCAACAAGGGACTTCACAGGTTCTGGAACCACCACAGGTGTTGGCGTAACTACTGTACCGCCACCTCCACCACCGCCGCCGCCATTGTTTCCACTGTCAGAGACAGTGATAAAGCGGAATGAGGTGTAGGTACTGTAGTATTCATCATTGTTATAGTCAATCTTGATCGGTTTGGTGTTATCTTTGGCTTTAATGCCGATAACCTCAAGCTTGTAGACTCCATCGGTCAGACCGGCCACCGCAGGGTTGCCGTAAGCATCCAAGATTGGATCACCATTGTGGTCATATGGGTGATAGGTGGATGATACAACCGTGCTATAGTTCCCAGGCTCGAAGAACTTATCCGGCGCACCGGTCGTGGATACCTGGAAGGAGCCTTTCTTGATATCATCCAAGCCAATCAGATTTACTTCATAATAGTTAATATCATCTGCTTTCAGCTTGTAGTTCAGAACAGCACTTGAATTGGTATAGACGATCGGCTGGCTCA
Source organism: Paenibacillus sp. FSL R7-0210 (assembly GCF_038009085.1). Classification (NCBI taxonomy): domain Bacteria; kingdom Bacillati; phylum Bacillota; class Bacilli; order Caryophanales; family Paenibacillaceae; genus Paenibacillus; species Paenibacillus sp. FSL R7-0210. The sequence continues at coordinate 618,122 of NZ_JBBPAR010000001.1, forward strand.
GTGCAGCTTCCTGAATGCCTGTACCCCAATCAGGTTGTTCGGTCGTCTTATCTACATTGATTGCAAACGGCAAGTGCAGAGTTGGCTGTCCTGCTGCTTCCAGGACGACATTACCTTGCAGCATTTGCGGCACGGTATCAGCAGCGACGGTAACCTTCAGGTTGAACGTGGAGGCACCTTTTGCGGCGGCAGTTACCGATGATTTGTCGAGCGTCGCAGATACATGCTTGGGATCACCATAGTTCCATTCCACGGAAGCAGAATAGGTAAGCGCAGTATCGCTCATATTCTTTAATTGCAGCACTTGGCTAGCTTCAGAACCGGGAAGCAGGGTGCCAAAGCTTGTAGACGGATTGTAGTTGATTACATTCTGCGGGACAAAGTTCTTGTCCAGAATAGAGATCGGCTCTATCGATTGCAGCAGGGCCGGAGTGATGATGGCATTTTCTACATTGGCGCGTCCAGGACCTTGAAGATAGAAATCTTCAGGCGCATCCTGGTAGAACACAGGATCTGCTGTGTTGGCCAGAGCGGCACGAATGTCTAATGGTGTATAAGTTGGATGTGCCTGCTTGATCAGCAGTGCCAAGCCTGCTACATGCGGTGTTGCCATACTTGTACCACTAATACGATTGTATGCTTTGGAATAATCAGTTCCTGGATGACCTTTGCCATAAGCAGGCCACGTAGACAGCACTCCGTCACCAGGAGCTACGATGTCCGGCTTAATGCTTAATTTACCGTCGAAGTTCGGTCCTAGTGAGGAGAAGCTGGTCACTTCATCGCCGGCGGTCATATCCATCGGATATTCGGAGCTGAAAGTAAAGTAAGCAGGTTTGTTGCCGTTAGCAACAATGGCTCTGGCTAAAGCGCGGCCTTGGGAGCCCTTCAGGTCCAGCGTAGGGATGTTGTCATATCCATCGCCAAGGTTGGAACCGATAAAGTCAGAACGGTCAGTATAGCTCTCTTCCAGAATAGCTACTTTCTTACCGTCTACTGTCTGGAAATTACCATTGAAGATCACAATAGCTTTGGCACCGTGAGCTTTGGCATTAGCAATCTTGTCTACAAAGGCTAGATCGCCACGGGATACCAGAACAACAGTTTTCTCACCGAAATTTCCTTCCGGGTAATCTTCATTTGCGCCTAAATTAGCGTAGAACACTTTAACCGGCTCTGTTCCAATAATATCGGCAAAGTCTGTTTGACCCAATTCATAGGCCATGACATGGAACGGATTATAGGTGTCATAAGTCACTGAAGTGACTGAACCCGTAATCTCTGCCTTGAACTCACCGGAGAACGCTTTGATAGGGCTATTAACGGCACCTACCGAAATTCCGAGTTGGGAGGCAGCAGGAGAACCCATGGAGAAATAACCTGCTTCTCCATTATTCCCATTTGCAATGACAGCAGTTACTCCAGAGAGAACCGCATTATTAATCGCGATGGAATCCGGGGAGTTCACATCCTTCTCGGAATCGGAGCCGAGCGACAGGTTGATGACATCCATGCCGTCCTTGACCGCACGTTCAATTCCGTCAATGACTTGAGCGGAAGATCCGGAGGAAGTGTTCGGCTTATCAATATTACGGCCCAATACTTTGTAGACATACAGGTCAGCCCCGGGAGCGACACCCTTCTGAGCCACATCGCCTTTAGCTGCATACTGACCGATGATCGTTCCGGCTACATGCGTACCGTGGTAAGTTCCCGCATAGCCTACGCCATACTCGGTATCTTCTTCAGGAGTCAGCGGAACTTCTTCATAAGGATCATTATCCTGATAGAAGGAGTCATAGCCGCCCTTATAAGCCGGGGCAATATCCGGGTGCGTATAGTCCACACCGGTATCAATTACACCGACCTTCAGTCCGGCCCCGGTGAGGCCTTGGTCAGCCGCCCAATCGGCATGAATCTGCTTCAGGGGAGCATTGTCGTTTCTGTAAGTCACTTCGGTCACTGTCTGATCAGGGAGAGCATACCAGGTGCTGTTCGGATAAATGGAAGACACGCCGGAAATCTTCGCCAGCTCAGGGATTTTGTCAGCCGGAACGGTGACTTCAAAGCCGTTCAGAATCGTGTCGTACTTGTAATTGACGGTCAGGTCAATCTTCTTGGCTTCAGCCTTATCCAGTACTTCTTCCTGTTGGCTGTTCACTGCAGCTTCAGTCGCTGTATTGGCGAGCGCTGTAATTCCTTGTCTGGCAGCATACTTGCCAACGGCAGCAGGCTGACCGCTGAGTTGAACGATGACCCGGACAAGATTTGAGGATTTGGTGTTAATTTGTGGAGAAATATAAGGCTGATTCGCTGGAATCAAGGCTGGAAGATGATTGCCTGATACGGGTGTCTTCAAGCTGCTGGCGGCGAATGCCGCGCCTGGAATCATACTTGCAGCCACACCCAATGATAAAGTTAGTAATGATAGCTTACGAGGTAATTTTGTCCACTCCAAATGTAATCCCCTCCACAATATGATGTTGGTTCTGGCTTACATCTCTCCTGCTACAGACAGTAGCCGGATTCTCCTTTTCTATTAATCCGGTTTATTTCCGTCAAGATTACTAGGAAAAATATTAAGAAGATTTTACCACTGGTTATTTGTAAAATCTACACAAAATTTATAGAGTTTTGAGAATGTTTTCATTTCATGCGGAATGTTATATGACACAAATAGACTTTTAAAACTACTATGAAGAAATTAAAAGACAAAAAAATACAAAATAACAGAGAAAAAAACAATTATCGTCATGAATACTGACATGAATGATGGTTGGAAAAACAGGGCTGAAATTTAGAAGTGTGGCTTCTGGATAATGAAATCTGCGGACTACAGCGGGTGAAAATCCAGAACTTCGCTGGAGTCACAGCCAACCCTAAATGTATAAAATCATGTCCGGAAATCCAAAATAGCCAAGTAAGCTTGTACGTTATGGACACCAGGCAGAAAGCGGGGAATTCCCATGTCTGAAAAAAGTATACTGGCCTACTTCAAAACCCCGGAGGAAGCGGAAGGGGTCTCCCGTAAGCTGCAGGCACTGCGTGCAGAGGAGATTTCCATTGACCGGTTCAGCAGGTTTGGGGGAAGCGGGCAGGAGCCGGGAGTAAATCCGGTTACCGGCAATTTGGCGAGCATGGATTCGATGATGGCCGTCAGTGACCATACGGGCATATTAGCTGCGGCGCATACGAGCGGGAGCGGAATGAGCCATGGCGGGGATGGCGGGCCTACAGGCAGAAATATTCTGCTGACGGTTATTGTAGATGCAGCTATTCATGGTCAGGCGATGTCACTGATTGAGGAAGCCGGCGGAATGATTTGAAGCTATGACAACCAGATTAAGTGGAGGCTGATGGCAAGCTATGGACAGAGAGAACTCGAAGATCTTTTCCAAAACCGAAAAAATGAAAATGCTCTATGAGGCGAAGGCCGAGGATGTTGAATTCTCAGCAGCTGAAGCAGATCAGGATGATATAGAGGCCATGGACCGTTCCCGTGAGGCTGATAAGCGGCAGCTGGGAGAGATTATGAAGAAAGAATAATTCGGTGAAGTCAAGAAGAGATGAGCAGACGAATTGTTGCTACGGATACCCTGCGTAAGTGGGGTATTTTTGTGTTTTGGCGTGTATAATGGAGTGATATGCGAGGCCGGGAGGATACATAAGTGAATACAGTGATAATGTGGGTAGGGCTGGCGCTGCTGGTGGCGCTGTTGACCTTCATGAACCAGAAGCAGGTCTATTCCTCGAAAGTGAAACGAGCTTACCGGGAGCTAAGAATGCTTGCTGAAAAGGTTCGAGCAGAGCAGTCGGAGGCGGGAGATCTGGAGAGCTGGGAAGCATCGTTTGCCGAGATGGAGAACCATCCGAACGAATTCAACAAGCTGGATAAGGAGATCGGCTTGCGCCAGGCCTTCGTCCAGTATCTGGAGCGGCATTATCCGCAGGATACGAGACTTCCAGAGCTGCAGGAAGCGGCTGCCTACCGGAAGGACAGCGTGTGGGGAATTAAGATGGGGGACTATGGCCCCAGGAAGTAGTCTGATGTAAATAGGGGACTAACCATCCTTGCTCTGAATAGGCTAAGTTGTTTAGACTCATTATTAATTGATATCATCCAAAGCGCTGGAACAGCCGTTAATAAGAGTAAAGTGAAATAAGCGAGAGTCGTCCGTATATCAGTTAAAAATTGAGATGTATAGGGAGCAGTCAACATGGAAAATCTAGCAGACCAAGCAGTTACAGACGAACTGGTTGTCAAAGCCTTGGAAAAAAACCTTGCCATGATCCGCTTTGACCTGGATCGGCGTGTCGCCTATGTCAATGAGATCTTTGCCCAGTCAGTGAAATACAAAGCGGAGGACATGTACGGCATGCAGCACAGCCAGCTGTGCTTCCCCTCATTCGTGAACAGTCCGGATTATGAGTTGTTCTGGCAGAATTTAATGGCTGGCCGGAGCTTCCAGGACAAAATTGAACGGATGGACGCAGAGGGGAATTCGGTCTGGCTGGAAGCTACATATATGCCGGTGTTTGATGAGACAAATACCCATGTCATCGGCGTATCCAAGGTGGCCACTAACATTACGGAGAGACAAAACAACATGAGCCATGTCGTGGAGCTAATGCAGGGCATGGCGGATAGCCTTAATCAGCGTGCGGACAAAGGAATTGAGCGGAGTCAGGAGCTGCTGCAGAGTATTGACAGGATTGCCGAGGTGTCGACTGAGAATACCGAAACACTGCTAAGTCTGCAAAAGCAGGCTGCAGCGATCCGCGGCGTAGTGCAGACCATCCGTGATATTGCTTCCCAGACTCATCTGCTTGCCCTGAATGCAGCGATTGAGGCTGCACATGCCGGAGAATTCGGCCGGGGATTCGATGTGGTGGCCAAGGAGGTAAGAAAGCTGTCTGCGATGGTGCAGGATCAGATTACCGAAGTCCGGGACAGTGTCCAGGCCATTACGGAAGAGGTCGGCAGAATATCAACGGGATTGAACCAGGTGCAGGATAATGTGCAGCTCAGCCAGCGGCAGATTCAAGTGGCGCTGGATGAATTCACGCTGATCGCTACCTCTGCACAGGAACTGGACAACCAGGCGCGCGAGGTCATGAATATTATCTAAGCTGTGCTTGCTCTGAAATTGAGCAGTTATTCCCGGACAATCTATTGTAAGCAGTATGCAGCCTGTGCTTTTCAGGTGGACATGCTGCTTTTTTAGTACATATAGCTGGATATGCTGCTGAAAATGAACCTTTTGAAGCCCGGGGTTGTTATAAAGGTAATTCAAACAAGAAAGGAGGGCATGCTCAAGTGGGCAACAGGGAATTATTCCAAACCTACAGCAAGGAGGTATATCGTACCTGCTATTATATGGTGCACGATGCTGCCGATGCTGAGGATCTGTGTCAGGAGGTATTCATCACTCTCTTCCGCAGCGAGTGGCAGGGCATTGAATATCTGAAGGCCTGGATTATGAAAATCACCGTCAACACCTGCCTGAACCACCTGAAGCGCAGGAACAGCCTGCAGCAGAAGCTGACGGCCCATCTCCATATGTTCAGGGAGAATCCGCAGCCGCTGGTAGACAAGCTGGTAGAGCAGAAGGAAACGAAGCTGGAATGGGCGGGATACATGTCCCGGCTCCCGGCGAAGATCAGGGCGGTGCTGACCCTGCGGTATATGCATGATTTCAGTCTGGAGGAAATCCGCAAGATGCTGGATATCCCGCTGGGAACTGTGAAGTCCAGACAGCATAAGGGGCTACGGATGATGAAGAGGATTCTGGAAGAAGCGGGCGTTCAGCCCATAACGAAGGAGGACGATGAATATGGACAGAACCGAAGCACAGTTAAAGCGTCGCTTAAATGAGGATCAGGAGCTGAATTATCCTGATTTCGAGCAGATGTGGGGCAGAATGGAGCAGGCTGGATATGCATCATCCAAAGGCGGCAGCCGTGCGGGAGCAGGCAGCCCGGTCCGCCACCGCAACTGGCGAAAGATCACTGTCGCAGCCTCCTTCAGCGTAGTGCTGATGGCTGTTCCTGTGTATGCCGCTGTGCAAGTTGACTGGGGGAATCTGCTGAACCATAGAAGCGGTGTACAGGCGGCGCTGGCACAGAATCTGGGTCAGCCGCTCGGACAGACGATCACCAAGGATGGAGTCACCCTGACGCTACATACGGCGCTCTCCGATGAGAACCGGACGGTAATTCTGTACAGCCTAGATGTCGGGGGAGACAAGGGCAATGGAATGTGGAATGTGAATGGAATGTCTCTTAAGGATGCAAATGGGAACGGCGATGACAATGAATACAACTACCAGCAGTGGGACGAGAAGAACCAGCGTTACAACGGTTATTTCGAGACAAACTGGAGTCCGGGACAGGAGACGGTCAAGGTGAGTCTGACCGCAACAGGAATTCAATCCTACTCCCAGCAGGAGGTAGACTTGAAGCTGGATACGGACTCACCGGAGCGGCAGAGCTTCCCGGTGAACCGGGATGGGCTGGAGTCGTTCAGTGTTCAGCCCTTTAAGGAAGGGAATGAACAGCTGATGCTGTCCACGGCTGCAATCTTTAATAATCCCGAAGCTAAGAGCTTGGCATACCCGCAAATCATAGCATATAGAGATGGAGAGCCTGTCAAGAATTCTCAGTCAGGTGCAATGGGCAAGCCGGGGGATAACGGGGAATACACCTCAATTCAGTATTACAATCCTGTAGATGTCCCTCGGGCAGAGACAGCCTATAAACTCAGCTATACCAAGCTGGAACGTAATATTGATGGCCCATGGACGTTCGATTTTGAGCTGAGCAAGAAGAAAATGGCGGGTGCTACCATCAAGACGGCACTGGATCTGCCGCTGGAAGCGGAAGACGCCGGTAACCGGATTGAGCAAATGGTAATAACACCTACACAAATCCGTGTATCCATCCGGACTAAAGCCAAATTCGCTGAGCTGCCTTATGTTAATTATACTCTTGAGGTAGGCGGACAGAAATTGGAAGGCGGATTGTGGTATTCGACAACGGAGGACAAGGATCTGAGAACGCTGCGCTTCGAGCGGCCTGTAGATCTTGAGATTACAAAAACAACGCCAATGACGCTTGTAGGTAATTATAAGGTTACCCGGCATGAGGATGACAAGAAGCCACTGGAAATAACCAACATCTCCAGTGAGAAGCAGACGCTAATCCGGCAAACCGGCGGGTATCCGGTGCAGTGGACCTACTATATGCGGGGAGCAGACCTCTACGTGGAGACGAAGAGCGATGATCCGAATTTTGGCGGCGTGAATCAGACTCATATTGGCACAGGTAAAGATCGAATCTTGGGTAAAATAGTAACTGTAAACTTCCGTGGAAACGGAAACAATCACAGCATTGATGTATATAAGGATTTCAAAGGCACAGAGGCTTCAATATACATGTTCTTCTACTCTACCAATGAACCGGACAAAGAGACACGGGTACAGCTGCAAGGACAATAATAACATTATTTCATTATTTTAACGGGAAGAACCTTGTGTTCTTCTCTTTTTTTCGTATACAGTTAGAAGATATGGCTATGAATAGCTGCCAGAATTATAAGACAAAGGAGAGAATAACTATGGAAATTAAGCGCTGCGACTGGGTAAACTCGGACCCGGTATATATAGCTTATCATGATGAAGAGTGGGGCAAGCCGCTGGTTGATGACCTGAAGCTGTTCGAGCTGCTGATGCTGGAGGGGATGCAGGCCGGACTGAGCTGGTATACGGTGCTGAAGAAGCGGGAGGGCTTCCGCGAGGCTTTTGACGGCTTTGATCCGGAGAAGATCGTGCTGTATGGGGAGGACAAGGTCGAAGAGCTGATGCAAAATGTGGGGATTGTGCGCAACCGTCTGAAGATTAAGGGAGTGATTACCAATGCACAGGTGTACCAGCAGATCTGCCGGGAGGAAGAGGGCGGCTTTGCCGGTTATCTGTGGAGCTTTGTCGGCGGGACGCCGGTGGTGAATCACTGGAAGAACAGAGCCGAGGTTCCCGCGACGACCCCACAGTCCGATCTGATGAGCAAGGCGCTCAAGCGCAGGGGGATGAAGTTTGTCGGCTCGACGATCTGTTACGCTTTTATGCAGGCGTCCGGGATGGTAGATGACCATGCGCTGGATTGTTTTTGCCGCAGCACCTCGTCTGCCGTAGAGAGTTGAACGCAGTTTGGCGCTGAACGGGTAAGAAATGCTATACTAGCTAAGATAAGCTTCGAGGGACATTATGCTCCCAAAACTGAGTCTATGCTTCCGAAGTAAGTTTGTTCGAAGCAGAATCGAGAGAAGTAACGCTCACAAACTTTTAGGAGGATTCATTACCATGCTATGGCAAGAATTGACGGTACATACAACCGAGGAAGCACAGGAGATGATATCCAATCTGCTGGTTGAGGCCGGAGCGGGCGGAGTCTCTATTGAAGAATCCGGGACGCTGAATAAAAACCGGGATACACGTTACGGTGAATTATACGATGAACCGCTCAATGACATCCCCGAAGGGGAAGCGGTCATTAAAGGATATTATGCGGAATCGGTGGACATGGACGCGGTTGTGTCCGAGGTGACGCCAAGGGTGGAAGAGCTGAGAGAGTTCGGCATCGACCCCGGGCTGGCACAGATCTCTTGGAAGACAGTGGATGAGGAGGATTGGGCCCATGCCTGGAAGCAGTACTTCAAGCCGCTGCGCGTCTCGGAGCGGCTGACCATTAAGCCGACATGGGAAGAATATACCCCGGCCTCTGCGGATGAAAAAATTATTGAGATCGACCCCGGCATGGCCTTCGGAACCGGGACGCATCCGACAACGGCGCTGTGCCTTCGCGCTCTTGAGAAGCATATTGTCAGCGGTGACGAGGTCATCGATGTAGGTACGGGCTCCGGTATCCTTGCTGTCGGAGCGATGCTGCTCGGTGCCGCCTCTGTCCTGGCGCTGGATCTGGACCCGGTCGCCGTGGAGAGTGCCCGCGAGAATGTGGCACTGAACCGGCTGGATTCAGCGATCACCGTGAAGGAGAGCGATCTGCTCTCGCTGCTGGGCGGTGAGGGGGCGGCGGATACCGCAGCCGGAGAGATGTGGCCTTCAGCCCGGCCAAGCAATACGGCTGACCAAGAGGCCGTTCCTGGTGTTGCCCCGGCGGCAGACGGGCTGGGAGTGACTCTGCCGGTCCGGGTGGTCGTGGCGAATATTCTAGCCGAGATTATTGTACTGTTCACGGACGATGTCTACCGTGCGCTTCAGCCGGAGGGGATCTATATTACCTCGGGGATTTATAAGGATAAGGAAGGGCTAGTCGCGGAAGCGCTGAAGTCCTCCGGTTTCGAGATTTTAGAAGTAACCCGCGAAGAAGATTGGGTGGCGTTCACAGCCGGAAAGAGGTAGACATGGGTTCCCTGGATCAATTTTTAGTATATCCTTTACAGCAGCTTCCGTTTTTTCTGATTACGATTGTTATTGCGTTTACGGTGCATGAATTCGCCCACGCCTATTTTGCCAATAAATTCGGGGACCCTACAGCACGCCTGCTGGGCCGTATGACCTTGAATCCGGCGGTGCACTTTGACCTCTTCGGCATCATTCTGCTGCTGATTGCGGGCTTCGGATGGGCGCGTCCGGTTCCCGTGAACCGGGATAACTTCCGCCGTCCCCGCCTGATGGGTGTCATCGTATCGGCCGCCGGGCCAATCAGCAATCTGCTGCTCGGTATTCTGGGTGCGCTGATCTATGCGATTCTTGTGGGAACGGGCACGATGGATTCGATTAAGAACGAGCAGGTGCTCCGGGCGCTGATCTGGTTCTTCGGGATGTTCATTCACTTCAACTTCTTCCTCTTCGTATTTAACCTGATTCCGCTGCCGCCGCTGGACGGTTACCGGATCGTAGAGGATATCGCACCGCGTCCGATCCGTGGAAGACTTCAGCAGTATGAGCAGTATACGGTTTTCCTTTTCCTGTTGATCATCTTCATTCCGGGTCTGCGCGCCTATACGATAGAACCGCTTAGCTACTGGGCGACACGCACGGGTAATGATTTCTTCCAGCTGTTCCTAAGGATGTTCGGGGTCTGAGAACGTCAGTAAGGACGGGGGCTGTTCAGTGCATGGCAAACGTTGTAGAATATAATGTGATTATTAAGTAGATGAATGATACGTGTGAAGCGGCGGCCGGGACCTGATTTGGCGGGGACTACGCCGCTTTTACGCTGAATAACGGACAGAATGAGGTTGAGAGATGCAGCGTTATTTCGTAACTCCGGCACAGTTCGGACAAGACAAGGTTAGCATTGACGGTGAAGACGCCCGCCATATCGCCAAGGTCATGCGCGGCAAGGCCGGGGACAAGCTGATCGTCAGCGACGGCGTGGCCCGCGAGGCGTTGGCCGAGATTGCTGACATAGAGATTGGCCTCGTCACCGTGAACATACTGGAGCCTCTGGCTATGACTCATGAAGCGCGCATTCAGATTACTGTCGCCCAGAGCCTGCCCAAAGGGGACAAGCTGGAGACAGTCATTCAGAAATGCACGGAGATCGGGGCTGTAGCCTTCACGCCGTTCCTCTCAGAGCGGACGATTGTGCAGTACGATGAGCGCAAGGAGAGTAAGCGGCTAGAGCGTTGGCGCAAAATCTGTAAGGAGGCTGCCGAACAGGCGCACCGGAATATTGTTCCGCAGGTGCATTCGCCGCTCAGCTGGAAGCAGCTGCTCCAGAGCTTCAACGGCTATGATGCCGTCTATTTCTGCTATGAGAAGGAAGAGGGACTCCAGCTCCGCAGCGCAGCCGCGCCATGGCTGGCATCGCTTCCACAGGAGGCTGCGGCTAAAGTAATGATTGTTGTAGGGCCGGAGGGCGGCTTCAGTACGGAGGAATGCCGACTGGCTGAGGAGGCCGGAGCCGTCTCTGTCGGGCTGGGGCCGCGTATTTTGCGCTGTGAAACCGCAGGCATGGTTGCCGCCGCCTGCATTTTATATGAATCCGGAGAAATGGGAGGAGCTTAAACCATGCCATCTGTAGCTTTTTATACACTGGGCTGCAAAGTCAATTTCTATGATACCGAGGCCATCTGGCAGCTCTTTAAGAATGATGGATACGAGCAGGTAGATTTCGAGGGTTCCGCCGATGTCTATCTGATTAACACCTGTACAGTGACCAATACGGGCGACAAAAAAAGCCGGCAGATGATCCGCCGCGCAGTGCGCCGCAATCCAGACGCCATCGTAGCGGTTACCGGCTGCTACGCGCAGACCTCACCTGGAGAGATTCTCGATATTCCCGGAGTCGATCTGGTGATCGGCAACCAGGACCGTGAACAGATTATGACCCATGTGAAGAATATTCAGGAGTCGCGCCAGCCGGTGAATGCCGTCCGCAACATTATGAAGACGCGTGAGTTCGAGGAGATGGATGTGCCCGGGTTCGCTGACCGGACGCGGGCGTTCATGAAGATACAGGACGGCTGCAACAACTTCTGTACCTTCTGCATTATTCCCTGGTCGCGCGGTCTGTCGCGCAGCCGTGATCCGAAATCGATTGTCGCCCAGGCGCATCAGCTGGTGGAGGCCGGATACAAGGAATTCGTGCTGACCGGCATCCATACCGGCGGGTACGGGGATGATCTGGACAACTACCGCCTCGCTGACCTGCTCTGGGAGCTTGATAAGGTGGACGGGCTGGAACGAGTCCGCATCAGCTCCATTGAAGCGAGCCAGATTGACGAGAAGCTGCTGGAGGTGCTGAACCGCAGCACCAAGATGTGCCGTCATCTGCATATTCCGCTCCAGGCGGGCCATAACGAGGTGCTGAAGGCGATGCGCCGGAAGTATACCACGGAAGAGTATTACGCCAAAATGCAGCTGATCCGAGAGGCTATGCCGGATGTGGGGATCACAACTGATGTGATCGTCGGCTTCCCGGGCGAGACGGATGAGATGTTCCGGGCAGGCTATGATTTCATGAAGGCGGTCAACTATTCGGAGATGCATGTCTTCCCGTATTCCAAACGGACCGGAACCCCGGCTGCACGGATGCTCAATCAGGTCGATGAGGAGATCAAGAATGCGCGTGTGCAGGAGCTGATCGATCTTTCTGAGGAGATGCAGTTGGCTTATGCCAAGCGCTTCGTGGGCCAGACACTGTCCGTCATTCCGGAGCGTGCAGCCAAAGGCTCGGCGGGACGCAGCGTACAGCACGGCTTCAGCGACAACTATCTCCAGGTGCTGTTCGGCGGCGACGATTCGCTGCAGGGCGAACTGTGCCAGGTGAAGGTAACCGAAGCCGGCGTGAATGAATGCCGGGGCGAGCTTGTCAGTGTTAGCCGGGCAGTGGCAACCCCCTGACCGGACAGACTGCTACAGGATGTCTTCTATGCCTTTGACGGCAGGAAGACATCCTTTTTTTCGTTATCCCGTAATTAGCTATTTAAATTGGACTTAAAAAATATAAATAAACAAAAGAGCAAAAGAAGTGGAGGGGAAATTTGGAACTGTAGGAGCGATAGCGACCGCCTTTGTATTTGGATTTCTACCGCGAGAAGCGGTTTTAATCAAGAAATCCAAATTGGGCAGCGGCCGGAGGGCCAAATGTTCACCGCAACGACGACCATGCTTCAATTGCTAATCTTAAGTGCTTTTTAAATACAATTTATATAGTTACAAAGACCTGAATTTGCCCGGGAATCGTGAAATACTGAAAATGGGGTAAAGACTTGGGCCGGATTTGTCGATATAGTGGAAGAGAGTGGCAAAAAGTCCACCGATAATCAGACCGTCTAAGGAGAGAACAGATGACCGTGTACAGGAAAATGACAAAAACGCTCCTCATTATGATATTGCTCGTTGTGGCCGCTTTTCCGGTAAACGTCTTTGCCGCTGCTGGAGACACTATCTCTATTGAATTCGACAGCTCAGCCAAGGTAGAGCTTACCGTGGGCCAGTCACCGAAGCAGCTTAAGCTATATGCCAATGTAGAGGGCTCCGCTTCCAAACGGGATGTGACGGCAGCCGCAACATGGACCTCTTCCAAGAAAGAAGTAGTTACAGTATTAAATGGCCAGCTTACACCGGTGAATTCCGGAACGGCGGTAATTACAGCAACTCTCAATAATGCGATAGCCTCTGTAGAGGTGTCGGTCACCCATGCCTTTAAGGAACTGAAATTGACCCGCAGCACAGAGGGCAGCTATAAATTAGGCGACAAAGAGGAATTGCTGTCTGTTACGGCCACCGCCATCGGCGGAACTTCGGCCACTGCGGAGAAGGATGTCACGAAGGATGCGGAATGGAGCAGCTCGAATACGGGCGTGCTGACCATTGCTGCAGGCAAGATTACGCTGGTCGGTGAAGGTAAGGCTACCATTACCGCCAAATATAAAGGGTTAACCGAAACGATCAAAGCGGTGGTAGAGCTTCCTTATGCCGCTATCGTGCTGAAAGACAAGAATGACACCATCGTCAAGGAAATGGAAATGCTGGTCGGGGACCATCCGGCCAAGCTGACCGCCAAGACTAAAGCCACTTCGGCAAGTCCGGAGATTACCCTGGGCAATGAGGTAGAATGGAGCAGCTCCAGCGAGAGCGTAGCTACTGTTAAAGACGGTGAGATTACCATCCTGGGCGTGGGTAAAACGGTCATCACCGCAAGCTACCTGGGTGTAACCCAGTCGGTGGATGTCTATGTGCGTGCGCCTTATGAGGCGCTGCTGCTGACGCCTTCCGGCGACCAGTCGCTTTTCCTGGGGGAGAGTCTGAACGTAACCGCAGCAATGCGGAATGCCGTCAATTCAACCTCGAACGAAACAGCGTCCGCCGTCTGGACCTCGGATAATCTGATGAATGCTACAGTAACTGCCAATACGGCGGATGCAAGCAACGCTTATGCCACTGTTACGGGTAAAGCGGTAGGAACTTCAATCATTAAGGCCAGCTATCTGGGCATCAGCAAAAGCTTCAAGATCACCGTCTATCCAACCCTGACGGAGCTGGGTCTGGAGAAGACGGAGCAGGAAATCTACACGGCGGATGCAGTAAGCCTGCCGAAGGTGACCGGAACCAAGTATGACGGCACCAAGCTGGATATCAGCGATGAGATGGAGTGGACCTCTGCGAATGAAGAGATTGTGTCCATCAAAGACGGGAAGTTTGTCGGCGGGAAGGCAGGTACGGCTATCCTGACCGGGAAGCTCAAGACTGGCGAAGTGACCTCCGCTTCGGCTGCAACGATCCGCTCCAAGAGCGTTCAGTTTAATGTAACGGTTCAGAATAAAGTGCTTGTCCTGATCGGACCCGATGCTGCTCTGGGAGTAGTGATTGGTGAAGAGCTGCCACTGCCCGCTGTCCAGGCTGTGCTGGAGAATGGCGACGAGCTGGATGTGTCGGGAAGCATCAAATGGGAGCTGAGCGGCAGCAATGCGGTTCTTAAGCATACAACTGCCGCCAAGACCATCAAGGGACTGGTCAAAGGTACGGCAACCCTGAAGGGAACCTACTCCAACAAGACCATCAGTGTTCCGGTAACGATTGAACAGAAGGTCGTGAAGCTGGTGGTGGACCCGGCAACGCTGGAAATGAACATCAAGGCGTCCAAGTCCATTAAGGCCACCGGATATTTTTCAAACGGCAAATCTGCTAACTTCTCGGGGGTAATGAACTGGGAATCTTCGAACCCGGCTGTGGCTACTATTAAGGGAACTTCCGTCAAAGCATTGGCTGAGGGTATAACTACCCTGACCGGTTCCTACCAGGGCATTCAGGCGACGGTTAAGATAACGGTTGTTCCCAAGCTGATGAAGCTTACAGTCAGTGAGAACCGGCTGAGTCTTGCACCGGGCGCAGGCAAAAACGTAGTGGTAACCGCGCTGTATGATACCGGCCGCACTGCAGTTGTCACAGGAAGCATGGTCTGGACCAGCTCCAAGCCTGCTGTCGCCAAGGTGAGTGCTACCGGGCAGATTACAGCAGTGAGCAAGGGAACCGCATCTATTAAAGGAAAACTGGGGACTAAGACAGTCTCGGTATCTGTTAGCGTGAAATAGTGTAATACTGCTTGCGGTTTGAGCGGCAACAAGACCTGCACATTCGTCTATATGGACGGTGTGCAGTTTTTTTTGTTTATGGTGAGGAATCGGAATGCTCAAGATTAATAAGGAGGGAGGAGGGAGAAGCCATCATGGAATTGATGCCAGCCTGGAAGCGTTGGGGATACGAAGAGGGCAAAGCGGAAGGTATTGAGGAAGGAAAAGCTGAAGGAAAAGCGGAAGGAAAAGAAGAAGGTCAGGCGGAGCTCATCCGTAAATTGCTGCTTAATGGATTTTCTCCCGAAGCGGTCTCTAAGGCTGTTGAAATGCCGCTGGATAAGATTAAGAAGCTGATGTAAATATAGACCCGGAGCCAATATCGGTGGCCCTGGGTCTTTTTTTAGGATCTTTTCTGTAATTCTATAAAATTGTTGCTATGACAGAGCGCTGACTCACAATGAACTGGAAATTTGTAAGGCTTTATATTGAATACTCATTCAACCAAATCAATGCTTGTTCATAATTATCAAAAAAATTCACGGATTTTTTGGTGTTGGATTGTTGTAAATAATTCATGATCTCCCCTTCCTCAAGGAGAAACGCAATTGCCTTGCTGTGATTCAATAGGGTTTCATTGAAGAACTTATCTTTCCATGCTTTTTGAACAGAAAAATGATCTGGCGTGTATCCTTTTCGGTCCACCAGCAATTTGTATTTCCGATTCTCGGAAATGAATTGCTGGCAAGCATGCTCGAACCCATGGAACCATTCATTCACATCATCTGTGTTAATCTTGCCAATTAGATGGGTAACAATTAAATCTCCTGAAACTGTTGTGCTGATATTTTGTTTACTCAACCTTGAAATCATCTCCCTTAGTTACAATTATGCGTATAAATCCCATAAAATCAATAAAGGATAAATTTCTTATGCAATAAAGCTTTGGATTAGTACTGCAGGGCGGATTTGAAGTATAATGAGGACTGCGATTACGATTCTTGGAAGACTCAGGACTGCAGCCGCTGCTCCAGCCTGGACCAGACGCGCAGATAGCATAACGGCAGTACACCAAGCGAACAGACGACGTTGAAAATAGTCTGGGCATGGGCGAGCTGGGCGGCAGGTCCGCCGCCGATCGAGGCGGACAGGGCTTGCAGCGGCTGGGTGAAGGGCAGGAATAGCAAGGCGCCGCCGACATTCAGCGTCACATGCGACCAGGCGACGAATACGCCGGAAGGCGTACTGCCGATGGCGGCAATGACGGCAGTGACGCAGGTGCCGATGTTCGCACCGAGGACGATGGCGATGCCAAGCCCAGGCGGCATCACGCCGCTGGCGGCGAGGCCCATCGCCATGCCGATGACTGCGGCGCTGCTGTGCACCATCGCCGTCAGCACAGCCCCGGCGGCCAGCCCCCAAAGTGCGCTGGTTGCGGCATGCCCGAGGAACCAGCGGAACAGGGGGCTGCCTTCCAGGGCGGGGCTTATGGACTGCATGACCGCGATGCCCCACAGGACGAGCGCGAAGCCGGTGACCGCGAGGCAGATGAACTGCAGCGGTCCCGAGATCCGGCGGAAGACCTCAAGCAGCCGCCAGGACTGCGGGGCCAGCTCGCCAGCCATCACGGCGGCGGCCCACAGGCAGAGCGCCGCGATCAGCAGCGGCGCGGCCAGCGTGCTGATCTGCAGGCTGATCAGCTCCGTTGTCAGGCAGGTGCCGATGTTGCTGCCGAGAATAATGCCAAGCGTGCGGGCATAGGTCAGCAGGCCGGCATTGACCATGCCGATGGTCAGCACTGTTACAGCGGTGCTGCTCTGCAGCAGCGCCGACAGCAGGGCGCTGACGATCAGGCCTTTGGCAGGTGTGGAGGTCGCCTTGTGCAGGCTGCGCTTCAGCAGCGGACCGGCCAGCCGCGACAACGAGGCTTCCATCACCTTCATCCCGGCGAGGAATATGACAAGACCGTAGAGGACAGGGAATAACAGTTCACGGATCATAAGGACAGGCTCCTTTTTGAACGGGGGTTGTACCAATATATGAACGCCAGGCATAGGACATGTATATTAATCTGGCAACAAGAATAGGGAGTTGAAGGTATTGGCATCAGTAATTCTGGAACGCAACCGTAAAAAAAGACTGGAGCAGGGCCATCCATGGGTCTTCGCCAGTGAAGTAGCATCTGTAGACGGAGATCCGCAGCCAGGCGGACTGGTGGATGTTCTGACCCATCAGGGGCGGTACATGGCTACCGGGTATTATAATCCGGCTTCACAGATCCGGGTGAGAATTCTGTCGCAGCATAAGCTGGCGGCGATTGACACGGCGTTTTTTGCACAGCGGTTCTCGGACTGTCTGCGGCATAGGGAACGCTTCCTGCCGGGGGCGGACGCTTACCGTCTGGTCTACGGGGAAGCAGATTTTCTGCCGGGGCTGATCATTGACCGCTTCGGTGAAGTCCTTGTAGTGCAGCTGCTGACACTGGCTATGGATCAGCACCGCTCTGAGATTGTGGAGGCGCTGGTGCAGGTGATGGCGCCGCGTGGCATCTACGAGCGCAGCGATGTCAGTGTGCGGGAGCTGGAGGGACTGGAACAGACCACAGGTGTGCTCTACGGCGAATGCCCGCGCCACATTACCGTAAGTGAGAACGGGCTGAAGGTCATCGTTGATATTGAAGAGGGACAGAAGACCGGCTACTTCTTCGATCAGCGGGAGAATAGAGCATCGATTGCTCCGCTGATGAAGGGCTGGGGCGGGCGCAGCGGAATTACACTGCAGAACGTAGCAGCCGAGGATGGTTCACTTCAGACGCTGCCAGTCAACAAAAGCGGCAAGCCTGTCACCTTCCCGTACTGGGATGGTGCGACTGTGCTGGAATGCTTTGCGCATACGGGAAGCTTCACATTGCATGCCTGCAAGTACGGTGCCAAGAAGGTAACCTGCCTGGATGTATCCGCGCATGCCATCGAGAGTGCAAAGGCCAATGTGGAGATCAACGGATTCAGCGACCGGGTGGAATTCGTGGTAGATGATGCATTTGCCTTCCTGCGCAATCAGGTCAAGGGTCAGGAGGAACGCACTGAGCGGGCTACGGGCGGCACAGCGGCGGAAGGGAAAACCGGAAGCAAACCGGCTGCCAAGGCGGACACCGCGAAGCCGATGACCGCCGGGGGCGGACGCACGTGGGATGTCGTGATTCTGGACCCGCCTGCTTTTGCCAAGACCAAAAGTGCAGTGGCAGGGGCCGTACGCGGCTACAAGGACATCAATCTGCAGGGTATGAAGCTGGTGAATGACGGCGGATATCTGGTCACGGCCAGCTGTTCATACCACATGCAGCCGCAGCTGTTCCTTGACACGATCATGGAGGCGGCCAAGGATGCCGGCAAGGTGCTGAGACTGATCGAATGGCGGGCCGCAGGCAAGGATCATCCGCAGATTCTCGGCGTGGACGAGGGGCATTATCTTAAGTTCGCCATCTTTGAGGTGCGCAGCAAATAGAATTGTCAGACCCGGCTCGGCGGGTTAGCTGGTTAAGGCAGGAAGAGTCTCTTTTATAGAGGCTCTTTTTCTATTTTTAACAATAGTACAGAATTTAATTGTTCTGAGGCCCCTGTAAAGTACCTGTGTAAACATTGATGCTACAGATCTAGTTAAGTGGGGTTCTGGTGTAGAGTGCTCTGAGGGATAAGTATGTAAGGTGGCAGAGAGGGGTACGCGCTAAACGTTCTATGTGAGAAGGGAGAGGGTAAATAGGCATTCATACAAATAGATGTATTTGGTACAGTTAAAAGACCGCCCAAAACCAGAATAGCTGAGATAGGTGTATTCTGTACAATTAAAATCGGCTAGGAGTAACTGTGGAGATGAAAATCTGATTTTTAGTTGCAGAGAATACACTTAAACCTGTTAAAGCGCTATTTCGGCCGCTTTTAGTTGTACCAAATACACCTAAAGCTACCTAAAACACAAAACTCGCCCCAGTCCCGCCCCCGCCGTACCCGTCTTACGCCGCCCGCCGGAGTCCCGCCAACGCTGTGCCCGTCTCACTCCGCCCGCCGGAGTCCCGCCGCCCGCCGCACCCACCTCTCGCCGCCCACCCCAGTCCCGCCAACGTCGTGCCTTCGGCCCGCCGCCCCAGCTCAGTAACATCCTCCCCTTTCAATAGTTGATTTCCCTATCCCGGCCGCTTAGATGTTCCCTCTATAATCAAGGTACAGATTCTAAGGGGGGCCGTTTATGAAACAGAAAAAAATACATGCCTACGTCTTTGTATTTCCCAGCTTGTTCCTGACCCTGGTGTTCGGCATTTATCCTCTGCTGTGGGCCTTGCGGTATATGTTCTATGACTATCAGGGGTTTGGGACGCCTGTATTTATCGGCCTCGATAACTTCGGGCGGGTGCTGCGCGACCATCAGTTCTGGTCCTCTGTCGGCAATACCGGGATCTATGCGCTCGGCAAGCTCGTGGTGACGATTCCGATGTCGCTGCTGCTGGCGATTATCTTGAACCGCAAAATGAAAGGGCGTTCCTTCCTGCGAGCGATTTACTATCTGCCTACGATCTTCAGCGCCTCGGTGATGGCGATTGTCTTCTTCATTATTTTCAACTCCTATAACGGGATCTTGAATCAGCTGCTGATCCGCTTCCATATCATCAGCGAACCGGTTGGCTGGCTCAGCGCCGACCATGCCATGATGACCACCATCATTATTGCTATCTGGGGTGCCGTCGGTAACTATATGCTGTTGTTCCTCGCGGGACTCCAAGGCATTCCGAATGATCTGTACGAAGCGGCCTCGCTGGACGGGGCGAATGAATTCCAGAAGCTGAAGAATGTGACCATCCCGCTGCTGGGACCGGTGATGCAGATGATTATCATGCTGGCGATCACCATCTCGCTGAAGGGCTATGAGAGCATTATGGTCCTGACCGAAGGCGGGCCGTACGGCAAAACAGAAGTCATGTACCTGTACCTGTTCAAGCTCCTATTCCCGGTCTCGGCGGAAGCGCAGTCCATCCAGCAGCTCGGCTATGGCAGCGCAGTCGGCTTCACCACTGCAGTCATTGTGGGCGGCGTGACGCTGGTCTACTTCCGGATCTCCAAGAAATTAAACGATGTGTACTAGAACCGACAGGAGGAGAGCAGAATGAATAACACCCGTACCCATACCCGTTCCGTCATGTCCCCGCTGCTGACCCGCTTGCTCGGCAAGGCTGTGCTCTGGATCTTTCTGATTGCGGCCGCCCTGCTGGCCTTGTTCCCGATCATCATGGTCGTGCTGGGCTCGTTCAAGACGAACCAGGAGCTGACCGGCAGTGCAACCATTTGGCCGTCAAGCTGGCATTTCTCGAACTACCTGGAAGCGTGGAAGAACGCCAACTTCTCCCGCTATACGCTGAACAGTATATTTGTAAGCGTGGTCACCACTGTCGGCACTTTGCTGGTGGCTTCGATGTCCGCCTATGCGGTAAACCGGGTGTCTTTTATCGGCAAAAAAGCGTACTCCCTGCTCATGGCCTCCACGCTGTTCATCTCTATCGGGGCCGTGGTGCTGCGTCCGCAATTTGACCTGATGGTCATGCTCGGCCTGAACAAGACGCTCTGGGGTGTCATTATTATCCTGATCAGCGCCCATGCCACCTGTTATTTCATCTTAATCGGCTTCTTCCAGAGCATTCCGCGCGACCTGGACGAAGCGGCGATGATCGATGGCTGCAACTTCTACTCTGTCTACCTGCGTATCATCTTGCCACTGCTGCGGCCTGCGCTGGCGGTTGCCGGACTGGGGGCGTTCCAGGGGTCCTGGAATGAATATATTCTGCCGCTGGTCTTCACGATGAGCAATCCCCAGCTCCAGACGCTTCCGGTCGGGCTGGCGAATCTGCGCTACGGAATCGGAGCGGCGTCAGAGGTACAGCTGATGATGGCCGGCGCTTGCCTGTCCATTTTGCCGCTGCTGGTGGTCTATGTGTTCGCCAACAAATCCTTCATGCAGGTCACACTCGGCGCCGTCAAAGGGTAGTCCCGGAAAGAGTAGTGTTCCGCCCGCACTGTTGTTACAATGGGTGGCAAGGAGTGGTTCACGGATGAAACTCGGTTTCTACAAGCAGTCTTTGAAGAAAAGAATTCAGGTGCTGTACATCTTTCTCGCCATACTCTGCATCAGTGTAACCGGAGTCGGTTCGTATCTCTTCGCGGCGCGCAGCATTCAGGGCAGTGCACTTGAGCTGAAGCAAGGCATTCTGAACAAATCGGTTCAGGTGATGGACGAGCATCTCCGGCATATCGTGGTTTCTTCCTTTTCCCTGATGCTGGGCGAAAGCTTTGGTCAAGTGATGAAAGATGTCAGCAACAATAATTCCGCTAATTATTATCAGAATCTGTCGTTGCTGCAGACCTCCTTTGACCAGCTTAAGCTGGTGGAGCCGCTGATCGATGCGACCTATCTCAGTACGCCGATTGGCGATTTTTACTCCACTAAGGATTTCCCCGAACGGAAGACTAACTTCAAGGAGAAGTACGGGAGCTATCTGGAGCGGCCGGGCTGGAATACCCTGTGGCTGGGGGCGCATCAGAGCGAGCTGTTTCAGTCGAAGGGCCGGGTGCTTTCGTTGCTGCTGAAGCCAACGGTAATTGACAATCATAATTTCCCGGACGTCTATATGGTTGTGAACATGAAGGAGGAGGCGATGAGGTCCATCCTGGAGCAGGATCTGATGAATAATCAGGTTCAGCTCTTTTTGCTGCAAAAGGATGGGTCGATGGTCATCCGGCCGGAGACGCAGACCTACGCGTTCAATACGGAGCAGAATTTCGTCAGCCGGTTCAACCAAGGGACGGCAGGAGATTTCAACTATATCAATGTCTCAGGCGAGGAGCTGCTCGTCAATTACAGCACGCTGTCGATGAATGAGGACTGGGTTATGGTCAGCATTCAGTCCAAAGCAGACCTGCTGCAGCCGCTGAAGCAGATCCGCTGGCTGATCTTCTGGATTATGCTAATCTGCACCGTGGTGGCGCTGGCCTTGTCCAACCTGCTCGCCTCTGCACTGCTGAAGCCGCTCAACAAGCTGCAGCGTCTGATGGTAGAGGTAGAGTATAACGATCTGGATGTGCGGTTTCAGAGCCGCTATGAGGATGAGGTCAGCGCCGTCGGCCATAAGTTCAACCGGATGCTGGACCAGATTCAGGTTCTGATTCAGGAGGTGCGGACCTCGGAGCAGGAGAAGCGCAAGTCGGAGGTCAAGGCGCTACAGGCGCAGGTGGACCCTCATTTCTTATACAATACGCTGAATACGATCTTCTGGAAAAGCGAGAATGGCGAGAAAAGCGATGTCAGCGAGATGATCGTGGCCTTGTCGCTCCTGTTCCGCCTGGGGCTGAACAACGGGAATGATATTACGACCCTCCAGCAGGAGGTCCAGCATGTCCGGCAGTATTTGCAGCTCCAGCAGAAGTGCTATGAGAATCTGTTCACCTATACGATAGAGGTGGAGGATGACGCCTATCTGTCCGTCCGGATGTTGAAGATTCTGCTTCAGCCACTGGTGGAAAATTCAATTCTGCATGGCTTCCGCGACAAAGCGGAGCTAGGCAGAATTGAGATCCGCATCTACCGCGCTGCCGGATTCCTGATCCTGCGGGTCACGGACAACGGCTGCGGCATGGATGCCGCTCAACTTGCGAATGCGGTGAACGGCACCGAAGCGGAGCGCAGGGGATATGCTTTGTCCAACCTGCGCAGCAGGCTCAGCCTGCACTACGGTGAATCCGCATCGATTGCCTTCAGCAGCATTCCCGATATTGCCACAACTGTAACCGTCACGATACCGATCCTTTAGGAGGCTGCCATGAACCCGTTGACCCTGTGCGTAATGGATGATATTCAGACTGTCGTCAAAGGAATTGCTTCAACGATCCCGTGGGCGGATCATGGAATGGAGGTGGCGGGGACCGCCGGCAACGGTGAGCAGGGCTGGGAGCTGCTGTTGGAGAAGGACCCCGACATCGTTATCAGCGATATCCGTATGCCGAAGCTCAGCGGTCTTGAGCTCATGAAACGGGCTGCCGAAGCGAAGCTGCGGGCCAAATTCATATTCATCAGCGGGTATTCGGATTTCAGCTATGCGCAGGAGGCGATCAAGCTGGGCGCCTCCAACTATTTGCTGAAGCCGTTCACCCAGCCGGAGATTGTGGACGCTGTGCTGAAGGTGAAGCAGACTATTGAAGAAGAGCGGGCGAGAGCAGAGCAGATACAGCAAATGGAGCAGAAGATGATGGCCAGCCATGCGCAGCTGCGCCAGGATTATCTCACCGCTCTGCTGCGCCAGGAGACCAATATCAGCCTGAGTGACAGCCGCTGGCAGGAGCTCGGCATCGACCTGGACGCCGGCAATCTGCTGGTGATGGCTATTGAGCTGGACTGTTATACCGAATACGGGTACACTCTGCATCTGGATGACAGTGAGATCATTCCTTTTGCGATCAAGAACATACTGGACGAGACGCTGAAAATGCACACGCGCGGCGTTGTACTGCGCGAGAGCAGACAGCGGCTGGCCGCGATCTTTAATCCGCCGGAGGCCATGGATACGGTAGAGCTGCTGGAGCTGTGCCGTGAGAATGTGGAGAAATACAGCAAGAATACCGTTTCGATCGGCCTTGGCACAGCGGCACGGGGACCGCGTGAGATCAGGGCCTCCTTCGTGCATGCGGCCAAAGCGCTGGCCTACCGCTTTTACAGTGAGGGGAATTGTATCTTCCGCTTCACAGAGCTGGACCCGGAGAACCGCGCAGCCCCGGACTATCCTGAGGAGAAGGTGAAGGAGCTGCTGTACGCGCTCAAATCCGGCAATGAAGAAGGCTGTCATGAGATCATCGGCGAGATCTTCCGGCAGTGGACCCTCTCCGGCAGATATCCTGATCCGCTGTCGATGGTCCGTCTCTTGTCCGGGCTGACTTTCGCTATGTACCGGGCGTTCTGTGATGAAATCACGGAAGAGGAGCGCATACAGCTGGAGGCTGACCTGACGGCGCTGGAGGAGAACCGTTCTTTAACCTTTGGCGGCTGGAAAAGCTATATCAATCACTTCGCCAGCATGGGCTGTGAATTCGTCGATAGCAAGCAGTTCCGCGATGTAACACAGTCCATTAACCGGGCCAGAGAATATATCCGGCTGCATCTGGAGGAGAATCTGACTCTGAACAGCTGCGCGCAGGCCGTCCATCTGAGCCCGAGCTATTTCGCAGGCGCCTTCAAGAAGGAGACCGGCATGACGCTGATTCAGTATATTACCAAGCTGCGGATGGAGCGGGCGAAGGAGCTGCTGATTGCCGGGGCGCAGGTGCAGGAGATTTCCCTGATGCTCGGCTATGAGGACCGCCCGTATTTCAGCGGCCTGTTCAAAAAATACTGCGGACTTACGCCCACAGCATTCCGGCAGAAATACCTGAAATAAGCAGGAGCTGAAGGAACAGGGACAAGCATTTTTTCCCCCTTACAAAGTTAGAATGTCCCTCACCCCACTGAAAGCGGAACCATTATGATTACGTTAACAGATAGCCGATTGCAGGCTGTCAGGACAAGCACAAGGGGGCATAACGATGGATAAAAAATGGGTTGTTGCAACAATGAGTACAGTTCTGGCACTGAGTCTGGCCGGCTGCGCTGCCGACAGCAATAAGGAGCCCGCGGCAAGTAACAGCAAACCGGCGGACGCCAAGGGAGATAACGGAGCAGCAAGCGGCGGCAAAACCAAAATCCTCTACTGGACACCCGACCGTCACGACGCCGATTTCATGAAATCCAAGATTGATGAATTCAACAAGACGAATAAGGATAACATCGAAGTGGAAATGACCGTGATGGGGGACAATTATCCGCAGGCGGTAGATATCGCTTTTGCCAGTAAGCAGGCTCCTGATGTGCTTCAGATCAACGACTTCCAGACCTATTACAAAAAAGGCTACATGGCCCCGATCAATGATTATATGAGCAGTGAGATGAAGGAGACCTTCAAGGACAGCCTGCTGGAGAACAAGAATACCGTGGACGGCAAGACCTATACCCTGCCCAACACCGGACAGATCTGGAGACTGATCTATAATAAAGATATCTTCAAGCAAGCGGGCATTGAGAATCCGCCAAAAACTCTGGACGAGATGGTTGCTGCCGCCAAAAAGATTACCGAAACCGGCAAAAAGGACGGCATATATGGCTTTGCCAGCCCGTTCAAGAGCTCAAGCGGCTTCTGGCGTGCATCCAATACCGTAGCTGGCGCGAGCAACAATACCGGCATTGACGGCTACAATTACAAGACCGGCCAATTTGATTTCAGCATGTACAAGGATATTGCGCTGGCCCTGCGTCAGATGAACGAAGACGGCAGCATGCTGCCTGGCGTAGAGAGTCTGGACATTGATCCGCTGCGCGCGCAGTTCGCCCAAGGCAAAATCGGCATGTACATTAACCACTCGGCAGAGCCCGGCGTCTACAAAGACCAGTTCCCGACCACCGCTAATTGGGCTGCCGTTGCTGTACCGACTACGGACGGAACGATTAAGGGTGCATCGCAGATCATCGGCGGCTCCTACATCGGCATCAGCGCAGACAGCACGCACAAGGAAGCAGCGTGGAAGTTCATGGAGTATGTGTACAGCGACAGCCTGCAAAGCGAGTATTATGAAAAAGGCTACGGCATCTCCCTGATCCCTACAGTCATCAGCTCCGGCAAAAAACCAAGCATTCCCGGCATTGAAGGCTTCCTGCCGAAGCGTTATGACGCGATTTATCCGGCGAACCCGCTGACCATTACAGAAGGGTCACTGGAAGGCAGCAAATGGAGCGATGCGTTCTCGGCATTCGTCTTCACCGGCGGCGATGTGGACAACATTATCAAAGACCTGGATACCCGGTATAATGTCTCATTAGAGAAAGCAAGAGCCTCCGGCGCAACGGATATTGTGGCCGATCCAAGCTTTGACGCATCGAAGCTGCAGGGTAAATTATCCACCGAGGAATAAGAGGTAAGGTTCAGGTGGCGGCCGATGCATGATAGATTCGGCCGCTTTCTTGCATATTGAGAGAGGAGCAGATCCGAAATGATTTTAGAGAACAGCGAAGCAGCAAAGACGGTTCTTAATGAGAGCAGTTCCCGCACCCTGCTTGCAAAGGGGGGCTCGATGATGATGGTGGAGGTCACCTTCGCCAAAGGCGGCATCGGAGAGGTTCATTCCCATGATGCGCATGAGCAGATCAGCTACATTGTGAAGGGCAGCTTTGAGGTCAAGGTCGGGGAGGAGACGCGTATTCTGAAGGCGGGCGACAGCTTCTATGCCGGCTACAATATTCCGCATGGTGTGAAGGCGCTGGAGGATTCCGTGATTCTGGATGTGTTCAATCCGTTTCGTGAGGACTTCCTGGAGAAGCAGGAATGAAGGATTATTATCTGAACGCATCTGAGCTGCGCAGCGCTGCCGCTTATTATGCCCGTCATTTCCCCATCGAGGCGCAGAACTCGGTCCAGATTGCCGAGCATGCCGTGAATAATGAATTCATTATTCCTTATACCGGTGATCTGAGCCGCTGGATTCCGCTGGGCAAGCCGGTGGTAGACTGGCTGCATAATCCTACGAACGACCCCGAATTCACCTGGGGCATCAACCGCCACTGGCATATGCTGGATCTGGGCAAGGCCTATCTGATGAATGGCAAGCCGGAATACGTTACGGCCTTTATGCAGCATTTCCGCAGCTGGCGCGAGCAGAACCCGGTTCCTGTGATCCCGTCGTATGAGGAAGCGGTCTTTTTCCAGAAGCTAGGTCCATGGCGTCTGCTGGAGACCGGCCTGCGGGTGCAGTCATGGATCTCTGCGTACAAATATATGGAGGACAGCCCGCTGCTGGATGGACACTTCCGCAGTGAGCTGCTGGAGGGGCTTGCGGAGCATGCTGAATATCTGACCCGCTACCTGGGCAGCACGGAGATCAATCATGCGATTATGCATATGCAGGGCCTCTATATGATTGCTGTCTTCCATCATGAGCATCCGCGCGCACCGTATTGGCGGCAACTGGCCGGGGAGCGCCTGGAGCTGTGCCTTTTGCATCAGGTCGGGCCGGAAGGGATTCAGATTGAGCTGACCACCCATTATCATGATGCGGCCATTGAGATGTTCGGAACGCCTTATCTGCTGGGCGCGTTATCCTGCCACCCGTTCTCCGCCTGGTACGGCGGGCAGCTCCGCAAGATGGCCGCGTTCACCGAAGCGCTGGTCCGCCCGGATCACCAGTCCACCGGGATCGGCGATTCCGACTGGATCAGCAGCGGCCGGCAGCGGCTGACGCTGCTGGGCGCCATTCTGAAGGATGATGCACTGGTCGGACGCGGCACGGGCAATGCAGAATGCCTCTGGCTGCTGGGAGCCGAGGCGTATGAGCGGTGTGTGCAGCTTCAGGCGGAGTCTGCGCCTTCGGTGAGCAGCGTGGCTTTTGTGCAGACCGGGTATTATGTGATGCGGGACCCGCAGCAGTATCTGTTCTTCGATGCCGCAGAGATGGGCGGAGCGCACGGTCATGCCGATGCGCTGAATCTGGAGTGGATGTGGAACGGGCAATTGCTCTTCACCGATACCGGGAGGTACACCTATGAGGAAGGGGAATGGCGCCGTTATTTCAAAAGCACCCGGGCACACAACACTATTACCATAGACGGGTTGGATCAGACGCCGTATATCTCTACCCAGCAATGGGGCGAGCCTGTGGCTAAGGCCAGCACCTTCCGCTGGGAGAGCAACAGCCGTTACCACTTCATTGATGCCGCGCATAACGGATACATCCGTCTTCCCGGTCCGGTAATGCACCGGCGCTGGGTGCTGCTGGGCGTGGAGGTGCCGCTGTTGCTGATTGCCGACTGGCTGGAGGCGGATGGCGAGCATGAGCTGGAGCAGCGGTTCCATCTGCACCCGGAGGCGGTGCTGGAGCTGTCTTCCGGAGCCGGAGCGGCTGGAGAAGCCGTGACCGGAGAAGCTGAAGTTGAAGCTGAAACAGCCGTTATTGGAACCGGAGGAGACGCAGCTGGAGGATTTGCCGTCGCCGCACGGACTGCAGCAACCGTGGTCTATCCCGGCTCTACAGTGAAGCTGAATATGAGCTGGATGACCAGCGGCCTGAAGGATGAACAGTTCACGGTGAATAAGGAGCAGGGCTGGGTATCGGAGGTCTACGGCTCCAAATCAGAGATTCCGGTAATCGAGGGCCGGGCGGCCTGGGCCGGAAAGGCTGGAATTCTGACGCTGTGCCTGCCCGGCGATGCGGCAGACGGCAGCGGTCCGCTGCACGTGAGCACCTGCGTGGTGGATGCGGAGCGGCGGCGGGTCGAGCTGTCCTATGTATACGGAGATGCGATCGGCACCATTGTAATCGGCCCGGACACCCTGGGCTGGACGGAGCGGAAGGAATAAGGGTCTTGTGCTTCACTTGGGAGGAGTTGCAGCAGTAACTGTTAGCCTTGAACCTAATTTACATGCATTTATTCAGACTCTTCCGCCCGCCGTTTGCGCGGCTCCGGGAGAGTCTTCTTTATTTCTGCATTTGCAAACAATGGCAAACGTACGTTCTGGAGCGTGCGGTGGAGGTATGCTATACTATTGAGACGAGAAGTTTCATAGATTCTGGTATTGCATAGAGTGCCAGGGTTCAACGGAAGGAGTCTGCTGAAATGACGGTTAACTTCATCATCGGCCGCTCGGGCAGCGGCAAGACGACTACAATATGGGAGCGGGTATCCTCCAGGCTGAAGGCAGAGCCGCTGGGGGCCCCGATCATTATACTTGTTCCCGAGCAGGGATCGTTCGGAGCGGAACGGGGACTGCTTGCGGCGGGCGGCGTGAAGGGGAGTCTGCGTGCCCAGACGCTTAGCTTCTCGCGGCTTGCCTACCGGGTGAAGCAGGAGACCGGCGGCAGCGCAAGTCTGCCTATCAGTGAAGAAGGCAAGAAGATGCTGATCTACAAGATTATCAGCAAGCGCAAGGAGGAGCTGAAGCTGTTCGGGGCTTCCTCGGACCGGCCGGGATTTGTGGAGCGGCTCAGCAGTCTGCACACGGAGCTTAAGCGCTGCTGTCTTGGAGCCGGAGACCTGGAGGAGCAGATCGGCAGAATGCGGGATGCCACGCTGGGCAGCCCTATTCTGGCCGGGAAGCTGGATGATCTGCATCTCGTCTTCAGCGAGCTGGACCAGGAGATGTCACAGCTCTATATAGATGAAGAGGACAGACTGGCCGAACTGGCTGAGCATATTGCGGACTCTGCCTATATCCGCGGCGCCGAGATCTGGGTGGACGGCTTCCACGGCTTCAGCAACCAGGAATTTGTCGTCTTGCGTGAGCTGATGCAGTATGCCGGCACAATGAACATTGCGCTCACACTGGACCGGATCTATCCGCCGGGCATTGCCCCGCATGAGCTGGAGCTGTTCCATCCGGCGGCGGTTACTTACATTAAGCTCCGGGGAATAGCGGAGGAGATGGGACTTACCGTATGGGATGAGCTGCTGGCTCCGCCCCTCCTGCCAAGGTTCAAGGACGCTCCCGTACTCGCGCATCTGGAGCGCGGATTACAGCGCCGGCATCCCTGGACGGGACCGGCTGAACAGGTGAAGGAAGCTATCAGCATCCGAGCTGGGGCTTCACGCCGCACCGAGGTGGAGGGCATGCTGCGCGAGATGCAGGCCCTGGCCAGAGAATCGGGGGCCAAATATGGGGAAATGGCGGTATTCATGCGCAATATGGCTGATTATGAGCCGCTGATTGCCCCGTTATTTCAGGACTTCGGCGTTCCGTTCTTCCTGGACCAGAAGCAGAGTGAGCTGCATCATCCGCTGGTGGAATTCATCCGCTCCGCTCTCGATGTCGTCCGCCGCCGCTGGCGTTATGAAGATGTGTTCCGCTGCGTGAAGACAGAGCTGCTGCTCCCGCTGGACGGAAACATTACCCGTGCCCATATGGATGAGCTGGAGAACTATGTGCTGGCCTGCGGCATTCACGGCTATCGCTGGACGGACGGGCGCTCCTGGAAGGGGATTCCGCGCCTCTCCCTGGAGGGCAGTGAGGCTGTAGATGAAGCCATGCTATCCAGAATGGAAGCCTGCCGGAGTGCGATTACAGGACCGCTGCAGGCATTTGAACAGAGAATCAAAGCCAGCCGCAGCGGTCTGGAGCTATGCCGGGCGGTATATCTGCTGCTGGAGGATACGGAAGCGGCACGGAAGCTCGAAGGGATGGGAGCGGAGTCTCTGAAGCAAGGCCGCCCGGAAGCTGCCCGGGAGCATAGCCAGCTCTGGGGCGCTGTTCTGGGTCTGCTGGACCAGATTGCCGAGATGATGGGCAAGGAACGGATAGATTTCAGCCTGTTCGCCGGGGTGCTGGAGACCGGGCTGGCTGAGCTTAAAATGGGGCTCGTCCCGCCCGCACTTGACCAGGTGCTGGTAGGTACGATGGACCGTACCCGGGTGTCGGGGGTGAAGTACGCCTTCCTGCTCGGTTTCAACGAAGGAGTGGTTCCGGCACAGTTCAAGGAAGACGGCATTCTGTCCGAAGGGGAACGGCTTATGCTGGAGAAGTCCGGTATGGAGCTTGCGCCGGGCTCATCCCGGAAGCTGCTGGATGAACGTTTCCTGATCTACAATGCGCTTACCACTGCCAGCAGGAAGCTGTGGATCAGCTATGCCGTAGCTGACGATGAGGGCAAAGCGTTGCTACCTTCGGAGGTCATCCGCCAGCTGCAGGGAATGTTCGCGCAGCAGTTAGATGAACAATTCCTCTCCGGCTTCCCGCAGAGCGGCAATGATGACGACGCTGTCCATATGGACTTCATCGGCCATCCTGAGCAGACGCTCCGCATGCTGCTGCTACAGCTCCGCCAGTGGCGTCAAGGGGCAGAGATACCCGGCATGTGGTGGGAGGTCTATAACTGGTTTGCGGCGGAGCAGGGTGCAGACAAGCCTGCGGATGAACAGGCAGCGGAATACCGCCATGCGGATCTGTCCATGAAGCTGAAGCTGGAGCGGTTGCTCGGCTCGCTGTTCTACCGCAATGAAGGCATACGGCTGAAGAAGGAGACCAGCCTGCGCCTGTATGGCGGCTCTACGCTGCGCGGCAGCGTGTCACGGATGGAGCGGTTCGTTGCCTGCTCCTTCTCTCATTTCGCTTCCTACGGGCTGAGGCTGAAGGAGCGACAGCTCTATAAGCTCCAAGCTCCGGATATCGGGCAGCTTTTCCATGCGGCCCTTAGTGAAATGGCGAAGCGGCTGCAGGAGCAAGGCCGCAGCTGGGGCAGCATGACTGCGGAGGAATGCCGCCGTGAGGCAGGGGCGACAGTGGATAAGCTGTCTCCGCTGTTACAGGGAGAGATTCTGATGAGCAGCAAGCGCTACGGCTATATCTCGCGCAAGCTGAAGAATATTGTCGGCCGCGCTTCCGTCATCCTCGGGGAGCATTCGCGGCGCGGGAGTTTTGAGCCGGTCGGGCTGGAGCTGGATTTTGGCCCGGGCCAGGAGCTGCCTCCGCTGAGAATCACACTGCCGAACGGCTGTGTTATGGAGGTGGTCGGCCGGATTGACCGGGTGGATAAGGCTGAAGGGGAGCAGGGGATTCTGCTGCGGGTGATCGACTACAAATCAAGCCAGAAGGATCTCAAGCTGCATGAGGTCTACTATGGATTGTCGCTACAGATGCTGACTTACCTTGATGTGCTGCTGACCTATTCCGAGCAATGGCTGGGCCAGGCAGCACTGCCTGCCGGAGCGCTCTATTTCCACGTTCATGATCCGCTCCTGACCTCAGCCAACGGAATGAACCGGGAGCAAGCGGAGCAGGAGCTGATGAAGCGCTTCAAGATGAAGGGCCTGCTGACCGCCGACCGTGAGGTAGTATCGCTGATGGATACCACACTCGACAAAGGGTATTCCTCTATTGTTCCGGTAGCGCTGAAGAGTGACGGCAGCTTCTACAGCAGCGCATCCGTAGCTACCCCAGAACAGTGGGGGCAACTGCGGTCCTCAGTGCGCAGCACGATCTCGGAGATCGGGACTAGCATTACAGAGGGGGATGTGGCAATACAGCCTTACCGCATTCAGCAGGAAACGGCCTGTACCTTCTGCTCCTTCCGTCCCGTCTGCCAGTTCGATGAAGCGGTGGAGGGCAATAGCTATAACATTCTAAGTAAGCCGGGCAAAGAAGTGATCTGGGATCTGCTGTCCCGCAAAGGAGGAGAGAAGCTGTGAGCACAAGACCTGTACCCGAAACGAAGCCGGAAGGCAGTCTGTGGAGTGACGACCAGTGGCGCGCCATTGCCGAGAGCGGCAGCGATATTCTCGTGGCAGCGGCAGCCGGTTCCGGCAAAACGGCAGTCCTTGTCGAGCGGATTATCCGCAAAATCAGCAATGAGGAAGCGGGCTTCAGTGTGGACCGGCTGCTGGTGGCAACATTTACCAAGGCTGCCGCCTCCGAGATGCGCCAGCGTATCCGGGAAGCGCTGGAGCGTAAGCTGGAGGAGGACAGTGAAGGCGGGAATGAATATCTGCGCCGCCAGCTTGCCCTCCTGGGCAGAGCTTCCATTACCACACTGCATTCCTTCTGCCTTGAAGTAATCCGCCGGTATTACCAGATGATCCCGATCGATCCCGGCTTCCGTATCCTGAATGAGCATGAGGCGGAGATGATGCGCCAGGAGCTGCTGGAAGAGCTGCTGGAAGAGAAATACGGCGAGGTTGCCGAGGACGGGGAAGATACCCTGTTCGTGCAGCTCGCAGACTGGTTCAGCGGTGAACGGAGCGATGATGCAGTGCATTCGCTGATTCAGCGGCTGCATGATTTCGCGCGCAGCCACCCCTGGCCTGCGCAGTGGCTGCGGGATACCGCAGCCGACTTTGCGCTGCCGGATGCTGAGGCTCTGAGCCATACGCCTTGGGTGCAGAGTATTCTTGCCGAAGCCAGGCTGACGCTGAAGGGGGCGATCAGCCAGCTAGAGCAGGGGCGTGACATTGCGCTTCAACCCGCCGGTCCGGCGCCTTACGCGGAGAATCTTGCTGCCGATCTGGAGATGGCGCAAGGCCTGCTGGACGCGGTGGACTCACAGCCCTGGGCCGGATTGTATGATATCTTCATGGAGATCTCCTTCGGGAAGCTGAAGCCCTGCAAGAAGGATGCCACTGATCCGCTGCTTCAGGAGAGCGTGAAGGCAATCCGGGATCAGGTGAAGAAGAGCCTGCTCGAGCTGCAAAAATCCCTGTTCGGCCGTCCGGCGGAATCCTTCCTGAGTGAACTACATACGGCGGCTCCGCTGATGCAGGAGCTGGCGGAGACCGTAATCGCGTTCGGCGAACGCTACCGTCTGGAGAAGGCGGGCCGGGGGCTGGTGGACTTCAGTGATCTGGAGCATTACTGCCTGCAGATTCTGCGCCATCCGGACTCGCAGCCGGGGCATTCGCTCCCGTCGGATGCGGCGATGGAGTATCGCAGCCAGTTCGACGAAGTGCTGCTGGACGAATATCAGGATACTAACAGTGTGCAGGAGGAGATTGTCCGGCTGATCTCCCGGGAATTCCCCGGCAACCGTTTCATGGTCGGGGATATGAAGCAGAGTATATACCGGTTCCGCCTGGCGGAGCCGGGACTGTTCCTGGATAAATACCGCAGGTTCAGTAATGATCCTTCCTACGGAGACAGTGCAGGTAGCACCCTGCATGTCTTTGAGGCAGATGGCCGGGCGGGGGCTGATCCGGGACAGGAGGAACGGGAAGATGGTCTCGTCATCGATCTGGCCCGCAATTTCCGCAGCAGGCTGGAAGTGGTGAATGCGGTGAATATGGTCTTCCGGCAGATCATGGACAGCAATGTCGCGGAGATCAGCTATGATGAGCGGGCAGAGCTGGTGTACGGAGCGAACTTCCCGGGAGCTGCGGAGAAAGGTCCGGATACTTATTTTGCGCCGGAGCTGCTGCTGATCGACAAGGGAGCCTCAGCCCCGGGTCCGGCGGACGAAGCGGCAGAGGGCGATGAGCTGCCCCTTCTGGAGCTGGAGGCTGCCGAGAGTGAGACGGCGCAGCTGGAAGCACGGGCCATTGCCCGGCGTATCTCACAGATGACGGGAATGACCGGTGGCGAGCCGCTGCTGATCTATGATAAAGGATTGCGGATCATGCGTCCCGTAGTATACGGCGACATTGTCATTCTGCTGCGTTCGGCCCGGGTATGGACGCCGCTGATGATTGAGGAGCTGCGGGGTGAGGGTATTCCGGCGTACGGGGACCAGAACAAGGGTTATTTTCAGGCTACCGAGGTAGAGATTGCCCTCTCCCTGCTGCAGATTGTCGATAATCCACGCCAGGACATTCCCCTGGCCGGAGTGCTGCGCTCACCGGTAGTGAATCTTCGCGAGGAGGAGCTGGCGAAGGTGCGGCTGTGCAGCAGAGGGACGTTCTACGATGCGCTGGTTGCGGCCTCTGAAGCAGGGGGAGCACTGCGGAATAATTCGTCAGACCTGTTCTGGGAGGCCGCGCTGCTGGCGGGGCAGGGGGCCGGTACCGGTGACACAGCCGGAGAGACAGCCGCCGCGTCAGAGCTTACGCCATCGTCAGGAAATGAGAGTGTACAGGAAGATAGGGCTGACGGAACCGATGCTTCAGTGGCGCTGCGGGATATTCCGCTTACGCTGCAGCGTAAGCTTAAGTCCTTTCTGGACAGGCTGGAGAACTGGAGAAATGCCGCCCGGCAAGGAAGCTTAAGCGAGCTGATCTGGAGGATCTACCGGGAGAGCGGGTATCTGGAGTGGGTCGGGGGGCTTCCCGGAGGCTTTCAGCGCCAGAACAATCTGAAGGCGCTCTATGACCGGGCTGTTCAATTCGAGAACGAGACCTCGGCCAGAGGGCTGTTCCGCTTCCTGGTGTTCATCTCACGGCTGAGAGAGAATGGCGGCGATCTGGGGGTTGCCGGAGGAAGCAGCGAGGAGGCCGGGGGCGTCAGAATTATGACGATCCACAAGTCCAAGGGGCTGGAGTTCCCTGTTGTCTTCCTGGCAGGCATGGCCAAAATGTTCAACCGTCAGGATCTGCATTCTCCGTTCCTGATGCACAAGGAGCTTGGCTTCGGGCCGCGCTTCGTGGAGCGGGAGACCCGGGTCAGCTACCCGACGCTGCCCTATCTTGCGATTAACCGCCGTTCGCGGCTGGAGCTGCTCGCTGAGGAGATGCGCGTGCTCTATGTCGGACTGACCCGTCCGCGCGACAAAATGATTCTGGTCGGCACGGTCAGAGATCTGCCGCGCACGGTTTCGGGCTGGGCAGCGATGCAGGGCCGCGAAGAGCTGCTGCTGGCGGATCACCTGCTGGCCCGGGGCCGCAGCTATCTGGACTGGGTGGGACCGGCGCTGATCCGCCACCCTGCCGCTGCTATTCTGCGCAAGCTGGCAGGCAGTGAGGGACCGGTATCCACGGTGCTGCATGGCGATGAGTCGAACTGGAGCATTACGGTGACTGGCGCAGCGGAGCTTAGCCCTGGCGCTTTTCTTGCCGGGGACGGCGATCAGGACAAAAACGAACAACGCCGGGTGATGCTGGAGGCGCTCCGCAGGGGCAGGGCGGTGTCAACACCTGAAACCCCGGCAGCTGCGCAGATAGCGGAGAGACTGGGCTGGACTTACCGGTATGCGGCAGCGTCAAGCATCCCTGCTAAGACCTCTGTCACCGAACTCAAGGGGTTATTGTCGATGCAGGAGCAGCCGTCTTACGACCAGCTGGAGGAGCGGAAGCTCCCGGGTGGACCGGACGAACGGAACGAACGCGGGTATAGGGACAGCCTGCATCTCCAGCGGCCGAAATTCATGGAGCAGCGGGGACTTACCCCTGCCGAGCGCGGAACGGCTTATCACACGGTGATGCAGCATATCCCCCTGGATGAGCCGGTAGACCGGTCTGTGCTGGAGGCTACGCTTGCGCGTCTTGAAAGGCTTGCTATCCTTAGCAAGGAACAGGCGGATGCGGTGGTGCTGGAGGAAGTTGAGCAGTTCTGCCTGAGTGAGCTGGGACACAGACTGTTCCATTCTGCCTGGAAGACCAGAGAGCAGCCCTTCAGTTACACGATGCCAGCCGGTGAAGCCTACCGGGGGCTTGACTATCTGGACGAAGCGGCTGCCGGACTTGCGGATGAACGCGGCGGCGGTGATTTTGCAGAGACGGTACTGATTCAAGGGGTGATTGACTGCCTGTTCCGGGAAGAGGGGCGGCTGATTCTGCTGGATTACAAAACAGATCATATCCCTCCGCACGGGGACGGGCTTACACAGCTGTCGGACAAATACCGTTTCCAGCTGGAGCTGTACAGTAAGGCGCTGCTGGATATTCTGGGCGAGCCGGTCAGCGAGGTGTGGCTGTACTTTTTCGACGGCGGACATGCTGTGAGATTGTGATTGGCGGGGAAGGATTGCGGTAGCTGCGGCGGATGAGGATGAGGCGGATCTAGGGTGCTACGCGGTATTTTAGACTAATACATGCTTGCGGTCTGAAGTTCGTTGGCTGTCGACTGAAATGATATTTATGGATAAGAGTTCTATGAATGATTCGTAGAGTGGCTTTGCTGGCTGAATGTGGCTGAAGGATCGCCGGGAAGAGCAAGAGTGTATCTAATCTCACGGTTAAAGGCTGAATGTATGCTATAAGCCGAATGCAACCGGCTGGAACAGCGACATATGGACCGAGTGTATCTAAAAAACAACATACATGGTGCTTGCACGCAGGCATATGAACCAAATGTATGTGAAAAACAGCATACATGGTGCTCGCACGTAGGCATATGAACCGAATGTATGTGAAAAACAGTATACATTGTGCTTGCGCGTAGGCGTATGAACCGAATGTATGTGAAAAACAGTATACATTGTGTTTGCACGCAGGCATATGAACCGAATGTATGTGAAAAACAGCATACATTCTTTGAATCTATAATTGCCGCAGACAGGCGGGGAAAAGAGGGCGGAAATGCGCATATTGCATACGGGAGACTGGCATCTGGGGCGGACGCTGGAGGGCCGAAGCCGGCAGAAGGAGCAGGAGCAGTTCGTGGATGAGCTGGTTATGATAGCCGACTCCTCCGGGGCGGATCTGATTCTGATGGCGGGGGATGTCTATGATTCAGTCAATCCTCCGGCTGCGGCGGAGCAGTTGTTCTATGACGCTGCGGCCAGACTGACGGCAGGCGGACGTCCGCTGGTGGTGATTTCGGGCAATCACGACCAGCCGGAGCGCGTAGCTTCCGTGTCCCCGCTTGTCCGCAGACAAGGGATTACGCTCGTCGGAATGCCGACTTCGGAACCGGTCACGGTGCATGCGGCCAGAACCGGCGAGGTTGCCAAAATCGCTGCGCTCCCTTACCCCTCCGAAGCCCGTCTCGGCGAGCTGCTCGCGGGGGATAGCGGGGAGGCTGAGCTGAGGCTGGCTTACAGCGCCCGGGTGGGGCGGCTGATGAATCTGCTTGGACGCGAGTTCACCCCGCAGACCGTCAATCTGGCGATGAGCCATATCTATGTGCTGGGCGGCGTGGAGAGTGACTCTGAACGGCCGATTCAGGTCGGCGGCGCTTATACCGTTGATCCTTCGGCACTCTCTTGCGGCGCGCAATATACGGCACTTGGACATCTTCACCGCGCCCAGCGGGTCAAAGGCGATGGGATGATCCGCTACAGCGGCTCCCCGCTGGCATACAGCTTCTCTGAGGCAGGCCAGGCCAAGTCGGTGGCCATGATTAATGTCGCACCCGGCGGGGAGCCGGTGTTCGAGGAAATCTATCTCTCCTGCGGGCGGCCGCTGGTGAACTGGAGATCTGCGGGCGGATTGCAGGAGGTCTACGGCTGGCTGGATGAGGGCAGGGATGAGGGAGCATTCATTGATCTGGAGCTGCGCTTAACCGAGGCCATGTCCATGAATGATATCCAGCGGCTGCGCAAGTCACGGGAAGGCATCGTCCATATCCGGCCGGTCTATCCGCAGATGGAGCAGGAGCTGGAAGAGATGTCCCGCTCCCGCATGCCGGTACAGGAGCTGTTCCGCAGGTTCTATCAGCGCCAGACCGGCGGTGCGGAGCCGGATGACAGCCTGATTGAGCTGTTCCTGGAGCTGGCGGAAGAAGAGCGGCATCAAGCTGCGGAAGGGGAGGAGAACTGATTTGAAGCCGATATTGTTGAAATTATCCGGGCTGCAGAGTTACCGGGCGCAGCAGGAGATTGATTTTGCCAGCCTGACCGAGACGGGGCTGTTCGGGATCTTCGGTCCGACGGGCAGCGGCAAATCCAGTCTGCTGGACGCGATTACACTGGCGATGTACGGCAAAGTGGAGCGCGCCGTGAACGGAACCCAGGGGATTATGAACCATTCCGAGGACCAGCTCAGCGTGGCCTTCACCTTCGAGCTGAACTCCTCTTCCGGAACGCGTCGCTATCGCGTAGAACGGAAGTTCAAACGCACCGGGGAGCAGTCGGTCAGCAATACGATCAGCCGGTTCATCGAGGTCAAGGCGGACGGGGATCTTGTGATGGCCGACAAGCTGGCGGACGTTACGCGCTGTGTCGAAGAGCACATCGGGCTGAAGATGGACGACTTCACCCGGGCCGTTGTGCTGCCGCAGGGCAAATTCGCCGAGTTCCTGTCGCTGCGGGGCGTGGACCGCAGGCAGATGCTCCAGCGTCTGTTCCATCTGGAACAGTACGGCGACGGGCTGGCACTGAAGCTGAGCCGCCGCGTCAAGGAGAACGAGGCGGCACTGCGCGCTCTGGAGGCCGAGCAGCAGGGGCTGGGCAGCGCGGGCAAGGCAGATGTGGAAGCGGCCGCCGTCCGTGTGCAGGAGGCGATCCGTCATGCGGCGGATTGCCGGGGGCGGCTCACGGAGGCTGCGGAGCGCGCCGAGCGCTTCGCCCGCATCCGCGAGCTGCAGGAGGAACGGGCCCGCCGCGAGTCGCAGCGGCAGGCTCTGCTGGCCCAGGAGGAGCAGATCCTCCTCCTGGAGCAGAAGCTCGGCAAGGCGGACGAGGCCGAGCGGAGATTGCCCGCGCTGAAGGCCTGGCGCAGCGCGGAGGAGGCCTGGAAGGCCCGGGCGGCACGCGCCGGGGGCCTTGAGGCCTTGGCCGCCGCCGCCGTGCAGGAGGCGGCAGCCGGGGCGGAAGCGGAAGCAGCGGCCCAGGCCGCGCTGTCCGCAGGCGAGCCGGCCCTCCGCGAGGAGGAGGGCCGGTACCGGCGCGCGCTCGAGCTGGAGGCCGAGCTCGGCGCACTGCACAGCGAGCGGGCGGCGCTGCAGGTGCGCCGCGAGGAAGCCGCCCGGGGCCTGGCCGCCGGGCGGGAGAGCCTGGCCCGGGAGCGTGAGCTTTTGGCCCGCGGCCAAAAGAAACAGCACGAGCTGCAGCAGAGCCTGCAGCCACTGGCGGTCCGCTCCCAGGAGCGGCAGTCTCTGCAGGAAGCCATGCAGAGACTGCAGGGACTGCGTTCTGCCGAGGCCCAGCGGGAATCGGCAGAACGTGAGCGCCAGAGCCGCGCGGCTGTGCTCGCAGCGGCGGAAGTGCGGCTGGCCGCCGCCGGGTCCCGGCGGCAGGCGCTGGATGCCGGGCGCGGAGAGCTGCTGGCCGCCGCCGCCCTGCACCAGGAAGAGCTGCGGACGGCCGAAGGGGCAGCGGGAGACGCTGCCGGCCGCCTGGAGGGGCACATCAGCGCGCTGGAGGCTGCGCTGAAGGAGCAGGAGGTTCACCGGCTCTCGCAGGCACTCGCCGGTGAACTCCAGGAAGGTGTTCCCTGCCCGGTATGCGGCAGCGAGCATCACCCCTCCCCTGCGCTTGTTCAGAAGCAGGGGGACCCTGGGGAGCTGGACAATAGGCTCCGCCATGTCCGCGCTCAGGCCCGGCAGGCGCTGGAGACGCGCCATCTGCTGCGCAGCCTGCTGGAGCAGGACAGCTCGTGGCTCGCTGGGCTAGCGGGAGCCGCGTCCGAAGAGGCGCTGCACCAGTCCGCCGCTGGCGCCGCCGGGGCAGAGGCGGCTGCGAACAAGACGGCAAGCATTACTTCCTACGCCGCACCCGCACCCAAGCTCTCAGGCAGTTCCGGTTCGGATGCCGGATCTCTCACTCTCAGCAATTCTGAGTCTCACAACGCTTCTGATTCCTTGAGCCCTTCGGAGTCTCTTGAGGCTTCCAAGCTCTCAAGCAGTTCCGGCTCTTATGCAGCATCTGACTCTCTGAACAGTTCGGGTTCACACGCCGCACCTGATTCGTTAAACGCCTCGGAGTCTCCCGACTCTCAGGCAACCGCGCAGCTCCCGGATGAACAAGCCTTATCCGCGCTGGATGGCCGGTTGTCTGCCTTGAATGATCAGCTGGCCGCACTGCGAGGACGCTCCGCAGAGCTGCGCCGCGCGGCTTCGGACTGGCAGCGTTCCCTGCAGGAGCTGGAGCAGGTGTATCACAAGGAAGCGGCAGGTGCCGAAGCGGAGAAGACCTGGCTGCAGGGACTGTCTGCCAAGGCAGAGGAGCTGGCTGCTTCAGCCGGCAAGCTAAGGGAGGAATGGAGCCGTCTCTTCCCGGAGCTTGCCCCGGAGAAAGCGGAGAGAACGTATCAGGAGATGCTTGGCAAGGATGAACGCGCCGAGGAGATCCGCAGCCGGCTGGAGATCAGCGTCAAGTTCCTGGACGAGAAAAGCCTCACCGTGCAGACGCTGAACGAGCAGCTGGCCGGGCTGGACAAGGAGCTGGCGCAGTGGGATGCGCAGCTTGAAGGCAAAGAGGCGCTTGCCCGCGATAAAGAGCAGCGCCTTCGCGAAGGGACCGGCGGCCGGCCTGCCGGGGAACTGCTGGCCGGGTGTGAACGCAGATTGCTGGAGCTGCAGACTGCGCTGGAGCGCAGCCGGCAGGAACACCGCCGGGCAGCAGACAAGGCGCAGCAGCAGACCCGTGAAGCTGCGGTAGCCCGCCAGGCGGCAGAATCGGCGCAGGAGCATTATACCGCCGCCGCCGCCCAGTGGGAGGAGAGTCTGCAGTCTTCGCCGTTCGCTTCGGCCGCAGAAGTGGAGGCCTCATCGCTGGAGACCGGAGAACGGGCAGAAGCTGCCGAACGTGTGAAGTCCTACCGCGAAGAAGAGGCGGAGTGCCTGCTGCAGCTGCGGAGTATTGAAGAGAAGCTGGCTGGAGCTGTGCTCAGCAGTGAAGAATGGCAGGAGAGCCAGGAAACGCTGCTGAGGTGCAAAGAGGAGGATGAAGCCTCGCTTCAGGCCCGTGCACGGGCAGAACGGGATCTGGAGGATCTGCAGCAGCGCCATATCCGCTGGGTAGAGCTGGAGGACAAGCGGGCCGGACATGCGGCGATGCAGGAGCGTTTATCCAAGCTGCAGACCGTACTGCGCGGCAACGCCTTTGTGGAGTATATTGCAGAGGAGCAGCTGATGCAGGTATGCCAGGCTGCGTCACAGCGTCTGCGGTTCCTGAGCAAGCAGCGTTATGCATTGGAGGTGGATTCAGGCGGGGGCTTCGTCATCCGGGATGACGGGAACGGCGGCGTTAGACGTCCTGTGTCCACGTTATCCGGGGGAGAGACCTTCCTGACCTCCCTGTCGCTGGCGCTTGCCCTGTCAGCCCAGATTCAGCTGCGCGGACAATACCCGCTGCAATTCTTTTTCCTGGATGAGGGCTTTGGCACCCTGGACCCGGATCTGCTCGACACCGTTATCACTTCACTGGAGAGACTGCATAATGACCAATTGTCTGTGGGCATCATCAGCCATGTTCCTGAGCTTCGGGCCCGCCTGCCGCGCAAGCTGATTGTGGTTCCTGCAGAGCAGGGCGGCGGGGGTTCAACCATTCTTTTGGAAAAAATGTGAAAGACGGGGTTGGTTGTGATGAGAATCACAGATACACCTCCAACCCCCTGTTATAATACAGCTAAGCCGACATTATTTGAAACACCTCGGCGGACGTATGACAGGGAATGAACTCCTTCTCATACGTCCGCCGCCGAAGCAGCTCATATGAGCTGTGAAGGGTGTTTCTTTTTTTTGTCTTTTTTTGGGTCCACGCTCAAAACTAGCAACGGTCCTACCCCAAGGAGGGAGCACCCTCCTTTAAGGCAATCGAACAAAATGTATGCGGAAAACCGAACACAATGAGCTAGTAGGCGTGTAAATAGCCAAATATATGCGAAAAAGCGAATACATTGTGCCACAGCGAGGGTTAGAGGAGCAGTTGTGCTATTGAACGTGTTCCAGGACCATATGTTTGCGGAAACCGAATACATTATGCCACAGCAAGGGTAAGAGGGCCAATTGTGCTAGTGGAGGTACGCCCGGACCAAATGTACACGATAAACCGAATTTATTGTGCCGCCACCCTGTTATAATACAGTCTGCCCTACCTACACTCCCTGTTATTGTGATCCTCCACTCCCTGCCCCTGATATTAACGCCCTGTTCGCGTGCCACTTCCACCCCTGCTCCCCTGATCCGCCCCCACCTGATATCCTGATCCCTATTCCCTGATTCCTGCCTGTTTACCTGCTCCCACACTCCTTGCTGCTCCCACCCCAGTTCCCCCATACATCGCCGCCCGCCCACTTTCCCTCACAATCCCAGCATAAGCCGCGCCGAACATCTGATTTCGCCAGAATATAGCCTTCCGCCTTTCGTAATTGCTCAACATCCTGTATGATTAGTTCCATAAATTGAAATTTGTCGCGAAGCCGATCAGGCCGGAAGCCCGATGATCTTCAGGCGTGTGCGCCCCGCAGAGCTCTAGCTGTATTGACGGATCATCTCCTGTGAGTAGCGGGTGGCCGTTGTACGAATAAGAGTTAGGTTCGTGTCTGTTATCTCAGCCTCTGCTGCGGAAAGTGCCGGATGCAAGCTTCTGCATTACAAATTTTTTGGGAGGAAGCGTGGTATGGAAACTGTATTCAGCAAAATTATCGAAGGTGTAATCCCGTCCAAAAAGGTGTTCGAGAATGAGCGGATTCTGGCGTTCCACGATATTGAGCCTGCCGCCCCTGTGCATGTGCTGATTATCCCGAAGAAATACATCGCTTCTATGAACGAGGTTACTCCTGAGGATCTGCCGCTGATTGGCGAGATTCATGCCGTAGCACAGCAGCTTGCCGCAGAGCTCGGAATTGCCGATACCGGCTACCGGCTGATTAATAATTGCGGTCCGGACAGCGGGATGGCAGTGCCGCATCTGCATTATCATCTGCTGGGTGGAGCCAAGCTTGGTGCCCTTACGGGGAACTCCAGTTCTCATGCCTAAGTAAGCAATGCAACTATGTACAGCCCGGCTAAAAAAAGAATAACGCGAAGGTTGACACCTTATTTAGGTTTGACCTATAATGAAAGGTGATGAACCGTGTTGTTATGCTCTTGGACGGTCTGGTCGGAGGGAGGGAAAACTGGTGTCTGAAACGAAAGTTCGCAAAAACGAGACAATTGATGCTGCACTTCGTCGCTTTAAACGTTCCATTGCTAAGGATGGTGTCTTGGCTGAGGTGAAGAAACGCAAGCATTATGAGAAGCCAAGCGTAAAGCGCAAGAAGAAGTCTGAGGCTGCTCGTAAGAGAAAGTTTTAGGAGGATTACCCACGCATGAATCTTAGCGAACGATTAAACGAAGATATGAAGCAAGCGATGAAGAGTAAGGACAAGTTCACACTCTCCACCATTCGAATGGTTCGTTCTACAATAAAGTATCTTGAAATAGATTTGAAGAGAACATTAGACGACAACGAAGTGCTTGATATCCTTAGTCGTGAGATCAAACAGCGCAAAGATGCCCTCCAAGAATTTGAAGCAGCGGGTCGCGATGAGCTTGCCGCGAGTACTAAGGCAGAAATCGAGATTATCATTAAATATCTTCCCGAGCAGCTTACCGAAGAAGAAATTAAAGTAATTGTACAACAGACCATCCAGGAAACCGGTGCTTCTTCGAAAAGTGAAATGGGTAAGGTGATGAGCGCACTGATGCCTAAGGTCAAAGGTCGCGCCGATGGTAAACTTGTGAACCAGGCGGTTCAACAATTTCTGCAATAATATAACGCTAGCACCCCTTTTATAAGGGGTGTTTTTCATTGTGTGGAGCTTTTTGGATAGAACTGCGTATAAGGTATACTAAGAATTATATGCAGACTTACATAAAATGATAAGTTGAGAATGCAAATGGTTCACGTACAAAAGGGGGGCGCAGGCTTGAATAAGTTACGCACCATCATATTTTCCTGTATCGCGGCCTTAATGGTTCTTCTGTTCCTGCCATTGGCGGGGACGGTTCAGGCGGATAATGAAGCGGTCCGCGCACCGGGAGCAGCCTCAGGTACAGTGGTCAACGGACCCGTCTTCATTATTCCGGTGGATCAGGAGATTGAGCGGGGTCTGCAGAGCTTTCTGGAACGGGGCTTTCAGGAAGCGGCAAATTACGGCGCAGTTCTGATTGTTCTGGAGATCGATACACCTGGAGGACGGGTGGATTCCGCCGAACGAATCGGCACGCTGGTCAGAGACAGCAAGATTCCGGTAGTAGCCTATATCAAAGGCAATGCCGCTTCCGCAGGCAGCTACATCGCGCTGAGCGCGGACGCCATTATCATGAAGCCGGGCAGCATGATCGGAGCCGCTTCGCTGGTGGACATGAACGGGAAGAGCGTGGAAGACGCCAAGATGGTATCCTATTGGAAATCCAAAATGATCGGGGCTGCCTCGCTGAACGGGCGTGATCCTGAAGTGGCGGCC
Source organism: Paenibacillus sp. FSL R7-0210 (assembly GCF_038009085.1). Taxonomy (NCBI): domain Bacteria; kingdom Bacillati; phylum Bacillota; class Bacilli; order Caryophanales; family Paenibacillaceae; genus Paenibacillus; species Paenibacillus sp. FSL R7-0210. Next base: position 662,952 of record NZ_JBBPAR010000001.1, read on the forward strand.
GGCATGATGGATGTCCATCTGGTAGTTAACCGCCCGGAGCTGGGCGTGAACAAGCAAGCGGGCGAGATTATCGCTCTGAGCAGCAATGAAGCACTTCAGGCTGGTTACGCCGACCGGATTGCTGGAACAGAGCAGGAGGCGATTACCTGGCTGGGCTACTCGACAGACGACATTTTTCGCGTTGAGCATACCGGTGCGGAGAAAATGTCGCAATTTCTGACTCATCCGGTAGTCATGACGATTCTGCTCTTTGTGGGCATCGCTGGTGTGTTCATCGAGCTGCTGGTGCCCGGCTTTGGGGTGCCCGGAATTGTCGGTACGCTGGCATTTGCCCTCTACTTCTTCGGCAACTATGTGGCCGGCTTCGCCGGGGCGGAGACGCTGCTGCTGTTCATTCTGGGACTGGTGATGCTGATTCTGGAGCTGTTCGTGCCGAGCTTCGGTATTCTGGGAATCCTCGGGTCCATCAGTCTGGTAGCGGGTGTTGTAAGGGCTGCTTACAGCTTTACACATGCCCTGTTTAGCCTTGGTATTGCTTTTTCGGCGGCGGCTGTGGTTATTGTGATTGTAGCCGTAGTCTTCAAGGAGCGGGGCATCTGGAACCGGTTCATCCTTCAGGATAGCCTTACCAGAGAGAAGGGATTCGTGCCTGTCCCGGAGAAGCTGCGTCTGATCGGGGCCTCCGGCATCAGTGTTACCCCGCTGCGTCCGGCCGGAACCGCCACCATTGGCGGCGAACGGATAGATGTGGTGACAGAAGGCGGGTTCATCGAGGCGCAGACGGCCGTGTCCGTGGTGAAGGTTGAGGGCGGCCGTGTGGTAGTGAAGGAAGCTGCGAAATAATTTTTGTCTATCAAAATATCGGAGGTAGGTAAGCGTATGTTAGAAGCATCAATGATTACTTTTTTGCTGATCGCGGTAGCCGTGATTATTGTACTAAGCGTCTTCTTCAGCTTCTTCCCGGTAATGCTGTGGGTATCTGCCTGGGCCTCCGGGGTCAAAATCAGCATTATCACGCTGGTAGCGATGCGTCTGCGCCGGGTAACACCGAGCCGGATTGTCAATCCGCTGATTAAGGCGACCAAGGCCGGGCTGGGGCTGAATATCAATCAGCTGGAGAGCCATTATCTGGCCGGAGGGAACGTGGACCGGGTAGTGAACGCGCTGATTGCCGCCCAGAGAGCGGATATTCCGCTGGAATTCACACGTGCCGCTGCCATCGATCTGGCCGGACGCGATGTGCTTCTGGCGGTTCAGATGAGCGTTAACCCGCGTGTCATTGAGACGCCGATTGTTGCGGCTGTAGCCAAGAACGGGATTGAAGTCAAGGTCAAGGCACGGGTAACGGTGCGGGCCAATATCGACCGGCTGGTCGGGGGTGCGGGCGAAGAGACGATTATTGCCCGTGTCGGCGAGGGGATTGTAACCACAGTCGGCTCCAGTAATTCGCATAAGGATGTGCTTGAGAATCCGGATTCCATCTCCCGGACCGTATTATCCAAGGGCCTGGACTCAGGGACTGCTTTTGAAATTCTGTCCATTGATATTGCGGATGTGGATGTAGGCAAGAACATTGGTGCGTACCTGCAGACCGAGCAGGCGGAAGCGGATAAGCGCATCGCCCAGGCGAAGGCTGAAGAACGCCGGGCCATGGCGGTTGCCCATGAGCAGGAGATGAAGGCCCGCGTGGTTGAGATGAAGGCGCTGGTCGTTGAATCTGAATCCCAGGTTCCGCTGGCGATGGCCGAAGCCCTGCGCTCCGGCAAGCTTGGTGTGATGGATTATATGAATCTTAAAAATATCGAGGCAGATACGCAGATGCGCGGTTCCCTCGGCAAACTAAACGATGGGGACGACAGCAGCCGTCCGCCCCACAAATAAAGGGATGTGAGCTCCCATGAGCGGCGTGATCTATTTCCTGGTGCTGGCGGCCATAGCGATCATCACCAATCTGAACAAACAGAAGGGCAAAGACAAACAGGCCCCGCGCGGGGGGATGCCTACCTTTGGCGGCGGGGGAGGAGATATCGCCAATCCGCTGCCCCGCCGCCGGAAGGCCGGACGCGTTGAACAGCAGGGCAGCGGATTTCCGGCGCCTGCCGGGACAAGGACGGCCCCAAACCAGCCTGCTCCGCCGCCGGATGCTCAGGAGGCCCCGTCTTCGCCAGCATGGGCTGAGGCTGGGCAGCCGGCTCCCGGTGATGAGACAGGCGAAGGTGTGTCTCTGGAACAGGCCGATGACCTGGACAGCGTGGAGGCCCGCACAGAACGCATGCAGCAAGAGCTGGAGAAGCTGAAGGCTGCCTTCGACGGAATGGCGGCTGCGGTCCCGTCTGCGGGCTCCGACGCAGGCGGGGAGGACGCAGATGCAGCATCGCCGGCATATGCTGTCCATCCGCTCACAGGCGACCCTGACGCGCTGCGCAGCGGTCTGGTATGGGCGGAGGTGCTGGGTCCGCCCCGCGCCCGCCAGCCGCATTCCACGCGGCGCTAAGACCTTGCCTCCGCCTCCCGAGCAACATGTAATACTGCAAAAAAGCCTGAATCCATTCCTTAACCGGAAGGAATTCAGGCTTTTTTGCCGTTTTCCCTGGCAGAAGGGTGTGAGTTCTTCTCATAAACAGCCGCCCCGCCGCATAAGGTGTACAGAAGGCAGGAAGGGGGAGCGTCTACTTATGACCCGTATCGGCCGCAGGCTGCGGGGATGGACAAACGGGATACTGGATCTTCCGCAGGATGTGCTGCAGGAGATGCCCCGGATCACCCTGATCGGCAATAAGGAGCTGTATATTGAGAACCACCGCGGCGTGCTGCACTTCTCTTCGGAGCAGCTCAGGCTGGCATTAACCCAAGGGGTGCTGGAGATTTCCGGTGAAGGACTGGTCATCCGCAATATTCTGGGCCAGGAGCTTGCCGTCATTGGAGTAATCGGTGAAATCAGATATAAGGAAAGTGGGGAGAATCCATGAAAGAACCGCCTCTGTCATCACTGCGGGGGTTCGTTACACTGCATGTGAGCGGACCGCAGGTGGAGAAATTCATTAATGCTGTAACTGGAGCGGGCATCATCATCTGGGATGTGAGGCCTGCCGGGGACGGCGCTTCTTTGAATCTGCTGCTGGATGACTTTTTCCGGCTTCGCCCGCTCCTCAAAAAGACAGGCTGCCGTATGCATGTTACAGCCAGGCACGGACTTCCGTTTCGCCTCGCGCGCTTGTGGAGACGGAAGTTTTTTGCCGCAGGTATGCTGATCTTCGGTGTAGGCCTGCTGCTGCTCTCCTCGATGATCTGGAGCGTCAAGGTTGAAGGGAATACCCGCATTCCGACTGAGGACATCCTGGAAGCCGCACGCAAGGAGGGCGTCTATCCGTTTCAGTGGATTTGGCGCATGCAGGAGTCGGACGAGCTGTCCCGGGAGCTGACCACCCTGGTTCCGGGCTTAACTTGGGCCGGGTTCCACCGGAACGGGACGAGCATTACTATACAGGTGGTCGAAGCTGACCGCCCGGATAACAAACCGCTGCTCAGCCAGCGCCATCTCATCAGCCGGACCGATGCGGTGGTGACCGAAATCTATGCGGAGCAGGGCAGACCGGTGGTCAGCCGGAATTCGCGGGTTAAAAAAGGGGACATCCTCATCTCCGGTGCGCTGGGTGACGAGGAGAATACAGAGTTCGTTGTCGCCAAAGGCATGGTTAAAGGCCTTGTATGGCATGAATATAATCTGGAGGTACCGCTCAAAAGAACGGGCAGTGCATATACAGGAGAACGCAAGGACCGCACCTATCTCGTTCTTGGCAAATGGGCGATTCAGCTGTGGGGCTACGGGGACTCCGGGTTTGCGAAGTCACGTACACTTTCAGAGCCGGACATGCTGTCGTGGCGCTCTTTTCAGCTGCCGCTGGGCCTGATGACCGAGAAGGAACTGGAGATTAAATACACCACTGAAGCGCTTACTTCGGAGGCCGCGCGTGCAGAAGGGCTGACGCGGGCCAAGAGCGATATTTTCGCGCGTTACGGCGCTGACAGCGTCATTAAAAGTCAAAAAATTTTGCATGAGAAGAAAGAGAATGGTAAAGTTTATATGAAAGTGCTGTTTGAGGTGGAAGAGAGAATCGCGGAAGAGCTTCCGATAGTAAACAATTGAGGAGAATGAGGCTACTTGTCAGAACAGACTGCAAGCATTCAAATATCTTTGCACAATGCGGGAGAAGCGCAATCCCTGTTCGGCCCGCAGGATGGATTCCTGAAAATCATCGAGAAAGAAATTCCGGCAGTTATTAATTCACGCGAGGCCGAAATTACGATTCGCGGTACGGAGCGGGAAGTGGACATGCTGGGCCAGCTCTTCAACGTGCTGCTGTCACTCGTACGCGGGGGTTATATATTGAGCGAACGCGATGTGCAGTACGCCGTGGAGCTGGCGAAGGATTTCCGTGCCGACCAGCTGCTGGACCTGTTCAAGGGCGAGATCACGACAACATTCCGCGGCAAGCCGATCCGTGTCAAAACGATTGGCCAGAAGCATTATGTGAGCACCATCAAAAAGCGCGATATCGTCTTCGGCATCGGCCCGGCGGGCACCGGCAAGACCTATCTGGCTGTGGTCCTCGCGGTGACGGCGCTGAAGGAAGGCTCGGTCAAACGGATCGTGCTTACGCGTCCGGCTGTAGAGGCCGGGGAGAACCTGGGCTTCCTCCCGGGAGATTTGCAGGAAAAGGTAGATCCGTATCTGCGGCCGCTCTACGACGCCTTGTACGACGTTATGGGGCCTGATCAGGTGGCGAAGGCGCTGGAGCGCGGGCTGATCGAGATTGCACCGCTTGCCTATATGCGCGGACGTACGCTGGAGGATGCTTTTATCATCCTTGATGAAGCGCAGAATACCACACCCGAACAAATGAAAATGTTCCTCACCCGTCTGGGCTTCGGCTCCAAGATGGTCATCACGGGCGATGTGACCCAGATCGATTTGCCGCGCGGCAAGAAGTCAGGGCTGATCGAAGCCAAAACGATTCTTTCCGGTATTGAGGAGCTTGGCTTTGTCTACTTCGCTGAGCAGGACGTTGTCCGTCATTCCCTTGTGCAGAAAATTATCGTTGCCTATGACCGCTCTGCCGAAAACCTCCAATAAAAAAGGGGATTGTCTTCATGGCCTCAAAGCAACCATCGAAATTAAGCGGATTTGTATACAGCAGCAGCGGATGGAAGTATAGCGCGGTGTCGCGCTATGCTCTTTTCCTGTTACTCGCGGTTGTTTTCTACCTCAGCCTGTCCTCTGATCTGCTGCCCAAAAGGTATGATATCAAAGAGGGAACCCGCAGTGCCAAGGAGATTACAGCGCCCAAGCAAATCCTGGACACCAACGCCAAGCTCAAGGCCCAGGAGACTGCTGCAGAGAATGTGACCAACCGTTATGCCATTATTCCTATCCGGGCGGAGAATCTAGTAACTCTGCTGCTGGACCGGATCGGCGGGCTGAATCAGGATGATACGATTTCACAGAGTGAGAAGACTGAGATTTACCGGGAAGAGATTCCGCGGCGGGCCAATGATTTTATCCTTAATTTTGTGGCTGCCAGCCAAAAGGCGGGGACTTACTCCGAGCATCTGCTGAATGAAATGCAGTCCGTCATTAAGGATCAGGCCTACGTCATTCCGGAAGAGACCTATATCAAGATCCCGCGCCTGACTTCACAGGATATCATCGAAATGAAGCCGGTGGCCCGGGATATTGTCACGAAGCTGATGAATGACCAGATTACCGACGCCCAGAGCGCGCGCGCCAAAGTGGCCGAGCAGGTCAGTGTCAGTTCACTGGGCCAGCGGACCGCCCGCGAGGTGGTGCAGGAGCTGGTACGGCTGGTGATCACCGCCAACAAATTCTATGACGAGGATGCGACCAAAGAAGCGAAGGTGCAGGCCCGTCAGAATACACCGGATGTATTCATCGAGCAGGGGGATGTGCTGGTCGCCAAGAATCAGGAGATTACCCCTGAGCTGTATAAGCTGCTGGATGAGAACGGGCTGCTCAGCAAAGAGATTAATTACTGGCCGCAGCTCGGCTTGCTGCTGCTCTCTGCACTGCTGTCCTTTGGCCTGATGACCTTCATCCGCTACAATGGCGGAGCCTCAGGCTTCAAATACAATAACTCCCAGCTGCTTATGCTGGTGCTGGTCTTTATCATTACCATCGTTATGATGAAGCTGACGGCCTTCCTGCAAACGGATGTGCGGACATATATAGGCTATCTGGCACCTGTGGCTCTCGGCGCGATGCTGATCTCCATGCTGCTGGACATGACCTTAGCTTATTTCTGTTCCATTCTGTTCAGCATTCTGGCCAGTATCCTGCTGAATGTCCAGCAGAATACGATATTTGATTTCACCTTCGGCTTCTTTGCTCTAATCGTAAGTTATGTTGCCATCTTCTCGACGCACCGCGCCGGACAGCGCTCAACGCTGCTGAAGGGTGGTATTATGGTGTCTCTGCTCGGCTGCCTGACCGTAGCCATACTGACCATGCTGAGCGGCGGCGTATGGAACGAGACGAATACGTTATATGCTCTGGGCTTCTCCTTTGCCGGGGGGCTGCTTACTGCAGTGCTGGTCATCGGATTGATGCCGTTCTTCGAGGTAACGTTCGGCATTCTGTCGGCCCTGAAGCTCGTAGAGCTGTCTAACCCGAACCATCCGCTGCTGCGCAAGCTGCTTACTGAGACGCCGGGAACTTATCACCACAGCGTAATGGTAGGCAATCTGTCAGAGGCTGCGGCCGAAGCGATTGGTGCGGACGGCCTGCTGTGCCGGGTAGGCTCATATTATCATGACATCGGCAAGACGAAGCGCCCGTTCTATTTCATAGAGAACCAGAACAATATGGAGAATCCGCATGATACGATTGAGCCGAAGCTGAGCAAGTCGATCATTGTGGCCCACGCCCGGGACGGGGTGGAGATGCAGAAGGAGTACAAGCTGCCGAAGCCGATCCGCGATATTGCCGAGCAGCATCATGGCACGACGTTCCTGCATTATTTTTATCATAAGGCATTGAAGCTTGCAGAGGACAAGGGTGTAGAGCCGGACTTCACGGAGGAGGATTTCCGTTATCCCGGCCCGAAGGCGCAGTCGAAGGAATCCGCAGTTGTCGGGATCGCCGACAGTGTGGAGGCTGCAGTCCGTTCGCTCCGCAAGCCAACCGTGGTGCAGGTCGAGACCATGATTGAGAAAATTATCAAAAGCCGGCTGGATGACCATCAGTTCGATGAATGCGACCTGACGCTCAAGGAGCTGGATATTATTTCGCGGACACTGAAAGAGACGGTAATGGGCATATTCCATTCCCGGATTGAATACCCCGAGGATGTGCGCAAGCCCAAAAAAGAGGAAGGGGCCATCAAAAATGAGCCTGAGCGTCGTTTGGAACAATGAACAGGATGAACATGAAATTAACGGCGATCTGATCGAACTGCTGGAGAGGCTTCTGCAGACAGCAGGGGAAGCAGAAGGGATTGACTCGGGGGAAGTAGATCTGACCTTCGTCAATAACGAACGCATTCATGAGCTGAATCTCGAGTACCGCGGCATTGACCGTCCGACCGATGTGCTCTCCTTCGCGATGAATGAAGCCGGAGAAGATGAGCTGGAGATCCGGTACGGCCTGGCAGATGAGGACGATGAGCTGGAGGAAATACCGAATGTGCTTGGGGATATTATCATCTCGGTTACCCGGGCGCAGGAGCAGGCTGAGGAATACGGCCATTCGCTGGAGCGGGAGCTGGGCTTCCTGTTCGTGCACGGGTTCCTGCATTTGCTGGGCTACGATCATCAGGAGCCGGAGGCTGAGGCCGAAATGATGTCCAAGCAGGAGCAGGCTCTGGCTCAGGTCGGGTTGACACGCTAATGGTCAAGAATACGGCGGTGGGCCACAAAAAATTCTGGCACTCCTTTCGCTTCGCCGCACACGGCATTGCGGCAGCATTCCGGTCGGAGCTGAACATGAAGGTGCATAGCGGCCTTGCGGTTATCGTTGTGATTGCCGCAGCTGTTTTCAGGCTTCCTTTGTCAAGCTGGATGCTGCTGCTGCTGGCCATTACGCTGGTGCTGACAGCCGAGCTGCTGAACACGGCGATTGAAGCAACGATTGATCTGGTTTCGCCTGAGGTTCACCCCTTGGCCAAGAAGGCCAAAGATACCGCCGCAGGCGCCGTGCTGCTTACGGCGGTGTTTGCCGTGATTGCCGGAATCTATGTTTTTTATCATCCCGTGATGGACTGGATCACAGGTATTATGTCATAATCAGTTTACAACTTCAGCTGGTGGAAGAGGCGGACCCGCTTTGCGCGCTCCGTCATCTTTAATTAGGATAATATTTTCGGGCCGTGCTCCCAAAACTAAGGTTATGCTTACGAAGCGAGTTTTATTTCGAAGAAGATTCGATGAAGAGAGTGCTCATTAAAACTAGGCTTATGCTTACGAAGCGAGTTTTGTACGAAGACTAATCGAAGAAGCGTATGCTTACAAAACTTTTAGGAGGACAATTATGGATTATGCGCTACTTCTTCAGGAAGCGATCAAGGCAAGAGCCAATGCATATATACCGTATTCCCGCTTCGGGGTAGGGGCAGCCCTTCTGGATCAGGACGGCAAGGTCCACCACGGCTGCAACATCGAGAATGCCGCTTACGGTCCCACCAACTGCGGCGAGCGGACGGCCATGTTCCGCGCCATTGCGGACGGCCATAAGCCCGGTACCTTCAAAGCTATCGCAGTCGTGGCCGACACAGACGGCCCCGTATCGCCTTGCGGCGTCTGCCGCCAGGTGATGGTCGAGCTATGCGGCCCCGATATGCCAGTCATTCTCGGCAACCTGAAGGGCGATATTATGGAGACTACGGTCCGTGACCTGCTCCCCGGCGCCTTCGGTCCTGCGGATCTTACGCAGGGGCAGGCTCCGGAGTAAACGGCAAGCTTGTAAAGACGGTTGCTGTACGGTAGCAGGATCGTAAATGCATACCGTATGAGCCGGCTTTAAGTGTATATGGTACAACTATATTTCCGTGAGGATAGGTGAAATAAGGTTTAAGTGTAAAATGTACAACTAAATTCACGGTATATTGCCAAAAGTGACTTTGCTGAGGAAAATAGATGTACAAATTACATCTAAACTGCAAAAACCTCTGATTTTGAGCAGAATAAGTGTACAAAATACAACTAAAAAATGTTATCGGGTGTATAGTTACCAAGGCCGTTCGATTTTTTGGTTCAAAGTAACCAGTTTCTTACTGCGCCGCAGTCAAGCGTGTTCCCGCAGGGAACGAAAAGCGCTCGTGCTCCACAGCTCCCTGTCCCGCGCCGCATGCTGGTCACCGCGAATCAACCGCGCCGCAGTCAAGCGTGTTCCCGCAGGGAACGAACAGCGCTCATACTTCCAAAGTCTCTTACCGCGCCAAGTGCTGCGCCCACGCCAGTTCCGGGTGTCCAGAGGGCCGGGGCCCTTGGGGTCCCCTTTGGCGAAGGGGGATTTAGGGGGATCGAAACGCTTTTAAGGGTGAACGCTTTTAAGGGTGAACGCTTTTGACCGAAACGCTTTTGACCAAGTTGTAAGATAAATAGGAGGATCATATGAAATTCAAATCAGGGTTTGTCGCCATTATCGGCAGACCAAACGTAGGCAAATCAACACTCATGAACCAGGTAATCGGCCAGAAGATTGCCATTATGTCGGACAAGCCGCAGACCACCCGCAACAAAATTCACGGAGTATACACGGCAAATAACTCACAGATCGTATTCCTGGACACACCGGGTATCCATAAAAGACAATCCAAGCTGGGTGATTACATGAATCAGACGGCGATGAGCACTCTGCATGAAGTGGAAGCGGTATTGTTCCTCGTGGATGCCTCTGAGGGTATGGGCGGCGGCGACCGTTTTATCGCGGAACAGCTTGGCAGCATTAAGACCCCGGTCATTCTGGTCATGAACAAGATTGACAAGATTGAGCCGGAAGCGCTGCTGCCGATGATTACGGAATACAACAAGCTGCATGAGTTCGCCGAAATCGTACCAATTTCTGCCAAGATGGGCAATAACGTCAACACGCTGCTGGAGCAGGTGCAGAAATACCTGCCGGAAGGCCCGCAGTATTACCCGGACGACCAGATTACCGATCACCCCGAGCAGTTCGTCTGCGCGGAGCTGATCCGCGAGAAGATTCTGCATCTGACCCGTGAAGAGGTGCCGCATTCCATCGCAGTGGCGATTGAGGATATGAGCGTGGAACCGAATGGGGTTGTGCATATTTCGGCGGTTATCTTTGTTGAGCGCGATTCCCAGAAGGGGATCATTATCGGTAAGCAGGGAGCGCTGCTGAAGGAAGTCGGACGCCGGGCGCGGACGGATATTGAGAACCTGCTGGGCTCGAAGATTTTCCTGGAATTATGGGTGAAGGTGAAAAAAGACTGGCGTAACCAGGACCGCGTCCTGCGGGATTTGGGCTTCCATAAAGAATGATCACCTCTCACGCCGCCTCAACATGGCAGGAATTGCACGGATAGATCCTGGGGCATCGCACATCCTACATCTGAAGAGACATCGTGTTTCCGAAGAAAGGATGAATACGAATGCGGAATTTTTCGTGGAAGTATTTTGCAATGACTGGAGATCTCGATGCGTATTTGCTGTACAGGGAAGCTGGGGATTCGCCCGAGGGCAGCGGACCGCTGCCGGCGGAGGAAGAGATGGCCATCGATGAAGAAGCACAATAAGGACTGGTTGCTTGCCGAGTGGTTGGGGGAAGAGGCATGCTATACAGGGTGGAAGGGATCGTCATCCGCAGCATGGACTACGGTGAAGGGAACGCCATTATTACGCTTTGCACCGAGAACGCGGGTAAAGTAGGGGTTCTGGTGCGGGGCGCCAAGAAGGTCAAAAGCCGTCATGCTGCCCTGATCCAGCTGTTCACAACAGGTGAGTTCGTGTTCTTCCGTAACAACGGCGGACTGGGAACACTCAATGCCGGGGAGATCACGAAGTCCCATCATCCGCTGCGCGAGGATCTGGTCAAGGCGGCGTATGCATCCTATGCCTGCGAGCTGCTGGACCGGGTGCTGCATGATGAAGAGACAGGCAGCTTCTGGTACCGCCAGCTGACCGCCTGCCTGAATGCACTGGAGGAAGACAAAGAGCCCGGCATTATCAATAATGTATTTGAAATGAAGGTGCTGCAAGCTGCCGGTTATGGGCCTCAGCTCGATGCCTGTATCGTCTGCGGCAAGGACAAGCCGGATGAGGAGCTTAGAATCAGTCCCCGTCTGGGGGGAGTTCTCTGCCGCAGTTGCCGGCATAACGATCCTCCGGCCATGGAGATTTCCCCGCGTGCCTTGAAGCTGCTGCGGATCTTCGCGGCGCTGGATCTGACCAGGCTGGGAAATGTGGATGTGAAGCCGGAGACCCGTGCGGAGCTGAAGACCGTTATGCGGGGATTCATGGATATGCAGCTGGGACTCAGACTGAAGACCCAGAGCTTCCTGGACCAGCTTGATAAATACAATATTTGACGAATCACGAATTATCCGTTACTATAAGTTCAGTTTCTTTTATAAGATTGCCGTGTTTGCTCCAGAACTGGAGAGAGTGCGTGGATCGGGAAAGTAGTGGGCGGTATTGTCGCAGCAGCGAGCCGGGGGTAGTGGAAGCCTGGCGGGACGACGTTCATGAACAGGGCACCCGGGAGTACGGAAGCGGCAGCATGAAAAGTGGATTTCGTGATTTTTGCGTAATCAAGTAGGGTGGAACCGCGGGAGAACATATTTGAGCTCTCGTCCCTATGTCTGTTCATCAGGCATGGGGGCGGGAGCTTTTTGGCTTGTGGCTGTGCGGGAGATCATCTTCCATCACAGACCGCAGGTACATAGAAGCGGGTGCCGCCTCCATCGCGCAGCAGCAAGAGCCAGTCATACGCAAGAGGCAGTACCACACTTGTAAAGCGAAGGAGCCGGTAGTTATGAACTTTCAGCAGATGATTCTGACCCTGCAGCAATTCTGGGCCGCCCAGAACTGTATTCTCGTCCAGCCGTATGATACGGAAAAAGGGGCGGGCACAATGAACCCTATGACTTTTTTGCGGTCCCTGGGTCCGGAGCCGTGGAAGGTTGCTTATGTGGAGCCTTCACGCCGTCCGTCCGACGGCCGTTACGGGGAGAACCCGAACCGCCTGTACCAGCATCACCAGTTCCAGGTGATTATCAAGCCGTCCCCGGACAATATTCAGGAGCTGTACCTGGACAGTCTGAAGGCACTTGGCGTAGATCCCCTGCTGCATGATGTGCGGTTTGTCGAAGACAACTGGGAGAATCCGTCCCTGGGCTGCGCGGGTCTCGGCTGGGAAGTCTGGCTGGATGGTATGGAAATTACCCAGTTCACCTACTTCCAGCAGGTCGGAGGAATTGAAGCAAGTCCGGTAGCGGTGGAAATTACTTATGGGATGGAGCGTCTGGCCTCCTATATTCAGGATAAGGAAAATGTCTTTGACCTGGAGTGGGTAGACGGCATGACGTACGGAGATGTATTCCATCAGCCGGAGGTTGAGCATTCCACCTACACCTTTGAAGTCTCGGATGTCAAAATGCTGTTCACTCTGTTCAATACCTACGAAGAGGAAGCACGCCGGGCGATGGAGAATCATTTGGTTTTCCCGGCGTATGATTACGTGCTGAAATGCTCGCATACCTTCAACCTGCTGGATGCGCGCGGCGCAATCAGCGTAACGGAACGCACAGGCTTCATCACGAGAGTTCGCAATTTGGCCCGCACCGTAGCGGCGACATATCTGGAGGAACGCGAGAAGCTGGGCTTCCCGCTGCTGAAGAAAGAAGGTGCTGACCATGTCTAAGGATATTCTGTTCGAGATCGGTCTGGAGGAAATCCCTGCACGCTTTATCCGGGCGGCGATGGAGCAACTGAAGGACAGAACGGCGAAATGGCTGGAAGCCTCGCGGATCAGTCATCAGGGCGTTAGCGCATATGCAACACCGCGCCGCCTTGCCGTACTGGTGAAGGATGCCGCTGAGCGGCAGGAGGATGTAAGCGAAGAGGTCAAAGGCCCGTCACGCAAAATCGCGCTGGATGCCAGCGGCGAATGGAGCAAGGCGGCACTGGGCTTTGCCCGCAGTCAGGGCGCCACGCCGGAGCAGTTCACGTTCAAGGAACTGGCAGGCGTAGAGTATATCTATGTGACTAAGAACAGCACCGGCATCGAGACAGCCTCACTTCTCTCCGAAGGCCTTGCAGGCATTGTGAGCAGTATGACCTTCCCGAAAAACATGCGCTGGGGCGCTTATGATTTCAAGTTCGTCCGTCCGATCCGCTGGATGGTAGCTCTCTTCGGCCAGGAGATCATTGACCTTACAATCACCGGAGTTAAGGCGGGCAATGTAAGCCGTGGCCACCGTTTCCTCGGTGAAGAAGCTGTGATCGCAGAGCCTGCTGCATACGTTGAAGCTCTGCGCAGCCAGCATGTGCTCGTGGATGTGAAGGAGCGCGAAGAGCTGATTCTAAGCGGTATTCATAAGCTTGCGGAAGAGAAGGGCTGGAAGATTGCGATCAAGGAGGATCTGCTGGAAGAGGTCCTGTTCCTGGTAGAGACGCCGACAGTGCTGTTCGGTACCTTTGATCCGGCCTTCCTGAATATTCCGCAGGAGGTGCTGATCACCTCGATGCGTGAGCATCAGCGTTATTTCCCGGTATTTGGTGAAGACGGCAAGCTGTTGCCGTTCTTCGTAACGGTACGTAACGGGAATGCGGTATCGCTGGATGTCATCGCCAAGGGGAACGAGAAGGTGCTGCGCGCCCGCTTGTCGGATGCCAAATTCTTTTATGAAGAAGACCAGAAGCTGCAGATTAACGATGCTCTGGCCAAGCTGGAGAATATCGTCTACCATGAAGAGCTGGGCAGTGTGGGTGACAAAGTGCGCCGCATCCGTGCCATCGCTGACCGCTTGGCTGTGAAGCTTGAGCTGTCTTCAGAGGCTGCTGCGGAAGTGAGCCGTACAGCGGATATTTGCAAATTCGATCTGGTGACCCAGATGGTGGGTGAGTTTCCTGAGCTGCAAGGCACGATGGGTGAGGATTATGCCCGCAAGGCCGGGGAAGCAGAGCAGGTGTCCAAAGCGGTCTTCGAGCATTATCAGCCGCGCTTCTCCGGAGATGCCGTTCCTTCTACACAGGCAGGTCTTGTAGTCAGTCTTGCTGATAAAATCGATACGATTGTCGGCTGCTTCTCCATCGGAATTATTCCAACCGGCTCCCAGGACCCGTATGCCCTGCGCCGCCAGGCGGCAGGTATTGTCCAGATCGTGCTGGAGCATCAGCTGAGCCTAAGTCTGCAGGAGATTTTTGCAGCAGCACTGGAAGTCCATGAAAGTTTCCGTACAGAGAAACATTTCACACCTGAACTGCGTATAACTCTGTACGAGTTCTTCGGTCTGCGTGTCAAACGCCTGTTAGCCGACAACAATGTACGCTATGATGTTGTGGATGCAGCGCTTGCCGCAGGATTCGATGACATCGTTGATGTAGTAAGCAGAAGTCTTGCCTTGATGAATGCCGTGACGGATCTGGCTGATTTCAAAATCACCGTGGATTCATTGACCCGTGTCAGCAATCTGGCCGCTAAAGCTCCGGAAGGTGCAGTTATCGACCCGGCTCTGCTTAAGGAAGAAGCGGAACAGAAGCTGTACGCGACCTGGCAGAGTATTCATGAGCCTTACCGCGCAGCCCTTGCTTCCAGACATGCCGCTGAAGCCCTGCAGATTCTGTCGGGACTCGAAGCAGCCGTTACCGGATTCTTCGATTCGGTTATGGTTATGGCTGAAGACGAAGCTGTCCGCTCGACCCGTCTGGCGCTGCTGGCCGGCATTCATGCGGATTCCAAACTGTTTGCCGATTTTGGCAAGCTGGTGTGGTAATTCAGGCAGGTTTTAAGTAATGTTTGCGATTTTATGGTATAGATCGAGGGTTTAGGGTATAAATATACGGAACGGTGCCAATGCGTAAGTTGACATTCGTTCCGTATTTATGCTTTACCAAAGAAGGATTTTTGAACGGTTAGAGCGTAATATATATTACACAGGAATTTGGTGAGGGTGAGCTTGGGAACTTTCCGGCTAAGGAAGATTGTTGTGGACGGTGATGCTTGTCCGGTTAAGCAGGAAATTATTACCGTGGCGCGCAGGTTCGGGCTTCCGGTGCTGATGGTCTCTTCCTATGATCATGTGCTGCGGGCGGAAGAAGGCGTTACGGTGGTTCAGGTGGACCGCGGGGCAGACAGTGCCGACCTCTATATCGCCAATCATATTTCTGCAGGAGATGTCGTAATTACGCAGGATTATGGACTGGCTGCGCTGGCGCTGGGCAAACGCTGCCTTGCACTTTCGAACCGGGGCCAGGAATATGAGAATTCTACCATGGATTTTATGCTGGAGAGCAGGCATGCCAAGGCGGTTGAACGCAGGCGCGGCCACTATTCCAAGGGTCCCAAAGCGATTACCGCAGAGGAAAAAAATCTTTTTCAACATAAACTGACAAAACTTTTAACAATTTTGCAGGAGAATGTCCAGCTATAGCGAATTATATTTAACTGTTAAGAGATGAAGGTGGTTGAAGTGGCTAGCGGACATGGTCCTATTCCCGAAGAGGTTATCGAGAACGTGCTGGCGCGGCATGATATTGTCGATACAGTCAGCAAGGTTGTCCATTTGTCCAAGCAGGGTAAATATTTATGGGGCCTCTGCCCGTTCCATTCGGAGAAGTCCCCTTCCTTCACTGTCACCCCTGACCGGGGAGTCTTTCATTGTTTTGGCTGCGGTATGGGCGGAAATGCCATCAAATTCAGGATGGAAATCGAAGGATTATCCTTCCCCGAAGCAGTCAGAATCATGGCGGAAGAGAGTGATATCCCTGTTCCTGAGGGGAGAGGCGGGGCGCTTGCTGCCCCCGATCCTGAGCGGGACCGGCTGATTCAGGCGTATGAATTATCGGCGAAGTTTTATCATTTTTTGCTGAAGAACACGGAATACGGCACTGCCGCCATGGATTACTTAAGAACCCGGGGTTTCAGCGACAAAATGATTGACCAGTTCCAGATCGGCTACGCGCCGGACCGCTGGGATACGCTGCTGCAGTTTCTGGAGAAGCGCAGCTTCGATCTCGCCGAGATGGAGAAGGGCGGACTATTGTCTGCCAGAGGGGAAGGCAAAGGCTATCTGGACCGCTTCCGCGGCCGGGTTATTTTTCCGATTGCGAACCGCATGGGTAAGACGATCGCCTTCGCCGGACGTATTCTCGGGGAGGGGCAGCCGAAGTATTTGAACTCTCCCGAGAGCCGTTTATTCAACAAAAGCCGCATTCTGTACAATCTGCACCAGTCCAAAGCATCCATCCGCAAAACGCGGCAAATCGTCCTGTTCGAGGGATACGGTGATGTCATTTCGGCTTGGGAGGCAGGTGTACAGAACGGGGTAGCCACGATGGGAACCTCGCTCACCGAGGGTCACGTGGGCCTGATGAAGAGCCTTGGAGATGAGATTGTGCTTGCCTATGATGGAGATAAGGCTGGACAAGCTGCCGCCCTTAAGGCCATTCCTATCCTGGAAGCCAGCGGTTTGCGGGTCAAGGTAGCCCTGCTTCCAAGCGGCCTCGACCCGGATGAATTCATCTCCCGGCATGGCGGGGACAGATTCAGGGAACAGGTGATTGACTCTGCCGTGTCATCCATCAAATTTAAGCTTATATATCTGAAAAAAAACCATATACTCCTAGAGGAAGACGGCAAAATTGCCTATGTCAAGGAGGCTCTGGAGATTATCGCCGGGCTCCCTTCTTCAACGGAGCGGGAGGTGTACCTGCGGGAAATCGCCTCCGAGCTTGAGCTGTCCTACGACAGTCTGAAGCAGGATTGCAATTTACTTCGGGCTTCCATGCAAAAAAACAACCCCGAAGGGGATAATAACGATAATAGGTGGAATAATGGTAGGCATAAAAAAGGGCAAGTGCAGACACCTACCTTACTGCCTGCTTACCATGTTGCGGAACGGCGCCTGTTATCATTGATGATTCAAGACCCGGAAGCAGCGGCCTATGTGGGTGAACGGCTCGGGGAAGAGTTCAATATTGATGATCATGCGGCAATCGCCGCTTATCTATATGCTTATTATGCGCAAGGCAAACCACCCGGCATCAGCCGGTTTCTATCATCGCTTCAGGACGACCGTCTGGAGAAGACCGCAACGGCCATCTCCATGATGGATACCCCTCCAGACTGGAATACCCAGGTTCTGGACGATTGTATTCGTGAAGTGCGGAAGTATCCTCTGCAGCGCAAAATTGAACCCAAGCGTGAAGAGATGATTCAGGCGGAGAAATCCGGTGACTTTTTGCGTGCAGCACAAATAGCAAGTGAAATTTTAGCCCTAGAGAGACAATGAGCTGTTGACAGGATGTACCTAGGGAGGAGGGAGTCGAATTATGGCGAACGATCAGCACACTGAACTGGAAGCGGAATTTACTCTGGATCAGGTTAAGGATCAGCTTATTGATCACGGGAAGAAAAGATCATCACTTAATTACAAAGATATCATGGAGAAATTGTCGCCATTCGATCAAGACCCCGAGCAGATGGAGGAATTCTACGAGCAGCTGAGCGATCTGGGGATCGAGGTTGTCAATGAGAACGATGAAGAGGTGAACAGCCTCCGTCCAAGCGAAGACAATGAGGACAAAGAAGGAGACGACTTCAGCTTTGACGATGATCTGTCGCTGCCTCCGGGGATCAAGATCAACGATCCCGTCCGGATGTATCTGAAGGAAATCGGCCGCGTGCCGCTGTTATCGGCTGACGATGAAGTGGAACTGGCGATGCGGATCAAGAATGGTGATGAGGAAGCGAAGCGGAGACTGGCAGAAGCGAATCTGCGGCTCGTGGTCAGTATCGCCAAGCGTTATGTCGGACGCGGCATGCTGTTCCTGGATCTGATTCAGGAAGGAAACATGGGTCTGATCAAGGCCGTTGAGAAGTTTGACCATAACAAAGGCTTCAAATTCAGTACTTATGCAACCTGGTGGATTCGTCAGGCGATTACGCGTGCAATTGCCGACCAGGCGCGTACGATCCGTATTCCGGTGCATATGGTTGAAACCATCAACAAGCTGATCCGGGTCTCCCGCCAATTGCTGCAGGAGCTGGGACGCGAGCCATCGCCTGAAGAGATTGCAGCGGAGATGGAGCTTACCGTTGAGAAGGTTAGAGAGATCATGAAGATTGCCCAGGAGCCGGTATCGCTGGAGACACCGATTGGTGAGGAAGATGATTCGCATCTGGGAGATTTCATTGAGGACCAGGAGGCGCTGGCGCCTGCGGATGCAGCGGCATATGAGCTGCTGAAGGAACAGCTGGAGGATGTGCTGGACACGCTGACTGAGCGTGAAGAGAATGTGCTCCGTCTGCGCTTCGGACTGGATGACGGACGGACGAGAACACTTGAGGAAGTGGGCAAGGTGTTCGGCGTAACCCGTGAGCGGATTCGCCAGATCGAAGCCAAAGCGCTTCGTAAGCTGCGTCACCCCAGCCGCAGTAAGCGGCTGAAGGATTTCCTCGAATAGACCGTACAACCGGGACCTTCTGCTGCACGGTGGCAGGAGGTCCTATTATGTTGTCAAGGGGATTCACCAATGCTGGAGCCCCGCCGTGTGCGGGAGCTTATAATGAAAGTGAAGGCAAGTTCTGGAAAGAGGGATGCCGGTTGAACCTGGAGAAACGTGATACTATATTAAGAGAAATTCAATACTGGAGAAGAAGCAAGCTGTTGCCCGAGCAATATTGTGACTTCCTGACTAACCTGTATGATGATCAGGCAGAGGTGAAGGACAGCAACCCGGTATCGTTACGGAATCTCCAGCAGGGAAGCATCAAAATTTGGCTGTTTGGTTTTGGAATTATTTCCTTGATTTTCTTGATTAGTCTTTATTTTAGCGTTTTTCCCTGGCCTTTGCAACTTGCTACAGCGCTCAGCGTCCTAATTATTTGTTATGGATATTCAGCGATTTACCTGAACCGCAACAAGACAATCAGTCTGATGCTGGCGGGAATCGGCAGCATTTTAACGCTGGGATTCGGACTGTGGCTGATTGAGTTGCATAAGCTGGATGCTGATTTTTGGACACCGCTGCTGATTGCGGCCTGCGGGCTGCTGTGGTGTGTGCTTGGTTTTTTTCTGCGCATCGGACTGCTTCATTTCTGCGGATATGCCTTCTGGGCTCTGCTCTATGCAGGATTCTTCGGACATGTCCGGCCGGACGCCTCTCTTCTGGAGCTGGAGCTGCTCTGGCTTCCGCTGTGTGTGCTTATGATCTGGATGAGCTGGTTGATGTATCACAAGGTTAGCGGGGTCTCTGGGGTGTACCTGGGGGCGGGTGCTGCCCTCTGGCTGATGCCGGAGGTGGATGCGCTATGGCTCAGAGCGGGATTCCCGGAATGGACCTCGCTGATATTAATACTGAAGATTGCAGTGGGCCTTGCGCTGCTGTTCCTCTTCAGAAAAAAATGGATAACGTGGGTGGCCTCATGAACAACGTAAAATTATCTGACCGGCTTCAGCTGCTGCTGGAGCAGGTCCCTGCGGGCAGCAGACTTGCCGATATCGGCTCAGATCATGCCCTGCTGCCTGTTGCCGCTGTGAAAAGCGGCCGGGTGCCTTCAGCTATTGCCGGAGAAGTAAATCCGGGACCCTTTGAAGCGGCGCGTCGTGGTGTTGCGGAAGCAGGACTCGGTGCTAAGATCGCTGTACGGCGCGGAGACGGGCTGGAGGTGCTGGAGCCGGGGGAAACGGACTGCATTACCATTGCCGGGATGGGCGGCTCACTGATCGCGGCGATTCTGGACCGCGGGCAGAAGCTCGGCAAGCTGGCCGGGGTGAAGACGCTCGCGCTGCAGCCCAATGTAGGCGAGGATATTCTGCGCCGCTGGCTGCTGGCTAACAGCTGGGTGCTGGTCTCGGAGCATATTTTGGAGGAAGACGGCAAAATCTACGAGATCCTGACCGCTGTCCCAGAGGGCGCTGAAGCGGCGGGGACGAATGAAGAGCTGTACAGCGGACGTCTGCTTACCGGAGGAAAGGTAGCCCTTGATCAGGCGCTGCTGCTGGAGATGGGACCGCTGCTGCTACAAGCGCCGAATGAAGTATTCGCTGCCAAATGGCAGGGTGAAATCTCCAAGCTGGAGAGCATTCTGGCCTCGCTCGCACGTTCGGAGCTGGAGGCAGCTGAGGAGAAGCGCAGCAGAATCAAGCTTCAGATTAAACGGATTGCGGAGGTACTGGAATGTTTGCCAAAGGACAGACCGTAATTGGATACATGGAGCAGCTTGCTCCGAAGCATCTGGCTGAGGAATGGGATAATGTCGGGCTTCAGGTCGGCAGTCTCCAGAAGGAAATCACCGGGGTGCTGGTGGCGCTGGATGTCAATGAGAGCATTGTGGACGAAGCGATTGCGAAGGGCTGTAATCTGATTATTGCCCATCATGCGGTGATTTTCCGGCCGATCAAAGGGATTCTGACAGATACCCCGGCGGGCCGCTTATATGAGAAGCTGATCAAAAACGACATTGCCGTGTATATCAGCCATACGAATCTGGATGTGGCCGAAGGCGGAATGAACGACTGGATGGCCGAGGCGCTGGGCATTGAGAACGGTGCACCGATCAAGGATATTCATACCGAGCAGCTGTCCAAGCTGGTGGTATTCGTGCCGAAGGATCATCACCAGAAGGTGCTGGATGCCATCCTGAACGCCGGAGCGGGCTGGATCGGCAATTACAGCCATTGCAGCTTCAATATCGAAGGCTATGGCACCTTCATTCCGCAGGAGGGCACGGACCCGTACCTCGGCACGCCTGGCAAGCTGGAGCGGGCTGAGGAGGTCCGTATCGAGACGATTGTGCCGCATACGATCCGTAACAAGGTGGTACAGGCCATGCTGAAGGCTCATCCGTATGAAGAGGTGGCTTATGATCTGTATTCCATGGACCTCAAGGGACGCAGCCTTGGACTTGGAAGAGTAGGGAAGCTTAAGGAGCCAACAACGCTTGGTGAGTTCATTGATACGGTCAAACGCGGGCTGGATGTGGAGAGCGTGCGGGTAGTTGGAGATCTGGACCGCAAGGTCCGCAAGGCGGCAGTCATGGGCGGGTCCGGTGCCAAGTACTACAGCAGCGCTATCTTCAAGGGAGCGGATGTGCTGGTGACCGGCGATATCGATTACCATACCGCACAGGATGCGCACCTCGCGGGAATCGCCCTGATCGATCCGGGCCATAATGCGGAGAAGATCATGAAGGTGAAGGTAGCGGAGTTTCTGGCCGGCAAGCTGACGGAGCATAAGTACGGCACGGCGGTGCATGCCTCGCAGCCGGATACCGAGCCTTTTACATTCCTGTAGGCTGTTATTATTTACACTTGTGCGCTGGGCGGCATATCTGTATAATATACAATGTTGTTTCGGAAAGTTTGACAGACAATCGCCGGTATGCGTGAGAGCGTATGCGGGAGGAAAGTCCGGGCTCCACAAGGCAGGGTGCTGGATAACGTCCAGTCGGCGCGAGCTGAAGGATAGTGCCACAGAAATGGACCGCCGATGGCCGCTTTCGGGCGGCACAGGCAAGGATGGAACCGAGGTGTAAGAGACCCCGAGGAACGCTGGTGACTTCGTTCCTGGTAAACCCCATCTGGAGCAAGACCTAATGAGACGCAGCGTCTTCTTCACGGAAGCCGCAGCCTTCGCCTGAGGCGTGTCTAGGTTGGTCGCTGGAGCTGTGCAGTAATGTATGGCCTAGATAGATGATTGTCGCTTATGGTGGGAGGGTAGTTCCCGGCTGAACCACAACGAGCACAGAACCCGGCTTACGGCAAACTTTCCTAACTGACAACTTTAACAAGACCTTGCACTAATCACACTATATGAACAATAAGACGGCGGCCTCCTGACGGGGGCCGCCTTTTTGTGAGAAAATGTTGGGTTATCCGGAGCATTGAACGAGAGTATGGATACTTCAATTGCTGCGGGCGGATGGAGTTACAGAGGCAATAAACGCTCCTCATACCGGGACAGCGCGGTGGACAAGCGCTGCACTGCGAGCGGGAGCAGCTCCGGCCGGGTATGGGTGAAATTCAGGCGCATCGTGTTCTTCATGGGCTGCTCCGAATAGAAGACTTCGCCCGGAACGAAGGCAACTCCTTGCTCCACAGCAAGCGGCAGCAGCTCGGCGGTATGTATCCGGGCAGGCAGGCTTAGCCACAGGAACATGCCGCCGCGCGGCTCCAGGAAGGATGTATCCTGCCAGTTCTGTGAAGCCAACTCTGCTGATAGCAGCTTCATCCGTGACTTGTATTCCCGGGAGACCAGCCGGATATGGGCTTCAAGGTCGAAGGACAGCAGCAGCTCATGCAGGGCGCGCTGATCGATGGTACTGGAGTGCAAATCGGCGGCTTGCTTGGCTCTGGCGATCACTCTGACCAGCCCGGCGGGGCCAATGATCCAGCCTGTCCGCAGTCCCGGAGCTACGATCTTGGAGAAGGTACCTGTATAGACCACACAGGTATCCCCGCCCAGATTCCTGTCGATGGCTGCGAGGGTTGGCGGGTACGCTTCCGGGGATTCATCGAACCTAATCTCTCCGTACGGATTATCCTCTAGCATCAGCACGCCGTATTTCCGGCATAACTCCACCACTTGTTCACGGCGTACCTTGCTCCAGGTTGCGCCTGACGGGTTGTTGAAAGTGGGGACGGCATACAACAGCTTAGGGCGGTGCACTCGAAGCTGCTCTTCGAGATGCTCCGGCAGCAGCCCTTCCTCATCGCTCTTTACAACCTGGATGTCTGCCCGGTAAGAGCCCAGTACCTGCAAGGCGGCGAGATAGGTCGGTGCCTCTACAAGTACGGTGTCTCCCGGATCAAGCAGAATTCTGCAGAGCAGATCTATGGCCTGCTGGGAGCCGGTAGTGAGGATCATTTCATCGGAGGAGACAGGGATGCCCTGTTGCCCCAGTCTGGCGGCAATCTGTTCACGCAGCGGAAGATAGCCTTCTGTCAGTCCGTATTGCAGCGCAGAACTGTCGCCGCTCAGAACTCGGCTGTAAGCTTCCCGGATCGCTTCTGCCGGAAACAGTTCTTCGGCAGGCAGCCCGCCAGCAAGCGAGATGATGTCCTTACCCTGTGTGATCTTAAGGATATCGCGGACTGCGGAGGACCCCAGATGGTTCGTCATATCCGCATAGTTGATCTTCATATTCATGCTCCCTGCTATTCTGAATTTTGTAGTATCATAACGGTATAGCGGTATAACAGTAAAGCGATAAATATAACAGTTGGGAGGAGACGGACCATGCATATTGATTTACTCCGCAGCGGTGACAAATCGCTGCCCCGGCAGATCAGTGAGACGATCGCGCAGCGTATCACCTCGGGACTGCTCCAGCCGGGCACGCGGCTGCCGTCCGTTAGAGGTCTGTCTTCCTCCTTGAAGGTAAGCCAGGTAACGGTAAGCAAGGCTTATGCTGACCTGGAGCTGCGAGGACATATTCTTTGCAGCCAGGGGAAGGGCTGCTATGTGGCAGAACGGGACCGGAGCAGGCAAGGGGCAGAAGCAAGGTGGCAGGACGGTTATGATGACTATCTGCCACGGGCCCAGCTCTGGCGTAACTTCGATTATTCTGAGGTGGACTATCCCTTTCATCTGGCCTCCATTCACAGCAGCCTGCTTCCGCTCGGGCCGATTGGCACGACCATGGCTGCACTTGTGAAGGAGCAGCCTGAGCTGATGGCCACCTATGGTAATTTCCAGGGTGACCCGGAGCTGCGCGAGGTGATGCGCAGGCACCTGCAGAATCGGGGAATCCAGCTGGGCGCGGATGATTATTTGATGATCACAAGCGGCGCCCAGCAGGGGATCGATCTGGTCGCCCGGACCTTTGTCGGTCCGGGGGATACGGTGTATCTGGAGGCGCCCAGCTATACGGGGGCGATTGATGTTTTTGCCGGGCGGGGGGCTGAGATGATCTTCGTTCCGATGGACGGGGAGGGCATGCGGGTGGACCGGCTTACAGCGATGTGTGACCGGAGGCCGCCTAAGCTCATCTATACCAATCCGACCTTCCAGAATCCGAGCGGGGTCACGATGAGCATGCCAAGAAGACAGCGTCTGCTGGAGCTTGCCCGCAGCTACCGCTGTCTCATTGTGGAGGATGATCCGTTCAGTGACCTGTATTTCCATCAGCCGCCCCCGGCGTCCATTAAATCGCTGGATACCGCCGGGCATGTAGTCTACATGAAGAGCTTCAGCAAAGTCCTCGCCCCCGGCTGCCGGATCGCCTGTGTCGCCGCTGAGGGCAATATTCTCTCCCGGCTGATCGCCGCCAAGTCGGCCAGTGATCTGGGCAGTCCGCTGCTGACCCAGCGGGCAGTGCTGCCCTTCATCGAGCGCCAGTATGACGAGTACGCAGCGAAGCTGCGGTCAGCATTGCGTGCCCGCCAGGAGGCGGCAGCGAGGCTGCTGAAGCAGAATGCTCCGGCCGGGGTAACCTGGCAGCTGCCGGGGGGCGGGCTAAATCTGTGGCTGCAGCTGCCGGAATCCCCCGGGATTGAGCAGCTGCATGCTCTGGCCGAGCAGGAAGGGATCTCCTTCCTGCCGGGCGATGTCTGCTATGCCGGGGATATCCCCTCCAGGCATATCCGGCTGAGCTATTCGCAGCTGACGCAGGAGGGGATGGAGCGCGGACTCCGCCGGTTCCTGCTGCTGCTGGAACGGCATCTGCGCTCTTAACCGCTAACGGCCGCAGCTTATTGTATAGAATCGAGCTGTTTGCCGACCTGCTGCGGGAACAGCTGGAGCGGAACCTGCCCTCCTCCTGCCGCCTGCAGGGTACGGTAGATATCCACCTGGCCCCAGCCGTAATACTTATCATGGCCGGCGGTGCCCAGATCGATGGCATTAGAGGTCAAGAGCGCGGTCACTTCCTTGTTCGTCAGCGCAGGGTTCAAGGAGCGCACCAGTCCGGCCAGCGCCGCTACATGGGGACTGGCCATCGAGGTGCCGGATAACGCCGCATACTGATTATCGGGATAGGTGCTGGCAATGCTCTCCCCGGGTGCAGCCACATCGATGTAATCCCCGTAATTGGAGAAGGAAGCACGCTCTCCCGCCGCATTCGTTGCGGCGACTGCAATCACCTCTTCATAGGCTGCGGGATATCCCGGCCGCTCCGTATTGTCATTGCCGGAAGCGGAGACAATCACTACATCCCGGTCATAGGCATACTTAATCGCATCATGCAGAAACTGCGAGTCGGCATAGTTGCCCAGGCTGAGATTAATCACCTTAGCCCCCTGATCTGCCGCCCAGATAATGCCTTCGGCCACCGAATAGGTGGTGCCCGCCCCTGAATTATCCAGCGCTTTTACCGGAAGGATCTTGTTATACCAGCTGATGCCGGCGACCCCTTCTTCATTATTGGTTAACGCTCCAATGATGCCGGCCACATGAGTGCCATGTCCAACATCGTCATCCGGCGTGCTGCCGCTGGTAATCGCATTGTAGCCCTTGAGCAGCTGCCCCTTCAGATCCGGGTGGTTCGCTTGAACACCGGTATCCACAACGGCGATTACGATCTCCTTGCTGCCCTTGGACAGGTTCCAGCCCTGCGGGGTTTCAATCGCCGGCAGATTCCACTGGTAAGTTGAGAAGAGCAGGTCGTTAGGGGTAATCACATTAGCTCCCGTATTTTCACTGACCGTATCATTGGTTAAGTACATATAGTGAGGCTCTGCGTACAGCGGATGCCACTTATTGGCGAAGTAAGTCTTGAGCTGGGAGTAACTCATCTTGTCTGACCGGAAAATATAGGCATACCCCAGCTTGCGCGGCTCCTTGCAGCGGATATCGGCTGCGATGGTCTGAAGCTGTGCCGCCGTGGGATGTCCATTCGGGAAGCGGACGACGATCTCATTCTCGTAGTAATGGCTGGCATTCTCATTGTCATGTCCAGTCTTGACCGTGATGTCCTTCAAGGTATCGGCGTGGACCGATTCTATCCGGTACTTGCCTTCCTTCGGGTACGGAATGAGCCGCAGATTCTTCAGCTGATGCAGCGCAACGCGGTCCAGAATCTTCTGGTTAATCAGAGCGATGACAGCCACTTGTCCCTCCCGGTTTCGCTGGGCTACGAAATAATACTTTTTGTCGCCGATGATGAACGAGGGGGATTCATAGGATTGGTGGCCTTTAATCGCAGATTTGGCGGTGTTCAGATAATGAAGCAGCTGCTTATTCTCCTGGTCGGTTCCTTCCGGCAGCGCAGATTTGAAGGTGGTTGTCTTACGGGTGTTGAAATCAACCATCATCAGCATGGTAATATGCTCGTGCCCCTGCTGAAGGCTCTCGGCATAAGCTGAGATAGCTTCAGGGGAAGCATGATGCATATCGGCCAGCAGTGTGCTCAGATGTCTGTGCACATCGACTCGGTTCAATTTGTCAGTGGCCGCTACATCCTGCACAAGGGTGGTTTTCTTGATCACTTTTTCCTGAGAGGGATTAGGCACAGACGTTTGCCGAAGGGTGCCGCCGCTGCCTTCCGGCCGCAGGGCGAAGGTGAGCAGCAGTACGGTCAGCGCGGCAGTGACTATACCGGCGACGGTTAGATTTTTACGTGACATGATTTCCGCTCCTTCCTTGTCGTTTCATATACCTGTTAGGGTTCGGAGCTGAAGCTGGTTTTATTCATCTTACGAAAAGGCTACCGCCGTCCTTGGTTTTATGTTAATATCAAAAAGAAAGCGCCTTCCGGGGCTTGTACTTTTCTTTTTAGAAGAAGGATTCTTTTCCGGTATCCGTACGGTGGAGGCTTAGGAGATTTTGTGATACTATCAAGAGAGTACAACTGCAATGTCTAAGTGTCATTAACAACTACTAATGCAAGGAACAATAAGGGGGAGCAACCGCCATGTCAGCAGTAAGTGTGCAGAAATTGTGTGAATCGACGAGAGAGAAGCTTAAATCCGTTATCGACAAAATGGAACTGTTCCTGAATGAGCATGCGCTTCCGCAGCTTGTTACCGAAGAGGATGAAGAAACGCTGCATTTCTATCGGGGGTTCTTGTCCGATCTCCGCCATCTGCTGGTGTTCTCGGAAATGTCTTATGAGAAGCTTGGGCTTGCATTGCGCCGCGCTACCTTCGATGAACCTTTCGCGCAAAAAGCGCTATATAATGTATATCATCTAGGAGTTAATAACTTCTTCTATCCTAAGAATGAGAGTTATTCGGAGGATGGACGTTACGCCTATACCGGGCAGGATGCGATCCGTTTCCGTAAGAAGCCTGTGCGTCCGGCACGCGATATCATTATGGAGATCACCAAGGTCTATGAAGAATTGCGTGATGATCTGACTTATTATGAGAATGATTATTTGACAGAGAAGCGGATGCAGAATCAGGTGTAATCCGTTGTCCGGTCTATCATCTTATTTCTGTAAAAGACTGTCCCAACTGCCGATATGGCTGGTTGGGACGGTCTTTTTTTTGTAAATATAAGCATTTATGTGTTTCACGCAATAAATCAATTTCTCGCCGAAACGGTACCGTCCTTT
The DNA here is from genome assembly GCF_038009085.1 of Paenibacillus sp. FSL R7-0210. Classification (NCBI taxonomy): domain Bacteria; kingdom Bacillati; phylum Bacillota; class Bacilli; order Caryophanales; family Paenibacillaceae; genus Paenibacillus; species Paenibacillus sp. FSL R7-0210. The sequence goes on from NZ_JBBPAR010000001.1 coordinate 690,646, forward strand.
AAAAGGACGGCAAAGCCGTTTCCACTTGTGTGTTCAGGTGAGCAGCCTTCAGCCGCATAGCCTATTTCACCAGCGGGCATAATACATGACGAGGTGATCATTATGACAAACGCTAAACCGCTTGTGAAGTGTAGTGTAAGCAACTGTCATTTTTGGGGAGAACAGAACCTGTGCCGTGCCGAGGAAATTGTCATTGAGATCGATCAGCATGCAGGCAGCCGTTACATGGAGGAATACGCAGAGGAGCTGACGGCGGGTAATCATCATGATCATGCCGGAACCTCGTCCGCAACCTGTTGTCTGACGTTCAAGCCGAACGCCTGAGAAGGAGGCCCTTATGGATAATCCGAATGATGAACCCAAAGTGGACCGTTCCGCCCGCCGAAAGGTTATCCTGCGCCCGCGCAGCAGAGTCGATTACCCCCGCCGGGACCGAAGCCACAATGAGGAGTATGCCGCCGAGCTCAGTCCGCTCCCCTCGCAGCTTCAGAACACTATGGAACGGAGCGGCGAAGCTCAGCGGACATCAGGCCGTGTAAGAGAGGGAGAGGACAGGAGTATTGGCTATATCGGTCTGGGCTTCGGTGTAGTATCCTTATTCATCTGGTCCATTATATTGGGGCCGATTGCCGCTGTTCTGGGGTATTATGCGTATGCCAGAGGACAAAAATCAGCCGGGGCCTGGTCGATGGGGCTGGGGATTGTATCCACTTTAAGCTATTTTGTCTTAATTCCTTTTGCCCGTTAGAGCCGGCTGAATCTGCACATCCGATTTTCAAAACAGGCTATCAGACCTAACTATGCAGGTCTGAGGTCTGTTTTTTCGCTTAGGCATATAGTAATTGCTGTGAATAAATAGTAAAGTTCAAATATAAGACTTCGCGTGAAAGAGGGAATGAATGCATGTCAATCAATGCCGCTGCGCCAAGCGGTCAGTTGAAATGGGTAGACCTGAGAAGCTCAAGCATGAAGCGTGAGGATACCAAATCGAACCCCGGAGTGACCGGTGCCTCGGCGGCGGCGTTCACTGCAATGCTTCAGCAGGCAGCCGGGACGTCTCAAGCCACTGACAGCAGCAATAAAAGCACATACGTTGCTCTTGCAGGTACCTCTTCGATGGATAATCTGCTGTGGCAGCAGCTTGGGGAAGCAGCAGAGGCGAATAGCGGCATTTCCGGGGAAATAACGCAGACCGTGCCGACAGATTATGAACAGCTGATTCAGACTGCCAGCGCGAAATATGGCGTTCCGGTTGATCTGATCAAGGCGGTTATTGATACGGAATCCTCCTTTAATCCCAATGTTGTATCCTCTGCCGGTGCCAAGGGACTGATGCAGTTAATGGACGGAACGGCTAACGGACTGGGTGTCTCCGATCCCTTCGATCCTGCCCAGAGCATTGACGGCGGCGTACGATACCTCTCGTACCAGCTTAAGCGGTATGATGGACAGGAGAAGATGGCGCTGGCCGCCTATAATGCCGGACCGGGCCGGGTGAACAAGCTTGGTGTCAGCAGCGATGCTGAGCTTATGGCGAATCTCTCCGGGCTTCCGAAGGAGACACAGGCCTACATTGCCAAAATAGAACGCGCCCGCGCGCAATTCGCGGTATAATATAAGGATCAAACGGAATCTGCCCCCTGCTTCTTTTGGGAGGCAGGCCGTTTGATCCTTTTTGCAACATATAAGCAGTTATGAATTCTGATCAACAAAGGAGAACGCAGATATATGCTGTATTGGGATTATGCCGCTGCTGCCCCTCCCTATGAGGAGGTTGTGCAGACACTGGAGCAGGTGATGAGGAAGCACTTCGCCAACCCCTCTTCCCTGCACCGGGCGGGAGAAGAGGCGGACAAGCTGATCAAGCGGGCGCGCGAGGTGTGCGCAGCTGCGCTTGATGTGTTGCCGCAGGAAATTATATTCACCTCGGGTGCTACCGAGAGCAACAATCTGGCGGTCAAAGGAGCTGCGCTGCAGTATCAGAGCAGAGGGCGGCATATTGTGACCACGGAGCTGGAGCACCCTTCGGTCTACGAGAGCTGTCTTCAACTGCAGAAGCTGGGCTGGGAGGTTACCTTCGTAGCCCCTGACCCTCAGGGGGTGGTCGAACCCTCGCGGATTGCCGCTGCGGTCCGGCCGGATACGGTGCTGGTCAGTGTGATGCATGTGAATAATGAGATCGGCACGGTACAGCCGCTGCGTGAGATAGGACAACTGGTCAAGGCGGTGAACCGCCGGACGCTCTTCCATGTAGACGGCGTGCAGGGCTACGGGAAGCTTGTGGCTCCACTGAAGGACTGGCAGGCAGATCTATACAGCCTGTCCGCGCATAAATTACGCGGGCCGCGCGGGACGGGAATTCTCTATGTCAGAGAAGGAGTCACGCTGTTTCCCTTGTTGACTGGCGGTTCCCAGGAACAGGGCAAGCGCGCCGGGACAGAGAATGTGCCGAATATTGTAGCTTCAGCCAAGGCCATGCGGATGAGCGGAGAACAGCGGGAGGCCTTCAGCGCCCGGATTCGTCCGCTCAAGGCGCAGCTGGAGAATTATATAGCAGGGATACCGGAGCTTGTACTGAACAGCATGGAGGACGGGGCGCCGCATATTGTCCACTTCTCTTACCCCGGCATGAAGGGGGAGGTCTTGGCCCGCAGGCTGGAAGAGCTCGGGATGGCGGTCGCCACACGCTCCGCCTGTTCCTCGCGACTGGCCGAGCCGAGCCGGATTCTGCTGTCCATGGGCAAGGATACCGCTGCTGCGCTTGGCGGCATACGGATCAGCCTGGGGGACAGTCACACGCAACAGGATGTGAGCAGGCTAGAGCAGGCGCTGCTGGCAGCCGTTCAATCCTTGAAGATTGCAGAAGGAGGCATGAAATAACCAATGACAACAACAGAGACAGGTAGCGGAGCAGAGAATGGCGGATACGGAAGCAGCATGGACTATGCCGATATGCTCCTGCTGCGCTTCGGGGAGTTCATTCTGAAAGGAAAGAACCGCAGCCGGTTCGAGAAGACCGTACTGCGGCATGTGAAGGAGATGGTGAAGCCGTATCCGAACGTGAAGCTGACCCGGGAATTCGGGCGGATCTACGTCGAATTGAACGGTGAACCGGCAGGAGAATTAACAGAGGCGCTCGTAAAAGTATTCGGGATTGCCTCGATTAGCCCGGTGAAGGTCTCCCGGCCGGAATTTGAGGATATTCTTGCGGCCAGCCGGACCTTCCTCCACCTTATTGCTCCAGCGGCGGGAACCAGCTTCAAGGTTAGCGCTCGCCGGGTGTGGAAGGGCTTCCCTTACGGCTCTATAGAGATGAATAAGCTTATAGCTACACCGCTGCTCCAGGGTTATCCGGGGCTGCTGGTAGATGTGAGGTCTCCCGATCTGGAGCTGAAGATTGAGATTCGGGAAGGTCATACTCTTATTTTCTGTGAGAATATTGCCGGAGTCGGCGGCTTCCCGCTGGGAACGAACGGCAAAGCGATGCTGCTGCTCTCCGGCGGGATCGACAGTCCGGTTGCGGGCTGGTCATCCATGCGCAGGGGGCTGGAGGTAGAGTGCGTCCACTTTTACAGCTATCCTTATACGAGCGAGCTTGCCCGCCAGAAGGTTGTAGATTTGACCCGTATCTTGTCACGTTATGCTGGTGTGATCAAGCTGCATCTGGTTCCGTTTACGGAGGTGCAGACCTCTTTTACCGGGATAGGGCAGGATAATCTGATTATTACACTCATGCGCCGGGCTATGCTGCGGATTGCTACCGCCCTTGCGGAGAAGGAGGGGGCGCTTGCGCTGATTACCGGCGATAGTCTGGGCCAGGTGGCCAGCCAGACCCTGCCAAGTATGAATGTGATCGGGCGTGCAACGGCTCTGCCGCTGCTGCGTCCGCTGGTGATGATGGACAAGAGTGAGATTGTGCAGCTCTCCAAGACCATCGGTACGTATGACTTGTCCATCCTGCCATACGAGGATTGCTGTACATTGTTCGTGCCCAAATCACCAACGACGAATCCGAATCTGCGGATTGTAGACAAGATTGAAGCGACGCTGCCGGGCTATCAGGCCTTACTCGATACGGCGGTTGCCGGAACCGAGACCGTACTCATTACACCTTATGGCAACGAGAAGCCGGAGGACTTGGTACCGGCGCAGGCAGGCCTTCAGGAAGAATGGTTCTGAACAGCGAGTTGTGTCCGGCGGCGCTTCCAGTGTCCCGCAGCCAGAATACCGGCAATGACTGCGGCGATGAACAGAACATGCAGCAGCGGATGTGACTTGAAGTACGGGGCAATGACCTTCTCGCCGGAAATCATGCTGGAGGCTGTGAAGCCGAGTACGCCTGACCCGAGATAGATAATCCATGGATATCTGTTGATCAACCGGATAAACAGGGTGCTTCCCCAGACCACAATAGGCACACTGATCAGTAGTCCCAGTACGACCAGCGTAATATTATGATTCGCTGCACCGGCAACAGCAATGACGTTGTCCAGTCCCATGGCTGCGTCGGCTATAATAATTGTCCTAACAGCCGCCCACAGCGTTCCGCCGGCCTGAATATCCGTCTCTGCACTGCCGCCGGACAGCAGCTTATAAGCAATAAGGATCAGCAGCAGCCCGCCGATTGCCAGCAGCCATGGAATCTTTAGCAGCCACACCACAAGAATCGTGGCGATGATCCGCAAGATTACCGCTCCGCCTGTGCCAAGAAGAATTGCCTGCTTCTGCCGTTGTCCTTGCAGGTTCCGCGCGGCCAGGCCGATGACGATGGCATTGTCGCCCGCCAGAATAAGATCAAGGAACACGATATTCAGCAGAGATAATATGAAATCCGCAGCGGATGTATTCATCCCGGGTCACTCCTATAGGTTTGGTGGCTTGCATTCCCCTTGCGGCCATTCTGGCCGGAGACTATAGATATACGCTGCAATCCGGCCGTACATGCGCAGTTTCTAAAATAGCGGGACAAGAAGCATAGCTTGTCGCCCCCCGGCATACATGTAGATACATGGAGTTCAGGGAGGCTGAGGTGGATGGATTCATTATTGCTGCTTGGTGAAATTCTAATGATTAATCTGGTGCTCAGCGGAGACAATGCCATGGTCATTGCGATGGCCAGCAAGAATCTGCCGGAGAAGCACAGGAAGCTGGCAGTCTGGTGGGGGGCCGCTGGAGCAGTCGCGCTGCGCTGTATCCTGACCTTCGCCGCAGTGCTGCTGCTCAAGATTCCGTATATTGAAGCCGGAGGGGCCATGCTGCTGCTCTGGATTTCCTTCAAGCTGCTGCTCGAGGACGAGGAAGAGCTGAGAATTGAGGGAAGCCCTAGCGTATGGAAATCGGTGCGCACCATCCTGCTGGCGGACTTTATCATGAGCCTGGATAATGTACTGGCGATTGCCGGGCTGGCCAAAGGGGATCTGGCACTGATTGTAATCGGGATTGCGATCAGCATTCCGATTGTCGTCTGGGGGAGCGGCATCATCGTGGGCTGGCTGCACCGCTTCCCGGTGCTGATCTTCATCGGTGCCTATATTCTGGCGTATACCGCCGGGAACATGCTGCTGCAGGATGCCAAATTCGGCCCGGTGATTTCGTTCCTGCTGCCCACGCTACATACCATACTGCCAATGCTGCTGGGCATTATTGTGGTTGTCACGGGCATGCTGAAGCACAGGAAAGTATCCGCAGGCTGATAACCGGCAATAATAAGGCTGTACCAAAAGCTGGAAGGCTTTGGTGCAGCCTTATTTCTTTTTTTTTCGAGAATGCCCCGCCGGGATGTGTGAAGAATGATGGTGTTTTATGCGTTTATCAGATAAAATAAAGGGAAACCTGTCGCCGGATTTGCCTGCTGAAGGGGCACCGACCGGTGAAAAGACACGAAATTTTGAAGGGATAGGTGAAAGATGTCTTCCAAAAATGACATGAAACTGGGTGTGTTCATCGCCGCCGCCGGGCTCGTGATTCTGCTGGGCAAGCTGGGGGTGTTCGGTTTTCTGGGACGGGCCTTATGGCCGCTCATCATTCTGGTTCCGGGCCTGTTCCTGCATGTGCTCTTTTTCACCCGCCGCGCTTCTGCATCTGTACTCATTCCTGCGGGCATACTATCGGTGTACGGCTTGCTCTTCGGCTTATGCAATACCTGGGGCTGGGACCTCATGAGATACTTATGGCCTGTTCTTCTGCTGGGGATCGCAGTGGGACTGTACGAATATTCGCTGTATGCTTCAGGCAGAACCGGAGGGTTAACTGCAGCCGCTGTGATCCTTGGATTGCTTAGTGTAGTGCTGGTTATCTTCACCCTGCTGGGTACTGGTGCGCTCTATCTGCTCGGCGCTGTGCTGGTTGCTGCGGGACTGTGGCTGATGCTGGGAAGAGGCAGACCGGGAAGCCGCAAGAAGTGGAACGGTGGCTGGTAGAACAGATCGTCTACACGCCCTGATAGGACAATTCAAGACCGCTGAGCCGGACATGAGGCAAAATTAGAAAATTTAAGCGGACTTGGCAACGTTTTTTTTTCAGAAAAAGACTTGCTTTTCATAGTACTTTCACTATAAAATTAAGGAATGTTGGAGCGTCGGCTTTCTGCCTGGCGCTTCTTTTGTGAGACTGCCGTGACATGCTAAGAATTTAAACAGTTTTAATTTGATAAATGAGAGGATTTGGATACAAATCATGCATTCAAGAAAAGATATCCGTAACATTGCGATCATTGCCCACGTTGACCATGGTAAAACAACACTCGTCGATCAGCTTCTCCAGCAGTCCGGGATTTTCAGCGCGCACGAGCACGTTCAAGAACGCGCCATGGACTCTAACGATATCGAACGGGAACGTGGAATTACAATCCTAGCTAAAAATACAGCAATCACTTATAAAGAGTTCCTGATTAACATCGTAGATACACCTGGACACGCTGACTTCGGCGGCGAAGTAGAACGGATCATGAAGATGGTTGACGGCGTACTGCTCGTTGTTGACGCTTATGAAGGCTGCATGCCGCAGACCAAATTCGTACTCCGCAAGGCGCTGGAACAGCACCTGACCCCAATCGTAGTCGTGAACAAGATTGACCGTCCGGCTGCGCGTCCGAAGGAAGTTATTGATGAAGTGCTGGACTTGTTCATTGAGCTTGAAGCCAGTGACGACCAGCTTGAATTCCCTGTAGTCTATGCTTCTGCGCTTAACGGCACATCAAGCATGAACGCTGAGAAGCAGGATGAGACTATGCTTTCACTTTATGAAACCATCGTTGAGCATATCCCGGCTCCAACTGAGAAGGTTGAAGAACCGCTGCAGTTCCTGGTAACACTGATGGACTACAACGAATACCTGGGCCGTATCGCCATTGGCCGCGTGAACCGCGGTGTAATCAAGCAAGGCCAGTCCGTTACAGTCATTATGCGTGACGGCAAGAGCAAGACTGCCCGTATCGAGAAGCTGTTCGGCTTCCAGGGTCTGAAGCGTGTGGAGACAGAAGAGGCCGGCGCAGGCGACATCGTGGCTATTGCCGGTATCAAGGATATCAACATCGGTGAGACGATTGCTGATCCGCAGCACCCTGAAGCATTGCCTGTTCTTAAGATTGATGAGCCAACGATGCAAATGACTTTCCTTGTGAATAACAGTCCGTTTGCCGGTAAAGAAGGTAAATGGGTAACTTCCCGTAAGCTTCGTGAGCGTCTGTTCAAAGAACTGGAAACGGATGTGAGCTTGCGTGTAGATGAGACAGACAGTCCTGATGCGTTTATCGTTTCTGGACGCGGTGAGCTTCACCTTGGTATTCTGATCGAGAATATGCGTCGTGAAGGTTATGAGATGCAAGTGTCTAAACCGCAAGTAATCATTAAAGACATCGATGGTGTCAGATCCGAGCCGCTTGAGCGCCTCATGATTGACATTCCGGAAGAAAGCATGGGCTCCGTTATGGAAAGTCTGGGCAGCCGTAAAGCCGAGATGGTCAACATGATCAACCACGGTACCGGCCAAGTCCGTCTGGAATTCCTGATTCCGGCACGCGGCCTGATCGGCTATAACACACATTTCCTGACGCTGACACGCGGCTACGGTGTAATGAACCATGCCTTCGATAGCTATGCTCCACTGGTTGGCGGCCAAGTTGGCGGACGTCATCAGGGTGTGCTTGTAGCAAGTGAAAGTGGTACAACAACCCAATACGGAATCGTGGGTGTTGAGGATCGTGGTATTCTCTTCCTGGATGCAGGTACAGAAATTTATGAAGGTATGATTGTTGGCGAGCATACCCGTGATAACGATATTATCGTTAACATTTGTAAAGAAAAAGCACTTACCAACATGCGTACCTCAGGCAAAGATGATACTGTGAAAATGAAGACTCCACGTACCTTCTCTTTGGAAGGCGCGCTTGAATACTTGAATGATGATGAATATTGTGAGATCACTCCTAAATCTGTACGTCTGCGCAAAAAGATCCTGAATAAGGGCGAGCGCGAGCGTGTAGAGAAGCAGCGTAAGGCGGCGCAAGCCAGCCAAGCGTAAGCTGATAACAATGAAGCCGCCGGATTATTCCGGCGGCTTTTCTCATTTTACAGGCGGGGATCTTTCAAATTGCAGGGATTAATAGCAGTATAAAACGGCTGCGGGTGATATAATGTAAGCGTAACTTATGATCCGGAAGGAGTGACGGGCTATGCAAAGCTGGTTCGCTGAGCATCCAGTTATCGCTTACATTGTCATTTTTATCTTACTCACTTATGTGTATAACCGAGTATTCCGCGTCAATCAGAAGCTGCCGATCGGCAAAGAGATCGTACTGTATGTGATGATGGCGGCAGGCTCAGGCATGCTTCTTATCTTCCAGCATGACAAGCTGCCGATCATCCAGTGCCTGCTGGTAGCGGTCGGGCTGATGCTGCTTGTGCGGGTCCGCTACCTGGTCGAGGCCCGGCAGAAGCGGAAGGCTGCAGCGGCTGCAAAACGGCAGTAGGCGCAACTTTTGATGACAGGGCTCGTCTAAGTTATTACGAAGTTATCTACTTCAACTCCAGTTGAATGAAAAGGAACTAAAAGGATTATGAATACAAGCAAGGGCAATTTGCCACCCAGAAGGAACAGCCAGCAAGGAAGCACCACTACTAACCGGCAGCAGCCGAGGTCTGCTGCTTCAGCTACAACTGCAAAGAAAAAAGCGCGGAAACCGAAAAAGCGCGGATTCTTCGCCCGGCTGATGAGGGTGCTGCTCATCATTCTCCTGATTGCTGTTATAGCAGCATTAGGTTACGCAGGATATTTGTACTGGAAGGTGGACCACGGAGGATTCGGCGTGGACCAGCCGGTTGCGGCAGGACAATCCGCCTCGGAGAAGCCGCTGACGATGCTGCTGCTTGGAACGGACAACCGTCCGAAGCACCCGTCCAACCTGACGGATGTGATCATGGTCGCGGCCTTGAACCCGGAGACCAAATCGGCTACGGTGGTCTCATTACCCCGTGATACATATGTCGAGCTTGGCGGATACAAGAAGACGAAGATCAATGCCTTTTACTCCCGCTTCAAGAGCAAGGAGAAGACCTCCGGGACTCTGGCCGAGGATGAGATGAAGAAGATGATGGGCAAATATCTGGACATTAAGGTCGATTACGCAACCATACTGGATTTCCAGGGCTTCCGGGATATTGTGGATGAGTTCGGCGGCGTAGACGTTAATATTAGTGCCAATATGTGTTACACGGACAGTGTGGACGGCACCAATATTAATCTTAAAAAAGGCGAAGCCAAGCTAAACGGAGATAAAGCGCTGGATTATGTGCGTTACCGCAAGTCCAACTGCAAGCCGGCGACGAAGCCTTCGGATGATTTTGAACGCAATAAGCGCCAGAACGAGGTACTGACTTCATTAATCTCTCAGATGCAGTCGCTGGGCGGTGTTCTCAAAATCGGCCGGGTGCTGGATGCGGTGGACGATAATCTGGAGAGCGATATTGAGAATGCGCAGATTAAGAGCCTGATCGCTACGTATTGGGATATTTCCAAGGAGAATGTCGAATATGTACCGGTAACCGGAACCTGGCGCAGCCCCTATGTATATATTAACGATAAGGAGCTGGACGCAGCCAAGAAAAGCCTTCAGGACCGGATATCCGGAGTGTCCGCTGCAGTGGTCTCAGGCCAGCCTTGAGCAGCAGGCAGGGTACAATCTGTAAATTGAATGCAAGTTTCGTCCTGTGCTATAATATAATAAATTGAATGTATTCTTGCCGCATAGGGGGCCTGTAACTATGTCTGAAGCCGTTGCTCAGCTCAATGAAACTCTGCTAGCTATGCTGCAATCGGAGACGTTTGTTCTTCTTAACACTGTGGATGCAGAATCCGGCGGACCTACGTCGACTGCGATCTCCTGGATCTATGCTGTGAGCCCTTCCATTGTCCGGCTGGCTGTGGACCACCGCTCCAGACTGGTGAACAATATGAAGGTTAACCCGAGGGTAACGATTACTGTGTTTGGCGAAGGGACGGTGCATGCCATTAACGGTCATGCTGCGGTTCGGCTGGACCCGTTGCCGGATGTTCCGTTTAAGATGTGTTGTTTTGATATTGAGATTGAAGCGGTCCGCAATGCGCTGTTCTATGGTGCGCACCTGGAATCTGCTCCGAAATATGCGAAGGTATACGATGCACGTGCGGCCGAGAAGCTGGACGGACAAGTGTTTGCCGCCATGCAAAAAGCCTAGTGTGTTATCACTAGGCTTTTTTTGAAATTAGCTCCTACCGGGTATTGCCTTGCGGCTCAATATCCTCCGGCAGCTGCGGAATGATCCGGCCGATAATATCGGCCATCTCGGAGGCGAAGCCCGAGACCGGGTTGCCCTTGGAGATATGCTTGCCCATCTCGGCGAGTCTGCTGCTGAGGTCCATGTCGGCAGTCACCAGGACTCTTACGCCCCTCGGGTCCTTGCGGATCGCTTCAGCAACCGAATATTTCACGCTTCCGACCCGCGAACGGGTAAGGGCGCCGTCCACATCAATGCCGACCACGGCAAGGTTGTTCATGACGACACAGTGGACGCCTTCTACACCTGGGACTCTTCGCGCTAATTGTTCAAAATGATCCTTGAGTGCCACATCGCTGTCGCGCTTGCCTGCTGAAGGTTGTCCCGAATCTGGGGTGGGCTCCTGTACGGCTGTACCATCTTCCGACAAAGTCCGCACTCCGCGGTTCCCCTGGCTGTTTAAAGTGCCAGCTGATTGTTTATCCTGAGGAGAGGGTGATGTCTCTTTATTAGCGATACCGCAGCTTGTCAGCAGCAGCAGTACCAGCAACAGACACATTGATTTTCTCATATGTGCGTACTCCTTTCAGCCTGAGAATTAGTGATTTACCTTATCTTGCCCTTGCTGAAAAGAGTTATGTATGATCAATCAAACCAGGCGCTGTGGAGGGGATAACATGAAAAAGATATTCGTACTGGACACTAACGTGCTGTTGCACGACCCCAATTCGATTTTTGCTTTCAAGGCGAATGAGGTGGTCATTCCTGCTGTAGTCCTGGAAGAAATCGACTCCAAGAAGCGTAATGCCGATGAAATCGGCCGCAACGCCCGCACCGTATCGCGTCTGTTAGACGGACTCCGGGAGCTGGGCCACCTGCACAGCGGGGTGGTACTGGACCACGGAGGCACGCTGAAGGTGGAGCTTAACCACCGCAGCTTCGTCAAGGTACAGGAGATGTTCGGCGAAGTCTCCAATGACAACCGGATACTCGCTGTAGCGCTCAATTATCTCCATGAGGAGAATGAGAAGGCTGACCCGAGTCCTGTGGTACTTGTAAGTAAAGATGTTCTTGTCCGCATCAAAGCGGATGTGCTTGGTATAACGCCGGAGGATTATTTGTCTGACCGCACCGGCGATCTGAATGAGCTCTACTCCGGCTGCCAGTCGCTGATGGCCCATCCTTCACTGATTGATGAATATTACAGTCACCGGTTCCTGCCCACGAAGCAGCTGGCGCTTTCCTATCCGCTGTATCCGCATGAATTCGTCATTCTGAAGGATGAGATCGGCAGCGGCAAATCAGCGCTGCTGAAGGTCAACAGCGATGCCTCCCGCCTGGAGCCGCTCTATCTGGGCAATGATGCGGTATGGGGCATTAGCGCCCGGAATGCGCAGCAGCGGATGGCGCTTGAGCTTCTGCTAAATGATGATATTCCGCTGGTGACCATTACCGGCAAAGCGGGAACAGGTAAGACGCTGCTGGCGTTAGCGGCCGGATTGTTCAAGGTAGAGGATGAACACAAATACAAGAAGCTGCTGATTGCCCGCCCGGTGGTTCCGATGGGTAAGGATATCGGCTATCTGCCGGGAGAGAAGGATGAGAAGCTCCGTCCATGGATGCAGCCGATTTATGATAACCTCGAATTCCTGTTCGACACGAAGAAGGCAGGGGATATCGATAAAATATTGATGGGGCTGGGAAGTATCCAGGTTGAGGCGCTGACCTATATCCGCGGCCGCTCCATCCCTTCGCAGTTCATTATCATTGATGAGGCGCAGAACCTGTCCCGCCACGAAGTGAAGACGATTGTCTCCCGGGCCGGCGAGGGCAGTAAGGTGATCCTGATGGGTGACCCCGAGCAGATTGACCACCCTTATCTGGATGCGGCGAGCAACGGCCTCAGTTATATCGTTGAGAAGTTCAAGCAGCAGGGCATTAGCGGACATATTACCCTTGAGAAGGGTGAGCGTTCGCATCTGGCCCAGCTGGCTGCCGATTTGCTCTAACCCGCTAAACAACACTAACAAACTTTATTCCAGCCGGGAGCTCACCACTCCCGGCTTTTTCCTGCCCGCCCCCGGAAGGGGCGGGAGAGTTTTTGTGCAGTTAAAAGGTGCGTTCAGCGGAAGGAGCGGAATTGTTCTGGAGAAGCGTAGCGTTCGCCTTTAAAGACGGATTTCTACCTCTAATGGTTATCTGGTAAGAAATCTGGCTTTAACAGCGATCGGAAGAATAATCCGCACACGCAGCGTCTTGCGCACCTGGGTTTAGACCTGCACTGAACAATCCCGCCTTTTCCTTCTATATAAGAGAACGTTTTCACAACCCAAGACAAGTGCCTGCATCTCTGCTAAAATGAGGAATAAGAAACGCTGAAGGAGAGGGCGCATGTGCTGAAACGCAAAAATTACTGGCTGCTGTTTGCAGTTCTGCTGCTGGCGCTGACAAGCCTGTCACCCAGCATGGAGCTGAATACGGATCATGGAAGCTATCAGCCCAGACAGCCGTTGGACCAATCAGAGCGTCCTCCTTCAGGGGAAGCAGGAGAAATCGAGAGCCTCCAGATCCGCGTCTCACTCAGTGCGGAGGAGTTCAGCGTATTGGAGCAGATTAGCAAAGAGTACGCTTTATCCAGCGGAGTCAGCGTGATCCTTAAGAATGTAGAGGCGGAAGACGGAGGAGCACAGGTGCGTGATGAACTAACCATTGGGACAAGCCCGGATATCGTGATGCTGGACGGCCACAGCATTTATGATCTGGCGACCCGGGGCTATTTGCTGCCTGTAGATATCTACCAAAGTGTTCCCGGGAGCACGCCGCTTACGATGCTGATTCCGCAGATGCAGTGGAACGGATATAACTGGGGAGTGCCGCTGGATATCGATCCCTATGTCCTTGTCTATTCGCCGGAGCGGCTCGCCGGAATGGGTTTTGCGGAGGTGCCCGCAAGCCTGGAGCAGTGGAATATGCTGCTAGGCCGGCTGAAGGAGGACCCGGAGAAGAAACGTTATCTGCTGGCTATGGATACGCAGAATCCTTACGGATATGCCGCCGTGCTGCATAGCATGGGCAGCAGTTTGCGCTCCGCCAGCCTTGAGCAGGCTCAGTGGACAGAAGCGGCGCGCAGCTATTTGTATCTGACCAGCCGGTTCAATAAGGAGATCTGGGAGCTGCTGCAGGATGGGAAGCTTGCGGTGGCGGCTGTGCCGCTCTCGGAGTGGGAGAAGCACGGGAATTCGACGCTCGCGGTGCAGATGCCGAAGAAGCAGGAGGGTATACCGAGCTACGAGGTTATTCACAGCCGCTTTTTTGCCCTTCCTGCACAATCCGGCAGTCCGGAAGCAGCGGTCAAATGGCTCGCCTACGTGACTTCAAGCACGGCCCAGCTGGAATGGCTGGAGAACACGGACCGTCTGCCGGCACTGGATGAGCTGTACCGCTCCGCTCAGCCCAAGATTGGAAAGCTGCCAATGGAAGCCGGATGGTTCCTTGCAGAGGATAACACCCCCGGTCCCGGCTCTGAGGCAGAGTGGAACCGGAAGGCGGAGGCGGCGCTTGGTTTGTTAACCGGCAAGCTGAATGCCGCCGCTTATGAAGCGGTGGTACAGCCTCCTTTAGAATGAGAGGGACAGCTTCACATGCAGGAGGCCGTCTGAGCTTGAGACCTCGGTGGCCTGCAGGAAGGAGACAATCTTCGCCGGATAGAAGCCGAGATCGAATTCTTCCTCCAGAGCCTGGCGGGTGGTATCCGGCAGCTCCAGGCCATTGAATACCACATGATCAACATGGAACATCAAGCCGTTGACAGGCTCCTGCTGTATGGTATAGCGGCCGGTCAGCGACAGCGACAAGCCCCCGCTTTTACCCGTTGCCGAGACTGAATTGTCCTTGAACGCAAACCGGAAATCCTGGAACAGCGGGTTCTGGGTGACCAGGAACTCATTCAGATCCTTTTCGGACAGGGCCAGATTATAGGTCATCCCCTTGCGCACCAGCACGCCATCCCGGCTCTGAACGAACTCCGGCAGCTGCTTCATCGCAGAAGCCAGCGCTTTGAAGTACTTCCGCACCTCATGCAGTCCGATATTCTCCCAATATTTACTGAACTCCTCCAGCAGCCGCTCCATACTCTGAGGATCTGTACTGGCCTGAATCCCGCCTGCAATCTCCTTATCTAAGGCAAGCACACGCTTCTGCTGCTCTTCGAGCGCCGTTTTGAGCTCTGCCAGCTCCTGACTGCTGCGCCGGGCGGCCGTGAGTGTGCTTTTCAAATCCTTGTACTGCGTCTCATATTCTGTGAGCGTCTTCCGGTCTTGCCCCATAATAATCTCATAATAATCGAATAGAGCGATTAGCCTGCTGATGCTTTTGGCGGAGAGGAATGCGGTAAGAAGTCCATCCCGTTCCCCCATATAATAGGCCCGCACAACAGCACCTGCCCGTTCCTGCTGATCCGCGATATTACTCTGCTTGGCAGCAGCTTGCTCCTCCAGCTCAGCGGCTTTGTGCTCCAGCGTCTGTTGCTCTGCAGTAATCCGGGCAATCTCACGTTCAAGCTCTGCAGAGGACAGCGTCTGCTCCAGCAGCTTGCGGGTCTCTTCGTCATCCGGCATAGAGGGCGGCGGAGCGCTGACTCCTGAAGCGGAGCCGGAACCGGCGGACAGATAGACCGGAGAAGCCGGCGGCATAACGATGCAGGTGAGGATCAATATTGCTGCGAATAACCGGCGAACCGTATTACGGGATAACACTTGCACCACCACCTTGAACAGAGTTAGACAGGTATGTACTATTAATATGTTTCAGCCTGTTAAAATATCATACCCTGTTTTGCGTCTCCCCGAACTACAATTTTGCAAACAAAAAGAACGGAAATGCTCCCTTAATCAAGAAGCCATATCCGTTCATTTCTATATATATGCGTTAGAGCGGCAATTCCATCTCAAATATCGTCCAATAGCTGAAGCCCGTAAACGTCAGGATCATATACCCCCAAAAGAGCAGGATGTAGGTCTTTTCCGTAAACTTCATGTACCCCAAAATCACAAAAAAAGCGGTTTGCAAAAAGAATAACAGGGCCATTTCCGTGAGATTTCCGGCAAAAGCCATAAGTCCGATGGTAAGTGTAAAAAATCCCAATACGCGAAACATGCGGTCCAAGAGAGGGTCCCCCTTCCAATATGAATCCGGCTAACAGCTGCTTTAGCTTTATTATAACGGCTCTCCAAAACACTGTAAACGAATTCATTGAAAAAAATACAAAATTTCATAAAAAATATGATTTTTATTATTGACACAAGCCTTTTGTTTCGAAAAAGAGAATTTATAGCAAAGGTAGTATGAGGTGCAGACAAATTGGCAATACAAATTAGTATCAAATAGATTCTATGAACTCTAATAGAGGCATAGAAATGGAGTAAGCAGCTTTTATCCCTATTCACTACCCGGCGGAGCTGCCGGTTCTGAAGATGGTTATTTCATGATGTTGTTAGGAGGGTTAGGCTTTATGACAGCCGTTAGACAGGATGCTTGGAGTGCAGAAGATGATCTGATATTGGCAGAAATAACGCTGCGTCATATCCGCGAGGGCAGCACACAGCTTGCTGCTTTTGAAGAGGTGGGTGAAAAAATCGGCAGAACGTCGGCTGCCTGCGGTTTCCGCTGGAACAGCTGCGTGCGCAAAAGCTACGAGGATGCCATCGGTATTGCCAAAGGCCAGCGCCAGAAACGGAGCTATCTGAAAAAACAGCCTGCTTCGCGCGGGGCGCAGGTAGCCGGACTGATTCTCGGTGACATTGAGGAAGACTACAGCCGCAGCGAAGGATTAAGTGAGAACAGCTTGTCCATCGATGCCGTCATCCGCTTTTTGCGGCAATGGAAAGGAACGTTTCAGGAGGCTGGAAGACAGCTTAAGATGCTGGAGCGCGATCTGCGGGAGAAGGAAGAAGAGCTTTCAGAGCTGAGAGTGGAGAATGAACGCTTATCCAGAGAGGTTAATCTTGCCCAGAGCGATTACCGTGTGGTCAATGATGATTACAAGGCACTGATCCAGATTATGGACCGTGCCCGCAGGCTGGCTTTTCTTAATGAAGAGGATGAAGAGAAGCCCCGCTTCAAAATGGATGCGAACGGAAACCTGGAACGGATTGAATAGAAGATTTATGCAGCGAGCCCTGCGTCCGAGTGCGTAACAGCAACGGATTAGCAGGGCTTTTTGTTTTGCTTTTGCAGAGACAAGCAGGATATAATTAGGAAAATTATTGGTGCTTAGCATGGCAGGGGGCAGGGTTAGTGAGAATAGATGTGATAGGTGCGGGGTCACTGGGGCTGCTGCTTGCAGGGCGGCTGATCGCCGGTGGGGCTGAAGTACGGATATGGTGCAGGGGGGAAGAGCAGAGCAGGGCACTATCCGAACGGGGGCTGACTGTCAGCTATGAAGATGGCAGGGAGGCAACACAGCTTCCAGGCGGGAGTTTCTCCGCTGCACCGGTAGAAGAATATACACAGCGTCAGCTCGCCGAGCCCGGGGAGGTTACGCTGTTAACGGTCAAGCAGAAGGTGCTTCATGAGGCTCTGCCTGAGATTCTCCTGCCGCTCAGAGACAGAGAGCTTGTAATCATAGGCTTTCAGAACGGCTGCGGACATCTGGAATTGCTCAGGGGGCTGCTGCCGCAATCATCCATCTGGGCGGCTGTAACGACAGAGGCGGCAAAGAGGAAAACATTAACAGAGGTTATTCATGCCGGCAAAGGGGAAATATGTATAGGGAAGAGCAGCTCTCCTATAAATATTCATGAAACTGACCGGCAGGCATCTGAGCCTGCGGCGATAATTAGTTTCATAGAAGCTCTTGCCTCAGCAGGATTTCACGCTTCTCTGTCGAAAGAAGTGGATACCATCATTTACCGGAAGCTTCTGATCAATGCTGTCATTAATCCTCTAACCGCCATTTGGCGGGTCCGGAACGGCGAATTACTGGCCTCCGCTGCACGTGTACAGCTTATGAAGGAACTGTATACAGAGGCAGCCGGGATATTAGAGGCCTGCGGGATTTCCCTGGAGCACGGTGCCTGGGAGGCCATTCTTGAAGTGTGCCGCGCGACCTCGGGCAATACATCATCGATGCTTGCTGATGTACTTGCTGCAAGGGAGACGGAAATCCGCTGGATTAACGGAAGCATTGTAGATATGGGGCTGCGGCAGGGCGTTCAGGCTCCGCTGCACCGCTGGATCTGCGGACTGGTAGAAGGCATGACTGTGAGGGAGGGGTGAGGCTGTTTGGAATTTCTCCGGAATTCGTTCGGCGTGTTAAGCGTTATTCCGATTGTTCCTTTTTTGATTGTGTATTTCGCAGGAATCGGGCTGAGGCATGATAAGAGGAAAACGATGATGCTGGCGATGGACGTAACTACTTTATTTTTATTGCTGTCAGTTTCGGGACTGTTTAATATTATTTTTGACTCAACCTTTGGATTCTTTCTTATACTACTTATTGTATTAATATCCGCCGGACTGATTGGCGGCGCGCAAAACCGCCTCAAAGGAGGGGTGGACGGAAAACGGTTACTTCGTGCTGTGTGGCGGCTTTCTTTCTTTTTCCTGGGCGTAGGTTACGTATTATTTATGGTGGTAGGCCTCATTCAATACATATCACAAGCGATGTAACGTTCCATTGCTCCGGTGAAGCGTCAACGTCACAAAATTTTAAAGAATTAAAAAAAACTCGTTTTCAGAAAATATTGCTCTAGATTTTTTTGACCACTGGTTGTATAATCATAAACCATATACCACATTCTATTTAGGGGGAACTGCTAGATGAAGAAGAGTAAAAGTCTATTGCTCATGATTGCAATAGTTCTGGTGATCGGCACAGTGCTTGCTGGCTGCGGCGGAAACAAGAACAATGCGAACAGCGGCACCAATGCAGCGGCGACGACTGCACCAGAGGGCAGCACGAACACAGGAACAACAGGTGACGAGAAGCTGGCTGCTGACCAGACACTTAGAGTCAACCTGACTGCAGAACCACCTACGTTTAACCCTGCACAAGCTCAGGACAGCCAAGCCAACACCGTCCTGAAGACAATGTATGAAGGCTTGACCCGCATGAATGATGAAACTGGCCAAGCTGAGCCAGGTATTGCCGAGAAGTGGGATATTTCCGCTGACGGACTGGTATATACGTTCCACCTGCGTGATGCGCAGTGGAGCAACGGTGACCCTGTAGAGGCTGCTGACTTCGTTCGCGCATGGAAAATCGTGCTCGACCCTAACACAGATCCTACTGCACCTTACGCTTATCAATTGTACTACCTGAAGAACGCTGAAGAATATTATGGAAAGAAAATTACAGATTTCAGTCAAGTGGGCGTAAAAGCTGTAGATGCGAAAACTCTTGAAGTTACGCTGAAAGCTCCAACTCCTTACTTCCTTGGACTTCTGTCCTTCTATACTTATTACCCTGTACACAAATCCGTTGAGGGTAATGCTAAATGGGCTACAAGCAAAGACACTATGATCACTAACGGCGCGTTCACACTGACTGAGTGGACTACCGGCCAATCCCTGCAAGTAAGCAAGAACGATAAATACTGGGATGCTGCCAACATCAAGCTGGCTAAAATCGACTTCTCCCTGGTTAACAGTGGAGCAACTGAACTCTTGAGCTACAAGAACGGCGAGCTTGACCGCGCTGGTGCACCTCACGGTGAAATCCCGCAAGAACAGGTGCCAATCGTACAGAAAGAGCTTCCTAACGAATTCCAGAGAAAAGGTATCGCAAGTACCTACTACTATGAATTCAACATCACCGAAAAACCGTTCAATAACGTTAAAATCCGTAAAGCATTGGCTATGACTGTTAACCGTCAATCGCTGATTGACAACGTAGCACAGGGCGGACAACTTCCGGCATTCGGGTATGTACCTCCAGGTATCGCGGGCGCTGACGGTGAATACCGTACTGCAGTTAAAGACGATTACTTCAAAGAAGATACAGAAGAAGCTAAAAAATTGCTGGCAGAAGGTCTTGCTGAAGAAGGCCTGACTGCACTGCCACCGGTTGAATTGTCTTACAACACAAGTGAAGGCCACAAGAAAATTGCTTTGGCTGTAGCTGATATGTGGAAAAAAGCTCTGGATATCACTGTTAACACGGTGAACCAGGAGTGGGCAGTATTCATCGACAACCGTCAGAACCTGAACTACCAGATCGCACGTGCCGGCTGGACTGCGGATTACAATGATCCAATGACCTTCCTGGATATGTGGGTAACAGGCGGCGGTAACAATGATACTGGTTATGCTAACCCTGAGTACGATAAGCTGATCCAAGAAGCCAAAACAAGCTCTGATCTGGCAAAACGCCAAGAATTGTTTGCTAAGGCTGAGAAAATGATCATTCAGGATGACATGATCCTGATTCCGTTCTACTACTACACCAACAACTCCCTGACTAAAGAGTACCTCAAAGGTGTAACTCTTGACTTCAGCGGTGCAATTGACTTCACTCGCGCTTACCTGCTCGAGCACTAAGAATGACAGAACCTTCAGCTTATATAACTGAATAGTGATAGTCTGAAGGGAGCTTTACACTTCGGGATATATATGTGGAATTCCATATATATCCCTTTTTTTTGCATTTCGGGCATTTTGTTAAACATTTCACGAACTTACAAAATAAGAAATTAGACAAATGGCCATTTTTTTCATAAAATCTAATTATGTGTCTTAAAAAAAGTCAAAGGAGGTGTTGATGGGGATGGTTCGTTATATTGCCAATAAGTTTTTCTATATGCTTGTCTCGCTGTTTGTGCTGATTTCAGCGACCTTTTTTCTGATGAAAGCTATTCCGGGGGACCCGTTTACTTCTGAAAAGAAGATTCCACCAGAAATAAAAGCGCGTTTATACGAGCAATATGGATTGGACAAGCCGCTCTATCATCAATATTTTAAGTATTTGGGTGAAATCGCCCAGGGCGATCTGGGTGTATCCATGAAGCGTCTGAATCAGGATGTAACACATCTGATCGGTCAGACATTCTCGGCGTCTCTGAAGCTGGGGCTTATCGCAATTCTTGTGTCGGTTATTGTCGGAGTCTTCCTCGGCATGATGGCGGCACTCTATCACCGCAAGTTTATTGACAGTGCAGCAATGGTGCTGGCGGTGCTGGGGATTGCGGTTCCGAGCTTTGTAGTCGCCTCGCTGCTGCAGTATGTGTTCGCCTACAAATTTCATATGTTCCCGGTCTCCGGGTTCAAAGGGCCGATGTATTATGTCTTGCCTGTAACCGCGTTATCGGCGCAGCCTATAGCCTTCATAGCGAGGCTGACGCGCTCCAGTATGCTGGAGGTCCTGCATGCAGATTACATCAAGACAGCTAAGGCGAAAGGCCTAAGCTGGGCAGCCATCTTGAGCCGCCACGTGCTGCGTAACGGAATTCTGCCGGTGGTAACCTATATGGGACCTATGACGGCTAACATCGTAACCGGTTCGGTCGTTATTGAGCAGATCTTCGGTGTCGGCGGGATCGGCAAGCAATTTGTCGAAGCGATTGGCGTCCGTGATTATACCGTTATTATGGGGATTACCATCTTCTATGGTGTACTGCTTATGGTAGCGCGGTTTATCACTGACATTGCTTATGTGTTTATAGATCCGCGTATCAAACTATCTGGCGGAAAGGAGGGCTAACGAGTGGCTTCTGATAAAAACTTGGTATCGCAGGATGCGAACCTGAAACCGGAAGATTTCCGTAAGGTCGGAGTTGATGAACGGCAGGCTGAAGTCATTCAGCGCGAAAGTCTGTCCGCCTGGCGGGATTCCTGGGAACGTCTGCGCCAGAATAAAATGGCAATGACAGCTCTGGGGGTTCTTGGACTGATTGTACTGGCTGCAATAATTGCGCCGTTCTTCTCAAAGTTCAATTACTACTCTAACGATTTGCTCAACACGAATAAGCCCCCATCATCCGACCACTGGTTCGGTACAGATGATCTGGGACGCGATATCTTTGTCCGTACCTGGTACGGCGCACGAATCTCACTGATTGTCGGCCTTGCCGCTGCTGCCATTGACCTTTTCATTGGGGTCATCTACGGCGGAATCATGGGTTACTTCGGTGGCCGTGTAGACAATATCATGAATAAGATCTCTGAAATTCTGTACTCCATTCCATACCTGCTGGTAGTTATCCTGCTGCTGGTCGTACTTGAACCAAGCCTTGGTACCATTATCCTGGCGCTGACGATAACGGGCTGGATTACGATGTCCTGGATTGTGCGCGGGGAGATTATGCAGCTGAAGAACCGTGAGTTCGTATTGGCTTCGCGTTCGATGGGTGCAGGGTCCAAGCGTCTGCTGTTCAAGCATCTTTTGCCGAATGCTGTAGGACCGATTATTGTAACGATTACGCTGTCCGTGCCGAATGCCATCTTTGCCGAAGCGTTCCTGAGCTTCCTCGGTCTTGGTGTACAGGCCCCGGTAGCTTCACTCGGTTCGATGATCAATGACTCGCTGACCGGCTGGCTTTACTATCCGTGGCGTTTCCTGTTCCCTGCGATTCTTATCAGTTTAACGATGCTTTCCTTTAATATTTTTGGTGACGGCCTGCGTGATGCGCTTGATCCTAAGCTGAAGAAATAGATATTAACAATGGTGGAACCCATGCGGCAAAGATATTGGCATGATATTTCAAGACCCGATGACTTCTTTGAACCCAATGATCCAAGTGGGCAATCAGATAACCGAAGTTTTGATTAACATCAGAATATGCTAGCGGCCGAAGCGAATCATTAAGCTGTTGAAATGCTGAAGCTAGTAGGCATTATGAAAGCGTAGGCTCGCTTTAACCAATATCCCCACGAATTCTCCGGCGAAGTGCAGCAATTCGCTTGGGATCTCCATCATCCTGAATACACTGAACCCCGGCGTAGTTGCCGGGACGGTTATCGTAATACACCAAGGGTCTTGTGCGGCATGGCAGCACAAGACCCGAAGAAGGGCGAGCAGGTGATTCCGATCACTTCAGCTTCCCCGGATCTGATTAAGCCGCCGGTCGGTTATCCGTTCACAGCGTACTGCAGCGAAGCAGTGCCTCCTGTGAAGGAGTTGATTGATCCCGGCATCACAGAGTTCAGTGATACGCTTATAGCGCGCTGCTGGAATCTGCATTCGATGGCCAAGGAGGTGCAGTTCGTTTGAGTAAGAATCTGAGCAAGAATCTGATTGAAGTAGAAGGTCTTAAGAAATATTTCAATGTGGGCAAAGGAAGAGTTCTTAAGGCAGTTGATAATATTAGCTTCTCGATCCGTGAAGGCGAAACCCTGGGGATGGTAGGGGAGTCCGGCTGCGGCAAGACTACTGCCGGCCGCACAGTTCTCCGCTTGTATGAACCGACTGCGGGAAGCGTGAAATACAATGGTACAGATATCTACAAATTGTCCGGCGGCAAGATGAAGGCTATGCGCCGTGATATGCAAATGATTTTCCAGGACCCGTATGCCTCGCTTAACCCGCGGTTCACGGTGTCTGATATCATCGGTGAAGCACTGGATATTCACAATCTGGCTGGAAGCCGGCAGGAACGCAAGAAGCGGATTGAAGAGCTGCTGGATATGGTTGGACTTAACCATGACCATGCCACCCGTTATCCGCATGAGTTCTCCGGCGGACAACGTCAGCGTATCGGGATTGCCCGTTCGCTCGCCGTGAACCCTAAGTTCATCGTCTGTGACGAGCCGATCTCGGCACTCGACGTATCCATCCAGGCGCAGGTCGTTAACCTGCTGAAGGAGCTGCAGGATCGTCTTGGACTTACTTATCTCTTCATCGCGCATGACTTGTCCATGGTTAAGCATATCAGTGACCGTGTGGCCGTTATGTACCTGGGCAAAATGGTAGAGCTGGCGGAAAGCGAAGAGTTGTATGCTAATCCGATCCATCCATATACCAAATCTCTGCTCTCGGCGATTCCGGTTCCAGACCCAGAGGTTGAAGCGAACAAAAAACGCATTCATCTGCATGATGAGCTGGGCAGCCCGATTTATGCGGCCGGCGAGAAAACAAATGACAGCGATTATGAACTGGTTGAAGTGTCCAAGGGACATTTCGTAGCCAAGCAATTTGCCTAAACTTAAAAGGGCAAGTAGAACGTAGGCGGGAGCATTCAGCTCTCGCCTATTCTTTCGATTTACGGATATCCTTCATAAGGATGGCGTATATTACTTTGACGCCGCACCCAACTTTGGATACAATCATAAAGGGTTTACCGATTTATGAATTACATATAGCAGCGGGTTATTGCAGAACAAGGAGGCCATTATCGATGAATGTTGTACCGGAACCACTGCCGGGCGGATCTGCGCTCGCCAGTGACTATATACATCAATACGAAACAGTAGGACATTTGTATGGCGGGGACTTCCGCAGCCCGGAGAGCCGGGCTGAACGCGCAGTGTGGCTTGATCGTACAGGAAGCTTGCGGGCAGACCGTGCAGAGGTTGTGTCGTACCTGCGCAGCTACAACGGGAAACACAATACCCATGAAGCCGTCCTCCGCTCGATAGAATTGCTGGAACAGCCGGATACCCTGGTAGTGACAGGCGGCCAGCAGAGCGGTTTGTTCACAGGCCCTCTATTCGTGGTCTATAAGGCCATTACTACGATTCAGGCAGCCAAGGAGGCAGCGGCCCAGCTTGGCCGGCCGGTCGTTCCGCTGTTCTGGATTGCGGGTGAGGATCATGACTGGGATGAGGTCAATCATACGTATGTGCTGAACCGGACAGGCGAAATTACCCGCATTAAGCTGGATAAAGGCGAAGGTCCCCGGTCCTCGGTCAGCGAGATCCAGGTAGATACCGAGAGCTGGCTTCAGGCGGTTACGCAGCTGGACGGCTTATTGCAGGACAGTGAATTCAAACCGCAGCTGATGGAACTGGTTACGGCTGCATCCACGGCCGCCGGGAATATGACGGAGGCGTTTGCCAAGCTGATGGGATCTTTGTTCGGCAAATTCGGACTGATTCTGCTGGATTCGGCCGATCCTGCCCTGCGCAGGCTGGAAGCGCCCATGTTCGCATCAATGATTGAGCGCAATGACGAGCTGGAGGCAGCTTATCTTGCCGCAGCTGAACGGATTACGGCCAGCGGATATGAGCTGCAGGCCGATGTGACGCCCGGCAATGCGAATCTTTTCTATATTCATGAAGGTGCAAGGCTTCTGCTCCATAAGGTAGAGGGACGGTTCGCAGACCGGAAGGCTACGGTCTCGTTCTCGCGTTCTGAGCTGCTGGAGCTGCTGGAGAGCCATCCCGAACGGTTCAGCAACAATGTGTTAACCCGTCCGCTGATGCAGGATTATGTACTTCCTGTACTCGCTACGGTGCTTGGACAAGGGGAAATGGCTTACTGGGCGATTCCGCATCAAGCCTTCAGGGTGCTGGACGGACAGATGCCGCTGATTATTCCGCGCATGTCTTTTACAGTGATTGAGGGAACGCTTCGCAAGCATATGGATAAATACGGCTTGTCCTTCACGGATGTGCAGACGGGTCTGGATGATAAACGCAAAGCGTGGCTGAACGCTCAGGATGAGCTGAAGCTCGAAGACAAATTTGAAGAGATCAAGACGGCC
Organism: Paenibacillus sp. FSL R7-0210; assembly: GCF_038009085.1. NCBI lineage: Bacteria > Bacillati > Bacillota > Bacilli > Caryophanales > Paenibacillaceae > Paenibacillus > Paenibacillus sp. FSL R7-0210. The sequence goes on from NZ_JBBPAR010000001.1 coordinate 716,033, forward strand.
TTCTCCGGGATGTATGAGCCGCTGATCGAGCAGCTTGGCAGCATTCAGGCAGGTCTGCTGAAGCTGGGTGGCAATAACAAGGATAAGATTATCGACCAGATCTCCTTCCTGCAGGGCAAAGCTCTGGATGCGATGGAGAAGCAGAATGAGGCTGCACTTCGCCAGTGGGAACGGATCGAGCTATCGCTAATGCCGCTGGGTAAGCTTCAGGAGCGTGTCTATAATATGATGTATTATCTGAACCGGTACGGGCTGGAATGGCTGGAGGAATTGATGGCTGTGCCTGCTGACTACAGCGGAACACACCGTATTATTTATATGTAAGCAAATTATTCTAGGGGGTCCTACCATGAGTTCATTATCCAAGCAAAACAGTATTGTTGCCGATATGTCGCTTGCACCCGAGGGGCATCTCAAAATCGACTGGGTTCGCCAGCATATGCCGGTACTGAACCGTATCCGTGAGCAGTTCGAAGCAGAGCAGCCGTTCAAGGGGCTCAAGGTATCGATCACCCTTCACCTGGAAGCTAAGACCGCTTATCTGGCCAAGGTAGTGCAGGCTGGTGGCGCTGAGGTAACAATTACAGGGTCCAACCCGTTATCTACCCAGGATGATGTGTGTGCTGCACTCGTTGAGGATGGCATTACCGTATTTGCCAAGTACAATCCTTCTCCGGAAGAGTTCAAGGCACTGAACATCCGGGCACTGGAGAGCAAGCCGGATCTCATTATCGATGACGGCGGCGATTTCGCCACTCTGCTGCACTCCGAGCGCCCCGACCTGATGGAGAATATCCGCGGGGGAGCTGAGGAGACAACGACCGGTATTATCCGACTGAAGGCGCTGCAGAAGCAGGGCATGCTGAAATTCCCGATGGTGGCGGTAAATGACGCTTATTGCAAATATTTGTTCGATAACCGTTACGGTACAGGACAGTCGGCATGGGACGGTATCGTCCGCACCACCAACCTGATTGTGGCCGGCAAGACCGTGGTTGTGGTGGGCTACGGCTGGTGCGGTAAAGGTGTAGCAATGCGGGCCAAGGGTCTTGGAGCGAATGTGATTGTAACGGAAGTGGATGCGATCAAGGCGGTAGAAGCCCACATGGACGGATTCCATGTCATGCCGATGCTGGAAGCTGCGAAGCAGGGTGATTTCTTCGTTACAGTCACAGGTAACCGGTATGTGATCCGCGGTGAGCATTATGATGTGATGAAGGATGGCGCGATTCTCTGCAATGCCGGACATTTCGATGTGGAAGTCAACAAGCCGGAACTGGCCGAGCGCTCGGTGTCCCAGCGGACGGTGCGCAAGAACATCGAAGAGTATCAGCTGAAGGATGGACGCAAGCTGTACCTCCTGGCTGAAGGACGTCTGGTGAATCTTGGCGCAGCTGATGGTCATCCGGCAGAGATTATGGATACCACCTTCGCACTTCAGGCATTGTCCCTTAAATATGTGAATGACAATTATAAGAGCATTGGTGTCAAAGTGGAGAATGTTCCCTATGAGCTGGATGAGCAGGTAGCGCGCTACAAGCTGGAAAGTCTGGGGATTGCCATCGACAGCCTGACACAGGCGCAAGTCGAGTATCTGGACAGCTGGAATCTGAACGACTAAGGATATGGATCTGCACGAGCCCGGAGCCAATCACATTGGCCCGGGCTTTTACGTGTCCGCAGGAGATGCAAGAATAGCCTCTTGACAAACAAGAAAAAATTACCTTGCTCCGGAAAAAGGTTTTTGATTTTTAATGGCGAATCTATTATGCTTAGGTGGTGAAAAGTGGGGCAAAGTGGGGACTCGGGATGTAGAGGTGGGAATAGATCATGTTTATGGGGGAATACCAGCATACCATTGACGATAAAGGACGGATCATTATCCCGGCCAAATTCCGTGACATGCTCGGAACCTCCTTCGTGGCGACCCGCGGCCTGGACTCCTGCCTGTTTGTTTATCCCATGGAAGAATGGGGAATCATGGAGCAAAAGCTTAAAAGCCTTTCACTGATGAAATCGGATGCCCGTGCCTTCAGCCGCTTTTTTTTCTCGGGAGCGACTGAGTGTGTATGGGACAAGCAAGGCAGGGTGAATCTGCCGGGAAACTTGCGGCAATATGCCAAGCTGGACAAGGACTGTGTTATTCTGGGCGTTTCGAACCGGGTGGAGATCTGGAACAAGGAGCTATGGGAGCAGTACTTCGAACAGTCAGAGGAATCGTTCAACGAAATCGCCGAGAAATTGGTGGATTTCAATTTTGATCTATAAAACATAACATTTCGAATTACTGCCTTGGAGGGATGCAGCTTGTTTCACCACATCACGGTACTAAAAGAAGAAGCGACAGAAGGGCTGCACATCAAGAAGGATGGCCTATATGTAGATTGTACGCTCGGGGGAGCCGGGCACAGCGCCCTTATCGCATCCAAGCTTAGCGGCGGGGGACGGCTGATCTGTCTGGATCAGGATGACTGGGCACTGAACAACGCGAAGGAGAGATTGTCCGGATACGGCGACAAGGTGGTGACCGTCAAGACCAACTTCCGCGATCTGGAGCAGGTGCTGAAGGGACTGCCGTTTGTTCCGCAAAAGGACGGAGTTCCCCAAGTAGACGGGATTCTCTTTGATCTGGGGGTATCTTCTCCGCAGTTTGATGAAGGGGAACGAGGCTTCAGCTACAACCATGACGCCCCGCTGGATATGCGAATGGATCAGTCGGCACAGCTGAGTGCAGCAGATATCATTAACACATGGAATGAGCAGGACATTGCCAGGGTGATTTTCCAATATGGAGAAGAGAAATTCTCACGGCGGATTGCCCGGAAGATTGTAGAGCGCAGGGAAGAACGCCCGGTGGAGACCACCGGAGAGCTGGCCGAGCTGATTAAGGAAGGCATTCCTGCGGCGGCAAGAAGGACCGGAGGACATCCGGCGAAGCGGAGCTTTCAGGGGCTGCGGATTGCCGTCAATGATGAGCTGGGTGCTTTTGAGGAAGGCCTGCATGCTGCTGTACGTTGCCTGGCGCCTGAGGGCAGGGTATCCGTTATTACCTTTCACTCGCTGGAGGACCGGATCTGCAAGCAGATTTTCAGCAGCTATCTAAGCCGTTGCACTTGTCCGCCTGACCTGCCGTACTGTGTATGCGGTGCCGAAGGCACCCTGAAGCTAATTAACCGCAAGCCAATTGTGCCGGGGGAAGAAGAGCTGGAGCTTAACTCGCGTGCCCGTTCAGCCAAGCTGCGTGTCGCAGAGAAATTGTAGATGACGATAAAGGAGAATCAGAGATGGCTTATACCCGCGGAAATTTAGCAGTTCAACCAAAGAGAAAAGAAGAGGCAAACCCGCTGTACCGTGAGAAAACGAAAGTTGTCACCAGGCGCAGAGTGCTGCCGCTGCAAGAGAAGCTTTTGTACATGCTGACGCTGGGAGCCTTTATTCTGGTAGCAGCCTCCCTGATCTGGCGTTACGTCCATATTTACGATTTGAATATGCAGGCCCAGAAGCTGGACAGCGAAATCGCTAAGAATAAAAAACAAATTGCCACCTATCAGATGGAGAAGCAGACGCTGGAGCAGACAATCGTCCCGCGGGCGAAGGAAATGGGCTTTGTGGTCCCTTCTGAGGAATCTACTATCTATGTTCCGCTTAGCAGCCAGGCTACTGACAAAGCCGGTAAAAAATAGCGATGAACGGCAATCGCAATAATAGAGGTTGTGAGGTACCTTATGGTTAAGAGAATCAAACTTCGCACGCTGTTTATAGGAGGGTGTATTACCCTCTTTTTTCTTGTTTTAGTCGCCAGAGTATTCTGGATTCAGGTTCTGCAAGGCAAGGAGTGGCAGGAGACCGCAGCTAAGCAGTGGGCTCATACTTCAACCATCAAGGCCGTCCGCGGGGTGATCGAAGACCGTAACGGCAATGTGCTGGCGAGCGATGTGCCCGCCGAGACTGTAGTCGTCAATCCTAAGGTCATTGCCGAGAAGAAGATCGGCGAAGAGGTGATCCAGGGTCTGCATGAGCTGCTGAACAAACCGGTGGATGAGCTGAAGAAGCTGGTGGAAGCCAAGAATAATGAAGGCGAGTATTTAACCAACCGTGAGATCCGTAATGAAGGCTGGAAGATCGACAAGGACATGGCCGACAAAGTGAGGGCTTTTGTAGACAAGCTAAAGGAAGAACATGATACGCTGGAAACCGGGGTAGGGCTCGTCAGAGAGCAGAAGCGCTATTATCCTAAGGATTCGCTGGCTGCACATATTCTGGGCTATACCGACAGGGACGGCAAAGCGATGATGGGACTGGAAAAGTATCTGGATACACAGCTCGCCGGGGTCGATGGCAAGCTCAATTACCAGAGCGATGGCAAGGGGGTTAAGCTCCCCGATTCCAAGGACACGTTCCAGCCGGTGGTGAACGGCAGTAACTTCAAGCTGACGATCGACAGCACGATTCAGTACTATATTGAAGAGGCGATAAAGAAGGCGAATGCCGAGTACCGGCCGAAGTCGATCAGTGTCATTGCCGCCGATCCCAAGACGATGGAGATCCTGGGGCTGGCGAATACACCAACCTTTAACCCCAATGAATATTATGACCTTAATCAGGACCCGGCGGGCTTCTTCAACCATGCGATCATGACGAGATTCGAGCCGGGTTCAACGTTCAAGATTGTACCGCTGGCGGGTGCTGTGCAGGAGAAGCTGTTCGATCCGAATGCTAAGTTTCAATCCGGCTCCATCCGGATTAAGGGATACAGCAAGCCTATCTTTGATATGAACAGAGCCGGATATGGAACAATTACCTTTTTGGAAGGGGTCAAGCGGTCCAGTAACGTCGCCTTCGTCAAGTTTGGGTATGAGATGCTGGGCAAGGATGGGTTGCTGAAGTATATCAATGATTTTGGTTTTAGTGAGAAGACAGGAATTGATCTTCCGGGCGAAATCACCGGGCTTGTCAACCCGGACCCGAACCGGGCGGTAGAGAATGCTACACTTGCCTACGGTCACGGCAAGCTGCTGGTGACCCCGATTCAGCAGTTGACCGCCATGGCGGCGATTGCGAACGGCGGCAAGCTGCTGGTGCCCCATGTAGTGAAGGAGGTTACCGATCCGAACACCGGCAAGACCACGGTTACTCAGCCGGAGGTTGTGCGGCAGGTGCTCTCCGAAGCAAGTGCAAGGGAGACGGGCAGCTATCTGGAGCAGGTAGTGGCAGATCAGCAGCACGGAACCGGCCGGCATGCCTACATTGAGGGATACCGGGTGGCGGGCAAGACAGGTACGGCGATTAAGCCGGATGGTAAGGGCGGGTATAACCGCGACAAGGTTCGCTCCTCCTTCCTCGGTTACGCACCGGCCAATGACCCGAAGATCGTGGTCTTCGTAACCATTGACGAGCCTGCCGATGCGGCCGGCGGCGGTGCTGCGGCGGGTCCGGTCTTCAAGGATATCGTCTCCCAGGCGCTTCCTTATATGGGCGTGCCCAAAGCGGGAGATGTCACAGGTCCTGCTGACAAGAAGACGGTGAAGGCCGAAGCTGTTGTCCAGCGCAAAGCGCCGGATCTGACCGGCAAGACGGTGAAGGCAGCGAGACAGCTGCTCATTAATCAGGGCTTTGATTTCGAAGCTGTAGGCCAAGGGGCAAATGTGGTCAGTCAGTACCCTGAGAAAGGCACCGCCCTGACCGCCGGGCAGCGGATCTATCTGTTAAGCGAGCAGGGAGAGAATGTGACGCTTCCTGATCTGCGCGGCCAGTCTCTGCGCGATGCCCTGGAGATTCTGAACCTGCTGAAGGTGGGAATCTCCGTTGAGGGAGAAGGCTATGTCACAGAACAGAGCCAGGCCAAGAATAAGGGAAAAACGCAGGTAGCGCTGAAGCTTAGCCCTCTCAATGAATATGGCGAGAATATTCCTGTTGCTTTAGCGGGCGATGCAGAGAAAGAAGAAGCTGCAGAATAACACCCATATAGGCTTGTTCTAACCCCTGTTTGTCCCGAATAGTCATGAAGGTAAGAGATCATGTCTATGAGTGAAAGCGGGGAGAACACAATGAAGGTATCGAAAGTCGTTAGCCGGCGGAGAATGCTGTGGACGCTGCTGGGACTGGCCGTGTTGTTCGGCGCGCTGGCTGTGCGTCTTGCCTATGTACAATTAACCCAGGGTGAGAAGCTGAGCGAGAGGGCCGAGGATTTATGGCGGCGGAACATCCCCTTCACCGCCAAGCGCGGCGAGATCCTGGACAGGGAGGGGGTGGCGCTGGCTTACAACATCAGCTCACCTACGATTTATGCCATTCCTGTACAGGTGAAGGAGAAGGAACAGACCGCGAAGCAGCTGGCTCCGCTGCTCGGCATGACCGAGGAGAAGCTGGTTCAGCTGCTGACCCAAAAGAAGGCCTCAGTGAAACTGCAGCCCGGCGGCCGCAAAATTACGATGGAGCTTGCCGCGAGCATCCGTAATTTGCAGCTGCCGGGCATCGTTGTCGCTGAGGATAACAAACGGTATTATCCCTTCGGGGATCTGGCCGCACATATTCTGGGCTTCACCGGAATTGACAATCAGGGGATTACCGGAATTGAGAGCATCTATGATAAGCTGCTTCAGGGGAGCGCGGGCAATATCTCCTATCTCTCCGATGCGGGAGGCCGGCTGATGCCCGGGTCCTCCGAGAAGTACACCGAGCCGCAGGATGGACTTAGCCTGCAGCTGACTATCGACAAGCAGATTCAATCTATAATGGAACGCGAGCTGGATCAGGCCATGGTGAAATATCAGGCGCAGGGGGCCTGGTCTATTGCCATGGACCCCCGCAATGGCGAGATTCTGGCGATGGCCAGCCGGCCGGGGTATGAGCCGGGCGCTTACCAGGAATACGATGCCGAAGTATATAACCGGAATCTTCCGATCTGGATGACGTATGAGCCGGGTTCCACCTTCAAGATCATCACGCTGGCTGCGGCCTTGCAGGAGGGGAAGGTGGATCTGCAGCATGAGCATTTTTTTGATCCGGGCTACATTGAGGTTGGCGGAGCTAAGCTGCGCTGCTGGAAGAAGGGCGGACACGGAAGCCAGACCTTCCTTGAAGTGGTCGAGAACTCCTGCAACCCGGGATTTGTAGCCTTGGGACAGCGTCTGGGTAAGGATACGCTGTTCAAGTACATCCGGGATTTCGGCTTCGGGAGCAAGACGGGCATTGATTTGAACGGTGAAGCGAACGGAATTCTGTTCAAGCCGGCCCAGGTGGGCCCGGTGGAGCTGGCGACTACTGCATTCGGCCAGGGGGTATCCGTCACGCCAATCCAGCAGATTGCTGCGGTATCGGCAGCCATCAATGGCGGCAAGCTGTATACTCCGCATGTGGCCAAGGCCTGGATTAACCCGGACACCGGGAATGTTGTCTCCGAGACTGAGCCGGAGGAAGTGCGGCAGGTGATCTCGGAGGAGACCTCGAAGAAAGTGCGGGCTGCCCTTGAGAGCGTGGTTGCCAAAGGCACAGGCCGACCGGCATTTATTGACGGCTACCGTGTGGGCGGCAAAACAGGGACAGCACAGAAAGTAATCAACGGCCGGTATTCTCCAACGGAGCATATCGTTTCCTTTATCGGCTTCGCCCCGGCGGATGATCCGCAGATCGTGGTCTATACGGCAGTCGATAACCCGAAGGGAATTCAGTTCGGGGGTGTAGTAGCCGCTCCGATTGTCCAGAATATTCTTGAGGATTCTCTTCTGTATCTGAAGGTTCCAGAGCGTAAGGATCAGCTGCCAAGAACCTATAAATACGGCGAGACCCCGATAGTGACGGTTCCTGATCTTACGGGAGCCACCGTTCAGGATATCTATGAGGATTTGAATATGAATTTCATGCTGGTCCGTTCCGGCACCGGCAACACCGTGATCAATCAGGCTCCGAAGGCGGGGGCAAGAGTGCAGCAGGGCTCTACGATCCGGATTTACATGGGTACGCCAAGTGAACCCTGAAATTTGTTATATAATGATTTAAAAAAATTGAACTTGAAAATATACAGACAGGGAAAAGTGGCGGAAGGGAATTTTGGAGCTGTAGGAGCGGTAGCGTCCGCCTTTGTCACCGGATTTCTACCGCAAGCAGCGGTTTGATTAAGAGAAATCTGGGGACAACAGCGGCCGGAAGCCCAAAACTTCTCTGGAGTCACGGTAATCCCATACTGAAAAACTTACAAGTACAAATGCAGAGTGAGGGATAGGTATGTTAATTAAAGAACTCTCTTCTTGTCTGGCCGCTGCCCATCTATATGGGGACGGAGACATAGAAATTTCGGATTTGCAGGCCGATTCACGCAAGGTGGGTCCGGGCGATCTGTTCATCTGTCTGCCCGGACATACAGTGGACGGACATGATTACGCACCTCAGGCTGCTACCAAGGGCGCGGCTGCCCTGGTCTGCGAACGGAAGCTGGACATTGACCTGCCGCAGATCGTGGTGGATGACTGCCGGTATGCCATGTCTGTGCTGTCCAATGCCTTCTTCGGTTCACCGAGCAGCCGGATGAAGCTGATCGGCATCACCGGTACCAACGGCAAGACCACGACTACGTATCTGATTGAACGGATCATGCAGGATCATGGGGTGAAGACCGGCCTGATCGGTACAATCCAGATGCGGTATGACGGTCAGAGCTATCCGATGTCCGGTACGACACAGGAGTCGCTGGAGCTTCAGCGCAGCCTGAATCATATGGCGCTTAAGGGCGTGCAGTGCTGTGTAATGGAAGTATCCTCCCATGCACTCCAGCAGGGCCGGGTGAAAGGGACCGACTACCGCACCGCGATCTTTACGAATCTGACCCAGGATCACCTGGATTACCACCATACGATGGAGGAGTACCGTGCAGTGAAGGGCTTGTTCTTCTCGCGGCTCGGCAACGTGATCTCCCCGTGGAAGGAAGAACGCAAGTATGCCGTGCTGAATGCTGACGATGAAGCCAGCGCCTATTTTGCCACCCAGACCGCAGCGGAGGTCATTACATATGGTATCGACAAGGCTGCCAATGTCCGGGCCTCGCAAATATCGATCACCGCCAAAGGAACTTTTTTCCACGTGGAGACGTTTAAGGGTGAGACGGATATTTCGCTTCGCATGGTCGGCAAGTTCAACGTCTATAATGCGCTTGCGGCTATTACGGCTGCGCTGCTGGAGGATGTGCCGCTTGCGGACATCAAGGCCAGTCTGGAGTCGGTTGCCGGCGTGGACGGCCGTGTCGAATCGGTGGATGCCGGGCAGGATTTCGCGGTGATCGTTGATTATGCGCATACGCCGGACGGTCTGGAGAATGTGCTGAAGGCGGTATGTGAATTCGCTGCGGGCAAGGTGCTTACTGTCTTCGGCTGCGGCGGGGACCGCGATACGACCAAACGGCCACTCATGGGCAAAATAGCTGCGAAATACAGCGACCATGTGCTAGTCACCTCCGACAACCCGCGGACGGAGGACCCGCTGCAGATTCTGGCTGATATTGAGGCGGGCCTGCGTGAGGATGGCGTGGCGCGTGAGCGCTATGAGATGATTCCGGACCGGAGGGAAGCCATCACAAAAGCTATTGAAATGGCAAGCCCCGGCGATGTAGTATTGATTGCGGGGAAAGGTCATGAGACCTATCAGCTGATCAAGGGAGTCGTTCATGACTTCGATGACCGCATCGTTGCCAAAGAAGTGATAAGGGGCCGAAGCTATTGATTATTAGAACATTGCATAACGTCGCGGAAATGTGCGGAGGAGAGCTGTCCTCGTCCGAAGCTAAGGATATAGAGATTAAGGGAGTCGTAACCGACTCGCGCAAAATATCGCAGGACTGCCTGTTCGTCCCGCTCGTTGGAGAGAACTTCGACGGCCATCACTATGCGGCCGCTTCGCTGGCGGCAGGATCTGCCGCTACCCTCTGGCAGAGGGATAAGGGGCCTGCACCCGCAGGCGGCGGGGTTATTCTGGTAGAGGACACTTTAGCGGCACTGCAGAAGCTGTCCTCCGCCTATTTGGCCGAGGTGGCCCCCCAGGTGGTTGCCGTAACGGGAAGCAACGGCAAGACGACGACCAAGGATATGATTACGGCATTGCTGGAAGTGCAGTACAAGGTACACAAGACCCAAGGGAACTTCAACAATCATATCGGCCTGCCGCTTACGATTCTCTCCATGGACAGCGATGTTGAGATCGCTGTGCTGGAGATGGGCATGAGCTCACGGGGAGAGATCGCCCTGCTGTCTCTGCTCGCTTCTCCTGACGTAGCGGTAATTACCAATGTCGGCGAATCCCATCTGCTTCAGCTTGGCTCCAGCAAGGAGATTGCCAGAGCTAAGCTGGAGATTGTGGACGGACTTCAGCCGGGCGGGCTGCTGATCTATAACGGGGATGAGCCGCTGCTTGCCGAGGTTCTGGCAGAGCCAGGCTTCCGCACGCCTGAAGGGCTGCTAACCTTCCGCTTCGGGCAGTCGGATGACAATGATGATTATCCGACCGGCCTGATGACGCACAGCGGGGGAATGACCTTCACCTCGCTGCAGCATGGGGAGCGGGCCTTCACCCTTCCGCTGCCGGGGCAGCATAATGTAATTAATGCGCTCGCTGCGCTTGCAGTGGCGCGTCATTATAAGGTGACCGATGAGAATATGGCAGAAGGACTAAGCGGCCTCAAGCTGACCGGTATGCGGATTGAGGTTATTCAGGCGGCAAGCGGACTGGTGCTCTTGAATGATGCCTATAATGCCAGCCCTACGTCCATGAGAGCGGCGATTGATGTGCTGCAGTCCATGAAATGCAGCGGCCGCAGAATCGCGGTGCTGGGGGACATGCTGGAACTCGGGCCGGAGGAGCTTCAGTTCCACCGGCAGATCGGCAGCTATCTCGACCCGGAGCTGACGGATGATGTATTCACCTTCGGGCCGCTGTCGGCGCAGCTTGCGGCGGCGGCCTCGGAGCGGTTCGAGGCCGGGCATATCTATGCTTTTACAGATAAAGAAGCCTTGATCAATGCCTTGACTGCGATGTGCGGCAATGATGATGTTGTGTTGTTCAAAGCATCCAGAGGGATGCGGCTGGAAGAAGTGCTCCACCGCTTGAAAGAACATTCTGAAGCGAATGCTAACTAAAGGAGGGGTGTACCCATGGATTATCAATTACTTCTGCTGACTATTGCTGTGTCCTTTATCCTTGCGGTCATTGCCGCTCCGCTGATTATACCGCTGCTGCGCCGGCTTAAGCTGGGACAGCAGGTTCGTGACGACGGGCCCCAGACCCATTTGAAAAAGGCGGGAACCCCTACCATGGGCGGTGTAATTATCATGGTCGCGTTCACGCTGTCTTTTCTGAAATTCTCGGTCATTAATTCGGATTTCTATGTACTGCTGGCTGCTACGCTGGGCTATGGACTCATTGGATTCCTGGATGATTATATCAAAATTGTGTTCAAGCGCTCCCTCGGCCTTACGGCGCGCCAGAAGCTGCTGGGCCAGCTGCTGGTCGGCGTCGTGCTCAGCGTCCTGCTGATCTCGGCCGGGCATCATACGAATATCAGCGTTCCGGGAACCTCCTTCAGCTTCGACTGGGGCCCCTGGTTCTATTATCCGTTCATTGTGCTGATGATGATGGCAATCACGAATGCCGTTAACTTCACGGACGGTGTGGATGGTCTGCTATCAGGCGTAAGTGCAATTGCGCTCGCTGCCTTCGCGGTGGTAGCCATGCAGGCAACCTCGATTGCCGCTGGTGTCTGTGCCGCTGCGATGATTGGCGCAGTGCTTGGCTTTCTCGTATTCAATGCCCATCCTGCCAAGGTGTTCATGGGCGATTTCGGCTCCTTCGGAATCGGCGGGGCGATTGGCGCGATTGCTATTGTCACCAAGACCGAGCTGCTCTTTGTGGTGATTGGCGGAGTCTTCGTGGTTGAAATGCTGTCCGTAATTATTCAGGTCGCCTCGTTTAAGACGCGTGGCAAACGGGTATTCAGAATGAGCCCGATCCATCATCACTTTGAGCTGGGCGGCTGGTCGGAGTGGCGTGTAGTCGTCTCCTTCTGGGCGGTGGGCCTCGTGCTGGCGGCAGTTGGACTATATCTCATCAAGGGGTTGTAACGAATGAAACATCCGGATCTGTACCGTGGTCAAGAGGTGGTCGTCCTGGGGCTCGCCAAAAGCGGCGTCCAGGTGGCCAAGGTGCTGCACGAACACGGCGCTGTGGTGACGGTCAATGATAAAAAGGAAAGAGATCAGAGTCCCGAAGCTTCCGAACTGGAATCTTTGGGAATTTCTGTTCTATGCGGCGGGCATCCGGAGAGCCTGATCCACGAGGGTGTGCAGCTGGTTGTGAAGAATCCGGGGATTCCTTATTCGGTCGCTCCGGTGCAGCAGGCGCTGGAGCTGGGAATTGAGGTCGTGACCGAGGTAGAGGTAGCTTATCATCTCTGCGCTGCCCCGATGATCGGCATCACCGGTTCCAACGGCAAGACCACTACAACGACCTGGGTGGGCCATATGCTGGAGGCAGCAGGGATGCGCCCCATTGTGGCCGGGAACATAGGAACGCCTCTCTCTCAGGCCGCACAGGAGGCTGACGCGGACAACTGGATGGTGGTCGAGCTAAGCAGCTTTCAGCTGAAGGGCACGGAAGCGTTCCGGCCCAAGATTGCTGCCTTGCTGAATGTCGCTGAGACCCACCTGGACTACCATGGGGGCATGGAGGATTATGTAGCCTCCAAATCCAAGCTGTTCGCCAATCAGGGACCGGAGGACACCGCTGTGCTGAACTGGGATGATCCGGTCTGCCGCGAGCTGGTACCCTATCTGAAGGCGGGCATTCTGCCCTTCTCCATGAACGAGGAGCTGGTGCAGGGCATCTTCGTCCGCCCGTCCTACGTGGAGGATACGGCAGACGAACTGAAGCGGGTCATTATCTACCGCGATTACACCGAGAGCGAGACCGAAATAGCCGATGTCGATTCTATCGGACTTCCCGGCCGCTTCAATGTAGGGAATGCGCTGGCTGCCTGCGGCATTGCCATTGCCGCAGGAGCGGACCCGGCGGTACTGGGTCCGGTGCTGGCTTCCTTCCGCGGGGTGGAGCACAGGCTGGAGTATGTAACAGACAAGGCAGGGGCCGCCTATTATAACAATTCCAAGGCTACCAATTCCAAAGCTACCTCCATGGCGCTGGCCTCCTTCCGGAAGCCGGTCATTCTGATTGCCGGGGGCCTGGACCGCGGCTCGGATTATATGGAGATGCTGCCTGTCCTCGGAGAGAATGTCAAAGCCCTGGTGGCGCTTGGGCAGACCCGGGACAAGCTGGCGGCTGTAGCCCGGCTGGCAGGAGTAAAGACGGTCATCTCCGTCGATAATGGGGAGAGTGCCGCTGCCGTGCTGGAGCAGGCTGTGCGGGAGGCTTCCGCCCTGGCGGAAGCGGGGGATGTAGTTCTCCTGTCCCCTGCCTGTGCCAGCTGGGATATGTTTACCTCCTATGAGGAGCGCGGGCGTATTTTTAAAGAGGCGGTGCATAACCTTTAAGTAGGGGGGTGGATAAGCCCCTACTACGGATGCAAGAGGTGTGCTCCTGATGAACAAATCCCGTCATGCGCCCGATATCTGGCTGCTGATTCCGATACTGGCTTTACTGGCTATCGGTATGGTAATGGTATACAGTGCCGGGTCCGTTCTGGGCTTCCGCAATTATGGCGATTCGTTTTATTTTGTCAAAAGACAGATGCTGTTCGCAGGCCTGGGCCTCATCGCGATGTTCATTACGGCGAACACCGATTACCTGGTGCTGAAGAGATTCGCCCGGCCGCTCCTGCTCGTGTGCTTCGCCCTGCTGGTGCTGGTGCTGATTCCAGGCATCGGAGTGGTTCGCGGCGGTGCGCGCAGCTGGCTGGGCATCAGCTCCTTCGGTATTCAGCCCTCGGAATTCATGAAGATGGGGATGATCCTCTTCCTGGCCAAGTGGCTCGGAACCGAGGAGTATGACATCTCCAGCTTCATGCGCGGGCTGCTTCCGCCGCTTGCGCTGATCGGCTCCGCGTTCGCACTGATTATGCTTCAGCCGGATCTCGGCACAGGTACTGTCATGTTCGGCGCGGCCATGATGATGGTCTTCACAGCGGGGGCGCGGATGAAGCATCTGCTCTCCCTCGGTGCGCTGGGGCTGGCCGGGTTCGCCGGACTCATTGCCGCTGCGCCTTACCGGCTGCAGCGGATCACCGCCTTCCTGGACCCGTGGTCCGATCCGCTGGGCGCGGGTTATCAGATCATTCAGTCGCTCTACGCGGTGGGTCCCGGCGGGCTGGGCGGACTGGGCTTCGGGATGAGCCGGCAAAAATACAGCTATGTCCCGGAGCCGCAGACTGATTTTATTTTCTCCATATTGGCCGAGGAGCTGGGATTCATCGGAGGGCTGGCCGTGCTGCTGCTGTTCCTGCTGCTGATCTGGCGCGGAATGAAGGTAGCCATGAGCCTGCCGGACCGCTTCGGCAGCTATCTTGCCGTAGGAATCGTCTGTATGGTGGCGGTTCAGGTCGTCATCAACATCGGTGTGGTAATCGGCCTGATTCCGGTAACCGGCATCACGCTTCCGCTCATCAGCTATGGCGGCTCATCGCTCACCCTGATGCTCACAGCTCTTGGCATTCTGCTTAATTTATCCCGTTATGCGAGGTGAAAGACATGCGTATTGTACTTAGCGGCGGCGGCACAGGAGGACATATCTATCCTGCCGTAGCCGTAGCCAGACAACTGGAATCTGAAGATGCGGATTCTGTCTTCCTGTATATAGGAGGCAAGCGAGGTTTGGAGAGCAAGCTGGTTCCCCAGGAGAATCTGCCTTTCCAGTCCATTGATATTACAGGCTTCCGCCGCAAGCTGTCGATGGATAATGTGAAGACGGTCATGCGGTTCCTGAAGGGGGTCAAAGCCTCCAAAGCCATGCTGCGCGAGTTCAAGCCTGATGTGGTTGTCGGCACCGGGGGTTATGTCTGCGGACCTGTGGTGTATGCAGCCTCCCGGCTCGGCATCCCGACGCTGATCCATGAACAGAACGCGATTCCGGGACTGACCAACCGCTTTCTCAGCCGGTATGCCAGCACGGTCGCGGTGAGCTTTGAAGGCACAGAGCCGGCTTTTCCCGGGGCCAAGAATGTAATCTATACGGGCAATCCCCGGGCCACTACGGTCATGACGGCTAATCCGCAACGCGGCTTCGCTTCACTCGGTATCCCCGAAGGAAGCACGGTGGTACTGGTTGTGGGAGGAAGCGGGGGAGCCAAGGCGATTAACCGTGCCATGATTGAAATGGCACCCTTTGTGGGTAAGGGTAATGGTGTTCACTATGTGTATGTCACCGGAGAGTCTTACTTTGAGGATACCCGCAAAGCGGTACGCGAGCAGCTGGGTGGTATTCCGAACTGGCTGCATGTCCTCCCTTACGTTCACAATATGCCTGAGGTGCTGGCCTGCACTTCCCTGATCGTGAACAGGGCAGGCGCCTCTTTTCTCGCAGAGATTACCGCGCTTGGCATACCCTCTGTCCTCATTCCGTCTCCCAATGTAACGAACAATCATCAGGAAGCCAACGCCAGAGCGCTGGAAGGTGAAGGTGCGGCAGTGGTACTGCTGGAGAAGGACTTAAGCGGCGAGGCGCTGTTCACAGCGGTTCAGAAGATCATCGGAGCGGATACGCTGCGTCACAGCATGTCGGAGGCCTCTAGACGCCTCGGTAAAAGAGATTCCGCCTCCCTGGTTGTCAGCGAGCTCCGCAGGCTGGCTGCAGGACGGGGACGCTAGAATCCGGGCTGACATTGTCACACACACGGAGCTCCGAACATAGGATGATCCTATAATCGTGACAATCACCCAGAGCGCTTCTTGATGCCTGAGATTCGGAAACGGAGTTCGTTCCGGCCGATTCTGCAGGACCGTGGTGCAGGAAGTGCTTACGGTGGGTGAGCGGTAATCTCGGAGGTGATACATTGGACAAATTGGTGATTGAGGGCGGAACCCCCCTGTCAGGCACCATACGTATCCATGGAGCAAAAAATGCGGCACTGCCGATTCTGGCAGCCAGCCTGCTGGCCGAAGGAGTTCACTCACTGCATAATGTGCCGAAGCTGCTGGACATCGAAACGATGCTGCATATTCTGCAGAGGCTGGGCTGCAGGACAGTACATGAAGAGGAGACGGTCACCGTCGATACGTCCTTTCTCCTGACCTCTCATGTTCCGGAGGACCTGATGCGGCAGATGAGATCCTCCATATTCCTGATGGGCCCGCTTTTGGCCAAGTTCGGGGAAGTGACGATCTATCAGCCGGGGGGCTGTGCCATCGGGGAGCGCAAGATCGACCTCCACCTGCAGGGCTTGAAGCTGCTCGGGGCAGAGATTGAGGAGACGGGCGGCCGGATCTGCTGCCGGGCTGCTAGCTTGAGAGGCTGTGATATCCATCTGGATTATCCCAGCGTGGGCGCCACGGAGAATATCATGATGGCCGCCGCCATGGCCGAGGGCACGACCACCATCTCCGGGGCAGCGAGAGAGCCGGAAATCCAGGACCTGCAGAACTTCCTCAATGCGATGGGGGCACATATCATCGGCGCAGGGACGGATACGATCACCATTCAGGGTGTCCGCAAGCTCCATGCCTGCAGCTATGAGGTGATCCCCGACCGGATTGTTGCCGGAACCGTGATGATTGCCGCCGCCGCCACGCGGGGCAATGTGACGCTGACACACACCAATGCAGGACATTTGACCTCCCTGATCCACATCCTGAGGCGCGCCGGTGTTCAAATTACAGTGTGCAATGATATAATTAATATCAGCTGTATGGGACGTCCCCGTGCGGTTGAGCGAATTGTTACCTCTCCGTATCCGTCCTTTCCTACGGACCTGCAGTCTCAGGTTATGGTTCTATTGTCCCTGGCGGAAGGATTCAGTGTGATTAAGGAAACGGTCTTCGAAGGGCGCTTCAAGCATGTGGAGGAGATGGCCCGGATGGGAGCCGATATCTCCATTGATCTGAACAGGGCATTCATACGCGGCGTTAAGAGGTTGTATGGGGCAACGGTTGAGGCTACTGACCTGCGGGCAGGAGCAGCCCTTGTAATCGCCGGGCTGGCTGCTCAGGGAACGACTATTGTAGAGCAGGCGCATCATATTGACCGGGGATATGACGGCATCGAATTATTGTTTCAAAAGCTGGGGGCGCGCATTAGCCGCAAGGTGCCGGTGCCTGACCCGCTGGATTTGGCCAATTAAAGCTCCCTGTCTCCTTCGGCGTAGCCGTGAGGAAGGAGACAGGGCCTTATTACGGAGATATGAGAATGCCAAAAACGCGAATACCTCTTTTGAAAGAGGACAAGCCTAGCAAGAGAAAAAACCGTAAAATCATCATCATCCTGGCACTGCTGTTCACTGCGCTGCTGGCTGTAATCTTCTTCCGTTCGTCGATCAGCAAGATTACAGCCATTGAAATGCAGGGGGATAAATATACGTCCCGCGAGAAGCTGCTGGCTGCAAGCGGCCTAAAGATCGGTGGACAGTTCTTTGCAGTCTCCGGAGATACTGTGGGGAAGGCGCTGGAAGGGCTGGATACGGTTCAGGAGGCGCAGGTAAGCAAGAAGTTCCCCGGTGTGGTTACGATCACTGTGAAGGAGTACCCGGCGGTTGCCTATGAGCTAGATCAGGCAGGCGTGCTGGAGGCTATTCTGTCGAGCGGGGCCGCCGTCTCTGTGACAGATACCGGAATTGCTGTAGAGAAGCCGATATTGACTAACTGGAAGGCTGACGATCCTTATAAGACCAAGCTGTGCCAGGCGCTGGCCGGCATTCCGAATGAGCTGACCAGTGATATATCGGAGATTGTACCTTCCCCGACGTTATCTTTTCCGGACCGGATCAAGCTCTAC
Source organism: Paenibacillus sp. FSL R7-0210 (assembly GCF_038009085.1). Lineage (NCBI taxonomy): Bacteria > Bacillati > Bacillota > Bacilli > Caryophanales > Paenibacillaceae > Paenibacillus > Paenibacillus sp. FSL R7-0210. The sequence continues at coordinate 733,946 of NZ_JBBPAR010000001.1, forward strand.
ACACGTTCACGCTTTGAGGTCATAACGGCCATTTCACTGCTGAAGGATAAAGTAGGCTATTTGAATCAGGTGATTCAGACGGAGGAGCCGGGACTGATCAAAATGCTGGAGGCCGATTCCTATGTTCCGTTCCATTCTGAAGCCGAGGACAACGGAGAAGACGCAGCTGCACAAGAGTAAATAGTCCCTACTAATAGAGCGGAATAAATGCTACAATCTGTTTTACGGGCAATAAGCAATATCCCTCTTTTTTCTGCGGATTTTTTGAGATGCAATCCAGGATATAGCCGCTGTTCTCTTGTTTTTCTTAAAATATAAGAATGTATAGGTTTCACGCTATTCATTATCCTTCTATTTCTCGCTGAAACGGTATCGTCCTTAAACGGACGACAATGCCGTTTCCACTTGTTTGAATGTCAGGTGCTGATCCCGCTAAGCGGAGAGCATCTGCCTGCACGTGAATACCTTGTCATATTATTCCTCTCAAAAAATTTGTTGAAAAAAGAGGGAAAGGATTAGGGATGTTGAATATGTACAGAGATGTTTCCCGCGACCGGGATCAAAGACATGTTTATTATGATTATAACAGGAGGTGCCATAGGGCTTGAGCAACAATGACATCATTGTTAGTTTGGACATCGGTACATCCAAAGTTCGGGCAATAATCGGGGAAGTTACTAGTGGAACCTTCAATATTATTGGCGTTGGATCTGCTGATTCGGAAGGGATACGCAAGGGTGCGATTGTAGACATCGATCAGACTGTGCAATCGATCAGGAGTGCCGTAGAGCATGCGGAGCAAATGGTCGGTATTCAAATATCCGAGGTGTATGTCGGCATATCCGGCAATCATATCGGCCTGCAATCCAGCCACGGCGTAGTTGCCGTTCAGAATGAGGACCGTGAGATCGGCGAAGATGACATCGACCGCGTAATCAAGGCAGCGGAGGTTATTGCACTCCCGCCGGAACGCGAGGTTATTGATGTTGTAGCCAAGCAGTATATCGTCGACGGCCTAGAAGGCATTCAGGACCCGCGCGGAATGATTGGCGTCCGCCTGGAAGTGGAGGCCACGATCATTACCGGTGCCAAGACCCCCATACATAATCTGCTCCGCTGCGTGGAGAAATCAGGTCTGAAGGTTAAAGATCTTGTCCTTATGTCTCTCGGGGCTGGCGGATTAGCGCTCTCCAAAGATGAGAAATCGATGGGGGCTGTACTGGTGGATATAGGTGCCGGACAAGCCACGATAGCCGTATATGAAGAAGGTTCCCTTAGTGCAACCTCCACGATTCCGATCGGAGGAGAATTCATAACCAATGATATTGCGTATGGACTTCGGACACTTACCGACCAGGCCGAGAAGGTCAAGCTGAAATACGGCTGTGCCTGGATCGACGATGCCGCTTCGGAGGTCGTCTTCAAGGTCCTGCGTATCGGCAGCAATGTAGAGAAGGAATTCAACCAGGAAGATCTGGCTGCGATTATCGAGCCGAGAGTCCAGGAAATCTTCCACCTGATCCGCCAGGAAGTGAAGCGGCTTGGTTATACGGAGCTCCCGGGAGGTTATATACTTACGGGTGGCACAGTATCGATGCCTGGGGTGCTTAAGGTAGCCCAGAACGAGCTGGCAGCCTCCGTACGGATCGCTGTTCCGGATTATATTGGAGTACGCGACCCCGGCTTCACCGGCGGCGTAGGCATTCTTCATAATGTGGTACGTAACTACCGCGGACGGAGCAGCGGCGGAAGTGCCAACAAGAAGACCGTTAACCGCAGCAAGCAGAGCGCAGCGCCGGTTCAGGATTCTTCCAAGAAGCCGGGTCTGGTGGAACGACTAAAGAATATGTTTAGCGAGTTCATATAAGTGTAATCCAGATATACTTGGACTGGCCATCCAAGCACTACTCGAGGGGGAGATGGAAACAATATGTTGGAATTTGATTTTGAAATGGAGAGTTTGGCGCAAATAAAAGTCATCGGCGTCGGCGGCGGCGGAAGCAACGCTGTGAACCGGATGATTGAAAATGGCGTTCAGGGTGTTGAGTTCATCACGGTTAATACAGACGCCCAAGCGCTGCATATGGCCAAATCGGAGCATAAATTACAAATCGGAGATAAATTGACCCGCGGACTTGGCGCAGGAGCGAATCCTGAGGTCGGCAAGAAGGCGGCAGAGGAATCCCGCGATCTGATCTCGAATACGCTGAAGGGCGCGGATATGGTCTTCGTTACCGCAGGCATGGGCGGCGGTACCGGAACAGGCGCAGCGCCTGTCATTGCCGAAATCGCCAGAGAATGCGGAGCATTGACGGTAGGCGTCGTGACCCGCCCGTTCACTTTTGAAGGCAGAAAACGTGCCAACCAGGCAGAGCTTGGAATCGAAGCGCTCAAGGAAAAGGTTGATACGCTGATTGTGATTCCGAATGACCGCCTCCTGGAAATTGTGGATAAGAAGACTCCAATGCTCGAAGCCTTCCGTGAAGCGGACAATGTACTCCGTCAGGCGGTACAAGGCATCTCCGACCTTATTCAGGTTCCCGGCCTGATCAACCTTGACTTTGCCGATGTAAAGACGATTATGACGGAGCGCGGTTCAGCGCTTATGGGCATCGGGATTGCCACCGGCGAGAACCGGGCATCTGAGGCGGCCCGCAAGGCGATTATGAGCCCGCTGCTTGAAACCTCCATCGAAGGTGCGCGCGGCGTCATTATGAATATTACAGGCGGCTCTAACCTCTCCCTGTACGAAGTGAATGAAGCCGCCGAGATTGTTACCTCTGCTTCGGACCCTGAAGTGAATATGATCTTCGGTGCCATTATCGAAGAGAGCATGAAGGACGAGATCAAGGTTACGGTTATTGCGACCGGTTTTGAACACAAGCCTTCTCCCATAGCTCCTGTACGCCGTCCTGCGGCAAACAGCGAACCATCTGCTGATAATAAGAGCAAGAGTGAGAATCTTCGTCCATTCGGGAATCAGACAAGCTCTGATCAGCTGGATATTCCGACCTTCCTGCGCAACCGGACACGCGGCAATAATGATTAAGAGCCATTAATAGCGATTATAGCTTTGACTGTTACGGAAGCACCGTATCACGCAGCTTTGAACTGCGGGGTATGGTGTTTTTTTGCTTTTCAGGCTGTATAATAACGTTAACGGGAGACGATACCATGGAAATGCTGGACCCCCGGGTGGATTTTGTATTTAAGCGGATATTTGCAAGCGAGGGCAACAAGGATGTACTGCTCGCTTTTCTGAACCGGATATTCTTGGATGCGGGCGATCTTCCGCTGGAGGAAGTAGTGCTGCTTAATCCTTATACGGATAAGGATGATCCGCTGGATAAGCAGGCGATATTTGATATATGGGCGAAGACGGTTGACGGCAAGCTAATCAACATCGAGATGCAGCTTTTCAACAAATATGATATTGAGAAACGCACGTTGTATTATTGGAGCAAACGGTATGCCGGCCAGCTTCAGGTCAACGGCAAATATATTGATCTCAAGAAGTGCGTGACGATCAACATTCTGAATTATAAGGTGCTGCCCAATGAACATACCCATAGTGTATTTCATTTGCGGGAGGACAGCAGCGGAGCGCCGCTGACAGACGATATCGAGATTCATTTCCTGGAGCTGCCCAAGTTGAACCAGCCGCTTATACCCGGCGAGGGCGGCCTTGTGAACTGGCTGTTATTTCTAAAAGGGATTGACTACTCTGATTGGGAGGTGCTGCAAATGAACGAGCCAGCCTTGAAGAAGGCGATGGAGACGCTGGAATTTCTGAGCCAGGATTCAGAAGCCCGCCGTAAATATGAGGACCGCCAGAAGTTTCTGATGGACGAAGCCTCGCAGCGGGATGGTGCGCTTAGGGAAGGCTTCGCCAAGGGTACAGCGGCAGGTGAACTAGAAGCCAAACGGGTAATAGCAAAGAATCTCCTGTCTATGGGAATGGATTATCCTTCAGTGCAGAAGGCAACCGGACTCTCCGAAGAAGAGTTGAAATCTATCAACAATTAAATCCGGCACGTCTGAAGCCAGCCGCTTAAGGCTGGCTTTTGTTGAAATATAAGAATTTATATGTTCCACGCTATACATTATCCTTCTATTTCTCGCTGAAACGGTACCGTCCTTTTAAAGGACGGCAAAGCCGTTTCCACTTGTGTGCTGATGTTCCTCTCAAGGCCCATAACTCGACAAAAAAACTGCAAGAACGCCCCCCATGTTTAGACAGACTTTGGATGCGGGAGTTTCTATACTAATCTTATCGTCTAAAAAGAGAGCCTGCACCCCGGCCTCCGGATAGATATCCGCTTGCAGGCAGGTGAGAGCGATGGTTGTGTATATTGACTTGATTTTTGCCGCCAATCTGCTGATCGACGGAGTCCTGCTGTGGCTGACAAGCTGGCTGGTGAAGCACAAGGTATCCTGGTGGCGCCTGACTCTCTCAGCGCTGGCGGGTGCACTCTATGTCGTCATGATGTTCGTACCGGAGCTGTCCTTTCTGTATACCTTTCTCGTCAAATTCGGTTTATCGGTTTTGATGATCTGGATAGCCTTTGGATTTAGAAGTCTGCAAAGCTATCTTCGGGCATTTGGGGCGTTTTATATCATTAATTTTGCGGCGGCGGGAGGGATCATAGGCGTTCATTATCTGCTGCAAAGCTCTGGTGACCTCTGGAAAGGCATGATCTTCACCTCATCGGGAGGCCAAGCTTACCGGCTGAAGATCGGGTTCTGGTTCGTGCTTGCCCTGCTTCCGCTGGTGCTGCTGCTCTTCAAGCTGATCCAGTCCTCCCGCCGGTACAGAGAGCAGCTGGATTCCTATATCGGGGAAGTGACAGTGGAGATCGACGGAGTGTCGGTTACCTGCCCCGGACTGCTGGATACCGGGAACCGGCTCAGCGATCCGCTGACGAGGATTCCGGTGATGGTGATGGAAGCCTCGCTGTGGGAGGGCCATTTGCCGGCTTCCTGGAAAGGGAGGCTGACCCAGACGGGTGCAGATACACTTGTACTGGAAACGGACGGGCAGTCGTTCGCCTGGCAGGACAGAGTGCGGCTGGTGCCGTACAGAGGCGTCAACCGCGGGGCATCCTTCATGCTCGCGCTGAAGCCGGATAAGGTGAGGATAGAGCTTGGCGGTGATACCTTTTGCAGCACAAGGGTACTCATCGGGCTGGATGGCGGGACACTGTCGGGAGACGGCGCGTACCGGGCGGTCATACATCCTGACCTGACCCATAAAGAGAGTGCTCCAGAAGCACCGGCTGACAAGGTGATGGGCTAAGTAACCTATAGGAGGAACAATAATGGTCAAATTCAAGCTTGTGCTGCAACTGCAGTATTACCGCATGCTGTTTCTGCTCGGTCTGAAGAGCCAGGAGATTTATTATATCGGGGGAAGTGAAGCGCTGCCGCCGCCGCTGACACGCGAGGAGGAGGAATTTCTGCTCCAGCGGCTCTCCAGCGGGGATGCGGCCGTCCGGGCCATGCTGATTGAGCGCAACCTGCGGCTGGTGGTCTACATCGCCCGGAAATTCGAGAACACCGGCATTAACATCGAGGATCTGGTATCTATTGGCGCGATTGGACTCATTAAGGCGGTCAACACCTTTGATCCGGAGAAAAAAATCAAGCTGGCCACCTACGCCTCGCGCTGCATCGAGAATGAGATTCTGATGTATCTGCGGCGCAACAGTAAGACCAGAAGCGAGGTTTCTTTTGATGAACCGCTGAATATTGACTGGGACGGCAACGAGCTGCTGCTCTCGGATGTGCTGGGCACGGAGAACGATACGATCTACCGGAACATCGAAGAGCAGGTGGACCGTAAGCTGCTGCAGAAGGCGCTGGAGAAGCTTAGCGAGCGGGAACGGCTGATTATGGAGCTGCGGTTCGGACTGCGGGGCGGCGAGGAAAAAACGCAAAAGGATGTGGCCGATCTGCTGGGCATCTCCCAATCTTATATTTCGCGCCTGGAGAAACGAATTATCAAGCGGCTGCGCAAGGAGTTCAACAAGATGGTGTAAGTGATGAAAGCTGAGGAATAAAATGCCGGACCGGGGAGATAATGTACAGTAATGTTTCTCCTTGGGAGGTTAATCATCATGACCCGAAATAAAGTCGAGATTTGCGGTGTGGACACCGCCAAGCTGCCTGTTCTCACGAACGTGGAAATGCGGGCATTGTTCACTTCGCTGCAGCAGCAGGGCGAGCGATCCGCCAGAGAGAAATTGGTAAATGGCAACCTCAGGCTTGTGCTAAGCGTGATTCAAAGGTTCAATAATCGTGGAGAGTTCGTGGATGATTTGTTTCAGGTAGGCTGCATCGGACTCATGAAAGCCATCGATAATTTCGATTTATCGCAGAATGTCAAGTTCTCCACCTATGCGGTGCCGATGATCATCGGAGAGATCCGCCGCTACTTGCGGGATAACAACCCGATCCGGGTATCCCGCTCCCTGCGCGACATTGCCTATAAGGCGCTGCAGGTGCGTGACAGCCTGACGAACCAGAATTCGCGGGAGCCGACGATCTTCGAAATATCTGAAGCGCTCGGCGTTCCGAAGGAGGATGTTGTCTTCGCCCTTGATGCGATTCAGGACCCGGTATCCCTGTTCGAGCCGATCTATCATGACGGCGGGGACCCGATCTATGTGATGGATCAGATCAGTGACGACAAGAATAAGGATGTCTCGTGGATTGAGGAGATTGCACTCCGGGAGGCCATGCAGCGGCTGGGGCAGCGGGAGAAACGCATTCTGTCGATGCGCTTCTTCGAAGGCAAGACCCAGATGGAGGTCGCCGACGAGATTGGCATCTCACAGGCCCAGGTCTCACGGCTGGAGAAATCAGCGATCCAGCAAATGCAAAAGCATGTAAAGTCCTGACCACAATCTATAAATGAGCGGAGGATATTCCGGATAGCGGCAACTAGCGGCTAGCCGGAATATCCTTTTATATGTCCGGGGCGCTAAGGCTCTGGAATACAGTCATGCGGCCAAGCCCTAAGGACATATACTTAAGCTATAGGTCTGAATGTACAGGGGTGGCAGGATGATTGAGGAAACGTCAGCTTCGGGTAAAAAGATGAAAATCTCCGATTTTCAAACCAAAGATGTAATCAATATTGTTGACGGTAAACGGCTGGGCCAGATCAGCGATCTGGAGCTGGATTTGCGTAGAGGCGTCATTGACGCTGTGATTGTCCCGGGGTACACCAGATTCATGGGGCTGTTCGGCGGCGGCGCCGATCTGGTGATTCCGTGGCGGAATATCGTGAAGATCGGTGCAGATGTCGTGCTCGTGAAGCTGGAGGAGCCCCGCATACCGCAGGGACAGGAAGACCGCGAGATGATGTACCTGGATCGGCCGGACCGCAGTGAACGGCGCACTTATTAATGAGGTGCGTCTTTTTTCTGCGGATATGGGTATAGTCATAGGGTGGGTTGAGAAATGGACGGTGTGGGCTGAGTTTGTGAAGTATGTTTTCGGGGCCCCCGCAAAGTACTTGAATTGACACCGGAGCGTTTCATCACTTTGTGGGGAATACTTTGTGGTACACTTAAGCGGAGGTGAAGAGATGGAACCGTTTATGCAAAATGGTACAGCGCCCATGCTGCTGCATCTGGAGCCGTGGCGTGAGCCGTATAGGAGCATTACTGCAGGCTTCACCGGCAGAGCAGGCGGGAGCGGAACGAAGCCCTATGACAGCTTCAATTGTGCTTTTCATGTAGGCGATGATCCGGCGGATGTGCTGGCTAACCGCAGCCTGCTGGCTGCGAGTCTGGGATTCCGGCTGGCCGACTGGACCTGCGGGGAACAGACCCACGGCAAAGAGATCGCAGTCATTACAGAACAGGAACGCGGCCGGGGCAGCCTGGACCGGGCCTCTGCCTTTCAGGCCACTGACGGGCTGCTGACGAATGTGCCCGGGGTGCTGCTGACTTCTTTTTACGCTGATTGTGTGCCGCTGTTCTTCCATGATCCGCTGAACCACGTGGTAGGGCTGGCGCATGCAGGCTGGAAGGGGACCGTGGCGGAAATCGCGGCGGCGATGGTGGAGCGCATGGGACAGACGTACGGGACCCGTCCAGAGGACATACAGGCCGCTATAGGGCCTTCCATCGGAGACTGCTGCTATGAGGTGGATGATTACGTGATGGACCCTGTCCGCCGGCTGGAGGCCAGGCTGAACCTGCCGGATGCGGCGGAAGGCGCACGGGCTGTATATAGACCATCGGAGACAGACAGCAGCAAAATGATGCTGAACTTGAAAGAATTGAATCAACGCATTATGATAAAAGCAGGAATATTGCCGACTCATATCGAATGTACAACTTGGTGTACAAGCTGTAACAGTGATCTGTTCTTTTCGTACCGGAAGGAAAACGGGGTCACTGGGAGAATGACGAGCTGGATCGGAATAAAGGAGAGTTGACATTTTGGCCTCGCTACAAGAAAGAATAGCCACTACCCGGGAACGTGTCGCACGGGCCTGCGCGGCCAGCGGCCGGGATGCCAGTGAAGTCAAGCTGATTGCGGTAACGAAATACGTATCGCTGAATACGGTTGCCGCTGTGCTGGAGGCAGGTCTTGAGGAGATCGCCGAGAGCCGCTGGCAGGATGCGGAGCCGAAATGGAATGCGCTTGGACATAAGGGAATCTGGCACTTTATCGGGCATTTGCAGACGAATAAGGTGAAGGACGTTATCGGTAAATTTCAATATATTCACTCTCTGGACCGGCTGTCGCTGGCCAGGGAGCTGCATAAGAAGGCGGAAGCTGCGGGACTTGAAGTGAAGGTGTTCCTGCAGGTGAATATTTCAGGCGAGGATACCAAGTTCGGCCTGGCGCCGGAAGCGGTGGAGGACTTCCTGAGGGAGATCGCCCCGCTTGACCGGGTGAAGGTCATCGGCCTGATGACGATGGCCCCTCACGAGGAAGACCCCGAGGCGACCCGGCCGGTATTCCGCGGACTCCGCGAGCTGCGTGACCGCCTGAATCTCCTGGGCTTGACACCTGAGCCAATAGAAGAGCTGTCGATGGGCATGTCGAATGACTTTGAAGTGGCGATACAGGAAGGAGCCACCCGGGTACGCCTGGGAACGGTATTAGTAGGTCATGAGGAGGGAGAATGATGGGCGTGATGAACCGATTTATGAGTTTCTTGGGCTTGCAGGAGGAAGAGGAGATTGTGGAACGGGAGCAAATCTCCCGTGATGAGGATGAATACGAACCCGCCCCTGTAGAAACACGCAAGAATCAGAGGGCCAACGTCGTCAGCATTCATTCCCAAAAAAATGTGAAGGTTGTGCTCTACGAGCCGCGTTCGTATGATGAGGCGCAGGAGATTGCCGACCATCTGCGTTCACACCGCACGGTAGTAATTAACCTGCAGCGGGTGCGCAATGACCAGGCGATGCGGATTATCGATTTTCTCAGCGGAACTGTTTATGCTCTGGGTGGAGGAATATCCAAAATTGGGGGCAATATATTTATGTGCACACCGGACACAGTGGAGATTCAAGGCTCCATTACCGAGATCCTGGGTGACGAGCAAGACTACAATCGAATGAGGTGAGCAGGGTTTGAATGAAATATCTTCAATTATAGACATCCTATTTCAGATTTACTATTACATGATCCTCGTATACATTCTGATGTCCTGGCTGCCGAATCTGCGTGAGAACTTTATCGGTGAGCTGCTGGGCAAGCTGGTGGAGCCGTATCTGGCACCGTTCCGGAGGATTATTCCTCCGCTATTTGGAACGCTGGATATTTCCCCGATTGTCGCGATTATCATGCTGCGCTTTGCCGCAGTCGGGCTTCACTCTATCGTAGCCTCGGTCTTCGGCTAATCCGATGAAGAATGAAATCTACGGGCATTTCCACCCGGATGAGCGGCCGTTTGTGGACAAGGCCTGGGAGTGGGTTACGAATGCCGGAGAGTATCATGAGACGAAGCTGACCGAATTCCTGGACCCCCGTCAGGCCTATATTCTGCAGAGTCTGGTGAACCGCCATCCCGATGTGATTGTGCGCTGGGAGGGCGGTTCTTCGGATGCCGAACGGAAGCGGGGGCTGGTGGCTCCGGATTATCGTGACCTCACAGATGAGGATATGGAGTTAAGCGTGCTGAATATCACCTCCGGCGAACAGAAATTTCTCTCGCTTATGCATGGGGATTATATGGGGGCAATCCTGGGACTTGGCATCAAAAGAGGCAAGATCGGTGATATTCATGTGCTGGAAGACGGCTGTCACGTAGTGGTGGCTGCTGACATCGCGGATTACCTGTCCATCCATTTGACCGGTGTACACCGGATTAATGTCAGTACCGAGATCCTGCCGTTATCGGGTCTGCGCAGCAGTGAAGTCAAGCTGGAGAAGATGGAGTTCACAGTGGCTTCCCTCCGGCTTGACGGGATTGCAGCGGATGTCACGCGGCTCAGCCGGAGCAAGATTCTGGCCCCGATCAAGGCCGGGCGCGTCCGGGTGAACTGGAAGGTCGAGGAAGATCCGTCCTGTTCGCTGAAGGACGGGGACATGGTCTCTATCCAGGGCTTCGGACGGTTCAAGGTGCTGGAGATCGGCAGCTTGACGAAGAAGGGCCGTTACCGGATTTTGGTAGGCAAATTTGTCTGAAGTCTTTGCAGGATTACAGCTGTGCTTGTCGAAATTGATAATCTCAGGGAAATATGGACATTTAGCAGGCCGTGCGCCGGTAATTGTCTTTCATCTATAATCTTCACCGAAATTTCTAGGAGGTGCACAGCATGCCATTAACACCGCTCGATATACATAACAAGGAATTCTCCCGGAGAATCCGCGGTTATGACGAAGATGAGGTCAATGAATTTCTGGATCAGGTGATTAAGGATTACGAGAGTGTGATCCGGGAGAACAAGGAACTGCACAACCAGCTGTTAACTCTTCAGGAACGCCTGGATCATTTCGTCAATATTGAAGAAAGTCTGTCCAAGACCATTCTTGTAGCCCAGGAGGCTGCGGATGATGTGAAGAACAACTCCAAGAAGGAATCCCAGCTGATCCTCAAGGAAGCGGAGAAGAACGCCGACCGGATTATCAACGAAGCGTTGTCCAAATCCCGCAAGGTGGCGATCGAGACCGAGGAGCTGCGCAAGCAGGCTTCGATCTACCGTACCCGGTTCCGGACGCTGCTGGAAGCCCAGCTGGAGCTGCTGTCCCAGGATGACTGGAATGCGCTGGAGAGTCGTGAGGTTAGTGAGAACGCGCTCTGAGCAGGTAACCGCTCAGATGCATACAAAAACTCCTTAGTAGAAGTTAGTCTTGTTTGCTTTAGTGCAAATAAGACTTCTACCAAGGAGTTTTTTTGTATAGCCTTTATACAGTGGCGATTACCTTTCCGGTGATGAGGATAGGGCCTCTTAAGGTGATATCTCCTTGAAGATCCTCCAGGTTAGTAGCAAATACCTGAATCGCATAATATCCTTCGGGAAGATCGGTAAGAATGGTCTGGAACATGGTGGTCATCCGCAGTGGTTCGTCTTCATCGTTCGAGATGGAGGACTGCTGGGCACTGCCGACCAGGATGCCATCTACAAGGACTTCAAGCAGGAGCTTGGGCTGATCGGGCGGAGTAGCAAATACGTTCGTTACCTCCCAGCCAACGGTAGTAGTGAGTTCTACATAATTGCTTGGAGCAGGAGGAATTGCCATACCGAATTCTAATATCAGAGTTGGTGTGGCAGGGACTGGAATCATAATAACTCCGGTGCTTAGATTGGTATGGAAACTTCTTGCATATTCAACTAATGTTTGCGCCATATTTTCACCTCCAATTTGATCATAATCACATCATATGGTTTTCATGGATATTATGCTTGGGGCGACATCCTATTCTTTGGAAAATTGGGAGTTTATAAGGGAGGAATATATTTGAATATTCTATTTATTACCTCAGGTTTCCGGGCCGTCTATTACTTTTTTGAGCAGAGTATAATAGAAGCCTTTTCGAAGGCCGGCCATCGTTGTGAATCTTTCACGCTAAAGAGTGGCTTGGATGCGCTAAAGCTTAAGCAGCAGTCCCTGCAGCCGGATCTGATTCTGGTCCTGGCCGGCCTCAAAATCACGACACCTGTGCTGGAATTCATACAACAAACCAAAGGGAAGTCAGCTATATGGCTGACCGAGGACCCTTATTATATGGATTGGACGGTTTCGCTCATCCCTTATTTTGATTACATCTTCACCATCGATCAAGCCGCATTGGAACAGTACAGACAGCTTGGTCATCCCCATGTCAATCATCTGCCACTGGGCACAGATCCCTGCCTGTTTCATCCCTCAGAGGTCTCTGAAGAGTATGAAAGTGATATTTGTTTAGTAGGTGTACCCTACAGTAACCGCATAGAGCTTATCGAATTCTTACTCCAGAGAACCGATTACCGGATTCAAATTGTGGGGAGAGGGTGGGGCAGGTATTACAATGAATGGGTGAAGCAGCCCGGCCAGACTATAGAGCTGGTGAACGCCTGGGTGAAGCCCGAAACAGCCGTGAATTATTATAATGGCGCTAAGATTGTGCTGAATATCCACCGGCCCTCCGCTGAGAAGTACAACCGGAACCGGGCGGGGATCATCGCAACAAGCATCAACAACCGCACTTTCGACGCGGCCAGCTGTGAAGCGTTTCAGCTTACAGACTATAGAAGCGGGCTCCGTCATCAATTTGAGGAAGGAAATCAGGTGGTTTCGTATCAGGATAAGCATGATTTACTGCAGAAAATCCATTACTATATGGCACATGACGATGAGCGCAAGCGGATAGCTGAAGCAGCGAGGCAGCAGGTGCTGGCCGCCCATACTTTTGAACACCGGGTGCATGATTTGTTAATGAACGTGCAAGCTTGATAGACGGATTTACCGGACCTGATTCACGCCTTACAGTTATTCTGTTAGGCGTTTATTCAGGTTGCCCTTAGATCCAGAGAAGCATTCTGTCCTCCATTTGAAAATTTAGTCTTCTAACCTATACCGTTTCGAAGAAGGATACATATGATAGCAAGTAAACAGCGAGGGAGGTATTCGATTGCCAAAAGTTACGATCATTATGACCAGCTACAATAAGGCCGCATATGTCGCAAAGTCCATTGAATCCATTCTGGATCAGACGCTTACAGATTTTGAATTCTACCTGATGGATGATAACTCGAATGAAGAAACTCTGAAAGTGATTGAGCCCTATCTCAAGGATAAGAGAATCAAATTCTTCAGAAGCGATACAGAAACCCTGCAGCAGAGGGTGGAGAAGGTCAGATATTCCGCGCTGATTAATCAAGCCCTGTATCAAGCAAAGGGAGAGTATATTTCCTATGCTACGGATGACAACTGTTACAGAAATACTAGACTTGAGCAGATGGTGGACTATCTGGAGGAGAACCCCGAGGTCATGATTGCCTACTCTGCATCGCTGGTCAACTACTTGAATGAACACAATGAAGTGACCCGCAGCCAGTTAAGACCGGCCAAAAAAATCGTTTCGGTGGCCCCTTGCGTCATTGATCATTGCTCCATCCTGCACAGAAGCACCATTCTTCCTGTCATTCATGACAAGTTCGGGTCCTACTGGGATGAGAATCCGGAGTTCTATAGAATTGGCGACGGCCGGTTCTTCTGGCGGCTCAACCAGTTCTGGGACTTCTACCCGGTGGATGAGGTTCTGGATGATAACTATATCACCGAGCTGTCCATTCACTTTCAATTGCAGCACCAGGAGAAGAGCCAGTTCATCCAGATGCTTCCCCCGCAGCGAACCTGCAAGGAGCTGAGAGAAGAGCTGAAATTAATGCAGCAGAAGAAATAAAAAAGCTGCCAAAACCGGTGCATGAAGAAGGAGGAAACGGATTGTCTATCTATCTGTCCAATTACTGGTCGCTCTACAGTGAATTTATCCATGCTGCACAGGAGCTGAAGTACAGGAATATCCCTCTGGCCCTGATGACGAACTTCTATCAGCAAATCAATGATGAGCTTAGAAGCGAGATGGGAAGCAGTGATTTTAAGCTGAAGCTGGAGCATTCCGGTATTCATGAACAGGATCAGATTCAGCCTTTTTTTGAAACGATGGTTGCGCCGCTCTATCAGTCTGTGAAGTCCAATCTGAAGGGCAAAATACTGATTAATCTGGACTATATCAGAATGTCGGAGCAAACGATCAGCGAGCATTTCAGCGGAGATTCGGCCATGATTCTATCCCGCTCCAGAGCGGATGAGCTATTTGGCATCCCCAATGTATACAGCCTGGGCTACAAGCAGGACACCAAAGCTGCGGCGGAAGAGCTGGTCCAGCGGGCGGCAGACCTCTTCGCTAAGGCCGAAGGACATCCTGCGTTCAGCAATGAATTTTTCACCCAGACCTTCCTAAGCCGGATTCCTACCATTGTAGATACCATTGAAATGGTGTTTAATCTCTACAATGACCTGCCGGTAGCCGCTGTAATGGTAGGTACGACAGAAGATGTTGCCAGCCGGACACTTGCCGTCGTTGCAGGGATTAAGGGGATTCCCAGCGTATGTCTGCAGCACGGAATTCTGATGGGAGAGGAAGCATTCATTCCTGTATTCTCCAGCCATGTTGGAATCTATGGGCAATACGAACACGACTGGTATACGAGAAGAGGGCTTGAAGCGGAGCGAATTGTGATCATCGGCCACCCGCGTTATGATGATATCTTTACGGCACCGCATACCCCCAAAGATTCGTTCCGGGAGACCTACCAGCTTGACCCTCATAAAGTCACCTTACTAATCGCTACCGGACCAACGCTCGATGAATACAAGATCCGCACCCTGCTTACCCAGTTGGCCTCACATCCGCAATTCCAGTTGATTATTAAGCCCCATCCCTGGGAGCTGTCCAAGAAGCTGATCTCGCTGTATACCGAGTATGAAGAAGAATATAGCAATGTTCATGTGGTTACCGACCGAAAGGCTGACACCCGTGAGCTGATTATGAAATCGGACGCCGTGGTCGCCACCCTCTCCACGGTTGCCCTCGAAGGCCTTTTGTTCGATAAGCCCGTATTTGTCTACAAATTCATTCAGGCCAACCGTGAATATGATTACTATGATGCCCTTGATCCCTATATTCAAAAAGAGCCGGCTGATCTGACCCGAATGGTGGCCCATTATTTCTCCAGCAATAAAGAGAAAGTAAACTACAAGGCTGTGAAGGATAAGTTCTTGCAGCAATCCTATCAGATTGAGCAATCCGGCCGGAGACTTGCCGAATTAATGGACCGCCTGATCCAGGGAAGACCCAAGCTATGAACAGGGGGGAGGAGGAGATGTTCTTTAGGAACAAGAAAATTCTGGTCATTGGCGGAACCGGCACCATCGGGAAAAGCATTGTGAGGCTTATCGCAGAGCAGGAGCCTGAAGTCATCCGGATTCTCAGCAGAGATGAATATAAACAATTTGAGCTGCAGAATGAACTGAACGGAAATCCAAGGCTGCGCTACCTGATTGGCGATGTTCGTAATTATGACCGTGTGCTGGCTGCGATGGAGGGGATAGATTATGTTTTCCATACCGCAGCTATGAAGCATGTATCCTTCTGTGAATATAACCCGTTCGAGGCTGTACTTACGAATATTATCGGCACTCATAACGTGATTCAGGCAGCGAAGCAGCAGAAGGTACGCAAGGTCGTTTTTACAAGCACAGATAAGGCCATTTCGCCGACCAACAACTACGGGGCCACCAAGCTGTCTGCTGAGAAGCTGATTTCCTCTGCCGTCACCTCGGGAGGCCCCGGCCAAACCGTGTTCTGCACCGTGCGGTTCGGGAATGTGATGGGCTCCAGAGGGTCTGTCATTCCCTTGTTTGTGAAGCAGGCGAGAGAAGGCAGAGCGATCACCGTAACAGATCTGTCCATGACCAGATTCATGATGACGCTGGAGCAGGCGACCCGGCTCACCGTTCAGTCCCTGCAGCTGGCGAAGGGTGGTGAGACTTTTATTCTGAAGATGCCTGTGATCAGGCTGAAGGATCTGGCTGAAGTTGTAGCCGAAGAGGCGTCGAAGAAATACGGGGTTCGCCTGTCGTCTAAGGTGAAGATCCTGGAGATCGGCCTGAAGCCCGGTGAGAAGAGATACGAAGAGCTGATGACCCATGAGGAATCCTTAACCGCTTATGAATTAAAAGATGTATATATTGTCCCTTCCCCCTATGCTGCACCGCAGTCCTACCGGGAAGCAAGCAGGCCGAAGCCGGGCACCTACAGCTCCGAAGGAGAGATCCCGCTGACCAAGGAGGAGGTAAGGAAGCTGGCGATTGAACAAAATCTAATCTAGTGGAGGCTATTATGAATATACTCGTAACCGGAGGTACAGGGTTCATTGGCAGATGGGTCGTAGGGCGTTTGTTAAAGGATGGACAAAGTGTCTGGGTGATCGATAATTTGGCGAATTCATCCCTGGATAATCTGAAAGAGTATGAAGATAGCGAGCATCTGCAGAAGGTACAGATCATGGACCTCAAGGACAGAGAGGCCTTGAAGGAGCTTTTCCGGGAGAACACCTTCGACCTGTGCTACCACCTGGCGGCAAGCATAAACGTGCAAGACAGCATTGATGATCCTGAAACCACGTTCAATAATGATACGCTGGCCACCTTCTATCTGCTCGAGGAATGCCGCAAGCAACAGGTGAAGATGGTCTTCATGAGTACCTGCATGGTCTATGCCAGAGCCAATGATGAGCAGGGAATTGACGAGCAATCCCCCATCAAGCCAGCCTCGCCTTACGCCGGTGCCAAGATTGCAGCGGAGAATATGGTCCTGTCATATTTCTACGCTTATGATCTGCCGGTGGTCGTTGTAAGACCGTTCAACACCTATGGTCCCTATCAGAAAACCGGGGGCGAAGGCGGCGTCGTGGCGATCTTCATTCACAGCAAATTAAAAGGCGAGCCGCTGAATATCTACGGAGACGGCACCCAATCACGGGATCTATTATACGTGGGGGACTGTGCAGATTTCGTGGTGGAGGCGGGCTACAGCGATAAGTTGCATGGAGAAATTGTCAATGCAGGCACGGGTGAGGATATCACCGTCAATCAATTGGCCGAGCTTATTGCAGACGGGCAGGCCCCCATCCATCACGTTCCGCATATTCACCCGCAGAGTGAGATCCAGAAGCTGTTATGCAATTACAATAAGGCGGAGAAGCAATTGTCCTGGACGCCTAAGGTTACCATTCAAGAGGGCATCCGGCGGACAGAGCAATGGATTCTTGAGACCTTTCACCGAAAGGAGCCGAACCAGTCATGAGAAAAAGCAAACTGGCCATTGACGGCGGGAAGCCTGTACGTGCCCACTACTTGCCGTATGGGAGACAGATGATCGATGACGAGGATATTGAGTCCGTGGTCAAGGTGCTGCAAAGTGATTACTTGACCAGCGGGCCGGCCATTGAGCAATTTGAAGCGGAGATCGCAGCGTTTACAGGGGCGAAATATGCGGTGGCTTTCTCCAGCGGAACAGCAGCGTTGCATGGAGCTTGTTATGCCGCCGGAATCGGTGAAGGGGATGAGGTGATTACAACCCCGATGACGTTTGCCGCCACGGCGAACTGTGTGCTGTATCAGGGGGGCGTACCGGTATTTGCCGATATCGATCCGCGGACGTATAACCTTGATCCGCAGCGGATCAGGGAGAGCATTACCGCGCGGACGAAAGCGATTATCCCGGTCCACTTCACCGGCCAGCCGGCGCAGCTTGATGAGATTCTGCAGATTGCCCGGGAGCATAATCTGATCGTGATCGAAGATGCCGCCCATGCGCTTGGTGCAAGATATAAGAATACAAGCATTGGGGCTATCGGAGACATGACCATGTTCAGCTTCCATCCTGTAAAGCATATAACAACGGGAGAAGGCGGAATGATTACGACCAATAACCCGGTGTATTATGAGAAGCTGCTGCAGTTCCGCACCCACGGCATCACCAGGGATGAGCGCAAGTTAAGGGAGAACCACGGACCCTGGTATTATGAGATGCAATTCCTCGGGTACAACTACCGGATTACAGATATCCAGACCTCACTCGGTATCTCCCAGCTGCGCAGAGTCGGAAGCTTCATTGAGAAGCGCAAGCAGCTTGCAGCCTTGTATCTGCAAGAGTTGAGCGGGACTGAAGAGCTTATTCTGCCGCATCAGCTTCCGGAGGCGGAGTCGAGCTGGCACCTGTTCATTGTCAGACTTCAGCTATCGAAGCTGAAGGCCACCCGCAAGACGGTCTTTCAGGCGCTGCAAAAGGAGAATATCGGAGTAAACGTCCACTACATCCCCGCCTATCTCCATCCGTACTACGAAAGCTTGGGATTCCGCAAGGGAATCTGTCCGGTTGCTGAAAGCTGCTACGAGGAATTCATTACGCTGCCGTTATATGCGGGCATGGACCCCGAAGATGTGATGGATGTGGTCGCCGCGGTCAAGAAGGTGATCCGCCACTACTCCAAGTGAAAAAGAGAAGGGAGTGATTAATGTGGTCAAGGCAAAAGTGATTGCCGAGATTGCCAATGCCCATATGGGCGACTCCGGCCGGCTGCAGGAGCTGATCCTTGCGGCCGCAGGCAGCGGTGCAGACGGAGTGAAATTTCAATGGTTCCATTACGACAGCTTAGCGGTGCCGGATTTCATCCATTATCAGACGTATATCAATTTGTTCATCGGCAAGGAGCAATGGGTGGAGGCTGTACAGCTTGCCAAGGCTGCGGGGCTGGAGGTATGGGTAGATGTCTATGACGAATGGGGTGTCGGGCTTCTCGCGGAGCTTGAATCGCAGGTAGACGGCTTGAAATTACCCACAACCGTCTTACAGTCGCTCCCCTTGATAGAAGCTCTGCACAGGTTCGATAAGCCCTTACTTATCGGTGTAAGCGGCTGGCTGGAGGAAGAGATGGATTCCCAATTAGCATACATCCGGGGTCATTTCAAAGGTCCCATCGTGCTGATGCACGGCTTCCAGGGCTATCCGACCCGGACTGAGGATTCCAATCTGAGCAGGATCGCCCATATTAAGCAAACCTATCAGCTGGAGGTGGGCTTCGCGGACCATGAGGATGCCGATCATGAAATGGCGGTCGATCTTCCGGTCTATGCCTATCTGCTGGGGGCCAGTGTCATTGAGAAGCATATCACCCTGAACCGTGCGGAGAAGGGCATTGACTATTATTCCGCGCTGGAGCCGGAGGAATTCGCGCGGATGGTGGATAAGCTGCGCCGGGCAGAGTGTGTACTGGGCAGCCTCGAAATTAAGGAATCGGAAAGAAGGTATCTGGAGGATTCCTCTCTGAAGATCGTCTCCCGTACGGAGCTGCGCCCGGGTGAAATGATCACGCCTGCGAACATATGCTATAAGCGTTCCTCTATGCCGGATGCCCTCATGGCGCGCAATGCTTCGGTGCAATTCCCTGTGATTGCAACGGCAGCAATACCAGCGAACACACCCATCACGCCCGGGAAGGTAAAAGCACCCAAAATCTGCATCGCCGTCATCTGTAGATTGAAATCTACCCGGCTCCGCCGCAAGGCGCTGCGCGAGATTCACGGCATTCCAGCCATCGAGAGATGCCTGATGAATTGTCTGGCTGTGCCGGGCGGCTATGAGGTGGTGCTGGCCACCTCGGATCTGCCGGACGACCAGCCCCTTACAGCGTTCACCCTGAACCATCAGGTGAAGGTGGTAACCGGCGACCCGGACAATGTGGCTGCCAGAATGCTGAGCGTGGCTGAAGCGGCCCAGGCAGATATTGTAGTCCGGGTCACCGGCGACAATCCGGCGATCTCCCCGGAGATGCTTCAGCTTCTGATAGACCGGCATCTGGCAAGCGGTGCGGACTTTACCTACGCCAAGGAGTCGACCATGGGGACGGTGGGGGATGTGTTTACCGTTGAAGCGCTGAGCAGGCTGCTGCACTATTCCAATCCGCTTACGCATGCAGAGTATCTTTCCTTTTACTTTTTCAACAACCCGACGCTCTTCAAGATCAATGCTGTGGATCTTCCTGCGGAGTGGGTGCATCCCGAGTGGCGGTTAACCATGGATGAGCTTCAGGATCTGGAGCTGTTCGAGGCGATCTACCAGGCACTGGATGTGGGGGCAAGACCGCTGTACTTCGAAGAATTGAAGGCATTCCTGCAGGGCCACCCTGAGATGGCTGAGCGCAACAGGGGCATTCAGGTGAAATGGCGGGATGATACGGAGCTGGTCAAGGAGCTGAATGAAGCAACCACCCTGAAGAAGAGACCCTAACGTTAGCGAGGCTACGGAAGATGATGAATAAAGCCAGGCTTGTGCTGGGTACAGCCCAGTTAGGCGGAAATTACGGAATTGCGAATACAGCCGCCAATCTCTCTGTGCAACAGAGGAATGAGCTGCTCCAATATGCCCTCACCTCGGGGATCGGTTATTTGGATACCGCACCGGGATACGGGGACAGCGAGTCTATCATCGGAGATTGCCTGGAAGATGCAGATCCGCAGACCAAGCCGCAGATTGTGACGAAGCTCCCTTCCGTCCAGCGGTTAGGACTGCACACGGAGGAAGCGCGGAGGAGGTTCGTCACCTCTTCCGTCCGCTCTTCCCTGAACCGGCTGAAGTGCTCTGCGCTGGATGTCTGTCTCTTGCATGATCCGCTCGATCTGACTTACCAGGGCGGCGAAATTCTGCGAATACTGCAGGAGCTGAAGCAGCAGCAGCTGATTCGCAGAATCGGCGTATCCGTGTATGATGCGGAGGATATTGCGAATTTTATGCGCGAGGAAGAACTGGACAGCATTCAAATTCCGTTGAATGTGCTGGACCAGAGATGGATAACGAATGGAATGCTGGAGCGGCTCGCCCGGAAGGGCGCAGAAATCTTCGTCCGCAGTGTCTATCTGCAAGGCCTGCTGCTGATGGCACCGGAGCAGCTTCCGGCGGGGCTGAAGCAAGCGGAGCAGCCGTTGTTACGATTAATCAGGTACAGCGAGGAAACCGGGATACCGGTTAAAGAGCTGTGCTTCCTCTATGTGAGGGATCTTCCGGGGATATCCGGGATCGTGATTGGTTGCGAGACGGTGGAACAGGTGCAGGAGAACCTGCGGATGATGGCATTGCCCCCTCTAAGCCGGGCAGTGAGGCAGAAGCTTGGTGAATCCTTTACGGATATTCCTGTAGAGATCATTGACCCCAGGAGGTGGAAGTAACCGGATGCGTACTCTTCAAGAATTATTCAATCTTCAAGGCCGGACAGCGGTTGTGACCGGAGGGGCTGGTTATCTGGGCACAGCTATAGCAGAGGGGCTGGCTGAGGCTGGCGCGTCAGTCTATCTGGTAAGCTCAAGTGGTCAGCGCTGCAAGGAGACCGCTGAGGCGATCGCCCGCACCACCGGAGCAGCCTGCTTCGGCAAGGCAATGGATATCCGGGATGAAGCATCAGTCAGAGCATGTATTCAGAGCATCGCCGAAGCGGCCGGAAGCATCGATATCCTGGTGAATAATGCCGCGTTCAGCTCAGCGGCCAAGCTGGCCGTCATGAGTGAAGAACAGTGGCTGGCCGGGCTGGACGGGACGATCAACGGAACCTTCAGATGTGTCAAGTCCGTCCTGCCCTATATGGTTGAACAAAAGAGAGGCTCCATCATTAACGTCTCCTCGATGTATGGGCTGGTCTCGCCGAACCCGGAGGTCTACGGAGAAAGCGGGATGGATAATCCCGCCAATTACGGGGCCGGTAAAGCGGCGATTGGCCAGTTTACCCGTTACATTGCCTGCCACTTCGGGCAACATGGAATCAGAGCGAATACGGTATCGCCTGGGCCTTTTCCGAATGCAGCGGTTCAAGCCGACCCGCAGTTCATCCGGCAGCTGGAGAGGAAGAATCCGCTGGGCAGGATCGGCACTCCTGAAGATTTAAAGGGAGTCATGGTATTCCTGGCTTCTGCCGCTTCAAGCTATGTTACAGGTGAGAATATCTCTGTTGACGGAGGCTGGACCGCATGGTAAGCACAGCAGCTAATCAGATGAATATATGGATTCGGGCCGATTCCTCATATTCAATGGGCACGGGCCATGTCATGCGTTGCCTGACACTTGCGGGAGGGCTTGCCGCCAAGGGCGGGAAGGTCTCGTTCATTTGCCGCGAGCTGCCAGGGAATCTGGCTGACTATATCAGGGGCCAGGGCTATGCGGTGGAGCTGCTGCCGCCGCCGGATGATCCGTCGTACGCCGCATTCTGGCTTCAGGTGGATTGGCGGACCGATGCCTTGCAGACAGTTCAGCGGCTGGAGGGGGCTGCTCCTATAGATTGCCTCATTGTTGACCATTACGGGATTGATAAGCGGTGGGAAGCATGGGTGCAGGGGACAGCGAAGAAGATCGTGGCCATCGACGATTTGGCGGACCGCCCGCATGAGTGTGATCTGCTGCTGGACCCCAATCCATCCGCTGCCCGGGACCGCTACCAGGGGCTGCTTCCCGCCTACTGCATTGAATTGACAGGCACCTGCTATACGCTGCTGCGGCCGGAATTCCGCGCGGCTAAGCTGGGGCTGGCTGAACGGGACGGAGGCATAAACCGGGTTCTGGTGTTTTTTGGCGGCACAGATCCTACGGGTGAGACCCTCAAAGCCTTACAGGCCCTGCAAAGTCCCGCCTTCGCTAACCTGCAGCTGGATGTCGTAGCAGGCGGAATGAACTGCCGCAAGGATGAGATCGCAGCGTTATGTGACTCGATGCCACAGGCCAGCTTCCATTGCCAGATTGATTACATGGCTGATTTGATGCAGAAGGCAGACCTCTCCATCGGAGCAGGCGGAAGTACGACCTGGGAGCGCTGTTACCTGGGCCTGCCTTCACTATGTATTATTACGGCGGATAATCAGCGGGAGATCACGGCCTTGGTTCATGCGCAGGGGGCTGCACTTTGCCTGGGGAAGAGTAATGAGGTGACCGCTCAAGCCATTGAGCAGGGGCTTAAGGCTATGCTGGCCGACCCGTCCAAGGTACGGGCCATGTCTGAGCAGGCGCTCCGCCTGATGGGCGAGGATAAATGGAATGAGGTCATAGACAGGATTATGGGAGGGGACTATGGCAGACCTAAGGGACTACAGGCTTGAGAAGCTGGGCCAAGAGCATAGCCGGCTCATATGGGAATGGCGCAATGCCGATCACATCCGGCCCTATATGAATCATGACGGGATCATTGCGCTGGAAGAGCATCTTAACTGGATGCATGCTATAGAGGAGGATACCAGCCGGGTGGTCCGAATCTGTTACTATCTGGACACACCGGCAGGCTTCGTGCAGTTCTCACAGATTGACAGGGTCCACAAGACCTGTGAATGGGGCTTTTATATAGGGGACAAGAGCTGTCCCCCCGGCTCGGGCACCATGATGGGAATCTTGGCGCTGGAGCATATTTTCCAGGTGGAGCAGCTAAATAAGGTGTGCGCGCAAATCCTGGATTTCAATCAGCGGAGCTTGTCCTATCACCGCAAGCTAGGCTTCATAGAGGAAGGCAGGCTAGGCAGGCAACGGATCAGAAATCATCAGCCTGTGGATGTGGTCTTGATGGCCCTATTCCGGGAGAAATGGGAGAAGCACAGGCTACGGCTGACAGAGGAGGCAACGACAGGCCATGAAGGAAATCAGGATCGGTAACCGCACCATCGGCAGCGGGCATCCGCCTTTTGTCATCGCGGAGATGTCCGGTAATCATAATAAGTCCCTGGACCGCGCGCTCGACATCGTTAAGGCCGCCGCCCGGGCTGGCGCACATGCGTTCAAAATCCAGACCTATACGCCGGACACCATGACGCTTAATCTGCAGAATAAGGATTTCATGATTGGGGATTCGAACGGACTGTGGAAGGGAAAATCGCTGTATGAGTTGTATGCTGAGGCGTATACACCATGGGAGTGGCATGAGCCTATCTTTGCTTCGTGCAGGGCGCTCGGGATGATTCCGTTCAGTACCCCGTTCGATGAGTCCTCGCTCGAATTCCTGGAGACCCTCGGTGTCGACTGCTACAAGATTGCTTCTTTCGAAAATAATGATATTCCCTTATTGCGGAAGGTGGCCTCCAAAGGGAAGCCGATGATTATATCCACCGGGATGGCCTCGCTTGGCGATATTGAACAGGCTGTCCACACCATTACCGGCGCAGGCTGCCAGGAATATATACTGCTCAAATGCACCAGCAGCTATCCGGCTTCGCCCGGGAATACCAACCTCAATACCATTCCGTATCTGCGCGACATCTTCCGTGCTCAGGTGGGCCTGTCCGACCACACCCTGGGCGTAGGGGCCGCTGTGGCAAGCGTGGCGCTGGGCAGTACGGTGATCGAAAAGCATTTCACCCTGAACCGTGCGGAAGGCGGCGTGGATGCTGCATTCTCCCTGGAGCCGGCAGAATTCGCTTTCCTGGTCCGGGAGACAGATACGGCCTGGAGGGCACTCGGGGGTATCTCCATCGGTCCCACCCCCGAAGAAGAGAAATCCCTGCAATTCAGACGGTCTGTCTATACCTCCAAGGACATCAAGGCCGGAGACCTGCTCACTGCGGATAACATCAAAGTCATCCGCCCCGGCTACGGCCTCGCGCCCAAATATTATGATCTGCTTCTCGGCAAACGCCTCAGAACCGATCTGCCCGTCGGCACCCCGCTGAGCTGGGACCTGCTGTTGTAATCCGCCTTGACAATTGGGGAGAAAACGTCTATAACTAGAACATATCTGTATCCATTGAATCCAAATTCGATGACGGGACAAGTACGATAAGGTAACGTTCTCCAGAGAGTCGGTGCTTGCTGCGAGCCGATCGTTCACGCCTTACCCGAAGATCCTCCCCTAGAAGCTAAGCTGAAGCGTGTATACGTGCGTAGGCTCCGCCGTCTGCCGGACGTTATCCCGGACCCGCAAGGTTGTCTATTGCCTGCGGACTGAGATTGTACTGAATCCACACCCCTTAGGATGTGCGTGCAGTGCAGATTAGGGTGGTATCGCGAGCGCTGTCTCGCCCCTTTGGGGGCGGGGCGGCGTTTATTTGTGTGTTGGGCATCCCCCTAAATCGTCAGAGATCCCCCTAAATCCCCCTTCCAAGGGGGACCCCAAGGGCTGGCCGCCCTCTGGACACCCGCAGGCAAGTGCTTATCGAGGTTGGAGAGGCGTCCGCGGAAGGGGGGGATTTGTTCGGCGTAGGACCGGCCCTTCTTAGGCTGCCCTATCGGGTACGCCTGCGGGGCCTCAACTGCGCCCCGAGCAAGGGGCCAAGAGCCCCCGGCAAGAACCCCAGGCACAGCGCGGACGGTGTAACGGACTGAGGAGCCCTTATTCTGGAAGAAAGCTACTATTAGGGCAAGTAAAGGACCCCACAGCCCTTATTACCGGAAAATTCGCTTCTAGATGGTTCTTAGCAGGACAATAAGGTCGACTGGGTCCGTTAGCTCGCCAAAAGTGCTGTTTTCTTGAATATAACGGCTCTGCGGTCCGCTAGGACTGATCTACTCGGTTGGTGTGGCTTCTTTTCATCCAACCTTCAGTGGGCCTGGGTTAAAGATTCATGCTGCATTAGCGCGGTTAAGGCCCCGCAGGCGTACCCGTCAGGGCAGCCTAAGAAGGGCCGAGGACCCCGCCGAAGTAATCCTTCCCGTCCACTGACACTGCTCCTCGCACGATGCACTTATTTCGGGTGTCCAGAGGGCAGCGCCCTTGGGGCCCTCCCTTGGCGAAGGGAGGGTTTGGGAGGGATCGAAAATTTTTTAAAAATCATTAAAATCTTTTAAGAAGAAGAAGGCTCGGATGTAATCCGATACAGTTTAAGACTAAACGAAGGGATTGACCATCATGCATAAGGTAGACGTCAAAGAAAAAGCCCGGGCCAGAGATGTCCGGATCTTGAAAAAGTGGAGCGAGGAGGACACGTTCCGCCGGTCTATGGAGAACCGCGAGGGACGCCCGAACTATGTGTTCTATGAAGGGCCGCCGACCGCGAACGGGGTGCCGCATATCGGGCACGTGCTGGGCCGGGTCATCAAGGACTTCATCGGCCGCTATCAGACCATGAAGGGCTTCCGCGTCATCCGCAAAGCGGGCTGGGATACGCACGGCCTGCCGGTAGAGCTCGGGGTGCAGAAGAAGCTCGGCATCTCCGGCAAGCAGGATATCGAAGAATATGGTGTGGAGAAGTTCATCAAGGAATGTAAGGAAAGTGTATTCGGCTATGAGAAGCAGTGGCGCGAGTTCACGGAAGCGATCGGCTACTGGACAGATCTGGATCATCCGTATGTAACGCTGGACAATACGTATATCGAGAGCGTGTGGAACATCCTGGCTACGGTTCATGAGAAAGGCCTGATGTACCGGGGGCACCGCGTTAGCCCGTACTGCCCGAGCTGCCAGACGACCCTCAGCTCCCATGAAGTAGCCCAGGGATATAAGACAGTTAAGGATCTGAGTGCCACCGCCAAGTTCAAGCTGGACGGCAGCGGCGACTATGTGCTGGCCTGGACGACTACGCCTTGGACGCTTCCGGCGCATATGGCGCTGGCGATGAATCCGGCTATGGAATATGTGCGTGCGCAGCAGGAAGACGGCGTGTATGTACTGGCTAAGAATCTGGTGGACGAAGTGTTGAAGGGCGAGTACACCATCCTGTCTACACACACAGGCGCTGACTTTATCGGCCAGAGCTATACACCGCCGTTCGGTTATATCAAGGCAGAGAAGCATAATGTGATTGTCGGAGCCTCTTTTGTAACGGACTCCAGCGGTACCGGGATCGTACATATGGCTCCGGCTCACGGGGAAGACGACTATAAGAGCTGCCGCGAGAATGGGATCAGCTTCGTGAATGTAGTGGATGCTTCCGGGAAATACACGGATGTAGTGAGTGATTTTGCCGGACGGTTCGTGAAGGACTGTGACCTTGATATCGTGAAGGTGCTGTCTGAACGCGGACTGCTCTACCACAAAGAGAAATACGAGCACAGCTATCCGTTCTGCTGGCGCTGCGACACCCCGCTGCTCTATTACGCAACAGATAGCTGGTTCATCCAGACGACAGCAATCAAGGATCAGTTGATTGCCAACAATAACAGTGTGGACTGGTACCCGGACCATGTGCGTGAAGGCCGCTTCGGCAAGTTCCTGGAGGAGCTGGTGGACTGGAATATCAGCCGTAACCGCTACTGGGGTACACCGCTTAACGTATGGGTCTGCCAGGATACCGGCAAGGAATTCGCACCGCACAGCATCGCCGAGCTGAGAGCGATGGCCATCGGCGAGGTCGCTGAGGATATCGAGCTGCATAAGCCGTATGTGGATAATATCCAGCTGCGCAGCCCGTTCAGCGAAGGCGGCGTCATGGTCCGCACCCCGGAAGTGATCGACGTCTGGTTCGACAGCGGCTCGATGCCGTTCGCCCAGAGTCATTACCCGTTCGAGAATCAAGACCGGTTCGAGGACCAGTATCCGGCAGATATGATCTGCGAAGGGATCGACCAGACGCGCGGCTGGTTCTACAGCCTGCTGGCAGTATCGACCCTGTTCACAGGCAAGGCACCGTACAAGGCGGTTATCGCCCACGGCCATATTTTCGATGAGAACGGCCAGAAGATGTCCAAATCCAAAGGCAATGTCATCGACCCTTGGGAGATCATGAACGAATACGGCACGGATGCCTTCCGCTGGGCCATTCTGTCTGACAGTGCGCCGTGGAACAACAAGCGGTTCTCGCGCGGTCTGGTCGGGGAGACGAAGTCTAAGGTAGTGGACACTCTGGTGAACACGCATGCCTTCCTAACGCTGTACGCCGGAATCGACGGCTATGATCCTGCGGATCACCCGTTCAAGGTGTCTGAGCATAAGCTCGACCGCTGGATTCTATCCCGCCTGAACAGCCTGATCGTGCTGGTGGATAAGGGGCTGGCTGTGAATGATTTCGTGAACACCTCCAAGGCCATTGAGAACTTCGTGGATGAGCTGAGCAACTGGTACATCCGCCGTTCCCGTGACCGGTTCTGGGGCAGCGGGCTGGGCGAAGAGAAGCTGGATGCTTACCGCACCTTAACGCATGTCCTGCTGACAACGGCCAAGCTGATGGCTCCATTCACCCCGATGCTGTCCGAGGATATCTTCACGAACCTGGGCGGCGGGGAGAGCGTGCATCTGGCAGACTATCCCGCAGCGGATGAGAACCTGATCGACCTTGCTCTGGAAAAAGATATGGAGTACGCCCGCGGCATCGTCGAGCTGGCCCGTAACGTCCGCAACGAGAGCGGCATCAAGACCCGCCAGCCGTTGTCCGAGCTGATTGCCTCCACTCCGGACGACTTCAACGTGGCGGATTATGAAGAGCTGATCAAAGAAGAGATCAACGTCAAGAATATCGTCATCGAGCACAGCGACAGCGGCTTCGTAGACTTCACCCTGAAGCTGAACCTGAAGGTGGCAGGCAAGAAATACGGCAAGAGCGTTGGCTTCCTGCAGGGCTTCCTCAAAGCGATGGACAGTGACGCTACCCGCAAAGCAGTGCAAGAAGGCGTTATCGCCATTGTGTCACCGGACGGAGAAGAGCTGCAGATTACGTCCGAGGAGCTGCTGGTGGAGAAGCAGGCCAAACCAGGCTTTGCCTCCGCTTCCGGCTATGGACTGACAGTGGCCTTGAACACGGAAATCACGCCGGAGCTGGTACAGGAAGGCTGGGTACGCGAAGTCGTACGTGCGGTGCAGGATTACCGCAAACGTCTGGATCTGCCGATCGACAAGCGGGTTGCGCTGACCCTGCATGTCGATGACGAGCTGAAGGCGGCGGTGACTGCATTCGAGCATGTGCTGCGTGAGAATGTACTGGTGACTACGGTTGATTTTGACGGAGAGTATACCTATGAGACCGTGGATGCCGGCGGCAAGAGTATCGGTATTCATATCGGAGCTTAACTCCGGAGCGGCCGCGCATTTCCTGCATTACTTGTCCATGTATGGCATATACTAGCCGCAAAGGAAAAGTTTCCACGGGTTAGAATGCAAATGACGAGCCCTGTGCTTGAAGAGAAAATTCTCTTTGACCGGGCTCGTTTGTTTTGCGGCTTATAGACAACAGGAGGTGCAGGGGCATGGGCGGATGGAACAACGGGAAGATTCCTGCGGAGCAGCCGAAGCAGCCGGAAGGGCCGGGAAGAATTTCGATCAGAACCACGGACAGAGGGAATAACAGGGAGGAAGCACAGCATGAGCAGCAGCCCACGCATTCTGGAGCAGCCCAACCATCGGGAAAGACAGATCCGGGCGCAGAATATCCTGAGAAAAGTCAGCCAGCTGCTTCTTCCGATCCTAAGCCTACAGTGACTGTCACAGCAGCCGTCGATCCGGCCGATCTTCCCCCGGAAGAGAAGCTGAACGCCCTGTACCGGATGACCACGAGTCTGGCTCAACAGATGGAGAAGTCACGAATCTCGGAATATACCGAGCTGCTGCATTCCCCGTTCCGGCTGATCTGGCTGAACATTCTCTCCGGAACGGCCAGGGGGCTGGGGATTGCGCTCGGGTTCACTTTTTTTGCAGCGACGATTATTTATGTGCTTCAGGTGCTGGGTGCGCTGAATCTGCCGATCATCGGCGATTATATCGCAGACATTGTACGGATTGTCCAGCATCAGCTGGAGCTGAAGACGTTCTGAGCGGCGCTGAACCTGAAATAACCCCACAATGGTGGGGTTTTGCGATTAGTAGGAAGTGAAGCAGGGTTCCAAGACAAGCACAGGGATAGTTGTAAAATGTACACCTAAATGCAGCAAAATAGCCTGTTTTAAACGGATAACTGTAATCTGTACAACTAAATTTGCCTAAAGAGACCCGAACTTAGAGTACAAGGCTTTTTAAATGTACGGAATGCAACTAAACGGGATATCGCGTATGAATCAGATGTTTTAGTTGTACAAAGTGCAATTAAGCCTCTCCAACTCTCTCATCGGATCATTCCCAGCTTTGCTACTTCCGTTCTTTTCGAGTCGGGTCAAGCAGGTAGTCGCCTTCCTCGTCGTCCATGTAATGACGGTAGCTGTTGCCCTTGATAATCATCAGATGATTGCCCGAAATGTCGGTGGCGACGAAATTCTCCCAGGGCTCCACGAAGCCCTCGGTTTCGTCCGCTTCGATCTCCATATCATTGTAGGAGCCGATGTTGTTCCCTTCTGCCATGGCCGGTGAATCCGAGTTGCCCCAGCTCTCCACGATCTGCCAGGCATCCTCGCCATCGAAGCCGTTCTGGTCATCCCGCTCATCCAGGCTGGTGCGGCCAAACGGCGGAGACAGCAGCTCTTCCTCGGCCGGACGGGTGAACGGAGCACTCTGACGGGGAGCATGCTCTTTCGTGTAGCGGGTGGAGGGAAGGGCGGCCAGGCGCTCGTAGGGAATCGGTTCGCCGCTGGCGATGCATATGCCGTAGGTTCCTTCATCCATCGCCCGTAGGGCAGCTTCAATATCGTCCAGCTCATGCTCATCGCGCTCCAGCAGGGAGATATCCATGGAACGGTTATACAGCTCTGTGGCGGCATCGCCGGGATGGTTGTCGATTTCGGACAGCTCGCCGGTGTTGTCGCGCATAGCCTCCTGTAGTCCATATTGTTCGCTGTTGCTCAACCTGTGCTTAATATCCTCCTGCTGCTGCAGGAGAGCAGTACGCAGCCCGGAGAGCTGCTGTGGTGTCAGATGGCTCATTGCTGTGAGCTCCTTTCGGTAGCTAATCGCTGAAACGGTACCGTCCTTTAAAAGGATGGCAAAGCCGGTTCCGCTTGTACGGATAGCTTGGCCTCCGGGGCCCTTTTTTAGCGATGGCAAATAGTGCCCTGCCTTAACCGGCTTACCTGGTCATGCAATAGACGGGTTCTTGAGGCCTGTGCTACAATATACAAGTCTTTATACAGTATTCGTACCGCGTAGCCGCGGGAAAAATAAGAACGGAGTGACAACTTCTGTGGTGTACTTTCTGATTGCGCTAATTGTATTTCTGATTGACCAGGGTACCAAATATCTGATTGCCACCCGGCTGGAGCTCGCAGAGCAAATTCCGGTAATCAAGGATTTCTTCATTATTACGTCACACCGCAATCGTGGAGCCGCCTTCGGAATTCTGGAGGGGCAGCAGTGGTTCTTCATTGTGATTACAGTAATCGTTGTATGCGGAATCGTCTGGTACCTGAACAAGGCCCGCAAGACCCGCAAGCTGCTGCCTACCGCGCTGGCGCTTGTCCTTGGCGGAGCGATCGGTAACTTCCTGGACCGGATTCTTAACGGTGAGGTTGTGGATTTCCTCATGTTCAATTTCGGAAGCTATACGTTCCCGATCTTCAACGTGGCCGATTCCTGTATCGTGGTCGGGGTGGGTCTGATTATTCTGGACACGCTGCTGGAAGTGAAGGGCGAACAGGAAGTCACCGAGGTGAAGGAATCACAGGAAGTCAAAGAAGGGAATGAATGATTTGAACAAAGACGTCACAGAGCTGGCGGATTCAGGCGCCCTCGAGGAAGAAAGAGACGTCACCGAATGGATCGTTGCCGAGGGCAATGCGCGGGAGCGGATTGATAAATACGTTACAGAGGCCTTGGAAGACGAGATCTCGCGCTCCCAGGTTCAGCTATGGATCGGCAGCGGCCATGTTGTGGTGAACGGCTCGCCGGTCAAAGCGAACTACAAGCTGAATGAAGGCGATAAGGTAACCGTTACGGTGCCGGAACCCGAGGTTACGGACCTGATCGCACAGGATATTCCAATTGAAGTGGCTTATGAAGACAGTGATGTGATTGTGGTGAACAAGGCGCGCGGCATGGTCGTGCATCCGGCAGTAGGGCATCCCTCCGGCACTCTGGTCAATGCGCTGATGTATCACTGCAAGGATCTGTCCGGTATTAACGGCGAGATTCGTCCAGGCATTGTCCACCGGATCGACAAGGATACCTCTGGTCTGATTATGGCGGCCAAGAATGACGCCAGTCATGCTTCGCTGTCCGCCCAGCTTAAGGAGCACAGCGTGACTCGCCGCTATATCGCAGTGGTGCACGGCAATCTGTCTCATGACAAGGGAACCGTAGATGCTCCAATCGGCCGTGATCCGCATGACCGCAAGCTGTATACCGTAACCGAGAAGAACAGCAAGCGCTCCGTGACGCATTTTACCGTGCTGGAGCGGTTCGGTGACTGCACACTGCTGGAGCTTCAGCTTGAGACAGGACGCACGCACCAGATCCGTGTTCACATGAAATTCATCGGCCATCCGCTGGTGGGTGATCCGGTCTACGGGCGCAGCAAGGGAACTACTATGAACGGACAAGCCCTTCATGCAGCGGTACTCGGTTTTGTACATCCTTCTACAGGCGAGTACAAGGAGTTCAGCGCACCGATTCCGGCGGATATGGAAGAGCTTCTATTTACGCTGCGCAGCAGATAAGTACAAATCAATAGATTATAAATCCATGGTACACAGGCCGGATTTGCGTCATATTAAGAGCATAGCTTCACAATATAGGCCCAGGAGATGAATAGAAGATTATGAGCATTGAACAATATCAGGCGACATTCATTCAGACGAATTTTGCAGACCGCATCGGCGGCGAAGGATACGGCAAGGACACCTCCATCTACAAATTTGAGAAAATCAAACGCGCCAAAGCTTCGGCGAAGCAGGATTTTCCGAACATTGAACTGATCGACATGGGCGTCGGTGAGCCGGACGAAATGGCAGATGAAGGCATTGTGTCCAGACTTGCGCTGGAAGCGGCTAAGGAAGAGAACCGCGGTTACTCCGATAACGGTATTCCTGAATTTAAGGCGGCTGCGGCTGTGTATCTTAAGGAAGTTTTTCAGGTGGACGGAATTGACCCTGTAACGGAAATCGTGCATTCCATCGGCTCGAAGCCTGCACTGGCTATGCTGCCATCCGTATTCATTAATCCGGGCGATATCACGATCATGACCATTCCGGGTTATCCGGTGCTGGGCACCCATACCAAGTATCTGGGAGGACAAGTCTACTCTGTGGAGCTGAAGAAGGAGAACAACTTCCTGCCTGACCTGAGCTCCATTCCTGAAGAGGTAGCCCGCAAGGCGAAGCTGCTCTACCTCAATTATCCGAACAACCCTACCGGTGCAAGTGCCACGCCTGAATTCTTCAGCGAAGTAGTGGCCTGGGCCAAAAAATATGATGTAGTCGTCATCCATGACGCACCTTATGCTGCACTAACGTATGACGGCGTGAAGCCGCTGAGCTTCCTGTCCGTGCCTGGTGCCAAGGATGTTGGCGTTGAGCTGCACTCCCTGTCCAAGTCCTACAACATGACCGGCTGGAGAATCGGCTTCGTGGCCGGCAACCCGCTGATCGTGAAGGCGTTCAGTGATGTGAAGGACAACAATGATTCCGGCCAGTTCATCGCGATTCAAAAAGCTGCTGCGTTCGGCCTCTCTCATCCTGAGATTACCGAAGCGATTGCCGCCAAATACTCCCGCCGCCACAACATGCTGGTGGATGCGCTGAACAGCCTGGGCTTCAAGGCCGAGAAGCCGAAGGGCTCCTTCTTCCTCTATGTAGCCGCACCTAAGGGCGTCAAGGGCGGACGCCGCTTCGAATCCGGCGAGGATTTCTCGCAGTTCCTGATCCGCGAGAAGCTCATCTCCACCGTGCCTTGGGATGATGCCGGCGCGTTCGTGCGTTTCTCCGTGACCTTCGTGGCCAAGGGTGAGGAAGAGGAGAAGCGTGTCATCTCCGAAATCCAAAGACGTCTGAGCGACGTTGAATTTGAATTTTAAGTTTTGGTTTGAATGGGAGCCGCTGCGGAGAAATCTGCGGCGGTTTTTATTTGTCGCCGTCTATTTACTATGGTGATCGCCCGGCCTGCCTGGCCACCCGCCCCAATTTGTTGCACAAATTGCAACCTCGCACCGCTCAAACCAAGCCCGGACACGCAAATCCTGCACTTTTTACAACATTCCATTCGGTGATGATGAATCTTTGGCATGAATCCTGCAAAAACTGCAACAATTGGCCCAGCAGCACACAGGAGCGGGAGAATTCCTGCATAATGTGCAACATTAGAGCATCAGTAGAGCATCAGTGCAGCCTACCCTTTCCGGTAAGCAACCCGATGGAAAGCATTAATGTAACGAAACAGCGCTTCGCCGTCATCCGGCACATTCCCCGGTTCACCCAGCGGCAGCATCATGGCCTGATAAGGCTCCGGTACCATTCGATATTGATGCACATAAGAGGTCAGGACGAACCCGTTTCGCTCCCAGAAATGAATACGTTCCTTGTGCGATGCCGTAGCCCCCGATTCCGCTTCGATGATGATTCCCCAGATGCCGTGTTCCTGCACAGCCCAAGCTTTGATCTGCTCCAGCATCCAGGTCCCCGTTCCCTCTCCGCGCAATGCCTTATCCACCGCCAGGTAATCGATAATCAGGATCTTGTCCGCAGCTTGTCCCACAACACCCGTAACAGCCATCGCGACAACCACCCCCTGATGCACCCCCGCATGTAAGTAACCAATCCCCCGGTTCAGCATACTGCGCAGTATCCCCTTAGTCTTAGCCCCGCTCGGAAAAGCCTCATGGTAGATCCGCTTCATCCGTCCCCACCACGCTTCATCCCATTCTTCTATAGTAACAAACTCCATGTTCATGATTGTATTCGCCTCCAGCTTCATCATAGCAGAGGGAGCGCAGGAACAAAATTATCCAAAGGTTGGAGGGGAGGTTTCGCACTTCGTATTTAGAGTTGTTACGAAGTACTATCAGCGCAGCGCCATAGTGCCCCCTCTGCCTACCCCTCCCCCAAGGGGGATGGCAAGTCCTTATCTCTTGCACCGTTTAGGTGGAAGCGGCGGAGGGGATTTTGGAACTGTAGGAGCGGCAGCGTTCGCCTTTGTCTCCGGATTTAATCCGCTAAGCGGTTTATTCAAATCAATCTGGAGACAACAGCGACCGAAAGTCCAAAATCACCGCAGCCGCGCCCTTCACCTAAATGTCTGTGATCACCGCAGCCGCGCCCTTCACCTAAATTTCTTTTCCCTATCTGTCACCGTCTTCCCCCCACACTCCCGAATATAATTTGACATCCCCCCATCCATCTGTCATAATTCCCTATAGTTGAATAGCGCCTTTAATTCAGTCCCGTGAGGCTGGCAAGGTAACGTGAATCGAGGTTCGCGTCATGAAAGAAGGAATCCGTAGGAGTACGGAGGGTCTTTTTATGCGCGCGGACACGCCATCTTTTTGAATCTGCGGATTTCACTCCTTGCCTGCTTTGGGCAAGGAGTTTTTTAGTTTATCCGGGGAACTTGAACAGGCGATCAAGCAGGGGGATGGCAAAGAGGATGGTTACTGAAAAAAATGTCATTATGGACGAAACGGCGATTCGCCGGGCACTGTCACGCATTGCACATGAGATTTTGGAGAAAAACAAGGGTATCGAGAATTGCTTGCTGGTCGGCATCCGCACCCGGGGGATCTACCTGGCTCAGCGGATCGCGGAGCGCATTAAGGAAATTGAGGGCGTGGACATCCCATACGGGGAGCTGGACATTACCCATTACCGCGATGACCGCGAAGGCGACGGGGACAACCGGGAAGCGATGGACAAGACGGTTGTGAACAGCAACCTGATCCTGCCTGCCGGCACCAGCGGCACCCGGGACAAGAAAGTGATCCTGTTCGACGATGTACTGTACACCGGAAGAACGATCCGCGCGGCAATGGATGCGCTGATGGATTGCGGACGGCCCCGGATGATCCAGCTGGCTGTACTGGCTGACCGAGGCCACCGGGAGCTGCCGATCCGCCCCGACTACATCGGCAAGAACGTACCCACCTCCAGGCATGAGCAGATTGAAGTGTCCCTGAGCGAATACGACGGCAAGGACGAGGTGTACATTATTTCAAACCGGGAGGAACGATAACAATGATGACGGCAACTAAGGTGAAGGAACGCAGTCTGCTGGGGATGAAGGAGCTGGCGGAGTCGGAGATTACCCAGCTGTTAGACAGAACAGCCTACTGGGATAATCAGAGCGAGAAGCTCACGCCGGTGCTGAGAGCCCATTTTGTTGCCAATATGTTCTTCGAGAATAGTACCAGAACCCGCTTTTCCTTCGAGATGGCCGAGAAACGCCTGGGTGTACAAGTACTGAACTTCACGGCTGCGGCCTCCAGTGTCGAGAAGGGCGAGTCCATCTATGATACAGTGCGCACACTGGAGTCAATGGGCATCGATGCCGGAGTGGTCCGGCTGAAGCCTGCCGGTGTGCTGCAACAGCTTGCCGAGAAGGTAGGCATACCGTTGATCAATGCCGGGGACGGCAACAACGAGCATCCGACGCAGGCGCTGCTGGATCTGTACACGATGCGCAAGCATTTTGGCGGACTGAAGGGCTTGAAGGTCTCGATTATCGGGGATATTATGCACAGCCGGGTAGCGCGGTCCAATCTCTGGGCACTCACCAAAATGGGGGCAAGCGTGCAGTTCTGCGCACCGGCAAATATGCAGGCTTCTGAGCTTGCGGCCTACGCTCCATATGTGTCTATGGAAGAAGCGTTGAAAGCGGATGTGGTCATGATGCTGAGGGTGCAGCTGGAGCGGCATGCTTCGGGCATTATTTTATCAGCCGAGCAGTACCGGGAGCACTTCGGGCTGACCGAGGAACGGGCATCGAGGCTGGACCCGGCAACGATCATCATGCACCCGGCGCCGGTCAACCGCAATGTGGAGATCGACGATGCGGTGGTGGAGAGCAGCCAGTCCCGGATTTTCCCGCAGATGGCGAACGGAGTGCCGGTACGGATGGCTGTCATGGAGCGGGCGCTGCAGTAGCAGAAAAAAACCTCACATAAGCGTATTAATAAATATACACAAAGATGAATTTTTATTATATAATAACTACAGAGCTTACGGCTGCGGCCGGAAGGCACAAAGGAGAATCCTAACCGTGATCATCAAAAATGCCAGTGTACTGAACGAAGAAGGCGTGCTGGAGCGCAAGCATATTGTTGTGCAGGACGGAATTATCTCGAAGATTCAGGATGCCGCCGAGGCGGTAGAGGAAGCCGGCGAGACCGTTGAAGCGGATGGTAAGCTGCTGATTCCGGGACTGATTGATATGCATGTGCACTTACGTGAACCGGGGTTCGAGCATAAGGAAACGATTGAGACCGGCGCACGTTCGGCAGCCAAAGGCGGATTCACAACGATTGCCTGCATGCCGAATACACGCCCGGTAACAGACAGTGCAGAGATCGTACAGCTCGTGAAGGATAAGGCGCGCGAAGCGGGACTAGTTAAGGTGCTGCCTTATGCGGCCATTACCAAGAATGAGCTGGGACGCGAGCTGACGGATTTTGCGGCACTCAAGGAAGCGGGAGCGATCGGCTTCACCGATGACGGTGTAGGCGTACAGAGCGCGCAGATGATGAAGGATGCGATGAAGCTGGCGAAGGGACTGGATATGCCGGTGATTGCCCACTGTGAGGATAACTCGCTGGTGGAAGGAGCGCCGGTAGCCGAAGGCACTTTTGCCGACAAGCATGGCCTGAAGGGAATTCCGAACGAATCGGAAGCCATTCATGTAGGCCGTGACATTCTGCTGTCTGAAGCAACGGGTGTTCACTATCATGTGTGCCATGTCAGCACCGAGCAGTCGGTCCGGCTGATCCGCCAGGCGAAGCAAATTGGCATTAAGGTGACCGCCGAGGTATGCCCGCATCATCTGCTGCTCTCGGAGGAGGATATTCCGGGCATGGACGCCAATTGGAAAATGAATCCGCCGCTGCGCTCGCGCCGTGACGTTGAGGCCTGCATTGAAGGGCTGCTGGACGGCACGCTGGATATCATCGTGACCGACCATGCCCCGCACAGCGAGGAAGAGAAAGCCAAAGGCATGCAGCTTGCACCGTTTGGCATCGTCGGCTTTGAGACGGCCTTCCCGCTGCTGTATACCGCTTTTGTGGCCACAGGCAAATGGGATCTGTCCCTGCTGGTGCGGCGGATGACCGCTGATCCGGCCCGGGTGTTCAGACTGAATACAGGCAGCCTTACCGTTGGGGCTCCTGCGGATCTGACCCTGATTGACTTGAATGAAGAGAAGGAAGTAGATCCTGCAACGTTTGCGAGCAAGGGTCGCAATACACCTTTTACCGGATGGAAGCTTAAGGGCTGGCCGGTGAAGACCTGGGTAGACGGCAGAGCCGTATGGAGTGAGGCTTAACAGAAGTAAGCAGTAGCCCATGCAGCCCGGCTGCATGGCTGTGACATAAGAATCAGACTACAGAAACAAGAAGGAGTGGAAGGCATGCAGGCGAGATTGCTGCTTCAGGACGGAACACTGTTTACAGGCACCGCATTTGGCGCGGAAGGCGAGAAGACGGGCGAGGTTGTTTTTAACACAGGAATTACAGGCTATCAGGAGGTACTATCGGACCCTTCGTACTGTGGGCAGATCGTCACCATGACGTATCCGCTGATCGGGAATTACGGTATCACCCGTGATGACTTCGAGTCCGTTCGCCCTTTTGTACACGGCTTTGTGGTGCGGCGTCACGAATCCGTACCCAGCAACTGGCGTGCTGAATACAGTGTAGACGATCTGCTGAAGGAATATGACATTCCCGGCATCAGCGAGATTGATACCCGTATGCTTACCCGCATTATCCGCCACTATGGCACCATGAAGGCAATCCTCACCACTTCGAACAAGCGTGTGGAAGAATTGATGGAGATGATGGGTGACACGACCATTGAAGAGCTGCGCAATCAGGTTGCACGTACCTCAACTACAGCAGCCTACAGCAGCCCGGGCACCAAAGAACGCATCGTGCTGGTCGATTACGGCGCGAAGACCGGTATTCTGCGCGAGCTGAACAACCGCGGCTGTGATGTGGTGGTTGTCCCTCATGATGTCACCGCAGACGAGATCCGCCGCCTGAACCCTGATGGCATTCAGCTCTCGAATGGCCCTGGAGACCCGAAGGATGTGCCTTATGCGGTACAGACGATCTCCGAGCTGCTCGGCGAATACCCGATCTTCGGGATCTGCCTGGGACACCAGCTGTTCGCCCTGGCCTGCGGCGCCGACACCGAGAAGCTCAAGTTCGGCCATCGCGGCGGGAATCACCCGGTGAAAGAGCTGGAGAGCGGACGCTGCTTCATCACCTCACAGAACCATGGATACACTGTGAATGAGGAATCCATTGCCAGTACAGACCTGGAAGTTACCCATATCAATAACAATGACAAGACCGTTGAAGGACTGAAACATACCCGCTACCCCGCTTTTTCGGTGCAGTACCATCCGGAAGCGGCGCCGGGACCGCATGACAGCAGTTATCTGTTCGACCGCTTCCTGCAGCTGATTGCAGACCACAAGGCGCAGCGGCCGGCCGGATCGCGTCAGGCGCAGCTTGCAGCGAATGCCAGAATCACGGCACCGAAATCAACCGCACCCCAGCTTGAAGCCGTGAAAGGAGCTCTCTAACATGCCTAAGAACAACAAACTCAAAAAAATTCTGGTTATCGGCTCCGGACCGATCGTTATTGGTCAAGCTGCCGAATTCGACTATGCAGGCACTCAGGCCTGCCAGGCCCTTAAGGAAGAGGGCGTCGAGGTCGTGCTGATCAACAGCAACCCGGCGACGATTATGACCGATACCAATATGGCTGACAAAGTATACATCGAGCCGATTACGCTGGAATTCGTGACTGGCATTATCCGTCAGGAGCGTCCAGACGGGCTGCTGCCGACACTCGGCGGACAGACCGGCCTGAACATGGCTGTAGAGCTGGCCCGTGCCGGAGTCCTAGAGCAAGAGAAAGTGAAGCTGCTGGGTACACAGCTTGAATCCATCGAGAAAGCGGAGGACCGCGATTTGTTCCGCGAGCTGATGCGCGAGCTGGATCAGCCGGTGCCGGAAAGTGCGATTATTACCAGTGTGGAAGAAGCTCTGGGCTTCGCCGCAGGAATCGGCTATCCG
This sequence comes from Paenibacillus sp. FSL R7-0210, assembly GCF_038009085.1. Lineage (NCBI taxonomy): Bacteria > Bacillati > Bacillota > Bacilli > Caryophanales > Paenibacillaceae > Paenibacillus > Paenibacillus sp. FSL R7-0210. Next base: position 773,996 of record NZ_JBBPAR010000001.1, read on the forward strand.
CTGATCGTTCGTCCTGCCTACACGCTGGGCGGAACAGGGGGCGGAATCTGCGACAACGAAGAAGAGCTGCGCGAGACCGTCAAGGCCGGTATCCGTTACAGCCCGATCGGCCAGTGTCTGGTCGAGAAGAGCATCGCCGGCATGAAGGAAGTCGAATATGAGGTTATGCGTGATGCGAACGACAACTGTATCGTGGTCTGCAACATGGAGAACTTTGATCCGGTGGGCGTACATACGGGCGACAGTATCGTAGTGGCCCCGAGCCAGACGCTGTCTGACCGTGAATATCAGATGCTGCGCAGCGCTTCGTTGAAGATTATCCGCGCTCTGAATATTGAAGGCGGCTGTAACGTTCAGTTCGCCCTGGACCCGCAGAGCTACCAGTATTATGTGATCGAAGTGAATCCGCGTGTCAGCCGCTCCTCGGCGCTGGCGTCGAAGGCGACCGGCTATCCGATTGCCAAGATGGCCGCGAAGATCGCTCTCGGCTACACGCTGGATGAAATCGTCAATCCGGTGACTGGACAGACCTACGCCTGCTTCGAGCCTACACTGGACTATATCGTCAGCAAAATCCCGCGCTGGCCGTTCGACAAGTTCATCTCGGCGAACCGCAAGCTGGGTACACAGATGAAGGCGACCGGTGAAGTGATGGCGATCGGCCGTACCTTTGAAGAGTCGATTCACAAGGCCATCCGCTCACTGGAGATCGGTGTCCACCGTTTCCGTCTGCCGGGAGCGGAACTGCTTGAAGAGAGTGTGCTGCGCTATAGACTTGCCAAGCCGGATGATGAGCGCCTGTTCCTGATCGCGGAAGCCTTCCGCCGCGGCTATGAGCTGCAGGAGATTCAGGATATTACGAATGTGGACTGGTGGTTCCTCTCCAAGATCGAAGGGCTCGTGAGCTTCGAGGACGAGATCCGTGCCGAAGAGACACTGTCTGCTGACATACTGTATCAGGCCAAACGTAAGGGCTTCACAGACCGGGCGATTGCCGAGATCCGTGCCGAAGGCCGTCCAGGCGGGGCATTCACCAAGGAGGCGGAAGTGCGTGTGCTGCGTCTGCAGCAAGGGCTGGTTCCGGTCTTCAAAATGGTCGATACCTGCGCCGCAGAATTTGAGGCTTCAACGCCATACTATTACTCCACCTATGAGACCGAAAATGAGGTCATTCATTCCGATAAGCAGAAGGTCATTGTACTCGGCTCCGGTCCGATCCGTATCGGCCAGGGAATTGAGTTCGACTACTCTACGGTACATGCGGTATGGGCCATACAGAAGGCTGGCTACGAAGCTGTAATTATCAATAACAATCCAGAGACCGTATCGACGGATTTCAATACCTCGGACCGCCTGTACTTTGAGCCGCTGTTCTTCGAGGATGTCATGAACGTGATTGCCCAGGAGAATCCGATCGGAGTCATCGTACAGTTCGGCGGACAGACCGCGATTAACCTGGCTGCACCGCTTGCTGCTGCGGGCGTGAACATTCTGGGTACCAGCCTTGAGAGCATCGACGAAGCTGAGAACCGCAAGAAGTTCGAAGCGCTGCTGGCCCGTCTGGATATCGCACAACCTAAAGGCAAGACCGTAATCAATATTGATGAGGCTGTCGAAACGGCGCAGGCGCTGGGCTATCCGGTGCTGGTTCGACCATCGTATGTCCTGGGCGGACGCGCCATGGAGATTGTCTACAACGACACAGAGCTGCTGAGCTACATGGTTGAAGCGGTAAAAGTGAATCCGGAGCATCCGGTGCTGATCGACCGTTACATGCTTGGCAAGGAAGTGGAAGTGGACGCTATCTGCGACGGAGAGACGGTTGTCATTCCGGGCATCATGGAGCATGTGGAACGCGCAGGGGTTCACTCCGGCGACTCCATCGCTGTCTACCCGCCGCAATATCTGGATGAAGGTCTGAAGCAGAAGATTGCCGAGATCACGATCAAGATTGCCAAGGAGCTCAAGACCATCGGGCTGGTGAACATCCAGTTCGTCATTTATCAGAACGAGGTCTATGTCATTGAAGTGAATCCGCGCTCCTCGCGTACGGTTCCGTTCCTGAGCAAGGTGACCGGTATTCCGATGGCGAACCTGGCGACCAAGATCATTCTTGGCGGCAAGCTGAAGGAAGACGGGTACACCGAAGGCCTGTGGCCGGAGAGCGATTATGTGTCGGTCAAAGTGCCGGTGTTCTCTTTTGCCAAGCTGCGCAGAGTCGAGCCTACGCTCGGACCGGAGATGAAATCCACCGGTGAGGTCATGGGCCGCGATAAGCTGTATGCCAAGGCGCTCTACAAGGGGCTAATCGGCGCAGGCATGAAGATCCCGGCTACCGGGGCAATCATTGTAACTGTAGCCGACAAAGACAAGGCTGAAGCAGTTGAGCTGATGAAGGGCTTCCATGCCATGGGCTATAAAATCATCGCCACCGGCGGTACGGCAGCTGCGCTGGAGCAGGCCGGGCTGAACGTGATGAACGTTAACAAGCTGGATGAAGGCGAGCCGACCATCCTGGATCTGATCCGCGGCGGTCAAGCGAACTTCGTCTTCAATACACTGACCAAGGGCAAAACGCCTGAGCGTGACGGATTCCGCATCCGCCGTGAAGCGGTAGAGAATGGCGTCGTATGTATGACCTCGCTCGATACGGTAACGGCGCTGCTGAGAATGCTGCAGACGATTAACTTCTCGTCCCAGTCGATGCCTGCTTTTGTCGGACAATAAGATAGAGGGTGAGGCAGCTGTAAGAGGCTGCTACAGGAACGGTTTGCGTTAGCGCAGACCGTTCACCTATGCCCGGGACCTGGAAATGTTGCCAGATAACAATGAGAGAGGGTTGACTTTGTGGAGCAGACTTCAGCAGCACAGCAGCATGAACATGAGAACATCGGACAGGTAGAGAAGCGTAATGAAATGGCCGGACGCCTGATGGTCGCCTTGGATTATCCGAATGCAGACCAGGCGCGGGCGCTGATCGAACAGCTCGAAGGCATTCCCTGTTATATAAAGGTGGGAATACAGCTGTTCTATGCAGCCGGACCTGATTTCATCCGGGAACTGAAGGAGCGCGGATATTCGGTATTCCTCGATGTTAAAATGCACGATATCCCCAACACCGTAAAGGGCGGGGCAGAGAGCTTGACTCTGCTTGGCGTTGATATGTTCAACGTACATGCCGCCGGAGGAGCTGCCATGATGGCTGCTGCCGTGGAAGGAGCGGCCCAGGCGGTCAGCCTGAAGCCCTCGTTGCACATGCCGCTGATCATTGCAGTAACCCAGCTTACCAGCACCAGTCAGGAAGTGATGAACCGGGAAATCGGCATAGCCGGACCTGTGACCGATGCAGTGGTGCGTTACGCCAAGCTTGCCGCGGAAGCAGGCCTGCATGGAGTCGTAGCCTCGCCGCAGGAATCCCTGGTGATTGCCGAAGCCTGCGGACCAGAGTTCCGCACGGTTACCCCGGGTATACGGCCCGCCGGGGCATCCCTGGACGACCAGTCCCGGGTCATGACTCCGAGGCAGGCTATCCGCCAAGGCAGCCACTACCTGGTAGTAGGCCGGCCGATTACAGCAGCGGCAGATCCGCGAGCAGCAGCACTGACTATTATTGAGGAGATGAGCCAAGCATGAGCATATTAGAGAATCGAAGTGAACAGGTCGCCAGTCATTTGCTGGAGATCGGAGCCGTAGCCCTGCGCCCGCAGGAGCCGTTCACCTGGACCTCCGGCATCAAATCACCGATCTACTGCGATAACCGTCTGACCATGGCCTTCCCGGCTGTCCGCAATTACATTGCGGAGGCCTTCGCAGAGCTGATCAGAACCAGCTACCCGGACGCCGAGGTGATTGCCGGGACAGCAACCGCCGGTATCCCGCATGCGGCCTGGGTGGCCGATAAACTCGGTCTGCCGATGGCTTACATCCGGGACAAGGCCAAGGGCCACGGCAAGCAGAACCAGATCGAAGGACTCATCAAGCCCGGCCAGAAGGTGGTCGTGATCGAGGACCTGATCTCCACTGGCGGCAGCTCCATCAAGGCCGCGCAAGCCGTACAGGAAGCAGGCGGCCTCCCGCTGGCCGTGCTGGCCATCTTCAGCTACGAGCTGGACCGTGCCGTAGAAGCCTTCGCTGCGGCGGAGCTTCCGCTCCAGAGCCTGTCCAACTACAGCACGCTCATTGACGTAGCGCTGGCTCAAGGCAAGATTGCTGAGAGCGATGTAGCGCTGCTGCAATCCTGGCGCAAGGACCCTGCCGCCTTCGGCGTGTAAGGGCTAGGAAAAGGCGCAGGAAATGAGTAGAGGGTACGTAAAGATAAACATAAAGCGTAAGCGTAGAGCGTATAGAATGCATAGAAGAAGCTTTGTCCCCTTTGCCGGGGGACGGGGCTTCTTTTTTAATGCTTTAATTAGTTTTTGGGCTCTTAGGGAAAAGAAGTGGAAAAACAGCATCTATTCACTGGCCCAGCACACTTATAGAGGATTTAGTTGGAAAAAATACACTTGTTGAAACCTGAAATGGACAATAACGCAGATACTGCCAGAACTAAATGTCCTTAATCCACTTATTTCCTTTGAAAAGGCGATTTCCGCCCAAGCAATTGTATAAAATCCAACTATTTCCCTCAACGGCTCATTACAATTAGCTGCATACGGGCAGAAATTGCCATCCGCTCCGCTGAGCAATCCTCTAATTTTCTTGCAAAACTGGGCATGATAAATAGCACCGGGACATATATTATTGCGATGAAGGAGAAGAGGGTATCATGAATTGGATCTATTTTGCCAAGTTGTTCAGGACCAGATTTCAAGCGGGCTGCCTTGCCAAAAGACTGGAGCAGGACGGCTGGATCTATGGGTATCATGATCCGCGTTTTGTCGAAATATACCGTTCGCGCAAGGGCCGTTATGGAGTTCGTTTTCTGCCTTAGCCAGAAAAACCAAAATCATCCTTGACTTTATCCATGGCTATATTGTATATTATCTATTGTCGCTGTTTAAATAATTATTAACTGACGCGGGGTGGAGCAGCCCGGTAGCTCGTCGGGCTCATAACCCGAAGGCCGCAGGTTCAAATCCTGCCCCCGCAATTACCTTATTACACCGGACAGCACTTGTATAATACGGATATCCTAGTCCGGGCCCTTAGCTCAGTTGGTTAGAGCGGTCGGCTCATAACCGATTGGTCACAGGTTCGAGTCCTGTAGGGCCCACTTCACTTAAACCCTTACTCTGTAAGGGTTTTTTGCTGTATGTAGGCTCGTAGGAGCGAATATGCTTGAGTGGGAAAGGCCGTATTTTTTAGCTTGCTTACGGATTTGCTAACGAAGATTTTTATTCTACAGTTTCAAGCTGTTTTTCTGCGAATTTATTGAGTTCACTTTCAATTCTGTCAACGGCCTCTTCTTGCATGATTGGCGACAGAAGTGAGTACCTCTCATTAAACATCGCTGGAGTCATTCCCAGACGTTCGGCGGCAACCTTAGGATTTATTCCAATCGCTAGTAGAAATGAAGCATGGGTGTGACGCTGATCATGGAACCGTATCTTCTTGACCCCTGCTTTACGAATAAGAACATCCATGCCCTCTGTGATTCGCTTCGGCTTAATATAACCTCCTCCAGGATAACAGCCTACCAGGTCATTGTCCTCGTAGGCTTCCCCATAATCCTTCTTGTAGGCTTCGATTTGTGAATAGCGCTCCTGAAGATCGTCAATAATATTCTGAAAGAGCTTGACCCGCCGGATCACCAAGCCATCCCGTGTCCAATTCGCTGTCTGAATAACCTTCAGCTCTTTCTTCTCAAAATCGATATCTTTCCACCGCAGCCCCAGAATTTCACCGCGCCGCATTCCAGTGTAAATTGCTAATGAAAAAGCAATGTAGTGAACATGATGCTTTGAGGATTGCAAAAACTGAGTAAATTCTTCAATGGTCCAGAACTGCATTTCTTTTTGTTCATTTCCATTACTTTGCTCCGCATGGACACCTTACTCATGATGTCTTCTGCCAGTAACCCCGATTCTGTATATGCAAGCCTGAGCGCGCGTTTCAGCACTCCGTGAATGTTCTTCACATAATCCTTTGATGTTACGTGGAGTTAATGCCTGCAAATTTCCAGACTAATCTCCGTTTTGTTAATATGCATTAAAGTGGAGGGGGTGATCATTAAGCTAACGGGAGGATAGCGAACATTTAAAATCAAAAGCGATACAAACAGTTGCGGACCTTCAGAGATGGAAGATTCGTTTTTTCTATACGCAGATTCCACTTTATGGTATATTTATATGCGTTTATCATATCGAATTCAGATGACGAAGTGGGTGTAAACAAAATGGATTTTCGGAAGTTTTTGCTTATATATGGGGTGATTATCCTGTCTTTAATCTTTTCTGGCTGTACTTATACGAAAAAAGAGAAGGGTGCTGAAGGTGGGGATGGTAAGCTAGTTGCAGCAAGTGAAACAACTGGTGTTCCTTCCACTGTGGTAACACGGGATTATACTCTGAAGGACAGCTCGAACTCGGTGCTGTCCCCGGAAAAGATCGGCAGCCTGGACAACCATATACTGGAGCTTGCGCGCAACGAGATATTTGCAAGGCATGGGTATGTATTCAAGCGGAAGGATTTGCAGGACTACTTTGCCGCCAAGCCTTGGTATCATGCAGACTCTACTTACAAGGAGCATCTTAACCCGACGGAGAAACAGAACGTTGCGTTACTTCATGAATACGAAGCCAAATATGCTGCCTATAAGCTCGAACCTGCCCACATAAATGACGTCCATTTACGGGGTTACACAGGCGATTCGGGCTTTAAACAGAAGAAGATGAAAGTGGATCTGAACGGAGATGGTAGTGAAGAAGAAATCCAGTTAATCCCTCCTGAAACGGAATTAGGGGCTTTCAAGCTGAAGGTGAAGGACATCACGATGGAGGTGGGCAGTGAGCTGCTTCCTTATCTTGATATTGTCGATTTGGATATTGACGATCAATATTTTGAGATTGCACTTCAAATGGATTCGCAAATGGATTTTCTACGATCAACATCTTTCTATGCCTATGACGGTGAAACCCTAAAGCAGATAGGTGAACTTCCCGGTTTCTCGGCACACAGCTCGATGTTTGACGGCCATGGACGAGTGGTCAGCGCAAAAGAAAGCAAGGATTTTCAAACCTGGTTCCGTGAATTGGTATTTCATCTGGATAACGAACATGCTCTTCATGAAGAGCACCAGGACTTTTATCCGATGGAACCACCGACGCCTTTAACGATCAAAAAGGAAATTACCGTGAAGTTTCATAAAGATGATACGGGCGAAACCTTTTCGCTGAAACCCGATGACAACGTAAAATTTCTGGGTGATGACAAACTCGGCCATATCAAGTTTCAAACTAGCACGGGGAAGGAAGTCTGGTACACAATGAGCGATAAGGATGTGGACTATAGTGATTTTTTTGACGGGTTGATTTTATATGATTAGACGGAGAATGGCGTTCTGGACCCGTTGTAAAAGTCGGTTTGGACAATTATTTAATCTCACACGTGATCGGATTGACGAGTAATCAACTGTTTAACGGGACACGATAGTTTAAAAAACAGCGGTAGTATAGGACGGTGGAGTCACCGGTACCGCAGCCATTACTGCAGCAAACTGGAGCGGAGTCTTCAACCGGATCGACGGCTTGGTGTTTGATGTCGTCTATCTGCCGTCCTCCGAGGCGGCGGTACAAGCAGCGGCCAAGCAGTGGCTGCTGGATCGCCGGACCAAGGCGCGCAAGCTGGCGCAACTAGTTATTGCTGGTGCCGCTTCTGCAGACGACGACATCGAGATCCATAATACCCGCAGCCGTGCTGCAAATGCCCGCTTTATTATTAATTGTTCTCTGGCCGGTGAACATACCAACGGTAAGACCTATGACTCTCTTCGGTGGGCTGCGTGGGTGGCTGGGCTGGTCGCGGGCACGCCGGCGAATCGGTCCTTTACAGGTGTTAAGGTGCCAATGACACAGGCTAAGGTGGACTGGAGCCATTCGGAGGTATTGAAGGGTTTGTCTGAAGGAACCCTGATGGCCACGCGAGACGGTTACGACTACATTATCGAGTCTGCTGTGAACACCCTGACCACGCTGGGAGCTGGGGAGCGGGAGGACTTCGGGAAGATCCGCGTGTCGATGACAATCGACCAGATCTTGAACGACATCTACGCTGCCGGTAAAGCCAATAAGGCCAAGCTGGACAATGACAAGGATGGCCGAGGGTTGTTCATTGCTGCGGTTGTCAGTTATTTGAAGGTGCGGGCGCTACAGAAGGCTATCGGTGATGAATTCACTTTTACTGAGCACCTGACAAAGGTGAGCGACGCAGATTACGCATACTTTTCCCTGTCGGCAAAGCCGCTCGATGCGATTGATATCTTTAATATTGATTGGGAGGTGGCGTAATCCATGGAACGCGAGCTGATTGGCCGTAATTTATCGGTGGAGGATGATAATGGAGATTCAATTCAAACGATCAATGAAGTGGAAGTTATTCTGAAGCCGGAGACACTGGATATTATCCGTTCGCGGAAGATGTCCAAGACGAAGCAGATTGTTGGGTATGAAATTACGGTAAAACTGGTGATGTCGAAGTTGGAGTCTGCCCTTCGTTACCGCCTTCTGGCTGACTTCAAGGCGGGAAAGACCATGTTCCTGGACCGAATCACCGGCTCACTTGAGGATATGCAAACTGGGAATGTGGAACGGGTGATGATCAGCGGCGTGCATATTCATGATGAGATGGATCTCCTGGTGGCGAAGATCGACGACAATAACGGAATCGACATTACGCTTTCCGGTACCGCAAATGATTTTGATTTCATTGAGCAGTTCCCAGCTTATATGGCATAAAGATGGTTGCTTCAGTGATTTAATCGGTTTATGATTTGATCAAGGAAAAATAAGGGGTGAATCAATGAAATTACTGGACGGACTCTAGCTTCCCTGAAGGAGGTTAGAGTTGATTTGAGTAGAAGTATTAAGAAAACACCCGTATGTAAAGAGCAGGCAAGTCGTTGGATCAAACGGCAGGCAAGCAAGGCTGTAAGAAGATATCCTCATGACATTTCATTTGGAAAATCCTATAGAAAGATTTTTTCTTCTTGGGATATCAGTGATTGGTGGTTCTACACACCGTACAAAAAGGCAGTTAATGAGTGGGAAACTACTCACAAGACTTGGCGTAAACAGGTGAGTTTTCAAGAAATGACTTTCCAATGGGCTAAGAGCTTTAAACGAAAATAGTAAAAGAGTCGTTGGCAGGGAAGCGCCAGCGACTTTTTTGCATTCTAATACAAAAATATGGAGGTCTTTTGCATGACCGCTAAATTAGAAAAATATCTATCCAAGGGCAAAACAGGTAGGAACGATGAACCATCACGGTACCAGCAGACGGAGAGGATTGGTCAGTACGCCGCCTGACTACCATTGAGGTACGCCGGGCCTATGAGCTGGCTTATGAAGAGAACGGCGATCCGAAAGAGTCTTATAACGAGATCGATGTGATGATCGTCAAGGCAACGGAGCACGAATTTGATTGGAATAACAAGGATTTGCTGCTGGCTTTCAATTGTATCAATAAGTATGAGCTGCCGCCGCGCATCCTGGACAACCCTGCTGATTATGCGGAGCTGAGCAAAGCAGTGACCAAGTTCCAGGAGACAAAGGATGCATTATTGAAAGAAGCAAAAAACTCATCAAGCAAGACGGAGAAGCAAGCTGGATAGCATCCTTTTGGATAAACCAGAAGCGGCTGCCAGCTGAGGTCCTTCCGTATGAGGTAGATAAACAGCGGCAGTATTATTTCTGTCTTGCGGCCGGCATAGTCGCCGAAGAAGAAGCCAAGAGAGTTCTAAGAAAATGATATAGATCTTTATTTGCTTAAATAAAATTTTGAAACAACAGAACCTTGGTCTAGATCCACAGTTAACCAATCAATTGTATCTGTCCCCCCAGATCCTGGATTATAAATCTGAAAAACAAAATTTTCATTTTCCATTTGAGAAAACTCAACATATGTAAGTTTATCGACGTAGCCGTGTTGAACTAAATTATCGGCTGCAAATGATTTAGCAAGTTCCAAAGCCTGTTGCTGTTCTAGGGAAAGCTCGTTTAGATCATCTGTTACCAGGGGAGTGTTGTCATCAAGACAGGTGTCTCCAAGTATCTCGCAACTAATCTCTTGAGTAACTAGATTCACATGGTACCACTCCATAACTTCAGTTGTAGCTTTACTAGATTGTTTAACTATGTAATTCCCTTCATCATCAGTTCCAACTATATTTATAGACGAAATCCTTAATTGCTCTTGATTTAACTTGGAACTCACTAATTTTATTGCTGCGTCTTCACTCGAAATAGACTGGTTTTCTGAGGTGATATTAGAGTTGTTGGGATTTGCGTAAGAGCTAATCTGATTATTAATTTCTGATTCATCGCTAGTTCCAGGGGCTTCACTTGATTCTGCCTTTATTTTAACGGTTGTCTCTACTCCTTTTGTTTCATTTTTGTTTGTATTTATTGAGTTATTTGTAGAAACTTTACTTCTTTCATTATGAGAACAACCAATAAGAACCAAGAAAAATAATATTATCATTACTTTTTTCATAATGCTTCCCTTCAGTATTAAATTTATTAATAAGTTTTGCGTTATCTCTGATGAAATCACTTAACGAACTTCACAATATGCCCATCCCAGTTATTCGTGAATTTGTTTAAATATCCTGCTTTGTAGATTTATATTTCGAATGCTTAAAAGACCTATATCTATAAATGCAAGGTGGTGAAAAACCATTGCAGCGACAACAAAAGTGACGGTCCCGTTTGAAGCGAGGGACTTTATTTCCGGTGCAGTCCGGAGTATGCGGACTGCACTCCGTGGAGCAACTGATGATTTACTCGACTTCCGCCGGGCTGCAGGACAGACGGGGGATAACTTGGTATCTGATCTTCGTCGTTCCCGGAGTGCGGCAAATGATTTAGGCGGCCGAATTGGTAATGCATCGGACGAGGCGCGCCGGCTGGGTCGTGCGAACGTCGATGATATCTTTCGACGCGCTCGATCCGGAGCAGAAGATTTACGCCGCTCAGCATCTCGCGCGGACGCTGAGTCCGCGGTATGAGCGATTCACGGGTGCATATAAAAGCACAAGATGGAGTCAGTCCGGTCATAGATGGGATTTCAAGCAAGCTAACTATAATAGGGTTAAATATACTGACCGGAATAACAGTGGAAACGGGTGATTGTGAACTGAATTATATGTAATTTAACCTTTCCCCAAGCTCAGTTGGTTAGAGCGGTCGGCTCATAACCGATTGGTCACAGGTTCGAGTCCTGTAGGGCCCACTTCACTTAACCCCCTTGCCTAGCAAGGGGGTTTTTAATATGCACCAGCTGCTGTATTCCATGTTAACAAATATTGTATCGGCCTTCCCCATGCGCTCATTGCTATTCCTTAACAGGGCGAAAAGCTTTAAAAGAAAATAAAAACAGGAGTGGTTGGCAGGGAAGCGCCAGAAGCTCCTGTTTTATTGTTAACTTACATCCCTAACCAAACATAGAAGGCAAAAAGAACAAGAAAAAGATTATAAGTACAATCACACTGCTGATTCTGCTCATCATGAGATAAGCCTCACTTGGTTCGGAATCGCCCTTTACCATCCAACCATAACGCATATACCAGCCCATGGCCGGGAAGAAGATATTCAGGATTGCAATCAGTACAAATAGAATAGCAAAGACAACCATTTTTACCAACTCCTTTATCAGTTTTACGTGAATTGTGCATCTGAAGTTGCACATCTTTTATAACGTCAGCTTAATTGATGTAGCATGAGTTTGAAGGAGAATAACCAAAAAACAGACCCGAATTAGAAATTCGGATCTGACAGGGGAAGTATCAGTTGTCCAATCCTAAAATACGAAAAATAATAAAATTTGGTGTGGGACATTGTGATGTATTCAAGGGCGTAACTACTATGGCTAACGCCCGTTTTTTTTGGAATTAGGTTGCTGACTAGTAAAAACTAGTTGTTCGTCCATTTCTAAACCGGATGGGATGCGTACACTACACTATCTTATTAGGGAGGTGTCCGTATTGAGTTGTCCAGACGATAAAAAATGTCATCCTAAAAAAATCGTCACCCTCGTTCCTTCAAAAAGAAAAAGAAAAGAACATCGGAAAGTTGTTAAAAAAGTGATTAAAAAGGTGGTTAAAGTAACCTGTCCACCGCCTGAAGTCAATGTCACTACTCCTACTGTCATTGGTCCCACAGGGCCCCAAGGAGCACAGGGCTCCCCAGGCATACCGGGAATCCCGGGGGCAAGAGGCCCCCAGGGAACAGCAGGTCCTCAAGGACCTGCCGGTGGCCCTCCAGGGCCCCAAGGCCCCCAAGGTGTGCCCGGGCCATCCGGAGCGATAGGCCCCCAGGGAGCAGCGGGGCCCGTTGGCCCGCAAGGGGCGCAGGGAGTTCCGGGAGCGCAGGGCCTCATAGGTCCCCAGGGCCCGCAGGGTGAACCTGGTCCGGCGGGAGCGATTGGGCCGCAAGGCATTGCCGGAGCTACTGGGCCGGCCGGAGCGGCAGGAGCTGCAGGGCCGGCGGGAGCCACAGGAGCCACTGGGCCAGCCGGAGCCGCAGGAGCCGCAGGAGCTGCAGGAGCGACCGGGGCAACAGGAGCAACCGGGGCAACAGGAACGGCGGGAGGGGTATTAGGATTTGCTGATTTCTTTGCTCTGATGCCTCCTGATAATGCGGCAACGGTAGCGCCGGGCACAGATGTAAGCTTTCCTCAAGATGGCCCTACCAGCGGGACAACGATTACCCGGATCGGGCCGAGTTCTTTTAATTTAGCGGCCATTGGGACGTATCAAGTGCTGTTTCAGGTTAGCGTGACCGAAGCCGGACAACTAATCTTGACTTTAAATGGTGCAGATCTCGCTTATACCGTAGTTGGGCGGGCAACAGGTACCTCACAAATCGTAGAAATGGCGATCGTGCAAACAACGGTCATTAACAGTATTCTAACCGTTCGCAATCCTGCCGGAAATGCCGCTGCACTTACGATTACTCCTCTTGCGGGAGGAACAAGACCCGTTTCAGCACATCTTGTTATTACACAATTAGCATAGCGGCTATTTTACGAATAGAGCATAATGAAATTTTGCCACCAGTAGCTTGGTGGCTTTTTTGTGATCACAATAAACCACATGACATTTATGTCACACCAACTCCCATATTGTTAGCTCATTCGATGGGGAATTCCATCTTAGCCTCTTATACTGGAAATATATTGATTCACTTCCGAAAGGGGCTATTCACCAGTGACTGAAGCTATCAAAGCAATTATATTAGGGATTATTGAGGGGTTGACTGAATTTTTGCCGGTCTCGTCTACCGGGCACCTTATCCTGGCAGGGGATCTGCTGAAGTTCGAGGGGGAGGCTGCGGTTACCTTCAAAATCGTGATCCAGCTAGGTGCGGTAATGGCCGTGTTGCTGCTGTATTGGAAGAAGTATGTGAACATCGGGATCAATATGCTGAAGCTGGATTTCTCCAAGAGCAAGGGACTGAACGCCATCCACATGCTCCTGGCTATGGTTCCGGCACTAGTGGTGTATCTGCTCTTCAAAGACACGATCAAGAGCCAGTTATTCGGCCCCAAGCCGGTCCTCATTGGTCTGATTGCCGGTGGTCTCTTGATGATCTTCGCTGCACGCAGCAGGAGATCCGTAACGTCAGAGACGGTAGACGGGATAAACTACAAGCAAGCCTTCGGCATCGGGCTGTTCCAGTGTCTGGCGCTGTGGCCCGGGTTCTCCAGATCCGGTTCGACGATCTCAGGCGGTCTGCTGCTGGGAACCAGCCAGAAAGCCGCTGCGGACTTCACCTTCCTGATCTCCGTGCCGGTGATGTTCGGAGCAAGCCTCCTGGACCTGTATGACAGCAGGGATCTACTCAGTACAGATACGCTGACCCTGATGCTGATCGGATTCGTGACGTCCTTCCTCGTAGCCATGATTGCTGTAGTCACGTTCATCAAGCTGATCAAGCGGCTCCGCCTGGAGTGGTTCGCGCTGTACCGGTTCGTGTTAGCGGGGCTGTTCTATGTAATTGTTATACTGTAAAATCCTGCTCTCAGCCGTATTCCTTAGGCTCCTGCAGCAGGATGGAGAAGGTCTGGGTAACGTGGTCCACTTCAATCGTCTCGATACCCACAAAATCCGGAATTTCAGGATGAACGGCATCCACGCTATATTCAGGATGAGTCAGCAATAATTGAATGACTTTCAAGGCTTCCACGTTGATCTTGATCCCCTTTACAGTAGAATCTAACCCTGTTATAGAGGGGAATCTCCGCCCTCCGGGTCTATAGCGTATTATCCCCGCAGCGCTTAGCGAATATGTCTGTGGATGATATTTCTGTCTTCGTTACGTTCCATAACAGCCATTAATTGCCCCTGGAAAATCCGTCTCTGGATCTGGTCGATCCGCTGCAGCGCGAGGGGAACGGGAACCTGGAACGCTACAGCCAGCTCGGCAACGGCATCCTCACGAAGCTCGGGCAGCGTATTCGCGGAAATCATACTATAGGGCATGGAGGCATACAGAATGAACCGGTCGGATTCATCTCTCTGCGCCTGCGTGAACACTCCGGGCATAAGCGTAGACTTGCCGGCATGCCGCAGCAGATGACAGAGCTCGTGGAGGAATTCCAGCCGCTGCAGCTCGGGAGGGAGGCGGTTGTCGATGAACATACTGTACATTCCGGCCGCAGCCTCAATCGCCTTGCTTCTGACATCCAGATAGTGTACCCAGATATTGAGCTGCTTCGCTATGTAATCAATGGAGATATCGGCCGGCTTGCGGACGCCAATGCGCTGGTATAGATCCTCTGTCCATTTCTCCAAAGCGGTCATCTGATAATAGCCTTGCATAATCAATCACCCCATATATAAGATCGTATGTTCGTGTTATTGGCCAAAAGAAAAGCCCTTAAGGGCTAAGCAGCAGTTCAGCACGTACTCTTCAACGGCTGAAATATGGAACGGGTGTTCCTATGTATGTAAGCATAAAGGAATTACGCCCGAATATCAAGTGTTTTTCCCAAGGTGGGGTGCGTGGCCTGACTCAGCATCTGAACCATATCCTGGGCGCTGCTCTGCGCCTGCTCCTTGGCAAGGCTCATCACCTGCAGCCCTGCGGCCTGCTGTAAGGATGACTGGCTCATCACTACGGATAATGCAGCAATATCCATCCGGCATTCCTCCCTTCATTTGTTGTTAAGCTATTGCTTCATACTCTATATCGACTACTGGACGCCTGTCCGTTAGGTAAAAGGCATTTCTTTGCCAATTGGCCCATGCAACGGGGCGGAATTCCACATATTCTGTGCTGTATTCAATATTCAAGAGGAGGAATTAATTATGGGAGCAGAGTATGGTTGCGGTTGTGGAAATAACGTAGGTGGAGTGAATCAGGGACCTCCAATCGTTCCGGTAGTAAGCCCTTGGACTTCGACAGGTGCCATTCTGGTTCTGTTCATTCTGCTGGTTATCATCACTAAAGCCTGTTTGTTCTAGAACCGCCTATAGCCAGTGTAGCCCTGTCCGGCCTGTGCCGGATAGGGCTATTTCTTTTTCTTCTTATGAGCACGGACCGTTGGCCCGATCTGGCGTTTGATTCTGCCTGTAGCTGCATCGGTTTCAATAATATAGAGCTCCTTGACTGTTCCTGCAAGCGCGAACCATTCCTGTAAGGCTTCAGCTTCGGACATAGGGCCGTACAGCCGTTTGCCCCGATAACAGATATAGAACACTTCCGGCTCTCCATCTAAGTTATATTATCCCATTTCATTCTACGCTTTATCGCAGTGAAATTGAACAACATCCCCCACAGGCCGGCCTATTTGAAAATAAACTCCACACGCGTACCGTCTGCGAACGCCTCCAGCTGATTGCCGACCCAGCTTCCCGCTCCGCGGTTATCACTGGGTGTTATGTACTCAATATGCGCCCCGGCTCCGCCTTCATCACACATGGCCATCGGCCATTCATCCCGGTCATAGCCTTTCTTCGTGGGGACTCCCTTCAGAGACGCCTTGCGGTTCTCCTCCGCCTCCTTGCGGTTGATCGTGCAGATGGCCGACTCTCCCTTACGGATGGCCTTCTGGATGTGCCTCGCGGTCTCCGGGTAGCGGTCTGCCGGGAACTTCAGCTTCACGACCTCCGAAGGATTCGCAGAAGGGGTCTGCGGCAGCCATTGCCCGTTCTCCTCCAGCAGGTAGGCGGCAAGACTGAGCAGGGCGATAATGATGAGACTGATGATGGACTTTTTGGCTTTCATATCTGCTCCTTTGTAAGTGGGTATGGGTATAATGCCTATGCCCTGAATAGTATAGCGTAAGAATACCGGATTGCGACAGTCCGAATTCTGTGCATTTGCCGTGCTGAAGTTCCACAATTCGTCATAATATGTACAAACACAAGGAAAAGGATGGTGGAAAATGTGGAACAGCGCAACCTCAGGGACCTGCTGGATTCAGCCTCGCGGCTGATAGGTGATGTGCAGTGGCAAGCGGCTTTTCGCAAAATACAGATGTCTCCCGCTGACGCGGAGCTGGGGGCGCCTGCACGGAAGCTGCTGGAGACGCTGTACTGGCTGCAGGGCCAGGGAATGATCAGCGGTCAGCATGATTACCTGGAGAGCCCGGATGATATCAACAACAAGCTGAAGAATACCGCTGGCAGCTACGCCGGACTACACGGTTATGAGATGGGGCCGATCAGCGGCCAGACGGAGAAGCTTATCAGCAGCCAGCGGCAGGGAGTAACCGACAGTGCGATCCGCTGGCATAAGGCCGGGGGAATCGTAGCGATGACCTATCATGCCAACTTGCCGGGCAGTGCTCCGGCCTGGACGAATGTCTCCATGAGCCTCAGCGAAGCTAATTTCAGCAAGTACATCACAGCGGGAACGCCAGAGTATACGGCAATGATTGCGGAGCTCGATAAGGTAGCTGTTTTCCTGAAAAAGCTGGATGACGCCGGTGTCCCCGTACTCTGGAGACCTTACCACGAGATGAACGGCGGCTGGTTCTGGTGGGGCCAGAAATCCTCCTTCGTGACCCTCTGGGAGATCATGTTCCAGCGGTACACCGTCTATCATCAGCTGCACAATCTGCTGTGGGTATGGAGTCCGAATGCCAAGAACAAGAATAGTGAGGAGCCGGCGAAGTATTATCCGGGCAGCGGCAGAGTGGATGTGCTGGCAGCAGATATTTTCGAGGGGGATTACAAGGTAAGCCATCATGATACGCTGTGGGACCTGGGGCGCGGCAAGCTGATCGCCATCGGCGAGAACGGGGAGCTTCCTCCGCCAGCTGTGCTGGCAGGCACGCAGAACAAATGGAGCTACCAGATGACCTGGGGCAAGATGCTGTACGAGCGCAATAAGGATGCAGTAATTCAGGCTTTTATGAAGAATAGTGCCGTGTTCTCCAGAGATGATTATTCGGCCAAGGCGGCGGCGTATGCTTCTTCAGGAGGGGTACTCCCTAAGCCGGGCCTCTATGGGCAGTATTATAACAATATTACACTTAGCGGCACGCCTGCCCTCACCCGGACAGATGCCAATATTAACTTCGTCTGGAGGCAGGCGGCGCCTGATCCGGCCGTTCACGCAGATCTGTTCTCCGTACGCTGGAGCGGTCGAATAAGCGCTGCCTACAGTGAGACCTATACGATCTACTCGTATTCAGATGACGGAATCCGGATATGGATCGACGGGAAGCTGATTATTGACAGCTGGATTAAGCAGAGCGGGCAGGAGCGGCAAGGCACAGTGAGTCTGATTGCAGGGAAGCTGCATGAGCTGAAGGTGGAGTACTATGAGAACCAGGGGGATGCGCGGGCGGTACTGATGTGGGAGAGCCCCAGCCAGGCCAAAGGCGTAATTCCGGCAGGAGCCCTCTACCTTCCATAACCAAGTGTAACGAAGCGTCAGATATGCTCGCGGTAGCTGATGTTGTTGGCGATTTTCTCGTCACGGACGGCTTGGCGCAGGATATCCTTGACAGCTTGAACCTTACGGATTCTATAGAAGGGGAGCTGTGGAGATGAAGCATCATCCGACAAAATGATCAGCGTCCCGATGCCCAGCATACGCTGCATAACCGACTGAGTGACAGAGAAATCATTGACCCGCAACAGCTCGATTTCTTCGACATCCTTGCCGATCAGTCCGCTCTTCACCATAATCCGCTGGGACGTAATCGTATACTTGGTGGTATTCAGTCCGATCAGCCCCTTGAGACGGTCGGAGATGCCGGCAGGCTTGCCCTGCCATAATTCTTTTTCGGGACCGGAGCTATGGCCAGCCGCCGGACGGCGTGCTGCTGCCGGAGAACCGGCCTCTTCTGTACCTGCCCCGCATTCCCCGCAGAATTTGGCACCTTCCTTGTATTCCGCACCACATGCTGTGCAATAAGCCATGATAATCTTCCTCTCCTTGAACAGATGAATTCATTATAGTATAACAGGAATTGCCAGTCATCAACGGGTTATGGCCCGCCGTTTCTCCCTATGAATACGCTTAACTGCTGACATATGTTTCATTGCGCCGAATTTTACATTAATTTCATTTGCACTTAACAAAAATCGATATTATTCTGTTAAGTGGAGGGATATTAACTATGAGACAAGCTTTACTTGCAGGACTGCTAGTGGCCGTCATGATACTCAGTGCCTGCGGCAATAACAGTGCTGAACCGGCGTCCCCGGAAGAGGTACAGGAGACGGTACAGAACTTTTACAATGAAATGTCGAAATTCGACGAAATGGGCAAATCCTCGCTAGAGAACTTCAACACCACGCTAACCTCTTATTCCACCGGACAAGCGACAGACAAAGAATTCGAGAAGGCTGTGGACAGCTTCCAGGATACCGCATCTCAGCTTGCAGATCATGTGAACGATATCAAGATTGCGGGTGGCCTGCCGGATACGATCGAGAAGCTGCTTAGAGATTCGGTGATCGCTTTCCAGAGTGCCTATCAGATCAAGGAGAAGGCTTCCAAGGGCGCAGTATCGCCTGATGTGACCGCTGAGGAATTCAACACGATGAATGAGCAGGCGGACATAGCGATGCTCTACGGCATCTCTAAGCTGAATGAAGCCAGAGAAGCCGCCGGACTGATTGAACCGGAGCAAGCCGTACCGGGAACCGTATCAGATGCAGGCACAGATGCCAAGCAGGAACCGGGTGCTGGAAGCGCAGGGACTTCGTCAGTGAAATAAGCAGAGACAAGACTTCTTATACGCCAAAGGATTCAGATGAAGACGCTGTACAGCATTACTGTAGGCGTCTTTTTGCTGCCGATTGAATTATTGGTCCAATCTTTTTGAGAAGTACTTTGGGGCCTCCCTGAAACCTTGTCTTTCATAAAATGTATGAGCCGCTATTCTTCTGGCATGGCAATGAACCTGGATACTGGCACATCCTCTTCGGGTGGCGGAAGCTGAAGCGGATTCCACTAATTCCTGTCCAATTCCCTTACTTCTAGCTGAGGAGTCCACAACCAGATAACTAATGGAGGCGATATCTCCTCTCAGGCCCAGTTGCGGGATATAATGCAGGGAAAGACAGGCGATAACACCTCCTTCCGCTTCATAGACCATTAACTCCTCATTGGGGTCAGCAAGAAGTCTTTCTATATTCTCTTTCATATAAAGCTCGGTATCCGGATAACCTAACTGCGTCAATAGTCTGGAAATACCCTCTCGATCCTCCACATTTGCTGCTCTAATCATAAATATCATCTCCGTCCTTTCTACCCCTTTCCCCTAATGATGGCATCAGATTAGCGAAATTACTAGAACCACAGTATGGCTGTTTCAATGCAGGTGTGGTGCTAGCTCAACCCTTTGTAATGATCAGTTAAAGCCCTCCTTCTGCGTCCTTGGCCTGACATTAATTTCTGCTTGCTTAACAAGCTGAATCGCGGATATAATACAAACATACGTTCGGTTTATGAGCGGAAAGATGATGTAGTCCGGGTTATAAACATCAGAGTGGGGGAATAGCAATGGGCAAGAAGCTTGAAGCGGGCGGTCTGCGGGAGAGCAGCCGAATCATGTTGACGGAGCATAAGGGCGGGATCAGGAGGGACGAACGGGAGACCTGGCATAGCCTGAGGCCGGTTCTGGATGAGCAGAAGCTGGAAGAGATTGAGCATACGCTGGCCTTATCGCTGCGGAGTCATGTGCGGGTAACGCTGGTGCTGTACGATCCTCAGGAGCAGAGGAAGCTGAGCGGGTTCGTGACCTCCATTCACACCCACTCGCGTGAATTCAAGCTGCAGTGGGCGGAGGAATGGAAGTGGCTGCTTGTAGATGACATTGTGGAGGCTTATATTGTCTAAAAGAGTACCTGTTCGCCTGGGATCAGCACGGCACGCTTCATTTACTTGCTGCGGTGTCCATCCGTCTTCTCATAGGCAATCAGCGTGACTTCCGGGTTCCCGGTCATCCGGGCAATCTCCGATTCCGCCTGGCGGATTACCTCCACCACATCCTCCTGGTCGCTAAGCGGAGCTATTCTGTAGCTGTCGCTGTGTATCTCCATGTTCATCCCCCTTTTCGTTTGAATGACTTGACTTACGGTCTGTCTTCTTATTCTGGCCTGTAGATGCACAGTTCATCCGGGGAGATAGGACGCTGCACAGCTCATTTTGTGAAAAAAACGGTCATTGGTGCAAGCAATCCGGCTTAAGCGGGCATTTACTATACCAGGGGGTGAGTAGATGCTTACTTTGGAGCAGGTCAAGCAGAAGTCGGCCGCAAGGCTGGCGAAGCTGCATCCGGCCGTACTGGCCGGGGCGAACGAGCTGATTAGACGGAGCTATAACCGGGGGGTGCAGATCCTCATTACGCAGGGCATGCGCACGATAGCGCAGCAGAATGAGCTATATGCTCAAGGGAGAACCAAGAAGGGCGACATTGTAACCAATGCCCGGGGAGGCGACAGCTACCATAATTACGGACTGGCAATAGACTTTGCGCTGCTTCTGCCGGATGGCAGGAATGTGTCCTGGGATATGAAACGTGACGGGGATGGCGACAAGGTGGCAGACTGGCAAGAGGTGGTGCAGGAGGGGAAGAAGCTGGGGTTCGAATGGGGCGGGGACTGGACCTCCTTCAAGGATTACGCTCATCTGCAGATGAGCTTCGGCCTTAGCATCCAGGACCTGAAGGCAGGCAGACGGCCGACTGCCCAGCAGAGTGCAGCCGCACTAAGCCGTATAACCGGAGGTGAGCCAGAGGTGAACAAGGATATCCCGGTAAATATTACGCTCAATGGAAAGAAGCTGACGACCGGCGTCATGGACGATGCGGTAACCTATGCGCCTGTACGTGCGATTGCGGAAGCACTTGGAGCCAAGGTCACGTATAATGCGTCCAGCAAGACCGTGAACATTGTGAAGGAATAACTTCTCTGCATAGATGCTGTCCCGGATGGGGAAATTATCAGCGATTAACCACATCCATGAAGGGGGCACAACATTTTGAACAAGCTGATCACAAGTCTTGCCTGCGGTACGGTCCTGTCCATGAGTCTGCTGGGAGCAGGTGACATCTCCGCAGCAGCGCCGGGCGGTATGACAACTACAACTCCTGGCGTTATGAGCACCACCGCTCCGGGCATGCACAGCACAACGACTGACGGCCGGATGGGTAACATGGGGAATATGGGCAATCTGGATGACCGTATGATGGACAGCCGGGGCAACACCATGATGAATGAGACCAGAGATTCGATGCACAAGACCGAATCCATCATGAAGGACAAAATCCGTACCGGCGACAACAGCTCCGTCTCCCCGCTGTCCAACAATAACACAACGGGCCGCTACCGGGCACAGAGCACGACCACCACAGGCACCAACAACGACAACCGCTCCAACTGGGGCTGGCTTGGTCTCCTAGGCCTCCTGGGTCTGGCCGGCATGCGCAGCAGAACTGGTGAGCGTGACCGCCACTAGTCCGAGCAGCGCACAGCAGAACGGATCTGACCAGATCCGATTCGGTAAGACGAGCAAAAGGCCCGTGTCAGTCTCGGCTGAGCGGGCTGTTTGCTGCGTCTGCAACAATATTAAAAAAAGGAATTGCGTATCCCCCGGATACATGATATTATATTTCTTGTCGCGTTAGTTCGCGCATCATAACATGCCGGGGTGGCGGAACAGGCAGACGCACAGGACTTAAAATCCTGCGAAGGGTGACCTTCGTACGGGTTCGACCCCCGTCCTCGGCATAAATAGTAGTAGAGAAAGGCGCATTCTGCTGAATGCGTCTTTTCTATACATACTGATATCGAAAACAAGAGTACAGGATAAAAACAGAATTTAGGATAGAAACAGAGTTCACGATAGAGACAGGAAATTGTGCAACTAAGATAGAATTATGCAGGAGAGGAACTCCGCAGCTCATTGAAGAGATAGAGCGCAACCTTGAAGCCTTGCAGGTAGATGGAGCGCTCAGTAATGACTTGAAGAGAGAACTGCGTGTCTTCATACTGGAAAGCAGAATCCTGCTGGTCCTCGGGTAGGGCGTTCCTAAGCTGGTGGAAGTACTGATCACTTTCTTGCAGCAGCATTTTATATGTAGGATCTATATCCAGCAGTTCCCGGTACATCGCTTCAAAGAGGATGTGGAGCATAACTATACATACATAATAACTAGAGGGGAGCTACGCCTCATGTTGAGAAGCAACTTAAGAATCCTAATGGCCAAACACCGGATCGACGACATCACCGAACTGATGGAGAAATCAGGCCTTAGCCGCAATTCGATTAATAAACTGTATCGGGAGACGGACTTGGAGACGGTTAAGCTGGAAACGCTGGTTAGGTTGTGTGATACGTTTCAGTGTAAGTTGTCGGAGTTGGTTGAGTATGTGCCGGGGGAGTAGGGATGGGGGAGTGAGTGGAAGAGTGCCTTTGGGGGTGCTCTTTTTTGTTTGGGATTGTGTATTTTTCTTATTTTCAATAATCATATTGGTGTTGTCCATCAATACTCCAGTAGACACTGCTTAATGGTTTCAGAAGTTATGGTTAAAACTGATGACTCGCAACCGCTTTTTAAACCTTCCTTCGGAACATACAAAGTTAATAAGTCAACTAGGGTGATCTCCAGAGCAGCCGAGATATGTTCTAGTATTTTGATCGTAGGGTTCTTTTCTCCACGTTCCATCTGCCCAATCTAAGATGTGTTTACCCCTGTACTTAGTGCAAGCTGCTCCTGACTGAAACCGTTTTTCAATCGTAAAATCCTGATATTCTCCCCAATAGATTCGATGCTATTCATTTCCCTTCACCCCTAATTAAACGATAGAATTTTTTGGTAGGAGGCTCAACAGGATATCGTACGGATTTCAATGCTTATAGCAGAGAATCGATACGGAGTGTGGTTAAACCGTGGATAAAAGCATTTATGAGGGGTTTTTGAATCTGATTATTTGAGGATTATACAAATGGGAGTTAAAGAAATTTTATAAATGACCATGCTCCTTCAAACTGTAGAAACGGTTGCCACCAATAATTAAATGATCAAGGACTTCTATTCCTATGATTTTCCCAGCTGCTATGAGTCGTTTTGTCATATTAACGTCTTCCATGGACGGCTCCGGGTCTCCGCTCGGGTGGTTGTGAGCGCATATGAGTGAGGCGCTACAGCGTCTAATCGTTGCATGGAATACTTCTCTAGGATGAACGATAGCGGCGTTCAGAGAGCCTATGGAGATTATCTCTTTGAAAATGAGGTGGTTCTTGGTATTGAGGAATAGACAGATGAAGTGTTCTTTCTGTTCGTAACGTAAATCTGATTCGAGTAAGTTGAAAACGTCTTTTGGACTACGAATGATATGTTGATCTTGATTAGGTAAGGTCAGTACCTTTGCAAGTTTAATATGGCGGTGATTTGCCGAGCTTTTCCTTTGCCTATTCCCTGAATAGATACTAACTGTTGCTCTGATACATCCATTAGTTCTGTAGCCGTAGGAAAGCGCTCGAACAGCTCTTGAATTGTGTAGCTGTCATTGCTTTCCCTTAATGATTCAGATACTAACTGTCTCAAATAATGTTCCTTAGCCTGCCGCATATTGTTTAACCTCCCAAGTATTTTCTGATTATCGTATGTATAATATAGATTTGTAATTTTCAAATTTACACCATATTTACATAATTCCCTTAAATGGAACGCGTGTTTGGAAGGAGATGGTAGCTTATTGACGAATTATGTATCTTTAATAATGAATGTTAATTTTCACTTTTAAATCAATTGGTCTATTTTTATCATTGACGAAAAAATTGCCTGTTCAGTAATTACTTAATAAGGAGGGTTCTGAAGTGAAGAGAGATTGGAATGATTTCAAGTCGATATATGGAGGTATAGAAGGAGCCAGAGCAAATTTTGAAGAGGCGTGTGAATCAGTAATCCGAAAACTGAATCCAAATAATAATGTGAGTAGTGTTAGAGCTAACCCTGGTGATGAGGGAATTGATGTTTTTGTAGGCGACATTGGAGTCAATCCAATTGAAGTATATCAATGTAAATTTTTTCTGGGTGAATTAGGAGTATCTCAAAAAAAGCAAATTCGAGATTCGTTTAACAAAGCAATTAATAGCGAACAATTTAAATTTTCCAGTTGGTACTTATGTTTACCTAAAGTACTTGACCTTAAGGAAAATAAATGGTGGACAAAATGGAAAAAGACTATGGAAGAAAAACACAGTATAAGTATTCATCTCAAACAAGGGAATGAAATAATTGAAATAATGAAAGAACAAAATGTTTATAATTTCTACTTTAAAATACAAGAAAGTATCCAATTAGAGGAGATACATAGACATATACTTCTTGGCGGTAAAAAAGAGGATGATTCTCTTGATACACTTGCTAGTGAGGTTCATGAACTTTTTATAGTCTTAGGATATGGTATAGAAGGGACAATAGAGAAAAGAGAATCATACTATGAGTTGGCTATTAATATCAAAAATAGAAGAGGGTATGATAGAATTCTCGTTCATTGTATATGTGATGAAATTGGCGCTTATCATTATAATGTATTATTACGTGAACTTAATGAACGTAAATTTAATGAAGCTTGGGTTATAACAGCTAGGCGGAAAAGTAAAGCTGCTTGTGAAATGTTTGAAAGATCAGAACAACTATTTTGTTACACTCTTGATGAGCTAATTGACCAACATGCGGATTTTAGCAATTATATTGAGTGGCTTGATAAGTACATAAAGTCTAAAGAAATAGAAAAAAAATACGTTTTGCTATCCGGGAGAAAAATGGAAATTGATCCGGAAAACAATTATCAATCGGAAAGTAAGTATGAAGAAGATACTGGCGGTATTGAAGGATATTTAGATAGATGGCTTAGTGACCCGTCAAAAAAACATATGTCAATACTTGGGGATTTTGGGAGTGGAAAAACATGGTGTGCATTGCACTATGCTTGGAACCAACTCCAGCGATATTTGGAAGCGAAAAAGAACGGTACAAGTCGACCACGGTTACCTTTGTTTATTCCCTTAAGAGACTACGCGAAAGCCGTAACAGTTGAATCTTTGTTTTCAGAGTTCTTCTTTAGAAAGCATGAGATACCATTAGCTGGTTATTCAGTATTTGAACATTTAAACAAACAGGGGAAATTTCTTTTGATTTTTGATGGATTTGATGAGATGGCATCAAAAGTAGATAAACAAAAAATGATTAATAATTTTTGGGAAATTGCAAAAGTAATAAATGGGGATTCAAAAGTTATTCTAACTTGTAGGAATGAGCATTTTCCAGAGTCTAAGGAAGGAAGAGATTTACTTAATGCAGAGTTAAAAGCAAGTACTCAATACTTAACGGGTGAGTCACCACAATTTGAAGTAATTGAAGTTATGAAATTCAATAAGAAACAGATTAGGGAGGTCTTATTGAAAGAAACAAATCTAACTGTGGTTAATAGAATCATGAAAGACGGTAGGCTAACTGATTTAGCTAAGAGACCATTAATGATTGAGTTAATTCTTGAGGCTTTACCTGAAATTGAAGAAGGAAGAGAACTCGATATATCGAGGGTGTATTTATATGCAGTTTCCAGGAAAATGATTAGAGATATAAAGTCGAAAAGAACATTCACTTCATTAGCAGATAAACTTTTCTTCCTTTCAGAAATATCATGGGAAATGCTTTATACTAATAAATTGAGTATTAATTACCGTTCTTTTCCAAGCAAATTAACAACCCTCTTTAAAACTGTCATTTTAGAAGATAAAGATTTAGATCATTGGCAATTTGACATGATGGGTCAAACAATTTTGATTCGGAACGACGATGGCGATTACAAACCATTTCACAAATCACTTATTGAATTCTTTTCAGCGTATAAGTTGCTGGCGGAATTAGGCATTTTAGATTTTGATTTTTTAAGCATGGCTAAAGCTCAATCAAATTTAATAGCTGGTACTGAGAAAGAATATACTTGGTCAGAATATTTTCATCGTGAAGTTGATTCGAGCGGTTGCATTGTTGACAAGTTTGGTTTAAGTACATTCGAAACTGATTGGAGCAACCAATGTATTGGTGATATTCCGCTTACTAAAACACTAATTGATCTAATGAAAAATATGATTAAGCATAATCGGACAGAAGCCGAAGAAACTCTACTCAATATTCTTACAAAAGTAAAAAGTAAAGAATTGAAATATGGGAAATATATGGCTGCAAATATCATAACATTACTTGTAAATTGTACAAATACTCATTTTCATAATGAAGACTTCTCGAATCTATGTTTGGATTATGCGATCATAAACAATGGTGTGTTTAAAGATTGTAATTTTAATAACTCATCTTTTAAAATGTCTAAACTAACTTTTAGTGACATGAAAAACTCAACATTTCATAACTGTTCTTTTGATGAATGTATAATTAATCGCCCTTCTGGAGGAAGACTTATTAGAACAGCTTTTTCAGATATTAGATTAGATATAATATATCCTTTTGATTCAGAAAAAGAATCTGCTGGTGATGACGATCATACCGATAAGTCTCTAAAAAATAATGAATTAGCTATTGTATATACTCATAATAAAGAAATCATCTGGAGAAAAGTGTTGGATTCTGGTTCCCAAAATATATTCTTGCACCGTATCTTTGATATGAAGTTGCACTTAATAATGCTTAATGGGAAAACAATTATTATAGATTTATTATCTGGAGACTTTTCTAACGCAGAAGAAAACAGATTAATGCATTGGCAAAATGCTACCCTTAAAGACGTAACAGGATTAAGTAAATATGATATGTACCTTATGACTATCCAAGGAGCAAATATCTTATCTATTGAAAGGGGAAAAAAATTATTTGTTTACAATGATGATGAAATACTAGAACATTATCGAGATAAGCGATTCAATAGAACAAGATCAGCGTTAGAAAACTGAGATGTTTTAACTATTTATATGGCTTTAGGAGGGGTTCGTTTAATTTTCTCTCATATTTCTATTATAACTCGGAAAAATCATATACTCTTAGTTAGGACCTAACTCTGTTCTATTGGTAAAGCTAGAGTAAATGCTTTTGGTGGGGCTTGAAAGGAGTAGAAGCTGGTGCTTCCAACCAATTATTTTGCTAACATTTTTGCTAACATGGCTACATATTCAAATCTCCGAACGCAGGGAGTACGGAACATAAAAAGTGCCTTCAACCCGCATGGTTAAAGGATTTATGCTCGATTTTCCCGTAGTGTAGAAAAGGGTCTACGAAGACTATTTCAAGACTTAAAATCCAGCGAAGGGTGACCTTCGTACGGGTTCGCCCGTCCTCGGCATACGAGTAGTAGTGAAAGACGCATTCAATCGAATGCGTCTTTTTTATACGTACAGGATAGATTCGGCGTACAACATTGAAACAGCGTACAGGATAAGAAACAGGAAAATGTACAACTGGGGAAGCCTGCAGTATTAGAGCAGATTGCCAGCAAAAGATTAGCCAGTAAGTAAGATGCGGTTGATTCGTACATCACTTCGTGATTCTGAATGGGAGTTCGACAAAATGATAATTATTCATTACAATGAGAATAATTATCATATAGAGAACACATGGAGTGCTTAATTATGAACAATTCGATTCAATATAATTTCAATCATTTCTTTGACAAGCTTGAAGGAGGTCATCAAGCCGGAAGTTCAAGCTATATGCTTCATCCTACGACAGGAATAGGACAGGTTCTTCGATTGTACCCACGCTCTGAGTTGGAGATGGTTATGTCAGACTATAAGCTGTACCAGGACCATGATATACGCCTAGATTCACTCGCACCAATGGTAGAGTTTGGGTATTGTTATGAGGGTAGCAGGGAGATAAGTGTACCTGGCGCTCGTCAGGAGTTCATGCCTGCCAATTGGAGTTTGCAACTGATTAATACCTCGGAAGCGAGATTGGAGCTAGGCCAAGCACAATCCTTTCGAATGTTGGGCATCGGGATGTCTGTCGGCGTGTTTCATCATTTTATGACCTCCATCGGGGGAGTGCAAAGGGCTGACTTTAACAGCCTTCTTGGAGGAAAGTCGTATCGGTTGCTTCAGGAGAAGCCGCCAGCCTCCGCCAGCGCTTCGCTTCATCACATTGCAGCAAGCCTAAGAGATGGAACGATGAATAATATTGAGCTGGAGTATACGGTGTTAGAACTCCTGGAACTGGCGCTTCGCACTTTTCTTGAAGGAAAAGAGGAACGGATAGGGCTTAGCCAAGAGACCCAGCTGCGCGTTGGCGAAGCGCGCCGAATAATCCTGGAGCAGATGGATAATCCTCCATCATTGTTGCAGCTGTCGCGTATGGTCGGTTTGAATGATTACAAGCTCAAGGTGGGCTTCAAGGAAATGTACGGTAACACCATCTTTGGATACCTGCGAGAAAAGAGGATGGAGCAGGCTTTAAAGCTACTTCAAGCCGGCAAGTCCAACGTCATTGAAGTGTCTTGCGCAGTGGGCTACTCGAATCCAAGCCATTTTGCCGAGGCGTTCCGCAAGAAATTCGGAGTAAATCCCAGCGCATTACTACGTGAAAATTCTTCCCGGATATAACATGGTAATGACAGGCTTTTATTTAGAACGGACTGTCAACTTATCGGTTAACTCTCTCTCTTCACAAGCAACTGAACTTGCCAGGCATAGAAAAAGCCCTTCAGAACCCACTGAAGGGCTTTTTCATGAAATCGGATGGTTAAATTGCAGAGAATCTCATGGATTCCGTGAAACGGGGATTTTAATCCACCTTGGGGTAGAGGGTGCCGTCAGAAAAACCTTACTATAGTAATAATTATTTTCATATTTTCACAGAAGGGAGAGTGCCCAGGTGCGCTCGAAATACAGTTCTGATTCCAATTTCAATTCAGCCCCTCTCCCATCCTTCTGGCCGTTTGTACTGACCGGGATGTTGATGATTGTGACCACGACAGGGTTTGCGCGAATGGCCTACGGGCTAGTGTTGCCTTATATGCAGGCCGGACTCGGATTGTCAATTTCACAGGGAGGGATGCTTGGCACGATCATGTTTCTAGGTTACCTGGCTTCGGTCGGGTTATCGGGTATACTCGCTGTCCGCTGGGGTAGCAAAGCTGTTCTTATGGCAGGAGGTTGTGCTGTTGTCATCAGCATGTTTGGCCTTTCCGGATCATATTCGTTCATTTGGGTGGCTCTGTTCATGTTCCTGGCCGGAGGGGGCAGTGCACTGGTGTTCACTCCGCTCATGTCCCTCATGCTGGGCCAGTTCCCGGACAAGAAGGGAATCGTCCTCGGGATGTTGCTAAGTGGTGCAGGTATCGGGATGCTGTTAAGCGGATTTTTAGTACCCTTACTAACCGCTCAATTCCCCGTTCTAGGCTGGCGTGCGGTCTGGTTAGGGTTCGGTATCATCTCACTTGTTGTGCTAATCGCGGCTTTATTGATCCTGAGAAATCCCGAGATTGTAGGGAGCGTGAAGGAGACAGACAAACCGAAGTGGTTAAAAAATAAAGCATTGATGCAGGTGGCTGTACTCTATTTTCTAGTAGGTATAGCATATCTTGTTCCCAATCTATATCAATCTGGTTTCATGCTGGCTGAAGGGATTTCGGACCGCGCTGCCGGTCTGGTGTACGCCATAGCTGGCATCTTCAGCATTGCAGGCGGCCCTGTCTGGGGCAGTCTGTCCGACCGATTTGGTGTAAACCGGATGTTTATACTGGTTTGGGCTTGTGCGGCGGCAGGGGATATCATCCCGCTTCTGAATCACAGTATTCCGGGGTTCGTCTCATCATCAGTACTTTGGGGCTCCAGTATCGGTGGTCTGGTTACATTAATTCAGCTGAAGGCTGCGAAACAAGTCAATCCCCGGTACGTTCCAACTGCCATCGGATTTATCTCAATATTCTATGCGGTAGGTCAAATGCTGGGTCCGGGAATGACAGGGTGGATGATTGATCATCTCGGTGGCTACGGAGTGGCTTATGGATTCGGAGCGGTAGTCTACGGCTTTGGATTAGTTGCCAGCCTGATCTCTGGGCGCAAACAGAAATTGCTGGAGCAGAGCAAAAAGATAAAGCAGTAACAGCGAGTCCACAGAAGGCTTTTCCACGAACCATATAGGGCTATAGTAATAGGGCTTTAATAAAAGAGGCTGTCCCAAAAGTCATGTAATGGCTTCTGTGACGCCTCCTTTTTTTGAGAAAGATCAACGCGTGGACTTGAATGGACGCTCCGTGAACGCTACCACGCGATCAATCATAGTGACCACAACGCTTGGAGAAGGGAGCAGCACCATTTATTAATTGGCCACGACGATTTGCCATTGTTGATTCAAGCCGTTGTTGTTACTCCATTGAATCACATTGGCACCGTCGGTGAGTGCGCCGGAGGAGACGTCTATCAATTTGCCGGTAGCGCGGTTCTTCAGCTTGAAGAAGCCGCCGCCTGCATCAATCAGCTGCCAATGCTGGCTGGTCCAACCCCCGTCTGACCACTGTTCGATGACTGTTCCATCGGTCGTAGTGCCATTCTCAGGGCCAAGAATCAATCCGCTGTTGGTATTCTTAAGCTTATAGTACCCGTCGCCAGCGTCGATCAGCGTCCAACGTTCACTCGGTAAGTTAGTATCGGTCCATTGTTCGGCATCTGCACCATTTGCTGTTGCACTCGCTCTAATGTTCAAAGCCTTTTCGCTTTTGCGGTTAATCAGCTCATACGTGAGGCTGCTGTCTACCGTGAATGGAGTTCCTGCGACCGTTCCTGCTGCACTGTCGATGTTAAGCTGCGGGTACCATGAGATGGAGAGGGTGGTCGATGAAGGGAATGTCAACGGCAGCCATACGTATTTGGATTCATTGGCGGGACGCTCCCAGGCTCCGGCCCAGCGGTCACCCATATATAGATAGGACGTGGATGAGCTACCCTCAACAGGAATGATATAGGCGGCTTGTGACTCGGAAGCGCGTGAATCTCCGACATTGGAGAGGGCGCTCCAGGTTCCGCTTATGCTGGAAGCGGTTGCGTATTTCTGCTGGTTAGGAGTCCAGCCTGTTGCGCCGGAAGTGATCAGGAAGTAGGTAGAGCCCCGCTTGAACATAGCAGGAGCTTCACGGTATGAGCCTGCCCACAGGGTCTGGACCAGTGATTCCACGCCCAGAAAATCCGGTGTCAGACGATAAATGTTAAGATCGGCATTCACCCTTGTGGCTGATATCAGATAAGCGGTGCCGTTATCGTTGTATACCGTCATATCACGGGAATCGTAGTCAAGAGGCCTGAAGCTGCCTTGATACGTATACGGACCTTCGATATTGGAGGCTGAGGCAACAGCGACTTTTGCTTCTCCGTAATCTACCCCGTTTTCTTTATGCGCCCATAGCACATATTTTCCGGTTGCCGCATTATAAAGAAGCTTGGGGCGTTCGATATTGGCGGTTGCAAGCTCTGAGGCGCTGCTCTTGGATAGTATATTCGCGCGGAATTCCCAGTTCTTCAGGTCTGTTGAACGGTAAAGTGATACATAGTTCGTTCCATCCCGGTTCTCCCCAACCCAATAATAATAGCTGCCAGACTTGATCATTCCACCGCCATGCGCATTAACCGGATTGCCTGAAGTATCCTTGAACTGAATCCCGTTAAGGAGACTGAGCGGAGCGGCATAGCTCTTGGAGCCAGATCCTCCACAGGACAGGACAATCAGCAGAAGGGACAGAAACAGAATAAAGGGTGTTTTAGCTCTTTTCCATTCATTCACATGCATTCGAGTAATCCTCCTTCATTTTATTCATTATTTAGTTAAGCGCTTACAAAAATCAAACAGAATGTCCTCCTTTCTCTCCAAACATTACCAGTAATACAAATTACGATCAATTTAAACATTTGGATATTTGTAGACAAAATGGATATTTCTTTTGTAACAATTCGCCAGAGCTACCTGAGATGCTTTGGAATCCAAAGCATAACGTCCGTTGTCTGCTCCCCCAATGTCACTTAATGATGATATACTTACCTTGATCATTATGATAATGATAATCAAAATCATTTTAGGATCGGTATATCAATTGGGACAAGTGAGATGGGGGAGCGCGGACTGATGCAGGAAGAAGCAGAAGCTAGCAAGGTATTTACACCGGAGATGATCGATACGATGGCCCGCATTTGGACACGTTCGATCATTACATTAATAGATGTACGCTTTCAGAATATAGCGTCCGCATACCCTTTGGAGCATTATAAAATGCCTAGCAGCATGTTTATCTATGCCTGTGGAGGGGAAGCGCAAATTCAACTGAATGAAACCACATTTGGAATGGAACGCTTCGGTCTAGTTCATGGCGGGAAGGGGAGCCTGCTCAGTATTTCGCCTAAAAGGGAGGGTGTGAAGACCTTTATGGTCTTTTATAAAGCGGAATCCCCTCTTTTCCACAAGAAGCACCTGCAGCAATTACTGGAGGAAGTCAATCCATTTGTTCAACAGTTTGGTTATACACCAAGTAATCCTATCTTGCTGCTCGACTGGTTTCAACAAATGTTGAATGACTGGAACCGCGGCAAGGCGATGGATCAGCTTCAGGCTAAGGGGTTTCTATATCAATTGATCCATAGGGTGTATAGAGATTTTGAGGGTGGCGAGATTCGCTATCTCCAGCCCTTTCCCGCCAGTTCTGCCAAAATATATCTAGATAAACATTACCGGGAGCCGATTATGTTCCAGGATATTGCCGCTATGTTTGGGATCAGTGGCGGGCAATTAACGCGGTTGTTCAAAAAGAAGGAAGGGATGAGCTTACAGGAGTACCTCATTCAGAGGAGGATTGAAGCTGCCTGTCATGACTTGAAGTATACAGAGGCAACCATTAAAGAGATAGCAACAGGATCTGGGTTTGCTGATGAGAAGAACCTGTTTCGGATGTTTAAGAAGTATTACAAGATGACGCCGAGTGATTACCGGAAAATAAACGCACCATCCATGCAGGTTGATGGTATTGATAATGATTCTCATCTTCATTACAATGAGAGGGAACTGGCGAGTCTAGTCAAGTCTTATAGAGATGGGGAATCAAGCATGTTTGGACAAGTACGAAGTAAAGAAATGATCTTTGTGGCGGCGATGAGCCTGATGCTGTTGCTGACGGCATGTACGTCGGGGACGCCAGCGAATAATAGGGGAACGGTGAATCCGTCTGCGGAGACCGGGCAGACGACACAACCGGAAGTACAGGAGACGAAGGCTTCAGAAGCAGTCTCGCAGACCAGAACGATATCTACAGTAAAGGGTGATGTTGAGGTGCCCAGCAACCCTCAGCGTGTTGTAGTCGATTATCTGGTTGGTGATGTGGTAGCTTTGGGTGTCACTCCTCATGGTGTGGCGAGAGCAACAAAAGGCGAGACAGAGGCGGTGTATTCTACCGAGATTAAAGATTCAATTAACATAAAGATGGAGCCGGAAGATGTCATGACTCTTGAGCCTGATCTGATCATATTAGCATGGGGCGAAGAGAATTATGAGGATTTATCCAAAATTGCCCCGACCATTTATGTCCCTTATGGTGATATGACTACAGAAGAGCGTATCCATTTTATTGGCAATGTTCTGAATAAGCCGAAAGAGGCTGAGGCTGTTTTGAGTGCTTATGCTAACAAAATCGAAGAAGCGAAGCTATCCCTTAAGAATGCCGGCCTTGCAGACGTGACGATTACGATGGGAGAATTCGGTGATAAAACGAACTCCATCGCTGGAGCCAAGCATGCGGTTGGCGAGCTTATGTATAATCAGCTTCAAATGAAGGCACCGTCAAAGGTTCAAACTGATATTATTGACGCAGATAAATATTGGGGACAGATCTCAATGGAGGTCTTGCCCGCTTACATGGGAGATTATTTGATCGCCTTAGGAGATACGGAAGTTCCTGCTGATCATGCGGTTTGGAAATCACTACCCGCTGTGCAACATCATCGGATCGTAACGGTGGGTTCATCGCTATCTTGGTCCACGGATATAATGACTTCCAGTGCGTTGATTGATCATATTGTCAATCAATTGCTGGCATTAGCTAAATAAGGGGATCTGGAAATACGATGAAAAACAAGCCTGAACAAAATCGCCGTGGGTTGGTGAACTTCACCATGTACATGGTGGTAGGGCTTGGATTAACGGTTCTCATGTCAGCGGCGTCGATTAGCTTTGGTGCCGCTGACATGAGGTTAGCGACTGCATGGGAGGCTATTTTCCGGTTTGATCCAACGCTCACTGAACATCAAATTATTCAAACCCTACGTCTTCCGCGTACCGTAGCCGATCTGATTGTCGGATGTAGCCTTGCGGTTTGTGGTGCGATCATGCAGGGGACAACGCGTAATCCGCTGGCCGACTCCGGGCTGATGGGGATCAGCTCTGGTGCAGCATTCGCGATTGCGCTATGCCTGGCCTTTCTACCGGGGTATTCGTATGGGCAGATGATGCTGTTTGCTTGTCTGGGAGCAGCACTTGCGACCGGGATCACATACTTCATCGCGTCGCTGGGCAAGCGCGGGATGACACCTCAGCGGCTGGTGCTGGCAGGACTGTCCATCTCCATGCTGTTTGGCGCACTCAGTCAGTATTTGGCGATCAATTACAACCTGGGCCGGGCCTTGGCATTCTGGACCGCAGGCAGTACAGCCGGGGCCAAGTGGGAGGAATTACTGATTATCTCCCCTCTATTTGTTGGTGGTGTACTGCTGGCGCTGGCGCTGGCTCCTTCTGTTACATTGCTTAGTCTGGGGGATGATGTGGCAAGTGGACTCGGTATCAGCAGCGGACTGGTCAAGGGGCTGTCGACAATTACCGTGCTCGTGCTGACTGGATTGGCTGTTGTCGTGGTTGGCCCAATCGGTTTTGTGGGTCTGATTACCCCGCATATTGTACGATACATGGTCGGTGTCGACTACAGGTACATTATTCCGGCTGCTGCGCTATATGGTGCGTTACTGACCGTATCGGCCGATCTGGCTGGCCGTTTGATCAATAGGCCGTTCGAAACACCGATTGGCATTATCTTTTCTATCATTGGTGTGCCGTACTTTCTCTTCCTGGCCCGCAGGCAAAGGAGGGAATTCGAATGATCAAGCAGCGTTATACGGTGCAACGGGGGATCCTCGTCAATGTAGTGCTTATAGTGCTCATCCTTATGTTTGCTGTCATTAGCATGAATTCCGGCAAGATGAATCTTTCACCGCTAGAAGTGCTGAATGTCCTCCTGGGTAACGGCACCGGCAAGCAAAATCTGATCCTGTTCGATTTTCGGATGCCACGAATTGTACTGTCGATCTTGGTAGGTCTGGGAATGGGCGCGGCTGGGGTCGTGATGCAGAGTTTGCTGCGCAATGACATGGCTAGTCCGGGGACACTGGGGATTAGTTCAGGATCGGGTTTGTTTGTCCTGTTCTTCGTAGTATTCATCGCATCGGCAGGAAAAAGTTCTTTCATTGCCCTGCCGCTGCTGGCCTTTGTTGGCGGCCTGCTGGCGGCGGGATTGATCTTCTTATTATCGTATCACCGTGGGCGAAACCTCTCGCCAATCGGTCTGATCTTAACCGGGGTTGCACTCGGAAGCGGGTATGGGGCGCTGACCACCTTCTTGACACTCAAGCTGGATGATTCGCAGATGGACTTCATGCTGAATTGGCTGGCGGGGAGCTTGTGGGGCGCTGATTGGCGCTATATTGCCGTACTGGCACCATGGGTCTTGATTTTAATCGGTTATATTTTCTACAAGTCCCGGATGCTGAACACCCTCCATCTGGGCTATCAGACGGCAGAAGGGCTGGGACTTTCCGTGAAGCGGCAGTTTTTGGGGTTGTCGATCGCTGCTGTTGCTTTATCCTCTGGCAGTGTAGCTGTTGGCGGGAGCTTCTTCTTCGTTGGCTTGATCGCTCCGCATATGGCAAGGAAACTGGTCGGGCCTGATCACAAATTACTCATTCCGGCTGCCAGCCTGACCGGCGGATTAGTCGTGGTGCTGGCTGACACGATTACGCGCACGGTTAACCTGGGGGGAGATGTGCCGACGGGAATCGTCATTACGGTCATCAGTGTTCCGTACTTTCTTTATTTACTAGCGAAGGCCAATTAGGAGGACGTCATGGAAAGTATTACAGCAGAGCAAATTGATATTGCCTATAATGACACGCTTATCGTCAAAGAACTGGATTTGCAGATTCCGCGTGGACAGATCACCTCGATTATTGGTCCCAATGGATGCGGCAAATCAACCGTACTCAAGGCAGTCGGCCGGCTGCTCAAGACGAATAATGGTACGGTCTATCTGAATGGTGCCGATATCCGCACACTGTCCACCAAGGAAGTCGCCAAGCAGATGGCGATTCTGCCGCAGACGCCAACCGCACCGAGCGGCTTGACAGTCGGCCAATTAGTCGCCTATGGGCGTTTTCCTCATCAACGGGGTTTCGGCAAGCTCTCCAAAGAGGATAAGCAAGTAGTCACCTGGGCGCTATCGGTTACACAGCTTACAGCGTTTGAGCATCGTGAGGTGGATACGCTCTCTGGCGGTCAGCGTCAGCGCGTATGGATTGCGATGGCGCTCACCCAGCAGACCGATCTGATCCTGCTGGATGAACCCACCACCTATCTGGACCTGGCGCATCAGCTCGAAGTGCTGGAACTGCTCTATGAACTGAATCGCAGTCAGCAAGTGACGATTGTGATGGTGCTGCATGACCTGAATCTGGCAGCGCGCTTCTCCGACTATATGGTGGCGATTCGTGAGGGCCAGGTGGTGGAGCATGGCTCGCCAGAGCGTGTAATGACGGTACAGACGCTGCGTGAGGTATTTGCCATTGATGCCGAGATTATGCTGGAACCGCGAACAGGGCGGCCGGTGTATGTGACGTACGAGCTATTGCGTGATAAGCGTAGAGACCAAGAAGCAGATCAAGGATTCCTGCAAGCTGAGGAACAGAAGGAGTCGATTGCCACATGAGAACCGCATGGCGTGTCCTGATGGGCGCACGGAAATACTGGCTGCAGTTAGGCATTGGATTTGCCGGTATCGTGATGGCCACGATTGCCGGGTTTTATTTGCCTTGGGCGCTCCGCTCGTTGACACAATTGGCGATCGAAGGCAGCAGCCGGTTTGCCGCGGAAGCGCTGAAGATTGGTCTGTTGCTGCTTGGAGCCACCTGTCTGCAAGCCATCGGAACATCACTGGCCGGCTATATGAACCATTATGCGGCACTTCACTATGTGGCAGATTTAAGAACAAGATTATATAGCAAATATCAGGAAATGAGCTTGCGCTATTTCCATCGAAGCCGGACGGGTGACTTGACCGGGCGCGTGGTGAATGATGCGATGGAAGCGGAAATTTATATTGCCCATGCCATTCCTGACTTTATCATCAACGGGCTGACTTTTATCGGAGTAGGCATCCTGCTCTTGACGATCAATGTGAAGCTGGCACTGATCAGTCTGATCACAATTCCGTTGCTGCTTGCGATCACGGTATGGCAAAGCAAACGCTTGTCACCGCTATGGGGAGAGAATTCCAAGGCGCGGGGAGAGATTGCTGGCAAGGTGCAGGAGAACTTGTCGGGCATGAAGGAAATCCAAATTTTCAATCGGCAGGAGGAGGAGCGGGGCAACGTTTCCCGTCTGGCTATGAAACATACGAAGACCTATTTGCGCGCCAGTCTGTTCTATGAGACCTCTGTGCCGTTGCTGGCATTTGTGACCGCGCTGGGTACTGTGCTTGTCGTGATACTAGGCGGCAGATTGATGGCAACAGGTGAGGTAAGTATTGCTGATATCATTGGATTCATCGCCTACCTGGGTATGTTTTATCAACCGGTAAAGTCCTTTTCCAGCTTGGTGGAAATGTCGGGGAGAGCCGCTGCTGGCCTTAAACGGGTATATGATGTGCTGGAAGAGGAGGAAGACATACAGGAGAAGCGAAATGCAGTCCATTTGCCGCGTATACAAGGACAGATATCCTTTCAGAATGTCACATTCGTATATCCGGATGGTGCCCCTGTACTAGAAGGGCTGAACCTGACTATTGAGCCTGGAAAGACGGTGGCGCTTGTAGGTACAACCGGTGTAGGAAAGACGACATTGGCCAGTCTCGTTAACCGGTTCTACGACCCGCAGACCGGTTCAATTCAAGTGGATGGCATCGACATTCGGGATGTGACACTCTCCAGCCTGCGTGATAATATCTCGATGGTGCTGCAGGATACCTTCCTGTTTGACGGCACGGTGTATGACAATATCGCTTATGGATGGGCGGATGCGACCGGGAAAGATGTGATGGCCGCAGCGAAGGCGGCGAAAGCGCATGATTTCATAGCACAGATGGAGCAAGGCTACGATACGGTGATTGGTGAACGCGGTGTACGATTGTCAGGAGGGCAGAAGCAGCGGATTTCGATCGCACGGGCAATTCTTCGCAATGCACCGATTCTCATTCTGGATGAAGCGACATCGGCGCTGGATACCAAGACCGAGCAAGAGATCCAGCAGGCGCTGGACGAAATATCGAAGGATCGCACAACACTGGTGATTGCCCATCGCCTATCGACGGTCCGTCATGCCGACCAGATCGTCGTGCTGGAGGGCACAGAGATTGCCGAGATGGGTACGCATGAGGAACTGCTGCGTAGCGGCGGCATTTATGCACGATTGTATGCGACGCAAGCTTCTTGAATGTAATCGGATCGGTCTTCAAGGGTCAGGACCCCTAATTAAAGAGAACGGAGCAAGAGGCCCATGCAACCCCGCATGGGCCTCTTGCTCCGTTCAATTCACTTCCCCCCACCCGGAATCGCAACCTCATGTCCAACGGTTGCGGCCATGCGGGCTGTTTGTGCGCCCCAAGGCCGGGCCAGAACCCCACGCGACAGCGGACTGAAGACCATGGTCTGAATCCCCTCGTCGGCACAGAGCGGGATCATCTCGTTTTCTTCTTCGCGGGCGATTAAGTTGTAGTTGTGTTGCATGGAGATGAAGCGGGTCCAACCGTTCTGTTTCTGGAGATGCAGGGCCTTGGCGAACTGCCAAGTTCTCATGGTGGAGGCGCCCTGCTGACACTTTCCTCGCTGGTTCCGTGCGAATACAAATTAGCGGTATCGAATAAGTTGATTCCTGCCTCAAGCGCATGTCTGATCATAAGGCGGCTGCCTTCCTCGCCCAGCTAGGGTAACACTGAGGGGATCTCTACTATCGTAGCTCCTTCACAGAAATCTATTCTGGCATGATCCAGACAATCTCGCAGATTCGTACGAAAAACTTCCGGCCCCTGGTATCCAATACAACGTGGTCTGGCTTAACTTCCACTAAGCAGCCGCTAATCCCTCCGCGAGTGGTTTCGAGCACTACCTGTTTACCTTTTACAGACATTAAGGTTTCGACTACGTAGGGGTCAATAGGATATACCATGATTGCTTGCGGCATTTGTTGCTGCATTGGATACATTTGATTATTCAGCACTTTGTTACCTCCCGAATGGTTATACATCATCCTATGCTAATGCCCACATAAAGAACTGGGCGGATGCCCATGCAATAACGAATTCCCTAATCATTATTAAATAAAAAATGGAAGCAAGTACAAAGCTGTAATGGCACCAAAGGGGATCGGTCTTGGATAAAAGCGGCGGCGCGGGTAGAAACCCGGATAGTATCCGAATTGTCTGTAGGTTGTTGCGTTAGCAGGCATTCCGTTCATCTGGCCCACCATTTCATTGGTGGGAATGGCAAGTGTAATATAGTTCTGATCGATATGAGCAACAAACCCGTCGTGAGACTGACCATCGCTTGTAGTAATACCAACATATTTATTCATACAATTCCAGGCAACTTGTTGATAATTCGTTTCCATGGGTAAACCTCCTCAAATACTATCTCGTCAACAGTCTATGGACTATAACCTATATCCATCACGGCATATGCCCATAGCTTAAAAAAATCATAATGAATTAAGCCTAATTGTAACGAGAGATAAATGATGAGAATGGATATGAACGCAATCATAACTATTACCTCCAACTACCTTGCATTAAACAGTAGTGGATGGTAATCTTTGTATTAGTAACTACTGTGTATTACACAGTACTAAATAAAGCGTGGTGATAAGTATTGAATGTTCAGTTCAAGAAGGGTGTGCTGGAGCTTTGTGTTCTTGTTTTAACATCGCAGAAGGACCGTTACGGATATGAGCTGGTGGAGCAGATCTCGCAGAAATTCGCCATAGCGGAGGGCACGATCTATCCGTTATTAAGAAGACTGGCTACGGAAGGGTTATTTTCCACCTATTTATCTGAATCGGGCGAGGGGCCGCCCCGGAAGTACTATAAGATTACCGATGAGGGAAGGAGAGTCATGAACGACATGATAGAGGAATGGAATGCTTTTGCCATAGGAGTGCAGGAGATCATTGGGGGGGATCGGATTGAATAAAGAGGCCTATCTGAATGAATTGGCACGTTATCTGAAGCTGCT
This sequence comes from Paenibacillus sp. FSL R7-0210, assembly GCF_038009085.1. Taxonomy (NCBI): domain Bacteria; kingdom Bacillati; phylum Bacillota; class Bacilli; order Caryophanales; family Paenibacillaceae; genus Paenibacillus; species Paenibacillus sp. FSL R7-0210. The sequence continues at coordinate 815,092 of NZ_JBBPAR010000001.1, forward strand.
TCCTCCTGAGGAATGTGCCGATCTTATGGGTGAATTCCGGGAGCATTTCGAGTTTGCCCAACTAAGCGGGCGGTCTGAAGCAGAAGTGATCTCCAAGCTGGGCCATCCCCGGTTGATCGCCCGTGAACTACTGACCCAGTCGCAAATTGAGAGAGCGGACAAATCCCCAACGCTCTTAAGCGTTACGAGAGCGGTTATGGCAACGGTGAGCTTAGGATTGTTCAACTTAGTTATCGTTCTGCTGCCTTTTATCACTTCTTTGACTGTGATTGCCGGGGTGTTCGTCTTTGCCATTTGCCTGCTTATTTCTCCGATTCTTTTAATTCTTCAGTATCAGTCGGTCACGTTGTCTATCAATAGCATTTTTCTGATGCTGGGCCTGGTTGGTGTGGGACTGCTAGTAGCCCTTGGAACACTAAAGCTCACCCGGCTGTATTACCATCTTGTGATCCGGTACCTGAAGTATAATCTGACAGTTATTAAGAAGGATGTGACCTCTTTTGAAAAATAGATCCCGGAACGTAACCAGACTTGCTCTGCTCCTGATTGCTGCCGGAGTCATTGGAAATGTAGTGCTGTATCTGTTAGGCAATTCACCATTTAATTTGCATGAGCTATCGGTTGAACAACCTGTGCGGATGGACCAGACCACCAGCGTTCTTCTTCAAAACGAGATTGGAACGATTGATGTGGTTCCCATTCAGGGAGATGAAATCAAGGCAACCTTAGGCGGGAAGACGACCAAGGCATTAATGAAGGATTACAAGCTGCACATCACTCAGGATCGGGGACAAACCAGCATTAAGGTTGTTCAGGATAACCGCTTCCGCTTTTTTGACATCTATACGGAGCTTAAGCTCACGGTTGGGGTTCCTGCGACCCGGCTAGACCAGCTGCAGGTGGTAACGGACTCCGGAAGAATTGATGTCGGCCCCGTCCTGGCGAAGGAATACCGGGTGGTAAGCGACTCGGGTTCTATCAAGCTGGAGATAGAGGAGGGGATCATTCATGCGGAAACGGATACTGGTGAAATCACCGCCTCGCTTGAGCGCATCCTTCAAGATATCCATGCTACCTCAGATACTGGAGATATTACCATCCAGACAACAGAAGCGCCTCAAGCGCTCCGTACTCAATTCTCTGCGGATTCTGGAACCGTTAAGGTGACGCTTCCGGGTTATAAGGACGGTTATATCGGTGAAGGAGGGCCACTTGTCAAGCTTATCTCTGACACTGGCAATCTTAGGATCGAACAGTAACAGTATTTAGGTGAAGAGCAGGAAGAAGAATAAGATTGATTTTAGGAGGCGGCCTTGTGTGATAACACAGAATCCCAGGAAAGAAGTCTTAATCAAGACTGTTGATCTATGCAAAGTTTACTCCTCAGGCCATGAACAATATCTCGCCGCCAAAAGCATTAATCTCAAAGTATACCAAAGTGACTTTACGGTGATTATGGGCAGCTCAGGCTCGGGGAAATCTACGTTGCTCTACCTCCTCAGCGGTCTGGACGGGATCACTTCCGGAGAAGTGATGTTCAAGGGACAGCGAATTGATGCATACACAGAGAAGGAACTTACGGATTTCCGGTCCAACAAAATCGGCTATGTATATCAATCGATCAATCTGGTTCCTGATTTCACTTTGCTGGAGAATGTGGCTTTCCCGGGGTACGTGGCTGGCCGCAGCAAAAGCGGGGTGAACGAGCAGGCATTAAGCCTGCTGCACCAGATGGGGATCGGGGCACAAGCCGGACGCCTGCCGTCCCAGGTATCTGGAGGACAACAGCAGAGAGCGGCGATTGCCAGGGCGCTCATCAATTCGCCGGAGGTGATTTTTGCGGATGAGCCTACAGGGGCATTAAGCCAGGAGCAGGGCGCAGTGATTCTGGATCTGTTGACGGAGATGAACCAGAATGATCAATCGATCGTTATGGTGACGCATGATATCCAGGCTGCGTGCAGGGCGGACCGGTTAATCCTGGTCAAAGACGGCACAATCGACGGAATTCTGGAGCTAGGCAAATATGCACCGGATCAGTTGAAAGCGAGAGAAAACCAAATTTTCATGTTCATGTCAGGGGAGGAGAGGTAGCGGATGTATGCGGTATGGAAACTATGCTGGACGAACCTGAAGCATAAAAAAGTACAAAACAGCTTCATTGCGATCATCATCATGCTGGCAGCCCTGCTCCTCTCAACCGCCATATCCGTTCTGAACAACACCAACCGGATGTATGAGAGTATGCATGAACAGTCCCGTGGCGCTCATCAAATATTACAGATGGAGAATGGCCTCCATGATCCGGTCGAGGTACATAAATGGTGGGAGGAGGAGCAAGGCGTAACGGTCTCGGATTTGATGCGCTACCGCTATCTGTCTAGTATGTCTCACGCCTTGAAAGAGATCCCCAATGTGGACTTGTTCATGATGGATGCGCCAACAGGACCTTTTCCCGTGGACCGGCTGCAGTTCGTGGAAGGGGAAGAACAGAGCACACCGGAAGCAGGAACTGCCTGGATTCCCACCTCGCTGGCGTATCCCAATGATATTCATGTGGGCGATTCAGTTGAATTCAAGACAGATGAAGGGACCATCCGGTTGAACGTTGCGGCCGTCGTCGTGGATATTTCCTACTGTTCGCCATTTGCGACGAGCGGGAGAATCTGGCTGAATCATGAGGATTATACTAAGCATATGACCCTTTTGCCGGGCGAAGATAAGTATATGACCGGACTACGGTTTGAGGATTACAGTCAACAGAGAGCCTACTGGGAGAGATTCGAACAGTATCTGGGGACCCCCTATCTGGAGTCGGTCAAAGACTTCGAGAGCTTGTCTTCCTATTATATGATTGCGAACCAGGTGATCAGCTTCGTGATGATTTTTCTGGCTGCTGTCATGATCTGTGTAGCCTTGTATACCTTGGGATTCACGATTGCCGATGCCATTCTCTCTAACTACAGAACGATCGGGATTATCAAATCTGTCGGATTATCCTCCCGTAAAGTCATTATGGCTTATGTTGCGCAATATACCTTCCTGGCGCTCGTCTCGGTCATCCCGGGGATGCTGGTCAGCAATATCCTCTCCGGCACCATTGTTGCGGGTTCTATGGCTTATCTCAACACAGGTTCATTAGGGATGAACGATGTATTTTCAGGTACAGGTCTGTGGACTGGCGCGGCTGTCGTTGTGGTTATTCTCCTCTCGGCCCTGCTGTTCGCGAATAAGGCGCGTCATGTGGAGCCTGCCCAAGCCGTTCGTTACGGCATGTCCGAGAAGGAGTACTCCCACCAATCAGGAGGAACTGGAACATGGAAAAGAAAGCTCCTGCAACTGGGCGCTCTTCCGACTTCAATGATTATCGGGCTAAGAAGTGTCACCAAGAATATCCGGGGTTCGCTGCTGATTGTGCTGATCTCGGCGTTGTCCACCGCTGTACTCGTCTTCGGGTTCCTGTTCGTATACAGCATTGCTTCTATCCATGGAACCATTGCCAAATGGGGGTATGATTCGGCCGATCTGTCCATCAGAATCGATAACCCGGCTAAAATGACTTTTGAACAGCTGCAAGAAGAAGTCCTCTCTGATCCAAGGGTGAAGAATTACTCGCGGTACGGGGATGCCAATGCGGTTGTGCCGGTTCCCCAGAAGGATGGGGCTGCCATGAAGCAGGATACGATGGGGATCTTACTGACGGTGGCGGATGGGAGCTATGATGAAATAGGCTATGAGAATGTGGAGGGACAGAACCCTGTGTCTGCCAATGAAATCTCGGTTGGTGTGAATGTTGCCAGAACGCTAGGTATCCAAGCAGGCGATACAACGGATATTTATATTGAAGGGGAAAAACATACGCTGACCGTCACCGGGATCTACCAGGCAATCGCGAACATGTCTAATTCGGGGCGGATTACCGCCGACGTCATCAGAACTAGTAATCCGGGCTATGGAAGTGCGATGAACACCACTTTCATGAATCTGCATGAGGGGACTTCAACCGATTCATTCGTGAATGAATTGCAAGAGCGGTACGGCAGTGTAATCGGAATCGCCAGTCAGGCTTCGCTGGTGGATGAGGTATTCTCCCAAGCGGTCAAAATCATCGTGCTTCCAGTATCCGTTATGGCGCTGTTATTCATCATCATTACGTTCGTAATCATCTACAGTATCTGCCGGATTAATATGAAGAAAGAGAGCCGCACCTACGGCATCTACAAGTCCATCGGCATGACCTCCCGCCAGATCCGACTGTCGGAAACCACCGGAATCCTGGTCGTATCGGGGATCGGAGCTTTGGTAGGGATACCTTTAGGCTTATTAGGCCTGCCACCACTGCTGAACGTTATCCTGTCGGATTACGGGATTGTTAAAGTTCCGCTGATCATGAACGGGGGAGGTATAGCCTCGATGATTCCCTTAAGTGTCATCGCCGCAGGCCTGGGCTGCTGGGCAGCATCCAAGTCTATTCAGAGTGCTTCGCCGCGGGTGTTAGTGGTGGATTGAAAGTAGGGCCGGGCGTTCAGTCCGAAAGTATAGGCCGAAGCCCGTCAACCTTAACTGGTCGGCGGGCTATGGGTTACAGTCTTACGACACTGGACTCGCCGGTCGGCAGAGAATGATTTAAGCCTTGGCAGAAGTCCTTCATACCAAATGCAAAAGTGTCTTGAAAAGTTACAGCTGACAACTCACCATGAGCATCTATAAAGTTAAATATCATATAGTGACTAGTTTTCTTTTTATTTCCTATTCCGGACATACCTCCGACAATCGTTCCTAACCCAGGTACAAGAAGCGTTCCAATCATTGCACGACCCACAACGCTTTTGCTTTTATCGATCAATTCTTGCGCACTTTTAACTTCAGCGGCTCTGAATTGCGCAAGATATATTTCAAATCTTTGTCTGCCTGAATCAATAAGCACACGATCAGAAAATCTAAAAATTTTGCACTCGACACTTCCAATGCCAAGTCCCTCCACATGTTCTGCGAATACCCCCTGTAACGCTCCGATGCTTTGGGTTTGTTCTTTTAGCTCATTCCCTTGTTTAATTCCTTTTTTTGCTCCAAAAATAATACCGATAATGAGCACTACAATAAATCCCCAAATAAATAACATCATTATGAACAGCCCCTTATTCTGATAATAATTAGCAAAAATAGTCTATCAGAATAAGAGGGATAATACTATGCATTTTACAATAAACACCAAAGTACTTACGGGTATAAATCTTTTATTAATTTTGCGAAAAAAATTTATAATCCTTCATTTTATCATATTCCCAAGGAAAAAGCCTGTTAATTGACAATGCAGTTTGTTCCCAGTCATCCTTAGCACATTCCGAAATTCTAACTTGAATACAATCTTTAATGGCTTTTAAGTTGAATTCAGGAACTACCACAAAACCTCTACAAATTATAAATGACATGGTTCTAAGAAAATCCGAGATCCCTTGAGCAGTCCCAACTGTAGCATAGAATTGATCAGCACCAAAAACATCTGAAGGACCAATGTCTAAAACTAAGGATACGCAAAAATCTCCGGTCACATCTCCTTCAGCAAAAACATGAACATCCTTAAGTTCTGGAATTATTGCCATCATAAATCCTTTCAAATTTACCGATGTCCTAATTTCGTGCAATTCTTTAAGGGTAACATCTTAATCTATTCCACATTTTACCTCATTAACTCTTAAGTGTATTGTAAATTTCTGTAGAGAAACAGACTGTTTGTTCGCCTTTATATGGTGTAGGCTTGATGTATACATATTAAAGGAGATGGATTTTTTGAAACGTTGGAAAAGTGTAATGATTAAGATGGTAATTTCTCTTACTTTGGTACTATCAATGTTTGGATTTAAAAATCATGCGTTTGCTGATGCTGCTGGAGAAGTAGACTTAACGGATGGGTTACCAAATTCTGCGTTTTCGGCAAGTAGTTTTTGGAATAGACCTGGCGATACCCGGAACTTTGGCCCTGAGAAAGCATTTGATAATGTTTGGATCGAAAATAATGCAGGATTTTCTACTAATACGACAAAAAACGAATGGATAGCTGTTGATTTTGGTAAGGAACAATCCATTTCAAAGTTGAAGTATAAGGCTGATCTATCCTATGAATATGCATATGATATGAAGGATTTTGTTGTGCAAGCCTCAAATGATAATTCAAATTGGGAAAAACAATACTCAGGTACTGCACTAGGAAATGAGACTATTCAAGAATTTGTATGGAAACCAACTGGTAGTTTCAGATATTGGAGAATCCAATTGATCAATAATATTGGAAATAACAGCTATTGTATTATGGTAGGTGAGATGGAGCTAATCGGCTCTAAACAAGAAGCTCCAATAGATCTAGTTGCAGTAGGGAAAAATAAGGTGGTTGATCTAACTTGGTCACCTGTTACAGGTGCAACTGGTTACAATGTAAAGCGTGCTACCGATACAGGAGGACCATACACTTCAATCGCTCCCAATGTTACAGGTGACTCATACACGGATAATACTGTTATCAATGGTATGACTTATTATTACGTTGTAACAGCAACGGATGGAAATAGTGAAAGCCTGAATTCAAATGAAGCATCAGCTACCCCGCAAAAGGTTAATCAGCCCGATCCAGAAGCTTCAGGAGAACGTGCTATACTTACTATTACACTAACAACTGGTCTTGATAAAGAATATGATCTTTCGGCTGAAGAGGTCAGTGCTTTCTTGAATTGGTATGATGCAAGAGATGCTGGAGCAGGGCCTGCCAAGTATGCGATCAACAAACATAACAATAATAAAGGGCCCTTTAGCGCCCGTAAAGATTATGTAATCTTTGATAAGATCCTCACGTTTAGTGTGGATGAATATTCAGCAGAATAACCTTCCTCATATTTAACCCTGTCAGTAATGGCAGGGTGTTTTTTACATCAAGGAAAATCTTCCTTAACTACATATACATAATGTTCCATTACAAATATAATGATAGTTATCTGTATTTGCTGCATATTTTTTCTTAACTTGTGGGAGGAATTTTATTATGTCAAAAAGAATAAGCTTGTCATTTTTATTACTAACTTTTTGTATGATTTTATTTTCATTTTCAGCACAGGCTCAAGTTAATACTATTACTAGCAATGGAAAATTAGTTGTTGATAGTACCAATACAACAAAAGATTATTTTGAAGTATCGGCGAGTGATATATGGTATATGGGGTGGCATAAAGCGGATAATTCTATTGATACTGGTCCTTATTTTGCTGTTTATAAAACCTCGGAAGGGTCAAATTCGGCAAAGTGGTACTCAATGCAAAAAGATAGTAGTAATGTGTATCGCTGGTCTTCAAAAGTATATTTTAACGATTTTTCTAACGCCACAGGTGAATACACAATAACTGTTTATCAAAATGGAATCGCGAATTATCCAGGACAAACGAGTGTGAAAGCAGAGTACTTTCTCGGCGAGCTTAAGGTTAATTATTTAGATGTCAGGACTAGTGAAACAAATACATATAAATCTAATTTCGACCTATATGCGAGAAATTCCCCAAATGTTCAAGGGATATTTTATGCTGTCTGGAGAACTGAAGATGGAGTAAATACAGCGAAATGGTTTGGGATGACAAAAGATTCCAGTGGTCAGTATGTAGATAATGTTGATATTCAAAATTTTGATTATAAAATAGGTGAATATCAAATTAATATATTTAAGACTAATGCAGACGGATCAAACAATCTCATTTCAAATACTAAAGTTAATGTAAACCCTGCAACTTCTAGCAACGAAACCATTCAAGGGGATTCATTTCCTGTATATGCGTATAAGATTAACCCTAATTTAACAAGCGCTTATTTTGCTGTTTGGAAAGATGAAGATGGAATAGATAATTCAAAGTGGTACGATATGACATATGATAATGTAAATAATCGTTGGAATTCAACGGTCAATATTTCAGATTTCAGCAATCGAGATGGAATTTATAATGTAAATGTTTATGGTGAGTTAGTGGATGGAACTTCAATTTTTCTTGGTCAAGTTAAGATTAATATGTTTGCAAAACAGGTTCCTGTCTTGATGTACCATGAAATTGGTGATCCCAGCACTGGGGCTGTATCGGCAACGGATTTCGAACAACAGATGCAGTACCTTAAAGATAATGGATATACCATGTTAACTTTTGATCAAATTGCTAACTATAAAAATTATGAGAAGCCCATCATTATAACGCTTGATGATGGTTACGCAAATAATATGCAGGCATATCAAATATTACAAGGAATGCAAACGAGTTCTTACAATCCAAAAGCTACAATTTTTATGATTGGCTCGTTTATTGATAATCCAAATGTTAATTATTTATCTGTAAGTCAAATGAAAAACATGAGTGATAGTGGGATTATTTCGTTTCAAAGTCATACTTACAACCATGTGGATCTTCGAAGAACAGATGTAGATGAAGGTTTGGAGTATACTACATCAGCACAAAAAATATTTTCGATAACGAATAAGCCTGTTAACGTAATGGCATATCCAGTAGGTGGGTACAATTCAATTGTAGTTGAGACCATAAAAAATACTGGTTACTTATATGCGGTTACAACTGATGATGGCAAATATATTGGTACTAATGATTTTGAAGGGAATTACCAAATTAAACGAATTGGTATTTACGGGAGTTTACCAATTACTGAATTTGCTGAAAAAATTGAATAGAACCTAAGAGACATTACTTTATTGCTTATATAATACCCTGGTTAAGATCGCCGGAAGTTGGTTCAAACGAGATTGATTTGAATTTAGAGCCTACTTAAACAAACCTGTCAGGCACATGCCCGGCGGGTTTGTTTTTATCCGATATTCTCGAGCAATTCTACAGAGTTATTTCGCACATTACCTCCAGCCGAAGGGACTTTATAAGCCCGCATTTTAGAGGCATCATATGGCCTCAGCAGCTTTAATAAGGATTCGACATCGTCATTATCTCTCTCCAGCCAATCGGCTTTATCCTCCGACCGGAGGATCACTGGCATACGGTCATGTATATCAGCCATTAAACTGTTTGGGGTTGTGGTGATGATGGTACATGTGCTGATTTTCTTGCCTTCCGGATCTTCCCATGTGTCATACAATCCGGCAAAGGAGAATATGTTGCCATCACTCATTAAAATTCGGTAGGGCTGTTTGGTGGAACCGTCCTTTTTCCACTCGTAAAATCCATCCGCTGGTATGATGCAGCGTTTGGACTTCAACAAACGTTTGAAAGCAGGCTTCTGCGCAACGGTCTCAGCTCGAGCATTAATCATCTTGCTGCCGACCTTGTCATCCTTGGCCCAGAAAGGTACAAGCCCCCAACGAAGCTCCTCAAGACGTTTGCCATCGTTAGTCGCGATCACTGCTGGGATGTTATGCATAGGTGCGACATTATAGTTTGGCTGAAGGGTAGCTGTTTTGCTATCATCTATTAGGTAATGGGATAGTATCTCTTCCAGGGTTATTGTGATTGTAAAGCGTCCACACATGTTATCCACCTCCAAACATAGATGCCTTTATGATAATCATTAAATGGCGTGTTCAAACAAAAAACTCCTCTATCCAATTATAGCTCTTGGCTACTTTGGATAGAGGAGGTAAGTGTTGGGACTACTTATTAGGTTGTTGTATACTCACTTACTTCAAAGGTTAGGATTTTGTCGAAAACTACATAATCTTTACGTTTTTTGAAAGGGCCTTTGTTATTCGTGTGCTTATCAATTGCAAACGAGCCTGGGCCTCTGCCTGCATCACGGGCATCATACCAGTTTACGAATGCTTCAACTTCAGCGATTGGAAGGTCGTATTCCTTTTCGGTGCCGTTGATAAACGTAACTGTAAGCAGCGCTCGGTCACTTGATGGTTGTTCTGGTGTCGCAGTTGGCTTTGGCGTTGCAGTCGGCACCGGCGTTGCTGTTACTGTTGCTGTAGGCTCCGGAGTAGCTGTCGGTGAAGGACTAGGTGTAGGAGAAACTGTTGGTTCAGGCGTAGCTGTCGGTGTTGCCGTTGGTGTCGGCGATGGGTCTAGAAAGGGGTTGGTAGTCGAAATGTTCGTAGTGTTTCCAGTGCTTCCTGTTGAGCTAGTCCACGACACATTTGTAAGAGTAGCTCCTGCATTAAGTGTTACTTGCATGTATCGCATAACATATATCGAATGCGCATTTATAAAACTACCACTTAAAGGCATAGGCGAACCAACTGGAGTACTGAAAAATAGCTTCCCATTAATATCAAAAAATTTAAGATCTGTTCCTGTACCTGTACCGGTGAATTTAAAATTAGCTATATCTTGTCCATTACTACCAAAATCAATATATACCGTACCTGGACCAACACTTGCAAAAGCACCTTGTACAGGCAAAGCAGCAAACATTAACACTAAAGCTAATAATAGTTTTAACTTTCTCAATTATTACACCCCTCATATACATCTTGTTAGCGTTCTTTAGGTATTAGGTAAGTAATCCGGATTGTTTAAAAGCTGATCAACAATAAAAAGCAAGTCGTCGTCATTCACATATTCATCACTGGCTTGCTGAGCATTATACTTTACCGGATCAACATCAGGCGCAAAATATTTGAAGTACCTGGCATCTATCGCAAGGTCAACAAGGGTGTACGTACCTGACTTGTTGACGTCCGTTGCCTCGATGATGACACTGTCTTCCAGGCAGTTATCTTTCTCCAGGTCATATTCCTCTTCGGTATCTGCAATCCTCGATTTGGTTGCATCGACGACGGCTGTCCCTTTGGCTTTGGCCTTAAACTTGAGTTTTACGACAACAGTATCTTTATTGATGCCGTATTCTTCACCCTGACTTGCCACTACAAAGCGGACAGCACCGTTTTGATCAACGGGTTTATTGTACACTTTATAGCCCGTTACTTCTTCAAATCCGAGATACTGCAAGTGCTCCTTATCGTACTTTACTTCAAAGTCTTCAGCGTAAATATCCTTAACGTTTTTAAGTGATATATCCGCTGTGAACTCTTTGCCTAAACCGATTTTTTCTGGAGCAATGGCTACATCAAGAGTTGGTTTTAATGCGGGTGTTGGAGTAGGGCTTGGTGTAGGTTCAGGTGTGGCCGTTGGTGTAGGCGTTGATGTCGGTGTGGCCGTTGGTGTAGGCGTTGGCGTTGATGTTTCCGCCGGCGTTATAGTTATGAAGACATTAACAGAACTTGCTCTATTAGTACCAGTTAATATTATTTTATTGATATTTTGATACGAACCCACTGATATTACATTATTGTATCCCACGGTACCTATAGGATAAGTCCCAGAATCAGTAATAATACTTACATTAACTACATTAGGAGAACCGTCACTACCAGTGTATGATCCTCCTGCACCTTGTAGCTTGATTGAACTTGCATTAATAGGCTCAGATGCAATGAGCTCATTAGTGTCGTAATTGCGAACAGTAGTGGTGCCACTGTATACTGTTCCATCAAATTGTAAACCAGTAATTGACGGAGAAGCAAATGCAGTAGTTGCTACAAAGCACATGAATATTGTTAAGAACATAATGATTTTTTTCATATTAATCTCCTCACATAATGTTTTTCATAAGTTATTTCTATAACCATCTTATGTATCCGACAACTTGATAGTTTCATTTCTCCTTTCATTGAAAAATATGTATTAATGTTGTAATGTTGCTTGACTATCCTAAGACGAAAAATGTAATTCGTCTAAACATTAATTCTTATATTTGGGATATATAGATTGAAGACATTAAAAGTACATAATTATGGGAGTTAACACATATAATCAGGATTATTTAGAGAGCATTTGTTTGATTTAAATGCAAACAAATGTTCTTTTTTGGATTTGAAGAATATCGGTCATGAGGATGAGAACCGGTCAAACAATAGAAATTATATATCCGGATAAAGTCAGGCAACGAACACAGCGGAAATTGAGGTACTCGGGATTCGGTCATGGACCCCAAGGTTAACAAAAGCAGTAGTCGAACAATGTTGTAATTCAGATGAGAATTATGACAGAAGGTCACGTTAGGTTAGCTTTCTTGCAAGAAAAGCGGGCTATCTTTCCTGTGATTTTCTTTTTTTGAAATAACTCCTCGATAAGTTGTGAATAAATTCACATTTTAGAATTAATACTACATTTGCATTTAACTAATAAGGAGGTTGATTGAAGTGAGTGATAAAGTTCCAGGCTTCCCGGATAAATCTGATTTTGATCAAAGTAAGCTTCACGAAGCAACTGCAAGTTGGGATTTCCATCGTGATCCAGGCACTGGCGGAAAAAACTATGGGGAAGATCTGAAGGCTCCAAATGGTACAGTAGTAGTGGATTTCAACACACATATTGATGCCGACCATAACACCAAAGGAGGGGCAGATATACACGCTTACATTGAAGATAACGGTATGTATAGAATTCCTAGAGGTGTTCATGTAGGTCACAGACTGACGCCTGGTTCTATTGGAGGTCCAGGAGCATCCTATAAAGGGGAAATTACAATGACAGTTGTAAGTGATGCGGATTGGTGGCCTGTGGCAACCGAAGGCCCACATAAATTAATCAATTACAATAAAATAAAAATCCAGTCATGTTCTATGGCTGGATTTTTAGCTAGATCATAGATCTGATAAGGAGAAGCAGGATTTAAATGAATATAAAAGTGTGAGGAAACAGGGATGGCTTTAAAATGGAAATGTGACTATAAATGCATCGGATTCTGGGACCAATATCCTGTTAACTACTCTTAGCTTTGTCTGGAAATGCACTCAACCTGCCAGCAGGCCCCCTCCCCCGATAATACCTCCACCATAATCCCCGCTCCCAAGCGAAATCCATGCTTGAAACTAGCCGCCAACTCCATGCCATGAGTTTGGCCATACAAGTCTAACAGCGCTTCTAATTCGTCGAATTCTTCCGCTGAAAGCCGCTTCTTCCAAACCTCTATGATGTCATATGTTCTTTTTCTTAAAATGGAGTACTGTGGGGCATCGGGTATGATATTTTCATCGGGATGCAAGTTGCCGTGATACAGGCTCTCTAGAATACTATCCACTTGCTCATCTCCTTCATTGTTAAAGTACTTTGTGTTCAACAATAAAAGATATAAACTGGTATATCTACAGAGTATACTCTACAGAAGGATGGAATTGTTTTCTAAATCTTTCAACATCAGTATTTTTAAACGGAGGTACCCATGAATAAGAGAAACCTACTCCTTTCATTCATTCTTCTATTTGTTATTGCCTACATCGCGTTTGGGGCATGGATATCGCATGATACCAAAATCATATTAGAAGAAGCGATGAAGAAGGACGCTGATATGATCTACATGAGTCCTTCAGTATACAGCAAAATAAATCCTGTTGAACGCGGGATGACATCTGATGCTTTTGAGTATCATTCAAGCTCTCATCATATCGGCTTTGTATTGCCGCTGCACTTCTTCGCAGGTTCAAAGGTATATGTAACTCAGAAATATGAAGATAATAATTTTGCATTCAAAGAACCTGTTCAGTTAACGCTGAAATTAAAATCCGGGAAGTGGTACGCGACCAAGGTTAGTATTCAGCCTTAACGGGAATAAGGGGCTGTCCCAAAAGCCATGAAATGGCTGCTTGGGACAGCTTTTTATTTTGGAGTAGGATCAACGTGAGCACTTGGGTGGACGCTTCGCGAACGGACCGTTGTTTGGGTCGCTGTGGTCTCCAGATTTTTTTCATTCCCTTAGCGGTGAAAATCCGGAGACCAAGGCGACCGCTGCCGCTTTTTCACAATCGTTCCGTCCTCTCCGCTGTTTAAGCGGGAAAAGTTTCTTCAAATCTTTCTAAAATCACAAAAAGAAACCTCTCTTTTGTTAAAATGGAGTTACCACACAACCATTTCAAAGGAGAGGTTTCTTTTGTACATTCAATATACCATGGACCAGCTTTGCTTGCCAATGGATCTGGAAGAAGATATCCCGGAAAATCACCTCGTTCGCGTCGTGAATGCCGCCGTCAATCGGCTGGACAACGCCATTTTTGACGCGGCCTATCCCGGCGGCGGCCGTGACAGCTACCATCCTAAAATGCTCACCAAAGTCATCATCTACGCTTACACTCAGCGAATCTATTCGTCTCGCCAAATCGCCAAAGCGGTCCGGGAGAACATTCCCTTCATGTGGCTGGCCGGACGGCAGCGACCCGACTTCCGCACGCTGAATCGCTTCCGTTCCCAGCGGATGAGAAAGGTCCTCGAAACGGTATTTACCGCCGTGCTTCAGTTTCTGGCTGACGAAAAATACGTGTCTCTGGAGCATTATTTTGTGGACGGAACTAAGATCGAAGCGAATGCCAATCGCTACACCTTTGTCTGGAGCAAAGCGGTCAGCAAACACAAAGCGAAACTGCAAGATAAGGTACAGGCCCTATTCGCTGACATTGAAGCAGCGGAAGAGCAGGAAGAACAAGAGAATCAGGGCAAAGATCTGGCTGAACTCAGCACGGGTTCGCAAATGGACAGTGAGAAACTCGAACAAGCCGTGCAAAAGCTTGAAGCTCAGCTTGCCGAAAAACCGAAAGACAAGCCCCTAAAAAAGACGGTTCGGAAGTTGCGTAAGGATTTGCTCCCTCGACTGCAGAAGTACGAACAATATCAAAAGCTGCTTGGGGACCGGAATAGTTTCAGCAAGACCGATCCCGAGGCAACGTTTATGCGGATGAAAGAAGATCACATGCAAAATGGCCAACTGAAGCCAGGTTACAATCTACAGATCGGGACCGAAAACCAATTTATTTTAACCTACAGTCTACATCAAAGACCGGGTGACACCCGCTGTTTAGAACCACATCTGGCAAAAACAAAGCAATTCCTCGGAAAACTTCCAAAGACGGTCATTGCAGATGCCGGCTATGGAAGTGAAGAAAACTACGCCTATCTGGAAAAGAGCGAGATACAGGCCGTCGTGAAATACAGCACCTACCACAAAGAAAAGAGCAAAGCCTGGAAAGCCGACGTCGGAAAAATCGAGAACTGGACCTACGACGCATCCGAGGATCGCTGGACGTGTTTAGCTGGATACCCGCTGTATTTCCAACGAGAGAGCAAGGAAACCACAGAGAGTGGATACGAAATTAAGAAGCGTCATTACCAAAGTCAAAGCTGCGGAGGTTGTCCGCTAAAAGAAAACTGCACGAAGGGAAGCGGAAACCGGGAAATCGCAGTCAGTTTGGAGCGGCTTAGATACCAGAAACAGGCGAAAGAAATCCTCCGAAGCGAGGAAGGCTATCTATTGGCCGTACGTCGAATGACGGAGCCGGAAAGTGTATTTGGACAATTAAAAAATAACCGGGGCTTCCGGCGCTTTCTGCTTCGCGGCATGGAAAAAGTGACGCTAGAGGTCGGTTGGCTTTCGCTTGCTCACAACCTGCTGAAGCAAGCAGCGAATGACCAGAAACGCAAGGGAGCGATCCTCCAATAATGGAGAATCGCTCCCTTTCTTACAAATTAATCCTTTAAGAAGGCATGGAATTTTTCCCCACCAGTAGAGTATCTACTTTTGGGACAGCCCCTTATTTTAGCATGGCAAAACAATCTCAAACTCCGTGCCCTGCCCGATTGTCGAATGTACCTTAATTTCCCCGCCGTGTGCCTCCACGATGGTCTTGGCGATGCTCATGCCGAGGCCGGAGCCGTCGGTGGATTCCTCGGTGTTGGTTCCGCGGTAGTAGCGGTTGAATAGATGATGCAGTGTTTCCTCGTCCATCCCTTTTCCATTATCGAGTACCCGAATGCAAGCTTTATCGTTGACGCGGGCAAGAGTGACGGTAATAGTTGTGCCGGGCGGATTATGCTTGACGGCATTGGACAGCAGATTGTCCATCAGCCGCTGTAACCAGGTTACGTCTGCCTGTATGAGCAGGGAATTCTCTTCCCCGGTGTACTGAAATAGATACTCAGACATAGTGGCGTCATTGACGTACTTTAATACGGAGCGGCGCACCAATTCTGTCAGATCTGTCTCCCGGCGCACCATGATGGAATCGCTCTGCTTAAGCTGATGGATCAGGGAGAAGTCGGAGATCAGCTCCAGCATGTAATCCCCTTTTTCCCGGATGGTCGCGCCCATGATCCGCATTTCCTCTTGGCTCCATTGCTCAGGCAGCTTCTCCAGCATATACCCGTAGCCTTGAATCGTGGCCAGGGGTGTGCGCAGATCATGGGAGATCCCTGACATCCACTCCGCTTGCTCCTTCTCCAGCCTCTTGCGGTCCCTCTCGATTTGCGCCAATTGATGAGTCATCTGATAAAAGGCTTGAATCACTTCCTGATAGAGCCTGTTGCGGGTTCGCATAGTGCCATTACGGCGGAAGACCTTGCGCTTGTCCTTGGCGGTCAGCACCTCATCGTACTGGCCCTGGCCCATCCGTTCGAACCAGCCTGCGAACAGAATCAGGGGCCGCCCGAAGCGGTAGCCATGCCAGATGGAGACCGACAGCGCGAGGATCAGGATCAGCACGGCAGTCCAGATGAGTCTCGGCGTTACATTTTCCAATACAGGATGCTTCAGGGGGAGTCCTGCTGCATGGGGCGTGTAGACGATCCAGGTCATTCCGCTCAGCTCGTCCCGGTGGGCCGCAATCCCCGCGTCATAGTTGTCTGGAGATTGCTGGATGGCCAGAATGTCCAGGGGCCGATATGCTTTTGGTGCATACGTCTGATCACCAATGCCTTGTACGGTGTTACTCTCAGAATCAATCACTTGCAGATAACTGCCAGTCTCCCGAAGCTGCTGTTCCAAGAGGGGAACGGCTTCACTTCTTATCCTTCCTTGCTGTCCGTAAGCGTTGAACCACGCCGTGAGCTGGTCCAGGTCAGGGGTTGGATAGCCGAGTACATATAGAAGCGGGTCCTGAAACGAGAAGTTCAGTTGTGTCTGCACAGCATAAGCTCCCAGTCGCCGTGTCTCCTGGATATTGAGCAATTGAGCAGTGGAGTAGGAGGCAGGGAGTGCAGGGTAGGGAGTTGTATTGATACTGTAGACGACCTCTCCTTCGGCACTAACTACCTGCAGCCACATCTCTTTCTCCTCAATAAGCTTGTTCCACTGGGAGAAGATGTGAAGCTTCCCGTCTTTGTACTGGGCTTCTTGGGCAATCTGCTCCAGGACGCCAACCGGAAAGTTCCGGCGGATCTCATTGCTGGTCATGTTCTGGAATAACATGATGCAGGCAGCCAAGGCAAGGGTCACAATCGCTAGAGCATAGAAAATCAACTGATACGTGAAATGGAAGGCCATGCGCTGCTGGATTTTCATCGATCCCCCGGCTCCTTCACCAGCTTGTAGCCGAGTCCGCGTACCGTAAGCAGCAGCTTCGGGTCGCCGGGATCGATTTCGATCCGCTCCCGGATGCGGCGGATATGCACCATCACGGTCGAATCATCGCCCTGGCCGTTGATGCCCCAGACCTTGTCGTAGAGCTGGGTTTTGGAGAAGACGATTCCGGGATGCCGGCAGAAGTGCAGTAATAGCTGGAAGACCTGTGCAGGGCAAGGAATAGGCTGTCCCTCTACAGTCAACTCACCCTCCGCCTCGTTAACGGTGAAACGGCCGAACCGGTAAATTCCTGCATCGGGAACCTTCGCAGCAGCGGACGCCAGGACTTCCGGCTCCAACCGGCGTATGCGCGCTTGAATTCTTGCGGCCACCTCCAGGGGGTTGAAGGGCTTGGTGATATAATCATCCCCGCCCATGGCGAAGCCTCGTAGAATATCGAGATCAGTGGCCTTGGCTGTCAGGAACAGGATATAAGGATTCCCGTATTCGCGGATCTTGGAGCAGAGCTCCAGCCCACTGCCGTCGGGAAGCATGATGTCGAGCAGGACGATATCGGGGACCACGCGTTGCACCAGGCTGATAGCTTCAGCACAAGTGGAAGCCCCATATAGTTGTTGAAAACCTTCGCGGCGAAGCACCATTTGCAGCATGGTGATGATCGAAGGTTCGTCGTCAATGATCGCGATTTTAATCGCGGATAGATTTGGCATTTTGTCACCCTAGTTCAAAATAGCATAGTTATCTTAACAGAACCTAAACAGCGGGGACAAAATTAAGCCAAAATTCAGCGTTTCGTTTAAGTTCCGTTCCGGCGGGGTTGGTAGGATAGGTCTGAGCAGCACAATAGAGCTTCGATGAGAAGAGTAGGAGGAAAATAGTATGTGTATAAATGGTCACGATCTGGGGGAATGGCAATGAGCAGCCCTTCCATGTCTGAAATGACTCACACCCGGCCCGGCTGGCCGGAGATTCTAACTGCACTGTCCCTCTATATGATCGGCGTCGTATTCCTTGGTGTCTGGATGCTTCAAATTCCTGATGAGCAAGCCATCTTGCGTATTAATATCGGTGGGGCGGGCAATGGTCTGATTGGCTTCCTGGCTCTGTTTGCAGCCTACGCCCTGCGGATTCGCAATTTACGTGCTTTCGGGTTTCGGAGGACGGAGCGGAAATGGCTGCTGGTGGCGGTCGTCATCGGGATTGCCGCGTTCGGGGGATGTTTTGTGATCGAAGGGATCTATTATCACTTTATTACCGAGATCAACACCCAGGCAGACTTCCAGACAGCAGCGCAAGGCGGTCCGCTCTCGCTCTTCATTCTGATTATCACCGGGGCCATCCTCACGCCGCTCAGCGAGGAATTTGTCTTCCGCGGCGTCATTGCCAATGCCCTGAACCGTTATGGCCCATGGGCCGGAATCGTAGGCAGCGCTGCAATCTTCGGCGTGGTTCATGGATTCACCGTGATCCTGTTAGACGCATTCATGGTCGGCGTTCTGGTGGCATACCTGTTCCGCAAGACAGGCTCCATCTGGCCGGGAGTCGTGGTGCATATTGTGTATAATGGCCTTAATCTTCTCTATTATTCTACGTTGTAGATGGAGGAGGGAGTGAGTACTTAGGCTGTCGGGAGATTCCCGGCAGCTCTTTGCATTAGTTTGAAAGACTAACCCCTATAATCTGACAGGTTATTCCTCCCGGATGGAAATGATACTATGAATTAGGGCACGCTTTGCGAGTCTTTCCTATTGTGATTCGTCCCTACCATAATTCATTCCAACAAGGAGACTACATGCTAACTTCAAGAAAATATACAGTATTCGATCTGATCGGGATTCCGCTTCGGGTGATTCCGGTGCAGACGGCGGCGGCGGTGGGATACATGCTGGTGGATGCCCTGATGCCTGCTTATCAGACGCTGGTGATGGCTTATTTCATTAATACGGCGACCGATATTGTGAATGGCCGGGCGGAGTATTCGTTCATCTATAGGCCGCTTGCGCTGATTATGGGTTATGTGATCGTTACTCATCTGCTTCCCAGCCTGATGCAGCTGGTTGAGCTGACGGGGCGCAATCGGCTGAATGTGCGGCTGAAGCGGGAGATGGTGCTCAAGCGGGCGCGGCTGGAGTACCAGCATATTGAGAATAAGGAGACTTCGGAGTTAATCCATAGGGTGTGCGGAGATCCGGTGGGTCATTTCATGGGCGGCTTCAACAATATGATGAGTGGACTCAATCTGCTGATTGGGACCGCTTCGCTGCTTGTGATTGTGATGTCGTCCACGGTCATTACGGGGATTGTGATTGTGCTGGTTGCGGTGCCTTTGTTCTATATTGCCATGAAGACGGGCAAGGCGAATTATGTGCTGGGGATGGATGCGCAGCGGATACGGAGGAGGAGTGCAGAACTGGCGCATATTTTGACTAGCCGGGAGGATGCGGAGGAACGCACGTTATTCGGGTATGGTCCGGCGCTCAGGGATCGGTACGGCAAGCTGTATGATCAGACGTACGCGGTGGAGAAGAAGATACAGATCCGAAGCTTCATTCATCTGAAAAGCGGCTCGATCATCGCCCTGCTGATCGGCATCATTATAGTGGCCTTGCTGTTACCTGCGCTGCACTTGGGTGAGCTAACGATTGGCCTGTACATCTCGCTGGTGACCGCGATCTTCAGTCTCGTGCAGAGGATGTCCTGGCAGTTAGCCGAGACGATGCAGGAGCATGCGCGGATGAAGGAGTATCTGCAGGATTTCTCTGCTTTTGCCGGACTAAGTGAGAAGAAGGATGCTGCTGCTCTACCTGCGGAGTTGGGCGGCTTCGTCTTTCAATCGCTGGAATTCAGGCAGGTGAGCTTCCGCTACCCGGATACGGAGAGATACATATTGAATCAATGCTCGTTCACCATGGTTAGCGGGAAGAACTATGCCATTGTCGGGGAGAACGGGGCCGGTAAGTCCACCCTGATCAAACTGCTTGCCGGGATGTACGATAACTACGAGGGAGAAATCTTCATTAATAATAGGAATCTGCGGGAGTACAGCTACGCGGAGCTGAAGGGCATCATCGCTGTGGTCTTCCAGAATTACGCCAGGTACGCGCTGTCGATCCAGGATAATGTCCGGCTGGGGAAGATCCTGAGGCTGGATGAAGAGCGAATCCGGCACAGCATAAGCAAGATGAATCTGGACGGAATGGTCCAGGGGCTGGAAGCGGGTCTCGATACCTACGTCGGCAAAATCAAAGAGAACAGCCTGGACCTCTCCGGCGGGCAGTGGCAACGGTTGGCGATAGCCAGACTGTTGTACTCTAACTCTGCCATCCATATTATGGACGAACCTACGGCTGCCCTTGACCCGATAGAAGAGAGCAGGCTCTATGAAATGTTCAGTAGCATCCGTGCAGACCGGTTCACCATATACATCACCCACAGGCTGGGCGCTGCGAGAATCTCGGATGAGATCCTGGTGGTGCGTAACGGGCGGATTGCGGAGCAGGGCACCCATGAGCAATTGCTGGAATACCCGGACGGGATATACGGGAAGATGTTCGCCAGCCAGAGGTCGTGGTATGAAGCAGAGAGTATGGTGCAGCATGGATAGAATACAGGGGAAGAGATTCCTGAGCAACGGGGTCAGATGCCTGCGGCTGTTATTCCAGGTGAATCCCGGGATGTCTTATACGTACATCGGCATTGCCTTGCTCCAGGCGGTCTCCTGGGTGCTGCAGGTGTTATTGTTGCAAAGGTTTCTGGATGCGGCGGCTGCATATGCTACTGGTAGAATAGGCTTCAGGATGATTCTCCTGTCCTTGGGCGCGCTGGCGCTCATGTATCTGTTCTATCATGTCATGGATGGACTCGGGAACTGTTATGAGGAGATTTACGGGCTAAGCGTGGGCAAGCACCTGAACCTGATGATTTTTAAGAGAGCAGATTCGTTACAGGTCTCTGAATTCGAGGACACGAAGCGGCTGGATTATATCCACAAGGCTGTGAACGGGAGCGGCAAGCTGATCTGGATCGGGACTACCTTACTGGACATTCTGTTCTACTATACGACTTATTTCGTGTTCATCGGGTGGTATCTGTTCACGCTCAAGCCGGTGCTTGCGCTAAGTATTGTCGTCGTATTCCTCCCGGTGATGCTCTCTCAATGGGTCCTGATGTCGGCATTCAAGAATCTGGAAGCGGCATCTGCCCCGATCCGGCGGGAAAATGACTACTATGAACAGTGCTTGACGGACAAAGCGTATCTCTCAGAGACCCGGTTGCTGGGAGCTACTGCATTTTTTGAGAATCTGTATACCTCTTCCCTGCAACGGTTGAACGCTATTGTACTTAGGACGCAGGTACGCAAGCATCTCGTTCAGCTCATACTGAATATAGTGACGGTTATGGGCTACGGCCTGATCGTATACATGTTGTTTGTCTCTGTGATGAGACAGGAGATTTCTATTGGAGCTTTTGCGGCGGTGCTGGCTTCGATTGGCAGTCTATACCGGTTCATGAACAAGCTGATCTCCGAGAGAATCGCCTGGGCTACGGAGAATATCGGGTCTACTGAGAATTTTCTGGATTTCATCGACGAACCTGTTCAGAGGACCAGCAACATGCCAAGGCCCGCAGACAGTAATATTGAGCTAAAAGGTGTCCGGTTCCACTATCCGCTGGCGACCCGAAATGCGGTGGAGGAGATCGACCTGATCATCCCGAATAAGCAGACGCTGGCGATTGTAGGTGAGAATGGAAGCGGGAAGACCACGCTGTGCCGCATCATTATGGGGTTATACCCGCCTACGGAAGGGGAAGTGTGGTACGGGAAAGTGGAGGCCTCGCTGACTAGCTATGAGCGAACGTCGGCTGTTTTTCAACATTATCGCAAGTATAATGAGACTTTACGGGAGAATGTGCGGATCAGCCAATATTCCAAACCAACAGATGATGCCGCAGTAGTATTCACGTGTGAGGAGGCCGGGGTGCTTTTATCCGGTGAAGGGGTTAAGGAAGGGCTGAATACGATGCTGGGACGGGAGTTCGGCGGCACAGATCTATCCGGCGGCCAGTGGCAGCGTGTAGCGATTGCGCGCGGATTGTTCCGGGACAGCGACTGTATGATCTTGGATGAACCTACGGCGGCCATAGATCCCCTGGAGGAGACCCGTCTGTATAACGACTTCGCCGCCCTGTGCCGGGATAAAACCGCAGTCCTCGTGTCCCACCGGTTAGGCTCCGTGAAGCTCGCGGATCGAATCCTCGTGATGAAGGACGGAAGGATCGTGCAGGACGGCACGCATGAGCAGCTAATGAGCATAGAGGGCGAGTACCGGACGATGTATGAGGCGCAACGGAAGTGGTATGTGTAGTAGGGGGCGGAGGATTCATATAGAAGGAACTGATATAATTCTAAATACAAGAATGAGTTAGATTGAACTTGAAACTATTCGGATAGGGAAGAGTGACGGAGGAGAATTTTGGAGCTGGAGGAGCGGTAGCGTCCGCCTTTGTCACCGGATTTCTACTGCTAATATAGTTCAAATTAAGAAATCCGGGGACAACAGCGGCCGGAAGGCCAAACATTCTCTGGAGTCACGACTATCCCGGAACGGACATCCTTAAGTTCAATCTATCTGCCAAACACCAAAGTCACAACAACAAGGAGAGAACCATGACCATCCAAATCGTAAACGGCGATCTATTAGAGGCCAGTGAAGATATTCTAGGGCACCAGGTGAATTGTCAGGGGGTGATGGGGTCGGGGATTGCGAAGATTCTGCGGGACCGCTATCCGAACTTATATCCTGAGTATAAAAAATACTGTGACCAGTACACGCCTGACGAGCTGCTTGGACACTGCCAGCTGGTGCAGACGGGCGCGAAGTACACGGCGAATCTGTTCGGCCAGCTTAACTATGGAAGAAGCAAAATCCGGTATACCGATTATGCTGCGCTGGAGCAAGCGTTAACCACTCTGAAGATAGAAGCGCAAGCCAAGGGTCTGTCTGTAGCGCTCCCGTACAACATTGGCTGCGGGCTGGCGAATGGGGAGTGGAGTGTGGTGGAGCGGATGATAGGCAAGGTTTTTGCAGACTATGAAGTTACTTTGTATAAGATTTAAATTATCTGTGCGCTATACTTCTGCTATCTATAAGCTTTAAGTTATGAAGCAGTCCGCCTTAGAGGGGGCTGTTTTTTATAGATTTATATTGCGAATTACTATAATATAGAATTATATTATGAAATTAAGTTTCATTAGATGAAACTTTTGAGGAGGAAGAGGTATGGCTTACAATTTTTATGGTCTAGACCATGTACAACTGGCAGCCCCGGAAGGTTGTGAAGCTGAGGCCCGGAGATTCTTCAATGGGTTGTTAGGCTGGATGGAGATACCCAAACCAGAATTGTTGCAAAAGCGTGGCGGAGTTTGGTTCCAATGTGGGATGCATCAAGTACATATCGGGGTTCAACGGGATTTTGTTCCCGCAACCAAAGCGCATCCGGCATTTCATGTACAGCACTTGAATGAGTTGTGTGAGTACCTGCTGCAGAATAACATTCAAGTCACGAATGATGAAGCGAGGGCGGATGAAGGCGTTAAGCGCTTCTATGTAAACGACCCTTTTGGGAATCGTCTTGAGTTCTTGGAATATCACTAAAAATAAAGCCAGACTGCTTATCAGCGGTCTGGCTTTATTTTGTGCTCCCTGTACTGGGTGGGCGTCTGGCCCAACTGCTGCTTGAACTGGCGCATGAAGTGGATCTCGCTGGCGTAGCCGCTCATTTCGGCGATTTTTTTGACGGAAATGTCTGTGGTGGTGAGCAGGTATTTGGCATGTTCGATCCGGCTGGCAATAACGTCCGCCATCGGGCTTACGCCGAAGTAATCTTTATACAGGTGCTGGAAGCAGGAGCGGCTCATGGTCAACTCGTGGGACAGCCCATCGATGGTCCAGTTCAGGAAGGGCTGGTTGAAGATTTTGGTGCGGATGACGGACATCTTGTTGAAGTGCGTGTTGCCGACTTCCTTCTGGGTAGAATGAATCCGGTTGCTCAGCTTAATGAAGAATAAGCGCAGATATAATTCGATGGTCTCGTCCTTATGCGGGTTCTCGGAATACACCTCATAGCACAAATGGTTAATGATGATCGACAGCTCGTTCAGGTCGCCAATCGGGATGACTTCATCCCTGGGGATCGCCAGCCGCTCCAGCAGCGCTTCATCGTCCGGGTTGTCCAGCCTGAAATGGAACCAGTCATTGGTGAACTGCGGCCCGTATGCCCGGTAGAGCTGAGGAGTATGCTCGCTGTACAGGATGAAGGAGTCCGGCCCCGTTACCCGGCTCTCTCCCTTCAAAGTGAAGATGGCAGGGGTCTTCAGCAGCAATAGCATATAGTCTCCCGAGCCCTGGGGCCGGTTAATGATGAAGTCCGCGTCATGGCTGTGATTGTAGCCGATATTCTGTATGTTCATAGGAGCCTCCCGCATAGCAGATAGATCTATTGTAAAAGCAAACAGGATGCCTTGCAAAGGGAGATTGCACAATATGTTAGTACTTACGCACGATGTGTAATTGTTCTGCGGCCAGGGTTTATCTATGCTTAAGACAGGTAGAAGTAAGAGCTTACAATGAAGGCTGAGGCCGGAGAGGATGATCGTGATGAAAGAATGGACGGGTTATACCAGAGGTGTGAATCTAGGAGGCTGGCTGTCCCAGTGTCCGTATCAGCATGCCCATTATGAGAGCTTCATTACGGAGAAGGATATCGAGACCATTGCTTCCTGGGGCCTGGACCATGTCCGGCTGCCGGTGGATTATGAAGTGATAGAGGATACAGGGAATGCAGAGGCTTACGCCGGGTTCAAGCATATCGACAACTGCATCCGCTGGTGTGCTGCTAACGGGCTGAATCTCATTATTGATCTGCATAAAACGCCCGGGTTCTCCTTCAACAGCGTGGCCGAGAATTCCCTGTTCGATGACCCGGAGCTCCAGGAACGGTTCCTGAATCTGTGGAAGGCGATTGCCAGCCGTTATGCCAGTTACAAGGACACTGTAGCTTTTGAATTGCTCAATGAGATTGTGGAGCAGGATAGCAGCCGCTGGAATGCGCTGGCCCAACGGACGATTGCCGAGATCCGCAAGCATGCCCCGGAGACCAAAATTGTCATCGGCGGCATCCAGTGGAACAGCGTGCATACCCTCGGGCTGCTGGATCAGCCTTTTGATGAGAATATCGTCTACACCTTCCACTTCTATGAGCCGTTCCTGTTCACACACCAGCGTGCGGCTTGGGTGGAGCAGATGCCAAAGAGCAGCATGGACTATCCGGGTGACCTGGAGAACTACCGCAGCACTTCGGCGGCCATTGGCGCTTTTGGCTCGGGGCTTCATGCAGAGGGTATCAGCGAGATGGGTCCAGGATACATGACCAGCCTGATTCAGAACGCTATCGATGTCGCCGCTGAGCGGAACGTCTATCTATACTGCGGGGAATACGGCGTCATTGAGCAAGCTCCTTCGCAGAGCGTGGTGAACTGGTATAAGGATGTACATGGAGTGTTCGAGCAATACAAGATCGGCCGGGCCGCATGGACATATAAAAAGATGGACTTCGGCATCTCCGACCGCTACGACAGCAGCATTACGTCTGAGATTATTTCTTATTTGTAGGCGTGGATAGAGAGAACTGGAAGAAATACAGACAAGGGAAAGTGGCGGAGGGAAATAAATGAAACTACAAATTACAGATAAGCCCGCTGTATCGATATACAAGGGGATGATTGGGCTGTTCTTCGAGGATATCAACTATGGTCTGGACGGCGGGCTGCATGCCGAGATGATTGAGAACCGTTCCTTTGAGTTCATGAAGGCGCAGGGCGACAGGGGGAGCTACAGCGAGAGCTATAACGGCCTCTACGGCTGGACGGCATATCCTGCAGAGGCCAGCGGGGCCACGCTGAAGATTGAGATGGAGCATCCGCAGAATGAGGTGAATCCTCATTACCTGGCGTTTACCGCCGGGGAGATGCAGAACGCTTTTACCAATAAGGCCTATGATGGAGTCTCTCTGAAGCAGGGACTATCGTATGAGGTATCCTTCTATGCCAGAGCGGAGGGTTATGCAGGCGGCATTGAAGTTTCGGTTGAGCAAAATAGTACGGTTATGGCGCAGGCTGTCATCGCGACAGCGGTAGGGGAAGAGTGGACACGCTATACAGCGCAGCTTAGCTGCAATGAGCCTGTGTCGTATGGGGATTTCGTCATCCGGCTGGATGCTCCGGGTACGGTCTGCTTCGACTTCGTCTCCATGATTCCCTCCGACGCGGTGCTGGGTCTGTTCCGCCGGGATCTGGTCGGGCTGCTGGAGGAGATGAAGCCAGGCTTCCTGCGGTTCCCCGGAGGGTGTATTGTTGAGGGCTATAACCTGGAGAACCGCTACCAATGGAAGCGGAGTGTGGGCGCCGCCGAGCAGCGCAAGAATAACAGCAGCCGCTGGGCGCTGCACGGCAATCATGAAGAGAATCAGTACACGAGCGAGTACAGCCACTATAATCAGAGCCTGGGGATTGGTTTCTATGAGTATTTTCTGCTGTGTGAATACCTGGGGGCGCGGCCGATTCCGGTGCTGAATGTCGGGCTGGCCTGTCAGTTCCAGTCTACTGAGCATGTGGGCGTACATGATGAAGATTTCCAGGAGTATATCCAGGATGCGCTGGACTTGCTGGAATTCGCCAACGGACCGGTGGATTCACCGTGGGGCCACTTGCGGAGTGAGATGGGTCACCCAGAGCCATTCGGTCTGGAGATGATTGGAATCGGCAATGAGCAGTGGGAGACGGAGCATGCGGACTTTTTCACCCGGTACGATCTGTTCGAGCAGGCGATTCATGCATCGTACCCGTCTGTGCAGCTAATCGGGTCTGCGGGGCCGGATGTCAGCTCGGACAACTATACCCGGGCGTGGGAGTATTACCGTAAGCGGGCCGAGGGTAATCCGAACTTCGTCTACGCTATCGATGAGCATTATTATGTGAAGCCGGAATGGCTGTGCGAGAATGTGCATTTCTATGATGAGTATCCGAGGGAGATCAAGGTGTTCGCTGGAGAATATGCGGGTCACTATGGCAACGGGATGAATGCGCCGCACTTCAACAGCTGGGGCGCTGCGCTGGCAGAAGCTGCATTCCTGACAGGCCTGGAGCGCAATGCCGACATCGTCGTGCTGGCCTCCTATGCTCCGCTGTTCGCCAGACTCGGATACGCCCAGTGGTCGCCGGACATGATCTGGTTCGACGGAGAGAGCAGCTACGGTACGCCAAGCTATTATGTGCAGCAACTGTACAGTACGCTGATGGGAACGAAGGTGCTGCAGACGGTGCATAATCAGGAGGAGATTCCTTACACGGTCTCTTATGATGAGAGGCAGCAAGTCCTGTACGTGAAGCTGGTGAACACGCAGGACCGTACCGTTCAGGTGGAGCTGGAGACAGCACTGTCCTTGACCGGAATCGGCGAGGCGTATGTCATGCAGGGACAGGAAGCGGAAGTGAACTCTATTGAGGCTCCGCGCAACATCGCGCCTAAGCGTGTGCCGCTTGAGACCGCGAACTCCATGGTCTATACGCTTGAGCCCAAGTCGTTCCATGTGCTGCGGATGGAGTGTGGGGTGGAATAGGTTAGGTGAGCTGAGGATCGCAAGATTAAATATAAGGAATATGGGGGAGACGGTAGGTTGCCGTCTTCCCTTCTTTTTGTAGGAGTGAGTTTAATTGTATTCCGTACATCTAAAAGTAAGCTGAGTTAACTGCATTCTGTACAATTAAAATGAGGCGAAAGCAGACTTTTAGATCATTTACTTATAAATAGATGTACCAAATGCAATTAAACCGCAACATAGAGCCTGCATTGTTCAGTTTAGTTGCATGAAATACAGTTAACCCTTCGCCAACGTGCATTGGAGGTTTGACACCACCCACCTCCCGGTATAAAATAAACTTAAATGATAGATAAACATCTCATTATAATAATTAAAGTATCATTATGTTAACTGAAATATCACTCATCCTACAGCAGAGGCAGGCCTATATTCATGAAAACCAGTGTTAAAGATACCAAACGGAAGGCCATTCTGGATGCATCGACGGAGCTGCTGGCGATGAAGCCGACGGCTACACTGCAGGAGATAGCAGATCACGCAGGGATCGGTATTGCGACGCTGCACCGGTATTTCTCTACCAGGGAGCTGCTGCTGGATGCGCTGGCGCTGAATGCGATCGGGCTAGTGGAAGAAGCGCTCGGGGGAGTTACCGCAGAGGAGCATGATATGCTCCCGTTCCTGACGGAAGTGTTCGAGGTGCTGATTCCTTTGGGCGGCAAGGTGTCTTTTCTCAGCTCTGCAGCCTCAGTGGACGAGAATCCGCATATTGTAGCCGAGGAAGCAAGGATCAAGCAGCCGCTGCGTGAAGCGGTGGAGGGCTGGCAGGCACGCGGTCTGCTGAATACCGGAATGCCCGCCCACTGGATCATCACGGTCATGTATAATCTTTTGTTCGTTGCCTGGCAGGAGATCCAGAAAGGGAATCTGGCGAAGAATGACGCTCCGAAGCTGCTGGTAAATACAGTCCTCCAAGGCTTCGGCAGAACAGGGCAAGGGGACTGCACGTAACCGTGAAGAGGGCACATTCACCAAGGCAGATAGAATCTGGAGTGGAACAATAAGGAGGAACCTGTATGTCAACGCTGCAAGTAGAGATTGTGAGCCGGCTGGATGAAGAACAGAAACGTGAGGTCGCCAGGCTATATTATCAGGCTTTCACCTTGAAATTCAGTGGAATATGGATCTTCTCCCGTGAAGAGCAGGATATTGTGGAGGTGCTGAGCCGCTGCCTGCGTTATGACAACGCCCTGTACGCGGTGTATGAGGGAAGGGTCGTAGGCTTTGCCGGTCTGGAGACAGGCGATGGCTTCTTCATGATGCTGAGCTACCGTTCGCTCAGACAGACCTTCGGTGTGCTCGGCGGCGCTTGGCGTTACGCAGCTTATGGCTTCTACCGCCTGCTCAATGGCAATACCCCCTCTAATGCAGTGCATATCGATCCGCTTGTAGTGTCCGAGCAGGCCAGAGGACTGGGCGTCGGAACCCGGCTGTTGGAGGCCGTCTTCGCGTGGTCCCGGGAGGCGGACCGCAGTAAGGTGATGCTGGAGGTTGTTGATACCAACCCGCTGGCTAAGAAGTTGTATGAGCGGGTGGGCTTCCGGACCTTCAAGGTACAGAATACCCGCTTGTTCTCCGCTCAGGCCGGCTTCCACAAAGTGCTGCATATGGAGAAAATGCTGAACTAGCCCGGCACTCATTCCCGATCCGCAGGAGGATCGGGAATTTTCGTGTTTTGGGAGATGGGGAGATGAGGAAAGAGGGGCTGGATAAATCGCCCGAAAGACTGTATATTAGACTATACATTAAGTTAGTAAACTTAATTAACTATATATAGAACGGAGTATGAATCGTGAGAATTCAAACGGCCGGGACCCCCAAGGTCATGCGCAATCTGAATGAATTTCTGATTCTGGACCAGATCATCGGCGGCGGACCGCAATCCAGAGCGGATCTTAGCCGGTATACCGGCTTAAGCAAGCCTACGGTATCCTCGGCCATTGCTCATCTTATAGAACGCGGACTGGTCAGAGAGTCCGGCAGAGCGGAGAACACCCAGGGCCGCAAAGCGACTCTGGTGGAATTCAACCCGAAATGCTTCTATACCCTAGGGGCAGAGGTGGGGGGGAGCAGCCTGCGGATAGCACTTGCGGATATGAGCGGAGAGATCTGCTATTTCAAGCAGCTGGCTATGCCGGATAGCGGGCTGACAGCGGCGGTGTGTCAAGACTACCTGGTTCAGAGTATAGAGGGACTGCTTGCGGATTCCGGGATCTCCCGGGAGAAGCTGCGGGCCGCGGCCTTCGGGATTCCAGGCGTAGTGGACCCGGCAGATGGCAGCGTGTCTGACCTGGTTGCCCCACTGCGCGGGTGTGAAGCGGTGCTCGCGAGGGTTAATCTGACCCGGCTGATCCCCGTGCCTGTCGTGACGGAGAATGATGTCAACCTCGCCGCTCTGGCAGAGTATACCTCTTCGGGGATGGCGGCAAGCGGCTCTCTGCTGTACTTCTCCATCGGCGCAGGAACCGGGGGCGGCCTCATTATTCATGGGGAGATCTACCGGGGGCTTGGCGGCGGTGCAGGCGAACTAGCCAATCTGATGCTGAGCGCAGGCAGGCTGGAGGATGTGTTGTCTACAGACGGATTAAGGCAACTGGCCAACCGGATGGCAAAAGAATATACAGGCGCAGGTGATACAGCGCATCTGCTGTCTACACCTGGAGGAACGGCAGCACAGATATGGGATGCAGTGCGCAGAGGCGAGCCTCTTGCACTGGCTATTATCGAGGCCTACTGCAATCTGCTTGCAGAGGCAGTGGGCAGTATTTGTACCGTGATGGCTCCAACGACTGTGGTCCTTGGAGGCGAACTGGGCAGCCATGGGGATATCCTGCTGGAGAGGCTGGAATCCCGGCTCGGGGGGCTTCACCGGAAGCCCCGGCTGGCTGCTTCCAGCCACGGGGACAAGGATGTGGTACTTGGAGCGGTCCAGACCGCGGTCCAATTGGCTTTTCGTGAGATGCGGGCATAAGGAGCATAAGCTTATATTTTATAGAATGACGGGGGAATCCTAGATGAATATGTTAACTGCCGGAATTGATGTTGGCGGCACCAAGACACTGCTATGCCTCACAGATGAAGTAGGAACGGTGCTTGAACAGTACAAGGTAGAGACGCAGCTGAGCCGGGAGCCGGAGGTGTTCTTCCGCTGGTTATTCGCCGAACTGGAGCAGCTCTGCAAGCGTAACGGTACTACGCTAGCTTCTCTGAAGGGAGTGGGTATCGGATTCCCGGGAGTCATGAATGAACGTACCGGCACACTGACCAGCGCACCGGCGCTCAATTGGCCTGCAACCATGGATATTCGTCCGGTAATTGCCGCTTATTATCCCGGACTGGTGGTGCTGGACAATGATGTGAATATGGCAGCTATGGGCGAGTATGCAGCGGGCTCGGCTGCTGGGTCCGAGCATTTCATTATGATCACGGTCGGTACTGGTGTGGGCAGCGCCTTGTTCCTGAACGGCCAGCTCTACCGGGGAGCCAGCTTCGCTGCGGGTGAGATTGGCTATCTCATCGTTGAGCCGGGAGCGGTTCATGCTGCTGCCGATCCGGAGTATAGTGAGTTCGGCCCGTTTGAGATGGAGGTATCCGGCACGGGAATCGGGGCGAGGGCGGCGGCCAGGCTGCACGGGAATAACAGCAGTTCATTGATACGGGAGCTGGCGCAGGGCGATGCGGTCCGGGCGGAGCATGTATTTGCAGCCGCGCAGCAACGGGATGAGACGGCACTGGCGCTGCTGGATCATGCGTATGAACAGATGGCGGCGGCAGTCAAGAATATTGCAATTACGCTGGATCTGGAGCTGGTCATTCTCGGCGGCGGTGTCGTGGAGAAGAACCCGGGCTATGTGCAGGAGGTTGCAGCGCGGGTCAGCCGGTATACTCCTGAGCAATCCTTAACCATCCGGCAGGCGGTGCTCGGCAATCAGGCGGGAGCGATAGGTGCTGCTGCGG
Source organism: Paenibacillus sp. FSL R7-0210 (assembly GCF_038009085.1). Lineage (NCBI taxonomy): Bacteria > Bacillati > Bacillota > Bacilli > Caryophanales > Paenibacillaceae > Paenibacillus > Paenibacillus sp. FSL R7-0210. Next base: position 847,096 of record NZ_JBBPAR010000001.1, read on the forward strand.
CGGCCCGAAGCAGGCTGAGCGCAGGAACCGGGCAGAATTGAGGCTATGAAAATGAGACGCGGAACAAGTATAATGAGATTCTCTGTAGGCAGCAAGGAGAGCGAGGTCCTGCTGAAGATGCGCGGTCTGTATCTGTTCACAGGTCTGGCCGGGGGCAGCTTCAACCCGTATGTCACCTCTCTTCTGGTTCATCAGGGCATGACGAGCCAGAGGATTGGAATTATGATGGCATTCGGCACCTTGCTGGCGATTCTGTTTCAGCCGTTATGGGGAATTCTGGTGGACCGCTATCAACGAACAAGACTGGTACTGATGCTTACCCTGATTGTTCCCGGCACCATAGTCTATCTCTACAATGTAAAATGGCTTGTCGTCATTGTGCTGGTATACAGCTTGTATACGATTTTTCAGAGCACCCAGACGCCGATTGCCGACGCTTATGCAGTGAATGCAGCTTCAGCCGCAGGCACCTCGTTCGGGACCATCCGGCTGTTCGGGAGTATCGGCACGGCGCTGGGAGGGTACTTCGGCGGACTGTATCTGAACTGGATGGGGGTCACCGAGCTGTGGATTCCCTTCCTGCTCTTCAACCTGCTTGCTCTTATCCTCGTGATGACCATTCCCGTGAATGTGGAGCGGCGGGCGCAGCATGTAACGTTCACCAGCGGAATCAGGCAGTTGCTGGGTAACCGGGTCTTTCTGCTATTTCTCGCCGGTTGTTTTCTGGTGAACCAGACGCTTACGGCCTTCAACTCCTTCTTTGTGCTGACCTTCCAGATGGCGGGCGGGAGCTTCGCGTGGTCAGGCATCGCCCTGATGATTGCTTCCATTACCAGTGTTCCGGCAATGCTCGTGGCCGCAAGAGTCCTGAAGAAGTACGGCTATGAGAAAACATTGATGCTGGCCTCCGTTGTCTACATGCTCCGCTGGGCGATCCAATGGCTCATTCCTGTTCCCGGTGTTATGATAGGTGTCCAGACGCTGCACGGCATGTCTTTTGGTTTCTTCTACATTGCAGCCGTAGAATATGTGGCCTCCATTACGGGTAAAGAGCTGCAAGCCACAGGACAAAGTCTGTTCAATATGGTGTTTGTCGGTCTTGGTGGCATTGCCGGGAATCTGCTGAACGGGTATCTGCTGGAGACCGGCGGACCGGGACTGATGTATTTCTCCTGTACGGTCAGCGCCGCGCTCGGCGCATTGCTGCTGTACAAGGTAAGCTCAATTTCAAGTAAGCAGCAGTCTGAATAAGAAGAAGGGGGAAGCTCTATGAAGCGCAGTTGGTATAGTCGGATGCTATTCTCATACTTCCCTGTCTTCCTGCTTGTAGTCACTGTTCTAATCTTCCTGGCCTTCATGGTCATTACGGAGCTGTCCCGCAGCGAGACGGAGAAGGCTAACTACGTATCCACCAGCTATGTGGCGGATACGGTGGAGCGGACCTTGAATGAGATAGAGCTGGGGGTGCTGCAGGAGATCGGAAATAACTATTCCTATAATGACTTCCTGGATGCGCCCGGCACGGACTCACCGGCAGGCAGCTCGTATGAAATTGTGCAAAGTATGAACCGTCTATCCGAACGCTTCAGCCTGATTGATTCAATCTATGTCTACCGTAACAAGGACAAGCTGATGCTGGGCCAGAGCGGATACGTGAATCCGGGGCAGGGCCAGGGGCTGGAGGCGGAATATTTGCAGCAGCTCTCTGCGAATAAGAATAAGCAGCAACAGGGGTGGAGCGCTGTACGGATGGTTCAGCCCAGGAACTCTAAGGACTTGCGGCCGGTGATCAGCCTGGCCAGCAGGCTGCCGATTCCTTGGGGCTCCGACGGTTATATTGTTATTAATGTCAGTGTGTACCGCGTAGAGCGTCTAGTGGACAGCTTGACGAGTGGAGAACTGTCCTTCCTGCGGATCAAGGATGTCTTGGGGACACCGATCTATGATTCTGCTCCGGCCGCAGACGGCGAGAATAACAGAACGCTCTCGAAGGTCGAGGCGAAGAATCTGGGCTGGACCTTCGAGAGCGGACTCCGGGCCGGGCGCTTATTCGATTGGATCTCGGTGATCTCCTACGTCTGGTTCATTCTCGGGCTGCTGACGATTGCGCTGGGCGTAGTGTATATCATCTACATCACCCGGCGGAATTACCGGCCCATCCATCAACTGATGGTGCGGATTCAAGGACTTCAGCCTGCGGCCCAGGACGCCGCTCCTGGCGTAGCTTCCGATGAGCTGGCCCTGATGCATAACGCGCTGGACCGGCTGGTGCAGATCACTACCGACTATGAGCGGGAACGTTATGAGAATCTGGTTATTCAGCGCCGGGAGCTATTCCTGGATTTCCTCAGCGGGCAGAGGCTGGAGGATGCGGCAGAGCGGCTGGAGACGCTGGACCCTTTCGAGGGCACCAGGGAGTTCGAAGCGTTCGTTGTATTCACAGCCGAGCTGAACCGGGAGAAGGACTGGCATGCGCTGCCTGCTCAGGATCAGAACCTGCTGAAATTCGCCTTAACCAATGTGCTGGGGGATCTGATGGCAGATAAGCAGCTTCAGGCCTGGGCCGAATGGATCAGCGGGGAGCGGCTGGGGATGATTATTGGCTTCCGGTTCCAGCCGGTGAAGGATGACAGTGATACGATGCTGGAGCTGGCAAGAGACTGCCACCGCTGGATTATGGATAATCTGCGGGTATCCCTGACCTTCGGAGTGGGTACGGTCGTCCGGGACTGGCGGGAGATCCGGGATTCTTACGCGGCAGCGGCTGAGGTGCTCAGTCACAGGCTGGCCTTGGGAACAGATATTGCTGCAGTCCAAATGGATCAGCAGGACGATTCCGGATTGAAGAGCTATAAATACTTCGGAAGCTTCACCCAGCTGGTCCGTGAATTCCGCCTGTCGGGCGAGAACTGGCGAATCCGGCTGGACGAAATCTTCGATTCCTTCCGCAAGGACCGCCTGAAGGACGAAGAGATCTATATGCTGCTGGAAGTGCTGCTCCAGGCGCTGGAGCAGGAGCTTAAGGGGATAGCGGAGACGCTGGACCGTCAGCTCGCGGCAGCATGGAGCGGCGGTCTGCGGGAACGCATCCGGGGCAGCACCAATCTTGAAGAGATCCGGGAGCTGCTGACCGGCTGGCTGAATGAAACCTACCATGTCTATGTGTCGGTCAATGAGCTGAAGAGCCACCGGGTGATGATTACCGAGGTTAAGCATTATATAGAAGAGCATTATGCGAATCCTGATCTGTCCTTGAATCATCTGAGCGAGCGGTTCCAGATCTCTGCGAAATACGCCAGCTACCTGTTCAAGGAAGAATTCAATATGAAGTTTGTGGACTTTCTCGCAGAGCTGCGGCTGATGAAGGCCAAGGAACTGCTGGAGACGACTTCAGAGAGCATACAGGATATTGCCCTCCAGATTGGATATGCTAATTCCATTACCTTCGGACGGGTCTTCAAGCGTATTACGGGCATGACCCCGGGGGATTACCGCAAATCGAAGCTCCATAAAGATGAATAAGCACTGCGTAAATCCGGCTTCAGCAGATTCCGGGTTTGCGCTTTTTTTGATTATTGGGGAGACGGGGTTTAACGATTCGACAAATACATGACATATAAGGTTATGTATAAGTTATGTATTTAGGTTTATGGATACGATTTTCGTGAAGCATTCCTGCGATAATTGTATATTCAGAATGAAAAATGCTGCAATTTCATTGGATTTTTCATGAAAATTCAATAAGAAACATGTATATTGTCGAATTCCGCAAACGATGTAATAATTCATCACATGGTCAAGCCGTAAGCATCATACAGAGACAACAGGCTGATTGAAATCAGAAATCGAAAGGGATAGGTGATAGGAAATATGACAAATGATAACGGTAAAAGAAAGTTGGCTCTCGGTCTCTCAGCGGTCCTTATGTCATCCATGGTATTGTCTGCATGCTCGTCTAAAGATTCCAGTGAAGCAAGCGGCAACGGTGCAGCGCCAGCCGGCAGCTTGAAGATCGAAATTTTTGACCGTGGCAATGCGCCGGCCGGTGTTACGGCATCCGATAATTTCCTCACCAATTATGTTAAAGAGAATTTCGGAAAGGCTAACAATATTAATGTGGAATTCGTCCCTATCCCCCGCTCGGAAGAAGTGACTAAGCTAAATGTTCTGATGGCCAGCGGAACCGATGTTCCTGATATCGTCTTCACCTATGATTCCGGGACCTTCAACAAATATGCCGAGCAAGGCGGGCTGACGGATCTGACTCCGCTGCTGCAAGAACACGGACAGAACCTGACCAAGTTCCTTGGCGAGGATACTTTGCGCTACGGTCAATACGATGGCGTCCAGTATAGCATTCCCGCCAAACGCTCTACGATAGGTAAATATGCTTCCTTCATCCGTCAGGATTGGCTGGATAAGCTGGGGCTTCCCGTTCCGGCTACCTCAGAGGAGCTATATAATACACTGACCGCCTTCAAGACCAAAGATCCGGGTGAAACCGGCGGCAAAGTGATTCCTCTGGGCATGACGATTGCAGCGGCGCAGTATGATTCGCTGGTCTGGTCCTTCATCAAGCCGGTTACTGAGCAGGAGCGCTTCGAGCTTACGCAGAATCTCAGCTCCCGGGACTACCCGATTCTGCTGCCCGGATTCAAGGATGCCATTCAATATATGAACAAGCTGTATAACGAAGGGCTGATCAGCAAGGACTTTGCCCTGGATGAGAATAAAGAGACCCTTACACAGAATATCGGGAACGGGCTTGTGGGCGCATTCAGCGATGATAACGATGCGATCTTCTACCCTGACGGTACTTATGATGTTCTGACGAAGAATAACCCGAAGGCTGTGCTGAGCGCCATTGATCCGTTCACGAACAGCGAGGGGAAGACGGCCAAGCCGGTATCTGCTCCGAACGGGATGTATATCATGATTCCGAAGTCCAGCAAGCATGCGGTGGAAGCTATGAAGTATCTGGACTGGATGTCTGCAGATGGTCATCTGCAATATATCCAGAACGGGATTGAAGGCGAGCATTACAAGCTGGAAGACGGCGTGCCGGTCTCCATTCCGGATCTGTCTGTCGAATCCTCGAACAAGCTGTCTGGCGGCGGGGATATCGGGATTATTGCGAACGGACGGATTTTTGAGAGCCAGGAGAAGAATAATGAGGCCTTCGTGAAGAGCTTCCGCACCCAGTATCAGGATATCATCGCGAAATCACTGACGATTTCCACCACTAACCCGATTGAGCCGGTATTCACCAGCCGTCCGATTGAGGCCGAGAGCAAATACGGCACGACACTTAGCGATAAAATCAAGCAGCTAATGGTGAAAGCTACAATGGTCCCCCCTGGTGAATTCGAAGTCACCTATGAGAGTATGCTGAAGGACTACATGTCGAGCGGCGGACAGGCCATTCTGGATGAACGCAAGGCTGCCTACAGCGAGCAGAAATAATTGAATTCGAGGTCCGTGAGGGAGGGGAGCGGCAGGGCTGCCGTTCTTGGCTGCTTCCCCTTACAGCCTCAGGGGCACAGTGGAGGAGGAATCGTTGTGGGATACACCCGTTATTTCCGCAGAAATTGGCAGATGTACGCATTGCTGGTCTTACCCATGCTGTTCTTTATTATTTTCAAATACGGTCCAATGTATGGTGTGCAGATTGCGTTCAAGGACTTCAACTTCTTCAAAGGCATTGGTGGCAGTGAATGGATTGGTCTTGACGGATTCCGCGAGGTATTTGCGAATCAGGACTTTTATATAACCTTACGCAACACGTTGATGCTGAACTTTCTGGATTTGATTGTTTCTTTTCCCGCCCCCTTGATTATTGCCATTATGCTATTTGAGCTGAAGGTGGTCTGGTTCAAGAAGCTGTCTCAGACGATTCTGTATATTCCGCATTTTATTTCCTGGGTAATCATCGGCGGGATTGTGTACCAGCTCTTTGGCCAGCAGTCCGGGATGATTAACAACCTGTTAACGAGCCTGGGGCTGGATGCCATTCCTTTTCTCTCTGACAAAAATTATTGGTTGATCACTTACCTGCTGACTGGTGTCTGGCAGAGTGCTGGCTGGGGGACGATCCTCTATCTGGCGGCACTCGCGGGCATCAATAAAGAGCTGTTCGAAGCGGCGGAGGTCGATGGGGCCGGAAGAATCAAGCGCATTCTGCATATTACAATTCCGGGGATCAAGCCGACGATTGTTACGCTGCTGATCATTAATCTGGGCAACATGATCTCGATTGGCTTCGAGCGGCCGTTCGTGATCGGTAACCTTGCGGTTATGGAATACTCGGATGTGCTGAGTACCTTTGTCTACCGGATCGGTCTGGAATCGGGGCAGTATACGCTGGCTACGGTGGTTGGATTGTTCCAGGCGGTGGTCGGACTTCTGTTCCTGCTGGTGGCGAACTATATTTCCAAGAAGCTTACAGACGAGAGCATCCTCTAATCAACCTTTGGATCGGGAGTGTACATTATGAATGAAAGAGCAGCTAACAAGGCGTTTGATACATGGATTGTGATCTGCTTAACCTTATCGGTGCTGGCATGTCTGATTCCGTTCGTGCATATTCTCGCGGTCTCCTTCAGCGGAACCGTCCCGATTGCTTCGGGCAGAGTCACTCTGTTCCCTATGGACTTCAATATTGAGGCGTATAAAAAAGTGTTCAGTGATGCCGCGATGATCCGCTCGCTGGGCTTCACGATATTCCTGACAGTGCTGTTCACAGCGCTGTGCATGATGATGACGGTTGCGGCGGGCTATGCCCTGTCGAAGAAGGATCTGAAGGGCCGTAAAATCTTCATGTTCCTCATTGTCGTCACCATGTTCTTCAGCGGCGGTATTATTCCAGAGTATATTCTGACACGGGAGCTGCATTTGCTCAATACGATCTGGGCGCTGGTTCTCCCTGGACTTATTAGCCCCTTCTATATGATTATCCTGATTTCTTTTCTGGCAGGTATTCCTGACGCGCTCAAGGAATCTGCTGAGATTGACGGCAGCAGCCAGTTCGGGACGCTGATCCGTATCATTCTGCCGTTATCCATGCCGGTGCTTGCTACCCTAAGCCTGTTCTATGCCGTCGGCAGATGGAACGGATTTCAGGATACGCTGATGTATATCACGAAGCCGGAGCTGTATCCGCTCCAGCTTAAGCTCTATCATATGATCCAGAACAGCCAGGTATCCGATCTGATGAGAATGGAGGGGAACGCGGTCAGCACGGTTGTGCAGGAGAGTCTGAAGGCGGCTACTGTAATGTTCGCCACAGTTCCTATTCTGCTCGTCTATCCATGGCTGCAAAGATACTTCGTCTCAGGTGTGATGACCGGAGCTGTGAAGGGTTGAGGCTATTGACTGGTACTGTATTGGCTGGTGCAAGTGCAGGTTCAGTATAAATCATGCCCTAACAGGGCTGGCAGATAGGGGAGTCGAGCAGATGTTCAAGAAGATAACGGACATTAATGACAAATGGACAGAGGAATCTATGGAGCTGCAGATCCGTGACCGGGAGAGCCGGTACTTCGGGGGCGTGCGTGATCCGCTGAGCGGTGTAGCCTGGCCGAATCATACCGGCACGGCCCAGTATCTGGCGGCATGGGCGGCAGCCCTGGTGAATCCGCAGTCCCGGTATTACCGGGATCTGGAGCTGCTGGAGCAGCTGCATGAGGGGATGGCATTCATGCTGCGCTTCCAGCATGAGGACGGCACGATCTCGCCGGGCTGGACGAATTATCATTCCCCGCCGGATACGGCGTTCGTCGTGGTCGGATTAGCCAATATCCTCACGCTGCTGGAGCGGCAGAGCTGGCCGCCGCTGCAGCCGGTGACGGATCAGATTCGTGCCTTCCTTGTGCGGACGATTCCGGCGATGCTGACCGGGGGTGTACATACCCCCAATCACCGCTGGGTGCTGACTGCCGCGCTGGGGTCTTTGTACCGGATATTTGCCCTGGAGGAGTTACAGGCAAGAGCCGGGGAATGGCTTCAGGAGGGGATGGACATTACGCCGGACGGCGAATGGACGGAGCGGAGTAACGGAATTTACAATACGGTCAGCGATATCATGCTCTATTACGCCGCGCAGGATCTGAACCGTCCAGAGCTGTTGGAGCCGGTCCGCCAGAATCTGCGGATGATGAAATACCTGGTTCACCCGGATGGTGAGGTGGTCACCGATTACTCGGGTCGGCAGGATTTCGGCAGCGTCTACTCGCTGGCTGACTATTATCTGTGCTACCAGCTGATGGCTGAGCATGACCGAGACCCGGAATTCGCTGCTCTTGCGGAGCTGGCAGGCCGCTCGGTTATCCATCCGGGTTCGCTGCCCAATCAGATTATGCTGGGGTTCCTGCTCTATCCGCAGATGCAGGCGGCTTCAGTCTCGCCGGGAGAATTGCCGGACAGCTACCGCAAGGTGATCAATGGCACGTTTAATCGTCAGGAGCTGATGGGCCGAATCGGTCAGGACGGCTACGGCGGGCCTGTCCGCCACAGCAAGCAGCATACGGAATTCGGTGCTCCGGTTGCCCGTGTGCGCAGCAGAGAGACCAGTGTAAGCGTGATGACCGAAGCTTCCTCACTGTTCTCGCTGCGGCATGGCCGGGCAAGGCTGCTGGGGGTTCAGCTGGCTTCAAGCTTCGAGCCTGGACTGATTACGATGGATACGCTGACGGAGATTTCGGGCGGCTATCGTCTGGAGTCTGTAGCCGGAAAGGGCTATTACGGCACCATTCCGGCGGACAAGCTGCCATCCCGGACCGGCTTGCCTTGCAGCCCGTGGTATCTGCTGCCTCATGGAGAGCGGCCGCTTACCCATAACCAGACGAGCAGTGTCTGCGTGAAGGTAAGCGAGTGGGAAGCTGGTTGGGATCTGCATTTCTCAGCGATGTCTCCGGCAGATGTGCTGACCCAGATCGTCCTGCTCTTCGGCAGCGAGGGCAGACTTGAGGGCTCCGAGCTGACGCCGGTGCCGGGGATGAGCGAGGCTTCCTTCTGGACCGCCGGAACACTCCGCTATAGCGCAGGGGAGGACTGGATGGAGCTTGAGCAGGGCTGTCATGAGCATCACCTGGCCGATATCCGCGGGATGAGCTATCCCGAAGGCTGCCAGAAAGTCATCGTAACACTCATCACTCCTCTGGAATATAGCCTGCGGATTCGTCTTTCCTGACAGATGCCTATATAATGAAAGGGTTATCAGGATTTATCAGGACTTAAGGGTTCAGCCAGATTAGAAATTACGGTGTATGGAGGTAAGCTGCGCAATGAATATTTCATTTAATACCCCCGCCACTTATTGGGTGGAGGCGCTTCCAGTCGGGAACGGACGGCTGGGGGCTATGATTTTTGGCGGCATCGAGAAGGAACGTCTGGCGCTGAATGAGGACACACTGTGGTCCGGGTACAAGACAGACTGGAATAATCCGGAGGCCCGTGAGGTTCTCCCTGAGGTCAGGGCGCTGATTGCAGAAGGCAGGAATGAAGAAGCGGATCAGCTATGCAAAAAAATGATGGGCCCCTACGCCCAGTCCTACCTGCCCTTCGGGGATCTGCTGCTTACGATGGAGCACGGGCAGACCATAGACGGGGAATATAGCCGGAAGCTGGACTTGTCCACGGGTGTTGGTACCGTCTCCTATGTAATCGGCGGTGTCCGCTATACCCGGGAGGTCTTCGCCTCTCACCCGGACCAGGCGATCATTGTCCGCTTAACGGCCAGTGAGGAGCACCGGCTCAGCTTCCGGGCGAAGCTGGACAGTCCGCTCCGCCACCGTTCGGAAGCAGACGGGGAGCACTACACGATTACCGGACATGCTCCTGAATATGTGGCACCGAATTATTACGAAGTCGATCAGCCGGTCCGTTACGGTGGAGAGTCCCCCCGGAGTCTGGAGTTCCACGGCCGTCTGGCTGCGGTCCAGACTGGAGGCCGCCTGGAAGCTACTGCTGACGGTATCCAAGTTACCGGCGCAACGGAAGCGGTTCTATACTTCAGTGCGGCGACCTCGTTCGATGCGGAATCGGGCACAGTGAAGGCGAATTACGATGTGCGGCAGCAGACTGCGCAAACGGTACAGCGTATCATTAATGAGCCTTATGCCGGGCTGCTTGGCCGTCATGTTGACGACCACCGGGAGCTGTTTGACCGGGTAGAGCTGCATCTGGGAGAGAGCCTGGCTCCGGAGGGCATGCCGACAGATCAGAGAATTGCCGCCTACGGCAGCAATGATCCGGGGCTGGTAGAGCTTCTGTTCCATTACGGCCGTTATCTGCTGATTGCCAGCTCCCGCCCCGGCACACAGCCGGCAAACCTCCAGGGCATCTGGAATCAGGATACCCGGGCACCGTGGAGCAGCAATTACACGCTGAATATCAATGCGGAGATGAATTATTGGCCGGCAGAGATCTGCAATCTGTCCGAGCTGCACCAGCCGCTGATTGACTATACCCGGAGGCTGGCGGTCAACGGCAGCGAGACGGCCCGGATTAACTATGGCGCACGCGGCTGGGTAGCCCATCATAACGCCGATCTCTGGGCGCAGTCGGCTCCCGTTGGCGGCTACGGCGACGGAGATCCGGTCTGGGCATCCTGGGCGATGGGCGGGGTATGGCTTACCCAGCATCTGTGGGAGCATTATGCCTTCAGCGGCGATCTGTCCTATCTGCGGGAGACCGCGTATCCTGTGATGAAGGAAGCGGCCTTGTTCTGCCTGGATTGGCTGATCGAGAACCCGGACGGGTACCTGATTACCTCACCATCCACTTCTCCTGAGCACAAAATCGTAGACGGCGGCAAGAAGTATGCCGTCAGCGAAGCGGTAACCATGGATCTGTCGCTGATCGCGGAGCTGTTCACGAACTGCAGCCTTGCTGCCGGATTGCTTGGAATGGACGGCGAATTTGCAGCTGAGCTGGAGACTGCCCGCGCGCGGCTGCTGCCGTTGCAGGTAGGTGCAGGCGGCCGGCTTCAGGAGTGGTCAGCGGATATGGAGGATGAGGATGTGCATCACCGCCATGTCTCCCATCTGGTCGGGGTCTACCCGGGCAGATCGATCACGGAGAAGTTAGTTCCCGAGCTGTATGAAGCAGCCAGAACCTCGCTTGAGATTCGCGGAGACGGCGGAACCGGCTGGAGCCTGGGCTGGAAAATCGGACTATGGGCCAGATTCAGACAGGGTGACCGCGCCAAGCAACTGATCACGAACCTGCTGACGCTGGTTCAGCCGGAGGCCGTTAACAATGAACGCGGCGGTGTCTATCCGAACCTGTTCGACGCCCATCCGCCGTTCCAGATTGACGGGAATTTCGCGGCTACAGCCGGAATTGCCGAGATGCTGCTGCAATCCCACCAGGGTTATCTGGAGCTTCTGCCCGCCCTGCCTTCAAGCTGGAGCGAAGGAAGAGTGAAGGGGCTGCGGGCACGCGGCGGCTATGAAGTGAACCTGACCTGGAGCGCTGGCGTTCTCGGACAAGCGGAGGTTACCGCTCATCTTGGTGGAGTCTGCCGGGTTCTGGCAGAAAGCCCTCTGGAGGTCACGCGCGGAGAAGACAGCCTATTGGTGGAGCCGGATTCGGACGGTCTGGTGAGTATTGAGCTGCAGGCGGGGGAACGTGTAAGTGTACGGTATGCTTAGCAGATAAGGCAGAGTGAATAATAGTTATGCAAATTACAGCACGCTTCAGATTGTGGAGTGTGCTGTTTTTGCGTTGTTTGAGTAGGCGCGCGGGCCGGATGTATGCGAAAAACCGAACACATTGGTTAGTGGGGAGGCGCGTGGACCAGATATAGGCGAAAAACCAAACACAATGGGTGCAGCGTGCTGGTGCATGGGAGGGGGAGCCGGGTGTATGCGGAAAACCGCTAATTTCCCCAGCCCCGCTTATTATTTTGTTATCAATCCTATCAAATTGTTATTTGTAAACGATTTCCAATAGGCTATAATTCTTTGTGTAAGCGCTTTATAAAGATGATTCTTAGGAGGGTACAGATGCTCAAGCCTAAACGAATAATGAGCCTCACGCTGGCGTTGGTCGTCCTGGCAGCTTCGGTGTTGCCTATGCGCACACCGGCTCATGCGGCGGCCGAGGGAGGCCCGGCGGTTGTTCTCACTTCGGACTATGAGGACGGCACCGCGCAGGGCTGGACCAAGAAAGGGGACGAACAGCTTACAGTCACGAACGAGGTCTATCATGGAGGCTCCTACAGTCTGTATGTGGATGGACGGACCAAGGATTGGGAAGGGCCCAATCAGTTGCTAACGGACCAGATGACTCCGAATACAGCCTACACCGTGGGAGCGTGGGTGAAATCTCCGGCGCCGGTCAAATTCACGGTACATACCAAAATCGGCAAAGTCGAGGATTGGAAGCCTGTAGCAGAATTTAACGGAACGCAGTGGTCGGATGAATGGACTTATCTGGAAGGTACTTATATTACAGGCGATAAGGTAGGCTTCACGGAGATTTATGCAGAAGCCGCAGCAGGGACCGCATTCTACGTGGACGATATCAAGATCACTGCCGCTGCGGTTGACGTCCCGGAGGGGGAGGAAGGGCTGCGTACGGATTTTGAAGACGGAACGCTTCAGGGCTGGAAGAACCGGATTGGCCCGGAATCGTTGTCGGTGAGTCAGGATACGGCTAATACCGGAACTCACAGTATGCTGGTAGAGGGAAGGGAGCGCAGCTTCTACGGGCCAAGCCTGAGTGTGAAGGAGCATCTGCGGCCGGGCAAGAGCTACCAGTTCTCGCTGTATGTCCGCCTGAAGGAGAAGCCGGAGGCAGACAAAAGCCTGCAAATGACAGTGTATAAGAAGGCTGGCTCCGAGAGCTGGAATGCGATTGATAAGGTTAGCATTAAGGCTGATGAGTGGGATCAATGGCATCTGCTGAAGGGGAATTTCCAGTACAGCGACCAGCCGTCCGAGCTGAACCTGTTCGTGGAGACGCCTTATATTACAGAGGATACCGTCGATACCTTATCCTTCTATGTGGATGATGTAACCGCCCAGCCTGCTACAGAGCTGAGCATTGAACAGGATATTCCGTCGTTAAAAGACATCTACGCTGACGACTTCGCCATCGGAGCCGCAGCGTATTCCTGGCAGATGGAAGGGGTCTACGGAGAGCTGCTGAAAAAGCATTTCAACAGCATCACAGCCACCTATGAAATGAAGCCCAAATTCCTTGCTCCTTCCGAGGGCACTTATGTGTTCGACGGTGCGGATAAATATGTGAATTTTACCCAGGCAAACGGGATGGGACTTCGCGGACACGCACTGCTCTGGCACATCGATGCTGCGGAGTGGATGTTCACGGGTCCTGACGGCCAGCCGGCCAGCCGGGAGCTGCTGCTTGAGCGTCTGCAGAATTATATTGAGACCATTATGCACCGCTATAAGGGCAAAATCTATGCCTGGGATGTAGTGAACGAAGCGATTGCCGACAATGGCGGCGGTCCGGACGGCATGAGAATCACGCCTTGGTATACCCTGATCGGCCCGGATTATATCGAGAAGGCGTTCGAATTCGCACGTGCGGCCGACCCGGAAGCGAAGCTCTATTACAATGACTATTACACCGAGGTTCCCGAAAAGCGTGAGCATATCTACAAGCTGCTGAAGACGCTCAAGGCGAAGAATCTGATTGACGGCGTGGGCCTCCAGTCTCACCATGGCCTGTACTCACCGTCCATTCCGGAGATCGAGAAGACCATTCAGCAGTTCTCCCAGCTGGGGCTGGATATTCAGATCACCGAGCTGGATGTCGATTCGGGCATTAGCCCGTCCTCCCCGCTGCCGGCGGATATCGCTGCACGGCAGGGCAAGCGCTATAATGATCTGTTTGAGCTATACAAGAAATACAAGGACACGATCTCCTCAGTCTCCATCTGGGGCGTGCAGGATGAGAAAAGCTACAATAACCATGCCATGTTATTCGATGAGCAGCTGAAGGCGAAGCCTGCTTTCTGGGGAGCGGCTGATCCCTCCAAGCTGCCGGACATCCATAATGTAGCTATAGCGCTTGAGGGTACGCCTCAGACAGGCGCAGCCGGGAAAGCCCTGTGGAGCAAAACAGCAGGGATTCCGCTGGAACAGGGCAGTACAGTAACTGCCAAGGTTCATACGCTGTGGGATACGAACAATCTGTATGTGAAGGCAGACGTTACCGATGCTAGTCGGAACGCGGAAGACAAGGTTGAGCTTTTCCTGGATGAGAACAATGGGAAGACTACGGCTTATCAGCCGGATGACCGCAAGATCAGCTTGCCGCGTTCGGGATCCGGGACAGCAGGGATCAGCTTCACCAGCACAGAACGTGAGGGCGGTTACACCATTGAAGCCCAAATCCCGCTCGTAACGCTCAAAGGCTCCTCAGGCAAGGAGCTTGGCTTCGATATCCGTGTCAGTGACGCCGGTGTTCCGGGTTCTGTTCCTGCCTACTGGAATGACAGAAGCAGCTCCCAGGATACGGATACCAGCCATTACGGGGTTCTCCGGCTCTCTACAATGCCTAATTCGGCGGAAGCGCCGAAGGGTCAAGTTCAGATTGACGGGCAGATGGATACGGAATGGGAGAAGGCGGAGCCTTTTCAGGTGAAAATATCTGCCGCGCCTTACAGCACCACCGCAGAAGCCAGATCAATGTGGTCGGAGGACAGCCTCTACCTGATCGTTGATGTGAAGGACGCCTTACTGAAGGCGGATGCCGCGAATCCATGGGACCAGGACTCCGTGGAAATCTTCATCGATGAGAATTTCAACAGAACCCCTTATTACGAGGGGGATGATGGTCAATACCGGATCAATATCAATAATGTGGCGTCCTTTGGCGGAGGCGCCTCGGACAGCAGATTGACCAGCGCGGTAGTCCATACGGACACCGGGTACCGCGTGGAAGCCAGGATTAATTTCGGCACGATCAAGGGGGCGGCGGGAAGCTCCATCGGGCTTGACCTGCAGATCAATGATGATCGGGGCGACGGCACCCGCAGTACGAGTAAGTGGAATGACAGGGGAGAGGATACCTGGCGGGATACCTCGAATTTCGGGATCTTGACCTTTGTGGCACCAGCAGAGGGACCGCAAGCGGGAACTGAAGGTACATCCTCGTCCCCATCGTCTGGCTCTGCTCCATCGTCCCAGGCACCTGCTCCAGCAGCGGTCTTCGCAGACGGTAAGCTGACTGTTCAAGCTTCCCCGGATAAGGCAGGAATCCTGCATGTGAATCTCATGCCTGAGGCCGTCCGCCAGGCGGTGCTTCAGTCGCTGGACAGCGGCATTCTGAAGATCGCCGTTAAACCTGCAGCAGGAGCCGAAATGCTACAGCTCGTGCTTCCGCTTCAGAGTCTGGCCGCACAGCCGAAGATTAAGGAGATTCAGATTGAGAGCGGCTTCGGGGCGGTTCTGAGCCTGAACACCCAGCTGCTGAAATTGCAGGATACACAGGCAGGAGATGTTCTACAGCTTCAAGTGAAGCGTGTGGCCCAGGACGGATGGCCGGCATCGGTGAAGGCCCGCTTGAATGGAGCGGCTGTACTGGACTTCTCGCTCACTATCCATGGAGCCAAGATTACAGCGGTTGACGCAGCTGCGCTTACCCTGTTGCTTCCTTATGAACTTAAGTCAGGCGAACGGGCGCACCAGCTTGCGGTATACCGGGTGCTGGAGAATGGCAAGCTTACAGTTGTGAAGGATCGTAAGTATGATCCGGCTTCAGGCTATGTCTCCTTCAAGGCCCAGGAGCTTGGACAATATGCAGCTGCCACGGTGAAGCTGCCGGATCATAAGGGCAGCAAATGGGCTGCCGAGAGTGTTGAAGCTCTGGCTGCAAAAGGAATACTTCCTCTGGGAGCAGAGGCTTCCTATGAGACCGGGGTATTGATGAACCGTGCGGAGTTTGCCCAGCTGCTGGTCGATGCTTTTGACCTTCAAGCTGCAACAGCCGCTCCAGGCTTCAAGGATGTCAGTACGGATTCCCCATATGCCGAGGCTATTAATATTGCAGGAGCCTTAGGTATTGTAAAAGGTAGAGCAGATGGGCTCTACAGTCCTATCGCTACACTCAGCCGTCAGGAAATGGCGGTCATGCTGAACCGGCTCGTCCAGCTAGAGCAAATCATGCTGAAGGGCGATTCTGCTGCTGTTCACAGCTTCAAGGATCTGAACCAGCTGAGCGCGGAAGCTGCGGGCGCAATAGAGAAGCTGCGGGCTGCCGGAGTCATCCAAGGCGCACAGAACGGCAACTTCCTGCCGAAGGCCCAGATGACCAAGGAGCAGGCTGCCGTGGTAGTATACCGGATAATCAGCCTCAATTAGTAGAGTAGTGTCCGCAAGTCTATAGCATTGATTCGAGCAGCGGTTCTCCCAGGTAAGGGGGGCCGCTGCTTTTTGTGATGGGAGTAACATGTCTGCAATGTCTGCATTGGGCGACTGTTTTATCTGCATTGCCCGCGTAGTCCGGCTTTCACGTCAGGAAATAGTTGGATTTTAGGCACTTGTTCGCGCGCGGAAGAGACCCGGCCAGACAATAGGTGGAAAAAAGGCACTTGTTACGCCGGGGTCGGAGCAAAAAGAAGAAATTCACAAAAATATATAGCATAAATCCACCTAATTTCCTCAAAAGCTCCAAACCGGCTAAATTAAGATACATTTGTCCAACTAATTCTGTAGTAGGCTGTGCAACCATCGTTTGGACGGCGGTACAACTGGAAGGTACTCGATGTTGCCGGGGTACCTCAGAGTTGCCGAAGTTTCTCATTGCTGTTTGAAGTTGTTTGAACCTATTCTAAGCTACAATCCACGATGTCATGTCCGTAACGGATTGTCCTTTTGTAGTAACCTTGCCCCCGCTTAAACAGCGGAGAGGACGGAACGATTGTGGAAAAGCGGCAGCGGTCGCCTTGGTCTCCGGATTTTCACCGCTAAGGGAAATAAATAAAATCTGGAGACCACAGCGATTGTAACAACGGTCCGTTCGCGGAGCGTCCACCCAAGTGCTACCGTAATGCTACGTCCAAAACTGTTGTGGTTATCATTTTGTTATCAATGCTTTGTATTTATCATGTATCTGTCATGTCCGGCTAGGTATGATTAATTTATAAACAAAGTAAACGGATACACGTTGACCAGCAAAGGGGAGCAGAAGCATGAAAAACATGGTTACGCCAGCCAGCGTAAAAGGCGAGAAACTGGATGTCAATGCGGGGAGTCCCCGAAAAAAATCGAAATGGACCAAGAACCTTAGTCTCGATCTGATGGTTCTGCCGGCTTTGATCCTAACCGTGATCTTCGCCTATATTCCAATGACGGGCCTTGCGATTGCCTTCAAGAATTACAAGCCGGGCTTAGGCTTTAGCGCCTCCAAGTGGGTGGGGCTGGAGCATTTTGAATATCTGTTCAGTATTCCCGAGAACGTTCAGATCATCTGGAACACACTGATTATTGCCGGTCTGAAAATGATCGCCAACCTGATCGTTCCTTTCTTGTTCGCACTGCTGCTGAATGAGATCCGCAAGATGGCATTCAAAAAAATGGTACAAACCATTGTCTATATGCCCCACTTCCTGTCATGGGTGATCCTGGGCGGTATTCTCTCCGACCTGCTCGCCAGAGACGGCGGCCTGATCAACCAGGTGCTGGTCAGTGTATTCGGCATCCAGCCGATTTTCTTCCTGGGTGACGGGAACTGGTTCCGGTTTGTCGTTGTAGTGAGTGATGTCTGGAAAGAGTTCGGCTTCAACACTATCGTCTTCCTGGCCTCCCTGGCGGGAATTAACCCGGCACTCTATGAAGCGGCTGAGGTAGACGGAGCAGGACGCTGGCAGCAGACATGGTCGATTACGATGCCGGCCATGCTGCCGATTACCATCGTGGTAGGAACACTGGCGCTGGGTAACGTGCTTAACGGAGGCTTTGACCAGATCTTTAACCTGTATAACGCGCTTGTCTTCGATAAAGGGGACATCATCGATACATTTGTCTACAGACTAGGAATTGTTGACGGTAAGTTCAGCTTCTCCACAGCGGTCGGATTGTTCAAATCCGTTGTCAGCTTTGTCTTGATCGTAACAGCTTACCGCCTTTCGTATAAATTTGCTAACTACCGTATTTTCTAGAATGGAGGCTAATAGGGCATGTATCATAAAACAAAACCTTACCGCATTTTCACCGTGTTCAACTATATCCTGATGATCGCAGTTTCAATTATGTGTGTTGTCCCTCTGATTCACGTTCTTGCTGTATCGTTCAGCGGGAAATCGGCAGCCAATGCCAATCTGGTGGGTCTGTGGCCGGTAGATTTCACAGTGGACGCCTACACCAAGACCGTAGCCAATGAGAATTTCACCCGGTCCATCTGGGTGACGCTGCAGCGCACGGTGCTGGGAACGCTGTTCAGCATGGGGGTAGTCATTCTGGCTGCCTATGCGCTGTCCAAAGAGAACGCCCGGTTCAGACGCCGGAACATGTATATCTGGCTGCTGGTCTTCACCATGCTGTTCAGCGGCGGTCTGGTGCCAATGTACATTCTGATTCAGAAGCTGCACCTGATGAACTCCTTATGGGTGCTGATTCTGCCGGGAGCCGTCTCGGTCTGGAATATCATTCTGTTGCTTAACTTCTTCCGGGCCGTGCCCAAAGAAATGGAAGAAGCCGCCTTCATCGACGGCGCAGGTCATTTCAGAACACTGTTCAGTGTGTATCTCCCGGTATCCATGCCGGCTATTGCTACACTGTCGCTGTTCACGATTGTCGGTCACTGGAACTCCTGGTTCGACGGCCTGCTGTATATGACGGATCACCGCAACTATCCGCTGGCGACCTTCCTGCAGTCAGTCATTGTCCAGCAGGACTTCAGTAAGGTGACTGTACGGCCGGAGGATCTGGAGAATATCTCGCAAAGAACGGTCAAAGCCGCTCAGATCTTCATCGGGATGGCACCGATCCTCATCGTGTACCCATTCCTGCAGCGTTTCTTCGTGAAGGGAATTGTCCTCGGGGCGGTTAAGGAATAGCCGTCCTTCCTATTAAAGGGGGTGATGCACGCGCTGAAAGCTGAAAAAGATTGACTCATATAATTAATATGATTAAATTTTAATTAAAGGGGTGCAAGATTAAATGATAAAGAAAATGAAATTCTCTGCGGCGGCAGTGTTATCCACAGTCATGCTGGGCAGCTTGCTGGCCGGATGCGGCGGAAATGCTGACAACAAGAAGGCGGAAGGGGACAACAAGCCGGCGGCAAGCGAAGACGCTATGTATTCGGCTCCCTTTGAGAATGGCAAATATACAGAACCGGTAACCATCTCAACCGTATTTCCCATCGCAAGCAGCCTGAAATTCAAGAATGGCGAAAATATTGAAAATAACGTGCACACCAAATGGGCCAAGGATACGCTGGGTATTGATATCAAGTATCTCTGGACCGTAAGTGACCAGAACAACGCCTATGAAACCAAGCTGCGCCTGATGCTGACCTCAGGTGAAAAAATGCCGGACATCATCTCGTTCCGTGGAAGCCCTTCCCTGATCTCTGATCTGATTGACAGCGGCCAGTTCACCGATGCGGGCGAATTGTTCGACAAATATGCTTCCGATATCTACAAAAAAGCGATGGCCGAAGAGCCAACCGTATGGAATCCCTACATGAGAGACGGCAAGCGGATGGGGATCCCGATTCTGGAAAACGCTTATAATAATGACCCGGTTATGTATATCCGTGAGGATTGGCTGAAGAAGCTGAACCTTAAGGCTCCGACGAATCTGGCTGAGCTGGAAACCGTGCTCGATGCGTTCACGAACCAGGACCCTGACGGCAACGGCAAGAAGGATACAACGGGACTGGCTGTAGGCTTCAAAAACAATCTGAACACATGGATGTCGGAAGCCGGATGGGTCTTCGGGATGTTCGGCGCCATGCCTAATCAGTGGAACAAGACGGCGGACAACCAGCTCGCTTACGGCTCTGTTCAGCCGGAGATGAAGGAAGGCCTGGCAACGATGCAGAAATGGATGAAAGAAGGCTATATCTCCTCCGAATCCGGTCTGTATGATGAGAACAAAGCAACAGAAGCTTTTACAGCAGGCAAAGCCGGTATCATTGTCGGCCCTTACTGGATGACAGGCTGGCCGCTGCCGGATCTGCAGAAGAACGTTCCAGGTGCAGTGCATAAGGCTTATCCGCTTCCGGCAGGCCCGGATGGCAAGGTAGGCAGACACGGCACGAAGATCGCCTCAGGTGCTGTATTGATCAACAAGGATATGGAGCATAAAGACGCATTCTTCGTCTACCAGAACTATCTGTTTGATAACTGGGCTAACCCGGACAGTACAACCTTCGTGAACGGCTTCGCCAAAGGCTACGATTATGATATCGCTGAAGACGGAACCGTCCTGAAAGAACAGGATACGGATAAGATTCCAGGCGGCTGGGTGGATGCGATCCGTTATACCCTGACTTACGATGGAGCCATCATTCCTAACCTGATGATGAATACACTGGCCAAGCTGGCTGGCGGCGCTGAGCCTGCTAACCAGTATGAGAAGAATCTGTCCGAGCGTATCCCTGAGCAGATCTTAGCAGCCAAAATCATCGTCGATCAGAAGGACAGTGTAATGCCTGAGATGTTCACAGGTACGCCTACTGAAACTCAGCTCTCCCGTGGAGATATGCTGGAGAAGCTGGAGAAGGAAATTCTGAACAAAATTATTTATGACAAAGCGCCGGTAGACGAATTCGATACCTTTGTAGAGAAATGGAAGACTACAGGCGGCGACAAAGTGACCACAGAGGTCAATGAATGGTATCAATCTCTATCGAAGTAAAGATACGGAGAATCAGGGCGGCCCCCAGGCCGTCCTTTCATTTGGAGGAGGGCAATGTGAAATATCGTCTGTCTATCTTTCAGTGGCTGTCGTTTGTTCTGATGCTGATGCTGCTGATCATCGTAGGTGCGTTTTGGCTCATCTACCGGCTGAACGTGAAGGACATTCAGAATGAGCTGAGAAAAAATAAAATGTACGAGGTTGAATTCATGACCTCCCAGCTATCCACGCAATTTGAACAGGTGCTGACAAATACCATTACTTTGTCACAGGACCAGTCTGTGCGTGGATATCCTTATATTCTGAAGTTCGGGGATCAATATTCCAAATATGAGATGAAGCTGACCATCATCGATAAGCTCGCCCTTAACACCGCCTCTACCTCCTGGAAGAATACGGTTATTCTGTACTATGAGGATGAGAAGGAGACGGTATCCTCTGATTCCTCCTTCTCCTTCAGCACCTTCAGCCCTCCGGAGCAGGCGCGGAACCGCTGGGTGCTGCACATGGATAAGGAAGGCAAGGGATATTACTCCAACATCATGCGCAGTCATATCAGCTCGCTGTTAATTGAAGTCAGGATTTCGCTGGATAATCTGGTGAAAATGATGGATCAGTATGTCTCCGGTATGCCGCTGCTGTACGATGCCTCTGAGCGGGCCTTTATTCAGCCGGGGGCAGCATTTCCGCAGGAGCTGTTACAGTCGATCAGTCCTGGGATTAACGGGAACAGGGGAACCATCTCCGCTACAGAGAATCGTGCAGAGTATCTGATTAACTATATGAAGTCGGACATGCTGGATTTGTATTTCATAGACGCCTATCCCAAGCGCCAGTATATCGAACCGATTAACCGCAATAACCGGCTGTTCCTCTATGCGGTACTGGTGGTGCTGGTGGGTATTATGTTCTACACGCTGCTTCTTCGCCGTCAGGTGCAGAAGCCGGTGATTATGCTGCGCAAGGCGATCGACCGGTTCGACCGGGGCGACTTTTCCAGCCGTGCCGTCGATCTGCAGGTCAATGAGTTCAAGGTGTTGGGTAATTCCTTTAACCGGATGGCGGAGAATACCCAGACACTGATCGAGCAGGTTCTGCTGGGCGAGCTTGAAGTGAAGGAAGCGAAGCTGAAGCAGTATCAGGCGCAGATTAATCCGCATTTTCTCTATAACTGCCTGAATTTCATTCAGAGCAAAGCAAGCATCGAAGATTATCATGCGGTCACCGCGATGACGCTGCATCTGGCTTCCTACTGCCGGTACATTCATAAGATTGAACAGCTGGATTCTACGCTCCAGGATGAACTGGATTTCGTCGAGCATTATCTGCACATGGTCCATCTGCGCAAAAGAGAGATCACCTTCGAATTCGGTGTCACAGCGGAGGCGGGCAGATACCGGTTGCCAAGGATGATTCTGCAGCCGCTCGTGGAGAACTGCATTAAGCATGGCATTGAACCGGGCCTGAGGCCCGGCATCATCTCGGTTGCCGCCGAGGAAGATGATTCGTATCTTCTGATTACAGTGAAGGATAACGGAATCGGCATGACGGAAGAACGGCTCGGCGCGGTCCGCCGCCATATCGAGGATAATATTATCAGCAATGAACAGCTCGGAACGGGGCTAAGGAATGTGAATCAGCGGCTGCGATTGTATTTTGGCAAGGACTCCGGGTTATCCGTAGACTCCGTGCTGTCCGAAGGCACCTGTTACCGGATTCGGATTGAAAAGGAGGGAGAAGCTCATTCTGCAAATTCTGCTGGTAGATGATGAACAATATGTCGTAGATGATCTGGAGCTTGCTTTTCCATGGCAGGACTTCGGGATTGAAAAAGTATATAAAGCCTACTCCGGCGCCCAGGCCATACAGATGATCGGGCAATACCCGGTTGATATAGTCATTACGGATATCGCCATGCCCGGGATGAGCGGGCTGGAGCTGGTGAAGCAGGTGCGGAAGACCCACCGGAGAATCAAGTGTATTCTGCTAACCGGCTACGCCGAGTTCGAATATGCCAGGGAAGCCCTTCAGTATGGGGTGGCAGAGTATCTTGTTAAGCCGCTGGATCACCAGAAGCTTCGTGCTGCTCTGGAGAGCACGATTAAGACGATTAAGAAGGAAATCGACCGGACGGCATCTTATGAGCAGGCGATGCTGGCCTTCCGGGAGCATCTCCCGGCGCTGAAGGATAAGCTGCTGGCCGAGCTGATTCAGGGCAAATCCTATCCGCAGGAACGGCTGAAGGACAAGCTTAGCGGATATCAGATTGATTTTCAGCTGAACGACCGGGTCTTCCTGATTCTGATCCGTCTGGAGGAGCATTTCACGAACTTCGGGCCGGACAGCCAATTGCTCTTTGAATACGCGGTGACGAACATTGCCTGCGAGCTGCTGGGCCCGGGCTTCGAGCTGTGGCATGGCCGGGATGCTTACGAGAACCTGGTGTTTATTGTGAAGAGCAGTGAAGCGGGGGCGGTTGACCCGGGCAAGATTCTCAAGCAGCTAACCCATAATACCCATCAGCTGCACAGCAGTGTGAATGAATATCTGAATGGCGGAATCTCGGTTATTCTGTCCTACCCGGGGGAATTCCCGCTGGATATCCGCGCCATGTATGAGGATTCCCAGTCGGCGTTAAGACAGCAAGTGGGCAATGACCAGGGCTATTTCATCTCCTTGACGGACAAGCAGAAGAGCTCGCCGGTCCAGCCGCTCAAGGACTTATATGCTTCCCCGACACTGATGCATCTGCTGGAGACCGGCCAGTGGCAGGGGTATAAGGAACGGCTGCAGCAGTTGAGAGAATTCAGCAACAACCTGCCGTCGTATAACGAAGAATATATTGAGGAGATCCGTACTATGATTCTCGGCTCCTTTCACTATATTGCCCATAAGAATCATAGCCTGCTCTCCGATCTGGTCGGGCGGGAGCTGCTGGATAAGACCCTCTTCCGTTCCGTGTCCCAACTGGTCAGCTGGGGTGAGGCGCTGGTGGATACCCTGCAGGGCAAGCTCGAACGGGATACACAGAATAACCGGATGGGCATCGTCAAGGAGATGCAGAGCTGTATCGCGTCTAATCTGGCAGAGGCCAGCCAGCAATTCGTTGCGGACGCGGTCTCGCTTCATCCGGCATATGTCTCCAGACTGTTCAAGCAGGTCAGCGGGATCAGCATCAGCGAGTATATCCTGAATAGGAAGATGGAGCAGGCCGTAGCCAGCCTCCGCAACTCCGAGCTGAAGATCTATGAGATCTCCGAGCAGCTCGGCTACGCCAACAGCCAATATTTCATCAAAGTGTTCAAGGAGCAATTCGGCATGACTCCGCAGGATTACCGGGGGAAGTTGTAGGGGGATGCGTGGTCTTGTCCCGTAATATTACAGGCTTCGGCTCATTTGGGCTGGGGCCTTTTTTTAGCTAAAATTTAAATATGATAACCGATTGACATAAATATGTTAACCGGTTATCATAAAATTGCATCCGAAATGTATGCGCATTCAAAACAATCATAAGTATGGGGGGAATTCAGTTGAAATTGAGAAAAGCTGCAAGCTTCGCTATCGCTCTGACGGTGGTCACCGGGTTACTGGCAGGCTGCTCCAAAGGGAATTCAGCAACCAATGCTGGCAAGGAAGACAAGGGGAATGAGGGAACACAAACAGAGCAAGCCTCCAAGGACGTTAAGCTCACGTTCTTCAATACCTCCGCAGAAGTGAACACAGTGTTCGAGGAGCTGTTCAAGAAGTATCATGAGCAGAATCCGCAGGTGACAATTGAACTGATTCCTACACCGATCGGCGGCGCGCAGCTTGAGAAGTTCCAATCCCTGCTGGCCTCCGGCAATCCGGCGACAATCGTGAACTTGGATGCAGGCACCATACTTCAATATAAGGATGATTTTCTGGATTTAGAGCCGGAGAAGGCGAAGTATGAAGCGCTGACCAATCCGGGAGCCATCGATGGCGCATTGCTGGACGGACAATTCCTGGGTATTCCTTGGACTGCCCAAGGCTACGGTCTGCTGTACAACAAGCGTGCGGTAGAAGAGGGTATCGGCGGTGCTTTTGATCCTGCATCGGTGAAGACCCGTGATGATCTCGAAGCGGTTTTCAAGAAGATCGAAGCCTCCGGCAAAGCACCGGTCATGCTTCACGGAGCAGACTGGTCGCTCGGCGCCCACTATCTGGGATTGACCTATTCCCTGCAGTCGCAGAAGGTGGAGGACAACCGGAAGTTCGTGGAGGAGCTGAAGAACGGGCAGGTTCAACTGACGGAGAATCCGCAGTTCACCGGACTGATGGATACCTTCGATCTGCTGAAAAAATACAACGCGCGTAAGAGCGACCCGCTCGTTGCCGATTATAACCGCGACAGCGCGGATTTCGCCAAGGGAGCTGCCGCCTTCTACTTCATGGGAGACTGGAGCTGGGCGGTGATTGGAACACTGGAAGGCCGAGATGCCGACTTCGGTATCCTGCCGCTGCCGGTGAGCAATAACCCGGAGGACTTCGGTAACACGCAAGTCGCCTACAGCGAGCCTAAGCTGTTCGCCATCGATGATTCAAAGTCTACGCCGGAGCAGCAGGAAGCCGCCAAAGCGTTCATCGAATGGATGGTCAGCAGTGAGGACGGACAAAAGGCCATTATTACCGATATGGGGCTGTCCATGCCGTACAAGGATCTTAAGGCGAAGAGCACGAACGTCATGTCTAACGCTGTCAGCGAATACGTGAAGCAAGGGAAGATTATCAACATCGGTGTCATCAATTACCTGCCACAGGATTACTGGGCCAAGACCGGAGCTGCGATGCAGAAGTATCTGGTAGGCAATATCGACCGCCAGGGGCTGGCGCAGGAGGTTCAGGATTACTGGAAATCGTATGCAGGGAAATAGAGAATTTCTTCGTTTGTGCTAAAAGAACAGGCTGAACCGGGATATTCTCCAGTTCAGCCTGTTAAGAGGAAAGGGGGCAGCACTATGAACAAAAAGCTATCACTGAAGAATGCGGGGACGTTTCTGGTCTTCGGAGGTCCCTCTATCTTCGCTTTTGCCGCCGTTGTGATCATACCGTTCATCGTCGGCTTATATTTGACCTTCACGAACTGGGATGTCCGGACAGGCGACAGCAGCCTGATCGGCTTCACGAATTATCTGGAGGTGTTCAGGGATAAGGTGTTCCTTCAGCAGCTGTGGTTCACCCTGAAGTATGTCTTCTTCACTGTGGTGATTGCCAATGTGTTCGCTTTCTTCATCGCACTCGCCCTGACGAGAGGCGGGAGAGGGGAACAATGGCTGCGGACAGGGTTCTTCACACCCAATCTGGTCGGCGGGATCGTACTCGGCTACCTGTGGCAGACGCTTTTCTCACAGGTGCTGCCTTACCTTGGCGCTAAATACGGCTGGGAGCTGTTTCAGACCTCATGGCTGACGAATACGGGGACGGCATTCTGGGCGCTGATCATTGCGACCGCCTGGCAGCTGGTCGGGTATCTGATGATCATTTATATCGCGGGCTTCACAGGCGTTCCGAATGATGTACTGGAGGCGGCGAGCATTGACGGAGCGGGGCGGACTTCAGTGATCCGTAGAATCATCCTGCCGCTGACGGTTCCTGCGATCGTCATCTGTATTTTCATCTCCCTGTCCCGATCCTTCTTAACGTATGACATCAACCTGGCGTTAACCAAGGGCGGACCGTTCAATTCAACGGAGCTGGCCACCTACCATATCGTGCAAAAAGCCTTCCTGTCCAATCAATACGGTGTCGGCCAGGCAGAGGCAGTCGTTCTGTTCGCTGTCGTCGCGATTATCGCCTTGACGCAATCCTATCTGCTGAAGAAGCTGGAGGTGGAATCTTAATGAATGCTAACCGGCGCATCCTCCCGGGCCTGCGGACAGGATTCCTGTACCTGCTGCTGTTGGCCTTTTTAACACCGTTCCTGCTGATTATTATGAACTCCTTCAAGACCACCCAGCAATTCTTCGAGAGCCCGCTGTCGCTGCCGACAACGATTAATTTCAAGAACTATGCCAGCGCTTTTGACAATATGGACTTTATGCAGGGGTTCATGAACTCACTGATCATTACGGGGATTTCCGTCACGATCATTATTATTTTCTCGGCGATGACCGGGTACTTATTCGTCCGTTACAAATGGAAGGTGAATTCCATCCTCTTCTTCCTCATGCTGGCCTCCATGGCTCTGCCCTTCCAGGTGCTGATGATTCCAATGGTCATGCTGTACGGAAATATGGGGCTGCTGAATACCAAGCTGACGCTTTTGTTCATGTATCTCGGCTTCGGAGTGCCGTTTGGCGTCTTCACGTTCCACGGCTTTATCAAAGGCATTCCTTATGAGCTGGAAGAATCGGCGTTTATCGAAGGGAGCAGTACGCTGCGGACGTTTTTCAGTATTGTGCTGCCCTTGCTGAAGCCGGTGTTCGTCACCCTGCTGGTGCTCGATGTGCTCTGGATCTGGAATGACTATCTTCTGCCCAGCCTGGTGCTGCTGTCACCGGATCAGAAGACACTGCCGCTGTCCACGTATACCTTCTTCTCCTCCTATTCTGTGGACTATGCGCCGCTGATGGCCGGGCTGATTATGACGATCATTCCCGTGCTGATCATCTACCTGTTCCTGCAAAAACAGATCATCAAAGGGATCACAGAAGGGGCGCTGAAATAAGGGGGAGCGGGGAAGTCCCAATGTACACCGCAGTGACGATTACGCTTCAATAGCTGAAATCCATGCGAAATTCATCTATAATTGGAACTAAAAAGCAAGGTGGTTTCTATGGCGAATCTGAAGGATGTTGCGAAGCAGGCAGGACTTTCTGTGAATACAGTGTCCAGAGTCCTTAACAATAGAGGGTATATTAGCGACAAGACGAAGGAGAAGGTCTACCGGGTGATGAAGGAAATGAACTATCAGCCGAATGAAATGGCCCGGGCCCTGTTCCGCAAAAAATCCAATATGATCGGGCTGATCATCCCGGCGATTTCCCATCCTTTTTTTGCCGAGCTGACCGCTTATCTTGAATATTACGCAGACCTTAAGGGCTACAAGCTGCTGCTCTGCAATTCCAACCGCAACGTCTCCAAGGAAGTGGATTATATCGAGATGCTCAAAAAAAATCAGGTTGACGCCATCATCATGGGCAGTGCCGTGCTGGATGTGCAGCATTATCTTCACCTGGACCTGCCAATCGTCTCCTTCGACCGTGTAATCTCCGAGGACATCCCCGTGGTTACCTCGGATAATCTGGAGGGCGGCCGGCTGGCTGCCCGGTTATTAACCGGCCAGGGCTGCCGGCACACGGTCTATATCCAGCGGGGGATCGACGGTCCCCAGCATCACTTCATGCTGGCCGGCCTGAGAAGGCAGGGGTACGAAGAAGAGCTGAAGCGCGCCGGGCTTGCGCCGCTGTACTTGCAGCTGGAGGTCAATGAGGGGAGCTATACCGGAGGGGACACCGCCATCGCCGCCTACCTCCAGGAGCATCCTGAGATCGACGGCGTATTTGCCAGCAGTGATGTGATTGCCGCCGAGGTCATTCATGCCTGCAACCTGCTCGGCAAGGAGATTCCTTCAGCCATGCGCATTGTGGGCTATGATGATGTGCAGCTGGCTTCTATGATCTCACCGCGTCTAAGCACTGTCCGGCAGCCGATTCAAGAGATGAGCGAAGCCATTATGGAGCTGGCGGTCCGGCAGATCGAGGGCCAGGCGGTGGCGATGGTGAACACGTTCCCGGTAACGGCTGTGGAGCGCGGCACGACCTGATACTCAGGACTGGCAGCTTCCCTGCCAGTGTCTGCCTTAGTAGAGCGTCAGGTTTAAATTTATGGATTGGATCATAAGAGGAAACCACCTAACTTATTAGGTTCAGTTTTTCGCATAATCAGAGATAAGTGTATTCGGTGCAACTAAAAAAAGTGAAAAGGAAGGTATTCCTTCCCTAACTGTATTTCATACAACTAAATTTGCTGGAATGGGCGAAAATCCAGGTATAGAGGTATCTTAATTGCACGAAATACAGCTAAACTGAGATTCGCCAGTATATCCGGCGATTTAGCTGTACAGATTGCAATTAAACCATTCTTACAGTTTTGAAGCTGCTGCTGTCCTATTATATCAACCGGTTAACATAGAACCTTGCCTTGTTCTGCTGAACAGAGGAAGAAGGCTGACCCGGGTCAGGAGGTACGGATGGCTGTAACCATCAAAGATGTTGCCGAGAAGGTCGGCGTCTCCGTCACTACCGTCTCCCGTGTGCTGAATAACCGGGGATACCTCAGTGAGAGTCTGAAGCAAAAGGTGAACGATGCCATGGAGGAGCTGAATTACCATCCGAGTGAGGTGGCACGCTCCTTGCTGCGCAAGAAGTCCAATATGATCGGCCTGATTCTGCCGGATATCTCCCATCCGTTCTTCGGAGAGGTAACCAAGCATATTGAGGCCTATGCCTATGAACAAGGCTATAAGCTTATGCTGTGCAATTCCCTGCATCATAAGAAAAAAGAGAAAGAATACATCGATCTGCTGCGGGCCAGCCGGGTTGACGGCATTATCATGGGCAGCCATACGATGAGCGTGAACGATTACAAGTCAATCAGCCTGCCGCTGGTGTCGCTGGACCGGCAGATCTCTAAGTCGATTCCGTTCATTGCCTCGGATAACTATCAGGGGGGAGTGCTGGCCACCAGGCTGCTGCTGCGCAAAAAATGCCGGAGCATCGCCTATCTCAGCGGGAATCTGCGCCTCAATCTGCTGGCCAAGCAAAGGCATGACGCCTTCCTGGAGCAGGTCAAGAGGAAAGATGTGAAATATACCGTCCGGCAAACCGATCTGAACGGATTTAAGTATAAGGATTACGAGAAGCTGGTCAGCAGTCTTTTTGAGGAACGCCCTGAGCTGGACGGCGTATTCGCGAGCAGCGATATGCTGGCGCTACAGGTGCTGAAGCAGTGCAGAAGGCTGGGCAGAGCCGTGCCCGGTCAAGTCAAGGTCGTAGGCTATGACGGAATTGCTGCCTTGGAGGCGGAGGATCTGACTACTATCGTCCAGCCGATCAAGAAGATGGGCGAGCTGGCTGTTCAATATCTGCTTCAGCAGATTGCCGGCGAGCCGGTTCCGCTGGAGACGATTCTTCCCGTCCGGTTATCGGAGAAGGGGACCACTTGAAGCACGCAGGATTCATTCACATTCGAACGATATGGAGGAAATATATATGGATTTCATTTACCGCGTAGCCCCGGATTTAC
Source organism: Paenibacillus sp. FSL R7-0210 (assembly GCF_038009085.1). NCBI lineage: Bacteria > Bacillati > Bacillota > Bacilli > Caryophanales > Paenibacillaceae > Paenibacillus > Paenibacillus sp. FSL R7-0210. Next base: position 877,203 of record NZ_JBBPAR010000001.1, read on the forward strand.
GGGAAGGGATCGCTGGCCTGCCGCCGCTGCATTTGCCGGAGGATCTGGCCGCAGCCCGGAATAATATCCCGTTGCCTACAGAACAGTCGGACTGCGTCCGCATTACGGAACGGGTTCTGATTGCCGGCTCCGGGCCGGTTCGGATCAGAATTTATGAACCGGCTCAGCGAAGTGAACATAAGCTGCCTGCCCTACTCTGGACCCATGGCGGCGGCTATATTCTGGGCCAGCCGAGCGGTGACGATGCGTTATGCGAGAGCTTCGTCCTCGCGGCCAACTGTGTGGTCGTGTCGCCCGATTACCGCCTTGCCCCGGAGCATCCGTACCCGGCAGCCATTGAGGACTCTTATGCAGCGCTTGTGTGGCTGGCCGATAACAACAATGGGCTGAGCATCGATTTGGCCCGGATTGCCGTGGGCGGAGCGAGTGCAGGCGGCGGTCTGGCGGCGGCTCTGGCCCTGATGGCGAGAGACAAGGGCGGTCCTGCCCTCTGCTTCCAGCTTCCGCTGTATCCGATGCTGGATGACCGCAACATTACACCTTCGAGTTATGAGGTCACGCACCCGGCGGTGTGGAACCGGGCGAACAACCTGGTGGCGTGGGAGATGTACCTGGGCGGTACTGCCGGGGGCGCAGACACCTCCCCGTATGCGGCACCCGGCCGTGCGGATCAACTGGCGGGACTTCCGCCCGCCTATACCTGCGTCGGACAGCTCGACCCGTTCCGTGATGAGACGATTGACTATGTGGCCCGGCTGGCACAGGCCGGTGTAGAAGTGGAATTTCATCTCTACCCGGGGGGCTATCATGGCTTCGAGCATGTTGTCCCTGCAGCCGAAGTCAGCCGCAGAGCCAGAGAGGGATACATCCATGCCCTGGCAAGAGCCTTGAACTCTTAAATTGTAAAAAGAGGACGGGTTTTTGAAAGTATTGTGTACACAGAGACCATAGAATGGATATGACACAAGGATACTGGAGTACCAAGGGGGAGTGCGGGTGTTTAAACTCGGAGAGACAATACCATTTGAAGATAAGGCGAACGATGTGTTAACAGTGGGCGAGCTGCTCGTGGATATGATCTCCAATGAATACGGCGAGGATACGGTAAGTGATGGATATACCCGTTATTTTGGCGGATCGCCTTCAAATATTGCCATTAATGCGGGGAAGCTGGGCATCCGGTCGCATGTGGCTTCGGCGGTGGGCAGGGATAGCCTGGGCAACTATCTGATCAACCGGCTGCAGAGCGCCGGAATGGCGACAAGCGGCATCCAGCAGGTCGATGATTCTACCAGTATGGTGGTGATTACCAAGAGTCAGGCTACGCCGGTTCCAATCTTTTACCGTGCGGCGGATTACCGGCTGGAGTACAATGAGGCGCTGGAGCAAGCCTTGATTCATTCCAGAATTGTCCACTTCTCCTGCTGGCCGATCTCCAGGACCCCATCCCGTAGGGCGGTGGAGCGGGTGATCCAGACGGCGCGGAAGCATAAGGTGCTGATCGGCTTCGATCCCAACTATCATCCCTCGATCTGGCAGAAGGGAGAGGACGGGGTAGCCTATGTCAAAAGCATCATCCCGAAGGTGGATATCATCAAGCCTTCCGAGGATGACGCTGAGCGTCTGTTCGGTCCCGGCACGCCGGAGGAGCAGATCGCCAGATTCCTTGCGCTTGGTGCGAAGCTGGTCATTCTGACGCTGGGCAAGGACGGGGCACTCGTCTCCACCGGCAGCGAAACGATGTCCTTTGCGACCAAGGCGACGCAGATTGAAGATACGACGGGAGCAGGAGATGCCTTCTGGTCTGGATTCTATACAGCTATTATCAAAGGATATACGCTCACAGAAGCGCTGGAGCTTGGATCTGCTGTCAGCGCGTACAAACTGAAATTCACCGGTGCGGTAGTCGATCTGCCTGCGCTTGCGGTCATTAAGCAACAATTCAACCTGTAGGAGGCTTCTTAAGATGACACTGAAGAATCAAGTACAGTTAATTACCTATCCCGATTCCCTGGGCGGAGACCTGAAGCAGCTCCATCAGGTGCTGCGCGGTCCCTTCGCCGGGCTGTTTGCCGGGGGGATTCACATCCTTCCGCCCTTTCCTTCTTCGGGGGACCGCGGCTTTGCGCCGCTGACGTATCTGGAGATCGAGCCGGAATTCGGCAGCTGGGAGGACATCCGCAGCATCGGGGAAGAATTCGATGTGCTGGTGGATCTGATGGTCAATCATATCTCCAGGCAATCGCCGTATTTCCAGGACTTCCTGGAGCATGGCCGGGCTTCGGAATATGCGGATCTGTTCATCACCCTGGACAAGATCTGGGAGAATGGCGAGCCTGCGCGTGCGGATATCGAGAAGATGTTCCTGCGGCGGCCGCTGCCTTATTCTACGTTCACTACCTCCGGAGGGGTGGAAGAGAAGGTCTGGACCACTTTTGGCAAAACCGATCCTTCCGAGCAGATTGATCTGGATATCCATTCTCCGCTCACCCGCGACCTGCTGCGGCAGTTCTTCCTGAACTTCAAAGAGCAGAATGTCAAGATTGTCAGGTTGGATGCGGTCGGGTACGTGATCAAGAAGCTGGGCACCAGTTGTTTCTATGTGGAGCCGGAGATCTATGAATTCCTGGACTGGATTAAGGAGATGGCGGATTCGCTGGACATAGAGCTGCTGCCGGAGGTACATGCGCATCACAGTATCCAGACTAAGCTATCGGAATACGGCTGCTGGATCTATGATTTCATTCTGCCTTACCGCGTGCTTGAGGCGCTTACCGGCAGATCCAATACGGCGCTGTACGACTATCTGCGGACCCGTTCGCCTAAGCAGTTCACGATGCTGGACTGTCATGACGGTGTTCCGGTGAAGCCCGACCTGGATGATCTGATCGATACCAAGGAAGCCCGGGAGCTGGTGGATCTCTGCGTGGAGCGCGGAGCGAACCTGAGCCTGATTCTGTCCGAGGAGCATAAGGCCCCGGATGGCTTCGATGTCCATCAGATCCGCTGCACCTATTACAGCGCACTGAATGAGGATGACGATGCGTACCTGGCAGCAAGGGCGATTCAATTCTTCGTACCGGGTATTCCGCAGGTCTATTATGTAGGCTTGCTGGCTGGCCGCAATGATCTGGAGCAGGTCGCCCTGACGGGGGAAGGCCGGGAGATTAACCGCCATAACTATACGCTGGAGGAGATTGCAGCGGAGAGTGAGCGGGAGGTCGTGCAGCGGCTGATGAAGCTAATCCGCTTCCGCAATGAGTATAGCGCCTTCCATGGAACCTTCCGGGTGCTAGAGGCAGAGGCGGATGAAATCAGGCTGATGTGGGAGCAGGGAACAGCATATTGCCGGCTGCATATTAACCTGCAGAATTATAAGACTGTTATCGAATATATAGATCAGCAGGGACAAGAAGCGGTATACTGGGTCTGATTCTAATTCGTTAAGGGGGAATGATGATGGCTACAATGCAAATCAGCCTGTTCTCGGCAAGTCTGAAGCGGGAGGTCACGATCCAGGCCATATTGCCGGTGGATCTGCCGGAGGGCTGGGGATTGCCTGCCTGGTCGGGCCAGCCCTTGAGATCGCTCTATTTGCTGCACGGCTTCTCCGGCAGCCAGAACGACTGGCTGAACTTCTCCAGGATCAGGGAGCTGGCAGACAGGCACCAGGTGGCAGTATTCATGCCGGCCGGGGAGAACCGCTTCTATGTCAATGATGAGCTAAGAGAAGAATACTACGGTGAGTATATTGGCAGAGAGCTGGTAGACTTCACCCGCAAGCTGTTCCCGCTATCAGCAGCCAGAGAGGATACCTGGATCGGCGGCTTATCCATGGGCGGCTACGGGGCAATCCGCAACGGCCTGAAATACGCGGAGCGCTTCGGCCGGATCATCGCCTTATCCTCGGCCTTAATTCCGTATAGAGTTGCCAATATTTCCCCAGACTATAAAGACGGAATTGCCAGTTATTCCTACTATGCCAGCGTCTTCGGCGATCTGAGTAGGCTGCTTGGCAGCGACAAAGACCCTGAGCAGCTGGTGCGTGATGTGAAGGCGCAGGGACTTGCCCTGCCGGAGCTGTATATGGCATGCGGAACCGAGGATATGCTGCTGGATGTGAACCGCCGGTTCCATCAGTTCCTGGAAGGCGAGCAGGCCGCCCATTACTATGAAGAAGGCCCTGGCGACCATAACTGGGCGTACTGGGATAAGCATATTGAAGCTGCGCTGGACTGGGCGGCTAACTAACTTTATTGATTAACTTTATAAAAACAGACAGGGAAAAGTGGCGGAGGGGAATTTTGGAACTGTAGGAGCGGTAGCGTCCGCCTTTGTATACGGATTTCCACCTCGATCAGAGGTAATAATTAAGAAATCTGTATACAACAGCGGCCGGAAGTCCAAAACTTCTCTGGAGTCACGGCCATCCCCAAAAAGAGAAACTTTTAATCATAATCAATATAACAACTAGAACAGCAAATTGCATACTTATACGCCCCTGGGTCCGGCCTAAGAAGGTATCGGCTCAGGGGCGTGCTGAATTCCGGGGAAAGGAAGAGGCGGGGATGATCCGAACCAACAGTATCGTGTTCAAATTTGCGTTGCAGATGACAGTGATTCTTGCGATCCTGCTGTCCATCCTTGTTCTGAGTAACATCTACTCCCTGGAGGTGGTGCGGAGCAATGCACTGACCAGCTCGCGTAATACACTGGCCCTCTATCAGGCCAATATTCATAATAACTTCAACAATTTCTCCAAGGACCTCATTGAGGTGTTCGACCATAACGTGGATACTGCGGTGAATTCGGCGGGGATGGATGAGAACAGCCGGTATTTCAAGGTCCAGCAGCTCAAGAATAGCCTGCAGGCAAAAATAGCAGGCGATAATTCGAGCGACGGCATGTTCATCAGGCTCTCGGATGAGCTGGTGCTGGAGCAGTTCAACCGCCGGATTCAATCGGAGGATAAGCTGGCTCTGGTGGATTTTATCAATATGCATAAATTCAGTACGGCTCCGGCAGAACATAGCGGGGAATGGAAGGTCTTCCAGATCCGCGGCGAGTCCTACTTGTTCAAATATATTACTTATTCAGGAGTCAGCTTCGGAACGCTGGTGAAAGCGGACACGCTGCTGGCTATGGTTGATAGGGGAGGCAATGATAAGAACCGTTATGTGCTGAGTGACTCGGAGGGAATGATCCTGGCAGCGAATAATATCTCTCTTAATGAAGGGGATACGACGCTTGAGAGCTTAAGCAGGCAGTATCAGCGGGATTACCTGATTGTATCTGAACCGATCGGCGAGTTCGGGCAGATGACTCAAATGGTTGCCAAGGGCAGTCTGTTCTCGGGCCTGAAGCTGATTCAGTGGGGGATCGCCCTGCTGGCGGTGCTCTCGGTCATCGTGGTGCCGCTGGTGCTGAGATTCCTGACGAGAGATGTGCTGAGGCCGATTCTGGAGCTGGTGAAGGCGGCGAAGGCGGTCGAGCAGGGGCAGCTGGAATACCAGATTCCGCAGAATACCCCGTATTCCCTGGAATTCCTGAAGCTGTTCCATGCGCTGGAGTCCATGGTCAGTGAGATCAAGGATCTGAAGATTCAGTCCTATGAAGAACAGATCGAAATCAGCCGCGCCGAGATCAAGTATCTGCAGATGCAGATCCGGCCCCATTTTTTCCTGAATGCGATCTCAACGATCACCAGCCTAACCTATCAGAATAAAAACGAGGAGATCCGCCGCCTGATCCACTGCCTCTCCGAGCACCTCCGGTATATGTTCAGAGGAGGGCTGATGGAAGTGACGATGGAGGAGGAGATCCGGCACACTGAGAATTATATCCGGATGCAGGAGATCCGTTATCCTGAGCAGATTTTTTTCATGATCGAGATGCAGGAGGAAGCGCGGCAGGTGCCGGTTCCCCAATTCATGATTCAGACCTTTGTGGAGAATACGTTCAAGCATGCTATGTTCGTTCAGGAGCTGCTGTCTATTTTCATCAGGGTGCGGATGGAGCTGCGGGACGATAGTCCATTTGTCAGTATTGTCATTGAAGATAACGGGGCGGGCTTCGCTTCTGAATGGCTGGATCAGCCGGAGCGCGAAGAGGCAGGGGAGGACGGAGGCAGAGTGGGCATTGCCAATATCCGCAAGACTCTCAGACTGCTCTACAAACGGGAAGATCTGCTTAAGCTGTCGAATATCGAGACTACAGGTGCGAGGGTTGAGCTATGGATTCCTGTGAAGCCACTCGAATGGGGCCAGCCCGGCTTAGAGGGAGGATAATATGCGTTGTATGCTGATTGACGATGATATTCCTACAATTGAAGCGTTGCGCGGTATTGTGAATTGGGAGGAATTCGGAATTACGGAAGTGCTAACCGCTCATAATATACAGGATGCGAAGCAACTCTTCGAGCACGGCGAGCCGGATCTGATGATTTGCGATATTGAAATGCCGCGCGGCTCGGGCATTGAGTTGATCAAGTGGGCCAGAGAGCGTCAATATGAGGGCGGATTCATCTTCCTGACCTGTCATGAGAGCTTCACCTTCGCCTCCCAGGCGATCTCATATGACGCAGACTCGTATCTGGTCAAGCCGCTGGACAAGCAGGAGCTGGAAGCGGCGCTGCGTAAGTCTATGGATACGCTGAAGAACAAAATTATGTTAGGCGAATACAGCAAGCTGGGCCATGCGTGGCTGAAGAACCAGGATCTGATAGAACGCAGCTTCTGGAGCGATGTGCTGACGGCGACAATCTCTCCCCGGCCACAGCTGATTCAGAGTGAGGTGCAGAAGCGGGAGCTGTCCATTCCGGTGCATGCAGAATACAGGCTGCTGCTGGTAAGTGTTCCCCGCTCCCAGATTGAACGGGAATGGGATGAGAGCATCTTCCATTATGCCCTCTCGAACCTGGTCTCTGAAATTCTCAGCAGCCGGGTGGGCAGCGGCCGGATGATTGCCTATCAGGTCGATAAAGTATTCTACAATGCGATCATTGTGGAGAATCCGGCGGATATGAAGGAGCTGGAGGTGAGCGCCGGAGAGATCATCCGGCTGTCCAGACAGTATCTGAAATGTACGGCTACCTGTTACTTCAGTGAGCCTGCGGCGATCTCCCGCCTGGCGCAGCTTAAGACGGAGCTGGAGCAGGCGGACGAGGCGAACATTATTTTCCGGGGGAAGCTGCATTTGCCGAATAAGCCCTTCCAGGTAGATCTGACCGAGCGCTTCACCCTGGATACGGAGCTGTTCACCCTGCTGTTCGTCCAGAAGGAGAAGGCGCAGATTGTGAACCGGCTCAAGAAAGAACTGGAGCTGCTGACGAGCCTGAACAAGCTGGATGCGGCAACACTCCATTCGATCCGCGAGGACCTGCTTCAAGTGGTCTATTCGCTGCTCGCGCGGCACCACATTCAAGCTCATCGTCTCTTCGAGGGTGAGCTCAGCCAGCAATTGGCCCAGGATGCCGAGAGCAGCGTGTTCGACTTCATGAAATGGGCGCAGGCGCTGACGGATAAGACGCTGGATTCCATTAAGGAGGTGCTGCAGTCCGAAGGGGTGGTCGAGCGGGCCAAACGGTTCATTCAGGAGCACTATACCCAGGACCTCAGCCGGGAGGATGTTGCCGCAAGCGTATATCTGACCGCGGATTATCTGGCCAAGGTGTTCAAGCACGGGACCGGCCAGAGCGTGAAGGAGTACCTGAACGACTGCCGGATCAGAGCGGCGAAGCAGAGGCTGGTGGAGAGCACGGCGAGCATCGGGGAGATTGCCATGGATACCGGCTTCGATACCCTCTCCTATTTCTCCACTGTGTTCAAAAAATGGACAGGCGAAACCCCGGCAGCCTACCGTTCCAAGCATAAGCACTAGGATCGGAAGAGGCTCCGCGTTTCCCCGAGAGAAGCAGAGCCTCTTGCGATACATTTCGTTTCCTAATCATAAGTCAACAGAAACTGTACTACCTCGGTCTTCAGCGCTTCGTGAAATTGCACACGATCAAAGCCAGGCGGGTCCTGTGAGGGGGGGAAGGCGGGTGAAATCATCGCAGCCGGAAAAGGACTCAGGAAGGAAAAGTGTCCGGCATTCTCCACCGTCCGATAGTGAATCATCCGTGGTTCGGCAACACCTTTCAAGATGATCTGAGCGTGAAATGGAGGGGTGTACGGGTCCCGCTCCGCGTCCAGCATGAGAATGGGGAGACGAACGCCGCTTAATGCCCCCTCATTCCGGAACCAGACGGACGCCGGGGCCAGTAAAATTAGGGACTGGATTCGCGAATCCATAGGAACATTGATTTGCTGCAGCTTTCCGTTTGGGCTCTCATTAGGGAAGGAGGTTGGGATGCCGCCAGCTGCTGCCAGCGCGGTGTAGCCGCCCATGGAATGCCCGATGACCGAGAAGCTTCCCGGCCGGATAAGCCCCTTGAACCTCTCATCTTCAAAAAACCAGTCGGCGGCCATGCGAAGATGCCGGGGGCGATAGGTGAGGTTAGGGACCGTACCTTCCCAACTATTATCGTTCCGGTTATTATGCGGATGTTCGGGCAGGCCAACGATAAAGCCGCTGCGTGCCAAATGCCGGGCAAGTGACCCGTACACAAACGGCGAACCGCCTGTACCGTGTGACATGAGGACCAGCCGAAACTTCCCCTCCCTCGGCGCCGCGTCTCTGGCCACTTCCAACGGGTATTGCCCTAGACGGTCCGCCTGTTCCGGTACGTCTGTCGGATACATCACGATCATAGGATAGGTCACCCTCAAAGAGTTATCTGTAATTTGTACCTCACAGCATCCTGCGTATCCTTCATTCATATATGCTTCTGTGTTCATCTTAAATTCTTCTCTCCTTGAGCGGTACGCTCCTAAGCTGGCGGGCTAACGGGAATATATATGTCCAATACCGAATCCTCGTTCGTCGGTCCCAGATACCGCTGGTCGTAACGTGCGAACTCCGGGGCATTCGTACGAACGCTGCCAGACTGGGGTAACCAGGTCTCGTAAATGTATTGGAACGTATCGTTGAGCCTCGCTAATGTTCCCTTATGAGTAAAAACCGCATAAGTTGCCGCGGGCAGCAGCTTAGCGGCCATTCCCAAGGGAACCGTACTCTCCTCGCTGGCCGCCTCGACACAAGCGGTATAAGTAACCTCCCACTGCTCGCCCGTAAGTTCAATGACCGCATAAAACAGGTCTTCCGTATCCGGCTTGCGCGTAATCTCAAACACACGCTGCCTAAAGCTCCGCCATAGCATTCCGACCTCGTCCGAATTGACACCCGGTATCGACATGCCGACCAAATGCAGGTTGTCCAGGCAGACAAAAGCTGGCACGAGGGAAATACCCGTATGCAAATGTTGCAGCCCCGCTCCATCCAATGGAAGCTTCTCCATGGCCCGGAACAACGTGTCTTTCATGTCCCTTTGCTTGCGAAATTGTCCCGGCGAGATGGAGAACATTTTCCGAAAGGCCCGGGCGAAGGATTCCTGGGACTCGAATCGGTACTGGATGGCAATATCTATAATCCTTTGGCGGGTATGAAATAAGTCGTATGCCGCATGTGTCAATCTCCGCTTACGGATGTACTCTGAGACGGAGCATCGGGTCACTGACAGGAAGATCCTGTGAAAATGGTAAGGCGAATAGCCGGCAGCCTCCGAAACCTTGGCGCTTAAACTTTCATCGGTCAGATGATTCTCAATATAGGAAATAGCCTTGATTACTGAATCCTTATAGTTCACATGAATGCCTCCATAGAGATATTATCACTGTACGACAGCTGAAACGCCCGGTTATGATATTTTTTGCGGAATACAGCAGGGCGACTTGTATTACGTTTATTGTGAGTGATTTTGTTGAATAATTCCACAGGACGAACAGCAGCACGTTTTTTCAAAAAAACAGCCCGTATTATTGAAAGCCCGCCCCCTCCAGGACCGGTACAATGAGAATGTAAATATAGAACAGGAGGCATGATCATGAAGAATAAAAAGGGGTTAGGTTCACTGCTGTTGTCCATGGTAATCTGCGGTTCGCTGCTCTCCGCCTGCGGCGGCAATTCCAATACATCGTCCAAGAATTCCGGGGATACGGAAGCGAAGGCCAAGGTGGCTGAGATTGTATTCGCACTGCCCTCCTTCAACCGGATTCCCGATGATCTGAGCAAGGTGACGAATGCGATCAACGCCATCACAACGGAGAAAATCGGGGTGAAGGTGGACTTCCGACTCTTCGGCCCGGCAGATTATGCCCAGAAGGTCAATCTTGCGCTCCAGAGCGGGGAGAAGATGGATATCTTCACCACCCTCGGACAATTCTCCAACTATGTATCCAAGAGCCAGGTGGCTCCGCTCGAAGGGCTGCTTACCGAACACGGCAAAGAGCTGACAGCCATTCTGGACAAGGATTTCGGGCCGGATATTCTCAAAACCACCACGATGGACGGGCATATCTACGGCATTCCTGTGAATAAAGGGATGGCGCTGCCGACCAATATCATCTACAACGCGGATATGCTCGCAGAGGCGGGCGTAGCAGCAGACTCCATCCAATCGGTAGAGGATCTGCCTGCGGTGTTCGGCGCAGTGAAGCAGAAGCTGCCGGATGTAGTTCCGTTTGGCCCGATTAATGTGAATCCGACAGATACCGGACTTGTGAACTGGATGAAGGGTGCGAGTAAGGTGGATTACCTGACCGATACCACCGGAGTCGGTGTCGTGATCGGTGACAACGGCAAGGTCGTTAACTTCTACGAATCGGATGTCTTCAAGAACGGAATTCAGATGATGAGAGACTGGTTCGAGGCCGGGTATCTGCAGAAGGATACCGCAACCACTACGATTACAGCGATGGAGATGGTATCTTCGGGGCGCGGCTTCTCCTTCCTGGGCGGCTACAGCGGCATGGAGGTTGGCAAGCAACTGAGTGCACAGGTCGGCAAAAACATTGAGACCAAGCGCATCGCCCCGTTCTACTTCGATACAAGTGCCGTGAACTCGGTGACCTGGATGGTCTCCAGTACCTCGAAGGAGACGGAAGCCGCTGTGAAGTTCCTGAACCTGCTCTACACCGACAAAGAGCTGATCAACACCATTCTGTTCGGAATTGAAGGGGAGGATTACATCAAGGTAGATGAGCATCATGTGAAATTCCCGGAAGGCATGGACGCCAATACGGTGCCTTATACAGCCATGCTTAGCTCAGGGATCGTCGGCTCCGAGTCACTCCAGTATCAGATGGAGGGAATCAACTGGTCGGATGTGGAACTGAAGCTGAAGGAGAATAAGGATACCGAAAGATCGCCGTATTTCGGCTTTATCTTCGACCAGGGGCAAGTGAAGACGCAGATGAGTGCTGTGAACAACGTAGTGAATCAATTCCTGCCGGCACTGGTCAGCGGTTCGGTAGATCCTGAGAGCATTATTGCGAAATTCAACAGTGCGCTGAAGGATGCGGGTGCACAAGACATTATAGACAGCAAGCAGCAACAACTGGATCAATGGCTTGCCGCGCAAAAACAATAATTTGAATAAGCCTGCTGAGGGTAGAGCCGCTAATGGAGGCTCTGCCCCCGGCAATGGAGGTGAATCCGGCATGACTGCCAAACCTAAATCCAAGCCACTCAAAAAAACACTTCCTTTATTAATTCTCGCGGGTCCGGGACTGCTGTATTTTCTCATTAACAGCTACTTCCCCATGTTCGGGGTGTTCATCGCGTTCAAGGATGTCAATTATGCCAAAGGCATCTTCGGCAGCGACTGGATCGGCTTCAAGAACTTCACCTTTCTGTTCCAGACCAGTGATGCCTGGATTATGACCCGCAACACCCTGCTGTACAATCTGACGTTTATCGCGCTGGGAACCGTAGTTTCGATCATCATTGCCATTCTGATGTCGGAGCTGCTGAACAAGCTGTACTCGAAGCTGTTCATGACCGGGCTGATTCTGCCGAACCTGATCTCGATGATCGTGCTTTCGCTGCTCGTCTTCGCCTTTCTGAACGCCGACAGCGGGTTCGTCAATCATTCGATTCTGCGGCCGCTGGGGATACCGGAGATCAACTGGTATTCGGAGGCGAAATATTGGCCGTACCTGCTGGTCCTTATTCAGATCTGGAAGACGGCAGGCTACGGCTCAATTGTCTATTTTGCCTCGATTGCCGGCATTGACAAGAGCATCTATGAGTCGGCCAAAATCGACGGTGCCGGGAAGCTCAAGCAGATCCGCATGATTACCCTGCCGCTGCTGAAGCCGACCATTATTGTGCTGGTGCTGATGTCGATGGGCCGGATTTTCAACTCTGACTTCGGCCTGTTCTATCAGGTTCCAATGAACTCCGGTGCGCTATACAGCACTACCCAGACGATTGATACGTATGTCTACCGCGCCTTGATGCAGCTCAATGATATTGGAATGTCGGCAGCCGCCGGTCTGTATCAGTCGCTGGTCGGCTTTGCCCTTGTGCTTACGGTCAATGCCATCGTCAAGAAGGTCAATCCAGAAAACGCTTTGTTCTAGGAGGAAATTCGGATGATCCAAACAAGAGGAGAACGAACGTTTACGGTGTTTTCTGCGGTCGTGATGATCCTGCTGACGGTTTTTGCTTTTTTGCCCTTCCTGCTGATTGTGATCGCTTCGTTCACCAACGAGACGACCCTGATCCGCAACGGGTACAGCTTTTTCCCGGAGCATCTAAGTCTAGACGCGTACCGGTATATTAAGTCCTCGGCGTACATTTTCATTAGAGCCTATGGCGTGTCCTTTCTCGTGACGATCCTGGGAACCGCGATTGGACTGCTGATAACAAGCATGCTTGCTTATCCGATGTCCCGGTCTGATTTCAAGTATCATAATACGCTGGCGTTTGTCGTCTTCTTCACCATGCTGTTCAGCGGGGGGGTTGTGCCTTCATACATCATGTGGACCCAGTACTTCCATATCAAAAATACGCTGTGGGCGCTGATCCTGCCCAATCTGCTGGCGAACGGGTTCAACGTCCTGCTGGTCCGTAACTACTTCAAGAATAATGTGCCGCTGGAGATTATCGAAGCCGCCCAGATCGATGGGGCCTCGGAGCTGCGGACCTTCTTCCGCATCATGCTTCCGCTGTCCATGCCGGTCATGGCAACCGTCGGGATGTTTATGGGCCTGGCCTATTGGAATGACTGGATCAATGCGTTATATTTTGTATCTAAGCCGCAATTGTACGGTATTCAGAATCTGCTGATGCAGCTCATGAGCAACATCCAGTTCCTCAATTCCGGTCAAGCCGGGAATGTACTCGGAGCCGACACGGTATCGCTGCCAAGTACAGCGGTGCGGATGGCGATGGCGGTGCTGGGCATTGTGCCGGTGCTGTTCGTCCTGCCGTTCATGCAGAAGTACTTGACCCGCGGCGTGGTTATCGGAGCTGTCAAAGGCTAAATATGATAGGAGATGAGCGTATGAAAGTGCAAGAGGTCATTGACCGGATTCTGCTCGATTGCTGCGGGGGACGGAGGCTGGAGCAGACCTGTGATGTGCTGGCGGGCGGCAGTGAAGAGATGGAGGTCACAGGGATCGTCACTACGTTCATGGCTACCGTAGATGTCATCAAGGAAGCTATTGCTGCTGGAGCCAACTTGATTATCACCCATGAGCCGACCTACTATACCGGCAATGATACACTGGACTGGCTGCAGCAGGACCCGGTATATCTGGCGAAAAAAAAGCTGATCGAGGAGCACGGCCTTACGATCTGGCGCTTCCATGACCATATGCATCTGGCGGATACGGACCGGATCTATGACGGACTGCTGAAGGAGCTGGATTGGGCGGATAAGAAGCTGGACGACAAGGACGCCTGGGGGTATCTGATCGAGGAGACCACAGTCGGTGAGTTGGCAGGCTTCCTGAAGCAGCGGCTGGGGATGAAGGTGATTCAGATCGTCGGCAACCCGGAAGCGCCCTGCTCCCGTATCGGCATCCTTGTCGGCGGCGGCAGTCTGGGCCTCGGCCGGGAGCAGATGCCGATGGAGCTGATGCAGGAGAAGGGTCTGGATGTGATGGTCTGCGGCGACATTACCGAGTGGACCTTATGTGCTTACGTCAATGACGCCGCCATGCTGGGCATGAACAAGGCGATGATCGTGATCGGTCACGAGCGCTCCGAGGAATGGGGCATGAAGTATATGGCCGGGTGGCTGGCGCCGCTGGTGGACGGGGTTCCGGTTACATTCGTGGATGCGAGGGAGCCGTTCGTGTATTTGTGAGGTGAGGATGGAGCGAGTTACAATCGTTCCGTGAAATGATTCTGACCTCGGGTGGCCCCCGGACCCCTCCGGCCTGCTTCTAACGGACTGGAGAGCCCTTATTTTGAGGAAAAACCTACTTTTACACCGCTTATCGGACTGAGATGCGCTTATTCGTCCACTAAGTGATGTTAATCGGTGGTATTACCACCAATAAGGGCCATGGAGTCCGTAACCTGCGTAAAAAGCGGCTTTTGGGCAGAATAAGCGCCTCTCAGTCCGCTGGGCAGATCCCGCAGAGTCAAATGCAAATGATGCTCGGCCTAGCCCAGACCAGTTATGCCGCAAGCCTGGCATAAATCAAAGGCAGCCATCTCCGCTACCGGGAGTATGGCTGCCTTTTATACTACTGCAAGACGTAATTGCCCGTAGCTCTGTACTTCCCTGCCTTGGCATCCCAGGTGAAGATCCCCTCGGCCAGGTCCCAGCCGCCGCCCTCGTCTTTGAAGTCCTTCCAGTATTGATGCAGGCGTCCCTTCTTATCGATCTCGGCTCCTTGATCCCCCATGAACTGAAGCTTCTTGGTCAGAGTGCCATAGTTCAGGCGGTAGACCGAGACCTGGGTGTTCGAGGGCAGATAATCCACGGTAACTGCCAGATGCTTCTCCGTAGGGGAGACAGCGAAGATTTGCATATCCGCTTCATCCTCTTCGAACTCCATAATCTGCTTATCAATTAGTACTGCTACACCCTTGGAGTTGACTAGATACAAATTGCCCGACTCCGTGAGCAGGAAGCTCTCCGGCTTCTGATCGTTATTCAGGTCTGCGGTCTTCAGCAACCGTACCGTTTCTCCCGGGAACTTCTGCTTGAGCAGTGCCTTGGCATCCGGCGCTTTAGCATAAGCCGAAGGGGCGGAGGCTATCAGCAGCAGGGAGGTAAGCAATACCGTAAGCCTGCCCATATCTATTTTCATCCGAGTTCTCCTCTCTTCCGGTTCTCCAGTAAATGATCTATCGCCGCCTGCTCGATGGTCAGCCCCTTGGTGTAACGCTCCATATAGAGAGCAAAGCCGTCCACATCAGTAGGGTCAGGCGTTACCTCCTGTCCTTCCATGTCACAGAACACCTTAGAGGTCAAGTAATCCGCCAGGCTCTCGTTCGGCTCCTTATGTATCATATAAGAGGCCAGAATGGCTATTCCCCATGCTCCGCCTTCACCAGCCGTAGACAAGACTGAGACCGGAACATTCAGTGCAGCGGCACAGATCCGCTGGCCGACCTGCGGGGTGCGGAACAATCCGCCGTGCGCTGAAATACGGTCAATCGTT
Organism: Paenibacillus sp. FSL R7-0210; assembly: GCF_038009085.1. Classification (NCBI taxonomy): domain Bacteria; kingdom Bacillati; phylum Bacillota; class Bacilli; order Caryophanales; family Paenibacillaceae; genus Paenibacillus; species Paenibacillus sp. FSL R7-0210. The sequence goes on from NZ_JBBPAR010000001.1 coordinate 892,766, forward strand.
ACCCGTTCCTGCCCGGTCAGAATCTCCATTCCGAGTCTTAACGCAGCGAAAGCGCCATACAGATGAACTCTCATGAAGTTAGCCAGCGTGAAGCGGCTCTGCGGCGAACGGACGAACAGCGGACGCCCTTGGGCAAAGCCGGTGATATTCTCGCCTGAATAGTAGCCGTAGCTCAACAAGCCGCCGCCATCCGCATCCGCTTCCAGCACCTGGCTCAGCAGGACGCTGAATAACTGGTTCATGTCGGGCTTCAGCCCCATGGCTTCATGAAATTCACGGAACAAGCCGATCCAGGCATTCAGATCGCTGGAGCAGTTGTTGGCAAGAACCATAGCAACCGGGCTGCCTTCCGGTGTATTCACGATATCAATCTCAGGGTGGACCGCACTTAGATTCTGCTCCAGCACAAACATAGCAAAGACCGACGTCCCTACGGAAATATTGCCAGTTCGTTTCCTAACACTACCTGTAGCCACCATACCTGTTCCGGCATCGCCCTCCGGCGGGCATAGCGGAATACCGGCCTGCAAACGGCCTGACGGGTCGATCAGCCGGGCACCTGCTTCACTGAGATTTCCTGCATGCTTACCGGCCGTATACACTGTAGGCAGGATATCTTGCAGCTTCCAAGGATAACCCCTGCCGGCAGTTAGAGTGGTGAACTGCTTCACCATCTCTTCATTGTACTGCTTCGTTACTTCGTCGATGGGGAACATCCCGGAGGCATCCCCGATCCCGATAGCCCTGCGGCCCGTCAGCAGCAAGTGAACGTAACCCGATAGCGTCGTAAGATAATCTATTCTGGCCACATGCTCTTCACCGTTCAAAATAGCCTGATACAGGTGGGCGATGCTCCAGCGTTCAGGGATTTTGAATTGAAAAGCGCTAGTCAGCTCCGCTGCGGCTTCAGCCGTTGTGGCATTGCGCCAGGTACGGAAGGGAACCAGCAGTTCGCCGTACTGGTCCAGCACAATATACCCCTGCATCATGGCCGAGCAGCCGATGGAGCCGATTTTTTGCAGCGTTACGCCATAACGCTCCTGAACCTCCAGCTTCACCTGCTCATAGGCTGCCTGCACGCCCTGAAGCATTTCCTTCAGATCGTAAGTCCAGTATCCTCCGATCAATTGATTCTCCCATTCATAGGTACCGGATGCTATAACCTCGTAATGCCGGTCGATCAGCACCGCCTTGATCCGGGTGGACCCCAGTTCAATGCCCAGCGAAGTGTCTCCCCGCTCAATCGTTTCTTTCTTAGAAGAATTCCCCATGATAGAGCTACCTCTCTCTCTCCCATATGTAGTTGAACCGAATATAGCATAGGAGGTTGAATTTATACAACTCTTCCAATCCCACCCAGCGAACGTTGTCCCGAGATAGGCTGATTTGGCCCTAATATACTGTTGCAAATCTGCGAATTCCGCCTGCTGAGAAATAAAATAAAATTTTTTTCTGCCAGATTCCCGGGTCTGCACCATGTTCTTGACGGGTTTGCACTATTTGCAGCTTGGTGAAGGGTCCCTGAAGTTTGGACAGATAACGCCCAAGCCGGACCCCATGAAATAGTGTGGATATTTTGCAACGCTTGACCGTCTTCCGGTTTAGGGAAATCAGGTGTGGCGCAGGGGGGAGATAGAGGCAAGCTTATGAATTTTTAAAGAACATTATTGCTTGAAGTTTAGGCGGTTCTACGGAGCCAGTCGCAAAAAAACAACAGAAAAATACCTTGAATTCAAGGCTTTTTGGAGCTATTGACCGGTGCTTTTTTCTGTATTACGATGACCTTGAGAAATATTTCACAAACAAAACGAGACGCATAGAGCAGCAATTAGGAGACACACAGAAGGGCCATTATTTTTTTAACAAGTGTAGTGAAATAATTCACATAAAGAGGAGCAGATGAAATGAGCAAAGTAATTTCAGCCGCCAAAGCAGCGGAACTCATCAAGGACGGAGATACGGTAGCGGCAAGCGGATTTGGATTATCCTGCTGGGCAGAAGAGATGGGGATCGCCATTGAAGAGCGCTTCGTACAGACTGGACATCCGAAGAATCTGACCGTGATGCATGCCAGCGCAGTTGGCAACCGCCGCGACAAGGGCATGAGCCACCTGGGACATGAAGGCCTCATCAAACGCTGGATTGGCGGTATCGCCATCGCTTCCCCCGGGCTAGCTAAGCTGATCGAAGAAGATAAATGCGAAGCCTACAACCTGCCTCAGGGTGTGATTACCCAGCTCTACCGCGAGATTGCCGCCAAGCGCCCGGGTGTGATTACCAAGGTGGGTATGGAGACCTTCGTCGATCCCCGCGTGGAGGGCGGCAAGATGTCCCCGTCTACCAAGGAGGACATTGTGAAGGTGATTGAACTTGAAGGTGAAGAGTGGCTGTTCTACAAGACCTTCCCGATTCAGATCGCCCTGATCCGTGGCACCGTGGCAGACGAGAACGGTAACCTCACCCTGGAAAAAGAAGGCCTGCACATGGAGGTTCTGCCAATCGCCCAGGCGGTCCGCAACTCCGGCGGCATCGTGATCGCCCAGGTAGAGACGGTGGCTAAGAACGGCACCTTGAATCCCAAGGATGTGAAGGTTCCGGGCATTCTGGTAGATTACCTCGTCGTGTCCACCCCGGAGAATCATTACCAGACCGAGAATACGCAGTACAATCCGGCGTTCTCCGGTCATGTCAAAGTGCCTGTGGATTCGATTGAAGTCTTGCCGTTGGATGAACGCAAAATCATCTCCCGCCGCACAGCCGTAGAGCTTCAGCCGAATACCATCCTGAATCTCGGAGTCGGCATCCCGGTGAATGTAGCGAACATTGCTGCTGAAGAGGGCGTGGACGACCAGCTGATTCTGACGACAGAGGCAGGCTCGATCGGCGGGGTTCCCGCAGGGCTGAAGGACTTCGGTCATGCGTACAACTCCGAGGCGATTGTAGATCATGATGCCCAGTTCGATTTCTATGACGGCGGCGGCATAGACCTGTCGGTCCTTGGTCTGGCCCAGACAGATGAGTCGGGGAATGTGAATGTCAGCAAATTCGGCACACGGGTAGCGGGCTGCGGCGGATTCATCAATATCTCTCAGGCGGCGAAGAAGCTGGTGTTCGCGGGTACTTTTACAGCGGGCGGGCTGCAGATTAAGGTAGAGAACGGCAAGCTGCACATCATTCAAGAGGGCAAAGCCAAGAAATTCATCTCAAAGGTACAGCAGATCACCTTCAGCGGATCCTATGCCGCCAAGGTAAAGCAACCGGTTGTGTATGTTACGGAACGCGCCGTCTTTGAACTGCTGAACGGTAAAATGACCTTGACCGAAATCGCGCCAGGCATCGACCTGCAGACAGAGATTCTGGATCAGATGGACTTCAAGCCCGTCATTTCACCGGACCTGAAGGAAATGGACGCGGCTATGTTCCAAGAGAACTGGGGCATGCTGAAGTCGATTATCGCCGATAAGAACCGGGTGCTGCAGGAAGTGTAGTTAATGTAAATACCGTAAGCTGAACTTATAAACCAACTAAAAGAGGGATGATACCATGAACGTACAGTTGAACCGCTGGAGGATCTTGATTGCCTCAACGATCATTAATATCTGTGTAGGCGCCATTTATGCTTTCAGTATTTTCGCATTGCCATTAACGAAGGTCTTCAGCGTGAGCATGCCGGATATTATGATTGCTTTTACCATTAATGCAGCGATTTCCCCGATTCCGATGATCCTGGGCGGTAAGCTGGTGGATAAAGGGGGAGCGAGGAAGGCAGTCTTTATCGGCGGTGCGATGTTCGGGATTGGATTCATTCTCTCGGGTCTGGCTACTGCACCTTGGATGCTGTATATCACTTATGGCGTCATTACCGGGATTGGCCAGGGAATCGTGTATTCCTCGACCATTGGCAACAGCGTGAAGCTCTTTCCGGATAAAAGAGGTCTGGCAGCGGGTATCGTTACAGCCGGATATGGCGGCGGCACCATCGCTATCGCTCCTATCGCTAATGCGCTGATCACCGGCAATGGTGTACAGTCTGCCTTAATTACACTCGGTGTTGCTTTCCTGGTGATTATTCTAGGGCTTGGCTTGCTTGTCCGACCTGCCCCGGCCGGTTATGCTCCTGAAGGATGGACCCCTCCGGTAACCGGAGCCGCCAAGGCGGGAGTGAATGTACCATGGAACGAGATGATCAAGAAGCCGCTATTCTATGTGATTGCCTGCCTGTTCCTGATCGGTGCCCTGTCTGGTATGATGGTAACCGCGAATGCATCGGTAATCGGTCAAAAAATGTTCGGCTTAACCGCAGCCGCCGCAGCGCTCTACGTCAGCTTGTACTCACTGAGCAACTGCCTGGGCCGTGTGTTCTGGGGCGCAGTGTCCGATAGAATCGGCCGGGTGAACTGCCTGCTGATGATTTATCTCGTCATTTCGGCTATGATGCTCACAATTGCTCTAACGACTTCCGTGGCCGGATTCGCTGTCGCGATTGCCGGGATCGGCTTATGCTTCGGCGGAACAATGGGCATCTTCCCGTCCATTGTCGGTGAGAAATTCGGAATGAAATATTACGGTGTGAACTACGGTGTCACCTTCATCGGCTACTCGGGAGCCGCATTCTTCGGACCGAGAATTGCCGGCAGTGTAGCGGCAGCCAATGACGGCAACTTCACGAATGCCTTTTACATCGCGCTGGTCATCTCCCTGGTCGGCTTCGCCTTAACCTTCGTCTACAAAGCTATGGAGAAGCAGAAGCCCGAGCCGGAAGTGGCTAAGGCGGCTTAAGGAAGTCCAGAAGTTCAAATAAACAACATTAATTAAAATATGGAGGTAATTATAATGTCGATTACACAACTGTTAGGAATTAAATATCCGATTTTCCAGGGGGGGATGGCTCAGATTGCTGTGTCTCCGCTGGTAGGCGCTGTGTCCAATGCGGGCGGGCTGGGCATTATCGGCTCCGGCGGGTTCACCGCTGACCGTCTCCGTGACGAGATCCGCAAGGCCAAAGCAAGCACCGACAAGCCGTTTGCCGTCAACCTGATGCTGATGATGAACAATATCCCTGAGCTGATCCAGGTTATTATTGAAGAAGGCGTGAAGATCGTAACCACAGGCGCAGGCACACCGGCTCCTTATATGCCGATTCTGAAGGAACATGGCATTATCGTGATTCCGGTAGTCCCTTCCGTCAAAATCGCCAAGAAGATGGAAGCGCTCGGTGTCGATGCGATTGTAGCCGAGGGAACCGAAGCGGGCGGACATGTGGGTGAGACTACAACCATGGCTCTGCTGCCGCAAGTTGCCAGTGCGGTATCCATTCCGGTAATTGGCGCCGGCGGGATTGCCGATGGACGCGGGATTGCCGCTGCTTTTGCCCTCGGAGCACAGGGTGTTCAGGTGGGAACCCGGTTCCTCGCGACTGTGGAATGCCCGACACATGAGAACTTCAAGCTGGCGGTCATCAACGCCGATGATACCAGCACAACCGTAACTGGCCGGAGCCTTGGCGGTCCGGTAAGAAGCATCAAGAACAGCATGATTGCCGAATTCCTCAGAATGGAGAATGAGAAGGCATCGCGTGAGGAGCTGGAGAGCTTAAGCCTGGGCTCGCTGCGCAGAGCTGTGTTTGAAGGGGATACCGATACCGGGTCCGTGATGGCCGGACAGATCTGCGGGATGGTTAACAAAATTACCACCGTGGAAGAGATGATTACCACCATGTTCGCTGAGGCGCAGGAAGTCATGGACAAGATGGGCAAAGTAACCTTTGAAGCTGTAGCACATGCCTAATTAAGGTTTTGCTAACCATTAGCCAAATGGTATCATTTATATAATGATGCGGTTTGGCTTTTTGTCTAGGTGGAATGTAAGCGTTAATCTCATGGGTTAGGACTGATGAAGGTGACCAAAAAAAATAAAAATACAGGCAAACCCGCTTTCGAAGAACTCGTGGAAGAATATCCGTCTACGTTATTTGTTACCGATCAGAACGGGAATATCTTAATCTCCAATGAATTTACCGCGCTAACCATTGGTATCCATCTGGAGGAGCTGCTTAAGGCGAACGTTCAGGATCTGGTAAAGGCGGGCTATTACGCTCACTCTATTACTATGGAGGCTATTGCGACCAAGCAGAAGGTCTCCAGGACCGTCAATACCTCCAGAGGCTTCCATGTCTTCTCGTCGGCGATTCCCATTCTGGACAAAGACGGGGAGGTACAACTGGTCGTTACCACCTCCAACGAATTCAGCCAGGAGCAGAACTATTATGAAGCAAATGTGCCTGTCGCCCAGCAGATCCATAAGCAGTTAGGCGGTATGGCGGCAGAGAAGAAGAAGGGCATCGTGGCTGAGAGTCTGGCGATGAAGCAGATTATCAAGGTCTGCAACCAGATTGCTTCTTACGACAGCAAGGTGCTGATCTACGGCGAATCCGGCACAGGCAAAGAGGTGATCGCCAAGTACATTCATATGAAGAGCGAGAAGTGGAAGGGGCCCTTCATTGCCATTAACTGTGCCGCGATTGCTCCGTCCTTGTTCGAATATGAACTGTTCGGATACGAGAAGGGCGTCCTAGAAGGGCAGACCGAGGTCAAGGCGGGCATGATTGAGATCGCGAACGGCGGGGTGCTTTTCCTCGATGAGATTGCCGATTTGCCGCTGGAGATGCAGGCCAAATTATTGCGGGTGCTTGAGAATAATGAAGTGCGGCGGGTGGGCGGCCTGACGAATATCCCGGTCAATTGCCGGGTGATCTCTGCGACGAATCGTGATTTGTGGAGTCTGGTCAAAAAGGGGCTGTTCCGCGAAGATCTGTATTACCGGATTAATGTGATTCCGATTCATATTCCGCCGCTGCGCAACCGGAAGCTGGATCTGGTAGGGTTAATCTCCAGCTTCATCACCAGCTTCAATGAGATGTACGGCAAGAAATATGTGCTGAGCGCCGAAGAATTCGATAAGATGCTGAACCAGCCCTGGCATGGGAATGTTAGAGAATTAAGGAATTACATCGAGCGGCTGGTGGTGACCGAGCATGTGGGCCAGAGCATACAGGAAGAGGAGCAGATTGGCGACGGGTTCTCCCTCGACCACTTCATTGAGAAGAATAAGCATCAGCTCGCAAGTCTGAAGGATTTCACTGCTGTGGCGGAGGGCCATTATATCAAAAAAGTGCTGCAGGATTGTGCCGGGAACGGGACGGAGGCGGCCAAGAAATTAAGTGTGGACAGGTCGGTAATCTACAGAAAGCTGAAGAAGATGGAAGAGGTGCTGCGATTTAAATGAACCATTCTCCAGGTTAAGGCGTATTAACTACTATGCCTATTAATCTATGGAATGGAGTGAAGTGAATGAAATTGTCAATATTGCGCCGCCGCTCTGCCTTTTGGACGAGGACCGTGCTTTCGGCTGCACTGGTTCTGACACTTACGGCTCCGGCTGTTCAGGCCGCCGCCGTTCCCCCTGCTTCTACCGCTCCGGCAGCTGCCACTGCAGCGGCCAAGCCGCTGACAACAGAGAATGCTGCGGCCTTCCTCAAGCAATTCTTCAGTTCGGATGCGGTGAAAGCGCAGCTATCCGGTGCGGTTGTTGTGGTGGTGAAGGATGGCAAGACGGTTATCGAAGAAGGCTTCGGATTCGCGGATAAGGATGCCAAAAGTAAGGTAGACCCTGACAAAACAGTCTTCCGCCTGGCCTCCGTCTCCAAAACCTTCACCGCCACTGCTGCCATGCAGCTCGTGGAGCAGGGGAAGCTCGATTTGAAAGCGGATTTCCAGACTTATACCGGTCCGATGGCCTTCGACAACCCCTTCGGGGTTCCGGTAACTGTGGGGGATCTGCTGACTCACACCACCGGTTTCCGTATCCAGGACCCGCTGCCGGAGGATATCAACCAGGATTTCACCACCAAGGTGTCGATTGAGGATTACGTGGTGAAGCATATGCCGCCTGTGGTGCGTAAGCCGGGCACCTCTTACATGTATGATAACTTCGCTTCGTTGCTGCTCGGTCTGGTGGTGGAAAAAGCCAGCGGGATGCCTTATGAGCAGTATATGGAGAAGCATGTCTTCGCCCCGCTGAAGATGGATTCAAGCGGCTTCCTGCTGGAAGGTAAGCTGAAGGACAATCTTGCTACTGCCTATGACGCTACGGGCAAAGAGGTCGATCTGTACAATGTGACGCCAACCGTGATGCCGCATGGCGGCATGCTGTCTACTGGCGATGATGTTGCCAAGTTCATGACGGCTTTTCTGAACGGGGGAGCCGTTGACAATAACCGTATTCTTAAGGAAGACACAGTAAAGTCTATGGAGGAATACCGCTCCACAATTCATCCTTTGCTGCCGAACACTACCTACGGCTTTGAGGCGCCGTTCCAGCTTCCCGGAGCTGGCAGCAGCTCCAAGATTATCACCAAGGCCGGTGATTTAATCGGCTTCAGTTCGTATATGTTCCTTATTCCCGAGCAGAACACCGGGGTGTTCATTGGCTATAATCAGCAAAGTGCACTGCGGGAGCTGTTCTATCCGGCCTTTATCCAGACATTCTTCCCGCAATATGCCGCACCGGTGAAGCTGGATGCCTATAAGCCGATGAGCGCTGAAGCGCTGAAGGCATTCACCGGCTACTATGCGGATCTCCGTATGAAGAGTCTGGTGTCTACAGTCTCCGTGCAGAATGGTGCGCTAATGATTAATGACGCTTTGCTGGGTTCCCGCAAGCTGATTCAGGTAGATGATAATCTGTTCACGGATGAGCTGACCGGCAAATTTACAGGCTTCACCATGAAGGATGACGGAGGAAGCGCTTATCTGAAGGAGCCTTACCTCAATCCGTTCAGCTACGGGCAAAAGGGACCGGATGGCGTTGGTTATGCCGACGTTCCCGCGAGCCATCCTTATGCCACTCCGGTACAGATGCTCCAGTCGCTAGGGTATCTGCCGAACGAAGCCACGCTGAGCTTCCAGCCTGACTCGGGTATTACGCGCGCCCAGTATGTTCGCCTGATGATGGAGAGCAGCGGACTTAAGGGAAGCACTACTGAGAAGCTGGCCTTCCCGGATCTGCAGGGCCATCCCGATGCCGCTTACATCCAGCAGGCTGTTGAGCTGGGAATGATTGAAGGAACGGCTAGCGGAGAGTTCCAGCCGGACCGGGTCATCTCCCGTCAGGAGGCGGCAGTCATGATCTGGAGAATGTACACTGCGCAGTACCCGGATAAGCTGTTCCAGAAGGTGAAGCTGGCCGGAAACACCGATAAATGGGCAGTTCCCGCAGTGAAAATGGCCGTCGCCCTGGGCCTGTACGGACCGGACTTCAAGCCGGATGCCAAGGGCGCTATGGATTACAAGTCCAGAGCCGCGCTGAGCAAGAAGGAGAACGCAGCGATCTTGTATGCGCTGTTCACGAACCCGATCGATCAGATCGTCGCCGGACTGAAGGAGAAGCCTGCGGAAGCGGGCAAATAATCGCTGCGGATAGCAGCAGGCTACAGCATTAGTAGGCTGGAGTCTTGGGATGAAGCTGACCTGCGGGAAGCTTGCATATTAATGGGACCGGCTAATGGGCCGGTCCTGTTTCGTTGTTAAAGAGATTGTAATATCCACGAATCCCTCTGATCCTGCGGAAGTGGGCGGTATGGGTGAAGGAGAGAGATAAATCCCTCTGATCCCGCTGGAAGTGGGCGCAGAAGTGCACTTGAATTAGTCTAAAGTGGGCGGGAGAAAATGAGGATCACTAGTGCACCTGAATCGGCTGAAAGTGGGCGGCGAGCGGAAATGAGGAGCAGAAGTGCACCTGAATCGGCTGAAAGTGGGCGGCAAATAGAAATGAGGATCACTAGTGCACTTGAATCGGCTGAAAGTGGGCGGCAAATGGAAATGAGGAGCAGAAGTGCCAATGTCATTAAGATAAGTTCAAAGATAAGTTTGGAATTAATAAAGAGAATCCAAAACGGTATGGGGAAACGTCCTATGCCGTTTGTTTTTGGTGTAAGGAAGGAAAAAAGCGCATAGCAAACAAAGCGGATGGAAGATCCACTTAAAAAAATGTTCATGCGAACCGAATTATGCTACTCTGTAGACGAAGCTAATGGCGGATTTGCTACGTATTCTGCGTGTATTCCTTTGCCCAGGACGGGTGAGACGAATCGGCAAAATATTTTTGCGAATCAAAGCTTCCACATCAGGCGGGGGTCCATCGCCCTTGGAGCGCAGGAAATGTCTACAGACGTGAACGGCTACCGTGAAGTTGACTTGGTAGAGGTGCCGTTTATCCTTTTGGGAAATGACTACGTGCGAGGTAATCATTTCAGCGAAGTTGTAGAGGATCATTCTTGCGAATATCTCTTGGGTAATGGACTCTTGCTTTTTTGCGTGAAAATGGGTCAAACCAATGGTGTATTTCAAAGCCCGGAAAGAGGTCTCAATGCCCCATCGCAGATGATACAGATCCCGGAGTTCATCCGGTGAGAATTCAGCAGTAGACAGATTGGTAATGACGGTTTCATAATCGCCACTGGGCAGGAGGAAACGAACCACCCGAAAGGAAATGGGGTAAAACAAGTTCTCTTGCATGTCCAGAAAATCAAAGCTAGAGGTAGCCGGAAGAACTTTATAGATTTCGGGGCGATTCCTGAACTCTTTTGTTTGTTTTTTAGTCAGCGTCAGGTGAATCTCCTGATCAAACGCTCCGTCCAAGGTCAAGTGCAAACCCGAAAGAATACCATTCGAATGCAAATCCTTGACGCGTATGACGTAATTCCATCCTTTCCGTTCCAGATGTGCGAACGTATTATAGCTTTCAAATCCTCGATCCCCCGTCACAAGGACGTTACCCTGAATGGGGGAGCGATCCACCATTGTGGCCAGTGCCCTTCCTTCGTTGCGGAACTTTCGAGGTTGAACAATGGCATCCACATAAAGCCGGTTACAGAGGTCATAAGCAGCGTTCAAGTGCAGAAGGTTAAAGCCTTTCGAGTGGGGCTGACTTTGAGAATAGGTCAACGGGTCCGCAGGATCTGTTGCAATATGCAGATCGGAACCGTCAATGGCCAATAATCGATAGCCTCGATAATCCTTGAATTCCGTATGGGACGCGGTAAAGGTGTGAAACAAAGATTCGACCGCAGACGGCAAAATTTTATTTCTTTGCTGAACAAAAGCAGAAGAAGTTGCGGTGTTAACGTCATAGCCCTGCGATTCCAACAGTTCCTTATAGAGGCTATTGCCGCCCATAAAGATCAGGGTTTGCATAACCGTTTCAAAGGGTAGTTTTTTCGTTCGGGTAAAATCCTTTCCCGGGTTTCTGACGTAAGGCGCGGGGGCAGCCGCCATCTCTCGGATAAGAGAAGTCAGTCTGTCTTTCAGCGAATTTGCATAAGCATTCATTGGCGTAACCTCCTCGTTTTTTCAAGGGGCTTCGCCACACGTTTTCTACGGATTGTCAAGATTTTTTTTGTGCAAAAAAAGAGCAGGCTATCTTTTCGATAACCTGCCTTTTTCTTGTTTTGGCTCTATATCTTAACTTAATGACATTGGCAGAAGTGCACCTGAATCGGCTGAAAGTGGGCGGCGAGCGGAAATGAGGAGCAAAAGTGCACCCAAAATAGCCCCGGCCCTATCTTCTCAGACAAGGCCGGGGCCATCAGTTCATTCCAGGTTACCTAGTGTTGTGCCGATTCGGCCCCCAGACTTTGCAGCCACTCCAACAGTTCAGCGGCGTTGCTGCGCAGAGCGGCGTCCAGGGGAGTGAGGCCATCCCATGCTGAGCGCCAGGTCAGATCGGCTCCCCGGGCGAGCAGGTATTCGGCAGCGGCGCGCTGTCCGCCGTGGCAGGCACACCAGAAAGCAACGGTTACCTCGTCCGGTGCTGAAGCAGCACTAGCTCCCCAGGGATAACGCCGGGAGAGCAACTCACCGGCGAAATGGGCCTCCATCAGGCCAAGCAGCCCCAGTGCAGCCGCATGCCATAGCGCTGGCTTAGCCCCGCGCTCTACCAGCCGGTGCGCTGCCTTCCACTGGGAGAACGCCACCGCATCGTCCAGCGGTGTGCCGCCCGCGATGACTGCGCCGGAGGCCTCGATGTCGGCCCCGGCATCAAGCAGGAGGTCGAGCACCTCGATGTCATCGCAGCTTGCCGCCCAGTGCAGCGGCGTCTCGCGGTGCGCCCCGCTGAACTGCGCATTCACTTCAGCGCCTGCCTCAATCAGCGCGGTAACCACCGCTGCATTGTTGGGATAATGCCCCGGCCAGTCGGTAGCAATATGCAGGAGCGTGCGGGACATCCCGCGATCAGTGCCGCCGCCAGTGTTCTCACTGTTTGCCCCAGCGTCTCCGCTATTAGCATTGTCAGGATCCACGCTGCTGGTTCCTGCATCGCTAGTCTCCCCGCTGCCGGTCCCTTCATTACTTGCACGTCCCTCTTCAGTCCCGGCAATTCGGGCTGTAGCCAGCCCCGGGTTTCCGGCAAGTAATTGAGTCAACCCCGGCACATCGCCTGTACGAATTGCCTGCACAACAGACTTCGCCAGCGGATCATCAACAGTCAGCCACATGATATCTTCATCGCCCATCGTAGAACTCCCTCCATTCATCCGCTGTCGTCCCAATCTCCGACATCCTGCCAGCAGTCTGCGGGTTCATAGCTGCGACAGCCCTGATGTTACAGCGGTGCACTCTGGTAATTATGCTATCAGACTGTACCGCTGTGCATGACAGTAGTATACCCGTTCTCTATTCTGCCTTCAAACTCGCATATTTTCTCCCGCTGAAGCGTGGGATATCCTTATGGCTCTTCGCTAAATCTGTACTCATCGCTAATCCTACAGCTCTCGGCTAATTCCGCGGAACCCCGCAACTCCTACTGTCCTTCACTAATCTCAGGACCACTCTGCACCCCGGTGCTTACTGCATCGGTGAAGGTGTCGGTGGTGTGGAAGTAATAGGAATGCTGGCCCGGGGGCAGCTTGGCGGTATATTGGTAGATTCGGCCGTCCACATAATTATTGTCATTCGGATTGGCAGGCTGCATGGTGCGGACGACGCCATCCAGAATCAGCTCCATAGCGAACGGGGCCTGATTGTCGGCATCCGTATAAGTGACAGTGAAGGTATAGTCCGTCTGTGTGGTGCCAGTAGTGTGATTTACGCCGCCTGCGGTCAGGGTCGGCGCGCTTCCGCTGACCTGATTGGTCGCTTTGATCTCATCAATCAGCATCTCACCCGGAGTGACTGAATTTTGCTTCAGCCAGACGGACATCTTCAGAGCTTTTTTATCAATAGCCGGGGTTAAGGCGTTCAGATCGAATTGCAGATCACTCCAAGAGGAGGGAACCTCTACCCAGCCGCCGGTCAGATTATAGGTTCGTTTGCCGTCACTGAGCTCAATCCGGGTCCTGAGATCAGGAGAGGCAGGATTCTTCAGCGTAATATTCAGATATTGATAGCCGCTCAGATCGACCACATCGTTCCACGGCTGGAATTTGGCCGCTGAATTCACACTGGCCGGCGTCTGGGCGAATTGGCCCGCAGAGCGTCCATCGGCTGTAAGCTTGGTGAACGTTCCCGTGCCGCCATTCTGATTATACCAGTTGACCCAGGTGGTGTTGGCCGCTGAACCGCCCCAGAACCCGGCCCCGCCAAAATCATCATATAACAGCGGAGTGGAAGGGTCCGGCAGAGCCGGAGCCACGGTGTAATGTGTGGAGCTATAGGTGTAGCCGCCGGAAGGGTCTTTGGCGCGGACATCGACTCTCCGGTTGGTATAAGGCAAGGACTGACTCTCATCAACAACCGCAGCGTAGACCGCACCGCTTACCGACCCATATACATTCCCGGACACAGTCATCGGCTGATAAGGCAATCCGGTTGCCGCATATTCCACATCGCTCAGCTCATCCTCCGCCTGGACAAAAACAGTCACCTCTCCCCGCACCCATTCACCAATCACCGGAGAGAGGACCGGCAAGGCGGGCGGCACCGCTGCGGCATCCGCACCTGTTCCCGGAGTAGCGCTCAAGCCCATAACAGTGTAGAGTAATCCGGCCTGAATGCTGATGCTGAACTCGTTATACCGCCACTGGTTCGTATCATCCAGGTAGAGGGAGCGGTCCTGATACCACGGGCTTATGCTGCTCTTGTTCTTGGGATCCTTCATATTAGGCCCGCTGACCATCGCTCCCGGAAGAATAATCCCGGTGTCTCCCGGCGTATTGGATTCCTCATTGTAGCGGGTATGCGGGAACATCACATGATGGGTGCCGATGCCGGAGACCCAGCTGATATTCCACGGATTCTCTCCGAACACCCAGTACATCCCCTTCAGCACCCCTTGCAGGGCTGCCGGATCACCGAATAATTCATAATACCGCAGCAGATCGCCCAGGTAAGAGGCATGAGGCTCGTTCACCCCGAAGTTTTTGAACTGGTTCAGCACCCCGTACGGGGTATCATCGGTCATGGAGAGGAAGTAATCCGCTTGCCCCTTGAGCAGGCTATGAATATGAGATTGTGTGGCAGCATCTGCAGCCGGATAGAATTCAGCCATGGACATTGGACTCATGTCCCAGTAGTTGGTGGAGGAAATGTCGTCCAGGGTTAGAGCGTTAATTGTAGCGGTGGCAGCATTCTTGTATTTGGCTTCGCCGGTCAGCAGGTAGAGCTCAACATCCGCCAGCAGCTTGGAATTGGGAATCCCGCCCCTCGTGGAATAAGAGCCGATCGGACCGTCAGGATGGGCGACCACATATTCATAAAAGATTACCGCCGCACTCTCACATGCTTCAGCGAATTCCGTAAGCTCCGCGATCTGCGCGGACGGGACATCCCCTTCGTCAATCGCTGTACGGATCGCCCGTGCGGTGGCGGCGAGTGTGCCTGCTGACTTGGCCGAGCCGCCGACACTCAGATCCGTCAGCTTGCGGTCATCGGCGGTGCCGGAGACATTGTCGGTGGATTTCTCCGGATGGACGAATGAGGCGTTGTTGCGGAGATTGTACATCTCCCCGCCGAGCTGATCCGCGAACTTAATCAGGTATTCGCTGCCGAAGACGGCTTCGTCCACCAGGTCGGGAATCCCGTTGCTGTCATTATCGTACTTTACGCTGTCATGGTCAGCATAACGGATGTAGGCCAGGGCAATCTCCGCGCCGACCCACTGGTTGCCGCCGTATTTGCCGTAATCTCCGGCGTCATACCAGCTGCCGGTCAGATCATAATGGGTCAGGCCGTCCGCAGATTGCGCATCATCCAGATGGCCTGCCCCGTGGTAGAGCTTGGCTGAAGGCGCTACACTGCTGTACCCCGCAGGATAAGCATCGCTGGTCGCGACCGAGGCGCGTAGCAGCCGGTAGAAGGCGGTCATTTCATCCTTATATTGATCCCACAGATTCGGAGCAATCTCAAAAGCGTAAGAATACACCTGATTACTCCGCACTCTATAGTTGTTCCCGGAATCTGTGAGCGGGGTGAAGCCGATCGAGTAGACATGCTTGTTCCAATGCAGACCCTCATAGGTCATCGTGCCTGAGTAGACTACGTTAGTTCCGTCGACTATTTCATAAGTGGCATCTGTGACCGTGGTGTCCGAGATGAATTTCGCGTTCTTGATATCACCTGCGCTATATCCGGCCTGACTCACAGCAATATCAATTACGGAGGAGGCCTGGACAACACTCAGCGCCTGGACACTGGTAGCGACTTCATCGGAGGTTGTATCGGTGGTGCGAAAATAGTAGGTATGAGCGCCTGCCGGCAGCTTCGTTAGGAAGCTATATTTTTTGCCGTCCGTATAGGTTACATCTGCTGGGTCGGATTCACGCATTACATAGGCGGTATCATCGATAATGACCTGAACAGCGAAGGGGGCTTCATTATCTGCATCGGTATAGACGGCTTCAAAGGTAAAATCCGTATTCTGGTTGTAGCTGCCGTCCGTATTGGCTGTCATCCCTGCCGGGCTTAGCTGGGGAGCGGACCCGCTGGATGCTGTAGTGAACACAATATCATCGACCAGCATCTCGCCGTAAGTCCCGCCGCCTTGTCGCAGCCAGATTTCCAGCTTCACCTTCTTCTTCTGAATCTTGGGCGACAAGGCATCGAGATCGAACTGCAGATCGGTCCAGGCAGCCGTGGCGGGAACATAACCCCCGGTCAGATTGTAATTGGTAATCCCGTCGCTGATCACGACACGAATGAGGGACTGGGCATACCCTGCATTGTTCAGCGACAGATTCATATAACGGTAGCCTGAGAGGTCGAAGGTCTCGTTCATTGGCTGAAACTTGGCCCAGGAGGAGGAGGAGCTTGGGGTTTGTGTGAATTTTCCAATGGTGCGGGTGCCTTGGGTGGTCTTGGTGAAGGTTCCGCTGCCGCCGCTCTGATTGAACCAGTTGGTCCAGTTCTGCTTGAACACGCCTCCGCCGGCGAAATTATCGTACAAGAGAGGGTGAGCGGGACCCGGCAAGGGAGCGACAGCAGCGGCGGCAGGCCGGGGGGACAGAGCAACACTGCATAGAATTAACAACAGACTGAGGCTTACAGATACGAACTTGTTAAACCTCTGGGGGAATGGACTTCGGATGAACATCGTAGAACCTCCTCATAATGAAATATCGTTAACCCGGCTCTCCTTTCTTTTATATGAAAACGCTTGCAAAGGTAGCATAAAAGAGTTACTATCACTTATCCATGATGAATTACAGGAAATATGTGATCTATACTAGGGGTGTAGAGGGGCTATATCTATGAAACGGGGGACGAATAGAAGCTGGCAGCACAACATGCGGAAATAGATCACAGAAAAGCGGAAATAGATCATCTACGCTTATTTATTGCAAGTGTACTGTGGTACACAGAAGAACCTGAAGCTGCCTGGCGATGAATTGGCAATCGAAAGAGGGGGACATCATGTATAAAATTCTCGTTGTGGATGATGAGCCGAGAGTGAGTGCAGGGATCCGAAACTTCCTGCTCACTTCGGAGTTGAACATCACGGAGGTGGAGACGGCCATCAATGGCTTTGAAGCGATTGACTACTTGCGGATGGACCATTTCGATCTGGTGCTGACCGATATCCAGATGGGCCGGATGAGTGGCATTGAATTAATGGAGAATATCTATATGGAGCAGTGGAATGTTCCGGTGATTGTCATTTCGGCCCATGAGAAGTTTGATTTCGCCAAAAAATCGCTCCGGCTGGGAGCCAAGGATTATCTGGTGAAGCCGGTGGAGCGGACGGAACTGCTGCGGGTAGTCCGCAAAGCATTAACCCAGAAGGAGCTTCCGGGGAAAAGCGCGCAGGGGGAGCACAAGCACATCCAGGAGCATTCCCGGCGCGAGGAGTGGCTGATGGAGCTGGTCACCGAGCGGAATCTGTCGCCGCAGGATATTGAAGAGATCACCGGCGAATTGGGCGGCCTGCTGCAAGGGCCCTATTTCGGAGTGATCTCCATCCGTATAGATTACAGCCAGGCCGGATTCAGCCGCCAGCAGGTTACGCTGCATGACCGCAAGCTGCTGAAATATGCGGCTCTCAATATTATGAACGAAACGTTAGCCGAATGGGATGGCATCACCTTCAACGGCTTCGGCCATTCGATCATCAGCATCATCCAGTTGTCCGCTGAAGATATGGGAGATCCCCAGATTAGAGTGCACTCCCAGATCCAGATGATCGGGCAGATGATCGCCATGAACCTGAAGCAGCATTTGAATGCGGAGGCGATTATCGGACTCAGCACTCTTGGCGGGGGGGTCTCCACACTTCCCGGCCTGCTGGAAGAAGCGGATACGGCTGCCGGGCGGAGCAGCGTTCATCCCGGGCAAAAGGTGTTCTATTATGGCGATATCGCCATGCAGGAGCATCTCAGCAGAGGGCAGCAGCTGCCGGATTCCGCGCAACAGCCGCCGCCGCAGGACCCGGCCGGAGACCCGAGTGTAATCTCACGGATTACAAGCTACATCCAGAACCATTACCGGAATCCGGCGCTGAAGATCCAGGATATTTCCGAGGAGGTGCATTTCAGCGCCGCCCATCTGGGTTATATTTTCAAGCGTGATATGAAAACCAACCTCTGGGACTATGTGACCGCATTGCGGATGGAAGAGGCCAAGCGCCTTATGATTGCTACCGACAAGAAACGGTATGAGGTTGCCTATGCGGTAGGGTACGAATCACCGGAGCACTTCAGCCGGATGTTCAAGCGGGTGCTGGGCCTCACTCCGGCAGAATTCCGCAAACAGGCCAGAGGAGGGGACCGGGCTGAAGCCTAAACTCAAACTTAAACTCAAGCTCAAACATAAAGTCATCCTCGCCTTCCTGCTCTGCATCGTGCTCCCGTTCCTGGTGGTGGGCTGGATTTCAGCGTATGTGGCGCTTCACACGATCAAGGAAGAGGTCGGCAGTACCACCCTGCAGCTGGTGAAGCAGAATCATGTCACGCTGGACAAAACGATATCGGCGATCAATGACCGGACGATCACGCTGCTGGATAATCATTTTTTTAGCAATCCGGCAGGGTACAGCTTCTGGACGGGAATTGATACCCTGAATGAAATCCAGCAGGCTGACAATATTCTGGAGAGCTGGTCTACCGGCGGCACGGAATATGCGATATATATGAAGAACATTGAGCGCAGGGATACACCGTTCGATCTGTCCCACAAGACCAAAGGATTCAAATATCTGGACCAGGTGAACAGCGGATTGCCGGACGTGATGGTCAAGCAGATGGATGTCAGCGGCGCAGGGGCGCTGCGCGTCATTCCTTCAGCGACGGGCGAGCGGACGGTCTCCTTCATGCGCAGTATTCTGAACCCCCGGAATTATAACGAGGTGATCGGGCTGCTGGTCGTCCATAAGGTTGAGGTGATGCTGACCCGGGATATGGTCTCGGTGGAGCTGCCTGCTGCGGCCGGCGCCTTCTTATTCAATGATAACGGGGAGCTGCTGATGTCCACCGGGTCAGGCAGCATTTCTGCGGCCGAGATCGGCAAGAGCACCGAACCGGACGCCGCTTACGGCTATACCTTCGCCCAGGAAGGCGGGGAGGAGTGGCTCTATGCGTATTCGGACAGCTCCAGATTCCACACCCGGTTACTGTACAAAATCCCGCTGGCATCCATTACCGGCAAGCAAGTCTGGTTTCAAAAGCTGCTGGTGCTCATCTCCTTTGTTTTTCTGGCTTTTGTCCTGATGTTTGTTCTCTATCTGGTAAGACTTGTCGTCAAGCCGGTCGTGAAGCTCGTCTCTGTGATGAAAATTTATGAGCCCGGCATCAAGCTGCCGTTATCCGAGGAGCCGCTCCGGCATGATGAATTCGGCATTCTGCAGGGATCATTCGTGAAAATGACCCGCAGGCTGGATCATTCGATTGAAGAAAATTACGGGATGAAGCTGAAGCAGAAGGAATATGAGCTGCTGATGCTCCAATCCCAGATTACCCCCCATTATCTGTACAATACCCTGGACTCGATTTACTGGTATGCGCTGGATAGCGGAAACGGCGAGGTGGGAGAGATGGTCAGGGACTTGTCCATGCTGCTGCGCATCGGACTTAGCCGGGGCCGGACCATGATTACGGCCGGGGAAGAACTGGAGCATGCCCAGGCGTACACCCGGCTGCAAACCAAACGTTATCCGGGTACCTTTGAGGTCTGTTGGCAGATTGATGATACCTTGAGGGACTATGAGACGCCCAAGGTCATTATCCAGCCGCTGATCGAGAATGCCATTCTTCACGGCGTACGCGGGATGGACGGAGAAGGAGAAATCCGGGTATCTGCTGTTCAAGCGGAAGGAACACTCCGCTTCATCGTCGAGGACAACGGGCATCTGCCGGTAGATCTGGAGGAGCTTGCCGCCATCCTGCGGGAAGAGCATAGTGCAAGAGGCTACGGCATCCGCAACGTGCACCAGCGTATCCAGCTCCATTACGGCGAGGCCTACGGATTAACCTATGAGCGAACCGGGGTGGGGTGGACACGGGCGATCATTACCTTGCCGCTGCGCCGGACGAAGACCGAACCTGCCGGCAACTGAGTGATAAAAGATCACATTTTTACGGGAATCCATCATCGAAGCGGTGGCAGGATGGTTCTATAATTAGTCCATGAAAGGAGTAATGGACATGAGTAGAACCACCGGATTCTCAAGCTTTATCCATGCCATGTGGAAGTACAAGGCGCTGACACTGATGCTGCTGCCAGCGGTGCTTGTCCTGCTGGCGCACAGCTATCTGCCGATGTTCGGCATCTTTATTGCCTTCAAGAATGTGAATTATCTGGACGGGATTTGGGGCAGTCCCTGGGTAGGCTTTGATAATTTCCAGTTCCTGTTCTCCTCGGGGGATATGTGGAGAATTGTAAGAAACACACTTCTGTACAGCTTGACCTTCATGATTATGAACCTGGTGCTGTCGGTATCGATTGCGGTAGCCATCAATGAGATCCGGCGGCGGCTGCTGGCGAAGGTGTACCAGAGCTTCATCATCCTGCCGCACTTCCTGTCCATGGTGGTGGTGAGTTATCTCGTATACGCTTTCCTGCAGCCGGATCACGGCTTCATCAATGCCACAGTGCTTAAGGCCTTCGGGCAAGACCCTGTCTTCTGGTACTCGGAGAAGGAATATTGGCCTTACATTCTGGTGTTTGTCAACGCCTGGAAGCATGCGGGCTTCGGCGCAGTGATCTATATCGCGGCGATTGCCGGAATCGATCCGGAATATTACGAGGCGGCGCTGATTGACGGGGCTTCCAAGTGGAAGCAGATTACGCATATCACGCTCCCTTTTATCCGGCCGGTCATCATTATTATGACGATTCTGTCCATGGGCAGCATCTTCAGCTCTGACTTCGGACTGTTCTTCCAGGTGCCCATGAATTCGGGAGCGCTGTATCCGGTAACAGATACCGTTGATACGTATGTCTACCGCGCCCTGATGCAATTGAATGATATCGGAATGTCCTCGGCAACGGCGCTGGTCCAATCGGTGGTGGGCTTCATTATGGTCATAGCCACCAACAGTATGGTCAGACGGATTGACCGGGAACAGGCACTATTCTAATCAAAGGAGAATCATCATGGCGAATGACACCAGCAGCTCGATCGGCGGAAACTCCGCATTGTCAAATGTACTTTTAAATCTGGCCTTTGTGATCCTCTCACTCCTTTGCTTTTTGCCTGTTCTGCTTGTGATCATTGTCTCCTTCACAGACGGGCAGTCCATTCTGACTCAGGGATACAGCTTCATTCCGAATAAGTGGTCCTTCATTGCCTATGAGTCGATCTTCAAGGACTGGATGACGATTGTGTCGGGATATCGCGTGAGTATCACCATCACTATTGCAGGAACAGCGCTTAGCGTGCTGCTCATGGCAATGTATGCTTATCCCATCTCGCGTGCGGATTATCCGTTCCGTAATGTGTTTACCTTCTTCCTGTTCTTCACGATGCTGTTCAATGGAGGAATGGTCAGCAGATATCTGATCTATACACAAGCGCTGCATATCAAGGATTCGTATATGGCGCTGATTCTGCCCATGCTGATTGTGCCGTTCAACGTCATTATTATGCGGACCTTCTTCCAGACGACCATTCATCCTGCGGTGATCGAATCGGCCAGAATTGACGGTGCGGGGGAGCTGAGAATCTTCCTGCGGATCGTTCTGCCGCTCTCGTTGCCGGTCCTGGCGACCATGGCCCTGTTCAGTACCATCGGCTATTGGAACGACTGGTTCAATGCGCTGCTGTATATCACCAGCGAGGATAAGTATCCGCTGCAGTATCTGATGATGCGCGTCCTCAACGATGTGCAGTACCTGCGCAATAATGTGGAGCTGGCTGCCCAGAATCCCAATATGATGAAGAATCTTCCGAACGAATCCCTGCAGATGGCGATGGCGGTGATCGGGATGGGACCGATTCTGATTGCGTATCCGTTCTTTCAGAAGTATTTTGTCAAAGGCCTGACGGTCGGGGCAGTAAAAGGCTAAAGCGTGGTGGAACCGGCATCAGCACAGGCTGCCTGCCGTTCTATATAGAAGCATAATCATCTAGGGGAGGGTTAATATGACAAAGTTAAAAGGGCGCAGACCGCTATTCACGGCGATTCTTCTGGTTCTGGCGTTATCCTTGCAAGCGTGCTCAGGCGGTAACAACGGGGGTTCTGCCGAACCTTCAGCTTCAAGCGGCGCGGCCGCTACGAACAGCACGAGCAGTGCGGAGCCTGCGGGTGGTGCGGAAGCACTGAAGCCTTACGAGGTCTCGATCATCTACTTCGGTGCGCCGCAGCGGGATGACGCACTGGTCGAAGCTAAGCTGAGTGAATATTTCAAAGAGAAATTCAATGCCACCGTGGATCTGCAGCCGATTGCCTCCAGCGAATACAAGCAGAAGACCGAGCTGATGCTCAATGCCGGAGAACCGATGGACCTGGTATTCACCGCGTCCTGGCTTAATTTCTTCGGCAACGTGGCCAAGGGTGCGTTCCTGGATCTCGATGACCTGCTGGCCAAATACGGGCAGGGGATTACGGAGAACCTGAATCCGATCTATCTGGAGGCTCCGCGCTACAAAGGCAAGCTGTACGGCATTCCAACCAACAAAGAGATTACCCAAGGCAAGGCCTACACGTACCGCAAGGATATCATCGACAAATATAATATTCCGATTGAGGATATTAAGACAATGTCAGACTTTGAACCCTGGTTCAAGCTGCTGAAGGAGAAGGAGCCGGGGCTGATCCTGGACTTCATTAAGGAGTCGGGCGAAGGGATGATGTATGAGACCCGTTCGAACTTCCGCGCCATCGGGCCGACGCCGAACAAGATTCCTTTATTCCTCTATGACTACACAAATACAGATAACATCCAGATTAAGTCAGTCGTTGATCCGGAGATTTCATCCATTGCCCAAGCGGAGTATGAGCTGAACCGCAGTTATTACGAGAAGGGCTACATCAACAGCGATGCGGCGACTACAACGACGGAGATCGGCGACTTGCGCAAGCAGGGCAAGATCTGGATGCAGCAGGCGGTCTGGAAGCCGGGCGCGGATATTGAGTTGAAAATCGCCTCGGACAATAAATATGATTTCGTATCCAAGGTAATTGAGGAGCCTATCGTCACTACGGATCTTGCGGCCGGATCCATGTTCTCCATCTCCCGCACCTCCAAGGACCCCGAGCGGGCTATGATGGTCTTGAATGCGCTGCATACTGATCCGTATGCTGTGAACCTGTTCGTTAACGGCATCGAAGGCACCCATTACAAGAAGATCAGCGAGAACCGGATCGAGCCGATTGCCGATTCCGGGTATGGCAGCTCTGCCCTGTTCTGGGTGGTCGGCAATCAGCTGATCAATTATCTGAAGCCGGGCCAGCCGGATGATCTGTATACAAGCTGGAAGCAATTCAATGATGAGGCTAAACGTTCGCCATTGTTGGGCTTCGTCTTCGACGAATCGCCGGTGAAGAACGAGATTACCCAGCTTACCTCGGTCATCGGTGAATACCGGGCCGCAAGCACGGGTGCTATTCCTGACCCTGCCAAAATGCTTGCGGAACGCAATGAAAAATTGAAGAAAGCTGGCATTGAGAAGGTCAAGACTGAACTGCAGACCCAGATTGATGCCTGGAAAGCCGCGCAATAACTGACAAGTGGAAAAGATGGCAGGAGGTCCGTTATTTCCGGGCGTCCTGCCCTCTAATTTGTAGACGAGAAAGGAAGACCTGGAGATTATGGAGACTTGGATCAACGAAGCCTGGGACTATGCCCAGCACAAATTAAGCCGTACACGGAGCCGGATCGGAGCCACCTTCCCGAATGCCACCTACGGAGGACAATATGATGCGCGTGACCCCGATTGCTGGACCAACGGATTCTGGCCAGGCATTCTGTGGCTGGCTTACCGGAACACAGGCGATGAGGAATACCGGCGCATTGCCGAGAGCTGCGAGGAGCAACTGGACACGCCGCTTCAGGAATATGAACAGCTCCATCACGATAACGGCTTCCTCTGGAGTCTGTCAGCGGTTGCCGATTATAAGCTCACCGGTAACATGCTGTCCCGGAGAAGAGGGCTGATCGCTGCCAGTCATCTGGCCAGCCGGTTCAATCTCAAGGGGAATTTCATCCGTGCCTGGCTGCATGAAGGCAGTGAAGGTCTGGCGATCATCGACTGCATGATGAACCTTGGACTGCTGTACTGGGCCAGCGGGGAACTACAGGACCCGCGGTATCGTCACATCGCTGTCGCCCATTCGGAGATGGCGCTGCGGGAATTCATCCGGGAGGACGGCTCGGTGCATCATATCGTCCGCTTCGATCCCGAGACGGGAGAGCGGATTGAGGCGCTGGGCGGACAAGGGTATAGTCCGGATTCCGCCTGGTCGCGCGGATCAGCCTGGGCGATCTACGGATTCGCGATCGGGTACCGGTATACAGGTGATATCCGGTTCATGAATGCCGCTAGAGCGGCAGCGGATTACTTCGTTGCTGCGCTGCCGGAGGATCTGGTGCCTCCCTGGGATTTCCGCGCGCCTACCGATCAGCTATGGGCCAAAGATTCAACGGCTGCTGCCTGCGCGGCCAGCGGAATGCTGGAGATAGCTTACCTGCTGGAGGGCGAAGAAGCCGACCGGTACCGGAAGCTCGGAAGTGCCATTACAGAATCGCTGTTCCGCCACTACGCGCCGGAAGATCCGGCGGAAGAGGCGCTCATTACCAAGGGAACCGGCAGCTTCCCGGCTGGTGCCGAAGTCGAGGTGCCGATCATTTACGGCGACTATTTCTTCCTGGAAGCCTTGCTGAAGCTCAAGGGCGAGAATGAAATCTTTTGGTAGAGGGAACAGATTCATGGCAAGGAAGGAGGACCTGATTTGAGTAAAAGAAGAGTGGACCATGTCGATCCGTTCATCGGCGTGGACGGGGAGAATAACTGCCTGTGCGGGCCTTATCTGCCGAACAGTATCGTAAGGCTTGGACCGGATACCCTGCCGCCGCAGCTATCCCACGGTTACGACAGCTCGCGGCCGATTATCCGGTTCAGTCATACGCATGTCAGCGGAACCGGGGGCGGCGGGCGTTATGGCAATGTCGGCTTCACCCCCTATACCGGAATGCCGAGGTTTCAGTTGGACCCTTATGAGAAGGGGGATGAACATGCCGAAGCCGGATATTACAGCGTGAAGCTGCTGCCTGCCGCCATCCAGGCTGAATTGACCAGCACGATGCGGACCGGAGTCCACCGTTACACCTATCCGGGGAATGAATTGGCGGGTCTGCTGATTGATGCCGGAGCGGTCATTCAGGTGGGCGGGGATGAACCGGGGAAGACCACCGGAGTATCGACCGGGGGATATATTGAAGTTCTGTCCGAATATGAGCTGGCAGGCCGCTGCGACCTGCGCGGGGGCTGGGGACACGAATTCCCTTATTCCGTGTACTTCTATATCCGCTTCGATCAGCCAATACAGAGCCATATGCTGATGGATGCAGGCGGAGTACGCCAAGGGCCGTCTGTAGATGGCGCGAACTGCAAGGCTTCCCTTAGCTTCGGCGATTGCAGAGTCCTGGTGGCGAAGACTGGCATCTCATATGTTAGTGTCGGCAAGGCCAGGGCCAGTGTAGACCGGGAAGCGTCCGCCGGATTCGATGACATCCGCCAGGCGGCCAGCGACATCTGGGAGGATAAGCTCAGCCGGGTCACAGTGAAAGGGGGCAGCGTGGAGCATACCCGGCTGTTCTATACCCTGATGACCCGTCTGTTCTGTATGCCGAGTGACCTCGGAGTAGATGATGAGAACTTCGCCTGGGAATCAGGGGTCCGGCATTATACCGACCTGTACGCGCTCTGGGACAGTGTGCGGAATGCCAATTCGTTGATTACACTGCTCGACCCGCAGCTTGAAGCGGATATCCTGAATTGTCTGCTGGACATCGCGGACCATACCGGCTGGCTGCCGGACGCCTGGATCATGGGGCATAGCGCCATGATTCAAGGCGGAAGCTCTGCCGATATTCTGTTCTGTGAAGCGGCGCTGAAGAAGCTTGAGGGCATCGACTACGCGAAGGCCCTCAAGCAGATGCGTAAGAATAATGAGGTGCAGTCCCCGGATACCTGGCTCTATGGCCGTCATCTGCAGGATTACCATTCCTTAGGCTACTTGTCCACGGATGTGAAGAAGAACTGTGTGTCACGCCATATGGAATATGCTTATCAGGACTGGTGCATCGGCCGTCTGGCCGAGGAGCTTGGGCAGGAGGAGACGGCAGAGGACTATTATACAAGCTCGGAGAAGCTATGGAATCTGTGGCGCGAGGATCTGAAGTGTTTTGCGCCCCGGCTGTCCGGCGGGGAATGGGTAACGTCATTTGACCGGGAATCCTGTCTGCCGGATTCATGGAATGATCCGTATTTCTACGAGGGCACCAGTCTGCAATGGTCGTTCAGCACCCAGCATGATTTTCATGGACTTGTTGAACGGCATGGGGGAGCGGAGGCCTTTGTCCGTCATTTAGATTATTTTTTTGACGGGGGCTTCTATAACTCCAAGGAAACGATGCTGCATATTCCTTATCTATATATCTATGCGGGCAGGCCGGACCGGGCGGCTGACCGGGTACGGGAATGCCTGGAGCAATACTTCCGGGCTGAGCGTGACGGGTTGGGGGATAACGAGGATATGGGCTGCCAGAGTGCCTTTTACATCTGTTCAGCGATGGGCTTGTATCCGTTGATGGGTCAGGACCTCTATTTCCTCGTTCCTCCGGTTTTCAATAAGGTGACGCTGCTGCTGGGCGCACAGGCGAATCCGGTTCCTCTGACGATTGAGACACAAGGAGCAGGCAGCGGGTCCGGCAAAAGTTATATTTTGTCCGCTTCGCTCAACGGTCAGGAGCTGGACCGTGCATGGGTCCGCCATGAAGAAATCGCCGGAGGAGGCACGCTTGTTCTGGAGCTGGGCGCTAAACCCGGGGAGTGGGGAAGCCTTATTCCACCTTCTCCGCTCGCGGAGCGGGAGCAAGGCAAACAACTGTCAAGGTAGGGCAGTAGGCTCAAGGAGAGAATGTCCATGCAGAGTTTAAAAAACAAATGGCTGCAATATCTCGTGGGAGATACGCTTCGTCCGGAATCGCTGAAACGGGTCCGCGATGCCCGGGATAAGATGCTTTATCATCAGGAGCTGCTTTGGGCGGATATCCCGTTTCAGGAGAATGCGGCGGATGTATTTCAGATCATTCTCCGTTTGAAGGAGATGGCCATCGCGCTGAAGTCTCCCAAATGTACCTATTATATGGACTATTCATTAAGGCTAAGGATCATTTATGGATTAGAATGGCTGTCTGAGCATAGATACAACGAAACCTGTCAGCCCTATGGCAACTGGTGGTATTGGGAGATTGGCGTGCCAATCGCGCTGGTGGAGACCCTTCTGCTCATGGAGGAACTGCTGGATAAGGAGTTCATAGAGTCTCTGCTTCTTCCCGTAGACAAATATGTGGGCGATCCGGCGTTTCATGCGCAGTGGTTCGTGGCTCAGGCTCCGCCTTCAACGGGAGCGAATCTGGTCTGGAAATCTACGGCGGCTGCCCTGACGGCCGTTATCCGGGGCGACTGGCAGAAGCTCCTTGCAGCCCGGAATGCGCTGCTTCCGCTGTTCAGGAATGCCAGTGAAGGGGACGGCTTCTATGAAGACGGCTCCTTTATTCAGCATGACAAGTATGCCTACACCGGGGGATATGGGGTTTCACTGCTGCATGATGTGGTCCGCCTGATGGTATGGCTTCACGGTACCCCCTGGGAATTGCCTGATGAAGCTCGGGGTTTGACGGCCGGGTGGATTAAGGATTCATTCGTGCCTCTTATGTTCAGGGGATCTATGCTGGATATGGTGAGCGGCAGAGAAGTCTCACGGGAGGATTCGCAGAATCATGAGAGTGGACATTCCGTGATCACGGCCTGCCTGCGTTTCTCGCGCATACTGGGTGAGGCGGATCAGGCACGGCTGCTCTCCAGGGTGAAGGGGTGGGTGTTGGCAGATACGTATAAATCGTACATCGCCGAAGCGCCGCCGGATACCGCAGCTGAGACTGGAGCGCTGCTGGACGATGAACTTGTGCAGCCCGCTCCGGAAGCGAGTTGCTGCAAGCTGTTTGCCCATATGGACAGGGTGGTGCTGCAAGGTCCGGGTTTTGCCTACTCGATCAGTATGTTCTCCAGCCGGACCTTCACCTATGAATCTATCAACAGAGAGCATCTGAAGGGCTGGTATACAGCGTATGGCATGAGCCACCTGTACAATAGTGACTTGGGGCAATATGCGGATGCCTACTGGCCGACCGTTGATCCATACCGCCTGCCTGGAACCACGGTAACGAAGACATTGCAAGAGGATGGAGCCGGGCAGGGCCAATTAAGCAACAGGGCTTATGTTGGCGGGGCTGTGCTTCATAACCAATACGGCGCCATTGCGATGGAGCTTCAGGATGTTGTTAACGAAGCCGATGGACTGACCGCGCTCAAAAGCTGGTTTTTGTTCGGTAACCGTATTGTTGCCTTAGGTTCGGATATTAAGAGCTGTACTTCCGCCAGAGTGGAAACGATTATAGAAAACCGGCAATGGAACCCGGCAGGAGACCATACGATTACAGCAGACGGAACAGAGATTTGCCGGACGCTGGGACTCACAGATACCCTTCAGCCTAAGTGGATTCATATGGCGGGAAGTACCGGGGGCGCGGATGTGGGGATTTATTTGCCTGAACGCTGCTGCGTCCATGCCTTGCGCGAGGCCCGGCAAGGGAGCTGGAGGGCAATCAACGACGCCGGTTCCTCTGCGGTAATCGAGCGATTCTATCAGACACTCTGGTTCGATCATGGAGCAGCGCCGCAGGGGGATACCTATGCCTATGTGCTGCTGCCCGGCTGGAGTGAAGAAGCAACGGCCGGGTTCGCCGGGGCTTCAAGTATACGGATTGTGGAATTGAATCACCGGGTGCACGCGGTGGAGGATTCGGAATCGGGGCTGCTAGCTGTGCATTTCTGGCAGCCAGGCTGGTATAGAAGCGGGGGGATTACTTGCAGCGGTCAAGCCTCTATTGTGCTGCGTAGGAATCCGGCAGGCTGGAGTCTAGCTATAGCTGATCCGACACAACTGCAGCGCCGTCCAATCAAAGTGGAGCTTGAACTCGATCGGCCTGTTACTAGGGTGATCCACAAGTCTGAGCGGATCACGGTTGACCTGGGGGGATCTGGTGAACTTAGTGGCCCGGGTGACCCAAGTGACGCAGGTGATTCAGGTGAACCTAGTGATTCTGGAGACACCGGGGCCCCTGGAAACCCCAGAAAGGTTAGACTGGTGTTCGACCCTGACGGTGCCGGGGGCGCCTCGTTCCAGGTGGAACTGGGGACCTGAGGCGAATCTATGAATATGCGCTTCAAGTGAATGACTCTGCGGAGTATGGTAGAATAATCCCAATGATTTTAGAGGGGGAGTACCATGCAGATTTCAATTACCGATGATTTCGCAGATGAACGTTTCCTGCAGTTCGTAAGGGATCACTTCTGCGGTGGCCGTGAATCCGTCTTCAGGAGCGATCTTGACACGGTGACTACGCTGAAGCTTGAGGGCTGCAAGCTCTCAAGTCTACAGGGAATCGAACAATTTACGGCGCTTCAGGAGCTGGATTGTTCGTATAATGAGTTAACCGTGCTTGACCTTAGCCAGAATGCGGAACTCGTTACTGTGAACTGCCGGAGCAACCGGCTGATTGAGCTGAATACTCAGCCTAATCGGCTTTTGAAGGAACTGGACTGTAGCAGGAATCATATCCGTACTCTGGACCTTAGCCAGAATCCTGCGCTGGAGACGGTGGAGTGTCATGAGAATATGTTGTCCAACTTGGAGTTAAGCAGCAATCCCCGGCTCAAGGTACTGAATTGCAGTTATAACTCGCTGCATGAATTGAAGCTTAGTGACAATACGGCGCTGGAGCGGGTCGATTGCGGCAGCAACTATATCATTGAGCTGGATATGGCAAGCTGTACAGAGCTGACGGAAATTCGCTGTAACCATAATCATTTAACCCGTCTGGACACCAGTGGCAATCCTTCACTTACGAGTCTGCGATGCTTCAATAATCATCTCACGAGTCTGGACCTCAGTCACAATCTGCAGTTGACCGAACTGTATTGCTCTGAGAACAAACTTACGGTACTGGATACGAATCTTCATTCGCAGCTTGTACAACTGGATGTTGCCAATAACCTCATTACGCAGCCGGATCATAGGGTAGAGGGAGTAGGGATTTTTCAATATGATACTACCTTTACCTGTTATAAGGCGCAGCTTCAAATCAGGGGGAGTGAGCTTGCCGTTACAGCGGAAGTTCCCACCAAGGTCGCAATGAGAGGCTTGACTTCACAGATTCAAAAGGTGTGGGCCGAGCTGGAGGGGCTGCTTGACCGGGTATTGCAGCTAATTGCGGACGCTCATCCTGATGAAGATGTGAATGAGCTGGTGCTGGCCGACTTGACGTTTGCCGAAGACCACTCCTTCCGTATCGGCTACGATGCCGGGGATACACCGGCCGGTCAGCTCTGCATCTATGCAGCATTTGACCATGAAGGTGAGCTGGCCGACCAGCTTAGTTATGAAATGTACTAAGCTGGTAAGCCGCAGGCTGTAACCCGCGGGCTGCAAAGCGCAAGGAGTAGGCAGTAAACTGTAGGCTATAAACCGTAACCCGTAACCGCAAGCTGCTGGCCGCACGCCGCAAGCTGTAGGCGGTATGTCGCAAGCTGTACGCCGCAGGCCGCAAGGTTTTGCGGCTTTTTTGGGAGATTCAGAGGGATAAATCCCTTTGAGTAGACCGAAAGTGGGCGGCAGGCGTGAATGAGGAGCATCTTTGCCGGAACGCTCGAAATATCATACCTTTTCTCGAATGCATGTAGTTTCTTTCACTACCGGGCTCTATCTATAATATTAAATGAAAGCGCTTTACAACGAACGGATTTATGAGTGGGGAATGCTGGAACATTGGTGCAGAGAAGCAAGCTTGTATGAAGGGGAGCCGCAAGATGAGCGCAGCAACAGCAAGCTTGCGTGTGCTGGAAAGCCAGACTATCTGTTTTGTGCAAAGGTTGAATACGGCGACAAGGGGGATTATGGATGAGAAGGTTGCTAATGAGAGGAACGTTAATGAGAAGGTTACTCATGAAAAGCGGTTTGATGGCGTTAGTGCTACTGCTGCTGGTCAGCGGCTTGGGAGGAGTAGCCGAACGTGCCCGTGCTGCGGATGAATTCGACGGGATGCGGGAGAACCGGAAGGTAATGCTTACAGGAGGGCCCTCCCTGAATACGGCGGACGCCGATATTGCCGCAGCCCTTACCAAGCTAGGGAATGAAGCCAGCGGCTATTGGCAGACAATGAATACCTCGCCCGCCCGCACCTATCTGTGGAGCGATAACCCGGGCATCGGGAACTCGATTCATATCCGGGTGACCTATGAACGGCTGAAGACGATGGCGCTCGCGTATGCCACTACCGGCACGGCGCTGCATGAGAATAGTCAGCTCGGGAGCGATATCGCGGCTGCACTCGATTATATGTACACCACCCGATATCACGAGGCGGTAACGCCGACAGCCAGCGGAACGAGCAACTGGTGGGATTGGCAAATCGGCATTCCCTTGCAGCTTAACGATATAACGGTGCTGCTGTATGACTCCTTAACCCCGGCACAGGTTACGAATTATATGACAGCCGTGGAACGCTTCTCGCCCGCTGTTACCCTGACAGGAGCTAACCGCACCTGGAAGGCGATGGTGGTAGGCGAGCGGGGCATCCTGGTCAAAGATGGCACCAAGGTCGCCGCCGCCCGCGACGGACTGTCCTCCGTCTTCAATTATACGCTCAGCGGAGACGGCTTCTACCGGGACGGTTCATTCATTCAGCATAACAACATTCCCTACACCGGAGGTTATGGCATTGACTTGCTGTTGGCCGTCAGTGATCTGATGGGGATGCTTCACGGCTCTTCCTGGCAGGTGAGTGATCCCAAGCAGTCCAATGTATGGGAGTGGGTGTATAACGCTTACCAGCCGGTGATGTACAAGGGCGCTATCATGGACATGGTCCGCGGCAGGGAGATCTCTAGAAACTACAGCCAGGATCACGATGCAGGTCATCGGGTGATGCAGGGCATTTTGAACTTATCCCGAATTGCGCCACCCGCGCAAGCAGGCGATTTTAAGCAGATGCTGAAAGGCTGGATGCTTTCAGACACCTTCAAGTCTTTTTATGAAGATGCACCCGTTCCAGCTATTGCTCTGGCTAAAAGTATTAATAGTGACCCGGCGGTAGTGCCTTCGGCAGAGCTTCTTGTCTACAAGCAGTTCGCAGCGATGGACCGGGCCGTCCAGCACCGGCCGGGCTACAGCTTCGGCCTTGCGATGTATTCCAGCCGGATCAGCAGCTATGAAGCGATCAACAGTGAGAACGCCAAAGCCTGGTATACCTCAGCCGGTATGACCAGCTTATATAACAGTGATCTCGGACAATACAGCGATGGCTACTGGCCCACTGTGGATAATTACCGCCTGCCGGGAACAACGGTGCTGTCGCAGACCTCTTCCGGCAGCCACACCAGTACGAGGCAGTGGACCGGCGGCACCGATATGCAGAATCTGTACGGCGTCTCTGGCATGGAGCTGAAGTACGGGGATCATGACCTGAGCGCGAGAAAATCATGGTTCATGTTCGACGATGAAATCGTGGCTCTTGGTGCAGGCATCAGCAGCACGGATAATATTGCTGTGGAGACGATTGTAGAGAACCGGAAGCTGAACACGGCGGGCAGCAATACGCTTACTGTGAACGGTGAAGTGCAGCCTGCCACTTTGGGCGGGGCATCGACCCTGAAGCAGGTGGAGTGGGCACATCTGTCCGGCAGCACGGCGGGTGCGGATACCGGATATTATTTTCCGCAGACGGTATCGCTTGCTGCTAAGAGAGAAGCCAGAACAGGCAACTGGAAGCAGATCAACCCCCGTCCGGTCACACCTTCCACGCCGATCACCCGCAATTATATGACCTTATGGCTGGATCATGGTGTCAATCCGAGTAACGGCGAATATCAATATGTCCTGCTGCCGGGCAAGACAGCCGCTCAAGTAGCCGCTTATGCTGTTGCTCCAGACATTGAAGTGCTTGCGAATTCATCCAGTGTCCAGGCGGTAAAAGAAACGAAGCTCGGCATCATCGGAGCGAATTTCTGGGAGGATGGGGCAAGCTCTGCCGATCTGATTACCGTTAACAAGAAAGCGGCGGTTATGACCCGGGAAGCCGGAGATACCTTGGAGCTGTCTGTCAGTGATCCGACCCAAGCGGGCACGGGCGTGATTGAGGTGGAGCTGGACCGTTCAGCAAGCGGGTACACAGCAGATTCCGGGGTTACTGTAACGCAGCTCAGCCCGACCATCCGATTAACGGTGAATGTCAGCGCGGCCAAGGGCAAGACGTTCAAGGTTTCCTTTGACCTGGGCAGCGGCACGCCGCCGACCCTGCCTGGTGAAGAGGTGATTGTGGACAATAATGACACCACCGGAGTGCTGAAGACAGGAAGCTGGAAGACCGCTGCGGTGCAGACTGACCGGTACGGTGTCAACTATCTGCATGATGACAACAGCGGCAAAGGCAGCAAAAGTATAACCTTTACCCCCGACCTGCCCGCTACGGCTACCTATAGCGTCTATATGATGTGGCCGCAGCATTTCAACCGGTCGACTGCAATTCCGCTGGAAGTCGTTCATTCCGGAGGGACGGCAACGCTGAATATAGACCAGACTGCGAACGGGGGAGCCTGGAATCTGATTGGCACCTATTCCTTCACGGCAGGCACCTCCGGGAGTGTGACCATCCGTAATAATGGAACGACCGGATATGTCGCGGCCGATGCGGTGAGGTGGGTGCGGAATCCTTAGCAGACAAAGAGGCCCATGCAACTGTGCATGGGCCTTTCTTCGACATTCACTTGCAAGTTCGCCTCCGGCTTACAGCTCAACCCGCCAATTCCCCAGCCGTTTGGCGATTTCCGGGTCCCGGTGGGAGAAGAACAGGCTCTCGCCCGTATCGAGTAGGGCAATCTGAGTCATATCGTCTGCACTCAGCTCAAAGTTGAAAATATCAAAGTTCTCCACAATCCGCTCTTTGCGCACGGACTTCGGAATCGCCACGATATCACGCTGGATCAGCCAGCGCAGCACAACCTGGGCGACGGATTTGTTATGCTTAGCGGCAATCCCGGTTAACACTTCATTGCTGAACAGGTTGTAGCGCCCTTCGGCAAACGGTCCCCATGATTCAATCTGTACACCTTGTTCCTTCATAAAAGCAGCGTTATCCGTCTGCTGAAAGAACGGATGTGTCTCCACCTGATTGACAGCAGGAACGACCTTGTTATGGACGATGAGGTCCATCAGGCGGTCCGGGAGGAAGTTGCTGACCCCGATCGCTCTGATTTTGCCTTCGTGGTACAGCTCTTCCATTGCACGCCAGGCTCCATAGTAGTCGCCGAACGGCTGGTGAATGAGGTACAGATCTAAGTAGTCCAGCCCCAGCTTCTTCAGGGACTTGGCGAAGGAGAGCTTGGCGCTCTCGTATCCGGCATCCTGAATCCAGAGCTTGGTGGTGATGAACAGCTCTTCGCGCGGTATGCCGCTGCGCTTGATGGCGCGGCCTACCGCCTCTTCATTCAAGTAACCGGAGGCGGTATCGATCAGGCGATAGCCTGCGCTCAGTGCTTCATACACCGCATTCTCACATTCTTCAGCATCTGGAATCTGATAGACACCAAAGCCGAGGATCGGCATTTTTACTCCATTATTCAAGGTTACAGTCTGCATGGTCTTGTCCTCCTAAGGATGATTTAGTGATATGATGAGCCTAACGCCTTCGTGTAACACGAAGTCAAGCAGGGGTTATTATATTTTTCAGGGAGCAGTAACATCATCAAAATAAATACAAAAACAAATACAGGACCAGCCCCAGTGGCCGGTCCTGTATTTGTGCCCATCTTTAATCTGTCTATTCTAAGGAAACGGGGCGTTTTTTTCTGCACACGACCACCACATACAAAGGATTCATATCCTTAACTCTTCCGAGATCCATTAGCTCGTATCCGTTAATGACGGGATTGTCATAAGGCGTGGTTGTAGGAGGCATTGCTCTCGCATTTCTGACAACTTGGGCTTGGAAGGCTGAATAATCGGAGACGAAGGTTTGACCGTACAACTCCAGGATATCATATTCTTTCAGTAACTCCCCCACAAGCTCAGTAATCGTATATTCATATTTGTGATAATGATTTCTTGGCTGTTCCACGAAGTAGCCAGCAGGGTTCGCTATGCTGCGGTTAGGTGTAGAGACAATAAAGATTCCGTCATCCTTGAGAAGTCTGGCGGATTCTTTAATCCATACACTGCCATCATCGATGTGCTCAATGGTCTCAAAGGAAACAACGACATCAAAGCTATTGTCTTCAAGTTCAAGCTTGTTGACATTTCCGTAAGCATAATCAATCTGATCATGACCATATGTTTTGCGCGCATTAGATAAGCTGGCTTCATCGATATCTACGCCAAGGACATGACTTGCACCGGCCACCTGCAGCATTTTACTCCCATACCCTGCCCCACAGGCAGCATCCAGCACCCTTTTATCCTTGACGAACTTTTGGGCTAATTTGTATCTGTTCAAATGTTCTTCCAGCACATCTCCGTGATTCTTTTTGACGGCATCGTTAATGACAACCCGTTCTCCTGTGAAAATTACATCGTTTTGTTCAGTATTCAGTATTTCGGAGTTGATATCTATGGAATTTGTGTCGTTTCCCCCCACTACTTCAGCCTCGGGGTGAGCCTTCGAAGAGGGAGCTTCGATTCTGCGGAACAAAGATTCAAAATACTTTTGATTGTATACTATACTTGGATGATCGGGATTATATTTTTGGGCTATTTTATGATGGTGAAAGGCCTTCTCGTGTTCGCCTGATGATTCATAACAGACACATAATTGTAAATGGGGGAGCCAGTTGGCAAAAGAGGCATCATAGTTTATGTGTTCATGTGCAATGGTTTCTTGGGTAGCCATATCAAACCAGAAAATAGCCATATTCAATTGGCTTTTCTGCATGAATGCAGTGCCGATTTTGTAACAGATCACGGGATGGGGAATTCCATAAGCAAAGGATTGGAATGCTGCTAACAAGGCTTTATTTACATCCCCAGCAGCAATGTAACAATCCGAGAGTCTCCCATAGGCCTCATAGGTTTCTTCATTCAACGTCTTTGCTTCCAAAAGAAACTTTTCATAGAACACAGCGGCGTTCTCATAATTTTTCTGGTTATATAGAAAGTTGGCATAATTCATTAAATTGGACATCTGAGATTCCTGTGAATCTGGCTGATGGTTTGCCTGAAGTGTGTCCGGTTTATGCATACTAAATCCCTCCTTAGCTTTGTGCCAGAGCTTTTATACTTGCAATTCGCAGCAGGACATCTTCGAAATAGGACTCTTCTCCATAAAATTCTCTAAAGAGGTCCTCAAAGTCATCGGTAAAAACAGGGGCGTGATCACGCATGATTCCTGTGTACCAAGGGAGAATGTAATTGTAGAGAGCAGCTAGTTTCTCTTGCTGCACATCTACCTCGCTTAATCCTTTACCAATGAAATGATGCAAAATAGTCTGATAACTACGGAAGACGACTTCCCCGAGATTGTATCCTGAAGGAGGATTTCCGGAAAAATTAAACATTCTCCGGTTCACCACGCAAAAGCTAGGGTTTCTGGTTAAAATTTCGTACTGCATATAAGCTTGATTTAGCGATAAATCGATATAACGGAAGGGCTTTTCAATTTGTTCAAAATCTTCCCTTCGTAGAATGATGCCGGAAATAAAGGTACACATAATACCTGAGGTTCGAAGATAGGCGGGTGCACCTTCTGCAGTATAAACCTGGCCATCATGGTTATGCACATTCAAATATATAATTCCGCACTGCATATGATCATGGATGACATCAAGTAGAGAAGGGATTGAATCCTCCACAAAATAATCATCATCACCCTGCCATTTTATAAACTTGCCCCTTGCCAGTTGGGCTACAAGATATATATTGCGGTCGCCCCCTATGTTCGTGCTGTTTCTGAAGGATTTGAGGCTAGGATAACGGCTGGCATAACGTGCAATCACTTGTGGAGTAGCGTCGGTGGAGGCATTGTCACAGACAATTACTTCTACCCGGCTATCGTTCTGTAATTGACTGAATATGCAAGAAAGACAGAGATCAAGGTAGATTGCGCGGTTATAAGTCGGAATGCAAATGGAGAGAAGCGGAGTAGATTCCGGTGTGCCGGAACTCAAGCCCGCAGTTCGCGGTTGGAGCTTAGCCGTCTCCTGCTGCAGAATTTGTGCCGGAGATCCGCCTGCCACACAGTAATCCGGAAGATCTTGCTCAACAACACTTCCAGGCTGGATTACACAGTGCTTGCCTATTCGGATATTACCTGCAATAACAGTTCCATCACCTATTTGTGTGCCTTCTCCGATGATAACTTCTCCAGTGCTGTCCATCCATCCTTGTGCTAAGACCGGCAATCCTACCTGACGATACTCATACCTTGGGTCTGATATACTAACATTACTGCCAATAGTGACACGAGGCTTGATTTCAATACGGTTTAGGGCTTGAAGAGTGAGTCCTTGCTCACATCTGCAATCATCTCCTATAATAATTTTGGGTACAGGCAAAGAATCTTGTAATGTGGACTGTATGCAGTAATCATCTTTGATTGTTACCCTGTCGCCAATGAGAACGAACTCGGGATGATGAAATTGTCCGATGGGAGAGATATCTGTGCTTTTGCCACAGTAAAAGAAACTAGAAACTGGTTTAGGCTCTAAAGAGTGCGACATAACCCATTAACTTCCTTCCTAAATTAGGATTGGCGTATTGCTTTCATGATGGCAAGGCCATCCTCATAATAGGGTTCATCTTGATAGTATTTTTTGTAGATCTCTTCAAACTCATCAGTAGTCACAGTTGCCTTATTATTCCGAAACCATGGAATGGTATAGTGATAAAATGTTTGTTTTTTCTCTCTGGAAATTTCTTCAGCAGTCAAACCAGTGCCCAAGAAATGGCTAAGGATAGACGGATACCCGTTAAAAAAAACTTCAGCAAAACTGTATTTAGGATTGTAAGCACCACCATAACCGAAGATACTATCGTACATGATGCAGAAGTTCGGGTTATCCTTTAATATAGAATATTGAAGATATAACTGATTGAATTTAGAGGTCATGAATAGCGCCGGGTTCTCGATCTTCTCCAAATCCTCACGTCTTAGAACAACAGAACTGATAAAAGCCGCATAAAGGGTGGTTGCGGCCAGGAAATTACTCATGCCGGATTCCAGGCGGGGAGGCCTATTTCCGTTAATTAGACTAATATGGAAGACTCCACATTCCGGATGGCTGTGCAGTACATGAAGCAGGGGCATAAGCTTGCCGGGCAGAAAATAATCATCATCGCCTTGCATTTTTACAAATTTCCCTCTCCCCAGCTGTAATACATGAAGAATATTAGGATCTCCGCCAATGTTCGTGTCATTGCGTACTGACTTCATATTGGAGTACAGGGCCATATACTTGTCTATGATCGCTGGCGTGGCATCTGTGGAGGCGTTATCGGATACTACCACTTCGATCAGCTCATTATTTCCGATCTGAGCATAAATCGACTGGAGGCAAGCGTCAAGATAAGGCGCGCGGTTGTAAGTTGGGATACAGATTGATAACAGGGGAAGGCGGCTTCGGGCAGTAAGAATAGCCTGGGCCTGATCATGAGCAGACACATCCACCCAGCTCCCGGAGGAAGTCTCATAAATCTGCACAATTGATGCGGGATTACCTGAAACCACGCAATAGTCGGGAACATTGTCCAAAACCATGCTGTTTGCCTTAACTACGCTCCCAGCTCCAATACGTATATTCCCGGATAGGCGGCAGTTTGCTCCGATCCAGGAGCCTTCTCCAATGGTAATATCCCCTTCCATTAGAACGTTGGAATGGATCAGAACATTTGGCTCTAAGATAATCCTGGGGTGAGCTGTGATCTGGACACTTCTGTTGATTTGACAACCGTCTCCTATAGAGATAACTGGACTATCGCCAGAAATTCCGTGATTCACATCTTTCGGCTGGATAGCATATGGAGCTTGAATAGAGACGTTGTTTCCTATAGAAATTAGCTCTGGAGACTCAAATATGCCTCCCTGCTGAACAAAGGTGTTGCTTCCGAAATGCGCAAATCGCTCAGAGAATTCAAGCGGAATGTATAAGGCCAAGGCTGATTCTCCTTCCATACTTCAAATCTGGATTCGTACCCGCTGCTCTGTCTTCTAATTCATATGGGGCCGGTTCCTAAAGTATGATGAGTATACTGAAAAATACCGGATTTGCTGGACATTGTGGATTTTCCAGATAGTCAGTTGTTTCCGTGAAGATATCGGAGCTAAATTATCTTTTTTTAAGGAGGATTAACATGTATACAGTCAAAGAAGCGGCTTCCATGACGGGACTAACTGAACATGCTGTGCGTTATTATACGGATAAAGGGCTGGTGCCGAGCATTCAGCGTGATAAGAACAACATCCGACTGTTCGACGATGAATCGATCAACTGGCTGTACGGGATTAGGTGCCTCAAGCAGACCGGCCTCCCCATTGAAAGCATCAAAACCTACGTCGATCTCTGCCTCGAAGGGGATTCGACGATTGAACAGCGCTTTGCTATGATGATGGAATACAGGGAAGCGGCGCTCCTTCAGCTGGAAGAGGCCAAGCAGCGTGTTGCCCATCTGGAAGAGAAGGCCCTTCAATATCAGGCTATTCTGGAGCAGCGTATCCCGGACCTGACCAATCCCGGCAACTGGAGCAAGCTTCAGAAGGAGGGCGTCAAGGTTCCGGCGCGCCGGAAGAGAGTGGTGCGGTCTTCTTAGCAGCCAGGGGAATACTCCCCAGCAGCTGGGGGGATACCTATATTAGGTAACCAACCAAGCACACCCCAGCCATCAATCGACTTCGTTCGTCAGCATTCGTCAATCCTTTGGCCGTTCACCTTGACACAGTGTATACCCCGTGACATAATAATTCCAGACTAAATGACTATGATAAGTTGGACATCATAGGACAACGAGAGAGAGCTTTTACTAGACGAGGGGGAAGTTATAATGAAGAAGAAATTTGTGCCAGGCGTTCTGATTGTGTTGCTCGGGTTGGTCCTTGCAGGCTGCGGTAATGGAAATAAGAATAACGCAGGCTCAGCTGAGACAAATGGTGCTGGAGCAGGTACGAAGACCATTATTGCTGCTACGAGCGGGGTCAGTAACCCTTTTAGCTACGAGAAGGACGGGCAGTTGACAGGTTACGATGTGGAAGTAATGAAGGCGATCTTCAAAGACCTTCCGGAATATAAGCTAGAGGTTCAAGCGATTGAATTCGAAGGGATTCTGACTGGTCTGGACAATGGACGTTTCCAGCTGGGGGCGAACAATTTCAGCTCCAACCCTGAGAGACGCGGCAAGTACAATTTCTCACTCCCGATTATTGAGAATGCGAATGTATTCGTAGTCCGCAAGGACGATAATACCCTTAAGGCGGTAGAAGACCTGAAGGGCTATAAAGCCGTAACAGAAGTAGGCAACTCCGGTGCCACACTGCTGGAGAATTATAATGAAGCGAATGCGGATGCCAAAGCAGAGATTATCTACACTGACGAGAATTTCGTGAAGCAGTTCGAAGGTATTGAAGCCGGCAAGTACGATGTGCGCATCATTTCCCGTGTCTCTGCCGAGAAGGCCATCAAGGAGCATGGCTTCACCAATCTGAAGGTCGTTCCGTTCTCTACAGAGAATAGTGATCCAGGATCTTATATCCTGCTCTCCAAGTCTGCGGACAGCACCTTGCTAGATACGGTTAACAAGAGAATCAAGGAAATGTATGCGGACGGCACCCTGCTGAAGATTAGCCAAGAGCAGCTTGGCGGCGACTATTTGCCTAAGAAAGAGCTAATGGAGTAACTGAGGGAAGGTGATCGCATGAAATTTCTAGTCTCGGGAGATGCGTTATTCTCCAGCAGTAATTTATATAAGACGATGGACCCGGAGCTGCTGGCTTTGCTGCAAGGGGCCGATGAAGCTTTTACCAATGCAGAGTTTGTAACTCCGCGTCTCAATACCGCTCCGGCGGCAGGCCGCGGCTACCAGACCAGTGTGCGCCCCAAGGCGCTGGACGAATTCGGGAAGCTTAATATCCGTTATGTGAGCTTTGCGAATAATCATACGGGGGACTACGGGACTCAGGGTCTTGTGGATACGATCGAAGAGGCGGAAGCCCGTGGTCTAACCCCGCTTGGAGTGGGCATGAGCCTGCATGAAGCGCGTAAGCCGGTGTTCGTGGATACGCCTGACGGGCGGATTGCCATCATCACTATCGATGTGACGAGAAGCGAGGTGTTCGCTGCCTCCAATCCGGGGAATGGAGTTCCGGCCCGTCCGGGGGTCAACCCGCTGCGCTGGTCGCGGACCTATGTCGTGAACGATCAGGACTTCAGCACCTTGAAGGAGATCAGTGAACGCATCGGCATCGCTTCCAGCATGGAGGAAGGCAAGCGGATTGAGACCTTCAAGAGCAAATCGGAGAATTACTATGAATTCGGTTCATTTTTTGAAGGCTATTTAACCTTCGAGAAGGGTGAACAGTCCCGCGTCAAGACAGCAGCGCATGAGCAGGATCAGCAGGAAATCTACCGCAGCATCCAGGATGCCGCGGAGCGCAGTGACTATGTTTTTGTCAGTCTGCACACGCATGAAGGGGAGAATGAGAACTGGTACTCCGATTATCCCGCAGAGTTCATCGAGACCTTCGCGCGGGGGGCGGTGGATGCCGGGGCGAGCTGTGTCTTCGGACATGGCGCCCACTTCACCAGAGGGGTGGAGCTGTACAAGGGCCAACCTATTTTTTATAACATAGGCAGTCTGTTTATGGAGTTCGAGGCAGGGGAGTCAATTGTATCTCCAGAGATGTTCACCGCCTACGGATATGCAGAGAATGAAGCTCCTTCTACCCTGCACAAGAACAGAACCAAGGACAGCGCAGGGAACTGGCAGGGCTTCTACAGCGACCGCAAGTTCTCGGAGAACTTCCTGGTCATGTTTGATCTGAGTGTGGAGGACAAGCGGTTCAGCTATGAGCTGATTCCGATTGATCTCAGGCTTACCCATGAGACAGTGACCAAGCGTGGCTTGCCTGTACTGGCATCCGATGAAGCGGCGGCCTCCCTGGTGGAGCGGCTGAACGCGGTAAGCAACGAACGGTATCATACTGAAATTATCTATGAGGGCAGACGGTTAATCGTGAGACCGTGTTAGGCTGTCGCCCTGTAAATTGAACGTGGAAGGAAGTCAATCGGTATGGGAGAGATTTTTGATATCAACGCGGTGTTCTCAGCGATTCCTCGCCTGTTAGAGGTCCTTCCTGTGAGTCTGCAGATTACGGTCATCTCAATGATCGTCGGCCTTGTGTTTGCTCTGTTATTTGCCATTATCCGTATGCGCCGAATTCCCGTGCTAAGCCAGCTGGTCACAGTCTTCATCTCGTTCATCCGTGGAACGCCGATCATTGTGCAGCTATACCTGACTTATAACGGAATTCCGTTGTTACTCAAATTCATTAATCAGCAGTATGGGACGGATTATAATATCAATGCCATTCCGGCGATGATCTTCGTGCTGGTCACCTTCGCGTTCAATGAAGCGGCGTACAACTCGGAGACGATCCGTGCGGCGCTGCAATCGGTGAACAAGGGCCAGATCGAGGCTGCTGAATCCCTGGGGATGACGTATCTTCAGGTGCTCAGAAGAGTCATCGTTCCGCAGGCGCTGGTGGTGGCGATTCCGCCGCTGGGCAATGCATTGATCGGATTGCTCAAGGGAACCTCCCTAGCCTTCGTAGCAGGTGTAATCGAAATGACGGCTAAGGGGAAAATTATCTCCGGCAGCAACTTCCGGTTCTTCGAGGTGTATCTCGCATTGGCGATCATCTACTGGATCATGACAATTCTGATTGAGCAGATTCTGAGATTCCTGGAGAAAAGATTCTCCATTCCGGACTCCGCTGCCGGGGCCATGAACCGCGGCTGGTTCTCTTGGGGAAGGAGAGAGATCTGATGATAAAGGTAAGCAATTTATCCAAGTCATTTCACGGTAATCTGATTCTGGACGATCTCTCCGTCGAGATTAACAAGGGAGATGTTGTAGCCATCATCGGTTCGTCCGGTGCGGGTAAGTCCACCTTCCTGCGTTCGCTCAACTGCCTGGAGCAGGCAGATCAGGGAATGCTGGATCTCGAAGGCTTCAAGGTCGATTTCAGCACGATCACGAACAAGCAGCGGCTGGAGCTGCGGAAGCAGACGGCGATGGTCTTCCAGCAGTTCAATCTGTTCCAGCACCGGACGGCGCTGGATAATGTCAAGGAAGGCCTCAAGATTGTGAAACGGATGAATGACCGCGAGGCCGCG
Source organism: Paenibacillus sp. FSL R7-0210 (assembly GCF_038009085.1). NCBI lineage: Bacteria > Bacillati > Bacillota > Bacilli > Caryophanales > Paenibacillaceae > Paenibacillus > Paenibacillus sp. FSL R7-0210. The sequence continues at coordinate 936,404 of NZ_JBBPAR010000001.1, forward strand.
CAGATTGCACAGAAACAGCTAGAGCAGGTAGGTCTTGCTGAGCGTGCTCATTATTATCCGAAGCATCTGTCCGGCGGCCAGCAGCAGCGGGTGGGCATTGCCCGCGCGCTGGCGATGAATCCGAAGCTGCTGCTCCTGGACGAGCCGACCTCAGCGCTTGACCCTGAGCTGGTCGGCGAGGTGCTGCAGACGATCAAGAAGACCGCCGCCACCGGTCAGACGATGATTCTCGTCTCGCATGAGATGAGCTTTGTATATGAAGTAGCGAATAAGGTGCTTTTCCTGGACAAAGGGAAAATCGTCGAGGAGGGCACACCAGATCAGGTGTTCAACCACCCCACCTCCGAGCGAGCCAAGGAATTCCTGCAGAATTATTTCCGCAACAAATCGAGTATTTAATTAGAGTAGTTCACAGTCAAAACCCCGGAGAGAGCGCTAGCTTGCGCTTTCCCGGGGTTTTGTGGTGAAGAAGTGTAAGGACTTCCCCGGAGGATGATCTGAACAAACCGGATGTTACGGAAATCGGAAGTAGTTGGATTCTCTACACTTGCTGATGGACGAACGGCCGCTGCTAGAACAGCAGATGGATAAACAGCACTTAATTGTTGTCCTTTCACCCAAAGTAGCCAAAACGGGCTCCAGTAGATGCTGTTTATCCACTTGTTCTGGCACATTCCTCGGTAAGCGACAAATTAAGATACATTTTTCCAACTGCTGTAGATGGAGGTTTAGTCTCCACCTGTGCCGTGCCCCATTGTTTGAATTGACATTTGGGTAAAACCCACTTCTTAAGTATTGAACTTGAAGCTTCGTCGTCACTGCGGTGAACATTTGGACTTCCATGTATGCGAAAAACCGAACACAATTCCACGATTGCCCGGTTGCCCTATGAAGGCGCGTTCGTCAATGAAGTTGCAATGAAAAATAACCAGCCAAATCCGAGAGAAACGTAGCAATATTCAGCTACCTTCATTAAAGTTGTAATTTTTGCGACTTTTTTCTTTTGAATCCGTATATATACCTTAATACGACTAAAATACGCCAAAAGGAGCGATGCATCTTGAATTTCATGAACCAGAATGGCGATAATATCCCAGGGTTCAAGCTGCCGAAGTTGAAGCCGGGCATGTACAAAAAGATAGGGGTGGGGGTAGCCGCTGCGGCTGTATTGCTGTATATCGGCGCCACCTCATTTTATACGGTGCAGGAGCAGGAACGTGCAGCAATTCTGACCTTCGGCAAGTATACGAATGAGAGCTCGGCCGGACTCCATTTCAAATGGCCTTATCCCATCCAGGATGTCATTACTGTGCCTGCCGAGCTGACCCAGCGGATTCATATCGGATACCGCCAGGAGGCTGACGGGGCTGTCCCGGTAGATGATGAAGCGATGATGATTACAGGTGACGAGAACATTGTCTCTGCCGATGCTGTAGTCCAATGGAAAATCAGCAATATCCGTGATTACCTGTATAACATTGATGACCCGGACAAATTCCTGCGTAACTCGGCCAGCTCCTCGATCCGTGCGGTCATTGGTTCCGAGAAGCTGGATTATGCGATTACCGACGGGAAGACGGTCATTCAGGATAAGGTCCGCGTGCTGCTGGTGGATCTGCAGAAGAAATACAACACCGGCATTCAGATCATCGATATCAAGTTCCAGGATATTGAGCCGCCAAGCGGCCAGGTGGAGGAAGCCTTCCGCGAGGTGACGAACGCCCGTGAAGAGAAGAATACGAAGATCAACAACGCCAAGAAGTATGAGAACGATATCATTCCAAAGGCGCGCGGTGAAGCACAGGCCCTGCTGGAGCGTGCCGAAGGCGAGAAGAAGTCACGTATCCTGAATGCGCAGGGGGATGTGGCGCGTTTCAATGCGATTTTTGCCGAATATGCCAATAATCAGAGCGTCACCGAGAGCCGGCTGGTCCTGGAGACACTGGAGACGATCCTGCCTAACGCCAAAATATTCATTACGAACTCGAACAGTGACACTGTGAACTATCTGCCGCTGAATGAGCTGATGCGCAGCACCAAGGATAGCCCCTCTGCTCCTGCCGCTGTGAATCCGGCACCTTCAGCCGCACCGCAAGGAGGAGATGCCAAGTGAAAAGAAACCCGATTATCCTATTGATATCATCTATCGTCCTGATTATTTTGCTGGCCGGCTCTATGTATATTGTGAAGGAAGGGGAATATAAGGTCGTTCTCCGTTTCGGTGAAGCGATGCGTGCGGTGGAGGAGCCGGGGCTGAAGTTCAAGCTTCCTTTTGTCGAGAATGTCTCGGAGCTTCCCAAGTATCAGATGACGTACGAGAGCTCGCCGACCAGCATTCTGACCAAGGACCAGAAGCCGATTGTGGTCGATAATTATACCGTCTGGAGAATTACCAACGCCTCACAGTTTCTGAGAACCGTTCAATCGGTAAGCGGCGGGGTGCAGCGTATTGATGAAGCGGTATATAACTCGGTACGCCGCAAGCTGTCGGAGGTCAATTATGAGAATATTATTAGTGAGGACACCGGACGGGGCAATATTAATGATGAGATTACTAAGGACGTAGTAGCTGCGTTGACCCGTGATAACTACGGCATAGAAGTCATTGACGTACGGATCAAGCGTACCGACCTGCCGGAAGAGAACAAGCAGAGTGTGTACAACCGGATGATCTCGGACCGCCAGTCCATTGCTGCGCGTTATCTGTCCGAAGGGGATGAGGAGTCCAGGAAGATCACCTCCAAGGCGGACCGCGCCTCCAGAGAGCTGATGGCCCAGGCCGAAGCCGACTCCAAGAAGATCATCGCCGAAGGTGAAGGAGAAGCCGCCAAGATCTATAACTTGGCCTATGGAAAATCTCCCCAGTTCTATAGCTTTTACCGCACGCTGCAGAGTTATGTGACCACGCTGAAGAATGAGCCGGTCATCATGATCCCGATCGATTCGCCTTATGCGAAGATACTGATGGGACAACAATAGATCCCCACTAGCAAACACCCCTTAGAACAAATTCGTTCTAAGGGGTGTTTGTCGATTTACCCGGCTGGTCCTAAGATTGTTATTTCAGGAAAATAGGCTTATCTGGATACTACTCTTAATATACTATGCTATATCACTTTTGTTCAAATCTAAGGAGTGTTGTATTAATGATGACTTTACTCTGGAGTGGGCTCATATGAATCAGAAGATAAAACGAGTGCTGCTTGGCAGCCCGATCCATCAGAAACCGGAGATTCTGGAGCATTTTCTGAAGTCGCTGCAGCGGCTCAACCTTAACAATATTGAGCTGCATTACTATCTGATTGATGATAATGGGGATACAGCTTCCAGTGAACTTCTGCAGCAGTTCGCCCAAAGCGGGAGAACAGTCTTCCTGGAATCCTCTGGTTACCATGATGACTATATACGCGATGACAATGCTCATGCCTGGCGTATCAGCCTTGTCTGGAAGGTGGCCGAGTTCAAAAATCAGATGATCCGGCGTGCGGAAGCTTTCGGCTATGATTATCTGTTTCTGGTTGATTCTGATCTTATTCTTCATCCAAGTACGCTGGAACAGCTGATCAGTTCAGGCAAGGACATTATCGCTGAAGTGTTCTGGACCCAGTGGCAGCCGGGCAAGCTGGAACAGCCGCAGGTGTGGATGCATGACGAATACAACCAATGGGAAGCGTTGCCGGGAGAAAAGCTTTCACCTGAGGAGATCAAGCGCCGCCTGCATGCTTTTCTGCTTAAGATGAGACAACCGGGAATCTATGAAGTCGGCGGACTTGGGGCCTGCACTCTGATCAGCACACAGGCCATTAAGTCCGGTGTCAGTTACAAGAAGGTCCGAAATCTCTCCTATTGGGGAGAGGATCGTCATTTCTGTATCCGTGCAGCAGCACTTGATATTCCTCTTTTCGTCGATACCCACTATCCGGCACTACATCTCTATAGAGACAGTGATCTTGACAAAGTGGAGGAGTTCGTACGGCAGTCAACAGCAACTCCTGGGACGGAGCCAAGCGAGCATGACGGGAAACGGAATGATGAAGAGCTGGAGCGGAGCGAAGAAGCTAATCTGATTAAGCTGCAAGCGGCTGATGCGGCGCATGCCACCACCCCGGCAGCGGCACAACGCCGACCCAAGCTGACTCTCACGATGATCGTTAAGAATGAAGCCTCAAGGTTCCTGCAGCAGATTCTGGAAGAGCACCGCAAATATATCGACGAGGCCGTTATTATCGATGATGGCAGCACAGATGGGACAGCAGAATTAGTTAAGGAGGTTCTTGGGGGAATTCCGCTTAAGTTGATTCATAATCCGGTCTCCCGCTTCAACAATGAATCCGAGCTGCGCAAGCAGCAGTGGGAAGCGGTGGTTGAGACCGGACCGGAATGGATTCTTAATCTGGACGGGGATGAGATGTTTGAATCCGGTTTTGCCGAAGAAGTGGACTCCCTGCTGAGAACGGAAGACTGCGACTTATTCTGCTTCCGCCTCTACGATTTCTGGGATGACAACCATTACCGCGAGGATAAGTACTGGCGGGCCCACCTGAGATACCGGCCGTTCCTGGTCCGCTACCGCCAAGACTTTACCTATCTCTGGAATGATCTACCGCAACACTCCGGGCGGTTGCCAGAGAATATTTGGGAATTGCCTCATCAATTGAGCAACCTGCGGATTAAGCATCTCGGTTGGTCGAAGCAGGAATTTCGGCTGGAAAAGTATATACGTTATATGCAACTGGACCCGGATGGCAAGTACGGCTGGAAGGAGCAATATCAATCCATCCTTGACGAGCATCCCCGTCTGTTGCCTTGGAGTGAATAGTAAGGGCATCCGTTTCTGTTACAGGAAGATCAGCAGTAGCGTACCCACCACGAAGCAGTAGTACGAAAAGTAAATCAGATTCCCCTTCGCCATAATGCCGATGAACCATCTCATGGCATAGTAGGTTGCGACGAGCGTGGTGAGGAAAGCGATCAGGTAGGGCATCGCCAGCGCGGAGCGGTTAGGGTCATGCACGATATCGGATGCACCCAGGATTAGTCCCCCGATGCTGATCGGGATGTAGAGCATGAACGAGAACTTCAAAGCGGTCTCCTGCTTCATGCCGACGGCAATGGAGGCAATCACAGTAGAACCGGAACGGCTGATGCCGGGAATCAGCGCCACCGCCTGAGCCAGCCCGACGATGATCGCGTCTCTTACGGTGAGGTTGCCGTCTCTTTTCTGGCCGCGCAGGTTGCGGATCAGCCAGAGGGCTACCCCGGTAATAAGTAGGCTGATGGATACGGTATGTACAGAGGTGAAGACGCGTTCGATCGTATCCTTGAAGAACACGGCGGCCACGGCAGCAGGAATCGTACCGATTACAATATAGATGCAGAACATGAACTCTGACCGGTACTTGGGTTCGCGCGTCTGCAGGTAAAGGAAGAAGCCTGTAATCAGATCCAGGATGTCTTTGCGGAAGATGAAGCAGATGGCAATCAATGAGGCCGTGTTCGTCAAAATTTCAAAGGATAGCCCGTTCTGCTCCATGCCGAGCAGACGTTGTACGATGATCAAATGCCCGCTGGAAGAGACGGGGATCGGTTCCGTCACTCCCTGTACGAGCCCTAACAATAAGTATTTTAGCCAATCGAACCAATTCTCCATGAGTTCCTCCTGAATATAAACTGCAATTTCGTTAAGCCTGTCTTCTTCTTAGCCGCTTGGAAAAGACGTACAACCCGAAGCCGAGCAGGAACAGGGTGGCCGCCGGAAGAATGTAAGGCTTGACGATTTCGTCCACATGCTCCCATTGCGAGCCCAGCTTATAGCCCAGATAGACATAGATCGAAGTGATCGGAAGCATGGCAAGGAAAGTGTACAGACTGAATTTGAACACATTCATCTTGGCAATCCCGCAAGGGATGGAGATCAGCGTTCTCACACCGGGGATGAAGCGCCCGTAGAAGGCTACACCGCTGCCGTATTTATCAAAGAAACGGTCGGAGGCCTCCAGGTGATGCGGACGGATGAAAAAATACTTCCCGTACTTAGCAATCGCAGGTCTGCCGCCAAACCTACCAAGGGCATAGAGCGTAAGAGGGCCGAAGGTGCCTCCAACAGTACCGGCAAGAATCGTAAGAATGAGCTTCATGTCCCCCAGATATACCCAATATCCGGCAAGTGGCAGCACGATTTCGGCAGGTACGAATTCAAACGACAAGGCGATGACTATTCCGGCATACGACAAATCTTTGAAAAAGAGTATAAATTCCGTGATCCATTCTGTCATGCATTTCTCTCCCTTCTCAAACAAAAAGCCCCCTAATTAAAGGGGGCAGTCTCATCAACTGTCAGCACCCTCTCATCTTTGCAAGGCATCCGGGATGCCTCTAGTGCTGTGCCCGTTCTGCTTATGGCATGCCGGTCACAGCGGTATCATCGGGCGAAGCCCTCCACCGAACTCTGGATAAGAGTATTATTCAATTTGATAACATTAAAACACAACTGTAACCCATTAAGCAAGTTTGGGAGAAGGGAGAAATTTTGGATGAAAATATGAAAGCGTTATTTCAGCTCAATCTTAAACACATCGCCCGCCTGCCCGCCGAAGACGGCCATTCCGCCCTGCGGCAACCGGACTGAAGGGTCTTTGCTCACTCTGGAGTGGCTTACGATCATCCCGTCGGCATCATATACAACGAATCCGCCGCTTGGGGGAGCTGTAACGGTCATGGTTTTGCCGGCAGCTTTCTTGTCAATCTTGAACCATACGCTCTGGCCGCCCGCAGGAACGGTGCTGGTTGAAGCCGGGCCTCCGTAGATCGGCTTCACCGCATCGCCGCTGATATACGCATTGCCGTCGATGGTTAGATATTCTGCACCGTTCTGCTTGGAGAAGGTCAGATCGAAGGCGTCTCTGCCGTTCATGACCGGGATTTCAGCCGCATTGACGGCGGTGTTCTCGTCCACAATCCGCGTCCCGGTGGCGTAGCCTTGTTCAACCTCAATAGTCTTCGTCAAGATGGAAGGGGAGAGGTAGAAAAAGGAATTGATTTTCTCATCCACAGCGTAATAATGCTTCCCGTCTCTCTGCGCCCAGGCCTGCTTCGTAGAAGCATTCAGCGGATTAGCGTCCAGCTTCTGGTACTCGTAAGTGACCATCAGCATTTGACCGATACCGGGGATAGTCACATGGGTGTTCAGCTTCAGATAAGTCTTGCCGTTCTTCTGCTGATCGAAGCTCACGGCTGCACTGCCGTCCGGGCTTGTGAAGTGTCCCTTGCCGGTATAAATATACTTCTGCGCTGGAATGAGTCCGCCCTCCAGCTCAGGCAGGTTGAGCGCTCCGTCCTTAATGGCTATGGCAGTGGTTGCGCCGACAGTCCCGTATAATCCCGAATAGGCTTCCAGCTCGGCAGGCATAGCCGCTTTGACTGGAGGAGTGAAGGTGGCGTCCGGCAGAATCTTATTAATCTTCCCGGTGTCCTTCAGGTAGGCCAGCAGCACATTGGAGGCAAAAATGGTGTTATAGATGGAGCTTCCCCCCGACGAGAGCACTGCGATAGATATATCGGATTCCGGCAGGGTAATCAGGTCAGCATGATACATGATGGTATCTCCGCCTTTGGACAAGGCCTTGATTCCGTAATCACCGAATGGTGCCAGATCTACGGCATCCCAGCCCAGGCCATAATTGAAGCTGTTTCTCTCTTCAGGCACCCAGAGCCCGTTCTTGTATTCGGGCTGCTGCATCGCTGTAGCGGAGGCTTTCGACAGAACATCCGGGTGCTTGCCGTTCAGCATCTCGGCGAATGTGGTCAGATCTTCGGCTGTGGAATAGAGGCCGCCTGCTCCGAGGATATTGGCGTTCTCGCTGGGCAATGCCTGCGTTAGTCCAGGGAAGTAGGTTTTGGCAAGCTGTTGCCGGTTAAAGGTATCCAGCGGCGTTTTGGTAGAGCTTAACTTCAGCGGGCTGCTCATATGCTGGTCCAGGAACTCTGTATAGCTGCTGCCGGTTACCTGCTCAATCATCAGTTCCAGCAGTTGAAAGCCGTCATTGCAGTATACGGAATAGGCTCCCGGATCGGATTTCAGCCGTTCGGACTGAAGCCTTGTCAGCAGTTCATCGTGATTCTGAGTGTCGCTATCGTCCATCAGAATGCTGTTCCCGTAGTGGCTGCCGTACAGGCCCGAGGAATGGTTCATTAACATGCGCGGCGTGATCTTCTTGTAGCGCTCATCGGCCATCTTGAACTGCGGCAGATACGTAGTCAGCGGCTGATCGATGTCAATCACCTTATCTTCGGCAAGCATCATTGTGGCTGCGGAGACATGCATTTTGCTGACAGAGCCGATGCCGAACATGGTATCCTTCGTGACGGGAGTCCCGGCTGCCTTATCGGACAGACCGAAGCCGCCGGACACCGTAATTTTACCTTGATCCCTGATAGCATACTGCATGCCGCTTACCCCGTAGTCGGATACGATCTTCGAGCCCAGCAGGCGGGCCGTTTCCTGCACTGGGCTCTCCTTCTCCTGCGCAGACGCCTGGGCTGCGGGGATCACCAGCATGGCCGTCAGTACGACTGAAGTTAACTTGTTCATCTTGAACTCCTCCTCTTGTGTCTCTTAGATAATCTTCCTGAAGTTATCATACAGGCAGAAGAGAGGAGCGTGGCCCGAATAACCCTGAAACGTTAATAACGATCCCTTAACGTAGAAATTTAGATTAAAAGGCACAAAAAACGGTAACAAAAAGTGAAAGAAGCGGAGGGGAAATTTGGAACTGAAGGAGCGGTAGCGACCGCCTTTGTATTTGGATTTCTACCGCTAAGAGCGGTCCAATCAGGAAATCAAAATACAACAGCGGCCGGAAGTCCAAATGTTCACCGCAGTGACGGCGAAACTTAATGTTTAGTGCATTTTATATAGAAGCTTCGCGTGAGAAGGGGAGGACCACCATATTGTTGAATTCCCGATGCCCGGCTTCAATCGTCATATTGCCGCCGTACTTCTCGCAGATTCTGGAGATATTGGTCAGGCCGATGCCATGGTATTCCGGGTCCGGCTTCCGGCTCTGCAAAGAGGTGGTCTCCGGGGCGGTATGATTCAGGATGCGGATGAACAGCGCGGATTCGCTGGAGTGCATCTGGATCAGAATGTAGCGGTCCTCGGCGAGCCGTACTTTTTTGGAGGCTTCAATGGCATTGTCCAGCATGTTGCCCAGCACGACGCACAGGTCATAACGGTCGATATGAAGCTCACCAGGCAGCAGCTTAAGACGGGTATCGATTCGGATGCCGTTGGCTTGTCCGATATTCAGCGTGTTCGTGACCAGCGCATCCACCGCCAGATGGCCGGTGTTGACCCGCTGGTAGGCATCCTCCACTTTATTCAGCGTAAGCTTGATATGTTCGAGAGCCGCCGCCGGATCATCCCGCCGGATACACTCTTCAATGTAGAGGAACTGCTGATGGGTGTCGTGGATAATTCTTTTGATCGACTTGAAGCTGTGGACCGTCTTCTCATAGTTGGCGTCCTGATAGTTCATCTGGTGCTGGAGCTGGGCGTTCTCATGCATGAACTGGAACTTGTCGGTAATGGTATCGAAGATATAGACGATCATCACATTCAGGAACAGGAAGCCGAGAATCGCAATGAAATAATAGATATCCTTCTTCGAGTCTTCGGTGAGGACATTGATCTGATAGGTGCTGATGAGCGGGACGAGCAGGAACATCACATAATACCGGTAGGGCAGGGAGACGCTTCGCCGCTTGGAGATCAGCCGGATGATCTGAATCACCGGGAACATAATAATGCAGCTAAGGATCAGCCCCTTGATGAAGGCCGACCGGTCAATCCCCGCACCCGAGTTCATGCTGGTATAGTCCACCGAATCTATCATTGAGAAAATATACAGCGAGATAAAGCTGACCACTGTCATCAGCACAGCGTAGAGCAGGGAAAAGATCGCCTGGGTCTTCACCTCCACCTTATAGGCTTGCGCCATACTGAAGATCATCAGCAAAGCTACGCCGGAGGAGAATAGAGGGGACAGCGGGGTGACCAGGTAGAGGAAGCAGAGTACCCCGTAGATCAGGAAGTATATGATCCGGTTGGGCTTCCTGACAGCTTTGTCAAATACCGAGGCGAAGAAGAACTGGGTCTGAAAACACATCACCAGCAGCACACAGACGATAAGGGTCAGATTATAGTGAGTCATACGAGCTACCCTTCATGATCATGAATTTGGTGTAGAAGTCCTTAACCTCTTTGATTTTGGACCGGCCGATGGGGAACTCCTGCCCGCCCGACATCAGCACGGAGCCGCCCGCGAACTTGTGGACATGCAGCAGGTTGATAATAATCGAACGGTGGATGTGCAGGAAATGGCTGTCCCGTAAGGCTGAAGCGTATTCAGCAATAATTCCTCTAGTCTCATAGATTCCTGTGGTGGTAATCACATGCAGTTTGCTCTTGACCGTTAGACTCTTGGCCGCCTCAATCCCGATAATATCATCATGCCGCAAGACGACCTCCTCATACCCGGACTTGATGACCATGAATTTCTTATCCTGGGCCTGGAAGTAATCACACAGCTTAAGGATCTTCTCCTCCAGGAGCTGCGGGGCGACCGGCTTGATCAGGTACTGGAAGGTAATCACGTCGAAGCTCTCCACCATATATTCTGGATAGCTGGTCAGGAATATGATCTGTTCGTCAAAATGCTTCTGGCTTCTCAAGCGGCGCGCCGCCTGAATCCCGTTCATGCCGCCCATCTCCACATCCAGAATCAGGATATGGAAGGGGGCTCCGCCCCGTTCATAGTGGGAGATTAGGTCTTCTCCCGAAGAAAACAGCTCGATTTCAAATTCGGTATCCGTCTTGACGGATAACCCGACCAGAATCCTCTTCACCCGCTCCCGCTGCTGTTCTTCATCCTCACATATCGCTACCCGATACATCCAAAGGCCCCCTTTCACTTCCGGCTCAATGCCTAAGCAGATATTTGTACACAACATTATATAGTATTGTCCAGGGGAATGAGCAGATCAGGGGGCCAAACGCATTAGTTAATCCCTGGACTGCAAAATCGAATCCTTGGTTTGGAGAAGGATGAACGTGTTTGCTTGGATGGACGCTACGCAAATGGAACGTTGTTCCAATCACTGTGAACGTTACGCTTTTACGCGGGTCATTCCGCCCGCTCCGCTGTTTAAGAGAAAGGCCCACTAGCCCACTAGGAACTACTGCTACTTCCACCGCCGCAGCAGCGGCCCCGCCTCGCCATAGACAGGATCACGCTCCGGCAGCGGGACTTCGCGGATCTCGGGGAGCGCTGCAGCGAAGTCATCCGGGCCCGCCTGGCGGGTGTTATAGTCCATGCCCCCGGGATATGCGCCTGCAATACGGAAGTCCGGCGTGGCCGTGAGCTTCTTGTGTGCCGTCCCGGCAGGCAGCACCACAACGTCACCGGCTTCCACGTTGGCTGTGTATCCGGCATCTCCGCCAAGCTGGAGCTTGGCACTGCCGGAGATCGCCCCCAGCACCTCATGCGCGTTGCTGTGATAGTGGTGGTAGGGGAAGACGCCATTCACCCAGCTATTCAGCCAGCCGTTGTTATTGAAGACCTGTTCGGTGTCTTCCGGGTGGTCCCGGAGAACCCCTTTATACAGCACAGCAGGAAGCTGAGGATTATTAGGCAGCAGTCCATCCGGCTCGAAGCTGAGCTTAATTATAGATTCGTCCTGCTCCCGGCCTGTAGAGTTATGTTCTGGCATAGCGGATCATCTCCTACGTGAATTTTGGTATATGTATATAGAATTACCCTAAGGTTGGTAGTGTATCTCGTGAAAATACATTTCGTTAAAAGGTGAGAACCCCAGGTATTGCTGGCAGTTTAATTGTAACGTAATACAGCTAGTTGAACATTTGGCGGCACTAGTAGACCTGCATTTGTAGCGAAAAAACAGGGATAAATGTATTCTGTGCAACTAAAAACGGTGAAACGGAAGGCCTCCCTCTTCTAATTGTAGTCTATACAACTAAATTTGCCCGAAAGGGCGAAAATCCAGGTATAGAGGCCTTTTAGTTGTACGAAATACAGCTAAACGGAGATTTGGCGGCATATCAGACGATTTAGTTGTATGAATTACAATTAAGCGTACCTATACTGCTTGCACCATAATTTGGGTATGGCATATCCTCAGCCTGCGATTGGTGAAATTATAATTGCAATTAATATAGCGGGGCTATTTTCTACCTGCTTGTAAAAGGGTAATTGATGGCATACAGTGTAACATAGCTGTTATAGATGGTTGCGAAAGGGAGGGGTTATAGTGAGAATTACCCGTAAAATAAGTACCCTGCTGGTTGCCGCGTTGCTGCTGCCTGCCATCCTGTTGCTGCCGGGGGCAGAGGCTGCTCCGGCACAGGCGAAGGCTGCGCCCGCCGGGACGGTTGCCGCTGCCGCTTCAGTCGCCCAGAGTCCGGCTACGAACGGGCTGGTGCCGCTGACCGGCGCGATCAACGGAAATCTGCCGATTCATATGTCCATTAAGGTGGAGAGCGGCGGCAAGCTGACCGGCAGCTATTATTATGACAAATATAAACAGACGATCAGGCTCACCGGCAATGTCAACGGCAAAATCGCCCATATGTATGAGTATGACGCCAAAGGCAAGGAGACCGGCCATTTCCAGGGCTGGTGGATTCCCGGCACCGGCTTCGCCGGGGTATGGAGTAGCCCCGACGGAACCCGCCAGCTGCCGGTAGAGGCGCTCTCGGCCACAGCCACAACCAGTCTCAAGGCTCCTGCAGCTGCTGATTGGAGCGGAGAATGGTATATGGCAAGTAATTCGCCCTTCTACGGCTCTTATGTGGAATTCAGCAATGTGAAGAGCGATAAGCTGGTTTTCTCTATGGATGCCTACGAAGGTGCCCATTCCGGTCAACTGGAGAACGAAACGGCAGTGGTCCGCAAACGGATGGCCGTCTATAAGGAAGAGGACGGTTCGGTGGTCTTCTTCTATCTGCTGAACGGCAAGCTGTACGTAACCAGTCCTTCGCCGGTGTATTCTGCCGGGGCTAATGTGACCTACACCGGCGAATATACAAGAGATCCGAACGAGAAGGTCTACACGCTGAAGGACACCGGCGTCTTCAAGACGGCAGCGGAGGACAAAGCCTTCCGTAAGCTGGTAGGGGAAGATTATGATCTGTTCCTGTACAGTATGCAACTGCTGGATGAGCCGAAGGATCTGGATGGTAAGGGGTCAAGAGTGGTGCAGGGCGGCGTGAGAGGGCTGTTCACCCTTACGGAAGCCATCATCATGTATGACAAGCAGGGCCATTACTGGGCAGCCGTACTCGACTCGGATGAAGGCGACGAACTGGAAGACATCGCTGACCCCTATGTCCGGTTCTATACGAATGTTCCCGGCACCAGCAAGCTGCCGAAGACGATTGTGAAATGGATGGAGCCTTTTTCTGATTACGAGGTGGTATACATGAATTTCTAAACCTCGCGCAGGGGCGTTTTAAGATCTCCCTAACGGGTACAATGAAAGAGTGAGGGTCCGCCTGACATGGGTAGCTACTGCACGAGAACCTGTGTACACCGGTTATGTCAGCGGATTCACATGTCCCGCCTCTTTTCACTGAAAGGATAGGACAGCGCGCATGCGCAGGTCCTGCCGCTATAATGGAAGCTGCGGGTGCAACAAGAAACGGTATGCCTAACCCCTGACCGGGGGGCGGCATACCGTTTTTATATGGAATCTGTAATTCATTGCCGGGCTCAGGATCAGGTATATAGCCGCTTCCAGTTCGCATACCAGCGCTCGACCTTGGCGGACGGAGTGAGCTTCAGGTCCCGCCAGAGAAAGCTGCGGAGCTTCTCATACTGTTCCTGTACGAAGCTTAGCTCGCCCAGCCGGTTGTAGAAGTCCATGAGCGCCAGATAGCCTGGTTCATGGTAGGGATGCATCTCGACAATCCGCTGATAGGTGCTGACGGCCTTGGTGATATTATCCTTAGCGGTATAATAGTCGCCCAGCTCGGTGGCGTGCTGCAGGGAGAGGTTGCGCAGCCGCTGGCGCTCGCTCTCGGCCCACAGATAATCATAATCCCCCAGGTAATCGCCGGTATAGAGTTTCAGTAGCTCCTCATGCTCAGCGGCGTTATAATCATCCACCGGGTCCAGGGAGACGACACCTTCCTCCCACAGCACCGCATCAATCTGCGCGTCGCCGCTCTCCAGCATATACCCCTCGCCTACGCTCGCATTGCTGATCACAAGGCCGATGTCGGCCCGTTTCAGCGATTGCCTGATCTGGTAGATGGCCGTATACAGATGAGTGGAGGCACGTTTGAATGATGCCTCGGGCCAGAGCAGCTCGACCAGCTTGTCCTTGACGACAATCCGGTCATGATGATACAGCAGGAAGGCGAACAGTTCCTGGGCTTTGGAGGTCCGCCAGCGGAAATCCCGGATAGGAACACCTCCCCGTTCGAACTGGATGGCATTGAAGCAGCGGATCAGCAGCGAGTCCGGCTTGTCCGTGTGAAGCTGGTTGATCTTCCGGCTCCTGATTCGCTGGAGGGTCCGGCTCAGCCGTTCCCTGGAGACCGGCTTGAGCAGATAATCCTGCGCGCTGACCTCGAAGGCTTCCAGCGCGAAGCTGTTATGGGCGGAGACGAATACAATGGCTGAGCCGGGACAGCTCTCCTCCAGCTGCTTCGCAGCCTCCATGCCGTTCAGCCCCGGCATATCAATATCAAGAAAGATAATATCTGCCTCCCAGCCGGCCGCTTCGCTCATAGCCAGCTGGGGGTTGGTATAGGTTGCCGTTACAATGGTCGATCCCAGCGCCCTGAGCGTCGATTCCAGCTGAATCAGGGCGAGTCGTTCATCATCGATCAGCACTACCCTAAGCATTGTAGCACCTCCTTGTACAGGATATAGCGGATGGAGAATGGTTCACTCGATACGCCGGAGCGGAATCATAAAGGAGACGGTGGTTCCAAAGCCGGGACGGCTCTGAATGGACAAGCCTTGCCCATAGCGTTCAATCAGCCTCCGGTTCGTATTCCATATCCCGATACCGGAGCTCTTGTCTTTATGCTTCATCAGCAGGCGGTTAATGTGCGCCTGCTCCATGCCTCTGCCATTGTCTTGCACCGCAAGCCGGACATGCTCCTCCTCCTCTTCAATGCGGATAGTAAGTAGGCCTCCCTCTATAAGACTGAGCAGCCCGTGACGGACAGCATTCTCTACCAGCGGCTGCAAGATCAGCGGGGGAACCCGCAGCAGTCCGGTATAATTCCGTTCCCACTTGACCTCCAGCCGTTCGCCGAACCGCACCTTCTCGATATATAAATAGGCCTCCACTAACGATAGCTCCTGCTTCAAATGAATCAGTGTACCGGTATTCATCAGGTCGAAGCTTGAGCGCAGGTAGGAGGAGAAGGCTTCAATCAGCTGCTGCATCTGGCAGAGATCAATGGTACTGAGCGTGGCGATGGAGTTCAGGGCATTGAAAAGGAAATGAGGGCGGATCTGCGCCTGGAGGTAAGCCATCTCCAGCCGCAGGCTGTGAGCGACGGTCTGCTTCAGCCGCGCCAGCCCGGTAACCCGGTATTTCAATTCCAGGCTGTCTACCGGCTTAGTCACATAATCATTAGCCCCCTGCTGAAATCCGTAGTAGATCTCCTCACGCATAGCACGTGCCGTCAGCAGCAGCACCGGTAACTCTGACACCGGATAACGCTCCCTTACCCGGCGGGTAAGCTCATAGCCGGACATGCCGGGCATCATCACATCGGTAATCAGCAGATCCCATGATTCCTCCTCCAGCCGAATCAGGGCTTCCTCCCCGCTTAACACAGAGGTCAACTGATAGATATCCTCATGCAAAATGGTCGCGAGCACCCGGAGATTAACCGGGTCATCGTCAACAGCCAGTATCTTCAGTTCGGCTCCCTCCGTATCCAAGCCGGAGGGGGACGGAGGCACTCCCGCAAGGAATGGCTCTTCGTCCTTATTGCGCACATGGACACTCCGGCCGGTGTATGCAGCGCCCGGCGCTTCCACTGCTTCCATCCTGCCGAACTGCTCATCCGTGAAAAAGGCTTCGTCAGCCAGCTGCAGGGTGAAGCGGAAGACCGAGCCTTCCCCAAGCCTGGACTCCACGGTCAGCCTTCCCCCGTGCAGCTCCACCAGCTGCCGGGTAATGCCGAGGCCCAGACCCAGGCCACCACGGTCCTGTCCGCCTGCCTGTTCATAAGGAAGGAAGATACGCGCGAGCGCTTCTTCCTCCATCCCCGCACCTGTGTCAGCCACGCTGATCAGCAGCTTCCCGTCCGCTTCTTCGGCAGTCACAAGGATACTTCCCTGCTCGGTCCATTTCACGGCATTATGTATCAGGTTGAAGAGAATCTGGATCAGCCGCTTCTCATCGGCCCATACACGCGGCAGCGATGCGGATACGCTTACATGAAGCGTCAGGTTCTTGCCGTCCGTTAAGTAACGGAGCATATCCGCAGCCCCGGCTGCGATGGTATGGACGGACAGCGGGGCAGGATGAAGGACCATCCGGTTCTCCCGCAACAGGGTGAGATCGAGCAGATCATCCAACAGCTGGGACATTTGCCGCCCGATGCGTACCAGTAGCTCCAGGTCTCCGGCTTCTTCATCCGGGGAGGCTGCCCGCTTCTTGTCGTATTCCGACTGGGCAATGCTCATCATGCCGTGCAGCGGTGTCCTCAGCTCATGCGAGGTATTCATCAGGAACCGGTCCTTCTGCTTGTCCGCTTGCAGCAGCTGTTCATAGAGCTGCCTGTTCTCATTGGACCGCCGGATATACTGTTTCAGGGCATAGGCAGAGAATCCAGCGATAGCAGCCAGAATATCTATGGAGTAGAACGGCAGATTCTTCCGGTAACTATTCACCGTGGTTCCCCAGATCACCCCGGATACAATCGAAGAGCCGATGAAGGTAAGGAACCCGACGTCTTTTTTTTGCTTATAGACCATAATTCCGAATAGCACAAACATCCAGCAGGGGGGGATCATATACAGGAGGCTGAAATAAATAGTGGCATTGGACAGAACGATATGAATCGGAAGGAAGCAAAGGCAAAGTGTATAGAGCAGAAGAAGCAAGCTGTACACCTTGAAGGCCCGGCTGACTGCCTGGGCACTGTAGAATTTGTAGGTAAGCAGCAGCATGAAAAAGACCATCCATACATAAGACAGCAGCTTGACCTTGATTCCCCAAGTATAGTTCAGCGGCAGCACAAGGAACAGCAGGACGTCATTATCCGCTGCGATGGAGACGGCTATGATGATCAGCATAAGCGCAAATAAGAGCAGAGACGGGTGTTCTTTGTCAAGCAGGTACAGAATACAGACATACAGCGCGTGCAGAAGAAGGATGATGATCGTAGCTAACTGAAAAGAGGTAGAGTACCAGCGCTCCTTCTGAACCATAGACTGGGCGCCGAAACGGATGGAATAGGAAATGCCTGCCTTCTCCCCATGCTCATAATTGGCAGTCTGGATCAGGACAAGCATGTCCTTCGTCCCTTCCGGGGGGAGGTAGTGAACGGCATAGGGAACGGCCATGGGATAGTACAGCTCCTTGCGCGCTGCGGGTTGACCCATAGCCTGAAGGGGGCGGCCGTTAATCTCGATCCGGGAAGAAGCCTGGATCTGCTGGACCCAGAAGCTGTAGGGCTCATCCAGCGGCTGATCGACCAGAATATGCAGGGCATAGGTACCATAGCCCAGGGAGGAACCGGACATGGCCCCCTTCCAGTTGCCGGGTACCTGAACAGGGACAGCATCTCCGGCAGTGCCGGAGCGGATATCACTTTCGCTTACCAGACGGTTAGGATAGAAGTCCCATGTCCCGTCAAGGGCAAGCGAATGGGCATGCTTGAAGGTCCAGCCCCGTAAATCAAGTACGCCCGCCGCCGCGCCGGGCTGCTCCGGCAACGCAAAGATCTGCTGCCATGCCCGTTGCATACCCAATAGCAGAGTCATATATATCACGATTAATGTCAGATGCTTCATGTAATATTTGGAATTTTTATTCATCATTCAGTAAGAATTCGACAAACCAGAGTCAGAACCTCTAAAAAAATTAAATAAATTCTGTGACGATTCGAAGGGACTTCTGTGAATGATCCTGGCGGCTAGTGTCAGAATCAGACTCGTTCTTTTGTCCTGCTTTCCAGGCGGGCCAATAGTGCTGTTTGCACAGCCCTTTCGCATAGTGTCTTCTGTTGCAGTTGTCCATAGTGCATTTTCTTTCATTGATGGCTCTGAGTCTTCCCATGTATGCATCCCTCCATAACGGTTCGTTTCAAGTCAAGCCCCATTATAGTGAACCCCCATAGACAAGAACTGAACAAAAATGGAATTTAAATTCCATTGAATTCTTAATCGTATTTAACCTCCGGTCTGCATATAAATGATGTACCAAGTCCGACAAAACCACTAAATGAAAACCATTAGTTAAAGGAGGGGAGCTTTTGCCCACAGAAGCTGCAACCTTACGTGAGCAAATTCTGAAGCTGACAGGAGAATATTACGACATTCGTTGGCCCGGCCGGTCCTTCGTACCTGGACGCGATTACGTGCCGGTAAGCGGCAAGGTGTTCGATGGCGAAGAATTGATGAGTCTGGTGGATGCTTCACTTGATTTCCACCTGACAGCGGGCAGATATACTGGCGAGTTCGAGCGCAGGTTCTCCCAGATTATGGAGAGAAAGCATACCCTGCTGGTTAACTCGGGTTCGAGTGCGAATCTGCTTGCTGTCGCAGCACTTACCTCGCCGCTGCTCGGCGAACGCCGGCTGCGTCCGGGCGATGAGGTGATCACCGTTGCCGCCGGATTTCCGACCACGGTCAATCCGCTGATACAGCATGGACTTATTCCAGTATTCGTCGATGTGGAGCTGCCCACCTACAATATAAATACAGCTCAGCTGGACGCCGCGCTCAGCCCCCGTACCAAAGCGGTCATGCTGGCGCACACACTGGGCAATCCCTTCGATCTGGCCAGTGTTAAGGCATTCACGGACCGGCATGGACTGTGGCTGATTGAGGATACCTGCGATGCTGTCGGATCACTGTATGAAGGCCGGCCGGCAGGTTCCTTCGGCGATCTGGCCACGGTCAGCTTCTTCCCTGCCCATCATTTGACCATGGGCGAGGGCGGTGCGGTACTCACCTCCGGTGCCAGGCTCAAAAAAATTGTCGAATCGCTCCGTGACTGGGGCAGGGACTGCTGGTGCCAGCCGGGAACCGACAATACCTGCGGCAAGCGGTTTGACTGGACTAAGGGAGACCTGCCTGCCGGATACGACCACAAATATACGTATAGCCACATTGGCTACAATCTGAAGGCTACCGATATGCAGGCTGCCATCGGAGTCTCCCAACTGGAGAAGCTGGAAGGGTTCCATGCTGCACGCAGACGTAACTTTGACTATTTGAAGGCAGCGCTGAAGCCTGCGGAGGAATGGCTTATTCTTCCACAGGCGACGCCGCGCAGTGATCCGAGCTGGTTCGGCTTCCCGCTGACCGTGAGGGAGGATGCGCCCCTCACGCGCAATGAAATCGTGCGCAGGCTGGAGAAGGCGCGGGTTGGCACCCGGCTCTTGTTCGCCGGGAATCTGCTCAAGCAGCCTGCCTACTCCGGTGTGGCGCACCGTGTCGCCGCGCCGCTCATTCAGACGGACAGGATCATGAACGATACGTTCTGGGTGGGAATCTATCCGGGACTTTCGACAGAGATGCTCGATTATACTGCCGAGGTATTGCTGGGCTTGCTGAAAGGTAAGGAGGTAACAAGATGAAGGTAGTCATTCTGGCCGGGGGCTACGGGACCCGGATCAGTGAAGAGACCGATGTGAAGCCCAAGCCGATGATTGAGATCGGCGACAAGCCGCTGCTGGTGCATATTATGGAGAATTATGCTGCTTACGGCTTCGATGATTTTGTCATTTGCCTGGGATATTTGGGGCATGTCATTAAACAATATTTCTCCGACTTCTATCTCCAGAGCTCGGATATTTCTTTCGATTTCGGTAATGGCAACCAGATCACCCGCCATAACCGTCAGCTGCGAAACTGGAAGGTAACGCTCGCGGACACAGGCAAAGAAGCGATGACTGGCGGAAGAATCCGGCAAGTCCAGAAATACATCGGAAATGAACCGTTCATGCTGACCTATGGGGATGGTGTTGCGGATATTAATATACAGCAGTTACTGGACTTCCATCGCTCTCACGGGAAGCTGGCGACTGTGACTGCTGTTCAGCCGTCGGGCCGTTTCGGTGCGCTGGACCTAGCAGAGGATACCAAGGTAACCGGATTCGTAGAGAAGCCCAAAGGGGACGAAGGATGGGTGAACGGCGGCTTCTTCGTACTAGAGCCCGAGGTATTCTCTCTAATCGAAAGTGACAGCACCGTCTGGGAGCAGGAGCCGCTCCGGGAGCTGGCAGCGCGGGATGAGCTAAGGGCTTACAAGCATCACGGGTTCTGGCAGCCGATGGATACACTCCGCGACAAGCGTTATCTGGAGGAGCTGTGGCGGGAGGGAGGACTCCCGTGGATGAGAACGAACTGACAGCGGCGAGATTCTGGAAGGGGCGGCGTGTCTTCGTAACCGGACACACCGGCTTCAAGGGAAGCTGGCTCACCCGGTGGCTGACGATGCTGGGCGCAAGCGTCAGCGGTTATGCCTGGGACCGGGATGAGTATAAGCTCTTCCCGCTGATCGGAGCTGCGCCTGAGGTCCATACGGTCTGGGGGGATGTACGGAACCGGCAGCGCCTGGATGCAGCGCTGCGGGAAGCGGCCCCGGAGGTGGTATTCCATCTGGCTGCCCAGCCGCTGGTCCGCACCTCTTACCAGTTCCCGGCCGATACCTTCGAGGTGAATGTGATGGGAACAGTGAATCTGCTGGAGGCGGTCGCAAGCTCGGTTGATTCCGGGATCCCTGTTAAAGCTGTCGTTAACGTTACGACGGATAAGTGCTATGACAACCGTGAATGGATCTGGGGTTACCGCGAGACCGATCCGCTGGGCGGCTATGACCCTTACTCTTCCAGCAAGGCGTGTTCCGAGCTGGTGACGCAGGCTTACCGCAACAGCTACTTCCATCCGGCGCGTTATGCCGAGCATGGCGTGGCTGTCGCTACCGCCAGGGCGGGGAATGTCATCGGGGGCGGCGATGATTCCCAGGACCGGCTGGTGCCGGACTGCCTGCGGTCATTCGCCGCTGGCTTGAGGCCGCTGCTGCGCAGCCCGGCGGCGACGCGACCCTGGCAGCATGTGCTTGAGCCGCTTAGCGGCTATCTGCTGCTGGCCGAGAAGCTGGTGCAGGAGGGGGCGGAGTATGCTGCCGCCTGGAATTTCGGCCCTGAGGAGCAGAGCGTTCACAGTGTCGAGAAGGTGGCCGTCCGGCTAGCAGCGCTCTGGGGAGAGGGAGCGGGTATTGATATCGCTGGTATCTCCGGGCTGCATGAGGCTGGTGAACTGCAGCTTGACAGCACCAAGGCCCGCCGCCTGCTGGGCTGGCGCTCCCGCTGGAGTGTTGAGCAGGCTCTGCAGAAGACGTTGGAATGGCAGAGAGCGCTGGATGCAGGGCAGGATATGCGGAACATCAGCGAGCAGCAGATTCGCGAATATATGACACAGAACCTATAGGAGGGCACTAATGATTACTATCAGTCTATGTATGATTGTGCGCGATGAAGAGAACGGCCTGGGCCGGTGCCTGGATGGTGTGAAGGATATTGCGGACGAAATCGTCATTGTCGACACAGGCTCCACGGACCGGACCAAGGAGATTGCTGCGGAATATGGTGCAGTGATTTATGATTTTGAATGGATTGACGATTTCGCGGCAGCACGCAACGAAGCCTTCAGCAAGGCGACTAAGGATTATATTCTGTGGCTGGATGCAGATGATACCATTGAGGAAATCGACCGGGTGCGCTTCAAAAAGCTGAAGGAGACATTATCTCCGCAGTACCAGTCTGTGACTATGCCCTACAATCTGGCCTTCGACAGCGAGGGCAAAGTAACCTCAAGCCTGAGACGCAACCGGCTGGTCCGCCGGGACTGCGGCTTCCAGTGGATCGGACCGGTGCATGAGTATTTGGCGGTTGCCGGCAATACCATAGATAGCGATGTCTGTATTACTCATAAGAAGGATAAGGTTCATACGGACCGCAACCTGCGAATCTACCGTGGGCGTCTGGCCAAGGGCGAGGAGTTCTCGCCGCGTGATCTCTACTACTTCGCGAACGAGCTCCGAGATCATGCGATCCATGAAGAAGCGCTGGAATATTACGAGAAGTTCCTGCAGACCGGCCAGGGCTGGGTTGAGGATAACTATCAGGCCTGCCTGAAGATGGCGGAATGCCACGGGCATCTGAACAACAAGTCCGGGAAAATGAGCGCGCTGTATCGTACCCTGAACTATGATATCCCCCGTTCCGAATTCTGCTGCCGCCTGGGAAGTGAATTCGTAGAAGCTGGAGAGTTCGGGCGGGCAATCTACTGGTTCGAACAGGCGATTACGCTGCCGCGAAGATCTACCCTGGGACTTCAGGATATGACCTCTACCACCTGGGTGCCACATCTGCAATTGTGCGTATGCTATGACCGCCTGGGTCAGTACATGAAGGCTAATTATCATAATGAGACAGCACTATTCTATTATCCTACACACCCAAGTATGCTGCATAACCGGAAATATTATAAAGAACTCCTGGGTGATTCCTTCAGCGAATTATTTAAAGTCTCTTAAGCAGGTAATCTGCTGCTTCCAAGGCAGCATAATAGACAGGCAACGTTCTCCGGAACGGGCCTGTCTATTTATTTTGCGGGACGATAATTAGATAAATAGGTATTTTTACACATTTATTGCGAGGCACATGAATACCATTAAAGTAAATAAGTCCACCTAAAATAAAGGAGTGATGTTATGGTACGCCATTACACCCAACTGGAAATCATTAATTTATCGAAATTGCCTCCGACCACAGTGAAGAGATGGCTGGAATATTTCTCTTACTTCGTCCCGGGGACCCGCCAAGGAGATCAGGTGCTCTATCCCTATGAAACTCTGAAACTGTTAAAACGAATCAGTGAGCTGCGCATGGAACGCTATCATCTAAGCACCATTGTGCGCCTGCTGATCGAGGAGGGATTCCCGATGTACAGTAAAAGTGAACAAGAGCTTCCCGTACCAGAGCGAACGGAAAACCGTATGGACGAGGCCCCGGAGCCGGACAGACAGCAGCAGCTTGTGGCCTCGCTCTCCTCCCTGGCCAATGAGCTGATCCGGATTGCGGATCATCTCAATCACTGGAAGGTTCAATAGGCTGCACAAACTTGGGATAATTCTGCGAGCGGCTCCCTTCATGATCAGGGCTTGTCCATTTCTAGCCGCGAGAAAGAATGACGGTTGCCCGCTATTCTTCATCTTCCTCAATTTCAGTAGTTAGTTCTTCTTCCAGCAATCGCGCCGACAAGGCACCAGAGTCACTCAGCAAACGCAGAATCCGGTCCATCTTGCTGAGACTAAGCCACTGGCCCTTGGTAATCTCTTCGAGCAATCTGGCGGTTGTATTATTCAACTGGATCATGTTGACAAAGTTCATATTTCCGGGATTAGACAGCACGAAGGCCTGCATCGCTTCTGCTTCTGCGTTGATAATGTGAGACAAAGACATCTCGTTGATTGCGATAGAGGTGAGCAGGAGAGAGATGCTTTCCTCCCGCGTAAGCGAGATATCGGGAGTTATATTGGGGATGTGGGGCATTGACATGCAGATCTCCTCCAAAACGTGAAAGGTTGCTTTGCGCTTAATTATCTAGTCATAGCTATGTATACTTCAGGCACAGATTGTCCTATTCCTGTTATTCTCTGAAATCCGCCAAATCCGATATACCTGGGACAAATGGTGATAGGGACAAGTCAAAAGCACATATATATAACAGTAACTAAATCAAAGCAGGCAGCGGGGGGGATGAAGCGATGCTACAGCGGGAACGGTTGATCAAAGCGATTATTCTGGCTGCGGCGCTGGAGGAAGAAGCGGTCTCGGCTCTGATCGCGGTTGAAATCCGCAAGCTGGAATATATGTATGATGATGAATACGGCTGGGAAGAAGAATTAGAGATGGGGGGGCTTGACGCCCTGCAGGAGGCGGTGGCCAGAATCATCACGGCCCTGGCCCAGCATCAGGCCATGATCTGCCGGACGCTGGAAACCAGCAGACGGCTGGTGCGAGAGGTAAATGGGTATGAAGGCTGAAGCCCGGAAATCGGAGGATGAGCTATTGGTAGAGGCGATTCATAAAACAATGGGACAGATGGAGCAGCTGAAGCAGGCTTGTCTGCGGCTCTCGGTCAATGCGGATGACGAGCTGGCGCTGTTCATGCGCGAGACAGAACGGCTGCTTGAACGAGCTCAGTCCACAGGCCGGGAGGCTGAGAGGCAAGAACCGGAGCATCGGGAGCAGGTATCCACCGTTATCAAGCAGACAATCCGTCCTGCAGATGCCTATGTATCCGGGGGCAAATATCTCTATAATACGGGTAAGTCCGTCCGGTTCATCCAGCGGCGCTCCGCGCAGGCCACGCGCAAGCGGACGTCCCATAAGAAGCGAGGACGGACAGTAGGAGTGCGCGCAGCCAGCGAACGCAAGCGGCAGCAGCGGCAACAGCTGAAGCCTGCTATCCAGCCGCAGCAGCCAAAGAGGGTAGTGGAGCCGCAGCAGCCGAAGAAGGCAGCGGAGTGGCAGCAGCCAAAGAAGGCAGCGGAGTGGCAGCAGCCGAAGAAAGCGTCGGAGCGGCAGCAGCCGAAGAAGACGGCGGAACGGCAGCAGCCGAAGAAGTCGGTGGAACGGCAGCAGCCGAAGAGTACGCAATCTATGAATAGCCAGCCGTCCGTTGACTATCAGGGGATCAGAATCTCGTCCAACCTGAAGTACTCCCTATAAGGTGCTTTTTATTCTACGATCAACATCAGCCCTCGCCGGGCAGCTGCCATACTCCCGCTTCGGGATCATAGGCATTCACCACTCTGGCGGGATTGCCCGCCGCGATGCAGTAATCCGGCAAATCCCGGGTTACCACACTGTTAGGTGTAACCCGGCAGCCCTTGCCAATCGTTACGTTACCCACAACGACGCAGTGGGCACCAAGCTCGCTGCCTGCACCGATCCTCACCTGATGGCTGGCAGTGGTGATCCACTGGTCGCGAATGGGAATGCCGATCTGGCGGTACTGATGGTTAGTGTCGGCAATATAGACATCTGGCCCGACGATGACATTATCTTCCAGAGTCACGCTGTTCGCAGCGGTAATGATCAGATTGCGGCTGCAGCTGCAGCCGTCTCCGATCGAAATGGCCGGCGGTTCTTCCTTACCGGGATGAACTACCGTGAACCAGCTATTCTCCTGAATAAGCACATTGCGACCGATAGCGACTTTCTCCGGACAGTTGATATCGGTCTTAAGCACAATCAGACTGCCGGGTCCGAAGGTACTGAAGCGTTGTTGAAATTCCGGGCTGATACCTTCCATGCACTGATGCCTCCTTATAATGGACCGGACAAGCCTGCTGCTGCGGCCTGCCCGGCGGCTATGTAGCCTCAGATATTTAGATGCTTAACCTGAATCTTGTGCAGCCGTTCATGCAGTTCTGGATAATAGGATTCATCCTGGTAAGCTGCAACAAAAATCTGCGGGAAATCTTCGGGCTGCAACTGCTGAAGATTCTTCTCCAGCATGTAGTTGTACCACCAGAGCAAGAAGGTATGGGAGATTTGCTTCTTCTCGGCTGCCAATACGGCTGCCTCCAATCCGTTATCCAGGAAGTAATGAAGAATCCCAAGGTATGATTGAATGAATGTCCGTGCGAAGCTGTAACCTCCTGCAATCTTGTCGCTGCTGGTCAGCAGCTTGCGGTGATACACACAATAATCCGGAGAAATCTCTAGAATAGAGAGCTCCAGATAGACCTGGATAAGATTCGAATCGATGAAAAGCTCAGGCGTGGCAATCTGTTCGAATTCCTTCCTGCGCATAATGATTCCCGACAGAAATGTACTATAGATCGAGACCTGCTCAACATACTTGCTGATCCCCGAGCCCCGGTTCATCACTCCGGTGTTACTAAGGATATCTAGGAAGAGCAGGCTACAGTTCCGGTTCTGTTCGATCAGGTTATACAAGGCTTCGACGGAGCCGGGGAGCCAGTAATCATCGCCGCCGTGAAGCTTGATGAATTCGCCCTTGGCATAGCCTGCACATTTCAGGGTATTGCGGTCAGTTCCTTCATTAAGTTCATTGCGGTAGTAGTGAAGGTTAGGATAGCTGGCCTGATACTTCCGCACCAGCTCTTCCGTGTGATCTGTGGAGCCATCATCTGATACGATGATTTCGAAATCTTCCTGTCTGGCATTCTGACTGTAAATACTCTTCAGGCAAAGGTCGAGCTCTTGTTCGCAGTTATAGGCAGGGATACAAATACTTATAAGCGGTTGCGGAACAGTCTCTATTGCGTGACGCTCAGCTTCCTCGCTGGGCAATCCGTTAGTCTTCAGCCACTTCCTGGAGTCGGGATCAAATTGCTTGATTACTCTGGCAGGTGTACCCGCAGCTACGCAGTAGTCAGGAATTACCGTGCCGGATACAACGACTGACCCCGCGCCTATGACACAGCCCTTACCGATGGATACCTCCCCGGCTATAACGGTGTTGGCGCCAATCCAGCTCCCAGCACCGATGGTTACGGTATGGCTCCAGGAAGTCACCCCCTGCTTCATGACGGGGAGATGAATATTCTCATAAGCAGGATTGTGATCGGATATATGCACATTAGGTGATATGGCGACCTGGGCGCCAATAATTAACCGGTTGACTGCCGACAGGCTGCACCGGCGTCCGATCTCGCTTCCTGCACCAATCTGGATACGCGGTTCGCTGACAATATTATTATAGGGGAGCGAAAGAGAACAATCTGCCTGCAGCTTGACTTCATTGCCCAGAGCAATTCCGGCCGTACCTGACAATTCGCAGGATGGATGAATGCTGCAGCCGCTGCCGAGCCGGTGGAACCGGTGCTGGCCATGGTGTTTGCCATAGCCGTAATATTCAAGGAAAATGTGCCGGGCCTTCTCCATAGCAGTGCTTCGGTCCGGGATACCGCAGTTATGCAGACACCAGGGCAGAAGCTGCTTGGGAACACCTACTTCATAGCCGCTGCTGATGAATTCCTGACTGTGTGAAGCGTCATAGAAGTGTGAGCCGGTGAACAAATCCTTGCGCCAGGGGAGGTCGTACTGTGTTGCCATCAGCAGTCCGCTGAGCGTCTCCACCGCTTCATATTCATCCACCGGCTGCATCAATTCAAGAGGCTGAAGTGCGCCTGTATAGCTATCAATCACTTTACCGAACTTCTGTGATGCGTCCTGCCATATACCGGAAGACGGAAGCGTCTTAGCGCCGACGGTTCCTAACATGCCGAGTGACGGATAACGGGAGAACAGCCGGACGATGTCTTCAAGAAATTGGGGATTCAGGATATGGACATCCTGATGAATATACACCTTATACTTGGCATCTGACTGGCGCATGGCCTGATCGTACCCCGCTGCCAGGCCGGAGGCATTCCTGACGATTTGCAGATCTACGGTGAATCCATCCGGTTTGAGTAATTGCTTAAGATTTTTCTGGCTGCGTTTCGCTAATTCCTCATTATTCACACACATGATAAAACAAATTTTACGTTCATCCATGTCGCTGACATCCTCTCCTTTGTCCTCAGTACCAGGCATCCCTGTCATTTACCGGACTTCATGGACCCGAAGTTTACGCCTTAAGATCTCTGCCTGTTCATTGTCTATATATATTCGGTTAATGGTCAAAGATCATTTTTTTTTGGCAATAGCCGTAATTACGGAGCTGATCCGATGTGCCGCCCGGCTTCGGTCATGGTATACCGGCACAGGCAGAACTGCGGATTCAATTGCAATAATGCATGTTGCCGGGATACCCATGGGTCCAGAAAATTTGTGGCTTGTACAGAATCGGCAGTACGCTCCCAATCCTTTCGGTTCAGAACAACAGGGAGAGGAGGGGACGAGGAGGACGCTGTAAGCCTGACAAATTCAGATAGTCCCTTCAGCTGTTCAGGCTGTGGAGTGCTGCGGATGAACACGGGCTGAATCAGGATGATCGCACAGTCAGGATGGGTATGCAGCACGTTCAGAAAAGGAAGAAGAGAGTTAGGCATGAAGGAGTCTCCCGGCTCATGCAGCATAATGAATTTCCCGTGCCCCCTATCCGCAGCCTGACTTGCAAGAGAACCTCCTGCTGCAAGATCTGGGTCGCTGTGATACCGGAAGCTGCGGTACAGTTGCCCATAGTGGTGCCCCACCTCTGCGGTCTCCTCGGACGAAGCGTCGTCCAGGACGCAGACCTCCATTAATCCATCATCATCCACCTGAGCATAAATTGACTCCAGACAGCGTCTTAGCTCTACAGCCTGTTTACGTACGGGTATGCAAATGGATAGCAGAGGTTCCCTGCTTCTGCGGTCCAATACCCTACGAGCCTCCGCCTCGCTATCTACCCTGATCCACTCTCCGCTAGACGGCTCATAGATGCGGCGGAATTCAGCAGGGTTGCCGGCAACAACACAGTAATCCGGCACATCCCGAAGAACTACGCTGCCTGCACCGACTACACAGCCTTTGCCAATCTTCACAGGGCCCAGAATAGAGGAGTGTGCTCCGATCCATGAGCCTTCACCGATTATTAACGTGTCAGAAGGGTTACCTCCCTTCTCCCAATCTTGCCTGGCGTCATTAATATACACATGCGGACCTGTGATCACATCGGCCTTCAATTCTACTCTACCTGTTGCCGTGATCGTCAGGAACCGGCTGCATTCACAACGGTCCCCGATCACGATACGGGGTGAGCCATTCTTGGCGGGAGAGGGGATATCCCAACGGTAACCCTCACGCACCAGCACACTAGTACCGATTGCCGTCTGTTCTGGTAACGATAACACACCGTCCGAGGCAATCCTGGAGCCTGTGCCGTAACGATATAAACGATAGTAGAGCGAGGGGGAAATCGTATGCATATGCTCCTCCTTCAATTGGGGTGAGAAGATCATTGCAGGGGTGTCTGTACTAGCTTATGAACCGGAATGGAATTCATGCAGGCAAATCCGGCCGAATGATCCGTCAGGGCCGGCATATACATATACGAGAAATCCGGTAAGTCCGGATATTCAGAATCTGCAAGAAGGAGGAGAAGACTTGCCGACGATCAGCTTGTGTATGATTGTACGCAATGAAGAGAAGAGCCTGGGACGATGCCTGTCATCGGTCGCGGATATTATGGATGAGATCGTCATCGTGGACACCGGCTCAACAGACCGTACCAAAGAGATTGCGGCCGTATATGGCGCCACAATCTATGATTTTGAGTGGATCGATGATTTCGCAGCCGCCCGCAATTATGCATTCGCCCAAGCGACCTGTGAGTATATCATGTGGCTGGATGCAGATGATGTCATTGAGGAGATCGACCGGGAGCGGTTCAAGACTCTGAAGGCTACAATGACTTCCGAATATCATGCGGTATCTATGTCTTATATTCTCATAACGGATGAACATGGGAAATCGCTCTACAGCTTCAGACGCAACCGTCTGATCAGACGCGATTGCGGGTTCAGGTGGACCGGGGCTGTTCATGAATATATTGAAGTCACCCCGCCTGTGCTTGAGAGCGACGTATGCGTTACGCATAAGAAAGACAAGGAATATACGCAGCGTAACCTTGATATCTTCCGCAAAATGATAGCCAAGGGCAAGCCGTTTACCGCCAGAGACCGGATCTATTACTCTAATGAGCTATACGATCATGGCTACTACCATGAGGCGCTGGAGAACTATGAGCGTTTCTTGTCAGAAGGTGAAGGCTGGGTCGAGGATAATATTCAGGCATGCTTGAGGTTGGCGGACAGCCATGCGGCGCTGGGGCAAAAACAGGAGCAACTGCTATCCATGTGCCGTACTTTCGACTATGATCTCCCGCGTCCGGAAACCTGCTGTAAGATAGGCTTTTATTTCATGGAATTACAACAATATGAACAGGCGGTGTACTGGTTCAAGATGGCAGCGTCCCTCCCTAAGGTCAGTGAACCGGGAACGGAGGCTTATTCCGCCGGTACATGGCTCCCGAATCTGCAGCTCTGTGTCTGCTACGATAAACTGGGAGACCACCAATACGCTGACTATTGCAATGAGGTTTCTTTCGCACACTATCCGTCAAATCCCAGTGCGATATACAACCGCGATTATTATACGAACCTGCTCGGAGGCAAGCATGTAGAGTTTAATTGCCCTGTACAAAAAGAACAAAAGGAGTTGTTCCAGTGAAGACGAGCATTATCATTCTTACCCTTAATCAGTTGTCTTTAACAGTTCAATGTCTGGAGAGCATCAAGCGAAATACTCCCGAAGAACATGAGATTATTATTGTTGACAATGGCTCAAGTGACGAAACCGTGCCATTCCTGAACAGTCATTATCCTGAACTGAAGCTGATTGAGAACAAGGAGAACCTGGGATTTGCCAAAGGCTGCAATCAAGGGGGAGAAGCGTCAGAAGGCGAAGCAGTTCTGTTCATTAACAATGATACTGTTGTTCCCCCAGGGTGGCTGGCTCCCATGCTCCATGCATTGAACAGTGACAGTGCGGTCGGCATGTCAGGACCTGTTACGAATTATATCAGCGGACATCAGCGTATTCCGGTGACTTACAGTGAACTTAAGGATATGGAGACATTCGCGGCAGAGTACTGTGAAGCAAAGCGTGGGCAGGTACAGGAGGTCCGCCGCCTGATCGGCTTCTGTCTGTTGGTCAAGCGCAGTGTTCTGGATGAGATTGGCTGGTTCGATGAACGATACGGTCTGGGGAATTACGAGGATGACGACCTGTGCCTGCGGGCGATCCAGCATGGGTATAAGCTCCTGATTGCGGAGGATTCATTCATCCACCATATCGGCCATGCCAGTATGGGGCAGACCTCTTCTTTCGATCTTCAAACGCTTTTGCAGCAGAACAAGAAGAAGGCTTTTCAGAAATGGGGTGCGGATATTCACAGCCTGATCTATAGTCCACCCGTGCGCGTATGCGTGGGAATTATTGCATCCGGCAATGAAGCCGCACTGGAAGAGACACTCGCTTCGTTTGCAGAGGTAACAGAACAAATAATTGTCGTGGACCCTTCCGGCAATGAACGCATCGCGCAAACCGCTGCCCGCTATACACGGCAGGTCTACACTGTGAAGGGGGAGCTGGACATGCGGATGTTGCGGGAATGGATCGTCCATATGGCAACGGAGCCTTACATTCTCTGGCTGCAGGAGGGTGATGTGCTCACTGCAGATGAGCGCCGGAGATTCATTGGTCTTAAGCTGTCCCTCTTTCACCAATATCAAGTGGTCTCCCTCCGCTGTGCGGAAGGTGCCCGGTATATGATCAGACAGGATAGCGGCAAGCTCTATCCAGAGGATATTGAGCAGCCAAGGCAGAGTCCATTCTTTGGTATCGTCAGCCATGCTACCATCAGCACCCGGTTAACTGCTGCAGACCGAGAGACTGCCGCGTCCAGGCAATAGAAATATAAGAAGGTGAAGAATATTTTAACAGGAGGGCAATCATGGAACAAGATCTGGTAACGGTTGCTATATTAGCTAAGGACAAGGCGCATGTACTGCCGCTCTATCTGGAACTTATAGAGCGGCAGACGTATCCTGCCTCAAGGATCAAACTGTACATTCGGACCAACAACAACAATGACCGGACTGAAGAGATCCTTAGAGAATGGGTCGAACGGGTGGGCGAGAGATACCATGAGGTGCATTTGGATACCAGTGATGTGGAAGAGCCTGTACAGGACTATGCTCCGCATGAATGGACTTATGAACGCTTAAGAGTAATCGGCAGGCTGCGCCAAGAGTCAATTGAATGGGCTAAATCGAGAAATACCCATTATTTTGTAGCAGATTGCGATAATTTCATTGCCCCGGATACGCTGGAGAGCCTGCTCTCTACGAATCTGCCGGTGGTCGGGCCACTGCTTACTGTGGCTGAGGCTCCGTTAAGTCTATATTCCAACTATCATAATATGGTGGATGAAGATGGTTACTTCAAGAGCAACGACTTGTATTTCTATTACTTATATCAGAACGTGAAAGGTCTTGTGCAGGTTGACGTCATCCATTGCACCTATGTGATGCGCCGTGACATTCTGGAGCATGTCCGGTACGGTGACGGCACCAACCGCTACGAATATGTCATTATGAGCGACGGTTTGAGAAAGGCGGGAATTCCCCAATACCTGGATAACCGCAAAAAGTACGGAATGCTGACCTTTTGGGATACCGAAGAGCAGTTCAGCGCAGTTAATCTGACTGCAGATGACTTCCAGTAGGGGAAGGAGGAATGAACCATGAAGCTAGTGCTTCTATCCGGTGGTTCCGGCACACGCTTATGGCCGCTCTCCAGCAGTATCCGGAGCAAGCAGTTCCTTCAGGTGCTGCCTGCTCCGGGAGGCGGGCGCGAGTCCATGCTTCAGCGGATCTGGCGGCAGTTGTCGGCTGCAGGCCTCGGCCATGAAGTCTATATTGCAACGTCAAGCGGACAAGAGACATTGATCCGCAAGCAACTTCGCACAGCTCCGAAGGTCATTATTGAACCGCGGCGCAGGGATACCTTTCCTGCAGTCAGTCTTGCCTCAGCCTATCTATACTCGGTGGAGAAGATATCACCCGAGGAGACGGTTATTGTGCTGCCGGTAGATGCTTACGTGAGCGACGAATTCTTCTTCAAGCTGACAGAACTGGATGAGGCGCTGCGCCACTCCGGTGCGGAAATTGCTTTGCTTGGTGCGAGGCCAGAAGGCCCGTCAGGGAAATATGGTTACATTGTTCCAGCCCTATCCGCTGTCTCTTCAGCAGGGAAGCAGGAGAATCCGGCCTATGTGCAGGTCGATTGCTTCGTGGAGAAGCCAGACAGGCAGGCGGCAGAGGCACTGCTAGAGCAGCAGGCGATGTGGAATTGCGGCATCTTCGCTTTCCGGTTATGCGATCAGCTCAACCGGCTGGAAGCAGCAGGCTTCCCAAGGGATTATGCAGAGCTGCAGAGGCAATACCACCTCCTTCCCAAGAGCAGCTTCGATGTTGAGGTGTTGGAAGGCAACAACCGTCTGATCTGTGTGCCCTATCACGACGGATGGAAGGACTTGGGGACCTGGAACACGCTCTCTGAAGAATTGGCCTCCTCCGTTCTGGGATGGGGCCACATCAGTGCGGACTCCTTGAATTGCCAGATTGTCAACGAGCTGGATATTCCGGTCATACTTGTCGGGCTGGATGATGTGATCGTAGCGGCGGGTCCCGGGGGTATTCTGGTTGCCCGTAAAGATGCAGCAGATCATCTGAAGCATTTGCTTCCAGCATCGGACCAGGAAAAACGGAAGGAATACATTCCCGGCGATTGATGCCGGTAACGCCCAAGGATTTCATATTTAGATTGTCCGACTTTATCCGACAATGTTCTATGCGGGCAGAAACCGTCATAAGGTTAAGAGGTGATGTCAATCAATGTGTATCACCTGACCGGATTCGTCCGCATAGTCCGGTAAATCCATTATGGAAGGAGGCAGTCCCGTTATGGCAGAACACAGCGAGGGCGACCGTCCCACTAATCTCCCTGTGCATGATCGTCAAGGATGAAGAGCCCTGGATTGCACGCTGTCTGTCAAGCGTACGCGCAGGGGTAGATGAGATCATTATTGTGGATACGGGCTCCCGTGACAGGACGATGGACATTGCCCGCGGCTTCGGCGCAACCATTCTTCAATTTCCCTGGAAGGAGAGCTTCGGGGAAGCCCGCAATTATAGCCTCATTCATGCAAGAGGGGAATGGATACTATGGATGGATGCCGACGAAGAGCTCGCTGTGAATGATGCGCTGAAGCTTCGAATGGTGAGCACTCTTCAGGAACACAAACTGGCCTCTGTGGAAACGATCCATTTCAATGGTCTGTTCCGGCCTCAGGCGCATGAAGCTTACCGGCTGGCTCAGTGCCGCTTGTTCCGTAACGGAGAGGGGGTTCATTTCACTGGAGGCATTCATGAACAATTGAGCTGGCCCGACACCTATACCCGGGAGGATACCAGCACTCCGTTCCAGCTTCCAGTCCGGCTATTTCATTATGGATATCTCCAGTCCGTGACTACTCTTAAATCGAAACATGAACGCAATTTGAAGCTGCTGCAGGAAGCTGTAACAGACAATCCGAACCCCGATCCGTGGAGTCTTTACCATATAGCAAGTGAGTATCAGCGGGTGGGGAAGTATGCACTTGCTTTCGAGCAGGTTAATCAGGCCATTGCCGCTTCGCTGGGGCAGAGAAGATTGCCGCCATCGCTTTTTTACAAGCTCAAGTATGGCTGTCTGTTGGCGATGGGCAGCTTCAGAGAAGGCTGGCCCGGCATTGAGAAGGCCATCAGTCTCTACCCGGATTATGTGGACCTGCATCTGTATAAGGGCTGCATTCTTATGCATACCGACCAGGTAGAGGCTGCGACTTCCGCTTTCGAGCATTGTCTGACGCTTGGAGAGAATGCTCTTCATTATATGGTTCTCAAGGGTGCGGGAACCTTTTACCCCTGTTATTATATCGGGAACTGTTATGAGCTAAGGGGTATGTCTGGTGAATCCAGAGTCTGGTACCGCAGAGCGCTGGAGTATTCCCCCTCATTCAAGGAAGCGGCGGAGAAGCTAGCTCATCTGGAAGATGATCTGCAAGCGGTGGAAGAGGTTCCTTCGGGTGTGCGCAGCTTCTCTGTACCTTCTCATCGGAAAAATTCCCTTCGTTGTAATACGACTCCTGCTAATGCCTGGTCAGTAATCGTAATGCTCTGCAAGGGAGATGGTCCGTTCTCTGCTCTGCGGGAATGGGCAGCCAAGTGGCAGCCGTTCGCCGATCAATGGATCGTGCTCGACGGTGGAATAGGCGCAGACGCTGATAAGCTTGCCAGTGTACTAAGTGCACATGTTCTTCCTCTCCCCTCCGAGGAAGAACAGTCACAGCTATGGGGAAGATTGGAAGGGCTCCTTACCTCTTCCCACGTACTATGGCTGAATCCCTACGAAGAAGTGAGGGAAGAGGAGAGGGAAGCACTATCTGCAATGAAGACTTCACAAGCCAGTCCGTATTCCATGTTCTCTCTTAATCTATGCTTGCAGGCTGGTGAAGTAGAACAGGAACACTGGGTGGTAGAGAGGAATCGTCTTGCGGTACGGGAGGCTGTTCTTGGCTGCAATCCGATCATTGGAGAGCTTATAGCATTACCTGGAGATGTCAGCCGGAGTAGTACTATTATACTTAAGAACAGACAGCCTTCAAGAAAGAACAGATATTTAAACCAAGAAATTTGAAAGGGGATTACAGATTATGCCTATAGGAGTTACAGGACCAACAGGACCAACAGGGACTACGGGGAAAGATGGTAAGGGTGGAATAAATGGAGGCCCTGGTTCAAAAGGTAGCGATGGAAGCACCGGAGTAACTGGAGTGACGGGTCATACCGGAGCAACGGGAGCAGGGAACACGGGAATGACCGGAGCAACGGGAGCAGGGAACACGGGATTAACGGGGATGACCGGAGCGACGGGGGCAGGAAATACGGGATTAACGGGGATGACCGGAGCAACGGGAGCAGGGAACACGGGGATGACCGGAGCAACGGGAGCAGGGAACACGGGGATGACCGGAGCAACGGGAGCAGGGAACACGGGGATGACCGGAGCAACGGGAGCAGGGAACACGGGAATGACCGGAGCAACGGGAGCAGGGAACACGGGAATGACTGGAGCAACGGGAGCAGGAAACACGGGATTAACGGGATTAACCGGTTTTACTGGAGTTACGGGATTAACCGGGTTAACTGGAGTTACAGGACAAACGGGGATGACCGGGATTACAGGTTCAATCACTTCTATTTTTGGAACATATGTAGTTAATGGGTACACTGTTGCGAGTACCGCTAATACTCCTATTGGATTTTTTAATGCCCTAGTAACTGATCCTGCAGAGTCAATTGGGTTGCAGGGCGGCGATACTTTTGTATTGCCTGGAGGGCATATGTATCATGTCTCCGTTCAAGCCTCTGTTCAGTATACGTCTACTGTGTCGCCAGGTATTGGAATATCAGTGGATGGTAATATTGATCCTTTTCATATAGTTTATTCAGGAGCTGAAGTTCCAGGAAGTCCCAGACCTGTCACTCCGGTGACTATGGTGGTAATTATAGATGCCTTAGACGGAGAAAAAAGTATGCAGGTAGTACTCATTGAAGCTGGTACAAGAATATCAACGGATATTATTAATTCTCCGAATGGTTTTGTAGCTGCTTCTGTGACTATTTTGGCCTTAATGTAATTGCGGAATGTACTTTCCTCTCAAGTAAATAAAATTTGAAACGGATACCATCCTTATCTAAGGATGTGTACCCGTTTCTTACTATCTTGGGAGTTAGAAATAAGGTTAAGAGTATTTTATTATATCATTGGAAATTCATGACAGCGAGGAGTTGACAACTAATGGCTACAGGACCAACCGGAGTAACAGGACCAACCGGACCAACAGGCACCACAGGGCCTCTTGGCAGGAGCGGAAGTCAAGGTACAAGAGGTAGCGTTGGATCGACAGGCTTCACAGGGCAAACCGGTCGTACTGGACTCACAGGAGAGACTGGAGCGACAGGTCTTACGGGTGAGACTGGTTCAACAGGTCTTACAGGTGAGACCGGGGCGACGGGGCTGACGGGAGAGACTGGAGCGACGGGGCTGACGGGAGAGACCGGTGCGACAGGGCTGACTGGCGAGACCGGTGCGACAGGACTGACGGGAGAGACCGGAGCGACAGGACTGACGGGAGAGACCGGAGCGACAGGACTCACGGGAGAGACCGGAGCGACAGGACTCACAGGAGAGACCGGAGCAACGGGGCTGACGGGAGAGACCGGAGCGACAGGGCTGACGGGAGAGACCGGAGCAACGGGGCTCACGGGAGAGACTGGAGCAACGGGGCTGACGGGAGAAACGGGAGCAACGGGGCTGACTGGTGAGACTGGAGCGACGGGACTTACGGGAGAGACTGGAGCGACGGGGCTGACTGGCGAGACCGGAGCAACGGGGCTTACGGAGAGACCGGAGCAACGGGGCTCACGGGAGAGACTGGTGCAACGGGCTGACTGGCAGGACTGGAGCGACGGGGCTCACGGAGAGACTGGAGCAACGGGGCTTACGGGAGAAACGGGAGCAACGGGGCTGACTGGTGAGACTGGAGCGACAGGGCTAACTGGTGAGACTGGTGCGACAGGGCTTACGGGAGAAACGGGAGCAACAGGGCTTACGGGAGAAACGGGAGCAACAGGGCTCACGACCGGGCAACGGACTGGCGAGACTGGTGCAACAGGGCTCACAGGAGAAACGGGAGCGACAGGACTCACGGGAGAGACCGGAGCAACGGGGCTGACGGGAGAGACCGGGGCGACAGGGCTGACTGGTGAGACTGGTGCGACAGGGCTGACGGAGAGACCGGAGCAACGGGGCTTACAGGTGAGACTGGAGCGACTGGGCTCACGGGTGAGACTGGTGCGACGGGGCTTACCGGAGAAACGGGAGCGACAGGGCTCACAGGAGAGACTGGGGCGACAGGGCTGACGGGAGAGACCGGAGCGACGGGGCTGACTGGCGAGACTGGTGCGACAGGGCTGACGGGAGAGACCGGAGCAACGGGGCTTACAGGTGAGACTGGAGCGACGGGGCTGACCGGAGAAACGGGAGCGACGGGGCTCACGGGTGAGACTGGAGCGACGGGGCTGACCGGAGAAACGGAGCGACGGGGCTCACGGGTGAGACTGGAGCAACGGGGCTCACGGGAGAGACTGGAGCAACAGGGCTGACAGGAGAAACGGGAGCGACGGGGCTCACGGGCGAGACCGGAGCAACGGACTGGCGAGACTGGTGCAACAGGGCTCACAGGAGAAACGGGAGCGACAGGACTCACGGGAGAGACTGGAGCAACGGGGCTGACGGGAGAGACCGGAGCGACGGGGCTGACGGGAGAGACTGGAGCGACGGGGCTCACGGGTGAGACTGGAGCAACCGGGCTCACGGGAGAGACTGGAGCAACAGGGCTGACCGGAGAAACGGGAGCGACGGGGCTTACGGGTGAGACTGGAGCAACGGGGCTTACGGGAGAAACGGGAGCGACAGGGCTGACTGGAGAGACCGGAGCGACAGGGCTAACTGGTGAGACTGGTGCGACGGGGCTTACGAGAAACGGGAGCGACAGGACTCACGGGCGAGACTGGAGCAACGGGGCTGACGGGAGAGACCGGGGCGACAGGGCTGACTGGTGAGACTGGTGCGACAGGGCTCACGGGTGAGACTGGTGCGACGGGGCTTACCGGAGAAACGGGAGCGACAGGGCTCACAGGAGAGACTGGTGCGACGGGGCTTACGGGTGAGACTGGAGCAACGGGGCTTACGGGAGAAACGGGAGCAACAGGGCTGACGGGAGAGACCGGGGCGACAGGGCTGACCGGAGAGACTGGTGCAACAGGGCTCACAGGAGAGACCGGAGCAACGGGGCTTACAGGTGAGACTGGAGCGACGGGGCTCACGAGAGACTGGAGCAACGGGGCTTACGGGAGAAACGGGAGCAACAGGGCTGACTGGTGAGACTGGTGCAACGGGGCTGACTGGTGAGACTGGTGCAACAGGGCTCACAGGTGAAACGGGAGCAACAGGGCTCACAGGTGAAACGGGAGCAACAGGACTGACTGGAGCGACAGGGCTTACCGGAGAAACGGGAGCGACGGGGCTTACGGGAGAGACTGGAGCAACGGGGCTTACGGGAGAAACGGGAGCAACAGGGCTCACAGGTGAAACGGGAGCAACAGGGCTCACAGGTGAAACGGGAGCAACAGGACTGACTGGAGCGACAGGGCTTACCGGAGAAACGGGAGCAACGGACAGGTGAGACTGGTGCAACAGGGCTGACTGGTGAGACTGGAGCAACGGGGCTTACAGGTGAGACTGGTGCGACAGGACTGACTGGAGCGACAGGGCTTACCGGAGAAACGGGAGCGACAGGGCTCACAGGAGAGACTGGAGCAACGGGGCTGACCGGAGAGACTGGAGCGACAGGACTCACGGGAGAGACTGGTGCAACAGGGCTCACAGGAGAAACGGGAGCGACAGGACTCACGGGAGAAACCGGAGCAACGGGGCTGACGGGAGAGACCGGGGCGACAGGGCTGACTGGCGAGACTGGTGCGACAGGGCTGACGGGAGAGACCGGAGCAACTGGGCTTACAGGTGAGACTGGTGCAACGGGGCTTACAGGAGAGACTGGTGCAACAGGGCTTACAGGAGAGACCGGAGCAACTGGGCTTACAGGTGAGACTGGAGCGACTGGGCTGACCGGAGAAACGGGAGCGACAGGGCTTACAGGTGAGACTGGGGCGACAGGGCTGACGGGAGAAACGGGAGCGACGGGGCTTACAGGAGAGACTGGAGCGACAGGGCTGACGGGAGAGACCGGAGCAACGGGGCTGACTGGTGAGACCGGAGCGACGGGGCTGACTGGAGAAACCGGAGCAACGGGTCTTACGGGAGAGACTGGTGCAACAGGGCTTACAGGAGAGACCGGAGCAACAGGGCTTACAGGAGAGACTGGTGCAACAGGGCTTACGGGAGAGACTGGAGCGACGGGGCTCACCGGAGAGACTGGTGCGACGGGGCTGACTGGCGAGACTGGAGCGACGGGGCTTACGGGTGAGACTGGAGCGACGGGGCTTACGGGTGAGACTGGAGCGACGGGGCTAACGGGAGAGACCGGAGCGACGGGGCTGACTGGTGAGACCGGAGCGACAGGACTCACGGGAGAAACCGGAGCAACGGGGCTGACGGGAGAGACCGGAGCGACGGGGCTGACGGGAGAGACCGGAGCGACAGGACTCACGGGAGAAACCGGAGCAACGGGTCTTACGGGAGAGACCGGGGCGACAGGGCTCACAGGAGAGACTGGGGCGACTGGGCTCACGGGTGAGACTGGTGCGACGGGGCTTACCGGAGAAACGGGAGCGACAGGGCTCACAGGAGAGACTGGTGCGACGGGGCTTACGGGAGAGACTGGAGCAACGGGGCTTACAGGAGAGACCGGAGCAACGGGGCTTACGGGAGAGACTGGTGCAACAGGGCTGACGGGAGAGACCGGAGCGACGGGGCTGACGGGAGAGACTGGAGCGACAGGGCTGACCGGAGAGACCGGAGCGACAGGGCTGACTGGTGAGACTGGGGCGACGGGGCTTACAGGTGAGACTGGAGCGACAGGGCTCACAGGAGAGACCGGGGCGACGGGGCTGACTGGTGAGACTGGTGCAACGGGACTGACTGGCGAGACCGGAGCGACGGGACTGACTGGTGAGACCGGAGCGACGGGGCTGACGGGAGAGACCGGAGCAACGGGACTCACGGGAGAGACCGGAGCAACGGGGCTCACAGGAGAAACGGGAGCGACAGGAATTACAGGAGAGACCGGAGCGACCGGAGCAACGGGGCTGACTGGCGAGACCGGAGCAACGGGGCTCACCGGAGAGACTGGTGCAACGGGGCTGACTGGCGAGACTGGAGCGACGGGAGCGACAGGACTCACGGGCGAGACCGGAGCGACAGGTCTCACCGGAGAGACTGGTGCGACGGGGCTTACGGGTGAGACTGGTGCGACGGGGCTTACGGGAGAGACTGGAGCAACGGGGCTCACAGGAGAAACGGGAGCGACAGGACTCACGGGCGAGACCGGAGCAACGGGGCTGACGGGCGAGACCGGAGCGACAGGGCTCACCGGAGAGACTGGAGCAACGGGGCTGACTGGCGAGACTGGAGCGACGGGGCTTACGGGAGAAACGGGAGCAACAGGGCTGACTGGTGAGAC
The DNA here is from genome assembly GCF_038009085.1 of Paenibacillus sp. FSL R7-0210. Lineage (NCBI taxonomy): Bacteria > Bacillati > Bacillota > Bacilli > Caryophanales > Paenibacillaceae > Paenibacillus > Paenibacillus sp. FSL R7-0210. Next base: position 977,524 of record NZ_JBBPAR010000001.1, read on the forward strand.
TGGTGCAACGGGGCTGACTGGTGAGACTGGTGCAACAGGGCTCACAGGTGAAACGGGAGCAACAGGACTGACTGGAGCGACAGGGCTTACGGGAGAAACGGGAGCGACGGGGTCACGGGAGAGACCGGAGCAACGGGGCTGACTGGCGAGACTGGAGCGACGGGGCTTACGGGAGAGACTGGAGCAACGGGGCTTACGGGAGAAACGGGAGCAACAGGGCTCACAGGTGAAACGGGAGCAACAGGGCTCACAGGTGAAACGGGAGCAACAGGACTGACTGGAGCGACAGGGCTTACCGGAGAAACGGGAGCGACAGGGCTTACAGGTGAGACTGGGGCGACAGGGCTGACGGGAGAAACGGGAGCGACGGGGCTTACAGGAGAGACCGGAGCAACGACTGGTGAGACCGGAGCGACGGGGCTGACTGGAGAAACCGGAGCAACGGGTCTTACGGGAGAGACTGGTGCAACAGGGCTTACAGGAGAGACCGGAGCAACAGGGCTTACAGGAGAGACTGGTGCAACAGGGCTTACGGGAGAGACTGGAGCGACGGGGCTCACCGGAGAGACTGGTGCGACGGGGCTGACTGGCGAGACTGGAGCGACGGGGCTTACGGGTGAGACTGGAGCGACGGGGCTTACGGGTGAGACTGGAGCGACGGGGCTTACGGGAGAGACTGGAGCGACGGGGCTTACGGGAGAAACCGGAGCAACAGGGCTCACAGGTGAAACGGGAGCAACAGGGCTGACGGGAGAGACCGGAGCAACAGGGCTTACAGGTGAGACTGGAGCGACTGGGCTGACCGGAGAAACGGGAGCGACAGGGCTGACCGGAGAAACGGGAGCGACAGGGCTGACGGGAGAAACGGGAGCGACGGGGCTTACAGGAGAGACTGGAGCGACAGGGCTGACGGGAGAGACCGGAGCAACGGGGCTTACAGGAGAGACTGGAGCGACAGGGCTTACAGGAGAAACGGGGCTTACCGGGGAAACAGGAGTAACGGGGCTGACTGGTGAGACCGGAGCGACGGGGCTGACTGGAGAAACGGGAGCAACGGGTCTTACGGGAGAGACCGGGGCGACTGGGCTTACGGGAGAGACTGGAGCGACAGGGCTCACAGGTGAGACTGGTGCAACTGGGCTGACGGGAGAGACCGGAGCAACGGGGCTTACAGGAGAGACAGGAGCAACAGGGCTCACAGGTGAAACGGGTGCAACAGGTCTTACGGGAGAGACTGGAGCAACAGGGCTTACAGGAGAAACCGGGGCGACGGGGCTCACAGGAGAGACTGGGGCGACAGGACTGACTGGTGAGACTGGAGCGACGGGGCTGACCGGAGAGACTGGAGCGACGGGGCTCACGGGAGAGACTGGAGCAACGGGGCTTACGGGAGAAACCGGAGCGACAGGGCTTACAGGAGAGACTGGTGCAACGGGGCTTACAGGAGAGACTGGTGCAACAGGGCTTACAGGAGAGACCGGAGCAACTGGGCTTACAGGAGAGACTGGTGCAACAGGGCTTACGGGAGAGACTGGAGCGACGGGGCTCACGGGAGAGACTGGAGCAACGGGGCTGACTGGTGAGACTGGTGCAACAGGGCTTACGGGAGAGACCGGAGCAACAGGGCTTACGGGAGAGACCGGAGCAACGGGGCTGACGGGAGAGACCGGAGCGACGGGGCTGACGGGAGAGACTGGAGCGACAGGGCTGACCGGAGAGACCGGAGCGACAGGGCTGACTGGTGAGACTGGGGCGACGGGGCTTACAGGTGAGACTGGTGCAACAGGGCTCACGGGAGAGACTGGAGCGACAGGGCTGACGGGAGAGACCGGGGCGACGGGGCTCACTGGTGAGACCGGGGCGACGGGGCTGACTGGTGAGACTGGTGCAACGGGGCTCACGGGAGAGACTGGTGCAACAGGGCTTACGGGAGAGACCGGGGCGACGGGGCTCACGGGAGAGACCGGAGCGACGGGACTGACTGGTGAGACCGGAGCGACGGGGCTGACGGGAGAAACCGGAGCAACGGGTCTTACGGGAGAGACCGGGGCGACGGGGCTCACGGGAGAGACCGGAGCGACGGGACTGACTGGTGAGACCGGAGCGACGGGGCTGACGGGAGAAACCGGAGCAACGGGTCTTACGGGAGAGACCGGGGCGACAGGGCTGACGGGAGAGACCGGGGCGACAGGGCTGACGGGAGAGACCGGGGCGACAGGGCTGACGGGAGAGACCGGGGCGACAGGACTGACGGGAGAGACCGGGGCGACAGGACTGACGGGAGAGACCGGAGCAACGGGGCTGACCGGAGAGACTGGTGCAACGGGGCTGACTGGCGAGACCGGAGCAACGGGGCTGACTGGCGAGACTGGAGCAACGGGACTCACGGGAGAGACCGGAGCAACGGGGCTTACTGGCGAGACTGGAGCGACGGGGCTGACTGGCGAGACTGGAGCGACGGGGCTGACTGGCGAGACTGGTGCGACGGGGCTTACAGGTGAGACTGGAGCGACGGGGCTTACAGGTGAGACTGGTGCAACAGGGCTCACAGGAGAAACGGGAGCGACAGGACTCACGGGAGAGACCGGAGCAACGGGGCTTACTGGCGAGACTGGAGCGACGGGGCTGACTGGCGAGACTGGTGCGACGGGGCTTACAGGTGAGACTGGTGCAACAGGGCTCACAGGAGAAACGGGAGCGACAGGACTCACGGGAGAGACCGGAGCAACGGGGCTTACAGGTGAGACTGGTGCAACGGGGCTTACAGGTGAGACTGGTGCAACAGGGCTTACAGGAGAGACCGGAGCAACGGGGCTTACAGGAGAGACTGGTGCGACGGGGCTGACGGGAGAGACCGGAGCAACGGGGCTGACGGGAGAGACCGGGGCGACGGGGCTGACGGGAGAAACCGGAGCGACAGGGCTGACTGGCGAGACCGGAGCGACTGGGCTCACAGGTGAGACCGGTGCGACAGGTCTCACGGGAGAGACTGGAGCGACTGGGCTCACGGGAGAGACTGGAGCGACGGGGCTGACTGGTGAGACCGGAGCAACGGGGCTGACGGGAGAGACCGGGGCGACGGGGCTGACGGGAGAGACTGGAGCAACGGGGCTGACCGGAGAGACTGGAGCGACAGGACTCACGGGAGAGACCGGGGCGACAGGGCTGACTGGTGAGACTGGTGCGACGGGGCTTACAGGTGAGACTGGTGCGACGGGGCTTACAGGTGAGACTGGTGCGACAGGGCTTACAGGAGAGACCGGAGCGACAGGGCTGACTGGCGAGACCGGAGCGACGGGGCTTACAGGTGAGACTGGAGCGACAGGGCTCACAGGAGAAACGGGAGCGACAGGGCTTACAGGAGAGACTGGAGCAACGGGGCTTACGGGAGAGACTGGAGCGACGGGGCTGACTGGTGAGACCGGAGCGACAGGGCTGACTGGTGAAACTGGAGCCACTGGAGTTACAGGTGTGACTGGTCCAACAGGAGTTACTGGATTAAGTGTTGTTGAAACAGGTGCGACGGGTCAAACAGGTCTGACTGGTCCAACAGGTCCAACAGGTATGACGGGAGTGACGGGCACAACAGGGAAAGCAGGTAAAGACGGAATAAATGGAGGCCCAGGTTCAAAAGGTGAGGATGGTAACACTGGTTTAACAGGGATTACAGGATTAACAGGGGCAACGGGAGCAACAGGACTCACTGGAGATACCGGAGCAACGGGTCTCACAGGGGTAACAGGATCGACTGGCGTCACTGGGTTAACGGGAGCAACAGGAACAACAGGCCTGACGGGAGAAACTGGTGCAACGGGTCTTACGGGTGAGACAGGAGCAACAGGTCTCACAGGGGCAACAGGAGCGACTGGCGTCACTGGATTAACGGGAGCGACTGGACCAACGGGTATTGGTCTTGTAGGTCCGACTGGTGCTCTGTCCCAGAATTACGCCCAGTTTGTTCTCACAGAGGGAAATACGGTGGCAACAAGTGATCATTTCCCTATTCCACACTTTAGTATCGTTTATACATCCAGCAATGGTACTTCTATAGGGCCAGGAATTACTGATACTAATGAGTTTGTAGTAGAAGCCGGAAATTATTTGATCATGTATCAAGCCATCATCCTATCTTCTGATACAAGACCAGCAGGTCTGGAATTGATTAATAATGGTTCACCAGAATCTACATCAATAGTTACCGCTCCAATAAACACTCTGCCTTCTAATCTTAATGGAACCTATATTTTAGAAGCGGATGAACCAGTAACAATTCAACTTGCGCTTGTATATGAAGGGACTGCTTTAACTGTTGATATGGATGGAGTTTATTATGGCTTCTTCCCTGCCAAGGTCACTATAATTCAGTTGAGCTGAATTTTCCTTGATTGTAATTATTAAATTTGTTTCTCATGAAGACCAGCCTGATTTGGGCTGGTCTTTTCTCACATAATAAGAACTGTAACACATATCAGTTTTTTCTTACATAGCCTGGACGAATTGCCGAACCAATCGTACAGAGCGGCATATGATGGACTATTCTAAACCAGAAAGGAGAGGATTAATTTGTCTCAAGCTAATCTGCCTAACATTACACCAACCATTACACTCACCCGGAGCGATGCCATCAACATGATGATGGCAGCCATCGCCATGGAAGAGTTAGGACTTAGCCATGTAATTAATGCAGAAGGGGAGAAGATGCAGTACGCGCTCGGCACTCTTCCTGGAGTTACTGCCCCGGTGGTGAACATCTCCAATCTTCAGGACATCACTGATAGTATCCGTAGTATGCTGGGGGAAACGGTGAAAAGCGCCTGGCTGCAGACCAGCCAGTTAGAGAGTCTGCTTGCAGCACCGGTTGATTATGGCGGGATCGGAGCCACAGGCGTAACAGGACCAGACGAGGGTCCGATCGGTCCAAGAGGTCTGCAAGGCGAAATAGGAGAGACTGGAGACGATGGCCCGAGCGGTACCACGGGAGTTAGCGGCTTCCCAGGCATAGAGGGACCTTCAGGGGCAACAGGGGCTACAGGTATAACTGGGGCCACTGGATTGACCGCATTGACCGGGGCAACTGGCCTCACTGGGGAGTCCGGGGCTATCGGGTTAACGGGTCTGACAGGAGAAACAGGCGAGACTGGCGTAACAGGGCAAAGCGGAGAGACGGGAGCTACCGGACTCACGGGACTAACAGGAGTAACGGGAGTAACTGGCGTTACGGGGCTAACGGGAGAGACGGGGGCTACTGGCCTAACGGGTCTAACAGGAGTTACAGGAGTAACCGGCTTGACCGGAGTAACCGGAGGAACAGGTGAGCCGCCTATTGACCGGTGGTTGTCCACCCTTACTTCAGGAGGTCCAATAGGTCCAAGAGGTCCAATAGTCTTTGATGCCGATGCTTATTCCACTGGTTCCAATATCAGCCGTAGTATAGGTGGTTTCAATCTGCAAAATAACGATGTTCTAGGCGTTTTGGAACCGGCAACCTACTACGTTCATTATTCAGCTAATGCTTCTACTCCGACAGGGGAGAATTTTAGCGTTGCCCTTACGCTCAATGGGGCTACCCTTCCAGCTAGCGAAGCAATATCGTATCATACAGCTGTCGCTGCCACTTCTAATCTTATAGTGGGCGGGAGTATTTTCCCCACCGTTACTGGTGAAGCAGTGAATACATTAGTTATGATTAATAGCGGCGCCGGTACAATTACAGATGTTAATGCCTCGATATCTATTCTTAAATTGTTCTAAGCCCACTAACCTAGAGGAGTTGATCATATGTCTCAGGCGAATCTGCCTAACATCACCCCAACCATAAGCATTGCTAGGGATGATGCCGTTAACCTGCTGCTGTCCTCCATTGCGATGGAAGAATTGGGACTCAGCCACATTATCAATGCCGAAGGAGAGAAGCTGCAATATATCCTGGGTACCTTACCCGGAGTTACAGCTCCTGAAGCGACCATTGGCGATGTGCTGGCTATGAACGACAGTGTAAGAAATATGATGCGGGATATTGTGAAGAAGGAATTCATTCTTACCAACAAGCTGGAGACGGTGCTGAACGCTTCAATAATGGTAGGGCCTACGGGTGCAACGGGGGCTACGGGGAATCCGGGCGGGCCTCCAGGACCTCAAGGAGAGCAGGGCATTCAGGGTATCCAAGGTCCCGCAGGAATAACTGGTCAAACGGGAGAGACAGGAGCCACGGGGCTGACGGGATTGACCGGAGTGACTGGCTTAACGGGGCCGACAGGAGAGACTGGACTAACCGGAGCTACGGGGTTAACCGGGCTAACCGGAGTAACCGGCTTAACGGGGCTAACCGGGGAGACGGGGGCCACAGGCTTAACCGGGCTGACTGGACTGACAGGCTTAACCGGAGAGACTGGCGTAACCGGTATAACGGGTGCCACCGGCATAACGGGTGCTACAGGGCTAACCGGCTTAACAGGTGAAACCGGGCTGACCGGTGTAACCGGCTTAACCGGGCTGACTGGCATGACCGGGATGACCGGCTTAACGGGTCTTGCCTTCTTCGCAGATTTCTTCTCTGCGATCTCTACTGAGTTTCAAGTTGGGTTTGATGAAATGGTGACCTGGAGCGTAACCGGACCGGAAAGCGGTGCTATTACTATAAATGATACAAATCAGTTTTTTACTTTGCCTGCTGATTCTACAGTCCTGGTCCAATACTATGTCAATGCTCAGAATAATAGCCTGGACACCATGGAATTTCAATTGTGGACCGTAGATCTGACGTCTGGAGCTCTAATAGAAGGTGTTACTGGTTCTATAGCATCCTCAACACTAAACAATACGGCAATTGCAACCGTAGCGGGAGCCGGTATCATAGGGACAACAGCCGAACAAGGTGTGGCGTTAGTTAATAATACTAATGACGTTATAGGTGAGGGCACTTTCTATGCCAACATCCAATTGATCAGGATTAATTAAATGATCTTTTTATAGCGAGATGCGCCAGAATTGAATTCTGGCGCTTTTCTGCGTGTGGATATTAATAATTGACTAATGAATCCGCCTTTTTAGAGCTGGTGGCCGAATAATCCAGACCCCATGGCTTCAGCGGCATAGAATACTATGTGCTGCCGGACCAGAGAGGTCCATGAATATTCTGCATAGCATGGACTTGGACAATCTATAGGCAGCATAAACTGGTATTGGGGGTGTTGATTGAATAGTTCTGCCGTTCGCAAATGGCAAGCAAATATGAAAGTGAAAGAAGGGTTGTGTCTATATGTCATCATTAATTCCGGTGCAACTGGGAAGTCCGGGACCGGCAATCAGGCTGTCAAGTCCGGTATTGCTGGAAGAGAGTCATCCCTACTTCCAAATTGATTTCAGTGTGCCTCTGTCGTTCAAGCCGGAAGTGTCCGGCAATTATCACCTGATCATCGGGTTATCTGTTCTGAAAGACGGAAATATCATCCATAGCCTTACTGAACCCTATATCGGCAACAGCAACGCCGGAGAAGCGCTGGTTGCTGATCTGAATGCAAGTATTAAGGGGAGCTTCGGGCAAGGCGTGCAGTCCTTTGAACTGGAGCTGCGTATTCTGTCTTCACAGAATATTGCGGCGAATCCGCTGGTTGGTCTTCCAGCAGTCTCAGTACAAGGATCCGCGGCTGATGCTGATGAATTCGGTCCGACGGGACCAACCGGTTCACAAGGTCCCTATGGTACGAAAGGTACGAAAGGTCCAACGGGCACCACCGGTCCGATCGGGATAACCGGCCCTGGCATCATGGGAACGAAGGGACCAAAGGGACCCACAGGGGCTACGGGTGTAGTGGTGGCAACGGGAGAGGGGAGCGGAACCGGAGCTACAGGCGCAACAGGTCTTGCCGGGATAGGAGTAACCGGGCCAACGGGAGCGACAGGAATTGGAGCCACCGGTATGACCGGATATGGGGTGCCTGGACCGGCAGGAATGACCGGACGCACTGGCATGACCGGGAATCCGGGGCCCGGATCCAGTATTACTGGAGACACGGGGACGACAGGACCCACAGGTGTAACCGGACCAGGCCGGGCGTTACCACTCGTTGTGAGCAATATTCTGCTGTCGAGCAGTCCCATCGAAAGTGAAATTGTGGGGCAACTTTCGGCGGTACAGATCAATTCGACAGATCAATGTGTAGTCATATCGGGTACTCTTCAGATAATGTACGGGAATCCCTCTAATGACCATTACAATAACAATCTTCTATATGAAGTGCGTCGAGATGGTCAGGAACTTGATACTAACGGTTTCTTTTTTTGGTCAAAAATATTCAATTATTCAATTAATCCGGCATCTAATTACGATCCTTCTGAAGAATTACTGTCCTTCTATGCGATTGATGAGAATCCGCCCCCGGGTCTTCACAACTATACGTTGCGCGTTCATATCTATGATGTGTCTGACAATACAACAATCAGCTATAGATCCTTCAATGCATCTGCAAAGGTATTCCAAAGAGGCAACTGAGACATAAAGGAGTTGAAACATGCATGAACATCTATTCGTCGCTTCCCCTTGGAGCCGGCAATGTGCTGGTGCTCACGGATATCCGTGCAGACTTGGAGCAGCCGTATGCATCTGCGGAATTACAGTTGTCGATTCCATTGCTGCTGGATATTCTGTCCCCCGGTTATTATCATCTGCACCTAAATGTTGAACTATGGAGGGCTAACGCTCTTGTTGAGATACGTGATGTATTCATAGAATCCACAGCACTGTCTGCCGGACTGGTTCAGACAGAATCAACGGTCAGATTCAATGATGTACTGCCCGCAGGCATTCATCAATACGAGCTAAGAGTGAAGCTGCTCCATTATCAGAATATCGCTTCGGATATCCGGGTGGGCTCCCCCCGGTTACAGACCGGTCCGGGACCCGTCATATTCAACGGTCCTATAGGTCCTCCAGGTCCAACAGGACCCACTGGTCTAACCGGACGTACCGGTCTATCTGGGGGCGCCGGGAGAATGGGAGAGGATGGCGTCTCGCTTACAGGCCCGACCGGGCTAACCGGAGCAACGGGTCCAACAGGGACAACCGGCTATGTAGGAAACTTTGCCGGACCCACCGGTGTAACCGGAGCAACCGGAACAGGGGTTACAGGGGCAACCGGACCTACGGGTGTGGGAAGTGCCGGAGCAACGGGTACAGCAATTACTGGCGATACCGGACCAGATGGTCCGACAGGACTCACAGGCTTCAACGGTCCGCCCGGATCAGGTAACGAAACGGGGGGAACTGGACCCCAAGGTGCCAGGGGACATACAGGAACCTTAGCGGATGGAGCATCTATTCCAATATTGACTTACAAAGTTTCACCAGGGGATGTAGGGTTTATTAATAAGCCCGAACTGCTTGCATCTCTCCAGGTGGATCCTGGAAGTGGACGATGCCAAATAGAGGGGATTGTAGGCTTATGGTTTTGGAAACCATCTCCTCGATTAAATTCTGGCATACGGTTAACCATCACACTTACTGATTCTGTTGGAAATACATTGTATCAGTATACTGATTATTGGCAGAAACAAGGTCCTGAATATGTTGAATTCGCTCAGACATTTCCATTTACCGTTATGTATGACGGGCCACCGACTACATTGACGCTAACTGAAGTAATTACCGGTGATGATCAAGAACGATTAATTATCGTGATTCTTCCAGCTGTCTTAACTTCCACGGTAATTCCGAATAACTAGCATTACGTACTATATCTAAGGCGGTGAAATTATGTCGAATCTAACAACTCTCCCTTTGGGAGCGCCGGGCCCGGCTATTCACCTGGCAGAGACGCTCGAAATCACTGCAGCTCAGCCTCAGGCGCATGTGACCTTTCATATCCCTGTTATCTTCCAGAGCAGCTCTCCAGGCGAATCCCTGCTGCGGATTGAACTGGAGACGATGCTCTCCGGCAGTGTGCTGCAGACTCAATTAGTCACGCTGTCCAATAATGGAACTGAGGAGACTGCAAGAACAATACAAGTTACAGTCAACCACCCGGCTTATCCGGGAACGTATGCCTACACTATACGAGCTCGGGTAGTCAGTTATATTAACATCAAGGCCGATCCTTATATAGGCAGAGCTGTTGCAGGGATAGCTTCTGTTCAGGCAATTCGGGCTGCTACAGGAATTACCGGTCCGACCGGCCCTACTGGAACGACCGGCACCCAAGGCCAAAGGGGAGACGGCGGCGGTTACGGTAACAAGGGCGTGACAGGAGCTACAGGATATGGAGCGACCGGTCCGACAGGAGATACAGGTGAACCAGGCCCTCCCGCAAGCGTCACTGGCGGAATCGGCACTGGGCCCACTGGTCCAACAGGGGCGACGGGCTTGACCGTAGTAGGTCCGACAGGTGCAACCGGTAATGCGGTGACAGGTGCGACAGGTACGAGTGTGAAGGGGACGCAGGGTGCACCAGGGAAGGAAGGTCTGCAAGGAGCGCCGGGACCAACAGGGACGATGGGTCCAGGCCCAAGAGGGCCAGCCGGCGCTACTGGTGCAACCGGCTCAACCGGCGAACCGCTGTCTCCTGCCCAATATCAATATCGTACTGATCCGATGGTGTTGACTGATTCTCCGCGAGTTTTTCTAACCTCGAACGTGCAGACTATGGCCGGACAACGCGTTCTATTACAGGGTAATGTCCGAATCACGTATCTCCCGCTCTCAGTAGCTACAAGAATTTCTGTTACTATTGGCTTTGCATATAACTTTTCTATCAATTCCTTCTTCCACTCGTTTAACTTTCAGACAATAGTCCAGGGCTATGGGAGCGATATGCCTGATCCCGGACAACGGGCCAGCGTACAGATTCCTTTTAGCCTGACGCATGCCCCCGAACCCGGTACAGGAACATATACTGTATTTTTGTCGCAGAACTCTAATCCACAGGATAATGTGACGCTGACGGCGGAGAACCGGTATCTTGTGGCAGAGGCAGTCGATGTCGGCACCATCTCCTCCCCGAACAGTTACGCTTATTTCCTGGCTGCGGGCGGGGTGCAAACCATCAATGCATTGGTTGGTCCCACCCAATCGGTTCCGATGGATCCCAATATCCAGTTCAACGCGAATGCAGCTTATGCCGCTTCAACAGGTGATGACATTTACTATGCGGTACAAGACAGGTTATACCAGTTCGACACAAAGGCCCAAGTGGTGAACTGGGGAATCGATCTGAATCAGGATATGCAGGCAACAGATCTGCTGCTTACGCCTGACCAGAGATATCTGTTCATCTCGGATGAAGCCAGTCCCCAGGTGCAGGTGTATGATCTGGTGAACAGTGTTACCGTCCGAACGCTGACGCTGGAATCGAATGTTCTCTTCTCCGCCGCTTCTCCAGACAGCCGCTATGCCTTCTTCTATATCTATACGGGTGAGGTTCATGCCTATAACATTGCCCTGGGAACACTGGAGCGGAATATCTTCAATGGATTGTATCCTATTCAGCCTCAGTTATATCCAGGCTACTCCAACCCGCTGGTAGTATCACCTGACAGTACCGAGGTGAGGTTTACTCCAGGTCTGGCACAAGTCTTTTATGCTCACGCGGAGGTTGGTAACTTCAATAACAAGGGTCTCAGAACTACATCCGGTAACGGGTCATGGGGCATTGTGCAGTTAAATAACGGAAATTGTATAACCATAGATAACGGGGTAGATCCAAATAATTCGGTGCAGTATGCTAATGTCAACCTTCTTAGACCCAATGGAGATTATTTGTTGGTACAATTTGGAGTTCCATTATACTCGCTGGTTCTATCACCGGATCAGCAGTTTGTTTGCATCCAAAGCGCATATGGTCTCTCTGTACTTGATTCTAATACTTTAGCAGGAAGTTCATTCCCCGCAATAACGGATCAAACCTTCCGGGGAGGAGTCAACTTCACAAGAGACAGTAGTTTTCTAGTTGTTATAGGGACTCAACATATTTACACGATAAGCTTAGAGGATCGTTCAATCCGAACCTTTGGCCTTCCGCCAGAACCAGCTAATCGGCCGCTGAACTACACCCTCTCCAGCGGAGCTTACAAAACGCAGAGTAAATAAAGCGAGGTTACGCGCGCTGCACAAGTTATGCTTAGGTCAATCCCTGTGGTTTCTGAAACTACGGGGATTAATCTGTTTTCACATCAAGCGGACAAGGCGAATTATAAAGTGACAGAAGGGTTGTGTTCACATGTCATCATTAATTCCGGTGCAACTGGGAAGTCCGGGACCGGCAATCCGGCTGGCAAGTCCGGTATTGCTGGAAGAGAGTCATCCCTCGTTCCAAATTGATTTCAGTGTGCCTCTGTCGTTCAAGCCGGCGGAGACCGGCAATTATCACCTAATCGTCGGGCTGTCTGTTCTGAAAGATGGAACGATGCTTCAGACTCTGACCGAGCCTTATATCGGCAGCGGCAACGCAGGGGAAGCGCTAATTGCGGATGTGAATGCAAGTATTACAGGGAGCTTTGGTCAATGGGAGCAATCCTTTGAAGTGGAGCTGAGGGTTCTGTCTTCACAGAATATTGCGGCGAATCCGCTGGCCGGCCTCCCTACAGTCTCTGTACAAGGAGTCGCGGCTGACGAGGATGACATCGGTCCGACCGGACCAACGGGTACGCAAGGTCCACGTGGTACACGTGGGCCTAACGGTCCGACCGGGAGCACCGGTCCGACCGGTACAACCGGCCCTGGGATCAAGGGAACGAAGGGACCTAAGGGACCCACTGGAGCTACGGGCGTGGTTGTGGCGACCGGATCGGAAAGCGTAACCGGACCAACGGGCCCTACGGGAACTACCGGGGTGGGACCTGCCGGTCCAAACGGAATGACAGGAATCGGAGCCACGGGTATGACCGGGTATGGACTGCAGGGCCCGACAGGAACGACCGGAGCAAGGGGGGAGACCGGGTACACAGGTCCAGGTTCAGGATTTACCGGTAATACAGGGACAACTGGCCCCACAGGTGTAACCGGACCCAGCCGTGCATTGCCGGTAGTTGTGAGTGATGCTCTGCTGTCGAGCAGTCCAGAAGAGAGTGAGCTTGTAGGCCAACTTCCGCCAGTACTGGTTACCTCGACTGATCAATGTGTAGTTGTAGCTGGCACTCTACAGATCAGCTACGGGAATCCCCCGGATTACGAATACAGCAATAATATTGTTTATGTGATACAACGTGATGGAGTCAACCTTCCTGAAGGCGCTTTGTTTAATTGGATGTTGTTCTATAATTATTCGAATGATCCATCATCTAATTCCATTCCTTCCGAACAATCGCTGTTCTTCTATGCCATTGATGATCATCCGCCATTAGGTCTTCACAGCTACACATTGTCGGCTACAGCTAGTACGATAACTCCAAACACAACTATCAGCTATGAATCCTTTAATGCAACTGCGAAGGTATTCCTAAGAGGGAACTGAACTATCTGTTCAAGAATCGTACAGAAGAACAGCATCTGAGTAATAAAGGAGTTGAATATACATGGACATCTATTCGTCGCTTCCTCTTGAGAGCGGCAATGAGCTTGTGCTTACGGATATCCGGACGGATGTGGAACAGCCGTATGCATCTGCGCAAGTGCAGTTGTCGATTCCAATGCTTCTGGATATACGGTCCCCTGGTTATTATCATTTGCATTTAAATGTTGAACTATGGAGAGCTAATGCACTTGCTGAAACTCTGGGTGTATCGATAGAATCAACAGCCTTGGCCGCTGGCCTTGTTCAGACTGAAGCCACCGTCAGATTCACCGATGAACTGCCTGCAGGTATTCACCAATACGAACTGAGAATGAAACTGCTGCATGCTCAGAACATCGCCTCGGATATTCGGGTCGGCTCCCCTCTAGTCCAGACGGGACCAGGGCCTGTTATATTCAATGGTCCGATAGGTCCTCCAGGCCCAACAGGACCCACTGGTCTAACCGGACGTACCGGTCTATCTGGTGGCGAGGGGAGAATGGGCGAGGATGGCGTCTCGCTTACAGGCCCAACCGGCCTGACAGGTCCTACAGGACCCACAGGGGCAACAACCTATATGGGAGCACTCAATGGACCTACCGGAGCCACCGGTGCCACCGGAATAGGAGTCACAGGAGCAACAGGAGTTACAGGGATGGGGGCTGTCGGAGCCACCGGTCCTGGAATAACAGGTGACACTGGGCCAGACGGTGGAACTGGGCCTACAGGCTTCACGGGTCCGCCCGGGGCAGGCAGTGAGCAGGGAGATCCTGGGCCAGAAGGTGCCAGAGGGCCTACAGGAGCGGGAGCGAATGAAGTTTTTATTCCAACATTAACTTACACAAGAAGCAGTCCCTCCATCACAGTGAATTATAATGAGCCTTTCTTGATTGCATCTCTCCCGGTGAATCCTGGAAGCAGCCGTTGCCAAATAGAGGGGATGGTAGAAATCGAATATTGGAGTAACTCAATTATAGAGAATAATGGATTGGAAATGACAATTACACTTACGGATACTGCCCAGAACACATTGTATCTGTATACAGATTATTGGCAGAAACAAACGGATTTATTTCGAACTGCACAGGTTTTACCATTTTACGTTATGTATGATGGCCCGGCAACGACCCTGTCGTTATCCATATTGGTTGTTGGTGAGGAACAAGATCAAAGGGATGTCTATATTAATCAATGCACCTTATCTTCAACGGTAATACCTGACAGCATCTGATGTTGCAGAGAATATCAAAGGCGGTGAAGTGATGTCGAATCTAACCACTCTCCCTCTGGGAACACCGGGACCGGCTATTCACCTGGCAGAGACACTTGACATTGTTGCAGCGCAGCCTAAGGCGCATGTAACGTTCCAGATTCCTGTTATCTTCCAGGCAGTGACTTCCGGTCCATCCTTGCTGCGGATTGAGCTGGAAACGATGCTCTCCGGCAGTGTACTGCAGACTCAACTGGTCACGCTGTCCCATACCGGAACGGGAGAGACTACCAGAACCTTACAAGTTACGGTCAACCATTCGGCGAATCCGGGAACGTATGCGTACACTATACGAGTCCGGGTCGTCAGCTATATTAACGTCAAGGCAGATCCTTCTATAGGCAGAGCCGTTGCAGGGATAGCTTCTGTTCATGCCGTTAGAGCCGCCACGGGGCATACCGGTCCGACCGGCCCGACTGGAACGACTGGCACCCAAGGTACGAGGGGCGGCGGCGGTGATTACGGCAATAAGGGCGTGACAGGGGCAACAGGGTACGGAGTGACCGGTCCGACAGGAGATACAGGCGAACCTGGGCTTCCCGCAAGCTTCACAGGCACAGCAGGTTACGGTCCGACTGGTCTGACCGGGATGACAGGGCTCACAGGAATTGGTCCTACCGGTGCAACCGGAATAGCCGTAACAGGGACTACAGGGTATAGTGTCAAAGGACCGCAAGGCTCACAAGGGGTGGAAGGTCTGCGGGGCGCACTTGGACCGACAGGTACCGGCAGCAAAGGCCCGACGGGACCGGCAGGTTCTTCCGGTGCAACCGGAGCGACAGGCGAATCCGTGCCCTCTCCCTTATATCAATATCGTGCTGATTCACAGGTATTGACCTCTGAGCTACAAACGGTTCTCACCCTGGATACATTGCAGACGAAGGCCGGACAACGCGTACAACTACAAGGGGATCTCCGCGTCTCCTATCTCCCGCTGGCAGAAGCTGTTCGAATTCCTCTTTCAATCAATGTTCTCTACAATAATGCAGTGATCCGCTCATTTGAATTCAGGTCCATCGTCCAAGGCTATGGCAGCGGTGAAGCTGATCCCGGCAAAAGAGCCAGTGTGCAATTCCCGTTCAGCCTGACGCATATCCCCGAAGCCGGACCGGGAGTCTATTCTGTTCAAGTGCAAATTGACTTAAATATTCCGAGTGCGCTCTCTCTGATTATGGAGAACCGGTATCTGGCGGCAGAGGTAATGGGCAGCGGGACACCTTACGTCGTCAGCGAGGCAACGGCTTATTTTCTGAAGGATGGTGGGGTTGGAATCCTGGATGCCCGGTCGGCTACCATTCAAATAATCCCTGTGGATCCTAGTATCAACTTTCTCTTAGGGCAAGTAGCTTATGCCGCCTCAGGAGACGACAAGTACATTTACTATGCGGTTGTAGATAAATTGTACCGGTTCAATATTCAATCCCGCGCCCTCGATTGGACAGTGGATTTAAACCTGGGTGCGCAAGTATTAGATCTGCTATTAACCCCTGATCAGCGCCATCTTTTTATATCGACTGGAATATCGACTGGAAATGTGCAGACGATTGTCTTTGATCTGGCCAATGGAAGTATTATTGATACCTTCTCCACGACATCCGTTGTACAATACTCTGCGGTGTCTCCTGACAGCCGTTATGCTTTTTTCTTACTCGTTGGGGGTCAGTATAATCCGGCGGTTCATGCGTATGAGATTGCAACGGGAACGCTTACCGAGAATATTTTTGGAGCTTATTCGGTCGCATTGGAAAGAACGGCTTACTCCAATCCACTCGTGGTTACGCCTGACAGTATGGAAGTGCGGCTGACACCGTCCATGAAGAACACTTTATACGTCTACGCAGAGATTGGAAATTTCAGTAACACCGGCTTAAAGCCTGCAGCTGGTCATAACAGCACGTGGGGGATTCGTCAGTTAAAATCCGGCGAAGCCTATATCATGGACAATGGGGAAACTCCTGACAACCATATCCCATTGAATGTTAGCCGTATCGACATTAATGGTAACTTATTAAACAGTTTGCGGGGGCCTATCAATCAGTATACGATCATTCTGTCACCGGATGAACGATGGGTGTGTGTACAGGGAACCCAGGAGCTCAAGCTGATATCAACCAGCAATCAGACGACACAGACTATTCCAATGACAGATATCTTCAAACTCGGTGCACTGAATTTCACTGGCGATAGCCAATATCTAGTTAATATCGGGTGGGAGAACATTTATATAATTAGCATGGCGGATTTCTCAATTCGGACCATTAATTATAATCCGGACAGTGATCCTTCTCTCGTACCGCTATATTACAGTTTCTCTAGCGGACATTACAAGACACAGAGCAAATAGAAGTGTAGTCCAAATTCAATAACATAAATGAAGATCAACCCATACGGTTCCGGAAACCAAGGTGTTGATCTTCACTCCATAACAAGGGGACAAGGGGAGAAATGTTAAGAATTGGGGAGCGTGGATAGATGAAAGGAATTATTCTAGCGGGCGGCTCGGGGACGAGGCTGCATCCGTTAACGAAGTCGATCTCCAAGCAGATCCTTCCGGTGTACGACAAACCTATGATTTACTATCCGCTATCTGTCTTGATGCTGGCAGGCATCCGGGAGATTCTGATCATCTCGACCGGAAGAGATGTCCGATTATTTCAGGACCTTCTGGGCACCGGCGAACAGCTCGGACTATCCTTTCAATATGCGGTGCAGGAACAGCCGCGGGGGCTTGCAGAGGCATTCCTGATCGGGGAGGAATTCATTGGTGCGGATCATGTGTGTATGATTCTGGGGGATAACATTTTCTATGGACAGAGCTTCAGCTCTATTCTGGAGAGAACCGTCCGGCGGCGGGAAGGTGCCACGATCTTCGGCTGCCATGTGCAGGATCCTTCCGCCTACGGCGTTGTGGAATTTGATAACATGGGTCGAGTGGTTGCACTGGAAGAGAAGCCGCTGTATCCCCGTTCTCATTATGCAGTGCCGGGCTTGTACTTCTATGACCGGCAGGTCGTGGAGATTGCAAGACACATTAAGCCTTCGCGGCGCGGTGAAATCGAGATTACGGATGTTAACCAGGAATATTTAAACAGAGGGCAACTCAATGTGGAGGTGTTCGGCCGGGGGATGGCTTGGCTGGATACCGGAACGCCGGATTCGCTGCTGGAGGCCGCTAATCTGGTCGAGACCGTCCAGAAGCGGCAAGGGCTCTACGTGGCCTGCATCGAAGAGATTGCCTTCAATAAAGGCTACATCACCAGAGAGCAACTGCTGGAGCTAGCCCGGCCGCTGCGTAAGCTGACCTACGGACAATACTTGTCCAGCATAGCAGAAGAATCTCTTGTTGAGGGTAGCTGAGATTCATGAACAGCGCAGAAGAGAATGTTCCAGCTTGACTGACGGACACATTCTGGACTTGGAGCATATATTGGTATTCACAGAGCAGAGGAGAATTGGTGGATGGTGATGAAGCCCGTTCTGATGAGTTCATCCACTAAGTCCACACCAAACCTGTACACTTGAATACTACTATATTAATCATTAAGTATGCTGCTGACCGGGGTTGTCCGTTGAGCATTATTCCCTGCGCATACTGGAATGAAATCCAAATCTGTAAGGATGTGACCATGTAATGGCTTTTTTATCAACAGGACCTATTGAGAATAATCCTGTGAACGGAGTGAGACCTACTCAGCAGGTTACAGTCAAAATTGATAACCGCAGCGAGGCTTCTGCGTACTCATTAACCATTCAGGGTTATCAATTGACCGGCGGAACGAGAGTGATGTACGTAAGCGAATTACTCAATGTTGCAGCGAACCAGGTAATCACGAAGAATTACTATGCCGACGTCAATGCTTATGAATTCACATTTATTACATCACCGAATTCATCGGAGGAAGTTGAGCCGGTGCAGATCTCGCTATGGGGCAAGAACGCAGCGGGTCAATTGGTAACGGCACACCGTTTAGTATCGGAAGAATTGTTAGGGGCAGACAGAGGTGGCAGCGGCGGAGCAACAGGGCCGGCGGGAGCAACAGGGCCGGCAGGAGAGAGAGGCCCGGCAGGATTACCAGGGGCGCCAGGAGAAGCTGGACCAGCAGGACCTACCGGACCTACCGGGCAAGGGGGAGGAGAATCAGGAGCCACAGGAGCCACAGGAGCCTCAGGACCTACAGGAACAACAGGAGAACCTGGACCTACAGGAACTACAGGATTCCAAGGCCCCCAAGGAACCACAGGGCCCGGAGGAGGAGCTCGGGGAGACACAGGTCTTACAGGAGCTACCGGAGTCACGGGTCTTACTGGGGAAACGGGAGCCACAGGAGCTACCGGAGTCACGGGTCTTTCTGGGGAAACGGGAGCCACAGGAGCTACCGGAGTCACGGGTCTTACCGGGGAAACGGGAGCCACAGGAGCCACCGGAGTCACGGGTCTTACCGGGGAAACGGGAGCTACAGGGCTTACAGGAATGACAGGAGTCACAGGAACGACTGGTCCTGTATTAGCAGGTGAAGGCTTCTCGGTATTTCTGCCAACCTTGGTGACAGGCACCACGGCCACGTTTGTTGGCTGGGAAGAAACGTCGCCGTATTACGGCAATGCGGCATTCGATGCAGTTTTGGGTGAATACACCGTTCCAGAAGCAGGCAGGTACTCTATTGAAGCTACAATTAACTTTGCTTTTGATGCTGCGGTCACCACAGCGTTAGGTGCAGATGTGAATCCGTCATTAGTGGTCCAAAAAACTACGCCAGCTCCAGCTATAGATCTGGTCACCGGATTATTACCGGTACTGGATGTGGCTGTCGCCGGAACTTTAACCCTTAGAACACTTCTTAGAAGCGGTACTGTTACCTTAGCAGGTGAAGTGGAGCTTGCGGCAAATGATGTGATCAGTCTCATCTATCAGCCAGATGGATTGGCGCTTAATTTGGATTTAGGTGCTACAGATCCAGGTGTTGTATGGTCTGTTCACAGATTAACCTGATCCTGAAAGGAACCTGCTTTATTTTGCAGCGAGCTTAAGGGCCATCCTTTGCGGGATGGTTTCTTTTTTTATATTTTTGTATATCGAATCATTCTCAGGAGGCGGGGAGATGGAAGCAGAACAGGAAGGTCTGTTCAGTCTGTGTATGATTGTGAAGAACGAAGAAGCTGTGTTAGGACGTTGTCTGGACTCGGTCAGAGACCTGATGGATGAGATCATTATTGTGGATACGGGATCGACGGACAGGACTGTCACTGTGGCAGGCTGGTATACAGAGAAGGTGTTCACTTATCCGTGGGATGAGGATTTCGCAGCGGCCCGCAACTATTCCTTTGAACAGGCGACGATGCCTTACGTGATCTGGATGGATGCCGATGAGCTTCTGGCCGCACCTGAAGCGGAGAAACTGGCCCGCTTGAAACGGCAACTGAAGGAGGAACAAGCCGGTGTAGAGGTGATCTTGATGGGAAGCCGGCTATTTCCACAGCCCTCCCAAGCGGGTTCCGCTTTAGTAGTGGTCCATTCGGAATATCGTCCCCGGATTGTCAGAAGCGGGCAGCATTTCCAGTGGCATGGGCGTGTCCACGAGGAACTGGATATTGGAGCAGGCGCTTCCATGAACACGGATATTTACATGGACCATCGTCCATCCGCTGTTCATACGGAACGCAACCTGCAGATTCTGAAGCGCTGGATCGCTCAGGAAGGCAAGGCTGAAGGAAGGCTGCTCTTTCACTATGCGAATGAATGCTTCGAGACACGGGACTATCAAGCTGCGGCGACTTCCTATGAAGAGTTGCTGAAGGAACCAAACGGCTGCAAAGATGAACGGATTACAGCTTGTCTGCGGCTGTCCGAATGTTACCGGGAGCTGGGGGAAGCGGGGCTCAGGCTGAATAGCCTCTTCCGCTCCTTCAGCTACGGGCTACCCCAGGCGGATGTCTGCTGCGGTGTCGCCGGATTCTTCGAGGAGCGCAGAGAGTGGGAGAGTGCAATCTACTGGTATCTCCAGGCGATCGCCCGGCAGACAACAGGACCGGGGAACCGTCCTGTCTCCCAAGCTTATTATACCTGGCTACCTCATGTCTTGGTCAGCCGCTGCTGCGCCGCTGCAAGAGAATGGAAGCAGGCCTGGCAGCATAATGAGCAGGCCTTGGCTTACCTGCCGGGTAATCAGGTCTTGCTTGGCCAAAGAAGCGAATTGCAGAAGGTGCTGGAAGAAAGACGGGGCAGGTCAGAGTAATGCAGAAGCAGGCAGCCGTGGGTTACAACTGCCTGCTTTATTGTATTTATTGAAGCTCAAGGGAAGTCATGTCGCGCTAAGGTCAGCGCTGCCTCAAGAATCAGATCCTCCTGACCGGCCACGACCTTCCGGCGTCCAAGCTCGACCATGACCGCCTTGGGATCAACATTGTACTCCTTGGCAATCCGTTCCACCGGCTTCACGAAGCCGGAGAACACACCGGCCATACCGCTTACGATACTCATGCTGCCGAGTTTGGGCGCTTTGGCGAAGGCACTCTCTGCTTGCTCTGCCAGCTCAAGCAGCGCATAGAGCTCAATTCCTGTGTCCCAGCCGGATTGATGAAGCGCTCCAACCAGCACCTCCAGCTGCGCATTGCCGGCCCCGGCGCCGAAACCGCGTGCTGTGCCGTCAAGGATGGAGGCTCCCGCCTCGGCGGCAGCCAGTGAGTTGCCGATTGCCAGGCCCAGATTGTTATGGGCATGGAAGCCCACAGGGATGTCAAGGATGCTGCGCAAATACTGAATCTTTCCGGTGACATCCTTGGGCAGATAAGCACCTGCCGAATCCATCAGAATGACGGCTTGTGCTCCGTAGCTCTGCATCTTAAGAGCTTCGATGCCCAGCACCTCAGCGGGAGCCATATGAGACATCATAAGAACACCGTAAGCGGTCCGGTTCTGTCCGCGCACATATTCGATATGGCGTTTTGTCAGATCTGCCTCTGTGCAATGGGAGGCGACACGCACGATATCGACTCCCAGATCCAGGGCAGCCCGCAGATCGCGGTTAATTGTAGCGAACCCTGGAATGACATGGATCGATAACAGCGTGTGCCGGAGATTGCTTCTGCAGATGGACAGCATCTCTTCATCAGACAGCAGACTTTCACCAAGCTGAAGAGAGGAGGCACCGAGGCCGTTGCCATGTCCGACCTCCAGCACTGCTAGCCCTGCCTTCTCTGCCATCCGGGAATAAAGATCCAGATTCTCCCGGGTCAACTGATGCTTCACAGCATGGGAGCCGTCCCTAAGCGTAGGGTCGCTAATGATAAGTGGGAGCATGATCATTCTCCTTTGCACACAATAAGCGAGCGTCTGGCATATTCTTCTGCCAGGGCGATCGCCGCGCAATTGATAATATCCAGATTTCCGGCATAGGTGGGAAGGAAGTCGCCAAGTCCCTGGACCTTGACCATCATGGCGATTCTGCCGTTCTCAATGACCGGAGGTACAATAATCTGATAGCCTGGGACATAGTGTTGAATTCGGGTGACCATTTCCTCTACTGCCTTGCTAAGACTATCCATATCAGGTTCAGGAACAACGGCGAAGAGTGTAGTCTGCATATCTATACTGGGAATGGCAGGGTTCAGATTAAGGATGGCCTTGGCCCGCCTGCAGCCGGTATAGCTGCGGAGAGCATCCTCAGTAGCTCCAATATATTCATCCAGGTTAATTCTTGTGGCAGGTCCTGCGCTCAGAGAGGCGATGCTTGATACAACCTCTATATACGATAACTCCTTTTGGGACTGGGCAATAGCATAGGCTAGCGGCACGGAAGCCTGGCCGCCGCAGGTGATCATATTTACATCGTTACTGTCCAGACATTCCTGCAGATTCACAGCCGGGATACACGTTGTCCCTAGCTGCGAGGGTGTCATATCGATCACGAACTTGCCCAGTTCCTTCAGCAAGGGATAATGACGGATGTGGGCGGCGGCAGAGGTAGCATCGATAACAATGTCGCAGCATCCGGGATTGTCCAGAATGGCATTGATGCCTCTGTCGGATACCTGTACGCCAAGCTCCCTGGCAAGCTGAAGTCCTCTGGAATCCGGGTTTCTCCCTGAGAAGAGGGAACATGTCAAGGACTCGGAGCGCAGAACTTTGATAAGCAGGTCTGTCCCGATATTGCCGCTTCCCAGAATGGCAACGTTCAGCTGATTCGTGCGCATGGCAGTCACTCCAAGCAATTAGATTGGTATTCATCCCTCGGGAGAAAAGGGAACATATCATCGTAAGCTGTAGATATCATCGTTCCATCCTCCAGCTGACGGGAGGATACACGCGGAATGAGCAGTTGATCGGTTGGTGTCATAATCTCACAGATCATCGGCCCCGGGTGGCGGAACAGCTCGTTAAGCTGATCATCCAGGTGGTCAAGCTGTGAGATTCTCAGATAGCCTAAGTCAAACGTCTCGGCAAGCCGCTCGAATGGAACGAAGCTTACCCCTGAATCCGGTCCTTCCCCCAGATAACGCCCGCCCATGAAGTTGGACTGGGTATGGCGGATCAGCAGATAACCGCCATTATTGATCAGAATGAACTTCACAGGCAGCCGATGATGACGGATGGTCTGCAATTCCTGCAGATTCATCTGAAACGATCCGTCACCTGTAATACAGAAGACCTCTCTTCGGCCAGCGGCTACCGATGCACCTATGGCACCGGGCGTATAACCCATAGTGGATAATCCGCCTGTGATGATATGCCGTTGCCCGGCTTTGACTTTGAAGGCCTGGGCATGGACATGGAAGCAGGAGCCGGTGTCAACTACGAAGAGGGCATCCTCTGGTGCGAGCTCTGAGAACCGGGTCATGAAGCGGTAGGAATTGATGCCGCTGCTGTCATCGTCATATTCAGGCAAGTCAACAGGGTAACGCTGCTTCCAGTATTGTGTCTGCCGGACCCACCCGGTATAAGAGGCTTCTCCGTCCCATAACGCAGTGAGCCTTATGAAGAAATTGCGGGCTTCTCCCTGCACCGGAATGTCAGGAATGACCGAGGGCTTATTCAATTCCCTGGCATCAATATCCACATGGATTTTGAAGGCATTCTTGGCAAAGTCGGCAAAATCATAACCGACCAGCCCGATCCCAAGCCGGCAGCCCACGGTTAGCAGAAGGTCACAATTCTGTACCGTGAAATTCGCTGGCCGGTCACCGTATGTACCGGGACGGCCGACAAACAGGGGATGATCATGATCCATCAGGTCCATTCCCAGACGGGAGGTCAGTACGGGAATGCCGGTAGCTTCCGCGAATGCATGCAGCGCTTCTACCGCATCTCCATGCCGGACGCCTGCACCTGCCAGCAGACAAGGCCGCTTGCTGCGCTTCAGCGCAGCAAGAACCTGATCAAGCTCAGCATCTGTGATCTCGGGTACCTTGGCTATTGGTTCTGTGAATCCCGGGAAGTCATCCGGGTCAAAGGCTGCGCCTTGCAGATCCACCGGCACCTCCAGATAGACCGGACCTACCCGGCCGTTCTTGGCGAGATAGATGCATTTCTCCACTTCATAACGGACTTGTGAGAGGTCCTCCAGCCTGACAGCATATTTGGTAATCTGGCGAAAAATATCCAGAGAATCGAAGCCTTGCAGAGCGAATTGCCGCGGTCCTTTCACCTGGGCAAGCGCAACCTTGGAATTCCCACCAACTACAATCATTGGGGAAGAATCGACATAAGCTCCGGTTATGCCTGTAATGGTATTCAGCGCTCCAGGCCCTGCGGTAACGTAAGCGACGCCAAGCTTGCCGGTCATCCTTCCGTAAGCCTCAGCGGCCATTGCGGCAGCCTGCTCGTGGTGACAGCAGACATATTCCTGCTTGCCATGCTGGTAGAGCGCATCGGTCAGATGCATAATCATTCCCCCGGTGACCAGGAATACGGTCTCCCCGCCTTCATCATATAAAGAGTGCGTGATATAATCCGCAACCCTCATTCTCATTTATGCTTCCTCCTTCCTGAAGCACAGCCATACCCATAGCATGCCGGCTTCACTTGACTTGATAAGCCTATTTATATGCGGATTTTGCGGGAATAGGTCCATAAGATTCACTTCATCCGGATTTTCTCCTGGACCTGATGGTTCAGATGGACTCATAACTTGTGCAGTTAGTGAATAACGTATATGTAAATGTCTTAATGAAAAAGGGGCTATTCTCTTGAACAATCCACCATCACTTCTGAAGGAGACGGGTTACATATCGAATCCATCCAGCGTTTCAATAGGTAGAAATGTCACGGTGCAAGGCGGGTATTACTGGAACATTCATGAACCGGCTTCGGGCAATACTCCCCAACTTACAATCAGGGATGGGAGCCGGTTAGAGACAGGTTTGCATGTGCAGTGCAGCCATAAAGTCCATATAGGCCGGAATGTGATGATTGGGCCTTATGTCAGCTTGACGGACTCTGTAGCGGCTTCAGTCAGACCAGGTTATCCAGGCTGGGCACAAGCGACAGATGTTCTTAAAACCAGCGGGGAACTGATAGTGGGCGATGGAAGCGTAATCGGTGCACACGCTGTAATTGACGGACCGGTCAAGATCGGGAAATTCAGTATTATTGAGCCTAACAGTGTTGTTGTGGATCATGTTCCAAGCTTTTGCAGAGTCTCGGGTAATCCGGCTGTTGTTACACAAGTATTCGTTCCTGAGTTACTGGAGTGGGTTAAAGTGAACAGTGATACGGAGAGAGAGTCCGCACTTGCCCGCCGCACAGAACATCCACTGCTGTCGATCGTGATTCCGACCTACAATCGCGTACATCATCTTGGCAATAATCTGCAATCCATCTATAATCAGGTCTCCGATGAGGATCTAGTTGAAGTAGTGGTGTCAGATAATGCATCGCCAGATAATACACAGGAGGTAGGCCGTGTATACACTAACCTATTCTCCAGTTTTCGTTACAGCCGCAATGAACAGAATATCGGTGGCGACTTGAACATCGCTTATGTCAGTACGCTGGCTAATGGCAGCTTCATTAAACTACAGGGAGACGATGATTACTGGCTGGATGGAGCGCTGATTGATTTCATCGGAATTCTTCTGGAGCATTTGGATTGTGCGCTGATTCATACGATGCCATTTCATCCTGATAATCGGGTTTATACTTTAGAGGGCGGTGACTTATTCCTGGCTCATACGAGTAATAATGCAATGCAGATTTCCATGAATACTATGAAAAAATCCGTGTGGGATCAAATTGAGGATAAAAGCAAATATGCTTATACAAGTATTAATCAAATCTACTGGTTCTATGAAATTCTAATTCTTGATCCTAAGTTTTGCATTATCAATCGTAATTTTTATCTTTACGCAGGAATAACTCCGGAGGGATACAACGTAGGTGAGGTATGTATTAAACATTTCCTGGATGCATTACACCATTATGAAGGCCGTACCTTGAAGAGTGAGACCATTCAAGAGGAAAAAAAGAAACGCTTCTACAATGTGATTCTACCGTTGTACGGAACAATTGTTAGAAATAGATTTGCCAGTGATGTGTCTAACCTTGAGCAGTATTACACGGACTATTATGCGAATGAAGATTATTATGAGGATGGTCTGCTGAAGCTGCGGGAGATCTCGGTGATGCGGCCATGATAAACAATAAGCGTAAGACTATTGCCATTCTAGGAGCCACGGGTCATATCGCCAAGAACCTGATTCTCGGTCTTGCAGCGACGCAGGAATATGAATTGTATTTATTCTCACGGTCCAGGGAGAGAATGGTCCTTTTCCTGACGGAGAACCAGCTTCAGGAGCGTGTTAAGCTCTGTGAATACAATGAATTTGCACGAACGGCGGACTATGATGTCATTATTAACGGGGTGGGAATTGGAGATCCGCAGAACCTGGTTCAACATCCGTTCCAGGTCTTTCAGATTACTGAGCAATACGACAATCTGATTCTGGACTATCTGCACAAGAATCCGGCTGCTATATACATCAATCTGAGCAGTGGGGCGGTATACGGGTCTGAATTTGATCAGCCTGCTACGGACGGGAAATGGCTTAAGCTTGATCCCAACCATCTGTCCGCTCAGGAATTTTATGGGATTACCAAGCTGAACATGGAGGCCAAACACAGAAGTCTGAGCCAGCACCGCATTGTGGACTTAAGGGTCTTCGGTATTTTTAGCGCGTTCATTGATTTGAACTCCCGTTATTTGCTGACGGATATTATTCACCACCTTAGAAAGGGAGAGATACTGCACACCTCACCGGACAACATCGTTAGGGACTATGTGCATCCCGAGGATTTGATCCAGCTTATCAAGCTGTGTATGAGGGAAGAGGCAGGAAATGAGGTATATGATGTGTTTTCACTGAATCCTGCGGCGAAGTTTGAGATTCTGGATTACTTTGCAGATCACTACGGGCTTAGGTATGAAATAGAAGATAACTCTTCCTATAACTCGATAACCGGCTCCAAGAATAACTATTATTCACTTAACCATAGTGCCACCCAAATAGGCTACCTGCCCCGTTACACCTCACTTCAGAGCATACAGACCGGTTACAGGCATCTGTCCCGAAATTAAATTCATGAATTCCCGCCCTTAGGGAATTATAGAATTCTTAGAGACCTCTCTAATTCTGAACACGATAAGGACGGAATTCATGAAGCAGACTTCTGAATCAACGGGCAATGAGAAGAAACTGAAGTGGTGGCAGCTCAGCCTGCTCGGCATTGCGGGGACGATCGGGACCGGGTATTTCCTCGGCTCGGGGCTGGCGATCTCGATGGGCGGTCCGGCGGTGCTGCTGGTGTACCTGCTCGCGGCGGCGGGAACCTATGCGGTCTTCGATGCTCTAGCCCGGATGACCGCGGCGCAGCCGGAGCAAGGCTCCTTCCGCTCTTATGCCAAGCAGGCCTTCGGGGACTGGGCGGGGTTCGGCAGCGGCTGGTTATACTGGTTCTCGGAGCTGCTGATTATGGGCAGCCAGCTTACGGCGTTGTCGATCTTCTCGCGGTTCTGGTTCCCGGGCGTGCCGATGTGGATATTTGCAGCCGGGTATGCGGTGGTCGCTCTGGGGATTGTATTCTTCGGCAACAAAGGCTTCGACCGGGTGGAGAACGTGCTGGCCGTCATCAAGGTGGCGGCTATTCTTATGTTCCTGGTGATTGCGGCCCTGCTTCTGGCAGGCTGGATTGGCGGTGGCAAGTTCACTCCGAAGGTGCCAATGAGCTATAAGGCATTGTTCCCGTCAGGGGGCATCGGGTTATGGTCCGCCTTCATCTTCGCCTTCTATGCCTATGGCGGGATTGAGGTGCTGGGGATTATGTCTTACCGGCTCCAGAAGCCGGAGGAAGCGCCGAAGGCGGGGAAGGTGATGCTGCTGGGGCTGGGAACGGTATACATCTTGTCCATTGGACTGGCGGTGATTATGGTGCCGCTTAGCGCCTTTAACCCGAAGGAAAGTCCGTTTGTTCTGGCTCTGCGCAGCGACCATCTGGCCTTCGTGCCCCATCTGTTTAACGGCGTGCTGATCATTGCCGGCTTCTCAACGATGACTGCGTCGCTGTATGCGATTACCTCGATGATGCTTACGCTGGCCCAGGAGGGGGATGCGCCCAAGGTGTTCTCCAGGAAGTGGAAGGACAAGTATCCGCTGCTGGCGCTGTGCCTGATCGCGGGCGGTCTGACGGGTACGGTAATTATGGCCTTATTGCTGCCGGGCAAAGTCTATGAATACGTCACCACCGCCGCCGGGCTGATGATTCTCTATAACTGGGCGTTCATCCTGCTCTCCTCGGGCAAGCTGCTGAAGCGGGGCGTGCTTAGCGGAGTGAAGCGCTGGAGCGGGCTGGTGCTGATTCTGGCTGCGGTCAGCGGCACGCTGTTCCATAAGCTTAGCCGCCCGGGCTTCTATATCAGCCTTTTGATTGTAGCTCTGATTGGGCTAAGCGACTGGATACTCCAGCATTACCGGAGCAAGCACGGGCACGAGGCAGCAGACAAGGAGCAGCGCTCCGAAGCGGATACAGGAAGCTTCCATTCATTGCCCGGAGGGCCGGGCTTCCGGATTAAGGGCATCCGGCTGCGGAAGAACAAAATCTAATGAAAGAACAGCAGCCGGGCCGCCTGAATCCCGAAGTAGAAGCCGAAGCCGACCAGCGACAGGCCGGACAATACGGAGATGGCTTTCAGTACCCGCTGAGTCAGGAATTTGCGGAACATGCTGGAGGCAGCGGCCATCGTCATATCCCAGAGCAGTATTCCGAGGACAATAGCCCCGCTGTAGATCAGTATCTGCTGCATCGGGTATTCATTAACCGCCTTGGCTAAGATCGAGCCGTAGATGCCCAGCCAGAACAGAATGGACAGCGGATTGAACAGCGACATGAGGAATCCCGACACGAAGGATTTGGATAGGGAGATCCCGCTGCCCCTCGTTTCTGCTGCCGTGATCTTCCCCGAGTGCATGATGCTTTCAATACCGGTATAGACCAGCACGAAGAAGCCGAACAGCCACAGGAAGGCCTTGACGAACGGGGCATCCAGCAGATGGATCATCCCCAGATAGACCAGCAGCATGTAGATAATATCGGCGCTGATGGCCCCGAGACCCACCACCCAGGCCGGCAGGAAGCCTCCGCGCAGCCCCTTGTCCAATTGGGCGGCATTAATGGGGCCGATGGGAGCTGACAGGGATAACCCCAGCACCATATAACCTATGAATATGTTAATGTTGTCCTCCTCCTTTATTCTATATAGATAGCTTATTCCACTGGATGGGAGAATAGGACAACCAGACCTGAAGAAGGCCCGCGAAGAATCGCGGGCCTCTTGCTATACAGATGCTGGAGCTGCTGCGTTACGCGTGGACCGTTTCAGGTCTCTTGACCAGCAGCGGCGGGGGAACCAGCCAGCCTTTTTTCTTCAGCAGATGCAGGTTCTTCAGGCCGATGGCCGCCTTGGTGAGATGATATTTGGCGAACAATGCGCCGATATCCTCACGGATGGACTGCCCCATTGCCTGGCTGCACGCTACCATCCCAACCGCCAGAGTGGCTGCAACCATGGCTGCAATCTCAGGGTCCGTGAACCGTGCGCCCACCGGAATATCCTCCAGTCTCGCTTCAGGCCGGTTCGGGAGTGCCGGAGCAGCAGCAATGCCCTGCTCTGCAAGCAGCGAGTCGCATTCGCTGATTTCCAGCTCCGCCTGGTCGATCATGGCGGCCAGAATTTTTTTTAGGTCGCTGTCTCCGGCGTGATACATGTGAGCTCTGTAGCCGGATAAAGCACCCTTTGCTGCCATTGAGGTCTCCCACAGGGTGAAGATCTCTCCATAATGCATCGGTTCTTCCTTGGGGTTGCCGCCTAGAATTCCTGTCATAGGTAAGCTCCTTTACGGTTGGATTTGAACATGGAGTAGCATGTCCCGCAGGAAACGGAGATATTACAGTGCGAGGTTGTGAATTTGTTTACACGGATAAAAGGCTGACTGTCATGCCATAATAAGCAGATGTGAAGTCAGGGTGGAGGAATAGAAGCTTATGCTTATTAATGTGATCATCGGCTGTATCATTCCCTGGTGTATCGGCAGTTATTTTCTCAGAAAAGACAGCGTAGTCATCCTTCATATCGCACCGATTGCCAGTGTAATCGCCTTTGCATTCGATGAGATCGGGTACCACATGAAGTGGTGGAGTATCACCCCGACCGGGCCTGGAGTTATTTCGTATCTTCCATATAATCTGGGAATCTTTCCTGTGGTCTCCTGTCTGCTCATCTATACGGTAAGGAGGACATCCCTGAATCCGCTGCTGCTGATCTTGCTCTTCGCGTTCGGCAAAACCTTGTTTTAAAGGCAGGTCCCAAGGGGTATAAATACAGCCGTTAGACCGACAATAAGCAGGATGCGATTATAAAAGAAGGTGGTTCGTCCATGAAGGGGTCAAAAGAATCCCAAGGGGAAAAAGGTTCAAAAGGAGCGCTAATCGCGCTCGCCTCCATCCCACTGATTATGACACTGGGCAATTCGATGCTGTTGCCGATTCTGCCCCAGATCTCGAAGGAGCTGGGAGTGAGCTCTTTTGGGGTCAGTATGATCATCACGGTCTATGGCCTGATCGCCATCCTGATGATCCCGGTCGCCGGCTATTTATCGGACCGCTTCGGGCGCAAAAAAGTGATTCTGCCCAGCCTGATCCTGGCCGCCCTGGGCGGTGCCGGATGTGTGGCCGCTGCCTGGTTCTTCACAGGAGTGACGGCTTACTGGATCATTCTTGCCGGACGTTTCGTCCAAGGGATCGGTGCCGCAGGCGCTTTTCCCATTGTCATTCCCTTCGTGGGTGATCTGTTCAAGGATGAGAAGGAGGTGAGTAAAGGGCTCGGAATTATTGAGACCTCCAATACCTTCGGAAAAGTGGTAAGCCCGATCCTGGGTGCTTATCTGGGGACGCTGCTATGGTATGCGCCGTTTATAGCCATTCCTGTGCTGTGTCTGATCTCTTGTATTCTTGTGATCTTCCTCGTTAAGAAGCCCGAGGCGGAGGAGGAAGCGGAGAAGTCCAGCTTGAAGGAATTCCTGGACGGTATTAAGAGCGTATTGCATGAGAAGGGCCGCTGGCTGTACGCGATCTTCGCTATCGGCGGCATCTGCATGTTCGCCACCTTCGGGGTACTGTTCTATCTATCTGAGATCCTTGAATCGAGATATAACCTGCACGGGGCCTACAAAGGCTTTGTACTGGCCATTCCGCTTGCTTTGCTATGTCTGGCCTCTTACGGAAGCGGTAAGATCATCGGCAAAAACAAGCTGCTCATGAAATGGCTCGGCTTCGGCGGCATGGCCTTACTGACGGCTGCCACGCTGATTACCGGCTTCAATGAGAACATTTATTACATGGTCGGGTTCCTGAGTCTAAGCGGAATCGGGATCGGGGTGGTCCTGCCCTGCATGGATGCGCTGATTACCGAAGGCATTGAGAAGGAGAACCGGGGCACGATTACTTCCCTCTACAGCAGCATGAGATTCATCGGGGTCGCGCTGGGCCCGCCGGTGGTGTCCCTCTTGATGAACCGGGGACACTGGACCTTGTTCTTCACCATGGCGGGCGTAGGGGCCGTCGGCGGGCTGTTGAGCTTCTTCGCGGTAAGACCCAGCAAGGAGGATTCCGAAGGAGAAGGCCGGACAGAGCGGAATTCGTTGGCGAAGAAAGGAAGTCCTTTGCGCCAGCGTGCCCGGTAGGAAAGCTATATACAGCAAATAAGGGGCGACCCAAGCGGGGTGCGCCTTATTTGCTCTTTTACATACGAATGCCGGCTTTCCCGCAATCCTGTGAAAATAATACACTTTTGCTCCGGCCGGGAAGCGAGCGGAATTCACGGATTTAGCGGATCAGCTTTAATCAAATCCGTATCTCTCTGAATAGACTAACTTATATATGAAATTACCATAGCAAGAGTTGACAGAGATTTTAGGAGGGCACCTATGTGAATGGATGGAACAGCAGCAGACCTGTGTTTGAGACGGATGAGCGGTGGATACATCTGAATAGCGCTTGGGAGGGGCATCGCAGATTCGGCTATGACTTGGTCTGTCATATGCAGCCGAACCGGGTGGTGGAGTTAGGAACTTATTATGGAGCTTCTCACTTCGCCTTCTGCCAGGCCGTCAAGAATCATGGGCTTGCAACGGAATGTTATGCAGTCGATACGTGGCTAGGCGACCAGCATTCGGGATTGTACGATGAATCCTGTTATCAATCTGTGCTATCCTCGTCGGCCACCTATTACCCCGGGATCTCCCATCTGCTGCGCATGACCTTCGACGAGGCATTGCTTCAATTTGCAGACCGAAGCATTGACCTTCTGCATATTGACGGTCTTCATACTTATGAGGCGGTCAAGCATGATTATGAGTCATGGCTGCCGAAGCTGGCGGATAACGGCGTTATTCTGTTCCATGATATTGCGGCTATGCAAGACGACTTCGGCGTATACCGCTACTGGGAAGATCTACAGATGCAGTACTATGCATTACAATTCGAGCATAGCTATGGACTTGGCGTTCTGATGCCCAAGGGCTGCTCCCCGGTAACCTTGCACATGCACGCTAACTGGAATGTAATCAAGCCGCTGTATCCTTAATGAATACAGCATGAATTATCCTGCTGAATACAATTTGCTTCAATCAAGGTCACTTCCCTGCGGCGAGCATCCTGCGGATGGTCTGGACGACCAGCTCCGGCTGGTCATGAATGACCATATGCCCGCTCTTCTCGGCGACAATAAGCTCACTATTGGAAGAGAGCTTCAGCATGTTACGCTGGCCCTCCTGCCAGATAGCTTCGAGCTGTCGGCCCGCTTCTTCGGAAACCCCGAAGGATGCGTAATCCTGGGGCAAGCCCCGGGCGATCACCTTGACCGGAAGCGAGCCGAAGCTCTGTCCACGGATTGCATCCTCGGTTGAGCTGGCCAGGGCGGCTTCCTGCTCCTTGGCGGCAAAATAGCTTGGCGTGGATATGACGTTAATGAATTCCCCGCGGTCTTGCTCGGCAACCAGGCCTTCCAGGAGCTGATTCTGGAACAGCCGAAGCGCACCGGAGCGCTTGAGCAGGCTCAGCAGGGAGGCACTGGGGTTGCCGGCAAACTTCTCGGCGGCCAGAATCGGCTTCGTCTCGCGATCGTCATTCTCGGGTCTGGCATCAATAAGCACCAGCCCGGTCACTTCCTCCGGGTACGTCTGCGTGAACAGCCGGGCGTACATGCCGCCAAGGGAATGGCCGACCATCAGGTACGGGCCGGGAACGTCTGCATTCTTAAGGGCGGTGTGCAGCTCGTTCACAATATTGGCGCCTGAGCGTTCCGTATCCGCCTGCTCGCTCCAGGCATACCCGGCACGGTCGTAAGTGACCACGGTGGCATGTGCAGCTAACTGTTCAGGGATATCTCTCCACGACAGGCTGGTTTCGCCGCTGCCTGCTTCCAGAATGATAGTGGGTGCTCCCGCTCCTAACTGGCGAATGTGGAGGTTATAGCCTCCGGCATCCACCAGTTGACCTGGTGCAGGATAGCCTTTACGGGCGGAGCTGGAAGCAATGGCTTCATACAGGAAGCCCGACCCTGCGATAAGAACAAATGCAGATACAAGGATTAATATGATCTTGAACAGCCTGCTCCGCAATTTGCGGGAGCCTGGACGCTTGACAGGGACTGGATTTTTCACGTTGGCTAATGACTCTCCTTTTTAATACAATTGTATTATTTAAAATAGTATAGCAGCCTGTCCGCTATTCAAGCAAGCTCCGTTCTGTTGATCACCCGTTTGAATCTTCCTCGACAAGGGTAAAATACAGACAAATAACTTCGGAAGAGAAAGGCGGTAAGCTTATGCTGTGGGGATTAATCGGATTGATTATTGTGGCGTGGCTGTTTGGTTTTATTTTTCATGTAATGGGCAATCTGATTCATCTTCTGCTCTTTGTAGCGGCAGTTCTGTTCGTGGTCAACCTGGTCAAGGGACGGTCGCGCAGATAAAGGGGAATGAGCGGGTAGGAATAGGCAGCAAAGCATATGCCCCGGTGAAGGAGGCATGTGCTTTTTTAT
This sequence comes from Paenibacillus sp. FSL R7-0210, assembly GCF_038009085.1. Taxonomy (NCBI): domain Bacteria; kingdom Bacillati; phylum Bacillota; class Bacilli; order Caryophanales; family Paenibacillaceae; genus Paenibacillus; species Paenibacillus sp. FSL R7-0210. The sequence continues at coordinate 1,011,861 of NZ_JBBPAR010000001.1, forward strand.
GTTCAGTCTGGCGGATGCCTGGACACCTATTCCCCGGTTGCCTATAATAAATGAAAATGAATGAAAATGTACATGGAGGAGATTCAATGCGCAAACCGATCATCGCCGTCGATATGGATGATACCATCTGCCATCTCGTGAAGCGTGCGATATACCACAATAACATTGAGTTTCCTACACATCCGCTTCGCTACGAAGATATGATGGATTGGAACACGGACCATCTGCGCCACCCGGACAGCACCATGGACCTGTTCTTCGGCCGACCCGGCCTGTACGAGGAACTGGAGCTGTTCGACGAATATGTGGTGGAAGAGATGGAGAAGCTGCACAACGCCTATGATGTTATTATTGTAACGGCCGCTGTACCGAAGACGGTGCTGGAGAAATGGAACTGGCTGCAAAAGCATATGCCGTATATCCCGGCCGACAATTTCTTCACCTGCAAGCGGAAGCATCTGATCGGCTACGACCTGCTGATTGATGACGGCCCGCATAATCTGCTGCCCGCCGTTCAGGCAGGGAAGAAGGTGCTCTGCATCCCACATCCGTGGAACCTGAGAGCACGTGAGCAATACTCTTTTCCGCTGATGACCTCCTGGGAGGGTGCCAAGGAACGGGTGGATGAGATTTTGCAGGCGTAGGCTGAACCTGATCTTAACCTGAACCTGATTTATCGCTTGAAGATGAGCCTCGCTTGTGCGGGCTTATTCTGCTATGTCCGAGAGATATCCACCGCCTGTACTGCCGTAAATCCGCTGTCGAACATTATCAATATTTGCTGTATGATGGGTGTATCTTTGCGTTTCTTGCTCCAAGGAGGATTGCAGTTTTGTCTAAAGGGTTAAAGAGTATGGTTAGTCAAAGTAAAAAGCTGAGTCTCACCACGTTGCTCACAGGTCTGGTGACACTGGTGGTTCTCCTAACTTCGAGTATTCTTCTGCTAGGTTCTTATGAGTCCAAGAAGCGTTCCTTAATGGAGACTACGCTTCATCTGAATTACATCAATGCTGACCGTATGTCGAGGACCATGGATTCATTATTTCAGTCTATGTGGGGGAGTCTGGAATACAACGCTGCAAGGCTGTCTGACATAGAAGCTATGCCGGTTCAACAAGTGAATGATTCTCTGGATCTGATGCGCAGCAGCAGCAATTTCTTCAATTCCATCACCGTGGTCGACGCCAGCGGATTCGTCCGCCATGTCTCACCTGCCAGCATAGGGACTACAGGCAAGCACATCACCTCAGAGAATAGCAAGGAAGCATTAGCGCTCCGCAAGCCGTATACCTCTTCTCCATACCTGACTGCCAATACCAAGCGGTTAATTGTATTTTTGAGCCAGCCCATCTTCGATGCTGCGGGTACGTACGCCGGAATGCTTAGCGGCACCATCTACCTTCAGGAGAATAACGTTCTGTCTGAGATTTTTGACAATGTACAGGAGGATGACTCGGGGTCTTATTATTATATTGTGGACTCCGAAGGCCATCTGGTGTATCACCCGGATAAGGCGCGGATCGGCACAGATGTCAGCAGGAATGAGGTTGTGCAGCAGCTGATGAATAAGCAAAGCGGAGAACAGCGGGTGACGAGCACCCGGGGCATCGAGATGCTGGCCGGTTATTCCAGTGTGCCTGCCAATGGCTGGGGGATTGTGGTCGTCTCCCCGATTGGCCACATTCATCAGGAGCTGATGGGACATATTCGTATCCTGATCGGGTATACCTCCTTGCCGTTCATCATCCTGCTGCTGGGCGTTATTCTGCTGGCACGCAAGTTTGCGCGCCCCTTCGTCTATCTGGCAGATGTCGTGAGCAAAATGGGCAAGGAACAGATAGAATTGCAGGAAGCGAAGCGGTATTGGAGCCGGGAGGCTTACTTACTGACAGACGGAGTGTCGCTTGCCCTGGCCAATATTCAGCAGCAGACTGAGCAGTTGACCCATGAAGCCGAAACGGATGTGCTTACCGGTCTGATGAACCGCAGGTCCCTGGAGCATACGATCAGCCAGCGGATGAGCTCTGGTGTTCCCTTTTCACTGGTGCTGCTGGATATAGATAAGTTCAAGCTGGTCAATGACACGTACGGCCATAATCTGGGCGATGAAGTTCTGAAGCATGTCGTCCGGGTCATCGTGACTTCACTTCGGCCGGATGATATCTGTTACCGCTACGGCGGGGAAGAATTCGTTATTCTGCTGGCCCGGACCACGCCTGCTGAAGCCTTCAGCGCTGCTGAGCGAATCCGTCTTGCGGTTGAGCGGAGCCAGGGGCCGATTGCAGCGAAGCTTACGATTTCACAGGGGATTGCCCACTACCCTTCCCATGCCGCCGATCTTACGGGACTGCTTGTGAAGGCGGATCAGGCCTTGTATCTGGCGAAGAGCAGAGGACGCAACCAGTCCGTGATTGCGGAATCCTAGCAGAATTTACTTTGAATTGTGACTGTCGCGCTTTGAAGGCTTTTGCGTTATAATCGAGAAAAATTTCCTGAAGGTGGAGCAATGTGAGAATTGGTACAAAAAGATTACGCCTTCAGACCACCATCACCCTGATGATCTGCCTGATCGTCGTGCTGGTGCTGCTGATTGTGTATGTGATGTTCGGCATGAGATTCTCCGAAGAAGCCCGGGCTTCTCTGGAGAACAAGGCCATCACTATTGCCCGGACGGTCTCCCGCACGCCGGGGGTGGTTGACGGGCTGCTTGCAGAATCCGATTCCGGCAGCATCCAGCGTTATGCAACCGATATCAGCGCCATTAATGACGTTCAATTCGTGGTGGTGATGGATATGGGAGGCATTCGCCGTTCCCATCCTGATCCGGCCCTGATCGGCAAGCATTTCATGGGCGGGGATGAGACCGATGCACTGCATGGCAAGGAGACCATATCCGTGGCTGAAGGCTCGCTCGGTTATTCAGTGAGAGCGTTCTCACCGATCTTCGCCTCTGACGGCAAGCAGGTTGGAGCAGTAGCGGTAGGCATATCGCTTGGCAGCGTCCGTTCCGCCGTTCAGCAGAACCGCTGGATTATCTACTCGGGCATCCTGGTCGGCGGGCTGATGGGGATATTCGGTGCCATCCTGCTCGCCCGCAAAATCAAGCGGATGATGTTCGGCATGGAGCCGGGCGAGATTGCCAAGCTGCTGGAGGAACGCAGCGCTATGCTGCAATCCGCCAAGGAGGGGATCCTGGCTATAGACAGGGAATCCCGGATTACCTTAATGAACGCCGAGGCCCGGCGGCTGATGGGCAGCGTCGGCTTGAACCAGGACCCGCTGCAGGGACAGGTGGAGCAATTCTGGCCGCTGCTGCGGATGGAGAAGGTGCTGGAAACCGGGGAAGCCCTGGAGGATAAGGAAGTGGAGCAGAGCGGTATTACGCTGCTGGTGAATGTGGTTCCGGTCAAGGTGAACGGAGTGATTGAGGGGGCCATAGCCACGTTCCGGGACAAGACCGAAATCAGTATTTTGATGGAGCGACTCTCGGGAATCTCCCTGTATGCAGAAGCACTGCGTGCCCAGACCCATGAATTCATGAACAAGCTGCATGTCATTATGGGGCTGAATACGATGCGCAGATACGACCGGCTGGAAGAATATCTGACCGATATTGTGCAGAACATCCGGACGGAGGCGGACTCCGTGGTCAGACAGGTCAAAGACCCGGTGATGGTCGGCTTCCTGCTGGGCAAGCTGAGCAGAATCAGAGAGGCCGATGTGCGGCTGGTTATTCTGGACGACGGTGTGCTGCCGGAAGCTGCGGATCATGAGACCGCACGGGAGCTGGTCACGATATTCGGCAATCTGCTGGACAATGCGCTAGAGGCCTTGCAAGGGGCGGACACTAAGCTGATAGAGATCGGATTCTGGCATAAGGACAATCTGCTTACCCTGAAGATCAGCGACAACGGCCCCGGCATCTCTGCGGAGGACGGGAATCATCTGTATGAACAGGGCTACTCGACCAAAGGCAAAGACCGGGGCGTCGGGCTGTATCTGGTGAAGCGGAGTGTAGCCAAGCTGGGCGGGACGATTGACTACCAGAGCCGGGCGGATCAAGGAACCGATTTTACTATACGGTTGCCTTATCTTGCGAAGCATGATGATAACCAGATGAAGACTGATGATTAACTATGAAGAGTGTGGATAACTGATGAAGAGGGTTGAGACCCAATTATGATAAAAGTACTGATCGTTGAAGATGACCCGATGGTATCGGAGATGAACAAGTTTTATTTGGAGCAGGTAGAGGGCTTCCGTGCCCAGGGCTGGGCCAGCTCTGCCTCCGAAGCGCTGGAGCGGCTGGAGGAGCAGCCGTATGACCTGATTCTGCTGGATATTTACATGAAGGACAGCAACGGGCTGGAGCTGCTGGCCGAGATCCGGCACAGGGGCATTAAGATTGATGTGATCGTCATCTCGGCGGCGAGCGACAAGGAGAGCATCCGCGAAGCGCTCCAGAACGGAGCGGTGGATTATCTGATCAAGCCGTTCGAGTTCCCGAGGTTTCGCGCGGCGCTGAACGGCTACCGGGAGCAGAACAAGCTGTTCCGCAGCCAGGAGCGGCTGAACCAGTCGGAGCTGGACCGGCTGTCCCGGTTCAAGCAGGAACGGACGACCTCGCAGGAGCTGGCGAAGGGCTTCACCCGTCAGACGCTCCAGACCATCTGGCGTGCCGTGGAGGCCTGCGGCACTGAGCTGTTCTCCGCCGAGGACATCTCGGCGGTATCCGGCATCTCCCGGGTCTCCACCGGCAAATATCTGGTCGGGCTGACGGAGATGGGCGTGCTGGAGATGGACCTCGTCTATGGCAGCATCGGCCGTCCGGTGCAAAAATACCGGATCGCGGCCAACGGCAAATCGCTGATTAGCAAGTATATCTGAGGACAATCGAGTATCAATGAGTTCAGTGCGCAAACCCGCCTATAACTGAATACAAAGCATTCATGCTAAAGCTCCTGACGCGCAACCTGCGGCGGGGCTTTTTTTATCTGGATATGTGCCTCCGATGTATGCGAAAAACAAAATACATTCCCCGCCGCAATGTTAACGCTTACTTTAATAATTTACAAAACCCCTTTATTACTTTCATAAAAACAAAAGCGCTTTCAAAGCAGCTATGATGAATTTGTAAAAGAGTTAAGGAGGTAAGGTTAACATGCAAAAAGCAATTCAACCCCCACTTTCGGTACCGGAACAGCAGCCTGTTGTACTGAAGCAAGGAGAACAGGGTTTCGTCCAGAAGCTTCTGCATTTAAAAGTAGGCGTTATTCCGCTCCCATTGTATGTGGTATTTGCACTTATTATTTTTGCGGCTTCTGTGCTTGGTGAACTGCCCAACGACATGATCGGCGGCTTTGCAGTAATTATTGTACTGGGGGTGCTGCTCAGTGATCTGGGCTTCAAGCTTCCGATTCTTAAGAATATCGGCGGTCCTGCGATCCTCTCTCTAATGATTCCATCGTTCCTGGTGTTCTGGAATGTGCTTGATCCTTCGGTGCTTGAATCGGTCAACACGCTGATGAAGACCTCGAACTTCCTGTACCTGTACATCTCGATTCTGGTAGCCGGAAGTATTACCGGGATGAACCGGACCACGCTGATTAACGGCTTCATCCGCATCTTCATTCCGATGATGGCCGGAACCCTCGCCGCAGTGGCTGCGGGCCTGGGTGTAGGGATGCTGCTTGGTTATAGCGCACACCGGACACTATTCTACATTATCGTGCCTATTATCGGCGGCGGTGTCGGTGAAGGGATTCTCCCGCTGTCCATCGCGTTCTCGCAGATCCTCGGCGGGGAATCCGGCTCCTATGTGGCCCAGATGATTCCGGCGGCGGTGATCGGCAACGTGTTTGCGATTATCGGAGCGGGACTGCTCAAGCGGATGGCTGACAAAAATCCGTCCATCACCGGGAACGGTGTCCTGGTGAAATCGAAGGACGGCCAGAAGCTGGCGGGCAGCACGTATGACAGCGCGAAGCCGGACTTCCTGCTGATGGGAGCGGGCCTGCTGTTCGCCTGCGGATTGTTCATCACCGGACATCTGCTGTCGCCGTTCGTCGGCATTCCGGGTCCGATTCTGATGATCTTCGCAGCGGCACTACTCAAGATTTCCAAGCTGCTCCCGTCCAAAATCGAGCAGGGCGCATATCAGCTCTACAAGCTGGTCTCCGGTACTTTAACCTGGCCGCTCATGGTCGGCCTCGGGATGCTGTACATCCCGCTGAAGGATGTCGCCGCCCTGATCTCGCTTCCTTATATTATTGTCTGCGCTACCGTGATCGTAGCGATGACGATCACCGGCTATTTTACCGGCAAATGGGTCAATATGTACCCTGTTGAAGCGGCCATTGTTACCGGCTGCCGTGGCGGCCTTGGCGGAACAGGCGATGTAGCCATTCTGTCTGCCTCGGGACGCATGGAGCTGATGCCGTTCGCACAGATCTCCACCCGTATCGGCGGAGCGATTACAGTAGTTGTAGCCACACTGCTCATCTCCGTCTGGGGCGGCTGATCAGGGGGATTAATCCGCAGACGATACGCCTGAATCACATGAAATCGCATCCAATCGTGTCTAAATCGTGGACAATTTTCAGGTGTCAGCTTTTATCTTGCCAATCCGATAATTATCGCGGAGAATGACTAAGGGAGTATATGAAATGCAGAGTTGCGGGCATGCATACGGGTCTGGTACGGTTCCGGATGCAGGTATATCCGCTATATATAGTAAGATCTGAGAATAGATGCAAGCAAACGGTTAATCAGTTGAATGGAGGAGTTATTCATGGAACTATTAGAAGAAATTATGCTGCTGCATAAAGGCGGTAAGCTCGAAACTACCCTGAAGCATCCGATTCTGTGCAAAGACGACCTGTCCAAAGTCTACACGCCGGGTGTGGCGAAGGTCTGTCAGGCGATTGCCGACGATCAGTCCCAGGCTTACGAGCTAACCACGAAGAAGAATACCGTAGCTGTCATATCCGATGGTACGGCTGTATTGGGGCTTGGCGATATCGGGCCGAAGGCGGCCATGCCGGTTATGGAGGGCAAAGCGGCGCTGTTCAAGCAGTTCGCAGACGTCGATGCCGTGCCGATATGCCTGGACACCAAGAATACCGAAGAGATTATTGCGATTGTAAAAGCACTTGCCCCGACGTTCGGCGGCATTAACCTGGAGGACATTTCCTCTCCGCGCTGCTTCGAGATTGAGAGACGGCTGAGAGCAGAGCTGGATATCCCGGTCTTCCATGATGATCAGCATGGTACGGCAATTGTCGTGACCGCCGGACTGCTGAATGCGCTCAAGGTATGCGGCAAGAATATTAAGGATGTCAAAATCGTAGTCAACGGCATAGGTGCAGCCGGCATCTCCGTCTCCAAAATGCTGCTGCATGCCGGAGCGGTCAACCTCATCGGCGTGGACCGGGAGGGCGCGATTAACCGGCTGGCGGATTATGAGCGCAGCCATTGGAGCGATTACGCCCAGATTACGAACCCATATCTTGAAACCGGAAGTCTGTCCGATGTGATTAAAGGCGCAGATGTCTTCATCGGAGTCTCTGCACCGGATGTGCTGAAGCTGGAAGATGTGCTGAACATGGCCACAGATCCGATTGTGTTCGCCATGGCGAACCCGATGCCGGAGATTGATCCTGCCATTGCTGCGCCGAATGTAAGAGTCATGGCGACCGGCCGTTCCGACTATCCGAACCAGATTAACAATGTATTGTGCTTCCCTGGTATATTCAGAGGCGCGCTGGATTGTGAAGCTACGGATATCAATGAAGACATGAAGCTGGCGGCAGCAGAGGCGATCTCCTCAGTGATTGACCCGTCCGAGCTACATGAGAAATATATCATCCCAGACGCCTTCGATCCGCGTGTAGTAGAGAGAATCCGCATGGCTGTAGCCGAAGCGGCAGCTAAGAGCGGCGTAGCCCGCAAGGACCTGCTGGTCGGCGTAAACTGATACCTATATTAATGAAGATACACCAAACGGCAAGCTCGTAAGATGAGCTTGCCGTTTTTTGCGGAATTTATATGGTTTGGGGTTTGTGATGATGGAATTGGGGTAATGAACGGGAGATTCTGGGCCGGATACGGGAATTCCGGCTGTACATAAATATGAACCTGGAGGGAACAAGATGAGTGAGCAAGAAGTGGAAGCAACCGGCTGGGATGCCATTGAAGATCAGATGAAGAGGTTGTACGGACAGCAGGAGCCGAAGCATTATGCTGCAATGCTGCCTTATAGGCTGGGGGGTAAAGACCCGCTGAGCGGAATCAGCGTCTATGAAGCGCAGCAGCCTTATCCGCATTGGCATTTCGTAACCTTCGGTTTCTCTGAGCTGTACGATAAGGAGTCGGAGAACCTCGAATACAGCGGGTACGGCTTCGAGCTGACCTTCCGGTTGGCTCGCAGTGCCGGAGAACAGGAGCCTCCGGCCTGGGGGATCAGTCTGCTCCAGAATATGGCCCGGTATGTATTCTCCAGCGGGAATATTTTTGCCTCTGGTCATTATCTGGATGCGAACGGTCCCATCTGTCTGGGCGCGGACACCCGGCTGACTGCGCTGGCTTTCATTGATGACCCGGAGCTTCCAGCTGTGGATACGCCCAATGGGCATGTTGAATTTCTGCAGATGGTCGGAATTACAGCAGATGAACTGGAAGCCATGATGACCTGGAATACGACCTCATTCCTGCACGCCAGCGAGGAGATGCTCCCCGCATATATCACTGATCTTGCCCGGGATTCGCTGCTCCGGCTTCCGGCTATTAAGGAAGCAGTTCGCCTGGGCATCGAGCGTGACGGGTCCCAGACGGGTATCCTGTATGTAGATGAATTGGGCTTCGAGCCTGCAAAAAGCCGTCTGCTGGGCACCGCACCGGCGGTCCTGACCATTGGGGCTCGGCAGGCCGCGTCAGTAGCCAGCCTGCTGCGCGGACGATTGCTGAAGGGGAAGCCGCTGAGGTTAACCTGCCCGAAGCTACAGATCTTGCTAGAACCGGCTGAAGAGACTGGCTGTGTACAGGACGGGGAGATCGTCCGTATCAGCCTGAGTGAAGCAGCTATCCTGGAGCTGGAAACGAAGCTCCAGCCCAAGGAAGGCGAATTCCGGCTGTCCACCGCCAAAGAACTGAAGGTGCAGGTAAGAAAGACCTACATCAAAGACCAAGAGGGTAACGTGGTGGAGACCATCGGCTAACCTGCACTGACGGCTGCTTCATTCTAGCGGGACTTCCGTTTCGATTGTGATCATGCGTTCACTCCATCCCGAATCTTTAGCTTATCTTTAGACTTGGTTTAGTTTGAATTAAGAAACCCCGGCTATATTTAAGTGAACAAGAAACGCTGTTCAAAATAACGGAACGGGAGCCCACTATGGCCAAATTGAATTTGTTCATCCGCATTTGTATTGCCGTGCTGCTGGTGCTGGGAATTATCTATGTCAGCTCACTGGTAGACTTTATTTTTACCCCTATTATCTCGTTGTTCAATGTTGTGATGGTGCCGTTAATGCTGGCCGTATTCTTCTATTATCTGCTTCGGCCCCTGATCGACTTCCTGTCCTCGCGCAAATTGAAGCGGACGCTGGCGATCCTGCTGGTCTATCTGGTCATTGCTATTCTGCTGCTGGGCTTCACGGTAGGCGTCTGGCCATCGCTGCAAAGTCAGCTGCTGAACCTGGGCAACAATATGCCGGGGGTGCTGAGAGCAGTTGGAGAGCAGTTAAGTAAGCTGGAGAACACTGAGCTGCTGTCGGGTCTGATTCCCGAGAATATGAACCTGTCCAGCCAATTAATGGGCTATTTGAATACAGGCTTCTCGCTGGCAACGGGCTATGTGTCCGGGCTGTTCTCCTTTGTCTCTAATTTTGCGATTGTGCTGTTCACCTTTCCGATCCTGCTGTTCTACATGCTGAAGGAAGGCGGGAAGTTCGGCGATAAGCTCGTGAGCTTCTTCCCCAAACGGTATCACGAGGAGGGCGCGGGGGTGATTGCCGAGATTGACGGCGTGATGGGCAGCTTCATCGTCGGCAGAGTGCTGGTCAATCTGGCGCTCGGCGTCCTGATGTACATCGGGTTCCTGATCATCGGCCTGCCGTATGCGCTGCTGCTGACAATGGTAGCGGTGCTGATGAACTTCATCCCTTTTATCGGAGCCATTCTGTCTACCGTGCCGATCTTCATCTTCGGTCTGATCGAGTCCCCGTCTACGGCGGTCTGGTCAATTGTGGTCGTGCTCGTTGCGCAGCAGATTCAGGATAACCTGGTGGCCCCATATATCTTCGGCAAAAGCATGGATATCCACCCGCTGACCACGATCATCCTCGTCCTGGCCGGCGGCGATTTCGGCGGAATTATCGGCATTCTGGTCATTATTCCGGTCTATATGATGCTCAAAATCATCATCGTCAAGCTCTATCACCTCTTCATCCGCACGCGCTGGGAGGAGGAGCCGGAGCCGGCAGCGCCGATGGGACCGTTGGAGCCGGTGCCCGGGGACACGGCGCCGCCTGCGGATGCAGTGGAGAATGTGGAGTGAAATAAGGTAGATTAAGGGCGGATTAGCGCGTGAGTGTGACAGAGAAAGTGTGGGTCGGGTGAAGTAAGAGCGAGTAGGTTGAAGTAAGAGTGGGGTTGGGCCGAGCTTGGGACAGAGTTGGAAAAAAGGCACTTATTTCGCGCCGAATGGACGGTTACGGGGAAGCAGTTGGAAAAAGTACATCTAATCTTCCCAATTATAAGGATTCGCCGAAAGTCGGCTCGAGTAAGTGTTGTTTATCCAACTAATGTGGGGAAGTGTATCTATAGCTCAAAATTAGATGGACTAAATCCACTTGCATCCTCCGCTGCGCCCATAGCTAAGCGTTAATGCGACAAACTAAAACAAACACACCGGAAATCTATGCTTGGCATGATTTTCGGTGTGTTTGTTTTGTTATAAATTCATTTGAAATGGAATCAGCTACTTTGATGTTTTCTTAAACATCTCACTCAATACACGGTAAGCCCTCTCTTGTTCATCGGTAGATTGCTCTTGCAACAGATGAACAACCTGCCAGATCCATTCCTGGTTATTTAAATGATCAAACTGGGGGTGGTTAAATAAAGCGTACACGCTTATTTGTAAAGCATCTGCAATTTTTTCTAATGTTTCAAGCTGCACGTTTTGCTCACCGCGTTCTAATCGCCCGATGTAGGTGCCATATGTATCTACTAGCTCTGCAAGTTGTTCCTGGGTCAGTCCTTTAAGATTTCGATAGTGTCGTACTTGATCTCCTACTTGTTTTGCTACCTTCATTAAAGGCCCACCTCTCTCTATATATAAAAGTGTAGACCAAGCCTATAGGAGATTAGCAGAGTGTTGTAAGTTGTAATTTTTGTTTTGTAATTGAACTTAAAAGTTCTATGAGGTAAAATTTACACATATACTAAAAGATGTGGTGCATGCTCTAACAAAAAAGTACTGCAAAACGCTTTTTCCGAGCAGACCATAGAAGAGATGGGGGAACATCATATTGAGCAATAACAAAAATGTTCCAAACCCTAGCTCTCTTGTTAAACCAATAGCATCTATACTAACCTTGATCGAGAGAGAGATGGAACAGCAGAATGTAACAATGCATGAACTTGCACAGCAAAGCGGGATAAACCGTGGTCTATTAAGTGCTATCTTTACTAGCATACCTTCAAAACCCATACCAGTTCGGCAGTTAGATTTAATCGGAAAGGTGCTAGGCCAACCTTCTGGCTGGCTTTATGAGTTCTATGTGACCGAATGCTTTGCCAGCGGCAAAACCCACTGGAAACAGATTAAAAATTTTCTGCTGCGATGTGTTCAGCTTGAAAAAGAGGATTTGATTACTGCCACGTTGAACCAAATCATGGAAGAACCTGTTCATATTCAAGATGTATTCACTTTAGCTGAGTCACTTTTTGCCCAAGGAGAGTGGAAGGCATCCATTCCTTTTTACCGCTGTATCTGTGAAAATGAGATCAAGCAGCATTCTGAGCGGCTAGCCACCAGTCATTACAAATGGTTTCGAGCAAGACTAGGCACTGACCTAAAGGAAAACCATGAGGCTGCGCTCAAGTTTGCACCTTATCGAAAGCGTCTTGCCGAAAACCAACAATTAGACGGCCTGCTGCAATTAGCCAATGTTCATTTTAATCTACAGCAATGGGACAAAGTGATCCAATATGCCGATGAAATGAAAGCCTTGCTGACTATTATCCTCTTCCAAAAGAAAGAACGTGCACGTAGAGGGATTAATGAAACTGAACCGTTTACCACAGAACGTCATTTGGTCTTTTACTACGGGCAGAGTTTTTTGTTGAAAGGAAATGCTCTAGAATGGATGGGGAACTATGAACAAGCTCTGGAGTATATTGCCGGTTATGAGGATCTAAGATGGTTTGAAGATCTGAATGATAGTGGCTGGACCGAAGTCCACAAATTTGAACGGTTTGCTGAGGCCAATCGATATAACCTGAATGTGCTTTTGGGCCAATTTGATTGTTTGCCAGAGTATCTAACTTTTTTAGACAAGTATCCAGAGGAGTGGCTGCCCAGCCTGCTAACCATCATGAATGCAGTTAACCGCTTTGAATATGAGGCAGACGAAGTGCTTGCTCATTTCAAAGATCAAATAGATGAGTTACTGACGAACGATTCCTGGCCTGCCCATGTGCATTATCAAGAGGTTTTCCAACGTGACCGCTACGCGCGGTTATGCTATGAACTGGCTAAGTACTGTCTTTTTCACCATCAGCATCAAGAAGGGATCGATCGGCTGCTAAAAGCCTTGTCCCATTCAATTGCATTGAGCAACAAAAACCTCATCATAAACTGTGCTGCCTATTTTGAGCAGTACCGAAATCAGGCTTTGGCTGAACAAAAAGCAAGGTATGAGCATTTTATGAAAGGAGTGATTGAAGATGCGCAAATGGCTCTCATCCCTGCTTCTATTGAGCCTTCTTTGTAGTTCATTGTTCTTGGGAGTAATACCGCCCATACCACCTGACGGTTCATTTCCTGTGACCGTATCAACGCTCTCGAATGGTGAAGGTTCTTGAAAAATCAGCATAAAAACAACCTCCGTGTTTTAAAAGCGGAGGTTGTTTTTATGTCTAGAGGAATCAAACATTTTCATTACGTGTGAATCCTAAAAGGTTTTTTTCGTAGTTGGGTAACTCTTGTTAGAATGGGTTAAACGACAAAATATGGGAGAAGCGTTTGTTATGTATACCCTACAGCAATTAATCGAAGAAAAACGAAAGGAAATGAATGGGTTGGCTAACGAATATGGTTTATTGGATGATCGGGTATTGACGAAGTCGAGAGAATTGGATTGTCTATTAAATGAATACCAAAGATTAGTTGTACAAATGGAGGTCCTGTAATGTTTATTCCCATTATCCAGTCTCTATCCACAGGGCAACAACTTGTGGTGCTCTTTCTGGCAGCTATACAGCTAAGTGTTCTTATATTATGGATTTATTCAGAGGAAAAGAAGAGAAAAGCAAGACGAACACAGCATCCTACACATAAAAAAAAGGACTCGCATTAAACCAAGTCCTTATAAGCATCCACTACACTTACTCCCGGGTCAGGAAGGCTCGCGTCCGCTCCAGCTTCGGACTGCCGAAGATCTCGTCGGGTGTGCCCGATTCGGCAATCTCTCCGTTGTCCATGAAGAAGACGCGGTCGGCGACATCGCGGGCGAAGCTCATCTCATGGGTGACGATCATCATCGTCATGTTCTCCTCGGCCAGCTGGCGGATGACACGCAGCACCTCGCCGGTCAGCTCGGGATCGAGCGCCGAGGTCGGCTCGTCGAACAGGAGAATGGCCGGGCTGAGCATCATCGCTCTAGCAATGGCGACCCGCTGCTTCTGCCCGCCCGACAGCGTGGAGGGGTAGACGTCTGCTTTGTCGGAGAGGCCTACCTTGGAGAGCAGCTCCCGGCTCTTCGCCGTAATCTGCTGCACACTCTCCCGCTTCAGCGTTCTCGGGGCCAGCTCCAGGTTAGCTCTTACGCTGAGATGCGGAAACAGATTGAAATGCTGGAACACCATCCCCATACTTGAAGTGATGTCTCTAATCTCCGCTGTACTGGCGTAACGTCCGTTATCAACCAGGGTTTTCCCACAGATTGAAATGCTGCCCCCGGTGACCTCCTCCAGGTGCACAAGGCTGCGCAGCATGGTGCTTTTGCCGGAGCCTGAGGGTCCGATCACCGCAACGACTTCGCCGGGCTTCACGTCAAAGCTAATCTGGTTCAGCACGCTAAGGCTGCCGAAGTCCTTCTTCAATTGCCGTACTTCAATCATGCTACTCATAGCCAAACAGCCCTTCTACTCAAATTTGAAACGTTTCTCCAGCAGCTTGAAGAATAAGGTCAGCACCAGTGTCATCAGCAGATAAATGACGCCCGCTACGACAAAAGGAGTGACAGTGAAATCACGGTTCACCGCCGTCTTGGCGAAATTCAGCAGCTCCGGTACGGCCACGGCATACAGCAGAGCGGTATCCTTGACCAGTGTAATCGACTCATTGGCAACCGCAGGCAGCGCCACGCGGAACATCTGGGCAAGAATGACCTTGCGCAGCGTCTGCCACCGGCTAAGCCCGAGCACCTTGGCCGCCTCATGCTGACCTTTATCGATTGAGAGCAGCCCGCCCCGGAAGATCTCGGCGAAATAAGCGCCGTAATTCAGAATAAAGCCCAGGCTGGCCGCTACAAAACGGTCCATAACCAGATATTGCCCGATTACAGGAATCTGCGGCAAACCGAAGCAGAAGAAGAACAATTGCAGCAAGAGCGGCGTTCCGCGCATGACGTAAATATAAGCGTGTGCGATCCAGGCCAGCGGCTTTAGCGTGCTTTTGGCCATCAGAGTGACCACCATCCCGAGCGGAATGGACAGCACGATCACGATCAGGAACAGCAGCACCGTGGTCCGGGCGCCTTCCAGCATCGGTCCGGAAATTCTAATAATATAATCGATATCCATGGCTTAACCGGCTCCTAGTTCAATACTTTGTTCTCTCCGAACCACTTGGTTGAGATCTCGGCGGCTGTTCCGTCACTGCTTAGTTCATCCAGCGCCTTCTGCAGCTCATTGAGCAGAGCTTCATTGCCTTTCTTAATCCCGATGCCATATTGCTCAGGGGCCAATGATTCTTCCATCAGCTTGTACGTATCCGGCTCCTTGGCTATGTAATATCTGGCGACAACCTCATCGATGACCACCCCGTCCAGACGGCCCGACTTGAGGTCGGTCAGCGCCAGCACATTGTCGGTGAATTCAGACACGCCGCCAAGCTCCGCCTTGATCGGACTGGCATCCAGGGCATCGGCGGCAGAGGAGAGGCTTTGCAATCCGACTTCTTTGCCGGCCAGATCCTTAAGCGCAGACAGCGATGAACCCGCCAGCACGACTACCACCTGGCTATTCTCCAGATAAGGCTTGGTGAACAGTACCTTCTCCTTGCGCTCGTCCGTGATGGTGTATCCGTTCCAGATCATATCGATGCGCCCGCTGTTCAGCTCGGATTCCTTGGCGGACCAGTCAATCGGCTGGAAGGTAACCTCCTTGCCCATCTTCTTGACAGCCGCTCGCGCATAGTCAATATCGAAGCCGACAAGCTCATTGTCATCATCCCGGAAGCCCATCGGGGCGAACTTGTCGTCTATGCCGATCACCAGCTTACCGTCCTTGCCGCCTGAACCGGACCCTGAGCAGCCTGTAATTAGTACAATAGCCATGATGGTTAATAGAACCCATATTCCCTGTCTCTTCATCTCTCTAATCCCCCTAGTAGATTGCCTGCCGCATCGGTTGCTTTAGTTCGTTAATACGTTATCAGTGTATCATAATAACATATCATGTGAGTTCATGTCGATAGAGTTGAGAAAGGCAGATGTGTCCAAAATAAATCTATTCCTCCGTCCCGGATATTATCGTGTTCATGTGTGCCTGGCCGTCCGTCTGAACTGAAACCGCCTCCATCCCAGCGGAGCCGGAAATGGAGGCGGTTACTGTTAAAGGTGGTCTGCTGCAGGAATCAGACTGGTGTATTCACACTAGCTTCCCTGACTTTATTTTATCTCAATATTGCGTGTTGCCCGATTGGCTGGTCTTACCCGAGGCAAAACCCTTGAACAGGGTAGGCACATTGCGGTAGCGGGTATTGGTGATCCGGGCGGCGCTGCTGCTGCTGTCTGTGCGGAAGATGGAATCCTTGACATTCGAGATATCCGAGTTGTCCAGGGTGAAGTTCACGGCATAGGAGGTGCCGCCGTTCTGGCGGGCCAGCTTGCCGATGTCATTCGCTTTGAAATTCTTGATGTTGATCGTGCCCGCAGCGTTCGCCTGGAACACTTTATCGTAGGCTTTGTACGCACCTCCGCCTGTAATATTGACTGTGCCGGAGGCCTTCAGTGTCAGGGCATCCTCGCCGACATCCTGCCAGGTCACATTGGAGATGGTAGCATTCCCGTAACAGTGCACCCCGTCTGCGCCGGGAGCACCGATAATTACATTTTTGAGTGTAGCATTCTTTTCCAGCCGGAAGATGGGTTTCTGGTTCTCTGCCTGGCTGCCGTCTCCCAGCGTATTCGGATTGGCGACGAACGTTTGGCCATTGCCGTTATACGTCTCACCGGCCGGTACGACAATCGTCGAATTCACCACAATGGGCGTTGCGGCAGATACCTCGGGGGGACTGGCAACATAGAACGAAGACAACAATGCAACCGACAGGAGCAAGCCAACTACCTTTTTCAAAAACATTCCGCCCTTCAACTGTAGAATTAGGTCCGGCGCACCGGTCCCTTGCGGGCATACCAGCCAGATGTGCACCTCTGACAGCACCCGATATCTAACCTATTCAGAACACGTGTGCATAGAACATAAACCTTACATGAAGATCAATTTCCATATTTCTGACACAATTTGGGCGGGCTGCAAGCTGAGGGATAAAAGATAACAATGGTAGAATAACAGAGCAGCAGAAACGGAGGAGATTAGATTGAATCAGGAAGAGCTTGACGAGATGATGGAGATTCAGTGGCAGAGAGAGAAAGAGGAGAAGGTGAAGAAGTACAGCATCCTGAACACCTTGGCGCTAAAAGGGCAGACCGTACTGGCGGGCTCCTCGCTGATGGAGTTTTTTCCGGTAAATGAATTGCAGCAGACACTGGAGAAGCAGACGGCTATCTATAACCGCGGGATTGCGGGCTATGTGACCCGGGAATTGCTCGAAGCGCTGGAGGTATGTGTGCTTGCGCTTGCGCCTTCGAGGCTGTTCATTAATATAGGCACCAACGACATCAGCTCAGCGGATGGGGAGTATGAGCTCGGGAAGCTGCTTGCGAATTACAATGAGATTCTGACCCGGATTAGAGAGAGGCTGCCGGAGTGCAAGGTGTACGTCATGGCGTATTATCCGGTGAATGCCAAGGCCGACTTCCCCGGAATGGATGAGGAGATGCGAGAGAATTACTTCAGAACGAGAACCAATGCGGCGCTGCTGGAAGCGAACCGTGCCGTGGAGGAACTGTCGCTCAGGCACGGATATGAGTTCATTAATGTGAATGAGGGACTGACCGACGCGGAAGGGAATCTGAAGGAAGAGTATACGATGGACGGTGTGCATATGTATGCTAACGGGTATGCGGTAGTGCTGGATAATCTTAAGGCATATTTGTAAAAAGGGAAGAGCGATGGCGCACGACCTGAAAAGGCAAAGGGGCGATCCTCCAAGAACGGAGAACCGCTCCTTTGCGTGTCCATTACATAATTTGAATGATACTTAAGTTGGACCAATCTGCATTGATATAATGACTAGTTAAAGTAGTCCCTGAACTAATATTGCAATTTAAGCTCAAGGTTTGAGTACCTGTACCGGTTTGCAATAATCCACTGCTGTTTAATGAGAGAGCTGTGGGGGTTGTTGGAGCACCAGTCGGAGCTGCGAATTTGTCGAGTGCGGACAAGTGTACCGCGTTGCCATTGAGGAATAGAAGAGCTTGTGCACCGGTAATATCAGCATTTCCGGGTGCATAAGTAATTCTGACTGTATAAGAAATAAAATATAAACTGTTAGGTGAAAGCGTAATTTGCGTATCGTTACCGGCATTAAATTGGATACCAGTTCCATTGATAAAATCTACAACAAATGGTGTCGCAGTTGGAGCTGGTGGCACTGTACCCGTTGGAGAAAACAGGGCATTATTATTAATGATGTTGACGCCCGTAGCACCGGTGAGACCAGTGGCACCAGTGAGTCCTGTAAGGCCGGTAACGCCGGTAACGCCGGTGAGTCCGGTGAGTCCGGTGAGTCCGGTGAGTCCGGTGACGCCCGTAGCCCCAGTATCACCCGTAGCCCCAGTATCACCCGTAGCGCCGGTTTCGCCCGTAGCGCCGGTTTCGCCCGTAGCGCCGGTTTCGCCTGTAGCCCCAGTATCACCCGTAGCGCCGGTTTCGCCTGTAGCCCCAGTTTCGCCCGTAGCGCCGGTTTCGCCTGTAAGGCCGGTAGCGCCAGTGCCCCCAGACCCTGTACCGGTTGGTCCAGTCATACCACGCGGCCCAGTCGTTCCCGTAGGTCCTGTACCTCCAGCTCCTGAACCAGTCGGCCCAGTCGCACCACGAGGCCCAGTCGTTCCCGTAGGTCCCGTACCCCCAGCTCCTGAACCAGTCGGCCCAGTCGCACCACCAGGCCCCGCCGTTCCTGTAGGTCCGGTGGCTCCAGTTGCTCCTGCCCCTGGCCCGGTCGGTCCCGTTACTCCGGGAGGGCCTTGTTGTCCAGCGGGTCCGGTTGGCCCTGTGGCTCCTGCCTGCCCGCCGTCCTGTTCTCCAAGCAGCTCTTCAGCGACCAAACGGTGTGCGGTTACCAGCGCACCTGCACTATTTTTGCCCCAGACCGAAATTTGAATTGGATCGCTCACACTAGTTGAATCATCAGGTGTAAGGAAATTAAACTCAAAACCATTAAAATCAGCGTAATAATTCTTTGTAATGACTTGATTTGCTTCAATGTTGAGTGCTTCGCTGACATACAAGACCCTTGTTCCAGCTTGTAGATAATAACCTTTAATGGTTACTGAGGAAGCCGAGCCACCACTGCTGTTAACAATTTTAATGGTAACCTGTTGAGTAGGCCTTACTCCGCTTACCGGATTATTCTCGATAGGTCCTGTTGATAAAAAGGCCAAGATTCTTCACTTCCTGTCCGTATATTTGGATTTCGTTCCAGCATACTTAACGTTTAATATAGTAATATTCTGACTTCACGGTTTGGTGCGGACTTAGGGGTTGAAACTGCAATATAGGGGAGATGGACAACAAAAAGAGACAGGTCCAGGAATAATTAAGCTTCCGGGATTGTCTCTATAGCTGTGTTAAGACTTAAACAGCCTTACACACAGCACTATCTTTTACTATAAAATTCAGCCCATTGCTGATGATGTAACGCCTGGGCCTTGTCACCTAGCGCCTGGTAGCATAGGGAGAGCTGTTGATGGGGAAGCCAGGTGTGGTAGACGTTATCAACAACAGACCAGTCGTATCGTTCACCCGGCGGGGACAAATAAGCCGAACGATACCAGAATATTGCAGCCTCCAGATTACCTGCTTTCAGGAAATGCTCTCCCATCCGGCAACTGAAGGCGGGGTAGGGCACATCCATGGACAGAGCTTCAAGCGTAAGTTCGAGTTCTTTCTCCGTCTGGCTGTTGTATACATAACAGGTTGCCAGCTTGTGAAGGATGAAAATTCTGTTCTCCAGAGTTATTTCAGGGTGATCCTTGCACAGCTCATAATAATGGATGGCTTGCTTATATTGCTTGCGGGAATGACATTCCCTGGCATAATTTAGCATATCAGATGTGCTGAAAGTGTAGCCTTTCGCCAAGTGGCGTTCATAGATGTCCATATTTCTGCTTGAGGAATTGCCACCTGAAGCGTTCACTACTTTAGTATGGGTAACAGTGATATCTGATTTTATAAAATGATACGTCTCATCTGTAGCTAAATCCTCATGTACGATGCCTTGCCAGATGAAACCTTTGGTACGCTTGAGTAGCCGCAGCCTCGTGGTATTACTGATGAGTTTCCGGCTGTTGTCCTGCGGAATTTCGTAATTCATGGAGACGGCGTCTATGTCTTCCGTGAGCGTGTTTTTTAAATGCTCCAACTTGACCTTGTCCTCGGGAGTCAAAATATCATCGGCATCCAGCCACAGAATATACTCCTGGGTAGCATATTTAAAGGATTCGTTCCGGGCAGCAGAGAAATCGTCAATCCACTCGAAATCGTAGATATGCTGCGTCCACTTCGCTGCAATCTCCTTGGTGCGGTCTGTGGAGCCGGTATCGACGATAATAATCTCATCGGGAATACCTTCAATGGAAGAGAGGCAATGATCCAGGTTCTGTTCTTCGTTCTTGACGATTAGACATAAACTGATTGATGCCATACCTTAACCTCCGCTGTTAAGACATAAACGGATCAATAACACTCCAGAGAGGGGTGTTACCAACCGGAATGGTAGCAAGCAACTTATTGGTATTCTGATCAATAACTGCAACATTATTAGACGCACCAATGCTTACATAGACCAGATTAGATTGTACACTGTTCCGCAATAAGGTGATGAATGGATTCACGGCAGGAGAGTCTTGATTGGTACCTGCTGTTATCGTGCCGATGACGGCATATGGAGCATTTCCGTCTATGACGCTAACATAATCTCTACTGTAATTGGATATATAGAAGCGGTTAGTCAGCAAATTCCCGGCAATATTAGAACAATTCCGTCCAACAGTAATTGTTCCTATAATGGCATGTGTATTCGAGTTAATAACATTCACAATGCCGGGGTCTGCATAATTGGCTACCCACAGCTGGTCACGCAGGGGATCGATTATAATTCCATGAGGTCTGCCGGTACTAGGGAGAGAGAATGTCGTAACAACTGTATTGTTGTTTCCATCAATAACTGAAACATAGTCACCCGCAATATAAATTCTATTGTTCAGTGGATTGATATCAATCTGAACAGGAAAAGATGTGACATTAGCGATGGTTGTGACCTGACTTGTGGTAATATCTATTTGCCAAATATTATTTGATGCAGCTTGGGAATTAGCCACATATAGCGTATTCGTAAGCGTGTCAATTGCCATCCCTCGCGGCTGTCCTCCAACAGGATAAGTTGCTGTGATCTGGTTCATAATTTCGTCATATTGAATAATGTTGGTGGCGTTAGAGTAATAAAGAAGATGACGCTGAGTATCTATAGTCGCACTTCCGTAGTACGTGCTTGTAATTGCAAAGCTTGTAACGATTTCGTTCGTTAAGGCGTTAATAACAGACACATATTTATTAGTCCCATTAGATCCTACATACAACATTGGAGGATGCATGGTTCCTGAGACACCGGTGAGTCCCGTAGCACCGGTGAGTCCCGTGACGCCGGTGAGTCCGGTGACGCCGGTAAGGCCAGTGACACCGGTGAGTCCGGTGACGCCAGTGAGCCCCGTAGCCCCGGTCTCCCCAGTGAGGCCTGTAGCGCCGGTCTCTCCAGTGAGGCCTGTAGCGCCGGTCTCTCCAGTGAGGCCTGTAGCGCCGGTCTCTCCAGTGAGCCCCGTAGCGCCGGTCTCTCCAGTGAGCCCCGTAGCCCCGGTCTCCCCAGTGAGGCCTGTAGCGCCGGTCTCCCCAGTGAGGCCTGTAGCGCCGGTCTCTCCAGTGAGCCCCGTAGCGCCGGTCTCCCCAGTGAGGCCTGTAGCGCCGGTCTCTCCAGTGAGCCCCGTAGCCCCGGTCTCCCCAGTGAGGCCTGTAGCGCCGGTCTCTCCAGTGAGTCCCGTAGCGCCGGTCTCCCCAGTGAGGCCTGTAGCGCCGGTCTCTCCAGTGAGTCCCGTAGCCCCGGTCTCCCCAGTGAGGCCTGTAGCCCCGGTCTCTCCAGTGAGTCCCGTAGCGCCGGTCTCTCCAGTGAGTCCCGTAGCGCCGGTCTCGCCGGTGAGGCCTGTAGCGCCGGTCTCTCCAGTGAGTCCCGTAGCGCCGGTCTCGCCGGTGAGGCCTGTAGCGCCGGTCTCTCCGGTGGATCCAGTGAAGCCTGTAAAACCAGTAGCTCCCGTGGTTCCAGCCCCTGTCGGGCCTGTGGGTCCTTGTTCACCGATGGGAATCCATGGCCCGTAGTTGTTACCGCCATCCTGGCTGCTGCGGTAATAGAGCGCTGGATTGGAAATATAGAGCTGCTGTACGAAGTCGCCGACGCGAGAGACATAAATCGTCCAGACAGCGGGGTGAGGCAGAGGTGGTTCTCCTGGGGCTGGCGGGCCGTCCTGGGGTGACGGACCGCCCGAGTTACCCGAGCTGTAAACGCCGGGCTGGTTGAAATCTTTCAGCCAA
Source organism: Paenibacillus sp. FSL R7-0210 (assembly GCF_038009085.1). Lineage (NCBI taxonomy): Bacteria > Bacillati > Bacillota > Bacilli > Caryophanales > Paenibacillaceae > Paenibacillus > Paenibacillus sp. FSL R7-0210. The sequence goes on from NZ_JBBPAR010000001.1 coordinate 1,034,292, forward strand.
CTTCCGGAAAATTCCTTATTGTTAATAGGGAAGACACCGTCTTCCGCATCAAGTACGACATCTCCGGTCTGGCCGTTAACGCTGGTGACGGCCCCGGCAGGCCCGGTAACACCTGTAGGTCCGGTAGGTCCATACAGTGTTTGAAGATTAGCAGCGGTTGTCAGTCTGGAATCCAGCAGCATTTCCTGGCGTGAAATGGTATTCAGCATGGCTCGCGTACTATCATTTACTTCAAGGATCTGAGCGAGTGTGGCAGGTGGACCGGTGAGCCCTGGCAATGTACCCAGAGCGAACTGGATTTTCTCACCTTCTGCATTTAGAATATGGGCTAATCCAAGTTCTTCCATGGCAATGGAAGAGAATAGCAAACTAACGACATCATCCCTTGATAATGTGACTGAGGGCGTGATGTTTGGGATATTGGGATTGGACATGAGGCACCTCCTTAGGATTAGGGCACTATTCAATATATGCGCAGCGTTTCTTGCGGAAACGTATAGTGGCCTACTCTTGGGGTTGGTGACATTTGATATAAATGCATATAAAAGAAAGTAACGGCCCTTCGCGGAGACTCTCCTTTGCAGGGCCATTACTCTCTTTATAAATCTATCAGATCAATTCCCGCCGCCGCTTCAAATACACATACAGCGCGATGCCCGACACGGAGCACACCGCTGCGCATAAGCCAATGAAGCCATACCCCGCCTGAAGACCGCGCAGCAGGCCAAGCTCTGAAGTGCTGCCGTATACTCCTTTGACGGTCTCAATGACCCAGCCGATGATGTAATTGCCGATGACGCTTCCCAGACCCATCAAAGTGACGACAAAGGTAATGGCTGTATCGCTTCCGTTCGGATAACGGCGGGCAATAAAAGCCATCACGGTAGGATAGATAATAGCAATTCCGGCCCCGGATATGGCGAACAGAAAGGCAAGACTCTCTCCGCCGACCAGCGCGAGGAAGGTACAAACCGCCGAGAAGCAGGAGAAGATAATCAGCGAGAGTACGAAGCCGATCTTGTCTGTCAGCGGGCCGATCAGGAGCCTTCCCAGCGAGAAGAGCAGGAAGAAGGCCGACAATAAGCCGGAAGCGCGGACGGTATCCCAGGCATAGGCTTTTTCCAGAAAATTAACCAGCCAGCCGCCCACGGCCAGCTCTGAGACAACACCGAACGACAGAATCATCACCATCATCCAGAGCGCGGGATCACGCATCAGGGTACGGAAGGAGGTGCGGTCCTCATTCGGCAGATCATCACCGGGAAACGTGCTGCGCAGCGCTGACAGGATCGGCAGCAGACACAGCGACAGCATAACCAGATACATCCCCCGCCAGTCCAGCGTATGCCCGAGTATGCTCAGCGACATCACCCCGGTAGCCAATAGAGGTGCAACGGTCGAGCTTAATCCATAGAAAAAATGGGACAAGTTCATCATCATACCCGTGTTTTTGACGAAAATACGCGCCCCCAGAATCGCCAGTCCAATCTCCAGCATCCCGTTCCCGATGTACATCAGGAAGTAAGAGGAAGCGAATAGCGGATAGCTGTGCGAGAGGAAGATCAGCACGCCCGAGATCACCATCGAGGCGAACGAAATAATGGTGACTGCCTTGATGCCCCATTTGCGGACAAGGATGGCAGTGAAGGAGCAGGCGATCAGATAGCCAAGCGCATTCAGGGAGAGCAGCGTGCCGAGCTGTCCTTCATTAAGGTTGAAGGCGAGCTGAATCCGCGGGATAGCGGGCCCTTTAATATTCTCCGAGATGCCAAAGACGACAAAGCCCAGGAAGATAGTGACAAGTTGCATGATATAAACGGTATTGCGTTTGCTTGCAGAGTTGCGGGACTGAGCTTTCAAGGTAAATTGCCTCCTGGAAGATTGCGTGTTGGAATACGTGTATTGTAGTTATTTTACGGTGAAAGGGCAAGGGTTACTTGTTCAATCTCCCTACATAAAGAAAGCCCGCACAGGCAGGGGATGATAACTTTCCTGCGTTGTACGAGCATTTGGAGGAATTGGACCGGTTGAACCGCCTTTGCTCATTTTTTAGCCCTACATTTAAGAGATTCTAAATATGCTTACATTACTGTAAGTATCAGATTGTCCTGTGATTTGCAAGGTTAATCCCGTAATTCCTTGTGCTAAGACTGGGAAAATAAGCTCTGAGTCGGCCGTGGTTACATTTATCAGACCACTGGCCGCCAGCGCCAAGCCGCCAGGTCCTGTAGTTCCTCCGTCTGCTTTATACAGATAAGAGGGGAAGGGAGTAATTGTACCGTTCAAGGTAGGTAAAACAGTTATAATATCAGCACTTGCAGAGGTATCACTAATGTACAATCGAATGTTGTAGGCAACAAAATAAATGCCTGTTTCTGGTATCACTATACTTTGGTTACCGCCGGTACCTCCAAGGGTAATCCCCTGAGCAAATACCGTATTGAACGGGATATTAACCGTGGTGTTATTAGTTACTGTTGTGTTATTGACCGGAACAAATCGTCCATGAGTGGCCAATATATTCGGCCCTGTGATTCCAGTAGCCCCAGTGAGGCCAGTAGCGCCGGTAAGGCCGGTAGCCCCAGTGAATCCGGTGGTTCCGGTGACTCCGGTAAGGCCGGTAGCACCAGTGACTCCGGTGACTCCGGTGACTCCGGTAAGGCCGGTAGCCCCAGTGAATCCGGTAGTTCCGGTGACTCCGGTAAGGCCGGTAGCACCAGTGAATCCGGTAGTTCCGGTGACTCCGGTAAGGCCGGTAGCACCAGTGACTCCGGTGACTCCGGTCGGCCCTGTTGCCCCTTCTCCTGGACCAGTAGGTCCTGTCACTCCGGTCGGCCCTGTTGCCCCTTCTCCTGGACCAGTAGGTCCTGTCACTCCGGTCGGCCCTGTTGCCCCTCCCCCAGGCCCCGTAGGTCCTGTCACTCCGGTTGGCCCCGTGGCCCCTCCCCCTGGACCGGTAGGTCCTGTCACTCCGGCTGGCCCCGTAGCCCCTCCCCCTGGACCGGTAGGTCCGGTGACTCCGGTTGGCCCTGTTGCCCCTCCCCCAGGCCCCGTAGGTCCGGTGACTCCGGTTGGCCCCGTGGCCCCTCCCCCTGGACCGGTAGGTCCGGTCACTCCGGTTGGCCCCGTGGTCCCTCCACCGTTATGTTCTCCAAGCAGTTCTTCAGATACTAAGCGGTGAGCGGTGACCAGTTGACCAGTACTACTCTTGCCCCACACCGAAATTTGAACGACATTGCTCAACTCAGTCACACTATCAGATGTAACAAATATAAATTCAAAACCATTAAAATCAGCATAATAATTCTTCGTAATGACTTGATTTGCTGCAAGCTGGACAACTTCGCTAACGTACAAGACCCTTGTTCCCGCATTTAGATAATATCCCTGAATAGATACAGAGAACGCCGAGCTCACGCTGCGATTATCGATTTTAACGGTAACCTGCTGAGTAGGCCTCACTCCGCTAACCGGGTTATTTTCGATCGGTCCTGTTGATAAAAAGGCCATTGCCTTATCACTTCCTGTTCGTATAATTGAATTTCGTTCCATCAGCAGCACACTTAATGATTAATATAGTAATATTCAGACTTACTGGTTTGGTGTGGACTTAGGAAGCCCCATATAACCGCAAAAAACCCGCAAGGATACTCTCCTGTGCAGGCTGTTACTTTTTCTTTAGCCTATTTCAAGTTACCGCAGCTCGCTCGGTGTCCGCTGCTTGACCTGCTTGAACACACGGTTGAAGGTGCGGATATTGGTGAAGCCGCATTCCAGCGCGATATCCAGGATACTTTTGTCCGTATTAAGCAGCAGCCGCTCCGCCTGGTTGACGCGGATGCTATTCAGGTAGGCGACGTAGCTCATGCCTGAGATGCTTTTGAAGAAGCGGGAGAAGTAGAACAGACTCATATTGGCGTGACGGGCGGCATCGGCCAGGGTGATGGGGTGCATGTAATGGACATCCAGGTACTCCAGCACCTCCTGCATAATCTTCATATTGGTAATGCGCCGCTTATCCTTGTGCGGATTGACGATATCCAGCGGCATCTGCCGCAGAATGAGCGCACACAGCTCGTGCAGGAGGCCGGTCACCAGCTGTTCGTGATGCGGAAGCTTCTCCAGATGCTCCTTAAGCAGCTCCTGCATAATCGCGGGCAGCCGGGGGTTGCCTTCAACCGGGTCAGATTGGGTCTTGTCCACAAAAGGGGAGGTAAGCCGCATATTCAGCGGCCAGCCCGCAGGAAACCCGATCAGTGAAGGATTGAAAATCACCAGCAGCAGCTTGGACTCGCTGTTCTTGCTGTCATAATAATGAATATCTCCGCTGCTGCATACGGCCAGATCTCCTGCGGTCAGCACCCGAGTCTCGGAGTTGATCCCCATCCGGATCGAACCCTCCAGTACATAGACAATCTCCAGATCATGGTGCCAGTGGGCCAGGAAATCGATATTGCGGCTCACAAAGGCAGTGAAGGGGAACGCTGTTCCATACGTCCGGTTCTCGTGAAAAGCTCTCATGGTTACTCCTGTTCTCGTCCTTCCCGGATTTTCAGCAGGAAGCGGTTTCAGTGATTAGATGCTTTGTGCATAATGTAGTCTTAAATTTAGCAAAAAATGACCATTCCTACAAGCAAAATGACGAGCAAGAAGGCTCGTAATGGATTACAATTTCTTCAGGAAGACCTGATCTGAATCAATCTATAACCCAAACTTGGATAAATAGGACAAAAAGGAGAGCTTGATATGGCAAAGAAGGCATTGATTGTAAAAGGTGGATGGGACGGGCATGAACCGAATGAGGTAGGGGCGCTTTTTGCAGATATCCTTACGAATGAAGGCTTCGAGGTTGAAGTCTCTGATACGCTGGACAGCTTCAATGATGCGGAGGCGCTGAAGGCACTGAACCTGATTGTACCGGTCTGGACCATGGGCGAAATCAAGGGGGAGCAGTGCTCGGCGGTTCTGGCGGCTGTGGCTTCCGGTGTAGGCATCGCTGGCTGTCACGGCGGGATGTGCGACTCCTTCCGTACCAATACGGAATGGCAATTTTTGACCGGATCGCAATGGGTGGCACATCCCTTCAACGATGGGGTGGATTATGAAGTGAACATTGTGAAATCCGGCTCCAGCCCGATTGTAGAAGGCATGCAGGACTTCATGGTGAAGTCGGAGCAGTATTATCTGCATGTCGATCCGGCGGTGAATGTACTGGCTACCACTACTTTTGTAATGAGTGAAGGGGAGCATTCGGCCAATGGTGTAATCACAATGCCGGTGGTCTATACGAAGAAATGGGGCCAGGGCAAGGTATTCTATAACGCGCTTGGACATCATGCGGATGTGTTCGATATCCCGGAGGCCAAGGAACTGATGCGCCGGGGCTTCTTGTGGGCAGCCAAATAAACGAAGGACAAGGTGGGAAACAGCGTGCGTAAAGTAAAAATCGGGATTGTCGGCTGCGGGAATATCAGCGGCATTTATTTTGAGAATTTGACGGGAACCTTCAAGAATACAGAGGTCTACGCTTGTTCGGATCTTAACCTGGAGCGGGCGCAGCAGGCCGCAGAACAGTACGGGGTTCCGAATGTGTGGACGACAGCGGAGCTGCTGGCTTCGGAGGAGATTGAGATTGTCGTGAATCTGACCACGCCCAATTACCACTTCGAGGTGTGTAAGCAGGCGCTGCTGTCAGGCAAGCATGTATATGTGGAAAAGCCGCTGTCCCTGTCGCTTGAACATGGGAGCGAATTGGTGGAGCTGGCTAAGGAAAAAGGATTGTTCATCGGCTGCGCGCCGGACACCTTCCTCGGAGCCGGCCTGCAGACCTGCGCGAAGCTGATCACGGACGGATATATCGGAGAGCCGGTAGCGGCTACAGCCTTCATGCTCTGCCACGGACATGAGAGCTGGCACCCGGACCCTGAGTTCTATTACCAGGCCGGCGGCGGCCCGATGTTCGATATGGGACCGTATTATCTGACGGCTCTGGTATCCTTGCTTGGTCCGGCCACTACGGTATGCGGCATGACCAAAACCTCCTTCCCCACCCGGACGATTACGAGTGAGAAGAAGTTCGGCAAGGTGGTGGATGTCGAAGTGCCTACGCATGTGGCCGGAACGATTCAGTTCGCCAGCGGTGCCGTGGCTACGATGATTACCAGCTTCGATGTCTGGCACAGCACGCTGCCGCGAATCGAAATCTACGGCTCGCTGGGCACCTTGATTGTGCCGGACCCGAATACCTTCAGCGGACCCATCCTGCTGCGTCCGGCCCATAGCCCGGAATTCAAGGAAATCCCGGTTGTTCACAGCTATGAAGGCAACAGCCGGGGGATTGGCGTGGCAGATATGGCCCGCTGCATCGAGACTGGTGAGACCCCACGCGCAAATGGTGAGCTGGCGAATCATGTGCTGGAGATCATGCACGCCTTCCATACCAGCTCCGATTCGAAGCGCTATGCCGAGCTGACCACCACCTGTGAGCAGCCGAAGCCGCTGGCTCCGGGACTGATTAAGGGATATTTGGAGTAAACGAAAGTAAGAGAGTTATAGAGATATAAAGAGATATAGAGGTATAGAAAGATACAGAGAGATTCAAAGAGGTATAAAGAGGTACAGTGAGGTAAAGAGGGCTAGTAATAGGCAGCGTTTCTGTCTCCGGCATTCGGGGAGAGGGCGCTGTTTTTTTTATTGTTTAGGAAATTATGAGAGTGCACCCGAATTCACCTAACGCGTGCTAAATATGCTAATGAGGAGCACTAGTGCTCCTCATTATGCCGAATGCCGCCAGAAGTAGACGAATGGAGAAGGGGAAGGGCAAACTGCTGTACACCTCGTCGCGCCATCGCTCCGTTGCTGCTGCTTGAAGCAAGTGGAAAAAGGGCACTTGCTGTAATGCAGAATCACAAAAGTAGGAAAACGAGTGGAAAAAGTACATTTAATTCTGCCTGAAATGTCCAGAGGCAGGGAAATGGAACATAGTAGATGCTGTTTATCCAATTAAATGCCCTCCGAAGCCTATTTGACGAAATTTAAATGTACAATTTCCACCTACTACTTATACCCGCGAGCTTCCCGGCACCCACTATCTATCAACTACCCTACCCACCCACTATCTACCCACCCACCGACTATCTTCCCACTACCCATTTACTACTCCAACTACTAAATTACTAAATTACCCGTTAAATCATCTACTAGGCCAACCCATATTGACAACCTGTATATACAGGTTTACACTGTGTGAGGTGTTTGAACTTGTATATACAAGTGTAATGAATGACAATAAAGCGATTTTTGCTGAGGACAACACAGAAATTCTACATGGAGGTGCTAACTTTGAGCCAAGCCCGGCATTCAGAATGGTGGCGACGGTCTACCGTGTATCAGGTGTATCCGAAGAGCTTCAAGGATACGACAGGTAGCGGAACAGGAGATATAAGAGGCCTGACGGAGAAGTTGGATTATTTACAGGAGCTTGGCATTGATATTGTCTGGTTGCAGCCGGTGTATGTCTCGCCCGGCCATGATAACGGTTACGATGTGGCGGATTATGAGCGGATCAACCCGGAATTCGGTACGATGGCGGACTTCGACGAGCTGGTAGCGGAGCTGCACCGGCGCGGCATGAAGCTGATGACGGATATCGTAGTCAACCATACCTCGACAGAACATGAGTGGTTCAAGCAGGCGGTCTCCAGCCGGGAGAATCCCTACCGCGATTATTATATCTGGAAGGACCCGGGGCCAGGCGGGGGAGTACCGAACAACTGGCAGTCGAAGTTCGGCGGCCCGGCGTGGCAACTGGATGAAGCGTCAGGCCAATACTACCTTACCCTGTTCGACAAGACACAGGCAGATCTGAACTGGGAGAACGGACAGGTCCGCAGCGCGGTGAACGAGATGATGCTGTTCTGGGCCCGCAAAGGCGTAGACGGGTTCCGGATGGATGTCATCAACCTGATCTCCAAGGACCAGCGCTTCCCGGATGATGACGGAAGTGTGCCGCCCGGAGACGGGCGGAAGTACTATACAGACGGTCCACGGGTCCACGAATACATCCGGTCGATGTATGATGAGGTGTTTGGCTTGCATGAGCTGATTACGGTTGGCGAGATGTCCTCTACAACACTTGAACATTGCATCCGTTACTCCAATCCTGAGCGGCGGGAATTCTCAATGACGTTCAACTTCCACCATCTGAAGGTGGATTATCCAAACGGCCGGAAATGGGAGCTGATGCCTTATGATTTTGAGGCGCTGAAACGGCTGTTCTCGGAGTGGCAGACGGGGATGCAGGAGGGCGGGGGCTGGAACGCTTTATTTTTCAACAATCACGATCAGCCTCGCGCCCTCTCCCGGTTCACAGACGACACGGCGTACCGCGAGGAGAGCGCCAAGCTGCTGGCAACCACCCTGCATGGACTTCAAGGCACGCCGTATGTCTATCAGGGAGAAGAGATCGGGATGCCGAATCCCAAGTGGAAGAGCATTGAGGAGTTCCGCGATATCGAGTCGCTGAATATGTACCGGATTCTGTGTGAGCAGGGGGCAAGCCCCGGGGAGGCTCTCGCTATCCTGCAGGAACGTTCAAGGGACAACTCCCGTACGCCGATGCAGTGGGATACAAGCGCGAATGCAGGCTTCACCACTGGTACTCCTTGGCTGAAGGTGGATGAACGTTACCCGGACATCAATGTGCAGAAGGAGCGGGAGCGGCCGGATTCGATCTTCCATCACTACCGCAAGCTGATCGCTCTGCGCAAGGCGCATGCGGTCTTCACCGACGGCATCTACCGCAGACTGGACGAAGGACATCCCGAGGTATTCGCTTATACACGGATGGGGGACGGCGAGGCGCTGGTGGTGGTCTCGAACTTCAGCGGCAAGGATGTCAGCTTCCGGCTCCCGGAGGAGCACTGGGCGGACTTAAATGTAGCCGGGAAGGACAGGCTTCTGCTTGCCAATACGGATGAGCATCCCTCACTGACTCAAGAGCTTCAGCTTAGTCCGTATGCTTCATACCTGTGGCTAATCAGCCGGGACTAAAGGAAGCTGGCCCTAGAGAAATGTACTTAAATATAGAAGCAACGCGCGCTAAGAGAAGCAACAACTGGTAAGCATTCATCAACTACGCGAGGAGTGACAATATGGCTATAGACCGCAAAAATGTTGAAGATATCGTCCGGGCGGTTGGAGGCAAGGAAAATATTGAGGTTGCAACGCATTGTGTTACCCGGCTGAGGTTCTCACTCTATGACGAGAGCAAGGTGGATTCGGCGGCGCTGGACCGCAACGACCTTGTGAAGGGACAATTCTCTTCCCAGGGACAATTCCAGATTGTTATCGGACCGGGAACAGTAGATAAAGTCTATGATGAGATGATTCAGCTGACCGGCGGTGCGCGTTCCTCCAAAGATGAGGTGAAATCAGCCGCTGCCCGCAAGCAGAACCCGCTTCAGCGGGCGATCAAGACGCTGGCCGATATTTTTATTCCCATTCTTCCGGCCATCGTAACTGCGGGTCTGTTGCTGGGGATCAATAACCTGCTGACCGGCCCTGGGATCTTCTTCAGCCAGTCACTGGTGGATGTCTATCCGCAGTGGAAGGATATTGCGGCGATTATCAATACGATTGCCAGTACGGCGTTTACCTTCTTGCCGGCTCTGATCGGCTGGGCGGCCGTGACCCGCTTCGGGGGCAGTCCGCTGCTCGGGATTGTGCTGGGTCTGATTCTGGTTCATCCAGACTTATTAAGTGCTTACAGCTATGCCAACGCTTCTACGGAAGGGACGGTTCCAACCTGGAATCTGTTCGGCTGGCATCTGGAGCGGATCGGTTATCAGGGGCAGGTCCTGCCGGTCCTGGTATCGGCCTATATTCTGGCCAGCATTGAGAAATTTCTGGATAAGCGGGTCCATGATTCGATCAAATTGCTCGTGGTCGCACCCGTGACTCTGCTGATTACAGGGTTCCTGGCCTTCACCATCATCGGACCGGTTACGTTCGGCATTGCGAATGCCATTACCTCCGGGCTGATCTATATTTTCGATCATTTCGCCATCCTCGGCGGCTTAATCTACGGCGGATTCTATTCGCTGCTGGTCATTACGGGCATGCATCACACCTTCCTGGCCGTGGATGTTCAGCTAATCGGCAGCGAAGGAGGCACGTTCCTCTGGCCGATGCTGGCGCTCTCCAACATTGCCCAGGGTGCGGCCGCACTGGCTATGATGTTCGTGATTAGAGAACAGAAGACGAAGGGGCTGGCTGTTACCTCCTCCGTCTCGGCTTTCCTTGGAGTCACCGAGCCGGCGATCTTCGGGGTGAATATCCGCTACCGCTATCCGTTCATCTTCGGAATGATCGGCTCCGCGATGGCCGGAGTGCTGCTGACCGTGAATCAGGTCCGGGCCACTTCCATTGGGGTAGGAGGGATTCCCGGCTTCCTGTCGATCTTCCCTAACCAGTGGGGCGTATTCTTCATCGGGATGGCGATCGTACTGATTGTGCCGTTTGTTGCCACGGTGCTGTATGGCCGGGCAGTTGTGCAGCGTGCAGCGAAAAGCCCGTCAGAGGCAACAGATCTGACGGATGCTAAGCCTGCGTCCAAAAGCGGGGAACTGAACAGCCGCAGCTCGGTTCAAGGCTCGCAGGAGCAGGAGCCCGTAAATATTCTGGAGCTGGCGTCGCCGCTCAGCGGAACGGCAGTGCCGCTTGCGCAGGTTCCTGATCCTGCATTTGCCGAGAAGCAGATGGGTGAAGGGATTGCCATTGAACCCGCCGAGGGTAAGGTGTATGCTCCGTTTGATGCTACAGTGGCCCATGTGATTAAGAGCAAGCATGCGCTGATTCTGGAGCATGCCAGCGGAGTCCAGGTGCTGATCCATGTCGGGATCAACACCGTGTCGCTCAAGGGCAGCGGCTTCACCACACGTGCCAATATCGGCGATAAAGTGAAGGCAGGCGAGCTTTTGCTGGAATTCGATATGGAGGCCATCCGCGCCGCAGGGTATCCATTAATCACTCCAATCATTATCCCCGCAGGGCAGGATATGGTGGAGCGGATTGAGGAGAAGACCGGACCGGCAACGGCGAAGCAGACAAGTATTCTGACGGTTCATCTGAAGGGTTGATCTGAGCGGATCAGGCATACAATATAAGGAATGGAGGACAGCCCTGCGGGGCTGTTTTTCTACAAATATAAGAATTTATAAGTTGCACATGATAAATTATCCTTCTATTTCTCGCTGAAACGAATGCCGCCCTTTAAAAGGACGGTAAAGCCGTTTCCACTTGAATTACAGAATTATATACTCTGTCCTGCAGCCAGGGCGTGTTACAATATAGGGCGGTGATTATAAATGAGAGAGAATATATATTTACAGATCTATACGGAATATAGCAACCGTATTCATTCCGGCCAGCTTGCGCCCGGAACCAAGCTGCCCTCCGAGAGTGAGCTGGCGGAGGCTTACCAGACTTCGCGGGAGACGGTGCGCAAGGCGCTGAATCTCTTGTTCCGTGAGGGCTATATTAACAAAATCAAAGGCAAAGGCTCGTTCGTGCTGGATATGACGCGGATGGATTTTCCTGTGACCGGGCTGATTTCATTTCAGGAAATGTCCGGGACGCTCGGGGTTACCTCGCGGACACTGGTAGAGGAGACGGTCCTGGAGCCGGCAGGCTCCCTGCTGGCCCGGCAACTGCACATTACTGAAGAGACGCCGGTATGGAAGGTGATCCGAGCCAGAGAGATTGAAGCCGAACGGATTATTCTGGACAAAGACTATTTCCGCTCAGATATCGTCCCATTTCTGAGCAAGGAGATTGCAGCAGGCTCTATTTATGAATACCTGGAGTCTGAGCTGGGTCTTAAGATCAGTTATGCCAAAAAGCTGATTTCCGTTGAGCCCTCAACCGGGGAGGATCAGCGCCTGCTGGACCTGAAGCAATATACGCATATTGTCGTAGTGCGCAACTATGTGTATCTGGAGAATACCGTGCTGTTCCAATATACCGAGTCCCGGCATCGGCTGGACAAATTTCAGTTTGTGGATTTTGCCAGAAGGGTTAGGCGGTAAACGGTTTGGCACAGGCTGGCGAAAAATTAATCTAAATTTAATAAACCATAGATGTCAATCCGGCAGTTAAGCTATACTATCAATAATACTGGTAAAATTATCATTTATACTCATCCTAAATGTGTAAAAAGTCAAACTCAATCATAGGAGTGGCTTAGGTGTACACTGCCGTAATTTTGGAAGACGAGATTCCTGCGCTGGATTTGCTGGAGGTGCTGGTCAGCCGTCATGAGAGCTTCACAATATCCGGTACGTTCACCAATCCTGCGGAGGCACTTGAACAGCTGCCGGAGCTGCAGCCGGATATTATCTTTCTGGATGTGGAGATGCCGCAGATGAACGGATTGGAGCTGGCCCTGCGAATCCGTGAGGGTTCGGAGCAAGCACACATTGTTTTTACAACAGGTCATACGCATTATGCGGTGAAAGCCTTCGATGTACAGGCCCTGGATTACATTGTCAAGCCCGTTATCCCTAAAGCAATCGAACGGGTGTACAACCGGCTTGCCAGACAGCAGCCTTCCCGGAGCATGCCGGAGCGGGCTGCCGCCGCTACCCCGGTTCCAGCACCAACCGTTACGGGATTTGGACGGCTGGAGGTCCGTAACGCGGATCATCAGCTGCTCCAATTCCCTACGCGGATATCAGAGGAACTCTTCGCCTATCTGCTCTGTCATCCTAACCGTGAGGCGGATAAATGGAAGCTGTCCGAGCTGCTCTGGCCGGATATGGATGGAGAGCGGGTTCTGCGCAATCTGCACACGGCCATCTATCGGGTGAAAAGAGTCATGGAGGCGGGCGGCCTCCCCATGAGGATCAAGAAGACCTCTGAGGGTTATACGCTGGATACCGGAGAATTCGTCTATGACGTTATGCAATATCAGCAGACCGGACGGTTACTGACGGGTGAACGTCTGGATCTAGAGCAGCTGGAGAAGCTCTTTAGCTTGTACCGGGGGCCGTTGTTCCAGGGGAAGCCGTATGTATGGAAGATTTCTCTGGAAGAGAATTATCGACTGATCTACGAGAAGCTCAGTATTCGGCTGATCAGCGAGGCCATATCGGGTGGTGCACTTCAGGCAGCGGAGGACCGGTTCTACGCTTGTCTGCTGGCCGAACCGCAGAATGAGGAGTTTTACCGCCAGCTGCTGCAGCTTTTTCCGGCTGAAGATCAGAACCGGCGTATGCAGCAGATGTATTCCCGGCTTAGGGAAGAGCATACCTAACCGCAGCTGAAATTAAGCACCATAAGGCAGGGCGTTCACGTATAATCGTGCGCTCTGCTTCTTTTTTTTGACTTTTAGCCCGGGTTATCGACATTTTCCGATCATTTGTGAGAATTTTGTGAGAGTGATTTGGTTTTATATGTATAAGCATGCATTTCAATTACTAAGAATGGAGTGAGACAATGAAGCCTAAGAAGCTGCTCGCACTGCTAATGGTGCCCACAATGATCCTGTCTATGTTTCCTGCTGCTCCTGATTCCGCGTATGCAGATACAGCGGATTGGGGAGCCAGAGCCGCATACGGCGGCCTGGACGGAACAGAGCTTTTCCTGGGAGGAAAATACATAGAACTGGGGATCAGTAACTGGGGGGATTTCGGTACAGAGGGGAATAAACCAGCCAATTTCCGTGGTACGAATACAAGAGGCAGTCTAGGTATGAGCGCTGATCATGACGGATATGGCATAGGTAAAGACCTGCCGGTAGATTATTATTTGCCGGGTTCACCCGAAGAGCGTTTCGCTGTCGGCTATCAGTCGGGAGAGAATATATTTACAAAAACCAATGCAGCTGTGAGAGGTTCCAAAGAGATGCCTACTACAGTGGTAAATACTTCCCGGACGGGGGACGGACTGCTAAGTGCTATTGTAACTTCCACTTGGGCTGACACGATGGAGATCAAGCAGGTGATCAGCTTCAAGGAGGACCAGAAGTTCTACCGCAACGATGTAACCCTGACCAATCTAACGGCGGAGAAATGGGACGGGGCGCGGTATATGCGCTCAATGGACCCTGATAATACAGTCGATCAGGGCGGAGAATTTGAAACCTCCAATACGGTGACTCACACTATCGAAGAGGATGGTGCCGCCGTAGTTAGAGCCAATACTACTGGGGATGAAGACCCGCTCTATAAGGCCTTTAATTCAAGAGCGCCGATCTTCTTCTATTCAAGCAACCCGCGGGCGAAAGCTTCCATCTTCGGATTCACTAATACGAACCCTTATGCAGAAGCTGCTTATGACAAGCCGACTGCCAAGAACTTGGAAGTGGTAGCGGACACGGGGATTACCATCACCTGGGATTCAGGTGCGTTGGCTCCGCTTGAGAGCAAGAAATTCACCTATTACACAAGTCTAGATGAGAGGGATTTCAGTGAAGTCATCTCTGACATTGAGCTGGATGAAGGTGCCAGCACCGAACTGGTGGAAGCCAAGGCGAATGATGGAACGGTTACCGGCAACCAGAAGGTGAATATAGTCGGTGCGACCCTTGCTGATTCTATTGATCCAAGCCATATCCGTATCAACAACCTGCCGGAAGGGCTTGACTTCGATGTCACCCGGCTCAGTGATACCGAGCTTAACTTCACACTGACGGGTGCTGCAGTTAACCATGGCAAGGATGCGACAACGAACAATCTGTCCGTTACGGTTGATAAGGAGAACCTGATTGGGAACTCTTCCGGTCTGACGACCAAAACCTTCAGTGTAACGTTCAGGGACCCTGCGGCGATGACTCTGAATAAAGGGATTGTATCCGAAGCCGTCTACGGCTCTGGTGAGATCACCGAGACGCTCGGCGTGACGCTTACTGGTGGCAAATTCGATAAAACAATCAATGCCGCCGATGTTCAGGTGCATGGTCTGCCTGCCGGTCTTGGGACGACAGTGACAAGAGTCTCTGACACCGAGCTGGAGCTCAAATTCACCGGTGCAGCTACCGTGAC
Source organism: Paenibacillus sp. FSL R7-0210 (assembly GCF_038009085.1). NCBI lineage: Bacteria > Bacillati > Bacillota > Bacilli > Caryophanales > Paenibacillaceae > Paenibacillus > Paenibacillus sp. FSL R7-0210. The sequence goes on from NZ_JBBPAR010000001.1 coordinate 1,049,333, forward strand.
CAGCGATGTCTACGGAGCTTATGTAAATGCGGCTTCCGGTAAGCTGACAGGAAGTCCGGTGGACCTGAGCACGAACACCTTCAAATTCGATTTCTTGGACAAAGAGCCTTATCTGGTGGTCAAGTCACCGCTGCTCTATGAGTCTGAGATGAATGACGGCAAGATTGAGGGAGCGCTTGTGCTGGAGCTGAAGAACGGTTCTTTCGATGAATCGGTGATCGAGGCTCTTGAAGCGGTGAACTGGCCGCCGGGCCTGACGCCGGGCAAAGTAACCATAGACAGCCCGACCCAGATTACGGTAGCTATTGCCGGGCAGGCTGCCAGCCACAAGTCTGCTGACAGCGTGGACCGGGCAGCGGTTAGGGTTGCAGGTATTCCTTCAGGAACCTTCGCCATTCTGTTCCGCTCCCCTCCGGCAGCAATTGCGGTATCTCCTGAAGTGATTCACGATGCAGGCGACGGGACAGCGGCAGAGAAGCTGACGGTTACCCTGCGTAACGGTGTTTTCACCGAAGAGGTTGGCGAAGGGGTTCACCTCAACAATCTGCCGGAAGGCCTGGACTACAAGGTGGTGCGTATCAGCGACACCGTGCTGGAGATCCAGATTACCGGGGAGGCGGCCAGCAAGCTTGAGGCTTCAGCCTTTGCTTCAGTAACGGTAGACCCGTCCATCATTGTAGATGGCGTTAAGCCGGTGACCTCGAATAACTTCGATGTACAGCTTCCGGGCACGGTGTCACTGGTGAACCGCGATGCGGCAGCCGTTACCTGGGATGTTATCCGCCAAGCGAATCTGGTGCAGAAGTCTGTTGTGTCAGAGCTGCTTTTACCGGAGACAGGCGCTTTCGGCAGCACGATTACTTGGACCTCCAGCAATGAGGCCGTTATTAAGCCGGACGGGACCGTAACACGCCCTGTCTTTGCCAAGGGGGATCAGGAGGTTACTCTGACTGCGGTGCTGAAGAATGGAGATTCTGAACAGACGAAGACGTTTGTACTTGTGGTCAAAAAACAAGCCGGCACCGACAAACAATCGGTAACCGAAGATACTTATCTGCTGACCTGGAACACCATTCGCGAAGAGAATATCCGCCAGGAATCAGTGACTTCAGATGTCTATTTACCGGTGGCCGGTGAGAATGGCAGCATCATCACCTGGACTTCTTCAGATGAAGGGGTCATTACACCGGATGGCAAACTTCAGGCGCCTTCCTACCTGGATGGAGATCGTACCGTTACTTTGACGGCGGTCATCACCAAGGGAGATGTGACAGAGACCAAATCATTCATACTCACTGTTGTCAAGCATCCGCTGACGGACGAAGAGTCTGTGAAAGAGAGCCTGGAAGCTCTAACCTGGGAGAAGATCCGTGCAGGCAATGAGCTTCAGGAGCAGGTGAAAACGAAGCTGGACCTGATTACAGAGGGCAGCTATGGCAGCACGATTACCTGGAATTCCACTGAGGAGTCCGTACTCGGTACAGAGGGTACAGTGAACCGTCCCGGTGCTAATGAAGGGGACCGGAAGGTGAGCCTTACCGCAACAATTACCAAAGGCAATGTCACCGTCACCAAGGAGTTCATTGTAACGGTTAAGGCGAAGCGGGAGGGGCTTGATGCTCAGCTTGATGAAGCTGCCGAACTCCTGGCCATCGGGTATCAGGGGCAGGATACGGCGAAGAGCGTAACGCAAGCCATCACACTGATCTCGAAAGGCTACTATGATTCCGATGTAGTATGGACGAGCCACCGCAGCGATATTGTCAGCAGCACCGGTGAGGTTCAGCGTCCGCTGAAGGATACGGTGGTAAGATTGACAGCTCGTGTTGCTAAGGAAGGCTTTTTCCGGGAGAAGGATTTCTACATCACAGTCAAAGGAACCAGCCCGGTCAATCTTCCTCAGGATGAGTTGAATATTCAAGTAACCTATGCTCCGGGAGATTCAGAGGAGTCGGTGACCCGGAATCTGTTCCTGCCGAAGACAGGGGAGACCGGATCTGTGCTGACCTGGACCTCCAGTAACCCGGATGTGCTCACGAATACCGGACGGATCAAGCGGCCGGGACCGGATGAACAGGATGTGACGGTAGAGCTTACTGTGAAGCTGGAAGATCCTGACCGTCCGGGCGAGACGCTGGTCAAGACCTTTACAATTGTTGTCAAAAAGCTCAGCGACCAGGAAGCTGCAGAGGATGCGGCAAGAAGCACCGGAATCAACACGGCGGCCACTTTCGCGCCTGGTGATACGTGGGAGAGTGTCACCGAAGCCTTCGTATTGCTGCAGACCGGCAAATACGACACCAAGATTACCTGGACCTCCAGTGAAACTCCGGTAATTGCTGTCCAGCAGGATGCGGATCAGGCCAAGGGCAATGTAACCCTTCCGGCCAAGGATACGAATGTCATTCTGACCGCAACCTTCACCCGGGGCGGGAAGAGTGCCGTCAAGCAATACCTGCTGATTGTGAAGGCGAAAGGCGTAGTCAAGGAAGGTGCCGTTCGTGAAGCAACGTCCAGAACAGCCGGACTGTCTACCTCTAATGACGGCAAGCCGCTGGAGCAGGGCGTGACCATTCTAAGAACGAACCTGTCTAACGGAACGAAGATTGACACCATTGTGATTGATGAGAATGAAGTGTATAACCTTGTGGAAGGCGTGAACCCGAATGACCCGGATACAGCCAACCGGAGTGTAACCATCACCCATGTGGATGATCTGTTTGCGCGCGCGGATGAAATTGCAGTTGAAATTCCATCAACGGCCGTTTCGATTCTTGCCGGGCGCAAGGCTTCACTGGATATTGTAACTGCACTCGGCTCGATCCATCTGGATGCAGCCAGCCTGGCACAGCTTGATGCGAGTGCTACCGACCTGTATTTCCGGATTGTACCGGTGAAGGACCCGCAGGCGAAGGCGAACGTCCAGAGCAACGCGATCCTGAACGGTTCTTCCAAGCTGGCGCTGGCCAGTGACAAGACACTTCAGAATCTTGGGTCACCACGGGAGATTGAGACTAACTATGACAAGATCAATACGCGGATTCAGCTTCCGTTGTCAGAGTTCGCGGATCAGATTCCGCTGCAAAGCTCCGGGGTGCGCGACGCCTTCCTGGACAGCTTGCGGGTGTACGTTGAACACAGCGATGGCGAGATTACAATCTACACGCCAGAAATTGTGTATAATCGGGGCGGCGAGCCTGTAGCGCTGGAGATTCAGATTAACAAATTCAGTACATTCCAGATTGTACGGATTACAGATAAGGCTGCGGAGCCTGTTAAAGAAACTGAACCCGCACCTACAACTACAACTGCACCTGCAACTGTCCCTGGGGTAAAAGGCGAGACAGTTCCTTCGGCCAGTGTAGAGCTGACCGCAGATCAAGTGAAGGAATTGCAGAATAAGGGCAGTGAAATTGTGATCGAGTCGAAGCTGGGCACGATTAAGCTTGACGCAGCTGCTATCGATCTGGCAGCGCTCAGCAAGCAGTTTGGACTGAAGAATGACAATCTGGGTGGCATTGTCATCACAGCTGAGCTGGCAGCATCCTCTTCTGACAGCCTGGAAGCCTTCAAGCTTGCGGCCGCGAAGCAGAAGGTACAGCCTGGTAACACTCTGGTGAACTTCTCTATTAAGGCGAAGTATCAGGGACAGACGGTACAGGTAACCAGCCACGGCTGGGCGAAGTACACGCTTGAAGTACCGGCAGATATGAAGATTACCACTGGCGTATTATACCGGGATGGTGCAATCTATCACCAGCCGACATATGTAACCGTTAAAGACGGACGTTACTACGCTACGATCAACAGCCTGGAGAGCGGAGAATTCGGCTTAATCTGGAATCCGCTGGAATTCCCGGATGTAGCGAAGCACTGGGGTGAGCCGGATGTCAATGACATGGGCTCAAGACTGGTGGTAAGCGGCACGAAGGAAGCGGTCTTTGAACCGCAGCGGGCGATCACACGGGCTGAATTCACTGCCATGCTGGCAAGAGCGCTCGGCATTGTCACCCATGGGGAGCAGCCTGTTACGTTCAGCGATGTCTCCGCAGGCGGATGGTACGGGCTGGAGCTTCAGGTTGCTATCGAGAACGGCCTGATTACCGGTTATCCGGACGGAACCTTCAGACCGGACAACAATATCTCCAGACAGGAAGCCATGGCAATTGTCAGCAGAGCCTTGAGCATCACAGAACTGAAGTCTTCGCGCAGCGAAGAGCAGACTCAGCAACTGCTGAAGTCCTTCACCGATTCCGCTTCGGTAGCGAAGTGGGCGATTGCTAATGTGAAGCAGAATCTGGCAGCTGGTATTATTCTGGGCAGAGACGAACAGCGTCTTGCACCGAACGAGAATATTACCCGCGCCGAGGCGTCGGCTGCCATCCGAAGATTACTGATTCAATCGAATCTGATTAATCCGTAAGTATAAGCATCACATAACCATTGTATAAGCAAGATCAGGGTCGTCCCTCAAGCCAGATTATGGTTGGGGGACGGCTTTTTGTTAACTTTTGAGACCACTACAGGGTAGCCGTTAAATCTCCGCAAAAAATGACCATTAACTCAAGCAAAATGGCGAGCAACCGGTGTGTTTTTCCAGTACAATCGGTTGTAGGCGGAAATTGCACATTTTTTCGGGGGAAGTTCTTTAGTCTGCGCATAGGAAAGTTCATTTCGGGCTTGTAAAATAACACTAGCGATTGTAAACGCTTGCTTTCATTCCAGAGGAGGGTATGATGCATTCCATGAATGTGCGGAATCCCGTAATTGCCGGGTATTATCCGGACCCCAGTGTGGTCCGTGTGAATGAAGATTTCTATCTGATTAACAGTACCTTTGAATATTTTCCGGGTGTGCCTATCTTCCATAGCAGGGACCTGATCGACTGGACCCCGATAGGGCATGTGCTGACCCGCCAGTCCCAGCTGGATCTGCGGACCACCAAGAGCTCGTCAGGCATCTACGCCGCCACCATCCGCTATCATGCCGGGCGATTCTACATGATTACCACCGATGTGCGGGGCATCGGCAATTTCTATGTGACTGCGGACAAGCCCGAGGGTCCCTGGTCTGATCCGATTCTGCTGCCGCACGGGGGCATTGATCCTTCCCTGTTCTTCGATGATGACGGGCGCGCCTATGTCACGGTGCAGAACGGTGCGGGCTATGAATCGCATATTATTCAGTATGAGATTGATCCGTTGTCCGGTGAAGTGCTGTCGGAGCCGGTCAATATCTGGAGCGGCGATGACGGCCCGTGGGTCGAAGGCCCGCATCTGTACAAGATCAAGGGCGTCTACTACCTGATGACCGCCTCCGGCGGCACGGCGGGCGATCACCGCGAGATTATTGCCCGCAGCAGCAGCCCTTACGGCCCGTTCGAGGACAAGCCGGAGCCGATCCTGACCCACCGGGGACTCAAGGACCATCCGGTTCAATGCCTTGGACATGCCGATCTGGTCGAGGATACGTCCGGCCAGTGGTGGGCAGTCTTCCTGGGCATGCGTCCCGTGGAAGGCCGGTATTCCCCGCTGGGCCGGGAGACCTTCCTGGCTCCGGTCACCTGGACGGAGGACGGCTGGCCGATGATTGACAATAATGAAGGCACCGTTATAGCCGACGATGAGTCCAGCCTGGAGGAACAGGTGCAGCGCTTTACGCCGGAGAGCGGCTTCGGGCCAGAGTGGGCATTCCTCCGCGCTTATGAAGCGGAACGGTATTCCTGGACTGAACGCACGGGAAGCCTCACCGTGCGCGGGAACAGCTACACGCTGGACGATGAGGCGCCCGCCGTGTTCGCGTGCCTCCGCCAGCAGCATCACCGGATGGAGACAGGCGTCAGCCTTGACTTCACACCGGTGACCGAAGGCGAGCATGCCGGACTGGCTGCGCGGCTTAACAACCGTGGATATCTTTTCTGGGGACTTACTTGCCGCAGCGGCCGCCGGGTGATGGAGCTTGTAGTGAAGAACGGTGAGGAGCGGCAGGTTCACCAGTATGAGGTAAACGGTGAAGGTGCCGTTCAGCTTCGCCTCCGCTGCGACGGCCATTCCTACCACTGCTCCTATTCGGCAGATGGGGTGTCCTGGCATGAAGTCCCGGAGACGGTTCATGTATCGGTCCTGTCCCCGGAGGTCAACGGCGGCTTCACCGGTGTCTGCCTCGGCGTACATGCCTCGGGCAACGGTACAGAGAATGCCAGCCCTGCTTACTATGAAGGATTCTATTATTCCAATATCAAAGGAGATGCCTTATGAATCAGCAACAACCACCTAAGCCTAACCAACCGATCGTAACTCACATCTATACAGCGGATCCGTCCGCCCATGTCTATGAAGGCAAAATCTATATCTATCCTTCCCACGATCTGGATCATGACGAGCCGAGCAATGATAACGGTGACCAGTATAAAATGGAAGATTACCATGTTCTCTCGATGGACAGCTTCGATTCTCCGGTGGTCGATCACGGCGAAGCGCTGCATGTGAGAGATATTCCATGGGCCTCCAAGCAGCTCTGGGCTCCAGATGCCGCATATAAGAACAACACCTACTATCTGTTCTTCCCGGCCCGCGACCATGACGGCATCTTCCGTCTTGGTGTGGCAACGTCGGAGTCTCCCGCAGGCCCGTTCTCCCCGCAGCCGAATTATATGGAAGGCAGCTTCAGTATTGACCCGGCCGTGCTGGTAGATGACGACAACCAGGCGTATATCTACTTCGGCGGACTCTGGGGCGGCCAGCTGGAGAAGTGGCAGACCGGCAGCTTCGTGCCGGATGCGGAAGGACCGGCTGCCGACCAGCCGGCGCTTGGACCGCAAGTTGCGCTGCTTAGCGACGATATGCTGTCCTTCCAGGGCAAGCCTGCTGAGATCTCGATTGTCGATGAAGACGGGAATCCGATTCTGGCCGGGGATGAGGAGCGCAGATATTTTGAAGGCCCATGGATGCACAAATATAACGGCGATTACTACCTGTCCTACTCAACAGGAACCACGCATAAGCTCGTGTATGCGATCGGGAAGAATCCGATGGGACCGTTCACGTTCAAGGGCGAGATTCTGTCTCCGGTCATCGGCTGGACAACTCATCATTCCATCGTGCAAGTGGAAGACAAATGGTATCTGTTCTATCACGACAGCTCCCTCTCTGAAGGCGTCAACCACAAGCGCTGCGTGAAATACACCGAGCTGAAGTACAACGCCGACGGCACGATCCAGAGTATCAATCCTTATCCGGATGCGGAGTAAGCTGGCGGATAAATTAATGAAGGCAAGTAACATATGAGGTAACCATGAAGCAGCTCCTAGAGGGGCTGCTTTTTGGCGTGGCAAGGGTGCGAGTGAGGCAGATGTAGGCGAAATACCGAACACAATGTGCTGGTGCGGGGCGCTCGGGCTGAATGTATACGAAAAAGCGAACACATTGGACAGGTGCGGGTGCGAGTGGGTCGGATGTGTGCGAAAAACCGAATACAATGGCGGCGACGGAGACGCGCGGGCGGATTGTAGTCGAAAAACCAAATACAACTTTTCTTTAATTTGACCAGCGAATCTTTAATTTAGCTTCTATTAGTCCTCGCAGGTGCTGCTATATAGTAACTTTGATAACCATTACCCAGAAGGAAGATTCATCCAGTTATTATGAATGCGTTCTCATCAATCTGAAGAATGAGGAGAGTGAACAATGGTAGCTACATCCCGGACACACAGAATTCGTAAGCTGACTTCAGCGGTATTAGGTACAGCGCTGCTGGTGACCCTACTGCCGCAGACGGCGATGGCCGGAGACACCTGGCCGTTCAAAGGTGAAAGCGCACACGGTGCGAATCAGCCCAGCGTACACGGCTATACCAGCCAGCACATTGCGGACTGGAGTCCGCAGAGAGATCAGGACGCGGCGCTTCTGCGCTCCAGGGTGCCGTTGCAGCAGCGGATTGCACCTTTCCAGCAGACTCAGGCCAATCCGGCGCTGAATCCGGCGGTGCAGATGATGAATGTTGCGGGGGATTATGGCAATGCTTTTATCGAGAATGCCCCGTACACCAACAAGTTCGCCCAGTACCACTTCAACTTCTGGCAGTACATTGACTATTATTCCTACTGGCACGGAACAGCGACAGCGTATACACCGCCGGAATATTACGACGATCTGGCCCAGTCTGACTGGCAGCAGAAATGGTTCGAGTTCGGCATGCTGAATATTCCGAATCCTACCTATACCGATGCCGCGCATAAGAATGGGGTTATGTCGCTGGCCGGAGTGTTCTTCTCGAACAATGACCGGGGGCAGCAGACCTACAAGCAGATGATCGTCAAGGATGCAGCCGGGAAGTTCCCGGTAGCTGAGAAAATGATTGAAATGGCCGAATACTTCGGGTATGACGGGTACTTCCTGAATCAGGAGGAGCAGAATCCGAATGTGGCGACGGCGGATATTCCCGATTATATTGCTTTTATGAAAGCGCTCCAAGATGGCGGGCTGTATGTGCAGTGGTATGATTCCCTGAATACAGCCACGGGAGCCAATGTTTTCGCTAGAACCTTCAATAACAATAATATCTCCATGCTCTACGATAAAGCGGCCAACAAGCCGGTGTCGAATTCGTTTTTCTTCGATTACGGTATGGGCAGCTCGCAGATTACCTCGGCGGCGAATTACTTGAATACCTTCAATGCGGCCCAGGGGACGAGCTACAATCTCTTTGAGACCGGCTTCGCGGGACTTGAAGCCGGGCGCGACCGCTTCAAGAGCGTGCAAGGCACAGCCTTGAGCAGCAAGCTGGCCGGGGGAATTCCACGGACCAGCCTGGCGACACTGGGCGCGGATTTTGTCCATGCTGGTCTCGATGAGGATATGAATCAGTCCTGGCCGGTCTCGAACCGCACGGATAACCAATACCAATGGATGACGAACCTGCGCGAGCAGCTATGGTGGTCAGGACCACGGGTAAATCCGAAGAATACAGCCGTGTCTTCCAATAATACGGTGGCCGATGTGTATGCCGATAACCGCTACTGGCCGGGGGTCGCTTCGGTCATTGCCGAGCGCTCGGTAGTGAAGGACGCCAACTTCTATACCAGCTTCAATACCGGTCACGGCCTCTCCTATTACAAGGGTGGAGCGGTATCCAGCGCAGCGGAATGGTCGAACATGAGCCTGCAGGATGTTCCGGTCACCTGGCAATGGTGGCAGGATACTACAGGCAATCGCCTGAACGTGGACTTCGATTATGGTCCGGGTTATGACCAGACCGCCAATTCGCGCATGAACTACCAGCAACTTGGCGGCTATAATGGCGGAAGCTCGCTGGCGGTGAGCGGGAATCTGAACAGCGAGAACTTCCTGCGTCTCTACAAGAGCGAGCTTGCCTTGAAGGCTGGTTCTAAGCTGTCCATCGTCTACAACAAGCCGTCTGCCGATGATGGCTCTGTGCTTAGCGCAGGACTTATCTTCCGCGACAACCCGAATCAAGTGGTGAAGGTTCCTGTTGCAAATAGCGGGAAGCATACCACGGGCTGGACCACAGCCGAGCTTAATCTTGGTGCTTATGCCGGACGGGAGATCGCGGCCTTCGGTCTGGTGTTCACTCCTGGAGCCACACAAGCAGCCAATTACCAGATGAATATCGGCCAACTGCGGATTCATGACGGCTCGGCGGTCAAGCCATCGGCTCCTACTAGTCTTTCCATTGCACAGGCACTGTCCGGCACGGATGAGATGATCGTGAAGTGGAGCATGGATACCGATTACTCCAAGGTGAAGCAATACAATGTATATGTGAATGATATCTATGTGGGCGGGAAGTATGATGAGACCTTCTATATCAAGAAGCTTCCGGCCAAATCCGGCGTGTTGAAGGTGGCGGCTGTAGGTGCAGACGGGCTTGAGGGCGATCCGGCCACGCTGTCCTTCGACCTGAATGCTGCGGTATCCAAGGTGACTGCCGAATCCGCTGCGAATGGAGAATTCCTGGTGAAGTGGACGAATCCCGCCGCTGCCCAGGGAAGTATCAAGGTAACAGTGAAGTCGGTGAACTGGACTACCACGCCGCAGCCGGTATCGAAGGAATTGACCGTGCCGCAGGGGGCAACCTCAGCCTTGTTCCAGAATATGCCGGTGAACGGAGATGAGTATACGGTTACCGTTCAAGCCGGAAATACCGATAAAATAACCTATAACGGAACGTTCACCGACAAGGTGTCCGAGCCTTATGCAGAGAACTGGTCCTGGAACGGCAACACGCTGAACCTGCCGATGCCAAGCACCCGGGACTGGCGGTATATGTACATTAACGAAGACGGCCAGAACCGGTCGTTCCCGGTCACCTATCTGTCCGGTGCTGCGGGCATGAAGCCGATGATTATCCGCGGCCGCACGACTAAGGCTGCGCTGAGCTTCACCTCTACCGCAGCAGTAGTTACAGTGGTCATGGAGGATTACAGCGGCAACAAGTCGCAGCCTGTATACCTTAAAGGCCAACCAACGCCGTAAGGCACTTTAGGGAATAGATACCGCCCATTCTGCACAACATACACAAAGCGCTCACCCTCTGGCAAAATTAGCAGGGGGGAGCGCTTCTTGTGTATCCCGGCTAGCCGCGCCTGCAAGGCTATCAACTATGTTAGGAGGTGAATAATGCGAAGCCTTTCGCTGTACCGCAAGTATTTTAAAGACAATATGTTCCTGCGCTTCACGCTGATCGTGTCCTGTATCTTCATAGCCACCATTATCGCCTTCTCTTACCTGGTGCTGCTGTTAATCTCGGATTCGGCGGTGCAGCGCCAGATGGATATCCAGCGCAAGAGCATGGAGAGCGTCAGCAATTATGTGGAGAACAAATATCAATCTGTTCAGGATATGCTCCGTGATGTGTATAGGGACGCGAGTCTGGCCAGTAATACGACCTTCCTGCTGGAGAATCCCTTAAGCGATTATATTGAGCACCGGCTGGACCGCTTTCTGCTGGGAGAACAGTCCACCTCGAACGCCATCCAGTATTTCCAGAACAAGATTGACGATGATCCCGATATCCGCAGCCTGATCCTGTACAGCGCCAACCAGCAGGTCATGTATTATTACGACAACCGCAGGCAGTTCGAGCGGATCTCGACCAATGCGGCGCATTCCTTCGTCCCCGATTCGATGGTTCTGGGTGAGGAGAGTGTCGTCTCTGTTCCAAACATTTGGGTGCTGAAAAGTATAGGGATGCCGACAGCCCCGCTGTTCTCGGTGAAGCTGCCGATCAACAATAAGTCCTCGCTGCTCAATATCGGCCAGCTGCTGGTCTACTTCGACTCCGAGGCGATCTGGCAGGCCATGAATAACTATAAGCAGGATTTCAAAGGCGATATCCTCGTGCTCTCGGCCCAGAATGAAGTCATCTTCGATTCATCAGGTAAGGGGTACGGCCGGAAGCTGCCAAAGCTGCAAGAGATTAACGCTGGCGAGGAGTTTACGATAGAGGGAATGGTTGTCACGAGTCTGACGCAGAGTCAGGCGGGGTATACGGTGATCAGCCTGATCTCTAAGCAGGAGCTGGCCGAGACCTACAGCAGTGCGCGGAGCACCATTGTGTCCATCGCACTCGTCTGTATTCTGTTTGCCGTGCTGCTGCCGGCGATGTTCATTTCTAATTTTGCCAAACGGACCCACCGCATTATCCGCTTCACCCGCAAAGTCAAGAACGGGGATCTGAACACCCGGATTGTGGACGGTAAGGAAGATGAATTAGGCCAGATTGCCAAAAGCTTCAACAGCATGCTGGATGAACTGAACCAGTATATCGACCAGGTCTATAAGGCGGAAATCAAACAGAAGCATACGGAGATCGCTACGCTGGAAGCCAGGGTGAATCCGCATTTTCTGTACAATACATTAGAGGTTATCCGGATGCGGGCGATTTCGAGCGGGGCGAAGGATGTGGGGGAAATGATCTACAGCCTGTCCATGCTGTTCAAGTCGTATGTCCGTCCGAAGCAGAAATATACGTTCAAGGATGAGCTGGAGGCCTGCCGTCTGTACCTGGAATTATTCCGTATCCGCTATAAGGACAGGTTCGCATACACCATCGAATGCAGTCCAGAGCTGGAAGAGCTTCCTGTGCTCAAAATGTCGCTGCAGCCGGTCATTGAGAACTATGTTCTGCACGGCATGCGGACAGGGCAGACTGATAATGTGATCCGTATTGTGATCACAGCCGAGCCGGAGAATATCCGCGCGGTTGTTACGGATAACGGCAAAGGGATCGCGGAGGAGCGGCTGGCTCGGCTCCGCGAGGTGCTGGAGGATCACGGCGAATTGTCCGGGTCCGAGTCGTTCGGGCTGCGTAGCATTCATGAGCGGCTGAGACTGATGTACGGCAAGTCTTACGGCGTAGAGCTGGAGAGTGAAGAGGGCAGCGGAACAGTGGTTACGATTACTTTTCCATACCCGCCGAAGGAGGAGAACGCAGATGTATAAGGTGTTTATTGTGGATGATGAGCCGTTCATTCTTAGCGGCCTGCAGGATATATTGGACTGGGAGGAGCTGGGCCTCACGATTGCGGGGCAGGCGGAGAACGGGCAGGAGGCGCTGGAGCAGCTGCGGGAGATTCCCGCTGATATTCTGATTACCGATATCTCCATGCCGGTGATGACCGGCCTTGAGCTGATCCGCGCTGTCCGGGAATTCCGCCCGGATCTCAAGGTGGTGGTGCTGAGCGGCTTCGATGAATTCATGTATGTGAAGGAAGGTCTGTCGCTCGGGATCGAGAACTATCTGCTGAAGCCGATTAATCTGGAGGAATTCCAGCAGACGCTGGAGACGATTGTGGAGAAGCTGAATGTCTCCAGGTTGGATATGCAGTGGTGGGAATATACGAATTCCGTGCTGAAGGATAATGTGCTGCTGCGCTGGCTGCGGGGGCAGATTAATCCGCAGGAGCGTTCCGAACGGCTGAATCTGATCGGCCTGCCGCTCAGCAGCCGTTATGTGCAGGTTGCCCTGCTGCAGGTAGATCCGGCAACGGATACCTTCAGGAAGAGGGTATCCGATCTCGCCGGGGCAGAGGCTTCGTTCTTCATGTTCTGGGATTCGGACAATGATCTGGTGCTGATACATAACTACGAAGAAGCCTCCGCCGGAGCGGCGGAGATGGCGTTCATGCTGGAGGAGATTGCCGGCTTATGCACCGGCGGTGAGAAGCTGCGCGCAGCCGTAGGCTCGCCGGTGTACGGAGTGGACGCCGCTCCCGCAAGCTACGAGCAGGCGAAGCAGGCGCAGGAGTTCCTGGAGATTCATCCGGAGCGCAGCAGCATCTATTATGAGCAGCTGCGGGACCGGAAGGAGGATCTGGGCGCGGTTCTGCCGGAAGACTGGAGCGATTACGCCAAGCTCATTATGTCCAAGAATGTGGCAGGGCTGTCCGAGCAGCTGGAGCTCTATTTCTCGGCCCCCGCAATGGATGGATTAACGCCAGCGATGCTGGAGGAGATCTCGCTGGAATGGATGCTGTTCTTCCGGGTGCTGATCAAGGATATCCGCAGTGAAACGGAGCGTGAGTGTATTGCCGAGGGCTTGACGGCGATCCGCCGGGCGAATTCGCTGCCCGCACTGTCCGCTGCGCTCCGGCAGACCTCGGCAGGCATCATCGGGCTGCTGGACCGGGAGCTGAAGAGCCCGGTAGTGAACCAGGTGCTGAATTATATTGAGAAATCATACAGTGAGGACCTGTCACTGAAGAAGCTGGGCTTCATGTTCAATATTCATCCGGTATATCTGGGACAGCTGTTCCATAAGACGACCGGTGAATCCTTTGCGGAGTATATGAACCGTTACCGGATTGATAAGGCCAAGGAACAGCTCCGCTCGACGAACCTGAAGGTGCATGAAATCGCAAGAAGCGTGGGATACTGGGAAATGGGATACTTCTACAAGCAGTTCAAGAAGTATGTAGGCATTTCGCCGACGGAATTCAAGGGGCTGCTGTGAGGCGGCTCTCTTGGGCGTTACAGAAAAGAAAAGTTTCACGTTGATAACGGATTCAGTGATTTCTCGCCAGAACATTACAGCCCTTGTAAAAGATCAATAACCTGCCTTTGCGGGTAAGCTTATTTTCTTTATTTCATACCTGAAAATCTATAGTTTCTCTTCTATTTGAAACTGCTTTCATCTTATAAAGTTAAGGTATAGCTCAAGGAAATCAGCAGCCGGATAGATCCGGTAAGCCGAAGGTCCGGACAGCTAATTAAAAGGGGGTACGGCAAATGAGTAAGAAAAAGAAACACTTCTCCTTGTTGTTGACAACGCTTTTAACCGTTTCACTGGCGCTAACGGCGTGCGGGGGGAACAGTAAGAACAATGCAGGCGGGGAAGCAGCTTCAGGCGGCAACAAAGCCTCGGAGGCTACCGAGAAGCCAGTAGAACTGATCTGGTACACGATCGGGCCGCCGCAGAAGGATATGGACAAGGTCCTTACAGAAGTCAATAAATACACACTTGAAAAAATCAACGCCACACTCGATATCAAAATGCTCGACTTCGGGGATTATACGCAAAAAATGCAGGTAATGGCAGCTTCTGGTGAGCCGATGGATATCCTGTTCACCTCTTCCTGGGCCTTCGATTATGTGCAGAATGCACGTAAGGGCGCCTTCCTGGAGCTCGATGATCTGCTGAAGAATCAGGGCAAGGGCATTGTGGATGCGATTGATCCGGCCTTCCTGGAAGGCTCTAAAGTAGACGGCCACAACTATGCGATTCCTGCGAACAAAGAACTTCCGGCTCAAGAAGTGTTCCGCTTCAATAAAGAGCTGCTCGACAAATACAAGCTGGATCTGACCAGCGTGAAGACGATGGCCGATCTTGAGCCGCTGCTCAAAACGATCAAGGAAAACGAGCCTGGAGTCACTCCTTACGCAATGGTGAAGGACTTCATGCCGATTATGCCTTTTGACTATGTAATCGAGAAGATGCCGATGGCGGTCTATATGGACACCAAGGACTACAAAGTAGTTAACATCCTGGAAACTCCAGAGATCAAGGAAGCGCTTAAGACGGTCCGCAAATTCTATCAGGCGGGTTATATCTCCCCTGAAGTAGCAACTACCTCGTCGGTAGATGACTTGTACAAAGCCGGCAAATGGTTCACTGACCGTGCATCCACCCAGCCGATGGCCGACAATCTGTGGTCTGCAAGCTACGGATATCCGGTCGTGTCCACACCAGCCAGCCAGCCTTATATCTACAACTGGTCGGTAATGGGCTCCATGCAGGCGATCTCCGCTAACTCCGAGTATCCTGAGAAAGCGATGGAATTCCTGAACCTGCTCAACACCGATCCTAAGCTGCGCAACATGATTGACTCCGGGATTGAAGGCGTACATTACGAGAAAGTCAGCGACAACATGATCAAGAACCTCCCGGATGCGAAGAACTACGACATGCCTACGTTCTCCCTGGGTAACATCATGATCAACTATCTGAATGAAGGCGACCCAGAGAACAAATGGGAAGAATTCAAGAAGTTCAATGATGCCGGTATCAACGCACCGCTGCTCGGCTTCAACTTCGATACGTCCAAGGTGACGAATGAAATCGCCGCTGTTCAGAACGTGAAGGAAGAATTCTGGGCACCGCTGATGACCGGATCTGTAGATTCGGAAGAGTACCTGACCAAGGCTAACGAGAAACTCAAAGCAGCCGGTCTGGATAAAATTATTGCCGAAGCTCAAACGCAGATCGACGCCTGGAAAGCAGCGAATAATAAGTAGCATTCTATTAGAGGATCGGGCGGGTGATTAGACTTGGCCCGATCTTTTTGTACTAACGGAAGAATTTTCCGGCATAGGAGGAACTAAGAGTATGGGGAAAATAGGAAAGTCCGCCAAAGATGTATTAAGAAATAAAGTGCTGCTGTTTATGGTTCTGCCGGGCACACTGTGGTTTTTATTCTTCTCTTACCTGCCGATGGTGGGTACGGTTATTGCGTTTAAGGAGTACCGCTTCAGCCGGGATGGCTTCTGGGCCAGCATCATCAACAGCAAGTGGGTCGGCTGGGATAATTTCAAGTTTCTGTTCAGCACCAATGATGCCTATCTGATCACACGCAATACCCTTTTATATAATATAGCCTTCATTGGCCTGGGCCTGATTCTGTCCGTGCTGATGGCGGTGGTGCTGTCCGAGATTGCCAATAAAAAACTAGCCAAGTTCTATCAGACAGGCATGTTCCTGCCGTATTTTCTGTCCTGGGTTGTTGTGGGATACTTCGCGTTCAGCTTCCTTAGCTCGGAGCGGGGGCTGCTTAATGCCATGTTCGGCAGCAATATCTCCTGGTACTCGGAATCGAAATACTGGCCGTTCATTATTATATTCGTATTCCTCTGGAAGGCCGTCGGCTATAACAGCGTGGTCTATCTCGCCGCAATTATGGGCATAGACAAGTCTCTCTACGAAGCGGCGATGATCGACGGAGCCAGCAAGCTCCAGCAGATCCGCAGTATCACGCTGCCGATGCTGAAGCCGATCATTATCATTATGACGCTGCTTGCGATCGGGAAGATTTTCTATGCCGACTTCGGGCTGTTCTATCAGGTGCCGAGAGATTCGGGGACGCTCTACAGTGTGACCAACGTCATCGATACTTATGTATACCGTGGACTTAAGACTACCGGCGAGATCGGAATGAGTACGGCTGCGGGCTTGTATCAATCAGTGGTCGGATTCGTGCTGGTTCTTACCTCTAATTACATCGTGCGCAAATTCGATAAGGACAGTGCATTATTCTAGGGAAAATGAAGGAAAGTGAGGTCATCCAAATGTCTGCTAATGCTGCGAAATCGCGCGATTTCCATCGGCTGTCGCCGGTACTCAATACCATCTTCAACTGTATCGCCGGAGGCTTTGCCATCCTGTGTATCTTCCCGTTCCTGTTCGTTGTCCTCATCTCGTTCACGGACGAAGGGGCGCTTGCGCGGGACGGCTACCGGTTAATTCCGGCCAAATGGAGTCTGGAAGCCTACAAATATGTATTTAGCTCAGGGGACACGCTGCTCCGTTCTTACGGAGTGACCATTGCGGTAACGGTCATTGGTACAATTGTCAGCCTGCTGATTATTTCACTTTATGCCTATGCCATTTCACGTAAAAGCTTCAAATACCGCAATTTCTTCGCGTTCTTTTCCTTCTTCACCATGCTGTTTAACGGCGGGCTGGTTCCGACCTATATTGTCGTGACTCAGATGCTGGGCCTGAAGGACAGCATTTGGGCGCTTGTTCTGCCGCTGGCGGTGAATGCTTTTTACATTATGATTCTGCGTACCTTCTATATTACCAGTGTGCCGGATGCGCTGATCGAATCGGCCAAAATCGACGGCGCCGGAGAGTTCCGCACCTTCCTGAAAATCGTGCTGCCGCTGTCCTTGCCGGGCCTCGCTACGATCGGGCTGTTCAGCACGCTCGGGTACTGGAACGACTGGTTCAATGCCCTGCTCTATATTGATAATCCGAATCTGGTGCCGCTGCAGTCCATGCTAATGCGCATTGAGACCAGTATGCAGTTCATTCTGCAGAATTCGCAGAACAGTTCATTAAGCCTTGAGGCCCTCCGCAACATGCCGCAGGATACCTCGCGTATGGCGATGGTGGTGCTGGCAACCGGACCGATTATTTTCGCGTATCCGTTTTTCCAGCGTTACTTCATTCAGGGTCTTACGGTTGGGGCGGTTAAGGAGTAGGCAAGTCCAAATGTTCACCGTAGTGACGACCAAGCTTCGAATCCAAATCTTAAATATATTTTATATAGATCATAAGGAGAGAGGGTGGAGCCAGGATGTTATATAGAGACCGTACACAGCCCGTCAAGGAGCGGACGAAGCATCTGCTCGGGCTGATGACGCCGGAAGAGAAGGTCGGCCAGCTGGTGCAGCTGTTCGGGTGGCAGACCTATGATCATACAGATGGAACGATTGAATTGACAGAAGACTTCAAGCGCCAGATCCGCGAAGGCGGTGTCGGCGCATTATACGGAACCCTGCGGGCCGATCCCTGGACAGGGGTTACGCTGGAGAGCGGACTGGATGCAAGGGCCGGAGCAGAGGCTGTGAATTCGATTCAGCGTTATGCGCTGGAGCATTCCAGGCTGGGCATTCCGCTCTTGATCGGCGAGGAATGCTCGCATGGTCATATGGCCATCGGGGCCACGATATTTCCCGTTCCGCTGCTGGTCGGCAGCACCTGGAATGTGGACCTCTACCGGGAGATGTCCCGGGCGGTCGCGCGGGAGACCCGTGCTCAAGGCGGAGCCGTGACGTATTCCCCTGTGCTGGATGTGGTGCGTGATCCGCGCTGGGGCCGGACCGAGGAATGCTTCGGGGAAGATCCGTACCTCATCGGCGAATATGCCGTAGCGTCTGTGGAAGGATTACAGGGCGACCGGCTTGACAGCGCGTCCAGTGTGGGGGCAACCCTCAAGCACTTCGTAGCCTATGGCAGCTCGGAGGGCGGCAGAAATGCCGGTCCGGCGCATATCGGCAAGCGGGAGCTGCTGGAAGTCGATATGTACCCGTTCCGCAAAGCGGTGGAAGCCGGTGCGGTCTCCATCATGCCGGCTTATAACGAGATTGACGGCGTGCCTTGTACCACGAACCGGGAGCTGCTGGAAGAGATTCTGCGCGGTGAATGGGGCTTCGAGGGAATGGTCATTACCGATTGCGGAGCGATCGATATGCTGGCCTCGGGTCATGATACAGCGGACAGCGGGGAGGATGCAGCCGTACAGGCGCTCTCGGCCGGGATTGATATGGAGATGTCTGGCGTCATGTTCGGCGGATATCTGCTGGAGGCGCTGCGCTCCGGGCGGCTCGACGAGAAGCTGGTGGATCAGGCGGCAGCGCGTGTGCTGGAGCTGAAGTTCCGGCTGGGCCTGTTTGAGCAGCCATATGCCGATCCCGATGTGGCAGAGCAGGTGATCGGCAGCGCAGAGCATGCGGAGCTGGCACGTAGCGTGGCGGCAGAGGGCATTGTGCTGCTGAAGAATAACGGAGTGCTTCCGCTGTCTAAGGACAAGGGGACGGTTGCGGTTATCGGGCCGAACGCCGATATTGGCTACAATCAGCTCGGCGATTACACCTCGCCGCAGCCGCGTGACCGGGTAACTACGGTGCTGGCCGGGATACGGGCCAAGCTTGCCGCGCAGCCGGAGCGTGTAGCTTATGCGCCGGGCTGCAGGATCAAAGACAGCTCCACCGAGGGCTTAGAGCTGGCGCGTAAGGTGGCAAGCGAAGCGGATATTATTGTGCTCGCCCTGGGCGGGTCGAGTGCCCGGGACTTCGGGGAAGGCAGCATCGATCTGCGGACCGGAGCCTCGAAGGTCACAGAGAATGCACTTAGCGATATGGACTGCGGCGAAGGCATCGACCGCATGTCGCTTCATCTGTCTGGCGTTCAGCTGGAGCTGATGAAGGAGCTGAAGGCGCTCGGCAAGCCGGCTGTCGTCGTGTATATCAACGGTCGTCCCATTACTGAGCCGTGGATCGATGAGCAAGCGGATGCTATTTTGGAAGCCTGGTATCCGGGTCAGGAGGGCGGTCATGCCATTGCGGATATCCTGTTCGGCGATGTCAATCCGTCCGGCAGGCTGACGCTCTCCCTCCCTGAGGATGTAGGACAACTGCCAGTGTATTACTTAGGCAAACGTTCCCGGGGAGTACGCTATCTGGAAGGGAATTCGCAGCCGCGTTATCCGTTCGGCTTCGGACTCAGCTACACCGAATTCAGCTATAGCGGACTACAGGTCGAGCCTGCGGTGATCACGGCTGACGGAACGGCTGAGGTTACTGTGGAAGTAGAGAATACAGGCTCCCGCAGCGGTGCGGAGGTCGTGCAGCTATATATTTCCGATCTGGTCAGTAAGGTGACTAGACCGGCCAAGGAACTCAAGGGTTTCCGCAAGATCGTACTGGAGCCGGGAGAGAAGCAGAAGGTAAGCTTCACGCTGAATGCAGAGCATCTGAGCTATATCGGGACGGACTATAAGCTGGTGGTCGAGCCGGGAGGCTTCCGCATCGGGGTCGGCCGGAATGTGAATGATACGCTGAATACAGATCTTACGGTCATGGAGGATTAGACATGGAGCAGATAAACATCGAACGGATTAACCGGTTCATTCGGGAATGCTCACAGCAGCAGTGGCTGGAATACCGGGTGCTTGATGACTGGAAGGTCTACTCCACTATCTACCGGCAGCCGGGCCACTATGACGAAGCACAGCCTTATTCGGGCAGCGAATCGTTTGGATTGTTTCCGAGCGTGCAAGGTACCACCTATTACTTCCGCACTACTCTCGATATCCCGGCGGACTGGACCGATGCGGACACCGGGCTGATCTTCCACTCCGGCGGCGAAGGGCTGCTGCGTGTGAACGGAGCCTCGCGGCAGGGGATTGACCGCAATCATACCTATGCTTCCCTGAACCCCGAGACGGGCGGCAGACACCCGGAGATTGAGATTGAGCTCTATGATCCGATCCCTGAGCCGGATGATCCGCTCAATAAACAAGCGGTCATTCAGCCGCCGGTCCGGTCCATTACCGCAGCGCTTGTCAGAGTGAACCTGCCCGTGCAGTCGCTGATGTACACAGTGACCGTCATCCGGGATTCGATGCTGCTGCTGCCGGAGCAGGATTTCCGGCGTGTCCGCATGCTGGAGGCGCTGCATCAGGCGATGGATGCTTACGTGAATCTGGAGCCTGGCGATTCTCTCGATCGTAACGTAATAGAGGCGATTGAGCAGGCGCTGGCCGCCAGAGTGCGGGCCATCGGCGGCAACAGCGAAGGCTTCATTCATATGATCGGGCAGTCGCATATCGATATCGCCTGGTTATGGCCGACCCGGGAGACGGTGCGGAAGACCAGCCGGACCTTCTCGACGGTACATGCCCTGATGGAGGAGTACCCGGAATACCGCTATGCCCAGAGCCAGCCGCAGCTGTTCGCTTATCTGAAGGACAATGATCCCGAATTATACGCGAAGGTGAAGGCGCGGATTCAGGAAGGCCGCTGGGAACTGGTCGGCGGCATGTGGGTCGAGCCGGATCTGAATATTCCGAGCGGGGAATCGCTGATGCGGCAGATGCTGTACGGGCAGCGCTTCTACCAGGAGGAGTTCGGACAGCAGTCCGAGATTGAATGGCTGCCGGACACCTTCGGCTATTGCGCCTCCCTGCCGCAGATCCTGAAGCACGGCAAGGTCCGTTACTTCATGACCACGAAGCTGGGCTGGAATGACACGAACCTGTTCCCGTATGATCTGTTCCACTGGGTCGGAATTGACGGGACAGCGCTATTATCTTATATGAACCATGGCGTGAATGAGAATACGCTGCCGAAGGATATCCACGAGCACTGGCAGTCCTACCGCCAAAAAGCTGTTCACAGCGAGCAAATGCTGCTCTACGGACACGGAGACGGCGGCGGCGGCGTGACGCGGGAGATGCTGGAATACCTGTCGCGCTCGGAGCTGATGGTAGGTCAGCCTGCCTCCGGCTACAGCACGGCGGCGGATTTCTTCGCAGGCATCGAGCAGGCAGCACCGGATCTGCCGGTCTGGCAGGGCGATCTCTACCTGGAGCTGCACCGGGGAACCTATACGACCCATGCACGGAACAAGCGTAATAACCGCAAGGCCGAGATTCTGTACCGGGAAGCGGAGCTATGGCAGACTCTGGCTGGACACCAGCTGACACCGCAGCGGCGGGAAGAGGTAGGTGAGGCTCTGCATGAAGGCTGGAAGCTGATTCTGCTGAACCAGTTCCATGATATTATTCCAGGCTCATCGATTCCCGAGGTCTATGAGACTTCGGAGAAGGAATACAAGAACATCTTTGTCCTTGGGGAGAGTACCTTGAAGTCCGTCATGGAGGCTGCCGTAGCGGATATTGATACCCGTGGAGAGGGACAGCCTTATGTCATCCTGAACGGACTGGGCTGGACCCGGGATATGGTGGTCGAGCTTGCGGTTGCTCCTGGAGCAGCGCTTAACGCTCCGGCTGTATATGACGGGAACGGAACACAGCTTCCGGCAGAGCTGACTACAGCAGAAAAGCAAACGGTGCTGCGTGTTCGGGTGCCGGAGGTTCCGGCGTTCGGGTATGCAACCGTATGGCTGCGGGAAGAGGAACAGCCGGGGGCAGATGCATCGGATGCAGGCAATAACTCAATTTCTGCCGCGAACTCCGCTACGTTCGAGGATCGCTGGGAGACCTGCTACTACTGGCTCCAGCTCAACGAGCTGGGCGAGATCATCAGCCTGTATGACAAGGAAGCCGGGCGTGAGATTGTGAAGTCCGGCGAAGCGCTGAACCGGCTGCATTTCTTCCATGACCGTCCGATTCTCTGGGATGCCTGGGATATCGACAGCCGTTATGAAGAGCAGCCTGCCGGAGCAGCGGTACTGCTGGAGAAGCGGCTGCTGTCCACAGGTCCTGTCTGCGATGTACTGTTCTTCCGCTGGAGTCTAGGCCAATCGGAAATACAGCAGGAGCTGATCCTGTATCACGCTGACAAGCGGATCGACTTCAAGACGAAGGTGCAGTGGCAGGAAGCCCACAAGCTGCTGAAGGTTGGCTTCCCGATTGATGTAGTGACCAGCAAGGCCACGTATGAGATTCCGTTCGGCGCACTGGAGCGGACCACGCACCGCAACACTAGCTGGGAGCAGGCACAGTACGAGGTCTGCGGACACCGCTATGCCGATGTGTCGGAGCATGACTACGGGGTCAGCCTGCTGAACGACTGTAAATACGGCTATGACACACAGGGCAGCACCATCCGTCTGTCCCTGCTGCGCGCTCCGCGCTGGCCGGATCATTCGGCCGATCAGGGAGAGCATGAATTCACCTATTCGCTCTACCCGCATACCGGGGACTGGCGTTCGGCGCATACCCAGCGCAAAGCCGCTGAGCTGAACCATGCTTCGTATGCTGTAGCCTGCGAGGCAAGTGAGGGACAGCATCCGTCCACTGGCTCCTTCCTTCCCTACGAAGGGAAGCAGGTAGTGTTGGACACGGTCAAGCTGGCGGAAGACGGAAGCGGCAGTATCCTTCGGCTGTACGAATCAGCTGGTGGACGCGAGACCGTGCGGATCAGCTGGCCGCTACCGCATTCCGCTATCTATCTGTCCAATGCACTGGAGGAAGAGACTGAGCTGCTGCCGGATGAAGACGGCGTGCTGACGCTAGACTTCCACCCGTTCGAGATCAAGACGATTAAGATTATTCATGCTGAATAGAGGCACATGAGGGGCTGAGCGTAAGATTCTCGGATAGTTGCAGAACGTACACTTAAAAACAGTGGAAATGCATTCTTTTATCGTATAAGTGTATTCTGTACAACTAAAACTGCCCCAAAACGGGAGAAGGAAGATTCGGCGGATGTTTAAATGTACGAAGTACAACTAAACGTGAAATTGGTGATCAATCAGGCGTTTTAGTTGTACCAATTACAATTAAGCTTATCGCAACTCCCACTCCCATCAAGAAATTCAGCTTCCAAAAAATAGATTAGCAAGAAGGAGACTACTACCTTGGAACAATTCAGACTTCCCCGCATCGAGATGCCGGAGCTTACGCTGCCGTCATCCATTCAGGCCGTGCTGGCCGACGCCGAAGCGAAGCTGGCCTACCGGCCCAAGCTGCAACGGCTGTTCCGCAACTGCTTCCCGAACACATTGGAGACGACCACCAAGCTGCTTGATGACGGAACTACCTTTGTGATTACGGGGGACATCCCCGCCTGCTGGCTGCGCGATTCAGTGGAGCAGGTCATTCATTATGTGCCTTTTGCCGCGGAAGATGCTGATCTGCAGCGGATTATCGGCGGGCTGATCAAGCGCCATACGGAGTATGTACTGATCGATCCTTACGCCAACGCGTTCAATGAATCGGCCAATGACTGGCACTGGAATGCCGCCGATGTGACCGAGATGTCGCCGTGGGTGTGGGAGCGCAAATTCGAGATCGACTCGCTGTGCTTCGTGATCCGGCTGGCCCATGCTTACTGGGAAGAGACGAAGCAGACCGATTTCTTCACCGCCGATTTCAAAAAAATGCTCCGCGTCATTACCGACCTGTTCAAGCGCGAGCAGCATCATGCCGAGCAGTCCCCTTACCGCTTCACGCGAAACAACGGGATTATGGAGGATTCCATCCGTAACGGCGGCCTGGGAATGCCCGTGAATTACACCGGCATGATCTGGTCCGGCTTCCGCTCCAGTGATGACGCCTGCGATTTCCACTACAACATTCCGGGGAACATGTTCGCCGTGGTGGCGCTGCGGCAGATGCAGGATTTTGCCGAGTGGGTCTTCCGGGATCTGGATTTCCTGGCTGAGCTGAAGGAACTGGAGCAGGAGGTCGATCACGGCATCAAGCTGTACGGCACCTACCGCCACCCCGAATTCGGACCGATCTACGCCTACGAGACAGATGGATACGGCAACTATAGCCTGATGGATGACGCCGGAACACCGGGCCTGATGTCCATTCCGTACCTGGGCTATTTGAACAATGACGATCCGGTCTACCAGAATACTAGACGCTTCGCGCTGAGCAAGGAGAATCCATTCTACTTCGAGGGCAAAGCTGCCAAGGGAATCGGTAGTCCGCACACCCCTCCGGGCTATATCTGGCATATGGCGCTGTCCATGCAGGGCATTACCGCAGACAGCAAGGAAGAGCGGCTGGCGGTAATCGCTATGCTGGAAGCGACCGATGCCGATACCGGCTACATGCATGAAGGCTTCCACGCCGACGATCCGTCCGTGTTCACCCGCAAGTGGTTCGCCTGGTCGAACAGCTTGTTCTCGCAGCTGATTTTGCGGGCGCTGAAGGAAGACATTCTCTAAACATACGGTCCGGCACGTAAGAGGCGGTCCTGGTAATATACTATTTTTTCACAGATAAAGGAGACCTGAGCATGAGTACAATTATTGGAGAAGCACTACCGAACATCCCTTGGCAGGAGAAGCCTGAGGGCACGAATTCCCCGGTGTGGAGATATTCCGCCAACCCGATCATTCCGCGCAACGCCATTCCGAACTCGAACAGTGTGTTCAACTCGGCGGTCATTCCCTTCGAGGGCGGCTTCGCTGGTGTGTTCCGCTGTGATTCGCGGTCGGTCAGCATGGATATCTTCGCGGGCTTCAGTGAAGACGGCGTGAACTGGAACATCAACCATGAGCCGATCGTATTTGAGGGCGATGAAGAGATCACCAAGCGCGAGTACCGCTATGATCCGCGTGTCTGCAAGATTGACGACCGTTATTATGTCTCTTGGTGCAACGGCTACCATGGCCCAACGATTGGACTGGCGTACACATTCGATTTCAAAACCTTCCATCAGCTGGAGAATGCCTTCCTGCCGTATAACCGCAACGGAGTGCTGCTCCCGCGCAAGATTGGCGGCAATTATGCGATGCTCAGCCGTCCGAGCGATACCGGGCATACGCCGTTTGGCGATATTTTCTATAGTGAGAGTCCTGACCTGACCTTCTGGGGCAAGCACCGCTATGTGATGGGTACGGTTGACGGTGACGCTTCTGCTTGGCAGTCCAAGAAGATTGGTCCCGGACCGATTCCGATTGAAACCGACAAGGGCTGGCTGCTGATCTATCACGGCGTTATCAACACCTGTAACGGATTCGTCTACCGCATGGGTGTCGCGCTGCTGGATCTGGATCAGCCTTGGAAGGTAAAAGCCCGCTCGCGCAACTATATCCTCGGCCCGGAAGAGCTGTATGAATGTGTCGGCGATGTGCCGAACGTGACGTTCCCTTGCGCGGCACTGACCGATGCGGCTACCGGACGGATTGCCATCTACTACGGCTGTGCGGATACAGTGACAGGACTGGCCTTCACGACCGTGGATGAACTGATCAGCTATATGGATGAATATCCGCTGGAGATTGAGGGGTAACCGGTTATGACTACTAAACAGACGGCACATATTATCTCGCATACGCATTGGGACCGGGAATGGTATCTGCCTTATGAGCGCCATCATATCCGGCTGATTCAACTGGTGGACACATTGCTGGACACGCTGGAGCAGAACCCGGATTTCCGCAGCTTTTTCTTCGACGGCCAGACGATTATCATCGAGGATTATCTCCAGGTCCGTCCGGAGAACCGGGAGCGGCTCACGCGGCATATCCGTGAGGGACGGATATTTATCGGACCTTGGTACATTCTGCAGGATGCGTTCCTGACCAGTCCGGAAGCCAATGTACGTAACTTACAGCTAGGACATCAGGATGCGGCAGTCTATGGGGAAGTGTCCAAAATCGGCTATTTCCCGGACACCTTCGGCCTGACCGGACAGATTCCGCAGCTTATGCAGCAGGCCGGCATCACTAACGCCTTTTTCGGGCGCGGAGTGAAGCCTACGGGCTTCAACAATATGGTCTCCGATGACGGCTATGAATCCTCGTTCTCGGAGCTGGTCTGGGAAGGGCCGGACGGCTCGCAGGTGCTGGGCATCCTGTTCGCCAACTGGTATTCTAACGGGAATGAGGTTCCCGTCGAGCTTGATGAGGCACGCCGCTACTGGGAGCGCAAGCTGGGCGATGCCCGGCAGTATGCGGCGACCGATCAGCTGCTGTTCATGAACGGCTGCGATCACCAGCCGCTGCAGACCGACCTTCCGGAGGCAATCCGCACAGCGGAGAAGCTACACCCGGAGGTCAACTTCGTTCACTCGAACTTCCCGGACTATATCAAGGCAGTGGAAGCTTCGCTGACTGGCCGCAGCCTGTCCACGGTGAAGGGCGAGCTGCGCAGCCAGCGCACGGACGGATGGGGAACGCTGGTCAATACCGCCTCCGCCCGGGTGTACCTGAAGCAGCTCAACCAGCGCGGCCAGGCCATGCTGGAGAAGGTAGCCGAGCCGTTGGCTGTTATCGCGGGGCTGCACGGCGGGGAGTATCCGCAGCATCTGCTGGATTATGCGTGGAAGACGCTGCTGCAGAACCATCCGCATGATTCCATCTGCGGCTGCAGCGTGGATGAGGTGCACCGCGAGATGGTCACCCGCTTCGACAAGAGCTACCACACCGCCGAAGGCATCGTGGCGGATAGTATGCAGGCGATCACCGCAGCGGTCGACACCTCCGGCTTCGCCGCTTACGGCGAAGAGGCCCTTCCGCTCATTGTAACCAATACCAGCGGCTGGAGCCGCACCGGTACGGTGACCATAGAGCTGGATGCGGCCCGCCAGTATCTGCGCGAAGGACTGCCGCTGGAAGAGAATGCCCGGCTTATGAAGGCTGTGGACCTGGCCGGACGGGTCCTGGTCGATGAACAAGGCCAGCCGATTCCTTGTACGGTGGAGGATCTTGGCCTGTCCTTCGGCTATGATCTGCCGGATGACCGGTTCCGCCAGCCTTATAGCTGCCGCAAGGTGCGTCTGACCTTCGCGGCGGCGGATGTGCCTGCCCTGGGACTGCGCACCTATGCCTGGGTCCGCCCTGTTGGGGCGGCTTCCGCTCAAGAAGCCTCATCGCTGGTTCGCGGCGGACGTGTGCTGGAGAACGACACGCTGCGCGTCGAGGTTATGGCTGACGGCTCCTTCACACTGGAGCATAAGCCTAGCGGCAAGATCTATCGTGACCTTGGTGTCTACGAGAATACCGGTGACATCGGGAATGAATATATGTACAGAGCGCCTGCGGGCGAAGTGCCGCTGACGACTCTGGGCCTTAACGCGGATATCGCTGTTATTGAAGATACGCCATACCGGGCTTCCATCGAAATCACCCATGAATGGGAGATTCCGGCTTCGGCCGATGACCTGCTGGAAGGAGAACAGCGGGCGCTGGTCTATTATCCAGAGCGGCAGGCTAAGCGTAGTGCCGATACTGTAACCCTTAAGCTGCGGACGGTCTTGAGACTGGAGCGCAGCGGCAAAGGGCTGGAAGTGAAGAGCTTCATCAGTAATACCGCTAAGGATCACCGCCTGCGGATGCTGTTCCCGGCGGATCTGGCCGCAGCCTCACACCGCGTAGATTCGATGTTCGAGCTGGCGGAACGTCCGAACGAGCCGGCGCCGGAATGGCAGAATCCCAGCAATGCGCAGCATCAGCAGTGCTTCGTGGATGTTGCCGGGGAGAACGCAGGCCTCACGGTCGCTAACCTCGGATTACACGAATACGAGATTCTGCGGGATGCCCGCAATACGATTGCCGTTACGCTGCTCCGCAGTGTCGGCGAGATGGGCGACTGGGGCTGGTTCCCAACGCCGGAAGCCCAGTGCCTGGGTGAACAGACAGCGGATATGCTGCTGCTGCCACACAGCGGGGACACCGTAACCTCTGGTGCTGCCGCTGCTGCCTACCAGTTCCAGATTCCGTGGACCTCGGCGCAGGCAGAGGTTCATACAGGGACGATTCCCGCCGTGTATTCGGCCGTCCGCTGGAACGGCGGGACCGCTGCCTTCTCCTCCATGAAGCTGAACAAGGAGCGCGGCGATGTGCTGCTCCGCTGGTTCAACCTTACGGAACAGCCTTGCGAGCTGGAACTGGAATCTGTGCTGCCGGTTGCCGCCTTCTATACTTCGAATGTACTGGAAGCAGAAGGTGAAGAGCTTCAGCCTGAAGGCACGGCTTCGCTTAAGCTTCCGCTTGGTGGACATCAGATTAGCACGGTCGGCCTCCGGCTGCGCTGATTCACGCAAAGAAGGAAGAGGTGAGATGAGTATGGATATGAATATGGATGAACCATTAGATCAGAACGTCTCCGATACCTGCCCGCTCACCAGTGTACAGCAGCAGATTACAGCGGCATCCGGGGAGCCATGGCGGGTGTCTGCCGGGTCCAAAGCCCGGATTGTAGACAATGCCAGATCGGATAATAACCGTGTTCTGAACGAAACAGTCTTTATTGTGCTGGGTGAATACTCGGGCATTCTGACACCCGCTGACCAGATCATGACTATTGTTCATGGGGAAACGCAGACACCCGCTTCGGGCGATATCGTCATTGAACTGACGGATCATGAAGCTGTGGAAGACACGGACAGCAAGGAAGCTTACGTCATTGACGTCGGGAATTATGCGAAGATTACCGCCTCAAGTGAACGGGCCGTGATGTATGGTCTGCGGACATTGCTGCAGCGGCTGGCAGATGAGGGTTCCGTGTCCTGCGGTACCATCACCGATTCCCCTGTCATGCCGGAGCGGGCGCTGCATATCGACATCGGCCGCAAATTCTACAGCGAAGACTGGCTCCTGGAGCGGATCAGAGAGATGTCCCGGCTACGGCTGAATACGTTGCAGCTTCATTTCTCCGAGAACGAAGGCTTCCGGCTGATGAGTGAGAGCCATCCTGAGGTGGTGTCAGATCACTATTTAACCAAGCAGGAAATGAAGGCAATTATCCTTACGGCACAGAGATATCATGTGGATATTATTCCTTCACTGGATTCACCGGGGCATCTGGGACAGGCGCTCCGCACTCATCCCGAGTGGCTGCTTAAGGATGCAGCGGGAACTCCGGCTCCGGGGGCGCTGGATATTACGAATCCGGCCGCCCGCCGGTTCGTGCTGGAGTTGATTGACGAATACGCGGAGTTATTTGCGGGCAGCCGCTATTTTCATATCGGAGGGGATGAATTCATCAACTTCGCGGAGTTCGATAAGTATCCGCAGCTCGCGGAGTATGCCCGGAATGTCCTGAACATCAGCGGCGGCACGGGCGTGGACACTTATATTGATTACCTTAACGAGGTCGCTGAGCATCTGGAGTCGAGAGGCTGGACGGTCCGTGCCTGGAATGATGGCCTCTATCGTGCGGATCAGACCCAGCGGGTCGCGCCCAAGCCGTCCATTCAAATCACGTATTGGACGAAGTGGCATCCGATGATGGCCCCGGTGGAAGACATTCTCGCCAAGGGACATCAGGTGATTAACTACAACGATGGCTACTTGTACTACGTGCTGGGCGAAAATGCGGGCTATAAGTATCCGACAGGCGAGAAAATCCGCGCCTCCTGGCATCCCGGCCTGTTCCCGGCCCGTACCGGAGAAGCCAAGCAGGAGTATACCGGAGCTTATCCGCGCGAACTCATCGGCACTACCTTCTCCATCTGGAGTGACAAGCCGGAGGCGCAGACCGAAGCGGAAGTGGCCGCAGGCCTCCGCGGCCCGCTGCGGGCGATGGCGGAGTTAGCCTGGTTGGGGAAGCAAGATGCGGGTGAGTAGATGGCTGAATAAATAGCTTAGTAGACAATAGTATTGCTTTCTATGATTGCAGCAACGGATACCGTCCGCTTCACAGGGACTTGTCCGTTGCTGTTTTTTTGCGTGAATTGGGAAAAGCGAACACAATGGGCAGTGCGAGGGTACGTGGGCCCAATGTAGTCGAAAAACCGACCACATTGGGCACGCGCGGCGTCCATGGACTGAATGTATGCAGAAAACCGAACATATCATGATGCCTAAATATCTAAAATTCACATTATATACATTTATGCTATCATATTACTCAAAAAAGACAGGCGGTGCAGGTGTGCAGAACATCAAAGTCTATCATTACGATGCGTTCAGCAGCATTCCGAACAAGGGGAACCCGGCAGGGGTTGTCCTGGACGGCGAGGGGCTCACGGAGCAGCAAATGCAGGAGATCACAGCGAAGGTGGGTTTCAATGAGACGGCGTTTCCGTTAAAATCCAACCTGGCGGATCTCAGAATCCGCTATTTTACCCCGGGGCATGAGATTAATCTCTGCGGCCACGGGACCATGGCGTTGTTATATGCCATGAAGACCAAGGGTCTGCTTGGAGACGCCAGCGAGCTGACCATCGAGACCAAAGCAGGAGTCTTGCCCGTCCGTTTCACAGAAGATCACGACAACCTCTATATGACGATAAGACAGGCCAGTCCCCAGTTTCAACCCTTTAACGGATCGCTTGAGGACCTGGCCCGCTCGATCAGCCTTGAACCCGGTGATATTGATCAGACCCTGCCGACCATGTACGGCAGCACCGGAACGTGGACCTTACTGGTCCCGGTCACAAGCCTTGACGCCTTCACCCGGATGGTGCCGGACAACCAGCGGTTCCCTGAGGTGCTGAAGGAGATGCCCCACTCGTCCATCCACCCGTTTTGTCTGGAGACGTATGATCCTGAGGCGCATATGCACGCCCGCCATTTCTCCTCCCCGT
This sequence comes from Paenibacillus sp. FSL R7-0210, assembly GCF_038009085.1. Lineage (NCBI taxonomy): Bacteria > Bacillati > Bacillota > Bacilli > Caryophanales > Paenibacillaceae > Paenibacillus > Paenibacillus sp. FSL R7-0210. Next base: position 1,080,526 of record NZ_JBBPAR010000001.1, read on the forward strand.
TCTCTGGGACCACCGAGGACCCGGTGACTGGCACCGCCTCCGGGGTGATGGGGGCTTATTATTCCAGGTACATCGGCGGACAAGGACAAGCCTCCTCCTTCGAGCTGCTAATTGAGCAGGGCCTTGAGATCGGCAGGGACGGTAGAGTGCAGGTGTCCGTGTCGGACAACGGCAACACTATAGAAGTGACTGGCAATGCAGTTTATGTGAATGAATTTGATGTGATGCTGTGATTTCCTCATTCCTGTGATGTGTCAGTTCTCTCCCTTGCTATAATGTAATCCCGCCTGATAGGCCTGTTCCAGCAGCGCTTCATAATGCGCGGGCGGCGAATCCAGGGTCTCGTAAAAGAACTCAACCTTGGAGTCTGTGATTCCGCAGTAATCGGCAATTCCTACGTTCAGCAGACGCGTAGTGGCCTCATCATAATTACGTTTCTTCACCTGCTCCTCCGATACGCCTGCCAGAGCCAGCCATAGCGCACGATAATCATGCAGATTACTTGTGCCGTAGGCAACCCTGTTGTTCAGCACCCGGTCGATATACCCCTTCAGCATGGCCGGCAGATGCCACCACCACAGCGGAAAAACAAATGCCAGGCCGTCATGCTGCCGCAACCGCTCCATTTCCCGCTCTAATTCAGGAGAATAGGGCTGTTCCTGTTCACCTGCGGTCATATTGAGTTCCTCTCTCCCCTGTAGAACAGGGTCAAATCCTATCCCATGCAAATCCAATATCTCATAATCATGGCCGGCCTGGCTCAATCCCTCTGCGAAACGGCGGGCGACCTGGAAGGTCAGGGAATCTTGTCTTGGGTGTGATACGACGATTAATACGCTCATGCTTGTATCTTCACTACCTTTCTTAATAGCAGGTTTGTAGCCATGTTCCTTGGCTGATGCTATTATAAACAGGAATAAAATAATCCGGAAGTACGCACTTTGCTGTTCTATAGGAAGGTGTATGTTCCATAGGAACATTGAGGTACCCTACATAATGGAGGCAGAAGCAATGACTGAACAGAATGGCGATAGCGTTCCCAAAAAGTACAAAGTAGGCGTAGAGGCGGCGCTGGAAGTGATGGGCGGCAAGTGGAAGCCGTTAATTATCTACCATCTTATGACCGGACAGAAGCGAACCTCCGAGCTGCTGCGGCTCATTCCGGGCTTAACCCAGAAAGTGCTGACTGCCCAGCTAAGAGGGCTGGAGAACGATGAGATTATCTCACGGACCATCTACCAGGAGATTCCTCCCAGAGTGGAGTATGAGCTGACGGCCTACGGCTGGGGGCTGAAGCCTGCGCTGGACCTGTTATGCTACTGGGGAGAGGAGCATCTGGACAGGATCCATGGCGACAGGTCCAAGGTGCTGGAGGACTTTTAGGCAGCAGAGAGAGACAGAGAGAAAAGGGGAAAGAGCATGGAATTTGCAAGTCTAACCACAGTCGTCACCCTCATTAACATCATTCTGGCCCTGGGCTTTCTGTTCATTGAGCGCAGGGAGGCGGGGTACACTTGGGCCTGGCTGATGGTATTGTTTTTCATCCCGATTCTGGGATTTGTCTTGTATATCTTCTTCGGACGCAATCTCAAAAAAAAGAATTTCTACAAGCTCTTCATCGAGGAGCAGGAATATGTCCAGGCCGAAGCCGACAAGCAGCTGGCAGCCTTCGCGGAAGGGGCGGATGACAGGTCGCAGCTGCTGACGAACTATGCCCAGCTCATCAACATGAATATCCGTTCGTCGCACGGCCTGTTATCCAGCGATAATGAGATTGTTATTTACAGTGACGGCCATCAGAAGTTCGCCGCGTTATTCGAGGATATCCGCTCTGCCCGCGCAGAGATCAACATTCAGTATTACATCATTCAGCCGGACCGTCTGGGCCGGGAGCTGAGGGATATGCTGATCGTGAAGGCCATGGAAGGCGTGAAGGTGCGGCTGTTATATGATGAAGTCGGCTCGAAGCGGATTTCACGGCATTTTTTCAGAGAATTACGTGCAGCAGGGGGCGAGGTTGAAGTGTTCTTCCCGTCCCTGCTCAAGCCGCTGAACTTCCGGATCAACAACAGGAATCACCGCAAGCTGTGTATTATTGACGGAAGCATCGCCTATATCGGCGGCTTCAATGTGGGGGATGAGTACCTGGGGCTGGACAAGAAATTCGGCTATTGGCGGGACACTCATCTCCGGATCACCGGTAACGCCGTCAGCCATATTCAGGGCAGATTCATCCTGGACTGGCATCAGGCGGGGATGCATGAGCGCGGGGATTACGGGGAATTCGTCTTCAACATGGAGCCCCATACAGGGACAAGCCCGGTGCAGATTATTACAAGCGGCCCCAATTCGTCCACTGAGCATCTGAAGAATATGTACATCAAGCTTATTTTATCGGCTAAAAAAAGTGTGTACATCCAGACCCCGTACTTCATACCGGACACCAGCTTCATGGACGCCTGCAAAATCGCCCTGCTCTCCGGAGTCGATCTGCAGATCATGATCCCTAACAAGCCTGACCATCCGTTCGTGTATTGGGCCACCTGGGCGTATGCCGGAGATCTGCTGAATTACGGGGCCAAAATCCTGCTCTACGAGAATGGCTTCCTGCACGCCAAAACGATTGTCGCTGACGGAGAGGTTGCTTCTGTCGGAACGATGAATATCGATTCGCGCAGCTTCCGGCTGAACTTCGAGGTGAATGCCATTGTGTATGACCGGGCGATTGCGGAACAGCTCCAGGACATTTTCCTGAATGATACCAGACTGTGCTCGGAGCTTACGGTTGAACGGTATGCGCAGCGCTCGCTGGTGATCAAGCTGAAAGAGGGGATTTCCCGGCTGCTGTCACCTATTCTGTAAGGAGAGTGGAGCGCGGGCAGCCGTACCTTATATAAGGAGGAATGACAAATGGGGATGCTGGGTCAATATGTCATGGTGGATGAGGATACGCTGGAGCGCATGATGGAGATGGACGGTTCAGAGCTGATGAATACGCTGGAGAAGCTGATTGAAGGCGGAAGTGAATATTACGATATCGACAAGCTGTGGGAGGAACTGCATCTCGCGCTAACCGGAGTCTCGGCCAGTGAACCTATCGAAGGCGATCCGTTAAGTGAAGCTGTTGTCGGGGTCCATGTGTTTGAGGTGGAAGAGGAGGACGGGTTCTTCGCGTGCACCGAGCAGGATGAATTGGAGGACATTATTGCGGCGATGCAGCAGGTGGACTTCGATCAATTGAAGACGAGTGGTGTAGCGGAGGAGCTGAGGGCAGCTTTGAAGGGTGAATTTGCAGGCCTGCTGGACTTCTACGGGAAGGCGCTGGCGGGCGGGAAGCACGTGATTTTCAGTGTGGCTTGAACAATCCTCCTTGCTTTGCTTACAGAAACGGTACTGTCCTTGTCAAAAGGAGGTACCGTTTTTGCTTAGAGTGAGAATTACGGCTGCAATTTTTTTTGAAGATAATATTTCGTCTGGCCTTCGCGGGGACAATCTTTGATCTCGCCGAAGATCTCATACCCCTGCTTCTGATAAAAAAACGGCGCCTGCCAGCTCATCGTGGTCAACTCGCTTACCTTACAGCCGCGTTGCCTAGCTCTGTGCTCCAGCTCTTCCAGCAGGGCCTTGCCGAGTCCATGGCCCCTGTAGGTGGGGTCAACGGCCAGTAAGTGCACGTTCAGGATATTCCAGACGATATCCCCGGTAATGCCGCCAACGAAGACTCCGTTCTCGTAGGCGGCGAGGGAGATCACCTCGCGCTGATAGGGCGGAATGCTGCTGTCCATGCGGCGGCTGTGTTCCTCCAGTAAGCGGGAGATTTCCTGCTGATTCTGAGCAAGGTCGAGTTCTATAATGTTCATGGGTACTCCTCCTTAGTATTTGAATTCAATTATAGCCATTATATCAAAATAGAGCCTGCGGACGATGCCGCAGGCTCTATTTGTACATGGAGAACGGCGGGAGTGCCGTACGTTATTCCGGGGAGATGTACATGTCTTGGGGTCCCGCAAAGTACCTGACTATTCATCGAAGCCAGGTCTCCGCTTTGTGTGTGGCGAGTTTAGTGCTTGTGTCCGCTCCCGGCATTCAGTTTGGCGATCAGCTTATCGCCTTCGACATCGAGATTCGGCAGCAGGCGGTCCAGCCATTTCGGCAGCCACCAGGCTTTGTCGCCGAAGACGGCCATGACGGCCGGAACGAGCGTCATCCGGATGATGAAGGCATCGATCAGGATGCCGAAGGCCAGCGCGAAGCCGATCTGCTTAATCATCGCATCAGGGGCGAAGATGAAGCCGGCGAAGACGGACACCATGATCACACCTGCGGCCAGTACAACCCGGCTGGCCAGATCATAGCCGTGAATAACACTGTCCTTGCCATGGCGGCCGTGGACATAAGCTTCACGCATGGAGCTGACCAGGAAGACCTGATAATCCATAGCGAGTCCGTACAGAATACCGGTGACCAGGATCGGCATGAAGCTCAGCAGCGGTCCGCCGGTATCGAAGCCGAACAGCGAATGCAGCCAGCCCCATTGATAGACGGCGGTGGTTACGCCGAAGGTGGCAATAATACTTAACACGAAGCCGACGGTTGCTTTGATAGGTACGATAATGGAACGGAATACCAGCAGCAGAATGATCAGCGACAGGATCACGATGATCCCGATGTATACAGGGAAGGCATCGGACAGCTTCGAGGACATATCAATATTGATGGCGGTGAAGCCGGTCACGCCAAGATTAATATTGTTGCCGGTGGTGAGTGCGGACGCCGGATCGCGCAGCTCCTGCACCAGGTCTCTGGTTGCGGTGTCAGTGGGACCCGTCTTCGGAATTAGGCTGATAATGGCGATATCGCCGGTGGGACTGACACCGAGCGGAGAGACCAGGGTCACATTATCGTGCATTTGCAGCTCCTGAACCAGCTTGCCCAGGATCGGCATGGAGATCTTCTCAGACGGATTCTTTGTCTCAGCAACCAGCAGCAGCGGGCCGTTGAAGCCTTCGCCGAACCCTTCGGAGATGACATCATAGCTCTGGCGGGCCGGAGTATCCAGGTTCGCCGAGGCGCCGGATGGAATACCCAGCTCCATCTTGGTCACTGGAATGGCGGCTGTGCCAAGCACCAGCACCACCAGCACAATGATGGCCCAGCGGTATTTCACCGTGGCATTTGCCCAGCGGTGCGAGAAGCTGTGCTGCGCTTTTTTGGCAGCGGTGCTGTGCTTGGTCCGGGCTTTGGCGGTTACGATCCGTTCACCGACCAGGCCGAGCAGCGCAGGCAGCAGGGACAAGGCCAACAGGACATTGATCAGAACGCTGGCCGCAGCAACTAGGGCCATAGTAGACAAGAAGCCGATGCCGATGACGAGCATGCCGCATAAGGCGATAATAACGGTCAGACCGGCGAAGAATACCGCGCTGCCTGCGGTGCCCAGTGCACGGCTGGCTGCTTCGGCTGCGCTTAATTTCTCATCCAGGATCAGACGGCGCTGGCGGTTCACAATGAACAGCGAGTAGTCGATCCCCACGGCGAGACCAATCATCACGGCAAGAACCGGTGTAATATCGTTCATCTGGATCAGGCTGCCGAGGGCAAACGCACCTCCGACGCTAATGCCTACTCCGAGAAGTGCGGTCAGCAGCGGCAGCCCGGCGGCAACGACTGAGCCCAGCGTCATGAACAATACGATGGCAGCAACGGCTACGCCGATCGCTTCCGTGGAGCCGATGGCCGGCATGCTTTTGAGCGAGTCGCTTGGAATCGCGGTAATGCCTGAACCGGACTGTTCAACTTTGGTCACGGTATCGATGATGTTGTCCGGCACCTCCGATGGCAGAGATGTCTGCTGAACCGTGAACTGGAACTGGAACAGGGCAATGCTGCCGTTAGCCGACAGCATCACGCCGGGAACCGGAGCGCCGTCAACAATCAGCGGACCGAACGGTGCTGCCTGAGCAGCAGCGGCTTGACCCGCGGCGGCAGAAGGATCGGCAGTGGCTTGACCAGCGGTGGCGGAAGGATCGGTAGCGGCTTGACCAGCAGCGGCAGAAGGATCGGCAGCGGCTTGACCAGTGGCAGCGGAAGGATCAGTAGCGGCTTGACCCGCGGCGGCAGAAGGATCGGCAGCGGCTTGACCAGTGGCAGCGGAAGGATCAGCAGCGGCTTGACCGGCAGCGGCGGCCGCTGCTTGTGCTGCCAGTTCGGCAGGGTTGATGACATATTCCATGTTGTATACATCATTAATAGCTTTTAGAAGCAGCGCTGTACGCTCAGGCGTATCAAGACGCTCCCCGTCCGGTACAGTGAAGGCGATACTAGCCTGGCCTCCGGCCGCAGCGGGCAGCTCTTTTGTCAGCTTATCCAGCACCTTTTGCGACTCTGTGCCTTCAATTTTCATCTCGGAGCTGGATTGAATGCCGTTGACTCCAATCAGGGTGCCTACAACTCCGAGTACAATGATCCAGACTGCAATGAAGGCCCAGGGCTTAGCATAAGCCGATTTACCTAAGCGGTATAGAAAAGTAGACATGTAGTGGTTTCTCCTCTTTATCTGTGAATTTAGAAGCCGTTGCGTAAATAAGCAAACATGGAATTCAGGTATTGTTCAAACGGCATAGCTCCGGAGTCCCCGCTCTGCTGCTCACCCGGCAGCATGACGTTCAGCCGTCCGTCCAGGATAGGCACGAAGGCCCCATAGACGGCACCTACCAGCAGGTGGGTATATCCATCGGCATACCGTCCACGGGTGAACTGCTCCAGTGTCTCCTGGGCGGTGATCTGCAAATGCCGGAAGACATTGAGAATGTAAGGCTCCAGGGACGGATATTGATTAGCCAGGGAGACGAACTGCCGCAGCTTATGCAGGAACTCCGAGGTGAATTGCAGCTTCAGCAGATTGTACAGGGCATCGAGCGGTGTAGCATCCGACGGCAGAGCAGCCAGCGGGTTATTCTCTTTCTCTTGGACAGCAATAATGCCAATGAAATAGGCGGCGACTGCCTCCTCCTTACAGGAGAAGTAATTCGCAAAAGTCCGCCGGGAATATCCAGCCTTCTGAACAACATCATCCACAATGAAGCCATCCATGCCATGCTCAAGCGCAAGCTCGAAGGCCGCTACGGCTAAGGCATAGGCGGTGGCTTCCTTTTTTTTGTCCCGCAGATTCAGTTTGGAATTCAAAAGTAAATGTTCCTCCTTTCCCTGAAATCTATAAGTTCTAGAGAATCTATAGGTTCTATTATTGCTCAAAGGGAAAGATTGCACAATGAGCATCAAGTGACGAAAATGTGAATATTTTAAATTTGGAGTAATGGGCTGAGAAAGAAAGGTGGGGGTTAGGAGATTAAATTAGGAGGGCGTGGGGAAGGGAGTGGGAAGTAAGTGAGTAAATGAGGAGTGAGAGCTAGAGTGGGAGTAAGAGTAGGAGAGTAAGTGAGTAAGTGAGTAGGTGAGTATGTGAGTGAGTAAGTGAGTAGGAGAGTGGGAGGGGATTAGGTGAGCAAATGAGCAGTACGTGAGAGGAAGAGTAACATGGGTGTAAACAGACGATAGCGCGAGCAAATCCCCGGGCGGATAAGAGCAGAGCTGAAGAATGCGCCTTCATTCACGAAGGGACAGCATTATTGACTTCTTTTGTTATCCGTGAGGTTTTACATTAAATGGCTGCAGGCGTAAGATTCAATCAACAACCGAATGAAATGACACTGTTCTTGAAATGGCTGAATTCCGTAACGGGAACGGGGGAACCAACTGGTGCAGGTGGCTTAAGGATAGGCTGCTGAGTACCCGGGGTGAATCCTTGCCAGTGTGCTACTATGGCTCTGGTGAGGTAGGGCAATCTCGCTGCCCGAATCCGTCAGCTAACCCCGTAAGCCTCGAAGAGAGAGGATGAGCGCCATGATCGAGTAACCGACCACGGAGAGCCCTGCTGCTGCTGTGGTCTTTTTGCTGTGTAGGGAAGGGGATTAATCCCACTGAATGCCCTGAAAATGGGCTGGATGCGGAAATGAAGAGCACAAGTGCCCTTGAATCCAATTGCGCCTCTGCCATACACAACCAAGCAGCCTAAAGTGGAAATTAGGTGCATTAGTGACGGGGAGTAGCGAAATTAAATCTTATAACAACATTAATTAGTCATTTATATGCCGCAATAGTCTTTTTATGTACCACAATAGACAGTTTCCGCATCGCCACTACAGTCAGTTTTCTTATAGCCATATTACATTGAAAGGAGGGGGTTACCATCGCTACTGTATTTATCGTCTGCTTCTGGGTTGGACTTCTGCTTATTCTTAGTGGCAGCATTCATGGGCACGGTCTGGTAGGCCACCTGCATGTAGGGGGAGGGGATGCCGGGGGGCCGGGCTTTCTCCCGATTCTTCCGCTGATGGTGTTTGTCACCGTCTGGGGCGGCACGGGGTATATGCTTGTCAAGTACAGCGGGATGCAGCTGCTCGCCGTGGTACTGGTCTGTACCTTGATCGCCCTGCTGCCGGGCATCCTGCTCTACACGGTACTGGCCCGGGTGATGACCCGGTATGACAGCAGTATGAGTGAACTCGATTATGATCCGGCAGGCCAGCTCGGCTATATCAGCATCGCCGCAGCGGATGGGGCCGTGGGAGAGATGAAGTATGTGCTGCACGGGACCATGCGTTCCATCGGCGTGCGGGCCGAATCCGGTCAGTCGCTATTGCGGGGCGATCGGGTGATTATTGTGAAGACGGATAAGGGGATCGCAGCGGTCACTTTGTTCGAGAGGGAAATGGAACAAAACTAACGGGGAGTGTCGGAGCAAATGTTAATTTTATATGTAACCGGAGCTATTGTTGTTGTGATTCTGCTGGCGTTAACCAGTATTGTGACCGCGTATAAAAAGGTTCCGCCCAATCAGGCCATGATCGTATACGGTCTCGGCGGCAAAAGAGTGGTCCAGGGCGGCGGGACATTCGTCATCCCCGGCTTCCAGAACAATAAAACCATCTCCATGATGCTGATGAGTTTCGATGTGATCCCGGCGCAGGCCATGTTTTCCCGCCAGGGCATCAAGCTGAACCTGGAGGCGGTCGCCCAGATTAAGATCAAAAGTGATCCAACCGCTATTCTCACAGCCAGTGAGCAATTTATCGACCGGCCGGAGGAAGACCGTGAGACGATTATTCTGCATTCGGTGGAAGGTCATCTGCGCGGCCTGATCGGCCAGCTCACCGTAGAATCTATCCTGAAGACCCCTGATGAAATCAACAGCAAGATGCGGGAGACCTGCTCGGAGGATCTCGACAAGATGGGGCTGGAGGTCGTCAGCTTCACCATCAAGAAAATTACCGACGACAAAGGGTACATCGACAATATGGGGGTGCCTGAGATTGAGCGGATTCGCCGTGATGCCAGCATCGCCAAGGCTGAAGCCGAACGCGATATTCAGATCAAGCAGGCCGAGGCGGAGAAGGAATCCTCCATTGCCAAAGCCAATGCGCATCAGGCGACGATTGAAGCAGGAACCGCTGCCCGTGCGAAGGAATCGCTGTTCGAGAAGGAGCTGAACATTAAGCAGGCGGACTTCAAGCTGGAGACCGAGGTGAAGAAGGCACAGGCGGATCTGGCGTACGAATTGCAGCAGAATAAGATCAAGCAGTCGCTGGTTACCGAACAGGTCAAAATCACACAGATGGAGGCCGAGGCCAACCGGACGGTCCGGGAGATTGAGGTGGAGCTGAGACAGCGGGAGCTGGAAGCGACGGTAATCAAGCCGGCCCAGGCAGAGAATCAAGCAACGATCATGAGAGCAGAAGCCGCCAAGCAGCGGCAGATTCTGGAGGCGGAAGCCGAAGCAGCTACGACGACCAAGCGCGGGCTGGCAACAGCGGAGGCGGAATTGGCAAAAGGGAAGGCGAATGCGGAGATCGTCCAGCTCGCCGGAGCGGCGGAAGCGGGAGCGCTGCAGAAGAAGGCTGAGGCGTACAAACAGTTCACTCAAGCCGCCCTGACCGTGGAATTCCTGAAAATCCTACCCGAGCTGGCTGAGAAAATCGCCTCCCCGCTGGCCAAGGTAGATAAGATCACCGTCATCTCCCAGGACGGGGCTTCCTCAGGCGTGAACAAGATTACGGGTGATATCGCCAAAATCATGGCCCAGGTTCCAGAGCTGACCCAGACACTTACTGGCATGAACGTGACTGAGGCGCTCAGCGGGTTACTTGGCCGGGACAAGGAGCATGGACAGGAGTAGAAGAGGAGTAGGGGAGGAAGTAAGTAGTTAATGAAACGGCAGCAAGCCCCTTCCTGACTGCATCTCTCCACAAAAAAACAGGCGTCAATCTCCAAAAGGAGGCTGACGCCTGTGGTATGTCTGAAGCTGTAGATCAGCGCTGCACCGCTCTCAGGCGGTAGGTGCAGCTGGCGTAATCCCCGCGCAGGTCGGAGACCACAAGACCGATACGCATCAGGCGGTCACCGCCCAGCGCTGTGCCGTCAAAAGCGGTCTGGAATGGAGCGGAGCTGACGCCATCTGCAGGTGCAGAGGCTTCTGCGCCGCCGTGGACATGTCCGTTGCTGCCTTTTGCCCCCGTCTCAATAACATAATCCAGCTCGGGATTGAGTCCTTTGAGCGTAAGGCGCGAGATCGGAGGATTCGGTATGGCCAGCACGCGAAAATAAGCGACGAAGGCTTCGGTCTTGTCCTCGCTGACGAACATCCAGGCGGTGTCGCCACTACCCTCGAACGGACTCAGCAGACGGTACATATCCCCTTGCTGCACCAGTGTGCGGATCTCCTTGTACTGGGCAATCTGCCGGGCGGCCAGGTCCTTCTCGGCTTCGGTGAACTTGGTGAGGTCAAGCTCATAGCCGAAGTTGCCGCTCATCGCCACATCCCCGCGTGTAGCTAGGGTGGTGATGCGGTCTACCTGATGGTTCGGAACATCAGACACATGTGCGCCCATGCTGCTGGCCGGATAGACAATACTGGTGCCGTACTGAATCGCCAGGCGTTCTACCGCATCGGTGTTGTCACTGGTCCAGGTCTGCGGCATATAGAACAGGATTCCCGGATCGAACCGGCCGCCGCCGCCGGAGCAGCTCTCGAACAGAATGTCCGGGAAGCGCGAGGTCAGGCGCTCCAGCAAATTGTACAGCCCCAGCATATAGCGGTGGGCGGTTTCTTTTTGCCGCTCAGGGCTGGCTTTGGCAGAAGCTATTTCGGTCATATTACGGTTCATGTCCCACTTGATATAGCGGATCGGGGCACTGGAAAAGACCGCGCTTAATGTCTCATACAGATAGTCGCAGACTTCCGGGCGGGAGAGGTCCAGGATTAGCTGGTTGCGGCCTTCTGTGCGGCGGCGTCCTGCGGCATGCAGGCACCAGTCCGGGTGCTTGCGGTACAGCTCACTGTCCGGCGAGACCATCTCCGGCTCCACCCATAGACCGAACTGTACGCCTTCCTTGTTGACCCGGCCGGCCAGATCCGCCAGACCTTCAGGCAGCTTGCGGCGGTCCTCGAACCAGTCGCCGAGTGAGCTGTTATCCTTGTCGCGTCTGCCGAACCAGCCGTCGTCAAGGACGAATAGCTCAATGCCGAGCGGGCCTGCTGCTTTGGCGATGGTTGCGATTTTGTCCGCATCGAAGTCGAAGTAAGTCGCCTCCCAGTTGTTGACCAGAATCGGCCGGGCCTGATCACGGTGAACACCGCGGCAGAGCCGGGTCCGGTACAGCCGGTGATAGGTACGCGACATGCCGCCGAGACCTTCACCGGAATAGACGAGCACGGCCTCCGGGGTCTGGAAGGATTGGCCCGGCTCCAGCAGCCAGGAGAAGTCGAACGGATTAATCCCGATGCTTACACGGGTCTGTCCGAACTGCTCAACCTCAGCAGTGGCGGCGAAGCTGCCGCTGTAGACGAGGCTGAAGCCGTAGACATCCCCCTGGTCTTCATCTGCGCCGTGACGTAGCAGCGCAATGAACGGATTGGTCTGGTGGCTGCTTGAGCCGCGGCGGCTCTCCAGTGACAAGGCAGCGCCCGGAGTAAGCGGACGGCGCTGAACATGGCGCTCTCTGGCCCATGCGCCGCTCAGATGCAGCGTATCGTAAGAGGAATCGGCGAAATCGACGGATGCGCTAAGCGCCTGCTCCAGCCGGAGCGGGGCTTCGCCGTTATGCTCGAAGCGGACGGAACGGGTAATCGCGTTATGATCGGCGAATACGGTGTAGAGCAGTCTAACCGTTAGACCAGCGTAGTCATCTTTCAGGGTAAGCTCCAGTGTCAGTACTTCTGCTTCATTCTCCGCATACACGGCAGGCAGTCCTTCGAGTGCCGGCTTGCCTGGTGTAATGGTATATCCCGCATATTTGAGTTCAGAGATCCGCGTGCCGTCAGCTAGCTGAACCTGATACGCCGGCCGCCGGAAGTCGCTCGTTCCATACTGCGGATACTCCTGAGGCAGGGCATCCAGAGAGAGCGAAGGCCGCGTTAGCACCGGGGTTGGCGAGAAGGAGGCACGTTCGCGCAGCTCCAGTGCTCCGGCCAGACTGTCATCATGACGGAGCCGTGCGCCCCAGTAGACATGGGCAGGGTAACCCTCTACCAGTTGGATAATATAGCTGGTGTCTTTGGATTGAAGATGGAACAAGCCCAGTGATTCGTCTGCAAAAATGTTCATGATCATAACACTCCTTGTGTGATGGTATAAGGTTCGATGATCTGGACCAACTTGAGTGCTGCTCCTGCGGAACCCTTGGAACAGGCAAAACAACTATTACTGGGTAGCCAGTCTGCGGTTAATCCGGTGTTCCGCCGCTGGTTTCGCGGACAATCAGCTTCGTGCCGATCATCGTATGTGAAGGGGCTTCGCGCCCTTCGAACCGTTCGGCGAGCAGCTGAACCGCAGCTTTGCCCATCTGCTCGGGATAGGCGCGGATCGTTGTCAGCGGAGGCTGAACATAGGCCGCCATCTCGATATCATCGAAGCCGACGACAGCCATCCCGGCAGGCACCTGTATCCCGTGATCATGCAGGGCGCGCAGAGCGCCGACCGCCAGCGGATCACTGGCGGCGAAGCAGGCCGTAGGCCGCTTTACGCCTGCCAGCAGCTCGCTCATCATCCGGTAGCCGTCAGCACTGGTCCAGCTTCCCGTGCGGATCAGCGCCGGATCATAGCAACCCTGGCTCTGCATAATCCGGGTGTAATGATGCCTGCGGCGCTCCTCCTCGCTGCCGCCTCCGATGAAGGCGATCTCGCGGTGACCGAGCTCCAGCAGATGGCCCAGCGCCTGATCGACAGCCTGCCGGAAATGTGTCCGCACGGAGTCATACTCCGTGCGCTCCGAATAATGATCGACAAGCACCGTGGTGCCCCGGTCTGGGTGCAGCTTCGCAAGCTCCCCCGGCTGGAAGCTCCCACCGACTACAATAAGCCCGTCACCTGTGGGCCGGAGCGGGGCTGGCGTGCTGTGTCCGCGCAGCGTCTGGCCGAGCCGGATGCCCAGCTCCTCACAGCGCAGCTCCACGCCGCGCCGGATCGAGCCGTAATAAGGGTCGTCCCGTTCCTCTTCGGCTGTACACCAGAGCAGAAGCGTGACGGTCTTGCTGCCCAGCTCGTTCTCCCGCTTCAGCTGCCGTACCCGTGAGGGCTTGTAGCCAAGCTGCCCGGCTACAGCGAACACCCGGCTGCGCGTCTCCTCACTGACCGCCAGAGACAGGTCATTATTTAGTACTCTTGATACGGTTGCGGCCGATACGCCGGCCTCGCGGGCGATGTCTTTAATCGTTGCCAAGCTGCTCACGCCTTTTTAGTTAATAAATTTACTAAACATTCGTCTTAATCCTACCATCTCTTTAGAGTTCTTTCAAGCAGATTTTGAGAAGCGCTTACATGGAAAGGGGATTGGATGCAGGATCACCGAAGTATCGCCCCGCCCCAACATCCTCGCGGACTGGAAAGATCTTATCAGCGCCAAATTACACCATTAGGCAGGCCAGGCGGACTCAGAGGCCGTTAACTAACCCATTACTCCTCATTTATAGCTGCAAATGGCAACATAAGCGCTCTTGAGTCCGGAAGCACAAGAAAAGTTGGTTTTTTCGCGTTATAGCTTCATCTGAGTCCGCTAGATGCTGAATAAGGCTAAGAGGAGTTTGGACCAAGGTTACAGCAAGTCCTACTTTGTTGTTCGGCTCTTGCTCTGCGGAAACAGCTAGGCCTCAGCTCATGATTCCGTTTGTACGCAAATAAAAAAAAGGCTGCCTATACCGGCAGCCCTGTCTACTTTTCCGCATTATTACGCCATCTCATCCATATCATTCTACAGTACGCTCACCGAATAAATGCCCCACAATCAGATCCGCGCACTCTTCAGAGGTATATCATGTGTGTTCCCCTCCCGCATTCCCTTCAATGTGCTGCATATAATCCCGGGGAGAGAGCCCGGTGACCTTCTTGAACACCTTGCTGAAATAAAAGGCGCTCTCATAGCCCAGCTTCTGGGAGATTTCGTAGATCCGGCCTTCGCCGCGGACCATCATTTCCTTGGCGGCGGTGATTTTGGTCTCTGTGATATACTCAACATAGTTCACCCCGGCGACCTTGGAGAACAGGTGGCTTAGATAGTTGGGGCTGAAGTTGAACACATCCGCGACTTGATTAAGCGACAGCTTGGTACCGAGATTTCTTTTGATATACTCCTGGACATTCTTCACCACCTGCTCCTTATAGCTCTGTCTGCGGGTGGCGAGCATCCGGACACAGCCGTCCCGGAACTGGACGAGCCAGCCGGTAATCTCTTCAATGGTATGCATCTGATAGATCGCCCGGTAGCCCTCCGGCTCCTGCTCGAAGATCTGCTCCACCATGTTCTCCCCGTCCGCGAGCAGGGAGGTCGCCATATATAGAATGTTGCAGGCGGCATCGGTGGCGGGAACGAGCAGATCGGCCCGTCCGTCGAAGATCTCGATCATCCGGGAGATGATGCTGTGCAGGGCGCGGGTATCCATTTCTTCAAAAGCTCTGCGGATCTCAAGCCGCGATTCCGAGAAATCAAACAGCAGGTGCTCCTGCAGGAGGGCTTCGCCTTCCGTGAAGAAGACGAAGGAGCGCTCCTTCACAGCGGCGGGCAGCGCCTTCCGGGCGGCGAGATAGCTCCCCTGCAACAAAAACGGATCTTCCACCGCGAAGCCGATCGCCCCGATAATGGTCACATTGAAGTAATTATGCAGTACGGAGGCCATGTCCGCCAGCAGCTTCTGGATGTCTTGCATCCAGAGCTGCGGGTCCGGGCCCGGCACAGGCAGGGTCAGCGCGAAGTTGCGCAGATCCAGGCTGGTGACGTAGCAGGCGCTTCTGGAGGCCAGTGTATCCTTTGCCATCTGCACGGTGCTTGAGCATAAGGCCACCAGCTTATCCCCGCGCGGCGGGACGGTGTCCGGTCCGAGAATCCGGCAGGTACAGACCAGATAAGCCGGCGCGGAGAGGTCCACCTCCAGATCTTCCTTTTGCAGCAGATACTGGTTCTTGTTCTCGAACAGACCGCTTAACAGCCGGATGAAGAATTTATCCCGCTGGGCCTGGAGATTGCCGCGATGGACCAGCTTCGGATAGCTCTCCATGGTCTGGTACTCCTCCAGGATACTGGTGGCCCGGCGGATCGATTCCGCCAGCGCCTCCGGGGTCAGCTCCAGCTTCACCAGGTAATCGGTGGCTTGGATCTCAATCGCTCCGCGCGCATACTGGAATTCCTCGTAGCTGGTCAGCATGATGAACAGCGGAAGCCGCCCGTACTTGCGGCGGACCGAGCCGGCGACCTCGAGGCCGCTTTTGATCGGCATTTTGATATCGCTGATCACAATGTCCGGGCGGAGGGTGTCGATCATTTCTTCCTCCTGTGCGCCGTTGTGGGCGATGCCGACAATCTCAATGTTATATTGCTCCCATTTCAGCATGGACTGGAGTCCGATGCAGACCAGGGCTTCATCATCTGCGATTAATAATTTGATCAAGCTCATCACATCCTTGCTCGGTATGCTATTGTTTTGGGGTCCCCGCAAAGTACCTGAGTACTCATCGAAGCTAAGGCCTCACTTTGTGGGGGATTCTTAGCTATTCTCTCTGCCGGAAGGGGAGCAGCAGCTTCATTAAGGTATAGCGGCCGGGCTCGCTCTCAATGGACAAGCCGTACTCTCTGCCAAAAGCGAGCTGCAGCCGTTCGTTCACACTGCGCAGCCCGATATTCTCCAGCATTCCCTTAGCCTCGTCCCCGGGAACGGTTAGAATGGTGGCAATCTGCTCCGCCGTCATCCCGACCCCGTTGTCCTCGATGGTGATGAGCAGATCCGTGTATCCGCTCTTCGTGACCCGGACAACAATGTCGCCTCGGCCCTTGGGCTCGATGCCGTGGAAGATCGCATTCTCCACCAGGGGCTGGAGCGTGAAGCGCGGAATAAGCCCGCCGAGCAGCGCGTCCTCTTCAATCTCTGTGACCATGGTAACGGTGCTGCCGTAGCGGTATTTCTGAATCAGGAAATAATCATCCAGCAGGCTCAGCTCATCCTTCAGCGGCATCAGCCGCCGGTTGTCCTTGGCGATGCTGCGGAGCAGCCGGGACAGGGAGGTCGTCATCTCTGCAATACCGGTGGCGTTCTGGATCGTGGCCATCCATTTGATCGAATTCAAAGTATTGTACAGAAAATGCGGATTAATCTGGTTCTGGAGCATCCGGTATTCCAGCTCCTGCTTCTGCTTCTCGTCCGCAAGCCGGCTGTCCATGAGGGCTACGATATCCTGGGACAGGCGGTTAATGCCCCGGCCAACATCGCCCAACTCGCTGTTCCATTCAATACCCGAGTCCAGCAGGAAGTTGCCCTGGGCAATCTTGTCCATGCGCTTCTTCAGCTTCTCGACCGGAAGGCTGATCGTGCGGGTCAAATACAGCGTAATGATCGCGCTTAAGACAAGCACGAGCAGACAGACGCCGAGCAGGACGAGAATCCATATATTGCTCCGGGGCGCGAACTGGTCGCTGGATAAGGTCTGCGAGAGCATGACACCGCTGCGTACCGGATACGATACCACGATATGGCTTTCCTCATCATCCTGCATTTTCACCATGGACAGCTCGGTATCAGGGCCGACAGGCTTGTCACTGGTATAGGCTACCGGCTCATACGGCTCTTCAATGGCTCTGACCTGATCTCCGTTAAGCTGATAATGATGATCGCCGAGCGTAAGCAGCAGCCGGGAGTGCTCCGGCAGGGCATAGCCCTTCAGTTTGTCCGTAATGACGGAGGTATTCGCGAGCAGATAGACGGTGCCCACCCGGGTAGCCCCCCGGCCATATATAGGGAACACGAAGGGAATACCGTAGGAATTGGAGAGCGGGTCCTTAATGACGCGGTCCCATTGCTCTTCGGCCTCATTCGTCAGACCGGTGACTTGACCGATATTATGGATCGTAAGCGGAATGGAGGTGCCGAAATTCTCTACCTGCAGGAATTTCCCGCTGTTATCTGTGGCAATCAGGCGGCGTACATAGCTATAGGAGCGGTTGATCCGCACATCGTCCTGCATCGCATTGAAGACATTCAGGGCCTGCTTGGGGCTGGCCTCCGCCGAACCGAAATATTCGGTAAGCAGGGTGTTCGTGGACGAGTTGGTGCTGCTGGTCATCGCCAGCGTTGTCAGGTCAATCAGATCCTGTTCGATAATATGGGAGACGAGCTGAAGGTTGAATTCCGTCGCCTGGATCGTTGTTTTGCGCTGGTAATACGTAATCAGTTCGTAGCTAAACCAGGACAGCAGCGTCGCAATCAGCAGCGCAAAGGCGGTCATGAGCAGAATAATGCGGCTTTTAATAGTAGATTTACGTACCGTGGTGAACACTCCTTCATCTATAACTGGACCTATTTAAAGCGTTTTCAACTACCATAGCATATTCCTGCGTTTCATTATAGAGCCAGGGGGAGAAGCTGAGAATTTTACAGGTTTCGGATAAGAAATTACAGGTTCGGGGCAGGCCGTATGGAGAAGAGCACAGAATAGTGAATGAACTGTGTTTGATTTTGCATCCCCATCGGGTCTGAAAAGGCTTACAATTTGAACTAAGGCCGGATCAACCGGTGCCGGCCACTGCACCATCATAAGAAGATAAAGGGGATACTTACATGAACTTGAAAAGATTCTACGGCATGACCCTTGCCACCGCGCTCTCCGTGAGCATGCTGGCCGGATGCTCCGGCAATAACAATACGAAAGACGCTGCTGCCACTGCCGCACCTGCTTCGGGCAACGCTGCAACCGCTTCCTCCGAACCAAGCCAGGAGCCGGTAACGCTGAAATGGGCGTTGTGGGACTGGGAAGCGACTGCCTACTACAAACCGCTGATCGATGCCTACAAGGCTGCACATCCTAACGTAACCATTGAATATGTCGATCTTGGCTCCACCGACTATATGACTATGCTCAGCACACAGCTCTCGGGCGGAGCGGATCTGGACGTCCTGACGATCAAAGACATTCCGGGCTACTCGAACCTGGTGAAGCAGAACCACCTGGAGCCGCTGAAGACCTACATGGGTGACAAATCGATCGATCCTTCCGTATACGGCGGTACGGTTGAGCAGATTGAAGTGAACGGCGAGGTGTATGCGCTTCCGTTCCGCAGTGACTTCTGGCTGATCTACTACAACAAAGCCTTGTTCGACAAAGCTGGTGTAGATTATCCGACTAATGATATGACCTTCGACCAATATGATGAGCTGGCCCGCAAGATGACCTCCGGCAGCGGCTCGGAAAAAGTATACGGTGCCCACTACCACACTTGGCGGAGCGCGGTTCAACTGTTCGGCATTCTGGACGGCAAGAACACCGTGGTCGGCGGCAACTATGACTTCCTGAAGCCTACCTATGAGCGGATTCTGAAGGAGCAGGAAGACGGTATCGTTATGGATTACGCGACTCTGAAGACCTCCAGCACGCATTACTCCGGCGTATTCTACAACAACTCCGTAGCCATGATGAACATGGGCAGCTGGTTCATTGCCACCCAAATTGAGAAGGTGAAGAGCGGCGAATCCCAATCTGCGGAATGGGGCATCGTGAAATACCCTCATCCTGACGGCGTTGAAGCCGGTACAACTCTGGGAACGATTACTTCTCTGGCTGTAAACCAGAAGTCCAAACACAAAGAAGCAGCGCTTGACTTCATGAACTTCGTAACCGGGGCAGAAGGCGCCAAAGTTATTGCTTCCACCGGTACGATTCCTGCGATCAAGAATGATGAAGTGATCAATTCCATCACCTCTATCGACGGCTTCCCGGCAGATGAGAACAGCAAGGCTGCACTGAATACCGTTCAGACTTACCTGGAAATGCCGATTCATGAGAAGAGTGCGGATATTGAGGTTATTCTGAATGAAGCGCATGACAACATCATGACTAAGAACGCTACGATTGACGAAGGCTTGAAGGATATGAATGACCGTGTAGGCCAGCTTTTGAACAATTAATGTGAACCTGTAATGTTAGTGTCCTGAAGGAGGGGCGGGCGAAGGCCCGCCTTCCATATAAATAGAGGACATCGCAGCACTCACATTAACAGGTATCGATGTAATTCCCACTTTGCGGGGATGTTATATAAGGTTTGGAGGAGAACGAATGCAGAACGAAACCATATTGCGTACAAATAAGAGCCCAAAAAGCCGGTTGTCGCGCGGACTCCGGGATAACCTGGTCGCGTATAGCTTTATTGCGCCGAACTTTATCGGATTTGCCCTGTTCACCCTGGTACCGATGATTTTTGCCTTTATTCTGGCCTTTGTGAAATGGGACGGGGCCAATCCGATGAAGTTCATCGGGCTGGACAACTTCTCCCGGCTGATCTCGGATACCACCTTCCACAAAGCCTTGTGGAACACGATTGTCTACACCGTCGGAGTCGTGCCGCTGACCATGATCGTTGCGCTGGCCCTGGCGATTCTGCTCAATCAGAAGATTATGGGCCGTAATTTCATGAGAACGGTCTTCTTCTTCCCTTACGTGGCTTCGCTGGTAGCGGTTGCGGCGGTATGGAACTTCATCTTCAGCCCGACCATGGGTCCGGTGAACAACATCCTGCACTTGATTACCGGCATTCCGCTGGAGGACCTGCCCCGCTGGGCGGCGGATAAGCAGTGGGCGATGTTTACGGTAGTGCTTTTCACCGTGTGGAAAAATATGGGCTACTACATGGTCATCTATCTGGCCGGTCTCCAGGGCATTAATCCAGAGCTGTATGAAGCGGCTGAGCTGGACGGGGCAGGCCCGTGGAGAAGATTCCGCAACGTGACTGTGCCACAGCTGGCACCAACCACCTTCTTTGTCCTGATGATTCTGGTCATCAACTCGTTCAAGGTCTACGATATCTTCATCAACCTGTTCGCGGGCGCGGATAACCAGCTCAATAATGCTACACGGGTCATGGTCTATCAGATCTACAACACGGCGTTCCGCTCGCTGGATTACGGATATGCCAGTGCCATGGCGATTGTGCTCTTCCTGCTGGTACTCGGCATTACCATCGTCCAGTTCCGCGGCGAGAAGAAATACGGACAATAGGGGGATCTATAAGATATGGTTGGTAAAAGTAAAGGACTTAAAATCAGCTTAATGGTGCTTGTATATGCCCTGTTAATTCTGACCGTGCTGGCAATGCTGGTGCCGTATATCTGGATGCTGTCGTCATCGCTCAAGCTGAACAAGGATGTCTTCTCCTTCCCGATGCAATGGATTCCGGCGAATCCGCGCTGGGAGAATTTCCAGGATATCTGGACCCGGATTCCGCTCGGACGCTTCATCTACAATACAGCGAAATTATCCATTATCGTTACGATCCTGCAGCTGCTGACTTCCAGCTTCGCGGCGTATGCCTTCTCGAAGCTGCATTTCAGAGGCAAAAATGTGATTTTCCTGGGCTACATCGCCACGATCGCGATTCCTTGGCAGGCCTATATGGTGCCGCAGTTCATTCTGATGCGCTACATGGGACTGAACAATACCCACCTGGCAATCATTCTGCTGCAAGCCTTCTCGGCCTTCGGTGTGTTCATGATGCGCCAGTTCTATCAGGGGGTGCCGGATGAATTATGTGAGGCGGCCCGGATTGACGGACTGAGCGAATACGGAATTTGGGCGAGAATCATGCTTCCGCTGTCCAAGCCCGCGCTCTCCACGCTGACCATCTTCACCTTCGTCGCCACCTGGAATGACTTCCTGGGGCCAATGATCTATCTGACCGATACGAAGCTCAAGACCATTCAGATCGGTCTGCGGATGTTCATCTCACAGTATTCTGCGGAGTATGGCCTGATTATGGCGGCGAGTGTGGTGTCGATCATTCCGGTAGTGATTGTATTCTTGGCGCTTCAGAAGTATTTCGTGCAGGGCGTTGCTGCTTCGGGAATTAAAGGGTAGTAGAGTATCGGATTCACTATCCTGAATGTTCTCTTAGAACTGAACACATCAATTACTGTATTGTTGAATGAACTTGCTTTAGCTGTAATTTTGTGAATAGGGTCAGACCCTGGAGGTTCCGTAAAACGAAACTATACCGGCCAGACGAGTCTGCTTCTAACGGACCTGAGAGACTCTATTCCATGGAAAACGCCACTTTTGGCGGGTTAACGGACCGAGGAGCCCTTATCGTCTCTCTACAAGATGTTTAGAGCAGAGATTCCAAGAATAAAGTCCATGGGGTCAGTTACTTTGCCCAAGAGGGGATTTTCACTTGAATAAGAGCGCCTCAGTCCGTTACGCCGGGCCAAACGCCCCAAATGGACTAACTCCCGTCTTCGTCTGGGAATGGCACCTGAAGGGGTTGACTCCACTCCTTGGCTCCACTCCTGTAGTCCTTCAGGCATCATAGCGCCCCATCCACCCGTTTAAATCTGACGTTGTACTGGTTAGAGTAACAGCCTGGCAGTTGCAGTTTTTCGCAGTCTGCCAGGTATTTGTATACCCGCATTGTGAATTTAGACGAAGGTCTGCCCAGGTCAATTATTCTTCTAGCGACATGCTGAATGCGCTTACTTAAGTGAGGAAGAGGAGGATTAATGAATGAACAGAAAGAACCGCGTTAAGAAAAGGCTATTCTCCGTGCTGATGTCCGCTACACTCGTAGCCGGGATGTTCCCTGCCCTCGGTCTGCCGTCGGCGTCGGCGGCTGTCGTCGATACGGTCTATGCTGCGGCTTATATGGGCACCAAGACTACCGCAGGTACGACACTTCCGGCAAGCATCGAGATTGCAGGTCAGGCTGCGGCGGTGAACTGGAACATCGGCGAAGATACCTTCGATGTACCGTATGATACGGTGGCAGTTACCGGAACCGCGAACGGCGGACCGGTGGTTGCCAGTGTGGAGGTGGTTCCGCCAGCCAGCAGTCCGCTGGTCTACTTTGTGGACAGCGGCAGAGGGGGCGATTCTTTTGGCAATGGTCCTTCTGCTTCACCTCTATACGAAGCAGTCAGAACACTGACCGGCAGTGAGCTGCTTAACCCGTCACCGGACCAGAGGTATGTCGCCGGTACCACAGACTGGGGATTCGATGATTCCATTCATAAAGTGAAAAATTCCAAGAACGGTAATCTTACCGATCCTGCCGCTGATCCAAGCCTATGGGTTGTCGGGCTGCGTGCAGACCCTGCCAGCAACGATATTATCTATAAATTGAAAGCGCTTCAGTCTGGAACCTATACGCTTAGCAGCGGTTTCTATGATTGGTACGGCAGCCGAGACCGGGTCATTCAGCCCCGGCTGGAATACCAGAATAGCAGCGGGGAGACCAAGACGATCCCGTTTGCTCAGTTCAACACGAATAGTACGAAGTTTATTTCCGGTGAATTTACCATTGCCGCAGATATTGACACCAGCAGTCCGATGACGCTGACCTATGCTTATGTCTCCGGGGAGAAGCCGATTCTTAGCTGGTTCGCTGTTGCCAGGGGCGCGATCAAGCAAGAGATGGATGACGCCCGCCAGACCGCAGCTTCTACAACCAAGATTCTGCTCGATGGGAACGATATCCGGCAGGATAATGTCAACGGACTGACCTTCAAGGGCTTCGGCGTACTCAGCGGCAACAGCACCAGTGCCCTGCTAATGGACTATAAGTCTGAGCAGCCAGAGGCCTATGCCCAAATGCTGAAGATTCTGTTCGGCGGTGATCGCCCGCTGATCGACCATGTCAAGATTGAAATGGGCAATGACCGCAATAACTCTACCGGTCCTGACCCTTCAACGATGCGTACGGAGGATGAAGAGGCCAATGTGGCCCGGCATCCCGGCTTCCAGCTTGCGGCGGATGCCAAGGCCGTCAATCCGGCGGTCAAGGTGAGCTTCCTGCGCTGGAATGCTCCAGCCTGGGCTAACAATAACGACAAGATTTATACCTGGTACAAAAAGACCATTCTGGCCGCATACCGCGAATACGGCTATATGGTGGATTATGTGAATCCCCATATCAATGAGCACGCGCCGGATCTGGCCTGGACGAAGCACTATGGCGAGAGGGTCAAGAATGATACTGAAGATTTCAAAAACGATCAGGAGAAAGAGCTGTACCACAGTATCCAGCTGGTGATTTCCGACGAGGTCGGCATCGGCTCCTTCGGGGATGCCATGGTGAACGATTTGTCGCTGCGTGAGGCGGTAGCTGCTGCCGGATTCCATTACAATACCGATGATGACAGCAAAGGAAATTTCAAACGGCTTGCCGATGAGTTCGACAAGGAAATCTGGAACAGTGAGGCACAGGCCACCTTCAGCAACTCGGCCTTCCGTCCTAATAATAATATGAAGGACCCGTCAGAGGCAGGTACAGGAATTGGCGGCACCGGCGGGCCGCTGGAGATGGGCAATACCATTATCAAGGGCTTCGTGAATTCCCGGCGGACGCATTTCATCTATCAGCCGGCGATTGGGTCCTTCTATGAAGGTGGACAATACTCCTTCAAAGAGCTGCTCAGTGCGCGTGACCCGTGGTCGGGCTTCATTCATTATGACGCGGGGCTGGTCATTCTGAAGCATTTTAACGGATTCGCCAAGACCGGCTGGGAGAATGAAGACAATACGGCTGGCATCTGGAGAGCCGTTCCTGAGGCCAGCTACACCGGGGCAACGGGCACGAATCCGGTCAGCGGACGCAACGGCACTCCGAGTTATATGACGCTTGCCGCTCCTGACAAGCAGGATTTCTCGACTGTAATCATCAATGACAGCCAGTATGAGAAGATCTACAAGCTCCAGGCCGTGAACATGGGCTATACCGGAAATCCTTCCCTGGAGGTGTGGGAGACCCGCGCGGCGGACAAAGGTCAGGCTTTTAACAGCAATTATATGAAGCCTCTTGGTGATGCCCATGCCGATGGCAGCGGCCTATATACCATACGTGTGAAGCCGTTCTCGATTGTAACCGTAACCACACTGGATAACCGCACGGATGAAGAGTTCGTTACGCCGCTTCCGGTTGAAGGAGAACGTACGGTGCTTGACACCGATGCAACCGGGTTCGTACAGAATACGGAGGATCAGATCCTGTATGCGGATGACTTCAATTATGGGGACAGAACCGTTCCCGTTATCGGAGAAGGCGGTACAATTACAGGCGTAGAGAGCTATGTAGGCTCACGCGGCGGTTCGTATAGTGTAATTCCGCGCTATACCCAGGACCTTAACGGCGCATTCGAGGGGTATCTGGTTGACGGCACGGATAACTACGTCCTGCGGCAGCAGCTGGACCAGACGACCACCGGAGTAGGCGGCGCCTGGAATGGCGGTGATCCGGTCACAGTAATCGGGGATTACCGCTGGACCAATTACAAGGCGAGTGCCGATGTGTCTTTTGAACAGAATAGCACTTATGGAGGGAACAATTACGCAGCGGTTGGAGCCAGATATCAAGGCGGGCCGCAGACGATTAACGGCACCCCTTATGCGCTCAAGTTCTGGTTCGATGGTGGATGGCAGCTGCTGTCCAGCGGCACCGTGGTCGCCAGCGGCAATGCGGACACCGGCTCCGGCGGCGTGAAGATTGACGGATTTGATACCGCACATGACGCGTGGCATAACATTGCCATTCAGGTGGCCGGTGACACGGTGACTGCTTATTTGGATCAGGTTGAGCTTGCCTCCTATACCGATCCGAATCCGAAGCTCTCCGGACGCGTGCAGCTCGCGAGCGGCTTCTACCATGTCCGCTTCGACAATCTGAAGGTGGAGAAGGTGGAGGGTTATACGCCTTATTATTCAGAGCAGCTGGATAATCTGGAAATGTTTGATCTGGCGCAGTCACCTGGGGCGAAGCTGGCATACGAGGGTGCCTGGGCCCATGAGAATGGCAAAGGCATGTATGTGTATCAGCGGTCCCTCTCTACCAGCCAAGGGGCTGGTGCGGTGCTGAAGTATACTTTTACCGGCACGGGACTTGATATTCTGGGACCGAATGACGGCTCAGCCAAGCTGGAAGCTGTAGTGGACGGCGAACTTGAAGTGGTCTCAGGTGCTGCTTCCGCAGCGAGGGAGCTGTATCAGACCTTCACGCTGCGCGGGCTGAAATACGGTGAGCATACTGTCCAGATCAAGGTGCTGAGCGGAACCTTGGCCGTGGATTCCGTAGCGGTCATCGGCGGGGAAGGAGCGGGCAGCCCGGATAGAGCGGGACTTCAGCAGGCGGTGAGTGCTGCGCTGGAGATCAGCAGGGAGGATACTTTCCCCGAGAAGGACTGGAATATCTTCGTTCATGCACTGGGCGTAGCCCAGGCAGCACTAAGTGATCCGGTTCTGTACAGATTGGATCAGGAAGGAGCTGAGCAGCTTGAAGCCCGCCTGACCTTCGCCCGCAATCTGCTGACTACGGGAGATGTGAGAGAGCTTGCCGCTATTGCGGATATGGCAACCTATGCAGGACAGCTGCCGGAGCTTCCCGCCAAGGTGGAAGCCACACGTGCAGACGGCACGAAATTACTGGTGGCCGTGAAGTGGAATCTCGAAGCGGTCAGCTTCAATACTCCTTATGAAAGGGTGGCTGTAACCGGCACCTATGGAAGCTTGAAGACCACAGCTTATGTGGAGGTAGTGCCACAAGGGCTTGTGTACTTCCTGGATCCTGGAGTCTCGGCGGACGGCGACACCCCGCCATTTACGACGATTAAGAATTTTGCAGGCGAGGGCTTGCTGAATAACAAAGCAGACCAGCTGTCGGCAGATGACACGGTATGGGGACATACCAACACGGGGGCGAACTATAACCCTAAGGGGCTGGGCGGTGCTGTAGTCATTACCGATAAGGCCCAGACAGGGGTATACAACTCGAATACGAAGAATACGCCGCTCGTCTACAATCTGCCGCTCTCTGCGGGCCCATACACGATTACTTCCTACCATCTGGACTGGTGGAATAATGCCAGCCGGACCATGGATATTACACTCAGCTATTTGGATGCTGAGGGCAAGACCGTGAATGAGACCGTTAAGACCGGCCTGGTTGCTGGCCCGAATGGGGTCATGGTTCAGCATGATTTTACGCTGCCGGTCAGCGGTACGGTGAAATATTCGGTGAACAATACGTTCAGTCAGGCGGCTCTGATCAGCTATCTGGCTGTAGCCAGAGATAAGACCAGTGTGGAGAATGAGCAGGCTGTCTCTGAGGCGAAGAGCATTCTTGAAGGTGCTGAGTACAGCGTGAAGAAGGAGACAGCGGGAAATGAAGAGGCTGTACGGACTTGGCTGGCGCAGACCATCGGCGGATTGCCGGGCTTCAAGGGCACAGGGGTTACCCTGGGGGACATTACCTTGTCTGCATTCCGGGGAGCAACGGAGGATACAGAGGGCAGCTTCACTTTCTCGGTAACCTTAAGCAAGGGAGAAGCATCGGCAGAGGGTGCTGCCAGCGGAACGATTACGCTGCCGGTACCGGATAGGGTTCCGCCGGTGATTACCCTGAATGGTGAGACGACAGTTAATCTACTGGTCGGAGCGGAATATACCGATGCGGGAGCTACCGCCAATGATGATCAGGACGGGGATATCACTGACCGTATTACGACAACGGTGACCAGCGAAGTGTATGGCTTGACTGAACTGGATACATCCAAGGTCGATATCTATACCTTCCATTATAATGTCAGTGATACGGCGGGCAATCCGGCTGCTGAGGTGACAAGACGGGTAGTGGTTGCGCTGGACCCGGATGTAACGAAGCCTGTAATTACCTTGCTTGGTGAAGCATCCGTTGAATTGGAGCAGGGTGCAGACTATACGGATGCCGGAGCTACAGCGGCAGATGACCGGGACGGCGATATTACAGACCGTATCGTTGCAACGATTACGCAGGATGGGGAGACCGTGTTGACGCTGGATACTTCAGCAGCAGGCAGCTATGTGTATCATTATAATGTGACGGATACAGCGGGCAATACGGCTGCTGAAGTGACAAGAACGGTCACTGTAAAAGAAGCGGAGCTGCCGCCGGAAGTAATTCCAACCCCGACGCCAACTCCCGCTCCGACAGCAACACCGGCTCCGACAGCGGCGCCGGTATGGACAGCGGCACCGGCCGTAACGCCTTCGCCAACTGCAGCACCGTCCCCTTCACCGCAGACGGAGAAGGTTCTTACATCGGCTGATTTCCCGGCACCGGCTGGCGGAGCTATAACCGTTCACCTTACAGATGCTACAGAATCCGTGCTGCTTCCAGCGGGTTTAGCCGGAATGACTGGAGAAAATACCCTGCGTTTTGCCTGGAACACAGTTGCCGTTGAGCTGAGCCCGGAAGTGCTGAAGAGCATCCGGGAGAAGGCCGTCGGAGCTGGAGGACAGCCGGAGGGAACGGCAATCAGACTCTTTGCCGTGAAGACAGCGAGAGCAACTGCGGAGCAGCTGATGAACAACCCGGCGGTTAACGGGTCCGTCCGGTTATTGGCGGCAAGCGATGTAATCCGCTTCAGCCTGGAGGCTGTGGCTGCGGATGGCACTGCCGTACCGGTCACAACGTTTAACCAGCCGCTGACTATTACCTTCACGGTTGATCCTAATGCTAACCGCAGCTTACTCGGCGTCTACTATATTGCTGCCAGCGGTGCCGTGGAATACATGGGCGGCACGCTGACAGACGGTAAACTTACCGCTGGTGTGCAGCATTTCAGCCAGTATGCGGTGCTGGAGTATGACAAGACATTCTCGGATGTCAGCGACAATAGCTGGGCCAGCGGTGTTATTAAGTCTATGGCTGCAAAGCATATCATCGAAGGGATTTCCAGCACCGAGTTCCAGCCGCAAGGAGAAGTCACAAGGGCGCAATTCGCCGCGATGATTACACGTGCGCTCGGCCTTAAGTCGGCAAGCCCATCCGCATTTGCCGATGTGGATGCCAAGTCCTGGTACGCTGAAGCCGTGGCGGCAGTGCATGAAGCGGGCATCGTGCTCGGACGTAGTAAGGATGCCTTCGCTCCTAATGAACGCATTACCCGCGAGGAGATGGCGGTCATGATCGTGCGGGCGTACGCCACCCTCCCGGGAAGCCAGACAGGAGATTCAGCCGGAAGCTCGTTCAGTGACTATTCCCGGATTCGGGATTGGGCGAAGAACGCTGCCGTTACCGCTGAACAGGCCGGCCTGATCCAAGGACGCGGCAACCAGCAATTCGCGCCGCAGGAGACCATGACCCGTGCCGAGAGTGCGCAAGTCATCGCTAATCTGTTGGGGCATAGGTAAGTTGGGTGTATAAGCTGCATCTCTAAGTTACCGGCTTAACTCCATACTAACTATACAAGTCAAACAGAGCAGCGGTTCTCCAGTATTGGGGAACCGCTGCTCTGCGTATACATACTGAAATGAAAGGGATAAATCCCTCCGAATCCGCCGAAAGTGGGTAGCGGTTGCTTGAAAGTTGTACCTACTGTCGATTAATCCGCTATAAGGATTGATTGCTATAACCGGAAATAATATTCTTGACGGTGATACGAGTGTCGTTTGGGAACCCAATCGGGATAGCGGGCAGGGCCGTAGCGGTTGCCAGATCAATCGGACGGATCGCATTTGCTTCCCCCACATAAGCCTTGGTGTCTGAGAAGAACGCCAGGTCGCCGACATAATAAAGAGGAACAAGCCAGGAACTGGCACTGTTTACATTATAGATTTGTAGGCCACCGGTTGGGAGAGTAGTGGGCTGAATGGTGATGCCAACATAGCCTTGCGTACGCGACACACGAATTTTATCCTGACCTTTGTAGCTGGGGATATCTCTGAAATTATCATAGGTGATGTGATTCTCCCAATCAATGTCCAAATTAGTAAATCGCTTCAGATAAGCTCTTTCTCCTTGCGTGGTGCAGAATAACAATTGGTTGTCCAGATAGACGCCGGATACCGTATTGTCCAGCAAGCTTAACGAGTTAGGCAAGCCAATCTCATCATCTCCAAAATAGGTAATCATGCCAATCGTTCCAAGGGTGATTTGCGTGTGTCCATCCGGGTGAACAGTTAAGGGGTTGCGGGTCTCGTCTAAGGTAAGTTCAAATCCCAAATTGTACCGGGTAAAGTTGTCATCGTCAATGGTAATGGCGATTACATAATCTTTTTTATCGGCAACCTTGCAGGCAAGATAGACAAAGTCGCTATTCTCATTGCCCGCGAAGGCGAAAGGTCTGCCTTGGCCGACGTCCACATTGGTTATAACTGTATCCGTGTTGGTATCAATAATCGTAACGTTATGATCTCCGGAATTGGCAACATAGACTTTGTTACCGTAAGGAGCAGCGAAGATAGCAACAGGATTGGTAACCCTGCTGCCAACAGTACCAACACGAACGGTTTTGATAATGTTAAAGGTATCCGTATCAATGATGGTGACTGAACTCGAGCGGGTATTAAGGACGTAAAGCTTCTTCTCTGCAGGATCCATGCACATAGGACCAGGGTTGATGCCTACTGGAATCCGCTTGATAACCTTATCTTCTACAGGATCAATAACAGCGACATATCCAAATGCATAGTCAATTTCATAAGTCACATAGACGTAAGGGTCACCTGAGGGTAAATTCCTGTTGTTTGCCTTGTTCGGATTCATAGATAAATCTCCTTTCTTGTGGCACTTCTAGTGGACTCGCCGGGCCCGGCGGACCGACGATCAGGGGGGGCAGGCGCGCCAGATTGTATCCAGATGCCACAGCCGGTTGTCTGCCGTAAGTTAGGTTAATGACCCGTATAATTGTTTACTGTAAGGATTGATTACTATAACCGGAAATAATATTATTGACTTTGAGGCGATCCGTGACGACCCCAAGCACGATAGCAGGCAGCGCCGTTGCGGTTGCCACATCAATTGGACGAATGGAGGTCCCTTCTCCCACATAGATCTTGGTATCATCGAAGAACGCCATATCGCCGACATAAGGAAGTTCAACCAAATGGTTATAGCCTTCATGTAAGTCAATGATTTGCACACCGCCTAATGGGGAATCCGTAGGTTGAACGGTAACGCCAAGATAAGCTTGCGTACGTGAAAGACGGATTTTATCCTGCCCTTTGTAGCTGGGAAAATCCGCAAAACTCTTATGGGTGACGATTCCATTCTTATCAATGGCCAGATTACCGATTACTTTCAGATAGTTTTTGTCTTCGCGCATGGTGCAGAATAATCTTTTGTCGTCCGTGTAGACCCCGGATACCGTATTGTCCAGCAGACTTGACGTACTGGAGTACCCAATAGAATCATCGTCAAAATAGGTAAGCATACCGGCAGGTCCAAACGTGACTTGGGTGTGTCCATCGGGATGAACGGCCAAGGGATTGCGGCTCCCGTCAAAGGTAAGCTCCATTCCGTCTGTATAGGGATGAACGGTATCGTCGTCAATGGAAATGGCGATAACATCATTACTCCGGCAGGCAGCATAGACAAAGGAGCTGTTCTCATTTCCAGCAAAGGCGAAAGGCCAATTAATCCCTCCTGCCAGTTGCACATCCTTAATAACCTCATCTGTGAGGAAGTCAATAATGGTAATGCCCGGATCTGATTGGGCTACATATATTTTGTTACCCTTAGGAGCAGCGAAGATAGAATTAGGATAGAACTTGACGAACGGATTGCCAATGTGAACGGTATTGAGAACCTTAAAGGTATCAAGATCAATGATGCTGACTGAATCTTCACGGGTATTAATGACGTACAGCTTTTTCTCCGAGGGGTCCATGCACATGGGACCAGGCTCGCTGCCCACCCTAATCCGTTCGATGATCCTATCTTGTACAGGATCGATGACAGCGACATATCCGAAATCAAAGCCAACTTCATAACTCGCATACACATAAGGATGAACTGATGACAGATCCCTGCTGTAATTTGCCTTAGTCATATTCATGAATGAACTCTCCTTTCATGTGTTTCAGGGTAATGGACTCGCCGGGCCAGGCGGACAGACAACCGGATGGGCAGGCGCGCCGTTTTTGTCCGGATGCCGCATCAGGTTGTCTGCTGTATGTTATGTCCGGATGCTCCGGCCCGAATAATCCATTTGTCCAATAAAGCCACAAAAAGGGCAGAGATTACCTCTTCACCCCTCCCGCCGTAAGTCCGCTAACAATGCATTTCTGGCAAAAAAAAGAGCTGTCCTCTAGTCAGTTTCGACTTGAAGAGACAACTCCACGTTAACGTACATGACCCTTAGGTTTGATTGCTATAACCGGAAATAACATTCTTCACTTTGAAGTACGTTGTCCCAATGGTAATCGGATTTAGAGGTCTTGCACTGGTCAGATCAATGGGTTGAACCGAGGTAGATCCTCCCACATAAGCTTTGGTGTCTGAGAAGAATGCAAGATCGCCAATGGAAGTAAGCTCAACAAACCGGGAAGTGCCACGGTCTACATCGTAGATTTGCAGCCCGCCCGTCGGGTGATCCGTGGCTTGAATGGTGACGCCAATATACTTTTGCGTAAGCGAAGTGCGAATTTTATCCTGACCTTTGTAACTGGGGATTTCTTTGTAATCATCATAGGTGATTTTCGAATTCACATCGATATCCAGGTTCTTGAATAATTTCAAAAAGTTCCTTTCTTCTCGCATCGTGCAGAATAACAAGCCGTTGTCCAGATAAATCCCGGATACCGTATTGTCCAGCGAACTAGTCGGTGCTGCTGCAACTATAGGACCCTGATCATTATCAGGATCAAGAAAATAAAGGGTTTCATTTTCAAACCTGACCAGTGTGTGTCCATTCGGGTGAACGGTCAAGGGGTTGTAGGTCGAGTCAGGGAAAGGGTCCGGTCTTCCTGGGTCAATCCACGTATTAGATTCATTAATATTCAAAATACTAATGGCAAAAGCAGAATAATATGCTCTTGTACTAACAATACTCTTGAGGGCAGTGTAGACGTAAGGGCTATTCTCATTGCACGCAAAGGCGTAAGCCATGTCTGGAAAATAAAAAGTTCCAATTAAACTAAGAGTAATGGCATCAAAAACCGTCAGGCAGGGATATCCATAGTTGGCTACATAGCCATATTTGCCACTAGGCTCTACGAAGATAGCAACAGGTTTGTCGTTAATTGGAACTGAACCTATAAGGTTAAAGGTATCTGTACTATAGACATAGACCATATTCGCAAGGCCATCCGCCACGTAAAGCTTATCTCCAGAGGGATTCAAGCACATAGCGGTAGGATTATAGCCTGCCGAAAACCGTCGGACGACCTGATCGGTAGTGGGATCAATAACAGCGACATATCCATTATTATTAAGACTTACATAAGACACATAGACATAAGAAAGGCCGCTCCGTGTATTCCTGTTACGGTTTGCTGTTCGATTCATATTCATAGATAAAATCTCCTTTCATGCAGCTCTATCTAATGGACTCGCCGGGCCTAAGATATTTATTAGGATTGATAGCTATAACCGGAAATAATATTTTTGACAGTGAGGAGATCCATGAAGTTTATGCCAATCAGTATACCGGGGAGGGCTGTTGCCCTTGCCACATCAATCGGAATAATCGCCATCATATCTCCTACATAGGCCATGGTGTCACCGGCAAACGCTAAATCACCTACAAGGGAGAGCGGAACAAATCGTGAGCTAGCAGCGTTTACATCGTAGATTTGCAGACCACCTGTATGAGAATTAGTGGGCTGTATGGTGACGCCAATATAATTTTGATTACTTGAAGCACGGATTTTATCCTGGCCTTTGAAACTGGAGATTTCTGTGAATTGATCAAAGGTAAGGTTTCCCTTATAGTCAATTCGCAGGTTTTTAAATTGTTTCAGGTAGGTTTTATTTTCTTGGGAGATGCAAAATAATAATCCGTTGACCAGATAGACCCCGGATACCGTATTATCCAACAGACTCAGTGTTTTGGACTGATAAACTTCATGGATTCCAAAATAAGTCTTTAGACTTGCATGCAACAAAGACATAGGGGGCATTCTTATGACTCGCAAAGGCAAACGGGTAGCCACTTCCGGCTGGAACCATATCTACTTGCTTAATAACCTCATCCGTGACGGAGTCAATGATTGTCACGACCCTGTCACCAGAATGGGCTACATAGACTTTGTTCACGCTAGAAGCAGCGAAGATAGCAACAGGAGCGCTATTGGTAGAGGGACCGCCAATGTGAACCGTTTTGATAAAACCCTTTCATGTACTTCTGGCTCATGGACTCGCCGGGCCCGGCGGACAGACAACCGGATGGGTAGGCGCGCCGGTTTTTGTCCGGATGCCGCATCAGGTTGTCTGCTGTAGGTTATGTCTGGATGCTCCGGCCCGAATAGTCCTAATGTCCAGTAAGGTAAAAAAAAGAGCTGCCCCCAAGTCCAGTTCGACTTGAAGCGACAGCTCAATTTTTATACTAAATGTGCATTACAAGGATTGATTGCTATAACCGGAAATAATGTTCTTTACGTTGACGCGGTCTGAGGGACTTGTGCCAATCGGAATAGCAGGAATGGGATTACTTGGATTTCCCAAATCAATCGGTTGAATCGAAGTCAATTGTCCTACATAGGCAATGATGTAATCGTAAAGTGCTAAATCACCGACATAAGGGAGCGGAACAAACCGTGAACTAGCAGCGTTTACATCGTAAATTTGCAGACCACCTGTCGGGAAAGTGGTGGGTTGAATGGTGATGCAAATAGTACTTTGATCACTTGAAACACGGATTTTATCCTGGCCTTTGTAGCTAGGAATTTCTGTGAATTGATCATGGGTGATGTTTCCTTGCTGGTCCATGAACAGGTTGTTGAATTTTTTCAGATAGGCTCTATCTTCCCGCGAGGTGCAAAATAACATATTGTTATCCAGATAGATCCCGGATACCGTATTGTCCAGCATACTTGAAGTTTTGGAGGGACCCATTGTAAGTGGTTCAAAATGAGTCAACATGCCAGTCGGCCCAAGTGTGACCAGCTCCACTCCGCCTGGGTACACGGTCAAGGGGTTGTGGGTCCCGTCAAATTCAAGCGGAGTATCATCCCCAACCGGATGGGCGGTATCATCGTCAACGGAAATGGCGACAACCTTGCCTTTATCATTATCTTTAGACTTACATGCAACAAAGACAAAGAGACTGTTCACCTTACCGGCAAAGGCAAAAGGGTAGCCGCTTCCGCTAGGCAAATCCACTTGCTTAATAACCGTATCTGTGACGGAGTCAATAATTGTAACGGCCCTGTTACCCGAATGGGCTACATAGACTTTGTTCACGTTAGCAGCAGCGAAGATAGCAACAGGAGCGCTAGAGGTGGACGAAGAGCCAATGTGAAGGGTTTTGATAACGTTAAAGTTATATGCATCAATGATAGTGACCGAATCATTGCCCGTATTTACTACATAGAGCTTATCCTCACTTGGATTCAAGCACATAGGACCAGGGTTAAGGCCTACCGGAATCCGTTTGGTGACCTTATTGTATACAGGATCAATGACAGCGACGTAGCCAAAATAATAGGAAAGTTCATAACTCGCAAACACGTAAGGATTAAAATTTGATGCTAGATTTCTTCTGTGGTTTGCTATTTTTGTATTCATAATTAAAAACCCCTTTCATGTGCTTCTGGCTCATGGACTCGCCGGGCCCGGCGGACAGACAACCGGATGGGCAGGCGCGCCGGATCTCCCGGATGCCGCATCAGGTTGTCTGCTGTATGTTATGTCTGAATGCTCCGGCCCGAATAATCCATTTGTCCAACAAAGCCACAAAAGGGGCTGAGGTTATCCCTTGACCGCTCCCGCCGTAAGTCCGCTAACAATGTACTTCTGGCAGAAGATATAGAGGATTAGCACGGGAAGGGAGGTTAATACCAGATCCGCGAAGATCAGGTTCCAGTCCCGGCTGTATTTGCCGTAGAAATTGTACACGGAGAGCGGCATCGTCCAATCCGAGCTGTCGGTCAGGAAGTAGAGCGGTATGGTGATATCATTCCACACGGACATGAAGACCATAATCGCTACGGTGGCGTTGACCGGGACGATCAGCGGGGTGACGATTCTGAAGAACACAGAGAATGTATTCGCCCCCTCCAGAAAAGCTACCTCATCCAGCGCCTTCGGAATGGAACGGATGAATCCGCTGTACAGGAACACACTGAACGCCGTGTTGAGCGAAGCGTAGATCAGAATAACGCTGGTGATGCTGCCGTAGAAGCCCATCCACTGCACGACACGGATCGTGGTGATCGTGGACATTGGGGCAATCAGGCCCATGAAGAAGAACATGTACAGGAAATTCGACCACTTGGTCTCCCGGCGTACCAGAATGAAGGAGGCCGCCGAGGAGGTGAAGATGTTCAGGATGGAAGAGACGCCGGTAATCAGCATCCCGTTCAGGAATGCCCGTCCCAGACCGCCTTCCTTGAAGACGGTTGTATAGTTGGAGAACTTCCACTCCTCGGGGAGCCGCAGGGAGAACTTCAGTACCTCGGAGCTGGTCATGAAGCTGCCGAACAGCATAATCAGGAGCGGCAGGATAATCAGGAGCGAGGCCAGGATCAGGAACCCCTCCACCAGATAGTTACGCCAGGCCATTTTACGGGAAAAGCTCATTATTCCGATACCTCCTTACGCCGCATGAAGATCAGCAGGGGAATGGCGATGACAGTTACAGCAGCGAACAGCAGGGTATTGACGGCTGTGCCCAGCCCCCAGCTGCCTTCCCCGAAGGAACGGAGGATGATGGTGCCGACTACCTGGGAGGCATTGCCCGGTCCCCCGCCGGTGAGCACGAACACCTCGGAGAATACCTTGAGGCCGCCGATCAGGGTAAGCATCAGATTGATGTTGATCGCAGGGAGCAGCAGCGGAATGGTGATGCTGCGGAAGCTGCGCCAGGAGCCGGCGCCGTCGATGGTGGCGGCTTCATAATATTCCTTGGAGATCGACTGGAGCCCGGCCAGATAGATGGCCATCTGGAAGCCGGTATGCTGCCAGATGGACACAAATGCCACGGTCCAGATGACCAGCGCCGGATTGGTCAGCCAGGCCTGGCTCAGCGAAGGCAGCCCCACAGCTTCGAAGATGCGGTTAATCGTTCCGTCGGAGCGCAGCATGGGCGTGAACACAATGCTAATAACCAAAACGCTTAAGATCGACGGAGAATAGAAAATAGCCCGCAGCAGATTTTTGGATTTTAGCTTCATGTTCAAGCCGACCGCCAGCGCGATCCCGAGCAGATTTTTGCCGAGTACAGTAACGATCGCGAAGATCGCCGTATTTTTCATCGCAAGCAGCAATGTTCTATCCGTGAAGATCCGCTCGAAGTTATCCCAGCCGATGAACTTGATCGCTTCCCGGTCCAGCCTCCAGTCCGTGAAGGAATAGAAGAGTCCGATCAGCGCAGGCAGTACGAAAAAAATCGAATAGATCAGCAGCGCAGGCCAGATCAGGTAATACGAGTACAGCTTCTTGGATACGTTCATCTCTTCACACTCCTATAATAGCCCAGGACAGAATAAAGCCCGGAATGGACTTCATTCTGCCTGCTGTATGGTTGATCCGATTGGATACTTGGTTTAAAAGCCTTCCACGCCTTTGTCCTTCATCAGCTGGCT
This sequence comes from Paenibacillus sp. FSL R7-0210, assembly GCF_038009085.1. Taxonomy (NCBI): domain Bacteria; kingdom Bacillati; phylum Bacillota; class Bacilli; order Caryophanales; family Paenibacillaceae; genus Paenibacillus; species Paenibacillus sp. FSL R7-0210. The sequence goes on from NZ_JBBPAR010000001.1 coordinate 1,117,596, forward strand.
GAATTTCTCGTCCCAGGCCTTGAGTACGCCCTTGGCATCCAGACCGCCGGCAAATTCATCCTGAAGCAGACGGTACAGCTCGCTGCGGTCCACGATCATATAGGCATCCGTGGTCAGCGTAGTCTTCTTGGGTGTGATGTATTGATCGACAATCTCCTGCTTGTAATCGGGAAGCTTCGGTGTAGTGACATCGCTGAAGTTGGAGACGGAGCCCTGGCTGTCCACCATTTTCTGTGCGACTTCTTTGGTGGCAAGGAACTCCAGGAATTTCTTCGCTTCATCCATATGCTTGGCTTTCTTCGGAATGAACAGCTGGCCGCCCAGCGGGCTTGCGCCGAGATTTGCGTCTTCAGAAGACGGGATAGCGAACAGGCCCAGATGCACATTCGGATCCTTCTCGGCCACGTTCACGATCAGCCAGTCGCCCATGAACATCATCGCCGTTTCCTTGTTCAGGAATTTGCCCACGGCCATATCGTAGCTGTCGCTGAGAATGTCCGTGTTGGTGTAGCCTTTCTTGTAGACTTCGTACTGCTGCTCCAGGAAGGTAGCGAATTCGGGAACATCGGACCACTTCTTGCGGCCGGCATTGATGTCCTCGAACAGGGACGGTTCATTCTTCGCGGCCCAGTCGGCAAAAGCGGCAGCCGGCCAGATATTAGCCGCCCAGTTATCCTTGAATGGCATGAAGACCGGAGTAATGCCGCTGGCCTTGATTTTCTCGCAGACGGCCAGGAATTCCTCGTAATTCTTCGGAATCTCAAGCCCCAGGTCCTTGAAGATATCCTTGTTGTAGACTACGCCCTGCATCCCGGTATCCTGACTGTAATGGAAGCTGTAGACATGATCGTAAGCGGAGAGAACATCCTTGTTCAGCAGCCGGCTTACCCAAGGCTCGTTATCGAGAATCTCGAAATTGCGCTCCAGATTAAGGTCGGTAGTAGCACTCGCCAGATTGTATTGAATCAGGTCAGGGACCTCATCGACAGCCAGCTTGGTCTGGAGTACGGTGGCCGTCTGTTCAGCCGGAAGCAGCTGAAGATTGACCTTGATATTGGTTTTCTGCTCGAATTCATCCAGCACATCCTGGGCCACGAACGCCGAATCCTGCGAGCTTTTGGAGATGGCCAGCTCGATGGTTACCTTTTTGCCGCTGCTGCCGCCGCTGCCGCTGTTTCCGTTGCCGCCGCTGTCAGTAGCTGAAGCGTTGCCGGAGCCTGAGTTGCCATTGCCGCATGCCGCCAGCGTTAAGGTCATTACACCGGCCAGTACGCCTGTTGCGATTTTTTTCATTTTGCCATTCATGTGATCGCCCCCGTAGTAAGAATTGTCTGTCGTCTTTGAATCCGTTTACATTGCCCATTATAGAATGAGGAGAGCACAAGGTACATGTTTGTACTTGACTCTTTCTGTGTAATATTCTGAACTCCGGGACGGCTTGTCAATTCGCCCGATTGGTTGTAAAGTAGGCAGCATCCTAAGGTTCAGGGGGGCTCGGCTTGGCTACTATTGTTCAGAAATTGCGCGGAGGCAGGGTTCAGGCCAGTCTGCAAACGAAATTCTTCTTCACCTTCATGCTGCTCCTGCTGATTGTGCTGGGCTGCTTCCTGGTCTACGTGAATTATATGGTGATCCAGCCGCTCAAGGACAAGACGGAGAACGAAATGAAGCTGGCTGCTGCCCAGGTCAGCGATCAGCTGAACCTCTATATCAATAACCAGAACCAGCTCTCCCAGCGGATTCTGTCGAACAAAGAGGTGTTCACCCTGTTGTCCGCCGGGGATTATTCGCAGCTCACCCTCGAAGGGCTGACCCGGAGCCGCCGGCTGAAAGACATCATGTTCCAGGCGCTGGGGCCGAGTCTGAACATTGAGGATATGATGATCTATGATCTGACAGGGGAGCGGGTGGCCTCTTATATCGGATACGCGGATAGCCCGGCCTCACTAAGGCCGTTCCTGGAAGAGAGCAGCAACCTGCCGACCTGGAATGCAAGCGGTTACGCACTGTACCGGCAGGGGGCGGAGGCCATTTCTTTTGTGCGGGCGATCAGGAACCAGAATGGTCAGGTGTTCGGCTATCTGGCGGTGCAGCTCGACCAGCGGTATTTGAACAGATCTGCTGCGGGCCTGGCGGGCGGCAAGGTCTATATTATGGATCAGGACCAGCGGCTGGTCGCAAGCTTCCCGGCATTGCGGGAAGGGGAGAAGGTCCCTGAATTTGCAGCGTATCCTTCTGAATCTGCACCGGCTAACGGAATCTATCTGAGCAGCGGCCAGAACTATGTGGCTTACCACCGCTCTGCCGAGACGGGCTGGACTACCTATGTGGTGAATCCCAGGAATGTGGTGCTGGGCCCGGTCAATTCGGTGAAATACCTCTCCATTCTGCTGATTACAGCGTTGATACTGTTCTCGTTCATTTTCATTTACTTCTCGACCCGCAACCTGCTGCTTCCGATCCGCAAGCTGCGCAGCCAGATTCTGCGGATGAACTACAGCAACCTGAATATGAAGGCGGGGCCGCGTACCCACAACAATGAGCTGATTCAACTGAATAGCGCTTTTCAGGAACTGCTGGAACGGTTACAGGAATCTATCGAACGGGAAAAGCTTGCGCTACACGAAGAAGTGAAGTCGCGGAATTCCGCCTTGCAGGCTCAGATCGCACCCCATTTTATCCACAATGTCCTGTATCTGATCAGTATTGCCGCCCAGGAAGGGAAGAATAGCGTAGTGACCGAGATGTGCAAGCATCTGTCGGACAGCCTGCGCTATATTGTGTCCTCCCCTTATCAGCATGTGACATTGACGGAGGAACTGAAGCATACCCGGCATTATTTGTCCCTGATTCAGCATAATTTCGAGGACGATCTGGAGTGGGAGATTGACGGGGACGGTGCGCTTGAGCGGATTGAGCTGCCCCGGCTGGTGATTCAGCCATTCGTGGAGAATTGTATCGAGCATGCTTTTAAGAATACGGACCCTCCTTGGAGGATTGAGGTGCGGGTGAAGGTATATAACGGCCTGTGGGCCATCGAAATCCGGGATAACGGGGAAGGCTTCGCGCCGGGCCGGATCAGGGACATTCTGGACAATATTGAGGACTCGGATTCCGGGGTCTATGAGCTTCAGCATCATACCACGGGAATTGGCAATATGGGGATTGTGAATACGGTGAACCGGCTGAAGCTGATGTACAGGAACCGGCTATTCTTCAATATTTACAACCACTTAGACGGGGAAAAGGGCGCTACGGTCCAGATTATCGCATCTATGAGTAAAGACTTCTACTAGAACCGGGGAGGGACCGCTATGTATACCGCTATCATTGCCGAGGACAGCAAGCCGATTCTGCGCAATATCGAGGCGCTTATGCAGTCCATGGAGTTGCCTGTCCGTATATCCGCCACCGCCTCGAACGGGCTGGATGCCCTGGAATACATCAAGGCTAACCCGGTGGATATCCTCCTGACCGATATCCGCATGCCCAAGCTGGACGGGCTGGCGCTGATCGGGCAGTGCAGGCAGGTGAATCCGGCGCTCAAGGCGGTGCTGATCAGCGGCTACAGCGATTTCGAGTATACGCGCAAAGCGCTGAACCTTCAGGTATTCGACTATCTGCTGAAGCCGGTGGAGCGGGAACAGCTGGCTGAGGTGATGCAGCGGCTGGTCGCCCATCTGCAGGAGCAGGAGGGCAGTAGGAAGGGATTGCCGGAGGTGTTGGCCGCTTCAGAGCAGCGGCCTAAGAGCAGCGAAGAGCTGTTCCGGCAATTGGAGCAATATTTGCAGCAGCATCTCTACTCCCAGCTCTCTATCACAGAGGTGGCGCTTCAGTTCCATGTCAGCCCGTCCTATGTCAGCCGGATCTTCAAGCGCTATTCGCACCAGACCTTCGTGCATTACAGTATGCGGCTGAAGATAGCCGAAGCCTGCCGGCTGATCGCAGCCAAGCCGGAGCTGAAGGTGAAGGAGCTGTCGGAGGCGCTGTCCTTCGGCGACCAGCATTATTTCTCCAAGGTGTTCAAGGACTATATGGGTGTAAGTCCTACGGAGTATAGGGGAGGAGAACGGGGTTACTAACAAAAAGCAAAAAGAAGCGGAGGGGAAATTTGGAACTGAAGGAGCGGTAGCGACCGCCTTTGTATTTGGATTTCTACCGCGAAGAGCGATTCTAATCAAGGAATCTAAATACAACAGCGGCCGGAAGTCCAAATGTTCACCGCAGTGACGACGAAGCTTCGAGTTATATCGTTCATTTTACGGCAGCGATGCGGATAGGCGGTGCCTTTTTTATTTGCCGTATTTTCCCGGAGGAATGCCCGTGATGTTCTTGAAGGTGCGGATGAAATTGGCATAATCGTTGAATCCGGACAGATAACAGGTATCGGACACGGAGTTGCCGGCGGACAAGAGCTGCTTGGATAACGCGATCTTTTTGAGCAGGACATAACGGTAGATGGTGCCTCCGGTCTGCTGCTTGAACAGATGGCTGAGATAATATTTGTCCAGATTCAGCTCCCCGGCAATATGCGCTAGCGACAGATTCAGGTGCAGGTGGTTGTCGATATAGCTCATCGCGGATTGAATATGGGAGGAGATGATGCTGGGCACGGCGGCACGGGTGCGGCTGTACAGCTCGTTGACCAGCACCAGAATCTGAATCAGATACGTCAGGGCCAGCACCTCGCTGCCGTACTGCTTGCGTTCCAAGGCGGCAATCAGCTGAGAGGAGAGTGCGGTATATTCCGAGAGCAGCGGCTCCTCCATCCGGGCCAGGTTGTTCTCTCCGGGCTGGCGGTTCTGGAAGCAGGCCAGCAGATTCGTGGTTGCCGTACAGAACGGATAGACCAGCGGTGCTTTGAAATGTATGGTCAGCCGCTCATAAGGGTCGGGGGAGCGGTTGATGATTTTATGAATCTCATGATTATTGAATAACAGGACGTCGCCGCGCACCAGCGGATAGCTGTACTGGTCCACGAAGCCGTTCACGCTGCCGCCGAGGAACAGGAAGATTTCATAGTGGTCATGGATATGGAAATCCCGCGTCGGCGAGATCGGAGAATTGCCGATACCGGCCAGAATATCGCCGTCGAACGTTTCATAATACCGGGCATGCTTCATCGTCACAGCCCCTTTCTTGTTGATCACAATATACGCAATAAATCATCATTATTCGCAAAGACATTGCAATAATACCACAATACACTAGAGAAGAAGAATACCTGAGAGGGTGGAACTAGGATGAGTGGGATAGAACAGCGTAAATACTGGCTGGATACGATGCTGCGAATTGGAACGCCAGTCCTGGAGGCGCTCGCCGCACGGAAACTGAAAGAGTGGTTACCTACGGAGTTTCATAGCGAGCGCAGCCAGTTTGCGCATCTGGAAGCTTTTGCAAGGCTGGCTTGCGGAATGGCTCCCTGGCTGGAGCTTCAGGGGCTTGAGGGTGAAGAGGAGCGCTTAAGAGCCCGTTATGCCGGGCTGATGCTGGAAGCGATTGATGCGGCGGTCGATCCGCAATCGCCTGACTATATGGAATTCAAGACCGAGGGCCAGCCGCTGGTGGATGCGGCATTTCTGGCCCATGCGCTGGTGCGGGCACCGAAAGCGGTTACAGCCCGGCTGGACACACGGGTTAAAGGCAATCTGATTGTGGCGTTCAAGCAGACGCGGCGGACCGCTCCCAGCGGCAGCAACTGGCTGCTGTTCAGTGCGATGGTGGAAGCAGCGTTATACCTGCTGGGCGATCCGGAGTATGACCGGATGCGCGTGGGTTATGCGGTCCACATGTTCATGGACTGGTACAAGGGTGACGGAGTCTACGGGGACGGGAAGGACTTCCACTGGGATTATTACAACAGCTTTGTCATTCAGCCGATGCTGTTGGATGTTGTTACCCTTTTCGAACAGGAGAATGAGGAGTATGCCCGGCTTAGACCCTTGGTCCTGCAGCGGGCGCAGAGATATGCATCCGTGCTGGAGCGCAGTATCGCCCCTGATGGAACGTATCCGTTCCTCGGGCGTTCGATTGTCTACCGGTTCGGGGCATTTCAGCTGCTGTCACAGGCGGCGCTCCAGCATTTCCTGGAAGATTCGCTGCCCCCGGCTCAGGTGCGCTGCGCTTTGACCGCTGTTATTAGCCGGATTATGCAATATCCGGGTACGCTGGATAAGAACGGCTGGCTGCAGCCGGGAATCTACGGCTATCAGCCGGAGCTGGCCGAGAGCTACATTAATACAGGCAGTCTGTATCTGTGCGCCGCTGTTTTCCTGCCGCTGGGCTTGCTTCCTGCTGATCCCTTCTGGTCGGGCGAGGATATGAAATGGACGGCACGGAGAATCGCGGACGGCGAGAATGTGATGCGGGACCATGCTTTGGAATAAGGGATACAGACAGACTGAACAGGAGAGGGAGCTTAGGCATGAACATACAGGAACTTAAGGCAATCGCAGAGAACATGAAGCCGGCAGATCTCAGCTTATATTATCCGCAAGGGGATTCGGCCGCTTTTTGGAGTGAGGCGGGATCTTCTCAAGTTTTACAAGCCAGTCTCAGTGAGATTCGTGCAGAGGCACGGAGGCTGGAAGGGCAGCCTATACCGCTGCTGACGTACAGTCTGTTTACCCTTTTCCGGCAGAAGGGGTCGAGACTGGAGTATGAGCGGCCTTATTTTGAACGGAGAAGAAGGCTGAATACGTATGTGTTCCTAAGTCTGCTGGAGCCGGAGAACGCAGCAGCTCTGGAGCAACTGACAGATATTCTATGGGCGATCTGCGATGAGTACACATGGTGCGTTCCCGCCCATCTTCCTGAGAAGCATGAGGCTGCTGAGATCAACCGCCATATCGATCTGTTCTCCGCCGAGACGGGCTTTACCTTAAGCGAATGTCTGCTGCTGGTCGGGGAGCGTCTCCCGCTGCTGCTCCGCTCCCGGATACGCAGTGAGGTGGAGAATAGAATCTTCCGGCCGTTCCTTGCGCATGGCCCTTATTTCTGGGAGACCTCCACTCACAATTGGGCGGCGGTCTGTGCGGGCTCTGTGGGTGCGGCTGCACTGCTCCTTGTGAAGGACAAGGACATGCTGGCGGAAATCTTGCTGAAGACAGAGAGCAGCATGAATTATTATCTGCAGGGCTTCGGGGCAGACGGGGCCTGCCAGGAGGGGCTGGGCTACTGGAATTACGGGTTCGGCTATTTCACTTATTACAGCGATCTGCTCCGTGCAAGAAGCGGAGGCCGGCTGGATTGGTTCAAGCAGGAAAAGGTGGCACAGATCGCCCGCTTCCAGCAGCAATGCTTCATTGACGGCAGCTATGTCGCCAATTTCTCCGATACAGTGCCCCGGGTGCGGGTACATATGGGACTATCTCATTATCTGGCGGACGTCTATCCGGATGTCCTGCGCCCGCCGTCTGCGCTGCGCGCCCCGTTCACGGAGGATCACTGCAGCCGCTTCGCACCGGCTCTGCGCAATCTGATCTGGACAAGAGCCGGGCAGGAGAAGGAGTCCTGGGAGGCGGGCAGCAGCTATCTGCCCGATGCCGCTTGGCTCGTATCGCGGCATGTCTCTGGGGCGGGCGCTTTCGGCTTCGCGGCCAAGGGCGGCCATAACGACGAGCCGCATAACCATAATGACCTGGGCCAATTTATTCTGAGCGGCCGGGGGGAGATCTTCGCGGCTGATCTGGGCAGCGGAGAGTACACGGCGGACTATTTCGGTGCCGGCCGTTACGGCTATGACTGCAACGGGTCGCAAGGCCATAGCGTGCCGATTATTGACGGCCAGTACCAGGGGGCAGGACGGGAGTTCGAGGCAACGGTGCTGTATGCATCGGCAGCGGAGGCGAAGGATGAGCTGATGCTGGAGCTGGCCCGGGCATACCCGGTAGCCGGACTGCAATCCCTGGTCCGTTCGCTGGTCTGGCATAAGGAGGAGCTGCCCCGTCTGGAGCTGACTGACACTTACCGGTATGACGGAGCTCCGGCAAGCTGGACGGAACGGTTCGTAACGTGGCGCAGACCGGAGGTGCGGGAACCGGGGAGCGTATGGCTGCCGGGAGCTGCTGAGGGGAGCGGCGTTGAGGTAACCTATAATCCGCAGATCGTCCGGCCTGAGATTACCGCACATGTGTACCAGGATCACTATGGCCAGGACAAGGTGTGGCATAGTCTGGACTTTCAGGTTCTCCAGCCCGGAGCAGAGGGCGTATTGGTGTTTGCTTTTGAGTTTATATAAGATGCACGGCACGGGTACAACATTCACACAAAGGCGGGATTCAAATGAACAGAACCATAGATCAGGCTTGGGTAGATGAGGCTTGGAGTAAGGCACTGGAGAAGACGAGAACGAACAGTATCAGCATCGGGGCGGAGTTCCCGCATGCCAGTCAAGGCGGCAAATATGTCCTGGAAGTGCCAAGCTGGTGGACTGCCGGTTTCTGGCCGGGCATGCTCTGGCAGCTCTATGCCGAGAGCGGCGATGAGAGCCTGAAGGCAGTAGCCGAGCGCTGCGAAGAGCGGCTGGATGAGGTGCTGGACGGCTACGTGAAGCTGGATCATGACCTTGGCTTCATGTGGCTGCTGACCAGCGTCGCCAATTACAAGCTGACGGGCAGAGAAGAATCAAGGGTCCGCGGGCTGAAGGCCGCCAACTATCTGGCCGCCCGCTTCAACCTGAAGGGCCGCTATATCCGGGCCTGGAATCCCTGGAGAGAAGGCGAGGACAACAGCGGGGTCGCCATTATTGACTGCAGCATGAACACCAGCCTGCTGTTCTGGGCCTCCGAAGTCACGGGAGACCCGCGTTACCGGCATATCGCGGAGGCACATATGGATACGGTGCTGGAGCATTTCATCCGGCCGGACGGCTCCGTCTATCATATTGTCAACTTCAACCCGGAGACGGGCGAAGTGGCAGAGAAGCTGGGCGGACAGGGCTATGCGCCGGAATCGGCCTGGTCGCGCGGCGCGGCTTGGGCACTATACGGGCTGGCGCTGGCCTATCACCATACGGGCAAGCTTAGCTACCTGCATGCGTCCAAGCAGGTTGCGCATTTCTTCCTGACCCGGCTGCCGGAGGATCAGGTGCCGCATTGGGATTTCCGCGCTCCCGGCGATGTTGGCGAGATTCGCGATTCTTCGGCCGGTTCATGCGCCGCAAGCGGTCTCTTGCTGCTGGCCGGGCTGGTGGAAGAATCAGAGGCTCCTGTCTACCGGAACGGGGCGCTTAGAATCACGGAATCTCTCTACCGCAATTACGGAACTTGGGACAATCCCGGCGAACAAGGCCTGCTGCTTCACGGCACCAGTAACTATCCTGAAGACCGGAATATCGATGTGCCGCTGATCTACGGGGATTTCTTCTATGTTGAGGCACTGGCCCGGATTAAGGGAGCAGGCCCGTTCTATTGGGAGTAGGAGGAGTACGATAATGACGAACAACAAGATGACTCGGGGAATTGGAAATCTGGGGACAGGCGATCCGGCGACGGGCAAGCTGGGGATTCAGAGCAATCCGCTGAAGACCCGGGACGACCTGCTGGCTGCCCTTGAGCAGCTGACAGAGCCGCTTCGGTCGCTCTATAGCAGAGGCAGCGCAAGACTTGAGATCGGGATTACGGGAGCGAGCTATCCGTCAGCCACCGCCGGAATGGAGGGCTTCTCCCGGGTGCTCTGGGGACTAATTCCACTGCTCGCCGGAGGCGGGAACAGTGAACTATGGGCCACTGTGCTGGACGGCATCCGGCACGGCACCGATCCGGCCCATGAGGAATATTGGGGTGATGTAAGGGACTATGACCAGCGTCTGGTCGAGATGGCCGCCTTCGGCTTCGTGCTGGCGGCTGTGCCGGAGCATCTCTGGTCCCCGCTTGCTCCGCAGGAGCAGGAGCATCTGTACAGCTGGCTGAACCAGATCAATTCCCGTCCCTGCTACGACTGCAACTGGCTGTTCTTCAATGTGCTGGTGAATGTCGGCTTCCGCACAGTAGGACGGCCTTATGATGCGATTCAACTGGAGCGGAATCTGGAGCGGATGGATGCCTTTTATCTGGGTGAAGGCTGGTACAGTGACGGTGTTGGCGGACACTGCGATTATTATGGGCCCTTCGCCATCCATTACTATTCGCTGCTGTATGCCAAGCTGATGGAGCGGGAGGACCCGGAGCGTTCCCGTCTGTTCAAAGAACGCGCCCGGCTGTTCGCGGCTGAATTCATGGGCTGGTTCGCCCCGGACGGCGCTGCGCTTCCCTATGGCCGCAGTCTGGCGTACCGGTTCGCCCAGTCTGCCTTCTGGAGCGCCTTGGCGTATGCAGAGGTGGAAGGCTTCTCTGCCGGTGTGGTCAAAGGCATCGTCCTGCGCAACCTGCGCTGGTGGTTCCGCCAGCCTATCTTCGATGCAGCCGGCGTGCTGACCATCGGATACACGTATCCGAATCTGGTCATGGCGGAGAATTATAATGCTCCCGGCTCGCCTTACTGGGCGCTGAAGACCTTCCTGCCGCTTGCCCTCGGCGCGGAGCATCCGTTCTGGAGCGAACCGGAGCTGCCGCTGCCGGAGCTTCCGGCTGTGACGGTGCAGCATCCGCCGCATCTGGTTCTGGTCCGCGAACCGGCTTCCGGTCATGTGGCCGCCTTCAACAGCGGGCATCTGTCCACCAATGAGCATACCCATACCTCGGCCAAATACGAGAAATTCGTCTATTCCACAGGCTTCGGGTTCAGCGTTCCCCGCTCAGAATGGGGATTGCCGCAGGGAGCCTATGATTCCATGCTTGCGCTCAGCGAAGGCGGAGACAATCTGTACCGCGTTCGGCGGCAGAATCTGGAATCAGAGATTACGGACAACGTCCTGCGGTCCGTCTGGAAGCCTTGGGCTGATGTTGAGGTACGCACATGGGTGGTAGCGGGTCTGCCGTGGCATATCCGGATTCACCGGATCGAGACGGGCCGTGCCCTGGATGCCGCCGAGGGCGGATTCGCGCTGGGTCAAGAGGCGGAGCCTGCTCAGCAGCTCAGCGGAATGGGCGCAGCGGCAGCTACAGCATGGGGAACGAGTGGCATCAAGGGGCTGAAGGGCTACTCCAAGGCCGAGCTGATCTGGCCCAATGCGAATACGAACCTGCTTCGTCCCCGGACAGTGCTGCCTACCCTGACCGCTTCGCTTGAGCCTGGGGTGCATTGGCTGGCTTCTGCTGTGTACGGCGACCCTTCATCTGCGCCGCTGGCAGATGGGGCAAAGGAACTCGGCCTGATTCTGGAACAGACTCCTGAAGAGCTGCTCAATGTTAAACTTGATGGAGAGCGTATTACGGTGCTAACCTCCGGCGGGACTGAGGTTAGTATTCCGGTGCAATGAGCAGAAATATGGTGCGAAAACACAGCATTTTGGTCATAGTACAGCAATTTCGGTCAATAACTCAACATTGGCTCTTTAGTGCCACCAACATACAAGCAGGCCAGCAGCTTTCCTTTGGAGAGGCTGCTGGCCTTTCGAGGCTCGTGGACCAAAATGTATGTTAAAAACCGATCACAATTGGCCTGGATGCGGCGAGTGGGGCAAATGTAATCGAAAAACCGATTACAATTGGACTGGATGCGGCGAGTGGACCGAATGTAATCGAAAAACCGATCACAATTGAGCTAGGAGCAGCGCATGGACCAAAATGTATGTTAAAAACCTATCACAATTGGACGGGGTGCGTCGTGTGAGCCAATGAGGAGCTTGAAACAAGAAAAAGCCAGACCCAATCCAACCTCCCCAAACAAACCCGCCCCACACCCTGCACGCATATGAAGCATCCGGTGCAGAGAGTGGGGCGGGCCGTAAGAGCAGTTAGCCATTTACTCCGTATTGCTGCGGAACTGATTGGGCGTGAGACCTTTATACTTTTTGAACACCTGATAGAAATATTTCGTATCATTATACCCGGACTGCAGCGCGATATCCTCGATCCGCATTCCGGGATCTTTGAATAGCAGGCAGGCATGCTCGATGCGGACCTTGTGCAGATAATCGATGAAGCTGATCTTAAGCTGCTGCTTGAACAGCAGGCTTAAATATCCCGGGGTAATGTAGATCTCCCTGGCGACGATCTCGCGGTTGATATCCTTCATGAAGTGCTCGCCGATATAGCCCTTGGCCGCTTCGAGCAGCTTGTTGCTGTTCTTCTTGGACGTCAGATGCTCACTGACCCGCTGGGCCGTCTCTAACAGCGACTGGAACAGATTATCCAGACTGGACCGGGACAGGACATGGATCAGCTCGGTCAGATTCTGCCCGAACACCTTGTTCACGTTGACATTGTTCTCGATGCATAATTTATAGAGCGCGAAGAACAGGGCGAAGCTCGATTTGATCACCTGGTCCCTGGACACCGTCTCAGGCTGCAGGGCTACATTGAACAGCGTGAGCTTATCGGCGATGTCCCCGGGAGAACCGCCGCGTACCGCCTTCAGCACCTCCTGCTCCTCATGCAGGGGATAGGAGGATTGAGAGGACTCGGCATCGAATTCGCCACTGTACTCCACGATTTTAGCAATTCCGGTGTAGTTGGTTGTATTCAAGGCCTGGCAAGCCTCCACGAACGAGTGGCGCAGATGCTCAATATTCTTGTCAATACTTCCGATCCCGGCGGATACGGTGAACTTCAGGAAGCTGGCGATATTCTCCTGAATAATCCGGATATAACCGCTTAATTCCTCCTGATCCGGCAGCTCGTCCATATTGAGAATTAGCACAATATCGTCCTGATGCTCGAAGGCAACGCAGAGCACAGCCTCCGGCAGCGACTCCTCGCAAATATTCTTCAGCCCGTACTTCAGCAGCTCCGTATCCTCATGCATATACTTCTCATGCAGCAGCTGGAAATTGTCGATGCGCAGCAGAATGATGCCGTACAGCAAATAGGGGAAAACCAGCTGGTTCATCTTCAGATTAGCCAGCAGCCGGGAATACGCGGGACTCTCGGTGAGAATGAGCTGGCTTAACGTCTTTTCCTTCAGCAGGGGTAGACTCTCCCGGAACCCTTGCCGCAGATGCTCAAGCGTGGTAATCTCCAGCTTCTCGGATTGAATCTGCTCCGTGATGGCCAGAACCGTGCTCAGAATCTCCTGCCGGCGGCTCGGCTTCAGCAGATAGTTACTGACCCCGGATCTTATGGCTTGCTGGGCATAGGCGAAATCATCGTATCCGCTCATAATGACCGATTTGACGCTGGGGTATTTCTCGGAGACAACCTTGATTAACTCCAGGCCGTCCATTTGCGGCATCCGGATATCTGTTAGCATGATATCGACGGCATAGCTATCCAGGAGTTCAAGTGCCTCAAGACCGTCTCTGGCTTCGCCTGCAATATGGATGCCGTGCGAATGCCAGTCAATCAGGGTCCTTATGCCTACCCGCGCCCGCTCCTCATCATCCACAATAATCATATTATACAAGGGACATCCCCTCCAATCTGTATTCGTATTGTTTATTCGCTCTGGCTTCGTCTATTCTTGCATGTCAGTTACAATCACCGGAACTACGATCTCCACCCGCGTGCCTTCTCCGGGGACACTGGAATAGTTCAAGGCATAGTCACCTTTATAAAAATGCTTCAGCCGTGCCTGGACATTCTGCACCGCATAGCCACCGACATCCCGGGCCGTGTAGACATCCGTCTCATCAGGCATGCTGAGAATCTTTTGCAGCGTCTCCTCGTTCATGCCGCTCCCGTTATCCTCAATCACGAAGATCAGCTTCTCTCCGCGGCGTTGTCCGCTGATGCTTACCCGTCCGCCGCCGCGCTTGCGTTCAATGCCGTGGATCAGCGCGTTCTCAATGAACGGCTGCAGGCTGAGTTTCAGGATGACATAGGCGTACAGCTCCTCAGGAATGTCGATCACATACTCGAGCGATTCCTGGAACCGCATCTTCTGGAGCGACAGATACAGCTCAATCAGCTCTTTTTCCTTGGCTACGCTGGTGAAGCTCTTGCCCTGGTTCAGACTTAACCGGAACAGCCGGGAGAGGTTGATCACCATCTCGCTGATCTTGTCCTGCCCTGCCGCCTCCGCCTCCCAGAAGATCGTGTCGAGCATATTGTACAGAAAATGGGGGTTGATCTGCGATTGCAGCGCCTTCAGCTCCGCTTCCTGCTCCTTTAGCTTCAGCAGATAGGCATCGTCCACCAGCGCTTTGATGTTGCCGACCATATTATTGTAGCCCCGGCTCAGCTGGCCGATCTCATCCCAATATTTGATCTCCACCTTCTCCTCGAACTGCCCGTTCTGGAAGCGCCGCATCGACAGCAGCAGCGTCTTGATCGGCGCTGTCAGGAAGGAGGAGAAGAACATCAGCAAGGGAATGCTAAGCACCAGGCTGGCTAATACCATCACAAGCACTGCCGATTTAATGGAATTAAGCTCTTGGGTCAACGAACGGAGCGGAACACTGTACAGGGTGATCCAGCCATCCTCGTTGATGTTGTAATTCAGCAGCGTATCCTTGCCCTCCAGGCTGACGATGGTGTTGCCGGAGAGAATGCCGGCATTGGCCTGCTTCATCACGAAGTCTACGGCTTCGGGGCTATAGGTCTCTTTGCCTGCCGACAGCAGCTGTGCGCCCTGTTCACTCAGAATGAGGATGCCGTGATCCTTGTCATACAGATTCGTCAGATAGGTTCTGCGGATGGTCTCCAGATTAATGCCGACGAATACAAAGCCGATCCGGTTCCCGTTCACAATATCGCGGATAATCCGGGTCATGCCGAGCTTGTCATTACGGTTAGTCTGAATGAATACGTTATTCTCTTCTGTCAGCGGGAACCAGTAGGAGGCACCGTTTAAGGCAACGGTCTGTTTATAAGTATCATTTGAGGTAATTTTGCTCAAACTATACGCACCGCTGCTGTCATCGGTGGCAACCTGAAACAGCGGCTCGGACAAGCTGCCGTACAGAGCCAGATAGTCGAAGCTTCCGGTCACCAGCATCTGGTTCATGATCGACGCGGTGGGTCCGTTATAGAGCTGGTTCTCGATCTTCGCCGAATCCGGGGTATTGCTCCGCAGAGTGTCCTGAACGACTGGAGCGAGGCTGAATACCGTGACCCAGTCGGCTAACGTCTTTTGCATACGGGCGAGATTACTGTCGATCTGCTTGAGCACACTCTGGTTTGAATTGCTCACCTTATTGATAATCTGCTGCTTGGAGATCTTATAGGAGTATGCGCCCAGTGTGCAGGCCACCCCGGTGATCAGCAGGAAGATCAGTATGGTTATCTTGTATCGCAGGTTCATATTCAAGTAGTAGCGCAGCACAGGATCACTAACCTTTTTGATTTTTATCTTATGCGTAATGCCGAATATACACAAGGGAGCTGACAAGCGAAGTCGACAATTTTCAACATTACTCTCTTTTTCTCTACTGACCCTGACTCTAGTGCTCTGGTACGATGTGTTCAGAAACAAAGAAAGCAACCCACGATCAATAACAATTAGGGGGAAATGACATGGTTATGAATTCAAAATCCACACGTAATATACTGCTGGTTACGGCCCTTGCGGCAGTCTCGGTGCTTAGCGCATGCGGAGGCGGCAATGACAAGAACAATAATGCAGGCAGCAGCACGAACGGCGGTACAACCGGCTCTGCGGACAAGGAAGTAACGCTGCGTCTGTTCTCGAACCTTCCCGACCGTAAATCCGGCCAGGGGCTGGCAGAGCAAATGGTAATCGACAACTATATCAAAGCGAACCCCAATGTCAAGATCGATATCGAGACCCTCGCCGAGGAGCCGTTCAAAAACAAGCTGAAGGCGTACATGGCCTCCAACGAAGCGCTGGATGTGACCATGGTTCACGGCGGAGCAGAGCTGAATACGCTGGTACAAGCCGGCTATGTGAAAGAGCTGAACCCTGCAGAATACGAAGGGGACACCTACAAATTCCTGCCGGGCGTCTACAAATCATTCACCTTTAACGACAAGCTCTACGGCTTGCCCCGCAACAGTGACTATGAAGTGATCTATTATAACAAAAAGCTGTTCGATGACAACGGCATCAAGATTCCTACCACCTATGCCGAGCTGCTGGAAGCGGGCAAGCAGTTCCGCGCCAAAGGCATTGAGCCGATGTCGATGAACGGTAAGGACCTGTGGAGCTTCGCGGCCTTCTTCCAGGATCTTGTCGTACGCCTCACCGGCGATCAGAACCTGATGCTGGATGCGGTAGCGAAGAAGAAGAATTTCACTGGCGATGAGAATTTCACCAAAGCTGCTGAGCTGCTGGCCCAGGCCAGAGACACCAAGCTGTTCCAGGAATCGTTCATGACAGCGGACTACGGCGCTTCCCAGAACCTGTTCACGCAAGGCCGGGCTGCTATGTGGTATATGGGCTCCTGGGAAGCAGGGATGGCAACGAATGACAAGCTGCCGGAAGACTTCCGCAACAATGTGAATGTACTGAAATTCCCGGTTGTCGAAGGCGGCAAAGGCAAGGACACCGATCTTTTGGCCTGGAATGGCGGAGGATATTCACTGGTGAGCAGCTCGAAGCATCCTGAAGAAGCCAAGAAGTTCTTCGATTATATGATGTCTGCCGATCAATGGGCCAAGATTGTATGGGATACCGGAGCGGCTGTACCGGCACAGAAATATGAGCTTACCGGCAAAGAGAGCGAGCTGCAGAAGCAACTGACTGAAGTTCTGACCGGGGCTACCAGCACAGCGGGTTCTATCGCCCTTGACTCCGGTACACCTAAGTTCAAGGATGATGCACAGAATGCCTTCGGCAAGTTCTTCGCTGGCGGGTCAACACCTGAACAGCTGCTGGCCGATCTTCAAAAGGCTGCGGAAACACAATAACAGATCACCACTATAGAGAATGAAAGGAGACGGGGCGGGAAGCATTCTTGCCCCTCTCTAATCTTAAGGATGGAGTTGGAGTTCCATGCAAAAAGTATTTAACAACAAAATGGCAATCTTTCTGTTCGTCTTTCCGGGGATTCTCCTGTTCGCCCTGACCTTTCTTGTGCCAATTGTGCTCAGCGCATATTACTCGTTCAGAGACACTTTGTCTCCGGGAACACCCTCGGCATTCATCGGATTCGCCAACTATACAGAGCTGCTGTTTCACGATTCCAGGTTCTGGCTGGCACTTAGAAATGCCGTACTGCTCGGTTTGGGCTTTATCCTGATCCAACATCCGATTGCCATCTTTTTTGCCATTATGCTGGACCGCCTGGGCGGTAAGGCAGAGAAGTGGTTCAGAACGATTTTCTTCATCCCATGTGTCATTTCTGTAGTCGTTATTTCAAAAATGTGGTTATCCCTGCTTGACCCGACCTTCGGCGCCTTCAACAAAATGCTGGATTCCCTGGGACTCGGCTTCCTTAAGCACGCTTGGCTGGGGGACAGCAGCACTGCGCTCGTCTCCATGTTATTCATCCTGATCTGGGCCGGCTTCGGCTGGGGATTGCTGTTCTATTATGCAGGACTCAAAGGCATTCCCGATGATATGTATGAAGCCGCTTCACTGGACGGAGCCTCCGGCTTCCGATTGCACTGGCGGATTACCGTTCCGCTGCTGTCACCGGTTATTACGGTGCAGATTACTTTGGCTATGATTACCGCCTTGAAACAGATGGAGACCGTGTTCCTGACCACTAACGGCGGTCCCGGCGATTCCACCCAATTCCTGGCCGTGTATCTCTATAACAAGGCGTTCTCGGCAAGCCAATACGGTTATGCCAACGCCATCTCGATTCTGTTTATTATTGTCTGCCTGCTTGCCACCTATCTCAGTAACAAACTGACCCGCAGTGATGCGACGGAATTCTAAGGAGGACTCACCATGACAAAAAGCACAAAAACCATACTATGGGTGTTCTTCCTGATCGTCGCCCTGGTTCAGCTGTTCCCGCTCATCTGGCTGGTAGATTTCTCATTCCTCAGCAGCAATGAATTCTACTCCTCCAGCGTCCTGAAATGGCCGAGTGACCCCCAGTGGCAGAACTATATCAATGCCTGGGTGGACGGCAAATTCCTGCGCTACTTCATTAACAGCGCCTTCGTTACCTCCGTAACCATTCTGTTAACGGTGATTCTGTCCCTTACGCTCGGCTATGCCTTTACCCGGATGCAGTGGAAGCTGCGCTCAGTCTTCTTCACCATTATCCTGCTGGGGATTATGATTCCGATTCATGCGACCCTGTTGCCTAACTTTGCCATCTTCAAGGCGCTGGGCTTGACGAATTCCTATCTCGGGCTGATCCTGCCATACACCGCAGTGTCTGTACCGCTGGGAACCTTTATCCTGACCGGCTTCATGCGTAGCATTCCTAGAGCAATGGAAGAGTCCGCCGTGGTAGACGGCGCGAATATTTACCGGATTGTCTTCCAGATCATTGCACCGCTTACCGCGCCTGCACTGGTTACGGTCATCGTTACAACGTTCCTGAACTGCTGGAATGAATTCATTATGGCCTCGACCTTCCTCAGTAAAGATGCGCTGAAGACGCTGCCCTTCTCGGTCATGAACTTCGCCGGCCAGTATTCCTCAGACTACGGCTCACAATTTGCGGTCATGGTGCTGACCTCGATCCCGGCTATTGTCATCTACGCTATCTTCAACGAACAGATTACCAAGGGCGTTACTGCGGGCGCGGTAAAAGGCTGATCTTAAAGCGGACCAAACTCTAAGCGTATGCTATCAAAACTCTAAGCGAATGCTTCCGAGCCAGTTTTGCGAAGAGATTCAGGATGTGTATGCTATCAAAACTCTTAGGAGGATTATAATGGATCACTTGTTATACGGCGTTGCTTATTATGATGAATACATGCCTTATGACCGTCTTGCGCAGGACATCCAAATGATGAAGGATGCGGGCATTAATACCGTCCGGATTGCCGAATCCACCTGGAGCACACATGAGCCGCAGAACGGGGTATTCGACTTCTCCTCTGTACGTAGAGTGCTGGATGCGATGCATGAGGCCGGAATTCATGTCATTGTAGGAACACCTACCTATGCGGTTCCGGCCTGGATGGTCAAGGAGCACCCGGAGGTGCTGGCGGTCACCGTGAACGGGGAAGGCAAATATGGTGCCAGACAGATTATGGATATCACCAGTCCGGCGTATCTGTTCTACGCGGAGCGGATCATCCGCAAGCTAATGGCTGTGGTACATAAGCATCCGGCGGTGATTGGCTACCAGATCGATAATGAGACCAAGCATTATGAGACAGCCGGACCGAACGTCCAGCTTAGCTTCGTCAAATACATGAGGGAAACCTACGGAACGCTCGAAGCCATCAACCACCAGTTCGGTCTGGATTATTGGAGTAACCGGATCGACAGCTGGGAGGACTTCCCGTCCATGACAGGGACAATCAACGGCAGTCTGGGTGCGGAATTCGCCCGGTTCCAGCGGGGACTGGTGAATGAGTTCCTGACGTGGCAGGTCGGAATTGTGAATGAGTATAAGCAGCCGGGGCAGTTCACCACACATAACTTCGATTTCGAGTGGCGGGGCTATTCCTTCGGTGTTCAGCCTTCGGTAGACCACTTTGCGGCTTCGCAGCCTTTTGACATTGCCGGTACAGATATTTATCATCCGTCCCAGGACCAGCTGACCGGTGCCGAGATTGCCTTCGGGGGAGATCTGATCCGCTCGCTGAAGCAGGATAATTACTTCGTGCTGGAGACGCAGGCGCAAGCGTTCCCGGAGTGGACGCCATATCCAGGACAGCTGCGGCAGCTGGCATTCAGCCATCTGGGCTCAGGGGCTTCGATGGTCGCTTACTGGCATTGGCATTCGATTCATAACTCCTTTGAGACCTACTGGAAGGGGCTGCTCAGCCATGACTTCCTGCCTAACTCGGTGTATAAGGAAGCTATGACTATCGGCGCGGACTTCAAGCGGTTAAGCGACCAGCTGATCGGACTGAAGAAGACCAGTAAGGTGGCCGTTATGGTCAGCAATGAAGCGCTGTCGGCGATCGAATGGTTCAAGCTGCCGGGAGGATTGATCTATAATGATGTGGTCCGCTGGATGTACGATGAGCTCTATAAAATGAACATCGCCTGCGATTTCATCCAGCCGGGCAGCCCGCGCCTAAGCGAGTATGAGCTGGTTGTGGTTCCTGCGTTATACGCCGTCTCCGATGAAGCGCTGCAGCAGTTGAATGACTACGTCCGCAGCGGCGGCCATGTAGTCTATTCCTTCAAGAGCGGGTTCACCGATGAACAGGTGAAGGTTCGTCATACCGCACAACCCGGGATCATTCATGAGGCCTGCGGGATTGCCTACAGTCATTTTGCCACACCGAATGCGGTTACGGGACTTACCGGCAAGCTGTTCCCTGAGGGAGCCGAAGCAGGCGTTCACACCGTCCGCACCTGGATGGAGATGATTGTTCCCGGTTCAGCGGAGGTGCTGGCCAGCTACGATCATCCCCAGTGGGGCGAATATGCAGCCGTCACCCGAAATACCTTCGGCGAAGGAACAGCCACCTACATCGGTTGTATGACCGGACCTGCCGCACTTGCGGAGATCCTGCGCGATACGCTCCAGCTGGCCGGGTTATGGGGAGCGGACCAGCAGCTGTCGTTCCCGCTCATCGTGAAGTCCGGCGTGAACCGCCAGGGCAATACTATCCGTTACTACTACAACTACTCAGCCCAGCCGCTCAGCTTCAAATATCCGTACGAAGCCGGTCAGGAGCTGTTGTCCGGCAATGCAGTAGCGCAGGATGAAGAACTTACGCTTGGTGCTTGGGGCGTTATGATTATTAAATAAACATAACACTGGAGAACATCTACAGCATTGGAGGCATAAGCGTGGACGTGACAGGACAAGTATGGATATCGAGTACAGAAAATGAGCCTTGGGTATCCCATCCCCTGGAAGCCACCACTGCCGAAGCAGTGGATCTGGCGTTCACCGGACAATTGCATCAGAATATCGAAGGGTTCGGCGGATGCTTCAATGAGCTGGGGTTCGAGGCGCTCAATCTCCTCACAGACGAGGACAGAAGCGTTGTGCTGCATTCGCTGTTTCACCCGGAAGGGGATCACCGGTTCAGCATTTGCCGCCTGCCGATCGGGGCCAGCGACTATGCCCTGGAATGGTACAGCCTGAATGAGACCGACGGCGATTATGCCATGGAGCATTTCTCCATCGAGCGGGACCGGAAGTATCTGATCCCCTATATCCGCGAGGCTCTCAAGCTGAACCCGGAGCTGAAATTATTCGCTTCCCCCTGGAGTCCGCCAACGTGGATGAAATTCCCGCGCGTCTACAATTACGGCAGCTTGCGCTGGGAGAAGGATATTCTGGAGGCCTATGCGCTCTACTTTGTGAAGTTCGTCCAGGCTTATGCTGAAGAGGGAATTACCATTCATCAGGTACATGTACAGAACGAAGTGGTGGCCGATCAGAAATTCCCTTCCTGCGTATGGACCGGCGGGCAACTGCTGGAATTCATCCGGGATTATCTGGGGCCGGCTTTTGAACAGCATGGACTTGCTACGGAGATCTGGCTGGGCACGATCAACGCGCCGGAGCCTTGGGACGAGTGGATGAAGAAGAAGGACAGCAGCTTCGATGCCTATGCCCATACAGTATTAAGTGATCCTGAAGCTTACAAGTATGTGAAGGGAGTCGGCTACCAGTGGGCAGGCAAATACGGCATCCAGCGTACGGTACAGGCCTATCCTGAACTGCGTTATATGCAGACGGAGAATGAGTGCGGGGACGGGGAGAACACCTGGTTTTATGCCAAATATATATTCAACCTGTATCAGCATTATTTCACTAACGGCGTGAACGCGTATATCTACTGGAATATGGTGTTGCTGCCTAAGGGGCGCAGTACGTGGGGATGGGAACAGAACTCCATGATTACTGTAGACCCTGGAGGCGTCAAGGCAGTGTACAATCCTGAGTTCTATGTCATGAAGCATTTCGCCCATTTCGTGAGTCCCGGCTCCAGCCGAATCGGCCTCAAGGGCAAATGGAGCGGAAATGCAGTCGCCTTCGAGACGCCGGAGGGCAGAAGGGTCCTAGTCATTGCCAATCCGTTCAAGGAATCGCGGACGGTTACCCTCTCGAATGACGGCACGCATTACAAGCTGGAGCTGGATGCGGAATCTTTTAATACCCTCCTGCTATAAAATAAACAGTAAAAACCGGCTCCACCATCCGCCGTCATCCCAGGGCATCTGCTGTGCACCTATAGGATTTGGAATTGTTCCATTCGTAATTTCCTGCTATACTTTTGGCAGGTTAGTTGATAGGGGGTTACACGGATGGCAACGAATTGCTCATTAGCTAGGGAGTCCTCATGCAGAGCCTGATCCGGGGCGATACTTTGCGTGGGGCGCGGCAGGACAATCTTGATCGCCCAAACAGATATTATCGTTTCTAATCGCAGGCTCTGCACCTTATTGCTGTAATCAATAATAATAAGGGGCTGAAGAGCTGTGAAACCAACATTTATTAGAAACCATCAATATAATTATATTAAGAAACAAGCGGATTTTGTGCTGAAAACACTGCGTTCGGTAGCGGACCGCCGTGTCCTGGAGACCGTAAGATACAGCGCCGAGCTCAACGTGACGGGAGCCTTCGCTTCACTGACCGCCGAGCAGGAGCAGATGCTGCGGGCCATCTCCACCTTCGAGAAGGCCGAGGACTTCCAGCAGTATACCAGCGGGCTGGAGCCTTATCTGGAGCCGTTTCCGCCAATTACGCTGAAGCAGATTCAGAAGCTGTTTCCCAAGAATAAAAAGATGAAGCTGCCTGACCTGCAGTCCTTTGATTTCCGTTATGTCACGTATCTGGCCTGGGCGGACATCGCCACGAACAAGCTGTTCATCGTCTATCCGCATGAAGGGCAGTTCATTGGTGTGGAAGGCCGGATGCTGCCGATGCATAAGAAGGGCTACTGCCTGTTCTGCAACCGGCAGCAGGAGCTTGCCTTCCTGACCGTCAAGACCAAGCCGGAGCTGGCGGCGGCAGATAATTTTGCTTCCGTGGGCCAGTACGTATGTTTGGATAATCAGGGCTGCAATCAGAGCATTACGGATATAAGCGCGCTGGAGCGGTTCGTCCTCTCGGTGCGCAAGTAGCAGTATAGTTAGGTTAACAAGAGCAGAGCAGCGGTTCCCGGTTGGGGGCCGCTGCTCTATTTGTTTTGTATGGTAGAGGAGCTATCTGCTAGGCTGCGTAGTCATAGCCAAATCTACCAGTTCCTCCAGAAGCTGTTCTTCCAGGCGGATGATCTCACACATATTCCTGTGAAGCTTCACCCGCGCGGCGGGCTTGTTGCCCGAGCACATCCCCTTAATCATGAACTGATTGATCAGATCCCACTGCTCGCCTGCCTGACGGTAGCCTTCAGCCGCCCGGGAGAGAGCAGGCGCCGGGCCTTCGCGCTCCAGCAGCTGCAGGAATTGGCTGAACCGGATTCGGCTGATCGGCAAGGCGTTGGCATAGATTTTGAAGGCCGAACTGGCTTCGGGTGAGTTATCAGGCTGTATCCCTATTTCCAGATAGGCCTGGGCATACGCCCTGAGCTGGACGCCCACTTGATCCGGCCGAATCTGTTGGGCTGGGCTGGTAAGCACCTCTTGAAGGATCGTCTGCCAATCTGAGCAGGAACGTGAGACTTCGCACCGCCCGAATAAAGCATAGAAATGACAGGCCCCTTCAAGGATGCTGAAATCTATCACTTCAAGATCCTTGCCATAGTAAGCATCCGTTAGATAGATCAGACTCTTCTCCCTGTCCAGGCCCACGGCAAGACAGGCATGGCTCGTATGCAGCCTGCGGTAGGCTACACACCAGGGACAGTCATAGGAATCGAAGCCAACCAGAACCGGCATGCCTGAGGACAGCTGATTCTCCAGCAGGTCAAGCATATAGCTTCTATCCATTGCCGGTTCAGTCCGTTCTATATAACTGAAGGTAAGGCCATGATACGCGGACAGATAGCCGGTATTGATCCGGGGCAGCCGTATCCGCTCAATCAAAGGCTGGTCCGGGGCTTGCGGCTCATCCAGGAACATCTGCCAGGCATCGCCGTACATGCCTTTGCTGTCCAGTCCCTGCCACTGTGCTACAGACTGGATGCAATCATCAATACAGCTGCGCAGCTTAGGGTAGTGGGTACTTTTAACAGGAGCAATGTTCAACACTGCTCATCATCTCCTTCGCCGAGCAGAAGTGGCTGTGCAGCCGGTCGCGATAAGAAGCGGGAGTCATGCCGCTGAATTCGCGGAAGAGCCGGTAGAAGTATTTCATGTCGTAAATGCCGACCTCAAGGGCCACGGACTGGACGCCAAGCTTCGTGAACAGGAGCAGGATACAGCTGTATTTCATCCGGATCTCCTGGAAGATCTGGATGTAGGACCTGCCGGTCTTATTCTTAAGCAGCCGCTGGAACTGGCGGGAGCTCACCGCAAGCTGGCGGCTCATCTCATTCAGCGTGATCCGCTCACTATAGTTACTGATCATATATAGGAGGACATCATGCAGCGGGTCATACTGCGGTCCCGGGCGTTCGGCGAAGGGAGTGTCTGCTGCGGGCATAATCAGCTTGGCCAGCTCCAGCAGCGGCGGGTATAGACGCTGCTCATCCATAAGCGGGCCAGAGTTCAGCATCCCCTGCAGCCGCCCGAGCAGGAAGAGAATTTCCTTATTCTTCTCCCTGTATCCGAACCATTGCCGCACCTCCAGAAGCTTAAGCAGCGGCAAGAGGGCCTCTTCGGATAAGGGACCCGGCAGCTCTCTGAGCACACTGTCAAGCCCGGGCCTGAGCATACAATTCAGGATCAGCAGCGGCTCGGTACCGCTCAGATCCTGCGGATGAAAGACATGGGATATCCCCGGCGGAATCACTAGAACATCCCCCTGCACCACCTGCATTTTATCCTCACCTGCCAGATGAATGCCTGTCCCTTGAACCACGTAGGCCAGCTCTACGAAATCGTGCTGATGACGTACGGAAGTGACCGTATTTTGAGTCAGGAGCATTTGTACGGGTGAAGAGGAGTCGAATAAATAATCCCCCGTAAATACCGGAAAAGCTTCCATAAACAAACCTCCGTTTCCTGCTTCCTTATGTTGGATGACTGGAATCCACCCTAGTATATCTCAATATTTTGGCGCATTCAACCATATATTAACAACTTAAAATTTGGTATATTCATGCTATTCATTCCAATTCCGCAACCTGAAAGGGGTAGACACATGCAGCAGAAAGTCATTGAGATTATTGCCGAAATCAAGGAGGAACCAGGTTTGCTTCAGACGCTCAGCGGAGCTTCTGACCTGACCCTGGACGCCGCACTTGACTCCCTGCAGATCATTAATTTTATTCTGAGAGTCGAGGATGAATTCAATATAGAGGTAGATTTCGACACCTTTGATCTGGAGCATCTGAAATCAGTGGACCGGTTCTCCGCTTATGTCGCCGGGCTTGCCGTATGATGAGGAATGCTGTGCACTGCGGCAGCCTGGAGTCGGAGCGGTACTGGCGGGAGGAGGATCTGGCCTCCTTGCCGGCCATTCCCGATGCGAAGGCGCTGGCTATCGTGCAGGCGATGGATGAAATGCTGTTTGTCTTTTGCGGGAGCGGCGATGTGCTCTTAACCCGCCAGGGGATGAACCGGGCACAATATGACTATCTGCAATCGCTCGGTTATGCTTTCAGCACCAATATGGTTGCGCTCCGCCTGGAGACAGTGGAGTCTGTTCCCGCACAGGCGGCGCTGAATATATTTGAATTGCTGGGCCGGATGGACGCCGGGCAGGAACCGGACCGCTTAATACCGGAAGGAGCGCTGCTGGAGCCCTTCGCCGTGCTTCCCGGGACACAGGAGGCGGTTAGCCGGTACAAGCTTTTGCCTACGTTGCCTGATGAAGAGATTGTACGGGCGGTGAATACGAAGAGCTATTCTACAGCGATGCGGGACCGGCTGGGGCTGCCGAATATTGCGGTAGTGGTCGACAGTCTGGAGGAGCTGCTGCAATCGGGACAAGCGCTGCTGGAGAAGGGGGCTTTCCTGATCAAGGATGAGTATGGGGTATCCGGTAAAGGGAACCAGCTGGTGGATTCAGAGCGTATGCTGCGCCGGATGGCCGGGCATCTGGAATCGAGCCGCAATCAGGGCAAAAGAATCCGGTTTGTCCTTGAGCCTCTGCTGGACCGGGAGACAGACTTCTCCTGCCAGTTTCAGATTGATCCGGAAGGCCGGGTCACCCTTTTGTCTGCCCAGCAGCTGGTGAACCAGGGCTTCGCCTTCGGAGAATCCCGCTCCCCGCAGCCGTCTCTGCTGGACAAGCTGGACAAGGAAGGCTACTGGGAGACCATGCACAGCATAGGCCGGGAGCTGCACGCTGACGGATATTACGGTGAGGTGTGTGTTGATTCCATGCTGCTGCGTGACGGAAGCCTGGCGCCTCTGGTAGAGATCAATGCCCGCAAGTCGATGAGTCTGATCAAGCATCATGTAGACCGCCGGTTCAAGCAGGAAGGTATGCACACATGCCTGATTCAGGTACCGCTGGCGGCTATGGGCAAGGTTCATTATGAGGAGCTGCTGGAGCGGATGGAGGAGACGGGGATTTTATTCTCGCTGGGGGCAGGTGAAGGTGTGATGCCCTTGACCTCTAGCGCGCTCCAGCCGCTGGACCCCTCCCGTGCTGCCGGTTCCACAAAGGGCAAACTGTATGCGGCCCTGACTTACCGGAGTGAAGACAGCAAGCGTGGACTCATCCATACGCTGGACGAATCTCTCATGCGCACAGGCTATACTATCCTGCGATAAAGAAAGGAACCCTCCAATGAATAACACCGTGACGATTCTATGCTCGGGCTTTGGCCTTGGTTTCTATGTTCCTGGTCTGCTGCTGGAACGCAAGTTAACCGGGCTGGGCCTTCAGGCGGAGATTGAGGTGTTCGAGACCTTAATGCCTGAGCGCAAAAAGGAGCAGACAGACAACAGCCGCAGGGCGTACCAGCAGAGCTTCGCCGTAGCCCTGACTTCTCAGAAAATACCGTCCGATATAAGAAGCAGCCTTGATCCCGCAGCCGTTGAGCATTTGCTGCAGCAATGGAAGCAGGAGGAACGGCAGCACTTCATCGTCTTGTCTGGGCATTGGGTGCATGTTATGGACCAGTACCGTGAGCTGGCGGGGGTAAGCGTGTATGCTGACCTGCTGTATATTGACGCTGACCTGTCGCCATCGTGGAAGAATCTGCGCAAGCTGAATCCGGCTTACGCAGAAGGCTACCATGAAGTAAGCATGTATGATCCCGGGAAGCAGGAGATTCTGTGCAGCATCGATGCCGGATCTGGGGAAGCACTGCCTGCTGCGGCGAGGAACGGGCGGCTGGTCGTTCATGGGGGCGGCTGGGGAATCGGCACCTTCCGCGAGAAATTTGACGCGCTGGAGTCGGCGGGGTACGAGCTGGATATTGCCGCTTACAGCATTGAGGAGATCGGCGGGCCTGTCCGCGGCAGACGTTATTATATGAATGATCCGCAGTGGCGGACCTGGACGAAGGACGACAGCGGGCAGTATACCTTCCCGCCGTTTGCAGAAGTAACCGGTAACCGGACAGAGCGTTTCCCGCCCTGCCAGAGCTACGGGGAGGGGATGTACGGAGTCATCCGGCAGGCGTCCGCAGTCATCAGCAAGCCGGGCGGCGGCGCTTTGATAGATTCCCTGGCTTCGGGCACACCGCTGGTGCTGCTCGATCCCTTCGGCCCGCATGAGAAGATCAACAGTGATCTGTGGGTCGGGCTTGGTTACGGTATTACTTACGGGGAATGGGCCGAGTCAGGATATGATGATGATGTACTTCGCAAGCTGGCGAATAATCTCAGAGCCGCTAGAGGTCAATACCCGGACTATGCGGCAAGCTATGCTGAACAATTATCCACAGCAGGAGGGAGAAGCTAATGCAGCCAACCAGCAGAGTGAGCCTGGACGAGCAGTCCTTCGAGGCATTGAAACGTACGATCAAGAATGTGGTGGTCCCGCACAGGGAACGCAAGCATGATCCCGGCTTCAAGACAGTGATGCCGGAGATTATGTCCCTCAAGCTGACCAACCGCTGCAATCTGCGCTGCAAGCATTGCTATCAATGGAATGAATCCGGCTACCATCATGATATGGATACCGCCGAGCAGAATCTGGATATGGATCTGGGAATGATCCAGAGGCTGCTGGAGGAGACGGATGAAGCGCAGTCCCGCCTGTATTTATGGGGAGGCGAGCCGCTGTTTCACCGGCAGGCCAAGGAGATTCTGGACCTTCTTAAGGAGCATCCCCGCGATACTACGATCTGTACCAATGCCTATATGATCCCTAAGTTCGAGGAGGAACTGTGTGCAATCTCGGACAATCTGGAGCTGCTGATCCCGATCGAGGGGTTCCAGGAGGAGCATGATTTCCTGCGCGGCAAGAATTCATTCCAGAAGGTCATCGACGCCGTTGACCGCTTGCTGGAGCTGCGCGAGCAGGGCCGCTTCCGCGGCCGGATCTCGGTGCATAATGTGATCAACGACAATATGATCGGGAGATTATATGAGCTGGTGGAGTTTTTTGAACAAAAGGGTGTGGATCTTGTCCTGCTCTGCTTCCCATGGTATATCTCGGAAGATACCAGTTTTGCAATGGACCGCTTCTACGATGAACACTTCCAGTGGCTGGCCGAGCTTCCGCCGGATCACCGGAGCAGCTGGCATGCGTTCAAATACCATATCCAGCCGGAGAATATCAGCAGACTGACGGAAGACCTGCGGCGGATTAACAGCAATACCTGGAATAATACCCGAATCCGTTATCAGCCGGGGCTGGACTTTGATGAGATTGAGGATTTCGTGGCCGGCAAGCCGATGAAATCCCGCAGTACGTCGAAATGTCTGGCGCTCAGTACCCGGGTGGATATTGCCCCGAATGGCATGGTGAGCGCCTGTAAATTTTTTGGGGAGCTGGCTATTGGCAATGTGAATGAATACTCGCTCACCGAAATATGGAATTCTGCCCGCTACGACCGGCTGCGGCGGATTCTGGATGAAGGCTTGTCTCCGGCCTGCTCCAAATGTAATGTGCTGTACTTGAACACCTACGCTGCGCTGGCTCAGATATGAGCAGTGTGGTAGAGGAGCCAAGCTATAAGCTCGGCATTCTGGGCGCCTCGAGTATTGCGGTTCCAGCGATGCTGGAGCCGGCACGGATAGTGGACAAGGTGAAGATCACGGCGATTGCCAACCGTACCTTGGCGAAAGCGGAGGCTATGGCCGAGGCGTACCAAATTCCCTATGTGGCGGCTAGTCTGGACGAGTTGCTGGAGCTGGACGATCTGGATGGAGTATATATTGCGCTCAGCAATGAGCTTCATGCGCAGTGGGCGATCCGGGCCTTGAATGCGGGCAAGCATGTCTTGGTGGAAAAGCCGATCTGTCTCCATCCTGAAGAAGCGGAACAGTTAAGGCTGGCGAAGGACAACCCTGCAGCTCCGAAGCTCACTGAGGGGCTGATGATTGCCTGTCACCCCTGGCAGCAGGCGCTGAAGGGCATCGTCGATTCGGGCGAATTCGGCGCGCTGCGCAGGATCAGCACCCGAATCTCCGTTCCTGCCAAGAACAGGCATGCCGGAAATTACCGGAGTGTTAAGGCTAAGGGCGGAGGCGCTTTTGCCGATCTGGGCTGCTATTGGCTGCAATTCGTGCAGACCCTTGCCGGTCTTGAGCCGGAGGAGATCCTGGCACAGTCGGCCTTTGACGGGCCGGATGGCTGCGATTGGACCTTTCAGGCGGCGCTGCAATACAAGAACGGGCTGCGGGCTGAGTGCCTCACTTCCTTCGAGCTGCCCTTCCGGGCCTCGCATACCCTGTATTTCGACCATACCGTGCTGACGGTCCCCGATTTCTTCCGGCCGATCAAGGGGTTCTATAAGCTCAAAATCCGGCATGATCTGCCGGACAACCGTACCACCCTATGCGAATTCGAACCGCTGAACTATTATGTGGGCCAGCTGGAGGCTTTTGCAGCGATCATGAGCGGGCAGCAGGCCGAGGGCCTGAGTGCTACCTGGGAACGGGTGCAGCTGCAAGCCCGGATCATGGCTGAGGCGCAGCGGCGCCAGGTCTCTGAGGTGCTTCCACTATAGCGATTGTGCTAGCAGAGTGAAATCATTGACAGCAGCTAATTCCAGCAACAGCAAACAGCGACTCCCTTTGTGGGGGACGCTTTTTGCTGTTCCACTATTCCGCTGGAGGTTCCAGTAAGTATGCCGAATATGAATGTCTGTCTACACTAGCGATCCTGCAAGGAAGGAGGCTGCTCCATCCAGGCACGCTCGTTGTTCAGCACATAGATCCCGAGTGCCTGCTCGAAGGACAAGCCATGATTATAGAAAGTCAGCATCTTCGCGGCGAAGCGCACACTCTTATGTGCACTGGGCGATTGCAGCAGCTCTGTTGCCAGTGTACGGAAATTCTTCGGCTTGGCTTCCGCAGCATCGACAGCATCCAGCAGCCCTTTAGGGCTTGGGAAAAGCAGCCGGTTATACGCCAGAATCATCCGTCCGCTGAAAAACACCAGTTGGACCGCCGTATGAGCGAGCAGGTAGGCGTCATTTTTTTGGCCCGCTTCCTTGGCGAAATATAGCCCGTGCAGGTAGATCTGAGCGCAGAATTCCCGCAAATTACGCTCGCGGTTCTCTCCGGGATAGACAGGAATCCGGGCCACCAGCTCATCCAGCTCCGGAATTCTGGAGAATAACACCTCTGCACCGGTAAAAGCATACCTCGTCGGCTCATTGCCGCGCCGGGCGGCAAGCTCCAGAAACCGGCGGTTGATCACCTTGATATCAGCATATCCGCCTTCATAGGTGCTGACTTCCCGGTCCACGTAGGAAAGCTTACCGTTCCGCTCATATTCTGCATAGGCTTCATCGGTGAAGACCAGATGAACATCTACATCCGAGGTCTCGCTGGCGGTTCCCTTGGCTACAGATCCGCTGGTGATTGCCGCCAGACAAGCAGGGTCTTGCTCCAGCTTCTCCGCCAGCTTCTCCAGCGTCTGCCTGTGGTGCGCATACATATAATGTTCCGCCTCCTTGATTAGATTCTGCTGCGTTAAGCGTATCAATTGGACAGCTTGCCAGCTATGGTCAATTCAGACAGACATTCAGGCCCCCGCCTGCTCTGTCTTCCCCTGAGCGGCCTGTTGATCAGCGGCACCGCTGCGGACGAGGCCTCTCCGTCCGGCCAGCGTGACCGCCAGAATAGCTGCACCGGAGACGAGCAGAATGAACGAGCCGGGAATCCGGTCGAGGAGGACTCCATAGAGCAGCATTCCGAGCGGAGCGATGGAACCGGCGATGCCCTCCACCAGCCCGAATACGCGTCCACGATACTCTTCCTCAGTGGTCTGCTGCAGATATACCTGGATCGGAATATTGATGATCATAATTATGATACCGACAAGCAGGAGCAGCGGCAGGAAGAGAAGGAAGGTGGCCTTCGGGGTGAAATGCAGCAGCAGCGGAACCGCCAGTGCGAGGAATAACACTCCCAGCGCGCTTAAGCCTCCGAGGATCGGCTTCACCGGACTCTTGCTCTGGGGAAGTATAGCAAGCAGCAGCGATATCAGCAGTACGCCTGCCGCCAGCATCGCTTCGAGGACTCCATATTGCTTCGAGGAGAGTCCGAGTGTCTGTACTGCAACGTAGGGCAGCACAACATTCAAGGCGACGACGAAGAAATTAATCCAGAACACAATCCCCATCAGGGAGCGGAGGACCGGACGGCGGATCACATAAGCGAAGCCTTCCTTCAGATTCGTGCGTACCCCGTTAACAGCAGTGCCCAGACGTTCGCGGAGCGGCTGGGGGCCAGCGGCTTCGGCAGGTTCAAGGGCAGCATGAAGCCGTGGAATCGGCTTGTATCTCAGCATGCAGCCCATCACGGTCGAAACGATGAAGCCTGCCGCGTTCAGCAGCATGAAATCCTGAAGGGGAAGGAAGGCATACAGAAGACCGGCGAGAATCGGAGCCAGCAGGTGGCCAGCCGATCCGGCAATCTGATTCAGTGATCCGGCCCGCTGGACGGAGCCGCTGTCTACAAGCATCATCATCGAGGAGGAGACTGAGATACTATAGAAGGTAGAGCAGATAGATAATAGAATGAGCGACAGATAGATAGTCCATAGGGACATTCCCTCCAGCGAGACGAATAGAAAGGCCAGGGACATAATCAGGGCACTGGCCAGGTCCGAGCCGATCAGCAGCCTGCGGCGGTTAACTCTGTCGGCGAGCACACCGGCGAAGGGGGCCAGCAGGATACCGGGCAGCAGCCCGCACAGCAGTGTAACGGCGAAGCTGCTCCCTGACCCAGTCTCATTCAGAATGAACAGACCAGCTACGAAGGTGTACATACTGGAGCCGAGAACAGAGACCAGCTTGCTGCTGAAGAAGAGAAATATGTTACGGTTAGTCGCTGCCTTATCATGGGCTGCGGATGTTATTTGAGACATAATAGCACTCCCTTTGATCGAAAGTTAAGTTTAATTAAACTTATTGTATGAGTAAAAAATTAAGAATGCAATAAAAAGTTTAATATAATTTAACTTTAGCGTATTTCCAGCTTTCTCTTAGGGTATAGGTAAGCTATACTGAAAAGAAAAGCTACCTGGAAAGTTGGCAAGCAGATGACCACCAAACAAACTATCGGAGAGAAAGTCAAGCAATTGCGCAAGGCTAAGGGGCTTACGCAGACGGACCTTGCCGGAGACTATATGACCAAGAGCATGCTGAGTCAAATCGAGAATGGACGCGCCTTGCCCTCGATGAACAGCTTGCAGGTTCTGGCCGGCAGGCTGGGAGTTGATCCGGGATACTTCCTCGAAGGTGAGGAGGAGGCGGAGCTGGCTCCGCTAGTCCGGGAGATGGAGGCCGAGTTCAAGGCGAAGAATTACAGGGAGGTCATCCAGCGGCTCCAGCCGCTCACGGAGCGTACGCTTCCGATGACGATTGATGCTGCGCGTCTGCTGGAGTTCTATGTAAGTTCCCTTTTCTATACGGGAGCCGGAGGCGGGGAAGCGGAGCTGGAACGGGCAGCGCTGATCTATGAACGCTTCGGCTTATTCGTGGAACGGGCGAAGGTGCAGTATATTTCCTATGCCCTGAATTTCGCACAGAACAGATACGCGGACGGGCTGGAGCTGATTCGCCGGGTCCGCAAGGAGTATGAGGATAACAAGGTGGGGAATGATTTTATCTTTGAAATCGATCTTCATTATGCCGAGAGTATTAGTCTGTCTGCCCTGGGGGATTATGCGGGAAGCCGTGAAGCTGCATTGGCGGCGCTGCAGGTTTCACGGGAAGAGGGAATCTACTATATGACGGATCATCTGTACCGGGTGCTCGGTATCCTGGCGCTGACCGAAGGAGAGACCTTGGCGGCAGAGGAGGCCATGAAAAAGGCCAGAGCATTCGCAGAATTCACCGAATCTGAGGATTCACTGAAGCTGGTGGTGATCGGAGAGATCAGACTTGCGGTAGCTAAGGGAGAGTACAGCAAGGTTCTTGCGCTGGCGGAGCAGTATCCGCAGGAGGATGAACATTACGCATCCAGCGTCCAGCTCATGTCCGGCATCGCAAGGTATCATCTCGGCCAGGACGATGAAGCGCTGATCAGCCTGTCCAAAGCCGAGCCGGGTGATCAGGTCTACCACCCGCTTGACCGCGCCAACCTGCTGACAGCTTATGCTTACCGCGCACAGATCTGTATGCGCCGGGGCATGAAGGAGGAAGCACTGCGGTTGTCCCAATTCGCCTACGATCAGGTGAAGGAATACCCGCCTTCCATATACACCGAAATGATTAACAAAACTTACCACGAGCTGCATAGCTAGATTGTATTTCCTGCAATAGAAAAGGCATAGCTGACCGTAAAATGAGAGTCTATTGTATTTCATACAGTAGAATGTTGTGTTTTGGGTGGAAAATGGCCTTTTTTCAACATTCAATTGTACTGGATACAATAGATTCTATTTCGAAGCCCTTTTTATAGCATTCTGTTGTACAAAATGCAGTTGCGATCGTTCCAGCGCCTACAGCATCCTAGCACAGCAAACAACACCCGTGCTATTTCCCGCACGGGTGTCCTTCTGCACTGAAATATAGGTTGGACTATAAATCTTCAGATAAAGGAGGGAGCGACGGAGGGGATTTTGGAACTGTAGGAGTGTTAGCGTCCGCCTTTGTTTCCGGATTTCTACCGCGAACAGCGGTTCTAATCAGCAAATCTGGAAACAACAGCGGCCGGAAGTCCAAAATCTCCGCAGTGGCGACTACTCCTTTGATCTGTGCATTTTAGCTCAAGTTATATGAATTGTTTATTTGCTGGTCCACAGCTCCACGCGGTCCTGCACATACTTGGTATAGCCAGCTTCCATTTTCTTAACGCCGGCTTTTTCCAGATCGGCCATGTAATCATCCCAGATTTTATCGAATTCAGCCGGTTTGGCCAGAATGGCCTGCGGGATGCGCTTCCAGGTAATATCCTTCATTTTATTGCCCAGAATGGAGACTTCATCCTCACCGGGAATGGAAATGTTCCAGGCTGCGCCGTAGGCTTTCTCCTTGAACTCCTCTTCTTTGGGGAACAGGTCCTTCCAGGTAGTAGCTTTGTAAGCTGCCAGCGTCTCCTTCTCTACATCGCTATAGCCCAGCACGAGCTGCTCAGGGAAGTTCTTGGTGTAGTAGTTGCCGGTGGAATCCTTGGCCCCGTCGCCGTAGTGGACCATCATATTCCAGTAGAAGCCAATGCCGGTTTCCTTCGTAAAGGCGGTGTTGTCGTTGTTGATGCGGTCCTGGACTTCCTGCGGAACTACGCGTTTGCCGTTCTCCACTTTATAGTGCTTGCCTTCAACACCCCAGTTGTTCAGGATCTGACCTTCATCGGAGGCCAGGTAATCCAGGAACTTGATCGTCCGCACCGGATCGGGGTTAGTAGTGGAGATGGAGATGCCGTAGCCGCCCATGAAGCCGGTAGGCCAGAAGCTGGTTTCCTTGTATTCTTCAGTTAAGGTGACCGGATAATGTCCGTAAGTCTGATCGAATTTGCCGGCAGCTTTGAGCGCCTGCTGTGCGTCATTGTAGTCCCAGTCCTGGTCAATTAGGCCAAGCACGCGTCCAGTTGCTACTTTGGCTTTGTACTGGTCGTATTTCTGCACGAAGCTCTCCTTGTCAAGCAGGCCGATATCATTCATGTGGTTCAGCCAGCGGAAATACTCCTTCTCTTCCGGGCGGCGGAAGTGGTAGATCGCTTCATGCGTCTCCTGATCGACGTAATATTCTCCGTCATCGGAGCCGCCGGTTGTAGCTACCGCAGGGTTGGTAACGGAAATGTACATATGCCAGTCATCCGCGTTGAGGGAGACGCCGATGTTTTTGTTGCCGTTCTCATCCGTAGGGTGCTTCTCCAGATAGGCTTTGATTACGTTCTCATAATCCTTCACCGTGCGGATCTCCGGATACCCGGCTTCCTTCAATACCCGGTGCTGCAGCTCGAAGCCGCCGCCCGCTACGAATTTCTTCTCATCCACTGCTGCCCAAGTTGGGATAGCGTAGATCGACTGGTCTTCATTCGTGTACTTGGCCCGGGCCAGATTATCGCCGAGCACGCGCTTAATGTTAGGGGCATGCTTATCGATTAGATCAGTCAGATCAAGGACCGCGCCGGCATCCACCAGCTTACCAATGTCGCCTTTAGCCGAGATAATGTCGGGATAATCCCCGCCCGCTGCAATGAGGGCAATCTTCTGCTGCGGATCACCGACAGCGAATTCGGCATCGAGGGTGACGCCGGTCTTTTGCGTAATGACAGTGCTGACCTCATCCTTCATATTGTTCCAGTTCGGATTAGGGTCTTCCGCGAAGAAGGATAGTGTCAGGGGACTTAGGTCCTCAGCCGCCGCCGTAGCCTCAGCTGTTGCCGTGGCATTGCCGCTGTTCGTAGCCTTGGCCCCGGTATTCTCAGCCGTATTCTTGTTGCCGTTATTATTGCCTCCGCCGCAGCCTGCCAGCACACTAAGCAGCAAGGTCAGCACCATCAGCGCCACAACCGGTTTCGCTGTCTTTCTTGTCATGAATAGAAACCCTCCCTTTGTCTGGTAGAAACATATTGTATTCACAGGCCTCAGCCTGAAGATACCGCTTAAGCCGATTAGCTTTTGACCGAACCCAGCGTCATGCCTTTGACGAAATAGCGCTGCAGGAACGGATAGACAATCAGAATGGGAACGGTGACGACAATGGTGATTGCCATTTTGACCGATTCCGGGGAGATCTGGGCCATGACCTCTGTCATATTGCGTCCGCGGAAATTATCCGCGTTGGTCGTGGTGCTCTGAATGACCTTCATCAGCTCGAATTGCAGCGTGGTCAGCGAGTCCTTCGAGCCGTTATACAGATAGGTGTCAATCCACGCATTCCACTGGCCGACGGCCAGGAACAGGGCGATGGTTGCCAAGGCTGGCTTGGTCAGAGGCAGAATAACACGCCAGTAGATGGTGAAGTCATTGGCTCCGTCCAGCTTGGCAGATTCCTGAAGAGCGTACGGTAGCCCGTCGATGAAAGAGCGGATCACGAACACATTGAAGGCGCTCACCAGACCGGGCAGAACATACACGCCGAAGGTGCCCATCATATGCAGATCTTTAATCAGAATGTAAAAGGGGATCAGGCCTCCCGATACATACATCGTCAGCGCCAGGAAGGTAGAGACGAACTTGCGGGCCTGGAAGTCCACCCGGCTTAAGGTGAAGGCCAGCATGGAGGCACTGACCAGTCCGAGCAGGGTCCCGATAATCGTGCGCAGCACCGAGATTTTGAAGCCGGTAATCAGGCCGGAGAAGGCGAAGATCGTCTCATAATTCTTGAAGGTGAACACCCGGGGATAGATCGTAATCCCGCCCTTGATGCTGTCCGTTGAGTCATTGAAGGAGATCGCCAGTACATTCAGAAAAGGGTACAGCGTAGCAACAGTAACCACCGTAATCGCGAGATAGACAACCAAATCGAAGATGCGGTCCGACCAGGATGCCGCAGCCAGTTTTTTAATCATGAGCAGGGCCTCCTATATGATGCTTTCCTTGGTTATTTTTTTGAAGATGCCATTGGCTGTAAAGAGCAGAATTACACTCACCACGGAATTGAAAATATTAATCGCCGTCCCGAAGGAGAACCGTCCCATCCCCAGCCCGTAATTCAGGGCATACAGGTCGAGAGTCTGCGAGTAGTCACGCACCAGATTGTTGCCGAGCAGGAACTGCTTCTCGAACCCGATGCTGATCAGATGGCCGATGGACATAATTAGCAGGATCACGATGGTACCCCGGATGCCCGGAAAAGTAATATGACGCACCTGCTGGAGCCGGCTGGCTCCGTCCACCCTGGCTGCTTCGTACAGCTCCGGCCCGATGCCTGAGATGGCGGCGAGATAGATAATCGTATTCCAGCCCGTCTCCTTCCAGACATCCGAGGCGGTGACAATGCCCCAGAACAGATTGCCCTTCGCCATGAACTGGATCGGCTCACTTATGATATGAAGGCCCATCAGCAGGTCATTGACGGCACCGTTGTCCGTGGAGAGCATCTTGGTAATGATCCCGGCGGCAACCACCCAGGACACAAAGTGCGGCAGATACGACACCGTCTGAACAAAGCGCTTCAGCACCTGCAGCCGTACCTCATTCAGCAGAATGGCGAAGATAATCGGAATGATAAAGCCTGCCAGCAGTCCCATAATACTCATGGCCAGCGTATTGCGCAGGGCGTTGAAGAATTGCTCATCCTGGAACAGCTCCCGGAAGTACTGGAGGCCGACCCATTTTTGCTCGAAAAAGGATTTGCCCGGCTTATACTTCTGGAAGGCCATCATCCACCCCCATAACGGAAGATAGCTGAAGACAAAGGCCCAGATGACAAAAGGAACAGCCATCATATAGAGGTATTTCTGCTGCCGGAATTTCCCCCAGAAGCTTGCAGCAGATTTCTTCGGCTCCGGCTTCATCGTGGTGGTAATCGCTTTCATTTATGTCCCTCCTTCGATATAGCTTTATCATAATCTGCCGCCAGGACGGGAAACACCCGAAGATTTAAGTGTAAAAACAGGGGGAAATCAGTCTTTTTCGTAAGCGCTTTCTGAAAAGGCATTCTCCGGCTCCTTTCTCCGGTAAGCGGAAGGGGAGCTGCCTGCGATTTTTTTGAATTTCTCGCGGAAATAATCGACATCGCTGAAGCCGACACTGCTGGCCGCCTGATGGATTTTGCAGCCCTGATCCAGCAGCTCCTTGGCCTTCTCAATACGGATCGTATCCAGATAAGTGTTGAAGGAGCAGCCCATGGTGTTCTTGAACAGCTTACCCAGATAGGCACTGCTATAGGTGAACACATCGGCCAGCGTCTCCAGCTTCAGATTCTCGTCATAGTGCCGGTGGATCAGATCGACCATCCGTTTCATCAGGACATCCATATCGTCGCGTATAATCCCGCCAGCGTATTCCTCCAGCAGACCTGAGATATAACGCTGGAGCTGGGGGAGGGAGGTATGCCTGTAGATCTGTTGAATCTGCTCCTCCATCAGGCTCTGCGCAGCGCTAAGCTCCTTATAATGAACGGAGAGCTTGCCGGACATAGTAGTGACGGCCCGGACATAGTAGGATTTCACCGCCATCTCGGATAAGCCCGCAGCAGCCATAAGGTCCCCTGCTTCCTGGATCAGGTCAGAGATTACGCTGAGATTGCCGGTATCCATGGCGAAATAGAGCCGGTCCATCACAGGGGCGAGCCTGCTCTCCGTATCCTGGGGGTTCGCAGGCAGCCCCTGCTTCAGCTTGAGCGAATCCGGGCCGATCATCCCCGGCTCATCATAGAAGAAGTGATCCTTCATCCGCGCCAGCGCCGACTGATGGGAGAGCTGCAGCTCCGCCAGACTGTCCACCATATCCCCGGCGGTGATGATGCACTCCAGTCCTTCAGCGGCAGCGGCCTCACGGATCTGCCGGGCCATCCGTTTGCTTACCAGCTCCTTCTGATAAGAGGGCTGAAGCAGCACCCCGAGATAAGAATCAAGCGCGAATACGATGCCCCGGCTGTTGTCCTCGAAGCTTGACGTCAGCCGGGACTTGACGCTGCTGGAAGGTCCGTTGTCCGCATGATCCTGGAGCAGCAGCCGGATCAGCACGATCTGGTAGGAATCCCAGAGCAGCCCTGCTTCCAGCGCCGACTCCATCAGCGCCGGGCCGGGATGCAGACCGCTCTCCATCAGCAGGGATTGAACCAGCATCTCCCGGCTCCAGACCTTAACAGCCTCATGATTCTTGCGGTGCGTCAGCCGCGCATTCAGTACGGTGGACAGGCCGGTAAGATACAGCTGCAATTCCTCTTCATCGACCGGCTTAAGCAGATAGTTATCGATATTGTAAGACAGTGCACGCTTGGCATAGCTGAAGTCGGCATAGCCGCTCAGGATGAGAATATGCAGCTCCTCATGATCCTCCCGCAGCTCGCCGATCAGCTCCAGCCCGTCCTTCCCGGGCATACGGATATCGACAATCATCAGGTCCGGGGAATACAGCTTAGCCTTATGTCTGGCTTCAACCGCGTTGGCAGCTGTATCCACCACCCGGTAGCCCAGACTCTCCCAATCCAACAGAGTAACAAGCCCTTCGCGGATAGACAATTCATCATCAACAATTAACACACTATACATAGGAATCACTCCTTATAGGGATGGCGAAGCTGATCTGTGTGCCGTATCCGCTCTGGCTGGACAGAACCAGGCCGCATTCCGGGCCGTAGGTCAGCTTCAGCCGCAGATGGATGTTACGCATTCCGATACTGTGGGTCTCATAGTCATCGTTATTGTCCAGCATCTGCCGCAGCTCTGCGAGCCGGGCCGGCGGGATTCCGGTTCCGTTATCGGAGACCTGAACCTTAAGCAGGGCATCCTCCACCCGGATATCCACCCGGACCATTCCGCCGTCCATCCGGTCCTCCAGGCCGTGTATGACACAATTCTCCACCAGCGGCTGAATAATAAGCGGCGGAATCTTTAAGGTATTCGCTGCCGGATCTACATACAGCTCGTAGGCGAGCCGATCATTGTAGCGGAATTTCTGGATGACCAGGTAACAGTTTACGGTCTCCAGCTCACTTTGCAGGGTAATTCTGCCCCCGCCGACCTCCAGATTCTTGCGCATCATCTTACCCAGCAGCCGGACGACCTGTGCAATATCGGTCTGGCCGCGGGTGTGGGCCTTCATCCGGATCGACTCCAGGGCATTGAACAGGAAATGGGGGTTGATCTGGCTGGCCATCATTTTGAATTTGATCTCATTCTGCTTCAGCAGGATAGCATTCTTCTGCTGGTTGGACTCCTGCACCTCGCTCATCAGCTCGTTGACATTGCGGACCATGTGGTTGAACTGCCGGGCCAGCTGGCCGATCTCATCTTTGCCGTCGATCACGAGCCGGGCTTCCAGATTGCCGGAGGCAACCTTGGAGATATGCTTGCTGAGATGCAGCATGCGTCCGGTGAGCAGGCGGGAGAAGTAGTAGATTAGGATGATTGCAAGGAATAGGGAGGAGATAATGACGGAAGAAGCCAGGGAAATAATCCGGTTAGGCTCACTTACAATACTCTCTACGGAGAAAATAGAGATGATCCGCAGGCTGTTCAGGCTGCCCACAGGATGCCAATCGTCGATCAGCATTTTGAAGGACTGCCCGTCGATCGTGATATCCGCAGGCCCGTGCCCGGCAAGGGTGGACAGCGGCTTCAGGTTGATTTCGTGCAGCGACTTGCCGAGGGTACCTGCCCGGTTGGAGGCGACAATATGATCGTTCTCATCGACGATAAAGGTCTCGAAGGTCTCCTGCTTCAGGATGCTGCTGAGCTGATCCGAATTGACATTCACGACCAGCACACCGGTTGTGCGCTGCTTGAGGAAGTCCACCTTGCGGATCAGGCTGAGATAATACTGGCCGTTGCGGCTGTCGGGGATATAACTCCAGAACGCGAGTCCCTTCTGGGCGAGGGCGAGCTGGTACCAGGGCTCCCGGGTAACTGCGGCATCAGCCTGGAGGAATTCCCAGTTGTTAAGCACCGTCGGGTTGTCGATATACAGCCGGATGCTGGAGATTTCTTTGTACAGGCGGACGAAATCCCGGAAGTCGGGATAATCCCAATAGGCCTGCACCACATCATAGACTGATTCGTACCGGTGATTCGCAGCCTCCTCCAGCCGGCTGTCATTGGACAGGCGGTAGACGATATCCACCGGAACGTTCAGCATCTCACTGGTCCGTTTTTTCACACGGTCGACATTCGCCGTAATCTGCTTCAGCGCATTGTTCATCGCCATATTCCGCAGCTCACTGGTCAGGAACACCCCCACAATGAGCACCGGAATCAGGACGACGCTGCCGAAAGAGAGAAAGAGCTTGGTCCTGAGCTTCAGGTTGTTCATGAAGGTGATGATACGGGTATACACGAATGAAATCGCCTCCGTAAGCACAATTATAATAACGCTTACAATAGAGTATAGCGCGAAACCGTCAGCCAATATATGTCATGAAAATATTTTTTTGATAAACTTTATGGAAACGAATTCCGATAATAAAGGGATCTGCACATCAATATTGGATAAATATTGAATACTTAGATGGAATGCTGGAACTCCATTCTGAAGAAGTACGCGGGACCATCTATTGTGTTCGGTTTATCGCATACATTTGGCCTATGTACCTGCGCACCGGTACAATGTGTGCTGTTTTTCGTATACATTCGAGCCACTAGCCTGCGCGCCAGCAGATGTATGCTGTTTTCCACATACATACGGGCCACACCTGCGCACCAGAACCGAATGTATGCTGTTTTTGGCATACATTCGGCCCGAGCGCCTGTGTGCAAGCAAATGTGTGCTGTATTTGGCATACATTCGGACCACACACCTGCTCACCAGCGCAACGTATGCTGTTTTTGGCATACATTGGCCCGAATCCCTTCGCGGAAGCACATTGTATTCGGTTTTCCACATACATTTGGCCCGGTGACTTCTACTTGGATGGTAACGTAATCATAAATACAACCTTGGATCAATACCAGAAAAAGTATCTTTCAAGCGAGTTAATGAATTATCTTAGAACTCCGTATATTTGCAAGAAGTTGCAAGTCCATGATTCTATGAATTTGTGTACATAACTTACAGGTAAGTATGGTGTACGACGGGAGGGTGAAGATGGCATCAACAAAGCTAGTATTTAACGAAGATGAAGTCAGGCGCCTGCAAACGAAGATCGGCCAAGTGAGTCAGGACACCAATCGGCTATATCTTCAATTGAAGGGCCAGTCCAGCGGCTGGGGCGGGATTCCGATGGGCGATCATATGATCAAGGCCCAGGTCCTGATCAATGAATTAACCGTAGAAGCGGAGAAATTAGAGGATATTATCCGGGTCGCCCTGAGAGGCGTCTCGGATTTGCAGGAAGAGAATAAGCGGCAGGCGGACAAGCTGACGAGGCAGTTTAATCTTTTGCTCGCTGCTTTCGGCAGCTTGGGGCTGCAATCAGCCACCGGACGGGTCTCCATCCCCGAATTTGTGCAGCGAAGTGCGACGAACCTCATCACTTCGATTGCCGCTCTATCGGGAAAAGATGAACTCAGCAGGGACCCGGTGGTGCAGCAGCTCAGGAATGTCATTCAGACCTCCGGCCTCTTGACCGTAGAAAGTATCGCTGCACAAAGTAAGCTGAACGATATCTTCGCGGCGCGGACTCAGATCGCCAAGGCACAGATGGCCTTCAAAGTGTATCAGGCGTTCGGCAATCAGGCCCAGATGGAGGCTGTTCATGCGAAGGCCGAAGAGGCCCGGCAGAAGCTGGCTTCTCTAGGCGTAGCCAAGATCTACTATGAATCCGGCAAGGATCTAAGCGCCCATTATAAGCAACCAGCGGTTACCGCCTGTGAGTATGATCCGTCGATTACAGCGGACAAGGTCCCCTTACTACATAACGAAGAATATCTGCTGCTCCTGCGGCTGGCGATGGAGAAGACTGCCGCCGGAGCATATGCGCGGGGTCAGCTTGCAGCCAAGCGGCAGGAAATTCAGATCGCAGCGGCTCTTAAGCAGGTTCAGGAGCAGATCGAAGCGGAGCGGCGGTTGAACGGGCCGCCGCTTACGCTGCCGGACGGCACGCCAATTACCGCAGACAACAAGGAAAATGAGACCACCTGGGACTTTTATCAGGCGAAAGTCTATGTGCCGAATGAATATCTCACTCCGATGTATACGAGTTATGTAGAGTGGCTGAAACAGACATACGGGTTAACGAAAGGGGAGCATTGGGTTCGTCAGGCGGACGCGGTGGTGCTGGCTTTTACCGAAGGATTGGTGAAAGAGGTCGTCATGGGCGTGGCGGATACGGCAACCTTTGCCTTCAAGCTAGTGGTAGACCCGGTCAAAACCACCACAGAAATGAAGCAGCAAGCGCAATATCTCATCGAACACCCCGAAGTGCTGGTGGAAGCGGCGAAGAAGGCGTATCATCAGTTTGACGAGGGCACACCCGAAGAGAAGGCGAAAATGCTGGGCTCGGTCGCGTCGATTCTGGTCCCCGGATTCCAGGTCACCAAAGCAGGCAAAGTGGGGAAAGTGTTGGGTGAGGTAGAAGACGCCGTCAGCCAAGCGGCGAAGGATGCCCTGCAAGGGATTAAGCAAAAGCTCCCGGATCTGGGACGGGCAGTGCAAACGCCGGAAGGGTTTGTTTTCAAGATAGGAGAGATCCCCGATACGCCAGCCTTGCCGAAGACGCAGGTGCAGCAGCGGTATATGGATGGTTT
The DNA here is from genome assembly GCF_038009085.1 of Paenibacillus sp. FSL R7-0210. Taxonomy (NCBI): domain Bacteria; kingdom Bacillati; phylum Bacillota; class Bacilli; order Caryophanales; family Paenibacillaceae; genus Paenibacillus; species Paenibacillus sp. FSL R7-0210. The sequence goes on from NZ_JBBPAR010000001.1 coordinate 1,161,510, forward strand.
GGAGGGGAAGAGTGATAGGGTTGAGGGGACGCCAAAAGCTGGACCAATAAAAGAAGTTGAAATTGTTGATCGCACTGGAAAACCGATTGGCGAATTTGACGAGATTGACTTGAAAAATGGTGTTTTCTATGAGGATAAAGCAGCGAAGGGGCTTGATGTCATCAATCCTAAAACTGGATTACCTGCTCAAACACCTCAGCAATTTACAGATAAACAAATACTGGATAAAACTAGAAAAAGAATAAATAATATTGCAGAAGCTACAGCTACACGAGCTACTAAGAATGGGACTCCAGATGTGCCTTTGTTAGATCAAATAAAAGACATCCGGAAATTCATCTTCAGATTAGATGGAGATACTCCTGAATTAAGGCAAGCTGTTGAGAATAGCTTGGAACAATTAAGAAAAGAATTTCCTGGTTACACTTTTGATGCATTGTTTGGAGGGAAAAAGTAATGTCAATTAGTGTTATGGTTTTAGATGCAAAAGATGAGTTTGAAGAGAAATTTCTTATTCCTGTTGCTGCTGAGTCTTTCTTCAATGAATGTTGGGAACCAGCAATCGAACAATTAGGATTAAAGTGGACTAAAGTATTTTCCGTTGGGATCGATTTAGTTGAAGAAGATTTTCCATTTGTTTTAGAAGAATTATCAAAAATAAAAGAATGGGCGAAGGAGAACTTACCTGACGAAAAGAAGATGAAAATTATTGAAAGAATCGAATTGATTGAGACTGAAGTGCCTATTGCTTTTAGCCATCGAGATGGAATAATAATTTTTATTGGGTAAACTTTAAAAGCTCTTTCCACTTGAACGATGAGTAGGAATGAGCTTTTTTTGCATGTTCAAGGTCTCGTAACTGAAGAAGAACTGAATACTTTTCTTTAGATTTTGAACTATATGTCTGAGTATATTTTGGCTGTACCTTCTTAAGTAATCATTCTCACTCAGTTTGTATAAGCAATACACCTAAAATCCTGCAACCCTGACTGAACTTTAAAGCCTTATGATGAGGGAAGTAATGAAATATAATGATGATATTAGGACAGTTGGAGGAGAAGAGGGCAGGAGATGGCCAGCACCAGGAGCTCGGCAGGGAAGTTGAAAAGTGGGTTTGCTGACTTCTATCAGATACGGTTGACGACATCATTAAAGAGAACCGTTCGTATTTCTTTGCAGAGCACCTATTCCAAAATTGAGATATACCCCCTATTCCGTTGGTCACTTGCACAATGCATTTCGTCCGTTCATCAATATTCTTTTCCTCCCCCCAGACCTTATAATGAGAGCGTGTTCAACAAGTTGTTAGGGGGATATTTGAAATGGAAGGATTAATCATTGGTTGGTATGGAGCGCTCGCAGGACTGGCAATTGCCATTATTCTGATCCTTAGAAAATTAAATCCGGTCTACGCTCTGTTCCTGGGTGCCATTGTAGGGGCGCTGATCGGCGGAGCCAATCTCGAACAGACCGTAAGTGTTCTTGTAAGCGGTACACAAAGTGTGATGGGCACAGTGCTGCGGGTGCTGGCCGCCGGTGTGCTCGCTGGTGTGATGATGGAGTCGGGTGCGGCTGAAGCCATAGCCCAGGCTATTGTCCGAAAGTTCGGCGGAAGCAAGGCCATTCTGGCCCTCGCGCTGGCAACTATGGTCATTACGGCAATGGGCGTATTCATCCCGGTAGCGGTGCTGATTGTGGCTCCGATTGCTTTATCCGTAGGCAACAAAATGGAGATCTCGAAGCTGGCGCTGCTGCTGGCCTTGTCGGGCGGGGGGAAGGCAGGTAACATTATTTCACCGAATCCGAATACGATTGCTGCTGCGCGCGGCTTTGATCTTGATCTCAGCAATGTTATGCTCGCAGGCGTAATCCCGGCAATCTGCGGATTAATTGTAACCGTTATCTTAGCCACCCTGCTGAAGAAAAAAGGCGTCATGGTTACCACGGCAGAAGCTGCGAACGGTGCGGACAACGCGAATACGGCCGCTTACCCGCCGCTTAGCAGAGCTATTGTGGCTCCGCTCGTGGCCATCGTCCTGCTCATGATTAACCCGATCGGCTCCATCTCCGGGATCGAAGCGTTGACCAAGCTTAAGGTGGATGCGCTATACATTCTGCCGCTGGCGGGGATTATCGGGATGCTGGCGATGGGGCAAGGCAACAAGGTACTGCAATATACATCCTCCGGCCTTAGCAAAATGACTGCAACCGTCCTGATCCTGATCGGAGCAGGCGGTATCGCCGGTCTGATCTCCGCTTCCGATCTGTCCGCCCAGGTGGTGCATCTGATTGAGCTGTCCGGGATTTCCGGGACGTTCCTGGCACCGATCTCCGGGATACTGATGGCTGCGGCTACCGCCTCAACATCCACGGGTGTTATTGTCGCTACCGGCTCCTTCGGACAGGCCATTCTGAATATGGGCACGGCTCCGCTGGCTGCAGCTGTAATGGTTCATACCGGAGCTACGGTGATCGACTCGCTGCCGCAGGGCACTTACTTCCATGTTACGGCGGACAGTATGAAAATGTCGATCAAGCAACGTATGGGGCTCATCCCGTATGAGGCCATAGTTGGCGGCACGATGACGATTGTGGCTACGCTGGTTTACGGATTTTTACTCTAAGATCAATATTATAGATGAGGTGTGGAAATGAGAGAGAGAACCTTTGTACTGGCGCCGGATTCCTTCAAGGAGAGCATGACCGCGAAAGAAGTATGTACAGCGATGGAGGCCGGACTCCGCAAAATATACCCTGAAGCAACCTACATCCATGTTCCGATGGCGGACGGCGGGGAGGGGACCGTACAATCCCTTGTCGACGCATCCGGCGGAGAGATTCATTATCTGGAAGTTGCAGGACCGCTGGGACAGCCGGTGACGGCACAATTCGGCATTCTCGGCGACGGCCAGACGGCGGCAATCGAGATGGCTTCGGCCAGCGGCATTCAGCTAGTGGACAAGGCGGAGCGGAATCCGCTGATCACCACCACCTACGGCACGGGCGAGCTGATTCTGGAATGTCTGAACCGTGGTATCCGCAAAATCATCATCGGCATCGGCGGCAGCGCCACCAATGACGGTGGTGCCGGAATGGCCGAAGCGCTTGGCGCCCGATTCCTGGATGAAGCGGGGGACTTACTTCCGCGCGGCGGCGGCAGCCTGGGACGGCTGGCGAGTGTAGATGTTAGCGGGCTAGATGCGAGACTGCAGCAGGTTCAGCTCATTGTTGCCTGTGATGTGACTAATCCGCTCTGCGGGGAGCAGGGGGCTTCAGCCGTATTCGGTCCGCAAAAAGGGGCCACGCCCGACATGGTGCAGCAGCTTGACGCCAATCTGGCCCATTATGCGGCGGTGGTGAAGCAGCAGCTTCACAAGGATGTCCGCGACCTTCCCGGAGCCGGTGCAGCGGGGGGATTGGGCGCGGGTCTGATGATCTTTACGCAGGCCACGCTGCAGAAGGGAATCGAGATCGTGATTGAATACACAGGGCTTCAGCAGAAGCTGGAGCAGGCGGACTTCGTCTTCACCGGAGAAGGCGGGATTGACTTCCAGACCAAATTCGGCAAAACGCCGTACGGCGTAGCCCGCACCGCCAAAGCCAGCGGCAAAAAAGTCATCGCCCTGGCCGGTTATATCGGCGAGGGAATCGAGACGCTCTACGCCGAAGGGATCGACGCCGTCTTCGGCATCGTTCCCGGCGCTTCGAGCCTGGAGAAGCTGCTGGCTGACGGCCCCGCCAATGTCGAGCGGACCTGCGAGAATATCGCCAGGCTGCTGAAGCTTAGCGGGCAGTAAGATTAGTTAAGTGAATGGAGCAGCGGAACCTAGTGAATAGCAGAGGTAAGTGAATATTGGAATGTAGCTAATAGTTGCGTTGCATAGAATTGCCCCAGTGGATATGATCCTCCGGGGCAATTGCTTTTATTGACGGGGTACCGCAACCTTACTCCCATGTAAGAAGTGGAAAAAGGGCATTTAATTCTCGCTAATCCGTACATTGGGGTATTTTAGATGGAAAAAGTACATTTGTTCACCCGGAAACCTGCGTTCGGTGGGGGGCTGGGCTGAACTAAATGCCTTTTTTCCAATAAACTCCCCAGCTTGTCATTTAGCCGGAAATTAGATGTACTTAATCCACCTATGATCGTGTTGAAATTTTAGCTTATAGAAGAAGCACTTAAGAAATTAACAAAAAGCAAAAAGAAGCGGAGGGGAAATTTGCAACTGGAGGAGCGTTAGCGACCGCCTTTGTGTTTGGATTTCTACCGCCAGGCTTTGAGTTCTAATAGCAAGTGCTTCTTTTATAGTATCTACTTATACAACGCCAGCAGCTCATGCGTAAGCTCGAAGAGCTGCAGCAAGTTCCTCGGGTCCTTGCCGGTGATGCTCTCGATCCGCTTCAGGCGGTATTGCAGTGTATTGCGGTGGATGTTCAGCTGCTCAGCCGTCTGCGAGACGCTGCAATTGTGATTGATGAAGCTGCGGAGCGTCTCCAGCAGATCGGCGGTATCCTCCAGCTTGATCACCGTGCCGGGCTTGTCTGACAGCTTCGCCTGACTGAGCTTCACCAGGAATTCCGCATCCTCGTAGCGGATCGATTGCGCAGCAGGGCGGAGCGCCAGAAGAACGCCGAGAGCAGCTTTGGCTTGGCGGTAGCCCTCCGCGATGCTGGTCTCCAGCCGGCTTGAGGCCAGCAGGAGCTGCGGCTGATTATGCATCAGCTCCCCGATCAGTCGGCTGCAGTCCGGCCGGTTCTGGACTAGGATTACCCATGTATCCCCGTCGAGCTGGAAGGACGGGTGAAGGAACAGAAGCTTCGCCTCATCCAGCTCCGGCTGCACATGCTTGAGATAGAGCACGGTGGTCTTCAGCAGAAGATCGATCTGATAGGCTGCGGCTTCTTTTCGCAGTTTCTGGGAGTACGCTCCCTGATGGTCAAGAAGCATCTCCAGCAGAGCCTTCTTGCGACTGGCTTCGCTGGCCAGATGCTCCAGCGTATTTCTTTGTTCAATGAGCAGCGATACCGTGGTTCTCACGATATTGCAGAAGGGCCGGACCTCTTCCGGGCTGCCGGAGATTCCGATTACACCTACGCGGGTGTTGCCGATGACAATCGGTTCGTTGGTGCCCTTTTTCTCATATCGCCCGTCCTCCATGACTTCGACCCTCTGCCCGGTGGACAGCGCCTCGACAGCCCCCTGATGAACGGTGCCGACCCTTGCCTTATGTCCGCTGCCGATGATGATCCCCTCATGATTCATGATGTTGATGTTATAAGGGATGTCCATCATCATCTTGTCTACAATCTCCTGCGCCTGCTTCTCCGATAGCTGAAACAACCGGAACGCCCTCCTCGTCTTGAGCGGGTAACCGCCAATATTGCCTCTACTTCACTCATTGTGCATCTGAACAAAATTATAGACCAACCTTCACCGCGAAGAAAGGAGGAACCTCACTAAGAGCCTTGCAAGAAGCCTCACTAGGCACCTTACAAGGAACCGTGCACAAGAAGCAGCCGCACTAGGAAAAGCACAAAGCACCGCCCAGCACCAAAAAAAGCCAGCCCCAATACGGGCTGACCTTAATAGAAGGGGTGATTGTGAAAAATAAGAATGGATGAGTAGGTGCTATAAATTTCGCTTACCCTTGGGCAATACCCGCCCGGCTGAAAATCAGCTTCAGCTTCTCTTCATGCTCCGCACTCCATATACCAGGCGAAGCCAGACTGAAGGTGGATACCGGTACGCCGGACAAGCGGACGGCTTCCTTGATCGAAGCGATGAACGGGTCATCGATGGCATACAGCGCCGGAATCTCAATCAGCCGCTGCTGGAAGGACAGCACTCCGGCTAAGTCCCCCTGCTTGAAGCTGTCATACACGCCGAGCATCAGCTCTGGAGCGAAGTTCGCACTGGCAGCGATCGCTCCGTCTCCTCCGGCAGCCAGCGTGGGCAGCAAATATTCGTCGAAGCCGCAAAAGACGGAGAAGTCCGGACTAACCGCCTTAACCTGCATGATCATCTGGCGGATATGGCTAAGCTGATCCACGGTATCCTTGATGCCGAGTACATTCGGATAATGTGCGGCCAGACGGGCCACGAAGGCCGGAGTCAGATCCTGGCCTGTCATGGCCGGGAAGTTGTACAGCATGAGCGGTAAATCGACCGCTTCCAGCACAGCGGCATAATGCGCGAACAGGGCGTCCCCGCTCAGCTTGTAGTAATACGGATTCATAATGACGATGCCGGTAGCTCCATGCTCAGCGGCATGCCGGGAGAGCCGGAGGGTCTCAGCAACGGTATTGCTGCCGGTGCCGATCCAGGCCGGAAGACGGCCATTCGTATACTCCAGGCATAGCTCTGCGATCTCCTCACGCTGCTCTGCGGTGAACAGGGTGAATTCTCCGGCCGTTCCAAGGAAAAACAGACCGTGAACCCCTTTGGCGATCAGGCTGTCGATCAGCAGCTTCATTCCGTCACGGTCGAATTTTCCGGCGGAATCCAGAATGGTCGGAACGGGAGGAATGACACCTGCATTCGGGTGGCTAAGTTTCATTTTATTTTTGCCTCCTGGTTTGGTATTATAAACATATGATTATTATAGTGAACTTGGAAGGCTTAATCAATGGATTTATGAGAGGGGAATGAAGGTGTGGACCAGAAGTACTGGGTTCCGGCATTGGAACGGGCTGATCTGATTCTTAAGGCCATCTCAAGACAGACCGGAGCGCTCAAAATGACAGACCTCTGTGAGGAGACCGGCATTAACAAAAGCTCGATGTTCTCGCTGCTGCGCACAATGGAGACTCTGGGGTGGGTGGTGAAGGATGCGGGCGAGAGGTATGTGCTTGGCGCCGGGATCTCCTATTATAATACCGTCTATAATGATTCGCTTAAGCAGAATATGAATCTGGTAGAGCGGTTTCTGGCAGAGTCGGTGCAGAGTGTCGGGGCGGTGGGGGAGACCTTTCAGCTGTCGGTGCTGGACCGCGATGAGATTATTTATTTGGCCAAGCAGGAGGGGCAATCCCTGGTAAGGCTGGAGTCCAGCCCCGGGATGCGGTTTCCGGCACATGCGACGGCGATGGGCAAGATGATGCTGGCGCTGCTGCCGGAGGGAGAACTGGAACGGCGTTATTCCGGCAAAAGCTTATCCGCAGTCACCTCACATACGCTGACGGATTGGGCTGAATTCACAGCGGCCTTGGCCGATATTCGCAGAACTGGCTATGCTTTGGACCGCGAAGAGATTATCCAAGGCATCAGCTGCGCCGCTGCACCGGTACTGGATGCCTCAGGCAAGGCTGTTGCCGCTGTCAGTACTTCGATGCTTCAGCATGCCTTCACCGCGAAGCAGGAGGCTGCGGTCCGGGAGGTAACCCTGCTTGCGGCGAAGCTCTCGTTGTCATAGACATCTGGGCATATTCATTCTGAGGGAGAGAAGGGATTCATATGAAATTGACCGTACAAGAGATTATGAAGGAAGACATCATCGAAGCTGTTCCGGTACATACCGCTGCTGAAGGTCCGGCAGGCCAGCTGCCGATCACCGGGGAGGTGCTGCGGAATGCGCCGAGCGGAGAGATTTTTGGGATGACACAGAATGCCGGGATGGGCTGGAATCCGTTGCTGCTGAACCGGCCCCAGTACCTGATTCTCGGAACGATGGGCGGCATCCGGCGTGAGGACGGCACTCCGCTGGCGCTCGGATACCATACCGGTCACTGGGAGATCGGCGTGATGATGGAAGAGATTGCGGAGGAGCTTACCGCGAATGAGGGAATTCCGTTCGCCGGTTATGTCAGTGATCCCTGTGACGGCCGTTCTCAGGGAACCACAGGCATGTTCGATTCCTTGCCTTACCGCAATGATGCGGCCATCGTGCTGCGGCGGCTGATTCGTTCACTCCCTACCCGCAAGGGTGTGCTTGGCGTAGCTACCTGCGACAAAGGCCTGCCCGCCATGCTGCTGGCTCTTGCCGGTATGCATAAGCTGCCCGGAGTTATCGTCCCCGGCGGTGTAACCCTTCCGCCGGTGGAGGGGGAAGACGCAGGTAAGGTACAGAGTATCGGGGCACGGTATAGTAACGGAGAGTTGTCCCTCGAAGAAGCGGCGGATCTTGGCTGCCGGGCCTGCGCGACGCCGGGCGGCGGCTGTCAATTCCTCGGCACCGCCGCAACCGCCCAGGTCATTGCAGAGGCATTGGGTATGGCACTGCCGCATTCGGCCCTGTCTCCTTCGGGGCAGCCGATTTGGAAGAATATCGGCCGCCAGTCGGCCCGGGCCCTTCAGCATCTGGATCAGAACGGAATCGTTATGAGCGACATTCTGACAGATCAGTCGATCCAGAATGCGATGGTGCTGCACGCTGCCTTCGGCGGTTCAACGAATCTGCTGCTGCATCTGCCGGCCATCGCCCATGCCGCCGGGCTGAAGGTTCCGACCGTCGAGGACTGGAACCGGGTGAACCGGATGGTGCCGCGTCTCGTCAGCGTGCTGCCGAACGGTCCCGTGCCGCATCCGACCATCCGGGTATTCCTCGCCGGTGGAGTCCCTGAAGTTATGCTGCATCTGCGGAAGCTGGGGCTGATTGACGAGTCCGTGCTGACGGTGACCGGACGGACACTGGGCGAGAATCTGGACTGGTGGGAGAGCTCGCAGCGCCGGACGGAGCTGCGGCAGCGGCTGCTGGAAGCAGACGGTGTAGACCCGGATTCCGTGATCATGAGCCCGGAGGAGGCCAAGCGCCAGGGCATGGCGTCCACCATGACGTTCCCGGTCGGGAATCTCTGCCCGGAAGGAGCGGTCATCAAATCGGCCGCGATCGATCCTGCCGTTCTGGACAGCGAGGGTGTCTATCGCCATACCGGACGAGTGAAGGTGTTCACCACAGAGAGAGCCGCCATCCGCAGTATCAAGCTGGGTATGGTTCATGCCGGGGATATTCTGGCCGTTATCGGCCGCGGACCGAGTGGAACGGGGATGGAGGAGACTTATCAGCTCACCTCGGCGCTCAAGCATCTGCCTTACGGCAAATATGTCACCCTGATCACGGATGCCCGCTTCTCCGGCGTTTCCACCGGCGCCTGCATCGGCCATATGGGGCCGGAAGCACTGGCTGGCGGCCCGCTTGGCAAGCTGCGCGATAATGACTGGGTGGAGGTGCGGATCGATACCGTGAACCTGGAAGGAAGCGTGAATCTGGTCGGAGAAGGGGATGAGCCGCTGACCAAGGAAGCGGGAACGCTGATTCTGGCTTCGCGGACACCGCATCCGGGCCTGGCGGTAGACCCGGGTCTGCCGGAGGACACCCGGCTGTGGGCTGCTTTGCAGGCGGCCAGCGGCGGAACCTGGAAGGGCTGCATTTACGACACTGACAAAATCATTGCCTTACTGGAAGCAGGACGGCAAGCATTGGAGGAGAAACTATGAGCCGAAATCTGATTCATAATCCGATTCTGCGCGGATTTCATCCGGACCCGTCGATCTGCCGGGCTGGAGATGACTACTACATTGCTACTTCAACCTTTGAATGGTTCCCCGGCGTGCGGATTCATCATTCACGCGATCTGGTGAACTGGCAGCCGCTTACGTATGCGCTGACCCGCAGCTCGCAGCTCAATATGGAAGGGGACCCCGATTCGGGCGGCATCTGGGCACCTTGCCTCACGTACGACAATGGACTCTTTTATCTGATCTATACCGATGTCAAAAGCCGCCAGGGTGCCTTCAAGGATACACCTAACTATCTGGTGACTGCGGAGAATATCGAAGGCCCCTGGTCAGAGCCTGTGTACCTGAACAGCAGCGGCTTCGACCCCTCGCTGTTCCATGATGAAGACGGGCGCAAATGGCTGGTCAATATGCTGTGGGATCACCGCACCGGCCGCAACAGCTTCGCCGGTATTATGCTCCAGGAATATTCGGTGGAAGAGCAGCGCCTGGTCGGACCGGCTACTAACATCTACAAGGGAACGGAGCTGGCGCTGACCGAAGGTCCGCATCTATACCGGAAGGACGGCTGGTATTATCTGATTACGGCTGAGGGCGGTACGCAGTATGATCATGCGGTGACCGTAGCCCGCGCAAAGCAGATTGAAGGCCCTTACGAGACCGCTCCGGTTAATCCGCTGCTGACCTCGGCAGGCCACCCTGAACTGGCGCTGCAAAAAGCGGGCCATGCCAGCCTGGTCGAGACCCAGACCGGTGAATGGTACATGGTCCATCTGTGCGGCCGTCCGGTCAAGGACAAGTACTGTAATCTGGGCCGGGAGACTGCGATTCAGCGCGTCGAATTCACCGCCGACGGCTGGCTGGCCCTGTCCGGGGGCGGGAACACTCCGGCGCTAACGGTGGAGGGACCGGATCTTCCGGCGCATCCTTTTGCCGCAGCCGCTCCGCGTGACGACTTCGAGGCTCCGCAGCTGGATGTCCGCTGGAGCACGCTCCGCGTGCCGGCTGATGAATCCTGGCTCTCGCTTCAGGAGCGTCCGGGCTATCTGCGCCTGAATGGCAGGGAGTCGATGAGCTCCATGCACCGCCAGAGCCTGGTCGCCCTGCGCCAGCAGGCCTTCCGCTGCAGCGCCGAGACCTCGGTCGACTTTGAGCCGGAGCATTTCCAGCAGATGGCCGGCCTGATCGTCTATTACGACACGAAGGATTACCTCTATCTGCGGATCACGCACGATGAAGTCCTCGGTGGCCGAACCCTGGGACTCATCCGCTCCAAGGACGGGGTCTATGAAGACACCCTGACACCTGAGATTCCGTTGCCTGCCGGAGTAAGCGTGTCGCTTAAGATCATCATCGACGGCGAGTTCGCCCAGTTCTATTACAAGGTTAGCGAATCCACTTGGGAGCAGATCGGCCCGGCCCTGGAAATCTATCATCTGTCCGATGACTTCCCGGCCTATATCCGTTTTACCGGAACTTTCATCGGTATATGCGCCCAGGACCTCAGCGGCACGCTGCATCCGGCGGATTTTGATTACTTTGAGTATCTGGAGCAGGAGTAGGGCGGCCTATACCTGGAGCATCGAAAAGGATGCTCCCATGAGACTCCATGAGACTAAGGCTGAAAGGGAAAAATCCCACTGATTCCGCCGAAAGCGGCCGACGGGAGTAATTGAAAGGGATAAATCTCACTGATTTATCCAGATGCGCGCCAACTGAGTTAATGAGGAGCATAAGTGCCCCTGAATCCCTGAAAAGTTGGCTAAACGAGCAAATGAGGGGCAAAAGTGCCCCTGAATCCCTGAAAAGTTGGCTAAACAAGTAAATGAGGAGCACAAGTGCCCCTGAATCCTCCGGAAGCGGGCAAAGTGAGTAAATGAAGAGCAGAGTGCCTCCGCTTCCACCGCCAGCGCGGGCCAACTTCCGCAGTCTAGTGTGATTTGGTGCAGCAGAAACGCAACACTCAGCTAAGCAGACCGGTTTATACATTATCACCCTGCCACCGACATCCTTACAACGCTCACCATACAAGAAAGGCTAGGCCCTCCTTTTTCAAGGAGAGCCTAGCCTTTCTACTTATGTTCGCGCACACCCGCCCACAACTCAGGCGGTATACTTCTCCAGCGTAGCTCTTACCGCGCCCGGACCAGCCAGCATCTCGGTGAACATGCCCTCGATAGTCCCGCCGAGTCCGGCGGCGTACAGGTCCACGCCGAAGATGGCCTGGTCCTTCAGCACCGCGCGCACGCCAGCGGCCTTCGCAGCATCCGCGCCCAGCGTAATTCCTGCAAGCCGCGCTTGCAGCGATTCCAGCAGCGGGTCGGAACTGAGCGTGAACGCAGCGCCTTCATCGTTCACGCCCAGCAGATACCGGCACCAGGCCGCAATCGCTAGCGGTATAGCGGTCAACTCCCTAGGGTCGAGATCCCCGCGCAGGATATACGACTTGATCGTCTCGCCGAAGCGGATGCCGACCTTCTGTGAAGTATCGGTGGCGATCCGCTGCGGAGTGTCAGGGATGAACGGGTTGGCGAACCGTTCCTGCAGCACCTCGTCCAGGAATTGCTTCGGACTCAGGATGCCGGGATCAACCACAACCGGCAGGCCTTCCTTGTAGCCGATGGTCTCCACGAGCTTGCGAAGCGTGGCGTCCTTCATCTCATCGGCAATGAGCGTGTAGCCGAGCAGACAGCCGGTTACCGCCAGCGCCGTATGCAGCGGGTTGAGGCAGGTGGTTACCTTCATCGTCTCCACGTTATTAACCGTGTCGCGGTCCGTGAAGATAATACCGGCTTCTTCAAGTGCCGGACGCCCGTTGGTGAACTTATCCTCAATGACCAGATACTCGCTGATCTCCGCGTTAACGAAGGGAGCAGTGTACGTGTTCTTAGAGGTGACGATCACATCCATGCCGCCGATTCCCTGTTCCAGCAATGCTGCCTGGACGGATTCGGACGGGCGCGGGGTGATTTTGTCGATCATGGACAGCGGGAAGGTGATCTTCTGCTCATCCTCCAGGTAAGCCACGAACCCTTCCTCTACAAGACCTTTGGCAGCCCATTCCTTGGCGATGGTAACCATGCCGTTCTTCAGCTTGTCGCCGTTATGCGAGCAATTGTCCATGCTGACGAAGGTCATCGGGTACTGGCCCTTCAGGTAACGCTTGTAGGCGAAGGAAGCCACGATGCTCATCGCATGAACCGGATGCTCCGGTCCGCCGGCAATGTCCTTCTGCACAATGCCAAGATACTGCCCATCAGGACCGGTCAGCGAATATCCCTTCTCCGTAATCGTGAAGCTCGCCATCTGCAGACTGGGATTCTCGAAAATCTCAGTCAGGCGGCTGTAGTCCGCTTCCCTCGTCTTATCTGCGGTGATGCCTTCGACAATGCTGCTGACGATCCGCTTCTGGAAGTCGCCGGCTGCATTCATCAGCACCAGCAGGGTCAGATTATCGTAAGGCTTATAGACCTTGTCAATCATCTCGAAGTCGAAGGTCTCGGCGGCGATGATGCCGGTATTGGCCTTGCCGCTGTCCAGCAGCTTCTGGTGCGCATTCGCCACGAAGCCTCTGAAAATATTCCCCGCCCCGAAGTGAACCCACTCCGGCTTCTCTAACGTATTCTGCGCTACCGCTGCGAAATCGAACTGCGGCAGCTCTACCCCTGCGGCTTCCCAGGCTTCACGGTCCGCGATGCTGCTTCTGCTCAGACTCAGCATTTACTTGGCCCCCTTGACATTCTCCAGGCTGTCCCATACGCCGAGCAGATACATGATGCCCATCGCTCTGTCGTAGAGGCCATACCCCGGACGGCAGTTCTTTTCCTCGCCCCAGAGATGTCTGCCATGGTCCGGACGCACATAACCGGTGAAGCCGCTCTCATGATACGCCTTAACAACCTCCGCAACATCTACGCTGCCATCACGGCCCCGGTGGGATACCTCAATGAAGTCGCCGTTCTCGAACACCTTCACATTACGGATATGGGCAAAATAAATCCGGTCGTGGAACTCGCGGATCATCGCCGGAAGATCGTTATCCGGGTTCGTTCCAAGCGATCCGGTACAGAAGGTCAGGCCGTTATACGGGCTGTCCACCATGTCCAGGAAGCGGCGGATCGTATCGCGGCTGCGGATAATGCGCGGCAGTCCGAAGATCGGCCAGGCCGGATCATCCGGGTGAATCGCCATGCGGATATCCACTTCTTCACACACCGGAATGATGCGCTCCAGGAAATATTTCAGGTTGTCGAACAGCTTATCTTCGGTAACGTCAGCATAGGCCGCGAACAGCTCATCCAGCTTGGCCAGCCGCTCCGGCTCCCAGCCAGGCATCGTGAATTGTCCGGCACCCTTCAGGATGCGGTCTACCATCTCGCGCGGATTATCAGTAATGGCAGCCTTTTCATAAAAGAGGGCGTTCGAGCCGTCCGGCAGCTCCTTGTACAGCTCGGTACGGGTCCAGTCGAACACCGGCATGAAGTTGTAGCAGATGACCTTGACGCCAACCTTGGCGAGCTTGCGGATGGTATCGATATAGATGTCAATGTATTTGTCGCGGGACGGCAGTCCGATTTTGATATCATCATGAACGTTGACGCTTTCAACAACCGCTGTACTGAAGCCCTTGGCTGTGATCTGATCGGCAACCTTCTGGATGTCTTCCATCTCCCAGACCTCACCGGCCACCTTGTGGTGCAGTGACCAGACGATGCCCATAACGCCCGGGATTTGACGGATGTGGTCAAGAGTGATGTTGTCATTGCCCTCGCCGTACCATCTCCAAGTCATATTCATTATCATTTTCCTCCTTAAGTAAGATAAGCATAAATACAAATGATAACCATTCGAAGCCTTGTGACAATTGACCTTACAGAATCAGCGTTACATGTGGCATAATCTTGTATACAAGATAGGATTCGTAATGATCATAGAATATGCGTTCATCTTTGTCAATGAAATTCATATCCCTTTTCTATATAATGGGGGGAAGAACAATCCCGAACAGAAAGTTGGTCTATTCCATGACTTCCAAAAAAGAAATAATGGCCTACCTCAAGCAGGAGATTCTCTCCCTTGAGCTGAAGCCGGGGGCGATGATCAGTGAGACGGCTCTGTCCGAGCGCTTCCAGCTGTCGCGGACGCCGATCCGTGATGTGCTGAAGCAGCTGTCCCTGGAGCAATACGTCGATATTTATCCCAAAAAAGGCAATCTCGTATCCTTCATAGACCTGGAGTCCGTGGAACAGATTATCTACCTGCGCAATGTGCTGGAGAAGGAGATTATGAAATCGCTGGCCGGGAATATCCCGCTAAAAGGGCTGCATGAGCTGAGGGACAACCTTGCGCAGCAGCAGAAGTGTATTGAGCAGGCGGAGGGAGCAGAGGTGTTCCTGCAGCTTGATGACCAGTTCCACCGCACCATGTTCGGCCTGGCCGGGCGCGAATTCCTGTGGGGTGTGCTCCAGCAGTTCAATGTGCACTATATCCGCTACCGGAAGCTGCACATGCTGAAGGATGAGAAGCTGGCCGCCATCCGGCAGGAGCACCAGCAGCTGCTGGATTATATCGTGCAGGGGGACACCGCCGGGATCGACGAGCTGCTGCACCACCATCTGCGGGCGGATATCGACTCCAAGAACCTCCAGGAGCATTTCGCCACATATATCAAAAAATAGGGCTGGCCTTCATCAAGCACCGCCCGCAATAGCGCAAAAAGCCCGCCCTCATCAACGATGAAGGCAGGCTTTTACTAAAAATATAAGAACTTATAGGTTGCACACGATAACTTATCCTTCTATTTCTCGCTGAAACGGTACCGTCCTTTAAAAGGACGGCGAAGCCGCTTCTACTTGATATACAGCTGTACAGGCTCCGCGCTCTGCCTAGCTCCTGCTCTCGCGGTATTCCCGCGGCGACTGGCCGCTCCAGCGCTTGAACTGTCTGCTGAAATGGGCGATATCGCGGTAGCCGAGCAAGCCGGAGATCTGGCTGACGCTCAGGCTGTGGTCATCCAGCAGTACCTTGGCTTCATGCAGCATCTGCTCAGACAGGTAGACTCGGGGGGAGAGGCCGAATACCTGGCGGAAGACCCGGTAGCAGTGCGAGGGGCTGATCCCCAGCTCAGCGGCGATGTCGTCAACGCCATAATGGCTGTCATAGGGCACCTCCTGCTTGAACTGCTGATAGACCAGACCCTGGAGACGGCTGCGGATCTGGTGGGCCAGCTCGATCCGCTCATAAGTGCCCGGGGAGGAATTGTCAGCCTCCAGGGAGAAGACCTCCCAGAGCTGGGCGAACAGCTCGAAGACGGCAGACTGCAGCCTCATGCGCTGGGAGATCGTGATGCTGCCGGAGCCGGAGGTGGAAATCTCCACCAGCCTGCTGAGGAGCGGTCCTAATCTGTGGGCAACATTGCTCTCTGAGGTGAATAATACATGATTCAACCGGCTGAGAAGTGAAATGAACAGCTTGTCATCAATATCGAAATGGATGCAGAAATAGGTGAAGGCCCCGCCGTTTCCGCTGCGGCTGGAGTGGATGTCGCCCGGCCTCAAGAGGACCAGATCCCCGGCGCGCTGAAGGTAGCTGTGGTTGTTGACGGTGAGCAACTGCTCTCCTTCAAGCACATAATTGAATTCATATTGGGGATGGGCGTGCTGCGGATAATCCCATTCCCCGCTCACCTTGCGCAGATGCATGCCGAACAGGTTGAGCGTGGTTTTCACATCCGGGATGATAGTTTCACTAAGGCTTTGCCCCGGGACCGGCGGTTCAAAAGCTGCAACCAATAGGATCGCCCCCTGATACTTTGCGTTCTCTTGATAGGGATGTACACTTGTTATTAGTATACAGGATTCTGCTTGATTTGGGTAAATATTAGCGTGATTTGACAATGTTCCGGGGCTGCGGCTGCGTGGTAGGATGAACCTGAATGAAATCTAGTATACAAGATGTATGCAGAGGAGATATGGACATGAGACAACAATCCGGGAATGAGTATGCTGCACAATATGACAGCGGATACAATGCGTGGTTAAGCTATCCTAAGCTTCAACAAGGCCCCCTATATAAGCAATATGCGAAATGGTGCGGAGCAGTATCCGTTACAGAAGGCGGGGAGACCATCCAGGCTGCACTTCAGGAATGGACAAGAGGCATTGCCTCGCTATTGGACCTTGAGGCTGTCTCCAAGCCGCAGCCGGAAGATTTCGGTGTGGCCTTCGGCACCTTCACGGGTGATCATCCGCTGATCCAGGGCTTGTTCGAGGACAAGACCGTCCAAGCTGTAGGAGCAGAAGGGTTCGCCATCCGAACCAGCCAGTCCCTTAAATGCATCGCTGTAGGGGCTTCCTCCCAGGCAGGTGTGTTATACGGCGTCTTCCATCTCTTGCGCCTGATTGCCAGCGGCAAGGACATTGAGAATCTGGATGAAATAGTGAATCCTGTGAATTCGCTGCGGATGATCAATCACTGGGATAATTTCGACGGCAGTGTGGAGCGCGGCTATTCCGGCAGATCCTTCCTGTATGAGAATAACCAGTTCACGAAGGATATGGACAGAATTACAGACTATGCGCGGCTGATGTCTACCGCCGGCATTAACGCTATAGCGATCAACAACGTGAACGTTCATGCGCTGGAGACGCTGTTTATCTCTACTTATCTGCCGGAGGTGGCGCGAATCGCGGATATCTTCCGCATCTATGGCATCCGGCTGTTCCTGTGCGTGAACTTTGCCGGACCTATGCATGAAGGGGAAGTGGGTACGGCAGATCCGCTGGATGCAGGGGTGCGGGAATGGTGGAAGTCGAGAGCAGCCGACATCTATGCTGCTATTCCCGATTTCGGCGGCTTCGTGGTCAAGGCCGATTCGGAGAACCGTCCCGGCCCGTTCACTTACGGACGGAACCATGCAGACGGGGCCAACATGCTGGCGGAAGCCCTGGAGCCTTACGGCGGTATTGTTATTTGGCGCTGCTTTGTATACAACTGCAAGCAGGACTGGCGTGACCGCAAGACGGACCGGGCCAGAGCGGCTTATGATCATTTCAAGCCGCTGGACGGCCAGTTCCATGATAACGTCATTCTGCAGATCAAGAACGGCCCGATGGATTTCCAGGTCAGAGAGCCGGTATCTCCGCTCTTCGGTGCCCTGGAACGGACGAACCATGTGATTGAATTCCAGATTGCCCAGGAATATACCGGACAGCAGCGCCATGTCTGCTATCTCGTTCCGCAGTGGAAGGAGATTATGGAATTCGATACGCAGGCCAAGGGCGGTCCGGCCCCTGTTAAGCGGATCGTTGACGGATCGCTGTGGGGCAACCGCCTGAGCGGGATTGCGGCGGTATCCAATGTGGGCAATGACAAGAACTGGACCGGCCATCTGCTGGCTCAGGCGAATCTCTACGGCTTCGGCCGGCTGGCCTGGAATCCTGAGCTGAGTGCGGTGGAGATTGCGGCCGAATGGATCGCCTTGACATTCGGCACGGACACAGCGGTTGCCGGAGTGATCAGCCGGATTTTGCTGGACTCCTGGGAGATCTATGAGTCTTATACATCGCCGCTTGGCGTAGGCTGGATGATCAATCCCGAGCATCACTACGGCCCGAATGTGGACGGCTATGAATATTCAATGTGGGGCACCTACCACTATGCCGATCATCAGGGCATCGGGGTAGACCGGACCGTGGCGACAGGCACAGGGTACAGCGCCCAGTATATGGGCAGCAACGCCGTACGTTATGATTCCCTGGAGGAATGCCCGGATGAGCTGCTGCTGTTCTTCCATCATGTGCCGTACACTCATGTGCTGCATTCCGGCAAAACCGTGATCCAGCATATTTACGATACGCATTTCGAAGGTGCAGAGCGTGCCGAGGGGCTGCTGGACGCATGGGGCGGACTGAAGGGCAGCATCGCAGAAGGCCTGTACACTCAGGTGGAGGAACGCCTTAAGGGGCAGGCGGCTCATGCCAAGGAATGGCGCGACCAGATTAATACGTATTTCTTCCGCAAGAGCGGGATTGCAGATGCATTGGGACGGACTATCTATTAAGTTATAGGTAACAACAAGGAGGAGAAGATCTCATGGCACTGACGTTCAGTGATGTGATGGAGCATTTAGCCGCAGGGATACAGCTGCCCGTGAATACGGTGGATAAGCTTGAGCCGGACGCTGCGGGAACAGAAGTGCAGGGAATCGTGACTGCCTTCGCCGCTTCACAATATGTAGTGGAGCAGGCGGCCCGGCTTGGCGCCAACCTGGTGATCACGCATGAAGGTGTATTTTATAGCCACCAAGGTCACGGTAGCGCGCTGGAGCAGGATTCCGTCTACCAGGAGAAGTCTGCACTGATTTCAAGCAGCGGGGTAGGCATCTACCGCTTCCATGACACGATACACCGCTATGCGCTGGACGGGATCGTGGAAGGACTGCTGCAGGAGCTGGAATGGGAAGCCTATGTGGAGCGGCATCTGCCCGAGGTGTCGATCCTCTCCATTCCTGAGATGACCGTTTCCGGGGTTGCAGAGTATCTGAAGCAGAAGTTGAATATCCCTTATGTCCGCGTTGCCGGGAACCTCTCCGCCACCTGCTCCAGAGTGGGGGTACTGGTCGGTTACCGGGGGAATGGCCATTCGGTCATCCCGATGTATGAGCAGGAGTCGCTTGATCTGGTCATCGCCGGTGAAGGGCCCGAATGGGAGGTGCCTGAGTATATCCGCGATGCGGTCCGGCAGGGCAAGGACAGGGCACTCATCATGCTCGGCCATGCCGAGAGCGAAGCGCCGGGAATGAAGCTGCTGGCGGCGCGGCTGGCCCGGCAGTTCCCGGATGTGCCGGTGCATTACATTCAGGAGCAGCCCGTATTTCAGATTGTATAACTGGAGAAACCTCTTTGAAGGTGTAAGACCAAGGGACAATGGCTGTCCCTTCAGGTCTTCTGCCGGCAAAGGGGTTTTTAGTGTTCAACTGGATTGTTCGGCCGGATTGCGCACTACAGCGGTCTTGTTTACAAATTGTCGATGTGTTTCATATTGCGGATTGCCCGCCGGGCTCAACTATCATATAGTGGAATTCTATATGAGGTGAACTTGAAAACTTCACAAAAAAGGCAAAGTAACGAAGGTGAAGTCCGATCCATCCAGAATCCAGATAAGCAACAGTAAGGGAGCACAGCAGATGAATTACAAGCGCTTTAGGTTCAGTAAGAGTATAGCCTTTAAATGGATCGTCTCCTATTCTGTGATCATGCTTATCCCGCTTATTGTTAGCGCTATCATCTATCTGCAGACAAAACAGATTGTTGAGTATGAGATTGAACGTGCAGGCAGCGCCATGCTTAAGCAGATGCAGAATACAGTAGACAGCGAGATTAATCAGGCTGAGAAGCTGGCCATGCAATTATCCATTCATAGCAGTGTGAATAAATACTTAACACTTACACCTGAGACTGAGGGAGCAGGGGCCTTTCAGATCTATCAAACCCGGCAGGAACTGAGCAAGTACAAATCCGCCAATGATTTCATTGATGGAATCTATCTGTATTCTAGCAGTCTGGACAGGGTGCTGACGGATGAGACGTATACAGACAGTGAAGACTTTTATGCGATGAACAGCACGATGATCGGCTTGACCTATGAAGAATGGCTGGCGCAGCTGAACGGTGAGAGTGACATTAGCGAGGCCCCTATGCCGTTTATCAAATTTAGGCGCTGGGAGAATAAGGTTGTAATGATGAAGCCGTTCACCAGCAGCGTTGCTGACAATGGACTAAAGGGGATGCTGGTTCTGCCGCTGAACGGCAGCAAGATTCAGAGCATGCTGCAGAATGTGGACTGGGTGAATAACGGCGAGGTCTACATTGCCGATGATCATAATCAGATTTTATTTCAGAATAACGAAGCTGCTCCGCAGCTAGCTGTGCCGGACGCCCGGGCTGGGGATGAGACAGCAGGCACTTCGTTCCAGGATATCGCCGGTACGGAGAATATGGTATCCTTCATCGATTCCGATAACACCAAGTGGAAATATATCAGTGTGTTTCCTTCAAGCGTATTTTGGGAAAAAGCGCGGCATATCCGCAATTTGAACCTGCTGGGACTATTTATCAGCTTTTTGATCGGGACGGTGGTCATCTCCTACTTTGCCCGCAAGAATTATAATCCTGTCCGCGAGCTGGTTAATATGTTCTCTCCCTCCACAGATGAGCAGACACAGCGGGTGCTGGATGAATTCTCATTCATCCGGGAGAGCGCCTTGGCTACTATTCGGGAGAGGGATGACATTAACAGCCAGCAATTCAGGCAGCTGCGTGTGTTGCAGACCTACTACTTATCAAGGCTGCTCAAAGGGCAGGTGGAAGATGGATTATCACTGGAGGAAGCGGCGAGAGTCCATCACTTCCAGTGGGATTCGGAGGATTTTGCGGTACTTCTATTCTACATTCAGGCCAACGGAGAAGGCAGTCCGTCGACAAGCCTTTCCAATTTCATCGTGTCCAATATCATTATGGATTTCACAGGTCCGAATCACGGCCTGAGCTTCACCGAAATGGACGGTATGCTGGCGGCGGTGATGAATATTAACACCGGCCGCTCCGGCAACTGGAAGGAGGATATTGAAGAGGCGCTGGGCCAAACCCTGGATTTCATTCAGCAGAAATACGGTCTGCAGATTGCGATGGCTGGCAGCGGGCTGCTTCATGGGATGGGCAGGTTGCATCAGGGATATCTGCAGGCGTTGGAGGCTCAGGAATACCGGCTGGTGCTGGAAGAGAATATATCAATCTGGTATGGGGATATTGAACCACAGGAGACGGATTATTATCTGACAATCAATGATGAAGTTGTATTTATTAATCTGGTCAAAAGCGGTGAATTTGAGAAGGCTGCGGTGATGGCAGATGAGATTCTGGCCCGCTTCTTCGGTTCCCAGGCGTCCATAGAGCTTGTGAGATATGCCATGATTGATTTAACCAGCTCCATTATGAAGGCTGTCCCGCATGAAACGAAGCGCTCGAAGCTATGGGAGGAATGGCGTCCGATGAAAAGGCTCTTGGCCTGCTCCACCCGCGCAGATTTTCGTCATGAGCTGACAGAGCTGATCCAAATGGCTTGCAGCAAAGCCACGGAGAAGCTTGCACTGGTCTCAAATTCGGGAATCGGAGACGAGGTATCTGCCTATGTGCAGAATCATTATGCGGATATCAATCTTAGTGTGTCCATGATTGGTGCCAACTTCGGCATCACTCCGCAATATGTGTCCCGGTTGTTCAAGGAACAGACGGGTCAGGGGCTGCATGATTACATCAGTCAGGTTCGTACTGCCGAGGCCAAAAAATTGCTTCAGGAAGGAGTCACCATTGAGGAGGTTTCTTCCCGTGTGGGCTTCTCCAGCAGCAGTGCGTTCATCCGGGTATTCAAAAAATATGAAGGCATCACACCTGGGAGGTTCAAAACTCTGCAATAAACAAACCGGATACCCAATTTCTCTACAGGAGGATAGAAGCAGGCTGATTCTATCCTCTTTTGCGTTTTTAACAATGGATTCCGCATTTTGAATATTGTTTGTATACAAGATTCAGCTTACATTGTAGAGGCATCAAGTCGTTAACTAAACATATAACGGAGGTCGAATTAGCGATGAAATTATTTGGAACGAACAAGCTTCACAAACCGGTTGTCGTTTTGTTAGGTCTCACATTGCTGGCTTCAGGCTGCAGCAGTTCCAGGAATGTGAACAATGAGAGCGCTCCAAACACATCTGCAGGGAACGCCCCTGCTTCAAATGAAGCCGCTGCAGATTTCACTTATCCGATGACGGGCGGAATAGAGCTGACTTATATGAACGAACAGCTGGGAGGCACGCCGGAACGTCTGCCGGTCGATGACGAATACGAGAAACGCACAGGAATCATCATCAAACAGCTGGGCGGAACACCCATGACTGATCAGAAGTTCAGTCTGCTGCTGGCATCAGGTGAACTGCCGGATATCTTCCTGAATACATGGCTGCAATATCCGGGCGGTCCTGACAAGGCTGTAGAGCAGGGATATATTCTGAAGCTTAATGATCTGATTGAGCAATACGCGCCTAACCTGAAAAAGACCCTCCAGGAGCACCCGGAAATTGACAAAATGATCAAAACGGATGACGGCACCTACTATGCCTTCCCGTTCATCCGCTCGGAAGCCGGACGTGTCTATGGCGGGCCGATTATCCGTCAGGATTGGCTGAAAGAGCTGAATCTCAGCATCCCGGAAACGATTGAAGAGTGGCACACCGTATTGACTGCTTTTAAAGAGAAAAAGAATGCTGCCTCCCCTGTAACCTTTCGCACGATGTTTTTGGGTGAACGAACAGGCGGATTCGCCGGAGCCTTCGGCGTGATGGGGAACTTCTATGTCAATGATGGAAAAGTAGTGTACGGCTATCTGGAGCCGGGCTACAAGGATTACCTGACTACGATGAGCCAGTGGTACAAAGAAGGGCTGATCGACAAGGATTTCGCCTCTATTGATGCAGCTACAGTCGATAAAAAAATGACTTCAAATGTAAGCGGTGCAACGATTGGCTGGCAGTACTATATTGAGAAATATAATTCAGCCGTACAGCAAACTGATCCGAAGGCTGACTTCGTAGCCGCTCCATACCCGTCTGCTGTCAAAGGTGGACTTCCGGAGTTCGGACAGCTGGATAATGCCTATGCGGGGACAAGCTCGGCGGCCATCTCTGCCACCACCAAGAATGTCGAAGCTGCCATGCGCTGGCTGGATTACGCTTTTACCGAAGAAGGCAGAATGCTGAATACCTATGGGGTTGAAGGCACTACTTACACGCTCAAAGACGGAAAGCCCGTATATACCGATCTTGTAGTTAAGAATCCGGAGGGCCTCGGCAGTGATCAGGTCATGTCCAAATATTCTCACGGTACCAACTTCCCGATGATTCAGCAGGACAACAACCTGCCGGCGAAATATCCGGCAACTACTGAATCCATCGGCATTTGGAAACAGACCAATCATGAGAGCCACCTGCTTCCTCCGGTAACACCAACTGCCGAAGAAGCGGATGAAATGAGCAGTATTATGAACGATATCAACGCCTTTGTGAAAGAAACGGAGATTAAGATCATCCTGGGTACCGAATCTGTTGATAAATACGATCAAGCTGTTCAGCAAATGAAGGATCTGGGCATCGAGCGCGCACTGGAAATTCAACAAGCGGCCTACGAACGTTATTTGAACCGCTAACTAAACTTATAACGGCAGGGGCTGCTACAGAGAACAGATACGGGCAGTCCCTGCGTTAAACATTGCAGCAAAGGAGAGGGAAATATGCTGAAAACCAGACTGGGAAAAGACTTACTGCGCAATAAATGGCTGTATCTGATGATGCTGCCTGTCATCCTGTATTATGTTTTGTTCCACTATGTTCCGCTTTACGGAACGATTATTGCCTTCAAGCAATTTGTGCCTTCCCAAGGAATATGGGGCAGTGAATGGGTGGGGTTCAAGCACTTTGAAGCTTTTTTTTCGAGTATTTACTTTTTCCGCGTAATTAAGAACACCGTTCTGTTAAGCTTCTTCAATCTGCTCATCGGATTTCCGGCACCGATCATTCTGGCCTTGCTGCTAAATGAATTGAAAAGCCCGCTTTTCCGCCGGATCACTCAGACTATTACCTACATGCCGCATTTTATTACACTAGTAGTTGTGGCGGGAATTGTGCGCTACTTCACCTTATCGGATGGTTTGATTAACGATGTCATTGCCTATTTTGGCGGCACCCGGATCTCATTTCTGCAACAGCCCGAGTCCTTCCGCCCCATCTACATAATCAGTGAGATCTGGCAGCAAATCGGCTGGGGAACAATCATCTATCTGGCAGCCATCACCGGCATTGACCAGCAGCAGTATGAGGCTGCCAAAATCGACGGAGCGACCAAGGTTCAACAGATCCGCCACGTTACCCTGCCCGGCATTCTGCCTACGATTATGATTATGCTGATCCTGGCACTCGGAAATATTATGAATGTCGGATTTGAGAAAATCATTCTGTTATACAGCGCCAGTATTTACGAGACGGCTGATGTCATATCCACTTTTGTTTACCGTAAAGGGATTCTGGAATTCAGCTACAGCTACAGTGCGGCGGTAGGTCTGTTCAACTCCGTCATCAATTTCACCATTCTGCTGCTCGCTAACTCTTTCAGTAAACGTGCAAGTAAAAACAGTCTTTGGTAAGGGGGGACAACTATGATTAAAGCATCGCTCGGTGAACGAATCTTTGATATTTGCAATTCGATTATTATGGTGCTTATGATTATTCTGACACTTTATCCTATGCTGTATATTTTGTTCTCCTCGTTAAGTGACGGGAACCGCCTGATCTCCTTCGATGGCATTCTGCTCTGGCCGCAAGGCTTCTCGCTGGCAGCTTACAAGGCGGTGCTTAACAACCCAGTCATTCTGACCGGCTTCAAAAATACACTGTTCATCCTGGTGGTGGGACTTGGCATTAACATGACGCTTACCTCCCTGGGCGCTTATTTCCTGTCACGGGAAGGGGTCATGCTGCAAAAGCCGATCATGTTTTTCATTGTATTCACCATGTTTTTCCAAGGGGGACTGGTGCCTTTCTATCTGATCGTGAAATCCTATGGCCTGCTCGACAGCCTCTGGGCGCTGATTCTGCCTACGGCAGTTAGTACGTTTAACCTAATCATCATGCGCACTTATTTCATGGCGATTCCGAGGGAGCTGGAGGAGTCCGCTTTCCTGGACGGTGCAGGTCACTTCACGATCCTGTTCCGCATCTTCATTCCGCTGTCTATGCCAGTTGTCGCTGTGCTGATCCTGTATTATGGCGTAGGCCACTGGAACAGTTGGTTTAACGCGATGATCTTCCTGCGGGACCAGAGCCTGTTCCCGATCCAGCTTGTGGTCAGAAATATCATTCTTGAGAACGATAATGCCAGCATGCTGGGCACCACAACACTGCTCCATAGCCGGGATGTGACCGAGACGCTGAAGTATGCAGCAATTATCGTGAGTACAGCCCCAATCCTGGTGCTGTATCCGTTCCTGCAGAAGTATTTTGTTAAAGGCGTGATGGTAGGGGCATTAAAGGGGTAGGACTATTAAGGGGGAAGTGCAGCAATGAGTCTAAAAAGGAAACTCAGCAAGGGGTGGCAATTCAGCAAGCAACCGCTTTATTCGGAGCTCGCCAAGGTAGCCGCAGATAAGGAATGGATGCCGGTTACGCTGCCGCATGACTGGCTGATCTATGATACTCATAATCTCTATGAGAACGGAGAGGGCTGGTACCGCACCAGCCTTAAGTTCGATAAAGTGCCTGCCCATGAGCTCGTTTCCCTGCGTTTTGAAGGAGTGTATATGAACTCCACATTATACGTGAACGGGCAGGAGGCGGGGGAGTGGAAATACGGATATTCTACCTTTGAATTCGATATTACCCCGTACCTGATAGAGGGAGAGAATGAAATATATATGCGTGTGATCCACGAATCTCCCAATTCCCGCTGGTACTCCGGGGCTGGAATCTACCGTCCGGTCTGGCTGAAGACGACACCGAAGACGCATATTGCCGCTGACGGGATCTATATTGCAGCCAGAGCAGCGGAAGGTGATACCTGGACGGTGGATGTCGATGTGGAGCTGCGTATCGCAGACGAAGCTGCGGCACAGGGAACGAAGCTGAAGCTGCGGCACAGCATTCTGGATGCGCAAGGAGCGGTAATTACCGGGCACATCACGGAGGTGCCTATGCAGGCCGGGAGGACCGTACACTGCCTGAGCCGCCTGACTGTTGACCAGCCCTTGCTATGGGATATTTCCAGTCCCCATCTCTACACTCTGCAAACCGAACTGCTGGCTGAGGATGAAGTGATTGAAGTGGAGAAGGAGAGGTTCGGCTTCCGGACCCTGGAGCTGGACAGTGACAAGGGCCTCTTCCTCAACGGCCGTCATGTCAAAATAAACGGAGTCTGCCAGCATCACGACCTGGGCGCTCTGGGGGCTGCTGTGAACAAGGCGGCGCTGCGCCGCCAGCTCGTCCTGCTGCAGGAAATGGGGGTTAACGCCATCCGTACCGCGCATAATATGCCGGCGACAGAGCTCATGGAGATGGCCGATGAAATGGGGCTGCTGATCGTATCAGAAGCCTTCGACATGTGGGAGCGCAGCAAAACGCCTTATGATTACGCACGCTTCTACCCGCAGTGGTGGAAGCGCGATGTGGCCAGCTGGGTGCGGCGTGACCGGAACCGTCCAAGCCTGCTGATGTGGAGCATCGGCAACGAGATTTATGATACCCATGCGGACAGCCGGGGCCAGGAGCTTACCCGCGAGCTGCAGGCTGAGGTGCTGATCCATGATCCGCGGCGCAATGCGTTCGTCACCATCGGCTCGAACTATATGCCCTGGGAGAATGCGCAGAAATGCGCCGATATCGTTAAGGTGGCGGGCTACAATTATGCGGAGAAATATTATGAGCAGCATCACCGTGAGCATCCGGACTGGAT
This sequence comes from Paenibacillus sp. FSL R7-0210, assembly GCF_038009085.1. Classification (NCBI taxonomy): domain Bacteria; kingdom Bacillati; phylum Bacillota; class Bacilli; order Caryophanales; family Paenibacillaceae; genus Paenibacillus; species Paenibacillus sp. FSL R7-0210. Next base: position 1,188,516 of record NZ_JBBPAR010000001.1, read on the forward strand.
CATCTACGGCAGCGAGACCTGCTCGACCGTACAGAGCCGGGGAGTCTACCATTTCCCGCTGGCCCAGTCCGTGCTGGCCGATGATGACCAGCAGTGCTCCTCCCTCGGGAACAGCTCTACCAGCTGGGGAGCCAAGAGCACGGAGGCCTGCATCACCGCAGACCGGGATGCCGCCTTCTCGCTGGGGCAGTTTCTCTGGACCGGCTTTGACTATATCGGGGAGCCTACCCCGTATCACACTAAGAATTCGTATTTCGGGCAGCTGGATACCGCAGGCTTCCCTAAAGACTCCTATTATATTTATCAGGCGGAATGGACGGATTACCGTACACATCCGATGGTTCATATCTTCCCGTACTGGGACTTCTCTCAGGGTCAGCTGATTGATGTGCGTGTCTGCTCCAATGCTCCGCGCATCGAGCTGTTCATGAATGAAATCCCGCAGGGCATTGTGGAGATTGATCATGTTCACGGGCATAAGCTGCTTGGTGAATGGCAGCTGCCTTATGCGGAAGGTGTTCTGCGGGCTGTAGCTTATGATGAGCAGGGGGAGGTTATTGCCACAGATCAGATTTCCTCTTTCGGAGATGCAGCGTCGATTGTCCTTACTCCCGACAAACAGATAATTACGGCAGACGGTACGGATCTTATCTTTGTAACGATCAGCACCCTGGATCAGGAGGGGCGTCCGGTAGCGAATGCCAATAACCGGGTCCGTCTCCGTATTGAAGGCCCCGGACGGCTGATCGGTCTGGATAACGGGGACAGCACGGACTATGATTCCTACAAAGGCGTCAGCCGCCGGTTGTTCAGCGGTAAGCTGCTGGCAGTGATTGCCGGTACACTGGAGGCTGGAACAATTACGCTGCGGGCAGCTTCGGAGGGACTAGCTTCCGCCGAGCTTACGCTGCAATCGGTGCTGCCGGCACCGGGAACGGCTGCCGGGGATGAGCTGTATCTGTATGCGCACAATCCGCTGGAGGCAGATGCGGCATCCGGATATCCGGAGAGTGGACGGGATGGAGAGATCCCGGTCCGCAAGCTGGAGATTATCTGTCCCGAAGGCAATGTTCTGACACCGGAGCAGCCGTCGCTTCCGGTCCGCGTCAAGCTTCATCCACAGGGTGCCTCCTGGCAGGATGTCGAGTGGCGGCTTACGAACGCTGCCGGGATTGATGCCAATATTGCTGCCATGGAGACGGATGGGCATGAGGCGGTCATTACGGCTCTCGGTGACGGAGATGTATATATCCGCTGCGGAACAGCCAATGGCGCTGACGGAATACGGCTCTATTCACAAATGGAATTCAGGCTGACAGGCTTTGGTCAAGCTTATCTGAATCCGTATGAATTTGTCTCCTCCGGGTTCAGCAGCAGCCACAGCCGGAATCTGACCAACGGCAATGAACGGGGTGTTGCCACTGCCCGCAAAGGGGAGAGCCGGATCTGCTTCGAACGGATTGACTTCGGGGAGTATGGGGCTGATGAGATTATTCTGCCAATCTTCTCGCTTGATGATCAGGAATTCCCGATTGAGATATGGGAAGGCGTGCCCGGGCAGCCTGGTGCCGAGCGGCTCACCACCATGACTTACCAGAAGCCATCCCGCTGGAATGTATATCAGGAAGAACGTTATACGCTTCCCAGACGGCTGACGGGTATCACCTCTCTGTCCTTCGTGCTGCGCAAGAAGATTCATTTGAAGGGCTTCTACTTTGTCCGTAAGCCTAAGGCGTTCGAGCGTCTGAATGCCCTGGCCAACACTGCGGTCTACGGGGATACCTTCACCCTAACTGAAGATGCCGTCGAGGGAATCGGCAACAATGTGTCGCTTATATTTGCCGGAATGGACTTCGGCGGAGCGGAAGGCTCACGGGTGGTAATCTGCGGACGCTCAGCGCTTGCGAACAATACACTGCAGATCCTGTTCAGCGGTTCCGGCGGCGAAACGAAGCAACTGATAGAATTCGCCGGAAGCGGCAGCTACATTGAGCGTGAATTCACCCTGGAGCCGCCGGTCAGCGGCAGCGGGACGGTTACCTTCCTGTTCCTGCCGGGCAGCCGGTTTGACTTCAAATGGTTCCAGTTCCTGCCGCCGTCCGTCTAGAATCTGCGCAATACAGTGATCCGTCCGCAGAACTCCTGCTCCTAACATAGTGGGCAACAGCCTTCACCACTAATAAGGGATATCGTAAACGGCCAGCTATTCTGGCGTTTGCGATATTCCTTTTGCCTGTGGCGGCGGGATCTGCGAAGAAGCCCTGGGGCTTCATATCAGCAGCCGTACACCCGCCCGTCGTCTCCTCCTTCGACAGTCCGTACCTCGATCAGCTTCATTGCACTGAAAGCTCTGAGCGTATGCTGTTGCCCCCGGGCTATTGTATAGATCCCGCCTGCCGCTGCTTCGGCTGCGCACCCATCCACCCGTACCTCTCCGTGGCCGGACACAATCATCCAGGACTTGGCACAATGCTCACAGGTCATCTCAGGTATGCTATGGCCCGGCAGCAGGGTAAGCATTGCCGTAAGGACAATCCGGGAGCCGTCTGATTCCCGGTCCAGCACGGTATAGCTGCCCCAGCCCGTTTCACCATACCTCGGCTCCGTTACTGAATTCTCCGCCAGAATATCCTTGATGGTGTTAGCGTCCTTCTTATCTGCGATCAGGATGCCTTCGGGACCGGCTATGGCGACTATACCGGAGACCCCAATGACATGCAGCGGCACCTCCAGCTCGTTAATAAGGTGACTGTCTCCGCATTCTCCCCATAGCCCGCCTACTCCAATGACCTGTGATGGCAGCCGGGCCGTCAGTGTATCCCAGCTTCCCAGGTCGGACCATTCCCCATCATGCCGTAAGACAACAGCCTTAGTGCTGCGTTCTGCCACTTCCTTGTCGAAGCTGCGGACCGGGAGCTCTGGATACAGTGCGGTTAATGCTGCGAATTCCACGGGCAGCCCCAGCCTCTCCAGATGCTCCAGCAGGAAGCTCAGCCGCGAAGCGAATACCCCGCAATTCCATAAAGCCTTCTCCTGCATCAACTCCAGGGCTTTAACTTTATCCGGCTTCTCTGCAAAAGATAGTACCGGAGCATACCCGCCATCGTCCTCCTGTGCCGGGACGATATAGCCGTATTGCTCTGAGGGATATGAAGGCCTCGTTCCAAGCAGGAGGAGTTCGGCCCCAGAATCGGCCAGAAGTACCTGGAATCGATGGAACTGGCGGAAGAAATCATCATCCGCATACATGTCGGCCGGAGCGATACAGATGATGTCCTCCGGCTGTGCCTTGCCGGTGGCAAGCAAGTGCAGCGCGCCGAACGCGGCAGCAGTAAAGGTGCCGCGCTTGCACGGCTCTCCGATTACCGGATAATTGCTTCCGGTATACCGCTGCGTGAGGGCTGCCTGCTCCTGATGGGCCACGAGCAACAGGGATTTATCCAGTCCGGCCTGACTGAGCTGACGGCATACCCGCCCGATCATGGATTCTGTGCCCCCGCCCGGTGCAGGCAGCAGCTGCAGGAACATCTTGGAGCGGATGCTGCCGGACAGAGGCCACAGCCGCTGGCCGGAGCCGCCGCACAGAAGAATAGTATGCATCACGTTTCTTGCCTCCTTAAGGCTTGCCCGGAGTGGAGTATCCCTTGCGCTGATGGAAGGAGAGCGAACGGTAAGACCCGGCGTACTTCCGGATTTGCGCCTCAGTCAGCGAGCCCGCCGGGGTCTTTAGCGCTTTATTATTGGCATTCTTGAGCAGCACAGAGGTGCGGTTTGCGCTGTACACGTAGTTGGCATAAGTCTCGAATTCGGAGAAGCCGAACTGCCGCTTCTTGTTGATCGAGTGCAGAATAGCCGCGTGCCAGGACATGCCGTGGCGGGCTGCAATTTTTCGTTTGAGACTGGCCAGCTTTGCGGAATCAAACAGCATGTAGTGGGTCACGAACGACTTGGGTGAAGGCGCAGGGGCACCGAGCAGCTTGCGGTAGGTGCGGAAATACTCCGGCTGGCTCCAGTTGCGGCAATAGAAGATGCTTTTCCCGCCGGCACGGAAGCGATGGGGACGGATGAGCACCGTATCTGCATCAATGACCAGGAAATACTTCTCACGGCACACCTGATCCCCGTTCATCTTGAGCAGCTGCTGATACAGCCAGCCTGACCGGTTCCAGCGGGAAGAGGAATAGCGGATCGCTTTTTTAGTGAATGGGAGGACGGTGGTTTCATTGACAAAGACGCAAGCTTTCCGGGAGCACAGTTGTCTGATTCTACTATTCTCCGGCGAGACAATGTAGATATTGCTGATAGAATGCTGGACATAACGGCGAAGACTATCAATAACATAAGGTAGGGTGGCGAGATCCTTTTCGATAGCAGGAATCAGGACGTCGATCGGTGGAGCGCTTGAGGTTACACTTACAGCAGCAAGGGACATAGATTCATCTCCATACATATATTGACATTTGATCGTCTTCACTAGCGTATGCCTGCTGAGCTGCTATGGAGAGGGCAATTATCCCGCACAAGTTAATCTTTCTATACGGGGCAAATGATATATTCCACGGCACCTCCGGCGGCATAGGATGCAGTGAATATGTAATTTAATGTTAAAACGGAGCGTTGGCTCCCAGCCCGGACAGGAGAGTGCATAAGTGACAGCCAAACCAATTCATTCAGGACTGAGCAAATGGTATAAGACACAACTGCTGCTTAAGAACGAGACCATTAAGGGGTTCATCCCCGATACCCGGAGATTTAACAGGCGTAATCTGGAGCAGATGATGCACAGCTATGGAATGATCTATATCAAGCCGGAACGGGGAACGTATGGCATGGGTGTGATCCGCGCGGAGCGGAAGGACCGGCAGGGATATATGTATCAGTATGAGGAGACCGTGCGCCGTTTCGCTACGTTTGAGGCTTTTCATCACAGTCTGGCGACAAGAATCGGGAAGAGGAGCTATCTGCTGCAAAAAGGTATCCACCTGCTGAAGCATCACGGGCGCCGTTTCGATATCCGGGTGATGGTGCAGCTCAGTCCCAAGGGCGTATGGGAAGCTACGGGGATTATCGGGCGGCTGGGGCATCCGCGCAAAATTGTGACCAATTACCACAGCGGCGGCAAACCGACCGCAGTGGAGCATTTGCTCTCCACCCATCTGTCTGCGCAGCAGCTTGTGCAGCTTAAGGGGGAAATGAACCGGCTGGGCACACGCATAGCGCGGCAACTGAAAAAGACTTATCCGCACCACCGGCAATTCGGTGTAGATGTCGGACTAGACCACTCACTGAAGCCGTGGATCATTGAAGTGAATATGAATCCCGATCCCTACATTTTTAATCAGCTGAAGGATAAATCCATGTACCGCAGAGTAATGAAGTACCGGCGTTTGGGCTTGACCAAATAATACGATATGCCAAAGGAAGGCCTGCCAAGCTGTGCAAGGCCTTTCTTCGGCATAAGGCTGTGATGTGTAATCTTACTCCGGCATAGCTAAATCCCGCTGTCTTATAGTAAAATAAGATAAATTCAAATACATAGAAGTTATTGTATGCTGAACCAGCTTATGCTTGCGTCCGGCGGGCAATAATGAGCAGAAAAGGCGGCTGAATATAGCTCATGAGAAAAAGTGTTGTATTTAAAGCGGTTTCATGTTACTTTAGAGTCAATAAAAACGTTTTTATCAAAAAGGAACATTGATATGGCTAAGATAACGATCAAAGATGTCGCACGGGAAGCCGGGGTCTCCATCTCGACGGTCTCCAACGCCCTGAATGATGTGGATGTGCTGAGCCCGGAGACCAAAGCGCATATTCTGAAGGTGGCCCAGCGCCTGAATTACGTGCCGAATCTGAACGGTAAGCTGCTGAAATCGGGTACCACGAAGATGCTGGGTTTTTTCACAACAAGTGTATCCGGTCCATACTTCTACAAGCTGGTTGAATCCATGTCCCGTCAGTGCGACCGGCTGGGCTATGGCCTGAATGTATTCGTCACCAAGGACAAACAAGTCATTATGAGCAATATCCTCGGACGGCGGGTGGATGGTGTCATTATCTATGAGGAGCTGGGCATCGACGAGCAGGACATTGCCGCTATGAAGAAAGACAAGATCAAGGCGGTGTTTCTGGACCGGGTGCTGGAGGATGAAGGGATGGGCAGCATTATCTTTGATTCCTATGAATCAGGCTATGAGGCTACGAAGTATTTGATCAGCCTGGGGCATAAGCGGATTGCCTATATCTCCGGCGTGGATACGATGTTCGACAGTGTGCAGCGGAAGGAAGGCTATCTGGCCGCGCTGCGTGAATACCAGCTTCCGGTGGAGGAGGAGTTTATCCTTCAGGGGTATTTTGAGGAGGACAGCACCTATAATGCCGTGAAGTCTTACCTCCGCCTGCATCCCGCGAGAGTCCCCGACGCCTTCCTGGCCGGCAACGATATCAGTGCCATGGGCTGTATTCAAGCGCTCAAGAGCTATGGGTATGAAGTGCCGCAGGATGTCAGTGTGATGGGCTTCGATGATATTGATATCGCTCCTTATTATTCGCCGCCGCTCACGACGGTAAGGAATCAGATTGCAAGACAGGGCATGCTGGCGATCGATCATCTGGTCCGCATGATTCAAGACAAGGAGCAGGGCGCAGCACAGAAGCTGCAGGGCGAGCTGGTCGTAAGAGGCTCAAGTCATGTGAAGCTGGAGCGGAAGGACCGCAGATAGAGGGCAGCGGGTGAAACTGATTTTACAGGAGGGGGATTTTTTGCGCCAAAATAAAAACGTTTTTATTGCTTTGAGCACCAATGTGAGCACCAACTGGATATCTAAATGGAGAGGGGGACAAGAACATGAATAAAACATCAGCGTCTGCAACATCAGCTTCCATCCCGCCAGCGATTCCGCCGTCCGCCAAGAAGCCCATGGGGCAGCGGATCAATGAATTTGTAACCGATTACAAGAGGCAGTGGGAGATTCAGTCGATGGTGCTGCCGGGCATTATTTTCATGATTATTTTCTGCTACATACCGATCTACGGGCTGACGATTGCCTTCAAGAATTACACGGTCATTGATACCTTGTCCACGGCACCCTGGGTGGGTCTGGACAACTTCAGAATTATTCTGTCAGACGAATATTTCTGGGATGCTGTCATCAATACGCTGGGCATCAGCTTCCTGAAGCTTGGGATCGGGTTCATCATTCCGATTATCCTCGCCATTATGATCTACGAGCTGAACATGGGCCGCTTCAAAAAATTCGTCCAAACGATCTCCTATCTGCCGCATTTCCTGTCGTGGATCGTCCTGGGCGGGATGCTGATCACCTGGTTCTCCACCTCGGGGCTGTTCAATGAGCTGCTGCTGAATCTCGGGCTGATCTCGAAGCCTTCCAACATCCTGCTGGATGCAGGCAAGTACTGGTGGATTGCCACGTTGTCCGATATCTGGAAGGAAGCCGGCTGGGGCACCATTCTGTATCTGGCGATTATGGCCAAGATTGACCCCACCTACTACGAAGCGGCCCGGATTGATGGAGCCGGCCGGCTGCGTCAGATCTGGAATATCACCCTTCCGAACATGAAGGCGATCATCAGCCTGAATCTGATTTTGACGGTAAGCGGCCTACTCGGCTCGAATCTGGATCAGACGCTGGTCTTGATGAACTCGCAGAACCGGGAGAAAGCAGAGGTTATCAACTCTTACGTCTACCGCATGGGGATGACGCAGGGCGATTTCTCTTATGCTACGGCTGTCGGCCTCGGTGTCTCCATTGTGTCGGTAATCCTGCTGCTTATGGCCAACAAGGTCACCAGTAAATTGAACGATAATCAATCCGTGTTGTAGAGGGGGCGTTAGAGTGAATCGGAAGGTCATACGGGAAGATCTCGACAGCCGGATCTTTGATGCGGTGAATAAGGTGCTGTTGGTCTGCTTCATGGTTATTATCCTCGTTCCCCTATGGAACGTAATTATCTCCTCCCTTAGTTCGGGCAGGGCGCTTGCCGAGGGCGGATTCATCTTCTGGTCCAAAGAATTCTCGCTGGAGAATTACCGGGCGGTCTTCAATGACAGCACGATCGGTCAATCCTTCATTGTCTCGGTCGCCAAGACGTTTCTCGGGGTGATCACCCACGTGTTCTTTTGCGCAATGATCGGCTACGGTCTCAGCAAAAGATACATCCGCGGCCGCAAGCTGTATGTGGCGATGGGCGTCATCACGATGTTTTTCTCCGGCGGAATGATTCCGACGTATCTGCTTATCAAATCGCTCGGGCTGCTGAACAGCTTCTGGGTCTACATTATCCCCGCATTATTCAGTTATTACGATGTGGTGATTCTGATGAACTTTTTCCGGAACGTGCCGGATTCGCTGGAGGAGTCGGCCAAGATTGACGGCGCAGGCGACTGGCATATTTTCCTCAAAATCTTCATTCCGCTGTCCATGCCCGCGATGGCCACCATCGCCCTGTTCAATGGGGTGGGACAATGGAACGACTTCATGACCACGAAGCTGTACATTACTGATCAGGCGCTCTACCCGCTGCAGATGAAGCTGTATGAGATTATTGTGCAGTCGCAGACCCAGTCCATGCAGAATATCGGAGGCTCCGTCGTCATTGAGACCACCACCAAAGGAGTTCAGCTGGCCACCATCGTCATTACCACACTGCCGATTGTTGCGATGTATCCCATTCTTCAGCGGTACTTCATCTCGGGCATGATGCTGGGGGCAGTCAAGGAGTAGAAGAGATTCACTACGTTATAGGAGGTCAAGAAGATGATCAAGATGACTAAGGTTCTCGGCACAAAAACGCTAAAATCCGCGCTGCTCCTGATGGCGGCTATGCTGGTGGCGGCAGGCTGCAGCTCGGGCGGCGGCTCCACCAAGGCGGTTGAGGTGTCCCTGGACAACCGGTATACGGTAGACCCGGAGACTCCGGCCTGGCAGCTGGATAAGAAGAGCGAGACTACGGACTTAACCTGGTATGTGAACGCAGACTGGTGGAATACGGACTTCGGCAAGGATGTAGTCACCAAGAAGATCAAAGAGGATCTGAACATCAACATCAAGTTCATTACCGGGGACGATACGAAGCTGAATACGTTCTTCGCGGGCGGCGATATGCCGGATCTGCTGACGATCTTCGACTCCAATTCCCCGGTTGTGCAAAAGGCCTCCACCTGGGCGCTTCCGCTCAATGAGCTGGCGGAGAAGTATGACCCGTATTTCAACAAGGTGGCCGCTGCCGACACGCTGAACTGGTTTCAGCTGAAGGACGGCAAAACCTACGGTTATCCGAACTATTCCAATACACAGGCGGATTATGACAGCGGTAATATTCCGGCGAAGACGGCTTTTGTCATCCGCAAGGATGTGTATGAAGCGCTGGGCAGCCCTGACTTCGGGACCCCGGAGGCCTTCCAGAAGACAATGAATGAGATTAAGAGCAAATTCCCGGATATGATTCCCTTCGGGTTCAATGCTATCGGGGAAGGGACCGGTTCGCTCGGGGATGCGCTGCAGGATTTCATCGGCGTTCCGCTGGAGACGGAGGACGGCAAGTTCTACAACCGCAATCTGGATGAGGATTATCTGACCTGGCTGCGGACGCTGAATGCCGTGTACCGGGACGGGGCGATCAGTGATGACAGCTTCGCAGATGACGGAACCGGCTTTGAGGAAAAGGTGAAGTCCGGCAAATATGCGGCCATGCTGCTTGACGGTACTCCACAGCAGGGCGGCAATTTGCAGATTTTCATGAGTGCCAATCCCGGCAAGGAGTATATGGCTGTTGACGGGCCGCAGAGCACCGTAGGGCATCAGCCGACCCTCAATCAATCCGGGATTACCGGCTGGATGATTAATTACATCACCAAGAATTGCAAGGACCCGGCCAAAGCGATTCAGATTTTCACGTATCTGCTGAGCGAAGAAGGACAGAAGCTGATGAACTACGGGATTGAAGGTGTAACTTATAAATCCAATCCCGACGGTACGGTTGAGCTGCTGCCGGAAGTGAAGGACCTGCAGCTTAATAATGCGGATAAGTTCAAGAAGGACTACCGAATGGGCGAATTCATGTTCTTCGGACATGACCGCCACAAAGCGCTGAGCAAGGACGCCTTCCCCGAGTCGATCAAGCAGATGCAGGAATGGGGTAAAGGCAAGCTGAAGCCGCATTTCATCCTGGAGAATATTAACCCCGATCAGGGGACGGCGGAGGCCCGCGGCCAGACGGCCATTAATACGAACTGGAACACCACGCTGGTCAGCATGATCCGGGCCAAGGATGAGGCAACCTTTGACAGCATTCTGGCGGAGCATAAGACCTTCCTGGACAAGAACAACTGGAGCAAAATCGTAGAGGTCCGCAGCGAGAAGATGAAGGCCAATAAGGCCAAGCTGGGCATTAAGTAGTCAAGGCGCAAGGGAGGGCCCGTTTTGGGCCCTTTTATATAAGAAGATGGAGGGATAACACATGCGGGAAATGATCATGTACCAGTCCAGCGGAGAGAACGAGCTGTTTATAGAGCAGTCCGCAGCACAGCTGCCGCAGATTTCTGATGATGCAGTTACGGTCACCGTAGACATTGATGCGAGTAAGACCTATCAGGAGATGGATGGCTTCGGGGCTTCCTTCACCGACTCGGCCGCCTACCTGATCCATCAGGTGCTAGGTGCAGAGCAGCGGACGGAGGTAATGCGCAAGCTGTTCGATCCGCAGGCGGGGATCGGCTTGTCCTTCCTGCGTAATCCCATGGGCGCATCGGATTATGCCAGAACGGTCTACAGCTATAATGATCTGCCTGAAGGCGGGAGTGATCCGGAGTTGGCCGGATTCTCCATCGCCCACGATGAAGCAGACATCATTCCTTTGGTGCAGCAGGCCTTGAAGCTGAATCCTGAGCTGAAGCTGGTGGCTTCACCCTGGAGCGCGCCGGGCTGGATGAAGACCAGCGGCTCGATGATCGCCGGACGGCTGAAGCCAGAGTATTACCGGGTGTATGCGGATTATTTTGTCCGCTATATTCAGGCTTATGCCGCTCATGGCTTACCTATCTATGCTGTCACTGTGCAGAACGAGCCGCTCTATGAGCCGCAGCATTACCCCAGTATGCTGATGCTGCCGGAGGAGCAGCGGGAGTTCATCCGGGACTATCTGAAGCCTGTGTTCAGGCAGCACGGGCTGGCCGCCAAAATCTTCTGCTACGACCATAACTGGGACCGGCCGGATTATCCGCTGTCTGTGCTGGAGGCAGCCGGGGCAGAGGTGGACGGCGTAGCCTGGCACTGGTACGGCGGCGCGGCGTCCGAGCAGTCGGAGGTGCAGGCGGCCTACCCGGATCATGAGGTCCATTTCACCGAAGGCTCTGGCGGGGAATGGATTCCCCCGTTCGAGCAGGCCTTCTCCAATGTGATGCGCACGGGAATTGAGATTCTGCGGAATCACAGCAAATCGTTCGTGCTATGGAATATGGCCTTGGATGAACTGAACGGCCCTACGGTGCCCGGCTTCGGGGAGAGCACCTGCCGCGGGGTAGTGACGGTCAACCAGCAGACCCGGGAGCTGACGTACACTCTGGACTACTATGCACTGGCACATTTCAGCAAGGTGATCCGCCCCGGGGCATTGCGCCTGGAGTCTGCCGCCAGCCATGAGCCCGTGCGTTCCGTGGCCTTCCGCAACCGCGACGGGTCCATCGCAGTCGTCCTGTTCAACGACGGAGAGACCCCGGAGAACGTGGCTGTGCGGCTGGAGGGGGAAAAATTATTGACCCTTGATATCGCTGCGAAGGGTGCGGTTTCGGTGAGGGCGGGCAGGTAAGCGGGAGTAGAAGTATAGGCTAGACGAAGACTTAGGCTGCCCGGGAAAATCCCGGCAGCCTAAGTCTTTTTGCGATGAGTTGTAAGCGATTATAGCACGGGCGAATTGTATGCTATAAACCGAATACAATTCGCCAGCGCGATTAATTTCTAATTACTGTTTACCTTTTTACTCTTTACCCTTGCTGCCAAAAATCTCAACGATCTCATCCAGCAGCCGGTCGAGGGTAATCGGGTCATCGAAGTTATATTTGCTATCGAAGGTGTATACACGGCCTTCCTTGACGGCAGGGATCGCTTTCCATAAGCCGCTGTCCATAAGTGCAGTCTGTCTCGCAGCCGTCTTGCTGCTGGTGTCGGTAAGGAGGAACATATGCTTTCCAATATACTGTGGCAGCACCTCGTCAGAGATGGTTACGAACCGTTCGCCGGCATCGACCAGCTTCTGGACGCCTTCTGCCGGCTTGAAGCCAAGCTGTCCGTACAGCGTTTCGTTCAGACCTTTGCCGCCCATAATGTACAGCTCGGAGCCAAGCACCAGCAGGGAGGTAGCTGTATCACCTTCAGTTAGATTGAGCTGCTTCTTCACGGAGGCAACCTTCGTCGTATAATCATTGAACCAGCGGTCCGCAGCTTCCGTGCGGCCGAACAATTCGGCCAGCTGCCGGACACGCTCCTCCGTCGGGAAGGTGCCGTCCAGTCCCACGACCACGGTCGGTGCGATTTGGCTTAACGCTTCAATCCCGGTCTCATCCCAGTCGTCGAAGATAATCAGGTCCGGGGATAAGGCCAGAATCTTCTCAGCAGAGAACGGATACCCGATGTCCTCAATCCCTTCGAGCAGATCGGGGTAAGCCACCTGAGTGCCGATGACGCTTAGCGAAGCTCCCGCAGGCTTAATCCCCAGCGCCAGCAGGTCACCCGGATTACTGCCGACATAGACAATGTGCTGCGGATCAGTTGGGATTTCAACCTCTCTTTTTTTGTAATCCGTGTACAATCTTGTTGTAGCCGCAGCTCCGGTTGCCGCCGGACTGGCCGCAGGGGACTCAGTTGCAGCCGCCGCAGATGGGGCGGCGCTATTCGTGTTGTCTGACTGGCCGCAGGCTGCCAGGATTAAGGTGAGGATCAGAAGGGTTAACGGAAGAAATATCTTTTTTGTGCTCAGCATAGGTGATGCTCCTTTATGATGAATTTTTCCATAAAAACCTGTTTCCGCAGACAAATGGACACCAGTGCACTTATGTACCTTATGTATGGAAATTAACAGGTAAATGCCTGCTGGAGAGGCAATAAAGAATCTATTCTAGATAATGATTATCATTATCATTTAATTATAATAGAGAGGAATAAGATAGTTGTCAATCCTCAATAGTACTGATTAACAGCCACCGCGTACAATCGGCTTACAACACAAAGATGCCTCTACAGCATCCATATGATGTAGAGGCGTCCTTTTATATAAGTGTACCTATGAGTACCGGATGCGGATACTGATCTTTCTTATATTCATACGGAAGGCTAATTTAGTAGGAAGTATGCCAAGGAGATTAAGGCCTAACCACCTCATCATACCCGGCAGTCCCAGGTTCGCCTGCATCCTGAGGGATTCCCTTCAAATGCTCGTTGAAGAAATCCAGTACCAGCCGGTTTACAATTTCGTTGCTTCGCGCACTATGAATGCTGCCCGTCATTCCGGTATATTTTAGCAGGCTTGAATAGAACTGCAGATCAGTAAAGTTGTAGTGTGCTGTGCCTTTGATATAGAGCCTGCCGCCCCCGTTCAGCGAGGCATTATTCATTATTTTCTCCTCGGCATCGATGTCAGGATCTGTATTCTGCTTCTTCACGTTATAGTATTCCTCTGACTCTATGAACAAGAACGGTTTGCTCATTTTCGGCCCGGTAAGGGTATACAAGGATCCATCCATGTCTATCCCGGCCTTCATTGCTGGAACCGAGAACATCGCCTCGTACGCAGCCGCTCCCCCGAAGGAGTGACCTATCACCCCGATTTGTTCTGCATTTATGTAATCTGCGAATTGCTGCTGCAGTTGGCCGAGGACAAAGCGGTTATCGCCGTTCCATATGTTGCCCAGCTGGGTGCCGGTTCCTGTAAAATTATCTGCGCTTAAAGAGTCATTAAACCCGGTAACTGTGCCGTTTGGAAACAAGGTCGCTGTTGAACTGTAGGTATGATCTACGGCTGCTACAATATAACCGTTTGATGCCAGATTCTCAGCAAGCGAGGTATGCAGAAGGCTGGAGGAACCGAGGCCATGATTAAGCAGGATCAGCGGATAAGGTCCTTCAGAGCGCAGCCAGTCCGCATCAGGATAAGCATTCGTATGAATGTACCGCCAATAATCCACGGCGAAGGAGGGTACTCTTAATGATCCGGCAAAAGCGGACATCAGCTTCCGGTTGCTTTGACGGTCGCCAGGGAGCCAGGGTGCAGTATGCTTCCCGTGCTTCACAGCGGCTGGATACCAGACATAAACCATTAGCTCTCTTGAATCCCCCGGGTCTGGCGTCTGAGGCTCAGGCCGGCTGCTGTCGGTGAGATGAAGAGTCTGCATGCCAACGGCATAGGGCCCTTCCGGAGCGGGGAACTCCACAACGGGGAGAATGGAAGACAGCACTGCCGAGCCGATCACCATGAGTATACCTGCAACTACAGAGCAGCGTTTCAGCAAGCGGGAAATAGATGTTCCGGAGGTTTTTCCACTAGACAACGGTTCCTGCGAACGGCCTCTAATGATTCTTGAAATGCGGATGAGCATGCCAAGAAGTACAATTATATACACGCCCGCCATTTGCCAGCGGTACCCTTCAAACCAGAGCTGTGCAGCGCACAATGTAATACTAACCGCAGTTAATATCATTGTTACCTTGAGAGGTAACTTGTGTGACACAAAGCTTAGCATAAATAATAGGGTTGACACGGTTAATACAATCTCTAATACTCTCATAATATAGCTCCTATCATTACACTCATAATAAGACCGTATGTTTCTTACATTCAGCCTATCTAAAAGCATAATAAAAATGTAGTACGCCAACTTACGTTCTAACGGTTACTTCTCTAGTTTAACATGGAGGAGAAGGCAGATTCTAATACAGTAGATTTCCGATACGATATAGCCAAATAGAATCATCGGCAAAGAGGCACGGACGGCTATTAAATGATAGAATAATAGTCATAGTCTTAAATACAGGGAGTGAATTTCTTATGAAAAAGATTGCTGCCGGAGTCATCGCCGGAGCGATATTGATGATGGGGGCGCAGGCGCTGGGCGCTTCTGCAACACTAGTAGGAAAGGCTATTCAGGCGGAGTATAGCGTGAAGGTGTACGGGAAGAAGCTGGCCGATCCGGCCATCGTAATTGACGGCAAAAGCTATGCGCCCGTTCGCGCAATCGGAGAATTAGCCGGGTTCAAAGTTACTGTAGAGGGCAAAACGATCAGCCTGGTGGAGAAGACGGGGACGGATTTTTTCTCATCCAGCGATAGAATTCCAACTGCGACTCCTGTGCCGGTTGCAACGCCGGATCCTGCTTTGACCTTGACCAAGAGCAAGCTGGAAGTTATAGACGCTAAAATTGATATTGCAGTCAACAATATTCTGACGACCAGCAGCGAGCTGAAATCAAATCCCGGCAGCGCCGAGCTGAAGCTGAAGCTTGAGCAACACAAAGCGGAATACGCAGACCTGCTGAAGCAGAAGGATCTGGAGCTGCAGAAATAAACGGAAGCCGAGTGTCAGAAAAGAAGCAGGAACAGGGTGCCAAACAGCCGTGAAGGAAGTTGATCATGGCCGGAGGGTACCCTTTTTGACGTGGATGGGCTTAAGAACAGACCGTGCAGCGTAGCGGAATGAAGCCTGATACTTCACAGAAATTCTGATCCGACGGCAATATTCTCAGCACTGTATTGTCTGTCCAGATCCCGCATGCTATATTTTGACGGTAAAAGGAATCCAGCTTCGCGGAAAGGAAGCAGCCTATGATGAAGGGGACCAGTCTCCGAATCCGGCTCCTGGTCATTATGATGTGCCTGACCACATTGCCGGTGCTCACTGTCACTACCATTGCCACCTACAACACGCGGCAATCCGTTGAGAAGGAAATGATCAATGCGAATGATTCCCGGATGCAGTGGGCCGACCAGTATCTGGAGGAGCTGATCGAACAGCTGGATACCCTGTTCTACACCCTGCAGATTAATCCGCAGCTTATGGCCGGACTTACGGATACAGACAGTCCGGACGCCGGTAACCAGTACCGCTCGCTGAACAATATCCGTGAAGCCATAACCTCGCAATTCTATACTAACTCCCGGAAGGTAGATGAGCTGACGCTATACATGCACGAGAAGCTGAAAGCCATTTCCGTTGACTTTGTCAATAGTGGAAGCGTTTCCCCGCTTAATATACACACGGGTCCCTGGAGCCGGCTGTCGCGTGAGCCAGTCAATATGTATTTCAAACAGAATGGCAGCGGGATCTACGCGTATCACGGAATCAACAGGTTTGAGGATCACCGGTTACTCGGAGGCATAGGAGTGCGGATTAATACAGAGGTATGGGAAGAGGTCAGCCATATTCTCCAGTCCGAGGCCGAGAGCTCGGTCTTCCTGCTGAATGATGAAGGGGAGCTGCTCTCAGGTTCGACGATGTCCGAGAGCTCCGGTGATATCGGCAGGCGGCTGCAGGAGCTGAATATCTCTGAGCATGGACTGGAATTCCGGCAGAAGGACGGTTACTTCTTCTTCATGAAGACAGTGGCGGATGGCCAGCTCACCCTTGTGAAGGCCATACCGTTGACTACTGTCGCCAGCAGCGCAAGGCCTACGATTGCTGCCGGATTCCTGACCGGCGGGTTATTCGTCATCGCCTCTATTCTGCTGTCCATCCTGTTCTCGCTGCGGATTACCCGCCCCATTGTCGGTCTGGCGATGTCGATGCGCAAGGCGCATGTCAGCAACTTCGAACAGCATTCTGTGCAGAGCCGCGATGAGATCGGGCTGCTGGAACGCGGCTACAACTCGATGATGGAGCGGATCAGGGAGCTGATTGAGGTAGAGTACCGCCAGGAAATTGAGGTCAAGAATGCCCAGCTGCTTGCCCTTCAGGCGCAGATCAATCCGCATTTCCTGAATAACACGCTTCAGCTGATCGGGGGGATGGCACTGTCGAGGAATGCTGATGATATCTATAGCATTACCCGGGTGATTGGCGATCTGCTGCGGTATTCCATCAGCCATGAAGGCGGGCTGGTGAAGCTGGAGGAAGAGCTTAAGCATGTGCGCAATTATGTATTCATTCAGGAGAACCGTTTCCTCGGACGCTGCACCGTAGTGATGGAGGCGGATGAGTTCTCCCGGTTCAGCCTGCTGCCGCGATTTACGCTGCAGCCGTTGGTGGAGAATGCCTTTGAGCATGGCCTGCAGCCGCAGCGGGGACCCTGGAAGCTGATCATCCGGATCAGGACCATCGGCAGCCGCACCGTGTTCATGGTGAAGGACGAAGGGGTCGGCATGGCGCCGGAGCGGCTCGGGGAGATCCGTGCTGCGCTTAGGGGCAATGTCACCATGGCGGCCGATCCCGCGCCACAGGCCGGGGAACCTCCGAAGCGGAGAATGGGGATCGGACTGAGCAATGTCCATTCGCGGCTTGTGCTGCAATTTGGAGAGAAGTATGGAATGAGCATATACAGCAAGGCCGGAGCGGGAACAATGGTTGTGATCCGGTGGCCTGCGGCCGCAGAGGGGGATGAACGAAATGCTGAAGGTACTGATTATTGACGATGAGCCCTGGTCCAGACAGGTGGTGAAATCGCTGGGGGCCTGGGAGGAGCACGGAATGCAGGTGATCGGCGAGGCGGAGGACGGAATAGAAGGGCTTGAGCTGATCGAGGCATTGCATCCCGGGCTTGTCATCACCGATATGCGGATGCCCGGACTGGACGGGGTGGAGCTGCTGGAGAGGCTGAACCGCCAGTACCCGGAGGTACAGATTATTGTAATGAGCGGGTATGACGACTTCGTCTATCTCAAGCAGGCCATCCGCTCGAAGGCGGCTGAATATTTGCTGAAGCCTGTGGACCGGACGGAGCTGAATCATGTTCTCTCAGCATGCGCGAAGGAACGGGAACGGCAGCGCTTAACCGGGTCGCCCTTAATGCTCATGGAACAATCGCTGATGGAGCATTATCTCGCCTACCGCCAGCGGATCTATGACCAGCTGCTGGCGCTGAACAAGCCGGCAGTGAGGGAGGAGCTGGAGAAGCTGGGACGGGAGCTGGAACACTCGGTGCCGCAGCATCAGCTGGAAGCGATGCTTGAGCGGACCTCCCGTGATCTGCTGCTGCTAGCAGGGGAAGCTGCGAAGACCAGCGGGATGGACCCGGGAGCTGATGCGGGAACGACAGATAAGCCGTGGCCGTCGGTCCAGGCCATGGTGACGGGGCTGGCAGCTCACTTCACAGAGCTCGTCAACACGGCTCTGGAGCAGCGCAGGAACCGCATCAGGCTGGATATGGCGGAGGTTGAGGCTTATATCCGCGGCCACTTTCATGAGCCGCTGTCTCTGGAAGGAATCGCGGCGCATTTCCTGGTGACGAAGGAGCATCTGAGCCGGGCCTTCAAGGCTGCAACCGGTGACACTGTACTTGACCGGATCACCTCCTTGCGGATGGACCGGGCCAGGGAGCTGATTGCTGGGCGCGATATGCCGATCAAGGATGCCGCCGCACTCTGCGGGTATGAGGATCTGGCTTACTTTTACCGTGTCTTCAAGAAGCACTTCGGCATTCCTCCCGGTGAGCTGCGGAGCGAGAAGTGAATTTTGCGGATGATAAATAAAAATGAAAGCGTATCAATATAATACAACTCCCGATGTTAATATCCTCAAAAGACGCTGCCCCTTATATCCCCTACACTAAAGAGGCAGACATAACAGAAGGGGGTAACAGAGATGAAGAAAGCGCTTAATACGGCAATGACACTGATGCTTGTTCTGGGAATTGTATCGGGGTGCAGCTCCGGTTCGAATGGAAATACGGCAAGTGACAGCCCGGATTCCACGCCGGCGGGAAGTGCGGCTGCGGCGACAGAAGGCCCGGCCCGGAAAGTCGAGCTGAAGGTATTTATGAGCTTCCCGCGCTTTAAGGATCAGTTCGATAAGTATTTCGAGCAATTCAAGGCCAAGGAGCTGGCGGAGAAAAATATTGATGTCACCGTGAAGCTGGAGATGCCGAACCCGGATCAGGCCAAGCAGATTCTGGAGACCCGCATGGCTTCCAATGATGCGCCGGATGTATTCACCCTCCATGCGATTGCGGATGTGCCCCGGTATTACAAGGCCGGCTATCTGAGCGATCTGTCGGATCAGGCCTTCGTACCGAAGCTGTATGACAGTGTCCGGGATACCGTTACCTATGACAGCAAGGTTGTGGCCCTGCCGCTGGAAAGTCTGTCCTGGGGGTATCTGTACAACAAGCAGATCTTCAGCGAGCTCGGCATTCAGCCGCCGCAGACGCTGGATGAGATGAAGGGGGCGATTGACAAGCTGAATGCGGCCGGGATTAAGCCGTTCGAGCTGAGCTTTCAGGAATCGTGGATTCCGCAGCTGATGATGGCGCTGTCTCTTGGGGGCATCGTCTCCTCCGAGCATCCGGACTGGGTGGAGAAAATGAACAAAGGCGAAGCCTCCTACGCGGATGTGAAGGATGTCTTCAACATAATTGATCTGATTATGGCTAACGGCACGGATAAACCGTTCGAGGTGGGCAGTGCGGCCGGTTCTACAGATTTTGCAAACGGCAAAGCAGCGATGTGGGTGCAGGGACCCTGGCAGGCGGAATCCATCCTGAAGGCTAATCCTGACATGGAATTTGGTGTAGCTCCGCTTCCTGTAAGCAATGATCCTGCTGCTACACAGATTAATCTGGCGACCTCAACCTCACTGGCTGTATCCCCTAACAGCAAGAACAAGGAAGTGGCGCTGGATCTGGTGAATTATGTGCTTGATGACAAGGATTCTTCGGCGCTGTTCGAGGAACTGAAATTTAATCCGGTAGCGAAGCAGCATACCTACAATACCTACCCGTGGGTAACCGAAGCCAGCTCCTATGTCTCTGAAGGCAAGGCTTATCTGGATCTGTCGCTCCCGAATGGTGTAACCGATGAGACAGCTAAGCTGCTGCAGAGCTACTACACCCAGGGGGTAACCCAGGATGAATTCATCAAGACACTCGATAAGACCTGGGCCAATGCGGTAAAAGCAGGCAATTAAGGGATTCCCAGAAACAGCATAGGAGTGATAGAGATGAGTGGAAGCCGTGCAAGAAGACGTTCCTTCATCCTGCTGGCCTTCGTGTTTCCCGCGCTGCTGTTCTACGCCGTATTCATGCTCGCTCCCGCCTTCGGCGGGGCATGGTACAGCTTCACGGACTGGAACGGACTGAATCCCGCCTACCATCTGGTGGGGTTCTCCAATTATATCGAAGCGCTGACGGATGATGCCTTTTTCATTGATTCAGTCTGGTTTACCCTGAAATTTGTAGTGGTTATGGTTGTAATGCAGAATGTGCTGGCGGTCCTGCTGGCGGTCCTGATCGAATCACGCAGCCGGAGCAAGGCCTGGTTCCGGACGATCTTCTTCATGCCTAACATGATCAGTATGATTATCGGCGGCTTCATGTGGCTGTTCATCTTCACCAAAGCTTTGCCTTATATCGCTGAGCATGCAGGACTCGCCTTTCTGGACCAGTCGTGGATCGGCGATCCGAAATATTCTTTTCTGGCGATTGTCATTGTCTCCCTGTGGGGCGGCGTTGGCTATCTGATGGTGATCTATATTGCAGCGCTGCAAGGGGTGCCGGATGCGCTCAAGGAGGCGGCCGCAATCGATGGTGCGAACAGCTGGCAGACCTTCCGCAGCATCACGCTGCCCATGGTCTATCCTGCGGTAACGATCGGAATATTCGTGACGCTGAACAGCTCCTTCAAGGCATTTGATGCCGTGTTCGCGCTCACGGGGGGCGGGCCGGGGCGGGCGACGCAGGTCATAGCCCTGAATATTTTTGAGGAAGCGTTCAAGATGAGCAGCCGTTACGGCTACGCCAGTGCCAAAGCCATGATCCTGTTCCTGGTGGTTCTGGTGATCACACTGATCCAGCTGAGCCTCATGAAACGAAGAGAGGTGGAGGCATGAGCACGGTCCGGGTGAATTCCACACTCAAGCCGGGTACGGCAGCACGGCGCAGAATCTCTTCGGTAATCATTATTCTGATCCTGCTGGCCGGGGCAGTAATTACGCTCTTTCCGATCTATATGGGCGTGCTGAACTCTCTGAAGACGGAAGGGGATATGATGAACAATATTCTCGCCGTTCCAGGGCAGCTGGAATTCGGCAATTATAGAGATGCTTTTGCAAAAACCAACTTCCTGCGCAGTCTCGGCAACACCGTGGTGGTAGCGGTTACCGGCCTTACCGGCATCATTCTCTTCTCATCCATGGCCGGCTACAAGCTGTCCAGAACACCCGGCAGACTGAGCACCTTCCTGTTCAACCTGTTCGTCCTGTCGATGCTGATTCCGTTTCATTCCATTATGATCTCGCTGAACCGGATTTCCATGAAGCTGGCGGTGCAGGGCTCAACGTTCGGCCTCGGCCTGATCTATATCGGACTTGGGGTGTCGATGGCGATCTTCCTGTACCACGGGTTCGTCAAATCGATCCCCCGGGATCTGGATGAAGCGGCGGTGATCGACGGGTGCGGGGAGCTCAGGCTGTTCACGACGATTATTTTTCCGCTTCTGCTGCCGATTACGACAACTGTGGCGATTCTCAATCTCCTGTGGATGTGGAATGACTTCCTGCTGCCGCTCTTGATGCTCACGGATGCCGATCAATATACACTGCTGCTGTCCACCAATATGCTGTTCGGGCAGTACGGCAATAATGACTGGTCGGCGATTCTGTCCTCGCTGGTGCTGACCATGCTGCCCGTTGTTGTGCTATATCTGCTGCTGCAAAAATATATTCTGAATGGCATCGCTGATGGCGCCGTCAAAGGGTGATAGGAGGAAATACAGATGATTCACCGGGAAGACCATGAGGTAAACGGGTTTCTATACGCGGACGGACACCGGATCCGAAACGGGGAAGGGCGCGAGCTGCTGCTGCGCGGTGTAGGGCTTGGCAGCTGGCTGCTTCCGGAAGGCTACATGTGGCGTTTCCCGGAGCAGGGAGACCGTCCGCGCCGGATCGAGGCGATGATTACCGAGCTGATCGGTCCGGAGGACGCGGAGGTATTCTGGGAGACCTACTATGACCGTTATGTGACCGAAGCGGATATCGCGCGGATTGCGGAAGAAGGCTTCAACTCCGTGCGGATTCCGATCAATGCGCGGTATATCCTGGGGGGAGAAGAGGACGGGTCCTGCTGGCACGAGGAGCATCTCGCGCGGCTGGACCGGGTTATCGGCTGGTGCAGGCATTATAGAATCTATGCGATTCTGGATCTGCACGGAGCACCCGGCGGCCAGACGGGAACGAATATTGACGACTCTGCACAGGATCTGCCGGAGCTGTTCACGGATGAGCGCAACAAGCAGCTGACCGTCGCCATCTGGCGGATGCTTGCGGAGCGGTACAAGGACGAATGGATCGTCGCAGGCTACGACCTGCTGAACGAGCCGCTGCCGGAGTGGTTCGCTGAGTATAACGATCAGGTGATGCCGCTGTACCGCGAGATTATTGCAGCCATTAGGGAAGTGGATGCCCGGCATATGATTATTCTCGAAGGTGTGCACTGGGCGACGGACTGGTCGATCTTTGAGGGGGTGCCGGGCAATGAACTGCCGGACCAGAATCTGATGCTGCAGTTTCATAAGTACTGGAACAACCCTGATACCGAGAGCATTCAGAAGTATCTGGACGCTAGAGAGCAGTTGAATGTTCCGCTGTTCATGGGGGAGGGCGGAGAGAACAACAAGGACTGGTACGCCGGTGCATTCCGGTTGTTTGAGGATCACGGAATCTCCTGGAACTTCTGGACCTGGAAAAAGCTCGATACGGATAATTCGCCCTGCTCCATCGTCCTTCCGCAAGGCTGGCACAAGCTGGTCAGTTATCTGGAGGGAGGCGCGAAGCCGGAGCGCGTGGAGGCTCAGGTGATACTGGACGAATATTTGCTCAATCTGAACCTGGTTAACTGTGTGTACCATGCAGATGTTGTCTGCTCTTTGTTGCGGCGGCTACCGGTGCGGATTCCCGCTATTTTTTATGGTTACAACGGGAGCGGTGTCAGCTTCGGGCGCGCTCCCGGCAGGCAGGCGGCGGCAGGCATCAGCTACCGTGAAGGGGACGGCATGGATTTCCGCTTTGTGGAGGGAAATCGTACGGCCCCCAATTTCCAGCATGGACGCGGCGAAGCCTGGCAGCCTGAGGAGAGGCTTAGCGTGGAGCTGGCGGAGGGGGACTGGGTGGCGTATACCTTCACTGTTCGGGATCCGGAGCGGCTGAGTCCGCAGGAGTGGGAGGGACCCCAGCACTGGCGGGAGTCGCAGGGCTCGCAGGGATCGAAGGACTGGCGAGAGTCGCGGGGCTCGCAGGGCTCGCTGGCTCTGGAGCTGCGGGTGCTGATGGGCGGGCCGGAGAGTGAGCTGCTGGTGAAGCTGGACGGTCAGGAGATCGGCCGGGTGAACGGCTGCGGGCAGGATTGGCAGACGAGGCGGATCGTAAGCAGCGGACGGCTGGAGGCAGGAAGCCATGAGCTGACTGTCAGCACTGCGGCTGGCTCTGCGGCTATCGAGTGGCTGGATTTGCGGTAGTGCGAATATGCAACAGACACGATTGGATAAGCAGTCAAGCTTTCCGGTCCGCACCAATGAAGAAGCTAGTAGAGCACCAATGACTTCACTCTTTTAATCCTTCAGGCCTCATCTTGCCCATCCACAATTTAAAGACTGATGTTCTCTACTAGCATCAATAATTGTAATAGTAACCGGGTCCGTAGATTGCGTTTTTGCAGTTTACGGGCCTGTTTCCTGTAGTAGATATTCATCTATGTTGAAGATGATTAATATGAAATTCTGTGGAGCAGGGGAAGAAGCGGATATTAAAATTCAGGAGACTGGAATTCAGAGGACTAATTTGACTGGCACAGGGATTGGAGAAAACGGTATACATCTTTTAATAACACGTGTTATACTCTCGGTGAGGTGCTGATATGGGTAAAAAAAGAGTAACCAGCTTTGACGTAGCCAAGCGGGCTGGCGTGTCCCGCAGTGTGGTTTCTGCGGTACTGAATGATACTCCCGGCATCGGGGTTGGCGCGGAAACGCGCGAAGCCGTACTGGAAGCCATCCGTGAGCTGAATTACCATGTGGACGCCGGTGCACGCAGTATGAAGACAGGAAAGAGCATGACGCTTGCTGCCTTTGGAGATACGCGCCATCCGTTGTTTACCCGGCTTCTGGAAGGGATGCAGCGGGAGTGTGAGCTCAGCGGGTATCATATACTGCTCTGCTCTCCACGTCATAAGGGAAACGCCAATGGTCGGGCCGAGCTGCTGGAGCTCTATCATCAGCGGAAGATTGACGGGATTGTGACGCTTGATCACACGAGTTATGGTGATATGGAATGGGCAGCCAAGATCGAAGCTGCCGGGATTCCGTATGTTTCAGTGGAAGGGTACGCAGAGGTGCAGGGTGTATATTCGGTATTAGCCGATTATTCAGGCAGTGTGGAGACCGCGCTGAATTATTTGCTGCGGGAAGGTTCAGCGCAGCAGCCTGGTCCGGCCTACGCTGAGATATACCATGGGGATAGCGCGGATAACTGGGCGGAGCGGAACCGCCGCGATGCTTATACCGGCTGGTGCAAGGCACATGGACTGCAGCCCGTGATAATTCAACTGGATGAGCAGCAGGGAGACTGGGCCGGGTGCCTGCAGCAGCTGGCGGCGGATAACGGCCGGCCCTATGCGCCGCTGCTGGTCAACTGGTCGAGCGCCATACCCGATCTGTACCGGGCAGCGCACAAGCTTGGCCTGCGCATCGGCGAAGATGTACGGATCATGGCGGCAGACAATACGATTCAGGGCCACCGGCTTAGCCTGCCATCCCTAAGCTGCGTGGAAATCCCCTACGTCAGCATGGGCGAGGAGGCAGTCCGCTGCCTTCTGAAGCAGATGAACGGGGTCATGGAGAAGGAACAGGCGGACAAGATTTGGCTGCCTGCGATATTGCGTGCGGGAGAAAGCGCGTAAGTGCTTGTTTTGATGTTCTTTCTCTGTTGAAATGATGTGTGAAAGCTAGGATTGGGTTCTTTGGAGCTGAGGGATCAGAGGGATAAATCCCTCTGAATCCGCTGGAAGCAGGCCGGGGAGCGGCACCGTCAATTGGTGGCCGGCCGCCATAATTTTTGTTTAATAACACGTGTTATATAAGGGAGGAGAACGGAAATGAATATGTTCTGGACAGAAGAGAAGCTTGGGGCGCGGTTGAGAGAGCTGGAGAGTTACAGGTACCGTGAGGGGATTATGCTTGAGGAGTGGCAGGTTACTGAGGATCTGGAGGGGGCTAATGGTGCCTATCCGCCTGTTCTTGATGGTGACAGGAAGCTGCGGACAGGGGAGCATTGGACCGGCTATGATGCTTATCTGTGGCTGCACCGCAAGGTAACCGTTCCAGCCGAATGGCAGGGGAAACGTGTTGTCGGGCTGTTCGATTTCGGACGTACCGGCGGGGGCAATAACAGCGGGTTCGAATCGCTGCTGTACCTGGACGGGAAGCCTTATCAGGGGGTGGACTCCAACCATCAGGAGGTATTTCTGGAAGACGGCGCGGCTGGGCGGGAGCTGAAATTCACCTTCCGCTTATGGTCAGGCCTGAACGGCGACGGGCAGCTCATCCCGCAGGAGCACAAGATCAAGCGGGCGGAGCTGGCCTATCTGGATGAGTCCACTGACAATCTCTATTATACCGGCCGGGCTGCGCTGGGTACGATCAAGCAGCTACAAGACAGCCAGATTCAGAAGCATGAGCTGCTAACCGCCTTGAACAAGGCCTTTAACAAGCTGGACTGGTCCAGACCCGGAAGCGCGGCGTTCTATGCCTCAGTTCAGGAGGCCGAGTCAAGCCTGCTCGCAGACCTGTCCCGGCTGGAGCAGGAGCATCCCGTAACTGTAACCGCCATCGGCCATACACACATCGATGTGGCCTGGCTGTGGCGGCTTACCCACACCCGGGAGAAAGCGGCCCGCTCCTTCTCCACCGTACTGCGGCTGATGAAGGAGTTCCCGGAGTACATTTTTTTGCAGACCCAGCCTCAGCTCTATGCCTATATCAAGCAGGATTACCCGGAAATTTACAGTGAGATCAAAGAGCGTGTAGAGGAAGGCCGCTGGGAAGCCGGAGGGGCGATGTGGCTGGAAGCGGACTGCAATCTGACGAGCGGTGAGTCGCTGGTGCGGCAGATTCTGTACGGGACGAAGTTTTTCCGCGAGGAGTTCGGGGTGGACTGCAAATATCTATGGCTGCCGGATGTGTTCGGGTATAGCTGGGCGCTGCCGCAGATTCTGCGCAAGTCGGGTATTGACACCTTCATGACCACCAAGATCAGCTGGAGCCAGTACAACCGGATGCCGCATGATACCTTCCAGTGGAGGGGGATTGACGGCAGTGAGGTGCTGACCCACTTCATCACCACACCCGAGGGACCGGATTCGGGGGCCTGGTATTACACCTATAACGGCCTGATCGAGCCTTTCTCTGTGCAGGGCATCTGGGAACAGTACCGGGACAAGAACCTGAACCGTGAGCTGCTGTTGTCCTATGGTTACGGGGACGGGGGCGGCGGTGTTAACCGCGAGATGCTGGAGATGCGGCGGCGGCTGGATACGATGCCGGGTCTTCCACAGGTGAAGACGGGCCGGGCAGCGGAGTACTTCGAGCGTCTCCATGAGACGATAGATGCTACGGAGGAGTATGTGCATACCTGGGACGGGGAGCTATATCTGGAGTACCACCGGGGAACTTATACCAGCCAGGCCTATAATAAAAAAATGAACCGCAAGCTGGAGCTGCTATACCGCGAAGCGGAATGGCTGCAGATGCTCTGGGCGGCGGAGAGCGGCGGATTCGGCCAGTATCCTGCGGACGCGCTCCTGGAAGGCTGGCAGATCATTCTGCGCAACCAGTTCCACGATATTATTCCCGGCTCCTCCATTCATGAGGTGTACCAGGATTCCCGGGTGGAATATGCCGAAGCAGAGCAGCTTGGCCTAGCGGCGCGGACAGCGGCTGTGGAGGGACTTGTCGGTCCCGCGTCTGCGTCTGCCGAAGGTTCGCTTGCGGCGCAAGCAGACCTCCCTCCGGCGGAAGCCCCGGTGCAGACAGAATATACGCTGTTTAACAGCGCATTCTTCACCGCTCCCCGGCTGGCAACTGTGCCTCATGATGCGGAGAATGCTGTCTGGACAGATGCTGAAGGTAACCGGCTTACTGCACAGCGCTCCGGCGGGCAGTGGCTGGTGGAGACGCCGGCGGTCCCGGCAATGGGGAGCGCAGTGATTGTGGCCGCTGAGCCTGGCGGTTCCGAAGCCGCTCAGCCGGAACCTACCGTTCCTTTCCACTGGCAGGATTCCACACTAACCACTCCTTATTATATTCTGGAGTGGAATGCATCTGGACAGCTAAGCCGGATCTTCGACCGCGGCGCGGCACGCGAGGTGCTGGCACCGGGCGAATGCGGCAATGTACTCCAAGTGTTCGAGGATAAGCCGAAGATGTTTGATGCGTGGGATATCGACCTCTTCTACCAGGAGAAAATGCAGGTCATCACCAATCTGCGCTCCGTCAAGCTGACCGAATGCGGCCCGCTCCAGGCGGTGCTGGAATTCGTCTGGAGCTACATGGATTCCTCGATTATCCAGAAGGTCAAGGTGTATGCCGGAAGCGCACGGATTGATTTCGAGACCAATGTAGACTGGCATGAGCAGCACCAGTTGCTGAAGGCGGCCTTCCCGGTTGCCGTGAGGGCTACGGAAGCGACCTATGATATCCAGTTCGGCAATGTGAAGCGGCCGACGCACTGGAATACAAGCTGGGATTATGCACGGTTTGAGAGTGTGGGCCATCAGTGGGCCGATCTGTCGGAGCGGGGCTACGGGGTCAGCCTGCTGAATGACTGCAAATACGGCTATGACATCAAGGATCATACGATGCGGCTGTCGCTAATCAAATCGGCGACCAGCCCAGACCGGCTGGCGGATCAGGGTGAGCATCACTTTACGTATGCGCTGCTTCCGCATGAAGGGGATTGGGTGGCTGCGGGCACGGTGCAGGAAGCATGGGCGCTGAACCAGCCGCTGCTGGCTGTGGAAGGAGCCTATACAGCCGGAAGCGGAAGATCCTTGATTACCTGCGATGCTCCGAACATTGCAATCGACGCGGTTAAGCTGGCCGAAGACGGCAGCGGCTGTATCGTCCGGCTGCATGAGTTCACCGGAACACGCTGCACGGCGGATGTCAGCAGCGATTATGCCGTCTCCTCCTGGCAGCTGCGCGATCTGATGGAACGCCCGCTGGAGGCTGAGCCGGTAGACGGACCTGCTATACGGCTTGATTTCAAGCCTTATGAGATCCATACGGTTCATGTGGCTTTTGCCTAATGCTTAAGCCGGGGCTGCCCGTCCAAGCAGGGTAATGCACATCAATAAGGCCGCCATTTCGGCAGGAGAGTTTTCACTACACCCTGCCGAAATTGGCGGCCTTTTTTTGAACATATAACTGTTCTTGTCTGCTTACATCAGCTTAATCAGTTCTTCCAGCTCGACTACCAGACTCTTGGCAAGCTCAAAATTATTATCCTTCAGCGCCAGTTCTACCCGGGTTTCGGCTGCTTTCTTCTTCTGCTCCAGCTCCAGATAATCTTTATCGAAATGCCGGGCATAGATCATCTTCTTGAATTTCTTGATCGTCATCTTGCGGACCGTCTTATCGTCAATGATCAGCACATAGTCCATCCCGTTGACTACGGAATAGAAGTCATGGGAGATCATGAGAATCGCGCCCTTGTACTCCTGGATGGCTTGGTCCAGCGCGATTTGCGTGTAGGTGTCCAGATGGCTAGTCGGCTCGTCTAGCAGCAGGACATTGGCCTTCAGGGCAGACACCTTGGCCAGCTGTAACAAATTCTTTTCGCCGCCGGACAGGGCTGCTATTCTCTGGTTCACGATCTCGCCTTCAAAGCCGTAGCCTGCCAGATGGGAGCGGATCTCATCATACGTAGCCATCCCGGCCTCGATGAATTCTTCCAGCAGGGTGTTGGAATCGTTCAGCACTTCGCCTTGAAGCTGGGACAGATAAGCTACCGCAGCCTCCGGGCTGAGGGTTATAGAGTCGTGTTGGCCCCGCGCAATATCGCGCAGCAGGGTTGTTTTGCCGGTACCGTTCGGACCGATCAGGGCGACTTTATCACCAGCATTCAGCTCGAAGCTAACCTTGTCCAGCAGCAGCTCATCGAAGGCCGCCCGGTAATCCTGGACTGTCACTACAGGAGTGTCAGTGTCCTGCGGCTCATGCACCATCCCCAAATGAATCTGCGGCTGCTTAATGTCCACGAACGGCGCTTTGATTCTGCGGGCCTCCAGTCTTTCCTGGAACTTCACTCTCGCTTTCAGCGCTCTCCCTCTGGAGGCTTCTGAATTATACGTGGCGATCGCCCGGAGGTTGTCGATGATCACATCGTTGCGCTCAATCTCTTCCTGTTCAGCGAGGGCCAGCTCCTGCAGCTCTATTTTGGTCTGAAGGAGGGAGAGGTTGTATTCCAGGTAGCGGCCGTCAAACTCTTGGAGCTCCTTATTCTCCAGGTGAATGATTTTGTTAAAACAATGGTTAAGCAGATAACGGTTGTGCGTAACCACCAGCAGAATTCCCTTATGAGCGTTAATCAGCTGCCGGAGCGCATTCAGGTTCTCGAAGTCCAGGAAGACATCCGGCTCATCCATAATCAGGAAGTCGGGGCGGTTCAGCATTTCCTTCATTACCTGAACAAGCTTGAATTCCCCGCCGCTCAGCTCGGATACCTTGAGATCCCTGCGCTTCATGAGGTCTGCCAGATTCAGCTTTTTATGAATAAGACTCTCGTAATCATCTCCGCCCAAAGCCTCAAAAGCGTCCAGAGCCAGTTGATACTTCTCCAGCAGCGGCTCAATATCCGCCGAGGTCTCCATCTCAGTGCAGATGAGCTGTATTTCCTCCTGTAGCTTAATGAAAGGTCCGGCTATATATTCAAACACGGTGGTGTCTAGAGACTGGTCAGGCTTGGCGAACTGGCTCACATACCCGATGCTGCAATCAGGCTCCATCTCTATTGTACCGTCGAACAAATATCTGTTCCGGTCGATGAGAATATCGATCAGGGTGCTTTTTCCGCTGCCGCTGGTTCCGATAAAAGCGCAATGCTGCGCCTCTTCGAGCGTAAACGAAATGTCAGTGTAGAGCTCTTTTTGCGGGAAGGAGAAGGACAGGTGTTGAACTTTAATCATAGGACTACCTTTCTGTGTAGCTGGAATGGAGTTTACCGTTGATAGCCTAACACTATTTCCTGATAACATCAATGATTCCGCGTTAAAGTTGTTCCTCCGGGTTCACCGCTTCCATCTGTTTCCTTCCCGGTGTTTGCCGGTAGATCCCCGGTGTGGTACCGATAATCCGCTTGAACACCAGATTGAACGTTGACGGATCGCGGTAGCCTACCTGCTCTGCAATGAGGTGAACGGGCGAATTGGGCTGCTGGACCAGCAGCAGACAGCTTTTCTGAATCCGGACGTTCTGCAGGTACCGGTAGAAGGTCTGCCCGGTATGCGCCTTGAATAGCCGCTGAAGATGCCGTTCACTCCAGTCGAAGCTGCGTGAGAGATGCGTCAGGGTAATCTCCTGCACATAGTTCAGGTGGACATAATTCAGAATCTGCAAAAATTGCGTCTGCTTGCCCAACGGAAACTGAATCTCATCATGCTCCAGCCTGTAGATACTGATCAGAAGCTGAATGAACAGGGTCAGCAAATAGCTGTCCGAGCCGCTCTGCGGCAGGTGAAGCTCACGGTGAAGCGCCAGAAACAGGTTCTCTATGGAACCATTCAGATCCGTCAGGGAGAAGGAAGGCAGCCGTTGTTCTCTGATCTGCTCCAGGTAGGAGGCAATCGGCGGGTCTTGAATCACGCAGGCAAGACGGTCCAGCAGCTCCGGCTTAAACAAACAATTGTACACGACGAGCGGCTCGCGCAGAGAGCTGGGTGAAGACGGACGGAAGACATGGGACACGCCGACAGGAATGAAGTGCAGCTGGCCCTTGCCGGTCGGGTGAGCCTTCTGGCCGATATAATGAAAGCCTTTGCCCTCGGCCACGAAGGTCAGCTCCATGAAGTCATGGGAGTGAAGCGGAAGATCATAGGTCTCGGTAGCGCGGTTCACATATAACAGGAGATTGCCCCGGAAGAAATACTCCCCTTTTAGCGTATGGTTGGCCGAATCCATCAGTTCCCTCCTCCAGATGGCATAAAGTCCTTTTTACCCCGGTGAAATGTCCATATTGCAGGTCATGCAAACCAAGCGGAATCCTATAATTGTAATAGAAAGCGCATCATATATACAGGTATACAGGATTAATCCTATAAAAGGTGAGGTGTATTCAATGATAGCTATCCAAAAACCGCGAGTGGAGTATAAGGAGAATCCGCTGGGGCTGGATATCCGTAATCCAAGAATCAGCTGGCAGGTGAGTGCGGATGAGCGGGATGTAAGGCAGCAGGCATATCAATTACAGGTGGCAGGCGCGGCGGACTTCGGGAGCGTATGGTGGGATTCGGGCAGAGTGGAGTCCGGTGAATCTCTCCATATCGAGCTGAAGGGGCTGGAGCTGCAGTCCAGGACGCGTTATTATTACCGGGTGAAAATATGGGATCAGCACAATCGTCCCACGGAATGGTCCGAAGCAGCCTGGTGGGAGATGGGGCTGCTCTCGCCGGAGGAGTGGACCGCTGAATGGATTACGGCTCCGCTGGCCTGCCTTGCGGAAGACGCAGAGCAAAGCCCGCTGCTACGCGGGAACTTCCAGGTGGACCGGCCGCTCGCCCGGGCCCGGATCTATGTGACCAGTCTCGGGCTGTATGAGCTGGAGCTGAACGGAGCGCGGGTCGGAGACACTTATCTCAATCCTGGTTGGACCAGTTACAGCCATCGCTTGCAATACCAGACGTATGATGTGACCCCGCTGCTTACCCTTGGGGACAATTCGGCTGGTGCCTGGCTTGGGAACGGCTGGTACAAAGGGAATCTCGGCTGGGAGCACAGGAAGCATATCTATGGCAGCCGCACAGCGCTGCTGTTGCAGCTTCATCTCACTTATGAGGACGGCACGGAGCATATCATAGGGAGCGGCCCGCAGTGGAAGGTGTTGCCCGGCCCGCTGCTGATGTCGGAGCTGTATCACGGGGAAACCTATGACGCCCGCCTGGCGCAGCACGGCTTCAGCTTGCCGGGGTATGACGACACGTTGTGGACACCGCCGGAGATTCTTCCGTATGCCAAGAATATTTTGCTCGCCCAGGAGAATGATCCGGTCCGGGCGATCCAGGAATTGGCACCTGTTGCTCTCATCCGCACCCCGGCAGGGGAGACGGTGCTCGATATGGGCCAGAATATGGTCGGCTGGCTGCGGTTCACCGTAGATGGCGCGGCGGGTCAGGAGTATCAGCTGCGGCATTTCGAGGTGCTGGACCAGGGGGGCAATGTGTATACCGACAACCTCCGGACGGCCAGGCAGACCGTTACTTATATCGCCCGTGGCGGAGGCAGGGAGAGCTTCCAGCCGCGTTTTACCTTCCAGGGCTTCCGGTATGTGCAGCTAATCGGCTTCCCGGACCCGCTGAATCTGCAGGACTTCACAGGCGTGGTGCTGCATTCGGATATGGAGCCGACTGGCACCTTCATTTGCTCCAATGCACTGCTGAACCAGCTCCAGCACAACATTCTCTGGGGGCAAAAGGGCAATTTCGTCGATGTGCCGACCGACTGCCCGCAGCGTGACGAACGGTTAGGGTGGACCGGGGACGCGCAGATGTTCATCCGCACCTCGGCGTATCTGATGAATGTGGCGCCCTTTTTCAGCAAATGGCTCAAAGACCTGTCTGCGGATCAGCGGGAGGACGGCGGTGTCCCGTACGTGATTCCGCATGTGCTGGATGAGAATTCGCATTCCTCTGCGGCCTGGGGCGATGCGGCGGTAATCTGTCCGTGGACGATCTACCAGTGTTATGGGGATAAGCGGATTCTGGAGCAGCAGTACAGCAGCATGCAGGGCTGGGTGGAGTATATCCGCCGCCAGGGGACGGAGGAGTTCCTGTGGAATACCGGCAACCATTTCGGTGACTGGCTGGGGCTGGATTCCAAGCCGGACAGTCATGTGGGTGCTACGGACAGAAATTATATCGCAACAGCCTTCTATGCCTATTCGGTCCAGCTGATGGAGAAGACGGCGAAGGTGCTGGGCCGGGCAGAAGATGTAGAGGAATACTCGCAGCTTCATAGCCGGGTCAAGGATGCGTTCAACCAAGCGTATATCATACCAGCGGGGGAGGAAGGTCCAGCTACCCAAACAGCCTGTGTGCTGGCGCTAATGTTCGGACTGGTGGAAGGAAGTGCAAAGGACCGCACGGTTGCGAGACTTGTCCAGCTGCTGGAAGCGAGCGGGTATCACCTTACGACAGGCTTCGTCGGCACACCATACTTAAATCTGGTGCTGGCGGATGCGGGACATTACGAGGCTGCCTACAAGCTGCTGCTCCAGATGGACTATCCATCCTGGCTGTATCAGATTACACAAGGCGCAACTACGATCTGGGAGCACTGGGACGGGATTAAGGAGGATGGCAGCTTCTGGAGCAAGGAGATGAATTCCTTCAATCACTATGCTTACGGGGCGGTAGGGGATTTCCTGTACCGCCATGTGGCCGGGATCGAGCAGACAGAGGAAGGGCCGGGCTATAAGCAGTTCCTGATCCAGCCGCATCCGGGAGGCGGACTGACCTCGGCTGCCGCCAGTCTGGAATCCATGTACGGGACGATCCGCTCCGAATGGACGATAGATTCCGGGACAATCGGGCTGATCGCCGTGATTCCCCCGAATACCTCAGCTACGGTGCTGTTGCCGGACGCCTTGCTGGCCGAAGTGTCGGAGACAGGAATGGCGGCCGGGCAGCCGCTTGAGCAGGTCCCAGGCATTCATTCCGCTGAGCAGCTGGCACAGGTGGTGAAGGTTACACTTGGCTCGGGGGAATACAGATTCCAGTACCCTTTGCGGAAGTAAGTGGCGTGTAGACGGGCTATTTCAGCCATTGATAATGCTGCGATGCAGAGCCCTCGGGAGTACGGGGCTCTGTTTTTTTTTTGCGGCGCGTGGGCTGGATGTAGGCGAAAAACCGAACACAATGCGCCGAGGCGGACGTAAGCGGGCTGTCTAAAGGACAACAAATCCGTACCCACTTGTTATCTTTCCCCATCCCCCCTCCCGGTGCTTGCAATCTCCCTGCATAAGGGCTATCATAGACAAATGAAGTCTGTAATTGCGGACATAGTCCATAGGTAAGGTGGAATAAGACATGAAGTACTCCAAAGCAACGAACTACGCCCTGCACACGATGCTGTTCCTGGTGGCGCACACTCCCGATAAGCCGATGGGCGTGCAGCAGCTTGCCGAGCGGCAGAATGTATCGCCAACGTATTTATCCAAGATTCTGACCAAGCTGGTCAAGGCCGGGCTTATCGAGTCTGCATCCGGTGCGAATGGCGGGTATCGTCTGCGGCGCAAGGGGAACGAAATCTCGTTCCTGGATATCATCCATGCCATTGAAGGCACAGCGTCGCTGTTTGACTGCGCCCTGGACCATCCCAGCGAGTGTCTGATTCAGCAGGAGATGGTCAAGGCCGAAGGGCAGATGGAAGACTATTTGCGTAACAAAATGATGTCCGAGCTTGCCGGGAAAATGCTGTCCATGCATTAAGCTATGGCATCTTGCTGCGTCAAACTGTGTGCTGCTATTTCCCGCTGCAACGGATACCGTCCCTTCAGGGGCGGTATAGCCGTTGCAACTTAGCGGGTATTATAGATATTCAAAATCTTTTAAGTCTGTGTAATTGTATTGCAGTTAAGACAATCAAGACACTCAGGAGAGGATGAATTAGTAATGAATAACGGATTATTCGATGCAAGCGTATGGGAGAAGGCCTGGAAGGAAGATCCCAAGGCAATGGCCAACAAGTTCAAGGCGATGGGCATGAACCCGCACACGAGCTTCGATCATAAAGCGCAGGTGTTCAATGAAGAGGTATTCAGCAGTGCCGGGCGGGACCGGAGTGAGCGGATTATCGGCTGGATGGAAGGCCAGGGTGTGGATTTTAACGGGTTGACTGTTCTCGATGTGGGGGCGGCTTCGGGCGGGTTCACGGTTCCTTTTATCGAGCGGGGGGCCAAGGTTACAGCAGTAGAGCCTAATGTTCCCTTGGCGGAGCTGTTCCTGAAGAACACGGCCGGAGCGGCTACGGGACAGGTGGAGCTGGTGCATGAAGCATTCGAGAATATCGACATTGCCGCGCGGGGCTGGCTGAATGCCTTCGATCTGGTCTTCGTGTCCATGTGTCCTGCGGTCTTCGACTGGGAGAGCACGGAGAAGGTGATCAGCTGTGCCCGGAAATACTGTTATATCAGCACCTCGGCAGGTGTGCAGGAGCATAGCCTGATGAATGAAGTATTGCCGCTGCTGACGGGCCGGGAGGTTCATGCAGAGTCCTCGGATATGGCTTATCTGACTCAATTATTATATTTGAAGGGCTATTCCTATGAGACGATCATTACCCGCGAAGCGAAAAGCAAGGAGCTATCACTGGAGGCAGCAGCCGCAGAGGTGATGGAGATGCTGCCGCTGCATCATCTGGATGGGGGAGAGGCTACCCGCAAGGCAGTTACGGATTATCTGCACACGGCATACCCGCAGCAGCAAGTCGTTGTCCGCCAAGGCGGACGGTTCGGCAAGGTGCTGATCAAGCTGCAGGACCTGAATATGTACAGCCGGGCCGTTGCCGGAACGTCCGGGAAATCTGCCGATTCTGTGAAGCGTTGAACCGGAGCGCGCCATCCCCTGCACATGAGATTGTCTTTCCCGGGAAAGATGCTATCATAGAGAATAGGTCCCTGCGCGGGATCTATTTTCTTATATGGGAGGACTGAGGGCTATGAGCAGGAACAAGCGTATTTTCGAGCATGACCTGATGAAGAAGGTAGGTGAAATCTACTATGAGCCATAGTCTCAGAACAGTTTCCTTACGCGAGGAGCTGGTGCAGCAGCTGGTCTATCTCGATGAGCATAAATTCTCCATTCTGGACAGGGGAACATGGGAGTCCCCGGCTGAGCGGGCAGAGGTACAGGCGATGATCAAGCGTTATCAGGAGACGGTGGAGCGGATTCTGTCCGGTGACAACGATGCGCTAGAGCGTTCTATGGTGCTGGTCGGGTCCCGGGTGTCGCTGCGGATCGGCCAGGAGACGCTTGATGAGCCGTACCGGATTGTCATCCCCGGTGAAGCCGAGCTGGATGAATTCTGCATCTCACTCTGGTCGCCCATGGGCAGAGGGCTGATTCTGGCGTGCCCGGGAGAGACGGTAACGATTCAGACTCCGTTCGGCAGCGATGAAGTCTTGATTCTTGATAATCGGTACGAGTGAAGCAGATTGCTGACAAAAGAGGCGTCCCTGATCATCCTGCGATGATGGGGGACGCCTCTTTGCCTTAGGCCATGCTGCTGCGGCCAGGAGCTACAGTTCTTCGATTTCCTGCAGCCAGAGCGCGGCGGAAGCATCGCTTGGCATGCGCCAGTCGCCGCGCGGCGAGAGGCTGACCGTACCGACCTTCGGTCCGTCCGGCAGGCAGGAGCGCTTGAACTGCTGGGTGAAGAAGCGGGTGACGAACACCTTCAGCCAGGCGGTTAGCTGCTCCTTAGGATAGGCTTCGCCGAAGGCGTGCTGGGCGAGATAGAGCATTTTGCCGGGAGAAGCGCCTGTACGCAGCATGTAATACAGGAAGAAGTCATGCACAATGTAAGGGCCCAGAATATTCTCGGTCAGCTGGACAATCTCTCCGGTTGCCGAAGGTGGCAGCAGCTCCGGGCTGATTCCGGTCTCGATAATGCTGTAGAGATACTTGCTCACCGTCTCGTGTGCTTCGTGGTCTGCATACCAGGCGACAACATACTGGATCAGCGTCTTCGGAATGCCCGAATTCACGCTGTACATCGACATATGGTCGCCGTTATAGGTACACCAGCCCAGCGCCAGCTCGGACAGGTCGCCCGTGCCGATGACAATCCCGCCGTTCTTGTTGGCGAGGTCCATCAGAATCTGGGTACGCTCGCGGGCTTGTACGTTCTCGTATGTCAGGTCATGCACCTCGGGGTCGTGGCCGATGTCCGCGAAATGCTGGAGGCAGGCCGCCTTGATGTCAACGACCTTCATCGAGGCGCCGAGTGCCTTGATCAAGCCTACCGCGTTGTCGTACGTGCGGCTGGTCGTGCCGAAGCCCGGCATTGTGACCGCCAGCACATCACTGGCCGGACGCCCGAGCAGCTCCATAGCCCGCACGGCAACCAGCAGCGCAAGCGTAGAGTCGAGGCCGCCGGAGATGCCGATCACAGCCTGCTTGGTGCCGATGTGGCGGATGCGCTTCATCAGACCGGAGGTCTGGATCGAGAGAATCTCCTGGCAGCGTTCGTCCCGCTGGAGCGGATTGCCCGGCACGAACGGGTTGACGCCTACGCTTCGTTTCAGCTCCCGCCGGGTGCTGCTGCTGAGCGGCGCAGCGTAGAGAATCTCGCGGTAATTGCGTCCGCCCTTGCCGGCCCGGAACGTTCCCATCACGGTGCGGGAATACTGCATCCGCGGCAGGTCAATGTCGGCGGTAATCATCCGGCTCTCGTGGGTGAAGCGTTCCGATTCGGCCAGCAGCTGGCCGTTCTCCGCGATCAGCGAATGTCCGCCGAAGACAACGTCTGTTGTCGACTCGCCGGTATTACAGCTGGCATAGACATAACCGGCCACACAGGAGGCAGACTGACTGCCGACCAGCTGGCGGCGGTAATCAGCCTTGCCGACCAGCTCGTTGCTGGCCGACGGGTTGAACAGCAGCGTGGCCCCGGCCTGGGCCAGCAGGCTGCTTGGCGGCACCGGCACCCAGAGATCCTCGCAGATCTCCACACCGAACGACAGGTTCCCGTCACTCTCACAGGCAAAAATCAGATCATTGCCCACCGGCACCGCCGATCCGCCGATCCGCAGCTCGGTCACCTCCAGCTCCTCGGCTCCGGCGAACCAGCGCGGCTCATAGAATTCGCTGTAGCCGGGAATGCAGGTCTTGACCACA
Organism: Paenibacillus sp. FSL R7-0210; assembly: GCF_038009085.1. Lineage (NCBI taxonomy): Bacteria > Bacillati > Bacillota > Bacilli > Caryophanales > Paenibacillaceae > Paenibacillus > Paenibacillus sp. FSL R7-0210. The sequence continues at coordinate 1,226,824 of NZ_JBBPAR010000001.1, forward strand.
ATCCCGAGAATCCGGCCCTGCTGGAGGACAGCGGCACAGTTAAACAGCCTGCTCTTGATGGAGACCGGCAGACCGGCAATGACAATCATCCGGTGCTCTGCCGTTGCGGCTGTAATCCGCAGCAGCGCCTGCATCGCGGATTCCAGCAGCCGGGGCTGGAGGAACAGGTCCGCACAGCTGTAGCCGGTGATGCACAGCTCCGGGAGTACCAGGTACTCCACCTCCTGGGTGCTGGCTGTATTGATGGCTTCAATTATCTGGTCTGCATTGAATACGCAGTCGGCCACCCGGAGTTCCGGGGAAGCGGCGGCGACTCTTGCGAATCCGTAATTCTGCATTCATTTCACCTGTCCTTTATCTGTCCATTATAGAAGTAGACTATCTAATAATTGTACCCATGAAATGGCATTGGTAACAAGCAGGGATTATCACAAGCGCTTCCATTTGTCTTCTCGCGGGTATAAACTAAACAGGGATGAAACAGCCAGCTATGATGAATGAGCGATAGAAGAGGAAGGGAGCAACCCGCTATGCCATTAGCAGGACCAGAATTAATCGAAGAAATCCGCAGCACAGAGGTGCCTTACGGCTGCCTGGCGGTCTGGTTTCTCGGACAAGCCAGCGTTATTGTCAAGGGCGCAGATGTAACCGTATATATTGACCCGTATGTATCACCGAATCCGGACCGCAGCTTCCCGCCGCCGGTTGCACCGGCAGATATTAAGAATATGGAGGTCTGCCTGATTACCCACGACCATTCGGATCATCTGGATGAGGAGGCCCTGCCCGTGCTTGCCGGGCTGAATCCGCAGGCGCAGTTCATGGCTCCGGCGGTCTGCCTGGAGCGTCTGCAGGAGCTGGGCATCGGCAAGGAGCAGCTGACCGCTGCCTTGCCTCCCGGTGAAGCAGAGCCTGCAAGCGGGCTGAAGGTCATTCCCGTTGCAGCGGCGCACGAACAGCTGGACTGCGATGAACAGGGCAATCCCAAGTATGTCGGCTACATTCTGGAGCTGAACGGGGTGACGCTCTATCATGCCGGGGACACCGTGCTGTTCCCTGAGCTGATTGAGGAGGTAGGTAGCCGCAAGATCGATCTGGCGCTGCTGCCGATTAACGGACGCGACTATTACCGGGGAAGCCGCAATATCGTCGGCAATATGAATTACCGGGAAGCGGCGGAATTTGCGGCAACCTCAGGCTTTGAGACCGTGGTTCCGCTGCATTATGACCTGTTCGCCGGCAACACCGAGAATCCGGGCTATTTCGTGGATTACCTGTACCGCCACTTCCCGGAGCAGAAGTTCCATATGATGGCCAGAGCGGAACGGTTCGTGTACGTGTCGGCGCAGGCTTTTAAGCGTGAGCATTAAGACTTATTGTGAATCCGCAGGATAGAGCAGGGAGATCTGATACTTGGCAAGGAACTCCATCCATTCCTCAGACGGCCGCTGATCGGTGACGATATAATCGACCTTGTCGAAGCTGAACAGCCGGATGAAGGCGATCCGGTCGAACTTGGAATGGTCAGCCAGCAGGACCACCTTGCTCGCCTGCTGCTGCATCAGCACCTTAAGCTCGGTCTCCGCCTCGTTGGAATCACAGAGTCCGCCGTTCATGGAGAGTGCCTTGCAGCTGAAAATAGCCACATCCACATTATATTTCAGGATGGTCTGCGAGGCCGTAGGCCCTACGAAAGAGCTGGTCTCCGGCCCGAGCAGGCCCCCCGTGGAGATGAGCTTTTGCCCGGAATGCTGGAATTCTGACAATACCGCCAGGGAATTGGTGATGATGGTCAGATTTTTTTTGTCCTCGACGATTCTCCGCAAGCCTTCAAAAGCCGTTGTGCTGGTGTCCGTCATCACACTGTCCCCGTCATTAATCAGCTCCAGCAACCTTGCCGCAATCATCCGCTTCGCTTCAATGTTGACCTGATGCCTGTGCGAGTAGGAAGGGTCCTCGTTGGTGTGGACGTTCAGAATCGCCCCGCCGTAATTCTTCTTGGCAATGCCCTCCTTGTCCAGCCGGTCGAGATCGCGCCGGATCGTCTCCTCCGATACACCGAATTTCTGCGCCAGATCCGCAACGTGAACCTTCTTATGCCTGTAGAGCTCATTAATGACCAGATCCCGCCGTTCAAAAGCCTTCATATTATGCCCACCCTTACGTTATGTAGTTGTATACAGTTTACTATAATCTGCTGCCTAACATAAATCCCGCAATCACAGAGGATTCCACAGTTTAACGTCATTATATCACACAAAACCACATAACAACCAAAATTAATGTGTGGAATAGTGTTGACTTTGCAGGTGAGTGATTTTATGATGTAGAGGAAATGGAAAGCCTGCGGCGAAAGACAAGAGGGTGCAGACCGCAGAGGCTGTATTTGGTAGCGCTTACTAATCGGAGCTATAGCTCCAGTGTAATGTTCTCATACCATTAACTAATGATCCGGGGAGGAACAGCAGTGACAGCAAAATATCCGAAGATTGGAATCCGGCCGACAATTGACGGCAGAAGACGCGGGGTGCGCGAATCGCTGGAGGCGCAGACGATGGGCATGGCGCAGCGCGTGGCGGCATTTTTGCAGGAGAATGTAAGGTATCCGGATGGTTCACAGGTGGAGTGTATCATTGCCGATTCTACGATTGGCGGCGTGAAGGAGGCTGCTGCGGCGGCGCAGAAGTTCGCGGGTGCAGGTGTAGGCGTATCCATTACAGTCACCCCGTGCTGGTGCTATGGATCGGAAACGATGGACATGGATGCGACAATTCCGCATGCGGTATGGGGTTTCAACGGAACGGAGCGCCCCGGGGCGGTATATCTGGCGGCAGTTCTGTCTGCTTATGCGCAAAAAGGCATTCCGGCCTTCGGCATCTACGGAGAGGATGTCCAGGAATCCAGCAGCGAGGAGATCCCGGCGGATGTTCAGGTGAAGCTGCTGCAATTCGCGAAGTCCGCGCTGGCGGCTGCTCTGATGAAGGGGAAGTCCTATCTGTCGATGGGCTCCGTGTCTATGGGGATTGCCGGTTCCATCGTCAACGAGCAGTTCTTCCAGGAATATCTCGGCATGCGCAATGAATATATCGATATGTCTGAATTTGTACGCAGATTTGAGGAAGGGATCTATGATCCCGAGGAGTTCGCGCGGGCGCTGGCCTGGGTGAAGGACAACTGCCGTGTGGGGGCGGATAATAACCCGCAGCATCTGCAGCTCAGTGAAGAGGTTAAGGAAGAGCAGTGGGAGACGGTTGTCAAAATGACGCTGATTGCCCGTGATCTCATGACCGGCAATCCGCAGCTTGCGAAGCTCGGCTTCGAGGAGGAAGCGGGCGGTCACAATGCCCTGCTGGGCGGCTTCCAGGGCCAGCGGCAATGGACCGACCATTTCCCGAACGGCGACTTCATGGAGACGATTCTGAACTCCTCGTTCGATTGGAACGGCAGACGGGCGCCTTACATCGTCGCCACCGAGAATGACAGCCTGAACGGGGTGACGATGCTGTTCAATTATCTGCTGACGAATACGGCGCAGATCTTTGCCGATGTGCGCACCTTCTGGAGTCCGGCTGCCGTGAAGCGCGTGACCGGGTATGAGCTGGAGGGAGCGGCAGCAGGCGGCCTGCTGCATCTGATTAATTCCGGCTCGGCAGCGCTGGACGGCACCGGCGAGCAGAGCATTGACGGCAAGCCGGCGATCAAGCCGTTCTGGGACATCACGGATGAAGAGGCAGCTGCCTGTATCGCACAGACCCAGTTCCGCCCGGCTTCCCAGGAATATTTCCGGGGAGGCGGCTTCTCCACGGACTACCTGACCCGGGGCGGCATGCCGGTCACCATGGCCCGGCTCAATCTGGTCAAGGGGCTGGGACCTGTACTCCAGCTGGTAGAGGGCTACACTGTAGAACTGCCGGGAGAGGTTCATGACACGCTCGACCAGCGCACAGACCCTACCTGGCCGACAACTTGGTTCGCTCCGAAGCTGACCGGTCATGGCTCCTTCCAGTCTGTCTACGATGTGATGAACAATTGGGGTGCCAATCACGGGGCGATCAGCTACGGACATATTGGCGCAGATCTCATTACGCTGGCCTCGATCCTGCGGATTCCGGTTAGTATGCATAACGTGGAAGAAGCGCGGATTTTCCGCCCGCGCGTCTGGTCGCTGTTCGGCACAGAGAATCTGGAGAGTGCCGATTACAGAGCCTGCCGCAACTTTGGCCCGCTCTACTAATCCTCCACGTGAAGAGGTGGGAAGATGACAGAGGCGAAGACGCAAGTTATGGAGGTAACCGGTAACCAAGGAATCCGGCTGCTGGCCATCGACCTGGGAGCCAGCTCCGGCAGAGTGATACTGGGAAGCTACAGGGACGGGAAGGTGACAGTGGAGGAGATTCACCGCTTCCCTAACGGACCGGTAGAGGTCAACGGACATTTGCACTGGGATGTGCAGCGGCTGCTTGAGGAGATCAAGCAAGGGATTGCAGCGGCTGCGGCAAAGTATGGCCCGCTGCGCTCTCTGAGCGTGGATACCTGGGGAGTCGACTACGGCCTGCTGGATGAGCAGGGCGGGCTGCTGTACGCTCCGCATCATTACAGGGATCAGCGGACGGCGGACTTCGCTTCAGCACTAGAGGCTGCGCTGCCTCCGGCAGAGCAATTCAAGCTGACGGGCAACCAATCCAGCCCGATTAACACGGTGTATCAATTGTTTGCCGATCTTATGGCGAAGGCGGAGCTGCGGACAACCGCCAGACAGCTGCTGCTGATGCCGGATCTGTTCAATTATATGCTCAGCGGTGTGGCCGTGGCCGAGCAGACCATCTGGAGCACCAGCGGCCTGCTGAATCCGCAGTCCACAGCGCCTGCAGCCGAAGTGCTGCGCAGGCTGGAGCTGCCGGTGACGCTTGTGCCCCGGCTGGTTCCGGCAGGCACGGTGCTGGGGGAGCTCCGGCCCGCACTCCAGGAAGAGCTGGGCAGCGGCCCGCTCCAGATCATCGCCGGAGCTTCGCATGATACGGCTTCCGCCGTGGCGTCCATTCCTTACGGCGGATTCGACTCTAGCTGCACCGATGCTAGCTGTGTCGGCCCTGGCAGCGCTGATCCTAGCAACGCCGATCTTAGCTCCCCAGATCCAAGCTCCGCCGGACCTGACCGGCCCGCCGGACTCAGCCCCACGCTGCCGTCCGCTGCATTCATCAGCTGCGGAACCTGGTCGCTGGTGGGCCTGGAGACAGCAGAGCCTGTATTAAGCGATGCCGCCCGGGCCAGAGGCTTCACCAACGAGAGCGGCTTCGGCGGCACCAACCGGCTGCTGAAGAATATCACCGGCCTCTGGCTGCTCCAGGAGACCCAGCGGTGCTGGGCTGAAGCGGGGGAACCGCTCAGCCATCAGGAAGCCGCCGAGCTGGCCGGGCAGCTGGACCGGTCCAAGGCGTGCATCGCCATGCTGGACCCGAATGATCCGCTCTTCAGCACACCGGGCGATATGCCGCTGCGGATTGAATCCTACTGCATCCGCACCGGGCAGCCGGTGCCGCAGACCCGGGCGGAGATCATCCGCTCCATTCTGGAGAGTCTAGCCCGGTCTTACGCGGATACGATCCGTGAGCTGGAGGCGCTCACCGGCCGTCCGGTGCGCCGCATTCACATGGTCGGCGGCGGCATTCAGAACAAGCTGCTGTGCCAGCTGACGGCGGATGCCACCGGTAAAGAGGTTATTGCCGGACCGGTAGAAGCGAGCGCGATCGGCAACCTTTTGGTGCAATTGACGGCGCTCGGTGCTGTCGATCCCGCAGAGATCCCAAGGGTGGCAGCCCGGTCCTGTTCAACGCTCCGGTACCAGCCGTCTTTATCACATCAGAACTGACAAGCTTCAACCAGCAATCAAGCAGCAATTAAGCAGCAATCAAGGAGGCAATTATGAATAATCATGAAGAAGAACTACGGCGCCTAATCTGCGATATCGGCCGGAATCTGTTCAACAAGGATTTCATCGCGGCCAATGACGGCAATATCTCCGCCCGCCTGTCGGCCACTGAGGTCATTACTTCGCCCACGGGAGTCAGCAAGGGCTATCTCCAGCCGCATATGCTGGTCAAAGTCAATCTGCAGGGTGAGATCCTGGATGCAGCGGAGGGCTATCGGCCGTCCACGGAAGTGAAAATGCACCTGAAGATCTACAATGAGCTGCCGGAGATGGGCGGGGTGGTTCATGCGCATCCGCCGTATGCTACCGCTTTTGCCATCAAGGGGGAAGCGCTGGACAAAATGATGATGCCGGAATCCGTCATTGCCATGGGAGACATTCCACTGGCGGTATACGGGACGCCTTCGACCGAAGAGATCCCGGATTCGCTGACTCCCTTCCTGGGCAAGAAGACCGCTGTGCTGCTGGAGAGCCACGGGGCCCTGACCTGGGGCAAGGATGTAATGGCTGCTTATATGAACATGGAGCGGCTTGAGTACACGGCGAAGCTGACCTTCCTGACCCGCATGATCGGGGGAGAGCGTGAGCTGCCGCCGCACCGGATTGAGGAGCTGGTGGCGCTGAGATCATTTTACGGGATGTAATGAAGCCGAGAGGAGATAGGAATATGCTCAAAAAAATACCCAAACTGCTCTCCCCCGAGCTCGTCCGCACCCTGATGGAGATGGGCCACGGGGATGAGCTGGTGCTGGCAGACGCCAATTATCCGGGACATGCGCTGCATTCCCGGGTGCTGCGGGCTGACGGAATCGGTATCCCCCGGCTGCTTGACGCCATCCTGGAGCTGCTACCGCTGGATCATTATGCTCCGGCTCAGGCGGCCTTCATGGCTGTAGTGGAGGGAGACCCCACAGTCCCTGTGATATGGGACACGTACAAGGAGATTCTCACCCGGCATGATCCTGCGGTGCAGGTGGAGTATGAAGAGCGTTTCGACTTCTATGACCGCTCCAAGCACGGCTACGCCATTCTAATTACAGGGGAAGAGGCACTCTACGGGAACATTATACTCAAAAAAGGTGTGATTTCCCCCGAGGCCGGGGAATAGCGGCACCAAGCAACGGACCGCCCGGTTAACTATGGGCGGTCTTATTGCTATTCATAAAGTGCTCCGTTTACGGGAGCACTCGTTTAGTGGACCGCTCACTTAGAGCAAATACCCTCAAATGTTGCAAGTTATGCAACCTGGCTACCCCGAAATAGGGGCCTGCCAGAGGATTGTTGCAGGAAATGCAGGAATGTGCAGGCCAAGATGCTTAGTTAGAGGAGGAATCCTGCCTTTTGTACAACAATTTTAGTTATGAGTGTATATGTTGGGGGAGAAGCTGCAGTTTGTGCAAGATTACCCTCATCAAGCGCCCAACATCCATCCGCAGAGCACTTTTGTTAAACCTCGTTATACATGTTCCGCAGGAATTGCGCGCTGGCCTGGAGATGTTCCTCAGGAGTACTCTCCAGCAGGCCCTGGATATTCGGGCGCTTATATTTCATGTAGCGGAGCAGCGGGGCGAAGTTCAGCATCCCTTGTCCGGCAGGAACGATGTAGATGGCGCCGTTCTTAACTGTGAAATCCTTCAGATGCAAAACCGCGATCCGGTTGCCGAGCAGCTCCAGCGCTTCTGCCACAATCTGCTCCTGCTGAAGATAATTGTCCGGGGTCATCAGATTCGCAGCATCCAGTATAATTTGCAGGTTATTAGACGGTACAGTATCCAGCAGACGCCGGGCTAACTGGGCCGTGTAGAGCGGGTGGTTGACGCCTGCCTCGATGCCTACAGTTACTCCGAAGCGTTCGGCCTCAGCAACCATGGCACTGACGGAGTCAACCACTTGTTCAAAAGCCTCCTCCGTGAAGTTATCCGGTGTATACCCCTGACTTACACTGCCGGTCTCCGTACCGACCAGACTCGCGCCGAAGTCTCGGGCCAGCCGCAGATGAGTGTTGAAGTCGCTCAGCGCCTGCGCGCGCTTGGCAGGGTCAGCATCAATAATGTTCACATAACAGCCAAGGACAGCAATCTTGATACCTGCTTGTCTGAAGGCATCGCCATAGTACGCAGCAGCACCCGGACTTAGTGCGCCAAGCTCAGCCACACTCTCCGGAAAAGACTTATGCAGCGCTAACTGAATCGCCGGGAAGCCATGCTCCTTCAGCTTATCTATTAATTGCGGCAGCGGACAACGCTTGAAGTCATGGGCACGGACGCCCAGGTGAAATGGAACGGTCATAGGGTTAGACTCCTTTGTATTCAGATATAAGAGTTCGCATGGAGCGCCACTAAAAAGGCCGCCTATGTCCAAAAGTGGTCACAGGCGGCCCGATCATACTGTCTGAGGATTGAAGCAACATGTAAGGATGGCGAATAATGTGCGCTATGTTTGCAATGCTCCACAGGCTCATGCATAACCTAATCCAAACTACACACTTGTCTGCTTCCCACAGCTACACCCGCAGATACGGGTGCAGTAGTTTCAGCTTCGCGGACTGCGCTAGCGTTTCGGCTACCTCGCCTGCCGACCCCCAGCTATACCCGCACGCAGATACGGATGCAGCAGCTTCAGCTCCGCGCACTGTGCGAGCGCTTCGGCTACCAGCGCTGCGATCTGCTGCGCCCCGGAGCTGCAGAAATGCGTGTCATCGGTAATGCCGTCCGGGTAGTTGGGGCGTGCGCCCGGCGGCAGGTGCATGAACAGCCCGGCCGATGCTTCCACTCCCAGTCTGCGGTAGAGCTGCTGGGAGGCGGCAAAAATATCAAGCAGAGGTGTTCCGGTCTCCCCTGCAACCTCCCGCATAACCTGCGGATAGAGTCCGACAGCCTGCGGGTCTGGTTCCCCGTCCGTAGTGAAGCGGCGGCGGCTCACGGAAGTCAGCAGTACAGGGAAGCTGCCCCGGCTGCGGGCGGAATCAATGAATATCTTCAGATTCCGGCGGTATTCGGTATGCGGCTCCGTGTAACGGAGAGGGTCCTCCAGCTTCTGGTCATTATGGCCGAACTGGATCAGGAGAAAGTCTCCGGGGAGGAAATCCCGCTCCATGTCTGCCAGTCTGCCCTCTGCCAGGAAGGAGCGTGTGCTCCGTCCGTTGATGGCCCGGTTCTCAATCTGCACCTTCCGGCTGACATACTGCTGCAGGTACTCGCCCCATCCGGCCATTGGCCATTCCCCGCCGCCCTTCTGGGCGGCGGTAGAGTCTCCGGCGATATAGATAGTCGGCATCTTCAGCATGCCTCCATCTAGACGGTGACTCCGGCTTCGCTGCCGGCAGTCTGGAAGCCGAAATATCCGGCTGCGTTATTGTAGGAGATATCCCGGACCATAGCCCCCAGAACTTCTAGGTCATCCGGCGCTTCCCCGCGTTCGGCGAGTTCACCGAGCAGCCCGCACAGGACCCGGCGGAAATATTCATGCCGGGTATACGACAGGAAGCTGCGCGAATCGGTCAGCATGCCGACGAAGTTGCCGAGCAGGCTGTTCTCAGCCAGCAGGGTCAGCTGCTGGCGCATGCCGCTGCGCGTATCGTTGTACCACCAGCCGGAGCCAAGCTGGAGCTTGCCGGGGGTGTCCTTCTGGTAGCAGCCCAGCAGAGCCAGCAGGGCAGGGTAGTCGCCGGGATTCAGCGAGTAGAGGATCGTCTTCGGCAGGCCGCTGCCGCTCTCGGCCCGGTCAAGCAGCTGCGACAGCGCTGTGGTCAGCGGCAGATCGTTGATGCCGTCATAGCCGGTATCCGGTCCCAATCGCTGGAACATCGGCGTGTTATTGTTGCGGTAAGCATGCAGGTGAAGCTGCATGGTCCAGCCCTTGTCATGATAGAAACCGATCAGCGCGGTCAGCAGCTCTGTGCGGTAGCGGGTGATTTCCTCCGGTGACAGCACAGCACCCTGCATTCTTTTGGCGAATATAGCTTCAACGATCTCAGGCGCACCTGCTTCGTAACGCAGGATATCCAGCGCATGGTCCGACAGGCGGCAGCCCTGCTCGTGGAAGAAGGCAACCCGGTTACGCAGGGCATCCAGCAACCCGGCATAGCTCTTGACCGGCAGGCCGGAGGCCGACTCCAGCTTAAGGGTCCAGGCGGCGAAGCCTTCGGCATCGATGTTCAGCGCCTTGTCAGGACGGAAGGTCGGGAACACCTGGAAGGCGGTCTCACTCCCCTGCAGCAGCTTGTGATACTCCAGGGAATCTGCCGGATCATCGGTGGTGCAGATCACCTTGACACCGCTGCTGCGGATCAGGCCGCGCCGGGTGAAGCCCGGTTCAGCCAGCTTGCGGTTGACCTTCTCCCAGATGGCCGGCGCCGTGGCTTCATTCAGCAGCTCCTCTACACCGAAGAAACGGCGGAGCTCCAGATGCGTCCAGCTATACAGAGGGTTGCCTACTGCCTTAGGCAGTGTACGGGCCCAGGCCAGAAATTTATCATAATCAGAGGCGTCGCCGGTAATATGCGATTCAGGAACGCCGTTCGCACGCATCAGCCGCCATTTGTAATGATCGCCGTACAGCCAGGCTGCGGTCAGATTCTCAAAGGGCTGGTCCTCATAGATTTCGCGCGGGTCCAGATGGCAATGGTAATCGATAATGGGCATGGTTTTGGCGTGATTATGAAAGAGTAGCCGTGCTGTTTCGCCGGACAACATGAAGTCCTCGTTTAGGAACATGAGTAGGATCTCCCTTTGAATGGATTGGAATAAGTTCTACAAGGTAACGCCTGTTTTGAAAATAGCCAGCTCACGCACTTCATTCTGCTCGTTCCGTGTTTTTTGGCCGCTGGCGACATCAATGATATATGTGATGAATTCCTCCAGCACATCGGCCATCGGCGTTTCCAGCAGGGGGCCTGCGTTGAAGTCCATCCAGTGGCCTTTTTTGGCAAAAAGGTCGTTGTTCGTTGCTATCTTAACCGTAGGCACAAAGCTGCCGAAAGGCGTGCCGCGGCCGGTGGTGAACAGCACGAGCTGGCAGTCGGAAGCGGCAAGCGCAGACGCAGCGACCAGATCGTTGCCGGGAGCCTGTAAGAGGCTCAGCCCTTTTTTGCGCAGCTTCACGCCATACTGCAATACATCCACCACCGGCGACGAACCGGCCTTCTGGGTGCAGCCGAGCGATTTGTCCTCCAGTGTGCTGATGCCGCCGGCCTTGTTGCCCGGAGACGGATTCTCATAGACTGGCTCGCCGTAAGAGAGGAAATACTGCTTGAAGTTATTGATCAGCGAGACGATATCATCATAGACCTCCTTGCTCTCAGCGCGGGCCATCAGCACCTTCTCCGCACCGAACATTTCCGGCACCTCTGTCAGCACCGAGGTTCCGCCCTGAGAGATGATGAAGTCGGAGAATGCGCCCAGCAGCGGGTTGGCCGTAATGCCGGAGAATCCGTCCGAGCCACCGCATTTCAGCCCGATGTTCAGCTCACTGAGCGGAACCGGCTCACGAACGTCGTTCGCAGCGGCTTCATACAGCTCCTCCAGCAGCACAAGACCGGCTTCCAGCTCATTGCCTACCTCCTGGGCCACCAGGAACTTAACCCGGGACCCGTCATAATCGCCCAGCATGCTGCGGAACTCGGAGACGATATTGTTCTCGCAGCCAAGGCCGAAGACGAGTACACCGCCTGCATTGGGATGATTAACGGCATCGAGCAGAATGCTGCGGGTCATGCGGTGATCATCGCCCAGCTGGGAGCAGCCGTAAGGATGCTTCAGCACGGTCAGGTTGTCGAATCCGCCAAGATCGGGATGCTCGGCCTTGAACTCCTGAAGCATCTGCTCGGCAACGCCGTTCACACAGCCCACGGTCGGAATAATGAACAGATCATTACGGATGCCCACCTTGCCGTTACTCCGCCGGTACCCCTGGAAGGTCAAATCACGGCGCGGATAAATCACCGGATGGACATCAGGCACATACTCGTATTCTTCCTCCCCGGACAGATTGGTTTTGATGTTATGCGTATGAATCCAGTCGCCTGCGGCAATCGGAGCCGTGGCATGGCCGATCGGGGAACCGTATTTGGTAATGATGTCTCCGCTGCTGAAACCGGTCAGGGCAATCTTATGCCCCTGCGGAATCTCCTGGGCGGCCTGAAGCGTTAGTCCGTCTATCGTGAGTTCTTCTCCGGCAGCAATCGGCCGTAAGGCTACAGCTACCGTATCTCTCGGGTTCATTTTCATTAAGTTTTTCATGTTGGCCCTCCTAAAAGTTTGTAAGCTGCGCTTCTCTGAACTTCTTCGTGCAAACTCGCCGGTTCAGCCGACGAGTTCCTGTAATGCTGCGCGGGAATCTTCATGCTCCAGCTGATGCAAATGGGCGGCTATCGCATCAGCCAGTCCCGGCAGCAGGGTAAGATCCTGTCCCCACAGGCTGCTGTCGCCAAGAATGGTGTTCACGAAGCTGGCCGGCTGGCTCCAGGCCTGATCGAACACTGCCAGTACCTCTGCGCCGTCCTGCCGGCGAATACGGTCGCCCCGGTAGCTGAGCAGCAGGGCGGCGAAGGCGAGGGTCATCCGCTCCGGAAGCTGGCCGCGTTCCTGCTGGTAGCGAAGCAGAACCGGGAGCAGGCGGGCCTTGAATTTGGAAATGCTGTTGAGCGAGATGGAGGTCAGCTCATGGCGGATGAACGGATTGCGGAAGCGCTCCTGTACGGCATCGGCGTATGACAATAGCTGCCCGGCAGGCAGATCCAGCATAGGGATCAGCTCCTCTTCAATCAACTGCTTCACGAAGCGGGAGAAGGTACCGTCATTCATGACGTCTTCAACCGTCTCAAGACCGGCGAGCAGGCCCAGAGGGACCATAGCGGTATGCGGTCCGTTCAGCAGATGAACCTTGCGTTCGCGGTAAGGCGTCATATCCGGTGTCACCACGACATTCAGTCCGGCCTTAGCCAGCGGCAGGCGCTCTGTCAGAGACTCCGGTCCTTCAATGACCCAGAAGAGGAACGGCTCTGCGGTTACCATTACGTCATCAAGATAGCCGAGCTCAGCTTCGAGGGCGGCAGCCTGGTCACGCGGATAACCAGGGACAATCCGGTCCACCAGACTGCAGCAGAAGGTATTCTCGGACTTTAGCCATTGGAGGAATTCTGCACCAAGATTCCAGTCAGCCGCATAACGTTCTACGATCTCCAGTAATTTCTCGCCGTTGCGGTCAATCAGCTCGCAGGGGATAATGACGAAGCCTTTCTTGCCAAGCTCGAAGCGGCGGTGGAGCAGCGCAGTCAGCTTGCCCGGGAAGCTCTTAGGGGGGGCATCGTCTGCGCGGTCGCCTGGAAGATAGGCAATGCCGGCTTCGGTAGTATTGGAGGTGATGAACTCCAGATTATCATTCTCGGCGAGCGCGAGATAAGCTTCATAATCCATGTATGGGTTAATCACCCGGCTGACCGAGCTGATAATTTCGCGGGAATTGACGGTCTCGTTGTCCATGATGCCATTAAGCAGCACGGTGTAGAGGTTGTCTTGAGCGGCCATCAGGTCAGCTACGCCTCCGGTTCCCTGCGCAATGGGCTGAATGAGGACAGCGCTTCCGTTGAACAGACCCTGATTGTTCATTTGCTGCAGCTGCCAGTCTACGAACGCACGCATGAAGTTGCCTTCGCCGAACTGAATCATCCGTTCCGGATGGAGGGTTAGCCCCGGGTGAGTGCTTCTGGATAAACGGTTTGTCATAGTGGTCATGATCTCCTTTAAAATACAGTGATAAATTGCACACGTTAACATTTTATTTTAAGCAAGATACGGAATTCCTTCTCTTGTCCAGGAAGGCTCCGTATCTGCAGAAAATAGCGGGTAGGTTGAAATAGAGTTATACTTCTGCAACCGTATCCCTTACCACCAGCGAAGTCTTAACGAACAGCTGCTGCGGCGGGGTCTCCGGCTGCTGAAGCAGCTGGATCAGCATGGTAATGCCCAGCTCACTGATCTCGGCAATCGGCTTGCGGACCGTGGTTAGGGCAGGATTCGTATAGCGGGCGAACATCATATCATCGAAGCCGATCAGTGAGATCTGCTCCGGCACCTGCACCTTGTGGGCATAGCAGGCATTCATGGCGCCAATCGCCATATCATCATTGGAGCAGAACACAGCCGTAGGCCGGTCCTCCAGGCTAAGCAGCTTGCTCATCGCCGCATATCCGCTCTCGATGCTGTAATCTCCCGGGGCAAAATAATCAGGGTTCAGCGGAAGCCGGCCTGCAATCAGACTGTCCAGGAAGCCCTGCTTACGTTCGCTTGAGGACTTGAAGCCGGGCTTGCCTTCAATAATAGCCAGCTTGCGGTGACCCTGCTGCACAGCATAATCAATCGCTTCCTTGACGCCTTCGCGGTCATTGGCGACCACGTTCATGATGCCGGGGTCCTCCAACTGGCGGTTCAGCACCACTAGCGGAATGCCGGTCTTCTTCACATGATAGATGAAGGCATTGTCTTCATCGCTCTGGCTCATGACCAGAATGCCGTCGAAGCGCTGCGGCTGAATATTGCTGAAATGCTGCACACCGTCGATCCCGTTCACCGTCAGATTATAGTTCTCATCGAGAATGTGCGTAATGCCTTTGATGGCATCCACCAGGAAGCTTGAGGAAGTCCCCTGCTCAATACTGGAGAAGAACAGGCCGATGATGAACGATCTTTTGGTGACCAGGCTCTTGGCACTGTAATTGGGCACATAATTCATTTCGGCGGCAATCCGTTCAATCTTATCCCGGGTGGCCTTCTTGATCAGCGGGTTGCCGTTCAGCGCCCTCGATACAGTAGTATGGGACACACCGGCAACACGGGCAATATCTTTGATGGTAATCATAGGTTCTCCCCGGGTACATGGAATTGTTAACGATTTCAGTTTAGTTCTCCAGCAGCATCAAGTCAATAGTTTATTGGAATGCACACGTTAATATTTTGTGAATAGTCAACGCAAAAACAGACCCGGATCAGGGTCCAGGGTCTGCGTTTGAAGAGGGGAGGGAGGATCACAGGCGAGCGCTGTTTCTCCTTTGATGAAGAGACCCCGAAGCTTCTCAGGCATGGTTATGCTGAAATTTCGTAATATCGCGGGCGTAATGCGAGGTGGAGCCGTCGAATCTTTTCAGCCGGACATACTCATCAGAGAATTTGTCAACGACTCCGCTGCCTACCTGGGAGTACATTCCGTCAGGGTCAAGCTGGAGGGCGGATACGAAGGTCTGTGACAGTGCGGCTACGAAAAAATCAATGTTTTTAACAAGTGTCTGTGGCAAAAGTCCCAGTCCTTTCATCAAATAAGTTCATCGTCAGCGGAAAAAACTTAAATCTTATTGTACGACAGGCTGCCGGATTTGAACATAGGCTATACTTGGTGTATATATATCCAGCCGAAAGTTGACACAGGGATGTCCGGTTCGTATGGTATGCTCTCATTATAAGAGAATCCAATTACATCAGCAGGAGGAATTCAAGAATGGCCGAACCCCTGAAAGCAATGTACAACCAAGAATTCCTGCATAGCCTGGGAATGAAGATTAAAGCCGTCTACGGTTCGTTCGAGCTAGGCCGCTTCATGGCTGAGGCGATGAGGGAGCCGTGGGAGGAGCTGGAGCTGAAGGCACGGATGCGGAGGATTACAGAGACACTGGGCAGCTGCCTGCCCCCGGCCTATGAGGAAGCGCTGAAGATATTGTATGCGATAGATAAGGACTGTGTCGGCTTCCCGTATCTGATTTTCCCGGATTTCGTAGAGGTGTATGGTGGAGGTGAGGAGCACTGGGAGCTGTCGATGGAGGCGCTGGAGCGGTTCACCCCGAAGTCCTCGGCGGAATTTGCCGTCAGGCCGTTCCTGCTGCGTGACCCGCAGCGGATGATGGCTCAAATGCTGGTCTGGGCGGAGCATCCGGGGGAGCATGTGCGGCGGCTCGCCAGCGAGGGCAGCCGTCCCCGCCTGCCCTGGGGCCAGGCATTGCCGATGTTCAAGCGCGATCCGTCTCCGCTATTGCCGCTGCTGGAGAAGCTGAAGGCTGACCCGTCACTCTATGTGCGCAAAAGTGTAGCCAACAACCTGAACGATATCGCGAAGGATCACCCTGATATCGTGATAGCTACCGCCCGCCGCTGGCTGGGCAGTAATGTAAAGACGAACTGGATTGTGCGGCATGGCTGCCGCTCTCTGATCCGCAAGGCGGACCCTGAGATCATGGAGCTGTTCGGATATGCCCCGGAGGAGAGCGGTACCCCGCTGGTCAGCTTGGCTGTCCTAACGGCCGACCCGGCCGAGCTGCGGATTGGGGAGCACTGTGAGCTGCAATACACTCTGACAATCCGGGAGGGCGGTCCGGTGCGCATCCGCATTGAATACGGGATCAACTTCGTCAAGGCCGGCGGCAAGACCTCGCGCAAGCTGTTTCTGTTATCCGACAAAACCGTGCCCGGCGGCACCAGACTCTCCGGTACACGGACCCACCGCTGGGCCAACCTGACTACACGGAAGCACTATCCCGGAGAGCATACCCTTGTGCTGCTTGTGAATGGGCGGGCTGTTGCCGATACCTCACTGCTGCTTGAGCCGGAGTTATAAGGCAGAGATCTTAGAAGTATCCATACCCAAACAAAGCGGATGTTCCGGCAGCCAGTTCATGGCTTCCGGGACATCCGCTTCTCTATCGGTGCTATTATCCGCTAGGCTTGGCTCAAGCTGCTAGTCATGAATATTCCCGGCCATTTTCAGCCGTTTGGCAATCTCCTTGAATTCCTCGGCAGAGATGCCCGGTGCGAATTCTTCCTTCACTTCCGGGGCCTCGGGGATAGGGAAGCCTTCCGGTACGCCCTGAATGACCTCAAGCGGCAGCCCGTCCTCCGGGTGAGTCCCCTTCCAGATCTGGTCAATGGAGCTGAAATCCTTATCGCTCCAGGTGTACAGCTTCGTATGAACGCCTTTTTCCTCGTACTTTCTGGCTTCATTGAAAGCTTTGTTGTCCAAGGAAGGAATGGGCACCAGCTTGGTAACATTGACGCCTGTGGCAATCTCCAGCGCCTTGGCGTAAGCGACCACGTGAACACCTCCACGGACAAGCAGGAAGCCGACTACCGCCCGGGCTGCAGGGTGGTCGGTCATTTCGTAGACCTTCATTTTATGGGTTCTGGCCCCGCACTCCAGGAAGAAGTTATGAAGCAGGTCCTCCACCAGATTACCGCTGTTGAACACATTAGCTCCGGTCCATGGATTGCCCATCGAATCGAACGGCATGGCCCCCTGTGCGCCTGCCAGGAAATGATAAGACAGCCGTGCGTCTTTGACATCCGCAAGCGGTGTGGAATCCGGTTTCTTATAAGCCGTGGAACCTCTTAGACATTTGTTCACGGCGTGGGAGACCAGCTCAACATGGCCCAGCTCTTCGGCGGTAATGCTCATTACCAGGTCGTAGAAGGGCTTCAGCTTGTCCTTGGACCGGAAGTTGAAGGACTGGTACAAGTAGTTATTGAGTGTTGACATCTCACCGAATTTGCCTCCGAGCAGCTCTTGTACGGCTGCTGCAGCATTAGGATCTGGTTTCTCGACGTCCGGGATTTCAATCATAATCTCATCCATACGTGTGAACATGGTGATTATCATCTCCTCAGCAGTAGGTGTAAGCATACTTGTCTATTTTACACCTATTTCCAGTTTTTCAAACATCACCGCTGAGGAAGCTGGACATGCAGTTCATGATTGTTCTTCGGCTGCTGCGAGGCCATCTCCAGAACATAGCTTCTCGTTCCACTTGGCGGGGCGTCTTGCCAGAGCCGGTAGCCTTCTGTGGCGGTCACGGCTGCATTGTCCGTACTAGCAGAGCCTGCAAAGTAATTCTCGTTCAGCCTTCCCACAACGTCAGCCATTTGCTTCAGCGCAGCCTCCGTATAACGGGCGTAAGCGGGGTCTTCAGCCAGACGGTAATAACTCCGGGTGGCAGACCGCTTGCGGAAGTTGGCTTCACTGTAGGCTCTGAAGTCCAGCAGATTTGGATCGGTATTGCCGGAGGCTGCTGCCCATTGCTCCATCCCTAATCTTGCCGTGCTGTAATCCAGAGTCTGACGGGCGGAGGAATAGGTTAAGAGTCCGTATTGATGGGGAAAAACAGATAAAGCACTGCTGGCGATGTCATAGATACGCTCCCCGTCATGGCTATATTCACTGATGTCCTGAATGTGTATATGCCCGCTGAGAACCGTCCGTACACCACTCTGCATCAAGGCATCTGTAACCTTGGCATGGTCCTCTACAGTGAAGCCCTCCTGAATGAATTCACTGTGATTCAGCAGGCTGTGATGCATGACCGTCACGAGCTGCGCGCCTGCGGCAGCGGCCTTCGCGCCGCAGGCAGCGATCCATTCCAGGGTCCGGTCACTCACCCGGCCCTCCAGCTGGGGATGGCCCAGCGCTTTATTGTCTCCGTACTGTGCAGTATCCAGCATGAGCAGCCACAGCTCCTCCGAAGGGGCAGCCAGATAACTGAGCGAATCCTCGTCTCTCAGCAGGGCCTCATCATAACCGAAGCTGCCATAGATCTGGCGGAATGCCTTGGCGCTCACGGAATCTGTGACGTATTGGCGCTTATCGCGGAAGCTCCGGGCCCAGGGATTCCGGATATCATGATTGCCCGGGATCACATAGATCCGGGTTCCGGTGTCTTGCTCAATGCGCTTCAGATGTCCGGCCAGCTCCTTATGGCTGGCTTCTTCCCCGTTGTTGCTGAGATCCCCGCTGATAATCACCACATCCGGCTTGCGGATTCCGATATCATAGCCCAGCGCCTCCAGCATTTCCTTGCTGTAGCCGAGCTGCTTGCCGTCACCGGCAGCCAGAAACTGCTGGAAGGCAGGTCCGAGATCCCTTAGCTCCTGCGCTAAATAATGGGTGTCACTCGTTGTCAGAATCCTCAGATCATGGCCGGACTGAATCCGGTATTGCGGCTCCGGCTCCGCTACATCCTGTCCGCCGCAGGAGGAGAGCATCAGGAGCAGAAGGGGAAGGATAGCATACTTATGGATGAACTTCATTAGGCCAGCACCTCTTTTCGCGGGCAACAACAAGAAAAAGGGGTATTCTCCCCGGCCGCTTGCCCGAAGAGGAACACCCCGCACCCTGCCGCATTATTTTTTCACTTCGGTGACGCCGGTTACCTTACCCTGGTCTGCTGCGGAATAGGTAGCCTGATATTTGTCATCGGAGAAATAGACATTACCTTCAATGGTGGCATTCACGACGGCGAAGCCGTTAGCCTCTACATAGACATCACCCACAAAGGTCCCTCCCTGAATCCGGGCATTCTCGCTACGGATCGTTAATTTGGGCGCGGTGAGCTTGAAGGAATTCGTGATGTTGTGATCGGCATCCTGGGTATAGAGCGCGATTTTGCGGGCAGGCTCTTCCTTATGGATGAATTGTCCGTCGAGCACAAGCTCCTCGGAGAAGCTCAGGTCCTTCAGCGTAGCTGCAATCCAGGTGCCGTCTTTGCTGATCGCCTTCTTGAAGGCTTCCCCGTTATCGACTACCGAAGCTGAAGTGACTGCATCCGGTGCAGCAGTAGCCGCCGTATTGCCCGTGTTCGCTGCTGTGCCGGAGTTGCCTGCATCTTTGTTTGCGTTGCCGCATCCGATAAGCAGGGTCAGGGTGAATGCCGCAAGTATTACTGCGAACTTTCTCATTGTGTTAACCTCCTTGGGGTGTGTAATGCTGATGGTATTTTCCTTAAAATTAATATAGAATGATTGGTGCGGAATTGATGTGATTTAGTTAACACGGCTACAATAATATTTACCGATCGTTCTATAAATGGTAAAATAGACCGCGAAAGGAGCATGATCATGGCGCGAAGCAAAGAGTTTGACATTGATGATGTATTGCTCAAGGCAATGACGATTTTCTGGCAGCAGGGCTATGAGAAGACGTCCATGCAGGATCTTGTAGCCGGCATGGGAATTCACAAGCGAAGCATGTATGACACCTTTGGAGACAAGCATACCTTATATATAAAAGCGCTGGAGCGCTTTGCAGCCCTTCAAAGCTCCCGGCTGGAGAGCCGGATCGAGGGCATCACCTCTGCCAAGGCTGCTATCCGCCTCTTATTCGAAGCTACAGTTCACAGAAGTGAAGCGGAGCCGAAGGGCTGTATGCTGGTGAATACGGCAGTGGAGCTGTCGGCTCATGATCCGGAAGCTGCTGAGCGGGCCAATGAGGCTTTTTTGAATACCGAGAGATTAATGGAACAGCTGATCCTGCATGGACAGGAGACCGGAGAACTATCCTCCCGGCATCCGGCTCCGGCGCTTGCTGCTTATCTGCACAATGCCTTGGTTGGACTGCGGGTTATGGTCAAGGCAACGGGGGATGCGGGCAAGCTCCAGACCATTATTGATACTACGCTGGCTGTGCTGGACTGAGCTGCCGTATTAGTATGAACGCGCCTGCCGGTATTTATCCAAATAAGATATTCGGGCTGGCAGCAGGCGTGTGAGTGTGTTCAGGCTTCAATATGAACGCGGTATGCATTACAATAGGTTTCTGGATAAGGTTACACCGGCAGGAGGGAGCAATAGGAATGGCTAAGCAGAAATACTACGTTGTATGGGAAGGCAAGCAGCCCGGAGTCTACAATACATGGGCGGAATGCCAGGCGCAGACGGATCATTATACCGGAGCGAAATATAAGTCCTATGAGAGCAAGGCGGCGGCTGAGACAGCCTTCAAGGCAGGCTGGAAGGGCAACTGGGGAACCGGTGCGGCAGCTTCAGGGGCGTCCGGCACAAGCAAATCAGGCAAGTCCTGGAGCCGGAGTGCCGGCGTGGAGACATCTGAGGAGATTGATTATGACAGCATCTCCGTGGATGTAGGCACCCGGGGGAATCCCGGACCGGTCGAATACAAAGGCGTAGATACCCAGACCGGGGATGTGATTTTCTCCTGCGGTCCGATCCGCAAAGGGACTAATAACCTTGGAGAGTTCCTGGCGATTGTGCATGCGCTGGCTCATCTTAAGCAGGAAGGCAGCAGCAAGACGGTCTATAGTGATTCTGTCAATGCAATGAAATGGGTCAAGCAGAAAAAGGTGGCCACGACCTTGCCCCGGGATGCCTCTACAGAGGAGATCTGGCAGCTGATTGACCGGGCGGAGAGCTGGCTGCGCAGCCATACTTATGACAACAAGGTGCTGAAATGGCAGACGAAGTCATGGGGCGAGATCAAGGCGGACTATGGCCGCAAATAAGTTCCTGTTATTCTGGTTAATAACAGGTAATGAAACAATACTAATAGCAGGGTAATTGGGAGGAGAACCGAATGTTTGGCAACGATTGGGATGAAGTGCTGCAGGAAGAGACGCAGAAGCCTTACTTTGAGGAATTGCGCTATGCCCTGGCACGCGAGTATAAGCAGTATACAGTCTACCCCCCGAAGGACAAGCTGTTCTCGGCGCTGAAGCTGACGCCTTACAGCAAGACCCGGGTAGTGATTCTCGGACAGGACCCCTATCACGGCGCAGGACAGGCCCATGGCCTTAGCTTCTCGGTAGAGCCGGGTGTAAGGATTCCGCCGTCGCTGCGCAATATCTACGCTGAGCTGCACAGTGATCTCGGTATAGAGGTGCCGGGCCACGGATCGCTGCTGCACTGGGCGGAAGAGGGCGTGCTGATGCTCAATGCCGTCCTGACAGTACGCGAGGGCCAGCCGAATTCGCATAAGGGGCTGGGCTGGGAGACCTTCACGGATGCTATTATGGAGAAGCTGAACGAGCGTACAGAACCGATGGTGTTCATCCTGTGGGGCAGTCATGCCCAGCTCAAGGGCGCGGTAGTTGACCGCAGCAGGCATAAGGTGATCCAGTCTCCGCATCCGAGCCCGTTCTCTGCACACCGCGGATTTCTCGGCAGCCGCCCGTTCTCTCAGGCCAACCAGTATCTGGAGCAGCATGGGCTTAAGGGCATAGACTGGTCCATACCGAAGGTATAAGTAGTTCAGGCACAGGGAAGGGCGTGGAGCCATGAAGCATTGGGTTGGCAGACCGGTCATTATGTACTGCGGAGAGCAGCCATATACGATCATGAAAGGCGTTCTGCGCAGATGGGATCTTGCAGCTTCGGTAGCCGTCATTGGGCATCAGGAGATTGCCGTCCCTTTCCGTGATATTGTGTACATCAAAGCCCTGGCTCCCAAAGAGAGGGCTTTGCCCCCGGTTCTCCATTCGGTCGGATATATCATGAGAGAACGTCTGCAGTTTGATAATGCCGTCTATTTCAAATCAGCGGTTACGGTCTGGAAAGGGGACCAGCTGGTGGCATTCAATGCGACGATCATCGCACATACCAAAGGCTCCGTGACGCTGCATGGCGGGCAGAACCTGCCTAAGGGCAACCACACTTTCGTGGTCCGCTCGCTGCGGGGCTAAAGTCTGGATACATTCAAGCATGTACATTGAAAAGCCCTCCGGCGCGGAGATCATCAGCGCCGGAGGGCTTTTTATTAAAAGATAAGAATTTATATGTTTTGGAGCCCCCGCAAAGTACCTGAGTTATCCTCGAAGCTAAAGCCCCACTTTGTGGGGTTGTTTTACTATACCTTATCGTCCTTGACGATCTCAATCTCAATCCCCGGCGGAGCACTTGGCTCGGGTACGGGTTGATCCACCCGTTCAGCGATAATGATCTCGTATATGCGCAGGAAGATGATTTTGATAATCATATAGACCGGAAGCGCAATGAGGACGCCGATCAGTCCATAGAAGTCGCCCCCCACAAGTACAAGCAGCACTGTTGTCAACGGGTGAACATCCAGCGACTTGCCATAGATGACCGGTGACAGCACGTTATCCTGAATCTGCTGCGCGATCAGAATGACGACCGCTGACCAGATAGCCATAGAAGGCGATTCTATGAACCCCACGATAACAACCGGAACCGCCGCCAGCAGCGAGCCCACATAGGGAATGAAATTCAGCGGGATGGAGATCACGGCGAGCAGCAGAGAATAAGGCAGGCCGATCAGCAAAAATCCGATGTATAGCAAGATGCCCAGCACCACATTAAGCAGGACACGTGTAACGATGAAGCCGCTGAGTGCAGAGTCAATATCCTTGAACATCTCCTGGCCTTCCTTGCGGTACTTTCTCGGAATCAGGCCCTGAAGAATCGGTGACAGCTTGTGCCCGTCCTTCAGCATGTAATAGAGAATGATCGGCAGGGTAGCGATAACCACGACAATACTGGAGATCACTGTGATCAGATTGGACATCGAATTGGTCACCCAGTTAATGGCACTGTTCACATACTCCGTCAGGCGTGTGGTCACATCCGTGTCACCCTTGAAGAAGCGGGAGAACGACGGATCATTCTGGAGCTTGTTGAACTGATTCTGAATACCCTCGACCAGATAAGGCGTATTGTCAATGAAGTTCTGGATTTGCTCGCGCAGTGTAGGCCAGACCAGCACCCAGAATAAGACGAACAGTCCGGTAAACACAAGATAAATCAGCAGGACGGACAGCCCGCGGTTAACATTTTTGGTCCCCAGATAGTTGACAATCGGCCGCAGAAGATAATACATAAAGCCCGACAGCATCATGGGTACGAGCAGCAGTTGAATGATAGATACCAGCGGTGTGAACAGAAAAATGACCTTCGAGCCCAGGTACAGAATCGTCAAAAAGGCGATAATGGCCAGGCAGGTCCGAAAATACTTGCTTTGAAGCACAGCAGCCCCCCCTATCTCTTAAGTTATGTTTATGTATACGTATCTTTATAACCCAATTAGAAGAGATTGATTCAGACCTGACCGGGAGCCGCCGCCACATGCGGGATTCAAGCCACAGGCAGAGTGGTAATATCGCAGTAGCAGAGTGGTAATATTGCAGTAGCTGTAAGAGGAGGGATGCCGCATGCCAACATTGGTATTGGGGATTTTTGGACACCGGAGTGATGCGGTGCTGGCGATCGAAGAATTGAAGAAGAATGGGATCAAGGCGAAGCATATCTCTGCTGTCACGAAGCAGAAGAACACGCTGGAGATCATCAGCAAGGATGCCGCGATTGGAGATGTGGAGACGGGGCAGGGGAATAATGGCTTGTACGGTACAGCCCGCGGGCTTGGGGTAGGCCTGGATATGGTCGCGGATTCTGCGGTCGCAGCAGGTCCGGCAGCCCGCAAGCTCGCGGGGGCGGATCTGGAGACAGACGGCCTAGCGGTCAGCCTGATCGGAATGGGGATTCCGCAAGATGACGCGGAGGCGTATGCGGAGCATGCTGATCTGGAGCATATTATTGTCATTGTCCTTCTGCCCGAAGAGGAGCTGAGGGAGAAGGTGCAGGTCATATTTGCGAAGCATGAGGTCATACCTTTGAAGTAAGCGATGGGTTCGGAAAATATAAGGGATCAACGCAGCCGGCGGGACTTTCGTCTGGCTGCTTTTTTTTTGCGGTTCTGTACGAACAGCACCGGGTCGATGCCGGCACCTACCTGTCCGCCTGTTTCCTTGGTCACCTGCTTGGCTTTTACCAGAGAGAAAAAAGCAAACAGTTCCCCGAGTACGCCGAAGCCTGCGGCAATAATCGCATAATCCTCTGCACTGAGCTCCTCGGTTTCTACTGGGCCGTCACTGCCGCCCCCTCCGTGGCCGTTAATGCCGCTGCTACTGCCATTACCGCCGTTACCGCCTGCGCTGCCATATCCGTTGTTATTGTAATAGGCCATCTCCTGTTCACCCGCTTTTCCCCATATGTAATATAAATATGTCGCTCGCTGCCATTGTGAAATGGGCAATCGGGAGGTAATTTACCGCACCGGATGATATAGTTACAAGGCTGAAATGAGCATAAATGAGCAGAGCATACGCCAATTCTTACAGCAATAGTGTATCCGGCTGGAAAGTTAGGGTTAAACTCATGATTTTATGGCCAAAAATAAGCAGAGAAAGCCTCTTTACAGTTCATGAAAACGCTGTTACAATCATAAATGAGCACAAATGATCAACATCAGTCACAAGCGATTTGAATCCAGTCATCTTATCATCTTATCTTTCAATTCAGTAGTTACGTATATATAGGAATCCGGCAGCGGGTAGCTGCACATCCTAAGGAGTGAGCTGCATGTTTGAAGAAGAACGCAAACGGATGATTCTGCTGTTTGTCGAGAAGCATACAAGAGCTTCGGTTCAGGAGCTGGGCCAGGAGCTGTCCGTCTCTGAATCCACCATCCGCAGGGACCTCAAGGAGCTGGAAGAGGCGCGGCTGCTGAAGCGTACGCATGGCGGGGCGGTGTCCCTGCAGAGTGTGAACTTTGAAGCGGCGGTTCCTGACAAGGAAGACCGGTTCCTGGAAGAGAAGCTGCGGATTGCCGGGAAGGCTGTGGAGATGATTGAAGACGGTGATGCCATTCTCCTTGACGGAGGTACCACCACACTGCAGATTGCCCGGGCGCTGAAATCGTTCCGCAATCTCAAGGTCATTACCAACTCAATCATGGCGCTGAACGAGCTGAAGGACTGCCGCCATATTGAGGTGTCTATTACAGGCGGGATGCTAAGGCCGGACACCATGGCTTTTGTCGGACCGATGACCGAACGCTCGCTGGATATGGTTCGGGTAGATAAGGCCTTCCTCGGCACCAACGGGCTGGATATCCGCGAAGGGATTACGACGCCGAATATGCTGGAAGCGGCCACCAAGCGCAAAATGATCGCTGTAGCGAAGCAGACGATCCTGCTGGCCGACCACAGCAAGATCGGGCAGATCTCCTTCTGTAAGGTCGCAGATCTGCAGGAGATGGACCACTGCATTCTGGATACGGGGATACCGGATAGCTTCCGGAGGCAGCTTGAGAAGCTGGATGTGGATTATACACTGGTGTGATGGATGGGAAGACAAACATTATAAATGAGGGATGAATGATGATCTATACGGTGACACTCAATCCTTCCGTCGATTATATCGTGGAGGTAGAAGAGCTAAGACTAGGCGGTCTCAACCGGATGAAGCGGGATATGAAGCTGCCCGGCGGGAAGGGAATTAACGTATCGCGTGTTCTGAAGCAGCTCGGCGTGGAGAATACGGCCACCGGATTTCTTGGCGGCTTCACCGGCGGCTACATTGACACCTGGCTGGGCCAGGAAGGGATATCCGGCGACTTCGTTCATATTGCGGACGATACCCGGATCAATATTAAGCTTAAAGCAGGCCAGGAGACGGAGATTAACGGGGCCGGTCCTGTCATTACGGAGACCGAGACGGCTTCGCTGCTGCACAAGCTGGAAGCCCTGAAGCCGGGTGACATAGTGATTCTGTCAGGCAGCACGCCACCTTCGCTGGGCGGAGATTTCTACAGCAAACTGATTGCAGTATGCAGGCAGAAGGGCGCGGAGTTCGTTATTGATACGACCGGGCAGGCCTTGCAGGACGCCTTATCCCAGGGACCGCTGCTGGTCAAGCCGAATCACCATGAGCTGGCAGAGCTGTTCGGAGTTCAGATCAGCACCCGGGAGGAGATTATCACTTACGGACGCAGGCTGCTTACGGGCGGCGCCAAGCATGTACTGGTCTCCATGGCTGGCGAAGGCGCATTGTTCATTACGGGGCAAGAAGTCTTCCACGCCAGCGCTCCTAAGGGCCAGGTTAGGAATTCAGTAGGTGCGGGAGATTCGATGATTGCCGGATTCGTGGGCACCTTGTCGCTGACAGGGAATGTGCTGGAAGCATTCCGTGCAGGTGTGGCATCAGGAAGTGCCACAGCGTTCTCCGATGATCTGGCAGACCGGGCATTAATTGAAGAGCTTCGTCCGCTTATTGCCATATCTCAGCTATGAATAACAGAGGTTAACAGGTTCAAGTACATTCGGGGAGTTGAGAATTATGAAAATTACAGATTTGATGATACAGGAAACGATGATTATGGAGCTGCAGGCTACCACGAAGGAAGGAGCCATTGACGAGCTGATTGCCAGGCTCGCGGCCAGCGGACGCATCACGGATGCGAAGCTGTTCAAGGAGAAGATTCTGGAGCGTGAAGCCCAGTCCAGCACAGGCATCGGCGGAGGCATTGCCATGCCTCATGCCAAGACCAAGGCTGTCAAGGAGGCAACAGTAGTATTTGCGAAGAGCAGCGCCGGAATTGATTTTGCCTCCCTGGATGAAGCGCCGGCTCACCTATTCTTCATGATCGCCGCGCCGGACGGAGCTGGAAATATGCACCTGCGGACACTCGCTGCACTGTCCAGGTTGCTCATTGAAAGCGAATTCATCGAACAACTCATGAGTGCCAAGACCCCTGCCGAGGTGTCCTCCTTATTCGATGCCAAGCAAGCGGAGGCTGAAGCCCAGGCGGAAGCGGAAGCCACAGCAGCGGCAGTGAAGGCTGCTCCTAAGGCAGCTGCGCCGCAAGCTGAACCTGCACGGATGATTACCGGGAACCCCGATTCACAGAGCTTCGTTGTTGCTGTGACAGCGTGTCCTACAGGAATCGCCCATACCTATATGGCAGAGGATGCCCTCAAGAAGAAGGCCAAGGAGATGGGTGTCAATATCCGTGTCGAAACGAACGGCTCAGAGGGTGCGCAGAATGTGCTGACCGCAGACGAGATCGCCCGGGCCAGCGGGGTCATTGTTGCCGCCGACAAGAACGTGGAGATGGAGCGCTTCAGCGGCAAGCCTGTG
The DNA here is from genome assembly GCF_038009085.1 of Paenibacillus sp. FSL R7-0210. Classification (NCBI taxonomy): domain Bacteria; kingdom Bacillati; phylum Bacillota; class Bacilli; order Caryophanales; family Paenibacillaceae; genus Paenibacillus; species Paenibacillus sp. FSL R7-0210. Next base: position 1,254,445 of record NZ_JBBPAR010000001.1, read on the forward strand.
CTTCAGCGACCGGTTAGCGACGGTATCCGCAAGTCAGAGGAGCTGATCCGGATCGCAGTTGCAGGAGATGCGCCTATCTACCGCGGCTCTGGACGCAATGAAGAAGGCTCAGCACCTGTGAAGTCCGGTTCTATTGGAAGCAAAATCTACAAAGACCTGATGAACGGCATCTCGCATATGCTGCCGTTCGTAGTAGGCGGAGGCATTCTGCTGGCGATCTCCTTCCTGATTGAACAGGTGGCCAGTCCCGACAATGCGCTGGTCAAGCTGCTGCAGAGCATCGGCGGCGGTGACGGAGCCTTCCACTTCCTGATTCCGATCCTTGCCGGATTTATCGCGATGAGCATCGGTGACCGGCCTGCGCTGATGCCGGGTATGGTTGGCGGTCTGATGGCCCTTAACTCCAATTCAGGCTTCCTCGGCGGTCTGGCTGCCGGGTTCCTGGCTGGTTATGTAGTGGTAATGCTCCGCAAAGTCTTCTCCGGCCTGCCGCGCACACTGGACGGTCTGAAGCCGATTCTGCTCTATCCCGTATTCAGCTTGCTAATTACCGGCGCGGTTATGTTCTTCCTGTTCGATCCGTTATTCAGCTGGATTAACGGAGGACTGACCGATGCGCTTAACAATCTGGGTACCGGCAACAAAATTCTGCTTGGCTTGGTGCTTGGCGGGATGATGGCCATTGATATGGGCGGTCCATTCAACAAGGCAGCCTACACCTTTGCCATCGGCGTGTTTACGTCCAGCGGCAATACAAACGGAATGATGATGGCCGCAGTAATGGCCGGAGGGATGGTGCCTCCGCTGGCGATTGCCCTGGCAACCTCGTTCTTCAAGAATAAATTCACGGAGACTGAACGCAAATCCGGTGTAACCAACTATGTGCTGGGCTTGTCGTTTATCACCGAAGGAGCCATTCCGTTCGCTGCGGCTGATCCGCTGCGGGTGCTCACCTCCTGTATTCTGGGCTCTGCTGTAGCCGGCGGACTTACACAGCTGTGGAACCTCAACGTTCCCGCACCGCATGGCGGTGTGTTCGTAGCCTTCCTTTCTAACAATGCGGCATTGTTCCTGCTGGCTGTGCTGATCGGCTCCGTGATTTCCGGGCTGACACTCGGACTGTGGAAGAAGCCGATAGAAGCGAAATAACGTATTTTGCCTATACCTGAAACCGCCTGGGAGTAGAGACCATTCTCTACCCCAGGCGGTTTCTTTACCGTTGAACTCTTGGAAAATGGCTGTTTTACGCTTGCCCCTCCATTTTAGTGTCTTATTTCGGTATAATTAAAAATATATATACAGAGAACGCAAAGGAGAATGCGAAATGATTCTGCACAGAGGTGAGGTCTTATTCCGCCAGGGAGACGGCGGCCAGAACCTGTTCAAGGTGAAGAGCGGACTGTTCAAGGTCACGAGACTGCATGAGAACGGGAACATGGTATTGTTCAACCTGTTATATCCGGGTGAGACCGTTCCGCATCATTCCCTCATTTCGCCGAAGGAGGCGCATGGAACCGCAGTGGCAATGATGAAGAGTGAGGTTGAGCTGATTCCGGCTGCAGAATGGTACCGGGAGCTGAGGGAGAAGCCTGAGAAGGTGATGGAGATCGCCCTGTTGCTTCAGGAGAAGGTGCGGTTCATGCAGACAAGGCTCGATCATCTCACCGTTGGAACGCCGGGGGAGCGGATGGCCCTGCTGACCCGCTGGCTGACCGAATATTCTCATGGCGCACAGCTCACAGATCTGCTGACACAGGAAGAGATCGGACAATTGATCGGCGTCCGCCGCGAGACCGTCAACCGTCTGCTGCGGAATCCGGGCTGATTGCTTATTTTTTAATGGAAACTGTTTAGAGTGGCCCTTCCGCGTGGTATAATCTATTCAGAACATATCAAATTAAAGAAAGGATCAGGATACCATGTGTCCCCGAAGGACGATTCCCCAAAGGACGATTTGGAAACGTTATGATCTGTCTTATACTTAGCTTCCCTGTAGAGTGTGCGCGAACCGTTGTTCATTGACGAAGCCGCTTCTGCGAAGGGAAGGGAGTATTGTATGCGAAGGAGCAACACCTCCTCCGGTATAACCCCCCGTAGAGGCTGGCACGAACGTCTAGCCGCCATACACGATAAGGGGAGACCGAGTAATGAGGAAACAAGACAGTGGCATGAGTTTGCCGCTCCGGTTAGCTATTATTTTGACCGGAACACTATTGCTTGCATTTACGTATTATCACATTAATTATCAGAACCACTTGACCGAAGGCGGATTCGTAGGATTGTCGCTGCTCGGCAAGTATGTACTGGGGATTTCACCATCACTTAGCATCCTGATTTTGGACATTCCGGTACTCATCATCGCAATCATCTTCAAAGGAAAATCATTCGTAGTGAACACCTTCATATCCGTAGTGGCCTTCACGGTATTCTACGGGCTGATGGAACGCTATTCCGGCTGGGTTATTGACCTGCAGGATAACTTGCCGGTTGCGGCGCTGTTGTCCGGGGTATTGACAGGTCTGGGCGCAGGAATGGTCCTGCTGGGCGGCGGGGCGAGCGGCGGGGACGATATTTTGTCCGTGCTGATCAGTGAATGGAAAGGTATTAAGGTAGGAACCGTATTTATCCTGATGGATGTAATCGTTCTGGCTTTTTCCCTCTTCTATATGCCGTTAAGAGAAACCCTGTACACTGTGATGGCTGTAGTTGTAGCCGGTTATGTAATCACTTTTACAACCTCTCTGGGCAGACGGAAGCTGGTTCAGGCACCTAAGATTCCGTCCGCACTTGCCAAGACTCAGGAAGGTACAGTGAATGTGAATAATGCAATGTGAACTCCGTGAACCACGGGGATGATAAAAGGTCAGCGGACTACCGTCCGGCTGGTCTTTTTTTTGTGCTATAAGATTAGTCTGTTGAATGCTTCACCGCTGACAGCAGCAGGAACATCGGACGCCGCGTCTCCTCCTGCCAGGCCGGATTCTTCTCCAGCATCTCAGGGGTCGGCTGCAGCTCCGACATCTCCTTCAGGACGAAGCCTGATTCGAGCAGTGTACCCAGGTAGGTGGCGGTGGTCCGGTGGTATTTTGCAACCTCGTGTTCGAGAAAATCAGCCAGCCTTAGCCCTTCCACATGGTAGTTGTCCACGGGCCAATGCTGCTTCTCCCCGTCCGGGCTGTAATGCCAATCCTGCGCGGCGAGCGCGGTGAAGATCGGATGCTCTACAGAGAAGACGAAGGCTCCCCCGGGCTTCAGGCAATGCCGGACCTGGCGGCAGAGACTGCCGAAATCTTCAATATAGTGGATCGCCAGCGAGCTGATCACGGTATCAAATTGCTCTGCCCCGAATGCGGCATCCTCAATCGCGAGCTGGAGATACTCAATCTTCGGGTCGTCTGTCATCGTACGGGCACGCTCCAGCATATTGGCGGAGAGATCTATGCCTACGACGGAAGCCGCCCCCTGCTCCCGGGCATACCGGCAGTGCCAGCCGAACCCGCACCCCAGATCAAGCACCCGCTGGCCCGCCAGATCAGGCAGCAAAGTACGGAAGACCTCCCATTCTCCGGCAGCCTCCAGTCCGCCCGTAGAGCGGGGCATCTGGCTGTAATTCGCAAAAAAACCCGCGTCGTCATACTTATTTTGCTTCATTCATTGAACCTCCCACATCCTTTTATTACAGAAAGTATAACGCAGATGGGACGGAGGTGCAGCCTACAGAATTCATTGTTGCCCTCGGGAACGGTAGCGGATAATCAGCAGGACGACCGTTGTTACGACCGCCAGGGAATTGGTGATCAGAAAAGCAAGTCCGACCCCCTGCGCCGCCAGGTTAACCGCATAAGCTTCCATAAGAAGGATGCCCAGCAGCATCAGCAGGTAAGCTTTCAGACTGAGATCTGCAACCGAACGGGTCCTGATGATCTGCACAATCTGCGGAATCCAGCCTACCGAGAGAATAAGACCGCCAACCAGCTGCATAGCTGTGAATAACATATGCTGCACCCCGCTATACTTAATTTCTTAATAGTATGGTGTATGCTCAGGGGGAGAGGGAGGTTCAGACAAAAACCCGCCGCCCCTCGGGAGGGACGGCGGGTTCACCCGGCAGGCAGCTGCCCGGGTCTAGGATTGCTTCAGCTGGATAAGCTGCTTCAGCAGCTGCTGCGTGTCGTCTACAGGAAAGGCTTCCTGCAGCACTTCATGAACGGTCTGCTTCGCCCGGTCAACCTTATCCTGCCCAATGGCAGTCAGGGACGTATAGATGCTTCTGCGGTCTGTCTCGCAGGACTTGCGCTCCAGCGCTCCGCAGCCCTTGGCTTCGAAGCGGCTGACCAGCCGGGACACAGCACTCTGGCTAAGCCCGACCATCGATTCCAACTGCTGGAGCTTCAGTTTTTGCTCAGGGGCTTCGGACAGAAACAGCAATACATAGAATTCCTTAAGCGATAGCTCATAGTTCTCGGTCAGCTTCGCTTCAAGGACTGCGGCCACCTTCATCTGTATCAGAGAGAGCGATAACCAGCTGTTAATCAGATCATTTGAAGGGGGGTTAGTCATGTCTTCATCCTCCCGGTGTATACCTCTAATGAATAGTAGTTGTTATACAGTATACCATCACCATAGGCAAGCTGCTGACGAATTGTCCTTAACGCGGGAATCCTAATGCGTACTGCTTAGGTATATTTGCGTCTTTGCGCAGCGTCACACCGGCTTCCACCGTCCAGTAAGGATTACGGAGCATTCCCCGGCCCACCGCCACCAAGTCAGCTTCTTCATTGCTAATGACGGCGTTGGCAAGAACCGCTTCATCCAAGCGGCCGACAGCAATTACCGGTACGTTCAGCTCCTGGCGGATCGTTCTGGCCAGCGGTAACTGATAGGCTGCATGGTTGCCCGGTCCATTCTCTGCGTCAACGGCTCCTTCACCGCCTGAACTGATATGGAAAATATCGGCCCCGGCTTCCTTATAGGCTCTGCTGATCTCCAGACCCTCTTGGAGGCCGTAGCCGCCTTTCACATATTCTCTGGCGGATATCCGCATGATTAGTGGCATATCCTCAGGCATCACGCTCTTGGCGGCAGCGATCACCTCCCGGCCGAACAAGGTCAGATCCTGTCCGTATTCATCAGTCCGCTGGTTGGTCAGCGGCGAGTGGAACTGGTGAATCAGATAGCCGTGGGCGCCGTGCAGCTCAATAGTGTCGAACCCGGCCTGGACCGCACGCTCTACGCCCCGTTTGAATTTCTGGACCATGTCTTTAACTTCTTCTGTTGTCAGGGCATGAGGAGTCTTGGACTTGCCGTCAAAAGGAATTGCGGAAGAAGAGACAGGAACCTTGGCATCCTCCGCCTTGCGTCCGGCATGGGCCACCTGAATTCCGATTTTGGCTCCATGGGCATGACTGGCTTCCACAATCCGCGCCAGCGCAGGAATCTGCTCATCAGACCAGAGGCCCAGATCATAATCGGTAATCCGGCCGTCCGGGTCCACATCAGCCATCTCGACAATGATCAGTCCGGTGCCGCCGACAGCGCGGCTTACATAGTGGTTGTAATGCCAGTCGTTAGCGATGCCATCCTTATTGGTAACTGAATATTGGCACATGGGCGGCATTACCACCCGGTTCTTCAGTTTTAAGCTTTTATACTCATAGGGGGTGAACAGATCTTTCGTCATGAATTTCGCTCCTTCGTTCTACATGGGATGGATAAACAATAAATGCATGCGCATGCATATAAATATATGCTGTTGGTTTCTGCCTGTCAAGTCAGCGTTATGATAAAAATTTTCCATACTGCAAGAGAGCTGTAAGTTTCAGAAATAGCTGTGCGAGTTTACAATTATTATATTGAAAACAATAAAGGGGGATCGCCATGGAGCTGCTGACCATTGTCAAAGCAATCATTCTGGGAATTGTGGAAGGGCTGACCGAATTCGCTCCGGTATCCTCGACAGGCCATATGATCATCGTAGATGATATGTGGCTTAAATCGCAGGAGTTCCTGGGGAAGTACACGGCCAACTCCTTCAAGGTAGTGATTCAATTAGGCTCCATTCTTGCAGTCGTCATTATTTTCCGTAACCGGTTCATTGATCTGCTGGGCCTCGGGAAGCTCAGCCGTAAGGACTTGACCGTAGTGCCGGAAGGGCAGCGCCAGGCTCCGGCGGAAGGGCGGCTGAAGCTGACACATATCCTTGTCGGACTGCTGCCGGCCGGAATCTTCGGATTTCTGCTGGAGGATTACATCGATGAGCATCTGTTCTCAACCTTTACTGTGCTGATTGGACTGGTGGTTGGAGCGTTATTTATGATTTGTGCCGACCGTTTTGCGCCTGCGAATGCCCGGACTGAGAGTGTGGATCAAATTACATATAGGCAGGCGCTATCAGTCGGATTGATCCAATGTATCTCCCTGTGGCCGGGCTTCTCGCGGTCCGGGTCGACGATATCCGGCGGGGTTCTGCTGGGCATGAGCCACCGTGCGGCAGCCGATTTCACCTTCATCATGGCGGTGCCGATTATGGCCGGGGCGAGCCTGATTTCACTGCTGAAGAACTGGCAGTATTTTACGCTGGATGCCTTGCCGTTCTTCATTGCCGGGTTCATCAGCGCCTTCGTATTCGCACTGGTATCGATGCGTTTCTTCCTGAAGCTGATTAACCGGATCAAGCTGTTGCCCTTCGCAATCTACCGGATTGTGCTTGCCGGTGTGGTCTATCTGATCTGGTTCTGATTTCGCCCGGTCTCAGAGTTTAAGCTGCTCCTCCTTCATGGGGGTGCAGCTTTTTTTGGCGTTTTGCTATAGGGAATCTGTATAGCTGTATTGCGTGGAATCTGTTGCGGGGCGCGGTAGGCGTGCAGTAAGATGGCATCAGATTAAGGCTTGCAGACATGAGGGCAGACAATTATACAGAGGAGTGGACACCTATGAGTAAAGGAATCAAGACAAGCAGCCTCGGTTATCCGAGAATCGGCAAGAACCGTGAATGGAAGAAATTATTGGAGGCTTATTGGGCCGGGAAAATCGATGAGCAGAGCTTCCGCTCGCAGATGGAGGATATACAGCTTCAGCATTTGCAGACCCAGCAGCAGGCCGGAATTGATCTGATTCCGGTGGGCGATTTCACCTTCTATGACCATGTGCTGGATACCGCCGCTATGTTCGGGATCGTACCGGCGCGTTACGGATATAAGGGCGGAGAAATTCCGCTTGATCTGTATTTTGCAATGGCGCGCGGCAATGCAGAGGCCCCGGCCTGCGAGATGACGAAATGGTTCAATACGAATTACCATTACATTGTGCCTGAGATCGGCAGCCTGACTCCGGTATTGACAGCGAATAAACCGCTGGCTGCCTACCGCTTCGCCAAGGAGCGGGCAGGCATTGAGGGCAAGCCCGTTATAGTCGGACTGTATACCTTCCTGAAGCTGTCCAAGGGCTTCCCGGCAGCAGACATCGCCGCCGTTGCCGCACGCTTCCTCCCGTTGTATGTACAACTGCTGCAGGAGCTGCAGGCTGAAGGAGTGGCCTGGGTACAGATCGATGAACCGGCGATTGTTACCGGCTTAACGGCTGAGGATACCGCACTGCTCCAGAACATTTACAGTGAGATTGCTGCTGCCGTACCAGGACTGAACCTGATGCTGCAGACGTACTTCGAAGCTGCGGAGCCGCTTGAAGCATTGCTGGCGCTGCCTGTACAGGGTCTGGGTCTTGACTTCGTCCATGACGGCGGCAAGAATCTGGAGTCGGTTGCACGCCTCGGGTGGCCGCAGGATAAGACACTCGGAGCCGGTATCCTTGACGGACGCAACATCTGGCGCGCCGATACCGATGCCAAGCTGGAGCTGGTAGCGAAGCTGCTGACCTATGTGCCTCAGGAGCGGTTAATTCTCCAGCCAGCGGCAAGTCTGCTGCATGTGCCTGTAACGGTTGAGGGCGAGGTCAAGCTGAAGGCTGCGGTCAAGAATGCCTTGGCGTTTGCCAATGAGAAGCTGGCCGAGCTGGTTCTCATTGCGGCAGCCGCGAACGAGGGAAGAGAGCGTTATGCCGCCGGGCTGGAGCGCAGCCGTGAGGTGCTGGCCGTATTCCGTGCTCTGCCGGAGCGCGGGCGTGAGGATGTAGCCGAGCAGGTGCGTGCCCTTGCCCAGCTGCCGGACCGCCGCAGTCTTCCGTTCGCCGAGCGTGTCAAGGTTCAGCAGGAGAAGTGGCGTCTGCCGCTGCTGCCGACCACGACCATCGGCAGCTTCCCGCAGACGGCTGAAGTCCGCCAGGCCCGTCTGAAATGGCGCAAGGGAGTCTGGAACCAGGAGCGTTATGACTTGTTCATCAAGCGGCAGATCGCTGAAGCGATTACGCTTCAGGAGGAGCTTGGTCTGGATGTGCTGGTACACGGAGAGTTCGAGCGTACGGATATGGTGGAATTCTTCGGGGAGAAGCTGGCCGGCTATCTGTTCACCGCAGGCGGCTGGGTTCAGTCCTACGGATCACGCTGCGTGAAGCCGCCGGTAATCTATGCCGATGTTGCTTTTATCGAGCCGATGACCGTCAAAGAGAGCGTGTATGCCCAGTCACTAACGAAGCTGCCTGTTAAGGGAATGCTGACCGGACCGGTCACGATCCTGAACTGGTCCTTTGTCCGCGATGACCTCAGCCGCGAGGCGGTGGCCGGACAGATCGCCCTCGCCCTGCGTCATGAAGTATCCGCACTCGAGGAGGCTGGTATCGAGATGATCCAGGTCGATGAGCCGGCGATCCGCGAAGGCCTGCCGCTGAAGGCGAGAGATCATGAGTATTACCTCAACTGGGCGGTGAAATCCTTCCGGACCGCCACGAACCATGTCAAGGACACCACGCAGGTGCATACGCATATGTGCTACAGTGAATTTAACGACATGATCGGTTCGATCTCGGCGATGGATGCGGATGTCATCTCCATTGAGACCTCGCGCAGCCATGGTGAGCTAATCGTCAGCTTCGAGGAACAGGAATACGACAAGGGAATTGGACTGGGTGTGTATGATATTCACAGTCCGCGCGTGCCGGTGGTAGAGGAGATGACTTCAGCCATCGAACGTGCGCTGCGCGTGCTGGATGTCCAGCAGTTCTGGATTAACCCCGACTGCGGACTGAAGACACGGGGCTGGGAAGAGACCACAGGCGCACTGCGCAACATGGTGAAGGCCGCTGTCCTGGTGAGAGAGCAGCACGGCGCAGTGACCCGTTAACAGACGGCACTGTTCCGCCTAAGTTGCTTAGATTTGCACAACAAAACCACTGCAAGCCTGAGAGTATAGTCTCCGGCCCGCAGTGGTTTGTTTTTTGCAGGAAACACTTGATAATAATTCTCATTCTTGATAGAATGAGAAAAGAAAGAAGGAACCTGTGGAGGGCTCCTTCATATTCTGTGAAGATTCATTATTTGCTTTCGAAGGTTTTGCAATCTGTTTCCTCAGATTGTGTAGGCTGCTTGGAGCTGTGGTAAGCAACGAAGATGGACTCAGCGTTGCATTTGTTCTCTTCAGCCCAGTAGGTGCAAGAATTAACTGCGCACAATACGTCTTTTGCCATGAGGGTTCACCTCCTCTTGTAGTAGTAGGCATCATAAATCGGCAAGAAATGAATTAAAGCTGCCCGGGCAAGGTGGAGCTTGTCCGAATAGCGCCATAACCTTATTCAATTCAATGTGAATAGGGTTTTTGGTGTTTTTTTGCCGTTTTATCATCGTAATTGTAACAAATAAAGAGGCAATACGCAAACAGGACCCCACTCGGCTATTCATGACTGAATGGTCTTATTTGTTATTTTCCGTAAATGACTGCAACCTTCCAGCTTTTGGAACGTCAAGAGGGATAAGCGCGGAACGGACCGATACAGATAACGGCCTTTCGCCGCGGAAGCTGAAGCACCGGAAGCAGTATACAATTACACTTTGTGGAGGAATGAGCATGCGAAAATGGGGTCTGCATTACTTATTGTATCTAGTGGTTGTAGCCGTGGTTCTGACGGGATGCGGCGCGTCGAGTAACAATTCAGATTCGGCAGCGAATTCAGAAAGCGCGTTCAGTAATCAAGCAGCATCAGACGGTTCAGCGGAGAGTGCGCCTGCTGCGGTGGAGGCTAAGGAGGATAGTCTAGCTAACACGGCGATGGCTGTCAATGATCAGGCTGCAGTGAAGGGCGGCGGCGGAAATTCGGCAGTCCCTGGGGCGGGTGCTGAGCAAGGGACAGATGCTTCTGCCGGATTCACCGGCACCGATGTGGTAGCAGGGCTGAACAAGAAGCTGATCTACAAGGCGAACCTCAATATGGAGGTAACCGACTACGGGGCAGCGCAGACTGAAGTGCGGAATATGGTTACTCTGGCCGGGGGCTACATTATCGAATTCTCAGAGAATATGTCTGAATATGAACAGGGTGGAACCTTTATCCTAAAAGTGCCTGCGGCGGGCTTCTCTCCGTTCCTGAACAATCTTGAGAAGATTAAGCATGAGAAGCTCCAGAGAAGCATCCAGGGGCAGGATGTGTCGGAGGAATATGTGGACCTGGAGTCACGTCTTAAGGCGAAGCAGATGATGGAGGCGCAGTATATTGATTTTATGAAAAAAGCAACCAAACCGGCCGATCTCGTCCAGTTCGCCAACCAGCTTGGGGAAATTCAGGAGCAAATCGAACAGATCAAGGGCAGAATGCGGTATATCGATCAGAACGTATCGTTCTCTACAGTGGAGCTTCGCCTCTACCAGACGGAGAAGAGTCTTACCCTTACACAGACTAATTCCGAGGGGCCGCTGGGTGAACGGGCTTCGGAAGCTCTCAAGAGCAGCATGAAGGCGTTGTCTGTGATGTTCCAGTGGCTTGTTGTTGTACTGGCGGCTGCTCTCCCCGTCCTGCTGGTAGCTGGAGTCGTGGTGGCGCTGGTGCTCTGGTTACGGAAAAGCTTCAAGCGTCGGCAACCTGCACATCCTGAACAAGTGCGGTTGGGCGGCAACCGTCTGCCGGACCGGGAATCGCAGCCTCATCCTGAAGCGGCACCTGTAGTGCCGGCCGCAGCGGAGGAGGAGAATTCAGATAAGCAGAACAAGTAGAGCGGGCTGTACGAATAAACATAGGATCATCATTTATGTAAAGAATAAAGCCTCCCTACCCGTGAATCTGGGCTGGAGGCTTTGTTTTGTTCAGGAAATTATGATTTTTTTCTGTTGTGGATAAAGTATGTGCCCGAATGTATGCGGAAAACAACATACATTTGCTGATACGAAGGCGTGTGGCCCCAATGTATGTGGAAAACAGCATACATTGTACAGGTACGCAGGCGTGTGCCCCCAATGTATGCGAAAAACAGCACACATTGAACTGGCGCGAAGGCGTGTGGCCCGAATGTATGCGAAAAACAGCATACATTGAACTGGCGCGAAGGCGTGTTGCCCGAATGTATGCGGAAAACAGCATACATTGTGCTGATGCATGCGTGCGGCCAGAATGTAAGTTATGCAATTTATGAAGCTATAGCTTGAGGCAAGCCGGGATCTCCAGCCTTAAGCATGCTGGAAGAGCACACGGTACTCGCCATAGCCTTCCTTCTCCAGGTCCTCTTTGGGAACAAAGCGCAGAGCTGCCGAGTTGATACAGTACCGCAGTCCGTTCGCTCCAGGGCCGTCATTGAATACATGGCCCAAGTGGGAATCCGCTGTCTTGCTGCGTACCTCAGTGCGGACCATCAGGTGGCTGAGGTCGGTTTTCTCCTTGACCACATAGTCCCGGATCGGACGCGTGAAGCTCGGCCAGCCGCAGCCGGAATCGAACTTGTCCTCTGAGCTGAACAGTGGCTCCCCGGAGACAATATCCACATAGATCCCGTCTCCGTGGTGATCCCAGAATTCGTTGCGGAATGGAGATTCCGTAGCGCTGTTCTGCGTTACTTCATATTGAAGCGGAGTCAGGCGCTCCTTCAGGCTCTGCGGGTCCTCCTTATGCGTCCAGTGAGCTTCGATGAATGCTTCCCGGCCCGAACCCTTGCGGTAACGCTTGTAATGGGCTGGATTCTTGTGATGATAGCCCTGATGATATTCTTCGGCCGGGTAGAAGGGCTTAGCAGGAAGAATAGGCGTCACAATGGGAGCGGAGAATCGTCCGCTGGCTTGAAGGGCCGCCTTAGAAGCCTCTGCCTGCTGGCGCTGCTCCTCCGAATGGGTGAAGATTGCCGTTCCATAAGAAGTGCCACGGTCATGGAATTGCCCTCCGGCATCGGTGGGGTCAATCTGCTGCCAGAACAGCTCAAGCAGCTTGCTATATGGGAAAATATCCGGATTGAACGTAATCTGCACCGCCTCAACATGTCCGGTGGTTTCCGAGCATACTTCCTCGTAGGTCGGATTCACGGTATGTCCGCCTGTATAACCGGAGATAATCTTGACAATGCCCGGAAGCTCTTCAAAAGGGGATACCATACACCAGAAGCATCCACCGGCGAAGGTGGCTTGCTCGGTCTTGACATTTATAGAATCAGCTTGAAATTCACTCATTGTTATCCCTCCATCTGTAGAATGCAATTAAATAGATCACAATTTAATTATAAATCAAATAGAGGCTTACTGCCAGCATACCGGAAATTCTTGAAGCGTCAGCGGCCCGCAGAAGGACGGCGGCGCATGGATAATCCAGCTACAGCCAGTACGGCAATATACACGATTATAGCTACAGCTGCACTTCGCGGATGCTGGAACATCTGTCCTCCGAGGAAGGCGTAGAGGGCGATGCCAGGAATTTTGCCAAGTGCGGTGGCTCCAAGATAGCTCCAGAAAGGCAGTCCGGCGGCACCGGCGTAGATATTCACAGCCATCTGCGGAATGAACGGTGCCAGGCGGGCGATCACTACAGATGCAAAAGGACGCTGCTGCACAGCAGACACAAATCTGTCCAGCGCCGAAATACTGCTTAGATAGGCCATAGATTTGCTCCGGAACATGGATGCAACGACTCCATAGACAAGGGCTGCCGCGATTGTGGTAGCGCTCCAGCAGATTAACGCTCCTGCGAAGCTTCCATAGGCATACCCGAACAATCCGATAATCAGCTTGTAGGGCAGGACCGGAAATAAGGCCAGCACTGTGGCGGCGAGCATGGACAAATACAAAGGATGATCCTCTCTAAGCCAGGCCAGGAGTTCATACCTGTAGATAAACGCGAGGATTATGCACGAAACATACAGAACAACCGTTAACCATTTTCTCATTATACTATGCCCCTTCTTCACTCCATCCATTTCATCATACTGAAAAAAAAGCAATTAAAGCAATTATTGAAGCAAAGATCATTGTTCCCGCAGCATGTCACGGTATAATACATCTATAAGGGAATTGAAATTCCCCCAACATGTAAGGGAGATGCTGTTAATGAAACTACCTGTCCGCAAAAGAGTGGCAATGATCGGCATAGGCGATATTGCCCGTAAAGTCTATTTGCCGCTGCTCTCCCGGCATGATCAGGCCGAGGTGGTGGGAGTGCTCAGCCATTCCTCTGCTACGGTCGAGCGGGCAGTCCAGGCGTATCGCCTTCAGCGGGGCACAACCGAGCTTACAGAGCTGCTGTCCTGGGATCTGGATGCTGTGTTCATACATAGTCCTACAACTACGCACTATGAGCTGGTGACCTCTTGCCTGGAGCATGGGGTGTCCGTGTATGTGGACAAGCCGCTCTCCTATGATCTGGAGGAATCCCGCCGGATGGCAGAGCTTGCTGAGAGCAAGGGGCTGCTGCTGGGAGTGGGCTTCAACCGCCGCTATGCCCCGATGTATGCCGCCGCCAAATCCTGGCTGCATAAGGCCGGAGGCATCAGCCAATCCACCGCAGTCAAACACCGGACGAAGCTGCAGCAGGGTAACAGCCATGAGACGATCCATGATGACCTGATTCATATGCTGGATCTGCTGCTCTGGCTGTCCGGCGGGGATTATGAGCTGCTGCACACCAGCCTGAGGGCGGATGCGGAGGGGCGGCTTCTGCACGCCTCGGGAATGCTGGGCTGGGATAACGGGACCACCGGCCATTACAGCATGGTCCGGGATGCAGGGGCCGATCTGGAGAAGCTGGAGCTGCACGGACATGGCAGGTCGGTTGAGGTGACGGACATGGAACGGGTTATATTATATGAGCAGGGCTCGTTGCCGCGCACGCAGAACTTCGGCAGCTGGGATACCGTGCTGGAGCGCAGAGGCTTCAGCGGAGCGGTCAGCCATTATCTCAGTAATATAGCGACACCGGAGCAATGCGGTATTTCCGCTTCGGCCGTATTGCCGAGCCATGAATTAGCAGCAAGATTAAGCCGCTGAGCGGTTAGCATCGCAGCAGAGAGGAGAACAACATGGAGGATTATGACAACAAGTCGATGGAAGAGAGGATTATCGAGAGCTACAAGCGGGACGAGGAAATGATGATTCTTGTATTTGCCCAGTGGTGTGTGAATAATAAGCTGGACCCGCATGCCCTGTATCTGCAGGCTTATCCGCAGCAGGAGGGCAATCAGGCGCTGGCCAATGCGCTGGCCCTGACGGTATCCGCGGAGGAGGCCGGGTTCATCTCCGATGATACAGTGCTGGGAGTACTCTCCCTGTACAGTAACGATGATCTTGCCTATGTGGTTACAGAGGCCATCCAGCTAAGACGCAAGGCAGAAGACACCAAGGATTGAGAGCGTAAATATAATAATAGGGGTTAATGAACTTTTTTTTGGCAAACGATGTTCATTCCAGAATAAATGTGGTAAAATTATATATACTAACTAATTGTAAGCTTCATAAGTGAGAGGTGATAACCATGGAAGAACATCAACTGACGATGTGCCCGAGATTTGAGACGGCTTTTTCGTTTCTGGGCAAGCGTTGGAACGGACTCATTATTCAGACCTTGATGAGCGGCCCCAAGCGGTTCAAGGATATTTCCGGACTGATTCCGTCAATGAGCGATAAGATGCTGTCCGAGCGCATGAAGGATCTGGAATGCGAGGGCATTCTGGTACGTCATGTGTACCCGGAGACACCGGTGCGCATTGAGTATGAATTAACAGTGAAGGGCCGTGCGCTTGAGCCGGTCATGCAGCAAATCCAGTCCTGGGCCGAGAGCTGGGTGGAGTAGCAGTACCGTAATATATATTTGATGACAGCCTCTTGCCGCGTATCCGGGTAAGGGGCTTTTCATATGCTGTTCTGCTTGAAATATAAGAATTTATAGGTTTCACACGATAACTTATCCTTCTATTTCTCGCTGAAACGGTACCGTCCTTTATAAGGACGGCAATGCCGTTTTCGCTTGTTTATGCAAATTTTGCCCAAATAAACCTTGCACTTAGGCCCTACCTGTGTAATATAATAGAACATACTAAATATTACGGATGTGTGGAAGCGTTAACAAAAGTAGGAAAAGCCCAGGGTTATAAGGCAGACGGATGCTTACGGGATGTGTTTTGGACGATGCTGATGAAAGGAAGCGGAGGGCTCACACAACTTTTAGGAGGCGAGGACCATGACCATCACCTTGTTTTCCCGGGAAATAACCTATGGAAAAAAGGATGTCGCCGAACTGGAGACTGCTTCGATTAAAGTACAGCTGATCTATGACAAGGTGTTGTTCATGCTTCATAACTATCTCCCGGATTCTCTGTGGGATGCGTGGATCGGTGTGCCGTATGAGATCATTTCTTCTCTTTATAAAGGGGATAATGACAGCGGGAGTGTGTTTCAAAAATGGATTCAAGGCCCGTCCGGCTGGAAATGTATCGGTTGTGAACGGCATTGCCTGGAGCCGGTAACGGCTAAGGGAGGGAGTGGCTCAAATGCTCAGCGCCGTTTTACTTTTCATAATGGAATTAGCCAGAGCATGGTACTTCAAGCTGTGATATGGTCCATGTATGAGAATACCCGGCTGCTCCAGCCTTACCTGGGGGAGGCGGCTTTTCTGAGTGAGGAGGATATGGAGCTGATCTCTGTATATTTCGTGCCCACCTACCTTACCCCGGCACCGCTGAGCGAATTGAACAAACCGGCCAAAGAATATAAGGATAAGAACATCAGAGTGTATCAGGAATGGATCTCTGCCCCCGATCTGGTGCTGCAGTGGAACGGCGGCCTGACCGAAGGCAGATGGATGACGGGTGTATATGTGGATCATTCGCGGTTCGCCGGACTTGGCCCCTACCTGAAGGATGCGCAGGGCAAGCGGACTTACATGCAGGCGACGGTTCGATAGAAAAGGTGAAGCTCGAAAAAAGAGTTGAACTTAAAACCAAGTCGTCGCTGCGGTGAACATTTGGACTTCCGGCCGCTATTGTGTTTGGATTTCCTGATACAAACCGCTCTTCGCGGTAGAAATCCAAACACAAAGGCGATCGCTCCGCTCCTCCTTTATTTGTACTTCTAGTCACTCACAGCAGTACAAGCCACTCTACTCCGCCCGGTTATTCCTCCGCCGGATCAAGTACACGGTGCTTAAGATGACCAGTCCTGCTGTAACGGAAATGATCAGAATCACCTTCCCGTTCGCACCGCTGTTTGCTGCTGATTGGGCGGTTGGATTCACGAAGGTAACGATAAGGATGCAGGCTGCCACCACGATCGCCAGCAGTGCCCCCAGAACGTTTTTCCCTTTTGCTCCGCCCTGTGCTCCGCCCGGTCCCACATATGCACCGCTCCAGATCAGCCGTACGAGATAGGAACCCACACCCAGCATGAAAATTGCGTAATTACTAAGCGGATATTCCAGCCACTTCATTCCGTAGTTTTGCAGCGCCATGTCTGCCAGCAATAAGAATGCCATCAAAAGAAATGCCTGATTCCCCGCCTTGTGCCGCTGCTGCAATTGTCTCTCATCCAGGTTCGTTCTGCTCATCCTTCGTTCCCTCCCAAAATAATTGATCCAGCGTCTTCCCAAGGGTTACACAAATGTCAATGCACAACCTCAGAGTGGGGTTGTAATCACCATTCTCAATCGCGATAATTGTCTGTCTTGTGACCCCCACGGCATCCGCCAGCTGCTTTTGCGACATGTCTTTTGCCGCTCTGGAGGCTTTGAGCCTCAGATTCTTCCCCATTCCCTCACCTCACGCATATTGTAAAATATATAAAACAAAATGTCTAGTATATTTTACATAAGAATACTAAAAGTTCGCGTTCATTAAAATTTGTTATATTCAGTGCGTACAATCACAAGTTCCGCCTAAGCCCAGT
Organism: Paenibacillus sp. FSL R7-0210; assembly: GCF_038009085.1. Classification (NCBI taxonomy): domain Bacteria; kingdom Bacillati; phylum Bacillota; class Bacilli; order Caryophanales; family Paenibacillaceae; genus Paenibacillus; species Paenibacillus sp. FSL R7-0210. Next base: position 1,271,670 of record NZ_JBBPAR010000001.1, read on the forward strand.
GATAAGGTGTAGAAGTGAAAAGAAGCACAAACCTACATCTTAACCTGAGGAGGGGCCAACATGGCGTCCAATCAATTAAACGATACAACAATTCATCCCGGGTTCACCCCGGAAGCAATGGTCAGAGATATTGTCCTGCAGTTCCCCAAAGCAGCAGATTATTTCAAGGCACAACGGATCGATTTCTGCTGCGGAGGTGCCAAGCCGCTGGCTGAAGCCGCTGCCGAGAAGGGTCTTGATCCGGCAGCAATGGTGCAGGAGCTGAACAAGCTGCAAGAGCAGCACCCGGTTCTGGAAGAGGATACCGCCTGGAACGAGGCTTCTTCGGAGGAGCTGGTGGATTATATTGTGAACAAGCATCACCGTTATCTGCGTGAAGAGCTTCCGTTAATCAGTCAAAATGTAACCAAGGTGTTCCGCGTTCACGGTGAGGATTCACCGCACCTCGGAGAAATGCACCGTCTGTTCAATATGCTGCGTGAAGAGCTGCTGCAGCATACAGCGAAGGAAGAAGAGAGCGAATTCCCTAAGATGCTGGCCTACACTCAGAACCCCACCGAAGAAGGACTTGCGGAGCTGCGCGGACTGCTGCATAATTTGGAAGCTGAGCATGACGGGGCCGGAGAGATTCTGCGCGAGCTGCGCAGAGTTACTAATGACTACACACCGCCTGCACATGCCTGCACGACTTATCGCCTGACCTATGCCCGCCTTGAAGAACTGGAAGGCATGACCTTCGAGCATGTACATCTGGAGAACAACATTTTGTTCCTGCGGTATCAATAGAACCTGCTGCAAGGTAGAAGTCCCTTCGGGGGCTTTTTACTTTTTCTTCCGGCAGAAATGATTTGAGAACCCTTCCTCTATGCGTTATCCTTAAAGAGTCTGGGAAAATACATATGAAGGCGGTGCCGTGGGATGTCCACGAAATGGATGCGCTTCATGCTGTGCCTTCTCTTGCTAGCCGCGGCAAGCGGTTGTGGCTTGGGATCAGAGAATGGCGGCAGCAGTAACGGAGGCCAAGGATTAACCTTTTCAGTCAAGGTGGGTGACAGTGAAATGGCCGGAAGCTCGGCCAGATTGCTTAACGAAGCTTACGTGCCTGGGAATTCAATAATAGAGCTGTTCAGAAAGAGCGGCGTTGTTACATTTTCAGCGGATGGAACCAGTATTCTTGAGGTGAATAAGGTCTCCCTGGGTCCGGATATGAGCTGGGAGGTTCAGGTGAACGGCAAGAAGGTTCAAGAGCTGAATACGACGCTGGAACCGGGTTCGGCCATTACGATGTCAGCAGGGCCTGCCGGAACCGGAAAGATGTTTCAGCCTGTCATCATCACGGTGAACGGGGGGAGCGAGCAGCCGGAGCTGACACATTCGCATGTGCTTTCTTTTATGCAGGATATGTCCGTCAAGGGACTGCTCAAGAACAGCGGTATGGTCCGGCTTGCCGAGGATAACCGGACGGTGCTTACTGTTATGGATTATACACCGCTCAGCAGCGAGGAATGGAGACTGAAGGTCAACGATAAAGGTCTGCTCGGTAATGGAGTGGACATGAAGCTCAGTCCGCAGGACAAGCTGGAGATCTCTCTGGTACTGAAATAAGTGAATGAAGTATATGAGTGAGATCATGTACCCGATGAATGGATATCTGTGCGAAACTGCATGGGTATCCGTTTTTTTTGGACAGGAGAAGTCATCTCCACTTGTGTGAAAAAATTCACATACCGTGTGACTGTGGTCACACTTGTCATGGAATTGGGGACAGTATAATTTCTCTATCAGGTAAAGTTATTGAAGAAATCAGAGTTTCTGAAGGAGGGTCTACCAGTGGCAGCGGAAAGAGAAAAGTTAGTGCTGATTGGGAATGGCATGGCGGGAGTAGGCACTATTGAACAGATTCTGAAGCTGGGCGGCGCTTATGATATTACTGTCTTCGGCAGTGAGCCGCATCCCAACTATAACCGGATTATGTTGTCCTATGTACTTGAAGGCAGCAAAACAATTGAAGACATCATTCTCAACGATCTCGGGTGGTATGAAGATAATCATATTACACTGCATACCGGCACAACTGTTACCCGGATCGATGAACAGAACAAACTAATATTGACCGATAATGGACTGGCGGTTCCTTACGATAAAGCAATTATTGCAACAGGCTCGAATTCTTTCATTCTACCCGTACCCGGCAGCACCAAGTATGGGGTAGTCGGGTTCCGCGATATCGCGGACTGCGATGCGATGCTGGCAGCGGCGAAGCAGTACCGCACGGCGGCTGTGATCGGTGGAGGACTGCTAGGTCTTGAAGCTGCGAAAGGCCTGGTCAACCTGGGTATGGATGTTACCGTTGTGCATCTGCTGGAGGATCTGATGGAGCGCCAGCTGGACCGTACCGCTTCTTCAATGCTGCAGGCAGAGCTTACACGTCAAGGTGTGAAATTCGCCATGGGCAAGCAGACGGTAGAGCTGACAGGCGAAGAACGGGTTACCGGTCTGCGCTTCAGTGACGGCAGTGAGCTGCCGGCAGAGTTTGTAGTGATGGCTGTTGGAATCAAGCCGAATGTCCAGCTTGCGAAGGACAGCGGAATCACCGTTAACCGCGGGATCGTAGTTGACGATTATATGCAGACTTCTATGGCAGATGTGTATTCTGTCGGCGAATGTACAGAACACCGGGGAACCTGCTACGGACTCGTTGCACCGCTATTCGAGCAAGGGATGGTTCTTGCCAAGCATTTGTCTGGTGTACAGACTCCGGGCTATGAAGGCTCAGTTGTAGCAACCAAGCTCAAAATTTCCGGGGTAGATGTATTCTCCGCTGGTGAATTCACCGAAACACCGGAGCATACCGTCATTTCTGCCAAGGATGAATGGAAGCGAACCTACAAGAAGATTTTGCTTAAGGATAATGTGATTGTCGGTGCCGTCTTGTTCGGTGATGTAACGGAATCTGCCAACCTGCAGAAGCTTGTGAAAAACAGCACAGAGATGACCAATGAAATCTATGATGAAGTTATGGGCACAAGCTGCTGCGGCGGAGGCGGAGCCAAGAAAGGCATGTCCGTCGAAGCGATGGCCGATGAAGAAATCGTCTGCGGCTGCAACGGCGTAACCAAAAAAGCCATTGTAGATGCTGTTACGGAGAACGGCTTCACTACGGTGGATGAGATCAAAGCCTGCACGGGTGCAACCCGCTCATGCGGCGGCTGTAAGCCAGTGGTGGAGCAGATTCTGCAATTCGTTCTCGGAGACAACTTCCAGCAGAGCGCCAAGCAGGGGATTTGCAGCTGCACCTCGCTTAGCCGGGATGAGATCGTAGCCGAGATTACGGCTAAAGGGCTCCGGACCACCAAGGAAGTCATGCATGTCCTGGACTGGAAGCAGGCAGAAGGCTGTTCGAAATGCCGCCCTGCCGTGAACTATTATCTGGGGATGATCTACCCTGACACTCATGAGGATGAGAAAGAATCCCGGTTCGTCAATGAACGGATGAGCGCCAATATTCAGAAGGACGGAACCTATACAGTTATACCGCGGATGTATGGCGGGGTGACCACTCCTGAGGATTTGAAGCGGATTGCCGATGTGTCCCTGAAGTATGATGTGAAGGTTGTGAAGGTAACGGGCGGACAACGTCTTGACCTGATCGGTGTCAAAAAAGAAGATGTACCTAAGGTGTGGGAGGAGCTGGATATGCCGTCCGGCTATGGTTATGCGAAGTCGCTGCGTACGGTAAAAACTTGCGTGGGTTCGCAGTTCTGCCGCTTCGGCACACAGGATTCCATGGGCATGGGCGCTATGCTTGAGCGTAAATATGAGCGGCTGGATATGCCGGCCAAGTTCAAGATGGCGGTTAACGGCTGTCCGCGTAACTGTGCCGAGTCCTGCACGAAGGATATCGGGATTGTCGGCAATGACGGCGGCTGGGAGGTATTCATCGGCGGCAACGGCGGGATTAAACCACGGATCGCAGATGCCTTCTGCAAGGTGAAGACCGACGAGGAACTGGTTGAGGTCTGCTCCGCTGTAATCCAGTACTACCGTGAGACCGGTAATTACCTGGAGAGAACCTCCGAATGGGTAGAGCGCATGGGTCTTGAGCATATCCAGACAGTGGTTATGGGCAATGACGACAACCGTAAAGAGCTGGCGGCACGTATTGACTTTGCACTGGCCCAGGTGAGTGATCCTTGGCGGAAAATGCTGGATGACAAAAACACCCGTACTGCGCTGTTCGAAGAGACACAGGTATAGTCTAAAGGGAGAGGGAGAGAGCATAATGGAACGGAGCAATCGGGAATATACGATAGGTGTAGTGGAAGATTTCATGCCGCAGATCGGCCGGGTAGTTCATGCAGGAGAGGTGGAATTAGCCATATTCCGCACATCGGACGGCGCAGTCTATGCGGTTCGCAACCACAGTCCCCACCCGAAGGGCGGTCCGCTCGCGGAAGGTATCGTATCAGGCTATTATTTATATGATCCGCTGCATGACTGGAAGATCGACCTTCGTACCGGAGAGGTTCAGGCACCGGACCGGGGGCAGGCAGAAGTCTATCCGGTTACAGTAGAGGGCGGAGTTGTTAAGGTCACTCTGCCTGCGGCAGTAACAACCCTAAATTAAAGGAAGAGCAGGTGCGGATATGTTTACGCAGAGCGTAGAGAATATCGTTGAGACAGCCGTAGGGAAACGCGACAAAATGAATGAGAGCTTGCCCAAATATTTTTTGGCGGCCCTCCTGGCAGGAGCATATGTGGGGATTGGTATTATTCTGATCTTCTCACTGGGGGCACCGCTGGCAGCGATTAAGTCACCGTTCCAGCCGCTGATTATGGGAGCATCCTTCGGGATTGCCTTGACCTTGGTTGTATTCGCAGGCTCAGAGCTGTTTACAGGTAATAATATGTTCTTCACAGTGAGCACGCTTGCCGGGAGAACTACAGTCTGGGACACGGTGAAGAACTGGGTCCTGGTATTCCTCGGCAATGTAGCTGGTGCAGTGGTGCTGGCGCTGCTGATTCAGGGATCGGGCCTCTTCAAGGCAGCGCCTGCCGAGCATCTGATCTTCGCAGCCGCCGCCAAAAAGATGAGCCTTCCGTTCTCGGAGCTGTTCTTCCGCGGCATTCTCTGTAACTGGCTGGTCTGCCTGGCACTGTGGATGTCCTCCCGCGCCAAGAGTGAAGCGGCGAAGCTGGTCCTGATCTGGTGGTGTCTGTTCGCCTTCATCGCGAGCGGCTATGAACACAGTGTAGCGAACATGACGCTCCTGAGCGTAGCCGTGCTGCTGCCGAATCATCCAGAGACAGTGAGCATCGCCGGCTGGTTCCACAACATGATTCCTGTTACGCTTGGCAATATCATCGGCGGCGGTGTCTTTGTCGGAATGGCCTACTGGCTAATCTCGCCAGTACGGACTCCGCGTAACGTATCAGCTCCTCCTCAGACGAAGAAAGCAAGCTAGATCCAATATCAAGCTCCGCAGCTGCCACATGGCTGCGGGGCTTTTTTGCCGCTCTATCCCTGCTATAATAGGGATAATTCTTACCAGGAGGTTATTTTCATATGAATATATTGATTCTAGGTGCCACCGGCCGGGTGGGGAGCCACATTGTTACCCATGCTCTTCAGGATGGACATCATGTTACAGTACTGGTCCGTAACCCGGAGAAGGTTCAGCCTCTCCATGCCAACCTGACGATCCTCCAAGGTAATGTTCTTAATCAAGAAGATGTCGCCCGGGCAGTGCAGGAGAATGATGTAGTGATTAGTGCATTGAACACCGATGGGACAACCACGCTTACAGACAGTATGCCTTTTATCATCGGAGCCATGTATGAGGAAGGGATAGAGCGTATTATAACCGTAGGAACTGCGGGTATTCTCCAAAGTGAGCTTTCGCCTGAACTCCTGCGTTACCAATCCAGCGAATCTAAACGCAGGTCAACCCGTGCTGCAGAAGAACATGAACAAGCCTATCGCTTGTTGGAGCGATCGACTCTGAAATGGACCATTGTGTGCCCAACCGCTCTGCTGGAAGGAGAACGTATGGGGACCTATCGTGTGAGACGAGATATTTTGCCCAGAGGCGGTTCTGAAATATCTGTAGCGGATACAGCGGAATTCACTTATAGTCAAATTGATGCTGGCGATTTCATAAGATCCCGTGTCGGTATAGCTTACTGATAAAGGTGATCTATTTAGAAAATGAACGGAGGCGAGGGCTTCGATGGCAAGTTTTAACCATTTTGGCGTATATGGAATTTGTCAGCGTGACGGCAGGCTGCTGGTGATCCATAAAGGAAGAGGCCCTTATAGCGGAAGATACGATCTGCCTGGGGGAAGACTGGAGGCTGGTGAATCCCTGGTTGATGGCTTGGTCAGAGAGTTTATTGAAGAGACTGGTTATAGAGTAAAGGTACAACAAAACCTGGGCACCTACGATTTCTTTATCCGGCATAACGAAGATCACTTTACACAAATGCATCATCTGGCAGCCTTGTATCAGGTTGAAATGACCGGGGAAGAAGAGCCTGTTGCCATTTCAATGTTCGAAGAACAGGATTCCCGCGGGGCGGAATGGGTGGATATCACTAGAATAACCCTCGATTCAGCTTCTCCGTTAGCCGTACATGCTGCTAAGTTCTTTAGGGGGGAGGAGCTGCCTGTAACACCAGAATATTATGATGATTGGGAAGTAAAAGGTACATAGGATGTTCCGCCAGTGCGGTAAATTCATCGCCAGACAAGAAAAAAAGACGCCGGACAGGGCGCCTTGACCACTCTATTAAATTTATTGGGTCAGATATGTTTCAATGAGGTGAATAGAGGGTATTATTGATAGGAAATTAAATTCGGCAAATTTCATTAGGACATAATTCGCAGTGGCAGATTTCCTGAAGCATCGCCAGATCCTTGATGACGATCATGCCATTCTCATACTCCACTGCATCTTTTTTGCGCAGATCACTAAGCATCCGGTTAACGCTCTCACGGGTAGCGCCAATCATGTTGGACAGATCTGTATGCGTGATTTTTTTGTTGATCAGAATGCTGTCGCCTGTCTTCTCACCATAGGTGTTGCCAAGACGGATCAGTGTGGAGCAGAGTGCGCCCGGTTTGCCGTACATCATCAGATCGCGGAATTTGGTCTGTGTGAGACGGTGATGGATCCCCATCCATTTCATGAAGTCAATGGAGAAGTCGCAGTGCTGGCAGATCAGAATCTCCAGATCCTTCTGCTCGATCACGCCAACCTCACTCTCTTCAATGACTTCGGCCGTGAAGCTATGCTTCGTGCTGAAGAACGGGTCAGCCTGACCTACCATATCGCCAGCCTGATACATATACAGAATCAGTTCCTTGCCTTCGTCTGTAGATTTGGTCAATTTCACACGTCCACGCTTGATATAAAACAGTTTATCCGAGAAATCGCCTTCCCAGAACAGGTGTGATCCTTCAGGGACTACACGTTCCTTCATGGTGACCAACAGGCGGTTAAAGTTCTGCTCGGAGAAACAGTTTGTATTGCCGCGGGCTTCGATAACATTATAATGTTCCTTTATCATAATCGACATCCCCTTTATTCCCTCAGTTTTTCAGTAAATTTTAAATTAATTATACCTTGAAATTCCTCTTTATGGGTAAGTATTTTCGTATAAAAGTGTCGAATTTTTAACATTGTGATAAATTTCACTTCATTTGTGTGAGAAAGCTTATGTTTTTGGGCGTATGATAGGCTTCTTTACATGATTCAAAGGATATTATATCAGTTGTCACCTGTTCTGGATAGATGCAGAGGGGGGCGGCTTTTTTGCGTTTGTCGTCCGTATTCCATATGATCCGTACAAATGCACATAACTCGCTTACAGGCGGACCTTGGTCACGGGCGGGCTTAGCGATACTCTGGAACTAAAGTGTCTGTTGTTTCCGCTGTGTGAGCGGAGGAGCGGACCAAGCCTCATTTAGCGAAGGAGAGTTTCAATTATGGCAAAAGTAGCAGATCCCTATCTGAAGGTCGATCCCTGGGCAATTATTGAGGAAGGCTTTGATCCGGAACGCAACCGGACTTCGGAATCTATTTTTTCACTGGGCAATGAGTATATGGGGGTACGGGGGTATGCGGACGAGGGCTACAGCGGCGATTCCTTGCCGGGGAGCTATTTCAACGGGTTGAATGAGCAAATGGAGGTTGGCAATCATTATAAAGGCATTATCCGGTCGCTGCGCTACATGGTGAACAGCGTGGACTGGCTGCATACCCGGATCTCGGTGGACGGTGAAACCCTGGATCTGGCTTACTCCCGCATAGAGGCGTATACGCGCAGACTGGATTTCCAGACGGGAACCTATACACGGGAGTTCATCTGGCTGCTGGCGGACGGGAAAAAGCTGAAGCTCTGCTTCACACGCCTGGTCAGCATGACTCTGTCCCATCTGGGACTGCAGCAGATTAGCTTCACCGCGCTTAATTTCACGGGTAAGGTAGATATTTGTACTGGCCTTGACTTCGGCATGGTTCATGAGGAACACGGCCAGAGTATGTGGAAAGAGCAGCAGCGCGGCGGGGAAGGAGCAATAACTGCCATTATGGCCCGTACGCTGACAACCGGAAATCAGCTGTTCTCGGGCTTTGTCCTGAAGTCTTCACAGGCGCTGCATACGGAGCTTGTGGAAGATGACCGGTATATCGGGCGGCAATTCTCACTTATGCTGGCTGAACGGGAGCCTGCATCCTTCACGAAGCTTGTGGTCAATGTGACAGGCACGGATGCTGCCCCAGCTACAGACCGTCTCTGGACAAAAGGCATGGAGCTTGCAGCAGCGGCGGACCGGCTGGTGGAGGAAGAGGTGGTTGCTGACCAAGCCTCCTATTGGAGCAGCATCTGGGCAACCAGCGATATCCGGATTGAGGGCGACCCGGAGAATCAGCAGGGCATCCGTTTTTGTATTTTTCAGTTGTATCAGACATATCACGGGGACCATCCCGGGTATAACATCGGTGCCAAAGGGTTAACCGGCGAAGCTTACCGGGGGCTTGCCTTCTGGGATACCGAGTCCTACTGTCTGCCGTTCTATCTGTTCAATAACCCGAAGGCGGCCCGCAGTCTGCTGGAATTCCGCTACAAGACGCTGCCTCAAGCGCTCCAGCGCGGGAAGGATGTGGATTGCGCGGGCGCATTCTATCCGATTGCCACGATTGACGGGACAGAGAGCTGTGACCTGTGGCAGCATTCCAATCTGCAGCTTCATGTCGGGACAGCAGTCGCCTACGGCATCTGGCATTATGTGAAGAACACCGGGGACCTGGAATTTCTCTACAGCAAAGGCGCCGAAATGCTGATTCAGATCAGCCGTTTCTACGCATCCCGCGGCCAGTGGGGTCAACGCACCGGGGAATACGGATATTTCGGCGTGATGGGGCCGGATGAATTCCAGCTTATGGTTAACAATAACTGCTACATCAATCTGTTGGCTCAGAAGTTATTCGAATATACGCTCGAAACAGTAGCCCTCATGAAGGCAGAGGCGCCTGAAGAATATGCGGCGGTTATAGAGGTTACTGCACTCCGCGAGGAGGAATTGGTTGACTGGGACCACAAGCGTGTCCATATGAAAATCCCGTTCGATCCCGGCAGCGGCATCTACGAGGAGCATGACGGATTTTTTGATATGCCGCATATCGACATTCACTCCATTCCGGTGACTGAGTTCCCGCTGTACTCGAATTGGTCGTATGACCGCCTGTACCGTTACGATATGATCAAGCAGCCGGATGTGCTGATGTTCATGTTCCTGTACAACGGGCAGTTCTCCCGCGAGACCAAGCTGGCGAATTATGAATATTATGAACCGAGATGTATTCATGAGTCCTCGCTCTCGCCGTCGATTCACTCGATTCTGGCCAGTGAGCTGGGCAAATCGGAGGAAGCGTACCGGTTCTTCGAGTTCGCCACGCGCCTGGATCTGGACAACTATAACCGCAATACCCGGGAAGGGCTGCACACCACATCGATCGCCGCAGCGTGGATGAACATCGTCTACGGCTTCGGGGGGATGCGCTCGGATGGAGATTGTCTGTCCTTCCGGCCGGTGCTGCCGCAGAAGTGGACCGCTTACAGCTTCCAGGTGATGTGCAGGGGCGTACTGCTGGGTATTACGGTAAATGCAGAGTCGGTTTTCTTCAGAGCAGTCAATGGCGGAAGCACAGAGGTGCTGATCTATGATCAGCGGGTGACCGTAGATGAAGCAGGAATCGAGCTTCCTCTCGCTGAAGGGATGACTGTGTAATGGACTGGACGGTAACTGAGCGCAGCTTCGAGCCTGGGCGGATTACGGCGAACGGCAACAAATTTATGACCGGCAATGGCTATATGGGCTTCCGGGGAGTCCTTGAGGAGTTCGGGAAGGAGCAGCTTGCGGCGGTTACATTGGCCGGAGTGTATGACCGGGCAGGCGACAAATGGCGTGAGCCGGTGAACGCACCGAACGGGCTGTATACGGTAGTCAGCGCCAACGGCTGCAAGCTAAATGTGTTGGATACCGAACCATTGGCTCATACTCAGAGCCTGGATCTCCGCTCAGCTATCCACCGGCGGGAGACAATGTTCAGCATCCCGGGAGGCGGGAAGCTGACCCTGACCGCCGAGCGGTTTGTCAGCATGGATCAGCTCCATCTGCTGGCTGCCAGATGGACCCTTCACTGCACCGCCGACTGCCGGATACAGATTACTACAGGAATCGATGCCGCAGTGTGGGATATCAACGGTCCCCATCTGCTGGAGCAACAGAGCCGCTCGCACGGCGGGGCGCTGCTGTCAACAGCAGTTACCGGGGAGCTGGGGCTGCCGGTGGCGGTGGCGGAGCTTATAGTGTTCGGTACCGCTGAACAGGCGAAGCGGGTTGACGCTGTTATCGAGCTGGATGGAGGAACCGCGCTGCGCCATATTTCTATAGAAGCCAAGGCAGGTGAGACTCATACATGGTGCAAATATGCAGCCGTGTACACGGGCCTGGATATAGAAGGCGCTCCTGCGGAAGGCAGCCCTGATGAGCAGGCGGTGCGGGCCGTCCAGGAGGCCGCCGCTACAGGGTATCCCGGCCTGCTGGAGGTTCACCGGCGCAAGTGGGCGGAGCGATGGTTACGCAGCGATTGTGTCATTGAAGGGGATGAAGAAGCGCAGCTTGCGCTGCGGTACAGTATGTATCAGTTGCTGATCATTGCACCGACGAAGTCGGAGAAGGTCTCGATTCCGGCGCGCGGCTTGTCCGGGCAGGTCTATAAGGGGGCCGTATTCTGGGATACGGAGATGTTCATGCTGCCCTTTTTCCTGCACAGTGATCCTGGGATTGCCCGCAATCTGATGATGTACCGCATCCACACGCTGGACGGTGCGCGGCGGAAGGCGGCGGAGTACGGATATTTGGGCGCTTTTTATGCCTGGGAGAGTCAGGATTCGGGGGATGATGCCTGCACCCTGTTCAATGTGAACGATGTATTTACCGGGCGACCCATGCGGACCTATTTCCGCGATAAGCAGATTCATATCAGTGCAGATGTCGTGCACGGACTCTGGCAATACGTGACCTTCACGGGAGATGACAGCATTCTGGCGGACGGCGGGGCGGAGGTGATCTGGGAATGTACGCGTTTCTTCTATTCCTATGCTTATTATAATCCCGTGAAGCAGCGGTATGAGCTGCTGGATGTTACCGGACCGGATGAATATCATGAGCGGGTGAATAATAACGCATTTACGAGCGCCATGGTTCAGGAGACACTGAAGATTGCCTTGCAGACAGCAGAGCGGTTGCAGGACAAATATCCGGCCGTGTATAACGGTCTTGCTGAATCGTATGCAGACGGGCCGTTCCTGGATGAGTTCACAGCAATGCTGGCACAGCTCTATGTTCCGCAGCCGGACCCGGATACGCTGGTGATTGAACAATTCGACCATTATCTGCAACTGGAGGATGTGTCTCTGGCTGAGCTGAAGGCACGGGTCATTCACCCGAATGAGTACTGGGGCGGAGGCAACGGGCTGGCAACAACCACAAGAATCCTGAAGCAGGCCGATGTGGTGCTCATGCTTCATCTGTTCCGGGACAGATTCAGCAGGGAAGTGAAGCAGGCCAACTGGAAATTCTATGAGCCGCAAACCGAGCATGGCTCCAGCCTCAGCGCGTGTATCTATGCGCTGGCTGCAGCGGATATCGGCTTGCCGGATTGGGGATATCCGTATTTCATGCGCACTGCCACCGTAGATCTAACCGGTGAATCGAAGCAGTATGTCGGAGACCTCTATATTGGCGGGACGCATCCGGCGGCGAACGGTGGCGCGTGGATGGCTGCGGTTCTTGGCTTCGCGGGTGTGCGGTTTGATGGACAGACCGTCACCCTTAAGCCGTCTCTGCCGGAGACCTGGAGTTCCATTGAGCTGCCGGTGATTCTGCGCGGCGGCAGCTTCCGGCTGCGGATCGGCCGCGAAGAGATCACGGTTACGGCAGCGCCGGGCAACAGCGAAGCGGTAAGCTTCGCCGGGTTCGGCGGTGAGGTGGTGCCGTGCCCTCCCGGTGCGATCCTGGAGTTAGCGTCTGAGTCCAATCAGAGAGGAGCATGACAATGATGCTGGAGCATATGAAGGGCGCTATCTTCGATCTGGATGGCGTGATTGTAGACACGGCGAAGTATCATTATCTGGCCTGGCGCTCGCTCGCCGGGGAGCTGGGCTTCCCGTTCACCGAACAGGACAATGAGCGGCTCAAGGGCGTCAGCCGGATGAGATCCCTGGATATTCTTCTAGAGATTGGCGGCCTTGAATACAGCGAAGCAGAGAAGCTGGCGATGGCGGAGAAGAAGAACCGCCTTTATGTAGAATATATCTCAGGTCTGGATGAATCAGAGCTGCTGCCTGGAGTCAGAGCCTATCTGAATGCGCTCAGAGCACGCGGCGTGGCTATTGCCCTTGGCTCTGCGAGTAAGAATGCGGAATTCATACTGGAGAAGCTGAATATTGCGGGGCTGTTCGACGTTGTTATTGACGGCAATAAGGTAGCCCGGGCTAAGCCGGACCCTGAGGTGTTCCAGTCTGCCTGCCGGGAGCTGGGGCTGGAGCCGCAGGACTGTGTGGTGTTCGAGGATGCTGAGGCTGGAGTAGCCGCCGGGAAGGCGGCCGGAATGCGGGTGGTAGGTATCGGGAAGCCTGAAGTGCTGAAGGCAGCGGATCTGGTGATATCCGGATTGCATGAATTGTAAGGGCTTGATAGAATGGCTCTTGAGGAACTTTTTTCCTCTATTATCTATTCTATTATAGAAGGAAAGCTTGAGGGATGATGATGGAAACGTTGTTGCTATGGCCTGAAGGGGCGCCTGGAGCGCTGGGAACCAGCAAAGAAGATCTGCCTGCGATTACACCGTATTTAGTAGAAGGCAAGGGGAATGCTGCTGTGCTGGTTTGTCCGGGAGGTGGGTACGCTATGCGTGCCGATCATGAGGGAGGGCCCGTGGCGCAGTGGCTGAATACACTGGGCATCTCCGCCTTCGTATTGCGCTATCGTGTAGCGCCCTATCAATACCCGAGTGCGCTTCAGGATGCGCAGCGGGCGCTGCGTACGATCCGCTTCCGCTCGGACGAATTCGGCATTGACCCGGACCGTCTCGGCATTCTGGGTTTCTCGGCGGGCGGACATCTCGCTTCTACCGCCGGGGTATCTTATGATCTGGGCAATCCTGATCACCCGGAGCCATTGGAGCGGTTGTCCAGCCGTCCTGACCGCCTCATTCTATGCTACCCGGTTATCTCGATGACCGAAGGGGTCACGCATCAAGGCTCGAAGGAGAATCTGCTGGGAGACATTCCTGATGCGGAGCTGTCGCTTAAGCTCAGCAGCGAGTTCCAGGTAACCCCGGACACGCCGCCAACGTTCCTTTGGCATACCTCTGATGATGATTATGTCCCGGTGGAGAACAGCCTGCTGTTCGCCGCAGGTCTTAGCCGTCATAAGGTTCCATTCGATCTGCATATCTATGCGCACGGTGTACACGGTCTGGGCTTAGCCCCTGAAGAGCCGCACACCAAGACCTGGACGGATGCCTGTGCCTCGTGGCTGCAATTGAACGGATATACGAGAGCGTGAACTTCTGTATCTATGCCCACGTCCAAGGGGACGGTGATACATCAGCTGAGATGAAGAGCGTCCCACGCTGCCGGCCGGCAGCAGGACGTTCTTTTTTTGCAGGGTTAGAGACCTTTAGATAACCGCTCCAGGTGACTATGCTTCTATATTAATTTATAATATTCTACGGATAGCGTGATACGAGAGACTCAGGAAAGGCAGGTACATATTATGGAGCTTAGATTTCCACAAGTGAATACAGCGGAAGAAACTGCTGAGGTTGCCCGGTTGGCAGCAGAAATATGGCACGAACATTATGTCTCCATTATTACTATCGCGCAGATTGATTACATGATTGAAAAGTTCCAATCGGTTCCCGCGATAACGGATCAGATCCATCATCAGGGCTACGAATATTACTTGATCCATAACGGCGAAGGCTCCACAGCCGGATATATGTCGGCCAGAGAAGAGGAAGGGAAGCTCTTTTTGAGCAAGTTTTATATCAGTAAGGAGTACAGGGGGCGCAGCTATGCCAGCCAAGCGTTGGCCTTCCTGGAGAAGCTGTGTCAGGACCGTAATCTGACTCATATCTGGCTGACAGTCAATCGTGATAACGAAACCAGCATTGCGGTATATAAGAAAAAAGGCTTCCGGACCCTACGGGGACAAATGGCGGATATCGGCAATGGATTTGTTATGGATGATTTTATTATGGAAAAAGAAATTCCTGTCCCCTAAGCGAGGAAGCGTGGAAAGGAACTACATATTCATGAACAAGGGTTCGGGTTCATCCTATAACCAATCGGTGACTTATTGGAAACAATATCAAAAATTTTTTTCTAAGGAAATGCAGATCGATGCGGAACATATGCCAACTGAGGAATGGATGATCTGGAAGGATGCCCATATTCATCTGGATCGTATGACGGTCCCGCAGGCGAAATTAAAGATCATATTCATTCATGGCGCTGGAGGCAATGGAAGATTGCTCGCTCCTTATGCGCGGATGCTGCAAACCTACGGTTACGAAGTAGTGTCACCGGATTTGCCGCCTTATGGTTTAAGCTACACCCATTCAGTGAACTCAGTGGATTATCAGCTGTGGATTGACATACTGGTTGAACTGATCGAACAGGAGCTGAGCCGGGACGGCAAGCCTGTTATTTTGCTGGGCTCCAGTATTGGAGGCATGTTAGCTTATCATACTGCTGTACAAAGTAAGCGGGTCAAAGGGTTAATAGCAACGACATTTGTAGATACGAGTGATTCGAAGGTTCGTGATCAGCTAGCTCCTAACAAACTCATTAGCCGGTTAGGCGGATGGTGTATGAATCAATTCCCTGCCCTAACAGATACCCTGCAGATCTCTGTGAATAAAGTATCCCGGATGAAATGGATCACGAACAACGCTGAACTGACCAGACTCATCATGAATGATCCTCATGCGGCAGGAACAAAAATCCCTTTACGCTTATTAAGAACCTTTCTAAATATGAAACCGGTCCTGAAACCTCAGCAGTTTGACCTTTGTCCGGTATTACTTGTTCATCCTCAATTAGACCCTATGACTCCTTACCGCTTCAGCAGACCATTTTATGACCATCTTAAAAGCAGAAAAGAATCTGTGATTTTAGAGGGTGCAGGTCATTTTCCGATTGAACAACAGGGGCTGGAGCAGATGATTGCTGCTGTGCTTGCTTTTTTGAGAACAGTAGAGGAAGAATTACAGCTAGCATAAGCCGTCCGGCTCAATGTGCTCAGGATGAAGCACTATAAAACCAGTCCAACGCGGGATGTTCGTGTGAGGGCTGGTTTTTACTTGGGTAAGAAACTCCATACAAATGGACATAAAGAACTTTGAAATAAACCTGTGTAAGCGCTTATACGTTTGTTATATTATTAAAACTGGAGGTGAATCCAGATGTTGTCCATGCTTGTGAAACCCATTGTCAGGCTCAGTGTTAAGCAGCAGTTGATTCTGCTGTTCCTGATTATGATTACGCCTATTCTGATTCTGAACAGCTACGGCAACTACAAGGCAGAGGAGATTCTGAAGCACCATGTGACCAATGCCTATGTGGAGCTGAACAAGCAGAATTTCGCCATTATTAACAGAGACATCGATACAGTGAACAAAATAACGACCACCGTCATCCAGAATCCGGTCCTGCAGCAGCTCAATATGAGCGGGAATGATACGGTGCTGGAGCGTGTGGAACGTTATGAGACCATCGAGAAGCTGCTCGGCAGCTATTCGCAGGGAGCGGAGCGGGGGGACGGCATTTACTACTCGCTGTACGTATATGATCCAGATAACTACTACTTTTTCGCTCCCAATTTTCCGCAGGTGAAGAAGGCGGGGGTTTATTTTTTCTCCAAGGAGGAACGGCCGTACTGGTTCGAACAGGTGGTGCAGCAGAAAGGCCGCGGTACCCTGATGTTCACCGAGAAGCTGAGTCCGCAGGCCGAAGATCTGAAGACGCTTACGTATGTCAGGGCTGTCAATAATATTTACCGCGGGGAAGGAACGCTCGGCGTGCTGGTGGTGACCAAGATGGAATCGAAGATCGGTGAATCGCTGAGATCCATCTCTCTGCCGGACGGAGAAATTTATCTGACGGATATGAGCAACCGTGTACTGGCCTCCACCACGAATTCAACCGGAGAGGTGATCGTCCTGCCGGACGGCTCGGAGGCGGGAGATCCGGAGGGAACCGAGGATATTATCACTGATGACTTCATCTATGTGGTGAACAACAATCATGCCTTTGAGCAAAAGCTGGTCTACAAGGTACCCGTCAAATCCCTGCTCCAGCAGCAGAACGAAATGAAACGCGTCATTCAATACATAACGGTGGCTTACGCGCTCTTCGGACTGATCATCATTACCTACTTCTGGCGTTCGCTGATGACCCCTTTGCAGAAGCTGGCTTTTTTTGTGCGCAAGTATGAGCCGGGCAACCGTGTGCCCGAGACTCCCCGCAGAGGAAGCAACGATGAGGTCAGTGTGCTGATTAACGCCACATATGATATGGCCCGCAGGCTCAACAGCCTGATTATGTACAAATACCAGATGGAGCTGAAGCAGAAGGAATCGCAGCTGCAGCTGCTCTATCAGCAGATCAACCCGCATCTGCTGTACAACACTCTGGAGAGTATTTATTGGAAAAGCTCGCTCGAAGGCAACGTGGAATCCGCGGAAATGATCAAGGAATTATCCAAGCTGATGAAGATCAGCTTAAGCCGGGGCCGGGAGCTGATCACGCTCGAAGAGGAGCTTGAGCATGCCGGTGCCTACATCAAGCTCCAGCAGCACCGGCATGATTATGTGTTCGCCGTTATCTGGAATATCGCTCCCGGGACGACCAGGAATCTGATTCCCAAGATCACTCTACAGCCCCTGATCGAGAATGCCATTATCCACGGGGTTAAGCATATGGAGGAGGACGGCGAAATCATTATTACCTCTGTGCTGGAGGATGGCCGGATTCGGATTACCATTGAGGATAACGGCTATAAGCAGGTCGATTATAAGGCTATCGAACAGATACTCAATGATGACAGCCCGAACCCGGTTAACGGCTACGGTATCCGCAATATCCATCAGCGTGTGCAGCTGCACTTCGGCGGGGATTACGGGATCAGCTATAGAGCGCGCGAGCGCGGAGGCACGATAGTAAGTGTGATCCTTCCGAAGTCAGAGACTATAGAGTAGAGGAGAGAATACGGTGTTCAATATACTGGTTGTTGATGATGAGCCGCTCATTTGCAAAGGACTGACCAGTCTGCTGGCTGCTTCCGGGCTGGATATTGACCATATCTATACGGCCGGCAGCGGGTATGAGGCACTGGATTGTATCCGTATGGAGGAGATCGATCTGCTTGTGACCGATATCCAGATGGGGGCGATGAGCGGGATCGAACTGATGCAGCATGCCAAAATGACCAGGCCCTGGATGCAGACGATCGTCATCTCTGCGCATGAGACCTTTCAGTATGCCCAGATGGCCGTCCGGCTGGGGGCGAGAGACTATCTGATCAAGCCGCTGAACAGTGAGCAGTTCCTGGATTCGGTGCGCAGTGTCGTCCTGAAGATGAATAGACCGTCGCCGGAGCTGGCCACTTACATGGATGGGAATGGAGACCGCTTCCGCCTGGAGGAGCCGCTTCCCGAGTACAGTGAGCTGCTGAACAGTCTGCTTACGGAGACTGCGGCGGTACTGGGGGCAGAGGAGAAGCGGCGCAAGCTGGATGAGCTGAGGCTGCAGGGGCCGTATTTTGCGGTGATCAAAATCAAGCTTCCCCTGCCGCAAGACCGGCCTGAGCAGAGGTACACTACCCGCGATCATAGCCTGCTGCGTTACGCCGCCTTGAATATTGCCAAGGAGCTGCTGGACCAGGAGTGGAATTCTACCGCGTTCTATTCGCCGGACGGTGAGATTACCGTGTTGATTCAGTGGGATGAGCAGAGCTACGAGGAGCCATCCACCGGCCAGCTGAGCCGGCTGGAGGTGCTGGGTCGCAGCCTCCACTACAATATTAACCGCTATTTGCAGCTCCGGGCTGTCATCGGCATCAGCCAGATTCTGAAGGGGCTGAGCTTCATGGATGTGCTGAACCGGCAAGCCTCGAAGGCGATCCTCTGGAACAACGAGCATGCCGATCATTATGTGTTCTATTATGGGGATTTCAACTGGAACAACTATGCTGCTGATCCGTCACCCGAGGAACTGCACACGCACAGCAATCTGATCGTGCAGAAGGCAAAGGAATACATTGACGGGAATTACGCCCAGAAGGGTCTGACGATCCATGAAGTAGCCAAGAAGAATCATGTCAGCCCTAATTATCTGAGCTATCTGTTCAAGAAGAATACAGGCTATAACCTGTGGGAATATGTCATTAAGCTGCGGATGGAGGACAGCCGGGAGATGATTCTGAACACCGATCTGCGGCGGTATGAGATTGCGGAGCGGGTAGGATACGAGTCGCCGGAGCATTTCAGCAAAATTTTCAAAAAATACTACGGGCTCAGCCCCAGCGAACTGAAGAAGTAAGAACGCTTACGATTGCCATAGATATAGACATGTTAAGTCTCTCCCTCATTTCCTACAATGAAGACAGGAGGCGCTTTCCCGAAAAGTGCTGAAAGACGACAGGAATGAGGGAGCCGGAATGAATCAGTCTGCTGCGTTACATGATCACCTTCCAGCGGAGCTGGAGAGCAAGCCGTACAAGCAGAACCGCTGGAAAAAGAATTATTGGGGCGTGATGTTTCTTGTCCCCGCATTGATTATCTTCATTATGTTTATGTGGGTGCCTATCTTCAAAGGGTTCCTGTACAGCTTCTACACCGTTGATTTCGTCAAAGGGAATACCTTCGTCGGCCTGGACAATTATGCCAGGGCACTTACTGACCCCGATGTGCTGATTGCTGTCAAAAACACCTTGTACTATATGCTGCTCTGCCTGGTGATCGGCTTCTGGGTTCCGATTGCCTTTGCCATTGCCATCTCCGAGTTGCGGAAATTCGGCGGATTCGTGCGCGTTGCTGCGTATTTGCCATACGTCATGCCTGCTGTAGTCCTATACGGGCTGTGGCGTTGGCTGTATGATCCCGTTGGACCTATAAATGCGGTAATCGGCAGCACCGGAGCGGAGCAGATCGCCTTCCTGACCGATACCCGGTGGTCGATGATCTCGCTGGTCTTCATGGAGACCTGGCAGCAGTTCGGCTCGGGGATGCTGATCTATCTTGCTGCGGTGCTTAGTATTCCCAGGGACTGGTATGAAGCCGCCGAGATTGACGGAGCCGGAGTCTGGGCGCGTATCCGCCACATCACCCTGCCTTCGCTGCGCAATCTGATTCTGCTGATGCTGATTCTTCAGGTGATCGCCACCTCTCAGGGCTACCAGTCACAGATGGCCTTGCTGGACGGGGGGCCGAACAATGCTACGCTGACGTATGCGCTGCTTATTGTGAAGTATGCTTTTACCAGACTGGATTATGGTACGGCGACTGCGCTGGGGATGCTGATGTTTGTTGTTCTGGGCGGTTTGGGCATTCTTCAGTTCAAGCTTAACAAGGAGGACAACTAGGATGAAGAGCGCAGACAGAGGTATTCTCTCGGAGCATGACCTGAAAAAGACCAGCAACAGGGTGGTCTACGGAATTATGGTGCTGTTCATTGTCCTGATGATATTCAGCATGCTGTACCCCATCCTTATGACGATGTTCAACGGGCTGAAGTCGAATATCGAGGTCAATTCCTTTCCGCCGCATTTTTTTCCGCAGGAATGGCATTTCGGTAACCTGAAGGATGCGCTGGATTACATCGATCTGGCCATGTTTCTGCGGAACACCCTGTATATTTTTGTAGGGAATATGGTCGTCACTCTAATTGTACTGGGACTCGCGTCCTTCAGTATCTCACGGATGAATGTGCCTTACCGCAAGGCCTTCTATTTCTTCTTCTTGATGACGCTGTTCATTCCGGCCACGAGCTATATGATTCCGAACTTTGTCAATCTGAAGGAGCTGGGCCTGCTCAATCAATATGCGGCCTTCTGGCTGCCGGCAGGCGCGAACACGTTCTTCTTCCTGCTGCTTAAGAATTTCTTCGACGGGATTCATCCCGAGATTCTGGAAGCCGCACGGATGGACGGGGCTTCGGAGCCGAGAAGCTTCTTCACCATCGCGGTGCCGCTGTCGGTTCCGATTTTTGCAACACTGGCGATCTTCATCTTCTCCACAGCCTGGAATGACTGGTTCTGGCCGTCGCTGGTCATGCACAGTGAGGAGAAGTATACGCTCGCTACCGCTATCTATAAGTATGTTATTAATGTAAAAGCACTGAACACGAACATCAAATTCGCAATTCTGTTCATTGTCTCTCTGCCGCCGATCCTCGTGTTCCTGGTCTTCCAGAAGTTCATTATGCGCGGAGTTTCATTGTCTGCGGTCAAAGGCTAAGCAGGAAGGAAGAGGTCCGGTTGAGATCGTAAACCTGCACATGAAGGGAATATAAATACACCTCGTTTGTAAACGGTTTCTCTTTTAAGATGAATTTGT
This sequence comes from Paenibacillus sp. FSL R7-0210, assembly GCF_038009085.1. Lineage (NCBI taxonomy): Bacteria > Bacillati > Bacillota > Bacilli > Caryophanales > Paenibacillaceae > Paenibacillus > Paenibacillus sp. FSL R7-0210. The sequence continues at coordinate 1,292,861 of NZ_JBBPAR010000001.1, forward strand.
AAGCTCATTATGATATGGAAAAGGGGAGTTACCATGCGTAAAGTTTCCAGCGTATTCGCCTGCCTCCTGGTCACGGGGACGATATTGTCTGCTTGCGGCGGCAATAATAACGGCAACAAGCCGGCGGCTGACGGGGGAGAAGCGACACCTGCGCCAGCAGCAACCCAGGCGGCCGAAGAGTCAGCCACTCCGTCTGCAGCACCGGCTGACGATATCACCCAGAGAAAGGTAACAATCAAAATCCACTATCCTACGCCGGACCTGACCGAGGTGAGAGCACAGGAGGATGACAAAATCAAGCGGTTCCAGGAAGTCTATCCGAACGTGGAGATCGTCAAGGACGACTGGCAGTATAATGTAAGCGAGATCGGGGTGAAGATGGCAGCGAATGAAGCGCCGACCTTCTTCAACACGTATGCCACCGAAGCCAAATTCCTGATTGAGAAGGGCTGGGTAGCCGACATCACCGATCTGTGGAACAACTATGAGTTCAAGGATCAGATCAACCCTGTGCTGCAGAGCCAGTTCATCATCGACGGCAAGGTGTATGGGGTTACCCAGAAGGGTTACGTCACTACAACAATGATCAACAAGAAGATGCTGGATGACAAAGGTGTAGCCGTACCTCCAATGGATTGGACCTGGGACGACATGCTGAACACAGCCAAAGGAGTGGCCGATCCCAAGAAAGGCATCTCCGGGATTGCGCCAATGGGCAAGGGCAACGAAGCAGGCTGGAACTGGACCAACCTCCTGTTTGAAGCAGGCGGGGAGATTCAGAAGATTGAAGGCGGCAAGGTGGTGGCAACCTTCAATTCCGAAGCCGGGATCAAAGCGCTGGACTTCTATAAGAAGCTTAGATGGGAAGCTGGGGCCGTTCCCCAGGATTGGGCGCTCGGCTGGGGAGATGCTGTAGGTGCCTTCCAGCAGGGCCGTACCGCGATGGTAATGGCCGGATCAGACGGAGTCATTGAACAGGCGCTTAACCAGGGCGGGTTCAAGCCTGAGGATGTGCTGACCTATCCAATGCCTGCGGCTGAGAAAGGCGGCAAGCATACCGGTGTTCTCGGCGGCGACTATCTGGTCATCAACCCTAACGCCAGCAAGGATGAGCAGGAGATGGCCTTCCGTTATATTACCTTCGACTATTTCTCGGATAAAGGCCTGGAAGCGCTCGATGCCATTCTGCAGCAGCGCAAGGCAGACGGCAAATACTTCATTCCGCCGCTTCTTGATTACTATGCCGCTGATTCCGAGTTCGGCAAGAAAACCAAAGCAGTGTATGACAAATACTCTGATATCGTATATCAATACAATACAGATATTATGGCTCTGCTCGACGGCAAACCTGAGGCGCAATACAACACCCAGGACTACTATGCAACCATGTCCAATGTCATTCAGGAGCTATTTGCCAAGGAAGGCACGGACTCCAAGGCCCAGCTTGATGCAGCCGCCGCAACCGTACAGAAGAAATTCTTCGATACGATTAAGGTAGAGTAGCCTGAGATGTATCTTCCTAGACTTGGGGGAAGAGATGAATAAGGGGGGACAGCGGAGATGCTGTCTCCTTTTTTTCCTTTCAGGAAATTATGCCAGTAACCTTTTAAGAGGAATCCTGCCAAAAGTGCAACATTAATGCCCCAAAGAAGCGTTCTATGCTGAAATCCTGCACGAACTGCAACAAATTCAGCGCTAACGTGCTCTAAACACCGGAATTTGTGCAAATAATGCAACATTGTACTTGCAACCCGTAAAAGGTATATAGAAATCCTGCAAAAACTGCAACATTACTGCTCCTTACTGCTCCTTCAAAGCGGCCGGTGAGAGATGCATTAGCATTGTTCACCCGCAGGGTAATTTACCCTCCTTTTAAAAGGGCGACAAAGCCGTTTCCACTTGTAAGCAGAGATTTATATTTATATTCACCGTCAGAGTGAGTCTATAGAAGAGCCATGGATGAACCGAGGTGACGGCTTGGCATTCATGAGCAGAATTCCTGAGGCCCGCCCGGCATCGTAAGGCAAAGTGGGCCATCAACACTGTAACCTGCCGTATTGCGTTCGCAGAATAGACAAATATCAATTAAATATTACATATAATATGGAAAAAACGCTAGTATATGATCGAATGAAAGCGCTTTGAAAACAACTCAAAAAAAACTTTAAACTTTGTGAAAGATTTCACTATACAAGGTGAAAAGGATGTGCTAAGATAAATGTATAGAAAGAAACAACCTAAAAATTGACAGGAGGACGAGGGAGATGGCAGTTAAAAACGAAGTCGCCGCCCAAGTGAAACAAACCACCGCTGAAGAGTACATTCAGGTTTTGGTGGATAAAGCAAAGAAAGCCCACGAAGCGTTCATGGGCCTGGATCAAGAGCAGACAAACACAATCGTTCATGCAATGGCGCTGGCCGGACTCGACAAGCATATGTACCTGGCAAAACTGGCTGTTGAAGAAACAGGACGCGGAGTATACGAAGACAAAATTACAAAGAACATCTTCTCCACTGAATATATCTGGCACGGTATTAAGTACGACAAGACTGTAGGCGTTATTGAGGATAACGCTTATGACAGCTTCCAGAAGATTGCTGAACCAGTCGGAATCATTATGGGTATCACACCGGTAACCAATCCAACATCCACCACGATGTTTAAGGCTTTGATTTCCGCTAAAACACGTAACCCTATTATATTCGGTTTCCACCCGTCAGCGCAAGAGTGCAGTGCGGCAGCAGCCAAAATTCTGCATGATGCAGGCGTAGCAGCAGGCGCACCTGAGAACTTCATCCAATGGATTGAGCTTCCTACGATGGACAAAACAAACGCACTGATGAACAATCCGGATGTTGCACTGATTCTGGCAACCGGCGGATCGGCAATGGTCAAGGCAGCTTACAGCTGCGGCAAACCGGCACTCGGCGTAGGTCCTGGTAACGTGCCTGCCTTCATTGAGAAGAGTGCTGATATTGATCAGGCTGTAACAGACCTTATCCTGTCGAAGACTTTTGATAATGGTATGATCTGTGCTTCCGAGCAGGCAGTTATCATTGAAGAAGCCATCTTCGATCAAGTGAAAAAGAAAATGATTGCAAACGGCTGTTACTTTGTGAACAAAGAAGAAGCAGCTAAGCTGACCAGCGGCGCAATGAACGTAGAGAAATGTGCAGTTAACCCGGCTATCGTTGGCCAATCCGCTGTGAAGATCGCTGAAATGTGCGGCATTCAGGTTCCTGCCGGAACGAAGATCCTGGTAGCTGAGCTTGAAGGTGTAGGTACTAAATATCCATTGTCCGCTGAGAAGCTGAGCCCGGTTCTGGCTTGCTACAAGGTGAAGAATGCTGACCAGGGTATCGAGCGCGCAGCTCAAATCGTTGAATTTGGCGGCATGGGCCACAGCTCGGCTATCCATTCCAACAACGAAGAAGTAATCATGAAGTTCTCCAACCGTCTGCAGACCGGACGTATTCTCGTCAACTCGCCATCGACTCACGGCGCAATCGGCGACATTTACAACACTAATATCCCTTCATTGACACTGGGCTGCGGATCTTACGGACGCAACTCGGTATCGCAGAACGTCACTGCAATCAATCTGATCAACGTGAAAAGGGTGAATCGTCGTACCGTGAATATGCAATGGTTTAAAGTACCTGACAAGATTTACTTCGAAAAGGGAGCCACTCAGTACCTGGCCAAAATGCCTGATATCACACGCGTTGCTATCATCACTGACCCTGTAATGGTTAAACTGGGATATGTTGAAAGAGTTGAGCACTATCTGCGTCAGCGCCAGACTCCTGTAGCGATCGAAGTGTTCTCGGAAGTTGAACCGGATCCATCGACTACTACTGTAGAAAAAGGTACAGCTATGATGAACAGATTCCAGCCGGACTGCATCATCGCACTCGGCGGTGGTTCCCCAATGGATGCTGCCAAGGGCATGTGGCTGTTCTACGAACATCCGGATGCAGACTTCAACGGCCTGAAACAGAAGTTCATGGATATCCGCAAACGGGTATACAAATTCCCTAAGCTCGGCAACAAAGCGAAATTCGTTGCCATTCCAACCACTTCGGGTACAGGTTCTGAAGTAACATCGTTCGCAGTTATCACAGACAAGACAACAGGCAATAATACCAAGTATCCGCTCGCTGACTATGAGCTGACTCCAGACGTAGCAATTATTGACCCTGAGTTTGTCTACAGCTTGCCTAAGACTGCAGTTGCCGATACAGGAATGGACGTATTGACACATGCTATCGAAGCTTATGTATCTGTAATGGCCAGTGACTATACCGATGGTCTGGCAATCAAAGCCATCCAACTGGTGTTCCAGTGGCTGGAGAAATCCGCACTGCAAGGCGACAAGCTGGCCCGTGAGAAAATGCACAATGCTTCGACGCTTGCCGGTATGGCCTTTGCCAACGCATTCCTGGGGATTAACCACAGCTTGGCACACAAATGGGGCGGACAGTATCACACCGCACACGGCCGTACCAATGCGATCCTGATGCCGCATGTTATCCGTTACAATGCCAAGAAACCTACGAAGTTCGCTTCGTTCCCTAAATATTCGCACTTTGTAGCTGACGAACGGTACGCAGAAATCGCCCGTATTCTGGGATTGCCTGCACGCACTACCGAAGAAGGCGTAACCAGCCTGATCAATGCAATCCGCGACATGAACAAAAAACTCGGTATCGAAGAATCCTTCTCGGCTCTTGGTTTCGATCCTAAGGACTTCGAATCCCGTGTAGACTATCTGGCTGACCGTGCATTTGAAGACCAATGTACTACTGCCAATCCTAAAATGCCGCTGGTCTCCGAGCTTGCTGATGTATACCGCAACGCATTCTACGGCAAATTCGATAACTAATTAACGGTTGCCTGGCAAAGAATAAGGTTAAAGGTTAATATGGGACTGGATGGAAGTGACAAATATCACCGAAAGAGTGATATTTGTCACAGTCCTTTTTCAGAAAATAAACTAAAATGTTTATATAGACAACGATCCCCGTTATGAAGATGTGATTGTGAATTTTATAACAACTATTAGCCTCGGGATCACGAGACACGGGATTAACCTTCAAGCCCGCGATCTCTACAAATATAATAAATATAAATGGAGGGATTTAGCATGTCGGTGATTGAAAAAGAAGTATTAGAAGCAAAATCAGGTTGGAGAAATTTCACAAAAGGTGTCTGGGCCAAGAAAGTTGACGTTAACAACTTTATTGCCAAGAACATCAAGCCTTATGAAGGAACTGAAGATTTCCTGGTTGGACCTACCAGCAATACAACTGAACTGTGGAAGATTATCTCCCAGCTGAGCAAGGAAGAAAGAGAAAGAGGCGGCGTATGGGATGTATCCCTCGATACTGTCTCCACCATCACTTCCCACGCTCCTGGCTACATTGACAAGGATAAGGAACAGATTGTCGGCGTTCAGACTGACGCGCCTTTCAGACGTTCCATTCAGCCGTTCGGCGGTATCAAGATGATGATCGATGCTACTAAGGCTTATGGCTTCGAGCTTCCGCAGAATATCGTTGACATGTTCACGAACATCCGCAAAACGCATAACCAAGGCGTATTTGATGCATATACACCAGATATGAGAGCTGTGCGTAAATCGGGCGTAATCACAGGTCTTCCTGATGCTTATGGCCGCGGACGTATCATCGGCGACTATCGCCGTATTGCTCTGTATGGTATTGATTTCCTGATTAAAGACAAGAAGCAGCAACTGGCTGAGCTTGAAGTTGACTCCATGACAGAAGATGTTATCCGTCTGCGTGAAGAGCTGTCCGAGCAAATGCGTGCTCTTGGCGAACTGAAACAAATGGCTGCAGCTCATGGTATGGATATTTCCAAACCGGCTACGAACTTCAAAGAAGCTACACAATGGGTATATTTCGGTTATCTGGCAGCTGTTAAAGAACAGAATGGTGCGGCAATGTCCCTTGGACGCGTATCTTCCTTCCTTGATATCTATGTTCAACGCGACGTTGAAGAAGGTACTCTGACTGAAGAGCAAGCTCAAGAAATTGTTGACCATTTCGTAATGAAGCTGCGTATCGTGAAATTCCTGCGTACGCCTGACTATAACGACCTGTTCTCCGGCGACCCAACTTGGGTTACAGAATCCATCGGTGGTATGGCTGAAGACGGCACAACCCGCGTAACCAAGAACAGCTTCCGCTTCCTGCATACCCTGTACAATCTGGGACCTGCTCCAGAACCAAACCTGACTGTACTGTGGTCCGAGAAGCTTCCTGAAGGCTTTAAGAAATATTGTGCCAAAGTATCTATTGAGACCAGCGCTATCCAATATGAGAACGATGATGTAATGCGTCCATACTGGGGTGAAGATTATGCGATTGCCTGCTGCGTATCCCCAATGCGTATCGGTAAGCAAATGCAGTTCTTCGGTGCCCGTGCCAACCTGGCTAAGGCTCTGCTATATGCGATCAATGGCGGTAAAGATGAGAAATCCGGTGCTCAGGTAGGTCCTGAATATCCTGCGATCACTTCTGAATACCTGGATTATGATGAAGTAATGAAACGCTTCAAACCAATGATGGAATGGCTGGCTAAGACTTATGTCAATACGCTGAACATCATTCACTATATGCATGACAAATATTCCTACGAACGTATCGAAATGGCGCTGCATGACCGCGACATTCTGCGTACTATGGCTTGCGGTATTGCCGGACTGTCCGTTGCTGCTGACTCCCTGAGCGCAATCAAATACGCTAAGGTTAAGCCAATCCGCAACGAAGAAGGCATTGCTATCGACTTTGAAACTGAGGGCGAATTCCCTTGCTACGGTAACAACGACGACGCTGTTGATGGCATTGCTGTTGAGCTGGTTGAAACCTTCATGTCGATGATCCGCAAAAACAAAACGTATCGTGATGCTGTGCCGACTCAATCGGTACTGACTATCACTTCGAACGTTGTATATGGTAAAAAGACTGGTACTACTCCTGATGGACGTAAAAAAGGCGAACCATTCGCTCCTGGTGCTAACCCAATGCACGGACGCGACAAGAAGGGCGCCCTGGCATCCCTGAACTCTGTTGCCAAACTTCCTTACTCCGATGCACAGGATGGTATCTCGAATACCTTCTCCATCGTTCCTAAGGCGCTGGGTAAAGACGAAGATTCCCGTAAGTCCAACCTGGTCTTCATGATGGACGGATACTTCCACAATAACGCTCAGCACTTGAACGTTAACGTATTTAACCGTGAGCAGCTGCTTGACGCTATGGATCACCCAGAGAACTATCCACAGTTGACGATTCGCGTATCCGGCTATGCTGTTAACTTCATCAAGCTGACCCGTGAACAACAGATGGATGTTATCAACCGTACATTCCACGATTCCATGTAAGAAGCATTCTTGTTCTACAAGAACTGAAATCAATCAAAGAGCTGCCGCCCTTGCAAGAGGGCGGTACACTCTTGTCTGAAAGTGGTTAAAATTTTAAGTTTTTTTCGAAAGGATGACATCTCATGCTTAAAGGACATATCCACTCTTTGGAGACGTTTGGAACGGTGGATGGCCCGGGTATCCGCTTCGTGCTTTTTATGCAGGGCTGCCTGCTCAAGTGTCAATACTGCCACAACCCGGATACATGGGAACTCAATGAAGGCAAGGAAATGACCGTCGAGGAAGTACTGGCGGAAATTGAGCCTTACCTGAATTATTATAAAACGTCCGGCGGCGGCCTGACCGTATCCGGCGGTGAACCAACCCTCCAGGCGCATTTCGTGAAGCAACTGTTCACCGAGGTGAAGAAACGCTGGAATCTGCATACCACGCTTGATACCAACGGCTATAATGATGGATCGAAAATCAGCGACCTGCTGGATGTTACTGACTTGGTGCTCTTGGACCTGAAGCATATTGATGATGAAGCGCATATCAAGCTGACCGGTAAGTCCAACGACCGTACCTTGAAGCTGGCCCGCTGGTTATCCGATAATAACCGTAAAATGTGGATTCGCCATGTCTATGTTCCAGGCATTCACAACAAGGAAGAGGATCTACAGAATCTTGGACGGTTCATTGGCACACTTAATGGAGTAGAGAAGTTCGAAATCCTGCCTTATCACGTAATGGGCATCTACAAATGGAAGGAGCTTGGCCGTCCCTATGAGCTTGAAGGGGTAGAGTCACCTTCCGATGAAGAAGTGCAGCGTGCGTACCGGCTGATTGAAGAAGGCCGTATGCAGACCGCATTGGTCTAATTGCATATAATAATTTCGAAAGCGGAGCTTCTATTCTGAGGAGTTTCGCTTTTTTCTATGTCAGGAAACCTGACTGAATCCGCTTCCATTAGAGGATTTTATCCCTATTGAAGATAAATCTTAACCTTACGATTACAAATGTGATTTTCTATAATTAGAGTTGTAAGGGAAATCATGAAATAGGGAGGGTCACCCGTAATGAGAAAAAGTCTAACACTGCTGTTGTCCCTGATGTTCGTTAGCTCGGCGCTGCTGGCTGGCTGTGGAGGCAACAAGAATAATGCGTCTCCGACGACAGAGCCTGCTGCAACGAATGAGGCTGCTGCTACCAATGCTGCCGCAACGGAAGAACCGGCTAATGCTGAGCCTTTTGAAATGACGATCCGTCATACCCAGGTTGGAGCGGACAAACAGAAACGACTGGCTATTCTGGAGGATGTGGTGGGCAAGGTGCAGGCGGATGTGCCTGGACTGACCTTCAAGCTTGATGGAGTAGATTCGGATGTGAACCGTAAGGAGAAGCTGCGCGGTGAAATGGCGGCCGGTAACCCTCCGGAGATCTTCGACCTGTTCGGCAGCCCGGACTCCAAGATCTATGCCAAAGAAGGCAAGCTGCTGGACCTGACCCCGATCCTTGATGAATTAGGCATCAAAGACAAATTCTCTAATCTGGACCCGTTCACCTATGAAGGTAAGATTTACGGTCTGCCGATCGGCGGCTCCGGAGAGGGGTTCTTCTATAATAAAGAATACTATACCAGCAAGGGCTGGAAGGCTCCGACAACCTTCGCCGAACTGGAGAAGCAACTGGCTGATATTAAAGCAGATGGTAAAGTGCCGATGGCCGGTGCCTCCAAAGCAGGCTGGGTACCGCTGATGCTGGCCAACCATCTCTGGTCCCGTTATGCCGGACCGGATGTGACCGCGAAGTTCGCTACCGGTGAAGCGAAGTGGAATGATCCGAATGTTATCAAGGGCTTGGCGAAATATAAGGAATGGGTGGATAAAGGCTACTTCAAGAAGGGAGAGCTGGGCTTCGAATATGCTGAATATACGACCCAGTTCACCAGCGGTGAAGCCATCCTGATGTATGACGGGACCTGGAAGTCTTCCGTGTTCAAAGCCGGCCAATCCGGCGAAGGTCTAATCGGCAAGGTCGGCTTCTTCAATATTCCGGCTGTTGAAGGCGGAGTGGGGGATCAGACGGCGCTGATGCGCGATGTGAACAACGGTTATGGCTTCTCCGCTTCGGCGGGTGAAGATGAGCGGCAGCTTGCAGCAGTGAAATCCTTCATTAAGAATATGTTCAATGAAGAGATGCAACTGCGCGGTCTGGTAGAGGACGGAGTCCTGCCTGCCATGAAGATCGATCAGGCTGTGCTGAACAAGAACATTACGGATGATCTGATGAGTGAGATTGTCGCTGTATTGAATAGCTCCCAGTCGTCCTTCCCGGCCTTTGATTCGCTGGTGCAGGCGGATGTCACCACTGAAATCAGTAATATCCAGATTCAGAGCCTGATCGGCGGACAGACGACTCCTGAGAAGATGGGCGAAGCGCTTCAGAAGATACAGGAAGAGGCCAATGCAGCTGTGGAATAAGAAGCGGTGAACTGTATGTGCCCTGGTGCTTGCTCCAGGGTGCATTTTTCAAAAGAAAAGCAATATGGAGGTAGCTATGAATAAGGCACTGAGAAATCCTCTGGTGTTCATTCTGTTCGTTATTCCGGCACTGGTGCTGTTCGTAATGTTCTTCATCTATCCCATCTTCAGCTCGATCTACTATAGCTTCACCAGCTGGAACGGTGTATCCGAGACGGTCAAATACGCCGGAGTGGACAACTTCAAGAAAGCGCTGGGAGATGAACGCTTCTGGATTTCTGTGAAAAATAACGGGTGGTTCATTCTCTTCTCCGTAGGCATACAGGTGCCGCTGATTGTGTTCTTCTCCTTACTGATTGCGAATGTGAAGAAGCTGAAGGGACTGTACAAGACGGCGGTATTCATGCCATCCATTATGTCTACAGCGGTTATCGGGATTCTCTGGGGCTTCATCTATGAGCCGAATATTGGCTTGTTCAACAAAGTGCTTGGCCTTGTCGGCATTGAGCCGGTCTACTGGCTGTCGGATGAGCGCTTCGCCATGCTGTCAATTCTGATTACGAACGCCTGGCAGTGGACCGGATTCTACATTGTAATGGTACTGGCGGCGATTCTCTCCATTCCCGGTGAGCTGGATGAAGCAGCGGCCATCGATGGCGCTACAGGGTTCCAGCGGGCTACACGCATCACTCTGCCGCTGATCGTACCGATCATCTCGGTGGTGATTATGCTCTCCATTGCCGGAGCGATGAAGGCTGCCGATATCGTCATTGTTATGACCAAGGGCGGTCCTGCGGGTTCAACCGAGGTGATGGCCACCTATATGATTAAGTATGCGATTACCAACTTCAAATACGGGTACGGCAATACGATCGCTGTTCTGATCTTCTTGTTCACACTCGTGGTAACCGCCCTCTACCAGCTGGTGTTTGCCCGCCGTACGGAAAGGATTGAATACTGATGCCGCGCGCGCTGAAAAAAAGTCTGCCGCACATCGCCCTGCTAGGGTATCTGGTGATTGTGCTGTTTCCGTTCCTCTTTGTCCTTTTCTCTTCGGTGAAGAAGGATAATAATGCGATTGCCCTCAACCCCTTCGGCATTCCGAAGAACTTCGAATGGTCCAACTATGTGGAAGCGTGGGTGAATGCCAAGATCAGCACTTATTTTTTCAACAGCTTATATATTTCGGTTCTGGCCTCTGTAGTGTCTATTCTGCTGGCGTCTATGTTCGCCTTCGCGGTCACGCGGATGCGCCAAGGGAAGTGGAACGGCATTCTCTTCTCGCTGGTCCTGATCGGGATGCTGATTCCGAATAATGCGCTGATGCTGCCCATCTATACGATTGTCCGCAAGCTGCATATTCTCAATACCCACTGGGCGCTCATCATTCCTTACATTGCCAATGCGATTCCGTTCACGATCATTATTCTGGCGGCCTTCATGCGTTCGCTGCCCAGTGAAATTGAAGAAGCGGCGGTCATGGATGGCTTGAAGGCCCCGGGTATATTTGCTAGAATTATTGTACCTTTGACAGTTCCGGCGATGGTTACGGTATTCATTGTTAATTTCCTGGGAAATTGGAATGAGTTCCTGCTGGCCAACTATTTTCTCTCCAATGACGAGCTGCGTACGCTCCCGGTGGGGATGGTCCAGTTCCGCGATCAGTATCAGATGAATTACGCACAGATGTCGGCGGGGATTGTCTACAGTGTGGTTCCGGTTATAGTGATTTATGCGGTTCTGCAAGAGAAGATTATTGAAGGCGTCACCGCAGGCAGTGTAAAAGGATAATATCAATCATGTCAGGAGCAACAGCCGATGAATCTGCGCTACAAATTGTTTACGGCATTCTTAGGCCTGATTATCATTCCGCTGTTCATTCTTGGCATGATTATGTTCTTCGTGACTTATAATTCCATTGAGAAGAAATACAGCCAGCAGTCCGAATATTCGCTCAAAGCGATCAGCTACAGCATTTCTAATGTGCTCAAGGATATGGACAATGTGACTGACAACGGAATTGCCACCTCGGTCTTTCATATGGCGCTCAGCGCGGATGATCCCTCCAAGCAGGATTTAACCGATGCCGAGCAGCTCAGCCTGAATGCCAGCCAGCGCAATTTCCGCAGTCTGCTCTATAATCATCCGTCAATCAGCTATGCTTTCCTGTATAATTTCAACGGTAAAGGCAGCTCAGAGATCGTGTCGGTCTTCAACAAGGAGAACTTCCGCACCCTGCCTTATGATAAGTTCAAAGGCAGCGAGCTGTACCAGGAGGTCATGAAGCTGAACGGGGTTCCGAAATGGCTGGCCCCGCATGAGTACCCTGAGCTGACCGGGACGGAGGCTGTATTTACGCAAATCCGGCTGATTAAGGAGCTTAGCTTCTTTCAGAATATCGGCATTCTGGTGGTGCAGATTAAGAACTGGGAGTTCGAGTCGATTTTTCGCAATCTTAAGATTGGCGGCACCGACCAGAAGGTGTCTTTCATGCTGGTTAACGATGACGGGATGATTCTGCTGGACCCGGACAGGCAGCTGGACGGGCAGGATTTCCGCGGCTTCACCACGAAGGAGATTACGTTTAAGCCCGGCTTTCAGAGCTTCAAGACGCAGTTCGGCGGCGAGAAAAGCATTCTGTCGGTCTACCATCTCAAGGAGTATCCCTGGAGTCTGGTCTCCATCACTTCTTGGGATACTTTGTCTCATGAGGTGACGGTGTTCGCCCGCTGGTTCGTCGTAGTGATGTTCCTGTGCCTCCTGGGTGCTGTCATCTTCAATCTGTTCTTCATGAACCGGATTACAGGCGGGATTGCTGTGATCGTGCGCTTCATGCGCCGGGTGGAGGACGGTGACCTTACTACCCGTGTTGAGGAGAAGGGTAACGACGAGATGACGCTGCTGGCCAGAGGCTTCAATGATCTGATGGACAAAATCAATACATTGTTCAGCCGGGTTCATGTGGAGCAGCAGCGCAAGAATCAGGCGGAAATGCGTGTGCTGCAGGCCCAGATCAAGCCGCATTTTCTGTTCAATACCCTGGAATCGATCAATGTGCTGGCTGTGCAGAATGAAGGACGCAAGGTCAGTGAGATGGTCTACCGGCTGGCGAGTATTCTGCGGATCAGCATTCAGGACAGGGATGAGATTACTCTGGAGGAAGAGGTTAAGCATCTGCGCAATTATCTGGATATCCAGAAGTTCCGGTTCGAGGATCTGTTCGATTATGAGCTTGAAATTCCGCCAGAGCTGCTGGGCTGCGGGATTCTGAAGCTTACGCTCCAGCCGCTGGTGGAGAACAGTATTCAGCATGGTTTTGAGGGGATCGGGTATAAGGGTCTCGTGAGTGTCAAGGTGTGGGAGACCCAAGGCAATCTGGTGCTGCGGATACAGGATAACGGAATCGGGATGACCCCGTCCCAGCTATCGATGTTTCAATACATGGTGAATGACGCGGCAGAGCAGCAGCCGGAAAGCAAGCCTGGGCAGGGCATTCATCTGGAGCGGCGAGGGCTAGGGGTACGAAGTGTTGCGGACCGGATACGGATCGAATACGGCGACAGATATGGGATTTTCATATGTGCAAGTTCTGGGGAAGGAACGATCATCCAGTGCGTCATTCCGAAATACGGGCAGGGGGAAGGCCATTATGCTAAAAGTATTATTGGTTGACGATGAAGCGCCTATTCTGAGCAATCTCAACACTGTGCTGCCCTGGCAGGACATGGGGATGGAGGTTGCGGGGATGGCCCGCAGCGGGATGGAGGCGCTGCGCATAGCCGAGGACTGTCCACCCGATCTGGTGCTCTGTGATATCCGTATGCCGGTCATGGATGGGCTGACATTCATCGGCAAGCTGCGGGAGATGGGGCTTACAAGTGAGGTGCTGCTGCTCAGCGGCTACCAGGAATTCGATTATGCGCGTGAAGCCATACGGCTGGGTGTGAAGGAGTATATCTGCAAGCCAATTCATTACGGGGAGCTTGGCGACAAGGTGCGGGAGATCGGTTCGCGGATTCGCAGCAGGCAGTATAAGGATAAGTTGTACAACAGCATCCCGTTGTTTCAGGAAGTGCCTGTTGCTGATGAGCCTGCCAAAAAAACAGCGGAGCAGCTGATGAACCAGGCCGCACAGTTCATTACGGAGCGCCTTCATGCGGATCTCGGCATTGATGAGGTGGCGAATACGATTGGCATCAGCAGCAGTTATTTCTGCCTCCTGTTCAAGAACCGCTTCGGGGTGACCTTCGTGGAATATGTCACCCAGCAGCGGATTGAAGCTGCCAAATTCATGCTCGCCAGCAGTGATAAGAGCATCACGGCCATCAGCTCGGGCGTCGGTTATCAGGAGCGCCGTTATTTCACCAAGGTGTTCTTGAAGCAGACGGGAATGACCCCCAAGGAATACCGCAGCAAATTCAGGACGGCTGAAGCACAGTAAGTCTGCTTTTCCAGTAATTAGGGCTGTCCCGCAAAGCCGTGAAATGGCCTTGCGGGACAGCCCTCTGTTTTTTTTAAGCAGGAACAGGCCACGATCTCTTGTCAACAATTATCCGAATGATTGCCTTCTATAACTGTCAGCAAGTCTACAGCAGCAGTACGCGGTTTTGGAGCAGGCTTGTCTTCGGGATCGAAATATCCCATATGCAAGGTGCCAACGATTTTCTCGTTAGGAGTTACACCTGCTGCTGACCGAAATGAGGAATCTTCATTAAAAGCAGTGGTCTTCCATACCACGCCGATTCCTTGTTCCCAGGCCAGCAGCTGAATGTTCTGAATCAGAGCGGCAGTTGCTGCCAGGGCCTCCTCCCAGGCTTTTGGAGGAAGGGCGCTATGCATGATCACGATGAGGTGGACCGGAATCCGCCTGCAATACGTATCATGTATCTGTGCACCGAATTGTTGAACGAATGCTTCCGGGCGTGTCTTCAGAACAGCGTCGGCAAATATTGTCCGGCCCTCCCCTGTGAACAGGATGAATCGCCAAGGCTCTTTTTTGGAATGAAAAGGTGCCCATACCGCATTGTCCAGCAAGTTGAGCAGTGTGCTCCGGGCAATGGGCATTCCATTAAATTCCTGTATGGTTCTTCTGTCGCGTATCGTTCGTATGAGCAGGCTGTCAGGAGTGGGAGTCATGGCTCGTCCCTCACGATTCCGGCAGGTAGGCATTCGAAATTTCATCGATAACCTTGCTTAGTCCGATTGGGCCATAGCCGGCAAACCACAGATTTGCATCACCGATATACACATGTTTGTTCTTGACAGCTGTAAGGTTGGCCCAGATTGAAGTACTCATAATATTATCCAGAGCCGTCTGATTACTGTCACCTGGGCGAAGAATGATGAACATACGGTCAGGATTCAGCTCCGGAAGTACTTCTTCGGAGATGGCTACATTCCATGAGTCCTTGAAATCTATACCTTCTGTGGAAGCGGGGGTTAGTCCCAGAGGGCCGAAGAGCGTAAAATTATCTCCCGGTTGAATCAACTGCAATTGCTTGTCCTGTATTCGCATATAGGCGACAGTCTGAGTGGCAGCAGTGGCAGCCAATTCGTTCCTTACCGCAGCTATCTTTGATTCATAATCGGCGTGGACCTGATCAGCCACAGTTTCTTTTCCGAAGATTTCTGCCGTTTGCCGGAATCGGGTCCAATCATCTTCATTTTCATTGTCGAAAAGTATCGTTGGCGCAATCCTTGATAGCTGCTCATAGTTCGCTTCGTTCAGTGTCTTAGAAGCAAGAATGAGATCCGGCTCCGCTTCGAGCAGTGCTTCCAAGTTAGGTGCTTCTCCTGAGCCAATAACGATAGTATCCTTCATTTGGTCTGACAGGTATTGGGGGAATCCCAAATCGTTGTATGTAACCATTGCATGAGGTTCAATTCCAAGTGCCAGCAGATGGTCAGCAAAAACATAAAGCATGCCCGCAACCTTTTTCGGATGTGCCGGAATTTCTATATCTCCCTTAATGGTTGAGATGATACGGGTATCCGTATTTTCAGCCGTCTTGGCAGGTACTGGAGAGGTGGAACCGGCAACCGCCGAACCTCCATTATTCCCGCTGTTGCTGCATCCAACGACTAGCCCCAGCATTATTACTCCAAGCAGGCCGATGACTCCACGGCTAAATTTGTGTTTGGATTTTCGAGTACAAGGAAACACAAGCCACACACCTTTCACAATTGATTTTGATAATCATTATCACAATTTAATTATAAGGAGTGGCATAGGTGGGTGCCATGGACAAAAATGCTCATCGCCTGGACATATGGCTCAGGAGCAAATCGCTTGAACGGCGCAGAAATAAATCGTGGGCCATCGAGGTGTAACAGGAATAGAGACTTGAATCAGCGGCCTCGTAGACGTTTCCTTTTCGTACGGCATTTAACTCCCTCCATGCTTCTTGTGAAGCTAGCGAACGATGGATCAAATCACGCTGTGCGGAGTTACCCGATGTAAACAGAATCAGATGGTCAATGCTGCATTCCGAAAGCTGATCTGGAGTAAGAAGAATGGAATGCTCTACATTCAGTAATTGCCGGGGTCTCTCAAGCTGCAGATCTTTATACAGCACGGTACCCAAGTTACGGTTGCCGAACAGGCGGAAGCACCCGTTCTCATATTGCGCCACAGCAACTTTTTCGTCCTCCAGCTTTTCTCTGACACTGAGCCGAAGACTCTCAGCCAGCTCTTCGTATGCCTCAAGCCACTGCCGGGCGATCTCCAGACGGTTCACCGCTCTCGCAATTATCCGGAGATGCTCACGCCAATCCCCTTCAAATGGCACGGTACACGTTGGGGCAATATGGGGGAACAAGCCTGCTTTGTCCGGTTCCGCATAATCTGAATGTTCGAAGCTGATAATCAGCTCCGGCCGGGCATTTGCCAGTCTGCCGAGGTCGGGCTGATCATCCCCCAAGCTGATAACGTTATTCAAGCTATAGGCAGATCCGCGTGAATTATTAATCAATGCCGCATAAGGCGTTAAACCTAATGCCAGCAAATGAGAGGTGTAGGGATGGGCCATGGAGGCAATACGAGTGGACATACGGTGTTTTTTAACATATACAGATGGTGAAATACCAATGGCTGATTTGAATTTACGGCTGAAATAGAACTCATCCTGATAGCCTACATGGTGCGCTGTGTCACGGAGCGTCATTTCAGAGCGGAGCAACAAATCACCCGCATGACGAATGCGGACAGAATTCAGATATTCCATCGGGCTCCGGCCCACCTGTTTTTTGAACAGCCGGGAATAATGGGCGACGCTCATTCCTGTCATTTCGGCAAGCTTTTCTCTGGTCATGGGCTGCCCGAAATGACTGTCTATATAGGCTTTGGACTGGTCAATTATTGCAGTTGAGGGAGTGCGATGCTTAGTCTCCGGACTGTCTGGTCTCCATAACTGAAGCAGCAATTCCTGGAAACGGATAGATGACTCCATTCTGTCCCAGCTGCTGCCCTGCCAGCAAGAGCAGATCAGGTCAGTCTTAGCTAACGCTTCAGACCAAAGGGCAGGCGGGAAAATATCGGCCTCCAGCTCTCCGCGCTGAAGCGTATGCTGTCCGTCCATAGTATATACATCAAAGGTAAAACAGCAGTATTCCAGAGAGTGCTTCTCCTTCACTAACAAGCGCCACGGTGTATCAGGGAGCAGCAGCAGTACATCGCAAGAACCAAATTCAGAGCAATAGCCTTTAGCTTCAACTTCGCCGCTGCCTTTAATTCCTATGAGGAGGGTATGCCTGTCTGACTTATGTATTTCAGATTCAGATCCAGCCGGATTAACACAGCGGGCGTCGATAAGTTTGTATAACCCTTCAGATGGATTCATTTCAGCTTAAATACTCCTTTCACATGAAGTCTGCTACTATTATACTCTTCTGGTGACAGGTGGGGGCACCCCATTAATAATGGAGCTAATTGGATTTATATAGATCTTTCTTTACACAGAATGAAACTTTTCTCCGTTGCTTGCGTCTAATACTATGTTTTGTAAAATGAACGTGGCAAAATATGCTGACGTCCTGAAGAGGGCGGTTGCGTTTTTGCGGGGATTATAAGGTGGACAGAAAGCATTAAATATACTGCCTTATACACTACAATGGGAGCAGAAGGAGTCGTACAATGAATTTTAGGAAAATGTTCTTGGTAACAGTATTAGCTGTATCACAATTAGCAGCAGCCGTTCCGGCTTTTGCAGCTCCAGTCAGCACACAAACCGTAACAGGCCATGTTGCCGCAGCGGTGGATACTTCTGAAACACAGCTTCAGCCTGAGTCAACAGACCCGTTGCCTCCGTTAATGACTGAACCGCCTGCAGGTACAGTGGTACCCACACCAACACCTGTTCCTACAGCATCACCGGTTCAAGGCATTCCAGCAATAACAGAGACTCCAGCTCCGGCTGCTACTGAGGTTCCAGGCGCAACAGCTGCTCCTGTGGACGGTACTGTGCCGACTGATGCCGTTGTGCCTACGGCTACTCCGTTAACGGATACGCCTGTAACCCCAAGCATGACTACTACCTCTGCTGCAGGGGCAGGCCAGCTTATTCTGATGATGAACAGCAACAAGATGTTCAGAAACGGAACGCCTTACACCGCCAATCAGCCGATGGCAGTCAAGAACGGCGTCTCCTACGTATCGATCCGCGCAATGGTGGAAATGGTCGGCGTTGCCTTTACCTATGACGCCAAAACCAAAGAGGTCATTGTGACCAAGGGTACCAGCATTATGCGGTTCAAGACCGACAGCAAAATCTATACCGTCAATGGTACCAAGTTCACTATGAAGGGACCGGCTTACCAGTTCAAAGGCACCTTCATGATTCCGTTAACGTCCATTACCTCTGCACTTAATATTCCTTATACCGTGGACAATGTGCAGAAGCGGGTTATTCTTACGCTGAATACGAAGCCGACTGCCTCCTTCACAGTTCAGCCCAAAGAAATCTATGCCGGCGAGACTACTGTGAATTATGTTACCTACAGCTCTTCCCCGAACGGTACGCCGATTGTTGAAGAGCGTTGGAGCGACAACAAGCAAAATATCTATGATCAGCCGGGCTTCTATACGGTTATGTATTCGGTACGGGATGCCAACAACATGTGGAGTGACCCTTATCCGGTAACCATTCAGGTACTGCAGCCTAATCAGCCGCCAGTAGCCCAATTCACAACAGATAAAGAAGAATACAAAATGGGTGAGCCGGTAGTCCTGACCGATACCAGCTATGATCCTGAGAATGAAGAGCTGACCGCAACCTGGAACAATCGTTCCCTGGCGTACTTCACCCCGGGACCGCTGTCCATTCAGCTGACGGTTACGGACAAGCACGGTCTTAGCAGTACTTTTGAGAAGATGATTACAATCACCAATGAACAACTGTATACACAGGATGAAGTAACGAAGCTGTTCACCATTCCGGGGGATATCATCAGTATGGACGGCGGGATGATTCCGGCGCTCCCTAACCTGCCGTATACGCTGTCTTCCGAAAGCTACACCCTGATCCGCAGTAACAGCCCGGAGACCGTTCAGACGGAAGGTGTACTGTACCGGGAGAGTTCAGTGGGCAATACGCGCTTCCTGGTGCATCATATGAACAATATGGCTACCAGACAGAAGCTCTATGTGATTGCAACGAATAACAACCTGTATCCGACAACTATTAACATCCAATATTTAGGAATTGCCGGACCGGTGACCTCACCGGAATATACTGGAAAAGTATCGATGGAGAAATACTTCAATTCCATGGTTACCGGCTTGGCCCAATCGCAAATTACCCTGCAGCCTGGGCAAAGTCTTCCGATTATGACAGACCTGAACAAAATCGCCATGAAGCCCAAAGACGTAATGTCGCTGAGCGCAGACCTGTTCAGTGATCTGCCGATTCAGTATAATGTAGTTATGGTGGAGCAGAGCAAAGATCCTGTCGCCGAGCTGCCTTATCTGCCGATTCTTGACATTGACGGCGTGCATACCCGGGGAACCTTCCCCGATTCTACCCGCGTCATGAACGTGACCGATCTGGTGGGTACCACGCAAAGCAAGCTGCTTCTGGGCGACAATAAAATGGACAAAAACCTGGACGGCATGGATCCAATGAATGGAACATATGTTTCTAACGCCGGTAACTTCGGGGTACTGTACAAAATCGTATTGGATCGTGTTGCAGCAAACACGCTGATCACCTTCAATCCGCGCGGGGGTCCTTATCTGGGGCCGTTGATCGTAAACGGTACAATGGTGAACCTGCCCAATAAGGGCGTATTAGGCTTATCCTCAGACACGAATGCTGTCATCTACCGCACCGGAGAATATGAAGGGCGTGTGGAGATTGTGTTCTCCGTCGCCTCCGGCAGTAACCTGCCTGTGAACTTTGTCTTCACGCCGCTTCCGGCGAAAAAATAATTTCTCTACAATACAAACGGCAGCGCTCCTGAGGGGGCGGCTGCCGTTTTGTATTGTGCCGCAAGTATCTGGATGCGGGGAGGCAACAGGCGCTTTTATTGACGGGGCAGTGCTTTTGGGGCATTATAAAGAGAGTGCAACACAAACGATCTAATGTTATGGGAGATGAGCGAATGCTGTCGACAGATCAAATCCTGGAAGCCATGTCGGGGCAGGGGCTGCGAATCACCGATCAGCGCAAGACGCTTGCCAAATTATTCGGCGAGAATACGGGATATTTGTCTGCGAAGGATGTATATGAGCATATGGGCCGCAAGTATAGCGGGCTGAGCTTCGATACAGTCTACCGTAACCTGCGCGTTATGGAGGAGCTGGGGGTACTGGAGCAGATTGTATTTGAAGAAGGCGTCAAATTCAAGGCAAGCTGCAGTCAGGATCACCATCATCACCATATGATTTGTCTGCAGTGTATGAAGACGTACCCGATTCAATTCTGCCCGATGAATCTAACCGATCCGCCGGATCAGTTCCGGGTGGTCAAGCATAAATTCGAGGTCTTCGGCTACTGCAAGGATTGTGAGCAGGGAAGAGAAGAAGAGCCGGCAGGGGCCGCACGTAGCAAAGAGGGACGCTGAATATGGCTAACCTACGAAGAACGGTACAGGCTCCTATCCGGGTCTACCGCAAGTTCATTTCACCGCTCAAGCCTGCTACCTGCCGGTTCTACCCGACCTGTTCGGCTTACGCGCTGGAAGCGATTGAGGTCCATGGGCCGCTGAAGGGTTCTTGGCTCGCTGCCAGGCGGATCGCCCGTTGTCATCCTTTCCATCCGGGAGGCCTTGACCCGGTGCCGCCGCGCAAAGAGCAGCCATCCGGGGACAAGCCGCTGCATACGACTTGACACAGGCCGCCGGGATGGGTATATTTTGAATAATAAGTGATATTCCGAGGAACGGATAAGTAGATGTGGACACCATTACAGAGAGCCGGGGCTGCTGGGAGCCGGTATGGGACGCCAGATTGAATATGGTCCGGGAGGAACTGTGTTCGAGCGGAAGGCCTGAAGCCGGGGCCTGCGTAAGCGCACGGCGTGTTCCAGCGTTAATGGACAGTTCCGTTAAGGAACTGACGAAGCCTGCGCTCTGTGAGGAGCCGGGGAATGTTGGGTGGTATCGCGTGAGTTTACTCTCGCCCCATAGAGGGGCGGGAGTTTTTTGTGTGAAATGGACGATTAGGGATAACGAAGGGATGATGAAGTAATGAGTGAGAACAAAACCTTTTATCTGACAACACCGATCTATTATCCGAGCGACAAGCTGCATATCGGGCATGCGTATTCTACGGTAGCCGGTGATGCGATGGCCCGCTACAAGCGGCTGCGCGGCTATGAGGTGCGCTATCTGACCGGAACGGACGAGCATGGGCAGAAGATTGAAGAGAAGGCCGGCAAGGCCGGAAAGACCCCTCAGGAGTTCGTGGACGGGATTGTAGTCGGCATTAAGGATCTGTGGAAGAAGCTGGACATCTCGAATGATGATTTCATCCGTACCACGGAGGAGCGCCATAAGAAGGTGGTTGCGGATATTTTTGACCGCCTGCTGAAGCAGGGGGATATCTACAAAGGGGAGTACGAAGGCTGGTACTGTATTTCGGATGAGACCTTCTACACCGAGACCCAGCTGGTGGATATTGAACGAGATGCTGACGGCAAGATTACCGGAGGAAAAAGTCCGGACAGCGGTCATCCGGTGGAGCTGGTCAAGGAGGAGAGCTACTTCTTCCGCATGAGCAAGTATGCTGACCGCCTGCTGAAGTTCTACGAAGAGAACCCGGAGTTTATCCTGCCGGAATCCCGTAAGAACGAGATGATTAACAACTTCATCAAGCCGGGTCTGGAGGATCTGGCTGTATCCCGTACGACTTTTGACTGGGGCGTTAAGGTGAAAGGCGACGAGAAGCATGTAGTCTATGTGTGGATCGATGCCCTTACCAACTACATTACGGCCCTTGGCTATGGCTCGGAGGACCGCAGCCTGTATGACAAGTACTGGCCTGCAGATGTACACATTGTCGGGAAGGAAATTGTCCGCTTCCATACGATCTACTGGCCGATTATTCTGATGGCGCTCGGCGAACCGCTGCCGAAGAAGGTATTCGCACATGGCTGGCTATTGATGAAGGACGGCAAGATGTCCAAATCCAAGGGCAATGTGGTTGATCCGGTGACGCTGATTGACCGCTACGGTCTGGATGCCCTGCGCTATTATCTGCTGCGCGAGGTTCCCTTCGGCTCGGACGGAACCTTCACGCCGGAGAGCTTCGTGGACCGGATTAACTACGATCTGGCCAATGATCTTGGTAACCTGCTGAACCGGACGGGGGCGATGGTGGAGAAATATTTCGGCGGCGAGCTTCCGGCTTATGCCGGTCAGGTTACCGCATTTGACGGTGAGCTTGAGGCAATGGTGCAGAGCACTTACGCCAAGGTGGAAGAAGCGATGGAGAAAATGGAATTCTCCGTAGCTCTGACTGCGATCGGCGCGTTGATCAGCCGGACGAATAAATACATTGACGAGACCCAGCCATGGGTGCTCGCGAAGGACGAGAGCCGCAGCGCTGAGCTGGCTTCGGTGATGAGACATCTGGTGGAGGGACTGCGCACCGCGTCCATTCTGCTCCAGCCGTTCCTGACTGGCGCTCCGGCGAAGATCTGGGAGCAGCTGGGCATTCAGCCGGGCGAGCTGACCACCTGGGAGAGCGGCAGGTCCTTCGGCCTGATTCCAGCAGGTACTAAGCTGGTGAAGGGCGACCCGATCTTCCCGCGCCTGGATGTGGCGCAGGAAGTAGCGTACATCGCCGAAGCGATGGGAGCCGGGAAGCCGGCCGCTGCAGAGGCGGCGCCGGCAGCGGCTGCTGTGACTCCGGAGGCGGCGGCTGCCGATCCGGAGGAAGAGGAGCATAAGGAAGAAATCGGCATCGACGATTTCGCCAAAGCAGAGCTGCGCGTAGCCCAGGTCATCGCCTGCGAGCCGGTGAAGAAAGCGGATAAGCTGCTGAAGCTGCAGCTGGATCTTGGTTATGAGCAGCGCCAAGTGGTATCCGGCATTGCAAAGTTCTACACACCGGAGGAGCTGGTGGGCCGCAAGGTGATCTGCATTGTGAACCTGAAGCCGGTGAAGCTGCGCGGTGAACTGTCGCAGGGCATGATCCTGGCCGCTTCCAAGGGCGAGCAGCTGACTATCGCTACCGTGCCGGACAGCATGCCGAACGGAGCGATTGTGAAATAAGGATGCCAAGAGCATCCGCATAATGACCGTACAGCAATCTCCGCAGGCCACAGGCAGCGGGGATTGCTTCTTTTTGCTCCAAGATAACCGGGTAGAAGGCAGCTTGCAGACTACGAAATGCAGATCGGAGTTGACTTATCGTAACGATTACTATTATAATTCTGATAGTAAATTTTACGATTTAAGGGGTCGATAGAGAAATGGTTACAAAAAGCTTGCAAAAAGGGCTGCTGCTCGCCGCTGTCCTGTTGCTTACGCTGTCGCTGGCCGCATGCGGACCGAAGAGCAACGGAAGCATTGTGGAAGGAAAAGTGAACGTTATAACTACTTTTTATCCTATATATGAATTCACTGCCGAAATCGGCGGCGAAGATGCCAATGTTATCAACCTGCTTCCTGTAGGGGTAGAGCCGCATGACTGGACCCCGCGCAGCCAGGATATCATCGCTACCTCCAAGGCGCAGCTGTTCCTCTATAACGGAGCCGGGCTGGAGGGTTGGGTTCCCAATTTCCTCAAGAGCCTCGATGGTGACAGTAAGACCAAGGCTGTAGAGGTTAGCCAAGGAGTGAAGCTAATTACAACCGATGAAGACGATGGGCATGATCACGGCCATGAAGGTGAAGAGGCTGAAGCAGACGGGCATGGCGACAGCCTGCACACGGACCCGCATACCTGGGTAAGCCCGAAGTCGGCGCTTGTGATGGCCAAGAATATCAAGGATAGTCTTCAATCCGTTGATCCTGCGCATACTGAAGCCTATGAGGAGCGCTACCAGAAGCTGGCGGACCGCCTGAGCGCGCTGGATCTGAAGTTCACCGAAGAGCTGGGCAATCTGCCGGGCAAGGAGATTGTCGTATCTCATCAGGCATTCTCGTATCTGGCGCGTGATTATGGACTGTCACAGCATGCCATAATGGGGCTGTCGCCGGACGCTGAGCCGCGCGGGCAGGATCTGGTGAAGCTGGCGGCGCTGGTTAAGGCAGAGGGCATCCGTTATATTTTCTTCGAGGAGCTTGTATCTGATAAGCTGGCTAAGACACTGGCAAGTGAGACCGGTGTATCCACGATGGTGCTGAATCCGGTAGAAGGGCTGACCGAGGCCCAGCAGAAGAACGGGG
Organism: Paenibacillus sp. FSL R7-0210; assembly: GCF_038009085.1. Lineage (NCBI taxonomy): Bacteria > Bacillati > Bacillota > Bacilli > Caryophanales > Paenibacillaceae > Paenibacillus > Paenibacillus sp. FSL R7-0210. The sequence goes on from NZ_JBBPAR010000001.1 coordinate 1,317,561, forward strand.
ACAATTATTTCACCTTAATGGAGAAAAATTTGCAAAATCTCATTCTGGCCTTACAATAATAAGGAAAGTATAAGTGAAAGGCGGTACTTCACATGCAACCGGTATCCCTGGACTGCCATCAGCATATGATCGAAATACAGGATTTGTCCTTCTCCTACGGGGAACAGAAGGTCATCTCGAATCTGAATTATACGGTAAAAGAACGTGATTTCCTCGGTATCCTCGGCTCGAACGGTGCGGGCAAGACGACACTGCTTAAGATGATTGTCGGTTTGCTGCCTGCCACCAGCGGGGAAATCAAATTATTCGGCCAGCCGGTGCGGAGGTTCAAGGACTGGGAGCGGATCGGCTATGTGCCGCAGAAGAATGCGTTCAACCCGCTATTCCCGGCAACCGTCCGTGAGGTCGTATTGTCCGGCCTGTATAACAACAAGAACCTGATCCGGCGGGTCTCGAAGGCCCAGCACCGGCAGTGTGAGGATGCGCTTGAAGTGATGCGGATTCAGGATATTGCCGAGAAAAGAGTCGGCCAGCTGTCCGGCGGCCAGCAGCAGCGTGTCTTCCTGGCCCGTGCGCTGATCAACCACCCGGATCTGCTGATTCTGGATGAGCCTACTGTCGGCATTGACGCCGAGACCCAGGCCGGCTTCTTCGAGCTGATCATGCACATGCATGCCCATCATCATATGACCTTCCTGATGGTCTCGCATGATATCGACATGATGAAGAATTACCTGGGCAGCGAGCCGGTCCAGAAGAACGGTAAAATCAACTTCTACTGCCGCCACTCGCATGATGTGCAGGACTGTGCTGTGGATAACCTGCAGCATACGTTGTCCTGATCGTTGAGATTGGCTGATAAGAGGATAGTTACCCTGATCATTTAACGGTTTTACTGCTCGAACCGCAGCCTATTGTACTTTGTACATCGATTGCACGAATTTCTGCCCTTTTTGCTCTTCTGTTGCAGTTTGTACATTAGATTTTTTGAAATGGACCTTTTTCCAGCCTTTCTGCCAATATCAATTGTACGAAATACAACAGAATCTGATTATACGCTCAAAAGTGATAGTTCTGTTGTACATTCTGCAATCAGTTTTAAACGTGTGAGGATTACTTTTAACTCTCGCTTGCTGAGGGTTGCCGTGCCCAGATTAGGGGGAAAGGGTGGGTTAATTGCAATTCGTACAACTAAATCGTCAGATGCGCCGCCAAATCTCTGTTTTGATGTATTTCGTACAATTAAAATGCCTTCGTACCTGGATTTTCGGCCATCCGGGCAAATATAGTTGTACAGAATACAATTAGAAGAGGAAAGCCTTCCGTTTTACTGTTTTTAGTTGCACAGACTACACTTATCTCTGATTACTGAGGCCAGCAGGTCAAATATATGAGGTGAAAGTCTTGGGACGTAAGTAAATCCCGCCTGCTGTAAAGCGTATCCCGCAGGGAGGAAAAGCGCTCTTTTCACCAACGTCCCTAAGCTGCGACAACCCCTCCTCCCACGCCAATTGCACTTAGCGGGTGTCCAGAGGGCAGAGCCCTTGGGGCCCTCCCTTGGCGAAGGGAGGGTTTGGGAGGGATCGAAAAGGGTTTCGAAAAAGGTTTCGAAAAAGGTTTCGAAAAAGGTTTTATAATTGTAAAGGAGATATACATCTTGGAAATCCTGTATAGTGATTTTTTCCAGCGGGCGCTGGCCGGCGGGCTGATGATTGGCATTACGGCGCCGCTGATCGGCGTTTTTCTGGTGCTGCGGCGTCTGTCTATGATCGGAGATACGCTGGCGCATGTTACGATTGCCGGGGTAGCGCTGGGCTTTCTGACGGGTTTTTATCCGCTCGGGGCGGGGCTGGTCTTTGCGGTTGTGGCCTCATTTGCGATTGAGAAGCTGCGCAAAGCCTATAAAAGCTACGCCGAGCTGTCCATTGCCATCATCATGTCGGGCGGTGTAGCGCTGGCCTCCCTTTTTTTCACCCTGGGCAAAGGGTATAATGCAGATGTAATGAGCTATCTGTTCGGCAGCATCTATACGCTCAATACTACTGATCTTATCGTGGTGGGAATCGTAACGATTGCCGTTGTGGTCGTCGTAACCTTATTCTTCAAGGAATTCTTCCTGCTCAGCTTCGAGGAGGATGCAGCCAGTGTTAGCGGACTTCCGGTGAAGCTGCTCAATATGCTGATTACGGTGTTAACGGCTCTGGTGATTAGTACGGCGATCAAGATTGTGGGCTCGCTGCTGGTCTCTGCGCTGTTGACCATTCCTGTAGCGATCAGCCTGCTGCTGTCACGGAGCTTCAAGTCTTCGGTTATTCTGTCCGTGGCGATTGCCGAGATTGCCGTTATTGGCGGACTGGTCATTGCTGGAGTATGGAATCTGGCTCCTGGAGCAACGATTGTTCTGCTGTTAATTGCACTATTGACCCTAACTCTCATCGGCAAAAAAGGGCTGCCAGCCTAACAAACAAGCGTATAACCGGCCGCCCTTAGCACCAACTACATAACTGTATCTGTACTGCTGCTACATGAAGTGACCCGAGTGACCCCGACTATGGAAGGAGATGCGCCCGTGTCCAACCTGAATGCAGGAATCGCTTTTGCCGCCGGAGTGGCGTCATTCATATCGCCTTGCTGCCTGCCGCTCTATCCTTCTTATCTATCTTATATTACCGGCTTATCAGTGCAGGAGCTGAAGAGCGGCAGCAACAGCAAAGAGGTCCGTCTCCGGACCCTTTCGCATACGCTGGCGTTCATTCTTGGCTTCTCGGCAGTGTTCTATACGCTTGGCTTTGGAGCCGGCTTGTTCGGTGAATTCTTCAACGGCCAGCGGGATCTGATCCGTCAATTATCGGCGATCCTTATTATTGTCATGGGTCTCTTCCTGTTGGGGGTATTCCAGCCGCAGTTCCTGCTCCGGGAACGCAAGCTGGAGCTGAGATGGAAGCCTGCCGGGTACCTGGGCTCTTTCATCTTCGGCATCGGGTTCTCAGCAGGCTGGTCGCCCTGTATCGGCCCGATTCTAACAGCCATTATCGCGCTGTCGGCCAGTGATCCGGGAACGTGGTTCATGATGATTACGGCATATAGTATCGGCTTTGCACTGCCGTTCTTCGGACTGGCCTTTTTCCTGGGCGGGGCGCGCAAGATCCTGAAATACTCCAACCTGCTGATGAAGCTGGGCGGCGGGCTGATGGTATTCATGGGCATCCTGCTGTTCACCGACCAGATGTTCCGCATTACGATTTGGCTGCAGGGCATCACGCCGCGCTGGCTAATTTTCTAAGCTTAAGTGAAATAATCAATAGCCGCTTCCGGAAAATGTTCAAAAATCCGCTCTGTGATGAATTCGCGCAGGGCGGTTTGTTGTTCGTCCGGGTAGACATATTTGTTCTGTCCCCATTTGCCCCATTTCTTCTTGCGCTTCTCGATGTCCATCTCCAGCTTCGACTTCGGATAACGCTTCTCGATGACGGTCTTGGCCGTCTTGGTGAAGCGGTGCTGGATCATTTCAAAGGTCAGCCCTTGGCCAATCCCCGGCGGCAGGGCATGCGCCAGCTTCTCTAATAGCTCGCTGTAGCCTTCTTCCCAGCCGTCATGCCAGATAATAGGGGCAATGATGAAGCCCAGCGGATACCCGGCACGGGCGATCTGTCCGGCGGCCTCAATCCGTTCCTCGAAGCGTGAGGTGGCCGGCTCGAAGTTCTTGATCACATAGTCGGCATTCACGCTGAAACGTACACGGGTATGACCGTTATGCTTCAGCTTAAGCAGCGGCTCGACATGCTGGTATTTGGTCACGAAGCGCAGCCGCCCGAGCGGCTCCTTCGCCATGAATTCGATCAGTTCCGTCAGCGAGCCGGTAATATGCTCAAGGCCGAGCGGATCTGAGGTACAGGCCGCTTCAAACGTCGTGATTTCCGGGGAACGCTCGGTGATGTATTTTTTGGCGGCATCGATGATGTCCCCGGTGTTGACATAGACACGGATGTAGGGCTTCGCTCCAAGCGTAGTCTGCAGGTAACAATAATGGCAGTGGCCCATGCACCCGGTGGCTATCGGAATCGCATAATCGGCCGACGGCTTCGACTGGTCAAAAGTGAGCGTCTTGCGCAAGCCGACCACAAGCGTCCGTTTGGCGATTTTGTATTGCTCGACTTCTGTCTCGCCCGGCAGATTGGTAATCCGGTTATGCGAGGTGGTCATGCGGTAGGGAATATTGCGGGACTTGACCCATTCCATAATCCGCTCCCCTTTGGGATAATTCAGCGCATCAGGTTCAAAGAAGACAAGCTCTGGGATGAACAGGCCGGTAGGCTTGCGCGTTCTTTTGGCAGGAGGGCGTTCGGGTGTGACTATGCTCATAATTTCACGCTCCTTAGGGATGAGGATACCGTTATTGTGCCAATCCGCAGGCGAATGGAATCATGGTAAACATCACTAAGCGGGGAAGCGGATGACCGGCAGGACTTGCCAAGGAGCGGCAGAAGCATGTATCATTGTTAGAGCAAGGCCCGGTCCCACCGTTACGCTCATTATAGAAAAGAGGTAAGCTAGAATGCCAACACCCAGCATGGAGGATTATTTGGAGCGCATATATAAGCTCATCGACGAGAAGGGTTATGCGCGGGTCTCGGATATTGCCGAGGGGCTGGAAGTCCATCCCTCCTCTGTGACCAAGATGATCCAAAAACTGGATAAGGACGAATATCTCATCTATGAGAAATATCGTGGGCTTGTCCTAACAAGCAAAGGAAAAAAAGTGGGGAAACGTCTTGTGGACCGCCATCAGCTGCTGGAGGAGTTCCTCGGGATTATTGGGGTACAGCAAGAGCATATTTATAAGGATGTTGAAGGCATTGAGCATCACTTGAGCTGGGATTCCATCACCCGGATCGAAACGCTGGTGGAGTATTTCCGCCGGGATGAAGCGCGTGTGCAGACCTTGTACGATATTCACCATGAGATAGCCAGCGATTCATAAACGTGGCTTTTTTTGTTTGATTAGCGCAACCTTTCCAGTTTTTTTACGTCAAAACGGATACCGTTCCTTTTTTACTAAGGAAGGATTCCGTTTACAAAAGAACGGCCTTCTCCCTGACCCAAGGACGAGAGGGCTATTTTTTTGTCTATACAACTTCAAGACCTGGGAGGAATTATGAATTACCGTAAATGGATCGTAGGACTGCTCGTGATTATGCTATGTCTGCCTGTATGGACGCCGGGTGTGCGCGCAGCTTCTGTGCAAATCACCATTGAACTGGATGGGGAGACGCTGAACCCGGATGTGCCGCCGTATATTACACGTACTAATGTTACGATGGTGCCGGCTGGAGTGATTAGCCAGGGACTGGGGGCCGGTGTGAAATGGGATCAGGCCAGTAAGACAGCAACCATAAGCAAGGATAATAATGTACTGCAGCTGACCAGCGGCAAAACAAGTGCTATCGTTAACGGTACAGCCGTCCGTCTGGATACTTCTGTCCAGATCACACAGGGCCGGGTCATGGTGCCGCTGCGGTTTGTAAGCGAGCAGCTTGGGCTTCAAGTACTCTGGGATCAGGCTACGAAGCATATCTCCTTATATTCCGGCATGGAGATCGGCGGCCCTTCTACACCTGTGACGCCGACAGTTCCGTCAGTGCCTACACCAACTGTACCTACGCCATCTGTGCCAATACCAACGGTACCGTCACCAACCGTACCTTCCATTCCTGGTGCCAAGACCAGTAAGGCGATGAAGGGCGCCTGGGTATCCACCGTGTATAATCTGGATTGGCCCTCAACGTCTTCGGCAGGCAATCCCGACAAGCAGAAAAAGGAGTTCGACAGCCTGCTGGACAAGCTGAAGGCGGCCGGATTCAATAGTGTATTCGTCCAGGTCAGACCGTCTGGAGATGCACTTTATCCTTCTCAGATCGTGCCCTGGTCCAAGGTGCTTAGCGGGACCCAGGGTAAGGAGCCCGGCTACGACCCGCTGGCCTATATGGTTAGCAGTGCCCACAGCCGGGGAATGCAACTGCACGCCTGGTTCAATCCGTTCCGGGCTACGACAGACGCTTCTACCAGCAGTCTAGCCCCTAACCATGTAGCCAAGCTTCATCCGGATTGGATCGTCAAGGCGGAGAACAAGCTGTACATAAACCCGGGAATTCCGGAAGCTCGGCAGCATATTATTGACACGGTGATGGAGGTGGTCAGAGGGTATGATATCGACGGAGTACATCTGGATGATTATTTCTATCCGTCCAATGTAGCTTTTGCCGATGATACGGCCTTCAAGACCTTCAATACACAAGGGATTAGCAGCAAAGGCAACTGGCGGCGGGATAATATCAACCAGTTCATCCGTCAGCTGGGGCAGGAGATTCATGCAGCGAAGCCGTCCGTCTCTTACGGGGTCAGCCCGTTCGGGGTATGGCGCAACAAAAAAGCGGACAGCACCGGCTCAGATACTACAGCAGGGGTGTCAGCCTATGATGACATGTATGCGGATGTGCGCACCTGGATTCAGAGCGGCTGGATCGATTATGTTGCCCCGCAGGTCTATTGGAGCCTCTCCTTCAGCGCCGCCCGTTATGATAAGCTGGTGGACTGGTGGGTGAACGAGGTTAAGGGAACGAAGGTTAAGCTGTATATCGGTCTTGCCTCCTACAAGGTAGGGGATACCAAACAGACTGCGGAATGGCAGAGCGGAGATCAGATTATCAACCAGCTCAAATATAATGAGAAATACGATGAGGTGGCTGGCAGCATCCTGTTCCGGGCGAATGATATTGTGGTCCGTGACCCGTACGGGCTAGCCAGTCTGCTCAGCTTCTATTTCAAGAGTTAAGTCATGAATAGTCCCCCGTGCTCATAGATAACAATACATTCTATGGAACGGGGGTTTGCCATGTATGGAGATTAACGCGGTATTTGAAGGCGGGGGAGTCAAAGGAATTGCCTTGGCAGGTGCGGTGGAGGCGACGGAACGCGCGGGCCGTACCTTCGGGCGGGTAGCAGGAACCTCTTCCGGTTCGATCATTGCCTCGTTGTTGGCAGCGGGGTACAGCGGAGAGACCATGAGCCGGATTATCCGGCGTACACCGTTCACCTCCTTCCTGAAGCGGGGAGCGCTCTACAACACCGCCTTCGTTGGGCCGGCCTTGCGTGTGCTGCTCAAGAAGGGGCTGTACTCAGGCCAGGCGCTGGAAGCGTGGATACGCAACCTGCTGCTGGAGCAGGGGGTTGTTACGTTCCGGGATCTGCCGCGCGGCAAGCTGCGGGTGATTACATCAGATATCACCAACGGGCGGATTGTGGTGCTGCCAGATGATCTGGTGCTGTACGGGATCGAGCCTGACAGCTTCGAAGTTGCCAAGGCGGTGCGGATGAGCTGCAGCATTCCGTATTTCTTCGATCCGGTGATCCTGCGGCTGGCCGGAGAGGCGGCCCGGGGGAAATCGTTCAGCGGGCAGCTGGTCTATATGGTGGACGGGGGAGTGCTGAGTAATTTTCCGCTCTGGCTGTTCGATGAGAAGAAGGACGGCTTCCTCTCACCGCTGCGCAGGACACCAACCATAGGCTATCAGCTGATTGGGAAGACAGCTCCGCAGCCGCATCATATTACAGGGCCGTTCAGCATGCTGGAGGCGATGGTGGAGACAATGCTCTCCGCGCATGATGAACGGTATATTGAGACGGATAAATTCGTTCGTACGGTCAAAATCCCTACGCTGGGCATCTCCACCACCGAGTTTCATATCACGCAGGCACAGACGGACGCCTTGTATACGGCGGGCATCGCAGCCGGAGAAGAGTTCTTCGCTAACTATCGTCCGGCACCGCCGTCCTACACCAGGAGGGCAATCCTTCAGCCCGCTGCTCCAAGGCGGTAACTAAGCCACAACATATAAATTCTTATCTTACCAGAAAAAAGGCATCCCCACGTGATGAAATCACGTGGGGATGCCTTTTGCAGCTCTGCTTCGTTACATTCAGTATTCAGTGATATTTGGGCAACTGATCGTCATTCTTACCCTTACTGCCTTCGATGACCTGGAAGGGATAGCTTTTGCGCTTGCCTGGTGAGCCAGTGGTCTTGCGGATGCCGGCAACCTTGGACATCGTCTTGGCCGAAGGCTTAACCTTAGTGCGCGGACGTCCGGGTCCGCCTCCCATTCTGCCGGGGGCTACCTTGTAGGCGTAATACAACAGTCCCAACAGAATCAGGGGTAAGATGAAGATGGACAGGGCCATCAGGCCGCGTGCCATAATATCTACCATAAAGCCCCATACGGCAAGAGCTGTCGTAATCCAAAATATCAAAGCATGTCTGATCATTGGCTAATCATCCTTTCGCAGGATCCAAAATGCCGCCTGACACACTTGCCTCCGAATATCCTTTTGCTTCAATTGCAGCGTCCAGCTCCCGCATCCGGTTGAAGGAAGCGATCGACACCTCTACCATATCGTCCTTAGGTTCCTTGGTAGTCAACAGCTGCAGCCACAGGCCCGGGTATCCCAGATACTTAAGGCCGGGAATATCTCTTACCGCATTCGTGCCCTTCAGTACCTCGAACGAGATTCCGATGACCACCGGTAAAAGAACGATACGCTGAAGCACCCGTTCCATCAGGGAATCCCACGGGACGACCGAGTAGATAATTACACCGAGGATAATCGTCAGCATCATAAAGCTGCTTCCGCAGCGGTAATGCAGACGGCTGTATTTCTGTACGTTCGCTACGGTCAGCTCTTCACCGGCTTCAAAGGCGCTGATGACCTTGTGCTCAGCTCCGTGATATTGGAAGAGCCGCTTGATCACTGGCGTCTGCGAGATCGCCCAGAGATAGACGAGCAGGAGAATCAGCTTGATGCCGCCTTCCACAAGGTTGTGCAGAATATAGTTGTCAAATACATTTTTGAACAAAAAATCTTCTACGAATACCGGGACCAGCGTGAAAATCAGCTTACCGAACAGGAAAGACAGAATCCCCATTATAGCTACGCCGAAGATCATTCCGAGGCTCCAACCTTCGTCCTTCTTCTTGTTCTTCGCCTGCTGCTTGGCAAGCTCTTCCGGCTCCGTCTCATCCTCGGCATAGGATTCTGCCGAATAGTTCAGATGCTTCGAGCCTTTGGCGCTGGAATCTATAATACTGACAATGCCGCGAAGCAGCGGAATCTTGCGCAGTTTAAGGACCCAGCTCTTATCGCTCTTCGGCACCTCCAAAAATGTAATCTCCTGATTCTTTCGTCTTACGGCTGTTACGTTGACATGCTTGCCGCCGAACATGACGCCTTCGATGACGGCTTGGCCGCCGTAACTGGGAGTTTCCTGGGACAACCAATTCACCTTCCCGTATATTGATATGATTTATATAATACATTGTAACTAATTTTTAAACACATTACTAGTTGGATTGCCGTTAGCTGTACATACTAGCTGTAGAGAGCGGAGTGGAAACCGGATTAACCCCATACCGAAAGAGAGGGAGCTCTATGAGTTCTTCAAGCAAGCACAAGAGCGTCCAGACGAATCCTTTTTATTTCTCCATTGAACTGGGTTATTTCGCCGGTTTAATCTGGGGAGGGTTGCACTGGCTGATGTATGTTCTGCACTTCACTAAGGTCATTCCGGGATTTTTGGCGGAGCCTTTTTTCAAGCATGAATTTCTGCTGACCCCTGCCGGGCATCTGCTCGGATATTTATGCTTCATTGTACTCTCCGTATTAGCTTCCCTGATCTACGTGTTTATTCTCCGGAAGCTTAACGGACCTTGGCCTGGGATGATATACGGGGTGCTGTGGTGGTCGGTCCTGTTCCTGGCTTGCTCGCGCTTATTCCTGCTCCAGCCGCCGTTCAAGCTGCCGTGGGACACGGTGATCAGCGAATTCTGTCTCTTCCTGCTCTGGGGATTATTCATCGGATATACAGCGGCAATCGAGTATACGGATGAACGCAAACGCGAACAGCAGACGAAGCTGGCCTAGGCCCTTCGAAAAAACTTCTCAGTTGGCCTGCCGCTATGGTAAAATACAATGTGGCTATTTCGAGAGGAGAATGAAAATGGGCAACAAGCGCGTCTCCAAGCTGCGTAAGGTTCTGCAGGAACTGGGACTGGATGCGATGTTAATTACCAGCGGATATAACCGCCGCTATTTGAGTGGGTTCACCGGCTCCTCCGGGTACGTACTGGTTACCGGTGATGACAGTTATCTGCTGACGGACTTCCGGTATATGACACAGGCCTCGGAACAGGTGAATGGCCTCAAGGTGGTACAGCATGACTCGAAATTCATTGACACCGTGCGGGAACTGCTGCCGAAGGGCGGACAAGTCCGTGTCGGCTTCGAGCAGGATGATGTGACCTTCAGTGCGTACACCGCTTATGCGGAGGCTCTTGCCCCGGCAGCCATGGTACCGGTATCGAAGGCTGTTGAGAACCTGCGCATGTTCAAGGACGAGGAAGAGCTGGCTGTGATGCAGCGGGCTGCCGATCTGGCAGACGCCACCTTCAGTCATATCCTGAATGTGATCAAGCCGGGTATGACGGAACGCGATGTCGATCTGGAAATGGAATTCTACATGCGTACGCATGGCGCAACTTCGTCTTCGTTCGATACAATCGTCGCTTCCGGTGAGCGTTCAGCTATGCCGCATGGTGTAGCGAGCAGCAAGGTTATCGGGAACAACGAATTCGTCACCTTCGATTTCGGCGCGCTCCTGGACGGTTACTGCTCCGATGTGACCCGCACGATTGCTCTGGGATCACCGGACCCTAAGCTGAAGGAGATCTACGATATTGTGCTTGAAGCGCAGCTTCATACGCTGGCGCATATCAAGCCCGGCATGACCGGCCGTGAATGTGATGCCCTGGCCCGAGATATCATCACCCGCTACGGGTATGGTGAATACTTCGGCCACAGCACAGGCCATGGTCTCGGGATGGAAGTACATGAATGGCCGCGCTTGTCCAAGCTGGCAGATGAAGTCATCCAGCCGGGGATGGTTGTCACTGTAGAACCGGGAATCTATCTCTCGGGCCTTGGCGGCGTACGGATTGAAGATGATATTGTCATTACCGAGAGCGGCATCACGCTGCTGACACATTCATCGAAGGATTATTTGGTACTGTAAGACACTATCATTCAGTTCATTTATGGATTCCAGGAGGGATTTTTTGTGATTTCAGTTAACGATTTTAAGACAGGCCTGACCGTAGAAGTAGAAGGGGACATCTTCACCGTCCTAGATTTCCAGCACGTGAAGCCGGGTAAAGGCGCAGCCTTCGTCCGCTCCAAGCTGAAGAACCTGCGTAACGGCAATACGGTTGAGCGCACGTTCCGTGCCGGTGAAACCATTGGCCGCGCCATTATCGAGAACCGTGGCGTACAGTACCTGTATGCAAGCGGCTCTGAACATGTGTTCATGGACAACGAGACTTATGACCAGTTCGAATTGACAGCCAAGCAGCTTGAATGGGAGCTTAACTTCCTCAGAGAGAACATGACCGTGAATATCGTCAGCTACCAGGGCGAAATCCTCGGGATCAACCTGCCGACCAGCGTAGAGCTGAAGGTAACTGAGACCGAACCGGGCGTGAAGGGCAACACGGCTCAAGGCGCGACCAAAGCCGCTGTTCTGGAGACCGGTCATACGGTCCAGGTACCGCTGTTCATCAATGAAGGAGATGTTCTTCTGGTCGATACCCGCGAAGGTAAATATATCTCCCGCGCGTAGAGCCTTTTTGGATTTCAGATGTAACTTGAGGGCCTCCCCGCTTGATGCGGCGGAGGTCTTTTTGCTGTGTCAGGCTGGGAGAGAGGGAAGAAGTGAAGGGAAAAGGATGAAAATGTTGAAAGGGATAAATCCCTCTGATTCAGCGGAATGTTAGCTGAACGGGGGGATTAAAGGGGTAAGTCCCTCAGATTTGCAGAAAGCGTACGGCATAATGGGAAACAAAGGGATAAAACCCTCTGACGGACGTCTCCGGTGGGGCGAATATGGGGTGTAGGTGAGTAATAAGGAGCATTAGTGCCCCTGAATTGGGCCGAAGCGGGCTGGATGAGCGAATGAGGAGCATTAGTGCCCCTGAATTGGGCCGAAGCGGGCTGGATGAGCAAATGAGGAGCATTAGTGCACCTGATTCCGGCCGTGCGGGTTCGGGGTTAAGGCCGGGTTCATCAAAAATGGGCATTTTATTTTGTGAAACCATTAACGCATGTTATGATTTTCGTATTATACTGTGTTAAAGCATTAACCAAAATTTAAGCTACTTTAGAGCGAAATAGGGAGTGAATGGAACTTTGTCACTTTATGTCATGAAATTCGGGGGCAGCTCCGTCGGCGACATTGAACGTATGAAGCGGGTCGCCGGGCGGATCGCAGCCAAGCAGGATGAAGGACATCGCTGCGTTGTGGTGGTCTCCGCTATGGGAGATACCACAGATGATCTGATCGATCAGGCGAATCAGCTGAACGGTCAGCCCCCCGCACGCGAGATGGATATGCTGATGACTACCGGGGAGCAGATCTCCGTAGCGCTTCTGTCGATCGCGCTTCACGGGATCGGCCGGAATGCCGTATCCTATACAGGCTGGCAGGCCGGGTTCCGCACCGATGAGACCCACGGCCGGGCACGGATCAGTGAGATTGTTCCGCGCCGGGTGCTGGAGTCGCTGGAGCGGGAGCAGATTGTGATTGTAGCCGGCTTCCAGGGCATGACGCTGGATGGCGAGATCACTACGCTGGGCCGAGGAGGCTCAGATACGACAGCGGTTGCGCTGGCTGCAGCCATCAAGGCGGATGTCTGCGAGATTTATACCGATGTAGACGGAATCTACTCTACTGACCCGCGGATTGTGAAGACGGCGCGCAAGCTGAAGGAAATCTCCTATGACGAGATGCTGGAGCTGGCGAATCTCGGTGCAGCCGTGCTGCATCCGCGTGCCGTGGAATATGCCAAACGATATCAAGTGAAGCTGGTCGTAAGATCAAGCTTTAACCATAATGAAGGTACTGTGGTGAAGGAGGAAGCAAGCATGGAGCAAGGTGTAGTAGTTAGCGGAATTGCCTATGATAAAAATGTGGCCCGGATCAGTATTCTGGGAGTCCCAGATGTGCCGGGGGTACTCGCCCAGGTATTCGGCAAGCTGGCCGATGAAGGTGTGGATGTCGATATTATCGTGCAGAGCGGAGTGCAGAACAAGACGGCTGACTTCTCCTTCACTGTAGCGCTTGGAGATCTTGTGAAGGCCAAAGAGGTCATCGAAGGGCTGCACAGCGTATTGCCTTACCGTGAAGTGACTTCCGAGGACAGTCTGGTCAAGGTGTCGATTGTCGGCGCCGGGATGGTCAGCCACCCGGGGGTTGCCGCCAAAATGTTCGAGGTGATCTCGAATGAAGGCGTGAGCATCAAGATGGTGAGCACTTCCGAGATCAAGGTATCCTGTGTGATTGAATCCGGCAACCTGCAGCAGATCATCCAGGCGCTGCATACCGCCTATAACCTGGATACACAAGAGCAAGCCTTCGTTGGAGGTCCACAGGACCGCCGCTAAGCCGCAGATTATAATTCAACAATAGGCCTAAGACGCAAAACAAAAAGAGTGCTGTTACCCGCAAAAGCGGAGAACAGCACTCTTTTGTGTATCATACATAAGGATAGGAATGGCCTGCACCATGCACTCGCTAGCTCAGCCGCCGGAACCTGCCCATAATCTCCACGGTCTCCAGCACGTTAACGAAGGATTTCGGATCGGTCTCCAGAATCGTCTTGCGCAGATCTGCCAGCTCATAGCGGGTGGTTACGGTCATCAGCATCGTATTGCCTTCATGACTGTATCCGCCCTCGGCGTTCACAACCGTGATGCCGTGCGGCAGACTGGTCAGCCGGTTCAGCATTTTCTCGCGCTCCTTCGTGACGATGAAGCAGGTCAGCTTGATATGGCGGATGTGGATCATGTCCACCACCCGGCTTTTGACGAAGATACAGAGCATCGCGTACAGCGCGGAATCCCAGCTTTTGAAGAAGCCCAGACACAGAATGACGAGACCGTCCATAACGAACAGCACCGTCCCCATGGGAATATCCCGCTTGCGGGTGATGATGGAGCCGAGAATGTCGAAGCCCCCGGAAGATCCTCCCGCCCGCAGAGAGAAGCCAACCCCTCCCGCAATAATCACCCCGCCGAAGATACTGGCCAGAATCGGGTCCTTGGTAAGCTTCACCACAGGGATCACGTTCAGGAACCAGGTGGTGGAGAGTACAGACAGCATGCTATAGCAGATGTACTTTTTGCCCACGGCGACGAAGCCCCAGATCAGGATCGGGAGATTGATGGCGAAATAATACAACGAAATATACTTTGGATGGGTCAAATACCCGATGATGGAAGCTGTCCCGGCTACACCGCCGCTGAGCAGCTGATGCGGAATCAGGAACAGGCGGAGCCCGGCTGCTACCAGAAAGGCTGAAAATACAATAATAGCCACCTCTTTTATCTGTCGGCCTATCGTTCCTGATACAAGCGGTACTACGAAATTACGAACTTGCATGATTGTGATCCCCTTCTTTGCTCAGTTATCTTTGGATGCGGAAAAATTAATTTTATCATACCGATGATATTTTTTTATGGAGGGCGGCACTATGATATCTTTCACACCTCCTGAAATCTGTGCTAGTATCCCCATTTCTTCTTGTCTAAAGTCGCCCCCTTCCGCATATCCATGGATAACAGCTTGTTTGATTTGCAGTGAAATGGCGGGCGGGCCCATAGATTTGGAAAAGGGAGATGGGATATTTGGACAAGTATGTAAGCTGGATGTCGGCCCTGCGGCTGCTGTCTGGCAGTGTAGAGATTGCGGCGGCTTTGATTATGCTGAAGCTGAATCAGGTGGATAAGGCACTGGCTGTCAATTCGGGACTGGCGCTTGTCGGCCCTACGATTCTCATTCTGACCACGGCTGTGGGCCTTACAGGGATGGCAGAGCAGCTGTCCTGGGGGAAGCTCGGCTGGATTGGCTGCGGGGTGGCTATTCTCTTATTCGGTATTCTCAAGAAATGATAGATGATAGGCATAAAGCATAAGTACAAGCATAAATATGAAATAAAGCTATTTAGTAGAGGACAGCTTGGGGGTACCTGGTATGGCAAATGACTGGCTTCTGTTGTTTCCCGAAAAAGTAAGAGCGCTGCTCGGCGGCCTCCCCGCTGCGCTCCTGGACAATGTGGAGGAGATTCGCGTCCGTGAGGGACGGCCGCTGGAGATCAACTATTCCGGCAAGTATCATTTCATCGGTGCCGGCGGCACCCTGACCCAGCTTCCCGGCGAGGCCTACCGGCCGG
This sequence comes from Paenibacillus sp. FSL R7-0210, assembly GCF_038009085.1. Taxonomy (NCBI): domain Bacteria; kingdom Bacillati; phylum Bacillota; class Bacilli; order Caryophanales; family Paenibacillaceae; genus Paenibacillus; species Paenibacillus sp. FSL R7-0210. The sequence continues at coordinate 1,332,893 of NZ_JBBPAR010000001.1, forward strand.
ACCGGGAGGATACGCACCGGCTGCTGGACCTCATCAGCAATCATTCCCTCTATACGATGGAAGAGGAGCTGCGCAAGGGCTTCATCACGATTCCGGGCGGACACCGGATCGGTCTCTGCGGCCGGACGGTGCTTAGCGGGGGCGGCGTGGAGCATCTGCGTGATATTACCGGCTTCAACGTGCGGATTGCCCGTGAGGTGCACGGCATCGCCGACGGCGTACTGCCGTATCTGCTGGACCGGGGGCGGCAGCGTGTGATGCATACGCTGATTCTGTCCCCGCCGCAGCATGGCAAGACTACGCTGCTGCGCGATCTGGCCAGGCAGCTGTCGGCAGGTACAAGCGGCGCCCGGGAAGGCAGCCGGCCGGGGCTGAAGGTCGGCATCGTCGACGAACGCTCTGAGATCGCAGGCAGCCGCCGGGGAATTCCGGCCTTCGATGTCGGGCCGCGTACGGACATTCTGGACGGCTGCCCCAAGGCGGAGGGCATGATGATGATGATCCGCTCCCTGTCGCCCGATGTGCTTATCGCCGATGAAATCGGCCGCATGGAGGATGCAGAGGCGGTGACCGAGGCGCTGCACGCCGGGATCTCGGTGGTCGCTTCTGCGCACGGCAAGGAAGTGTCCGAGCTTGCCCGGCGGCCCGGACTTGGCGGGCTGCTGGAGCACCGGATGTTCGAGCGGTATGTGATACTGCACCGCGGAGCCTCTGGCTTGTCCTTCCGCATTCTGGACGCCCAGAAGCGGGCTCTGCTGCTGGTCTCGCCGGAGCAGCAGCCGGTGTCAGGGGGTGACCGCCATGCTTAAGCTGCTTGGCGCGGTACTGATCGTGCTGGCGGGAACCCTGGCCGGCTTCAAGCGGGCTGCCCAGTATGCCGACCGGCCGAGACATATCCGGGCCTTGATTGCAGCGCTCCAGCGGCTGGAGACCGAGATCCAGTACGGCTACACGCCGCTGCCGGAGGCGCTGCGCCGGATTGGAATGCAGACGAAGGAGCCGCTGCGGGCCTTCTTCCTTACGGCGGCGGAGGAGATGAACCCGCCGCATAACTACAGTGCGGAAGAGGCCATCCGGCGGGCGATGGAAGCCCACTGGAGCAGCGCATCGCTGCAGGGCACGGAGAAGGAGATCATCCGGCAGCTAAGCTGCACGCTCGGAACCAGTGACCGGCCGAATCAGAGCACGCATATTGCACTGGCTTTACAGCAATTGAAGCAGGAGGAGACAGTGGCCAGAGAAGATCAGGGCAAGTATGAGAAGGTGAGTAAAAGCCTGGGTCTGCTGCTTGGAGCATTGATCGTCATTTTGATCTTTTAGCGAGGTGCCAGGAATGAATATTGAAGTCAACGCGATCTTTCAGATTGCCGGCATCGGCATCATTATCGCCATGATCCATACGGTGCTTAAGCAGATGGGCAAAGAGGATATCGCCCACTGGGTAACGATTGTCGGCTTTATCATCGTCCTGTTCATGGTCATCCGGATGCTGGATGGGCTGCTGCAGGAAATCAAAACGATTTTTCTTTTTCAATAGGCTGGAGTTATGGAAATCATTCAGATTGTGGGAATCGGCATCTTGGCGACGGTCCTTATCCTCGTCCTGAAGGAACAAAAGCCGGTATTCGCCTTCCTGCTGACCACTGCGGCCGGCATCCTGATCTTCCTGTTCCTGATCGGCAAGATCGGAACGATTCTCGGTACGCTGGAGCGGGTGGCAGAGTCCTCCGGGATGGAAATGATCCACATCAAAACGGTGTTCAAAATCATCGGCATCTCCTATATCGCGGAATTCGGAGCGCAGATCGTGAGGGATGCCGGGCAGGAATCGATTGCTTCCAAGATTGAGCTGGCCGGCAAGGTGCTGATCATGGTGCTGGCTGTTCCGATTATCAGCATTATTATTGAAACGGTCATGAAGCTGCTGCCAGCCTGATACAGCGGACATGCCGGACAAGTTGGAGTAGAGCGGAGGTGAGGGGAATGCAGGAGCATAGTATTTTTCGGCCGCCAAAAGGGGGAAAGGCGCTCCTGCTTCTGCTAGCCCTGCTGCTGGTGCTCCAGCTGCTTCTGTTGTGTGGAAGCACGGCAAGTGCGGCAAGTGTTGCGAATGCTGCAAGCGCGGGAAGTGTGGCAAGTATTGCAAGCGGGTCCCCTGTTCCTTCAGCTCCGGCTACAGGCGGCAGTGGAGGTCTGGCGTCTCCTGTTGACCAGTGGGTGAAAGGGCAGGTGGAGCATCTGCCAAAAGACAAAGTTGAGTCTTACTGGGACCAGCTGATGAAGGATTACGGTGGGTTTTTCCCGGAGGGACGGACACCTTCCTTGATGGATATGCTGCTGCCGGGGGATAAGGGCTTAAGCTTCAAAAGCGTATTGTCCGGCCTGATGAACTTCATGTGGCATGAGGTGCTCTACAACGGCAAGCTGCTGGTCACGATTGTGATGATCAGTGTGCTGAGTATGATTCTGGAGACGCTTCAGACCGCTTTTGAACGGAAATCTGTCAGCAAGATTGCTTATATGCTCTGCTACATGGTGGTGCTGGTCATCGCCGTTAACAGCTTCAATGTCGCTATCGGCTATGCCAAGGATGCCATCGACCGGATGATCGACTTCATGATGGCTATGATTCCGCTGCTGTTCGCGCTGCTGGCCTCAATGGGCAATATCGTCACGGTGTCGGTGACCCATCCGCTGATCGTATTCATGATCCATACCGTAGGCACGCTGATTCATACGCTGGTCTTCCCGCTGCTGTTCTTCTCGGCGGTGCTGCATCTGGTGAGCGCCATGTCTGAGAAATACAAGCTGACCCATCTGGCGAATCTGCTGCGCAATATCGGAGCCGGGCTGCTCGGGGTGCTGCTGACGGTGTTTCTCGGCGTGATCTCCGTCCGGGGGATTACCAGCTCGGTTACAGACGGAGTGACCATACGCGCAGCCAAATATATTACAGGAAATTTCGTGCCGGTGATCGGAAAAATGTTCGCGGATGCCACGGACACGGTCATCTCGGCCTCACTGCTGGTGAAGAACGCCATCGGGCTGTCGGGAGTGATCATTATCCTCTTCCTGTGTGCGTTCCCGGCAATCAAAATTCTGATCCTTGCCCTGATCTACAATCTGGCCGCCGCCGTTATGCAGCCGCTGGGCGAGACACCGATCGTGACCTGCCTGCAGACGATCGGCAAAAGCATGATTTATGTCTTCGCGGCGCTGGCCGCCGTCTCGCTGATGTTCTTCCTGGCGGTAACCATTATGCTGACTGCGGGCAATGTGACCGTGATGATGCGCTAGAACGAAATGACAAGGAGGTGCGCCATGTCCTGGCTCAGCAGTTGGCTCCATGAGCTGATTCTCGTCGTGCTGATGGCTGCATTCGTGGAGATGCTGCTGCCCAGCAAATCCATGGAACGCTACGCCAGACTGGTGCTCAGCCTGCTGGTTCTGCTGACAATGCTAAGCCCGATAATCTCTCTGCTGAAGGGGGATGCCAGCAAGGAGCTGACCGTGGCGATGCAGCAGCAGGAGAGAAACGGGGGACTGCTGAGCGGGGCGGGGGGCGCCCCGGATTCGCTGGACAAGATTCTGGCAGACGGGCGGATGCTGGCTGCCGGAGCCCGCGACCAGAGCCTGAAGCTGGCTGCAGAGGAAATCGCCGGCCAGATGCGCGACCAGATTGCCGGGAGCACCGGGCTCGGCGGGGTGAAGGTTACGGTGGCCCTGGCCATGGGCCCGAATCCAAATGCGCCGCTCGGCGAGGAGGTGCCGCTGATCTCCTCGGTCACAGTAGCGCTTCCGCCGGAGCAGAGCGCCTCTGGAGGCGCTGTCCAGGGCGGGGGCGCATCATCCCTCCCGTCAGCCGGGCCGATACAGATTAACCCTGTGGAGCCGGTCCAGGTCAGCCTGGAAGGCAGCGGGGGAGAGGGTGAAGCGCAGGAAGCGTCATCCTCAGGTGGTGGTTCGGCTCCGGCGTCCTCCTCTTCCGGGAGCGGCACTGAGGGAGTGCAGGAGACCCAGGCGGAAGAAGCCGGAACAATTATCCAACTGCTGGAGAAGAACTGGAATCTGGACCCCGCTCTGATCAAGGTGCAAAGCAGCGGGGGCGGTACCGTGAAATCATAATTGAAGGAGGGAAATCAATGGGCAATTGGCTGAAAAAGCTGGAGCAGTGGGCCGGAGGCGGCAACGGCAGCCCGAAGCGCAGCCACACCTTCCGCTGGCTGATCATTATCGGCCTGCTGGGTGTTGCAATTATGCTGTTCAACTCCTTCGTGAATGTGAAGAAGCTGAACAACGAGAACACAGGGCGTGAACCGCCGGACAGCGGGACCTCGCAGACAGTCCTGCAGCAGGAGACCGGGAGCGCGAATTCTTTTGACAGCATCGAACTGGCGATGGAGAACCGCACGAAGGAGATTCTGGAGAAAATCGTGGGGGTCGGTACTGTGGATATCATGGTCACCGTAGATTCCACAGAGGAGATTATCGTGCAGCGCAATATGAACGACTCGCAGCAGCAAAGTGAAGAAACGGATGCCAGCGGCGGTAAACGCCATACCACCCAGTACACCAGGGACGGCCAGATCGTCACTTACAGCCAGTCAGGGAATGAGGCTCCGATCATCACCAAGCGGGTGAAGCCTCAGGTACGGGGAGTGCTGGTGGTCGCCAAAGGGGCAGAGAACAAGGTCGTGCGCAGTCTGATTGAGCAGGCGGTTGAAAAAGGGCTTAACGTACCGGTCTACCGGATTTCTGTTGTCCCGCGCAAGCAGGAATAGGCATGTCTCCGGCAACCCCGGCATATGCTTTAACAGAAGAGGCTTGTACGATACACATGACACAGACGACAAGAGGGCTGGCAACAAAATTATAGGAGGTATAAACAATGAAGGGCAAAAGACAAACGATTTGGCTGGTTTCTATGCTCAGTTTGATGGTAGTGCTCTCTGCATATTATCTGTTCACGGAAGATACGGGGGCTCCCATCCCCAAAGAAACCGCAGGCAGCATCCAAGTGGACACTATAAAAGACGGAACGGGCGGCGGAACCGCGACTACGCTGGACAGCGGACTTGTCATCAAAGAGGTCAGCACGGACAAAGGAATTGCAGTAGGAACCGTGGATGACAGCAGCAAGACCACCAAGGATGAAGCGGCATCGACAGTGGCAACGGATGACAGCACGACTCCGGCCGTGATAGATGACAGCAGTGTGGTTGCTGACAGCAGTAACACTGCCAAGGATACAACTGCTGCAACGGACAAGGCGGCCACTACTACGGCTGATAAAGGCAAGGATACGGCTGGCAGCAAGGATACCAAGGAAAATAAGGACACCAAGGATGCCAAGGATACTAAGGACAGCAAAGACAGCAAGGATACGTCAGCCGCTGTAGACAAGACTCCGGCGAAGGACGACGAGGCGATTCTGGATGAAGTGGCTTCGCAGAGCGTATCGGCGAGCAGCCTGTTCACGAACTACCTGTACGAACGCGAACAGAAGAACCTGAAGGATCACAATGATCTGCTGGCGCTGATTAACGATATGGATAAGACACCGGCTGAGAATGCAGCAGCCCAGGAGCAGCTCAGCAAGCTGGAAGAGAAAGAGTCCAAGATCACCGGGATTGAAGAGAAGCTTCAACAAAAATACGGTGAGGCCATTGTGAAAGAAGAAGCCGGTGACGCCTACACGATCGTGGTGCTTAGCGATAAGCTGGATGTGAAGCAGGCGGTCGGCATCGTGGATTTTGTAATGAAGGAACTGAGCGTTACCCAGGACAAGATTAAGGTCCAATACGTCTCGGAGCAGTAAGCCAGCTGAATAAAATCAGGGAAAATAGAATAAAATGCCGAAAGAGCCCGGGCGCGTCCCAGGCTCTTTCCATTTCTAGCGTTTGTGATATAATACATAAAGTTATCGATGTATAGAAAAAGAAGATTACGCAGGCAGCGGTTACACAAGGTAGCGATTCAAGAGAATTACAGAGCAGACCCGCGTTACGGGTATGCTTGTCAGAACGGATATCGTACCCTGCTCAGCCAGCGTCCCAAAATGGCTTCGAGAGAAAGCTGAAGGAGTGAACTACCCAATGTTCAAGTTAAGCGAGATTAAGGAATTGATTCAATTGCTGGACCAGACTTCCTCCGTGCACGAGCTGGAGATTGAAAGCGAAGGTATGAAGCTGGCAATCCGTAAACCGGATCGCTCTGAAGCTGAAGGAACAGTAATTCAGGCGGCTCCTTATACCTACCCCTTTACGCCAGCCCCGCAGCCGCAAAGTCCGCAGATTATTGCCCCTCAGGCTGTTAGTGAAGTTCCTGCTGCGGCGCAGCAGCCCGCAACCTCCGCTGAAGGCGCATTACATAAAATCGTCTCGCCGATGGTTGGGACCTTCTATAGTGCCGCTTCACCGGAGACGCCTTCCTTTGTTAATGTCGGAGACCGGGTGAATGAGAAATCTACGGTCTGCATCATTGAAGCGATGAAGCTGATGAATGAGCTGGAAGCCGAAGTGAAGGGCGAGATTGTCTCTGTCCTGGTTGAGAACGGCCAACTGGTGGAATACGGTCAGCCGCTGTTTCTGGTGAGAGCGGAATAATTGCCGCGAGAATGAAGAGGAGCTTGCAAGCTTCGCTAAACTTTGGGAGGAAACGCATGAACATTCAAAAAGTGTTGATTGCCAACCGCGGCGAGATTGCGGTCCGCATTATCCGGGCCTGCCGCGAGCTGGGTATTGCCACCGTGGCTGTCTATTCGGAGCCGGACCGCGATTCCCTGCATGTCCGTCTTGCAGATGAGGCGTACTGTATCGGACCGATGCCCGCCAAGGACAGCTATCTGAACTTTACTAATATTATGAGCGTTGCCACGCTGACGGAATGCGATGCTATTCACCCCGGCTATGGCTTCCTGGCCGAGAACGCGGATTTCGCCGAGATCTGTGAATCCTGTAACATTACCTTCATCGGCCCGTCTCCGGATGCGATTACCCGGATGGGCGACAAGGCTGTTGCCAAAGAAACGATGAAGCTGGCCGGAGTTCCGATTATACCGGGCTCGGACGGGATTGTCGGTGACTTAGAGGAAGCCGTGATGCTCGGCCGTGATATCGGGTACCCGCTTATCGTCAAAGCTACGGCAGGCGGCGGAGGCAAGGGCATCCGCATCGCCGAGGATGAAGAGTCACTGGTGAAGCAGATTACCGCTGCCCAGCAGGAAGCGCAGAAGAATTTCGGCAACGCCGGAGTCTATCTGGAGAAATTCCTGACCGGCATGAAGCATGTGGAGATTCAGATCATCGCCGATAATCACGGCAACGTCGTCCATTTGGGCGAGCGTGACTGCTCTGTGCAGCGCCGCCGCCAGAAGCTGATCGAAGAAGCGCCTTGCGCCGTACTTACCCCGGAGGTCCGCGATGCGATGGGCCAAGCGGCGGTACGGGCTGCACTGGCGGTTAATTACTCGGGGGCAGGTACCCTGGAATTCCTGCTGGGTCCTGACGGACATTTCTATTTCATGGAGATGAATACACGGATTCAGGTGGAGCATCCGGTAACGGAGATGGTCACCGGCGTCGATCTCATTAAGGAAATGATCTCAGTAGCGGAAGGTAATCCCCTTTCCTTCACCCAGGAGGATATTGTAATCAACGGCTGGTCGATTGAATGCCGCATTAATGCCGAGGACCCTGAGCGTAATTTCATGCCGTCTCCGGGCAAAATCGGCTTCTATCTGCCACCGGGCGGATTTGGGGTGCGGGTCGACAGCGCGGCGTATCCGGGCTATACCATTTCACCTTTTTATGACTCCATGATTGCCAAGCTGATCGTCTGGGCACCGACCCGGGAAGAGGCTATAGCCAAGATGAAGCGTGCACTGGCTGAATTTGCGGTGGAGGGCATACATACCACCATTTCATTCCACCAGAGACTGCTGGAGCATCCGGTGTTTTTGGACGGGAACTTCGATATCAAGTTCCTTGAGGAGTATGAAGTTTAGGACGGCTTCTCATGGTTTGTCATAAAGTTCGTCAAATGATATAGTATGTTTAATAAGAGGCGTACTGCCCGCTTGAAGTGCCCCTACAACTTTTTTGCTGGAAAGGTGTGAAGTCCAAATGAGTACATTGCCGACAGAATTTGAACGTACGGAAATCGGTGAAATCCAGATCGCTCCAGAGGTGATCGAGGTTATCGCCGGTTTGGCAACCGTTGAGGTGAAAGGTGTGGCCGGAATGAGCGGCGGTTTCGCCGGCGGAATCGTGGAGCTTCTCGGACGCAAGAACCTGTCCAAAGGGGTTAAGGTTGAGGTTGGACAGCGCGAGGCTGCGGTGGATGTGTCCGTAATTATCGAATACGGCTACCGTCTTCCGGAAGTGGCTGCTGAAATTCAGCGCAATGTTAAGCGTTCCATCGAAACCATGACCGGTCTGACCGTTGTGGAAGTGAACGTGCATATCCATGATGTGCAGTTCAAAAGCAATACAAGCATTGACAAGAGCGAGGACACGGATGCGGTTATCCGCGTGAAGTAAGGGTTCAGTTCTTCCATAAACCCCCGACAGTGCGTCGAGGGTTTACCTTAATTTAAGGAGGTTGTGAGACTCGTGGCCAAAATTCTGGACAGGCTTCTGCTGTTCCTGTACAGCTTAAGCATTGGAATACTATCTGTAACTGCCATCCTCCTCTTAAGCGGTGTCATTCCGGACAAGTATGAGATTTCGGACGGACCGGCGGTCTATATCGCTGCGATCTCGGTGGCGGTCATTCTGTTCCTGCTGAGCATCCGCTTCTTCTACATCTCCCTGCGCCGCGACCGCGCTTCCCTGCCGTCAGTGGATCAGCGTACAGAGTATGGGGATATTCAGATCTCAATGGAGACCATTGAGAACCTGAGTCTGAAGGCTGCGGGCAAAGTGAAGGGCATCCGCGACCTGAAATCGCGCATCCGTGTCTCACAGGCGGGTCTTGAGATTATGATCCGGGCGGTCGTCGACGGTGAGCATTCACTGCCGCTGCTTACTACGGATGTACAGCGCCAGGTACATGATTTCGTACAGGAGACAACCGGAATTCCGGTTGCAGATGTGTCTGTATACATTGCTAACCTCACACAGGCACCAAGCTTCAAAAGTCGAGTGGAATAGAGGTGAGTTTCCCTTATGTCCTGGAGAGAAGTATGGGAAAGTCACGGGGGTAGAATTACCGGAGTTGCCTTCGGTGTCTTTCTCGGATTGATTTATCTGATTAGCGGTTTTTGGGATATGCTGTTCTTTGCACTGGTAGTGTTCATCGGATATACGTTCGGCAAACGAAAGGATACCGCGCAGGGTCCCCTGTTTCAATGGCAGGAGATCGCAGAGCGGCTGTCCGGACGCTGGCGTCCCTTCAAATGAACCGCGATAGTCTTTCTCCCGGAAGCCTGGAACCCGTTACTTTGAGTTGCTGACCTGCGGAAGAAAGGCTGCGCGGTTTTTTGCTGAAAAGGCAATATAAATTGCCCGGAGTGGGCTTTTTGAGAAAAACAAGGGTATAAATGCTCTTATATCAGCCTATGCGGTTGTTTATGTGAGGAAATGTAGTATAGAAGCTGGTCCGGTTATAATCGTTGTAATCTGTAACACCAAAACAAGAGGTTAGTTCGTAGGAGGAACACATGAAGAGACGTTTAGCGAGAGAAATTATTGTACAAAGCCTGTACCAGATGGAAATGAACGATGTAGAGGTTACCGAAGCGGTTGACATGCTGATTGAAGAAGCGGCAGATGAGAATGAAACCGAGCGCGTTATTACAGATGAGATTGAACTGAAGGCATATGTAGTTACGCATGTCAACGGCGTGTGGGAGCACAAAATGGCGATTGACGATATGCTGGAGCATTATCTCAAGGGCTGGCAGATGAGCCGCTTGTCACGTGTAGACCGTCAGATTCTGCGTCTGGCTACCTTCGAGATGATCTTCGCCAGCGATGTGCCGGCCAAGGTGTCCGTCAATGAGGCGATTGATCTGGCCAAGCATTTCGGTACAGAAGATTCCGGTAAATTCGTGAATGGTGTCCTCGGTAAAATGATTCAGGATGTGGACACGCTTAGAGCTGAGCTGTAGTTCAGCTTCAGCTTCGGATTCAGATTCACAGCAAGCGGCAGTAACAGGCTTATAAGCCTTCAATAGACAATAGGGGAGAGACTTACATGACAGCAGCGATTATCAGCGGTAAACAGGTATCGGACGACATTCGGATCGGGATTGCCCGGGAGGTTGCAGACTTAGCGGAGCGCGGCGTGAAGCCGGGTCTGGCTGTCGTTCTGGTCGGTGAAGATCCGGCTTCCCAGGTCTATGTGCGCAACAAGGAGAAGTCTTGTATTGAACTGGGCTTCCATTCCGAGGTGCACCGGCTGGATGCAGCTACCACCCAGCAGGAGCTGCTGGCACTGGTGGCAGACCTGAACGGCCGCAGCGATATTGACGGCATCCTCGTTCAGCTGCCGCTTCCGAAGCATATTGAAGAGAAGGCTGTGATTGACGCCATCTCGGTAGAGAAGGATGTGGACGGCTTCCACCCGGTCAATGTGGGGAACCTCGTCATCGGGGACGACAGTCTGCTTCCCTGTACACCTGCCGGGGTTATTGAACTGATCAAGCGGACCGGTACGGACATTTCCGGCAAGCATGCGGTAGTGATCGGCCGCAGTAATATTGTCGGCAAGCCTGTATCTCTGCTGTTACAGCGGGAGAATGCCACAGTAACCATGTGCCACTCGCGCACAGCGAATATGGCTGAGCTTAGCCGTCAGGCCGATATCCTGGTGGTAGCGATTGGACGGGCCAACTTCATCGATGCTTCGTTCGTGAAGCCGGGTGCGATTGTGATTGATGTCGGCATGAACCGTCTGGATACCGGTAAGCTTGCCGGCGATGTCGATTATGAGAGTGCCCGGGAAGTGGCCGGGTTCATTACGCCGGTGCCGGGCGGAGTGGGACCGATGACCATCACCATGCTGATGAGCAACACGCTGATCGCGGCCAAACGCCGCCGCGGCCTGAAGTAGGCCGGACTTATGGCGGCAGAGCGGCAGATCTACTCCATCAAGGAGCTTAACAAATATATCCGTATGAAGCTGGATTCGGATGTGCTGCTGTCCGACGTATGGATTCGCGGTGAAATCTCGAATTTCACCCATCACGGAAGCGGGCATATGTACTTCACGCTGAAGGATGAGAGCAGCCGGATCAAAGCCATCATGTTCGCTTCACATAACTCGCGGCTGCCGTTCGTGCCGAAGGAAGGCACGAAGGTAATCGCCAGGGGAAATGTGACTGTATATGAACGGGACGGGCAATACCAGTTCTATGCGACACATATGCAGCCTGACGGAATCGGCAGCCTGTATCTGGCTTACGAGCAGCTGAAGAGCAAGCTGGAGAAGGAAGGCCTGTTCGCAGCGGAGCGCAAGCGTCCGCTGCCGCAATTCCCGCGCTGCATCGGGGTTGTGACCTCCCCGACAGGAGCGGCTGTGAGGGATATCATCATCACCCTGCAGCGGCGCTACCCGCAGGTTGCGATTGTACTCCACCCTGTACTAGTGCAGGGTAAGGGGGCTGGACCGTCCATTGTACAGGCCATACAGAACCTGAATGCCATGGGAGAGGCCGATGTGCTGATCGTCGGGCGCGGCGGCGGCTCCCTGGAGGAGCTGTGGGCCTTCAATGAAGAGGCCGTTGCCCGGGCGATTGCGGCCTCCGGGATTCCGGTCATCTCGGCCGTGGGCCACGAGACCGACTTCACGATCGCCGATTTCGCCGCCGATCTCCGGGCGGCCACCCCTACGGCAGCGGCGGAGCTCGCTGTGCCGAGCGCAGCCGAGCTGGCCGGGCAGCTGCGCATGGCCCGGCAGCGGCTGCGCCAAGGGCTGCTGCGCCGCTCGCAGCGCGGCGGCGAACGCCTCGCTGCACTGCAGCGCTCGCTGGCGCTGGCCGGCCCCCGCCGGCAGCTGGCCCAGCACGCGCAGCGGCTGGATATGCTGCGCGCGGCCCTGCTCCGCGCAGCAGAGGCAAGGCACAGCCGCGCGCAGGGGCGCAGCGCGCTGCTGCACCAGAGCCTGCAGCGCTTCCATCCGCTTAGCAGCGTCAGCGCTGCCCGCCGGCGCACGGATGGCCTCACCCGTGAGCTGACGGCGGCCATGCAGGCGCGCCTTGCAGATAAGCGCGCGCGGTTCGGGGCAGAGCTGCGCCATCTGGATGCGCTCAGCCCGCTTAAGGTCATGTCACGGGGCTACAGCCTTGTGTATGACGAGAAGGAGCAGCATTTAATCAAATCGCTGAAGGAAGTAGAGCTTGGCGATGTGGTCAACATAAAGCTTAATGACGGACAACTAAACTGCCACGTATGGGGAATGAAGGAGGATGGCAAAGCGAATGGCGAAGGAAGCTGAACTGGATTTTGAAGGAGCTATGGAGCGCCTGGAGGGTATCGTGCGTGAGCTTGAGCACGGTGACGTTCCCCTGGAGAAGGCGATTGATTTATTCCAGCAGGGAATGAAGCTCTCGCAGCTATGCGGCAGTAAGCTGGAGCAAGTGGAACGCAAGATTGAAATGATCACTGTGGAGGATGGCGAACTTCGCAAGAAGCCATTCGGCAACCGGCTGGAAGGCGATAGCGATGAGTCATTCTGAGCTTGAGCCATCGGGCGGTTCGGCAGCGGCGCAGGGCCGCGAACCGCTGGAGGAATATATAGCAGACGTTAGCCGCTGGGTTGCCGCTGCTCTCAGCGGGGTTGTACCGGAGCAATGGGACGTCCCCCAGGTCCTAAGAGAGTCGATGGAATACTCACTGCAAGCTGGTGGTAAGCGCCTGCGGCCGCTGCTGGTCACCGCTGCCTGCGAAGCGCTGGGCGGCAGCCGTGAAGCTGCGCTGCCTGTAGCAGCAGCGATTGAAATGGTACACACCTATTCTCTGATTCATGACGATCTTCCGGCGATGGATAATGATGATTACCGGCGCGGCAAGCTGACGAACCATAAGGTCTTCGGGGAAGCCATGGCCATTCTGGCCGGGGATTCGCTGCTGACCCATGCGTTTTACAGTGTGGTACAAGCCTCCCGTAAGCATGGAGTTCCGGCAGAGCGCGTGTTGTCCATCGTGGAGGATCTGGCCGAGATGGCCGGCCCGCGCGGTATGGTCGGCGGTCAGGTAGCTGATATGGAAGGCGAGCAGGGCATGACCGATCTGCAGCAGCTTCAGTACATTCATCTGCACAAGACCGGCGATCTGATGATCTTCTCCTTGCTTGCGGGCGGCAGAATCGCCGGTGCGAATGAGCAGCAGCTGGAAGCCCTGCGCCGGTTCGGCACACAGATTGGCCTGGCCTTCCAGATTCAGGATGATATTCTGGACCTCATCGGCGATGAGAGCAAGCTCGGCAAAAAAACCGGCAGTGATATCAAGCAGCACAAAGTAACCTATCCGTATTTCATCGGCCTGGAGGCTTCGCGCGCGGAGGTCAAGGAATTGACCGCAGCGGCGCAAGATGCAATCCTGGAAGGCGGGTTCAACGACCCGTCCCGGCTGCTGGAAATTGCCGATTATTTGATGTCACGCGATCACTAAATGAAGTTTCGCAAACGGCTGTGTTTCGACAGCCGTTTCGTTTGTGTTATAATGGGGTTTATATTTTACAACATCTAGGAAAGCGGGGAATACTCGTGCTGCTTCCACAAATAAATGATCCTCAGCAACTTAAATCTCTATCAGTCGGGGAACTGGCTGCACTTGCGGAGGAGATCCGCCAGTTTCTGATCGAGAAGCTGTCTGTAACAGGAGGGCATCTCGCATCCAATCTGGGCGTCGTGGAGCTTACACTGGCCCTGCACTACTGTTATGACAGTCCACGGGACAAAATGATTTATGACGTAGGGCATCAGGCGTATGTCCACAAAATATTAACCGGCCGCCAGGACCGGTTCGATTCACTGCGCAAGCACGGCGGATTATGCGGCTTCGTCAAGCGTACAGAGAGCGAGCATGATGTCTGGGAAGCCGGACACAGCAGTACCTCTTTGTCCGCAGCCATGGGTATGGCGATGGCCCGTGATTTGAAGGGCGGAGACAATAAGGTAATTGCCGTGATCGGCGACGGTGCCCTTACCGGCGGTATGGCTTTTGAAGCCCTGAACCATATTGGACATGAGGGCCGCAAGCTGATGGTTATCCTTAATGATAATGAAATGTCGATTGCTCCGAATGTAGGGGCTATGCATAACTATCTAAGCAAGATCCGTTCAGACCGTCATTATTTGCGGGCCAAGGACGAGGTCGAAGGCCTGCTGAAGAAAATTCCGGCCATCGGCGGACGTCTGGCGAAGACTGCGCAGAATGTGAAGGACGGCCTGAAGAACATGCTGGTGCCCGGTGTTCTGTTTGAAGAACTCGGATTTACCTATCTGGGACCCGTGGACGGTCATGATCTGGAGAAGATGATCGATACCTTCCATCAGGCGGATAATGTATCTGGGCCTGTGCTGGTGCATGTGCTTACCACCAAAGGCAAGGGCTACAAACCGGCGGAAGTCGATTCCTATAAATGGCACGGCATTTCCCCCTACAAAATCGAATCTGGCCAGGTGCTTCAAGCGGTCGGCAATCCGATGTACACGGAAGTCTTCGGACAGACGTTAATTGAGCTGGGGCATCAGGACAAGCGGCTGATTGCCGTAACACCGGCGATGCCGGGCGGCTCGGGACTTTTCCCGTTCGCCAAGGAATTCCCGGACCGGATGATTGATGTCGGGATTGCGGAGCAGCATGCCGCCACATTATGTGCGGCCTTGGCTATGGAAGGCATGAAGCCGGTATTTGCCGTCTATTCCACCTTCATGCAGCGTGCCTATGATCAGATCGTTCATGACATTTGCCGCCATAATGCCAATGTTATGTTCGCCATCGACCGTGCGGGCTTCGTCGGCGCGGACGGGGAGACCCATCAGGGCGTGTACGATATCGCTTTTATGCGTCATATCCCGAACATGGTGCTTATGATGCCGAAGGATGAGAATGAGCTGCGCCACATGATGAAGACGGCGCTGGACTATAATGAAGGACCGATTGCTTACCGTTATCCGCGGATTAACGGCACGGGTGTGGCTATGGATGCTGAGCTGCACAGTCTGCCTATCGGCACCTGGGAACGTCTGCGTCCTGGTGAGGATTATGCCGTGCTTGCCTGCGGCCCGATGGTTCAGGTTGCTGAAGAGGCGGCAGAAGTGCTGAAGCGTGAAGGGATTCAGGTCGGTGTGGTGAATGCGCGCTTCCTGAAGCCGCTGGATAACACCATGCTGCTTGATCTGGCACATGCGGGAACGGGGATGGTGGTGCTGGAAGAAGCGAGCCAGGCCGGCAGCCTTGGCAGTGCGGTGCTGGAGTTCTTTGCAGAGCATGAGATATATGATGCGCATGTCCACCTGATGGGCGTGCCGGATATTTTCGTCGAGCATGGGTCGATTAAAGAGCAACGCCAGGAAACCGGCCTTACCGTTGAAGCCGTGTGCGCACGTATAAAGTCAATGAAGGGTCTTAGCACTTATACCTATAAGTCAACTTCCACCTCGTAAGGGCAGGGGCGGAAGGCGGACCGAAGTGATCGGGAGATGAACATGGAACACCCTAAGGAACGAATTGATGTGCTGTTAGTGGAGCAAGGCTTCTACGACAGCCGGGAGAAGGCCAAGGCTGCCATTATGGCGGGGCTTGTGCTTGCGAACGAAGAACGGATAGAAAAGCCGGGGATGAAGGTGCTGCGCAGCTCTGTCCTAAGAGTCAAGGGAGCACTGCACCCCTATGTCAGCCGCGGCGGCTTGAAGCTGGAGAAGGCCTTGCGGCAGTTCGGCATCGAGCTGAACGGCCGCAACATGCTGGATATCGGCTCCTCAACAGGAGGCTTCACCGATTGTGCACTTCAGAACGGCGCGGCTCATGTGTACGCTATCGATGTGGGACATAACCAGCTCGACTGGAGCCTGCGTAATGATGAACGGGTAACCGTAATGGAGCAGACCAACTTCCGTTACATGACCCCGCCCGATTTGAAGGGACCGGTACCTGACTTTGCAAGTATCGATGTCTCCTTCATTTCACTGAAGATCATCCTGCCGCCGCTTATGGCGCTGCTGAACCGTCCTGCTGATATCGCTGCGCTGATTAAGCCGCAGTTCGAAGCCGGGCGCGAGAAGGTGGGCAAGTCTGGAGTTGTGCGCGAACCGGCTGTACACCGGGAAGTGCTGATAAACGTCCTGTCCATGGCAGCCGAACTGGGCTACACGCTTGCAGGACTGACGTATTCCCCCATTACCGGCGGGGAAGGCAATATTGAATTTCTGGCACACTGGAAGCTGCTGCCTGCTGAGGCTGCGGAGCAGACTTCAGTGCAGCAGACTTCTGCGGCTGAAGCACAGCCGAATAATTTCGCCGCGCTTGCCGACTCGGTCATTAAGGAAGCGAATGCAACCTTCAGCGCTGCGGGCCATGGAAACTCATCTAAGAGATGAGTTTCTTTTGCTGCCAATATAAGAATTTACAGGTCTCCCCGAACCGGAAATTAGCGGCAGATTGTCAGACCGAAGCAGGATTTCACCCGCCCTCGCGCGAATAGATTCACCGAGGTGATGGGAGTGGCGAGCTCGGACAAGGCTGTAGTGGCACTTATGGGACTGGCGGCGGCAATCTTTATCCTTTATAGAATCTATATTTGGCTGCAGGGGTCCCCGGGTTCCTTCATGAAGGACCGGGTGCCGATCAACAAGGTCATTCAGTCCCATCCGTCCATCGCTCTGCTGGAGGATGCGGGATATGAGGTCATCGGCGGCAAGCTGAAGATTCCGCTGTCTTTTCAGGTGAATGGGGCACCGATGTACAGCAGGCTGTTCATTGATTATGTAGCCACCAGGAATGAGGAGCATTACTATCTGGTCATCCTATCCCGCCCCCGCAAGGAGCTTGAATTCACCGGCAGCGGACTCCGGGACCACATCCTCCCCTATCTGCTGATCTACCCGGATTGCAGCGGGGTACTCTATGTGGATACGGTGAATTCCAACATTCATGTAATTAATTTCGGCAAGGACGACGGAGAATCCAGTTAAGCACTATATAAATACGGGAGGCAACAATGAAGGGACACAGGCATATCAAGATTAGAGAGATTATCTCGCAAAAGGAAATCGAAACCCAGGATGATCTGGTGGAGGCACTGCGTGAATCGGGTTTTCAAGTTACACAGGCTACCGTATCCCGTGATATCAAGGAACTGCTGCTGATCAAGGTTCCGATGGATGACGGGCGTTACAAGTATTCCCTGCCCACCGACCAGCGTTACAACCCGACCCAGAAGCTGAAGCGGGTGCTGGTGGACAACTTTGTACAAATCGACTATTCCGCGAATCTTGTGGTGATGAAATGTCTGCCGGGAACGGCCAATTCCGTGGCTGCGCTGATCGATAATATCGACTGGCCGCAAATTATGGGTACGATCTCAGGAGACGACACTATTCTGATAATCTGCCGCCAGCCGGAGGACAGCAAGGACGTTATTTCACAAATTATGGGCTATATATCGTAGTTCTGCTTACGGGCAGACAGGCAATCATCATGTCGGAGGTGCTGTATTCGTGTTAGAGACATTGTCTATACGCAATCTGGCCGTGGTTGAGGCGGTGGATGTGCATTTTTATCCGGGGTTCCATGTCCTTACAGGGGAGACCGGTGCCGGAAAATCAATTATCATCGACGCGCTCGCACTCATTGCCGGGGGACGCGGTTCCGCTGACTCCATCCGGTATGGGTGTGAGAAGGCCGAAATGGAAGCGCTTTTCAGCCTGCCGGGAAGTCACCCGGTCTGGGATACGCTGGAGCGGCTGGGCATCGGGGCAGAACGTGAGGAGCATCTGGTCATCCGCCGGGAAATCACCTCCCAGGGCAAGAGTACTTCGCGCGTGAACGGCCAGATGGTCAATCTGAGCATGCTGCGCGAAATCGGGGAGCAGCTGGTCAATATTCATGGACAGCATGAGCATCAGAACCTTTTGAAGGCTGAACGTCACTTGGGTCTGCTGGATACCTATGGGGAGGCGGTAATCGGACCGCTCAAAGCGGATTATCAGGATAAATATACAGCCTTCGCTAAAGTGGAAAAAGAACTCCGGGAACTTCAGGAATCCAGCCAAAAGGCGTATCAGATGCTGGATTTGTACCGTTTTCAGCTGGAGGAAATTTCTGCTGCGGGACTAAAACCGGGAGAAGATGAATTACTTGCCGAAGAACGGGTAAAACTATCCCACAGTGAGAAAATGATGGATTCAGTATCCGGCGCATACGAGCTGCTGTATGACAGGCAAGGGCTGGAGTCCATTGGCAATGTAATCTCCAGGCTTGAAGATGCGGTGCGGTATGACGAGAAGGGTCTGCGGGCAGTCTTCGAGCAATTGCAGTCGGCTTATTACCAGCTGGAGGATGCGGCGTTTCAGCTGCGCGACTACCGTGAAGAGATCGAATTCAATCCGGCACGGCTGGAGGATATTGAGAACCGGCTGGATCTGATCACCGGACTGCAGCGCAAATACGGGGATAGCGTGGAGCAGATTCTGGAGTATTATCAGCAGATTGAGCGGGAGACGGATCTTCTGGAGAATAAGGACGAATATATTGAGAAATTAACGGCCAAACGCGATGGCCTGCTTCATATCTTAATGGAGTCAGCTGAAGCGCTGAGCGGAGCGCGGCGGCAGTGCGCAACTGAGCTTGCTTCACAGGTCGAAGGGGAGTTGAAGGATCTGCAGATGGAGCGGACCTCCCTCCAGGTGAAGATGGAGACGCTAGAAGATCCGCGCGGTATGGAGTATCAGGGACGGCGGTACCGTCTGACCCGGCAGGGGATCGACAGTGCTGAATTCATGATCTCCCCGAATCCCGGCGAGCCGCTGCGTCCGCTGGGCAAGATCGCCTCAGGCGGAGAGCTGTCACGGATCATGCTGGCGATGAAGAGTATTTTTGCGCGGCATGATGCGATTCCTGTCCTTATCTTCGATGAGGTGGATACCGGGGTCAGCGGACGGGCGGCCCAGTCCATCGCGGACAAGCTGTATAAGCTGTCCTCCACCTGCCAGGTATTCTCCATTACCCACCTGCCGCAGGTGGCCTGTATGGCAGATCATCAATATCTGATTGCCAAAAAAGTCGAAGACGGACGCACGATGACTGAGGTGGACTCGCTCTCGGCCGAAGGCCGCGTAATGGAGCTGGCCCGAATGCTGGGCGGTGTGGAAATTACCGAAAAAACATTGCATCACGCGCAGGAGATGCTGGGTCTGGCCGAGGCCAGCAAGGCAGCTGCAAGCTAAGCGGGACAATGATTGACAGTAATAAAAGCCTGAGGGCAAGGTTATCTTATAGGTACGCAATTGGCGACCACCTTTTTCGTCAAGCGAAAGAAGCAAAAGGGAGTGTGACAGCCATTGAAGCCTAACCTCAGGAAGTTAATGCCCGGCCTTTTATTTGCCTTCTTTCTCAGTTTATCAGGCATAACGGGACCCTCACAGATCCACGCAGCACCGCTTGAACATCAGCCGCTTAGGGCGGTACAGGGAACCGAGAGTGAACTTAAGGTCATCCCCGGAGGTCAGACGATTGGCGTGAAGGTGAAGTCGGCAGGCGTGCTGGTGGTAGGTCATCATCTGATTGAAGTATCGGAGCAGTCCAAGATTTCACCAGGCGAGAACAGCGGCATCCTGCCCGGCGATCTGATGATCTCCATTAACGGGGTGAAGCTGGACGAGGTATCGAAGGTAGCAAGGCTGGTCGAGCAAGCCGGCCGGAGCAATGATTCCTTAAGCATCGTCTACAAACGCGGCGGTAAAGAGCACACAGCTCAGCTAAAGCCCGCTTATGACCGCACAGACAAGGTGTGGCGGCTCGGGCTCTACATCCGGGATTCCGCAGCAGGTGTAGGGACCCTCACTTTCTACGCCCCGAAGCAGGGTGTGTACGGGGCCCTTGGGCATGTCATCACCGACATGAACACAGGTACGCCGATTGTGGTCGGCAGCGGCCATATCGTGCAGTCCAGCGTCACTTCAATCTCCAAGAGCCAGGATGGCGATCCTGGGGAGAAACGGGCCCATTTTCTGAAGGAAAGCCAGGTTCTCGGGAATGTGGAGAGCAACACGGATTTCGGAATATTCGGTAAAATGACCCGTAATCCTGAGCACAGCCTATATCAGGAGCCGATTCCGGTGGCCATGAGCACTGAAGTGAAGGAAGGACCGGCGCAAATTCTTACCGTTGTCGATGGTCAGCAGGTCGAACGCTTCAACGTAGAGATCATCCATGTGGCCCGTCAGCAGACCCCTGCTACTAAGGGTATGGTGCTGCGCATCACCGACCCGCGTCTGCTTGATAAGACCGGAGGGATTGTCCAGGGAATGAGCGGCAGCCCGATTGTCCAGAACGGCCGTCTAATCGGTGCAGTGACCCATGTGTTCGTCAATGATCCCAAGTCAGGGTATGGCTGCTTCATTGAGTGGATGCTCAGGGACTCCGGTGTGGTTCAACAGGATCAGGAGCCTCAATACAATCTTAAGGCGGTTTAGCCTTAAGATTTTTTTGTCGAAGGGCAGCGATTATCCTCGAAACGTGAAACAAAATATTTAATTATAAATCAACACCGAAAAAAAATAAAGAAAAATAATTTTCGACAGAAGGATATTCAAACCTGATGTCGAAAGTTATAGGGAGAGAAGATGATCATTATTTTCTGAATAGCAGATATATAAGGAGGAAGTAGCCAGTGCAGAATATTGAAGTGTTGTTGGCCGATGATAACAGGGAGTTCACGAACTTGCTCGCCGAGTACATTACTGAACAAGAAGATATGACCGTAACAGGCATTGCCTATAATGGGGAAGAGGTACTACAGATGCTCAGCGGAGCACGTAAGATCCCTGATGTCCTTATTCTTGATATCATTATGCCGCATCTGGACGGCCTCGGCGTGCTGGAACGCCTGCGTGATATGGATCTGAACCCGCAGCCCAAGATCATTATGCTGACCGCTTTTGGCCAGGAGAATATTACGCAGAGAGCCGTTCAGCTTGGCGCCTCTTATTATATTCTGAAACCGTTTGACATGGAGGTTCTGGCGAACCGTGTGCGCCAGCTGGTTGGCACGCAGGGCAGTATGAGCACTTCCGGAAGCATGTCCGGCTATTCTTCTTCCAGATCTTCCAGTAATGTGGTTCCGCTGTCCAAGGGCAAGAACCTGGATGCGAATATTACCTCAATCATTCATGAAATCGGCGTCCCTGCGCATATCAAAGGCTATCAGTACCTGCGTGAAGCCATCACCATGGTCTATAACAACATTGAGATCCTTGGTGCCATCACCAAGACGCTGTATCCGGCTATAGCCGAGAAATTCAAGACCACGCCTTCCCGTGTAGAACGCGCCATCCGCCATGCGATTGAAGTCGCCTGGACCCGTGGCAACATCGACAGCATCTCCCACCTGTTCGGCTATACCATTAATATCTCCAAATCCAAGCCAACTAACTCGGAATTTATTGCCATGGTAGCGGATAAGCTGCGCATTGAGCATAAGGTGTCTTGAAAGGGTTAGGGGCTGGATATGTGAAGGGTTAAGTAGTCTAGAGCCTAAAAATACCGGAATAGCATAATAATAAATACCACTTGCTAATGGGAAATTGTATTCCCCAATAGCAAGTGGTATTTTGTTTTACTACACCCAAGTAGTTTGTATGCGAAAAACCGAATACAATTTATACTGCTGCGATGATGTATGGGCCTAATGCTTCACAGCCCGTAACATTGTAGAGAAATCCTGCAAGAAGTGCAGCAATGTTGCCCAATAGAATCGACCGATGCTGAAATCCTGCATGAAATGCAACAAAGCCAGCGCTAACTTGCTCTAAACAACGGAATTACTGCAAATAATGCAACAATGCACCGTGGCCATTAATATTTTTAAGTGTAATCCTGCAAAATGTGCAACAATCAGGCTCCATACAAGCGGTCGGTGAGAAAAAACTCTCAGAATTGGAGACAGATAGGCGGGAGCACCCGTCATGAAAGGAAGGTACCCACATCCTTACCCGTTAGAGTGTTGTTCTTGTATGTTCTCTCGTTTAGGATGAGCCCGAGACAGTCCCCATTGATTAACAGCCGCGTCTGGATCATGACTTGCGTGTGAGTCTGAAAACACCAGTTACAAGCGCATACATACATTGCAACGAAGGCAATAAAGATACTTAGCCATTCATTAGACTGTACGACAAATAGGTAGTAAATCAAGTCACTCCTTCATGGAGTGGCTTTTTTTAGTTTATAATGAAGGGATAAGCAAAGGAGGTGGGAGAAATCATAGCGCAGATTCTTTTAGGGATCTGGATGCTCACACAAGCGGCTTGTCACTTTTTTGGACTTGATGTGTTCCTTCGGCAATCCGTTAGGGATAGTTTGAGTAAGGAGGAGCGGGCCTCTTTTCAAAGAGGGATGGTCCTGCCCTATCTCATATTAGGGATGACTTTTATTGGAATGGGGATTGTTGAGCGTAAGGCGGTCCTGTCCATGCCGCTTTTCCTGGGACTCTATATTATATTGTGTGCGGCGTCCTTGACCGGGGTATTAAGGAATAACAAAAAGCACCTGGGTCATTACATGTGGTGAATCTATAGGCGCTAGTTACCGGAATGGCTGCTACTGTTATGTAAAAGAAACCGACCAAGCCATTGCTTGGTCGGTTTTGTTATAAATATAAGCTTATATTTCATATACCTTAATTAACGGACTGGTTGCCCAGACTGCTCAGGTAAGCATCGGCTTCTTGATATGTAGGATAATGCACGGCGAATTTGCCGAACAGTCTTTTCATTTGCATTTTCCAGACCGGGGAGTCTGCAACGTATACCCAGCCGCCTACTCCTGCTTCTACCGCGCGGTCACCGGTGGGAGCGAGCATTGCGGCTACTTCAGGAGAGAGCACGGTTGGGGAACCGGTCACATCAGTTACTCCGGTAAAGCCTGGCTTCAGCTGCTTCAGAGCATTTTCAAAATCTGCTATGTAGGCGGGTACGTCACTCTCAGTCAGGCCGTAGGCTCTGACGATCACCTGGTTTTTTGCAAGATTGACTTCCATTGTGTAAGACATGAACATTCCTCCAGTTGTGGTATTAAGTTTACATTAGGTTATATCGGATAAGATTGGGGTCTATTTGAGAGAATAAGGAAAACGGATTAGAATGGTTCTCATTTATGGGAATTAACCCCATATATTAAGGGGATATGGAGGGTTTTACGCTTCTCGCCTAAAGAATTTACACAAACAATTGTTATTATGAAACACAAATTGTTGTCTTGTGTTATGATATAGGTAGAGGTGGCTCTTATGAACGATTTCGATAATTACCCCGATGAGCTGGGGAATTTCATCCGGCACTTCAGGAAGGCCCGGGGGTTAACCCTCAGGGGGCTGGAAGAGAAGAGCGGCATCAGTTATTCACAGCTCAGCAAGATTGAACGGGGAGAGAGTATCCCGCTTAAGGATAACCTGGATAAGATCATTGAAGCACTCGGAGGGGATCTCAAGAACCGGATGTATCATTTGGCCGACTATATGCCTGATATTGAGTACATCAAGACGCTGAAGCAGGGCTACAAGCTGCCTAAGCATAATCAGTCCCAGGACTACATTTACGAGACGGCGTTCAACAAGCTGAAGGAATTCCGGGCGAAGGAAGACAAAGAAACGTCATATGTTTCCTTTGATTCTGACGAGGTCATCGTTTATGAGACGGAATATGGGGCAGGAATGGTTATAGAGAAGATCGAGAAGTACAACCTGACCGATGTGCTTAACGATATATTCGAGGGAAGTCTGGACAGTCTCCGCAGGCAGCCGCGCCAAGGGCGTCAGGCATACTTATTCGGAGAATGGCTGCGTGAAGGTATCTTCGAGCTGAAGGAAGAGGAACAGGATCAGGTCATTCAGGCCTTGAAGGAATTCACCCAGTTCAAAGTACAACAGATCAAGGGCGTGTACAAGTAAAGAAGGGCCCGGCTTAGCGTGCTTGCAAAATGAATAATGTTGCCCTTTCTTGCAGCCATCTATTCATCTTGATCCATAAACAAACTACAAATGGTTAGACAGAAAAGGGGATAAGAATCATGAGAATCAATATGAAGTTCACCAGCAAAGGGAAAGCGGCTATCGAGAATTTCAACAACGAAGAGCTGTTGGAGATTTTTGCAAGATACATCAAGACACTGACCAAAAAATACGATATTGAAGTAGATGTGCCGCTTGAAGTGAATCAGAATATCGTTGCCGATGGAACTGTCATTGCTATGGCCCAGAACGTCAAATGTGATGCCGAGACCTTCTTCAAGGAGCTGGGACGCGATATCAAGGTTCCCCTCAAGAAGCGGCTCGGCGGGAAGCTGGAGAATGTGTTCAAGACCGAAATCATCGAGTAGGCGTAAGCTTGTTGCTCACCAAAAACCATCCCCGCACATTGTGGAGGATGGTTTTTTGGCATCTGTGGAGGTATATCCTATGGGTGGAGAGCTTCGCATTCTAATGATGTTGGGTACCTGAAAGATTCCGCGTGGTGAGAACATTCCTGATAATCTGGATAAAATCCGGTGAAGCCTTGGCTTCCAGCGCCAATTCGTAGATGTTCATTAATTGTTCGTTAGACAATAGCTCAAGTGATGAGGGGCGCGGAGAAGGATGAAAGTAAGTATCCATTGTATTCCTCCATCATGGTTGAGAGTAGTGGAAAAGATAATTAAGATATTAATGAAATGCTTCTATGTAAATGGTACCATCTGGAATATAATCCGTCTGCTGTCATTCGCCCTCTGAATTTTACTTTACATAAGTTGGATAATATGTGATAATGATTGATTTTGTTTTTATTAGCCATATATGACTACAAAAAAGCAGCGAACCTATAAAAAGGATCGCTGCTCTCTTTACATTCTACGGTGAATTAATCATCGAATTCGCGATTAGTCAAGTATTTCTTAATTCTGGATTCGTTGGACTCCGATACATGGGCAAACTGTTTTCCTTGATTAAACAGAACGATCTTACGCTCCGAATCATAAGCTTCAATGTTGCTTAGACTCACTACATTACTGCGATCTAGCCGTTCGAACCCTTCATCCCTATAAGCTGATAAGAGATCGGAAAGAGTGGTGGGGAAAACAAATTCGCCTTCTTTCGTATGGACGAATATTGTATTTTTATAATTAGAGAAATACAATATATCTTCTTCCAGGATATCGCGGGAAGAACCGTCATTTAGTAGAACACGCATGTATTCCCCATCCTTGTATGATTACTTACGCAGTTCTTGAGGAGCTTCAGGGCTGTGCAGACTAATCTTCATAACGGAAACAAAGAAGCGTGCGGAAGATTCTAACGCTTTTGAAACGTATTTAGCTGTCATGGCTTTCATAATTTCAACCTCCTTTTCCAGGGTAATACGGTTAATGATTGAACAAAAAAAGCCAGTCCTAAAACCGATGAGCCAATAAAAAAATTACATGCTACTAGAAAAATAGAGATAACTTTTAAATGAGGAAACCAATGATATGGAATTCGGGCATTTTTATCTGGATTAGGGGCAAAAAAGCACATTATAATAAAGCTAATCATGTTGAAAGCCATCAGAAGAAAAGAGCCCGTTAAAATAAAAAAGTAAGGGGTAAGCACACAAAGCAGGGTGGTCACTATATTGCATGCAGTAGCTGTTCTTAAATGAAATCCGCCAGAAAAAATTCTTAGTACGGAGAAGCTTGCGAAAAACAATAGCGTAGCTGCTGTATTGTTCAGCAACCAGCCGAAAAATAAAGAACAGGTAATAATAAGAAAAGTATTTAGAATAATATTGAGAGAGTATTGCAAGACCTCGATAGAACCTGTTTCTTCTGGATTTGCGTTCTTAATAGCCGTCGAAATTTTAAAAGCAAGAGTGTTCAATATATTCCACCACGATTTTTTTGACTTGATAAATAGAGATATCCAAATAATAGAAAACCATAAAATAAAGGTATAACAAAGAAAAAGTGAGGTAAATATTCAATAAGGTAAAGCATCAGTATTACTACAAGAACAGAAGGGATACACAAAGCAAATAATATTTTATCACTTTTGCTAATTGTAACTCTTCCCTCAGGTTTATCAGGAATGAAATCAAAGCCTTTTCTTTTTACGCCTATATTGTAAGCAACAATGAATGCTCCTGCAGAAGTTAAAATCTGCAAAATATATATCCCTATAGATATGGAAGGGAATTTCAGTTCATATATACCGGTACTATTTATAAATAAATATAGAACTGATTGAATTAACATATATGCTTGATAAGCAACGCCTGTTACAATAACAGCAAAAAATATATGAATCCTGAACAAAAGCCAAATAAATAGGAAAGTTAAAGTATACTGGAGAAAAACGTCTATTTTAGAGAGCCCATAATTATTACGAAGGGTGTAAGAAATGAATGCCATAATTAAGCCTGCAAACACAATTTCTTTTGGATAAATGTCGAGTTTGAAAATTTTAAATGCCAGATAGAATAAGGCAGAACTCTCTAAAACTGAAAACACCATATAAAGCACAAAATCCAGCATGCTTACACTCCCGGGAAATAGATTAACAAATCTGTAATCCTGGTGATATTATACATAATAGGCTAAGATACAACAACAGGTTTTGACACAATCCGGCAAATATTTCTTGAAAATTGGTTTGGAGAGGGGTTTTTACCATGAATCAGCGTCCTGCGCAAGGAGAGTATACCGAATTTCAGTCCAGATATATTACACTGGTGCCGCCGGAAGGAGCACTGGGCGTTATTCTAAGAGAGCAGACTCAGGAGGTACTGGCTCTGCTCGGCGGGCTGACAGAGGAGCAAGGGGCCTACCGCTATGCCCCCGGGAAGTGGAGTATCAAGGAAATGCTAGGGCATCTGACGGATAATGACCGCATTATGTCTTACCGCTTGCTTTGTTTTGCGAGGGGAGAACAGGCGCCGCTGCCGGGCTATGAAGAGAATGATTATGCGGCTGCCGGGGCGTTCGACCGCTTCACGCTGCAAGAGATGATTGCGCATTACCGGATCGTCCGGGAGTCCACCCTGGCGCTGGTAGACAGTCTGGTGGATAATGATTATACCCGTACAGGCAGCTCCAATGGCATTGCGATGTCGGTTAGAGCGCAGATTGCTCTGATCATCGGACATGAACGGCATCATCTGCGGGTTCTTCATGAACGTTATCTGAACTAAAGGGAGGAGACGCATGTGGGCTTGCTTAGAGGTATCTGGCATGTCTTCGTCCCGAGGGAGCGCACATTAGTGTACACCACGTTCGATCAGGGACAATATCTCCGGGTCAAAAGCCGCCTTGCAGCAGCTGGCATCCCGCACCGTTCCCGGATTAATGGCGGAATGAGAGAGACCACACGGCGTGCTGACTTCGGCGGGAAGGCTACGATCCAGCATGATCTGTTCGTCCGCAAGGAGGATGAGCACAGGGCGCTTCAAGCGGTTCAATAGACTGGAACACAAAAAAACGCATTCTGGCCTGTTGAGGGCTGGAGTGCGTTTTAATGTTCTGTTTTAGGGTATTTTACAATGGAGGATTCTTGTGGCATTTACGGCAGACCGGGTAATAGGCTTCATTGCCGCCGATCTGGATCTGTTTGCCGCTGTATACCGGCTTGCCGTTCTCGACCCGCAGCGCCATGGTGGCTTTCCGTGCGCAGAACCAGCAGATGGTCTTCATTTCTTCGATCTTGTCGGCGTAGATCAGCATATATTTGCTGCCTTCGAACAGATTGTTCTGGAAATCATTTTTGAGGCCGAAGGCCATCACCGGAATGTCAAGCTCATCCACAATACGCACCAGCTGCAGGATGCAGTCCTTGCTCAGGAATTGGCACTCGTCTATCAGTACACAGTGCGGCTTCGGCAGACTGCAGCTGACAATGCTGTAGATATCGGTCTGCTCGTCGATAGGAATAGCCTGCTTGCGCAGTCCGATCCGGGAGGAGATGTATCCCACTTCATCCCGGTTATCAATGGAAGGTGTGAAGAGGAGCACCGACTTGCCCTGCTCTTCATAATTATGTGCAACCTTGAGAATCTCAATGGATTTGCCGCTGTTCATAGCTCCATACCTGAAAAATAATTGTGCCACGTCCATCTATCCTTTCACTGTTGAGCTAATCTGCAACACGACCCAAAAATCGACCTTTCTAGAGTATCATACTCGGGGCCGGAGTAGCCA
Organism: Paenibacillus sp. FSL R7-0210; assembly: GCF_038009085.1. Lineage (NCBI taxonomy): Bacteria > Bacillati > Bacillota > Bacilli > Caryophanales > Paenibacillaceae > Paenibacillus > Paenibacillus sp. FSL R7-0210. Next base: position 1,361,257 of record NZ_JBBPAR010000001.1, read on the forward strand.
GTGCAAACATTGCTTCCGCCCGGGATGTGCTATAATGAACGCAATTGTGTCTTCAGCAGGAGAATATAGTGAACAGAAGGGAAGTTAGTCAGGTGACAGAGAAATTGGAGCAATATAAGGAACGGATTAATGCGCTGCGGGAGAAGGGGGAGCTCATCCCCGATACGGAGAATTTACTGGAAGACATGCTGGCCGAGCTCACCGAGCTGAACCGCAGCAACAAGGCACTGCGCCGGGTCATTTTGAAGTCGGGACAAGGCTCTGCCATGTCTACCCGCCTGCGGGATGCGCTCTACGAATAAGCAAATGGGGTATCTTCGATGAAGCTAATGTTGACTTTTCTTAAAAAATACCGGGTCGCCGCTATTGCCGCGCTGGTCATGATGCTGATTGAGCTGGCCGTGGAGCTGTCGCAGCCGCTGCTGATCTCCAAAATCATTGATGACGGTATCCGGCAACAGGACACGGCTGTCGTCTGGCTGTGGGGCGGTGTACTGGTAGGGAGTGCCGCTGTGGCGTTTCTGGCGGGAATACTCAGCTCCTTTTTTGCGTCGCATGTCAGTCAGGGGTTCGCATTCGACCTGCGTGACAAGCTGTATGAAAAGGTACAGTCGTTCTCTTACGATATTTTTAGCCGCTTCCCTACCTCATCTCTGATCACCCGCCTTACCGGGGATGTAACACAAATTCAGGATACGATATTCATGGGGCTACGGTTCATGACCCGTATTCCGCTGGTTGTGATTGGAAGCGTGATTATGGCGCTTGTGGTACATATCAAGCTGGGGCTGCTGCTGACCGTGACGCTGCCGTTTTTGGTGATTTTCATGATCTGGCTGATGCGCAGAGCGTCCGAGCTGTTCCGCAATGTGCAGAGCCGGCTCGACGGCGTGAATGGTGTGATTCAGGAGAATTTGACCGGTATCCGGCTGATTCGTGTATTTGTGCGGATGGGCCATGAGATCGGGCGGTTCGCAACGTTCAGCGGAGAGCTGATGAGATCGACTATTGCTGCGCTGCGGCTTACCGAGACCTCAACCCCGTTCATTATGATCATCGTCAACGCCGGTATTCTGGCCGTGTTATGGTTTGGGCGGATAGAGATCTCTACAGGGGATGCGACGCTGGGGCAGACAGTTGCTGTCATTAACTACTCGCTGCGGACGATGGGAGCGCTGTCAGCGCTATCCTGGATTATGGTCAGCTTCTCCCGCGCACGGGCGTCTTCGGGACGGGTCACTGAAGTGATGGCGGCAAGCGATGGCCCGGGCGAGCTGGGTATGACTTCTGGAAAAGGTCTTGCGTCAGCTGTTCAAGGCAAGGTGGAATTCCAGCGGGTCAGCTTCAGCTATCCCGACAGTGATATTAAGGTGCTTGACGATATCTCCTTCACGGTGCAGCCGGGGGAACGCGTGGCGATTATGGGCGCGACCGGCTCAGGCAAATCCTCTCTGGTAACGCTGATTCCCAGGCTGTATGAATGCGGCAGCGGGAGCATCCTGGTGGACGGACAGAAGCATACGGAGATGGATATGCAGACCTTACGGGGCTCGATTGGCTATGTACCTCAGGAGGTACTGCTATTCACCGGCTCGATCCGGGAGAATATAGCCTGGGGAAATGCAGCGGCGAGTCAGGCAGAGATTGAGCAGGCAGCAGCGGCAGCACAGATTCATGACACAGTTGCCGGGCTGCCGCAGGGCTACGATACTGCCCTTGGGCAACGCGGAGTTAATCTGTCGGGCGGGCAGAAGCAGCGTCTGAGCATTGCACGGGCGCTGGTGCGCAGACCGGCGATCCTGATTCTGGATGACAGCACCAGTGCGCTTGATGCGGTGACGGAGGGGCTTTTGCTGGCAGAGCTGAAGAAATTGTCCTGCACGACCTTCCTGATCACACAGAAAATTAGCTCCACTGCCTCGGCGGATCTAATTCTGCTGCTGGACGAAGGCCGGCTCATTGCGCAGGGGACCCATTCCGAACTAATGGATGAGTCCTCGCTGTACCGCAAAATCTATCAATCGCAGACAGGGGAGGGGCAGCATGTTCAAAGCACTCATTGAGCCGTTCCGCTATCCGAAGCTGGAAGTAGGCCACGGCGAAGCCAAGATCTTCGGGGCGATGGGCAGCCGGAAGCCGAAGGCGAAGGCCAAGAACTGGTCTGGCACATTAGGACGCATATGGACTTATCTCGCTGAACGCCGGACAAAGCTGGTACTGGTGCTGTTCATGGTTCTGCTAAGCTCAGCCTTGTCGCTTCTTGGACCCTACCTGATCAGCCGGGCAGTGGACGACTATCTGGGCGGGGAGGGCGGCAGAACGTGGGGGCTCTTCCTGCTGGTGCTGGCGCTCGTCTACCTGCTGAATTCCCTGGTCTCCTGGCTGCAAAATGTCTGGATGATCGAAGTGGCCCAGGAGACGGTCTACCGGATGCGGACGGATCTGTTCTCACACCTGCACTGCCTGCCGATCTCCTTCTTTAACCGCAGGCAGCAGGGAGAGATTATGAGCCGTCTGACCAATGATATCGAGAATATCAGCTCGACGCTGAACAGCTCGGCGATTCAGATTTTTTCCAGTATTCTGACGCTGGTGGGAACGGTTGGCGTAATGCTATGGCTCAGCCCGCTCTTGACGCTGCTAACCTTCATTGTGGTGCCGCTGATGATGCTGGGCATGCGCTGGATTACCCGGCGGACCGGCCCGCTGTTCAAGGAGCGGCAGCGGAATATGGGTGAGCTGAACGGGTTCATTGAAGAGACCTTGTCCGGACAGCGGATTATCAAAGCCTTCTCGCAGGAGGAGCGGGTAATTACCGGCTTCAGAGAGCGCAATACACGGATTATGCTGTCGGGGTATTGGGCGCAATCGATTTCGGGCTTCATTCCTAAGCTGATGAATGGTCTGAACAACCTGAGCTTTGCTATCGTGGCCGGAGTCGGGGGGCTGCTTGCAATCCGCGGGCTGGTGACGGTGGGGATTATTATCGCTTTTGCCGAATATGCCCGCCAGTTCACCCGGCCACTGAATGATCTGGCGAACCAATGGAACACGCTGCTGTCGGCGATCGCCGGTGCGGAGCGCGTCTTCGAGGTGTTGGATGAAGAGACCGAGGCCCGGGATGAGGGCGCGGCGGTGAAGCTTGCGCATGTTGAGGGCGCTGTGAAGTTCTCGGAGGTCTCCTTCTCCTATGATGGGGGGGCAGATACGCTGCAGGATATTTCATTTGAAGCGAAGCCCGGTGAGATGATTGCGCTGGTCGGACCTACCGGTGCTGGCAAAACGACGCTAATCGGCCTGCTGTCCCGCTTCTACGATCCGAGCCGGGGCAGCATTACGCTGGACGGGCGGGAGCTGTCAACGGTCACCCGTGAGAGTCTGCGCAGCCATATGGCCTTCGTCCTCCAGGACTCCTTCCTGTTCAAAGGTACGATCCGCGATAATATCCGCTACGGCCGGCTGGATGCAACCGATGAAGAGGTGGAGGAGGCTGCGAAGCTGGCCAATGCCCATGCCTTCATCATGAGACTCCAGGACGGCTACGACCGGATGCTGTCTGTGGACGGCAGCGGTATCAGCCAGGGACAGAAGCAGCTCTTGGCTATTGCCCGGGCAATTTTGGCGAATCCGTCTATGCTGGTACTGGATGAGGCGACGAGCAGCATCGATACGGTGACCGAGATCAAGATTCAGGAAGGGCTCCAGGCGCTGATGCGCGGCCGGACCAGCTTCGTGATCGCCCACCGGCTGGGCACGATCCGCGCAGCCGACCGCATCCTGGTGCTTGAGGGCGGACGCCTGCTTCAGCAGGGCTCGCATGAGGAGCTGCTCCGGCAGGGCGGCCTCTATAGTCAGCTGGTGCGGGGAAGTAAGGACGCGGCCGGGGAGTAAGGATGAGGGATGGTTGAGGCATGAGTGAGGCATGGTGAGGGTGAAGCACGGGAAGTGTAACGCTGATGCTGGCGCTGATGCTCACGCTAATGCTGATGCTCACGCTAATGCTCACACTTGCGTTGAAGGCTGTACGTAGAGGCTACGGCGGTGGAATTGGTAAGGTAACTGTATTTTGTGCAGTAGAAATCTGATTTTTGAGTGGAAAATGGTATTCTACTGTATTTGGTACATTAGATTTTGCTGATTTGAGCAGAAAAGTGGGGGTTGTTCGAATTCTACTGTACGAAGTGGAGCGACCGAGCCTAGGTTGAGTAACTTAGCAGGTGGAACCCCTGCTTGGAAAGGCGAAAGCCACGCCACCAATAGCGAGTCTTGGAGCGGCAAGGGTAACCCTGCCGTTTAAGCGTAGACAGTTAGGATGCAGGCCTGAAAGTGATGGAGCCTCGAAATGCAGCAAACGGGAAGGTCGACGGGCTCACTTTCCCGGAAGACAACATGACTCCAGCCGAAAAAAAAAAAAAAAGGCGAGGATGGAGGAGCTTCCCCGGGGTCGAAGAGCCAGGCATGTATACCCATGGTTACTCAGCAACTCGGGAGACCCTGACGCTCTTCTGCGAGAGAAGTACTATTTAGGAACCTTTGCAGGAGTATGGCAAACAAGCCGTAACACGTAAGAATGTCAAACGGCGTTCAGGGAGTCGGATTGCCGCATAAGACCTGTGAAACCCCTGTAATGGGGGCGGAGGAAAGGCAGGCGACACCCCATCAATCTTGGTAAGGACACATTGGCCACACACAGAGGTGGGAAAAAAAAATGGAAACGAAATTAACAAGAATAGCAGAAATGGCCAAAGCAGATCCGAAGTTACGGTTCAACTCCATCGGACATCTCATTGACACAGAAGCATTAAAGAGAAGTCACAAAGAGATGAAACCGGGAAAGGCAACCGGAGTCGATGGATCGACCAAAGAGACGTACGAAGCCAACGTGGAAGCGAATGTAACACACCTGGTGGACCGGTTAAAGCGAAGAAGCTACAGACCTCAGCCCGCGAGAAGAGTGTACATCCCAAAGGACGGGAAAAACATGCGGCCCCTAGGAATTCCTGCGTATGAAGACAAACTGGTGCAACATGCGCTGAAAAGAGTACTGGAAGCCATTTATGAACAAGACTTCATGGATTTCTCGTATGGATTTCGCCCGAACCGAAACATGCACAGTGCGCTGAAACATCTAAACCGGGTCATCGAGCAGGGAAAAACCAGCTATGTCGTCGATGCAGACATCTCCGGCTTCTTCAACCATGTAAATCACGAATGGCTGATGAAATTCCTCGAACTGCGAATCGGAGATCCAAACATCCACCGGCTGGTGAGACGGATGCTGAAAGCAGGTATTCAGGAGGATGGACACTTTGAACCGACGGAGGAAGGAACTCCCCAAGGTTCGGTGGTGTCGCCCCTGCTAGCCAACGTCTACCTGCACTATGTCCTTGACCTATGGTTTACCGTGACGGTGAGGAAGCAGTGCGGGGGGCAAGCCGAAATGGTGCGCTTCGCCGATGATTTTGTATGCTGCTTCCAGTACAAAGAAGATGCAGAACGCTTCTATACCGCACTTGTGCTCCGGCTGGAGAAATTCGGGTTAAGCATTGCGGAAGAGAAGACGAAAATCATCGCGTTCGGTCGTTTTGCGGAAGCAGAATCACGGAGGAAGGGCGAAGGGAAACCGAAAACATTCGATTTCCTAGGCTTCACGCACTACTGCGCCAAGAGCCGAAAAGGAACCTTCCGGGTAAAGCGTAAAACGAGTGGGAAGAAATTCAGACAGAAGGTCAGAGCCATGAAGAGCTGGGTCAGGTGGAATCGCCACATGAAGCAGGAGGATTTCCTAGGCGTCATCCGGTCCAAACTGTCGGGACACTACCGATACTATGGAATCACGGATAACTCGGAGAAAATAAAAACCTATTACATGCAAACGCTCGACTTGATCTATACATGGCTAAACCGCAGAAGTCAGCGCAGGAGTTTCACCTGGGAGAGGTTCTACGAAGTGCTAAACGAATTCAGGCTACCTAAGCCGCGGATCTACGTCAATATCTACGATTAAGGCCAATTGTGAACGATGGGGTGAAGAGCCGTATGCGTAAATTGCGCACGTACGGATCTGTGAGGGGTAGGGGCAAAATCCACGAAGGAAAGGCCCCGCCTACTCGACCAATAGCTTCTGAATTCTGCTGGAGATTACCCTTTTCTGTTGTACATTGTGCAATTGTGCTGTTCGTCAGCGCTTACAACTATACCCTCTCATAGGACAACAAGGGGATGCCTCAGCAGCCGGTTCGTTAATGGCTTGAGGCATCCCCTGTTTCAATGGAATATAATTAGGAGCGGGCTTCGGAGGACGGGGGCTGCTGTGCTTGCTGCTTCTCCCGGAAGCGGGGGCCAACGTAGTTCTTTTTGCGGTCACGGGCCAGAATCCAGCCGCCGAGGAAGGTCATGCCCGCCAGGAATAAAAGCAGGCCGCCGCCGAAATGCAGCCACGCAAATTTGGGAATAGCAGTCTCATCGCCATGCATGGCGAAATAGTTGAACAGATCATCTTTCATCATCAGGAAGCCCGTCATCGCCAGGAGGCCGGGGATCACCAGAATAAGGATGGCAATGAAGCGTGAAATCAGCAGTTTCATCACAGTCGCTCCTCTTCGCAGCCGTTTGAATTCACCCATATGATAACGCTTTAACCTGCAAAAGTCCATGAATACATGACGTTTGTATGTTTTGTATTACTCCCGAAAGAGAGTACAATATAATAGATTGAACTGAATTCAAGAGGAATGACTGGAGGATACATATCATGACAATGACCTGTGATGTGGCGATACTTGGGGGAGGCACCGGCGGTTATGTGGCAGCGATCCGCGCTGCGCAGCTGGGCAAATCCGTTGTCGTTATTGAAATGGACAAGCTGGGCGGAACCTGCCTGCACCGCGGCTGTATTCCCAGCAAATCACTGCTGCGCAGTGCAGAGGTACTGGCTGAAATCAACGAGAGCGAAAGCTACGGTATAGAGACTACGGGCACCAAGCTGGTGTTCCCCAAAGTGCAGCAGCGCAAGGAAGCGGTAGTAGAGCAGCTACATCAGGGGGTGCAGTATCTGATGCGCAAGCACAAGATTCAGGTGCTAAAGGGCAAAGGCCGGATCATCGGGCCTTCGATCTTCTCCCCGCGAAGCGGTGCTGTAGCTGTAGAACTGGAGAATGGCGAGATGGAGACCGTGGTCTCCACGAATCTCATCATCGCTACCGGCTCGCGTCCGCGCATTCTGCCTGGCCTAGTGCCTGACGGCAAGGTGATTCTGAGCAGTGAAGAGGCGCTTACGCTTGAGGAGCTACCGGCCTCGATTATTATTGTGGGCGGCGGGGTAATCGGAGTGGAGTGGGCATCCATGCTGGCTGATTTCGAAGTGCAGGTGACTGTCGTCGAGGCAGCCGGGCAGCTGTTGCCGCAGGAGGATGAAGAGGTGGCCCGCGAGCTGCTGCGTCTGCTGAAGAAACGCGGAGTCCGGGTGCTCACCGGAACAACGGTGGATGCCGAGACCTGCACAGTGTCGGAGACAGGGATTACGATTGAAGCCCGCAAGGGGGAGCAGAGCCAGAGTCTGTCGGCTGATAAGCTGCTCGTATCCGTGGGACGCGTGGCGAACATCGAGAATCTCGGACTGGAAAACACAGATATCCGCTTCGATACAGGTGTCATTGCGGTAAATGCCAATATGCAGACGGGTGAGCCGCATATCTATGCGATTGGCGATTGTATCGGCGGACTGCAGCTGGCTCACGCCGCCAGCCATGAAGGCATCCGTGCGGTCAACCATCTGGCGGGCGAAGCGCTCCATCCTTATGAGACTCATCTGGTTCCCCGCTGTGTCTATACACGGCCGGAAGTGGCAAGCGTCGGTTACACAGAGAAGGAAGCGAAGGAGCTCGGCCGTGAGACGGTGACCGGCAAATTCCCGTTCTCCGCCATCGGCAAAGCCATTGTCTACGGCATGAAGGACGGCTTCGTGAAGGTGGTGGCTGACGCGAAGAACGGGGATATCCTCGGCGTGCAGATGATCGGCCCGCATGTGACCGATCTGATCGGCGAAGCGGCGCTGGCCCAGATCCTGGATGCTACACCTTGGGAGGTCGGGGAGGCTGTACATGCTCATCCGACACTGTCGGAGGTGCTGGGCGAGGCGATGCTGGCGGTGGATGGAAGAGCAATCGGATTCTAGCGTGCGATAGAGAGCTTAACAAGAAGGCCGGAGGGAGCTGAACGCGCGTAATGCGCTGATATCGCTCCATACCGGCTATATTTGTTCGGTTCCAGAGCCCTGCCTTGGCGGAGGGATTTTGGCTTTTCTTTTTGCCGCGAAAAAGATTATAATGGATTTAGTACCTGGTGATAGGATCAGGGCATATATATATTTAGTATTAGGGTCAACCCGCCTGGCGGACGCATCCTGAACCTGTTAGAGATAGCGGGGCTGGAAGCTGAGCGCCGGCAATACTTTTTAGGAGGTACCTCTTATATGGAATCCCAAGGTACTGTAGACACCGTTAACAGACATAAGCAGCTTGGACTCACAGACGGCCAGGTTATCGATATGTACAGATTCATGCAGCTCGGACGGAAATATGATGAGCGCAGTCTGCTGCTGCAGCGTGCGGGCAAGATCAATTTCCATGTATCCGGCATCGGGCAGGAGGCGGCACAGGTCGCGGCGGCATTTGCACTGGACCGGGAGAATGACTATTTCCTGCCCTATTACCGGGACTATGCGTTTGTCCTCTCTGTCGGAATGACCACGCGCGAGCTGATGCTCTCCGTCTTCGCCAAGGCGGAAGATCCCAACAGCGGCGGCCGGCAGATGCCGGGCCACTTCGGCAGCAAGCGCCTGCGGATTGTAACGGGCTCAAGCCCGGTCACGACCCAGGTTCCGCATGCGGCAGGCTTCGCGCTGGCGGCGAAGATGCAGAAGAAGAAGTTCGTCTCCTTCGTTACCTTCGGGGAAGGCTCCAGCAACCAGGGGGATTTCCATGAAGCGTGTAACTTTGCCGGTGTGAATAAGCTGCCTATGATTATTTTTTGCCAGAACAATCAGTATGCGATCTCGATTCCTGCTCACAAGCAGCTTGGCGGCAAGGTCAGCGACCGTGCGCTCGGCTACGGCTTCCCCGGCATCCGGGTGGACGGCAATGATCCGCTGGAGGTCTACCGTGTGGTGAAGGAGGCCCGGGAACGTGCGCTTGCCGGTGAAGGCCCGACCTTGATTGAAGCGATGATGTACCGCTTGTCACCGCACTCCACTTCGGACAATGATCTGGCTTACCGGACCCAGGAGGAAGTGGATGAGAACTGGAAAAAAGACGGCATCGCCGCGTTCCGCACTTATCTGACCGGACTCGGTCTATGGAGTGACGAGCAGGAGCGTGATCTGGCTGCCGAATATAATCTTGAACTGAAAGAGGCTATAACCTACGCGGAGAATGCGCCGTTCCCGAAACCGGAAGATACGCTGCTGCATGTCTACGATGAATCCGGCCTGAAGGGGGGCGCTTAAGCCATGGCGATGATGGAATATATCGATGCAATCCGGCTGGCAATGAAGGAAGAGATGGAACGTGACGAGTCGGTGTTCGTGCTGGGTGAGGATGTCGGCGTGAAGGGCGGCGTCTTCACAACGACCAAAGGCTTGCAGGAGCAGTTCGGCGCAGAACGGGTACTGGATACGCCGCTTGCGGAATCTGCTATTGCAGGGGTGGCCATCGGCGCTGCGATGTACGGCATGAAGCCGATTGCCGAGATGCAATACTCGGATTTCATGCTGCCCGCAACCAACCAGATTATTAGCGAAGCAGCCAAAATCCGCTACCGTTCCAATAATGACTGGAACTGTCCAGTCGTCATCCGTGCGCCGATCGGCGGCGGCATCTTCGGCGGGCTGTACCATTCGCAGTGCCCGGAGTCGATCTTCTTCGGCACGCCGGGGCTTAAGATTGTGGCTCCTTATTCGGCTGCAGATGCGAAGGGACTGCTCAAGGCCGCTGTCCGTGATCCTGATCCGGTGCTGTTCTTCGAGAACAAGAAATGCTACAAGCTGATCAAGGGCGATGTGCCGGAAGGCGACTACACGGTGCCGATTGGTGAAGCGAATCTGCTGCGTGAAGGCAGCGATATTACGGTGATCGGGTATAGCCTGCCGCTGCATTTTGCGATGCAGGCAGCGGAGGAGCTGGAGAAGGAGCATGGCGTCACCACGCATATCCTGGATCTGCGCACGCTCCAACCGCTTGACCGGGAAGCGATTATTGCCGCTGTCCGGCAGACCGGCAAGGTGCTGATTGTCCATGAGGACAACAAGACCGGAGGCATCGGCGCTGAAGTGGCGGCGATCATCGCCGAGCATTGTCTGTTCGACCTTGATGCCCCAATCTTCCGCCTGTGCGGACCCGATGTCCCGGCGATGCCGATCTCACCGCCGATGGAGAAATTCTTCCTGCTCAGCAAGGACAAGGTCAAGGCTGAGATGCTGCGTCTGGCGCAGTATTAAGTTCAATAATTCATCCTCCCCGGACACCGCGACCGGGACCCGAGCAAGAATGTTGCAGAAAGTGCAACTTGGATATGAAATATACAGTGAATTGGGAAGATTGCTGCACGAAATACAACAATATGTCCGCTCAGCCGCCCGAATGAAGAGAATTGCTGCGTTTTGAGCAACATTTTTGATTTTGGGCAGATTTGTATGAGCGAATGTTGTATTAAGTGCAGGATTTCATGGCTGGCTTCCGAAGCCAGTTTTGTACGAAGCAAATTCAAGAAGTCCACGCTTACAAAACTAAGCCTATGCTTCCGAAGCAGTTTTGTACGAAGCAAATTCAAGAAGTCCACGCTTACAAAACATTAAGGAGTGACATTATGTCTGACAATACAACGCTGACGGATGTAATTATGCCGCAGCTGGCTGAATCGCTGGTGTCAGCGACTATCGGGAAGTGGCTGAAGCAGCCGGGTGATTCGATAGAGCAATATGAGCCGATCTGCGAGCTGATCACGGATAAGGTGAACGCGGAGCTGCCTGCAACGGTAGACGGCACCATGGCCGAGCTGCTGGCCGAAGAGGGCCAGACGGTCAGCGTCGGCGAGATCATCGCCCGCATCGCAGTGGCTGGCTCCGCTGCGCCAGCCGCTGCGGCCCCGTCACCGGCAGCTTCCGGCGACGCCACTGCACCTGCCGCTGCCCCGTCTGCGGCATCCGGCAACGCCCCGCAGGCGGCCCACGCCGCCGCGCGGCCGCCCATGCCCGCTGCGGCTTATGACGCCGCAGCTCCAATGCGGGCCCGTTACTCTCCGGCTGTGCAGACGCTGGCCGCCGAGCACGGCATCAACCTGGCGGCCGTGCCGGGCACCGGCCTGGGCGGACGTATCACACGCAAGGATGTGCTCACGTTCCTGGAGAACGGCGCCTCCGTTCAGCCGCCGGCACCCGCAGCAGCCCCTGCAGCTGCGCCTGTACCTGACGCCGCTCCTGCACCCGCTGCGCTGCAGCCTGTGTTCCAGCCGGTACATGATGAGCATCAGCAGGTCCGTAACTCCGGCCTGCACCTTAGCGAATCACCGAAGATTCCGACGATTGAGATCGAAGGCGGACGGGGCAGCAGCTCGGAATATCTGATCGATGTTACGCCGATTCGTAATACGATCGCTACAAGAATGCGCCAGAGCGTCTCAGAGATCCCGCATGCCTGGACGATGATCGAGGTCGATGTGACCAATCTGGTGGTGCTGCGCAACAAGCTGAAGGATGAGTTCAAGCGCAAAGAGGGCATTAACCTGACCTATCTCGCTTTTCTGATGAAGGCTGTGGTCAGTGCGATCAAGGATTACCCGATCATGAACTCCGTCTGGGCCGTTGACAAAATCATCGTCAAACGCGACATCAACATCTCGCTGGCCGTAGGCACAGAGGATTCCGTGATGACGCCGGTCATCAAAAAAGCCGATCAGAAGAATGTCGCCGGGCTGGCCCGCGAGATCGACGAACTGGCACTCAAGACACGGGAGGGCAAGCTGCGCCTGGACGATATGCAGGGCGGCACGTTCACGGTGAACAACACCGGCTCGTTCGGTTCGATTCTGTCTTACCCGATTATCAACTATCCGCAGGCGGCAATTCTGACTTTTGAATCCATTGTCAAAAAGCCTGTCGTCATCAATGATATGATTGCCGTACGTTCGATGGCTAATATCTGCCTGTCGCTCGATCACCGGATTCTGGACGGAGTCATCAGCGGACGGTTCCTGCAGCGCGTGAAGGATAATGTGGAAGGCTACACCCCTGAGACGAAGCTCTACTAAGTAAGGCGGCTGCGGACCCCTGGGACAGGGAGAATGAGAAGCAAAGGGGGAACTTATGATGATGGAGAACCTGAACCTAAGCAAACTTACAGTTACCATTCTTCCGGTGATGGAGTACGGGGCGGCCTGGGAGCTGCAAAAGGAAGCGGTGCATGCGATTGACGCGGGCACTGCTTCCGAGCAGCTGATTCTTTTGCAGCATCCGCCCACATACACCATCGGTTCGCAGAATCATCCGGAGCATCTGCTCCTCAGCGGGGAACAGCTCAGGCAGCAGGGCATTGCGCTGTTTGAGATTGACCGCGGGGGAGATATTACATATCATGGGCCCGGCCAGCTGGTCGGGTACCCGCTTTTGAAGCTGGGCGAGAACGGCAAGGTTGATCTGCACGGCTATCTGCGCAAGCTGGAGTCGGTGATTATAGCGTATCTGGAGGCCTATGGCATTACGGGAACCCGCAAGCAGGGGTATACCGGGGTGTGGGTCGGTGATGAGAAAATCTGTGCAATCGGCGTAAAGTTCAATAAGTGTAAATTCCGCCGGGGGTTTGTCACCAGTCATGGCTTCGCCTTCAACGTATCGGCCGGGATCGGGCAAAGCGGCTTCACAGGCATTATCCCTTGCGGTATTGCGGAATACGGAGTGACCTCGCTTGAGGAATGCACAGGGCGCGCTTTTGACATCGGGACGGTTGCTGAAGAGCTGGTGCCTTATTTCCTGGAGCAGTTTCCGTATAGCCAAACAGCGCCCGGGGAACCGGACGCTGTTAATTAGCGCTAAGCATGATTAACCGGCCATAAACGGTTCGATGACGAACAGCACCGTAGAGGCGATCATAGCGAACAGCATGATGTAGATGATAATGCGAAACCATTTTTGTCGTTGCATGAGTGACTCCTTTGAGATTAGTTTAAGTTATGAGCATAAGCCCACAATTGAACGCAGTACAACCATTGTAACGTATCTGAGAAAGAGAGGGAAGTCCATATGATATCAGAAGACCGATTGATCCATGAGTTCATGGAGCTTGTCCAGATTGACAGTGAGACCCGGAATGAACGGCAGATTGCCGATGTGCTCAAGGAGAAGTTCAGCAGCCTGGGGCTGACTGCGGTGGAGGACGATTCGCAGGAGAGAACGGGGCACGGAGCCGGCAACCTGTTCGTCACCTGGCCTGCGGACAGCGGAGTGAGCGCGCCGAAGCTGCTGTTCACCTGCCATATGGATACCGTGGTGCCCGGCCAGAAGATCAAGCCTGCCCTGGGGGAAGACGGCTGGATTCGAAGTGATGGCAGCACCATTCTTGGAGCGGATGACAAAGCGGGACTGGCTGCCCTGTTCGAAGCAATCCGGGTCATTCAGGAGCAGAAGCTGCCGCACGGCCAGATTCAGTTCGTCATTACGGCAGGCGAAGAGTCCGGGCTGATGGGCGCACGTGCGATGGACCCGGCATATCTGGATGCAGACATGGGCTTCGCGCTGGATTCCAACGGAGAAGTGGGAGCCATCGCGATTGCAGCACCGGCACAAGCGAAGGTAACGATGCAGATCTTCGGCAAGTCCGCCCATGCAGGCGTGAACCCGGAGGATGGCATCAGCGCCATTCAGGTAGCGAGCAAAGCGATCTCGGCGATGAAGCTTGGACGGATCGATAACGAGACGACAGCGAATATCGGCAAGTTCGCCGGCGGCGGACCGACGAATGTGGTCTGCGATCATGTGCAGCTGGATGCGGAGGCCCGCAGTATTGTGCAGGAGAAGGTTGAACTGCAGATTGCCTCCATGCGGGAGGCGCTGGAGACTACCGCACGCGACCACGGCGCGCAGAGTGAATTCCGCAGCGAAATTATCTATCCGGCGTTCAGCTTTAATGGAAATGATTCGGTTGTTCAATTGGCTGACCGGGCGATCACTTCGCTGGGCCTGACTACCCGGCTGTTCGCCTCCGGCGGCGGCAGTGATGCCAATGTGTTCAACGGTCTGAACGTTCCGGTTGTGAATCTGGCGGTTGGCTACGAGGATATCCACACCACGAAGGAGCGGATCAAGGCCGCAGACATCGTCAAGGTGGCCAGCCTGGTTGTAGCCATTGTGGCCGAGAGCCAGAAGGGCTAAGCCGAATAAGAGGCTGTGCAGGGACCGGCCAGGGCAAGGCTTTTGCTGAGACGGTCTGCTGCCGCTTAAGAATAACATTAAAGGAGCTGCTTCCGGGATGATCCGGGAGACAGCTCCTTCTTATACCCTGGAATATCATAGACGCTGACCGGAAGAACGAAGCGGCATTATCCAGCCTTAGAAGCTTTGATCCGCGAATCTGCCTGGAGCAGCAGGATGTAAGCCAGGGGCATATCGCGCCCGTATTGCTTCATCCACCCGGCCATTACGGCCATAATCTGTTCCGGTTTACCTACCATTGTAACTGCGGATGAGCTTGCTTGGACAAGGATGTTATTCATGCCTGCATTCCTTCTTTCTTCTTAAGTTTGCTATAATACACCCTATGCATAACGATGCCAAAGGAGACCACAAATCTATGAAAAAAGATGAAATAAACCGCAACCCCGCATTGGATGAAGAAACATTGTCAACGAAGCCGATTTTTGCAGGCCACATTATTTCGCTTCAGGTGGATACCGTAAGGCTTCCTGACGGCAACACCGCAACCCGCGAGGTCGTGAAGCACCCTGGAGCTGTAGCCGTGCTGGCCCTGAATCAGGGTAAAATGCTTGTCGTAGAGCAGTACCGTCAGCCGATGCACCGTACCGAGGTGGAGATTCCGGCAGGGAAGCTGGATCAGGGAGAAGATCCGCTGGCGGCTGCGGGCCGTGAGCTTCAGGAGGAGACCGGATTTCATAGCGGAGGGCTGAAGCTGCTGAAGTCGTTCTACACCTCTCCCGGCTTCGCCGACGAGATCATTCACCTCTATGTGACCGAGGATGCCCAGCCGGGCGAGATGGCACTGGATGAGGATGAGTTCCTGGAGGTCTCCGAGCTGACGCTGGAGGAAGCCTACCAGTACATTGCGGACGGACGTATTGCCGATGCCAAGACGATGATGGCGGTCTATGCCTGGCATCTTTACACGCTGACAGGCCAATGGCACTAGCGGAGGAGCTCAGCAGCGTCTACTGCGATCTGCATGTGCATATCGGACGGACTTCGGAGGGCCAGGCGGTCAAAATCAGCGGCAGCCGTGATCTGACCTTCGCCGGGATTGCCAGGGAAGCGGCGGAGCGCAAGGGGATTGGCCTGATCGGCATTATCGACAGCCACTCACCGGGCGTGCTGCGTGATATTCATACCGCGCTGGATTCCGGTGAAATGACGATAGCCGCAGGCGGCGGAATTGCGTACCGGGGGACAACGATCCTGCTGGGAACCGAGATTGAGATCCGTGAGCCCGGGCGGCGGGAGTGCCATGTCCTGGCCTTCATGCCGGACCTTGGAACGATGGAGGATTTCAGCACCTGGATGAGCGCCCATATGCGTAATGTGAGTCTCAGCTCACAGCGCCTGTACGCCCCTTCAAGGGTGCTTCAGGACGAGATTACCGGGCGGGGCGGGCTGCTG
Organism: Paenibacillus sp. FSL R7-0210; assembly: GCF_038009085.1. Taxonomy (NCBI): domain Bacteria; kingdom Bacillati; phylum Bacillota; class Bacilli; order Caryophanales; family Paenibacillaceae; genus Paenibacillus; species Paenibacillus sp. FSL R7-0210. Next base: position 1,377,131 of record NZ_JBBPAR010000001.1, read on the forward strand.
ATCCCGGCCCATATTTTCACGCCTCACAAGGGGCTCTATGGCTGCGCGGCCGAGCGGATGGCGGAGTTATTCGATTTGGACCGCATCGCAGCCGTGGAGCTGGGTCTCAGTGCGGATTCAGAGATGGCAGGATATATCTCGGAGCTTGACCGTTACAGCTTCCTGACCAATTCCGATGCCCATTCCCTCGGCAAAATCGGCCGCGAGTACAATGTCATCGAGATGCGCGAGCCCTCCTTCGAGGAGCTGAAGCTGGCGCTCCGGCGCTCGGAAGGACGCCGGGTCAGTGCCAACTTCGGGCTGAATCCCCGGCTGGGCAAATATCACCGGACCTACTGCGGCGGCTGCGGCAGCATCATCGATGAAGCCTACAGCACCTCGGAGCGCTGCCCGTATTGCGGCAGTCCGAAGCTGGTCCAGGGTGTGCTGGACCGTATTCTGCATATTGCCGACCGTTCGCTGCCGCAGGTTCCGGATTACCGGCCTCCGTATCATTATCAGGTGCCGCTGGAGTTCATTCCCGGCCTCGGCAAGCGTAAGCTGAACCTGCTGCTGGAGGCTTTTGGCACAGAGATGAACATTCTGCACCGGGCTGCGGAAGCCGAGCTTGCCGCTGTAGCGGGGGCAGAGCTGGCAGGGCTGATCGTGCTGGCCCGTACAGGACAGCTCGTGCTCTCCTCGGGTGGCGGAGGCACCTATGGCAAGGTGCTCAAGAACTAAGGACAAGTCATAGATCAGGACATTCCCTCATATGGTGTAACATGTGACCGGAAAGGGGAATGTCAGGGTGCGCAGTCTAAAGCTGATGGTGAAGGAACAGACGCCTCTTTATATTTTTGTCGCGGTATTATTTCTGGTCGGGGTGGTCTTCGGAGCGCTTATCGTCACTGCGCTTACGCTGGATCAGCAGCAGGAGCTGGGAGATTACTTAAGCAATTTCTTCGTGACGGTCGATCAGCAGGGACTGCCTGCCGCGCAGGATTCATACTGGAGCATCGCCGCTTTTCATCTGAAGTGGGTCGGCCTGATCTGGGTGCTCGGCTTGTCCGTGATCGGACTTCCGGGCATTCTGATTCTGGATTTTCTCAAAGGCGTGCTGATCGGCTTCACCGTCGGCACTCTCGTCAGTCAATATTCCTGGCACGGTATGCTGTTCGCCCTGGTCTCCGTCGCTCCGCATAATCTGGTGCTGATTCCGGTGCTGCTGGTATGCAGCGCGGCTGCCCTCGGTTTCTCCCTGCTAATGATCCGCAGCCGGGTACTGGGACAGCAGCGCCGCACGCAGGTGACTCATCCGTTCATGATGTATACGCTGCTCTCGCTGGGGATGGCGCTGCTGGTGATGGGGGTCTCTGGCTTCGAGGCTTGGGTGACGCCGGTGATGATGCGCTGGGTGACGCCGCTTCTGGTGTCGGCCGGGTGAGGAAGAATTTTCAAATATGGAGGATCTGTGAATGTGCGGGCCAGCCCGATCGAGATGCTAAAACCGTTTGACTTCTCAAAGGAAATCCCCCTATAATGGAAGAAGTGGCTTGAAGCCCGGTGTGGTAATTTTCCAAGGGGGAGGCAGACAATGGAAGCCCGAATAGACAAGATTAAGCAACAACTACAATCCCAAGGATACAAGCTTACACCTCAACGGGAAGCGACCTTAAGAGTTCTCCTGGAGAACGAGGATGATCATTTAAGTGCGGAAGATGTATTTATGCTTGTAAAAGAAAAGGCGCCCGAGATCGGTCTTGCCACCGTGTATCGTACCCTGGAACTGCTTAGCGAGCTTCATGTCGTGGAGAAAATCAATTTCGGAGACGGTGTGGCCCGCTATGATCTGCGTACGGATACGGCGAAGCATCATCACCATCATTTGATTTGTGTGCAGTGCGGAAGTATGGATGAGATTCGTGAGGATTGGCTCGGACCGCTGGAAGACCGGCTGGAACAGGAATACAACTTCACGGTGGTTGATCATAGACTTGATTTTCACGGAATATGCCACCGCTGCAAGGATAAGAACCCGGCAGAGGACAATACTCCAGAATAAGCGTATATAGAATGTGGACTTAAGAATGCTTCATTGCGGATTTCCTAAGTTCATCTTCAAATGAGGAATGACCGCGCAAGCTCTCCCCCGGCTGAATGGCTGGAGGGGAGCTTTTTGATTGCCGGGAGAGCAAGGATAGTGGGCTGTAGCGGGGGGACGAAAGGGATAAATCCCATTAAATTCGCTGAAAGTGGGCTGAATGAGGGAATGAAAGGGATAAATCCCATTAAATCCGCTGAAAGATGTGCTGGACGGGGAGATTAAAGGGATAAATCCCATTAAATTCGCTGAAAGTGGGCTGGTCGGGGAAATGAAAGGGATATATCCCATTGAATTCGCTGAAATTGAGCTGGACGGGTAGTTGAAGTAGAGTAAATGAAGAGCACAAGTGCCCCTGAATTCAGCAGATGTAGGCTATATGAGCATTAACCCGGATGCCGCCATCCCAGCCAGCAGGTAGATTAACTAACCTCAGGCTAATTTGTCCTCCAACATACATAACATGGCCCTCCGGCGCATAAAGTGAAGGACGAGTTCTGCCCGCATTCTTTCTACTCTCCGCACTTGCGTGCGCTTACCCAAGCGCAGCAGAAGGGGATCATATGCAGAATGCTGATGCAGACGCTGATATCATTTTGAGGAGGCTGCCTGGATGATTATTTCTCTGCCCCGCACGGTGCGCCGGCTGTATTTCATGACGATGCTTGTGGCGGTAAGCTGTGTGCTGTATTATGTTTTGAGCTGGGTCAGCGCATGGATCAGTCCGGCCCGCAATGTTGAGATTCCGGAAGGCACCGCCGTCCGGGCGTTTCAGGATGTCCAGTATGGGGAACAGGGGATAAGTGCAGGGGATCGCCTGCGCCTTTTTTACTGGTACGGGGAGTAACGGGACGGATTGCAGGATTAAGGGAGAAGTATGTCGAATCAATCTATAGCATGTCATGGAACAACGCTGTTCCGGCTGCTGGATCTCAACCCGCTGCGAAGCCGCATGAAGCAGCCTGAGTCTGACAGGAGCGTGAATTGATGAAGTCATACTTACAGCCGTTTATGCAGTATTTGTCCGGGGACAAAGGATTGTCTCCTAGTACGCTGGAATCCTATGGACGGGATATTTCGCAGTTTCTGGAGTTTACGGAAGAGCGGGGCCTGGACGCGGCCAAAGAGATTAGAAGAACGCATATTATGCTCTATTTGGGTGCCCTGCGCGGAGCAGGGAAGGCAGCAGCCACGGTGAACCGGAATACGGTATCGCTGCGCGCCTATTTTCATTTTTTGCTAAAGGAACGGCTTATTGTCCAAGATCCTACGCTGGATATGGAAGCCATGAAGCCGAGTCACAAGCCGCCGATCATTCTCAGCATTGAGGAGATCGAGCGTCTGCTGGCGGCTCCGGATGAAGCTGCTCCCCAGGGGATGCGCGATAAGGCTATGCTGGAGCTGCTGTATGCGACGGGTATCCGTGTGACGGAGCTGATCTCGCTGAATGTGGAGGATGTGAACACATCCTTGCGGTTCGCACGCTGCAGCGGTGCCTCCGGCAAGGAGCGTGTGGTCCCGATCGGCGTGATTGCGGCTGATTGCGTAGCCCGTTATACCTCAGGGATGCGGGACAAGCTGCTGCGTGCGAGCCGGGAGGAGCCTGCGCTGTTCCTGAATAGTCTGGGCGGACGGCTGACCCGTCAGGGCTTTTGGAAAATCATAAAAAAATACGCACGTGAAGCTCAGATTGAGCAGGACATCACACCGCATACTCTGCGCCACTCCTTCGCTGCGCATCTGCTTGAAGGCGGGGCGGACCTGCGCTCTGTGCAGCAGATGCTGGGCCATTCCGATAGTTCGACCACTCAGATATACAGCGGAATTGCCCGCAAGAATATGAAGGAGGTCTACGAGAATCATCATCCCCGGGCGAAATAGCCGGATGCACAGGGATGAGGGACCTTAGGAATACGGGCGGGCGGATCGGATTGGGCCGAAAAGATGCTTTTTGTGAGTAAGAAAGTTATGATGGAATCATACTGAAGAAATCGCTCCCGGGAGAGGGTCTCCCGGAGTTTCTTCATGCTTAGAGCAGACGACAAGATTAGGCAAACTATAAAAGGAGTGAAGACGGCAATGTCCTCATTTAAACGCATCGGATTTATTGTTCTGGACAGTGTAGGTATCGGTGAAGCGCCGGATGCCGCTAATTTCGGAGATACAGGCTCCCATACGCTGGGCCATATTCTGGAACGGGTTCCGGGTCTTAAGCTTCCGAATCTTCAGCAGCTCGGGCTGGCGAATATCGCACCGCTGCCACCGCTTGAACCGGTAACCGCCCCTACAGGCTACTACGGCAAAATGCAGGAGGTATCTGTAGGCAAGGACACGATGACCGGCCACTGGGAGCTGATGGGGCTGAAGATCGAGGTTCCTTTTAACACCTACTTTGACGGCTTCCCGGCCGAGCTGATTGAGAAATTCGAAGCGGCTACCGGACGCAAGGTCATCGGCAACAAGCCAGCCTCCGGCACGGAGATTCTCGTGGAATACGGCGAGGAACAGATGAAGACGGGGGCATGGATTGTCTATACCTCGGCGGACAGCGTGTTCCAGCTTGCGGCACATGAAGATATTATTCCTCTGGAGGAGTTGTACAGCGCCTGTAAAATTGCCCGTGAGCTGACGATGGCTCCCGAGTTCTCCGTAGGCCGCGTGATTGCCCGCCCTTATGTCGGCGAGCCGGGGAATTTTGTGCGTACACCTAACCGCCATGACTATGCGGTGAAGCCGCCGGAGCCTACGGTGATGAATGCGCTGGAGGATATCGGCAAGGATGTGATTGCTGTGGGTAAGATCAATGATATTTTTACCGGTGATGGGGTAACCGCAACCTATCCGACCAAAAGCAATGAACACGGCATCCAGATAACCATTGACGAGCTGCGCAAGCCGTTCGACGGATTCCTGTTCACCAATCTGGTGGACTTCGATTCCCTCTACGGCCACCGCCGTGATCCGGAAGGCTACGGCCGTGCGCTGGAGGTATTCGATCAGGCGCTGCCTGAGCTGCTCGCTACGCTTGGTGAGGATGATCTGCTGATCATCTCCGCAGACCATGGCAATGACCCGGTTCATGCAGGAACAGATCATACGCGCGAATATGTGCCGCTCCTGGTCTACAGCCCAAGATTCAAGACACCCGGCAGCCTCGGCATCCGCCAGACCTTCTCGGATGTGGCCGCGACAATCGCCGATAACTTCGGGGCGAAGGCTCCGCAGTACGGGACAAGCTTTTTGTCTGAATTACAGTAATCACACCACAGCTTGAACTGGATTTTTGAAAAAAGAAGGAGTGTAACCCATGACCACTATAACCTCAAGCAAAATTCAAGAAGCCGCCGTATATATCAAAGATAAATGCACCGTCGCCCCTGAAATCGGGCTGATCCTGGGCTCCGGCCTAGGCATCCTGGCGGATCTGATCACAGATGAAGTCGTTATTCCTTATCATGAGATTCCTCATTTCCCGGTGTCCACGGTAGAAGGACATGAAGGCGAGCTGCTGATCGGCATGATCGAAGGCCGCCGCGTGGTCATGATGAAGGGCCGCTTCCACATGTATGAAGGCTACGGCCCTGAGGTTACAGCCTTCCCGGTACGGGTAATGAAGGAACTGGGCGTAACCAGCCTGCTGGTCACCAACGCTGCCGGTGGCGTCAACACCGAATACACACCGGGCGATCTCATGCTGATCACAGACCATTTGAACCTTACTGGCCGCAATCCGCTTAGCGGACCGAATGACAATGCGCTGGGCGTACGGTTCCCGGATATGTCCTCAGCTTACAGCCCGCGTCTGATTGCAGCCGCCAAGGAAGCAGCCGCCGCACTGAATTTTGAGTTCAAGGAAGGCGTATATGCGGGTCTGCTCGGACCGAACTATGAGACGCCTGCTGAGATCGTGATGCTGCGCCGCCAGGGAGCAGATGCCGTAGGCATGTCCACCGTATCCGAGACCATCGTTGCCCGCCATGCCGGGATTGAAGTGCTGGGTATTTCCTGCATCACCAACATGGCAGCCGGTATTCTGCCGCAGCCGCTGAATCATGCAGAGGTGATGGAGACCGCTGAGCGTGTGCGCGAGCAGTTCCTGAAGCTTGTGCTTGCTTTTATTCCCAAAATGTAGGTACTGCTTCATATACGCGTTATTCTATACACAATTCATATCCGGGAGGATCAACCTATGACAACACCAACAACAGTCCCATACGGCACTCAGGTTCAGGAAGCTGCTGCTTATATTCAATCCAAATTCGGCGGTTATACACCGTCTATCGGCCTTATTCTGGGTTCAGGTCTTGGCGACCTGGGCGATCAGATCGAAAATGCAGTCTACCTGCCTTATGAAGAAATTCCGCATTTCCCCCATTCAACGGTAGAAGGTCATGCCGGACGGTTCGTGATCGGTAAGCTGGAAGGCAAGGATGTTATGATCATGCAGGGCCGTTTTCACTACTATGAAGGTTATGAGATGCGCAAGGTAGTTCTTCCGGTCTATGTAATGGCTAAGCTGGGCATCGGCACCCTTGTCATTACCAACGCTGGCGGCGGGATGAACAGAGCGTTCAAGGCAGGCGACCTGATGCTGATTACCGACCACCTCAATATGACCGGCGACAACCCGCTGATCGGACCGAATGATCCGGAGCTGGGCGTAAGATTCCCTGATATGTCCAGTGCCTATGACCCTGAATATATCCAGCTTGCCAAAAAGCTTGCAGGCGGAGTTACAGGTGTGGACGGTGAAGCGCTTGTCCTGCAGGAAGGCGTATATGCCGGCATCAGCGGCCCTACTTATGAGACCCCGGCTGAGCTGAAAATGCTGGCTTATCTCGGCGGCGATGCCGTGGGAATGTCCACCGTGCCGGAGGTTATCGTGGCCAGTCACAGCAAGCTGCGCGTGCTCGGCATTACCTGTATCACCGATATGGCCATTGGCGATGAGCTGGAGCCGCTGACCCATGAGCAGGTGGTAAAAGTGGCGAACCTGACCAAGCCCAAATTCATCGGACTGGTGCGCTCCTTCGTCCGTGAGGTACAGATCTAATGCGTGCTGTTGATCTTATTCAGAAGAAAAGAGACGGCGGTGAGCTTAGCCGCGAAGAAATAGCATTTCTGATTCAAGGCTACAGCAAAGGGGAAATCCCGGATTATCAAATTTCCGCCTGGGCAATGGCCGTGTATTTCCGCGGAATGAACGCGCGGGAGACCGGCGACCTGACCCTGGAGATGGCAATGTCCGGCGACCAGGTGGACCTTAGCCCGATTGCGGGCATCAAGGTGGACAAGCATTCTACCGGAGGCGTGGGCGACAAGACGACAGTTGTGCTGGCACCGCTGGTTGCAGCGGCCGGAGTTCCGGTAGCCAAAATGTCCGGGCGCGGCCTCGGCCACACCGGAGGCACGCTGGATAAGCTGGAGTCGATTACGGGATTCTCGGTGGAGATGGACCGGGAACGGTTCTTCGCCCAGGTGGGCGAAATTGGCGCGGCGGTGATCGGCCAGTCCGGCAACATCACGCCGGCCGACAAGAAGCTGTATGCGTTGCGTGATGTGACGGCCACGGTGGAATCCATTCCGCTGATCGCCAGCTCCGTCATGAGCAAGAAGATCGCCGCAGGCGCGGACGCCATCGTGCTGGATGTGAAGACCGGCAGCGGCGCATTCATGAAGACGCTGGAGGATTCCATTGCGCTCGCCCAGGCGATGGTGGATATCGGTACTCACCTTGGCCGCAACACGGTTGCGGTCATCAGCGACATGGACCAGCCGCTGGGCTTCGGCATCGGCAATGCCCTGGAGATCAAGGAGGGCATTGAGACCTTGAACGGCCACGGCCCGAAGGATCTGCAGGAGGTCTGCCTGATCCTGGGCAGCCAGATGCTCGTACTCGGCGGCAAGGCGAAGGACGAAGAACAAGCACGCTCCATGCTGCTGTCCCATATCAAAGACGGCAGTGCGCTGGATAAGTTCAAGCAGATGGTGTCGGCCCAGGGCGGCGATGCCTCACAGATTGATTCTCCTGACACCTTGCCCGCTGCCCGCAGATTCATTGAAGTGAAGGCTGCGACCGCAGGCTATGTGGAGAGCATCCAGGCTGAAGAGATCGGTGTGGCTGCGATGCTGCTTGGTGCCGGACGCGAGACGAAGGAGTCCGTGATCGATCTGGCGGTCGGCATTCAGCTCTCGCTGAAGGTCGGCGACGCGGTGGCCGCAGGCGATACGCTGGCAGTGCTGCATGTGAACGATGCCAGCGAGAGCAAGGTGCAGGAGGCCGAAGCCAAAGTGCTGGAGGCTTACCGCATCTCCGCCCAGCCGGTTCCGCCGCAGCCGCTGGTTTTTGCGCTGGTGACCAAGGATGGGGTAACGCGTTACTAGCCGGACCGGAGTACACTTTGGAATCTACGTTTATACAAACAAGCCGTACGAATCAGCAGATTGCTGGCGTACGGCTTGTTTATTTTGTAGCAAATTGGCTAACCTTCGGCCCATCCGTCTACTCTACCGGCAGATAGTCCTCCATAGCAGTCATCATCCCGTAAGCCCCGTTGCTCTTGTTGCAGAGAGCAGTAATGGTCATGCCACGTTCGGGATAGTATGCGGAGTGGAAGCTGATCCCGGGATCGTAGCCCATGATATGGTACTTTAGCACCTTTTCGCTGGGGCCGGCTTGTATCCACACGCCATAACCGTAATAGCTGTCCTTTCGCTCATAAATATGCGGTGTCAGCAGCAGAGCCTTGGTCTCTGCCTGTAACAGCTTGTGTTCAAGCAAGCCGCTCCACAGCTTATGCATATCCGCTGCCGTAACAAATGCCCCTCCGTCCCCGCCTCCGACCACCGGAATGGAGTAGATGTTGCTGGTCTTTTTCCCGTTGCTGCTGTCGATGTATCCCTGAGCGGTGTGGGCCGGAAGCGCATCAAGCGCGAAGTAACCGGAATCCTTCATCCCGCAAGGCAGGAAAATATGCTGTTCTACATATTCCGTGAACGGCTGCCTGCTGACCGCTTCTACGAGCATAGCAAGCATGATATATCCTGCATTGTTATAGTGAAAACGCCCGCCTGGGGCGAATTTCATAGGAAGCCTAGCGAACAGCGGGAGGAAATCTCCAGGCCGCCTCAGCGTGTACATCGGGGTCTCCTTCCACAGTGCCGCGAAATCCTCCATCTCTTCTTCATCGAAGTAATCCGGTATGCCCGAGCTGTGAGTCAATAGCTGGTGCACGCTGATCGCTGGGTCGAACAATGGGAATTCCTGCTTCGGCAGGATGTCCAGTATTTTGGCGTCAAAAGAAAGCAAACCTTGCTCTGCGAGCTGGCAGACCGCAATGGCGGTAAATAGTTTGCTGCCGGAAGCAATGGCGAAGCGGGTATGGGCCTGGTTGAGCCGTACGTCCCCTATATTAGCTATCCCAAAAGCTGCGGCTGCAAGGACATGCTCCCGTTCCGTCACTTGTACGACCCCTGAGAACCCCGTCCGCCGGGCCTCTTCACTGATAATCTGGACCAGCTTGTCCTTATTAATCTTATGTGCAGGCTTCATCCTATGAAGCACCTCCTGTCTGAAAATAAGCACCATTACCCTGTTATATTTCGCTGCTTGGGAGAATTAACCTTTATTCATTAGCGGTAAGCCGTAAGAGTGTACTCTGCGCGTAAGGTTTATCTGCAAAGGACAAGAAATGCTGTTTCAGTTTGGCAGGGCGGTACATTGTGGACATTTTGCCGGATGAGATAGTATAAATGCAAACATGACAAACATGAGCATGCATCCGGGGAGGAATTAGAATGGCACTTCATCAAACGATTACAGTCTTGAACGCACTGGACAGCGCTTATGTTAACGGTAAGCAGGTCAAGCAGTTATTCGCAGAATATCCTGCGGTTAAGGTTGAGCTTCAGAAGGTGGAAGGCGAAAAGGGCAGCACAGAATTCGTCAAAATCACGATCCCGGGCAGTGAAGGCAAGCTTGGCGGCGGCTCTGCCCCAACGTTCGGCATTGTCGGCAGACTGGGTGGTATCGGGGCGCGCCCGAGCCGGATTGGCCTGGTCTCTGATGCTGACGGTGCGGTAGCGGCGATTGCTTCTGCGCTGAAGCTGGCAGACATGCAGACCAAAGGGGATGTGCTGCTGGGAGATGTGCTGGTGACCACCCATATTTGCCCGGATGCTCCAACCCTGCCGCACGAGCCGGTGGATTTCATGGATTCCCCTGTAGATATTCTGCAGATGAATGAGCATGAAGTGCTGCCGGAGATGGAAGCGGTTCTATCGATTGATACGACCAAAGGCAACCGTGTGGTTAACCACAAAGGGATCGCCATCTCGCCGACGGTCAAAGAAGGCTATATTCTGCGGGTCAGCGAAGATTTGCTGCGGATCAAGGAGATGACGACAGGACAGTATCCGGTTACTTTTCCGGTGACGACTCAGGATATTACCCCTTACGGCAACGGGCTGTATCATATCAATTCCATTCTTCAGCCTGCGGTAGCTACCTCTGCTCCGGTGGTGGGTCTCGCGATTACTGCCCAATCTATGGTTCCGGGCTGCGGTACTGGTGCCAGCCATGAGGTGGATATTGCTCAGGCGGTGCGTTTTGCTATCGAGACGGCCAAGGAAGTAACGCAGGGAACATGCTCTTTCTACAACGAAGCAGAGTTTGCCAAAATTACTGAGCTGTACGGCTCCATGAGCGTACTGCAGACGCTTGGTAAACCGGCAGTCACTTCTCACTAACAGGATAACAGATGTACATGTACAGTCAGGCGCTGAGCTTCCTTCAGCGCCTGCTCTGTTAGCACAGCTTGGCTGTAACCCATAGCGTCTGGAGGGACAAGAATGAAGAATATCGGGCTGATTACGATTGGGCAAGCACCCAGGCAGGATGTCGCGCCCATCATTGAGAAATATCTGGAAGGCAAGGCGGGACTGGTTCAGTCCGGGGTGCTGGACGGGTTCACGGCTGAACAGGTGCGTGAATTCTACAGTCCAGGGCCGGGAGAGTATGTGCTGACCACCCGCATGGCGGACGGGTCCGCTGCGGTAATCTCACGGGAGCGGATACAGTCCGTTCTCCAAGGGAAGATTGATGCTATGGAAGCCGCTGGGATTCGGACGATCCTGCTGGCGTGTACGGGAGTTTTTCCGGGACTGCATACGTCTGCTGCCCATCTGATTGAGCCGGACCGGATCATTCCTCCAGTCGTGCAGGCGATGCTGGACGGGCGCCGTCTGGGACTGATTGGCCCTCTGCCGGAGCAGGAGGACGCAATGATTGAGAAATTCGCAGGCGCCGGAGCCCGGCTGCCGTTCGCTGCGGCTTCACCTTATACGGGTACGGAAGCGGATTTTCGCGCCGCAGCAGAGCGTCTGAGCGGTCATGCGGATGTGTTAGTGCTTGACTGTATGGGATATGTGGAGCAGCATAGACAGTGGGCGGCCTCCGCAGGAGTGCCCGCCGTGCTGTCCAATGCCCTGATGGGCAAGCTGGTAGCAGAAATGGTGTAATTCGGGAGGAAATGAAGATGAGTGAAGCAAGAATTGGAATTAGCATGAATGTTCTTAAGGATTGTCTCGGGCTTGCCAGCGGAGAACTGCTGGCTGTAGTAGCCGACGATGATAAGCGTGATCTGGCCGAGTCGGTCTATGAGGCGGGCAAAAGGCTGGGAGCGGAATCAATGCTGCTGGTTATGCAGCCGCGGAGCAGATCGGGGGAGGAGCCTCCGGCTCCGGTAGCCGAAGCTATGGCTAAAGCGGATGTGGCCGTATGTATCACGACCCACTCGATGACACATACGGCGGCGCGTAAGCAGGCAGCCGCAGCGGGAACCCGGGTAGCTACTATGCCGGGGATCACCGATGATATGTTCAGCCACGGCGCGATCACTGCGGATTATGGGCAGGTGAAGGCGCTGACCGAGCAGGTCGCTGCGCTGTTGTCTGCGGGCAGCCGGGTGCGTGTGGAGAAAGAAGGGATGGTTCTTAGTTTCTCTATTGACGGCCGGGATGGCATTCTCAGCACCGGGCTATACCTCAATCCGGGCGAATCAGGCAATCTGCCCTCAGGTGAAGCTTATATTGCGCCCCTGGAAGGCACGGCTACCGGCCAGATTAAGGTGGACGGCTCGGTTGCAGGGATCGGTGCCTTGGACGGCCCAATGGTGCTGACCGTGGAAGATGGAAGGCTGATCCATGCCGGCGGGGAGCATGGCGGCAAGCTGCTGGACATGCTTGGCGATGGCGATGGCAGGCTGCTGGGCGAATTCGGCATCGGGACCAACAACAAGGCCAGAATTACAGGTGTGGTGCTGGAGGATGAGAAGGTGTACGGGACAATCCATGTGGCTTTTGGCAGCAATAACACGTTCGGCGGGGTCGTTGCGGCTGGCGTGCATATTGATGCTGTGGTCATGAAGCCGGATGTGTATATCGACGACAAGCTGATTATGCAGGCTGGGGAACTGCAGTAAGCAGAATGGAAGCTGCTGATTGCAAGGTTAAATAAGCCGCATCACAGATTTGGACGGGTGGTGCAATCGCCACTGTAGTGAACCTTTGGATTTCCGGCTGCTATTGCTGTTTACGGCTGAAATAGGGTGGTTGGTTATGCTTTTGCAGCATCTAAATCAAGGCGGTCAGGAGGAGATAGGATGCTTGGAATCATACGTGTCATTACATTGCAGGAGAACTCTGCAATCCAGTTACATGGAGATTTAATTGAGCGGCGGTATGGTCTGCCGGTGATGAGCCGGTGCATCCCGGATCAGCCCCGGGGTGTCTATGATGCGCAGACAGAGGCGGAATCCATTCCGAAGATTATAAGGCTTGCCGGGGAACTGGAGCGGCAGGGATGCACGGCTATCGGCATCAGCTGTGCTGCCGATCCGGCACTCTTGGAAGCCAGGGCAGTGGTGAATGTTCCTGTGCTGGGAGCGGGCTCCTGCGCGGCCCATATGGCTATGGCTTACAGCAACCGGGTGGGCGTGCTGACGATCCTGGAAGAGGTGCCGACGCTCATCCGCGGTATTCTCGGCGGGGCTTACATTGGCATGGACCGCCCCGACGGCGTGACAACCACGCTGGATCTGGGCAAGCCTGCTGGACGGGCAGGCGCGCTGGCGGGTGCCGCCCGGCTCGTGGAGCGCGGCGCGGAAGTCCTGGTGCTGGCGTGCACCGGCTTCGCCACGATCGGGCTGGCAGCGGAGCTGGAAGAGCGGCTCGGCATCCGCGCGTTCGATCCCATACTCTGCCTTGGTGCCGCTGCTGCTGCGTCAGCCTCTGGTGCGGGAGCTTCTGCTGCGGGAGAGGTGCATCGCTCGTAGCAAAGCCTTGTCTTGGGTGGTATTGCAGTTTGCTGAAATTCGCCATTCCTGTAGGTGTGGGGCAGACTACGTGTGTAGGCGATGTGCGGCAAACTAATGTGTGGAAATTAATGAGTTGCAAACTAATGTGTGAAAACTAATGTGTAGCAAACTAATAGCTATGATCTCCTTAAAGCGTTCCTCCTGGCTCAGGCCCGGGGGGCGCTTGTTTGTTGTTAGGGGAATAGAGGTGAAGACCTTCAAGATTCGAATGGGAGTGGTCTATACGACTGAACGAGGGAACGAGGGGGCGAAGTGCATTAGTGCACCTGAATTCAGCGTAAGCGGGCAAAAGGTGAAAATGAGGTGCATAAGTGCACCTGAATTCAGGCTATACGGGCAAAAGGTGAGAATGAGGTGGAGAAGGAGCACTAGTGTAACTGATTTTACTGCAAGCTGATAGATCCCATTGAATTGTCCCACTCCCTTAACTTCCCCCCATTCCACCTCTCCCTACAACCAGCTCCCTCACCACCGCCCAGCAAGCATCCCGCGTACAAATCCGAAAATATCGCCAACTGGATATGATTTTCCTGTGGCTCAGCGGGAATCTCTGATAAACTAGCGGGAACGCAAAAAGTCGGCTGGCGGCATTGTCATGGCATATTGGCATATTTCAGGAAAAATCATGAAATACTGAAGACAGCAGAGGGAGGCGGAAGGGTGAATACACGAGGAATTACGCTGCGGGAGCTGATGGAGCTCTCGGTTCTTGGGAAAGCGAAGGTCATCAGCGGGGAGCAGGGGCTGGACCGGGTGGTCCGGTTCGTGGATATTATGGAGGTTCCGGATCTGAAGGGCTGGATCAGCGAAGGGGTGATGCTGCTGACGACAGCCTATTCGATCCGCCATGATCCTTCGCTGCTGACTGAGGTGATCTATACGCTTGATAATCTGGGCGCAGCGGCGCTGGCGATCAAGCCGGCCCGCTTCCTGAAGGAGATTCCACAAGGAGCCATCGAGGCCAGCAATGCCTGCGGTCTGCCGATTGTGGAGATCCCGCCCGAGATTCCGTACACGGATATTACCCAGCCGGTGATGGAGCTGCTGCTGGGGCGGCAGGCGATGCTGCTGCGCCGGGCGGAGGAGGTCTACCGCACGCTGACCACCATGGTGCTGGAGAACAGCGGCATTCAGGCGGTCAGCGACAGTGTGGCCGAGTTCCTTAAGGCCCCGGTGGCACTCGTGGATACGGAGCGGAAGATTATCGTATCCTCCCCAGCAGACTATGACTGGACCCAGAGCGACTCTCCGCTTAGCTGGAACATCCATGTGGACCGCCGGACGGTTGCCCGGCTGCTCGTCGACAAGGAGCGGCTGGATGATATGGAGGAGGTGGGCATCGAGCAAGCCCGGCTTGTGTTTGCCCTTGAAATAATGCGGCGTAAGGTAGCCGAGGATACGGAATTCCGGCTGCGCGGCAACTTCATCGATGAGCTGCTGACCCCGCCGCTGCCGTCGAGGCATGAGGTGCAGCGGCGGGCCCGTCAGCTCGGGATGAACCCGGAGCACAAGTGGGAGGTGGCCGTCATCGAAGGGGAGACGGCGCCGAGCGAGGAGACGGTGAACCGGCTGCTGGAGCGGGAGGCGAAGAAGCGCGGCGTCACGCCTCACGCCGAGTACCGTTCGAGCCGGGCGGTGCTGTTCCTGCCTACGCAGGAGGGGCGCAGGTTCACGCCGGGCGGTGACGCGGAGGAGCCATGGGAGAAGACGCTGAGCGGCTGGCTGCAGGACAAGGCAGAAGGCTTAAGCAGTTACCGCTGCGGTATCGGCACCTCGGAATATCTGTGGGACATCCACACCAGCTATAACGAGGCGCGCAAAGCGCTGTCCATCTCCAGAAGACTCGGACAAGGCCCCGGCGGGATTACCCGCTACGAAGAGATGGAGGTCTATCATCTGCTGGAGGGGCTGAGCGGTCCGGGGTTCGAGAAGCTGTTCGAGCGCAAGCTGGGCAAGCTGCTGCAATATGACCAGGAGCATGACAGCAATATGCTGCTGACCTTCTATCATTATCTGGAGTGCCGGGGCAGTCTGATTGAGACGGCGAACAGCCTCTATATCCACCGCAACTCCGTCAAATACCGGCTGGAGCGGATTCGGGATATCACTGGCTTCGATCTGAATGATCCGCGCGAACAGTTCGTCTGCCATTTGTGCCTGATTTACTATTATCTCCAGGAAAAATAGGGCGCTTTGGAAGATTTCTGGAATGTCGTGTGAGTAAATCTAACATTCATAGTCCTTGATAGTGCACAATCGACAAACGGTTGTGCATTTTTTTAGCTGAACGGGACGTAGAGGGGCTGTGAAATTCTATGTAGAATTAGCTCAACACTTTAATAAGACACAGCATACACGTATTACCTGACATGAGAGCGGAATTCCGTCACAGAGGCACAGCAGTCGAAGTCGTAAGGGGGTTGATTCATTGTTTGCTTATACATTAAAAAGATTGGTGCAGATGATTCCAGCCTTGCTCGGCATTATCGTCATCACCTTCATTCTGTCGAGAGTCCTGCCGGGCGATCCTGCGATTATGCTGGCCGGAGAGCAGGCTCCGGAGGAGATAGTGAACAAGATCCGCCAGGATATGGGGCTGGACAAGCCGCTGTATATCCAGTTCTTCGCTTACATCGGGCAACTGCTGCAAGGCGATATCGGCTATGCCTATCACACCGGACATTCGGTCGCCAGTGACCTGGCTTCGCGCTTCCCGGCTACGATTGAGCTGACCCTGGCCAGCATCCTGATTGCGATTCTGATCGCCATCCCGGTAGGCATTGTGGCCGCTACCCGTAAGGAATCGCTGCTGGATCACATCTCGCGTGTATTTTCCCTGATAGGTGCTTGTGTGCCGATCTTCTGGCTCGGACTGATGTTCATCTATATTTTCTACTCCATTCTGGGCTGGGCACCGGCACCGATGGGCCGGATCAGCGGGGATCTTAACCCGCCGGTGCATATCTCCGGGCTGTACGTGCTGGACAGTATACTCTCCGGCGACACCGCTGCACTTAAAAGCAGCCTCGCGCATCTCGTGCTCCCGGCGATCTGCCTCAGTACCGGTACGATGGCGATCATCGCCCGGATGACCCGCTCCAGCATGCTGGAGGTGGTCGATCAGGACTTCGTCCGCACCGCCCGGGCCAAGGGGCTGCGGGAATCGGCCGTCATCTACAAGCACGCACTGGTTAATGCGCTGATTCCCACGCTAACGGTGCTCGGACTCCAGTTCGGCTTCCTGATGGGCGGCGCGGTCATCACGGAGACGATCTTCTCCTGGCCGGGAATCGGCGGCTATGTCACCGACTCCATACTGGCAGCGGATTACGCGCCGATCCAGGCGTTCACCCTGGTCAGTGCCGTGCTCTACTGCGGAATTAACCTGGCGGTCGACCTGATCTACGGGTTCATTGACCCGAGAATCCGTTATGAATAGAACAGCATGTGTGAGAGGAGGAGATTGCTTGTGAGCACTGCAGCACATTCAGCACAGGGCAGCCCGGCGAAGCCCGCACCGGCCAAGCCGCGGACCCTATTATCCCTGCTGCTGCACAACCGCCTGGCGGCCATCGGGCTGACCTTCATCCTGATCTGGACCGTGGTAGCCATTTTTGCCCCCTGGCTGGCTCCGCATGATCCGTTCGTCACAGATATGGCGAATAAGCTGCAGCCGCCCTCCGGCAGCCATTGGTTCGGAACCGACAACTTCGGCAGGGATATCCTCAGCCGGGTGCTGTACGGCGCACGGATCAGCATCTGGACCGGCCTGATCGCGGTCTCGATCTCCTTCCTGATCGGGATGCCGCTGGGCGGGATTGCCGCTTACTACGGTGGCCGGACCGGAACCATCATCATGCGGGTCATGGATGTATTGTTGTCCTTCCCGTCACTGGTATTGTCGATGGCGATTGCCGCCTCGATCGGCGCCGGACTCAGCAGCGCAATGATCGCCGTCGGCATTGTCGGCATCCCCGAATTCGCCCGGCTGATGTTCGGCCAGACGGTCTCTCTGCGGGAGAAGGAGTATATCGAAGCCAGCCGGGCCATTGGTGTGAAGGATAGAGTCATTCTGTACCGGCATATTCTGCCGAATGCTCTGGCGCCGCTAATGGTGCAGGCTACGCTCGGGATGGGCTTCGCCATCCTGACCGCGTCCAGTCTCAGCTTCCTGGGGCTGGGGGTCAGACCCCCGATTGCCGAATGGGGCGCGATGATCTCCGAAGGCCGGGAATATATCATTTCCGGGCAATGGTGGCTGGTTACTTTTCCAGGCCTCGGCATTGCCACCTCCATCTTAGGCTTCAATCTCCTCGGAGACGGCTTCCGGGATGTGCTTGACCCGCGGTTGCGTTCGGGGAAATGAGGCGAGCAGGGGAATCCCCAAGGCCGCCCGTCCCGATAGAAATAGATAGATTAACGTCAGCTGGAGCGCAAGCGGCAGACAATCATCAGCAGCACAAGTAGTTGTTATGCAGGCAGGATATAGAAAAGGGAGGAATTATCGATGAAAAAAGTTAAACTGTTGTCCACACTCGTCGCTTTTTCAATCATGCTTGCCGGATGCGCCAGCAGCGCCAATCCGCAGACCCCTGCTGCCACTTCGGCAGGAACGGATACTGCAGCAACAGCAGCCCCGGTCAAAAAGAACCTGACGGTGGCCTATTCCGAGGGCGGCACCACGCTCGACCCGGCGGAAGCCAATGATCTGACCTCCGATACGCTTGTGCTGGCCGCTTATGATCAGCTGGTCACCTACGGCATCAAGACCGACAATGGCGCCAGCATCGCCAATACCGAAGACATCAAGCCCATGCTCGCAGAGAGCTGGGAAGTGAATGCTGACAACACGGTGTATACGTTCAAGCTGAAATCCGGCGTGAGCTTCCAGAGCGGCAATCCGGTGGATGCCGAGGCGGTGGCGTACTCTTTTGAACGTGTGGCGAAGTCCAGCTCCGGCAGCTTCCTCTACGGCATGGCTTCAATTAAATCAGTGACGGTAAAAGATGCTTCGACCGTTGAAGTTACTCTGACTAATGCCAATCATAATTTCCTGCAGATTCTGGCGATGTACACCTTCTCCATCGTGGACCAGAAGACGGTAGAAGCACAGGGTGCAGACTACCTGAAGACGAATGCCGCCGGTTCCGGCCCGTTCAAGCTTACGAAGTGGGACCCGGCTACCGAGGCTGTTTTCACAGCTAATGACAGCTACTGGCAGGGTGCGCCAAGCCTGGGCAAGGTCACCCTGAAGTTCACGAAGGAAGCCTCTAACCGCGTGCTGCTGCTGGGTAAAGGCGATGTAGACATGGCGATTGAGATTCCTCCGAAGGATGTGTCAACGCTTGAGACCAATAAGGCGCTGACCGTTGCTTCCAATGCAAGTAACCGAATTCTGTTCTTCGCCATGAACAACAAAGTCAAACCGTTCGACAATGTAAAAGTCCGTCAGGCAATCAACTATGCGATTCCTTACGATCAGCTGCTGAGCGGGGTGATGTACGGCCAGGCCAAGCAGATGAAGAGTGCAGTAGCCAGCAACACGCCGGGCTTCACCGATGCAGGCTATGTGTATGAGTACAATCTGGACAAGGCCAAGGCACTGCTGAAGGAAGCAGGCTATGAGAAGGGCTTTGACTTCGACTTCACGCTGGGCTCCGGCTTCGATGACTGGGAAGATGATGCAGTCCTGATCCAGGCTGAGCTGGCCAAAATCGGAGTCAACATGAAGATCAACAAGCTGGCCCGCGCCCAGTTCCTGGAGCAGCAGAAGACCAATAATCTGACCTCTTATATCTCCAAATGGACTTCCTTCGTCAATGATCCCGGCTATCACCTCGGCTTCCTGCTGTACGGCAAGGGCTCTTCCAACTACATCAATTACCAGAATGCTGAAGTAGACAAGCTGTGGGAGCAGGCGAACCTGGAGACAGATACGGCGAAGCGCACAGAGCTCTACAAGCAGGCTCAGGAGATCATCACGACAGAAGCACCTTGGGCGTATCTCTACGAATACAACCGCATTGTGGGCATGAGCAACAAGATCAGCGGCTACGCCTTCTACCCGGATGAAGTGATCCGTTTCTATCCGCTGTCGATTACAGAATAAGCAGGTTTGGCTAAAAGAGAGCGGGCAGGCCTTAGGCCTTGTCCCTCTTCTTTGTCACAAATTCACAGTTCCTCCTGCCAGCCGCAAGGCGTGCAGCCTGGAACACAAAGGAGAATTCGTAACCCATGACAGACTGGAAAAGCAAGGTGCTGGAGGCCATTGATGCCGGGCAGGAGGAACTGCTTGCGCTCTGCTCTCAGCTGATCCGTTACCCTTCGGAGAATCCGCCGGGCGATTCACGGGAGATCAGCGCTTATATTATTGGTTATCTGAAAGAAGCCGGTATCGATACCGCGATCTATCCGGCCACCGAAACGATGTTCAATCTGGTGTCCACACTGGGTGCAGGCGCGGAGGAGCGCACCGGCAAAAAGCTGATTTACTGCGGACATACCGATGTCGTTCCGGCGGGAGACCGCTCGCGCTGGGATTTCGATCCGTTCTGCGGCGATATCGTGGATGGCTATCTGCTGGGCAGAGGCGCTTCGGATATGAAAGCAGGCCTGGCCGGGTTAATCTACGTCACTGCACTGCTGTCGAAGCTGGGCGTTCCGCTAAAAGGAGATCTCTCCCTGCTGATCGTGCCCGATGAAGAGACTGGCGGTCATCTCGGGGTTCCCTGGGTGCTGGAGCGCGGCCTGATTACCGGAACCGCTGCTGTGATTGCCGAGCCTTCCGGCCCGCTGAACCCGACCATCGGGCAAAAGGGCAGCTGCTGGTTCGAATTCACCGTGGAAGGCACACCGGGTCACGGCAGCCTGTCGCCAGTGGTTGGAGACAGCGCCATTGTGAAGGCTGCCAAAGGAATTGAAGCCTTACAGCGGCTATGGGATATCAAAGTGGACATTCCCGAGGAAGTTAAGGAGATTATCCGCATCTCGCAGGATTATGTGAAGGGAAGCGAAGAAGAAGATTCCCTTGCCTATCAGGTATTCGACCATGTGACGGTCAACATCGGAACGATTCAGGGCGGAACCAAGGTGAATGTGGTGGCGGACCGCTGCACCATTCAGGTCGATTCCCGCGTACCATTTGGGGTAGACTACCGGGATGTGCTGGACCGTGCCCGCTCCCTGCTGCTTGAAGCCGGCATTGAATCCGAGGTCAAGGGCTTCGGCTTCCAGGGCAATGCCAATTGGACCTCCAATGAGGAGCCGGTGGTCAAGGACCTGGTTGAGAGTATCTGTGAGGTGAGCGGGGAAGAAGCCTACGGTGTGCTGCAATGGGCTTCCAGCGACGCGCGCCATTTCCGCACTCATAACATTCCTGTGCTGCAATACGGACCGGCCGAGCTGTCCACCATTCATAATTTCAACGAGAAAGCTCCTGTCTGGCAGATTATCCAGTGTGCGAAGGTGTATGCTTTAACGGCGCTGAAATATCTGGGTGTAGAAGAAGAGAAATAGTATTTAAAAGGATATTTTGTAGGGAGTTTTTTGGGGTACCCGCAAAGTACCTGACTAATCATCGAAGCAAATACTTCACTTTGTGGGGTACTGGAGGGAGGGGCAATCATGACAGAACTGCTGGAAGTATCAGGGCTATGCACCGAGTTTCAGACTGCGGCGGGTACAATCCGTGCGGTGGACGGCATCAGTCTGTCAGTGCGCAAGGGAGAGACACTGGGCATTGTAGGCGAATCGGGCTGCGGCAAAAGCATTACCTCACTCTCAATCATGCAGCTCTTGCCCAAACGGATCAGCCGGATTGCTTCCGGCCAGATCCGCTTCGAGGGCAAGGATATGCTGGAGATGTCGATGAATGAGGTGCGGAATATCCGGGGGAACCGGATTGCGATGATTTTTCAGGAGCCGATGACCTCGCTGAATCCGGTGTTCAAGATCGGCCGCCAGATCTCCGAATCCGCCCGTTACCATCTGAAGCTGAGCAAGAAGGAGGCGGCTGAGCGGGCGGTGGAGATGCTGCGCAAGGTAGGGATTCCCCGGCCGGAAAAGATTGCCCAGCAGTATGCCCATCAGCTCTCCGGCGGGATGCGGCAGCGGGTGATGATTGCAATGGCGATGGTCTGCAATCCTCAGCTGCTCATAGCCGATGAGCCGACGACAGCGCTGGATGTGACGATTCAGGCGCAGATCCTTGATCTGATGCGGGATCTGCAAAAGAACGAGGGCATGTCAATCCTGATGATCACACATGATCTGGGGGTCGTTGCCGAGATGTGTGACCGGGTCGTCATCATGTACGCGGGTCAGATCGTCGAGGAGACAGATGTGGCTACCCTGTATAGCCAGCCGCTGCACCCGTATACTCAAGGGCTGCTGGCTTCCCTGCCCCAGCTGGCAGGGGATGAGGACCGCCTCAGCTCGATACCGGGCCAGGTGCCGAATCCGGCCAGCCTGCCGCCCGGCTGCCGGTTCGCACCGCGCTGTCCGGTAGCGGTGGACCGCTGCCGGGAGCAGCTCCCGGAGCTGCTTGAGGTGCAGCCGGGCCACACATGCCGCTGTATCCTGCAGCAGGAGGGGGTTCTATGACCACATTACTGGAAGTCCGCAATCTGAAGAAGCATTATCCGATCCGCAAGGGCTTTTTCTCTAAGCAGGTTGGTGCAGTCAAAGCCGTTGACGGCATAACCTTATCCGTTGAGCAGGGAGAGACGCTGGCTGTGGTCGGAGAATCCGGCTGCGGGAAGTCGACCACCGGACGGGCCATTCTGCGGCTGATTGAGCCGACAGAAGGCGAGATTATGTTCGGCGGCACCGATGTGCGCAGCCTGAATACCGAGCAGCTCCGCAGGTTCCGTACCGATATGCAAATGGTGTTCCAGGACCCTTACGCTTCGCTCGACCCCCGCTGGACCGTCCAGCGCATTCTGGAGGAACCGCTCCGTACCCACGGATCGGCCCCCGCCGGAGAGCTGAAGAGCAGGGTCGAGCAGCTGATGGAGGTGGTGGGTCTGTCCCCCTATCAGGCCCACCGTTTTCCCCATGAATTCTCTGGGGGCCAGCGGCAGCGGATCGGGATTGCCCGTGCGCTTGCGCTGAATCCGAAGTTCATTGTCTGCGATGAGCCGGTTTCGGCACTGGATGTCTCCATCCAGGCCCAGGTGCTGAATCTGATGCAGGATCTGCAGGAGCAATACGGCCTGACTTATATGTTTATCTCGCATGACCTGTCAGTTGTGAAGTTCATCAGCGACCGGGTGGCCGTCATGTACCTGGGGCGGATTGTCGAGCTGGCTCCGACGAAGGCACTCTTCGCGAAGCCGCTGCATCCGTATACCCAGGCGCTGATGTCTGCCGTTCCGGTACCGAATCCGGGCCTGAAAAAGCAGCGCATCGTCCTGACGGGGGATGTTCCGAACCCTGAGACTCCGCCCACAGGCTGTGCCTTCCACCCCCGCTGTCCGCATGCGATGGACCGCTGCAAGTCGGAAGCGCCGGTGCTGCGGGAGCTGGACTCAGGCCATCAGGCGGCCTGTCATTTGTATTAAGCATATGTGCAGTCATAAGGGCCATCCGGCAGCGGGTGGCCCTTTGCTTTTGCTGGATGCGAAAAACCGAACATAATGAGCCGGAGTGAAGGCCGTGAGCCAAATGTATGCGGAAAACCGAACACAATTGGCTGGCGCGAAGACCGCAGGCCAAATGTATGCGGTAAACAGCATACATTGTACTCGCACGGAGGTAATCCTAGCCATCCGTTCAAACCTTTTCACAGGCTGCCCCCTAGCCCACCCTGGACCGCACTGCCACTTTAGCCCTATTTATTACCCGGATGGGACAACGTCCCCCGTCTAGGCAGAATGACTTATTTTTGCAGAGTTTTCTCCGTTGTTAAGTGAATATTCTTTCAGAAATAACGCTGAAATATTTCATTGAAATTTGAAAAGAAAAATAAACCCTTCTATAATTGTATTAAATTAAAACTGATTTGGGAGGAGATGGGAGGATAACGTGAACAAACCACGACAATTATGGATTGATGCCGCCAAGGGATTCAGTATTATTTTTGTAGTAATGGGCCACTCCGGCGATGCGGCAGCGAATCATTATCTGTCCTGGTTCCGGATGCCTTTGTTCTTCATGCTTAGCGGACTTGTATTTAAGCCGGTTGAACCCGGGCGGTATTTGGGCTGGGCGGTCAAACGGACCAAGGGGCTGATGACTCCCTATTTTGCCTACGGACTCCTGATTGCTTCCGTGCTGCTGCTGTTCAACTTCAGTATACGAGGGTTCGCCGAGAATGTAGCGAGACTGCTCTACGGGGGATTGTCGCTCACGGGCCCTTACGGGGTGTTCTGGTTCATCACCTGCCTGCTGTTCACACAGCTGCTCTTCGGATACATTGTCCGTTATTCCCGCCGCACGCAATTTCTCCTGATCGCTTCTGCTTATCTCCTGTCACATCTCATCTCCCTGACCACGCTCAGGAACTTCAATCTTCCCTGGAATGCAGATGTGTCCCTGCTCGCCATTACTTATTATGCGATCGGATTCTACGGAAAACAGGTGATCCCTGCGCTCATCCGCCGCTATTCGGCGCTGCCGGTGCTGCTTCCGTTATGTGCTCTTGTGCTGCTGCTGGAGCGGACTGGTGTCCTTCAATACAGTCTGAATATGAAATACAAGGAGTATACTTCGCTGCTGCTCGATCTGGCCGTGCCGCTGCTTATCTCATTGACTATCTGCGCCGCTGTGTACCGTCTCTCGAAGCTTGTTCCGCTGGACTGGATGGGCAGCCTGGGACGTAACTCCATTGCGATCATGTACCTGCATTTGCCTTTGAATTACGGGCTCAAATATCTCCTCGGGACGGATTACGGGCTGTTGCCCTTTACGCTGATCGGAGTGGGGGTGCCGCTGCTGGCCGCCAATTGGGCGGTACGCTCTCCTCTATTGTCCAGACTGTATCTTGGGCATAAGGGCGGCAGCCGTCCGGCAGTGAATTATAGCAACGCACGATAATAAATAGGTGGACTAGTAATAGAAATGCACAAGCTCTTTTTCATATCTTTCATATACTTTAGTAGAATATGAAAAGGAGTGATAACGCATGGCCAAAACACTTTTGGATTATAATGCATCCGTAGTTACACCTATTACTAACGGGGTCTCCATCCCTGTTCCTATTTCTCCGGCTGGTATACAGATTGCAGGAACATCGGTGTATATCGATCCCGCAGTTCCAGGACATTTCCCCAATAAGGTGGAACTGAAAGCCACCATCGGCGTGGATGTTACTCTGGATACGCCCAATGTGCTGGTCCGCATCTGGCGGGCAGGTACCGAAATCTTCTATGCACGGGTAGAGCTGGAGGAGAATTTCAATGACGATGGTATTATCTCGCTGCATATGGTAGATATCAACGTCCCGGCCGGTGTCCAGAACTATCAGCTGATTGTAGAGAACCAGGATGTCGGCTCCGTTGCCACAGTGGTGGGACCTGTTATTTTCAGCGCTTTGGCTATCGGCGGCTAAGCTATTCATAGCAGTACCGGAAAGGGGCTTTCTCAAGTATCTGTGAAGATACCGGGGGAGGCTCTTTTTTTTGTGCGTGAAATGGAATAATTTCCTGCCATTCTGACGAAACTGGAACACAGTACCTGTGAAAAGAAGGTTAAGTTCAGGAGGGGAACCATTGTGAGGAAAATTCGTTATGTAACGCTTGTGCTGTGCATTGCTGTATCGGTTCTGGGAGGCGCTACCGGAGCCTGGGCCGAGGAAAAAGCCAAAGGCACCGCAAATTCCGGCAATGCCGGAGGGGCGGCTGCTACGCTTGCGCCAGGGGCGCGTTCTGCCATTCTGATGGATGCCAGCACGGGCACGGTCATCTATGAGAAGAACAGCCATGATAAACTTCCGCCGGCCAGTATTACCAAGATTATGACCATGCTGCTGACGGTGGAGGCGCTGGACGAGGGCAAACTGCAGCTGACCGACAAGGTGCGGACCAGCGAGTATGCGGCATCGATGGGCGGTTCACAGATTTTTCTGGAGCCGGGTGAGGAAATGACGGTTGACGATATGCTGAAAGGCATCGCGATGGCCTCCGGCAATGATGCTTCCGTAGCTATGGCGGAGAAAATCGCCGGCTCGGAGAGCGCCTTCGTCGATCTCATGAACCAGAAGGCACAGGACCTGGGCCTGAAGGATACTCATTTCGCCAACTGCAACGGCCTGCCGGCTGCGAATCATTATTCCTCCGCGCATGATATTGCCGTCATTAGCCGGGAGCTGCTAAAGCATGAGCAGATTATCAAATACACCGGCTCTTATCAGGATTACCTGCGCAAGGATTCCACCAAGCCTTTCTGGCTGGTCAACACCAACAAGCTGGTGCGGTTCTACACGGGCGCTGACGGGCTGAAGACGGGATATACGTCCGAAGCGAAATTCTGCCTGTCGGCGACGGCGGCCAGAGACGGCCTGCGCGCTGTAGCGGTGGTGCTGGGCGAGCCGAACACCAAGACCCGCAACAGCGAGGTCTCGGCGATGTTCGACTACCTCTTTTCCCAATATAAACTGCATACGATTCACAAGGAAGGCGACACCATCGGCACGGTGAGGATTGAGAAGGGCGTGAAGTCGCAGCTCCCGCTGGTGGCGAAGGAAGACTATAGTGTACTGCTCCGCAAAGGAGTGACCCAGGAGGGTATCCGCCATGAGCTGGTGCTGAATGAGCAGGTGAAGGCTCCGGTGGCCGAAGGCCAGACGGTCGGCAAGCTGGTAGTCTACCAGGGGAACGATGTATTGAAGGAATACGAATTGAAGGCAGGCGAAACGGTAGCCAAGGCGGGCTGGTGGAAGCTGTTCAAGCGGGCAACGGGCGCTATGTTTACGAATGATTAATTTCTTGCATTTTGTAGATTGCACCAGGGGCTTTGTGTAAGTTCTTAGGGGTTTTCTTCTAGTTTTGTCGTGAGGCAGGAATCCTCAATTGCGGTGTAGAAACCTTGTCCTTGTAGGGGAAAGAAATAGTTACAGGGCGGTTGTCCAAGCAACGAAGAGGAGAGTGGCAAGCATGAATTCTCATGTGGAGATGGAGCATCACCGGGGTGTGCTGATTGTCCGGTTGTCCGGGGAACTGGACCATCACGCAGCCGATTATGTACGTATGGATATGGATGAAGCGATTATGCGGGGCCAGGTGGAGCATCTGATCCTGAGTCTGAAGGAGCTGCAGTTCATGGACAGCTCGGGTCTCGGAGTGATTCTGGGGCGGTACAAGCTGATCCGCAGTAAGGGCGGCAAAATGGCAGTCTGCGATGCCACAGCGCCTGTGAAGCGCCTGCTGGAAATGTCGGGCCTGTTCAAAATCATGCCCCTATATGACGACGAGAGCGCTGCACTCTCGGATTTGGAGGTCGCGTTATGACTAGTAGCGAAGCTCGTAACTTCATGAGTGTCCAGTTTGCTGCGCTGTCGGAGAATGAATCGTTCGCGCGTGTAGTAGTAGCTGCCTTTGTCTCCCGGCTCGACCCGACGATGGAGGAGCTGAATGACTTGAAGACGGTAGTCTCGGAGGCTGTCACCAATTGTATTATTCACGGTTATGACAGTGATCCCGCAGGTGTTGTCAGCATATCCGCTTCCCTTGAGAATGAGACCGTGCATCTGACCATTGAGGATAAGGGCCGGGGCATTGAGGATCTGGAGCTGGCCCAGCAGCCGCTGTATACCTCGAAGCCGGAGCTGGAGCGGTCAGGTATGGGCTTCACCATTATGGAGAATTTCATGGATGAATTCGAGGTTATCAGCGAACCGGGACGCGGAACCTCAATCTCCATGAAGAAAACCATCGTCTCGAAAAAAGCTTTATACAATTAGGGGTTGGAGCCATGGATGCAGAATCAAAAAAAGCTCCGCCGACCTATTTGGACGATGCGGAGGTCAAACGTCTAATCGCGCTCAGTCAAGCCGGGGACCATACGGCCCGCGACACGCTGGTCAACTGCAATATCCGCCTCGTCTGGTCGGTGGTGCAGCGGTTTATGAACCGCGGATATGAACCGGATGATTTGTTCCAGATCGGCTGTATCGGACTGCTGAAGTCCGTTGATAAATTCGACCTCAGCTATGAGGTCAAGTTCTCCACCTATGCGGTGCCGATGATTATCGGCGAGATCCAGCGGTTCCTCCGCGATGACGGCACGCTCAAGGTCAGCCGCTCGCTGAAGGAGATGGCCAACAAGGTGCGCAAGATGAAGGATGAGATGTCCAAAACGCTCGACCGCCTCCCGACCATCGGTGAAGTGGCCGAAGCGCTGGGCGTCACGCCCGAAGAAATCGTCTTCGCCCAGGAAGCCAACAAGCCGCCGACTTCGATCCACGAGACCGTCTTCGAGAACGACGGCGATCCGATCACACTGATCGACCAGATCGCCGACGAGTCGCAGGAGCGCTGGTTCGACAAGCTGGCCTTGAACGAGGCCATCGGTGCGCTAACCGAGCGCGAGCGTCTGATCGTGTATCTGCGCTATTACCGCGATCAGACCCAGTCGGAAGTCGCAAGCCGCCTCGGCATCTCGCAGGTGCAGGTGTCGAGGCTGGAGAAGAAGATCCTCGCGAACATCCGCGAGCAGATTGCGCAGTAGCGGTGGAAGTTACAGCGCGTCTCGGCTGATACTGCCGCAGCTCAGTAAGTTCGATACAGCAGTCGGGTTAGCTGTGGTGCTTAGCAAGAGTTAAGTATGTGATGTACAGTGACGGGTGCAAGGGGGCCGCCCCCTAGAGGGGCGGCTTTTTGCGTGCGCTCAAAGTGACCATGCACCCCACTGCCGATTATTTTATTAACCGGACTCAGATTCCCTTATTTGGCCGAATCGTCTCTTTTTGAGCCTGAAACGGACTCAGATTCCGTTATCTTGTCTTTTCGGCCCCTGATGTAGTGGAATCTGGTCACTTAGCGGATTCTGAGTCCGCGCACTTCGCATATCCGCCGGATTAGCAGAAATAGCGGAATGTCAGTCCAATTCCGTGGCCGATGGAGCCCCACCGATAGACCCCACCGATGGAGCACGCCCATGGTCTAGCGCATGGTTATACCGGAAGCTTCATATATGCTAAACTAGGCTAAACTCGTAACAATCGATGATTTTGAATACTAACAACAATGCAAAATGACTATGGAGGGCTAAACTCAATGGATTATGCGAAGCTCAGCAAAGAGGTCTCCTACGCCCTGCGTCACGCGCCGTGGGAATATGAACTGGAATTGGATGAACAGGGGTGGGTGGATATTGAACAGCTGCTCCACTCGCTGCATCAGGACAAGAAGTGGGACACAGTCGGTGCAGAGGATCTGGACAAAATGATCGCAGCATCGGATAAGCAGCGGCATGAGCTTGCGGAGGGCAGAATAAGGGCGCTATATGGTCACTCGGTCCCGCAAAAAATAATCAAGCAGGCTGAAACGCCGCCCCCTATTCTGTACCACGGTACAGCCAGGCAATGGGTGGAGACGATTCTGCACGAAGGACTGAAACCGATGAAGAGGCAGTATGTTCATTTCTCGGTGGATACGGCTACAGCCAAGCTGGTGGGAGGGCGCAAGGACTCAAGTCCTGTGATTTTAACCATCGATGCCGGGCGGGCCGCACAGGAAGGAATCAAGTTCTACCACGGAAATCATAATATCTGGCTCGCGGACTATATTCCGCCCGAATTTATTGCTGACTTGTAGCCTACTCTAACCAACCCCAACCACAACAAAAGCGCCCCAGGCCAGCCGGTTCACGGCTCGCGGGACGCTTTTATTCATACCCTGTGTTCAGAGATATCTTCTTAAGGTGCTACAATCACACCCGTGGAAATCATATAATTTCCCGGTGCCGCATAGTTACCAGCATCGTCGCCGGATAAGGTGTAGACCACGGTGATAAGTTTGCCGCTGCCGACAGCAGCATCGTTGTAGGTTGCTGTTGCACTGACTGTAACATCATCGCCAGGAATGACTCCGGTCAGAGTACCCGGGGTGATCTGGACCGATGTATTTCCATCGTAGGTCTTGGATTCTGTGATCACTGGTGCTGTAATGTCCAACTGCAAGGCAGTGATAATACCTGTGTTAATGGTATAGCTAACAGGTGGATAATAGTTACCTGCATCTGCTCCTGTTAAGGTGTAGGAGATGGTGATGATTTTGTTCACTCCCACGTTAGGAGTGTCATAGGTTCCGGCTGCATGCACAGTCACATCATCCCCGTCGATAATACCGGTTACCGCACCAACGGTTACCGCTGCCGCAGTCGTTCCGTCATAGACTCTGGAGCGTGTGATCTGATCCCGGTCAATCTCGCCATTGGTGGTGATGTAGCTCACAGGTGCAATATAGTTGCCCGCATCTGCTCCGCTAAGTGTATAGACTACAGTTATGGTCTTGTTCGTCCCAATGGATGATGTGTCATAGTTGGCAACGGCGCTCACAGTGACATTTTCCCCGGGAACTACCCCAATAAGCTGTCCGGGAGTCACCGCCGCTGCCGTGGTTCCGTCCTTGAACTTCGCCAAGGTCAAATTCGGAGCTTCGATGGTTAATGGATGGAGTGCGATGCTGCCCGTATTCACGATATAGGGAGCGGGTGCGATATAGCTGGCTGCCTGGGCTCCGCTTAATGTGTAGGTAACGGTTATAGTCTTGTTCACCCCAAGCGCCGAGCTGCTGTAGGAAGCAGAGGCATGAACATTAACTGTGTCTCCGGCCAATACACCGGACAGCGAGCCCCCGGTTACTGCTGCTGAGGCAGTGCCGTCATAGGTTTTGGACTCCGTCAAGGAGGCGGGAAACCCTATAGTCAGCTCAATCGCTTTAACCTCAATCGTGCTGGAAGGGGCCGAGATATTGCCGGAGCCATCTACAGCATACACAACATAATGACCGGCTGGCAGACCCTGCGTGTTCAGCGGGGAATAGACGGAGGCGGTTACCGCCAGCTTTTTACCCAGAGCAGCATGAATGGAAGCTTCCAGATCTGTTGTAGTTACGACTACTGTGGAAGGGACCAGATACAAATAACCCGCTTCGTTGCTTGTTCCATATACATTGTCTCCTACAGTCACCGCTCCAAGGGTCACACTTGTGAGTATAGGGGCTGACGTATCACCCGGATCAGGAGTAGGTGTCGGCGTAGGAGTAGGTGTGACTGTAGGCGTCGGCGTAGTTGCAGGTGTAGGTGTAGGTGTTGGTATATCTGTAGGTACTGGTGTAGCTGTAGGCGTAGCCGTTGGATCGGAAGGGACATAGGTGCTCCGGACAGGCGTAGGTGTAGCAGTTGGTGTGGCAGTTGGACTAGCTGCTGGAGAGATGGTTGCTGAAGGGGTGCCTCCAACATTTCCAGGAGTATTGGCCGGAGCCTCCTCAATAGCTTTGGTCCGTGTTAAGGATACTACTGCTTCCGCACGGGTAATTTCCCTGCCGGGCTTGAAGCTGTTATCATCGGAATACCCTTTCATGATTCCTGCTGCGGCTACGGCATTTACCGAATTCACTGCCCAGGCGGCAATATCCTTGGAATCGCTGAAAAGAGCGCCGGTCTGCGCGGCATCCAGCTTCAATAACCGGTTGATGATCACTGCGGCTTCCTGTCTGCTGATCGTCTTGCCGGTACCGATGGTACCATCTGAATATCCGCTGATATATCCGGCTTTCACGGCTTTGGCAACCTCGGTGTAGGCCCAGTTGCTTGTAGAGAGATCCTTATAGGCAACAGGTGCCGTCTCGGTGAATCCGAAGGCACGGTTGATGAGCGCCATGAACTCTGATCTTTTCAGACTATTGTCCGGTTTGAAGCTGCCATCGGCGTATCCCTGAATGAGCCCTTTGTCAACCCAGTCGGTAACTTCATTCTGTGCCCAGTGGCCTGTGATTCCAGTTAATTGAGGAACTGCTGCGCCAAAAGCTGTTCCGGCAGAAGAATATAGTGCAGTTACTATCATTAGTGTAGAGAGAAAAAGCTTGCCCGGTGTATGGTTCAATATTAAGCCTCCTGAAAGTGTATTGTCTTCGCTGATATAGGCCTTGGGTATCACTTAATATCCTCCGGGCAACAGTTTTGGCCTCCGAGCTTGGCTAAATGAAATAATAGTAACACATATCATTTGAAATTGATTTAAATAAATATAATCATTGCAAATTTAATTTAACAAAATATAAATATAATACTGGTCAATACATTCTGCACCCTCTTTGTAACCTTTTCCTCCCGGACCGGCACTTATCATTAGAACACGATAAAAATACAGAAATGAGGTTTGCAGACGTATGCTGCATTGGATTGAACAAGCGCAGAAGGGCGATGCCGAAGCCTTCCGGGAGCTTAGCGGGCATGTGCGGGGGATGGCTTACGTAGTAGCCTACGATATGCTCGGGGATGTGCAGCTCGCGGAAGATGCGGTACAGGAAGCCTTGCTGGAGGCGTATATGAACCTTGCCAGCCTGCAGGAGCCTGCGGCGTTTCCGGGATGGTTCAAAACCATTGTGGTCAGGCAGTGTCACCGGCTGCTGCGGCGTAAGCGTCAAGCCCTGCTGCCTCTGGAGGCGGCGGTGCATGTCGCGGGCTCTTCTCCAGGGGTTGCGGAGATTGCCGAACATAGAGAATGGACGCAGGTGCTCCACAGGTCAGTGTCGGAATTGTCTGCCAAGCTGCGGGTACCACTGCAATTGTTCTACTTCTACGGGTACTCGCTTCAGGAGATTTCCGTGTATCTGGACCTTTCCGTTGCTACGCTGAAGAAAAGGCTGTATGACGGCAGACGCAAGCTGAAGGGGGCATTGCCTGTTGTCGATCTGGCGGCTGCATTTCATTTGTTACATGAGGGAGGACAGCGAATGCTGCATATTGTGAATGGTGACACGGTGGGAGACAAGCTGAAGCAGGGGATTGTCCAGGGGGAGGTGCTGGTGTGGAGAGAGATCTATTCGGCGGGACCGATATTCATAGATCCGGCGGCAGAGCAGAAGCGGCTGCTGCGGGCTGAGGTGCTGCAGGCCACGATGGGCATTCCGGCAGCTGAATATGTGGCGGGCTGTGCGGAGCAGGAGCAGAGGATCAGCGGATTCCGTCAGTATGATGAGGTGGTGCTGTGGTTCGAGCATGATCTGTTCGACCAGAGTATGCTGGCCTATCTACTGCATTGGTTCAATGGGCAAAAGCTGGGCAAAACCAAGCTAAGCCTGCTCTGCATCGGAGAATTCCCCGGGATAGAGCTGTTCCATGGTCTGGGACAGCTGACGGAAGCTCAGCTGAGTACCCTGCCGGGAACCTGGCGGACTATCGGCCGCAAGGAGCTGCAGCTGGGAAGCCTGCTGTGGGAGGCTTACGCCGCTTCCGATCCCCGGAAGCTCGCGGACCTGCTTGCGGCGAAGCGGGAGGAGCTGGCAGGGGGCGCACTTGCTTTTGCCTATGACGCCTTCATGGCCCATCTCTCCCGTCTGCCTTCCGTAGAGAATGGTCTCGGGATCGTCGAACAGACCACCCTTCAAGCCGTGGCTAATGGAATGGACACGCCGCTTAAGCTGTTCCGGCAGGTGACGGATGAGCTGCACCGGCTTGGCATGGGCGATACGGAATATTGGAAGATCCTGCGCACACTGACGGCCGGGACGAAACCTCTGCTTGAGATCGATGGTGTAGCAGAGCTAACAGATTACAGGGAAGTACCGGAATTCCTGAATCGCAGCGTTACGCTGACTGCATGGGGAGAGCAGGTGTTGGCCGGAGCAGCTGACCGGCTACAGCTGCAAAGTATCGATGAATGGTACGGCGGCCTGCATCTGGAGGGGGATGACGCCCCCTGGCGCTGGGACCGTGCTGCGGAACGGCCGGTACAGCACCCGCCATCCGCGCGGATGGAATAGAATGTAACCAGGAGGTTTCCCTGCTAAGCTGAACGCTTGGCGGGTGAACCTCTTTTTTATGCCTATATAGTATAATGAATACTCCAGGTCAAGACAGTTACAAGTGAAGAAGGAGGAGAGCGGCATCAGAACATTAGTGATCAGTGACATTCATGGCTGTATAGAGGAATTCAGCCTGCTGCTCCGCCGGGCGGAGTATAACCCCTCCAGGGATCAATTGATCCTGCTGGGCGATTATGTAGACAGAGGGCCGGACAGCAGAGCGGTCGTGGAGCAGGTGAAGCGGCTTGCTGAAGCAGAGGGGGTTATTGTGCTGCGGGGCAACCATGATCAGATGGCCTGTGATGCGCTGGCGGGAGAGGATGATAAGCGGGATACCCACTGGATTACGAATGGGGGCTTCCACACCCTGCTGAGCTATTGCGGAGGCCGGGATTCGGTGCTGCTGCACCCGGATTCAGGGTGGAGGGATTATACGGAGATGAAGAGGTTCATGGCTACGGAGTATAAGGAGCATCTGGATTTCCTGGGTTCGCTGCCCTACTACTATGAGACGGAGACCCATCTGTTCGTTCATGCGGGCATTGATCCTTCCCTTGCCGACTGGCGGACCCAGCGGGAGTATGATTTTATCTGGATTCGGGAGCCTTTCTACAATCATCCTGTTACTGCTACGGAGAAGACGGTCGTCTTCGGCCATACCTCTACGGTAGATCTGCAGGACGGCGCAGGAGTCTGGTTCAGTCCGCTGGGCGACAAAATTGGCATCGACGGCGGCTGCGTGTACGGGGAGCAGTTGAACTGCCTTGAGATTAGCGAAGCAGGATACAAGACCTATGCTGTCAAGCTGGGGGAGCGGGAGTAACAAGAGCTGCGAGCAGACGGGATGAAAACTAACTCCTAATTGGTTATAATTGGAATATCAAATCCAAGAGTTCAGGAGGAAGAGATGTCGAGTTCACTCTTAACGAAGAACGCGTTAGCCCGGTCGCTGAAGAAGCTTATGCTCACAAGGCCGCTGAACAAAATAACGATCCAGCAGCTCACAGCGGATTGCGGGGTGACCCGCCATACGTTTTATAATCATTTTCAGGATATCTATGAGCTGCTCGGCTGGATCTACAAGTCAGAAGTGATTGAAGGACTGGACCAATACTGCTGCTGGGCGGGCTGGAAGCAAGGATTCTTAAGCGTCCTGCGTTACACCGTAAATAACAAAACCATCTGTCTGAATACCTTCCATTCGCTGGGACGCGAGCATCTGGAGCAATTCCTGTACGGGGTAATTTACCGCGTCATGATCAGCGTAGTGGAGGAGCTGGACGGGCAGGCGTGGCCGGGACAGGAGCAGATTCCGGAGCCTGTGAGAATGCAGGCCAGACTCGATATAGCCGATTTCTACACGCTGGCCATCCTTGAACAGGTGATCCACTGGCTCAGAGCCGGGGCGAATACAGATCCGGCCGGAGTGGTGGACAAGGTATCACGGATTATGGACGGATGCATTGCCCGGGGGCTTGAGCATTATCAGTCTGCAGTTCATCCGGTGAAGTCATGACACAATATCGGGCGGATGTGTAATCCCTAGACAGTTGCGTCCGGCTGTCCATAGAATCCCTGGTTCACGGCGGTTATAGTGAAGGCAGTTAGCAGGCACTTATCCCCTGATCAAGGAAGGAAGAGGACACATGGGTACATATCAAAGAATTCATCCGCAGGTACAGGAAGGCATCGCTTCACGCAAGGCATATCTCGTCGGAGGAGGGATCGGCTCCCTGTCGGCGGCGGCATTTCTGATCCGTGACGGGCATATGCCCGGCCGGAATATTCATATTCTGGAGCAATCATCTGTATACGGCGGTTCCATGGACGGGGCGGGCAATGCCAAGGACGGTTACAGCGCCCGGGGCGGACGCGAGATTGAAGAGCACTTCGAGTGCTTCATGGAGCTGTTCGGCTTCATCCCTTCCCTGACCAATCCGGACCGGACAGTGCTGGATGAATTCCGGGAGCTGAACCTGGCTGAACCGATTGAATCGCATTGCCGTCTGGTCGAAAAGCAAGGCACCCCCGCCGATTTCTCATCGCTTGGACTCTCTACCGCACATGCGCTGCAATTAGGCAAGCTGACGCTGGCTACCGAAGAGAGACTGGGCACGGTGACGATTGAGCAGTTTTTTGACCCGAGCTTTCTGGAGACGAATTTCTGGTATTTCTGGCGCTCCATGTTCGCCTTCGAGAATTGGCATAGTGTGGTGGAGGTCAAGCGTTATATGGAGCGGTTCATGCACCTGATCTCGGGGATGAACCAGCTGAAAGGAATTTTGCACACCGAATACAACCAGTTCGACTCGCTGATCC
Source organism: Paenibacillus sp. FSL R7-0210 (assembly GCF_038009085.1). NCBI lineage: Bacteria > Bacillati > Bacillota > Bacilli > Caryophanales > Paenibacillaceae > Paenibacillus > Paenibacillus sp. FSL R7-0210. The sequence continues at coordinate 1,412,872 of NZ_JBBPAR010000001.1, forward strand.
TGCCGCTGATGAAATGGCTGGAGCGTGAGGGCGTTCATTTTGACAAAGGGCATGAGGTTACGGATCTGGAGCTTAGTATCAACGGTGATGAGAAGGTTATAACCGCGATTCAGGTGCAGGTTAATGGTTCCCCGAAGACGATTCCGGTGACACGCTTGGATCTGGTCATGGTCACGAACGGCTCAATGACAGAGAATTCTACCCTTGGCGATCTGGACCACCCGGCGGTGCTGAACCGGTCCGTTACTGAACGCGGGTGCTGGAGCCTCTGGGAGAAGCTTGCTGCCAAATCCCCGGATTTCGGCCGCCCTGAAGTGTTCTGCGGGGATATCGACAAGTCCAAATGGCTGTCGTTCACAATGACTTTTACCGATGATGAGATTGTATTCCCTTATCTGCTGGAACTGACGGGTGATGCTCCCGGCATGGGCGGTGTAGTTACGATCAAAGACTCCAGCTGGATGATGTCCTGGACCGCACCGAAGCAGCCTCACTTCATCAACCAGCCGGATAATGTGAAGGTACTGTGGGCGTATGGCCTGTTCCCGGATGCCGAAGGCGACTATATCAAGAAAAAAATGAGCGACTGCACCGGACGCGAGCTGCTGGAGGAACTGTGCTACCATATGGGACTTGTTGACCGTATTCCCAAGATTCTGGAGCATACCACTAACGTCATCCCTTGTATGATGCCTTATATTACTGCACAGTTCATGCCGCGCGCTCTTGGTGACCGTCCGCAGGTCGTGCCGCAGGGCAGTGTGAATCTGGCCTTCCTTGGCCAGTTCGCCGAAGTCCCGGACGACTGCGTGTTCACGGTGGAGTATTCGGTCCGTTCCGCGATGATGGCTGTATATGAGCTTTTGAAGCTGGAAAAAGAAGTGATTCCCGTCCATCCGAGCAAATATGATGTCCGAGTACTGCTGACCGCGCTCCGCACCTGCCTGGGCAACAAGCCGCTGCCGCTGGATAAGACACTTGGGGAGCTGCTGGCGGGAACGGTACTCTCGAAAATGGTCTAGAGACGAATACGAGGATTACACGAGGTAGCTGATTCCGCTGCCCAGGCATGCCTGGGGTCCGGCAGACATAGGATGGTAATAAGCAAGCGCTTAACCATTCAGTCATTGCAGGAGGAGAATAGTGTGAACGAGAGACTGGCGGCTGTTATTCTGCGGATTGATGCTATTGCTACAGATATTCTTGTACCGCTGCGCCGTAAGATCATTAATGAGGCGGCTCTGCTTCAGCTCTATGTGGCGCTGGATGAGACGTATGCTCTGATGGAGCATGAGCGGCAGATTGACCGGGAGCTCGCGGCCATCCTCTTCCTGCTCTATTCACAGCTGGTAACCCAATCCAATTATGTGTATGACAAAAGCCTCTTCGTGCCGCATATCGGCAAGCTGCAAGGGTACATCCGCAAAATATTCGGCGGTACGCTTCAGAATGTATAAAACTCAACTAACAGCCAATCTGACAGCCTATACTCCAGCTACATCTCTAACAGGATGGAACCGGGAGGATAGGCTGTTTTTAAAAATATGGCTGTGTTAAAATTTGTTGAGCTATTGATGAAATTCAAGAGCAGAACTCACGTACTTGGGCGTGGACGTATTCGGATAAGTAAAGTAAGGAACGAGGAGGCAGACAATTCATGGGAGGAACGAATGTATGGGATGCGGAGTGGGAGGTTAACGAAGAGCAGGCGCGGACGCTGATCGGAAGACAATTCCCTCAGTTGTCATCGAAGCAAGTGAAGCGATTGGGCTGGGGCTGGGACAATACGGTTTTTCTCATCGGTGACGAGTACGTGTTCCGGTTTCCAAGAAGAACGTTTGCCGTTGGCGCGATTCGTATGGAAGGGAAGCTGCTGCCGAAGCTGGAGGCATATGTGACCATCCCCTATCCGAAACCGTTGTTTTATGGCGAAGCAAGTGACGAATATCCGGCACCATTTCTTGGCTATGCCCACGTGCCAGGAGATTTCCCAATCGGTTTGACGGAAGAACGCCGGGCTTTATCGGCAGAGACGCTGGCGGCATTTTTGCGGAGATTGCATGAGTTCCCGGTGCAGGCGGCGCTGAAGTGCGGAGTTCAGCAAGATCATCGAAGCTTGACGGACATAGCATCACGCAAAGTGAAATTGGAGGGCTTTCTATCGAAGCTGGTTGAACACTTGTCGCCGGAGGAGTCCGGTGTGATCGAAGCGTATATTAACAGTCTGCAAAAGGACCGTGTCGAGGCGGTGAATGCACTCCTGCATGGCGATCTTCATTTCAAAAATATGCTTGTGAATGAGAACGGGATTGTCTCCGGCATCATTGATTGGGGCGATCTGAGCGTAGGCCATCCGGCTTGCGATTTGAGCGTTGCTTACAGCTTTTTACCACCTTACGCCCGCGGTGTGTTTTTCGAAACGTACGGAGGAGCGGACGAGGAGACGAAGCTGCTGGCGCGGCTGATGGCGGTATACATCCCCATGCTGATCTTAATGCAAGCGGTCGATGACGGGAATGAAGCGATTGCGGCAGAGGCGAAATCCAACATCATGCGGGCACTGTCGGATTAGGCTCATTATTTCGTTACGGCCGATAGCAATAAACCGCCTTTTCAACGAAGGCGGTTTTCTTATTTTTATTTTGTCCATTGCCAAACCTTGACCTGTTCCTTTACAATATTATAATGATAATGAGAATCAATTTCAAAGAAACAGGTGACATTCATGAATCAACAGGCAGTGTCCGGGAGCGGGCTGGATCAGAAGGCAAAGCGGCTGAAGCTGCGGTCCCGTCCCTGGGCGGCAACATTAATTCTTATTGGCGGTTTGATTGCGCTGGCGCTGGGTATCGCTATTTCCGTATCGTTCGGGGCCGCAGATATTAAGCTGTCGGTCGTATGGACCGCAGTCTTTCATTTCAATCCCGAACTTACCGAGCATCAGATCATCCGCGAGCTTAGGCTGCCGCGTGTGCTGGGCGGCGTAATGGTGGGAGCCAGCCTCGCTGTGGCAGGGGCTATTATGCAAGGGATGACCCGCAATCCGCTGGCGGATTCGGGACTGATGGGCATTAACTCTGGAGCAGGCTTTGCGCTGGCTGTCTGCTTTGCATTTTTTCCGGGATTGCCGTTCATGTATCTCATTCTCTATTCCTTCGTTGGCGCCGGAGCCGGAGCGGGAATTGTCTACGGTGTAGGCTCGCTGGCGAAGGGCGGACTAACCCCGGCCAGGCTCGTATTGGCAGGTGCTGCTCTCAGTGCGCTGCTCTCTGCGCTAAGCGAAGGCATCGCCCTTTATTTCCGCATCGGACAAGATCTCGCCTTCTGGTATGCCGGTGGTCTGGCAGGAACGAAATGGTTCCAGCTGCAGATCATGTCCCCATGGGTGATAGCGGCTATCCTGGGAGCCATCGTGCTGTCCCGTTCGATTACGATGCTCAGCCTGGGTGAGGATATTGCCAAGGGGCTGGGGCAGCGTACAGGACTGGTGAAATTAGCTGGTACGCTAATTGTCCTGATTCTAGCCGGAGCCTCGGTAGCTGTAGTGGGAGCTGTTGGGTTCGTCGGCCTGATCATCCCCCATCTGACGCGCTATATGGTGGGTGTGGATTACCGCTGGATTATTCCCTGCTCTGCGGTGCTGGGTGCGCTGCTGGTGGTCGGGGGCGATCTGACGGCACGGATGATCAATCCGCCGCATGAAACGCCGGTGGGTGCGATTATAGCCCTGATTGGGGTACCGTTCTTCCTGTATCTGGCCCGAAAAGAAAGAAGGGAGCTGTAAAGATGCAGAGCCATAAGAGAATTTCTTCAGAAGATGCAAGGCGTAAGTATGGCCTGAGGGTGATCGGCGTGCTGGCCGTTCTGATTGTGATAATGTTCATTATAAGTATGAATACAGGATACATAAGACTTACTCCGCTTGAACTGCTGGATACGCTGGTCGGCAAGGGGACGGAGAAGCAGGAGCTGATTCTGTTCCAGTTCCGTTTGCCGCGGATTGTCATTTCTCTGTTAATTGGTACCGCACTTGCCGTATCCGGCGCAGTGATGCAGGGGGTCTTCCGCAATGATCTGGCCGATCCGGGTATTCTCGGCATTAATGCCGGGGCCGGACTGATGGTTATGCTGCTGATCTCTTTCTATCCGACGACCTCGGCGGCACCGGTCTATCTGTTGCCTGTGGTTGCCTTTGCCGGGGCGGCCTGTACTGCTGCTCTGATCTACAGCCTCGCATACAAGCGGCATCAGGGCATTGCGCCGATCCGGCTGCTGCTTACCGGGGTCGCAGTGGCGGCAGGCATGAGCGCGGCGATGATCGTGCTGACGCTTCGCCTCGACCCGGACAAGTATCAGTTCGTTGCCACGTGGCTGGCGGGCAGCATCTGGGGCACAAGCTGGAAGTTTGTCTTATCCCTGCTGCCCTGGATCGTGATTCTCCTGCCTTATGTCATCTACAAGGCACGGGTGATGAATGTACTTAATCTGGGCGAGCAGACAGCGACAGGACTCGGTGCTAATGTGAGCAGAGAGCAGTTCCGTCTGCTGGCAGCAGCGGTCGGCCTTGCGGCTTCCAGCGTAGCGGTCAGCGGAGGCATCGGCTTCGTCGGGCTGGTCGGCCCGCATCTGGCGCGGCGGCTGGTCGGACCGAAGCATCAGCTGATGCTGCCCGCCTCTGCGCTGATCGGCGCGCTGCTTGTCATTACAGCCGATACAATAGGACGGCGGATTCTGCAGCCGTCCGAGATTCCTACCGGCATTGTGGTAGCTGTCATCGGTGCTCCATACTTTCTGTATCTTCTGGCCCGTACCAAATCTTAAATACAACCAGACCTTGGAGGGATATCAATGAATGAAGCAATGGAATTATACGATGTGACGATTATTGGCGGCGGCCCCGCAGGTATGTATACAGCGTTCTATAGTGGAATGAGGGATCTGAAGACTAAGCTGATTGAAGCGAAGGATGAGCTGGGCGGCAGAATGCTGATCTATCCTGAGAAGATGATCTGGGATGTGGGAGGAGTAACACCTATTCTCTGCCGCCAGTTAATTGATCAGCTGGCAGAGCAGGCGCGCACCTTCGATCCTACCCTTGTATTCGGACAGCAGATTGTTCACCAGGCCCGCCAGGAGGACGGAACGTATATCCTGACCTCAGCCACAGGCGAGCAGCACTGGACCCGTACCGTCATACTTACCATCGGATACGGTATTCTGCAGATGGCGAAGCTGGAGATTGAAGGCGCGGACCGCTATGAGGTGACGAATCTGCACTACACGGTACAGGAGCTGGAGCCCTTCCGCGGCAAGCGGGTGCTGATCTCGGGCGGCGGAGATTCCGCAGTGGACTGGGCGAATGAGCTGGAGGGGATTGCCGCCAGTGTAACTGTGGTACACCGCCGGGAGCAGTTCGGCGGGCATGAGAAGAATATTGCCCGGATGAAGGCCTCCTCGGTGGATGTGCGCGTGCCTTGTGCGGTAAGCCAGCTGCACAGCAGTGACGGAGAGCAGATCGATCAGGTGACCGTCTGCCATATTCAGACCGGAGAGCATGAGCAGCTTGAGGTCGATGCCGTCATTGTCAACCACGGGCTGAGAAGCGACTTCGGTCCGCTCAAGGACTGGGGACTGGATATGGGAGAATGGTGTGCGAACGTCAGTGGTAAGCTGGAGACCAATCTGCCGGGTATCTTCGCTGCCGGAGATTTCGTGGATCATGAGAGTAAGGTACGGCTCATTGCCGGAACGTTCACTGATGCGGTGCTTGCCCTGAACAGCGCGAAGCTGTACATGGACCCTACCGCTGAGAAGGTGGCCTACGTCTCCTCCCATAATGACCGGTTCAAGGAGAAGAACAAGGCGCTTGGCGTAGTAGATAACCACTAGCATTCCTCCTTCAGAGATATCAGCCGGTGTACCGGCGCTATACCATAAGCTGTATCTGCACATGCTGTCCCTTACACGGATTATTCCGTACCGGGGGCAGCTTGTTCTGCTTTTACATATTCCATATGCTGTATAAAAAAAGGATAGCGGGCGAATAGTAAGAGCCAGGAGGTGCGGATATGGAGAATATAAATTCGCCGGTCTCCCCTAAGCTGGAAGACAACATCAGTACCATTCAAGCAAGGCTCGGGAACAGTCCCGATCTGGTTATACGCATCTATGAATTAATTAATAGAACAGCCCGTGTGGCTGCAATATATATCGCCGGCATTACCGACAGAGTGATGGTCGATGACTACATCTCGCATGTGATGTCCTTTCAAGCTCTGAATGACCGTGCGCGGCTTGCGGTAACCCCGGAGGAAGTCTACAGCTATATTAAAGAGAATGCCCTTAGTATCGGCAAGGAGAAGCTGGTTACAGATATTAACGGACTGCTGGAGGCGTTGCTCTCGGGCGATACGGTTATTCTGGTGAACGGAGTGGGGGGAGGCATCAGTGGAAGCACCTGCGGCGGGGAGTCCCGCGCGGTTACTGAGGCGGGCACCCAGGTCGCCATCCGCGGCTCCAAAGAAAGCTTCACGGAGACCATCAGCACGAATATTGCCCTGGTCCGCAAAATCATCAAGAACCCGGACCTCTGGACCGAAACCATGAAGCTGGGCGATGTGACCCACACCGATATCACGATTATGTATATCCGCGGCATTGCCGACGAAGAGACGATTCAGGCATTCAAGGATAAGCTTCAGGAGATTAAGGTCGATATGATTCTGGAGTCGGGATATATTGAGCAGATCGTGGAGGACAATAAATATTCCCCGTTCCCCACGATGTTCAATACAGAGCGCCCGGATAGTGTCGCGGGCAATCTGCTTGATGGACGGATTGCCATCTTCGTAGACGGTACTCCGTTTGTGCTGATTGCCCCGACTACCTTCTTCATGTTCTTTCATACGGTCGAGGATTATTATCAGCGGTATGATATCTCCTCGCTGATCCGGATGCTCCGCTTTGTGTGCCTGGTCATTTCAATGTATGGTCCGGCGATCTTCGTCGCGGCGCTGAACTTCCATCAGGAGATGATTCCGACCCCGCTGCTGATCAATCTGGCGTCACAGCGGGAGGGGGTGCCGTTCCCTGCCTTTGTAGAAGCGGTTCTGATGGAGGTTACCTTCGAGATTATCCGGGAAGCAGGGGTCCGCATGCCTTCGCCGATCGGCCAGACCGTATCCATCATCGGCGGTCTGGTGCTTGGGACAGCGGCGGTTCAGGCAGGGATCGTCTCGCCGGCGATGGTAATCGTGGTCTCGCTCACAGGAATCTCCAGCTTTGCTACACCTGCCTTCAACATGGCGCTCTCCATCCGCATGCTGCGGTTCATCATCATGGCGATTGCCGCATTTATGGGGCTGTATGGCATCGCTATATTTACTATTATGCTGATTGCCCATCTGTGCAGTCTGCGCTCACTCGGTGTTCCTTACATGACGCCCATCGGTCCCTTTGTTCCGGGAAATCTGAAGGATACCTTCATCCGCTCTCCCCAGAGCTTCACGAGGCTTAGAAAGCGGCTCGTCAACAACAGCAACCGCTCTTCAGCCTCTCCCGCAGGGAAAAGGGCCGCCGGGAGGAAAGCCGATGAACGGTAAGGGACTGCTGCGTCTGATCGCTATAGCGGTGCTGGTCCTGCCGCTTGGCGGCTGCTGGAACAGCCGGGAATTGAACGAGCTGGCCGTTGTCAGCGGTATAGGGATGGATCTTGTTCCGGAGACCGATGAATACCGGGTCACCTTTCAATTGGTCAATCCGTCTTCCACATCGACGAGTACCTCTCCCGGGAGCGGCAAGCCTGCTGTAGTGGTGGTGTCAGCCACAGACAAAACGATGTTCGGCGCGTTGCGGCGGGCGTCAAAGCATGTGACCCGCCAGCTTTTTTTTGCCCATACCCAGCTTATTGTGCTTGGAGAGCCCTTGGCGCGGGATGGGATTAACGATATCTTCGACATCTTCGAGCGGTCCCATGAGCTGCGGCTCAATTCAGAAATACTGGTTGCCCGTGGCAGCGATGCCGCCTCTGTCTTGAAGCTGCTGACTCCTGTAGAAAGTCTGCCGGCTCTGGGGCTGGTCAAAAAAGCGCAGAATACCTCCAGTGTCTGGGGGGAGAACCGGCCGATCAGTGTCTTCGATGTCATTCACGGCATTACAGGAGAAGGCGATCTGACGATCAATGCGGTGAAGATCAATGGAGATGCTGAGGAAGGGAAGAAGAAAAGCAATCTGGAGGGGTCTGAGACCCTGACCGAGACGGTGATGAGCGGGCTTGGGGTCTTCAGGCAGGGTAAGCTGCTCTATTGGATGAAGGACTCCGAAGCAAGGGGAACCGAGTGGCTGCTTAACCAGATAGAAGAAACAGTGCTGGATATTGATGCAGATGATAAAAAAGAATCCGTTGCCGTCAATATCATCTACTCCAGAACGGAGGTAAAGACCGCGATTGAGGATGGTCTTCCGGTCTTTCATGTGACGATTGCAGAGGAGGGGAGCGTCAATGAAACGGACAGCTTCGTGGATCTCAGCAAGCGGGAAGAGATCATGAAGCTTGAACAAGAGCTGGAGAAGAAAACGAGGACTGAAGTGATGCAGGCTTTTCATAAGGGACAACAGCTGGAGAGCGATATTTTCAATTTCGGCAATGAGCTGAAGCGGACGAATCCGCAGGAATGGGCGGCGCTGGACGGGGACTGGGGCCGGATCTTCGCGGAGGGGAAGCTGGACCTCAAGATCAAGGCTTACATCCGCAGTACAGGCATGAGTCTGAAACCTTATATCCCCGAAGGTAAATAATTGGCTTAACCGCAGAAATCAGGTGATTGATGTTTATGAAAAAAGAAATGATCGGCCCCAATCAACTGCTTGCCTTGATCATTCTGTTTGAGCTGGGAACCGCCGTGCTTGTACCTATTGGCCTGGAGAGCGGACATGCAGTCTGGCTCGCCATTCTGATTGCCCTTCCCGGGGGCATTGTGCTGTATCTGGTGTTCGCACATCTCTATCTCCAATTCCCGAACCAGATCATAAGCGGGTATACGCGTTCTATTCTCGGGCCATGGCTGGGCTGGCCGGTAAGTCTGCTGTTCCTGCCGGTGCTTCTCTATAACGGCTCCAGAAATCTGCGGGAAGCGGGTGATCTGCTGATCTCGGCCTCCTATGACAAAACCCCGATTCTGATCATTAATTCAATCATGATTATTGCAGTGATGTATATCCTGAGCAAAGGGATAGAAGTGTTCGCGAGGACTGCCGAGATTGTCCTGTGGATCGTGATCATTATGGGGTGCATTTGTATTATTGCTGTAATCTCAGCCGGGCTGGTGGAGTATAAGAATCTGTTTCCGCTTCATATGAATGATTACAAGCAAGCCTTGAAATCAGCCTATCCCAACATCCTGATCTTTCCGTTCGGCGAACTGATGTGCTTCACTACCATTCTGCCCCACTTCAATAAATCCCTGAAAATTAAGAAGACCGGAATCGCAGCAATCATTGTCAGCGCCTGTCTGCTCAGCTTCACGCATGCAATCGAAATGTCTGTGCTTGGCGAGAACCTGTACAGCCGTACCGCCTTTCCCATGTTTACAACCATTACCCTTGTGAACATGGCCAATTTCATTCAACGGCTGGATGCCCTTGTTATGCTTACACTGATTATCGGGGCGTTCTTTAAGCTGACCGTTTACTGTTATGCTGCTGTTGCGATTGCCAACGATCTTTTCAAGGTAAATGATACAAGCAGGCTGGTTATTCCGGCAGGCGTGATTATGCTGTTCAGCTCTTTTGTCAGCGCGCAGAATTATTCGGAGCATATGAATGACGGGAAGACTTTTCTGCAGACGATTCTGCCGGTATTCTGTGCGGTGATTCCAATCCTGCTGCTGCTGATTCATCTTGTCCGGCGCAAGTTCGGATTGTACCGTTAGAAGAATTAAGACGGTTTCCGGCGGGATTGACGCTTCTTAGAGACATGGACGGCTACCTGAACGAACGGGAGAAGCAGGAAGATTGTGATACATATGGCTTCCTGTAGTGTGGTTGTAGCAAAGATGGTCGAGAGCGAATGAATGGATGCACGCAGGCTGATGCCGGACATCACATCAATGATGACTATTAACGTAAGCGTAAGAACAGCTAACAGGACATAGATACTGATAATCTTCATGGAGGTCTCCTTGTGCACCGCAAGAATAATTCACCGGTTCCGGTGGCGGCGGGCTACAGATATTATCTCCGAGTAATGGATAGGGTAAACGCCAAAAGCTGCCGGAAGCCATTCAAGGCTCCAGGCAGCTTATTCATGACTCCATTATTGTTGTACTCCGGTCAGCCAATCGGCCAGCTCCTCCGTCTGGGCCAGAACGGCAATCGGATCATAGTACCAGGAGCGATCTTCTTTCCATACGTAGATCTTCCCGTTCTTGACTGCCGGCAGGCTGCCCCAGATCGGGTCTGCCTGGAAGTCTTGAGCAGTCCAGGTATTGTCGGTAATGACGAGATAATCACCCGCATACTTGCCCAGGGTCTCAGCGGATAATTCAGCCCACTGTTTCTCCATAATTTCAGCAGCCACTCCAGTGGACGGCTTGCGCCCCAACGCCTGATAGATGGGCTGTCCTCCGCGTCCGAAGTTATCCCCATAGACCCAGGTGGACTTGTCTGCATGCTCCAGAATACTGAAGGTGGCCCCGGCAGGAATGGCTGCATCCACACGGGCCTTGGCGTCAGCAATACGCTTATCGTAATCAGCCAGCCAGGCTGCTGCTTCCTGCTCCTTGCCCAGCAGCTTGCCGAAATAGGTCAGCTCTTCATGCGCATTCTTCAAATCGCCATATGGCACAATGACCGTTGGGGCAATCTGGCTGAGCGCCGCATAGCTGTCTGCATTGCCGGAGATAATCAAGTCGGGATTCAGCGCGATGATATTCTCCGGTGACATTTTACCGTATGTGCCGGTGTCGGCGACTCCTGTGAGGAATTCTTTGAAGTACATATTCTCCAGTGTAAGCCCAGGCGCACCGACCGGAATCGTATCCAGGGCAATCAAGCTGCCCAGATATTCCTCGGCAACAATCCGCTGCGGTGCTGCCGGCACCTCAATATCTCCATTCACAGTTGTCACAGTATGGAAGGCGGGAGCTGCGGTTGCAGCAGCCTTCTCCGGCTGAGTGGAGGAAGCGGGTGTTCCGGTAGCCTTAGCTGAAGCAGCACCATTGCTGCTATTAGAAGTGTTGTTTCCACAAGCCGAGGCGATAAGAGTCAATGCCAGAAGCAGAGACAGGACCATCCAAGCCTTCGGGTGAATGCGGCGAGAACGTAAATACGGGATTTTCAAGATGCAGCCTCCTTAATGTAGAACGATTATCATTCTCAATAACACTTTACAGAGTTTGCTATGATTAGACTATGGCTGAATGTGATGTCCGGCTATGTAAATTTATGATGTCAGCGCCTGCACCAGGACCTTCAGCTGAGCCTCGGAGGAGAGCGGGTCGAACCCGTAGAACATGCCAGGCTGATTCAGGTAATAGATTCTTCCGCCTGAAGAGTCACCGATATAATGTTGCTGTACTGGGTGAAGAAAGCTCTGCAGCGGCTCCAGTGCTTCAGCAGCCTCCCTGCTTGAGGTAATGAAGATATGGTCAGCGGGGTAGCGGGCGATGTTATGGAAGGCAATCTCCAGATAGCCCTTATCCAGCAGTCCCTCGGCAACGAGGCCAAGCGGCGGGCGGAAGCCAAGATCATGATACAGAATCTGCGTCCCGCGCCCGTAGCTGCTGCTGAAGCAGTAGGACGTCTCTGCGCCAAGCTCCAGGACTATGGCGGTTCCACGGTCACCGATCCGCCGGTCCAGCAGCTGATTAGCCTGGTAACAATGCCAGTCATAGAGGCTTAGCCAGGCCTCAGCCTGAGGCTGACGCCCAGTCACCTCGGCAATCAGCCGGAATTGCTCCCGCCAGTCCATTTGCATGAAGGGAATCTCAATTACCGGTGCGACGGACAGGAGCTGCTTGCTCTTGTCAGGCAGGGAGTAGCTGATAATGACATCCGGCCGGGCTGACGACAGACGTTCGTATAGACCTGCGGAGCCGATTCCTTCATCCAGCAGCTTCCTGGAGGGAACGGGCTGCATGCTCTCCATCCAGGACGAATAGACTCCCAGCCGGGGAACGACTTCGAGCGCATGGAGGCTGGCCGTATGATTGAAGTTCAGCGAGACTACGGATTTGCTCTTACGGTGATAGGCTGAAGGCGAAATTCCTACAACCTGCTTGAATTTGCGGCTCAAATAGGTTCCTTCGCTATAACCAACCTCAAGCGCCAGCGTACTCAGATTCGGGGCTCCTGTAAGGATACGCTGCTGGGCCTTACGAATGCGCAGCAGCGTTATATATTGATTGAAGGTCTGCCCGGTGAATCTGCGGAAGGCACGGGAGAAATGCTCCGGGGTGACTCCGGCAAGTCCGGCAGCCTGTTCTCTCGTCAAATCTTCATTATAATTAGACTCTATATGATGTAGTACACGGTCAATCCACTGAGCCTGCGGTTCTTTGTACTCAGCAGCACTATTGTGCAGCTCAGTGAGCAGCTCTGTGAACAGAGCTTGTAAGGCAAATGGCGTGCGCTGCTCCGGCTGGTTCCAGCTGCTAAGAAGCTGCACAGCAAGCGTGCTTACATGGGGAGGGCAGCTTCGGACCGGCAGATCATGGTTCAGCGGGCTGAAGGGCCGCCTGTTGCCGGAGATCACCGCGTATTCGATCCACACACCCTGCAGCTTATGGCTGCGGGGCAGCCTGATATCCACCGGACTGTCGCTGCACACAATATGACCGCCGGATAGACGGATACGTTCTCCATTTAGCCCGATGACTCCGCTTCCGCCGGTGACTACTACCAGGAATGAGGTGAAGGGGGGAATGGGATTTTCCCGGTTAAAGGAGGCTTGATCCAGTGCCGTTACATGTACCGGAATATAAAAGCTATGAGGAGTAGGCAATGAACTGCCGGCATTTCGCGTCTGCATGTTACAAGTCACTCTTTTCTTGGATGATAATCATTCTCAGTAATAGTATAACAGTCTTTCCTGCTATTGACGATCCTCGAATAGGAAGGTAAAGTTTAGGGTCAGAGACAAGCAGGGTATAGTTGTATTAGAGGGGGCGAAGAAGGCCATGACAACCTGGAATCTGCAAGGAACGGTCAGCCATTTGCTGATCTGTAACGGAAGTGACTGCAAGAAGCATAAGGGTGAAGAGGTAGCGGAAGCGATTGAGGATGAGATTACGAAGCAAGGGGCAGATGCGCTGATACATACAACAGTAACCCGCTGCAACGGAAGATGCTCGGATGCCTGTGTCGTGATCTCTTACCCGGAAGGCGTATGGTACAGGGATGTCACCCCTAAATCTGCTAAAAGCCTGGTGCGCAAGGTGCTGAAGGGAGAACAGCTCGAAGAGAATCTGCTCTATACGTATGAAGAAGGCTTCAAGGCCGCTACCCCCAAGGGTGCCAAAGGTAAGAAGAAGAAATGATAGTATAGCGATTAGTGCAGTCCGCCGCTGGAATTCTCCGGCTAAGGGCTGTTTATTTTTTCCAAGGGGAGCATTACAATAGATAGAAAAGTCTAAGAGGGGGAAGCGGGATGTTCGTAGGCTTCGGGCCGGGGGATGATGTGCTGCACACAGGGCAGTTCATGCAGGAAGAGGTGGAATATAATCTCATCCATTTGATTGTCGAGAACGAGGAAGCCCTGCGGCTCAGGACAGAGGAGAATGATCTCATCTTCGCCCATGCCGCCGGGCGTAACTCGTGGTTGTGGTTATCACCGGAGCTGGCTGAAGAGAGGCGCCGTTCCCTTGTCCGGGAGCTGGCGGAAATGCTGGAGGACCGCGAATTGCCGGGGGTTAACGGAACGCTGGAGACGGGGAGGCTGTTCGCCGATGCGTACGGCAAGCTTACCGGCAAGTCTTATCAGGTCCGGATGATGATGGAGGCCTATCACTGCCCGGAGGTGCAGCTGCCGCATGGTGTCAGCGGCAGGCTGCAGCAGGCGGGGCCAGGTGATATCCCGCTCATCGCGGGGTATTTAGCCGGATTCGTGCAGGATTGCTTCGGTACGGAGAGTGCAGCAGAGGATCATCTGGACTATGCCGCAGCGGTTACGGAGTCGGGCAAGCTCCGTCTATGGATTGACCGGGAACAGCCGGTGTCCATGGTTAATCTGGCCCATCAGTCTGCCAGGCAAGCGCGGATTAATGAAGTGTTCACTCCGCGTGAGTTCCGCAAGCACGGGTATGCGAGTGCGGCTGTAGCTGCCCTGTGTGCCGAACTGCTCAGTAAGGGCGTGACGCCCATGCTCTACGCCGATGCGGCGAATCCCGATTCCAATAAGGTCTATCAGTCGGTGGGCTTCAAGCGGACCGGAAGCATTGTTGATTTGCGCTTTCAGTAAGGTTGTAATTATTAAGTCTATTACAAGGAGGAATGTCAAAGGATGCTGCAAGGAATGAAAATAATAGTGACCGGTGCTGCTTCAGGTATTGGTAAGGCCATTGTCAGACATAGTCTGGAGGCGGGAGCTGAGGTCATTGGTTGTGACCTGGATGGTCCCCGTCTGGAGGAGTTGAAGCACGAAACCGCTTCGGATAAGCTCTACACTTACCGGCTGGATGTCGCCGATTACAGCGGGGTGGAGCACTTCTTCTCAGCCCTTCAGCAAGAGCATGCCGATGTGAGCGGGCTGGTCAACAATGCAGGGATCTATCTGGGCCGCAGCCTGCTGGATTATACACCGGAGGAGATCAACCGGGTGATGGATATCAATATCAAAGGGTATGTCTACTTCTCCCAGGCCTTCGGACGCATGCTGCTGGAGCAGAAGCAAAAGGGCGTCATCGTCAACATGTCATCAGTCTCCGGCCAGGAAGGCAGCTCCGATGCAGTATACGGTCTAACGAAGGCTGCTATTCTTGGCTTGACCAAGAGCTGCGCAATGAATTTTGCCCCTTTGATCCGCGTGAATGCAGTGGCTCCGACCATGGCGGACACCCCGATGATGGGACATATCCCCGCTTGGAGGCAGCAGGAATACCGGGAACACCAGTTAAATCCTGAGCCGCTGCTGGCGGAGGATGTTGCCGATACGGTGATTTTTATGCTGAGCAGCAGAGCCAGAGCTTATACAGGAGCCACCTTTGATATTAACAATGGCTGCTATTTGCGTTGATTGTCCCTGATTTGACTTGCAGCCACAGGGTTACTATGCTTATACATAGTGCAAATAATCACACTTAACAGGTAAGAGTTGCAGCTAGGGGGCGGCAGGATATGGATAGACGGCAGGTATGGCCGGATAAATTCAAGAAGTTTTTTCTGAACAACAAGTTTGTGGTGGGTCTGCTGATTGCGCTGCTGGTGGGCTTAACGATACTCGTATTCTCAAAGATTCCGTTTGTGTTCAAGCCGCTGTCTGTGCTTCTGCATACGGTGGCAACGCCGCTGCTGCTCTCAGGGATCGCCTATTATCTGTTGAATCCGCTGGTGGACCGTCTGGAGAAGAGAAGCCGGGTGAAGCGGGCGTATGGCATTGTCATTCTGTATCTGATCATCATGGGGATCATTACCCTGGTTCTGCTTATGGTCATCCCGATCATCCGCACCCAGCTTATGGGCCTGATTGATAACTTCCCCGTCTACAGTGAGCAGATCCAGGAGGAATTCCTCCAGCTTACCGGCAGTGAACTGTTCAATAAGATTCAGTCGAGCGTAGGCACGGACCTTAGTGATATCACTAGCAAGGTGACGACCTGGGCCACAACCTTCCTGAATAATGCCGTCAGCGGCGTAGGCAGCTTCGTTGGAACACTGACCGAAATTGTGCTGGCTGTAGTGACTACGCCATTCATTCTCTTTTATCTCCTGCGCGACGGCAAAAGATTGCCCGACTATCTCATGAGACTCATCCCTACCGCACTGCGGCCGCAGTCCCGGATGGTTATGCAGGAGATGAATAACCAGATCGCATCGTATATCCGCGGCCAGATTATTGTCAGCTGTTGCATCGGAGCACTGCTCTATATCGGGTACCTGATTATCGGGCTGGAGTATTCGCTGGTTCTGGCGATCGTTGCCGCTTGTACGGCTGTAGTTCCTTATCTGGGGCCGGCCATTGCGATTACCCCTGCGCTGATCGTGGCGATGGTTACCTCACCGTTTATGCTGCTGAAGATGGTCATTGTCTGGACCGCGGTTCAACTGATCGAAGGGAAGTTCATCTCGCCGCAGATTATGGGGAAATCGCTGAGGATTCACCCGATTACGATTATTTTTGTGATTATTTTTGCCGGAAAAATGTTCGGTGTACTCGGTATCATACTGGCGGTTCCGGGCTACGCCGTGCTTAAAGTGGTAATGACCCATATCTTCCAGTGGTTCCGCTTCCGCTCCGGGCTCTACAGAGTCATTGAAGAAAAGACTGAGGAATAAAGCGAAAAGGAATGAGTGCAATGTCAGGACAACTGGTGAATACAGCTTATGGGCAACTGAAGGGAGAAGCGGGGAACGGCGTGAACGTGTGGCGCGGCATCCCGTTCGCTGCCCCGCCGCTCGGAGAGCTGCGCTTCCGGGCACCGCAGCCGCCGGAGTCCTGGAGCGGCGTACGGGAGGCCATCAAGTTCGGACCGGTCAGCCTGCAGCCGGTCAGCACCAGCGGGACGCGGTTCGGTGGGACCACCCCGGTCTACGATGAAGATTGTCTATATCTGAATGTCTGGTCCCCGGCGGTAGCGGAGGAGACCGGGGCGCTGCCGGTAATGATGTGGATTCACGGCGGCACCTTCGTTACCGGCGCAGGCAGCCAGCCGATGTTCGAGGGCAGCAAACTGGCTGTCTCCGGGAACGTCGTGGTGGTTACCGTGAATTACCGGCTGGGTCCGCTCGGGTTCCTGCATCTGTCTCCGCTGGGCGGAGGGCTGGGCAGTAACCTGGGGCTCCTGGATCAGATTGCTGCCCTGGAATGGGTGCAGCAGAATATCGCTGCATTCGGCGGTGATCCGGCGCGCGTCACGGTCTTCGGTGAATCGGCAGGAAGCATGAGCATTGCCGCGCTGCTGGCGATGCCTGCGGCGAAGGGACTGTTCGCCCGGGCTATTATGGAGAGCGGGGCGGCGCAGACGCTGAATGGGGAGCAGGGCGGGCAGATTGCCGCCGCATTGCTGGCCGAGCTGGGTCTTCAGCCCGGCAGCGACACACAGCTGTTGCATAAGCTCCCGGCCGGAGAGATTATGGAAGCCGCAGGCCGGATGGCGTACAAGCTGTCCGGAGACTCGATGAATATGTTCTTCCAGCCGGTCGTTGAGCCGGGAACCCTGCCGGTTGAGCCGGTACAGGCCATTGCGGCTGGAGCCGCCAGCGGCATTCCCGTGCTGATCGGAACGAATCTGCACGAAGGCAATCTGTTCTTCCGCGAGGGGCAGAAGGCCGATAATTTCGAGCAATCGCTCAAAGCGCTGGAGCAGCTGATGGGAGTAGACGACCTCTCCGAGCTGACCTCGGATTACAGCCATACCTGGGAAGGACAGGCGGAGGTGCTGACCGACCTGTTCTTTTGGGCCAGCTCGATTTCGTTCGCGGAGAAGCAGCAGGGACATGCCCCCGTCTGGATGTACCGATTCGACTGGACGGTGCCCGGGCATCCGCTGCTGGAGAAGGCCATTCACGGAGCGGAGATTCTATATGTCTTCAACAATCTCCCGCTGCTGAAGCAGTATGGCCTGAACGTGACGCCAGACATGGAGGCAGTGGCGGAGGCAATGCAGACCGCCTGGACAGCCTTCGCCCATGGTGGAGATCCGGCAGCGCCGGGACTGGATTGGCCGCAGTACACACCGCAGACGCGGGCAACCATGATATTTGACCAATCCTCGGGCGTGGTGAACGACCCGGACGGGGAGAAGCGCAGACGGATTTTCGAGTATTATACGGGATAAGTTTACAAATGCAGCCCTCGCCGGAGGAAGACCTCCGGGAGGGCTGCTGCCTGTGTGAGGGCCGGATGTAGGCGAAAAACCGAACAGAATGTGATGGCTGAGCGCGTGCGGGCCCAATGTATGCGGAAAACCGAATACAATGGGCAAGCGCGGGGGTGTGCGGGTGAATGTATGCCATCAGATAGCGATGAGGCCCAGGCACCAGCATCCCCTTACACCGTAAGGATGCTGGTGTTCTGCTTATTTTACCGGAGTATACCCAGTCTTCTCCACCAGTTCCTGGCCCTCGGCGGACAGAATCCAGTCCAGGAAGGGCTCAATGTTCGGGTTGGTGCTGCCGGCCGTTACGGCATAGAATTCCACGGCGAGCGGGTATTCGCCGCTGCGGATGGTCTCCTTGGAGGGTGGCACCTGATCGATAGCCAGCAGCTTGATCTCATCGCTGGCATTCATCTGTGAGGCGTAGAACAGAAAGCTGAAGCCGATCGCGTTATTGAAGTTGCGGTAGCTGGCGGTCAGGCTGATAATCCCGCTCATCACATCCGCGACATTCTCCTTCGGGGGAGCCATCAGCTGGCGGTCCTCCATGATTTTTTGCAGCTTGGTCTGGCTGCCGCTGTTCTCTTCCCGCTGAAAAGCACGGATAGACGCCTTCTTGCCGCCAACCTCCTTCCAGTTCGTGACGGTGCCGGAATAGATATCCTTAATCTGCTCTACCGTTAAGCTGTCCACCGGATTGCGCTTGTTGACGAAGAAGACGAACGCTTCGCGCCCGATCGGAGTGAGCTTCAGCTCCCGGCCTGCCAGCTTCGCCTCCTTAGTCTGGGCGGCCGAAGGGGCTGCAGCAAAGATGATATCGGCCTGTCCCGTAATGAGCCGCTTGTAGGCCTCGGAGGTGCTGGTACACACAACGAAATCTGTCCCGTCCTTCTCAATGTAGGGAGTATAGTTACCTTGCGGATACACGGCCTGGGCAAAAGCGGAATACAGCGGATACAGCGCAGTTGCACCATCCAGACGAGGCAATTGCTCCGTAAGCTGATAGGACGCCTTGTGATCGAGGGAAGCAGCTTTGGTATTCGCCTCAAAGGGGGCATAGTCAAACAGCTCGACCTCCGGCTCCCTCACTTCCGCAAGGCTGTTCACATACGCTTGTCTGATCTCATGGCCTGCGGCTGTCAGCACACAGATTCCGGCAAAAGCGGCCAGGATCATCCGCCGTACCTTCCTGCTGAACAGGCCAAAGATGCTGAACACGGAGAGTACAGCCAGCCCTGAAGCGACGACGAGGGCCAGCGGACCATAGAAGAGCATCCCTCCTGTAAAAGCGGCGACAACATAAGCCATAAAGCCGAGGATGGCAAGGCCGGCCAGAGCTAGGATGGAATACAGCAGATTGGTCGGAAAGCTTCTTTTCATGATGACCTCCAAATAAAATCTCTATAATGGGTATGATTAATGCTCATACTATAGTGTATCGCAAGCCGCCGTTTCTGCCAAACGAACCAGAACCTGGATACGGTACGCAGATTTGCTTGGCAGAATGATTGTTTTAATGATTATTTAATGAAATATAATGATTATTTTCATAAAAAGCTGGACGAAATGAATAATCAGAGGTATTCTGGGATTGTGAAAATAATAACAGAATACAAGATTCTCGGGGTAAGGTGAAATTCCTGACCGGCGGTGATGTTCGTGAGAACTAAGCCCGCGACTCGTTACTCTATCACAAGAGGAAGCGACTGATCTGGTGACAATCCAGAGCCGACGGTAAAGTCCGGATGGGAGAGGATCATAAGATAAAGGCAGGCGGGTCTATTCCGTATGTCTTTATTGATAACGCCCCCGATGTTTGTCCTGTTCTCAGGACTCACGGGGGTTTTTGGTCTCTATCGAGGGTTTGTATCGACAAGGAGAATGAAAGATGAGTAATGTATCTGCTTCATCCCAAGGCGTGCGTACCGCACCGGTGCGCAGCGGATTCTGGCTGGTGGTTCTGGGGGCGGCCTTATGGGGAGTTGACCCGCTGTTCCGCATTATCCTGCTGAAATCCCTGACTTCGTCCCAGATTGTACTGCTTGAGCATGTTGTGCTCTTCCTGGTTGCCGCTCCGGTAATGTGGCGCAATCGCGCAGAGCTGAAGGGTGTCCGTCTGCGCCAGGCCGCAGCGCTGCTCGTGGTATCGTGGGGCGGCTCAGCCGTAGCGACCATTTTGTTCACCAAGGCCTTATCCAACGGAGACTTCAATGCCGTGCTGCTGCTCCAGAAGCTTCAGCCCTTGTTCGCCATTGGTCTTGCCGCTGTTATTCTAAAAGAACGCCTGCCGCGCAATTTCGCACCGCTGCTTATTGTTGCGCTGGCCGGGACGTACCTGCTGACCTTCGGCTGGACGATTCCCTTCGGCCATGTGAACAGCTTCATGGGCATAGGAAGCCTGATGGCGCTGGGCGCTGCTGCTTTGTGGGGCGGCTCTACAGTCATGGGCCGTTATCTGCTGGGCTCAATGAAATATGAGACAGTAACCTCACTGCGCTTCATTCTGGCGCTCCCGTTGCTGTTCGTAATTACAAGTATGGAAGGCGCCCCGTGGCAGATGAGCGGCGGAGTCAGCGGCTCGGCGGCAGTTGCCATTAACCTGCTGCTGCAGGCGCTGCTGCCCGGACTGCTCAGCATGCTGCTCTACTACAAGGGACTGAATACGACCAAAGCTTCGGTAGCAACCCTGGCCGAACTCAGCTTCCCGATGACCGGTATTCTGATTAACTGGGTGGTCTATCAGCAGCTTGTAACCTTGCCGCAGATTGTCGGCTTCGCGCTGATCTGGACGGCGCTGTTCTTCATCTCCAGTCAGCAGAGGGATCAGCTGCAGCCGGCCAAATAGAATTAACTTCATAGCGCTACAGTCTGAGGGGACATACCCCAGGACCTGGCGTAACATACAGAGAGGATGTTCCTACACGGCCGCGCCGTCCGGGAACATCCTCTTTGTTGTATAGGCAGACTCGGGGCAGGGGGGCCGCCGCTGGAGTGATTTTATTTCACATATGGAGTGACCTTAATGCTTTTGTACCCAAGCTCCTTAAGCTGCGCTGGTGCGATATACAGTCTGCTTGCCGAATTGAAGCTGTTCACAGGGGTGAGGACCGCGTGATTGCTACCGTTTGTAATTTTAAAGATGTAAGCAGCGGAAGGGTCGCCTGTTGCGCTAATGTTCATGACTTCGATCTTCCAGCCGAGGGCCGCTGCAAGCGGCTTCACCGGTATCCACTCTTGTCCGCCCTTAGTGAATATGGTGGATACATCCACACTTTTTCCGTCCAGATTCAGGTTGTGTTCATAGGCTAAGGTGATCGGCATCTCCGTGACAGGCAGCTCTTTCAGCAGCATCCCCTTAGGGAATGTGACTTCCGGTCTTGAAGATGGAGCAGCAGGGAACAAGGCTTCAAGCTCGCGGGCATCCTTGACCAGCCGTGACGATCCGTCCTTCAGATTATAGATCCATGGGAGGCGTTTGGGCTCGTTTTTGACATATTGCAGCAGTCCCTTCGACAAGTTCCAGTTGTTCAAGGTCCCCCTCAGCAGCTCCTGCCGCTTCCCGGTGGACGGATCGTACGTACTGATCACATTCTGCCTGGCAGCCTCATTATATCCGCTCTCAAGCAGCGTATGCTGGTTAATCCACCGGGCATTGTAGTACCGCTGAGTAGCATAATAGACAGATACTTTGCCAGTCGCCGTATTTTTCAAATACTGATCACCGAATTTCGCGATATAGCCGTCCGGCTGCCGTTCATAACGGGAACGCTCCAGAACACCCCAGCGGCCATCAGGAGAGAGGGCGTATTCGCTTTTGCGCATAATGGACTGGCTCTGCGTATCATAGACATAGGCTTGCTCCGGATCATCCATCCCCGTCAATTGCAAGTTCCCGCTGTCACTCTTCCGGAAATGTGGAAAAGCCTCCGGCCATTTACTATATGTCCCATCCGGCTGCCGGGCAATGACAGCATTGATGAACTGGTTCCCGTCCAATTGACTCACCGAATACAGCTGGACGTTGCTGCTCTTGCTGGTATAGGAATCGTATACCTCGATCTTCTCGGCTGCATGTGCTGTGAGCGGCGCAGCGAATGCCAGAAGCATCGATGCAGAGAGAACCATCCGTAAGGAGTGGTGCAATGCTTGTCTCATATGAACTTCCATCCCTTCTGTGTAAATAACTGTAACTATAGACGGCCCTGAGGCAGGAAAAGTTTCGGTGGTCCTGCGTAAGTCACGATGAATTGCGGAGGAGAAGAGTAAAAATAAGCCTTTTTTCCCATACTACCCTTATTCTTGCCGTAGGACCGCATCACACCTGAGCTTAAGGAGGCCCGCAGATGAACACTGATTCCCCGGCTACATGCATATATATCCAGCTTAAGAACCGGGTGACGGTGCCCAAGGGCAAGGGGGTGCTGCTGCGCGATGTCGCTTATCTGATCACTGATCCGCAGTGGCGGGAGCCGCTCTATACACTGCTTGTGCTTCAGCCGAAGGAGAGTGACGGCAATCTGATCCTGATTGATCTGCTGACCGTCATTCCCCGGATTCAGGATGTGTACCCCGATGCGGAGATTCAGCCGATTGGCGAAGGCCGCACCATTGTCCAGATTGAAGGTCCGTCTACGGCTGCTAAACCTTCTATAGCCCTGTTCGTGCTGGTCTGGCTGCTGCTGTTCTTCGGCTCGGCGCTGACGATTATGAATTTCCATGCCGATGTCAGCATGCTGGAGGTACAGATCCGGATTGTGGAGATGCTGACCGGCCACAAGGACGAGCATCCTTATCTGTTTCAGATCGCCTATTCGCTGGGCATCGGGTTTGGGATGGTGATTTTTTTCAATCATTTGTTCAAAAAGAAATGGAACGAGGAGCCTACCCCTCTTGAGGTGGAAATGTTTCTGTATCAGAAGAATATCGATCAATATGTAATCAACGAGGAGTACCGCAAAATGAAACGCCGCAGGGACGAGGCGCCCGGCAGCCGGGAGGGGAGCACATGACCGCACCAATGTCACTCGGACTTCATCTGCTGCTTGGGATTGCCGGGGGAATCGCAGTGGGCGGCGGGGTGATTGCGCTATTCGTAGTGCTGGACCTCATCCCCCGGCTGGCGCAGCTTACCTCCTCCTATGACAAGGTTCACTGGTATGAGGGAGCGATGGTCGGCGGTTCCCTGCTGGGGACGGTGAGCGATTTCTGGAACTGGAAAATGGCGGCCGGCCCGCTGATTGAGCTGGGGGTCGGCCTGTTCAACGGCATATTTATCGGCATGCTGGCGGCGGCTCTGACGGAGGTGCTGAATGTCCTGCCAATCCTGGCTAAACGTCTGCATATGACCCATCTGCTGCTTGGTCTCTTAATGGCGATGGTATGCGGCAAGGTAGCGGGGTCGTTGTTCGACTTTTTTGTATATCAACAGTAAAGGGGGCTGGGGAGTGAGGTATATTCACAGCGGTGATCAGATAGAGACGGATCAAAAGAAGGACCGTTCTGCGCAGCAGAAATCGCCGGAGAAAAAGGCGCCGGAGCAGGAAGAGCAACCGGCTGCGTCCCAGAGCGGCATAGGACAGGAGCTGGAGGCGTCAGCGGAGCTGGGCGCGGTGACGGGGCAGAAGCCGCCGGAGCAAAAAGAGCAACCGGCTGCATCCCAGAGCGACATAGGAAAGGAGCTGGAGGCATCAGCGGAGCTGGGCGCGGTGACGCGCCCGATTGAGGGCGGGCAGGAGAGCCCGTCGGGCCTGGATGCTGCTCCGTCAAATAGTGGCGGGGATACTGGTGGCGGCAAGAACGCAGTAACTGGAGAAGGTGAGGATAGCGGCGGTAAGAACGCAGCAACTGGAGAAGGTGAGGATAGCAGCGGTAAGAACGCTGCATCTGGAGATGGCGGGGCTGTCGGCGGGAAAGATGCTGCGGCTACAGATAATGAGGCCAGTCCCGGCGATGATCCCGCCTCCGAGAACGGAGACGGTCAGGAATCGTCCGGCGGAGGAATCAAAGGGTTCTTCAGCAGTCTGTTCGGCGACGATGCCGGGCCGGAGGAAGCATCTGCGGAATCCGGTACGGGAGACCAGGCAGCAGACGATTCGCAGCAGGGAATACAAGGTGCAGAAGATTCTGCCTCCGCCGGTTTTGCAGGCCCGGAATCAGCAGATTCCGAAGGTGCGGGTGCACCCGGGCAGACCGGAGCTGCACAGGCAGGGACAGATCATTCAGGAACGGATCATTCAGCTGCGGATTCCGGAGCGGGACAGGGAGCCCATGAAGACGGCAGAGGCCAGTCTCAGGATATGGAAACCTCGGACGAGTTGGGGGCTCAGACGCAGGATAAGAGCCATAAAGGCTTTTTTGCCAGATTATTTGGAGATGATGAAGAGCCTGAGGATCAGGAGGACGGTCAGGAAGCTGGTCAGCCCCAGCAGCCGGAGCAGTCTGCCCCCAAGCAGTCTGCCCTTAAGAAGTCCGCCCCTAAGAAGGCCAAAGCCGGTCAGGGAGCGGATTCTGCAAGCAAGTCCAATGACCCTCTGCAGCAAAAACGTGACAATGAACGCTCTGACTCCCTGGAGCAGTCGATTACTTATTGGCAAGGCAACGACAAGATCCCGCAATCCCTGGCTGATGCGAAGAATACACTGACCGAGGTACTTGGGCTGGGCTCCTCCTTCGATATTGTGTTCAGGGAAATGTCCTTCGGCGGGAAAAGTGCGGCGCTGCTCTGCATCAGCGGCTTCGCCAAGGATACGATTATCGATGAAATTCTGAAGCGCCTGACGTATCTGACCCCCGAAAATGTATCGACAGATGTACTCGCCAGCTTCATGAGTGAATATATTCCCCATGTCCAGGTGGAAAAAGGCGAGCTGTTCAGCGAGAGCATCAACAAAGTGTTAGCCGGCATGAGCGCGTTCTTCATTGAAGGGGAATCGCAGGTTATCATCATGGATACCCGTTCGTATCCTTCCCGCAGCCCGGATGAGCCGTCGATTGAGCGGGTGGTCCGCGGATCGCGGGACGGCTTCACAGAGACGCTGCTAAGCAACGTGGCTCTGGTTAGAAGACGTATCCGCGACCCTGGGCTGAAGCTGGAGATGCATCAGATTGGACGGCGGACCCGGACAGATGTCTGCTTAGCTTACATCGATGATATCGTGGATAAGACCCAGGTGCAGGCCGTTACGGACAAGCTGAAAAGCGTCAATCTCGACGGCATTCCCCTGGCGGACAAGCAGCTGGAGGAAGCGATTGTCGGCGGCGGCTGGAACCCCTATCCGCTGGTCCGTTATTCGGAACGGCCGGATATTGTCGCTTCCCATCTGCTGGAGGGCCGGGTGGTTGTGTTTGTCGATACTTCTCCGAGTGTCATGGTGCTGCCGACGACGTTTTTTGATCTGTGCCAGCATGCGGAAGAGAACCGCCAGACGCCTTTTATGGGAACCTATCTCCGCTGGGTCCGCTTCATCGGGATCTTTGCATCGATGTTCCTGCTTCCGCTATGGATGCTGATGGTTCTCCATCCGGAGCTGAAGCCCGGCATGCTTGATTTCATCGGTCCGCAAAAATCAGCCAATCTCCCGCTCATTGCCCAGTTCCTGATCGTTGAGCTGGGGGTAGACCTGCTGCGGATGGCTGCAGTGCATACACCGACGCCGCTCGGCTCCGCGATGGGGCTGATCGCTGCCATTCTGGTGGGTGATATCGCCGTACAGACCGGGCTGTTTGTCAATGAAGTGGTGCTCTATATGGCGGTGGCCTCTATAGGGATGTTTGCAACGCCGAGCTACGAGCTGGGGCTGGCCAACCGGATTGTCCGGCTTGCGCTGCTGCTGGCGGTGGCTGCTTACGGCATCCCCGGCTTCATGATCGGGACGACGCTGCTGGTGGTGCTGCTGACCACGCACCGTTCGTATAACTCTCCTTACATGTGGCCGTTTATACCATTTAATGCAAAAGCCATGGCGGAGATCCTCCTGCGTCAGCCGGTGCTCAGCTCCAAAACAAGGCCATCCTTCAACAAAACAAGAGATAGCACCCGGATGCCTGAGCATAAGGATGCCCCGCGCAAGTCGTAGGAAAATACAAATCAACTGCAAAAAAGTCCATTCAATGGTGTTCCCTCTGTCTGTTATACTGAATATACTGAACAGCCCCGCAATAAGCCGGATCTGTATTCTGAGCATCTGTTTCAGGAACGCATCGGGGCCCCAAATCATATACTAGACAGGGTGGAACGGATGATTCCACAGAAATTGGAGGACTGCGCAATGTTTTTACACGGGACGAGCCGAATCAATGATGCAGGGCATTTGGAGATCGGCGGATGTGATGTAACCGAATTGAAGGCGGAGTATGGGACACCGCTATATATAGTGGACGAGCAATTGGTCCGCCGCCGCTGCCGCGAGTATATGGAGGCGTTCACAGCTTCCGGTCTCGGGTTCCAGGTGGCTTATGCCAGCAAGGCGTTCTCGACAATGGCGATGTGCCGGCTTGCGGATGAGGAAGGCCTGTCGCTGGACGTGGTCTCCGATGGAGAGCTGTATACTGCGCTGCAAGCCGGTTTCCCGGCGGAACGCATTCATTTCCACGGCAATAATAAGACACCGGATGAGATTGAGATGGCGATCGATGCAGGGATTGGCTGCTTTGTCGCCGATAATCTGGTGGAGCTCCGTCTGCTTCAGTCCATTGCCGCCCGCAGAGAAGTGACTGTTAATATTCTGCTGCGCGTTACGCCTGGAGTGGAAGCCCATGCCCATCATGCCTACGCATCGACAGGACAGACCGACTCCAAATTCGGCTTTGATATCGGCAACGGCTCGGCCCGTGAAGCGGTCAGTCTGGCTGACAGCCTGGCTAATCTGAACCTGCTCGGCGTGCATTCGCATATCGGGTCGCAGATTTTTGAGACCGAGGGCTTCCAGCTTGCCGTTGAACGTATTGCCGAGTTCACCCGTACCGTCAAGGAAGAGCTGGGAATCTCCTTCCCTGTAGTCAACCTGGGTGGAGGCTTTGGAATCCGTTATGTGGACGGCGATACGCCGCTGCAGGTGTCCGAATATGTCGCAGCCATCACAGATGCAGTGAAGACCCACTTCGCTGGCATTAACGATTCGCTGCCGCAGATCTGGGTAGAGCCGGGCCGCAGTATCGTAGGGGATGCCGGAACGACTCTGTACACGGTTGGAACCAGCAAGGAAATTCCGGGAGTGCGCAAATATGTAGCTGTTGACGGCGGCATGACCGATAATCCGCGTCCGGCCCTGTATGAATCCAAGTACGAAGCGCTGTTGGCAAGCCGTGCGACTGAGCCTAACGTGGAGAAGGTATCCATCGCCGGCAAATGCTGTGAGAGCGGCGATATGCTGATCTGGGACGTTGAGCTGCCTAAGGTGGAGAGCGGCGATCTTCTGGCTGTGGCCTGCACAGGCGCCTACAATTACTCCATGGCCAGCAACTACAACCGTATCCGCCGTCCGGCGGTGGTGTTCGTGCAGAACGGGCAGAGCGATCTGGTTGTACGCCGCGAGTCCCATCAGGACATTGTTGCCAATGATATTGTGCCTGCACGGATTGCCAAACAAGCCGTTACGAAATAAGAAGACTATAGGGTTGTGCTATAGCGGCAGGCGGGAAGACATCCCGCTTGCTTTGCTTTGTGCTCCGTTTCATAGTAAACTAATAAACGTGTTCTACATTTGTCATTTCGAAAGGGGTCATTTACATATGGCTAAGCAAGCGAAAATTACACTCGAAAACGGCGGCGTTGTGCTGATCGACTTGTTCGATCAGGATGCGCCTAATACAGTAGCAAACTTTGAGAAGCTGGCAAAAGACGGCTTCTACAACGGATTGTTGTTCCACCGCGTGATTCCAGGCTTCGTAGCACAAGGCGGCTGCCCGAACGGAACAGGCACCGGCGGTCCTGGCTACACCATCAACTGCGAGATCAACCCGAACAAGCACGAGCGCGGCTCCCTGGCTATGGCCCATGCCGGCAAGAACACAGGCGGAAGCCAGTTCTATATCGCTTACGCTCCACAGCCGCACCTTGACGGAGTACACACAGTATTCGGTAAAGTGGTTGAAGGCATGGATCTGGTTGACGCTTTCAAAGGCCGCGACAAGATGACCACCGTTGAAATTGTAGAAGCTTAATACAAGTACTCCATTGACGCTATAGGGGGAGGTTCTCCTCTTCCTAAGGCATCGCCGAAGCACCCGGCTGGGTATCCAGCCGGGTGCTTTTTGCCGTACGGAGAATTGTACGAATAGCAGTTGGATTTCCTCCACTTGCTCAGGAGCTGAGGAAAACTTGTCAGGAAACAGTTGGAAAAACAGCACTTAAAATGCTGCAAATCGAACAGAGTGGAGTGAATACACGAAATTAAATGACGTTTATCCAATTAATTTCCTCGAAAGCTCCAAATCATCCGAAACAAGATACGTTATTCCAACTAATGTGCCCCTGAATCCGCAGAAAGTCGGCGCTTAGCCGGAATGAGGAGCACAAGTGCCCCTGAATCCATCCCCTCCGTTTACCTGCCAAGTTTCCCGCGGGCTGCGGCACGGCGGGCGGTGTACAGCTCCGGCAGCTTGAAGAAAATCAGGAACATCAGGAGGAAGATGACGAAGGCGAAGGCTTCTTCAACCAGCAGATAGTAAGGATAAGGGCCGAAATAGTCCAGTACCGAGAACGTGCTGGGCTTGTGCATCAGGAACATATAGTTGGAGTCCAGCAGGACATTGGCGGCGTAGACGCACGCGGCGACAAGGTTCAGGCAGAGCATGGTGAAAAACAGCGAGCGCCAATTGGGCTTATACCCTTCGACCCAGGTCATGTACAGGGATGCAAGTATGATCGACCCGTGGGCGATGAAGAACAGCAGGAAGCGGAAATGCGGAAACGGATAGACCAGATTAGGGGTAAGCAGGGCAATGAATGCACCGCCGATTCCGGCAAAATATAGAAAGCTGTACAGCAGTCTGCTGCGCGTGAGCAGCATCACGACCGACAGGAGCAGGGTAATTCCGCATAGTTCCAGCGGCAGGGAGGAGCTTCGGCTCCAGCTGTCATGGGACAGATACCAGACATGCAGGCCTCCCTCAGAAGCAGCCAGCAGCAGGATCAGCAGCAGGCGTACGCCTAACCGCAGGCCGGACCGGATGCGCAGGGCGAAGCGGGCCCCAAAGAGCGCCAGGCAGCATAGCGCAATGACAGACAGGGCAACGAGATGAGAGGCGGATAGCATGACGAAATCGCTGTCACGGGCACGCTCCCAGAATAAAGTTCGGTTCACTTGAAATCTCTCCTTGAATCCTGAAGTAAGGGTTGCCTAATAATTTCTTTAATTTTAACCATTTCTGATTCTAAAGTTCTACTCTTAGGTGATATAAGTATATATCGTCTGTAGTGGGCAGAAAAGTCAGGTTTACTAGTTTATTTACATAAGATGGACTCTTAGCCCGTATACATAACGAAACTTCAGGTGGAGTGTGTCCTTACCGGTGCGTTCAGCAGCCATCTTTGTTTGCAGGTATGCTTCAAATCATTCAATCGAAAGAACGGGGGCTTATGGGAAATGGTGAAAAAAAGAACAAGCCTGGCAGTAGTCCTGGTCATGTTATTTGTGCAATTGGTCTCAGGGCTGGGCTTCACCCGGCAGGCTACAGCGGCGGCCATTGAACAGGACCGGGACATTATTACGAGCGTATCCATGGCGGTATATGGTCCGGATGGACAGACGGTGACAGGCAGTGTGTATGATGTGGATTCCACCGTGAGGCTGGACTATACCTGGTCGCTTCCTAACGGCCACGGCTATAGCCAGGGAGACACTTTTGCTTTCCAGCTTCCCGAGCAGTTCCAGCTCTTCAATGACATTCAGGGCGGACTGGAATCGGACGATGGGACGGTAGGCACATTCACGGTCAGCCAGGCTACCCATCAGGTGGTGATGACCTTCAATGATTACATCGAGAGTCATGCCAATGTGCAGGGGACCTTACGTATTAATACCCAATTTGATAAAAAAGTGATCAGCGGCAGCACCGTCCAGCAGATTCTGTTCCCGGTGAACGGCGGAGTCCAAACGGTTACGGTATCGTTCAAGCCCACTGTAGGCTCGACGATTACCAAGAAGGGAATCTCCAGCGGCTTCAACGCGGATCATATTGACTGGACCGTCGATGTGAACAAAAGACTGGAGCCGGTAAGCGGCGCTGCTGTGACCGACCCGATTCCTGCCGGGCTGGCACTGGACAGCACGGTTACACTTGCCGTCTACCAGCTGAATGTTCAGCTTGACGGCACAGTTACGCAAGGCCAGCTGGTAGACAGCAGCAAATATACTGCCGGTGACTCCGGCGGGACGCTGAAGCTTCAGTTCACGGACTCTGTGATTACAGGGGCATACCGTATCGCTTATACCACGCAGGTAGTGAGTGATAACTTGTCCAGCTTCACCAACCAGGCAACCTTCACAGGGGACGGCCGTGATCCGGTAAGCGCATCGGATACAGTAGTCATTGAACGAGGCGGCAGCCTTAACAAAAAAGTCGTCCGTTATGACTGGGGCACTCAGACCATTAACTGGGCTATCGAATACAACTACAATAACCGGACGATCTCCCCGGAGAACGCGGTGTTGACGGATGTGTTCAACAGCTCCCAGGTGCTCCTGGAGAACTCGGTGCGGATCTATCCGGTTACGCTGAATGCAGCCGGAGAAGCTGCTAAGGGCACGGCACTGAATGCAGGCAGTGATTACACAGTAACGCCTGTTAGCGGCGAATCCGGCAACGGATTCAGACTGGAGTTCAAGAATACAGTGAAATCAGCTTATCTGATCGAATATACGACCAAAGCCGCAGACCGTGTGTTTGGCGATACGAAGATTACCAACACTGTCTCTGACAGTACCTATAGCAGCAACGCTACTCAACTGATCCGGCCTATTATTATCTATAAGAATCTGTCCGGGGTGGATTACAACAAACACACGACAGACTGGAAAATCACGTTCAACGGTGACAATTATCCAATGAACGAAGTAGTGGTTACCGACAGCTTCCCGCAGGGAGGACAGAAGTACATCTCAGGTTCACTGGTGGTCCGTACTCTTTCCGGCACAGTGATCCCTCCATCGGCTTATACCCTGATTGTGAATTCACCGGCACAGCCTAATAAAGGCTTCCAGGTGGAGTTCAACGCACCGGTTACAGGCACTTATACCATTAGTTATCAGACGGAATTCAGCAATGACTGGCTTACCGGCAATACGAATGATTTCATCAACGTGGCCCGGATTGACTGGAAGGACAGCCAGAACAAGCCACAGTGGACTGAAGCCAGCGGGAAGTTCATTCCTAATTCCGAGGTGAAGAACAACGGGTTCAAGTCAGGAACGTATGATGCTTCTGCCAAAGAGCTGACCTGGACCGTAGGTGTTAATTACAACAGCAAATCCATTGCTGATCCTGTAGTAACGGATATACTGGGTGATGGTCAGTCCCTTGTACCTGGCTCACTTAAGGTATACAAGATGAATATTGCCAAGGATGGAACGCATAGTCCTGGCGCTGAGGTGGACGGTACTGAGTTCAGCTATAGCGTGGGAAGCGGCAATGAGCTGAGAGTTGATTTTGACAAAGCCATTAATTCGCCTTATTATATCGTGTTCAAGACCAGTCTGGCCGGACAGCTAATTGGAACCAAGGTAGCCAATACAGCGAACCTGCTGGATGGCACGAAGAAGGTATCGAAGGATCTGAAGGCCAGCGTAGATATCCCGCACGGGGATGAATATGTGTTCAAGGACGGCGCGCAGAACGGAGATAAGCTGAACTGGACCATTGCGATCAACCGGACCCAGTCCCATGTAAAAGATGCCGTGATCACCGATGTGCCAAGCACGAATCAGATCCTGCTGCCGGACAGCTTCCAGCTCTACCGTACGGTTACGGCCGTGAACGGAGAGGTCACGAAGAGCGGCCCTCCGCTGGTGAAGGATACCGATTACACCTTAACTATCAGCGCCGATGCACAGGGCAGACAATCCTTCGTCTTAAGCTTCCCTGGTGACATCCATTCCGCTTATGTGCTGGAATATCAGTCGCTGATCGTTGCGAACACTGGCGATAAGCTGGTTAACTCTGTGAGCTTCAGCGGCAATAACGTCAAGCTTATCACCAAGGAGACGACCAAGGAGATTATCGTAGGAGTGTCCAGCGGTTCGGGAACAGGCAGCGGCGTCAGAGGGACGCTTAATGTCTTCAAGCTGGAAGCAGGCAATGTTGCAAAACCGCTGGCGGGAGCTACCTATGAGCTATACCGTCTGAACGGAAATGACCGGGTGCTAGTGAATACCCGCACCACTGATGCAGCAGGCATCGCGGCGTTCAACAACCTGTGGCTGGGCAGTTATGTACTGATTGAAACAATAGCACCGCAGGGCTATGTGCTTGATTCCACCGAGCATCCGGTGACAATCGGCTCATCGGCCGTGCTGAATCTTACCTTGTATAATAAGCTGGCGGAGCAGCCAACGCCGACAGTAACACCGACACCGACTGTAACTCCTGTGCCGACTGAGAGACCTGTAGAGACTACAGTTCCGACTACAGTTCCATCGCCAGTGCCTACAGATTCTACGGGGCCAGAGGCTACACCTGTTCCGACATCACCTACTGGAGGTCCGGTATTTACTCCGGTTCCCACACCTGCCGGTACATTCGAACCGGGAGTCATTATCGATGATCCGCAGATTCCTGCAGGACCAGGCTTGCCGGGAACTCCGCAGCCCTCGGCTCCGGCAGCAACTGTGACTCCGGGACCGGCAGCACCTGAAGTGGTGACGCCAATCGACGATAATATCCCGCTGGGCAATCCGGAAGTAGATGTTGAAGACGATCCGGTTCCGCAAGGGACGGTCTCGGGTACAAACGACGGCAGCGGCAGACTGCCGCAGACCGGCGAGAGCAGCCCGCTGCCGATCTACCTGACGGGTGCAGCCCTGATTCTGGGCGGCTTCATCCTCAGCCGGGTATTCCGCAGAACACGCAAGCAGGACTAGGCAGAATTAGAGCAGCAGAATAAGGGTACAGCAGGTACGGGGACGCTCAGCGTTCCCGTACCTTTTTGGAATATATAGCGGCTGTATCGCAAACTATATACCGTTTATACATTTTTCTGCCTGCAGGTTGCTATAAATGCTATAATAATTTCAAATTCAAAGTTTCGGAGGGATGGTTCGTCATGTGGAAGGAATTCAAAAGCTTCGCCATGAAAGGGAATGTACTTGATCTGGCGGTTGCCGTAATCATTGGAGCGGCATTCGGCAAAATTGTTACCTCGCTGGTGGGAGACATCATTATGCCGCTTATCGGTCTGATTAGCGGAGGGATTGATCTGAAGGAGCTTAGCTTCGGAACGGGAGACGCTGAGGTGAAATACGGTATGTTTCTGCAGACCGTGGTCGACTTCTTCATTATTTCCTTCTCCATCTTCATGGTGGTGAAGCTGAGTACCCGGTTCAGACGTAAGGAGACCGTCAAAGTTGAGGTTGTGGAGACACCTGCTCCGGCACCGGATGTGGTCCTGCTGACGGAAATCCGCGATCTGCTGAGAGCGGACAAGCAGCGTGAGACGGGTGTATAAGGGAATTAAGTTACATAAATATAGTAAATTTCCGAAGCACACTTGCATTTCCCGCAGTGAAGTGATAATTTTGTTGTAGGCGTAACTTGGTATTGAACTGAATAGATCAATCCTTCAGGGCAGGGTGTGATTCCCTACCGGCGGTGATGTTGACGGATCTGGCTGAATATAGCTGGTTCCGGTGCTTAGTCCGCTACCCGCTTCGTATGATATAGATACGGACGGTGGACCCGGTGTAATTCCGGGACCGACAGTATAGTCTGGATGGAAGAAGGAGAGATTCACGCGCCGCGCTTGCAACAGGCGGCCGAGCAGCAGTGTTTTCGGAACTTATGTGCGAACTTTCACAATGCCGGAGGTCCGGCGTTTATTTACGCATATTTTCTTTGCTGCGATCACCTCTCGTATATCCCGTCTTGAACTCCTCCTGGAGATTGAGACGGGTTTTTCTGTTTATAGTTTGGTACACATAAAGACTACAGCCTTGGGATAGGAGGCAAGACATGGATAAGATGAACGATGAGTTTTACATGTCCCTTGCGCTGGATATGGCGGAGCGGGCACAGGGCCAGACGGGAATTAATCCTGTGGTCGGCTGCGTAGTTGTGAAGGACGGCGCCATGATCGGGATTGGAACCCATCTGCAGCGCGGAACCGGACACGCCGAGGTGCATGCGCTCAATATGGCAGCCGGTAAAGCGCAAGGGAGTACAGCCTATGTTACGTTGGAGCCTTGCAGTCATTACGGCATTACGCCTCCTTGCAGCCAGCGTCTGATCGATGAAGGCGTGGCCAGGGTGGTTGTCGCCTGTGAGGATCCCAACCCTCAGGTGGCAGGCCGGGGAATTGCGATGCTGCGCGAGCAAGGGATTGATGTTGAAGTAGGTCTGCTGCGGGGCCGGGCGCTGCGGCTGAACGAGAAGTTCATCAAGTATATTTTGACGAAGCAGCCGTTCGTAACCTTGAAGAGCGCCAGCACACTGGACGGCAAAATCGCCACCCGGACCGGAGACAGCAAGTGGATCTCGAATGCTGAGGCACGGGAGATCGTACATACCCTGCGTCATCGCCATCAGGGGATTATGGTCGGGGTGAATACGGTGATTGCCGATAACCCTTCGCTGACGACTAGACTGAATGTACCCGGGCGGAATCCGGTGCGGATTATCATTGACTCCTCGCTGCGCCTTCCGCTGGACAGCGCTGTGGTCAAGGACGGACTCGCGCCTACGGTGGTTGTGACGACAGAGGCAGCCGATCCTGACCGCAGAGCAGCGCTGCTGGCTGCAGGGTTAGAGGTGATTGCTGCGGGCAGCGGTCCGCGTGTGGATCTGCAGGCGGCTATGGCTGCGCTCGGTGCAATGGAGATTGGGTCCATTCTGCTGGAAGGCGGCGGAACGCTGAATGGGGCGATGCTTGCAGAGGGACTGGTTGACCGGGTGGTTCTCTTCTTCGCTCCGAAGATTGTCGGCGGCGGCGCGCAAGCAGCGGGTACCTTCGACTTCGGGGGTGTGGAGCTGATGCGTGATGCCATCCAGCTTGAAGGATTGGAAGTGGAATTGCTCGGGGATAATGTGTGTATCAGCGGCACCCCGGTTCCTCAGCAGTAACCGAATATTCAGGAAGGAGGGATGGTATGTTTACCGGCTTAATTGAAGAGGTGGGAGTTCTGCGCAGCGTCACCAGCGGCGGGGAGATGATGGTGCTGAATATCGGCGCCTCGCTCATTATGGGAGATCTGAAGATTGGCGACAGTGTGGCGGTCAATGGAGTCTGTCTCACGGCAACCTCACTCGGCGACCATCATTTCACCGTTGACGTCATGCCTGAGACTTACCGCAACAGTACGCTCAAGGAGCTGCGCACCGGGTCCAAAATGAATCTGGAACGCGCCATGGCTGCCGGCGGACGCTTCGGAGGGCATATTGTCCAGGGGCATGTGGATGGAACCGCTGAGATCCGCAGCGTCAGGCGCGATCAGAATGCAGTGGTGTTCGAGATTGCCCCGGACCGCAAATCCCTGTTCAAATTCATCATTCCCAAAGGCTCCATTACGATAGACGGCATCAGCCTTACGGTTGTGAGGACGGAAGCCGATACCTTCACCGTATCGATTATCCCGCACACGCTGGGAGAGACGGTGCTGGCCCACAAGCGGGCGGGAGACCGGGTGAATATCGAATGTGATGTGCTCGGTAAATACGTGGACCATCTGCTCCATTACGGTTCGCGTGCGGGCAATGAAGATGATGGGGGAAGCTCGAAGATCAGCCATGATTTTTTGGCGGCCAACGGGTTCGTATAATCTATAGATCAGGCATACGGCAAGCCGTCAGGCAAGCGTATAGCCATTAGGAGGACGGTAATATGAGCCAGCAAGCTGATAAGGACAGTGTTCTAGACCCGATTGAAGATGCGATCTACGACTTAATGCGCGGTAAGGTCGTTATCGTTGTAGATGATGAAGACCGTGAGAATGAAGGAGACTTCGTCGCTCTGGCGGAACGGGCTACCCCGGAAGTGATTAACTTCATGATTACTGAAGGACGCGGCCTGGTCTGCGTACCGATTACGGCAGAGCGTGCAGAGGAGCTGGACCTGCATCCGATGGTGTCCCAGAATACCGATAATCATGGTACGGCGTTCACGGTATCTATTGACTACGCGGATACGACGACCGGCATCTCGGCCGGTGAACGCTCCCAGACGATTAAGGCCATGCTAGACCCGAAGGCGAAGCCGGCCGACTTCCGCAGACCGGGGCATATGTTCCCGCTGATCGCCAAAAAAGGCGGAGTCCTGCGGCGTTCCGGGCACACGGAGGCTGCTGTTGATCTGGCCCGCATGTGCGGGGCTTATCCGGCAGGTGTCATCTGTGAAGTGGTGAAGGTGGACGGTACGATGGCCCGCCTGCCTGACCTGATTGAGATCGCTAAGAAGCATGACCTTAAGCTGATCAGCATCAAGGACCTCATTCACTACCGTAACGAGAAGGAGCATCTGGTTACCCGTGAGGTAGCAGTGAATCTGCCGACGGATTTCGGTGATTTCCAGACCATTGCCTATACGAATGAGGTGGACGACAAGGAGCACGTTGCCCTGGTTAAAGGCGATATCTCCGGGGATGAGCCGGTACTCGTACGTGTGCATTCCGAGTGCCTGACCGGCGATGTGTTCCATTCGCACCGCTGCGACTGCGGTCCGCAGTTCGAAGCGGCGCTGCGCCAGATTGAAGAAGCCGGCAGAGGTGTACTCCTCTATATGCGCCAGGAGGGCCGGGGCATTGGCCTGATCAACAAGCTGCGCGCCTACAAGCTGCAGGAAGAAGGGCTGGATACTGTGGATGCCAACCTGAAGCTGGGCTTCGCGGCGGATCTGCGGGATTATGGCATCGGGGCACAGATTCTTAAGGATCTCGGCATCCGCCAGATCCGGCTGCTGACCAACAACCCGCGCAAGATCAAGGGGCTGGAAGGCTATGGCCTTGAGGTGGTGGAGCGCGTAGCGATCCAGATGCCGGAGAACAAGGACAATACCAATTATCTTCATACGAAGCAGGCGAAGCTTGGGCATCTGCTGAATTTTGACAAGATTGAACAGAATGAGAATACCAAAATTTAATCATAGATTACCTATCCTATACACGAAGGGTTGATGAGTAGTATGCCGAATTATTTTGAAGGACATTTAGTATCTGAGGGCTTGAAATATGGGGTTGTCGTAGGACGTTTCAATGAGTTCATTACCAGCAAGCTGCTCTCCGGGGCACTCGATGCCTTCAAGCGCCATGGGGTTGCCGATGATGAAGTGGATGTCGCCTGGGTACCGGGCGTATTCGAAATTCCGCTGATTGCCCAAAAAATGGCCGAAAGCGGCAAATATGACGCCGTTATCACGCTGGGTACAGTCATTCGCGGATCTACAACACACTATGATTATGTGTGCAACGAGGTGGCCAAAGGTGTGGCGGCGATTAATCTTAAGACGGGTGTTCCGACTATTTTTGGTGTGGTTACGACGGAGAATATTGAACAGGCTATTGAGCGCTCAGGAACCAAGGCCGGCAATAAAGGCTGGGATGCAGCGACTGCCGCGATCGAAATGGCTAACCTGAATAAGATGTTCAAATAATACACCTCTTGACGAAAGAGCGTAAATCGTGCTTATTTATAGGTATGAGAAGAAAGCATGAAAATAGATCTTTCTACTTGTGTAGCGTCCTTGCGGCGCTGCACTTTACTTTTTTTGGGCTGGAGGAAACCGCGTGACTGTATTGTACAAGCTGGAGACGTTCGAAGGTCCGCTCGATCTGCTCTTGCATCTGATTGACAAGGCGGAAATCGACATCCAGGACATTCCGGTCAGCGAGATCACCGAGCAGTATATGGAATTCCTACAGGGAATGAAGGAGCTGGAGCTGGATATCACCAGTGAATTTCTGGTGATGGCGGCCACTCTACTGTCGATTAAGAGCAAAATGCTGCTGCCGAAGCCGCCCGTCATTGAAATCGAGGATTTCGATTATTATGAGGATGACGGCTATGATCCGCGCGCGGAGCTGGTGCAGCGCCTGATTGAATACCGTAAGTTCAAGAGCATCGCGGTGCAGCTGCTGGATATGGAGAGCGAGCGCAGCCTGATTTTTACGAAAGAGCCTGAGGATCTGGGCCCCTTCGTCCCTGCGCAGACGGATAATACACTGAAGGGCCTGCATACCGCCGATCTGATCGCAGCGTTCCGCAAGGCGCTAAGCAAGGCTGCCCGGCGCACCTCGTACCAGCGGATCACCAGAGATGAGATTTCGGTAAAAGACCGCATCCGTGATGTATCCGAAGCGCTCCAGCGCAAGGGGATCGGCGGCAGATTGCGCTTCTCTGCCCTGCTGCATGAGGAGATGGACCGGCATGAGATTGTGACCACCTTCCTGGCCATCCTGGAGCTGATGAAGATGAAGGCCATTTACTGCTATCAGGAGAAATTATTTGAGGATATTGTTATGGAGTGGAGAGGAGGAGAGGATGTCAGTGGACTACAACACGCTGAAATCGATTATTGAAGGCCTGCTGTTTCTCTCAGGGGATGAAGGTCTGTCGGTCCGGCAGATTGCCGAGATTACCGAGCAGCGGCCTGATCTGGCTACAAGAGCGCTGGATGACTTAAGAGAGGATTACCACTCGCAGAGCCGTGGCCTTCAGGTGGTCCAGATTGCCGGGAATTACCGGCTGGCGACACTCCCGGAGCATGCTCAGTATTTTGAACGTCTGGCGTATTCGCCCTCCAGGTCGTCCCTGTCCCAGGCGGCGCTGGAGACACTTGCCATTGTGGCTTACCGCCAGCCGATCACGAGAGTGGAGATTGAGGAGATCCGGGGTGTCAAATCCGAACGGGCCATCCACACGCTGGGCAACAAGGATCTGATCCACGAGGTGGGCCGGGCGGAGGCTGTCGGGCGTCCGATTCTGTATGGAACGACCAAGTCCTTCCTGGACAGCTTCGGGCTGGCCAGCCTGAAGGAGCTGCCGGAGCCGTCGAGCTTCGATACCTCGGAGGGCCTGGAAGAGGAGACCCAGCTGCTGTTCAGCAAGCTGGACAGCCAGATGACCTTCGATGAGGTAGAATAACCGCAGCGGATTGCCGCTGTTCTTGAAATGCCGTTGTCCCTTCGGGGGCAGCGGCATTTTTTCAAAATATAAGACTTTATATGTTGCACACGATAAAGTATCCTTCTATTTCTCGCTGAAACGGTACCGTCCTTTAAAAGGACGGCAAATCCGTTTCCACTTGTGAAAAATGGAGAAGTTTGCGAAATCACCGAATGTTATCCAGCCGTAATTGCCATACTAATCCAGAGGCTCCATGTTTATTATTCTAAAGTCTGCTTGGAGGTTAACCGTGTGACGTTATGGCTGGCAATACCCTTAATCCTGCTGCTGCTCGTAGTTCTGCTGTTCCTGCTGGTTTTGGCGTCATCGATTCATTTTCACTTGCGTGTCCGCAGGCTCGGTAAGGATGACCGCATCGAATTCG
Source organism: Paenibacillus sp. FSL R7-0210 (assembly GCF_038009085.1). Lineage (NCBI taxonomy): Bacteria > Bacillati > Bacillota > Bacilli > Caryophanales > Paenibacillaceae > Paenibacillus > Paenibacillus sp. FSL R7-0210. Next base: position 1,452,589 of record NZ_JBBPAR010000001.1, read on the forward strand.
ACATCAAAGCTGTATATGGCCTCGTTAAATTTCATTATGAGGTGCCTGCGCTGGTCTTCCAGAGCCTTGAACAAGGTATTAAGCTCAAGGTGGAGAAAAGCGGAATCGCACCAGTGAAGCTGGATAGCGAGCAGGAAGGGCAGGTCGATAAAGAATCTGTGACGCAATGGCTAAAGGATATACGCACTGCGTTACATGCCACCCGCGGTCTGAAAAAATGGATTAAAGACACCCTGTCCCATATTCAGATCACCAAGCTGGACTGGTCCACGGACTTCTCACTGGGAGAGGCTGCGACGACCGCCACGGCGGTGGGGGCCTTATGGGGACTGAAGTGGACGATGATCGGCGTGCTCTCCCGTATGGTCAGACTGGTGCATAAGCCGGGAATATTCGTTGCACCTGTCTTCCGGGATCAGCCGTCTTTTGCAACGGAAGCCGTCTGTAGCGGCAAGCTGTCCGCCGGATATGCGCTCTATGCGGGGCTTCTCCTGCTGCGGCGTGTGTCGAAGGTGGAAGGCGGTCTGGGCCGGTGGAAGAGATTGCTCAGCCGTGAACGTTCCTAAATAATCTACATACTCCAATCTATAGTGGGCAAGATAAATACTGCAGGTACATTTATATACACACGAGGAGGAGACAAACAATGTCAGATCATCCGATTCAAGGTCTCATGCAGACCGCAATGGAAAATATTAAAGGCATGGTTGATGTAAATACAATTGTAGGAGATCCGGTTGAAACGCCCGATGGCACCGTCATTCTGCCGATCAGCAAGGTGACGTTCGGCTTCGCAGCCGGCGGCAGTGATTTCAGGGTGGAGGATGATGGTCCGGGTGTGAACAGCAGCGGGTCCGGTGTCAAAATGCTACCCTTCGGGGGCGGCAGCGGGGGCGGCGTGTCTATTCGTCCAATCGCTTTTCTGGTCGTTGGCAGAGAAGGGGTACATATTGTGCCGCTGGATAATCAGACCCATCTGTTCGAGAAAATTATTGATGCCACGCCTAACCTGCTCGACAAAATTCAGAATATGTTCCAGCCCGGCATGGTTCCCGAAGCTTCAGATATTCCCGGCTCCAAGGTAACCAAAACCGTTGTGGAGACCGGGACCGGCTCGTCTGACCATTCGTCAACACATTAGGATACAGGGAAATGACAAATTAGCAGGGATATCACCTTAGCGGGTGGTATCCCTTTTTTGCCGGATGATGGCGGATAGGACATACCTGCCCCATGCCCCGCATACACTTGTACAACCAGGCAAGACTGATGAACCGTTGCGTAAGGAACGGATAAGAAGCCGGAGGATGAACATGAAGACACTAACCCGAAAATCTACGCTGTCCTTACTGTTGTGTGTGCTGCTGCTTGCGCTGGTGCCGCTGTCCGCTGTCCGGGCGGAGAACCTTTCGATCTCCACGCATGCGAGGGCGGCGGCGCTGATTGATGTGACATCCGGAAGAATTCTGTACAGCAGCCGCGGAGATGAGCCGATGCTGATTGCCAGTCTGACCAAAATTATGACCGCCCTTGTGGCGATAGAGAACGGCGACATAACGTCGAAGGTCAAGGTCGGCAAAAATGCTTTTGCCAAGGAGGGCTCCTCCCTGTACCTGAAGCTGGGCGAGGAAATGACGCTGAAGGATATGCTGTATGGGCTGATGCTGCGCTCCGGCAACGATGCGGCAACTGCAATTGCCGAGCATGTCGGCGGTTCGGAGCAGGGGTTCGTCTACCTGATGAACGCCAAGGCGCAGGAGCTGAATTTGAAAAATACGCATTTTGCCAATCCGCATGGATTAGATGCAGAAGGCCACTTTTCCAGCGCGAATGATCTGGCCGTATTGACCGCATATGCGATGCATAACCCGGTATTCAAGGAGATCGTAGCCACCAAAGAGAAGACGGCGGACAATCCCTACGAGAAATGGGACTATAAATGGAGCAACAAAAATAAGATGCTGCGACTCTACGAAGGAGCGGACGGGGTGAAGACGGGGTATACCAAAAAAGCGCTGCGCTGCCTGGTCAGCTCCGCTACAAGGGACGGGCAGCAGCTCGTGGCGGTTACGCTGAACGACGGCAATGACTGGAACGACCATTCCTCACTGCTGGACTTCGGCTTCAACCATTATCCTCTGAAGACGCTGGTCGGGCGGGGCGAGGCCGTCAAAGGCTACAGTCTGGTGACCGGCAAGGCCTTCGCATATCCGCTTGGTCAGGGGGAGGAAGCAAGGCTCGTCAACAAGCTGGTGCTTAGTGCAGCTCCCCAGGCCTCTGCGGGTGGTAATGCTGCGGGTTCGGGGAGTGCAGGTGCAGGCTCCAGTGTAAGTGCAGGTGCGGGCAGGGCAAGCGCGAATGCCAACGGGAGTGAGGGCGATGTTAACTTCGGGCTCAGGGGTGTGATTATTTTGCAGCTGGGAGATAAGGAGATCGGGCGGGTACCGGTGTACACGCCTGGCCAGCTCCCGCCGGAGACCTCACCGTATGAGAAAAAATATAACGCTGCGAGCGCCTCCGCCTATCCGGCGGGCAACTGGCTGCAGGCCTTCGGCAGTGCGCTGCGGGCGTTGTTCCGCACGGGGGAATAACGGGTAGATAGACAAACAGTATTCAGAATGAACCGGGGGAGGGGTAGGTATGTTAAATGGAATCTGGCTCGGAATGATCCTGATCGGATTTGGCTTTGCGGCAGTTAACGGACGGATGAACGAGTTCACCGCCGCCGTATTCGATGGCGCGAAGAGCGGGGTGACCGTCAGCTTCGGGCTGATCAGTGTGCTGGTGTTCTGGCTGGGCATTATGCGGATTGCGGAGGATGCCGACCTGCTGAAGAAAATCTCCAAAGTGCTGGGCCCCGTAGTCTCCTTTCTGTTCCCGGATGTGCCCAAAGGGCATCCCGCGATCGGCTACATTCTCTCCAATATGAGCGCCAACCTGCTGGGGCTGGGGAATGCTGCCACTCCAATGGGCATTAAGGCGATGCAGGAGCTGCAGACGCTGAACCCGGATAAGGAGACCGCAACGCCGGCCATGTGTACCTTGCTTGCGCTGAACACTGCCAGCATCACTCTAATTCCGGCGACTCTGATTGCAATCCGGCTGAATTACGGATCGGCGGACCCGGCGGCCATCGTCGGGACCACCCTGGCGGCGACGGCAGTGGCTACCCTGGCGGCGATTGCTGCGGACAGGCTGTTCCGCCGCCTCACCCTGCTCCGCAGGCCGCCCGGACCGCCGCCGGTCCTGAACGCCGGTACCGGCCCGGCAAACGGGAGCGGGGCGCTCCCACATTCTTCGGTGAAAGGGTGACCGTCCGTGTTACAACTGATCAGTCTGATCTCTGCCTGGGCGATTCCGGTCATGGTTACCTTTATTCCGCTGTATGCCTTCACGCGCAAGGTTCCGGTCTATGAATCTTTCGTGGAGGGCGCGAAGGACGGGTTCGGTACCGCCATTGCAATTATCCCCCATCTGGTCGGCATGCTGGTGGCGATCAGTGTGTTCCGCGCGTCCGGTGCGCTGGACTTCCTGATGGGCTTTGTAAGCCCTCTGATGGAGGGACTGGGTATTCCGTCAGAGGTGCTTCCACTCGGTCTCCTGCGCCCGCTGACGGGCACTGGATCACTCGCCTATACTACAGACCTGATCCGCGTCCACGGCCCGGACTCTCTCATCGGTATGATCGCTTCTACTATACAGGGCAGCACAGACACCACTCTGTATGTGCTGACTGTCTATTTCGGCGCTGTAGGCATCCGTAACGGCCGCTATGCCTTGAAGGTGGGCCTGTTCTCGGACGTCGTCGGCTTCATTGCTGCCATTGCCGTTTGTCTGCTGGTGTTCGGGTAGGAGGGCGCGATTGGAGGAGATAGATTGATAGATAGATGGATTTTCTCCACTTGCTGCTAGACGAATGAACATGGGTAGAGACAACAGTTGGAAAAATGCCACTTAATTATACGTATTCCCGCAAAAGTGTTGAAATTAAACAAATTAAATGCCCTTTTTCCATTTGCTTCAGACAATTTTCCTGAATCGCATAAATTAAGATACGTTTATCCAATTGTTTGCCTTCAGGAGATTCCAACAAAAGTCGGCCAGATGAGCGAATGAAGGGTATTAATGCACCTGATTATTCCAGGCAGACCCCCAGAACCCAAGGCGGGTCCCAGAAGGTTGAAGGTCCCAAGCACTGCCCCGCAGCCGGTGGTGGTGTGGTGGTCCCCAAGCGCTGCCCCGCAGCCGCTTGCCGCTTCCCTACAGTCCTCACCCCCTTCCGGGAGGTGAGGACTGTTTTTTATTAGGTTTGCCCCTGCGTTGATGGAGTAACGGAGAGGAATTTTGGAACTGTAGGAGCGCTAGCGTCCGCCTTTAAAGTTGGATTTCTACTGCCGCAGGGCAGTCTAATCAAAGAAATCCAACTTTAACAGCGGCCGGAAGACCAAACATTCCCCGGAGTTACGATTAGTCAACGCTTTTATTCTCTTCGGCCCCGCTCCCCAAACATTTTAACAAACAGTCCTCACCGCCCGCCCCCCCCACTTCATATGCTATTTCAGCAATACGGAGGGAGGACGACAAAGGGTGGACTACAAAGGCTTTATTCTGCATCATTCCCGCTGTCCGTCTATTAACGGCAAAGGCTTCGACTTCTGGGTCGGGCTGAACGGCTCGGTCTATGCGGCGCCGCTGCTGACAGACCCGGAGCATATTCATATTTGCCTCGAGGGCAACTATGGGGAAGCGGAGCAGCTGCCCCAGCTGCCGGAGCGCCAGCAGCAGCTGTTTGCGGCGGGGAAGCTTATACTGGAGCTGTCCGGGCGCTATGAAATGTCGCCGCTTACGGTGGAGCCGCATAGTGAAACTTGCCCCGGCGCATTTTTTCCGTGGAATGATCTTGTGATTTATGCCTCTGATGGTTATCATTAACCTGAGGTGAGTAGTCGAAAATGGAAAGATTACAGAAAATATTGGCGCAAGCAGGTGTTGCGTCCAGACGCAAATGTGAAGAAATGATTTTGGCCGGTAAAGTGGAAGTCAACGGGGAACTCGTAACTACGCTTGGCACGAAGGCGGACCCCGCAACCGATATTATTAAAGTCTCGGGCAGACTGATCCGGGGCGAGAACAAAATCTATATTATGTTCAACAAGCCCAAGGGGGTAATTACAAGCGCCTCGGATGACAAGGGCCGCAAGGTAGTAACGGATTACCTGAAAGGAATCACAGAGCGCGTATACCCTGTAGGCCGCTTGGACTACGATACGGAAGGGCTGCTGCTGCTGACGAATGACGGTGAGTTTGCCAACCTGCTCACGCATCCGAAGCATCATGTGCCGAAGACGTATCTGGCCACGGTCAAGGGTGTGCCGCACGGCACAGCGCTGGACAAGCTGAAGGCCGGCATTAAACTGGAAGACGGCATGACCGCTCCGGCAGAAGTCGAATATAAGGATATCGATGAAGCCAATAAGGAAGCGGTAATCAGCATTACGATCCATGAAGGCCGCAACCGCCAGGTCCGGCGGATGTTCGAGGCTGTGTCACATCCGGTTATCCGTCTGAAGCGGATTTCCTTCGGGGATATCCTGCTTCAGAATCTCAAGCGCGGCTCTTACCGCCATTTGACCAAGGATGAGATCAATCATCTGCAGCAAATTGCCAAAGCGGGAATGCTTCGGGACAATCAGACACGCAAAGACACATAAAGTTCACAATTTCCCCTCCTAAAACTGTGACAATATTCGTTATAATGTTCATAGGATGTTCACACCTTACAACTAAAGTAATGAGTTGCGTCACAGAAGGGGGTACCCCTGTATGGGCAAAGCCAGGAAGCCAATCCAAATCGTGATACTATTTCTAATCGTTCTGCTTGGGGGTTATGCCATCAGCTCCTCTGTGTTCGGGGGAGACGGCAAGCCTCAAGAAGGCGGGAAAGCGCCAAATTTTGAATTGCTTGGGCTGGACGGTGCGACCCATACGCTGGAGGAATTCAGAGGGAAGTCGGTTGTACTGAACTTCTGGGGATCCTGGTGCGCACCATGCGTGAAGGAAATGCCTGCCTTGCAAGCGCAGTGGGAGAAATGGAAGGACCAGGGTGTCGTGGTCTTGGGCGTGAATGTGGGCGAGGATCAGATGACGGTGGACAATTTCGTGAAGCTCGTGGATATTGATTTTCCGGTTGTGATGGATAAGGGACGCGACGCGGTCCGCAGCTACGGGGTCTCCCCGCTGCCCACTACCTTCTTCATTAATACGAAGGGCAGGGTGGACAGCATTCATATCGGCCAGTTGGATCTGAACTCGCTTGACGAGCAAATCGGGAAGCTGGTGGGACCATGAGTAAGCATGAGCCGCTGATCAGCAACACCAAATGCGAATGCGGTCACCAGAATCCTGTAGGAACGGTTCTCTGTGAAGCCTGCGGCAAGCCGCTGGATGAGAAGGAAGAGAACGCTTCGGGGAACCTGGAGATGCGCTACGATGGGGTGGCCCGCCGTTCACAGCGGGTAAGCCCGGGAGTGATCGACAAGGTCTGGAACTTTTTTTCCTCCGTCAAAATAGCCATCTACCTGATTGTGCTGACGCTGCTGGGTGCGATGCTCGGTACGATATTTCCGCAAGAAAGCACCTTCTTAAATATTGACGCTTCAACCTATTATGAACAAACGTATGGAACAGCCGGGAATATATACTATAGACTCGGCCTTTCGCATACCTATGAATCCTGGTGGTTCGTGACCTTGCTGGTCATGATAGGAGCTTCTCTGGTCATCTGCAGCCTGGATCGCGTGCTTCCGCTCTACAAGGCACTAACCCGGCAGAAAATCCGCAAGCACCGCCAGTTCCTTACCCGTCAAAAGCTTACGCTGAATACAGAGGTGGAGGGGGAGCCGGAGGAATGGGTAGCACGGATCGTTCAGCCGCTTAAGAAGAAAGGATACCGCGTGCGGACGGAGGGCGGCGCTTTACTGGCCGAGAAACACCGTTTCAGCCGCTGGGGACCTTATGTAATACATATCGGCCTGATTATATTTTTGCTTGCTGTGCTTGCCAGGGGACTGCCGGGTCTGAATATGGATCAGCATCTTGCCTTCCCGCAGGGAGAGACAGTAAAGATACCGGACACCAGCATGTACCTGAAGAACGAGAAATTCACGGTAGAATTCTATAGTGAAGAAGAGATGCCCGAGGAATTCCGGGGCAAGAAGGTTCTCCCTAAGCTCTATGAGACGAAGGCGGTTCTATATGAATGTACGGCAGACTGCAGCGATCCCTCCAAGGAGCCTCAGCTTGCGGAAGTGGCCAGGCACGACATTCAGGTGAATTCTCCGCTAAGCTACCAAGGAATGAAAGCGTATCAGTTTGACTATGACCTTACGCCTGTGCTGCGTTCCGTGCAGCCTGATCTGGTCAATGCTTCAACCGGTGAGAGCTACGGCAAGTTCAGACTGGATATGAAGAATCCGCAGCGCAGCTTCGAGGCGGGACCGTACACGCTGGAGCTGAAGGAGAAGTATATGGATTTCGGATTGAATGAGGAAGGCCGTCCGGTCTCCACCTCCCCTTATCCGAACGCTCCGGCGTTTCTCTTCCTGATCCGTGGTCCGGATCTGCCGGCAGAGGGGCAGCAATATTTCTATTTCCCGAAGCAGGTGGACAAGGAGCGCTTCCAGCAGGAGGCCATCAACGACAAGCTTGGAGGCGGCACCCGGTTTCTGGAGCTTGAGGTCGGCAGTATGACGGATGTGGATTTCTCGGAATCCACCACCTATCTCAATATCCGTGTGGACCGGGCAATGCCGTTTGTCTGGATTGGGGCGGCTATTGTCATGCTGGGGCTGATTCTCGGCTTCTATTGGCAGCACAGACGCATCTGGCTGATCGTTGAGGGCGGACAGCTGGTGCTTGGAGGCCATACGAACAAGAACTGGTTCGGCTTCCGCCGTGAGCTCGTCTCTATTCTGGAGCAGATAGACATGACAGTCGATGACAAATCATTGGACAACGGAGGAGGCATGGCATGAGCTTGCTCGATTTCAGCAGTGACGTCTTTATAGCCGCATTTTTCTTGTACAGCGGTGCCTTCATGTTGTTCACCATTGCCATTATGGGCCGCAAATGGTCGGGCAGGAAGCCGGAGGAGCATACGGCACGGTGGGGCCGGATCGCTTTTATCACCTCCTCACTCGGGCTGCTCTGCCATCTGGCTTACTTCATTACCCGCTGGATGGGGGCCGGTCATATTCCGGTAAGTAACATGTATGAGTTCATGACTTTCCTATCGATGATGGTGATGGTGGCTTTTACGGTGATCTTCGCCATTTACCGCAAGATGATTCTTGGGGTATTCGCGGTTCCAATCTCCATTGTTGTGATGGCCTATGCAGCAGTATTTCCGCAGGAAGTGCAGCCGCTCATTCCTTCGCTCAAATCGATCTATCTGAATATTCATGTCACGCTTGCTGCCCTCGGGGAATCCTTCTTCGCGGTTGGCTTTGCCGCCGGGCTGATGTATCTGCTGCGGACAGTGAAGTTTGACAGCAAGGAACGCAGTGACCGCAAGCAGCAGCGGCTGGTCGAATTTACTCTGTTCTCGATCATTGTTATAATTGGGTTTCTTGGATCTGTATTTGCCTTCCGCGGCGCGGGCTATGAATCTGTTTTTGTCCGTTCGAACGTTACGATTGACAGCCCCGGGCAGGAAGATAGTACAATAGAGAAAGTGAGTTATAAAATGCCGCCGATTGTGGCACCGTACCATAGCGAAATTGAGAGCTTCCAGCCGTTTCTTGGGCTTCAGAAGCCTTTGTTTCAAGCACCATCCTGGATGAATGGCGTCAATGCAGGGCGCAAGTTCAACACTGTGATCTGGTCACTGCTGTCCGGACTGCTCCTGTACGGGCTTCTTCGGCTGGCCGTGCGTAAGCCGCTAGGGAAGGCTCTTCATCCGGTACTTGATGGAATTGACGAGAATGACCTGGATGAGATTACCTACAGGGCAATCGCCATCGGGTTTCCGATTTTCACACTGGGGGCTTTGATTTTTGCAATGATATGGGCCGAGGTGGCTTGGGGCAGATTTTGGGGGTGGGACCCCAAGGAAGTCTGGGCTCTCGTCACCTGGCTGTTCTACAGTGCGTATCTCCATTTGCGGCTGGCCCGCGGCTGGCAGGGACGCAAATCCGCTTGGCTCGCTGTACTCGGCTTTCTAATCGTAATGTTTACCCTGGTCGGCGTTAACCTGGTTATCGCCGGACTTCATTCATATGCGGGAACGGACTGATAAGCTCAGGCTTCTTTCGGGCATGCGTATGATCCAGGGTGACGTTCTACTGTAATTGATGAAGGGGTTGTTGTGTAAATGGCTGAGCACTTGAATAGAATTCTGGTGGTGGATGACGAAGAACGTATCCGCCGCCTGCTCAAAATGTATCTTGAAAAAGAAGGCTACGAGATTGATGAGGCGGAGGACGGGGAAATCGCCCTGCGCAAAGCAACCGCCAATGACTACGGTCTGATTCTGCTGGATGTGATGCTGCCGGGTATTGACGGGATTGAAGTGCTGACCCGGCTAAGAGGGGTGAAGTCCACACCGGTCCTGATGCTTACCGCTAAGGGTGAGGAGATTAACCGGGTGCAGGGCTTTGAGATGGGGGCAGACGATTATGTCGTCAAGCCGTTCAGTCCGCGCGAGGTGATCTACCGGGTCAAGGCGATCATGCGCCGTTCTTCCGCAACGGCATTTTTGTCCAAAGAGAGTAATTCAAGCAACAATATCGTGTTCCCGTTCCTGATTATTGAGCATGATGCACACCGCGTAAGCGCAGGGGGCCAAGAGGTAAGTCTGACGCCCAAGGAATACGAGCTGCTGCATTATCTGGCCATCTCACCGGACAAGGTGTTCTCACGTGAGGAGCTGCTGAAGGATGTATGGAATTATGAGTTCTTCGGAGATCTGCGCACCGTGGATACCCATGTCAAGCGTCTGCGTGAAAAACTGAATAAGGTATCCCCGGAATCGGCAGCGATGATTACAACGGTATGGGGAGTAGGCTATAAGCTAGAGGTGCCTAAATAAGTGAACTTCTGGAGAAGCCTTGTCGGTAAGCTGTGGATCACGATCATCTTTCTGGTTGCTGTCGTGCTCATTACACTCGGGCTGTTCCTGCTGCCTTACATCGACAGTAATTTCACCAATTCCGGGGCAATCAAGCGCTTGTTCATGTATACATGCATGATAGGGTTCTCTCTGACCACCTTCTTTGCACTGTTCCTGTTCACGAAGATCACCCAGCCGATGCAGCAGGTTATTGAGGCAGCGAATGACATCCGCCGCGGCGAGTATGGAACAAGACTGACCCTGGTCACAAGCGATGAGATCGGCCAGCTCGCCACATCGTTTAACCACATGGCGGAAGAGCTGGAAGAGAATATACGCAGTCTGAATAATGAAAAAGGGCATTTATCCAGTGTTCTGCGCAGCATGAGCGATGCGGTAATCACCTTCGATATCGAAGGCCGGATCATCCTCACCAATCCGCATGGCCAGACCCTCCTCGAAACCTGGAGTGATCTTGCCTGGGAGGAAGAAGAGGATAACGGCTTACTTCCGAAGGCCTCCGCTTCCAGTGAGGTGCCGCCGCCGCTTCGCCCGCTGTTCTTCAGCACCCTTGAGGGCGGGGGCGATCAACGCTCCAATGTCCATGTCCGGCAGGGGGTATGGTCGGTGCACATGGCACCGCTCTATTCCGAAGATCATCTGCGCGGAGCTGTTGCCGTTCTGCGGGATGTGACCGAAGAGGTACGTCTGGAGAAGATGCGGCGTGATTTCGTGGCCAATGTATCCCATGAGATCCGCACCCCGCTATCCATGATGCAGGGCTACAGTGAAGCACTACTAGACGGAATGGCTTCCTCTCCGGAGGAGAGCAGTGAGCTGGTTCAGGTCATTCATGATGAATCCTTGCGTATGGGCCGTCTGGTGAAGGATCTGCTGGACCTGGCACGCATGGAAGCAGGACATACGGATATGCTGAAGGCCAGGGTGGATGTGGGAGAATTGCTGGAGCGGGTATACCGCAAGTTCTCCGTCAGAGCCAAGGAGCGGGATATCATGCTGGAGCTTAAGAAGCCTGAACAGGAACTGCTGCTGGGGGCAGCCGATGAAGACAAGCTGGAGCAGGTGCTGACCAATCTGCTGGATAATGCCTTCCGGCACACTCCGGCGGACCGGAGAATCTCTATTCTGGCAGGCACAGTAGTGCTGGAGGGCAGGAGTCTGGTGGAGATCGCGATCAGAGACCAGGGGGCCGGCATTAACCCCGAGGATCTGCCGTTTATCTTCGAACGCTTCTACAAAGCGGATAAAGCCCGCCTGCGCGGGGAGACGGGCGGTACCGGGCTTGGTCTTGCTATTGTGAAGAATATCGTCGAATCGCATCACGGCAGCATTTATGCCTCCAGCAAGCTGGGAGAAGGCACCACATTTACCCTGCGGCTTCCTGTCGAAAAACAGTAAACCAAGACCATGCATGACAGCGCCTCTGAGAGCAGAGGTGCTTTTTGTTGAAATCACCACATTAATATTGTTCATCGTGAAACATATATTTCAAGCTAAGGCTTGCAGGAGGCTGGGCATTATGATCTTATCCTTGGACCAAGGTACTACCAGCTCACGGGCAATTCTCTTTGATACAGAGGCGGAAGTGATTTCGCAGGGGCAATATGAGATCAAGCAATCCTTTCCCCGCCCAGGCTGGGTGGAGCATGACCCGGAGCAGATCTGGGAGAGCCAGCTTGCCGCAGCCAGAGATGCCATTGCAGCAAGCTCTGTACCGGCTAATCACATCACGGCAATCGGGATTACCAACCAGCGGGAGACTGCACTTATCTGGGATAAAATTACAGGCGAACCGATCTATCCGGCAATTGTCTGGCAGGACCGGCGGACAGCAGACCAATGTGAGGAGCTGAAATCGCAGGGGATGGCCGGAGTCATTGCGGACAAGACGGGGCTTGTCATCGACGCGTATTTCTCGGCGACCAAGCTGGCATGGATTCTGGATCATGTACCGGGAGCAAGAGAGCGTACGGGCAAGGGAGAGCTCCTGGCGGGAACGATAGACACCTGGCTGATCTGGAAGCTGACCGGGGGTGCGGTACACGCTACAGACGTTACTAATGCTTCAAGAACGATGATGTATAACCTGCATGAGCGCCAGTGGGATGAAGAGCTGATGGACACGCTGCGTATTCCGCCGTCCATTCTGCCGGAGGTGAGGATGTCGGGCGGAGATTTCGGTGTCTGTGACCAGCAGTGGTTCGGTCTGGAGATTCCTATCCGGTCGGTGCTGGGGGACCAGCAGGCAGCGCTCTTTGGTCATACCTGCCTGGAGGCAGGCAGTGCCAAGAACACCTATGGGACAGGCTGCTTCATTCTCATGAATACAGGCACTGAAGCTGTGGCATCCAGTCATGGCCTATTGACCACGGTAGCCTGGGGCATGGGCGATGAGCTCTATTATGCACTGGAAGGCAGTGTCTTCGTGGCAGGAGCGGCTGTGCAGTGGCTGCAGGAGGGGCTGGGGCTAATTGTCGCGCCCGCCGACTCGGAAGAGAAGGCCAGCGAGGTGGACGAGAGTGAAGGGGTTGTGGTGGTGCCAGCCTTTACCGGCCTGGGTGCGCCTTACTGGGATATGTATGCGCGGGGCGCCATATTCGGATTGACGCGGGGTACCACCTCCGCACATCTGGTACGGGCCACACTGGAATCACTGGCCTTCCAGTCCCGTGATGTCATCGACGCAATGCAGAAGGATGCCGGCATGCCGCTCACCGGCCTGAGGGTAGACGGCGGTGCGGTGCGCAACAATCTGCTGATGCAGTTCCAGGCCGATATTCTGGGCAGCGAAGTGACACGTACAACCTACGCGGAGACTACAGCACTTGGCGCTGCGCTGCTAGCCGGACTTACCTCCGGGGTATGGACCCGTGAGCAGCTGGAGAGCTTCAATACGGCCGAGAAGGTCTTCTCGCCGCAGATGGAGCCGGAGGAGCGGGAACGCAGATACGGTGCCTGGCAGGATGCTGTGTCGCGCACGATGGGCTGGGAGAAGCATGAGGGCAAGCACGAAGGCAGACTTTAGAGCGGAGTAGAGGCATTAAGAACAGAAACGGCCCGCAGGCAGAAACTCTGCTGCGGGCCGTTTTTTACTCTGGAACAGAATGAACAGTAAGATTAGTACTCCATTACAAATGCGACATTCTGCCATCCGGCGCCCACGGTCCAGAACAGGACCTTGTCTCCGCGTTCAAGCTGCCCGGTAGTGACGGCTCTGTGAAGGGCAATGAACGGGCTGCTGGTCGAGGTATAGCCGAACTCATCGCCTATGTAGACTGCGGCCTCAGGGTTAATACCGGTTTTGCCGGAGACGGCCTGGATGTTCGGAAGAGACAGCTGTGAGAAGCAGGCAGCCTTGACCGATTCAGGGGCAATCCCGTTGTTGCTCAGCAGAGTGTTGATTGATTCGGAAGCGGCATCCACACAGATGGAATCATCGAATGGAATGAACTTCACATTGAACTCTCCTGCGGCAACACCGGTGCGTCCGAGCTTAGCCAGGCCTTCTGCCGGGAACAGAGAGTTGCCGTACACACAGGTGTCTGTCTGGTAGATAGAATCAATGAAGCCGACCGAATGCTCATCGCGCTCCAGAATGACAGCGGCAGCGGCATCACCGAAGTTCGCGTAATATACCGGATCATTTTTGTCCGCATGCGGTGCCACGTAATCGGAGCCGATGACCAGGGCGCGGCGGATTCTCGGGTTCGCCATCATCTGGCGGCTGACCTGCTCAACCGAGGCGGTCATTCCGGCACAGTTGGCATTGCTGTCAATACAGATGGTATGCGAAGCCCCGTTAATCAGGCGGTGAATCATCAATGAGTTCGTAGGAAATATATATTCAGGGGTCTGGCTTGCATAAGCGATCAGGTCAATGTCAGGGCTGGTAAGACCGGTTTTCTCCAGAACATTACTTGCGGCTTCAAAAGCCATTGTCAGGGAATTCTCATCCGGGCTGTCGATGCTGTAGCGGTTTTCACGGCCCAGAGTAGCCAGCAGTCCACGGATATCAATACCTTTGTCATCAAAATGCTGAATGAAGAAGTCATTGCCGATTCTTTTGTCTGGATGGTAGATATCAATGTCCTTAATGCGAATCCCCGCCATAGTACAGACCTCCTAAAGTTTTGTTAGCTATACTTCTCACAAATCTGCTTCTTACAAAACTCTCTTCCAGCATTAGCAGCCGGTTTAATGAATGAACATGTGCGTTTCAAGCGGCTGATTTAGGTTTAAATTGTATTTATTAAGCTTGTGCGGTTGAAGTGATCTCCAGATTCTCAAGTCCTGCTTTGCGGCCCAGGCGTGCCAGCTGCATTTTGAGGATCGGGTTATTTTCCAGGGTAAGACTCACTTTCTGGAAGCCGTCAGCCTTGAACATGATGAAGCAGCCTTCAAGCAGCGGTACAACATCAGGAGCGGTTACATTCAGCTTGCGGCAGTCGATCTCTAGTGCATATTCAGCAGGGCTGATCGGGTTAATAGTCTGCTGGTAAGCCTGTATAGATTTGAGCCCGTCCTCGTTAGAGAAGGTTCCCTCCAGCTCAATATTGATTACTTTCTTCGCAGTATCTGTCTTCAAAATAAATTGTCCCATGTTGATCTCTCCCTAAGTGAAATTTCCAATACCTCCAAAACATCATTCCTGCGACTCTATTCGACAAAACCGCAATTTGATTTGGGATATTTTGCCTTCATTATAACCAGATCATTCTGAAATACGCAACATAAAAGTCGAAATTTGTAGAATTATGAAGATTTTTCTTTGATCGCCTCCAGGGTATCCAGCAGCACATTAAAGGCCGAAATCACCCGGGGAGCACCGACGCAAGGGGTCAGATGCAGCAGCACGCCCTTGATCTGCTCGACGGTCATGCCAACGCGGAGCGCCATTACATAATGAACCCCCAGCTGTTCATATTGCCCCATCGTAATCAGAGATGAGATCACTGCGATCTCCTTCCAGTCAGAGCCAATCGTGGTCCGCTGAAAAATATCGCCATAGGCATTGCCCATGATATATTCGGCTAATTCCGGAAAATGCTCTTTGATCGGAGCCAGGGCCTTGGCCCCATAATCTCCTGAGAGATCAGTGAAATGATCGAGTCCGCTGTTCATGTTCTTGTTCACGATATGTCCTCCTGATAGTAGGTTAGAGGTGTGCGGATAGGGCTTCCTTACGTAAGATCCAGCGTGCGGTGGGCCGTAGGAGGCATTTCATCACGGTCAGTCAGCAGCTCAATGACAGCTGCCTTGTTAAGTGCCACAGCTTCGCGGATTGCGGCAGCGAACTCCTCCTGCGTCTCGCAGCGGAAGCCGGCTGCACCCAGCGATTCGGCGAATTTCACGGCATCCATCGGAACCTCGAAGATCGTACCGTCAATCCGGCCGGTCGTTTTCTCCATACCCTTAAGCGCCATATCCAGCTGCTTATTGTTCACCACAATGAAAATCACCGGAATGTCCTTGCAAACGGCTGTGTTTATTTCAGTTCCGAGCATCATAAAACAGCCGTCACCGGTAATGCAGAAGACAGTCTCTCCGGGAGAAGCCGTCTTGGCGCCGATCGCCATGCCAATTGAATTGCCCATGCAAGCAAAGTAGGCATCGAATATGAAGCTGCCGGGCCTGCGGACATTGAACCATTTCACAGCATTGAACCCGTGACTGCCGTCATCTACAAACACGCTGCTGTTGTAAGGAATCAAGTCGCTCATCGTGCTCATTACCGAAGCCAGAGAGAGCCCCGCCAGCACGGGCAACTCGTCATTGTAAGCATTGGAGATTGTGATTTCATGCTTGGTGACCGTAGAGGGGTCCAGCTTCTGAAGATACAGTGCCAGGTTGTCCCTTAAGTCCCCGCCGACAGCGATGGTGGATGAGGACAGTATTTTGCCGACAAAGGTTGGATCTACATCGAACTGGATCAGCTGCGGCGGATGATTCTCCGGCTTCAGGTTGCAGATGGTCATGTCGCTCAGGCGGGAACCCAGAACAATGAACAGGTCGCTGTTGTTCAGCAATTCATCGCCGTGCGAGGAGCCGCCAACGCCGACAGGACCGTGGTAGAGCGGGTGATCATAAGCTATTGCACCTTTGCCGCCTGGAGAGGTGACTACAGGAATGTTGAAGGTTTCGGCCAGCTGAACCAGTTCCTGATGGGCACCTGAGCGGTTGACGCCTTTACCGGCAATGATCAGCGGCCTAGCGGATTGATTAATCGCCGAGATGACCCGGTCATAGTTCTGATAACTGACTAGTCCCTCGCGTTCCGGCAGAACAATCCGGCATTCCGCGAGCCGCTCTGTCTGCACATCAAACGGAATGCAGAGATGGACCGGACCTTTTTGGTCACCGAGGGCGATGGATAGGGCATGGTTGAAAATCGTGCTGAAGTGATCGCCGCGTTCAACGAGCTTGCTGAAGAGGGTAGCCGGCCGGAACATATCCGCCAAATCAGCCAGGTAGGAAGTGGAATCCTGACATTGGGGAATGCCCAGCTCCTTGATGGACTGATGTCCGGTGATGAAGAGGACGGGAAGATTATTGGCCTTGGCATGCGCTGCTGCGGTGAGCAGATTCGTTCCCCCCGGACCGGAGGTGCCGAAGGCTACCCCGAGACTGCCGGTCTTCAGAGCATAACCGCCGGCGGCGAAGCCGGAGCTGGATTCGTGCCGGCCGGGGATGAACTCTATACCGTAGTCAACCATTTTCAAAGCGATGGGGCAAATAGACTTGCCTATGATTCCAAAAGAATGAGTGACTCCCAGATCGTGTAATGCTTCCGCCATATAATCTGCAACTGTCTTCAGAACATCCACCCCGCAAGTTGTTATTTGTATACGTCAGCAATAGAAAACCTGTACTCACCATTGGAGCACAGGTCTGTTGCACGAATCACCATAATCAAACGCGAAACCTAAGGCGTTCACAGTTTTTCAGCAACCTGGCTGTCATGATCCCACTTCAGAAATGAGACTGTAGATCCATGGCTTTGCGTCATTCCCTTTCGGTGAATTTTGCCGGTATGCGGTTATAAATGAATTTGTGGAGAATTTTCCTTTACAATATATTCCTTGCTCCGCTTTTGTCAATAACCCCTGTGAGAAGAAACTCGGAATTTGACGAATATTCAGGAGTGAAAATGGCTAAATATTTGGATTTTCAAACTTTTGAAAATGGTTGTCCCTGGAAGACTAAAGTCTTAAAATGCAAATGGCCGTTTAGGTTGATTAATGTGGGAAGTGAGCATAAAGCCTCATTACATTCCTGATTTACTGCAAAACATTAAGAATTCACTAGATATACAGCATTACAAATTTCGGTGATAGGACTTAAGTAATAGTGATGTGAGATGTTAGCTTATAGACAAGCTATGACAATAGAACGACTATAGTAAAGAAGTGCAAAGCACGGTTTTTACCCTTATGCACAATTTCAACAATTTGTGAATATTACATAACAATCTTTGTTTTGCCCAAAAAAAGAGACACCTCCCGCAGAAAATTCCGCAGGCGTGTCTCTTTGTGCTGAGGTTAAAATTTGAAAATATGAATCGTTTTTTGCAGGTTGAAGACCGCGGAGGTCATCTTCTCTGTCTCCTCAGCTACGGATTGAAGAGCATGAATCTGTTCGTTCATCGCTGCGGATACCTCTTCCGTCCCTGCGGCGGTCTCCTGGGTGATGGCTGAGATATTCTCGATCGCCCCGGAGATCTTGAGCGCGCTCTCCAGCATAAGGTCACTCTCTGCGGAAAAGGAGGCAATCTGCTCGGTTATGTATTGGACACTATGCACAATTTGAGCAAAAATGTTGGCTGTCTCCGTAATCATCTCATTCTGCACCTGGACTACCTCTTCATTGATGGCGATGTTATCGATAGCCTGCTTGATATCCGCTTCGATGCTGCGTACCAGACCGAACACCTCTTTGGTTGAAGCGGTGGATTCCTCGGCCAGCTTGCGGACCTCCTGGGCAACAACGGCGAACCCGCGGCCATGCTCGCCTGCACGGGCGGCTTCAATAGAAGCATTGAGCGACAGCAGATTGGTCTGTTCAGCAATTTCGGTAATCGTCTTGGTAATCATCGTAATGCCTCGTGCGTTATGCGATAGGGCTTCGATAGTATCCGCCACCTTCTGGGTAGCCTGGATGTTCTTGCGCATGCCTTCGGCTTGGGTATCCACCGATTGCCGTCCCTGTTCTACCAATTCCAGCGTATGTACAGACCTTTTATTCATTTCCTTGGTGGAATTCGTATAATTGGAGACTTTGATTTCGATATCCTTGATCGATTCGGTCATATCAGCGATATCCACCGAGATTTCGTTAGCACCGAGGGCCAGTTCATTGGAGGAGGAGGCCACCTGCGCCATGACAAACTTCAGGTTCTGATTCTTGTCTTCAATCCCGCGGCTGGCGTCCATAACCTGACGGGTAATCTGTGAGGCATCGGTGAGGATTTTTTTGAGCTTGTCAATCATGGTGTTGAAGGAGCGGCTGATGTCGCCCATGGAGCCATTCTCATCGGCACGGCTGGTGAAGTCGCCTTTGGCAATCGTGTGCGTCACATTGGAGATATCCTCAAATGAAGATGTAAGCGTTCTCTCAATGAAGCGCGCAAGCGGGTAAGTCAGCGCTGCCAGGACGGCGACAAGAATAATGCCGATGAACAGCCTGTCCATGAGGATTAGCGTGATTAAGACAGGGACAGCGAATAAAGCGGCAACCAGGTAACATCCGGTGACGATTTTTTGTTTCAACGGCAGCTTGTTCATCCAGTCCATAATGTAAAGTCCCCCTATAAATAATAATGTGTATTGTAATATTATAGGGGATACTAGTGCATTTGGTCTATTATTAAAAATCGTATAATGCTGCCGCTTCACGCAGAGCCGCAGCAACCGTATCCGCAAGCTCAGGCGGTGCCGTCACCTTGATACCCTGACCCAGGGACAGGATGATCCGGCACGCAGACTCCGGCGTGTTGAACTCGGCCTCGGCCCTGATCCAGCCCGGGGCCTCAGCAGGCTCCTGGTGCAACAGGGCGACGTATCGCTCCTTCTGCAGCTCCTTCATCGTTTGCTCTCTTACAAGAAGGCTGGAGGGGTACCTGGGCAAGGCAGACTTGAATGCGGCGGTGGAGGTCTCCCAGTACTCAGACAGGTGGAAATCCTCCGGCTGCTCAAAAGACTCATCTGTGACTTTGGCCTCAGTGATTCTGGAGACCCTGTAGGTCCGCAGCTCGCTGTCATGCCCCGCGACCAAGTACCAGACGCCGCGCTTGACTACCAGCCCCAGCGGTGCAACCAGCCGCTCGGCGGCGTCCTCCCCGCGCAGATAGGTGATGCTCACCTTGCGGTTCTCCCATAAGGCTCCCTGCAAAGCGGATAGGCAGGGATAGGTCTCCCCGGAGGGATGCCACCCGGCTCCGTCGATGTGAATCCGCTGGCTGAGGAAGCTGAAGGGGGTGACTGGCTGCCGGGTAGCGACGGCCTGCAGCTTGCGGGCGGCCGAGGAGAACTCCTCCTGAATGCCCAGAGCGTGCAGAATCGCCGGATCAGCGGGCACCAGCAGCGCGGCAATCTCCTTGGTGTTCATTCCGGTCAGGGAATTCCGGTAGCCTTCAGCCAGCTTCCAGCCGCCTTCCCGGCCGCGCTCCGCCAGCACGGGGATGCCGGAGAAGCTTAGTGCCTCCATATCCCGGAAGATTGTACGTTCGGATACCTCCAGCGTTTGCGCCAGCTCTTTGGAGCTGATTTTCCCGCGGCTCTGTAAGAGTTGAACGATAGTGATCAGGCGATCCGCTCTCATTCTGCAACCTCCCTTGAATGTATTATTTATATATGTCAATGGTTGTCATGTATAAGGTATATATTAGACAAGAGTACGGATTAGCGCAAATGATCATCTAATCCGGGCATGATAGATGAAAGGGAGCGGATCAAATGACAAATCTGCAAGGGAAAGTGGCATTGGTAACAGGCGGGAGCAGGGGAGCGGGCAGAGGCATTGCACTGGAGCTGGCGAAGGCTGGTGTCTATGTATACATTACGGGCAGGAATGCCGGTATGCCGCAGGAGGGACAGGCAAGAACGCTTGAAGGGGTGCTGGCTGAGATCCGCCGCTTAGGCGGGGACGGAGCCGTGATCCGCTGTGATCATACCAATGACAGCGAGACAGAGGCCGTAATCCGGCAGATTAGCGCTGAGCAGGGCAGACTGGATATTCTGGTCAATAACGTCTGGGGCGGCAATACTCTCCCTATCGAGAATGAACCGTTCTGGGAGCAGCCGGTGCAGCATTGGGATCATATGTTCACTGCGGGTGTGAGGGCGCAGCTAATGACTAATTATTATGCTGTACCCCTGATGCGCAGGGAAGGAGCGGGGGCGGGTAAATTAATCGTCCATACAACCTTCTGGGACGAGTACAAGTACACGGGGAACTTCTATTATGATCTGTCCAAAAATGCACTGGTGCGCATGGCCTACGGATTATCCCTAGAGGTGGCTGCGGATGGCATCGCGGTGATTCCCGTCTCTCCCGGCTGGATGCGGACCGAGCTGGTCCTGGACAGCTTCGGCACAGATGAGGAGCACTGGCAGGAGGAGGAGGGGCTTCAGACCACTGAATCAACCGCTTATATCGGACGGGCAGTTGCAGCGCTTGCTGCTGATCCTGAAGTGATATCCATGACTGGCACTCCCCAGAAGGTAGGGGACCTGGCACGGAAATATGGCTTTACGGACACCGATGGCCGGCAGGTGCCAGCCTACCGGATTTCATAGTATAACGCAAAAACACTCTTTGGAAGTGCGCGGCCTGGGGCCTGCACTCCCGAAGAGTGTTTTATTGTGAAGAAATAAGAATTAGAGCAGAATGATCTCCTCAGCGGTGTTGATCTCCGGCAGTCCGGCCAGCTTCACCAGGACCTCCTTCGGCACACCCTTATCAACGGTCAGTAGCATAATGGCAGCTCCGCCGATGATCGTACGGCCAACCTGCATGGATGCGATATTGACGCCGTTCTCGCCAAGCAGGGTGCCGACGAGTCCGATAATACCCGGCTTGTCATTATGCGAGATCACAACCTGATGGCCTTCCGGAGCAATATCGACCGGGAACTTGTTGACCTTAACAATCCGTTCGCCATAGCCCTGCAGCAGGGTACCGGCGACCAGACGCTCTTCATCATGCTCAGCCTTGAGTGTTACCGTGATGAGGTTGGTGAAGCCTTTGGTTTTGGAAGCCTTGGTCACCACTACATTCACATCACGGGTCTTCGCCAGATGCATCGAGTTGACGATGTTCACATCTCCGGCAAAGTGGCGGGTGAGCACACCTTTGACGACATAGCGGGTAAGCGGCTGGGTATCCACATCCGAGAGATCACCGGCATATTCCACATGGATCTCGCGGATCGCTCCGTCCGTAATCTGCGTAGCGAAGCTGCCCAGCTTCTCGCCGAGGGTGAAGTACGGCTGCAGCTTGTTCATCACGCTAGGTGCAACCGGCGGAATGTTCACCGCGTTGATGAACGGTTCGTTGCGCAGGATATGAAGGACCTGCTCGGATACATCGATGGCTACGTTCTCCTGGGCTTCAATCGTCGAAGCGCCCAGATGCGGAGTCACGATAATCTTCGGATGTGTAAGGAACGGGTGGTCTGCTTCAGGCGGCTCCTTCTCGAAGACGTCGAACGCAGCACCGGCTACAATACCGCTGTCAATCGCTTCTACCAGCGCCATTTCATCGATGACACCGCCGCGGGCACAGTTGATGATGCGCATGCCTTTTTTCATCACTTCGAATTGCGGACGGGAGATCATGTGGCGGGTCTCCGGGGTGAGCGGTGTGTGAACGGTGATGAAGTCTGCACCGCGCACAATGTCGTCTACCGAAGCCAGCTTCACTTCCATTTTCTCTGCACGGTCAGCTGTCAGGAACGGGTCATAGGCCAGGATGCTCATGCCGAAGGCTTTGGCGCGCTTGGCCACCTCGCTGCCGATCCGGCCCATGCCGAGTACGCCCAGTGTCTTGCCGCGCAGCTCTACGCCGAGGAAGGTTTTTCTGTCCCATACGCCGGAAATCGTCTTCGCGTAGGCTTGAGGAATATGACGGGCCAAGGCCATCATCATGGCAAAAGCATGTTCACAGGTCGTAATGGTATTGCCGTCCGGAGCATTGATAACGACTACACCGCGCTGCGTGGCGGACTCCAGCTTGATGTTGTCCACGCCGACTCCGGCCCGGCCGATAACCTTGAGATTAGTACCGGCGGCGATAATTTTGTCCGTCACGGTAGTCTGGCTGCGAACGAGTAAGCCGTCATATTCGCCAATGATTGCAACTAGCTCATCTTCACTTAGTCCTGTTTTCTTGTCTACAGTCACATCGCTTGCGTCCATCAATTGCTGAATGCCCAAATCGCTGATCGGATCCGATACTAATACTTTAAACATGGTCTCTTGTCCTCCTTCAAATGGGAAAGCTATTGTATATGCCAAGGATCACCGGGTAAGGCAATCCGCAGTACCAGAACTTACAAGAGCGTAATAAGCAGCTTGACAACGGGGTAACGCGCTGTCGCACAAAAGAAACAGCATGCAGAAGTACCGGATTCACGGGTAGATGGCAATAAAAAAACTCCCAACCCCCATACTACTGCCGTAGTAAGGGACGAGAGTTCTCGTGGTACCACCCTAATTCACTGCGACGGTTAAGAAGCAGCCTCATTGGCCTGCAAAGGCCACACTGGTAACGGAGTGATCCGATTGTATCTACTCTTGTGTTCAATACAATATCTCAGGAGCGCTAAAGATTAATGTCCGCCACCGGTTCTCACCACCCACCGGCTCTCTGAAGACTGCAAGTAATCTTTGTTCCATCATCGGTTTTTCTTGATTAATTTGTCATAATGTAACATGGTGATGCCAAGTGTGTCAATAGGATTCTTCTGCGCGAGTCCGCCTTGAAGTGGACCGTAAATTTCGTTATGATGCAATAACTGGTCCTACTCGTAGAAGAAAGGGAGCTGCGGCATGATCTCTTTACCGTAATATTGTTCCCGCCACTTGATGAAGTCCTGCTCCTGCACCGCACCGGTGGAGATGAGCAGGGTGACGGAGGACTGGATATCATTCAGCTTCAGCGAGCTGGCGGTCCCGGAATAGATCATGTCATCAATCTTGGCAGTGATATCCTGCGGATCATATCCGGCGTAGATGCCGCGGTTGAGCATGATATTGGCGATGGAAGCATTCTTGAGCAAGAGCGGCATTTTTTTCCACTGAATGAAAGAGAGTGTCTTCAGCTCACTGGACTGCTGCGGAATGGACGGGTGGGTCTTCGACCCCCATTTCAGCATGGAATCATAGAAGTTCTTCTGGGCGAGCAGCCCGAATCTCACGGCACTGGTTGTGAAGTTGTCGCTTCTCAGCACTTTTGCGGCTTCGGCGCCGGAAGCTCCCGCAGTCACCTTACTGGAGGCTTGGGAGAAGAGTGTGAGACTCTTAAGAATATTGAGCTGGGATTCATAGAGCATCGGCGAATTGGTGAAGAGCGAATCCTGGGTTACCTTATCATACTGCTTGTCCGCGAGAATACTCAGATTCTTCAGTGTTGCCGCATTCTGGCGTGCATCCGTGCTGCGGGCAAGAACGCCCACCTGTTCGTTCCAATTGCGCTTGAATTCCCGGTAAGGCAAAAATACGTTATGATAAAAGGTGACAAGATCCTGCTGCTGGTAGGAGCCGGAGAATTCCTGGGCGCTCGGGTGGTCCTTCAGCTGTGAATACTTGGCCTCTGTCTTGTCAGCTCCAACCTTGACTCCCGTGAAAAATGAAGCGAATGCGGATATTAGAAAAAACAAAAACCCTAGTGTGTACATCATTTGAGTGCGGGAGGTACGGCTGTTCATGATTAAGTGCTCCTTCGTATAGGTAAATTAACTTATGTAAAAACATTTATAGAACAGGCAGGTTATAATGAAAAAATTCAAATTGGGTGACATCAAAATTAAAAAGGCCGATCCACAGCAGTTAACAGACAAGCTGTTACTCATTAATCTGTACATTACTCAGGGCCTTACCTTATTTATCGGTTTGATATGGATATTATTACAGAAAAGAAATCCTATTCACATATTAAATTTTCCGGATAGTGTACATTTCGTGTACTGGGGCCTTGGCCTTGCAGTTATTATGCTTGCTGTTGACTTCCTGCTGACCCATATTGTTCCTGAAGACAGCATGGATGACGGGGGGATTAATGAACTGCTGTTCGGCAAAAGGCCGCTGTGGCATATTGTGGTCATTTCGGCGGTGGTTGCGGTGTGTGAGGAGCTGCTCTTCCGCGGAGCGATCCAGCATTCTCTCGGGCCGTACTGGACGAGTATACTGTTTGCCGTTATTCATGTCCGTTATCTGCGGCACTGGATTCCAACGGGCTGGGTCTTCCTCAGCAGCTATGGTCTTGGACTTATCTACATCCATTCGGGCAGTCTGTGGGCACCTATATTGTGCCATTTCCTAATAGATTTGTTCTCCGGTATGGTTATTCGTTACAGGAGGGTATCATGACAGAACAATTAAGCCGGGTAAGGTCCCGCCAGAAACAGCAGAAGAGAGAACAACATCCTCCGGCCAGAGCGGGCAAGCGTCAGCCGGCTTCCGGGGCAGCAGAAGAGCGTGCGGGAAGTCCGGTACCGGTGGCAGGGACCCTGTCCAGAAAGGAGCGCTTATCCGGGCGCAGGGCCTCCGGGAGGCCGGAGCGTGAGGCGGCACAGCAGGAAGGGGAGCAGACTCCTTCGCGTGCGGAGAGCTATCCGTCAGAGAGAATCCGGTTCAGCAAAATGTTCATCAATTCGCTGATTGTTGTATTTCTGATGCTGCTGGGCTTCCTCCTGTGGTGGGGAATTAACGGGGCGCCGGATCTGGGCAGCCTATGGAGTTGACTGCGGTGCTCCTGATTCTATTAGGTGTGAGTCTTGGGGTAGCAGGGGGGATGGGTCTCCTTATGGTTGCTGCTGCCTTCAAAAAACGGTTGAATCATCAGGATATTGTACTGGAGCGGCTTCCTGCCGCGTTCGACGGCTACCGGATACTGCTCATTACGGATATTCACCGCCGCCGTCTGCCGGAGGAGATGCTGACCCCGCTGCGGGGGAAGGTGGACGCTGTCTTCCTGGGCGGTGATATGACGGAGAAGGGCGCTTCCATAGAACGCCTGTTGAACAATATGACTCTGGCCGCTTCGGTTGCGCCTGTATATGCCGTACATGGGAATCATGATTACAGGGCGAATATCAATCTGGTGGATAACATCATCCGGGGAAGCGGAGCCAGGCTGCTGGTGGATGAGAACTGCGTCATTGAGCGGGACGGTGCGCAGTTTATTCTGACCGGGGTGGATTTCCCGCGGCAAGGCGGCAAGAAGGCCTATGGGCCTCTGCCAGCTGTGGCGGATGCGGAAGCCTTCCGGATCATCCTCGTGCATGATCCGCTCTGGCTGTCCCGGCAGCAGGAGATTCCGGCTGACCTGATTCTGGCCGGGCATACCCATGGAGGGCAGGTTGTACTGCCCCTGATCGGGAACCGGCATACCGATGAGTTCTACCGCCGATATAATGCGGGGATGTATGAGATCCCCCGGAGCTATAATGCGGGTCTCCCGCCGCTGAAGATGCTGATCAGCCGGGGGTTCGGTACGGCGCATCTGCCGCTGCGCTGGCGCAGTCCGGCCGAGATGCATGTGCTGACCCTGCGCTGCGGACAGCAGCATTCCGGATCGCAGAGATTCAATGTGATGAACCCATAAGCATGACAAAAAACGGCTGCCCTCCTAACGGGGCAGCCGTTTTTGCTTGTTCATTCAGATCTTAGCGCATCTTCAGCTCAATGCTGCGCGGATCTACAAAGCTGTAGCCCTTGCCCTCAAGCGTAGTCAGCAGAGTGTCAAGTGCCTCTACCGTCCAAGGCAGCTCATGCATCAGGATATTGCTGCCGGAATGCAGCTGATCGGTTACATTCTTGATCAGCTTCTCCGTTTTGCCTGCATCCTTGGCCTTCATCTCCCAGTCAAGGGAGCCATTGGACCAGGTCATATAGAGCATGCCGTTTGCAGCGGCGATTTTTTTGCCTACATCACCGCCGGCACCGTGCGGCGGACGGAAGAAGTGAGGGGTCTCACCGGTGATTTCCTTGACGATTCTTTGAACATCCTCAATCTGCTTCTTCACTTCGGCTTCCGGCTTATCCTTCAGCACGATGTGATCCCAGCTATGGTTGCCGAGTACGCCGCCCCGCTTGTGGATCAGCTCCAGCAGCTCGGGATGCTCCTTCACCCGGTACCCGTTGACGAAGAAGATCGCTTTGGCCTTGTGCTTGTCCAGTGTATCCATCAGCGGATTGATTAATTCCGCTTCCTTCGGCCCGTCGTCGAAGGTCAGCAGGACTACCTTCGTATTCGTGGCCGGATCATTCGGGACAATGTCATAATTCTTGTTCATATGATACAGCAGCGGAACCTGCGCATCGCTGGCTGCCGCAGGCGTGGCCTCCGGTGATGCAGTTGCCTCAGGTGCAGCTGAGGCTGTTACCTCAGGTGCAGGAGATGCGGCTGTCTCCGCCGCCTCTGTTGCTGCCGCAGGCTGTGGCGTCTTCTCCGCCGCCTGGCTGCCTGTATTTCCACTGTTGCTGCAAGCTGACAGCAGACAAGCCGCCAAAAGCAGCGTTATTGTTGCTTTACCCACTTTTTTCATCTCGCTTTCTTGTTGTTTGGCTGTATGAGCGGCTACCTTTCCGCGAACACTAAGCATGATTTTACCATACAAGGAGGTTGGAGATATGAATACTTCGTCATTTCTGTGCGGGGTGCTGATTGGTGCAGCCGCCAGTATGATTATGTCCAAAAAACGCAGCGCCATGATGTCTGCCTTACTGCACTCGAACGGTTCTTCCTATAATGCGGGTGACAAGGCCAAGGACAAAATTATGGGGATGGCCATGACTGGCTTCGGCAGCACGGCAGCGGGCAGCAGTCATGAACACTCAGGCTCTCATGTATCCGGCGGTGGCGATCATAGCGGTGGCGATCATAAAGAGGATTCCCCGTTAAAGTCCAAAGAATCAAATCTGAACATGCTGAAGGATTTCATCCGCAGCAACCCTGATGTGAAGCATGAAGTCGAGCAGATTCTCAAAGATACTCATACCGCCATACCGGGTTTGTAACCGGATTTAACCGCTGCAGAATCATTTTGGCGATGCAGGCATCGCTGAAGTGATTCTTTTTTAATACGGCTTTACATATAATGGGCAGCAAATTGGGCTGAATCTATATTTATTTACGTGCATTTGTAGCTTCAAAATGATAACATACATACATAGTAACCATTTTTGGCTCATTACTCGGGACTCATCATACATTAATATTAAATGAGCTTGCAAAAGGAGGATCCTGTCATGAGAATAGAGCGATTAAGTCAAGATAAGATACGGATTTTCCTCACTTTTGACGACCTGAGCGAGCGGGGCATCCAGAAGGAAGACATGTGGCAGGAGGTTCCCAAGGTGCACGACCTCTTTACGGAAATGATGGATCAGGCGTACAGCGAGCTTGGTTTTGACGCTACGGGTCCGCTTGCCGTGGAAGTGTTCGCATTGCCCGCGCAAGGCATGGTCGTTATTGTGACCCGGGGGAAATATGATCACCATCAGTACGGTGGGGCCGGGGAAGACGAATTGCCTGAAGAGATTTATGAAATGGAAGTTACTCTTGAACAAAGCGACTCCATTGTATATGCATTCCGCGATTTCGAGGTTCTGGTGGAAGCGGCTCATGTGCTCATCGGCAATATTACTTCTCAAGGACAACTGTATTCTTATAATGATAAATGGTACCTCTACTTCGATCCGAAGGAATTTGAAGAGGCTGCGCTGTCAGGGCTGGTAGGCGTGCTCGCTGAATTCGGAGATTCCTCTCCGGTCACTCAGGCTGTTCTGGCCGAATACGGCAAGACGGTTATGGCGGAGAATGCGATTCAGACGCTGTGCAATCATTTCAAACGCCAGGAATAAGAGATAGTGGGTAGGTAGCAGTCCGGCCATAACGGCTTCAGCAGAGATTAGGTATTAGCGCAAGGGAGGGTATTCGGTGCTTTTGTTATCGGTCATTTCGTCAGCAGTTGCACCGGGACTTGCGCTGCTGACTTTTTTCTATCTGAAAGACAAGTATGATCAGGAACCGCTCCATATGGTGCTTAAGGTGTTCCTGCTTGGCCTGATGATCGTGCTGCCTGTGATGATTATCCAGAGGGGACTGGTGCTGGGGCTGGACGGCGGTCCTTATGTGGATTCCTTTCTGATCTCAGCCGGGGTGGAAGAGGCCCTGAAGTGGTTTGTGCTGTACCATATGATTTACAATCATACCGAATTTGACGAGCCCTATGATGGAATACTATATGCCGTAGCGATTTCGCTCGGCTTCGCAACAATAGAGAATGTAATGTATGCATGGTACAGCAATGCTTCAATCGGCACCATGATTCTAAGGGCGCTGCTTCCAGTCTCCGGACATGCCATGTTCGGGGTAATTATGGGCTACCATATGGGCAGAGCCAAGTTCTCCGGCGGGGTCAAGACCCGTAAGATTCTGCTGATTTCATTGCTTCTGCCCTGGCTGTGGCATGGAATCTATGATTTTCTGCTCGCGACGACGGCTAATTATTGGATTTGGTTTATCGTGCCCCTGATGGCGGTCCTATGGTATAGAGGCATGGGGAAGGTAGCGCGGGCCAACAGCCGTTCCCCGTTTCGCTTTTTGAAGCGTGAGGAAGAGGTTAACCTATAATCGAGATGGACACACTTAATCCTACAGGGCAGTTCCTTAAGGCAAGGAATTCCAGAAAGGAGAGAGAGGTGTCTTTTTTTGCGAGTAAAAGTTCGGATTGTCTGCAAGCAGTGCGGCGAAACCTACATATTAAGAGGGAACAAGGAGCAGGGGGTTGTCCAGACCGGCTTCAAGCAATGTCTGTGCAGCTGTGTAAGCGGCTTCGAGATTGAGGAACGGGCCTAAAGACCGGATTCTTGAAAAAGTGCATAAGTCTTCTCAGTTATTGTCAAACTAACGGCAATAAGCTACTGAAAGGAGCTATGCGGACCTATGTACAAAAGATTAAGTGCCATAATGTTCCCGCTTACCGCACTCTTGCTGCTTGGAGCGCTCGTCTGGGGGTATCAGGAGAATCAGGAGAAGAATTCGATTCTGATCAAAGCGGAGAATCAGTATCAGCGCGCATTCCATGATCTCTCCTTCCATGTGGAGCGGCTTCACGGTGAGCTTGGCAATACGCTTGCGGTGAACACTACCTCTAACGGAATGCACCGCAAAGGACTGGTCAATGTATGGCGGATTACCAGCGAGGCGCAGAACGAGATCAATCAGCTGCCGCTGACGCTGCTGCCGTTCAGTGAGACGGAGGAGTTCCTCTCTAAGATCTCTAATTTCTCCTACAAGGCTGCGGTGCGTGACTTCACGAAGAAGCCGCTGACAGAGGGGGAGATGGCGAATCTGAAGACGCTCTACCAGAATTCGGCTGAAATCTCCAAGGACCTGCAGAAGGTTCAGGACAAGGTCATCGGCAAAAAGCTGCGCTGGATGGATGTAGAGACTGCACTGGCTACAGAGCAGAAGGCCGAAGACAACACGATCATCGACGGATTCAAAACCGTGGATAAACGCGTGGCGGCATACCCGGAGCTGGACTACGGCCCTTCGGTTGCAAGTATCTATGATAAGCGGTCGGTGAAAAAGCTGGGCGGCAAGCCGGTTACGGCTGACCAGATCAAGGGCAAGGCGATGAAGTTCGCCGAGCTGGGCGGGAAGGCACAGGTGAAGATTCAGGAGAATGGGAAGGGAACGGAGTGGGCTTCTTATACAGCCACTGTGACTTCCAGTGACCATAAGGAGCCGGTCTCGATGGACTTCACGGCGGAAGGCGGACTGCTGATCTCTTACAACGACAACCGCGAGGTAGGGCCGGCCAAAGTATCCATGAAGCAGGCTGTGGAGAAGGCGGGTAAGTTCCTGGAGAAGAAGGGCTATCCCGGCATGACCGCAGTCAGTGCGGACCGGTACGATAATCTGGGCAATCTGACCTTTGTCAGCAGCCAGGACGGCGTGCTTATCTATCCCGAGAAAATGACGGTTCGTGTCGGGCTGGATACGGGGGAGGCTATAGGGTTTCAGGCAAGCGACTATGTGAATGAGCATAAGGAGAAGCGTGTGCTGCCGAAGCCGAAGCTGTCCCTGGCTGAAGCCAGAGCGATGCTTAACCCGGAGTTCAAGGAGCTCTATAACCGGCTGGCCTGGATCGAGAATGAAGATGCGGTGGAGCTGCTGACCTATGAATTCGGGGGCAAAATCAACGGCTCACAGTTCAGGATTTATCTGAATGCCGCAGACGGTAATGAGGAAGCGGTGGAACAGATCCGCACCTCCTCGGGAGCACAGGATAAATAGCCGGACTTTCCATGGGGACAGCTAAAACCGGCTCTATAAAGAAGACGCATTTCCGGAAACGGAGGGCGTCTTTTTTTTGATGCTGAAACTATAGGCTGCACGCCGGTTGCGGCTGTTGGCGTTCAATGCCTAATAATATTTCTGACCTGCCTCAAGAGGGCATGCTATAATCGGTTTAGCATTTATTACTAACTCAAGCGGCGGTGACAGGTTTGTATCCCAAAATCAATGAATATCTATACCTCCAGGTCGCATCCAGCGATGCGGCAGAGTCTGAGATCCAGTACCGGGCAAGGATTGCTGATATGGAGGACGAGAGCATCCTGATAGAAATCCCCATGCAGGAGAGTAACGGCCGGCTTAAGAAGCTGTTTATCGGTGACGAGCTGTCGGTCTATTTTCTCACAGAGGGCGGCATTAAGAATTATTTCAATACTCATGTGCTCGGCTTCAAGGAAGATGTCATCCGGATGGTCCGGCTGCGCAAGCCTGCGGTAGAGTCCATCTTCAAAATTCAGCGCCGCAGCTTCTTCCGCGTCAATGCCGAGCTGGAGCTGGCCGTGAAGGATGCCCTGGGCAGCCGGTTTCTGGTGCGCACCGAGGATATCGGCGGCGGCGGGACATCATTCTTAAGCGATGCCAAAATTACATTAGGGGTGGCCGACAAGCTGGCCTGCTGGCTGCTCGTCTCCTACCGCAACGGAAGCACGGAGCATGTTAATTTCGAAGGCGAGATTGTACGGATCAAACCGCTGGAGACCGGACGGAATCTGGTCATGGTTAAATTCTCGGCCATTTCCGATTCGGAGCGGCAAAAAATTATCCGGTACTGCTTTGAACGCCAATTCGATTTCCGCAACCGCTGATTCCCTGCGCAGGAATCTTCAAGAGGGCCCTGAATCAGCTTTTTTCTCCCTAAAAAACCTCAATGTCATTTTGCACTGGGGTTCAAACTGTGGTATAATTTTATAAGTCGCAGGCAATGCCTGCTTTTTTCTTGAGAATATCAGCAAGTTCCTAGAGAGATATGTCGATATGCGTATTTCTGCGGAAGAGTGTTTGAGGAGGAATGCCCCGTTGGACAGGCAGGATACACATACTAACGACCGAATTAACGTCGCCATCGACGGACCTGCCGGGGCAGGCAAGAGCACTGTAGCCCGATTGGTAGCACGGGAGCTGTCTTACATTTATGTAGACACGGGTGCCATGTACCGGGCAATCACCTGGTATATGCTTCGTGAAGGCATAGCTGCAGAGAATCATGAGCTGGTGGACCGGAAGGTCCAGAATATGGCGATTGAGCTTCTGCCTGAGAAAGATGTGCAGAAAGTGCTGATTAATGGGGAAGACATGACCCCGCATATCCGCAGTCTTCAGGTCAGCGGCCAGGTGTCGCAGTATTCGAAGATTGAGGGTGTTAGATCCAGACTGAGTCACTTGCAGCGTCAGATGGCGCTCCGCAAGGGAGTCGTGATGGATGGCCGGGATATCGGTACAACCGTACTGCCGGATGCCGAAGTGAAGATTTTCATGACGGCAAGTGTGGAGGAGCGTGCTCTCCGTCGTTACAAGGAACTGAAGGATACGGAAACAGTGACTCTCCAGCAGCTTGAACATGATATTGCAGCGCGGGACCGGCTTGATGAAGGCCGGGAGATTTCACCGCTGTGCCGTGCCGAGGATGCTATTCTTCTGGATACGACGCATATGGATATCCTTCAGGCCGTGGAAGCCATCGTCTCCCACTGCAGAACCTATGTTAACGGGGAGAGAAATCATCTATGATTTATGCATTTTGCGTGGCCTTGCTTCGTATGATTTATGCCATTCTGTTCCCGCTCAAGATTGTGGGAAGAGAGAATGTGCCGAAGGAGGGTGGAGTTCTGCTCTGCGCGAATCACATCAGCCTGCTTGATCCCATGACGATCGGCATTAAGCTGAAGCGACAGGTAAGATATATGGCCAAGGCGGAATTGTTCAATGTTCCGGTGCTGGGCTGGCTCATTAAGCAATTGGGCGCATTTCCTGTCAAGCGTGGCGGCGTAAGCAAAGAATCCATTAAGACGTCCCTCAATACGCTTCGCAGCGGACATGTGATGGGCATCTTCCCGGAAGGGACGCGGAACTCCGATTCAGGTTCAGCCAAGAAGGGTGCGGCAAGCTTCGCGCTCCGCAGCGGCGCAGCCGTTGTGCCGGCAGCCATTATCGGGTCCTACAAGCCGTTCCGCCGGATGACTGTTGTATATGGGGCGCCCATAGACCTCAGCGCATTTGAAGGTGCGGGAAGTGATTCTCTGGACGCTGTAACCGATGTTATTATGGGACGCATCCATGAAATGATCAGTACCGGCAAGCCCAGTTCGCGGTAAGTCCGGGAGTCAATTTTCTGTTTCTGTGAATAGCTTATAAATTACAGCATAACCGCTATTTTTTGGAACATACTAATCAGCAAAGTGAAATGGTTTAACGAAGCAATGATTGTTTTGAACCCTGCTCTACGCGGGTTTAAATAAATGGGGTTTTGAATCGAGGAGGGTAATCACATGTCTGAAGAAATCAAGAATCAAGAAGCTGCGGATAACGTTGAGAATAACGAGACCGTAGATAAGGCAGAAACTGTAGAATCCGCTGTTACCGAATCTGCAGAAGTTGTTGCCAGCAATGAAGAAGAAGTGACAAGCCAGGAAGGTCTGGAAATCATTTCTCTGAAAAAAGGCGATACCGTGAAAGGAACAATCGTCAAAATTGAAGATAACCAAGCTTATGTAAGCATTGGATATAAATACGACGGCGTTATTCCTATTCGCGAATTGTCTTCCGTTCAGCTGGACAATGCCGCAGCAGCGGTAGAAGTCGGCCAGGAAGTGGAATGCAAGGTTGTCAGCATCAACGACAACAAGGAGAGCCTGGTGCTTTCCAAGCGTGCCATCGACAGCGAGAAATCATGGGAAGATCTGGAGAAGTATTTCGCTTCCCAGGAATCCTTCGAAGTTACTGTAGCTGATGTTGTCAAAGGCGGCCTTGTGGCTGACGTTGGCGCACGCGGCTTCATCCCGGCTTCCATGGTTGAGCGTCACTTCGTTGAAGATTTCAGCGACTACAAGGGCCGCACACTGCGTGTCAAAGTGAAAGAGCTTGACCGTGAGAACAGCAAGGTAATTCTCTCCGCCAAAGAAGTTCTGGAGGAAGAATTCGAAGCTAACAAGCAGAAGATTATGGCTGAGCTGTCTGAAGGCCAAATCATCGAAGGTACGGTTCAACGCCTGACTCAATTCGGCGCATTCGTTGATGTTGGCGGCGTAGACGGACTGGTTCACGTATCCGAGATTGCTTGGAACCACGTAGAGAAGCCATCCGATGTAGTATCCGAAGGCGACAAGGTTCGCGTGAAAGTACTTAAGGTTGATCCTGAAAAGGGCAAAATCAGCCTCAGCATCAAAGCAGCTGCTCCAGGTCCTTGGGATTCCGCAGCAGGCAAGATCAACATCGGCGATGTAGTTACAGGCGAAGTTAAGCGCCTTGTGAACTTCGGCGCATTCGTTGAACTGCTGCCAGGCGTTGAAGGCCTTGTGCATATCTCCCAGATCTCCCACAAGCACATTGGCACTCCGCATGAAGTGCTCAAGGAAGGACAGGAAGTACAAGTGAAAGTGCTTGACTTCAACCCATCCGAGAAGCGCGTCAGCCTGAGCATCAAGGAAACTGAAGAAGCTCCGGCTCCTTCGGCCAGACCAGAACGCAGCAACAGCAGAGACAGAGCGCCTAAGGAAGTGCTGAACAATCCTAACGTATCGCTCAGCAACGAAGGCCTCAGCTTCACACTGGCTGAACGTTTCGGCGACAAGCTGGACAAATTCAAGGGTAACAACTAATCCCTTTGTTATCTCATCATAACGGGTAAAGTAATCGGCGAGCCCTCGATCAGAGGGTTCGCCGATTGTCTGTTCCAGGGCATACAGGATAGTGGCAATACATGGGTAAGACGGTTAGCCAATTGGAATGTTTTTTGCTATGATGAGTAACGTAAGGAAGACAGGAGGAATGAATATGGCAAGACCCGTAGTGGCCATTGTCGGCAGGCCTAACGTCGGAAAGTCGACGATCTTTAACCGGCTGATTGGCGATAGACTGGCCATCGTAGAAGATAAACCGGGGATTACACGTGACCGGATATATGGAGTCTCCGACTGGAACGGCAAATCCTTCAGTGTCATTGATACTGGCGGGATTGAGATTGACGGAGAAGACGCGATTCTGAAATCCATCCGTGTTCAGGCGGAGCTGGCGATTGAGGAAGCGGATGTGATCGTCTTCATGTGCGAGGCGAAGAGCGGACTCACGAGTTCGGATGAGGAAGTGGCGCAGATTCTGTTCCGTTCCGGCAAGCCGATCGTTCTGGCTATCAACAAAGTGGATAACATGAAGCGCACCGAAGATATTTATGAATTTTACACCCTTGGAATCGGTGATCCGATCGGCATTTCAGGAAGTCACGGAACCGGAATCGGCGATCTGCTGGACGCGGTTGTTGAACGTCTTCCGGATAAAGTGGATGAGGAATATGATGAAGATGTCATCCGTGTAGCCTTGATCGGACGTCCGAATGTGGGTAAATCCTCACTGGTTAATGCCATTCTGGGCGAAGAACGCGTTATTGTCAGTGATATTGCGGGGACTACACGCGATGCGATTGATACGCCGTTCGAACGGGATGGCCAGCGTTATGTGCTGATCGATACAGCGGGCATGCGCAAACGCGGCAAGGTCTATGAGAACACGGAAAAATACAGTGTAATGAGAGCCATGAAGGCGATTGAGCGTGCTGATGTTGTACTCGTTGTAATCAACGGGGAAGAAGGCATCATCGACCAGGACAAGCATATTGCCGGGTATGCCCATGATGCGGGCAAGGCTTCGGTCTTTGTTGTCAACAAATGGGATGCCATTGAGAAAGACGACAAGACGATGCAGAACTTTGAACGCAACATCCGCGATCACTTCCTGTTCATGAGCTATGCTCCAGTGGTATTTCTGTCTGCGCTTACGAAACAGCGTCTGCAGAAGCTGCTGCCTGTCGTGCAGCATGTCGCCCAACAGCACGCCCTGCGGATTACTACCCATCTGGTGAATGATGTGGTATCGGATGCCGTGGCGATTAATCCTCCGCCTACGGACAAAGGCCGCCGTCTGCGCATTAACTATGTCACCCAGGTGGCAACGAAGCCGCCGACCATCGTGGTATTCGTCAATGATCCTTCGCTGATGCACTTCTCCTACGAACGTTACCTGGAGAACAAGCTGCGTGCAGCGTTCAATTTCGAGGGTACACCGATCCGCCTCTTTACACGGCGCAAATCCGAGAACGAAGGTTAGGGGAGAAGAGTAGTGGCGTTTGAACTTCTGGTTATCGTTATAAGCTATCTGCTTGGCTCCATCAGCTTCAGTGTACTGCTCGCCCGGCTGCTTAAGGGGATTGATATCCGCCAATATGGAAGCGGCAATGCGGGAGCGACCAATACACTGCGTGTGATGGGGAAGGGACCGGCCATACTGGTGCTGTTTCTGGACGTACTGAAGGGAATTGCCGCAGTCTGGCTTGGCACATGGGCCGGGGGATGGGGGAGCTGGGTCGCAGTGGTCTGCGGACTGGCTGCCATCATCGGGCATAACTGGCCGGTCTATTTTCACTTTCGCGGGGGAAAAGGGATTGCAACGACGATTGGAGTGATGGCTACACTGGTATTCTGGCCTGCACTGATTGCCGGGGCGATTGCCATTCTCGCTATTATACTTACACGGTATGTCTCGCTGGGCTCGCTGATCTTTGTGGCTCTGACTCCAGTGTGTCTGCTGTTCACGGAGCATACGACCCCGGAGCTATGGGGAAGCCTGGTCATTGTAGTGTTCGCCTTCTGGCGTCACCGCAGCAACATCGTGAAGATCTCGCAGGGCCGTGAGAACAAAATCGGCTCCAAAGCCAAGGAGGGGAATCGCGTTGTCTGATAAAGTAACCGTGCTGGTCGCGGGCAGTTGGGGAACTGCGCTGGCTACTGTGCTGGCGGCTAACCACTCGGGGGTTTATCTGTGGACGCGAAAGCCTGAGCAGGCTGCCGAGATTAACGAAGCACATACGAATCATCATTTCCTGCCGGGGGTTAAGCTCCCTGGAAATATTATTGCCACCACGGACATGGAGACTGCCGTCTCCGGTTCGAAGGCGGTAGTCATTGTGGCGCCTTCTTCCGGAGTGCGCCAGGTGGCGCATAGCCTTAAGCCGTTCTGGAAGGAAGATATGCTCTGCATTCACGCCACCAAGGGCTTTGAGACCGAGACCATGAAGCGGATGTCTACAGTGATCTCGGAAGAGCTGGGCTGCAGCGAAGGCGATATTGTGGTGCTCTCCGGGCCGAGCCATGCTGAAGAAGTGGTACGGCTCTGTCCGACCACGGTCGTCGTGGCTTCACCGGATGAGAGCCGTGCCAAGGCGGCGCAGGGGCTGTTCATTAACAACGACTTCCGTGTGTATACCAACAGGGATCAGCTAGGGGTAGAGCTGGCTGGTGCACTGAAGAATATTATCGCGCTGGGTGCGGGGCTGTCCGACGGGCTGGGGTTCGGGGATAATGCGAAGGCGGCACTGCTTACCCGCGGCCTGGCCGAGATCTCCCGGGTCGGGGTAGAGATGGGTGCGAATCCCTTAACCTTCTCCGGCCTTGCCGGACTTGGTGACCTGGTCGTGACGGCAACAAGCCAGCACAGCCGCAACTGGCGCGCCGGCTCCATGCTGGGCCAGGGCCAGCCGCTGAATGAGGTGCTGGACTCGATGGGGATGGTTGTCGAAGGCATCCGGACGACGGAGGTGGCTTATGCGATCTCGCTGAAGCTGGGCGTACAGATGCCCATCACCGACCAGATTTATCATGTGCTGTTCAAGGGCAGAACACCGCGTAATGCGGTGGAAGCCCTGATGGGCCGTGACCGTAAGACAGAGATGGAGGCCATCTCCCAGGAGACCTGGGAGCAGTGGCATTCCTGATCACGTTCACCTTTTGCCGGAATATCTCATATGTTGTTAATGGGGATTGACGGAGGAGGGATGAACAGTGAGCAGAGATTTTTCCAAGGATGCTTTGAACGCCATCAACAAGAAGACGGGCAAAAACATTTCGGAAGGTGCCATCAAAAAGCTGGCCGGTACGGTTAAGCCGGGCACCACACAGAATGAAGCCCAGCTCCGCCAGTTAATTAAACAGGTATCAGCTATGGCTAAAGTGCCGGTCAGCGAGGCTACAGTGCAGGAGATCGTCAATGCTGTTAAAAAAGGCGGCGCCGGTTCCGGTACGATGGAGTCTTTAATGAAAATGATGCTGAAAAAATAGCATATCCGTGAAGTAAGCCATTCCTGCCGGGATGGCTCCTTTTCAGACTGGGCATAACTCCGGAAGGTAAGCTGATTCCGTGGTTGATGCCCTTTTTTCCATCGCCAGGGGCTAATCTGTAAATTAATACTTAAAAAATGACGGATTTCACGCTATAATAGTCGCAATCCGGGAAAAGTGAAATGGAGGCGCATGACCTATGGACCCGATGACAAAAATGTGGCTGTCTCTGATTGCGGTACTGATTATGGGCTTATCCGTTTTTTTGATTACTTTTGCACGCAGCAAGACGAAGGGACTGCTAAGAGCTGTTTTATCGGTCATTGCTTTTGTCATCCTGCTGATCGGAGTTCTGGGCGGGGCCGCTTCAATTATGTAAGCATTTACATTATACTCAGGCAGACGTGTTTCTGACAGAATCGTTAGTTGATTTTACAGGAATGGGGCGTGTGTAGTTTGATGGCCGGTTCAGGAATTCCTTATGTGCTGGAGACGGCACTGGGCAGCATAGCGCGGGAGCTGGATATTATCGGGCCGGGTAAGCCGCCGGTGTGGCTGCTGGGGGGAAGCTGCGGTCTGCTGCTGCACGGGGTTCAGCTGAGTGCTGCTCCGCGCGATATTGACCTCTATTGTGATTTGGAGGATACCGCGCAGCTTCATCGGGCACTGCTGAGATACACTGTCTGCGCACCGGAGGAGGATTATAGCGGAGGCTGTTACTCTCTGCGCGGGCTCTACTTCATCGGAGAGGTGAAGGTTGAGCTGGTGGGCGGATTCAGGATCGGCAGCGGCTCCGGGCAATATTCAGTGGATATCAGCAAGCTGCAGCCCTATGCCCGGGAATGTACGTTCGAAGGGAGCGGCCGCCTGGCCCTGATGCCGCTTGTCCATGAGCTGATCTTCAATCTGCTGCGCGGCAGGGAAGAACGCTGCCGGGCGATTGCGGAGCTGATGAAGCAGGATGTAGCCGGTCATCTGCCGCTTCTGGAGCAGCTCATTGAGGAGAATCATCTGGAAGCCGACGGCCTGCAGTCTAGGCTGGACGAGCTGCTGGGGATATCCGAATCTATACGTATATAACCTGATTCCAAGGAAGGAGGCTGTAAGATGAATGCGAAATCGCAAATAACGGTCACTTTCCTTCCGGAACAACGCACAGCTTCTGTCAAGCATGGGGTTACGCTGCTGGAGGCTGTGCGCAAAGCCGGAATCGTCCTGCCTACCCGCTGCGGGGGCAAGGCGGGATGCATGATGTGCAAAGTGTCCGTAGAGCGTACGGATGCCGCGGGACTCAGACCTCCTGCGGAGGCGGAGAAGCGCAAGCTTGGCAGCCTGCTGAATGAAGGCGTCCGCCTGGCCTGTCAGGCCGCTGTATGGGGCGACGTCCAAGTGCATATTCCCGAGGACCCGCTGAAGGCGGCTGTACGCCGCAGACTGGAAGCGGCACGCCGTGGCGAATCGGAGGACTTATGGTGATGGTTACTCCCGGCGCCAATGCAACCCTAAACGAACAGAGAGGAGCCCTGCTAGTGGACTCCATGCATCTGGTGAAGCTCCGGCAGAGCCGGCACAGGTCTGCGATGCTGCTGCCGCTGCTTGTCCTGCTGATCTTGTCTCTAACCGGCTGCATGTATCCCCGGGAGCAGCAGCAGCCCGGCAGCAGTTACCGCGAGAGTGTGAAGCGGGTGCAGGCGGCGGTCGATGATTATCAGGAGCAGAAGGGGCTGCTGCCGATCTTGACCAGCGATCAGGACACGCCCAGATACGAGAAATTCGTGATTGACCTGAATAAGCTGCAGCAGGAAGGGTACCTGGACGAGATCCCGGCAGCAGCGTTCGAGAAGGGCGGGAGCGCCCATTTTCTGGTGCTGGATGAGGAGACGGACCCAAAGGTCAAATTAATGGACCTGGTGACCGTGCAGAAGGTTAACGATATCCAGCGCAAGGTGAACCTCTATAAGTCTGCGCACGGCGGGAAGCTTCCGGCAGGGGAGGAGCTGTATCCGGGCCTTGTATCTATCGATGCCAAGCGGGCAGGGACAGGGACAATCAAGCTAAGCAGCGTATATTCGGGCCAGCCGCTCGGGCTCCTGATGGATCGCAGCGGGGCAGTCTATGTTGATTACGGTGCGGATATCTCCTCTGCCATTGATAAGAACGGGAGCAGTCCGGCGGCAGACCGTGACCTGCGTCTGGAGCTTACGCAGGCCTCCTATTATGTCCCCGTCAAGTCTCTCCCTTATCTGTGGGTGGATGGCCGTCCCCTCCCGCAGGCTCCGCAGGAATAGCAATATACTATTATAAATTAAGGCAGCAGTTCTCCGAGAGCGGGGGTTGCTGCCTTTTTGTATGGGGAGTCTCAGAATGGATAGTAGTTCTAGGCCGCAAGCCGCCCTCATAGACTTGATGAGAAGACTTCCGGGTGTCTTGACGCAGTGGCGAGCTAGTGGCGAGCTAGAGCGGGTATACGAAATTTCAGATGTAAAAATGCGCGGACGCTGGTCATAAATCCGTTACGGATACATATGATGATACTAGTCCAAATGCATGTCCGAGCATTCGGAGTTTAGCGCGGGGCAACCTTGCTTCGCCTCAGGCAAGTAAGCTAGGCTTCGGGCGGGCAAAGCTTAGTCCGGTGGTTGTCCTGCAAGGGTCAGTTTGCCGGCGGAACGCGAAGTCGATGCTCTTCAGGCATTTTTTCTTCGGAGTAATATGAGGAGGGGATCTCTTTTGGAAAAAGTGGATATTTTCAAGGACATTGCCGAGCGTACCGGCGGAGACATTTATCTTGGCGTCGTCGGCGCGGTTCGCACGGGGAAATCGACATTCATCAAGCGCTTCATGGAAACGATTGTTCTGCCGAACATCACGAGTGAAGCAGACCGGGTAAGAGCGGTCGATGAGCTGCCGCAAAGTGCGGCAGGCAAAACTATTATGACTACCGAGCCTAAATTCGTACCCAACAATGCGGTGCAGATTAAGGTGGCCGAAGGCCTGGAGGTTAACGTCCGGCTGGTCGATTGTGTAGGCTATGCAGTGGAAGGCGCAAAAGGGTATGAGGATGAGAATGGTCCGCGGATGATCTCGACCCCATGGTTCGAGGAACCGATTCCTTTCCAGGAAGCGGCTGAAATCGGGACACGCAAGGTCATTCAGGAGCACTCGACTCTGGGTGTGGTAGTGACTACCGACGGTACGATTGCCGAGATTCCACGGAGCTCGTATGTCGATTCCGAAGAGCGCGTGATCGCAGAGCTGAAGGAGGTCGGCAAGCCGTTCGTGCTGGTCATCAACTCCACCCGGCCGCGCAGTGAGGAAGTCCAGCAGCTCCGCAGTGAGCTTGCCCTCAAATATGATATTCCGGTGATGACGCTCAGCGCTGCGAATATGACTGAGGACGATGTGACTGGTGTCCTGCGTGAAGTACTGTATGAATTCCCAGTACATGAAGTTAATGTTAACCTGCCGAGCTGGGTGATGGTGCTGGGCGAGAATCACTGGCTGCGCAGCAGCTATGAGAATTCCGTCCGTGATACCGTGAAGGATATCCGTCGTCTGCGCGATGTGGACCGCCTGGTCTCCCAGTTTACCGAATATGATTTCATCGACCGGGCAGGCCTCAGCGGCATGAACATGGGCCAGGGGGTAGCCGAGATTGACCTCTACGCTCCCGAAGAGCTGTATGATCAGGTGCTGATGGAGGTAGTCGGGGTCGAGATTCGCGGCAAGGATCACCTGCTCCAGCTGATGCAGGACTTCTCCCACGCCAAGCGTGAATATGACCGCTTCTCGGAAGCGCTGGAAATGGTTAAGACCACGGGGTATGGCATCGCCGCACCTTCTCTGGCCGAGATGGCGCTGGATGAGCCTGAGCTGATCCGCCAAGGCTCCCGCTTCGGAGTCCGGCTGAAGGCTACGGCGCCGTCGATCCATATGATCCGGGTGGATGTCGAGTCGGAGTTCTCGCCGATTATCGGTACAGAGAAGCAGAGTGAGGAGCTGGTGCGCTACCTGATGCAGGACTTTGAGAATGACCCGATCAAAATCTGGGAATCCGATATCTTCGGCCGGTCCCTGCATTCCATAGTCCGTGAGGGCATTCAGGGCAAGATCGCGATGATGCCGGACAATGCCCGCTACAAGCTGCAGGAAACGCTGGGCCGGATTATCAACGAAGGTTCAGGCGGCCTGATCGCCATCATCCTCTAAATGAAATAGGCTTGTCCTTTGGAGCGGGAGCTTTTCCCGCTCTTTTGCTCTTTCCGGGCCCTTTCGCTGCTAGAGTGGAAAAGGGGAATTCTCCCTGGAAAGCTTCCGCTTTTACGGCATAACTGGTAGTAATAGACTGCGCAATTGCAGCGGAATGAAGGGAAACCTGCTACTTTCTGCTCCTTTTTTGAGGAACGCCTTGATATTATGGTTGGGCTGTATTACTATAAGTTTGTTGCGCTTCTAGAAGAGAGGCGCCAGTTTCTAGCATTAAACGGGATTATCACGTATATTTTACGTTGAAACGGAAAGAGTGTATGATACCGGAACTTTTAACCAGGGAGGTGAGAAGACATGAATAAATCAGATTTGATCAACGTAGTTACAGAAGCAACTGAACTTCCCAAAAAAGACGCTACGAAAGCGGTAGATGCTGTTTTTGAAGCTATCACAGGTGCACTGCAAAGCGGCGATAAGGTTCAGCTGGTTGGCTTCGGAAACTTTGAAGTGCGCGAACGTTCCGCACGTAAAGGCCGCAACCCGCAGACTGGTGAAGAAATCGAAATTCCTTCAAGCAAAGTACCGGCTTTCAAACCCGGTAAAGCGCTGAAAGACGGAATCAAATAAAGATTTCTACATATCTGCCCCATAGTCCTTGAATACCAACGATGCCGCCTTCCAGGGCGGCATTTGTTTTTGAGAGAGGCTCATAAACTTTGAGGAGGATTACAATGACTGAGAAGAAGAATGAAGTGAATCCTGCACCGTCCGGCAGCGACTATATCGTAGTCAAGGCTAAGGAGAACGGTGTTCAGGTCATCGGGCTGACCAGAGGGCTGGACACACGGTTTCACCATACGGAGAAGCTGGACAAAGGCGAGGTGCTCATTGCCCAATTCACCGATCACACCTCAGCAATGAAAATCCGCGGCAAGGCTGAAATCTGGAGCAAACACGGACAATTAGAGAGTGAAAGCTGAAAAGCAGGCATAGCCTGCTTTTTTTCAAAATATAACTAGATATGGGCCGCTCTGCGGTGCCGTATAATCCTGCATAGCAGCGGAAACTATGAGTAGGGAGGCATGTTATGAACCGGAGCTGGCTGATCGGAACGGCGTTGCTGCTTAGTGCAGCTACTACCATGCTGCTGCCGCAACTGGCCGGCAACGTTATAACTGCCCAGAGTAACTATAGCGCAGTACAGACGATAGGCCCGGATGGCCTGGTACTGGAGAATGACAATCTGGTAGATGCGCTCAGTGAGATTCCCTTCAGTCTGATGATTGACAAGGCAGGCTGGGAGAACGGGGTATTGTCTATGGATCTCAAGGTGAACGGTGATGCCCACGAACCGCAGGAGCTGTACCGTAACATGGCTCTGGCTATCGGGTTCGCGATTCAGGAGACTTCGAACGTAGACCAGCTGCTGCTGCGTGTGGTGGCAGAGGATAGGTGGCT
Organism: Paenibacillus sp. FSL R7-0210; assembly: GCF_038009085.1. Classification (NCBI taxonomy): domain Bacteria; kingdom Bacillati; phylum Bacillota; class Bacilli; order Caryophanales; family Paenibacillaceae; genus Paenibacillus; species Paenibacillus sp. FSL R7-0210. The sequence continues at coordinate 1,496,293 of NZ_JBBPAR010000001.1, forward strand.
GGATACCCGCCGCCTGCTCCTTGCCGGTGATATCCGCCGCAGCGAGTGGAGCCCCCTGCTGCAGGAGGCGCTGGAGAACGCAGGAAATTCGCCTCTTCCCGATTCGCTGAAGAACGGCTTCCGCATTAGCGAAAGCGAGCTGTGGAAAAAGCAGTTCATATATCCCTGAACCGGGTAATTGAAACTAGAAGGCTTCACCCGTGCGTGACAAAAAAACATGTGATATAATAGACAAGATTGTGAACAATGAGTTTGACAAACGTCAATGGCTTCGGAGGCTAAAATGAAACCGTACCGCATACCGCAACTGGCTAAACCCTACACCGACTACGATATGATTCAGCGGCATACGGAACTGCCGCCGTTCTCAGACGGGCGGGGTCATTTGTTATATATTTTTCTCGGCAGGGGCCGGGGGGCAGACTTCCAGCAGGCAGAGCTGTTCACCCTGGTGACCGGACTCGTCCAGCTTGGACTGGATACCCATGAGAGCATTGACCGGAATCATGAAGAGCCCGGCGGCGATATGATGCGCACCCGCCAGCTGAAGGTTCTGGCCGGTGATTATTTCAGCAGCTGGTTCTACCATCTGCTCGCGAGACACGGTCAGGTTGAAATGGTTGGCATATTGAGCGCGGCTATCGCTGATTTCAATGTGATGAAGGCCAATCTTTACGGCAAGATGAGCGGAACGCTTGTCCCGGCCGAACAATACTTGAAGCACACGGTACAGCTCAATATGCGGCTGTTTCTTTCTTTTACACCGATGATTGAAGAGTCCCTTAGAGATATCTGGCAGAAGCTGCTCGCCGAATTCAGCCAGTGTGAGACAGCAGCCCTGGAATTGCGCCGGGGGACAGCTCCGGCAAGTGCGCTGGAGGGCTATGCTTACTGGAAGGTGATGGAGTCGGCGACTGAAGAGGAGCGTCAGCAGCTTAAGGGGCAGACTCTGGATCCCAAGGATTGGCAGAAGCTGAAGCTGAGATGCAAATGCGATACGCTGCTGACGGACAAGCTGCATAGCTCGCTCGCGTCCATTCAGTCGTTATTGCAGGGGATCAGGGACGAGGATCTGGCGGGTCAGCTTAGTGCTGCACTGGACCGCCTGCTTCTGCAAATGAAAATTTCCGGACAAGCTGCCGTGGAGGGTTAGAGAATGACAGTAGATAAAGTTACCGTAACAGGGGGGCAAGGCGACAAGCCGAAGGAGCAATTTGTCCATTCGGTATTTGAGAGCATTGCCGGCAAGTATGATCTGATGAATGATATTCTGAGCTTCCGGCGTCATAAGGCCTGGCGGAAGTTCACCATGCGCAAGATGGGCATGAAGCGCGGCGACTCGGCAGTAGACCTGTGCTGCGGTACCTGTGATTGGAGCATTGCCCTCGCGGATGCGAGCGAGACCGGAAATGTCATGGGACTGGACTTCAGCGCAGGCATGCTGGAGGTGGGACGGCGTAAGGTGGAAGCGCGCGGACTGCAGGACCGCATCTCCCTGATTCAGGGGAATGCGATGGAGCTGCCGTTCGGTGATAATTCCTTCGATTACGCCACGATTGGCTTTGGACTTCGTAATGTGCCTGATCCCGTACAGGTGCTGAATGAGATGAAGCGCGTGGTGAAGCCCGGCGGTATGGTGGTCTGCCTGGAGCTGTCGAAGCCGATGAAGCAGCCGTTCAAAGGTATTTATTATTTTTATTTCCAGCGTGTGCTTCCGCTGCTCGGCAGGCTGTTCGCCAAGCGGTATGAGCAATATAAATGGCTTCCTGAATCACTGGCACTCTTCCCGGACAGGAAGCAATTAGAGGAGATTTTCCGGGATACCGGACTTACAAAAGTGGAATCGTTCCCCTTGAACGGTGGCATCGCGGCGTTACATCTTGGACTCAAGGAGAACTGTAATGTTTAAGAAAATCGGTATTTTTCTACAAATGATTAAATTCGAACACACGGTTTTTGCTTTACCTTTTGCCTTTATGGGGGCCTTGCTGGGTTCAGTAGTTATGTTTGGGGAACTGCCCTCCTGGAGCCAGATCGGATGGGTGGTTGTTGCTATGTTCGGCGCACGCAGCGCGGCTATGGGGCTTAACCGACTGATCGACCGGATCAGTGATGCGAAGAATCCGCGGACAGCGGGCAGAGCCATTCCGGCAGGATTACTGAAGGTTGGAGAGGTAACGCTGTTCATCGCGTTCTCGTTCTTTTTGCTGTTCTGGGCAGCCTTCAAGCTCAATCCGTTGTCAGCGAAGCTGCTGCCGATTGCTGTTTTTCTGCTGGTCCTCTATTCCTTTACCAAACGCTTCACCTGGGCCTGTCACCTGATTCTCGGGCTTACAATTGCCCTTGCGCCTCTTGGCGGCTGGGTTGCTGTTACAGGAACAGTGGACTTGACTGCTATGATCTTCTATTTCACGATCGTATTCTGGACAGCAGGCTTTGATATCATCTACTCCTGCCAGGATGTGGACTTCGACCGTAAGGAAGGACTGTATTCGATTCCGGTGCGCTTCGGGGTGGCCCGTGCGCTGGGGATTGCCAAGGTCTTTCATCTGCTGACAGCCCTGGGCTTCATCTCTCTCTTGTTCATCACGGAACTGAGCTGGTGGTATGTGGCCGGCATGGTGATTGCTTATATTATTTTGTTCTATGAGCACTACATTGTGTCTCCGGGTGATCTAAGCAAGCTACAGACCGCCTTCTTCACCATGAACGGTGTACTTAGCATTGTGGTCTTTTCCTTTACTCTGATTGACCTGGTGGTGCAGTTCTACAAATGACCGAACTTAAGCCTAAGAACTTCGTGGTTGGCATTACCGGTGCGAGCGGGGCGATCTACGGCATCCGGCTGACAGAGACCCTGCTGTCCCTCGGTTATACAGTACATCTGGTTGTCAGTAATGCAGGCTGGCGTGTCTTCAAGGAGGAGCTGGGTTATGCCGTAACTGACCGGGAAGGACTGCTGAATGAGCAGTTCGGCAGCTATCCCGGTTCTCTTCTGTATCACCCGGTACAGGATATAGGCGCTTCGATTGCCAGTGGCTCCTTCCGGACAGAGGGGATGATTATTATGCCCTGCTCGATGGGAACACTGTCTGCTGTAGCACATGGCAGCTCGGACAATCTGATGACACGGGCAGCGGATGTCATGCTGAAGGAGGGCCGTCCGCTCGTTCTGGTGCCCCGGGAGACACCGCTGCATGCGATTCACCTGGAGAATATGCTGAAGCTGTCGCGGATGGGCGTCAAGCTGATTCCGGCAATGCCGGCGTTCTATTACGGTCCTGCCACCATGGATGATCTGGTCAATTTCATGGTGGGCAAGGTGCTCGACAGCTTCGGGATTGAGCATACTTTATTTCGCAGATGGGGGGATGAAGGGTGACAGACCTGGAACACACCGTCATCGGCAAAATCAGCTATACCAATTCATGGCCGGTCTATCATTATTTCGATCCCTCTTCTTTAAGCTTTCCTGCTGAAATGGTGAGTGAGGTGCCTGCTGTGCTTAACCGGGGCATGGCAGCAGGAGATATTCATGTTGGGGCTTTATCCTCCTTTGCTTATGCAGCGGCCAGCGACCGGCTGCTGCTGCTGCCCGGTCTGTCCGTCAGCGCGGACGGTCCGGTGAGGTCAATATTTCTTTTCTCCAAAAAGCCGTTACAGCAGCTTGGCAGCGGAACGATAGCCGTGACGAATACTTCGGCTACCTCGGTCAATCTGCTGAAGATCCTGATGCACAAGGCCTTAGGCACTAGTCCGGAGTACATTAGCAGCGATCCCGATCTGAACACTATGATGCAGCAGGCGGATGCCGGGCTCCTGATCGGAGACCATGCCATCCGCGCCTCCTGGCAGGATCAGGGCTATGAAGTGACGGATCTGGGCGAGCTGTGGAAGGAATGGACGGGCCACAGTATGACCTTTGCTGTGTGGGCGGTCAACCGCAGGGCTGCAGCCCTGAATCCTGAGGCCATTGCCGAGATTGCTGAAGCCTTCGAGCGGAGCAAGAGACGCGGCCTGAATGAGCTGGGACCGGTAATTCACGAAGCCTGCTGCACGATCGGGGGCACGGCCTCCTATTGGAGAGATTACTTCCGTAATTTATGTTATGACTTTGGGGAAAGGCAGCAGGAAGGTCTGAACCTCTATTTCCGCTATGCCTATGAAATGGGCCTGCTGCCGCAGGAAGTGAAGATGGAGCTTTGGAGCCACAATCTGCTGACACGGGTGAAAGAATGAAGCGACTGCAAATATTCGGCTTGCTGAACAAAGATATGGATCAGATTGAGAAAGAGCTGTACCGCAGTGTCCAGGGGGATGATGACCTGCTGAGCGAGACCTCGCTGCATCTGCTGAGAGCTGGGGGCAAGCGGCTCCGGCCGGTATTCGTTCTGATGGGCGGCAAATTCGGGACCTATGATCTCGATAAGCTGAAGCGCGTCGCGATTCCGCTGGAGCTGATTCACAGCGCCTCACTGGTCCACGATGATGTCATTGACGATGCGGAGCTCCGGCGGGGAGAGCCTACCGTCAAGGCGAAATGGGGCGACAAGATCGCCATGTACACCGGCGACTATATTTATGCCAAGGCACTTGTGATGACTTCAGGGCTGAAAAATCCCCTGATTCATCAGATTCTCTCCAAAGCCATGGTAGAGATGTCCATCGGAGAGATGGAGCAGATCCGCGACTTCTTCAACAGCGGACAGAGCGTGCGCCATTATCTGCGGAGAATCCGCCGTAAGACAGCGCTGCTGATTGCAGTCAGCTGTCAGCTTGGCGCTCTGGCTGCAGATGCGGAGCCGGGAACTGCCAGGCTCCTCTATAATTACGGATATAACGTTGGGATGGCGTTTCAAATCCGTGATGATCTGCTCGATCTCTCCGGAACGGAGAAGCAAATTGGCAAGCCGCCCGGAAGCGATATGCGGCAGGGGAATATCACTCTGCCTGTCATCTACAGTCTGCAGGATGAGCGGCTCCGCGGCCGCCTGCTGGAAGAGCTTGAAGCGATTCGTGAAGGGAACAGAGGGGTCGGACGCGCTATTGATCTGATTCTCTCCGGCGACGGGATTTCCCGTGCGGAGGAGCTGGCTTCCCGCTATATCGCCAAGGCGCTGGATGCGCTGGAGCAGCTGCCAAGCAACCGGACCAAGCGCAATTTGCGCGATATCGCCTTTTTCGTAACAGGCCGGGCTTATTGAAAATATAAGAAATTATCTGCAAATTTACGTTCACAGATGCCGGGGTTTCTGATAATATCAGACCATAAACAGCCCATTCATTTAGAATAAGGGAAATTGGAGAGTGACTCTATGGAACAAACGTATCTGATGATCAAACCGGATGGTGTACAGCGCGGACTAATCGGACGCATCGTCGCCCGCCTGGAAGACAAGGGATTCAAGCTGGTCGCTGCCAAGCTGATTACCGTTACTGAGGAGCAGGCCAAGAAGCATTATGCGGAGCATGACGGCAAGGATTTTTTCCCGGAGCTGGTAAGCTTCATTACCTCCGGCCCTGTGTTCGCCATGGTGTGGGAAGGCGATGATGTCATCGCATTATCCCGGCTCCTGATCGGCAAAACCAAAGTCGGTGAGGCCCTGCCAGGCACCATCCGCGGGGATTATGCCAGCCATACTCCGCTTAATCTGATCCACGGATCGGATTCTCCGGACAGTGCAGCACGTGAGATCGCCAATTTCTTCGCTCCGGATGAGCTGGCACAGTATCATAAAGACATCGCGGCCTGGATGTAAACATCCAGGCAGGAGACAGGAGATTATTATGGCTGAACGTGAAGAATCCTCATTAACCCCGGACCCTGATTACACCGGATTTATTCATAATATCAAACAAAGCACAGGTATTGACCTTGCGCAGTATAAGGAAGCACAGATGAAGCGGCGTCTGACGACGCTCCGTATGAAGAACGGCTACAATACCTTTAACGAGTTCTATGCGGCAATGATGAAGGACAAGGCTCTGTTCTATGAGTTCCTGGACCGCATGACCATCAATGTCTCCGAATTCTGGCGGAATCCGAACCGCTGGGAAGTGCTGAGGGATGTGATTCTGCCGGATCTTCAGCGCTCCGGCCGCAGACTGAAGCTATGGAGTGCCGCCTGTTCAACGGGAGAAGAGCCTTATACGCTGGCGATGATTCTCTCGGACAAGAATATTCTGGCCCAGACCGGCATTCTGGCTACAGATATTGATGACGGGGCGCTGGCCAAAGCGAAGCAGGGGATCTATCTGGAGCGCTCCTTGAAGGATGTGCCCAAAGATGTGGCAGACCGGTATTTTACACCGGAAGGCCCGGTCTTCAAGGTCAGTGAAGGACTGAAGAAGAATATCGATTTCCGCAAGCAGAATCTGCTGCTGGATAAATTCGACGAAGGCTTCGATCTGATTATCTGCCGCAATGTCATGATCTACTTCACCGAAGAAGCCAAGAATAAGCTGTATCACAAATTCTCGGCCAGTCTGCGGCCCGGGGGCTATCTGTTCGTGGGCAGCACGGAGCAGATCTTCACACCGGCGCAGTATGGCTTCGAGTCGACCGAAACCTTCTTTTACCGCAAGAAATAGCCGTAGTCTGGTGGAGTCTCCCTTGGTGCAGGGTATACTTTAGGCGCTTTTCAGTGATACTGGGGAGTAGGAAGAAACCTAACGTCAAGTGAAAGGTCGTTAACCCAGATGGACAAAAGCAAGGTCATCACCGCCTACCGGCGGGGATTCCTCACCGTCCGCGAATGCGGGCAGATTCTCGGCATCGAGGAGCTGCAGCTCCAGAGCCTGCTTACTGCGGAAGAGGGCAGAACCGGCGGCCGCCTTCCGGCACCAGGCAGCGACAGTCTGGAGACAGGCTCCTGAACGGGGGAGCACAGCAGCGCCGCTTCTACTCGAAAGAGCAGGAGCGGCGCTTGTTTTGTTCAAATATAAGCAGCGGGCCGGGCTATTGCTTTCTTGTCAAAGCGGAGAGCCTATACTATAATAAGCAAAGACATTTAACATTTTAGCGGTTTACAGTCCAAAAGTGTGAAGGGGGAACGCAGCATGAGTTTACGCTATTTAACAGCGGGGGAGACGCACGGCCCCCAGCTTACAGCCATTATTGAGGGATTGCCCAGTAATTTGACACTTGACTTTGAAGAGCTTAATTTCCAGCTGCACCGGAGACAGAAGGGCTACGGCCGCGGACGGCGGATGCAGATTGAGAAGGATACTGCCCAGATTGCCGGCGGTGTACGCCACGGCTATACTACCGGAGCTCCTGTAGCGCTGATAGTCGAGAACAAGGACTGGACACACTGGAAGAACATTATGAACATTGAGCCGATTCCGGGCAGTGATGAAGAGAAGCGCCGGGTGAACCGTCCGCGTCCCGGTCATGCGGACCTGAACGGCGGACTTAAGTATAATCATACCGATCTGCGCAACGTGCTGGAGCGCTCCAGCGCCCGTGAGACGGCAGCAAGAGTAGCCGTAGGCGGAGTAGCCCGTCAGCTGCTTGCAGCCTTCGGAGTGAAGATTGCCGGACAAGTCATCCGGATCGGAGAGATTGAAGCACCGGCTAACGATCTGCCTATCGATGAGCTGATTGCCCGGACTGAAGAATCCTCTGTGCGGGTAGTGGACAAGGAGACGGAGCAGAAGATGGAGGCTTACATAGACAAGATCAAGGAAGAAGGCGACTCCATCGGCGGGATTGTGGAATGTATTGTCGAAGGTCTGCCTATTGGCCTTGGCAGTTATGTACAGTCCGACCGCAAGCTGGATGGTGCCATCGCCGGAGCCGTGATGTCGATCAATGCCTTCAAGGGCGTGGAGATCGGGATCGGCTTCGAAGCCGGGAAGCTGCGCGGCTCACAGGTCCATGACGAGATTATGTATGAAGCCTCGCAGGGCTACTACCGGGCGAGCAACCGGCTGGGCGGGTTCGAAGGCGGAATGACCAATGGAATGCCGGTGGTCGTCAGAGGGGTAATGAAGCCGATCCCGACGCTGTACAAACCGCTGCAGAGTGTGGATATCGACACGAAGGAGCCGTTCACAGCCCAGGTGGAGCGCTCAGACGCCTGTGCCGTTCCGGCAGCTTGTGTCGTACTGGAGAGTGTAGTAGCTTGGGAGATTGCCAAGGCGTTCCTGGATAAATTCGGCGGTGACTCTCTGGAAGAGATCCGCGCGAACTACAATAATTACCTGGCTCAGCTGGAGAGCTACTAAGATGCGCAGCATTACTGTTGACTTAGGGGAACGTTCTTATCCGATTTATATCGGCAGCGGTCTGCTGCAGAGTATCGGCGAACGCTGCACCGAAGCCGGATTCGCGCAGCGCAGCCCGCTGCTGGTGGTCAGTGATACCGAAGTAGCGCCGCGTTATCTGGAGCAGGTGGAGACTTCCCTCCGCAGCAGCGGATATACAGTGGTCAGCCATGTCATTCAGGCGGGTGAAGCTTCGAAGTCACTAGCCGTCTATGAAGAAGTCATTACCACAGCGATTCAAGGCGGTCTGGACCGCAGCTCAGCCGTGCTGGCGCTTGGCGGGGGAGTCGTTGGCGATCTGGCCGGCTTCGTTGCTGCATCTTATATGCGGGGAATCGGGTTCATGCAGATTCCAACGACCATACTCGCCCATGATAGCAGTGTAGGCGGCAAGGTGGCCGTTAACCATCCGCTGGCCAAGAATATGCTGGGCGCCTTTTATCAGCCATCTATGGTGTTATATGATCTGGACACCTTAGCTACGCTTCCACCCCGGCAGGTCGCTTCAGGCCTGGCTGAGGTGGTCAAGCACGGGCTGATTCTGGACCGTGAGTTCGCTTACTGGTGCCAGGGGCATGCAGACAAGCTGCTGGCACTGGACCCCGAGGCGCTGGGATATGCGCTGGAACGCGGCTGTGCCATCAAGGCGGAGGTCATCGGCGGTGATGAACGCGAGCACGGACAGCGTGCGATTCTGAATCTGGGGCATACCATCGGACATGCCATTGAAGCTGTCGGCGGCTATGGCACCTTCCTGCATGGAGAGGCGATTGCGATCGGGATGGCCGGATCTGCTCTGCTCGCAGCGAAGCTGGGCCGGGACAGACAGATCTACGAGGACACAGTGTCCATGCTCACCGCCTTGTCGCTGCCCACCCGGCTTCCTTCGCAATACAGGGGGGAAGAACTGATGGAAGCGATGATGCATGACAAGAAATTCAAGGAAGGCCGAATGACTTTTATCGTGCCGGAGGCCATTGGTGAAGTAAGTATCATCAGTGATGTACAGGCAAGCGATGTCTCAGAAGTCATAGCCCAGCTTAAGAAGGAGGGGAGCCCATGGTGAACCGGGGCATACGCGGTGCAACGACCGTAACCCAGAATGAAGAGACGGAAATTTTACGTGAAACGGTGATCCTGCTGAGGGAAATTGTGGAGCGCAATGATGTGATCGCAGAGGATATCTGCAGTGTGTGGATTACGATGACTGCTGATCTGGATGCAACCTTCCCGGCACGGGCGATCCGTGAGATCGAAGGCTGGGAGATGGTTCCGCTGATGTGTTCCGTGGAGATCCCTGTGAAGGGCAGCCTGCCGAATTGCATCCGCCTGATGGTGCAGGTGAACACCGACAAATCCCAGCGCGATATCCGTCATGTGTATCTGAATGAAGCCCAGCGGCTTCGCCCGGATCTCTCACAGAGCAAGTAATAAATTATAGCCCGCGGGGTTGTCAATGACTACCGTCATCATGTATAGTGAAGTTAGCCGAGTAAAGCAGAGTTTAGAATGAGTTGAGTAGAGTATAGTTGAGCTGAGTGTAGGACCTATTGCAGAGCAGACCCTTGATTGTCAGTGTTCTTTTTTGGTATACCTGTATAGCCGTAACTTAGGATGAGTTGCATCTGCGCTATTCCTGTATCCATGGAGGAATCTCTAGCATTCGATTGGGTTCATGCCGGTCCGAGGCGCTAATTCACATACTGACTATCAACAAACCTCTACTCCGGTAGAGGTTTTTCTGTATTTCGGACAATATCCGTTATCCCCTAGGAGGTTACCCAAGTGACGAATCCGAGCATTGAAGAAGTGGTGTCGCTGTCGCGCGAATACAATCTGATCCCGGTTGTAACAAGATTGCTGGCTGATATGGAAACACCGATCCGGCTGTTCCAGCGGTTTGCAGAGCAGGATCGCGCATTTTTGCTGGAGAGTGTAGAGGGCGGCATTCAATGGGCGCGTTATTCTTTTATCGGCAGTGATCCGTTCCTGATGATCTCCGGCAAAAAGGGGAAGATCCAGGTGGAGGTCGGCGGCGAGAAAAAACAGCTGTCCGGCAAACCTGTCGAGGAGCTGAAAGCGCTGCTCCGTTCCTACCGCAGTCCCAAGCTGGACGGTATGCCGCCGTTTACGGGCGGAGCCATCGGATTCTTCGGCTATGATCTGCTGCAGTATTATGAGAAGCTGTCCGCACATGCGGTAGATGACCTGAATATGGATGACATCCGCTTTATGTTCTGTGACCGCATTATCGTCTTCGATCATGTGAAGCAGCAGATCCTGCTGGTGGGTAATCTTCATATCAAGGATGGAGATACGGATTCGGATATCCGGGCGGGCTACGAGGAACTGAGCAATCGCTTAGTGAGTCTGGCAGAGGAGCTGCAAAAGGAAGGCCCGAAGGAGAACGTCAACCGCCGCAGCATTCCGCAGGATATCGAGCTGGGTGAGATTCACTCGAATCTCACCAAGGAGCAGTATATAAGTAACGTAGAGCAGGCCAAAGAATACATCCGTGCCGGAGATATCTTCCAGGTGGTGCTGTCACAGCGGATGCATATCGAGACGGAGGTCTCTCCGCTGCATGTGTACCGGATGCTGCGCATTCTGAACCCATCCCCTTATATGTATTATCTGAAAATGGATGAGGAGATAATCGTCGGCACCTCGCCGGAAGCGCTGGTCAAGGTGGACGGCGGACGGGTGGAGACCCGGCCGATTGCCGGAACCCGGCCGCGCGGTGCGAGCGCGGCAGAGGATCATCAGCTCGCCGCAGAGCTGATGGAGGACGAGAAGGAACGTGCGGAGCATCTGATGCTGGTAGACCTGGGCCGCAATGATCTGGGCCGGGTCTCGAAATTCGGCAGCGTGAAATGCAATACATTCATGGAGATTGAGAAATACTCGCATGTCATGCATCTGGTCTCGAATGTGACCGGAACGCTGGCAGAGGATAAGGATTTCTTCGATGCCTTCCTCTCCTGCCTTCCGGCAGGTACGGTATCAGGAGCGCCGAAGCTGCGGGCGATGGAGATTATTGCCGAGCTGGAGCGGGAAGCCCGCGGGGCTTATGCCGGAGCGATCGGATATCTCGGCTTCTCCGGGAATATGGATTCCTGCATCACGATCCGTACGATTATCTTCCGCAAAGGCCGCGCTTATGTGCAGGCCGGAGCAGGAATCGTCTGGGATTCTGTGCCGGAGAAGGAATATGAGGAGACAGTGAACAAGGCCAAGGGAATGCTGAAAGCAATCCGAATGGCGGAAGCGATGTTCCCCGCTGAAATGAAGGAGAAGCAGGTCATTAACCAGGATTATATGTATGAATATACCCCGTGAACCGGGAATTAGCAGAGACGAGATCAGAAGAGCAGAGAATGCTCCATAAAACTTAAAAATTTTAGGAGGACATGAACTATGGACGCAAGCCAGTTACTACAATCAGGAATTGCCGGTTTAATCGAGGGAAAGGATCTTACCCGTACACAGGCCCGCGAGATTATGGGCACGATTATGGAAGGTGCAGCTTCACCCGCACAGATCGGATCGCTGTTGACCGCGCTGCGGATCAAAGGCGAGACCGTCGAAGAAATCACCGGCTTCGCAGAGGCGATGCGCGGTTTCGGCACACAGGTGCTTACCGAGCGGAGCCAGCTGCTGGACACCTGCGGCACGGGCGGCTCCGGTATTCATAAATTCAATATCTCCACAGCTTCGGCGATCATCTCTTCCGCTGCTTCTGTAAGAGTGGCGAAGCATGGCAACCGTTCGGCGTCCGGGAGAGCGGGCAGTGCAGATGTGCTGGAAGCGCTCGGCGTCAATATTCATCTGAATGCAGAGCAGGCGCGGCAATGTCTGGACAGTATCGGCATCTGCTTCCTGTTCGCTCAAATCTATCATCCGTCCATGAAGCATGCCGCTGCTCCCCGCCGTGAGCTGGGTGTGCGGACGGTCTTCAATATGCTGGGCCCGCTGACCAATCCGGCCGGAGCAGACCGGCAGCTGATGGGCATTTATGACCGCAATAAGACAGAGACGGTTGCCAAGGTCCTGGGTGAGCTCGGCTCCAAGCGGGCGATGATTGTGAGCAGCCTGGACGGCCTGGATGAGATCAGCATCTCGGCACCGACGCAGGTCTCCGAGCTGAAGCAGGGCATAGTCACCACTTACGAAATTACACCGCAGGAGCTTGGCCTCAGCCAGCATCCGCTGGAGGACGTCATGGGCGGCGATGCTGCTGAGAATGCGGCGATTATCACTACAGTACTGGAGGGTAATATCAATCCGTACCGTGATATCGTACTGGCGAATGCCGGGGCCTGCATCTATGTCGCCGGTCTGGCGGATACACTTAAGGAAGGCGTGGACCGTGCCAGAGAGGTTGTGGATTCAGGGGCAGCCCTGCGCAAGCTGGAACAGTTAAAAGCGATGACAAAGGAGCTTGATTATGTATCTTGACCGGATTGTTGCCACGAAAGTGAAAGAGGTAGAAGCGTTAAGCCAGCAATTCTCGCTCGCCGCGGCGGAGCGCTCCATTGCCGCATTGCCTGCTACCAGAGGCTTTCGCAGCGCTCTGACTGAACGCCGGAACCGGGAGATGGGGCTGATCGCCGAGGTGAAGAAGGCCTCGCCGTCCAAGGGGCTGATCCGGGCCGATTTTGATCCGGTGACGATTGCCCGGGGCTATGAAGCGGCAGGAGCCGATTGCCTGTCCGTGCTGACGGACAAGGATTATTTTCAGGGCAGCGGCGTGTATCTGCAGCAGGTAAGAGAGGCGGTGAAGCTTCCGCTGCTGCGCAAGGACTTCATTATCGATGAGAAGCAGATCTACGAGGCCCGCCTGCTTGGCGCGGATGCGATTCTGCTGATTGCGGCCATTCTGACCCCGCAGCAGCTCGCAGGGTTCACCGACTCCGCTGCCGCGCTTGGACTCGATATCCTGATTGAGGTCCATGACCGCACTGAACTGGAGACGGTACTGTCTACTGGTAAGGCTGAACATCCCGGCGTTCTGCTGGGCATCAATAACCGGAATCTCAAGACGTTCGAAACCTCACTCTCCGCTACGGAGGAGCTGGCAGCTTTGCTGCCCGCCGGTCTTCCGGTAATCAGCGAGAGCGGGATTACCGGGCCGGAGGATATTGCGTATCTCCGCAAGACACGGGCAACCGGTGTGCTGGTCGGAGAATACCTGATGCGCCAGCCGGATGTAGAGCAGGCGGTCCATCAGCTGCTCGGTCCGCTTCCTGCCGGGAAGGACCGTGTGCAACGTGACTGAACCTCTCGTAAAAATCTGTGGACTTCAGGGCGTTGAAGTGCTAAAATCTATGAATAGTTTGCCGCTCGATTATGTGGGCCTGGTGTTTGCACCCAGCCGCCGGAGGGTTACTGCGCAAACGGCTGCGGAGCTGATTGCAGAGCTGGGCAACTGGAAGTCTGAGCCTGCGCCCCGCCCTGTGGGCGTATTCGTTAACCCCGGCCTTTCCGAGCTGGCAGAGCTGCTGAGAACTGTACCGCTGGATGTTGTGCAGCTTCATGGACAAGAGAGTCCGCAGTTCTGCGCGGAGGTCAAGGCGGCTTTTCCCCAGGTTAAGGTCTGGAAGGCCCTTTCGGTAGCCGGACGTAATCCTGAAGCAGGGGATGAGGTTCAACCTCTGCTGGACAGCTATGCGGGCACCATTGATGCGCTGCTGCTGGATACCTATGATCCGCAGGAGCGCGGCGGTACGGGCCGTACATTTGATTGGGAGCAGATTCCCTTATACCAGCAAGCGGCGGCGAAGCATGCGCTGCCTTTATTTATAGCCGGAGGCTTGCATCCGGACAATGTGAACGAGCTGCTGGACGGCTACGCCCCTTATGGCGTGGATGTCTCCAGCGGAGTTGAGAGTAACGGCAGTAAGGACGTTGCCAAAATGACAGCTTTCGTAGAAAGGGTGAAGCAATCATGATACAAGTACCGGACAAAAATGGACGTTTTGGTTCTTTTGGAGGCCGCTTCGTTCCTGAGACCTTGATGACTGCACTGATCGAGCTGGAAGAGGCTTACAATAAATTCTCGGCAGACCCGGCCTTTCAGGAGGAAATAGATTATCTGCTTAAGCAGTATTCGGGCCGCGAGACCCCGCTGTATTATGCAGAGCGGCTAAGCAAGGAGCTTGGCGAGGCCAAGATCTATCTGAAGCGGGAGGACCTCAATCATACAGGCGCCCACAAGATCAACAACGCTATCGGACAAGGCATCCTGGCCAAAATGATGGGTAAAACCAAGGTGATTGCCGAAACCGGCGCAGGCCAGCACGGAGTAGCGACAGCTACGGTAGCCGCCTTGCTGGGTATGGAATGCAAGGTGTTCATGGGTGAAGAGGATACCCGCCGCCAGGCACTGAATGTCTTCCGCATGAAGCTGCTCGGGGCAGAGGTTATTCCGGTGACCTCCGGCTCCAGAACGCTGAAGGATGCCGGGAATGAGGCGCTCCGCTACTGGGTGAGCAATGTGGAAGATACGTTCTATGTGCTTGGCTCTGCGGTTGGTCCCCATCCGTATCCGATGATGGTCCGCAACTTCCAGCGGATTATCGGGGATGAGACCCGCCGCCAGATTCTCGAAGCGGAAGGGCGTCTGCCGGATCTGCTGGTTGCTGCAGTGGGCGGAGGCAGCAATGCCATCGGCATGTTCTATCCGTTCATGGAAGATGAGCAGGTGGCGATGATTGGTGTTGAAGCTGCCGGCAAAGGAGTAGACACTCCGTTCCATGCAGCAACCATGAGCAAGGGAAGCCATGGCGTGTTCCAGGGCTCGCTGAGCTATCTGCTGCAGGATGAGCATGGACAGGTCATCGAGGCCCATTCCATATCGGCCGGACTCGATTATCCGGGCGTGGGGCCTGAGCATTCCTATCTCAAGGACATTCACCGTGCCCAGTATGTGCCGGTGACCGATGCGGAAGCGCTGGATGCGCTGAAGCTGCTCTGCGTGACGGAAGGGATTATTCCCGCTCTGGAATCAGCTCATGCCATTGCCCATGTGGTGAAGCTTGGCAAGACGCTGACCAAGGATGATATTGTGGTGATCTGCCTGTCAGGACGCGGCGACAAAGATGTGGAATCCATTATGGCTTATACGGAAGGGGCGGAGCAGCAATGACAACCGAAACGACGAACCGGATGGACCTGACATTTAACCGGCTGAAGGCGGAAGGCCGTACTGCCCTTATTCCGTTCTTAACCGTAGGCGATCCTGATCTTGAGACGACGCTGGATATTATTGCCGAGCTGGAGGCAGCGGGAGCGGATATTCTGGAGCTGGGCGTTCCATACTCCGATCCGCTGGCCGACGGTCCGGTCATCCAGCGGGCGTCTGCAAGAGCGCTGCGCAGCAAGGTTCATCTGCGCACCTGCATGGAGACGGCGCTGAAGGCCCGGCAGGCAGGCAGTGAACTGCCGTTCATCCTGTTCACGTATTACAATCCGGTGATGCAGCTGGGGCTGGATACGTTTTTTGCGGAGCTGAATGCCCATGAGATCAGCGGGCTGATCATCCCTGACGTGCCGGTGGAGGAATCGGAGGACCTGCGTGCACGCAGCCGTGCCGCCGGAGTGAATCTTATTCCGCTCGTGGCCCCGACCTCCAGCGAACGGATTGCC
The DNA here is from genome assembly GCF_038009085.1 of Paenibacillus sp. FSL R7-0210. Lineage (NCBI taxonomy): Bacteria > Bacillati > Bacillota > Bacilli > Caryophanales > Paenibacillaceae > Paenibacillus > Paenibacillus sp. FSL R7-0210. The sequence continues at coordinate 1,512,208 of NZ_JBBPAR010000001.1, forward strand.
CGGATCGTATCCGGCGCGAGCGGCTTCGTCTATTGCGTATCCTCGCTCGGTGTAACCGGGGAGCGCTCAAGCTTCCACAGCGGAGTAGATGAGTTCATTGCGTCCGTCCGCCGGTCAACGGACCTGCCTGTTGCTGTAGGATTCGGGATCTCCACTGGAGAACAGGTATCCCGTTTTGCGAAGATCTGTGATGGTGTAGTAGTCGGAAGCGCCATTGTCCGCAAGGTGGAGGAGGTTATTCCCCTGCTGTCCCAGCCGCAGACGAGAAGCGCCGGACTGTTGCAAATTCGTGAATTTGTGGCACAATTAAGACCTAATTAATATTTGGAGAGCGAGGATCACCCATGAATCCAAAACCGAATATCGTTGACCTTCCTGTCTACAAGCCGGGGAAGCCGATTGAAGAAGTCAAGAAGGAGCTGGGCTTAAGCGAAGTCATTAAGCTGGCATCCAACGAGAACCCTTACGGGGCTGCACCAAGTGCGAAGGCCGCTATTGTAGCGGAGCTGGATAATCTCTTTTTATACCCGGACGGCTCTGCCGCTGAGCTAACAGCGACGCTGGCTAAGCATCTGGGCGTGGCGGGTGAGCGTATTATTTTCGGATGCGGATCTGATGAGATTATTGCTCTGATTGCCCGTGCCTTCTTCCTGCCCGGTGACGAGACGATTATGGCCGATCAGACCTTCTCCGTATATAAGAGCAATGCGGATATCGAAGGGGCTATAACTATAGAAGTCCCGCTTAAAGACGGAACGCATGATCTGGATGCAATGCTGGCGAAGATTACAGACCGGACCAAGATCATCTGGATCTGTAATCCCAACAATCCAACCGGTACCATTGTGCCCGAGGACGCCCTGATTTCGTTCCTGGATGCAGTACCTGCCAGCGTGATGGTAGTCCTGGATGAAGCCTATTACGAATATGTAACGGATCTCAGCTACACCGACGGCATTAAGCTGATCGACAAATACACTAATCTGGTAGTCCTTCGTACCTTCTCCAAGATCTATGGTCTTGCGGCGCTCCGTATCGGCTATGGTGTGGCCAGCAGCCAGGTAATCTCCCTGATTAATCAGGTGCGCGAGCCGTTCAATACGACCCGCCTGGCTCAGGTGGCGGCGGTGGCAGCACTTTCCGATCAAGAATATGTGCAGCAGTGCCGTGCGCTTAACAGTGCAGGGATTGTGCAGCTTGAGGCGGAATTCGCGCGTCTCGGGCTTACGTCGTTCCCGGCTCACGGGAACTTCATTATGGTGGATGTACGCAAGCCGGCTGCTGAAGTCTTCGATACGCTGCTGCGTCAGGGAATCATCGTCAGAACAGGCTTCCACCGGTATCCGACCTACCTGCGGGTGACCATCGGCTCCGCCGAGCAGAACACAGCCTTCGTAGCTGCCCTGGAGCAGGCGCTGAAGGAGCAGGAAGTTCGCGCATAACCGTGAGGGCTCAGCAGCTGGATTGACGATACCACAGAAGGCAGGTAGTACTAAGAACATGACGACAAAAATAGCAATTTTCGGTGTCGGCCTGATCGGCGGCTCACTGGCCCTTTGCTTCAAAGGCAAGGAGGGTCTGACCGTTGTAGGCCATGCCCACCGCCCTGAATCTGCTGCTAAATATGTGAGCAGAGGTGTGGTTGATCAGGCTACATTATCACTTGAGGAAGCTGCACTGGATGCGGATTATATTTTTCTGTGTGTGCCGGTAGGCATGCTTGAGGATTATCTTCAGCGGTTAAGCAGGCTGCGGCTGAAGCCGGGCTGCATTATTACGGATGTCGGCAGCACCAAGGCCAGCATTGCTGCGTGTGCCCTTACACTGGATATTCCCGGTGTACATTTCATCGGAGGCCATCCTATGGCCGGATCGGAGCGTTCAGGCGTAGAGGCAGCCTCCTCTTTACTGTTTGAGAATGCGTATTACGTGCTTACACCTCCGCCTGGCGTGCCGGAAGCTGCCTACCAGGCTCTGGAGTCGCTCCTGCTACATACGAGAGCACAGATAGTCCGGCTTGATCCGGAGCGCCACGATGAGATTGTTGGAGCGATCAGCCATCTGCCGCATATTATTGCGGTAGCTCTAGTGAATCAGATTCATGCATACGATCATTCGGACTCGTTGTACAGCACGCTGGCTGCGGGGGGCTTCCGTGATATTACCCGGATTGCTTCGAGCGATCCGATCATCTGGCGCGATATTCTGCTGAATAACCGCTCTGTGATGCTGCGGCTGCTGAAGGATTGGAACGATGAGGTGTCCTCGTTCATCCATCTGCTGGAGAGCGGGGATGGCGCAGGGATCGAGTCGGCCTTCCAGGAGGCGAATCAATTCCGCAGCCAGCTTCCAGAGCGGCGCAAGGGAATGATCACTCCGCTGTTCGATCTGCATATTGATGTTCCCGATCACCCCGGCATTATCGGCCGGATTGCTACGGAGCTGGGCGACCAGGGCATCAACCTTAGCAACGTGCAGATTATTGAGAGCCGCGAGGATGTTCCCGGGATCATGCGCTTGTCCTTCCGCCAGGAGAACGATATGGAGCGGGCCAGAATTCTGCTGCAGGAGAATGATTATACCGTATATATGTAAAATATATGTAGAAAGCAAAATAAGAGCCGGGGACGGATGCCCCGGCTCTTATTTTTTGAAATTAACAGCTTCCTCCAGGAAGTAAGTGGAGAAACGTAACTTAATTCAGCGATAGTTGCCGGATATCAGGAAGCAAGTGGAAAAACAGCAACTAATATTGCTAGTTTCCGCCATGCTGTGGGAGAGGCGAGGAAATAAGTGTTGTTTGTCCAACTATTGTGCCGGAAAAGAATAACACATCCTAAATAACTGTAGGAAATCCAATTGCTGCTATCAGGTGGCGCTCCGGCTCCGGCAGTAAACAAGCGGCCAGTAAATACCCAAATGTTCGTAAAAATGGACAAAAAAAGACCGCTTACATAATAAGCGGTTACAGTTCACAATTTCTTGGAACCGTGTAGTGTTTGGATAGGAGTGGAGAGAAACCATACTGTACTTTTATTATATGTATCCGTTTACATTTTGTCAACACTTTATTTAAAGAAAATAAGACCGCTTTCATCGGACTGTCTGCCCGTCTCTCAAAGTCTATTAATTTCCTCCCGTTAGAAACTATGCTATACTGGGTTAAGTATGTTTATAGATTCCTTCCAAGTATAGGTAACCGCTTGCTGAACAAGTGGAGACGGGCTGTGTTGTCCTGTAAGGAGAATGCTGCCATTCTTCTGTCTTACAAAAGGAATTGAAGGTTGGAAGCCTTAAATAACGGTAAGTTGAATATACATAGGAAGATTGGATTTTTGTGCTGCAAAAAATGAAGGTATGCCGCAACTTTTTGTTACCTGCCCGGTATAAGTAGATACGGACCGGACGGGATTACACGTGCAAGGGCGAGGAGGGCCGACTCACCATGACGGATTCCCAGTTGATCCAGCTAATCAAGCAAGGCGATACAGAATTATATTCGGAACTCATGCGACGATATCAACGCAAAATATTGGCTTTTGTGTACCACATGCTGAAGAACTCCCATATGGAGCTGATTGCCGAAGACCTCTGTTCAGAGACCTTCTACAAAGCCTTCCGGAGTCTTCATTCCTTCCGGGAAGTGGATGCTTCTTTCTCCACATGGCTGTACACCATTGCCCGCAATACAGTGCTCAGTGAGCTTCGCAAGAACCGTGCCGGGAATGTGTCGCTTGAAGAGAGCGGCTATACACCTGTGGCACCGCTTGATGTTGCCCCGGAACAGGCAGCACTGCGCAAGGAACGGATGGAGCTTGTTCGCGAAGCGATTAACAATCTCCCGGAGAAGCAGCGCTCCGCGCTGATTCTGCGTGAATATGATCAGATGGATTATCAGGAAATTGCCGTGATTCTGGATCAGAGCGTCAGCTCAGTGAAGTCACTGCTGTTCCGGGCAAGGAGCAGTGTGAAGCTCCAGCTCGAATCCTATTTCTATGAGCCTGAATTTGAAGAGCAGGCTGAGAGGGTGTAAGGCCTATGAATTGCAGGGAAGCGCAGGATTCCATTCCACACTTGTGGGACGCTCCCCCCACAGATCCCAGGCGGATTAGACTTGAGAGACATATCGCAACCTGCTCCTACTGCAGTGCCGAATGGGCGCTGTGGCAGGAGACCAGTGAGCTTATGCAGGATACAAGATTCGATGTCAGCGATGAGCGGGCAGAAGCGATTAACAGTAAGGTTATGGAGCGGATCTATCTGGAGAGCCCCTGGCTTATGCCCGGTGACGGGAAGTCTGCGGGGAGTTCTGCAGTATTCCGGCATCGCTTAAGCCTCTGGATTGCCTGTTTTTTAGCGGTGTTTATCTCAAGCTTCTTATATTTCACCGTGTTCAAGACCCCCTCGAATACGACGGCGGCACAGAGCGGGATCGTCGAGACAGGTGTGGCAGGCTTAACCCTGGACTGGTCTTCTTCCTATCCGGTGGAGTCTGAGGGCGGGATTATTGAGCCGCTGGTGGCCAATATGGGCCCTGCACATCCGCAGTACTGGATGGTATTGTCGACGCTGGGCGTCGGATTATCCATATTCCTGCTGGTCCGTCTGAACCGGTACCGCAGACAATGAGAACCCCCTTCCCGAGCATGGAGAAGAGGGTTTTTGATTTGAATACAAGAATGTATGTGTTTCCACTTGTTCTAAAAAAGAAGACATTTGTTTTCATTCGTGTTACATTATTAAGCAAACATAAATAGGGAAGGGAACGGTGATAGGCGATGCTGATCGGCTTAATACGCCATGGGCTGACGGATTGGAATGCAGTAGGTAAAATTCAGGGACAAAGTGATATTCCGCTGAATGATGAAGGCAGGCGGCAGGCTGAGATGCTGGGTGACCGGCTGCTGCAGGAGCCTTATCACTGGGACTATTGTATTACCAGCAGTCTGTCCCGTGCAGCAGAGACCGGCAAGATCGTAGCGGCCAAGCTGGGCATTCCTTTACTTGAGCCGGATGACCGTATCCGTGAGCGTGCCTACGGCCAGGTGGAGGGCATGACAGCCGAAGCCCGTGAAGCCAAGTGGGGCAAGGATTGGAAGCTGCTGTCTCTGGGACAGGAGAGCGATGAGGCACTTCAGGTCCGGGGGCTTGCGTTCCTGGAGGATATTACGGCCCGGTTCCCGGGTAAGAATGTCCTGGTCATCTCCCATGGAGGATTCCTTGCACAGCTCTACACCGCACTCTACAAAGACAAATATTCGGAACGGCTCGGCAATCTCTCGCTCACGATTCTGGAGAAGAACGAGCAGGAATGGAATCCTTTATTGTACAACTGTACCCGTCATATTTTACAAAAACAGCATTAACCCGACCCTTCGGGTTATTTTTTTTGCGGCAAAAGGAATAAAAAGGGCTGTATTTCCCATAATGGTAGTAAAACAGTGAGGCGATGAGAGATGAATCTGGCGGATATGCTCACTTATGCAGACATTGGTCAGCTGACCGCCATTGCGGGACGCTATCAGTGTGAATGCAAACGGAATTCCAAACATGATTTGATTCAGAGTATATTGATTACCTTGGGCAGCCGGGAGTTCATGGAGTCCCATATTAAGGGGAGTTCTCCGGGGGAGCTGCGTTTGCTGAACAGCCTGCTCTTCGATGAACGCAGCCACTTCAGCCTGGAGGATCTGCTGGCTGCAGCCAGGCAGGCTTCCTTCGATGCCCCGCCCGGCAAAAGCGGTGACTACCGCGAGCTGGTCAGCCGGCTTAAGAACAGCGGCTGGCTGTTCAGCGGAGCTTCCCAGCAGAGCCGGTATCTGTTCCAGGTGCCGCTGGATCTGAAGAAGCGCTTCCGTGAGCAGATGGGCCAGCATTTGCAGGAGCGGATTGTTCCGGGCCCGGAGCCGGCGGTGTACAGGGGGGAGGGGGATTTGCTGGCCGGAGATCTGCTGCTGTTCCTGCGGTATGTGAAGGAGAATGAGCCTGAGCTGAACCAGGAAGGCGCGCTCTATAAGCGCAATCAGCAGGGAGTGATGAATGCGCTGCAGATTGCAGAGCCTTTACTCGGCAAGGGCGGCTGGAGGTTCGGCTACGGCAGAGCTTGTGAGCATTATCCGCCGAGATTTGCCCTGCTGTACGATTATGCCCGCCACCGCCGCTGGATCTCCGAGGAGGGCTACAGGCTGCAGCTTACAGCGGCAGGCGGGCATTTTCTGGCGGAGGGGAAATCGGAAAAGCTGATGCAGTTATTCTCCTTTTGGTTAAGACTGTATAAAGGGGCTATTCCCAATTTGCCTTCGCTGGTCTACTGGATTAGTCTAAGTGCCGGCAGATGGGTGACCACAGCCTCGTTGTCAGAAGGAATCGGCTGGCTGATCAAGCCCTTTTATTACGATGATGCCGCTTCCATTCTCGAACAGCGAATCTTGCGGATGATGCTGCATCTGGGCATGCTTAAGCTTGGTGAGGAACCCGCAGGAACAGTGGTCATGATGACACCCTGGGGATGTGAGGCGGCTGTGCCGAAGCATCTGCTCAGGTAAGGAGGAGAGAGATGCGGATTGCCTATGGGAGTTACATACCGCAGCTTGACGAGACAGTCTATGTGGCGGAAGGCGCTAAGCTCGTTGGCGATGTAAGAATAAGCAAACAATCCAGTGTCTGGTTCAACGCCGTACTCCGCGGTGACCTGGCGCCGGTGATCATCGGGGAGCGCTGCAATATTCAGGACGGTGTGGTCGGCCATGTGGCGGACGGATTGCCGCTGATGCTGGAGGATGACATCTCGGTCGGGCATTCAGCAATCATCCATGGCTGCCGGATAGGCAAGGGCACATTAATCGGAATGGGTGCAATTGTACTGAACGGAGCAGAGATTGGTGAATATGCTTTAGTAGGAGCCGGCTCCCTTGTAACCGAGAATACCATCATTCCTCCGTATACGCTCTCCTTGGGCACACCGGCCAAAGTGGTCCGTGAATTGACTGAGCAGGATCTGCTGAGGATGGCACGCACAAGTGAAAGCTATGTGAAAAAAGCATTGGAATACGGAATTTCTTAAACAGCGGAGGTGTATCGAATGGACAAAATGAAGGCTACTTATGAAGTGATGCTGGGGCTGGCTGCGGAAATGGTGTGGGATGAAGCGTTAAGAAAGCGTCGTACCGACATGTTGTACCGGAAGATCGACACGGCGCTGGCTGCTGGTGATGAGGCGGCTTTCCGGAATCTGACTGAAGAACTGAAAAGTTTGGCATAGGAAATGCGCCTGGCGCATTTCTTTTTTTTCTCAAAATTAAGGATTGCCAAGCCGTATACACTTGTTTATGATGCTTTTAAAGTTAAATGCATGCTGCGGGATGCGGCTAGAGGGGGCGAATCTATGAAATTCAGTGATTTTGACAGTAGAGCCTGGGAGACCGATGGACAATACTATGATACCTGCATCATTCCGTATAGCGGACTTCAAGGCACGGAGACTCCGCCTGAGACAGTTAAGTTACTTGAACGGCAGCGTGATTTCCTGGAATTGGCCGAGCAACCGTACAAAGGGCGGGTCGTGACTTATCCGGCGGTACAGTATGCAGGGCCTGGAATGACAGTAATGATGAATGAGCTTTGCCGAAAAGTCAAATCCAGCGGCTTCCAGTACGCCATCGTGATGTCTGCCAATGAAGGGCTGCGCAGGGAGGAGATATTTGAAAGCGATTTACTCCTTTGCCTGCCTGAGATAGCGACCGATTCCAGAGCCTCGGTAAGCGTGTATGTGCGGAGTGAAATCCAGGCCCTATGGGAGAATGGGAAATGAGTTAAATGTGACGGAAAATCAACAATTTATCAAAAAAGCACCTTAAACGCCTGTCACAATTTAGACAATATTCTTGACGGGTTTTAGACCCTAAGCTATGATTAGGATGAACTTATATGAACTGTGATATTTTTCATTGAAAACGGAATTTTTACCTAAAAAACCTATGCAACAACTCTGCAGGTGCCTTCTCACATTTTGAAAAGGGGGTTACATACAGTATGAGCAGCCTTAATGAAGAAGAAGAATCACTTCCGCAAGAACCGCCCAGCCGAAACGAGATGTCACGCAGACAGTTTTTGACCTACACACTAGGAGGGGCTACCGCCTTTATGGGTGCCGGAGTTATCCTGCCGATGGTCCGGTTTGCTGTAGATCCGATTCTGCAGAAAAAAGGCGAGGGAGAATTCATCAAGGTAGCGGAAGCGTCCAAAATTACCGAAGAGCCCCAGGAGTTCACCTTCGAGCTTCCGCAGCAGGACGGATGGTATGCCAGTACAGCGATGCTTACGGCGTGGATTCGTAAAGACGCGAACGGAGATATTTATGCGCTTTCACCGATCTGTAAGCATCTGGGCTGCACCGTAGGCTGGAATAATAACAAGGCGCATCCTGATGAATATCATTGCCCTTGCCATGGCGCCCGCTATACGAAGCAGGGCCGGCAACTGGCCGTGGCTGCCAAGCCCCTGGACCAGTACACCACCAAGATTGACGGAGGCTGGGTATATCTCGGTGAAATCGTCCCTAATACTGTTTCGGCGAAGGAGGCGTGAACGGCGTGTTCAAAAACGTATATAACTGGATTGACGAACGTCTGGATATTACACCGATCTGGAGAGATGTTGCCGACCACGAGGTCCCCGAGCATGTCAATCCCGCACACCACTTTTCAGCCTTTGTGTACTGCTTCGGCGGACTAACCTTCTTCATCACTGTAATCCAGATACTCTCAGGAATGTTTCTGACCATGTATTATGTCCCGGATATCATTAATGCCTACGCCAGCGTAGAATATCTGCAGACCAAGGTCGCCTTCGGTAAAATCGTCCGCGGCATGCACCACTGGGGCGCGAGTCTCGTCATTGTCATGATGTTCCTTCATACAATGCGTGTGTTCTTCACCGGTTCGTATAAGGCTCCGCGCGAGATGAACTGGGTAGTGGGGATGCTGATTTTCTTTGTCATGCTGGGACTGGGACTTACCGGTTACCTGCTTCCATGGGACAATAAGGCGTACTTCGCCACCAAGGTTACGCTGGAGATCGCCAATTCGGTTCCATTCATGGGGCCGGTGCTCAAGGAGCTGATGCAGGGCGGCAGTATTGCCGGCGCCGAGACGCTGACCCGGTTCTTCGCCTTACATGTATTCTTCCTCCCGGCGGTTCTGCTTATACTGCTTGTCGGGCACTTCATTATGATCCGCAGACAAGGCATATCCGGTCCGCTGTAAAATAACGTATAGGAGGCACGGTCATGGCACACGGAGACGACTCCAAAGAGAAGGTGATATTCGTCGGGGATTCCCGGGTCCGCAGAGGAAACGGATTCATTACCCCGCCGGATTATACGGCGTATCCGGGCAAATCGGAAGCCTTTATCCCTAACTTTCTGCTCAAGGAATGGATGGTTGGTGTAGTGGTGTTGGTGGGAATTCTGGTTCTGACCATCTCAGAGCCGGCTCCGCTAGGGTTCCCTGCCAATCCGGCAGCAACGGTAATTCCGATTCCCGACTGGTATTTTCTCTTCCTCTATCAGTATTTGAAGCTTCCTTATGCATCAGGTGACTATATCGTGCTGGGAACGCTTGGTGTGACTGGGGTGGCCTTCGGGGCGCTGCTGCTGGCGCCTTTCCTAGATACCGGCCCCGAGCGGCGGTTCTACCGCAGACCGATTGCGTCCTCGCTGATGTTCCTGTCCCTCGCAGCAATCGTCTATTTGACCAACACAGCCTGGACAGAATACAAGCATGAGATGGCTGAAACCGGCCAGATTCCAGAGGATGTACAGCGCGAGGAGAAAGCGGCCGAGAACAGGGCGGCGGGCTTGCCAACCACAAGTGCCGTCAAGCCGAAGGATATTGCCATTGTGGACAAGGATGATCCGGCGATGGCACTCTATAAGCAAGCAACCTGTATAACCTGCCATGCGGTAGATATGAAGGGCTCCGGCAGTTTTCCTTCGCTTCGGGGTGTAGGCGATAAGCATGATAAGGCGGCGATTCTTACTATTATAAAAGAAGGTAAGGGTCAGATGCCGCCAATGGTGGAGACGGCTATGGGAGCAGGGCTGACCGAGCAGGATATCGATGAGCTGGCCGGCTGGCTTGCCAAACAAAAAAGCGGACAGTAAAATAACAGTAACGCAGGACCTGATCGTGTATGCGCTCAGGTCTTTGTTATGTCATAAGAGTTGTAATGAAATCAGTGTTGTATTGAAATGAAGCTGCTACAGTCGGGGGGAAGTTGTTTGTATGCCGGGTCATTGGTTTGAGAAATTATTTAGGGACCGGAGAATAATATGGCTGCTGTTTATCGTGAATCTGCTCGGAACGGTCTACGGATATATGTGGTATGGCAACCAGCTCACGTTCACGGCGCAGACTGAACCGCTCTGGCTACTGCCGTTCGTTCCTGACAGCCCTACGGCCAGTCTGTTTTTCACGGCTGCATTACTGCTGCTGCTGTATCCGCCAAGAGGGCTTGCAGGGACGCTGATACGTGAGCTGATTGAAGCGCTGGCAGTCCTAACCTCTGTGAAGTACGGAATATGGGCGGTCAGCATCATTGTGGCCGGCGGTTATCAGGGAGATTCCATCACCTGGAAGGACTGGATGCTGATGATCTCCCATACCGGAATGGCTGTGGAAGCTCTGATCTATGCCCGGTTCTTCACCTTCCGGAGAATGCTGCCTGTGGCGCTTGCGTGGACATTCGCTAATGATATAGTGGATTATTCACAAGGCGTGTATCCATGGCTGCCTTCTGTGCTTGATGATGATCTTATCGCTGTTCAGTACCTCACCATGGGGCTTACACTGTTCAGTACGGCTGCTGCCTGGCTGTTCTGCGGCCGGACAAGGCGTCCGGCACTACCGGACAGCACTGCCATGAAGCACTGAGCCTCTGTTCTAACTCTTGTCCTTCCGCCATACATTAAGGTGGGAGGGATGTCTTATGCCGCGCAGAAAAGTATTCATACTGTCAGGAATTCTGCTGTGCTGGCTGCTGGCCGGTATCAGCGGAGGCCGCGTTCAGGCTGAAGCAGGGGATGCTGCTGCAGACCAGGGAAGTACGGCTTACATAGAAGCAGCCGGAAGTGTACCCAGTGATCCCGCTGCTCTCACGGCCAGAAGCGGAGCACAGCGGCTGGAGCAGGCTGCAGAAGCTCTATACGGCTATGTGCTTGAAGGCGATGTGCTGAAGGCCCGCCAGGAGGCAGAGGAGGTCTCGCAGATCTTCATCTCTTCGTCCTTTGAAGGGATGACCTCAGTGGAGGGGGTCAATGCACTATCCTCTGTGATCCTGGACATGAAGTCGGCACTGGCTGCGGCCCAGCCGTCCCCGGAGAGATGGGAAGCGGCAGCGGCGAAGCTGCGGCTTGCCGCTAACAGCCTGAATCACCCCCGCCAGCCCATGTGGCTGCAGTACTATAAGCTGGTCCGTGAGGATCTGAACGATATGGAGCAAAGCGCTGCCGCGAATGATCTGAAGAGCTGGACAGCGGCCCTGGCAAGACTTCAGAGCCGGTATGCGAATATCCGGCCTGCGGTGATCATCTCCCGGCCTGCTGAGGCGGTGAGCACCTTTGATTCCTGGATGTCTTACGCAGGAGGGGTGGCAGGCTCGGAGCAGCCCGTGGAACGGGCCCGCCTGCTGGAGATTGTATCCTATGGGCAGGATGCAGCAAGAGTGATGTTCGGCAAGGACCGCAGCGAGCCGGTCCTGTCTCTGCCGCTGGCTCCGCAGCAATACGGGGGCTGGGCCCTGCTGGCAGGCGCGTTCATCCTTACGGTGCTCGTGTATACGGCTTACCGTAAGTACCGCGGCCAGAAGCAGAATCTAAAACCCGTGTAGGCTTGAGCGGCGGCAACAGAGGATACAAAGAGGGCGGACCCCACAAGCAGCCATTGCCGGCTTGTGGGGTCCGCCCTTATGTGTGTATAGTTCAGGTCTCCCGGAAGCCTTCCCCGTGAACGTCGTGAACCTCACTGATAATGACGAAGGCTTTAGGATCCACCGACTTCACCAGCAGGCTTAGCCGGCGGATCTCCTGTCTGGAGACCACGCAATAGACCATATGCTTCGCCTGCTTGGAATAAGCGCCGATCGCCGGGATTAAGGTAACGCCGCGATCCATTTCTACGGTGATCAGCTCGGCAATCTGCGGAGCCTCGTCGCTGATGATGGTGAAGGCTTTGGCGGCGTAGGCTCCTTCCTGGATGAAATCAATGACGCGTGAGGCGATGAAGACTGCCACGAGCGTATACAGTATTTTTTCGCGGGGAATGTAGAGCAGGGAAGCCCCGATAATGATGATATCCACGGCCAGAATAATCTGTCCCATGCTCCAGCCGAACTTGCGTCCGAGTATCCGTGCCACAATATCTACACCCCCGGTGGTGCCTCCGAAGCGGAAGACAATCCCCAAGCCCAGACCCAGGGTTACCCCTGCATATAATGAAGCAAGAATAAAATCATGCTCTGTACTGAACGTTACAATCCAGCCTGCCTTAATCATCCGTTCAAATAACCAGAGGAAAAAAGACAGGGAGCCGATGCCGAGTCCGGTATAGACGATCTGATTCGCCCCGAGCACCTTCCAGCCGAGCAGAAAGAGCGGAAGGTTCAGCAGCAGTGTGGTTAAGAAGATAGGGATGTTAAAGGCGTAATTGAGCAGGATGGTAATCCCGGTAACTCCGCCCTCCATCAGCTGGTTGGGAATAATGAAATACAGGAGTCCGAATGCGTAGATGGCCGTGCCCAGCATGATGGGGGCCACTGTTTTGCTGACTGTGCTGATTTTAATGGTTGAACTCATAACATCCCTCGCCTACGCCTCTAAATGGGCAATTTATATGTAATGATCCCCCCGGAGAGCACACAAGCTCCAGGCGGCATTGCAAAAAAGATTTGTCTTCAAAACGTCTTTACGATAACATAGGGGCAAACAGAAGGCAAGAACACACGGGGGTGAAAGGGCAATTTATGGATAAAAGTCTTGGTGACATTCAGCGTGAGGTAGATGCCTATATCTCACAGTTTAAAGAAGGCTACTTCAGTCCGCTGTCGATGCTGGCCCGGATGTCCGAGGAAGTCGGGGAGCTGGCGCGCGAAGTCAACCATCAATTCGGCGAGAAGCCGAAAAAAGCGGATGAAGCTGATAATTCGATTGAGCTGGAGCTGGGCGACATTCTCTTCATTACCGTTTGTTTCGCCAATTCACTCGGTATCGACTTAACTGAGGCTCATAATAAGGTTATGCACAAATTCAATACGCGTGATGCCGGGCGCTGGACGCCCAAAAACACCGATTAGGCCTATGCTACATATGCTGTACCAAACGAACGGGATTTAGCCGTAAGGATGGTGAGGATATGGACCATAATGATTATGTAAAAGCGGCCTACCGCTCAATACTCCGCAGTGACTTTGCTGAGGCCATCACCTTGTTCGAGGCGGCCATTGCCGCAAGTCCCGATGATGCGGAAGTCAGATACCGCTGCGCTATTACCTATGCCCGCAGCGGCATGCTGGACAAAGCGCTTGAACATGCTGTAGCCGCACGCAGACTGGATGGAACCAAACCGGAGTATCAGCTGCATCTTCAGCATCTGCAGGCTCTTAAGCTTGTGCAGGAAGCAAAGCGGCTGCTGGAGGATGACGCAGCGGACAGTGTGAATCCGTACCATCCGATTACGCTGCTTAAGGAAGCTGTATCGCTTGACCCTCTCTACGGGGATGCTTATGTATGGCTGGCAATTGCGCACAGCCGGATGAATGAACATCTGCAGGCGATTGCGGTATTGAAAGAAGTTATGTCGCTGCACCCGGATGACAGCGGACTGCGTCTGCTGATGAAGGATCTGCAGAAATCGCTGCAACACTATATACAATAATAACAGAGCCAGGGAAAGCGGGGAGAATTCATTTGAGTGACAAGATCAGGATTATTGTTTCCGGAGCCGGAGGCAGAATGGGCAAAGAGGTTGTGAAGCTGGTATTGCAGGATGATGAACTCGAGCTGGCAGCAGCGGTTGACCGCTCTGCACATGGCAGAGATGCCGGACGGCTGGTTGGCCTTGAGGATTGCGGTGTACTTGTGACTCCGGATCTAGAGACTGCGCTTGCAGATACAGAGGCGGATGTAATGGTTGATTTTACGCTTCCACACTCTGCATATAGCAATACTGCGCTGGCGGTCAAATACGGCGTCCGTCCGGTTATCGGTACCACCGGCTTCACGCCGGAGCAGATCGCCGGGCTGGACAAGCAATGCCAGGAGCAGGGAATCGGCGGACTGATTGCGCCTAACTTCTCCATCGGTGCGATTCTGCTGATGAAATTTGCTGCCCAGGCCGCAAAGTATTTCCCTCATCTCGAAATTATCGAATATCATGGAGACCAGAAGCTGGATGCTCCGTCAGGAACAGCGATTAAGACGGCAGAGATGATCTCTGAGGCGCGGCAGGAGCTCCGCCAGGGACATCCGGAGGAAGAAGAGATTATTGAAGGCTCACGCGGCGGGTATTATAACGGCTTCCGTATTCACAGCGTGCGTCTTCCGGGTGTTTTTGCCCAGGAGGAGGTTGTATTCGGCGGGTTCGGACAGTCGCTCAAGATCCGTCATGACTCTTATGAGCGCGCGGGTTATATGCCTGGAGTCAAGCTCGGGATTCAAAAGGTGATGGGCTATACCGGCTTGATTTACGGCTTTGAGCATTTTATAGAATAGACGGGGAGAGAAACAGAATGTTGAAAATTGCTTTTATCGCACATGACCGCAAAAAAGATGAAATGGTTAATTTCGTAACTGCTTATGAGCATGTTTTTGAAGGGCATAAATTATTCTCCACCGGAACCACGGGCCAGCGTATCATGGAAGTGACCAAGCTCTCCATTCACCGTTACATGTCGGGGCCGCTTGGCGGCGACCAGCAGATCGGCTCGATGGTGGCTACGGATGAGCTAGATTTAATTATTTTCCTGCGTGACCCGCTGATGGCCCAGCCGCATGAACCGGATATTACAGCGCTGCTACGTCTGTGCGATGTGTACGGGATTCCGGTGGCTACGAATATTGCTACAGCAGAAATTCTGGTGAAGGCTATTGACCGGGGAGATTTCGGCTGGCGTGAGCTGGTACATAAATACAAGCCGGGTGTGGACGAGTCATGAAGCTTGACATTCTGGTATTCGGCGCGCATGCAGATGATGCCGAGATCGGCATGGCAGGGACCATTGCCAAGCATACTGCTGCCGGCTTCAAGGTAGGAATGTGCGATCTGACCCGGGCAGAGATGTCCTCGAACGGTACGGTGGAGCTGCGGGAACAGGAAGCACAGCAGGCTGCCGCAGTGCTGGGCGCTGAGGTGCGGAGTAATCTGGGGCTGCCTGACCGTGGCCTGTATATAACAGAGGGCCATTTGGCGGCAGTAACAGCGGAAATCCGCCGCTATGCCCCGTCTATGGTTTTTGCCCCTTACTGGGAAGACCGCCATCCTGATCATATTGCCTGCAGTAAGCTGGTGGAGGAAGCGGTATTTAATGCCAAGCTGCGCAAATATATGCCGGACAAGCCCGCTATCCCCGAGCCTGAATTATATTTCTACTTTATTAATGATCTTGGACGGACGGATCTAATCGTAGATGTGACTGCGCAGTATCCGCTGAAGGAGCAGGCATTGTCCTGCTACCGTTCCCAATTTGGACTCGCTCCGGGTGAAGATGCCGTTGCAACGCCATTGACGGAAGGGTATATCGAGCGCGTCCGTTCCAGAGACATGCTGCTCGGTCAGCGGAGGCTCATTCCTTATGCCGAAGGGTTCGCCGGCAAGGTTCCGTATACCGTAGATTTGTTCAGTGCTGCCCGCAAATAGAGGTTGCCACTCGACAACGCCCGGAAAACAACTATAATTAATTCATATCGTTACTTGAAGTAATAGACTTAAGTTAAAATTGAAGGGGCGGAGCTATGGAGCGGCTAAAGATAGGCATCACTTGTTATCCTTCTCTAGGCGGCTCGGGCGTGGTGGCAACTGAACTGGGCAAACTATTGGCTGAAAAAGGCCATGAGGTTCACTTTATCACACACAGCATCCCGTTTCGGCTGGGAACGTTTCAGAAAAATATCTTTTACCATGAGGTAGAGGTTAACGATTATTATGTATTCCGCTATCCGCCATATGATCTGGCGCTGGCGACCAAGATGGCGCAGGTAGCCAAAATGCAAAATCTGGACCTGTTCCATGTGCATTATGCAGTTCCGCATGCGGTATGTGCTTTTCTGGCCAAGCAGATCCTTGGTAATGATATCAAAGTGGTTACCACGCTGCATGGTACGGATATTACAGTGCTGGGCCAGGATGAATCCCTGAAGGATCTGATCCGGCTGGGCATTAACGAGAGTGATGCGGTGACCGCAGTCTCCCGTGATCTGATCAAGGAGACCCGCAAGGCGCTTGATATTACGCGTGAAATTGATCTGACTTATAATTTCGTAGATAAGCGTGTCTATTATCCACGGGATGTAACGGATCTGCGCGGCGACTTCGCGGCCCCGGATGAGAAGATTCTGATGCATATCAGCAATTTCCGCCCGGTCAAGCGGGTGAGTGATGTGGTGGATGTGTTCGCCAAGGTGAACCGGCAGGTGCCTTCCAAGCTGCTGCTGGTCGGCGAAGGCCCTGACCTGCCTAAGATTCAAGCCAAGATCAGCGAGATGGGCCTCGACGATCATGTCCGTTTCCTGGGTAAGCAGGATGAGATTGCCCAGGTGATCTCGCTGGCGGACCTGCTGCTGCTGCCTTCTGAGAAGGAGAGCTTCGGGCTGGTCGCCCTGGAAGCGATGGCCTGCGGCGTTCCGACCATTGGCTCGCAGGCCGGTGGGATTCCGGAGCTGATTCAGCATGGCAAGACCGGATTCCTTGCGCCAGTCGGCGATACGGAATCGATGGCAGAATATGCCGTCCGGCTGCTCTCGGATGAGGCGATGGCTGAGAGCTTCCGGCGCGCATGCCTGGAGCGGTCCTGCAATGATTTCAGCAGAGATATGATCACCAATCAATATGAAGATATTTATTACCGTGTGCTCGGGCGCAAGGTATCCGGATTAGACCCGATTCTGGGGTAAGGAGTACGATATGGAATGGAGAATGGCACCACCCGGCATGGCTGAAGCCGCCGGGACTGTTGTTGCAGGCCTAATAGGAGGCGGCCATGAAGCTTATTTCGTCGGCGGCTGCCTGCGCGATGAGCTGCTGGGCCGTCCGGTGCATGATATAGACATCACTACCTCCGCACTGCCGGAGGAGGTGATGGCCCTGTTTCCGCGCTGCGTCCCTACCGGACTGGCACATGGCACGATCACTGTGCTGCAGGAGGGCTACAGCCTGGAAGTTACGACCTACCGGACGGAGAGCGGCTATGCCGATCACCGGCGTCCGGAGCATGTCGTATTCGTCAGGGATGTGCGGGAGGATCTCCGCCGCCGTGACTTCACGATCAACGCCATCTGCTGCGGCCTTGACGGCGGGCGGATTGACCCTTTCGGGGGGGAGCGGGATCTCAAGCTCCGCGTGATCCGCTGTGTAGGCGAAGCGGAGGAACGCTTCGAGGAGGATGCGCTGCGGATGCTGCGCTGCGTACGTTTTGCTTCCGTGCTGGATTTCGCGATTGCGAAGAATACCTGGCGCGGTCTGCTGCGCCAGCGTGACAAGCTGGCGCATATTGCTGTGGAGCGGGTGCGCGCCGAGGTGGAGCGCATCCTGGAAGGCCCGCACCCGCAGCGCGGGTTGGGGCTCCTGCTGCGCAGCGGCCTGCTGCCGCGCGGCAAAGCGCCGTTCCCCTGGACCGGCCGGGACCTGGCGGCTGCCGCCGCCCGCCTCGCCGGTCTCGGGAACCTGGAGAGCGCCCGCCTGCGCTGGGCGCTCCTGCTGCATGCCCTGGGATCGTCGGCGCAGTGCGCCGATGAGCTCCTGCGGGCATGGACGTTCCCGGGGGCGACGCGCACTGGCGTCGTCGCCGTGCTCCGCGTCCGCGAAGCCTGGGACGCGGCATTGTCCTCGGCGCGGCCGGAGGCTTGCGGCGCCGGGGAGCGGCTGCGGCGGCGGTGGATCGCCGCCGTGCTGGGCCATGGCCAGTCAGCCGCCGAAGGGTGGCTGACGCTGCTTGAGGCGGCGGGGCCTGACGCCGCGTCCGCTGTTGGCGCAGGTGCGCGCGGCCCGGCCGCAGGCGTCTCTGCCACTGCCGCGGTCGCACCCGCCACGACGGAGGACGTCCCTGCCGCAGATGCTGGCGCACCCGCCAGATCGGCAGCCGTCCTTGCCACGGCTCCAGTCGCACCCGCCACGGCGGAGGACGCCCCTGCCAGAGATGCTGGCGCACCCGCCAGATCGGCAGGCGTCCCTGCCACGGCTCCAGTCGCACCCGCCAGATCGGCAGGCGTCCCTGACGCGCCTACAATGGCAAGCTCAATCCCCCCTGTAACCACCAGACTCCTGCGGTCCTGGACCGCAGAGATGCCGATCCGTACGCTCGCTGAGCTGGCGGTGAGCGGCCATGAGGTGACAGCGGCGCTGGAGAAGCGTCCCGGCCCGTGGCTGGGCGTATTGCTGAACCAGCTTCTTCTGGCTGTCGCGGCAGGTGACCTTGCCAATGACAACCAATTACTGCTGCAAGCAGCGCAAAGGATGGATAGAGATGAATAGCGGTCATGCGCAGCATTCCGGTGTGTTGAAGCGGGAGGCGTTCGTTCCCGGCTGGGCCAAAGACATTCAGCGGCTGGATACTGTCGGTTCCACACAGGAGGAAGCCAAACTACTCGCCGAGGGCGGCGCCCCGGAAGGAACAACGGTCATGGCCGAAGCGCAGACCGGCGGGCGCGGGCGGATGGGCCGTAAATGGCACTCCCCCCACGGCAAAGGAATCTGGATGAGCCTGGTGCTGCGTCCAGCTCTGCAGCTGGCCTTGACTCCGCAGCTGACGCTGCTCGCCGGAGTGGCTGTCTGCACAGCCATCCGTGAGGTTACCGGGGTGCCGGCCGGCATCAAGTGGCCGAATGACCTGCTGGCCGGCGGCCGCAAAATCTGCGGAATCCTGCTGGAATCCTCGCTTCGTGAAGGCGGGCTGCATTATTGCATCGCCGGTATCGGCATCGCTGCGAATTTGACGGAGGAAGACTACCCGGAGGAGCTGCGCGGGATCGGTACATCGCTGCTGATCGAAGGCGGGGGCATTCCTGTAGACCGCACAAGGCTTGCGGAAGCCGTGCTGGAGGAACTCGAATATTTGTATCATGTATATATGGAGCAAGGCTTCCATCCCGTGAAGGAGCTGTGGGAGTCCATGTCGGTGACACTCGGGCGTCAGGTATACGTGAATACTCCCCAAGGCCGCACCGAAGCCACTGCTGTCGGACTGAGCGATAACGGCGGGCTGCTGCTGCGTAACGAATCGGGTGAGGTAGTGAGCGTACTGTCCGGAGAAATTGAAATGATCTAGTAGACCATCAGAATTGAACAAGTGATTTCATTCCATAAAGGGATGAAGCTACGTTCGTAGCGAAAAAATAGGGATAAGTGTATTCTGTACAACTAAAAACAGTGGAACGGGTAGACTTCCTCTTCTAATTGTAGTCTGTACAACTAAATTTGCTCGGATTGGCGAAAATCCAGAAATAGAGGCATTTTAATTGCAGGAAATACAACTAAACAGAGATTCGGCAGCACATCCGGCGATTTAGTTGTACAAATTACAACTAAGACTACTCCGTGCACCTTAATCAGGGTGAGGTAAACCCTCAGCAAGCCATTAGTTAAAGTATTTCTCATACGTATAGATCTGATGAACTACTAGGTGGCTGGAACTGCCCCATTTTAGAGGATTTTAGAATGTTTAAACAGATAGGGAAAAGTGGCGGAGGGGAATTTTGGAGCTGTAGGAGCGGTAGCGTCCGCCTGAAAGCTTTCCGTAGGAAAGCTCGCATCGTAAGCATAAGCTAGTCACCGGATTTCTACCGCGAACAGCGGTTTAAATCAGGGAATCTGGGGACAACAGCGGCCGGAAGCCCAAAACTTCTCTGGAGTCACAACCATCACATTCTGAAATTATTTTGCAATTTATATAGTTCGAAAATTGTCAACAAGGCCGCTCCTCACGACCACGGGAGCGGCCATGTCATATTTTAAGGTGTTTATTTTTGTGTTTTTTTGGTATACTGTCCTCATGAGGCGGCATCGCATGGCGAGCTGTACTCACGCAATTGTATCTTTTAACAGGACACCTATTTACCGGATGTACCTTCATAACTGGATGTAACGGTTACGTTGGATTCTGCTCTGAGCCGTAAGGACCGAGACAGAAGGGACGATCGCGAGTGACTCTTTTTTGCCCTTCGGACCTTTTTAGCGGACCATGCTAAAGGGTTTTTTTGTTTGCGCGGATACCGCGTATTTTATGGAAAAGGGGAATGAGAGCGACATGGCAGACAAACACGCACTGAATATTGTCAAAATGAAAAAAATGAAAACGGACGGGGTGCCCCTGAGCATGCTGACCGCGTATGACTACCCTTCAGCCCTGCTGGCGGAGGAAGCCGGAATCGACCTGATTCTGGTCGGTGATTCCCTGGGGAATGTCGTGCTTGGTTATGACACCACGCTGCCGGTTACCATAGAGGATATGGTCTACCATACCCGGTCGGTGAAGCGCGGGGCGCCTAATACTTTTATAGTGGCTGATATGCCGTTCATGACCTACCACGGAAGCGTGGATGAGACCTTGCGCGGTGTGCGCAGACTGATGCAGGAAGGCCAGGCCCATGCGGTCAAAATGGAAGGCGGCCTTGAGATCTGCTCCGCAGTGTCGGCTGTAGTAGCAGCCGGAGTTCCGGTGCTCGGCCATATCGGCCTGACCCCGCAGTCGGTCAATATGATCGGCGGCTACCGGATTCAGGGGAAGGATGCCAAGGATGCGCAGCGGCTGATGGACGAAGCGAAGGCACTGGAAGCAGCCGGGGCATTCGGCATTGTACTGGAGCTGGTCACGGAGGAAGTGGCAGAAGCCATCTCCAAGGCTGTCAGCATACCGACCATCGGCATCGGTGCCGGGCGTTACTGTGACGGACAGGTTCTGGTATTTCATGATGTCCTGCGGTATGCCTCGCCTTACCGGGAGAAAAAGTTCGTCAAAACCTACGCCGATGTAGGCACTCTAATTCGTGAAGGCATCACCAGCTACGTTCAGGAAGTGAAGGACCGCTCGTTCCCTGCGGAAGAGCATGTCTTTAGCGCGGACGAGACCGTTCTGGAATCTTTATACGGCAATGCCGGCAAAGGAGTGAAATAAAATGAGAGTGATCCGAACGATTGCTGAACTGCGCGAAGCGCTCGAATATATGCGTCAAGGGGGCCATGGCCCTGTTGGTTTTGTGCCTACCATGGGATATTTGCATGAAGGACATGCCAGTCTGCTGCGTAAGGCAGGGGAGAAGAGCGGCACGGTGGTGATGAGTATTTTTGTCAATCCGCTGCAATTTGGCCCGAATGAGGATTTTGCTTCCTATCCGCGCGATGAGCAGCGTGATCTGGCGCTGGCTGAACGTGAAGGTGCGGACCTGGTGTTCATCCCAAGTGTAGAAGAGATGTATCCGCAGCCGATCCGTACAGGCGTATCGGTCTCCTCGCTTACGTCACAGCTCTGCGGCGCTTCGCGTCCGGGACATTTTGACGGAGTAACTACTGTGGTCAGCAAGCTGTTTCATATCGTGCAGCCGGATTACGCCTTCTTCGGACTGAAGGATGCCCAGCAGGTAGCGGTTCTCCGCCGGATGGTGTCTGACCTTAACATGAACGTGCATATTATCGCCTGTCCCATTGTGCGCGAGGAAGATGGGCTGGCGCTTAGCTCCCGCAATGTCTATCTGAGCAGCGAGGAGCGCAGACAGGCACTGGTATTGTCTCGTTCCCTGCGCGAGGTGCGCCAGGCTATGGAAGAGGGCAGCATTCGTACGGTAGATGAAGCACGGGCCCTGCTGGTCTCGGTCATTTCTGAATCGCCGCTTGCGGTCATTGATTATGCGGAGATTCTAACCTTCCCTGATCTGGAAGAGCTGGAAGGCGGCAGCAGGCTGACGGATGCGGGCGGAGAGGTTATAATGGCTCTGGCCGTGAAGTTCGGCAGAACCCGTCTCATTGATAATAATGTATTTATTCCTAAGGAGGCACACGCTCTTGTTTAGACATATGATGAAATCCAAGATCCACCGGGCAACGGTCACTGAAGCCAATCTCAATTATGTGGGCAGCATTACCATTGATGAAGATCTGATGGAAGCCGCAGACCTGCTGGAGAACGAGAAGGTGCAGATCGTGGACAATAATAACGGTTCCCGTCTGGAGACTTATGTCATTCCAGGTCCGCGCGGCAGCGGCGTCATTTGTCTGAACGGGGCAGCGGCGCGTCTGGTACAGCCTGGCGATACAGTGATTATTATATCCTACGCTGTCATGTCCTCCGAGGAGCTGGCGGCACACAAGCCGACTGTAGTGTTCGTTGATGCGGGCAACAAGCCGGTGAAGCTGGCGGATCATGAGATTCATGCGACGATTGCCTGAATTCTGAGCTTTGAGCCATGTAATCAATGGCAGGGATGAAGACCCCTGTACTTGCTGATAATGAAGTAAGGCAAGCTTAAGCTGACTTCATTATCAGTAAGGGTGGGATGTCCGGTGTTTCAACATTTATTTGCTGAGATGAACAAGATGCTCCAGGAGATCAAAGCCGACTATCCTACTGCGGAGGGTGCCCGCCGAAGCGATCTTTTATCCAAGTATAATATGCTCCACCGCATCAGTGATAATGTAATGGACGAATGGCTGGTCTTCGCCGAGAAGCTAAGCGAGTTCCGGGAACAGGCGGATTTTCAGGTTCAGCCGGAGGAGCTGCCGGAAGAGGAGGCCCCTGAGCTTGGGATGGATGCTTTTGTCAGGGGCCAGGGCTATTATAAGCTGCTGATGTACCGCAAGTGCATTGAACAGTTCAGGGAGGTTACGGCACAATATCCGGACAGCCTCGCTGCCCGCCTGTATCTGGCCATGGCTTATCTGCAGGAGGGAGAAGGCGATACCGCCTGGGGACATCTGAATCACATGCTGGGCCTGATCCGTGAGGTGAAGCTGAAGGCGATGATCTATAATGCTCTGGGCTGTATCCGGGCTTCCCAGGAACGCTTCAATGAAGCCAGTGAGCTGTTCAGCCTGTCGTTGCTGCATGATCCTGATCTGCCGGAGCCGAACGTGAATCTGGAGGTGTGCCGCAGACGGGGCGGGAAGCTGGAGTTTGGCCATCAGCTGGTTTCGCTTTTATAATTTATCCTCGGTTTCTTTAGGCGATGCGCCCCACTTCCCGGGGTGTGCATCGCCTTTTTTCGTAACTTCTGTTATGCTGATAAAGAGTCTCAAGTGAAAGGGAATAGAACTTATAATGAAATTTGCCGTGCTTGATTTTGAAACTACGGGAACCCAATCTGTGGGAGAGATCATCCAGGTTGGCCTTGCCATTATAGAAGAAGACGGGACGATCTCCCGGGTGTATGGTTCCTATGTCAAGCCCGGAGCGCCAATTCCTCCTTTTATTACGGGCCTGACCGGAATTACAGACAGCGATGTACAGGATGCGCCGGAGCTCGATGAGATGATGATGGAGCTGGTGCCGCTGCTGGATGATGTAGTCCTCGTCGGACACAATGTCGCGTTTGATTTTCATTTTTTGCAGAATGCGCTGGACCGCTGCGGCTACCTGCCGTTTCAGGGGCGGATTCTGGATACGATCGATTTTCTCAAAATATGCTTTCCCTCGCTGAGCACCTATCAGCTTGGCGCGGTAAGCAGCCACTTCGGCATTACGCATGACCGTCCCCATCAGGCGGACAGTGATGCGCTTGCCACGGCTATTGTGCTGCTCAAATGTCTGGAAGAGCTGCAGAGTCTGCCGCTGCTGACGATTCAGCGGCTGAATGAGCTGTTCGCGGACGAAGACAGTGATCTGGCCTGGTATTTCGACGGACTGCTGCGGGAGCGGGAGATGGAGACCTTTCAGCCGGAAGGTGAGCTGAGCTTCTACCGCCAGCTTGCGCTGGCTGTGGGGGACTGGGCAGAGCTGGCTACGCCACGGGAGGAAGGAAGCGTCAATCCGCTGGAGAATATTACCTTTGAAGAATATATGGATGAGGTAACCAAGCGGCTGAAGGCTGTTCTTCCCCAGTATGAGAGCCGAGAAGCCCAGGAGCTGATGATCCATGAGGTCATTACAGCGCTTGAGCAGGACAAGCATCTGCTGATTGAAGCGGGAACAGGCACAGGCAAATCGCTGGGTTATCTGCTTCCGGCCATCTACCATAGTGTGAAAAGCGATCAGAAGGTGATGGTCAGCACGCATACCATTAACCTTCAGGACCAGCTGCGGGAGCGGGATATTCCGCTCTTAACCAGCGTTGTGCCGTTCCCGTTCAAGGCCTCCATCTTTAAGGGAAGAGGGCACTATTTGTGTCTGCGCAAGTTCGAACATAGAATGAACAAAAAGGACTTTACGAGTCCAAGGGAAGAAGCGCTCACCGCTGCGCAAATGCTTGTCTGGCTGACTCAGACGACGACCGGCGATGATGAGGAGCTTAACTTAAGCGGACGGGGCGGCGATTTCTGGGAGACGGTGGCCAGTG
Organism: Paenibacillus sp. FSL R7-0210; assembly: GCF_038009085.1. Lineage (NCBI taxonomy): Bacteria > Bacillati > Bacillota > Bacilli > Caryophanales > Paenibacillaceae > Paenibacillus > Paenibacillus sp. FSL R7-0210. The sequence goes on from NZ_JBBPAR010000001.1 coordinate 1,536,953, forward strand.
ATACCGACTCCTGCCTGGGACGCGCCTGTCCGTGGTTCCGCAAATGCTATTACCACCGGGCCAAGCATGAAGCCGGGATCTCCGATGTGGTGGTCACCAATCATTCCAAGCTGTTCGCAGATGTCAAAGCCGGGCATCAGCTTCTTCCGGCGTACGACCATCTTGTAATTGATGAAGCCCATCATCTGGAGGATATTGCCGGCAAGCATCTTGGCATGCAGATGAAATATTTCACATTCGCCCATACCCTCACCCGACTCTATAAGGATAGCCGGAGCGGGCAGCTGCCTGCCCTCCGCCAGAGTCTGCAGTCTTCGGGCAGTGAGCAGGCTTCCGAATGGAGCGGCGTGATCGACCGGATCTATCCCGATCTGCTGACGGTGAAGGAGTCCTGGGATGCGCTCAGCGACCGGCTCTTCAGCCTGCTGCCCGAGCGCAGCGATGCAGGGGCCGGTGAAGCAGGCCAGCTGGTGGCACGCCTGCAGCCGGGCAAGAAGCCGAAGGATTGGGAGGAGCTGGCTGCCCTTGAGAATACACTGAACCTCAGTCTGAGCGATATCATCCGCAAGGGCGACAAAATGCTCAGTGAGATGCGTGACACGGACAGCCAATCCTCCTCAGACAGTCTTGTGACCGATATCGGCGGGTTATTCAAGGATCTGGCATCCATTAGAGAGCAGATCCGCTTCTTCATGAGTCTGAACGATGAGAATATCGTGTATTGGCTGGAGGGAAGCGGTAATTATAAGGGCAAGTCGCTGCAAATGTATGCTGTTCCTGTAGATGTCAGCACCCAGCTCAGGGAGCTGTTCTTCGATAAGAAGAAGAGCATTATCCTGACCTCGGCCACCTTATCCGTGGATAAATCCTTCCAGTTCATGATTGATAACCTGGGTCTTGGCGAGGCTGCAGAGCAGCGGCGTCTGATGACTGCACTGCTTCCGTCGCCATTCAAGTATCGTGAGCAGGCTCTCCTGGTCATTCCGCGGGACTTCCCGAGCGTCAAGGGGAGTATTGGGGATGCCCGCTTTGTGGACACCCTCGTGCACTCCCTTGCTGAGACAGCTGTAACAACACGGGGGCGGATGCTGGTGCTGTTCACCTCCTACAAGATGCTGCGCCAGGTGTATGAACCGCTGAAGGAGGCACTTGCCTCACAGGATATCGCGGTACTCGGACAAGGTGTGGAAGGCGGCAGCCGGAGCAAGCTGATCCGCCGCTTCCAGGACAGCCCGGCTTCGGTCTTGCTGGGTACCAGCAGCTTCTGGGAAGGGGTGGATATCCCTGGAGAAGCATTGACCTGCCTGGCGATTGTCAGACTGCCGTTCCAGCCGCCGAATCACCCGCTGGCAGAAGCGAAGTCAGAGCTGCTTCAGGCACAGAAGAAGAATCCGTTCATGAAGCTGTCCGTGCCGCAGGCTGTCATCCGCTTCAAGCAGGGCTTCGGGCGGCTGGTCCGCACGGCGCAGGACCGGGGCATCGTAATTGTGTACGATACCAGAGTGATTGAATCGCATTACGGAAAGTACTTTCTGTACTCGCTCCCCGGTCCCAAGATGGAGCATATGCTCACCGAGCAGATGGTCCCGAGAATTGCCGAATGGCTGGATGACGGCGGGGTTTCCTAATTCATCTGCTATTGCTATTATTAATAAGTCATGATTATCCTGAAGATCCGTTCCCGCCTGTCCTGCCACTCCGGCAGGCGGCGGGGCACGGTTGCTATAATTGTACGGAATGAAGTGTAGGCTAACAAAACTTTTAAGGAGGAGAATACATGAAATCGGATAAAATATCGGAGGCCGTCGTGCGCAGGCTCCCAGTGTACCTGCGTTTCCTGAACGATCTCCAAAAACGTGAAATCTCCACAGTCTCTTCTCAGGAGCTGGGCCAGAAGCTTGACCTAAATCCCGCCCAGATCCGTAAGGATTTGGCTTATTTCGGTGATTTTGGCAGAAAAGGCATCGGCTATGATGTATCTTATCTGATTGAGAAGATCCGCCATATCCTGAAGCTTGACCAGCAAATTAATGTTGCACTGGTTGGAGCCGGTAACCTCGGTCATGCTTTGTCTAACTACAACGCTTACTTGAAGGATACGATGAAGATTACTGCCATCTTCGATGCCTACCCGCCGAAGGTGGGCCAGCAGATCAACTCGCTGGTTGTGCAGCCGATGGAGGAGCTAAGCAGTACCATCCGCTCGCAGGGCATCCGGATCGGGATTATTACCGTGCCTGACAGCGAAGCCCAGAACGTAGCCGATATTCTTGTGGATTCCGGTATCGAAGCGATTCTGAACTTCGCACCGGTTATTCTCAAGACGCCTGCCAATATCCGGATTCATGCCGCAGATTTCACCACAGATCTGCAGAGCTTGGCCTATTATTTGCATGATGGAAAGGATGAGGCTGAAGATGAGCAGTAAGATCACGATAATCAAGAATGGGCACTTCCTGGTTCCGGGCAGTGACAAGCCGGTACTGAGCGGGTACATGTCCCTGGAGAATGATCTGATTACTTACATAGGTGAAGCTGAGCCGGTAGTGGAGGATGGTGCACAGGTCATAGACGGCAGCCGTCTGCTGTTCATGCCGGGTCTGGTCAATACCCATGGGCATACGGCCATGTCACTGCTGCGCGGATACGGCGACGATATGGTGCTTCAGACTTGGCTGCAGGAGAAGATGTGGCCGATGGAAGAGAAATTCACTGGTGATGATGTATATTGGGGAACCTCGTTGTCTGTACTGGAAATGCTGAAGGGCGGCACAACCACCTTCCTCGATATGTATGATCATATGGACCGGGTAGCGGAAGTAACGGAGCAGTCCGGTATTCGTGCTGTGCTGATGCGCGGCGTAATTGGGCTGTGCCCGGAAGAGGTACAGCAAGCGAAGCTTGCTGAGGCGATTGCTTTTGCCCGTAACTGGCACGGCAAGGCTGACGGCAGAATTACGACCATGCTCTCACCGCACGCCCCGTACACCTGTCCTCCAGAGTTTTTCATGAAGTTTGTGCAGGCTGCCCATGATCTAGACCTGCCAATACACACCCATATGTCCGAGACGCGCCATGAAGTGGAACAGAACGTGGCCGACTACGGCCTGCGTCCGGTCGCGCATCTGGAGAAGCTCGGGATGTTCACCCGTCCTTCGCTCATTGCCCACGGGGTTCATCTGAACGATGAAGAGATCGGGATCCTGGCCCGCCATAACGTTGGCGTGTCGCATAACCCCGGTAGTAACCTGAAGCTGGCCAGCGGGGTAGCCCGTGTTCCTGAGCTGCTGAGAGCCGGGGTTAAGGTCTCTCTGGGGACAGACGGTGCGGCGAGCAACAACAATCTGGATATGTTCGAAGAGATGCGGCTGGCGGCTCTGATCCACAAGGGCGTAAGCGGTGATCCTACAGCGGTACCGGCTCCTGAGGCGCTTCTGATGGCTACGGAGTATGGGGCGCAGTCTATTTTCCTAAGCGGGGTGGGCCGGCTTGCAGCAGGAATGAAGGCCGACTTCATCGCACTTGATATTGACCAGCCTCATCTGCTGCCGCATACCGATCTGCTCTCCCATGCCGTATATTCGGCAAGTGCCAAGGATGTAGAGCATGTATGGGTGAACGGCCAGCAGGTTGTGAAGCATGGACAATGCCTGACACTTGATGAAGAAGCCATCCGCCGCAAAGCACAGGAGACGTTCGAGAGCCTGCTTAAACGGTAATTCAAGGGAACGGGAAAGGAAGCAGCGTGGTGAAGAAGAAGAGGAGAAAATGGATCTGGCTGGGGATTACCGTGGTGCTGCTCCTTCTGTTCGGACTAAGCCAGTTCTATGCCTACATTATGAAGGACCAGTGGAACGAGCGGAGTGAGGCCAAGGAGCTGGCCCGGGCGCGTGCCGGACTAACAGAGGTAACCAAGGCCCAGAAATCTGTCTGGAATGAGAATGAGATCTACTGGGTGCTGACCGGTAAAAATGAAGCAGGGACCGAGCTGATGGTGTGGGTCCGTTTCACCTTGGAGGGCAAGCCTGCCGGAGGCGACAACGACCTGTATGCTGAGGAACTGAGCAATGGCACCTCAGAAGAGAAAATGCGCGGAATCATAGCCGCCCAGCTGCCGGACATTACGATCGAACGGCTGCTGCCCGGTGTATACAACGGGGAATATGCCTGGCAGCTATTTTACAAAAAAGACGGGCGATTCTATTATAATTTTTACCGCTTCAAGGATGGCAGCGCCATCGGTGAGGGGTACAGTCTGCCGAACCGCTAGCGTCACTTTAAGCGGCCGGGCGTTCAGGCTTGAACTATATTTAGAAGCGGGAGATACAGTGATACTGTACTCCCGCTTTTTTGGCGTGTTATATACGAGTAGAGAACAGGCTAGAGCTGTTCATGGACTTGAGGGACACCAGGATCTGTGGCTTACTTAATAAAGGGGAGGCATTGATCGGAGCTGCTCCCTACTGCTCTGTTGTCAATATGTACATATACCAGTATATATAGATTGCAGTACCATTCATGTACATCGGGCTGTTTTCAACCGGGTTCAAGCGACATTGATCTGCTCATTGTCGTAGAGGACAAGCTGTCCGCAGAGGTCAATCATAGACTTGCCAGGCGTAGCGTAGCCTTTCATGACAGTCTGCCGAATAATTGCGGAATAGGAATATAGCGGTGCGGCAGTCGCCGAAGGCTATGAACCGCGCGAATTAACTGATTTTGCGGAATTTATGATGGCTGAAATCAAGCGGACTCCAAACTGAAGATTGACCGGGTAAAAATGATAAGCGCATGAAACATCCAGAAATTAGTATCAAAAATTTTAAATATATTCACAACTTTATGTAAAATCGTATATACACCTATGATATACTACTACTTGTACTAAGACATGCTTAAGAGCATGTCCGTCTCGGATGGGCGCTAGACACGCTGGCTGGTCTTTATTATAGAGTTGTGCTCGGTCATTATTGAGAGGAGGACGTTTCTTGAAACTTCGTCTTGTGCCTGTACTGCTAACGTCTCTGCTGTCTGCTGCATTATTGTTTGGTGGCTGGTATTCCTACCGTACATTCGCGGTGCAGGAGCCGCTGCAGAAGCTGGTATCATCCTACGAGGGAGTGAAGGATTCCCATATTACTATTAAACGCAATGAGGTCACTTTGAAACTGGATTTGCAGCCGGGCACGAAATTACGTGAACTGGTGCAGTATGTATCAAGAGAAGGCAGCACTGCTATTGACGGACGGACCCTGAAGCTGGATGTGGAACAGAAGCCGAGTGAACTGCTGGATGAGTATTGGGATAAAGCGATGTTCTCTGTAGCAGAAGCGATGGAGAGCCGGAAGTATACATTGATACCAGCCAAGCTGGACGGATTGAAGGAGCAGGAGAGCAAGTACAGCGGGGTTACAGCTACCACAGAGATTGACGACAATAATGTATATGTAAGCCTGAGCAACGGCACAGAGAGCAAATTTATCATTCTGCCACGTGCAGCAGCCAAGATGGGAGTGTGGAACAATGCCTAAGTACTGGAAAGAGGTTGTAGCCGGATTCGTTCCGGTCATGCTGATTTTTATGGCTTTTGTGGGGATCAATATCTTCCCTGTAATCATAGCGCTGGGCATGGTTGCCGCGCTCCTGTTCATTGCTCATGCCCGCGGCGGTCTGACGGTTAATGCAGGTGCAGATAAGAAGCGCAAGAAGAACGGCCCTTCCAAGCTGACCTTTGAAGAGATCGGCGGACAGGACAATGCCAAGCAGGAGCTGCGTGAAGCGCTGGACTTCCTGATCCGGCATGAAGAAATCAGCAAGTTCGGGATTCGCCCGCTCAAGGGAATTCTGCTTACAGGTCCTCCGGGAACAGGAAAGACGCTGATGGCTAAGGCTGCGGCACATTATACGGGCTCCGTGTTTGTAGCTGCCTCGGGTAGTGAATTCGTTGAGATGTATGTCGGTGTGGGTGCGGGACGCGTACGCGATTTGTTCAAGGATGCCCGCACACGCGCACTCAAGGAGAATAAGCAAAGCGCCATTATTTTCATTGATGAAATCGACGTCATCGGCGGGAAGCGCGAAGGCGGACAACAGCGTGAATATGATCAGACCCTCAATCAGCTGCTGACAGAGATGGACGGGATTTATAACAACGATACCCCGCGCATCCTGCTGGTAGCCGCAACGAACCGCAAGGAGATGCTTGATTCTGCGCTGCTGCGCCCGGGGCGTTTTGACCGCCATATTCAGGTCGATATGCCTGACAAGAAGGGCCGCAAGTCGATTCTCGACCTGCATGCCAAGAACAAGCCGCTGCATGATACCGTGGATCTGGATAAAATCGCCGAAGAAGCTTACGGCTTCTCGGGTGCGCAGCTGGAGAGCGTGATGAACGAAGCCGCGATCTACATGATGCGCGAGAATCTGACTCTGGTAGAGCAGCGTCATCTGTCGATGGCGATCGACAAGGTCATGATGGGTGAAAAGACCGACCGTGAGACCAACCATGAAGAGAAGAAGCGGGTAGCGATCCATGAGCTTGGACATGCTATTATGGCTGAGCTGCTGCGCCCCGGAAGCGTTAGCCAGGTAACACTGACCCCGCGCGGTCAGGCTCTAGGGTATGTCCGGCATAATCCGCAGACCGAGCAGTATCTGTACACGAAGGATTACCTGGAGAACCAGATCATGATTGCTCTTGGAGGAGCGGCTGCCGAAGAGATGTATTACGGGGGACGCAGTACCGGTTCCCGTGGAGACTTCGATCAGGCACTGAATATCGTGGAGACCATGATGAAGTCAGGGCTCACTTCGCTGGGTATTGCGAATCTGCAAATGGTTACCACCGAAGAATTAATGAAGGAAAACAGTAAAATACTGGATGATCTTATGATCCGCACAAATGACCTGCTGGACAAGCAGAGAAATATATTTGATTACTCCCTTGACATTTTAATGAAGGAAGAAGTCCTCTCCGGAGAGCAATTTCGTTGTCAATTTCGTGACAGTGTCCTTTTACCGGCATAATTCTTTATGCCGGTTATTTTTTTTTACTTTTCAGACATGCTAAGATATCATTATATGTCGGGCTACTTATTTTTTTCGACAGACAAGGTACAATACAGAAGTATAGATACCTGAAAGGATGGAGACTTTTACATGAATTTTAAGAAGATCGGTGTCATCGGCGGAGGCACAATGGGACAAGGGATTGCTGAAATGCTGGCAGCCAAAGGCCTGGATGTCATGCTGGTGGAAAAAACTGCAGAACGGCTGAACTACTCCTACGAAATGATCGAGACCAGTCTCGACAAGCAGCTGGAGAAATGGGCGATTACCCAGGCGGAGAAGAAGCTCATCCTGGCCCGTATCCAGAAGGTTACACACTTCGCTGAACTGAGCTCCTGCGATATGGTCATTGAGACCATCGTTGAAGATCTGGAGGCCAAGCAAAAGGTATTCAATCAGCTCGATCAGGTGTGTCCGAGCCACATTATTCTTGCCAGCAATACGTCAACGCTTAGCTTGACTGAGCTTGCAAGCTCTACAATGTATCCGGAACGCGTTATCGGCATGCATTTCATACACCCTGTAGGTAAGGTTGATCTGGTTGAAATCGTGCGCGGTCTGAAAACCTCGGACAGCACATTTGAAGATACTAAAGCCTTTGTCGATGAGATTGTTGAGAAAAAAGGCGTTATGATCTACGAATCCCCCGGATTTGTATCTTCACGCCTCATTTGCCTGTTCATCAACGAAGCTATGCATGTCCTGCAGGAAGGTGTCGCTTCTCCCGAAGATATTGACGACGCTATGCGCATCGGCTACCAGTTCCAGAACGGGCCGCTTGAAATGGCAGACCGCTTCGGTCTGGATTCCGTTCTTGCCGCGCTTGAGAACATGTTCCGTGAATACGGCGAACTCAAGTACCGTCCATCGACCATTCTCAAGAAGATGGTGCGTGCAGGACAACTGGGTGCGAAATCGGGCGAAGGCTTCTTCAAGTATGACAAGGATGGTGACCGTGTATGAATATCTTAGTAATTAACTCCGGCAGTTCCTCATTGAAATATCAGCTGTACAACATGACCGATGAATCTGTGCTCGCCAAGGGTCTGGTAGAACGTATCGGGATGGATTCCTCTATTCTGAACCACAAGCCAACCGGCAAACAGGAAGTAACTGAAGTCAGCGAAATTCTGGAACACAATACAGCGATCCGTAAAGTGCTTGCTTGTCTGACCGACAAGGAACATGGGGTTATTGGCTCTACTGACGAGATCAATGCTGTGGGACACCGTGTAGTACACGGGGGGGAATTCTTCAAGGCTTCCGCTCTTGTGGATGCAGATGCGAAGACGAAGATCCGCCAGCTGTTCGACCTTGCGCCGCTGCATAATCCTGCTGCGATGATGGGGATTACCGCGTCTGAAATTAATATGCCGGGTGTGCCGCAGGTTGTGGTATTTGACACTGCTTTCCACCAGACCATGCCTGAAAGTTCTTATATGTATGCCATTCCTAGAGTGCTGTACAACAAATACAAAGTCCGCCGCTATGGTGCGCATGGTACTTCGCATGATTTCGTCAGCAAAGCTGCTGCTGAGTATCTGGACCGTCCGCTTGGCGACCTCAAAATTATCACCTGTCATATCGGTAACGGTGCCAGCGTAACTGCAGTTAACGGCGGCATTTCTGTTGACACTTCGATGGGGATGACTCCGCTGGAAGGTCTGATGATGGGTACACGCAGTGGTGACCTTGACCCGGCTATTGTTCCTTATGTAATGAATAAGGAAGAACTGTCTGTCGGTGAAGTGAACTCCATGCTGAACAAGCACAGCGGACTTCTGGCAATCTCTGGCGTGAGCAGTGACATGCGTGATATTATTGACGGTGCGGAGAAAGGCGAGCCTAACTCAACGCTTGCTTTTGAAATGTACGAGTACCGTTTGCGTAAATATATCGGTTCTTACGCAGCTGCCATGAACGGTGTAGACGTAATCGTGTTTACAGCCGGTGTGGGCGAGAATGCTTCCCTCCTGCGTGAAAAAGTACTGAACAATCTTACGTTCCTCGGAATTGAACTGGATGCAGAAGCCAACAAGGTTCGCTCCGGCGATCCGCGCCGCATCTCTACGGCTGATTCCAAGGTTCAGGTGCTTGTGGTTCCGACAAACGAAGAGCTTGTCATTGCACGTGATACGTACAGTATTGTGCAAGGAATTAACGGCTAAATTAGAGGAGAGATCTTAGGCATGGCTAATAAGAGTGTAATCAAGAACGTGAATGAGCATGTTGGAGAGAGTGTTGTCATCGGATGTTGGGTTAACAACAAGCGCTCCAGTGGTAAAATTCAGTTCCTGCAGCTTCGCGACGGTACCGGTTATATCCAGGGGGTTGTGGTGAAATCAGAGGTCCCTGAGCAGGTCTGGGATGATGCCAAGAGCCTGACTCAGGAAAGCTCGCTGTACGTGACCGGAATTATCCGCGAGGAGCCCCGCAGCCAGTCAGGCTTTGAAATGACGGTTACAGGAATCGAAGTCTTGCATATTACCGAGAATTACCCGATTACTCCCAAGGAGCATGGCGTCGATTTCCTGATGGATCACCGTCATCTCTGGCTGCGTTCCTCCAAGCAGCGGGCGGTAATGGTCATTCGTGCGGAGATTATCCGCGCGGTTCAGCAGTTCTTCAATGAGCGCGGCTTCACGAAGGTGGACCCGCCGATTCTGACCCCAACGTCAGCAGAAGGCACGACCAACCTGTTCCACACCAAGTATTTTGATGAAGACGCCTATCTGACCCAAAGCGGGCAGCTGTATATGGAAGCCGCAGCCATGGCGCTGGGACGCGTCTATTCGTTCGGCCCTACCTTCCGTGCAGAGAAATCCAAGACCCGCCGCCACCTGATCGAGTTCTGGATGATTGAGCCGGAAATGGCCTTCACCGATCATGAAGAGAGCTTATGCGTGCAGGAGGATTTCATCAGCTTTGTCGTGCAGTCCGTGCTTACGAATTGCCGCGCCGAGCTGGAAGCAGTGGGCCGCGATGTCTCGAAGCTTGAGAACATCAAAGCACCATTCCCGCGTATCAGCTATGACGATGCGATTAAGTTCCTGAATGAAAAGGGCTATGAAATTGCCTGGGGCGATGATTTCGGGGCTCCTCATGAGACGGCGATTGCCGAGATGAGCGACAGACCGGTATTCATTACCCACTATCCGGCTTCCTTCAAGGCTTTCTATATGAAGCCGCATCCTGATCGTCCGGAAGTGGTGCTGTGTGCGGATATGATCGCTCCTGAAGGCTACGGGGAGATCATCGGCGGATCACAGCGTATTGATGATCCGGCGCTGCTGGAAGCCCGCTTCAAGGAACATAACCTGTCGATGGACACCTACAAATGGTACATGGATCTGCGCACCTACGGCACGGTTCCACACTCCGGCTTCGGTCTGGGGCTGGAGCGTACAGTAGCCTGGATCTGCGGTCTGGACCATGTTCGTGAGACGATTGCCTTCCCTCGTACACTGTACCGTCTTTACCCTTAAAGAATAGGGAAAGGGGGCTTAAGTATGGACGGAAAAGGTTGGAATACCTGGGGCGAGGGCGTAGCCTTCGGCCTGGAGAACGGAATGGCCGTCATTCCTTATGCACTCCTGAAATATTACCGGAAGCTGAATCTGACCGGCAGTGAATCCATGCTGCTGATTCACCTGCTCTCCTTCAGACAGGTAGAGGGGATTGATTTCCCTTCCCTGGAGGAGCTGCAGGCAGTAACCGGGCGCAGTATTCCGGTGATTGCCGGAGAGCTGCAGAAGCTCATGAAGGAGGGGTTCATCAGCATCGACGGAGATAACGACGAGCTGAGGGACATCCATTATGAGCGCTATAACTTCTCCGGCCTGTACGCGAAGCTGGGAGCTTATCTGGCAGAACTCTCGCGGGAGAATGCCCAGGAGAAGCCCGGCCAGAGCGGGCGGGAGCCGGGGGCCCGGGCAGTGGCTCATCACTCTGGGGCTACCGCACCGGGCGGCGGCTATGGCCGCCCGGCTGTGCCGGGTGACAAGGAATCAGAAGACGGACGGAGTCTGTTCAGCATTTTCGAGAAGGAATTCGGACGTCCGCTGTCCCCCATGGAATGTGAATCTATTTCCGGTTGGGTGGATGAAGACCGCTATCCCGAGGAGCTGATTCTGCTCGCGCTGAAGGAGTCGGTCTTTGCAGGAAAGCTTCATTTCCGTTACATTGACCGCATTCTGCTGGAATGGGCCCGCAACCGGGTGAAGAATGCCCAGGATGTCAAAGCCTATTCCCAGAAATTCCGGGGCGGAGGCAGATGAGCGGAGCGAGTTAGTGATATACGCCGGTCCAGGGCAAGTCCCGGCCGGTTAAGGTGTCCCTTAAGTCATGTATGTGGCTTAAGGGGCACTTTTTTTTACTTTTGTTGCTAATGAGTTAGCCGAGAGTGGGCGGGGATCGGGGGTGAGGGGCTGAAGTGCCATTGAATTCAGCAAAAGTGGCTTGATGAGCAAAATGAAGGGTATAAATGCACTTGAAGCTGGCGGAATTATGCCTCACAACCCGCAAACAGCCCGCAGTCCCTTCATATGGAAGGGACTGCGGGCTGTTTGTAATGTGGAAAGTTATCAATAACTAGGCCGAAAAATTAGTGCAGCTCCTGCTCCAGAGCCGAGCCCATCTCGCGGGAACGTTCCGCACAGCGGTTGACGGCGGAAATGACGGTCTCGAAGAAATCGCCGCGCTCCAGTACTTCAATGGCCGCCTGGGTAGATCCATTCGGCGAGGTGACCTTTTTGCGCAGGGCGGCAGGCTCTTCACCGGTCTGCTGCACCATCCGGGCTGCGCCAAGCACGGTCTGGACGGTCAGCTCACGGCTCTGCGCAAGCGGCAGCCCTCCGCGGATACCGGCAGCGATCATCGCTTCCATCATGTAATAGATGTAAGCCGGTCCGCTGCCGGAGATCCCTGTTAAGGTCTCCATCCGTTCTTCGTCAATGACCGCCGTCAGGCCGATCGCTTCGAAGATATTAAGCGCTGTACGGCGGCTGTCTTCGCCAACCTCCTTGGAGAAGGCAATCCCGGTAGCCCCAAGGCCGATGGAGCTAGAGGTGTTCGGCATGGTGCGAACCACAGGCTGTGGATTACCCAGTAAGCCTTGCATCGTACGGATGGTCAGCCCGGCAATGACGGAGATGACGAGCTGATCCGGCGACAGCAGCGGTCCCAGTGAACGGAGCGCTTCGGCAGCGTCTTTGGGCTTCATAGCTAGAACGATGACCGGCGCAGTGCGCAGAGCCTCGAGCTTGGACTCGGGAGCATTATAGCCGAGCACGCCGTACCGGCTGCGGAGCTCAGCCAAGCGTTCGCTGCTGCTGCGGTTCAGCATAATAATTCGGCCCGATTCCACTACATTCCGGGCGATCAATCCCCGCACAATGGCCTCAGCCATCGAGCCTGCGCCGTAAAAAACGATATTATGATTGATGAGCGGAATTGCTGGTTGCTGGCACATGGCTGGCAGTCCCCCTATAAGTTGAGTGAGTTAACCCCTGATTTGGCCGGAGCCGTGAATCATATATTTGCTTGAAGTCAATGCAGGCAGTCCCATTGGCCCGCGGGCATGGAGCTTCTGGGTGCTGATGCCGATCTCGGCACCGAAGCCGAACTCAAAGCCGTCCGTGAACCGGGTAGATGCATTGTGATATACCGCTGCAGCGTCAATCTCCTGCAGGAAGCGTGCAGCATTCGCCGCGTCTTCAGTTACAATACATTCGGAATGCTTGGTGCCGAATTCCGCGATATGTCCGAGAGCCTCTTCCAGCGTGTCAACGATACGAATATTTAGAATATAATCGTTGTATTCTGTAGCGAAGTCCTCTGGTGTGGCAGGCACAGCCCAAGGGATAAGAGCAACGGTATCCTGGCAGCCGCGCAGCTCCACACGGGCCTCGCGGAAGGCTTCGGCAAGTGCGGCGAGGTGTTCTTCGGCGTAAGCACGGTGAACCAGCAGTGTCTCCATTGAATTGCAGACCGAAGGCCGCTGGGCCTTCGCATTCACGCTAATACGCCGGGCCATTTCCGGATTGGCACTTGCATCCAGATAAGTATGGCATATGCCTGCTCCTGTTTCAATAACCGGTACGGTGGCGTTCAGAACCACATTCTGAATCAGAGAGCTTCCTCCGCGCGGGATGATCACATCCAGCAGTCCGTTCAGCTTCAGCATTTCATCCACGGAGGAACGGTTAGGATCTTCGATCAGCTGCAAGGCATCCGGCGGAAGGGCGGTACCTGCAAGTGCGCGGTGCAGCACCTCGGCAATGGCACGGTTGGAGGAGAGGGCGGAGGAGCCGCCGCGCAGCACCACGGCATTGCCGGTCTTAAGGCACAGTCCGGCAGCGTCAACGGTGACGTTGGGGCGTGCTTCATAGATAATGCCGATGACTCCAAGCGGAACCCGTACCTTCTCAATGTGTAGGCCGTTTGGCCGTTCGATCGTCTCCAGATTGTCTCCAACCGGATCGGGCAGAACGGCAATCTGCTGCAAGCCTTCGGCTATGCTGTCAATCCGTCCCGCATCCAAGGCCAGCCGGTCGAGCATCGACTCCGGTGTCCCGTTCAACCGGCCGCGCTCCAGGTCTTCGGCGTTGGCGGCAATAATGTAATCAGCTTCGGCACGCAGGGCGGCAGCCATCACCAGCAGGGCTTCATTCTTCTGGGCGGTAGTCAGGCTTGCGAGTACCCCTGTGGTTGCTTTGGCCAGCGTTGTCTTGTTAACCACTTCACTCATGGCAATTCCTCCTCAAAAAAATTATGTTGGCACATGGATATACAATAGGTTGTGCAAGATTAACGCAGTGTGATCCATTCGTCCCGGTGGATCACCTCCAGCCGGTGCACTTCACCGAGCTTGGGCACAATCTCGCGGCTCGGAAGCCCCTGAATGCTGCGGAGCTGGCTATCATCATAATTGACGATGCCCCGCCCAAGCAGCTTCGCATCCGGGCCGAGCACTTCGACGACATCCCCTGAATGGAAGCTTCCTTCAATCCGTCTAACCCCGACCGGCAGCAGGCTATGGCCCCCGTGGAGCAGCGCTTCAACAGCACCGTCATCGACATACAGTGATCCGAGCGGGGTAGACATGAAGCCCAGCCACTGTTTTTTGACCGGCAGAGAGGAGAGTGTGGTGGCAAAATAAGTGCCCTTGCCCGTCCCGGCTGCGGCCTGTGATAAATCCCCTGGCTCCTTAACCTGGCCCACGAAGACCGGAACGCCGCCCCGCGTGGCGATCTTAGCCGCGTCGATCTTGGAGCGCATGCCGCCGGTGCCCACGCTTGAGCCCGCACCGCCTGCAATGGCATAGATCTCAGGCGTAATCTCTTCTATGTGCTCATACCGCACAGCATCCGGGTGCTTGCGGGGATCGCCGCTGTAGACGCCGTCCATATCGGTCAGCACCAGCAGGTGCGAGGCCTTCAGCAGATTGGCAACCAACGCCGATAAGGTATCGTTGTCACCGAACTTCAGCTCATCCACCGATACAGTATCGTTCTCGTTGAACACGGGCACGGCGCCTTGGCGGAGCAATTCTTCAACCGTCATCATGGCGTTGTTCATGGCCCGGCGGCTGCAGAAGTCCGTACGGGTCAGGAGAATCTGAGCAGTGGGTATACCGTGGCCTGCGAAGGCCTCCTGATAAGCCTGCATCAGCATAACCTGTCCTACCGCCGCCGCCGCCTGCTTCTCATGCAGCAGCCTTGGGCGGGAAGCATAGCCGATGCCCCGGAAGCCGGCTGCGACCGCCCCGGAGGTGACCAGCAGCACTTCACAGCCGTCCTTGCGGAGCGCTGCAATCTCGGCGGCGAAGAAGGCGACCGCCTCACGATTAAGGCCGCCTTCGGGACCTGTGAGTGAGCTGCTGCCGATTTTGACCACAATTCTTGACGTCATTGTCCTTCACTTTCCTCTCGAATTGAAATGCCTGTAACACCCGGAAATGACAAAAAGCCCCCATCCTTAGACTTAGCAAAGGACGAAAGCTTGATTAACTTCCGCGGTACCACCTTCATTGATGAGGGTTCATCCGACTTCATTCTCATAACGGGAGTATCCGTCCTGCAGGGCAGGCCGCTCAGGGGTAGGATTCAGAATGACCTTCGCGGTAAATTCTCCCAGCCTTCAGGAATTTACTCTCTGCACACGAATATACGTCCATTCTTACTGGTCCCGTCAGCACGTTTCACTATTTGTCATTTAGAATACCATGCGGAAGCAGGGTTTGCAAAGAGCTCCGGACGAATATTTTTCTGCTGGGGCAGGGAGCGGATTTCCTGGTTGTCCTTCAGGGGAACGGGTAAAGTATTTATAATCAGTTACCAGGAGGTGGATTGAATTGAGTAAGAAGACTAATGTCCGACAGGAACAGAATCAGAATTCCAAAGAAGCCGCCGAATTTCAAAACAAAGCGATCCGAGAATTTGTCGAGGAAAAAGCCGGAGATTCCCGCACAGAAGGACCGGTTGACGAGAGTACTACCCGTATGCCCGATGACCAGAACCGTATGATCACGCAGTATAATTTGCGCAAATAAATAATTGCTTCTGCCAAAATACAGCAAATGCCCATCCGGCCTCATGATAAGAGCTGGATGGGCATTTGTTTCCGCCGGCTTATTCGCCTGCCAGTCCGGCGACCGTTGTCTGGAAGGTTTCAATGAAAGCTTCCGCAGCACGGGACAAATAGCGTCCGCGCCGGTAAGCGACAACCAGAGTACGGCTGGGTACCGGTTCAGCCAAAGGCAGGTAGACAGGCACGAATTCACTCCGCGGTGCCCGTGCAATGAAATGTGGCACGAGCGTTACGCCCATTCCGGTGGCTACAAGCGATTGGACGGTCTCCATATTGTTGCTCTCGAAGACAATCCGCGGCTCAAATCCGGCTCCACGGCATAGCTCCACCGTCATTTTGCGGAAGCCCTGTCCTTCTTTGAGCACGATGAACGGTTCATCCTTAAGCTCGGTCAGCGAAGTTCGTGTACCCAGCAGCATCCGCGCCGCCAGCGGATGCTCAGGCGGGACTGCCAGGTCGATCCGTTCCTCTCCAAGAACCTCATGAGCTAGAGTCGGAATCTCCAGTGGTAGGGATAGCAGGCTGAGATCTGTCTGGCCGCTGGCTGTCAGCTTCTCAAGATTCATGGAGGAGTCCTCCAGCAGCGTGATTTCAATCTCGGGGTATTTGCGTTTGAAGGCAGGCAGCACATGCGGCAGCAGATGCGCACCGGTGATCGGCATGCTGCCAACCACAACCCGTCCGGTGCGCAGCTGGGATATATCCGACATCTCCTGGCGCAGCAGTTCTACGGCATCAATGATGGTCTGAGCCTGCTCGACGAATTTCTTACCGGCATGAGTCAGCTCTACTGAACTGGTATTGCGCTGGAAAAGAAGGACACCCAGTTCTTTTTCCAGTTTGGAGAGTTGCTGGCTGAGTGAAGGCTGAGCGATATGCAGCTTGTCTGCTGCCCGGGAAAAATTACGCTCAGCCGCAATTTGCAGGACATATTGCAGTTGACGCAGTTCCATTTCAAACCTCCTTACAGGTTAGGTACCATCAATAGTAATCCGCTTTCTTATAAGTATATCCTATAAATCGGTCTGATTACATCGGTTTTTACAAGGGTTGCAGTAGCTGTCATATTGGGGAAATGATTTAAATTTGGCATAACCAACCATTGGGTGAGAAAAAAGCACCATTCGGTCGAGGGATATGGCATATTTCTACATTTATGTTTATTATGAGTGTATTGAAAGAAAATGATTGTCTTATAGATAATAATAATGTTAAAAAGTAAAATAATACAAAAATCGAAGGGATAAAACTCCGCAGAGCAACTAGCGAGCACTAAATTAATTGATTTATTGTATCC
The DNA here is from genome assembly GCF_038009085.1 of Paenibacillus sp. FSL R7-0210. Lineage (NCBI taxonomy): Bacteria > Bacillati > Bacillota > Bacilli > Caryophanales > Paenibacillaceae > Paenibacillus > Paenibacillus sp. FSL R7-0210. Next base: position 1,553,907 of record NZ_JBBPAR010000001.1, read on the forward strand.
AAATGATTTTTTTGAGATTTTAAAAGAAATAGAAGCGATTACAGGTGTCAGCATTAATTATAATGGTGTTGATTATAGAGTTTTTAGTTCAATAAGCACATTAACCAAATTTATTGAACATACTAAAGAAATGAATGACGAATAAAAAAATACATCAGGAGTATTTCTGCTGATGTATTTTTGAAGTTGTTCATCCGCTATTGAACGGTCTCTATGGAATCCACAATACTCATGTCTGCGATTTTGCGGAGTGGAATACATGTTGCGGTTAAGCAAACCACAATAGAAATAAATGCAGCCCCCATAATGGGGAGAAATGGAACGGGGATAAGCTCTATGGTGTCTGTTTTAGCAGCACTTACAAAGATTGAACATGAATACCCTGCTATAGAACCGGCGATAGCTGCGATAATTCCGTAATAGGCGCCTTCCCAAAGGAAGGTCTTGTATAAGCTTGAAATGCTCATGCCTATCGCTCGCTGAACCCCGATTTCAGTAATACGGGTATGAATATTTGTGTACACGGTATTAATTATATTTAGAATTCCTATAAGCCCGATAAACAGAATCAATCCCCATGCTAACCATTTGATCTGCTGATAGCTTTCTGCAAGCTGTGTATCTGTATCTTGATAAGAAAGCCATTGGCCCCCTCCAGCTTGTTCACTTATTTGAGTAATAACTTTCTCAACATTTTCCTTATCAGCGTTGGGTGACAAGACAGGATACAACTCCGAATAATTGATTGTTTCTGTAATCTGATCGTAGATCGTATCATATACAATGATTTGAACCCCGTTTACAAATCCGTCATTATCCAGTGTGATTGAATTACTGCTTTCATGCAGAACTTGTAACGTCAAGTTATTGACAGATATATTATCGCCTACGGAAATTAAGGTACTGCTTAATCGGGTATCTCCATAATTTATGGCGATGGGATTTTTGATAATACAGGCTTTTCCTGCTTTTAAATCCTGGAGTTCCGGTTGGGTAAGTGCTGGTGCGATCATTTTTAACCGATCTTCATCAACACCAATAATATGCAGCGCCTCGCCTGGCTGTAGTGAAAAAGATGTGGAAATTGGCATCTGCCCCTTGCTATCCTGTGTATACAGGCTATATTTCAAGGTGGAAACGGAAGTTATATCTGCTAAGGATTTGAGTTCCTTCACCACTTCTGGAGAAAAACCAGTTGTCTTATTGGTAATGGAGTAATCACCAATATGCATTTTTTGTACGGCAGTGCTCGTATCCAATAATGTGGAAAAACTCTGTAATGCTATAAATACCGTTATACTCATAAATAATGATAAGATAGTAATTGTCGTTCTGCCTTTATTTCGCTTCATATTCATTCTTGCGTAGAAGTCTTCGAAGGAACGTATACGCCGAGCCTTTCGATTTTTTCGTCCAACCCGTATTGACGGACCTGACATTGCGAGCGTCGGAGAAACCTTTGCCGCATATCTTGCGGCAGGGAATGCTGCAAGATAGGCAAACAATAATGTAATTACTGTACTGATGAGCAGAGGAAGTATTTTCCCGGAACTATTTTTGGCTATCAACAGGGCTAATTCTTCCGATGAACTTGTTAGAAACAGGTCCGGAGACAAGAGGCTGGTTGCGGAGATGGTAATTCCTTTGGCAAACAATATGCCAAAAGTGATCCCTGCAGGAACACCTATTCCACAGAGTAGGGCAAGCTGTAGCGATACTAATATATATAGTTTACTGCGTTCCGCACCAAGAGCGCGTAATGTACCGTATTCGCGGATGCGTTTCGTTACAGAGATTTTCAAAATGTTATAAATAACAAGACCGGAGGCTAAAAGAACAAGAGTACCAACGAGAACGCTTGCAACGGCCATAAAGGGAAAACCGGAACCATTGTCTGAGTCATCGCTCTTATGGGTGTAATCAATACCCACTGCTGCTAGAAGGATGTCGTTGTACTGAATGCAATATTCAGGCAGAGCAAATTGAGCGGCGATATCATCAACCGTGTTCTGGAAGTGATTTTTGTTTATCATACGAACATCTGTGGAGTACAGTTGGTATTTTTTCGGCAGCAGCTGTTCCGCTGTTCCTTGACCGGCAATACCGTTAACACCGCCGGATACATACCCTAAGTAATTACTTTTTAAAATGCCGGTTAAAGTGAAGGTAGTCTTATATTCAAAGGGAGCCTGATCGTCCCGTATAAGCGAGATACGGATCGGCAATGTAATGTGGTCTCCAAGTTTGCCGGAAAAATTCAATAGATTTAATGCATCTTGTGGTAAGGCAACTTCATGGGGTGACTGAGGTAAGCGTCCGGATGAAAGTTGTGTTATGGATGGGTAGACTGAAAGTGTATCATCTTCATATTCACGAAGCCAAATAGAAAGTTTAGTATTCGGTATTACTGAGGTGCCGATATTCATAAAGCTACCTGAGAACGACAATCTATTATCGAAGTTAAGCTTCTCTTTTTGCTCTTGTGTAAGTTGATGAAAAGTAACATAACGGTTGCCATTAAGTGCTGCAGCCTGCTGTTGACGCAAAGCACTTAATATACCAAGGGATTGGCCGATAACCGTAGTCATAATTGTAGATAGAATAATTGCAATTAAAATTAAGACGGAAGTGATCTTTTGGTTATTCAACTCTTTCCATACAAGAGAACGATAGGATTTCATTTCGCCGCCACCTCCGAAAGGAGGCCGTCTACAATAACAAATTGTCGTTCCGCCATGCGTGCGATCTGGTTGTCATGGGTAATAACCACAAGGGTTTTGCGCATCGTACGCCAAATATCATAGAGTAAACTCATAACCTCGTTGCCGCTTTTACTATCTAAGTTTCCCGTGGGTTCGTCAGCAAAGACAATGTCAGGTTTTGCAATTAGTGCTCGGGCAATGGCGACACGTTGCTGCTGGCCACCAGAGAGTTCGCTGGGCAAGTGGGTCATTCGACTTTTGATTCCAAGCATATCTGTTAGGTCTTTAAGATAAGCCTCATCCACCTGGCGTTTGTCCAACAGCAGAGGCATGATAATATTTTCCCTTGCGGTCAGGACAGGTAAGAGGTTGAATTGTTGAAAAATAAATCCGATTTTCTGGCGACGAAAAGCGGAAAGCTCCTTGTCACTGGTGAGGTAGATATCTTTCTCATCGTAGATAACACTGCCGGATGAAGGTTTGTCCAGACCGCTTAACAGATGAAGCAATGTGCTCTTCCCGCTACCCGAAGGCCCCATAAAGGAAATGAAATCTCCAGGCGCAATTTCTAAATTAACATGATTAAGGGCAATGACACTGTTTTCGCCGTTGCCATAAAGTTTTGAAAGGTCTTTTGCCTCAATATACATACACAACTCTCCTTTTCAATTGATAAGGAGAGTGTAGAATATAAATCTCAAAAAATGCTCAAGATTTCAAAATATTAAATGAAGCCGTTGCCATTGCACCATTCTCTGTATTTTGTAAGGCTAGGGTGCCTCCGTGTTTTTCACAGAGCAGCCGGCAAATGTACAGTCCCATCCCAAAATGCCCTGAATCCCCAGAAGGATGATCTCCGCGTAAAAACGGTTCTGTACCGCGGGATAACATATTTTGAGAATAGCCTTCACTATCATCCTGAACAGTAAGAAGCATACTGGAATCATCGCAGGTGACAGCAACACTAATTTGCTTACGGGCGTACCGGACGGCATTCGAAACGAGATTTTCTGCCACATTATAAACAATGGACCGATCAACCCAAATCCACTCGTTTTTGTTGGCGTTATTATCATGCAGATTAAGCTTCTTGTCTTTACGTAATATCGTCAGACTTACCGAAAGCTCTTGGATTAGAGCCGACCACTGAACCTGTTTTAAATTGCATTGCATTTCCTCTAATCTCTGGGCACTGCTCATCGTTTCTATAAAAGCTTCAATCCTGCCGGAATACTCTTCAAGTAATGAAAGTGTATCACCGATCTCTTCTTTTGTTTGTTTTCCACTTGTTATTCCCATTTTAAGCAGCTTTACCGAGCCTTTGATTACGGTTACGGGATTCCGCAAGTCATGAGAAAAAGCAGCATTTAACCTCTTTCGCTCCTCAGTTTGCCGCCACAGTTCCCTGTTGTTTTTCAGAAGCTCACATCGCATCGTTTCAAATGCGTCACAGAGCTGTCCAAGCTCATCACTTGCAGAAGATACAATCGAGAAGTCCAGGTTGTTGTGCATAATTTGCCGGGCTCCATTTTGCAGAGCGGCCAGGGGCATTTTAAGCTTAATCCTATAAAAAAGCCAATCAGCTAAAAATAATCCTGTTAGTACATATAGAGTGGGAAGCGCAAATTGCAGGATGCTAAAAATGTGATACCATGCCGGGTAAGCAGGTTCTGGGGGCACTGGTGTGGCTCTGACATCATTGCCATCCATCTTTAATTCAATAGACGGCCCATAATGCCTGGAAATTTCGCTGATCCCCCAAATTGATATGACGCTCAGGAGCAAAGCGATAAGTAAAAATATGGCCGATAGAAAAAAGAATGCTTTTTTTAAACTCATATGGTTTATCCGTTCCATTTATAGCCTACCCCCCATACCGTATCAATGTAGCTTTTCTGAGTAAATACCGCGAGTTTCGCACGAACTTTACGAATATGTTCCATAATCGTATCGCTGCTTCCTTCTCCGTCAGTTCCCCAAATGGCTTCATAAATGTGGTCGCGGTCAAAAACTTGCCCGGCATTCATAGAAAGCAGTTCTACAATTTCAAATTCTCTCTTTGACAGTGGTACAACAAAACTGGAGACAGAAACTTCCCTGTTAGAATAATTTACGGTAAGATCTCCAAAAAAACGGATTATAGATTGCTTATGCATACGATTTTCGCGACGTAAATGGGCTTCTACTCTTGCCCCCAATTCATCAATATCAAAGGGCTTGAGGATATAGTCATCTGCTCCTGCGCGAAAACCGATAATTTTATCGTTACTTTCAACTCTAGCCGTTAGAAAAAGGATTGGACAGGAAATATACTTGCGAATTCGCTGACAAACTGTAATACCATCGATGTCTGGCATATTGATATCAAGCAGGATAATATCGGGCTGACAATGGACTCTTTCAAGTGCTTCATTTCCGCTAAGAGCTGAATATACCTGATAACCTGATGACTCAAAGTAATTCTTCAGAATAGAGATAATTCCTTTTTCATCATCAATGAGCAAAATTTTACTCTTCAATCTAAAAAACCTCCTTAAGAATCTTTAATTATGACTAGTATCTTGACCAATGGTGATTCTGATTTTATGCTATTATTATAAGGAAAATATGGTAATAATGGCAGATGGATGAAGAATAATAGATTCGACTCGAACCAAATTTAATGCCACAAAAATAATGAAGGGTAGTGGTTGAATGCTAAATGTTGCATTTTGTGATGATGATGTTAAATTTTTGAATAGCATTGTATCTGAAGCAAAAAGAATATTCAAAAGGCTAAAAGTCAATACAACCATCTACACTTATACAAATGGTAAAAAACTAATTGATGATTTTGAGCAATATCATTCGTATTACGATATCATTTTTTTGGAGTTAGACTTGCCGGTAATGGATGGGAAAGAAGTGGCGAGAAAACTGCGCCTTTTCGATAAAAAATTCAAGCTGGTATTTGTTACTTCTTCCGAACAAGAGGTTTTAAATACCTTCCAGTATGATATAAGCGGTTTTTTACCTAAAAGACTCATGAACGAAAGATTATTTTTAATAATAGATCGTGTGGTAACTGCTATAAAAGATGATAACCCGCAACTTCAAGTTTTTAAAGTTACCATCACAGGCGATAAAAGAGCGTTAATCAAAGTTCCCTTAAATGATATAATGTTTTTTGGAAGTGTAAACAGGAAAAGCTATTTACATACCAAAAGGAGAACCTACTTATTGCACGGATTTAAATTTATAGATTTAATAGCGCAATATAGCGAGCAGGGTTTTGTTGATATACATAGAACTTGTATAGTAAATATTCAATATATTTTTTCGGTTGATGATATTGAAATTCGTCTTGATGATGGAACCTTGCTTCCCTTAAGCAGGCGGAAAAGGTCTCTGGTGCTGGACAAGTTCCTTCAGAAGGTTAGTGAGGGTATGAATATTAGGAAGTGAAATCCTGCAAGAGCCTTTTGTTAAAATCTTGTGTCTCATAGGTACAGCCTATCAGCGCTATAGAAATCATATCTTGGAATTATAAACGTGGTGATGTTATATTTAGAACATTCAAGAGAGACTCCACGCTCTCTTCATAGGAACGATTCTACTATTATGAGGTGAAATTCATGGGCAACAAGACAATGTTTGAGAAGATTTGGGATAATCACGTTATTCATCAGGAAGAAGGCAAGCCGAGCATTATTTATATCGATTTGCATCTCGTTCATGAGGTTACTTCTCCGCAGGCGTTTGAAGGGCTGCGTCTGAGCGGCCGTAAAGTCCGCCGTCCGGGACTTACCTTTGCCACAATGGATCATAACGTGCCTACCAAGGACCGTTACAATATTACCGATCCGATCTCCAAGCAGCAGATTGATACGCTCTCGCAGAACTGCCGTGATTTCGGCGTAAGATTGTTTGACCTGAATGATATTGACCAAGGTGTCGTTCACGTCATGGGACCTGAGATTGGCCTGACCCATCCCGGCAAGACGATTGTCTGCGGGGACAGCCATACCTCCACACACGGAGCCTTCGGTGCACTGGCCTTCGGGATCGGCACCAGCGAAGTGGAGCATGTGCTTGCCACTCAGTGTCTGCAGCAATCCAAGGCCAAGACCATGGAAGTGCGCTTCACCGGCAAACGTAATCCGGGTGTGACTGCCAAAGACATGATTCTCGGCGTAATTGCTAAATACGGAACGGACTTTGCAACTGGCTATGTTATCGAATATACCGGCGAAGCTATCCGTGAGCTGTCGATGGAAGAGCGCATGACCGTCTGTAACATGTCGATTGAAGGCGGAGCAAGAGCGGGCCTGATCGCACCGGATGAGACAACCTTCAACTATCTGCGCGGACGTCAATATGTGCCGCAGGGCGAAGCGTACGATGCCGCCGTTGAGACCTGGAAGGGCCTTGTTAGTGACGAAGGCGCCCAGTATGATACTGTGGTCGAATTCGATGTAGAAACACTTATCCCGCAGGTTACCTGGGGAACTAGCCCTGGTATGGGAACGGATATCAACTCCACCGTACCGAACCCTGCTGATTTCACTACCGAGAATGAACGCAAAGCAGCCGAGAAGGCGCTTGAATATATGGATCTGGCTCCCGGTACACCGATCTCCGAGATCGGAATTGATTATGTCTTCATCGGCTCCTGCACCAACGGCCGGATTGAGGATCTGCGGGCTGCGGCTGAAGTAGCCAAAGGCTATAAGGTCTCTGACAAAGTTACAGCTATTGTTGTGCCAGGCTCCGGGCGCGTGAAGATGCAGGCCGAGAAGGAGGGTCTGGACAAAGTGTTCACCGAAGCTGGATTTGAATGGCGTGAAGCCGGCTGCAGTATGTGCCTGGCGATGAATCCGGATGTTCTGCAGCCGGGCCAGCGCTGCGCTTCTACTTCTAACCGTAACTTCGAAGGACGTCAGGGACGCGGCGGACGCACGCATCTGGTCTCTCCTGCCATGGCGGCTGCGGCAGCCATCAAAGGACGCTTCACGGATGTGCGTGACTGGAACTACAAGACGGAAGCCGTCAACTCATAGAATAATTGAGAGAGCAGGAGGATTCAGCAATGGAAGAATTCAAGAAGTTAACAGGAATTGTAGCCCCGGTAGACCGGGTTAATGTAGATACGGACGCGATTATCCCCAAGCAGTTCCTGAAACGGATCGAGCGCACAGGCTTTGGCCAATTTCTATTCTACGAATGGCGTTTTGATGAAGCAGGGAATGACAATCCGGCATTTGAGATGAACAAACCGCGTTATGAGGGAGCCTCTGTGCTGATTTCCCGCGCGAATTTCGGCTGCGGCTCCTCCCGGGAGCATGCGCCTTGGGCCATCATGGATTACGGGTTCAGAGTGGTCATAGCGCCATCCTATGCCGACATTTTCTATAACAACTGCTTCAAGAACGGCATTCTGCCGATCAAGCTCTCAGAGGTCCAGGTAGACGATCTCTTCAGCCGCACGGCAGAGCATGAGGGCTACACGCTTACAGTGGATCTGGAGAACAACAAGCTGAGTGATGATTATGGTCTGGCCATCACCTTTGAGCTGGATGAGCACCGCCGCCAGTTCCTGCTGCAGGGGCTGGATGATATCGGCCTGACACTTCAGCATGCCGATGAGATTGCTGCTTATGAAGAGCGTCATGCAGCCAAGCTTTTTGCCTAAGAGCTAAGTTAAGTTAACGGCTGAAGCATATTTATTCTTAGTATTTACACAAAACTTCTATTTCCGGGTGTCGGAAATAGAAGTTTTTTTGCTATAATCGAGATATTATTGCCTGCGAAGGCAACTTTTGGGGATTATTGTCGTCTTAATCTTATCTGCAAATCTATCAATGGACCAAAGGAGAGGAAAGGATGAAGAAAGCCGGACAACGGGTGTTGCTTCTACTGCTGCTGCCACTGCTCCTCCTGTCATTCGCCGGCCACAAAGCTGCGGCAGCCGGAACAACCCCCGGTAAGATCGTGATGGACAGCAAGGAGCTTGCACTGCCTAAGGGGGTAATCCTCGAGAACGTGAATGGAAGCGTTATGATTCCGATCCGTGTAGTGGTGGAGAATCTGGGCTTCGAAGTGCTGTGGGAACAGAGCAGCCGCAAGGTAACTGTCCAGCAGGACGGCAAATCCGTACAGCTTGCAGTCGGCAGTACCACCGCACAAGCCGATGGAGTGAACCTGACGCTCAATGCTGCGCCTAAGCAGAACGGCGGGACGGTACTGGTGCCTATCCGCTTTGTCAGTGAGCAATTCGGTCTTAGCGTCGGGTGGGACAATACGGATAAGACGGTGTACTTGAGCGGAGGAATAACGGAGACAGCGCCAGTCGCTTCAGATCCGCTGCCGTCAGCCACCCCAGCTCCATCAGAATCAACCGAAGCGGTTCCAGGGGCAGTTCAGTCCCCGTCACCAACCACTCCGCCTCAGAGCGGCACAGAGACTCTGGAGGAATTGGACGGAAGTGTTATAGTTGCTCCGACTCCGCCAGCTACATCCCCTGTAGTGAAAGGGGCGGTATTCAGCGAGAACCGGCTGATTGTAGCCGCTGCCGGAGGAGCCAAGGCTACGGTTACGAGAGTTACCGGACCCGACCGGATCGTAGTGGATTTTGCCGGAGCGGCATTTGCCCCTGATATCAGCGGGAGCTTCCCGGGCGTATCTACTGGAGGAAGTCCGCAGGGCAAGCTGGATGTGAGCGGCTACCCGCTTGTAACTGAAATACGTTATGCATTATTCAGTACGAATCCCCCGACGGTCAGGTTCGTAATCCAGACTACGGGCTACCAGAATTATCAAGTAAGTACAGATGAGAGTACAGGATTAGTCACAATCGATCTCAATGTAACGGGCAGCGAAACGGGGGCCCCCGTGAATCCGGTATTCACCGGGAGACCGGTTATTGCGCTTGATGCCGGACACGGGGGAAAGCAATCGGGTGCGGTTAGCCTTACAGGCAAGCTGGAAAAGACCTTCAATCTCGCGGTCATCCTGAAAGCCGGAGCTATTCTGACGCAGGAAGGCTGGGCTGATGTCGTCTACACCCGTACATCGGATATTACATTGGGTCTCCAGGATCGTGTGAAGATTGCCCAAGCGGCGAATGCTACGCTGTTCGTATCCCTTCATGCGAATTCACTGGATGTATCCTATCCGAACCGGAGCAAAGTTAACGGAAGTGAGACGTACTATAGCCGCAGTGAGAGCCTGCCGCTTGCCGAGATTATGCAAAAGCATCTGGTAGCGGGAACCGGCTTCAAAGACAACGGCGTCCGCTCTAAGAGTCTGCATGTCACCCGGGAGACCCGGATGCCTGCGATTCTGCTGGAGGCGGGGTATCTGACCAATGCGGGGGATGAAGCAGGCCTGTATAGTGAACAGCTGCAGAATAATCTGGCCCGCGAAATCGTAGCTGGAATTAAGGAATATCTTGGTTTGTAACACTGCATAAGCGGAGTTGTCTGTAACCGCACTACATACCTTTTAACTATAGGGAATACACAGACATTTCCACTTTGGTTGGGATTTATTCGCAACTTTTAAGTTCTAAAGGCGTCTACACTATGTCGAAGGTTGTCAGTTGGCATGCCATCAAGAACGCTCGATTGGGGGCGGAATACTAGAGTCTTAGAGGTGAAGAATGAAGAAATTTGCTTTTATGCTGTTGCTGCTGCTCTTTGTTGTGGTGCTGCCAGGGCATGGACAAGCCGCTGCTGGCCAGAACAAGATCTTCCTGGATGGCCAGGAACTGAATGCAGGACAAGACGTTCCGGTGGAAAATGTAAATAACTCCATCATGGTGCCGCTAAGAATGATCGCTGAGAACCTTGGATACAAGGTGGATTGGAATCAGACAAGCAAGACCATCAAGATTGAACAGCAGGGAAAGGCCATTCAGCTGATCGTAGATCAGACTGCGGCATCCGTCGATGGCAAGACGGTAATTATGTCAACGGCCCCTCTCCTGCGGAACGGCACGACGCTCGTACCGATCCGGTTCATTGGTGAGCAGTTCGGACTTACGGTCAAATGGGATAACACGAAGAAGGTTGTAGATCTTATTACCCCGCCGGTTTCCGAGCCTAACATTGACCCGGAACAAAGTAATGGGGACGGAGGGACGGTTGTAGTGCCGCCGGGAGAACCCTCAAGCAGCCTGAGCATGATCAACGGCATCAGCTTCAATGAGAACCGGTTCACGATTGCCATAGACGGCAATGCCGAGCCTAAGGTCTCTAAGATCAGCGGACCGGACCGAATCATCGTTGATCTGCCGAATGCCACGTTCTCGGATATATTCGGAACAGGACAAATACTTGATCCTGACCTGAACGGGAACCTGACAGTTACGGATTATCCGGATGTCTCCGGTATCCGCTATTCGCTGTATAGCACTAATCCTTATACTGTCCGATTTGTAATTGATCTTAATACCCCCAAAAATTATAGCGTAGAGGTATCGGGAGATTCCTCCAAGCTCATTGTCATTGATTTGAACGCACAGGCTCCAGGCGACACTTCAACGCAGCCCGGCAACAGCGGGCGTAAGCTGGTTGTGCTCGATGCCGGACATGGCGCGAAGGATTCAGGGGCTGTAGGCGTTACCGGCAAATATGAGAAGAATTTCAACCTGGCTGTGATTCTGAAGGCGGCTGCGCTGCTGAGGCAGGAGAACAAGATTGACGTGGTGCTGACGCGCAGCGATGATACCTTCCTGGAACTGAAGGAAAGGGCGGCAATCGCCAATAACCTCGGTGCAGATTTGTTCATATCCGTTCATGCCAACAGCAGCGGATCAGCGGCTGCGAGCGGAACGGAGACCTACTATCAGCGGGACGCGAGCAAGGCTCTGGCCAATGTGATGCACAAGTATCTTGTGCAGGCAACCGGGCTTAGCAACAGGGGAGTGCGTTACGGCAACTTCCATGTGATACGCGAGACGAAGATGCCTGCGGTACTGCTTGAGGTGGGCTATCTCAGCAATAAGAAAGACGAGGCTCTGCTGTTCACTGAAGCACTGCAGAACAATGTAGCCGCATCAATGGTCAGCGGAATTAAAGAGTATCTCGGGATTCAATAACAACAGGCGGCAGCAGGGGCCGCAGAGTCGGATAAAGACCCTATATTGCGGTCAAAAGGACTTTGCGGTCCCTCCTGCCCATATTCATCTGAGGGGGTTAATCAAATGAACAAGAAATTGACATATGCAGGGATCGCTGCGCTGCTGCTTCTCGTAATTTCGGGCTGCGGCGACAAACCTACTGCTGCACCGGCCGATGCGTCCGGTCAGGATTCAACCTCGGTATCCAGCGGCGCTGAAGGAAACAATGCCGGGAATGACAGTACCGTTAGTCCCGCTGCCACACCGGCAGCTACAAGCACGCCTGAGCCTGCAGCAACGGTTACTCCGGCGGCTACGGAGGCACCGGCAGTGCCTGAGAAGCAGAGCCTCAAGATCAAGACGTATTATACAGACCTGCAACAGAACGACTTGATTCCTGCTGATGTCTCCATCACCTTCAAGAATGCGGAGGAGAAATATAAGGAAGCCTTCAAAACACTCCAGAAGAGCGATAATGCTGACCAGATTCCGCTGTGGAACAAGATTGAACTGAAATCACTTGAGTTCTCCAATGGACAGATTGTGATGGATATTCATAAGCCGGATGAGGCACAGCTTGGCGCAGGCGGCGAGGCTCTGGCGATCGACGCATTGTCCAAGATGTTCTTCCAGTTCGATGAAGTGAAAAATATCGATGTGCTGGTAGACGGAGAACAGGTGGAGAGTCTGATGGGGCATGTGGATCTTATGCATCCCATCACCCGCGAGAACAACGGATTGTAGGCTATTTGGCAGGAATAAGCCGGATGGCTAACGAAATTAACAACATAGAAAATCCAGATAAGCCATAGAGAGGGGAATATCGAATTGTCCGGTCCAAAACGATTAAAGCGTACGGTTCAATCTTATTCTGTAAAAGCGGTATCTGCCGTTCTGGCCGGTGCGATGGTGCTTGGCGGGGCAGGCGCTGCCTTTGCCGACAACGCTTCAACCGGAGCAACCGTTGCTGCAGCGACTTCGCAGACGGCTGCAACTAGTTCAGGGATCTTCAGTGATGTCAAGACAGGCTTCTGGGCCGAAAAGCATATCTATAAGCTGGCAACCCAGGGAATTGTGGTCGGCAATAACGGCCTGTTCCGTCCTGGCGATTCTGTGACCCAGCAGGAAGCGGTGCTGATGGCGCTACGCTTCATGAAGCTGCAGGGAAATGTGAACACCAGTACCGAAGTTGCGCTGCCTAATGATTTCCTTGTTACGAACTATTATAAGCCATATGTAATCCTGGCCTTTCAGCAAGGACTGCTGGATAAGACCACGGAGATGGCTGCAGATAATCTAAAAAGCTCGTGGGGCGAGCGAAAGGCCAGTCGTGAATGGGTCGCTGAGCTGCTGATTCGTGCGCTTGGCCAGAGTGCATCCGCTTCTGCGGCTGCGGGCCGGCCGACAGGCTTTGCTGATGATGCCAAAGTGTCCGCGAACAAACGCGGCTATATTAACACAGCGGTGGAGCTGGGACTGGCTAACGGGCTAACCGGCAACCGCTTCGATCCGCAAGGCGCTGTGACCCGTGCACAGCTGGCTACCTTCTTCAGCCGTGCTGAAGCGCATAATAGCCTGGAATACGACAATACGTTCAAAGGAACAATAAGTGCTCTCAAAGACGGCAAGCTGGGATTGTACACTAACGGCAATACGCTGGAATTCACTCTGAATGCCAATACCGCCTACTACACCAGTACCTCCGAGAATCGCATCACATTGAACGAGATCCAGCCCTATACGAAAGTAACTGTAATTGGAGCTACCTATAGCGCAGCATATGTAGAGCTGACAGACCCGGCAGTTCAGGTTGAGCAGGCGGAAGGTGTATTCACCAAGCATACGCCGGGTATCATCTGGGTCGATTCCGCGAACGGATATGATCAGTATCCCTACGATTCAGGCACGGCTTTCCTGGATGTGAATGGAGCCGTTATTCAGCCTGCTTCGATTACCGCCGGCAGCAAGCTTACGCTGCTGCGTGAAACCTTCACCGGTTCCCGCAAGGTTGTGAAGGTGCAGGTCACTTCCGGTATTGTGAACAAGACGGCTAAAGGCACGGTTCAAAGCGTTGACACTGCTGCCAAGAGCATTACATTCAAGAATGCCGACGGCACAGTTGAAACCTTCAAATGGGAAGAAGGGACTACGCTGTTCAGCTCCCAGAGCTCTATTATTCAGCCCGCAGAGCTGAAAGCCGGTGCTGCTGTCTCGTATACCATCAAGGATAATGCGATCCGTTCCGTGGAAGTAACCTCGGGAGTGGAACGCATAGTGAAGGGCTTCATCTATGAGCTGACAGATTCGACGATAGTCTATCAGAAGAGCGATGGCACCCGTGAGGTTAATCTGCTTGCTACTAATCCGGCCATTGTGATTCCGAACGCCGTAAGTCCGGTGATGGCTGACCTGATTGCTGACAAAACAGGCGGAGACAATGTGCAGCTTACGCTGAACAGCAATGATCAGGTGACCAAGATTGAGGTGCTGAGCCGTCAAATTGAACAGTACACTGCTGCTACCGTTGTGGATTATAACACTAAGACCCAGTACCTGACCTTCACGGACAATAACGGCAAGGCTCATGTGGTCAAAATGGATGAGAAAACAAAGATGTCGTACGGCGGACTGCTTACCACTTCGCTGACCACGATGGGGTCCAGACTGGTTGAGAACCGCAAGATTGATGTGACCTCCATTAATGAGCGTGCAATGTCTGTTGATTTGACGACCAAATATTCCGGCACCCTGACGGCTATCAATACTTCGGCCAGAACGATTGTGTTCAAGCTGGGCAACGGACAATTGCTGACGATGTCTTATCCGCAGGCCATTGAAATGTTTGGCAAAAGCGGGGCAGTCATCACCGATGTTCCGCTCAATGTGCCGGTAACGGCAGTGCTTGCCAGCAATCAGGAGCTCATCTCTGTGCTGCGTGTGAACGGGTCGTCCCAGTTCGAGATTGCTACCATCAATGCGGGCACTAATAAAATGACCGTGAAGCTTGAGGATGGCAGCAACAGCAGCGAGCTGAACCTGGCGAATGTGCCGCTTACCAACGAAGCAGGCCAGAAGATCGCGCTGACTGAGCTGAAGGCCGGAGATTTCGTGAATCTCAGCTTCGACGGTTCCACACCGCTGTCCCTGCAGACGGTTAAACAGGTTGCCGGACAGGTAACGGCAGTGGATGCCGCAGCAGGTACGTTCACCGTGAAGGATTATACAGGAGCCTCCCAGCCTTTCACTGCGGGCAGCGGAGTGAGAATCCTACGGGACGGTGTTGCAACGAACGCTCTGAGCGGACTTACCACAGCAGACCGGGTATTGGTGCGTAAGGATGCCAGCGGTGTAGTGATCATCTCCGTGTTCAGTCAGTTGAACCGGACGTTCGCCCGTTATGAGAGCGCAACGAATGAAATATTGACCAAACGCGCCACGCTGACTGAGAATTATACGTTTGGTCTTGCCCCAAATGTATATATTCATCAAGGTGACACGACTTTATCCGTGCAATCTCTCAAAGAAAATGATAATATTATAATGTATTTCAACAACGGCAAGGTTGTAGAAATTGTGAAACAATAATCGTTTTGGTGATTTTCCGTGTGAAACACCGTCTTGATCCTTGGTTTTGCCTTGGATCAAGGCGTTTTTTTTGAAATATAAGGGCAGCAGGGTGTTCGCTTGAACGCTATGAAAGTATACGATATAATGTATCTTTGCTTATATTTCTTCAGATTTGAGAAGATATGCTGTAAGAGAACTTGCAGTCATACCTGCTCCGTGGAGGGGACGCTATGAAAGCTGCAGAGGTCCGCCACATCCTGGACACTATCGGAGGCATGTTCCCTGATGCACATTGTGAGCTGAATCACAGCAACGCTTTTGAGCTTACTATAGCCGTGCTGCTCTCAGCTCAATGTACGGATGCAACAGTGAACAAGGTGACCGAGGACCTGTTTCAGAAGTACAAGGCTCCGATCGACTATATCTCAGTGCCGCTGGAAGAGCTGGAGCTGGATATCCGGCGGATTGGTCTATTCCGCAACAAGGCCAAGCATATTCAGAACCTCTGCGCAATCCTGATTGAGCAGTACGGGGGTGAAGTGCCGCAGGCCCATGATTTGCTGGTAACCCTGCCTGGTGTCGGACGCAAGACTGCCAATGTGGTCGTCTCCAATGCGTTTGGCGTTCCGGCGATTGCCGTGGATACTCATGTGGAACGGGTAGCCAAACGGCTCGCACTTGCGGGCTGGAAAGATTCCGTGCTGGAAGTGGAGAAGAAGCTGATGAAGGCGGTGCCGCGTGACGAATGGACGCTGACGCACCACCGGCTGATCTTTTTCGGGCGATATCACTGTAAGGCTCAGAATCCCGGGTGCCAGATCTGCCCGCTGCTGGATGTATGCCGGGAGGGCAAAAAACGTATGAAAACTGCTGTAATCAGGAAAGCTAAGGATCATACGAAAGCTAACCAAGAATTAGAGAAGAAGAGGATGGGATAGAGATGAAGTGCATTTCTGTATATACTGATAATTTTGAAGCGTTCTCTGATATTTTTGACCGCGTTGTGGACAGCCCGATGGAAGAGAACGAAGAGCAGGAAGTGGAAGGCATCACAATCAGCCATTCCGGCGATGTGCCTGAGTTCTACCTGGAGCGTATGTCCGCGAAGCCAGAGGTTGTCGTAATGAAAGACAAATCCCGTGGCCTGACCATTCTGCAGCACGGCAAAGTCTTTGAAATCCTGCTTCCCGTGCTGGAAACAGCTTAATTCGGTTGAAGTTGATTAGAGAGGTTGTCCCATAGCCACGAAGTGGCAAACGGGGCAGCCTCTTTTTTTGACAGATAAGAATGTATATGTTTTGGGGTCCCCGCAAAGTACCTGAGTCATCACCTACGCTAAAGCCCCACTTTGTGGGGTTATTTTGCGAACCCATATAAGCAGGATTTACGGGCGAGATTGGAATGCCATCTGCGAAATCTTGTTTTTCGTGAAGGTTTATAGCTGATTTTGTAAATGTGGACATTTGATTTGTGACGATCTGATGATAAAATATAATTGTTCTATTCTTGCAGTGAGATAAATCATACAAATGTAATAATAATGAAAGAAGCTATAGATCGCAGTGGAGGCGGGGATGTTGTGGGAGCAGAACGGGAAAGAGTGAAGCAGGTTACAGCGGGGTCGTCAGCGCTTAGGCTGCTTGAGGAGCGGCTGAGGCAATGGGGAGAACAGAAGAGTGCGCAGATCGTAGCGGATCTAAAGGTCAAGGAGCAGGCAGATGAGCTGACACTCGCATTCTGCGGACATTTCTCGGCGGGAAAGTCGAGCATGATTAACAAGCTCTGTGGTAAGGCCGTGCTGCCTTCGGGTCCGGTTCCAACCAGCGCCAATATTGTATCGATCCGCAGCGGAGCACCGCAGGTGCTGCTTCATCCGGTGGACGGAAGCACCGGAGGGAATCCCGGCGTGATCAAGACTACGCCTGACCGGCTTCAGGATTACTGCCGCCAGGGAACTGAATATTCAGCGATAGAGGTGTGGGAGGATGTCCCGGTGCTGGGTAATCACGGGGTGCTGATGGATACTCCCGGCGTAGATTCGACAGACGAGGGCCATCAGGCGGCGACCCGCTCGGCGCTGCATTTGGCAGATGCGGTGTTCTATGTGATGGATTACAATCATGTACAGTCGGAGAATAATCTGGCGTTTGCCAAAAGCCTTAGCGACTGGGGCAAGCCGCTGTACCTGATCATCAATCAGATCGATAAGCACAGAGAGCAGGAAATTCCGCTGGAGGAATACCGGCAGCAAGTGGAAAGCGCTTTCCGGGAATGGGGGATTCATTCTGCGGGACTGTTGTTCACTTCGCTTAAGGTGGAGGAGCATCCGCTGAATCAGTGGAAGGATCTGCTGGCGGTGATCTCCGGTCTGCTGGAGCAGCGGCAGGGGCTGCTGGAGTACAGTTTGTCCCGCTCCATGCATCATACGGCGGATGCTGTCCTGGCGGATTATCGTGAGGAGCAGCAGGAGGAGCGGGCTGCGCTGCTGGAAGAGGCAGGCGGTTCAGCAGCGGAAGCTGTGGAAGCAGAGCTCCGGGCAACGATGCAGGAGAAAGCATCGCTGGAGGAGCTGCCTGAAGAGGCGCGGCTTGAGCTGCGCAGCAGGCTGGACGCCTTGCTCGGCAACACGAATCTGATGCCGGCCGATCTGCGGGACGCGGCGGGTGCATACATCGGGAGCCTCCAGCCGGGCTTCCGGCGCGGCCTGTTCTTCACCGCTGCGAAGCGGGAGAAGGAGCAGGGAGCGCGGCTGCTGCACTGGCACAGCCTTCAGCAGAGAGAGATCACTGCCCAGCTGGAGTGGCACACTCTTCAGCTCGTGCGCGAATGGGCGGAAGGCTTGGAGCTGTGGCAGGAGGAGGCGGAGCCTCTGCTGAAGCAGGCTTTCCCGGCGGTGAGCCAGCAGTGGCTGGCGGATCAGGTGAAGCCGGGGACCGGAGCTTCGGGCGAGGCGCTGCTTAATTTCTGCCGCACGCTTGCGGCAGAGATTAAGGCGCAGTTCCGCCGCGCGGTCCTGGCCTTCGGCGAGCCGCTGCTGGATGCGCTGCCGCCACTGGTGGAGGAGCGGCGCGCGGAGCTTGCGCGCCGCGAAGCTGCCCTGCGGCGGCAGGCTGCAGCCCACGCCGCGCTGGCCGCCCTGGACCGCGCGGCTGCCGCCCGCGCGGACGCCCTTGCGGCGCTGCTGCCGCCGCGCCGCACCCTCACCCCCGGCGCGCTGCCGGGGGTGCCGCCCTTGGCGGCTGGCGCGCTCAGCGCCGCCAGCCCGGAAACGCCGCCGCGCGTGGCAGCGGCGGCAAGCCCTGCCGCCGCCCCGGCCTGGGCGGCGGGAACGGCAACGCCGGCGGGCGGGCGCCGCCGGCTGACGCAGGCCGCTGCGGCGCTGCACGCGGCGGCCGAGGTGCTGCGGAGCGAGCCGGCCATGGCCTCGGCTGCGCGCAGCCTGGCGGCGCGGGCGGAGGATCTCGCCGGCGGCCGCTTCACGATGGCGCTGTTCGGAGCGTTCAGCGCCGGCAAATCCTCCTTCGCCAACGCCCTGCTGGGCGAAGAGGTGCTGCCCGTGTCACCGCATCCGGCAACGGCTGCCGTCGGGCGGATTCTGGCGCCGGAGGGCGGCTTCGCCCACGGGACGGCGGCCATCACCATGAAGCGGGCGGAGGAGGTCTGGGAGGACATCCTCCATTCCTTCAGCGTGCTGCAACTGCCGACGCCGCAGCACGACTCGTGGACCGCAGCCGTGGCCCGGCTGCAGACCGGCGGGCTCCATCCTTCCGCGCTGCCGCATGCCGGCTTCCTGCGGGCAGCTGCCGCCGGATGGGAGGAATCCCGTCCGCTGCTCGGAACAGAGCGGACCGTCAGCCTGGCGGAATACCGCAGCCTGGTCGCAGACGAGAAGCGCGCCTGCTTCGTGCAGAGCACGGATCTGTATTATGACAGTCCGCTGACACGGAGCGGTATTGTACTAGTGGACACGCCGGGTGCGGATTCCTTACATGCCCGGCACACTGGTGTAACTTTCGGCTACATGAAGAACGCCGATGCCATCTGCTTCGTGACTTATTATAACCACGCCTTTTCCAAGGCTGACCGCAGCCTGCTTGCCCAGCTGGGTAGAATCAAAGACAGCTTCGCGCTCGATAAGATGTTCTTCATCATCAACGCCGCAGACCTTGCAGCGGACGAGGCGGAGCTTGAAGAGGTGAAGCAGCATGTGGCGCAAAATCTGCGGGCCGGAGGCTTGACCTCGCCGCGGATCTACAGCGTGTCCAGCCTGCTTGCGCTGGAGGGTAAGTCAAGCGGAGCGGCGGAAGCCTACGAGGCCTCGGGATTCGGCAGCTTTGAAGCCGCACTCTCCGCGTTCGCTGGTGATGAACTGCCGGGACTGTCTCTGGCAGCAGCCAGGGACAGCCTAAGCTCGGTGCGTGGGCGCGCGGAAGAATGGCAACGCCTTGCGCTGATGGAGGCAGACCAGCAGGAGGAAGGAATGAAGCAGTTCCGCCAGCGCCGGGAAGCGGCGAATCTGCGGCTGGCCGCACTTGCTAAGGAAGACCGTCCGCTCCGGGACCTGCGCCGTGAAGGTGCGGAGCTGCTCTATCATGTCCGGCAGCGGATTGCCTTTTCCTTCGGGCGTTCCTTTCAGGAGTCCTTCCATCCCTCCATTCTCCGGGAAGACGGAGGGAACCTGAAGGACATCTTCATCGCCTGCGGGCGGGAGCTGGAGCGCAGTATTCTGCGTGAACTGGAGCAGGAGCTGTGGGCAACGACCCTGCGGCTGGAGTCGGCAGGGCGCAGATTCGTGACCCAGGCGGCTACAGCGGCTGCAGCAGAGCTGTCCATTCCGGCTCAGGAGCTTCAGCTGCTGGAGAATCCGGATGAGCGCTGGCCGGCACCGGCGAAGCTGGACTGCATACTGGCTCCGCTGGACTGGGCCGGACTGTGGAGCCGCTTCAAATCTCCGCGCCACTTCTTCGAGGGGCCGGGCCGGGCAGAGATCCGCGCGGCTGCCGAGCCGTGGTTCAAAGAAGCGGTGGCTGCGGCGGCGCAAGGACAGGAGGACTCTCTGTTGACATTCTATACCCATGCAGCAGCAGCCGCCTTATCCCAGGCTGCAGATCAGCTGCGTGAAGGCCTGTCCGAACAGGAGGCAGCCATGTCGGCGCTGCTGAAAGGGGGTGATGGTGCGCAGCATTGGGGCCGGATCGCCGAAGAATTACGGCTTCAGGAGCAGGCTTTCGTCGTTGTATAAGAACTATAGTTTCCTCCTGTTGTGGCCAAGGTGTGCGTAAATTTGTGGTTGGGAGTTTTTGAATGATGCGTAGAGTGACTTTGTGGCTGAATGTGGCTGAAGACTCGCCGTGAGGAGCAGCAGTGTATCTGACTTCACCTAAAGGCGGAATGTATGTGAAAAACAGCATACATTGTGCTCTCAAGCAGGCGCATGGCTCAAATGTATGTGAAAAACAGCATACATTGTGCTCTTAAGCAGGCGCGTGGCTCAAATGTATGTGAAAAACAGCATACATTGTGCTCGCACGCAGGCGCGTGGCCCAAATGTAAGTGAAAAACAGCATACATTGTGCTACCATGCAGGCGCATGGCTCAAATGTATGTGAAAAACAGCATACATTTTGCCGGAGCGCAGGTAATCCCATTCATCCGTTAGGATGAATTTGTTCAATGTACTTGATAACATATCCTTGTATTTCTCAATGAAATGGTGCCGCCCCCTAAAAGGGATAGTAAAACCGTTTTCACTTGTCTGTTGAACAGCCATCTGTGAAGTTTGTAGGAAAATGTCGAAGAACGCTTGCAATCTGGTGGATGATGGATGAAAATAAAGAAGACTGAAAATTTACAATCAAACTGCGACATTTTACAGAAACAGAGAAGTCAGCAGACAAATTTGCGAAAAGAGGTTGGAGTCGACAATGTGGGGAGCTCCTTTATCAGCCCGGAGTAAAAAGCTGCTGCTGCTCGGCAGCGGTGAACTGGGTAAGGAAGTCATTATCGAAGCTCAGCGCCTTGGCGTAGAGACCGTAGCTGTGGATCGTTATGAAGCGGCACCTGCGATGGGCGTCGCCCACCGCTCTTATGTACTGGACATGCTGGATGCAGAGGCACTGAAGCAGCTTATCCGTGCAGAGAAGCCCGATTTGATTGTACCGGAGATTGAAGCCATTGCTACCGGAGCGCTGGTGGAGCTGGAGGAAGAAGGATTCCTGGTTGTTCCTACTGCCCGTGCGGCACGGCTGACCATGGACCGCGAAGGCATCCGCCGTCTGGCGGCAGAAGAGCTGGGTCTGCCTACAGCAGCCTACCGGTTCGCTGACAGTCTGGACGAACTGCACCAGGCCGTGCTGGAGCTGGGAACGCCTTGTGTCATTAAGCCGATCATGAGCTCTTCAGGCAAAGGCCAGAGCGTATGCAGAACACCTGAGGATGCGGAAGGCTGCTGGAATACGGCGCTCGAAGGCGCTCGTGCGAAGGGAACACGCGTCATCGTGGAGGCTTTTGTTACGTTTGAGAGCGAGATCACACTGCTTACCGTCCGTTCGGTTAGCGGAACCGTATTTTGTCCGCCGATTGGCCACATTCAGCAGGACGGCGATTATGTAGAGTCCTGGCAACCGCATCAGATGAGCGGAGCGCAGCTGGAAGAGGCTGAGGCCATCGCCCGGAAGGTTACCGATCAGCTTGGCGGTTATGGAATTTTTGGTGTGGAGCTGTTTCTCACCGCGGATGGGGTTCTGTTCAGTGAAGTGTCCCCCCGGCCGCATGACACAGGTATGGTTACGATGATTACGCAGGATTTGTCGGAATTTGCTCTGCATGTCAGAGCCATTCTTGGATTTCCGCTGGAAGCGGTACGTTTGTTGACACCGGGAGCTTCGGCCACCCTGAAGACTGATGGAGCCGGACAAGCATTTGCGGTGACCGGGATTGAAGAGGCGCTGGCTCTTCCCCGCACGCAGGTCCGGATATTCGGCAAGCCGGAGATCCGCCCAGGACGGCGGATGGCAGTAACACTCAGTTCAGCGGAAGATATTGAGATCGCGCGGATGACGGCCAAGCAGGCTGCATCTAAGCTACAAGTGGAGGTATACAAGGATGAACAGTAGTACTCAGGAGCAGGTACTGCAAATTCGCAAATGCGGCATGAATGATCTGGAGAGAGTGACAGCCCTTTTGCGTGAATTCGGCTATCCGACAACGCTTAGCGTGATGAAAGAGAGAATGGAAGGCATGGAGCATGATCCGTTCCACTGCACACTCGTCGCAGAGCTCAATAACGAAGTTGTGGGAATGATCGGTTTACGGCAGGTGAAGTCCTACTACAAGCATGCCGATTGTATTACGGAGATTACCGCGCTGATCGTAGCAGAGGAGCTTAGAGGACAAGGCCTTGGCAAAAGACTCGTAGCTGCAGCGGAAGAATGGGCACGCCATCAGGGCTGCTGCCAGCTGTTCCTGCGGAGCGGCAATCGCGTTGAACGTGCACCTGCACATGCGTTTTACCGCCATATCGGCTTTGAAAAGACAACAGGCTACCGCTTCAATAAAACCCTGCTATAATCCTATACGTGTAACCGAACATCCCCATCCCGGCGTAATCGGGATGGTTTTTTTTGGAGATAGCGCGGCAACCCCGCCGCAGCTTGTCGGGAATGCTCCCCGCTCCGCCTTCTCCCCGAGGCTACCCCGGAATTTAGTGGAAAAAGAGCATCTATTTCGCCCGAAATTCCCGTGTCCAAACTAGCAGTTGGAAAAAGTACATCTAATCGTCCATAATCCCCGCATTATGAGTAAATACGCGGAAATAAATGTAATTTATCCACTTAAAATATCCTAATTGGTTAAAATAATAAAATTAAGTATACAAAATCCACTTGTTGTTTATATAAATTAGCACTTAAAGAAGCGGAGGGGAAATTAGGAACTGGAGGAGCGATAGCGTCCGCCTGAAAGCTTTCCGAAGGAAAGCTCGCATCGTAAGAAAAGCTGCGTTTGGATTTCTACCGCGAGTAGCGGTTAAAATCAAGAAATCCAAACTGGGCAGCGGCGGGAGGGCCAAATGTTCACCGCAGCGACGACCAAGCTTTGAGTTCTAATCTTGAGTGTCCCTAATCTTAAATGCCTCTAACCTATGTACATAATTTCCGCTTGCGTTATATCAGGCAACGCTATATAGTAAATTGCTCCTATTCACTACAGTTGTCACTCTATCATCCACTAAAGTGTCTCCCAAGACCCGCAGCCTTCTCTATTTTAAACATAGATCGGGCCATTTGAATCAGCTATTATAGTTCTGTGAACCTCCATATTCTATGCCGAAGAGGGATGAAGCATGTACAAATTAATACTCGCCGAAGACGAGGAAGATGTAAGAGAAGGCATTATCGCCCAGATTGACTGGGAGCAGTACGGCTTCGAGGTCGTTGAGCAGGCTGAGAACGGGCGGGAGGCGGCGGATGCGACCGACCGGCTGCTGCCGGATGTGGTCGTTACTGATATTCAGATGCCCTTTATGAATGGCCTGCAGCTTGCAGAATGGATACGCAGCCGCCATCCGAATACGAAGATTATCATTCTGACCGGCTATGATGAATTCGAATACGCCCAGAAGGCGATTAAGCTGCAGATTGATGAATATATCCTGAAGCCCTTCTCGTCCCAGGAGCTGATTGATGTTCTGCTGAAGGTTCGCGCCACGATCGAGACCGAGATCGCCGAGAAGGAGAATGTGTTCGTGCTGAGCGAGCATTACCGCAAGAGCCTGCCCGTTCTGCGCGAGCAGTTCCTCTCTACCCTGGTGTCCCGCCGCCTGCGTTCCGCAGAGATCGCTGAGAAAAGCACAGAGTACGGCATCCCCCTCACCGGTGAATGCTTCCAGTCCTCCGTGATCAGCATCGATTATATCCGCCCGGACCATTCTACCGCCGTTCAAGCTCAGCGGCCCGTGTCCCTGCGGGATACCGGCGACCGTAATCTCCAGCTCTATGCTGTGCTGAACATCGCGGAGGAGATCTGCCAGAAGCATGGCTTCGGCAAGGTATTCATCCACCGGGATGATGTTGTGCTGCTCTCGGTCAGCCAGAGCCCGGAGGAGAGCGACATTACCGCCAGAACCTTCGCCATTCTCGAAGAGATCTGCCAGAATGTGCAGCGCTTCCTGAAGTTTACCGTAACCGCCGGGGCCGGAACCGTCTGCAAGGCACCGTCCATGCTGTTCCATTCCTTCGGGGATGCGCTGCAAGCGCTTGATTACCGGCTGATCCTCGGCAACAACCGGGTCATCTGGATTGAGGATGTGGAATCGCGGTCCAGCCGGATGCTGGACTATGATGAGCTGACCCAGCAGTCGCTGATCCGTACGATCAAGCTGGGCACCATTCAGGAGCTGCGGGAAGTAGTGGACGAGCTGTTCCGGGGACTGGATACGGAGCAGGTCTCGGCGCAGGATTATCAGATCTTCCTGCTGGAGATCATTACCTCCATTCTGCGGGTGGCGAAGGAATCCGGGAGCGGAACGAATGATTTTATCGGACCCGGCCTGACCTCGCTTAGCGATATGAACAAATTCAACAACCTGGAAGAAGCCCGGCAGTGGATTATTACCGTATGCAGCCGGCTGATGGATTCCATCGCTTCGGAGCGCCAGTCGAGCTACAAGCAGCTCATTGACCAGGCTAAGGAATATATCCGCAGCCACTATGAAGAATCCGATATATCCATCGGCAGGGTGTGCCAGCATCTGCATATCAGCACAGGCTATTTCAGCAGCATTTTCAAAAAAGAAATGAAGATGACCTTCGTCAGCTATCTGCTGCAGATCCGGCTGGAGGCCGCCAAGGAGCTGCTGCGTTCCACCGAGCTGAAGGCGTTCGAGATCGCCGAGCGGATCGGTTTTGCCGACCCGAACTATTTCAGTTTCTGCTTCCGCAAGAAATACGGACAATCCCCCAAAGAGTATAAGAACAGCGCGCGGGGAGAATAGCCATGAACAAGCCGAGGGGTTATTTCTTCCCGTTGCGGCCGGGGTCCCGCAAGAGCGGCAGGCTGCGCCTGTCCTCGAAGCTGCGGAGTATCCAGCTGATCATCATGCTGACGTTCATGGCGGTGACTGCGGCAGTGGCCGTGATTGTAAGTGTGATGCTGTACGGCAAGTTCGCCAACACGGCGGAGGAGAATGCCAATCTCAACATGCAGCAGATCATCGAGCAGGTGAACTATAACCTGGAGCTGTATGTGAAGGGGATGGGCAGTATTTTTGCGACCGCCGAGAAGCAGATTACCTCTACGCCCTCCATCGATTCCCCGCTGCTCTATGAACGGATGGATACACTGATGAGCAGCCGCGAGGATCTGGTGTCAGTGGCTGTTTTTACCCCGCAGGGGCAGTATGTCGTAGGGACGCCGGGGCAGACGATGCGCATGAACACAGGGCTGGAGAGCCAGAGCTGGTTCACCACAGCCAAGCGTACCTCGGAGATCTCCTATTCCGCACCGCATATCCAGAATTTGTTCAAGGGCAGGTATACGTGGGTGGTCTCCATCTCCAAGCTGATTCAATACAGGGAGAACGGGGAGCTGAGAACCGGTGTGCTGCTGCTGGACTTCAACTTCAGAACAATTGACGAACTTAGTAAGCAGGTCAAGCTGGGCAAAAGAGGCTATGCCTACATCCTCGACCCGCTCGGCAATATCGTCTATCATCCGCAGCAGCAGCTCATTTACGCCGGGCTGAAGTATGAGAATGTGGAGCCGGTGCTGGAATACGCCTACCGCAGCTATCTGGACGAATCGACCGGGGAGAAGCGCTTTATTACCGTACGCACGCTGGCGCAGACCGGCTGGAAGATTGTCGGGGTCGCCTATTACGATGAGATTGTCACCACCAAGCGGGATCTGAACCAGTTCCTGGCGTGGTTTCTTGGTGTTGTTCTGGTCTGCGTGATTGCGGTGTCGGTCTTCCTGTCCTGGCTGATTGCCAGCCCGATCCGCAAGCTGGAGCGTACCGTGAAGCAGGTGGCGGAGGGGGATCTGAATACGCCGATTAATGTTAGCGGAGCCTATGAGGTAGAGCAGCTGTCGAGGCGCTTTAACATGATGCTCCAGCGTATCCGCCAGCTGATGGAGCAGATCATTTATGAGCAGGAAACGAAGCGCAAGGGTGAGCTTGAGGTGCTGCAATCGCAGATTAACCCGCATTTTCTGTACAATACGCTGAATTCCGTCATCCGGCTGGCAGAACGCGGCAAAACGGATGAAGTCGTCACCATGATCCAGTCGCTCTCCAGATTCTTCCGCATCAGCCTCAGCAAAGGCAAGAATATTATCACCATCCAGGAAGAGCTGGACCATATCCGCCATTACCTGGTGATTCAGAGCTTCCGCTTCAGGAAAAAATTCCGTTATGAGATCACGGCGCAGGAAGAGGTCCTAGAGTGCCAGACGATTAAGCTGATTCTGCAGCCTATCGTGGAGAACGCGCTCTATCACGGGATCGAAATGATGCCGGACGAGGGGCTGATCTCGATCACCGCCGGGCTTCAGGACGGGCTAATCATCATCAGGGTCAGCGACAACGGCCTGGGGATGTCCAAGGAGACGGTGAACGGCATTCTAAGCGGAAGCGTCAAAAGCACCAGCGGATCAGGGGTCGGTGTCCGGAATGTGCACGAACGGATCGGCCTGTATTACGGGCGGGAGTACGGGCTTGCTTTTCAGAGTGAGCTGGAAGAGGGGACGGTTGTTACGATTGTGTTTCCGGCCCGCCCGGCGGGAGAGGCTATGGATGAGCAGAAGGAGGAGACGAACCTGTGAAAAGCCTGCGTGTATGGCTCACCGTGCTGCTGTGCGGAGTGCTGTGGATCTCTGTGTCCTCTTGTTTCAATGCCTCGCCAGCCTATATCAGCACCAGCAAGACGCGGAATATCCACCTGATTGTCAAGATGAACAAAGGGGATTACTGGAACACCCTGAAGCTCGGAGCAGAGGCTGCGGCGAAGGAATTCAATGTCAATCTGACGTTCAAGGCGCCGGATTCGGAGAGTGATATTGAGGAGCAGGTCGTCATGGTAGAAGATTCCATCCAGGAGAAGGCGGATGTGATTATACTCGCGGCCAGCAGCTATATGGGACTGGCGCAGGTCGTGGACCAGGCGGCGTATTCCAGAATTCCGGTGATCTCCGTCGATGCGGAGGTTGGCTCGGCCAAGGTTCGGACTTACGTGGGGTCGAACGGCTACGAGGCCGGACAGAAGTCCGCCGAGCGGCTGATTCAGCTGCTCCAGGGCTATGGCGAGATCGGGATTATTAACTTCACCAATTCGTCGCTTACACCGGACTCCGGCAAGACTGGCAGCATCGACTATGGTGCGCGGGATGCAGATGAGCGGGAAAAGGGTTTTTTGAATTATGCCGCCCGCTTTCCTAATGTTAAGGTCGTACAGATCGCCTACACCTCCTCCAGCACCTCCGACGCCGAAAATCTGACCCGGGAGATGCTGAACAAGTATCCCAATCTGCGCGGTATTGCCACCCTGAATGAAATTGCTTCACAAGGCGCGGCCAGGGTGATTCAGGGTCTTAAGAGGGATAGTGTGAAAATGATTGCTTTTGACAGCTCGCCCTCCATGATGGAGTCGCTTCAGGATGGCACTGTGCAGGCGACCGTCATTCAGAATCCGTTCAGCAACGGGTATCTGGCGGTGAAATATGCCGTGGAGGCACTCGAAGGCATGGATATTCCCGAACGCGTGGACACGGGCACCAAGCTCATCGATCTGGAGAATATGCTGTGGCCTGAGAATCAGAAGCTGCTGTTCCCGTTTGTAAGGTAGCAGAAATTTAAGAATTAAACATTAGAATTTTCATGGAAATGAGTAGGATTTTATATTCGCAACCGTTTTCACGTAGGGCATAATAAGGATGTACCCGGGACACACCGGGATCATCCCAAATAAAGAAATATCCTCAGGAGGTCAATTAGACATGAAAAAAATCACTTCCGTTCTACTTGCAAGTGCATTGCTGGGTGCTGCTCTCGCAGGCTGCGGCGGCAACAATAACAAGGCGGCTGACGCTGCTAACACAGGAACTGCGGCTAACACGGCAAATTCCGGTTCCGCTGAGACTCCGAAGGTCGGCGTAGCGATCTACAAATTCGACGACACGTTCATGACGGGTGTCCGCAACGCCATCGATGCTGCTGCCAAGGGCATTGCCACTGTTGATATCGTAGACAGCCAGAATTCCCAGCCTACACAGAACGATAAGGTGGATCTGTTCATCACCAAGAAATATAACGGCATGCTGATCAACCCGGTAGACCGCACCGCTGCGGGCGTCATCATTGACAAAGCCAAGACAGCGAACATTCCGGTGGTCTTCCTGAACCGCGAGCCGCTGCCGGAAGATATGAAGAAATGGGATAAAGTCTACTATGTAGGTGCGAAAGCTGAAGAGTCCGGCACCATGTCCGGCCAGCTGATCGTGGACTACTGGAAGGCACACCCTGAAGCGGACAAGAACGGCGACGGCGTGCTGCAGTATGTCATGCTGAAGGGCGAACCGGGACATCAGGATGCAGAACTTCGCACCACATATTCCATCCAGGCAATCGAAGATGCAGGCATCAAGGTGGAGAAGCTGGCTGAAGATACCGCGATGTGGGATCGTGTAAAAGGCCAGGAGAAAATGGCTGCCTTCCTCGGCTCCCATGGCGACAAGATTGAAGCCGTACTGGCCAACAATGATGACATGGCACTCGGCGCCATCGAAGCTCTGAAGGCTCAAGGCTACTTCAGCGGCGACAAATACATGCCGGTTGTCGGCGTGGATGCAACAGCTCCTGCGGTTCAGGCTTTGCAGGATGGAACGATGCTCGGTACCGTACTGAACGATGCCAACAACCAAGGTAAAGCAGCGATCACCCTGGCCGCTCTGCTGGCTAAAGGCGAAACGCCAACCAAAGAGAACGTAGGCTTCGACATCACAGACAACCAGTTTGTATGGATCTCCTACAAAAAGATTACCAAAGACAACGTAGCAGACGCGCAATAATCCGTTAACAGGTGCAAGGCTACAGATACAGATACGTATCATAGATACCAGTCCCGGAGGGCGCTGCAATGCGCTCTCCGGAATTCCTTACGGGTAGGGAGCAGGATGGAACCGCTGTGCCTCTCATGGAAAAAGACAAAAAGCGTAGGGGGCGTAACAACATGGCAAATACGGAATTTTTGCTGGAAATGAACGGCATTACCAAAGAATTTCCCGGCGTGAAGGCGCTGGATGGAGTCAGCATTAAGGTTCGTCCGGGCTCGGTTCATGCACTTATGGGCGAGAACGGGGCAGGCAAGTCCACACTGATGAAATGCCTCTTTGGAATCTATTCACCGGATGCCGGTGAGATCTTCCTGGATGGTCAGAAGGCCTCCATCTCCAATTCGAGCGAAGCATTGAAGCACGGCATCTCGATGATCCATCAGGAGCTGCACCCTGTACCTTTCCGCAGCGTGATGGAGAACATCTGGCTGGGACGTTTTCCAACCAAGGGCATCGGGCCGCTTCAGTTCATTGACCACAAAAAAATGTTCACAGACACCGAAAGCTTATTCAAAGATCTGGATATCGACCTGAATCCCGAAACACTGGTGGGCAAGCTGTCTGTATCCAAGATCCAATCCATCGAAATTGCGAAGGCGGTCTCTTTTCACTCCCGCGTGATTGTCATGGATGAGCCAACCTCGTCCTTAACCAGCGTGGAAGTGGAGCATCTGTTCCGGATCATCCGGGACCTACAAAAAAGAGGCGTAGCTATTATCTATATATCTCACAAAATGGAAGAAATCCTGGAGATTTCCGATGAAGTGACGATTATGCGTGATGGTAAAAAGATCGGCACCTGGCCCTCGGCCGAACTGACCACGGACCTGATTATCTCCAAGATGGTCGGGCGTGATCTGACGAACCGTTTCCCGGAGCGTACTAATGTTCCAGGCAAGGTGTTCATGAAGGTAGAAGGTCTGACCTCACCCGAGCCCAGATCCTTCAAGGATGTGTCCTTCGAATTGAGACGCGGGGAGATTCTGGGTGTCGGCGGTCTGGTCGGCGCACAGCGAACTGAGGTTATTGAAGCATTGTTCGGACTGCGTGCAGTAAAATCCGGCTCCATCTCGATTGACGGCAAGAAGGTGAAGATTAATTCTCCGCAGGATGCCAAAAAACACGGCCTGGCCCTGCTGACCGAGGAGCGACGCGTGACAGGGATTTTCCCGGTGCTGTCTGTGCATGAGAACGGCGCCATTGCCAACCTTGACCGCTACAAGACGCCTTATCTGCTGCTGAACGGCCGCAAGAAGAAGGTTGAAGTCGATAAAATGATTGAAAAGCTGCGCACCAAAACGCCAACGACCAAGACGCAGATTATGAATCTATCCGGCGGGAATCAGCAAAAGGTGCTGCTGGCCAGATGGCTGCTCACTGAGCCCGAGGTGCTGCTGCTCGATGAGCCGACACGCGGAATTGACGTCGGTGCGAAGTTCGAGATCTATACAATCATTGCCGACCTGGCGAAGCAGGGGAAGAGCATCATCATGATCTCCTCGGAAATGCCTGAGCTGCTGGGGATGTCTGACCGTGTCATGGTGATGTCGGAAGGACGGCTTACTGGGATATTAGAAGGTGCGCAGGCTACAGAAACCGAAGTAATGCGACTCGCTGCTCAGCATTAATCAGGAACTGCACTCACAGGACGGCGAAGACCATAGGGCAGATGCAAGGCTGAAGAAGCTCAGCAACGAATGCTTAAACTTCGCGTAACAATTAAGGAGGAACACAATTATGACTATTAAAAGAGCGCAGTCCTTCGTGACTCAAAACGCAATCTACATCGTACTGATCCTGCTGATTATGGGGATCATCATATACGAGCCAAGCTTCATGTCGATCAACACCTTGCGGGATGTACTGATCCAGTCCTCCACACGCGTTATTATTGCACTCGGGGTAGCCTTTATCCTGATCACCGCCGGGACCGACTTGTCGGCAGGCCGGGTGGTCGGCTTCACTGCTGTCATCTCAGCTTCCATGCTGCAGATTCCTGACTACTCCCGCCGCTTCTTCCCCGATCTGCCACAGGTGCAGGTCTGGCTGCCGATTCTGATCGCCATTGTGGCCGGTCTGCTCTGCGGGCTCGTCAACGGGATTATCGTCTCCAAGCTGAACGTTCCGCCGTTTATCGCCACTCTGGGCACGATGCTGATCGTATACGGTCTGAACTCACTGTACTTCGATATGGACCCTAACCAGTCCCAGCCGATCGGCGGTCTGCGCCAGGATTTCACCAACATCGGCTCCGGCTTCATCGGCAGCGGCCAATATTCCATCCCGTACATCGTACTTATAGCCCTCGGAGTTGCAGCCATAGTCTGGGTGCTGTTCAACAAAACCAAGCTGGGTAAGAACATGTACGCCATCGGCGGCAACATGCAGGCAGCCAAGGTATCCGGGATCAATGTCTCCAAGAACCTGATTTACATCTACGCCATCGCTGGTGCCCTGTACGGTCTTGCTGGTGTGCTCGAAGCAGCCCGAACCGGCGGCGCTACCAACAACTATGGTAACATGTACGAGCTTGACGCCATCGCAGCCTGCGTCGTCGGCGGCGTATCCACTACCGGCGGGATTGGTACCGTTCCAGGCGTCCTGGTCGGCGTTATCATCTTCACCCTGATCAACTACGGCCTGACCTTCATCGGCATCAGCCCTTACTACCAGCTGATCATCAAAGGCCTGATCATTATCGCTGCGGTATCGTTTGATATGCGGAAATATTCATCGAAAAAATAGCTTGGGGTTCGGTGATGATCCGTACCTGCGGGGATTTTGGACTTCCGGCCGCTGTCGCTCCTAAGTTATTGAATTCAAGTGTTCATATAATTTGAACTGAACTGAGCATCTTGGGTGGAAGGTATGATCGTGACTGCGGTGAGTTTTGGACTTCCAGCCGCTGTTGTCTGCAGATTTCTTGATTCATACCGCTTATTAGCGGTTGAAATCCGCAGACAAAGGCGGACGCTACCGCTCCTCCAGTTCCAAAATCCCCTCCGGTACTCCTATCACCTCACCAAGGGTGGGGAAGGCAGGCAAAGAGCGTTTGCGGTATCTCGCAAATGCTTTTTGGCTTGCCCGGATTTGTCGCAGCGTTGCTCCAAATCATTAGAATACACGTGCCTGCAGGATTTGGGGCTTCCGGATGCTACCCCTCCTTCGTTTCCCAATTCCCTTCCGCTCCTGATATCACATGATCGTGAAATGATCCAATAATTGCAATTCCGGCTGGCTGAAACAGGGGAACTGGGGGTAGTTGCTGCATGAAATACAACATTTCCTCTTCTAATTGGCTTGAGGGCGGACAAATGCTGCCTTTCATACAACAATGTTAGTTTAAAGTCGGTGCAGGGAGCCGAATGTTGCATTTTGGGCAGGATTTTGCAGCTAATAGTGACTAATTAATAGTTTTATTCTGTTCCAGGGGCGCAGATAGCAGGGAGTGGGCGGCAGGAGCGAAAGGTGGCAAGTGGCAAGTAGTTAGCAATCAGGTAGCAGGCAGTGGGAGACAAGCAGTTAGCAATCAAACAGCAGGCAGCGGGAGGCAAGTAGTTAGCAGTCAGATAGCAGACAGTAGGGGGAAGGAGTTAACAATCAGCCAGCGGACAGCGAGTGGCAAGAGGTTAGCAGTCAGACAGCGGTTAGGTTCGACACTTATGCAAACTAACTTATTTATCCAGTCCGCTGAATAGAGTCTTAGGCCTCTATCCTTTATAGATTTTTTTAACCTTTGCCCGCCCAGCAAAAGGATTAGTTGATTAGTCTCATATTTCAAGGGCAGGCAAAGCAGCCCTTGTATCCCCGGTACACACCCTCCGAAAGGGTGTGTTTGTGCTTTTACCCACAGAAAGGCAGCAGTAACGGAGGGGATTTTGGAACTGGAGGAGCGGGAGCGTCCGCCTTTAGGTTTGGATTTCTACCGCGAACAGCGGTTAAAATCAAGAAATCCAAACCTAACAGCGGCCGGAAGTCCAAAACTCACCGCAGTTACGGCATCGCCTTTGTAATTTTTAATCCCTAAAATCCCTCAGTCCTCAACTCCAGCCGCCGTTCCTAGGCACAGACACACCCTTTCCCCCTCACTCTCATAGTCTATAGGCAAAAGCCTTTGTAAAGGAGAACGACAACATGCTGAGGATTAAGCTGAACGAGCTGGGAAAAGGGAACGACAACGGTTTGATTCAGACGGAGGTATGGCGGTGGGACGGTATCGGCTGGAATGAGTGTATTCCGCAGCAGGAGGAGGATTTCATCCGGGCGGAAGAGGAACTGTTCGTGACTATCCCGGCAGAGGCGGGCTTATACCGTGTAGATTACTCCAAAAAGCCTCTGGAGGCGCTCATTGTGCTCCCGGATGACGGCGGAGGTCTGCGGGCAGCGCTGCTGCATCCGGCTCCTTTTAAACTTAAGGACGGGACGCTGTGGGGATATATCAACAACGACGGCCGGATTGTGATTGAGCCGAGATATGATTATGCGGAGGAGTTTCAGGAGAATGGCCTGGCAGTGGTGCAGCGGGGGAATGTCAGCGGTCTGATTGACAGCTCCGGGCGGGAACGGGTCAAACCGGTCTATAATTTTATTGGTCCTTTTTCCGAGGGGCGGGCTGTGGTGTCGGATGCGAAGGGCTACACTTTTATTGATGAAAAAGGCAAAGAGGTGACGTCCGCACGCTATGACTATCTGAATTCGCTGCACGAAGGCCGTGCGCTGTTCTCCAAGCAGAATACTACCGGGGGGAACTCGCTGTATGGCTACCTGGATGCCCAGGGCAAAGAGGTGCTGCCAGCCGTCTATCTGGACGCCGGGGATTTCTCGAACGGGACTGCACTGGTCAAAATAGCCGAAGGGGAATATGCGCTGATTGATCTCTATGGCGTGGTGCTGCATACGTACAAACATCCTTTTGTCGGGTATCCGGGGGATGGGCTGCTGGCCTTTCAGGCGACGGAGAATGGAAAATACGGTTATCTGCACACGGACGGCACGATTGCTATCCAGCCGCAGTATACGGCAGCTCTGCCGTTCTCAGATGGCCGGGCGGTGATTAACACAGCCGCTGATTATGGCAACGCCTACGGTCTGATCGATAAGCAGGGGAAAATGATCATTCCCGCCGTCTATTATGAGGTGCAGCAGCTGGGAGAGAACCGTGTGGCGCTGGGAACCCCGCTGTATGCGGATCAGCCCTACAGAGGCTCCAGATATGTCATCGCCGATGCGCTGACCGGAAGAATTCTCAGCACCCACCCGCTGCTGGGCGTGAACAATTATCAGCAGGGACTCGCGTCGGTGTATGATGCCAAGGATACGTATTTTATTGACACCAGCGGAAAAAAAGCCGCCCAGCCCCCGGTCATCGCAGGCTCAGGATCACTGTCCTTCAGCGGCAGCCTGATCCGCGCGGATATTGATCTGCGCACCTCCTATTATGATCGTAAAGGCAAGCAGGTCTGGCGGCAAAACGGGGTCATTCCGCTGAGACCGCCCTACTCTGTGCTGGAGAAGAAATACAAGCCTAACCGGGATTATCTGGTCTATTATCCGGTCGTGGAAGGGATCGCGGTTGCTGAGGTCTCGAAGGCAGTGAATGACAAGCTGCGCAATCTGTCGCTCCCATACGGGGCGGGGACGGGGGGAGGCACGCAGGATTTCAGCTATACGGGAGATTTCGCCGTATCCTTCTTCCGCAAGAATCTGCTGGTGCTGGAGCTTAGCGGTTATCATTTTCCGTTCGGCGCTGCGCACGGTATGCCTACGCGGATCTATGAGCATATCAACCTGCGCACCGGCAAGTTCTACACGCTCAGCGATCTGTTCAAGCCCGGCAGCAAATACGTGCAGAAGCTCAGTGATATTGTCGGCAAGCAGATTGCGAATGATCCGCAGTATTCCTATGTTTTCCCTGACACGTATAAAGGCATTACAGCCGATCAGCCCTTTTATGTGGATGCGGAGGCACTGTACCTGTATTTTGCCCCTTATGAGATTGCTCCGTACGCCGCAGGATTTCCAACCTTCCGCATTCCGTATGCTGAGATTATGGGCCTGATCTCGACCGAAGGGGAGTTCTGGCAGTCTTTTCATTAAATTAAGCGATAGAATCGCCGATATATAGGATAGACACAGCCGTCCTGAAAAGGACGGCAATGCTGTTTTCTTTTGCCGCTGCTGTAGGGTACAAGCCTTTTCTATCTATAAAATGACAGAATTTAGAAGCGCACAGCTGATAGTTTTGTGTTACAATGACCTAGGAACAGATTACAACTTTGTAACATATGTAGACAGACACCCTTGTCCCCATGATACACCACAACGAAGATTAAGGAGATGGCAGAATGAAAAGCAAGACTTTGAGAAGAATGATAGGTGGAAGCGTAGCCGCTGTTATGGCGCTTGGCATTTCTCTTCCATTACAAGCAAACGCAGCAGCAGCCGGTGCCCCTGCGGCAGCCGGATCAGATATGAATTTCGCACAGCTCATGGACTATTTCACACAGAACAATTCGAAGACCTTTGTACTGGGTGGCAATACGTACACTGTCACTAAAACCTTTGTATACACAACGCCAGCTGCAGCTGCCCCGGCAGCACAGCCGGTAGCTCCGGCTAAGCCGGTTGCAACAGCAGCACCAGTGGCTACAGCGGCACCGGCAGCAACTGCTAAGCCAACCCCGGCCCCCGTTGCCACTGCAAAACCTGTGGTAACTCCTGCCCCATCTGCGGTTCCTGCAGTTGGCAATAACGCCTCCAGCTACACACAGCAAGTAGTCGCACTGGTGAACAAAGAGCGCGCTGCAGCTGGACTAGCCCCTGTCTCCGCACTGGACAGCCTGAACAAAGTGGCTGCGGCCAAGGCTGCGGATATGCGCTCGAACAATTATTTCTCACACACTTCTCCGACCTACGGATCACCTTTTGATATGATGTCGGCGTTCGGCATTACGTATAAGGCGGCTGGTGAGAATATCGCTATGGGCCAGAAGACCCCTCAGGAAGTTATGACGGCGTGGATGAACAGCCCGGGTCATAAGGCTAACATCCTGAGCGCGAATTTCAACTACATCGGTGTTGGCTTCGATAATAATTACTGGGTCCAGGAATTCATCGGTAAATAAAGTTACGTTAACTCCGCCCTCCGGCATTGCCGGGGGCGTTTTTATGTTTTTAGGATATTAAAGTAATATTGGTCTTGATACGATTAGCGCAGCGCTATCGTGCCGCAGTCCGCGGTCTTGCACGATCAGCGCAGCGCCATCGTGCCGCCCTTACTGCTTCCACCGTTTAGGTGTGAAGCGGCGGAGGGGATTTTGGAACTGTAGGAGCGAATGCGTCCGCCTTTGTCTCCGATTTTTAACCGTATAACGGTTCATTCAATAAATTTGGAGACAACAGCGGCCGTAAGTCCAAAATCCCCGCAGCCGCGCCCCCACCTAAACCCCCCTACGGTTTGCAAATTGTGCAAAGAAGAATTATGTTTATCTACATAGTTAATAATGTTGTGAATGATGGAAGAGGCAGAAGAGTACGGCAGATGGAGGGATAGCATTGAAGGATTCCAAATGGACCTGGAGGACAGTAAGCCTGGTGTCCATCCTGGCAACTTTACTTTTGATTACAGGATTTGTGTATGCAGTGGGAGATATCCTGAACCCGAAGGGGGAACAGTTCCTCTCCTCCCTTCCACAGGAGACGGCTGCACCGACAGCCGCGGCAGATGACGAATACAAGATCCTGGCGCTTGGCGATTCTTTGGCCAAAGGGACCGGTGACAACTCCGGGCAAGGGTTCGTTAAGCGGACCGTGGATGCCTTGTCGGCCAATGGAGGAAAGGCAGAGCTGCTGGGCAATATGGGCATTAACGGCTTGACCACTGCTGCTTTACAGAGCAAGCTTCAGGAGGAAGGGGTACAGTACGCGCTGCGTCAGGCGAATGTCATCCTGATCTCCATCGGCGGGAACGACCTGTTCCGGGGCTCGGATATTCTGGGCACAGGCGGGAGCAGCGGACAAGTAGCCGCCTCTGCGAAGCCTTCGGAGCAAGCGGTACCTCAGAGCACGGAAGCCCCTGCCAATAACAAGGTAGAAGGCACTACCCCGGTTCCAACCGCGTCTGCAGGTGATCTGACCCCGGAATCGCTTCTTTCCGCTCTGCCTGGGGCCGCCAAACGGCTGGGCAGCATACTGGATACAGTTGCAGAAGTGAATCCGCAGGCCCAAGTCTATTACATCGGACTGTATAATCCCTTTGGAGATATCGAGGGGCTGCTAATTCCCGGCAATCAGGCGGTAACAGCGTGGAATAATGCGGCGATGGATATGATCAACAAGCATCAGAACATGACACTGGTCCCGACCTTTGACCTGTTTGACCGTCATTTGGCGAAATATCTGTCAAATGATCATTTTCACCCGAACGGGGACGGTTATCAGCGGATGAGCGAGCGCATTGTACAAGCGGTTCGTTGAATCGATGATTTTTTGAACAGAAATGACTGTGGCAAGGAGCTGTATAAGATGGCGAGAACCATTCATGAGGCACCGGGGGAAGAAGTCGTTCTGTCCGCCCGGGGAGTCCGTAAAAAAATCGGCCGCAAATGGATTATAGATGATGTCACGTTTGATGTGAAAAAAGGCGAAATCTTCGGCTTTCTCGGTCCGAATGGAGCAGGCAAAACCACAACCATCCGCATGCTGGTGGACCTGATCCGCCCGAGCGAAGGGACGATTACCGTCTGCGGCTATAATGTGAACCGGAATCCGGAAAAAGCGCTGCAATACGTTGGCTCTATTGTCGAGAATCCCGAGGTCTACACGTATCTGACGGGCTGGGAGAACCTGCAGCATTTCGCCCGTATGCAGCCCGGAGTGGACGAGCAGCGGATTGCCGAGGTCGTTGAAATCGTGCGGCTCGATCAGCGCATCCAGGATAAAGTCAGCACGTATTCGCTGGGGATGCGCCAGCGGCTCGGTATTGCCCAAGCTCTGCTCGGCCGTCCCCGGCTGCTGATTCTCGATGAGCCGACCAACGGCCTGGACCCCAAGGGGATCAAGGAGCTGCGCGAATTCATCCGTAAGCTGGCAGACGAAGGGCTGGCGGTCTTTGTGTCCAGTCATCTGCTGAGCGAAATTCAGCTGCTGTGCGACCGGGTAGCCATTATCAGCAAAGGCCGTGTACTCGCTGTTGGCGCTGTAGATGAATTGGTTGCCCGTAACTCACCGTATGTCCTGTGGGAGCTGGAGCCGCTTCAGCGGGCAAGAGACATCATGGCCGGACGGCCGGATATCGCGCTGCTTCATCTGGACGAGGTTACCCTGGATGACTCGGTCATCGCAGGCATGGGCGTGAATTCCCTGGTTACGGCGATGGACGAGGAGCTGATCCCGGAGATTGTTGCCGTGCTGGTTGCACAAGAGGTGGAAGTCCGGGCTGTGCATAAAATCAACCCTACACTGGAACAGCTATTCTTGAAGCTAACGGAAGGTGAAGCCATTGACTAACCTGCTGCCGCTCATCCGAAATGAGTGCCTGAAGATTATTAAAAAGAAACGTTTCTATGTCATCCTGCTCATCCTGCTTGTGCTGGTGCCAATGTTTACCTATGCGCAAATGCGCATAGCCGAGCGCAGCCGTGACAAATTTAACTCTGACTGGAGGCTGGAGATCCAGCAGCAGATTACCGATAACCAGAATTCGCTCGGCAGCGACCGGATTCCGGAGGAATGGAAGTCGTACCGGCGGATTTTTCTCCAGCAATTGCAGTATTATCTGGACCATGATGTGAATCCGAACGAGCCGAGCGGAGTAACGTTCACCCGGGAGTTTGTCAATAATTCCGTCTCCCTGTTCATTCCGCTGCTGATCATGGCGGTTGCCTCCGACCTGGTCTCCGGGGAGCGGACGACAGGCACGATCAAAATGCTGCTGACCCGCCCGGTCAGACGCTGGAAGGTACTGTTCAGCAAAATGGTAGCGCTGCTGATGTTCGTCTCGCTGATTGTCCTGTCCGTATTCGTAATCAGCTATCTGATATCGGGGCTGGCTTTTGGCTATAAGGGGTTCAATGTTCCAGTCTTTACAGGCTTCCAGCTAAACGGTGATACTGTGGATATGACGAAGGTTCATGCCGTGGAGCAGTGGAAGTATCTGCTGATGCAGGGCGGGTTGATCTGGTATGTCAGCATCGTGGTGGCCCTGCTGGCCTTCATGGTGTCGGTGCTGGTCCGCAGTACGGCTGCGAGCATTGTAGTGATGATGGCGGCGCTGATTGCCGGAACGATCCTGACGAATATGGCTTCCGCCTGGACGGCGGCCAAATATTTATTTATGGTCAATATGGAGCTGACGACTTATTTAGCGGGCACTCCCGCGCCGATAGAGGGCATGACACTGGGCTTTTCGATGGCGGTTCTGGGCATTTGGGGACTTGCGGCCGTAATCATTTCATTCGCCGTCTTTACGAAACGGGATATTTTGAATTAGAATGTACAAAGTGAACGAAAACGTTTGTTTGCATTTTTAGAGAGACAGGAAGACAAGTGAAGGAGGAGCATGAATGCTCGAACAGATCGATATGTTTGCAAAAGTCTCTAAGAACGGCGAAGCAGGCCGGACTGGATACGATGCTGACGACATTCAGGTGCTCGAAGGTCTGGTTGCGGTCCGCAAACGGCCCGGCATGTATATTGGCAGTACGAGTTCCTCGGGTCTGCACCATTTAGTATGGGAAATAGTAGATAATGCCGTAGATGAGCATTTGGCCAAGTTTTGCTCGAAGATTGACATTACACTGCGTAAAGACGGATCGGTGACCGTTATTGACAACGGACGCGGAATACCGACCGGAATGCACAAGACAGGAGTCCCAACGCCGCAGGTGGTATTCACTATACTGCATGCAGGCGGCAAATTCGGCGGCTCCGGCTACAAGAAGTCGGGTGGCCTGCACGGGGTCGGGGCTTCAGTAACCAATGCGTTGTCCGAGTGGCTGGAAGTGGAGATTTACCGCGAAGGCAAGATTCACCGTCAGCGCTTTGAATACTGGGTCGACAAAAGCGGAAAAGAACATGTCGGTGAGCCAGTGACCGGTCTTGAGATACTGGGGAATACGAATAAGACCGGTTCGAAGATTACCTTCAAGCCGGATGTTCGCGTCTTCGCTGCGGGCATTTCATTCAACTATGATACGCTTGCAGAACGGGTACAGGAGATCGCCTTCCTGAATTCCGGGCTTAGAATCAATCTGAGCGACGAGCGCAGCGGGCGTCAGGATGAATTCTTCTACGAAGGCGGCGCCAGCCAGTTCGTGCAATTCCTTAACGAAGGCAAGGATGTACTGCACGATGTAATTCATTTCAGCTCCGAGAAGGACGAGATTGAGGTGGAAATCGCGCTGCAGTATAATGCGGGGTATACGGAGACGATCGCTTCTTTTGTCAACTCCATTCCTACCCGCAGCGGGGGAACACACGAGACAGGCTTCAAGACAGCCTATACCCGTGTGCTGAATGATTACGCCCGCCGCACGCAGCTGCTCAAGGAGAAGGATAAGAATCTGGAGGGCAATGATCTGCGTGAAGGCATGATGGCGGTCATCAGCATCAAGATGTCGGATGTGGAGTTTGTCGGACAGACGAAGGATCAGCTCGGAAGCGCATCTGCCCGCAGTGCCGTGGACTTCATCGTCTCTGAGCGGATGGCGCGGTTCCTGGAAGAGAATCCCCAAGTTGCACAGAGTCTGCTGAAAAAATCGATTCAGGCCTCCAAGGCCCGTGAAGCGGCCCGCAAGGCCCGTGATGAGATCCGCAGCGGCAAGAAGCGCAGTGAGAGCTCGAACCTGGGCGGCAAGCTGTCACCTGCACAGTCCAAGGACGTTACACGTACCGAGATCTTCATCGTCGAGGGCGATTCAGCCGGTGGCTCCGCGAAGCAAGGCCGGGATTCCAAGATTCAGGCGATCCTGCCGCTGAAGGGCAAGCCGATGAACCCCGAGAAGGCCAAGCTGCTGGATATCCTGAAGAATGACGAATACAAGGCGATCATTTCAGCAATCGGTGCGGGAATCGGGCCTGATTTTGCCGTGGAGGACAGCAATTATTCCAAAATCATCATTATGACCGATGCCGATACGGACGGCGCACATATCCAGGTGCTGCTGCTGACCTTCTTCTACCGCTACATGAAGCCTCTGATCGATGCCGGCAAGGTCTATATCGCCCAGCCGCCGCTGTATAAGCTGACGCGCAAATCGGGTAAGCTGGAGACGGTCCGCTATGCCTGGAGCGATGAGGAATTGCAGAATTATCTGAAGGAATTCGGGAAGAATTTCGAGCTGCAGCGGTACAAGGGACTGGGTGAGATGAACCCGGACCAGCTGTGGGAGACTACGATGAATCCCGATTCGCGTACGCTGCTTCAGGTGCAGATCGAGGATGCCGCCAAGGCGGAGCGCCGCGTCTCCACGCTGATGGGCGATAAGGTCGACCCGCGTAAGCGCTGGATTGTCGAGAACGTCGACTTCACGGAGATCGTGGAGTAACAAAGATCGTAAGTAGTAGTGGGAAGTGACGATTACTTCCGCGTTTTTAATTTTTTGATGATCTGCATAAGCGAAGCGGTTGGGTTACTCACGGTTTGCTGAAATAAGAATTGTTAATCGAATAGAAGGGGAAGTGACGGAGGGGATTTTGGAACTGGAGGAGCGTCAGCGTCCGCCTTTGTATTTAGATTTCATCCGCTAAAGCGTATGAATTAGAAATCTAAATACAACAGCGGCCGGAAGTCCAAAATCACCGCAGTTACGGTCTTACCTGTTATCAAAATATTGTTTGGTTTTTGAATTCATTAACGCAAGAGCGCAGCGGTCAGATCATCAATCTTTAAAAACGCGGACAGAATGAGGAACAGAAGGTGAAGAGGATATGAGCAGTTTATCAGAGCAATTTTTGCCGGCTTTTCTGGAAGAGGTCGTGGGTGACCGGTTTGGCCGGTATTCCAAATATATCATTCAGGACCGGGCGATCCCCGATGTGCGCGACGGGCTGAAGCCCGTGCAGCGCCGGATTCTGTATGCCATGTACGATTCCGGCAATACGCCGGATAAGCCATACCGCAAGTCAGCCAAAACCGTCGGTGATGTAATGGGTAACTACCATCCCCACGGGGACTCCTCGATCTACGACGGGATGGTGCGGATGGCACAGCCGTGGAAGATGGGGCATGTGCTGGTAGACGGACACGGCAACTGGGGTTCCATGGATGATGACCCGGCGGCGGCGATGCGTTACACAGAAGCGCGTCTGTCTCCGATTGCCATGGAGATGATGCGCGATATTGAGAAGCGCACCGTACTGTTCAAGGACAACTTCGATAATACGGCCAAGGAGCCGGTGGTTGTTCCCTCCCGTTATCCGAATCTGCTGGTGAACGGGACGAGCGGGATCTCGGCCGGATTCGCCACGGAGATTCCACCGCATAACCTGCGGGAAGTCATCGACGCCTGCATCGCGGTCATGCAGAAGCCGGACATTGCGCTTGAGGATATCATGACCTTCATCAAGGGGCCGG
The DNA here is from genome assembly GCF_038009085.1 of Paenibacillus sp. FSL R7-0210. Taxonomy (NCBI): domain Bacteria; kingdom Bacillati; phylum Bacillota; class Bacilli; order Caryophanales; family Paenibacillaceae; genus Paenibacillus; species Paenibacillus sp. FSL R7-0210. The sequence continues at coordinate 1,596,955 of NZ_JBBPAR010000001.1, forward strand.
ACTTTCCGACAGGCGGAACCATTATGGGCGGAGACGGCATTATGGATGCTTACCGCAGCGGCAAAGGCCGAATCTATCTGCGTTCCAAGACGGAGATTGAGAATCTGCGCGGCGGGAAGCAGCAGATCGTGATCACCGAGGTGCCTTTCCAGATCGTGAAGTCACGGCTGGTGACCTCCATGGAGAACATCCGTCTGGAGAAAAAAATTGAAGGGATCGCCGAGGTCCGCGATGAGAGCGGCCGTGAGGGCCTGCGCATCGTGGTGGAGCTGAAGAAGGAGGCAGATGCACAAGGCGTCTTAGCCTATCTGCTCAAAAAAACCGACCTCCAAGTCACCTACAACTTCAACATGGTAGCCATCGTTAACAAGGCTCCGCAGCAGCTGGGGCTCAAAGCGATCCTTGAAGCCTACATTGCCCATCAGCGCGAAGTGGTCACTCACCGTACCCGGTTCGATCTGGAACGGGCGGAGGACCGTGCCCATGTCTTAGAGGGACTGGTCAAGGCGCTGAATATTCTGGACGAAGTGATCGCTGCCATCAAGGCATCGAAGAACCGCCAGGATGCCCAGAATAATCTGGTATGGATGTTCGGCTTCAGCGAAAGACAGGCTGATTCTATCCTTACCTTGCAGCTGTACCGTCTCACCAATCTGGAGATTCATTCGCTGCAGAAGGAGCTGGATGAGATGCTGGCCCGGATTGCTGTGCTCCAGGGGATTCTGGACAGCGACAAGAAGCTGATTACCGTTATCCGCAAGGAGCTGCTGGAGATCCGTGACAAATACGGAATCGACCGCCGTTCCCTGATTCAGGGCGAGGTAGAGGAACTTAAGGTTAACATGGAGGTTCTGGTCAATGCGGAGGATGTGCTGGTTGCGCTCTCTGCGGACGGCTATATCAAGCGGACCGGCATGCTGTCCTTCACCCGTTCGGGCGGGGAGCGCCACTCTTCAGGCGTCAAGGATGGCGATCATATCGTCAAGCTGCTGGATCTGAATACCCGGGAGAGCCTGCTCGTATTCACCCGCAAGGGTCAATACTTCCTGCTTCCCGTGCACCAGATTCCAGAATTCAAATGGAAAGATCCGGGGACGGCCATCGTCAACGTGATCGGACTGAATAAGGGAGACAGTGTCGTCAGTGTACTGCCGGTCGGCAACCTGGAGGACCCGCTGGCCAGTCTGGTCTTCATCACCCGCAAGGGGCAGGTGAAGCGTACCGAGCTCAAGGAGTACTCTACAAGCCGTTCCGGAGCCGTTGCCGCCTGTAAGGTGGCCGAAGGCGATGAGATCATTACAGTGGCGCACAGCAGGGGTGACAAGGACATCGTGCTGATTACCCGTGAGGGCATGAGCATCCGTTTCCGTGAGAATGAAGTGAATCCTATGGGCCGGGTGGCCACAGGAGTTAGGGGAATTCAGCTCCGTGAAGGAGATGAGGTGGTCTCCTGCTTCTGGGTCAGCGAGGATGAAGGTGAGATCCTGGCGATATCTGACATCGGTTATGCCAAGCGCTCCCTGATGGTGGATTATCCTTCACAGAGCCGCGGAGGCAAAGGGATGCCAACCTTCGAGTTCAAGGAAGGCAAGCGTGTCCGCCCGAACGGCAGCAGGCTGGCAGGCGCATTCTATTGCAAGGAGCCGCTGGAGGTGACCGCCATCACCCAGAGCGGCGCGGTACATTCCTTCTCTTCCGAATCGGCACCGATTGCTGAACGCCGTTCTACAGGCAAGCAGCTGGTTGCTGTCGAGAAGAAGGACGAGATCGCCATTCTTTTTCAGGCAGTCAAGTAAAATATAATACCGCATGGAACGGCGCGGGCAGCTCAGGAGTAACAGGCTGCCCGCGCTTTTAATTTGGGGGGAATAGTTGCAGATATGATTTTATTTTTTGGCCTTGAAGGATTTGGAATTTTTCTGGCGAAAAAGTAAATATACCTTATAGAGATCCGCAGGAAAGGAAGGAATAAGTGTGCACTCCACTGAATTCAGTAAAATCTGGCATAAGATATTAAAGGACTATAAGCTACATATGGATAGCAAGCTTGCCCCTACACTGACTGATGCCCAGCTTACCGTACTGGAATTACTGCAGGAGCGTGATGCGATGAAGCCTTCTGATTTGGCCCCTCATCTGGCAACCAGCCCGGCGGCCGTGACGATGCTGCTTGACCGGATGGAGAAGCATAATCTGATTGTCCGTGAACGCGATGCCTCAGACCGCAGAATTGTCTGGGTGAGCATCACCGAGACAGGCCAGCGGGAGACGCTGCGCGGACTGAAGGTCCGCAGTGATTTTTTTGCAGAAGCGCTGGACCCCATTTCCTCCCATAATCAGCAGCTGCTGCTCTACCTCATGGGCAAGATGGCGGTTGCCCCGGCCGTGGATGACGCAGCTTCGGTACAGTCCGTATAAGCACCTACTGAGAACCTATATGATCATGCAAAAAAGCAGGCTGTCCGTTAAAGGATAGCCTGCTTTTGCATTTGCGGAGTCCAAAGATTCCAGGGATAGGAACGGGGAGGCAGGGAGAGCAGCTCGACTTCTTCCTTGGTCACCGGATGCGGGAACCGGGTGAGTGCAGACCATAAGGCAATCTGCTGTCCCGGTCTGTTCACGGCCGCGCCGTACTTCTGATCTCCATATAGCGGACATCCAACATCGCTGAGCTGAACGCGGATCTGGTGGGAGCGGCCGGTCAGCAGGTCAATCCTCACCAGCGAATAGCCTTCTGCCGTACCAATCACGGTATAATCAAGGATGGCTTGCTTGCCGCCTGGCGTTCCCTCCCGGACGGCCTGGACGGTATTGCTCTTAGGGTCCTTCAGCAGCGTATGCTCCAGCCGGGCCTCTGCGCCCGGAAGCTGACCATGCACCACTGTCAGATAGACCTTCTGGAAGGCGTGGGTGCGCACACTCTCGGATAGCCGGGAGGCTGCCTTCGAGGTCTTGGCAAAGATCATCGCCCCGCCAACAGGACGGTCCAGCCGGTGAACCAGGCCCATGAAGACGTTGCCCGGCTTCGCGTAGCGTTCCTTCACATCTTCCTTCAGCAGGGTCAGCAGATCCGGGTCGCCTGTAGCATCCTCTTGAACGGGAATATTCACAGGCTTCACAATGCCGAGCAGATGGTTGTCCTCATATAGAATCTCGAACCGGGAGGGGCTGCTGCCGGATTCTCCTGCTGCGCCGTTATTCGTTCCGGTCATGGCTTACGCCTCCCAGCGGCCCAGAATCCCGCAAGGCAGATTCATGCCGGAGGCAGTAATCGGCAAGCCGATCTCACCGGAATTCAGCTTGCCGCCATAGCGCTTGCCCATCGTCATTGACAGCATATTGCGCAGTACGGTTGGCGAGATGCCGGTCGTATAGGAGTTAATCAGCATGAATAACGGACGGTCGCTCATAATCTCCATGCAGCTCTCCAAGAACGGATAAAGACTGGATTCGAGCTTCCACATTTCTCCGCCCGGCCCTCTTCCGTAGGACGGCGGGTCCATAATAATAGCATCATATTTGCTGCCGCGGCGCTGTTCGCGCTGGACGAACTTGAATACATCATCGGTAATGAAGCGGAGCGGCTTGTCGGCAAGACCGGACAGGGCTACATTCTCCTTGGCCCATTGAACCATCCCCTTGGCTGCATCGACATGCACGACGGAGGCTCCGGCACTTGCAGCCGCAACAGTGGCTCCGCCGGTATAAGCGAACAGGTTGAGGACGGAGATCGGCCGGTTAGCCGCTGCGATCTTGTCCATCATCCAGCGCCAGTTGGCCGCCTGCTCCGGGAACAGCCCGGTGTGCTTGAAGTTCGTCGGGCGGAGGTGGAACTTCAGCTTGCCGTAGCTGATTTTCCAGTCCTCCGGTATCGTCTTCTTCATCTCCCACTGCCCGCCACCGGCGGAGCTGCGGTGATAATGTCCGTGCACATCCCGCCATTTAGCGCTCTCGCTGGCCAGCGGCCAGATGATCTGCGGGTCCGGCCGGCGCAGGATAATATCGCCCCAGCGTTCGAGCTTCTCCCCGCCCCCGGTATCGATCACTTCATAGTCTTTCCAATCACTGGCTATATACATTATTAATCCATCCTTCAAAAAGTCATTTAGCCTTTATTGTACAACATTTAAGCCTGCAGCTACAAACAAAATGGTTGCAAAGCTGCGACTATTCCCAGTGTAGCCAACAAGCAGGAGGCGTATAATATTACCAGGAAAAGCAGGGCAGATCATTTTGCAACATAATCATTCGGTAAGCAGGGGACTTAGCCAATTGAAAAGCGGGTGTTCTGGCGCTTCGTACAGGGATTGTGTATGATCTGAATACAAGGTTACAGCAAAGGAAGGAGGCTGCACTGGGATGTATAATCTTTCGGCGCTGTATCATCCGATAACGGCCAATCCGGCCGGGGGCGGCGAGTATCTGCCGGGCAGGCTGCTTCAGCCGTATATCCGCTGCTACTGGGGATCAGGAGCACAGCCCCGGCTGCCGCAGCAGACGGAGACTATCATACCTGATAGCTGCATGGACATCATTTGGGAATGGGATGAGCGGACAGGGGAGTCCGGCGGGATTTTTTGCGGGATTAACGACACTCCGTTTGAGGCAGGACAAGCAGCACAGTCTGTTACGACAGAGCGTTTCGCCATCCGGTTTCACTTCTGGGCCGTTCATTTGTTCGCAGACGAGCCGCTGACGGAGGTATTGAATGTGCATGTTCCGGTAGAGTATTATTTCAGAACCTTCCGTAAGGAGCTAGGAGACAAGCTCCAGTATATCCGCACAATGACTGAGCGCATCGCTGCTGCTGAAGCTTTCCTTCTGCGGAGATTGGAACGGGGAAACCGCAGCAGTGACGGGATGATGAACGCGGTCCACAGGCTGCTTACATCACGCGGGATCATGACGGTAGGGGCACTGGAGAGCAGCTCGGGCTTAAGCAGCCGCCAGCTTGAACGGCTGTTCCGGCAGCATATCGGCCTTCCGCCCAAAAAGGTGGCCGATTTGATCCGCTTCCAGAATGTCTGGCGTGACCTGTACCGTTCCTCCCAGACGAAGGGCGTAATGCAGGATATGGTGTTCACCTACGGGTACAGCCACCAGTCGCATTTGATCAACAATTTCAAGAAGTTCGCAGGCAGAACTCCGCTGGATGCGCTGAGTCATGCCCGGCGCTGATGTCGTTTTTTTGCAATACAAGCTATTCAGGCAGAAGTACAATGAGGATAGAACGGCTGACACCAGCCCAATCACAATACAAGCAATGAAGGGAAGGATATCACTATGATTACAGCTTTTGACGGCATCAACCTGTACAGTAAAGACCCCGTAGCTCTGGTAGCATTCTATTCGGAGGTACTGGGCATTCCGGTTCCATTCGAGGGCTATGGAGAAGCTGGCGGGGCCAAAATTGCGATAGACGCCAGCCAGCCCGGCATCATTATATGGAACGCAGACAAGTGGGAGAACCTTACCACCGGCACCGTTAATCTGGTATTCTCCTGCGGCAGTCTGGACGAAACGTATGAGCAGCTGAAGGCGAAAGGACTGGATTGCCAGCCTCCGGCAACCATGGAGTACGGCGGTAAAGAGATGAATTTCCGTGATCCCGACGGCAACGCAATTACCTTGCTGGAAGGCGGATATTAATCGTTCCACACATCATATGATAATAGTAATACTGAGCAGCGTCAGCTCCGGGCAGCAGTTATGTCCTGGACTGGCGCTGTTTGTGTTATACGGCAAGGATGGCCAGGCTAAGAGCAGAATCACTTTTTTTAATATTGACAATGATAATCATTATCAAATAGAATGAGATTAACACAGTATTAAGGTAAGTAAGATGCGGTCTGCTTAAGGGACCGGATTATAGAGAATACATTTCATTTGGACCCTGGGAGGATAAAAGTCATGGCTAAAGTGCTAGTGGCATATGCCAGCTTGACTGGCAATACGGAGGAAATCGCTGAATTGATCGTGGAAGGAATACGCGCGGCAGGCGGAGAGGCCGTACTGAAATCGGTCATGGACTGCAATGCGGATGAGATAAAAGCGTATGAGGCTGTAATGCTGGGTGCGTACACATGGGGAGACGGCGAGCTGCCTGATGAATTCCTGGATTTCTATGAAGAGCTGGATGAGCTGGATCTCAGCGCCTGTAAGGCGGCGGCCTTCGGAAGCGGAGACACGGGGTATGCGATCTATTGCGGAGCAGTGGATCAGATTGAAGAGAAGCTGAAGGAGCGCGGGGCCGAGATTGTGCAGCCCAGCCTGAAGATTGAATACGGTCCGAATGCAGCGGAAAAAGAGGCTTGCCGCACTTACGGGCGCCAGTTCATCGAGATCTGCGCGGCGGTCTCTTAAGGATGGGCGCGGCGGCAGGAGACTTCACAGGAACGAAGCCGGATGCTGAAGCTGGCCGGTACAGACGTCTGAACGATTACCGCATGGAGCACATCATGCTGGGCGGGGCCGAGGTGGCCGGCAGCGGAGCTCCCGCTACCGGACTTCCCCGCTGGAGACAGCAGGTTCAATTTGCAGTCGGACATACGCTTAATGACTACTACAGTCTGCGGCCCGAGGTGCGCCGGGAGACGCCTGTCCAGTTTCTGCTGGAGCGCCGCTGGCCGCCGAAGGGCAATGCTTTTCCTTCCCTGATGCATTACTGGGATGTCAAGCAGGCAGTGGCCGATGAGCTGATGCGGATTGTCGCAGGCAGTTACACCGGAGAGATTCCGGTGATGCGGTTCGAACAGTGGCATGTTCCTGTCCGGGAGCTTGAGATTGAGCTGGCGGTGATTTTTCAGCTGGCCTGGAATTCGAAGCTTACGGGACGCAGTCTGAATATCCAGAAATTCATGGTACATGCTGACCCGCAGGTGATTACCGGATTTCTGCATATGGCGAATGTATTCTGCCATAAGGCTTACGGGAAGCCGGCAGAGACGATCGCCATCTACTCGCTGCTGGATGGCCGCAGGCAGCTATATGACGGGGCAGGAATGCCCCTGCAGGAATCGCTGGATTATGTGCGCCTGCTGTCTGTCTTCCTGGAACGGGAGGAACAGGCAGCAGGCTGCGTGAAATGCAGCAACCGCCGCAGCGACCGGGATGAAGCCCAGGTGCGGGGCTACGGACTGATGTAGAAGCAGACGATGAATTGGAATTGGAGACGATACAAAAAGCATCTCCTTCAGGGTCATTTGACCGTGAGGGGATGCTTTTTGGATTGTTTATTCAAATGCTAGCTGTTCAAAGGATAGGTGTAATAATCCTGCTGGCTCTGAACGACAAATCCGCAGCTCTCATAGAGCCGCAGTGCATTCGGGTTATCCAGCGCAACCTCCAGATTCACTCCGTTATAATTCCGCTGCTCCCGCTCAATGGTCTGCTGCAGGGCACTCCGGCCGATGCCGAGACCGCGCAGCTTCTTGTCTACCACAAATCCGTAGATCCAGGTTTCGTTGTCCTCGGACCACAGGCGCATTTTGCCGGCGGGCTGGCCGCTGAGCTCAATGATGATATGCTCCTGGGAGCCTTCCTGTTCGTGCTGCACATACATTTCTGCGGCATCCTCTTCGGTCATCTGGAACCCGTCGCAGTCGAAGGCGATGAGCAGCGGGGTCTCCTCCGGACGTGCAGGCCGGAGCATGACATTGCCTGAGGCCGAGCTGGCCTCTGAGGCTCTAACCTTGCTGCCCTTACCATCCCATTTCATCTGAAACTCCGAATGGCTGAAGGCAAGCGGCAAGGTCTTCAGATAGGCATTGCCTGAAGCCGAAGCCGCAGGTGTGTTCAGGAGCAGCGTCTTCACCTTACCCCCGCGGATGATGGACTCTGCCTGCTTCCAGAGGGCGCTGAAGATGCCCCGGCGGCGGTAACCCGGCCGGACCATGCCGCATACCTCCATGTCGCCGTCGATGCCGTACAGGCCGATGAATCCGGTCAGCAGATCCTTTTCATAGGTCACCAGGTATTTCGCACCGCCTGCTTCTTCTGGATGCCGGAGCATGTCCCAGTTCAGCTTCAAGGCAATGCCCTCATATTGCTCGCAGCGCTGCTGCAGCTCTTCAATCTGTTTCAGTGTATCTGTATTCGTCAAACGTTCTTCCTCCTATTTGAGCACATCCTTGTATTCCTCGTGCTTCTCGAATTGATGGGCCGCATACGGGCACACCGGTACAATCTTGACACTCTGCTCACGGGCCAGGTCAACGACCGCCCGCACGAGCTTCTCTCCAGCCCCCTGGCCGCGCAGATCTTCGGAGACAAAGGTATGGTCAATCACCAGATTCCCTGTGTTCTCTTCGGTTCTGTATGTAATCTCGGCCAGGTCTTTTCCGTCACCAGCGATATAGAAACGTCTTTCTCCCTTTGCAATCTGTTCCATGTATCTTCACTCCATTCGGGTATAGTGGTTTTATTTTACTACCCTGTGCGGCAAAAAGCGAGAAAGGGGAAGAGGGGCACCGTAGGTCATTTATAGCAGGTGATTTTAGCGTAATCATTTATAAATATGGATTGGATTTGAATTTTACCCTATTTTGACTTGTTCTTTTCCCGGTGCTATACTGATTCCATAGCGGGCAAATATGGTTAATAAGAGACTGATTAGACATAAGAGCTAATTGGTCTTGTTTTTTAATGCAGCTATGCTGACACTACTTGGCGTACGCCGCCCCCGGCAACTTGCCCGGCTTTCTTAACGAAAAGGGCGTAGCGCTCAAAAAACTATTAGGAGGAAATATCATGAATACCACAGTACGCTTGACTGAAAGATCCGGATCGAATTCATCCCAGCGCAGCAAAGGTTTTGTACCGGTTGTAGTTTACGGTGCAGGTTCAGATACCCAGTCCTTCTCAGCAGATGCCAAAACACTTAATGATATTCTCGGCAAAAATCCGCGTGCCATCCTGAAGGTGGAATTCCCGGGCTCCGGCTCGAAGAATGCGGTTATTCAGGAAGTGCAGCGCCAGCCGTTATCCCGTACGCTGCTTCATGTAGACTTGCAGCAGATTGACATGAAGGCTGATCTGGATACCAAGGTAGCCTTCCACTTCACAGGTGATCCTATCGGCGTCAAGAGCGGCGGCGTGCAGCAGGTGGAGCTGTATGAGCTGGATATCCGGACCTTGCCGGACAAGCTGGAAGCAAACCTCGAAGTAGATATCAGCGGCCTCGATATCGGTGATCAATTGCTGGTGTCCGATCTGCCGAAGCATGAAGGCTGGGAGATCCTTACCCCTGAAGATACGCTGATCGTGCGGATCTCGCCTCCGCTCGTGATGGAGGAGCCGGCTGATGAAGCTGCTGCCGCACCAGCTGAGGAAGCAGCCGAAGCTGAGAAGTCTGAAGAATAAGACTTTTCTGGCTGTAGCCATCGCATCTCTATATGCAGAGAACTCCGCAGACAGCCTGAGATAACGGCTGTATATGGAGAGTCATAATCTTTGATCAACCAGGAGCAGACATATCCTTAGCAGGGAATGGTCTGCTCCTTTTTGCGGAAGCGGAATCTGGTACATCCTGGTATTACATATGAGAGTAGGAGAGTGCATTCATGAATCCTAATATAATCAAGCTGGTAAGCGGCTCCAATGCGAAGCTGGACGAGGCTTCCACCCAGGCAACCGTGAAGATATCCTGCAGCAGTTCTCCGGCGATTCTGGATATCAGCTGCTTCATGGTGGGCGGGAACGGGAAGGTTCCGTCCGATGATTTCTTTATCTTTTATAATCAGCCGGCTGATCCTAAGCACACGGTCGTATTCAATCCTATCGATAAATACAGCGGGGAATTCGCCATTGATCTGCGTGCGCTTAGCGCCTCGGGCATTGATAAATGCGTCTTCGCGGCTACGCTGGACGGTCCCGGAACCTTCGCCGATGTCAGAGGCTGCAGAATCAGCGCGGCGGGGAAGGGTACGGAGCTGGTATATGAAATTATGGACGGTAACGCCGAGACCTCGCTCGTGCTGGCAGAGCTGTACCGCCATGGCGGGGGCTTCAAGCTGCGCGCGGTTGGACGGGGCTTCCATGGCGGACTTAAGCCGCTGGCGGAAGCGCACGGGGTCGAGGTGGAAGACGAAGCGCCGGAGCACGGCAGCGGAGCAGAGGCTCAACCGGTGTCAGGCCATACGGAAGCAGCGGCTGCATACAGCGGACCTCCTAAGGAAGCAGTCCAGGAGGAGGCTCCCCGGCCTGCCCTGAATTTGACGAAGATTGATCTCCTGAAGCAGCAGGTCGGAATTTCACTGCGCAAGAAGAATCTTGACCAGGAGAAGGCAAGGGTGGCCGTGGTGTTCGATGCATCTGGCTCCATGGCGCAATTATATGCGAAGGGAGTCGTGCAGCGGGCTTTTGAACGGGTGCTGGCTGTGGCTGCCAAGATGGATGATGACGGAATGCTGGATGTCTGGTTCTTCGCCACTAAGAGTAAGAGAATGCCAAGCGTGAATGAACACGGATATGAGGATTATGTGAAGCGGACCTATCCGGGACCGAAGATGTTCGGGGGACTGGGCATCGGGAACAATGAGCCGGTGGTTATGGCGGATCTGATCAAGAAATATACGAAGGAGGAGCCGGGCGACCTGCCGGTATATGTGGTCTTCTTCAGCGACGGGGGCATCTATGAGACGCCCAAAATATCGAAGCTGCTGATCCAGAGCTCGAAGCATAATATCTTCTGGCAGTTTGTGGGACTGGGCAATGCGGATTATGGCGTACTCCGTGAGCTTGACGATCTGCGGGGCCGTTATGTGGATAATGCCGATTTCTTCGCGCTGGATGATCTGGACGAGGTCAGCGATGAGGACCTTTATGACCGGCTGTTCAACGAGTACCCGAAATGGCTGCGTGAAGCCCGGCAGAAGGGCGTTGTGCGTTCATAGAATGAAGTATAGCGGGCAGATCCAAAGCCGGTAAGGGCTAGGGTCTGCTCTGTTTTTTATGAAGGAGTGGATAGGAGGAGGCGCTGTTGCACGGGAGGGGAGCGATTTAGGCAGCTTGTCAGTTTACAACGTAACAGTGTTATGTTACGATGAGCGCAAGGAGTGGTGATATGGAAGAGGATTTAATCTCCAAAAAGGAGCTGCTCGATGAGACAGGAATCTCATACGGGCAGTTGTACCGCTGGAAGCGGAAGCAGCTGATTCCTGAGGAATGGTTCATCCGCAAATCTACCTTTACGGGACAAGAGACCTTTTTTCCGCGGGCGCGGATTTTGGGGCGGGTGCAGCATATTTTACAGAAAAAGGATGATCTCTCCCTGGATGAATTGGCGGATCAGCTGTCAGAGCCGGCATCCTCGTACAGAATCAGCTTAACTGTATCCCAGCTAAAGGAACGTAACATTGTTTCGGCGGGTAGTCTAGAGCGGTTCGGGAGACCGGAGGCCGAGGGCTTACCGCTGAGCTTCGAGCAGATTCTTAATGTATTTGCGGCAGATTGGCTGCTTAGTAAGGGGGAGCTCAGCTGGGAGGAAGCAGACCGGCTCTATCAGACGCTGGAGAGTCATGCGCCGGGGTACGGGGAGAAGGGGTGGGAGCTGTTTTTTGTGCGGAAGATGGGGGTTAGCTTCTTCATTATAGCGCTGCCGGGAGCGGGGCTGGCCTTCGAAGAGGGGGTACGGCTGGTGAGCAGGCTTCGCTCTGCCGATCTGGCGGAACTACTGAATGGACGTTTGACTGAAGACGGCTTATAGAGTAAGGAACAGTAAACCACAGGAGGCTGGACCATGGAGAAGAATGAACTGCCGGATCTGGTGATGGATGGGGTCAACACAGCTGCCGGAGGCAGATATAACAAAGTTAATATCAACGGTGTCAGTAAGATGAACGGAGCGCTCCACGCACATACCTATAGCTGTGACGGCGTGATGAAGCAGAAGGGTGACCTCACGGCCGATGAGCTGGAGATGAACGGAACCCTCAATCTGAAGGGCAATCTGCAGGTTGGTGAAATGAAGCTGAATGGAGTAGTGAACGGAGAAGGCAGTCTGCGGGGAGAGCGCTGTGTAATGGACGGCATGCTGAAGCTGAAGGGCGATTGTGAGCTGGAGGAGCTGACCGGTGAAGGGGTATTCACGGTGGGGGGCCTGCTGAGTGCGGGCCGGATGGAGTTCGGGCTACAGGGTCAGTCTGAGGCAGGGGAGATTGGCGTGGAGAGCCTGGTGATCCGCAAAAAAGGTAACGCGGCCTGGGGCAGACTGCTCGGCGGAATGATCCCCAAGCTCAAAATCGGGCTGCGGGCCAAGCTCATCGAGGGAGATACGCTAGATCTGGAATACACGAGTGCAGATGTAGTGAGGGGTGGTACGGTCATTATCGGGCAGGGCTGCTCGATTGGCCGGGTGGAGTATAGAGCGGGACTGACTGTACATCCCGGTGCCCAGGTGGGAAAGGAGGAGAAGACCGGTGAATGAAGCGGTAGAACGCCATGATCTGAAGATACTCGGGACGTCGAGCTCTGTCGGCGGAGTTTTTAAGGATGTGAAGGTGACGGGAGAATGTACCTTTAGCGGGGATGTGGACTGCCATAAGCTTGCGCAGACCGGAGAGGTAGCGGTTGAAGGAAATCTTCGGGTACAGGATATCAAAATCACCGGGGAGTGCAAGGTGAAGGGCCGGGTAGACGCAGCCAGCCTGCGCGGACAAGGAGAGCTTACGGCAGGCGGCGGGCTGCGGATTGAGGATATCAAGCTGACCGGCGGGATCATAGTTACGGGCGATTGTGAAGCAGAGCAGGTGCAGATTACCGGAGTCCTGGAGGTCAGCGGACTATTAAATGCGGAGAGGCTCGACTTGACGTTATTCGGCCCCTGTAGGGCGGATACGGTCGGCGGCGGCAGCATCTCCATCAAGCGTAGCCGTTCCGGCGCGTTGCTTAGACCCGGGAAGAAGATGAGCTTCGCGGCCCGGCTGATCGAAGGAGATCGGATCGAGCTTCAGCATACGCAGGCGCAGACCGTCCGGGGCGGAAGCGTTGTGATCGGGCCCGGCTGCGAGATTGAGACGGTGGAGTACCGGGAGTTGCTGGAGGTGCACAAGAGCTCAACGGTAAGGAATGCGGTGAAAATGTAGCGTTAATCCTGCCGGGCGGCCTTGAACCGCAGCACGGTTCGCAGCTTCTCCGGGCGGGCACGCCGGGCATCCGAGATATAGATTTCGCGGTGCAGGTGAGACTCCCGCAGCAGGCCCTGAGCAGAGCAGAATTGCTCCATTCTGGCGAAGCTGTGCGGTTCATCATCATAGGGGCCGATATGCAGCATTTGTACACTCAGGCCGTCTTCGATGCGGGCGAAGACGGCCTTGTCCAGTAGCGGCTGTGGCTTGCTGCGCTTGACCTGCTCCAGCACTTCTGCAGCAAGCAGAGGGGTCAGGAAATTCGGCTGCCGGATCATTATGGTGTATACCAGCTCGTTCTTATCAAGAGCGGCTAAGCGGCGTCCGGCTTCGCTGAGATCCCATACTCCTTCCAGCGGGAAGACGGTGTAGTCGTAGTAGCCTTCGGGTGCGGGGCCTTTTTTCGGCAGCATTTTGACTGTGTAGGATAAGGAATACAGCACAGCGACTGCTTCTGCGAATGCGCTGCCGTTGGGATTACCTTCACCCTGCAGGGTGAAATACGGGAAGGCGGGTACCTGAATCAGCCCCGGTTCGGCAGGGGGGAGGTATAGGGCTTTGTCTTGTTTTCTCCATTCGACCTTCATATGGGTCACCTCAGTTCATAGGATTGTGCTGCATTCAGCATAGCATGCGAACCGGACAGGTGTATGTCAGGTTGGCGGCTGGAGGCTGAAGAGCAGTAGTACATAGAAAGAGTATTTAGTAGAGGAGGATTTTTGTTGAGCGGAACGATGGAATGCGTGGTTGCTGCGAAGGCGGCACTCGGAGAAGGTCCCCATTGGGATCACAGGAAGGGCAGATTGTATTGGATGGATGTTGACAGCAATGAATTACATCTCTATGACCCTGGCAAGGGGACGGATGATATTCATTCCTTTGAGCGAAAGGTAAGTGCAGCCGTACCGGCGGAGCGCGGCGGCTGGATTCTGACGATGGAGGACGGGATCTACAGATATATGGAGCATCAGCCTGTGGAGCTGTTGGCAGCGGTGGAGACCGGAATTCCCGGTAACCGGCTGAATGATGCCAAATGCGACAGCCGTGGACGCTTGTGGTTCGGCTCGATGAACAGAAGGTTTACGGGAAGAGAGGGCAGCCTGTATGTAATGGAATCCGCCGGTGAGGTCCGGCAGGTGTTGACTGGGATCGGCATCTCCAACGGCTTGGCCTGGAACGACAGCTTGGGGGTCATGTATTATATTGACACGTTGACCAAGGGGATCGATATAATGGATTATTCGCTGGCAGACGGCTCGGTCAGCGGGCGCCGGACAGTCATCCGGTTGGCGGAAGGCGAAGGCTGGCCGGATGGCATGACGATCGACTGTGAAGGCATGCTCTGGGTTGCCCATTGGCGCGGGGGCTGTATCTCACGGTGGAATCCCCATACAGGCGAGCAGCTGGAGAAAATTGAGGTTCCGGCGCATTATGTAACCTCCTGTACATTCGGCGGCGAGAATCTGGACGAGCTGTACATCACTACGGCGTGCGGATACATGAGTGCAGAAGAGCTGGAACGCTGGCCGCAGGCGGGCGGATTGTTCCGGTTCAAGCCTGGAGTGAGGGGCCGGGAGGCTAATCGGGCGGCTTTTTAGGGAGACAGGACAGCGGGAGATAAGTCAGGCGGATTGCCTGCACTAGTACCAAATAGCAGAAGTGGAGTTGTTTATACGGCGGATATTCTGCCTGTGAGCAGCTTTTTTTGTTGTGCAGGAGATGATGTGCTGGTGTGCGTGGGCTGGAGGTATGCGAAAACCCGCGCTGGAGTAAACAGAGCTTTTATTGAATACAGATGACTTCCAGCAAACTGCGAACTTAGGCCTCGACGGACATTGAATGGCGCGCAAGAGTGTGGGGGAAGGCGCCACAGGACGCGAGGAGGGGAGGGCTGGCTGTCCCGCCTTTTTATTTTCAGAATAAACAAAATATGGTATTGTATCTATATATTGAAACGCTTTCACGAAGAGCGGTGAGAAAGACGGAACCCGGTATCCATCATTATTCCTATCAAAAGCAAGGAGGACTTCGATGATTAAGGCTGTTGTCGTAGACGATGAGCGTCTGGTGCGCAAGGGTTTCATCTCACTGCTGGATTGGCCGTCCTTCGGGGTGGTGATTACCGGAGAGGCCAGAGACGGGCATGCCGCACTGGAGCTGCTGCGCGAGCAGGAGACGGATCTGTTGTTCGTGGATCTGTCGCTGCCGGGGATGACCGGGTTCGAGCTGATCCGAGAGGTGAGGCTGCGGTATCCCGCGGTACGCTGCGTGGTGCTGACCTGCCATCATGAATTCGATGATGTGCAGGAGGCGCTGCGGCTGGGAGCGGTGGATTACATTGTCAAAACGCTGCTGGAGCCGGAGAATGCCGATGAAATTATCCGCAGACTGGTGGAGCGGATCAGGTGGGAGGACGGAAACAAGAGCACCCCTTCAAAGGCAGAGCAAAAAGTAATCGCTGAGGACAAAGCACTGCTATATGTGCCGCTTACGCCGGAACTGAAGGAAGAGCAGCTGTATGCGCTGTCTCTGGTGAGGAATTCCACGCTGCATGCTGTGCCGGGGATGTGGCTGTCTCCGCTGCCGTATCCTATGGATGCAGCGCGGATCGGAGGAGAGCTGGGAGCGGTGCTTGGGACAAGCTGGACAGCGGCGCTGCTGGAGGGGGTGCGCGGTCAGCCGCTGAAGAGAATCGCTGCGGTGCTGGAACAGTCAGCCCGGCAGGCGCTGTTCTATGCGGCGGGCGGCCAGGCGCTCCCGAGGCTGCACTATAGTGAACTGCAGGCGCTGGCCGCGCGGCAACGGCCGGAGACGGGCGTCCCTTCCGCGCTGGTACAGGCGCAGAATCTACGCTGGACGCTGGAGCGAAGAGAATGGGATCTGTTCCTCAGCGGGGTTGCGATGCAGCAGCCGGAACCTGCGGCAGTGGTGGACTTTGGCCTGGAGCTGCTGCGGAGCTGGAGCCGGCTGCTGCTTACGGCGGAGGAAGCACAGCAGCTCGCGCTGGCGGCAGAGTGCAACCGGCACTGGCGGCACTGGCAAGTCTGGCTGCATCAGTTCACGGGGTATGTCCAGCGCCGGATGATTGAGCTGGGCCTGAGCCAAGAGGTGATGCTCTGCCTGATTAGCGCTGTGCGTTATATGAAGAGCCATGCCGGCGATAAAATCAATCAGGGCGATGTTGCCGCTGCTATCCATATGAGCCGCGGCTATTTCAGCCGGTGCTTCGCCCGCTTTGCCGGTGAGACTTTCGGGGAATGCCTGCGGCGCATGCGCCTGGAGCTGGCGAAAGCACTGCTGCTGGAGACCCCTGTCCCGGTGTGTGAAATTGCCTGCCGGTCCGGCTTCGGGGATGACCGTTATTTCAGCAAGCTGTTCCGGGAGCATGTCGGCAAGCTGCCGAGTGAATTCCGCGCAGAAGGCCAGCTTCAAGGCGCCTTATTCGCGGCTGAACACGGGGGACAGCAGTGACTGCTGGATTGTCTCCACTTAATGAATACGCTCAGCCCTGCCCGTTCAGCCGGTCTGAGTTACGGGTGACCTTACGGAGCAGATCTATCAGCGTATCCAGCTCACTCTCGGTGAGGTCCATGGACAGCTCGCGGTTGAAGTCATCCAGCAGCGCCTGGAAGGCGGGGGCGAAATCGAGCGCCTTGGGAGTTGGATACAACAGGAAGGAGCGCCGGTCGGTCGGATCTGTCCGGCGCTCAATATATCCCGAGGCCTCCAAAAGCTTGACGGAGCGTGTAGTTGTCGCTTTATCGCATTTAATCCGGCTGGTCATCTGATCCTGGGTGATCCCCGGATGACTCAGCACCAGCTTTAAGAAGCTATGCTGGCCTCCGCTGCCGATGCCGTAGGGAAGCAGCTCCTTGGCCAGTATTTTTTGGTTCTGACGGTGAAGATGGGAGATCAGCTTCCCGATGGGTTCTCTATTTAAAGTCACAATGGACACCTCGCTGAGGATTATAACGGCAGCCTGCCTAAGGCATACCGCCCTGACTCAGATCTTACCGTAATTTTGTTGCGCACGCAACTAATTTGCAGTACACTGTGAAGGATTAGTTTGTTGCGTGTGCAACTAGATTACATTTGATACAAGAGGGTGTTAGTGGATGAGCAGCTTAGAGGCGACCTATCAGGAGGATGCCGGGATACAGAAGAAGCGCTGGCTGATTCTGATCGTTCTTAACTTGTTTACTTTTATGTCTACACTGGACGGAAGTATTGTGAATATTGCGCTGCCGGTGCTGGTGAAGGAGCTGGGGCTGCCGGTAGCCCAGGTGGAGTGGGTGACTACCGGATATCTGATGGCGATCTGTTCAGTGATTCTGTTCTTCGGGAAGCTGGGTGACATTGTTGGCAAAATCAAGATGTTCAAGCTGGGCATGGTCGTCTTCACCATCGGCTCTCTGCTCTGCGGATTAAGCCACAGCCTGCCGCTGCTCATTGCTTCCCGTGTAGTGCAGGCGGTCGGTGCTTCGATGACCATGGCGAACAGCCAGGGCATTGTTACGGATATTTTCCCGTCTACGGAACGCGGCAAGGCTCTCGGCTTGATTGGAACCTTCGTGTCCCTCGGCAGTATAGCGGGGCCCAGCTTAGGCGGAATTATCGTATCGTCGATGGGCTGGGAGTATATTTTCTGGGTGAATGTGCCGATTGGCATTCTGGCGATTGCGCTGGGCTGGAAGGTACTGCCGAAGGATCTGGTACGTGTGAAGTCAGGGATTGATGTTCCCGGCAGCCTGCTGTTTGCTGTCTTCATTGTTACTCTGTTCGCCGGACTTCTGCTCGGCCAGCAGCTGGGATACGGGGATACCCGGATCATTGCCGCTCTCTCCGCTGCGGTGATTACCTTCATCGTCTTCCTGATTGTGGAGCAGCGCAGCGCCCAGCCGCTGCTTCAGCTTACCCTGTTTAGGAATCCCTTGTTCTCACTGAGCATATTCTGTGCTTTTCTGGTGTTCGTCTCAAACTTCTGCTTCAATATCATCGCGCCGTTTTATGCGCAGAATATGCTGAACATGTCCCCTTTTGATGCAGGCTTCCTGCTGATGCTCTACCCGATCTGCATGGTGATAGTCGCTCCGTTAAGCGGGGCATTGTCGGACAAAATCGGTTCGGAGCTGCTCACCTTCGCAGGGCTGATCGTAATGGTGGTTGCCCAGTTCGGGCTGGCCCGGCTGCATGAAGGCAGTCCGGTTATGCTGGTCGGCGTCTGGATCGCCATGCTCGGCATCGGCAGCGGGATGTTCGGCTCACCGAACAACTCGCTGATTATGTCCACGGTGCCGCGAACACAGCTAGGCTCGGCAGGCAGCGTGAATTCGCTGGTCCGTAATGTGGGGATGGTCGTCGGAATTACCTTAGCGACCACGATCCTGTTCAATGTAATGAGCAGCAAGGCGGGCTACCGGGTAACCGGGCTGGTAGAAGGACGTCCGGAGCTGTTCCTCTCGGGGATGCATGCAGTCTTCCTGGCTTCGTCTGGGATCTGCCTGTTATCGGCGCTCCTGACCGGTTGGCGGCTGTTCTCCTCGCGCAGGGCCAAGAGTCTGAGCGCATAACATGAATAAACGGGCAGGGCTGCGGAATTTCGCTGTCCTGCTTTTATTGTGTCACAATCTCCGGCTCTATCTTGTCTACAGTTATGAAGAGCAATACAACCATAATGGAGGCGACCTAATTTGAGTCTAAGAATGAATTATCGTGAGGTTAACGGCCCGGCATTCCGGGCAATGATGGCGCTGGAGCAGCATGCAGGAAGCCGCAGCAAGGATAAGGTGTTGTATGAGCTGGTTAAAATAAGGGTCTCCCAGATCAACGGCTGTGCGTTCTGTCTGGATATGCACGGCAAGGATCTGATGAAGCTGGGCAACTATGCTGATCATATTCTGCTGCTGAGTGTGTGGCGCGAAGCGCCGTTATTCAGTGCGAAGGAACGTGTGCTGCTGGAATTCGCCGAGCAGGTCACGCTGATCAGCGAAGCTGGCGTTCCGCTGGAGCTGTACCATAAGATGCTTACGCACTTTAGCGAAGAGGAACTGGTAGACTGGATTATGGCGATCAATACAATCAACAGCTGGAACCGGATTGCCATTACAACCGGGATGTTCCCGGGCTGCTTCGGCTAACTTTGGTTAATGAAGCAGCCGGAATCGTAAGGAAGGGGGGAGGCATGAAGTGGACAGGGGTAAAATAACGGCTCAGGCCAAGACACCTGCAGCGGAGAATCCCGGTATGGAGGAGCTGTATCAGAGCTATAAAGGCTATGCCTTCTCCATTGCCTACCGGATGCTTGGCGTGATTGCCGATGCAGAGGATGCGGTGCAGGATATGTTCGCCGAGCTGCAGCACCGGGACCGGAGCGGCATTCAGAATATCAAAGCCTATGTGGCCAAAGGCGTGACCAACCGCTGCCTCAATATGCTGAACTCGGCACGCAGCCGCAGAGAGACTTATATCGGGGAGTGGCTGCCTGAGCCGGTAAGCGAGGGATATGACGGCCCGGAAGCGGCGGCAGAACGCAAGGATAATCTGTCGTATGCTTTTCTGGTGCTGCTGGAACGTCTGTCTCCCACGGAACGTGCGGTATTCGTACTGCGGGAGGCCTTCGAATACGACTATGAAGCCATTGCCGGAATGGTAGGCAAGTCGGGCAGCAACTGCCGGCAGATCTTCAGCCGGGCCAAGCGTATCCTGCAGACAGAGCCGGCTTCCCGGTTACCCTCGCTCAGATATGGAGCAGTCACCGAGAATCTGCTGGTGCGCTTCACTGCCGCGTTCACCTCCTATGACGTTGGCGGCATGCTGGAGCTGCTGGGCGAGCATCCGGTACTGGTTGCCGACGGCGGAGGCCGCGAGGTGCATACGATTCTCCGGCCGATGACCGGCCGCCGGGGAGTTACTGCACTGCTGACCTCGAAGCGGGTTATGCACTATTTGCGGGAGTGGAAGCCTTCCTGCGGACTGCTGAACGGCGAGCCGGGTCTGATTTTCACCGATCAGGGAGTGGTGAAGTGCGTGCTCTGCCTGAGTACGGATTCCAGCGGGGAACGGATTCAGAGCCTGTATCTTCTGATGGACCCTGCAAAGCTGTCCCATATTATCGTACCGCCAGAGCTGCCGCAGCGCTGATGCCCGCTTCTTGATGCCCGGCACAACAACCAATAAGACACGTTGCCCCCGGAGAGGGAAGGCAGCGTGTCTTATTGGTTGTTAAAGAAAATAATAAAACTCACCCATTTCCTCGATGGAAGTCTTTTGCTCCAAGTGAAATTTAGGGATAGTTGTAGAACGTACACTTAAAAACAGCAAAAATTCACACATGCCACGTCTAAGTGTAGTCTGTACAACTAACTCTGCCTGAAAGGGTGAGTAGTAAGAAAAAACGGCCTTATACATGTACGATATACAACTAAACGCAGAATGGGTTGAAAATCAGGAGGTTTAGATGTACAGAATGCAATTAAGCCTGCATGCTCACTTAGTTCTTGAAGCTGTGAATCGGCGCGGGAATCCGTCCGCCGCGGTTGACGAAGCCCGCACAATTGAACGGGTTGACAGCCATGACAGGAGCGTATCCGAGCAAGCCGCCGAATTCGACCATTTCACCGACGTCCTTCCCGATGACCGGAATGACGCGGACCGCTGTGGTCTTGTTGTTGACCATACCGATGGCGGCTTCATCGGCAATGATGCCTGCGAGGGTCTCTTTGCTGGTGCTGCCGGGAATGGCAATCATGTCCAGGCCTACTGAGCAGACACAAGTCATGGCTTCGAGCTTCTCCAGCGTCAGCGCACCCCGCTGGACGGCCTGGATCATGCCGTGGTCTTCGCTGACCGGGATGAAGGCACCGCTTAAGCCGCCGACATAGGAGGAGGCCATGACTCCGCCTTTTTTGACATTGTCGTTAAGAATGGCGAGTGCTGCTGTGGTGCCGGGAGCCCCGGCTTCCTCCAGGCCCATGACCTGGAAGATCTCTGCGATAGAATCGCCTATCTCGGGCGTAGGGGCCAGCGACAGGTCGATGATGCCGAAGGGTACATTCAGCCGCTTGGAGGCTTCCTGCGCGACCAGCTGTCCGACACGGGTAACCTTGAAGGCTGTACGCTTGATCGTCTCGCACAGGGTTTCGAAGTCCTGTCCCTTGACCTCTTCCAGCGCCCGCTTGATCACACCCGGACCGCTCACGCCAACGTTAATCACACACTCCCGCTCGCCGACCCCGTGGAAGGCACCGGCCATGAACGGGTTATCCTCGACCGCATTACAGAATACAACCAGCTTGGCACAGCCGATGGAGTCGCGGTCCTTGGTACGCTCCGCCGTTTGGAGAATGATGTCGCCCATCAGCTTCACGGCGTCCATGTTGATGCCGCTGCGCGAGGAGCCGACGTTGACGGAGGAGCAGACTCGCTCGGTCACCGCCAGCGCTTCCGGAATACTGTCAATCAGAATCCGGTCGCCCTTCGTACAGCCCTTCTGCACCAGCGCGGAATACCCGCCGATGAAGTTGACGCCTACCTCCTTGGCAGCCTTGTCCAGAATCTGGGCGACAGGCACGTAGGTATCGGTATGTACAGCTCCCGCAGCAATCGAAATCGGCGTTACGGAGATCCGTTTGTTGACAATCGGCACCCCGAATTGGCGCTCCAGATCCTCGCCGGTCTTCACGAGCTTCTCGGCAGAGCGGGTAATTTTGTCATACACCTTCTGGTTGAACACCTTCATATCGGTATGGGCGCAGTCCATCAGGCTGATGCCCATCGTAATGGTGCGGACATCCAGGTTCATTTCCCGGATCATTTTATTCGTCTCCTGAACTTCTACTATCGAGATCACTAGCCTTGCTCCTCCCTCGCCGGTTAAATCCGGTGCATAATATTGAAGATATCCTCATGCTGCAGCTTGATTTCCACACCGATGTCTTCCCCTACCTGCTGAAGCTCCTCCACAATCTCCTCGAAGGACTTGCTGGGGGCAGAGATGTCCACGATCATCATCATGTTGAAATAATCCTGCACAATCGTCTGGGAGATGTCCAGAATGTTCAGATTGTGCTCTGCGAGGTATGTACACACTTTGGCGATAATGCCTACCTTGTCTTTTCCGAGTACCGTAATAATCCCCTTCAATTGAAAAGCCTCCCGTTATCCATGGTCTGAAATCTTCGCTCATTGCCGCATTAACGGAATGAACGATTTTAATTATTATGTCAAATCAAGGATAGGTTATCAACCAAAGCTTTTGTGTCGGGCTGATCAGAGATTTGAGCCTGCATTTTCCTGAGGGTATAATAATGTTGACACTTGATGTGAAATATGATTTATTTGAGTTTTGAACGATAAGCTGGATATAAGGAGCTATTATGACAACGAGAAAATATAAAGAGCTGGTTGAAGAGCGCACGAGAGAAACTCTGCAGAAATGGTCGGAACAGTCAGCAGTCGAGGAGAAGGATATTTACCGTTTCCTGCATAATTTGAAGGGCACCTCGGGCACTGTGGGTCTCGATACCGTAGAGGCTTTCTCGGGTAATGCGCTGCTCTATTTCTCGGATGATAACCATAGAAGCTGGACGGAAGCAGAATGGGGCGATTATATCTATCCGGTGCTGGAGCTCTTTGACGAACCGGAATCGAAAGGCGCGGTGCCCCCGTTGACTCCCGGGATTGCATTGTCCCACGGCAATGTCCACCAGCAGTACGAGATTCTGATCGTGGACGATGATGTGGAGCTGGTCGCTTTTTTGCGGGAATCGCTGGAGCGCCAGTCCTATTATGTCAGCATTGCGCTGTCGGCCGGACGCGGACTGAAGCTTTTTTATGAAACGAAGCCGGATTTGATCCTCCTTGATATTCTGCTGCCGGACCGCAGCGGGATCGATGTGCTGAAGCAGATTATCGGCAAAGCCAAGAAAGAGCGGATCCCGATCATTATCATCAGCGGCGAGCATTCTATTGAGGTTCAGAAGTATGCCTATTCGCTGGGGGTTATGGATTACATACAGAAGCCGGTGGACATCGATTTGTTCCTGGTGCTGATCAAGAACCGCTTTGAACTGAAAAAGGAGTGGCAGGAATCGATCATTGTCGACGAGCTGACCGGGGCGTTCAACCGCAAGTACTTCAACCAGACGATGAAGCAGCTGATCGCCGATTTCAGACGGACAGGCCGGACCTTCTCCCTCGCTCTGCTGGATCTCGATCTGTTCAAGCAGGTTAATGATACTTACGGGCATCTGATGGGGGACGAGGTGCTGCAGAGCTTCTCGGAGCTGGTGAAGCAGTCCATCCGCACGGAGGATACCTTCTGCCGCTATGGTGGCGAGGAATTTGCCCTGTTCATGCCCAATACTCCTGCTGAGCAGGCGCTGCTTGTGATGGAGCGGATTCAGGAGGTCTTCGCGGCCCGGGAATTCCAGGCCAAACGTGAGAGCTTCCATGTTACCTTCTCCTGCGGAGTGACCGAGGTTAACGGAGAGGTGCAGGATGCCGATACATTAGTAGAGGAAGCGGATCTGGCGCTCTATGCCAGCAAGCATAACGGCAGGAACCAGAGTACCCTGTACAGCAAGGATCTGCTGCTGGGCCAGCGCGAGACGCTGCTTAATGTCATTATTGTGGATGATGATCCGCTGATCCGCAGAATGGTAACGACCCACTTCGCTGCCTGGCAGCCCGGGACTAACGCCAGAGTGAAGGTTACGAGTTACGCGGACGGCGCGCTTTTATTGAAATCGGACTGGTATGCTCCTGAAGAGAAGTATGTGATTCTGCTGGACGGCGTCATGCCGGGGCTTGACGGGCTTGAGGTGCTGGAGAAGATCCGCAGCGGCTATCCTGAGGTGAACATTCTCGTGATCATGCTGACCGGCCGCAATAACCAGCGGGATATTGTCCATGCGCTGCAGATGGGGGCGGATGATTATGTCATTAAGCCGTTCCATCTGCCGGAGCTGCTGACCCGGATTGAGCGTCTGGCCCACCGGTTTCTGTTCTAAATGCAATGCATCCCAAGCAGGGATGACTGAAAGGTGAGAGTGAGCTATGGTACAAAAGGTACTGATTGTAGATGATGAAGAGGTTCTGCGCATGCTGATTGAGGATACGCTGGAGGATCTCGAGAATGTGGAGACCCATACTGCCGAGAATGGGGGCGAGGCGCTCGCCAGGCTGGCGGCAGAACCTTACGACCTGGTGATTCTGGATTACATGATGCCCGTCATGACCGGCATTGAAGTGCTGTGCGAGCTGGACGGGGAGCTGAAGAGCCGGACGCCGATTATGATGCTGACCGCCAAGGCACAGGAGATGGACCGTAACCGGGCCAGGGAGGCGGGAGCCCGTTATTTCATGCCCAAGCCGTTCAGCCCGATGGAGCTGCTGCAGCTCGTGGAGGATATTCTGAGTGAGAAACCTTAAGCTTAAAGGCCGGAGCATCAAAACGAAATATTACCGGATTCTTCTGCTGCTGTTCGTTGCCATTATGGCCGGAGGAATCGGGCTTGTCTTCTATATCAATGCCCAGCAGGAACAGCTGGATCAGAAACGTGAAGTGCTGCAACATAAGACGGCGACGATCAACGAGCTGGCGGTGACGCTAAGCGAGGTCTTTTTCCGGGCGAGAGGTTATGTGGCTACTCAGAGTGAGAACGAGCTTGCGCTGCTGAACGCTGCGGTTAAGGGGCTTGACGGCATTCTGGAGCAGTATTCCTCCCTGAAGCTGTCGGCTGAAGAAGTCCGGTACAGAGATGACCTCAAGGCATTCTATGAACAGTACAAGAGCCAGACCCTGCCTGAAGTGATGCTCTTAGTGAAGAATAATGATTACGAGGGAATCCGGAACCTGTCCCAAAGCGGCAGTACCCGGGCTGTGAATGAATTCCTGAGCTACACGAAGCAATTCAAAGCCAATTCGGATGCGCTGCTGAATGAGCTGAACTCCCGCTCCATCAGGCAGGCGGATACGTTCACCTTCATTGCCTTTATGCTCAGCACCTTGCTGCTGCTGTTCTTCACCCTGCTGATCTGGCAAATGCTCAAAGTTATCATCGATCCGATTGTGAAGCTGGAGGAAGCGACGAATTCGCTGGCGGCCGGCGAGGCGGTTATGCTCGGCAAGCTGCATAAGCAGGATGAGATCGGACGGCTCTATGAGGCCTTCCTGAATATGGCCCACAGCATCCAGGATAAAGAGGAAGAGCTGATGATGCAGAATGAAGAGCTGCATGCCCAGCAGGACGAGCTTCAGGATCAGCAGTTCAGGCTGGAGCGGTCGCTCAGTGAAATCGAGAGCATGATGAAGGCGCTGAATCAGACCTCTGCCGTCGGCATTCTGTCGAACAAAGGCGTGTTCACCTACGTGAACGATAATCTGAGCGTCTACACGGGCTACAAGAGCTCCGAGATTATCGGATACACTTACCGGCTGTTTGAGCTGCATAATATTGCAGAACCGCAGGTAGAGCAAATGATCCGCAAGCTGTCGACCGGCGGCGTGTGGAGCGGAGAGACGGAGCTGGCGACCAAGGAAGGCTCGCCGCTCTGGCTGCAGCTGACAATCATGCCTTATCTGAACGATGAAGGCCAGATCTACCAGTATATCCTGATTGCTAATAACGTCACCTCGATGAAGAATGTGCAGCAGGAGCTGGCGGAGACGCTGAAAAGCACGGAGCAGACATCCATGATGCTGGAGCTTAACAATCAGCTGAATCATGAGATCACCTATACGCTGGACAAGCAGGAATTTGCCGACAAGTTCAACCAATTCATGAACCGTCTGTACTCGTTCGACTCCAGTCTTTTTCTGCTGGTCAAGGATAAGATAGCGGTGGTCAAAGGGGTTCCGCCGGAGAATGTGGAGCGGTACATCGGTGAGGGCAGCAAGGAGATTCTGTACCGCCTGAGCGTGGAAAAGTCGTACATGGTGAAGCGGGTGGGCTCGGTCAGAGAGCAGGGGATCTCCGCCAATGAGGTGTATTGTTACGACTACTATACGACTGTGGTGAATGCTGAGGATGAGATTCTGGCAGTCTTCTGCGGAACCCGCATCGGGCACCCGTTCACGGAGGAAGAGACCGACGAAATTCAGGGGATGATGAACCGGGTTGCCCTGGCCATTGAACGCCTGTTCATGTACGAGGAGATTGAGAATGGCCGCAAGCTGAATCAGGATATTGTGAACAATGTCAATGAGGGTATCCAGTTCGTTGGCACGGACGGCGTCATTCAGCACATCAACAAGGCGCTCAGCCAACTGTTCAGCTATGAGGACTGGACGGAAGGCATGCTGATTCCCAAGGAGCGCTGGATGGAGCATTTCACCCTCCGGGTGAATGAATCGGAAGAGCTGGGTCGCTTTTACCAGAAGGCGATGTCCGAGCATACCGTTGACTCCAGTGCGATGAAGTATTCTATCGGCAAGGAAGACATGAAGCATGTGGATGCCTATGCCATACCGGTCTTCCGCCGGGAGGTCCGGGTAGGGACGCTGTTCGTCCACCGGGACATTACCCGCGAGTATGAGCTGGATCTGATGAAGTCAGAGCTGGTCAGCACGGTCAGCCATGAGCTGCGGACGCCGCTGTCGAGTGTACTGGGCTTCACGGAGCTGCTCCTGTCCAAAACCATGAAGCCGGAGAAGCAGCTGAAATATCTGGAGACGATTCATAAGGAAGCCAAGCGTCTGACGGAGCTGATTAACGACTTCCTGGACCTGCAGCGGATGGAGTCCGGCACACAGCTGTATAATGTGGAGAAGGTTAACCTTAGCGAGACGGTCCTGAGTGTCATCGATCAGTACAAGCTGAGCGGTACCCACCATATTCTGCTGGAGGACGAGGCGCTGAATCCCGAGGTTGAGGTAGACAAGGATAAGATTATCCAGGTGCTGACCAACCTGCTGAGCAATGCGATCAAGTTCTCGCCGGGCGCAGGTGAAATTAAGGTCATGCTTCATAACGAACCGGGATCGATTATGGTACGGATTCAGGACCAGGGACTCGGGATTCCGAAGAATCAGATCGGGCAGCTGTTCCAGAAATTCCGCCGAGTGGACAACAGTGCCTCCAAGCGAATTGGCGGTACAGGTCTCGGGCTGGCCATCTGCAAGGAGATTATTGAGAAGCAGAAGGGAACGATCGGGATTGAATCCGTGGAGGGCGAAGGCTCGACAGTATGGTTCCGTCTTCCGGTGATGCAGGCAGAGACCGGCCACCCGGAGGAGGAACATTCGTTAAGATGGAGCACTGGCAAGGAGCAGAAGCCGGATGTGATGATTGTGGAGGATGATTACAGCCTGTCATTGCTGCTCTCGGAGGAGCTGAAGGGTAAGGGCTTCCGGGTCACCCATCACTATCATCCGCAAAAAGCTTTTGACCAGGCTGTCAAAACGCCCTTCGTAGCAATCGTTGTCGATCTGATGCTGGGCGATGAGCTGGACGGCTGGGATCTGATCCGCATGCTTAAGAACGATCCCCGGACCGAGAAGGTGCCGATTGTCATCTCCTCGGCGCTGGACAAGGACGATAAGAGCATGATGGACAATGTGCAGAAATATTTGACCAAGCCCTATCCGCCCGGCGAGCTGTCGGGTACGCTGCAGGAGATTGTGGACATTCAACTGAAGACAGGCGAGGTGCTGTTCCCGGATAACGGTGAAGCCGGGCATGGAGCGGCGCTTGGTGAGGGTTAGAGTGAGTATCGAGTAAGTGCTGAGTTTCTGCTTAGTAGGTACATGGGTAGTGCAATAATATGATCGATTATAATTATAGCGGAACAAGTCTCTTTCTGGGGCTTGTTTTTTTTGTATATTTGGGGATTCTCCCGGGTGGGGGAAGGGGACGATGGGGAGCGAAGGGGCGAATGAGGGGACGGGGCCAAAATGTATGCTAAAAACCGACTACATTGGGCGTGACGGAAGCGTGTGGGCCGAAGGTAATCGAAAAACCGACTACATTGAGCTTGGCGGAGGTGTGTGGTGCAAATGTAATCGAAAAACCGACCACATTGGGCGTGACGGAAGCGTGTGGGCCGAATGCTCCACAGCCCCCTAAAGAAGTTGGAGTCCTCCCCCACAAAAATGTAGACTAGATATAGGAGGAGGATGAACGGTATGGGACACTTAACAGGAACAAGAGAGAAGGCAGCGCAAGAGGTGTTGTCTGGCATTAAGGCAGCGGTGGTTGCCCGAAAGTATGGGGTGACCCCATCGACGGTGAATCAGTGGGTGAGGGACTACCGAGAGGCCCATGGGGAACAAGATCATCCGTATCCCCAGGAGCAGGTGGAGGAACTGAAGCGCCTCCTGGACGTGGAGCAGAAATACGAGAAGGCCGTCAAGATCCTCGGCGAAAAGGAGTTAGAGATCGAGATTCTGCGTGAACTGCTAAAAAAGCCAACCCCTGCTTATCCGAAAAAATCGAGGTAGCCGACATGTTCATTAAGCAGGGGAATACCGCAGCGTTGGTACTACGTCTCGTGGGTCTAGCAGAGTCTACGTATTACGACCGTAAGAAACGCAAGAAGCAGGATGCACAGGCCGTACCCCAGGGGCGCGGAAGACCCGTACCCGGCTATTCCCTGACCGAGTCTGGAGAGAAGATTAGCGACGAGGAAATCCAGGAATGGCTGCTGGAATTAATCGCTGGAGAGGAGCACGTGTACGGGTACAAACTGCTGGCCAAGTGCTTGTGGAACCAGCACGGGCTGAGGCTCAATCACAAGAAAAGCTACCGGCTGTGTCAGGCGCTGGACATCTTGCAGCCCCAGCGTCAGAAACACTTTAAGCATCCCCGGAAACTGCCCGAGAACCGGGTCATTACCGGGCCGGGCCAGCTCTGGCAGATGGACATTAAATACGGGTACGTGGCAGGCCGGGACCGGCATTTCTTTGTCCTGAGCATTATCGATGTGTTTACCCGGGTCATCGTGGGCTACCACCGCGGATCGTCCTGTGAAGCGAAGCACGCCTGCCAGACGCTGGGACGCGCCATGGAGCAACACTGTGCCCCTGGCAGCACGCGCCCGGTGATCCGAACCGACAACGGCCCACAGTTCGTCAGCCATCTGTTTGGCGACATGTGTGAAAGCTGGGAAATGACCCATGAACGCATTCCGCCTCGAACGCCGGATTTAAATGCTTTTATTGAATCGTTCCATAGTAATATCGATCGGGATTTGTTCCGCAAAGAGGCCTTCGACACGTTCGAAGAGGCCTATGAAGCAGTGGACCGGTACATGGACTTTTACAACAATCGCAGAATGCATACGAGCCTTCGGAACATGCCGCCAGCTACCTTTGCGGAGTGGGTCCAGACTCTAGAAGACCGCTCCCGCTTCTTCTGGCCGAGAAAAAAAGCGAAATAAAGAGCATGTCTACGACAAGTGCTGATTTTATACGGAGGACTCCGGGATAAGGGGGTCGCACCGAATGTAATCGAAAAACCGACTACATTGGGCTTGGCGGAAGCGTGTGGGCCGAATGTAATCGAAAAACCGACTACATTGGGCTTGGCGGAGATGTGTGGGCCGAATGTAATCGAAAAACCGGCCACATTGTATGTGGAAAACAGCAGACATTGTGCTCCAAACTGGGCAGCGGCCGGAGGGCCAAATGTTCACCGCAGCGACGACCAAGCTTTGAGTTCTAGTCTTAAGTATCCCAGCAATACTTGCTTTAGAGTGGACTCTAAGGGTTATAGTGAATATGAAGCAGCCAATCTAGCAGGAGTGAAAGGGAGGAATTGCGATGAAGTACAGTTATTTGGGTAAATCGGGGTTAAAGGTCAGCCAGTTGTGTCTGGGGACGATGAATTTCGGACCGGAGACGGAGGAGAAGGAAGCCTTCAGAATTATGGATGCGGCCCTCGATGCGGGCATTAATTTCTTCGATACGGCGAATGTGTACGGCGGCCAGGACCGGCGGGGCTGGACAGAGGAAATTATCGGCCGCTGGTTTCAGCAGGGCGGCGGACGGCGTGAGAAGGTAGTGCTGGCCACCAAGGTCTACAATGACATGTTCGACGAGCAGGACGGTCCCAATTCCGGCTCAGGCTTGTCTGCCTACAAGATCAGACGCCATTTCGAAGGGTCGCTGCGGCGCCTGCAGACCGATCATATTGAACTATATCAGATGCATCATATCGACCGGAACGTATCGTGGGACGAGCTGTGGGGCGCATTCGAGATCCTGGTGTCCCAGGGTAAAGCCGACTATATCGGTTCCAGCAACTTCGCGGGCTGGCATATTGCTGCTGCCCAGGCGAAGGCCAAGGAGCGCCATTTCCTCGGCCTTGTCTCCGAGCAGCATCTCTACAACCTGCTCGAACGGACGCCGGAGCTGGAAGTGCTGCCTGCCTCACAGGAGCTGGGCCTGGGTGTCATTCCGTGGAGTCCGCTGGCCGGAGGCCTGCTGGGACGCAATGCGCTCGCGAAGACCGGGGTGCGCAGCGCCCGTTCGGCCAAGCTGGAGCAGCACCGCAGCCAGCTGGAGCAGTTCTCCGCGCTCTGCAAGGAGCTGGGCGAGCATGAGGATCAGGTCGCTCTGGCCTGGGTACTGGCGAATCCGGCTGTGACCGCACCGATTATCGGGCCGCGTACGATGGAGCAGTTCGAGGACTCCCTGCGGGTGACCGAGATTACGCTGGATGAGGCCACACTGAAGAAGCTGGACGAGATCTTCCCGGGACCGGGCAAACCGGCACCGGAAGCCTACTCCTGGTAAGCAGAGCCTTGGACCTTGTCCATCCCGTAGCGCATATACGATACGTAATGACCTGAAGAATAACAGCCGGACTGTCCCTGACGGGATGGTCCGGCTATATTTTTGTAAGTATCCAGATGAATATGGTAGACTGATTCTGTGACAAACAGTGACCTTGACCACGGCCTTGACTATTACTATGACCCTGATCATGAGTTGAACAACTAGAGAAGATAGGGGAACTGCCGATGCTTTTTTATCTGATAGCTGTCTTCGTCCTGATGCTAGATCAGGCGACCAAGTGGATAGTGCGTACCCATATGGAGCTTGGGGAGATGCTTCCTTCCTGGACGCCGCATTTGCGGTTTGTATACTATGAGAACAGCGGTGCGGCCTTCAGCTCCTTTCAGGGATTCGGGAAGTATTTTGCTATTGTTGCCGTGATTTTTGTAGCAGCAATCTTCTATTACCGGCGTCAGGGTAAAATCCGCGGCCCCCTGCTCGAAGCAGCCAGCGGCTTCCTGGTTGGCGGGGCTGTCGGCAATGCCATTGACCGGGCACTTTATCACCAGGTTACAGATTTCCTGGTCTTCGGGAATCATGGCGGGATTATGAATCTGGCCGATCTGGCGATCAATGCCGGAGGCCTTCTCATTCTAATCTACCTGCTTGTGGACCATTTCCGGCACAGAGCAACCCGCAGACTATTATAAATGGCAGGCAAAGACATCTCCGGTCTATCATTTTATCTAATGCAACTTATCATAATTAGTAATGAACCCGGCTAAATCAGAGCATTTTACTATGATTTAGCCGGGTTTTGTGCATTTTATTCAAGTATTTACCTTTTAAAGAATATGATGCCTGTTATATGATTCGTTGATCGTTTGCCGGTATTGTGTTAGCCTGAGTTCATGATATTAAGAGGAAAGAAGATTGCACGCTAAGGAGAGGTCGATATTGTTGCAACTACAAGTTACAAACAGTCCCTTTAATGAGAACCAGGCAGAGCTGCTGAATCAGCTTCTGCCCACGCTGACACCCTCACAGCAGGTATGGTTAAGCGGGTACTTATCTGCCCTGTCGCTGCAGGGTAACCAGGGATCAAGCGTCCAGGCAGCTTCCCCCGCTGCTCCAGCAGTAGTAGCAGAGCCGGCAACTGCCGCTTCGCAGCAAGCATCGCGTGAAGTGACCGTATTGTTCGGCTCCCAGACCGGCAACTGCCAGCGGCTCGCCGTGAGCCTCTCCCGCAAGCTGGAGGAGCAGGGCTTCAAGGTCACGGTGTCCGCGATGAACAGCTTCAAGCCGAATGGACTGAAGAAGACAGAGAACCTGCTGCTGCTGGTCAGCACCCATGGCGAAGGGGAACCGCCGGATAATGCCCGTGCCTTCCATGAATTCCTCTACAGCAAAAGAGCGCCGCAGCTTCCAGGCTTGCGCTTCTCGGTACTCGCGCTGGGCGATACCTCCTATGAATTCTTCTGCCAGACCGGCAAAGACTTCGATCAGAAGCTGGAAGAGCTGGGCGCACAGCGGTTAAGCCCGCGTGTAGATTGCGACCTCGATTATGATGAGCCGGTGGCCGAGTGGTTCGGCCAGGTCATCAGCGCTCTTAACGGCGCGCAGAATGCTGCAGGAATTGCGGATGCAGCGGTTCAGGCTGCTGAGAGCGCAGAGTCGCTGGAATCCGCCTATTCACGAAATCATCCTTTCCATGCCGAAGTACTGGAGAATCTTAATCTGAACGGCCGCGGCTCAGACCGCGAGACCCGCCATCTGGAGCTGTCGCTTGCCGGATCGAATATTACCTTTGAGCCGGGGGATTCTCTTGGCGTCTACCCCGAGAATCACCCGCAGCTGGTAGCAGATATCATTGCCGCTATGGGCTGGAATGCGGATGAACGTGTTCCGCTGAACAAAAAGGGGGAAGAAGGCACGCTACAGGAGGCGCTGCTGCGGCATTACGAAATTACGGTGCTGACGAAGCCGCTCCTGGAACAGGCTGCCGGGCTTGCCTCCGCACCTGCCCTTAAGGAACTGCTGGCCCCCGAGCGGCAGCAAGAGCTGAAGGAGTATATTCAGGGCCGGGATCTGCTGGATCTTATTCAAGACTATGGACCCTGGAATGCTCCTGCCAGCATCTTCGTGACCATCCTGCGCAAGCTTCCGGCCCGCTTGTATTCCATTGCCAGCAGCTACAATGCCAACCCGGATGAAGTACACTTCACGGTGCGGGCTGTGCGTTATGAGTCACATGGGCGAGAGCGTTACGGTGTCTGTTCGGTACACTGTGCTGAGCGTGTACAGCCGGGTGCCACCTTGCCGGTATATATCCAGAACAATCCGAACTTCAAGTTACCCGCTGATTCCAGTGTACCGGTAATTATGATCGGTCCGGGTACGGGCGTTGCCCCGTTCCGTTCCTTTCTGGAGGAGCGTGAAGAGCAGGGGGCTGAGGGTCCAAGCTGGCTGTTCTATGGAGACCGTCATTTCGTTACAGACTTCCTCTACCAGACGGACTGGCAGCGGATGCTGAAGGACGGTGTCCTCAGCAGGCTGGATGTGGCCTTCTCCCGCGACACAGAGGAGAAGGTGTACGTACAGCACCGTATTCTGGAGCAGAGTAAGGAACTGTACCGCTGGCTGCAGGAAGGAGCGCATGTATACGTGTGCGGCGATGAGAAGCATATGGCCCATGATGTGCATTCGGCACTGATTACAGTGATCCAGGAAGAGGGCGGACTAAGCCCGGAAGCGGCTGCCGCCTATCTGGAGACCCTTCAGCAGGAGCAGCGTTACCAGCGGGATGTCTATTAAGCGGGATTCAAGCGAAAGAGGAGAGAATCAGCAATGGCAAACAATGAACCAGCGGTGAAGCCGATTGGCGGACCACCGAGTGATGTTGAACATATCAAGCTGGAGAGCAATTATCTGCGCGGGGCGCTTGTCGAGACCCTCAGCAATCCGATTACAGGAGGGCTGCCGGAGGATGACAACCGGCTGCTGAAATTCCACGGCAGCTACATGCAGGATGACCGCGATCTGCGCAGTGAGCGGGAACGCTCCAAGCTGGAGCCGGCTTTCCAGTTCATGCTGCGGATAGTAGCGCCCGGCGGTGTGGCGTCTGCGGCACAGTGGCTTGTCATGGATGAGCTGGCCCATAAGTACGGCAATGGGACACTGCGCCTGACGACGCGGCAGGCTTTTCAGATGCATGGGGTGCTCAAGTGGAATCTCAAGAAGACGATCAGAACGATCAACGACACCCTGATGACCACACTTGCGGCCTGCGGTGACGTGAATCGTAATGTGATGAGTGGTCCGAACCCGTATCAGTCGGAGGTTCATGCCGAGGTTCAAGAGTGGGCCAACAAAATCAGCGATCATCTTGCCCCGCGTACCCGCGCGTATCATGAGATCTGGCTGGACGGGGAAAAAGTCGTGGACAGCAAGGTGGTTGAGCCGATCTATGGTCCGGTCTATCTCCCCCGCAAATTCAAAATTGGCCTGGCGGTGCCTCCATCCAATGATGTAGATGTATTCTCCCAGGATCTGGGCTTCATCGCCATTCTGGAGGACGGCAAGCTGGCCGGCTTCAATGTCTCGGTTGGCGGCGGTATGGGAATGACGCACGGCGATACGAATACGTATCCCCAATTGGGCCGGATCATCGGCTTCTGCCGTCCGGAGCAGATGATTGATCTGGCGGAGAAGACGGTTACGATCCAGCGGGATTACGGCAATCGTTCGGTCCGTAAGAATGCCCGCTTCAAGTACACGATCGACCGGCACGGGCTGGAGTGGTTCAAGGGAGAGCTGCACGAACGGCTGGGCTGGACGCTGGAGCCGGCGCGCGACTATCACTTCGATCATAATGGCGACCGGTACGGCTGGGTGAAGGGGATGGACGGCAAATGGAACCTGACGCTCTATATCCAGAGTGGACGGATTCAGGATCAGGAGGGCTACCCGCTGATGACCGGCCTGCGCGAGATCGCCAAGATTCACAGCGGAGACTTCCGGCTGACCCCGAACCAGAATCTGATTATCGGCGGTGTGACCCAGGCGAAGAAGCGCAAGATTACGGAGCTTGCCAAGCAATACGGTCTGACGGACGGTGCCCATCATTCTGCACTGCGCAGAAGTGCGTTGTCCTGTGTAGCCTTGCCGACCTGCGGGCTGGCTATGGCGGAGGCGGAGCGTTATTTGCCGCACCTGCTCGATAAGCTGGAGGTTATCATAGATGAAGCCGGGCTGCGCAATGAAGAGATTATCATCCGTATGACCGGCTGCCCTAACGGCTGTGCCAGACCGGCGCTCGGCGAGATTGCTTTTATCGGCAAAGGTCCGGGCAGGTATAATATGTACCTGGGTGCTGGCTTTACCGGAGACCGGCTGAACAAGCTGTACAAGGAGAACATTGACGAGCGGGAGATACTGGACACCCTCGGGCCGATTATTCATGGTTATGCCAGAGAGCGTATTGCCGGTGAGCACTTCGGCGATTATGTGATCCGCAGCGGATATGTCAAGGCGGTTACTTCGGGGCTCAATTTCCACGACTAACGGGCTAATGCCTGGCGGTCTGATTATGCCGTAGTTAACAATAACTTGTACAGATTAGCCATCACGGGAATGCAAATCATGAGCCTGTTTTCTGGTGTTTTTGCGGGAGACAGGTTTATTTTGTTTGTTTATTTGGATTTTCGGCAGTTTTCTTACATAATATAGAGTAGCAATACACCATTATAACCAAGAGCCATTATATATAGTGAGTAATGGATTCTGTACAGAAGAGGCGAATTGAATGATCATTATGAAATCGATGGAAGAGATTGAGAAGATGCGGGCAGCCGGCAAAATCCTGGCAGAATGCCACCGGCAGATTGCCGGGTTGATCAAGCCGGGAATTACGACCTGGGAGATCGACCAGTTTGCCGAGAAGTTCATCCTCTCCCAAGGAGCAACCCCGGAGCAAAAAGGCTATCACGGTTACCCGTATGCCACCTGTGCATCTGTGAATGACGTCATCTGTCATGGCTTCCCGAAGCATGAGGAGCTGAAGGATGGAGATATTGTAACGATTGACATGGTAGTCAACCTGAATGGCTGGCTGGCGGATTCGGCTTGGTCCTACGGAGTGGGTACAATTAGCGAGCAGGCGGAGAAGCTGCTGGCGACGACCAAGGAATCTCTATTCAAAGGTATCGAGCAGGCTGTAGCCGGCAACCGCATAGGCGACGTAGCGCATGCTATCCAGGTCTATGCCGAATCTAACGGTTATTCCGTCGTCCGGGACTTTATCGGTCACGGGATTGGCTCGGAGATGCACGAAGCGCCTGAAGTGCCTCATTACGGCCCGGCCGGCAAAGGCCCGCGCATTAAGGAAGGCATGGTGTTCACCATTGAGCCCATGCTCAACACGGGCAGCTACCGGACCAAGGTGGATGCAGACGGATGGACTGCACGCACTATTGACGGAGGCCTGTCAGCCCAGTATGAGCATACACTGGCGGTAACTCCGCAGGGGACGATTATTCTGACAGAGCTATAGAAGAATTAAGGGGTTAAAGACCCGCATCACGCAGCAAAGGCAGGGCCGTCCATGGAGGACAGTCCTGCCTTTGCTGCAGCTTCACCTGAGTTAATCGGTAATATTGCGTGTGTAATACTCGATGATATCCTTGCGGCGGATGATGCCGAGGAAGATTCCGCTGTCGTCCACTACCGGAACGAAGTTCTGGTCTGCTGCCAGGGTCAGCATATCCTCCATCTGCGCGTGGATCTCGACGCTCTCGTTATGCACATGACGCTGAATGGTGCCGACGGTCACCTCGTTCATATTCGCGAAGCTCAGGCCGTCGGTGTTCTTCAGCTTCCATAGCAGATCGCCCTCCGACAAGGTCCCAACATATTTACCGGCATCGTCAATAATCGGAATGGCCGAATAATAATGATTCTCCAGCTGTTCCAGCGCTTCCCGCATGGAGATCGAGGAGGTGATGTACGCAACCTGATCCTTGGGCAGCAAAAATGAGGATATTTCCATAGGTTAGTCTCCTTTACAGTAGGATGAAATACATAACGTTATTACAATTAAAACATAGAACAGGATGTAAGCGCATTAAAAATCAGGTTACAACTTTGAGATGTTGCGGTTACGAAGACTTATAAAAAAGGATATGCCGTCCTTCCAGGGGAAGAACTGTCATATCCTAAGCGCTTTTGTGAATAGGAAACTACCTAAGGGAGTTAGCCGTTCTGGCCGTTGTCGTGACTAAGCTGCCAGTGGATGCCGAATTTGTCCTTCAGGTTCCCGTAGGCCTTGCTCCAGAAGGTCTCCTGCAGTTCCATGTGCACAGTTCCGCCTTCCTTCAGCTTGTTGAACCAGTGACGAATCTTCTCTGCATCGGTATCCGTCACCGTTAGGCTGATATTATTCCCTTCCGTGTACGGCATACCGGGGAATACGTCAGAGAACATGACCGGGCTGCCGGCAATCATCAGATTGGCGTGCATGACGAGGTGTTTGGCTTCTTCCGGTACAGGATGGGACGGATCTGGCGGAGCCTCGCCGAAGGTCATAATATGCGGAGGTTCGGTCCCGAACACCTCAGCGTAATATTCTACAGCCTCTCGGGTATTGCCATTGAAATTTAGGTACACATTGATTGCCACAGCTGTCACTCCTCTTGTGTTAAATTAAGGCAAGGACGGCGGTCCCATTGTAGCATGTGCCTGTGCATTCACAAATATTCGGGGCAGGCTGTGATGAGGTCTGAGCGGTTAGACATAACTGTTCAGTCCATTGAACTCCAGAATGGGCTGAAACTGGTACTCCCGGCCCTTTCGGCTAAGCCAGTCGAAGAGAACTTTACTGTGCTGTATCAGTTCATTCAGAGAGAGGTCATTCTCATAAACATATTCCTTGCTGTCAGCAAATCACCAGGAGCTCCAGTCTACCTGAGGATCTAGGATAACCGGCTTGGGATAATGAAATAATACGTAGTCCGGGCGTAACTTCACCATATAATCCAGCTCTTCCTGAATCTGCCGGAACGCTTCAGAACGCTCATAATCATCCGGTGAGAGAAACAGGGCATCTCTTAGTCTGGCAGGATTGGCCGGGCCATGCAAAAAAGGATACGCCGTCCTTCCAGGGGAAGAAACGACATATCCTAAGCCGCTTTTGAAAAGGAGAGTTACCTAAGGACATCAGCTTTTATAGCTCTTGCCTTATTACCTTTGAATTACAGGACCTGATAAATGCTCAAATTTGACCAAGTAGGGGGATTAAACTCGGCAGTGCCCGAAGCAAGAGTGATAGAAGCCGTCAAGGTTAACGTTGGATTAGGGCCGGCGCCAGTCTGGATTAAACCGCTGGATTCCTGGGTGAAGGCGGCTAAACCAGCACCAGCTGCATTTCTCTGCGTGCCAGTGCTTATATTTTGTTGAACGCCGTCGAGGAAAACCAATATTTGCGAAGCAACGACGGGGATACTCCCATTTGTTATTCGAATTCTCAAATTAAAAGAAACGAAGTAGAAGCTATTGGGTTGTAATTGAATACCTTGACCGCCGTTCACAAGGGAGATACCTGAGCCAAAAATAAAATTTTGTACAAATGTAATATTCGTAGGCGTTGCTGTTACTGGACCCGAAGGGTGAAAACTGGCATTGTTGGCCACTGGCCCGGTTGGGCCCGTCTCGCCGGTTACGCCTGTCTCGCCGGTTACACCCGTAGCGCCGGTAAGCCCGGTTAAGCCCGTCATACCCGTGACCTCACCGGTTAAACCTGTCGCGCCGGTAACCCCTGTCGCACCAGTTACCCCGGTTAAGCCCGTCATGCCCGTGACCTCACCGGTAAGCCCGGTCGCGCCCGTTACACCCGTGGCACCCGTCACACCTGTTAAGCCCGTCATGCCTGTCGCCTCACCGGTAAGCCCGGTCGCGCCTGTCATGCCCGTGACCTCACCGGTACCCCCGGTAGCACCCGTTAGACCTGTGGCACCCGTCAAGCCCGTCAAGCCCGTCATGCCAGTAACGTCACCGGTAAGTCCGGTAGCGCCGGTTACGCCGGTAGCGCCAGTGACGCCGGTAGCGCCAGTGATTCCTGTGGCACCCGTCACTCCGGTAGCACCGGTCACGCCTGTGGCGCCGGTGTTCCCCGTGGCACCTGTGTCCAAGGTTGCGCCCGTTATGCCCGTGGCACCCGTCGCTCCGGTCATGCCAGTAACGCCGGTTGCTCCGGTTACACCAGGCCCAGTCACCCCGGTTGCACCTTGCACTCCAACCTGGAGCCACCCTTGGGGATAAGTCACCCCGCCATTCTGACTGCTGCGATAGTATAAAGCCGAATCGGAGAAATATAGCTGTTGTACATAATCTCCGACACGTGATACATAAATCGTCCATACCGACGGGTGTGCGACTCCCGGAGGACCATTCACTGGGCCAGCCGGATCGGCGGGTACTCCCGAGCTGCTGTATACACCGGCAGTTCTAAAGTGAATGTCATCTAAATCGCTGGTCGATGGTTCATCATTGCTGATTGGAAAGACACCGGCTGTTACACCGAGCGCCACATCTCCGGTTAACCCATTGACACTAAGTGCTCCACCCTCTGCTCCCGGAGCTCCGATAGGTCCAGCAGGACCAACAACCGGTCGAATATCTGCAGCTGTCTGGAGCTTGGATTGCAGCATCATTTCATGGCGGATAATTTTTTTCAACATAGCTTGAGTACTGCTACTGACCTGACCTAATTCGGCAAGTGTAACGGGAGTGGTTCCTGGAAGGGTGCCGACCGCATACTGAATCTTCTCTCCTTCAGCATTGAGGATATGCGCCAGTCCTAATTCCTCCATGGCAATAGAGGAAAATAATAGATTAATTACATCGTCCCGCGATATGGATATCGTTGGGGTGATATTGGGCAGGTTCGGTTTTGACAAGTGATTCCCTCCTTATCTACAAAATGGACAGGGGGCTCTTGCCCCCTTGCTCATCCCTTAATCCTCCTCAAAAAGCGGAATCTGTTCGTTTAACGGAACCGGATAATACTCAGGTTAGACCGATCCGTAACATAAGTTCCCGTACCGGCGCTTAGGTTATAAGTAGCATCGAGAGTCATGGTATTGTCAGTGGCGCCGGTCTGAAGAAAACCATTTCCTTCTAGAGAGAAATACACGGTAGCTCCGGTCCCGCCATTTTTTTGTCCGGTAACCGTTATAGGCTGGACATTACCGTTCAATCTAACTATAATTTCAGAACTGGTTACATTGTTTGTTTCAGCAGAGAGCTCAATAGTTATGGTAAACGAAACATAATATAAGCTGTTTGGGAGCACCGTGATATTGCTTGGGGGCGTTCCAAGTTCAATTCCGCTGCCATTAATAAAAATTTCTTGAAATACAATAGGTGTTAAGGTCGAAGCGACTGCAGCCGTTGCGGGCTCAAACATCGCATTGTTAGTTACAATAATAGGCCCGGTGACGCCGGTAGCTCCCGTAACGCCGGTAGCTCCGGTGAGTCCAGTGGCCCCTGTCAAACCAGTAGCGCCAGTGAGCCCGGTCTCCCCAGTGATGCCAGCAGCCCCGGTGACGCCAGTGGCTCCGGTGAGTCCGGTAGCCCCCGTCCCCCCGGTCTCCCCAGTGAGTCCGGTAGCCCCTGTCAAACCAGTAGCGCCAGTGAGCCCGGTCTCCCCAGTGACGCCAGTAGCCCCGGTGACGCCAGTGGCTCCGGTGAGTCCGGTAGCCCCCGTCACCCCGCTCTCCCCAGTGACGCCGGTAGCCCCAGTGACGCCGGTAGCCCCGGTGTCACCGGTCGCTCCAGTGAGTCCGGTAGCGCCGGTGACGCCCGTGGCTCCGGTAACGCCGGTAGCCCCGGTAACGCCGGTAGCCCCGGTAACGCCGGTAGCTCCTGTCAATCCAGTAGCCCCGGTGACGCCAGTAGCCCCCGTCACACCAGTAGCCCCCGTCCCCCCGGTAGCTCCGGTCTCACTGGTGGCTCCGGTGACGCCGGTGGCCCCAGTCTCACCGGTGGTTCCGGTTGGCCCGCGAGCACCGATTTCTTGCCAATCTGACCAGCTCTGGCCACTGTCTGGACTACTGCGGTAATATAATGCTAGGTTGGAAATATACAACTGCTGGATATAAGGCCCTACCTGGGAGACGTAAATCGTCCATGACGGAGGATGGTCAACTCCTAGTGGACCATTTTCCGGGTCTCCTCCATTTGGATTTCCCGAGCTATACACCCCAGCATTGATTAATATGTCCAAATTTCGGGTGGGTGGTTCATCATTACTGATCGGAAAGACACCAGCCTCTGTACTCAACACAACATCGCCCGTCAATCCATTGACGCTGTTTACTGCACCGGCAGCGCCGGTTACCCCCGTGGCTCCTGTGGGTCCGACTAATGATGGAATATCGGAAGCGGAGGTGAGTTTTGAATCCAACATCATTTCGGTGCGGAATACGGAATCGAGCATCGATTGAGCACTGCTGTTTATCTGAAGAACCTCACCCAACGTAGCAGGTGTGCTCCCCGGAAGTGTGCCCAAGGCAAATTGGATGTTTTCCCCTTGGGCATTTATAACATGCGCTAAGCCCAACTCTTCCATTGCGATGGAAGAAAATAATAGGTTAAGCACATCATCTCGAGATAAAGTGATCGTTGGCGTGATATTGGGCAGATTAGGCTGTGACAATATAACCCCTCCTTTTATATAAGATACATCACTCTATTCAGGTGTATTAGTTACAGTGTTAGGCATATCATTCATTTAAGTAGACTTTATGGATTTAATAATTGGTGTAATAGAATTCGCCTGAAGCCCGTTTTCACCTGCATTATGCCTCGCACAGTTGCTCCATACGTCATGGAAATGGACGGTGGGGCATTTTTTTGTGTGCAGTCAGCAGGAATAAACTGGAGTGTTATCGAATATTAGCGATTATCAACAAAATTCGACTTTCAACTACATACATACGCGGGGGTTTGCGCAATGAAAACATGGAAAAAGACAGTATTCTTGATCGTTACCTTCGGACTGATCTTTCTGCTCCCGTTACTAGGAAGTCTGGCGAAATGGAAGGGGATGCCCCCGGGTTACGGGGATTTCCCGGCCCAGAAGGTCGAAGCTGACCCCGGGTTCAGCCTGCTGTATTTCTCGCTCGCCTGCGTTGTGGCCCTGATCATCACACTGGTCCTGGTATTCCCCGGATGGTTCGGCTTCAAGAAGACGGAGGAGGCACCCCGGAAATCGGGGGCGGCCACCCCTTTCCCTATCTGGTTCTGGTGGAGCCTGCCGGTGCTTGCGCTTAGCTGGTTCCTGATGTGGGCCCGGGTGAAGCTGTTTGTCTCGCTGGAGCATTACACGTTTGTTCCCCTCTGGTGGTCCTTTATTCTGATCCTGGACGGTTTGGTCTACCGGAGAAATCACGGAGCTTCGATCATCTCGCGCAAGCCCCATGTGATGCAGCTGCTGGCGGTGGTGTCCTGCTTCAGCTGGTTTGCTTTTGAATACCTGAATTTCTTCGTCCTGGAGAATTGGTATTACCCCAATAATGAAGTGTTCTCTAACTTCGGCAATGTGTTCTGGTTCTCCTTATCCTATACAACGGTTCTTCCGGCCATCTTCGAATGGTACTTACTCCTCAAGACCTTCCGTCTGTTCCGCAACCGTTATAGCCATGGGCCTAGGCTGAAGGTGTCACGCATGTGGCTGATCGTCTATTATATTCTCGGGCTGATCCTGGCCTTCGGCATGGGCTATTATCCGTATCTGCTGTTCTGGGTGCTGTGGGTTGCGCTGGTTCCGATGCTGTCCGCAGCGATGGCGCTTGCCGGTTACTGGACCCCCTTCACCCCGGTGAAGAACGGAGACTGGTCCAAGGTCATTCTGGTGGGGCTGGCTACGGTGTTCAACGGCTTCTTCTGGGAGTTCTGGAACTTTGGCAGTGAGTGGTTCCATGACGACGTTCCTACCAATCCGAATTACTGGAAATACTCGGTGCCTTATCTGGACAAATTTCATATTTTCTCCGAGATGCCGGTTCTGGGCTATTTCGGTTATCTGTTCTTTGGGCTGAATTGCTGGATTATCTGGCTGATCGCTGCCTATGTATTTAAATTCGATGCCGATATTGAAGTTACGGGAGAACAAGGCTAAAGGTGGAGTACAATGATTGCTAATGACCATTATCAGGTCCTGGAGACCATTTCAGATAATCCTATAAAAGCCGTGTACCGGTGCACGGAGGCTTCCTCCGCAGAAACGGTCATTCTCAAGGTGTTAAAATCGGAGTTTGCCGGCACCGAAGCCGTAATGCGCTTCAAACAGGAATATAAGCTGCTTACAGAGCTCAGCACCAGCACAGAAGGGGTTATCCGTCCCCTGAGGCTCGAAGAGCAGAACGGTCTGTACGTCATGGTTCTTGAGGATATCGCCGGACGTTCGCTCAAGCGGATTCTGGCGGAAGAGCAGCCGGGGGAGGAGGCTTTGCTGAAGCTGGCGGTCAAGGTTGTGGATATTCTGGGCTCCATACATGAGCAGAACGTGATCCATAAGGATATCAAGCCGTCGAATATCATCTGGAACCGGGAGCGGGAAATTGTCCAGGTGATTGATTTCGATCTTGCAGTGAAGCTGTCCAAGGAGAGGCGTGATTTCCAGAACAGCGGCGTGCTGGAGGGCAGTCTGCTTTACATCTCACCGGAACAGACCGGCCGGATGAACCGGAATATAGATTACCGGAGTGACTACTATTCACTAGGTGTGGTCCTGTACGAGATGATGACCGGCATCATGCCGTATCCATCGTCCGAGATGATGGAGCAGATCTATTCCATTATTGCAAAGGAAGCCGTCTCCCCTTACCATGCAACCGGAGGCAGGGTTAGCAGCGGCTTGTCGGCGGTCATTATGAAGCTGATGGAGAAGTCGTCGGAGGACCGGTACCGCAGCGCGCACGGCATCAAGGCCGATCTGAAGAAATGCCTGGCCGGGCAGGAGGATTTCGTGATTGGAACGGAGGATCTCCTGAACACCTTCCGCATTCCGCAAAAAGTAGTCGGCAGACAGCAGGAGCTGTCCACCCTGGAGACGGCCTTCCGCAGCAGTGTCAACGGGAATTCACAGGTCATGCTGGTCTCCGGTGATGCAGGTGCAGGCAAAACGGCACTGGTTCATGAGCTGCACCGGACAATCAGCCGGGAGAAGGGGCTGTTCGCGGAAGGGAAGTTCGACCAGTACAATAAGAATATTCCTTACAGTGCGCTCATCCAGGCCTTTCGCAGGCTGGTCAGCCAGCTGCTGGAGAGTCCGGATGAGGATTACAAGAGTGAGGTCAGCCGCTCGCTGACCCGGCTGCTTGACGGCAACGGCGGTGTGATTACGGGATTAATCCCTGAGCTTGCTGTCTGGACCGGGACCCAGCCTGAGCCGGAACCGCTGAGTCCGGCCGAGGAGATGAACCGGTTCTTCCTGACCTTTGCCAAGTTCGTGCAGGCCATGACGCATCCGGACCGGCCGCTCGTCCTCTTCCTGGATGATGTCCAGTGGGCGGATTACTCCAGCCTGCAGCTGGTGGAGAAGCTGGTGCTGGATAACCATCTGCAGCGGATGTTTGTGATTTGCTCCTTCCGGCAGAATGAGATCCACGAAGGTCATCCGCTGTTCTCCGCGATGGTTAAGATCGGCAAAAATCGTGAAGTTGGACGTATTCACCTTCAGCCGCTGCAAGAGACGGATGTGCAAAGCCTTGTG
Organism: Paenibacillus sp. FSL R7-0210; assembly: GCF_038009085.1. Taxonomy (NCBI): domain Bacteria; kingdom Bacillati; phylum Bacillota; class Bacilli; order Caryophanales; family Paenibacillaceae; genus Paenibacillus; species Paenibacillus sp. FSL R7-0210. The sequence goes on from NZ_JBBPAR010000001.1 coordinate 1,641,566, forward strand.
GCTGACACGCTGTACAGCAGCATGGAACGGGTCGAAGGGATAACCGGACATTTATACAAGCGGTCGAAGGGGAATTCCTTTTTCCTGACGGAAATGCTGAAGGATCTTCACCGGCGCGGGATTATCTTTTTCGACAAGCAGAACGGGGAATGGAGCTGGAGCCTGGAGCAGCTGGAGGCACTGCCGGTCCATGACAGTGTGGTGGATTTCCTGGTAGGACAGCTGCAGCATCTGCCGGGGGAGGTCCGTCATATCCTGATGCTTAGCTCGGCGGCCGGCAGCGTATTCGACTACGGGATGCTGACACTAATCGGCGAGGAAGCGCCGGAGGTGATTGCCGCCGCGATTACCCGGGCGGTTCAGGAAGAGTATATTGTCCCTGCCGACCATAAGTACGCCATATTCTCCGCTACGCTGGCCGAATCTGGCTGCGAGGCTGCGCAGATTGGCATCCGGCTGAAATTTGCCCATGACCGGATTCAGCAGGCCTTCTACCAGCTGCTTGATCCTGAACGGGGGAAGAGGCTTCATCTTAGTATCGGCCGGCTGTTGCTGCGGAATCTTGGAGAGGAGGAAATCGCGGACAAGCTGGTCGATATTGCAACCCATATTAATAAAGGGCTGGAATTAATCACTGACAGCTCGGAGGCGCGTGAGATCGTCGCTCTGAATCTGCGGGCAGCCTACAAGGCCAAAGCAGGATACGGGTATGATTCGGCCTTCCTACTGCTTGAAGCGGCAATGGAGTTGCTCCCGGAGCAGATCTGGAGTACAGACCCGGGGCAGGCGGCGGAGATCTACAGGCTGTATGCGGAATGCAGCTATCTCACCCATCACATCGATCAGGGGGATCAGGCTTGCCGTCTGCTGCTGGAGCAAACTACGGAGCGGATGGCTATTGCGGAAATCTATGAGATGCAGACCAATCACTATATGTATCTGGGCATGATGCCCGAATCGATTGCTTCGGGGAGGCGGGGGCTGAAGGCGCTCGGCATTAAGATTCCGTCCAAGGTTGGAATGCCCGCCGTCCTTAAGGAGCTGCTGGTCGTTAAGGCCGCGCTGCGGGGGAGAACACCGGAGACGATTTTTGCACTGCCGGAGATGCAGGACCCGGAGATGAAGCTGGTGATGCGGCTGCTGATTAACTTTATACCGCCTGCATTTATCTCCGGGGAGACCTCGCTGTTTGGTCTGGTGGTGCTGAAGAAGGTGGGCTTGACGCTGAAATACGGGAATTCGCCGGAGTCGGCGCTTGCTTTTATCGGCTATGCTATGCTCTTGTCCGGCTTCGGGGATACCCGGGGTGCCTTCGCTTATGGACGTCTCGGGATCAGAATTAACGACAAATTCAATGATCTGCAGTGGAAAGGCGCGGCGCATGTCCTGTATACGCTGTTCAGCCACGCCTGGACCGAGCCTTGGGATACGCTGCAGGACTGGTTCGGCACCTCCATTGAAGCCAGTCTGCGGACAGGCGATCTGCTCTACCTGGCCCATTCCGCCTTCTATGTGAATCTCTGGAATCCGTCGATGGACATCCCGGCTTTGCTTCAGGAAAGTGACCGTACGATCTCTATGATCGAGAACACGAAGTACAAGGAGTCGCTTGCCACAGCGCAGCTGGCCCGCCAGTATTATCTCAGTCTTGCCGGAGAGCTGCCGGAGCGTACCTCATTCAACAATGAAGCCTTCAGCGAAGAGGTCTATCTGCACGAATTGCAGGAAGCAAGATATTATTCGGGAATTGCGATCTATTATATTTACAAAATGAAGCTGCTGTTTCTCTACGAGAAGCATGATGAAGCGCTGGAGTACATCGAGCGGGCGTATCCGATTATCGGGACGCTGGCCGGATCGGCTTTTATGGAGGAGTTCGCGCTGTATACCTTCCTAAATCTGGCTTATGCTTACAAGGATTTGGGTGTGAACGGCAAGCGGAAGGCCAGGTCCAAAATGCGCAAGGAGCTCGGCCGGGTACGCAAATGGGCCAGCAATGCACCGGGAACCTTCCGGCAGCATGAATATCTGATGAGGGCCGAATGGGCCCGGATCTCCGGGAACAGCACCCGCGCAGGCTATTATTATGATCTGGCGATCGAGGCCAGCGAGCAGGGCAGCTTCGTCCGCTATAAGGCACTCTGCAACGAGCTGGCGGCCCGGTTCTATATGGACAAGGGCTTCAACGAGTTCGCCGCCTATTTGCTCAGACAATCCGAATACTATTATTCGGTCTGGGGGGCCAAGGAGAAGATCGCGTTCATCAAGGAGCGATACCCCGCTCTTGCCCAGAAAATCAGCACCAAGGAGTTCATGCACGGCAGGACGGTGTCCGATTATACCGAGAGCATTGATCTGAATTCCATCATTCTGGCTTCGCAGGCCATCTCCAAAGAAATTGAGCTGAACCACCTGCTGGAAGCGCTGATGGAGATTGTAATCATGAATGCCGGGGCGCAGCGGGGCTGTATCCTGATGACCTCCAAGGCCAATCTTCTGGTCGAAGGGGAATATAAAGCGGACACAGACCGGATCTCCGTGGCGATTCATGAGTCGCATCAGCTGGACAATCTGCCTGTCGCCATCATCAGACAAGTGGAGAAGAGCCGGGAGAGCCTGATCTACAATGATGCCTATTCCGAGACTTCATTCGTGAATGATCCCTATATTGTGAGGCAGCAGCCGAAATCGATGGTCTGCATGCCGCTGATTAACCAGAATAAGACGATTGCCATTATCTATCTGGAGAATAATCTGGTGACCGGCGTATTCACCGAGGAACGGATGAAGATTATCAATCTGCTGTCCAGAGAGATGGTCTTCTCGCTTGAGAATGCCAGTCTGTATAATGAGCTTGAGCGCTCTGAGGAGAAGTACCGCCAACTGGTCAACAACCTGCAGGACGGGGTGTTCGTGGTCCAGGATATGCGGTGTGTCTATGTTAATGAGGCGCTGGAGCAGATGCTCGGCTATCAGCCGGGCGAGATGCTGGAGCAGCCCTTCGGGAATTTCATTACCCCCCCGGAGCGGGAGAAGGTGATGCATTATTATGCCAGACGAGTCGAGGGCAAGCAGGCACCGGAAGAGTACGAGACAAGGCTTTTGCATAAGGATAAGTCCCCTGAAGTCATCGCCATTCACAAGGTCGTCAGAATTATGTATCAGAATAAGCCGGCGATTCAGGGAACGATCAAGGATATAACTGAGCGCAAGAAGGCGGAGGAGGAGCTGCGGCGCCACAAGGAGCATCTGGAGGAACTGGTGGCGGAGCGGACGAAGGAGCTGGAGTTCAACAACGGGGAGCTGAGCAAATATATCGGGCTGATTGAAAAGATCTCGATCACCGATGAATTAACCGGGCTGTACAACCGCAGATACTTCAATAAGCTGTTCCTGGATGAGGTGGACAAGGCTGCTGCCAGCAAACGGTATTTAACCTACCTGATGCTGGATATTGATTATTTCAAAAAATTCAATGACACCTACGGGCATTATGAAGGCGATACGGTACTGCGCAGAATAGGCGGGGTACTGAAGGAGCTGGCTGAACAGGCGGAAGGAACCGCGTTCCGGCTGGGCGGGGAGGAATTCGGGATTGTGGCCGCCGGACTGACCCCTCCAGAGTCCCGTGTGTTCGCCGAATTGATCAGACGAAGCATCGCGGAGCTGGGGATACAGCATGATCTCAGTCCCGAATACGGCAGAATTACCGTCTCTATCGGCGTAGCCGCCGTGCTTGTGGACGGGCTGCGCGAGGAGGATATCTACAAGCTGGGCGACGATGCGCTGTATCAGTCCAAGGCGGAAGGCCGCAACTGTGTTACATTGTTCGAGCGATAAGATTCAAGCGATAAGAGATGTACATAAATAAATAGGATTAGGGAGCTGTTGAAGCAATGAGTACCGATCACGAATTAGAAAAAGAATCAGAAATGGACCAGTTGCTGGAGGCTCTAAAAATATCTCTGCCGCTGGTGCAGCGTCTCTTTCCACTGGATGTAATGTTTGCCTTAACCGATGTGGAGAAGTTCATCTATCATCTGCCGGGCAAAGAGCTCCATGCCCGGGTCGGAGATGGGAGTCCCATTCCGCCAAGTGGGGGAATCCGGGCAGCGCTGGAGAGTGGAGAAGAAGTCAGCGCCACTATTCCCAAAGAAGTCTACGGGATACCCTTCAAGTCCTCATCAATGCCGGTCCGTGACCGGAACGGGGCGGTAATTGGCGTATTTACGATTGGAATCAGCCTCAGCAATCAGGTAACGCTCAGCGATGCAGCGAATGCGCTGGCGGTGACCTCTGACGAGATCAGCTCGACTTCGGTAGAGATTGCGGGCACGGCCTCGGATCTGGCGAATACCGTCGGGGATCTGAAGGAGCTGGGCCAGAAGGTGGTTGAGGATCTGCAGCAGACGGACGAGATTCTGGATTTCATCCGCAAGGTGGCAGACAACTCCAATCTGCTGGGGCTGAATGCAGCGATTGAAGCGGCCCATGCGGCTGAGCATGGACGGGGCTTCGGCATCGTGGCCCAGGAGATCCGCAAAATGTCGGTATCCAGTGCTTCATCGGCGAAGGATATTGCCGGCATTCTGCAGATGATCAAGCAGAAGATTAACCAGATGGATGCTGTGCTTACAGATTGTCTGGCGCAAAGCGAACGCCAGGCCGCAGCCACAGAGGAGATCACCGCCTCGATGCAGCAGCTTGCAGCCTCCGCCGTGGAGATTGAGAGTATCGCTCGTCTGATCTAATCCGCACCTGTCTCTAGTGTCAAAGAGTTCCTCCCCTGCATACAGTATCTGGACGAATGCCCAGTGTTACTTAAGGCTATAATCCAGTCTGAGGAGGAACAAATCATGCTTGATCCAGTATTGCAGGCACCGGACCTGAAGCTTGCCGCCGATTCTAACCAGGTGCTTAATTATAAGCGGGATGCGAACAATTATATTACGCAGCTTTTTGGAGAGCAGCTTCCGGCGATACGTAACGGGTTCTTCAATGCCCATATGAGCAAAGGCTTCATCGTCCAGCCGCACTGGCACACGAATGTGACAGAGATGGTCTTCGTGATTAGCGGTGAGCTGATTACCTCCGTGTTCGATCCGTTCACCCAGAAGCTGATGACCTATCATCTGCAGGCCGGACAAATCGCTGTCTTCCCGAAGGGCTGGTTCCACTGGATTCTGGCTGAGAGCGAACAAGCCCATTTCCTGACGATCTTCGATGCGCCGACACCGGATATTGTGTTTGGTTCAGACTTCCTGCGGGCTGTTCCCGCAGAGGTAATCCAGCGCGCCTATTGTATCAATGAAGAAGAGTACGCCAAGGCCGTGGCCCCGCTGAAGGAATCGATTATTCTTGGACCGCCTCCGGGCTGCGCCGTGGCAGGGTCTGCCGGGGGAATGAACATAGGCCCGCCCGCCAAAAGCATGCCCGCCTACGCAGCCCAGCAGCCTGCGGCGGCATTCTATCCTTATCCGATGTATCCGCGCCGCTAGGCGGTGGCTACGCTGTATTAATGATCTGAAAAGAAAAAGCAGGCCAGGGAGAAATTCCTTGGTCTGCTTTTTTATGGAATACAGGGTGTGCGTGGTTTATTTCGCTTCTTCCAGCTTGTGGTTAAGGTCCTTATATTGACTCAGCAGTTCGGACAGTGCCTGCTTAATTGCTGTTGCATCTGTGGCTTGTGCAGCCTCTGCCAGTGCAACCTGTGCTTTGAAAAGGCCGTCGATATACGCCGCATGTAAGGTTACCACATTGGCAAGCTTGCCGGATTCCAGAGAGTCAGGTACCGTTAGTGTGAGGTTTGCAGCTGCTGAGGCGGACGGAACTGCCTTAACACTGCCCCCAGTTGTCCCGTATTCCGGCACAGTGGCAAGCGGAACCGTTTCTGCGTCCGTCAATGTTCCAGGCATGGCTAATTGCACATCCAGAATGCCGGTTTTTTCTGTCCATGGAGCGGCAGACATTGGCGTGGTGAGAACCACGTTAAGCGCCTTCGTGCTTGTAAAATCATGGAATCGGCTGAGCGTATCCCGCCAGTCCTGGGATGTTTCCGGTGCATAGCTGTTCACCAGGCTCAGAACCTGTGGTTCAAGCATGGGGAGCAGTTTACTGTCTGGTGTGGCTGCAGCGGCCGTGCTTATAATGGCAGTGGGTCCCTGTACCGGGTGCGGTGCGATTTCCGTATCCGCGAAGACCGGGGTGGCGATACTGGACAGCAGCAGGGTGGATAGAGCCATTCTTTTCACGATTAGACGATTCATATACGAACACTCCTTCAGGTGGTTTGTCTTACAGCTCTCACTATAGCGGGCTTCTGTGGCAGGAGAGGGTCAGCAATGTGGAAAAACAATGGCAGTGCCCTATCCCGCTCAGCCGCTTGCTATAATGGAGAAGAGAAAATCATGGAGGGTACCTGGATGAACAATCAAACGGTCATTGCCGTTGTGGACGATGACGAGAATATACGCAATCTGGTGGAAGCTTATTTACATAGGGAGAATTACCGGACGATTGGTCTTGGAAGTGCCGAAGAGGCGTGGGATTTATGGAAGAATGATCCTCCCGGCATGTGGGTGCTCGATATTATGCTTCCGGGAATGGACGGCTATGAGCTGTGCAGGCGTATCCGTGATGAAGCGGAGGTGCCGATCATTATGATCTCTGCTAAAGATAGTGAAGTGGATAAAATCCTGGGTCTTGAGCTTGGGAGCGACGATTATCTGGTCAAGCCCTTCAGTCCCCGTGAGCTGGTAGCCCGGATCAACCGCCAGTTGAAAAGGTGGGAGCGTCTTCACCCCTCCTGGTCTGCTGCTGTTCTGCCTGCTGTGCATACAGGGCTAGAGCTGGGCAGTCTGCTGCTGCATCCTGAGGAGAGAAGATCCTTCTGGCGGGGAGCTGAAGTGGAGCTGACCAGCAAGGAGTTCCTGATGCTGATGGTCTTTGCGGGAAGTCCGAACCGGGCCTTTACGCGCGAAGAGCTGCTGGGCCATGTCTGGGGAGAGGATTATTTCGGCAGCGACCGCGCTGTCGACCATCTGATCAAGCGCATCCGCAAAAAAATGGACGGCCTGCCGCTGGAATCGGTCTGGGGTCACGGCTACCGTATGAGAGAGGTGCAGAAATGAAGAGTATGGCGGAAAGGCTAAACCAGCGGATGAAAAAGCTGAAGCTGGTGCATCAGATCAACTTTGCTTTTGGGCTGTCTCTGCTGCTGGTCCTGTCTATCACGGGAGTGATGATCCATTATGTGCTGATGGACCATTTCATTGGCAAGGAGCAAGAGGGATTAAGGACGCTTGGCGCTTCCCTTACAGCGAGTCTGCAGCGGGCTCCATTCACGGAAGGAGGGGCATTCACAGTGGGAAAAAGCGAGCCGCTTACGGCTCCATATCCTACGCTCTACAGCGGAGTACAGGCCATCGTGAGCGACCAGCAGGGGAATGTGGTCTCGGGAAGTATCCCGGCCCTGCCCGTGCAGTCCGGAGTAACAGTGGATATCACAGCTATAGAGCAGGGGAGCCTGCAGAGCTTATGGGACGGCAATGATCCGCGTTATCTGGTGCAAGTCAACACGCTCCCCCAAGGCAAACTCACCTTGCTAACGCCTGTCAGCAGAATCAAGGTCATCGAGCAGTCGCTGCTGAAGCGGCTGATCCTTGTCTTTGCTGCGGGAGCGGCAGCGATGCTCCTGTTCAGCCTGTTCATTACGCGGAAGCTGATTGATCCGCTGATCAGCCTGCGTCAGGAGCTCCACAAAGTGAAAAGCCGCCGGTTTGCCGAGGTGAATCTGATCCGGGCGGGAGGTGAAATCGGTTCTGTCGCCAGGGCAGTATACGAGATGGCCGGTGAGCTGCACCGGTTCAACCGGGTGCAGAAGCAGTTTTTCCAGAATGCCTCGCATGAGCTGAAGTCTCCGCTGATGTCGATAGCCGGTTATGCGGAGGGCATTAGGGACGGGATATTTGAAGGAGAGGGCGTCCGTAAAGGACTGGATATTATTCTGAGTGAAAGCGGGCGTTTACGTGATCTGGTCAGCGAAATGACCCTTCTGGCGAAGCTGGACAGTGAAGAGGATATTTACCAGGCTGAGGATACGGATCTGGAGGAGCTGCTGAGCGAGGCGGTGGAGCGGGTCAATCCGCTACTGGCGGCAAGGAAGCTGTCGCTACATCCGATAGTCTCCGGGGACCATGGGGGGATGGTAAGAGCGGACCGGGATAAGCTGCTGCAAGCTCTGCTGAACGTATTATCCAATGCGGCCCGTTATGCCGAGAAGCGTATTGATGTAGAGGTGCATACAAGCAGGGGAAGGATTACATTAACGGTTGCTGACGATGGTCCGGGTATTGCGCAGGAGCTGCTGTCCAGTCTGTTTCACAGGTTCGTCAAAGGGAAAAATGGCGAATCCGGGCTGGGACTCGCCATCGCACGTGCTATTGTGGAACGCTGCGGCGGAGAGCTTAGTGCCCGGAACCGTCCGGAGGGCGGCGCAGTCTTCACCTTTGAGTTCACGCCATCTGCGTGCAGCGTTTAATACTCGTTGAACATTGCGGCTATTTCATCGTAGCCGGTGGTTTGCGTCAGAGCTAGGGAGAGCAGGATTCTGGCTTTTTGCGGGACCAGGCTGTTGCACGGAATGGAATTGGCGGACAAATCAATGTAGGAATCCTTGAGTGTAATTCCGCTGGAAATCCGCGAGCAGCGGACAACAGGGATATTATTATTCTTCAGCTCGCCGACTTTATCAATCCACGGTTTGCTGTAGATGCCTCCGCCTGCACCGGCAATCACAATCCCCTTGGAGATCGTGGCCAGATAATCCAGAATCCCGGGATTGGCATCCACATGGAAATAAGCTACGGATACTTCCGGCAGCTCCTGCATAACAGATACATCGAACTGGGTTGCGGTGGTATGCCGCTTCAAGGTGCGCGTATAGAAGAAGGCATGGCTGTCACGCATATATCCCAGGCAGCCGAAATCGCGCTCATCGAAGGCGTTGGCCTTGAAGGTGTTCACCTTTTGTACATCCCGCCCGCTATAGATGCCCTCAGCAAACACAACCATCACGCCTTGGCCGGAAGCCTCGGGATTCGCCGCCAGTGCTACGGACTGATACAGATTCAGGGGTCCATCGGCACTGATTGCGGTAGCCGGGCGCATAGATCCGGTAATGATTACCGGCTTGTCGGTCTTAATCACCAGGTTCAGGAAGTAAGACGTCTCATCGAGGGTGTCGGTGCCGTGGGTGATGACGAATCCGTGCACATCCTCCCGTAGGGCAAGCGTGTTAATGTACGTTGCCAGGGTAAGCCAGTGTTCGCTGGTAATATCGGCGCTGCACAGATTACTGACCTGTACCCCGGCGCAATTCGCCAGCCGTTCCAGGTGTGGTACACTATCCAGCAGATCCTGCACGGGCAGGGCGCCGGGCTCATAATTCAAGGTTTTATGAGCTTCGCCGCTGCCGGCAATGGTACCGCCGGTGGCGAGGATGACTACATTTTTGAGGCCGGGATTATAGTAAGGGGAAGCGGTGAAATTCACTTCGGGAATAGTATTCATCATAGGTTGTTTCCTTTCAGGTTGAGCCAGAATTCAGTCATTCGCATGACATTGAGAGTATTATAACATTCATTCCTCTATGGGTGACATACTAAGGTATAATAAGTGTGAAAATATAAATGGGAGGATCTGTATGTTCAGGGTAGAGGAAGTAGCGCAGGGAGTGTGGGCCGCGATTGTTATTCCGGGCCTGGGCGCGGTAGGCAATGCGTCAATCATCGATCTTGGGGATTCTACAGTCGTAGTGGATACCTTCAACCTGCCGGCAGCAGCCAGACTGCTGCGGGAAAAGGCAGAGAAGCTGACAGGGAAGCCGGTCAAATACATAATTAATACTCACTATCACGGGGATCACCATTACGGCAATCAGGAGTTTTCGGACAGTATCATTCTATCGACAGAGCTTACCCGTGAGGTGCTGAGAACGCATGCGCCACCCGCTTTGGAGGAATGGCAGGATGGTCTGCGGAAGCAGATCACAGGATTACAGGAGAAAAGAAATACTGCTACGGATTCCCGTCTACGGCAGGCGCTCATTAATGAAATATCGGACAAACAGGCGTTGCTGGAGGCTACGCCAACAATCCGGAGAGTGACAGCAGCGGTGACCTTCAAGGATAGTGTGGATATTCACGGATCAGCTCGTTCACTGCATCTGTTCACGTATGGCGGCGGTCATACCCTCAGCGATGCTATGGTGTACGTTGCAGATGTTCAGGTGCTGATCGCAGGGGATCTGGTCCTGAACAGGTTCCACCCGGCGATGCTCCATGGGTTCCCAGAAGCATGGACAACTATTATAGAGCAGATTGGCGGGGAAATTGATTTCACACGGCTGATTCCAGGACATGGAGATGTTGCCGGACGGGAGAGTATCCCTGACATGCTGCGCTACCTCAAAGAGATTCAGGAGTACGCTGCAACGGCAGCCCGAAGCAGAGAAAGTGCAGAGCACTGGATAGCCAAGGGAATCCCTGAGCCTTTTGATACATGGAAGGGGTCTCATATCTTCGAGTGGAATTTCCGCTGGTTGTTCAATACCTATACTGATCCTAAGAAAAGAGGGAGATAAGCATGCTGAAGCTAGATAGCCGGGATTACGCCCTTGCCTGGCCGCTGTTAAAGGAAGTCAAGATCAACACGCTGTTCGCTGAAGGAGTTCTGAGCGGGCAGACGACAGGCAGTGTGTATGTGGACTCTGTACATAACCCGCGTACCTTCTACGTGGCTCATGAATACGGGATGTCGCTGGTCTATGGGGATTCGGGCAATGAGGAGTTTAACCGGAGCTTATCGGACTATATTACGAACAAGGCGGGGCACCGGCATTCAGCGGAATGGCTGCAGGCTGATCCGGCAGGGGACTGGGACCGGCTGATTGAAGCTATGCTTCCTGAGCATAATGCACGGCTTGACGCGGACGATACACGCAGAATGTACATACAGACCCGGGTGAATTTTATGTTCGATCCGGAGGTCTATTACCGCGCGAAGGCGCAATGGTACCGGCAGGATGCTGAGATTGTCCAGATGGACGGCGAAGGATTCGGCGAGCAGACGGGTGCGGTGATTCCCCGGTATTTCTGGCGTGACGCGGAGCACTTCCTGACCTCAGGCCGAGGATACACTTTATTGTGGGAGGGCAAGCAGGCCTCCAGCGCCTTCTCGGCTTACCGGACAACGGATCAACTGGAGATTGGAATCGAATCGGCACCGGGTCACCGGGGAAAGTATTTCGCCTTCTCAGTGTGCTGCAAGCTAATCGATTACTGTCTGGAGCAGGGTTTGGAGCCTGTCTGGGGCTGCCGCCAAGAGAATGTGGGCTCGTACAGACTGGCGCAGAAGCTGGGCTTCAAGCCTGCATTGAACATCCCCTACTACCGTTTGTCCGAGCTTCCCGCTTAACAAAGAGCAGCAAATCTCCGCATAGATGGGGGATTGCTGCTCATTTGCGTTACATGGGCGGTACAATAGGTGGATTTTCTACACTTGCTGATGAATGATTGGCGACTGCTAGGACCATAGTTGGAAAAACGGCACTTAATAAATCGCACTTCCGCTTAGATGGGGAAATAGACAAAATTAGATGCTGTTTTTCCACTTGTGTACCTGCAAATGCCGGGAATTGCTGAATTAAGATACGTTTTTCCACTAGTTTGTTGAAGGGAAGGTGGGGGCACCTGCGAATTGTGTGGCGTGCGCAATATCGGCTCAACTTCCGTTAGCCTAGCTTCTCAGCCACTCAACGCCCCAGCACTTCATGCCCCGCCAACTCAAACCCCTGCAACCTAGCGCCCCCGCCAGCACATGCCCCAGCACTCAGCCGTCATATCCGGCGGGCATCCACAAAGCAGTGCAGGTGCAGCGGTGACAACACCTTCAGCCCTTCCCCCAGCTCGAAGCCCCTGCCTTCGGCCAGCTGGCGGCCTTGCTCGCCGAAATAGAACCGGTACATGGCCAGCTGCTCTTCATTGAACTGGCTGCGGTGCAGAGCCATGGCCGCGAACTTGCGCTCGAAGTGATCCGTGATGTCGATGACCGTATTAGGCTCAGCGGTGAAGTAGAAGCCGATGGCCTTCGGCTGCCATGGCCGGGTAAGGGTGCCTCTCGGATACAGGGGCAGCCCGGAGGACAGCACAGCCTGGGCTGCGGCCCTGCCGGTAACGATATGGTCATAATGCGCCTCATAGCTCAGCCAAGGATCAGGACACAGTATCAAGTCCGGCTGAACCGTCCGGATGATCTCGGCGATCTCCCCCGCGAGGGCTGGGATATGCTCCAGTGTACCGTCGCCATGGTCCAGTTGGTGGAACACGGTGGCCCCCAGCGATCTTCCGGCCGCTTCGAGTTCGCTTGCGCGGATGGCAGCGATCTCGGCGGAAGAGACCTGCTCGTCCACCGCGCCCAAATCCCCGTTCGTGATCGTCAGATAGTGAATCTCGCAACCCCTCTCGGCGAATGCGGCGATCGTGCCGCCCATGCCCACCTCATTATCGTCCGGGTGCGGCTGTATACATAATGCCGTCCGGCATCCGCTAAGATCCGGAGGGGACATCAGCGCTGCTAGTGTGGATATATCCATAATCCAAATACCTCCCTATTAATCTGTGATGAGGGTACAGTTAGCCCCTCTGTAGGTTGGGTGAAGAGAAATCACTCAACCGGGCCTGCTCCTTACGGACCGGAGAGCCGTTATTTACAAGAAAATAGCCTATTGGGTTGCCTTGCGGACTGAGGCGGTCTTATTCGCTCCATAATCAATGTTACGGCGCAGAAAATCCGGCAATAAAGGCCGTAGGGTCCGTAACTTGCTCCAATCGTGGCTTTTGCCAGAAGTAAGTGCAACTGAGTCCGTTACGCCTGCCGCCCCCCTGACCATGAACGATTCAATCAGGGAAAAACAAAAGGAAGCGGGAGCCGGAAGGGCAAGTTAGAGAACATGAGCATGGGACCCCACTACAGGGACCGGCTGTGATTCAGATCGCTCAGGATCTGCACCCGCTGCTTCTCCGTTATATTATAGAAGAGAATCGGCAGAATAGCGGCCAGGAAGCAGAGTGCAGGCAGCAGGAACATCACGAAGCTAAGGCCGTGCTGGAGCTGCGGAGTCGCCGGCTGATTCTCCACATAGCTTAGCAGGCCGAGACTGGCTCCGATAATCATCCGCGATACCGCTCCGCTGAACTTGGTAATGAAAGTGTTCGTTGAGAACACAATGCCCTCGCCCCGGAAGCCCAGCTTCCATTCCGAATAATCGATCGTATCGAGCAGCATCGAGGTACTGACAATCGTCGTCATGCCCGAGAAAAAGAAGCTGACCCCAAAGAACACCAGGGTGTTCAATACATTATGGTCACCCAGCAGATAAGGCAGGATGCAGGCTACGCTCCCCAGAATGCAGGAGACAATGAATATTTTCTTCTTGGCGAAGAGGCGCAGCAGCGGCGGCGTAGCGATCATCCCCAGCAGCATACCGGCCACCAGACTGATCCCGACCTGCGTGGCATACCCCGCGTCCCCCCAGACATAGACCACATAATAGAGCTGAATGCTCTGCCGGATACCGTTGACCAGGTTGATAATCAAGAGAGAGGCGAGCAGGGTGAGCAGCGGCTTGTTTTTGTACACCGTTTGCAGGTTCTGGCGGAAGGATATCTTCTCAGCGGAAGGGACGACCCGTTCCTTGGTGAGCATCCCGGTCAGGAAGATCGATAACGCCGCAATGACCCCGATAATGATTGCCGAGTACAGATAAGCCTGCGTATTCCGTTCTCCGCCGAAGGCGAGCAGAAGCTGGATACCGCCGATGGTGATAACGACTGCGCCGAGCGTTCCGCCGATTTTGCCCAGTGTGACGAATAAGGTGCGTTCCCCCGGATCAGTGGAGACTACGGACGACAAGGCCCAGAGCGGCGTGTCACAGACCGTGTACAGCATTCCCCATAGCAGGTAAGAGACAGTAGCGATTACAAGAGTCACAGTCCGGGAACCGCCGAAGTCCCAGAAGCAGAGGACGGTCGCCAGCGCGATCAGACAAGGGGCGAACAGCAGGTAAGGCCTGAATTTCCCCCATCTGGAGCGTGTTTTGTCGGTAATCATGCCCATCAGCGGATCAAGACAAGCATCGATAATACTTGCTGCGACCAGAATGACGCTGGCGGTGGTTGCCGGAATTCCCAGCAGATCCGTATAGAAGAACAGGATGTACATCGACATGAAGCTGTAGAGCATATTCTGGCCCAGCAGACCGCCTGAGAACACCAGTTTTTCGGCCACAGGTACTTTTGCTGACATGACAAGCCTCTTTTCGCGGGGGATAAAATGGGATTGAATCGTTTACTAATTATGTCTATTTATAACTTATTTCTATGTTCTGTCAAGCGGATTCTGCATCAAACTACGGAATAGTAAACATTTCGATTTGTAAAGGGGAAATTTACACTGAGATAAACGAAAAAAATATGAAAAACACAAATTAGAATATAATTTTTTTGATATAAAATGTCGAAATATAGCTAATGATGTCCCGCCGGCTGATAGGGGAGTGTAAGATTAACGCCGACAAGAAGGACGCTAAGATGTTAACCACAGGGGGAAGCCACATGAAATGGTTCGGGAATTTGAAAACAGCTACAAAGATCGTCTCCGCTTTTTTGATCGTCTCTTTAATCCTGGCAGGACTTGGAGTCTATTCGGTCTTATCCCTGCGCACCAGCAATCAGAATATGAAGGAAATGTACAGCAATAACCTGATCTCGGTCAGAGATTTGTCTGCCGCCGAGATCAGCTATCAGCTTAACCGGGTCTATACACGGGATATGAGCAATACAACAGATACAGATAAAATTACCGATTATAAGCAAAAGATTGCCTCAGGCCGTCAGGAAATTGTCCAAAAGGTGGATAACTACCGTCCGCTGGCGACCACTGCCCGTGAAAAGGAACTGCTGGCCTCGTTTGACCAGGAGTATGCAAGCTATGAGAAGTTGTTCGATCAGGCGCTGGTTCTGGCGGAGCAAGATGATGCGGCTGCTTTTAATACATTTCTGACTACACAGTTGACCGTCCAGGGGCAGAATGTGCTGAACAATCTGGATGGTCTGATCAAAGTGAATGTTGAGCTGGCAGATGAGGCGAACAACCATTCACAATCCGCTTATTCCTCGGCGTTCATCCTTACAATCTCGGTAGTCATTGCGGCGGTCATCCTCAGTATTATGATCGGCTACCTGATCGCAAGATCGATCTCCAGACCCCTGATGCAGATGCTGCATGTAGCTACAGAAGTGGCTAATGGAAATCTGACGCAGCAAGCGGATATATCTACTAAGGATGAAGTCGGACAGCTTGCCACAGCCCTGAACCGGATGGTTCATAACCTGAAGGAATTAATCAACGGGATTGTGATGAACTCTCAGAGCGTTGCCGCCTCTTCCGAACAGATCTCAGCGAGCACCCAGGAGATTGCCAGCACCAGCACGAACCAGTCGGCGGCAGCGACCAATATCACCGAGCTGTTCAAGGAGCTGTCGCTGGCGATTGATTCTGTGGCCTCCAGTGCCGAGGAAGCGGCAGAGCTCTCCAATGATACCGTACGGACCGCCCGGGAAGGCGGATATGTGGTGGAGACTTCCCTGCAAGGAATGCAGACGGTGAACCACCAGATGAAGCAGCTTGAAGACGACTCCAGCAAAATCGGGGATATCATCGAAGTGATCGACGATATTGCCGAGCAGACCAATCTCCTGGCCCTGAACGCAGCGATTGAAGCGGCGCGTGCCGGAGAACAGGGGCGCGGCTTCGCCGTAGTGGCGGACGAGGTCCGCAAGCTGGCTGAACGCAGCAGCGATGCTACGAAGGAGATTACGAAGATTATCAAGGTCATGCAGGAGAATACGAAGCAGAGCGTGAGGGCAGTAGCTGAGAGTGTAGAGCAGTCTTCGATGACCAGCCAGGCCTTCGAGCAAATCATTAAGATGGTCAACACCTCTTCACTCAAGGTCAACGAGATTGCTGCCGCCTGCGAAGAGGAGTCCGCCCAGGCTGCTGAAGTGATGGACTCGGTTCAGTCCATTGCGGCCTCCAGCGAGGAATCGGCAGCGGCTTCTGAAGAGACAGCGACAACCTGCCAGGCTTTGGCCCTGCTGTCTGAAGAGCTGGCCCAATCGGCAGCCGCATTCAAGACCCATTAATTCAACAGACGGAAGGTGAAGCCATGTCGTCCTTACAGAAGGAACAATATATCGAGCTTGCGGTAGGAGCCGAGACCTGTGCCATCCGGATTGAAGAGATTCATGAGATTATCAAAATGCTCAGCATTACAGATATCCCCTTCAGCCGGAATGAAGTCAAAGGTGTAGTCAATCTGCGCGGCAAGGTGGTCTGTGTCATGAGCCTGCGCAATCTGCTGGGAATGGCGGATGAGCCTTATACCCGGAGCACAAGAATTATTGTGGTTAACTACCGCGAGGAATTCGTCGGACTGATTGTAGATAAGGTGAACAAGGTGACTACGTACGCCGAGATTCATCCGCCGGCAGGCGGACATAACCGCAGCCGCGATGCGGTGTTCCACGGAGTGGGGCAGCGGGATGACCAGCTGATCGGTATTCTGAAGCTCGAAGAAATATTGGGCGGGTAAAAAGGGGAACAAGCAATGATGATGGAACTGTCGGCTTACCGCGATATATTCATAGAAGAGCTGAACGAGCAATTAGAGCGGATCGACCAGTCCCTGCTTGCGCTGGAGCATGCTCCAACCGCTGAGCTGATTCAGACGATCTTCCGCGCAGCCCATACGATCAAGGGCTCTGCCTCCACGATGGGCTTCCGCGAGATGAGCGATCTCACGCATGAGGTGGAGTATGCGCTGGAGTGGGTGCGGGAGAAGAAGCCGGAGATTACCGGTAATCTGATTGATACGCTCTTCCGGGCGCTGGATGCGATGAAGCTGCTGCGCACTCAGTATGTCAGCGGGGAGGGATTTACAGACTGCTCAGCTGTGGTTGCGGAGATCAAGGCGCTGATTAATAAGCCGGCTGAACTTCAGCCGGTACTGCTTCCGGTCTTAAATGCAGCGGAGCTGCTTCAGGCGGAAGAGGCCGTGGCAGCGGGCTACTCGCTGCTGGCTCTGGTAGTCACCTTGAGAGAGGACTGCCAGATGAAGGCGGCCCGGCATTATATCCTCTTGCAGCGTATCGAAGAGGTCTGCGGGCCGGTGATTGCTGCTGCCCTGGCGCCCCCGGCGGCGCCGGGAGCCGATGAAGACGCCCGCTACAGCCAATTTGCTGTAATTGCTGCTTCCCCGCGCGAGCTCCGGCAGGTGTCCGAGCAGCTGGCAGGGGAGACCGATGTCGAGAGCATTGTCATTACACCATTCGTGCCCGCACCTGCAGCCGGGACTGACGTCCAGACCACGGCCGGACCGGTGCCTGCAGAACCTTCGTCCTCTACTCCTGGCAAGGGGAAATCCCATGAGGTACAGTCAACCGTCCGGGTAAGTGTGGAGCGGCTGGACCATCTGATGAATCTGGTGGGGGAGCTGCTGATTGAGCAGACCTCTCTGGCCGATCTGAGCGCTAATGGACAACGTACGGATCCCGCCAAGGTTCTGCCTGATATCGGCTCGATATCGGATCATATGGGCGGAATTATCAAAGAGCTTCAGGAAGGAGTCATGAAGACCCGGATGCTGCCGATGGATCAGCTGTTTAACCGTTTCCCGCGGCTGGTCAGGGATTTGGCCCAGAAGCTGGGTAAGGATATTGAGCTGCAGATTCAGGGAGGCGAGACCGAGCTGGACCGGATGATCATTGAAGAGCTGAGTGATCCGCTAATCCACTTGATCCGTAACAGCGCCGATCACGGAATCGAGAGTCCAGAGGTGCGCGTGCAGCAGGGCAAGGCTCCGAAGGGCAGAATTACGCTTACTTCTTTTCATGAGGAGAATCAGGTCGTGATTCGTCTGGAGGATGACGGACAGGGCATCGATGCCGCCCGGATTACAGCCTCTGCGCTCAGCAAAGGGATCATAACAGAAGAACAGGCAGGGTATTTAACTGCACAGGAAGCCGTTAGTCTCATCTTCGAGCCAGGCTTCTCCACAGCTTCTGAGGTCAGTGAAGTGTCTGGACGGGGCGTGGGGATGGATATTGTCCGCAGTCAGATTGGACGTCTCAACGGAATCATAGATATTCAGACCGAGCCGGGGGCAGGGACTCTGTTTACAATCCGTCTGCCGCTTACGCTGGCTATTATCAAGGGGCTGCTGGTCAAGGTGTCCGGGCGTGTTCTGATTCTACCGATGTATAATGTGGCTGAGATTGTGCGGATCTCCCCCGAAGAGATACAGGTCGTTCAAGGGGAGCAGGCGATTATCAACCACGGGCGGATTGTTCCGCTCTCCTGGCTCAGAGACAAGCTGCATTATCCGCGCACAGAGCGCCGTTCCAAGACGATTCCGCTCGTGATTGTAAGATCTGTTGACCGGATCGCTGCGTTCGCAGTCGATGAGATCATCGGCAACCAGGAGGTGGTCATCAAGTCCCTGGGCGCGTATCTAGGGACGATGAATCATCTGTCCGGGGCAACGATCCTGGGTAACGGCCGGGTCGCTCTGATTCTGGATGCCTCTTATCTCGTTAGCCACTGATTACTTTCCATTATCACAGTCTGGTATAGAACCGGCAGCAATGGTGAAAAATATGGAAAGAAACACCGGAAAGGGGTGAAGAGTTGGATATTACAATGGCTTCAGATGAAGTTATCAGTAGGATCAAGCAGCTTCAGTCTGGTGGGGGCAAGATGAACAAGAAGCAGATCAAGCAGCAGGAGCCCGAGCTGATGAGAAGTGCGCTGTATTATTTTCCAAGCTGGGAACACGCCGTGAAGAATGCGGAACTGCTCTAAGGAATAGCAACGCCTAATAACCGGAAAAGCCGCAGAAGCCTGCGACTCTTCCGGTTATTTGTTATTGTAGTGCCACGGTCAGGAGGTCTGTTCTTCGGTTCTCAGAGGCTTCGGGCGGTTGAACTGCAGCTCAAGAGCCTGCTGGTTCAGATGCAGCTCGTCCATATAGGCCTTGATCTTAAGCTGGAGCGCATGCAGCATTTCAGTATGCATATCATCTATACGGTCCTCGTTACAGAACGCTGAACAGGCCAGATAGCCATCTGTATAGGATTTGGTGTCATCCACTACCGTATTTAATTTTTCTTTGTAGATCCGTTTAACCGGTCCGCTCTCCGGCTTGATCTCATAATAGCGGTTCGTTTCCACCAGCAGACGCCAATGGCTAACCTCAAGACCATATTCATCCTTTTCCAGCTGCACGGTCACTTTGAAGATCTTGATAGGACTGTTCATGTTGTTGTTCCATTCTCATTGTAGGATTCAGAGATTATAGCATGTACAGACCGCAATGCCCACTGGAAGATTATATAGATATCGTATAATTTGGCATCATAGCATAAAATTAAACCATTATTGTCCTGAAGCGGCAATACGTTAGCCTACTATAAAGGAGATCTGAAATGAAAAACACTGCTGTACAAAGACATCCGCTCGTTTACTCGCTGGTATGGGGAGTAGTCCTGACTCTAATGGTATCCATAGCCGCTGCTGTCGCTACCATTCAGGAGTTCGGCGATATGGGGATACGCAATGCCCAGGCCTGCGCCTTCCTGGTTATGGGCATTATTGTAACCATTTATATGAAAAGAAAGGATTCTTCGCTCGTCAGCTTCGGCTTCCGCAAGCTGGAGGCTGGTCCGTCCCGGGCGGTGCTGTTCTACATCCCGCTGCTCATTATTGCGGTGGCCCAGCCGCTGATGAATGGAATCAACGTTGAACTGGGAGCGCCTGAAATAATCAGCATCGTCATTATGACCCTGCTGGTGGGCTATACTGAGGAAGCCATTTTTAGAGGGGTGATCTGGAATCTTCTGAAATCCAAAGGTCCGGTCTTTTATATTGTGTTCTCCTCCATCTTCTTCGGGGTTCTGCATATGGCCAACGCCTTTGGCGGAAATGATATCATACATACGATTCTCCAGGTTATCAATGCGCTGCTGCTGGGCTGTGTGCTCGCCTTGCTGATGGAGACAGGCCGGAATATTGTTCCGCTGATCGCGTTCCATTTTATCTACGATGCACTGGCCATGGTCAGCAATGAGAATCTGGAGCATGAGGTACTCATCGTCTCCATTCTTAATATTCTGTATCTGCTCTATGGAATTTATCTGCTCGTGGTATTCAGCCGCAAGCACAGAAATCATAGTTTCACCCTGTAGACACACCGGCCAGTCCGGGGAAGGAATTCCTCAGGCTGGCCATTCATTTTCATGTGAAATGATAGCGCATACATGAAAATGATCAGCTAACGGGAGCAAATAATCCGTAAACGGAGCAATGTTTAGAGATGGGCATTTTATTTGCAATCCTACTGGAATATCGCAGATTCTGCGGGGATATGCAGGTTTTTGAAAGTTTAAATTTAAGCGTTTCTCAGGTATAATGTAGACATCACCACAGGAACCACAGCATCAAGAGCACCAAGCATTACAGGTGGTACCGCAGGTGATGGTCTCATTCCTAAATTTAGCAATGAATGAAGGAAAGGAGAGAGCCCCGATGTACTAGCGTTAGCGAAGCATGCCGGAATCGGCTGCTGATGAAGAAGGTGGATGATAACACCTTCTGGCAGATCGTGGGTATGCGGGAACCCAAGAAGCAAATCTTTAATTGGAAGAAGAACGAAGCTTATCATTCAAGCAGGAGAAGTCTCTTGCGGAAGAAAGAGCGTGATTCCAATGAAAAAGGTTAGCGAAGCGTACAACTGCGATTCCTCACAGTAGGGAAAACGTCCGTGAAAACGTTTTTCGTGAAATCGTGTACGCGGGAATCCACCCCATATGCAGGACATGGAGCAACACTCCGGACAGGAGCGAACGGGCAACACGGAAGCATGAAGTGAACATGAAATTGAGAACAATCACCATGTCAGGGATATGGCTTTTGTTACTTGGAGGAAATGATTGAATTGAATAGCGTAATCAACACATGAATCCCCGGGCCTTAAGCAATCAGGCAGCGGGGATTTGTGCGTCTGTACATAATGAACGGCAAAGCAAAGCCGTTTCCACTCTTTTTCAATCTGTTGTGTCCGCTGCTATGGTATGCTGCCGGTAAGCTAAGGAGCCAGCTTAAATAGATCCCAGTAAAGGCACGATATAGTCACGGAACACATCCGGCGGCGGATTATTCTTCCCGCGCTTGTTATCCTGGGTCAGCACAGTGACAAGCTGAAGCTCCGGCACTACATATATGAATTGTCCGGCATACCCGCGGGCGTAATAGTAATCCACCAGACTGGATTCTCCGGTTGCTGAGCTGCAGGACAGGGCATCTGTCCACCAATGCCAGCCGTATCCGCCGTGGCGGGGAGGCTCCGTGTGCATGACTGGTTGTACCGAATGTACAGCCCAACTGCCGGAGATAATCTGCGAATCCTTCCATATCCCCTGCTGCAAATAGAGCTGTCCGAAGTTCAGCAGGTCTACAGGCTGCAGCTTCAGACCGAAGCCGCCGGTATGGATGCCCTGGGGGTCCGATTCCCAGTCATAGTCCCGGATGCCGAGCGGTCCGAAGAGAACCTGTTCGGCATAGCTGGCTGTGCTCTGTCCTGTGGCTTGTACCAGAATCGAAGACAGTAACTGCGAGATTCCAGAATTGTATTCCATCCGGGTGCCCGGCTCATCTGCGAGCGGCTGCTCCAGCACATAATTCACCCAATGGGGGGAACGGGTCATCTTCGGGAAGGAATTGGCCCCGCCGAATTCCGTCCAGCGGAAGCCTGCGGACATAGTCAGCAGCTGTTCGAGCGTAATGTTCGGCTTTCGTGCGTCCTTATCGCGCAGGACTTGCGGGAAGAAGCTGCTGAGCGGAGCCGAAGGGCCGGGCAGCAGCCCCTGGTCCATGGCGATGCAGATCAGCGCAGAGAGGATGCTCTTGGTGCAGGAGTTGATCTTCGCCAGCTCGGAGGCCGTGCGCTGATCTCTATAATGCTCGAAGATCAGCCTGCCTTGCTGCTGAATCAGACAGCTCCGCAGATTCAGCGGCGCAAGCGCGGCTGATAGGGTGGACAGGTTCATTGGGATTATCCTTTCTATATATACAACTATCACTTGAATGTCTGTATACTCGCTTGATGAATTCCCCTGTATTATCTCAATCTGACGCCGGGAAGTCCAATTTGTTTATACACATTTATTACCAGCCGGGGCTTCCTCTAGTCAGTTATTATAAGATTAGTTGGCAATATATTAACTGTTTCGGAGGGATTCTATGATTCAGGATCATGAACTGCAGATTCGCCCAATAGCTGAAGGGGATCTGCCCAGGCTGTGGGAACTCGCATATAAAGAGGAAGCGCCGGAATGGAAGAAATGGGATGCGCCTTATTATGAACACAAACGAATTACATGGGAGACGTATAACAGGAAGCGAGCCGAAATTATTGGCTGTGTGAACAATTGGGTAATAGAAGTAGAGGGCGTTGTTATAGGTGATGTCAGCTACTACTGGGAGCATGAGCCGTCATACTGGCTGGAAATGGGGATTGTCATCTATGATCCTGCCTATTGGAGCAGCGGTTATGGCACTAGAGCTCTCAAGCTGTGGATCGGTCATTTATTCACTACCCTTCCGCTAGTCCGTGTCGGCTACACCACCTGGTCCGGGAATGAGCGAATGATGAAAGCAGGAATGAAGCTGGGCATGATGATGGAGGCCAGGCTTAGAAAATGCCGATATTATAACGGAATATACTATGATTCTATCCGAATGGGGCTGCTTAGAGAGGAGTGGGAGGATACGTTGAGAGAGTAAATATGAATGTTTGTGAAAAAAGACACAAATTCGTGAAAATTATCACGTTGTATTCATAAAATTTTAATATATAATAAAGTTAACTTAAAGAAACAGGGGGAATTAAAATGAAATTATTTAAAGTATTAGTAGTAGCAGGGGTATCGGTAGCTTTGTTGTCGGGTTGTGGATCGGATAAAAACAATGCAGACAAAGGGGCAGCAGCTACAACTGCACCAGCAACAGAACAGGCAGATGCAGTTACCTCGGCTTCAATCGTGAACCAGGCAGATGCTTTCATTAGTGCAGTGAGCGACAAAGGAACCTGGATCGTTGCTATTCTGAATGATCTGACTGTGGACAAGGATGTAGTGGTAGCAGGCGAATTCCACGATAAGAACGATACAGCTAAGCCAATCTATCGTAAGCTGGCCCTGTACGCACAGGATGCAGACCACAAAGTTACAGCTACTTACACCCTTACAGCACCAAAAGTAACTGTACAGAGCGAGAACTTCCGCGTTCAAGGCGGTACGATCAAGGGTGATGTATATGTAGAAGCTAACGGCTTCAACCTCTACAAGGATGCTACAATCGACGGCAACCTGTACTTCTCCAGCGAAGATGTGAAGGCAACGGCTGTGCTTGAAGGTAAAGTTACCGGAGCTACTGAAGTAAAATAAAATAAGTATATTGGAATCCATTCAATTACTATAATGAAATACAGCCTGTAGACAGGGTCCCGGAGGGGCTTGCGCTACAGGCTTTTTATATGTTATGGGGGGATTTTGTAATCTGGACCGAAATCATCTATAGTTAAATGGAAGCTGTTGTAAGCGCAAACAATCGGGACGGGAGATGCACTCATGAAAACTACACGGA
This sequence comes from Paenibacillus sp. FSL R7-0210, assembly GCF_038009085.1. Taxonomy (NCBI): domain Bacteria; kingdom Bacillati; phylum Bacillota; class Bacilli; order Caryophanales; family Paenibacillaceae; genus Paenibacillus; species Paenibacillus sp. FSL R7-0210. The sequence continues at coordinate 1,665,383 of NZ_JBBPAR010000001.1, forward strand.
GATGGGGGATGGCTGCGGGAGTGATTCTGGCTTCTGTAGCGGTACTCTATTTATTGTTATATATGTATGAAAGACCCGGCGGGTGGTCGGACCAGCGGATGTCCCACTCATTGGGAATGAATCAGTCGCTCCAGATTCCCCTGGGCTCAAGTCCGGAGGAGGCCGTGCGGTTATTCCGTGAGTCTGATTCCATGACGGTGGTACATGAGGAGACTGTTGGCAGGGGGAAGCTTGTTTTTCTGACCCGTTCGGGCGATCAGGACCGCAGCAATCTTCAAGTCGAATATGTCCGCAAAACCTGGATCGGCTGGAAGTGGGTCTGGGGGGCGGGCTACGGGATGGACGGAGACCCTACCGTGTCGGCAATGAATTATATGAGGCTGCCTGAGCTGGAGCAAATCTCCACTCCGTTTCCTATGGTGTTCGGTGAGGTGCTGGACCCGTCCATTCAGCAGATTATCGTTCAGCAAAAGCAGACCGGGACTGATAAGTCCGAGGCAAAGCTGATTCAGACGGCGCAGGGACGGACAATTTGGTTTGCTTTTCAAGCGGCGACGGCGGGCGTTCCGTTCGAGATTGAAGGATTGGATAAGGCAGGGGAAGTAGTCGCCTCCAAAATCATAACAGACGCCAGAGACAGCGGGTCGATACCGCCCGGTAAATGAAATAAGAGTGGAGGTAGACAGATAACCGGTCACCTTGTAGTCAACCGCATACAACACATCATAAGTTGTATGAAAAGCGGACGAAGACTCCGGCTGTCGTGCCTGCACGGACTGCCGGAGTCTTCATTTGTAATAGGATTCGTTCCTGGATTTATACTTTTAATGCAGAAGCAAATGATTTCGCATAAGGTACAGCTTGCAGGTCATCAACCGGTGCTGTGCTGAACTGTATATGGTGCAAATCAGCATAAAGTCCGTCTTGCTTCAGGAGTTCATCATGTGTACCCTGTTCTACAATGGTGCCATGATCCAGGACAATGATACGTGAGGCTTCCCGCACTGTTGACAGGCGGTGGGCTATCACGAGGGTGGTCCTGTCTTTCATCAGCAGATCTAGCGATTGCTGAACCAGCCGTTCGGACTCGTTATCAAGTGCCGAGGTCGCTTCATCCAGCAGCAAGAGCGGCGCATTACGCAGAAAGGCTCTGGCGATGGCAAGGCGCTGCCGTTGACCGCCTGATAGAGTAGATCCGTGTTCACCGATCAATGTGTCGTATCCTTCGGGCAGATACATAATGAATTCATCTGCACCTGCCAGCCGGGCAGCTTCCCTGATTGCTTCATCGCTGGCATGATCAGCACTGAACGCAATATTCTCCCGGATGCTGCCGGAGAATAAGTAGGGATTCTGTGGCACGTAAGAGATCATCCGCCGGGCAGCTTCTAGCTGATCGTGTACGGAATTGCCGCATACGGTAATGCTGCCGGCCTCCGGTTCGTAGAGTCCGCAGCATAAACGCACAAGTGTCGTCTTGCCCGAGCCGCTGGGTCCGACAACAGCAACGGTCTCGCCATATTGGAGCTGGAGATTAATCCCTGACAAGCCGGCCTCCTCCTTGGACCGAGGTCCTGCGAAGCTGTAGTGCAGCCCTTGTATGCTCAATGCGGCAGCTTCGGCAGAGGCAGAGGCTGCTGCTCCCGGGGAAGAGGAGCGGTCCCTGTAACCAGAGGTTGTTCCTTCCAGGGGAGCATCAAGAATTTCAAATACACGATCAGCCGCACCGAGCGATTCCTGTACCGCGCCCCAGGTCTGCGACATTTGGACAAACGGCCACTGAACACGTCCCATCAGGATAATGAAGGCAAGCACTTCTCCCGCCGAGGTCTCCCCCCGTATTGCTGATCTTGCAATTAGAACAGCGCAGGCAATCATAACAACATTGTTGATGAATGCAGAAGAATGCCAGAGCAGAGCGTTAAGCAGGGTTCTTTGCTGCTGCAGCCGGTTCAGCTTCCCTCGTTCAGCCGCGTACCTGCTCAGCAGCGTATCCTCCAGTGAAAACGAACGGATGACCTTCATTCCTTGGAGGGTCTCCTGCAGAATTCCCCGTAACAGAGCCTCCTGGGCATAGATTTGGGTGAACAGCTTGCGGAGTCTGCGGTCAAAGAAACGCCCGGACAGAAATACTACAGGTCCCGTGCCCAGCGCAAGGAGTGCAAGCCAGACATCCATGTTGGCCAGATACAGAAATGCAACCAGGCAGAGCAGCAGATTATAACCCAAATCGTAGACCAGACTGCTAATCATTCCCATGGCAGCTCCAGCATCCTTCGTGTTGCGTGAGGTCAAATCTCCGGAATGCATGGCTTCCAGCTGGCGGAAAGTCAGCCGGTGGCTGGTATCAAACAGCTTCGTCCGGAAATCCCAGGCGATCCGGCTGTGCACGGTGAAGCGGAGATAATGCTGCAGCATAAGACAGAGAATGATCACACAGCAGGCCACTGAACAAATTAGGGTTATCCGTGTCAGTGACTGCATATTGGTACTGTTAATTGTATCAATGAAAACCTGCTGAATCGTAGCAAACCCGACATCCAGGGCAAGCCTAGCCATTAGCAGCATTATAGCTGCCAGGAAGCCGAGCCTGTATGGCTTCACATAAGGAAGCAGCCGCTTGAGGGCTACTCGGAGCTGAATTCGGCCGGATGAAGAAGAGTTAATATTCATTAGATATTCCTCCTCCGGCGGCAGCCTCTGTCTGGACGCCTGCCTGGGCCATAGCGTGATATTTGCCTTGCAGAGCCATCAACTCCCCATGTGTCCCTTGTTCAGCAATGGCTCCGGCTTCCATGAAGCAAATATGATCCGCATGCCTGATAGTTGATAACCGGTGGGCGACCACAACCGTTGTCCGGTTCGTCATCAGCACGCGCAATGCCTGTTGGACAATCTCCTCATTATGGCTATCAAGTGCAGCGGTAGGCTCATCCAGCAGCAGCAGTCCCGGATCGCGGACGAAAGCCCGGGCAATAGAGAGCCGCTGGCGTTCACCTCCCGATAGCGTGAGCCCTCTTTCTCCGATGACCGTCTCATACTGCATGGGAGTCCGCATAATGTATTCATGGATGCCCGCATTCTGTGCGGCGGCTATCACCTCTTCACGGGAGGCTTCCGGCCGACCCCAGGCAATATTCTCGTATAGTGTTGCAGAGAACAGATAAGGCTCCTGGGATACATAGGCGATACGGTTGCGCCAGCTACGCGGCGGAATGGTCTGTAAGAGCACACTGCCATGATGTATGCTTCCTCCATCAGGCACATAAGTGGCAAGCATAAGCTGAAGAATTGTGCTCTTGCCGCTCCCGCTGGCTCCGGCGAAGGCGGTAACCTTACCTGGCTCAATCCGTAGATGAACATCCGTTAGTACCTTCGTTTGTCCATAACGAAAGCTGACATTGCTGAAAGTAAGCGGCTGCTGTCCGGCAACGGTCTGATGGATACCCTCAGTCCATGCTTCATCCTGCACTCCTGCCGTCTTAAGACAAGCGGAATTGCCTTCTTCTTCAGATAAATCCATTATCTCAAATAAACGTTTTCCTTGTGCCAATGATGACTGTAGTTCAGTCCACAGGTTAGCAAGCTTCGACACCGGATTCGAGATTTGCTCGAAGCAGATCAGAAACGCGGCAACGGCACCTACATCCAGCCGGCCGCCGATGACCAAGTAACCGCCATAGGAGAGAACGTACAGTAATCCGCCCAGAATAACAGCCAACGGCATATTGTAACCTACAGCCTCTATCCGTGAGACGGGCAGGTGAACGTTGTTAAATTGCCGGACTCTGCGGTTGAACTGCCCGAGTAGACGGGGAGCAAGGGAGAAGGCGCGCACGACTTCGGCACCCTGTACCGAATCCTGAACAAATGCCTGCTGGGCGCTCTCAATACTCTGGCGCTGCTCATTCATCGTGCGGAGCCGGGAGGTGAAGGGAAGCATGACCAGCGGGACCAGTGAACAGATAAGAATCGTCCCCAAGGTCAGGGCAAACTGCAAAGACAGAAGATAAGTGAGGAGAAATGCAATTTGCAGCAGATTGCTGATCAGATCAATGGTCTTCCGGTTAATTCCCTGCTGGGCGGCTGGAGCCGAGTCGTTCATCCGGCTGATCAGATCAGCTGAATGATAGCGGTCCAAATCTTTCATTTGTAATTTGAGCATTCTACTCAGCATAGAGATCTGAAGCTTTGAGGTGGATTTGATCTCAAGCAGCCCTGAGAGATAGGTATTCAGAAAGTGCACTCCGGCATCGGTAACAACAATGACCGCAGCAAAGATCATCCCGGCTGCCAGCCCAGAGGTATCATGGCTTGTAGCCGCATTGATAATCCGCCGCAGCGTTTCAGCCAAACCTACGGTGGTGAGCGAAATGACCGCTGCGAGCCCACACAGAATGATGTACCAGCCTGTATAAGGCTTACCGAGTTTTAGCAATCGGATAAATGTACTCTTGGGACTGATGGGCTGTTCTTCCCCTGGCAATGCTACGCTATTTGTGATTCTGTTCAAGGAGAACCCTCCAGTCATCAACTCATGAATTGGTCTTCATCAAGCATAACTTTTGCCGTCAGAGCTAGCAGATTGCGCAAAGTCTCTGTTCTAAGCACATAATACAGGCGATGATCTACCCGCTCGATATCGAGCAAATCCAGGAAGAAGAGAAAGTTGGAATGATAATTGACAGCAGCCTGTGTGATACCGAGCGCAGTGGCGATTTCCTTGCCATAGTGTGGACGCTGCTTAAGCAGAAGCAGCAAATCCAGCCGCCGTTTATCCGAGAAAGCCTTGAGGAACAACTCGGTCTTCTGCCGGTCGGCGACAGGTCCATATACGCGCTCGTTGTGTATGCCGAAGATGACCCATCCTACCCGCCCGGCTTCTGTATGGAAATTATAGAAGGCATTGCCCACCTGTGAGACGAAGCTGACATGGAAGGTGGCCGGAAAGTCAAATAGCGCAGGCTCATTCTTGTGGACTTCACGAATGAACGCCTCCGGATTGCTGCGGAATTGGGCTTCATACCGGAGGGCTGCCTGTTCAGAGATCGCGTGAATCCGGTCTTTCCAGTGAATGAAAACATCCTGATGGAATTGTCGCAGAAGCTGTATATAGCGCAGCTTGGTCTCTTGCGGATAAGCCAGGCATTCAAGCAGTGGTGCATGAGCCTCTGCAACCTCAGGCTGAGGTTTTGTATCGGCCACAAGCTCCATGAGCTTCTTGAGATCCTTTTTGACCAGCTCCCATTCGTTACCATTCAATAAAGCTTCCATATTATCGTTGTAGACGCCATAGACCATCTCTGAAACGATATGCTCTGCAGGGCTGTTCTCCAGCCGCTTGAGCCATTCCTCTACAGTCTGCGCTTCCGGGAAAGAGCAGATCGATTCATACAAAGGGAAATCCAGTGCAAGATGAAAGAAGTTATGGCCGAAAAAAAACATCAGCTCGCGGGTGTAGTGAGGTGACAATCGTTTGCGCGCCTCATCGAAATAGGCTTCCAGCAGCTCATCGATTTCGATCTTATAATCCTCTGCCAGAGCTGCCAGCTGGTCTTCGCAGGCCAGCATTCCCATGGAAACCATGAACTCAATAGCCTCGTTGTAAGCAAAACGGATATTTTTCTGTAATGTCTCCTGTAAAGAGTGATTCATCAGTTCCTCCATTTTACAATGCTTTAGTTATAATACTAAATGTTATTTGATATTCAGCAACATTCAGTATTTACTTAATGTTAAAGTAATCCATATTCGAAAATTTGTAAAGAATAAGTTATGTGTGGATGTTGATCTTTTTAATGGTTATCCTTTGATATTATGGAAGAATGAAATGAACCGGGAGGGGCGAAGGGGGCGGAAACGATTGTCCAGGTTGAACTGGAACCCCAAGAAGGAGGCGCTATGCTACGCTTGACGTAGCGGCTGTCTCTACTCGTAGAAAAACTACTTTTGAGACAGTCCCTTTACTCAATCAGGCAGGAAATGTCTGACGAAGCTGCTCCGTTATAAGGGAGTGCTATAACAGGTTCAATATCCCCATTACCATAACGAAGGATCCGATCCATAGGGCAACTGCCCCTCTGAAGCGCATGGAGCTGATATAGGCGTCACTGGGCTCCCCGTCGCCCTTCGTTTTCCAGCTCTCACTCGCCTGCCAGGTGAAGGTGGGATTCCGGCGGACATATAGTCCAAACACATTGATTCCGATTCCGAATAGCAAGATAATAATTCCATCAAAAGTTCCGATGATCATCAGCTCCCCTGTATGTTCAAAGTTTCAGCCGTTAATAACTAATACGTCACTTGGCTTAGGAAAGTTTTATAATAAGAAAAATGACTGCGCTGAAGTAGCGAATGAAGTGCATTATTTCAGATACACACACTTATCAAATCAGATTCTACGGATGTAGCGGATTCTGGAGATGCAGGACCCTCCGGCGGCGATGCTTGTCACCAGTGATCAGGTGGCGAAGGTCTGACCCATAAAGAGATTCCGCTGAACCTGATTGAACGGTTGACGGTCGAACAGTGGTGAAGTGGCTGAGAGAGCCGGGACATGTCCCAACCTTTGTCAATTCAGCGATGTGAAGTATAATAGTGCGATAGTATTTCTTCTAAAGGAGAGTCCTTTGTGTTCAAAATAATGCTAATCGAAGATGATATCACCCTGTTCGGGGAGATCAGGGAGAGACTTGCCCAATGGTCCTATGAGGTGTACGGGATTACAAATTTCGGTAAGGTACTGCAGGAGTTCTCGGAGGTAAAGCCCGACCTGGTAGTGATTGATATCCAGCTGCCGCAGTTCGACGGCTTCCACTGGTGCCGGATTCTGCGCAGCCACTCCAAGGTGCCGATTATTTTCCTCTCCTCCAGGGACCATCCTAGCGATATGGTGATGTCGATGCAGCTTGGGGCCGATGATTTCATTCAGAAGCCGTTCCATTTCGAGGTGCTGATTGCCAAGATTCAGGCTACCCTACGCCGGGTCTATAATTACGCCAAGGAAGGCACGGAGCTGAAGACCTGGCGCGGAGCGGCGATTGAGTTCGTGAAGAATACGGTCACGGGCAGCGGGGGAGCGGCCCTGCTGACCAAGAATGAGATGATGATTCTCAAAATCCTGCTGGAGCGCAAGAACAGTATTGTGGAACGTGAGGAGATCATCACCAGCCTGTGGGACAACGAGCATTTTGTCAGCGATAATACGCTGACTGTGAACGTGAACCGGCTGCGCAAGAAGCTGGAGCCGCTCGGTCTGGATGCCTACATAGAGACTAAGGTGGGGCAAGGGTATATGGCGACTGAAGAGGCGGCAGAATGATAAGGAAATACATCACCGAGAAGCGGAGCTGGCTGCTCCTGCTGGCCGCCCTCCAGGTGATTATTATCTTCGTGGCCTTTATTGACTCTGCCATACCGCTGCTGCCAGTCCTATACATTGTACTGCTGAATACGCTGCTCTGTCTGGCCTTCGTCTTCCTGCGCTATTCCCGGGAGACCCGGTTCTATAAGAGCCTTGCCTCCTGGGATCAGATCTATGAGCTGCAGGCGGTCCTCGATCCCGGTAGTCCGATGGAGCGGCTGGTCCATGAGGCGGTAAGCGCCCAGACAGACCGCTACAAGCGCGAATCCTTCATGAATGTCCAGCTGCTGGAATCGGAGAAGGACGAGCTGCTGGCCTGGATCCATGAGGTCAAGACCCCGCTGACTGCCATGCAGCTCATGATAGAGCGCCTGCCGGACGAGACCCTGCAAAGACAGATGATGTACGAATGGCTGCGCATTCACCATCTGCTCGACCAGCAGCTGCATCAGAAGCGGATTCCCTTCATCCGTAATGATCTGTTCATTGAAAAGGTCAGTCTTGCCCCTATCCTTAATAAGGAGATCCGGGCACTGAAATCCTGGTGCATCTCCAAACGCATCGGGTTCGACGTAGAGCTTGAGGCCGAGACCGTGCTGACAGACGGCAAATGGCTGGCCTTCATGCTGCGGCAGCTCCTGACCAATGCTGTGAAATACAGCGAAGCCTCCGATATCCTCATCCGGAGCCGAGAAGAGGGCGGCCATGTCGTGCTTCTCATTGAAGACAGAGGACAGGGGATAGATCCCAGGGATCTGCCGCGCATCTATGATAGGGGCTTCACCTCATCGCGCTTCCGCCAGGAGGGGGCAGCCACCGGCATGGGGCTATATCTGACCCGGCAGGTTGCGGAGCCGCTGCAGATCAGACTTTACGCTGCTTCCGTGCTTGGGCAGGGGAGTGTGTTTACGCTAACTTTTCCAAGGGAGAATGACTTTCAGCGGCTAACAGGCATGTGACAATAGTGTCACATGCCTGTTCCATTTGTTCGGCGAAGCGCAGGAAAATGATCATCCACCCGCTTATGATAGAGCTATAGAAAAGGAGTGGGGAACAGATGCTTATCATGCAGGCTAACAAAATCTATAAAACCTATGGCAACAAATTCAATAAACAGGAAGTCCTGAGCGGTATTGATCTTCAGGTGGACAAGGGCGAGTTCGTCGGAATCATGGGTCCGTCCGGGTCCGGCAAAACGACGCTTCTGAACGTATTGTCCTCCATTGACCGGGTAAGCAAGGGCACGATCGAAATTGAGGGCAAGGAATTCACCGGGATGAAGGAGAAGCAGCTCGCCGAGTTCCGCAAGCATCATCTCGGGTTCATTTTCCAGGATTATAACCTGCTCGACACCTTGACGGTCAAGGAGAACATCATGCTGCCGCTATCGATTACAGGCATGTCCAAGAAGGAGGCGCACCAGAAATTCGACCAGGTAGCGGGCGAGCTGGGAATCTATGAGCTGAAGGATAAATATCCGGCGGAAATCTCAGGCGGGCAGAAGCAGCGTACGTCTGCGGCAAGGGCGTTCGTGCATGATCCGAGTATTATTTTTGCCGATGAGCCGACGGGAGCCTTGGATTCCAAATCTGCGTCCGATCTGCTGAACAAGCTGGCTGCCATGAACAGCAAGCGTGAAGCTACCATTGTCATGGTTACGCATGATGCCGTGGCCGCCAGCTACTGCAGCCGCGTGGTGTTCATCCGGGACGGGCAAATCTACACCCAGCTGAACAAGGGGGAGGAATCGCGGCAATCCTTCTTGGGTGATATTATCAGCACCCAGGGCGTACTTGGTGGTGTCACGCAATGAGTCTGAATTATATTATCCTGCGGAACCTCAAAAAGAACATTAAGAACTATTATCTCTACGTTTTTGCTCTTATTTTCAGTGTTGCCCTGTATTTTTCCTTCGTGACACTGCAGTTCGACCCGGCCATGCACGAGGTCAGCGGTTCAATCAAAGGCGGGGCAGCCATTGGCGCGTCCTCAGTGCTGCTGGTTGCGATTGTGGCCATCTTCCTGCTGTATGCGAACACCATCTTCATCAAGCGCCGCAGTAAGGAGATCGGGCTGTTTCAGCTGATTGGGCTGACCAAGAGCAGAATCTTCGTGCTGCTGAGCGCCGAGAATCTGATTCTATATTTCGGATCGATGTTCGCGGGGATCGGTGCAGGGTTCGTGATGTCGCGGCTGATCCTGATGATTCTGTTCAAAATCCTGGAGGTCGAACAGCTGGCGGCCTTGCGCTTTTCCCCCGAGGCTTTGCAGCGGACGGTGCTGGTTTTTGCCGCCGTGTACGTGCTGATTATGATTATGAATTACACCTTCATCCGGGCCCAGAGCATTCTGTCGCTATTCAAGGCTACGGCCACTTCCCAGACGCGTATTCAGAGAATGTCGCTGTGGGAGGTTGTGATCGGCGTGCTCGGGATGATCAGTATCTGTGGAGGATACTATATCTCCGGGGAGCTGTTCAGCGGCAAATTCACGGGCATGGGCGGATTGATGTATGCGATGATTGCTATCCTCGCACTTGTGATTATCGGGACTTATCTGTTCTACAAAGGCTCGGTCAGCTTCCTCTTCAATCTCATCCGCCGCAGGAAGAAGGGCTACCTGTCCATTCGGGAGGTATTATCACTCTCTTCCATTATGTTCCGGATGAAATCGAATGCCCTGCTGCTGACGGTCATCACCACGGTATCCGCGCTGGCGATCGGCCTGCTCTCTCTGAGCTATATCTCATATTATTCGGTGGAGTCCTCCGCGCGCGAGAGCTCGCCGCATGATTACGGCTTCCTTCAGAAGGCGGATGAGGCCGGATTCCGGGAGGCGCTCGACAAGGCCGGCATAGGTTATACCACTCTGGAGATTCCAACGGTGCAGATAGAGGTGGATCTTAAGGAGGTCCTGGATACTAAAAATTTCTCTAACAATGACACCAGTCTATTGGCTACCGTGATTAGTGAGAGCAGTCTGAAAAACATGGATTTGCAGCCGGGCGAGGTACGGATTATGGGATACACAACTACGAAGCAAACCATGCATCAGCTCAAGAACAAGGGGGAACTCGCCTTCTCCACCAAGGATGGTGTTATGAAGCAGCAGCTCGCAGGATTGTCAGAGGAGACTGTTCTGCCGTATTATTTTGGCGGAGGTGTTCTGGGGGTGTTCGTGGTGGATGATTCAGTCTTCCAGGAATTGCTTCAGCATAAAGATCCAGATGAGCAAAAAAGAGTGAGCGGCGAAGGAATCTATTACGGTATTAATCTTACCGGGTCCTCGCAGGCCAAGCAGGCTTATGAGATTTATAAGCAGCAGAAGCCGGAGCTGCAAAGCTTCTCGCAATATGAATTTGAGTTCAACCAGCGGACCAATATGGGCCTCATTATGTTCATTGTCGGCTTCCTGGGCCTGACGTTCCTGATCACCTCCGGCTGTATTCTCTATTTCAAGCAGATGGATGAGAGCGAGGAGGAGCGGGAGGGATATACGATCCTGCGCAAGCTGGGCTTCACCCAAGGGGATCTCCTGCGCGGCATCCAGTTCAAGCAGCTGTTCAATTTCGGTATTCCGCTGATTGTCGGGCTGTGCCACAGTTACTTTGCGGTGAAATCCGGCTGGTTCTTCTTCGGGACCGAAATGCTGACTCCGATGTTCGTCGTTATGGGGGTCTATACCGTGCTGTATTCGATCTTCGGCATCCTGTCCGTCCTGTATTACAAGCGGGTAATCCGGGAGTCACTGTAAAGATATGTAATGATGAGGATAGCCTTGGGGCTGTCCTTTTTCTTTTTAGAGGATTATACTACTGCTGAATTCATCCAAAAGTGCTCAGCTCTTGTCTTACGCAAAACAGGCAGCGATAATGGTATAATAAGGAGGAAATTTCAGACTATAGACAGAAGAGGTGGGGGCGTGTCAGTTACAGTTGGGGAGATTAAATCGATTAACCGTTATCCGGTGAAATCCTTTGCGGGGGAGGCACTGGAGGCCTGTAAGGTTGTATCTTACGGAGTGGAGGGGGACCGGTATTGTTCCTTTTATGATATGACCAAAAAAGACTGGTCCCAGTATATCACTGCCCGGAAGATTCCGAAGATGATGTCCTATAAGGCGGAGTATACGGGGGAAGATATCCGTGTAACGGCTGCGGATGGCCGGGTGTTCGGCTGGGACCAGGAGCTGCTGGACGAAATACAGAGTTTGACCTCTACCGAAATTACGATGTCTGCGTTCAAGGCACCACACCCGGAGGAGCAGTACCCGGAGCTATTATCGGTAGATGGGGCAAGTATTCTGCTGGTGACCGATAAGAGCTTGAAGAAGCTGGAGGCGATGTGGGGCAAGCCAATTGACCAGCGCCGCTTCCGCGGCAACTTTCTCGTGGAAGTGAGTGAGGACTCGCTCGGGGAGGAAGAGTGGCTCGGCCGCCGTCTGTCGATAGGCAGTACAGTGCTGCAAGTGGATAGCTATTGCGAGCGCTGCGTAATGATTACGACAGACCCGGATACCCTGGAACGGGACAGTTCGCTGCTGAAGCAAGTATATAAAGAGCTTAAGCAGCAGTTCGGCGTCTATGCTTCTGTAATCCGCACGGGAGAAGTTCGGCTGGGCGATCAGGTTCATATGCTGGATAACTAAGCTGGACAGGGGTGAACGATATGCTTGAGTTGTCCATGGAGCATGCGGATGAGCTGGTGAAGGTGACACATGCGCTCTCTACAGAGCTAAGGCTCAGAATGCTGGCGCTGCTTAACACCCGGAGAATGAATGTAGCGGAGCTGGCTGAAGCGCTGGAAATTCCGGTATCTACGGCAGCCTCCAACGTGAAGGTACTGGAGCAGGCAGGGCTGATTGAGACCGAGCTGCTGCCTGCTTCACGCGGGGCGATGAAGGTATGCAGCAGGATCTATGATGATATCAAGATCACGATCAATGCCCCGCAGCGCCGCCTGCAAGCCGGTCAAGGCGAATATTGCTATGAGATCTCCATGCCGATCGGCAATTTCACAGCCTGTGAAGTGGCGCCTACCTGCGGGATGGTCAGTGAGAACGGTCCGATTATAACGGAGGATTCACCGGCGGGATTTTTCCATCCGGACAGGGTACAAGCCCAGCTGCTCTGGCTGCGCAAAGGGTATCTCGAATACCGCTATCCGCTGGAAATTCCGCAAGGAGCGGTGCTTCACCGGATTCAGTTCTCCATGGAGATCTGCTCAGAGGCACCGAATTACGAGAATGACTGGCCTTCGGATATCACACTGTGGATTAACCAGGTGGAGGTGGGAACCTGGACCTCGCCCGGCGACTTCGGCGGCAGACGCGGGAAGCTGAATCCCTCGTGGTGGATTGATACGGGAACCCAGTTCGGCGCACTCAAGACCTGGAGCGTAGATAATACCCGCAGCACTATCGACCATCAGGAGCTATCTGCTGTTAATCTGGAGCAGCTGAACCTCACCGGCCAGAACCACGTGGATCTGCGGCTGGGTGTGAAGGAGAATGCGGTCTTCAAGGGCGGCATGAACCTGTTCGGCAAGAAGTTCGGCGATTATGAGCAGGATCTGGTGATGAAGATTTTTTATAGTGTGGAGCCTTAGTCTAGAAGTAAGGTGAATGTAAGATTTTATTTGCGGAAAAGAACCTGTTGCTTAGGCGAAGGTTCTTTTTGACGTCACCATTGACATTTAAGCGGATTCTGCAATAATTAATACATATTTATTGTATTAAAACAAAAATATTGTTATTAAGGAGTGTGCGCATTATAATGACAACCCGGCACTATATCAAGGATTATCCGCGGCCGCAGTTCGTCCGTGACGCCTGGCAGAGCCTGAACGGGGAATGGGATTTCCGGTATGACGATGACAACACGGGGGAGCGGGAGAGATGGCATGAGGAGCTGCACGGCGATCTGAAGATTCAGGTTCCGTTCACGTATGAGACGGTGGCGAGTGGAATCGGCGAGACCACGTTCCATCCGTATGTATGGTATGAGCGGGAGGTACAACTACCTCACAGCTTGGGCACCAAGCGGGTGCTGCTGAATTTCCAGGCGGTGGATCATATCGCGAAGGTGTGGGTGAACGGCAGCTATGCCGGGGGGCACCAAGGCGGGTACGCGGCTTTTACACTGGATATCACAGATTATCTGAACACAGGTGCCGGAGCGCTGAACCGTTTGACCGTCAAGGCAGAGGATAGCCAGAGCTGTACACAACCACGGGGCAAGCAGCGTTGGGTGGATGAGAATTTCGAGTGCTTCTATGTGCAGACCACGGGAATCTGGCAGAGTGTGTGGCTGGAGTATGTATCCCCTTCGTATCTTAAGTCTGTCAAAATCACTCCGGATCTCGATAACCGCTCAGTCCGCTTCGAGTACGAGGCTCAGGTGGCAGCCCCGAATCTCCGGCTGGAGACCCGGATCAGCACGCAGGAGAAGACCTTCAAGCAGGTCTCGCTGCATATAGACCGGTCTTGGCAGCAGCTGGATGTAGAGCTGACCCATGAAGTGAATGGCCCGTGGAAGCTCCAGTCCTGGTCGCCCGCTTCGCCGGTGCTGTATGAGGTGGAGTTCGTTCTGTACGAAGGGGACAAGGTGATCGACCAGGTCTACTCCTACTTCGGACTCCGCAAAATCTCCATCGAACAAGGCAAGGTGCTGCTCAACAATACGCCAGTGTACCAGAAGCTGATTCTGGACCAGGGCTATTGGCCGGACAGCCATTTGACCCCGCCTTCGGAGGAGGCGCTGATTGCTGACATTGATGCGATTCTCGCGATGGGCTACAACGGGGTACGCAAGCATATGAAGATTGAAGATGCGCGCTTTCTGTACTGGTGTGATGTGAAGGGACTGCTGGTCTGGTCGGAGATGGCGGCCACCTATGAGTTCAATGATGAGGCCGTGGAGCAGTTCACGAAGGAGTGGACAGAGATTGTCCGGCAGCAGTATAATCATCCCTCGGTGATTACCTGGGTGCCTTTTAACGAATCCTGGGGTATTCCGCAGGTCTACACGAACAAGCGGCAGCAGCAGTTCACTGAGGGCATCTATCATCTTACTAAGGCGATGGACCCGGACCGTCCGGTGATTGTCAATGACGGCTGGGAGCATACGATCAGCGATATTATTACCCTGCATGACTATGAGGAGAGCGGTGCTGCGCTGCTTGCGCGTTATGCAGACTCCGGCAGTGTACTTGGCGGGAGCTCCTCGTTCAATAACTGGAAATACGCGATGGCCAAGGGCTACGAATACCGGGGTCAGCCTGTCATAGTCAGTGAATTCGGGGGCATTGCCTTCAACACCGGCGAGGGATGGGGCTATGGGGAGCAGGTCAGCAGCACGGAAGCCTTCATTGAACGGTTCCGCAGCATCACGCAGGCGATCAAGGATACACCTTACATCTGCGGTTATTGCTATACTCAGGTTACGGATGTGCAGCAGGAAGTGAATGGGCTACTTACGGCAGACCGGACACCGAAGATTCCGCTGGACGAGATTCGTAAGATCAACCGGCAGGCGAGGGAATAATCGTAACATTGTGACCTAAATAGCGGTGAATTATCGGTTCTACGACCATGGGAAGCCCTTTAGAATCTTTGGTGAAAGCACTTACATATAAGTGCGTTCAACAGGCTACACCTATTCAAGATTAAGAGGAGGGGCTTATGTGTTAAAAAAAGTGTTTACCTCGCTGTCCGCTTCCCTGTGTCTGCTGCTGATTTTTGCCGCCATCCCGGTGTTTGCCGCGAATGGACCGGTGGTGTGGGGGAGTTCCTCCACCATTACCAATATCAACACGTTCACCGATGCCGGTCCCGATGCCCGGGGCTTAAGACCCGGAACCTTCGGCGCGGAATATGCGCGGATGATCAAGCTGGCGAACGGAGACTGGCTGGCCGTCGCTGCCATCTACGACAACAACGGCTACACCAAGGTCTCCTGGGGTGGGACCCGGCTGCAGGTCTTCCGCAGCACCGACAACTGCCGTACCTGGTCGCTGATGTCCACCCTATGGGAGGATGGGCGTGACCTGGACAACGGGCAGCTTATCCAGCTGGCGAATGGCGAGATTCTGCTGGCGATGCGGTCTGTCCGCTGGCAGGAATCGTACAAGCTCAGAGTGTATAAAAGCGTGAATGGAGGCGCGAACTGGAGCTTCCTCAGCACCATCGACGAGAACAACGGCGCTCCCGGCGCGCTCGGGAATCCCGACAAAGGCGTGTACGAGCCGCATATGCAGCTCCTGAATGACGGCTCGGTCGCCGTGATGTATGCAAGCGAGAAGCATGTGACGGAGAATCCGTCGTACAGCCAGATTATCTCCCAGAAGATCTCCACCAACGGGGGAGCCAGCTGGGGGAATGAAATCTATGTCGCCTGGGACCCCTCCAATTCAGGCGCGCGTCCGGGGATGCCGGTCTGGACCAAGATGGCGAACGGGCAGTATATTGTAGCCTTTGAGGTGTGCGGGACGCAGAGCTGCAGAATTTTCACCAAAAAAAGTGCTGACGGCAAAACCTGGTCCAGCGGCATCGGCACCCAGGTCTCCACGAACCAGCAAGGCGGACCATACATCCTGTCCTTGGCGGACGGGCGTCTCCTGCTCAGCTCCAATTCCAACGTGCTGTCCCTGAGCAACGATTACGGGAACACCTGGGTGGATAATGATATTCCGGCATTCGGAAATTCATGGTGGACGGCGATGTACCAGACGGGAGCGAATGAGATTGCCTTCGTGAATTCGGTGGACCGGAGTGTCGGCGGGCATAATGTCCAGGTGCGGTTCGGGACGCTCAGCGGCACGTACAGCAATGATTTCTCGGCGAATGACAACGGGTGGGCCCGCTATGCTGGGACTTGGGCGGTAAGCGGCGGAACCTACAACCTGAATTCAGTGAATGCCGACAAATCGCTGTTAACCCCTTATCCTTCCAAAATGAATTATACGCTGGAGGGAGACATCCGGCTGAATAATGCAGGCCAGGCCAGTCTTCTCTTCAATGTGACCAGTCCGGGGACCGGGGCTGATCTGCAAAAGGGTTACGCAGCAGGGATTGACTCTGCCGGTGAGGTGTGGCTTGGACGGTTCAATAATAACTGGACCTCTCTCCAGACCGTAAATACTCCTATTGCCGTGAACACCTGGTACCACATGAAGGTTGTGGTCAATAACGGAAACATCAAGGTTTATGTGGGAGATATGACGGTGCCCAAGATTGACAAGAATGATGCCGTCTTTACTTCGGGCACAGTAGGTGTTCGCGGCGGCTTCGGCAACAGTGTCAGCTTTGACAATTTTACAGTGAATTGACTGGAATTTCACGGGGGCCTCTCAAGAGGTCCCTTTTTGCGTGCGCAGACGACTGTTCATGATCTGTCGATTCTCCACCCTGCGTAAGATCGTCTACCTGCCAGGGCTTGCGGCCGGGTTACATCTGTCGTTTGTTCACCAAGGAACGGCGGTTTGTCGGTTCAAGCACGGTGGTGTTCGCTGTAGAGTTATAGATAAGAAAGCCCTTACATCAAAGTGTGACGGCTTTCCTCGCACAAACTTTACGGAGAAGAGGGTTGTACAGATGAGGATGAAAAAAAGATTGGCAAGTGTGGTATCGGCCGGGCTGACACTGGCTCTGGTCCTGCAGGGATGCTCTTCCGGAAATACAGAGAACGGAGCGGCCAAGGCATCGAACGGGCCCGCAGCAACAGAGAGCGCAGGCGGCAGTCCGGTGGAGATCTCCTTCTGGAATATGTTCGGCGGCGGGGAAGGGGAATTCGTGGACCAGATCATCAAGGGCTACAATGACTCGCAGCAGGAGGTTAAGGTCAAACAGCTCCGTCTCGAATCCAACGAGTATTACGCGAAGCTAGGCACAGCGTTGTCGTCCTCCAAGGGCCCGGATGTTGCGGTAGCCCACGTGGAGCGGATCTCGCCGTTCGTGAAGGCCCAGCAGATTGTGCCGGTGGATGAGCTGGCCTCCAAGGCAGGCTTTGATCTGAAGCAGATTTCGGATTCCAATATCAAGAGTGTATCCTATGACGGTAAGCCTTACGCGGTTCCGCTGGATACCCATTTCCACATGTTCTACTACAACAAGGACATTCTGGAGAAGGCCAATCTATTGAACGAGGACGGTACGCCTAAGCTGGATGATATGACCCCGGCAGGCTTCGAGAAGACGCTCTCTGAGATTCAGGCCAAGGTGCCGGATGTCCAGGCGATGGCGGTGAATACCCCGTATTTCCAGGAGCCGTTCCTTAATCAGTATTATGAAGCAGGCGGCGAGCTGCTGAACCCGGAGATGACCAAGGCGAGCATTAACAACCCGCAGGCGCTGGATGTGCTGAACTTCTATATGGATGTCTTCAATAAAAAATATGCCGATCTCAATGACAAGACGCCGTGGGATACCTTCCATAACGGCAAAGCCGCCTTCTGGTTCGGCGGGGTATGGGAAGCAGGGCTGCTGCTGGGGGATGAATCGCTGCACATCGGCGCTATGCCGCTGCCCCCGATCTTCGGCAGCCAGACGCACTGGGGCAGCTCCCATACGCTGGTCATCCCGTCCTACGTGACGCCGGAGAAGCAGGAAGCCGCAGCCAAGTTCATGAAGTACTTCTCCGAAGTGGGCGGGGAGATCTGGGGACAGGCGGGCCATGTGCCGGCGAACAGCAAGATTACAGAGAGTGAAGCCTACAAAAGTCTGCCTTACCGCAGCGAATTCATCGAGGCACAGAAGACGGTGAAGTTCGCGCCGCCAACCGATAAATATACGACGATTATCACCACCGTTTCCGAAGGACTGCAGAACATTATTTTTGGCAGCGAGACGCCGGAGGATGGCCTGGCTAAGCTGGAGAAACAGATTAACGAAGTGCTGGAGAACTAGCCTTATCTGACTGGATTGGGATGAACTACTGCCAGAGGCAGGTCAGTCCCAATCCGGCTCATGATTCATTTCAACTGAAGGAGAGAGATAATGATGGAGCGGAGCTTGAGTGAGAACAAGGCGGCTGCGGCTCTTCGCAGAGCAGAGCCTGTACACCTGCTGACTGAACTGAAGGCTATTCTGTACCTGATCCCGTTCCTGATCCCGTTCACGGTGTTCTATCTGTGGCCGGTGATCCGCGGAGCCTGGATGAGCCTGCATGTGTGGGGCATTCAAGGGATGCAGAAGTATGTGGCTTTGGCGAACTATGCAAAAATACTGCAGAATTCAGATTTCTATGCTTACCTGTGGAACTCATTCTATTTCGTGCTGCTGTGCGCGCCCACGGTCATCATCCTGGGCCTGCTGCTGGCCCTTATTATTAATCAGAGAATCTGGCTGCGAACCCTGATCCGCTCAGTGTTCTTCCTGCCGTATGTCCTGTCGGTCTCCGTGGTCAGCTTCATCTGGCTGCGGCTGCTGGATGCGAAGAACGGCCCGGTGAATGCAGCCTTACATATGCTTGGCATCAACGCAGACATTAACTGGCTTACGGATCACCGGTTTGTGTGGTGGGCGATTACCCTGGCAACGGACTGGTGGAGCGTCGGATTCGTCATGGTGCTGTTCCTGGCCGGTCTACAGGAGATTCCCACTGATCATTATGAAGCGGCGAAGATCGATGGTGCGAACGCGTGGCAGCGGTTCTGGAGCATTACCCTGCCGGGACTGTCCAATGTGATGAAGATCCAGATCTTTTATCAGATTATCAACTGTCTCAAGCTGTTCGGGCAGGTACAGATTATGACCGGCGGCGGGCCGGGCGATTCCACGAATACGATGATCCGCTATATCTATGTCACGGGGTTCAAAAAGGATATGTTCGGCATGGCTGCGGCGCAGTCCATGGTGTTCTGCTTCATCATGCTGCTGATCGCCGTGATTCAATTCAAAATTACAGACCGCAAGGACGGATAGGAGAGGAGAAGATTCATGAAGAAGCTTGCTTTAAATACTGTGGCTATTGTGCTTGCCCTGCTGTTTGTTCTTCCGCTGATCTGGATGTTTCTCACCTCCCTGAAGCCCGATGGTGTGAATGTCTATACGCTGGCCGATTGGGTGGATTGGTCGGATCTGAATACCGGTAACTATGTCAAGGTCATTAGAGATTCGCAGATTCTGCTCTGGACCTGGAACAGTCTGGTGATCGGCGTACTCACTACCCTGATCTCCATTCTGCTTAGCTCGCTGGCAGCCTTCTCGTTCTCCAAGCTGCCGTTCCGCACACGGGGCATCTTCTATGTGCTCATTGTCTCAGGCCTTCTGATTCCGACAGAAGCTATTCTGATTCCGCTCTATGAGACTGCGCTGCATCTGGAACTGATCGATAATATCTGGGCGATTATCCTCCCGGGACTGACCAACCCGATCGGTATTCTGCTGCTGAAGCAGTTCATGGACGGCGTGCCTAAGGATTATATTGAAGCCGCGCAAATCGACGGCAGCCGCAGCTTCAGGCTCTGGTGGAGTATCTGCCTGCCGCTGACGCGCTCGGCGATGGTGTCTGTCGGGATCTTCTTTTTCATCCTCTCGTGGAACAATTTCCTCTGGCCTTATCTGGCGATTACCTCGGAGGAGAATATGATCCTGTCGGCAGGGCTGCCCACCTTTTTGTCGAATAATAATATGTCGCTCAATCTCATTATGACAGCCAGCGCCCTGGCGGCGATTCCGACGATTGTTGTCTTCATCCTGCTCCAGCGTCAGATTGTCCAGGGCGTAGCCATGTCGGGGGTCAAGGGGTAGCCTGAACCATATTATATACCGGGAAAGGGATATAGGGCATGCGTACATCTCCTGAGAGTTCTGCCAGGTCCTTGCGGCTCCGCTTGATATCCTGGATCATCCAAATGAAGAGCAGCATGCGCTATAAGTGGATGCTGCTGCTTGTTCTCTTCTCCTTGACACCGCTGGTGGTCATGGGGATTATTTCTTTTTCCATCTCGAAATCAACCCTTAACGACAAGGCTACCGAGTATTCGGAGCATCTGCTCAATCAGACCGCTGATAATCTAGATACGCGCCTGGGCATCTACAAGGATATGCTGATGCAGGTGCTGAACAATCATGAGATTGTGGGGATGCTGCGGGCTCTTGATGGGACCACTCCGGCCAGCTATGATGTGGATAGTCTGTCTCTGACGACGAAGCTGTCCACGATTGTGGCAATTAATCAGGATGTACAGTCCATCTCCTTCGTCTCGGATAAGCACTATATCAAAGGAATCTACCGCTGGAGCACGCGCACGCCCGCCGAGGTGGAGCCGTTCCTTGCGACTCTTAAGGGCGGCAGCAATTTCCGCTGGTATCCGACCCGCTACGGCACTTATGTGGACAGCCTCAATTCCCAGAGCACCCATGTCTTCTCAGTCGCCAAGCAGCTCTATAAAATATCCGATGACAGTCCCCTGAAGATTGTTGCCGTGCTGGATATCCGAGAGGATGTGATTAAGGAGCTGGTCTCGAAGGCGGTCAGCAATAACCGTGACCTGCAAAGCTTCGTGATAGACGGCGGAGGCAGGCTCGTCTCGTACCCGGACAGCGGGCTGATCGGCCGGAGCGTGAGCGAGGTGCTGGGACAGGCAGGGTATGAGCAGCTCATGCGTACCGGACAGGAGGAAACGAGGTTCCCGCTTGCCTACATGGGAGACAGCCTGATCGTGAATGCCAAGAAGCTGCATACGAATGACTGGGTGGTCGTCAATGTGATCTCCAAGGCGGCGCTGTATCAGGATTCCAACCGCCTGCTGCAGATTTTCATCTTCGTCGGGCTGCTCTGCATCGTCTTCTCGGTCATTGCCGCGCTGGTGCTGGCGAACTCGATTACGAACCCGATTCTGAAAATGATCCGGCTGATGCGGCAGGTGATGTCCGGCGAGCTCAGCGTCCGCTACAAGGCCAAAAGCCGGCATGATGAAATCGATATTCTCGGCGACAACTTCAACGCAATGGTCGTGCAGATCGACGGACTCCTGAAAGCGGTATATCTGGAGCAGGACCGGAAACGGATGGCTGAACTCAAGGCGCTGCAGGCGCAGATTAACCCGCATTTTCTATACAACACGCTGGATATTATTAAATGGACGGCGCTCATTCAGAAGGCCAATAACGCGGCGGAGATGGTCAGCTTATTATCTCGTCTCTTGCGGATCAGCCTGGGCCGGGGGGAAGAGACGGTTACGGTGGAGGAAGAGATCGAGCATGTACAGTGTTATCTGGGCATACAGAAGTTCCGGTTCAACTTCAAGATTGACACTATCATTGAGATGGATGAAGACGTCCGCCGCCTGCGTACGCCGAAGTTGATTCTCCAGCCCATTGTCGAGAATGCGATCATCCATGCTTTTGGGGAGATGGAGTCCGGCGGTATGCTCCGTATCTCCTGCACCAAGGCACCGGGCAACCTGCTGTGGTTCGAGGTCACTGACAACGGCAAGGGCATGGACCCTGTGCAGGCCAGTAGTCTGCTGGATGGGCAGGCGCGGGAGGAGGAGAAGCCGGGAGGCATCGGGCTGGCGAATGTGGACGAGCGGATCAAGCTCATTTGCGGCAAAATGTACGGGCTGGACCTGCGCAGTGAACCGGGAAAAGGGACGTCTATCCGGATCAAGCTGCCGCTTATCACAGACGACACAAGGGGGAACCACTGATATGTACCGGGTCATTATCGTAGAAGATGAATTTATCGTGAGATATGGTATCCGGTCGATGATTGAATGGGAAGCCATCGGGATGGAGGTCACCGGGGAGGCCGGGAACGGCCGGGAGGCGCTGGAGCTGATGGCAACCGGACTGCCCGACATCCTGATTACGGATATCAAAATGCCCGTCATGGACGGCATTGAGCTGATTGCCGAGGTGCGCAAGCTGTCTCCGGACCTAAAGATTGTTATCCTCAGCAATCTGGAGGACTTCCAGTATGCCAAGGAAGCGATTAAGCAAAATGTCTCCGACTATATCATCAAGTCGGATATGATGCCGCGCGACTTCGAGCAGGTACTGCTTAAGCTGAAGGACAGCCTCGAAGGGGCGCAGAAGCCTTGGGAGCAAAAGTCTGCGCCAGCTCAAATTGCGCCGGTGCATAAGGAGAACTTCCTGATCGAGCTGCTGGAGCTCGGGGCGGTTCAAGGCAGAATCGAACACGATACACTTTCGCGGGCAGGGCTTGCGGAGAAGCGGCCGCTTTATGTGCTGCAAATTCTGCCGGGGGGCAGAGCAGAGCCGGAGTATGGGCAGGGAGCAGCGGTAATCCGCAGCCTGCTTGAAGAGATAGGTCTTAACGATCCTGTTATCGGCTATGAGCTGATTCGTGACAGACAAGGTGTACTGCATGTAATTGTAACCTCAGAGGTAATGGTACAGACCGGTAAGGCTGCGATTATGGACCGCTTACTCAGCTCCAGTGAACAGTTGATTCTCCGGCTATCCAGACAATACGGCTGGACTGTAACGATTGGCATTAGCGGAGAAGTCAGGGAGTGGGCGGATTTGAAAAATGCGTATGTCCAGGCCGCAGGCGCTGCAAGGATGAAGTTGTTCATGGGAACGGGGCGTGTGCTGGTTCACGGTAGCGTTGAACTGCTGGCACAAGGGCCGCAGTCTGACGCTGCACAGCCTGACACAGCGCAGCATCAAATGACACAGTCAGGGACTACACTAGCGCCATCGCTCCAGATTAGCAGCCATCAGATTCAGTCGATGGTCTATGCTTTTCAGTCGCGGGAGCTGGAAGAATATCTGGAGCAACTGTTTGGTCAGCTGGTTGTGCGCAGGGATGCGGAGCTGGTGCAGATTATTTCACTGGAGCTGTTGATGATTCTAACCACTCTGTGGCCGGATGTGTCGAAGGATGCAGAGCAGGTGCTTGAGCTGAAGAAGCAGTACTTTGACGAGCTGTCCAAGCTGGAGACGCTGGAAGAGAGCCGCGAGTGGTTCCTGCAGGCCTTCCAGGCGCTTGTTGCACATATGAAAGAGATGTATAATAGCGACCGTAACAGTATTATTAAGGCGACTCAGTATATCCGGCAGTATTATCACCAGGAGATTACCCTGCAGTCGATCAGCGGGCTGGTCCATCTGAGCAAGAACTACTTCGCCAATCTGTTCCGCAAAGAAGTCGGGGAGAGCTTCCTGGAGTATCTGACCCGCATCCGCATTGAGAAGGCGAAGAACTTGCTGACCGGCGAATTGAAGGCTGGCGACATAGGCAGTCTGGTCGGCATCCAGGACCCGAAGTATTTCTCCAAGGTATTCAAGAAAATCACAGGCGTATCTCCCTCCGAGTATCGCGCGCTGGTCCGCAAGGAGCGGTAAGGGAGCCTCGCGACGGAACTTATTGCAAACGCTTACAATATTTAGGGAGCATGTACAGGAAAGTAGAATCATGGTGAGCCAGTGAAGTGAAAGGGATTTATCCCTCTGGTGGTGCTAAGTAATGTTGGTGAAGAGCACAAGTACACATGAATTCGCAGAATGATGCCCAAACGAACAATTAAGGAGCATAACTCTTGCATTATTCGTCCGTTAGATTGATTTATGTTGATTTATGTTTCAAGGAGGAGGAGGAAGATGAAGCTGATCCTGCCTGTTCTGCTGCTGTGTCTGCTGCTGTTCACGGGCTGCGCGGATTTCTCTTCCAGGTATACGGAGCCGCCGGAGCGCAGCACGCCTGTGACGATCTCCTTCTGGAATCCGTTCGGAGGGGGAGAGGGCGAATTCGTAGAGCGGATCATCCATGACTATAATGCTTCCCAGAGTGCAGTGTTCGTCAAGCAGCTCAGACTGGAATCGAACGAATATTATGCGAGACTCCGCACCGCTCTGTCCTTCGGCAAGGGGCCTGATGTGGCGGTCATTCATGCTGACCGGCTGTCTCCCTTCATCAAAGCGCAGCAAATTATACCGCTCAATGCTCTGGCACAGCAGGGCGGATTCCAGTTCAATCAGATCGGGGAGCAGAACCTTCAGAGCGTCAGCTATGCCGGGCAATATTATGCAGTGCCTCTGGATACTCATTTCCATATGCTCTACTATAACAAAGCAATTCTGGCCAAGGCCGGTGTATTATCTGCTGACGGAACACCGCTGCTGGAGGAGAATACACCGGAGGGATTCATCCGCCTGCTGCGGCAGATTGCAGCCAGGGTACCGGGTGTACAGTCTATGGCGGTGAACACCCCGTATTTCCAGGAGTCTTTTCTCGATCTGTATTATCAGGCGGGTGGAGAATTGCTCAGCCGGGACGGCAAGCGGGCAGCCATCTATAATGAGAAGTCCGTAGAGGTGCTGAGCTTCTATCAGCGGCTGTTTGACGAGGGATTAAGCGATTTGAGCGATAATACGCCTTGGGATTCTTTTGACAAAGGGCAGGCAGGCCTATGGTTCGGCGGAGTATGGGAAGCAGGCCACCATCTGGACAATAAGGCGCTGGATATCGGGATTATGCCTCTTCCGCCGATCTTCGGCAGCGCAGACCATTGGGGAAGCTCCCACACCCTGGTGATTCCAGCCTATACCACCGTGGAGAGGCAGGCGGGTGCCATGGACTTCATGAAATACTTCTCGGAGGTGGGCGGAATGATCTGGGGCGAGGCGGGGCATGTTCCGGCGAACTCTACTGTTGAAGAGAGCCGGATGTACCGGGAGCTGCCTTACCGGGAGCGGTTTATTCAAGCAAAAGATCAGGTCAAATTCGCCCCGCAGACGGATAAATATGCAGCTCTGTTCACTGCAATGTCCGAGGAACTGCAGCATATCGTGCGCAACCGGATACAGCCCGAAGCGGGACTTAAGCGGCTGGAGGAGAGTCTGAATCAGATTCTGGCGAACTAGGTGATCAGCTCCGGGACCGGACAGAACCCAGGGTTCGCGGTGCACAGAGCTGTGGTGAAGTCGGGCCGTGTCTTCCTCAGCACAGCGAAATAACTACGGATGACATGATTCAGCTCAGGGCTACCATTCTGGAAGGATAAGGACTTAAGGGTCTGAACATGGGTGTAATAGTATTTGGTCTTCTGCTTAGGCAGCTTGTAGACGGTTGGCGGAACATACGTAGTGACGTCAAAAAGATTGGCATAGCGGTAGCTGCTGCGCACATACCGGCTGAAGGCGTTGGCAAAATCCGGGTCGCCTACACGCGGAGACCCGTAAGTATACAGCCGGGGGGTGGTGAAGGCGGAGTTGGCAGCAACATCCAGCGCACATAGAGTAGCCAGTGCCCCGCCAAGGCTATGGCCTGTTACATATAGCGTCTTCTCCGGAGACAGAGTGCCAAGCAAGGAGAGAATGGCATCCCGAGCGGATGCATAGATATCGGTGAACCCCCGATGGGTCATGCAGGGTTCCTGGATGTATTTAAATTTCTTTTGCGCGGCATTCATGTTCGAGAGCCAGTCATTGGTGGAGATGCTTCCGCGCCAGGCAATAATGATCTCCTGCGGTGATTCCAGAATGAAGCCGAACAGCTCCCACACATTCCCCATCGATTTCGCCTGGAAGCTATGCACGGCCGAGAAGTCCGCCGGTACCACGAACGCACCCTCCGCATTGGCAAATTGGGTATAGGTCTGTCCGCAGACAGCCGCCAGAAAAATCGCCCATTCCGCCTCACCTGTCATGGTACTCATTCTGCATCCCGCCTTTCTTTATATCTGTGTATGATGGGAAGGCGGGATTGGTGCCTAGCGGGCAACGAGACCCGGCTTAAGAGAAACGTCAGCCACTCACAATGGCCTCGAAATCTACCTGTGTCAGCTGCCGTGAGACCTCCCACAGCCTGGATGCGGCAGCCCGGTCCAGTGCTTGCGGAGCCATCTTGCCGGGCTTAGGCAAGCCTCTGGTTTCTGAGAGTCTGCCGGGACCGTAATAGACTCCTGCCTTGGCCTCCGGTGATGTGGCGGCAAACAGTGCAGGAAGTGCGCCTTGGGCCGCCGGCTGGAACAAGATTGGCCCAAGCAGTCTACGGAGAATGCCGGGAGCGCTGTTTGGTCCTGCCCCATTCAGCAGCAGGTCCGTACGTGATATCCCCGGGTGAACCGGTAGGCTCAGCAGGTTCCATCCGGCCAGGTCACTGCGGCGCTGCAGCTCAAGAGCGAACATAATCATCGCTATTTTGGATTGGGCGTAAGACTGCCCGGCATGATAACGGCGTTCAAATTGCAGGTCGTCAAAATGAATGGAGCCACTCCGGTGGGCAATACTGCTTAGACTGACCACCCGGGGCTCCTTTGCTTGGCGCAGCAAGGGCATCAGGTACGCAGTGAGCGCGAAGTGTCCAAGGTAATTCGTACCGAATTGCAGCTCGAACCCGTCTGCGGTGACTTGGCGTACAGGTGGAGTCATGACGCCAGCATTGTTAATCAGGAGATCAAGACTGCGCCGCTGAGTATTCATTCTTGTGCCGAATGCCTGCACAGAAGCCAGACTGGCAAGATCCAGCACCTCAAAACGTATGTTGGCTGAAGGAACGCTTGCGGAGATCCTTTTAACCGCTTTAGCTCCCTTCGCTGCATTCCGGCCCGCCAGGATAACCTCTGCCCCGTGCCGTGCCAGTTCAAGCGCGGTTTCGTAGCCGAGTCCGCCTGTACCAGTAACAACGGCCGAACGCCCCTGCTGGGAAGGAATCTGGGCAGCTGTCCATGTGGGGAATTTGTCCATTTAATGTTCTCTCCTTTGTTTGTCCGCCAGGTGCATTAATACATAGTTGACCCGCGGTTTGTTATACTCCATGCTAATACTTAGAGATTTATCGAAGTCAAGCCACTTTCAAAAACCCATGGTGAGGTGAAAAGCTGATGTACAGTATTAATGAGGTAGCGGCGATTTGTGAGGTAACAGCACATACGCTCCGCTTTTATGATAAGGAAGGGCTGATGCCCTTTGTCGGACGCAATGAGGCGGGGAACCGGACCTTCTCGGAGGGGGATCTGCTTTTGGTTAAAGTCATCTGCTGCCTGAAAAACACCGGTATGCCCATTAAAGAGATCAAAAGGTATATTGATCTGGTAATAGAAGGCGACAGCACCAGGGAAACGCGGCGCGGGATGATGATTGCACACCGGAAGGAAGTGCTGCGGCAGATGGAGGAACTGAAGAAAAGTTTGAATATTATTGATCTGAAGGTGGCTATGTACGAGACCCATAATATGGACTTGCTGCGGGAGATTTAGGGGCTGGACAGTTAGAGTTATCTCTAACCGATTAACCAATGTATGTAATTCAGAATATGACGCAACGAAAGTGTGTGTTGGAATCAAAGGAGCAATCGAAATGGTCGAGGAACGTATCCTGCTTGGGGAGATAAGCATTAATGCTAAGTATTCTTTAAAAGACAAGCCTGTCATCCTGTTGCTTCATTTCAGCGGCGGAAACCTGCATATGTGGGATGGAGTTCTCCCGCAACTGGAGCAGGACTACAGCATCCTTGCACCGGATCTCCGGGGGCATGGCCGGTCGGACAAGCCGGAGACTGGCTATCATATTGACGAGATGGCAGAGGATATGTATCAGTTACTGAGGCATTTGCAGGTGGACAAGTGCCACGTAGTAGGAAGCTCCATGGGAGCACAGGTAGCGGTCAGTCTGGCAGCAGCCCATCCGGAGCTTGTATTATCTCTGGTGTGCGAAGGTGCGCTGAATAACGAATTTGGCGAATATGGTATTTTTGACGGCACGGCGGAAGCGGTGGAGCAGAGGAAAGAGCAGCTTCGGGCAGAACTGGAGGAATGGAAGGAACCGTGCTATGACAGCGTTGAATCGTATGTAGCCCAGCAGCGGGCTGAACTGACTGCGGAGGGCCTGTGGAATGAATATTTCTGTGCGTTCTATACGCATAGTCTGGAGCAGCATCCAGACGGTAAGTATATCTATTGTTATCCGAACCGTGTCAGAATCGAATACATAGTGAAGTATTGGGAGCTGTCTTTTGAACACTATTATCAGACAATACAATGCCCGGTCCTGTTCCTGCCCAGCGAAGCGGAATGGAACGATGAACGGGTCCGCAGCAGTCTGAATGCCTTCGCAGAGCTGCTGGACAGCTATGAAATTGCGCGGATCCCGGATTCGCTTCATGCGTATGTCTGGATGCAGCTTCCGCTTCAGGCAGGTCAGGCTGTGCGGGATTTTCTGGACAAGCAGCTCTAACCCTACCAAGCATATAAAGAAGCCCGGTTCAGAGACAGGACTCCGAACCGGGCTTTGCTGTGTGAAGGATGGTGCCTATTTTCAGCTTTTATTCGCCCTCCGGCGGATCTTCAACTACCCGGTCAGGCAGCTGAGTAACATAACTGTCGGACATGCGGAGCAGCTCCAGCGCCCGGGTGAATTCATCCTCTGTCGATTGAAGCAGATCCGTGCCGTCACCGGACAGGGTGTAATGCTGGCCGTCCTCGAACCCGCTGCCTGACAGGAACAGCTCTTCATTATTAACGAAGGAACCCGTAGGCAGATAATAGCGCTGCGGCAGCAGGTTGTACGCGGTCTGGTTAAGCAGATCCTGTCCGAAGTGGATATGATAGTCCAGCGGAACCCCGAGCAGATTGGCAACGGTCGGCAAAATATCCACCTGGCCGCCTAACTGCTCCTTCAGTGCCGGTGTGGTAATGCCTGTGGCTGAGATGATCAGCGGTATATTAATCAGATCACGCTCATTATATTCATGGTCCAGAATCTCCTCCAGCAGGACCTTGTCTGCCTCTTTTAGCGAGAATATAGGAAGACCCCGGTGATCGCCGTAAAGGACCACTATGCTGTTATCCCACACACCGCTGCTCTTAAGCTCTTCTATGAATTGGCCCAGCGCATAATCCGCATAGTTCTCAGCCCGGATATAGTCACCGACCAGCGTCCCTTCGTACCGTTCCGGCAAGGTCATCTTGTATTTGCTCTCCGGGATCGAGAACGGATTATGCGACGACATCGAGATGACATGGGCATAGAAGGGCTGTTCACGCTGATCCATCTGCGCAAGCTCCGCAGAGGTCTTTCTGTACAGGACTTCATCCGAGGAGCCATAGAAGACGGCATCCTCTTCGCCGAAGTAGGTTTTGTCGTAATATTGATTGAAGCCCAGCGCCTTGTACAGCTCCCCGCGGTTCCAGAACTCTACATTATTGGTATGAAAAGTCGCGGTATCGTACCCCTGTGCCTCCAGCAGCTTCGGCAGGCTCGGCAGCTCCTTCGGAGCATACTTATCTGTGGCCGGACCGTCCGGCGGCACATAAAAGGAAGTGTTGACGATGAATTCGGCATCCGAGGTATTGCCCTGGCCTACCTGCTGAAAGAACCGGGGGAAATAGTAGCTCTCGCCGGCCAGCTTATTCAGGTTCGGTGTGATTTCGGTTCCGTCCACGGACAGATTGATCAGGAAGTTCTGGAGCGACTCCATCTGCAGGATGATCAGATTCTTACCCTTGGCAGCCTCGAACAAGACCGGATTAGCTTTCTGCTGAATGCCCTTTGTCATGTCGATGCCAGCCTGGGAGATTTGCGCAGGGTCCATAGGCTCCTCTGCGGGTTCACGCAGCAGGGCGTAGGCTTCATAATTGAGAATGCCCATTTGCTCTGCCTTGACATTCTCATTCATACTGGCTTTGTTGGGGAAAATATTCATCATGCACAGCGTAAGCGAGATACAGAACAGGATAGCCACTGCCTTGCGGTTGCTGGGCCGGGACATGGAATGCTTCCAGGCGAGCGCTTTTTTGCGTCTGAGCATGATCAGGCTGATAATAATGATGTCTACGAAGATAAGCATATATTGCGGATGCACGACGGCGAATATACTTTTTTTGACGGCGCCTACCTGCTTGACCTGTCCGAAGACCTGTGACGTAGCAATCATACCAAAATGATTATGATAGACGATGAGAGAGAAGAACAGTACAGTAATGAGCAGATTGACGATCAGATAGATGGCGACCTTGTGCTTGGTGGCGAACCATTCGATGAGGCAGAACAGTAGCAGCACGAACGGGATTTCCTTCAGCCAGGTGGTCCAGGTGGGACCGTCCTCGAATAAGTAATACCAGGCGAAATAACTTTTCACCAGCATGATCAGCGAGAAGAACAGAATCGACCTTTTTCGAAGCGAACGTGATTCCTTGTAAGGCATTGCGTATGCGCATCCTTTTCTATATAATCCATTAATTCTATTACAGGGCCGAGTTCAAAATCAACCGGTATTTAAGGGCAGTTTGGTGAAAAATAAAGGTGAAAGTTCACCGCATATACGTTATTCTCTAAGAAGCATCCGGGAAGTTGAACCGTTGATAAACGAAGCAGGAGGAACAATGATGACCAAAGAATTCTCGCGCCAATATACAGACAGTGTGAAGCAGGAACTATTGAACAGACTCGGCCTGAAGCAGGTGTATTTCAAGGGACAGCAGGGCGAGGACCTGTTATATGAAGCAACGGGCTTTGACCGCGGCACCTCGCATAAGTTCTGTGTCAGAACGCGGAAGGGCACCGTTGACGAATGGGTAGGCGGGAAGTGGATGAAGGTCCGCAGCTTCTCGATTGCCAGCAAACAGGAGGGTTCAGAATGAGCAGCAATTCCCATTTGCAGTTACAGGTACAGCCTTTGACAGAGATCAAGCATCTGAAGATTCATGGCAGAACGACCGGAGCGCTTAACCCCCTGACGTTATTCTGGACGGGCAGTGCGATAGAAGTGAACCTCCGGGCCTCCGAGCTGTGGCTTGAAGTAGAGTCCGGTTACGATCATCACGAATCCTGGATCAGTGTGCTGATCAACTCCGTTCCCGTCAGCAGACAGATGTTGAATGCCGGAAGGCACTGGGTCTGCGTATTCAGAGGAATGAACCCTGAGACTGTGAAGAATATCCGGATTGTAAAAGAGGTCCAGGCGATGAGCGGCGACCCCGGCGCCTATCTTCAGTTCCATGCGGTCCGCACAGACGGCAGCTTCCTGCCTGTTGAAGCGAAGCCGTACCGGCTGGAGTTCATCGGTGACAGTATCACCTCAGGTGAGGGCGTCATTGGTGCCAAGAGTGAAGAGGACTGGATTCCCGCCTGGTTCAGCGGCGTTCATAACTATACAGCGATCACTGCCGAATCCGTGCAGGCCGAATTCCGGGTGATCTCACAGAGCGGATGGGGAGTGCTCTCCAGCTGGGACAACAATCCTAGAGGCAACATCCCTGATATCTACGAGCAGGTCTGCGGTCTGCTGACCGGCCCGCATAATGAAGCGCTTGGTGCGCATAAGATGAATGATTTTGCGGCCTGGCAGCCGGATGTGGTGGTAGTTAACCTGGGTACCAATGATGACGGTGCGTTCAACTCCCCCGAATGGCTGGATGAGAGCACCGGACGTATCTATAAGCAGCGGCTGAATGAAGACGGAAGCTATCATCAGGAGGATCTGGCCGCCTTCGAGGCCGCGGTTACGAGGTTCCTGGCGAAGCTGAGAGGCTATAACCCCGGGGCGCATCTTCTCTGGGTGTATGGAATGCTTGGCCTCTCCCTGATGCCGGCGATCTACCGCGCGGTGGATGGATACATGAGGTCTACAGGCGATAAGAACGTGTCGGTGTTCCAGCTGCCGAATGTGACGAATGAAACGATGGGAGCGCGGACCCATCCGGGCCTGCCGGCGCACGAGCAGACTGCAAGGGAGTTAAGCGGCTATATCCGGGGACTTTTGTCAGGGGCTTAACTGTAACGGCATATCCATTGAACAGTATAAGTTGCGGGAGCGCTCATCAGCTGATGAGCGCTTTGTGCTGCAATTCATCTGTTTGACAAACAAACCGTCTGGACGGTATAGTGAATGACGAGGTGATGATTGTGAACAGTAATTCCAAACGCAGTCTGATTCTGGCTGCAGCTTCAACGATTGTTAAGAATAGCGGAATTGAGAAGCTTACACTTGAAGCGGTGGCTGCTGAAGCAGGAGTGAGCAAGGGCGGTCTGCTGCACCATTTTCCGAATAAAGACGCATTAATCTACAGTATGGTTTCGGGCATTACCAATGATTTTGTTGCGGATGTCCAGAAGAGGGCGGCCCAGGATACACGGGAGCAAGGGAAGTGGAGCCGTGCTTATTTGCAGTCTACCGTAGAAGCCGATCAGGATGGGCAGGACATGAATGTTGCGCTTAACGCAGCGCTTTTTACAAACGGTGAATTGCTGGATGAATTAAGGAAGCATTATACAGTCTGGCAAGAGAACATCGAGAATGACGGGCTGGACCCGGTAATTGGCTCCATTGTCCGGCTGGCTGTAGACGGCCTGTGGTTATCGGAGGTATTCGGGATCGGCGAGATCAGCGATGATATGCGTGATAAGGTCATCCGGAAATTATATGAAATGATCCATTAAGGAGGTAGTCCCATTGAATGCTTATGTTTTACTATCCTTAGCCATTGTGAGTGAGGTCTTCGGCAGCTCTATGCTTAAGGCATCCAACGGGTTCAAAAAGCTCCTTCCCTCCATTGCGGTGGTCGCTGGCATGGGCCTGGCGTTCTTCAATCTGTCACTGGCGCTGAAAGAAATCCCTCTCGGGACAGCTTATGCCATCTGGTCTGGCGTGGGAACGGCGTTAACCGCATTGGTTGGCGTGCTGGTCTATAAGGAACGTCTGAATGTGCGAAAAATAGCAGGCTTAATCCTCATCATTGGCGGTGTGGTTCTGCTGAAGCTGTCAACGGGGGTGTAGAGATGAGAGGTTACTTAGCGCTAAGCATCGCTATTATTTCAGAAATCTTCGGTACGACTATGCTTAAGCTCTCCGATGGATTCAGCAGTGTGCTGCCGTCGATCGGAGTAGTACTTGGAATGGGCCTGGCTTTTTACTGCTTATCAATCAGTCTTCGCACCATACCTCTGAGCCTGGCTTATGCCATCTGGTCTGGCGTGGGGACAGCGCTGACAGCACTGATCGGCATTCTGATCTGGAATGATCCGTTCAATCTGCTCACCGGCATTAGTCTGCTGATTATTATCGGGGGTCTGGTGCTGCTGAATTCACCGGATAAGGCTGGCGGGGAAAACGCCCCTGAAGCTACGGAGAATTAGGTCTTGCTTATCAAGCCTCCGGTATGCTGAAATGGAAGTAGGCAACGTGCAGGAAGTGAGCGAGAAGGAGCAACCGGAATGAGGAAAATGTACCTGATAGCCGCCATATGGCTCAGCCTATTACTGCTGGCGGCATGTAGCAATGGCACCGGCAGCGGTTCTGGCGGGAGGATTGCCGATACAGGTCTAAGTGCGGCCCCGGCTGAGGATTCGGCCATTCGTGTACCCCGAAGTACGAGTCAACCGCAAAGCAGCAGCCAGCCCTACCTGGGCAAGGTCTATAAGGTTGTGGTAGATCCGGGTCACGGCGGTGAAGATCCCGGGGCAGTCTCCGTCAGTGGACGCCTGGAGAAGGATTTCAATCTTAGCCTGTCAGAGCAAATCGCAGCCCGGGTGGAGCAGGACCCGCAGCTTGAGATTCTGCTTACCCGGACCGGGGATGCTTTTATCTCCTCACAAGAGCTGTTCCGGCCCCAGTTCGCCAACAACCTGGCCGCAGACCTGTTCATCTCCATTCATGGAAATACCTATGAGGAGGCATCAGCATCGGGTACAGAAACCTTTTATTATCATGAAGAATCCTTGGCTTGGGCCGAGACTATACATAAGCATGTCATTCAAGCTACCGGTCTCAAAGACCGCGGCGTGAAGAAAGGGAATTACTTCGTTCTGCGCGATACGGTAATGCCGTCGGTGCTGCTGGAACTGGGCTATTTAACGAATCCCGGTGACGAGGCGAAGATGTGGACCTCCGGGTTCCAAGAGAGCGTGTCCTCCGCTGTTGTAGATGGGATAAGAGAGTATTTAGGGCTGGAGTGATGGATCACCACGATGTCAAAATGCACAAGGAGAAGCTTATGAACCGGATCTTAATTCTCGGATCAGGAGGATCAGGCAAGTCTACCCTGGCCCGTCAGCTTGGCGGCCTTCTTCATCTGCCGGTCGTACATCTGGATGCCCATTTCTGGAACCCGGACTGGGTTCCTAAGCCAAATGAAGAGTGGGACGAACTGGTGCGGCAATACACCGACCAGGAGCAATGGATTATAGATGGTAATTATTCAAGGACCATGGAGCTAAGGATTAAGCGTGCGGATGTCATTATTTTTCTGGATTTACCCCGGATATTGTGTATGTACCGGATTGTGAAGCGTCGTCTTATGTACCATAACCAGACTAGACCGGATATGAACGAAGGCTGCCCGGAGAAGCTCGATTGGGCATTTGTGAAATGGGTCTGGAACTATAAGGCACGAAGCCGTGCTGTCACCCTGGAGAGACTCAAGCAGACCGGAGCTCACCAGCAAGTGCTGATCGTAAATACAAGGCGGCAGGTCAAGGAGTTGCTTCATCGCTTTGCAGAATGCTAATCAGCGCCGCACATACAGTCCCTTAAGGTCCAACTGCAGTTCACTTGAGATCAGAAGCAGGATCAGTTCCTCGATTGCTGATAGAGTGGCTACTAAGCATACAACTATTGTCCAGATTGCCTGATTCACATAGGGAAGCAGCAAAGGTGTAAGGAATAGCAGCAGTCCGGCCAGCTTGTTGCCGTAGGTATGAATGCTGCCGTAGGTGCTGAATTTGCGCAGAGCGGTCAGGATGGAGGCTCCCCGGATGACGGCAATCAGCGCGATCCACAGGATGAGGCCGAGGGTCAGACCAAGGAACGGATATAAGGTATAGAGTGCAGTGCCTGCCAGCGTCATATCGGCCACGGAATCGAGCTTGGCACCGAAGCTGCTAACCGTACCGGTCATTCGGGCAATAGGGCCATCCAGCATATCGGTAATTCCGCACAGGAGGTAGACTAAAGTGAAGCCCGTGCCCAGCGGCGCCAGGTACAGCAGCAGAAGAGCCAGCCCGATTCGGCTGAGCGTGATGCAGTTGGGGACAAGCTTCATGGCAACCTCCCTTTTTAACCGTGTAATGGGGATTTCCTGTCTAGCTTATTCGTATATATTCTATGCTTCATTATGCCTCTAAATTTGCCGATTGTCTTGAATAAGAAAGTACCCGTTAATATGGTGCAGGAACTGTCGGATGCATTCCCTGCGTAGCTGTTACTCTGATGGGGAGGAAAGGGAGGTGCACGATGAACCTGCTGGAAGATATGAATGCTGCACTCTTCTACATTGAAGAGCACTTGGACGACGAGATCGATATAAAAGTGGCTGCGGGCTTCGCGTTATGCTCGGAGTATCATTTTACACGGATGTTCTCCTTCCTGGCCGGTATCCCGCTCTCGGAATATATCCGCCGCAGACGTCTTACGCTGGCTGCCTTCAAGCTGCAGGGAAGCCAGCACCGGATTATTGATGTTGCCCTGGAGTACGGGTACACTTCGCCGGATGCATTCACAAAAGCCTTTCAGCAGCTTCATGGCGTAACGCCTTCAGAAGCAAGATCGGCAGGGACACCCCTGAAGGC
Source organism: Paenibacillus sp. FSL R7-0210 (assembly GCF_038009085.1). Taxonomy (NCBI): domain Bacteria; kingdom Bacillati; phylum Bacillota; class Bacilli; order Caryophanales; family Paenibacillaceae; genus Paenibacillus; species Paenibacillus sp. FSL R7-0210. The sequence goes on from NZ_JBBPAR010000001.1 coordinate 1,701,219, forward strand.
CTTTCCTCGAATGACTTTTCAGTTAACCATTAGAGGAGGCAGTGAAATGAATTACCGCATTGAGGAGAAAGAGGCCTTCCGGATCGTTGGACTCAAGAAAAGGGTAGCTATCCAGTTCAGCGGGGTGAACCCGGAGATCGCGGCCATGTGGCAGAGTCTGAGCATGGAGATGATAGGGGAGCTGAAGGGGCTGTCGGATATGGTTCCGTCAGGGCTAATCAGCTCGTCGGTGAATTTCTCCGAAGGCCGGATGGAGGAACGTGGGGAGCTGGATCATTATATCGGAGTGGCTACCACGCAGGAATGCCCGCCGCCCTACGCCAAGCTGGAGGTTCCAGCGTCTGCATGGGCCGTGTTCGAAGTGGTGGGTCCCTTTCCGGGCACGCTCCAGAATGTCTGGGGCCGGATCTATTCCGAATGGTTCCCCTCTTCCAATTACGAGCAGGTCCAAGGGCCGGAGCTTCTGTGGAACGAAAGCAAGGATACCCACTCGCCAACTTTTAAAAGTGAAATATGGATTCCTGTGCGGGAAGCAGTGCGCCGTTAACGGTGCAGGTATTCAGCAAGAGCGGACGGGGCTTCCAGTCAGAATGAATAGCGCCTCCTACAATCGGGTAATGGTAGTCTAGTATAACTGACTAGGAGGCATAATTCATGGAGTGGACTTTGGAAGATGTGGAAGAGACGAGCAGGCTACATCCTGAGTCGTTCTTTATTCCTGCAAGACAGGAACGGGAGACACAGGGTACGGGGAGAATGGTGCGGCTGCACTTCATGTTGACCCAACCGGCTGAAGGGCAGCCACGGGCTGAACGGATGTGGGTGGAGATCACCGGGAGAGATCCGGTTACCGGGCGGTACACGGGGCTGTTGACCAATACACCGGGGGTTATCCAGTCGCTCCAGCTCGGAGATCCGGTGGAGTTCGAGCCCAGACATATCGCCCAGACGATTCTTAGAGAAGGAGATCCGGCATGGGTCGAAGCCGGGGAGAAGGCGGGTATGGTCACCAGGCAATGCCTGACGCCAGGAAGCGGTGTGCGCTGGATGTACCGGGAGGCCCCTACCCGTGAGGAGGACAGCGGCTGGCGGCTGTTCACCGGAGAAGAAGATAACGCTTATCTGAGCGACCCGAAGAATACGGCCATCATGAATGTGTATGATCTGATCGACCGGGACCCGACCCTGCTGGAGCCTTTTAAAGGAGCTGTGGGCACAGCGTTTGAACGGAGCGGAGCGGGTGCCGCGTGGGTAGAAGTGAAGAATTGGCGGTAGGCATGATATACTAGGCTGGCGGACACAGGTGACTGTGGCCCCGGCCTTTTTTACTAGGAGAAGGGGAGAAGGGCAGAAGGCCAGATATACATAACAGGTAATTAACTGAGAGGAAGGAATAGAATGATTGAATTACAGCCTAGTGAGTATAGTAGAATCAAGCATCTTTTAGCGCATAGAGAAGGAGAATTCATGCCAATCCGGCCAATCACGCGAATTTCTATGATTTGTACTTCTCCTCCAGTCAATGGCTTGCGGTGCTGAAAGAACCTTTGAAAGACAACACAGTGGAGCTCAGTAGAACACATTATAAGATGAACAGTAACGCTAAAGCTCCTGCTGACATTCAGGAGGATTCTGGAGAATTTGTTTTAACTAGCATCGATGAGCAGTTGTTTGGACGCTACATTCAGGAGATGGACGATAGTTACCGATTACTGTGGACTTCGGCTGAGACCTATCTGGACAGGGCATTTGGTTATTGTTATTTGAATGAGAGCGGATTTGTAAGCGCTTGTAATACTTTTTATGTGGGTGGCGGCTATATTGAACCAGATATCATCACGCACAAGGAATACCGTAATCAAGGGTTGGCGTTCAGACTGTGTCAAGAATTCATAGCGCTTGGCCGTCAGCGGCAGCTAACAACATATTGGGATTGTGATACCGGCAATACTGGCTCCAATCATCTGGCCGCTAAGTTAGGTCTGTTGAAGGTTGGCGAAGTTCCTATTCTGTGGTGGCATGAGAGTAAGGAAGTCATTGCGAAATATTTAGCCGCCTACAACTATAATACCTAAGATTGGATGCTGTACTTTTGTAAAATTCGCTTGTGGAGGGGACCGACCTGAAGCACATATATTACTTACTGCTGGTCGTACTGCTCATAGCTGGCTGTAACACGAATAAGGAGACACAACTTACCCCTGAGCGGCCGGAGGTATTGGGAGAGATGCCTGAAGACATGCCTGCTGATTTCGATTTTCTCGTCCGGTACGGGTATGGGGAGGTCACCAAGAATGAGATCAATACGTATCAGGATACCGTGGTAAAAGATCTGATCATGAACGGAACAGCCACAGCGGATATTACGTTGACCGAAGATGAAATGCGCAGCATCTATGAGCGGATGAGAGGCATCCGAATCATGGGGAAGCTGGAGCTTGTGTCCCTCAAGCAGGGCTGCGCGGTGGTCCCTTACCAGGAAGACAGCTGGAGGATCACCGTAAACGGGTTCACACGGAATTGGTCCTGGTCCGGCGAGAATTGTGAGCTTACGGAAGATGCAGAGAAGCTGCTGGAGCTGCGGAACTTCATCGCGGACATTGTAGCGGGTAAAGAAGAGTACCAGGCATTGCCCGAAGCGGAAGGCGGCTATGACTAAGGAGAACTGCATATAAAGGTACGACTGCAAGCGTACTCCGCAAGTCCGATCCCAAAGGATCGGATTTTTGGTTTAATGGGATAGGGAAACAGCAACCGGACAGAGTAGAAGGAGGTTTAAATTCAGTTTAAATATGTCGGTTACTATCCTTATAGATTCAGCATTCAAGGAGGAATAAAGCATGAAGCAGACACAATCAGCAGGGCAGGGCGGCAGCTACGCCATTGAAGCGCAAGGATTGGTCAAAATCTACGGGAGCAACCGGGCCGTGGATGGTGTGGATCTCAAAGTAGGCACAGGAATGATCTATGGGGTGCTGGGTCCCAATGGTGCCGGGAAGACAACCGTAATTCGCATGCTGGCGACCCTACTTCGGCCTGACGCAGGTTCGGCGCGTATCTTCGGACATGATGTGGCAAAAGAACCGCAGATCGTGCGTCAGTTAATCGGAGTGACGGGTCAATATGCGTCAGTAGATGAGTCGCTTAGCGCGACTGAGAATCTGATCATCTTCTCCAGGCTGCATGGCCTGGGGCGTGCGGAGTCTCGCAGCAAGGCCTCTGACCTGCTGGAGGAATTCGGCTTGACGGAAGCCGCCAAGCGCCCCTTGAAGAACTTCTCCGGCGGGATGCGCCGGCGGCTGGATCTGGCGGCCAGTCTAATTGCGCAGCCTCCGCTCATTTTCCTGGATGAGCCGACAACGGGGCTTGATCCCCGGACGCGCAATCAGATGTGGGAGACGATCCGCAAGCTGGTGAATACGGGATCAACGGTCCTGCTGACGACCCAATATCTTGAAGAAGCGGATCAGCTGGCGGACCGGATTGCCGTGATTGATACCGGTAAGGTGGTCGCAGAGGGAACAGTTGATGAACTCAAGAGCTCGGTTGGCAACTCCTCGCTTCACCTGAAGGTGGTCCATCCGCAGCAGTTGCTGAAGGCGCGGCAGATTGTGGAGCAGGTGCTTCAGGTACGCTCTAACCTGTCGGCAGAAGCAGCCAAAATTATCGCACCGATGGGGAACGTGGACCGGGTAACCGATCTGCTGATCGCACTTCGTGAAGCAAGCATACCGCTGCTTGAGATGAGTGTGCAGAAGCCAACGCTGGATGAAGTATTCCTGACCCTAACCGGTCATGGCGTCAAGGAAGAGGCGGGGCTTGTCCCGGATAGTACACAGAAGAAGGAGGGAGTATTAGCATGAGTACTTTAATTAAGCCGGGTGTAGACCGTAATTTGAAAAACCATACCAGCTTCGGCCAAGCGGTACGTAATTCCTTTACGATGGCTTACAGAGGACTGCTCAAGATCCGGCGTACACCGGAGCAATTGTTTGACGTCACGTTTCAGCCGATTATTTTCACCTTGATGTTCACGTATATTTTCGGCGGGGCGATTGCCGGGGATGTGGCAAGTTATCTGCCGGTAATTATTCCAGGAATCTTGGTACAGACCGTAATCACGACCTCCGTCGTTACCGGTGTCCAGCTACGGGAGGATATGGAAAAAGGGGTGTTCGACCGCTTCAAATCGCTGCCGATTGCCCGGATTGCTCCTCTCGCAGGGGCACTGTTAGCAGATACTATACGTTACACGATTGCTACGGTACTCACCTTCGTAATGGGCTACATTATGGGCTTGCGGCCGGAAGGCGGCATCGGCGGGGTTGCCCTGGCGGCGGTTCTGGTCATAGGATGCTCCTGGGCCATCAGCTGGATCTTTGCCTTTTTCGGTGTGATCGCCCGTACGGCTTCCAGTGTACAGGGGATTTCAATGATCGTGTTATTCCCGCTAACCTTCCTCTCGAATGCCTTCGTGCCGGTTGATACGATGCCGAAATGGCTTCAGTGGTTCGTGAATAACAATCCGATCTCACATCTGGTCACCGCTGTCCGTGAACTGGTGAACCATGGAACGGTAGGCAGTGATCTGGTCTACTCCCTGATCGGAGCCGCTGTGATTGTAGCGGTCTTCGCTCCGATAACCGTGCGTGCGTATATGCGCCGGACGTAAGTCTGGTTCAGTAAGACGTCAACGAATGCAGGGATGCATCTGTTGGCGTTTTTTTGTATGCGAAAAGCAGAACACACTGTGACCAGTCACAGTCAGGAATTTTGAGTCCATTCCGTTAGGGATAGCTCATAGTCAACAAAAGTCTGTAATTCCCCATGCTGATCTGCCCAGGCATTCTTTCGTACCGCTATTTTACGGAAGCCGAGTTTCTCATACACATGCTGTGCTCTGGTGTTTTTAAGATTCGTATCCAGTATGATCTTGTGAAACCCCTGTGTTTCAAACAAATAACGGACCAGCATACCTAAACATTCTGTGCCTGCCCCTTTGTTTTGTTGATTGAAATCACAGATTTTAATCCCCATCTCCGCCACATGTCCAGAAACCGCACTGTAGCTCATTTCTCCTGCAGGAGCACCATCGATTTCCAGAATCAAACGTCCTTTCCGTTCAGAGTCTCTCCCGGTCTGCAATTGGGTTAACACCTCTTGTTCAGTAATTCCTAAGCCCTTAGGAAATCCGGCATGTGCCATGACTGCTCCGTCGTTCCACCAGCTGCATAACAGCTCTGCATCGGCTACAGTTGCATCCCGGATGACCAAGTTACCTTGTTGCATATACAATCTCTACACCTCCATGATTCCAAATGAGCGTAGCTTCATCGTAGCATGCCATGATTTCCGCGAGAATGGAGAGTATTGTTTTATACAAATTGTATTAGGTTTAAGAGTACTAGCAGCGATAGATTCAGCAAAAGCCCCAGTATAGATAATTTGTTCCGCTTAACAATTCCAAGCACGCTGATGCAAACAGCGAACAGCAGAAGGAAGTATACCAGATACAGGGAAGTGTCAGCGTAGAGTGCTAAGACCTTAGACCCAGCGGCATTCACAAACTCGCCCTCGTACAGATTCTTATACTTACGGTTAGCATAAATTAAAACACTGATGATACAAACGGAGGATAATAACACAGGAATAGCAGTTAGACCTCTTGTCTTTTTCTCAAATCTGCCTGCTGTAACGGACCATACTCCATAGATGACAAATCCCGCAAGCAGGCAGATGAAGTACATCTGATAGAACATCAGCCCTTCCTCACGGTCCCCGGTTCCGCCCCCATCCGGTCCTGAAGCATATAATAATAAGTTGGTTATGACCAGCATGAAATTTAGGAGTGCGTATTTAACGGCACTAATTCCTATTCCCTTAATTTCTAACATTCTTACCTCCGCTTAATTGTCTGATTCTCCCGTTGTGCTATTGTCACTTTTTTGTTATGAGCTATATTATTTGAATACCCTCTAACCAATATAATATATGCTTTTACATACTTCATCCCCCTTTAGACAAATTAATACTATACCTATTGACCAAGGGGAGATTCCGCTGAAAAGAAACCTGCGAGTCATTACCATCCTGCTAATTATCGCGCTTATAACAGACGGGCTTGCACCGGCTCCATGTACCGCAGCAGAACCGCCATCACATTTACAGAATCCGCAGGCTGACTCCAGAGAGCTGCAACTGCAAGACATGCTTGTGCTGCAATTGCTGCCCTATATGAATGATCGGTTGAAGACAGCTTATTTCAGTCTTTTGATCACAAGTCCTCAACTTTATCCGTATTTGGTTCAAGTGGAACACATAGAGCGGGTGAACGGTTTCCGCAGCTTTGGCTTTCGGATTACACTGAGGGCTTTCCCTACAGTCGGACCACATATCAGTGTGGGAGAGGATTTGTTCACTTATAGAATCTCATCTTCGCAAGTTGAGCTTGTAGAGTATAAGCATATAAAGGGACCGGAGGTACACGGTTTTCCGCCAAATTACCTGGATATGTTGAGAAAAGATACAAATGAAGCGGCTTTTTTTACAAACCTTCTGGAGTTGTGGCGCGTTAGCCTTTATAATATGACGAGAATATAGAATAAAGGAAAAGGTGTAACTTCATGAGCATATTAAATGTAGAAAAGCTTAGTCACGGCTTCGGCGACCGGGCCATCTTCACGGATGTCTCCTTCCGCCTGCTGAAGGGTGAGCATATCGGTCTGATCGGCGCTAACGGTGAGGGGAAATCGACCTTCATGAACATCATTACTGGTAAGCTTCAACCGGACGAAGGCAAGGTGGAGTGGGCGAAACGGATGCGCGCCGGGTATCTGGATCAGCATGCGGTGCTTCAGCAGGGGCAATCCATCCGGGATGTGCTGCGCGGGGCCTTCCAATATCTGTTCGATATGGAACAAGAGATGAACGACATGTACGGCAAGATGGGGGATGTGACCCCTGAGGAGCTGGAGCAGCTGCTGGAGGATGTCGGAACAATTCAGGACATGCTGACCAGCCAGGATTTCTATATGATCGATGCCAAAATCGATGAAACCGCGCGTGGACTCGGTCTGACCGACATCGGTCTGGACAAGGATGTTAACGATCTCAGCGGCGGTCAGCGGACCAAGGTCTTGCTGGCAAAGCTGCTGCTGGAGAAGCCCGACATTCTGCTGCTCGATGAGCCTACGAACTATCTGGATGAACAGCATATCAACTGGCTGAAGCGTTATCTGCTGGATTATGAGAATGCCTTCATTCTGATCTCCCATGACATTCCGTTCCTGAATAGCGTGATCAACCTGATCTACCATATGGAGAACCAGTCGCTGTCGCGTTATGTGGGCGATTATGAGTATTTCCAGCAGGTGTACGAAGCGAAGAAGTCACAGCTGGAATCCGCGTTCAAGCGCCAGCAGCAGGAGATTGCCGATCTGAAGGACTTCGTGGCCCGCAACAAGGCCAGCGTAGCTACCCGCAACATGGCGATGTCCCGGCAGAAGAAGCTGGATAAGATGGAGGTCATCGAGATTGCCAAGGAGAAGCCGAAGCCGCAGTTCAACTTCAAGCAGGGGCGGACCTCCGGCAAAATGGTTTTTGAGACCAAGGATCTGGTGATCGGGTATGATTCCCCATTGTCGCGTCCGCTGGAACTCAGCATGGAACGTGGGCAGAAGATTGCCCTCGTCGGTGCGAACGGTATCGGTAAAACCACGCTGCTGCGCAGCATTCTCGGCCAGATCCAGCCTATCTCGGGCACAGCCCGGCTTGGCGATCTGCTGGAGATCGGGTATTTCGAGCAGGAAATGAAGGAATCGAATTACAACACCTGTATCGAGGAGATCTGGAACGAATTCCCGTCTTACTCCCAATTTGAGATTCGTGCAGCGCTGGCGAAGTGCGGCCTGACCACCAAGCATATTGAGAGTAAAATTGCTGTCCTGAGCGGCGGCGAGAAGGCTAAGGTACGTCTCTGCAAGCTAATTAACCGGGAGAGCAATCTGCTGGTACTCGATGAGCCTACCAACCATCTCGACGTCGATGCGAAGGAAGAGCTGCAGCGTGCGCTCAAAGCCTATAAAGGCAGCATACTGCTGATCTCCCATGAGCCTGAATTCTACCGTGATATCGTGACCGATACCTGGAACTGTGAATCATGGACAACGAAAGTCTTCTAGAGAACCGGCAATAACGCCGGTGTAGAGCTTGACCCGTAGGAGGGGTACTTTGCAAAAAGTGACTCTTACGGGTCATTCGTATTACAGTGGAGTAAGAATGCAGGGGGATCATATGAACGTTGTGAATGAGGAGACAGTCGTGAAGCCATCCAAACGCAGTCTGGTCAATATCATTATTGACGGCATTTCTGGTATTTTTCTTCCCATAGTTAATATATTGAGCGCGGCAGGAATCATGAAGGGTCTGCTCGCAGGTGCGGTTGCGCTGGAGCTCATCAGCAAGACCGAAGGCACCTATACGGTGCTGAATGCCATGGCGGACAGCCTGTTCCATTACCTTCCGCTGCTGCTGGCGTTTACGGCAGCCCGTAAATTCGGGGCCAATCCTTTTACGGCGGTCGTTATAGGCGGGGTTATGCTATATCCCAGTCTGACTACACTATTTGCGAACAACGAAGTCATAGAGTTTATGGGCATGAGCATCAAGCCGGTGAATTATCCTGCAAGCGCTATTCCTATTATCCTGGCGGTAGGCCTGCTGGTCTACGTCGAGCGATTCTGTGTCAAAATACTACCGGAGGTCATCCGCGGCTTCTTCACTCCGCTGATCTCCGTGATCGTGGTATCGTCGGTGACGCTGCTGGTATTCGGACCGCTGGGGGCGCTGGCCGGTGACGCCCTGGCAGACGGGTACCGTACAGTGTATAATCTCAGTTCAGTCGGCGCCGGAATGGTGCTGGGGGCGATCATTCAGCCGATGGTCATCTTCGGCCTGCACTGGAGTCTGGTGCCGCTGGCGATCAACAACATCAGCACGGGTGGATCAGACACGATCCTCGCGCTGATGGGTCCCGCCGCCTTTGCCCAAGCGGGAGCAGCGCTGGCAGTATTCATCAAAGCCAAAGACAAGCAGTTCCGTACCCTAAGCTTGTCGGCATCGATATCGGCCTTGTTTGGTGTGACGGAGCCTGCAATGTTCGGGGTCAATCTGCCGCTGCGTAAGCCGATGATTATTGTTTGCTGCGCAGGCTCGATTGGCGGCGGGATGGTCGGGATGTTCGGCTCGTCCGCGATTTCATTCGCTTTTCCGGGACTGGCTACGCTGCCTGCTTATCTGGGGGACGGGTTCGGCGGCTTCCTGATCGCATGTGCCACCGGGTTCCTGATAGCCCTGATTGCAACGTTGTGCGTGAAGCTTGGACCGGAGCCAGTCGTCGAACCAATTGCCAAATCCTAGCTAAGGGGGGTTACACATGAGAGCGATTAGAAGAACCAAGGCGGTGGAAGGGACTTCCATTCCCGGAATCATCCATAACGGAGGAAGTTACTTCTATATTAATGTAGATGTGTACGAAGACGGCATGGTCAACTGCTGGGAGCTTACAGATCTTAAGGGCTTATCCGGCAAAATAAATTCAGGCTGGTTAACGCCGGCCGTCCCCTCCGGGAAGCAGCTGTCCATTCATGGACTGGGTGCGTATACGGTAGAGTCGGCAAAGTGGACTTACAACGCTGCAAGCTATTACCAGCATATTCAGGAAACAGTGAGCCTGCTGAACCCGGACCATACGAATATCTATGAGATTTCGGACCGGGAGCAGGAGCAGAGTGAAGCGCGCCGAATTGCGCATTCACCTTCCTCTACGGAATTCTATGTCAACAGCGAAATGTTCTACCAGACGACGGAGGGCAAAAGTGTCCATCTGTTCATGAAGAATAGCGGCGCAGTATACCTGGTCGATGTTGTGATATACAAGGACGGAAAGGTAGCGGTCTATAACCTGCCTGCTGACGCAGAATATACGCTGGAGGAGCTGGACGCGCTTGTTGCAGATAAGACCTTCTTCACGACAATGGATACTCCTGTAAAGGTACATATTCTGCAATTGGGCGAAGTTACATTAGGCGAAGCCCTATACTCTGCCGATGCACAGGAGAAGCTCAAAGAGCTGCATAACCTCCACAAGCAGCTGAACGGCGAGCAAACGGCGCATGAAGCGTGCCGGGCTGCCTATTATGCATATCTGGAGAATCCGAGTGATTACTATAGAGAGCAGCTTAGAATCAAATATGAGCTTGTGCCGGAGCATGAACGGATGTATCTGGGCGATATGGACACGAAGGACTGGGACTACCAGCGAATTCTGTATCATCCTGAACAGACGCGGGAAGTGTAAACGGGGCAGGATTTTCTACGCGTTGGATGCTATACTACTATAAGTGTTGAAGTGAAAAGATAGAGGGTGGCAGGATGGAGACAATCAGCTTTCATTATGGACGGCATATTTCCAAGGTGGCGCGGGCATTATATTTCCACTCGTGGAAATCTATACTATCGATTGGCGTTCAAGCGGTATTTATAGCGGTGTGCATGATTCTGTATACTCAGAACCAGTCGGTCATTTTGCTCGGCATATCGATTACGCTGGTTCTGACCATGGGAATGTCAATCGTGATGCGAACCTTGCTTTTACCGAAGATATTGTCGGCAGATACAAGGTACAATAAGGAATTTGAATATCTTTTCGATGCAGAGGGGATCAATTTCAGTCCGGAGAAGGACGCGTCCGTCATGACCTGGGGCTCTTTCACCCGGGTATGGGAGAACCAGAGCTACTATCTGCTGTTCCATGGGCCACAGGAGTATTGGTTCGTTGCTAAGCAATCGTTCGAGGATGCCGCACAGGAGCATAAATTCAGAGCGTATGTGTCAGATCACCGCAAGATTGTCAGTGGCGTGATTTGGTGACAAAAAAGAAGGACATGCTACCCGCGCATGTCCTTTTCTGTATCCGGGAGCGGATGATTAGCCGCAGCTACACCCGCCAAAAGCTTGTGCAATCTGCCTTGTCGGCAATATTGTACTCGATTAACTGTCTAAGCAGGCCGTAATCCACCGGATTCGTCCATTTCATGCGGATCAGCAGCTTGGTGTGATCTATTCCGCCTTGCTTCAGGACTTCCTCGAAATGATCCATGCCCGCTTTTTCCGGGGCGACAGCCATATGCCCTTTGGCTACACTGAAGCCGATAATGTATGTTCCGTGATCGGTGAACATCGGCTGGTTCCAGCCAATTCTCGGTTCGAGCTGCGGGAACTCCTGCAACACCCAGGTGAGTACTTCCTCGACCGTTGCCTGATGGACCGGATTATCGATCTTCGCCAGATACTCTGCAAACACATCCATGGTTCGTCCTCCTGATCTATGTCAGCCCTCATGCCCTCCATAATATCTTGTAGCCGCAGGATAGTCAAAAATTTTAATGAATAAATTGGATTAACCATCACAATGGGAGGTGTTGAATGGTGAAGGAGTAGGGCTCCCTTCCTCATTCCAGCATTTCCCTGTATGATAGAAGAAGCTTGTTGTTCTTCAAAATAAATGAGAATGGGGTTATGGGATGGAGGAGAGGATCGGGTTCAAAGGCAAACGTCCTGCTGAGTTGCCGGCCACTATAAGCGTGGTTGCCCTTATGTTATTCTGGATAAGCTTTTTCCTTCGGGTCGATAAAACGACTCTGTTGGAGCAGATTGTGACCTATCTCGTCATCGGAATTGCAATAGCCGTTGCAGGGATTATGGTATATCGTTTGTTTACCTTTAGCAGGGCGTTTAACATAGAGATTAAGCCGGAAGCCCTGCAGATCAAGAATATAGAGATTGAAGCCTCTACTATCAAGTGTATTTTCATCAAAGGCTACTTGCTGCCCGTGATCGCAGTAAAGCCCAGAGCCAATCTGCTGGTTACTTATAAATACTGTTTTCGATTCCCCGAGCAGGAAGATCAAGGGATAAAGTTGCTAACGGAATGGGCGGAGCGGCACCAGATCGAAGTGGTACATAAGAAGTTTGTGAGATGGCTGTAGTTAACTAAGGGATGGAGAATAGGAGGAACTAATCAATGAAAGTCTCCGGATTCAGTCACATCACACTCCAGGTACGCGACCTTCAGGCTTCATTGGAATTCTATCAGGGTATTCTGGGGATGAACGTTAGACATCATGGTCGAATAGATGCCTATTTGGAGTGGGGCAGCGCTTGGATCTGTCTGCTTGAACGAATGGTTACCAAGGAGCCTTTAGGCGAATACGCCGGGATGGATCATGTAGCTTTTTATATCGCAGAGGATGATTTCAATGAAGCTGTCGGCATCTTGCAGAAGCATCACGTTGAGATCGTCAGAGGACCTGTTCAGCGGGGAACCGGCTGGTCGGTGAATTTCCTGGACCCGGATGGAATTCAGCTGGAGCTGCATACTTCCACTCTGGATGAACGGATGCAGGTCTGGCGTTAGGCGGAGTGGGGTCAATATAATAATCAGAAGCGGGGATGCGGGATGAATAAACCTTTTCATGAAATGCTGACGTCGGAAAATGAGCTCAGAGAGCTTCTGGGCTATCCGAGTGAAGTAGTGAAGCGAAAATCGATCCATCAGCTGGATCATCACTGCCGTGATTATATAGCGATGTCCCCTCTATTATTCCTGTCTACGGCAGATGAACACGGCTCATGCGATGTCTCTCCGCGCGGGGATGCGCCCGGTTCGGTGCTGGTGCTGGATGAAGGGCATCTGGTCATTCCTGAACGTCCGGGGAACCGCAGATTGGACTCTTTGCTGAATATCCTGGCTAATCCGCATATCGGCCTGATTTTTATTATCCCGGGGCTTGAAGAGACACTGCGGGTTAACGGGCAAGCCTATATCATTAAGGATGAGCCTATCCTGGATCGGATGCGAGCCCGAGGCAAGCGGCCTGCGCTGGGAATCGGGGTGAAGGTTGAGGAATGTTATATGCATTGTGCCAAGGCCTTCAAAAGATCGCAGGTCTGGGACTCCGGCACCTGGCCTGCTGAAGCTTTGCTCCCGTCTGCTCCGGCCATCATCGCCGCTCATGTGAATGCAGCGGAGTTCACGGAGGAAGTGGTGCGGCGAGGTATAGAGGAGAGCTACGAGAAGCGGCTGTATTAAGTAGGGGAGTGAATAACGGGGATGGATACAGAGAGGCTGATACGGATTTTTGACAGGCAGGCCACGGATTATGACCGTAAAAGAGATGATCCGAAGCAGCGGCGCTGGCGCCAGAAGCTAATCGGTTCTGCGAAGGGTGAGGTGCTGGAGCTTGCCGTCGGAGCCGGGGCGAACTTCCCGTTCTATCCTAAAGGCGTCAAGATCACGGCTGTGGACTTCAGCGGAGCCATGGTTGAGAAGGCCAGACGGGCCGCCGGACAGTACAGACTGGAAGCCGATTGTATATGTGCAGATATCGAAGACATGAGCTTTGCCGCGCATTCGTTCGATACGATTGTCTCCACGCTGTCCTTATGCAGCTATAAGAACCCGCTGAACCTGTTGGTGAAGCTGAACCGCTGGTGTAAGCCGGACGGCACCATCCTCCTCCTGGAGCATGGAATTGGTTCTAACCTCTTGGTCACTACACTGCAACGGGCGCTGAATCCGCTCCTGTACCGCATCTATGGATGCCATCAGACCCGGGATATTCTCGGACTGGTCCGGGAGTCGGGGATGCAGATCACTAGAGTGGAGAGCTATTCGCTGAATATGGTGCATTTGATCTGGGCGGGACCTGAGGAACAACAACTATGATCTGAAGGTGAGGGGAATGCGAAATGGATAGTATTATTTTTGATCTGGACGGTACGTTATGGGACCCGACGGAGACTGTAGTGGGTGGATGGAATCAAGTGATTAGCAGCTATACGGGAGCAGCCAAAGAGGTAACGATAGACAATTTACAAGGCATTATGGGGCTGCCGGTGCCGGAGGTTGGCCGAAGGCTGTTTCCTGATGCAGATGAGGAGAGCCGACAGAAGATTATGGATGAATGTTGTGATATGGAGTGTCTCGTTCTGTCGCAGCAAGGCGGAAGGTTGTATGCTCGGGTAGAAGAGGTGCTTCAGGCATTATCGGCTAAATATAAGCTGTTCATCGTAAGCAACTGCCAGGCGGGGTACATCGAGGCTTTTTATGAATATCATCAATTGCAGAAGTATTTCACAGACTACGAGAATCCGGGGAGAACCGGACTATCTAAGGGAGAGAACATCAGGCTGGTCATGGACCGCAATCATCTGATGAGTCCTGTCTATGTGGGCGATATCGAAGGGGATAGGAAGGCGGCAGAGTTCGCAGGGATTCCTTTTGTATACGCGAGTTATGGATTCGGCGAAGTGAGCAGTTATGATTATGTGATCGACCGGCTGGACGGGCTGCTGGAATTGTTCTGAAGCGGCCCTTGGATAAAGGTGGATCTCTTCCTGCAAAAGCTGGAGTTGTCTTACAGCCATCTCATGGCTTTGAAGACAACTCCTTATTCAATTCAGGCGATAATGCGGCGGATACGCAGGGGATAGCGTACCAGTGGTACGGTTGGCTCAGACGGCCGTCCAGCCCCCGTCCACATATAGCGTCTGGCCTGTCGTGTAGCTGGAAGCATCCGAGGCGAAGTAGAGGACAGCGCCGTTCAATTCATCGGGGTTGCCGGGCCGGCCCATGGGGCATAGCGTATTATACTGCTCCAGAAATTGGTCCTGGTAGAGCGCGCGGGTCATCCGGCTGGGGAACAGGCTGGGTCCGATCGCATTCACCGTGATTCCGTAAGGAGCGAGGGTCGCGCCCATGCCGCGGGTCAGATTCACGACTGCGCCTTTGGAGGCATTATAGGCATGCAGGGCGGCTAGCTTGCTGCCCTTCACACCGCAGATGGAAGCAAGGTTGATAATGCGGCCCGCCTTGCGTTCCTTCATGGCCGGGATCACAGCTTTGGACATGAGATAAATACTCTTCACATTGGTATCCATCACCCGGTCCCATTCCGCTTCCGACAGTTCCTCGACAGAGCCTGCGGAGGCAACTCCGGCATTATTCACCAGGATATCTATCCGTCCGAAATGCTCCAGAATGCTTGCTACTGCCGCTTCAATCTCCGTACCTCGGGTTATGTCACATTGGAGCGGCAGCGCCTGGCGTCCATGGGCTTCAATCTGTTGCAGCGCCTGTGCAAGCTCGTCCACTCTTACATCCAGCAGGGCAACATCCGCCCCTTGCCCGGCCAGAGCTTGAGCCAATTCTCCCCCTATTCCCCCGGCTGCGCCCGTCACCACCGCCACTTTTCCGCTCAAATCAAATGAATTTCTCATCGGCGCACCTCCATTAATTCCACCAATCCCAGCGCAAGTTGGAGTAGGGAAGGAACTGTTCAGGATCTACAGCCGTCAGGACCTCACCGCGTTCAAGGACGGTATTGCTGACCGTGTAGATGCCGCCCAGCATACGGACGACTTCCAGCTCGGCCCAGGGGTCATGCGGAGAGTCATGCAGGTGAATCTCTACTTCTGCCGCTGTGTGCACGCTGACATCCATAGAGGCTGTCTGTCGGATCAGCAGCGGTCCAAGATCGAATCCGCGGCCATCCGGTGACTTGGAATACTTCATGTTGAAGACAGGCAGGCCACCGCCGTAATGCTCGGAGATGATGCGCTGTCCGTTCCCGGCATTCATTTTCCCGCTAAGCGCAGCCTCTACATGGAAGAATTCTGTACCCCGCCGGGATACGCTGCCTGCTATATGGTGATCCTCCTTCTGGAGACTGATGTCGGCCATCTTCTTCGGGAATCCATAAATCTCACGCCCCAGGCCCATAGCGATATCATCGCTGATCGGCATGGACAGGCAGTAGGTGCCCGGTTGCCCGTTGTAGGCTGCCAGGACGAAGACCGCGGCTTCACGGTAAGGCTCGCAGAAGCTGGTTCGGGGATAGTTAGCAACAAAAGCGTGCACAAGCGGTCTTGGACCCGGCGTAAGCGGGGCGGGCAGAATGCTGCGGATCACTTCGGGCGAAGTCTCCCAATAGACTGTAAGTGTCTCGGCATTATAGAAGGTCGTAGGTGTATTGATTCTTTTGGTAATCTCATTCACATCTTTTACGAAGCTGCTCATCTGAATCTCCTCCTGTGTTATAGGGTCACGAATAATGTAACATGACTATTCCGGTGATTATATATATGGAAAATATAAAAATAAATGGGAATCTTGTGCGCGGCGCACTATAATAATCAAGGGGGGAGAGCGATGAATGTAACCTTTGAACAGATTAGCAGACAATTTAGAAAGCAAGCCCTACATATCCAGTGGAACAAAGCAATAACGACAGCATATTCAGATACGATGCTGATTACGAAGAGCCTGACGCATTTTGCCCCTGAATTTATCTATGTAGGCTACCGGTCCGGATTACCGGATCACGCAGAAGGGTTGGAGCAGGCCAGCCTGATGCTGATTAATGATACTGTGGAGCCAGCTTCAGGCCAGCATCAGCAGATGTATAGCAGACAGAACCGTATGGAATTCGGGGCAGGGGAAGATGTATTCGAGCTCTATAATCGGACCCGGGAGCTGTTTCTGGAAGAGGCTGAACGGGAGCAGGCCAAGGGCAGAATGCTTGAGGCCTGTGTCGCCGGCAAAGGACTGGATGTAATCGTCTGTGCTGCGGCAGAGCTGCTGGGCAATCCGGTGATTATCATCGATGTAAGCTATAAGGTTCTGGCTTCTTCGGATTGTAGCGGGATTACCGATCTCATCTGGAGCGATAATCTGCACAAAGGCTACTGTTCCTATGATTTCATAGCTGCCGTCCACCAACTGAAGAGTGTGCAGACCGGCATAGAGTCGCTGGAGGCTTATGAAGTGGAATGCAGCGGAAGCCAGGTGACCAAGCTGGTCGCCAAGATTAGGATCGGCAGCAAGCCTGTCGGGAATGTGATTGTGCTGGGCGACACACGCCCGATTGAGCGGAGGGATCATGAGCTGGCGGGTTTTACGGCCGGGCTGGTGGCGGCGGAGCTGGCTAAGAACAGCTTTTACAGGAATTCAAGCCAGGCGGAATATGAAGAGCTGATCTATGAATTGCTGGAGAATGGGGAGAACCGTTCACAACTAATTCAGGAGAGCCTGCGGAGCGGAGTGCATCTGCCTAAGGGCAGATTGTCTATTCTGGTGCTGGAGCTTGCGGGGTACGATGCCTCTGCTTCCGGCAAACAGACTGGTTATTTAAGGGATCAGCTGCACTTGCATTTCGGGGAGGAGCGGCTGATCTTTTACCATGAGTATATTGTGGGGGTCAGTGAGGGTGATACTGCATCGTCCAGGTCAAGAGAGTATGATCCAAGCTTGCGGGAATTTCTCGTCAGCCATCAGATCCGTCTGGGGATCAGCCGGGAATTCACCGACCTTACAGACTGCCGCAAATATTATCTGCAGGCGCTCAAGGCACTGGAGATCGGGCGGATCGTCTGGCCTGCGGAACCGCGCATCTTGTATGCTGATGTGCAGCTGTATGATCTGTTGTCCCCGCATGCGCAGCATGATTCCCGGGATGTCACCCATCCGGCGCTTACGGTCCTGCGTGTATTCGATGAGAAGCATCATGCCGACTTGTATCATACCCTCTATTGCTATTTGAAGAACAACCAGCAGCTGCAAAAAACCGCCGACGAACTATTCGTCCACCGCAACACCCTGCGGTACCGTTTACGCCAGATCGACGAACTGATTCAGCTTGATTTGCGCCAGATCGATCAGGTACTGAGGCTATATATGTCCTATCAAATGACAGAGTATCTGGAAAAGCTCAATGGGGGAGGGAGCCCTTGTTGCTCTTGATTTGTTATTTGGCAGCAGCTGCGTTCTCCCGCATTAGCTTCATACACACCTGAGGCTCTTCCTCCACTTCCCTGCAAGGCTCACACACCTCAAACCCAAACTTTCGCACAGTTGCCATCGAAGCAGCGTTATGCGGATGAGTCAGGATATAGATAGAGTCCACATCAAGCTGTGTGAAGCACGTGTCGAGAAGTACGGGCAGGGCCTCCGACATATAACCTTGCCCCCAATAGTCCTTCCAGATGTCATAACCGATCTCCACCTGCTTCCGCTCAGCGTCCCAATAATGATATCCGCAGGTGCCAATGAAGGAACCGGTCTCCCGGTCAAACATCCCATAGCGGTGATGGCCTTTGCCTTCAGGTTGGGCGTAATGCTCAATAATCTCCACAGCTTCGTTATAATCGCAGGGCGGCTCACTGAAGTATCTGCACATGTCCGGGTCCGAGAATTGCTTGTAGACGGCATCGGTGTCGTTCTGATTCAGCAGACGGAAATGCAGACGGCCCGTTGTAAAAGGTTCGGATAAGTTCATTGATGATTCTCCTATTCATGGGCAATATTTCATACTATTATTATGCGATCATATAATCGGGTTGTCTATAACCGTGAACCCGGTTGTTAATGTATGGTAAAATATAAGCACTACGTCTATTTATTGAAGGGGTGTGCCTATGAAGCCGAAGAGATTAACCAAAAACCTGGCAGCCGCGCTTGCCTCCGCACTGTTATTGACTAGCACCGGAATTACCGTTCTTAGCGCTTTCCCGCAGAAGATCGAGGCAGCGGCGGTGAAGCCTACAACAGCTTTCGCTTTATTTGAACAGAGGTTGCAAAAGCCTTCGTCCCTTGGCCTGGCCCAAGCCACGCTGGTCAACCGGATCGGCCAGATGACGCAGCTCGAAGCGAATCTGGCTGTGCTGCATCTGGAGAATGCACTGAAGGCTTACCTGCCTACGGCAACCAAACGTATGAATGCGCCTGTCGTTCAACTGAATATCAAGAACATCTATACGCCCGGGATGCCAATGGCGCTGGCACGCTCCAAGGTGAGACAGGCCGAGGTCCGTGTGGTCCTCCAAGACCTGGAGGGGATGGGCTACAAGCTGGTGCAGGATGGCGGATTCATGCCCGGTCTTCCTTATAAGAGCTTCAAAGTTTTCAAACCTTATGTCAGTAAGGATCTGCAGGTCTATATTGACTTAATGGCGACAGAGTCGGAGCAGCCGATGGCGGCAGGCGAAAGGTTGATGGTGGACTGGTACCAGATCATAGAGCGGGCTGTGCAATACGAGGATTTTGTGCAGACGTATAAGACCTCTAACCGTGCTGCGGCCATGACAGAAGCGCTGGAACGGGCCAAGCGGATTGTGTTCAACGGCACAACCAAGACACCGCTGTTCGACAAGAAGACCCAGGTCATTCTTGAAAAGGCAGCCATCGCTTATGAGAATACACTGTCGGAGGCAGGCCCCGAGAGAATCGAGGGCAGCAGACTGCTGACTCAGCTGGATGATTTCCTGCTGCTTGTAGAGAAGAACGGGGATAAGCGGACGCAGGCCGTTATTGATTATCTGAATGCTTTATGAGTCTGAAGTAGGGATGAGTGTAAACAGCGAAGAAACCGGGCTAATCTCGAAGCAGCCCGGTTCTTTTGCGTGCATATTAGGGGCGGGAAGACCCGCAAGGCATATCTTCCTATAGGCCGAAAGCGTCATAAATCACAGAAAAGGAAAACGATTACAATTATAATGTAAGCGTTATCTAATGATCGTGTTCATTTATACGCAAAGGGAGGAAGACGGCTTGAGTACCCATAAGATTTCCTTTAACATGCTTGTCTTTATCGGTTTTAGCCTTCAGTATGCATTGATGCATCTCTTATCTGCAGGTGAGGTGATTGTGATTTCATCCGCTGAGCTTATCCTTTATATGGTGCTTACCTTTGCCGGGCTCGGCAGATTCTTTCGGCGCAGAAGGCGGCTTCTGAACGAGAGGGGCTGCGGAAGCACCGGACTTTTTTTCAGCGTGTTATGGACGGTGTCACTCTGCTCCCAGTTCCGTAAGGAGAACTACCCGGATGCGCTGACCATTATTAATTCGCTAGGCGTGTCAGCGGCTGGACTGATTCTGCTTACTGAGATTGTGATTCTGTTCAAGGTGTAAGCCAGCTGTACATGAAGAACCCTCTGTCCTTAACCAAGGATAGGGGGTTCTTCATGTAACAACCAATGGAATTAATAGATATAACCATGCTCTATCAAGTAGGCAAGAATGAGCTCCGTGGATTGATCCTCGCTATGAAGCTCATTATCCACAATAAGCTCGGGCTGGAGAGGTTCCTCATAGGGGGCAGTCAGGCCGGTAAAATGCGGAATCTCTCCGGAAAGCGCTTTGCGGTATAAGCCTTTGACATCCCTTCTTGCACATTCCTCGAAGGAGCATTTGACGTAGATTTCTACGAAAGGTTGGATGCTCTGCCGGATTTGCGCCCTCATGTCCCGGTATGGGGAGATGAAGGAAGCCAGGACGACGATATCATTCCGGGTCAGGAACTGCGCCAGATAAGCTGCGGTTCTTACATTCAGAGACCGGTCTTCTTTGGAGAAGCCTAACCCCTGGAACAGTTGATTCCTCAAGACATCACCGTCGAGCAGTTCGGTCCTCACGTTCATATGCTGCAATCTCTGATTCAGGCAGCGGCAGAGCGTGGTTTTTCCAGAGCCGGACAGGCCGGTGAACCACAGTGTTACCCCCGTATGCAATGTGCAGCACCACCTTCCATTTCAAACAATTAGGTTACCAGTTGTAATCTGTCTCATAGCCTGCCGGGAAGAGCAGGTGGCCCGCCACCTCTTTGAAGCAAGTCTTCACCTCTTCATTGAACTCGGTCCGCCAGTTCCCGGTTGTGCCGGTGCGGAAGGTATAGGAGGCCTTAGGATTAATGTTCTGCTCCATGGCGTCAAGGATTGTGTGCATCGGTAATGGCAGCGGCTTGTCAGCCCAGAGATAACGAATCAGCTGCTCCATGGTCCGGCGGCGTGAGCTGTGGCTGTCTACCAAGTGTTCAAAAGCGATCTGCAAACAGTCTGCTTCCCCGCTCCATCCGGCGAATTGTCCATACCACGCGGCTATACTCGGGTAATGGAGCTCTGGTATTCCCTGGATTAAAGCCAGAAATTGCTGATTGCGGTCCGGTAGAGAGAGCAGATAGGGGCGCAGCGGATGATTAGGGTATTTGTCTGTTATGAAATACGTATACGAGATGACGATATCTCTTAAGTCACGGTTAAGAAATAACGGCTTGATCTTCAGCTCCCGAAGCATGCCAGACCACCGGGGTGAATAGTACACATGCCCTGCTGTGAAATGTCCGCTACGGACGAGCTGCAGCCGCTGATAGTGGAGGCCGGAGTCTTCCGGATAGCCTTCATAGAATTCATAAGGGTTCTGCGTCATCCCCGGAATGCCTTCTAAGATCTGCTTCATCAGATGAGTACCGCTCTTGGGGACCGAGTTCAAAAATACTATAGGATATTCACTCGAAGGATCGAATGTATTCATACTCTCCAGTGTTCCTTTCTCTTGAATAGCTGCTAGTCATACTTCTCTATTTATAATATGAAGCTCTGACTATTGCTGACTAGACATTGTACATAAAAAGTAAGGGAATCTATCTGCATTGAATAATCACTTGATTTAGCTATTGCTGAAAAATATGTATGTTCAAGGGGTGCTCCTGCTGAATTTACAAATCCTGATAAACAATATTTATGAGTTCAATCTTTAAGGTCTGAATGGCTTCTTCCCGCGGCAGCATAATGAACCGGGATAAATATTCGATGTCCACCGAGAACAGGCTTAGGATATCCTCCATGGACGCTTTATCTCCGCTTTGTGCTTTTTTTACGGTCTCGATGAATGGATAAGATTTTCCTTCAGGACTTCCAGTCCCTTGCGTTTCCATTTGCTAACCCCCTGTTGAGTCATTTGCAGCTCGGCTGCTACTTCTTGTTCGGCCATTCCTTCTATGACTGTTTTTTTGATAATATACCTGCATTTTGCCCATGGTAGCATATCCAGAAGCTCATCGACGAACAGCTCAGAAACGACCATACTTTCAAAGCTGTTGTCGTAGCATTCATTATCGTAGAGCGGATTACTTTCCCGTATAAGCTGAATGCGAGTCTTGTACTGGATTCTCCATGCTGAGCGTTTTAATAATTTCCTGCAGGTTTCAACTAATTCGTCATCACAGGTAACCATGAATTTTCCTCCCCATGTTCAGTAGTACCTTCATTCCAGGGTTCAGCGGAGCCCGTTCCCCCAGGCCTGACCTAATCAATCGCTGATCCTCTCATATAACAAGTAAAATATTCCATAGATTCCACAACTGACAAAAACAAAAATTTACAAGAATACTATTTTTCTTGCGAAAGTTGTAATAATTATTTCTGGATTACCTAGTATTACGAGAATACAAGACAATAGATTGTCGAAATTCCCATTTAGGAGGCGATGACGATGAGTGACTATGTAACACCTGAGATGATGAGCACCCTGATGACCGTACTGATTATTCCGCTGCTCGGGCTGCTGGCGAGGTCTCTAATTGCTTATATCAGGCGGGAAATTGCCGGGCTTGAGCAGAGAATCGAGAATGAGGCAGTGAACAGCCTGCTTCAGCGGGCGGGGGATGCTGTTGAATCCGCTGTAATTGCCGTCAATCAGACGTTCGTGGAGACGCTCAAGCAACAAGGCAGTTTCGACACGGAGGCGATGAGGAAATCTTTTCTGCTGGCTAAAGAGAAGGCGATAGCGATCCTGGGAGAAACCGCACGGAAGGAGCTGAGTCTTGTGATCGGCGACCTCGAAGCATGGCTCGAGACGAAAATCGAAGTTTGTGTGAACCGGAATAAACAGTTGTAAAAACCCATCCGGGTTTCCCTTTGATTAGTAAAGGAGGTCCAGGCTTCACCATGATCACTATGCTCATTACTAAAAAGTTAGGGGATGTATGATGAAACATTCAAAAAGGAAATGCAAGCTTGTGCAGCAAGGACGGTTAGGCATAATCAGCAGATGGCTGTGTCTCTCGCTTCTAATTCTGATGCTGGCGCCAGGCGCTGTATTCGGGTCGGGGAAAATAGTCCACAACATTCTTCCGGGCCCTGAGGCGGACACTGTCACCGCGGCAGTGTACGAGGATGAGCCGCCAATACCACAGCTTCATCAGGCGGCAACGGTTAAGAATTCGGTCTATGGCTCCGTCTATCAATCGGTGTATGAGATAGACCCTACCCTGGGAGTAATTCTGAACCACGGAGTCTATCAGATGAACCTGATGGCTGTAAGTAATGTCGAGGGGTCGATGAGCCCGGTGTCGCCGCTGCTACAGCAGATCCGGTTGTCGCAGGCCTCGGGGGTGATTCCAGGGGGGCGCGGCTTCATGCTTCCGCAGGTGGTGGCTGTCAAGGATCCGGCGGGTAATCCGCTGCCGGGTATTCCCGTCACGTTCACCGTCTCGGAGGACAGTACAATTACTGCGGTCATGCGCGGGCTTAATAGTACTGGAATTACAGTTGTGTCGGATGCGAACGGATATGCATCTGCGGCTAACAACTACACAGGATATATAGGAGAAGGCTATCAGGTCTATTCGAAGGGAACCGGGGTCATTAAGACCATGGAGGTAAAAGCTACCGTTCCCGGTCTTCAGCCGGTTACCTTCAAGGTAGAGGTCGGTGCCGTAGGCTCTAACCTGATCGATACGACGCCGCCTTCCATCAAGGCAACGGCGGTAACGGATAACGGTGCTCCTTACATTGCCGGGACCTGGACCAGTCATTCCGTGACGGTACATTATACGGCAGAGGATACGTTGTCAGCGATCAAATCCCTGACCCCGGATCAGAAATTCACCGCTGAAGGAGCAGGCCAGACGGCAACGGGCAAGGCTGTTGACAGTGCGGCTACCAGTGATGAGGATAAGAATCATTATTCCATCGCAACCTTCGGTCCCATCCATATTGATAAAAGCGCTCCGGTTACAGAAGTAGCTGTAACAGGTGCCGAATCCGGCAGCTGGAGCCGGGGGAAGGTTGCGCTGCATTTTACCGCTGAAGATCCATATTCCGGTGTGGAAGCGATCTATTACAAGCTAGGCGGGAGCGATACCGTGAGAACTGCCGGCCCAAGCGCGGCGCTGGAGCTGGAACAGGAAGGAGCGACTACCGTCAGCTACTGGGCAGTGGACAGAACCGGGAATGCTGAAGCTCCCCGCACGGTAGTAGTGCAAATTGACAAGAGTGGTCCGCTGATCGCCAGTATTCTAAGTCCGGAAGCGAATGAGAAGGGCTGGAACAGCACGGATGTTACGGTCTCTCTTACCGCATCAGATGCCCACTCCGGAGTGAAGGAGATTCATTATAGACTCGGAGCGGACGGCGAAGAACAGATTGTGGCAGGCAGCACGGCTGCTTTTGACGTCCCGGTGGAGGGAATCATCCCTCTGGAATTCTGGGCCGAAGACCATGCGGGCAATCTGACGGCTGTACAGAAGACAGAAGTGAAGATTGACAAGACGGTCCCGGTCATTACTGTTCCGGCGAATATTACAATGGAAGCGAAGGCGGTACGTACCCCTGCCGATATTGGACAAGCCTCCGTTCAGGATATCTCGGTCCCGGATGTTCTACTGACGAATGATGCCCCTGGAGACTATCCGATCGGGACAACTACCGTGAAATGGACAGCGGTGGACCCGGTAGGACTCACCTCCTCACAGGTGCAGAGAATTACTGTAAAAGACACGACAAAGCCGGTATTAACCGTGCAGGGAGATATGGTTGTGGAAGCTACAGCGGTTAAAACGCCGCTTGTGGTCACCGGAGCGTCGGCTACGGATATTTTCCCGGTCATTGTGGTGAATGACGCGCCAAAGGAATTCCCCATTGGTCCGACTACCGTCACCTGGACGGCAACCGATGCCAACAGCAATGTAACTACAGCAACACAGAAGGTCACCATTGTAGACAGAACAAAGCCGTTATTGACGGTTCCGGCCGACATTACAAAAGAAGCTGTAGGCCGAAGAACTGTGGTAGATCCGGGGAAGGCCGCCGCCACAGATATTTTCAAGGTGTATATTACGAATAATGCGCCTGAGGATTACCCGGTGGGCATAACCAAGGTGAGCTGGACGGCCAAGGATGAGAATGGCAATATCTCTACAGCAGATCAGACGATACATGTTACGGATACCACCAAGCCTGTACTGACAATACCGAAGGATATTACCGTAGAAGCTACGGCTAGACGGACGAAGGTGAATATTGGACAAGCCGAAGCCAGCGATCTGTTCGATGTGCTTCTAACTAAGGATGCCCCGGCGGATTATCCGGTGGGCGTGACCAAGGTTACCTGGACCGCCACAGATGAGCATGGAAATGTCACCGAGAAAGTGCAGAAGATTACAGTTACAGATACAACGCCTCCACAGTTAACAGTGCCTGGAGACATTACCGCAGAGGCAACCGGCATTAAGACTCCAGTGGAGCTGGGGGAAGCGTCTGCCAAGGATATTTTCAGTGTTACTGTAACCAACAACGCCCCGGAACGCTTCATCTTCGGGACAACAGTCGTTACCTGGACGGCTACAGATGAGAACGGCAACACCACCAAGACAACACAGACGGTGAAGATCGTAGACACGACGAAGCCGCTGGTCACACTGCCAGGGGGCATAACGGCAGAAGCTACGGGAGCAAGCACAAAGGTAGACATCGGCCAGCCGGTGGTTACAGAAATTTTTGCCGTGACAGTCAAGAATGATGCTCCGGCGGAATTCCCGCTTGGCACCACCAAAGTAACATGGACGATAACGGACGAGCATGGCAATGCAACTAAGGGGACTCAAGAGGTCAAGATCGTAGATACGACCAAACCGGTCATTACAGCACCGGAGGATCTTACGGTAGAGGCCACGGCGGTCAGATCCAAGGTTGCTCTGGGCGAGCCGGTGGTCTTCGATCTGTTCGAGACCGGGATCATTAACGATGCTCCGGTTGATTTCCCGGTCGGTACCACACTGGTTACCTGGATGGCCAGTGATCCAAGCGGCAATGTGGCTATCGCGAAGCAGAAGGTAACGGTTGTGGATACGACTGCGCCTAAGCTGTCTATCCCGGCAGATGTTAAGGTTGAGGCTACGGGGATTAGAACTCCAGTAATGACTGGAGAGGCCACAGCCACGGATATTTTCCCGGTCACTGTAATCAGCAATGCTCCCGAGAATTATGCAGTAGGCATTACTGAGGTAATCTGGACGGCTAAGGATGCCAACGGTCTGGTAACCACCGGCAAGCAAAAGGTGACCGTAGTAGATACCACGCTGCCCATCCTGACGGTTCCGCAGGATATCAGTGTGGAGGCTACCGCAGTAAATACTCCGGTTCAAATCGGCAAGGCTACGGCGACGGATCTGTTCCCGGTCACGGTGGTCAGCAATGCTCCGGCCAGCTACCCGCTCGGCAAGACCATTGTCACCTGGAAGGCGACTGATGCGAACGGCAATTTCAGTACCGGAACGCAGACGATTACAGTAACAGATACCACAGCACCAGCCATCGCTGAAATTCCGGACTACATTGCAGAAGCCACCGGACAGACGATGCAGATTAAGCTGCCGGTGCCTGCGGTCACCGATATCTTCGGGATTGCCGCAGTGAGCAGCAATGCTCCGGCTTCCTATCCGCTTGGCGTGACTGAAGTCACCTGGACAGCGAAGGATGTGAACGGCAACGTATCCACGCGTAAGCAAAAGGTTACTATCTTGGACACCACGAAGCCTGTGCTTACTGTACCGGAAGATCTGACGGTAGAAGCGGCGGCGGTAGAGACTCCGGTGGAGATCGGTCAAGCGTCTGCCACGGATATCTTCAAGGTGACGGTGAAGAACAATGCCCCAGAAGCGTATCCGCTGGGCGTAACAGAAGTGGTCTGGACGGCAACCGATGCGAACGGCAACGTGACAACGAAGGTGCAGAAGATCAAGGTCATGGACACGACGAAACCGGCGCTTACCGTGCCGGAGGATCAGACAGTGGAGGCAACAGCTGTTGAGACTCCAGTGGAGATCGGAGTGGCAAGGGCTACAGATATTTTCAAGGTAACAGTGAAGAATAATGCCCCGGAAGCTTATGCGCTGGGCGTAACAGAAGTGATCTGGACGGCAACTGATGCGAACGGCAACGTGACTACGAAGGTGCAGAAGATTAAGGTTGTGGACACCACGAAGCCAATAGTAACTGTGCCAGAGGATCTGACGGTAGAAGCGACAGCTGTAGAGACTCCAGTGGAGATCGGTCAAGCGTCTGCCACGGATATTTTCAAGGTGACTGTGAAGAATAATGCCCCGGAAACATATGCGCTGGGCGTAACAGAAGTGATCTGGACGGCAACCGATGCGAACGGCAACGTGACAACGAAGATGCAGAAGATCAAGGTCGTGGACACGACGAAACCGGCGCTTACTGTACCGGAAGGTCTGACAGTAGAAGCAACAGCGGTAGAGACTCCGGTGGAGATCGGCGTGGCAGCGGCCTCGGATATTTTCAAGGTGACGGTGAAGAATAATGCCCCGGAAGCGTACCCGCTGGGCGTAACAGAAGTGGTCTGGACGGCAACCGATGCGAACGGCAACGTGACTACGAAGGTGCAGAAGATTAAGGTCGTGGATACGACGAAGCCGACACTAACTGTACCGGAAGATCTGACGGTAGAAGCAACAGCTGTAGAGACTCCGGTGCAGATCGGTCAAGCAGCGGCCACGGATATTTTCAAGGTGACGGTAACATCGGATGCTCGGGATGCTTATCCGCTGGGAACAACGACAGTTACCTGGAAGGCCAAAGATATCAATGGTAACGAGGTTACCGGGGTACAGCGGATTACCGTAGTGGATACGACACAGCCTTTGCTGAAATTCGAAGGACCGCTGCAGCTGACCAAGGAAGCAACGGCTCTGGAAACCCCGGTAGAACTGGAAGTGCCAGCGGCGCTGGATTTCTTCCCGGTCACTCTAACCACAGATGCTCCGGGAGAGCATGGCGCGATCACTTCTGAGAAGACCCTAACTGCAAATTTCCCTATCGGTACTACGATTGTAAAATGGACAGCTATAGATAGCAGCGGAAATTCCGCAGTGGGCATCGTGAAGGTGACGATTGTCGATACGGCCAAACCTGCTCTTAAGCTTCCGGCTGATATTACTCTAGAAGCATCAGCCCTAAAGACGCCGGTGGAGATCGGCGTGGCAACAGGGACAGATATTTTCAAAGTCACAATAACCAGTAATGCGCCTGAGAGCTATGCGCTAGGAACCACTGAGGTCACTTGGACCGCTACGGATGCGAACGGCAATGTCAGCACTGGCGTGCAGAAGATTACGGTGGTGGATACCACGAAGCCGGTGTTGAAGCTTCCGGCTGACAAGACGGTGGAAGCAACGGCGCTGAAAACTCCGGTAGAGATCGGCGTGGCCACAGGGACAGATATTTTCAAAGTCACAATAACCAGTAATGCGCCTGAGAGCTATGCGCTAGGAACCACTGAGGTGACTTGGATGGCTACAGATGCGAACGGCAATGTCAGCACAGGCGTGCAGAAGATTACGGTGGTGGATACCACGAAGCCTGTGCTGAAGCTTCCCGCTGACAAGACGGTAGAAGCATCAGCCCTGAAAACTCCGGTGGAGATCGGCGTAGCAACGGGGACGGATATTTTCAAAGTCACAATAACCAGTAATGCGCCTGAGAGCTATGCGCTAGGAACCACTGAGGTGACTTGGACGGCTACAGATGCGAACGGCAATGTCAGCACTGGTGTGCAGAAGATTACGGTGGTGGATACGACGAAGCCGGTGTTGAAGCTTCCGGCTGACAAGACGGTAGAAGCATCAGCCCTGAAAACTCCGGTGGAGATCGGCGTAGCAACGGGGACGGATATTTTCAAAGTCACAATAACCAGTAATGCGCCTGAGAGCTATGCGCTAGGAACCACTGAGGTGACTTGGACGGCTACAGATGCGAACGGCAATGTCAGCACAGGTGTGCAGAAAATCACGGTGGTGGATACGACGAAACCTGTGCTGAAGCTTCCGGCTGACAAGACGGTGGAAGCAACGGCGCTGAAAACTCCGGTGGAGATCGGCGTAGCAACAGGGACGGACATTTTCAAAGTCACAATAACCAGTAATGCGCCAGAGAGCTATGAACTGGGAACAACCGAAGTCACTTGGACGGCTACAGATGCGAACGGCAATGTCAGCACAGGCGTGCAGAAAATCACGGTGGTGGATACCACGAAGCCGATGTTGAAGCTTCCGGCTGACAAGACGGTAGAAGCATCAGCCCTGAAAACTCCGGTGGAGATCGGCGTAGCAACAGGGACGGACATTTTCAAGGTAACAATAACCAGCAACGCGCCTGAGAACTACGCGCTAGGAACCACTGAGGTGACTTGGACGGCTACAGATGCGAACGGCAATGTCAGCACTGGTGTGCAGAAGATTACGGTGGTGGATACGACGAAGCCTGTGCTGAAAGCTCCGGCAGATGTTGCTGCTCCGGCAACCGGAACCAAGACGCTTGTGAACCTGGGCCAAGCGACAGCGAGCGACATCTTCGGAGTTGTGCTGAAGAATGATGCTCCGGCTGACGGCTTCCCGTTAGGAATAACAGTGTTCACCTGGACGGCCACGGATGTTAACGGTAATGTATCGACGGCGGTGCAGAATGTAACCGTTACTCAGACGTTCAAGGTTCAATCGTATAATGCGAGCAGAAGCAGCGTGACGAATACGATTTTTCCGCGAATATCCTTTGAGAATACCAGTAAGTCTACCTTGCAGCTCTCCAGCATCAAGCTCAGATATTACTACACCGTCGATGGAGAGAGATTCCAGAGCTTCTATACGGATTATGCCAGAGTATCAGGCTCGAATACCAGGGTGATTCAGTCCTATGTTACGGGAAGCTTCCAGAAGACAGCAGGCAAAACCGGCAGTGATTATTATCTGGAAATCGGCTTCACCAATGGTGCCGGAAGTCTGAAGCCGGGAGAAACTGTAGAAATTCAGTGCAGATTCTGGAAATCGGATTTCTCAAATTATTATCAGACCAATGATTATTCCTTCAATGGACAGGCAACGGGCTTTACAGATACCAGCAAAATTACGGCCTACTCCTCCGGCAATCTGATTGCAGGGATGGAACCGTAAGCGGCTAAGTAAGCATTGCACGGCTTCCAGGCTGTTGCCGGATCAGTGGCTGCAGCTTGGAGCTATTCATTAACGGGAGATCAACCAGCTCCATTAGCGGGGGTACGATATGCCAGACGACATGAATGAAATCCTTCAACGGTTGACCCGGGTAGAGACCAAGCTTGACATCATGAACAGTGCAAGGGATATTGCGCTTGAGGCCATGCAGAGCAGCAAATCGGCGCATTTACGGATGGATGAGATGCGGGATGAGCTGTCCAGATTGAAGCTCAGGCAAGGGGAGAATCAGCGCTGGCTGGTGGGCACGATCATTAGCAGCGTGGGGATGTGTATTGCCGCAGCGGGACTTTTGATGAAAATATTAATCGGGTAGCAGACAGGAAGAAGGAGATGGGGGAATGGCCAAAGGCTTTGATTGCGCAGCACCGCTAACACGTACACTGGCAAAGAAATTCAAGGAGGATGGTTACGAATTCGTATGCCGTTACCTCGTGCCCTCCGGCTGGAAAAGGTTAACCCAGGCGGAGGCGGTTGCCATCAGCGCTGCGGGGCTGCAAATTGTCTCTGTGTATGAAACGACCGCCAGCCGTGCGCTGGGAGGCCGTGCCGCCGGTCTGACAGACGGGGCGATTGCCGCACAGACGGCCCTTGCGGTTGGACAACCTGCCGGGAGCCGGATCTACTTTGCTGTTGATTTCGACGCTTCTGCGAAACAGATGGATACGGTGATAGAGTATATTACGGCAGCAGGAGAAGCCGCCCGGAATTACCAGTCGGGTGTCTACGGGAGCGTGACCGTTATTGAAGCTGCAATGGCCGCTAAGGCCTGCACCGGCTTTTGGCAGACGTATGCCTGGAGTAAAGGCCGAAAAGCGGAGGGTATCCACATTTATCAATACGACAACGGCCCCAAGGGATTGGGTCAGCCGGTTCACGGGGTGAATGTGGACCTCAATCAGTCAAGTGGAGAGGCGGGCTGGTGGAGCACACAGTCTGCTGCGGTTCCTGCACCAGGCAATGTAAACGGGGAGGGAAAAGACTATATGATGAAGAAAGAGGATGCGGGCAAGATCATTGCTTTTCTTCAAGCGGCTTATATGGCTGCAGGTAATGCAGAGTCTGGAAAAGAATTTCACCGTCTGGCTAATGAGCTGCGCAAAGCCTCGGGCCAAGCGGCAGACCCGAATAACCGTTAATCCGCAAGAAGGATTATAGGCTGCCTTAGGGCGGCCTTTTTGACATGCGATTATACATAATTATTAGAATAAATGGATTTATTTATAACTCCGGCTGTAAAAAGCGCTATGGATTTTACTTTATCTATAGGATCGATTTTTTACAGAGGGGGGACTCCATTGCAGACCCAAGCAACCGTAAGTAAGGAGAAAGATAAAGCATCCGGCGGCCATAAACCATACAGCAATCCTCAGGTATTCATTCATCCGGCAGCCGCGAAACAACCGGACCCGGTAGAGATTATCCGGCGTGTCCGCCAGAATCCGGCTTCCTTAAGCCGTGAAGACAAGCTGGCGCTCCAGCGCACACTCGGCAACCGGGCCGTGGTTCAATTGTTATCGAGTCTGAAGGAGGATGGGAAGAAGAAAGAGCAGGCAGATCATGGAACCCAGGCGGCTGGACCAAGTAAGAGCGCGGCCGCAGAAGCCCAGATGGAAGAGCATACGGATTCACCGGAACCGGTGCAAGCAGAAGCAGAGCAAGCAAGCCCTCCGGCTGAAGCCAAGATGCAGAGCAAGGAGGAGCCCGAGGGGCAGGCAGCAAGCGCTGCTGCGTCTGTCACACAAACTAAGCCTGCTAGTGGGGGCAGTTCTTCCGGCCCAGGGACTGTCAAGAAGACGGCAGCGCCCGCCCCTTCAAAGGGGAGAGTGGAGGCCGCTGTAGCGGCGGAACCAGATTCCGCTGCTCCGGCTGCAGAAGAGGCCCGGGAAGAGCCGTCTGCGGGACCGGTACATGCCGGGAAGGCGGAGGAGCCCGCAGCAGCTCAGGGAGGGGATGCGCCGGAGCCAGCCAAGAAGTCCGCCGCCTCCAAAGGTGCTGATGCACCGAAGAAAGCAGCGAAGGAGCCATCGCTCGGAGCAGCACTAGGTGCCTTGGCGGGAGATGGGAAGGAGAAGCCGGCGAAGGGCAAGGCAGTGAAGATCAGCGGTGAAGATCCTGGGCAGATTCTGGATCAGCTGACACAGGTTCAGCCTACAGAGCTGGGGGATGCCTATGCCCAGGCTGTGAGTGTATCCTCTGGTGCCTTCACGAAGCAGACGCAGAAGACTAAGCAAGGGCTGCCTGCTGTTCCAGTGCCGACCGGCTTGAAAGGGAAGGTCCTGCAGGCCCGGAAGAAACCGGCTGCGCTGAAGCACACGGTGAAGGAAGGCTTCAAAAGCGAGCGTACTGGCGGGGCTGTTAGTACAGGGAAGCTGGATAAAATGAACATTAGTGCATCCGGTTCCGGGAGCAATCCAGAGGCGATGCTCAGCGAAATCCGCTCCGCAGCCGCCCAGCCGCCGGGAATCAGTATGACCGGGGAGGCAGATCCCTCCCAGATGGAGGGTTTTCATCAGGAGGCCTCACAGCAGGTGAGCGCAGCCAAGCAGGCGGAGATGGGCCAGATCAAGCAGCCGTTCGGGGAGAATGAGATCTATCCCGAGCCGGATGGCACCGTGGTGAAGGCTGCTGCAGGGCTGAAAGGCGGGCAGGCACCCGGGGCCAAAAAACTGCCCGCACTGGCACTGCCTGCAGAAATGACAGCAGGACTGAACCGCAGCTTGGCTCCGGAGATGAAGAAGCAGCTCGGCGCCAAGCAGGCGGAATATAAGAAGGAACAAGCGAAATTCGACAGTAAAGTGCTGGGCTCCAAAGCCGACAGCCAGGCGCAAATCCGGCAGGCCGAGACCGAGGCGAAGAACAAGCAGATCAGCCAGCAGGCTGGAGCCAAAGCAGAAGTCACCCAATTGCAGGGCGAGTGGAAAAAGGAGCTGGATGCTGCCGAGACGGACTATACCAAGCAGGCCGGATCAGCCGCCCAGCAGAAGAAGCAGGAGATCAACAGCGTCCGCACCGACAAAGAGCGGGAAGCCCAGAAGAAGCAGTCCGAAGCAGAGCGGGAAGCGACGCAGGCCTACAGTAAAGCGAAGAAGGAAGCAGACGGCAAGCATGAACAGGAGAAGGCCAAAGAAGAGAAGAAGGGCGGCTTCCTCGGCTGGGTGAAGGGCAAGCTGGAAGCTGTGGTCGAACTCGTTAAGAAAGCAGTCAACTTCATTTTTGAGGGTCTCCGCAAAGCGGTTAAGTTTATTTTTGACAAAGCGAAGCAGGCTGTACTGGGCATCATTGAACTGGGCCGCAAGCTGATTACAACCCTGATCAAGGGACTGGGTGTGCTGCTCAAAAAGCTGGTGTCCGTTGTATTTGCCAAGTTCCCCGGCATTGCAGCCAAGATATGCAGCAAGATTGACGGAGTTGTCAATAAGGCCATTAAAGCGGTCAACCAGTTGGCCCAGAAGCTCAAGACCAAGGTCACTCAGGTCATGGACTTCCTGGCCGCTAAAGTGGATCAGGCGCTGGCAGCAGTGCAGAACTTCTATTCCAAGCTAATCTCAACACTCGGCAATCTGCTGATTGCGACTTTCCTGGATGTGCTCGTCCGTATAGGGGCGCTCGGGAAGGCGGCGAAGCGTTCATTCAGCCATCTGGAAGGGAAGATGTGGGAGTACCTGCTCGGAGTAGATATCTCGAAGCCTATGGGGGCAGGAGCCGCAGAAGGCGGAGCTGCAGAGCAGACAGAGGGTGCAGGACCGGCAGCGGATGAGAAGCTGACCGCTGAAGATATTGAAATGGAATCGGTGGAGCAGGGCGAAATGGACCCTTCCCTGGTGCAGGAGGCGAACCTGAAGGATGGAGAAACGAAGGAGATATCCGGCAGCCGCGACCCGGCTACAATGGACAGCATTATGGCGGAATTCGACACCGGAGCAGCCAATCAGAGCCTTGGCGGCAAAATCGCAGACGGTGCGAAGCTGCGCGCAGGCAATGCGAAAATGTTGTTTGACCAAATTAAATCATTTGTAATAAAATGGATGAAGGCCCATGGATTACAGCTGCTTGCGGGTATAGCGGGAGCATTAATAGCTGTTAGCGCTGCTTTTGTCGTCACTGGCGGGGCTATTACGGTGCTGATTCCCCCGATCATTAATATTATCACGGTTGTGATGCAGGCTCAGGCAATTGTTTCTATTGCGCAAGCCTTAGCGCAAGCCGCAGGCTACATCGGAACTTACCTGAGCCAGGGCTGGCAGAAGATGATCGAACCTGCCGCGATTGCGCTCGCTACTGCACTGGCGATGGGACTGGTTGAGCTGGCGATGGCGGGTGGCTTCAAAGCTGTCGGAGCCAACCTCAAGAAAGCCGGACAAGCTGTCAAGAAGGGCGTCGGAGCGGCAGCCAGCGGGGTGAAGAACGTTGTAGGCGCAGGAGCCAAAGGCATCAAGAGCCTGCTGAAATCTGGAGCCAAGCTGGCCTCCAGGAGCGGCAGCATGATCATACGTAATGGTAAAATCGTGATCAAGAGCCTGCAAAAGGGGCTCATGAAGGGGGCCAAAAATCTCCGGGGCCTGCTGGACCGGATTCTGCAAAAGTTCAAGTTCAAGAAGTTTAAGCTGGTGCGCAAGGGTAAGCATATCCGTCTGTACGGCGAGGTTAATCCTTGGGTGTTGCTGATTGACGGGACTATGCAGGAGATCGATGAGAAGCAACTTGAGAAGCGATTAAAAGAGCTGGAACTCGATGGTAAGAAGCCGATTAAGCTTAGTGATGCAGAATATAGCAAACTCAGTAAGCTAGAAGATACAGAGCTAAAAAAAATCTCTATGAATGCAGATGGGGATAAAGATAAGATTGATTTTGATAGCTTTGAGGACCCGAGTGATGTTATTAACCAAAGGTCGAAGAAAGCAGGACTTGATTTATCACCGAAGTCTAGCCCCTATAAGCAATTGGGATATAGGACAAAGAAAAAATTCAATAAAAAGGTTGATAATAGAACAATAACTAAAGAAGAGTGGAAAAGACTTCAATGGAATAAAAGACTCGATTCAAGAAGGGATGAAGGGGTGCAAAAATTCTGGGATCAGGAAAGAGCAAGAATTAGGAATGGTGAGCAAACAACTCGTGAATGGTCGCAAGAACAAATAAATGATATTTTAAATGATAAAGCACCCACTTTTAATGGGAAAACTATTACAGGACATCATGCTTATTCAGTTTCTAAGAATCCCCATCTAGCAGACAAAGGAGAGATTATATATCCGGCAACGTTTAAAGAACATTTAAAACGTTGGCATGGAAATTCATATCGTAAGAGTTTACCTGGTAAACCAATGAATCCGCAATTCCCAGAGGAATTTTAGAATAAAATATATATTTGAGGTGAGGTATTTTGTCCACATATTCTTTATTACTGGATTCAAATATAAGCGGTAAATTGTTAATGACAACCAAAAAACATGTGAACTTATCCCTTCATGAAATTAAATTTAACAGCATGAATCATATACCGATAATGATTGTAAATCGTAGAAACAAAGAGGAACTGGAGTTAATGAAAAATTTAGTCCAGGTATTATCAACACATCAATCAAAATTTAGGATTCTTAAACAAACTGAAGACGGGGTAGAAGAGTTACCACTTGAAATGTTCATGAATAGCTTTGAACTATCACGCCAAATTGCACAGGAGAGAGAACGATTGGATGCAATATTGCTAAAAGAGGACGATGAAGTTTAATAATATAATCTATTTATGGAAATGTTTTTAAGTGTTTATTAATAAACTCAATAATGCTATTCCGTTAAATCAAAAAGGTCAATTATGGTCAGAAACTACCATTATTGACCTTTTTTTATTATATTTATTTTATTTCTTTTTTTAACATTAACGAAAAAATCCAATCTGATAAAGTGAAAGTAATAGAAATATATGCTAAATTCTTTTATTTTTAAGTAATCTTTTTACAAAAAAATCATCATTCCCCCCTCCGCCCCCAGTTGTAATTCCCCTCCCAAAACTTACTTTATATATGAACAAGAAAATATAGAGTGAGGACAGAACTGCCGATGAAATTCAAAAAATTGGCTAGAGGCTATCGAAAGGAAACAGTGGAGGCTGCTGATGATGTGGAACGGGTCGAAGCAGCCGAGCTTGGCGCAGGCGCTGCTGCTGCTTCCGCATATGAAGCAGCAGCTTCTGAAGAAATATCCAGAGCACCAGTTTCCCGACAGGAGAGCAGCGAACCCGCTCCGCCCTACAGCTCCAACCAAGAACATCTCGCAGAAGAGCTGCAACTGCTGGAGCTCCGGCTTAAGCTCAGGTACCTTGCGGGACCGAAGCCGCACGCAGAGCTGGAGCTGGTGGACGAGGAGATCCGCAGTCTGCTGGATGTCCAGCCAGAAGATGAGCGTTACATCAATCTATTAACAGCGGAAATTGCTCATTTGGAACGGCAGATTGCTGCCAGATTGAAGGCAAGCTTCTACCCGTCCGCAGGGCAGGCATCCAGTCCCGCACCCAGGCTCATGCTCCCGGAGGTGGCTTCAGCACTTAACCTGTCGGGGTTGGAGGTAAGCATTCTGGTCGCTTGTCTGGCGCCTGAGCTGGACAGCAAGTATGGGCGAATCTATGCCTACCTGCAGAATGATATGTCGGACAAGCGCCCTTTGGTTGCTTTGGTCCTGGAAGTATTCGCCGGGGCAGAGGATGAGCGGCAGGCGGCCCGTCTGCTGTTCGATGCGAATGCGCCGCTGATGAAGCTGCTGCTGGAGCGAAGAGGGGAGTACGGTGACAGCCGCATTCCGTTAATCGCCCGGCCGCTGAAGCTGGAGGATTGGGCGGTGAATCTGCTGCTCGGCTATGAGGTGCTGGATGAACGTCTGACGAAGGCGGCGAAGCTTAGCACTGTGCCCCTTCCGCAGCAGTCCCGTTTCCCGGCTGAGCTGGAGCAGAAGCTGTTGCGGTTCGTGAGGCATTACAGCAGCAGCGGTGCTGGCAGCTCCAGCAGCCTGCTATACGTCAGCGGGCCGGACGAGGCCGTGAAGCTCGGAGGTATCTGCGAGGTCTGCGGCACCCTGGGACTCTCTGTGCTGGTTGCCGATCTGGAGAAGCTGCTGCGCCCTGAGGCTGATTTCAGCGAAATGCTGAGATTGCTTGGACGGCATGCGCTGCTGATGAAGACGGCCCTCTGCTTCACCGGCTTCGACAGCCTGGTGACAGAGGATGACCGCTACAGCCTGCAGATCCGGCTCCTCATGGAGATGCTGGCAGACTGTGCACCGCTGACGTTCATCCTTGGAGAAGCGCAGTGGGGAATCAGCTTCACCGGAATTCCGCTGAACTTCATGCAGATCAACTTGCCCTTTCCGGATGCAGCGGCCCGCAAGGCGGCGTGGACAGCCTTCGGCCAGAAGTATAAGCTGTCTCCGCAGATGGAACTGGATGAAGTCAGCGGCAGCTTCCGCTTCACTTCAAGCCAGATCCGGGCCGCGCTGAACGGGAGTGAGAACATCGCCGTCTGGAATGGCTCCAGGGAGAAGGGGATTAGCACGAAGGATCTCTATCAAGCCTGTTACTTCCAGTCCAGCCGCAGAATTCAGGCACTGGCCTCGAAGGTCCAGGCCATGTATACCTGGGACATGCTGGTGCTTCCCGAAGAGCAGTTGAATCAGCTGAAGGAAATCTGCCGCCAGGTGAAATACCGCGCTCTTGTCTATGGGGAGTGGGGCTTTGCGGGACGGCTGTCGCTCGGAAGAGGGCTGAACATCCTGTTCTCGGGGCCGCCGGGTTCCGGGAAGACAATGGCCGCTGAGGTGATTGCGACTGAGCTGAGTCTGGAAATCTACAAGATCGATGTCTCGCAGATTGTGAGCAAGTATATCGGGGAGACCGAGAAGAATCTGTCGCGGATTTTTGATGAAGCGGAGACCTCGAACGCCATTCTCTTCTTCGACGAAGCGGATGCCTTGTTCGGCAAGCGTTCTGAGGTCAAGGATGCGCATGACCGGTACGCGAATGTGGAGATCAGCTACCTGCTGCAGAAGATGGAGGAGTACACGGGAATTGTGATTCTGGCGACCAACCTGAATCAGAATCTGGACGATGCTTTTGCCCGCAGGCTGCATTTCAAGCTGGAATTCCCGTTCCCGGAGCAGCAGCAGCGCGGCCGGATCTGGCGGGGAATGTTCCCGGCGGGAGCGCCGCTTGATGCCGGCTTGGATTACGATTTCATGGCGGAGAAGTTCATTCTGGCCGGAGGCAACATCAAGAACATTGCCTTGAATGCGGCCTTTTATGCGGCCCATGAGGGCTGTTCGATCGGGATGAGGCAGATCATGCTGGCTGCCAAGCGGGAGTATCTGAAGCTGGGCAGAACCTTTTTGCAATCGGATTATGCGCCCTATCACACACTGATCGAGGTGAAATAAGCATGGCCGTGGATACAGGTACGGTAATAAGAGATGTCAGCACCAGCCTGAAGGCGCTACTGAAGGCGCATGTGCCTGAGCTGAACGATGACAGCTTCATCAGCTTCGGCTCTCCGAGTGACATTGACAGCTCAACGATGAAGCTCTCAATGTGTTTGTATTATTTGAGCCATAGCCCAAGTATGCGCAACAGTGAGAAGGAAGAGACCGGCGGCAAGAATGAGTTCATGTATCCGCCGGCTTATCTGGATTTGTACTATCTGCTCACACCTTATGCCAAGGACAGGGAGACTGAGCAGCTGATCCTGGGCCGGATCTTTCAGCTGTTCCATGAGCATCCGGTGCTTAGCGGCAGCGATCTGCGGGGGAACCTGGCCGAATGCGGCAATGAGAAAATCCGGATCTCCTATAACAACCTGACGATTCAGGATATCAAGCAGCTGTGGGAAGTATTCCCCGGGAAGCCGGCTAAGGTGAGCCTGTCCTATCTGGTGTCGCCGGTACGGCTGCCTGCGGATAAGACGATCCTGATCCCACGGGTTGAGGTGAAAGAGCTGGGCGTTCATCCCCTGTAGTTAGGCTGGCAGAGACTGCTTCTGTGAAGGGAGTGATTCATGGAGGGAATGACATGCAAGGCACCCGTACAAGCGGATATTCCGCAGACAAAGGCAGCTGTGCCTAACCGGATTGTATAAACACTGTTTACACTGCAGTTTATGCACACGGAGCCAGTTTCGCCGAAGGTTTCTTTCAGAAGCAGAAGCTAATTCAACTTTTTTAGGAGGGTAAGAGATGGCAAATTATTTATCGCCAGGCGTGTATGTGGAGGAAGTCTCAAGCGGGGTCAAGCCGATTGCCGGTGTGGGCACCTCAGTCGGGGCCTTCGTCGGGATCGCAGAAAAAGGGGTCATCGGCAAAGCGGTACTGGTTACCAACTGGAGCCAGTTCGTCAATGAGTTCGGCCAGTTTATTCCAAATGGCTATCTGGCTTATGCCGTGTATAACTTTTTTGCGGAAGGAGGCACCTCCTGCTACGTAGTGAGAGCGGCATCCACCGATATCCGGCCGGCTTCGCTTGTGGTTCGCGATACCGATAATCTGGATTTATTCAAAGTAGTTGCACGTTCGGAAGGGGAGTGGGGCAACCGGATTTCGGTCAAGATCAGCCCGTCCTCTAACAAGCAGCAATTTGGCTTCAAGATGATTGTGCAGTATCTGCTGGACAGTGATTTCAATGATGAATACAGCGGAGAAGACGAAGAGGGCAAAATCGTCGAAATCTTCGACAACATGCTCTTGATCAATTTTGAAGAAAAGGTGAATCAGGTATCCGCCTTCGTCAGTGTGAAGCCGCTGGTGGACCTGACCATTCTGGAGAATATGGAGAAAACGCCGGCGTTCAATGAAACAGCCCTGTCCCTCAGCGGCGGTGTGAACGGGATGTCCCCGATTGATTTCCTGGGGGATGCGGTCAAGCGGGCCGGTATCCACGCGTTCGATACGATTGACGGCATCAACATTGTAGCGGCTCCAGACCTTGCAGATATGGCGTACAGCCGGGGCACCATCCTGGATATGCTGAATTATTGCAAGCTGAGAAAAGACTGCATCTTCATCGTAGATCCTCCGCATGGCTTAAGCCCGCTGGAGGTCAAGGATTTCAAGGAGGGGGCGGGCGATTATTCGGGCAATTCATTCAATACGTCCTACGGCGCCCTGTACTATCCTTGGGTCTATATCAACGATCCGCTGACCGGGAAGCAGAAGCTTGTGCCGCCGTCCGGGGCAATTGCCGGTACGTACGCGTATGTCGATGCCGTTCGCGGTGTCCACAAAGCACCGGCAGGCACCACCGACGGTTATCTGGATTCCGTAGTCGGTATTGAGAAGATCATTACCAAGGCGGAGCAGGAGCTGCTGAATCCAGGCGGCATCAACGTGATCCGCTCCTTGCCGGAAGGCATCTGTGTCTGGGGAGCCAGAACGCTGTCCGCGGATTCGGAATGGAGTTACGTCAACGTCCGGCGGCTGATGATGTACATTGAAGAATCGCTGGATGAGGGCAGCCAGTGGGTCGTGTTTGAACCGAATGATCCGAGTCTGTGGGGCAAGGTCAAACGCAATCTTACGGCTTTCCTGACCCGGGTATGGAGAGACGGTGCGCTCTACGGAACCACGCAGGAAGAGGCCTTCTTCGTCAAAGTGGACGAGGAGAACAACCCGCCTGCCGTGCGGGATGCCGGCCAGCTGATTATCGAAGTGGGTGTAGCCCCGGTCAAACCGGCTGAATTCGTAGTCATCCGGGTCAGCCAGAAGACCTTATCCAAATAAGAGATTGAGAGGAGATTTATCCTATGGCAACCGGCAAAAGATTAGACCCTTACCGCAATTACCGCTTCCGCATTGTAATTGACGGCATTCAGACCGCAGCCTTCGCAGACGCAACGATACCGGATACATCCACAGAGGCTGTGGACTACCGGGAGGGCATCGATGCCCCGCATGCACGCAAGCTGTCGGGCTTGACCAAATTCGGGAATATCACTTTGAAAAAAGGTCTGACCGACTCCCTGGAGCTCTACAACTGGCGCAAGTCGATTGAGGATAAAGGCGCGCTGAAGAACCGCAAGAGCTTGTCGATCATCCTGGTGGATGAAGAAGGCAATGACAAGGCGCAGTGGGATATCCTCGAAGCCTGGCCGATCAAGTATGATGTCAGCGCCCTTAGCGCCAAAGGCAACGAGGTCTCTGTCGAGTCGATGGAGCTGGTGCATGAAGGGGTACGCAGAGTGAAATAGCTTCCCGCCCTTCGTCATCGTCACTGTGGATGTGATGCGATACGCCAAAACATAAGATGGACGGTATGGACATCATATTCATGGCTGGGATGCCGGAAGGAAGCGAAGACATGAGGATGGTCTAGAGGAGGAAGTGAGGGAGATCATGGAACTATTACAAACTGAATTCAGCTTCACCCTGCCCAAAGGGTACGTGGATGAAGCGGGCACGCTGCATAAGCAGGGGACCATGCGTCTGGCTACCGCAGCCGATGAGATTACACCGCTACGGGATTCCAGGGTTCAGCAGAACCCTGCGTATCTGACAGTCATTCTGCTCTCCAGAGTGGTCACCGGACTGGGCGGGCTGGGCATGATTACACCGAGAGTCATCGAAGAATTGTATACCTCGGATTTCGCTTATCTGCAGGATCTGTATAACCGGATTAACCAGAACGGAAGTAATGCGGTTCATGCGCAGTGCCCCAAATGCGAGCAGCGCTTCGAGCTTGAACTGGAACCGCCGGGGGAATAGTCGGCTACCCCCTTGACCGCCTCTACGAGGAGGTAGCCTTTCTGACCTACTATCTGCACTGGGACTATACGGCGGTGCTGAACCTGGAGCATGCTGAACGGGACCGCTGGTGCAGTGAAGTCAGCCGGATCAACCAGAAGCTGAGTGGCGGGGAAGAGAAGAAGAACTTCTTTGAGGCTTAGGAGAGGATAACATGAAGGCAAATATGCTAAATATCGGCGCGAAAAGTAGCTGGGTACCCGGGTACCGGGAAGATCCCTTTCTTGCTTATAACTTCATCGTGGAAATTGACGGGATCTCCGTGGCCGGATTCTCTGAGGTCTCAGGCCTTAGCGTGGAGACACAGGTGGAGCGCAAAACCTTCGGCGGTGAGAATCATAAGGAATTTGTATTCCTGGGACCGACCAAATACTCGGATTTGACGCTGAAAAACGGGGTCACGAATGATGAATATCTGTGGAACTGGTATCAGAATGTGGTCAATGGGGTCATCCGGCGGCGTAGCGGGTCCATCTGTCTCTTGGATCATTCCGGCACACCCAAGGTGTGGTGGAACTTCATAGAAGCCTGTCCCATCAAATGGGAAGGGCCGGCGTTCAACGCCAGCAGCAGCGCGGTAGCCGTCGAGAGTCTGGTTCTGACTCATAACGGTCTGTACAGGTACCGGTAATGAGCCGGAGCATTCGGAGCACGGCGGCTCCTGCGAATCAGAAGCAGACCGAGTTCATTCAGTCGATTCTGGCAAAATACGGCCTGACCCGTTGGCGGAGAAAGCTGAAGAGCCTGATCCTGCGGCACAATCCGCTATATGCTGCGGAACCGGAGACATTGCAGCGTACGGACATGGTGACCAACCATATCCATCAGTCATTCTATTATCCGGCAGTAACGGGGAAGAACAATCCCGGACCGGCAAGCCGCATCCTGCTCATTACTCAAAGCAGGAGCACGGCTGGACTTAGCGCTCCATCTGCTTCTCCTGGTCAAGCTGAGGAACTACGGAGCGGACTTCATTCAGCAGCAGGACGACTTAACTCCGTACAGGTGCTGGAAGAGAGAGTCTGGCAGCATAGAAACAATCAACATCAGCTAACAACGGAGTATCGCATTCAAAATACAGCGCTTCATCCGGCTGAACCTGTAGCTGCTCATCCAGCCGGAGCAAGACAGGTACAAGTCTCTGCGCCGTCCGGGTCGTCTGTTCTGAAGACGCAGCCTCCAGGCGTTACAACCGAAAGAAGCCAGGGAGACAGGCAGAACAGAGGCGATCTGCCGACTGCTTCTGTCCTTCCAGGGCAGCAGGACAGGATGACAGGCAGACCAGCCCATGCAGTCCATCGTCATGAGCAGCTGGTGCAGGTGATGCAGCTGCTGCGGACCTATGGCCTTAAGCAAGAAGGGGAGACTGGAGCCGATACGCAGCCCTTAGGGCAGCAGGCAAGGCATCCGGTACCGGCACAAGCATTGAAGCATATACGGGAGGCCGTCTCAGGCTCAGCCGGGACCGCTGTGGAAGCACAGCTTAAGACTCCCACCCTCAGCTTCAAGCCCGATAATCTGCTGCTTCCGCATTCCAGCGTAAATACCAGTCTTCAGCTCGGCTTAGGTCAGCAGCTGACGGCAACGCTTGAACAGCTGGAGAGCAGGCAGGAGCTTCTGAGCCCGCTGCTCGCTGCCGTTGGTACGGTTCATCTGAGGCAGCCGATGAAGTCATTGCAGCTGGCGCAGCCGCATATCTTACTGCCGCTTGGGGACACGTCAGGTGTACCAGATGCGGCCAAGCGGACGGCTTCCGCGCGAATGGCCGCAGTCGGAGGCCGGACAGCTCCAAGAGGGCCGGGGCCTGGGGCGCCGGTGGAGGCCAGCCTGATCTA
Source organism: Paenibacillus sp. FSL R7-0210 (assembly GCF_038009085.1). Lineage (NCBI taxonomy): Bacteria > Bacillati > Bacillota > Bacilli > Caryophanales > Paenibacillaceae > Paenibacillus > Paenibacillus sp. FSL R7-0210. Next base: position 1,745,029 of record NZ_JBBPAR010000001.1, read on the forward strand.
CGCTGCGGACCGGACGGAGCTTCCGTCTGCCCCGCAGCGAAGAAGGCCGGGCAGTCCGCTTAGGGGGGATGGCCATGCTTATGAACCGGACCTTCAGCCTGCCGCCAGCCATAGCCGCCTGGTGCTGCGGAAGCCTGAAGCGCCCCGCGCGGCTCTGCCGGAGCCCATGCAGCAGCAGCTGGAGCGTGTGCTGCAGGAACAGGCGGCCCAGGCTCCGGCGCAGACCTTCACCAAGGCCGTTCCGCCGCCGGCCATGAATGCAGCAGAGCTGAATCAGCTGGCTGAGCGGGTATATCAGGTGCTGGAGAAGAGAATGGCCATACGCAAGGATCGGAGGGGGCTAAGATAATGGCGGAGAAAGCGAAGATCATTCCTCTGGATTTGCCCGTGGGTGCCATTGAGGTGATGTTTAACCCCAATGAGTACACCGTTTCTTTTGAAGGCAAATATACCGGGGAGAAGAACAATAAGCAGTTCCAGATTACAGAGACACCGGAGTTCAAGGTCTCCTTGTTCTACGATACCTATGAGCAGCGCAAGGATGTCCGCAAGAAGACCCGGCAGCTGACCTCGCTGCTTGATCCCAAGGTCAGCGGCAAAAGCACGAAAAAACCGCCGGTCTGCATGTTCGTCTGGGGTGGCTTCACCTACCGCGGCCTGCTGAGCAAGATTGAGCAGAAGTTCACGATGTTCATGGATAACGGCACACCTGTCCGCTCGCTGCTGGATGTGACCTTCATTACAGATGAGCCGGACAAGTCGGTGGAGGACAGCCAGGGCCTGAATGCCTGCCGGAAGCTGTGGGTGGTCAAAAGCGGGGACCGGCTCGACCTCATTGCGAATGAGGCGCTGAAGGAGCCGCTGGCCTGGCGCAGAATTGCCGAGCTGAACAGGATCGTCAATCCGGTTGGCTTTCCTGGAAAAAACGATATCGGGAGAACTCTGGTTATCCCGGATTAAGGCGGGGATTGCATGGGCACCAGTGTAGCGAATTACAAAATTGAGCTGAACGGAAGCAAGCTGTCCGCTGAACTGACAGCGGCGGTGGAAGGCGTCACGCTGGAGGATGAGCTTAATCTGCCGGCGGTATTTTCCATCCAGATGAATATGGTGAATGCCGGAAGCGGCATGTGGCGGGGAACGGATCTGACGAGCCTTAAGCCGGGCGACCAGCTGAAGCTCTCCCTTGGACTCGACCAGCCGGAGCCAATGATCAGCGGGGAGATTACCTCGCTGGATCTGAACTTCGCGGAGCATTCGGTGCTGGATATCCGCGGATATGATCTGCTGCACAGGCTGCGTATGGGGACGAGGAGCAAAGCTTTTCTGAAGAAGAAGGATAGTGACATTGCTGCGGAAATCGCCAAGGAGCATGGACTGACCCCTGTGGTAGAGGATACCGGAACGGTGTATCCCTACCTCTTCCAGAATAATCAGAGCAACTACGAATTTCTGCTGGAGCGGGCAGCCCTGCTCGATTATGAGCTGTTCGCGGCAGACAAGAAGCTGCATTTCGTCAAGTCGCGGTCTGTGAAGGCCCCGGTGCTGCCGGAGATGAGCTTCAAGAAGGATTTTGAACGGCTGAATCTGGAACTTAGGGCTCTTACCCGGGGTAGTAAAGTGACGCTTAAGGGCTGGGATGTGAAGGAGAAGAAGGAGCTTGAGGCCATCGCTAAGAGCGGGGAAGAGACGACCAGAATGGGCGGGAAGGAAGGCGGCTTCTCGATCAGCACCGCAGCGGTCGGGGAATCACCGATTGTCATTATGGCCGAGAATCTGCTGGATATGAACGAAGCCAAGGTGCTGGCTGCCGCCGCTTACAACAGCCGTCTGCGCGAATTCATTGCCGGGGAAGGCATGTGCTGGGGGAACCCGAAGCTCCGGGCGGGGCAGACTGTGAAGCTGATGGGTCTGGGCGAGCGCTTCAGCGGCATTTATTACATTGTAGCTACAGTTCACAAGATCGACAGCAAGGGCTATACCACGACGTTCAAGGTGAAGAGGACTGGCCTATGAGTGAAGGACCCGGAATTAGCAATTTTATGGACAGCATCATGAATGAGGGACGGATTTTCGGTGTAATGGTGGGGATTGTCATCAATAATGACTCGGCGAACCATGCGGATAAGCCTGGGCCCGGACGGGTGAAGGTGAAGATCCCGCTGATGGGGATGCCGGAATCCAACTGGGCGCGTATGGCGTCCTGGATGGCCGGAAAGGAGCGGGGAGCCTTTTGCCTGCCGGAGGTGGAGGATGAGGTGCTGGTAGCCTTTGAGAACGGGGATGTCAACCGCCCTTATATCATTGGCTCCTTGTGGAATGGACAAGACCTGCCGCCGGAGACCAACAAAGACGGCAAGAATAATATCCGCCTGTTCAAATCCCGCAGCGGGCATGTTCTGCAGTTCGCCGACACCAAGGGGGAAGAGAGCATCACGCTTACCTCCGCCAAGGGCCACGTAATCAAGCTGGATGACAAGGGCGGTGCGGAGCAGATCCGGATTAGCGACAAATCAGGCAAGAACCGGATCATCCTGGATACCAAGGCGAATAAGGTGTCGGTATCCGCCGGTGCGGATATTGAAATCTCGGCGGGAGGCAAGCTGGCCCTGTCCGCCAAATCCATTGAAATGAAATCATCGGCGGGCACCGCCATCGAAGCCTCGGCCGGGATGGAGGTCAAAGCCGCCGCCAGTATGACGATCAAAGGGGCTACGGTCAACATTAATTAGAGAGGGGGCTTCATTCATGGGTCAACCTGCAGCGAAAAAAGGCGACCGGATTCTGGCGACGGATACACATATCGTGATGCTTCCAGCCGGATCGGCTCTCGTTCCGACACCCTTGCCCCATCCCTTCACGGGAATCCTGGACGGTGCGCTGAGCACGAATGTCAAGATTATGGGGCAGCCGGCAGCCACCATGGATTCTACGGCCACGAATACGCCGGCCCATGTTCCGCAGGGAGGCCCGTTTCAGAAGCCTCCAACCAATAAGGGGACCATCAGCGCCGGAAGCACAACGGTATTTATCAACGGGAAAAAGGCTGCTAGAAACGGTGATCCGGCGCTGACCTGCAATGATCCGGCCGACCTTCCGGCAGGGAAAGTGTCTGCTACGGGAACGGTCTTAATAGGAGGCTGAGAGATGGAAGTTGTAGATTTTTTGGGACGGGGCTGGACGTATCCGCTCGCTGTCCAGCGGGGCAGTCTCCGATCCTCCGGTGGAGAAGACTCCATCCGGGAATCGATCATTCTGATTCTGTCAACGGCCCGCGGCGAGCGGGTCATGCGGCCGGATTTCGGCTGCAGACTGAATGAGCTGGTGTTCTCGCCCAATACCATGAGTACCGCAACCTTGCTGCGAAGCTTCATTGAAGAAGCCTTGCAGAACTGGGAGCCGCGCATTGAAGTGGACGACATTACGGTCACCCCGCGCTCGGACCGCTCCGAGCTTGAGGTGTCTATTGACTATTCGATTAGAGCCAGCAACAGCAAATATAATCTGGTCTATCCATTCTTCCTTGAAAGCGTGGGGAAATAATGCCAAAGCAAATACCTATTATTGATAATCGGGATCAGGAACAGCTGGTTCCCGAGCTACGACGTTTAATCTACCAATACTGCAGCCGGGAATGGACGGATGTGCCGGAGCTTGAGGCAGACAAGAAGGCAGATGCGCTGGTCCATATCTTCACCGGGATGATGGGCAAAGTGATCAGCCGGCTGAATCAGGCGCCTGCGAAGAACTTCACCTCCTTCCTGAATCTGATCGGCATTCATCCTACTCCGCCCCGTGCTGCCAAAGTTCCGCTGCTCTTCCGGCTGAAGCCGGATTCGGGCAGCTATAACACGGTTCCGGCCGGAACCCGGGTATCCGCCCAGCCGGAGCAGGGGGCGGAGGTGGTTTTTGAGACAGACAAGGATCTGACCGTCATTATGGCACAGCCGGTCCGGGCGGTGAGTCTCGATCCGGAGGAGGACCAGTGGAGCAATCAGGATGATCTGCTTGCCGGGGGACCTGCCGGCAGACCTGCCCGGCTGTTCAGGGGCGATTCTACAGTAGTCCACAGATTGTATCTGGGGCATACAGAGCTGTTAGGATTCCAGGAAGCGGGCAGCAGCTTATCGGTCTATTTCAACAAGCCTGATGCAGCTGCGCTGAGCAAGGCCGCGCCGGGGCAGGACAGAACCGGGAATCTACTGAACCATATGGACTGGTTTTGTTTCGATGAAGAAGGGAATTCTGTACAGCTGTATCCTTCCTCGATAGCCGAAGCGGAAGAGGAAGAGAATGCTCTGTGGAGGGCAGTGGTCCGGTTCGACCGGCTGACTGGCGTGCATACGAAGACGCTGGCGGGGTACGGATCGTCCGGGACGCTACGGGAATGGCCGGGCAAATGGATCTTCGCCGAGCTGAAGAAGCCTATAACCACCGGAGTGCTAATGCCAGATATCGAAGATATCCGCCTGGAGCTTAACGTGGTGAGTCCGCAGCCGCTACCGCCGGATGTGACGGTGAATAACGGAAACCTGCTGGATATGGGCAAGGATTATTATCCGCTGGGGGACAAGCCCAGAATCAACGATACGTTCTATATCGCCTGCGGGGAGGCCTTCTCGAAGCCGGGTGCCCGGATTACGCTGAGGGTGGAGCTGTCGGAGCCGGAGATCAGCAAGCAGCCGGACACACCGTATGTGAGACTCGGCTGGGAATACTGGAACGGGCAGGAATGGCTTGCGATCACCAGTCTTGAAGAGAGAGCGGACGAAGGCGGTGCAGCTTATGGCGGTGCTGCCCTCCATTCGGTCAGCAGCCTTACTGCCAGTGGAACGCTAAGCTTCGTCTGTCCGGGTATCCGGCCGCTGACGCTGGGCGGTGAAGAGCAGTACTGGGTCCGGGCCCGCATCACCGGCGGGAACTACGGCGAGGATGCGAAATACGAATATCAGGATGAAGAGGTCAAGCTGGGCGAAGGAAGCATTAATGTAGCCAAGCTCAAGGTGACCCAAGCGACTTATGCGCCGCCTTCCATCCGTAAGCTCAGCATTGCTTACAGCTACACGCTGGAGGCGCACCCGCAGACCGTGCTTACAGAGAATAACTTCAGCTTCGCCGACAGGTCGGCGGCCTGCCGGAACGAAGGCGAGTATTTCAAGCCCTTCTATCCGTGCGCTGAGACGGAGCCGACCTTCTATCTGGGCTTTGACCGTGATATCAGCGATCTGCCCGTGTCGCTCTTCTTTCCGCTAACCGGTGAACAGCTGGGCCGTCCGGTGGTTGCGTGGGAGTATTGGGACGGCAGAAGATGGCTGACGCTCAGCGTGAATGATGAGATCAGAGGCTTCACCCGCAGGGAGATTCTGCAGTTTGCCGTGCCGGGAGATATTGCGAAGCGGCCGCTGTTCGGTACGGAGCAGTACTGGATACGTGCCCGGCTGGATGAAGGCCGGTTCGAGATTGTCCCGCAGGTGGATGCCATTCTCGCTAATGCGGTCTGGGCCCGCAATTCCAATACCGCTGCGGGAGAGCTTCTGGGCTCCAGCAATGGTGAGGAGAATCAGATCGTTCAGTTGTCCAAGATACCCGTGCTGCCCGGCCAGCTTCTTAAGGTCCGGGAAGCCACCGGTCAGGGGGCATGGATACCGTGGGAGGAAGTAGATACATTCTCCGTATCCTCTTCAGATTCAAGGCATTATATGCTGGACAGAAGCACCGGAATGATCATGTTCGGGGATGGACGGAGCGGCATGATTCCGCCTATGGGCACTGACAACATCCTATGTGACTACAAGCATGGCGGCGGGGCTTCCGGGAATGTTGCTGCAGGCTCGGTATCGCGCATATGGGACAGCTACAGCTGGCTGGATTCCGTAACGAATCCGGTGGCGGCGGACGGTGGCTTCGATCAGGAGGAAGCGGAGAAGGCCGAGCTTCGCGGGCCGCATACGCTGAAGAGCTGGAACAGGGGCGTAACCGCTGAGGACATGGAATGGCTGGTGCGTGAAGCGATGCCCCAGATTGCCAAGGTGAAATGTCTCAGTGCTATGAACCGGGAGCTGGAATTTACCCCGGGTAGGGCAACCCTGATCGTGGTACCGGAGACAGACGATCCGAGACCGGTCCCGAGCCAGGAATTGCGCAGTGAGATTGAAGCCTATCTGTGTGAACGGATCTCAGCCCCCCTGAACACCGCCGAGCCGGGGATAGAGGTCATTGGCCCGGACTATGTCCGCACTGCTGTGGAGGCAACCGTAGTCTTTACCTCTCCGGACCAGCGGAAGGTAGCTGAGGGCCGGATCATCGATAACCTGAAGCAGTTCTTTCATCCGCTTAAAGGCGCAGACGGGAACACGGGCTGGGAGCTGGGACAGAACCTGTATGTCTCCGAGGTCTATGCCGTGATTAAGCAGACGCCGGGTGTTGACTATGTATCGGATGTGCTCGTCAAGGCTTCCGTGCAATGCTTCACGCTGAAGCTGGAGCCGCTTGAGAACGGGCCGTATAAGCCCCAGGCCGCCTATCCGAAATACAGCCTGGTGCGCTCTGAGGACAACGCGCTTCAATTTGCCCTTGCTGAGCCGGTGGAGGCCGGGGATGAAGTGAAATCGCTGGTGATCAGAGGATTCAAGGAGAACGGAATCATCACGCTCCGCTACAGATCCCGGAAGCCGGTAGAGCTGATAGTCCTCTCCATCGACGGTGACATGCTCGAATGCCAGACCCTTGATGAAGAACCGCTTGCAGAGAGCTATCCCGAGGGCAGCGATCTGGAATTTGGACTCACGGATGATCTGACGGTCCGGACGTATATCCTCAATAGGCTGGAATCGGGATTGGTAACCTTTGTGGTGAAGACCGCGGTATTCGAGGAGAAGGATATTGTCTTCCTGAGCCGGACGGATGAATACATCAATACCACGCCGCTCAAGATCCGCACCATCGGCAGCGGCAATATTCATCTGGAAGAGGACGAGCTGATCTGCGGCGGGCTGCATCTGGTGAACAAGCCTCAGGAGCATCTTTTTCCATATCTTGTGGATAAGCGTGCTGGCCTGCTGCATGATCTGACCGCAACTACGGCAGCGTGCGGGCTGGAGGATATCCGCATGGAAGAGCGGAGGTATCTGACGGGGCTGTCCGGTATACCGGACACAGTGGCGCGGTGTCCGTATTGTAATGCCTTGGAGCCGTAAGTACAGAAAGGAGGAAGAACCTATGCCGCTTCCAGTATTGAAGCTGGATGATCTTGGCTTTGACCAGCTTGTGGCTGACGCCACTGCGCTGATTCCGCTCTACGATCCGGAATGGACGAACTATAATCCCTCCGATCCCGGCATTACGCTGGTGGAGCTGTTCGCCTATTTCACAGAGATGGTCCTCTACAGGCTTGACCAGGTGACCGATGAGAGCAAGCAGCAATTCCTCAAGCTGCTGGGTATCACCCTGGAGGACGGAGAGGCATTGGCCAGCGGAATATCCCGCGGAGCGAAGCAGTTCTCCGAATGTTATAGGGCTGTGACGGCAGAAGATTACCAGCTGCTGGCGAGGCAGAGCCTGCTGGATATCCCGGGGATTCGGAGCACGTATCCCGACCTTGCGGTCCGAACGCTCTGTCTGATTAATACGGATATGGAGAACGGCACCGGGCGGAATAAAGAAGCCTTCGGGCATGTGTCGGTGGTTCTGGTGCTCCAGACTGCGAATCAGCAGGATCTGCGCAGGGACATGACGGAGATCAAGCAGCAGGTTAAGGCCTTCCTGGAGAAGAGCAAGCTGCTGACGACCCGTGTCCATGTCGTTGAGCCTGATTACCGGGACGTTGTGATCGAAATGACGGTTGCCGCCGGGAATCAGAGCATCGGGAGTATCGTGAACGATAGTATTGTACAGTTCCTGGACCCGGTTAACGGGGGAGAGCACGGACAGGGCTGGCTTCCGGGGAGGAAGCTGTACGCCTCGGATCTGTATCATCTGGTAGAGGGAATCGCCGGCATTGATCATGTCACCAGCGTGACTCTGGACTCGCCCGACCTGCTGCCATTCCAGTTATTTAAGCTGAAGGACCTGAAGATTGAGGTGGAAGCATGAGCAAGACAGACGGGTACAGTTATGTGGAGTATCTCCCCCGGGTGTTCCAGCAGAAATCGGGGGAGTCCGATGAACAGTTTTTTCTGGGACGGTTCCTGAAGGCCTTCGAAGCCATGCTCTCCGGCAATACGGGGACGGCAGGCGCGGAATCTGTGGGAATGGAGGCCTTGCTGGATGGATTGCATCAATACTTCGATCCGCAGACGGCTCCCTCACAGTTTCTGCCCTGGCTTGCAGGCTGGGTGGGCCTCCAGTTGGCCGGAGGCGTAGAGTATGACGGTGAGGAGGATAACCTGGAGCGCACGCTTGCCCCTACGCAAATTCTTCCGCTTGCGGACACACGCAGCACCGTTAACCGCAAGCTGATCAGCAGCATCGTCCAGCTCTACAAGAAACGCGGAACCCTCGGCGGTCTGGCCGAATATTTGCAGGTTCACGCCGGTGAAGAGGCGGCCATCCGTATCTATAGCTACGAGGAGCCTGTCCGTCTCGGTAATGGCCGGCGTATAGGCATCAATACGATGGTTGGGGCGGCCGAGCCGAGCTACTTCTCCGTCCATATCATCCTCCCGGCGTACAGCCGGAGCCTGCTGCAGCAGAAGGTGCGGAATCTGCAGGAGGTGATCCGGAAGGAGCGGCCCTTTTACACCAATTCCAGCTTGAATATTGAAGTCCCGTCTATGCGTCTGGGGGTCTATGGGCGTGTGGGGATGGAGACCTTAGTCGGGGGTATGACAGAGCAATAGAGATTATAGACCGGGAGGCAAGCGAATCATGGGAAAAGAATTAAGAAGAATGAGCTACTTTGACGGGCTCTTCCTGAACGCTGAGGATTATAAGCTCGATCAGGAGTTTCACCTGCGCCTGCAGCGTCTGCATAACCGTTATCTGCATACCTGGGGAATTGTCTGCGGGCTCAAGGTACTGCCCTCGGCGAAGCCGGGGGAATCCATGAAAGTGAGTATTGCGGAGGGGCTTGCCCTGAATCTGGTGCTGGTCAAGAACGGTGACAAGTATGAGAGCATCAGCCAGGAAATCCTGATCTATGAAGGGCATCCGGATAATCCGGTCAACCTCTCCGAGTATAACGCCAATGAGAATATCTACATCTGGGTCAGCTACGAAGAGGTGGGGGCCGAACGCAGCATTGAGCGTGGTCAAGGGGAACAGATCCATATCTGGGAACGGGGAAAAATCAGTCACGGAACCACTAAGCCTGAGGGTACCGATACGATCCTTCTGGCCCGGGTGGTTCCCCGCACAGAAGGGGCAGGCATTACCATCGACAGTACATGTATTTACGATTACGACAGTGATGCGGCCCGGACGCCCTTAAGAACCTATGCCGGTGCCGCTGGCAAGAAGCTGGTCACGGAGAAGCTGGTGATCCCGGTTCAGAGTGAAGACAGCATGGACAGCGCGGGGCTGAGTGAAGCCGTTCTGGCAGCGATGCCGTCTATGACTACACTTCAGGCCGGTAAAGTGCTGGAGATCAGAGCTCCCGAGACCCGCTTCACCGGGGCTATGAGTGTGGCCGGAGCGCTGACAATTGAGGGCGAGCTGATTCTGAAGAGCAAGGACAAGGCCCAGAGCGAGATGCGGATTATGAACAGCTTCGTTGAGGTGAACAGCCCCAACACGGATGATCCGAACTATGTATTCCCCGGTGCGCGTGATGGCGGCCTGGAAGTATACCGGGGCGACGGGGGCAAGCATGATGCACGGATTGTCTGGGTGGAGGAGGATAAATGCTTCAAGGCCGGGCTCGGCAACGATCTTAAGACCATTGCCTACGGCAATGAGTGGGACAGCCTGATCAAATCTGAATTCGCTGATCTGCTGCATCGGCACAGTAAGCTGTCTTCATCAGCAGGCCAAAGCTTCGGCTTCACCGGGGCGGGCAAGCTGTACAGTGATGCTGATCTTGCCCTGCAGGACGACAGAATCCTGCTGCTGAAAGGAACGAACCCGGACACGGTTGACCATTCGCATGGTCTGGGCTGGTTCGGAGCCGGGAAACCCTTCGCTGCGGCAGAGGTGGATGGTCCGGTAGTATTCGGCGGCAGCGGCGGGGCCCTCGGAACCCGGACGGTTAACGCCGACGGCTCCCGCACAGACAAGCAGGCGCTCTCCTGGAATAAGAACGGCTATGTCGGCATCGGCCCGCAGAAGGTACTGGAGGATTCGCTGGATGTCGAGGGCAGCGTACGCCTGCTCAGCGGCCGGAACCCGCTCCGCTTCACCTCCGCCTGGACGGGCTTTCCCGACAAGCAGATGAACGGTGCGGAGATCTGTAACGATACTACAGATTACAAGGCGCTGATGATTGTCGGCAACAACTCTGCCGGGCAGAAGCGAAAGGTCGCCATCTGGGACCGGCTGGATGTGAACGGATTTCTGTATGTGAACGGGACAATGCAGGCCTCCCAGGAGATTATTCCAAGCACGGGGAACGGGGCGCACAGCGGTATTATATTCCCGGCCAATCCGGGCGGAGGCGGGTCGGATCAGGCGTGGATTAAGTACTATCCCCGTACAGGTGAGGATTGCACGCTGGAGATCGGCACCTCCAATGACAGGAGTGATCATATCTCCCTGATCGCCTCCGGCAATGTGGGCATCGGAACGCTGGAGCCAGCCGATAAGCTGGATGTGGCCGGGGAGCTGCGTATCCTGAGCGGCCAGAATCCGGTCCGCTTCACCTCTGGCTGGACAGGCTTCACAGGTCAATCGCCCAACCATGCCGAGATCAGTAACGATACTACGAACTACAATTCATTGATGATCGCGGGAAACGGGAAATCAGGAGTCCGCAGAGTCTCTATCTGGGATAACCTGGATGTGAATGGCTCCTTGCAGGTGAAGGGGGGCGCCTATATTGGCGGCGACCTTGAGATCAAAGGCAGTATCAAGACAGAGGTATTCAACTTCGCCGGCAAATTCAAAAAGCTGGATGTGGCTGAGGAATTCGCCGCCGTTGTACGCTGCGCTGATTTCTACATCGGTTATCCCGGACGCCGTGGGGCTCCCGGCCGGGCGCTGGTCGACAATGGCAGCCATCTGGTGCTCAACTACGGCAACGACTGGTCCTATGCTTCTGTCCACAGCAGCCTGGAAGTGAGAAATGCCCTGATCCCCAGCGCAGGCAGCGGCAACAACGGGATTATCTTCCCGTCCGATCCCGGCGGCGGCAGCGGCGACTCGGCCTGGATCAAGTACTATCCGACCAGCGGGGAGAACTGCGTGCTGGACATCGGAGTTTCAAATGATGCCGGCGACCGCATCTATCTTCATGCCAGCGGCGGGGTCTATGCCAACGGCAGCATGTACTGGTGGTCTTCGCGCGAGCTGAAGGACAATATTGCCGACATTCCGGTCAAGGAAGCGAAGCAACTGCTGGACGGGCTGAACCCGGTCTCTTTTAAATACAAAGGAGGCACCAAGCCGAAGACCCTCGGCTTCATTGCGGAGGAAGTACCGGCCGTTCTGGCCGATCCGGAGCAGCGGGCGATCAGCGGGATGGATATCATTGCTGTGCTGACCAGCGTGATGAAGGATCAGCAGAAAGCGATCACAAGAATGCAAAAACAAATCGACACCCTGCAGGGTGCCTAAACCTTAGGAGGATGAACTCATGAAAGAACAATTAGAAGCACGCATGAACGAACTGAAGGCAGAGCTTGAAACCGGGCGGCAGATGATCCAGGAGCTGGACGAGAAGCGTACCAATCTGGGATATACCTTAACACGCATCAGCGGGGCCATTCAGGTGCTGGAGGAGCTGGCTGCCGCAGAAGAGGAGTCCGTTCAGGCCTAAGCAAGCTGTAACTATGAAGAGCCGGGAGGAGTGGGATTGTGCCAAAGGATATGAAACGCATGAATTATTTCAACGGGCTGCTGCTGAAGGAAGAGGATCTGACGCTGGATCAGAATTACCATAAGCGTGTGCGGCAGCTGCACAACCGTCATTTTCATGATTGGGGAGTCGTGGATGGTCTTAAGGTCACCATGCGGGACGGGATAACCGTTGAGATCGCTCCGGGCTTTGCCCTCAACCGTGTCACCGACCCGGAGCACAATGAGGAGATCAGCCAGGAAATTATGGTCAGTGACGCTCACCCGGATCGGGTGATTAATCTCTCCGGGTACAGCACTTCGGATCAGATCTATATTTCTATCAGCTATAAGGAAAAGCTGACGGATACAGATCTGCTCAAGGGCGGAGGCAACCCCATCCATGTGCTGGAGCAGGCGAACATTGATATAAGCTCCCGAAAGCCCGCAGATGTACACCAGAATATCCTGCTAGCCCGTGTGAATCTGAAGCATTCCCAGGACGGGTCCTTAACGATCGGCGGGATCTATGAGACGGATGTAGACGGGTCTCAGCTGGTGACCAGGGCGGCAGGCGGGACGGTGCTTAAGGCAGATCAGATCATCATCGGCAAAGAGAAGAAGCCTGAGACGCCCTTCCTTAGCAATTCGGAGGAACTGGACGGTGAGGCAGGGAGCCGGCTCAATGTTCACGCTGTGCTGACTGAGTTCACTGGCGATATCAAGGCGGGAGCCATCAGCACTTATGGAGCGGTGGATATAGACGGCACGCTATCAGTAACCTCGGGCAGCGCAGCGGTGTTCAAGGTGAATGAGTCCGGCGATCTGGAGGTCTCCGGCGCGTCCACTATGGAGGGGCCCCTCTCCGCGAAGCAAGGGATTGAAGTCAGCGGAGGAATGGCGGTGCTGGACGTTCCGCAGGTTATCATCGGCGGAAGCAAGGTTACCCTGAATCAGAATGCCGCTGAAGAAGACCGGATGGGCCTTGAGATCCTGCGCAAGGATCATTCCAGTGCCAAGCTGCAATGGGATGAGAAGAATGAGAGCTGGATGATCGGAACCGAAGCGCTGGAGGGTGACAAGGCCAGCGGCATGTTCAAGGTTGCTTACGGCGCAGACTGGGAGCAGCTGCATCACGGCGCGAATGCGGACAGCTTGCATAGCCACAGCCAGCTGAATGCTGCGGACGGCAAGCCGGCACTACGTACGGACGATTCAGGTACGGTCCTGGTTGACCGGGGGATGAGTGTATCCGGTACACTTGTATCCCGGCAGGATGGCTTGGAGGTCTTCCGGGGAGCCACGCTGCCCAATGCCAAGATTGCCTGGAATGAAGCCGCGAAATCCTGGCAGACCGGCACTGCCAATGGGGATATGACCAATATTCCTGACGGGAAGCAGTGGGAAGAGCTGACCGGCGGCAACCGGAACGCAGATGCTCTGCATACCCACAGGCAGTTCCATAACGAAGACAAGAGCCTGCTTGCGCTGGAGATTGGTGCCGACGGCAATGTGAATATCCCCCATGAGCTGATGGTCGGCGAGACCCTGACCGTGAACAAGCTGATCGTCCGGGAAGAAGAGGTGGTGATCCGGAAGGTCGAGCAGGAGGTGGCGGACAGCTTCCTGACGGTCAATAAGGCGGAAGATCACACAGCTCTTGGCAACAAGGGAGGGCTTGATGTCTACCGGGGCAGCCAGCTTCCGGCAGCGCGCATGGAGTGGAACGAAGCAGAACGCAAGTGGAAAATCGGGCTTGAAGGCAGTATGTCCGACATTCCCTACGGGAACAAATGGGACTCGCTGATCAGCGGGTCTGTGGCGGATGCTTCCCACAAGCACAGCACACTGAGCACACCGTCCGGCGGAACGATTCTGTCGGCTGACGGGCAGGGAAAGCTGTCGGCATCCGGGAATCTGGAGCTCGGCGGTACCTTGCTAGCCAAGGGCAGTACAACGCTGAAGTCCGATCTGAGTGTCGGAGGCTCGGCCACGATTGAAGGCAATTTGACGGTCAAGGGCACCACTACCTTCGTCAAAAAGGAAGATCTGGTGGTAGTCAGCAACCGGATTGAGCTCAATAAATTCGAGGGGAACAGCTCCTCCCTGAAGCAAAGCAGCATTGAGGTCTACCGGGGCAAGCTGAACCCGAGCGCCAAGCTGCTCTGGGACGAGACGGATGGCAGATGGAAGCTGGGACTGGGCGACGAGCTGTCCAATATTGCCTACGGGAGCAATTGGGACGCATTGACCGGAGGGGTCAGCTCGGATGCCGATGGCCTGCACCGGCACAATTCCCTGAGCGATAGCGCGGGCAACACAGCTGTCCAGGTTACTGCAGATGGTGATATTGAAATGATCAATGATGCTGAGGTGCAGGGCTCCCTGACCGTCAATAACGGGGCGGAGGTCAGCGGAGGTCTGGCGGTTCAGGGCCTGGTTAAGGTAGATGGCAACCTGATCGTCAAAGGCACCACGACAACGCTTAACCGTGAAGATCTGGTCGTCACTAATAACGTCATTGAGATCAACAAATTCGCAGGAGATACCCCGCCAGCCACTGAGAGCGGCATTGAAGTGTTTCGGGGAGAAGCGCAGCCGCCTGCCAGAATGTTCTGGAACGAAAGCGAGCGGAAGTGGAAGGTGGGTATCGGGAATTCTCTGGAGAATGTCGCCAGCGGCAGCTCCTGGGACAAGCTGACACAGATGGCGAGTGCAGATGCTCTGCATCTCCATAGTCAGCTGTACAACCCGAAGAGCGACATCCTGGCACTCAGTGCCAGCGCCGAAGGGGATGTGAATGTTCACCATGACCTGACGGTGGGCGGTCATCTGACGGTAGCCGGAGATCTGGAAATCCGGGGAGCCTCCGCCAGAATCGCCTCAGATCAGCTGGACATCGGCAGTCCCTGGATTACTGTCAACAAGGATGCCGGTACGGTCAAGTCGCTTGCAGGTGGCGGACTTGAGGTCTATCGCGGCGCGGATGAGAATCCGGCTAAGCTTGCCTGGGATGAGGTCAAGTCCCAGTGGCAGCTTGCAACACCTACAGACAGTGCGGCATTGGTAGTGGATACATCAGGCAATGTCCAGGCCTCCGGCGCAGTGAAGGCTGCGGGTGCCGCGATTACAGGAGCAGTGACTGCCGCCAGCGCGGCAATTGCCGGAACAGTGACGGTTGGAGACGGCATCGAGGTGCAGCAGGGAACCGAGACCAACGCGCAGATCAAGTGGGCCAAGGACCGCTGGAAGCTGGGTACTGCCGGCAGAACGGTACTCAGCCTGACCCGCAGCGGCAAGATGGGAGTGGGTACGGATAATCCTACCGAGGTGCTGGATGTGGCAGGCAAGGCGGTCTTCCGGACAGAGACAGAGGTCTCTGGAGCGGCTTCCTTCTCAGGTAAGCTGACCGCTCATAGTGATGCTGTATTTGAAGGGTCAGCTTCTTTTAACAAAGGGATTGATGCAGCTGGTGCTGTGATTAGTAAGGATGCAGTTATCTCCGGGAATGTTACTGCCGGAGGGTTTGAAGCTCCGCGCGGTTTGAACAAAGACGGAATTCTTCAGCCGAATGCCCGGATCTACTGGAATAATGAGCAGAATGCCTGGTTCTATGGCGATGGGGTCACCTTCTCTGAATTCGGAACAGGGAAGGGCGGCCAGAACAAGCTGTTCAATTCGCTCGGTAACACGATCGCCCTGTTCTCGGATGCGAAGGGGTATGTCGGCATCGGAACCACGGTTCCGCTGGCGCTGCTGGATGTTAGAGCAACTGGCGGAGACAGCTTGTTCAGTGTTACCAAAAACGGAGAGGTCGGCATCGGAACCTTAAGCCCTGACCCTAAGTCCAAGCTCGATGTTCAAGGGAATGCAGTAATCCGCGGGGAGCTTAGCGCAGTCAGCGCCGCCATATCCAAAGATCTGACCGTGAACGGCAATCTGACGGTAAATGGCGACATTGTGACGATCAATGCGGCTACCCTTGAGGTAGAAGACAACATCATAAGAGTCAACAAATATGCTCCTCAGAGCACCCCGATTGTCCAAAATGCCGGTCTAGAGGTATTCCGCGGCGGGACCGTTCTTCCAGCCCAGCTTCTATGGGATGAGACCGCCGATGAGTGGCTGGCCGGAGTCTCGAATACCCTGAAGGCTATTGAGTTCAAGGGCCATACCCACCCCGAGTATGCTTCACTGTCGGGGGCCATCACTGTTGACGAAGGCAATGTCGGGATTGGCACGGATGCCCGGGCTGCTAAGCTGGAGGTCAAAGGGAATGCCGTTGTCAGCGGATCATTGACGGTTACAGAGGCTTCGCTAAGCGGCGGCTTGGCAGCAGCAAGTGCAAAGATCAGCGGCCTGGCTGCACTTAAGGATGTCACGGTCAGCGGAGGCTTCACTGCACAGGACGCCACCGTCACCGGAAGTCTTACGCTAGGCCATGGGATTGCAGTGGACAGGGGGACGGATCAGAAGGCACAGCTGCTCTGGGATGAAGCCCAGGATGTCTGGACGGCGGGTATTGTAGGAAGCATGAAGCAGCTCTCTTACAGCGGCCATACACACGAGGAGCTGTCGGAGCTGACCGGAGTGCTGAAGATCGCCTCCGGAAATGTCGGAATCGGCACCGCAGCGCCAACGGCCAAGCTTGAGGTGAACGGCAATGCGGCTGTGTCCGGCCGCATAACCGTTGCTGACGCGACAGTCAGCGGAACGTTAACGTCTAAGCGCGCCAACGTCAGCGGCGTATTAACGGCTACGGATGCCGAGGTAAGCGGAACGTTCTCCGCGAAGGACGCTGCAGTTACGGGCAGCCTGACTCTTAGCCAGGGGATCGATGTGGGCAGGGGCACAGGCGCCAAGGCGCAGATCGTATGGAACGAAGCACTGGCTGAATGGCAGCTGGGACTTGCGGGCAGCCTGAAGCAGCTCGCTTACAGCGGTCATACGCATCAGGAGCTTACGGATCTGAACGCTGTGGTGAAGGTGGCTTCCGGTAATATCGGGATAGGCACCGCCGCACCAGCCGCCAAGCTGGATGTGAACGGCAATGCCCTAGTATCCGGGAAGTTAACGGTCACTGACGCCGTTGTGAACGGTTCGTTAACCGCTAAGGACGCAATGCTGAGTGGCACAGCCGAGGTGAAGGAGGCTACGGTTAGCGGAACGTTGAATGCAAAGAAAGCTGTAATCAACACCTTATTAACGGCTGCAGATGCCGAAGTGACTGGATCGTTCACTGCTAAGGACGTCACAGTCAGCGGCGCGCTGTCAGTGAAGGACCTGACCCTCAGCGATACACTGACCGTGAAGGATGCCAAGATCAGCGGCAGCCTGGTAATCACCCAAGGCATTGAGGTTGCCCGTGGCAAGGATAAGAACGCACGGATTCTCTGGGATACTGCGGCTAATGTATGGCAGGCGGGCATTGAGGGGAGTATGCTGAATCTGGTCACCCAGGATTCCGTCTATGATGAGCTGGTCCAGGTTGCAGGTGCATTAACGGTAGATTCCAGCAGCAATATCGGAATTGGAAAAGCTCCGGCCGATGATTACAAGCTGGATGTGGACGGCAATGTGAGGGCAACGAACTTCGCGCAGACCTCCTCCCGGACCTACAAGGAGAACATCGCCAGCCTGCCGGTGAAGAAGGCGCTGGAGCTGCTGAACAAGCTGAAGCCGGTGACCTTCAACTACAAGACAGAGAACGGCAAGAAGCAGAACATCGGCTTCATTGCCGAGGATGTGCCGCAGATTTTCTCCACTGCCGATCATAAGTCTGTAGTGCTGATGGACATCATCGGCGTACTGACCACGGTAGTCCAGAAGCAGCAGAAGGAAGCTCAAGACATGCGCAAGCAGGTCAATGAACTTAAGGTTCAGGTCACGGCCTTGGCAGGCGCTTAATTGCAATAAATCCTCAGTGTACAAGGTGAAAAAGCAGCTCCTGCAGCGAATATGCCGCAGGAGCTGCTTCATTTGGCAGGGTCTTCTAAGGGGGACCTTGGATTAGGGCTGTCAGTGAAGTTCAATCCGCATCGTTCATGTAATGTCTGCTAATCGCACAGGCCAATTCCTGGATCTGCTCCTTCAGCTCCACCGGCTCCAGAATACGAACGGAAGTACCGAAGCTTAACAGATACTTGGGCAGGTACTTGTTCATGGACGGAACATCGAGCAGGAACCGCGCCTCCCGGTCGGTCCGTTCCGTCAAGTAGTGACGCAGATGCCAATTGCTGCACAGCTTGTTTAGCGTATCCGGCTCCCCTTCGATACGGATCACGACTAGAAGGGCGTTTTCCTCATGTTCCGGCTCCAGCTGGCTGCGGAAATAGGCAGATACCGAGAAGGGCTCCGGCTTAGGGAAGCAGGCTTCCGTTAATGCAAGATTGACAATACGGTCCACACGATAGGTCCGTATGGCCTGTGCCCGGTGACAGAATCCAACCATATACCATTCCGAACGGTCGTAAGCCAGACCATACGGATCGACTTCGCGCTCTTCATCCTGTGCAGCATTCTCTTTCCGGTAGGTGAGGTGAATGGTCTGTCCCGCCTTCACAGCCAGCTCCAGCTCCCGCAGCAAAGGGACGACAGACGGCGGACGGGACGGGGCAATGACATCGAGGCCGCTGGTTAGCAGCGACAAGTCATGGCGCTGTTCTTCGTGCAATCCATTCTCCACCTTCTTGAGGGCGCTCTCCAGCTCCTTCGCATAAGGATAACCTGCGCCTACCGCGAATTTATAAGCATCTACCAGTGCCTTCAGCTCTAGCGTGTTGAAGAACAGGGGCGTCTCACTGAAGCTCTCCAGAATATGGACTCCGCCGTCATGTCCAGATTCGGCAACCACCGGGACGCCGCTGGCGCCAAGCGCGTCGATATACCGGTACACGGTACGGACGCTGATTTCCAGACTGTCCGCAATCTGTGCGGCAGTGAGTTTTTTGCCGGACCGCAGCATCCATAGCATAGCCAGCATATTATCCCATTTTGCCAATTGAAGCTCTCTCCCAGGTCCGCTTTTCATCCAACTGATGAATGCGGGCATTTTTTTCTCAGTCTACCATGTAATATTCTGCTGTTCCATCCGCTTTATGCTATGATGTGGAATATGGTATTTTCTGAGAGAGGAGGGGGCACTTTATGATCACTTTTAAAAAAATCATGCAGATTATTGGTCTTAGCGTTCTGGTCACGGGTGTTGCTCATTCCCCGGCCCCGGCTGCCGCAGCTTCCGGTTCCACCCAATCCGCCCAATTACCCGCGATTCATATCTATCTGAATAACTCGCCGATCACTACCTCCGCAGGGGGAGCCACACTGATGAATGGTACCGTGATGCTCTCACTGGACAAGCTATATGTCAGCGGGGCTACAATTAGTTATGATGAACATACGAGGATGATCACCATTAACAACCTGTTCACGACAGGCAGCATGAAGATCGGTAGCCGGATTGCCACTGTGAACGGGAAGCAGATCACTTATTCCGCTGCCTTCCAGCAAGTGAATATGCAGCTATACATACCTTTGCGGTTCGTTAATGATGCCATTGGCGGCACAATGGACTGGAATGCCAATAAACGTGAAGCGTTCATCAGCTATCCTCTACAAGGAATTCGGAATTGATCCGTTGGATATCGGTTAGGCGGGGTTTGCTGGAGGCGTAAAGGGGAAAATATAGAAGAAGGATACATGAACAAGCTCCTGTGTGCATCGCAGGGGTTTGTTTTTGTATGTGTTCAATCTCTTATTGATATTTAATTTTAATAAAATAATAATTATGTTGAAATAATATTTCAGTAATGGTATTCTGCATTTAGAGAGCGATTTCATAAACGGAAAAGGATGATGGAAATCATGTTAGAGCATTTGACAACGGAGACCCGCAATAAGAAGACCATGAACCTGGATGAGTTAACACCGCTTGAGCTTCTGGAAGTGATGAATGAAGAAGATCACAAGGTCGCACAAGCTGTGAAACAAGTCATTCCGCAGATTGCCGAAGCTGTGGAAGTGATTACAATGGCGATCAGACAAGGTGGACGCTTAATTTATATGGGGGCTGGAACAAGCGGACGTATCGGCCTGCTGGATGCTGTTGAATGTCCGCCAACCTTTGGAACAGCACCTGAGGAGGTCATCGGGCTAATTGCCGGGGGAGAGAGAGCATTTATCAAAGCCGTCGAAGGTGCGGAGGACAATGAACAATTAGGGGTGCAGGATCTACAAGATATTAAGCTGACAGCCTCAGATGTTGTCGTCGGCATTGCCGCCAGTGGACGCACACCCTATGTGATCGGCGGATTAGAATATGCGAATTCTATTGGAACACCCACTGTAGCTGTGAGCTGCAACAAAGATTCAGCGATTGGCAGAATTGCCGGGATTGCGATTGAAGTCGTAAACGGACCTGAAGTGTTAACCGGGTCAACACGTTTGAAGGCGGGGAGTTCGCAGAAATTAATCTGCAATATGCTTTCCACCGCTTCGATGATTCGTACGGGCAAAGTATATGGAAATTTAATGGTGGATGTACAGCTGACCAATGAAAAGCTTGTAGAACGTGCCAAACGGATTGTGATGGATGCGACTGAGTGTGACGCTGAAACGGCAGAGCGTGTTCTGAAGCAGGCAGATCAGAAGCCGAAGATTGCCATTGTGATGATCCTTGCGGGGCTAACTATGGAAGAAGCTGTGCAGCGGCTGGAAGAATCACAAGGCTTCGTCCGTCAGGCGATTCAATAATACGATAAGAAGAAGGGGGCTACAACATGAGTAAATATCATGATTTAGCGGTCAACATATTAGGGGCCATCGGCGGCCGTGCAAATGTATCCGAGTACACCCATTGCATGACTCGTCTTCGTGTAACCGTTGTGGACCGCAGCCGGATCGCTGAAGCGGACTTGAAGCAAATCGACGGGGTTCTGGGAGTAGTAGATGATGAAACCTATCAAGTCATTCTCGGACCGGGAATTGTTACCAAAGTCGCTGAAGAATTCGGTAAAGTGTTGGAAGCAAGCAGTCCTGAGGGCGATCCGTCAACTTCGGCTGAACAATTACAGGCCAAAGGCGCACAAATGAAAGCGCAGCTAAAAAAGAAGAATGATACGCCGTTCAAAAACTTTTTGCGGAAGATCGGAAATATATTCATCCCGCTTATCCCTGCATTCGTGGGAGCCGGATTAATTGCCGGTATTGGCTCCATTCTGACGAACAATATGACAGCGGGTAATTTAGACACAGCAACCTGGCAGCAATATGTGACGATCTTAAATGTCATCAAAAATGCGATTTTCAGTTACCTGGTGATTTATGTCGGTATTAACGCTGCCAAAGAATTCGGAGCTACGCCTGCTCTCGGGGGAGTAATCGGCGGGGTAACACTGTTAACAGGGGTTACAGCGGACCTGACCATTACTAATATATTTACGGGTACACCTCTGACACCGGGTCAAGGCGGGGTTATTGGCGTTCTCATCGCTGTATGGATTCTGTCCATCGTGGAGAGATATTTGCGTAAAGTGATTCCTGATGCGGTTGATATTATCGTTACACCTACAATTGCCTTGCTGGCCGTAGGACTGATTACAATCTTTTTCATCATGCCGTTCGCCGGATTCATCTCCAGTAATCTAATCGGAGCGATTAACTGGACGTTAGAAGTGGGAGGAGCATTCTCAGGCTTTGTATTAGGAACAGCGTTCCTGCCGCTTGTGATGTTAGGGCTGCATCAGGTATTGACGCCGATTCACATTGAGATGATCAATGATTCAGGGATGACGCTACTGCTTCCGATGCTGGCTATGGCTGGGGCAGGTCAGGTTGGAGCTTCCATCGCCTTATGGATTCGCTGCAAGAAGAATAAATCATTGACGAACATGATTAAAGGCGCTCTTCCGGTCGGTATTCTGGGAATCGGCGAGCCATTGATTTACGGGGTTACTTTACCGCTGGGCCGGCCGTTTGTTACAGCTTGTATTGGCGGCGGGATTGGTGGTGCAGTCATCGGTTTATTCGGTAACGTAGGAGCCATTGCTATTGGTCCTTCCGGAGTTGCGTTAATTCCCTTGATTGCGGGTGGATTATGGCTGAAATACGTAATAGGCTTAATTGCAGCTTACGCTGGCGGATTTATCGCGACTTATCTCTTCGGTACACCCAAAGAGGCTATGGCAGAACAGGATTAAGCGACCCTGAGATATTGAGGTGATTCCAGTGCTCGGAATTTCAATTTTTGCGGCGGACCGCACGTTAGAAGACAACGTGAAGTATATGGAACACATGAAGGCTGCAGGCTGTACCGAAATATTCACCTCTCTTCATATGCCGGAAGATGAGTTCGGAGCATTGAAGGAGAAGCTGCTGGAGATCGCAAAGGCTGCCCGGCGGTTAGGAATGGACCTGATGGCGGATATTTCCGGAAAAGCATTGGAGAAATTTTCATTTCCCTTTCTGTTGGATGCTGGTGTTACAGGTTTGCGGATGGATTTTGGATTTAGCGCCGATGAAATTGCAGCCTGCTCACAACAACTGAAAATTGCCTTAAATGCCAGCACCTTAACCCCAGAGTTCTTGGCTGACTTAAAAGAGCATCATATTTGTCTTGAGAACATTGAAGCCTGGCATAATTATTATCCCCGCCCGGAGACAGGTCTGGATAAAGAATCGTTCATAGCGAAGAACAGGTGGCTGCAAGCCGAAGGGATTACGACGATGGCCTTTATTCCGGGAGACGGGCTGAAGAGAAAACCGTTATTTCAAAGTCTGCCTACCTTAGAGAAGCACCGGAATCATTCTTCTTTTCTGGCATACCTGGAATTAGAGCAAGATTGTGCCGTGGACAAAATTTTCGTTGGCGATTTAACCCTCTCAGAAGGGTCTCAGATTCAATTTCAGCGGTATGAGGAAGGGGTTATTCCTTTGCGGGTAACCCAAGAATTACCTTATGCCTTATGGGATAAGGTCCACCGGAACCGCTTGGACGCTGCCCGTGATGTGATTCGCTCTGAGAGTGCACGGACAGATCGGGAACGTTATGGAATGACCCGAAGTATTGCGCCTATGCATACGAACGAGCGGCCCAGAGGAACGATTACCGTAGATAATTATTTGTATGGCCGTTATGAGCATGAGCTACAGATCACACTAAGAGATCTGCCGGCACATGAAGCGGTTAATGTGATTGGTCATGTGATAGAAGAGGACCTTCCTCTATTAGACTACGTCAGACAAGGCGGAAGACGCTTTAGTTTCACAGCTGCTACTTAATGATTACTCCCCTCTATTTTGTTACAATAAGGAGAATAGACTGAGGAGAGGAGTTTAGAACTTGGCAGCAGGAAGCATGATTTCTCAAATTGAACTGGTCTTAAATGAACTGCCGGAATCCGAAAAAAAAGTAGCGGAGTACATTCTTGCCAATGCTAAAGAAGTGATGCATATGAGCATACATGAGTTAGCGGCTAAAGCGGAGGCGAGCAGTGCGGCGGTTGTCCGTTTTTGCCGGTCGCTGGGCATCGAGGGCTTCCCCGCGCTCAAAATCCGCTTATCCGCTGAAGTAGAGAACACGAGTTATGTCGGCTACTTTGATGTTGAATCTAATGAGACGGTGCATTCTATCATTGATAAAATGTTGTCCAATACCATATTGACCTTTCAGAATACGGCCAGTCAACTGGACGCGCATTCGATTGAGCAGGCCGTGAGCCTGTTACAGCAGGCAGAGGTTATTTATGTGTATGGGATAGGGGCGTCTTTCATTATTGCAGAGGATGCGGCACAGAAATGGCTGCGGCTCGGCAAAAATGTATATGCTATTTCTGACCGTCATTTATTGGCGGCAGCTATGGCTACGAAATCAGAGAATGCTGTCTTCTGGGGGATTTCGTATAGCGGGGAAACGGGCGAGGTCATTCAATTAACCAAACGGGCCAAGGAGCATGGGATCAGAACAATCAGCCTTACCCGACCTGGAAATAACAAGCTTTCCCAGCTGGCGGATGTTTCTTTATTTACATCACGTGCCCCGGAAGCCACACTTCGCAGTGCGGCAACCAGCTCAAGATTCGCCCAATTATTTGTGCTTGATATTGTCTTTAGCGTATATGCTTCTGCCCAGCATGATTTGACTGTGGCGCAGCTGGCGAAGACAAGGCAGATGATTGAAGTTTTGAATGACTAATGTTGAACCTCTGCATAAAAAGGGGCTGTCCTAAAAGCCATGCAATGGCTGCTTGGGACAGCTTTTTATTTTGGGGCACCCGCCCATAGGATGCTCCCAGATTCTTTACTTTCTCAAAGAATTCATACAATCGTCTGGCCTCTGAATCCTGACTCCAGATATTGCAAGGTATCCATCGCCTTCTCCAGTCCCGGCTCATTCATCTTCAGCACCTCCCAGTGTGATGTATCGGCACCCTTCAGGAAATGATATTGCTCATTCCTCAAGCCGGAGATTGTCGATCAGGAACCGGCGCAGGCTGCTGATGAATGTATGGGTGGCATGGCTGATGTAGCGGTCGGCCCGGTAGATCAGTCTGAGGTTGCGGCAGGGGGCAGTATTCAGGATCGGAATGGAGCAAAGTCCGCTGTTCTCCATGCCCTCAAGCAGTCCGCGCGGTTGTATGGTGCCGCCAATCCCGGCCTTGACCAGCTGAAGCAGCGAGGTGGCTGATCCGGTCTCCATTATCGGCTCCAGTCCGAAGCCAGCTTCCCGGCAGGTATTCTCCACCAGCTCTCTGCCGATGTAGGTGCGCGGATACATCACAAGCTGGATGTGCTGAAGCGAGGACAGCTCAATGTGGCTCATCGCGGCATAAGGATGATCTTCGCGGACAATCAGATGATAAGGCTCCCAGCCCAGGTCCACTTGAGTCAGCATGGAATCACGCGGACCCGGAAGGCAGATGCCGATGTCCAGCTTGTTCTCCAGCACCTCCTGTTGAATAAGCGTTGAAGCGAAGACCTGGAGCCGGATATTCGGAAAATCGGCATGGAATTTAACCAGCATCGGGGTTAGACGGTAGTCCAGGTCAGAGGGCAGCACCCCAAGCCGGATCATGCCGCGGTTGTCGGAGCGCAGCTCATTAATCGCTGCCTTGGCATTCTGCTCATTCTGAATCATCCGGGCTGCGTAGTCCTTTAGGAGGGACCCCGCTTCGGTAAGAGCGATTTTTTTGCCGATCCGGTCGAACAGGGGCATGCCTATTTCACCTTCCAGTACTTTAATCTGTTGGCTTAGTGTCGGTTGGCTGATACCCAGTCCCTCAGCGGCGCGTGTGAAATGCAGTTCTTCGCAGACGGCCATGAAATAGTGCAGGTGGCGGGTTTCCATGAAATTCACTTCTTTCAGCATAAGATCATAGTAAATTACTATTATAATAATATAAACAATAGTATTGATCAATATATGACATCGCCGTATACTCAGGCTAAATACAAAATACTGATATGGAGTGATGGAAATGCCTTTCTTACTATTATTCGTTGCCTTGCTGGCAGCCTCATTAAATATGCGTCCGGTAATCACTTCGGTCTCACCGCTGCTGGGTAACATTCAGAGTGATCTGGGGATGAACAGCCTGCAGGCCAGTCTGATGACAACACTGCCTGTCCTGTGTATGGGGATATTTGCACCCCTTGCCGTGAGCATCAGCCGGCGCTTCGGTCTGGAGCGCACGATCTTCGGAGCTATGGTGCTGATCGGGGCGGCGACAGCCGCACGCGGGTTCTTGTCTTCATCCGCCGGTCTCATTCTGACGGCGCTGGCAGCAGGCGTAGGGATCGGAATTGCCGGACCGCTGCTGTCCGGCTTCATTAAGCGTTATTTTCCCGGCCGCTCGGCTATGGTCAGTGTGTATTCCGCCTCAATGGTGATGGGTGCTTCACTCGCAGCCGGGCTGGCTGTTCCGGTCTATACCTGGCTGGACAATTCCTGGCAGCTGTCCCTGGCACTATGGGCATTCTTGTCGCTCGCCGCTCTCCCTGTCTGGTGGAGGATTGCCGCGCGGTCCAAGCCGCTGAAGGAGCAGAGTGTACATGCCCGGCTGCCCTTGGCTAACGGCAGAGCCTGGCTGCTGACCCTATTCTTCGGTCTTATGGCGAGCATCTTCTATTCGCTGACGGCCTGGCTGGCGCCGGTGGCAGCATCCATGGGGTATAGCAAGCATGAAGCGGGCAATCTGCTCACACTTTTCACCTTGATACAGATTCCGGTAAGCATCCTTGTGCCGATCCTTGTTGCCAGATTCCAGCGGCGCACGTTATGGCTAGTGCTGTGCAGTCTGTTCGAGCTAAGCGGACTGCTGCTCCTTCTGGGCTCAGCCTCACCGCTGCTGAGCGCAGTGCTGCTCGGCATTGGCGCTGGCGGATTATTCCCGCTGGCTCTAATGCTGCCGCTCTTAATGACGGAACGGGCGGAAGAGGCCAGCTCCTGGTCGTCGCTTAATCAGGGGGGCGGGTATTTTCTCGGAGCTTTGGGACCGCTCGCGGTTGGACGTATCTACGATGCCTCGGGTTCATTCCAGCCCGCGCTGATCGGCATGGCTGTGATCACTGTACTTATGATCGCGGTACAACTGATGATAGGCAGAAGCTCCCGCGAGGGCAACGCTCTAAGGAAGAGTACGGCTTCGAGCTGAATGCCGACGGCCTGAAGTTCCAGAATGCCAAGTAACCCTTGAAGGGATGGCTGTGGCGTTAAAGAGAAGATAATGACACGTTAGCGCGCTCCTTGAGATATGCCCTGGAGTGCGTTATTTGTTATAATGGGTACGGGTGACCAGAGTACAAGCCAGGTGAAGAGGAGGACATGAATATGAATATGAATATGAATGTGGATGTGGATGTAGATAGGGTGGAAGAGCCGGCCGTTCAGCTTATCGGCATGCTGGGCCAGCCGTATGACCCCAAGAGGGTCCAAGCCGTGCTTAAGCCCTATGGCGTTAAGCGAATGCCTGCGCCGAAGAGCTATTTCAACGACACCATGATCCCGTGCGCAAAAGCATCTCTGAGGATGGATCTCTACCGTATCCCCAAAATCAATGAGCTGACCGGACTGCAGTATACGAATCCCGCTGAATGGATCATCGGCGCCATCCACTTCCTTCCCCCTGGTTCGGGCGTCGAACTACCTTATCCTGTTATTTTACCTGAAGGCATTACGATGAACTCTTCGCCTGAGGAAGCGATTGCCGTCTATGGTCCTGCGCAGCTGGACGAAGAATGTGAATGGCCCGGATTTTCCGGCCGCATTATCGCCTGGCGGGGCGAGGGAATAAACATCGCATTAGAATACGAGTATAGCAGAGAAGGTAGAGTGCTACGAACCTATATCGCCTGCCTAATCGGCTGCATCGGCGCTTGGCGGAGCGATAACCCGGAGGTTTTTGCACCATGAGCAGGGGAGGGCTGATTCTGGTAGGACAAGCTTTCGTTAGAATCGCGGAGAGCTGCCGGAGAGCTGCCCTCCCTGCAACCGACACACTAGAGAACATAGCAGTTGGATAAAGAGCACTTGTTTCGGCCGAACCGCTCCCTTTTCAAGAAGCAGTTGGAAAAAAGGCACCTAGTTCCATGTATTCTATGAAATCGGCTGGATTTGCACAAATTAAGTGTTGTTAATCCAACTGCTACCCCCAAGTACGCCATGGACGCTCGATTAGTTGTACTTTTTCCACTAGATTCCCTCCCCATTCTCTCACCGCACGATGAACTTAACCTTCCATTCCTCCTGCAATTCATCCCGTTGAGCATACTTGCTAATTTGTATTTACAAATTATGGAATACATGCTATCTTTGCTATGAAAGCGCAACCATGATCTGATAGGTTAACCAAGGTTTTACCATTTTGTTCATGGGGAGGAAGGAAGAAAATGAAGAAATGGCTCAAAAGAACAGGAACCATGCTGCTCGCTTGTACACTGCTGCTTGGAGGCTTGACGGCACCGCCGCGTACCGCCCACGCTGACCCCGCACTGATCACCATCGAAAGCGAGAATGCCCAGCTCACCCCGGATTTGCAAGTGACGACCCAGATTTACGGAACGCCGAAGCCCGGCTATTCGGGAAGCGGTTTTGTCTGGATGCAGAACTCCGGTATGCTAACCTACACCGTAACTGTCCCGGCAACCGGCATGTATACGATCTCGACCCGGTATATGCAGGAGCTGAGCCCGGATGGCAGACAGCAGGCATTAATCGTTAACGGTGCTGCGAAGGGTTCGTATATGCTGCCCTACACCACTACATGGAAGGATTTCAACTTTGGCTATCACAAGCTGAATCAAGGCAGCAATACCATTCAGGTCAAAGCAGGCTGGGGATTCGCTTATTTCGACGCCTTAACGGTGGATCATGCGAACCTGGACCCCCTGATTGTGCAGCCCGTTCTCTCTGACGCTCAGGCAACGCCCGAAACGCAGCTCCTGATGAATTATTTGACGGAGGTGTACGGGAAGCACATGCTCTCGGGCCAGCAGGAGATCTACGGCGGAGGGAATGACGGCAACTCCGAGCTGGAATTCGACTGGATTCACAACCTGACCGGCAAATATCCGGCAGTCCGCGGGTTCGACCTCATGAACTATAATCCGCTGTATGGCTGGGAGGACGGCACTACCGCCCGCATGATCGACTGGGTGAATAACAAGGGCGGGATTGCGACCAATAGCTGGCATCTTACCGTTCCCCGTAACTTCACCGCCTATCAGCTTGGGGAGTTTGTCGATTGGAAGGAAGCCACCTACAAGCCGACCGAGACCAATTTCAATACTGCTAATGCTGTGATTCCAGGGACCAAAGAGTACCAATACTTGCAACTGGCCATTCAGGATCTGGCAGAGCAACTGCAGATTCTACAGGACAACAATGTTCCCGTAATCTTCCGTCCTTACCATGAGGCAGAAGGCAACGGCGGGTTGAACGGGGAAGGCGCGTGGTTCTGGTGGGCTTCGGCAGGTGCAGAGGTGTACAAGCAGCTCTGGGATCAGCTCTATACCGAGCTTACGGAGACCTACGGCCTGCACAATCTGATCTGGACCTATAACAGTTATGTGTACAGCACTTCTCCGGCCTGGTATCCAGGGGATGATCAGGTGGATATTGTCGGCTACGATAAATACAACACCATCTACAACCGCTATGACGGACTGTCCGGCGTGCCGAATGAGGACGCGATTAGCTCGACCTTTTATCAGCTGGTGGATCTGACTGGCGGCAAGAAGATGGTAGCCATGACCGAGAACGACACTGTTCCCAGCGTGCAGAATCTTATCGATGAAAAAGCAGGCTGGCTCTACTTCCTGCCATGGTATGGAGAGCATCTGATGAGTACGGCGTTCAATTATCCGGCTACGCTGACCACTCTGTACCAGAGTGATTATGTCATTACGCTCGACGAGCTGCCGGATCTGAAGGGAAATAACCCTCATCCGAGCGCCACCATTACACCATCCATGATCGAATTTGACAAAGCCCCGGCGCATCAGACCAACCAGACCATCACTATGAATCTGAACGGCAACACGTTAACGGCTCTTCGATCCGGCACCACCGTGTTGACCGAGAACCAGGACTATACTATAACCGGGAATACATTGCTGCTCACTAAGGCGTTCCTGGCAACGCTGCCGGTTGGCGAGCATTCGATCGTCCTGGATTTCAATCAGGGACAAGATCCCGTGTTAAAAGTAAAAGTCATCGATACAACGCCAGGTGCTTCCATCTCACCAAACCATGCGGTGTTTGACCGGGCGGCGAATCTTGCACAGGATATTTCTGTAGCGCTTACCTTACAGGGGCATCAGCTGACAAGCCTGAAGAGAGGCAGTTACAGCCTTGTCTCCGGCCAGGATTACACGGCCACTGACACTGCGGTTGTTCTGAAAAAAGCTTATCTCTCCACGCTGCCGCTCGGTCAGCATGCGATCACTTTTCATTTTAGCGGCGGAGCAGAGGTTGTGCTTACTGTGAACGTAGAGGATAGCAGCGTTCCGCTCCCTTCAGGCGACTTGACCATCCAGGCCTACAACGGCAGCACCGGTGCTTCGACCAATGGAATCGCACCCAAGTTCAAAGTAATCAACACCGGGAATGCACCGGTCCAGCTCAGCGATGTGAAGCTCCGGTATTACTACACGATTGACGGCGAGCAGCAGCAGAGCTTCTGGACCGACTGGGCCAGCATCGGAAATGCGAACGTCACCGGGACCTTCGTGAAGCTGGATACCCCGGCCGCGGGTGCCGATTATGCTCTGGAGATTGGCTTCACCAGTGCCGCCGGAGCCCTGAACCCCGGCCAGAGTGCCGAGATCCAGACCCGCTTCGCTAAGGTAAACTGGTCCAACTACAATCAGGCCAACGACTATTCCTTCCGCGCCGCCGGTACCCAGTTCACCGATCATGAGCAGGTTACGGGATATGTGAACGGGCAGCTGGTGTGGGGGATGGAGCCTTAAACGCCCTCAACCGTAGTTGTTGACCCATTCTCCGCTAAGTAATAAAATTATGTATTTAGCGGGGAATTCATTATACCGGAGGTGTTCTTTTGATAAGAAGGTATAGGTCAACAATAATACTGCTGGCGTTAAATGTACTTTGTATTTTTGCGGTCGATATTTCGACTATTAAGTATAGACTTGGGAAAGGGACATCAGGTAACGGGAATCCCGGAATAGTAGTTTTGATTTTTAGCCTGATATTGCTTGCGATTTTCCTCGTAAACTTAGGTTTGAAATCTGTTGAATCTCTAAGAAAGCAGCCACAGGCAATCACGGGGATAGTCATTCCAGCTCTTGCAATAGTCACTTTAGGGGTTACTATTTTTGGCGAACTAAACAAAATCAGTGCCTTAAAACAAAACTTAAACGGTTTCACAAATGATAAGGATTCCATAGTTTTTCGTTTCGGCTGGATTAATCAATATACAAATACTCTGTTTTATAATGGATACATTTTGATGTTCGGGATTTCCATAGCGATGCTTCTGTCTTGCCTGATCGTTAGAATGCAATCCAAGCCACTTCATCGTCAATGAATAAACTTGTAACCGTTTTCGTGTGACGCAATTACTATAAGAGGAGGTACTAATATGTTAACCAAAATCAAAAAATGCGGAGTCTACAGCCTAGCATTAGTATTACTAGCTTCCACCTTGCTCGGCAGCACGGGTTCCCGCGCATCTGCGGCAGAGGCGTCAGCTGCGCTGACCTCGGACTTCAGATCATTGCAAGCTTCGCAGATCGTCAGCGAGATGGGGGCCGGATGGAATCTGGGCAACTCGCTTGAAGCTTCGGTGAACGGGATCCCCAGTGAGACCGCCTGGAATAACCCGACCATTACGCCGCAGTTGATCCAGAAGGTCAAGGCAGCCGGGTTCAAAACGATCCGTATCCCGGTCTCCTACCTGAATTATATCGGGAGCGCCCCCGGCTATACGATCAACTCGGCATGGCTGGACCGCGTTAAGGCAGTCGTGGATTACGCCTACAATGAAGGCTTGTATGTCGTCATTAATATTCACGGGGACGGCTTCAATTCCGTTCAGGGCAGCTGGCTCCTGGTGAACAGCGGCAACCAGACCGCCATTAAGCAGAAGTACCAGAAGGTCTGGCAGCAGATCGCGAATAAGTTCGCTGGTTATGGGGAGCGGCTTATTTTGGAGTCGATGAACGAGGTGTTTGACGGCAACTACAACAATCCGAATCTGGCGTACTACGCCAACCTGAACGCCTACAATCAGATCTTTGTGGATACGGTCAGACAGACAGGCGGCAACAATAGTGCCAGATGGCTGCTGATTCCGGGCTGGAATACGAACATCGACTATACGGCGGGTAATTACGGCTTCGCACTCCCAACCGACACCTACAGATCCTCTACCATCCCAGCTTCTGAGCGAAGAATCATGATTTCCGCCCACTACTATTCCCCTTGGGATTTTGCCGGTGAAGAATCGGGGAATATCACGCAGTGGGGAGCGTCAGCGACGAACCCTGCCAAGAAATCCACCTGGGGACAGGAGGATTACCTGAACTCGCAGCTCCAATCCATGTACAACAAATTCACGACCCAAGGCTACCCGGTGGTGATCGGAGAATTCGGTTCCATTGACAAATCATCCTACGATTCAAGCAATAATATCTACCGCGCCGCCTATGCCAAAGCCGTAACCGCAACCGCCAAAAAGTACAAGGCTGTGCCCGTCTATTGGGACAATGGCTATAACGGCCAGCACGGCTTCGCCCTGTTCAACCGTTATAACAATACTGTCACCCAGCAAGGCATTATCAATGCCATTATGCAGGGGATGCAATAAAGAGGATTCCGCCGGTATACAAGCAAGAAGCGCTTGGGATCATCCCAAGCGCTTCTTGCTTTGGTGCCGCTGCTGTGTACGGCTTAGTGCCATACTGTCGTGCGCTCAACCGCCAGACGGGTGGAAGGGTGACCGGCGGCCGCAGCTTTGCCAATGGAGATTAACATGACCGGCACATAACGCTGTGCATCAAGTCCGAAGGCAGCGGCAATTTGGTTTTTATCGTATCCGCCTATGGGATTGGTGTCGTAGCCGTGCGCACGGGCAACCAGCATGAACTGCATGGACACCAGACCGGCGTCAATTAAGACGGTATCGCGTTTTTGTTCCAAGGACAAGTTTTGCAGGAGGGGCAAGTAGGCAGACATGAACTGCTCTTTCACCTCTTGTGGCATATAGCCTGAGGCAACCGTGTCGCTGAAGATTTCGTCCATAAACTCGGGGAAATTGAGGTCACCGAATACGGCTACTACAGCGGAGGAAGTCTCCACCTGGTTGCTGTTGGAGCTGGCCAGCGGGAGCAATTTGGCTTTCGCTTCAGGACTTTCAATCACGGCAAAACGCCAAGGCTGTAAGTTGACAGAGGAGGGGGCCAGTGAAGCTTCTTCCAGCATTTGCGTCATTTCCTCACGGCTAATTTTGAAGGAGGAATCATAAAGCTTGACCGACCGGCGGCTTTTAACCACTTCCATGAAATCTTGTACTTTTTGTATACTGCTCATATTAGACAGCTCCTTTGAGAGATTAGAGATTCTGGGCATTACGGTACATCCGCTCCAGCATATCTGCCAGCGCTTGGCGCTCTGCGGTAGCGAAGCCGGCAAACAGTCCTTCCACGACTTCTGAATTAGCCTGCAAAAAATGATTAACATGCTGCCGGCCATTCTCATTGAGACTTACGAGGGTAATGCGGTTATCGTCCGGACAGTTGCGCCGGCTGACAAATGCCAATAGTTCAAGCTGCTTGAGATGACGGGTCACAGCGGCGCCGTCAATGCCAAGGGATTTCTGCAGGGCGCTCTGACTTACTTCTTCATGGACAAGCAGCTCCTGCATCAGTCGGAAGCGGGAGGCGCTAAGGCCGGTACAGCCGGAAAAAGCGCTGCTGATCCGGGTATTCAATAATTGCATTTTTTGTAGGATACACTTCTTCTCATCGGTCCCCGTGATCATCTATTCCCTCCCCTCAACTTATTAATTGACATATCAATCATTGATACATCAAATAATATAAGGGATGGGCTGCAAAAAAGCAAGCGTTGGATTACTGTAGTTTTGTGCGGTATTGCGCCCAGGCGTCTGGATGAACCCTCAGCGGCTACCCGGCAGATGCTGACCTATGATTGTCGTGACCAGCAACTTGCGGAAGACCGTCTTTTACATAGATAATATGAGTAGGCTGTTGAGTACTTAGATACATCTGTTGTCCGTGCAGAAATAAGAAACTGGAAGATAAGGAGAGAAGCTATACTATGAATCGTGCTACTATGACCCCGCCACCAGGCAAAAAAGAATTCTAACCTAAAGACGCTGTACTGGTTTTCCTCGCCTTCGCGCTAATCAGCGCAGCCGTTATCTCTGCCCTTGTCGTATACGATGTCCTGACCCTTCAGGACCTGTTATCCTTTGAAAATCCGCTGCAATTGGCAATATACGTTGTCCTTCCAACAATCAGCCTGCTGTTGTTCGGAATTATCCTAACCCTGCTTACGCCCGCCAGCTACATTGACGAAACCAATAAGAGCTATCAGAACTACTCGCTGCCAGCGATTTTGGCCTTCACGTTCGCTGGAGCCTTATTCGAGGAGCTGCTATTCCGGGGAATTATACAAAATGTACTTACTCTCTACCTTCCCAACCCCTGGATCGCTATCGCAATCACCACGGTGCTGTTTGTGGGAATGCATGTCCAGTACTATACTAAGCCGCTGATGCTGCTGAACATCACCATCCCAAGTCTGGTCTTCGGGTGGGTGCATGTGCAGACGCATAATCTGCTGGTCCCGCTGCTTGTGCATTTTGTGATGAATCTGGGGATTACGCTGTTGTTCAAATATAAGGTGATTCAGATGAGAACTCCATTATGTAACGGAAAATGAGGTGAACCTGTGAATCCCCTATCTGTCCGAACAGAGATCGAAGAACTAATCAAGACGCTGAAGCTGGACCGGTGCGGATTATTTGAAGTCGGCAAAGACAAGTGGATACGCATTTTGAGAGAGATTGAAGAACGGTTTCTGGTGAAGACCCATCATACGCAGGGATTACACTGGGGCTGGAACCGGCTGCAGGAACCCCGGCATAGCGCCAGCTTCGCAGACAAAGACTATGGCAAACTAAGAGACATCATCCAAGATGAATACATCTGGTTCATTGCGGAGGACTGTTATGATAAGCTGTGGCTGTATGAGGGGAAGAGGGCGACGGTTCTCCAGGTGATCCCTGAATTATGCCACCTCAATGAATATTACCTGATCTCCAAAAAGTTTCAATGGCTCCTCTGCGAAGATCACCATGACATGCTGCACCTGAGCGGCCAGCCGATCATTGACCGATGGATGAGATAGGAAAGAAGCTGTCCCAAAAGTGACAGCTCCTTTTATACATTTGCTGACGCGCAGGCCTGAGGCCTGAATGTATGTGGAAAACAGCATACAATGGGCTCGCTGAAGGCGCGTGGGGCGAATGTATGTGGAAAACAGCATACAATGGACTCGCTGAAGGCGCGTGGGGCGAATGTATGTGGAAAACAGCATACAATAGGTTCGCTGAAGGCGTGTGGGGGGAATGTATGTGGAAAACAGCATACAATAGGTTCGCTGAAGGCGCGTGGGCCAAATGTATGTGGAAAACAGCATACAATAGGTTCGCTGAAGGCGCGTGGGCCAAATGTATGTGGAAAACAGCATACATTTGCACACACGTAGGCCTGAGGCCCGAATCGGAGCGTCCCCCTCCCCCAAGTGCTCACGCCGAATCTACTCCAGCATAAAGAGCTATCCCAAGCAGCCGTTTCATGGCTTCTGGGACAGCTTTTTTCTTCATGCAGATTACACATTCCCATTCCACCAGTCATGGCATTTATCCAAGATTTTTCGATATGATGATTTTCCCCCGTTTGGTGGGCTCTTCACTTTTGCGATACGCCTGAAGAAGGCCTTGGGCAGTGAAGGGATAGGCCTCATGGATATAGATTTTCAATTTATTCTCTTGCATCTGGCGGACAATGGATTCAAAATCAGTACGGTTAGCTCTTGCCTGGAAGAAATAGGCGTTAATGCCGCGGACCTTCGGGTATTCATTGAGCGCGAATGCCACCACTGAAATATAGGTCCCGCCATCCTTGATGACCGAGTAGTTCTTCCTTCCGATGTCTCCCGGTAACCCGGTACCGAAGGTGGCGCGGTCCATAGCGGCATCCAATACGAAATCAACAGGCTCTGTAATTTGGGTGGCGAAGTCGGTTTTCGTATAATCGATCACCTCGTCAGCACCGAGTCCTTTGACGAAATCATGATTATAGTCCCTCGCAGTTGCGATAACATATGCTCCATGCTGCTTAGCCAACTGGACTGCTACATGTCCGACTCCTCCGGCACCAGCTTGAATAAGGATGCGTTGCCCCGGTTGAAGCCGGCCATGTTCAAACAACGCTTGCCAGGCCGGCAGGGCAACGGCAGGCGCGGCGCCAGCCTCTTCGAAGGAGAGACTCTCAGGAATAACGGCCAGTAGATCCTCCTCCATCGCAACATAGTCCATGTAGGAACCTCGCGGAATCATGCCCATGACACGATCCCCCGGCTTGAAATGCCGGACTTTCCCGCCAACCTCTTTAACAATGCCGGCTACTTCATTACCAAGAACAAGCGGCAATTGAAATTGATCCGAAAATTTATCAGCCACCGGACTCTCAAGAATTGCACCGCTGCGAAACAGAACATCGGCGGGATTGATGGATGAGGCGCGCATTTCGACGAGAACCTGTGTGTCGGTGATTACTGGAACGGGTACTTCCAGTTCTTCTAGCGCTTCGGGAATTCCAAAGCTTGTCAAAGCAATAGCTTTCATGATGATCCTCCTCATAAATTAAACAATAAGTATTATTCACAGATTGTTTAAGCAACATCTGTTTGATAAGATGATAATATTGCGTGCTTGAGAGTTCAACCGCCAGAGTTAGAGGAACGTTGCATAGGCAACACATTGCGAACATTGATGTTTAACAAGGAGAATAGGAATGGTAAATCAGGAAGACCCGAGGGTATTGCGCACACGACAGTTAATTCGAACAGCGTTCAGAGATTTGTTGCAGAGAAAAGGATTTGATGCAATCACCATCAAGGACATCGCTCAGGAGGCAACCATTAACCGCGCCACCTTTTATGCCCATTTTGAAGATAAATATGCTTTGCTGGACGAAGTCACAGAACAGGCTTTTCATGAGAGGATTCCAGAGCAAGTGGTGAATGCACAGGAGTTTACGAACGATATATGTGACCAGCTGATCATAATGACGCACCAATACATCATAGATTTTTACCGGATCTGCAGAATAGATTCCAATCCGATGGCTAAGCTGGTCGATGACAAAATCAAGAAAATGCTGCAGCAAACCATAGAAAGTATTTTTATGAAGGGGGATACCTGCCAGGGGGCAGACATTCATCATATAAAGATCATGGCGGCCATGACAGGTTCAGCCATCTATGGCGCTGCACATTATTGGTTAAATGCCGGGGAGAGTAATCGGCCCGATGTGCTCGTAGACGTTGCTCGACCCTATGTAATGCACGGTTTGGGGCTGGAAACCCATGAACGACATTAGACACGCACAAGCTCTAATAACCTGGCATCGGGCTACAGCTTCAATCTGTGGGAGGCAAGGACGTTGCCGCCGTTCACATTCTATAACACTATTTTCATATACTTTACTCATACTTGTTCCACAGAATTCCCGCAGGTCGCCTTTGCAAACTTCCGCAGCCACATACGTATAACCACGAAGGCGGGGCTCATGAAGAGTCCCGCTTTTGATCTATACATCTAACTAACTCTGACCTCCGTCAGCGGCGTGTCCAAAAATGGCTTCTGACAAATGGTTGTTCTCTATGAACTGCAAGATAAGCTTCGAACTGGTGGCAAAGGACCGGGGTTCACCGAGGATCGTGGAGGAGATTATGCCGACTATTTTGTCGCTCGAATCTATGACAGCACTGCCGCTATTTCCGGGCCAGGTCTGCACATTGAATTCCATGGAGTGCGTGTGTACATCGGGTGTTGATGCATTTTTCGACTTCCGGATAACGGCCACATCATCGGCGGTGAATGTTCCGTAGAGCGGTGTCCAGGTGTACCTCTTGGTATTTCGAGTGTCTGAATTTCCTATTGGCTTAGTAGGGTGTCCGATGACCGTCACCTTCTCATTGGGCGCCGGCACAAGATTGAACTCCTTGAAATAGCTGTCTTGATAGGTTTTTGGGATTTTGTTAGCGTCAATCTTCAGCAGGGAGAGGTCTTCCTTCACATCTGTAGCTACTAGTGAGCCAAGCAGATACCCGTCCGATTTTTGCGCATAAAAAGTAATTTGGAAGCGTAATTTCTTCCCATTATAGCTGGCGGGGGCCACGTGATTATTAGTGACAATGTATCCGCCAGGTAACATGAAGCCTGCACCAATGCCAATCTTTGTCTTGGTCCCTTGACCGGACAGTACATACTTTTCTATCATCACGACACGTGTCAGATTTTTGTAATTACGATACTCTTTCTCTTGCTGCTCCTTGGATAATGCCGGGTTACTGGTGTAAGGCCGGACCTTGATACCGGATTTGGTGACCGTCGTGGATGTAATGGACACTTTGCTGACAGCAGAAGCTGCGGCGATATGGATGCCCAGTGTTAGAACCGCAACAGCCAGTAAGCATGAGAGGAATCTGCTAACCCATCGAGTCATAATCACTCCTCCTTTAGTTTTATACTATTGAAGAGTGAGACATGTTGTGACGGTCAGTCTGCGGATATGTAAGAACAGAGCTCCACATCTTTTTCGAAGAAGAGGAAGACGGGGCTTATGACGAGTCCTGTCTTTTATCTACCTATATAACCCTGTATGATAGAGCTAGATTAAGGACGGTAGAGGGGATTAAGTGATGGCGAAAATTGTAGTCGTAGACGACGATCTGTTCATTTTACAGCTGCTCTCGGAATATTTGCGCAAGGAAGGGTACGAGGTGACTTCGTTCTCGAATGGCCGCACGCTGGTTGAGCATGTCCGTACAGAGTACCCGGATTGCCTGATTCTCGACATTATGATGCCCGGCATTGACGGTCTGGCACTGCTCACCGAACTGCGCACCTTCACCGAGCTTCCTATTATTATGATCTCTGCACGGGGCGAGGAGAGTGACCGGATTCAGGGGCTGGAGCTGGGCTGCAGTGACTTTCTGAGTAAGCCGTTCAATCCGCGTGAGCTGGTGGGCCGGGTGAAGTCGATGCTGCGTCTGGCTAGAGCGGGTAATGCCGCTGCGAAGGAGACCTCCCAGGTGGTAACGGCGAAGGAAGTCTGTAAGTCCGGGAATGTGGAGATTGACGCGGATTACCGGACAGTGAAGGTGAATACAGAGGAAGTGAGTTTGACCTCACGGGAATTCGATCTGCTGCTCTTCCTGGCCTCTCACCTGGAACGGCCCTTCGGGCGTGAGCATCTGATCCAGCAGGTGTGGGAATATGATTTTTTCGGGGATGTCCGGGTGGTAGATGATGTGGTCAAAAGAATCCGCAAAAAGCTCGCCGAGCACCACTCCACGCTCCTGATTGATACGGTGTGGGGCTTCGGATACCGGGCATCCGTGCGGAAGGTGTAGCCATGCGGACCATTCGCGGTAAAATGCTGTTCTCGCTCTGCATTGCCATGCTGGTCACTGTTGCGATCACGGTGATGCTATTCGTGCGTCTGATCGACGACATTCTGATGAATCAGGTGAAGGCTGAGCTGCACGGACAGGTGGGGAAGGCGCAGAAGCTGCTCAGCGATGGTGACCTCAACAATCTGAGCAGCACGCAGTTCAAGTATGTCGTC
The DNA here is from genome assembly GCF_038009085.1 of Paenibacillus sp. FSL R7-0210. NCBI lineage: Bacteria > Bacillati > Bacillota > Bacilli > Caryophanales > Paenibacillaceae > Paenibacillus > Paenibacillus sp. FSL R7-0210. Next base: position 1,784,356 of record NZ_JBBPAR010000001.1, read on the forward strand.
AAGGGACTGATGATGAACGCAGACTATATGATTCTGGATGCGGATCAGAAGATTATTGATGCCAGCGATGAGAAGGAGGAAGGGAAGCAGCTGCACTACACGCCTACAGGGAAAAATGGCATTGCCCTCCTGCATGGCAGGAAGGTCCTATATGCGCAAGAAAAGCTGAGGGGGCTGTCCGATGAAATCTTCATCTATTCGCCGCTGTCCTCGCTTCGAGCCTTATACGGCTCACTGATGCGGACCACTTTGCTGTCCATAGGAGCCAGCTTTGTGGTGATTCTTGCGATCGGGCTGTTCGCCGTGTCGCGGGTGGTGCGGCCGCTGAACCGGTTGAAGGAAGCCGTTGGGCGATATGAGCCTTCCTATGCACAGGGCAATCCTTTTCCGCAGGGGGACCGGACGGAGATCGGGGAGCTGATGACCACCTTCCAGTCCATGTCGGGGCGCATCCAGCAGCATCAGCGGAACCAGATTGAATTCCTCCAGAATATCTCCCATGAGCTCAAAACCCCCCTGATGTCCATCCACGGCTTCGTGTTCGCCATTCAGGATCAGGTGGTTACGCAGGAGGAGGGGCTTGAGGTCATTACTAACCAATCGCAGCGTTTGATTGATATGGTGGACAAGCTGCTCCAGCTCTCCCGGCTGGAAGCCGTTGATGAGCATTGGCCCGCCGCCACCGTTGACCTGCGGACCATGGCCGAAGAAGCCGCCATGCTGCTCATGCCCGAGGCCAACCGGCGGGGCCTGAAGCTCATCGTGGAAGGCGAGAGCCTGCAAGCTACGATTCCCGGCGAGCAGCTATTCCGTATCCTGGTCAATCTGTTACAGAATGCGGTTAGACATACCACGGATCAAGTGGTCATCCGGGTGGACCCGGAGGCTCCGGGAGCGGCGTGGGCGATCCATATTGAAGATAACGGTCCGGGGCTGGCCGAGGAGGAGCGGGAAGCGGTCTTCGAGCGTTTCTATACCGGAGCGAACGGAGTAACAGGTCTCGGGCTAGCTATCTGCCGCCAGATTGCGGCACGATTGAACGGAGAGCTGACCTATTCCCGCTCGGAGCTGGGCGGGGCTCGGTTTAGTTTTAGGAAGAAGGTTGGGGAATGAGGTGTTACAGACAGACGCATTAAAAGTAACAGCAGCAGAACAAGACTAAATAAGTCTTAGACTGCTGCTGTTGTCATTCAGCTGACCTCATACCGAATTAGACTGTTCTCGCCTATTCTACTACAGCTTTAACATACATGTTTTTCTCATATTCAATCGCAACAGCTTGTTTGGTATCGACTCCTTGAATTGACCAAATTTGAGTACCCTTCGGGTAATAGTTTGAAAAGTTATCAGTATCTTCTTTAATTTGGGCTTCATCTGTAGAATAGTTTAGAATTTCTCCAATAACTTTGTTGATATTGATTTTTTCATCAGTTGTAACCTTATACTTTTGATTGTCCCATATTACTAAAGGGTAGGGGAAGGAAGACTCAACATTTACATCTACATTGGCAGGATTGTTTTTTAAATCTCCAGCATTATTAGCATTGGAGCATGCCGTAAGGATTATTAAAAACAAGATTATTACTTTCTTCATTGATCATCACCTCTCTTTCATGACGTAACTTCTGGGGAAAATGTTTCCTTAATCAAAAATACTTTCTGAAGTCACTCAGAAAGTATTATTTACAAGATTATTTTATAACTCTTTATTAGATTTTATATTTCTAAATTGTCCTAATTCATAAATAAAAATACCATCATCTTCATTAAGCGGTATGAATGTATTTTCATTTATTTTACGTAAAAATAAAATGGCCTCCTGATTATCCTTTAAGTGAGTTGAAGACTCAGAAAAAACAGTTACTTGACCATCTGTGCCTCCCATCTGAGAGATTGTGATGATTTGCCCAGGACTATCATCTCCTTTTAGAGTATCAATAATTTCTATATTGACTTTGGTAGAGTAATTGAGGTAATCACCCTTAGTAAAGTCACTTTTTGCTTCTCCAATCACTTTTCCTTTAACTACTAGATCAGCAGCTTTTGTTAAAGCTTCTTTATCTTCATAATACACTGCCCACGAAGGATGGATATAAACTCCATCCTCTAAAGAATCATATCTAGTATCTTCAAGTTCTGATTCAGCCTCTTCAGAAGAAATAGCAAGAGCAGGATAAAGTCCATTCACAAAATCTATATCCGATGACGAAGGTGAAAGTGCTCTGGCTAAACTACCATCACTATTAAAAGTATATGGATGCATAATTGAACTGCTTTCTACAACTGATGTATGTGTTAAGCCCAGAGAATGTCCCACTTCATGGCCTGTCACTCCAGCTAATATACTGTTTGTAAACATGCTACTTGATGTATAGTAGGTATTTAAATTTAATATAGCGCTTTGAAGTATACCATTATTTACAGCCTTAGAAGTCAACCCATCCCAAGTTACAGAAGAATTAAATACGTTGACGGCATAATAAGTTGAACTGACACCTACAGAAGTTGATACTTTAAAATTTGTGTTGTTATACCATTTTGCAGCACCTGTAGCCCAAGGAGAGTTTATGCTATTACTATTAATATATAATGTGTTAAATCTACTGGGCCATTTCCCATTAGTTCCCGGAACTGCGTTCACATTACTTACTAAGAATGAAGTACTTATGAACAAAGTAATTATACCAACCAGAAAGTTTCTTTTCATTTTTATCCTCCTCAAATTAGTAAATGTGAATATATTAAATGAAGGACCACCTCCTCTTTCGATATATTTTTTTTGGTTTTTACATAATAATCATAACTCACCAAAAAAATAAAAGGTTATTTTCGACAAAAATTGTCAATAAAAAACAATTAAGAATACTAGTACCTTGACCAAGGAAACGCGGGATTTTTTCTTTGACAGTCTGGACTTTAGTACGTGCGAAAGGGAAGCTTGTTTTACGGAACCGTTAGCGGGATGACGTCATTTTCAGGTTTGCGAAAGATGGACAAAAGTCGATGGGGCACTTCAAATTCAGGAATTACTGGACGTTCACTATCCAGACACGAAGAGGGGCTTGAGGCGATAGCCATCCAGTCAAGCGCTTAATCGATATGGTAGACAAGCTGCTCCAGCTCTCCCGGCTGGAAGCCGTTGATGAGCATTGGCCCGCCGCCACCGTTGACCTGCGGACCATGGCCGAAGAAGCCGCCATGCTGCTCATGCCCGAGGCCAACCGGCGGGACCTGAAGCTCATCGTGGAAGGCGAGAGCCTGCAAGCTACGATTCCCGGCGAGCAGCTATTCCGTATCCTGGTCAATCTGTTACAGAATGCGGTTAGACATACCACGGATCAAGTGGTCATCCGGGTGGACCCGGAGGCTCCGGGAGCGGCGTGGGCGATCCATATTGAAGATAACGGTCCGGGGCTGGCCGAGGAGGAGCGGGAAGCGGTCTTCGAGCGTTTCTATACCGGAGCGAACGGAGTAACAGGTCTCGGGCTAGCTATCTGCCGCCAGATTGCGGCACGATTGAACGGAGAGCTGACCTATTCCCGCTCGGAGCTGGGCGGGGCTCGGTTTAGTTTTAGGAAGAAGGTTGGGGAATGAGGTGCTATGTGTGTAGACGCGGGGCGGTAGTTTAACCCAAAACAAGTCATCAAAAGGAACAGCAGCAGAATAAGACTGGATAAGTCTTAGACTGCTGCTGTTTTCGTTCAACTTGCGTTTTTTGTTTTTCATCGGCATTCTTCATACCAATGGTCTTCAAGATTTTGAATAGTATCCTGTAAAAGATTTGAAAAGGTTGGAGCTATAAAATAAACAAAATCAGAGAAAAATTTCTTAGTGTCTTCTAATATCATCAAAGGAAAACAATGTAAATGGAATAACACCATATTCCACCTTAGAATACTAACCTTCCGGCATTTTCCAACCTGTTTCCTCATCCCAAACAGCATCCGTATCATCTAGATGCACATGCCAATCCCCACTAGAAATACTTCTTCTAATATCCGTCAAACAGGCCAACCAATAATACAGCGCATTCAATGTATCTTCAAAATTGTCTGAAAGGGGTAGCTTTGTCGAACCTGCAAAGATCACCGTTGGTTCATCCTGATCATAGTCATAAACATAAAATGTTTCTCCAATATCCTTCATTTCAAAACCCGCATTGTATTTATCAATGATGGCCCTGATCTCCTGCTCCTCACTGCCCGTAAGGTTATGATTTCTCGTACAAGTGTAATAGACAGAAACTCCCATGTTTTATTCTCCCCTTTTGTGCTGGTTAGTGATAACAATACATACCCACATTTGCACAGTCTAATCCTTTATTTTCATTCTATTATAGCACTTGCTCGTTTGGAGCTAAATGAACAAGTCGTTTGAGCTTTTCAGCAAAGTATTCTCGCCGGGTTCCAGTTATACTAAAAGGATAAGTGTTGAAACGTAAGCGCAGACTGGCATAACCGAAAGGATGATTAAGAAATGGAAACTAGAGCAATCGCAGGTACAAGTAGGGCGGGACGTCCATGACTATGAGATCAAGCAAAATGGTCAAGGTGCCTAATGAACTGGTAAAGTTTCCGAATAAAAAAGGGAGCTTAAAGCTGGATGGGATGTCCGTTATCGAAATCTGCTTTTACACGCAAGGCATAAAAGGAACCTTTTTTTTGCAGGATCATCTTCTGCTAATTGTCAAGTCGGGTGTCTATACAGTTCGCTTCGGTGATCAAGAATATACGATGCGGAGCAACGAAATGATGTTTATTCATAAATCAATGGGAGTCGAGTACGAGAAAGCGGGTGAACCCGATTCCGAATACATCCTCGACTATATGATGTTTTTCCTGAACGAGAAGATCGTAGATGAATTTCTCAAATTCGCCGGTTTAAACCCGCTTTATCCCGTGAATGATGTTGTTCCGATAACAGTCTTTCCGATCAATGACCGCATTGGAAGCTATATCGAGTCGTTAAAACCCTATTTCGAGAACCCTGACGACGTCAAAGAAGGACTGGTTCGTGTGAAACTGATGGAATTGCTGTTTCATATAGCAGATTCGAATGATCGTTTGTTGCATCAAATGATGCAACCCATAAGCAAGGACAGAGGCAGCATCACAAAGATCATGGAGGAGAACTTCATGAATCCCGTTTCCCTTAACGACTTGGCCTATTTGTCTGGCAGAAGCCTGGCGGCGTTCAAAAGGGATTTTCAAGCAATATACAACACCTCCCCGCTCAAATGGGTTCGCAATCGAAGGCTAGATAAAGCCAAGGCACTGTTAGCGAAAACAGCGTTATCTGTTACGGATATCTGTTTTTCGACCGGATTCGAAAATATCGCTCACTTTTCCAAAGTATTCAAAGAAAGATTCGGACTTCCACCGTCAGAGTTTAGACGGCAGCTGAGGTTGGAGAAGGATGCCTAAAGGGGCTTGGAAATGAGCTAAATAAACAAATAGAATGAGCTTGTAGGCAAAGAAATGTATTCGTCTCCTTGATATTCTTATCTCATGCGGTAAACGCAGCCGTATTAAAACAAGAATAGGGAGGCAATTTTATGAATAAATCTAAGATCGTATTAATTACAGGTGGAAACAAAGGTATCGGTTTTGAGACAGCAAGGCAATTGGGAACTATGGGGTATGAGATTTTAATAGGAGCAAGAAGCGAAAATAAAGGACATGAGGCCGTAACGTTATTGGAAAAGGAGAAAATTACAGCTAAAACAGTGGTTCTTGATGTCACGGACCCCAGCTCCGTTCTCTCCGCAGCAGAATGGATTGAGCAAGAGTATGGATTGCTTGATATCTTGATTAATAATGCAGGCGTGTTTTTCGAAGAAAATACCACTCCAATTGAACTGGAATTGTCTGTTCTCAAGAGTACGTATGAGACAAACGTTTTCGGTGTATTTTCTGTCACTAAAGCAATGCTTCCACAGCTCAGAAATTCTTCTGCCGGAAGAATCGTTAATCTTTCCAGCGCCTTAGGCTCCTTAACCTTGAATTCAGACTCAACGTCGGAATTTTATAATGCGAATTCGCTCGCCTACAATAGTTCTAAAACGGCTGTAAATGCTTTAACCGTTTCCTTAGCCAAAGAATTAAGCGATTCTCCTATTAAAATCAACTCCGTTTGCCCTGGATTTACAGCTACCGATTTAAATGGTAATACTGGCTATCGTTCAGTCGAACAAGCAGCTTCCGTTGTAGTGGAGCTTGCCACAATAGCTAGTGATGGTCCAACTGGCGGCTTTTTTGATGAGCAGGGAGTTGTGGCTTGGTGAACCTTGACGCAGGGGTAAGCTTTTTGGCTTACCGGATAGGTACTGCTAAAACAACATGCAACAGTTTATTTACTTTAACGTGCTTCGTGATGCATCCGCTATCCTCTAATAAATCAATGAGCTTGGGGAGCAGAACAGAATCCTCATCACCTTCATGCGCTGTGCTGCCTTCCCCGTCAATCATCAAATCGGCGATGCAGATCCGTCCGTGAGGTTTTAATACCCTGCGCATCTCCTGAATAGCCAATAGCATTTGGCCGCTCGTCAGATGATGCAGGGCAAAGCTTGAAACAATAAAATCAAATTTCCCGTCAAGGTACGGAAGTGCCAGGAAATTTCCAAGCTTGGTCTCCATCTCGGGAAATTTGCGCTGACACTCCTTTAACATTTCATTGGACTGATCCACCCCAGCCATCACCGCGCCTTCATGGATCAGTCGGCCAGCCAAATTCCCTGTCCCCGTTCCAATATCCAATCCACGTTCTCCACGCATTGCTGAGACCCATTTCACTACGAGCCGCAGCGCCTCATCATAGTCCCCATATTTCCGTGTGTCCTCTTGAACCAACTGATCGTGAACGCCGGCTAAGCGGTCATACCCCCACTTATCCTTCCATGTCCGTTGTTCTCTCAGTCTTCTCGAACCCTCCGCCAGAATGTAAATGTCGTCAAGCGGAAGGGTATGGTCATTCTTGAGGGTGTCAATCATTTGGTCTGTTGTCTCGATAATCTGCTGCATTTCGACCCACTTGGTGAACATGACGGACCGCTGGAGCTCCAACAAATACCGTAATTGACTGTTTCCTTTGGCTTCAATATCCAATAGTGCAGTCCGAATCTCACTAACCGGCATTCCTGATTCCCTGAGTGCAATGATTGTCTGCAAGCGCCAAATATCTTCTTCGTCAAACCTCCGATACTGATTGTCAGCTTGTTTGGAAGGAGCAATGAGACCTTTGGCTTCGTAAAACCGAATCGCGCGCTGCGATATTTTCAGCATATCAGCGACTTCTTTTATTTTCATGAGATAGACCCCTTTATGTTCTTGACCCTCACTTAACGTCAAGGTTTAGTATAAACCCTAGAAAAGGAGGCTGTCACGATGAAGACGTTAATCAAAGGCGCGACCATCTTAACCATGGGAAACGAGGAACCCTATATCGGGGATATTCTCATCGATGGGGACCGCATAGCGGACATTCAGTCCATTATATCTACTGGGGCAGATGTGATCATTCATGGCGGGGGGATGGCTGCAATGCCCGGGCTGATCAACGCCCACCAACACTCGTCTATGAGCTTATTGCGGGGATTTTCCGACGATTTGAAGCTTATGGATTGGTTGAACCAGAAAATGCTCCCTGCTGAAGCACGCATGACTCCAGAGGATATTTATTGGGGAGCAAAGCTCGCGATGGCGGAAATGATTAAATCGGGTACGACAACCTTCGCCGACATGTACATTCACATGAATGAAATCGCGGCAGCGGTAGAAGAGGCTGGTATGCGGGCTTCTTTAACACGGGGGCTCACCTTCCTCGAAAATGACGGAGGGCGGCGAATGTCCGAGGCGCTTGATCTTGTTCGTCACTGGAGCGGTGCAGCGGGAGGCAGAATCACGACCATGCTAGGTCCGCATTCCCCTTACACTGTTCCTCCGCAGCCATTTAGAGAGCTTATCGAATTAGCGGAGCAGGAGGACATACCGTTACATACTCATTTAGCCGAAACGAAAGAGGAAGTCATTCAGATTCGGGAAAAGTATAATCAGACCCCAACCGAATATTTGTATCACCTCGGTCTGTTTGAACAGGCGCATGTGCTCCTCGCACATAGCGTGCATCTAAATCGCCGTGATATCGGTTATCTGAAGAGTATGCGGGGTGGCGTGTCCCATAATCCAGTGAGCAATCTCAAACTTGGCTGCGGCATAGCACCGATCAAGGATATGGCTGACCAAGGGATTACCATTGGTTTAGGCACGGATGGGGCTGGCAGCGCCACCACATTAGATATGTTCGAGGAGATACGGGCTGCAACATGGCTGCAAAAGTTGGATTACGGGGACCCTACGAAGCTTCCTGCTCTGGATGCTCTTCGCATGGCGACGGCTGGAAGTGCGGAATTGCTCCGCATCGCCCATGAGGTAGGCACACTCGAAATCGGGAAGAAGGCAGATATCATCTTGATTGATATGAGAAAACCTCACTTGCAGCCGATACACAACCTCCATTCACTGCTCGCATACTGCGCTAACGGTGCTGACGTGGACACCACCATCGTTAACGGAAAAGTGTTAATGCAAGGCCGTCAACTGCTCACGATTGATGAAGACGAGTTATTGGAGCAAGTATCGCTGAGGTCTAAGCGCATCGTTGAAGGCATCTAATTCTTACTAGAAACGCGGGCAGATCATGTCCGCGTTTTTCGTTGATTATTTTTGCCTTAAACTGCCCGTTAGCTTAATGAAGCGCCGCACTAGCTATATATTTAATTTTCTTTAAACATCGGCATATGGTCTTGTTTTTGTTGAGGTTGTGATTCTATGCGAATACTGCATAAAAAACAATATATACCCACTTTATCAGTTAAACTTGATTTGGTAGGGATCACTATTGTCCACAAGTATACGGATCACATTCAAAGGGAGGCCTGATAATCATTATTTTAGAGGATTTGTATTATGGGAGTTTGCGCCCCAATGAGCGGATGAACCCAAACGATCCGGAATTAAAAAGGATTAATCAGCGGATTATTGATTCATTACAGATGCTTAAAGAGAGACTACCCGAAGAAGATTTTGATCAGGTTGAGGAATTGCTGGAGCTACATAGTGAATCCTGCTCGCTGCATTCGGCATTATCTTTTATTCAAGGCTACAAAGTAGGTGCATTAATGATGATTGAGGTGTTTGGTGGGGAGAGAAGTTAAATAAACTAAGGAGGTCCACACCATGAAACTAGGAGCAACCTTATACATTAAAAATACTACTGAAGCTGTATCATTTTATTCAGAGGCCTTTGGACTTACCCTGGGCTACCACGAGAAATATCACGGTAGATCCTTCTTCTCAATGAAGCTAACCGTATTGCCGTCGGGGTCAAGGAACCAGAAGGAATAGGCGCCCCACGGTCTGCGCTCAGGTGGAGAGGTAATCCCGATGCCGGGGATGGCTTGCATTAGACGGTCATATTCAGCCAAGACATCATGGGCATAGAACATTAGTGACATATTCTTGTCATTGACCACATTCACTTGGCCTGGATTGTAGACCGCGAGCTGGGCGCTGTCGAATCCATAATGCTGCCCTTCAACAACCGGAGGACTCCTTGAGCACGATTTCATAAAAAGCAGCCAGGCGCGGCGCATTGTCAGTGAGGATACAGACTCCACAAAGCTTCATGTGTATACCTTCTTTCCTTTTTTTAGGCGGCTTAGATTATGCTCATTATCCCAAATCTTGTTTAGGATCACAAGTTATTCATGTATTGCTCTTGCCATTGACATAATTACACAGCGAATAACCGAGGCATCAACTGCTTCGGTTATTCATCACTTAGTATAAGTATTACTCCCATTTACTTTAATTTTCTGAATAGCGTGCCTGAAGCTTTTGCTTATGCGATATCAAGATATCTTCAAGCGATATATCATATTTATTGGCGATGACAATGAGATTTCCTAGAACATCTCCAAGTTCTTCTGTTAATTCAGCTTTATTCTCTTGAAATGTGCCTGCAACCTCGTCTGGACGATCCCTGCCAATCTCTAATGCACGAATTGCGCGGGCGACTTCCCCAGTTTCTTCAGCAAGAAATCCAATACGAACAAATATATCTAAGTCCGACCAGTTACGATTCTTGTAATATTCCCTAACCCATTGTTGAAATTCAGTGATATCCATGTTTCCCTCCGGTATAAGAAGATTGATAGACTCAAAAACTCGAATATAATAATACCATAACTACGCTCATTGTAATTTGCTTTCGGTGTTAGCTGTTACCATTCAACTACTTCGTCCGCCCAATGAAAAACGAATATTTATCTGCCGTCCCCAGCTCTGTAGTCTCTGTACGATCCATAAGCTGTAATGCTTTCAATAGAGACCCGACCTGTTCGTGCATCAGGTTCACATCGAATTTATCCATTTCTCTATTTGTGCTATCTACCAGGAGATAATCTGGCATGGGGATCAGTCCAATCATTGGAATCCCGGCATTGAACAGGGGCTGACTCTCACCGAATTGAAACTTATTATGTCCGCGCAGGATAACGGTCCGGGTGTTATTTCTATCTTCAACAGCTTTCATCCAAATAGCTTCCATTATTTCATTCCCTGTATAGGTGAATTCTGTGCTTATTTTGCCAGTCGGTCCATATTGTCCGGAAGCATTGTCCTTCCATTCTAAGCTGCCCAGATGCTCTACAGTGAGTCCTGCCACGGCTTTCAGATGTCCATCTTTACCATCCCACAGCTCAGGATGAGCTTGCATCCAGGTTGAGGTTGCCTGCGAGGTACCTTTGAATTCAGGCAATCTGAAATGTCCTGTTACGAAGGTGAAGATCATCGTCCGTTCTGGCTGCTCCTGCTGCTGCAGGTAACGAATCATGGAGAACATGCCAATCGCACCGTCTTCTTCTACCACATTCACACCATCGGTATGCGTATTTATAATGATCGATTCCTTTTTATTCTTTCCTTCAATTTTCACATAAAAAGATTCGGTCGGCGCATGCTCCTGTTTTTCCGCCTCTAAAATCACTGTGCCCGCCTTATGTTCCTTAGCTGCATTGACCACCTTCTGCCCAGCTGTTTTGTTGACCCAAACTGCCGGGATTCCGAAATAATGCTCGGTGAAGGGGAGGTATTGCTTCTCAGCCTTTTCATCTGAAACACCATCCCAGACGATAATGACTGCTTTGACGCCCTGTTCCTTGGCTTCGTCCAATTTAGCATGCTTCAAAGCTGTGGTAAGGACCAGATCGCCCTCATCTGAAGGAATACCGCCCGGTGCCCGAAATTTTTCGCGTATATTCATCACCAGTGCCATGGGGAAATTCTTAAAGTTCTTGATTTCAACGACGGCTATTTTGCCCTTGGCTTCCTCATATTCACCAGGTTTGGTGTAGACAAACTCTCCGGTAACTCCATTTGTATCGGTCTCGCCAGAGTAAGGAAACGCAGAGGATACATGAATTTCCTGGTTATCAAGGATTACAGAGCTGTCCTTCTCTTCCCAGCGATCAAAAGTATACTTGTCACGGTACACAGTAAGGCCCATACCCGTCACCTGCTGCTGTAACCATGCAATGAACTGATTGTGACCTTCAGATCCGGTTGTACGGCTGCCAAAGGTATTCATTTTTTGGATATTTTCCAACATGAGGGCTGGAGAATCAAGCTGGTCATTGTTGATTTCAGCAGTTAATTCAGCTGGCAGAGTAACAGACCCCGTAATAGGCTGAACATATATGTTAACGATCCAAACCACACTGGCAACTAAAGCTACAATTCCGAACAACACTCTCCGAACCACTAGAAAAACCATCCCGCTCTTACGCACATCACCAGCAAAAAACACATTCCATACCCCTGCTACTATCAGCAGTAGAATAGCAAGTGCGAATATCCAAAACTCCTTAGTGGCCAAGAATAAAATCTCGGTTACCAGGGCAACTGCATAGACCCAAAACAGTTTACCTCTTCTTTGGAGGTGAAAACTATATATACCTAATTGTGCCAATAGCACGATGATTGCTAGTACAGCGAACGACATTTCTTTCCCGATCAATACAGAAGCACCAAGCGCTAGAATTAGGAATACAATCCCCGACAATTCTCGATTTAATTGACTTCTCATAGTCTACCTCTCTCGTTATAAGCATATTTGCCCGTTTTTTAAGTGTACCATTAACTATATTTCACTATAAGGGTTGAAGTATACTTCAAGGTCAAGCCAGGGAGAGAAATTAAATATGGCAGTAGCGTTTTATTCAGAAGCTTTGGGATTTACCCTCGTTGTGCAGGGAACGGCTGCGTCAATACGTCTTACTAGTTAAGTACATCTTGAACCAGACGACAGATCTTAAAGGAGCTTAATCATGAAGAAGACACCGCGGAGAAAAGAAATGCTGCTGAAAGGCATTGCGATGCTGCTGATCGTAATCCTTGCTACGGCTGCATGTTGGCATGAGATTGGAACGCTTTTGACCTCAGGGAAGGTTGACAGTGAGTCCGCTATGGTACAGAGCATCATGGACAAGACAGCGACTCCAGGGATAGCAATTCTATCCGCCACAGGCGGCAAAACAGAATTCAAAACCTACGGCTACGCCGATAAGGCGCAGGGTAAGGAGGTCACAGCGGAGTCGCTTTTTGAGATAGGCTCAACGACTAAAGCGTTTACGGCGCTTGCTGTGATTATGCTACAGAATCAGGGGGATTTGGCTTATACCGATGACGTCTCGCAATATCTGCCAGAGTTTGCTCCGACCTATAAGGGGGAGAAGATTAAGATCACCATTAACCAGTTACTCGCACATACCAGCGGAATACCGTCCTGGAGCATCCGCCTGATCCCTGAAGGTTCAGGTAAGGAGCAGCTTGCAGCGACCATACATAAGATGTCCAGCCTTGCGCTGGATACTAATCCAGGCAGTGCCTATCAGTATGCAACAGTGAATTACGATATCCTGGCAGCGATCATTGAGCGGGTTACAGGGGGGAGTTATCAGGATTATGTGACGCAGCAGATCCTTAAGCCGCTGGGGATGAACGACAGCTATTTCTCGACAGGACAGGAATGGAAGCCGGAGAAGCTTGCACAGGGGTATCGGGTGTTTTTTGGCAAAAGCATGGCCTACGATGCTCCCAGATACTACGGAAATATAGCCGCAGGGTATCTGGTGACCAATCTGAAGGATTTGCAGCACTGGGTCAACGCTCAGATGGGAAGCGGCGAGGTGCCGGATAATCTAAGAAAGGCCATTCAACAATCCCATGAGCTTGACCTTCGTACAACGGGGCATGAAGCTGAGAACCAATTCTATGCCTTCGGCTGGAGCCAAGACCGGGAGACGAGGGTGATCCGTCATAGTGGAAGCAACCCGAATTATTCTTCCCAGGTGATCATCGATCCAGAACGTAAGGAGGGGGTGTTCGTACTGGCTAATCTGAATTCTACGGCCCCCACGCTCATTGCCCAGAATGTCTATGACCAGATGCAGGGACAGCCGATGAAGACGTTCAAGTATGACGATACTTATATCCTGATGGATGGGGTAGCTTCGTTGTTAGTTGTGTTCACTGTGATTGGTATTGCGTTTAAGCTCATCCGTCTGGCGGGAGGGAGAAGCACATACACCATGGAGGAGAAGGGAAACCGCCGTCAAAAGCTCAAGGCCTGTGTTACCCTGCTCATCAGAACGCTGCTGCTGCTATTCGTGCTGGGCTGGCCTTTAATGGTAAATTACAATTATACTATGATTAGTGTGTGGATGTCGTATTCCGTATTGCTGTGGATGGGGCTGGCTTCGATTAGCTGCGTGTTGTCTATGATTCTGGCAGGCAGACATTGGCGTTGACTATAAAGAAGGAGATGATCCTTATTAATCGCTGTAAAAAAATAATATTGAGTATGCTTCTAGGTTCATTACTTGTAGCATTTACCGGCTGTGATGGTAGTCCTAAGAGTAGTGTTACCATTCTTGGCGGAAAAGAAAATATTAAATATGCGACTTTAAATAGTGATCAAAAGGCTTCTTTATCCGATCAGACAGCTTCACCGTTTTCCTTTGCGTTCGAGGAAGGGAAACCTTCAGACATTCAATATTTGAAAAATGGCGAAGAGATTTCAATTGATTTTGGATCGAATCCGCCTGACAAGCTTTCCGTAAGTGATGGATTACTTGATGCTAATGGAGATTATTTATATACATCCAAAGAAATCACCGATGTCCCCTATGTTACAAAGAAAGGTGTGTATAGCTTCAAATTAGACACGCACATCGCTTCTGCTTTAAGCTCTTACTATGAAAAAGATCAAAAGGAATTTAGAGGTTTTATCATAAATGCAATCTGGGAGAAGCAGGAGAAGAAATATGCTTTTGCGATCCAATCAAACGCTCTCTGAAAGGAGCAAATCCCATGATCTACATAACAGGCGACATTCACGGTTCCATCAGTGTGGCCAGCCGTTTTAATTCAAGGAATTTCCCTGAAGGCAGGACGCTGACGAAGCAGGATTATGTCATAATCGTAGGGGATTTCGGCTTGTTGTGGGCAGATGACGCGGAGGATCGCTTTTGGCTAAAAAGGCTTACTGAGAAACCATGGACCACCCTGTTTATTGACGGGAATCACGAGAACTTTGATCTGCTCGAATCCTACCCAGTCTTCGAATGGAACGGCGGTCGGGTGCATCACATCCTAGTATCATATCGGTAAACCAAAAAAAGGAGCAGAAAAAAACTGCCCCTCTAAGACTCATTAATAATCATTTTGCCATAACATTAGAAATCTGATTTTGAACCTCATCTATTGTAAATTCGCCGCTAAATCCTTGAAGACTAGATGAAATGACTCCATTTTTTTCGATTAAAAGAGAGTTATACGATTTTTGTGTATAGTAAGAGCCGGTATCCTCTAAGAACATAACATACTTAGAATCAGAACTAACATAATATGAAGGGTCTGTTAGTTTTAAGGATATTGTTTTATTCGTTTCGTCACCTTTCAACACTTTCAAAACATTCAAATTTGATTCTTGTGAAGGAGGGTCACCGTCAAGATTTTTAGTGTCAGTGATTTCTCCATAAACAACCAAATCTGAATTCGAGACTAATTCTTTAAAGGTGTAAGAAGGCCAATCTCCAGTATTGCTATTGTTTCCAGTACTAGGTTCAGTCGAGGATTGACATGAAGTAATCAATAGTGCAAACAAAAATAATAATAGTAATTTTGTAGGTCTGGTTCTGTTCATCTTTATTTCATCTCCTTTTATCATAAAAGGACGGAGAAGCAAATGAAATAGTTTCTTCTCGGCTTATAAACTTAATTTCTTGCTGGCAAACGTTGACTTAAAAGTATCGAACTCTGTGAATTTTCCTTTGAAATCAGGGATGTTACTATTATATGTGCCATTTTGATCTATAAGAATAGAGTTTTTATCACTTTCATAATAATAATCGCCTTGCTTTTTTAAGATCATAATGTAGGTATTTCCGTTTTCTACAAAATCTAAGGCCTGATCTAAAATAATTTCGCCAGATACATCACCTTGAATCGTGTCCAGGATTTTGAGAGTTGAAAGTTGAGCTGGTGGAAGGTTATCATCAACTGGCTTTTCCTGTGTATCCATGACCCTTACTTGAACGACTACATCTGACTGTTTAGAAATAAGATCATTAAAGTTATACTCAGGCCAATCGGCATGCGGTATTGGATTGTAATTGTCTGGGCTGGTCGAGGATTTTGCGCTGGATCTATAAGAGTTTATATCGTTAATGTCATGTGGCTGTGGAGTGGTTATTGTAGTTCTATCTCTTTCATAACTCATAATGGAAGTGTTACCGTATCCGCTCTCAATGTCATTTAAAAACTGTGCATGTCCGAATTCGTGAGTTGCTGAACTAATTGCACATGCACCTGGGTTGCTATTACACCCTGGATACTCATGTATGGCCTTGGTGTTAACGTAAACATGGAAATATTTAGTTGGAGTGCCTGTAGGAGAATATAAGCCAAACCAGCTATAAGCTAATTCCCCGTAGTGGGCAGCATTTAGAGAGGTTGAGTTTTGTGATATCGTTGTCCCTACAGAACTTGTCCAATTGGAGCCAGCGGTTGTCCAAGCAGTATTTCCCGCAGAGTCGATAAGGCGGTATTGAATCGAATACAGATTATAACCACTTGAATAATAGTGTGCGGAAGAAACTGAACCCATAATAAGCGATAAAAATCCGAAAAATAGAAACATTCTTGTTAACTTTTGCTTCATTTAATTTACTCCTCCTTAAAATTTTAATGAATTTTACATACAATTAATTAACAAAAAATTCTAATCGTGAATCATATATTCAAAATATCCCCTTTTATCTCTATGCGGAAATCTATGGAAAACAATCTTTACTCATATTTAGGCATCCAGTTTGCTTAAGGAGGGAGTATCTGATTCAACATAGTGAGTGATCACTTTTATGAGGAATTCCGAGTGCCTTAGGATATGAATAAGCCTCCGGTCTGTAGCCCACATAGGAAATACTATTTATGTACTTCGTATATAGGGAATAGAATATTATTAATAATATCCCAACTGCCAGCTTCATCGAGCCTTTTATACAATGTAAATACAAAATAAATATTCAACTATATGCTAAATAGTAACGAAAGTGATGATACCTGATGACAAAGACAAAGCTTACAGATATACTTCATAAACGAAATATTCATTATACTGAGGTTGGTAGATGGGGGAAGTATCTTAGAGGCGTCTGGGAGAAGGAATCTGCTGAGACTATAAGCAGCGATGAGAAAAGGAAAATATATTTGAACGACTTTTTATGGAATCTATTCAGCTACAGTAGGGTGAAAGCTTACGAGAAGGACTATGCAAAAAATGCATTTAACAATGAACTGAAGAATCGTGTATATGTGTTTTATCAACATTCTGATCTTGCATTAACTATAGAGAATGCGAAGGATATTGTTGCTGAAGATATTAAAAATGAAGACGATATTTATATCGTAGATACTGAATTTCAATGGACGTATGTGAACACTCATGAATCATTTACTGGACCTTATTTTTATCATAAAAAGAAGAATATTCACATGACCAACGGTTAAGTGCTGGGTCAGTTTCCGCTCATCATGATTTCATCATTTACTAAAAAAAATTGTAGCTATGCTTATGATTGAGTTGAGACTAGATGAGTAGAGGAAAGGTGAGCTGAGATGAGCAGAGAGGTTAAATTGGATTTAAGCCGTATTGTGTTTATTGGACGTACATTTGAAGAATATATGTCCATGTTTAATTTAAGACAGGCGGAATTGAAGGGACGGTCCATTCTGGATTGCCCCGCTGGAGCATGCTCGTTCACGGCGCACGCGAATAAACGGGGTGCCGATGTAACGGCAACGGATATCGCTTATTTTCATGACTATGAGGATCTTCACACAAAAGGCATGAACGACTTGGAACACGCCATGACC
This sequence comes from Paenibacillus sp. FSL R7-0210, assembly GCF_038009085.1. NCBI lineage: Bacteria > Bacillati > Bacillota > Bacilli > Caryophanales > Paenibacillaceae > Paenibacillus > Paenibacillus sp. FSL R7-0210. The sequence goes on from NZ_JBBPAR010000001.1 coordinate 1,801,851, forward strand.
AAAATGGAAAGTGCCCAAACGAACTACGTATGGGATTATTTCCAATCCGTTGACGAACTGAAACAACATCGATCCCGCGCCTTAACTGATTGTGCAGAGGATATGAAGAACTATCCCGAGCGTTACATTGCATCCGCATTGCCCTCGCTCCCATTCAAGGATAAGCAATTTGATATGACACTGTCTGCACACTTTTTGTTTATGTATTCAGATCGGCTAGATTTTGATTTCCATAGGCAAGCAATCCAAGAGTTACTTCGGGTAACCAAACAGGAAATCCGGATTTTTCCTTTAGTCAGCCTTTCAGGAGAGAGATATCGTCAATTGGATGAGCTGCTCACCTTCTTACATCAACAAGGTTGTTCAACTGAAGAAATAACGGTCGGATACGAGTTTCAAAAGGGAGCAAACAGCATGTTGAAGATCACTCTTTAGATTATGGTATAAACTGAGTTAAATCGATAAAGGCGCTAACTCCATGTTAGTGTCTTTTCATTTATTCCTAAGCTTCGCCATACTTCCGCCATGTTCTGGTTCCATCTACTCTGACATAATACGGTAATAGAACAGAGGATGGTTTTACACCAGCTCTTAAGGAGGAATTGGCATGTTTCATAAAACAGTGACGCTGCAGCCTTTTGCAGATATTTCGGAGTATACTGAAGGGTTCAAGATCGTCTCGGCTCAATTAGGTGGAGATGGCTGCGTATATGTCCTGCTGATTAACCAGATCCCGGAACGGAAACGAGGAATGTTCGTCCAACCGGCTTTGAAGCAACCACATACCTACAAGGTCCTGATGGTAGAAAGTAAAGATTATATCGATGAAATTATATTTCCAGATCAGCATTTCAATTATCATTATGTTCAGCCGCTTCGCAGACATCTGCTGCTGGTTGGTGCACGCAGTACGTATTATGGTGCAGGTAAATATGATCTGAACGCCAAAGTGTGTGATTATACAGGACGTACCGTTCGTGAGTTCCTGCTTGGAGACGGGATTCAGAATGTTCAAGTGACGGAGAAAGGTACCATCTGGACCAGTTATTTTGACGAAGGTGTATTCGGGAATAACGGTTGGGATCAGCCTGTCGGTGAACACGGCCTGGTGGCCTGGGATGAGCATGGCAACAAATTATACGAAGATCATGTGTCGGATATTGCCGATTGTTACGCTTTAAATGTTGTCCGTGAAGAGCAGGTCTGGTTTTATTATTATACGGACTTTTTGCTCGGCTGCATCTCAGGCGGACCCAGTCAGCCCAAGGTTACGTTTATCAATCCTGAGATTTCAGGTTCGGCCGGGTTCTGCACGGATGGTTGTCACTTCTTGTTCGATGGCGGTTACGGCAAACACGGAGAATATGTTATCAAAAAACATGAAAAAGCAAGCTTGACCAAAGGGCATAAGATACAGTTTCTGAATGAAAAATCTGAGCCTCTTGTGCCAGTCACGCAAGATTTTCGGGAAGATCTCGTGCTGTTCTGTGCAGATGATATGTTGTATCAGGTTTCGGTTAAAGAATTGCTGTGATGCTGCGGGTACCTTATGATTGTAATACAATAAGGAATTGAGGCTATGGTTTCGTTTTCTAATCAAATCTTTTGTAGTTTAATAGGAGTGAATTCAGTGAGATTAGAAGATTACGCATGGAATAAACATGAGCAAAAATTAAAAGAAGAACAAACAGAATTCAAGCATAGTAACCCTAAAATAAAAATTATAGATAACACCGAATTGCGCAATAAAATTGAAGAGGCTCTTGAAAAAATACCGCAGAAGTTAGTTGCTCAATGGACTTTAAAAGTAGCAACTCCGTACTTGGATTACTTAGATGACCATTTAAAAAATGACTCACGAATACATTTAGGGATAGAAACTTTACAAAAACGAATAGACGGAAGCATTAGAGCCTCCGATTTACGGAAAGTTGGATTTGTAGTTAATGAATTGGCGAAAGAATCCAAATCAGACATTAGCAAGTATTCTGCACGTTCATTTGCCCAAGCCATTGCAACAGGACATATGAGAGGACATGCTTTAGTTAGCAGTGATTACGCAATAAGGGCAACAAATGTATTAACTGATAACTCCACAGATTCTTCAACAAAGGAGAGGGAAAGACAATTGAATTTAATACATGAAGTAATTCTAACGCCTCCAGAACTTCAAGCTTGAAGCATTACACCGAAGAAGGTATGCTGCCGATAGGCCTCGGATGAAACTTTCTTAGCATGTGATACGTACACCATAATATGGTAGGGTTATTGCATTGTGCGGAAATTGAGGGCTTCAACTTCTATTGAGTATAAGATCGTTTTCGAGGACTATGTAAAATAATAAGTATGTAGAATGAGGTGAACGATATGACGATACTGCCTGTTATAATATTTATCCTGGTATTTGTACCTTCCATTGTACTCATCGTGAGTATGCCGTATTTAACAAAAGAGACGATTAGTTTCGGAGTCACCGTCAGCGCTGTCCAATTCCACAGTGAGCCGCTGCGTCAGATGCGGAAGTCGTATGCTAGGATTAGTGCAATTTTACATACCATCCTGTTCATAGTTGGCATTCTATGCTTAATTTACAGTGATGAACATTCGAGACAAATTAGTTGGATCATTATTACTTATGCACTCGCTATGCTCGTAATCTCTCTGGTCATTAACATCAGGTATCATTTGAAAATGAAAAGCGTACTGCCTATGCTGCCTGCTGCTCCCGAATCATCGGTCATGGAACCAGGATTGCGGAACGGAAATGTTGGCCTGCCCAGTCATTGGTTCCTCATTCATGCTGTTATTATTGTGGTTAGTATTGTAACAGTGCTGCGCAACTACGATCTGATTCCTGACCAGCTTCCGGTCCATTTCAACGGCAGTTGGACCGTAGACCGCTATATAGATAAATCTTATAGTATCGTGTTTATACCTACGATCATGCAGGTGTTAGGAATCCTTCTGTTCATATATGAATATTGGAGAATGCGCAGAGGGAAGCAGCAGGTTAGGGAAGACTTAACTTACCGCCGTGCCTGGTCGAATTATATGATTACAGCAAGCTTCTTGTTCGTTATCCTGTTATCCGTAGTGCAGCTAAATATGACGTCTCTGCTTAACATGAATTTTGTTATCCCCGTTGTCCTAAGTATAATTGCCTTTATCATCCTATACGCCTACACCTTAACGTACTGGGCTGGTCTGCGCGAAAGCCGCTAGACATGAGCAGATGATTGAGCGCTGGATCAGCTACTCCTCAAATTCTGAGTGCCGCTGATCCAACACGCTCCAACGCAACGAAGTTGCTTCTACCTACAGCCCAATGTTATTTCCTCAAGCTTAATCCTCAATTTGCCTACCGCTTCTTCACCGGCACCCATACTTCAACTTCGGCATCCATAGGATTGCCATTGGTTAGTACCTCCGCGATCGGGTGTCCGGTATACACATACTCATAATTATCGTTCAGGATGGCATCGAATGCCTCATCCTCCAGCCGGTCAAACGCGAGACGCGACAAGCCGCCCTGACCCGACAACACCAAATACTCTCCTCCCGTTCTCCAGCGTGCTTTTGAAAAAAGCCGTTTTGAGCGGAGAATACGCTGGATCGTGCACTGCTCCATCTTCACTTAGTGTGGCCTTGAACCCAATGATGCGGAATGCTTCCTTCGTTTCAATTCTGGTCGAAATCATGACAATGTACCTCCTGGATAGTGGGATTGGTGTATTCCAAGCAAGCATAATCTACCAACTGTGACACCTGTATGGCATACTTGATTAGAGGTGGTCATCATGAAAATGGATCGCTTGATTGCGCTCATTATGATCCTGCTGGAGCATGAGCAGATTAGTGCGCGCGAGTTAGCAGAGCGTCTCGAAGTCAGCAGACGAACGATTTACCGGGATATTGAAACGCTGAATAGAGCCGGCCTGCCCATCTATACGCTTATGGGAGCGTGGGGCGGTGTCGGCTTAATGAAATCCTACAAAGTGGGCAAAACCTTGTTCACCCCGCAAGAAATTCAGAACCTGCAGAATGGATTGCACAGCTACAAGCAGCTTTTTGGAAGAAGGGAAATGGTGTATGCAGCGGAAAAGCTGAACGCTCTCTACCCGGACAATGCAGAGGGAAGGCCGAATGCGCCGTTTGTTATGGATCTGTCCTTGAATCAGGGGAATGAATCGCTGCGCAGCCTGTTCGGGATGATCGAGACGGCGATGAATGAGCACGCTGTGCTGGCTTTTGCGTATACGGATGCGCGGGGGCGGAGCAGTGAACGGCGGGTGGAGCCGTATCAGGTGGTTTTCAAGGAGAGTAGCTGGTATTTGCAAGTCTATTGTCTCGATAAGCAGGACTACCGTATCTTCAAGCTGGCCAGAATGAGCGGTCTCCAGGTAACGAAGGAGCAGTTTGCTCCAAAAGCATTCACCCCTCTTCCCATGGACGGAGGAGATTGGTTAAGTCAGGGCTGGGTGGAGGTTACAATCCGTCTGGACCGCTCCGTCATGGATCGGGTGATCGAACGGTTCGGTGCCGACCATATCCTGCGGGTGGATGAACACCACTGCTGGGCCAAGTATCCTATTATTGCGAATGACTATGGCTACGATCGGCTGCTTGCTTTTGGCGATAAATGTGAAGTGCTGGGGCCGCCAGAGATACGGAATGGGTTCAAGGCATATGTGCGGGGGATTATGAGGAAGTATGAGGGGGATTAGCGGTCTAAATGGGTTAGCGTGGCGGGGTGAGCTTTTTCCACATGAAGGTGAATTTAGTTGAACTGGAGGATGCGGATGATGGGGGATGCCGGGATGGTGGAGAAGAAGGTTGGAGCGAGCGATTATCTGTCTTTAGCATTGTATGCGTTTGCAGGGTTTGGTCTTGAAGTGGTATTGTTGATGATATTACCATCCGTCTTGGGGGTGAAAAGTTCTGATTATACGCTCCTTCATCAATGTATTCATTGGGGAATTACCTGCTTGTTGTGGGGGAGTATGGCCGTATTTCTGATCCAGCTCTCCAAGCGGAAACACGATTTTGACATCATGAAGTTGAACGCTACACCGGACGCCAGGGGGTGGTTGCTCGCGATTGTGGTTTCGGTGATCGCCATTGCAGCGACTACTGTCGTATGGGAGGGCTTTAAGCCGGTTCAGGAGTACAAGGAAGCGGTAAGATTCGTTTTTCAGAATATCTATTACTTATTCGAAGCGGCTCTGATCCTGTTAACGATTGCGTTTGGGCAGAAATTCGGTGAGACGCTTTTCAAAAGAGACGGTCTGCCCTACGGCGGGATGTTCCTCGCACTCACTTGGGGCCTGATTCACATTCTGCTCCAGGGCGGACCGACGGGGATTTATGCGTTCTTCATGTCACTACTTTACGGAACGATATACATAATGTTGAGAAAGAATGTGCGGTATTCGTATTTGGTGATTGCGGTTGTGTTTATTTTGTGAGGCAGGCTTGGGGAGGGGCTAGGGTGAATGAAATGAAGTATTCGATTTGGATTGAAAGTGACACTAGGTTGTGAAAAACTATTTTATGAGGAGTAGTCGCATGTTTACAGAACTTATTCACAGACTTGGTCTTTCATTGCCTGTTGCATTAGTTGAGGAGTTGGAGCTGCACAAGGAGAAACAAAAGAATCAAAATTACTTTTTGAGATTAATGGAAGCTGACGAAATTGTTGAATTAGTTGATTATATGTCCAAAATAGAGGCTTATCGGGATATGATTCCTTTGTGGAGTGACGATCATTCAAACTATATTGGCTTGTACGTACAAGGCGCATGCAAATACAGGATATGTTATATCGATCATGAGGAAACGGATGTATCTCCGGCCTTTAGAAGTATACGTTCATTTATAACGAAAATCGAAGAATATCCTGATCTGGATTGGCATGATTTGAATAAAGACTATCCAGCAGAATTTGAAGTTAGTCAAACTGAAATGAATGAAGACCTCGCTTGTATTGACGAGTTGAATCGAATGATAAGCTCTGACCAACTTATAAGCGATGATATTCGCTGTCAGTATATTTTTTCGATTATGGCATTAACGCCAAAAGGAAATCTTAATTCCATCATAAAATATCTAGACGATGAAGATATGTTTGTTCAAGAAAGAGCATGTGAGATTATTGGATTTCATACTTATATACCAGCTAAGGAAAAGCTGGTGAAGATCTCCAAAAACGGAATGCATAATGGGAAAATAGCAGCCAAAAGAGCATTAGAAAGAATAAGGGAAGACCGAAAAAATGAAATTTAAAAGCTCTGAATTGCTCTGTAAATCGACTCGAACTACTAGGAAATAGAGTACACAAAAGTGAATTTGTAAATGAGATAAGAACTAAAATTATTGAATTTATTAAGGAGATTCAAGCGATAAACAGTGAACTTTTGAAATCTGTTTATTTTTCTAAGTTGTTGGGGTTTTGTGATAATCAAAATAAAGGAGATACAACATGCTGCCATCACTAACGTTTCTGAAACATCAATTAGAGGGAGTTCTGCGCAATAAATTTGCACAGGGGCATCAAACCTCTAGTTATTTAGCCCGTTTGGAACAGCTTCCCGCCAGCTATGATGCTTATCTGGAATTCGCCCATAGCTTGGCTGATATTCCAATGCGGGACAACTGGCCTTACTATGAGCCGAATGATTTAGAGGAGATATGGCGGGAATGCGACCCGGATAGACCTCTAGGCCAGATCGGAGTCTTGAATCTGAAGGACAGTGCCAAGCGTGTGGAGGCAGGCTTCCTTGCTTCAGTCTGCGGTTCAATGCTGGGTAAGCCGATTGAGGTTAATCCCACGTTGCCAGAATTACGTCAAGCGTTAACCGCTGTGGGTGAATGGCCGCTGAATGATTATATTTCGGAACAAGCTCTCCATGCGTTGGATAGTCGTCATTGGTCTTGGTTCGAGACGGCACGGGGGCGGATTCGTTATGTGGCGCCTGACGATGATATCAACTACACCTTAATGGGAATGATGGCGTTAGAACAATTCGGTAAGGGTTTTACGAAAAGAAATCTAAGAGATTTATGGATCAATCATCTTCCGATCAGTACAACCTGGGGACCGGAGAGGGCCATCCTGGTTCGGTCGGGGATTAGCTATTTGGAGCATGACCGGGAATTATTCAATCACTCTGAAATAGAGGCTTGGCCCGACTTCATGGTGCAAGATACAGAATTATGCGGCGCGGCGATTCGTGCAGATGCTTACGGCTATGCCTGCCCTGGTCAACCTGCGCTTGCGGCCGAGCTGGCTTGGCGTGATGCCAGTTTTACACATCGCCGGACGGGGATTTATGCCACGATGTTCATTGCCGCTGCAATTGCTGCCGCACACGTGCTGCGCGATCCGCTTGAAATAGTTAGTACTGCACTGCAATTCGTCCCTAGAAGGAGCCGGTTCTATGAGATTACTGCGGATTGCCTACAGATCGTAGCGGATGCAGAGAACTGGCTGGAGGGTTATCAGGATATTCATCAGAAGTACGCGAATTATTGCCACTGCCAGGTATATCAGGAAATCGGCACCTTGATCAATACCTTTCGCTTTGCTGAGAATGCCGGAGACGGAATATGTAAACAGGTCATGCAAGGCAACGACACCGACAGCTTCGGAGCAACTGCCGGCTCTCTGCTCGGGGTGTATTTCGGCCCGGACAGCTTGGAGCCGAGATGGCTTGAGCCTTTCCAGGACCGGATTCATACGGGCTTATCTTATTTTCATGAGCAACAACTCTCCCGTATGGCTGAGCGCATAGGGCGTTTACCAGAGCTTTTGCACACTGGTCAGCACCGAATTCAACCTAGCGAGCTGTATGTGAACGAGAATTTGGGGATTTGAACATGGCTATAACTTAGGGAGGGCGAGAGGTATATATGGGGAATATTGTGCGGCAAGTTATTCATGAATGGAATCCATACGGCTTATTACCAGAAGCACCTATAGATGAGTTTGATTCTGAAATTGAAAAAGTCGTCCAATCCCTAACAGTTGCTTCTACTGTCGAAGAACTGGCAAAAAGCATACAAGAAATATTCTCTTCCAATTTTGGTGAACCCTTTCGGTATGAAGGATGCTTTATTGCGGCTAAAAAGATATGGGAGTATTCAATTGAAGATAAAAGCTTACCTGCAAATATTGAAATTGTTTCTTTAACTCACGAAAACGCATACCATTCTAGAAATTTATTGTGTGGCTTTAACAATTCTTCGTCTAATGGTGTCGACACAAAGGCAGCTTCAATCGAGGAGCTGGAGCAGAGTGGTCAGGTCATAAAAAGGATTCTGGATACTGATCTAGCAATTTGCTATTTGGCTAAATTTGAGTCACATTATGCGGGATTTATTATTTGCTCCTGGGGGATTTCAGTTTCGAATGGGCACCCGGTATTACGAATAGATGGATTATATGTAGCATCTGAATTTAGAAATAAAGGAATTGCAAAAGCATTAATGAACCATGTAATTGATTTGGCAAATGAAAAAAAGGCAACCCGTATACAGCTTGACACCGATGCGGATAATATTCCGGCCAGCAGCTTATATGTAAGTTTTGGTTTTGAAAAAATTCATGGCAAAGAAGTGTATATGCTTTTTTGCAGCTGAAACAGATACTCCTTTGTAATGTGCGGGAATGCGCATAAGGTTATCTTTTATGAAGCAATGGCGCCAACGAACAAAAAAGCTCATGGGGTCCGCCAATGAGCTTTTTTGTGCTGTGTCTGTTCTTGTTCTTCACGCAACTCGCGGATTTATGCGTATAATGCTCATAGCCCAACGGGTGTAAAGAAGATAATCTTAAATCTTATAGTATCTAAGCATTATACTTATTTAACTTTTGGGATAAGGTTTCTTTTGGTTTGTTCGGTTAAGTAGATAGTCAGTACTCGTCATATGAAAATCTGCCAGCTTGATCAGAATCGCCGTGGGAATATCGATATCACCGCGTTCATAATTACTATAAATCCGCTGGCTGCATTGCAAATACTCCGCCATTTGAGTTTGCCTCAAATCCTTATCTTCGCGTAAATCCCGGATACGTTGATACATAATTGAACACCTCCAACGCAAGCATATCTTAGCGAATTATTCGCTAGTTTTGACTTTTGAAACATCTAATAAAACAAAACATGACAATAGAGTAAATTATATACCGTTGACAAATAGATTTATGCTATCCTTCGTAGGAAGGAATACCCAATTATATAGGGAGGAGAGTATCTGGAAATTAGTGATACATAAGGCTTGAAAGCGGCTCAAATTGTTTTAGCGGTCAGATAAAGTGATAAGAAGCATTTTGAAGGGACGATTGTTATGAGAAAAGTAATAGGATTGCTTATTTTTTGCATGATATTTATTAGTTTTTCAGAGATGGGAATTTCAGAAGCCAGCCCAAAATCAAAATATTTAACAAAGGAACAGAGTATCGTACCCCCAGTAACATTTTATGATAGTTATGGAGAGCAGAATAACACATCGTTGAATTTTCTGACCAACGGTACATATGAATGGAAATGGACGATTCGCAGTGCACATCAATTTAGCTTTGATAAATTTTCGGACAAAATGGTTTATTATACGGACTTTAATGATATTTATACTGCAGTTGATGGCGAGGGAAAGAGAAAGTGGATGTTTTTTGATGAACGGGCAAATGTATCTCGCACTGCGCGGGGGACGCTTATTTCTACATTTTATGATCAATCAAGCACCCTTCAGATTATAGATGAAGAACCAACAACTATTACTCAGCATGGATATTTGAAAATATACAATTCAGATGAAACAGTTCGGGCAACTCTAAACTTTGTAAAGCCTAATAGTCCTTTCTCAGACATTTATTGGTTGGATAATAATGAGAATATAATTGTATTGGAACAAACAGGAATAGTTTCTTACAATAAAACCGGACAGAAAAATTGGACGTATGGAACAGATATTTTGGTTTCGGAGGATCGTCTTTTGGGCACCACAACAAATGTAGACGATATTTATTTTTCTGATTTAAACGGGTATCTCATTGTTGAAATAGGCAACAAGAAGATTTTGTTGGATGATCAAGGCAAACTGGTAAATGGCGAGAAAATAGCGGGGAACTTACAAAGCTCATTTATAGATTATGATGATTTCAATAAATGGAAAGGAGGCTCTTATGAAACTGGTGAAGGTGCAAATCTCATTGCAAAAAATTTATCGGGAAAAATAAAATGGAACTATAAATTGAGGAAATATGGACCACCTGAAAATATTGTTGCGAATTCAAAAGGACATGTGTTTTTTTCGGATGTTAACGGTAATATTTATGGATTAGATGAGATGGGAAACGAAATGTTCTGTTTATTACGTAATAATTCAGCGTTGACCCTCACTGAATTACTTGTGGACAATGAGGGCGACTTAATCGGAATTACAGATAATATAGGCATGTTTAAGATAGGTCTGCGGAAAGCTTCAATGCGTATTAATGGAGAGTTATTCAAGCTCACTAAACTGCCTGTTGTGAAAAGTGGAGTTGTATTAGTACCCTATCGCAATGTACTTGAAAGATTGGGGTTCAAAGTAGTAGAGAACCAGAAAACACACGAAATCACAGGGAAATTGGAAAGTAAGGAAATTCGATTTAAGCCAGAGGATAGCACTGTATATCTTAATGGTAAACAGCGGAAACTTACGGTCGGGGCTGAGAGTCACAATGGAACCACTTATATTCCACTTCAACTCATTGCTGAAGTATCAGGGTTGGAAATGGAATGGGATCCAAGTATAAAAGAAGCGCGATTAGGCACAGCAACCAGTCTGGCTCAAAACGCAGTTGAACGATTCTTGCTTCAAGTTGAACAGGGGGATGAGGTAAAGATAAAGAATTCCTTAGTTAAAAGTAATAATTTGAATTTGAAAGTTGCAAAACTTCTTGGAACTCATCAAAGTTTTAAACAAATATATGATCTTAAATCAATCTCTGTTAAAGCCGTTAGTAAAGATGAAATGATTGTGGAAACAGTACAAAGAAATCAGCAATATTTTCAGAAGAATCAAGCAATATTTGATAAAGTAATGACAAATCATTTTACAATTAATCGGATGAAAGACGGACAATGGAAGATCAGTGATTTCGATATATAGGTTTATGTCGATGCAGTCCCAAAACCTAATGAGCATGAATTTCCGGCTTATTAATAAATACTTCTCTGTTGTTTGTAGTCTTTTTCATATCTTGTGCCCTCCCCCACCAAATTGGGTAAACTATCCCTAGACAACACTTTACCCAAATTATCCGAAATGAGGGGACGCCTGGTGACGACTCATAAAACACCCAATAGATTAGCGAACGAAAAATCGCCTTACCTGCTCCAACACGCCCACAACCCCGTAGACTGGTATCCATGGGGAGAGGAGGCTTTTGCCAAGGCGCAAGCGGAGAACAAGCCGATCTTCTTATCTGTCGGCTATTCCACCTGCCACTGGTGTCACGTAATGGAACGCGAATCCTTCGAGGACGCCGAAGTCGCGGAGCTCCTCAACAATCACTACGTAGCGATCAAAGTAGACCGCGAGGAGCGGCCGGATATTGATGCGCTGTATATGTCGGTGTGTCAGGCGCTGACGGGGAGCGGGGGATGGCCGCTGACGGTGCTGTTGACGCCGGAGAAGAAGCCGTTCTATGCCGGGACGTATTTCCCGAAACGGCAGATGTTCGGGCGGATTGGGTTAATGGATGTGCTGGAGCAGATCCATACGAAGTGGGAGCAGGATGGAGCAGGGCTGGATAAGCTGGGCGACGACCTGCTGGCGGAGCTGCATACGCTTGACCGCAAGAATGCGTATAACCCGGAAGCCGCAGGCGGCATTCCCGGCGCGGAGCTGCTGCATGAAGCGTATGAGCTGTACCGGCGGCAGTTCGATGAGGAGTACGGCGGGTTCGGCAATGCGCCGAAGTTCCCTTCGCCGCATAATTTGTCTTTCCTGCTGGCGTACAGCCAGCTGCATGATCAGCCGGAAGCGCTGCGGATGGTGGAGCATACGCTGGAGTCCATGTACAAGGGCGGCATGTACGACCATGTGGGCTTTGGCTTCGCCCGGTATTCCACGGACCGGGAGTGGCTGGTGCCGCATTTTGAGAAAATGCTCTACGATAACGCTCTCCTCGCGAATGTCTATCTGGAAGCGTTCCAGCTTACGGGGAAGCCGCTGTATGCGGAGATTGCCGAGCAGATCTTCACGTATGTGCTGCGCGATATGACTTCACCGGAAGGCGCTTTCTACTCTGCGGAGGATGCCGATTCCGAAGGAGTGGAAGGCAAGTTCTATGTCTTCTCCCGTGAGGAGATTGAGGAAGCGCTTGGGCTGGAAGATATGCATTCCTACTGCAATGTGTACGGGATTACGCCGGAGGGCAATTTCGAAGGGGAAAATATTCCGAATCTCCTTCACGGTCTGCCGGAAGAGATTGCGGAGCGTATGGGCATGAATCCGCTTGGTCTGCGGACCCGGATGGAGGAATGGCGTACGAAGCTGTTCGAGTACCGGGAGCAGCGCATTCACCCGCTTAAGGATGATAAGGTGCTGACCTCATGGAACGGGCTGATGATTGCTGCGCTGGCCCTGGGAGCCAAAGCCCTCCAGAAGCCGGAATACGCCAAGGCCGCCGAACGTGCAGCGGACTTCATCTGGGACAAGCTGCGGCGTGAAGATGGACGGCTGCTGGCCCGTTACCGTGACGGGGAGTCGGCGATCCCGGCGTATGTGGATGATTATGCATTCCTGATCTGGGGTCTCAGCGAATTATATGAAGCTACAGGTCAAGCGGTCTATCTGGAGCGGGCGCTGGTGCTGAAGGACGGACTCTTGGAGCTGTTCCATGATACGGAAGGTGGTGGGTTCTTCTTCACGGGTCATGACGGGGAGAAGCTGCCGGTCCGCTCGAAGGAATTGTATGACGGGGCGATTCCGTCCGGGAATTCGGTGGCGGCGAAGCTTTTGTGGAAGCTGTCGATTATTACCCAGGATATGGAGTTAAAAGAGATCGCGGAGCGCACCGCTGCGGTGCTTGCTTCCGCTGCTTCAGAGTATCCGCCAGGGTATGCGATGTATTTGCAGGCCCATCTGGGGATGGTCTCCGGCGGCAGAGAATGGGTCCTCTCCGGCAAAAAAGAAGATCCCGCGCTGCACGCCATGCTCTCCCAGGTTCAGCAGACCTATCTGCCGGACGCAGCACTCATCGTCAACTGGGAAGGGGACAGCGGAGAGATGCTCCGCCTGCTGCCGCATCTGGCGGACAAACCGGCGATCCGCGGTGAAGCGACGGCCTATGTCTGCCGCAACTTTGCCTGCCGGGCCCCTCTTACGAATAAGGAAGCGGTCCGGGAGCTGCTGGTTTCCGGCAGCCATTCGGAGTAGTTTATATACGAAGAGCAGCCCGGAGTCCGGGCTGCTCTTTGCCATACCTTATTGGACGAAGGGTGCATAGAACGAATCCGCAGGTATCGCCTGCGCGGCTTTAACCATGTATTCTCTCATGTCTGAGAGGACCTGTTTGCCTGGCCAGTGGTCCGGCAGCAGCTCATCCGGGAGATAGGGGTCAGCCATGAACAGTCCGCTTAACTCCTCGCCCATTTGCAAATATAGCAGGAACAGCTGTAACGGTTGCCCCGCCTGAAGGGTATCCGCTAATCGCGGAGCGAATTCTTCCTTCAGCCAGACTGCTTTCTTCCTGTATAAGGCTTCGATGTCGTTCAGGTGCCAGATGGCCTGTGCTTTGAGCGGTGTAATCATACCTTCCTGAAATTGGCCTTGCAGGATCGACACCTTGCCATCCAGCTCCAGCTTCTGGATCTGGGCTGCGACTTCATCCTGATAGTTCCACGGTGAGATGTACACACTGTTATATAAAAGCCCGTAACCCAGCTGCCCGAGTGCTGAGCGGAACAGGTCGCGCTTCTTGCGTTCGGATTCGGGAACCTCCAGCATCACCACATCCCAGGTATGGTCCCACTGCTCCTGATAACGGGCCGGCTTGCTGTTAATCGCCTTAATGTAGGCGAGTCCCTCGGCAGTGACGTTATACCAGGAGCGTGCCGGGGATGCGATATAGCCCTCTTTTTTCAAGCGGGACAGGGCATTGCGGATATAGGTGGAGGTGTACCCCCTTTGTTCATAGATCTCGACAATCTGCTGGGCGCCCATCTGCTTCACCTTAGATAACAGAAACAGCATTGTTTTCTCAACGGACAGCAACTTCTTCACACCTCTCTTGACAGCTGGCAGGAATAGATATATCATAAAAACCAACGAACGTAATTATTTATGTTATATTCGTCAATCGCACTGCTGGATTTTGATTTAGAGCAACTTGGTGTCATTGTATCGTAAACCTTGGGTTTTTGCACGATGCATTCCTTAGGACCTATTGAAATCTAATCAAGAAGAGGAGAGGAATTCTATGAAAATTACCTACCACGGCCATTCCTGTGTTCAAATTGAGGTGAACGGCAAATCGCTGATCATCGACCCATTCATTAGCGGTAACTCTGCGGCGGTGACGAAGGTAGAGGATATTAAGACAGATGCTGTTCTGCTGACTCATGCCCATATGGATCATATCCTGGACGCTCTGCCGATTGCCGAGCAGAATCAGGCGGTGGTTGTAGCCAACGTGGAACTGGCGGGCCATCTGGGGGGCCAGGGAGCGAAAAAGACCATCGGGATGAACATTGGAGGGACGGTGGACCTTGGTTTTGCCAAAGCGACGATGATTCATGCCTTCCACACCTCAAGCATCACGCTGGAGGATGGACAGAGGATCTATGGCGGAACCCCGGCGGGCTTCATCATTGAGGCGGACGGACACACGGTGCTGCATGCAGGGGATACAGGGCTGTTCGGTGACTTGAAAATGTTCGGGGAGCTGTATGAGATCGACCTCGCGATCCTGCCAATCGGCGGACATTTCACCATGGGACCGGAGCATGCGCTTATCGCGGCGAAGTGGCTGGGCGCAAGACAGGTGCTTCCGGTTCACTATAATACCTTCCCGCCGATCAAGCAGGATGCCGGGGCCTTCGTTCAGGCGCTGGAGGAGGCGGGGATCAGAGGCTCGGCACTTGCATATGGTGAGACGCTGGAGCTGTAGAGCTTCTCATTCGCACACGCACCTACGCCTGCGAATTAACACAGGACTGCCCCATGAAGCTATTTCTTCTCGGGCAGTCCTGTTCTGGCTGTGCGGAAAATCTATCCCGCGAACCCTGCCAGCTCCCGGTTGAACCGTTCCCGCTCGTCATAGAATAAACCGTGGCCGCTGTTCTCAAAGGGAATAAGGACCGAATTCCTAATCCCTTGATGCTGCGCCTCTGCGAGCGGGAAGAAGCACACCTGATCATGAACCCCGTGTAGAATCAGCGTAGGCACCTGGATCCGGGGGAGATCATCGAACAACTCTTCGGCCAGCCAGGCGTTGGAGACTGCGATGGTGGACCAGTTTGCCGCCTCCAGCCCTAACAGGAAGAACCAGTCCGAGAATGGCTGTGATACCGGCTGATAGAAGAAAATATCGCCGAAATCCTTCAGCATCTTGGGCCGGTCCTTGTAGGTGGACTGGATAATCTGCTCTATAGCTGCTCTGGTCGTGCCATAAGGGAAGCCCGGCCGCTGAATCAGACTGGGGGCTGCCGAAGCGAATAAGGCCAGCTTGGAGACACCATATCCCTTGTGCCGGGCCATATACCGGATCGCTACAGCTCCGCCGGTAGAGTGCCCGCCGAGTGTAATATTGTGCAGTCCCAAGGCTCCGATCACACAGCGGATATCATCTGCGAGACGGTTGTAGTCGTAACCGCCAAGCGGTTTGTCAGACCGTCCGAAGCCTCTCATATCCATTCCAATGCAGCGGTAGCCCATGGGCACCAGCTGATTGTACTGGTATTCGAACATCTGGTGATTTGCTGGCCAGCCGTGAATGAAGAGTATCGTTTTGGTGCCAAGCGGGTTAAGATCATTCACATACACCTTCACATTCGGTTCTACTCTAATCCAATGTTCCATTTCGCATCCCTCAATTCTCTGTTGATTGGTATAGTTGGAATATGTTATTCATTGGAATAGGGAAAATGCCTAGAATATGGTCTGAGGGATTCGGAGCAGCTTAATGAGCAGCAGATCGTTCCTTGGAGAGGAGAATAATAACTATGAATAATGTTCTGAGTGGTATCCGCTGGCAAGAGCAGAGTGCAGAGAGTGAGCGGCTGCTGGCAAGGCTGGAAGAGGCGGCCGTTACCCCGATGAAGGGGGGACTGGAAGCTGAGGTGTGCTGCATTACACTGCCGGATACGAAGCTTGTGCTGAAAATCTGGAACCGCGAGTCCCGGCCGGACGTCTCGATCCAGTATCAAGTGCTGGAGCAGCTGGTCCGGCAGGGCTGCGCGGTCTCACAGCCGTATGCCTGGGGTCTAGACGCTGAGGACCATCAGGTGCTGTTAACCAGCTTCGATGGTATGCCTGTCAAGAAGGTAAATGCCGCCAGCCTTACAGCTATAGCGGCTAATCTGCTTGATGTACATAAGCTGCACATTGATTCAGCCAGCGGCTTGAAGGTACCAGCTTATGATTTCGCAGATTACTTCTTCCCTGCCTGGGCGGAGCAGCCGGAGATCCGAACGCTGGCGCAGGAGCTGGCGGAGCGGGGCAAGCTTACCGCACACCAGCTCATTCATGGTGATTATCATCTGGGCAATATTTTGGAGGCCGCAGGGGTATTTACCATCATAGACTGGACGAATGTTCAGCTTGGCGATCCAAGGTATGATATAGCGTGGTCTATTCTGCTCTTTAGAGTATATTTGTCGGAGCGGAATGCCAGCCTGTACCAGTCAGCCTTTGCCGCCAACAGCAGGTATAGCCCGGCAGAGCTGGAGCTGTTCGAGGCATTGGCTGCCCTACGCTGGCTTCAGCTGCACCGGACTACGGGTGTCCCGATTCAGCGGAATACTCTGAAGGCAATCCGGGCGCTAATGCGGGAGAACCGTTATGTGCCGGATAGTCTGACTGAATCCTTGTAGCGGGATACCCCGCTTGGATATTACCAGCCCTAACAAGCTCACCGTTCTCCAGCCGGCTATTGCAAGCAGAAACGGCTACGCCATCCTCTTAAGGACGGCGTAGCCGTTTGTGTCTGCATGATAACAAAGGTTGCGGGAAGCCCGCTAGCTGGGGGAATTGTGCTTCCATAGAATGCGAAGCATGTCAGTCGTTAAGCTGCTTAATTCTTACGTTCCGGGTTTTGCGGCTTCACGCGGGCGGGCCGGGTGACCCAGTTGCTGCGGTTCATCGGCTTGACGGTATCAATCCGCTCGTTAATTACCTCGTCACTGTGGTCCTCTGACGCAGCGGTCTCGGCAACACCCTCGGATTCAACAGCAGCCGGGGCTTTCTTGGACAGGCCGGCACCATTATGCTTTCCCCGGTTCCATACTCTATTCTTGCTCATCCTGGTACACTCCATTTCTGTATGCTTATGCTTCAACCATAACATAAGTAGGACCAAGCATAAAAGTCCGATTTTGACAAGTTATAAATTGTACTATTGATGTCCGGAAAGGGTAACTATAATGGTATAGAATTGAAAGGAGAGCATTCTGATGCCCATCAAGATAATTACGGATAGCGGTTCGGATCTACCCCCTGAATACACGAAGCAGTATGACATCTCCATTGTTCATTTGCCGGTCCATTTCGGCCATGAACTGATGCCGGATGATATGAATGCGAAGGATTTCTATGACAAAATGCATCAATCGAAGGAATTGCCGACGACTGCAAGCCCGAGTCCGCAGACCTTCCTGGACAGCTTCAAGCAAGTGGAAGCAGGCACTGACATTCTGGTCATCTGCATGTCCTCTAATATTAGCAGTACTTATCAGACCGCAATGATCGCCAAGGAGATGTACGAGGAAGAAGGACATCCGAATGCGATTGAAATTATAGATTCCAAGCTGTTCTCCGGTGGCTTGACCCTGATTGTCGCTATGGCGGCCAAATGGTCACTTACCGCAGCAAGTCTGGCTGAGTTGAAGGACAGAGTGTTGAAGAAGGTCGAAGAGACGACTGCGTACTTCACGCTGGATACCCTGGAGAATGTGATCAAGGGCGGACGGCTGAGCCGGATCTCCGGCGCTGTGGCTTCCGTGCTGAACATCAAGCTGCTGCTGAAGATTAGCGATGAGGGTATTGTTGAAGTGGTCGAGAAGACGCGCGGACTGCCCAAGGCGCTGACTCATTTGCTGGCCAAGCTGGATCAGAAGCAGCATGATTATGAGCAGGCGGTAATCGCCATTGTGCATAGCAATTGTGAGACGCTGGCGCTGGAGATCAAGCGGCGTATTCTGGAAAAGCATCCCTTCAAGGAGGTTCTGCTGTCCACGATGGGACCCGTGATGGGAACCTATGCCGGGCAGGGCGGAATCGGAGTGGCTTTTTGAGCGTTCTGAACGCACAGCAGTTTAAAGTATTGATAACAGCCGTATACCGGACTTTCCGGGTACGGCTGTTTGCTCTGCGTATGCGGATCGAATGAACGGCGGGGAGCAGGCTAGGCACACTGGACTGGGCAGGTGCATAGTATGAAGCAAATCCAATTACACGGAGGTCATGCACTTATGTCGACAACTTCTTCCGGCACGCAATCGCCGGTGATCTATCAGGCAGACCCGGCGGTGGTCCAGCATCTGAACGGGGTCCGCGATTCGCTTCACCAGTCCTGTAAGCCGTATCTGAATCATAAAGTGCAGGTGCAGACCCTTGACGGTCAGATGCATGAGGGTACGATTGCCGGTATGGACAGTAAGCATATGTATCTGGCTGTAACCATAGCCACAGATATGGGCCGCGGATATTACAATCCGTACTACAAGCCTTATCCAGGTCCGGGATATCCGGGCCCGGGCTACCCGTATCCCGGTACGGTGAACAGCAATGTGATTATGCCGCTGGTCTTGTTCGAGCTGCTGACGATTGCGTTACTCTAAGCAAGGCTCATAGCCTGGGTCATCATCGAGCTACAGCCCCACGTTGTGGGGTTGTTTTGTATGATCTACTGCGCTCAAGGAGAGGGCTGAACGGCTTCAACGAGACCTTTTGCCAATTGCACACGTGAAAATAATCATGGAACCGCATTCATGAAAGCGCTATAATTTAATGGAGTCTATCAAATCAAAGGGGAAACACAATGAGCAAAGGAAGAATGTTCTACGGCATCTTTATTCCTATATTAATCCTTGGCGTGGGACTGGTGGTCGGCTTCGGAAGCTATATCTACATCAGTACCATCGATTCAGTGGTCGGGCGGTTCTCCAGCAGCAAGCAGAGCTATATCGAGCAGATCAAGAACAATCTGGAGCACAAAATCCAAACGATAGAATACGCGTTCAATACCTATAGCACCACCAGCTCTTTTCAGGAGGTCGTGACCCATCCCATTACCGAGCAAGACTTCATCGCCTACCGGAATGTGAACTCACAGCTGAATTATATCGCCTCCATGGCGGCTGAAGGGACGGAATATTCGCTGATCAGTCTGGTGCAGAACTGGCAGATCCTGAATGAGAAGCTCAGCAATCTCAGTGCCGGGGAGGTTCAGCAGCTCCGGGAGCAATATATTGAGAATCAGGAGCAGAGCCTCTTCTGGATGAAGACGGACAAGGGAATCCGGTTCGTGAATACACTGCCGGTGTTCTCCACTAAGAAGCAGGCGATTGCCTTATCCGACATTTCATTACATACCCTTAATGCCACGATAAGCAGCGGGGAAGATGCAGCTGTCTACATTTTGAACAAGCATGGTGAACTGATGTATGAATCTGATCCTGGTAATGTGCTGTTAGCCCCGGAGCAGTTCGGCCAGCTTGCCGGGACAATCAATTCCATGGAGGACAAGGGGACGGTCCAGCAGGAGATGTCCGGCCGCGACAGTGTGAAGCTTATCTATGCCAAGTCCTCGTATAATAACTGGATCTATCTGACCGTGCTGGATCAGGCGGAGATTACCCGCTCTCTGGAGATGACCAAGTTCGGGATCTCCGCGATGGGGCTGCTGTTGATTCTCCTGATCTGGGTGGTGGCTTATATGATCTCTCAATATTTCACCAAGCCGATTGAGCAGCTTAAGCGCAGTCTGCCCGTTATTCCGCAGGTGAGCTCCAGGAATGAGCTGGAATATATCCGGCATTCAATTGATACGATTATCTCGGAGAAGGCTTCGCTTGAGAGTCTGATCGAATCGGAAATGCCCCGGCTGGAGACGCAGCTGATCCTTAATCTGTTCCGCAGCCGCGTCTCGGCGGAGGAGCTGGAGCAGAGTCTGCTCCGGTTCGGGTATAACCTGTCAGAGAAGCACCGTTATGCTGCGATGCTGATTCAGCTGGACAGTCTGGGCGGCCGGGAGGCCTCGGACAAGGATGTCCTGCTGCTTGCCGTCAATAAGATGGTGGAGGAGCTGATCCCCGCAGGTCAGCGGCTGCAGCCGATTATCCTGAATGATGACACACAGGCAACGATCCTGACCTTCACCGGATCCAACGATGCCACAATGAATAAAGAAGTGCTGGATTATGCCACGGCACTCCTGAAGGCGGTGCGCGATTATCTGAAGGTATCGATCAGCATCGGCATCAGCAACTTTTACAGCAATCTGTTAGAGAGTAAGGAAGCCGGGGAGATGAGCAAGCAGGCACTGCATCAGCGGCTGAATCTGGGTAAGGAATCGATTATCTTCTATGAGGATATCTCCATGGTCGTCTCCGGTCCGGTGTCGCTGCATTATCCGGCAGAGCTGGAGACGCAATTGTTCAATGCCATCCGGCTGGGGGACAAGGAGCAGGTTACGGCTGCGCTCTATCCGTTTCTGGCGGAGCTGATGGGCAAGAATAAGAGCACCCTGAAATTCGAGGTCATGCTGGTGCGGCTCGTGAATAATCTGATCCAGCTGGAGCAGCATCTGGGAGTTAGTGTCCTGTTGACTCAGGATAACAATAAGCTGTATCACCGCCTGCTGGATATTCGCAATCCCGAAGAGATGGAGCGGATGCTGGTGCAGGAGGTTATTTACCCCATGATGTACAGCATGAAGGACAAGACCAGCCAGCAGTTCCGCTGTCTCTCGGATAAGATCACCGACATTGTGCATGCGGAATATGACCGTGAGCTTACGCTGGAGGGGATCGGCGAGCGGCTTCATTACAATCCGAATTATCTAAGCAGCATCTTCAAAAAAGAGTACGGCACCGCCTTCAGCGAATACCTCATGAACTACCGCCTGGAGATGGCCAAACGGTGGCTGACGGAGACGGATATGACGATCAGGGAGATTGCCGAGCGGCTGCAGTATCATAATCCGCAGAATTTCATCCGCTCTTTCCGTAAGAAGGAGCAGGTTACGCCTGGTGCTTACCGGAAGCTGAAGCAGGGGGAGCAGCAGATATTTTAGCAGGAATAGGGGCTTGGTTCAGGAGAAAGCTTGGATCAGGGGTTCATGCACAAACGGTACCGTCCTTGCTTCAAGGCGGTACCGTTTCTGTATATGTTCTAAAGTTCCGGTAGTTTCGGATGGATGCTGAACAGCGGGCCGTCAGCCTTTGACTGCTCCGAGCAGGGCGCCCTTGGTGAAATGCTTCTGGACAAAAGGATAAGCGGCCAGCATCGGCACCGTGGCGATGACAATGACCGCCATTTTGATCGTCTGGGCCGGCGGCACAATATCGACCGAGGTTCCCTCGGCCTGCATCCCGCTGGAAACAATAACGATCTGGCGCAGCAGCACCTGGATCGGCCATTTTGCCGAATCATTCATATACAGGATCGCGTTCATGTACGTATTCCAGTAAGCAACCGCATAGAACAGGGAGATGGTGGCGATGGAAGGCAGGGCCAGCGGCAGCATGATTCGCATGAAGATTCCGAAGTCATTGCTTCCGTCGATCTTGGCGGACTCCTCCAGACTGTCAGGCAGCGCCTGGAAGAAGTTGCGCATGATAATCATGTTGAAGGCATTGACGGCAACCGGGAAGATCAGGGACCCGTACGAGTTGATCAGGCCGACGCTTTTGACGACCAGGAAGGTGGGGATCATTCCGCCGCTGAACAGCATGGAGAAGACGACGATGAAGTTAATGGTATTGCGGGCAGGCAGGTATCTCCTGGACAAGCCGTAGGCCATCAGCGCAGTAAGCAGCATACTGACTAAGGTTCCTGCAATAGTGACACCCACGGATACCCCGAGTCCCCGGAAGATGGTAGGCGTTGAGAGAATGTAGCGGTACGCATCCAGTGAGAAAGTAGTCGGGAATAAGATGAACCGCTTGGCCATGACCTCCTGGGTGGTAGCGAAGGAGCTGGCAATGATATTGATGAAGGGCAATAAGCAGACAAGCGCAATCAGAACGAGTATGGCTGTATTAACGAAGGTGAAGATCCTTCCGCCGACCGATTCTTTTCTACGTGAGCTATGGTTCATTCTGTGATCCTCCTCGGTTTTCAGTACCTCTTCACTGTAACAAGGAGCAGAAATTACGTATATAATCCGGGCATGAGGTGTTCGCAGACTTGCCTTGTGAAGCCCCCTCTCCGGAGATAATCATTAGCCTAGGCAGGTAATCCTCAGAGGAGATCTGATCGTCCTTAACCCCGCAGCCAAGCGGGTTCTGTAAACGCTATCACATAATGATTATATACGTAATGTAAGAAATTTCTTACGCTGAGACCGTAACAGGAACGAGCAAAGGAGGCTGACATGTGAAAGCAACAAGCATCACCGCAACACCAAATCTGACTATCGAAAAGGGGAAAGGTGCACGCGCTCTTACGGCTCTGAATAAATACAAGCTGCTGTATCTGATGATCCTGCCCGGGCTGCTGTATTTCATCATCTTCAAATATCTGCCCATGGGCGGGCTGATCATTGCGTTCCAGAATTATCAGCCGTTCCAGGGAATTACCGGGAGTGAGTGGGTCGGCCTGAAGCATTTCATCCGTCTATTTACGGAGCCTACGTTCATGCAGCTGCTGCGCAACACCCTGATTCTGTTTGCCATGAACATTGTGATCTTCTTCCCGCTGCCGATTATTGTAGCCTTGATGCTGAACGAGTTGAAGGGACGCTATCTCAAGAACTGGATTCAGACAATTATCTACATCCCGCACTTCATGTCCTGGGTTATTATTGTCTCTATTACGTATGTGTTCCTGACGGTGGATGGCGGGGTCATCAATGAGCTGATCGCAAGTCTCGGCGGCACCAAAATCAGCTTCCTCACCTCTTCGGAGTGGCTGCGGACGATCTATATCCTGCAGATTATCTGGAAGGAGCTGGGGTGGTCGACCATTATCTATCTGGCAGCTATTACTGTAGTGGACCCGCAGCTCTATGAAGCCTCCGAGATGGACGGGGCAAGCCGTCTGCGCAAGACCTGGCATGTTACACTGCCGGCGATCCGTCCCGTGATTATTACCCTGCTGATTCTCAAAATCGGCAGCACGCTGGATCTCGGCTTCGAACATATGTATCTGCTGCTGAATTCGCTGAACCGCAGTGTCGCCGAAATTTTCGATACCTATATCTATACGGCGGGCCTCAAGAACGGGCAATTAAGCTTCAGCACCACGATAGGCTTGTTCAAGGGCGTTGTCGGGTTAATTCTCGTGATGCTCTCCAACAAGCTGGCCAAAAGAATGGGCGAAGACGGCGTGTATTAAGGCTAAGGCTACCTATTTCATCTACCAAAGGAGAAGTGTTATGAACAAAAGATGGGTCACTCTAATTGCAATCGCTACAATGGCTACCACTATGCTCTCGGCATGCGGCGGAGACAAGGAAGAGAAGAAGAATGCCGCACCAGAGGATCTGAACTCGAAGCTGGAAGTAAGCTGGCTGAATATTCTGCACACGGCTTCGCCGCCGACCGATACGATCAAATCGCTGCTTGAGGAATATACCAACAGCAAAATCACCTTCAACTGGGTACCCGATGCTTCCAAGGAAGAGCGGATCACTACGGCGCTGGCCTCGGGGGAGCTTGCAGACATTGTCACCCTGACCATGATGACCAATTCATCGGTTAGAAGCTCACTCAAATCAGGTCTGTTCTGGGATGTGGGCCCTTATCTCTCAGAGTTCAGTAATCTGGCGAAGATTGCTCCTGAGCTGAAGGAAGCGGCTTCGATTGAAGGCGTCCTCTACGGCGTTCCCTTCCAGAAGAATCTGGCGCGTTCCGGCCTGATCTTCCGCAAGGACTGGCTGGATAAGCTGGGTCTGCCGGTTCCGAAGACGCTGGATGAGGTGTATGAAGTGGCCAGAGCCTTCACAGAGGATGACCCGGATGGCAATGGTGTGAAGGACACGACAGGCTTCGGGGACAGATCAGAGCTGAAATACAGCAGCTTCAAAACACTAAGCTCCTATTTTGGCACGCCCAATGGCTGGAAGGTGGATGATAGCGGCAAGTTTATCCCTGAATTCGATACACCGGAATATATGGACACGATGAATTTCTCCAAAAAGCTCTATGAAAACGGATATCTGGCGCAGGACTTCGCAGTTACAGCCAAAACAGACCAGCAGCAGCAATTCGCGCAGGGTAAAACCGGGATCTATACCGGTATGGTGGACATCTCCAGTCTGAGAACCCTGGCACAGGATCTGCAGCCGGGCATGGAGCTGGTGCCGGTGAACAAGATCTCTAATGGAGACGGGCAGTATCATATCTGGTCCGAGGGCAGCGGGATCGGCGGATTGATGGCTTTTCCGAAATCCGAGGTGAAGACCGAAGCAGAGCTCAAGCGGCTGCTGAAGTTCGTCAATGACCTGATCGATGAGAAGGCGTTCATGCTGATGACCGGCGGGATCGAAGGCACCCATTATGAATATGATGAGAACGGCGCCTTCAAGATTCTGAACACCGAGCTGTGGCAGGCGGATGTGCAGCCTTTCTCCTCCAGCAGACCTAGTGAGATTGCCTATACGCTTAAGGACGCGAACCCTGAGAAGCAGCTGGCCAATGAGCTGATCCGCGAGAATGACAAGTTCGCTGTGCTTGACCCCACCGTTCCGCTGGATTCGGCTACCAATAATGAGCAGGGAACGGAATTGCAAAAGATCATCACAGATGCTACCTTCAAATATATCATGGGCCAATCGGATGAGGCGGCCTTCAAGAAAGCCGTACAGACCTGGAAGGATTCGGGCGGAACCAAGATCACCGAGGAATACGAAGCTGCATACAAACTGACACAGAAGTAAGCAGGTCTTAAGCGAAGGCCAAGTGTGAGAGAGGATGGGAAAAGGGATGCTGGTGGGCAAGGAGGGCTTTTGCGATTACTCTACCATTCAGGCGGCAGTCGATGCCCTAGAAGGGCTGGACCCGGACACAGAGGCAACGCTCTACATTATGCCGGGAGTGTACAAGGAGGAGGTGCGGGTCTACCGCTCCTGTCTCCGTATCATCGGCATCGGACAAGTGGAGATCACGATGAACCGCTATGCCCGGGAGCTGGATGAGCAGGGGGAAGAGATCGGGACCTTTGCCACTCCCACCCTGTTCCTGGGCGGCAGGAAGCTGGTGCTGGAGAATCTGACCGTTTCCAATACAGCCGGACAAGGCAGCGAGGTGGGGCAGGCAGTGGCGGTGTACGCCCATTGTGATGAGACGGTATTCCGAAATTGTACATTCAAAGGCCATCAGGACACGCTGTTCACCGGTCCGCTGCCTCCAGCCCCCAGAGAGCGCCTGTTGTTCGGCGGCGTTCCGCTGCGGGAGCATCATGCGCAGTACCGCCAGTTGTACCAGCACTGTTACATTGAGGGAACGGTAGATTATATCTTTGGCGGAGCAACGGCCTACTTCGAGCATTGTACGCTGCACAGCCTGCGGAATAGCGGAGGCTATGCAGGCTACATCACGGCTGCCTCCACTCCTGAAGGGCAGGCCTACGGCTACGTGTTCAATCAATGTTATCTGAGTGCTGAGCCGGGAACAGCGCCGGTATTCCTGGGCCGGCCATGGCGGGAGCATGCCAAGACAGTCTTTGTGGATTGCCGGATGGGCCAGCATATCCACCCCCAAGGCTGGGCTCATTGGGGCGAGCCTGGGGGTGAGCAGACGGTCAGGTATGCGGAGTACACTTCTGAAGGAACTGCGGCGATTCTGCGGCAGCAGCGTGCGCCTTGGGCTGAGCTGCACGGAAGCGGCAGTGCGCGGGTCAGCAGGGACGATGTACTGGCTGGATTCCTGACAGCAGAAGAATAAGCTATCTTGTGATTATCAGGCAGCAGTCACAATAAAAGGGCTGACCCCGCTACCCGGGGTCAGCCCTTTATTCGATCAAGTCTTGCAATGCTTACGTGTTCACAACCGCTGTAATTTCTTCATCCAGCTCCAGCCGTACATCCTCACGGTAGGCACGGATGCCGTATTCGCTGTGTACGTAGCGAAGGATGGATTCAATCATGTTGGACTCCACCAGGTACTGGCTTCTTCCCTGTATCCAGACCTCTGCGGTGTAGCCGGTGTCCTCGTCCCAGCTAAGTTCCACCTGGACTTCCTCCACCCGTACAGCCTTGCGTTCCGCCATATGCAGGCAGATTGCATTGATAATCTCGTCCATGCTGAGAACGGTAACACCCATTAGTAGCGTCCGTCCCTTTCTTCCAGCCGGCGTCGTTCCTGTCTGCGCTTGAAGAAGGACATAATCAGCGTAATCACGAAGTAGATGGCCAGCATGTTAATCAGGAATCCGATGATATTTCCAAAAGCGCCCATTCCGGCGAACATTCCGCCGAAGAGGAAGCCGGCGATCCCGCCGATCATCAGGCCTTTCATCAGGCTGCCGCCGCTGAAGAAGCCGCGGTTCGCATTCGCTGCAGTTCCGTTGGTGTTGCTTTTAGTGCTATCGCTTTTTTTCACATTATCGGTGGTCGATTTCTTCGGGGTCGTTGTGAATCCCCGGCTTCCTGATTTAAAGCCCCCGCCGCGGCGGGCATCTGCGAAGTCAGGAACAGTGACAGCGAAGAACAGGGTGAAGGCCATGACGATCATCATTACACGTTTCATTGATTTCATTGAGTACGAGAACCTCCTAGAAGTATTGGTAACATCCAGTTTACCTGGCTGTTGCCCGGTAATACGCAAGGCGGAGGCTAAGGTTTCAATTTTTAAAATATAAGAATTTATATGTTTCACACGATAACTTTCACCCGGCATTGGCCCGGATACCCGGACACAAAAAAAACGCGGGTCCGGGACCCGCGCAAACAGCAGTATCAGAGAGTTGCCTTAGTCCGCGTATCCGTCCGAGACAAGCTCAAGCGCTCCGGTAGCCGGATCGATGATCATGCCGTGAATAGGTACGTTTGGGGGGAGTAAGGGATGGCGCTTAATCAGCTCCACAGTCTGAATTACCCCTTCCTCGACATTGTCAAACCCGCGCAGCCATTTGGTCAGCTTAATCCCTGAATTCTCCAGGGTACTGAGTACTTCCTCGGACACGCCGCGTTCCTTGATGGAGTTAATCATATGGTCAGCATTCAGGGAAGCCATGCCGCATTCATAATGGCCGACGACAATCACTTCGTCCGCGTCCAGTTCGTATAGCGCAACCATTACGCTGCGCATGACGCTCCCGAACGGCTGGGAGATGATGGCTCCGGCATTTTTGATGATTTTGACATCACCGTTCTTGAAATTCATTGCTTTGGGCAGAAGCTCAACAAGCCGTGTGTCCATACAGGTGATGATCAGCATTTTTTTATCCGGGAAGCGGCTGGTCAGATAGCTCTCATATGCTTTTTCCTCTACAAAATGCTTGTTGAACTCTAAAATGTCTGTAACCTGACTCATAAGCCATGTGCCTCCTTAAGATTAAACTGTAATTCATTGTACTGCGTCTTGCCGCGAACATAAAGGGCTTCCTGCAATCAAATATTGCAAAATCTAAGCGGAGTCTGTCTCCGCGCCTGTGAACTGTTAACTACTTCAAATTTGAAGAGATACAGCCCGAATTTGATTATAACGATTATAAAAAGTATCATCAAGAGGAGTAGAAAAAAATGACAAGGCAGGTGCTCAGACATGGAACAGCAGGTCCGGGAACAATGGGATAAATTCAGCGAGCTATTATCTAAAATCAAAGGCTATTATGAAGCAATTGGACTTCTGGGCTGGGATCTGCGTACAGGCGCGCCCCGCAAAGGTGTAGAGATCCGTTCCGCCACGCTGGGTATGCTGAGTGCAGAAGCATTCAGACTCCAGGTATCGGAGGAGATCGGAGCGTTCACAGCGTATTTCAGCCGCCCGGAAGTAGCGGAGCAGCTGGACAGCAATCAGAATAAGATTGTGAAGGATACCCGCAAGGAGTACCAACGCAGCAAAAGCATTCCCTCCAAGACCTTCGAGGAATATTCGGTGCTCACCGCCCATGCGCAGACGATCTGGGAAGAGGCTAAGGATGATAATGATTTCGCCTCCTTCGAGCCGTATCTGACCAAGATTGTGGCCTTCAAACAAGAGTTCATTGATTATTGGGGTGTGCAAGGCTCGCGTTATGACACTTTGCTGGATATGTACGAGCCGGATTTGACCGTTGAGAAGGTAGATGCGATCTTCACCCGTCTGCGCAGCCGTCTTGTGCCGCTGGCCGAAGCGATCAATGCTTCGCCGAACAAGCCGGACACCGAATTCCTGAGCCAGATCTTCCCTAAGGAGCAGCAGGAGAAATTCGGCCTCTTCTTACTCGAACAGATGGGCTATGATTTCGAGGCAGGACGTCTGGATGAAAGTGTGCATCCGTTCGCTACAGGGCTGAACCCCGGCGATGTCCGCATAACCACGAACTATCTGCTGGACAATGTGACCAGCTCCATCTTCAGCTCGCTGCATGAGGGCGGACATGCCCTGTACGAGCAGAATTTCGGTGAAGAGCTGATCGGTACACCTCTGGCACAGGGGGCGTCCATGGGAATTCATGAATCCCAGTCCAGACTGTGGGAGAATATGATCGGCCGCAGCCGGGCCTTCTGGCAGCGTTATTACGGCGATCTGCAGCAGCATTTCCCGGAGCAGCTTGCGAACGTGGAGATGGAAGACTTTTACCGGGCAATCAACAGTGTAGGCAATTCCTTCATCCGGATCGAAGCTGATGAGCTGACATATAACCTGCATATTATTGTGCGCTATGAGATTGAGAAGCTGATTTTCAACGAAGGGCTTGAAGTCAAGGATCTGCCTGAGACCTGGAACGCGAAGTATCAGGAATACTTAGGGATTACACCGCCTACGGATGCACTTGGCGTACTGCAGGACGTTCATTGGTCCGGCGGAGACTTCGGCTATTTCGCTTCCTATTCCCTGGGTAACATGTATGCGGCCCAAATGCTGAACACCCTGCGTAAGGAACTGCCGGAATTCGAGGAGCTGATTGCCACTGGTAACCTGCTGCCGATCAAAGAATGGCTTACTGACAAGGTATACCGCTACGGCCAGAGCCTGACCCCTTCGCAGATTATCGAGCAAGTCACAGGCGAACCGCTGAATCCCGATTATCTGGCGGATTATCTGGAAGCGAAGTATACCGAGCTCTACAAGCTATAAGACTTGAGTTGCTGTAGCAGTAAATGATGACTTCTTAAGCTATTGAATGTTGCAGCAGCAGCCTGCCCTGAGGCGTCCGTAAGCTGGAAGGACTTCGGAGAAATGGCTATAATAGAAGGAAACCGCAAACGGAAGGAATCGTGGTATGGCAAATACTCACACTTACAGCCGCAAGGAAGAAGTAGCAAATGCGGTTACACACGGGATCGGCGCTCTATTAAGTATTGCTGCGCTGGTTCTGCTGATCGTATATGCTGTTCAGAACGGCACAGCCTGGCATGTAGTCAGTTTCTCCATTTACGGCGCTACTATGCTGATCCTGTATTTTAATTCAACGATGGTGCATAGTCTCAGAGACGGCAAGGCGAAGGACTTCTTTGAATTCCTTGACCACGCTTCGATCTACTTATTCATTGCCGGAACGTACACCCCGTTTATGCTGGTGGCGATCCGCGGACCGCTGGGCTGGACGTTATTCGGTATCGCTTGGGGAGTGGCGGTATTCGGTGTTTTCTTTAAGGCTTTTTTCGTCAAAAAATTCCTGTTCATGTCCACCGTCTTCTACATTGCGATGGGCTGGATGATCGTAATCGCCTGGAGCCCTCTGTCCCAGGCCGTCGCCAGCGGCGGGATGACTCTGCTGATGATTGGCGGACTGCTGTACACTCTGGGCACCGTGTTTTATGTATGGCGCGGCTTCCCGTACCATCATGCGATCTGGCATTTATTCGTGCTTGCGGGAACCGTTCTGCACTTCTTCGTTGTATTGTTATACATTCTCCCTATTCATTAATGCGGGAGGCATAGTGCCGTACTGGTGCAGGATTTCAAGGCGGGAATGCCGGTTTTGGGCAAAGAAAAAGATGACAAGTAAAAAGACTTGACATCTTTCTTTGTTTTCGGTATCATAAGGGACGTTGTGAAGCTGTAAAGTGTTTTTCCTTGACGAAGGGAGTGCCCTTGATGAGTCAGGAGAATAGGCTCGAGAAAACCAACCGGATCAACCTGTTATTTGCTTTCTATGAACGGCTGCTTACTGACAAGCAACAGACGTTTCTCAAATATTATTTCCATGATGATTTCTCCCTGGGGGAGATCGCAGCGGAATTTGAAATTAGCCGCCAGGCTGTGTACGAGCATATCAAGCGGGCGGAGCAAGTGCTTGAGAATTATGAAGAGAAGCTTGGACTCCTGTCCAAGCATGAAGACCGCAATAAGTACTTAGAAGAATTGCGCAGATTCCCTGACAGTGGAATGCTGCCGGAGCAATATAAGCAGCAATTCATGGAACTCATGGACCGGCTGCAGAGGTTAGAGTAGGAAGAAGGGAGCGAGCCGCCTATGGCATTTGAAGGATTAACCGGAAGATT
The DNA here is from genome assembly GCF_038009085.1 of Paenibacillus sp. FSL R7-0210. NCBI lineage: Bacteria > Bacillati > Bacillota > Bacilli > Caryophanales > Paenibacillaceae > Paenibacillus > Paenibacillus sp. FSL R7-0210. Next base: position 1,832,878 of record NZ_JBBPAR010000001.1, read on the forward strand.
GCAGAATGTGTTCAGCAAACTGCGCGGCAAAGGGAAAGTATCCGAAGATGACGTAAACGAAGCGATGCGTGAAGTGCGGCTGGCCCTTCTGGAAGCCGATGTTAACTTCAAGGTCGTCAAGGACTTCGTGTCCAAGGTGAAAGAGAAGTCTGTTGGTACGGAAGTGATGGACAGCTTCACGCCAGGCATGGTCATCATCGATATTGTTAACAAGGAACTGACGGAGCTGATGGGCGGAAGCCAGGCGAAGCTGGCTAAGTCGAACAAGCCGCCGACGGTCATCATGATGACGGGTCTGCAGGGCGCAGGGAAGACGACCACTTCCGGTAAGCTGGCGAAGCTGCTGCAGAAGGGCAACCACCGCCCGCTGCTCGTAGCCGCCGATATCTACCGTCCGGCTGCGATCAAGCAGCTGCAGGTGCTCGGAGAACAGATTAAGGTTCCTGTCTTCTCGCTGGGTGATCAGACGAGTCCGGTAGAGATTGCCAGACAAGGTGTTCAGCATGCGAAGGACAATAACCTGGATTATGTGATTATTGATACGGCAGGCCGCCTGCATATTGATGAAGAGCTGATGGAAGAGCTGAAGCAGATCCATAACGTTGTAACTCCGGATGAAGTGCTTCTGGTAGTCGATGCTATGACCGGTCAGGATGCCGTGAATGTGGCGGACAGCTTCAACAAGCAGCTGGAGCTTACCGGCGTAGTGCTTACGAAGCTTGACGGCGACACCCGTGGTGGTGCTGCATTATCCGTCAAGGCGGTCACCGGCTGCCCGATCAAATTCGCCGCTCTCGGCGAGAAGATTGATGCGCTGGAGCCGTTCCATCCGGAGCGGATGGCTTCGCGGATACTCGGCATGGGCGACATGCTGTCGCTGATCGAGAAGGCTCAGGCCAATATCGATACCGAGAAAGCCAAGGAAATGGAACGTAAGATGCGTAATGCAGAATTCACGTTCGATGATTTCCTGGAGCAGATGGATCAAGTGAAGAAGCTTGGCCCGATCGACCAGATTCTTGATATGCTGCCCGGCATGAACAAGGCCAAGGGCATGAAGGACCTGAAGGTGGACGATAAGCAGATGGGCCGCGTTGAAGCCATTGTTCATTCCATGACCAAGGCCGAGAAAGCCCAGCCTGAGATTATCAACCACAACCGCCGCAAGCGTATTGCAGCAGGCAGCGGTACCAACGTCGCTGAGGTGAACCGGCTCATCAAGCAATTCGATGAAATGCGCAAGATGATGAAGCAGTTCTCTGGTATGATGGGCGGCGGAGGCGGTAAGGGCGGCAAGAAGAACGCCATGAAGCAGCTCAAGGGCCTTGCCGGTAAAGGCGGAATGAAGTTCCCGTTCCGTTAATCTTAATCTTTACGGTTTAATGTTTAGGTTTAAGGTTTAGCTTTAAGTTTTAGGTTTCCCCCTAGATCTGATATAGTACAACATCAGAAGATCGAGTAATCTTTTGACCTTAATCTTTTGACCTTAATCTTTTGACCTTGATCTTTTGACCTTGATCTTTTGACCTTGATCTTAATGTTTAAATCTCTTCCCCTCGTTACCAGGGAACGCCGCCAGTCAAGCGTATCCCGCAGGGAGGAAAAGCGGTCTTTCCCCGAACTCACCCAAGTCCCGCCAGTCTGAACGCCTACGCTAGTTGCACTTAGCGGGTGTCCAGAGGGCAGAGCCCTTGGGGCCCTCCCTTCGGGAAGGGAGGGTTTGGGAGGGATCGAAAACGATATTCTTTTAAGGAGGTGAATTTCGTGGCAGTACGTATTCGTTTGAAAAGAATGGGAGCACATAAAGCGCCTTTCTACCGTGTAGTGGTTTCCGATTCCCGGTCTCCTCGTGACGGCCGTTTTATCGAGGAAATCGGTTATTATAATCCGATCGAAGTACCGGCAGTCGTTAAGATTGACGAAGAGAAGGCTCTTAAATGGCTTCAGACAGGTGCACAAGCATCTGATACCGTCCGCAACCTGCTTTCCAAAGCTGGCGTGATGAAGAAGTTCCATGAGTCAAAGCTTCAGAAATAATGACTGATTGCGAGGGTCCTCTATGGAAGAATTAGTTGGTGTTATTGCTAAGGCTTTAGTGGATCATCCGGAGGATGTGGCCGTACGGACCGTGGAGAAGGATCACCTGATTGTCTATGAGCTCTCCGTGCATCCTGATGATGTCGGTAAGGTCATCGGCAAGCAGGGGCGGATCGCCAAAGCGCTTCGTACCGTAGTCACATCTGCAGCAGTCAAAAGTGATAAACGCGTTACCGTGGATATTTTATCTTAAGGATGCGCACAAGGAGGGGCTAGGGATAGTATATCCCGGCTCCTTTTTGTTGAAAATATAAGAATTTATAGACTGTACGCAATCAACGTGAAGGAGATGAACACATGACAGAAGAGTTAACCGTAGGCAGGCTGGTGAACACGCACGGCATTCGCGGGGAGATCAAAATCCTGTCGCATACCGATTTCCCGGAAGTGCGTTTCGCACCCGGCAACAAGCTGCTGCTGATTCCCGCAGACGGAAGCCCGAAATTCGAGGTTACGATCGAATCGGCGAGAGAGCACAAAGGGATGTATATCGCCAAGCTTAAGGGGTATACGAACATTAATGAGATCGAGAAATACAAAGGCAGCCTGCTCAAGGTGCCTAGTGATAATCTGGTTGAGTTGCCGGAGAACGAGTATTATTTCCACCAGATTGTAGGCTGCGAGGTTTACACGGATGAAGATGCCAGCCAGCCGCTGGGGACGATTACAGAGATTCTGCAGCCCGGGGCCAATGATGTCTGGGTAGTGAAGCCGAAGAAGGGCCAGGATATTCTGATTCCGGTTATTAACGATGTAGTGCTGGACGTCGATATTACAGCCAAAAAAATCACTGTGCACCTTATGGAAGGGCTGCTCCCATGATCCGTATCGACGTGCTGACGCTGTTCCCTGATATGTGTGAAGGCGTCTTCGGCACCAGCATTCTCGGTAAGGCCCGTGAGAAAGGCATTGCTTCACTGAACACAGTGAACTTCCGCGACTTCTCGGGCAACAAGCATAACAGCGTGGATGATACACCTTACGGCGGAGGAGGAGGCATGGTGCTGAAGCCTGACCCTATCTTCGCAGCGGTGGAGCATGTGCTGGCTCAGAGTAGCGCTGGAGGAGAGCAAGGGGAACACGGCAATACAGAGGCGGTGAAGCCGCGTATTATTCTGATGTGCCCCCAGGGCCGGACGTATAATCAGCAGATCGCCGAAGAGCTGGCACAGGAGCAGCACCTGATCTTCATCTGCGGTCATTATGAGGGCTATGACGAGCGAATCCGTGAGCATCTGGTGACGGACGAGCTGTCGATTGGCGACTATGTGCTGACCGGCGGTGAGCTCCCGGCCTTGACCGTCATTGATTCGGTAGTGCGGCTGCAGCCGGGGGCACTGGGCAATGAGACCTCTGCAATCTCCGACTCCTTCAGCACCGGGCTGCTGGAGTACCCGCATTATACCCGCCCGGCAGAGTTCCGGGGCTGGAAGGTGCCGGACATGCTGCTCAGCGGACATCATGCCAATATCGAGGTATGGCGGCGTGAGCAGGCGCTGCAGCGTACCCTCGAACGCAGACCGGATCTGCTGGAGACCGCTGAGCTGACAGCGAAGGACAAGCAGACGCTGAAGCGGCTGCAGGAGCAGGCAAGCCTGGAGCAGAAATAAATGATAAAATTGGGCTTAAATAGAGTCATAGCTGGCGTCTTTCTAACGTATATTACGTAAGGGAGGCGTTTTTTGCTGTGTTCTGAGAACCGGGAACGGGAATTACGAACTAGAACGGATACGCATAGAAGAAGTTTTGCCAGCGAAATAAATACGAGCAGATGTGCGTCAATACCCTTTTTCTAGGGTAATGAATAGAGGTGCCGCAAGTAGACATGCAGCTATAGACGCAGCTAGCTTAATTATCGAAAGGAATGACTGAAGTGACTACGAATACGCATGAATCATTCAAGCCAGCCGTGGACACTGTCCACAAGGAGGCGGAGCCGCTCCGCACGGTAAGTGATATTATTGATTTTTATAAGAATCGTAAATCGTAATCTTATAATTGAAGAAATGAATTAGACCTGGAAGCAGGTTCAATAGGCTCAGTAATACAGCAAATTCCACAAATAACCGCTGAAGACAGACGAACCCCAGGTTCGCTGGCTTCGGCGGTTATTTGTTTGTTGGGTGCGAACAGTACGGGCAAACAAAAAAAGACCGTCCGAAGACGGTCTCTCTACCCGAGGCGCTAGTTTGTAACTTTGATCCGTATCCCGCGCCACCAAGACTTAATCATTCAGCCGTTGGTCCGGGTAAGGGATACGTTCAGCATGTCATGCTTGATGTGAACGCACCTCCTTTCCTTGTGCCAAGAGTATAGCACAGCCTTTACGGAAAATCCATTAAATTTTAATGAGATGTGAAAAAATATTGAACTCAATAAAAATACTGAACTCTATTTGAAACTGCTGAACTAGTGAGGTATATTTATAGTATAACAGTAAGTAACCGCTTACCGGCATATTATGCATTAGATGAACGTATGTTAATCTTAGGGATGCGGCAAACGTAAGCATGAAGTAATGGATTGATTTGCAATGTCGGGGTATAGCGCAGCCTGGTAGCGCGCACCCTTGGGGTGGGTGAGGTCGCAGGTTCAAATCCTGTTACTCCGATTATACTAATGTATCAAGGTTCTAGCCACTTTTTAAAGGAAGCTTTATTTTGTTGTTAAAATTTAGTTTGACGCAGAAGAGGATGCTAGTAGTCTTGAATTATAAGACGTTGTGAACAAACTCCGAGGTCAACATATTGTATTTCAAAAAAGGTTATTGTTAAAGCGAACGGGGAGGTATGGAGAAAAGACTCTTATTAAGATACAGCGAGGGGATTTATCATAAGGTAAACAGAAAGCGTGTTTCCAGCCTAATGGGAAACGCGCTTTCTGTGTTTCTGTGTTGCTACAAAGTGAGAAATTCATATCTCTTAAACCTAAGTTAGTCATATTCATTTAGGAGTCATAATAGTGGTGATTTTCTTATTTTTCTCATTGATGCCTCTAAGTATTTACCAACTAAATCTCCAGATATTCCTCAGTTCATTTGTGGAAAAACTTGTTTAAGTATTTAGCTAGTTGGTGTACCACTGTTTATATGCTCAGGAATGTAAAAGGTGAGGTAAGAGTGGAGCAGATATATACTCGTTTTTGCAGAACGTTTAAAAGCAGCAGTATAGTTAAAAGTATATTTTTTATCTTTAGGTATGACCTAAACATAATCTGAGTTGGATTTTAGAATATAACTTCTAATCAAATTTGCTTTTCCCGTAGAGCACGAGAAGAGATTATGAATGTGATATGTGAATAATTAATATGTGATCGGACATTGACTACAGGACTTAAAGAAGGGAAGTATGATTAACTTGTGCTTGGGTATGCATAGATAAAGGACTTGTTAAAATTTGTGTCGAATAATAATTAAATGGCCTTAATTGTCTTTGTGCTGAACAACAGCTGGTAGGGACCATTTACATATTATGATGCTGCGCCTAGCTTAAGTAATAATTGATTATAATGAAATATATCATGTATATGGAGCACTATATTCTTAAAAAGGGGAGAAGCACTTGGATGTAAATAATATATATATTCTAATATTACCCTATGTAGTAACTTTAGTTACAGGTGCTATAGGAGGGCAAATCTTAAATCACTTAATTATAGGAAAGCGAGAAAGAGTTAAATTAAAGCAACAGAAGAAATATAAATTTTATTTACCATTGTATAGCTTAATTAATTTGTACTTTGAGAGGAGTACTTCATATAGGGCAGATACATATAAGAAAAATATTACAAGCTCTGACAACAGAGAAGAGATACTGAGAATCATTGAAGCCAATATTGATTATGCAAATGGCGAAGTGTTAGAAGCTTTTTATTTAGTTAAAAATTTGAGATATTACACAGATATTGATGGAGCCCAAGAAAGAGAACTAGAACATCAATTGTTTTATAAAATATTAAAAGGCTACTATATTATGGAGAACAAGAGATTAGACATTAAAATAACTATTTTATTTTTCCAAATATACTTGCTTACTTTAAATATGAAACTACCTAATCCGCATGAAGCACTTACTAATAAATCTCTAATGGATAGAGATAAACTAGGCAATTATTATTCGCTTAGTGACTTTGAGAAAATTATGGTTACGACTTATGAAAGAAAAGAATTCTTTCTGAAGAAACTTCTAGAAAGAGTGTCTATTGATAATAATAAAAATAATCTTATAAATCATTTTTTTGTTCGCAGTTTAAATCTAGTTGACCCAAAGGAGCATGACAATAAAAAATATATATTCAAAATTTTGAATGATCAAGAAGTTGGAGATGTATCATTATCTGTTTTTAATAGGCAATATTTAAGAAGCCAAATACTAAATGACATTTGTTTTTCTTATTTTTATAAACAGGGAAAGGAATTTAAATATTATAAAAAAGAATATGATTCTCTTCCTCGTGAAAAAAAATTAGCTTTTGAATATTTTGAAGACGGAGGTTTAATCAAAATCACCAGACAAGAGAATTTAATTTCTATTAAACCTACTATAAAAGCTATAGATGATTATGAAAAGTATTTACATAATATTAAGGTGATACGAAAATGAAGGGGGCAAATTATGATCGGTTTGATTAAAGAACAAGACGGTATAATCAAATTCTAAAGTCAATAATATGGTGTTTCTATAATGATTGTAGTTGGAGTGAACGGGCAGGTACTAAAAAACTTGTTGACTTGATATAAGAAAGTTGTTTCTGAGCGTGTTTCCCTTAAAAAGGAAACACGCTCTATTTCGGTTGAGATTTAAAGACAATTAACTTTAGAAAAAGTGGTATATTTAGATTACAATATCAACCATACTTAAGATAAGACGGGAGAAGAAAAAATGTCTAACCGAAATAATAACGACTCTCCGCAACAGCAATCTCAAGCAAAAAAAACTGGTACTAAGGGGAGCGAATTGACAACAGCCGAAAAAGTCTCGCGTGGTGCCACAAGTGTAAAGTGGAGGGAATTGACGTCTGTCGAAAAGGCTTTGCGTGATAGAAGAGATGTAAAGTGGAGTGAACTGACACCAGCCGAAAAGGCCTTGCGTGATATCAGAGATGTAAACTGGAATGAGCTTACACCAGCCGAAAAAGCTTTACGTGATGCCACTAACGTAAAGTGGAGCGGATTAACATCAGTCGAAAAGGCTTTGCGTGATAGCAGAGGTGTAAATTGGCATGAGCTCACACCAGCCGAAAAAGCTTTACGTGATGCCACTAACGTAAAGTGGAGCGAATTAACATCAGTCGAAAAGGCTTTGCGTGATAGCAGAGGTGTAAATTGGAATGAGCTCACACCAGCTGAAAAAGCTATACGTGATGCTGCTAATGTTATATGGGGTGGTTTGACACCAATAGAAATTGCCATGCGTGGTATTGAAAATGTCAAGTGGAACGATCTTACACCAAGTGAAAAAGCTCTGCGTTACCCCTCAGATGTTAAGGCAATGAATAAAATTGCTGATGCTGGTAGCACTATTCAGAAAGCACATGTAATTTTTACTGAACGCTTGGACAATTTACCGAAGCATTATAAATACGTTAATTCTGAGATGCAACCTTTAAAAGAACAACGTATGACTATAATATCTGGAAAAAATAATGAACCTGCGGTATCTGTTGAAGAGCTACAAAATGCATTTGGATTACTGGATATATTAAAAACGGTTTCAGTAGAAGAGATGACTAACTTTGTTAGTCATCTTATCCGTTACCCTATGTTGGCATTGGAACATAAAACAGGAAGATTAATTCGAGATATTGTTAAAGAACTTGCAAAAAAATGTCAAGTAACAGGATCTTTATTCCGTTGTCGTCCTCGGGAAGTTAATGATATGATGCCTTGGACCGAGTCTGAAATGTGGGAGGCTCCTTACGGTTATAGTTCTCAAGGTCGATTTAATACGGCGGGAAATGGAGTCCTCTATCTTTCCAGAAGCCAAGATACAGCCATATTAGAAATGAAACAACCAAAAGGAGCTATAATAGATGTCATGAAGCTTAATTTTGATGCGGAAATAAAGCTTATTGATATAACGAAATTTGACATCCCGTTGTTTCAATATTGTATGTACAAAGCATCTAACAACACAAAAATAAAAAAAGAATATTTAGTCTCGAATTTTTTTGGGCAGTGTTGTCAAAGAGAGAAGATACATGCTATCAAGTATAAAAGTGTTTTTTCACATAATATCAGTAATTATGTTTTCTTTGATTATATGAGGGAATGGTTTAACTATGAATCCTCGGCCACTATTATAACTTAAAGTTAAAGTAAGTTTGACCATCAATGTACAACAAGTGTGAAAAACTGGCGGGACTTTTATAGTGATCTAAGTAGTAGGAGGTACTTTCTCTATACTGGTAAAGAATAATAACCTCCGCGAAGTTTCACGGGGGTTTTTAAAATAAGTTGGATGTAAATGATTGGCTCCTAAAAGTTTACAGTTGCAAGAATTCATAAAAGAAATTCTCAAAGATAAGTTCATGTTGGGCTATGGATTTTAACTGCTAATTTGAATTAGATAATGGATTGTGGTACAACATGTGCTAGTAAATTGGAATGTGTTATACTATATATAGATTGTGGTTATTAGGAAAATAATATGAAACCGAGGTGTAATATGTCCGCTAACGGAAAATACTCGACTCAGGAAAACGTGAATGAAGCTTACTGGCGGGATTTGGGTGTCAGATTTGATGCCTTGAACGAAATGAGCTCCCAACGGAAGGAAGAGCATTTCAAGTCCATACTGGATGCTTTATCTGGCGAAGACCTGATAGAATTGGCCGCTGTAGCGAGTATTCCACTGACGGATAAAGAAAGTAAGGAGCAAATTCAAGAGGATCTACTTGCCGCAAGTGAGGCTGAGCGGGATTTGCTCATCTATCTTCGTGACTTTCAAAACAGAAGAAAAAAAGCAATAAATTATTACTATGAGCATAACTCCAGTCCAAATGAGTATATAACCCCATTTGCGCGGCTACGTCACATTTACGCTCAAGGAACATCTCATCTCTTTTCCATTTATACATATCATTTGTGGGACGTACGTGGCTCTGGTGATACGTTCATCTTGAGTATGGGAATATCTAAACAATTATCTCGTCAAATTGCAACAGAGGCTGGATTCGAGAGAACACTTCAGGACAAATTATTTTATGCTTCTGGTGAAAAAAATAATTACCGCATATTCTCATTCTCTATTGTTGGGGACCATCGTTATATTGTATTGCTGTACAAACAGGTGAACGACACATCTATCCCTGACTTTAAGGAAGCTGTTCGAAACCAAGAAGTCAGCACTTTGCTTTTTGAGCTAAACACGGTGGCCAAAACTTTGGAGATTAAATCGGCGTCTCATACTGAGGTGCGAGCAATTCGAGAATACGCGGAAATGACCTTAAAAGATGTATTTGAGCCCGTTAAGCCTGAGATTTTTAAAAGTTATAACAAGAACGTATTTCTTGAGTCTATTTTAAACGGGAAAACGGCAAGCGGAAAATCTGTTGATGATTTTCTTGTAGAAAAGGTAGTTTTTCGCGGCAGCCCACTTAAGAATTCGCCTGAAGTTACTTTACAATTAAAGAATATTGATATTTGGCCCTCTGTCATTGAGGCGCATTATCAAGGCAGTGTAGATGTAAAGAGTATTAAGGACTTGGCAAGTTTGTCTTTTAAATCAGTAGGTACAAGCCGAACCATCCGTTCTCGAGTTATGGAAAACGGTAATGTTGTTTTTACTATGGACAACAGCAGGATGGATCGTGAAAAGCTGGAAGCAATAAAAGAAAAGTTCAAATTAAAATTCGGAATTCCTCTTTACCAAGAGATCTCAAACGAACAGTTTGAGGACGGTAAAGCGGACTTGATTGATTATGTTATGGGGCAGTCAGACCCTGGGAAACACACGGAATATGACGTGAAGGAGCTACACGACAGACTCGTCTTAGATAAGCTATTAGAGGTGAAAATAGAACGTATGGCGGTGTGTGAAAGCGGTTTACACACGGTCAAATTGAATGATGACGAAGTTCCAGCAGAGTGTGTATCGTGTGAGACAGAAATGCATTTGCACCTTATCAAAACAGTTGAGATAAGTCTCAAAAATGTAAAAAAGCGGGTTAAACAACTCTTGGATTTGTGGTGTGGAGGAGAACAATGGGCCTTATTACCAGATGGTATTATGACCCACAGTGGAATTAAGCACCCAGTATTTAAGGTTGAACGAAAGTCCGACTATAAAAGACTTCAAATTTTGGTGATCGATCGTACAATTAACGCTACCTTGTTAGAAAAACTTTGCAAGATGTTGACACCTACAATTATCGTGGCTGTTGGACAACAGGCCAAATTTGTCGAAAGGTTTTCACGTGATTGCGTACAATTGATTCCCTTTGGAAAGCTACATGTTCTGCAAGATCATGAATCGGAGAGATTTTTTAATGAAGTGTATGCAAGCTTGGAATTACGAGAAAAAGCCTATGTGGCATCTGCGGCAAATAAAGCACACCATTCTATTCTTAAGACCCTATGCGAGCCTTCTGACATTGAGGAAGCTTACGGTTCTTCGGATCTTGAGGACGATGCCTACGCGATCATAAAGGATATGTTTCCTAACGCAGTGAAATGGGGCAAGGAGCAAAGCGGAAAGGCTGTACCCGAAGGCGTGTTCACGATTTCCTACTTGCCCCAAAAGGGAAGTGCACCTACACTGAAAAACCTTGCTTTTTCCTACGATGCCAAGTTCACGCGTGATAATGTAGGATATCCCTTGGGTATAGAGGAGCAGCGGAAGGCATCTGACTATGTTAGGTTACTCAATGACTCGGATTTGATTTCGTCATATGGGAACAAAAGAGAGCTTAGTGCGCATGTCTTTATTTACAATCGGTTCTCCGAAGCTCAAATTGTAGGAATGAAGAATTACTTCGAGGAGCATCTGTCAGATCTATACACCGCGATTCCCGTATTTATTAAAACCGATGTGCTTGCACACTTACATGCCAATTATTTAGAATTTCATGAGCATGTTGCAAACGCAAAAAATTATTTCTTGGGTTGGATGATTAATGTACTACTTAATAAGGATGGGATCGTTACTAGAGAACATATTGACGGCATTTTTGCAAATCTTGCACGTAAATCAAACTGGGAAACCGAGATCATCGACATGCCGCTTCTGACCCAGGAAATTACAAAGAAAAATGCAATTTGAGAATTTGGTGCTAATTCAATACGATCAATTTTCAGTTTATTTTATTGATTGAAACGTTAAAGGTGAAGGTTAATGTTATGAACAATGGTTGGAGTCGGGGAGGGTGTCTTGATTTTTTTTCTCCCCGTACTCCAACAACATATTAAGCGAATTCGTGTTCTTAAATATTTAATCAATATAAGGTGATATACAGTTTTCTATATACAATGAAGTGTCGGTCAAAATTTCTTTAATAAGAGGAGTGCAATCTATGTTGCATCCAATATACATATAAAAATCAAAACCAAAATGAACAAAGAATAAATCATTATACTCTAATTTGCACCATAAATGATCACGAAGTATGTATCTACACAATTGACGGGTTTGTTTTTCATCAACTATGGTTTCATCCTTGATTGTTGTAATAAAGGTTTCTTGGTCAGAAGTGTGTTTAAAATATGGGAACTGATAATGCTTATGTTCTAGCTCAAGCTCATTATGTATATACTTTTCAAGGTGTGTTACTTTCAAATATGGTATCTCAAGATAACTGATGAAAAAAGAAACGGTATTTACATATTTGCTCTCAATTTTAATATAATCATTGAATGTTAGGATTTCGCCGTTAAATGGTTTTCCAATATCTGAAAATGAGGTCCAATCTTCTTTCATGAATTGATCGTGATTATTTCGATATTCTGGATTATATTTTGTAATTCTCCAATTATATTTAATTGATCTCACTCCCCAATTCTTGTAAGTAAAGCATCGTAAGTTCCCATCCTAGTTTGCTTACTCGTTAATTTAGAAGCAGATTTAGCCATCTTCCATGTGCCGCCAATGTGTGAGTCTATATCTTGGACGATAAAACACGTTCCATTTGTATAAATTGGTTTTGATTTTAATGTATCATTTGTTATTGTAAATCCTAAATATCTGGCTAATTGATTCGTTTCACCATTACGTAAAGGCGGTGTCTTTCTATTCGATTGCGTAGGCAATGCATTTGAATAGTAAAAGGGAATAAAATAATTAAGTATTAAATTTACTGTAGTTTTAAATATATAACTAATTTTGGCTGGTAGAGTAAATAGCTCAAAGCATGGAGGAGACTGATTTTTTACTAAAATGGTCATAATAAGGCCTCCGCAAATTATTCTTTGTATAATTTACAATTGTTATGATTTTCTTTTATTCGAATTATTGCTTTTACTTATTTTTTTCTGCAATGTTGAAATGTCTTTCATAAATATAATCTTTTTTAGATCTTCTTTAACGCTACTTTTAGAATCAATGCTTTTTAAAAAATTCTTTAAACTATATAGTGATGTATATCTCCCTTTAAAAACCCAGACGCCATTCGCAATTTTATAGGTAATGTCATTGTCTAAATCCTGTACTTGAACCATTAAGTCGTAATTTTGTATATCCTCAATAACGCCCGCTCCAGTTAGAAATTTTACTATATTATAAATCCTCTCATCATCAATATTTTTTGATCTTTCGGTAGCTACGTTTAGTGATGTGCCGTTACTATTACCATGAACCAATAAATTGAAAATAAAGCTCTGAGTATCTTCTTTAAATTCATGAATATTATCAATGCAATACGATATTTCATTCAATTCTTTTTGAACTTCCTTTTTTGAGTACTCACAACCTTTAAGCCATTTAATAAATCCTTTAGCCGAAGAAAGGTCGATACTAGTTTCGTTCTCTCTGAGATAGTCTTGGAAGCCTTTCACGATACTATCTACAACTTTCTTACTTGATTTTTTGATATTATTTTCATGATCACTTTTCATTTTTATTAGCAATTCAACTGTGTAGTGTTTAGGTTTGCGATCTATAATTCTATGATGTTTTCTACACATAAACATAACGTTAGCCGCACCATTTCTTTCTTTGTCAGTTTGTTTCGGATTATACCTTGGCCCATCAGAACTTTCAGCTTCAATATGTGCTAGTTCACCAAGGAAAAGACCTTCTTGTTCATCGTAAATAAATTCATCACATCCTGGAAATGCACACTGATTACCGCTCTTTAAAGCCACATTTCGGGTCACTTCTTTATTTGCTGGCATTTTCAATCTCCTTGTTCCTAATATTGTAACTCCTACATTATATTATAAGGGGAATGTAACTGGTGTACAATTGCGCGAGGGAGTACTATACTCTTTTTACTACACAAAAATAATAAATAAAGCTACCGTAAAGACGGAAAATAAGACAATTTAGATATATTGAACTCGATTAAGTAAGAATATAAAGTGTGTAATACGAAAAAACGATAGGAAAGAAATTATTTTATGCTTACATGTAGACGATGTGGTGGGGTACTTACTGTTATAAGAATTGAGATTCCTCCTGAAAGCTTAACAAAGCAAGAACGATTAATTTATGATCGTCTTTGTGATGTACAATGCTTGGAATGTAAAGAAATATACTATTCACAGCCGTATGATTATGGTAAGCCTATCAATGCCGTTCGGAACATTGAATAGATTGACTCACTAAAGGTACTCTGAATAATTATATCAGAGTACTTTTTGTTTTTGGATGATACTATTTTACATAAAAATCCCCGATTTTTTAACAATTATAATTCTATATTGGAAGGAAATACGTCGTCCTATGGCGAAAATCAATACTTTAGAACCAGAATATGGACACAGGAGCTAATTTCGTGGAGCGAGCAGTAATGCTTGGTGAACTTGTAAAAGAAGTTTTAGGACCTCGGCAAGGGGCTTATGAATCTCTTCCTCTTGATATGGACCCTAGAAATGAATATATAGTGGGGGTACTTGGTCCTAAAGAAGCCAAAAACGAACGTGATATAGATGCTGAAGCAGAGTTAGTTGATAATGAAGACGGAGAAATGGGTGAGGATGAAAAAATTGATACCACTGAAGCAGTCATTTCTGGTTCTCCGTCACTTGATCCAAAATCTCTGCCAAAATCAATGGGGTTTTCCTTTATAGTTAAAACGACTGGTGATAACCCTCAATTGGATGTCTGTTTTACTTGGGCAAAGTATTATTCTAATGGGCAGGAGTGGACAAGACAGCCTTACTTTCATTATGAATTATTCAAGGTTGGTTCCTCATGTCATTCGGTAGATAAAGATAATACAAACGTTGCTTTTTTTATACGTTCTTCTTTTTTAAGAGAAAATCATTATAAGGTGTCGGTGTTTCTTGTTAACAGCCTGGTTCTGAACTCAGAGATTAAACCGTCTACCCCTGATTTTATATTTCAGCCTGAGATCAGATTAAATATTGTAGCAGATTGCGAAATTTGTCCTATTGAGGATAACCAAATAGAGTTTGATGATTCCCAAGAAAGTATAGAGGAAGCATCACTTAAACTTCTTTATAAAAATAGAAATGCTTACGCAAGAGGACACCTTGTTGGGGTTACAGTTAAAAATACAACAAACAAACATGTTGGAAATCAAAAATATCATTATTTACTGAAATCGCTCCTGAAGTGCGCACATTGTGGTCGGTCCTGGGATGCAACAACATATTCAGGACGAGCAGACAAAGACACGGGGCTCCGTGAGAAGTACAGATGTTATCGCTGTCCAAACTTAAATCCGAAAAAGTACGGACCAGAATTAAGTAAATGCCCGAGCCAAATGATACGGGCAGAACTACTCGAAGAATTTGTTTGGAGTGAAGTTACTCGATTTGTTACTGATCCAGAGTATTTTATTAAGCACATTCAAGGTAGGAATGAAAGTGGCATTGACGACATTAGGGAACGGATCAAAATCATACAACAACAGTTGGAAACAAAGGAGAAGGAAAAAGAGAAGTTGAAAATCATGTTCAAGCGGGATGTTATTACTGAAGAAGAAATGGTGCGGGAAATGAAACAAATAAACAATGAAACGATTGTCCTAAATGATGAACTCAACAGGTACAATAATCATATTGCAGCACAACAAAAAGAACAGTTAGAGACTGAACATATTTTAAATCTTGTTAACCAGATTAGCGTAAAGCTAAGCAACCCTGATGATATAGATTTTGATTTTAAACGGCATATTATCGAAATGCTGTTTGAGCAAATATTGATCAAGTGCGAAGATAACAATGAAATCAGCATCACTTCGGTAGGTACCTTCGATAAACTTCTGGGCAAGAATGACGTGCGACTTTGTTCACAACGTCAATTCAAACTGTAATACAAAGGTGTAATACATGTATTACAAAGTAAAACAAAACGTGATATACTATAGTCAACAAAAAGAGCCGTGCGGTCAACACGACTCCCCTGCGCAATAGAGCCGCTTTTAAGGGCGGTCAGCTTTAGTGGAATGACGGATACAAATAGACCGATTCCTAACCGGGGCGCGGTCTATTTGCGTTTATGGAATGAAAGTATTAGAACAACCAGAGTCGCAAATGAGATCATTAGCGTTAAAGTGTCTTTAACTTCCACAAGGCATCCCTCCCTTCTAGAGAGGTAGCCGACACGCCCCTATAAGCCTATTCTATTGCTTCTGTGATTATATCATATTTTTAGATGAGTGGCAGATATTACCACTCTTTTTTGCGTTGTTTTAAAGTCAAAAAAGGTATGAACACGTATACCACAAGACAAGTTTTCAGATGTGTTTTTAGCGACAAAAAGAGTTGAGCCGTCCAATTAACATTACAACACAAACAAACACTATTAGTATTGATGAGACGTTACAAATAACTTACATAAAAAAACACTTCCGTCAGCGTAGCACGCTCTGTAGGAAGTGTTTTTATTTTGAGGATAAGACCCATGTGCGGTTAAGCTAGAACCTGCCCCTGTCACCATCCCGGCGGGTAAGCATGATGACTCCCGTGACCAGTGAATACAAGCCAACAACCATGAGCAATACAATGGCCCAAGTATAATTGCGCACCGTGTAGGTGAGCGAAGCGAAGATGATAAACCAGGCGATCCGCAGTACTCCTTCATTAATAAAACGTCTGCCTGCTGTACTCATGATTCCTGCCTCCTTATGGATTGTAGAAGATTGTTCACAACCGTAAGCGGTTCATTGATTTTGTTACTTTAATATTACCCCTTTTTACACAAAATTGATACACAATGTTCACAAGTTCTTCAATTCACAACTATTTTACATATAGACAATTGCTGCGTGACGATAGCCGTTACCGGCTTATCCCTCCCCTCATAAGATACAGAACCACGATTAAGGAGGAAACAGCAGATGGAAGCTTATTATAATTGTCTCCATTGCAAGGATAAGCGTGTACGCATTATGACTACTGACGGCAAACGCCATGAAGGAATTATTGTAGATGTGGACCGGAATAATGTGTATCTGAAAACAAAAGGCAATGGCAGAATGCAAACTTCGGCCTTCTATCCGGGCGGTTCAGGAAACTACTATGGCGGACACTATGGTTACGGAAGTCAGATCCTTACCTTGAGCCTGTTCACGCTTCTGGCGATTGCGTTAATCTGACGATAGCCTGAACAACACAAAAAGTGGGCTCCTGGAAGTCAGGAAGGCCCACTTTTTGCGTGACTATAGGATGATCTAATTAACAGATATGGCTCCGATCTGCGTGGTTAACGATACCAGCGGACCGCCGCCGTTATAATCCTTGGGTATACCGTTGTCGGCGCCGGAGATGTGGCCGAGCTCACTGCGGGCTTTGACCGTACATGCGGTTGATGCTGACAGATCGGCGGAGATTCCTCCAATATCGCTCTTGGCCTTGAGGCTGCTGCCCTGCTTCATACTGGATACCCCAAGCTCAATACTCCCCGTATTTGACTGCACACTGGACTTGCCTGTGAACACGGTGTCTTGAAGGATGATGCTGCCGACATTGCTGTTAATCTCAAAAGTCCCCTCAAGCCCGCGGAGCTGGACGGTGCCTACATTATTATCAATCTCAAACCGGTCAACGGTCTCTGGAATCCCGATTACATAATTAATGCTGAAGTTGGAATCCCCATACTCATGCTGCGCCCATTCCCAGAGATTCCTCTTCGAATTGCCTTCACCATGAGCAGAGACGATTAGCGCGTCTCCTTTATGTTCAATAGAGACTTCCGTATGATCCAGCACTCCGGATACCAGCTTGTGGCCTGTCTGCTCATGGACAATGACGGTGGCCTGCACTGTGATCTCATCACCTGAAGCGGGTACTACTTCAACTTCCCCCACCGCATTATCTAGCTTAAGGACGGAAGCCGAAGCAATCGGCAGGGAGGTGGAGAACTCCCGGCTGACTCCGCTAGTATTCATCTGCTCTTCAATCATACCTGCTGTGTTCTGGATGGCGTCACCGACAGCAGCACTGGCATCGCTGAGACTCTGCTTCACGGCTTCTGCCGCCTCCTGCTTGAAGCTGCCGGAGATCGTCTGCTCCAGTTGGTTATCTGCCGCTTCCTTGCCGGGAAGCTCCCGGCAGCCGGTAAGTGCAATAGAAAACACGGCCATGGCTGCAATAATTGCTGTACTGTGATGTTTCTTCATTATATAGGCCCTCCTAAAGGCATGATTATTTGCTTATGTATACTCAGTATTATATATTATGGGAAAACACTGGATAACAGCCTGGCGGCGGGTTGTTCTACTGGACTATAGTCCAGGAAGCTTAGCTACTACATTTTAGAGAGGCATTATGGTACACTGTCGTTAGATGAAGGACCGGAAGAATGAAATGTGACAGCTGGAGGGCCGGCACGGAAGCAGACCCAGGAGACGGTCTGTTTACTATTTGGACTGAACAAGTCAGAGGGGCGGATGAGCCAAATGCAGTATGCAGCATTCCTGATCGTTGTGTTGGTGGGTGCAGTTGTCTATACCGTGTACCGCAGCCGGATAAGCCAAGAACAGTCTGAAGCGCCGAAGCAAGGGAAGGCCAGTAATGTGATTTCTATGGAAGGGCACCGTAAGGCCAAGCAGAATGCTGCGGATCAGCAGTGCTCCTCCTGTAAGAAGAAGAACGGCAAGCTGATTTTTTATGCCCAGGATGACGGAAGTGTGGTCGGACTCTGCAAGGATTGCAAGGTGAAGGCGAAGAAACGGGATATGCTGCCGCTTTAAATAATAAATATATGTTGCATGAGCCTGTCTTTTATGATAATATTACTTCTGTTGTGTGGAATACGGTGGTCCTCTGCGGATAATGAGGGAGAGCAATGGCTCTCCGGAAGAGGCAAGAACACCTGTACGGAAGGAGGAAGTCCTTAATGAATATCCTACAAGCAATTACACAAGAGCAACTTCGTAAAGATATCCCGAGTTTTCGCCCGGGTGACACTTTGAAGGTGCATGTAAAAGTTATCGAAGGAACTCGTGAGCGTATCCAGCTGTTCGAAGGCGTTGTAATTAAACGTCGCGGCGGCGGTATCGGTGAGACTTTTACGGTTCGTAAAATCTCTTATGGTGTTGGTGTGGAAAGAACATTCCCAGTCAACTCCCCTAAACTCGAGAAAATCGAAGTGGCTCGCCGTGGTAAAGTGCGTCGTGCGAAGCTGTATTATCTTCGTGACCTGCGCGGTAAAGCTGCAAGAATTAAAGAAATTCGTCGCTAGAATAGTGACAAAGGAAAGGGGCTTGAATTCAAGCCCCTTTCGTTTATTTCTTGTGATTAAAGAATTGTGGATCCCCGCAAAGTACCTGAGTAAGCACGAAGTTAAAGCATCACTTTGTGGGGTTTTTAGACATATGTGCCTTAGGAACAGCTTCTCCGAAAAGGCCTCCTGAAGGAGTAATCGCGGGGGAGTTTTTGGCAGGAGCTTTTTTGTATTGTATAGTGGAGATAACAACTGATGGAGAGGACGGTGAACTATGCAGCAGGATTTGCAGCAAGGGCAAGGCGAAGTGATTGATTCTAACGGCCAGAGCCCCCGGAAGCCAAAGAATGAAGTCCTGGAATGGATTAAAGCGATAGCGATTGCATTGGTTCTGGTTATTCTAATACGCTGGCTTTTGTTCAAACCGTTTATCGTAGACGGCCCTTCCATGAAGCCTAACTTCCATACCGGAGAACGTGTGATTGTTAATGAAATTCTCTACGATATCCGCAAGCCGGAGCGCGGGGAAGTCATTGTGTTCCATGTGCCCTCTGAGGGCCGGGATTTCATTAAGCGTGTCATTGGTGTGGCAGGCGATACAGTCACAGTTGAAGGGGATGTCGTTACAGTTAACGGAGAGCCTGTGAACGAGACGTATATCCAGAGCGCGATTGATGATGCGCATAATAACAACATCTTGTACAACAATAAGAACTTCCCGAATGAGCAGTTTACGGACAACAAGGTGCCGGAAGGCCATGTGTTCGTAATGGGGGATAACCGCTCTGACAGTACGGACAGCCGGATGATCGGTTATGTGCCGCTGGGGGATATTGTCGGCCGTGCAGACCTTATTTTCTGGCCGGTGAAGAATATCTCATTGATAAATCATTAATTATTTTAAGCTGACAGAAGTCAAAGGAGGTGACGGCATTGGCCATTCAATGGTTTCCTGGTCATATGACGAGGGCTAGACGGCAAATCGAGGATAAGCTGAAGCTAATTGATGTTGCAATAGAACTGCTTGATTCCCGTCTGCCGATCTCGAGCCGCAATCCGATGATTGACGATATTTTGCGGGACAAGCCAAGGCTGATTATTCTGAACAAAGCGGATCTGGCCGATCCGGAAGCTACACGCAAGTGGCTGGCTTACTTCAAGGCGCAGGGTCATGTTGCCTATCCGGTAGATGCTTCTACTGGCACCGGGATTAAAGAAATTCCGGAGCAGGTGAAGCTGCTGCTGAAGGACAAGATCGACCGGCAAATTGCCAAGGGCATGAATCCGCGTGCGATGCGGGCACTGATTGTGGGCATTCCCAACGTAGGCAAATCGACTCTCATTAACCGGATGGCTGGAAAAAATATTGCGATTACCGGTGACCGTCCGGGGGTTACCAAGGGCCAGCAATGGATTAAGACCGGCGGCAGTCTGGAACTGCTGGATACGCCAGGGATTCTCTGGCCGAAATTCGAGGACCAGACGGTAGGCTATAAGCTGGCAGTAACCGGGGCCATTAAGGAAGAGATCCTGAATATTGAGGATATCGCTTATTATGCGGTGAAGTATCTGGTGAAGGATTACGGAAGCCGGTTCCAGGAACGCTTCGATATCAGTAAGCTGCCGGAGGACTTAGAGAACCCGGACGAAATCGTGGCTGTTATGGAAGCAGTCGGGCGTAAGCGCGGTTGTCTGATGAGCGGTGGCCGAGTAGATCTGGAGAAGGCTTCACGCGCGCTGCTGCATGAGCTTCGTGCAGGGAAGCTTGGACGTTTCACGCTGGAGACACCTGAATAGTAGAATGTAATGTGGAATGGAAGAGCCATCCGTGAATGTGGGGTGGCTCTTTTTTTGCGTGTAGGTGGGGAATAGGGCGGCGTAGCAGATGTGATGTATGAAATGCAGGAATGTTCTCGTTTAGGCAGCTTGAGGGAAGAGAAATGCTGTTATTCATACAACTTTTTTGGATTTGCGCAGTATTAATGAAGGGATTGTTGTATTCAGTGCAGAATTTTAAGATTCTGAGACTGGGATTGGATGGAAATGAGTGCAAGTTCGAAGTTCTTATGGAATTCGAATTCTGTCATATATTCGTAGGAAGATCATAGATGTAGCTTACTTTATTTTTAATGGGCAGGTGGAGAGACAGTGATTGAGATCGATATGCTTGGGTATGAAAAAGAAGGCTGGGGACAATCCTTCCGTCACATCGCAGGTGTGGATGAAGTGGGGCGGGGCTGTTTGTTCGGAGATGTGGTGGCCGCAGCGGTAATTTTGCCGGCTGGGCTGATTATTGAGGGTGTGGATGACTCCAAGAAGCTGACGGCCAAAAAGCGGGATGCTCTGTATGAGACCATTATGGAGCAGGCGCTGGCGGTAAGCTTAGGGCATGTGGAGGCGGCGGTGATCGATGAAATTAATATTAAGCAGGCTTCGCGTCTGGCGATGCGCCTGGCGGTAGAGGGATTAAGCCAGCAGCCGGACTATATGTTGATTGATGCGGAGAAGGTGGACTTGCCCTTGCCGCAGCGTGCCATCATTAAAGGGGATGCCAACAGCCAGTCGATTGCTGCCGCCTCCATTGTAGCCAAGGTGACACGTGACCGGCTCTGTGAGGGCTTGTGGGAGGAATTATACCCGGATTACGGGATCAAAGTACATAAAGGATATGCTACCAAGCTGCACCGTGAACAGATCAAGGCACTGGGTGTAACTCCGATGCACCGGCGCAGCTTCATCGGCAATATTCTTGCCGAGCAGGAACAGTTGTCTTTATTCTAAAAATATAAGAATGTATGGTTTCACGTCTACATTATCCTTCTATTTCTCGCTGAAACGGTGCCGTCCTCTAAAAGGATGGCATAGCAGTTTCCACTTGGCGTATCATCCCGATAATCACAAATGAAGGCGAAATACCGATATAAATAGAAAGAAGGGAGGCGGACAACATGAACATTGGATCACTGGTTCGCGGTTTGCTTGGCGACAGCAAGGCGGGGGATGCCAAATCTGTAGAGCTTAAGGAAGGTCAGGTTGTTCGCGGCGTTGTGCTAAGCGTATCCGATTCCGGAAAAGAAGCTGTGGTGCAGATTCAGGGAACGCCGGTACGGGCTGAACTGGAAACACCGCTGGCAGCCGGTCAGACGCTGAACCTGCAGGTGGGTGCACCAGGAGAAGGCGGCTTGCCGGTGCTTAAGCCGGTCTCTCTGGGGGAGGCGGCTATGGTCTCGCCGCAGAGTATGGGCGAGGCACTGGAGTCGCTTGGACTTGCCAATTCCAAGGCGGGACGGGAGATTGTTCAAGCGATGCAGGCCGGAGGGCTAGCCTTCACCAAGGAGACTGCAGCGAAGCTGGACGCAGTCATGAATGCCAAACCTCCCGGTGTCCCTGCCTCAGAGTGGCTGGAGGCGGCTGTAATATCAGTGAAGCGCGGTTTGCCTGTAACGGCTGAGACGGTGAAGGGGCTGCAGCAGGCTGTATTCGGACCGAAGCTGCATGATCTGCTGGCGAAGCTGGAGACTGCGCTGAACGTCTGGGTGCAGCAAGGGGAAGACGGCGATGGATCAGGTCAAGCTGCGGGGAATAGCAGACCTGCGGGTGGGCTGCTGGCAGGCGGAGCCAATGCCGGTCTGGCTGGTAATACTCCAGCAGCCGGTGCTCTTCCGGGAGGAGCTGCCGGGGTGAATACTCAGGCAGGAGTAACCGGTAATGCGGGGACTTCGCAGGCTGCTGGCAGTGCCAACGGACAAGCTGCGTTAGTACCGACGGGAGATGCGGAGCCGGCAGGAAGCGGGAATGCGGTTGGAGCGCGAGAAGGTTCTGGGAATACGGCTGGATCGGGTGCTGTAGCGGGAACGCGTGGCGAAGGAGCGGGGAACGCAGCTGGAGTGCGCGAAGGAGCGGGGAACGTGGCAGGAGCGCGTGATGGTGCGGGAATTGCGGCTGGAGTGCGTGAAGGTGTGGGGAACGCAGCTGGAGTGCGAGAAAGCGCAGGGAACGCGGCAGCGGTGCGTGAAGGAGCAGGGAACGCAGCTGGAGTGCGCGAAGGAGCGGGGAACGTGACAGGAGCGCGTGATGGTGCGGGAATTGCGGCTGGAGTGCGTGAAGGTGTGGGGAACGCAGCTGGAGTGCGAGAAAGCGCAGGGAACGCGGCAGCGGTGCGTGAAGTAGCGGGGAACGCAGCTGGAGTGCGAGAAAGCGCGGGGAACGCGGCAGGAGTGCGTGAAGGTGCGGGGAACGCAGCTGGAGTGCGAGAAAGCGCAGGGAACGCGGCAGGAACGCGTGAAGGTGCGGGGAACGCAGCTGGAGTGCGAGAAAGCGCGGGGAACGCGGCAGGAGTGCGTGAAGGTGCGGGGAACGCAGCTGGAGTGCGAGAAAGCGCGGGGAACGCGGCAGGAGTGCGTGAGGGCGCGGGAGTTGCCGCGCAGGCGCAAAGCGCTGCGGGGCCGGCCCTGCTCGCGAAGCTGCAGGGCGTGCTCTCCGAGCTGCGCGGCACTCTGCCGCAGCTCGCCGAAGCGCCGCCCGCCTCCGGCGCGGCGGGCGGCAGTGCAACCCCTGCGGCGGCGCAGCCGCAGGGGGAACCCGCCGCCACCCAGGGGACAGACCCCTGGGTGGGGCGGATCTTGAAGCTGCTCGGTGCGGAGCACGAGCAGCAGATCCTGCGCGGCGGCGGGGCGCACACCGCGCAGGCAGCGTCCGGCGGCGCAGAAGATGCCGCCGGTACGCTCAAGGGCGTGCTGCTGCAGGTACTGGGCAGCAGCGAGGCCCCGCCCGCGGTGAAGGAAGCCGCGGGCCAACTGGTGCAGCAGCTTACAGGCCAGCAGCTGCTGCTGAATACAGACCGCACCGCGCCGTTCGCGCAGGTGACGATGTTCCTGCCGTTGCACGGTCCGGATGGCCGGGAGACGGCCTCTGTCCAGATCCAGTCGCGGCGCGGCAGCAAAGGGGAGCTCGACGCGGCGAATTGCCGCTTGTGGTTCGATCTGGACATGAAGCAGCTCGGCCAGACGATGGTCGATGTGCAGGTGGTCGACCGCATCGTCAGCCTGAAGCTGCATAACGATGAACCTTGGGTACTGGAGCTGCTGGAGGGCCGCCGCGAGGAGATGAAGGCAGCGGTCGAAGGCATAGGCTATCAATTGTCCAGCCTGCGTACGGAAGCATTGCCGGAACGGAGCGTGGCCGCTGCTGCGGTGAAGCCGTCCGATTATGCTCCGCAGGAGTACAAAGGAGTAGATTACCGCATATGAGTGAGTCTGAGCAGAAGGTTCCGCAGAATCTCAAGAAGGCAGTGGCGCTCAAATATATTCCGGGCCAGAGCGATGCGCCAGTGGTTGTCGCTAAGGGGCAAGGCTCGGTAGCGGACATCATCCTGCAAAAGGCAAAGGAAAACGGAGTAGCGGTGCAGGAGGATGCGGCGCTGGTAGAAGTGCTGTCGAAGCTCGATCTGGACCAGCAGATTCCGCCTCAGCTCTATCAGCTGGTGGCTGAGATTCTCAGCTATGTATACCAGAGTGACCGGACAGCTGGTGAACGGAGACAGAAGTGAGCCATAACGGAGACGGCAGAACCTACACCCGTCAGGAGAAAGGCGCTGCTGCCGAGCAGGCGGCCCGAATGTATCTGACTTCGCGGGGCTACCTCATCCGGGATTATAACTGGCGCTGCCGTAGCGGAGAGCTGGATATTATCGCGGAGTATGAAGGCGCTCTGGTCTTCATTGAGGTGCGCAGCCGGAGCGGCTCAGCCGTGCAGGGCACTGCGGAGGAATCGGTCGATGCACGCAAAATCCGTCAGGTGAGAGAGACAGCCCGGGTCTACCTGCACATGCAGGGACTGCAGCCGGCTGCAATTGCTTTCGATGTGATTGCTGTACAGCTTCAGCCGGATTTAAGCATCGCCTCCCTGCGGCATCTCCGGGAAGTCTTTTAGCTGTCTCTGTTTTGCAAAAACCGTGTAAAATTTAACAATTATCCTTGACAGATGCCGGACTTCATGGGTCATTTCTCAAAAGAAGTGGGTAAACATTAGTGTAACTTTTAATGCCACCATGAGGAGGGCTGCCGGAATGAGGAATCAATCAATGAATATACAGGTAAGCTTTACTTGCCAAAATTGTGAGCATAATATAGTAGCGGAACTTGGCGCAGAGCCCTTATCCGTTGTATGCTGCAGTAATTGTAATAAGACATTTACCGTTATGCGGCCTGCAATAGCGGAAGAGATATTGATTGACTGGGAGAATGAAGCGTTATTCCACAAGATGCGTGCTGAGAAAACCCAAGACAGCAATAGCAGCCTCTTGTCACTGGTCATCAATGTGATTGAGCTGCTGACCTGGCGTGACAAGGGTAACGGCCAAGTGGAGGCCATTAAGGAAATGCGTAAATGGCTGATCGAACACGAGGAAGCTCCGCCGGTGGCGGAATTAATACAAATGGATGTGAACCGGCGCGGAGCCAAACGGAAGTGGAATGAATAAGCAATCCAGCACTTAGCGAAAGCGGGGAGCGATCTTGTCCAACGTATTTTTTACCTCAGATCATCATTTTGGCCACAAGCTGATCATTGATTTTGAATCGCGGCCTTTTGCCAGTGTGGAAGAGATGGACAAGGTGATGGTAGCGAACTGGAATGCAGTCGTAAGAGAGGAGGACACGATTTTTCATCTGGGTGACTTTTCTTTCAGGAATCAAGAGGATACCCGTAGCATTGTGTCTGCCCTGAACGGGTACAAAATACTGATTCTTGGCAATCATGACCGTGGACGCGGACGAGGCTGGTGGCTGGAAGCCGGATTTGATGAGGTCAGTGAGTATCCGCTGATATACAAGGAGTTTTTTCTGCTCTCGCATGAGCCGATGTATATGAACAAGCATATGCCTTACGTGAATGTGCATGGTCATATTCATGGACAGAAATATGAGGGCAATCATCACTTTAATATTTGTGTGGAGCACTGGAATTACACCCCGCTGTCCTTTGAACAGATAAGGGATTCGGTGGTAGCCAGCGAAGAAGGCTGAATAAAATGATTCTTTGGTCATAGTTGCATATTTATGCAAGACGATTAAAAGCTGATTTTTGTGCAGCACTATATGCGCAATAACCTTGCATGTTGTGTAGGGTTTTAGTTATACTGAGTGTAATTGAGCTTACGGAAAAAGAGGAAGCACCTTTTTTCCTGGAAACGAACGCCCGTTGCGGGTGTATTTCTGGAGAAGAGGTGCTTATTTGTGTACGGAAAAATGCATAGCGCATGCCTGTATGGCATTGAAGGTGTAGTGATCGGAGTGGAGGTGGATCTGGCTAACGGCTTGCCGCAGACCCATATTATCGGCCTGCCGGATTCGGCAGTCAGGGAAGCGGTGGAGCGAGTACGGTCCGCCGTCAAGAATTGCGGTTACAGCTATCCCCAACAGCGGGTGACGATTAATCTGGCCCCGGCGGACCTGCGCAAGGAGGGCTCGGCGTTTGATCTGGCGATTGCCCTGGGGATACTGACGACCAGCGGCCAGCTTGTTATGCCGGAAGCCGGGCAGATGCTGCTGATTGGTGAGCTTGCGCTCGACGGAAGTCTGCGGCCGGTAAATGGGGTATTATCCATGGCCCAGGCTGCGCGGCAAGCCGGGATTCATGCTGTTCTGGTACCGCCCGGCAATGCGGCTGAAGCTGCGTTGATCGCAGGAATGAAGGTGTACACTGCCGGGCATTTGCGGGAGCTGCCTCAGCCTGGTCAGCTTCCTCCGCCGAATCCGATTGAACAGTCTGAAGCAGCCGGATCAGACTTGCCCTTGCCGCAGGCTGATTTACCGTTTCCGGTATCGGTATCTGTAAGCGCTGAAGCGACCTCCAGGAAGCGTCCGCCCGTTCTGGCGCTGTCCCTGGACCATTTGAGATACCATTCTGAGCCAGCGCAGAATATTCCCTCCCTGCTTGCGGTGAAGCAGCCAATGAATGAAGATTACAGCGATGTTATCGGCCAGAATCATGTGAAGCGTGCCCTTACGATTGCGGCAGCGGGAATGCACAATATTATTCTGATCGGCCCTCCAGGTACGGGGAAGACTATGCTGATTAAGCGGTTACCCGGAATTCTTCCCGATCTTAACGATCAAGAATCGCTTGAGGTGATGAAGATATTCAGTGCTGCCGGGAAGCTTAGGGACGGAGGGAGCGGGTTGCTGCGTGACCGCCCGTTTCGTTCACCGCATCATACCATCTCGGCAGCCGGATTGATCGGCGGGGGCGGAATTCCGAAGCCGGGGGAGGTTAGTCTCGCACACCGCGGTATTCTCTTCCTGGACGAGCTGCCCGAGTTCTCCCGGACTGTGCTTGAAGTGCTCCGCCAGCCGCTGGAGGATGGGGTTGTCACCATCAGCCGGGCTCGGGCATCCTTCACCTTCCCTGCCCAGTTCCTGCTCGCTTGCTCCATGAATCCCTGCATGTGCGGATTTCTTGGTAGTGGCAACACGCATCAGCGGTGCAGCTGCAGTCCGGCCAAAATCGCCCAGTACCGGCGCAAAATCTCGGGCCCGCTGCTGGACCGGATGGATATGCAGGTTGATGTGCCGCATCCAAGAGAAGGCGACAGGAGTGTACCTCCGGTCTCGACGGCACAGATGTGCTCTCAGGTTCTGCGGGCTCAGGCGATTCAGGCGGAGCGGTATAGCATCCTGCCGATCTCCTGGAACAGCGAGCTGTCCGGGGCGGCGCTTCGCCGTTATGCTGCACTGCGGCCGGAAGAGGAGATGCTGCTGGACAGTATTCTCGAGAGTCTCGGGCTCAGCATGCGGGCGCATGACCGGATTATTAAGCTGGCCCGCACGATTGCCGATCTGGAAGCGGCGGAGGAGATTGGCGCTGCGCATCTGGCCGAAGCGGTCCAATACCGCAATCTGGACAGGCAGGTCATGGTGGAGGAGGAAGCCTGACACGCCAAAACCCCCGTCCGGGGCCGCCGGGCAGGGGAGGGCATGCTGAAACGGTATCGTCCTTTAAAAGGACGGCAATGCCGTTTCCACTTGTGAAGCTATTCTTACAGCACGTTCAATTCTACTTCGATGTTACCACGGGTAGCACGGGAGTAAGGACATGCGCCATGAGCTTCTTGTACCAGCCGTTCAGCGGTCTCACGGTCAACACCCTTGACCAGAACATCCATCTTCACGGCAATGCCGAAGCCGCCGTCTTCCACTTTACCGAAGCTGACGGTAGCCGTTACTTCAGAGCCTTCGATCTTTACCTTGCCCATACGTGCAACCATGTTCAGTGCGCTGTCGAAGCAAGCGGAATATCCGGCTGCGAAGAGTTGCTCAGGATTCGTGCCTTCACCGCCGGAGCCGCCCATTTCGCGTGGTGTGCTGATCGCAAGATTCAGCTTAGGGCTGTCGGATTCAATAGAACCCTGTCTGCCGCCTACGGCTTTTACTGTTGTTTCGTACATTTTCTGTTGGATGGTCATCATATTAAATCGCTCCCGTTCGTTTTCAAATTGTATTGTACACAACTTAATTTAACACAATTAAAATAAAAGTCAATCTATTTCCCGCTATTAACATGATATTATGGATGAATTGTGATAAACTAATGTCACAAAGGCAGGTGAAGAAGAAATGCAAAAAGAATCCACTACAACCCCTGAGCTTATGCTGGAGAACCAGCTCTGCTTTACGATTTATGCCTGTTCACGTGAATTTACGAAGCTATACCAGCCTCATCTGGATAAGATCGGATTAACGTATTCGCAGTATCTGGTTATGCTGGTCCTGTGGGAGAGACAGCAATGTACAGTCAAGGAGCTGGGAGAAGCTTTGTTCCTCGATTCAGGCACGCTGACTCCGCTGCTCAAGCGGCTGCAGGCTGCAGGACTAATTTTGCGTGAACGTTCTTTGCAGGATGAGCGGAAGGTGCTGATTTCATTAACACCCCAAGGCTTGGCGCTGCGGCAGGATGCTATGGGCATTCCCGGCAAAATGGCAGAAGGCACGATGCTCTCTCCGGTAGAGTTCATAGATTTGCTGGGACAGTTCAAAAATCTCCTGAACCGGGTGCATGAAGCTAACGTTAGCAATTCGAAATCGTAGTCTCGCTCCCATATAAGAGTATAGGTTTCACCGTCCTGAATAAGGGCGGTAAAGCCGTTTTACGCATGAATGTCAATGCAATCGTTCGCATTCCGGCATGAAACCGAGCGAAAATGTATGTATAAATAGTGAAAGTTTTTAAGGAAAGCGCTTATAAAACATGTTACAATATTCTGGGTTTCACATTCTGGCATATAGGTAATTATAGATATCACTATTGTGATAGGTTCTATATGCTACTTGCAGAGAACTGTACCGGTTGCAGCGTATGCTTCAGGTGCCGGCGCTCTGCTTGTACCGGGATATTGCCGGTTAACAACCGGTCTGGCCCCGGCTTTGGACAATCAAAACGGAATGCGGAATGACCGCAGGCTGCCTGCACAGGTCACCGCAACACTTTAGGAGGCTTCCGGAATGAATATCCACGAGTATCAGGGAAAAGAAGTACTTAAGAAGTATGGCGTAGCCGTACCGAACGGAAAAGTTGCTTATACAGTGGACGAAGCCGTAGAAGCTGCCGCAGCGCTGGGTACACCTGTGGTTGTAGTCAAAGCGCAGATTCATGCTGGCGGACGCGGCAAAGCCGGCGGCGTCAAGGTGGCGAAGAACAGTGATGAGGTTCGCGCGTATGCGTCCGAGATCCTCGGCAAGACACTGGTGACCCACCAGACGGGACCCGAAGGCAAGGTAGTAAAGCGGCTGCTGATTGAAGAGGGCTGTCAGATTGTCAAAGAATATTATATCGGTCTGGTTGTGGACCGCGCTTCCGGACGGGTCGTCATGATGGCATCCGAGGAGGGCGGTACGGAGATTGAAGAGGTGGCAGCTACACATCCCGAGAAGATTTTCAAGGAAATCGTTGATCCAGCGGTTGGGCTTCAGACCTTCCAGGCGCGTAAACTGGCTTACAGCATTGCCATTCCTCCCGAATTGGTGAACAAAGCGGTCAAGTTCATGCAAGCGCTATATCTGGCTTTTGTGGATAAAGATTGCTCAATTGCAGAGATCAACCCGCTGGTCGTTACTGCAGACGGTAATGTGATGGCGCTTGATGCCAAGCTTAACTTCGATTCCAACAGTTTGTTCCGCCACAAGGATATCCTGGAGCTGCGTGATCTGGACGAAGAGGATGCCAAAGAAATCGAAGCGTCCAAATTCGACCTTAGCTACATCGCACTTGACGGCAACATCGGCTGTATGGTGAACGGGGCGGGCCTGGCGATGGCGACTATGGATATCATTAAATATTATGGCGGCGAACCGGCCAACTTCCTCGATGTAGGGGGCGGTGCGACGACTGAGAAGGTAACGGAAGCTTTCAAAATCATCCTGTCCGATGACAAGGTGAACGGTATCTTTGTTAATATTTTTGGCGGCATTATGCGTTGTGATGTCATCGCTACCGGTGTAGTCGAAGCGGCAAGACAGCTTGGCTTAACCAAGCCGCTGGTCGTACGTCTTGAGGGCACGAATGTGGCACTGGGCAAGGAGATTCTCGCCGGCTCCGGACTGAATATCGTTGCTGCTGATTCCATGGCGGATGGTGCCCGCAAAATCGTTGCTCTTGTGTAATATTCGACAATAAAAGTGAGGATGTGACCTATCGCATGAGCATTCTTGTAGATAAAAATACGAAAGTCATTACCCAGGGAATTACCGGTGCTACGGGTTTATTTCATACAAAAGGCGCGCTGGACTACGGTACTCAGATGGTTGGCGGTGTAACACCGGGCAAGGGGGGCACTACGGTTCAGATTACCCTGGACAACGGTACCGAGAAGAGTCTGCCTGTCTTCGACACGGTTGTTGCCGCCAAAGCAGCCACTGGTGCAACTGCAAGTGTCATTTACGTTCCGCCTGCTTTTGCCGCAGATTCGATTATGGAAGCGGTGGATGCGGAGATGGACCTGGTCATTTGTATCACAGAAGGCATTCCGGTGCTGGATATGGTCAAAGTGTCCAGATACATGGAGGGCCGCTCCACAGTGCTGATCGGTCCCAACTGTCCGGGTGTCATCACGCCTGGAGAATGCAAAATCGGCATTATGCCGGGTTATATTCATAAGCCGGGATATGTCGGTGTAGTCTCCCGGAGCGGGACCTTGACCTATGAAGCTGTGCATCAGCTGACGGAGCGCGGAATCGGCCAATCCTCAGCGGTAGGCATCGGGGGCGACCCGGTGAAGGGCTCGGAGTTCATCGACATCCTGAAGCTTTTCAATGAAGATCCGGGTACCAAGGCTGTCATTATGATCGGTGAGATCGGCGGGACGGCAGAGGAAGAAGCTGCACTGTGGATCAAAGAGAACATGACCAAGCCTGTAGTGGGCTTCATCGGCGGGGTTACGGCACCTCCGGGCAAACGGATGGGTCACGCCGGGGCAATTATTTCAGGCGGTAAAGGGACGGCGAGCGAGAAGATCGCTGTGCTGGAGTCCTGCGGCATTAAGGTAGCGCCAACGCCTGCTGAAATGGGCTCTACCCTCGTCAGTGTGCTTGAGGAACGCGGCATCCTGAATGCCTTCACCACCCACTAGGGCGCTTCTTACGCTAGTTCGAAATGTTTTGGGGTCCCCGCAAAGTACCTGAGTTATCATCGAAGCTAAATCTCCACTTTGTGGGGTTGTTTTGTCACAGCTTTTCCTGCCGAAGCAGGTATAATGAATGTTGAAGGTAAGCAACCTTTTGTCCCGGATTACGCGGATGAAAGGTTGCTTTTTTTGGTTTAAGTCAATTTGGTTTAAGACAATAAGGAAGGCTGGCCCTTCCGCACGGGGAGAGAATACATATGGAAATTCGGGAGCTGTTGTTCGGTCTGCATGAGATGGAAGGGATTGGCTGGAAAAGTATCGACAAGATCCGCCGGGCAGGTCTTTTGACGAATGCTGTCTTCTCCTGTTCTGCCGAGGAGTGGGAACGGGCTGGAATCAGCGGTGTAATATCCGCCCGGCTGGCGGCAGACTTCAATGAAGCATGGGTGCTGAAGCGCCGCTCTTTAATGGAAGAAAGCGGTGTAGCGATGGTCACTATTCTGGATGATCACTACCCAGTACAACTGAGGGAAACCCCTCAGCCGCCTTGGGTATTGTACTATCGTGGCCGTCTGGATTTGGCTTCCCGTCCCTCTGTTGCTATGGTGGGGACCCGGGTGCCTACCGCTTATGGGCGCAGGGTGGGGGAGATGCTGGCGGGACAGCTAAGTGCAGCCGGTCTCACGGTTGTAAGCGGCCTGGCGAGGGGGATTGACAGTGTCTGTCATGAAGCGGCGTTAGGCGGAGCAGGAGGGACCATTGCGGTGGTGGCAACCGGCTTGGACAAAGTCTATCCTCCGGATAACCGTGAGCTGGAGCGGCAGATTTCTCGGGAAGGGCTGGTTCTTAGCGAATATCCTATCGGAACTCCGAGTCATCCCGGATTATTCCCGCAGCGCAACCGGATTATCGCTGGCTTGTCGCTGGGAACACTGGTGGTGGAGGCAGACAGCCGCAGCGGGTCCCTGATCACCGCCGATGCTGCGCTTGAAGCAGGCCGGGATGTGTTTGCCGTGCCGGGGCCGCTGACCTCTCCCAAGAGCAGAGGGGCACTGGAGCTGATTAAGCAAGGTGCGAAGCTGGTAACCTGTGCCTCAGATATTGTGGAAGAATACGTCTCCAGCCTGCCTTCCAAGGGGGCTGCATCAGCTTCAGCAGGCGCTGTAGAGCGGGAGAGTCCAGCCGATCTGATGGAAAAGAAATTGACAAGTGAGGAGCTGCACCTTTACCATATACTGCATCAAGGCCCGTTTACACTCGATGAGCTGCTCGCGTCAACGAGGTGGGATTTTGGACATTTGCATTCAGTTCTGTTATCTTTAATCATAAAAAAAGCGGTAACACAATTACCGGGTGCAATTTATAAGGTAATTTAATATAGAAGTAACTGTGGTAAGCATAGACTTCCTGGTACAGCCGGGTCCGATGACTGGTTCAGGAGGTGATCTGCTTACGAACTTTTGGGAGGAAAACCTATGGCAGATGCGTTGGTTATTGTAGAATCACCATCAAAAGCGAAAACGATTGGTAAATATCTGGGCAGCAAATATATTGTTAAGGCATCAATGGGGCATATCATAGATTTGCCAAAAAGCCAGATCGGTGTGGATGTGGAGAATCAGTTCAATCCCAAATATATAACGATCCGCGGCAAGGGCTCTATCTTGAAGGAACTTAAGGATGCCAGCAAAAAAGTGAAAAAAGTCTATCTCGCAGCTGACCCGGACCGCGAAGGGGAAGCTATTGCCTGGCATTTGGCAAATGCGCTGAATTTGGACAACACACAGGAATGCCGCGTGGTCTTCAATGAAATTACCAAGCAGGCGGTGAAGGATGCCTTCAAGACACCGCGCAAGATTAATATGGATCTGGTGAACGCCCAGCAGGCGCGGCGGATTCTGGACCGGCTTGTCGGTTACAAGATTAGCCCTCTATTATGGAAGAAAGTCAAAAAAGGCCTCTCCGCCGGACGGGTACAATCGGTAGCGGTTAAGATTGTTATGGACCGGGAGAATGAAATTTCTGAATTCATTCCTACAGAATACTGGAGCATTACTGCCCGGCTAGCGATTCGGGATTCTGAATTCGAAGCCAAGTTCCACCGCCTGAACGGCGAGAAGAAGGAACTGGGTCAAGAGAGCGATGTGCAGGAAGTGCTGGAAGCGATTAAGAACGCGGCCTTCCAGGTCAAAGAAGTGAAAGAGAAGGAGAGACAGCGGCATCCATCCGCTCCGTTCACGACAAGCTCACTGCAGCAGGAGGCTGCCCGTAAGCTGGGCTTCCGCGCGTCCAAGACGATGTCTGTTGCACAGCAGCTCTATGAGGGAGTGGAGCTGGGCAAGGAAGGCACTGTCGGGTTAATCACTTATATGCGTACAGATTCCACGCGTATATCCACTACGGCCCAGGATGAAGCCAAGGAGCTGATCCAATCCAAATACGGTGAGAAGTTCATTCCCGAGACGCCGCGTCAATATTCCAAGAAGGCTGCGGGCGCCCAGGACGCGCATGAAGCGATCCGTCCGACCTCTGCGCTGCGTGAGCCGGATACGGTCAAGGAATTCATGAGCCGTGATCAATTCCGGCTGTATAAGCTGGTATGGGAGCGTTTTGTGTCCAGTCAGATGTCTTCCGCGCTGCTGGATACGTTGTCGGTAGATATTACAGCCGGTACAGCGATATTCAGAGCGGTAGGGTCCAAGGTCTCGTTCCCGGGCTTCATGAAGGTGTATGTGGAAGGCAATGACGACGGCACAACAGACGAAGAGAAGTTCCTGCCGCAGCTGAAGGCGGGCGATGAGCTGGAGAAGCGCGAGATTGAGCCGAAGCAGCATTTCACCCAGCCGCCGCCAAGATATACAGAAGCCCGTCTCGTCAAGACGCTTGAGGAATTGGGTATAGGCCGTCCAAGTACGTATGCGCCGACCTTAGAGACGATCCAGAAGCGCGGGTATGTGGCGATTGAAGAGAAGAAGTTCATGCCGACTGAGCTTGGAGAACTAATCATAGAGCAAATGGAAGAGTTCTTCCCGGAAATTCTCAATGTGGAATTCACCGCCCATATGGAAGGGGACCTTGACCATGTGGAGGAAGGTGCAGAGGATTGGGTGAAGGTGCTGGCCGAGTTCTATGAATCCTTTGAGAAAAGACTCCTATATGCGGAAGAAGAAATGAAGGAAATCGAGATTGAAGATGAGGTCTCTGATGAGCTGTGTGAGAAATGCGGCAAGCCGATGGTCTATAAGCTGGGCCGGTTCGGCAAATTCCTGGCCTGCTCCGGATTTCCGGAATGCCGCAACACCAAGCCGATCATTAAGGATATCGG
This sequence comes from Paenibacillus sp. FSL R7-0210, assembly GCF_038009085.1. Taxonomy (NCBI): domain Bacteria; kingdom Bacillati; phylum Bacillota; class Bacilli; order Caryophanales; family Paenibacillaceae; genus Paenibacillus; species Paenibacillus sp. FSL R7-0210. Next base: position 1,867,703 of record NZ_JBBPAR010000001.1, read on the forward strand.
TGTAAGCTGTCCGAAATGCCATGAAGGCAAGGTAGTGGAGCGGCGCAGCAAGAAGGGGCGTGTCTTCTACGGCTGCGACCAATATCCGGGCTGTGACTTTGTCTCCTGGGATAAGCCGTCAGTGAAGCCGTGTCCGGCTTGCGGCTCCTGGATGATCGAGAAGCGCAACAAGCAGGGAACCAAGCTGCAGTGCACCTCATGCGATCATACAGAGGCTGTAATCGAGAGCGATGAGTTAGCAGAATAATAGGGTCACAGGAGGAACGGAAATTGACAGAAAAAGCACAAGTAACCGTTATCGGAGCAGGTCTGGCCGGAAGTGAAGCCGCCTGGCAGATCGCTTCGCTCGGAGTTCCGGTCAGATTGTATGAGATGCGTCCGGTCGTAAAGACACCGGCGCATCATACAGATCAGTTCGCCGAGCTGGTCTGCAGCAACTCACTGCGGGCGAATGGCCTCGGAAATGCAGTGGGTGTACTTAAGGAAGAAATGCGGCGTCTGGGCTCTCTGGTACTGGGTGCAGCCGACAGGCATGCCGTTCCGGCGGGAGGCGCTCTTGCTGTGGACCGGGACGGATTCTCCGGTGAAATCACCTCCATGCTGCATAACCACCCTTTGGTGGAAGTCATAAACGAAGAACTTACGCATATACCGGAGGAAGGGATTGTTGTTATTGCCACCGGGCCGCTGACTTCACCCTCCCTGTCCTCGGAGATCAAGGGACTGCTTGGCGAAGAGTATTTTTATTTCTATGATGCAGCGGCTCCGATTGTAGAGAAAGACAGCATCGATATGAGCAAGGTCTATCTGGCCTCCCGCTATGATAAAGGCGAAGCCGCCTATCTGAACTGTCCGATGACGGAAGAGGAATTCGATATTTTTTATGATGCGCTGATCTCGGCTGAGACGGCTGCACTCAAAGATTTTGAGAAAGAGATTTACTTTGAAGGCTGTATGCCGATTGAAATTATGATGAGACGCGGCAAGCAGACGGCATTGTTCGGCCCTATGAAGCCTGTAGGACTGCTCAATCCTCACACGGGCAAGCTCCCTTACGCGGTTGTGCAACTGCGCCAGGACAATGCTGCCGGTACGCTGTATAATCTGGTCGGCTTCCAGACCCATCTGAAGTGGGGCGAGCAAAAACGGGTATTCTCACTCATTCCTGGCCTGGAGCAGGCGGAATATGTGCGTTATGGGGTCATGCATCGCAATACCTTTATTAATTCCCCTAAGCTGCTGCAGCCCACTTACCAGATGAAGGGCCGGGAGAGACTGTATTTTGCCGGCCAGATGACCGGGGTGGAAGGGTATGTAGAATCTGCGGCTTCCGGTATGATCGCCGGTATGAATGCAGCGAGAGCAGCGCTTGGCGAAGAGAGCCTGATCTTCCCCGAGGACACGGTGCTGGGCAGCATGCCCGCCTATATTACTTCGGCAGATCCTGAACACTTCCAGCCGATGAATGCCAACTTTGGCCTGCTGCCGAAGCTTGAGACACGGTTCCGCAGCAAAAAAGAAAAGAACGAACGTCTGGCTTACCGGGCGCTTGACAGCCTTGCTGCTTATGCTGCAGCCCATGAATTGAAGTATGCTGAGCCGGAGCCGGTGGATGCTGATCCGGCAGAAGCGGATAGTCCTGCACAACCGGCACAATAGGCACAATTGGTTCAGACCTGTATTACCTAATCTGAGGAGGGTGCTCATCATGTTACCCAGCTTTCATGCAACTACGATTTGTGCGGTAAGACATAACGGCCATGCGGCGATTGCCGGTGACGGCCAGGTTACATTCGGAGAGAGTGTCATTATGAAGACGACGGCCAAGAAGGTCCGCCGCCTGTACAGAGGTCAGGTCATTGCCGGTTTTGCAGGCTCTGTAGCTGATGCGATTACGCTGTTCGAGAAGTTCGAGGGGAAGCTTGAGGAGCACCACGGCAATCTGCAGCGGGCAGCGGTGGAGCTGGCCAAGGATTGGCGCCAGGACCGCATTCTGCGCAAGCTGGAAGCGCTCATGATCGTAATGGATAAGGAAGGCATGCTGCTGATCTCCGGCAATGGTGAAATTATCGAGCCGGATGATGATGTACTGGCGATCGGCTCCGGCGGTAACTTTGCGCTGGCTTCCGGGCGGGCGCTCAAGCGCCATGCCTCCCATCTGGGTGCCGGTGACATTGCCAGAGAAGCGCTGCAAATTGCCTCCGAGATCTGTGTATATACCAATTCCAATATTATTGTCGAAGAGTTATAGGCAAGGTGCCATATATAAAGGGAGGAAGTCACAATGGTGAATCAATCGCTTACGCCACGCCAGATCGTAACAGAGCTTGACAAATATATCGTAGGTCAAAAGCAGGCCAAGAAATCAGTGGCCGTTGCCCTCCGCAACCGGTATCGGCGCAGTCTGTTGTCCGAGGAGCTGCGGGATGAGGTTGTGCCGAAGAATATCCTGATGATCGGCCCTACCGGTGTAGGTAAAACAGAGATCGCCCGGCGTCTGGCTAAGCTTGTTAATGCCCCGTTTATCAAAGTCGAAGCGACCAAATTTACGGAAGTCGGCTACGTGGGGCGTGATGTGGAGTCGATGGTCCGGGATCTGGTAGAGACCTCTATCCGTATGGTGAAGCTGGAGCGCACCGAAAAGGTGAAGGACCGCGCAGAAGAGCTGGCGAATGACCGGATTGTGGCAATTCTGGTCCCTTCCTCCTCGAAGGGGAAATCGCAGCGCAATCCGTTTGAGATGATTTTTGGCGGAAACACCGGCGGGGCGGAGGAATCCAAGGAAGAGCCGGAGGATGGAAGTCTGAGCGAACGCCGCAGAGGGATCAAGTTCAAGCTGCTTGCAGGCCAGTTAGAGGATGACGTCATTGAGATTGATGTCGAGGACACGACGCCTTCGATGATGGATATGTTCGCTGGGCAGGGCAATGACCAGATGGGCATGAACATGCAGGAGATGTTCGGGAACCTGCTGCCGAAGCGTACGAAGAAGCGCAAGCTGCCGATCCGTGAAGCCCGCAAGGTGCTGATTCAGGATGAAGCGGCCAAGCTGATTGACACAGACGACATGATTCAGGAGTCGGTAGCCCGCGCAGAGCAATCCGGGATTATTTTCATCGATGAGATCGACAAGGTGGCCAGCCAGGGCAAGGGCTCCGGTCCCGATGTATCCCGTGAAGGCGTGCAGCGTGATATTCTGCCCATCGTCGAGGGATCGACAGTCATGACCAAATACGGGCCTGTGAAGACAGACTACGTGCTGTTCATCGCCGCAGGCGCTTTTCACATTGCCAAGCCTTCAGATCTGATCCCTGAGCTTCAGGGGCGCTTCCCGATCCGTGTAGAACTGAGCAGTCTAACACTTGAGGACTTTGTATCTATTCTTACGGAGCCTGAGAACGCACTTACGAAACAATATGTGCATTTGCTGCAGACGGAGAACATTGAAATCCAGTTCCAGAAGGAAGCTATTCAGGAAATTGCCAAGATCGCGGCCTCCGTGAATCAGAATATGGAGAACATCGGGGCACGGCGTCTTCATACGATCCTGGAAAAGCTGCTGGAGGATCTATCGTTCGAGGCACCTGAGCTGACGCTCGACACAATGGTTATCACTCCGGAGTATGTTCGCGAAAAACTGGCAGGAATCGCGCAGGACCGCGACTTAAGCCAATATATTCTGTGAGAAGGCAGAGCTATAAAATCATCAATATAGGTAATTCGAATTATGGTTATACAAATTTGAATCTAAATTCATGCATGAAAAGTTAAAAAATTCTATAATAAAGCAGAAAATGTAATTTAAAAGGAAAATAATTGTAAAAACATGCTTTAAGCCCTCTCTTTTCTGAAAAGATAGGGCTTATTTCTTATTGTAATAATATACAAATTCTAAGAGAATCAATGTATGTGAGATTGACATAAGAATCATTCATCGACATGGTTCGACTTTAAGACGAATATGTTGTGAAAAAAATGACTTTATTTGTCGAAAATAAGCAGGGATTTGAACAAAGTTGTGGAATTCTTTTCATTATGATAGGTTTGGAAGGGGGATTACTATGGGTTTGCTGAACAGTGTCAGTTTTCAAAGATTACAAGGAGGCCTAGATGCCGCCACCAAACGACAAAGTGTTCTGGCTAATAATGTAGCAAATAATGATACACCAAATTTTAAACGTTCAGATGTTAGTTTTGAGAGCTTCCTGAGAGATCAGGAGAGCGGACTTAAAGCCACACTGGGTGCGAAAGTATCAGACTCCCGTCATTTCCGCTTCGGGACAGTGACCGGCATGCCGGCCGCTGTGGTCAGTACCGATGAGACTACATCTATGAATAACAACGGCAATAATGTGGATATGGATCGAGAACAGGCGCTGAGCGCCGAGAACCAGCTGAGATACAACTCTTATGTTGAACAGCTGAACAGTCAGATCACAATGATGCGTACAGTTGTACAGGGAGGGTAATCAATAATGAACTTTGGCAGCAGCTTTGGTATTAGCGCATCAGCTTTAACCGCCCAGCGTCTGCGGATGGATGTGATCTCCTCCAATATCGCCAACGCCGAGACCACAAGAGCCTCCGTGGTGGACGGCAAAGCCGTACCTTACCGCCGTAAGCTCACAGTTCTGGAAACTACCCAGGCTGACAGCTTCGCGAATATACTAGGCTCCAAGATGAGCGGCGGCAATGATGGCGTCAAGGTAAAATCGATTATCGAGGATTCTTCTCCGCTCAAGCCGGTGTATAATCCGAGCCACCCTGATGCAGACGCTGACGGTTATGTATATATGCCGAATGTGGATGTGACCAAGGAAATGGTGGACATGCTGTCTGCCTCGCGTTCTTACGAAGCGAATGTAACGATGCTGAACGCATCCAAATCCATGGTGACCAAGGCGCTTGAAATCGGCCGGTAGAATGAATTGACTGTCTAGGAGGAGAAGAATTGATACAGAATTTATTGATCGGGAACCAGGCGGTTCAGCCGCTGGCTATGAAGTCCGTAGCTGCAGAATCCTCAGCCGTGCAAGAGCCGGGACAGAGCTTCGGTTCATACCTGGAGAATGCGCTTAACCAGGTAGCAGATCAGGAACAGCAGGCGAAGGACATGAGTAACAAATTTGTACTGGGAGAGGTCAACATTGATGAGGCTATGATTTCGTCCCAACAGGCATTGCTGAGTTTGCAGCTGACTACACAAGTCCGGAACAAAGTGATTGAAGCCTATCAGGAAATTATGAGAACTCAAATCTAAATAATCCTAGCTACGTTTCGGATGGGGTGACACTGTGAATGAAAGATTGGCCCAGTACCGGGAGAAGATAACCCAGTATTGGAACAGATTCAGCGGTAAACAGAAGATAATGTTTTTCTCCACTCTGTTTATTATCATTATAATAATCGTAGTTACGACCATGCAGTTATCGAAGGTGGAATACGAGGTTGCTTTTCAGGACCTGGACAGTACCGATTCAGCGGGAGTTATGAGTTATTTGGATACATCAGGGGTGTCTTACCGTTTAAGCCCGGATGGCAAAAGTATCTCAGTCCCCAGCACGGATGCTGCACGTATCAAGATAGCTGTTGGTTCTCAGGGAATCGTTCAGCAGGGCTCGATCGGATACAAGGTATTCAATGAATCCTCGTCCATGATCGGTACTACAGACAGTGAATTCAATGTTAAATACAACAATGCGCTTAATGGTGAAGTTGAACAGCTGATGAGAAGGATGCAGGGGATTAAAGACGCCAAGGTTCTCATTACCCTGCCAAAGGAGACGGTATTCGCCTCACAGGAGGATCAGGAGAAAGCGCAAGCTTCCGTGGTGATGAGCTTCAATCCGGGATTCAGACCTTCCCAGGAGAATATTGATGGCTACTTCAATCTCGTGAAGACCGCTGTCCCGAATCTTCCCATCGACAACATTACAATCACCAACAACGAGGTGGAGCTGAAACCGACGGCCAAGGGCGGCCAGGCGGGAATCTCCAGCCAGGTTGAAGAGAACTTCGCACTCAAGAAGAAATTCGAAGACGATGTCAAGAAAGATGTCAAGCAATTCCTGAGTACCCTCACAGGTCCCGATAAGGTTGATGTCCTGGTGTTCTCCAAGCTTAATTTCGATAAGGAGAACAGAAAGGAAGATGTTGTAGTACCGGTGGATGCTGAGAATATGAAGGGGATTGAGATCAGCTCGCAGATTATCAGCAAAACATTCTCGGGCCAAGGGAACACTTCCGGAGGAGTCGCAGGTACAGGATCTGAAGATGTTGCAGGTTATCCTGCGGGGGCTGACACAGGTGCTTCTTCTTCTGAGGAATCATCGGAGACAAGGAACTATGAAGTTACTAGAATCACTAAAGATATCATCGCAAGTCCATATACTGTAAAAGATTTAACCATAAATGTCGCGGTTGAACCACCTGCAGGACAAACAACTTTGGACGAGGCTACTTCAGGAGCGATACAGAACATTCTGGTGAACATTGTCCGTGCGTCCCTGGCAGATTCAGGTATCACTTATACAGACGCAGACCTGACCAAAAAAGTTTCGGTATTCTCGCAACAATTTGGAGGTGCTACTGCCGAGAACGCATCAGGCGGACTGGCAACCTGGATGATCTGGGCCATCGGTGCGGCTGCTCTGCTGGTCGGTGCAGGCGGAGGTTATCTGATCTACCGCAGCCGCAAGAACAAGCAGGAGGAAGAGGTCGAAGAAGATATTCCGCTGCAGGTTCCTACCGAGTTCCCTTCAATTAATATGGATAGCGTGACGAATGAAAGTCAGGTCCGTAAGCAGCTGGAAAGTCTGGCGAAGAAGAAGCCGGATGAATTCGTAAATCTGCTCCGCACCTGGCTTGCTGAAGAACAGAGGTGAAGAGATGGCAAAAGCTAGCCAGCAGGGACTCAGCGGCCGTCAAAAGGCGGCGATCCTGCTTATCACACTAGGGCCTGAAGTATCGGCACAAATATTTAAGCATCTGCGGGATGAGGAAATCGAACAGCTGACGCTGGAGATTGCGAATGTACGCAAAGTGGACAGCGGGGAAAAAGAGTCGATCATGTCCGAATTCCACCAGATCTGTCTCGCACAGGAATATATCTCGCAGGGCGGTATCAATTACGCCAAGGAGATTCTTGAGAAAGCTCTCGGCTCGGCCAAGGCGCTCGAAGTCATCAACCGCCTGACAGCAACGCTGCAGGTAAGACCTTTCGATTTTGCCCGCAAGGCAGATCCGAACCAGATTCTCAACTTCATCCAGAACGAGAATGTACAGACCATTGCACTTGTACTCTCTTATCTGCAATTTGAACAGGCGGCCTCCATTCTGTCTTCCCTGCCTCAGGAGAAGCAGGCGGAGGTAGCCAGAAGAATAGCGATTATGGACAGCACCTCTCCAGAGGTGGTCACCCAGATCGAACGTGTCCTGGAACAGAAGCTGTCTGCTACAGTAACACAGGATTACACGAATGCAGGCGGTATTGAATCGATTGTGCAGATTCTGAACGGCGTAGACCGCGGTACAGAGCGTACTATTCTCGATTCCCTGGAGATTCAGGACCCGGAGCTGGCCGAAGAAATCAAGAAGCGGATGTTCGTCTTCGAGGATATCGTCAATGTGGACAACCGTTCCATTCAGCGGATTATCAAGGATATCGACAACGCGGACTTGCAGCTTGCGCTCAAGGTGGCCAGCGAGGAAGTACGGGATGTGATCTTCCGCAATATGTCCAAGCGTATGGCCGAGACCTTCCGCGAGGAAATGGAGTACATGGGACCCGTGCGGCTGCGTGATGTGGAAGAAGCACAGACCCGCATCGTAGGCACGATCCGCAGACTCGAAGAGTCTGGTGAAATTATCATCGCCCGTGGCGGAGGAGATGACATTATTGTCTAAGCTGATCAAGCATTCTCAATATATTCCGGTAGATGTGCTGAAGCGTCTTGAACAGGCCAGACATCATGCAGGCCTGACTGAAGAGCCGGCTCCAGAAGAGCCTCCGGGTGAAGTCCACTACCAGGACCCCGCCAGGGAGGCAGCGGAGCAGTCCCGCAAGCAAATGCTGAAGGATGCTCAGGAGTTCGCGGAGAGTCAGGTCCGCAGCGCCTCCGAGGAAGCGGAGAATATTGTGGAATCAGCACGGACTGAAGCTGAAGAATGGTGGCGTGAGCGCAGGGAACAGGATGAGCTGTTGATCGAAGCCGTCAAATCCGAGGGCTATCAGCAGGGGTATCAGGAAGGTCTGGCTCAAGCAGAGCAGGAGATGTCCCTGCGTCTTGCCGAGATGATGGAAGAAGCGCGGACCGTGCTTCAGGAAGCATACCGGGCAAGAGATGTAATTATACAGGAGGCGGAACCGTTTCTTGTAGAGCTAAGCTGCGATATTGCTGAGAAAATCGTGGACAAGCAGTTGACCGTTGAACCGAAATTTGCGATGGATCTGATCCGTAAAAACCTGGCCCGCAAACGCGAGCAGGGGCTGATCTCACTCTGTGTGTCTCCTGCACAGTTTGCTTTTGTGAATGCGGCCCGGGAAGAGCTCTCGCTTGCTGTGGACTCACAGGCTGAGCTGCAGATTCTGCCGGATTCAACGGTCAGAGATCTGGGGTGTGTAATCCGGTCTTCCTTCGGCAGTATCGATGCCCGTGTCGATACCCAGCTTGCCGAAATTAAAAAAGAACTGCTAAGAATCGCTCTGGACTCGGATGAACACAGAAATGGGGACGACGATGCTTGACAGCAGAAGATACAAAGATCAGCTGCGTAACTTCGATCCGGTAAGGATTAATGGCAAGGTTACGCAGGTTATCGGGCTGATGGTGGAGTCGGAAGGGCCTGACGCCAGCATCGGTGATGTGTGCTATATCTATCCTGCCAAAGGAAGTAAGCCGCTTCAGGCAGAGGTTGTCGGGTTTCGTGATAACAAGGTACTGTTAATGCCGCTTGGCGAACTGCAGGCCATCGGGCCTGGCTGTGATGTGGTGGGCACCGGCAAGCCGCTGAGCGTTCAAGTCGGCTCGGAGCTGCTCGGGAAGGTTCTCGACGGTCTGGGACAGCCGCTGGATGGTTCACTGATACCGGCCAGAATGCCGCATAGCTCTACCTTCAACATTCCGTCCAATCCGCTTAACCGCCCGCGGGTCGCCGAGCCGATCAGCATTGGAGTCCGGGCTATCGATGGACTTTTGACGATCGGCAAGGGGCAGCGCGTAGGGATTTTTGCCGGCTCGGGTGTGGGGAAGAGTACCCTGATGGGGATGATTGCCCGCAACACCTCGGCAGATGTCAATGTGATTGCGCTGATCGGTGAACGGGGCAGAGAGGTGCTTGATTTCATTGAGCGCGATCTGGGGCCGGAAGGCCTTCAGCGTTCGGTAGTCATTGTGGCCACTTCCGATCAGCCTGCGCTGATCCGGATTAAGGGGGCACTGATCGCTACTACGATTGCCGAGTACTTCCGCGACCGTGGTCTGAATGTCATGCTGATGATGGACTCGGTAACACGTTATGCGATGGCGCAGCGTGAGGTAGGGCTGGCAGTCGGCGAGCCTCCGGCGATGAGAGGGTATACACCTTCTGTATTCGCCAGTCTGCCTAAGCTGCTGGAACGGGCCGGAACGGGGCCTACAGGCTCAATCACCGCGTTCTACACGGTGCTGGTTGACGGTGACGATATGAACGAGCCGATAGCAGACGCTGTACGCGGTATTTTGGACGGGCATATTGTTCTGAACCGGAATATAGCCAACAAAGGACATTTTCCGGCGATCGATGTTCTCGCAAGCATCAGCCGGGTGATGAAGGATATCGCCCCGGAGGAGCAGATTGCAGCAGCCGAGAATGTGAAGCGCCTGATGGCGGTGTATAAGGATTCCGAGGATCTGATTAACATCGGAGCTTACCAGAGGGGCTCTAACGCGCAAATCGATGAGTCGATGCATTACATCGACAGCATCTGGGATTTCACCAAGCAAAAAGTGAACGAGAAGGTAACCCTTAGCGAAGTGCAGCAGACTTTAATTTCACAGTTCTCGAGGAGTTGATTGATCATGAGATTCCATTATACTTTTCAAAAAGTGGTGGACTTGAAGGGTAACGAAAAAACACAGGCAGAGTGGATGCTCTCAAGCGCGCTCGGAGAACTGCAGGCACAGGAAAAAAGCCTTGATGAATTAATCGGCCAGCGCAGTACGCTGATGTTGTCCCTGCAAAGTGCAGCACAGCAGAAGACACCGATGGCTAAGCTTCGCGAAATGCAGGATTACGTAGATTATCTCGACAAATGCATTGCCCGCAAGCATTCCGATATCAGTCTTGCACATGTTGAGGTTCAGAATAAGCAGGATCACCTGAGTACTAAGGTTCTGGATGAGAAGGTATGGCTTAAGGCCAAAGACAAAGCACAAACCGCATTTCTGCAGAATATGAGTTTACGGGAACAAAACGAACTGGATGAGATGGCTACCGTCCGCTTCGCGATGAAATCCCTCTAACCCGGGAGGTTTCCGCTAGTGGCAAATAATCAGATGGAACTTGAAGATGAAGGGTCGGCAGGCAAATTAGAGCGTTTTTTGTTCTTGATGATTCCAATCATTTTCACGCTTGTACTGCTTGGGGTACTGCTCACCCTATTTAATATGGATATCCGTAACAACGTGCTGGCGATTGCCAACAAAATTCCTGTTATAGAGAAATGGGTGCCTGATCCCCCGCCGGACCCGGCAGCGCCAGGTGAAGCCGCAGAGAATCCGCCGGCTGAGAGCAAGGAGCAAGCCGCCAGCTCCGCGAGCACGATCAAAGAACTCAAAGCACAGCTTACCGCTCAGGAGGAGAAGCTGAAGAAGGCTGAGGAAGACAAGGCGGCGGAGACCACCAAGGCCGAAGCGCTTCAAAAGCAGGTTGAAGAGTTAAAGACTGCCGCTGAAACGGCCGCAGCCACCGAGGAAGAGGAAGATCCTTATCTGAAGAAAGTGACGGATCTGGCCAAACTCTACGCCGGCATGAAGGCCTCCAAAGCGGCACCGATTATGGAGAATTTGACTACCGATGAGATGGTTCAAATCTTCAGTGTCATGAGTAATGCCAGCAAAACGGCCATCCTGGAAAAAATGGATGCCAAAAAAGCGGCAGATGTCTCCATAAAGCTAAAAGAAACCACAAATTCAACCGATATGGCTATTGCAGCCCTGCAATCCCGGCTGAAGCAGGAGGCGGGTACCGCTACTCCCAAGCCTTCAGCTAATCTGGATCAGGAGAAGCTAGGCCAGACCTTTACCAGTATGCCCGCTGCGGATGCGGCAGTGCTGCTTGGCTCCATGTACAGCCTTAGTCCGGATAAGGTTATCACGGTGCTGAATACGGTCAGTGATTCGGTCCGCTCCTCGATTCTGGGGGAGATGACCAAGAAAGACAGCAAACAGACAGCCAAAATTGTCAACCGTCTGATGGGCGGGAAATAACCTTTGAAGGGAGGTGAAAAAGATGAGTATTATTCTACAAACCTTAACCGCAGGCAATCTGGCTGCTTCCGGCGGCACAACGCAGGGAACAACCGGAACGGTTAATCCGGCGACGCCATTTGCCCAGACGCTTGTGCAGAGCATGGTGGGAGTTACCGCTGTCAAAGGCACTGAGACTCCTGCAGCCGGTAATTTGGCTTCATTATTGCAGGGACTCCTGAGTGCTGTTCAGGCTAAGGGAGAAGAGACAGGCAGCGCAGATGTCAAGCAAACGAATCTGCTGGAAGGTCTTGTGCAGGATATTGAGAAGCTGGACACCAGCCTTGCGGCTGATCCGGCGCTGATTGCAGCGCTTCAAGGCTGGCTGCTTCAAGTATCTGCTTTTGTGTCCGGCAATCCCTCTACAGGTTCACAGGATGCCTCGGCTACTGCTGCTGATACATCCATCAGCTTGTCGCCGCTTGCCAAGAACCCTGAAACCCTGCGCTTTGCCGTTCAAGATGAACTGAACAGCCTGCTTCAACAGGTTCAGACGGCAGCTGTCAGCGGGGATCAGGAGACTGCTGCCAAAGGAGCGGCGCTGCTGAATCAATTCTCGGCTATTATGGCGGAGAGTGCGCCTGTTAATCACAAGTCCATGGCTAACAAGGCTCCAGCAGTTGTGGATGCTCCAGCGGTGTCGCTTAAGCAGGCAACGGAAAGCGAGCCCAAGGTGGAAATGTATAGCAAAGCAGATTTGGCAACGGATGTCCGTAGGTTGTTAGGGGCTTCAGCTAGCACTCGTTCCATGTTGGATGCAGCAGCAGCCGGTACCGCCGAAGCTGTAATTGCAGATGAGGGCTCCACTCCTGTTCTTGCAGGAATGGCAGCTTCGATGAAGAAGACCGTATCAGCCGAGGAGGCTTTGCCCGCTGGCGAAGCAGCGACCGCAGAGCCGGAGGTTGTAACGGCCGGCCAATTATCCCTGCGGCACGGAATTACTGCACCGCTCAAGGCGGAAGCCGCGCCAGTGCCGGTTCAGCAATTCGCCCAGGAGATGAACACCTTCATCAGCGGCAAGCTTGAGATTGTCAAGAAGGGTGGAGTGGCTGAAGCTACGATTACCTTATTCCCGGAGAATCTGGGACAAGTGGATGTGAAGATTTCCATGCAAAACGGTAATCTGGTGGCACAGTTCATGACCCAGCATGCCGGAACCAAGGATATGCTTGAGCAGCAGATGAGTCAGCTTCGATTGGCCTTGCAGTCCCAGGGACTTCAAGTAGAGCGCCTCGAAGTGACGCAGAACAACAGCTCCCCTCAGTCACAGTGGACCGGAGGTCAGGGTCAGCAGACAGGCGCGGGCGGACAGCAGCAAGGCAGACGTTCACGGGAACGCCAGGAAGAATCGGCAGATGCCGTGCTTGCCGCAGAGCTTAATGGAGAATGGAAAGACTGGGTATCAGCAGCTCAGCAGGACAGTAACCAGAGCGGCGGATTCTCAACCAAGATTTGATCGATAGGATAAGCGAGGTGAAATGATATGGCAACAACTCCCGTGTCTAACAGCAACCAATGGAATTATGTAGCGAATGATAAGACACCCAAGACCACAGGCACCTCTACACTGGGCAAGGATCAGTTCTTGAAAATACTGATTACCCAGCTGCAGAATCAGGACCCGATGCAGCCGATGGAGGATAAGGAATTCATCGCTCAAATGGCTCAGTTCTCATCTGTAGAGCAGCTTATGAACATATCCACCCAGCTTACAGCACTGAATCAGTCCCTTGGCTCTGTGTCAGGATTGATCGGGAAGGATATTACCTGGACGGATGCCGAGACGAAATTGCCGAAATCAGGCAATGTTGAATCGATTGTTGTCAGCAGCGGTGTGCAATATGCAGTGGTAGGCAAGGAGCGGATTGCTCTGACGGATATTACGCAAATTCAGAATGCCGGCACTACACCTGCAGCGGGTAGCGAGACTCCAGCGGGTAGCGAGACTCCAGCCGGTAGCGAGACACCAGCGGCCAGTGAGACTCCGGCAGCCAGCGAGTCTGAAACAAGCGGCGGGGAGACATCATGAGTGACAGAATAACTATCGGACAATTATATCCGGCAGCTGTACATCCTTCCGCCTTGCAGCGTCAGCAATCTGTTAAGGGCTCATCAAGTCCTGAGGCGTCGTTCGAGAGTGTGCTGCAGAAGAATATGCTGAAGTTCAGCAATCATGCAGCCAAGCGTCTGGAGCAGCGGGGAATTGAGCTTGGCAGCCGCCAGTTGGATCAGATCTCCTCTGCGGTAGATAAAGCAGCCGCTAAGGGCAGCAAAGAATCTCTGATTCTTATGAAGGACATGGCATTGATTGTAAGTGTAAAGAACCGGACAGTGGTTACAGCGATGGACGGCAATTCAATGAAAGACAATGTATTCACGCAGATTGACAGTGCGGTAATTATATCTTGACCTCGGCTGGTCCTTACTGGAGAGCCGAATGTGGCTGCCGACCGACTGACGCGGCCACCGCTCCAGCTTCATCTTTCAATTCTTAAGAGTCAGAAGACTCTATAACCGGGAGGACGATTAATAATGTTAAGATCTATGTACTCAGGGGTTTCAGGTATGCGCGGATTCCAAACCAAGCTCGATGTTATTGGTAATAATATTGCGAATGTCAATACCATCGGCTTCAAGTCAGGACGCGTGATGTTCAAGGATATTATGAGCCAGACTGTCTCCGGGGTTACAGCACCCGGAGAAGAGGGACAAGGCGGTGTCAATGCCAAGCAAATCGGTCTTGGGGTATCCATTGGTTCCGTTGACACTTTGCACACAGCTGGTAGTGCGATGACAACGAATAACCCTACAGATCTGCGAATCGATGGAGACGGATTCTTTCTGGTGAAGCTTTCGGGTGATCAGGAGGTTCCATTCCTGACCCGTGCCGGAGATTTTCATGTGGATGCGGGCCGCAATCTGATTACATCGGATGGTCTGCATGTCGTTGACTCCGGAGGCGGACCCATTCAGATCGCTGACGATGTTACGGCATTCTCCATCTCCAGTGACGGAACGATTGTGCAGACAATGGCAGACGGCACTACTGAGGCTGGTGTACAGATTGGCATGGCTAAAGTCAGCAATCCGCAGGGGCTTGAGAAAATCGGCGGAAATCTGTACCGGGTGACCTTAAATGCAAATGATGGAGGTGCACTGGAGCCGACAACTGCCAATGATCCAGAAGCCGGGACAGGTACTATCGTTACCGGCCAGCTGGAAATGTCCAATGTGGATTTGACCGGCGAGTTCACAGAAATGATTGTTACCCAGCGTGGATTCCAGGCGAATTCGCGGATTATCACCACTTCCGATGAAGTATTACAGGAAGTAGTTAATCTGAAGCGTTAAGCCTGAACCGTAATATGTAACTTGCTGAATAATAACGTTTTGCCTGCAGCGGAAATGTTATTGCAGTCGTGGGGGAGGAGCTCCTCCCCCTATTTAGGTTAGGAGGCCTGTCATGATTTCGGTAACAAGATTGAACGGGGCGGGGATGTGGCTGAATGCCCTGCTGGTTGAAATGGTTGAAGAATCACCGGACACGTATATTACGCTGGTTACCGGCAAAAGGCTGATCGTGCTTGAGAAGGCCGATGAAGTCATTAGCAAGATCAAGGAATATAACAGGGACATTGGCACACACGCTGCCACCATTAAAGTCCAGTCAATGGAGGAGCTTTCATGAAAAAGATGCTGCCATGGCTCATCACGATATTGCTGGCCGTTACACTTATCGTAGTTGCTGCATTCTTGCTGATGGACAGATTTTTCCCGGGTGACGGGAATGAAGTGAACAAGGCTGTCCAGAACGTGGAGACGAAGAAGATGACTGCTGATGAAATTGTTAAGATGACGGCCGAAATCCAGGATATCAAAACTAATCTCGCCGATCCCGATTACATCCTTTCAGTTGACATCGCGCTTCAATTAGATTCAGCGGCGTCCAAGGAAGAATTCGAAAAGATAAAATCGATTAAAATAACACCGCTGATTATCAAAGCGATTGCCGATGCCAAACCCGAGGAGCTGAATGGGGCCAGCGGCAAAGATCAGTTCAGCAGCAAACTGGTGAACATCATCAACAAAAACCTGACAGAAGGTTCGATTACCCAGATTGAATTCACCAAATTCATAATGGCACCAATGTAGCTGCAGGCGGGTCAATTCTTTGATGGGGGGGTGATTGAATTGGTTGATGTACTATCACAAAACGAAATTGATGCTCTGCTTGCTGCACTTTCATCCGGTGAAATGGATGCCGACGAACTTAAAAAAGAAGAAACTACTAAAAAGATCCGCTCTTATGATTTCAAACGGGCCGTACGCTTCTCCAAAGATCATATCCGCAGCTTAACCCGGATTCATGATAACTTTGCCCGCTACCTTACAACGTACTTTTCGGCCCAATTGCGCACCTTCGTGCAGATCAATGTCGTTCAAGTAGAGCAGCTCCCTTATGACGAGTTTATCCGCTCCATTCCCAAAATGACGATATTGAATATTTTTGAGGCCGAGCCGCTGGAGGGCCGGATGGTGATGGAGGTGCATCCGAATATTGCTTTTGCCATGCTGGACCGTCTGCTTGGCGGCTTCGGAACGGCACCCTCCAAAATCAACGCATTGACTGAAATCGAAACGACCATTATGGAGAGGATTTTCAGCAGATGCTTTGAAAGTCTGCAGGAAGCCTGGAAGACGGTGCTTGATATCCATCCCCGGATGGAGGCGCTGGAAACGAATCCGCAGTTTATGCAAATTGTATCGCCTAATGAAACGATTGCCCTGATCTCCCTCAGTACCAAAATAGGAGACACAACGGGGATGATCAATCTCTGTATCCCGCACGTTGTGCTGGAGCCGATTATGTCAAGACTCTCGGTGCACCAGTGGTTTGTCTCTGAGAAAAAGGTGCGGGATGAGGTAGAGCTCGAAGCCATCCGGGCAAGAGTGCACCGGGCGCAGCTTCCCATCGTGGCTGAGCTGGGCGAATCGAATTTATCCATTGCTGAATTTCTCGGGCTCAGCATCGGCGACGTGATTTCTCTTAACAAGACGGTGGATTCCGGTCTGTCGATTAAGGTGGGGGACAAGCTGAAATTCATTGGAAGTCCGGGGATGATCAAAGAACGTGTGGCTGTGCAAATAGACGAGATTGTCAGCGAAGGGGTTGAAGAGTTTGACGAGTAAAGATTATTTGTCCCAGGAAGAGATAGATGCTCTTCTTAGACAGTCTGCGGAAGGCAATTTGGCTCCTTCACCGAAGACCGTGGATGATTACTTAACACCTTTTGAACAGGATGCATTGGGAGAGATCGGCAATATCACCTTCGGAAGTGCGGCAACCGCACTCTCCACCTTGCTGGGTAAGAAGGTAGACATTACTACCCCTAAGGTATCCATTATTACACGCGGAGAGTTCGAGGAAGCCTTTCCCAAACCTCATGTAGCTGTTCACGTACAGTATGTTGACGGTTTCCAGGGAATTAATTCTCTGGTGATCAAGATCCGGGATGCACAGGTCATTGCCGACTTGATGCTTGGCGGGGAAGGAGATCCCAAAGACGAGGAACTGAACGAGATTCATATCAGTGCCGTGCAGGAAGCGATGAACCAGATGATGGGCTCGTCCGCTACCTCAATGTCAACGATCTTCAACAGATTCGTCAACATTTCTCCGCCTGGCATTGATATTCTTAACATGTCCAGCGGAGAAGGTGTAGGCAGCCTGCCGGATGATGAGACTCTGATCCAGATTTCCTTCCGCCTCAAGATCGGTGATCTGATTGATTCCACGATCATGCAGCTGCTGCCTGTACAATTTGCCAAGGATATGGTGACCATGCTGCTAGGCGATGTCAGTCAGGCTGACCAGGAAGCGGCAGTCTCCTCTGCGGAAGCTACACCGCCTCCGGCTGCGGCAGCCTCACCAGCACCTGCACCGGAACCAGCGCAGGCGCCGCCTGCAGCTCAGCAGCAGATGCCAGCGCCGGAGGCGGGAGGGTACCCGCCGCAATATCCGCCGCAGGGTCAGGGCATGCCGCCTTATCCGGGAATGCCGGAAGGGGGATATTATTATCCTCCGGCAGGGATGCCGGCGTATGGGATGCAGGGCATGCCGCCTTACGGAATGCCGCCGCAAGGCACGCCCTATCCGCAGGCTCAGCCGCAGAATCCGGCACAGGGCCGTAATGTAAATGTGCAGCCTGTGCAATTTGCGAATCTGAGTGCAGGGGCTTTTGGCAATATTGACGAAAATAATTTAAATTTATTAATGGACATACCACTGAAGGTAACCGTAGAATTAGGAAGGACCCAGAAGCAGATCAAAGATATTCTGGAAATGTCGCAAGGTTCAATTATTGAACTGGACAAGCTGGCAGGTGAGCCTGTTGACATTCTGGTTAACAACAAGCTCATTGCCAAGGGGGAAGTCGTAGTTATCGACGAGAACTTCGGTGTCCGCGTTACGGATATCGTCAGCCAGTGGGACCGTATACAAAAATTACAATAAGCATACTTAGGGAGGATTTTGTAAAAATGGCTAACCGAATTCTAATCGTGGACGATGCAGCATTTATGAGAATGATGATCCGGGACATTTTGTCGAAGAACGGATTTGAGGTAGTGGGTGAAGCCCAGGACGGTTCACAGGCTATAGAGAAATTTAAGGAACTGCGCCCGGATCTGATCACGATGGATATCACCATGCCTGAAATGGACGGAATCGCCGCCCTTAAGGAGATCAAAAAAGTAGATGCCAATGCCAAAGTCATTATGTGTTCAGCCATGGGTCAGCAGGCTATGGTTATTGATGCAATCCAGGCCGGTGCCAAGGACTTTATTGTGAAGCCTTTCCAGGCAGACCGTGTCATTGAAGCCATCAATAAAACGCTGGGTATATAGGAACGAGGTATGTTATTTGCTTCCGGAACGCTCGGAGACAGTAGTAATGCCCTGCTGAATTTATTGAAGGTTGTTTTTTTTCTGGCAGTCATTGTTATTCTTATCGTGCTGCTGATCCGTTTTCTGGGACGCCGCAATCAGACTCTGATGAGCGGCCGTTCCATCCGTACGCTGGGTGCGCTGGGGCTGGGTCCGAATAAGTCAGTTCAGGTCATTGAGCTGGGCGGCAGCCTCTATCTGATCGGAGTGGGCGAGGACATCACCATGATGGATAAGATCACCGATCCGGCAGAGGTGGCGCTGATTATATCCGCTTTTGAAGACCAGGCCTCAGGAACGGACAACTTCATGGCACCGCTTATCGCCAAAATCAAGTCCAAGCTGCGCGGTGAAGTGCCGTCCCAGGAAATTGAGATTCATGAGACTTCGTCTTTCTATGAGACGCTGCAATCCAAGCTAGCCCTGGCGCCAGAGCGCAAAGAGAAGCTGGAGGAACTGCGCAGGGATGAGGATCTCAGGAAAGAGTCGGAGGATTTATGAAAAAAAAGCTGATTCTTTCTTTTATGCTGCTTGGTATTTTCAGTGTGCTGCTCCTGCATCCGGTTCATGCTGACCCGATTCCTAATATCAATATCTCGGTGGGGGACAACGATGCCTCAAGCGGGGGGACAAGCTCCATCTCCATCCTGCTGCTGGTAACGGTGCTTAGCATTGCTCCTTCATTCCTGGTGCTGATGACCAGCTTCACGCGGATCGTGATCGTACTTGGGTTCGTAAGAACCTCACTGGGTACACAGCAGATGCCACCGAATCAGGTGCTTGTAGGACTGGCTCTATTCTTAACCCTGTTCATTATGTCGCCGACGCTGGCAACCGTGAACGAGACGGCCTTACAGCCCTATATGAAGGGGACTCTGACCCAGAGTGAAGCACTGAACAAAGCGCAGGAGCCGATTAAGGAATTTATGTTCAAGCAGACGAACACGAAGGACCTGCTGCTGTTCATGAACTATACCGGCAATAACGCTACAGTAAAGCCAGCCAGCTATAATGATATTCCTTTAACAGTAATGGTACCTGCTTTTGCAATCGGCGAGATGAAGAAGGCGTTTACCATGGGCTTTATGATTTTTATTCCTTTTCTTATTATTGATATTGTGGTGTCCAGCACCCTGATGGCCATGGGGATGATGATGCTGCCGCCGGTCATGATATCTTTGCCTTTCAAAATTATGCTCTTTGTGCTGGTGGACGGCTGGTACCTAGTAGTCAAATCACTGCTGCTGAGTTTTAACACCTGACTTGTAAGAGGAGGCACATGGGATGAATGCGGAGTTTATTATCGGTCTGGCCGGCCAAGCCGTATATTTAGTGCTGGAGACCAGCGCCCCCATGCTGATTCTTGGTCTGGTGGTAGGACTGATCGTCAGTATTTTTCAAGCCACAACCCAGATTCAGGAGCAGACCCTGGCGTTTGTTCCCAAAATCGTTGCCGTACTGCTTGCTTTACTGCTGTTCGGTCCGTGGATTATAACGAAGCTGGTGGATTTCACCAGCCAAATTCTGGGCAGTCTCTATATGTATATCGGTTGAGACTATGAATATAGAGACCCTGCTGCAAAGTTTTCCTGTCTTTCTGTTGATTTTTTGTCGAATTACCGCCTTTTTTGTTGTCGTTCCTGTCTTTTCGTCGCAAAGCGTGCCGACAACGTTCAAAATTGGTTTGTCTTTTTTTGTGTCCATGGTCATCTTCAGCTCAGGCAGCATGAATATTACGGTTCCGCAGGATCTGGGGTTTATCCTCCTGATTATCAGGGAGGCATTAATCGGGCTGTTGCTTGGGTTTATCGCCTACCTGATGTTTATGACGATTCAGACTGCGGGCTCTTTTATCGATATTCAGATCGGGTTCGGGATTGCGAACGTCATTGACCCGATGACCGGGGCCTCGGCGCCGATTATCGGTAACTTCAAGTATATGATTGCACTGCTGCTGTTCCTGAGCATGAATGGCCACCACTACCTGCTGGATGCTATTGTATACAGCTATAAATGGGTGCCGATAGATAATGATCTGTTCCTCAAAATGATCGGCGGAAGCTTGTCTGAGTTTCTGATCCGCACCTTTGCACAATCCTTTATGCTGGCCTTCCAAATGTCGGCTCCGCTGGTCGCTGCTCTGTTCCTGACGGATGTAGGCCTGGCCTTCCTGGCCAGAACGGCTCCGCAATATAATGTGTTTGTCATCGGTGTTCCGCTCAAAATCATTATCGGTCTGGCGCTGCTTCTGATACTGATGCCGGGGCTGGCTGCGCTGTTCCAGAATCTCTTCGAGATTATGTTCGAGTCCATGCACAATCTGCTTGGCCTCATTGGGAAGAGTCCTTAGGCTTCGGTAAGGAGAGATTGTCTTGGCAAAACAGGCAAGATACAAACTGAACCTTCAGCTGTTCGGGGGAGATAAGACAGAGAAGGCTACTCCGAAGAAACGGCAGGATGCCCGCAAGAAGGGGCAGGTTGCCAAAAGTGCTGAAATGTCAGGTGCAGTGGTCCTCTTCTCGGCGCTGCTGTCACTGAGCGTCTTCGGCGGCTTCATGAAAGAACGGTTTATCAAGCTGTATACAGATGTGTTCCAGAACCGGATGATGCTTGAGGTAACACCAGAGAATATCTCGGCGCTGTTCAACCAGTACGGGCTGCAGATCCTCATTCTGCTCGCTCCGCTGCTGGGCATCACCTTCCTGCTGGCGCTTGTGTCCAACTTCGCACAGGTAGGCTTTATGGCTTCAGGCGAAGGAATTACGCCTAAGTTCAGCAAGATCAACCCCATCAAAGGCTTCAAAAATATTTTTTCCATGCGTTCCGTAGTAGAGTTCCTCAAATCTGTCTTCAAGCTCATCCTGATTGCCTATCTGGTCTACAGTACGCTTTGGGGACAGAAGGAGAGCTTTGCACGCCTCTCGCATGTCGATGCGGAAGGGACATACAGCTTCGTTGCGAAGCTGACCATGAGCCTGGGCATCAAGATTGCAGCGGCTCTTTTTATAATGGCTGTACTGGACTATATCTATCAGAAATACGAGCATGAGAAGAGTCTCAAGATGTCCAAGCAGGACATTAAGGATGAGTACAAAAAGATGGAGGGCGACCCCATCATCAAAGGCAAGATCAGGGAACGTCAGCGCAGAATGGCGATGCAGCGGATGATGCAGGAGGTCCCCAAGGCCGATGTTATCATCACGAACCCGACCCACTTTGCAGTCGCCCTGAAGTATGACGGTTCCACAATGGAGGCTCCTCAGATTATAGCCAAGGGTCAGGATTATGTGGCACTCCGCATTAGGGAACTGGCCAAGGAGCATGGTGTTGTAACGATGGAGAATAAGCCGCTGGCACGGGCATTGTTCCAGAGAGCGGAGATCGGTGATGTAGTGCCGGCCGATCTGTTCCAGGCAGTTGCCGAAGTGCTGGCCTATGTATACAAGCTTAAAGGCAAGAGGAGATAAGCCGGGGGAGGTTAAGGACATTGAAAGCTAAAGATCTAACAGTTCTACTGGGCATTATCGGTATCGTGCTGATGATGATTCTGCCCATCCCTGTCTGGCTTTTGGATGTACTGTTAATTGTCAATATCTCGATAGCCCTGACCATTATATTGGTCGCTATGAATACCAGAGATCCGCTGCAGTTCTCAATATTTCCTTCACTGCTCCTGATCACAACGCTGTTCCGCTTAGCGCTGAACCTGTCAACAACCAAGCTGATTCTGGCTGATGGCCATGCCGGGGAGGTCGTAGCGACCTTCGGAAGCTGGATTGCCAGGGGACAGATCGCGATCGGGTTCATTGTCTTCCTGATCCTGGTGGTGGTTCAGTTCATTGTTATCACCAAGGGTTCTGAGCGCGTGGCCGAGGTAGGCGCCCGTTTCACACTGGATGCGATGCCCGGTAAGCAGATGAGTATTGATGCGGATCTGAATGCGGGGATGATCAATGAGCAGCAGGCACGGGAACGCCGCCGTAATGTCGAACGCGAGGCGGATTTCTTCGGAGCTATGGATGGTGCGAGTAAGTTCGTCAAAGGTGACGCCATTGCCAGTATCATCATCCTCATTATCAACCTGATCGGCGGCTTCATTATCGGTATGACCGTTCACGGTATGTCGTTCCAGACAGCACTCTCAACCTACTCTGTATTGACCATCGGTGACGGTCTGGTCAGCCAGATTCCGGCCCTTCTGATCTCCACGGCTTCCGGCCTGATCGTTACCCGGGCAGCTTCGGAAGGCAATCTGGCCGAGGATCTGACCGGACAATTGCTGTCTTATCCGAAGCTTCTATACATAGTGGCTGCGACAATTGCGTTTCTGGGTTTCTTCACCCCGATTACGATTATGTCCACGCTTCCTTTGGCAGGGCTGATGGCTTACGCGGCTTACAGTATGGGGCAGAAGGCCAGCAGGCAGCAGATTGCCGATGAACAACTGGTCGAGGAGAAGCAGATTGAAGAGGTACGAAGTCCCGAAAGTGTCATCAATTTGCTTACGGTGGACCCGATCGAATTCGAATTTGGTTATGGTCTGATTCCTTTGGCGGATACGGGGCAGGGCGGCGATCTGCTCGACCGTATCATCATGATTCGACGGCAATGTGCGCTGGAGATGGGTCTTGTCGTGCCGGTTATTCGCATACGCGACAATATTCAACTAAAACCGAATGAATATGTCATCAAAATTAAAGGAAATAACGTTGGCGGCGGTGAATTATTACTTAATCACTATCTCGCCATGAGCCCCGGTTATGATGATGAGTCGATTAGCGGGATTGAGACTATTGAACCATCCTTCGGGCTGCCTGCCCTATGGATCGATGAGTCGGTGAAAGAGCGGGCTGAATTATCCGGTTATACCGTGGTTGACCCGCCTTCCGTTGTAGCCACACATCTGACCGAGCTGATCAAACGGTATGGACACGAATTGCTGGGCCGTCAGGAGACGAAGCAACTGGTCGACAACCTCAGGGAGAATTACCCTGTGCTGGTGGACGAGCTGATCCCTTCCATTCTTGCTGTCGGGGATATTCAGAAGGTGCTGGGCAAGCTGCTGCGGGAGAAAATATCCATCCGCGATCTGGTCACCATCTTCGAGACGCTTGCCGATTACGGCACGTATACCAAGGACCCTGACATTCTGACTGAATATGTGCGGCAATCCCTCTCCAGACAGATTACCCAGCAGTTCTCTCAGACGGGGGAGACCCTGCGTGTCATTACTGTAGGCCCCGGACTTGAGAAAAAAATTTCCGAGAGCGTGCAGCAGACGGAGCAGGGCAGCTACTTGGCGCTTGATCCGGTGTCTACCCAAACCGTCTATCAGCGGCTTACGGAGCAGATCAACCGTCTCCTGCAATCTGGCCAGCAGCCGATTGTACTAACCTCTCCAACGATTCGCATGTATTTGCGCCAGGTGATTGAGCGAACCATGCAGGATATCCCGGTGCTCTCCTACAGCGAGCTGGAGCCAAACATTGAAATTCAAAGCGTCGGGGTGGTGAACTTATGAGAGTGAAGCGTTATGTGGTCGATACGATGCCTGACGCCATGCATTCGATCCGCAGCGAGCTTGGAAGCGATGCCGTTATTTTAAGCACCAAAGAAATAAAGGTTGGCGGATTCATGGGCATGTTCTCTAAAAAGAAGATTGAGGTTGTGGCTGCTGTGGAGAACGGTGCAAAGGCAGCCGCGCAGGAGAAGATTCCTGCACCGCCAATGAATGTACCACGAAATGCAGTGCCCGAGGCCTATCAAAAGGCTGCCTCAGCCGCTGCTCCTCCTCTCC
Source organism: Paenibacillus sp. FSL R7-0210 (assembly GCF_038009085.1). NCBI lineage: Bacteria > Bacillati > Bacillota > Bacilli > Caryophanales > Paenibacillaceae > Paenibacillus > Paenibacillus sp. FSL R7-0210. The sequence goes on from NZ_JBBPAR010000001.1 coordinate 1,891,952, forward strand.
CGCCGCCTGTGACGGTAAGAGATGCGGCAGCAGCCAAGTCGTTTGCCGAGATTGCCGCAGCGCTGGCTGATCCGCTGGAGCAGGGTGGGGGTGTCGCTGTGATGCCGCCTTTAGTCAAGACGGAGCCGCCGGATATCCGCACTGAGGATATTGCAGCAGGCCAGCCGGCTGTACCGCAGCCGGAGGAGAGCCGGAAGAAACTTGCTGCCATCTATGAATCGCTTGCTGCAGAACAGCCTGAACCTGATACTGCCGCTGCAACTGAGAGTGATGTCCTGCGGGAGATCCGGGATATGAAGCAATGGATGGAACGTATCGCACGTTATTCCTCAGGGGCAGCCGAGCTGCCTGATGCGCTGGAATCCTTACGCAGCCGCCTGATTGACCAGGAGACTGACGCTGTTCTCGTAGAGGAATGGATCGGACATGTTCTGGAGCGTTACCGTGAGGAAGGAAGCAGCTGGGGGCCGGAACAATTCGAGGCTGTGCTCAGAGAGCAGATTGATGAATTTCTGTCAGGACGCATTGCCGGCGGTATTGCCCCGGATACCCGGATTGTATATATTGCCGGGCCGACTGGGGTCGGCAAGACGACAACGATTGCCAAGCTGGCAGCGGAGCAGCTGTTCAAGCAGGGCCGTAAGGTTGGGCTGATTACCTCGGATACTTACCGGATATCTGCCGTTGAACAGCTCAGAACCTACGCTTCCATTCTCAACATGCCGCTGGAGGTGGTCCAGTCGCCGGGAGACCTGCAGCGGGCGATGTTCCGGCTGGAGAGCTGTGATCTGGTGCTAATGGATACCGCCGGACGGAATTACCGCAATGAAATGCTGGTGGCTGAACTGCAGAGCCTGCTGGCCAAGGAGCTTAAGAGCGAGACCCTGCTGGTGCTGAGCCTCACCTCGAAGAGCCGTGATATGAAAAAAATCGCGGAGCACTTCGGCAGATACCAGTTGGATAAGGTTGTATTCACGAAGCTGGATGAAACGGGGAGCTACGGCCCGCTGTTCAATGTCCTGAATGATTATCCGCTGAAGCTCTCTTATATTACCAACGGACAGAATGTTCCTGATGATCTTCTTATGGCCACAGGGGAGCAGATTGGCGACATGCTGCTGGGAACAGGGGGCGGGTGATGGACCAGGCGCAGGCATTAAGACGGCTGGTCTCCAGCCAGGATACAAGGCAGGCTCCCGGAAGCGGTGCCTCCGCCCGGATCATCACGGTATGCAGCGGTAAGGGGGGAGTCGGAAAGTCGAATTTCACCCTTAACTTCGCGCTTGCACTGAAGGCCATGGGACGGAGAGTTCTTCTGTTCGATGCCGATATCGGCATGGCCAATATTGATGTCCTTATGGGTGTCTCCTCCAGATACAATCTGTACCACCTGCTCAAGCGGGAAGCGGATATCGGACAGATCATTCAGCTCGGACCGGAGGCGCTGCCCTTCATTGCAGGGGGCTCCGGGATGGACGAGCTGTTCACACTCTCGGAGGCGGATCTGAATTACTTTACCACACAGATTGCAAGCATTGCCGATACCATGGATTTCATCCTGTTCGACACAGGGGCGGGGCTGTCCAAGGAAACGATGAAATTCATCACTTCTGCTGATGACTGCCTGGTGGTGACCACGCCTGAGCCTACCGCAATTACAGATGCATATGCGCTGATGAAGGTTGTTCATAATTCGCATCCTGAGGTTTCGTTCAGGCTGATTGTCAATCAGGCAGGGGATGAACGGGAGGCACGGGCCACCAGTGACAAAATCCGGATGGCGGCCAGCCGGTTCCTGCAGCTTGAGCTTCCCTTTCTCGGTTACATCAGCAGTGATCCGCATGTAGTACAGGCCGTTAAGAAACAAATTCCATTCTCAGTGGCTTTTCCGAACAGTATTGCAGCCAGGGATGTGCAGAGGCTTGCGCAGAGCTATCTGGCTGTGGATTCAGTAGAAACCGCTAAAGTTCAAGGCATCAAGGGATTCATCAGCAAGTGGTTGAAACGAAACAGATAATTGTTCTGAATTTGAGGGACAGAGGTGGAAAAGCTATGAGGCCATATAAAGTTCTGGTTGTTGATGATTCAGCATTCATGCGCAAGATTATTTCCGATTTAATAGAGAATGATGCCGACTTTCAAGTCACAGCGACAGCTGCCAACGGACGCGAGGCGATTGAGAAGGTTAACGAGCTTCGTCCGGATCTCGTAACCATGGATGTGGAGATGCCTGAGATGAATGGCCTGGAGGCGCTCAAAAGTATCATGGCCCAGCGTCCGCTCCCGGTGATTATGCTGTCCGGTATTAATGAAGAGGGTATGAAGGAGACGATTCTGGCCTTGGAGTGGGGGGCTTTCGATTTCATCCGAAAGCCGTCCATTTCAAACTCCCAGGATATCATCGCTGTCGGAGAGTCCCTCCGGGAGCAAATGAAGGAAGCGATGCTGGCGCGCGAGCGCCGTGAAGCCCGCGCTTCCGCCGTCAAATCGCCTGAGCCTCCTCCTCCCGCTGCTGAACCGCCTGCTCCGCGGGCTGTTGTGGAACCGGTAAGAAGGAAGCTGGAGCCGTCCAAGAAAGAAGCGGATAAAGCGCCGCTTCAAGGCACGGAGAAGCCAAGGGTCAGGGCGCCGCTTGAACCTCCCGCTGACAAACGGAAGCCGGAGACCGGCACTGAGCCGGCGGCTGCGAAGCGGGTAGCCAAGCCTGCGCCGGCAGTGCATAAACCGGCTCCCGACAGGTTGAAAGGCCGCTCCCAGGAGGCGCAGGGCGCCGGAAGGGCTGTACAACGTGCGGCTTCTGAAATTGCTGCAGGCTCGTTCGTTGAACCTCCTGCAGCAACAGGAGGCCAGGCAAGCGGAAGCCGGAGCGTGCGTAAGCTGGTTGCTGTAGGCTGCTCAACCGGAGGTCCGAGAGCGCTGAAGGCATTCCTGGAGAACATCCCCGGTGACTTCCCGGCACCGATTGTCATTGTCCAGCATATGCCGCCTAACTTCACCAAATCGCTGGCCCAGCGTCTGAATACCTTCAGCGCGCTGGAGGTCGCGGAAGCGGAGCACGGTATGATTCTCCGGCAGGGTGCGGCGTATATTGCCCCCGGGGGTTATCACCTGACAGTGGTTCCTGCGCCTGGCGGCCAATACATGATAGAGCTTACTAAGGAAGAGGTCCGTAATGGACATCGTCCTTCTGTAGATACACTGTTTGAATCGGTATTGCAGCTTACCTCGCTGGAACGTCATGCCGTCATTATGACGGGGATGGGCAGCGACGGGGCCCGTATGATGAAAGCACTCTATGATTCGGGGGTGACATCAACCTTTGCAGAGAGTGAAGAAACCTGTGTGGTATACGGAATGCCGAGGTCTGCAGTAGAGTTGAAGTGTGTAAGACACATCCTGCCTTTGCAAGAAATTGCTCCAAGGCTGGTACAAGCCGTTAAATAATGGAATAGCGAACTCGAAGGGGAGGTACCCGCTCATGGACATGAACCAATACTTATCCATGTTTATTGATGAGTCAAATGATCATCTGCAGTCTTTGAACGAGAGCATGATGGGGCTGGAAGCGAATCCGGAGGATCTGAGTATTGTTCAGGTGATTTTCCGCTCCGCCCATACCTTGAAAGGTATGGCGGCTACAATGGGGTTTGAAGATTTGGCTTCGCTTACGCACCAAATGGAGAATGTGCTCGATCTGGTGCGCAATAACAAACTGCGGATGCAGGACTTCATTTTTGATACCCTGTTCAAAAGTATTGACGCTCTGGAATCCATGGTGGAGGATATCACCGGCGGGGGAGCGGGCAAGGCCGATGTAACAGAGATTGTCTCTTCCCTGCAGGCCATCGTACGCGGAGAGGTTCCTTCTGCCGGCAATGCTTCTGCTGAAGTCACTGCTGCTGCGTCCGGCAATGCCAGCGCGGCCCAGGTGTTCCTGGATGAATTCCAGTACTCAGTGCTGGAGCAATCCCTTCAGGAAGGCCATCAGGTGTTGTATGTGGATGTGGCGATCCGCAAGGACTGTCAGCTCAAGGCTGTACGTGCCTACATGGTCTTCGACCTTCTGGAGCGTTCAGGAGAAGTCGTGAAATCCTTCCCTTCGGTTCAGGACATAGAGCAGGAGAAATTCGATTACGGATTCTCCCTCTACTACATAACCCAAAAGGATGCCAGCGAGATTCAGAAGATGATTCTGAATCTGTCAGAGATCGAAGCGGTTACTGCTGTGGCGCTTGATCAGGAGTCACTTCGCCAAATGGGGCAAGACACTGCGGCAGCTACAGCCGAAGCGCCCGCTCCGGCTCCGGTGCAGGAAGCTGCTCCCGTTGCTGCCGGTAATGCTTCCCCTGCGGCTTCTCTGCATCCCAAGGAAGAGAACGGCAAAGCAGCCCCGGCCCGGGCAGGAGGGTCGCCGTCACCTTCCCGGACCATCCGTGTGGATATTGAGCGGCTGGATGTGCTGATGAATCTGTTCAGCGAGCTGCTTATTGACCGTGTCCGGCTGGAGCAGCTGGCCTCCGAGGTCCAGAACGGGGATCTTACCGAAACGGTCGAGCATATGGGCCGGGTGAGCGGAGATTTGCAAAATATCGTAATGAAGCTCCGCATGGTTCCGGTAGACACCGTATTTAACCGGTTCCCGCGGATGATCCGCGATCTGGCGAAATCGCTGGACAAGAAGGTGGATTTAATCATCACTGGAGCAGATACAGAGCTTGACCGTACCGTGATTGATGAGATTGGCGATCCGCTGGTCCATCTGCTGCGCAATGCGGTTGACCACGGGATTGAATCTATTGCAGACCGGATTGCGGCTGGAAAGCCGGAGACCGGAACCGTCCAGCTCCGGGCCTTCCATAGCGGCAATCATGTGTTCATCGAGATTGAAGAGGATGGCAAGGGCATCTATCCGAAGAATGTCTTAGCCTCTGCTGTCAAAAAGGGTGTGATTACCCAAGAGCAGGCGGGCACGATGACAGATGACGAAGCGTACCAGCTGCTCTTCGCGCCTGGATTCAGTACAGCTGAGGTCATCTCTGACGTATCGGGCCGGGGCGTGGGTCTCGATGTGGTCAAATCCAAAATCTCTTCCCTGGGCGGTAACGTCACCATCTACTCTACACCAGGCAAGGGCACGAATTTCTCCGTTCAGCTTCCGCTGACCCTGTCGATCATTGCAGCGATGCTGGTTCGGCTTGGCTCAGAGAAATATGCCATTCCGCTCTCTTCCATCGTGGAGACTGGAATTGTGAAGCAATCCCAGATCCGCACCATTCACGGCAACCGGATGCTGGAGTTCCGGGGCAGCCATATTCCGCTGGTCTCCCTGAGCAAGATCTTCTCCATTCCGGACTATGATGAAAGCACGGAAGAGGAGACGGAGATCGTGGTTGTCCGCAAGGGAGAACGGCTGGTTGCCTTGGCTGTGCAGGACTTCATTGGCCAGAACGAAATTGTAATCAAGAACCTAGGCAAGTATCTCCCAGAGGTGCAGGGAATTTCCGGAGCCACGATTCTTGGAGACGGACAGGTAGCGCTTATTATCGATCCGAATGCTTTTATCAAATAATCAGGTTAGAACAGGGAGGGTCATTCCATGGCTGAAGATATCAAAGTAATTGTATTCAAGCTTGGCACTGAAGAATACGGCATTGAAGTAGAGAAGGTCCAGACGATTGAACGTATGATGCCGATTACCCGCGTACCGAAGACCTATTCCTTTATCAAAGGTGTGATCAATCTGCGCGGTGTCGTGATTCCGGTTATCGATCTGCGCGGACGGTTCGGCATCGAGGAAGCGGAGCACACCGACCAGACCCGGATCATCATCGTCAATGTGAATGAGATGGAAGTGGGCTTCATTGTTGATTCAGCCAACGATGTCATTGATCTGAACCGTGACATTATTGATGTACCGCCGGATGTCGTGGGCGGAATCAAGGCGAAGTATCTGGACGGGGTGGCCAAAATTGGTGATGACCGCCTGCTGATTATGCTTAACCTGTCTGAAGTGCTGAACAAGAGTGAAATCGTGCAGCTGGAAAGCCTGGAGGGCTAGCCTATGGAGCTATTCAAGAACTTCAAAGACTTCAAAATGGATGTGCTTAAGGAAGTCGGAAATATCGGGGCCGGCAATGCTGCCACCGCCTTATCTCAACTGCTTAATAAGCCGATTGATATGGCGGTTCCGAAGGTACAGCTGCTCAGCTTCGAGGAGATCACTGATAAGGTGGGCGGAGCGGAGGAACTGGTATATGCGGTATTCCTGCGTGTGGAAGGTGAAGCCCCGGGCAACCTGTTCTTCATTCTTACCCCGGAGGCGGCAAGCAACCTGCTCAGCCGGATTGCCGGTATTGAAGTCTCCGGCGGCGATGAGCTGAGTGAGATGGAGTTATCCGCACTAAGCGAGATCGGCAATATTCTGGCCGGCTCTTATCTCTCTTCCCTGGCGGACTTCACCTCCCTGACCATGTATCCGACAGTGCCGGCGCTTGCAATGGATATGGCCGGAGCCATTCTTGGCTACGGGCTGCTGCAGTTCGGTCAGATGGGCGATGATGCGCTGCTGATCGATACGACTTTTTTAGAAGGCCAAAATGAAATTGAAGGACAATTCTTCCTTATTCCCGATCCGGAATCGTTCCCCAAAATATTCAAGGCTTTAGGAGTACCGTTCGACAATGATTGAAGAGCAGAGCATCATTAAAGTAGGTATGGCGGATCTGAACGTAGGCAGCCAGGACAGCCTTATTCGTACGACCGGTCTTGGCTCCTGCGTAGGTCTGACTCTGTTTGATCCCGGTAAAAAGCTGGCGGGGATGGCTCATGTCATGCTGCCCTCTTCAGAGATTGCCAGGGAGGGACAGCTGAATATCGCCAAGTTCGCAGATACTGCTGTGCCTGAGCTATTGGCCCGCCTGCTGGGGCTGGGGGCGGTTAGAAGCCGGATTGTGGCCAAGATGGCCGGAGGCTCGCAGATGTTTGCTTTTGCCGGAGGGAGTGACACCATGAGGATCGGGCCTCGGAATGTGGAATCCTGCAAGCTTGCTCTTGAGAGCCTTCATATTCCGCTTATCGCGGAGGACACGGGCGGCAATTATGGGCGCACGATAGAAATCTCCTGCAATACCGGAGTGATTTTTATCCGCAGCGTTCAAAAAGGCCCGAAGGAAATTTAGCCATGAGCAGGAAACTATTGCTGAATATTGTGGCCGGACTGATCGGATTTGTACTAACCTTCCTTGCGAACAACGGACAGAACCTGCTGGGTACCAGCCTGATCCGGGGCATGTACGGATTTATTATCTGGTTTGTGCTTGCTTTCTTCCTGAGATGGGTATTGGGTTTTATTATCGGAAAAGAAGCCTCAGACCCGGAAGCCGGTTTGTTCGATAACGGAGAGTCTCTTGGCGGGAAGCTTGATATTAGTACACCTGAAGAGGATCAGGAGCTCAAAGACTTGTTAACCCCAAAACGGGAGGCGGTCAGTGAAGAGCCCGGGGGGTTCACGCCTTTGCAGCCTCCGAAGCTAGTCTCTATGAAAGATCCTGAAGAATTGGCCAAGGCCGTTCGTCACCTGAAAGAAGAATAAGCGAGTACTGCGGCGAAAGTCCGTCATCTTGCGCCGCATGTTTGCCCGCTGACTAAACTTTGGGAAGGGTGAAAGCCGTTGAACGAGCGTAAAGCAGCTCAGTCGGAAACAGACCTGCTTTGGGAGCAGTGGAAAGAGCACGGCGATCCTGAAGCTAAAAAAAAGCTGATTGAGAGTTATCTCCATATTGTTGATTACGTGTCCAGCCGTCTGGCAGTAGGGTTGCCCAAAAACGTCTCCAAGGACGATTTGGCCAGCAACGGTGTCATGGGACTCATTGATGCGATCGAAAAATTCGACTACAAGCGGGGGCTTCAATTCCAGACCTATGCTTCGTGGCGGGTTCGGGGAGCAATCCTTGATTCTCTGCGGCAAAGTGACTGGGTTCCCAGATCCGTACGCGAAAAAGCGAAAAAAATCGAGGATGCCTACCAGCAGCTGGAGCAGAAGTATTTGAGATCGGTAAGTGACGATGAAATGAGCAAGTATCTGAATATTTCGGAAACGGAGTTTCAGACGATGCTGCAGGATGTCGCAGTAATGTCGCTCTGTTCATTGGAAGATCCTATACGTGAAGAAGAATCAGAGACACGAATGTCCATATTGGTAGATGACAAGGCCAAGAATCCGGACCGTAAAGTGAATGAGTTCTACCTGCGGGATACGCTAACCAAAGGCATCGAGAAACTAACAGTGAAAGAACGGACCGTCGTGTCCCTTTTATATTATGAGGATTTATCTTTAAGCGAGATTGCGGAAGTGATGTCACTGTCTCCTTCGCGAATCTCCCAGCTTCATTCCAAAGCTATTTTGCGGCTAAGAGGAACACTTGAGAAGAACCGGGACCTTCTGATGCAAAATGATTAACCGGGTGACGGTGACAAGGGGGAGCAGAAATTGATCGGTCAATATGTATTGAGCCAATACCTGAGCATTACTTTTTCGGAGGATAAGGGGATTGCTTACCTTCAGTTCACCAAGAAGGATGAGAATTTCACTTGTTCGGTCGAGGACCTTGAGAGCTTCCTGTCCAGTCACAATATTCGTTTCGGTATCCAGCATGATATTGTGCAGCGGATTAGCAGCAACCCGGAAGAATACTTCTGGAACCGGGTGCCGATCGCGATTGGACAGCCTGCTGTCAACGGTAAGGATGGCCGTATTGTGCTGACCGTTGATATGGAGGAGGACCGCAAGCCTCTGGAGAAAGAGGATGGCAAGGTGGATTACAAAGAGCTGGTCCGGCTGCATAACGTAAGGAAGGGCCAGCTTATTGCCAAGGTTATTCCGGCAGAGAACGGTGTGAGCGGCAAAACGGTAACCGGGGAGGAGCTTCCGTTCCGGGCAGGGAAGGAGGCTCATTTCAAGGTAGGCAAGAATGTGGTGGTGGATCAGGAAGAGACCTCCATGTATTCGGCGATTGACGGATTGGTCACGCTGACAGACAAGGGCAAGATCAATGTATTTCCGGTGTATGAAATCAATGGGGATGTGGATTACAGCACGGGCAATATTGATTTCGTGGGCACGGTGGTCATCCGCGGCAATGTGCTTACCGGCTTTACCGTCAAATCCGCAGGAGATATCCGGGTGGTCGGCGGTGTAGAGGGGGCCGAGCTGATATCGGGCGGGTCCATCGAGATTACGGGCGGCATCATCGGATATAATAAAGGGCTCGTTCATGCCGGTAAAAATGTTAAGGTCTCGTTCATCCAGGATGGCAATGTTGTGGCCGGGGAGGATGTTATAGTCTCACAAAGCATCATGCATTCCAGCATACGGGCAGGCCGCGACGTGTTGTGCAACGGCGCCAAAGGCTTAATTGTTGGCGGTATTGTGCAGGCGGGTGAACACGTGATTGCCCGCACCATCGGCAATACCATGTCTACAGCTACAGCGATTGAAGTGGGCGTTGTTCCCGAGCTGAGAAATGAGATCAACGAACTGCGCCAGGAGCTTCGTCAGCTTCTTGAGAATGAGGACAAGACCAATAAGGCGCTGTATCTGCTTAATCAGCTGGCGAACAATGGCCAGCTATCGCCCGATAAGGTGGCGCTTCGCGTCAAGCTTAATGCAACCAAGCAATCCCATATGCGTGATGAAAAGAGAATTAAAGAGCGTGTGCTGGAGATCGAGCGCATGCTGGAGGACACCGGCAGAGCTAAGGTTGATGTCGTCAAGACGATCTATGGAGGCTCTAAGATCGTAATCGGCAGATATACCAGGTTCGTCAAGGACCCGACGGAGCGGGTATCCTTCATTTACAGTGAAGGGGATATATCCATAATACCGTATGTATAATCAGGCAGGCAGCTGAGGCGGCCTGCTATTCCTTGATTCTGTAACCAATGAGTGGAGAAGAGGGATCTTATGAGTCTGAAACCGGTGGAACTGCAAATTGCGTTGCCCCGTACCCATGATGCGGGCAAAGTTCAGAACAACCTTCAGCAGCGTCCTGCACTCGACCAGCAGCAATTGGCAGGCCAGAATATCAAGCATAGCCAGGAAATCTCGCTGCGCAGCACTGAGGTTGACGAGTCTGCCGAATCGGCGCTGCGGGATGGCGGCAAGGGGAGCGGCTCTGGCAGTCAGCCTCATCCGCGCAAGCCGGATAAGTTGGAGAACACCCATGCTGCCGAACATCCTTATAAAGGGCACCGTATAGATTTCAGTCTCTGATTGGGACAGAATAACCGCAAATGCAGTTAAGGCATCCTATGAATTAAACGCAGAAGGAGATTACACACTTGGAACCATGGGTATACATCGTGCTGGTAGGCGCAGTTGCTATTGTTTATGCCCTGCGGCTGCCGGCCAGAACGGGTAAGGAAGACTCGGAGAAGAAGAGCCTGAAGGAGACGGAGGCGGCTCTGGAGCTCTACATGGCCGATATCGAGCATGAGAACTCCGAGCTGCTGAAGCTGGTGGGCAGTATTAAGACACAGTCACAGAGCAATAAGGCGGCCCTGCAGGAAGAGATCGGTGTACTGCGGGAGCAGGTGGGCGAGCTGCAGAAGAGCCTGCTGCTGATGGATGCGCGGCTGACCGCAGAAGAGAAGGGACTGCTTCAGCTGTCAGCAACCTTCTCGCGGGAAGCCTCGTCCGGACACGCGGAGAAGCCCCAGGGCAGGGAGCAAGCTGCCGAGGCAGTGCCTCCTGTTAAGCCAAGACCCGTCAGCTCCATCAAGCTGCGGTATCCCCGGCTGTTCGAGCTGCATGAGCAAGGGAAATCAATTGATTCTATCGCCAAGACCGCCGGTCTGCAGCGGGGCGAGGTGCAGCTGATCCTGCAGCTTGCGCAGCAGGAGGAATCCGTATGATGAAGAACCGGTTCTTTATGCTGGGACTAGGGATCGGGCTGATCGCCGGCGCGCTGCTGCTGCAGCTGATGATAGCCGGACGGACGGCGCCTCTGACCAAAGAAGAGCTGATCCGGCAAGCGGCTAGCCTGAACCTGACTGTTGTAGATCCGGCAGAAGCTGGTGCAACAGCAACGCCGTCCCCGGAGGAAGCGGCCGAGGCCCAGGCTTCCGGGACGCCAGCAGTAACACCGGCAGCTACGCCTGCTGTCCCGCCCAAGCCGGCTGCAACGCCAAACGCCGCAGCGACACCGGGCAAGCCTTCGGCACCTGTGCAGCCGCAGAACACTGCGGAGCCTGTTACCCAAGCTCCGGCTACGCCTGAAGCGCCTGTGGCTGCGGTGGACGGGGTAATCTCTCTTAAGATTCCCACTGGAATTACGCTCACCCAGACGGCAGCTCTGCTTGCGGAAGCCGGGGTTATCGAGGATAAGAACAAGTTCCTCCAGACGGCAAACAGCCGTAAGGTGAACACTATCATTCAATACGGCAGCTACAGCTTCACCAAGGGAGAGAGCATCAACTCCATTATTGACAAGCTGATTACCGTAAAAAAGTAATCGTTGCATAGGCTGTTTTAATATGATATATTAATTGACGGTGTTAAAACACACGCCGGTTGATTTCGACAAGGGGTGCTTTCTTCTGAAGAAAGTCTTGCTGAAAGATGACGCGCGGCGGAGGAGACACACAATAAACCAAACTTAGGAGGTGTGTGAAGATGGCAGTAATCTCCATGAAGCAGCTTCTCGAAGCTGGGGTACACTTCGGTCACCAGACTCGTCGTTGGAACCCAAAGATGGATCGTTATATCTTCACTGAAAGAAACGGAATTTACATTATTGACTTGCAAAAGACAGTCAAGAAGGTAGAGGAAGCTTACAACTTTGTAAAGAGCGTCGCTGGCGACAACGGCACAATCCTATTCGTAGGAACAAAGAAGCAGGCACAGGATTCCGTAAAAGAAGAAGCTGAACGTTCGGGTATGTTCTTCATTAACCAGCGTTGGCTCGGCGGTACCCTGACTAACTTCCAGACTATTCAGAAGCGTATTGACCGCCTGAAGAAATTGGAAGCTTGGGAAGAAGACGGTACCTTTGCAGTATTGCCTAAGAAAGAAGTTATCCTTCTCCGCAAAGAGAAAGATCGTCTTGAGAAATTCCTGGGCGGTATCAAGAACATGAAAGGTCTTCCAAGCGCGCTGTTCATCATTGACCCGCGTAAAGAGCGCATTGCAGTAGCAGAAGCTCGCAAATTGGGTATTCCTATCGTAGCTATCGTTGATACTAACTGCGATCCGGATGAAATTGACTACGTAATCCCAGGCAATGACGACGCAATCCGCGCCGTGAAGCTCTTGACTGGTAAGATGGCTGATGCTGTTGTTGAAGCTCATCAGGGCGAAGACACAACTACAGCTTAAGTAGTAACCGGAACATAAAACATAAACTCAAATGAAAAGGGTGGTTGGCAGGTGGATAACCTCTCACTGCCCTTTTTTTAAAATGCAAGCAAGTATCGCTTTATGCCCGCGTATGACAACGACTATGACCCTGGAGGGAATAACAATGGCAGTAGATGCAAAAGCAGTGAAGGAACTTCGTGAAAGAACAGGGGCAGGAATGCTCGATTGTAAGAAAGCGCTGGAAGAAGCAAACAACGACATCACCAAAGCAGCAGAATTGCTTCGTGAAAAAGGTCTGTCCGCAGCAGCGAACAAGGCCGGACGTATTGCTACTGAAGGTACTGTAGAATCCTATATCCACGCTGGCGGCCGTATTGGCGTTCTGGTGGAAATCAACTGCGAAACTGACTTCGTAGGCAAAACGGATTCCTTCAGAGAATTCGCGCGCGACATCGCTATGCAAATCGCAGCAGCAAACCCGCTGTATGTCCGCCGTGAAGAAGTACCTTCTGCAGACGTAGAGAAGGAAAAAGAAATTCTTAAGGCGCAAGCGCTGAACGAAGGCAAGCCTGAGAAGATCGTTGAAAAAATGGTGGAAGGCCGCATCAGCAAGTTCTATGAAGAATACTGCCTGATGGAGCAATCCTTCGTTAAAGACCCGGACAAGACAATCTCCCAGCTGCTGAATGAAAAAATCAGCACCATTGGCGAGAACATCACCATCCGCCGCTTTGTTCGTTTCGAACTGGGTGAAGGTCTTGAGAAGAAAGTCGACAACTTCGTAGAAGAAGTTATGGCACAAGTAAAACAATAATAACTGCATGACATTGAATAAGAACTGAATACAGGCAAGCATCAAAAGAGCGGAACACATACAAGTAGTGTTCCGTCTTTTGTAGAAAGTGAGGGTATATAATTGGAACAACCGGTATTTAAGAGAGTAGTCCTTAAGGTAAGCGGTGAATCGCTCGCCGGACAGAATGGCTATGGCATCGATGCCGATACGATCATCTCTATTGCAGAGCAGGTCAAGGAAGTCGTGGAGCTTGGAGTTCAGGTTGCGATTGTATGCGGCGGTGGCAACATCTGGCGCGGAATCGCCGGAAGTGCAAGCGGTATTGACCGGGCAACAGCCGATTATATGGGAATGCTGGCAACAGTGATGAACTCGCTGGCATTGCAGGACGCTCTGGAGCAGATCGATGTCCCTACCCGGGTTCAGACCTCTATCGCCATGCAGCAGATTGCTGAGCCCTATATCCGCCGCCGGGCGATCCGGCATCTGGAGAAGGGCCGCGTAGTTATTTTTGCCGCAGGGACAGGGAATCCGTTCTTCTCGACAGATACTACGGCAGCGCTTAGAGCAGCCGAGATTGAAGCCGAGGTTATCCTCATGGCCAAGAATAAGGTAGACGGCGTCTACTCAGCAGATCCGTTCAAGGACAGCACAGCCGTGAAATACGAGCAGCTTACTTACATGGATATTCTGAACAAAAACCTGGGGGTTATGGATTCTACCGCTTCCTCACTCTGCATGGATAATAATATACCGCTCATTGTGTTTGCTATTACAGAGCAAGGCAATATTAAACGCGTCGTTCTCGGCGAAAAGATCGGGACGATCGTTAAAGGGAGTGTAAATTAAATGCCACAATCGGTTAAGAAGAATGCCGAAGAGCGTATGGAAAAAGCGATTCTCTCGCTGAAACGCGACTTGGCAACACTGCGGGCAGGACGCGCTTCGACGTCGCTGCTGGATCGCATCCAGGTTGAGTATTACGGTGCTCCAACTCCGATCAATCAGCTGGCTAACATCAGCACACCGGATTCCCGGACCCTGCTGATCCAGCCGTGGGACAAAACTTCAATGTCAGACATCGAAAAGGCGATTATGAAATCCGACATCGGGATTACACCTGCCAATGACGGTACGATTATCCGCCTGTCGATTCCTCCGCTTACCGAAGAACGCCGCACTGAGCTGGTGAAATTCACCAAGAAGTTCGGTGAAGAAGCTAAGGTAGCGATCCGCAACATCCGCCGCGATGCCAACGATGACATCAAGAAGATGGAGAAGAACGGCATTTCAGAAGATGAATCACATGGACATCAGGAAGATATCCAGAAATCAACGGATAAGTTCATAGCTGAAGTCGACAAAGTGCTCTTGTCCAAAGAAAAAGAGATTATGGAAGTATAACGAAATTCATGAGACTTCAGGCCCCTCCGTTAATGGTGGGGTTTGTCTCTTTCTGATAAGAGCTTGGAGGAAACGGAAATGATCAAACGGATTCAAGAATGGCTGAGCCGTAAAGACAGGCAGGAGCCAGTCGAGATTTCACCGGATAATATTCCCCGGCACGTAGCGATAATTATGGATGGCAACGGGCGCTGGGCGAAACGGCGCGGTATGCCCCGGGTTGTGGGCCATCAGAACGGGATGAAGGCAGTCAAACGTGCTACCATTGCAGCGAATGACCTCGGAGTAGAATTTTTGACTCTGTACGCTTTCTCTACGGAGAACTGGACCCGGCCGAAGGATGAAGTGGATTTCCTGATGCGCCTTCCCGTAGAATTCCTGGCTATTGAACTGGATGAACTCATTGAGAAGAATGTACAGGTGCGCGTAATGGGCAACACGGAGGCTTTGCCTTCCCATACCCGCAAGGCGATGGAAGAAGCGGTCGCCCGCACACTAAGCAATACCGGACTTATACTTAATTTTGCTCTGAACTACGGCGGGCGCAAAGAGATTGAGGACTGTATGCGCGCTCTGGGCAAGGATATCCAGGCAGGAATTCTGTCACCTGAAGAGATCACTTCAGAGCTGATTGACAACAGATTGTCATCCAGCGGATTACCCGATCCTGACCTGCTCATCCGTACGAGCGGAGAGATGCGGCTCAGTAACTTTATGCTGTGGCAAATCGCCTATAGTGAATTTTGGTTTACGGATGCGTACTGGCCGGAGTTCGACAAGTCGCATCTGATGCAGGCTGTGGCTGAATATCAGCGCCGCACACGCCGTTATGGTGGATTGAAGTAGCCTGATGGGAGAGGGATTCTTTGAAGCAGCGATTGATTACCGGAATTGTTGCCGGGGCCTTGTTTTTAGGGTTATGCTATTGGGGTGGCTGGCCGTATCAGCTGATGCTGACTGCGATGGCCCTCATCGGCTATTATGAATTTGTGAAAATGACAGGTACAGCCACCTTCGGGCTGACTGCTGTATTTGGTTATGCCTCTGTAGTAGGCTTTATGATTCCTTGGGATCTCCTGGGAACGAATAAGCTATTCTCCTGGGAACAGGGGATATGGCTGGTATTGCTGCTATTCCTGCTGGTCACTGTCTTCAGTAAGAATAAGCTTGATATCAAAATCACCGCGATGATGTTCACTGGCATTGTTTACATAGGAATGGGGTTCTCGTATATGGGAATCGCCCGCGGTGCGGGAGATGGCCATGGCCTCTTCTGGACGATCCTGCTGCTGTGCTGTATATGGGGCAGTGATGCCGGAGCCTATTTTGTCGGCAGAAGCTTCGGGAAGAACAAGCTGTGGCCTGCGATCAGTCCTAACAAGACTATAGAGGGCGCGCTTGGCGGAGTATTGATTTCTGCTGTCATATCGATTGTGTTTGCTATACTGGTTCCTGATCTGCTGACTATCGGACGCGCGCTGCTGATTGGAATTGCTTGCGCTGTGCTGGGTCAGCTTGGAGATCTTGTACAATCTGCCTATAAACGGGTGTACGGTATTAAGGATTCAGGCTCACTCTTGCCGGGTCACGGTGGCATCCTGGACCGCTGCGACAGCTGGATCATCGTATTTCCTTTCGTACATATCGTAATGCTGATGCCTTACTATTAACGACAGGGAGAAGGAAAGCAACTGTGAAAAGAATTAGTATTCTCGGCTCTACGGGTTCCATCGGTACCCAGACGCTGGATGTGGTAGCTATGCATCCGGAAGCTTTTGAAGTCGATGGACTGGCGGCGGGAAGTAATACTTCACTGCTGCTGGAACAGGTCCGCCGTTTCAAGCCTCGCCGTGTATCGGTATCCACGAAGGAGCTTGCAGAGGAGATCAGATCCAGTCTGCCTGCCGGTGTAGAGCTGTATAGCGGAAGTGAAGGTCTGGTGGAGATTGCTGCCGGAGGCGATGCACAGACAGTCGTAACTGCGCTTGTAGGCAGTGTAGGACTTCAGTCTACGCTGGCGGCGATTGAAGCCGGCAGACATATTGGACTGGCTAATAAGGAGACACTGGTGACCGCCGGACATCTGGTTACAGAGCTGGCTGAACGCAAAGGCGTGAAGCTGCTTCCAGTGGACAGTGAGCATTCGGCGATTTTCCAATGCTTAAACGGGGAGAACCGTGAAGATGTGGCTTCAATTACCATTACTGCCTCGGGCGGTTCATTCCGTGATTATAAGCGTGAACAGCTTACGAATGTTACCGTAGCGGACGCACTGCGTCACCCCAATTGGAGCATGGGGGCCAAGATTACTATTGACTCGGCAACCATGGTTAACAAAGGCCTGGAGGTTATTGAAGCCCACCATTTGTTCGCCCTTCCGTATGAGCAGATTGATGTGGTGCTGCATCCGGAGAGTATCATTCACTCCTATGTGGAGTTCTGCGACAGCAGCATTATTGCTCAGCTTGGGACTCCTGATATGCGGGTTCCCATTCAATATGCGCTCACCTATCCCGACCGCTGGCCGTCTCCTGCGAAGCGTTTGTCTCTGGCTCAGGTAACCAGCCTGACCTTCCGGGAGATGGATTATGAGCGCTATCCGGCGCTGAAGATGGCTATTGACTGCGGCATAGCGGGCGGCACATTCACAACAGCCTTCAATGCAGCCAATGAGGTCGCCGTGGCCCGCTTCCTGCGCGGTGAGATTCCCTTCCTGCGGATTGATGAGATTATTGATGAAGTGCTTCAGCGTCATCAGGGTGAGGCGAACCCCGGTCTGGAACAGATTCACAGTAGCGATATAGCTTCCCGGGAGCTTGCGGCTGTCCTGTAAAGGGATAAGAGGCCTTTGGAAACGGTGAATATGGCTGTACCCTGAAAAATAGGTGTGGACTGTTGATTCTCTTGTGCCCTGCCTTGGAATAATGATAAATTAAGAGGACATACTTCGGTCTTACACCTTAAGGGGGAATGTTGCGCTATGGAGATGGTAAGAGTTGTTTTTTTAACGGTGTTTATGTTCTTTGTTTTGGTGACTGTCCATGAATGGGGACATTATTATTTTGCCAAACGCGCCGGAATTCTTGTACGGGAATTTGCGATCGGTTTCGGTCCGAAACTGTTCTCTTATAAACGCGGTGAAACCCAGTTCACGCTCCGCCTGCTGCCCTTCGGGGGATACGCCCGTATGGCCGGCGAAGACCCGGAGATGGTTGAGATCGGCCCCGGGCAGACCATTGCTGTCCGGCTGGGCCAGGATAACAAGGTAAAGAATATCTACCTCGATTCCCTGGATACGCGCAGAAATGTTATCCGCGGCGAAGCGCAGTTCACGGATCTGGAGAATGAACTGAAGATCCGCCTTGATGTAGATGGTGAAGTGACCACCTATGATGTGAATCCGCAGGCGATGATGATCAAAGGCACCCAGCAGACGCAAATTGCGCCCAAGGACCGCCAGTTCGGCAGCAAAACCGTCGGCCAGCGCGCGATAGCGATCCTGGCCGGACCGGTGATGAACTTCATTCTGGCGTTTGTGCTATTTGCACTTCATCTGCAGATGGCCGGAATCCCGGTGGAGAATCCGACCTATGTGAAGATCGGTGACGTCAGCGTAGGAATGCCTGCACAGGAAGCAGGTCTTCAGAAGGGCGACATCGTCGTCACTGTGGACGGGCAGGCCATCGGCGGAGATTACCAGAAGATGATCAAGCTGACTTCAGCCTCCAAAGGCAAAGAAATGAACTGGACGCTGAAGCGCGGCGAAGAGACCTTGAATGTGACCATGATTCCCCGTGGAATGGAAGGGGAGCAAGGCGGCAAGGTTGGAATTACGCCGGAGCTTCCTACCCGCAAGGCCGGAGTGGGGGAGACAATTACCAAGTCCGGTACAGCGATGGTCGACACCACCAAGCTGATTTTTATCGGCTTCAAGCAGCTGATCAACAAATTTAATATGGATGATATCTCCGGGCCGGTAGGCACGTTCCAATTGACCGGGCAGATTGCCCAGCAGGGGATTCAGTATTTGACCTATTGGGCGGCTATTCTCAGCCTCTATCTGGGGATCTTCAATCTTCTGCCGATTCCTGCACTGGATGGCAGCCGGCTTGTATTCCTGGGTGTTGAGGCACTGCGCGGCAAGCCGGTGGACCCGAGCAGGGAAGGCATGGTCCACTTTGTAGGCTTTGCCCTGCTGTTCCTGGTGATGATCGCTGTTACGTATAATGATATTTTACGCCTCATAAGCGGCTGACGGATGTCATATCTTTTTTATCCCGCGATGCATTTGATTGGGCTTCACACCTAATGTGCAATCTGAGGGGCGAATAATAGGAGGATTTCTTCACATGGCCAAAGACAAGCAGTTCGTTACAGAGATCACGCCGCAGGGCGAGGATTTCTCACGCTGGTATATCGATGTTATCAAAAAAGCGGACCTGATGGATTATTCGCCGGTCCGCGGCTGTATCGTGTTCAAACCGGACGGCTATGAAATCTGGGAGCATATCCAGGAGGAAATGAACCGCCGCCTGAAGGCGACCGGTCACCGGAATGCCTACTTCCCGCTGTTCATTCCCGAGAGCTTTTTCCAGAAGGAGAAGGAACATGTGGAGGGCTTCAACCCGGAGCTGCCTTGGGTCACTGAGGCCGGAGGCGATGTGCTGGAAGAACGTCTGGCGATCCGCCCTACGTCCGAGACCATGTTTGGCCATATGTATTCCAAGTGGATTCAGTCTTACCGCGACCTTCCGGTGCTGATCAACCAATGGGCCAACGTGGTCCGCTGGGAGAAACGTACCCTGCCGTTTATCCGTACGACAGAATTCCTCTGGCAGGAAGGCCATACCGCGCATGAGAATGAGACGGAAGCACGCGAAGAAACGATGAAGATGCTTGATAACTACCGCGACTTCGTGGAGACCTTTCTGGCTATTCCGGTAGTGACCGGACAGAAGACGCCATCCGAGCGGTTTGCCGGTGCTGTGGATACGTATTCCATTGAAGCGATGATGAAGGATGGACGGGCTGTACAGGCCGCTACCTCACATTATCTGGGCACCAAGTTCGCGGTTGCTTTTGATATCCAATATCTGAACCGGGAGAATGTACTGGAACATGCACATACCACCTCGTGGGGCTCTACCACGCGTCTGATCGGTTCCCTCATCATGGTGCATGGTGACGACCGTGGACTGGCTCTGCCGCCGAAGGTAGCGCCTACGCAAGTCATTATGATTCCAATCGGACCGCCTAAGACCCGCGAAGCAGTCATCGGACGTACCGACGAACTGTTTGGTGAGCTTAAGAGCGCCGGAATCCGCGTGCGTGTAGATGACCGTGCGGATGTAACCCCGGGCTGGAAGTTCAATGAATATGAAATGCGCGGCGTCCCTGTCCGTCTGGAGCTTGGACCGCGTGATATGGAGAATGGCGTCTGCGTGCTTGTATCCCGGATCAGCGGCGAGAAGAAGGTCATTCAGCAGGAGAACCTGGTTGAAGAAGTGAATGCGATGCTTGCGCAGGTCCATCAGGAAATGTACGAGCGGGCACTGAAATTCCGTGAGGATCATTTCTATTCCGTAGACACTCTTGAGCAGATGAAGGATTCTATGGAAGAGAAACGCGGCTTTGCGCTTGCAGGCTGGTGCGGCTCTGAGGATTGTGAAGATAAGGTCAAGGAAGAGACCGGCGCAGGCAGCCGTAATATTCCGTTCCACCCGTCAGAAACGAAAGAGACCTGTATTTGCTGCGGCAAGCCTGCTCAGCATACGGTTGTATTTGCCAAAGCATATTAATCGGCAACCTTATATTTGTTATTTTTTTATATCAGCTTCTGGCGAGAGGAGTCGGCGGGCCGCAAGTACCCAATGCTTTTTAAGCTGGAGGCTTTTTCTTACAAATATTGCCGAGTTAGGTGGGGAATGCATGGAGCAGAACGTGGAGAGAAGAAAGAGATTTGAGCTGTTGATGAAGCAGGGGGAGATTCCGCCTGCCATGATTGATCCTTATTTTGTAGACGGACAGATTGAACGGGTGGAGATTAGCCGCGGCAACCATGACTGGCATATCGTGATTGCGAAGACAACCCTGATTCCCGCCCAGACCTACCGGGCATTTATCCTTAGAATGCGTGAGAAGCTGCAGCATATTGCCAAGGTCAGCTTCTTGTTCCTATATGATGATACTGTAAGCAGAGCTGATATTGTACAGGAGTACTGGGGCATGTTCCTGGAGTGGGTCCAGCGTGAGATTCCGTCCGTCAACGGTTGGCTGACGCGCTCCAGCCAGGAGCTGCAGGACGGCACGCTCATCCTAAGCCTGAACGATTCCATGTCGCTCGAACTGGCCCGCAAAAAGGGTATCGAAGCCGCCATTATTAAATATTATGATAAATACTTCGCGCTCCCTCTCAAGGTCAAGCTGCAGATGTCCGAGGATGAGACCAAAAACAAAGCGGATGCCTATGAGGAATTCCAGCAGAAGCTCCAGCAGGAGCAACGTGAGCTGGTAGAGCTGATGATGATGAACAGTGAGCCGGACGAGCCTGAAGAAGCGGGGGACCCGGGCGAGGTCATTAAGCTTCAGATCGGGAATGACATTAAGGAGCAGGCCGTCTCCATTCTGGAGATTCAGGATGAAGAGAAGAAGATTACAATCCAGGGGACGATCTTCGGGCTGGACAGCAAGGAGCTGCGTAACGGGAATACGCTGTTCACCTTCTGCATCACAGACTTTACAGATTCCCTGCAGATGAAGATGTTCGCGAAGACCAAGGAAGAGCTGAAGATCATGGGTCAGCTGGCTAACGGCAAATGGGTCCGGGCGCGCGGCAAAGTGGAATATGACCGGTTCATGCAGATTCCCGAGCTGGTGATGATTCCTTCGGATCTGACCGAGGTGTCGGCACCGCCTGCACGTAAGGACAATGCTAAGGAGAAGCGCGTGGAGTTCCACCTGCATACGACCATGAGCACGATGGATGCGGTAGCACCGATTGATGCCTATGTCAAAACAGCTGCGAAATGGGGCCACCCGGCACTTGCAGTTACCGACCATGGCAATGTTCAGAGCTTCCCGGATGCGAATCATGCCGCCCATAAGCATAAGCTCAAGATGCTCTACGGTGTGGAGGCCAATGTCGTCAATGACGCGGTCAATATCGTGGAGAATGCACAGCCGCTGGAGCTCAAGACGGCAACCTATGTCGTTTTCGATATCGAGACCACGGGGCTGTCCATCACACGCAATAACATCACGGAGCTTGCGGCGATCAAGATGTGCGAAGGCAAGGAGCTGGACCGCTACACCACCTTTGTCAATCCGCATGAGAAAATTCCCTACCACATCCAGCAGCTGACGAACATTACGGATGAAATGGTCAAGGATGCCCCGGATCTGGAACCGGTACTAAAGGAATTCGTGGAGTTTGTAGGAGACAGCATTCTCGTTGCGCACAATGCGCGGTTCGATATGGGCTTCATTCAAGCTTCTCTGAAGAAGCTGGGGCAGCCGGAGCTGCCGAATCCTTCACTGGATACGCTGGAGCTGGCGCGTCTGCTCTTCCCCAAAATGAAGAACCACCGGCTCAATACGCTTGCTGACAAGTACAAGGTACTGCTGGAGAGCCATCACCGTGCGGTGGATGATACGATAGCACTGGGCGGGATTCTGAACGGTCTCTTGGCCGATGCGGAGAAGATGAAGGGGATGACCCGGCTGGACCGGCTGAATGATTATGTAGGCAATGACCTGTCGAATGTGCGGCCGTTTCACTGCGGCATCTATGCACTGAATCCCATCGGCAAAAAGAACCTCTACAAGCTGATCTCCATGTCGCATACCGAGTACTACAAGCGGGTACCCTGCATCCCCAAATCGAAGCTTGAAGAGCATCGTGACGGACTGCTCGTCATATCCGGCTGTGAGCGGGGCGAGTTCTTCGAGGCTGTGCTGAACAAGACCGTAGAAGAGGCGATTGAGGTTGCCCAGTTCTATGATGTGCTGGAAATCCAGCCGCTGACCATGTACATGCATCTGGTGGATAAAGGGTTCGTAGCGAGTCCAGAGGACCTGCGGGGAGTTGTACGCAAAATCTGTGAGATTGGCGAGCAGATAAACAAGCCGGTGATAGCCACTGGGAATGTGCACTATCTGGAGCCGCGCGATAAACTGTTCCGCGATATTACGATCCACGGGATTACCGGGTTCAGTCCGCTGAAGGACCAGAACAAGCCGGATGCCCACTTCCGTACAACCGATGAGATGCTTGCCGAGTTCGAATACCTGGGTGCAGCCAAAGCGAAGGAAGTCGTGGTAACGAATACTGTTGAGCTGGCTGAGCGGTTCGAGGAATACGATCTGTTTCCAAGCGATCTCTTCACACCTATTATTGAAGGTGCGGATGATGAGATCCGCAATACCTGCTATGACACTGCCAAATCGATCTACGGCGAGGAGCTGCCGGAGGTTGTGGTTGCCCGTCTGGAGAAGGAGCTTGCCCCGATTATTAAATACGGGTTCTCCGCCAACTATCTGATCTCGGAACGGCTGGTCAAAAAGTCGAACCAGGACGGTTATCTCGTCGGTTCCCGTGGCTCGGTAGGCTCGTCGGTAGTGGCAACATTCCTTGGAATATCGGAGGTTAATCCGCTTCCGGCCCACTATATCTGCACCAATTCCGAATGCCGGCACAGCGAATGGTTCCTGGACGGAAGTGTGCCGAGCGGCTTTGACTTGCCGGATAAGGACTGTCCGGATTGCGGCGGCAAGCTTAAGGGAGAAG
This sequence comes from Paenibacillus sp. FSL R7-0210, assembly GCF_038009085.1. Lineage (NCBI taxonomy): Bacteria > Bacillati > Bacillota > Bacilli > Caryophanales > Paenibacillaceae > Paenibacillus > Paenibacillus sp. FSL R7-0210. The sequence goes on from NZ_JBBPAR010000001.1 coordinate 1,915,292, forward strand.
GGCAGGATATTCCGTTTGAGACCTTCCTGGGCTTCAAAGGGGACAAGGTTCCCGATATCGACCTTAACTTCTCCGGGGAGTATCAGCCGAACGCCCATAATTTTACCAAAACAATGTTCGGTCCGGACAATGTATTCCGCGCGGGAACCATCGGTACAGTGGCGGAGAAGACCGCCTTCGGCTTCACTAAGAAATATGAGGAGCATCACCAGAAGCGCTGGCGCGGCGCGGAGGTTGGACGGCTTGCCGCCGGCTGTACCGGTGTGAAGCGCAGTACGGGGCAGCATCCCGGCGGTATCGTTGTTTTGCCGGACTACATGGAGATCGAAGATATCACTCCGGTGCAGTTCCCGGCGGATGATGTTACAGCCGAGTGGAAGACTACCCATTTCGACTATCACGCCTTCGATGCCAACCTGCTCAAGCTCGATATTCTCGGCCACGATGATCCGACGATGATGCGGATGCTGCAGGATCTGACTGGCGTCGACCCGACGACCATTCCAATGAATGATCCGAAGGTGATGAGTATGTTCAACTCTACGGATGCGCTCGGGGTAAGGCCGGATCAGATCCGCACCCCGGTAGCCACTTATGGAGTGCCCGAGATGGGGACGAAGTTCGTCCGCCAGATGCTTGTCGAAGCGAAGCCGTCCAGCTTTGCCGATTTGCTGCAGATTTCGGGGCTGTCCCATGGAACCGGCGTGTGGCTGGGAAATGCCCAGGAGCTGATCAAGAACAACACCTGCAACATTAAGACGGTAATCGGCTGCCGTGATGATATTATGCTCTATCTGATCTATAAGGCGGGCATGGATGCCAGTCTGGCCTTCAAAATTACGGAGAGCGTGCGTAAAGGGAAGGGCTTGCCGCCGGAGTGGATTGAAGAGATGAAGAATTGCAAGGTGCCGCAGTGGTACATTGATTCCTGTCTCAAAATCCAGTATATGTTCCCGAAGGCCCATGCCGCGGCTTATGTTATTTCAGCGGTGCGAACAGCCTTCTTCAAGCTGTATCATCCGATAGAATACTATGCGACTTACTTCTCGGTCCGCGCGGCGGATTTCGATATCGAGCTGTGCTGCAAAGGCTACGAAGCCATTGCGCGCCAGCTGGTAGAGATCGAAGCCAAGGGCTTCCAGGCGCTGCCTAAGGAAAAAGCCATGCTTCCGGTCCTGGAGATGGCCCTGGAGATGACCGCACGCGGCTTCACCTTCAAGAACATTGATCTGTACCGCTCGGACGCTACCAAATTTACGGTAGACGGTACGAGCCTGATTCCTCCATTCTCCTCGCTTGCGGGAATCGGGGATAATGCTGCGATTAATATCGCTGCTGCCAAGGACGCAGGAGAATTCCTCTCCATTGAGGATTTCCAGCAGAAATCCAAGGCCAGTAAAACGGTGATTGAGCTGCTCACGGGAATGGGCTGCTTCCGGGGATTGCCGGAGAGCAACCAGCTTTCACTGTTCTAACAACCGGCTTAAGTGATAGCATATAGAGTCCTTTAAAAAGGGGAGTCAAGGGCTGGTACTTGTCAGTGCTGCCTCACTATGGTATAATTTTTTTGGTAATAATGAGATAAGTCCGTTGTGTAAAGAGTGGGGAAACCCACTCTTTATCTTTGGTATATAGCAAAAGACAAGTTCGTGGAGGTAATCTTCTTTTGAGCACACCCAAATCCAAAATTAAACAAACGGTAGAGCAGCTGCTCGGGTCCTATCTCGAGGACAATGGTTTCGAACTGGTGGACGTTGAATACGTGAAGGAAGGCTCCAACTGGTTTCTGCGCGTATTCGTAGACAAAGAGGGCGGCATCGATATCGATGACTGCGGGTCCATCAGCGAATATATCAGCCAGAAGCTGGATGAGAATGATCCGTTCTCCGAAGCGTATTTCCTTGAAGTCTCCTCGCCGGGAGCTGAGCGTCCGCTCAAGAAAGCTGCGGATGTCGCCAAGGCAGTGGGCAAGGACGTATATGTAACGGTCTATGAGCCGATTCAAGGACTCAAAGAATTCGAAGGCCGGTTGCTCTCGTTCGAGAACGAGGAACTGCTCATCTCCGCGGGCAAAAAAGAACATGTGGTACCTTACGCCAAGGTCGCCAGTGCGAGATTGGCCATTATTTTTTAACGTCTTGAAAGGGGGACCGGAATTTCATGAGTATGGAGTTTATTGAAGCTATGAATGAACTGGAAAGGGAGAAAGGCATCAGCAAGGATGTGCTGTTCGAAGCCATCGAAGCGGCGCTGATCTCCAGCTATAAACGCAATTTCAATGCGGCGCAGAATGTGCGTGTGGATATGAACCGCAACACAGGCGTAATCAAGGTGTTTGCCCGCAAGCTGATTGTGGAGGAGGTTCTCGATGCACGGACTGAGATCTCACTCCTGGCTGCCCGGGAGATCAACCCGCATTTCCAGCTGGAGGACATCGCTGAGCAGGAAGTCACGCCGCGTGATTTCGGCCGCATTGCCGCCCAGACTGCGAAGCAGGTGGTTACCCAGCGTATCCGTGAAGCGGAACGCGGCCTGATCTATAACGCTTTTATCGACAAGGAAGATGATATTGTTACCGGCCTTGTACAGCGTCAGGATATGCGCAATATCTATGTGGATCTTGGCAAAATCGAGGCGGTTCTTCCGCTGAGCGAGCTGATGCCTGGAGAGAAGTTCAAGCAGAGCGAGCGCATCAAGGCTTATATCACCAAGGTGGAGAACACGACCAAAGGACCGCAGATCATGCTGTCCCGCAGTCATCCGGGTCTCCTGAAGCGTCTGTTCGAGCTGGAGGTGCCGGAGATTTTTGACGGGGTGGTGGAGATTCGTTCCGTTGCCCGCGAAGCCGGCTTCCGCTCCAAGATCGCCGTGTTCTCACGCAATCCTGAAGTTGACCCGGTGGGCTCCTGCGTAGGACCGAGAGGCACGCGTGTACAGACCATCGTGACTGAGCTTCGTGGTGAGAAGATTGATATCGTCAGATATTCCGAGCTGGTGCAGGAGTACGTAGCCAATGCTCTTAGCCCGTCCAAGGTGCTTGAGGTTCAGGTCTTTGAAGCTGAGAAAATGGCCCGCGTCATTGTTCCTGACTATCAGCTGTCGCTGGCTATCGGCATCAAGGGGCAGAATGCCCGTCTTGCCGCCAAGCTGACCGGCTGGAAGATCGATATCAAGAGCGAGACGCAGGCGGAGCAGGAATACGGTAGACCCAGATCGTCCAATGATGAAATGCATCAGGATTCCGTCTCCATCGATTAATGAATGCTGACTGACGGGAGGTGCTTTGTTATGAAGCAAAGAAAGGTGCCGCTGCGTAAATGCGTTGCCAGCCAGGAGATGATGCCCAAGAAAGAGCTGATTCGCGTGGTGAGAACGCCTGAAGGCGAGGTGCTGATCGACCTGACAGGCAAGAAGTCGGGCCGTGGCGCTTATATCTGCGGTAAACTGGAATACTTTAAGCTAGCACAGAAGACCAAAGCACTTGACCGGGCATTGAAATGTCAGGTCAGTCCTGAAATCTATGCCCAGCTTGCCCGGGATTTTGCATCCGTGGAGGAGCAGTTTTTGGCAGCGAAGGATAGTGAGGACAATGAGTAAGACACTTTCTTATTTAGGGCTTGCGATGAGAGCAGGCAAGATTGTCACCGGCGATGAGGCTGTGCTTAAGGCAGTGCGGTCTTCAGAGGCGAAGCTGGTCGTCCTGGCAGGTGACGCTTCAGATAATACCCAGAAGAAGTTCCGCGATAAATGCGGAACCTACGATATTCCACTAGTAATCGCATTTCACCGGGATGAACTCGGTGCAAGTATTGGTAAGGACCAGCGCGTGGTGCTGGCCGTTACGGATAAAGGATTCGCGGAAATGATCTCCAGAACGCTTGGAGATACTGTCGGAGGTGGAGTTATTGACTAAAGAAGATAATAAGGATAAGCTGCGCGTATACGAATATGCCAAGTCTTTGAACATGAGCAGTAAAGAAATTATTACCATTCTGAAGCGTTTGGATGTCCCGGTGAATAATCATATGAGTGTCATGGAGAATGGCTCCGTGAACAAAGTTGAACAATTCTTCAAGGACATCAAGTCAAACGCTGCAGCCAAGCGGGACAACGGCACCAGCAGCCGTCCGGTAGTGACTACCGGTGCGGTAACCGCCGAAGTACGCAGTGCTCAGAATACCAACAAAATTCATTCGGAAAAGCAGGTAGGTATGAACAGTAACCAAAACAACAACCAATCGACGACGTCCCCAAGGCCCCAAAGCGGACAAGATTCCCGCAGAACACAAACATCAGGCTCCGCTCAGAATTCCCGCCCGCAGGGCAGTTCAAGCAGCAGCCGTCCGCAAAGCAGTTCGACTGGCAGCCGCCCGCAAGGCAGCTCCACCGGCAGCCGCCCACAGGGCAGCTCCACTGGCGGAAGCCGTCCACAAGGCAGTTCTACTGGCGGAAGCCGCCCACAGGGCAGCTCCACTGGCAGCCGTCCGCAAGGCAGCTCTACTGGCGGAAGCCGTCCACAAGGCAGTTCTACTAGCGGAAGCCGCCCACAGGGCAGCTCTACTGGCAGCCGTCCGCAAGGACAAGGCGGCGCACCACGTACAGGTGACCGTCCGTCAGGTCAAGGCAATGCAGGCGGAGGTTTCTCACGCAATGACGGCCCTAAGAAGAATACCACTGGCGGCAGACCTGGCGGCAACAACAGCGGCCAGAAACGTTACGACGACAACAAGGGCGGCAACTATCGCGGCCGTGGCGGCAAGAACAACCGCGGCAGAAACCAGCCGACCGTATATCGTGAGAAGATTGACAACACACCTAAGAAGATCATTGTCCGTGGCAGCATGACCGTGGGTGAAACCGCGAAGCTGCTTCACAAGGATGCTTCGGAAGTGATTAAGAAGCTGATCTCGATGGGGGTTATGGCCACCATCAATCAGGAGCTTGATATCGATACGATTCTGCTGCTGGCCGGCGAATTCGGCGTAGAAGTAGAAGTGAAGATTCCGGTTGACGAAGACAGCTTCGAGACCGTTGAAGAGAATGATTCCGAAGACGATCTGATGACACGGCCACCGGTTGTAACGATCATGGGTCACGTTGACCATGGTAAAACAACCTTGCTCGATGCTATCCGTTCCACGAATGTATCCGGCGGCGAAGCAGGCGGAATTACGCAGCATATCGGTGCTTATCAGGTTGAGATTAATCATAAGAAAATCACATTCCTTGATACTCCGGGCCATGAAGCGTTCACCGCAATGCGTGCCCGTGGTGCCCAGGTTACAGATATGACGATTATCGTTGTAGCGGCAGATGACGGCGTAATGCCTCAGACTGTAGAAGCGATCAACCATGCCAAGGCAGCCGGACTTCCGATCATTGTAGCAGTTAACAAGATCGATAAGCCGGGCGCAGACCCTGACAAGGTGAAGCAGGAGCTTACAAGCTATGAGCTGGTGCCGGAAGAGTGGGGCGGCGATACAATCTTCGTCAACCTGTCGGCTAAGCAGCGCATTAACCTTGAAGAGCTGCTGGAAATGATCCTGCTCGTTGCCGAAGTGAATGAGTACAAGGCGAACCCGGACAAACGGGCACGCGGTACTGTTATAGAAGCTGAGCTTGACAAGAACCGTGGACCGGTTGCCCGTATTCTCGTACAGAACGGTACACTGAAGGTCGGAGACGCATTTGTAGCGGGTAACTGCTTCGGCCGCGTACGTGCCATGGTGAATGACAAGGGACGCAAAATCAAGGAAGCGGGACCTTCCACTCCAGTGGAAATTACCGGTCTGACCGAGGTGCCGCAGGCGGGCGATCCGTTCATGGCCTTCGAAGATGAGCGTAAAGCACGCGCAATCTCTGACAGACGTTCTACATCGCAGCGCCAGTCTGAGCTGAACACGAACACCCGCGTTACGCTGGATGATCTGTTCAAGCACATCAAGGACGGCGAGATCAAGGATCTTAACGTAATCATCAAGGGTGACGTTCAGGGTTCGGTAGAGGCGCTTAAGGGCTCCTTGGCCAAGATCGAAGTGGAAGGCGTACGCGTGAAGATCCTTCACAGCGGTGCCGGCGCGATTACAGAATCCGATATTACCCTGGCAGCAGCTTCCAATGCTATTGTGATTGGCTTCAACGTTCGTCCGGATGCCCAGACGAAAGCGGCAGCTGAGCAGGAGAAGGTGGATGTGCGTCTGCATAACATCATCTACAATGTCATTGAAGAGATTGAAAGTGCCATGAAGGGCATGCTTGATCCTATCTTTAAAGAGAACGTTATCGGCCACGCTGAAGTGCGCAACGTATTCAAAATCAGCAAAGTGGGCAGTGTCGCAGGTTGTATGGTTACCGACGGCAAAATTACCCGCAATGCTGAAATGCGCCTGATCCGCAGCGGTATCGTTGTCTTCACAGGCAAAATCGACACCTTGAAACGTTTCAAAGATGATGCAAAAGAAGTGGCACAGGGTTATGAATGTGGCATAACTTTGGAACGCTATAATGATGTCCTTGAAGGCGACATCATCGAAGCATTCATCATGGAAACGGTAGAGCGCTAAGCGAAGAGGTGAAATAAGATGTCTAAAATCAGAGCGGGACGGGTTGGCGAGCAGATTAAGAAAGAGCTGAGCCAGCTCATCCAGAGCGGACTGAAGGACCCGCGTGTCGGGTTCGTAACTGTAACTGGCGTAGATGTGACGAACGATCTGTCACAGGCCAAGGTATACCTGAGCGTATTCGGGGACGAGGAGCAGAAGTCAGACTCGCTTAGAGCGATTGAGAAAGCTAATGGCTTTCTCCGCTCGGAGCTTGGCAAAGCGATCCGCCTGCGCCATACGCCTGAGCTGATCTTCAAGATTGACGAATCCGTTGCTTACGGAAGTCATATTGAGAAGCTGCTCGGCGAAATCGGCAAAAACGAATAGGCTACGGAACATAAAGGAGACGGCGAATGCAGAGCTATGAACAAAGTCTCCAGCAGACGCGTAAGTTTCTGCTGGAACACGACGATTATCTTGTAGTGTCGCATGTTCAGCCGGACGGAGATGCAGTCAGCTCCACCCTCGCGGTGGGCTGGCTTCTCTCATGTCTGGGCAAAAAATATCTGATGCTGAATGAAGGCCAGATTCCGCAGCGGATGGAATACTTATGGCATGCCGATCAGATTGTCAATCTGTCTGAAGGTTCTTTGCCCCGCCAGTACGGCCATGTGATATGTGTTGACTGTGCGGATTTCCAGCGTGTAGGACTGACACAGCAGCATTTCACCAGTGATGCCCTGATCTTGAATATAGACCATCATCCAACGAACAACGGCTACGGCGCGGTGAATCTCATCAAGCCGGATGCGGCAGCGACAGCAGAGATTCTGTTCGATCTGCTGAAGACCTTTGAATTGGAATGGGATATTGATATTGCCACAGCCATTTATACCGGGCTGTTGACGGATACCGGCGGTTTCCGTTACAGCAATACTTCTCCTAAAGTGATGGCGGCGGTATCCGAGCTGCTGGCACTGGGTGTGAATGGACCGGACCTGGCAGAGACCCTGCTGGAAGAGATGACGCTTCCCCAGGTTAAGGTGCTCAACCGCGCACTTAGCACATTACAGCTTGGTCCTGAAGGAGATATAGCCTGGGTGTATGTTACACCTCAGGATATGCTGGACTGTGGAGCGGCCAATGAGGATCTTGAAGGGATTGTCAACTATCCCCGTAATATCCGCGGGGTAGAGGTAGGCATTCTGTTCAAGGTCATTGATGACCATGCGGTGAAGGCCAGCCTGCGTTCAGCAGGTAAGGTGGATGTGGCGCTACTTGCGCAAGCCTTCGGCGGCGGCGGACACACCCGGGCAGCGGGCGCGCGTATTAATGGAAGTCTGGAAGAAGCTGTGGCACAGGTGCTTGAGGAGGTCAAACGTCATTTATGAGTGAGCTTACAGGAGTTCTGGCTGTATATAAGCCGGCAGGGTTCACTTCACATGATGTTGTGGCCAAGGCGCGGCGCATTCTGGGCATGAAACGGATTGGACATACCGGGACACTTGATCCTCAGGTAACTGGTGTATTGCCGCTCTGTCTGGGACGGGCTACTAGAGTAGTTGAGTATATCCAGGAGCTGCCCAAGGAATATGTTGCCACACTGCGGCTGGGAATGGCCAGCGATACAGAGGACCTGACCGGCACGATTACGGAATCTGTTGAGGAGGTTCATATCACAGAAGCCGAAGTGCTGGCTGTGCTGAACTCCTTTCAGGGCGTGATCTCACAGGTACCGCCGATGTATTCCGCAGTGAAGGTGGACGGCAAGCGTCTGTACGAGCTGGCCCGGGAAGGCAAGACCGTAGAGCGCAAGAGCCGTGAAGTGGAGATTTATGAGATTGAGATGCAGGAAATGGTCTGGAACGGCAACTATCCGGAGATCACTTTCCGGGCGTTATGCTCCAAGGGAACCTATATCCGCACCCTCTGTGTAGATATCGGACGGAAGCTTGGTCTTCCCGGTGTGATGGTGAAGCTGGAGCGGACGATGTCGGCCGGGATCTCGGCCAGTCATTGCCTGACTCTGGAGCAAATCGCTGAATACAAGGAAGGCGGCACACTGGATGAGCATCTGATTGCTGCCGACGAGGCGATTTCACATTTACCCAGACATACCGTTGCGGCAGAGAAGAAGAAATCAGCCCTGCAGGGGCAGCGTCTGTCGTCCCGTTTTGTAATGCCGGAAGTGAAGCAGGCCGGAGATTTCCGTCTCTATGATCAGCAAGGGGAGTTCCTCGGTATTTATGCTTTGGAGGCTACCGGAGCTATTGCACCTGTCAAGGTGTTTGCCCAGGTCTAAACTTTAATTTATTTGCGAATGTAGGTGAGAAACAGCGTGAGAACCGTAACGTTAAGCTATCCGATGCTGCCTGAGGCGGCAGCACAGTACGCGCAGCCTCAAGTAGTTGCTCTGGGACAGTTCGATGGACTGCACCTCGGGCATGCCAGTGTCATCACATCAGCTGTTGCTCTTGCCCGCGAGGCAGGTGTACCCGCTGCGGTGATGACCTTCTACCCCCATCCCAAGGATGTTATGGGCAAGGGGGATTATGAGGGATATTTAACCCCTTCTAAGGATAAGCAGGAGCTGCTTGCCGGGATGGGTGTTGAGCTTTTATATATAATTGAATTTAATGAAGAGCTCTCCCGGGTGAGTCCGGCGGATTTTGTCTCTGTAATGCTGCTTCCGCTGCAGATTATAACTGCAGTTGTTGGGTTCGACTTCCGCTTCGGCTACATGGGCGGGGGAGATGCGGACACGCTTGCGGAGCTGGGACAGGGTGCGATGAAGGTAGAGACGGTCGCCCCGTTCCTGCTTGAAGGAGAGAAGGTCAGCAGCTCGGGTATCCGCAAGAGCTTGCTGAGCGGGGAACTGGATAAGGCCAATGCCTGGTTTGGACGTTGTTATCACCTGCGCGGTATCGTCGGTCACGGGGAGAAGCGGGGCCGGACCATCGGCTTTCCGACCGCGAACCTGCAGCTCGAAGACCGCTATGTGATTCCGGCCAAGGGCGTTTACGCCGTCAAGGTCTTTTACCGGGACGAGGTCTTGTACGGGGTGATGAATGTCGGCGTGAAGCCAACATTTCACGAAGGCGTGACCACTCCGAGCTTTGAGGTTCACCTGTTTGATTTTGCCTCAGATATCTATGGGCAGGAGCTTAAGGTGGAGCTGGTCTCCTATATCCGCTCAGAGCGCAAATTTGAGTCTATCCAGGCCTTAATTGCACAGATCGGCGCAGATGCTGAGACGGCCAAAGGGATGCTGGGATATCATTCCTAATCTTTCCGGACAAGCCGTTTACTTTTGCCTGTGAAGGTGCTATACTGATTAACGTTGCTGGAATGACAGCATGTGAACCTTAGCTTGGTTACTTGTTCTCACCGACGGTGACGAGGCTACTGGCGATTATAATGAAGGAGGTGAACAGGATGGCATTGACTCAAGAACGTAAACATCAATTGATCGACGAGCACAAAACTCATGAATCCGATACCGGATCCCCTGAGGTGCAAGTTGCTATCCTTACGGAGAACATCGTTAATTTGACTGACCACTTGCGTACGCACAAGAAGGATCATCATTCCCGCCGCGGACTGCTGAAGATGGTTGGACAACGTCGTAAACTGCTGGCGTATTTGAAGAACAAAGACATCAGACGTTACAGCGCCCTGATCGAAAAACTGGGATTGCGTCGTTAATTTTCCATAAGCTAAGCCCAAAAGCAGCCTGGTTGTATACCGTATGTCCTTCTTACGAGCGACAGCGGGACAGCCGGGTTGCTTTTTGAAAATTTAGGGTAAACTTTTACAGTTGACAAGTTGATAGCATTCGCAAAAACGGCTATAGCACTTCTGCGGAGGACAAGCCGTTTTTGCTTGTAGAACATACAGGAACGTATTATTACCATTCAAGGAGGGGTTTTATGGAACAACGTGTGGAAATGCAGCTGGGCGGAAGACGCCTTGTGCTGGAAACAGGCCGTCTGGCCAAACAAGCGAACGCAGCCGTGATGGTGCGTTACGGAGATACTTCAGTATTGTGTACGGTTACAGCTTCCAGTGAGCCTAAAGATCTGGATTTCTTCCCGCTTACAGTGAATTATGAGGAAAGATTATATGCAGTAGGCAAAATCCCTGGCGGATTCATCAAACGTGAAGGACGTCCGAGCGAGAAAGCGATTCTGTCCAGTCGTCTGACAGACCGTCCCATTCGTCCATTGTTCCCGGAAGGATTCCGTAATGACGTTCAAGTCTTGAACCTGGTAATGAGCGTGGATCAGGACTGTGCGCCTGATATTGCTGCCATGATCGGTACTTCCGCTGCGCTCAGTATTTCCGATGTGCCGTTCAACGGACCAATCGGCGGCGTGGCTGTCGGCCGGATTAACGGAGAATTCATCATCAACCCTGATCAAGCCCAGCAGGCAATCAGCGATATTTATGTGGTTGTGGCCGGTACGAAGGATGCCATCATGATGGTGGAAGCTGAAGCCAATGAAGTGACTGAAGAAGTGATGCTTGAAGCGATCATGTTCGGTCATGACGAGGTCCGCAAGATTGTGGCTGTGATTGAACAGCTCGTAGCCGTTGCCGGTAAAGAGAAGATGGCTGTGAAGCTGCATGCGGTTAATGCGGATGTCAATACAGAGGTTCGTGCTTTTGCAGAGAGTCGTCTGGTGGAAGCCGTAAGAATTGCCGAGAAGCATGCCCGTCAGGATGCTATCGATCTGGTGAACAACGAAGCGGTGACGTATTTCGCAGAGAAATACATAGAAACCCCAGAGCTTCTTAAGGATGTTAAGGAAGCCCTGCATGATATCGTGAAGGATGAAGTTAGACGACTGATCACGCATGACAAGGTTCGTCCGGATGGACGTAAGCTGGACGAGATCCGTCCGATCGAATGTGATACAGCGCTGCTGCCGCGTACGCACGGTTCCGGTCTGTTCACACGCGGCCAGACACAGATCCTCAGCGTATGTACACTGGGTGCACTGGGCGATGTGCAGATTCTGGATGGTATTGATCCGGCTGAAACCAAGCGCTTCATGCACCATTACAACTTCCCTCCGTTCAGCGTTGGGGAAGCCCGTCCGCTAAGAGCACCGGGACGCCGCGAGATCGGCCACGGGGCACTCGGTGAACGCGCATTGTCCAAGGTGATTCCAAGTGAGACTGAATTCCCGTACACCATCCGTCTGGTATCCGAAGCGATTGAATCCAATGGCTCCACCTCCCAGGCAAGTATCTGTGCCAGCATTCTGGCGATGATGGATGCAGGGGTACCTATCAAGGCGCCTGTAGCCGGTGTAGCGATGGGTCTGATCAAGGACGGGGAGCATGTGTCCATCCTGACCGATATTCAAGGCATGGAAGATCACCTCGGCGATATGGACTTCAAGGTAGCAGGTACAGCAGAAGGAGTAACGGCGATTCAGATGGATATCAAAATCGACGGCATCGACCGCAAAATTCTGCATGAAGCGCTTGAGCAAGCCAGAGAAGGCCGGATGTTCATTTTGGGTAAAATGAATGAAGCGATTGCTGCTCCAAGACCGAGCCTGTCTAAATATGCTCCGAAGATCATTATCATCAATATCAATCCGGACAAGATCCGTGATGTGATCGGTGCTGGCGGTAAAATCATCAACAAGATCATTGAAGAAACCGGCGTGAAGATCGACATCGAACAGGATGGCCGCGTATTTATCGGTTCTTCTGACGAAGCTATGATCCAGAAGGCCCGTGGCATCATCGAAGGAATTGTGAAGGAAGTAGTGGTTGGTGAGATTTATGTGGGAACCGTTAGACGCATCGAGAAATTCGGCGCTTTCGTTGAATTGATCCCTGGTAAAGACGGCCTCGTGCATATCTCCCAGTTGTCCACTGATCGTGTAGCTAAAGTGGAAGATGTTGTAGCGATAGGCGACACCATTACCGTGAAGGTAACGGAGATCGACCAGCAAGGCCGCGTCAACCTGTCGCGCAAAGCAGTTCTGACTTCTGAGAGCGGAGCGAAGGCGTAATTCTTACGCCGCCGCTTCACCGATATTCCAACTATAGAGATGAAGAAGAGACAGAAGCAGGACGGTTCTGCCTCTTTTTTTTGGAAAAGTATACGCAGCAGTACCGTCCTGACTGACGGTTATACCATACCCGCTTGAAGGCGGCATTGACGAGTATGCATAATTTGCACCCTTCATACATAGGCTGGGACAAAGCGTCCCCGCACGGCTTGACCCTGGTGCGGAGACGGAACAGACCGTTTGTGCCGGGGAGGTATAACGTCATGAAGACGGACAAGGCGGCGCTCGTGCTGGCTTGCATCGCAGTAGTCATTGGAATTGGCAGCACGAATGGACCCGTGAAAGAGATGATTGCCGGGCTTAAGCCTCAGGCGGAGGCCACCGTGATGAGCTATGCAATGAATCAGGCGGAGGATGATCTGCGCGCGCAGATTACCCGCCGTGCCGAGGCGCTGAATGCGCAGCCGGTGAATGCTGTTGTGGACCGGGTATGGAAAGCCATACCAGGGTATAACGGGCTGGAGGTCGATGTAGAGGCAACCTACCGGAGCGCGCTTTTACGGGGACCCGAAGCAGGCCTTAAGCTATTGTACCGCCAGATTAAGCCTAAGGTATCACTGGATGATCTGGGAGCGCAGCCGATTTACCGGGGGAATCCGGCGAAGCCGATGGCCTCGCTGATGATTAATGTGGCCTGGGGGAATGAGTATATCCGTCCGATGCTGGACATTCTGGATGCAGAGAAGGTGAAGGCTACCTTTTTTCTGGACGGAAGCTGGTTAAGCCGCAACAAGGAGCTTGCAGCAGAGATGCTGAAGCGTGGGCATGAGGTGGAGAACCATGCGTATACGCATCCTAAGATGAGTAGTCTAAGCCGGACACGTGCTACTGCCGAGATTGAGAAGACGCAGAAGCTGCTGAAGGAAAGCCTGGGTGTGACGAACAAGTGGTTTGCTCCGCCGTCAGGCGACTTTAACCAGCAGACGGTGGAGATCGCCGCCTCACTGGGACTGAAGACGGTGCTGTGGACGCTGGATACGGTCGATTGGCGCAATCCGTCCCCCGAATCGGTTGTTGCCAAGATCAGCAGCCGGGTAGAGCCGGGAACGTTAATCCTGATGCATCCGACAGCATCCTCCTCGCAAGCGCTGAGAGGGATGATCCGGGGGATCAGAGCCAAGGGCCTGCAGCTGGGAACCGTCAGTCAGACACTCTCCGCTGAGCGTATCATGACTGCGGAAGTTGAGTGAACGCCCTATTTCTGATAGGATAAGAGGCGCGAATAACAAATACAGACAGAACCAGGGGCTGTGCCAGGAGGATTACACATTGGACAAAATATTATTATCGAACGGACTCCGGGTGGTGACCGAGAAGATCCCGACCGGCCGGTCCGTATCTTTCGGAATCTGGGTCAAGACGGGCTCCCGTAATGAGAACCCGCTGAACAACGGGATTTCCCATTTCATCGAGCATATGCTCTTTAAGGGGACTGACCGCTATAGCGCCAAGGATATTGCCGAACAGTTCGATGCCATTGGCGGGAACGTCAATGCGTTTACCTCGAAGGAATATACATGCTTTTATGCGAAGGTGCTGGATGAGCATCTGCCGATTGCTGTGGATGTGCTGGCAGATATGTTCTTCCGCTCACGGATGGATGCCGAGGAGCTGGCCAAGGAGAAGAATGTAATCCTGGAGGAAATCGCCATGTGCGAGGACACGCCGGATGATCTTGTCCATGAGCTGATGTGTGCTGCCGCTTACGGTGAGCACCCGCTGGCCTATACGATCCTCGGGCTGAAGGAACGCCTGCTGGAGATGACGCCGGATGATCTGCGTGCTTACATGAAGGAGCAGTACACCATCGAGAATACAGTGATCAGCGTAGCCGGTAATATTAACGACGGTCTGATTCCGCTGCTGGAGCAGCATTTCGGTTCCTTCACGAATCATGGTGAAGCGCCGGTGCTGACTGAGCCTGCATATCAGGGGGAGCTGGTGTTCCACAAAAAGAAGACCGAGCAGAATCACATCTGCATCTCCTTGCCGGGCGTCCGCAGCGGCGGGCCGCTGCAATATCCGATGGCACTCCTCAACAATGCGTTCGGCGGCGGCATGAGCTCCCGGCTGTTCCAGGAGATCCGCGAGAAGCGCGGTCTGGCCTATTCCGTCTTCTCGTACCACAGTGCCCAGGCTGACAGCGGCTTGTTCACGGTGTATGCCGGGACAGCGCCGAAGCAGACCAAGGAAGTGACAGAGCTGATCAAAGAGATGCTGCGTGATCTGGCTGTGAACGGTCTGAGCGAGGACGAACTGCGTAAAGGCAAGGAGCAGCTCAAGGGCAGCCTGATTCTCAGTCTGGAGAGCACGGGCAGCCGGATGAACCGGATGGGCAAAAATGAGCTGATGCTTGGCCGTCAGGATACGCTGGATGAAATGATAGCTAAAATCGGAGCTGTAACCATGGATGATATCAATGCTCTGCTGGACTTTATGTTCGCACAGCCGTTGTCCCTGGCGATGGTAGGCTCCACTGATAAAGCGATAGCCAATGTTAGGAGAGATGATCTTGCCTCATTACGTTCAAATTAACAAACTACCGGGGAATGAGGATGTGCTGCTGCCCTGCAAAATGTCCGAGCAGGCCTCGGGATATGACCTGTATGCCGCTGTAGGAGAGCCTGTGGTGCTTGCTCCGGGCGAGCGGACGCTGATCCCCACCGGTATATCCCTGGCGATGCCAGGCGGGCTGGAGGCGCAGATCCGTCCGCGCAGCGGGCTGGCCTTGAAGCATGGCATCACCTGCCTGAACACACCGGGCACCATCGATGCGGATTACCGGGGCGAAATTAAGGTGCTGCTGATCAATCTGGGGCAGGAGCCATTTGCGATTGCCCGTAACGAGCGGATCGCCCAGATGGTATTCCAGGCGGTGCCTGAAGTGACTCTGGTGGAAGTGGATGAGCTGTCTGACACAGCGCGCGGAGCCGGCGGCTTCGGGCATACTGGCAAATAAGCGTCCTTAACTCATAGCTGTACTATTAAGCTTGCGGAAATTGTACCTTCGGGTGCAGCCGCAAGCTTTTTTTATTAGTTTAGTTAAGTGCATAGGTATTGTTGGTAATTAGAATTCCTCTCCGCTCTTCACCCATCGGCGGCTTCCGGCATAAGATGCTCTATAGTCGAATGTGGTTGTGGAAAGGAGCGTCATCCCTATGCTTACTGGCATCAGGATCGTGTTCCTGGGCGGGGACGCGAGACAAATTGAAGTGATTCGGAAATGTGTGGAATTGGATGCGGCCGTAAGCGTTGCCGGATTCGATACATGGGATGCCCCATGCCCGGGGGTAAGCCTGGAACTGTTGTCGCCCGAGCTGCTAGGTGAAGCGGATGTGCTGGTGCTGCCGGCGGTCGGCTGCGATGATGAGGGTTACATTAATGCGCTGTATTCTTCGGAACGCCTCCAGCTGCGGGAGGAGCACATCGCGGCACTGCCGTCCCGGGCATTGGTATACACCGGCATGGCTAAAAGCTATTTGCGCGGCCTGTGTGCCGGTCATTCGCTGAAGCTGGTGGAGCTGCTGAACAGGGATGATGTGGCGATCTACAACTCTATTCCGACAGCGGAGGGAGCTTTGGTGATGGCCGTACAGAACACGGACTTTACCATACACGGCTCCACATCGATGGTGCTGGGGATGGGCCGGACCGGCTTCACCATGGCCAGAACCCTCCAGGGAATGGGGGCAACGGTCAAAGTAGGCGTCAGGAAGCAGGAGCACTTTGCAAGGGCGGAGGAAATGGGCTGGAAGCCTTTTATGACAGAGGATTTGCTGCTGCATGCGCCTGAGGCGGATCTGATCTTCAACACCATACCCGCTATGATTATCAACGCACAGGTCCTGTCCCGGCTTCAGCCGCACTGCGTGATCATCGATTTGGCGTCCGCACCGGGCGGATGCGACTTCCGTTATGCCGAGAAGCGCGGGATCAAGGCGATGCTGGCACCGGGCCTGCCCGGGATTGTTGCCCCCAAGAGCGCCGGAATCATTATGGCAGGTGCGCTGGTACAGTCGATATCGGACGAGACTTTAATCAGGGGGGATGAATGAATGGATTGGCACGGAAAAACAGTAGGTTATGCCATTACCGGCTCACACTGTACCTTCGCTGAGGTGATGCCGCAGATTCAGCGGTTCATGGACTCAGGAGCGAATGTGGTGCCGATTGTGTCTGCTTCGGTACTGAACACGGATACCCGCTTTGGAACCTCGGAAAATTGGTTAAAACAGTTGAAAGATATAACAGGGAATGATATCATTTCTACAATTGTTGAAGCGGAGCCGCTGGGTCCTTCCAAGCTGCTGGATGTGCTGACGATTGCTCCCTGCACAGGGAACACAACAAGCAAGCTGGCGAACGCGATGACGGACAGTCCGGTGCTGATGGCAGCCAAATCGCAGATGCGCAACGGGCGTCCGCTGGTGCTGGCGATCTCGACGAATGACGGACTTGGGCTTAACGCTGCGAATATTGCGAAGCTCCTGGTAGCCAAACATATTTATTTCGTCCCGTTCGGACAGGATAATCCCGAGGGGAAGCCGAATTCGCTGGTGGCGCAGATGGATCTCATTCCCGAAGCCTGTTACGCCGCCCTGCAGGGTCACCAGTTACAGCCTATGTTAGTACAACGATTTCATTCTGCATAGCTTATATAATCAGTACAAGATTGGCCCGGAAGAGCGAAGTTTAGCTGACGGACCCATAAGCTTCATTTCTGCCGTCCTCATCCCGGGGGCGGCACGAACAATTTTACGCTATAATAAGAGTCAGGTTATCGCAGCTACGAACACTTCTGCCTCGCGGGGTGATTTATTTCACGTAGGGTTCAGTAAGTCTGCTGAGAGAAGCAATGGAGGAATTATACATGGGTATTTTGGTGCAAAAATTCGGCGGAACCTCACTCTCCACACCAGTGGCCAGAGAACACGTAATCCGTCATGTCAAACGGGAGCTGGCCAGCGGGTTCAGCCTGGTGGTCGTAGTCTCGGCTATGGGCCGCAAGGGGGAGCCCTATGCTACCGATACACTGCTTGATCTGGCGGTTCAGAGCGGGAATTCACTGCCGGACCGGGAACGGGATTTGCTGATGTGCTGCGGGGAGATCATCTCGGCGGCCAATCTGTGCGGTCTGCTGGAGCAGGAGGGCATTCGGTCAACGGTGCTGACAGGAGCGCAAGCCGGATTCCTGACCGACAACAGCTATGGCAATGCCAGAATCCTGGACGTGCGCACAGAACGCATTCTACGGGAACTGCGTGAGCATAAAGTAGTAATAGTAACCGGTTTCCAGGGTCAGACTGAAGCGGGTGATTTCACCACGCTGGGCCGCGGAGGAAGCGACACCTCAGCTACAGCCCTTGGGGCTGCGCTGCGTGCGGATATGGTAGACATCTATACGGATGTGGACGGAATACTCACTGCTGATCCGCGGATTGTTGAAGATGCAAGACAGCTTACTTATGTCAGCTACACCGAGATTTGTAACATGGCGTATCAGGGAGCCAAGGTCATTCATCCACGGGCTGTGGAGATTGCCATGCAGGCGCAGATTCCGGTGCGTGTACGCTCGACCTTCTCCGAAGCGGAAGGGACGCTTGTGACCCATCCCGAGGGCTTCAGTGATGTATCCCATGGAGTGGTGGACCGGTTCGTCACAGGGGTTGCCTATGTCAGCAATATTACGCAGATCTCGGTGGAATGTCCGGAGGGCAATGGAACCGGGGTGCAGCTGCAGATCTTCAAAAGCATGGCCGATAACGGAATCAGCGTGGACTTCATCAATGTGACACCGACCGAGGCCGTATATACCGTGTTCGATGACAAATCGGAGCAGGCGATTGCTGCGCTGCAGGAGCTGGGCCTGCGTCCCAAGAGCTTGTCCGGCTGTGCCAAGGTATCCGTCATCGGCGGGGGCATCAACGGTGTTCCGGGAATTATGGCACATATCGTCGAGGCGCTCAGCTCGCAGAACATCCAGATTCTGCAGTCTGCTGATTCCAACACAACGATCTGGGTTCTCGTGAAAAAAGAAGATATGGTGCAGTCGGTTCGCGCCCTGCATGCCAAGTTTGAATTGCACCGCTGACAAGGAGGAATTCAAAGTGGATTTCGGAAGACTGATCACCGCAATGGTTACCCCGTTTGACGGGGAAGGAGAAATCAACTGGGAAGCAACTTCAAGGCTGGTCGATTACCTGATCGAGGAACAAAAGTCCGCTGCGCTCGTAGTCTGCGGAACCACCGGCGAATCGCCGACCCTAACCGATAAGGAGAAGCTGAAGCTGTTCTCCTTCGTGAAGCAGCAGGCAGCCGGACGCTGTAAAATTATTGCCGGCACCGGCAGCAACAGCACCAGACATTCCACCGAGCTTACTAAGGAAGCCGAGAAAATCGGCGTGGACGGTGTGCTTCTGGTCGTCCCTTATTACAATAAACCGAATCAGGAAGGGCTCTACCAGCATTTCTCTGCAATTGCTGCTGCGACTTCACTGCCATGCATCTTGTACAATGTGCCAGGACGAACGACAGTAAGCATGAGTGTAGCTACCACCCTGCGTCTGGCGGAGATTCCTAATATTGTGGCTACGAAGGAATGTGCTTCGGTAGACCAGATTACATGGATTGCCTCAGCTTGTCCTGAAGACTTCCATGTCTACACCGGAGATGATTCCGCCGGTCTCGCGACGCTTGCTGTGGGAGGACACGGTATTATCAGTGTGGCCAGCCATGTTGTCGGAGCACAGATGTCAGAGATGATCGAGGCCTTCACCTCCGGGAATGTCCGCCGTGCAGGCGAGCTTCACCGGCAGCTGTTTCCGGTCTTCAAGGGACTGTTCGAGTGTCCGCAGCCGCTGCCGAACCCCTCGGCCGTGAAGTATGCGCTCGGGCTGCGCGGGATGGATGTCGGCTCGGTCCGCCTGCCGCTGGTTTCACCGACGGAAGAAGAGGCGGCATTCATTGCTGCCCTGCTCAGATAAGTTAGTCCAGGCATGGATAAGTGAATAGGCGAAGATAGGTACAACGGCAACCGGCCGCTCTTATGGAGCGGCCGTTTTTTTACGTTACGGACTTCTGGCTGCCGCAGATCGCATATGGTAATTATTTCTCCAGGATTAACTCTATGTTAAAAAAGTCAGGCATTGCAGCGTTTTTTGCTTGTCTTTTCCTTAAATATTGGCTGTTTGTTAAGGAAAGAATAGGACCAGGTACAGGGTGACTTGTCTTTTGCCAAAAAAATCATGTATAATGAACTTAAGTGACTTGGTGCGGTTAATTGAATATGCGGTAATCTTCCGGCAATGCGGATTTGTTGCATTGTAAGACAGGATAGGTCCTTGAATAAGTCTGTGCTAAATATGCCGGATTTACGCGCGAGGGGCGCGGTGGTGGAATTTTGAGGGCATTTGCCCGCTTCAAGAGGATATTACTGCCCGGATTCGGGAGTTTAGACCTGTGCAAGTATACAGACTTACCGGGAATTCCTTGTCGAAATAAGGAGTTAACAGCAATTTGATGTATATTACAGCGCCGCTGAAATATTGAAGCTCATTGTTAACAAATAAAAAGTATGACGTCCAACATCATAGGAGGGTTAGATTCATTTGTCCAAAAAAAACAATAACAACAACGACAAACTGACGATATTCGCACTTGGCGGAGTCGGTGAAATTGGTAAGAACATGTACGTAGTTCAGTATGGCAACGACATTGTAGTCGTAGACGCCGGTCTGAAATTCCCTGAAGAAGATATGCTGGGTATTGATATCGTAATACCGGATATCTCCTACCTCACCGAGAACCGTGACAAGGTAAGAGGGATTGTTCTTACGCATGGCCATGAGGATCACATTGGCGGCTTGTCTTATGTGCTTAAGAACCTGAATGTTCCGGTATACGGAACAAGACTTACCCTGGGTCTTGTGGAGAACAAGCTCAAGGAAGCGAACCTGCTGGGTGAAACTAAGCGGATTCTGATTAACGAGGATTCCGAGGTTGAACTGGGCACATCGCTTAAGGTAACCTTCTTCAGAACGAATCACAGTATTCCGGATTCTGTCGGGGTATGCATTGAGACACCAGAGGGCAACGTTGTCCATACCGGTGACTTCAAATTCGACCACACGCCAGTCAACGGTCAATTTGCCAATCTGCACCGCATGGCTGAGATCGGATCGAAGGGCGTTCTGGCCCTGCTGTCTGACAGCACCAATGCCGAGAAGCCGGGCTTCACGCCTTCGGAGAAGAATGTCGGCATCGTGCTGGAAGATATTTTCCGCAAAGCTGAACAACGTGTGGTAGTAGCAACCTTCGCTTCCAACGTGCATCGTATTCAGCAGGTAGTGAACGCTTCTGAAGCAACCGGACGTAAAATTACCGTTATTGGACGAAGCATGGTTAACGTAGTATCCATTGCTTCCGAGCTTGGCTATCTGCATATCCCTGACGGCATGCTCATTGAGCCTGAAGAGATGAACAGAATGGCAGGCAACCGTGTGGTAGTACTGTGCACAGGCAGCCAAGGCGAGCCAATGTCGGCGCTGACACGCATGGCGCGTTCCAGCCACCGCAAGGTAGACATTATGCCGGGCGACACCGTTATTATTGCGGCTACACCGGTACCGGGTAATGAGAAATATGTAGGCCGTACCATTGATGAATTGTTCCGTCTGGGTGCCAATGTTATCTACAGCGGCTCCAACTCCGGCGTTCACGTATCCGGTCACGGCAGCCAGGAAGAGCTGAAGCTGATGCTCAACCTGATGAAGCCGAAATACTTCATGCCGATCCACGGTGAATACCGGATGCAGCGCAAGCATGCACTTCTGGCGGAGTCTGTTGGCGTAGAGCCAAGCAATATCTTCATCACCGAGCTGGGTGAAGTGATTGAGATCTCCGGTGGAGCTGCACGCAGAGCGGGTAAGGTAACTGCCGGTAACGTACTGATCGACGGGCTGGGTGTCGGCGATGTGGGTAACATTGTATTGCGTGACCGTAAGCTGTTGTCGCAGGATGGTATTCTGGTGGTTGTGGTTACCCTCAGCAAGCAGAACGGAGCGATTGTCTCCGGTCCTGACATCATTTCACGCGGATTCGTATATGTACGGGAATCGGAAGGCCTCCTGGATGAAGCAAACCGGATTGTTGCGGGTACGCTGCAGCGTCTGATGAGTGAGAAGGTCAATGAATGGGCTTCCCTGAAGACCAGTGTCAAAGACTCCCTCGGCCGTTTCCTCTATGAGCAGACACGCCGCAGACCGATGATCCTGCCGATTATTATGGAAGTATAAGAGAAGCATTTCTTAACAATATAGCTTTGGCAATAGCCTCTTTTCCCGGAAATATTGGACGGTTTCCTGGGGAAGGGGGCTTTTTTATGTTTTTTTCACTGCACAAAACAACATTTGGGCAACCTGACCGTTATACAAGCAAGGAGGTGCAGCATGGAGCCAAGAGACTTGGAGAAGGTGCTCCAACCCAAATTGGCGGAGATCCGCCGCTACTTGATCCGCCTCGGTGCCGGGACCTCAGATGCAGAGGATATTGTGCAGGACACTGTGTACAAGGCGCTGCTGTATCTGGAAGCGATCGATGAGCGCAAATTCAGTGCCTGGTTGTATAAGGTTGCGATCAACCGGTATTTTGACCTGTGCCGCAGGAAGAAGAAGTTCCAATACAGCGAGGAAGTGGAGGTTCATCCTGCGCCTGAGCATGAGCTCCCGGAAGCGGTGCTGCTGCGCCGGGAGCGCAAGGAGAAGATTGAAGAGGTGCTGGCCGGTATGATTCCAGCCAACAGGCAGCTGATTCTGCTGAAATATGAAATGGAGCTGTCCTACAAGGAAATTTCCGCCATGCTCGGCATCACGGAAGGAACAGTGAAGGCTACGCTCTACCGGGCGCGGCAGCAATTTCAACAATTATATGGAGGTGAGGGCGAATGACTGCCCCATGGGAAGAAGCAGAAGACCAGAATATTATGACCACCCTGAAAAAAACCAAACGGAAGAGTATGATACGCAGTATCCTGATTTCACTCGGAGTCAGTATACTTACGCTGCTGATCGTATTCTATGGAGCAGCGCAGCTTGTAGGTCATCTATCCATGAATGCCCACTATAGCGAGCAGCAGTATATGAGGATCAGCAGTCCCAATGAATTCGATTCCGGCTACAAGGATAACCGCGGCTTTTTGTCAGGCGTCCTGGAAATGAATACCTACAAGATTGTCGATGACGTACCTATCCCCTGGAAAACCAGATGGCTCAATTACAATCCCTGGTGGTTCCCCTTCACAACGGGGGCGTACGGCGGCGTGTCAAACCTGACTGTAGAAGATCCGCGTATGAAGCAGGAGGGGTACGAGTATTACCGGAATTACAATTCCGACAATGGACAAAGAGAAATGGCCTTCTATATTCCGGGCGTCGATTATGGCGGGAGAATTCTAAATGATCTTCCCGAGCTGGATAAGATGAACGAAGACAAGCGAGTGGAACTGGCCGTGTCTTTTGACAAGGATTATTCGTTCGAAGAGGTGGAAGGCCTGCTGCCCGCAGGCGCAAAGCCGGTCTGGTACTGGGTCGATTCGTATGATGACCGCGAGGGGTTCAACTTCAAGCCGTATCCAAATGAGAATGATCCCGCTAAAATGAACTATCCGACCCCGATGAGTGCGAATTACGGAGTCTACGGGTTCGGCGTCCAGCCGGACTGGGATCAGGCGAAGCCCGAGGATTTCATCGGCGCAGTACAGATTGGGGTAGACAAGAAAGACAATCACCACAGTGAGTATCAGCGTATCTTCAATTATTTGAAAAAAGACAAGCCTGCACCGGAGGCCGGGGATGTACGGATACTGGGGGTGGTTGTGACCGGGACGGCGGACGGGTTAAAGAGCCTGAAAGGTCAGACCTACGTGCGCGGAGCAGCGCTGGGTGCGGTGGTGGACAAATACTAAAATATGAAATACAGAGGGCGGCCCTTTAAAGAGAGGGGCTGCCCTCTTGAATTAGCAGCAGAAAAATACAAGTGCAATTTATATAGTGCATAAGGGAGTCCCCCGGAATGTCATACTAATAGAAATCAGAATCCTGAAGCACACGGACGGGTGTTGCAGGCAGAAGGGGAGCGCTGTGTACGATGGAAATCACAGAAGCAAGCAAGGCGGGCGGAGGGCGTAACGAAGAGATCCTGCCAGGGGAGATTAAACCAGCAGTAAATGAGCCGGTTCCTCCAGGAATGCCGGGACCTGTGGGGGTGCTGAAGGAGCTGGGGCAGACGGCGGTGCCGACAGGGGAGCCGGATATTTTTTGCATGACGATTATAGGACAAATTGAAGGGCATTTCGTCTTGCCGCCGCATAACAAGACCACGAAATACGAGCATATCATTCCCCAGCTCGTTGCAGCTGAACAGAGCAAGACCATTAAAGGGCTGCTGATCATTCTCAATACGGTCGGCGGGGACGTAGAGGCTGGACTGGCCATTGCCGAGATGATCGCTTCCTTGTCGAAACCTACGGTAACAGTTGTCATCGGCGGCGGTCACAGCATCGGTGTACCTATAGCGGTATCCTCCACGTATTCCATTATTGCTGAAAGTGCCACCATGACGATCCATCCGATCCGGATGAACGGTCTGGTGATCGGCGTGCCGCAGACCTTCGAGTACATGGAGCGTATGCAGGAGCGGATGGTGAAATTCGTGACCTCTCATTCCCGCATCACGGAAGTGCAGTTCAAGGATCTGATGTTCAAGACCGGAGAGCTGAACCGCGACATCGGTACCGCAGTGGGCGGGCAGGATGCCGTCAGGTATGGTCTGATGGATGAAGTGGGCGGGATAGGTGCCGCACTCGCCCATTTGAACCGGATGATTGCTGCTGCCCCCACTCTGACAAATGAGACACTTCCGCAAGGAGGGCTGCCCCAATGACCTTTTATACCATTTTGCCGATGGAGCAGGTATTCGAGGGGGCACTGAGTTATGCCTCTCCCGTGCAGGAGATGACTATTCAGGGCATGCTGATGCAGGTAGAGCTGCTGGATGGAGGTCAGGCGAAGGTGGTCCGGCTGCTGCAGTGTCCGCTGGATAAATATCTGGATGCGGCCTTCTCCCCGGGTGCAATCGTTCAGCTGGACCGCTAAGTACGAACAACCCCCCTAAAGATGCATATTCTGACAAAAGAGAACATAGGTACGCCACGCCATTATATGGTATAATGTTGACTCGGGGGTGGCTGGCGTGGCTAAACGGAGAAGAAAGAAGAAGAAAGCGCTGCTGGGCAGTGTTTTAAAATATGAAATCTACGGAATTCTGCTGATTACGATTTCCGTCATTGCTTTGTCGGGGGAAGCGGCTGTCGGCCGCTCGCTCTCAAGCATGGCAGGTTATTTGCTCGGCAGATTCTATTTTGTGCTGCCGCTGGCGGGAACCTTTTATGGTCTGATGGTAATGATTCACAGGAAATGGCCGTCCACCTGGAACAGCCGCTATACCGGCGGCCTGCTCCTGCTGTTGTCCATGTGCCTGATGAGTACCATATCGGCGATGCAGCAGAAGCTGGGCCCGCTTGGGATGCTGCATCCGGGCAATGTACTGTCTCAAATACATAATGATCTATCCGGCGCACTCTCACCGGGCGCCGGCGACAGCAGCGTGTACATGTTGGGCAAGGACATCAGCGGGGGGTACATCGGTGCGCTTGAATACGCTGCGCTCCTGTGGCTGTTCGGCAATCTGGGCGCTAAGCTGCTGATGATTGTATTGCTGGCCATCAGCTTCATGCTGATTACCAATCTCTCCTATGTAGAGCTGTTTACCTTACTCCGGGTAAGGGCCGTCAAGCTGATTGAAGGAATTAAGCTCCGGGCGGCGAACCGCCCGGCTGCCGTTCCAGTGGTCAACAGCAGACCGGCCAGAGCCAGCAGAGTTACAACGCCGGAACCTGCGGATGATGACGATTACTTTGAAGAGGACGACAGATCGGGTCAGCAGCTGCCAAGACGCGGACAGTCGAAGCTGCTGGGCAGAATTACCGGATGGTTCAGCGGGGCTGCCCGCCAGAATCAGCAGGAAGTCATGGATGATCTGGAGGAAGAACTGCCGGATATTATCATTACTGATCCGCGGGGTGGTCCGGTCATCTCCGGAATGACAGCAGAGGGAGGTGTTCCTCTGGAGGAGTATGGCGAGGAGGACTTCCCGGATGAGGAGCTTGAGCCTGTAACGCCGATCATCCGGGACTTCTTCGAGCATATCCGCTCGGAAGGGCTGAATGCCGAGGACCGGGAGGAATGGAGCGAATTCTCACCAGCGGCACGTGGTGGTGCTGTAACCGGAATAGGTGCTGCTGAGCTTACGAGAGCGGGATCAGATTCTGTTCCGTCAGGGGAATCCGGGGAGGGTATACTGCCTGTAGAGCTGGACGGGCTGCCGGGAACGGCAGAGGAGGGCGAAGCGGCTCCAATTATACCGCCTCCACCTCCGCCCAAGCCGTACAAGCTGCCGTCCTTCCGTTTGCTGGCTAAGCCGAGTAACGGGGCGAAGGCGGGCGATCAGAATGATTATATGCAGACGGCACGCAAGCTGGAGGCTACACTGGAGAGCTTCGGTGTAAGGGCCAAGGTGCTGGAAGTGGTTCGTGGACCGGCAGTGACCCGGTATGAGATTCAGCCGGATATCGGCGTGAAGGTCAGCCGGATTGTCAATCTTACCGATGATATTGCCCTGGCACTGGCAGCCAAGGATATCCGTATGGAAGCGCCGATTCCCGGCAAATCAGCCATCGGTATCGAAGTGCCGAATTCGGAGGTCTCGGTCGTCACCATGCGTGAAGTGATGGAGACACAGATTTTCCAGGAGGCGGATTCACGGCTGTCCATTGCCTTCGGGCGGGATATCTCCGGCCAGACGATTATCGGCAATCTCGCCAAGATGCCCCATCTGCTGGTAGCAGGAGCAACCGGCTCCGGTAAATCGGTCTGCATCAACGGTATTATTACCAGCATTTTATATAAGGCTAAGCCGAATGAAGTGAAATTCCTTATGGTTGACCCTAAGATGGTCGAGCTGAATGTATATAACGGCATTCCGCATTTGCTGGCTCCGGTAGTGACAGACCCCAAGCGTGCCAGTCTGGCCTTGAAGAAGATTGTGGTGGAGATGGAGAAGCGGTACGAGCTGTTCTCCAAATCAGGCACACGCAATATGGAAGGCTATAACAACCTGATGAAGGATAATCCGGCAGCAGTACTGCCCTATATTGTTGTCATCGTGGACGAGCTTGCCGATCTGATGATGGTTGCGGCCAATGATGTAGAGGATGCGATCTGCCGGCTGGCCCAGATGGCGCGGGCGGCGGGAATTCATCTGATTATCGCCACACAGCGTCCTTCGGTTGACGTTATCACCGGCCTGATCAAGGCGAATATTCCTTCGCGGATCGCCTTCGGCGTCTCTTCGAATGTGGATTCCCGGACCATTCTGGATATGCCGGGTGCCGAGAAGCTGCTTGGACGCGGTGATATGCTGTTCCTGCCAATGGGGGCTTCCAAGCCGATTCGTGTCCAGGGCGCTTTCATGAGCGATCAGGAAGTAGAGACAATTGTACAGTATGTCAGCAGCCAGGGGGAAGCGAATTACGATGAGTCGCTTGTGCCTGAGGTGGACGACACCATGAGCGAGGATCAGGAGCCGCAGGACGAATTGTATGAACAGGCCGTCCAGATTGTCCTGGAAGCCAAGCAGGCCTCTGTATCGCTGCTTCAGCGGCGTATGCGCGTCGGTTACACCCGTGCCGCACGCTTGATCGACTCGATGGAGGCCAGAGGCGTAATCGGCCCTTACGAGGGCAGCAAGCCGCGTGAGGTGCTGATGTCACTGGAGCAGTATCAGCAGAACAGACTCAGTTCATAAATGTAAAAAGCTGTCCCGCAAGCCATGAATGGCTGATTGGGACAGCTTTTTATTAGAGGTTCTTTTCGATAACGTTGATGTTATGTGTCCCGAACAATCCCAGTATAAATGGGTGAGGTTGTTGATTTTTTTATCAGACTTACTTTTGGAGCATATGTAAAAGAATATCTTGATGTTGCTCTGAAAGCTGCAACAAGGTGAATTTCCCGTCTTTGATAAGGGAATTAATTAAGTCTGCCTCTTGTCTTGCGAGGTTATATAGAGAGCTGTCAATTCTGCCCTGAAGCAATGCTTCATCGAGTTCTTCCGAATCCTTTTGGATTACTGCACCTGACGGCAAAACGACAATATCTAAGAACAAATCGTCCATCCAAGGCACGTTATCCTCACTTACACCATTTCTATAGCATATATCAATATACCACTGTACAATCTGCCCTTGCTCGTCAAACATTGTAGTCACTGAATGATGCTTATCAAGAGGGAATTGTTGAAGCCACGAATACCCATCATTTACAATGCAAACCTTTTGGTCAAAGTATTTTACGTACAACGGCTCTTTAACTTTGGCAATCTTCAGAAGTGATAAGTAGCCTTTAAAATTATCTGTTTCAAGATATGACTGGACATATTCTCTTTCCAATACACGTTTCCAATCTGAACGGTCCCCATATTTTCTCTTCAAATGTATAGCTCCCTTCACCTAAGAAGTGTTCTTTCCTAATTGTATCAAAGCGGAGAATCAGCAACAATATTGAACCTGATTATAGGTTGTTTTACATCTAAAAACAGAGCAGCGCTTCTCCAATATAGGGGAGCGCTGCTCTGTTTGGATTGTGCCTAACTTTATTTTGCGAATGGTGCCATTGGTATTACTTCACCCGGGGAGCTGCAAGCAGAGCATCAACCATGTAATCAAGCTGCGCATTTAGGGAGTAGATATCATTGTAATACGATAATCCGAAGTCGATATTCATTAACCGGCCTTCCTTGACTGCCGGAATACTGTTCCAGATCGGGTCTCCCGTCAGGTCAGTCATTCCGTCATAAGAGGAACGGAAGATATAATCTCCGCTGTAATCGGTAATGACTTCAAAGGATACAGACTCCCCGCCGACATCGGTCTTGCTATCTATTTTTTGCTGAATCTTCTCCGGTGCCTTCATGCCAAGATATTCATATAAGACCTGCGAACCCCGGCCATACTGTTTGCTCATAATCACTAACATACTGCGTTCTCCGCCGCCTTCCATGATGGAGATGGTCGAATCTAGAATTCCCGCTTCCTTCAGCTTCAGCTTACTGTCCTCCACTTTGGCATTGAAATCATTTAATAGGCTGGTGGCCTGATCTTCCTTATTAAGAGTGTGTCCAATAAAGCTGACCCGCTCAGCGGTTGTCATTTTCTCATAAGGCACCAATACGGTGGGTGCGATATCATGCAATGCATTGTAAGTTTCCTCGGAAGGAACGATAATCAGATCGGGATCAAGCGATAAGACAGCTTCCGGGCTGGCCTCGAACCAACTTCCCAACTTCTGTACATCTTTCAATTCGTTCTCGAAGGCAGCACCTTCATTTACACTAGAGACACCTACGGGCTTAATGCCCAGCGCCAGAACATCGCCCAGCAAGTACAACACAACGACACGCTGAGGATTGGCAGGCACCTCAATATCCCCTTTTATTGTAGAGATTGTCCGGGTCTGTGCCTCGGCTGCAGTGTTGTCAGGGGACGTTGTAGAGGATGCCGTCGCAGCAGGCGAAGAGGTTGGCGTATTGCTGCCGTTGCCCGCCGTCGTTGTTGTGGCAGTTCCTGAGGAACAGGCACTTAACACTATGGTGAAGCATAACAACAAGGTTAACATTAGGGATGGCTTAGACGTTCTGAACATGGATGACGCTCCTTTTAGATCATATTGATAATGATTATCATCATCAATATATCCGAGAGTGCCTTCACGGGCAATGTCATTTGCAGACAGCGCAGATATCATATCCCGCCACGGGGAAGCGGCCTGCACAGAATTTTTGTACCTTACTGGTGAGTTTCCGAAGTGCTTTTTGAACATTTTTCCAAAAGAATACGCATCCGGATAGCCCACAGCAGCTGCAATATCATGCAGTGTGGCTTCTGTGCCCAGCAATAGCTCACGTGCCTTGTCCATGCGAATCTGAACCAGATATTGGGCGGGGCTGCTCTGAAGCCGCATGCGGAATAACCTCGATAATGTCCTCGGGCTGGTGCCCAAAGTGTCGGCTAGTGTATCCAGGGTGAACGGCCTGCTGTAAGAATCATGCATATAGCGTACAGCCTGGTCGAGCACATCTGCTCTAAGCGGGTGCAGCTCCTGCCCCTGCATCTGATGAAGCAGCTCATGGACCCACTGATAGAACAGGGCTTTGACATGCAGATGCTCAAGGTCGCGGCCTGTCTGCCACTCCCCATACATCTGGTCTAGAAGCTCATACAGCGGCAGGGGATGGGCCGGAGTGCAATGATATGACGCGGTAAAAGGCTTGCTGCGCTCCAAAAGCGCTGTAAGATTGCGGCGCGCAGGCAGGGTTAACGTTGTACGGTACATAATAAGGTAATATTCCAGAATTTCATGTGTTTTTAGCAATTTAATCGTAGTGCCTTTGCCCCCGTGAAAGACAGTTGCGCCGCTGATTTCATATCGGCTGTCATCTATAAGCAGACTTGCGCTGCCGCGAACGATATACAGGTATGTACTAGCCGGAAGGCGATACTTCAGCGGAGGTTGTCCAGAAATGAATGAGGCCTTGCGGATATCGATAACTTCTACAGCAGCATGGTTCCACAGTACAATATGGTCCTTAAAATCCATGTTTCTTCTCAACTCCTGTTGTTTCATAACCCAAGTATAGTTGATAATCGTTCTCAGTTGCAATGAATTTACGGTTCCTTGATTTGCGGTCATGCATAGGAAGTCCTGCCAGTCGTCATAATAACTTTAGCCATTCATGCAGAACTTCCAAGAGAAAGGTAGAGCGAATCCCATGACAAAACATAAGCAGTGGATCATTGCCGCCGTTACCCTTGCCCTTGCAGCTGCACCGTTTGCCGGTGCAGTCTTCAAAGATCATGATTTGATCTATGCCAAGCCATATGCAGCAGAACAGGTTGCCGCAGATAGCCCTGATGAAGGGGAGGAAGCCATGCCCGTGTTCGGCACAACTCCGCTTAAGGTCGGCTCCTCCGGGCAGGATGTCTATGAGTTGCAGGGAAGATTGAAGTACCTTGGTTATTTTAACGGGAAGATTGACAGCCAGTTCGGGACCAAGACGAAGAATGCTGTCACCTGGTTCCAGTGGAAATTCGGCCTGAAATCCGACGGGGTAGTCGGGGCCAAGACGAAGCTTAAGCTATACAATGCGACTACAGCCTGGAAGCCGACAGCGCCCGAGACGTCTACCGCCCAGAAGAAAGCGCCCTCCGGCGCAGCTGCAGCCAAAACCAATACGGCTGAACTGTCCTCCGGCAATACCATGGGCTTGTCCGAAAACGATCTGAAGATCATGGCTAACGCGGTTTACGGCGAGTCACGCGGCGAACCTTTTGAAGGACAGGTGGCTGTAGCCGCAGTCATTCTTAACCGTGTAAAATCCCCAAGCTTCCCAAATACGCCTTCGGGCGTCATTTTCCAGCCGGGAGCCTTCACCGCCGTTGCTGACGGACAGATCTATCTGGAGCCTAATGAACAGGCACGCAAGGCAGTGCAGCAGGCACTGAGCGGCTGGGACCCGTCGGGCGGCTGTATCTATTACTTCAATCCCAAGACGGCGACTTCCAAGTGGATTTGGTCCCGTCCGCAGGTGAAGACGATCGGCCAGCATATTTTCTGCATGTAGCTTACTGTGTCTGTATACAACCCTCCGTAAGAGCAACCGGTACGCTGTCCTCCGGTTGCTTCCTTACTTTGGAATGGTTTAGAATGGATAATACTTCATAAACTTGTTATAGAGCATCCATCCACGCTGCAAAGGAGTTTTGGACTTGACTAATAATGCATTTCAACATGGCCATGCCGCAGGCATGCGCATACATGTTCTGCCGACCAAGGCGTTCAAGACATTCGCCATCTCACTGTATGCAGGCGTTCCGCTTGAAGAAAGTACAGTGACTTCTACCGCACTGGTTCCGTTTGTACTCCGCCGGGGGACAGCGTCCTATCCGGAAACTACTCAATTCCGCGAGCGTCTGGAGGAGCTGTACGGTGCCGGCTTCGGCTTCGATATTTATAAACGCGGGGATTACCAGATTGTCCAGTTCCGGATGGATACGATCAATGATTCCTTTGTGCAGAGCAAGGAGAGCCTGCTTGGTGAATCCTTTGCTTTTCTGGGAGAGGTATTGACCCGTCCCCTGCTTGAGAATGGAAGCTTCCGGGCTTCTTATGTAGCTACAGAACGCGAGACGATCCGCAAGAAGCTGGAATCCATTGTGAATGACAAAATCCGCTACGCGGCAGAACGCTGCATTGAGGAAATGTGCCGCAACGAGCCTTACCGTCTCCATCCCCTCGGTCAACGGGCCGATCTGGATGCTATCACGCCTGAGACGCTGTACCAGAGCTATACCTCCTGGCTGAATGGAGCTACGCTTGATCTGTATGTTGTGGGCGATACCACACCTGAGGAGGTCGAGAAGCTGGTGATAGCTCATTTTGGCCGGGCCCATCACTCCGAAGCCGGAGGCTACACCTCGGACTTCACTCCGGTATCGGTTACGGAAGTGCGGACGGTAGAGGAGAAGCTGGATGTGAATCAAGGCAAGCTGAACATGGGGCTGCGGACCTCGATTACCTACAAGGATGACCGGTATGCTTCCGCGCTGATGTACAACGGTATTCTTGGCGGTTACCCGCATTCCAAGCTGTTCGTCAATGTCCGTGAGAAGGAGAGTCTGGCGTATTACGCCTCCTCCCGTTATGACGGGCATAAGGGCATCGGAACGATTCAATCGGGGATCGAGACCCAGAACTACGGCAAAGCCGTTGATATTATCCGCAAGCAGCTAGATGAGCTGAAGGCCGGCAATATCACTGACCTGGAGCTTAGCCAGACGAAGGCGATGATCCGCAACCTGCTGTCCGAGATTCAGGATTCGGCGTTTGAGATGATTTCCTTTGATTTCAACCGCCAGCTATCCGGCAAAGACCGTTCTGCCCAGGAGCTGATGGACCAGGTCGACGGCATGGGGGCGGCTGAAGTGAAGGCTGCAGCGGATACTTTTGAGCTGGATACGATTTATTTCCTGACAGGGAAGGAGGAATAGGGATGGAGAAGCTCCATTACGAACGGCTTCAAGAAACGCTTTATCACGAGGTTATGGATAACGGACTGCAGGTGTATGTGCTGCCGAAGCCGGCTTTTCTCAAAACCTACGCCACCTTTGCCACGAAATACGGTTCGGTAGACAATCACTTCAAGGTGGCGGGCAGCGAGGAGACTACAGTACCGGACGGAATTGCCCACTTCCTGGAGCATAAAATGTTCGAGGAGCCGGAAGGCGACATTTTTGCCACCTTTGCGTCGAATGGCGCATCGGCCAATGCCTTCACCAGCTTCGACCAGACGGTCTATCTTTTCTCGGCCACGGAGAACATTGAGCAGAATCTCAGCACGCTGGTTGATTTTGTGCAGCGTCCTTATTTTACCGATGAGAACGTGGAGAAGGAGAAGGGAATTATTGGGCAGGAAATCAATATGTATGCCGACAATCCTGACTGGCGCGTCTATTTCGGGCTGATTGAAGCCATGTATGCTACTCACCCGGTTCACATTGATATTGCCGGAACTATCGAATCCATCTCAACCATTACGAAGGAAACGCTGTACACCTGCTACAACTCCTTCTATCATCCCAGCAATATGCTGCTGTTCGTTGTCGGCGGAGTGGACCCTGAGCAGGTATTTGAACTGATCCGCAGCAATCAGCAAGGCAAGAGCTATGAGAAGCAGGGTGAAATTACGCGTATCTTCGCGGAGGAGCCTGAGCAGGTAGCCTCGAAGCATGTGGAGAGCCGACTTGCTGTCTCCATTCCCAAAATGATGTTCGGATTTAAGGAAAAGGTGGATGGTCTGATCGGTGAAGCGGCGGTGCGCCGTGATCTGACCACGAAGCTGATGCTGGACCTGCTGTTTGGCAGCAGTACGGCATTGTATCAGAAGCTCTATGACGAGGAATTGATCTCGGACAGCTTCGGCCATGAATTTAACAGCTCTGCGGAGTATGCCTTCTCGGCGATCGGCGGCGATACCAAAGATCCGGGTCTGCTGCTTGAACGGATTAAGGCAGAAGTTGGACGCATTCTGGAGACGGGCTTCGCGGAGAAGGATTTCGAACGGGCCCGTAAAAAGAAAATCGGCGGCTTCCTGCGGATGCTGAATTCGCCGGAGAGCATTGCCCATGAGTTCACCCGTTACCAGTTCCGTGGAGGAGATCTGTTTGAAGTGCTTCCCCTGTATGAATCGATCACTCTGGATGAAGTGAATGCCCGGCTCCATGATCATGTGAACTGGGAGCAGCTGGCCGTATCGCTGGTGGTGAGTCCTTAATGATGTTACCGGGAGAGGACAGCAAACCGATTGGCGAAATGACAGTGCTCATTACCGGAGGCAGCGGGGGAATCGGCGGCGCGATCGCTGAGCGTTTTGCTTCGGTGGGAATGAACATTGTGATTCATTATATGAATTCGCATGAAGCGGCAAATGATGTGGCCCGGCGCTGTCTGGCGCTGGGGGCGAAGGTAATGACCGTAGCGGCGGACATGAAAGACCGCAGTCAGCTCGTACGCATGGCCGAAAGGCTGGAGAGCAGCGGCATGATGCCGGATATCCTGGTCAATAATGCCGGTAAAGCTCATTATGGCATGTTAGCCGATCTGACCGAGGAGGAGTGGGACGATATCATGGCGGTGAATCTGAAGGGCACCTTCATGTGCAGCCAGATTTTCATGCCTTATATGGTCACGCAGCGTTACGGCCGGATCATTAATGTGTCTTCTGTGTGGGGAATCTCGGGTGCCTCCTGTGAAGTGGCTTATTCGGCCAGTAAGGGCGGAGTTAATGCTTTTACCAAGGCGCTTGCCAAAGAGCTGGCCCCCTCCAAGGTCACTGTGAACGCTGTAGCGCCTGGAGCAGTTCACACGGCCATGCTGTCCAATCTGCAGGCGGATGAACTGAAAATGCTGGAGGAGGAGATCCCTGCGGGGAGGCTGGCTACCCCTGAGGATATATCCTCGCTTGTTTATTTTCTGGCACTGCCTGAGTCCGGTTATATTACGGGTCAGGTCATCAGTCCGAACGGCGGCTGGATTACGTAATAACCGGTATAATGCCAGGAACCATGAGCCTGCTCTGGAGAAATGCTCCAGCATAAGACCTTCCGGCTTGAGACATATTATAACTGTTGCTTCTAAATCTCAATATCATTACAAACCTGAGGAGGATTTAAGATGTCAACAGATTCCGTAGTGAAGAACTTTGATACCTGGAAAAGTTTTTTGGGCGACCGGGTCATTCAGGCTGAAAAAATGGGGATGAGCGACGAGACCATCACCAAGCTGGCGTTCGAAATCGGGGAATTCCTCGATAAGAAGGTCGATCCGGGCAACTATTCCAACCGGGCCATCAAAGAGCTGTGGGATGTCGGAACGGATGATGAGAAGCATACCATTGCCGGACTCATGGTCAAACTGGCGAAGAAAAACGCATAGGTACGCGGAAGAAGCTCCCCTTGCGGGAGCTTTTCTGCAATTATTACAATCGTGTCCTTGCCTTTCAATTTTTTTTTATATATCATTAACATGACCCGTGTATCTGAAACAACATGCAGGGAAAAGGAATCTATGAGGTGCGCACAAGTGGAATATAAACAATGGTATATGGAGTATAAGATACATAAGAACAGACCCGGTCTGTTAGGCGACATTGCTTCCATGCTGGGGATGCTGGAAGTCAATATTCTGACGATTAACGGCGTGGAAGGCAAGACGCGCGGAATGCTGCTGGAAACCAGCGACGATGAGAAGATCATGCTGATGGGCGAAATGCTCAAGAAAGTTGATAATATAACGGTTACGGCACTCCGTACACCGCGGCTTGTGGACCGGCTGGCGGTCCGGCATGGACGGTATATCGACCGGGATTCGGATGACCGCAAGACCTTCCGCTTCACCCGCGATGAGCTCGGGCTGCTGGTCGATTTCCTGGGCGAGCTGTTTAAGAGAGAAGGCAATCAGGTTATAGGACTACGTGGCATGCCGCGGGTAGGCAAGACAGAATCGATTATTGCCGGCAGCGTCTGTGCGATGAAGCGCTGGACGTTTGTCTCCTCTACGCTGCTGCGCCAGACCGTCCGCAGCCAGCTCGCCGAAGACGAGATGAATCCGCATAATGTATTTATCATTGACGGGATCGTCAGCACCATCCGCTCGAATGAGAAGCATTATAACCTGCTGCAGAATGTCATGAGTATGGCAAGCACCAAGGTGATTGAGCATCCTGATATTTTTGTGCGGGAGTCCGAATTCACCTTCGATGACTTCGATATTATTATTGAGCTGCGCAATTCACCGAACGAAGAGATATTGTACGAGTCGTTTACGACAAGCTACAGTGAAGATCTTTAATATATTTCATTAAGAGCATTGCTCACACAACATTCAGGAGGTGATGGTATGTCGGAACTGGGCCGGCATTTGAAGGAGGCTCGTCTGCAAAAGGGGATGAGTCTTGATGATGTCCAGGAAGTAACAAAGATCCGCAAAAAATATTTGGAAGCCATCGAAGCAGGGGATTATAAAGTGCTTCCCGGCAGCTTTTATGTCCGGGCTTTTATCAAAACCTATGCCGAGGCGGTCGGGGTCAACCCGGATGAGCTGATGGAGGAGCACGGCAATGTGCCTGCTGCTCCCGTCGATACTACCATGGAGACCGTGATTCAGAAGCGCAGCCGCAAGCCTGAAACGGAGCGTAACGCCAAGTGGCTCCCGACCTTGCTGATGTGGACCTTCCCGGTGCTGATTCTGGTGGTCATCTACTTATATGCCTCTTCCACGATGAATAATGATTCGCCGGAGAAAGCGGATAATGCAAGCATGACTACCGCGACGCAAGATCCGGCTAAGGCTAAGCCTTCTCCTACTGCCGCTGGAGGCGGTGCAGTGCCTTCAGCGACAGCGGATGCGGCAGCTACACCTGATGCAGGAGCCGCGGCAACCACTGCGCCTGCTGCAACTCCAGAGCCGTCTCCATCGGCTTCTCCGGGTGCTGTCACCGTTACTCAGGACCGTAAATCGGGCAAGACAACGATCTATAAGGTCTCCGCGCCTGCCGGAAGCCAGGTTCAGGTCGTGATTGCCTCAACCGGAGTCAGCTGGCTTGAAGTGTACAAGGGCGAGAACTCCAAGGGGGAGAAGCTCAGCTTCGGGAACACTAAGGCCGGCGATAATCTCAGCTTCACGCTGGACAGCGAAGGCATGTATATCAAATCGGGATATTCACCGGCTACCGCGATTTCGGTCAACGGACAGGCTATTACCGACGGCAAAACCTCCTCGCGTCTGCTGCTTGAACTGGACAGCGGTACGGACGGCGCTGCTGGCGGGAGTACTACCGGAGAATAATACATCCGATGTATAGTCTTTGGCGGATTGGAGAACCTAGAAGTGTTTAACAGTTCTCTCGCCAAAGTGAGGTGTATTCTCTCATGACCGTCAGCTGGATTGTAACAGGGCTTGGCATTATTGTCAGTCTCCTGGGGTATTATTTGACACCGGGCGCCTGGGGATATGGTATTCTGGGCTTTGGACTGGCACATGTTCTGCTGGGGATTCTGGATATGTTCCGGGCTCCTGCACGCAGCAGATAATATTTAGAGGTGAGCGTCTCCTGGACAGGTTCCGGGAGGCGTGTTTTTAGGTGCAAATATAAGAATTTATATGTTTACGCTATAAATTATCCTTCTATTTCTCGCTGAAACGGTACCGTCCTTACAAAGGACGGAATGCCGTTTCCACTTGACTCTTTTCCAGTATTAGACTTAAGAGCCCCTATCTCATATAATAGGAACAGACTAATTGGAAGTAAAGGATGTGGAACCATGAGTTCAGAAAGTTCATTTGATATCGTATCCAAGATGGATATGCAGGAGCTGACCAATGCGGTTCATCAAACCGAGAAGGAAATTGATAACCGGTTTGATTTCAAGAACAGCAAGAGCAGCCTGAAGCTGGAGAAGGATGCGCTTGTCATCGCCTCAGAGGATGAATACAAGCTGAATGCAGTTATTGATATCCTCCAGACCAAGATGGTGAAGCGGGGAATCACGCTGAAGAATATGGATTTCGGCAAAGTGGAGCCGGCTTCGCTCGGCACGGTGCGCCAGCGGCTGGGACTGCGGCAAGGGATAGACCAGGAGAATGCGAAGAAGATCAATATTCTGATCCGCGATTCCAAGCTGAAGGTTAAGAGCACGATCCAGGGTGATCAGATCCGTGTGACTGGCAAAAGCCGCGACGATCTCCAGCAGATTATCCAGCTTTTACGCAAGGCTGATTTGCCGCTTGATTTACAGTTTAACAATTTAAAGTAAGATCATGTGCCCCGCAGTGTATACTTACCTTACTTGCGGGGTGCTTCATGTTTTTTTGACACTTATTTATGGCTATAATATACTAGCTAAGCAGTTTTGAAGAAAATGCTGGAATACCGGATTCGTATGGACTAGGGGAGGAAACTTCAGTGAATTTACCCAACCGCATCACATTAGCACGTATTTGCCTTATCCCAATCATGATGTTTTTTCTGCTGGTGGACTTCAGCTTCTATCCGGAACCGATACATTGGGGCTCCTTTCAGCTTTCAATTAATCACTTGGTCGCGGCAGTTATTTTTCTGCTGGCAGCCAGTACCGATGGAATTGACGGTTACATAGCCAGAAAATATAACATGGTCACCAATCTGGGCAAGCTGCTCGATCCGCTTGCGGATAAGCTGCTGGTCTCGGCCGTGCTGATCTCGCTGGTCGAGCTGGGAAGATGCGATTCCTGGATTGCCATTGTCATCATCAGCCGCGAGTTTGCCGTGACCGGCCTGCGCCAGGTGGCACTGCTGGAAGGGAAGGTAGTGGCTGCAAGCAAATGGGGAAAGGTAAAAACAGTGATTCAGATTGTTGCTATTTCCCTGCTGCTGCTTAACAATTTCCCGTTCCAGTTCGTCAGCATCCCTGTGGATGACATTGCCATCTGGGCGGCAGCCATCATTACCATTTACTCTGGCATTGATTATTTCGTGAAGAATAAGGATCTGCTGGATTTGAACAAAGCCTGAGAGGCTGGAACAGGCTGAACCTTGCAGGATACCTACAATCAGGAGGAGAACGTCAGCTATGAAAGCAGAGATTATTGCCGTTGGAACAGAACTTTTACTTGGACAAATCGTGAACAGCAATGCCCAGTTTCTTTCAGTCGAGCTGGCTGCATTAGGCATTGACGTTTATTTTCAGACCGTTGTGGGAGATAACAAAAGCCGCCTTCTGGAAGCGATCCGGATTGCTCAGAGCCGGGCGGATGTTATATTGTTCACGGGCGGCATTGGTCCGACCGAGGATGATCTGACCAAGGATGCGCTGGCTGCGGCGCTTGGCCGGACCCTGCACATCGACCAGCTGGCCATGGATCATGTGCAGCGCTTCTTCGATGACCGCAAGATTGTAATGACTGAGAATAACCGCAAGCAGGCGCTTGTCATTGAAGGGACGACTCCTCTGTCCAATGATACCGGCCTTGCGGTAGGGATTGCTTTTGCAGAAGAAGACAAATATTATATCGTGCTGCCCGGCCCGCCCCGGGAGATGAAGCCGATGTTCACGGATAAGGCCAAGCCATGGCTTCAACAGCATGCACTTACTGGTGAAATGCCGCTCTACTCGAAGATGCTGAAGTTCGCCGGGATTGGCGAGTCGCTGCTGGAGGACAAGCTGATTGAGCTGATCCGCAGCCAGAGCGATCCAACGATTGCCCCGTATGCGAAGGAAGGCGAAGTGACCGTGCGCATCTCCACCAAGGCGCCGTCCGAGCGGGAAGCTATGGTCAAGCTCGATGCTCTGGAGAAAACGATTGCGGACATTCTTCCGGAGAATCTGTATGCTAACATCGATGTGCCGCTGGAGCAGCTGATTGTGGACTGGATGGCGGATGCGGGACTCACTCTGAGTGCTGCCGAGAGCTGTACAGGCGGTCTGCTGATGGAGAGCATTACGAATATTCCGGGCAGCGCCTCCATGTTTGCCGGAGGGATCGTGTGTTATTCCAATGATATTAAGAAGAAACTGCTGAATGTGCCTTCCGCCATGCTTGAAGGTCCGGATGCCCCGGGAGCGGTGAGCCGCGAGGTTGCGGAGGTACTGGCTGAGCAGGTGCGTATGATCGGTGACACGGACTTTGGCTTATCGGTTACCGGTGTAGCCGGACCGGGATATTCCGAGCGCAAGCCGGTGGGTCTTGTGTTCGTAGGAATGGCTGAGCGGGGCTGCAAGACAGAGGTATATGAGCTGAATCTGAAGGGCACCCGTGAGAACATCCGGCTGCGGACCGTCAAGGCGCTGCTGTACCGGTTGTGGCGCCGCCTGGAAGAACGCAAGGTTGCTACTCCGCTGGAAGGCTCGGCCTTGCAATAACTGTACGGGCCGGTATATAATTCATGTATACGGAAGAACCGTGGCTTGAGCGATCATGCTGCGGTTTTTTGTTTTATATTAGGTATAATAAATTATCCTTTGGCTGTTCCTATTAACGTAAGAAGCGGAAGAGAAGCACCTGCTGAGTTTTGCATCCGGAAGGAGGTATGTATCTTACAATAAAAGGGAGTATTATCCCCGGGAGCAAAAAAAACGAATGTATGTTCTAAAAAAGACTTGGCAAGCCCTTCAAAACACGTTATGATAATACTATAAACAGTGAAGGAAGTGGTCTGATTGTCAGATCGTCGTGCAGCGCTTGATATGGCGCTTCGTCAAATAGAAAAACAATTCGGTAAAGGTTCGGTAATGAAACTGGGAGAATCCACTCACATGAAAGTGGAAGTTGTACCTAGCGGATCTTTGGCACTTGATATTGCACTAGGTATTGGCGGACTTCCCAAAGGACGTATTATTGAAGTATATGGACCGGAATCTTCCGGTAAGACGACGGTTGCACTTCATGCGATCGCTGAAGTACAGAAGCAGGGCGGACAAGCTGCCTTCATCGATGCTGAGCATGCGCTTGATCCCAAGTATGCCAAGGCGCTTGGCGTTAACATTGATGAACTGCTGCTGTCCCAGCCTGATACGGGTGAACAGGCCCTGGAAATCGCTGAAGCGCTTGTACGCAGCGGAGCAGTAGACATCATTGTAGTTGACTCTGTAGCAGCACTTGTGCCGAAGGCAGAAATTGAAGGCGACATGGGTGATTCCCACGTAGGCTTGCAGGCCCGTCTGATGTCCCAGGCCTTGCGGAAGCTGTCTGGTGCCATTAACAAATCCAACACTATTGCGATCTTCATCAACCAGCTTCGTGAGAAGATCGGCGTAATGTTCGGTAACCCTGAGACCACTCCGGGTGGGCGCGCTCTGAAGTTCTACTCCTCTGTCCGTCTGGATGTGCGCCGGGTAGAGAGTATCAAGATGGGTAACGATGTCGTGGGTAACCGCACGAAGATCAAGGTTGTGAAGAACAAGGTAGCGCCTCCGTTCAAGCAAGCGGATGTAGATATCATGTACGGCGAAGGAATCTCCAGAGAGGGAAGCCTTGTGGATATCGGTACGGAGATGGATATTGTCAACAAGAGCGGTGCCTGGTATTCCTATGAAGGCGAACGTCTGGGTCAAGGACGGGAGAATTCTAAGCAGTTCCTGAAGGAACATCAGGATATTGCTCTGCTGATCGAGAACAAGATCCGTGAGGCAAGTAATCTCACGACTCTGGTAGAGCCACCATCTGAAGCGGCTGTGGCTGCGGAGCAAGAGGAAGAAGAGAAGCTGCTGCTTGAGATTGAGTAATTAAGTACTCCTCTACTTCTAATTGAATAATGAAGTCAAGATGGATAGGCGCCCTGTGAAGATATAACAGGGTGCCTTTTCGTAAATATTTCAGCTTAAGTAGGTGAATGGCAGGATGGTTATACAATTGGATGAGGAATTCGAAGAACAGGATGAGCAGCAGGTGCTGGCGGATTTCCCGGCAGATCAAGAGCTGGTAATTACAAAGGTAGAGCGGCTTAAGAAGTCTAATTATCGTTATCTAATCCATTTCGGAGACTACAACATGACTGTTCATGAAGATGTCATGATTAAATACCGGATGATTACCGGGAGTGCTTTTGTAAAAGCGGATCTGGAGGATATCGTTGCCGCAGACGAGCGCCAGCGGGCGTATGTGGAGGGGCTTAGGTATCTGGAACGCAAGCCCAGAACCGCACAGGAGATGGCCCGCCGTTTAAGGGAGAAGGAAATAGGGGAGACTGTTATTGCCGAAGTTCTGCTCCGCCTG
Organism: Paenibacillus sp. FSL R7-0210; assembly: GCF_038009085.1. Classification (NCBI taxonomy): domain Bacteria; kingdom Bacillati; phylum Bacillota; class Bacilli; order Caryophanales; family Paenibacillaceae; genus Paenibacillus; species Paenibacillus sp. FSL R7-0210. The sequence goes on from NZ_JBBPAR010000001.1 coordinate 1,957,403, forward strand.
CAGGAGGAACGTCTGCTAGATGATCCCTTGTACGCCAAGCAGTGGGCGGAGCAGCGGATTGTGAATCAGCGTAAGGGCAAGATGTGGATCCGGCAGGAGCTGCGGGAGAAAGGGATTGATATGTCGCTGATTGCGGAAGCGCTGGATGAGATCACACCCGAGCAGGAGCAGGAGAGCGCGCTGCAGACCGGACGGAAGAAATGGAATACGATCCGGGGAGATGTGAACGACAAACGCCGGAAGACAGGGGCGTTCCTGATGCGCCGGGGATTCTCAGGAGAAATGGTGCGCCAGGTGATCGGGATTCTGCGGGATGAGCAGGATTCTGGGGGGGAAGAAGAGGAGTTTTACTTCCCGGATTGATTCTCTTGACTTTATTACGGTTATCGACTCTCTTGACAAGGTCTTTTTATAAATAATAAAATATAACATGAATCGGCATAAACTAAGAATCCTTTTTCCTTCCCAAAAAGCAGACTCTTATGTTCCGGTTCGCGTACAACTCATATGAAATGTAATCGCCGGATAAGGCGGGCAATGTGCATGTGCAGCATGTGCAGTATGGCAATCGGTGTATTACCGGTTTTTTGTATGGTGATGAACGGATAGTTTAACAACTGCACAAATACCCAAGGGAAGATCCTTGGAGGATATCAACGAGGAGGTGAACAGATGGATCCATTGATCTGGGTCATTGTCGTTCTCGTTGTAGCTGCAGCATTCTTTGGATTCGGTTATTTTATTCGTAAATCCCTTGCAGAAGCTAAGATTTCCAGCGCAGAGAAAGAAGCCGTAGTCATCGTGGAGAACGCGAAGAAAGAGGCGGAGGCGCTGAAGAAGGAAACGGTACTTGAGGCTAAGGACGAAGTTCATAGAATCCGTACCGAAGCTGAGAAAGAAACTCGTGAACGTCGGAATGAAATCCAACGGCAAGAGCGACGTTTGCTGCAAAAGGAAGAATCGCTGGATAAAAAAATGGAATCGCTTGAACGAAAAGAAGAACAAGTAGCTAACAAAGAGAAACGAATTGATGAAACCCAACAGCAAATTGATGTAATTTACAAGAATCAGGTTACTGAACTGGAACGTATCTCCAATCTGAGCATCGATGATGCCAGAAGTATCATTCTCAGCAATGTAGAACAGGAAGTTCGCCATGAAACTGCTCAGATGATCAAGGAAATCGAACAGCAAGCTAAGGAAGAAGCGGACAAGAAAGCCCGTGAGATTATCACCTTGGCGATTCAACGCTGTGCGGCTGATCATGTGGCGGAAACTACGGTATCTGTCGTTACCTTGCCGAATGAAGAGATGAAGGGCCGGATTATCGGTCGTGAAGGCCGCAATATCCGTGCGCTGGAGACTCTGACCGGGATTGATCTTATTATTGATGATACGCCGGAAGCCGTTATTCTGTCAGGATTTGATCCGATCCGCCGCGAAGTGGCCCGTACGGCACTGGAGAAGCTGGTCGCAGACGGACGTATCCATCCTGCACGTATTGAAGAAATGGTGGAGAAATCCCGCAAAGAAGTGGATGAACGGATTCGCGAATACGGTGAACAAGCTACCTTCGAGGTTGGCGTTCATGGTCTGCACCCGGATCTGATCAAAATTCTGGGCCGCCTGAAATTCCGCACGAGCTACGGTCAAAACGTACTGAAGCACTCCATGGAGGTTGCTTATTTGACTGGACTTATGGCCGGTGAGCTTGGGGAAGACATCGTGCTTGCAAAACGTGCCGGACTGCTGCATGATATCGGCAAAGCGCTTGATCATGAAGTGGAAGGTTCGCATGTTGAAATCGGCGTCGAACTGGCGAAGAAGTACAAGGAACATCCGGTGGTTATCAACAGTATCGCGTCCCACCATGGAGATTGCGAGGCTACCTCGGTTATTGCTATGCTGGTTGGTGCTGCTGATGCTTTGTCGGCTGCCCGTCCAGGTGCACGCCGTGAGACCCTGGAAACGTACATCAAACGTCTGGAAAAGCTGGAGGAGATCTCGGAGTCCTTCGAGGGTGTCGAGAAATCCTATGCCATTCAGGCGGGCCGCGAGGTTCGCGTAATGGTACAGCCTGAGAAGATTGATGATGCCGAAAGCTTCCGTCTGGCCCGCGATATTACGAAGATGATTGAGAGTGAGCTGGATTATCCGGGTCATATCAAGGTTACGGTAATCCGCGAGACACGCGCTGTAGAATATGCGAAATAAATAAGGAAATCGGCCCCCTTGCGGGGCCTTTTTTCATGCAGCACGCCGTGGAGTTTGGAATGAAGCAGAATAGGTGAAATTATACTTAAGCAGCGATTTATGGTTGGCAGAGCATACACAAACCCAAAATTTAGGAGGAGAAGATTATTAAAGTTTTATTTATCGGAGACATTGTAGGCAATACAGGCAGAAAAGCGCTGCGTGAAATGCTGCCTTCCCTGAAAAGCAAATATCAGCCGCATATCATCATTGCCAATGGTGAAAATGCCGCTGCCGGCAGAGGGATCACCGCTGCTATCGCTAACGAATTCTTTAACTGGGGTATCCACGGTATTACGATGGGTAACCACACCTGGGACAACAAGGATATCTTCGAGTTCATCGACGACGAGCCGCGGATCATCCGTCCGGCTAACTTTCCGCCGGGGACACCGGGCCGTGGATATACCGTTGTTAAGGGGAACGGCAAGCAGCTGGCGATTGTGAATCTGCAGGGCCGTACCTTTCTTCCGGCGATTGATGACCCGTTCCGGGTAGGCGAGGAGATTGTGGAGGAACTGCGCAGAGAGCATAAGTGCATTCTGGTGGATTTCCATGCGGAAGCAACCTCCGAGAAAATTGCGATGGGCTATTTTATGGATGGAATGGCTTCGATTGTAGTCGGCACACATACTCATGTGCAGAGTAATGATGATGTGATCCTGCCAGGAGGTACAGCGTATCTTACAGATGCGGGTATGGTTGGTTCAAGAGAAGGGATTCTGGGTATGGAAAAGGATGCGATCATCTATAAATTTACAACTCAGCTTCCCTCCCGGTTTGTAGTCGACGAAGGCAAATGGCAGCTGCATGGTCTATTCGCAGAACTTGATGAAGCTACAGGCAGAGCGACACGACTGGAGAAGATCCGGCTGCGTGAGGATGAATGGGTGATGAGCTAAGGACGGCAATGCCGTTTCTACTTGCAAATAGGTAATTCGGTAATACTCATTTTGTTTTGGGTGAAGTGTGATATTTATTATATCGAAAAAGAGTATCTTTTGAACTATTTTCTCCGGAGAGGTCCGCAAAAAGAAGGAATTAATTCTTCTGAAGCGAATAACATCTACTGTAGTGGAAGAAGAACACCATCATTTTCCCAGGGGAGGTACTTACTATGGATGTATTAAAAGTATCAGCTAAATCCAATCCAAATTCCGTTGCTGGCGCATTAGCAGGTGTTCTTCGCGAACGTGGATCGGCCGAGCTACAAGCTATTGGAGCAGGAGCACTGAACCAGGCCGTGAAGGCCGTTGCCATCGCCCGGGGATTTGTCGCACCTAGCGGAGTGGACTTGATCTGTATTCCGGCTTTTACGGATATAGTGATTGATGGGGAAGACCGGACGGCTATCAAACTTATTGTAGAACCTAGATAACTCAAGTGAATCATTTAGATTAGGGGGCTGTCCCAAAAGCCATGAAATGGCTGCTTGGGACAGCTTTTTATTTTGGAGTAGGATCAACGTGAGCACTTGGGTGGACGCTTCGCGAACGGACCGTTGTTTGGGTCGCTGTGGTCTCCAGATTTTTTTCATTCCCTTAGCGGTGAAAATCCGGAGACCAAGGCGACCGCTGCCGCTTTTTCACAATCGTTCCGTCCTCTCCGCTGTTTAAGCGGGAAAAGTTTCTTCAAATCTTTCTAAAATCACAAAAAGAAACCTCTCTTTTGTTAAAATGGAGTTACCACACAACCATTTCAAAGGAGAGGTTTCTTTTGTACATTCAATATACCATGGACCAGCTTTGCTTGCCAATGGATCTGGAAGAAGATATCCCGGAAAATCACCTCGTTCGCGTCGTGAATGCCGCCGTCAATCGGCTGGACAACGCCATTTTTGACGCGGCCTATCCCGGCGGCGGCCGTGACAGCTACCATCCTAAAATGCTCACCAAAGTCATCATCTACGCTTACACTCAGCGAATCTATTCGTCTCGCCAAATCGCCAAAGCGGTCCGGGAGAACATTCCCTTCATGTGGCTGGCCGGACGGCAGCGACCCGACTTCCGCACGCTGAATCGCTTCCGTTCCCAGCGGATGAGAAAGGTCCTCGAAACGGTATTTACCGCCGTGCTTCAGTTTCTGGCTGACGAAAAATACGTGTCTCTGGAGCATTATTTTGTGGACGGAACTAAGATCGAAGCGAATGCCAATCGCTACACCTTTGTCTGGAGCAAAGCGGTCAGCAAACACAAAGCGAAACTGCAAGATAAGGTACAGGCCCTATTCGCTGACATTGAAGCAGCGGAAGAGCAGGAAGAACAAGAGAATCAGGGCAAAGATCTGGCTGAACTCAGCACGGGTTCGCAAATGGACAGTGAGAAACTCGAACAAGCCGTGCAAAAGCTTGAAGCTCAGCTTGCCGAAAAACCGAAAGACAAGCCCCTAAAAAAGACGGTTCGGAAGTTGCGTAAGGATTTGCTCCCTCGACTGCAGAAGTACGAACAATATCAAAAGCTGCTTGGGGACCGGAATAGTTTCAGCAAGACCGATCCCGAGGCAACGTTTATGCGGATGAAAGAAGATCACATGCAAAATGGCCAACTGAAGCCAGGTTACAATCTACAGATCGGGACCGAAAACCAATTTATTTTAACCTACAGTCTACATCAAAGACCGGGTGACACCCGCTGTTTAGAACCACATCTGGCAAAAACAAAGCAATTCCTCGGAAAACTTCCAAAGACGGTCATTGCAGATGCCGGCTATGGAAGTGAAGAAAACTACGCCTATCTGGAAAAGAGCGAGATACAGGCCGTCGTGAAATACAGCACCTACCACAAAGAAAAGAGCAAAGCCTGGAAAGCCGACGTCGGAAAAATCGAGAACTGGACCTACGACGCATCCGAGGATCGCTGGACGTGTTTAGCTGGATACCCGCTGTATTTCCAACGAGAGAGCAAGGAAACCACAGAGAGTGGATACGAAATTAAGAAGCGTCATTACCAAAGTCAAAGCTGCGGAGGTTGTCCGCTAAAAGAAAACTGCACGAAGGGAAGCGGAAACCGGGAAATCGCAGTCAGTTTGGAGCGGCTTAGATACCAGAAACAGGCGAAAGAAATCCTCCGAAGCGAGGAAGGCTATCTATTGGCCGTACGTCGAATGACGGAGCCGGAAAGTGTATTTGGACAATTAAAAAATAACCGGGGCTTCCGGCGCTTTCTGCTTCGCGGCATGGAAAAAGTGACGCTAGAGGTCGGTTGGCTTTCGCTTGCTCACAACCTGCTGAAGCAAGCAGCGAATGACCAGAAACGCAAGGGAGCGATCCTCCAATAACGGAGAATCGCTCCCTTTCTTACAAATTAATCCTTTAAGAAGGCATGGAATTTTTCCCCACCAGTAGAGTATCTACTTTTGGGACAGCCCCTTTTTGCTGTGCTGACTGCCGCTTCAGTTAGGTGCATATACATGAAATAGACGCTGGGCTGTCAACGGTTCATTTGGATATTCAGGTGAAGAAAGAAGGAGAGCTGACCTATGGTGGGAAACAGGAGGCTGAAGGTGGCGGATTTTCATTGTGATGCTCTGAGTAAGCTGCAGGCGAATCCAGGGATAGACTTCAAGAATGATCCCCGGCTGGATGTGACCGCAGAGCGGCTGACAGAGGGAAATGTCGGACTGCAGGTTTTTGCCATCTATTTGTCTGCGGTGCGCGGAAGGGCAAAGTTCGAGGATATTCTGGGGCAAATCGAGTGCTTCCATCAAAAGGTTACCGGTCCTGGAGGGCTGCAGTGGCTGAGGTGGAAGGAAGAAGCGCAGGAAGGCAGCTTCACTGCACCGGCTTATGGAATGCTCTCTCTGGAGGGTGTGGACGGTCTGGAGGGCAATCTGTTCTATGCCCAGTTATGCTTCGAGCTGGGTGTGCGTTGCCTGGGGATTACCTGGAACTATGCCAACTGGGCGGCGGACGGTGTGCTGGAGCGGCGGAACGGCGGTTTCACTGAGCATGGCCGGCAGCTGATCGACTGGTGCAACGGGAGCGGAATGCTGCTGGATGTGTCGCATTTGGCCCCGGCAGGCTTCTGGGAGCTGCTGGAGCACAGTACCCGTCCGTTCATTGCTTCGCATTCGAATTGCGCAGCGGTATGCAGTCATCCCCGCAACCTGAGTGATGATCAGCTGAAGGCACTGATTGTAAGGGGCGGGCGAATTGGGCTTACCTTTGTCCCCTGGTTCGTGCGGGATGAAGGAGCAGCCCGGAGGGAGGATATGCGGAGGCATATTGAGCATGTCTGTGGTCTTGGCGGGAGCGGACAGCTGATGTTCGGCTCGGATTTTGACGGAATTGAAGCGTGGGTAGAAGGGCTGGAGCATCCGGGGCAATACGCGGAGTTCGCCGAGATGCTGCTGAAATACTATCCCGAAGCTGAGGTACGGGGCTGGCTGTATGAGAATGCGCTGGGGTTCTTGAGGGAGCAGCTGCCTTCTTCCGCAGGTTTACCCTCTCTTCTCACCAGGAAGTGACTATGAATTGGAAAAACCAGGATGAAGCATTCACAGAATCGTAATATGCCCGGAAAAAAGCCTCGCATTGTGATGCGGGTCTTTTTATTTTCGGGTAATTAGATGTATAATGTTCAGTGGCTTGTACAGATACTAGAGAAAATACAAGGAGTGACTTGAAAATGAGCAAGACTGTACCCGTAGGTGTGTCGGCCCGGCATATTCACCTTACGCAGGAGCACGTAGAAGCATTGTTTGGCCCAGGTTATCAATTGACCGAGTTCAAACCCCTGTCCCAACCCGGACAATTCGCAGCGAATGAGCAAGTGGCTGTCATTGGTTCGAAAGGGAAGTTCGACAAAGTAAGAATCCTCGGACCTGCCCGTCCGGCTTCGCAGCTGGAAGTATCCCGCACAGACTCCTTCAGCCTCGGCGTGAAGGCACCTGTCCGTGAATCCGGCAATATTGAAGGAACACCAGGAATTACGATTAAAGGACCTGCCGGTGAAGTTGAGCTGGAGACTGGTGTTATTGTAGCAGCGCGCCACATTCACTTCCACACTTCCGAAGCAGAAGCTTGGGGCATTGCCGATAAGCAGCTCCTGAAGGTACGTCTGGGCGGCGAACGCGGCCTGGTGCTGGAGAACGTGATTGCACGCGTATCCGACAGCTTCAAGCTGGACATGCACATCGATACCGATGAAGCTAACGCTGCCGGTGCCAATAATGGCGATACCGCTGAAATCCTAGACTAGTATTTTATAATAGGTAAGACAAGAGCAGGGGATCCTTCCTCTGCTTTTTTGTTGTCGATTTTTTTGAAAAGAAAGAAATGAAAGTTTTCATATTTGCTTTTCTGTGTTATCATTATGTGTTATGACTTTGCTGAGCGCTATGTGGAGACGCCGCAAAAGGAATATACAGTAATTGAATTAAGGATTCACCAATATATGTATGCACAATGAAGGAGATAAAATGACATTTAACGATTTGAACCTGATCCCCCCGATTCTTAAGGCGCTTAGCCTGGAAAACTATACATCCCCGACCCCGATCCAGGAAGAGTCTATTCCTGCGGCATTAGCCGGCAGAGACATCCTTGGCTGTGCACAGACAGGTACCGGTAAAACGGCGGCCTTCTCGTTGCCGATTATTCAGCTGCTGAGCCAGCAGCCGGGCAGAACCGGCGGAGGCAAGCGCATCCGTTCCCTGATTCTTACGCCTACCCGCGAGCTGGCGCTGCAAATTCAGGAGAATATTCAGGCCTACAGCAAGTTCACAACGATCCGTTCGACAGCCATTGTCGGTGGCGTATCACAGAAGGCCCAGGAGCGGGCGCTGGCAATTGGTGCCGATATTCTGATTGCTACACCGGGCCGTCTAATCGACCTGATCAGCCAAAAGCGTGTGGATCTGCAGTATGTGCAGATTCTCGTGCTGGATGAAGCGGACCGCATGCTGGACATGGGCTTCATTCATGATGTGAAGCGGATTATCGCCAAGATGCCGCTTAAGAAGCAGACGTTGTTCTTCTCAGCGACTATGCCTGCGGAGATTTCGCAGCTGGTGAAAACACTGCTTGTCAATCCGGTGAAAATCGAGATTACTCCGGTATCCTCCACGGTAGACAGAATTGAGCAGTCGATCTATCTGCTGGAGAACGGAAATAAGCAGAATCAGCTGAACCGTCTGCTGCAGGACCCGTCGATTGTATCGGCGCTGGTATTCACACGCACCAAACGCGGCGCGGACCGGGTAACCCGGGATTTAACCCGCATTAATATTACAGCACAGGCTATTCATGGGAACAAATCACAGAATGAGCGCCAGAATGCGCTGAGAAATTTCAAAAGCGGAGCGACACGCGTACTGGTAGCTACAGACATCGCTGCGCGCGGAATTGATATTGATGAGTTGTCCCATGTCATCAACTTCAACCTGCCGAATATTCCGGAAACCTATGTTCACCGTATTGGCCGGACCGGCCGTGCGGGGATGAGCGGCATCGCCATCTCGCTGTGCGAAGCGGAGGAAATTCCGTATCTGAAGGATATCCAGAAGCTGATTGGCAAGACGATTCCGGAGATCAAGGAGCATGCGTATCCGATGTCTAAGAGCAATCTGGCATTGCTGGCAGACCGTCCCGGCAAAGCGCCGGTCAAACCGTCGCAGAAAGCCAAGACGAATCCGCCCCGCAAGCCGAAGTCGGAATGGTTCGCGCAAGGCAAACAGCAGAGCGGCGGCAACACAGGTGGCGCTAAAGGCGCTTCTGGAAGCGGTCATGCAGGCAGTGGAGCTAGAAGCGCATCGGGCAGCAGTTATGCTGGCGGTGGAGCGAGAGGTGCTTCGGGGGGCCAAGCTAATGCCAACGGGCGTCCAGGCGGCAGCCAGAGCCAGAAATCGCCCAGCGGCTCATACGGCCGTTCAAACCCTTCGGGCAGCAGACCTGGCGGTCAGAGCGGACGTCCGTCCAGCCGTCCAGCGGCTAAAGCGGGCCGCTCGTAATTCGATTTTGTAACGTGCAGTAATGCTTGACCTTATCTAACACAAACACCCGCCATTCTCAGTATCTCACTGAAAATGGCGGGTGTTTGTCTGCTCCATGGCCTCTTAACGGTTATATCGCTTCTTGTCTGCCGCTGACAGCTTCCGCTGCAAGGTAGGCGCCCAGCTCCTCGCGCAGCGCGGTGCTAATGGAAGTCATTGGCAAGCGGAGCGTGTCTGAGGAGAGCTCTCCGAGTTCGCTGAGCAGCCATTTGATCGGGGCCGGGTTGGACTCCTTGAACAGCAGCTTCATCAGCGGCACTAGCTGATCATACGCAGCCTGTGCAGCCTCAATCTGACCGGCTCTGTACTGCTCGTAGATGCTGAGGAAGCGGCCTGTATGTACATTGGCTGAGGCCAGCATGCCTCCGGCGGCCCCATAGCCCAGCATGTCGAAGAAATGCAGATCGTCGCCGCAGAGCACGGGCTTGCCGCCGCTCTTGGACAGCTCGGAGACGAGCAGGGGGGAGCCGGAGCAGTCTTTTAACCCTACGACATTGTTCATCTCCAGGATCGTACGGGCGGTGTCCAGCGTCATGCCGACTCCAGTGCGGCCCGGGATATCGTAAGCCATAATGGGCAGACCCACCTCTGCCGCCTTGCGGAAATGAGCGATGATGCCTTCCTGGGACGGACGGCTGTAATAAGGGACAACCACCAGTGCGGCATCGGCACCTGCGTTCGCCGCCAGCTCAGTACGGGCCACGGTAGAGTAGGTATCATTTGTACCTGTGCCCACCACGAGCGGGATAGAGCTGGACTTCAGAAGTTCCCGTGAGGTATCCACGAGCGACTGTAATTCCTGTATATTGACTGTCGGCGATTCTCCAGTGGTTCCATTGACGACCAGACCATGAATATTGTTCTTGATGATGTTGTTCACATAACGCTGATACGATTCCAGATCAAGCTCACCAGCAGCATGGAACGGGGTGACCACGGGAACATAAATTCCATAAATCTGTTCTTCTGTTAACATGAATATCGTCCTCCAAAAATGTAAAATCCGTTTGTTCTACTGTACCATGGATTATTACATCGTTGTTAGCTATAATAAATGATGTGGGTTATCAATAATATTGATGTTAGGGTGAGACGATGGATTTAACGTATATGCGGACCTTCCGCGAAGTGGCCAAGCGGCAGAGCTTCACGCGTGCGGCTGAAGAGCTGGGCTATGCACAGTCCAGCGTCACGACGCAGATACAGAAGATTGAGAAGGAATACGGCGTGCCGCTTATCGAACGGCATGGCCGCGCCTTGCGCTTGACACCGCCGGGAGAGGAACTGCTTAAGCTGTTCGTGGAGATTCTGGATCTCTATGACCGCTCTAAGGAAACAATCGCCCAGCAGATCGGCGGAACGCTTACGATTGGAACGATTGATTCGCTCGCCGCCTTCTATTTGCCGCCGTTCCTGCAGCAGCTGCGGACGATGTTCCCTGGTCTGAATATTCATTTGCAGACCGAGCAGGAGGCCAATCTGATCTCTAAAATCAGGGACGGAGAGGTTGATATCGGTCTTCTGCTGGACCGCAGCACGGTGGATAGCGCGCTTACGCGAACGATTATCCGCGATGAGCCGCTTGTCCTTGTGGCACCAGCCAGCCATCCGCTGGCCCGGCTGGAGCAGGTGACCCTCCAGGATCTGAACAACTGCGAGCTGATTGTCTCCGAGGAGAGCTGCATTTACCGCAGCCTGTTCGAGAACCTGCTCCGGGACCACGGGATCGTGTTCCGGATTGGTTTTGAGCTGTCGAATCTGGAGGCGATTAAGCGTTGTGTACGCAATGGCCTGGGCATAGCGCTGCTGCCGCGGATTGTGGCGGAGGAGGAGATCGAGCGGGGGAACCTGTCCGAGCTGTCTTTTGCCCACCCGGAGATTCATTTCGATCTGCAACTGCTGCTGCATCCGAAGAAGTGGAAGTCCCTGCCGCTCCAGTCGCTGATTCAGATGCTGCTTGAGGATGCCAAGGCGAAGACTGTTGCGCTGTGAAAGTAACGTACGGAGCAGAGGGGAGCCGTCTCGTAACAAATTCATATCAGTAGAAGAGCACTGCCGTATCGCCCTCATGAAGGGTGCGGCAGTGCTCTTTTTGAGTTATAAGCTAATATTGATGATTACTTTAATACCTTTCCAGAATCAGCTGGGTCTTGAGGCCATCAGCAGGAAGAAGCCAGCCCTCGGCGTTCAGCAGGCTCATCAGCCCGGCACGTAACCCGGTTACACTGGTGCTATCGGTGGTTTTGAACGAAATTTCCACGATATTCTGGATGCCGCTTCCCGCCTCATCACGCACTGGCCATACCTCAAGAGTGATCTCCTGATTGTTCCAGGTGCCTGTATACCGCTCGAAGGTCAACGGGCCATGCGCCCGGGAGGCTGCCAGCTTCTGCTTCCCCCAGTTCGATGCAGACCAGTTCTTCAATTTGCCCGGCAGCTTGTCCAGCAGCAGCTTCAAGGCTTCTTCCTCAGAAGGGAGTACGGCTCCGGCAGCTTTGGTGCTGACCTTCTTGGTATTAGAGAAGCTAAGGGTCTGCTTGCCATACCCCCAATCCACCTCTGCTTCATAGTTATCATCTGAGGCGTCGAAGCCCTCCTGATTCGCCAAGGTGAGCGCTGCCTGGATATTTCCGTTCACGACAGGATAACGTTTCTTGTAGGTCAATTCATAATCGGATTTGTTCTCTTTTTTGCGCAGCCGTATATCCCACCCCTTGCTGTTCAGCTCAAGCGTGTCGGTATCGAAATACCCGACTCGAATTGCCTGTGGAGTAGAATTCAGGTCGAATGTATCCACGACCTCACTGCGCGGTGATCCGCTGCTGTCCAGTACAAGATCAGGGTCTGCCAGAAACTTCACCTCATAGGCTGGAACGGCGTTAGCTGCGGCTGAGACGCGCTCCGGCAGCAGGATGCCCTGTCCGGCCATTCCACCCCCTACTGCCACAATACTCAGCATGAAGGACAGGGTAAGCTTTTTCCATTTTCTCAAGCATCATCACTCCTATGATCAGGTTTGGGTACATGACCCACTTTACGGGTTGAGTATATGGGAGCAGTTAAAGTGAAAGGGGAATTGCGTTAATCCTGCATAGACTTACTCAATGACGGCTAACAGTTTTTGGTGGCCAGCAGGCTGCTCCGGAAGCTCTCCATCTGCACTGAAGGATGCCGGTCCTTGTTATGCACGGCATAGATATAACGCGGTGACATCTCCCCTTGAATAGGCAGCACTTGAATTAGACCTTGCTGCTGCTCCCACTGTACCGCCATCCGGGACATCACGGAGATGTGGCCGCCCAGCTGCACGAGCTGCTTGATGGCCTCCAGTGAATCGACCTCAATCGTATTGCGCAGCTGCAGCCCTTGCTGTCCGAACCAGCGCTCCGTCAGGCGGCGGGTACTGGATTCGCTTCCATGCAGCGCAAAGGGAGTCTTACTGATCTCCTCCATATTAAGCTGAGTCTTGCGGGCGAGCGGATGCTTAGGAGAACAGATCAGAACGAGGTCATCTGTAATCAGCGATTCCGCCTGCAGGGCAGGCTCCGTGAAAGGCTCGGAGGAGATCACACCTAAGTCGATTTCGTGGCGGATCAGCATCTCCCGGATGACCGGGGAGGGCTTCACAGACAGAGCCATGCGGATGCCGGGGAACTCCTGGGAGAACGCATGTAATATGGATGGCAGCAAATAGGTTGCAGGTACATAACTGGCCCCAATCAGCAGCGTTCCCCGGTAGAGGGTGTCGAATTCTCCGGCTACCCGGCGGGCCTCACGGGCAAGCGCATTAATCTTCACGGAATAATGCAGGAGGGCTTGTCCTGCCTCGGTGAGAAAGGTTTTGCCGCTGCGGGCCTCGAACAGCCGGACCCCGAGCTCTTCTTCAAGCGACTTCATATGAAAGGTTACGGTCGGCTGCTTGATCCCGAGTACCTCGGCTACGCTGGTCATATGGTGCAGCTGGTCGATCAGTTCAATAATTTGCAGTTTCATCAGATTCATGGAGTTACCTCTTCCAATCGTTAGTGGGATATCCCCCACCATAGATTTTATCTATGAACGTTAACAGAATTCATATATAAAGTTAATTACGTGTTTACATGAAAAATAAACAACCTGCGAATACAGACGTTAGACTGAGGACAGCTCAAGAAGACAGGCAGGGATCGAAATGAATATTCAGATAAAGGGGATTCATAAAAGCTTTGGCGGACAACCGGCGCTGCTGCCTGCCGGGCTTGAATTGAAGCACGGTAAGTTCACTACCTTACTGGGGCCTTCCGGCTGCGGCAAAACCACGCTGCTGCGGATGTTAGCGGGCCTTGAGCGCCCGGATGGCGGGGAATTATACGCTGACGGGAAATGTTATTTCTCCGCTGCGCAGCGGATCGATGTTCCGGTGCACAAGCGGAATTTCGGGATGGTATTTCAGGATTTTGCACTCTGGCCGCATATGACGGTGTATGAGAATGTGGCTTTCGGGCTGAAGGCCTCAGGGCAGCGTGCGCAGCTGCGGAGCAAGGTACTGGAGACACTGGAGATGGTCCGGCTGCAGGGGATGGAGAACCGGTATCCGCATCAGCTGTCGGGCGGCCAGCAGCAGAGGGTTGCTTTTGCCAGAGCGGTAGTTGTCCGTCCGGGTGTGGTGCTCTTCGATGAGCCGTTAAGCGCGCTGGATGCCGTACTCCGGGAAGAGATGAGAGTGGAGATGATGTCGCTGGTGCGGGACATGGGTCTCACTGCACTCTACGTGACCCACGATCAGATCGAAGCGATGTCGATGTCCGACGAGATTGTCGTTATGAAAAGCGGGCGGATATTGCAGACTGGAACTCCTGAAGCGGTATATGAGGCACCGTCAGAACCGTTCGTGGCCTCATTCATCGGCAAGTCGAACTGGCTTACGCCGGAGCAGGAGATGGTGCGGCCTGAGCATATCGGATGGAGCCGGACGGCGGGCGATGATCTGTGTTATTCCGCTGTTGTACGAAGTGTCAGTTATGTCGGAGAACGTTATGAGATCCGTGCGGAGGTGGAGGGGGCCGGAATATGGACAGCCTATCTGAACAACCGGATTCCTGTAGGAGAAAGGGTTCAGCTCTATGTCTCACCGCGGCGGATATGCCGGATGAATTCGAATTCAAATGAAGAAGAACCTAAAAGGAGCGAATTATAACCATGAAATGGAACAAACCGCGTAAACAAGGGGCAATGCTGCTGTTATCTGCTGTGATGAGTATGAGTCTGGCGGGTTGTGGTACGGGCAACAGCACCAGTGCCGGCGGGGCCAGCACGAGTACACCTGAGGCAACTGGGGCAGCTTCGTCAACTCCTGAAGCTACAGAAGCTGCGTTAAGCGGCAAGCTGGTGCTGTATTCCGCCGGACCGCAGGGCCTGGCAGACAATATTGTGAATGGCTTCAAGGCCAAGACAGGTGTCACGGTGGAGATGTTCCAGGGAACGACCGGCAAGATTCTGGCCCGGATGGAAGCGGAGAAGGCAAACCCGGTGGCCGATGTGGTGATTCTGGCTTCCCTGCCTTCCGCACAGGCTCTTAAGGCGGAGGGGCTGACGCTGCCCTACCCGGAAGCGGCCAATAAGGACAAGCTGATTCAGGACTGGTCGGATGCAGAAGGCAATTATTTCAGCTCAAGCGCATCAGCATTGGGGATTGTCTATAATACGAAGCTGGTAGCGAATCCGCCCAAGACCTGGGCAGAGCTGGCAGATGCGGAGTGGAAGGATGCCGTTAACATTCCTGATCCGACACTGTCAGGCTCGGCGCTGGATTTCATCACAGGCTATCTGAGTGTGAACGGCGAGCAGGGCTGGGAGCTGTTCAAGAATTACAAGGCGAACGGTGTTGCCATGGCTGGAGCGAATCAGGAGGCGCTTGATCCGGTGATTACAGGAGCTAAGAGTATTGTGGCAGCTGGAGTAGATTATATGGCCTACAAGGCCAAAGCCAAAGGAGAGCCGCTGGATATTATCTATCCTGAGGAGGGTACGGTGGTAAGTCCGAGACCGGCAGCGATTCTTAAATCAAGTCCGAACGTGGCCAATGCTAAAGCATTCATTGATTATCTGTTGTCTGATGAAGCTCAGCAGCTGGTAGCGGATGCGTATCTCATACCGGGCCGCGAGGATATTGAAGCTTCGAACCGGACCAATCTGAAAGACATCCCGCAGCTTAAGGCAGACTGGACCTGGATGAGTGAGCATGGAAATGAGACGGCTTCGAAATTCGCGGAAATTTACAAATAAAGGCTTAAGGTTGAGGTGAAAGCAATGAGTCCAGTCTCCATGGACAGTAACCGGATACTTCGGAGAGCGGGCTTGCTGCTCTCCTTCTTTTTGCTGGCAGTCAGCATCGGCATTCCGCTTCTGCTCATCTTCTGGCAAAGCGTTACCCCGGATCAGCGGTTGGACTGGATGGCCCCTCTCCGTACGATCACCGGACAGAGTCTGTCCGGGGTGCTGCTGAACTCGGTATGGCTTGGTATATGCGTAGTGGCAGGAACTACGCTGCTTGCGATGCCGCTGGCCTGGATGATGGCCAAGACCCGCATGGGGCTGCACCGCTGGATTGATGTTATTCTGCTGATTCCATTCATGACCCCGCCGTATATCGGCTCCATGGGCTGGATTCTGTTCATGCAAAAAGGCGGATATCTTCAGCAGTGGCTTCCGGGTGCGGTTGCGTTAAGTGATTCTTTCTTCAGCTTCTGGGGAATGGTCTTCATTATGAGCATGCATCTGTTCCCGTTCCTGTATCTGCTGCTTCGGGATGCACTTATCCGCATAGGCGGCAATCTGGAAGAGGCGGGAGCGGTGCACGGGGCAAAGGCAGGCTACCGCTTCCGGCGGATCATCATGCCGCTGTTGCTGTCGGCCTATGGCATGGGGGTGATGCTCGTCTTCGTCAAGACGATTGCGGAGTTCGGAACACCGGCTACCTTCGGCCGCAAGATCGGCTATTATGTCATGACCTCGGAAATTCATAAATATATTTCCAGCTGGCCGATTGACTTCGGCAAGGCTACATCGCTCGCATCGGTGCTGTTGTCGGTCTGTCTGGTCATCTGGTACATGCAGTCGGCGGTCAGCCGCCGGTTCACTTACCGTCTGGTGGGGGGCAAGGGACAGCGCTCCAAGATGTATTCCCTGCGCGGCGGTGCAGGCTGGCTAGCGGGCCTGTATCTGGCTGCCCTGCTGCTATTATCCATAGGCATCCCCTACTTCTCGATTATCGCCGCCTCGCTGATGAAGCTGCGCGGTTCCGGGCTGTCGCTGGACAATCTGACGCTGGATCATTACAGGGAGCTGCTCTCCTGGGGATCGGCGAGCCTGAAGGCGATTGGGAACAGTCTGGGGCTGTCGCTTGCCGCAGCATCGGTGGCTGTCGTGCTTGGAGCCGGCCTTGCCCTGGCCATCGGCAGGTCTTCGGGGCGGCTGCAGCGGATCATTGATCTGCTGAGTCTTTTGCCTAATACGGTTCCGGGCATTGTAATGGTGGTGGGGCTGATTCTGCTCTGGAATGCGCCATGGATGCCCTTCACGCTCTACAACACCTACGGGATGGTAGTGCTTACGTATGTGGTGCTGTTTCTTCCTTATACCGTGCAGTATGTGAAGTCCAGCTTCTCGCAAATTAACGGGTTGCTGTTTCAAGCGGCCCAGGTGAGCGGAGCAGGCCCGTTCTATATCTTGCGGCGGATTCTGCTTCCGCTCATTATGCCCGGTATGCTGGCAGGCTGGATGATGACCTTCACCATATCTGTACGGGAGCTGGTTGGATCGCTGCTGATTCTGCCGCCTTCGATGCAGACCTCGGCTACGTATATTTTTGCCCAGTTCGAACAGGGGCAGGTATCGCTTGGCATGGCCATGGCGGTGGTATCGGTTGGCTTGACGGTGCTGCTGCTGCTCGGCATTGAACTGCTGAATTCCAGAACAAAGTGGACCGGATTATGACGAAGCTGACCATATGGGGCGGAGCCGGTGAACACGGGCGTTCCGCTTACCTCCTGAGTGGAAGGGGCTACCGTCTGCTGCTTGATTGCGGCGTCAAAAAAGGCGGAGCCGGACAATATCCCCTCATCGAACCCGGGCAGGCGGCAATGCTGGACATGGTACTGCTCTCTCATGCCCATGAGGATCATTCGGTAGCGGTGCCGCTGTTGTATGCGCAGGGTTACAAGGGTGAGGTATGGACAACGCGGGAAACGCGGGCGCAGCTGGATGCCTATTTCCGCTCCTGGCGTTCGAATATTAACCGTGAGGGCCATGAACTGCCATACACTGAAGCAGATGAACAAGCGATCCGTTACCGGTATCTGGAGGAGGAGGGCAACTGCCTGTCCTGGTTCAGACTGATTCCCGGGGTTCAGGTCATGTGGGGACGAAGCGGGCATCTGGCGGGATCTGTATGGTTCCTGATCGCTGCGGAAGGGCACTCAATGTTCTATTCCGGTGATTATACGGCGGAATCCTTGTTACTTGCGGCTGATTCACCAGCTGAGGCGATACAAGCAGCCGGAGGCATCCCGGATGCGGACCAGAGGCTGAGGGTATGGTCGTGCGGCCAGCGTCTTGATCTGGCGGTTGCCGATGCGGCGTACGGAATGGACGAGGAGAGCCAGTCTGATAAGCTGAGGCAGCTGGAGCAGGCCATCCGCAGGACTGCGGCACGGGGGGGCAAGGTGCTGCTCCCGGTTCCGGCAGGCGGACGCGGCCAGGAGATGATGCTGTGGGCCGCCAAGCTGTTCGGTGATCTGCCGATGGTAGTGGAAGCGAAGCTGATAGAGGGGATGGGGCGGCTGGCAGCCTCGCCGTTCTGGCTTAGGAGTGCTGAGCGAACAGGGGGGTATTCCGCAGCGGATCACATAGCAGACTTTCTTGCCGCCCGCCGCTGGACGATGCCGCAGAGCGAGGTGGAACGGGAGGAGCTGCTGTCAGGCTCCGGTCCTTCCCTGTGGTTCGTGCCGGATGGCATGATGCAATCGTCCTTGTCCCGCTGGTACTATGCGAGGTGGGCGTCCCATTCAACCTATTCCGTGCTGATCACCGGTCATGTAGCGGCCGGTACCTTCGGATACAAGCTGCTGCATGAACCGGGACAGCATGGAGTATGCGAAGTGCTTAAGCTGCGTTACAAGGTGCATCAGGGCCTGGAAGATGTGCAGCGTATGCTGAAGTCTCTTCCGGTCCGGCACGCCGTACTGGTTCATGCCGCGAAGCCAGAGACCGACAAGCTCCGTGAAGCCTTGATCCAGGGCGGGCAGCTGACGGGCTGCACGCTGCATTCTATGGGACCGGGGGAAACGCTGGATTTGGGTTAACTATGAAAAGATGAAAGAGGCTGTCTCGTAAGCGGAAATTTGCTTATAGAGATGGTCTCTTTTCTTATTTTTTAGGAAATTATGAATTTCTTCGGATGTCTAAAGGGGAGCGGATGGAATGTATTTGAAAAACCGAATACAACTTGTTGGGGGGCGGCGCGTGGGCCAAATGTAGGCGGAAAACCGAACACATTGGGCAGTGCGGAGGCGCGTGGACCCAATGTATGCGGAAATTCGAATACAATCGTTGCTGCTGCGAGAAGGAATGCACCCCATGCTCCGCAGCCTGTAACATTGTTAGAAAAATCCTGCAAGAAGTGCAGCAATACGGCCGAATAGAAACGACTGATGCTAAATTCCTGCAGGAAATGCAACAAAGCTAGTGTTAACTTGCTCTGAACACCGGAATTTCTGCAAATGATGCAACAATGTACCACAACCAGTAACTTTTTTAGTGAAGTCCTGCAAAATGTGCAACAATGCTGCTTCATACAAGCGGTTGGTGAGAGAAAACGCTCAGAATTGGTGAGAGATGGGCGGAACACCGCCAGAAAAGGAAGAAAGATTTTAGGACGTATGCGAAAATCGACTACGAGGTGTGTAAAAGGAAAATGGGCTGGAAGTATATCACCAGAAGGCGATGAGGCACCAGTATACTTCGCCCGTTAGGGGGATTTTGTCTGCTTCCCGCATAAACAGCGGAGCGGGCAGAATGATTGTGGAAAAGCGGAGCGTTCGCCTTTGTGTCCGGATTTTCACCGCTAAGGGGGAATGAAAAAATCTGGACACAACAGCGATGGGAACAACGTTCTGTTTGCGGAGCGTCTACACAAGCGCCTATGTTGATCCTGCCTCGTTCATGGCATTTGGGACTTCCGCTTTTCAAAGCGCCTTCCTGCCCTTATTCAAATACAGGAAAACAAAGCTCACAAAGATGCCTGCTGACCATGTCTTCCGTGTATCTCTCCATAACTGGCCGCCCGGGATCAAGCTTATGGCCGCTGCGTGACAACGCCGGGAGAATCTCGGCCCATGCTTGTCCGACAGCTTCAGCCGTATGCTGGAGGGTTACCACTGCGTAGGCTCCGCCGGGAAGCTCGCCGTAAGGTACTGAGGCCCCGGAGGGAGGATTCTCAGGCAGGCTGATGCAGGCATCATATCGGCAAAGCTCCGGCCTTGTAGTTGCAGGGTTATCCTGCGGAATGCCGAACAGCACCGCCGAGCCTTGAAGCAAGCCTTGTTCCCGCGCCCACAGCTTCAATTGTTCCATCGCCTGAGCGTTGCCGGGGCCGTAGGGGCCTGTCTGCCGTACATAAGCTATACGTGTTGCCGGAATGCTTTCGAGCTGAATGTTCATCATTAATCATTATCCTTTCTGTGGTTAAGTGGTCAAATGGAGTACAACCCGAATGCTAACATGGACTAAAATAGAATGCATTTCTTTTTTTGTGGGCTTACTAGGCGGCAAGATGTTGACATCAAAAACTAGAATATGGTATATAAAAGGGAGTGTTAGCACTCAAGTGAGTGGAGTGCTAAACGATGCTCGCAATCCGAAGGTTACTTTTGAAAGGAGATTTATTTATTCATGGCTAAAAAAGAGTTTAAAGCTGAATCCAAAAGACTGCTGGAAATGATGATTAACTCCATTTATACGCAGCGCGAGATTTTTCTGCGGGAGCTGATCTCCAATGCAAGTGATGCCATCGATAAAATCTATTACAAGGCACTGGCCGATGATAGTCTGGTGTTCAATAAAGAGGACTACTACATTAAAGTAAGCGCCAACAAGGATAGCCGCACGTTAACCATTGCCGACACCGGCATCGGGATGACGCAGGAAGAGCTGGAGAACAATCTGGGGATTATCGCGAACAGCGGCTCGTTTGCTTTTAAGAAGGATAATGAAGCTAAGGATGGACACAACATCATCGGACAATTCGGGGTCGGATTCTATTCCGCATTCATGGTGGCGGACGATGTGACCGTAATCAGCAAGGCGCTGGGCAGCGAGCAGGCGTTCAAATGGGAATCCCAGGGTGCGGACGGCTACACGATTGAGCCTTGTGAGAAGGATACGGTCGGTACCGAAATTACGCTGAAGATCAAAGAGAACACCGAGGACGATAACTACGACGAATTCCTGGAAGAATACCGTCTGAAATCAATCATCAAGAAGTATTCGGACTTTATCCGCTTCCCGATCAAGATGGACATTACCAGCAAACAGCCTAAGGAAGATGCTGAGAATGAATTCATCGATGTCACCGAAGAGCAGACGGTCAACAGCATGGTGCCGATCTGGCGCAAGAACAAGAAAGAGCTGACCGAAGAAGATTACAACAACTTCTATGCAGAGAAGCGTTACGGGTTCGACAAGCCGCTGAAGCACATCCACATCAGTGCGGACGGCGCAGTGGTCTACAACGCGATTCTGTTCATTCCGGAGAATACTCCGTTTGACTACTATACCAAGGAATATGAAAAAGGCCTGGAGCTCTACTCCAACGGCGTGCTGATTATGAACAAATGCGCCGATCTGCTGCCGGATTACTTCAGCTTCGTCAAGGGGATGGTCGATTCCGAGGATCTGTCGCTCAATATCTCCCGTGAGATGCTGCAGCATGACCGCCAGCTGACGATGATTGCTAAGAACATTAAGAGCAAGATCAAGAGCCAGCTCCTGAGCCTGCTGAAGGATGAGCGTGAGCAGTATGAGACGTTCTATAAGTCTTTTGGCAGACAGCTGAAGTTTGGGGTCTATAACGACTACGGTATGGAAAAAGAAACACTGCAGGACCTCCTGATGTTCCACTCCTCCAAGGAGAAGAAGCTGGTGACGCTGGCTGAATATGTTGAGAGAATGCCGGAAGACCAGAAATATATCTACTACGCTTCGGGTGAATCGGTAGAGCGCATCGAGAAGCTGCCGCAGACCGAAATGGTGCTGGACAAGGGCTATGAGATTCTCTACTTCACTGATGATATCGATGAATTCGCAATCAAGATGATCATGGCTTATAAGGAGAAGGAGTTCAGAAATGTCTCCAGCGGCGACTTGGGGATTGAAGAGAGTGCCGAGGATAAGCCATCCGAAGAGGAAGAGAACGAGAACAAGGGATTGTTCGAAGCTATGCAGGGCATTCTGTCCGGCAAAGTGAAGGCAGTCAAAGCCTCCAAACGGCTGAAATCCCATCCGGTCTGCCTGTCCACTGAAGGCGAGCTCACGATCGAGATGGAGAAAATCCTCAAGGCCATGCCTAACGGCGGCCAGGATGTGCAAGCGGACAAGGTGCTGGAAATCAACATTCACCATGATGTCTTCAAGTCCCTGAAAGCGGCTGCCGAAGGCGACAAGGAGAAGCTGGGTCTGTACACCAACCTCTTGTATAACCAGGCGCTGCTGATCGAAGGATTGCAGGTTAATGATCCGGTGCAGTTCACGAACGATATTTGTAAAATCATGGTCTAACACCGGCGCTGCCGCCGGGCTGTTGACCTTGACTGATTAAAAGACCCCGCGACTGGCTGCTTAGGCCGGCGCGGGGTCTTTTTGGAAAGAATTTATATGTTTTGTGGGGTTATTTAGTGCATATATGGAAAGCGTCCTGCGGCAGGATGACCGGCGCAGATAATGGACATCCTCCAGAAGGAAGGGGCCTGAGCGTGTTCACAGTGACTTGAAGGTCTCGATGAACTTGGTAGCCATGGACGACAAATATTTATCCTTCATCCATACGGCGGCTACGCGGGTGCGCAGGGTCTCGCAAAGGATCTCTTTGTAGATCAGGTTGCTGTGATTAGCCAGCTCGAACGCCGACTTGGGCACGATGCCGATCCCGAGTCCTGCATTGGCCCAGAGCAGCGTGGTCCGGGCATCATCATTCATACAGAAGATCTGTGGCCCAAAGCCGTGCTCCAGGCAGGTCTCGCGGATGAGCTGCTCGAAGCGGCGGTAGATAATCAGCGGTTTGTCCTGCAGCTCGCCAAGCTGAGCAGCACTCTGGCTAGGGGCCCAGTCATAATCAGCGGCCATCACCGCGATCATCGGCTCCGAATGGAAATACAGGCATTCCAGATTGCTGGTGTTGAACGGGGTGCGGATAATGCCCACCTCAACAATGCCCTTGTTCAACAAGTCGATAATCATGAACGTATTGCCTTCATGAATCTCAAAGGTTACGCCCGAATACCGCTTATGGAACGCTGTCAGCGGCTCGTGCAGCAGGGTAGCGCCTGATGAAGAGACCGTTCCAATGGTAAGGCTCCCCTTTAGTCCTTTGGCATAGTCGCTGATCTCCCGGGCGGTGGAGTCCGTTAACTCCAGGATCTGCTGGGCCCGGTTACGCAGAATGATTCCGGCATCCGTCAGCTGGATGCTGCGCGGTCCGCGCTCCACCAGCTTGACTCCGAGCTCCTCCTCCAGCAGCTTGAGCTGCTGGCTGAGCGGCGGTTGGGCCATTTGCAGCTTCCTGGCTGCGGATGTAATTTGTCCTTCCTCGGCAATCGCCAGGAAATACTTTAATTGGCGGATATCCATGGTTGAGCCTCCATTTGTAAGGGTTATGACATACGTTATCCATATGGGATAGATACGAAACCAATATTATGAATATGTAAGCGGGTATGACATAATCATAACGGGTCTTTTATTTTTTTCAAGAAGGATAACAGAAACGATATGTTGAGGAACAATAAACAAGGGGGTGAGACCCTGCAAACCGTAACGATTCAAATCCGCATTTTTCCACCCCGTCCGTCTGTACTGGTGGATATGGGGGGCGAATATATTCGAACCGTCAACGAATTAACGGAGCAAGCAGAAAGATCTGGAACGTTTCCGAAACTAACTTCAAAAACCGTTCATGCCAATCTCCCCTCTGCTGTAAAGAATCAAGTGATTCGAGATGCCAAAAGCCTATTTCAGCGGTTCAAGAAAACGAAGAAGCGACCTCTTCTCCAAAAGAGGGTGTACTACGTGAACAATCAAAATTATACGATTTGGGGCAACACCATTTCTTTCCCGGTGATCCTGGATGGAAAAGTACAACGTCTTGCGGTTCCTGCGCTTCTTTCGGATCGGGAGCGAGACATCCTTTCGAATGGGAAGCTTGGACTTCTGCGCGTGGTTCAAAAATCAGCAAAATGGTTTGTTCAAATTTCAATCGAACGCCTCACCAAACCAGTCGATGGTGATGAAGTGATGGGGATTGATCTAGGCTTGAAAGTGCCTGCTGTTGCCGTAACCTCAAGTGGCAAGACCAAATTTTGCGGAAATGGACGTAAAAACAAATTTGTTCGCCGTAAGTACAGCAGCTATCGCCGCAAATTAGGAAAGCTTAAAAAGTTATCCGCGATCCGTAAACAGAGCGACAAGGAAAGTCGTTTTATGAAAGATCAGAATCACAAAATCAGCCGCCAGATCGTGAATATGGCGATTCAAGAAAAGGTGTCTGTCATCAAGCTAGAGAAACTGACGAATATTCGTAAGACGACAAGAACAAGTCGTAAAAACGCTAAAAATCTACATCAATGGTCGTTCTATCAGTTGCAAATGTTCATCGCATATAAGGCGACACTTGCTGGAATCCAAGTGGTTGAAGTGAATCCGGCATACACCTCGCAAGCCTGTCCCTCTTGTGGAGAGCGGAACAAAGCAAAGGATCGAACGTATCATTGCAACTGCGGGTATACAGCACATCGGGATCGGGTCGGTGCCATCAACATCATGCGTCAACCTGTGGCAGATGGTAACAGTCTGCCAGCCTAGATAGCTATAAGCTCTGATCTAGGATGGGCGAATGAACTCGCCCTTAACTTAGCAGTAGGGCAAAGCGGAAACGTATGCGCCCGCTAACTAGCTAAGAATCCCACCCTTTTAAGGGTGTGGAAGTTCAAATACTACGCTAAGTTAGGTGAGGATGAATGTGCGCAAAATTGCAGTATTCTTAAAACCGTACAAGAAAGAAGTGACAATTGGGCCGATTTTCAAGCTGCTGGAGGCGATTCTCGAGCTGCTGCTGCCGACGATTGTAGCCCTGATCATCAACAACGGAATTGGCAAGCAGGATAGCAGCTACGTCTACCGGATGGGGTCCCTGATGGTGCTGATGGCTATTCTGGGCTTCGGCTGCTCCATGGTATGTCAATATTATGCGGCGCGGGCCTCACAGGGGTTCGGCACTACGCTGCGCAACAAAATGTTCAAGCACATCTCTTCGCTGTCGTATGCCGAGCTGGATGTCATCGGCACGCCTTCGCTGATCAACCGGATCACGAACGACGTTAACCAGCTGCAGTTGGCAGTAGCCATGCTCATCCGGCTGGTCATCCGTGCGCCATTCATCTGTATCGGGGCTATTATTATGGCGATGATTCTGGATTTCCGCCTGTCGCTGATCCTGATTGCCGCCACTCCGGTCTTCGGTGTTATTCTGTACTTCATCATTACGCGCAGTTCACCGATGTACCGCAAATATCAGGCGAAGCTGGACGCTCTGGCGCTGGTGCTCAGCGAGAATCTCTCAGGCATCCGGGTGATCCGGGCCTTCGCCGAGAGCCGCCGCGAGAAGCAGCGCTTCAATGAAGCCTCTGAGGATCTGACGCAGACGGCCATCCGTGTCGGACGGATCTCCGCTTGGTTGGGACCGATGACGACACTGGTAGTGAACGCGGCGATTATTGCCATTCTATGGGCAGGCGGCATTCACATTGAAGCCAGGAGTCTGTCGCAGGGTGAGATTATTGCATTCATTAACTATGTAACCCAAATCCTGCTGGCCCTGATCGTAGTCTCCAATCTGGTCATTCTGTTCACCAAAGCCTCGTCGTCTGCCAGCCGCATCAATGAGGTGCTGGCGATGACAGCTTCGGTTGTTGAAGTGCCTGCTCATGCACCTGCTGCGAAGCGGGACGGAGCAGCGCCGGTGATTTCCTTCCGCAATGTCTCTTTCGGCTATAACACGACCGGTGAGCTGGCCCTGGAAAATATCTCTGTAGATATCCTCAAGGGGCAGACGGTAGGATTAATCGGCAGTACCGGCTCGGGCAAGAGCACCTTCGTGAATCTGATTCCGCGCTTCTACGACGTTGTGGAAGGGGAGGTTAGGGTCGAGGGTGTAAACGTACGGGACTATCGGCTGGAGCAGCTGCGCAGCAGAATAGGCATTGTGCCGCAGAAGGCGGTGCTGTTCACTGGGACGATTGCCGAGAATATCCGCTGGGGGAAGGCGTCTGCTACCCGGGACGAGATCACGGCTGCAGCGGACGTTGCCCAGGCTGAGGAGTTCATCACCCGGCTGCCGGAAGGGCTGGATACGCTGGTGGTACGCGGCGGGCATAACCTGTCCGGTGGCCAAAAGCAGCGCCTGACCATTGCCCGCGCTGTCGTCGGACGTCCGCCGATTCTCATCCTGGATGATTCCTCCAGTGCGCTGGACTTCGCTACGGATGCGGCACTGCGCCGCGCACTAAGCAAGAACAGTACAGATATGACCGTACTGCTTGTATCCCAGCGGGTGAGCACAGTAAGGCAGGCTGATCAGATTATCGTCTTCGATGAAGGCCGGATTGCCGGAATCGGTACGCATGAGGAACTGCTGGAGAGCTGCGCAGTCTATCAGGAAATCTGCATGTCACAGCTCTCAAGCGAGGAGGCTTTACAATGACCAGTACAATGACCTGGAAACGTCTGTTTCAATATACCCGTGAGTACCGGAAAATAACGTATGGAGCTATCTTCTGCGCCATCCTGAGCGTGGTTGCCAGCCTGATCGGGCCGCTCCTGATTGGCCGCGCCATCGACCATATGATCGGACCGGATCGGGTGGAGTTCCCGGAAATTCTGCGCCTGCTGCTGATTCTGGGCAGTGTATATCTGGTCGGCAGCTTCTTCGGCTGGCTGCTCACTTATTATACGAATAAGCTGGCGTTCCGCACGGTCTATGACCTGCGCCGCGAGCTGTTTGACAAGCTGGACGCCCTGCCGCTGAAGTTCCATGATAACCATCCCCAGGGCGACAGCATCAGCCGGTTCGTGAACGACATGGATGCCGTCTCTGACGGGCTGCTGCAGGGCTTCTCTACGCTGTTGACGGGGATCGTAACCATTGCGGGGGCCATCGGGCTGATGCTCTATATCAGCCCGATAATGACGCTGGTGGTGCTGCTGTCTGCCCCGGCAACCTTCTTCGTTGCCCGCTTCATTACGATGCGCTCCCAGCAGCTGTTCCGTGAGCAGGCCAAGATTCTCGGGGGGCTGAACGGCTATGTTGAGGAAATCGTCGGCGGGCAGAAGGTGGTGCAGGCTTATCATTACGAGGACCGCTCCTTTGCAGGCTTTGCGGAGCGGAATAATGAGCTGTACAAGACAGGGACGAAATCGCAGTTCTATGGCTCGCTCTCGAACCCGACTACGCGGCTGGTTAATAATATCACCTTCTCGCTGATTGCGATGATCGGAAGTGTGCTTGTTATCGGAGACCTGTTCTCCGTAGGGGACCTGTCCAGCTTCCTGATCTATTCCAGTCTGTTCGCGAAGCCGTTCAATGAGATAACCGGTGTGATCACACAGCTGCAGTCCGCCACAGCTTCGGCGCAGCGGATCTTCACCATTCTGGATCTCCCGCAGGAAGCCCCGGACCAGCCGGATGCATATGTGATGGAGAACAGCCGGGGGACGATCACCTTCGACAAGGTAAGCTTCGCTTATACACCGGAGCGCCCGCTGATCAAGGACTTCAGCCTGGAGGTGAAGCCGGGCACACGCGTGGCAATCGTCGGCCAGACCGGGGCGGGCAAGACCACATTGGTCAACCTTCTGATGCGCTTCTATGAAGTAGACAGCGGAACGATCCGGATTGACGGAGTAGATATTACCTCCATCACCCGCGACAGTCTGCGGCGCAATTTCGGCATGGTGCTGCAGGAGACCTGGCTGTACGGGGCTTCCATCCGCGACAACATTGCTTACGGCAAGCCGGAGGCCTCCGAAGCGGAGGTGATTGCGGCCGCCAAGGCCGCGAATGCGCACAGCTTCATCAAGCGCCTCCCTGAAGGCTATGACACCAGGATCAGCACCTCGGGAGATAATCTCTCCCAGGGCCAGAAGCAGCTGCTCACCATTGCCCGCGTAATGCTGGTTGATCCGCCGATGCTCATTCTGGATGAGGCGACCAGCAGCATTGATACGCTGACAGAGGCGCGGATACAGAAGGCCTTCCTGGCGATGATCACCGGGCGGACCAGCTTCGTCATTGCCCACCGGCTGTCCACGATCCGCGAGGCGGACCTCATCCTGTTCATGAAGGATGGAGATATCGTGGAGAGCGGAACGCATGACGGGCTGCTGGAGAGCGGAGGCTACTACGCCCGCTTGTACAACAGCCAGTTTACGGCGGTGTAACTAGGAATACGGCTAGCGTGAATAGCTGCGGCAGCACTTCTCCGGAAGTGTGCCGCAGCTATTTTTTAGCCCTGCGCAGATCAGGTATGATCCTTGCCCGGATGCAACTGGTTGCGCATAACCCCTGGAGTCACTCCATGGGCCTTGCGGAAGACCCGGATGAAGTAATTGGTCTCCATGCCAAGGTTGAGGGCGATATCCTGCACGGGACGTTCAGGGTCCTCGGTCAGCATCTGCATGGCGCGCTGCAGCCGCAGGTTCTGTAGATACTTATGCGGAGTGACCCCGTATTCCTGCAGGAACAGACGCTGGAAATGCTGGACGGAATAACCGACAGCCGCCGCCAGATTGGTGATCAGCAGCGGCTCGGTGAAATGCTCGTTGATCAGGCTGACTGCTTTGTTCAGTGCCTCGTTGCGGACGTTTTCGTTCTCCAGCCGGGTCGCTGCACCTGTGGAGACTTCACTTCTGCGCAGCATCAGCAGCAGCCGGTACAGCGTCACCGACAAGTCCTGCATCGACTGTTCCTCCTGACGCGCCGAGCTGTTCCCATTCACCGTGTGCCAGATCCCGCCCAGCATCTCCCAGCACTCCTCGAACCGTTCGAGGCGGAACGGGGCTGGCGGCAGCAGGCTGAGACCCTCCAGAACGGAGGCAGACTGGCTGCCGTGGAACCCGATGAAGCCGACATGCCACGGCTCGTGGGATAACGGATAATATTCATGCCCGCGGTCAGGCGGAAATGCATAGGCCATCCCAGGCTGCAGCACCGTTTCGGTGCCGTCCTCCAGGTCACGGAACCGCCCGCTGCCGCTGCGGATCAGGAAAATCTGATGCACCGGGAATCCGGCAGGACGCACATGGTGATACTGGATATGACGGCCGACAGAGTACGGATAGAGAGGGAAAGCATTCAGGTCACGCGGCATTTCAATCAGAGAGAAGGGGAGCATACGAACACCTCATATTCATTTTGTGCTATGCAAACGCTATAATTATCCTACCATTGATCACGGATTATCCTTTATTATAAATAGTGTAAATCGTTATAAGCAAGAGGGACAGAGCCGCAGAAGAAATTGTATCAGTGAAAAGTCCCATCCTGACATCTACCATCACACCTAAACGAGAGGATGAAATAATATGAGCAGCAAAGTTCCTGCAATCAGCAGCAAGGCTCCTGTAATGCTTCACGGCGCCGACTATAATCCCGAGCAATGGCTGAAATATCCGGGGGTGCTGGAAGAAGATATCCGTATGATGAAGCTGGCAGGCTGTAATGTCATGTCTGTCGGGATTTTCTCCTGGATCTCCCTGGAGCGCGAAGAAGGGGTATTTAACTTTGAGTGGATGGACCAGCTGCTGGACCGTTTTGCGGAGAATGGTATTTATGCGTTCCTGGCTACTCCGAGCGGTGCGCGTCCGGCATGGATGTCCGAGAAGTATCCTGAAGTGCTGCGGGTGGAACGGAACCGGGTGCGCAATCTGCATGGCGTCCGTCATAATCACTGCTTCACTTCTCCGGTCTACCGTGAAAAAACAGCGCTGATCAACTCCAAGCTTGCTGAGCGTTATGCGCATCACCCGGCAGTGATCGGCTGGCATATCTCTAATGAATTCGGCGGCGAATGTCACTGTAATTACTGTCAGGATGCCTTCAGAGACTGGCTCAAGGAGAAGTACAATAATGATCTGGATGAGGTGAACCACGCTTGGTGGGCTACCTTCTGGAGCCATACGTATACTTCCTGGGAACAGATCGAGTCCCCTGCTCCGCATGGTGAGACTCAGGTTCACGGGCTTAACCTGGACTGGCGCCGGTTCGTAAGCGATCAGACGATCAACTTCTGCCAGCATGAGATTGACGCGGTGCGGGGCTTTAACCCTGACCTGCCGGTGACCACCAACATGCATATGATTGACGGCGTAGACTACCGTAACATGGCGAAGATTCTTGATGTGGTATCATGGGATGCTTACCCGGACTGGGGATATACCGAGGACGATGATGACGCCCGTCTGGCCGCTTGGACAGCGATGCACCATGATATGTACCGCAGCTTCAAAAAGAAGCCTTTCCTGCTCATGGAAAGCACGCCTTCCCTCACGAACTGGCAGATTGTCAGCAAGCTGAAGCGTCCGGGAATGCACAAGCTGTCCTCACTCCAGGCAGTAGCGCATGGTTCAGATTCTGTACAGTACTTCCAGTGGCGTAAAAGCCGCGGCTCCAGCGAGAAATTCCACGGCGCTGTGATCGACCATAGCGGACACACGGAGACCCGTGTCTTCAGGGATGTAGCTGAGGTAGGCCGTACCCTGGCAGGACTGGAGGATGTTGTAGGTACAACAACTCCTGCTGAGACAGCCATTTTGTTCGACTGGGATAACCGCTGGGCGGTGAAGGATGCCCAAGGTATCCGCAATTCCGGCCTGAAATATGAAGAGACGGTGCTTCAGCATTACCGGGGACTGTGGGAGCTGGGAATTCCGGTGGATGTGGTAGGCTCAGGCGATGACCTGTCCGGCTACAAGCTGGTGATTGCTCCTATGCTGTACCTGATCAGCGAAGAGAACGGGAAGCGGATTGAGAAGTACGTAGAGCAAGGCGGCACCTTCCTTGCCACCTATTGGTCGGGAGTGGTCGGCGAGACCGATCTGTGTCACCTGGGCGGCTTCCCTGGACCGCTGCGCAGAACACTGGGCATTTGGGCCGAAGAGACAGAAGGGCTGCATAGCCGCGACCTGAATGGTCTGGTGCTGGACCCTGGCAACAGCTTGAAGCTGAGCGGGGAATACGATGCGCATGAGATCGCCGAGCTGATTCATCTCGAAGGCGCGGAGGCGCTGGGTCATTACCGCAGCGACTTCTATGCTGGCCGACCTGCACTCACTGTGAATAAGCTGGGAGCGGGTAAGGCTTATCATCTGGCAACACGTGTGAAGGACGCGCAGTTCTATGTGGATCTGTACGCCGCAATTACCGGAAAAGAGCGGATCAGCCGCACACTGAACACTGAGCTTCCGACCGGTGTAACTGCCCAGCTGCGTTCCGATGGTGAGCATGAGTATGTATTCGTGCAGAATTTCAGCGGCTCCGAGCAAGTAGTGACGCTGGACGGACAAGCCTATACTGATGTAGAATCCGGCGCAGCGGCTCCGGCCGAGCTGAAGCTGGCAGTGAATGGACTGGCAATTCTGAAGCGTGCAGCGGCCAAAGCATAAGTGAAGCAGCTAAATCGCGTAATATAGTTACAAGTATCAGCACAGATAGAGTGAGTTACAAAAGAAGGCAGAACCCCATCGACGGGTTCTGCCTTTTGAGTATGCTTTAGGTTGTGGCTGGACCGTACAACCGCTCAATCCCCTCAATCACCTGCCTGAAGTATTCACGCTCATGCGGGACAAAGTGCGTGAAGTCCACCAGCTCGTCGATGTCCGTTCGTTCACTGTTCCCGGTGACCTGGAAGCCCTGCACATGAAGCTTGCTGTCTGCTCCCGAGATGAAGCTGCGGAAGTCAGCGAAGCGGGCCTCTACGATTCCAGCCACTTCTTCCAGCTGCGGGGTGAATTCACTTAGTGCATAGCGGTTCTCGTAGACAAATACATGCGCCCGTTCACGGTCCATGAATCCGGCGGAATCCATCTGGTAGGGGATGACCCCCAGCGGCTGCAACTCGTCAAAAGCAATTGAAAGTCCCAGTTCCTCCTGTACCTCGCGGATACCGTCCATAACGGTCTCGTCAGCCAGCAGATGTCCGGCAGCGGTGATGTCGAGGAGCCCGGCATAATCTCGCTTCTGCTCACTGCGCAGCTGGAGGCAGATCCTCAGCCCGCTGTCAGCTTTGCGGACAAACCAGCAGTGGAAGGTCTCATGCCAGAGTCCTTGGCGGTGAACCTCGTCGCGGGGAGCCGTCCCCGTCCGGTTCCCTTGTTCATCAAACGTAGTAAGTATTTCCTGAACCATAATAGTTGCTCCTTCACAAAATGCTAATTGATCCCGTGCACGATACCGCGCAGGGGTTGACGATAAGTTATAAACATCTTACCATAAATAAGGAAATACAATAATATCCAGTAAATTAGAGGATAGAGCCCTAGAGCACATGATGGATGAACGGGGGCGCCATGAAGGCTGTGGCTTCGGCTTCGCTCTGGCCGGATTCCTGTTCTATATGTATAACAATTGAGGAGGAACATTAGTGACGCTGGTAACACAGCCTGATCCTTATAAGTGGCAAAAGACCCCCGGAGCTTCAATCGAAGCCCCGGGGGTCTTTCTCTATTAAATCTTGTAATGGCCGTATACTAGGCTGTACTTATCTAGCCAACCAGCCGCCATCCACATTCAGAATGTGGCCGTTCAGGTAGTCGGATGCTGCGGAGGCCAGGAATACGGCAGGGCCCTTCACATCATCGGCAGTTCCCCAGCGTCCGGCTGGAATACGCTCAAGGATGGAGTCGGAGCGGCTCTGGTCCGCACGGATCGGAGCGGTGTTCTCGGTAGCCATGTAGCCCGGAGCAATCGCGTTGATGTTAAGGCCCGAGCCTGCCCATTCATTGGCGAAGGCTTTGGTCAGACCGGCTACGGCATGCTTGCTTGCGGTGTAGCCCGGCACGTTGATGCCGCCCTGGTAGGAGAGCATGGAGGCGATGTTGATGATTTTACCGCTCCCCCGTTCCAAGAAGTGACGTCCGGCAATCTGCGACAGCAGGAAGACAGTGTTCTGATTGAGGTTAATGACATCGAACCAGTCTTTCTCACTGTGGTCCTTGGCCGGAGTACGGCGGATCATGCCTGCACAGTTGACGAGGATATCCACTTTGCCGGTGAAGGCAACGGCTTCGTCGAACATGCCTTGAAGCTTGGAATGGTCGCTGAGGTCTGTGGCGATACTCAGTGCTTTGACGCCAAAAGCTTCACAGGCTGCTACGGTCTCGTCACTGGAATTAAGAGATACGGAGACTACGTCTGCACCGGCTTCTGCGAAGGCGATGGCAATGCCTTGTCCAAGACCTTGCGCTGCGCCTGTTACGATTGCTGTCTTACCTGCCAAGCTGAATAAAGATGACATATGATTATTCTCTCCTTTGAGCGATTTGAATTGTGAAATTAGCCGCATTCAATGTTGACGCCGGCCTTGTGGAACAGCTCTGCGGTCTCCGGGGCAAGCCCGCTGTCTGTCAGCAGCACATCGACCTCCCGCAGGGAGGCGAAGGTGCGCAGCGCGGTCTGTCCGAACTTGTGATGATCGCAAGCGGCGAACACCTGGCGGGCCGTGGAGACTAACGCCTGTTTGAAATCTATAAGATCGCCGGTATAGATGGACAGGCCGTGTTCAATATGAACGGCTGTGGCCGAGAGAAAGGCTTTTTGAATATTAAGCTTCTGTACATAGGACACGGCTTCGGGACCGGCCAGCATATTGCGGACACGGTAGCCGCCGGGTACGACCAGACGGATGTTATCTCTCTGGACCAGCTCACTGATGATGTAGACATCATTGGTAATGACCGTAAGAGGCATATTCGTAAGCCGCCGGGCAATCTCAAGCGTTGTGCTTCCGCCGTCCAGGGCAATGATGTCATCCGGAGCGATATGCGCCAGGGCACGCCGGGCAATCTCCGTCTTCTCCTCGGCGTATTTATCCAGCGGATTGCGCAAGGGCAGAATGCCGAACTGATCGCTCTGTGCCAGCACGGCACCGCCGTGGACGCGCATAATCAGTCCCTGCTCCTCCAGCTTGCTTAAGTCCTCGCGGATCGTTTTGCCGGTGACCTGGAGCTTGTCGCTCAATTCATTCACGGTTACATCCTTCTGGTTCAGCATAACTTCCATAATCATCTCGTGCCGCCGTATCGGGTTCATCCGCCTGCCTCATCTTTCCGTAGTTGATTTGCTACTATTGTAATTCTTTCATCCCTACGGGGTCCATATCATCATACCGCTTGTTGTCTCCGGCCATGCTCCAGATGAAGGTATAGTTATGTGTACCGACACCGCTGTGAATGGACCAGCTTGGCGAGATGACAGCCTGTTCATTGTGCATTACGATGTGGCGGGTCTCGGTCGGCTCGCCCATCAGGTGGAAGACGATGGAATCATCCGGCAGATCGAAATAGAAGTAGGCTTCCATCCGGCGCGGATGCGTGTGGGATGGCATGGTGTTCCACATGCTGCCCGGCTTCAGCTGAGTCATCCCCATTACAAGCTGTGCGCTCTGCACGCCGTTCGTGTGGATGAAGCGGTGAATCGTCCGTTCGTTGGAATTCTCCAGACCGCCCATGGCTCCGGATTCGGATTCAGCCAGCGTAGTCTTCGTAGTCGGGTAAGACTGGTGTGCCGGAGCGGAATTCAGATAGAATTTTGCCGGCTTAGCGCTGTCCGCACTCTTGAAAATAACATCCTTCGAGCCTTGGCCCACATACAGGCATTCCTTGAAATCAACCTCATATTCAGTATCGTCCACAACAACCGAACCCGGGCCGCCGACATTGATGATTCCCAGCTCGCGGCGTTCCAGGAAGTAAGTTACGCCAAGCTCCTTGAGGTCCGTAGTCAGAGTTACCTCTCCGTTCACCGGATTCGCTCCTCCAACGATCATGCGGTCTTCATGGGTCAGGACAAGCTTCAGCTCGTCTGGTGCAAAGATAACCGGGATATGGAACTCCTTACGCAGGCGCTCAGTGTCAAACTGCTTCACTTCATTCGGATGTGATGCAAAACGTCTTTCCATCGAATATTCAGTCTCCTTAGAAAATATATTTTCGTTCGTATAGGTACAACTTAATCCATTTAAGTTCATATATCAAGCATAATCTTTTTTAGTACGTTTATTTTAGTTTATTTGTTCGGGAATAAGATTGCCATCTGAACTGAAAGCGTGCACAATAGAGCTGGAGTACAGGGGAATTATTCAGGATTGAAAATATGGAATTCATACCTACGGAGGGTGAACGAGATGGCAGATATGCCTCAGCAACAGACGACTTCTAAAATACGCCAGCGGCAGATTATATCCGCTATCGCGGTGGAGGCGGAGCGCCGCCCGCTGCTGTACAGCGGACTCTGGTTCCATGATGATGTGCGGAACAACTTCTATTATGCGTCTTATCTGTTTGCCGCTGCGGTGGATGACACCCTGGAGCTGCCGTTTGGCAAGGAGGATGCCAAGCGGAAAGCCGAGTCTGTACTATTAGAAACCGTTAGGCTTCAGAACCGGATGCCGGGGACCCCCCTGTATGGACATTGGCCGCTGGGGCTGCATCCCACTCCGGGAGAGGCTGCACCGCATGAGCTGCCGGTTGAGATTATGGGCAGCCTGATGGTCTGGTTCAACCGGCAATATTGCGACCGGTTCAGCGCGGGACTGCGGGTGGCGTTCCATACGGCTATCGGCCATATCTACCGCAGCGCTTTCTTCCGTAAGCAGGTAGCGACCTTCGGCCATCATGAAGCCAAATATACGGCCGCGAAGCTGATCTTCGGCAGGCTGTTCGAGGATGATCTGCTGAGGGAGGACGGGCGGCACAGTCTGGAGCTGACGCTGGCACATATCCGGGCGAAGGGAATGCCGGAATATGGCAGCCTGCCGTGGTTCTGGCACTGGATTCAGGCGTTCACCTGCGCCTGGGAGCTGGAAGAGGACAGCAGCCTGAAGTCTACACTTGGGGAAATGCTGGACTACCTCTGGAGCGAACGGAGCCTGTGGTACCTTAAAGGCGCCTGGGCAGGCGCCCATTCCCGGGGCTGGCCGCATGATGTTCCGGCAGACGGCAATCTGCTGCATGATTATGTCCAGTTCGGCGATTTCGCGCTGCCGGAGGAGATGCCGCGCACCGAATATGCAGGGTTCCTCTATTATGAAGCGCCGGAGGAGGCGCGTTCCGCTGCCCTGAACCGCCAGATACCGGTAGAGGTCTGCAAGAAGACCGAGAAGGTGGTTGCCGGTTCCCCGGAGCGCCAGCCGGCGCTGCATTCCTACGCCTATCTGACGAAGGATTACGCGGCAGGCGGGATGTGGGAGCGGGTGGAGGAATTCGACAATGAGCAGCTGCGCTGGGCCTTCTCGCTCCCGGTTCCGGCGGCGGCGGGCGTGAACCGGCTTTATTTTTTCCATCCGGGTCAAGGCTATCAGCCAGGAGATCCCCGGCACCAGAGTCCTTATATGGAGGTGCTGTATCATCAGAACACGATCCTGTCGCTGTTCCCGGTGCCCGAAGGAAAGGATACAGCCATCGTCGGGGTGCTCCCGTTAGGCGAATGGATCAGGCAGCCCAAGGCACTGCTTGGCTATGCGGGCAATGTGTATTTTGCCGTCTATGTATCACAGGAATATGAACTGCTGGAGCGGCCATCCTATCTGGAGGTAACGTCCAAGAACATGCCCGGAGCCGTCGTGGTTGAAGCGCTAAGCACAGATCAGGCGGCGGAGCTGGGGATACACTGTCTTGAGGAATTTACCGCAGCCGCTATACAGCGGGCACCGGAATTTACGGAAGGAGAGATCCTCTCGGCAGCGTATACGGCTTGGAGCGGGAATGAGCGCCTACAGCTCAGGATAGACAATAAGCATACGGGAATACAGGCGTTGATTAACGGGAAACCGGTATCATTTGAACATTATAAGGTCTAAACGGGATGCTTCGCTGCCTGGGGATATGAAGATTTTTTCGGATTGGAACTATCTTAAATTTTAAGCTACAATGACATAGAGCCCGGGGGTCAGCAATGGCTGCCGGGTTCTTTGCGCTACCCGCATAGGCCTTAAGCATGGCGCAGCAATGAAGGTAATATCTTTGGCGCTGCAAGGAAAGAATAAGTTGACTAATTTGCAGCAGAGGATCTACTACTGAAGACATGGGGGAGAGCAGGATGACAGAGACGGAATATCGGCTGGAGAAGGATTTTTTGGGCAGCAAGCAGGTGGAGCATCAGGCCTATTACGGGATACAGACCCTCCGGGCGGTGGAGAATTTCCCGATTACAGGCTACCGTGTGCATCATGAATTAATCAAGGCGATGGGGATTGTCAAAAAATCCGCTGCGCTCGCCAACATGGAAATCGGCCGCCTCTATAAGGGCCTGGGTGCGGTGATTGTCCAAGCAGCAGACGAAGTGATCGCGGGGAACTGGGATGAGCAGTTCATCGTTGATCCGATTCAGGGCGGCGCAGGCACCTCGCTGAATATGAATGCCAATGAAGTGATTGCGAACCGTGCGCTGGAGCTGCTGGGCAAGGCCAAGGGGGATTACCTGCAGCTCAGTCCGAACACTCATGTGAATATGGCGCAATCGACGAACGATGCTTTTCCGACGGCAATTCATATTGCCACGCTATCGCTGCTGGAGCAGCTGCTGATCACGATGCGGACGATGCACGGTGTATTTTTGCAGAAGGCTGCTGAATTCGATTCCGTCATTAAAATGGGGCGGACCCACCTGCAGGATGCGGTGCCAATCCGTCTGGGACAGGAATTCGAGGCGTACAGCCGGGTGCTGGAGCGTGATATTCAGCGGATCGAGCATACGCGTGGCCATCTCTATGAGGTGAACATGGGAGCTACCGCCGTGGGTACCGGACTGAACGCCGATCCCCGGTATATTACGCGGGTCGTTGAGCTGCTGGCTGAGATCAGCGGGCTGCCGCTGGTCAGCGCCGAGCATTTGGTGGATGCTACGCAGAATACGGATGCCTATACCGAAGTCTCGGCCTCGCTGAAGGTCTGCATGATGAATATGTCCAAAATCGCCAACGATCTGCGCCTGATGGCCTCGGGCCCGCGTTCCGGCTTCAATGAAATTACGCTGCCGGCCCGCCAGCCGGGATCGTCCATCATGCCCGGTAAGGTGAATCCGGTGATGGCCGAGGTGATTAACCAGGTGGCTTTTCAGGTGATTGGCAATGATCACACGATCTGCCTCGCCGCTCAGGCCGGTCAACTGGAGCTGAACGTTATGGAGCCGGTGATGGTGTTCAATCTGATTCAGTCGATCAGCATCATGAACAATTCCTTTCGGGTGTTCACCGACTATTGTCTGGCAGGGATTGAAGCCAACAAGGAGAAGCTTGCGCGTGAGGTGGAGAGAAGCGTCGGTATCATTACCGCCGTGAACCCGCATCTGGGGTATGAGGTCGTCTCGAGGATTGCCAGGGAAGCTATTCTGACCGGAGAATCGGTGCGGGCCTTGTGTCTGAAGTACAATGTGCTTAGCGAGGAAGAGCTGAACCTGATTCTGGACCCGTATGAAATGACCCATCCCGGCATCGCGGGGGCAGCGCTATTGAATCATGAATAATAATCGTGATTTGTGTAAAATCAGGCTTCCTCTCATGGTATAATAGACACGAGCATTTACACCGGGCATTATCCTATATTCTGTAATGGCTTACTGGAGGCAAAGTGTGGCGAAGGCAAAAGTGGCAAAACGTCCCACCCGCGACGAATTCGTGCTTGAGGAGCTGGGCAACCAGCTGGTAGAGGCGAAGCAGGAGGATTCCGAGATTCTGCTGACAGTCTGGGGGAAGGAAGAAGAGGTGCGCGGGGTGATTGTAGAGATGGATTCGCGTACCGGCAGGGTGCATGTCAGAAATAACGAAGAGATTATCAAAGTGCCGTTCATGGACATTATGCAAATCAATTATCCCCGGGATTAGGGGGAGCGGCAGATGAACAAAACGAATGCCATGCGCATACTGGATGCAAGGAAGATAAGCTACACCATTCATAGCTACGACAATGAGGACGGGCTGATTCACGGAACAGCGGTTGCTGAGAAGATTGGCCTGCCTCCTGAGGTAGTATTCAAGACACTGGTCGCACACAGCGGACCGCAGCCGTATGTCTATGTGATCCCGGTTGTTGAGGAGCTGGATCTGAAGAGAGCCGCCAGAGCCGCCGGAGTGAAGAAGATTGAGCTGCTGCCGCTGAAGGACCTGCTGAAGTACACGGGATATGTCCGCGGGGGCTGTTCCCCTGTCGGGATGAAGAAGCTTTACCCTACGTTCATTCACAGCAGTGCGGCGGAGCTTGAGACAATCGCGGTCAGCGCAGGCCGGATCGGCGTTCAGATGGAGCTTGAGCCGAAGCTGCTGGCTGAAGAGGTGTCTGCAGTTTTTGCAGAGTTGATTAAAGAGTAAATGTAACGAATAAAGCCGGAACTCCTATGTGTGTAGGGTTCCGGCTTTTGCTTCAAGCAGTAGTCCATTCGCTGAAATGCTCCGCTATGAATTGCAGCTCGCGCTCGTAGTGGGCCAGGTGGCCTTCTTCCACCATTGTGACAAAAGCAGGATTGCCCGCCCCGGCCTCCTTCTTCAGCGTATCGCACATAGCCGTGAGCCGCCGGGTCAACCAGTCGTGCAGATCTTCCGGGACAGGGAGTCCATAGGCTTCAAAAAACAGCTGGATCCGCCGCTGCCGGTCTGCTGCATGCAGGTCTGCCTGGTAAGGTACCGTGGAGCCTGTCAGATAGTCAGGAGCAAAACCGGCGAGCGGAACTGAGGTGTAGAGGCTATAGGCAATGTCCCATAGGCGCGGGCCTGGACCAGACATATCGAAATCAATCAGCGCCACAGGCGCACCATGCTGAAACACCACGTTGTACAGCGCCGCGTCATTATGGCAGATCACTTCATGTGCGGCAGGATCGGCATAGGGAAGCTGCCACTCCGTATGTATACTATTCGGTACAAAGCCCTCTGTTGCATCATGATAGCTGCGTAACAGGCGTGCCAGGCCCGTAAGGGTCTCTTCAGACCACATGTACGGCTCCAGCTCAGGATAAGCGTTGCCCGGAACCTCGCCGGGAAGAAAGGACAGAATCTCGCGCCCTGCTTCATCTACGCCTAGGAATCTGGGTGCTCCTGCGAAATTCTGCTGCTCCAAATGCTGTAGAAGTGCATGAATACTTGTGCTCCAGCTCCCTGTGGGACGGCGGACGGTGTCTGCCTTGCGGATGATCTCATTTACATTTCCGCCGGTTAATTTCTCTTCATCGTACGGGTTCATTGGTTAAAGGTACCTCGCTTTCTTTGATGAGCGTGCAGCCAGCTGCAGGGGTCAAGGCAGCAGCTTCGCAGCGATTAACCCCAGATACTCCTTCAGCGCCAGCCCGGTTGTGGAGACGGCTCCGGCAGACGGAGTGAATTTGCTTACATAGAGTGACATAGGACGGCTGGCCTGGAAATCTACCGGAAAAGCCTGCGGCGTAAGTCCGGCATGCCCGAACTGGACCATGCTGCGCGGCATATGGAAGCCCGAGGTCACCAGAACGGGACGGCTGAAGCCATGCTCCTGCATGAGCTTCGCGGTGTTGACCGCATTCTGCTCTGTATTGAGCGAGCGGTTCTCCGGCAGGATGTCCTCTGCGGGGATGCCGAGGCCGATGAGCTGCCGCCGGGCGATATCCGCTTCATTGCCGCTGTCGGCGAATACCTGTCCCCCGGAGAAAATAATCGGCAGGCCGGTCTCGCGGTACAGCCGCGCAGCTGCCAGCAGCCGGTTCGCTGCCGGACCGGACATATTGCCCTGCCCGTCCAGATCCGGGGTGCCGGAGGTGGCCCCGCCGCCGAGGATTACGATCACATCCCCCTCTGCGGAAGCAGGCTGAGGGTACTTCCGCTCCAGGCTTCCGATCAGCGTGTCGCTGACGGCAGAGGTCATCGACAGATAGAGCAGCAGCGTGACCGCCAGCAGCACGATTGCGGGACGGCGGCTGCTTCTCCACAGCCAGACCACCATTGCCAGCAGCAGCAGGACGAATAACCCGGGCGGCAGGACAAAGCTGTATACGAATTTAATGAGGTAGATCATACGGTCACCAACTTTTAAACATAGGATATAAGACATTTAACAAAAAAATCACCTGCATAGCAGGTCCATTCCAGTTGCAGGGTACCACGGGTCCGGCTGGAGTTCCCGGCTTCACCCGGCTGTTTTGGCGATCCGGCGCTGCGCTGTTTTGTGCTTCGCGCTTTACACGCCCTCCATGCGCGCTTTTGGTGAGCTTACAACTGAAGTGGACTGAGATTCCTTTATTTTTCCAAAATTAAGGTTGATAATGCCGAAACGGACTGAGATTCCGCTATCTTGTACTTTTGAGCCTCTAAGGACACATGTTAGGACGCATAAAGGATTCTCTGTCCGCTTAGCCCGGAATTTCACCTGATTTGCTCATATAGCGGAATCTCAGTCCTCTTAATGTTCAGTTAGAGAGTCATGTAGGCGGCGGGATTCAGCGAATCACCTTCAACAATAATCGCAGTCAGTCCTGAATCCGTACGGGTCTCATGCCATTCCCCTTGCTCCCAAAAGACGGCTTGACCTGCACTCACAGCTGTAAATTCAGCTTCCTCTCCGCGCACAACCCCTTCACCGTTCATAATGAGCAGCAGCTGCGGACAGCTCGCCTGATGAAAGCCGATTACTCCCTGGTGTCCAAGATATACGCAGCCGATATGTGTTAACCCCTCAGTCTGGATAATCCGGGATATGATGAAATCGGAATTAAAGGCTGCTATGGGTTTGCCGGATTCTGGTTTGAAATGGTATATCTTCATTATGTAACTCCTCCTAAGATGTACCTCCCCCTGAGTGTGGGAGGGG
Source organism: Paenibacillus sp. FSL R7-0210 (assembly GCF_038009085.1). NCBI lineage: Bacteria > Bacillati > Bacillota > Bacilli > Caryophanales > Paenibacillaceae > Paenibacillus > Paenibacillus sp. FSL R7-0210. Next base: position 1,998,992 of record NZ_JBBPAR010000001.1, read on the forward strand.
CGCTCCGTCGCCTGCCTTGCCCGGCTCCTCCGTAAGCTGGCGGTAGCCCATGGGGGGCAGGCCGGTCCAGCGCTTGAACTGCTTGCTGAAATGAGACACATCTCGGTAGCCCAGCCGGTAGGCGATGCTCTCCACAGACAGGCTGTTATCCAGCAGCAGCAGCTTGGCATGGCGGATAATGAGATCGGAGAGATACTGCCTTGGCGGGAGGCCATAGATCTGCCGGAAGGCGCGGTTGCAGTGGTTGGGGCTATAGCCGAGCCTGGCTGCGATCTCCTCGATGCTTCCGGCTCTGCTGCCGGTTGCCGCTGCCGTGAAGACGGATTCCTGCAGCAGCCCTTCAATGGCATTCGCCAGGGCAACGGTCTTCTCCGTCACTCCCGGCAGGGTGCTCCGGGCAGGGGAAGGCAGGGCAGCCAGCACCCAGCCGGTAAGGGCGGCGAAGAACTGGAGCGATGCGTTCAGCATCACGAGCCGGCCCCGCTGTGCATCACTGGCCTCCGGGAGAATGGTCGAGCGGATGATGTCATCCAGGGAGGAACGGATTGCCTTCAGCTCCGGGGTGTCTCCGCTTAGACTGACGGTGTCCATCGTCATCAAGGAGCGGCGCAGAACCAGATCGTCAATGTCGAAGTGCAGGCAATAATAAGACATCTCATCCCCTGCGGCTGCGCCCAGACTGGAATGCAGCACACCGGGGCGGATGAACAGAATGTCGCCGCTCTTCTGGATGTAGGATTGTCCGCCTACGGCCATGTGCTGCGAGCCCTGCAGAACGATGTTGATCTCGAACATCGGGTGAGTGTGTGCCGGATATTGCCATTCCTTGTTCACCTTGCGCCAGTGGGCGGCAAAGAGATGAAAGGCAGCTTGAACATCCGGGGACATGCGTCCATCCATAGAATGCTGTGTGCCGGGATCTAATACGTTCATGTTCAACCTCTTCTTTGTTAAAAGATGGATCTATTATAGCATAGGCCGCTGCGTCCGATTGATTTGTCCAAATAATTGGCGGCTTTGCGCCTGTTGCCTGAGGGGAGGGTAGCGCTAACATAGAGCTAGAGCCCGGCACGGCCGGGACACAAGCTGGAGGGAGTGTATATACTGTATGCCAACGAACAAATTCTTCAATGCCCATCATTCACCGATAGGATCATTCTCAAGCTTCACCCTCGGATTTCAAGGAGCGTCCGGCGGCTTTGACCTCGAACTCGGCAGGCCGCCGAGACAGAACATATATATCGGCCTTGCACGCAAGGATGGCCGCGGTTACGATACGTTGCCCTTCCACGAGCAGGGCAGCGACGATGAGAGCAAGCGCTACGACATCGAGAACCCGGACCCGAGCCCGGATAAGCCGCAGATTCTGTTTCACTTCGGGGAAGACGAGATTACGCGCGATTTCCGGCTGACCACCGACAGCTGGCAGGCAGGCGATCTGACCTTCCGCATTCTGTCACCAGTCCGGCCCGTTCCGGACCCGGGGACGGCTTCGGATGCAGAGATGAAGGAAGTGCTGTTGCCAGCCGTGCTGGTAGAGCTTGAAGTCGATAACACAGCGGGCAGCTCTGCGCGTCGTGCTTTCTTCGGCTTCCAGGGGAATGACCCGTATAGCGCCCTGAGAAGATTCGATGGAGGCAAGGAGGAGCTGACGGGTGTCGGCCAGGGCCGGTTCCTGGCGATTGCCGCGAAGCAGGGAAGTGTTAAGGCGGCAATGCATTTTACAATGGAGGATATTCTTGCAGCGGAGCTGGAGGAGAACTGGACGTTCGGGCTGGGTCAGGTTGGCGCGCTTATTATGGATGTGCCAGCCGGCGAACGCAAGGTGTACCAGTTCGCGGTCTGCTTCCACCGCTCCGGTTATGTGACTTCAGGAATGGATGCGAGCTATTACTATAACCGTTATTACAGCAATGTTGAAGCTGTTGCGGAATATGCGTTATCCCGGTTCGACACGCTGAAGAAGCAGGCCGAAGAGGCGAACGGGATGCTGGAGGGAACAGGCTTAAGTGACGACCAGACCTTCATGCTTGCTCACGCCATCCGCAGCTATTACGGCTCCACCGAACTCTTGGAGTACAGAGGCCAGCCGTTCTGGGTCGTCAACGAAGGCGAATACCGGATGATGAACACCTTCGATCTTACGGTAGACCAGCTGTTCTACGAGCTGAAGATGAACCCGTGGACCGTACGCAATGAGCTGGATATGTTCGTGGACCGGTTCAGTTATGTGGACACTGTCCGTTTCCCGAGAGATAGCACCGAGTATCCGGGCGGACTTAGCTTCACGCATGATATGGGAGTAGCCAACGCCGTGTCGCGTCCGGGGTACTCCTCCTATGAGCTGTACGGCATTGACGGCTGCTTCTCGCATATGACCCACGAGCAATTGGTCAACTGGATTCTCACTGCAGCAACCTATGTGGAGCACACGGGCGACCGCAGCTGGATGGAGCGCAATCTGACCGTACTGGAGAGCTGCCTGCAGAGCATGCTCAACCGGGATCATCCGGACCCGGCGAAGCGCAATGGCGTGATGGCGCTCGACAGCTCGCGGACCATGGGCGGTGCAGAGATCACGACCTATGACAGTCTGGATGTCTCCCTGGGCCAGGCGCGCAACAATATTTACCTGGCGGGTAAGTGCTGGGCAGCATATTTGGCGATGGAGAAGATTTTCCGCGATAACGGCAATACGGAGCTGTCACAGACTGCCGGCAGACAGGCCGAGCTCTGCGCAGCAACCATCGTGGGCAGTGTTACCGAAGGCGGCTATATCCCGGCAGTAATCGGAGAAGGCAATGACTCGAAGATTATCCCAGCCATCGAGGGTCTGGTATTCCCTTACTTCACCGGCTGCAAGGAAGCCTTGGAACGCGGAGGACGGTTCGGCGAATATCTCGAGGCACTGGACACTCATCTGAAGGCTGTGCTTGTAGAGGGAGTCTGCCTGTTCGAGGACGGCGGCTGGAAAATCTCCTCCACCAGCAATAACAGCTGGCTGAGCAAAATCTATCTCTCCCAGTTCATCGCCAGAGAAATTCTCGGCTTGAAATGGGATGAGCAGGGACGCGCGGCAGATCAGGCCCATACGGCTTGGCTTACGCATCCGCAGCTCTCGATCTGGAGCTGGAGTGACCAGATTATTTCCGGCGAGATCACCGGCAGCAAATATTATCCGCGCGGTGTGACGGCCATTCTGTGGCTGGATGAGCAGCGTGGGTAAGCATTCGTACGCCGTATAAGCGAAGGGAAGAATCGAACGTTGCACAAGTGAAGGAACGTGTTAAACATTATAAGTTGCATTCTTTGCAGGATTTTGAAGCGCAGATGTGGATACGCAGGATTATAGGGTGAGCTTTCAAGAAGCATACGTTTAAAATTACAAACAGCGAGCCTCCCGGGTGCGGGGGTTCGCTGTTTGTATTATGTGCGAATCCCCAATGATAGGGAGGCCCGCTGTTTGTTGTTATGCCATTACCAGACTAGAAAATACGGTGCTTCCAGCCGTTGAGCTTCGCTACGGCTTCAACATAGTAGTAGTCGCCATAGATCAGCGACACATCTGTGAGCGAATCGCCGCTGGCGGCTCCATGCAGCAGAATGGCTTCATGGTCCGGCTGGTCCCAGGTGGCATAATTCTCTGTAAGTGAACGCAGTATGCGCTCTGCGGCATCCGCATACACGCGTTTCTCGCCCGGCGGTACAAGCTCTGCCAGTTCCAGCAGGCCAGAGGCGGCGATTGCTGCGGCCGAGCTATCTCTGAACATGCGCTTGTCATCTGCAAGCCGGAAGTCCCAGTGCGGCACGTGATCCTCCGGGAGAGCCGCGATGAAATAATGGGCGATGCGCTTGGCGGTATTCAAGAAGCGCACGTCCCCGGTGTTACGGTAGGTGTTCGTGAAGCCGTACAGCCCCCAGGCTGAACCCCGGCTCCAGCAGGATTCAGGGGAATATCCCTGTCCGCCGAAGTTCTCAATATAAGCGCCGGACTCTGCATCGAAGGACAGAATATGCCTGGTGGACCCGTCCTCGCGCACACCATAGGTCATTGCTGTCTCCGCATGGCGGGTAGCAATATGGCTGTAGCGCGGATCGCCGGTGATCCGGCTGGCCCAGAAGAGCAGCGAGATGTTCATCATGCAGTCGATGATCACCCAGCCGTGCTTGTCCCCGTTCCAGGCGCGGATGAACCGGCCAGCCGGATTATAACGTGCAGCCAGGTAGTTAGCCGCTTCAAGTCCCCGGCGCAAGCCCTCTGCATCACCTGTAAGCGTATGCTTGATCACCGCAGTAGCCAGGAACTGAAAGCCGACATCGTGATGCAGCTCTTCGGTCGGCTTCGCGAACCACTGTCCAATCGTTTCGTCCCAGGGCCAGGCAGTATCCTTATAAGCATCCTTGCCGGTCATATCATACATAACCCAGAGTATTCCCGGCCAGAAGCCGGAGGTCCACCAGTCAGTCCCGGGATTATCGAATCTGCCGTCTGCTCCCGCAGCATGAGGACTCCGCTTCCCGAGCGCCTTGATCATGCCGTTTACTTTCGGTTCCAGACGGTTCATTACTTCCTGCCAATAAGCTGTAGTCATCGCTGATGCCTCCACTTGAATTAGATTATGGCCTCAGTATAACGCCTCTGGCGAACTGGAAGTTGTCATTTGATATCACGAAATGTTGTTATATTGTCCTATTCCTCGCAAGTAGGCTCTCAGGTTCCCTTGCGGTATTGCAGCGGAGAAAGGCCGAGTACCCGCTTGAACAGCTGGTTGAAGTAGGAAGGATTCGGGAATCCGACAGCGCTGCCGATTCGCTCCACCGTCAGGTCCGTCGTCTCGAGCAGCCGGCAGGCCTGCTTGAGACGACGGGCGGTAAGATAGTCGACCAGGCGGCCGCCTGTTTCCTGATGAAAAATCCGCGAGACATAGGATTTCGAGAGGTGAGTCTCCTCCGCAAGCTGCTCCAGATTCACCTCTTCCTGATAATGCGCTTCAATCCAGTTCATGATCTGCTCCGAATAGCGGAGCTTCCGCCGTTCTCCGGTATGAATCAGTGACTGCTCCCCTGTTCCCAGGCAGCTTAACAACTGCAGAAGCAGCATCGTGATATCCTCGGTATGTTCCCCGGATGATTTGCTCCGGCACTGGTTGTAATTCCCATAGATCCATTCCATAGTCTCCAGGCGGTCACCAAGATCGAAGCCGCAATAGGGATTGCTGCCTTGCCATAACGCATTGAACACCGCTTTACGTTTGGCGAAGCCCTGCAGCAGATGCTCTGCTGTCAGGGGGTCGAGATAGAAGATCGTCCGTATGAACGGGCATTCGGGTGAGACGTCCGAAGAAATCCGGTGCAGCTGATACGGCTGGAAAAAGAAAAGCATGCCCGGCCGGATATCATACATCTGCTGATTCACAACAATGCTGCCCTGCCCGCCGTGTACGAACATGATCTCACAGCACTGATGCCAGTGGTAATATCCCTTGTAATGATCGTCGGTATAGATGCGGTAGTCCCAGATCAGCGACTGCCGGTTCGCAAACAGAACAGGCTCGAATAGCTGTTTCATCCTTGGTTTACGCTCCTGTCATGACAAAATAAAGATATTTAATGGTTTCTATTATAACGTTGACCCCACCAGGGCGCTACAATAAAACAGGAGCTTCACTCTATGGATTAGCTTAGGAGGCAGCGCGCCGCTGCCTCACTTTGTGTACTACGAGAATAAGCAGTGGAAGTGCGAGCGAATAGGTTAAATTCCAGTCCACCCAGTAAGGGGGGATTTCTTTGACATAGAAGATGATGTCCTTGGAGATGAGCTGTGAAAGTCCGTAGATCAGGAACGCGACAGGGAAGATTAGAGGGCGGTGGCTTTTCAGCTTGAATATTTGCGCCATTCCGAGCACAAAGGCATAGAAGTAGAGTGCTGTTTTGAAATAGGTCGTGATAATCCAGGCGGTAGCCATCAGCGCTTCAAGCCGCTGCAAGAAGTTGGCGATATTGATTTTTTGGGCCAGGATATAGGCGGCATAGAAACTATGCTCCGAGAAATAGACGCCAAGAACGGTCAGCGAGAGAAACAGAATCAGGTTCAGACCTACGGAGCCTATGCAGAGCGCGATGAAGATATCACGGTTAATCTTACTGTTCTTGCGGGTGTAAGGGTAGATCATGAAGAATACGCAGATCTCTCCGAAGGGATAGAATACACCGATCATGATCGAATGCAGCATATCCGGCAGGGGTGTAGTCATCATGGGATAGACACGCTCCAGCCGGACCTGCGGAAATAAGAGCAGCATCAGGGCCACCAGGAATAAGGCAAACAGCGGAAAGAACACCTGCGCTGCCCGGCCGACCGTCTCAAGCCCCAGACGCAGACCGTACACCAGCAGAACAATGCTCATGAACCGGATTACTCCGCCGGGAGTTCCCTCGTAGATCTGGGTACACATGAAATCCTCAATTTCCCGGACATACGTAGAGGCCGCGATGATGAAGAAGAACAGATAGTACCCGCCTACCGCGCTGCCTAGCCATTTCCCTAGCACCTGCCGGCTGATCTCAATAATATTTTGGTCCGGACTGATATTTGCTACTATAACAAACAGGAAGACTAGTGCAATCCCTGGCGGTATACTGATCAGGGCGGCGATCCAGGCATCCTGATGGGCTTCGGAAGTCATGGCTGCAGGATAGACCAGGGCCATATCCCCGATAAAGGTGAAAAGACCGAGGATTACCAACTGCGCTGTGCTGATCCGCTCTTTTTCAATACTCATCTCTATCCCCCCTTTACATGTGACCTCCAGGGCCTATGAACCCGGAACCCTCTTAGTATGGCATCCCCTTCCAGAATTATGTGAATCAAGTACAGGTCTGAATTTGAGGAATAATTATCAAGAAATGCTACCAAACTAACCTGAATAGAAGGTTCACGGGAAGGAGAAGTGGCCTGGATGAAGAGTACGGTGGAGGGGAAGTTATCCAGCCGGCTGGAGGTCAATAATGAACAGCTGTACAAGCTGCTGGGCGAGAGCACTGACCTGGTGAGAAAACAGCTGAAGCTGGGAGAGCATACGGAGCTGGCTATTTTTTATATTGATGGCCTGATAGATAATCAGCTGCTGCATAATTCGATTCTGTATTCGCTTCAGGAGGGACGGACCACGGCTCTTCTGGAAGAACAGGACCCTGATAAGAAAATAGAAATCTTGACCAGCCGTGTGCTAATGGCCGGTGATCTTACCGTGGTTCAGGATTACGCCAAGTTCGTACACGACCTGTTATCCGGCAACGTGATGCTGATGGTGGAGGGGACGGCATCAGCGCTGCGGATCGGGCTGCCCGGCTGGGAAGACCGGGGTGTAAGTGAGCCGAGCTCGCAGTCTGTGGTCCGCGGACCGATGGAGGGGTTCAGTGAGAATCTGCGGACCAACACCGCGCTAATCCGCCGCAAAATCAAAGACAGTCAGCTGTGGCTGGAAACGATGCAGATCGGCCGCGTCACCCAGACCAGTGTCTCGATTATGTATCTCAGCCACATTGCGAATAAAGAGCTGGTGCAGGAGGTGAAGCGGCGCCTGAACAGCATCGATACGGACAGTATTCTGGAGAGCGGCTATATCGAGGAATTTATTCAGGACAAGGTGGCGACCCCCTTTCCCACGATTTATAACAGTGACCGGCCGGATACCATTGCGGCAGGCATCCTGGAAGGGAAGGTGGCAATCCTGGTCGATGGAACCCCTTTTGTGCTGCTGGCCCCGACCGTATTTGTCTCCTTCTTTCAGTCGGCGGAGGATTATTATCAGCGGGCGGATATTTCTACCCTGCTGCGGTTCATCCGGTTTCTATCTTTTTTTATCACCTTGTTTGCCCCTGCGTTCTATGTGGCTATCACAACCTATCATCAGGAGATGATCCCGACCAATCTGGTGATCAGTCTGGCCGCCCAGCGGGAGACGGTGCCGTTTCCGACTTTTGTCGAAGCGCTGATGATGGAATTGACCTATGAGATTCTGCGGGAAGCAGGCGTACGTATTCCTAAAAACGTGGGCCAGGCTGTCTCCATCGTCGGTACGCTGGTCATCGGGCAAGCGGCTGTTGCGGCGGGATTCATCTCCTCGGCGATGGTTATCATTGTATCCATAACAGCGATCTCGAGCTTTGTGATTCCCGAAGCCGGGATGTCCATCGCTGCACGCATAATCCGGTTTTTCCTGATTGCACTGGCCGGGTTCATGGGGCTGTACGGAATATTGTGCGGAGTATTCATAGTGGTGCTGCATCTCGTCAGCCTGCGCTCCTTCGGCGTTCCTTATATGAGTCCGCTGGGGCCCTTCAGGCCAACAGACCTTAAGGATTCGTTCTTCAGGTTCCCCTGGCCGTTCCTGAGAACAAGACCGCAAGAGAATAGAACACAGAATCTGCATCGCCAGAACAGATCCAAACGCGGAGGTTCCTGATATGACAAGCCGTATAAAGAGAGCCGTCGCTGCTTGCCTTTCCCTGCTGCTGCTTTCGCTATTGCTTAGCGGGTGCTGGGAGAGGAAGGAGCTGAATGAACTGGCTTTTGTGCTGGCGCTGGGCCTTGATAAAGCGGAGAACGGCTACAACGTAACGATGCAGGTGGTCATCCCCTCTTCTATCTCTTCACAGAATTCAGGAGGAACAGGGGGGAGCGGGGTTCCCGTAGTTGTCTATAATTTCACAGTGCCAACAGTCTATGAATCCCTCCGCAAGTTCAATCTGATCAGCTCCCGTTCTCCCTATCTGGGCCATATTCGTGTGCTGGTGATCGGAGAAGAGCTGGCACGGGAAGGGGTAGGCGAGACGCTGGATGTGATTAAAAGAAGCCGGGAGCCGCGTATGGACTTCTATGTGATGGTTGCACGGAAGACTACCGCCGAGAACGTTCTGAAGGTGCTGACCCCGCTGGACCGGCTGCCGGCCACTAAATTATTCAGCTCCCTGGACAAGTCCTACAGGATTTCATCCAAGACCGTCGCGGTCACATTGGATCAATTCATCGAGGACCTGCTCCTCCAAGGGGAGAGTCCGGTGTTAACCGGAGTGGAGGTGGAGGGTGATCCCGAGGCAGGCAGCGAGAAAAGCAACGTGGAACGGACAGACCCCAGGACGAAACTTCGCTATGAGGGTGTTGCCGTATTCAAAGGGGACAAGTTGCTTGGCTGGATAGATGATGACTATACGGTTGGCTTCAATTACGTGACTGATAATGTCACCAAAAATACGGGACACTTCAAAGACGAAGCCGGAGGTCTGATCATTATAGAGGCGCTTACTTCCGTTACCAAACGGAAGGTGAAAATCATAGACGGCGAGCCACATATATATTTGAGCGCCGAAACACTATGCAATGTGCAGGAGGTTGAAGGCGCGGATAAGCTGGATACGGAGGCCAAAATCATATCACTGGAAGAGGAGACAGAGGAACGGGTTGTAAAGCGGATGAAAGATGCTGTAGAGGGAATCAGCAGGCAGTTCAATGTGGATATCTTCGGCTTCGGGCAATCCATTTACCGCAAGAGCCCCAAGGCATGGGAGAGGCTGAAGGAACGGAAGGGAGAAGGCTATCTTAAGACCCTGCCTGTCCATTACGAGGCCAGTGTGACGATCAACCGGATCGGTACAATTGATAATTCATTTTATGAAGATATTAAGGAGTGAGCCTGTATGCTGCTGGTGTTGATGTTTGCTCTGATTGCCGCAGGCTGTGCAGCCATGGATCTGTCCTCCCTGAAGGGCAGGCAGAAGCAGCGCGATCGTGTGGTGTGGGGTCTGCTCTGGATCGGCGGAATGGCGGCCACGATATGCACGCTGCTCAAAATCCAGGTTCCCAGCCCGCTGCTGCTGATTATATTCATCTACAAGCCGATCAATGATTTGGTATCTTCATGGTTCTGATCATGAGTTCGGAAATCCCGGCAGGCCTTCTCGTTGAAGGCCTGTTATTTGTCATGCACCGGTAGTTTTTCGTAAATGTCGAATTGAGATTGACGAATTGATTTTATAGTCGTATGATGTGTTATAAAGTTCCTGAGTATTAATAAGTAACTATATAATAAAATAATAACAACGGGAGGAATGAAAGTGGAATCATCTACATTTGTACTTTTTGGCGCAACCGGGGACTTGGCGAAGCGGAAAATCTTCCCCGCTCTATACAACCTGTTCACTGATGGCAAGCTTTCCGGTCCTCTCTCAGTCATTGGACTGGGCAGAAGGGAGCTCACTAATGAGACGTTCCAGCGTCAGGTGCTGGACTCCCTGCGCACCTTCTCGCGCCGTTCGGTAGAGGATACAGCGGCGCTGCAGAATTTCCTGCAGGCTTTTGAATATAGTGTGCTGGATGTTGGGCGTCCTGAGGATTATGTGAAGCTGCTTGGGCATGTACAGCGCCGGGAGGAAGAGCTGGGGCTTCCGCAGAACCGGATGTTCTACCTGTCAGTCGGTCCCGAATTCTTCGGGGAGATTGCCGGTAATATCAATGCCAGCGGACTCGGGAATACCAAGGGCTGGAAACGTCTGATCATCGAGAAGCCGTTCGGACGGGATCTGCAGTCGGCGCGTGTGCTGAATGAGAGCTTGAGCGCAGCTTTTGCAGAGGAGGAAATCTTCCGGATTGATCACTTCCTCGGCAAGCCGATGGTACAGAACCTGGAGGTGCTGAAATACTCTAACCCTGTGCTGCGGGCCTTGTGGCAGAACCGGTATATCGCGAATGTCCAGATTACCGCCAGTGAGACGGTGGGTGTGGAAGAGCGGGCGGGTTACTATGATAAGGCTGGGGCGCTGCGTGACATGTTCCAGAACCATATGCTCCAATTGCTGATGATGATGGCGATGCAGCTTCCGAAGGGCAGTACACCGGAGGACGTCCGCAGCAAAAAACGGCATGTCATCCGTTCCGTCCGTCCGCTGCTGCCCGAAGAGGTATCACAACATGTAGTGCGCGGCCAGTATGCAGCGGGGGAGATGCGCGGACAGCAAGTGCCTGCGTATACCGCTGAACCGGGCATCGCAGCCACTTCACAGAATGAGACGTATATTGCAGCACGCCTATGGATTGAAGATCCGCTGTGGAACGATGTGCCGTTCTACATTCGTACAGGTAAGCGCATGAAGGAGAAATCCACGCGGATTGTTATAGAATTCAAAGAGCCGTTTAATGATGTGCATAACAAGAACCGTAACAAGCTGCCGCTTGACCCTAATCTGCTGGTGATTGATATTGGCCCGCATGAGGGCATCTCTCTGACTCTGAATACCAAGAATCCGCTTCAGCACGGGAAGCTTGAGCCGGTTAGCATTAAGCATGAGCCGGGCAATCCTGATGTGCCGGAGGCTTATGAGAATCTGATCTATGATGCTATGCTCGGCGACGCTACGTTCTTTGCCCACTGGGAGGAAGTAGAGTTGTCCTGGCAGTGGGTTCAGCCTATAATCGAAGCAACAGCAGATGGCAGCCTGCCGCTGCACCTGTATCCTGCCGGATCTAACGGCCCGGCGGCGGCAGATCAGCTCCTTGGCGAGTTCCACTGGTGGCTGGATGAGCCGGAGAATGCAGAGCCTGCACGCGTTCACCGTACAGCCGGGATAGAGCCGGAAGTCATCCGGCCGGGAGCGTAAGCGGCGGCGGTAACAGCAAGCGGACAGAGTTAGCTTATATATGACTACACAATTCGGAGGGATTCGTAATGAAAGTCGGTTTAATCGGACTTGGCAAAATGGGCTTCAATCTGGGCCAGAACCTGCTGGAGCATGCCCATGAAGTGGTAGCGTATGATGTGAATCCTGCTGCGGTGCAGGAACTGGCCGAACGCGGTGCGTCCGGGGCAGCAAGCCTGGAGGAGCTTACGGGCCAGCTTGATTCTCCGCGCGTTCTCTGGATCATGGTCCCCCATACTTTTGTGGATTCAGTAATTGCTGAACTGACGCCGCTATTATCCAAGGGAGATATCATTATTGAAGCCGGGAACTCTCATTATAAAGAGTCGATCCGCCGTCATGAGGAGCTGGGTGCCCACGGAATTCACTTCCTGGATGCAGGAACCTCCGGCGGAATGGAAGGCGCGCGCAATGGGGCCTGCTATATGGTTGGAGGCGATGAGGAAGCGTGGGCGGTGGTCGAGCCGCTGTTCCGTGACACTGCGGTAGAGAACGGATACCTGTACGCCGGCAAATCCGGAAGCGGACATTTCCTCAAGATGGTGCATAACGGCATTGAATACGGGATGATGGCTGCGATCGGTGAGGGCTTCGAGGTGCTGGAGAAAAGCGGATATGACTTCGACTTCGAGCAGGTGGCCCGCGTCTGGAACAACGGCTCGGTCGTACGCTCCTGGCTCATGGAGCTGATCGAGCGCGCCTTCTCCAAGGATGCCAAGCTGGAAGACATCAAGGGCGTCATGCATTCCTCCGGGGAGGGACGCTGGACACTGGAGACCGCCTTCGATCTCCAGGCAGCGACTCCGGTCATAGCCATGGCTCTGCTCATGCGCTACCGGTCGCTGGAGACCGACACCTTCACCGGCAAGGTCGTCGCCGCCTTGCGTAACGAATTCGGCGGCCATGCGGTGGAGTCGAAGTAAGCAGCGGCAATTAGGCTGAAGCGGTGATATCAGGGGGCTGTCCCAAAGCCATGAAATGGCTGTTTGGGCAGCCTCTACTATTTCGGCTTTGGGCGGAGCAGTGCTTTTCCCGCCAATGGAGAAGTACTGCTCTTTGTTGTGCCTGCACAGAGAATCAGACAACCCGCCCGAAGCATATAAGTACAGAAACATGAAAATGGACGGGGGAGATGGCAGGTGTCCCGCAATCAGGAATTCAGAGTCTATCTGGTCACGAAGAGAGATATTTTACGGTTTGTCGTGGTTGAAATCATTATCGGCAGTATGACGTATAAGCTGGCTTTGAACCTTTGTCATAATGCGATTCTGGCGGGGGCGGGCGGCTGGGCCTGTACGGAAGGGCTGAAGCGGCTGGTGAAGCTGGGCGGGTGATGGGTAATAACGGGGATTCCCCGGATTGTCTATCTGATGTACTATATATAGAAACAGATTAGACATAGATAGACAGACAGAGGGAATGGTGATGCACAGATGGTTAACCTACTGGAAGTATTACACAAAGAAATTATGCCGGCAGAAGGCTGCACTGAACCGATTGCGGTAGCTTATGCCGTCTCGTTGGCGGCTGAGCTGGTTGAGGAAGAGATTACAGGAATCGAGCTGTTCCTCAGCGGCAATATCATCAAGAATGCGATGGGTGTGGGGATTCCTGGTACAGGCCAGACGGGCTTGCCGATAGCGGCTGCCCTGGGTGCGGTGGTGCGCCGCTCGGAGCGGAAGCTGGAGATTCTGTCCGGGCTGACCCCGGCGGAGCTGGCAAGTGCAGAGGGACTGCTGGAGCGTAAGCTGCTGGAGGTTGAGCTGAAGGATACGCCGGAGAAGCTATATATAGAAGCGAGAGTACACAGCAAGAACCATACCGCCACAGCGATCCTGGTAAAAGAGCACACGAATGTGCAGTATCTGGCGAAGGATGGCCAGCGGCTTGAGCCGAAAATGGACAAGGCCGACTGCGGAGACCCGCTTAGTCTGGACCCCGAGGTATACTCGGTCTCACTCGAAGATATCTATGCCTTCGTTCAGAATACACCATTCGGGGATCTTCGCTTCCTGCTGGAGGGAGCGGTTATGAATAAGGCGATCTCGGAGGAAGGGCTGCGCGGGGAGTATGGTCTCCAGGTGGGCCGGAAAATGAGTCAGCAATCCGCCCTCAATCTGTTCGGCGCGGATGTGGCGAACCGGATCATTGCCGCAACGGCAGCCGCATCCGATGCACGGATGGACGGCAGTGCCATGCCGGTAATGACGACGGCGGGCAGCGGCAATCAGGGGATTGCCTGTACCATGCCGGTCATTGCCCTGGCCGAGCTGCTCGGCAAGGATGAGGAGACCCTGGCAAGAGCGATGGCGCTCAGCAATCTGATTACCATCCATGTGAAGCATTACATTGGCCGTCTGTCCCCGCTCTGCGGCTCAGGCATTGCCGGTGGAGTGGGGGCGGGCAGCGGCATTGTCTATCTGATGGGCGGGACGCTGGCGCAGATCAAGCACTCCATCCAGAATACGATTGCCTCTACTTCCGGCATGATCTGCGATGGTGCCAAGCCAACCTGTGCGCTCAAAATCTCAACGGCCACCAACGCGGCCATCCAGTCTGCTACTCTCGCCATGAACAATATCTCCGCGAGTCCGAGTGATGGTGTCATTTTCGAGAAGGTGGAGGATACGATCAAGAATATGGAGACCCTGGTCCAGGAAGGGCTTGCCGCCACAGACCAGGCGATTCTGAATATTATGCTCTCCAAGGGAGCCGCTTCTTCATAGGGAGCAGGACAAGTGCTGGATGTCTCAGCATTTAGCGTTTGTAATCCGGCTGCGGCAACGAAACGGGCTGTGGATTGGCAAGTACCCAATTCACGGCCAATTCGCATAATCTGGCCGGCTCATCATTGCCGTTGCCATGGCGCAGGTAACCGGCTAATTCCGCCGCTTCCTTGAGGTGCGCAGGGTCCAGAGGTGTGCCCGAGGCGAAGTGCCGGAGCAGCGCATTCAGCATTTTACGGAAATCGGCATCCCAGTTGCCTCCGCCGTTATTCATGATTTCATGTGAGATCCGGCCGGTGATGCGAATGACCTCTCCCTGCACGGTGAGCGCATGTCCTGACGCCGGGATTAGTAATTCCCACAGCTCCTGGTGCTGATCCTGCCATCTTGTGCTGTTTACCCCGATCTTGGAAACGCCGTCATGCATCACCCGCGCTGCTACAGGCTCCACATCGAATAGCTTGTACAGGGATTCGAGTGCATCTGCGGTTTCACTCAAGCGCTCTTTATTGAAATTGGATCTGGCGAATTCAAATGCTTTGCCGATCTTACTCACGGATTCCTTCATCTCCGGTGTGATCTCCGCTCCGGCATCAAGCAGGATCTGCGAGATTTCCAGCATGCTATCGATATCGCTATTCCGGCATTGTAATAAAGCTTTGGACAGCGGGGTGTTCCCCGACTTATTTACCGCATGGACATTTGCGCCATGGGCCACCAGATCCCGTACCGCCTGAGTCCGGTAATAGTTAACCGCAGCGTGCAGCGGGGTCTGGTTCTGATAATCCAGGGCTTCCAGCTCTGCACCAAGCTCCAGGAATAATGGAATATTGCCGGACCAGGTTCCAGCCTGGGAATACAGCGGGGTACGCTGGTATTTGTCCCTCGCATTAATATCGGCACCCTGCTCCACCAGCCAGCGGACCAGCTCATCCGGAATCTGCCGCATGCTGAGCGCGGGTTCTTTGTAATATCCCAAGGTTGCATCCCAATCACATTTTTCAAAAACAGCCTTTAGTGCATCGACATCCCCTGATTTAACCAGCTCGCCGAAGTCGGCGGGTAAGGTTTTTCTCTTTTTGCCCATTTGCCCATTTCTCCTCCCTAAAATGATTTCCCATGAACTTAGTACAGCACTTCCACATTCTTCTCGGACAACAGCTTCAGCCACGCCTCCGAAGGCTTGCGGTCGGTAATCAGCACATCGATCCGGCTTAGCTCTGCGAGCCTCGCGAAGGCCGTCTGGTCGAACTTGGTATGGTCCGCGAGCAGCACAACCTTATGTGCCTGGCGCAGCATATATTTCTTCAGCTCACATTCCGGTTCATTGGAATCGGTGACCCCGCGGTCCATATCGAGGGCCTTGCAGCTGATTACGGCGGTGTCCACATTGTAGCGCTGAATGGTCTCATGGGCTACGGGGCCGACAAGCGACAGGGAACGGTGGCGGAGTGAGCCGCCTGTAGAAATAATGCTGTGGCTCGAACTTGCGAACTCATGGAGAATGTTGATCGAATTGGTGATGATCATCAGATTACTTTTATTACCCAGCAGCTTCAGGAATTCAAACGAAGTCGAGCTGGGGTCGACCATCAGCGTATCCCCGTCATTAATCAGATCCAGCGCCTGGATCGCTATTGCGCGTTTGATATCCGTATTGAGTGCTCCCCGGGTCAGAAAAGGCAGGTCCTCATTGGTATGCCTGTTCAGCATGGCTCCGCCGTAGGTCCGGCTTACAATGCCATCCTTCTCCAGCTTCTCCAGATCTCTGCGGATCGTCTCCTCTGTCACCTCGAACATCCGGCTCAGATCGGACACCAGCACACGCTTGTCCTGATGGACAAGGTCGATTATTTTTTTGCGTCTTTCGGCAGCGAGCATACGTATCACCTTTCCAGAGTTGATAGTCTTAATATAGCCTGTTATTTCTGTGTTGTACAACACAATTCACCTGATTTGCTCTGAAACCCACAATAATGATTGCTTATTTCCCGTAAAACAAACAATAAACAAATAAAAACAACTTATTTAGTGTTTAAAGTGTTGACAACACAGATTAACGGCGATACGATGAGAAGGTCAACAGGGAGATGTGCGCTTACAGTGTTCATTAACTATTTACGTGCCCGGGAGGCTGGTTAAGCAATGAGTACTCATGTCTATTATGTGCCGTCGATTAACATGATGGGGAAGGGCTGTCTGAAGGACATCGCCCCGTACATTCAAGAGCTGAAGCTGAACAAGGCGCTTGTGGTCACAGACAAGTTCCTGATGAAGAGCGGAATCGCCGGAAGGCTGCTGGCTGTGCTGGAGGAGGCGGGGATTCAGTATGTGGTATATGATGAAGTGAAGCCGAACCCTACCTGCAAAAATGTTCATGACGGCGTAGATTTCCTGAAGCAGCACGAATGTGACTATCTGATCTCCATCGGCGGCGGCTCGCCGCAGGATACGGCTAAGGCCATCGGCATTGTTGCCACCAACGGGGGGCATATTGCCGATTATGAAGGCGTTCACAAATCCAAGAATAAATCTCTGCCGATTGTCGCGGTGAACACGACGGCCGGGACTTCAAGTGAAGTGACGATCAACTACGTGATTACAGATGAAGAGCGCAAGATCAAGATGGTCATGGTAGACAAGAACAGTATCGCCACCATCTCGGTGAATGATCCGGAGCTGATGGTCGATAAGCCTGCTGCGCTGACGGCGGCTACGGGCATGGATGCACTGACGCATGCGATTGAAGCGCTGGTCACTCCAGGCGCATATCCGGTAACCGATGCTACGGCACTGGCTGCGGTGGAGCTGATCTTCGGCAATCTGGCGCGGACGGTAACGAACGGACAGGATATTGAAGCGCGTGAGCAGATGGTCTATGCGATCTTCCTCGGCGGCCTTGCCTTCAATAATGCAGGCTTAGGCTATGTGCATGCCATGGCCCATCAGCTTGGCGGGGTGTATGATCTGCCGCACGGCGTGTGCAATGCAATGCTGCTGCCTTACGTGGAAGAAGAGAATGCCAAGCATGTGCCGGAGAAGTTCAGAGCAATTGCCAGAGCGGCCGGTATGCAGACTGAAGGACGCAGCGACAAGGAATGTGCGGATTACGTCATTGAGGCGATCAAGGCCTTGTCCAAAGAGGTTGGCATTCCTGCCAAGCTGTCCGAGCTGGGTGTAGCGGAAGTAGATCTCGATCTGCTGGCTGAGAACGCCATGAAGGATGCCTGCGCGCCCGGTAATCCTTTTATTCCTACCAAAGATGAAGTAATCGCGTTATTCCGCAAAATTCTGTAAATCACCTCCCATAGAATAGGAGATTCCCTATGACCTATCATATCGCCGTCGATATCGGCGCCTCCAGCGGACGGCTGGTGCTCGGACAGCTCGTGGACGGGAGCCTCCAACTGGAGGAGATTCACCGTTTCAGCAATGGCTTCACGGAGCAGGAAGGCTCCTGCTTCTGGGATATGGATTATTTATTGAATGAAATTATTAACGGTCTGCAGCAGGCGAAGCTAAGAGGCATTCACGAATGCACCCTCGGCATTGATACCTGGGCGGTAGATTATGTGCTGCTGGATGCCGAAGGCAAGCAGATAAGCCGGGTCTATGCCTACCGTGACCACCGGACCGACGGGGTGATGGAAGAAGTCGGGCGGCTCCTTCCGCCCGAGAAGGTCTACGCCAAAACGGGCATTCAGCAGCTTCCCTTCAATACGCTGTATCAGCTATATGCGCATGACCGGGAAGAACTGAAGGCGGCCGATCAGATTCTGCTGGTGCCGGATTATCTCTACTACCGGCTCGGCGGACGTAAGATGAACGAGGTTACCAATGCATCCACGACGCAGCTATTGGATCTTGCGGCCCGTGATTTCGATGCCGAGCTGCTGGAATTCCTGGGTCTGCGGCGTGAACAGTTCGCTCCGTTAACCGAGCCTGGGGAGGATCTCGGCTTCATTACGCAGGAGCTGCGCGCGGAGTATGATCTGCCGGAATGCCGCCTGATCTGCGTGGCTACGCATGACACAGCATCTGCGGTACTCGGTGTGCCTGCTCAGAAGGACCGTGCGTCAGCCTATCTTAGCAGCGGAACCTGGTCTCTGCTGGGAGTAGAGCTGGATCACCCGATCAATAACAGCAGAGCGATGGCCGCTAATTATACCAACGAGTGGGGCGCTTACGGGACTTACCGGTTCCTGAAGAATATTATGGGCCTCTGGCTGATTCAGGAAGTGCGCAGACTTGACGGCGGAAGATTTAGCTTCGCGGAACTAGCAGAGCAGGCCGGTGAATGCCCAGGCTTCCGCAGCCTGATTCCCTGCAATCATCCGCGGTTTTTGAACCCGGACGATATGATTCAGGAGATCCGACAGGCCTGCCTGGAGAGCGGCCAGCCTGTGCCGCAGACTACGGGCGAGCTGGCCCGCTGTATCTTTGACAGTCTGGCGTTATCCTACCGCAGTCATCTGGCTGAGCTGGAAGAACTCACCGGGGAGCTAACTCAAGTGCTGCAGATTGTCGGCGGCGGCGCTAACAATGGGCTGCTATGCCAGTTGACGGCAGATGTTACCGGCAGGGAGGTGCTGGCCGGACCGACCGAATCCACAGCCCTGGGTAATCTGGCTGTGCAGATGATTGAGGCGGGGCGCATGGCAGATATCCATGAAGCCCGGCAGATCATCTCACAGTCCTTCGCGATTCAGTCTTATCTTCCACAGCCGGTTCCTCAGCTGGCGGAGCTGCTGGTCCGCTGGGAGCAGCTTCATCCGGGAGCGGATGTTCACAATACGTATTAGGAGGCAACAGCATGGATCAGAGCATCATTAACAGCTACAACGAAGCCAAAAAATTATATGCAGCCCATGGAATTCAAACGGATGAGGTACTGGAGAAGCTGGCGCAGATCAAAGTATCGCTGCACTGCTGGCAGGGCGATGATGTACGGGGCTTTTTGTTCAAGGATAAAGAGCTGAGCGGCGGCATTGCCGTGACCGGCAGCTACCCCGGACGGGCCGGTACACCGGATGAGCTGCGTCAGGATCTGGAGAAGGCCCTCTCGCTGATTCCCGGCAAGCATAAGGTCAATCTGCATGCGATCTATGCCGATACGAAGGAGCAGGTGGATCTGGATGAGCTGGCGCCGCGCCATTTCGCCAACTGGGTGGAATGGGCCAAGGAGCAGGGCTTAGGCCTTGATTTCAATCCGACTTGCTTCTCGCATCCGAAGGCGGCTGACGGCTTCACCCTCAGCCATGCGGACGAAGAGATCCGCAGCTTCTGGATTAAGCATTGCAAGGCTTCCCGCAGCATTGCCGAGCACTTCGGCCGCGAGCTGGGCCAGCCGTGTGTGACGAATTTCTGGGTGCCTGACGGCTACAAGGATACTCCGGTAGACCGGCTGGCACCGCGCATGCGACTGAAGGAATCGCTGGACGAAATCTTCAGCGAGGAGATGGATCCGCAGTACACTATCGATGCCGTGGAGAGCAAGCTGTTCGGTATCGGCTCGGAGAGCTACGTTGTCGGTTCGCATGAGTTCTACATGGGCTACGGCCTGACACGCGGTAAGGCCATCTGCCTGGATGCCGGGCATTTCCATCCGACGGAAGTGATCTCGAACAAGCTCAGCTCTATCCTGATGTTCAGCGAGCAGCTGCTGCTGCATGTCAGCAGACCGGTCCGCTGGGATAGCGATCATGTGGTCACGATGGACGATGAGCTGCTGGAGATTGCCCGCGAGCTGGTTCGCGGGGATCTGCTGCCGCGTACGCATATCGGCCTCGACTTCTTCGACGGCAGTATCAATCACCTGGCGGCTTGGGTAATCGGCACGCGCAATACGATCAAGGCGCTGCTGCGCGCTATGCTGGAGCCGGTAGAGGAGCTTCGTGCCATTGAGCGGGCCGGAGATTATACCTCACGGCTGGCCCTGGTGGAAGAATTCAAGTCCTACCCGTTCGGTGCTGTCTGGGATTACTACTGCGCTTCGCAGGGGACCCCGGTCCGCGAGGGGTGGCTGGCTGAAGTGAAGCGCTATGAACAGGATGTATTGGCTTTAAGATAAGATCAGGCTGCTGAAATCACAATGACTGCTGAAATAATAAATAACAAGTACCCGCACGCTTAGGGTGCATATAGAAGGAGAGAGCATATGAGTACTTCCGTAATTGAATCCAAAGGGTATATATCCGGCGTCACCGCGCCTTTTATCGAGGAAATGTCCGAAATTACCCATCACATGTGGTCGCTGGGCTGGGATGAGCTGAACGGGGGCAACGTCAGTTACCTCCTGGATGAAGAAGAGGTAGCCAAGTATATCAATATCCGCGAGCCGCTGCGCACGATCAGCCTTACCTTCCCTGTAGCCGAGCTGGCGGGCAAATACTTCATCGTTACCGGATCAGGCAAGTATTTCCGTAATGTGATCAAGGACCCGGAGGCCAATCTGGGTGTGCTGCGTGTCAGCAGCAGCGGCGAGAGTGTGGAGGTGTTATGGGGATTGCGTAATGGCGCTGTTCCGACCAGTGAGCTGGCTTCCCACTTCATGAGCCATATCGAACGGCTGAAGGTAGATCCGGCGCACCGGATTGTGCTGCATACCCATGCAACAAATGTAATTGCCATGACCTTCACCCATGATCTGGATGAGCTGAAATTCACCAAGACGCTGTGGGAGATGTGCACAGAATGTCTGGTGGTCTTCCCGGATGGCGTCAGCGTCATTCCCTGGATGGTGCCGGGGAGCAGCGAGATCGGCCGGGCCACCGCTGACCGGATGAAGGAATACCGCGTGGTCATCTGGCCGCAGCATGGGATATTTGTTACTGGTGCGACGATGGATGCCACCTTCGGACTGGTTGAAACGATTGAAAAGGCTGCGATTGTCTATAACCTGATCGGCGGAAGAGAGATTCGGCAGAAGATCACCGATCAGCAGCTGGCAGATCTGGCTGCAGCCTTCCGGGTGACTCCAAAAGCCGGAGTGCTGGACTTATAAGACTTTTCAAATCTCTTGAACTGGCAGTCATTTGCATTTGCCGCCGGGAACCGTCATACTATGCTTACTTAAAGTAATCATCAAGTAAGTAATCATCGTATGAAATGGAGGCTAGTGAATTATGAATGCTGCTGCATTGTTTGAACCTTTTGAATACGGAGGCTTGTCCCTCAGTAACCGTGTGGTGATGGCGCCGATGACCCGGGTGCATTCTCCTGAGGGCGTACCTGGCCCTGAAGTGGCGGCGTATTACCGCCGCCGCGCGGAAGGCGGGGTGGGTCTGATCATTACCGAAGGCACGGCCATTGATCATCCGGCGGCAGTCAGCCATCAGGATATCCCGAACTTCCATGGCGAAGCCTCCCTTGCGGGATGGGCGCAGGTCGTGCATGAGGTGCATGCTGCCGGAGGCAAGATTATGCCTCAGCTCTGGCATGTCGGCATGGCCCGCAAGATCGGTGAGGGGCCTAATGCTTCGGCGCTGCCGATCGGTCCGTCCGGGCTGAATCTGGCCGGAGAGCAAGTCACAGAGCCGATGACTAAGAGCGAGATTCAGGCCATCGTCAGTGCTTTTGCCAAGGCAGCGAAGGCGGCCAAAGCCATTGGCTTCGACGGCATTGAGCTGCACGGTGCCCACGGCTATCTGATCGACCAGTTCTTCTGGGAGAAGACCAACCGCCGGACCGATGAATACGGCGGCGATCTGGAAGCGCGCACCACCTTCGCGGTGGAAGTGATCGATGCCTGCCGCCGTGCGGTAGGACCGGATTTCCCGATCGTACTCCGCTTCTCGCAGTGGAAGAGCGGGGCCTATGACGCTAAGCTGGCGGAGACGCCGGAGGATCTGGCCCGTTTCCTGACCCCGCTCAGCAATGCCGGGGTAGATATCTTCCATTGCTCCACCCGGCGGTTCTGGGAGCCTGAATTTGCAGGCTCTGAGCTGAATCTGGCGGGCTGGACGAAGAAAATTACGGGCAAACCAGCGATTACAGTGGGCTCTGTCGGCCTGGACAGCGCATTCACCAGTGCGGTTATGGAGAAGAATGAGGATAACAACCTTGAGCGGCTGCTGCTCCGGCTGGATAAGGGAGAGTTCGATCTGGTGGCGGTAGGCAGAGCCTTGATCAGCGATCCGGCTTGGCCTGCCAAGGTACAGGCAGGCAAGATTAACGAGATTATTCCGTTCACCTCGGAGTCTACCAAGACATTGTATTAATCAATAGAGCTTGATCTGTAACACCCTGTGCCAAGCCATTAGGTTAGACTTCAAGTCTATCAGCTCATGGCTGCCTGCATGGGGTGTTTTTTTGCGGGTGAATCTTTGAAGATGTACTGATTGTTACTGTTTCTTATAATAATGTCAATATGCCAACACTCTTCTGTTTTCTCTCGAATACTGCTATTAATATAGCTGGATTTAGCTTGAGAGGGGAGCTGGAAAATGGCCATTTTATCTACAGGACCGATTGAGAATAATATTGCAAGCAATACGGGGACCCGCCCGACTCAAAGGGTAACACTCAAAATAGACGGCCGTAATATAACCGGATTCTTCGATATTCTTATTTTGGGTTATACCCTGAACGGCATACGCACCTTATATGTGCAGGAGGAGATCAGTGTGGCCCCCTCCCAAGTGGTTACCAAAATTTACTATGCGGACCTGGATGCTTTTGAATTCGTGTTCAACACGACAGGAACAGCAGTCTCCGAGGCGCAGGTATCCCTATGGGGCCAAAATGCCAGCGGGCAGCTGGTGACAGCACACCGTCTGGTCTCGCAGGAGTTGCTGGGAGAAGAGGCAACAGGAGTCACCGGAGCCACAGGAGTAACGGGAGCCACAGGAGTAACGGGAGCCACAGGTGTGACGGGTGCAACGGGTGTGACGGGAGTAACGGGTGCGACGGGTGCGATGGGTGTGACGGGTGTGACGGGGGTAACGGGGGTAACGGGTGCCACTGGAGTAACGGGTGCAACAGGTGTGACTGGTGTAACGGGAGTCACAGGCGTACTGGCGTCATCTTATGCTTATATTTTCAATACGGCGGCTCAGACCGTGGCTACCGAAGCGGATGTTACTTTTGACAGCAATGAGAGTCTTGTCGGCTTCTCGCATACCCCTAATACAGCTCAGATTAATGTTGAGAACGCAGGAGATTATGCGGTAATCTTCATTATCACCGCAGTGGAACCGAATCAGTTCACTTTGTATCTGAACGGTGCACCTGTAGGTGGCAGCGTCTATGGTTCAGGAGCGGGAACACAGCCTAACCCCGGGATGGTTATTATCTCTGTAGTCCCCGGCGATGTAATCACTTTAAGGAACCATTCCAGTGCCGCTGCAATCAATTTACAGACCTTAGCCGGAGGAACGCAGATCAACTCCAACGCATCGATTTTGATCTATAGGCTTGGGGGTTAAAACGTCCGGAGGCAAGCTGGTTGTAATAAATAAGTCCGGGACCTTACATAGGCCGGGCTTTTTTGTCGTATAGGAACTTATATTATCCGTCTGTTGTGGATAAGAGGCATAGCGTGGGAAGAAGTACTCTTTGAATGATCCGGAGGCCGCATGAGTATATGAGGAGCTCAAAATGTATGCGGAAAACAGCATACATTTGCTGGCGCGCAGGCTGGTGGCCCGAATGTATGCGGAAAACAGCATACATTTGCTGGCGTGTAGGCTGATGGTCCGAATGTATGTGAAAAACAGCATACATTTGCTAGCGCGCAGCACATTTCTCGCTGAAACGGTACCGTCCTTTAAAAGGACGGCAAAGCGTTTCCACTTGCGCTGGAGATACTCCTGAGTTGCGTGCCTCATACTGAAGCTCTAAGCAATGAAGTTATTTTAAATCTGATGCTATACAAGAAGCAATAGTCGGACTACTGACTTGCCCTCTCTTCCTGCCGCCGCGCGGTAGGACCGGATTTCCCGATCGTACTCCTTATCCCGGCCCCAGGAGGAACTTCTTCTCGCATACAGACATTGCGCTATCCCCTCGGGATTTGTGGGTCGCCACTACCTCCCCGTCATACAGGATTGTGCAGCTTATCCAAGTGGCATCGGCATCCTTTTCAGCTTGTACCCTAGTAGAGGTTAACGGTATGAACGTGTCTTTGGGGACAGCGAATTCCTCTCTGTAAGGGAGTTGGATAGAATCGAAATACACACTCTGCGGATGGTCACGGGCATTGACTTCCACCTCCAGATTAAGTGCTGCATCACTATCACTTTCAATTAGCACCTCTACGAGTATAGCGTCCGCTTCCGGTTCAACCGTTGCTATTGACTCCTCAGCTTTCTTTTCAGGTATTGGATCTGTAGCTGTTCCACAGGCTGACAATAGGATCACTACTCCTGCCAGTACAGCCAGCATCCAAAGATTCTTAAGAATGCCCAGTGATTGTAGCCCTCTATTCATGCCGGTTCTCCTCTCTATGCCCAAGATAATATCCGATCATCTCATCTATAAAAGACATCATTGCGCTATCCATGCCCATCACGACAGGAGTCGCACCATCAGCGGGCCGGATCATTTCCCAATATCTATCCAGCAGCGTCTCATTACCTTCAAAAAGGTCCAGCGCCATGTTATATAAACGGCCAGCCAGCATTTGAGCTTCTGAAGAATAGGGGGACGAGGCCATCAACGATACGGCTTGCTCTAAAAGGCGTACAAGCTCCTCCGCTTTGTTGCTGCCGCCGCCCAGGATAGGGAGACGCTTAAGCAGCTCAACCTCCTCAACAGTTAGTGACGGCTCCTCCCTGAATTCGGCTGGAATGATTCCATCGCTTAGAGGACGGTCATTCATAGCCGCAAGGACCTGCATTAAATCTTGCAGATGCTCTGTACCTTTGAGCCGGACGGTATGAAGAGTAGACCTGAGATAATACTGCTTGCGGCTTAACTCTTCTTTTTTTTGTTCGATCAGCTCGATCTGCTCATGCAATGATGCTATCCAATGGTCATGTTCATCCGCAGGGCTCTGATTCTGTAACAGCTCTTTTATTTGCTCTAAGGTGTAGCCGATCGATTTCAATAACAGAATTTTTTGAAGCCGGATTACAGCTTGGTTATCGTAGAAGCGGTAACCGTTCTCAGAGACCCTTGTGGGCTGCAGCAGTGCAATATGCTCATAGTGGTATAAGGTTCTTTTGCTGATATTCGCTGTCTTCGCTAAATCGCCAATACGGATCATAGTCACGACTCCCTCCTTATCATCACTATAAACGATAACGTATACGTTACAGTAAAGCCCCTAGCTCCTGAAATGTTCAGAATGGATTATCTTGGGAGCGGTATGATATAATTTTACATTAGAAAGCACGGAAAATATGGGGACATCAGCAGAGGATGTGACTTTAGCATGGCGAAGGGGAGCAAGGATTACGGGCAGTATTTCGATTTCACGGATGCCAAGATCGTCAGCGAGACTGAAGGCAAGACCACTTACCGGATCAAAGGCAGGAACGTGCAGATCAATAGCCAGCCCGATTACAAGGAAGGCAAGCGGCGGGGCAAGGAAGAGATTGAAGTGCTGTATCATTTCGACATTCCGCCGGAGATGGCGGATTTCGGTGCAGGCAAGAGCTATCATATTACCACCTACGGCTGCCAGATGAATGAGCATGACACGGAGACGATGAAGGGGATGCTGGAGCAGCTCGGCTACCGGGCGGCTGAAGACCGCAGCGAAGCTGATATTATACTACTTAATACATGTGCGATCCGCGAGAATGCGGAGGATAAGGTATTCGGAGAGCTGGGCCATCTCAAAACACTGAAGCTGGAGAAGCCCGGCCTGCTCCTGGGGATCTGCGGCTGTATGTCCCAGGAGGAGGGCGTGGTCAACCGGATCATGAGCCGATACGGCTTCGTGGATCTGATTTTTGGCACACATAATATCCACCGCCTGCCGGAGCTGATTAAGGAAGCGGTGTTCAGCCGCGAGCTGGTCATTGAGGTCTGGTCCAAGGAAGGCGATATCATAGAGAATCTGCCGAAGAAACGGGAGGGTCTGCGCGCCTGGGTGAATATTATGTACGGCTGCGACAAGTTCTGTACGTATTGTATTGTGCCGTTCACCCGGGGGAAGGAGCGGAGCAGACGTCCCGAGGATGTCATTGCCGAGGTGCGGGAGCTGGCCCGCCAGGGCTTCAAGGAAGTAACGCTGCTGGGGCAGAACGTGAACGCCTACGGCAAGGATTTTACGGACATTGATTATACCTTCGGCGACCTGATGGACGACATGCGGGGGATTAATATTCCGCGTATCCGGTTCATGACCTCGCATCCGCGTGATTTTGACGATAAACTGATTCACGTGCTGGGCAAAGGCGGCAATCTGGTGGAGCATATCCATCTGCCGGTGCAGTCGGGAAGTACAGCCGTGCTGAAGCGGATGAGCCGCAAATATACCCGTGAAGCCTATCTGGAGCTGGTCCGTAAGATTAAGGCAGGCGTGCCGGATGCGGTGCTGACTACGGATATTATCGTCGGCTTCCCCGGTGAGACGGAGGAGCAGTTCGAGGAGACACTGTCCCTGGTGCGCGAAGTAGGGTATGATATGGCGTATACCTTCATTTATTCTCCGCGCGAAGGGACTCCGGCAGCCGGGATGGACGATAATGTTCCGCCAGAGGTTAAGAGCGCGCGTCTCCAGCGTCTGAATGATCTGATCAAGGAGCAGAGCCGTCTGGGGAATGAGCGGATGCTGGGCCGGCGGGTGGAGGTATTGGTGGAAGGTGCGAGCAAGAATAATGCCCGGATGCTGGCCGGACGTACCCGTGACAGTAAGCTGGTGCATTTCGAAGGCCCGTCCTCCCTGATCGGCACGCTGGTGCAGGTGAGCATCACCGGCGCGAAGACTTGGTACATCCAGGGGGACTATCAGGCGGAAGCCGCAGCGGTCCTCTAATTATAGAGAAATGAGGCGAGAAGAATGAGCCAGGAAGAAGCACGACTGAATGAATATGGCATGCAGACCCACAATACCCGCGATTTAATTGTCCGGGAGGATATTATGGGCAAGGCGAAGGACTTGGCTGCACTCATCTCCACCAGTGAGGAGGTCCGTCATTTCCAGCAGGCCGAGCAGAAGATTCTGAATCACGAGCGTGTGCAGGGACTTATTGCTACAATTAAGAAGAAGCAGAAGGAGATCGTGGCGTTCGAGAGCTTCAAGAACCAGGCGATGGTCGCGAAGATTGAACGTGAGATTGAAGAGCTGCAGGATGAAATCGACAGCATCCCGGTTGTGAACGAGTTCCAGCAGAGCCAGAGCGATATCAATTATCTGCTGCAGATGGTGATTTCAGTGATTAGGGATACCGTCTCGGATAAAATCAATGTGGAAGCAGGCACCGAGGCGCCGCCCTCCACTTGCGGAGATTAATGCAGAATCACCCGGGGGCGGATGTGAATCCGTCCCTTTTACATATCTGCGGCCTGCTCCGGTTGATTTTGGGCGGACAGGTTTGGTACATTAAAAGATACGAACAACAAACAATAGCTGCGGCAAAGGATGATCTATAGTGACTGAGAACGCGGAACAAACCTATAACGCCAAGAAGTACCGCACTCCGGATGGCGTTCCGGCGGATATTGTCATGTTTACACTGACCAAGCGCGAGCGGAAGACCGTCACGAAGACGCTGCCGCTGCGCGAGCTGAAGGTGATGCTGGTCCGGCGCAAAAAATGGCCGTGTGCGGGCATGTGGGCCCTGCCGGGCGGCTTTTGCCAGGAGGATGAATCGATCTATGATGCTGCTACGCGCGAGCTGAAGGAAGAAACGGGTGTGGACGGCGGACATCTGGAGTATCTCGGCGTCTACAGCCAGCCGGGCCGTGATCCGCGCGGCTGGATTATCAGCCATGCTTTCTTTGCTCTGGTGGAGGAGTGGATGCTGGAGCAGCGGCAGGCCTCGGATGATGCAGGCGAGGTTGGCCTGTTCACACTGCAGGAAGCGCTGGAGGAGCTGGAGCTGGCTTTTGACCACCATGATATTATTACCGATGCCTACCTGCGGATTCAGCAGCAGATGCTGCAGACGACGATTGCCCGGCAGTTCCTGCCGCGTCATTTCACGCTGAGCGAGCTGTACCAGGTGATCCAGACGGTGGTGCCGGAATTCAAAGAACCGAATTTTATCCGCAAAATTACGTCAACACGCAGCCGTCAGGGTATATTAAAAGAAGTGAGCGATGAAGCGGGAAATCCGCTCAGCTCCAATCAATACTCCCAGCGCCCGGCACAGCTCTATATGTTCACGGACCATGAGCCGTTATTATCCATTTATACGTAAGCTGCCGGGAAGTGCAGGCCCATTAACCTTTTAGGAGGCTATCCTACCATGAGAGCACTGATTGTAATTGATTTCACGAATGATTTCGTTGACGGGAACCTGCCTGTCGGCCAGCCCGGCATCGATATTGCGCCCAGAGTCAGTGAATTGACCGAGCAATTCGTGCGCAGCGGGGACTATGTGGTGATGGCTGTAGATCTGCATGAAGCAGATGACCCGTACCACCCGGAGACCAAGCTGTTTCCGCCGCATAATCTGCGGGGAAGCGAGGGCCGTGAGCTGTACGGCAGCCTGAAGGCTGTCTACGAGGCGAACCGCGAAGCCATCTACTGGATGGACAAAACGCGTTACAGCGCCTTCTGCGGCACGGATCTTGCGCTGAAGCTGCGTGAACGGGGCATTACCGAGGTACATCTGATCGGGGTATGTACGGATATCTGTGTGCTGCATACGGCAGTGGATGCCTACAACCACGGCTTCGGGATTACGGTGCATGAGGATGCCGTCGCCAGCTTCAATCCTGACGGTCATGTATGGGCGCTTGGACACTTCCGCGGCAGTCTTGGGGCGAACGTTGTCACGGGCGCTATAGAGAAGTAGCACATCAGCAGAGACAGAACCCAAATACAACAGTGGAATGACTAGGAGATGAGGACTTGAGGAGAGAACTTGCTCTACATACAGACAAATACCAGATTAATATGATGTATGCCCATTGGATGAATGGTACACACAAGCGCCGGGCGGTGTTCGAAGCCTATTTCCGCAAGCTGCCGTTCGGCAACGGCTTCGCTGTATTTGCCGGGCTGGAGCGGATCGCCCAGTATATCGCCGAGCTGCGGTTCACGGAAGAGGATATCCGCTACCTGTCGGAGCAGGAGGAGAACTATGCGCCGGCCTTCCTGGAGGAGCTGCTGCAGTTCCATTTCCAAGGCAGTCTCCACTCCATGAAGGAAGGGGCCCTGGTGTTCCAGGATGAACCGCTGATCCGGGTCGAAGGCACGATTATGGAGGCGCAGCTTGTCGAGACTGCGATCCTGAACTTCATGAACTATCAGACGCTGATTGCTACCAAGGCGTCACGGATCAAGCAGGTGGCCCCGAATGATACGCTGCTGGAGTTCGGAACGCGCCGCGCGCAGGAAGCGGATGCCGCAGTCTGGGGCGCTCGCGCCGCTTATGTCGGCGGCTTCCATGCGACTTCTAACATGCTGGCCGGCAAAAAGTTCGGTATCCCTACGAAGGGCACCCATGCCCATTCTTGGGTGCAGAGCTTCCCGAGCGAGC
Organism: Paenibacillus sp. FSL R7-0210; assembly: GCF_038009085.1. Lineage (NCBI taxonomy): Bacteria > Bacillati > Bacillota > Bacilli > Caryophanales > Paenibacillaceae > Paenibacillus > Paenibacillus sp. FSL R7-0210. The sequence goes on from NZ_JBBPAR010000001.1 coordinate 2,029,011, forward strand.
AGGAGGCGTTCGACGCTTACGCGCGGGTAATGCCGGACGGCGTGACGCTGTTGGTGGATACATTCGATACCCTGCGCAGCGGTGTGCCGAATGCGATCAACACGGCGAAGAAGCTGGAAGCGCAGGGCAAACGGATGAATGGCATCCGGCTGGACAGCGGTGACCTTGCTTATCTGTCCCGCAAGGCACGCGAGATGCTGGATGAAGCCGGGCTGCAGTATGTGAAGATTGTGGCCTCCAATGATCTGGATGAGAACACCATCATGAACCTGAAGTCGCAGGGGGCGGCGATCGACACCTGGGGGGTCGGAACCCAACTGATTACCGCTTCGGATCAGCCTTCACTGGGCGGTGTCTATAAGCTGGTAGAGATCGAAGCGCCAAGCGGCGAGATGATCCCCACGATCAAGATCTCTTCGAATCCCGAGAAGGTATCCACTCCCGGCAAAAAGGAAGTCTACCGCATTATCGGCCAGAACGGCAAGGCGCTGGCAGATTATATCAGCTCCGCCGATGAGCCAGCACCCCGCAGTGGAGTACGGCTGAAGCTGTTCAACCCGCTGCATCCTTATATGAAGAAGCATGTGGAACGCTACGACGCGGTGCGGATGCTGGAGCCGATTGTAGTGAATGGGTTCCAGGTCTATACCCTGCCGGAGCTGGCGGAGATCCGCCGTTACCATGAGGAGCAGCTCGACCTCTTCTGGCCGGAGTACTTGCGCAAGCTGAACCCGGAAGTGTTCCGCGTGAATCTCAGCGAACAGCTATGGAACCGCAAGCAGCAGCTGATTGCAGAGCATATGATTACCGATGTGGAGTAACCGGACTGTAGTGCAGGAATAGAGATGTTGACTTAGCCCCTTCAACCGGATGAATTGTCTTTCGGCTGAAGGGGCTGTTGCTGCATCAATGGAGGAAGGCCGCTGGGCAGGCTTCTATTTGCTATCATAACGGGCACTTCTTACGTAGGACCATATGCTTATTGACATAGATTCTCTGGAATAATATATTAAATATGTTCCGATTTACAATTTTGGTAGAAGAAGATTATTTTTTTGGGACAAAAGTTTAAGCGCTTTAACTTTTGTCCGGCAGGCAGCATCCGAAATATCCAGTAAGGAGGTGAACTTTTCCTACAGCTGTCCGTTTGTGAATACAATGGGTTCTCTTAAGTATCCACCCCAACCACAAGGAGTGAATGGATGATGAACAAGCAAGGGAAACGCAAGCTGCACTGGAAAAGTCTGATGCTTCTATGTCTGGCCATATTTATCCTGCCTGCCGGGTCTGCCTTCGCCGCTGTGAACAAACCGTTCCCGCAGCACACCACCTATACAAGCGGAACCATTAAACCGAATAATGTCACTCAGACCGTCATGGATAACGCCGTCAAGACCAAATGGGATGCCTGGAAAGGCGCATATCTTAAGCCTGCCGGAACAGGCAAATATTATGTGAAATATAATTCAGCCGGGGAGACGGTCTCTGAAGCACATGGCTATGGCATGCTGTTCACCGTGCTGATGGCCGGCTACGACAGTAACGCACAGACCTACTACAACGGACTCTACAATTATTACACAGCACATCCAAGCGCCATCAACCCCTATCTGATGTCCTGGAAGCAGAACAGCAGCTTCCAGAATATCGAAGGGGAAGACTCCGCAACCGACGGAGATATGGATATTGCCTTCTCGCTGCTGCTGGCCCACAAGCAATGGGGAAGCAGCGGAACCGTCAACTATCTGCAGGCTGCGACGAATATGATTAACGCCATCATGGATAATGAGATTAATCAGACCCAGTGGACGATCCGTCTCGGGGACTGGGCGAACAGCGGCTCATACAATACGGCTACCCGCCCTTCAGACTTCATGCTCAATCACCTGAAGGCCTTCCAGGCTGCTACAGGGGATGCCCGCTGGCAGAATGTAACGAACAAGACCTACACCTTAATCAACAGCCTCTACACCGGCTATAGCTCAACCACCGGCCTGCTGCCGGACTTCGTGGTCTACTCCAGCAATACCTATAAGCCGGCTGCGGCTAATTTCCTGGAGGATGCCAACGACGGCAACTATAACTATAATTCCTGCCGCACCCCGTGGCGGATCACCACCGATTATCTGCTGACAGGCGATAACCGGGCCTTATCCCAGCTGAATCAGCTGAACAGCTGGATCAAGACCAAAGCAAGCAATACGCCGGGTAACATCAAGGATGGCTATAAGCTGAACGGAACCACCTTCGGCAGCTATAACAGCGGCGCATTCTATGCCCCCTTCGGCGTAAGCGCAATGACCTCCTCCGCCAACCAGAGCTGGCTGAACTCCCTGTGGAGCCATACGGCGAACAGCGCGGCAGAGGATTACTATGAAGACAGCATCAAGCTGTTCTCCATGATTGTCATGTCAGGCAACTGGTGGGCGTACTAAGCGTTACCTAGCAGCTTCCCGGTGTAAACCTGGTGAAGCTGCTTTTTTAATTGATTAGGAAATTATGATTTACGTCCGATATGGATAAGTTGTGCATAAAGTTGGGGGAAGTGTCTTGGAGCATCGGCAGGATGACTATATTCTGGATCAGTAATAGGAATGACTTCGCTGATTTCACCGAATAGCCGGATATGGTCGAAAAACCGACCACATTCGGTGCGGCAGAGGTGTGTGGGCCGGATATGGTCGAAAAACCGACTACATTCGGTGCGGCAGAGGTGTGTGGCCCGGATATGGTCGAAAAAGCGACTACAATGGGGATGCCGCAGGCATTTTGTTCTGGCATTATGGAGAAGATTATCACTCTAGCAGTACTGGTTATAAATGGCTTGTTTCCTTGAGACGTTTATATTATGTCTACATCTGTCAGACTTTGTCCCTACATTGAATATGCAAGAATAGAGGAACATGACATAATGTGATATTTAATTCAACAATATAACAAATAATAACAAAATAATCTTCAGAAAATATATATCATTTGACATCTTATGGACTATATCAAAAATATAGGGACAGATGTATTATTTAAGTTGTAATCGGCCGATTAACAATGGTTGGAAAGGCGGAAGAATTGTGAAGATTAAAAAGTTTCTGTCTGTTCTTCTTATCTCTGCTGTCGTATTGATACCATCGGCTTCCGCATTTGCCGAAGAAAATGTACAATCCATGGAAATTTCTCCAGCATCGGTTGGAATTGGGGATACTGAGTCTACTGCAATAAGTTTAATATTGAATGGAGAAGGTGGGGTCTTAGGGGGAGTTACCTATGATCTTTTTATTCAAAATGGAACAGAACAAGATTGGTTTAAATGGACCAACACTACGCCTAACTATGTACGAGCTAATGCCTTAGTTGGAGGGTTCCCAGGCAATGGGCCCACTAGGGCGGCAGTTATCATAAAAAAGGAGGGCTGGGGTGACACTGGTCCTATTTACCTCGATCAAGCAAATACAGCGGAAAGACAAAATTTTGCTAATATGGTCATTGCCCCAGGAGCTACTGTATACGTAAGAGTTGATTCGCCCAATAACCCGAATATGTCGGCATACCATTTTGTATTTTTTGCACTTCCACTTTAATATGTAGAATGATAAAGGGCATCTCCTTTACAGGGGATGTTCTTTTTCATTTGCTAACTTACGTATTCTTCTACAGTATCAACAACACTAGATTATAAAGTTCATTCCCCCTTCACAAGGTAAAAAATACTACTTGTCTTATCAATTTCTTAAACATGCCAATGATACTGTACTAAGAGTAAATGTTGTTCCAAAAGGGATAAAGATCATTGACGATGCTTCGCATTACACGAAATTCTGTGATATTTTTAACATCTTAATTTTTAATTTTATTGCTAAATTAAGGATGACATCTCATCCACAGTTTGCTTGGGAAAGTGCGGAATTACACAGAATTTTCACATTTTGTCGTTTTCATGGAAGCTTTCTTTCTATTGAAATAACACCGCACTGTCGCATATAAAGAAACCTGCCCGAATCTATAAAGAACTGTGATTTCCTGAGCGTGGAAAATGCAAGATATGTCACTTCGCGGCTTGCAAAATCAAGTTACAATCGTTGAAAAAGTCAAAAGGATGTACTAAGAAAGGGGTTATGTCGGTGGTACAATTGCCAATAGTAAATGAACTGGGATTCTTTGAGATTCGTCTGGAATCCATTGGAGGCCTGGGCGCGAACCTGGCAGGTAAAATGCTGGCGGAAGCAGGAGTGGTCGGCGCAGGGCTGAACGGCGTCAGCTTCTCATCGTACGGTTCGGAGAAGAAGGGGTCTGCGGTTAAGGCTCACATCCGCTTCTGTGATATGGATACCCATATCCGCGATACTTCACCAGTCGAGCGTCCGCATGTTGTCGGCGTATTTCACGAAGCACTTGCCAAGACCGTGAATGTAACCAGCGGAATTCATGAACACAGCACCGTTCTTGTGAACTCGGCCAAGACGCCGGAAGAACTCAGAGAGCTGCTGAAGATGAAGGCCGGCACAATTGCGGTAATCGATGCTACCAGCATCGCACTCAAGGAGAAGAACCGTGTTAACATGGCCATGCTCGGGGCGCTGTTCCGGCTCTGCCCGTTCCTGGATACGGATATCATGAAGGGTGTCATTGAGAAGTCGCTCGGCAAAAAATATCCGCAGGCCGTCCAGTCGGCCATCACGACCTTCGAGCGCGGTTACAATGAAGTGAAATTCATGCAGTTCGAGCTGGCTGCCGGCGACAGCATGCCGGAATATGTCCGTTCCGATATCTCGGCTCTCGGTTATGAGACTCAGCCGATGGGCGGAACGATCACGAATCCGGGCGGCAGCTTCCTGAAGAATCTCAGCATCTCCCGTTCCGGTATGCTTCCGGCATTTGAGATCGAGTCCTGTATCAACTGCGCACAGTGTGACACGGTATGTCCTGACCAATGCTTCGTGTGGGAAGAGCGCCTGGACCGCAAGGGCCGTTCGCAGATGTTCCTGCTCGGTATTGACTACCAGTACTGTAAAGGCTGCCTGAAATGCATCGGTGCCTGCCCGACCTCGGCATTATCCAGCATGAGGGAGAAGGAAGGCTATGCGGACAGCCATGCCGTGAAGCATCAGTTCGATCTGGTAACTCCAGTCTAAAACCCGGAAGAAAGGTGGAATACATTGTGGCTATTGATTATGAAAAAGAACTAGGCTCCGCCAAGGTGGAGCAGAAATTCCTATACGAGTCCGGCAATGAAATGGCGGCCTATGCCGCACATCAGATTAACTATCATGTCATGGGTTATTTCCCGATCTCCCCATCGACTGAGGTGGCTCAGTTCCTCGATACGATGAAAGCCAGCGGCCAACACGATATTATGCTGGTACCGTCCGACGGCGAGCACAGCTCCGCCGGGATCTGCTACGGTGCTTCGACGGCAGGCGGCCGTGTGTTCAACGCAACCAGCGCTCAAGGGTACATGTTCATGCTGGAGCAATTACCTGTACAAGCAGGTACGCGGATGCCGATGGTCATGAATCTGGTCTGCCGTTCGATCTCAGGACCGCTGAATATTCACGGAGACCATTCCGATCTGTATTTCGCCCTGAACACCGGCTGGCCGATCCTGATGTGCCGTGATCCGCAGTCGGTCTATGATATGAACCTGATGGCGCTGAAGCTGGCGGAACACGCCAAAGTCCGGCTGCCGGTGATGGTAGCCTCTGACGGTTACTTCACCTCGCACCAGAAGCGCCGGGTACAGGCTTTTGCCCACCGTGAGGATGTTCACAAGTTCGTTGGCGAACAACCGCCTGCCGGCTTCACCGATACGCTGGACCGTAACAATCCGGTCACTGTGGGACCTTACATGAATGAACCGGATTACATCAACAACCGCTATCAGCAATCCGTTGCGATGTACAATGCGGGTGAAGTCTTTGAAGAAATCGCCCAGGAATTCGCAGAGCTGACCGGACGCCATTATGAGATGATCGAGCAGTACCGGATGGAGGATGCCGATGTTGCTGTCTTCCTGATGAACTCGGCTTCGGAGATCATTAAGGATGTAGTGGATCAGCTCCGTGAGCAGGGAATCAAGGCAGGGGCAATCTCCCCGAACATGATCCGTCCGTTCCCGCAGAAGCAGATTGCTGAAGCGCTGAAGCATGTCAAAGCCATTACTGTAGGTGACCGTGCCGATTCGGTCGGCGGACACGGCGGTAACATGGTGAACGAGATTAAGGCGGCACTGTTCACTTACGGCAACACAACGACTAAGGTGATTAGCCGGATCTACGGTCTGGGCGGTAAAGACTTCTATGCCGAAGACGGACACCACTTCTTCCAGCTGGCTATGGATGCCGTTGTTGCGGACCGTGTAGAGATTCCTTTTGATTACTATGGCCACAATCCGGGGGCGCCGGAGAATGCGCCGAAGCGCCTCTTGAAGCCGATGGACTTCGATAAGCTGAAGACCGGCCTGATCACGGTAACTCAGAACGAAGAGACCGGCAAGCTGAGTGTCAGAGTTCCGCCGGTCCGTTCGCTGATGAAGAAGCCAAGACGTCTGTCTCCAGGACATGGGGCATGTCCGGGCTGCGGGATTTTCTCCGGGCTGGAGCTGTTCTTCAAAGGGATCGAAGGGGATATCGTAGCGCTCTACCACACCGGCTGCGCGATGGTAACGACTACCGGCTATCCGTATTCCTCCCATAAATCGACGTTCATCCACAATCTGTTCCAGAATGGTGCTGCTACACTGTCCGGCGTGGTTGAGATGTTCTGGGAACGCAAACGCCGCGGTGAGCTTGACGGGCTGGGGCTGAAGGAAGACTTCACGTTCGTTATGGTTACCGGCGACGGCGGGATGGACATCGGGATGGGACCTGCGATCGGTGCAGCGCTGCGCGGCCACAAGATGATCATCGTGGAATATGATAACGAAGGATATATGAATACAGGGGCGCAGCAGTCCTATTCGACACCGCTTGGACACCGGACTTCCACCTCAAGCATCGGCAAAACCCAGCAGGGCAAGGTGACCCAGCACAAGGATACAGCGCAGATTATGGCAGCTACCAACATTCCTTATGTCTTCACCGGCTGTGAAGCTTATCCGCAGGATATGCTGAAGAAGGCGGCGAAGGCCCAGTGGTATGCGCAGAATGAAGGTCTGGTCTACGGCAAGATTCTTATTGCCTGTCCGCTGAACTGGATGAGCGACGACAAGGACGGCACAGATATCGTTTCCCTGGCTGTCGAATCCTGCTTCTTCCCGCTCTATGAAGTAGAGCAGGGAATTACGAGTATCACCTACAACCCGGAAGACAAGGACAAACGGATAGAAGTATCTGCCTGGCTGAAGACGATGGGCAAGACCCGCCATCTGCTGAAGCCGGAGAATGAACCGGCCCTGCGCAGCTTCGAGGGTGAAGTTCAGCGCCGCTGGAGCCGCCTCAAGGCGAAGCATGAGCATCCAGACTTGTAAGGTGTAAGGTCTATTGGAGTCTTAGCATTTGTAAGCAAGCAATAGCTAAAGTTTGTACCCGCCCGGCAGAGTCACTCTGCCGGGCTATTTTGCAGCTGTAACCAGAACGGAAGAATATTATAAAATAATCATGCAAAGTGATATAGTAACGAGGGGAAACGCAAATGAAAAAGGTTGCATTCAAGAAGCTTGCAACTCTATCGATGGTGTAGTTCACCTGCAAGGGAAGGGATAGGAGGGAAACATGGCAACGGTGTTCTTAATCATTATTTATCTGGCGTTCATCAGCCTGGGACTGCCAGATTCGATGCTTGGCGCAGCCTGGCCGATTATCCGGCTGGATTTCGGGGCGCCGGTCGAGCTGGCCGGACTGCTGTCGATGATAGTAGTCGCCGGGACGATTATCTCAAGCTTGGCCAGCAGTGTGGTGCTGAAGCGGCTCGGGACGGGGATGGTTACTTTTATCAGCGTGGCGGTAACCGCTCTGGCCCTGCTCGGCTTCTCTTATTCCTCTTCCGTCGTGTGGGTGGCTCTGCTGGCCTTGCCTCTGGGTCTGGGGGCCGGTTCGATCGATACAGGGTTGAATAATTATGTGGCGACTCATTACAAAGCGCATCATATGAGCTGGCTGCACTGTTTCTGGGGGATAGGGGCTATGCTGGGGCCGATTCTGATGTCGCGTTATATTGCGAATGGCGAGTCATGGAGAATGGGATTTTTCGCGGTCAGCATGATTCAGTTCGCGTTAGTCGTGGTACTGTTCTTCAGTCTGCCGCTGTGGAAGCGGGCGGGCCAGGGCAGCAGACCGCAGCCTCAGGAGATGCCGGAGCAGGCAGAATCTCTACCCGCTGCTGCATCCCTAGCGGGCAGCAAGGTGCTTCGCATCCCGGGCGTGAAGCTGGCGATGCTCACCTTCCTGTTCTATTGCGGAGTGGAAGCTACGGTGGGGCTATGGGGCAGCAGTTATCTGGTGAACGTCAAGGAGGTATCCCCGGCAACGGCGGCCGGATGGGTCTCGCTCTATTATGGGGGAATCACGGCCGGGCGGCTGATTACCGGCTTCATTACCTTCCGGTTCAGCAACCGTACGCTGATTCGCGGAGGGTTGGCAATCTCACTCGCGGGTGCGCTGCTGCTGGCCTTGCCGCTTCCGGCGATATGTTCACTCGTTGCTTTTATTCTGATTGGCCTCGGCTCGGCACCGATTTTCCCCTGCATGCTGCATGAGACGCCCGCCCGGTTCGGAGCGGAGCATTCGCAGAAGATTATGGGGTATCAGATGGCCTTGGCCTACACCGGCGGTGCGTTCTTGCCTCCGCTCTTGGGCTGGGCGGCGGCGCGGAGCACCTTCATGATTCTCCCGCCGGCAATGATTGGGTATATAATAGTGATGATAGTAAGCTCTGAAGTGATCAACCGAATGATGAGCAGACGACAAGGAGAGGTGAGCCTGTAATGAGATTCATAGAATGGCAGGATGGAGCATGGAGCAATGAACCGGTGTCAAGCAGCACCGCGGACGGTCAACTGGTGGCCCATGCAGCGGAAGGCAGCGATTACTGGGAAAAGACGATGTACGGCTTCCAGCATGACAACGGTCATGCGCTGCTTGCCCCTTGGGATAAGGCAGAGGCGATAGAGATCAGCTTTGCGCTGGACGGGTTCACGGAGCTGTACGACCAGGCAGGTATTATGCTATGGCACAGCGGTGAGCAATGGATTAAAGCTGGTATTGAGCTGAATGACGGTGTTCCCCATATAGGTGCAGTCGTGACGGATGGTTACTCTGACTGGTCATTGTCCCCTGTGCCCGAGTGGAAGGGCGAAGTGATTACGCTGCGGGCTTCACGGATGAAGGATGCGGTAATCCTCAGAGCGCGAACAGAGAATCATCCCTGGCGGACTATCCGCGTTGCCCGGTTCCCTTATGAGACTGGCAGCCAGGCGGGACCCTTCCTGTGTGCTCCAACGCGGGCCGGGTTTCAGGTCACCTTCACACGCTGGGCGGCTACAGCACCCGATGCAGACGTTCATATAGACCCGCCAATCGTATAGACTTCCCGGAAAAGGCAAAACCGCCGCTGCGCGTATCTTTCACGCGCAGACGGCGGTTTTGCCTTTTACAATATACTATCTTATAGACCGGAAGGCAGACTAGACTATCTTTTTCTGCTGCGCACCATTGCGGTAGGCCCGCACATTTCATCCCGGACAGAATAAGTGTAGATATGGTGAGGGACCGGAACACAGTGGTGGCGTCTGACGACCTCGACATGGTGGACCACCTGGACCACCTGGGGATGATAGTAATCTTCATATACAACCTGTGTGGGATCTGTAACCGTTTCAGCAGGACATTTCGGACAATTTCTCATTACACTCAGCTCCTTCGCAGTGGACTTATGCCAGTATACGCGTTATGCAGGAGCCTGCTTGTTCATTCGTCTAGATTCCGGCAAAATAGGTGTCCGGCCATGCTGCGTCTCACGAACGCTTGTAGATCTCGCGCATGACATGGCGCAGCTCGGGCAGGATTAGCCGTTCCATAGCCAGTTTGATTGCACCGGTGGAGCCGGGCATGGAGAAGACAGCGGTACTGCCGATTGTCCCGGCAATGGCCCGGCTGAGCATGGCGGCAGAGCCGATATCTTCGGTGAAGCTCAGTAGCCGGAAAATCTCCCCGAAGCCCGGCAGCGACTTGTCCAGCAGAGACGCTACGGCCTCATAGGTGGTGTCACGGGGGGAAATGCCGGTCCCTCCGGTCAGAAGCACAGCTTCGATACCGGAATGAACGGAGCTTTTGTAGACCAGCTCCCGGATATCTTCATAATCATCCTTGACGATGGTGCGGCCGGTCACGGTATAACCGGCGGCTTCCAGCAGACTCTGGATCAGCGGACCTCCGGTGTCCGTATCGATGGTGCGGGTATCCGAGACCGTTATGATGTAGCAAGCGACTGAATCCGGGGCTTCGCTCCGGTGTTCTTCGACGGATGATATACGAACCAGCTCCTTTTTGTATCTGCTGTGCAGCTTATATTTCCCATGATAGGGGATGGAAGCGGCAATAACAAGCTCCCCGGGGGAAGCTGATGTATGCCTCACCAGGCAGGGCCGCCTTGCACAGAGGCGGTCATTGTAGTACACTCGCTACCATAACCGATTGAGGCAGGGAGAGAGCAAACTTGGAACAGTCATTACCAGTATATATCTTGTCGGGATTTCTCGGCAGCGGCAAGACCACATTACTACAGCGTCTTTTGGATCATTGGAATCATCAGGGCCTTCGGCCGGCCGTGATTATGAACGAGCTGGGTGAGGTGAATCTGGACGGCTTGCTCGTGGAGCAGTCTGTGCCGATGGCAGAGATGCTGGGCGGCTGTATCTGCTGCACCAGCAGGGGGGACTTAAGTACGGAGCTGACCACGCTGGTCAAAAAAGAATCGCCGGATGTAGTTATCATCGAGGCTACAGGCGCAGCCAACCCGCTGGAGATTGTGGATGCAGTAACGGAGACTTCGCTATATCAGCAGGTGGAGCTGAAGGGGCTGATTACCGTTGTCGATGCCGCCCATCTGCTGGAGCTGTACCGCTCCCAGCAAGGGGCTACCTACCGTCTGATGCAGGAGCAGATCCGCTGTGCATCCGTCCTGATCCTGAACAAGACAGACCGCATTCAAGCCGCAGAGATTGCAGAGATCTCGGAGGTGCTGCGTAAGTGGAATGCGTATGCGGAGATTCTGCCGGCGGTACGCTGTGAACTGGAGCCAGAAGCGCTGCTTGGCAGTGTGGGAGCCGTTCATATGGAAGACCGGCCTGAGGGCGGGGAGCATACGGAGGGCGGAGCTGAAGGGGTGATGCATGCTTCGCATGATCATGTGATGGCTTACACGCATTATTTCCAGAATCCCGTGAACAGCGAGGAATTCGAACGGTTTGTGAAGGAGCTGCCGCGCGATGTGTACCGGGCCAAGGGGATCGTAACTTTTACCGATACCTCCAGCCGGTTTCTGTTTCAGTACGCCTACAGAGAAGCGGATTTCATGAGAATTACGCCCCAGGGCGAGGTGCCGGATGTTGCGGTATTCATCGGTGAGCATTTCTCCTCCGGTGAGCTGCGCAGGGAGCTTCTGCGCCTGGAGAGACGTCTGCTGACCAGACCCGCAGCGGTCAAACGAAGCCTATAGTTAACCATCTGCAGTTCCTTATGAATGGTTCGTTCTTATTCTTGCAGGTTAATACATAGGCATACCCTATACTAATTGCAGGAGGTTGTAAGGCTATGACCCGAATTCAATATCAGGAATGCATTAATGCTTTGATTAAATGTATGGATGCCTGTAACTATAGCTATGTCTCAAGCCTCAAGGAATATGATCTGGCCGATCTGCGGGAGAGCATCCAGCTGGACCGTGAATGCGCAGACATCTGCTCCTTCGCTATTCAGGCGATGACCCGGAGAAGCCCGTTCGTGGCCGAAATCCTCAAATTATGTGCTGACATCTGTGACCGCTGCGCGGACACAAGCAGCCGTCATAAGCATAACCATTGCCAGGATTGCATCGATACCTGCCGCAATGCAGCCATGGCCTGCAGAAGGGTCAGTGAAGCTGTTGAAGTCTACGCCTGATATCACCCTTTAGGACTAACTTATATAGCATCGAATACTTAACAGGAACCAGGGCGGGTGCGGATTTTTTTCTGCACAGTTCTGGTTTTTTCAATGTGAATTTCATGGATCTGGGAAAATAAAAAGGAGAATAAAGCCATTCCGGCGAATGTTACATAAGAGAATAATCAGGCTGCCGTTCGATGCGGCCCATAGGCATGCACGAATGGAAGGAGGCCTGGAAGCCACGAATGCAACATCTCTAATTACAATTACCGAAGGAAGCAAGCGCTATGGAAGCCGCCCGGTACTTACCGGAATATCGATGACAGTTCTTCCCGGCACGGCCACGGCTCTGATCGGCCGTAACGGGTCCGGCAAGAGTACGCTGTTATCCATCCTCGCGGGGCTGCTGAAGCTGTCCTCCGGTGATCTTACCTGCGACCGTCGGGCGATAACTACAGGTTATGCACCCGAGGCATTTCCCGGCTTGAAGCTCACCGCCGAGGACTATCTGCGCTGTATGGGCCGGATTGCCGGACTCTCCGGAGCGGCTTCGGCGTCCCGGATCAACGAACTGTTGCAGCTGTTCAGTCTAGAAGCCTACCGCACTCACAAGCTGGCAGGCTTCTCCAAAGGAATGCTGCAGAAGGTCAACCTGATCCAGAGCCTGCTCATCCGGCCGCAGCTGCTGTTGCTTGACGAGCCCCTGTCGGGACTGGATCTGCCGGCACAAGAGACGCTTATCGAAATACTGCTGGAGCTGAAGGCGGAGGGGACGGCACTCGTATTGTCCGTTCATGAACCGCAGATCATCGAAGCTGTTGCGGATACAGTATATGTATTACATGAAGGGCAGACCCTCCGGACGATTCATGGAGCGGAGAAGCTGAAGAGTGCTCCAGTAGTGGATATCGTCTATACAGCACTGCCGGGACAAGCCCAGCGGGCTCTGGAAGCCTTGCCTGGAGTCATCCATGTGCTGCCGGAGCCGGACTTCGCCGGTACAGCGTGTACAGGGTTGACTGTAGAACAGAAAATGTCAGATACCTGCCTGCTGCAGATTCTTGCTGCGGGCGGTTCCATAGTTTCAGTGAAGCCTCTCGGGGGATTAAGTGACCTGGCCGAGTGGATGGATCCCAAGGATCAGAGCGGGAGTGGACGCGGGTGAAAGGGCTAATCGGTTATTTTTTGCACAGTTATACAGTCTCCCAGCGGTTCTTCGGACCGGTTGCCGGTGTTATTATTGCGGTATTAATTCTCTATTCCTATAAGCCTAATCCGGTCATGAGCAGCTACTCGGCTACGGCAGTCTTTCTATTCATAGCCTGTGCGTGGCTCGGCTTAAGCTTCCTTAACCATGAGCAGGCGGTACAGAAGCAGGTGGTTATCGTTCAGCTCCGCAGTGCCCGCCGCTACAGTATCGGCGGTCTACTTACAATGGTCTTGCTTACGCTGCTGCTGGATGTAATCATTGTTATGTATCCCGTCTTGACCGGAAGCTTCCATGAACCTGCCGGACTTCAGCGGATCTTGCTTGGTTTGGCCGGACATGCTCTAATGGGGTTATTAGGGATTACACTCTCCTTGTACCTGCAATCCTCGTGGGTACCACGGGCTGGATATGCGGCCGGAATGATGCTGATCCTCCTCATTCTATCGATTAGCGCCGGTAAAGTGGCTGATGTCGTGCCTGGGCCTGTGGTGTCCATTCTCCTGCCGCCGGTATACCCGGTTATGGACAAGATGATGAACGCAGAGACTCTGCCGGTATCCTCCGTGTTAAGAGCCTATGCCCACGCATTGGCATACATACTATTGCTTGCCGGATTCTATATTTACCGTTCCGGCCGAATGGACTATAACAAAACAAACTGAGCTGTGTCCTTTGAACTTGATGATTTACAATTTGAAAAAAGTGGCGGAGGGGAAATTTGGAACTGTAGGAGCGGTAGCGTCCGCCTTTATGTTTGGATTTCTACTGCGGCTAACAGCTTGAATCGGGAAATCCAAACATAACAGCGGCCGGAAGTCCAAATGTTCACCGCAGCAACGGCCCTTCCAAAATAGAACGAAAAGTTCAATCTACACACAAATCAAATAACCAGATCAAGAACGGGAGGAACGATGAAGGATACACAAATACCGGAGAGTGAACAATCCAAAGAGCTATTTGCTTATTTCGGTCTGGCTGTCTACTATTGCCAGGCGCTGGAGCAGCAATTAACGAATCTGCTGCTGCTGACGAAGCTGTCGCAGGGCAAGACGCCAACTGACGCCGAAATCGCAGAATTGTATCAACGCAAGCTTAGCAATTCACTCGGCCAACTCATCAAAGAAATCCAGCATCACTTCCCCTTCTCTGAGGAAGAGACGAGTCAATTGCAGGCTGTATGGAAGGAACGCAATCATATTGTCCATGATTACTTCAAGGAACGAATTCAAGAGACCTTCACCCCAGCCGGCCGGGCCCATATGATCCGTGAACTGAAACGCTTTAAGAACAAGGCAAGCCGGCTGGAGATTAAGCTGCAGGGCTATTGTACAGAGATGTACAGCAAGCTGGGCCTTGAAGAAGAGCATATCCAATAAGGCATCCAATGAAATATAGCTAACCTTACGAGAAGACTCCCCCTAACGCAGCAAGACTGCGCCAGAGGGAGTTTTCTTTGGTTATACGAGCTGAGCGTAATATTGGGCCGGATGTATGCGGAAAACCGAATACACTAATGCCCCCGAATACGCCGGTTGCTCCGAAGTAGGCGGATGAGTATTGTGGGGAGGGGGTCCACCGACACAAGCTGTGTGGCCCCCTAAAGTTCTTACATCCTCTGCCCGCAGGATGATTCAGATGATTGAATTAATTTGTCTTTACAGGAGTAGCAGACAGCGCCTCCTCCAGCTCCTGCAGTCCGCAGGAGTGGACGATGTCTGGCGCGAAGCGGATCGCGGAGGCTCCGGTTGAGTGTTGCAGCGAGGAGAAGGCCCTGGTCAGCGCAGGGAGCATGGAGCGTTCAAGCGTCTCTCCGGCCTCCCACCACCAGCGGACAATGGTTAGAACACCTGTCTTCTTGTTCATCACCGGCTCCAGCCGGCCGATGAAGCGGTCGCCGTAGAGGAGGGGGAGGACATAGTATCCGTATTCCCGTTCAAGCACAGGCTTGTAGACCTCCCAGCGGTATTGAAAGCCGAATAGCTGGAGTATCAGCTCTCTGTCCCATAACAGATTGTCCAGCGGAGCCAGTGCCGCCGCGAAGGAGGCCGCTCCTCCGGCATGACCGGTCCCACCCTCATTACCAGCCTGCGGCCCGGCTGCGGATTCATTTTCACCCGCAGTATCATCCTGAAGCAATATAGCTTCAAGCTCAGGGACGTCTGCTGTGCGGATGTATAGCGGTAGCTTCAGGCCGTCCACCTGTACCTCGCGGAGCAGGTCTTTCTGCAGCAGCCGCTGCACGGACGCCGTCCGTTCTTTGCTCTTCAGGCCTGCGATGCCAAGCCAGCCGTCCCCGGACCGGTTCCATTGCAGGCCGATGCTGCCGATCCGGCGCAGCACATACCAATCGTGATGCTGCTCCAGCGTCTCGTTAGGATCGCTTGCGCTTAGCAGTTCAGGAGGCAGCAGCTTGGCCGTGTAATCGTAATAACGGCGGGTGTGCACCCGGTGATGGATGGATAGCTCGCCCCAAAAGTACATGCTCTCCATGGCAGCCCGGGAGAGTCTTGCCGGAGCCCAGGACCAGTCGATCTTCTCCGTACTCTCCAGGTCCAGTGACGAGAGTGGCCCTCGTGCATCCAGCTCCGCACGGACATGGGTAATCATGGCCGCCATGGCCTCGTTATGCTGATGCCTGGCAGCAGATTCCCTGCGTCGCTGGAAATACGGCCAGTCTTCCGTGCAGTAGATCGACATGTTCTTATCCCAGCCGTCAATCAGCAGTCTGTCCTTATATAGCAGCTCATTGGCCATCTCAGGCACGAAGCCGGGGATTCTCGCCTGAAGCACCAGCTCGTGGTTATGTCCGGCTATGCTGAGCGGATCATACTGGATACAGCCTACATGCCGGACGAAGTCATAGATGCTCTGCTTGCCGCCGGGCAATCCGTCCGGGACAAGCCGCTGATGGCGCAGCAGGAACAGCCGGGCTTGCCGCTTGCTAAGACTGTAGGTTATCATCATCTTCACCCCATCCATAATATGTATTGCTCCATTATACAGAACAAACGTTCTGATATCAAGTGAAAGACACCCCCTGATGCCTTCCTGCGTCAGGGGGTGTTCTTATTGTAATGTATGATAGGTATATGCGGTTGCCCGCCATTAGGCTAAGTTGCTGTCCTCAAGCAACTGAATTAGATCTGCTCCAGCGATGGCCGGAGTACAGCGGAAGAAGCATGGTCCCCGGATAGAGGAGCTGGCTCGCCTGAGCCGTTCCCGGCTCCCGCACCCAGCTGAAGCTGATACATGCGGAAGTACCTGCCGCCCTGCGCCATCAGCTCATCATGGTTGCCGCGTTCGACAATCTGGCCCCGGTGCAGCACCAGAATCTGGTCCGCACTGCGGATGGTTGACAGCCGGTGGGCGATGATGAAGGTGGTCCGGCCTTTTTTCAGCACCTCCAGCGCCTGCTGGATAATGCTCTCAGTCTCGGTATCGATGTTGGACGTTGCTTCATCCAGAATCAGGATCGCCGGATCGAAGGATAAGGCTCTGGCGAAGGAGATCAGCTGCCGCTGTCCGGCGGACAGGGTGCTGCCCTTCTCAATGACCGGTTCATCGAAGCCTTGCGGCAGATGAGCCAGCAGTTTATCGGCTCCTACCTCACGTAAGGCGCGTTCGACACGCTCTCTAGAGATCCGCTCGTCACCCAGACTGACATTGGAGGCAATGGTTCCGGTGAAGAGGTACGGGTCCTGAAGCACGATGCCCATATGACTGCGCAGCCATTGCTTCGGCAGATCCTTGACCTTTTGCCCGTCGATCGTTATGCTTCCCTGCTGCGGATCATAGAAGCGGAACAGCAGGTTAATGATGGAGCTTTTGCCGGAGCCGGTATGGCCCACAAGGGCGACAGTCTCGCCCGGGCGCGCCTCGAAGGAGATATCGCGCAGGACGAAGTCCTTTTTATAAGCAAAGGAGACATCCTTGAACACCACATTTCCCTTGTAACGCGGCATCGATCCGTCAGTGACCGGTTCTCCCGGCTCATCCATCAGCGTGAACACGCGGCCTGCGGAGACCATCGAGCTGTCCAGATTCGCCAGCTGGTTGACCATCCCCGTAATCGGCTGGAACATCCGGCCCAGTACATCGACGAAGGCATACAGGACGCCAAGCGATACGAAGGTCGACCCGTCTAGGCTGCCGAAGCCGAAGTACCACAGCACCAGCACGAAGGAGAGGCTGCGCAGCGAGTTCACCAGGTTGTGGGAGGTGAAGGCGTTCAGGTTGAGCATTTTGTTCTGATATTTCAGATAGTCGTCATTGAGCTGCTCGAATTCAGCGCTACTCTGCTTCTGGCGGCGAAAAATCCGGATGATCGACATCCCCTGAATCGATTCGTTGATAATGGCATTAATCTCACTAAGCCGCGAGCGGATGATCGTATTGTATTTGGTAGCGATTTTGCGGTACAGCACGATCCAGAGAATAATAATCGGCACGATGAACAAGCTGACCAGTCCCAGCTTCACATCGAGCAGGAAGAGGGCCACATAGACACCGGTGATATTGATGATTCCTGTAGCGAAGTTGGATAACACGGCAATGAAGAGATCCTTGACTGCTTCCGTATCGTTGGTAACCCGTGACACAACCTTACCGGCAGGCAGATTATCGAAGAAATAGACCGGCAGGCGCTGGATATGGGCATAGACATCGGTCCGCAGCTTGCGGATGACCTGATTGGCAGACGATTGCAGCCAGTAGGTTTTGCCGAACTCTGCAATAATGGAGATCACAAGGAACATGGCGTATAGAGCGACTAGCTGATAGATTCCCGGAAGCTCGGGCTTGTAAAAGGAAAACAGATCACCCGCCGATAGCTTGACGGCCGGATAGACCGTCGTCTGCTCGCCGTATTTGATCTGGAGCTTCCCATCTGCGAAGCTGCGCTCGCCTTCGGCCTTCGGTACCGCTTCATTGATGAAGTAGAAGCTTCTGCCTGCCTGAAGCAGACGGACTTCCTGGCCCTTGACTTCACCTGCGGCAAAACGGTCACCGCGTTTGTAATAAGTGTTGTTATATTCCGCAGCATCCTCCGGCGAGGCTGTCTGGAAGTAGGGCTTCTCAATCGCAAGCAGATGGTTGTCAATCATGCTCTTGGCGATAAAAGGCCCTGCCAGCTCAGCCGCTACTCCGATGGTCAGGAGCAGAAGGGCGGCGATGAAGGTCTTTTTGGCGGTCAGTGCATATTGCAGCAGACGTTTGCCTGTACTCTGTGTCAACGGTGACACCTCCTGTATGGGGTTATTCATTCGTCAGATTATTCTCGACCTGCTGGCGGTCGAACTGCTCACGGTACCAGCCGTTCAGTTCCAGCAGCTCCTGGTGTGTACCTTGTTCTGTAATATGCCCGTCTTCGAGGACAACGATCAGATCGGCATGCTCAATCGCCGAGAGGCGGTGGGTGGAGATGAGCGTGGTTTTGCCGCTGCGCTCCTCGCGGATGTTCTCGATGATCTTCGCTTCTGTCCGCGCGTCAACGGCAGACAGGGCATCATCCAGAATCAAAATATCGGGATTCGAGATGAAGGCGCGCGATATGGAAACACGCTGCTTCTGTCCCCCGGAGAGGGAGACGCCGCGTTCGCCAACCATTGTATCCAGCCCGTCGGATAAGGTACCAAGGTCATTCTGGAAGGCGGCGGCGGTAATTGCCTGCATGATCCGTTCATCGCTGGCCCCGGAGTATCCGAACTGGATATTCTCGCGCACCGAT
Organism: Paenibacillus sp. FSL R7-0210; assembly: GCF_038009085.1. Taxonomy (NCBI): domain Bacteria; kingdom Bacillati; phylum Bacillota; class Bacilli; order Caryophanales; family Paenibacillaceae; genus Paenibacillus; species Paenibacillus sp. FSL R7-0210. The sequence goes on from NZ_JBBPAR010000001.1 coordinate 2,048,023, forward strand.
TTGGAGAAGAGGATCTGCTCCTGCGGCACATAGCCCATCCAGCTGTGAAGCTGGTCGAGGGCGATCTGGGTGATCGGCACACCGGAGATCAGAATCTCGCCTGTGCCCGCCGGGTATTCATGCAGCAGCTGCTTCAGCAGCGTCGATTTGCCGCTGCCGGTCCGTCCGACCACGCCAAGCGTCTGGCCTTGGGAGAGGGATAAGCTGACTCCGCTGAGATTATCGATGGTAGAGGTCGGATACCGGAAGGTCACATTCTTCAGCTCGATGGTGGTCGGCTGGTCAACCGGAACCGGATCAGCCACATCCTTGACATCAGGCTTGGCATTCAGCGTCTCGTCGATCCTCTCCAGTGAAGCGCCGCCGCGCTGCATGATATTAATCAGCTCGCCGATCGCGAACATCGGCCACACGATCATCCCGAGGTACATGTTGAACGACACCAGATCGCCCAGCGTAATCTGATTGCGGAATACGAGATAGATTCCGTAGGTCAGGGCGATGATATAGCTGAGACCCACGAACAAGCGGATCGTCGGCTCGAAGAAGGCATCGACCCGGGCGACCGCCATATTTTTGCGGTACACATCATCTGTAATGTCAGAGAAGCGCTTCTCATCGTGCCGCTCCTGCACATAAGCGCGGATGACACGGATGCCCGATACGGATTCCAGTACCTGGTCATTCATGTCGCCAAAGGCATCCTGCGCCAGACTGTAGCGGTCGTGGATCGCTTTGCCGTAGAACACCATGGCTACCGCAATCATCGGAAGCGGGATGACCGCGGCCAGTGTCAGCTTCCAGCTGACCAGGAACCCCATGGCGAACAGGACGACCGTGAGATATACGGTGGAGTCGACAAGAGTGAGCATCCCGAAGCCTACGGTTGCGGAGACGGCGCGGATATCGTTGGTGGCGCGGGCCATCAGATCGCCGGTGCGGTTACGCTCGAAGAAGGCGGGGGTCATCGTCATGAGATGATTCATGAACCGCGAGCGCAGCAGGCGCTCCACCAGATTCGATCCCCCGAACAGCTTGTGCATCCATATGTAGGTGATCCAGTAAATGATCAGCAGCATAAGTACGATCAGGCCAATGTATTTCATCAGTGAACCTGCAGTGATGGCGCCGGTGACGATTTCGTCAATGGCGTTGCCCAGCAGGCGTGGAGGCAGGAGTTCTAACACACCTACCACAATAAGAAGGATGAGGCCAATAGTATAGCGCCTTTTTTCCCGGCGGAAGAACCAGCCGAGATTTCGGAGTACGGAGAACAAGGTGAATCCCTTCCTTTCGTGCTTGAAGTAATTTCGAAGTTAGCTTGTTTAACGGAACATTTACGGACATTTCGCAGCGGATCATAACCTCATAGCACACGAAAAAGCGTACCATCCGAAAACGGATGATACGCCTCTAATTGCGGTTATCATGTCCACGGTGCTATAAGCAGCACAGAGACATGTGAGAGATAAGTTAAGCCTGTTCTCATACGTTACGCGTAATACGCATGAACCTCAGGAATTCTCCACTGCTCGGGCTGCTTCGGTATTCAGTTGGGTATAGTTTTCTACAATAGTGGCGAGGTATACCATATCCATATTCAACACCGAGATCACCCTTTCTTCATTTTGGTAATTACTTGAAGACGTTTCGTTATGTTCCGAGTTTATCATCACACTTTAAGAATTGTCAAATTTAAATTTTGTGGTGGAGACGGCACCTTGCCGTAATACCGCTTCGATTTGGTGAATTGAAGTTTTTTGGGTATGATTGGGGTAGAGGGGAGGAGTGGAGAGATGAACATATTAATTAGTCCGGAAGCAGCCGCCTGGTTCAAAAGAGAACTGAGCCTCCAGGAGGGCGCATATATCCGGTTGTTCCCCCGGTACAGCTCAGGCGGAGGCCTGCATCCCGGCTTCTCGCTGGGCATTGCTACCGAGCAGCCTGGACGTCCTGCTGTGCAGTTCGGGGAAGGCGGCTTGACCTTCTATATGGAGGAGCAGGATCTGTGGTATATGGAGGGGTACAATCTGTCGATTGTCTATTCACAGGCGGACGATGATATCGAATACAAGTATGAGCCTGTGCCGGTGGCATAAGGGGAGAGCTGGAGCAATTGGCAGATCCCGGCACTGCCGGGGATGCGGAACAAGCCCTTGCCGTCAGGCAGGGGCTTGTTCCAAAATATAAGAATTTATAGGTTTCACACCATAACTTATCCTACTATTTCTCGCTGAAACGGTACCGTCCTATAAAAGGACGGTCAGGCCGTGTCCACTTGTACGCACCAGGCCAACGAAGCTGCCCGCCGCTCAGGTGGCGCGATTAGTGCGAGCTGCGGAAGGTCTCTTCCTCCATGGCGAACTCGAAATCATCAATGTCATATACCTGGACGGGAACTCCGCCTTCGATGATGCGCTGGATCAGCTCGAACTGGTCGGTCAGAATCGGCACCTTCTCACGCTGGGACGCCAGCAGCAGCTCTGTCTCAATCGGATCGAACGCTTCGCCGTAGGAGGCATTGTCGATGCTGTTGATGATGGTAATCTGCGCGTGTCCGCCAAGGAGGATGCCGGAGCTTTTGGCCCAGGGGATATTCAGGCAGCGGTTGATCTTCTTGGCATTCAGCGGCTCCTCGAAATAGTTGATCAGCTCGCGGATTCTGAGTCTGACATGCTTGTCGTCATCCGCCTGGCTCATCACCGGCTCATCGCTGTCCCGCAGCTCGTAAAGCTCCATAATGGTGGTATAAGGGACTATATATTCTACAGGGCTCCGCGGGATGAGAAGCTGGCCGTAAATCGCCATCATGACGGCTTCCGTCACAAATTGTCTGGGCATCATTATCCTCCTGAATTTCGGTACTGCAACCGTAACTGTTTAAAAATAATAAAACACTGCAGCGCGCAAATGTCAACTGCACCCTGATGAAGAATGAATTGGAAAGGACCTGACACGCTGTGAAACCTTGGAAATCTTATTATACCTTTGTTCGGCCGTATATGAAATGGATTGTGCTCACTCTGATCATCGGGATGGTCAAATTCAGCATTCCGCTGACGCTGCCGATGATTCTCAAATATGTAGTCGATGAGCTGCTGGGTAATCCGGCATTGACGATAGCGGAGCGTGTCTCGAAGCTGATGACGGTAATCGGCGGGGGCCTGATTCTGTTCGTGATTGTCCGCGGGCCGGTGGAGTATTACCGCCAGTATTTCGCCCAGCTGATTACGAGCAAGGTCCTCTTCGATATGCGCAATAAGCTCTACGGGCATCTGCAGCGGCTGTCGCTGCGTTATTACCAGAATACGAAGGTGGGCGAGGCCATCTCCCGGTTCATCAATGATGTGGAGCAGTCGAAGAACCTGGTTGAGGTCGGAATGATGAATGTCTGGCTGGATATGTTCACCCTGCTCTTCGCCCTGGGCTTCATGCTCTATCTGAATCCGGTGCTGACGCTGGTGGCGATTGCCATTTTGCCGCTATATGGGATTGCCGTCAATACGCTGTACAAGCGTCTCAAGGTGCTGACCAAAGACCGGTCGCAGGCACTTGCCGTCATTCAGGGCTATCTGCATGAACGGATTCAGGGGATTGCGGTCATCCGCAGCTTTACGATGGAGCGGGTGGACCAGCGGCAATTCGAGGAGATCAACGGCAAGTTCCTGCAAAAAGCGCTGGCGCAGACGCGTTGGAATGCCTTCACCTTCGCGATTATCAACACCCTGACCGATATTGCTCCGCTGCTTGTCATCGGATACGGGGGATACCAGGTCATCCAGGGCAATCTGACGCTCGGGACCTTCGTGGCCTTCTTCGGCTATCTGGACCGGATGTATGCGCCGCTGCGCCGCCTGATCAACTCCTCGACCGTGCTGACCCAGGCTTCGGCATCGCTTGAACGTGTGCTGGAGCTGCTGAATGAGCCGTATGATATTGTCGATGCTCCGGGCGCGAAGCCGCTTCTGAAGGCAGCCGGGAAGATCGAATTCAGCAACGTGTGGTTCAAGTATAACGACGAGCACGAGTGGGTGCTGCGGGACATTAACCTGAGTATTGCTCCGGGCCAGACGGTGGCTTTTGTCGGAATGAGCGGAGGCGGCAAATCCTCGCTGATCAGCCTGATCCCGCGCTTTTACGATATCAGCGAAGGCAGCCTGCGCATGGACGGCCACGATATCCGCGGACTGACGCAGGAGAGTCTGCGACGGACGGTGGGCATGGTGCTGCAGGATAATTTCCTGTTCAGCGGCTCGGTACGCGACAATATCCGGTTCGGGAACCCGGAAGCGGGGGAAGAGGAGGTGATGAAGGCGGCGGTGTCTGCGAATGCCCACGACTTCATCATGCAGCTGCCGGAAGGTTATGATACCGAAGTGGGGGAACGGGGTGTGAAGCTGTCCGGCGGACAGAAGCAGCGCGTGGCGATTGCACGGGTATTCCTGAAGGACCCCAAGGTGCTGATTCTGGACGAAGCGACCTCCGCGCTGGATCTGGAGTCTGAGCATCTCATCCAGCAGGCGCTGCAGTCCCTAGCATCTGAGCGGACGACGCTGATTGTGGCCCACAGGCTGTCCACGATTACCCATGCCGACCAGATTATCGTGCTGGAGAACGGGGAGATCACCGAATGCGGCACCCATGAAGAGCTAATGGGACTTGCGGGGAGCTACGCCCGGCTGTTCAACGTTCAGCGGCTGGATGCATAACGCGGCTATACTATTCTTAGTCCAATAAAAGAGGCTGCAAGTCCACCCGCTTAGGTGGACTTGCAGCCTGTTTCGTCTTGCCTTGCTCTTGAGGTGGATACCGGCTTACATCCGGCCAATCAGCAGCGACAGGATGCCGGCGGCAATCAGCGGTCCCACGGGAACGCCTTTGAACAGAGCCACTCCAAGGACGGTTCCGATGAGAAGCCCGGCGACGATGGTCGGCTGGCTGCCCATGAGCACGGCTCCGCGTCCGCCCAGATAAGCGACCAGGACGCCAACTCCTATGGCGGCCAGGGATTTCCAGTGCAGGAACGAATGTCCGACGGTCTGGAGGGAGATCTTCCCGCTGGCCAGCGGCGTCATGACCCCGATGGTCAGGATGATAATGCCGACGGTCAGCCCGTATTTCTCCAGCCAGGGAAAAGCCTGCTGAAGTCCCAGCACACGGATCAGCAGCAGCACGACCATGGCGATGGTTATCGGTGAGTTACTGCTGATGACACCGAGCGCTGCCAGACCCAGCAGCAATAACGAGGTTATATCCATAGCTTGGATACACTCCTTCTCTTAAGTAAGCCTTGTACTCACAATATGATCGGCAATCAGCTTGCCGTGCCCACGCCCGCTTTCGATGAATACCTCGTTGGCATTCCGTCCGGAAGCGATAACCCCGGCGACATAGATGCCCGGTATATTACTCTCCATGGTAGCGGGGTTAAAGGCTGGTTTATCCATAGAGTCATCCATCTGCACCCCGGCAGAGGTGAGCAGGGCTCTGCTGGGACGGAAGCCGGTCATCGCCAGTACGAAGTCATTATCCAGCTCGGTAGGTTCCCCGTTCACAGAGGAGGTTACCAAGACCGAGGCCGGGGTGATCTCCGTGACGCGCGATTCCAGATGCAGCGTTATGCTCCCCTTCTGCACCATACTCTCGAAGATCGGACGCACCCAGGGCTTGATATTGTCCGAGATACTGCTTCCCCGGTAGACCATATCCACCTTGGCGCCTACCCGCAGCAGCTCCAGCGCAGCATCCACCGCTGAATTACTGCCCCCGATTACAGCCACCTTCATGCCGGAATAAGGATGTGCCTCGCCAAAATAATGCGTGACCTTCGGCAGCTCCTCCCCGGGAATCCCGATCAGGTTAGGCTGGTCGAAGTAACCGGTAGAGATGACTACGTTCGCTGCGCTGCGCTGCTGCTCCTCGCCGCGCTTGTTGACCGTATGTACAACGAAGCTGCCATCCTCCTGCGGCAGAACGGACAGCGCTTCTTCATAAGCGGCAATCTCAAGCTGATGCTGCGCGGCCGCGCGGCGGTAGTAGACCAGCGCCTCATGGCGGTAAGGCTTGTCATTCGGAGAGGTGAAGGGCACATCTCCAATCTCAAGCAGCGGGGTGGTGCTGAAGAACTGCATGTTGGTCGGATACAGGTAGATGGAATGGACAATGAAGTTCTTTTCCACAATCAGGCTGGAGAGCCCTTGGCGCTGGCATTCGATGGCTGCAGACAGTCCGCAGGGACCGGCGCCGATAATAATAACGTCTAGCATAATATCTATGTCCTCCTAAGGTAGTATTCTATTCAGTAAATGGTACCTTATATTTTTGTTTTTTGCCATGGCCGGCGAATTCCGCAAATTGGGTATTGATCAGATGTCAAGATGGGTATATAATTAGATATATATCTAAAGTATGAAATGGCAGTTCCCCCAGACTGCCTGACGAATATCCGTAGGAGCGTGATCCCGCTTGCAGTTAGACAAAATTGTCGCCTATCACAAGGCTTTATCCGATCCCACCCGGCTGCGCATTCTTCTGCTCCTGTCCCGGGGCGAGGTTCACGGTCACGCCTTAGCCGAGAAGCTGAATCTGTCACAGCCTACGGTGACCCATCATGCAGCCAAGCTGCGTGAAGCTGCTCTCATTCAGGAGCGCAGAGACAAGAACACTGTATATTTCAAGCTAAATCCCGAGTTTATCCAGTCAGGCTCTGAGGCCTCGCTGAAATTTATTTTTGCAAAGGGGGTGGAGGAGATGGAGGAAGAGTCGCCTGAACACAGTCTGAAGGAGTCGGTGCTCCGTAATTTTTTTGCCAAAGACGGACGGCTGCGCCAGATTCCCGCACAATACAAGAAGAAATTAATCGCGCTGCAATATATGGTGGAGAAGCTTAAGCCGGGTGTAGTCTATTCAGAGAAAGAGATCAACGAGTTCATTAAGCCGTTCCACGATGATTATGCCACAATCCGCCGCGAGTTCATTATGCACCAGTTCATGTACCGGGAGAATGATAAGTACGAGCTTAACCCGCCGGAGCTGTGGACTCACTGGGAAAATGTCAAATAATGATCTAATAAATGGGGATTTTTTATGACAAGTGCGAAACTGCTGATTAAATGTTCAAATAACGAATAAAATGGAATTGTAAGCGTTATCTGACATAACTTCGAAAGGAGACCTTCAGTATGATATTCAAACGTGCCAAAAAAAACTTGCAACCCGTTCATCCGACCGTTACCTTGCCGCAGATCAAGCAGGCTGTAAGGCAATTTGAAGAAGATATGCCCGCTCCCATTAACCGTACCGCTCTGATCCAGGAAGATAAGAGCATTGACCTGAACCGGCTCAAACGATATTTAGGCGGAGTCCCGCAGCAGAAATTCTATATGTCCAGCGAGACCTTTGAGATTTTTGAAGAATCTGACAAGCTGGTGCCGTACTACCTCGACATGGTTCAATCGGCGGTAGACAATTATATCAGTGACACCGGCAAGCTGCCGCTGCTCGAAGACGCCTGGCTCCCTGAGGTTCATTACCGGCTGTTGTCCACCGAGCGTTATCTGAAGGAGACACCGCCGTTCCCGCTCTACATTACCGACGAGGAAATGATGCTTACGCACCGGGCAGAGCATTTTGAACATCTTGAATCCTGAAAGCTCTGCGTACCTGATTCCCCTATACAGGCCATTCTGACGAAGGAGAGGTTATCCTTCCGGGCGGAATGGTCTTTATTTTGCTCCCCGGAGCGTAGTACAATAAGCATCTGGTGTTTTGACTGCAGAAATGGAAGACAGAAGGGGAGCGTATACATGAGAGAGGTACAAGCGTTGCTATTTGATCTGGATAACACCCTGATGGACCGTGATCAGACCTTCCGCAGCTTCAGTATGAAGTTTGTTCAGGATTTCCTGGGACATCTTAGCGAAGAGCAGGCCGCGGAGGTTGTAGAGGATATGATTATCAGGGATGCTGACGGATACCGGGATAAGGATGGGTTCTTCGCGGAGCTTAGCGAGGTTCTTCCTTGGGAGAAGGCATTGACCACTGCGGACATACGGGCCTATTATGACGAGACCTATATCCGTCACGGTGCGATGATGAAGCATGCGCTGGAGACACTGGAGTATTGCCGGGACCGGGGATATCCGCTGGGACTGGTCACGAACGGCGGCACAGATATTCAATATGGAAAAATCGATCTGCTCGGACTCCGCGGCTACTTCCGCACGATCGTCATTTCGGGTGAAGCCGGGATCAGCAAGCCTGATCCAGAGATCTACCGGTTAGCCCTGGAACGTCTGGGTTCCACGGCAGAACAGACTGTATTCATCGGCGATCATCCGGTGAATGATATCTGGGGGGCGGCGCAGAGCGGGATGGATACGATCTGGCTGAAGCGCAACCACCCTTGGGATGAATCACTGAACGTGAAGCCTCTCGCTGTCATTCAGGAGCTGGAGGAGCTCCGGGGTATTATTTAAGCAAGTTAGGCCCACTGTTGACAAACGGTATCCGGGCCGTATATTATAACAGCATATTATTTCGGAAGGAGACGATGTCAAATGGCAGTTTATACTAGCGGTTCAGGATTGGTTGCTACTGTTGTGGATACGTGTCTTCCGGGAAATGCGGCTGTGGAGTAATAATTGATCCCCAGCTTCGCAGGTAAGCTCTATGATGCCTTCTAGAGCCGCCGGGAACCGTATCGGTTCCGGCGGCTTTTTTGCGTGTGCAGGTCTGCTGCATCACGCCCGGATAGTGGATTCTGCTCTTCTCGCGCAGAGGAGCAGACTCACTACCCTGGAATGACTCTGCCCGCAGCGGACGGTCTTTGCTGTACAACAGCAAAAGCCGGACCGCGGCCGAGTCTGCCTCTGCCGCCGGAACCTTTGGGTTCCGGCGGTTTTTTGTGTGCGCATGTGGAGCCAATGCTGCCCGGAGATACATGGATGATGTGATAAGCGGAGGTATGAGAACGATAATAACCCATTCAGGAGGAAATGCATGAATATCGATATCAAGCTAGAACAGTACGGCTGGAATGAAGAATGGAACAGAAAATGGACAGATAAGCTGCGGCTGCTGGACGCCAGGGAGTATGCAGCGGGCCGGATTGCCGGAGATTTCGGCAGTAAATACAGGGTGATTACTGCAGCAGGTGAAATATGGGGTGAGCTGTCAGGCAAGTTCCGGCATTCGCTGAGCGGGTCCGGCGAGTATCCGGCAGTAGGGGACTGGGTGGTCCTGGCGATGCAGGATGGGGGAGCGCATGCGGTGATCCATGGTGTGCTTCCCCGTCACAGCATCATCTCGCGCAAGGTGGCTGGCCCGACTCAGGAGGAGCAGATTGTGGCTTCCAACGTGGATACTTTATTCCTGGTCAGTGCATTGAATGATGATTTCAATGTACGGCGGATGGAGCGTTATCTGATTATGGCCTGGAACAGCGGGGCGAATCCCGTCATTCTATTGACCAAGGCAGATCTGTGCACCGATGCGGAGCTGAAAATGGCCGAAATGCAGCAGGCGGCTCCCGGTGTCCCGGTCCATGTGGTCAGCGCCTTACTGGGCGACGGTCGGGAGGAGCTCCAGCCCTACATCGGCAGCGGCCAGACGGTAGCTCTGACCGGTTCGTCCGGCTGCGGCAAATCAACGATGGTCAACTGGCTCAGCGGCCGGAATCTGCAGCTCACCCAGGATGTGCGGGAAGGGGACAGCCGCGGACGTCATACGACCACACACCGCGAGCTGTTCGTCCTCCCGGATGGCGGAATCATCGTCGATACGCCGGGAATGCGCGAGCTGCAATTGTGGGAGGATGACGGCGGACTGGACCTGGCGTTCGGTGAGATCAGTACGCTTGCGGCGGAATGCCGTTTCAGCGACTGTACTCATAAACGGGAGGAAGGCTGCGCCGTGCTTGAGGCTGCCGCCAGCGGTGTGCTGGACGGGAAGCGGCTGCAGAATTACCACAAGACGCAAAAGGAGCTGCAATTCCAGAACAGCAAGGAAGCGAGACAGAAGCGCAAGACAGCCGCCGCTTCTGCCAAAAGCACCCCTCCCCGCGCCAAGGGCAACAGCTGGCAGCGGGTGCTGGACGAATATTGAGCGGCGCTGAAATCCCAAGGCGTTGTAGAAGCATGGAAGCGAGCATGCGAATAGGGATGAAAGTTTGCATGACGGAATAAACTTGCTAGATGCTGTGCATTGTGTAAGCAGGAGCTACGCCACCCTGGAGAGTAGTTGGAAAAACGTATCTTAATTTGGTGACTTAAGAGCATTTTGGGAAATTAGTTGGATAAACGTCACTTGTTACCCCGCTAATACCTCGATTGGGAAGAGTTGGAGCAGATTAAGTGCCTTTTTTCCAACTGCTATCTAGCTTAAGGCAACTTGTTCAATAGCAAGTGGAGAAAATCCACCTGCTTCAGCAACTGTTATAGCAGTGGCATCTGGACCTGTCCGTAAGAACTCCGTTTCAACGTCAAGGGAGCTATCCCACAATTAGATGTTCTACTGTGGAGCCAAGTTCCCGATTTTCTAAAAGCTTCAAACGTTAAAAAAAGCAGCGATTCTCCCATTATGGGGGAATCGCTGCTTTTTAGTGCTCAAGTTGATCCAACTCCGAAATAAAGAGCTGTCCCAAGTTTGGGACAGCCCGTTTTACGTATGCTGGTTAAAGTATTAGCAGATTAGAACGATGCTGCTGCTGTCTTAGCCAGTTGCAGACCGGAAGCGATAATGTCAGCGGATTTGTCCGGGTTCTGGTTGTGTCCTTCGATGATTACCTGTGTAGTTTCCTTGAAGCCCCAGAAGTTCAGGTTGCCCATGATGAAGTTAACGGCCATTTCAGCACTTGCTGCCGGGCCTTCGGAGTACACGCCGCCTCTGGCGTTAAGAACAGCTGCTTTTTTGCCAGTCAACAGTCCTACAGGACCTTCAGCAGTATACTTGAAGGTAGTTCCAGCCTGGTTCAGGTAGTCGATATAAGTGTGCAGTACAGCCGGAACGGTCATGTTCCAGAGCGGGAAGGCAAAGACTACTTTGTCAGCGGCCAAGAACTGGTCCAGATATTTCTTAACAAGTGCAGCGCCTGCTGCTTCTTCAGGAGTGGCTTCGAAGCCTTGAGCGGCTTTGTATACGCCAGTGATGAGTGTGTTATCGTAGTAAGGAAGCTGTTCAGCGAACAGGTCGAGTTCAGTAATCTGGTCCTGCGGATGAGTCTCCTTGTAGCTGGACAGGAATTCGTTGTAGAGCTGAACACTTACGGATTGCTCGGCAGGGCGGTTATTAGCTTTGATAAACAGTACATTCGACATTATGATTTCTCCTTAGATATCTATTTAATATTAACTATCGATAATATAGCATTTAATTTTTAGTTTGTAAATATCAGTCGGATAAAATTTTTATTCTGCCTATAGAAGCTGCTGTCCTTCGTCAAAGGTACCATATCTTCTATAACGGATTCTTAATTTGCCACTCAAAGGCCCATATGTAGTATGACTAATTTCGCAAGCGGTGGAGGCGCAGCCAGGGACAAGTTTAAGGAATCAGCGGCCCGGTTATATAGGTGATATAAGGAGAAGAGGAAATGATTCCCTCTCCAGATCACGGGACTAAGCCCCCATTTAAAGGAGCGATTGACATGTCCATCGACCGTTTCATCCTGAAGAAGCTGGACAGCTGTCACGAAGAGCATACCCGGCGTAACCTGGTGAAGTTGTTCAAATTGCGAATTAAAAAGGCGGAGAAAGAGGAGAACCGGAACCTCCGGATTGGCTGACTGATGGTATAATGTTGACTCCTAAGCCCCTGTAACCCATAGACTAAGCGCATCCCTCACTTGCGGGCATGTGCTTTTTTAAGTTGTTTAACTTTATATGTATACCGGCAAAAAAATATCCCTCTGTTTAATAGAGGGATAAGGCCAATGAATCATTTTCACTGTAACTGTGCAATATAGCTTCTGAGCCTTTAATTTCGATACTGATCAGGGAATTCAAACAGGTCTGCAGGGCGTTTTTGCCTTTTTGAATTTTGAGTTCAAGCGTACTGTTGAGCAGTCGAAGTACTTTTTGGGTCGGCTGTTTGTTTTCTGTTGTGAAATATACAGGGACAAGCTTGTTTTGAAAAGTGATGAGCATTCTCATTTTGAAAACCACCTCGCTAAAAGTATTTCATGGTATTGATCTTACCCTGTGTTTCTTAATTTTACCTTAAAATTAGCTTATGATAACATAAAGATTGCAAGTTTTATAGTTTTGCAGTTTTTTTGAAAGCCACTCATTTACATTAATACTTACATGTATGCTACAGAGGAAGGGATAAAGAATGTGAATAAGCAAGATTGTATCTGTCTGGCACAGTATCTGTTCCCGGGTGAGACCCGGCGTAGAGTGGTGGCAGAGCTCCTGCGCACAGCCTCCGGCTCCAAGCGGATCTGCAGAATGAAATTTAATGAGCGTGAATATGCGCAGGACGTATGCCTGCAAGTACATAAGGATAAGATCCTCCTGACAGGGTTAACGGAAGAGGAAGATTTCAGATGCGAGCTGAAAGAGCCGGCAGAGATGAAGCGCGCCTGCTATTACCTGTTCAATTGCTTCGAGCGTGCGCAGTCCCGGAAACCGTCCGCTCCTGCGGTATTCCTGTCCAGACGGAGTTATGAGGAGATTCATGAGAAGGCCGGAACATGGACGTTGTGTGTGCTGGCGGCTTCACTGGAAGCGGAGACAGGTGATCCTGACAGCTCCGCTGAATTGGCTAAAGTGCTTAAGAACCGGACAGCTTCCGGTGAACTGCGGTTATGTGCGAAGAATGGGGAAGGCTGGACCCTGCAGCAGATTTCTTACATTGAAGCTTCTTCGGGCGGATGGGTTCTGCGCAGCAGCAGTGAGCAGGATGACGGTTATATCATTGCGTTCCCGCTGACCCGGGCGGAGCTGTGTCATGCTTTTGGGGAATGGCTGCTCTATTAAGATTGTTCTTGCAAAATAACCCCGGCGGAAGCACCGCCCAATTCAGACGGGTCTGGCTCGCTGGTCCTGTACAGCGTGAATACGGCGCTGCGATCATTCATAGAGTGGGCGGGGTTGACGAACCGAATATAATGTAAGCGCTTCATATATTGTACTTTAACCTTTCCATAGACTCCCGCATATGCATAGAGCAAGGGCGAAAGACCCGGGAGGAAAGGAGTGGAGAGGATGAAAGGGTTCAAAAGACTGTCATTGCCGTTCTTGTTGATACTTGTGCTTGGCTCTGTTCTTGCAGGCTGCGGCAGTAAAACCGGTGATGTCAAGGTGAAAATCGGCGAAGTTACCCGTTCCGTGTTCTATGCGCCTGAATATGTGGCCTTATCGCAGGGCTTTTTCAAGGATGAAGGGCTGGATGTGGAGCTGCAGACGATACCTGGCGGAGATAAAACCATGACGGCCCTGCTCTCAGGGGCAATCGATGTGGCGCTGGTCGGTTCGGAGACCTCTATTTACGTGTACCAGCAGGGGGCGGATGATCCTGTAATTAATTTTGCGCAGCTCACGCAGCGGGATGGAACCTTCTTGTTTGCGCGTACACCGGACAGCCATTTTACATGGGACAAAGTGAAGGGGTCGACCTTCCTTGGGCAAAGGCAAGGGGGCATGCCGCAGATGGCGGGCGCATTCACACTGCTGAACAAGGGGATTGATGCGGGGAAGGATCTGACGCTGATCCAGAACATTGATTTTGCCAATATTGCCGGTGCATTTGCTTCCGGGACTGGAGATTATGTGCAGCTGTTCGAGCCTCAGGCATCGATCTTCGAGAGTGAGGGCCGGGGCCAGGTGGTCGCTTCCTTCGGGGTAGAGAGCGGGTATCTGCCGTATACCGTATTCATGTCCAAGCAGAGTTACATTTCTAAGAATCAGGACACGGTGCAGAAATTTACCAATGCGGTCCAGCGTGCCCAGTTGTGGGTGAAGGCTCATAGTCCTGAGGAGATTGCTGACGCGGTAATGCCGTATTTTGACAAGATTGACCGGGGCATTGTGGTCTCTGCCATCAGCCGTTATAAGGAACAGGATACCTATGCGGTGAATCCGGTGATCGATGAGAAGGAATGGAATAATCTGCTGGATGTCATTGACCATGCCGGTGAGCTGAAGGAACGGATTCCAGCCGCTAAGATTGTTAATAACAGCTTTGCAGAGCGGGCAGAGAGCACCATTAAGGAGTGAGGAGGCCGACCACTATGCTTCCAGTAGTCGAGTTGAAGGAAGTCACGCACGCCTACCTGGGAGACCGCGAGGCTTCGCTTGCTATAGAGGATCTGAATCTCAGCGTCAGCCAAGGCGAGTTCGTCAGCCTGGTCGGACCGAGCGGCTGCGGCAAAACGACGATTCTGTCGATCATCGCCGGGCTGCTGCAGCCTTCACGCGGTGAGGTGCTGCTCAGCGGACGTAAGACCGCGGGACCTTCGCCGGAGGTCGGCTATATGCTCCAGCAGGACTATCTCTTCCCCTGGAGGACGATTGAGGATAACGCGCTGCTCGGGCTGGAGCTGACCGGAAGGCTCACCGGAAGCTCGCGTGCCAAATCGCTGCAGCTGCTGGCCGATATGGGGCTGGAGGGCAAGGAGCAGGCTTATCCGGCACAGCTCTCGGGAGGGATGCGCCAGCGTGTCGCTCTGGTGCGGACACTGGCTACCGACCCCGGCCTGCTGCTGCTTGATGAGCCATTCTCGGCGCTGGACTACCAGATTAAGCTGCAGCTGGAGGATCTGGTCTCGGAGACGCTAATGCGCCGGGGAACCACGGCGATTCTGGTTACGCATGACCTGTCTGAAGCGATTGCGGTCAGCAGCCGGGTCATTCTGCTCCAGCCGAATCCGGGCAGAATCCGCAGGATTTTTGAGATTCCGGAAGCGATTCGCCGCACCCCGCCGCTGTATGCGCGGGACCTGCCGGGCTTCGCGGAGCTTTTTCACGAGGTATGGAAGGAAATGGAGCTGGCAGGGAGGGAAGAAATGTGAATACAGAAGCGCAGCCCCGTGAGACGGCCTCCCGTGCGCAGTGGCTGGAACAGAAGCATGCGGATTACAGGAAGAAGAAGCTGCGCCGCAAGAGTCAGGTGCTTATGGTCCGGAGCAGCCTGCTGCTGGTGTTCTTCGTGCTCTGGGAAGCCGGGGCCAGAATGGGCTGGATCGATGAGCTGTTGTTCAGCTATCCGACGAAGGTGTTCGGGCAGATCTGGGACGACATGGTCAGCGGGAGTCTGTGGCCGCATTTGGGAATGACCGTGGGCGAGACCGCAGTGGGCTTCATTCTGGGTACCCTAATCGGGACGATGCTGGCTGTCGTCATCTGGTGGTCACCTTTTCTGTCCGCCGTGCTGGACCCTTATATGGTCGTATTCAACAGTATGCCGAAGGTGGCGCTGGGCCCGATCTTCATTGTCATGTTCGGGGCAGGCTTCACCGCCATTGTCATTACCACCTTATCGATTACCGTGATTATCACGACTCTGGTAGTGTACAACAGTTTTTGCAGCGTGGACCCGAATCTGGTCAAGGTGGTCCGCTCCTTCGGTGCCTCCAAAAGCCAGGAGTTCTGCAAAGTCATTCTTCCGGCTTCATTCCCGGCGGTGGTCTCCACCCTTAAGGTGAATGTCGGCATGTCCTGGGTCGGGGTTATTGTCGGTGAATTTCTGGTTGCGAAATCGGGGCTGGGGTATCTGATCATCTACGGCTTTCAGGTGTTCAACTTCACCCTGGTCATGTCGAGTCTGCTCATTATTGCGGCTGTGGCTACGGCTATGTACCAGCTGGTGGTGTATGTGGAGAAGCTGCTGCTGTCGAGACGGTAAGAACCATGTCATATTGTGTCTCTTGGCAAAATCTTGTACCATGACTATATCTTTATTTAAATGATGAAGCTTAACGGTGTAGGAGAGATATTCACATGGGATTTCGTATTATTAAAACGGCGGCTGCAACTTTGCTGTCTATTCTGCTGGCAGCCGCCGCTGGTATCCCTAATGCGCAAAGCGCGGGACTGCTGGCCATTCTCGGGGTGGAAACGACCCGTAAAAGGAGTCTACGCACGATTTCGGCGCGCTTTTTCGCCTCATTGGTGGGACTCTTTTTGGGCTGTATCCTGTTCTGGGCCCTGGGCTTTCATTATTGGGTACTAGGACTGTATGTATTGTTCGGCTTCCCGCTGATTGTCAAAGCCGGATTCAAGGAAGGGATCGTCACCAGCTCGGTAATTGTGTTCCGCGTGTTTGGACAAGCTGATATCACGGTTCATATCCTGCTGCAGCAGGTGGAGCTGCTGATTATCGGCCTCGGCTCGGCCGGACTTGTGAACTTCATCTATATGCCGCAGACCGGCGGGATCATTGCGGGCATCCGCAAAGAGGTGGACGGCTACTTCTCGGTCATCTTCCGGCAAATGGCCAGAACGCTCCGTGATCCCGGTTATATCTGGGACGGGAAAGAGCTGATCGGGGCAGGGGAAGCTGTGGAGAAGGGGCTGAGCGCGGCATCCAGGGAAATGGAGAATCATGTGATCCACCCGGATGAAGCCTGGAATGTGTACTTCTATATGCGCAAGGAGCAGCTGGAGTCCATCCAGAATATGATGCAGCTGCTCTCGCAGGTGTACCGGCAGCTGCCGCATGGAGATATGGTGGCCGAGCTGTTCGACCAGCTTAGCGGTGATGTGCTGGCTGAGGAATATACCGGCCGGACCGAGCGGCTGCTTGAGGAGCTGCAGCAGGAGTTCCAGGAGATGGAGCTGCCGGATTCGCGTGAGGAATTCGAGATCCGCTCAGCGATTCTGCAATTATGCCGCGAGCTTGCGCTGTATCTTAAGATTGCCAAGCGCTATAAGAGCCCGGTGGAGCTGCGTCCGGCGAAGGATAAGCAGCCTGCGAAGGGCAAAGCGTAAGCAAATCCATGTAATTTAGGTGTCAGGTATTCACATTCCGGTGTAAAATAACGATAAGAAACATAAGCACCCAAAGTGAGCTTGTCTCTTAAGTTATGTCCAAAACCCAAGAATCTTGGTCTGGCAGGTGAGGAATATGAATAACAGCAATGATCAATATATCGGCAAACAGCTGGTAGCGAACCTTTTTAATCATAGCGGTGTATTTGTCTTGCCGGCATTGACCCTGCTCACCGGAGAGCATATCCGCCTGATTACGCAGCACAAGATCGTTCTGGAGCCGCAGGATGTGGTCCAGGTCGACAGCGCTGCATTCTATCAGCTGGCTGTGGATGATTGTACGGCGGCGATGGAGAGTATTTTTGAGCAGCTGCGCTATACGAAGACGAAGCGTCTGCCGATGATTGAGCTCAGGAATGAAGTGATCCCGTTCATCCAGCAGGTGAGCGAGAAGAATGATTTCTTTGGAATATTGTCTGCGCTGCAGACTAAGGATGACTATACATACAGGCATAATGTGGCGGTGGGCATCATCTCTACGCTGCTTGGCAAATGGCTGAAGCTGAAGCCGGACGAGCTGAGCATGCTGACGATTGCTGCGACGCTTCATGATATCGGCAAAATTATGATCCCGGCCGAGATCCTTACTAAGCCGGGTCCGCTGAGTGAGGATGAATATGCCCTGATGAAAAAGCACACCACCTATGGCTATGAGATGATCCGCGATACGGTGGGCACCAATCATATGCAGGCGCTTGTGGCGCTGCAGCACCATGAACGTATGGACGGAAGCGGCTACCCCTTCGGCGTGCTGGGCCACCGGATTACGGATTTCAGCAAAATCGTGGCGGTGGCGGATATTTTCCACGCGATGACTTCAGACCGGTTCTATCGAACAGCCGCACCGCTGTATGAGGTGCTTAAGCAGATGGACGAGAACGTCTACGGCAAGCTGGACCCGTATATCTGCAGTGTGTTCATTAATAAGCTAATGCAGTCGATGATCGGCAATGAGGTGCTCCTGACGGACGGGCAGATCGGCAAAATCATTATGATTCTGGCCCACGACCCGCTGCGTCCGCTGGTGAACATCGGTGAGGACTTCATCGATCTCAGCCGCCACCGGCAGCTTGGCATCGTACGTGTACTTTCCTAGCAGGGGGCCTCTGCCCTTCCCGGCTTAAAATGCTGGCACAACAAAAAGTAGCGGTTTTCCCGGTTTGGGGGAGCCGCTACTTTTGTTTTTTTTCGCTTCAGGAGACTCATAATGGACTAAATCCGGCAATAAAATGAAGCAAAGGGCTTCAGTTACGGCATCTGAGGGCTTACCCAAATTTATTTCTACTCTAACAATCAACAAATGCCCAGAACGTGCATACACTTGATAGTGAATGATTGTATGGAGGAGGTTCAAAGATGTCATTAAGCCATAAACGTCAAACAAGGGAGATCATTACGAAGGCAATTTGCGGCAAAGGTCGTAAGTTCTCTACAGCAACCCATACCGTGACTCCGCCACATCATCCGACTAGTATTCTGGGGGCTTGGATCATTAACCACCAGTACGAAGCGGTTGCCGCCGGGAACGGAATCGAAGTAATCGGTACCTATGATGTGAACATCTGGTATTCGTACGACAAAAACAAGCAGACCGAGGTTGCCAAGGAAACGGTCTCCTATGTGGAGCTTATTCCATTGTCGTACCTCGACCCGAGACACCGTGCTTCCACGGCACAGGTCTCTGCGGAGGCAACGCAGGAACCCAATTGTGTGGAAGCCGGGGTATCGCCGGGCGGAGGCAGTGTGACACTGCGGGTGGAACGCGAGTTCGATGCGGAACTGGTGGCTGAGACCAAGCTCCGCGTGTTTGTCAGTGATCAGGCCGATGATCTGGAAGACAAGGATTATGATTTTGAAGGCGAGAATTATGATTACGATGATTTGGACCCTGACGCCCTGGATGATGAGTTGTAGGAAGGTGTGCGCCGCTGCCTGAAGTACTGTGTGGGTTATGATCCATTATATGATGAGAGGGCAGCGGCGTAGAGGGCGAATGCCCTCTTTTTTTTAAAATATAAAAATATTTTTTGAATGGTAAGGATGTAGGCTTCATGCTGTTGAGTACCCTTCAAGGCGAAATGAAGCGGAGGGGGATGCTGGAGCTGGAGAAGCGTCATTAATCAGGAATATTAAACAGGGCAGCGTTCGAATGTTCAAGTATAGTGCGACAGGGTCTTTGTAAGGATGCTTGTGCTATTTCCATTTGATAATTTGGGGGTCAGGTTTCCTCAGCGGCTTATCGCTCAAAGGGTATTGTCCGGTACAGGACGGTGCGCGAGGGGATACGGCCCTGAGGAATTTTCGTATGGGCGGAGGCATTAGACATGAATGAAGGGCTGAATGTATTCCGGCAGCTTGCGCCGGAGCAGATCGAACGCAGGCTCCGGCGCTGCGGGATTGAGGCTGACTCCATTTCTATCGGCAGAGGGTCGCGGCGGCAAGATACAAGAGACACCCAAAACCACTCGGATGGACAAGACCCCGCAAGCTACAGACAGCATTACCGCGTGCTTATTTTCAATCTGTCCGTGCTGGACTGCCAGCCGCTTGGAGCGGGGGCGGCTATGGGCGGGGGGCTTGGGGCTGGATGGTTGGCTGGGGATGGGAGTGGTGGGGGAAGAGTTGGGGGGCAAGAGGAGTATGAGAGTGGTGGGGTAGGAGTTGGAGGGCAAGGCGGGAATGGGAGTGAGGGAGTAGGAGTTGGAGGGCAAGGCGGGAATGGGAGTGAGGGAGTAGGAGTTGGAGGGCAAGAGGAGTATGGGAGTAGTGGGGTTGGAGTTGGAGTGCAAGAGGAGAATGGGAGTGGGAGGGTAGGAGTTGGAAGGCAAGAGGAGTATGGGAATGGTGGGGGAGTAGCTGGGGGGCAAGAAGAGTATGGGAATAGTGGGGGAGGAGTTGGGGGGCAAGAGGAGTATGGACATGGTGGTGGAAGAGTTGGAGGGCAAGAGGAGTATGGGAGAGGTCGGGGAGGAGCTAGGGAGCAGGGTGAGTATGGGAGTGGAGTGGTAGGAGCTGGGGAGCAAGAAGAGTATGAGCGTGGAGGGCCAGGAGTTGAGGAGCGAGAGGAGTATGGGAGTGGTAGTGTAGGAGTTGGAAGGCAGGGTGAGTATCGGAATGGTGGGGATGAGTTTGGAAGTTTAGGTGGTGGAGGAAGGGAGTTGCGGGGGGCTGCAGGGGTTCTGCGGACCACTGCGGTGCGGGCGTTGTATAGTCTGGGACTGGACAGCGGCGAGGTGGAGCTGCGGGCCATGGGCGGGCGGCGGTACATGGTGACAGGCATCACTCCGGTGATGCCTGATCCCGCAGGAGCGCTGCATCAGCCGTACCGGTCAGCATCCGCAGCGCTTGCGCGGATGCTTGACAGTGAGCAGCCGGGCCGGCCGGGGCTGCTCATGGGCATGGACCCGGAGTTCCTGCTGCTCCGGAAATCCTCTGGCCGCGTCGTGCCGGCGTCGCGGTACCTGCCTATGGACGGCGTCGCGGGCTGCGACGCCGGACCCCCGGGAACGCGCGGCGTGTTCCCGGTGGCGGAGCTGCGCCCCGCGCCGCGCGGGGAACCGCGCGCGCTGCTGGCGCAGCTGATGTCCGCCGCACGCGAGGCGGACCGGCTCATTGCCGACCGCTCGCTGCGCTGGCGGGCGGGAGGTATGCCGCTGCGGGGCTGGGCCCTCGGCGGCCACCTGCACTTCAGCGGCGTCACGCTGTGTGCGCCGCTCCTGCGCGCGCTAGATAACTATCTGGCGCTGCCCCTGTTCCTGCTGGAGGACATCCGGGCTGCGGCCCGGCGTCCCCGCTATGGCGTACTCGGCGATTTCCGCCCTCAGCCGCATGGCGGCTTCGAGTACCGGACCCTGCCGAGCTTCCTGGTCTCCCCGGTCATCGCCAAAGGCGCGGTCTGTCTGGCTCACCTGATCGTGAGCCATTATGAAGACCTGCCGCTGCGCCCGCTCGACCGGGAAGACCTGCATGCCGCCTTCTACAGCGGCGGCAAATCTCCTCTGCGCACAGCCTGGCCTCCCCTGGAGGCGCAGCTGCGCGCACTGGGCGGCTACGCAGCCGCCGCCCGGTGGATTGATCCGCTGCTGCGCGCCATAGCGGAGCAGCAGAGCTGGGATGAGTCGCGGGATATCCGCGGCTCCTGGGTACGGAGCGCCCCGCCGGACTCCGGGGCGCTGCCCTCCGGGCGGGCGGATGCATATCAATAGAGCCCGCCGCCCGTCAAATCCCGATAGCCGCCAGTTACAGCTTTCCCGCACCGCTGGTTGCGGGAAAGCTGTAGCGATGGCGGCTATATTTTAAACAAACAATCGTACTTAAGTACTCCTCTCAATTCCTCTCAATTCCTCTAAATTACTCTTAATTTCTCTGGATTTCTCTTAAATACTTAAGTTAGTCAACCAATCATCCCCTTCAAACGTGCGCCCATCCATGAAACTTCGTTTGGAGCGAACATTCAGGGACAGGTGCATAGCGATAGGTGTACTCTGTACAACTATACACACTTCTAAAGAGGCTTTTTCCCTTCTAAGTGTAGTCTGTACAACTAAATTTGCCCGAATTGCGAGAACCCGGGTTCAGATGGATTTTTAAATGTACAAACTACAACTAAACGGATAATCGGTGGAATATCGGACGATTTAGTTGTATGAATTACAATTAAGCTTAACGCCCAATACAACTTACTATTCTAATCACGCTATCGCAACTATATGGGTCTGTTGAAGTAATTAACGAAGTGATTAACAAAGCTGATTATCTGAGTGATTGCATTTACTACAGCAGAATCGCCGTTTGCCAGCGCTGAGATCCATTCTGATGTAGTTCGTACATTAGATTTCTGGGATTTGGTCCGAAAACTCTCCTTTTAAGGATTTCTAATGTACGAAGTGCAATAGATCCTATTTTTCAGCCAATCACAGGGCCATCTAATGCACAAACTACAATAGAATAAAAAAACCTGCCGGGAACACTCTTCACCATGCTTGACTATGCCTGCCTGAGCCTCCGTCACCATATTTCGCACTCACACCTGCATCCGCAATTTCGCACTCACACCTGCATCCGCAATTTCGCACTCACACCTGCATCCGCATTTGCCACTCCACACTCGCACTCGCGTATACGCATCTGGACCAAGCATTCTCACCTGTATTCCCGCCACATATGGCCCGCACTCTGACCAAATATTCTCAGCTGCACTTACAGGCTCACCCACATCCCATACTGATTTTTTGACCAGCATTCGTAAACATACACATTACACTCTCATCTACACCTAACAAGCTACTCACGTCCGCCCTCACATCCTCACCCACATCTTCGTCCGCCCCAGCATCCCGCCTCAACCCGCCCTTACACCTGCCCCAACATCACCACATTCCTCCCACCCCAGACCCATACATCTCCCACACGCACACTTCACACTCCTCCTCACTACCCCCTAATCCCCCAAGCGCCAACCCGTCCCCATCCCCCAGAACACCCCGACCAACTTTTAGCACACGCTGCGGGCGTGCCGGGGGTAACCCGGGGAGCGGAGTTTCTGCTATAATAGAGAACAGTATGAAGTAGGTATGGAGGTAGACGATGGCAAACTATACGCCGATGATTCAGCAGTATCTCAAAGTCAAGGAAGGGGCGAAAGACGCTTTCCTTTTCTTTCGTCTGGGCGATTTCTATGAAATGTTCTTCGAGGATGCCCTCTTGGCATCCAAAGAGCTTGAGATTACATTAACAGGCCGCGACGGCGGGGTGGGCGAGAAAATTCCAATGTGCGGAGTGCCGTATCATGCCGCCGAGGGGTACATACAGCGGCTGATCGAGAAGGGCTACAAGGTCGCGATCTGCGAGCAGCTGGATGATCCTGCGGTGACTAAAGGGATGGTCCGCCGTGATATCGTCCGGGTCGTAACACCGGGTACGGTGATGGACGGCAAGATTATTTCGGACAAAAGCAACAACTACCTCGTCTGCGTAACAGAGGAAGACGGGATGATGGCGCTGGCCGCCTGCGATTTGACGACAGGTGAGCTGTATGTCACATCGGTACTCGCAAGTACCGAGTGGCTGCGCGATGAGATTGGCATCTATGAGCCTGCGGAGATTATCGGCGATTCGGCCCTGCTGGAGGAGCTGCGCAGTGAAGCTTCCCTGCTGGCCAAGCCTGTGGTCTATACGCCGTGGGACAAGCAGGAGGAAGCGCTGGCCCGCCGCCAGTTCGGCGAAGCGGCCTGGGTCCGGCTGGAGAAGGAGCGCGGCCGTGTGCTGGCGCTGCTGATCTCCTATTTCAGCGAGACCCAGCGGCGTTCACTGGGACAGCTTACCCAGATCTCACCTTACGAGCCGGGGAATTATATGATTCTCGATCCGTTCACCCGACGGAATCTGGAGCTTACCGAGACCGTTAGGGAACGCTCCAAAAAAGGCTCGCTGCTCTGGCTCCTGGACCGCACCGAGACCTCCATGGGCGGACGCCTGCTGCGCCGCCGGATCGATAAGCCGCTCTTGCAGCGCGCGCCGATTGAGCGCCGCCTGGAAGCGGTCGACTATCTGTATAACCAGTTCATCGTCCGCGAGGATCTGCGCGGGGCGCTGAAGGAGATCTACGATCTGGAGCGGCTGGTCGGGCGTATTGCCTTCGGCAGCGCGAACGGGCGCGATATGAACGCACTCAGATTGTCCCTGGCCCAGATTCCTGCGCTGAAGGAGATGTGCCTGACCTCCGGCTCTTCTACCTTAAGGGAGATCGGTGCGTCTATGGATGAATGCGCGGAGCTTCGTGAAGATATCGAGCGGGCGATTGTGGAGGATGCACCGGTGTCCGTGCGTGACGGCGGAATCATCCGCGCGGGCTACCATGAGCGTCTGGACGAGCTGCGGGAAGCCAGCAGCAGCGGCAAGCGCTGGATTGCCGAGCTTGAGGCGAAGGAACGCCAGGTGACAGGGATCAAATCCCTCAAGATCGGCTATAACAAAATTTTCGGTTACTATATAGAAATTACCCGCTCCAATCTGTCCTCGCTGCCGGAAGGCCGTTATGAGCGCAAGCAGACACTGGCCAATGCCGAGCGTTATGTCACTCCTGAGCTGAAGGAGAAGGAAGCCCTGATCCTGGAAGCCCAGGATAAGATGACAGATCTGGAATATAGTCTGTTCACCGAGCTGCGCGAGCGGATCAGCAGCCAGGTTCCGCGCCTGCAGGCGCTGGCCGAGAAGGTGGCGGAGATTGATGTGTATCAGTGCCTCGCAGCCGTCAGCGCGGAGCACCGGTTCGTGAAGCCGAAGCTGTCTGACAGCTACGATCTGCGGGTTGAAGGCGGACGCCATCCGGTCGTAGAGGCGGTGCTGAAGGATTCGGCGTTTATTGCCAACGGCAGCACACTCAGCAAGGACGATGGCAATATCCTGCTGATTACAGGGCCGAACATGGCCGGCAAAAGCACGTATATGCGCCAGGTGGCGCTCATCTGCATCATGGCCCAGATCGGCTGCTTCGTGCCGGCGGCCAGCGCCGAGGTAGCACTGATCGACCGCATCTTCACGCGGATCGGTGCAGCGGATGACCTGATCGGCGGCCAGAGTACGTTCATGGTCGAGATGGCTGACATTCAGGTCATGACCGAGAAAGCGACCGCCCGCAGCCTGATCATCATCGACGAGCTGGGCCGGGGGACCTCGACCAGTGAGGGGATGGCGATTGCCCAGGCGGTGATCGAATATGTGCATGATACCATTGCCTGCAAGGCACTGGTCTCCACACATTTCCATGAGCTGGCCCATCTGGAGCAGAGCCTTGAGGGGCTGCGGAATTATTCGATGGCGGTCCAGGAGAGCGGCGACAAGGTGAACTTCCTCCGCAAGCTTGTGCCGGGAGCTGCGGACAGCAGCTACGGGATCTATTGTGCAAGGCTGGCTGGATTGCCTGAAGGAATTATTGACCGGGCTTACGGGCTGCTCCAGAGCATTGAACAGGCTTCTCCGCCGGGCGCCGCAGCGCTGAATTACGGCACGGGTTACAGTGACCGGAGCGGGAGCGGAACGGTTATACAGGAGCATCAGGCTACCGCTGCGCAGACGCCGGATGCCGGAGAAGGAGCTGCCCCAGGCAGCCAGTCCTATTCGGCTGAACGCACCGCGCAAGCTCCAGCACATCCGGACCCGTATTCCGAAGCAGCAGCTTCTATGGCTGCCGGACAGCGGGAGGCTGCCGTATCCCTTGCTTCTCCCGTAGAGGAAGAGGACAATGAAGTGGTGCAGCTGTCTATTTTTGGCGAGGAAGAGCCGCGCAAGAACCGCAAGGGAGCAGCAGTGATGCCTGCTGTCAAAGACAATCCGCTGCTCAAAGAGTTAATCAACGCCGTGCAAGGCGCGGATCTGATGAACATGACCCCGCTGCAGGCGATGGGCCTCTTGAATGAGCTGAAGCTGAAGGCAAGAGAACTGTAGTTCAGCGGAACTGCTGCCGTTGAAGGTGTGCTTAAAACCGAATACGATTGGCTGTTACAGCGGAATAAGTAGCAAATATATGTGAAAAACAGCATACATTGTGCTCGCAAGCAGGCACACGGCCCGAAAGTATGTGAAAAACAACATACATTGTGCTCGCAAGCAGGCACACGGCCCGAAAGTATGTGAAAAACAACATACATTGTGCTCGCAAGCAGGAATGTGGCCTAAATGTATGTGAAAAACAGCATACATTGTGCTCGCGCGAAGGTAATCTTATTCATCCGTTAGGGTGATTTTGCAATGCCATTTCTACTTGTCCGAATAAGGCTTTTACAGTCCGTTTTTTACAGTCCGTTAATGTTCAATATGATCTATATAATAAATAAATGCGGGGTGAACGAATATGGCTAAAATTCATGTGCTGGATGAGCATATTGCCAACCAGATTGCTGCCGGGGAGGTAGTCGAGCGTCCTGCTTCTGTAGTGAAGGAGCTGGTCGAGAACGCGATCGATGCGGGCAGCACCCGCATTGAAGTCTCTGTGGAAGAGGGTGGACTGCAGAGCATCCGGGTGAAGGATAACGGCTCGGGGATCGAGCCGGAGGACTGTGAGACCGCTTTTTACCGCCATGCGACCAGCAAAATTGCCAGCGGCCGTGATCTCTTCCTGATCACCAGCCTCGGCTTCCGGGGAGAAGCGCTGGCGAGTATCGCAGCGGTATCGAAGCTGACCCTGCTGACCGCAAGCGGAGACGACGGGAAGGGGCGGGTGCTGGACATTGAGGGCGGCAGGCTGATCCGTAATGAAGATGCAGCTTCCGGCAAAGGCAGTGACCTTACCGTGCGGGAGCTGTTCTATAATACGCCTGCCCGCCTGAAGTATATGAAGAGCATCCAGACCGAGCTGGGCCATATCTCGGATGCCATGTACCGGATGGCGCTGGCCCACCCGGATATCTCCTTCACCCTCCAGCATAACAGCAATCAATTGCTGCATACGCTGGGCAACGGAGACCTGCTGCAGGTGATTGCTGCTGTATACGGCACCTCAGCGGCTAAGGCCATGCTCCCGGTGTCGGCGGAAGACCCGGACTTCCGGATCTCCGGCTATATCAGCCGTCCCGAATGGACACGCTCTAACCGCAATGCGGTTACGACACTGGTCGGGGGACGTTACATCCGCAGCAACGGACTGAACGCGGCCATCATGCGCGCTTACCATACGCTGCTGCCGATTAACCGTTATCCGCTGCTGGTCCTGAAGCTGGAGATGCACCCGTCACTGGTGGATGTCAACGTGCACCCGGCCAAGCTTGAAGTGCGCTTCAGCAAGGAACCCGAGCTGTACGGGTTCATAGAGCAGCAGCTCCGCTCGCTGCTGATGGGCCAGAGCCTGATTCCGCGCCCCACGAAGGAGATCATCGGCGGCAAGAACAGCAGCTCATTCATTCAGGAGCAATTCGCCTTTTCCAAAGGCGCAGCTCCGGACGGTATTCAGCAAGGTACGGAAGCGGGCGGTGCGGATAAGTTAGCAGATCCGCGCAGCTCCGGCCAGGGAATGCCTGGCGGTGCTGGCGCCGCAGCGGGCAACCAGCTGCCTTCCAGCGGACGGAGCGGCGCTCCATTCTCTGGCAGCGCTGGTCCATTAACGGACGCTGCCACTCCAGCCGCTGGAAGCCCTTATGCTGCTTCCCAAGCATCCGGGAATGCCCAGCCTTATAGCGGCAGCAATGCACAGGAGCAGCAGGCCAGAGAGACGGCCGCTGCATACAGCGGCGGGAACGCCATCCAGGGTTCATACCGCCAGCCGTCCTCCGGCCCCCGCG
Organism: Paenibacillus sp. FSL R7-0210; assembly: GCF_038009085.1. NCBI lineage: Bacteria > Bacillati > Bacillota > Bacilli > Caryophanales > Paenibacillaceae > Paenibacillus > Paenibacillus sp. FSL R7-0210. The sequence goes on from NZ_JBBPAR010000001.1 coordinate 2,075,285, forward strand.
ACAGCTACCGCCCCCAGGCAGCTATGGCTGGCCGGGGGCAGCAGCAGGCAGCCGGGGAGCTGTACGCTCCTGCGGAGCAGACCGGCTCCGGTCTTCCGCAGTTTCCCGAGCTGAATTATATCGGCCAGCATCATGGAACCTATATTATCGCCCAGAATGACAGCGGACTGTACCTGATTGACCAGCACGCTGCGCATGAGCGGGTGAATTATGAATTTTATTATGAGAAATTTGGCAAGCCTGAAGATGCCTCACAGGAGCTTTTGCTGCCGATTACGCTGGAGTTCACGCCTTCGGAGAGCAGGCAGCTTAGCGAACGGCTGCACTGGTTCGAGCAGGCGGGGGTTGTGCTTGAGCATTTTGGCGGGCAGACCTTCCTGGTCCGTTCCTTGCCGTACTGGTTCCCGGAAGGGGACGAAAAGGCGGTAATTGAAGAGATGGCAGAGTGGGTCTTAAGCGAACGGTCGATTGACCTCGCCAAGCTGCGCGAGAAATCCTCCATTCTCTGCTCCTGCAAGGCTTCGATCAAAGCCAACCAGAAGCTTACAGAGCTGGAAGTGGAATCGCTCCTCACCCGGCTCGCGGCCTGCCGCCAGCCTTATACCTGCCCGCATGGACGTCCGATCGTTGTGTCGTTCTCGGCCTATGATCTGGAGAAGCTGTTTAAGCGCGTTATGTAGTGGCTATATTGTACATTTATAGAGTGCAGAACGGAGGCAACATGATTATAACGACGGGCTTTGACCCGATACCGCAAGTGGTGGCCCGGGCCCGGGAGCTTGCGGACCGCACAGGCTGCGCCTATGCTCCGAGAGCGAAATTCTCGATGGGCAAGCTGGCAGAGCATTACGGGGACGAACAGATTCTGGTGGTTCTGCAGGAGGTCGTCCGGCTGATTGCGCCGGGAATGCCACCGATGGAATTCCATCCCAGCATGGGCTTTGTCCGCGCCAAAAGAATCTTAAGAGGCGAGCCGGACCCTATGATCGCTGCCGCAGGCATGCTCCCCGGAGACAGCGTGCTGGACTGCACGGCCGGACTTGGAGCAGATTCGCTGCTGTTCGCTGTCACTGGAGGGGAGACCTCCAAGGTGACGGCGCTGGAGAGCTCGCTGCCGCTGTATGCCCTCCTGCTGGAAGGGATGAGCGGTTATGTGTCTGGCCAGGTGAAGGTGAACGAAGCGCTGCGCCGTATTGATGTGCAGCACGGGGATCATCTGGAATATTTGCGGGCCCAGCCGGACAAAAGCATCGACATCGTCTACTTCGATCCGATGTTCCGGGTGCCGCTGACGGATTCGGCGGCGATCTCGCCGCTGCGGCAATTCGCCAATCCTGCTGCGCTGTCGACTGACAGTGTGGCTGAGGCCACCAGGGTTGCCCGCAAGACCGTGCTGCTGAAGGAGAAGGCGCTGAGCGGAGAATTCACCCGCCTCGGCTTCAAGGAACTGCTGCGGGCCAATGCCAAAACATCGTACGGGGTGATTACCATTGACAACTAAGACCAAACGCAAGGTGCTTGTCCTGCTGGGTCCGACTGCGGTCGGCAAGACCAAACTAAGTCTGGAGCTGGCCGAGGCCCACGGAGCCGAGATCATCTCCGGGGATTCGATGCAGGTCTACCGCGGGATGGATATCGGGACGGCCAAGATCACGCCTGAGGAGATGAAGGGCATCCCCCATCATCTGATTGATATTCATGATCCGCAGGACGCGTACTCCACGGCTGAGTTCCAGGAGCAGGGGGCACGGCTGATTGAGGAGATCAGCGCGCGGGGCAAGCTGCCTTTTATTGTGGGCGGAACGGGACTATATATTGAATCGTTATGCTACGGCTTCCGCTTCTCTGAAGCGGTAGCTGATGAGGCTTTCCGTGAGCAGCAGGAGGCTTACGCCGAAGAGCATGGGGCTGATGCCCTGCATGCCCGTCTGGCAGCGATAGACCCGGCCAGTGCGGAGCGGCTGCATCCCAATGACCGCAGGCGGATCATCCGCGCGCTGGAGATTTTTCACCAGACGAACGTCCCGTTATCCGACTCGCTGGCCGGCCAGAACAAGGAGTCTCCCTACGAATTATGCCTGATCGGTTTGACAATGGACCGGAAAATACTATATAAACGTATTGAAGAGCGAATCGATCAGATGCTGGCGGAGGGCCTCGTGCCTGAGGTGCAGCGGCTGCTGGATCAAGGCTACGGCAGGAGTCTTGTGTCTATGCAGGGTCTGGGCTACAAGGAAATTGCCGCCTACCTGGAGGGGGAGATGACGCTTGCGGAAGCCGTGGTGCTGCTGAAGCGTGATACCCGCCGGTTTGCCAAGCGGCAGTTGTCATGGTTTCGCCACATGAAGGAGATTCAGTGGATTGACGTTCTGGAGAGCCAAAACTTTTCTGAGAATTTTGCAAAATTAAATGGTATAATAGCAGGAAAGTTTCTCACAGGTCTTGAATATACTTCTGAACAATCTAATTGAACCATTGGGGGTACGTCATATGAACAAGTCCATTAATATTCAAGATACGTTCTTGAACCAGCTGCGCAAAGAGAATATCCCTGCTACAGTATATTTGACCAACGGCTTTCAAATCCGGGGAATTATCAAAGCGTTCGACAACTTCACCATTGTCATCGACAGTGACGGGCGCCAGCAGATGGTGTACAAGCATGCGATCTCCACATTTACGCCGCAGCGAAGCGTATCACTGATGCAGGACAATAACAGCGAGAATTAAGATTTTACCGTCTTGAAGCGAAACCTTTTTGTTTATAAATCGTTTGAATAGAGAGTGCGAGAGAGCAACCTGAGAAGGTTGTTCTTTTCATTCGTGAACATCATTTACGTTTTTTCCGTTAAGGGAGTCAGGAGGCAGCATGTCCAGAGACCAGTTAACCCGGAGCGGCGGCAACAGAAACAGAGGAAGTCAGCCGCCAAGCTCCCAAGGGAAGCCGAAGAAAAAAAAGAAAAGATTCTTAACCAAAAAGCGTGTGCTGTGGAGTTTGTTTTTTTCAGTTGCGCTAGCTATTTTTTGTGCGCTGGGCGGTTATTTGTTCATCATGCTGAACGGGCAGAAGCTGCTGGATGAGAACAGGGACAAGCTGACGATCAATCCGCCGACACAGATTTTTGACCGGAACCGGAACCTGATCGGAGAGCTGTCATTGGAGAAAAGCGATCCGGTGGAATATGAGGATCTTCCCCAGATGCTGGTTAAAGCATTCGTAGCCACCGAGGATAAACGGTTCTTCGAGCATAACGGGGTGGATCTCTGGTCCATCGGACGAGCGGCCGTTAAGGATATTGCGGCCCGCAGTATGGTAGAAGGCGGGAGTACAATTACCCAGCAACTGGCGAAGAACATCTTTCTGAACCGCGACAAGACCTTCTTCCGTAAGGCGACCGAGGTGTCGATTGCCGTTGCACTGGAGAAGCAAGAATCCAAAGAGAGTATTATCACGATGTATTTGAACCGGATTCCGTTCGGCGGAACCACTTACGGGATTAAGGCAGCATCGATCCGTTATTTTGGCCAAAGTAATCTGAATGAACTTAAATTGTGGCAAATAGCGACCCTGGCTGCAATGCCCAAAGGGCCATCCCGCTATAATCCGCTGCGTAACCCCGATCTGTCGAAGGAACGCCGGGGCGTAGTGCTTCAACTCATGTATGAGCAGAAGCTGATTACCAAGGAGCAGATGGACGAAGCGAAGGCCGTGGATTACAACTACAAGCCGCCTGAGAAGAAGCAGCGTTACCAGGCATTCATTGATTATGCGATTGGTGAGGCTGAGGACAAATTCGGGCTGACCGAGGATGATCTCAATATCGGCGGGTATAAGATTTATACAACCATGGATAAGCATGCCCAGGAGACGATCGAGGATGCTTTTGCCGACAGTGATAACTTCGAGAAAAGTGTGGACGATGAGCTGGTTCAGGGCTCAATGACCATTGTGAATCAGGAGAATGGCAGCGTTGTAGCCTTGATGGGCGGACGTAATTATGAGAAAAAAGGCTACAGCCGGATCGACGGCAGCCGCCGCTCACCGGGTTCTGCCTTCAAGCCCCTGGTATCCTATGCACCGGCACTGGAATCCGGCAAATTCACGAATGATTCCATGCTGAGCAATGAGAAGCAGTGCTTCGGCAAGTATTGTCCGAACAATCTGCACGGGTACTCGAAGTCGATCAGCATGGGCGATGCGCTGACGAAGTCGGAGAATATTCCGGCGGTCTGGCTGCTGAATGAGATCGGTGTAAATACCGGCTTCCAGTTCGCCAAGAAGCTGGGGATCAACCTGAAGGATGAAGACAAGAACCTGTCGCTCGCCCTCGGCGGGATGAGTGAGGGAACGAACACGATGGAGATGGCCCAGGCCTACAGTGCGTTCGCCAATGGTGGAGAACTGCGGGAGGCATACTCCATCAAGTCGATTGATGACAAAGACGATAAGACTGTCTACAAGGCAAACACCAAGCCAGACCGTGTAATGAGTGAACAGACGGCCTATCAGATGACAGAGATGATGCAGCGTGTTGTACAGGACGGTACAGGTAAAAAAGCAAAAATTAACCGTCCGGTAGCCGGTAAGACCGGTACAACACAAAGCGGATATAAGGGCATCAGCTCGAACCGTGATGTCTGGTTCGTCGGCTATACGCCGGAATGGACGGCAGCGGTATGGATGGGCTACGACAAGCCGAGCAAGACCCATCTGCTGAAGAACAGCAGTCCGCTGGCCGCGGCCTTCTGGGGCAAGGTCATGGAGAAGGCGCTCGAAGGTGTGCCTGCCAAGCAGTTCCCGGTGCCGAAGGGCGCTGCTCCAGAGGTAGAGGCTACGCCGACGCCTGAAGCGGTATCGGCGGTAACGGGCTTCCAGGCTGCGTATGATCCATCCACGATGACGGTCAATATGAGCTGGAATCCTGCTGCGGCCAGCGGTGTAGAATACCGTATTTACCGCCGCGAGACGTCTGAAGCAGACTTCACCCCACTCATGAACACTATGGCCTCGAATATCGGGGACATCAGTGCGATGCCGGGACTGTCTTACGAATATTATGTTACTGCATATTATCAGGAACTAGATCAGGAGAGCGAGCCTTCTGAGACTATAACGGTGTCCGTTCAGGATGAGCTTCAGACCCCTGAGCCAGAGATGACGCCTGACCCGAATCTGCCTACGGATAACCCCGATAACGGCGGCGATTCCGGAAATGGAGAGAACGGCGGCAATCCGCCAGACAATGGACCTGGGAATAACGGATCAGGTAATAATGGTCCAGGCAATCACGGTCCAGGTAATAACGGCAATGGTCAAGGAGGGGATAACGGCAGCGGAGCAGCCACAACCCCGCCTGAGATGACACCGCCGCCTGCGGCTGCCACGGCAGAGCCACTACCGACACCGGAGGCGACGACCGGTACTGTCGATCCTGGAATCATCCCTGACCCGAATGCCGGAACCGATCCGGCAAGTGATCCGGGCAGCGGTTTTGTTGAAGGACCCGGAAATGTGCATTAGACTGACTTGAAGTCAAATTCATAGCATTAACGATTACCCTGACAGCTCCGGGAGCTCTGCGCTATGCAGAATTGCCGGATGTCGGGGTTTTCTTGTTTTGAGTGTCTCTGCAAAATGTGTTAAGCTGAATGCACCATTATCAGAAGAGGGTTATTCATATGAAACGTAAATTCGGAGACCGGGCCAACTGGCGCAGGATTACCCGCCGCCATTTTGCCTGCCGCTATGTGGAGACCCGGGAGTTCAGCGGTTATATCACACTCTACACTATATACGGGCTGAAGGAGCCGCTATGGAAGAGTTACGGCAGGCATACATACCGCATTGCGGACAAGGGATATTCATGGCTGCAGTATTTTCCCAAGGACAGCCACTATATTGTGACGGCCATGTTTGATGAACGGCAAAATATTGTGCAGTGGTACATTGACACCTGCAAGGTCCAGGGCGTGACCGATCAAGGGGTTCCCTGGTTCGACGATCTGTATCTGGATGTTGTAGTGCTGTGGAATGGTGAAGTATTTCTGCTGGATGAGGATGAGCTGGAGGAAGCGCTGGAGCGGGAAGATATCACGGACAGTGATTATCAGTTAGCCTGGTCAACAGCCAATGCAATTCTGCGTGCGATAGACGCTCATGCCTTTCCGTATTTCTCCCTTTCACTGAAGCATCGTGCCGAATTGTTTCATCACGGAGAATTTAGGAGGAAGTAGATCATGGATTGGTATGTCTATCAACGGGGTTCATCCCCGATCCGCAAAGTGTCGCGCAAGCGCCACCACCGCACGAAGAGGGTGCTGATGGTCTCGCTGCTGGTACTGATTGTGGCCGGATTCATCTGGTGCGGAGTAGTCTTTAACAGAATTAACAGTGCAGCAACCACCTCGCCCATGGTGAAGGCGGACGCCGGAGTTATTCTGGGGATGTCGATGTGGGGCGATGAACCGAGCCCCGGGCTGAAGGAACGGCTGGATTATGCGCTTGAGCTGTATAAGTCTGGTGCATTCAGCCATTTTGTTGTCTCTGGAGGGCTGGATCAGCCGGAGTATAAGTACACGGAAGCCGAAGGCATGCAGAGGTATCTGGTTGCCCATGGAGTACCTGACAAGGTGATCTATCTGGAGGACCAGTCTACCAGCACTTACGAGAACCTGCTGTTCAGCAAGACAGTCATGCAGCAGGAGGGATTGTCTTCAGCTGTCGTGATTACCCATGATTTTCATGGCCGCCGCGCCTTGGAGACTGCGCGTAAGCTGGGGTATAAGAACCCGGAGCTTGGCGTCACGGAGTCTAAAGTGATGTCGATGCTTAAGTATAAGTCCCGTGAGATTCTGGCCTACACCAAATGGAAATTGCAGGAGCTGTCGCTGTAAATCTGCTAATTTCCAAAACTGCTAATAACGCCTTTTATACTGGAATAGACTGGTTAGAGCAAGTCAGACCTGTATAATGAGGTGAACTAGGTGAACGGACATGTAGCGGCGGCAAGCAGCGGACGGGAAGAACGCAGACCGTCCAGGCAGATTAACATTGTGCTGAATAATCAGGCTCCGGCCCCGGTGTCCGGCTTGCCGGCTGATCACGCAGGCGGCACGGCAGCTCCCAAGCCCGGCAGCCATAGCGGACTGTTCCAGGAGCTGAGCCGGGAGCTGGATGCACTTGTAGGTCTGGATAACATCAAAGAGCTGGTCTTCGAGATCTATGCCCTGCTGCAGGTGGCCCAGATGCGCAGTGAAGCCGGACTTGCCACCGGAGGCCAGGCCTACCATATGGTATTCAAGGGCAATCCGGGGACTGGCAAAACTACGGTTGCACGGATTGTGGCGAAGCTGTTCCAGCGGATGGGTGTGCTCAGCAAAGGGCATCTGATTGAAGTAGAGCGCGCAGATCTGGTAGGCGAATATATCGGACATACTGCCCAGAAGACGCGGGATCTGGTGAAAAAAGCGCTCGGCGGTATCCTCTTCATCGACGAAGCTTACAGTCTGGCCCGCGGCGGAGACAAGGATTTCGGCAAGGAGGCCATCGACACTTTAGTGAAATCGATGGAGGACCACCGCAGCCAGTTTGTCCTGATTCTGGCCGGGTATTCCGGCGAGATTGACTATTTTCTGATGAGCAATCCGGGTCTGCCCTCGCGGTTTCCGATCCAGGTTGAATTTCCCGATTATACCATCGACCAGCTGCTGCAGATTGCCGAGCTGATGGCCAAGGACCGTGATTATATTTTGATGCCGCAGGCCATACTCAGACTCAAGCAGCATTTGCTTATGGAGAAGACAGAGAGTCTGCATGCTTTCAGCAATGCAAGGTATGTACGCAACAGTATTGAGAAGGCGGTACGCGCACAGGCTGTGCGGCTCTTGAACCAGTATGAGAGTACAAGTCCGGGCAAGCAGGAGCTGATGACGCTGCGGACCGAGGATTTCAAAGGATAGTCCAGGAAGAATAGATGAGGAGCATGGAATGAATGGCAACTACAACACATGACACAGAGACAGAAGTGCAGGACCGGGCGATTCTTGTCAGTCTGGTGACTGACAAGATCAAACGCACCGGGATCGACCCTGAACTCTCGCTCCAGGAGCTTGTACAACTAGCAGAGACCGCCGGGGTAGAGGTTCTGGATGTATTACGGCAGAATAAGGAGACCCCCGATTCCAGGTGGTTTATCGGTAAAGGTAAGGTGGAGGAGCTTCGGATGGCCGCTGACGGGCTTGGCGCGAATACCGCGATCTTCGATCAGGAGCTGTCCGGGGCGCAGGTGCGTAATCTGGAAGAGGCGCTGGATCTCAAAATCATTGACCGCACGCAGCTGATTCTCGATATCTTCGCCGGACGCGCGAAGACCCGTGAAGGGATCATCCAGGTAGAGCTGGCCCAGCTGTCTTATCTGCTGCCGCGTCTGTCCGGGCAAGGCAAGAATCTGTCGCGTCAGGGTGGCGGAATCGGTACGAGAGGTCCCGGAGAGAGCAAGCTGGAGACGGACCGACGGCATATCCGGGAGCGGATTACCGAGCTGAAGCGCCAGCTGGATGAGGTGGTCAAGACCCGTGAGCTGCACCGTGAACACCGCCGCAAGAGCGGTGCGGTTCAGGTGGCACTGGTAGGCTATACCAACGCGGGCAAATCCACGCTGCTGAAGCAGCTGACCGATGCCGATGTGTACATCGAGAACCAATTGTTCGCTACCCTTGACCCGACTTCGCGTGTGCTTCAGCTTCCGGGCAGCAAGGAGGTCGTGCTTACGGACACCGTTGGCTTCATTCAGAATCTGCCGCATGATCTAGTAGCCTCCTTCCGCGCTACGCTGGAGGAAGTCAATGAAGCCAATCTGGTGCTGCATGTGGTGGATTCCTCTTCTCCGATGCGTGAAGAGCAGATGGAGGTCGTTCAGACGATTCTGCAGGATCTGGGCGCGGCAGGCAAGCCGCAGATCGTATTGTTCAACAAAATCGATCTGTGTCAGCCGGAGCAGCTGGAGATGCTCCCGACCGGTGAAGGCTTCCTGAAGATCAGTGCTTTTAATGAGGAGGACCTCTCAAGGATCACGGAGATCATCAGCGATCAGCTGGCCGGGGATACTCTGATCTTCCGCATTCCCGGTGACCGCGGGGATCTGTCCTCTCTGCTCTACCGGGTGGGCGAGGTGCTTGAACAGGATTATGACGGAAGCGATGTACTCTATAACGTGAGACTGAATAAAGAGGACTACGATAAATGGAGCTACAAGCTGGCTGAATTCGTGGAGCTGCAATAATGGCTTATCTGACCCGCTGGGAGTTGGCATGAACCGCTAAGATAGGAAGCATTCATAGCCCGCATAGCAACAGTCTGCTTCGGATATTGATCCAGGCAGGCTTTGTTGTGCGGGTTTTCCAGGAATCGATGCCTATCAGGCTGCACATCACTTGCGGAAGCAGGACACTATTATACAGAATGTTAGGAGAGATGAAGGGGACATGGCAGGATTTGCAGAGGATTTATTACAGGCAGCGGAAGCTGCAGAGCTAGAAATCGAAGGTGCGGTCAAGGTGCTGGACCGGATTGTGGATCATAATCAGTGGAAGGTGATCGAAGCCTTTCAGCGCCAGCATGTGAGTGATTTTCACTTCGCGGGTTCTACCGGATATGCCTACAACGACCGGGGGCGCGAGGTGCTGGATCTGGTCTATGCCGAAGTATTCGGTGCGGAAGCGGCGCTAGTGCGGCCGCATTTCGCTTCAGGAACTCATACCATATCTACCGCTCTGTTCGGTGTGCTGCGGCCCGGAGATGAGCTTCTGTACATTACAGGACGTCCCTATGATACGCTGCATAAGGTAGTTGGGAAGCCAGGAGACGGGACAGGCTCTCTGGCCGATTTCGGCATCGGCTACCGGGAGACAACGCTGACAGAAGAGGGTAAGGTTGACTGGGATGAGGTCGCCTTAGCGATAAATGACAAGACCAGGGTGATCGGAATCCAGCGTTCGCGCGGCTATGACTGGCGTTCGTCCTTCACGGTCGCTGAGATTGGCGAGATGGCAGCGCGGGTAAAAGCGATTAAGCCGGATGTTATCGTATTCGTGGATAACTGTTATGGAGAGTTCACCGAGACGCTGGAGCCGCCGCAGGTAGGCGCTGATCTGGTCGCCGGTTCGCTGATCAAGAATCCCGGCGGCGGAATCGCTGAGACCGGCGGTTATATCTGCGGCCGTGCAGAGCTGGTGGAGCTGGCGGCCTACCGCCTGACTGCCCCTGGAATCGGCGGTGAGGTAGGAGCGATGCTCGGCACTACGCGCGGCCTGTATCAAGGCCTGTTCATGGCCCCGCATACGGTGGGACAGGCTGTGAAGGGAAGTATCTTCGCATCGGCGGTATTCCAGCGCTGCGGCTTCACTACCAAGCCTGCCTGGCATGAGCCGCGTACTGATCTGATTCAGGCGGTGGCTTTTGACGGACCCGAGCATCTGATTGCCTTCGTACAAGGTATCCAGCGCGCAGCAGCGGTAGACAGCCACGTCGTGCCTGAGCCTTGGGATATGCCGGGGTATGAGCATCCGGTCATCATGGCTGCCGGGACCTTCATCCAGGGCGGAAGCCTGGAGCTGTCGGCCGACGCGCCCATCCGCGCACCATATATCGGGTATATGCAAGGCGGATTAACGTATTCTCATGTCAAATACGGGGTATTAATGGCCTTGCAGAGTATGAGGGAGCGCAAGCTGCTATAGTTCTTGAACACATAGGAGGCAGAGGCTGATGAACGAAGCAGAAGCTATCGAGGGATTGTTGCAGAAAAGGAGTGCGGACAAGGCTCCACTAGTCGTCATGATGTGCGGAGTAGCGGGTTCGGGCAAAACGACTTTTGCGCTTAAGCTGGAGCATGAGGGGTTCGTCCGGCTGTCCATCGATGAGGATATCTGGAGTACATATGGCCGCTACGGGATAGATTATCCTGAGGAGGAGTACGAATCCTTGAAGGAACAGTCGGAACGCAAGCTGCGCAAAGAGCTGGTGCAGTTGGTTCAGGCGAAGCGTCATGTGGTGGTGGATTTCAGCTTCTGGCAGCGGCAGCGCCGGGATGGTTACAAACAGCTGATCGAAGAGCATGGCGGGAAATGGGCTGTGATCTTCCTCAAGGTACAGCCTGAAGAGTTACGGCACCGGCTCCTGCTGAGGAGCGAGCGGATGGATGCCAATGCGGCATTCACCATTACCGAGGAGATTCTGACCCGCTTCCTGAACGGATTCGAGACTCCGGCTGGAGAAGGGGAATGGATCGTTGAAGCATGACATGCTATGAAGCATGTGCAGTAGCCTTTAAGGCCCCCGCAAAGCACCTGTTTCGTCATCGAAGCTGAAGCCCCGCTATATGGGCGGATTTTGCCTGCGGATTGCTCTTTGTGATATACTTCGGGGAAGCCAATCCCATGCATTTGACACTTTGATCTGTTAATCTCACAAAGGGTGAAAGAAATCTTGTGAGAAAAACTCACATACCATTGACACGCCATATAAGGAAATGTACAATGAGATGAGAAAAAGATCATTGGAAGGTTGGATGAGTCATGGGTGATGAAATCCGCAGAAATATGGCATTATTTCCTATTGGAATCGTAATGAAGTTAACAGATCTATCCGCCAGACAAATTCGTTATTATGAGCAGCACAGCCTGATCGTACCTGCGCGTACCTCCGGCAACCAGCGTTTGTTCTCTTTTAATGATGTGGAACGTCTGCTTGAGATCAAGGCACTGATTGAGAAGGGTGTTAATATTGCTGGCATTAAGCAGGTGATGAATCCTGTCTCGAAGGAATCTGAAGAAGCTACGGTTATTACCCCTGACACAGAGGTGAGACGTAGAGAGTTGTCTGATTCGCAGCTTCACCGTCTGCTGAAGCAGGAGCTGGTTTCCGGTAAAAGACCGGGACAAGTGTCTCTAATTCAAGGTGAGCTAACCCGGTTTTTTAATAAATAATATAGAGCTGTTGAAAGGGAGAGGGTAACGTGAGCTTTACTAAAGAGGATATTCTGCGCATTTCCAAGGACGAGAACGTCCGGTTTATTCGCCTGCAATTCACCGATTTGCTGGGAACGATCAAGAATGTTGAGATTCCGGTAAGCCAGCTTGAAAAAGCACTCGACAATAAAATGATGTTCGATGGCTCTTCCATCGAAGGTTATGTGCGGATTGAAGAATCCGACATGTATCTGTATCCTGACCTGAGCACCTGGGTTATCTTCCCTTGGGTGACTGACAGCCGTGTGGCACGTCTGATTTGTGATGTGTACATGCCGGATGGCACACCGTTTGCCGGAGACCCGCGTGGTATTCTCAAGCGTTGTCTGCAGGAAGCGGAAGAAATGGGCTTCACAGCTATGAATGTCGGACCGGAGCCGGAATTCTTCCTGTTCAGAACAGATGAGAAGGGCAATCCGACTACAGAGCTGAATGACCAGGGTGGTTATTTCGATCTGGCGCCGATGGATCTTGGGGAGAACTGCCGCCGCGAAATCGTATTGACACTGGAAGAGATGGGCTTTGAAATTGAAGCCTCCCACCATGAAGTAGCTTCCGGCCAGCATGAAATTGACTTCAAATATGCCGATGCCATCAAGGCAGCGGATCAGATTCAGACCTTCAAGCTTGTCGTGAAGACGGTAGCCCGCCATCACGGCCTGCATGCAACCTTTATGCCTAAGCCGCTGTTCGGTATGAACGGATCTGGTATGCACGCTCACCAATCCCTGTTCAAAGGCAAAGAGAATATGTTCTACGATGAGAGCGATAAGCTGGGCCTAAGCAAGACTGCCCGTTATTACATGGCGGGGATTCTGAAGCACGCACGTGCTTTTGCAGCGATCACTAACCCGACGGTCAACTCTTACAAACGTCTGGTGCCTGGTTATGAAGCCCCTTGTTATGTAGCCTGGTCTGCAAGTAACCGTAGCCCGATGATCCGTATTCCGGCTTCGAGAGGACTCAGCACACGCGTTGAAGTTCGTAACCCGGACCCTGCGGCTAACCCTTACCTTGCACTCGCTGTTATGCTGAAGGCAGGTCTGGATGGAATCAAGCGTCAGCTGGATCTTCCGGCTCCTATCGACCGTAACATCTATGTGATGTCCGAAGAAGAGCGGATCGAAGAAGGCATCCCAAGTCTGCCAGCCGATCTGAAGGAAGCCCTGAACGAAATGATCCGCAGCCACGTGATCACAGAAGCCCTCGGCGAACACGCCCTGGCCCACTTCTACGAGCTGAAGGAAATCGAATGGGATATCTACCGCACCCAGGTCCACGAATGGGAAAGAGATCAGTACATGACATTGTACTAGGATACAGCAGCCCCCGGCGCTATACGCGCTGGGGGCTTTTTTATATGTGGACGCGGGAGGATTTCTTTTTGTTTTTAACGATGTTCTACTCCAAAATAAAGGACTGTCCCAGTAGCCATTTCATGGCTTTTGGAACAGCCCCTTGTAATTCATCTTAGCAATGCCGCCGGCGTTTTTTATGCTTACAAACGATAATCGCTTTTTGACCCGGGTGCAGTTTTACGACAATTACTTTTCGATGCTTCGGGCAAGACATAGTAGCTGCCTCCTATTGATTTGACATATAACAGAATATGTTCCTGGGATCAATATGGAGTGGACGTAATTACTACACTTCAATAAAGGGGCGGGTTAACCAACCTCTCCTCGAAAATTGTTCAATCCCCACCAAGCCCCTGCAAATTAGAGGGGAATTGGAGCCACTGCCTCTTTTTGCGGGGATAGGAGCGGTGGAGAACTCTTGGGTTAATTCGGATTTAGGAGAATCTAAATAGCCAGTCACCGGTGGATTTCCGGCGACTGGCTGTTTGAACTTGCAAGATGTTGTGATCCCTGTCCCGTAACAGGGGGACCGCCACCTTAAGTGGTCTGCAGGCTTTTATCCATTATCATGAATAAGCTCTAGCTGCGACTCCGTATTGATAACGAATCCAGTACCTCCATTATCTGATGAAACTTTAATGGTATAGACTCCTGCTGGCCTGGCAGGTCCTTCTTTGTAAACTTGATAACCGTTACTTGCCGTAGTATGCCCATTAAAATAAACCGAACCATTAGGCGAATATATTATTATTTTCGTTCCTTTGTGGTTTTTGTCTACCAAATAATAAATCCCGGACTGCTGTTGGTATATGGAACTGAACGTCTCTGATTAGGTTAATGCATGATTATATATTTTGGTGATCCTCATGAAGAAGAGCCCTATATTCATTCTTTGTTAAACCAAACAACATAGAATCATGATATTTACCATTGATATAGAAGATTTGACGTCGGACTCCTTCTTGAACGCATCCTACTTTTCTAAGCATAGCAGCCGATGCCTTATTTCCGTCCAGAACATAATCATTAAATTTATTAAGTCTACGCTCGAAAAATGCATATTTTAAGAGCATGTGCACTGCCCTGGTACCGTAACCCTTACCTCGATAGGGATGATCAATTACAATACCTATGCTGAAAGTACCATTCCTCTCGTCAATGCTGTTTAGATTAATACCACCTACCGTTTCACCGTTCATATTTTCAATAGTAAACATGATTCGGCCATTAGTGGATGTAAATTCAACGTTCTCTTCAACGAATTTCTTCGCACCCGAGATTGTAGGCGGCAATTCAATAGTACATTCCAGTAAACGACGGGCAGGGGTATCGAATGCAGTTAAATATATAACTTCCCAATCCTCAGCCTCTATTGAACGCAATCTAATTTCATCATCCTGCCAATAATAGTTTGTATAATCTATATTTCGCATAAGTACACCTCCAAATAATATCACGATTCTATAAGTTTATCTCATGAAATATATATTTTGGAGGTGCTTTCTGATTATAAGTAATCTTAACATGTTGACATTACTTAGATGGTGAAGTTCTAAGATTATTGTTCAAAGTCAAACGGGGGAGGGCGGAAGATCTGTTACATTAGTGTATAAGTTATTCCGAAGTATGTTTATAAAAAAGCGCTTACTCCCACCAAACGTAGTATGTGCCTAGCTGCTCTGTAAGTTGGTTGATCGTAGCGAGGATCTCTGGCGAATATTCGGTGATCAGAACGCCTTGGATGAGCGGCATTGCGAGATAGAGCTTACTCAAAACGGCCGTTTCCGCTGGAAAAGCAGGCTTATGCTGCGACACGCTAATCCGCCATGATTCCATGAGCAACTGTTCATACTCTTCCTGGGTGTCTGGATTATTATGAAGCAACTGCTCGATATGCGTATCCGTCATAAACGGCAACTTAGTGGTTTCAAGTTCATTTGCATCTACTAAGCGGCCAGCCAGCTTCCTCATGATCGCGTTTACGCCGATGTTAGCCGGGGAAGCTTGCATACGGGCTTCTTCCCATATGAGCTCGGTGACACGCTCGCCGGCTTCCAGTGGGAACTGGAGACTCCCATTTCTATAGCTCACCGCTTCTAAAAGTTCACCAGCAGATATAGTCAGATAACCGCCGATAAAAGCACTTCTGACCAAGGAGTCCAGATGATCAGCATGAAGAACCCCGTCCTTGTTCCTCAACACGCTTCGCTTTGAGCCATCGATATAGTCCATAACCTCTGTTGCGCGAATACTCGCATGAGACAGGATGTCAACGATCTCCTCTGACAACAAAGCCTCCCGGGTCCATTTATGATGATCCGCACCGGGAAGGGATTCCAGCGTATGACTGAACGGCGCATGTCCGATATCATGCAGCAATGCTGCTGCCCGCAACGTACGGTTATCCGGCTCAAAATGCACTGTAAGCGCAAATACACCTAATGTATGTTGTAAGCGGCTGAAGGTATGGTGGGTATTGATGAATGAAGCTCCGCCATGCCGAATATAATGAAGACGCCGCACCCGCTTGCTTCGGAGTAGTGCTTTTTCTAGATCAGAGAGCTGAATCCTTAACTTCCATAGAGGTTCATAAATTTCGTCTAACGCACCGTCAAGCCTTAAGCGAAAATCCATTCAACGTTTCCTCCCAGGTTTCTTAGATTATTCTTCAATGGGAACCGAGGACCGGAAGGCATACCATAGCAGTCCATAAGCTATTCCAAAGTAAAGCAGTACACCCAGTATGGATATAGACAGAAGAATGATGATAACTTTATTTCCATTCATATATTTACCTCCTAAATAAAAACCTCTCCCAAGTTTTAGTGTAGGGGAGAGGCCGAAAAGAAAAACGCAAGAGGTTCTCACCCTCGCAAATTTATTGTAAACGTCACAGAATGTGTATGCAACACTGAAATTTCCAGGATTAATAGTAGGAATCTCGTATTCTTGGCCGGGGCGAGAGCAAGAGAAGTATGTTCTGCACTTGGGACTAGACTAATAGACCTTTTACATACTATTCCATCTCCTATATACTTAACCAGAAGAGAATCCTAGTGGGAGTTATGGGAGCGGATGATGAAGAATACATATAAGATTATGCTTTCGCTGATGCTCGTCCTGGCGCTAACCTGTTCGGTGGCTGGGGCGGAAGGAGCGGCTGTGCCAGCGGAGACCCAAGCAAGGCTTATGGAGCAATATGGGCTGGATGCGCCGGCTCTGCCGTTGTGGGATTGGAGCAGCATTGATGTCGGGGGCAGTGGAATTACAGGTGGGATGCTGTTCGTGTACCGGATGATATTTAATCCGCTGGGTGTCATGTTGCTAGAGATACTATATATTTTGTAGTAGAGGGGGAAAAGAATGAATTCGCGTTATGATACGCCAAGCCCTGCACGCAAAGTCCGCAGGAGATCGGGCGGTAAGTCGTTACTGGTCCTTATCCTTGTTCTGATTGTGATGGCGGTTACGAATCCGGGAAAGGAAGCATTCAGTGAATATTCTGTAAAGAATCTGGAAAATACGCTCGGTCAGGAAATAGGCGACGGAATTACCAAGCAGGTGGCCCAGCCTGTAATTGAGTCTTTGACCGTGAGGGATAACTACATTTTGTTTTCTGTATTCAGTGTACCGGACCTTAAGAATACCAATTTTTTTACCCGGGATGGCGGGGCCACGAAGAAGTATATCGGATTGTTCAAAATCCTGTTTATTAAGCTGTAAATATGGTTTACATATTGTTCCATGACCCGGTATAATTGAATAGATTCGAGACGGAATCTTTAATATGGTTGTGGAACAAGGAGGAACGAAGTTGAATACGGCTTATAAAGTACTGTCCAGTGATGCTGATCTATTCGCTGCCGCACTGGCACAGGTACAGGTCTACGTCGTTCAGCTGGTTGATGGCAAACCGCATGTGATTGCTGATTATGCCGGACCTGTACAGAAATGGACACCGGAGTACATTGTGCTGGCCGGAATGACTTATAGACGCGATGAATTTGAATTCCGGGTACGATTGAACAAAAAGTAAGCAGATTCGCTGCCCACTACCTGCAGCTCTAACTAACATTACTGCCGAATCACACAATCTTTGGAGCCATTTTTGGCATCTCTTATACTATCCAAGTGTAAAAGAGGTGTAAAGATGAGCCAAAGAGAACGTAATCGGATTCGCAGAGCCATTAATGTCCTGCTGACACAGCGGGCAATTCTGCTGGAGAGACTGGAAGAAATCAATGAGAATCTGCGCAGAGTGCCTAGAGGTTCGCGGGCCAGAAGAGAACTGCTGGCAGCCAGAGAATCGATCCGCGAGGCCATCCGTTTGAATACGGTGGCTATCCGTCTGTTGAGAAGTGTGCTGTAGTCTGTATCCGCTCTAATTCATATGAATCACAAAAACCCTTGGGACGCAATCTGGCGTCTCAAGGGTTTTTGCGACGTTCCTATTCCCGGATGGTGACACGGGTACCTATGGGAACGAGGGCGGCTAGAGCCAGAACATCTGCGTTATACATACGAATACAGCCGTGTGAGACCATGTGGCCGATGGAGGATGGGTCATTGGTTCCGTGGATGCCGTAATGCGGCTTGGACAGTCCCATCCAGAAGGCACCGAACGGACCGCCCGGATTGGGCTGTTTGTTAATGATGGTGTATTCGCCTACAGGCGAGACGGTTAACATTTTGCCGATGCCGACAGGGAAGCCTCTGGTGACAACGTCATTATCCAGCAGGTACAGCATGCGCTGTGACAGATCGACGATAATTCGGTAATTGGGCATACAGATCAGCACTCCTTTGTAACAGGATATGTGCGGAGCTAGACAGCGGTTCGCAGAAAAAATGGCCAAAAAGCCGAATGCGAACAAATGTTTGCATTCAGTTTTTTGGCCACTACACGAAGTAAAATGAACATAAAACAGGCTGCTTCGCATGGTGCGGAGCAGCCTGTTCTTAAGCGGGGAGTAGATTAGTGGATATCGCGGAATAATCCGATGACCCGGCCCAAAATCGTAACGCGGTTGAGGCGGAGAGGCTCGTACGCCGGATTCTCCGGCTGCAGCCTGATATGATCCCGTTCCTTGTAGAAGGTCTTGACAGTTGCTTCATCTTCTTCGGTCATCGCTACAACAATATCGCCGTTGTCGGCAGTCTGCTGCTGGCGCACGATGACATAATCCCCGTTCATAATTCCGGCATCCACCATACTGTCACCAAGAACAGATAGCATAAATACCTTGTTATCGCCTACATAATGAGCAGGCAATGGGAAGTAATCCTCAATATTCTCTGTAGCTGTAATAGGAACACCAGCTGTAACCTTACCCACGACCGGGATGCGGGTAACGGTCTGGACAAATTGATGCACATTCTCTGAATCTTCCTGGCCGAGTAATTCAATGGCACGTGGCTTCGTTGGATCACGCCGGATCAGGCCCTTCTTCTCAAGCCGGTCCAAGTGACCATGCACGGTAGAGCTGGAGGCCAGGCCGACAGCCTCGCCAATCTCGCGGACGGACGGAGGATAACCCTTGCTGCGGACTTCATTACGTATAAATTCCAGGATCGCCAGCTGACGACTAGAAATCTTTGACATCGGTATCAACCCCATATACTATGTTTGGGAAAATTATAACATAGAACTTCCGTTCGTACAAACATAAGTTCTAAAATGAGGAAAATAAGAGAATGAAAATAAAGAGAACAAATGTTCCGAAAAAACTATTGATCGAAACACATGTTCGTGTTATATTATTTTCGAAAGCAAGAACATGTGTTTGGAGGATGATGATCATGTTAAAGTATAGTACATACAACAGTATCTACAATAATGAGGATATCAAGGTGTCCGCTCCCGGTAATCCAACTGCTCATAGTTATGTAACCAAGATCAAGGACGGGATTCTTCATAGTCTCGCTGCGCTCTCATCACTATTCCGTCAGGTCAGCCTGATGAAGCTGGTTCTGGTGCTGATGCTTGTTATTTCGGGATTCACTGTGGTGGGGAATGTTTTTGCCGGTTCGGTCTCGTCGATGAAGCCGGATAAGCGGATCGTAGTCGAACGCGGAGATACCTTATGGAGTATTGCGTTAAGCAACAAGCCTGAGGACATGAAGACTGCCGTATATATAGAAGGAATAATGAAGACGAATCATTTGGAGAACAGCGGCATTAAGGCCGGAGATATTCTGACTTTACCTTTATACTGAAGGAATATGTCAGACTAATGATCGACTGTGAGAGCTTTCAGGGGGTAGACCTTGACAAGCTCTTTTTCTCATGGCAAAGTTAAAATGAATTTAGAGGGAGGGAAACGTATTGAATATTGACGAATTGGTCGCACGCATCAATGAATTGGCACGCAAAGCTAAGAACGGCGGCCTGAATGACGAGGAACTGGCTGAACGTGCCAAGCTCCGCGAGATGTACCTGGGGAATATCCGCACTAACTTTCGGGCCCAGCTTGATACCATCGAAATTGTGGACAATCCGGAGCATGAAGAAGGCAATAACGGACTTAAGCATTAGCCTGTTGCCTTTTCATAGATAATACAGGATGACTAGGGGGAACTTACATGGCCCGTTCTTGGGAAAGAATGGTTCAACGCAACACGAAGCAAATTAACCAGCAAAGAAAGAAGCAGGGGAAGGACTCCATTTACACTTCCAGCACTAAGACTGCCGCTAAAAGCATCGATATTTTCAAAGGCCGCAATATCGTATTCCCCGTTGTACTGATGCTGCTCGGTATCATGTTCTGGGTGGTCGGCTCGATTGACGAAGCCAAAGGAAGCGGGATTCTGGCCAACTGGCTGGGTGTAGTGCTGTACTTCCTGCTCGCTGCGCTGCTGTTCTTCCGCCGTCCGTTCCTTAAGGTTGAGCGTGCGCGTATCTCTACTATTAAATACAACCGCGAACGCTTCCTGGCTGCGGCGGATATTGAGAAGATCACTTTATCGCGCAGTGTAGTTACCATTAAGTATAAGGGTAAGCGCAAGTAGTGGATTTTCTCCAAGCTGATTAACCGTTATGACACCGCTGCGATGGGGGAACGCCTGGAGCAGTTCGCCAAGAACAACAACATTGAGGTCGTGCACGAATAGGAAGACAGACCAGCATATAGGGAGTGGGAGAACAAATGCCGATTACCGCCGTACTATTTGACCTTGACGATACTCTGCTGTGGGATGACCGCAGTGTGGAAGAAGCTTTCCGCCATGCTTGTGAGGCTGCTGGAGATTCCGTTGATCCCGGGGAGCTGGAAGCTGCTGTACGCAGGGAAGCCCGTACACTGTACGAATCCTATGAGACGTATCCGTTCACGAAGCTGATCGGTATTAACCCGTATGAAGCGCTGTGGGCGAACTTCACTGCCGGTGAGCAGCCTGAGTTCCGTCAACTTGAACAGCTTGCCCCTGTCTACCGTAAGGAATCCTGGCGCCGTGGCCTGGCCTCACTCGGGGTAGAGGATGAAGCACTGGCTGCACAGCTGGCTGACAAGTTCGCCGCAGAGCGCCGCAGCCGTCCTTATATCTATGAGGAGACGCTTCAGGTGCTGGACGAGCTGCGCGGTAAGGTGAAGCTGCTGCTTCTGACGAACGGCTGCCCGGCCCTTCAGCAGGAGAAGCTGGATGGTGTGCCGGAGCTTACCCCGTATTTTGACCACATTGTGATTTCGGGAAGCTTCGGCAAAGGCAAGCCGGACAAGGGAATCTTCGAGCATGCGCTCGGACTGCTGGATATTGCACCGGAACAAGGTATAATGGTGGGCGATAAGCTTACGACAGATATTCTTGGGGGCTTGTCTGCCGGACTGACCACGGTCTGGATCAACCGCAATAGCAAAGCCTCGGACCCGGAGATTACGCCGGATTACCAGATCAGCCATCTTTTAGAGCTTCTGCCGCTGGTAGACTCCTTATAATTGAAACATCTGTGTTTTTAAAATTGTAAAAGGTCAAAGAGCAACGGTCCTCCCGTCACTGGAGAATTGTTGCTCTTTGTTTTTTTATTTTAAAAGTATTTTCGTACCCCGCTTAAACAGCGGAGAGAACGGAACGATTGTGGAAAAGCGATAGCGTTCGCCTGAAAGCTTTCCGCAGGAAAGCTCGCTTCGGAAGCATCAGCAGTCTCCGGATTTTCACCGCATAGGGGAATGAAAAAAATCTGGAGAGCACAGCGATTGGAACAACGGTCCGTTCGCGGAGCGTCCACCCAAGTGCTCACAATCAAAGATATGACTATTCTCATGTTCACGAGTGAATCATGCAGCTTCTTTAAGGCAAATTGAATAAAATGTGTATAATAAGAAGAGTAGCGATCTGACTTTCATTGTAATATAGAATGGATATGTTCGTAGATGAAAAGAATCTACCTATGAACCGGGAGGACTTCAGATGATGAAGCCAAGGATACGCAGGGGACTTATATGCATTATAATGGGGATGACGCTAGCCGGATGCTCGGGGAATAAGGAAGATGAGATGCAGATGCATGCTGCGGCCAATTCCTCCATGTCACCGATTAAGGTGGAGCTGAGCTGGACCCCGGAGGAAGTAACCGCAGGTAAGGCAGTTAGCTTCAAGGCTGTGGTGACACAGGACGGTGAACCGGTGGATGACGCCCGAGAAGTAATGTTTGAAGTCAACGAGGTAGCCGATAAGACCAAGAAGGTTGAAATCAAGGGTGAAAGTGCGGGAGAAGGGGCTTATGTCGGGGAACATACCTTTGAAGAGGCGGGCGAATTCAGTGTCACTTCACATGTGACTGCCCGAACGCAGCATTCCATGCCAAGCAAGAAACTTGTGGTAGCGCCGTAATAGAAATGAAATCAATGGAAATACAAATAATGCAGGGTGGAAAGGAAGGCTTTCCGAAATCCCTTTATTCTGCTAAAATTACTCTAATGTTTCACTGGGGGGATGGAAAGTGGCCAAATACACACTTGCTGAGAGCTTGCAGCAGCGCATATTGATACTGGATGGAGCTATGGGTACCATGATTCAACAGGTGCCGCTCACCGGCGAGGATTTCGGCGGGGATGACCTGGATGGCTGTAATGAAATGCTGGTGCTGACCCGGCCGGAGGTTATTCAGGACATTCATGAGAAATACCTGGAGGCCGGTGCAGATCTGATCGAGACGAACACCTTCGGTGCCACCTCAGTGGTGCTTGCCGAATATGATATTCAGGACCGTGCAAGGGAGATTAACCTTGCGGCCGCCAGACTTGCACGTAATGCCGCTGATAAATATGATACACCGCAGCGCCCGCGTTATGTGGTAGGAGCTATGGGACCAACCACCAAGACGCTCTCTGTCACCGGGGGAGTCACCTTCAAGGAGCTTATAGACAGCTATGAAGAACAGGCGGTTGCCCTGATCGACGGCAAGGTGGACGCGCTGCTCCTGGAGACATCCCAGGATACCCTGAACGTGAAGGCTGGAAGCATTGGTATCCGTAACGCCTTCGAGAAGAGCGGAATTACGCTGCCGGTGATGATTTCAGGAACGATTGAACCTATGGGAACTACACTTGCCGGTCAGAATATAGAAGCCTTCTATATTTCGCTGGAGCATCTGAAGCCGGTGTCCATCGGACTGAACTGTGCTACCGGACCTGAGTTCATGCGGGATCATATTCGTTCTCTGTCCGCTATCTCTTCAGCGGCCGTCAGCTGTTACCCGAACGCAGGTCTGCCGGATGAGAACGGGAATTATCATGAATCCCCGGATTCCCTGGCCCGTAAGCTGGGCGGCTTCGCGGAGAAGGGCTGGCTGAACATTGCCGGCGGCTGCTGCGGAACGACTCCTGATCATATCCGGGCGATGGCTGAAGTGATGGCGGCTTACCCGCCGCGTAAGCTTGACGGCCAGCATCCTCCGGCCTTGTCAGGGATAGAGCCGGTGTACGTGGAGAGTGAGAACCGTCCGTATATGGTCGGTGAACGGACCAATGTCCTCGGTTCCCGGAAGTTCAAGCGTCTAATCGTCGAGGGGAAATATGAGGAAGCTTCGGAGATAGCCCGTGCCCAGGTGAAGAGCGGCGCACAGGTTATTGATGTCTGCGTGCAGGACCCGGACCGGGATGAGACGGAAGACATCATGCGGTTCCTGGAGCTGGTGGTGAAGAAGGTCAAGGTGCCGTTAATGATCGATACGACGGACCCGAAGGTCATTGATCTGGCCTTGCAGTATTGTCAGGGTAAAGCGATCATTAACTCCATTAACCTTGAAGATGGTGAAGAGAAATTCGAGCATGTTACGCCTTTGATTCATAAATACGGGGCAGCGATTGTTGTAGGCACCATCGACGAGACCGGCCAGGCTATCCTGGCTTCGGACAAGCTGGAGGTGGCCAGACGTTCCTACGATCTGCTGGTCAACAAATACGGTCTGGCTCCCGAGGATCTGATCTTCGATACCCTGGTGTTCCCTGTAGGAACCGGAGATGAGCAGTATATCGGCTCCGCCAAAGAGACGATTGACGGCATCCGTCTGATCAAGGAGGCCATGCCTGCTGTTCACACGATTCTCGGTATTAGTAATGTCTCCTTCGGTCTGCCGGAAGCCGGCCGCGAGGTGCTCAATTCGGTATTCCTGTACGAGTGCACCAAGGCCGGTCTGGATTATGCCATTGTGAACACCGAGAAGGTGGAGCGGTACGCATCGATCCCTGAAGAGGAGCGCAAGCTTGCAGAAGAGCTGATCTATAATACGAATGACGATACCTTGTCTGCGTTCGTGGCGGCTTTTCGCGGCAAAAAGGTGGAGAAGAAGGAGAAGATCTCCAATCTCTCTCTGGATGAGCGCTTAGCTTCCTATGTGGTAGAAGGCACTAAGGAGGGGCTGATTCCGGATCTGGATGAAGCGCTGAAGACCTCGCCTCCGCTGGAGATCATTAATGGACCGCTGATGGCGGGGATGTCTGAAGTAGGACGGCTGTTCAATAACAATGAATTAATCGTGGCAGAGGTACTCCAGAGTGCGGAGGTCATGAAGGCCTCTGTAAGCCATCTGGAGCAGTTCATGCAGAAGGATGAGACCTCGGTTAAGGGGAGAATCATGCTTGCGACCGTCAAGGGTGATGTGCATGATATCGGTAAAAACCTGGTCGAGATTATTCTCTCCAACAACGGTTATGAGATCGTCAATCTGGGGATCAAGGTTCCGCCAGAGAATATTATTGAAGCCTTCCGCAAAGAAAAGGCTGACGCCATCGGCTTGTCGGGACTGCTGGTGAAGTCGGCGCAGCAGATGGTGCTGACTGCGCAGGATCTTCGGTCGGCCGGTATTGATGTGCCGATTATGGTGGGCGGTGCGGCACTGACCCGCAAATTCACCAAGACCCGAATCCGTCCGGAATATGACGGACTCGTCTTATACGCGAAGGATGCCATGGACGGTCTGGATATCGCCAACCGGCTGATGAACCCGCTGGAGCGGGTGAAGATTGAGGAGGAGGTCCGCGAGGAGGCTGAGGCTGCCGTAGCTGTCGCTCCGCAAGCGCCGCTTCCCGAGCTTACGCGCGCAGTCCGCTCCAAAATCTCGGCTGATGCCCCGGTGTTCATCCCGCCTGATCTGGAGCGTCATGTCCTGCGGAATTATCCGCTGGGACATGTGATTCCTTATGTAAATATGCAGATGCTGCTCGGCCATCATCTCGGTCTGCGCGGCTCTGTAGAGGCGCAATTGGCAGCGCGGGACCCGCGTACGGTAGAATTGAAAGAGACCGTTGACGATATTCTGCATCAGGCGATGCTCGAAGGCACGATCGTGCCGCATGCGATGTACCAGTTCTTCCCGGCCCAGTCACGCGGGAATGACATTCTGATCTATGATCCGCAGGATCAGGCTAAGGTGCTGCATACCTTCACTTTCCCGCGCCAGAATGTGGAGCCGTATCTCTGCCTTGCTGATTTCCTGAAGCCAGTGGAGAGCGGAGTCATGGACTATGTTGGCTTCCTGGTGGTTACTGCGGGACATGGTGTCCGTGAATTATCGACTGAACTTAAGGATAAAGGAGATTATCTCCGTTCCCATGCTCTACAGGCAGTCGCTCTTGAAGTCGCAGAGGGTCTGGCTGAACGTGTCCATCATATGATGCGCGATACCTGGGGATTCCCGGACCCGGCAGATATGACTATGAAGCAAAGACATGGCGCGCGTTACCAGGGCATCCGTGTATCCTTCGGCTACCCGGCCTGCCCGGATCTGGAGGATCAGGGGCCGTTATTCAAGCTCATGAAGCCTGAGGATATCGGCGTGCAGCTTACCGAGGGCTTCATGATGGAGCCGGAGGCTTCGGTCTCGGCGATGGTCTTTGCCCACCCTGAAGCGCAGTACTTCAATGTGGAGAAGCTCTGAGCCATCCGCATGCTAACCGGCCAGAAGGGGCTTTGCCCCGACTTTTCGGAACCTCCCGTTACCGGGAGGTTTTTTGCTGCAAAAGATGCTTTTGCAGCAAAAACAGAGTAGAATTCTTGTCATAAGAACAGACAAGATCACAAAAAATAATGAAGACATCAGAGCGAGAGAGAGGAGGGGCATAATGGAAATCTATTTTCTCGGAACGAATGCAGGGGTGCCGACGCTGCAGCGCAATGTGACGTCGGTTGCACTCCGGCTGCTTGAAGAACGGCGAACCTTCTGGATGTTCGACTGTGGGGAAGGGACACAGCATCAGGTTCTGCGTTCACCGCTGCGGCTGGGCAAGCTGGAGAAGCTGTTTATCACCCATCTGCACGGTGATCATCTGTTTGGCCTGCCCGGACTCATCTCCAGCAGGGGCTACCAGGGCGGGACTTCACCGCTTACGGTGTACGGACCTCCCGGGCTCAAGGCATATCTGGACATATCGCTGTCTGTCAGCCAGTCCCGCATTCCTTATAAGCTGGAGATTGTGGAGCACAGCGGCGGGCTGATTTTTGAGGATGAGACCTTCAAGGTGGAAGCAGGACTGCTGGAGCACCGGATTGACAGCTATGGCTACCGGGTTACGGAGAAGGACAGTCCGGGTAACCTGAATACGGAGCTGCTGAAGAGCTATGGACTGAAGCCGGGACCGCTATATGGCCGGTTAAAAAAAGGCGAGGATATCACGACTGATGAAGGCGTGCTGATCCGGGCGGCCGAGGTGATTCATGCACCCAAGCGCGGACGTATCGTAGTTATTCTGGGAGATACCCGGCCTTGTGCGGGCTCACTGCCGCTGGCGCAGGATGCCGATCTGATTATTCATGAGGCGACATTTGCCCATGGCCTGGCAGAAATGGCTCATCAATATCATCACAGTACGGCACAGCAGGCTGCGGAGCTGGCAAGGGATGCAGGCGGGGCTGAGCTGATCTTGACCCACTTCAGCTCGCGTTACACTTCGCAGGAGGAGCTCGCTCCGCTGCTGAAGGAAGCGCAGGAGATCTTCCCGAATACGCTGCTGGCAGAGGAATTCTGCACCTTCCCGGTCTACCGGAGAACCCCGGGAAATGACGCTGCGGACTGAATTATTTTCCGGGAAAGCGCAGGAAATGACAGGGCTATGCCAAAAATAGCCGGGCGCTGCTGGCGTTCGCTAGCGTTCGACGAAGAATGTTAAATTTAAAGTAAAAGGTAAGGATTAAGGGTACGAAGCAGTAGAGAAAATGCCGAAACAAAGCGGCTAAAAATAGCAGGCAGGCGGGCAATAAATCCATTCGCAGCGCGCTTCCCGGAGAAGCTCCCGCTGCTCTGAAATATAATTCATATGATTAATAATAAATAAGATGAACTACTTATTTCGAGTCTACAGGAGGAGTTATGAACAATATCGGAGGCTTGTTAATTGATCTGGATGGCACCTTGTATCATGGCGGCAGAATGATTCCCGGGGCCCAGCGGCTGATATCAGCGCTTCGTGCGGCGGAGATTCCGTTCCTGTATGTGACGAATAACTCTTCAAGAACACCGGCGAGTGTAGCTGCGCATTTGCGCGGAATGGGCATTGAAGCCAGGCCCGAGGAGGTCTGCACTTCATCGCTGGCTGCCGCCCGTTACATTGCCGGAGAATCTCCGGGAGCATCCGTGGCGATACTTGGAGAAGAGGGGCTGGTGGAAGCCTGCACAGAGGCAGGGCTAACCCTGGTCTCCGAGCATCCGCAGGTTGTCGTGCAGGGGATCGACCGTTCTTTTACATATGAAGCACTGGCCCGCGCCTCGCGTTGGATTCGTGAAGGAGCCAGATTCGTCCTGACCAATCCCGACCTGATGCTTCCCTCCGATGACGGAGTGATGCCCGGTGCAGGTACGATAGGTGCAGCTATTGAAGCAGCCAGCGGAGTGGCGCCCGTGGTCATCGGCAAGCCCGAGACGCACCTGGTGACATATGCGACATCTCTGCTCGGTATCAAGCCGGAGGATGCGGTGATGGTGGGTGACAATATGAGAACGGATATCTTGGCGGGTGCCAATGCAGGTTGCCGGACTGTACTGGTGCTTACGGGACTTACCACCCGGGATAATCTGGAGCATTACCAGCAGCTGACCGGAGTCAAGCCTGATGAAATTTGTGCTGATTTAGCTGAACTTATGGTACTGCTCGGTGTATAATGACAAAGGTGACCATTTGACCATCCAAGAAGGGAAGATGACAATATGCCGGAATTGCCGGAAATGGAGAATTACAGAAAGCTGCTTAGCCAGCATCTAATAAACGTACCCATTACAGGGGTAACCGTAAATAGAGAAAAGACTATTAATATGGAGACTGAAGAATTCGTGAAGGGACTGGTCGGTGCCCGAATTGTATTCGTGGAACGCCGCGCCAAGCATATCCTCTTCCACCTGCATGACGGCCGCAGACTGCTGCTGCATCTGATGCTGGGCGGACTACTGTTCTATGGTACAGAGGAAGAACGTCCTGACCGTACTACACAGGTTGAGCTTGCGTTCGGTGAGCATATCCTCTACTTCATGGGACTGCGTTTGGGCTATCTCCATCTGCTGTCTGTCAAGGAGGGTGAAGCGGCAATGGGGAAGCTTGGACCCGAGCTGTTGGACCGCCGAATGACGGCCGAACGCTTCGCCGGACTGCTCAAGGGACGGCGCGGCGCGCTGAAGAGTCTGCTGGTTAACCAGCATGTTATGGCCGGAATCGGCAACTGCTATGCTGACGAGATTGCTTATGAAGCCCGTCTGCTACCATCTACGCTTGTTCAGAATCTGTCACCGGAAGCGGTGACCCGGCTGTACGACAGCGTGCGTAAGGTGTTAACGGATGCCACTGAAATCGGCGGGTATATGGAAATGCCATTCATGACCGGCGACACTGTGACCGGTTCTTATAATGATGCCTGTAAAGTGTATGACCGTGAAGGCGAACCTTGCCTGCGCGGCGGGGGAACCATAGTGAAGACAGAGCTGTCCGGACGCAAGGTATTCTATTGCCCGGATTGCCAGCATGACGCATAGCCCCTTCATAGGGGCGCATGTCAGCATACGCGGCGGGTACGGGCAGGCTGCCCGGTCCGCCAGGGAGAGCGGGGCTACATGTTTTCAGTATTTTCCGAAGAATCCGCGCAGTCTGAAGCTGAAGCCGGTAGACTACCGCGATGCAAACAGCTGCGCAGAATACTGCCGGGAGCAGGGGATGGCTTCCATTGCCCACACCCCGTATCCGACGAATCTGGCTGCTGGCCCGGGCGACAGAGAGGTGATGATTGCCTCCCTGCGCAACGATCTGGAGATTGCCGAGGCGTGCGGATCGGTGGGCATTGTGGTGCATTTCGGCCATTTTTCCGGGATGGAGCCGTTACAGGGTTATCAAAAAATTATACAATGTATGAACGAGGTACTGGCAGACTGGACGGGCAGAACCAAGCTGCTGCTTGAGAATATGGCAGGGAATCATGGGTATGAAGGCATGACGCCCGAAGAGCTGGTCAAGGTCCGTGAGCTGTGCCGCTACCCGGAGAAGATCGGCTTTTGCTTCGATACCTGCCATGCTTTCGCTGCGGGGATCTGGAATCCGGAGCAGACGGAGGAGCTTATGATGCGCGGTGAGAAGCTGGGGTACTGGGCGAATCTGGCGGCTGTGCATTTGAATGACTCCCGGTTCCCCTACGGCTCAAGGCGGGACAGACATGCTGGAATCGGTAGCGGATACATCGGGGGTGCGGCGCTTAGCCAGCTTGTGAAGATGGAGTTCCTGGCTGATAAAGTGATCGTTATGGAAACAGAAAAGGGACCGGATGGCACGCACAGAGCGGAGATTGCTGCTGTGAGGACCTGGTTTGAGGCGGGGGAGGATTGAAGATGAAGGAAATGAATCAGCCGGAGCTGCTGGAGCTGCTGGCCACGAAGGGCGAGCCGCTTGTCCTGTTCCTGCATACCCCGCTATGCGGAACCTGTAAGGCAGCACGGCGGATGATTGAGGTGGCGGAGCATCTGCTTCCGCCTAATCTTGTGATTGCTGAGGGGAATGTGAATATGCTCCCTGATCTGGTGAACACCTATCAAATCTCAAGTGTGCCCGCTCTGCTGGCCGTATCTGCTGACCGCAGCGCTGAACCGGACATCATCTATTCCATTCACTCTGTTGAACGGGTGCTGGCATACATAAGGAGAGTGACATTATAATGATATCTTTACAACATCTGTCCCTGCGCAGGGAGGAGAGCCTGATTCTTGACGATGTATCCCTTACTATGAAGCAGGGGGAGAACTGGGTCATTCTCGGGCGTAACGGCTCCGGCAAAACCACCCTGCTGGAAATGATGACCGGCTACCTGTTCCCCAGCAAGGGCTCTGTTGAAGTGCTGGGGTACAAGTACGGTCAATGTGATCTGCGCGAGGTGCGCAAGCGAATCGGTTATATCGGCCCGTCCCTGATGGAAAAGCTCTCGCTGACCGACCCGGTCTGGGAGGTTGTAGCTACTGGTGCCTATGCGTATTTACGCTTCTACCAGGAGATTCCGCAAAGTGTGAAGGACCGGTCGCTTAGGCTGCTGGAGGAGATGAACCTCGGCGAACTGGCTTATCATCCGTTCGGCTTGTTATCCCAGGGGGAGCGTAAGAAGGCTATGCTGGCCCGCTGCCTGATCGCAGAGCCTAAGCTGCTTATTATGGACGAGCCTTGCGCCGGTCTTGATTTATATGAACGGGAGAAAATGCTTGCCGAGATCGACAAGCTGCGGCAGCATAACGTTGGAGTGGTGTATGTCACCCATCATGTGGAGGAGATTGTTCCGCTCTTCACTCACGTGGCGCTGATCCGTGACGGGAAGCTGGCAGGAGCCGGTCCCAAGGAAGAGGTGCTGACGCAGGAGATGCTGATGGCTACCTATGATCTTCCGGTCAAGGTTGAATGGGATAACGGACGTCCCTGGATAAAAATAAGTTCTGGAGGCCAAGCGATTTGAACGATGCTACGGAAGACAAGATCATTTCAAGATATATCTGCACGGCGAATCATGGCTTCGCCCCCTATGCACAGGAGGAGCTTAGACGCCTGTTCGGAGCGGTGAAAAGCACCTTGCTGCTGCCGGGAGAAATCTTCCTGGCCACGCTTGAGGCGGAGCCGGAGGAGGTAGTGCAGCGGCTGGCACAGAACCTGCCGGTCTTCCTGCGCCACATCCAGCCTGTTGATTTCCAGGACACCGGTGATCTGCCGGCTCTGGAACGGCTGGCGGTATACTTAAGCCGGCGTTCGGAGCTGCAAGGCGAGAAGGTGTCGCTGCATGTCCGTAAAGGCTCGTCCTCCTTCTGGGAGCAGAGTCCGGGTGAGCTGCGCGAATGGCTGCAGGGCAAGCTTGATAGCCTGGACGCCGAGTTCACCGTACAGGAGCCCGCTTGGGTGATCTCCGTCTATGCGGACGGTGACGCGCTGTATGCCGGTGTATCCCGGCCGGAGGCGAACCTGTCCAGCTGGAATGGCGGCATGATCCGCTTCCGCAAGGAGGATGGACAGATCTCACGGGCCAAATTCAAGCTGATGGAGGCGGAGAAGGAATTCGCCATTCCGTTCTACAGCTTCAAGAATGCGGTCGATATCGGCGCTTCTCCGGGCGGCTGGACCTCGTTCCTGCTGGAGCGCGGTCTCAAGGTTACCGCTGTTGATCCGGCGCTGATGCACGAATCCTTACGTAAGAATCCGGCACTCAAGATTCTGCGCAAAAATGCCGGAGAGGTCAAATTCCGTGAGAACGAATTTGACCTGCTGGTCTGCGATATGAGCTGGAGCCCCAAGCTGATGGCGAAGCTGGTCACTGAGCTGCTGCATAGCCTGACACCGGGCGGCAGCGCGATTGTTACCGTGAAGCTGATGCACAAGAAGCCAATGGCGGTGATCAAGGAGATCATCACCATGTTTGAAGGCCAGCGGATGCAGGTCCAGCGTGCGAAGCAGCTGTTCCATAACCGGGACGAGATTACACTTTATATGATTAAGTATTAATTCATATTTGCAGGATTATGGGAAAGCATCCCGCAGTCTGCACCTCCGGCTTCTTGCCGGTTCCGGTGCAGGCAGTGGGGGGCTTTTTTTGCGTTATACAACATTCTATATGAACAGGCGGAGAAGAGATGGAATTCACAGGAAAGTTAAGTCCCGGACAGATTCTGGGAGGGCGTTATTATGTAACCGGGCTGATAGGAACAGGCGGAATGAGCCGGGTATATCTGGCGGAGGATGTACGGCTGCCGGGTATGCTGCGGGCCATTAAAGAGAGCGTCATCCGGGAGGGGAGTTATGGTGCGGGCGCCATTCAGGCGGAAGCGGAGCTGTTAATCTCGCTACGTCATCCGCTGCTCCCGCAGATTGCGGATTTCTTCCCGCCGGACGCTGACGGCTACACCTACCTGGTGATGGATTATATCGAGGGCATCACCCTGCATCAGTATATGGCAGAGCATCCCGCTGCAATGACGGGAGAGCGAATCCTCAGCTATGCGCGGCAGCTGCTGGAGGTACTGCATTATTTGCACAGCCATGAGCCGCCAATTATCTACCGGGATCTCAAGCCTTCGAATATCATGCTGACTGGAGAGCATGAGCTGAAGGTCATTGACTTCGGGATTGCGCGCAGGCTGAGAAATGGCTCCGGTGAGGACACCGAGAAGCTGGGAACCGCCGGATTCGCTGCCCCGGAGCAATATGGGGGCGGGCAGAGCAGTCCGGTGTCGGACCTGTACGGACTTGGCGCACTGCTGCTGTATATGGCCTCCGGCGGAGAGTTCAGCGCCTGGCAGCCCGGGATGGAGCGGAAGCTGCAGGGGCGACTCCCGGGCCGGATGATTCCGGTCATACGGCGGCTGCTGCGGCATCACCCGGAGGAACGGTATGGCAGTGCTGAGGAGGTAAGGATGGTTCTCCAGCAGTTGGAGATTGGCGGTGCGAGGGAAGCCAGACATGAGCGTGAGCGAACGAACATGCTCAAGGCTGCGGAGGACAAGCAAGCGCAGCCCTCTACTGCGGTGGTGGCCGTATTAGGGGTGTCCCCCGGAATTGGAACCACACATACCTCGCTTGCTGTCAGCCGCTGCCTGTCACCCGAAGGAAGGACGGCATGGGTAGATTGTAATCCCGGTTCGCAGGTATTTAACCGCATGAAGGAAATGGCGGGAGGTCCTGAAATAAGCGGTGTTCAGGGAACACAGGAGCAGCCGTTCACCTGGATGGGGGTAGACTACTGGAAGCTTCCCCCTTCGGAGGGACTCCCGCAGGGGCCGGACCAGGCCTATGATTACATTATCCTGGATCTTGGAACCGGCTGCGGGGAGGGGGCGCTGGAAGTGTTCACCGGCAGCAGCTTCCCCTTGTTGATCGCCTCAGGTGCGGATTGGCGGCTGGAGGATACCCTGCACTGGCTGCGCCGCAGAGGTCTGACTCCCCGGCCGGAATGGCTTATTGGTCTGCCACTGGCCGGAGAGCATACGGTGGCGCTGCTGGCTTCCCTGCTTGAACCTGCCAGCGTATACAGCCTGCCGCTTCAGCAGGACCCTTTTCAGAGTAAAGGAAAGCTGGTTCAGGCCATTAGGGGGCTGATTGGACCGCTTAAGGGTGCACGTTCTCCTGCAAAGAATATTAGATTGTTTCAGAAAAAGAGCTGAATGCTCAGAGCTTTATGACAGTTTTTCAGAAATCGGGCTTTATTTCTATTTCAGTGCAGGGTGCAGGTGTGCTAGAATGGAGCGATATCTATAATTATTGAACCTCTTGGTATTTACAATATAGAATGGAGCTTGCAGAGAATTTATGAGTTTACTTAGTGTAGAAGACGTTTCCCATAATTTCGGGGACCGGGTGTTGTTCAAGGATGTGTCCTTCCGTCTGCTGGATGGAGAGCATGTGGGAATCGTGGGTGCGAACGGCGTGGGCAAATCGACGCTGATGAATATTTTGACCGGCAAATTATTGAAGGACAACGGTAAGGTGGAATGGACGCCGCGGGTCCGTTACGGATATCTGGATCAGCATACCCTGCTTACCGCCGGTAAAACCGTGCGCGATGTGCTTAAAGATGCCTTCCTGCCGCTGCTGGAGCTGGAGCATGAGATGCTGGCGATTACCGATAAAATGGGGGAGGCGACGCCCGAGGAGCTGGACCTGCTGCTTGAGCAGATGGGCGACATTCAGGAGCAGCTCGATATCGGCGATTTTTACCTCATCGATGTGAAGGTTGAAGAGATGGCGAACGGACTGGGCCTGACGGCGATCGGTCTGGACCGGGATGTCACTTCCCTGAGCGGGGGACAGCGGACCAAGGTTCTGCTGGCGAAGCTGCTGCTGGAGAAACCGAATGTACTGCTGCTCGATGAGCCTACCAACTATCTCGATGTGGAGCATATTGACTGGCTGACGAACTATCTGAAGCAATATCCGTATGCGTTCATGCTGATCTCCCATGATACGGAATTCATGAACAAAGTGGTCGATGTGATCTATCATCTGGAGTTTTCGAA
Source organism: Paenibacillus sp. FSL R7-0210 (assembly GCF_038009085.1). Taxonomy (NCBI): domain Bacteria; kingdom Bacillati; phylum Bacillota; class Bacilli; order Caryophanales; family Paenibacillaceae; genus Paenibacillus; species Paenibacillus sp. FSL R7-0210. Next base: position 2,109,611 of record NZ_JBBPAR010000001.1, read on the forward strand.
GCTGACCCGCTATACGGCCAATTACGAGAAGTTCCTGGAGATGGCGGGGATGAATAAGGCCCAGCATATTGATGCATACGAGAAGCAGCAGGATTTCATCAAAAAGCAGGAGGACTTCATTCAGCGCAACAAAGCGCGTGCCTCCACCTCAGGCCGGGCCAAGAGCCGCGAGAAGCAGCTTGGACGGATGGAGCGGATTGACAAGCCGGAAGAGGCGATGAAGCCTACGTTCCAGTTCAAGGAGAGCCGAGCCAGCGGAAAGACGGTGTTCGAGGGCGTTGATTTCGAGATCGGGTATGACCGTCCGCTACTTCCAAGTAAGCTGAATATGATGATTGAACGCGGTGACAAGATTGCGATTGTCGGCTACAACGGGGTCGGCAAATCGACGCTGCTCAAAACGATCCTGGGTGTCATCCCTACGTACAGCGGAAAAACCTACCTTGGTGATTATCTGAGTTCTGCCTATTTCCAGCAGGAGCTGAAGGCGGAGAATATCACGCCGATTGAAGACGTATGGAATGAATTCTCCGGTCTGACCCAGAATGAAGTGCGTGGCCATCTGGCCCGCTGTGGTCTCAAAAACGAGCATATCACCCGTCCGATGAACATGCTGAGCGGCGGCGAGCAGGCTAAGGTCCGCCTGTGCAAGCTGATGATGCGTGAGAGCAACTGGATTCTGTTCGATGAGCCTACGAATCACCTTGATATTGTAGCCAAGGCTGAGCTTAAGCGGGCGCTTATGGAATACAAGGGAACGATTCTGCTGGTGTCTCATGAACCGGAATTTTACGAGGATTGGGTGACGAAGGTCTGGAATGTGGAGCAGTGGTCCGCGCAGACCGTATACTAATGGAGTCCGGGAAAAGTGGAGGTCTGCGCTTTTCCCGGTTTTCACCAAAAACCTACCTACATAGGGGGCTGTTCAGAGATGGGTTCTGATCAAAACACGCCGGTTCCGGCTTCTTCGGCCGGCAGGGATGGCAGATATTCAAGACAGGTCCGCTTCGCGCCGTTCGGCGCAGCAGGACAGCAGGGACTGGCACGTTCCTGTGTGCTGGTCGTTGGCATGGGGGCGCTCGGGACAGGCATTGCCGAGACATTGGCCCGCTGCGGGGTAGGGCGGCTTATCCTTGTTGACCGTGACTATGTGGAATGGAGCAACCTGCAACGCCAGCAGTTGTATACGGAAGAAGATGCCCGTGTGCGGACGCCCAAGGCGGCTGCAGCCCGTACCCGGCTGATGGCGGTCAATTCGGAGATTGTGATTGAAGCCCATGTGCTCGATGTGCGTGCAGAGGAGCTGGAGAGTCTGCTTCCCGGCGTAGATCTGATTATGGACGGGACCGATAACTTCGATACCCGGCTGATCATTAACGACCTGGCGCAAAAGCACGGCATCCCCTGGATCTACGGAGCCTGTGTTGGAAGTTACGGCATTACGTATACGATTCTGCCGGGTGAAACCCCCTGTCTGAATTGTCTGCTGGGCACTATCCCCCTGGGCGGGGATACCTGCGACACGGCGGGCATTCTTCCGCAAGCGGTGCAGATGGTTACCACGAATGGAACGGCTGAGGCGCTGAAGCTGCTCGGCGGTTTCAAGGACAAGCTGCGCGGCAAGCTGCTGACCTTCGATATCTGGCGTAATGAGCAGCAGGAGATTGGGGTTCAGATGGCGAAGAAGTCGGACTGTCCCTCATGCGGTGAATCACGGAGCTATCCATATCTGTCAGCCTCTAACACAGAGCGCAGCGATGTGCTGTGCGGCAGGGATACCGTGCAGATCCGTCCGGCACACCGCAGAAGTCTAGATCTGGAGGAGACAGCTGCCCGCTTGTCCAGGCTGAATAGCGGCAAGGTGGAGAGCAATCCGTATCTGGTTTCTTTTACAGAAGAGCCGTACCGGATGGTTGTGTTCGCAGACGGGAGAGCCTTAATACATGGAACCAATGATATCGCTGCCGCCCGCAGCTATTATCACCGGTATTTCGGATAATGGAGGAGAAACGCAATGAACAAGGGAACCATCCGTCATATGGCTGTATTTACACTGAAATCTGCCCCGGATTCGGAGGAGACCAGAGCTTTCCTGCGGGATGGTGCTGAGATTCTTAGCGCTATTCCGGTGGTGGAGAATTTCGAGGTGCTGCGTCAGGTCAGCGCCAAGTGTGACCACCAGTTCGGCTTCTCGATGGAGTTCGCCGATCAGGCGGCTTATGATGCCTACAATAATCATCCGGCGCATCAGGCTTTTGTGGCAGAGCGCTGGGACACCCAGGTGGCCGCATTCCAGGAGATCGATTTCGTACTATAATTAGTGCCGCAAAGAGACCATTCCCCCGAATGGTCTCTTTGTTTTGCGGGAATTCTAGGTATCATCTGCGGCGGCACAGCCGGTGCAAGACTGGTACAGGGGGACTATCCCGGTGAATGAAAAGATAGCATGGTATATACCCGGTCCGCGCCCGGATAGCCTTGAAGCTGATGCAGACAGAGAGGATAGGGCTGCCGGCCATATCGGGCTTGAGGAGGCCATCCATAGCCTTGGTATAAGAACAGCAATAAGCGAAGACCTGGATAGTCTTCGCTTATTGCTCTCAGGCGGTGAGCCTGTGCTTCTGCTCGCGGAGCTGGAGGAACCCGGAGGCTGGGCGGGCTGGGAAGCTGTCTCGGAGGCGCGGAAGGAGGGGATGGTTCTGCCGGTGATGGTCATATCCGGAGGGGCGCCTGGAGTGAAAGGGGAAGCGGCTGTCTCCGTATTCGATGCCGGAGGCAACGAATACATGGAGAAGCCTGTACATACCGGTGAGTTCAAACACAGAATATTGAATCTGCTTAAGCTGACAGGCCGCCGTAGAGATGCGGCCTCGCTGCTTAAGGTGGACGGATTGCTCCTCGATCGCGGACGCCGGCAGGTCATCCGGGATGGAGCCGAGCTGAAGATGACCCCCAAGGAATTCGACCTGCTGTATTATCTGGCAGAGAATCTGGGTGAAGTCTGTCCCCGTGCTGAAATATTGCAGCAGGTATGGGGGTATCATTTTCAAGCGGATACCAATGTGGTGGATGTGTACATCCGGCATCTGCGACTGAAGGTGGATAAAGGCCGCCGGAATAAACTGATTCATACGGTGCGTGGAACCGGATATGTACTGCGGACACCGGAGAGCGGGGCCACAAGCTGACGGCCGCTGCAAGCAGCTCTCCGGCTAATAGACATGTACTCTCTCGGTACAAGCTATAATAGATCTTCTGGCTGTTACAGTACGCGGCGTGATTTCAGGTAGGTTTTTTTCCAGTTACCCGAATTCAGATCTGAAATGGTCACGCCGGGTGAGCCGTAAGTGTGAAGGATCTTGCCATTGCCGGCATATACAGCCACATGGGTGACGTTCTTGCCGTTGGCCCGGCTTCCGCTGGAGAAGAACACCAGATCGCCGACACGCAGATTGGCTTTGCTGACCGATTTACCCACTTTAGATTGGGCAACGGATGTACGGGGCAGATCTACACCATATTTTTTGAAAATATATTGAGTAAAGGAGGAGCAGTCAAAATAACGTGTAGTTGAAGTGGAGGCACCGAACTGGTAACGCGTACCCAGATACTTTTTACCGAAGCTGACCACTTTGGAGCCAGTGGAAGATGCTGATACAGAATCGGCACTTACAGAATCGGCAGATACAGCATCAGCGGATACAGCTGAAGCGGCAGCAGGGGCTGTTCCTGCTCCGGTTGCGAGTAAGGCGCTGAACCCGATTGTTGTGCACAGACCAATTGTCATTGCTTGCTTGAACCAGTGTTGTTTATTCATGTTGTATACCTCCAAGGTTGTAATGAATTCTAGTAGTTTCGTTCGTCTGATTCGTAGTATAGCAGGTTATGACAGGCCTAAATTATGGAAGAGATGGGCTAAATGCAGGCGGGATATGCAATGTAAGCGTTTTATTAAAATCACATTAAAAGTTACAAAATATTAATATTTGCGTAGTGAGTTCGCCGAAAAAAGCCGGGAAACCCTTGATACACAAAGGGATTCCCGGCTTTACGATTTTGAAACAAAGGTTACAGCGATGTCTCCAAAAATCTATGTATTCAGTCCTTGCTCTGAATAATTAGCAGAAGTCCGCTCTCAATATGAACGGTTCCGCTCTGCTCCAGCAGCACATTGCTCACGGCCAGGGATTGCCCTAACTTGAGGGTGGCGTTCTCCAGAGGATATTGGAAGCCCTGAAGGGTGATGCCCGTTACCTCGGGAGTCAGAGGCAGCAAGGAGACATAGGAATACCCCCGTTCCTCCACAACCGCCTGAGAGCCGGTAAGCGTAATGTAGTTGTTCGCATCCATAATAGAGCAGGCTACCTGCCGTTGCAGTGCTCTTGTCATCATTTGAATGCTGGCCAGCGTATGGTCCATGCGCGTACCCGTTACCCCGATCATCAGAATAGACTGCGGCTGGAGGTTCAGAGCAAGATCCAGGGCCATTTCACTGTCGGTAAGGTCTTTGTTGACCGGATCACAGCTTATAGTCTTCTTGCTTCCCGCCTGAATCCGCTCCAGTGCCTCAGGAGAGACAGAATCGAAATCACCAACGGCAAGCTGGGGGGTGAAGCCATGATCAATCAGGAACAGCGCTCCCCGGTCAGCACCGATAATATAATCCTCTTCATCTAATAAGCGCAGGCATTCCGCGGTCAGTTCACCGCCTGCAACAATTACAATACGCCCGGATGGCAATAGCTCCCCCTCCTTGTTGTTCAATTAAGTTCATCATCCTGAACAGTATATAGCAGTTTCAAAAGTTGTACAATTGCCGCGCTGACGCTAAAATAGGATTAGTGCGTCTGACCGCACCCATCCATTATGGATGATAAGGAATGCTTGAGCGCAGGAGGTGAGAGGGATCGTTAACGTGTTGTTTGTATGTCTGGGGAATATTTGCCGTTCGCCGATGGCGGAGGCTGTGCTGCGCAGCAAGATTGAACAGCGTCAGCTTACGGATCAGATTACAGTGGATTCTGCAGGAACGGGAGACTGGCATATCGGGAAAGCGCCACATGAAGGGACAAGGCGTATCCTTGATCTGCATGGCATCAGCTATGAGCATATGAGAGCAAGGCTGGTAGCCAGTGAGGATTTCGAGAGATTCGAATATATCATCTGCATGGACAAGTCCAACGGGGAGAATGTGCGCAAAATTCCCGGCGGTGAGCAGTCCAAGCTGTTGTTCTTCATGGATCTGTTGCCGGATGAGGAGCTGCGTGAGGTGCCTGACCCGTATTTCACCGGTAATTTCGAGCAGGTCTATGATTTAATCAACGCCGGTTGTGATGTGCTGCTGGAACGGATTATTCAGGAGAAATAAATTATCCTTCTATTTCTCGCTGAAACGGAACCGTCCTTTAAAAGGACGGCAAAGCCGCTTCCACTTGGCAGGCATAGTGCTACAGCCGGACCGGTTGCCGTCCTTATGATTTAAGGAACGGCACCGTATGTCCGATTCGTGATGAAAGCGCAGTCAATCGTACTGCATACATAAGTTCGTAAGATGTTCACTTTTGGGGTTCTATTTGCTGTTTCAGGAGCTGAAGAAATAGAGTAATGATTCCGGGAGCTCTTTTTGCCAAAAACCCCAAAGATGCTGGCCGTCCTTCTCGCGGTAGGACACCGTGGCTCCCTTGGCTTCAAGCATGGCCTTGGTCTCCCGGTTCATCTCCACGAAATCATAGACGCCGGTATCGGTCTTGTAGTCGCGCTCTTGAAGCCCTACAACCATGTTGATCTGAAGCCAGGAGAGATCCTCCTCTTGTGATAGCAGCTCGCGGGTCTCGGGATAGTAGGCGCCGGAGAGGCTGAGCACACGGCTGAATAATCCCGGATACGCCAGCGCCAGGTGGAGGGAGACACTGCCGCCCAGGGAATCACCGGCTACGATCCGCTCCTCCGGTGTGCGCCGGACAGGATAATTATGTTCAATGAAGGGAATAATCTCTTCGGCGAAGCATGTAAGGTACTGCTTGAAGCGGCTGCCGAACGGAGCGTATTCAGCGGTGCGGACTGCCACGTTCACTTCGACGCCCACTATAATGAAGGGTTCCACATCCTGCTCCAGAATCAGCTGACCAGCCAAGGTGGCAATCCGGCCGAAGTTGAAGAATTCTTCACCGTCCTGGCAGTAGACGACGGGATAGCTGAGTACTTCATTATATCCGGGGGGAAGATAGATACGCAGCTTGCGCTCTTCCTGCAGGTGTTCGCTCCACAGTGTTTGTTTTACAATTGTACGTTTCAGAAAAACAGGTTCGCTCATTGTCAAATCGTCACCTTTCATGTCGGATTTTGCTTAAGACTTAGTGTTGCGTTAAAATTAACCAAGCGGCAAATGTGGGATATATCATTTACTTGATAAATATCCTTCAATCTGTTATAGGATATTTAAACGCCTGTTATACATACAAAATTTATGGAAACATAAATTTTATGCGTATTTCTTTGACGAAACAGATACAACAGGTGTATAATAATTCTATAACAGAGACCACTGATATTCAAATTTTTTTATTGAGGTGAAGATAATGACTAGAGTTCCTTATGAAGTGTATACAGAGGACGTTGAAGCCCTTACGGTTCTTTCCCCGGATGGAGAAATTATCAACAAGGAAATGATGCCTAACCTTACCGATGATCAATTGAAAGAAATTATGTACCGTATGGTATTTACCCGTACCTGGGATGACCGTGCTGTCAACCTGGGCCGTCAAGGCCGTCTCGGCTTCTATGCACCGGTATCCGGTCAGGAAGCTACAATGATCGGCAGTGAGTACGCTTTGCAGAAAGAAGATTTCGTCTGCCCGGGCTACCGCGATATTCCACAGCTCGTATGGCATGGCCTTCCATTATATCAGGCGTTCCTGTATTCCCGCGGACATCAGCATGGCGGACAGATTCCTGATGGCGTTAATGTACTTATGCCGCAGATCATTATCGGAGCACAGATTCTTCATGCTACCGGTATTGCTATGGGCTTCAAATTGAAGAAACAGCAGAACGTTGCAATCACATATACCGGTGACGGCGGTTCGTCGGAAGGCGACTTCTACGAAGGCCTTAACTATGCAGGAGTATTCAAGTTGCCAGTGATCTTCTTCGTTCAGAACAACGGCTATGCGATCACCACTCCGTTCTCGAAGCAGACTGCAGCGAAATCGATCGCCCACAAGGCCGTTGCCGCAGGGATTCCCGGAATCAAGATCGACGGTATGGACGTCTTTGCAGTAATCGCTGCTGTACAGCAGGCTGCTGAACGTGCCCGCAAAGGCGAAGGTGCCACGCTGATCGAAGCGGTAACCTACCGTTTCCGTCCGCATTCCCTTTCTGATGATGCCAGTAAGTACCGTACGAAGGAAGAAGAAGGCCAATGGAATGAGAAAGATCCGATTGCCCGTCTTGCCAAGTACCTGGAGAAGAAAGGCCTCTGGACGGAAGAGGACACTCTGCGCGTAAGAGAAGAAGCGAAAGCAACTGTGAACGAGCAGATTAAGAAAGCAGAACAGACCGAAAAAATGACCATTCCCGGCTTGATCGACAGCATGTTCGAGGTAACTCCGAAACATCTTGAAGAACAAAAAGCCGATTTTGAATAAGGGGGATATCAGGCAATGGCACAGATGAATATGAAAGAAGCAATTCGTGACGCAATGCGCGTTGAACTGACTCGTGACCCCAATGTTCTTATCTTCGGAGAAGACGTTGGTAATGTAGGCGGCGTATTCCGTGTAACGGAAGGGCTGCAGAAGGAATTTGGCGAGGAGCGCGTCTTCGATACACCGCTGGCAGAGTCTGCCATTGGCGGTTTGGCTTTCGGTCTTGGCGTGCAGGGCTTCCGCCCGATCGCTGAGATCCAGTTCGTAGGCTTCATCTTTGAAGCTCTGGATCAGATCGTTATTCAGGCGGCGCGCCTGCGCTGGCGTTCCGGGGGCAAGTACAATGCTCCTGTAGTCTTCCGCACTCCATTCGGCGGCGGCGTTAAGGCAGCCGAGCTGCATACCGATTCTCTGGAAGGTCTGATCGCCCAGAGTCCTGGGATCAAGGTAGTTATTCCTTCTAATCCTTATGATGCGAAGGGACTGCTGATCGCTTCGATCCGCGACAATGACCCTGTATTCTTCATGGAGCACTTGAACCTGTACCATGCTTTCCGGGCAGAAGTGCCTGAAGGTGAGTATACCGTTGAACTCGGCAAAGCGAATGTAGTACGCGAAGGTACGGATGTATCTATCATTACCTACGGCCTAATGGTACATACAGCGACCAAAGCGGCCGACCAGCTCGAAAAAGAAGGCATCAAAGTCGAAATTATCGACCTTCGTACCGTTAGCCCGATTGATATCGACACCATTGTGGCTTCCATCAAGAAGACTAACCGCGCGATTGTTGTACAAGAAGCTCAGAAGAGCTCCGGCGTAGCCGCTGAGGTTATTGCCCAGATTAACGAAAAAGCTCTGCTGCACCTGGAAGCCCCTGTGCTTCGTGTAGCAGGTCCAGATACAATTTTCCCGTTTGCTCAAATCGAAGATACTTGGATTCCTACCCCTGCACGTGTCATCACGGCAGTTAAGAAAGTCATGGAATTCTAGGAAGTAACGACTTTGCCGTCCTTGTATTTAAGGGCGGCAGCCGTTTCTGTCTTCTATCAAACAGGACTGATGGAATAACTCAACATAATTTATAGGAGGTTATCAAGGTGGCAAAATTTGAGTACCGGTTCCCTGAGCTGGGCGAAGGTCTGCATGAAGGCGAAATTATCAAAATGCATATCAAAGCCGGCGACAAAGTAACCGATGACGATATCGTAATGGAAGTTCAGAACGACAAGGCGGTAGTAGAGGTTCCTTGTCCGGTCAACGGCACAGTGCTTGAAGTCTTCACCAAGGACGGCCAAGTATGCCGTGTAGGGGAAGTTGTAGCCATTATTGATGCAGAAGGCGACATCCCTGAGCAAGAGGGCGGCCATCCGGCAGAGCAGGCTTCCCAGGAAGCTGATGCAGCCAAGGGCGGAGCGGATACTACTTCTTCTCCGGCAACCAGCAGCCCGGCTACTGGCGGAGCAACGAACTTCGAATACAAGTTCCCTGAACTGGGCGAAGGCCTGCATGAAGGGGAAATCATCAAGATGCACATCAAGGTTGGAGACAAAATCACTGACGACGATATCATTATGGAAGTTCAGAATGATAAAGCAGTGGTGGAAGTTCCTTCTCCAGTCAACGGTACTGTAGTCGAAGTGTTCACCAAAGACGGCCAGATCTGCCGTGTAGGTGAAGTTGTGGCGATCATTGCTGCAGAAGGTGATGTTCCTCACGAGGAGGGCAGCCATGCTGAAGCATCCGGTGCCCAGGCAGCAGCTCCTTCCCAAAGTACTGCTCCGGCAGCGGCAGCAGCTCCGGCTCCTAACCGTGAAGTACTGGCAACGCCTAGCGTGCGCAAATTCGCCCGCGACAAGAGTGTGGACATCTCCCAGGTGAACGGCTCCGGCAAGAACGGTAAGATCACACTTGAAGATGTGGAAGCCTTCCTGAAGGGCGGTTCTACAGCCCCAGCGGCATCGGCTCCAGCAGCATCTGCACCAGCGGCGGCAGCACCGCAAGCCAAAGCCAAAGAAGCAGCACCGGCAGCAGCAGCTTCCGGCAATGCAAGTCTGGAAGAAGAACGCGTACCATTCAAGGGTATCCGTAAGGCGATTGCCAATGCCATGGTTAAATCGGCTTACACTGCACCGCATGTTACGATCATGGACGAAGTGGATGTTACGGAGCTTGTAGCCTTCCGTGCCCGCATGAAGCCGGTAGCCGAGAAGAAGGGCGTTAAGGTTACTTATCTTCCGTTCATCGTGAAGGCACTCGTGGCCGCTTCCCGTCAGTTCCCTGCGCTTAACGCCATGATTGACGAAGCTACGAATGAAATTGTCTACAAGAAGTACTACAACATCGGTATTGCTACAGATACAGACAACGGCCTGATCGTTCCTGTCATCAAGGACGCTGACCGCAAGAGTATCTGGATGATCGCAAGCGCGATTACAGATCTGGCTGTACGCGGACGCGACGGCAAGCTGGCTCCGAATGAAATGAAGGGCAGCACGATCTCGATCAGCAATATCGGCTCTGCCGGCGGTATGTTCTTCACTCCGATCATCAACTTCCCTGAAGTTGCTATTCTCGGAACCGGACGTATCACTGAGAAGCCTGTTGTGAAGAATGGCGAAATTGTTGCAGCACCTGTAATGGCACTGTCCCTGAGCTTTGACCACCGGATTATTGACGGCGCAACAGCACAGAATTTCATGAATTACATTAAGACCCTGCTTGCAAATCCTGATATGTTAGTTATGGAGGTGTAATTAATGGTAGTCGGAGACGCTTCAATCGAAATCGACACATTGGTAATTGGTGCAGGTCCCGGCGGGTATGTGGCGGCAATTCGTGCCGCCCAGCTCGGCCAAAAGGTCATCATTGTAGATAAATCGGAACTCGGCGGCGTGTGCTTGAACCGCGGCTGTATTCCTTCCAAGGCCCTGATCTCGGCCGCTCATCAATTCGAGGCTGCCCAGCACGGTGAAGTATTCGGTGTTACTGCCGAGAACGTTAAGGTGGACTGGTCTAAGACTCAGGCCTTCAAGAACGGCGTAGTCAAGAAAATGACTTCCGGCGTTACCAGCCTGATGAAGGGCAACAAGATCGAAGTATTTAGCGGAGAAGCTATGTTCATCAGCACAAACGAAGCCCGTCTGTTCAATGATCATGAATCCCCGCGTTACAAGTTCAATAACTGCATTATTGCAACGGGCTCCCGTCCAATTGAACTGAAGCCATTCCCGTTCGGCGGACGCATCCTGTCCTCCACGGAAGCGCTGGATCTGCCTGAAATTCCTAAGAGCATGATCGTTATCGGCGGCGGCTACATTGGTGCGGAGCTGGGTCAGATGTATTCCAAATTCGGCACCAAGGTTACCATCATTGAAGGTCTGGATACCGTTCTGCCTGGCTTCGACAAAGACATGACCCGTCTGGTTGCTAAGAATATGGCTAAGACCGGCATTGAAATTGTAACTAACGCCAAAGCCGAATCTGCGGTTCAGAACGACAAGGAAGTTACTGTGAAGTACTCCGTAGGCGGAGAGTCCAAAGAAGTGACTGCTGAATACCTGCTGGTAACCGTAGGACGCCGTCCGAATACTGACGGCGAGCTGGGCCTGGATCTGATCGGCGTTGAGCTGGATGACCGCGGTCTGGTGAAGGTAGACCATCAGGGACGGACTAATATTCCTAACATTTTCGCAATCGGCGATATCGTTCCGGGTCTTGCCCTGGCGCACAAAGCTTCTTACGAAGGTAAGATTGCTGCGGAAGCCATTGCCGGACACAAATCGGTTGTAGATTACAAGGTAATGCCGGCTGTAGTCTTCACAGATCCTGAATGCTCCAGCGTAGGTCTGACCGAGAAGGAAGCTAAGGATAAGGGCTATGCGGTTAAGGCCGGCAAGTTCCCGTTCGCAGGCAACGGCCGTGCCGTGTCCCTGAATGCTCCTGAAGGCTTCATCAAGATTGTAGCGAAGAGCGACAACAATCAGGTGCTCGGCGCACAAATCGTCGGTATCGAAGCTTCCAACCTGATCGCTGAGCTGGGTCTGGCGATTGAAATGGGCGCAACGCTTGAAGATATCGCACTGACCATCCATGCGCATCCAACCCTTGGCGAGATCGTTATGGAAGCGGCTGAGCTGGTAGAAGGCCACCCGATCCACGTAATGAAATAATAACCGCTTAAGCTTATGCGGTAAGAACACAAGAGGATGTTCCCGAAGCCATGCAGATGGTCAGGGAACATCCTCTTTTGAGTGAGGTCACTGTCCTGAACGTTCGGAAATAGCTGGCAGTCAGCCCAATTCGGGCAGAGAAATGTATGTTTTTTTGCTTATTTTTATCGTTAGGGAAGTTACAACGACCGTCAGCTCATGGTAAACTAATAGAAGAAAAAAGAGAGTGGGGTGTGATACGGCTTGCGTAATTACTTGGATTTATTGCAGGATATTCTCGACAACGGTACAGCTAAGAGCGACCGGACAGGTACAGGTACAGTGTCCGTCTTCGGGCGTCAGCTCCGCTTCGATCTGTCGAAGGGCTTCCCGCTGATGACCACCAAGCGCATTCATTTGAAATCGGTGGTACATGAGCTTCTATGGTTCCTCAAAGGGGATACCAATACAACGTATCTGAAGGAGAACGGCGTCTCGATCTGGGATGAATGGGCCGATGAGAACGGGGAGCTGGGACCGGTATACGGCTCGCAGTGGCGGGCGTGGGAGAGCAAGGACGGGCAACATATCGATCAGATTGCGAATGTGATTGAGTCAATTAAGCATAATCCCGATTCACGGCGTCATATCGTTAGTGCGTGGAATGTAGGCGAGATTGAGCAGATGAAGCTTCCGCCCTGCCATTTCGTGTTTCAGTTCTATGTAGCGGGCGGCAAGCTCTCCTGCATGCTTACGATGCGTTCGGTGGATACGTTCCTTGGTCTTCCGTTCAACATTGCCAGCTACGCGCTGCTTACCCATATGGTGGCGCAGCAGACGGGGCTTGAGGTCGGAGAATTCATCTGGTCCGGCGGAGATGTGCATATATATACAAATCATATGGAACAAGTGGCCACACAGCTTGCACGGGAGCCTTATGCGCTGCCGAAGCTTAACATCCGCAGAGTACCGGACAGTATTTTTGATTATACCTTTGAGGATTTTGAATTTACCGACTATGTCTATCATCCGGGAATCAAGGCACCGGTTGCTATATGAGCATTACCATGATATGGGCGATGGCCTCAAATGGCGTAATTGGCAAAAATAATGACATGCCCTGGCATTTGCCGCTGGATTTCGCTTATTTCAAAGCAGAGACACTCGGCAAGCGGATGCTGATGGGCCGAAAAACCTGGGAGTCGCTGGGCAGCAAGCCGCTGAAGGGCCGTACCAGCCTGATTCTGACCCGCGATAAGAGCTTCGCACCCGAAGGGGCTGAGGTCATCCATACGCTGGCTGAGGCGCTGGCTGAGGGGCGCAAAGAGGATGAGCTGATGGTGATCGGCGGAGCCGAGATCTATAGCCTGATGCTGCCGTATGCCGACAAGCTGCGTGTTACACGGATAGAGGCGGAGATTGAAGGCGATACGACATTCCCTGAGGTAGACTGGAGCCAGTGGAAGGAAGTTTCCAATACACCGGGACTCAAGAATGAGCAGAATCCGTATGATTATCGTTTTATGGTGTACGACCGCAAGGAGTGACAATGAAGCGTTTTCTCTGACACAAGATGTGAAATAGTACAAATAATCAGCAGATTAGTCCATTACAGTGCGAAAGTATTGAATGCTAATATAATTAAAATTAGAAATGGTGTACTATACATCAACACGAAGAGAACGGATGGGGGAAACGTATATATGTCTACACCTACTGGATTTATGGAGTATAAGCGCCAGCTCCCAGGGGACCGCGATCCCGAGCAGCGCGTGAAGGATTGGGAAGAATTCCACGAGCATCTGACCGAGGACGAGCTTCGGACCCAGGGTGCCCGTTGTATGGATTGCGGCACACCGTATTGCCACACCGGCCTGGATATGAGCGGCGGTACTTCAGGCTGTCCCGTGCATAACCTGATTCCGGAGTGGAATAACCTGGTCTACCGTGGCTTGTGGAAGGAAGCACTGGAGCGCCTGCACAAGACCAATAACTTCCCTGAATTCACCGGCAGCATCTGTCCTGCACCCTGCGAGGGCTCCTGTACCGTCGGTCTGATTGGACAGCCTGTTACGATTAAGACGATCGAGCTGGCCATTGTGGACAAGGGCTTTGAAGAGGGCTGGGTAGTCCCGAGTCCGCCGGAGAAGCGTACAGGCAAGCGGATCGCCATTGTCGGCTCCGGTCCGGCAGGACTGGCCGCAGCAGCCCAGCTGAACAAGGCGGGTCACACGGTAACGGTCTTTGAGCGCAGTGACCGGATCGGCGGGCTTCTGATGTACGGCATCCCGACGATGAAGCTAGACAAACGTGTCGTACAGCGCCGTGTCGATCTGCTGGCTGCAGAAGGTATCGAGTTCGTGGTTAACACTGAGATTGGCAAAGACATTCCGGCGCAGCAGCTGGTGGATGAATATGATGCCGTTGTTCTCTGCGGCGGGGCTACCAAGGCAAGACGCTTCAACGTGGAGGGCCATGACCTCAAGGGGGTTATGTATGCCATGGATTACCTTAACGGCACGATCAAGAGCTATCTGAATTCCAATCTGGAGGATGGCAACTATGTATCCGCCGCAGGCAAGGACGTAATCGTGCTGGGCGGAGGCGACACAGGCTCTGACTGTGTAGCGACTTCCTTGCGGCATGGCTGCAATAGCATCACCCAGTTCGGCACACATGACAAAGCGCCGCTTACGCGTGATCCGATTGCCAACCCTTGGCCGCAGTTCCCGAATGTCTACACCCTTGATTATGCCCAGCAGGAAGCCAAAGCGGTCTTCGGTGAAGACCCGCGTGAATTCTCTATCATGACGACGAAGTTCGTCGGCGATGAAGAAGGCAACCTCAAGGAGCTGCACACGGTGCAGATCCGCCGGATGGTGGACGAGACAGGACGGAAGATCTACCAGCCGGTTCCGGGCACCGAGGCTGTCTATCCGGCCCAGCTGGCGCTGATCGCGATTGGCTTCGACGGACCGGAGCAGGATATCATTGAGCAGCTTAAGCTGGATACGGACCGCCGTACCAATGTGAAGGCCCGTTATGGCAAATTCAACACGAACGTGGATAAAGTATTCGCAGCCGGAGATATGCGCCGCGGGCAGAGTCTGGTCGTCTGGGCTATCAACGAGGGACGTGAAGCAGCGCGTGAAGTGGATAAATACCTGATGGGTTCGACTGTACTTGCTTAACCTATATGTACCAAAAAGCCGTCCTTCAGCATTGCTGAGAGACGGCTTTTTATTATGCTTTTATTATGCTGCTATATTATTGAATGGCCTTCACCGCTCACATGATTACGGGGGCTAGTCTTCCAGCTTGAACCGTTCAATCTTAAGCTGCAGATCGCCCGCCATCCTGGACAGCTCCGTAGAGGAGGCGGAGATCTCTTCCATGGAAGCGAGCTGTTCCTCTGTAGCTGCCGTTACACTCTGGAAGGCGTCAGAAGTAGAACGGGAGATGCCGGAGATCTCGTGAACGGAAGCGGCGACCTCCTGCGCTCCCGCTGACATCTGCTCGGTAATAGCCGAGATGTCATGCAGCTGGCTGTTGATTTTGGCCGTAGACTGTTCAATGCTGTTGAAGGATTCCTTGGCTTCGGCGGTAACCTGAATACCCAGCTCAACATCAGCTGCAACGGTATGCCGGATCGCTTCATAGGTCTGGTCGATCAACCGGGTCATCTGCTGGAGGGTATCTTGAATATCTCCGGCGGTATTCTTCGATTGATCGGCCAGCTTCCGCACCTCAGCAGCCACGACGGCGAAGCCCCGGCCCTGCTCTCCGGCCCGGGCCGCTTCAATGCCGGCGTTCAGCGACAGGAGATTCGTCTGTACGGCGATCGCCGAAATTGCACTGCTCATCGCGGACACCTCATCGTTCAAGCCGTTTAATTGCCCGATCAGCTGTGAAGAGTGGTGGGTAGAGGTCCTGATGGCATCCATTTGCTGGCTGACCTGTTCCATCTTCCGGCTGCCGCTGCGCACATCTGCTTCAGTGCTTGCGGAAGAATCGACGATGGAGGCGGCGGCTTCGGCGATCCTTTGAATACCGGAAGACATTTCCTCCATCGCGCGCGAGGTCTCTGCCATGGCCGAGGTCTGTGTCTGCGCACCCTCGGAAGAATCCTGAACCAGTTCAGCCACGTAAGCGGTGGCTCTGGAGTTCTCTTCGGTGGTTGCATTCAATTGCTGGCTGGAGGCTGCGAGTTGTCCCGAGGTGTCCGAAATATCCGATACGATGCCGCGCAGAGAGCCTACCATCAGGTTGTAATTCTGTGCCAGCTGACCGATCTCATCCACCCGGTTCATCTGAATCTGCTCATTCAGATAGCCTTCGCTTACCCGCTGTGCAGAACGGTTCAGGCTGCGGATCGGCTTCGTGATGGAGCGGACAATCAGGTACATCAGGGTTAAGGCGACAAGCAGGGCAACGGCCAGAACCATAAGTCCGGTATAGATAATGGGCTGTGAGGCATCCGAGAATTCTTGGGTAGGCAGAATGCCGACAATTTTGAAGCCGGTGTTCGGATCGGTTGTATAATAACCCTGCATGTCCATCTCCGTGTCCGGATTGGTATAGTGCAGGTCCCCGCTGTCGTTTGCCAGCATTTTCACTATATAATCTGCTACATCCTCACCTGCTGCTTTGCCGGGATAAGAGACGAATTTATTATTACGGTCCACAATGTAGAAGTAGCCGGTTTCACCCGGATGGGTAGTATGGATTCTTTCACTCATTGCCTTGAGATTGAGGCTTGTGGTCACAACTCCTTTGCCATCCTCCAGCGAATGGGAGATGAACAGCGTATAATTGCCGGTTGTTGCGGAGACAAAAGGATCAATGATTGTAGTGGTACCGGCATTCTGCATGGACGCCTTATACCAGTCCCGTGTACGCGGATCATAATCCTGTTTGCCGGGGTCCGGAGCCTTCATCCAGGCACCTTGTTCGTTGCCCGCCGTAAGAATCTCAAGCTCAGGATGTGCCTTCATGAACTGATCGATGAGTGTGCGTGTTGCGGGAGCCTTCACATCGAGCCCGGAAGACTCAATCTGGCGGCTGAGCAAATCTACATTCCGCATAGCAGCGGATACATATGCTTGGATGGTCCCGGCGACCAGATCGACACTGGAATGCGTGGCTTTCTGCATTTTAAGCTCCAATTCCCGTTTCGCACTGGAATAGGAGGAATAACTGACCAAGAGGATCGGGATCACCAGCATAATGGTGAAAAGCATCATCATTTGTCTTTGCAGTGATCGCGATCTGAGCTTGCCGGTGAAGCGGTTGACTGACTTGAACATTGGAACGGTTCCCCCTCTGGTACATGGAAATCGGCTGGTAGCTAGCCGTTTCTCTCTAAATACCTCAACTCATATTCGGTTTATCGACACATTCTTTTCATATCTTGAGGATTTGGTGTAAAATATTTAATTGCATTCACAATCTATTCATCGCCCGCTTGACGCGGCCTCGAATATCGTATAGATTAAGAACCAACATTTATAACGTAACAGCGTTGACCAAGGACCTGGTATCCGTAAACGCCGTAAGCAGAGAGGGGATTCACCGGCTGAAAGATCCCCCTAGTGCGTAAGACACCAATCCTGCCTTGGAAGCTGCAGCTTATGCTGAAGATGGGCATAAGTCTGCCGGAACCGGCCGTTATCCGGATTAGAGGACCGCAGGCTTGGATAGTCTTGGGGTTGAAACAGGGTGGTAACACGGCGCATTCGTCCCTGACGGATGCGTCTTTTTTGCGTTCTCATTATGGCAGCGAAATGTTCTGGAGCTGGACACACTTTTCGACGAAAGAGGCTGATCTGTATGCGTCAAACCAATCTATTAGTTACCACTATGCGCGAAGCTCCTGCGGAAGCAGAGACAAGGAGCCACCAGCTGCTGCTGCGTGCCGGATATATCAGGCAGGTGGCCGCCGGGGTATACACCTATTTGCCGCTCGGACGGCGGGTGCTGCGCAGGATGGAGCAGATCGTGCGCCAGGAGATGGAGTCCGCCGGTGCGCAGGAGGTGCTCATGCCTTCGATGCAGCCGGCAGAGCTCTGGAGAGAATCGGAACGTTATGAGGTGTACGGCAAAGAGCTGATGAAGCTCCGGGACCGTCACGACCGTGAGTTCGTGCTGGGTCCGACCCATGAGGAAGTGGTTACAGCGCTAATGCGCGCAGAGATCAGCTCTTACCGGCGGCTGCCGGTGACTGTCTATCAGATTCAGACGAAGTTCCGGGATGAACGTCGTCCGCGCTCAGGGCTTCTGCGGGGCAGGGAATTCCTGATGAAGGATGCCTATTCGTTTGATACGGATTGGGAGGGCTTGGATCTGGCCTATCAGGTGATGTACAGCGCTTATGAGCGGATCTTTGACCGCTGCGGCCTGAAGTACCGGGCGGTGCAGGCGAATGCCGGAGCGATTGGCGGCAATGGCCAGAATCATGAATTTATGGCCCTGTCAGAGATAGGTGAGGATACGATAGCAGTCTGCTCCCTGTGCGGATATGCTGCGAATCTGGAGCAGGCGGAAGTGCGGAGCGGAGCCGAACTGGATAGACAAGATTTTGCCGGACGACCTGCTCCAGAGCGATTCCATACGCCTTCCCAGAAGACAATTCAGCAGCTGGAACAGGAGAGTCTGCTCAGACCGCATGAGATCATCAAGACATTAATCTACACGGGCGGAGGCAAGACAGTTGCTGTGCTGGTCCGTGGAGATCATGAGGTGAATGAGCTGAAGGTGCAAAAGCACCTCGGCTGCGGTGACATTACGCTGGCTGATGCCATGCATGTGCAGGAGGCTGCCGGAACCGGAAGTGGTTATGTCGGTCCTGCCGGATTGTCCGTGCCTATCCTGGTGGATGCTGCTGTTGCAGCCATGACAGAAGCAGTCACAGGCGCGGGGGAAGAGGATTACCATCTGCGTGGAGTGGTGCCCGGCCGGGACTTTCCGCTGACGCAGGTGGGGGATTTCCGTAATGCGGTTGCCGGCGACTGCTGTCCGCAGTGCGGCGAAGGGGAGCTGGATTTCCAGCAGGGCATCGAGGTAGGGCATGTCTTCAAGCTGGGCACGGTCTACAGTGAAAAGCTGGGGGCAGATTATTTGGATGCAGACGGCCGCACCCGGCCTATGGTAATGGGCTGCTACGGCATCGGAATCTCCCGCTTGCTGGCCGCAGTGGCTGAGCAGAACAACGATGACCAGGGGCTGATCTGGCCGCAGGGCCTAGCTCCGTATGCGGTTCATATTCTGCTGATGTCGGTCAAAGATACAGCGCAGCGTGAGCTGGCCGAAGCCCTGTATGCACGGCTGACCGCCTTGGGCATCGATACCCTGCTTGACGACCGCGATGAGCGGGCCGGGGTCAAATTCAAGGATGCCGGACTGATCGGTATACCGGTTGCGCTGGTGGTCGGCAAGCTGGCCGCAGAGCAAAGGATTGAATACATGGACCGCAGAACGGGTAACAAGGAAGTCATTGATATGGGCGAGGCCGTGCTGCGCGTAAGCAGGCCTCAATAATGAGCAGCGGATTTTGGGGGCCAGGAATGGTATAATAAACTACTGGACAACTTTTGTAATGAACCAAGGGTAAGGAGCGATTATTGTTGAAGACACTCATTATTGCGGAGAAACCGGACATGGGGCGGAATATCGCCGCCGCAATAGAACCGAAGGCCAAAAACTACCGTTCCTATCTGGAAGGGGAGCAGTACATCATCACCTGGGCGATTGGGCATCTGATTGGCCTGGCAGAGCCCGAAGCCTACGACAATAAATATAAAAAATGGAACATGAATGATCTGCCGATCATCCCCGAGGAGTTCAAGCTGCTGCCCAATGCACGTACCATGGATCAGCTGAAGGTAATCGGGGAGCTGGCGAAGCGCAGCGATCTGCTGGTGAACTCCTGCGATGCCGGGCGTGAGGGCCAGCATATTTTCTCATTAATCCAGCGTTACCTGGAGCTGAACCAGCCGGTGAAGCGGCTGTGGATCTCCGACCTGACGCCGGAGACGATCCGCAAGGGCTTCCAGGAGCTGAAGGACGGATCGGAATACGAGAATCTGACCAAAGCGGCCCGGGCGCGCAGCGAGGCGGACTGGCTGATCGGGATGAACGGCTCGCGCGCTTTTACCACCAAGCATAATGTGCTGCTCTCTGTAGGCCGGGTGCAGACCCCGGTGCTGGCGCTGATCTATGACCGTCAGAAGACCATTGAAGCCTTCTCCTCGCTGAAGTTCTTTGAGGTGGAAGGGCATTTCACCCAGAATGAGCTGATGTATAAGGGAATGTGGCAAGGCGACCGGTTAACGGAGGGTACGAAGGCAGAGGCGCTTGCGGCCAAGGTCAAAGGCAAGCCCGCCCGGATTGTTCTCTATGAGGTCAAAGAGACCAAGGAATATCCGAATAAGCTGTACGATCTGACGCTGCTGCAGCGTGAGGCGAACGGGAAATATGCTTTCTCCGCCAAAAAAACACTGGATATCGCCCAGGCGCTGTATGAGAAGCATAAAGTAATCTCGTACCCGCGTACTAACTCCAACTATGTCACGGAGCAGAATATTCCTGAAATGCACAAGACGCTGTCGGCCCTTCAAGGCACGCAGTACGACGATTGGGTGAAGGGTGCGAACCGTAACCTGGTCCATAAAGGCAACAAGTTTATCTGTAATCCGTCTAAGGTGGAGGATCACCATGCGATTCTGCCTACGAACCGTAAGGCGAACGGGCTGAGTGCGGACGAGGCTAAGCTGTACGATCTGATTGTCCGCCGCTTCCTCTCCCAGTTCTACCCGGCTGCGGAATATAAGGTGCATACGGTGATGACCGAAGTGGAAGCCGAGAAGTTCAAGACTACGGTCAAGGAACTGCTCAGCCTCGGCTGGAAGGTGATTTACGCAGACCAGAAGAAGGACAAGTCCAAACCGGCCAAGGGCAAAGGCAAGGAAGACGAGGAGGAAGAGGAGCTTGAGGTGAACGAGCCGTTCTCGGTTCAAGCGGAGGGTGAAGTGATCTGCAGCGATGCGGTTGTGAAGGAGAAGGATACCCAGCCTCCAAAAGCTTACACCGAAGGAACCTTGCTGAAGGCGATGGAGAGCGCAGGCAAGCAGATTGAGGACGAAGAGCTGCGCGATGCCATGAAGGATTCGGGGCTGGGCACTCCGGCGACCCGAGCCGCTACGATTGAACGGCTGAAGAATGTCGGCTATGTGGAGATGCAGGGGAAAAAGATCGCCATCACCCAAAAGGGGCGGACGGCGGTTGAACTGATCCGCGGCGCTGGCGTGGAGCTGCTGACCTCCCCGGAAATGACCGGGCAGTGGGAGCGCCGCCTGAATGAGATTGCCCGCGGCACCGCAGCGGACGGGCAATTCATGGAGAACGTCAAGCGATTCGCTTCGATGATTGTGGACAAGGTCCGTGTGCAGTCGCGCGCCGCTAAGACCTCCTTCGAAGGGGATACACCTTCGCTAAACAGCGGCGGCAAGGGCCGCAGCCCGGCTGCTGCGACGCGCAAGCCCGCCGAATCCAAGGCGGCCGGGCGCAAGCCGGCAACGGCCAAACCGCGCAGCGCGGCGTCTGCCGCTGCCGGGAAGAGCGGGGATGCCGGGCCGAAGGTCATCGGCAGCTGCCCGCGTCCAAGCTGCGGCGGCATGATCTTCATGGGCCGCAAGGGCTACGGCTGCTCCCATTATAAGGAGGGCTGCGCCTTCGTGATCTGGAAGGAGAATCACGGGCGCACGCTCACCGATACCCAGGTGAAGGCCCTGATTGAGAAGGGCCGAACCGGGAAGCTGAAGCTGACCGGTGAGGACGGCGCGCCGCTTGAAGGCAAGCTGGTGCTGCAGAATATGGATACCGGCCAGCTGGCCGTGGAATCATAATTCCTAAATACCAAAAGCGCCCCGGCCAGATTTTCATGGCGGGGCGCTTTGTTATAGGATGATGAGCTTCACCTGCAAGAAAGATTACGGGGATACATTCAAAGCCGCTTCAATGGCGGCACTTAAGCCTTCATAGGAGGAATCCGGCAGCAGGACGCCGTTCACCATGAATTTCGGTGTGCCGTTGACGCCATAAGCTCCGGCGATTTTGAAGTCCTCTTTGACATCGTACATATACGTATGGTTCTTCAGATCCTGCTCGAACCGCTCTTGGTCAATCCCTGCAATATTGTCCTTCACGAACTTAAGGATGAACTTCTGGGTTGCCCAGATCTTGCTCTCATCGCCCTGGCTCTCGTAGAGCTTGTGGAGATACTCCCAGAACTTCTCATTATTCTGCTGATAGATAGCTTCCCCCGCACTGGCGGCCAGGTAAGAGTCCCGGTCAATGAAGGCGAAGTTCATGAAGTAGAACTGGACTTTCCCGCTGTCTACGTAGTCTTTGATGAACGTATCCAGGTAGGAGGCGGTCCAATTTTTGCAGGCAGGGCATTTGAAATCGGCGAATTCAATCACCTTCACCTTGGCGGATTCGCTGCCCAGATGCGGCTGCTTCTCGTATTTCAGCCCGTCCACCACGATCTTGCCCTTCACATCGGTGTAGTTGGGGAGATTATCGAGCGCCTCAGTGCCGGACGATTTGCCCTGTGTAAGGAAGAAGGCAAGAAGGGCGATCAGCAGCACGGCAATCACTGCAAGCAGCATAGGGAGCAGACGCCCGTGATTCGGGGTATTCCTGGAACGGTTAGCTTTGTTATTCATGGCCAGCCTCCTGCACGATGTGAAAATCTACTCAAATAGTATAATCATACCGGCGGCAGGCTGCCTATGCCATTTGTAACAATTGCCCGATTCTGATGGTGCAAGTCAATCAGCCGTGATGCTCCCGCAGCGCAGCGGTGCGGATCACCGGAGGCACCTCGTGAATGGCAGAGATGGTCAGGACGGACTGCTGCATCTCCCGTTCCAGCTCAATCAGATTGTAGAGCCACTCATTCGGCTGCTTCAGATAGATGCTATTGATCCCGGCAGTCAGCGCGGGCAGTACATCTGTACGCAGGGAGTTGCCGATCATCCAGGTGATATTACGGTCGAACGGATAGGTAGTCAGGATATTCTCAAGCGCCTCCACATTTTTGTGCTGGCGGATATAGATGCGGTCATCGAAATAGGCGTCCAGCTTCATTTGGGCGATTTTGCGCTGCTGGATGGTGTCGTCGCCGCCGGTATAGAGATAGAGGGAATGGCCGTCCTGCTTGAGGGTATCCAGCGTCTCTACCATGCCGGGATAAGCTTCCACCTCCTGGTCGTACACACTCAGTCCCAGCTTCATCAGCTGCCGCTCCTCGAAGGCATCCGGCTTGCGGTTATATTTGCTGCAGAAGTAACGGTAGGTGGCAATCAGCGATTTCGGGAAATTGTCGCTGGCCAGGCCGCTTGTGCTAACGGTCTCGACATCGATCTCCACCTGCTTGCTGCGCAGTTCGCCGATGGTAGGCTGGTAATCGCTGAACCAGTCAGACATCAGCTCGAAATATTGTCCAAGGATAAGGTCAAAATACTTATTGCAATGCACCAGGGTATCGTCGAGATCAAAGATCACTTGTTGGGTCAAATACTTCATGAGGTTCACTCCTAAGTTGGTCTGTTAGATACGGATGTAGGACTCCAGAAACATCTGGAGCTCCGAGGCCCCGTCAGGACGTATGCTGTAGCGTTCGGTGCCTTCACCGCGCAAATGGACCCGCAGAAGCCCGGCGACTCTTAGACTAAGCAGGTGATGCATCAGCATCTCCCGGGACAGGCTCAGCTCGGACTGCATCTCCCACAGTGTCTTCGGTTCGTTCGCTACGAAGCGCAGCAGTCTCAGCCGGGTAGGATCAGAGAGAGCCTGTGTTAAACGAAGCAGCACCGTTGGAGGCTCCTCCTCATTGTCTGAGGGGACATCAACCGGATATTGCACCAGCATCAGGTTCTTGAAGAAGCAGTACGTGTTGATCGGCCGGTTATGCACGGTAGGCAGCAGCACAATCGTCTTCAGTCCGGGAATGTCCTCAATGACAATTCCGCCGGAAGCATATTCGATCAGCGGGACCATGTCCATTTTGCTTTCCAGCATTTTTTTCTCAGAAGCGTCTTCAATCAGCAGCGGCAGCAGGGTATGCTCCACATGGCGGAAATAATGCTCATACCATATCCGCAAAAGAGGCGTATATCCGTTCTTGATCCGTGCGCATTCCTCGGCCGTGAATTGATGGAAGAAAGGCTCGGTCCGCCGGAGGCAATCCTCCAGAGACAAGCTCTCCAGCTCAGCCAGGAACTGCAGCACCTTGGAAGCCTCGCCCCGGCTGTAGGCCCAGGCGTAGAGTACATCATAATCTTCGAACGGCCACTCGGCGGCCTGCTTCAGTGCAGCCAGCTGTGCGGGAGTGAAGCGGCCATCCACATCCCGGATCCAGTCGGTGCCGATGTCCAGATTGGAGGTCCATTTCTTGGTCACATATAACATGAAACTGTCCAGCAGTTCGTATACGGGGGAAACATCAATGTTCAGTTCATACTTCATTTAAGCCGGGTCACCTCCAGAAAATCAGTCACTTCTATATATTATCTCTTGTTTTGAAGAGGGTTGTCTACTATAATGTTCGGTGTTTGCCGCATGGACATCTGGTTCCGTTCATCAATGAATTACATAGGAGGATTTATTTGTGTCAGATTCTATACCGATGCCGCATGGACAGAGCGGTAGAATGAATTATTCGATTTTGATTGCCGTGATTATTCTGGCAGGGCTGAGCCAGGGGATGCTGCTGCCGGTCTTATCTATTCTACTGGAGCAGGAAGGCGTATCGTCCTCGCTGAACGGACTTAATGCGGCTGCCTTGTATGTAGGCTCATTTGCCATGACCTTGATTGCAGAAAGGGTACTTGGCGCCATCGGCTTCAAGAAGCTAATCGCCGCGGGTCTCGCGCTGGTGCTGGTATCACTCCTGCTGTTCCCGCTCCTTACCGGCGTGAAGGTCTGGTTCGTGCTCCGCGTGCTGGTCGGGATCGGCGATTCAGCGGTGAATTACGCCGCGCAGCTCTGGGTGCTGCTCATGACACCGGCGGAGCACCGTGGACGGAACCTGTCGCTCTACGGGATGTCCTACGGACTGGGCTTCAGCCTCGGACCGCTGGGCATCAGCCTGCTGCGGTTCGGGCAGCCCGCACCGTTCCTGATTACAGCCCTGCTGTTCGTAATCGTGCTGCTGATTGTGGGCTTCAAGCTGCCTGACTCGCGGCCGGAAGCTATGGATCACAGCGAAGGCCAGGCGAGCAGATTCGGCCGGAGCTACCGGCTTGCTTGGTATGCGCTGATTCCGGCACTGCTATACGGCTATATGGAAGCCAGCCTGAACAGCAGCTTCCCGGTATACGGGCTGCGCACCGGGTTCAGTGCAGACCAGATTGCCGCGTTGCTGCCCTTTGCAGGCATTGGAGGCCTGCTGCTCCAGCTGCCGCTCGGCATATGGAGCGACCGTTATGGCCGCAAGGCCATCCTGATTGCTGCGGGGACAGGAGGAGGCCTGGCCTTCACGCTGCTGCCGCTTACCGGCGACCATGTCCTGCTCACCCTGCTGGTGCTGATGGTGGCCGGGGGGCTTGTTGGCTCCTTTTTCTCGCTAGGATTAAGCTATGCCGCCGATATCCTGCCGCGCAAGCTGCTTCCCGCTGCCAATGTAGTCGCTTCCTTCCATTATAGTCTGGGAAGTATTGCGGGGCCGGGCATCGGCGGGCTGCTGCTGCAATTCGGCTGGGGCGGCAGTGTGTTTGCCGTAATGGGCGGCCTGTATATTGTATTTGGGCTGGCAGGGTTATTGTTCTCGCCACGGAAGACGATATGAGGTAGAATAAGAACGAATGCTCGCATGGAATTTGATCCCGCTTTCAGAGTACACTATAGAGTAGAGTCGAAGACAGGAGAGGCTGACCTATGATTACAGTTGAACATTTGGCCAAAGCGGTCGGGGAAGATAAAACACCGGTGCTTCAGGATATCGGATTTCAATTAGAACCGGGAGAATTTGTAGCGCTGCTGGGAGCCAGCGGCAGCGGGAAATCAACACTGCTGCGCTGCCTGGCCCTGCGTGAGAAGTGGGACAGAGGGAATTTCAGGGTAGATGGGCAGGATATTATGAAGAGCCCCTTCGCCGGCAAACGTAAAATCCGCCGGGAATGGGCTTATCTGGAGCAGAATGCGGAGCTGAATCCGAACCGCACTGCACTGAAGAATGTGCTGATTGGACAGGCCTCCCAGACGCCGCTGTGGCGGATGGCTACAGGCATGGTCCGCTCAGATGATTATATGGGGGCGATGGACCAGCTTGATCTGCTTGGCCTGCTGGACAAGGCCAAGCTGAAGTCCGGCCAGCTCAGCGGCGGTGAACGTCAGCGTGTAGCCATTGCCCGGGCATTGGTCCACGGCGCCAAAGTCATCCTGGCGGATGAG
Source organism: Paenibacillus sp. FSL R7-0210 (assembly GCF_038009085.1). Taxonomy (NCBI): domain Bacteria; kingdom Bacillati; phylum Bacillota; class Bacilli; order Caryophanales; family Paenibacillaceae; genus Paenibacillus; species Paenibacillus sp. FSL R7-0210. Next base: position 2,135,862 of record NZ_JBBPAR010000001.1, read on the forward strand.
CCGGTGACGGGCCTTGACCCCAAGACTGCGGAGAATGTGCTGGAGACCCTCCGCAATCTGTGCAAGGAGACAGGCCTTACCGTGCTTACGGTGCTGCCGATCGAGCTGGCCGAGCGTTATGCCAGCCGTCTGTGGGTGCTGGAGGACGGAAGAATCAAGCATGATGTCAAAGGACGCCGGCTAACCTCACAGGAGCGGCTGCATCTGTGAAGTGAGGCAAGGCGTTCAGTAAGGAGAGCGTAAATGAAGTTGAATATGCGTATGCGTCTACTGGGAGGACTTGCCGCAGCCGCCCTGTCGCTGTTTGCCCTGTCGGGCTGCACTTTCATCAGTGATCCGGTATCCCAGATGAGGGTGCCCCAGCTGCCTGCGGACAAGGCTTCGCTGATGGCCGCCATTAACTCTTCTCTGAAGGCGCTGGATGGCACCTTGACCCGTCCGGCCAATGATGATAACAGCTCTATTTTTACAGAGGACCTGGACCAGGATGGCGTGATGGAGACGCTTGTGTTCTACCAGAACAAGAATGAAGCCGTGGTTAATCACGGAATGATTCTGGAGAAGCAGGGGGATACCTGGGTCAAGAAGCTTACGTTCGATGGTGTTGGCAACAATCTTGATTCTGTAGATCTTAAGGATGTAACAGGTGACGGTAAGCTCAACATTATTGCCGGGTATTCCCGTGGGGAAGAGAAGGGCATGGTCGTCTACAGCTATTCCGGGGGAGTGCTGGAAGAGATTCTAACGAAGCCGTACACCAAATACATCATCGATGATCTGAATGAGGATGGAATCGCGGATATTACCGTGGTGTATTTCAAGCGTAATGAATTCGCAACAATTGCTACTTACCAGTACAATGACAGCTTCCAGGTGCTGGATCAACTGGACGACTTAGACCCTTATTTCAATAGTTATTACAATATTGTCTCAGGAAAAGTAGCTGCGAACAAAGAAGGTATAGTCCTGGATTCAGCCGTGGATTCTCACTCAGCGTATACAACAGTGGTTGTAATGGAGAATAACAAGCTGCGTGTCGCTATTCCCGGGAATGACCTCACCTTCAAGGACCGCAAAATAGTCAGCGAGGATATTGATTCGGACGGAATTATTGAGATAGGGATGCTGGTTCCCCCCAAGGGATGGGAGTATTTCGATCCGGAGACCATTCCGTATTTCAATTCCTATTACAAATGGGACGGGAAAGACGGCTTGACCTTCAGTACCCAGCTCTATAATGATCCGCTGGACCGGTTCACTATTAACTTCGCCCCCGAATGGCAGGAGCGGGTGACCGTGGACACGAAGTCGGTTCAGAACAAATCACTCAAATTCATTATGACGGATACCGGAGAGACGGTCGCCGAAGTAACATTCTTCTCGCCTGCGGAATGGGACAATGCGAAGAACACCGGCTGGAAGCTGCTCGGCCGCGATCTGGATAAAATGATCGGGTACCGGGGAGGACTGGAACAAAATACAATCGGAGGAGGAGACGGGCGAATTCAATCCTCTATTGAAAGGAAGGGAATCAATGAGTAAAGTACTGATACTGGAGGACGAAGAGTCTATCCGCAGTTTTATTGTTATTAATCTGAAGCGTAACGGCTTTGAGGTGCTGGAGGCGGCAGATGGCCATGAGGCGCTGCATAAGCTGACTACTATACATGACATTGATATCGCCCTGCTGGATGTTATGGTACCCGGCATCGACGGCTTTGAGGTATGCAGACGCATCCGGGAGACCAATGAACGCCTCGGAATTATTTTCTTGACGGCCAAAGTACAGGAACAGGACAAGGTCTATGCGCTGTCGGTGGGAGCAGATGACCATGTCAGCAAGCCGTTCAGTCCAACCGAGCTGATCGCACGTATCCAGTCGCTGCTGCGCCGGGTCAATGTTCACCGCGAGCAGTCGGCCAAGGTCTCGTTCCAGTCGGGTCCGTTCACATTAGATCTGATCTCCAAGCAGTTCAAGCGGAGCGGGGAAGCCATTGAGCTTACCCCAACAGAATTCTCGCTGGTGCAGTTCTTCCTGGAGAAGGAGAATACGCCGCTCAGCCGTGACTCCCTGCTTGATCATGTCTGGGGCAAGGAATATATGGGGGACCCTAAGATTGTTGACGTCAATATCCGCCGCTTGCGCCAAAAAATCGAGAACAATCCATCGGAGCCTGAGTACCTGCAGACGGTGTGGGGGCACGGCTATAAATGGAAAGGCCAGGTACAATGATCAAGAAGGGGATGCGCAGACAGATCGTACTGCACTATATTCTTGTAGTCTTTGTAGCGCTTCTCCTGGTTGAGACAACCTTTCTGCTGGCGATCCGCACCTATTATTACGACAGCATCTACACCAAGATCACTACACAGATTAGTGCAGCCGAAAGTATGGTTAAATATGGGGTCTTAAACGGCACATCAGCGAACCAGTTGAAGGGGTTACTCGATTATTTTAATCTGGAGTATACCGAGCTGGAGGTCCTGACCCTTAAGGGGGACATCCTTACCAGTACAACAGGGTTTCAGCCGGACCGGACCATCACCACCAGTGATGTCCCGGAGGCGGTGGGCGGCAGTATAGGACGCTGGCTAGGCCGGCAAGCCGGAACTAATGAAAGTGTCATGGCGGTCTCCAAGATGGTGCGTATTAATGCTCACGATACTTATATTCTGCGGTATCTGACTTCCATGGAAGGCGTTAATAAAGATCTGCTTAATCTGACCCTGCTCTCCATTGGCATCGGTGTGGTAGTGCTGACGATTGTTCTGCTTCTCAGCTTCGGTCTCGCCAATTCGATTGTGCGTCCGCTGAATAATATTACGGCCGTGTCGGCGCAGATGGCGAAAGGCAAGTTCACGACCCGGATCAAAGGCGATTACCGGTACGAGATCGGCGAACTCGCTTCAACGCTCAACTATATGGCGGACGAGATTGTCCGCAGCAATCAGATCAAGGATGATTTCATCTCCTCGATCTCTCATGAGCTGCGCACTCCGCTGACCAGCATCAAGGGCTGGAGCGAGACCCTGGTCTCCGGCGGCTATGACCCTGAAGAGACCAAGCTTGGGGTCGGAATTATCTCCAGGGAGAGTGACCGGCTGATCGGGCTGGTGGAGGAGATCCTCGACTTCTCGAAGCTGCAGCAGAACGAAATGAAGCTGTCGATGGGGCAGGTGGATATTAAGGTTCTGCTGCAGGAGACGCTGCTCAATATCTGGGCCAAGGCCGAGAAGAAACGGATTCATCTGCTGCTGGAATGTGAGGAGACGATTTTCATCAAGGCGGATGCCAACCGTCTCAAGCAGGTCTTCCTCAATCTGGTGGATAATGCGGTGAAGTTCTCGCCGGAGGATTCCAGTATCGTGCTGTCGGCGGAGCGTCTATCCGGTACCGAGATGGCTGTCACTGTCCGCGACAGCGGTATTGGCATTAGTGAAGCGCACCTGGCCAGAGTACGGGACCGCTTTTTCCAGGTCGATGCCCTTAACGGGGGAACGGGCCTGGGGCTGGCGATCTCCCAGCAGATTGTGGAGCTTCATAACGGCAAGCTGGAAATGGACAGTGAGCTGGGCAAGGGTACCCAGGTTACCGTCATTCTCCCGCTGGATGACAGCCAGCAGGGGAATGCCCGTCCCAGCAACTCACCGGTAACTTCATAAGCAAGCCAAGTGAAAACGGCTTTGGCGTCCTTACAGGGACGGCACCCGTTTCAGCGAGAAATAGAAGGATAAGTTATAGTGTGAAACATATAATTTCTTATATTTATACAAAAGGGATACAGCTATCATCCGGACAGACCGGAGCTGTATCCCTTTGTATGTAGCAGCCCTAAGGGCTGAACGATTGTTATGAAGGCATTCCTTCCGCACGCAGACGGCCGGCCTTCTCATAGACCTCCTGAAGCAGGCGGGCAGGCTGGGTACGAACCAGCGGCTTGGCTGCGACAATCTCATGCGGGCCGACAACCACAATGTTGTCTGCACTGCCTTTGATCACAGCGCCGTCCTTGATCACAGCACCTTCACCGATAATGGCGTGTTCGATCAGAACACCGCGTCCAATACGGGCACCGGGCATTACCACACTCTGCTTGATTCTGCTCTGCTTGCCGATCTCTACACCGCTGAAGATGACCGAGCGCTGAGGGCTGCCTTCGAGTTGGCAGGTTTCGTGAATCAGGCAATCTGCTGAAGTAGCTTGTTGAGTGCGGGGTCTGAGCGCAGCCAGCTTGGTCCGCTGTGCACGGCTGTACATCGGCCAGCGTGAGTTATCAAGCTGGAAGCCGTCTTCTTGCAAGAGATCCATATGAGCTTCCCAGAGGCTGCCAACGGTACCCACATCTCTCCAGTAGCCCTCGAAGCGGTAAGCGAACAGTTCATCATTCGCATCCAGCATGGATGGAATGACATCCTTACCGAAATCATGACCGGACTCCGCATTCACGGCATCCCGCAGCAAATGAGCCTTCAAGTACGCCCACTCGAACAGATAAATACCCATGGAAGCCAGATTGCTCTTCGGAGCCTTCGGTTTCTCGGCAAATTCGGAGATCTTGAAATCTTCATCCACGTTCATCACGCCGAAGCGGCTCGCTTCATCCCAAGGAACCTCCATAACCGATATCGTTGCCTTCGCAGACTTGGCGATGTGATAATCGAGCATTTTGCGGTAGTCCATGTGGTAGATATGGTCTCCCGACAGAATAAGTACATGCTCCGGGTTCTGGCTGTCAATATATTCAATATTCTTATAAATAGCATCGGCGGTGCCTGTATAGCTGTCTCTGCCTTCAATCCCAGAAGGGAGCAGTCTTACACCCCGGTCACTGCGGCTATGCAGCCCCCAGGGCTCACCTTCACCGATATGCTGGTGCAAGGATTCTGCTTCGTACTGAGTCAATACTCCGATGGTATCAATCTTGGAATTCACACAGTTGCTTAGGGGAAAATCAATAATTCGGTACTGTCCGCCGAAAGGGACTGCAGGCTTAGCCATGCTGGAAGTTAACGGGGCCAATCTGCGGCCTTCCCCGCCCGCCAGGAGCATGGCGATACATTCTTTCTTACTCATGTGTTATCCCTCCCATTTTTTTGTCAATGCTTGTAATATACACGAAGAACAAGCGCTTGAAACGACATAGGTGAATTATATTGCTGCATATCTGCAAAAATTACATGTTTATTTTCAATATTCAGAAATTGCCCGGACTTCTCTCAAAATCATTTTCAAAATCTATATATTCGGGTAATGTAATAGGTGCATCATATATCCTAAGGTGGTGATGATTTGGCCGATTTACTAAAAACAGAAAACCTCCCGTCCGCTGAAGATATTTATCTGTTCCATGAGGGCACGAATTATCGCAGCTATACGATGCTTGGCGCGCACATTGCCGTCCAAGAAGGGCAGGCCGGCGTTCGCTTTACCGTGTGGGCTCCTCATGCGGCATATGTAGGACTGGCGGGAGATCATAACAGCTGGGATGGAACATCCGATCTTGATACGTTATATAAGATACCCGATTCAGGATTTTGGAGTCGTTTTTTTCCGGGAATGGAGCCGGGAACTTTTTACAAATACAGGATTACAGGAGCAGATGGTACAAGCTTCCTCAAAGCAGACCCATATGCCTTCCACGCGGAAGTTCGCCCGGCAACAGCATCTGTTGTAGCGAATCTGGACGGCTACAAATGGGGGGATGCTGCTTGGAGGCGGAAGAGTAAAGGTCCGTATCAGGCACCCATGAATATTTATGAAATGCATCTGGGCACCTGGCGGCAAAAGGAAGACGGCGAACTCTATACTTATCGGGAGATCAGCAGTCTGCTGATTCCTTACCTGAGCGAAATGAGCTATACCCATGTGGAGTTTATGCCGCTCGCTGAACATCCATATGATCTGTCCTGGGGCTACCAGGGAACCGGTTATTTTGCGGCTACCAGCCGCTTCGGAGAGCCGCAGGATCTGATGTATCTGATCGATCAGCTGCATCAGGCCGGCATCGGGGTCATTCTGGACTGGGTTCCTGCCCATTTTGCCAAGGATGCTCATGGCCTGCGTCTGTTCGACGGTTCGCCGCTGTATGAGTATGCTGATCCGATGCTGGCGGAGAAGCCGGGCTGGGGCACCTTGTCCTTCGATTTCAGTAAGCCGGAAATCTCATCCTTCCTGATCTCCAATGCCTTGTTCTGGTTCGAGAAGTATCATATTGACGGCATGCGCGTGGACGCGGTTACGAGTATGCTGCGGCTTGATTTCGAGAAGGAACCCCATCAGTACCGGACGAATGAGCATGGCGGGCTGGAGAATCTGGATGCCATCCGGTTCATTCAGCAGCTCAACCAGACGATCTTCCAGTATTATCCGAAGGCGCTCATGATGGCGGAAGAATCCAGTGCCTGGCCGGGCGTAACCTCGCCGGTGCATGAAGGGGGCCTGGGCTTCAACTACAAATGGAATATGGGCTGGATGAATGACACCTTGGGCTACATAGAACGGGATTTCGATTCGCGCCCTTATCATCATAATTTGTTGACCTTCCCGATATGCTATGCGTATGCCGAGAACTATACACTGCCTCTGTCGCATGACGAAGTAGTGCACGGCAAGAAGTCGCTGCTGGACAAAATGCCGGGGTCCTATGAGCAGAAATTCGCCGGTCTGCGCCAGCTTCTGGGGTATCAGATCAGCCATCCGGGCAAGAAGCTGCTGTTCATGGGCGGAGAGTTCGGGCAATTCATTGAATGGAAGGATCAGGATCAGCTCGACTGGCTGCTGCTGGATTATGAGAGCCACCGGCGGATGCAGGCCTATACAGCTGCGCTGAATAAGCTATACCTTGCCGAAAAAGCGCTGTGGGAGCTCGATCATGACATGACGGGCTACCAGTGGATCGATGCCGATGACAGCGGGCAGAGTGTCGTATCCTATATCCGCAGAGGCAAACGTCCGGTAGACACGCTCTTAATTATCATCAACTTCCAGCCGGCCGAGCGCCGCCATTACCGTATTGGCGTGCCGCGTCCGGGTGTTTATGAAGAGTTATTTAGCTCAGAGAGCAACGAATACGGCGGATCGGGCTTCCACAATGAGCCGCTGAAGAGCACCAAGACCGAGTGGCATAATCAGGTGAACAGTATAGAACTGACCCTGCCGCCACTTAGCTTCTTAGTGCTTAAGAAGTCAGGCCGCAAGACCGTTTAAGGGCAGGAAGTGTCCGAATAAGCCACTATATAAGGGGGAGATGGAATGAAAGTATTATTTGCCGCGGCGGAAGCCCATCCATTTATCAAAACAGGCGGACTGGCCGATGTCATCGGCGCTTTGCCGAAAGCCCTCAAGGCGGCCGGGGTCGATGTCCGGGTAATTTTGCCCAAATACAAAGGAATTCCTGAGAAGTATTCCGCTCAGATGGAGCATGTCGCTACTCTGGAGGTCCCGATTGGCTGGCGCAATCAGTATTGCGGGATCGAAAAGGTGGTATTTGAAGGGATTCCCGTCTATTTCATCGACAATGAGTATTACTTCGGCCGTGACGGAATCTATGGCTATATGGATGACGGCGAGCGGTTCGCGTACTTTAACCGGGCGGTGCTGGAATGTCTGCCGGCCATTAGCTTCCAGCCGGATGTAATCCATTGCCATGACTGGCATGCTGCGGTGGTTCCGCTGCTGCTGCAGGCGCATTACCGCCATAATCCGTTCTACAGTGAGATGCGTACGGTATTCACCATACATAATCTCCTGTATCAGGGAGTCTTCCCGTATACCGTGCTGGGTGAGCTGCTGGGTCTGGACGACAGTTATTTCCTGGGCGTGGAGTATTACGGGAATGTGAATTATATGAAGGGCGGGATTGTCTACAGTGACCATGTCACCACCGTCAGCCCGACTTATGCCGATGAGATCCGGACCCCGTACTACGGCTATGGTCTTGATGGTCTCCTGACTGCGCGCTCTGACGCGCTCAGCGGCATTGTGAACGGAATTGATACCAAGAGCTATAATCCGTCCAGTGATACGGCAATCTTCACCAAGTACCGCTCTAACCTGGCCAAAAAAGCCGAGAACAAGCTGGGACTCCAGCAGGAGCTTGGATTGCCGGTGGCCCCTTACATTCCAATGGTAGCTATGGTTACGCGTCTGGTGGATTCCAAGGGACTGGATCTGCTAACCCGTGTGCTGGATGAGCTGCTGTACTACGATGACATTCAGTTCGTGCTGCTGGGGACGGGGGATGAGGTCTACGAACGCTGGTTCCGTGAGGCGCAGTGGCGTTATCCGACCAAGCTGTCGTCACAGATTACCTTCAGTGATGCCTTGTCCCGCAAAATCTACGCCGCCAGCGACATCTTCCTGATGCCGTCCAAATTCGAGCCTTGCGGCATCAGCCAGCTCCTCGCGCTGCGTTACGGCAGCATTCCGGTGGTCCGTGAGACAGGCGGGCTGAACGATACCGTGCAGGCATACAACGAATATACCGGTGAGGGCAACGGCTTCACCTTCAAGGATTACAACGCCCATGATATGATGCATACGCTCCGCCGCGCCGTATCGTTCTACCACAAGCCCGAGCACTGGAAAAAAGTAGCCAAAAACGCATTCTCCGGCGACTACAGCTGGAACGTATCCGCTCAGCAGTACATTGATATTTATAACAAGATTACTGTGGCTGCGGAGGAATAGGTACAGTAAGGTTTAGATGGGAAAAGGCACCCCTCAGTTCATGATGAACTTAGGGATGCCTTTTTGACGTTGTTCACCGCAACGGCGACCATGCAACGTGTTCAAAACTTAAATGTGTCTAATTTCATCAAGCCTCCACAATATGCCGGAACAGAATCCGGTACTCGTACGGCTCCAGTGCCACATTCATCATCCCGCGTTCCGGGGCTACTGCTTCGCCGGTCAGCGCATCCAGCCAGTCACTGGTCTCCATCGGGTGGCTGAGCGTGCGTTGCTGCGGTGAATTGTTCATCCAGACCGTGAAATGGATCAGCTCATCTGCGCGCTCATAGACAATGCACGGGTCATGCTCACAGGCCTGAAGAATCCGGAAGCGGCCTTCACGAAGCGCCTTATGCTCCTTGCGCAAACTAATCATCATCCGGTAAAAGTCATACAGCTCGCGGTCTTGCTTGCCCTGATCCCATTCCATACATTTGCGGCAATCCGGGTCCTCGTAGCCGGTCAGGCCAATCTCATCGCCGTAATAGATGCAGGGGGTGCCCATGAAGGTGAACAGGAAGACGACCGTCAGCTTCAGCTTCCGTTTGTCTTCACCAAGCACGGTGAGCAGGCGGGGGGTGTCATGGCTGCCGAGCAGATTGAAGACCACCTCGTTCGTCTGCTGCGGATAACGCATGAGCAGGCCGCCGATCCGGTGACCGAAGGTGATGCCGTCCATCCCGCCGTTGAAGAATTCCAGCACCGTCCCCGAGAAGGGATAGTTCATCACCGAATCGAACTGGTCGCCGAGCAGCCAGGTTAAGGAGTCGCTCCATACCTCGCCGACGATGTAGGCATCCGGGTTCGCGGCTTTGACCACCTTGCGGAAATCACGCCAGAAGTGATGGTCCACCTCGTTGGCCACATCCAGCCGCCAGCCGTCCACCTTGATCTCCTTGATCCAGTATTCGGCCACCTCCAGCAGATAAGATTTTACTTCATGATTGGCGGTGTTGAACTTCGGCATATTGCCGTAGAAGCCGAACGTGTCATAGGTGGGAATACCGTCCACAATCTCAGCCGGAAAAGAGTTCACATGGAACCAGTCCCGGTAGACGGAATACTCCCCTTTGGCCAGCACATCCTGGAAGGGCGGGAACTGGTCGCTGCAATGGTTGAACACCGCGTCAAGCATGACGCGCAGGCCCCGTCTATGGCATTCCTCGACGACCTGCTTCAGCAGCTCATTATCGCCGAAATGCGGGTCAACTCTCCGGTAATCCACAATGTCATATTTATGGTTGGAAGGGGAGACGAACAGCGGCGTGAAGTAGAGGGCGTTGACGCCCAGCTCCTGCAGATCATCCAGATGGTCCAGCACGCCCTGAAGGTCGCCGCCGAAGAAATTATTCAGCTCGGGCTTGCCGCCCCAAGGCTGCGTGCCTTCCGGATTAATCAGGGGATTGCCATTCGCAAAACGCTCGGTCATGATCTGGTAGAATACGGCATCCTTTGCCCAGGGAGGAACCCGGAACAAGTCGATCCCGTGGATATAGGGAAATTCGTAGAAGTGATTCGGCGGCGGCGGACACTCAGAGCGAATACCGTTATCGAGCAGATAGACCGTCTCCATACCCTTACTTACGCGAAAAGTATAGCTAAGCCGCTTATATTTGGGCCGGACCGCCGCTTCCCAGTAGTCGAATTTGTCATCGGAGGCGGCCTTCTCCATGATAATGTCATAAGAGGTATGCTGCCAATCATACTTGTCGCCGGTAAGGGCGACTACGTAGTCCACATCATCACGTTTGGTGCGCACACGCAGATGAATCGTTTCAGTATCATAGGCATAGGCCCATTTGTCACGGGGAACATGGTACATCGCTTCAAGCAGCATAGTAGCACCTCCTGTAAGTTGGGTGGAAGCTGTAATGATTCGTGCGGCATTTGGAGATAATCTATAGTAGATAGTATTATATACCACCTTCATAGGATGTGCATTTTTTTGTCGCCGTAACAGGTTTTTGTCACAAAATCGTCTTTGCATATTCATGCGAAGTGATTTATAATAAGTCGGTCCATGGGACGGATAGAATAGAGAATATAAATAGAACAGGGAGACGAGACAAATGAACAAATGGGGTAAACTTTCTATGGGACTGCTGCTGGCAGCAGGACTCTTGGCCGGATGCGGCTCCAATAACGATAAGAACAATACCGCAGCAAGCGGAAATGGCGGTGCTGCAAGCACGGAGGCGCCGGCCAAGAAGCTGATTATGGGTACAAGCGCAGACTTTCCTCCATATGAATTCCACAAGATGGTTGAAGGTACGGATACGATTGTTGGTTTCGATATCGAGATTGCCAAGGAGATTGCCGCTGATTTGGGCCAGGAGCTGGAGGTTAAGGATCTTCCGTTCGACTCTTTGCTGAATGAGCTGGCAAGCGGCCGGATCGATATGGTGATCTCGGGACTTAGCCCGACACCGGAACGCGCTGAAGCTGTAGGTCTCTCGGACATCTACTATAAGGCAGAGCAGGCTGTCGTAGTGCGTGAAGCCGACAAGGACAAATTCGCCAGCATGGACGCACTGAAGGGTGCCAAGATCGGAATTCAGACCGGTTCCATCCAGGAGGGGATCGCCAAGGGCATCGAAGGCGCACAGCTGACCTCCCTCAGCAAAATCTCCGAAATCGTCCTGCAGCTGCAGTCGAACCGGGTGGATGCTTCCATCATGGAAGGACCTGTTGCCAAGTCCTTTGTGAAGAACGTCAAGGGCCTCGTGATCACGGATGCCAAGCCGGAGGTTGAAGATGACGGCTATGTCATCGGTGTGAAGAAGGGCAACACCGAGCTGCTCGATCAAGTGAATAAGACACTCGGACGGCTGAACTCCGAAGGCAAGATTGATGAATTTGTAGCGGCAGCAAGCGAGCTTGCTGAGAGCAAATAACACGCGAAAGCCGCATATACAGTTAGCGGAGATCAAGATAGGCCCGCAGCTGGCTGCGGGATTATGCTCTACCATGCAGAAAATGGCGGTGATCCGCCGTTTTCTATTTTTTTGAGAAGAGGAGGGTTTGAGGGCAATGAATGTATTCGATATGGCTTATGAGTACCGCAATTTATTCTTATCCGGTCTGCAGTACACACTGCTGCTTGCGGTGCTGGGGGTATTCTTCGGTTTCGTGCTAGGCATCCTGGTTTCGCTCCTGCGGATGTCCAAATGGAGAATTCTGCGCTTTATTGCCACCGCATGGGTGGAATTCTTACGCGGGACGCCGATGCTGGTGCAATTGTTTCTGATTCACTACGGCCTGCCGGAGTTTGGTATTTCGCTGTCCCCGATTCAGTCGGGTGCGATCACACTTACGATTAACAGCTCGGCATATTTGGCTGAGATTTTCCGTGCCGGAATTCAAGGGGTGGACCGCGGCCAGATGGAGGCGGCTCGTTCACTCGGAATGAAGCAGGGCATGACCATGCGTTACATCATTTTGCCGCAGGCATTGAAGAACGTATTGCCTGCCATCGGCAACGAATTCATTACAATTATTAAGGAGTCCTCTATCGTATCGATGATTGGTGTAGCGGATCTGCTGTTCCAAGCCAGAACAATAACCACCATTACTTATGAAGGACTTAGTCCGCTGCTTGTAATTGCGGTCATGTATTTCGTACTAACATTCACACTATCCAAGCTGCTGGGTATATTGGAACGGAGGCTGAACACGGATGATCGAGGTTAAGAACCTGCGGAAGAGCTTTGGGAAGCTGGAGATCCTGAAGGGTATTGATCTGAATATTCACAAGGGTGAGGTTGTTGTTGTCATCGGTCCCAGCGGATCGGGTAAAAGCACCTTTCTGCGCTGCCTGAACCTGCTGGAGCAGCCCACAGGCGGGGAGATCAGCTTCGAGGGTCAATCCATTACCGCGAAGGGCCATGACATCAACGTGACCCGCGAGAAAATGGGGATGGTGTTCCAGCAATTCAACCTGTTCCCGCACAAATCCGTGCTGCAGAACATTATGCTCGCTCCGCTCAAGGTGAAGAAGCAGCAGGCTGCTGAGGCCGAGAAGTACGCGATGGAGCTGCTGCGGACTGTAGGCCTTGAAGACAAGCGCGATGCTTATCCGGCGCAGCTCTCCGGCGGACAGAAGCAGCGGATCGCAATCGCCCGGGCGCTGGCTATGCAGCCGCATGTCATGCTGTTCGACGAGCCAACCTCGGCGCTGGACCCGGAGATGGTCGGTGAAGTGCTGGAGGTTATGAAGCAGCTGGCGGTGAACGGCATGACCATGGTGATTGTGACGCACGAGATGGGCTTCGCCCGTGAAGTAGGGGACCGAATCCTGTTCATGGACGGCGGAGTGATTGTGGAGCAGGGGACACCGGCAGAGGTGTTCGGTCATCCCAAGCATGCCCGCACTCGCGATTTTCTCAGCAAGGTATTATAGAAGGCTGGTTAAATAACCCCACCATATGGGGTTATTTTATTTTGGCGGAGTGCACAATGGGTGATATAGTATACAAATGATCAATCTACTTGAAAAGGAGTACATACAGATGAGAGATGATCTTTGCCGGATCGGCATTATTGATATTGGTTCCAACTCTATACGACTTGTAATTTATGACACGACGCAGGCAGGCGGCTACAAAATCATCAAGGAATGTAAGTACTCTGCCCGTTTGAGCGAGAAGATTACGAAGGAGGGCAGGCTGGAGAAGAAGGATATGGATACGATCATACCTGTTCTTCAGCAGTTCAAGGAGATCTGTGATGATTTTGAAGTAGAGAGAATTCGCGCAGGCGCCACCGCCGCCATTCGAAATGCAGCGAACTCAGCGGAGATCATCAGCTATCTGTCAGAGGCTTCGTCGATTCCGATTGAGGTGGTCAGCGGATATCAGGAGGCGTATTTCGGCTTCCTTGGGGTGATTAATGCTTTTGACGTCCAGGATGGCTTCGTGATTGATATCGGCGGGGGCAGTACCGAGGTTACCTTATTCCGCGGACGGCGTTATCAGCAGAGTATCTCGTTCCCGTTCGGTGCGGTCAACACCAATCAGATGTTCAGCCAGGGCGGCAACTGGAATGCGGATCAGCTCCGCAAGCTGCAATTATACGTAACCGGCAGGCTGGTGGAGCATGACTGGCTATCTACGGGCACAGGACTTCCGCTATACGGGCTGGGAGGAACGCTTCGCTCACTGGCTAAGCTCGATCAGAGGAACCGCGATTATTCGCTGCCTAATTCCCATGGTTACGTACTGGAGAACGAGACGATCGAACGGTTCATGGAGGTTCTGCCCGCTACCCCGTTTGAGAAGCGTAAGGATCTGGACGGGCTGTCCAAAAGCCGGGCGGATATCATCGTGTCCGGGCTGATTATTTTCCATACCGTCTATCATTACATTGGAGCCAGCCGGGCGCTGATCAGCGGCGAAGGCCTGCGTGAGGGCATGCTGCATGATCTGCTGGAGCCGGAGCAGCCGGTGCGTGACAGCGCGCTGGAATACAGCCTGGATACGATTATCCGCTTCGATATCCGTACCTCCAAGCGGCATCTCGACCATATCAACAAGCTGGCGCTGAGCCTGCTGGGGGCCTTTGATCGGGAAGGGGACCGGGAGGAGCAGGAGATGCTGGTCTATGTGGCGATTATGCTGCACCGGACAGGCTCCAATATTAACTATTATCAATCCAAGCGGCACACTCACTACTGGCTGATGAATTCACCCATCCGGGGACTGACGCACCGCCAGCTGATTCTTAGCGCGTACATCGCTTCCTACAGCACAAAAAGCCGGAAGCAGAAACTGTCCCTGATGCATAAGGACATTTTGCTGCCTTCCGACGAGGAATGGATTCATAAGCTGGGTACATTAGTGCAGTTAAGCATTGCGCTGGACAGCACCGAGATCGGCATTGTCAGCGGGCTGAAGTCCCGTCTGCATAATCATACGCTGGATCTGGAGCTTCAGGGCGGACAGGTGCTTATCGGCCTGGAGGACATTGAGAATGCACTCAAAGCCTTCAGGAATGCTTGGTCGGTGAAGGTAAAGCTCGGCTTCCCTTCCAGCGGGTAACATCCATAGCGGCGAACTGGCTCCGGAGCGGGGCCTTTTTGTCGTCGATCCGTTCATAATATCCGTTGGGCTGAAGGAAGCTGGATTTGACATTGTCCATCAGCGACAGCTCCAGAATCTTGACAATCTGACCGCGGATACTGCTATCCTTCACCGGACACATCAGCTCGATCCGCCGGGTCAGGTTGCGTGTCATCCAGTCGGCACTGGACAGGTAGACCTCGGGATCGCCGCCGTTCTCGAAGTAATAGATGCGTGAATGCTCCAGGAAGCGGTCCACAATGCTGCGTACCGTAATGCGCTCACTGAGGCCTTCAATTCCCGGACGCAGACAGCAGACTCCCCGGACGATCAGGTCGATAGACACTCCCGCCTGGGCCGCGCTGTACAGATAATCAATAACCTCCTGGTTCGACAGAGAGTTCATCTTGGCGATAATCCGTGCAGGCCGGCCTGCGGCGGCATGCTCCGCCTCACGCAGAATCAGCTTCTGGAGCGACAGACTCATATTGGTCGGTGCTACGATGAAGGAGTTCCAGTTGTAGTTGGCGGAGTAGCCTGTCATCTGATTGAACAGCTCTGACGCATCCAGGCCAATCTCATGATTGGCGGTGAACAGGCTAAGGTCGGTATAGGCCTTGGCCGTGCTGTCATTGTAGTTGCCTGTCCCCACGTGAACATAACGGCGCAGCTCTGAGCCTTCCTGGCGGACGATCAGCGTCACCTTGGCATGGGTCTTGAGGCCGACGAGACCGTAGACCACGTGGCAGCCGGACTGCTCCAGCTTACGCGCCCAGGCGATGTTGCGTTCCTCATCGAAGCGGGCCTTCAGCTCCACGACCACCGTAACCTGCTTGCCGGATTCGGCTGCGTTGGCGAGGGCAGTAATCAGCGGAGAATTGCCGCTGACCCGGTACAGCGTCATTTTGATCGCCATCACCTGCTCATCCTCGGAGGCTTGGATAATGAAATCCGTCATCGCATCGAAGGATTCGTACGGATGATAGACCAACACATCACGGGTGCTCAGCACCTCGAAGAAATCCTCATTCTCCTCGAATTCTGCCGGATACATCGGCTCGACAGGCGGGTTGAGCAGATAGCTGAAGCCCTTCAGACTGCTGGTGAAGCTGCGCAGGAAGCCGAGATCAAGCGGACCTTCAATTTCGAAAAGGAAGTCCTCCAGCTCGAATTCAGCCTGAAGCTGCTCCAGTGCATAGGGATGGATGCCTTTCTGGACCTCCAGACGGGCAGGCACACCACGGCGGCGTTTGCGGAGCTCCTTCTCAATCTCCTCCAGCAGATCCTCCGCACCTTCTTCATCTATCGTCAGGTCGGAGTTACGGGTCAGGCGGAATTCGCTGACAGCTACCGGATCATAACCGCTAAATAAGGTCTGAATATGATGGCGGATCACATCTTCAATGAATACGAATTGCCGTTTTTTGCTGTTCGAGCGGTGAGGCAAGGGAATGCAGCGCGGCAGATTGGACGGAATCTGCAGAATGGCGAAGTAAGGCTCATCCTCCTGGCTGTCCTTGCGTGTCAGCACGACAGCCAGATAGATGAATTGGCTGTGAACCAGCGGGAATGGACGGCTCTGGTCCACGGCCATCGGAGTCAGCACAGGGAAAATAATATCACGGTAGTATTCCTCAACCGACAGCTCCTGTGCCGGTGTCAAGTCTTCATAATCAACGAACACGATGCCCTCTTTGTGCAGGCTGCGTGAAATATCCTTAAAGGTGCGGTACTGGTCGGCGACGATTTTGGTCACCCGTTTGCTGAGGCGTTTATAGAGGCCGGAGGGCGTGTAGCCGGTAAAATCTTTTTTGGTATATCCCGCCCGGATCTGATCCTGGATGCCCGCTACCCGGACACTGATGAACTCATCCAGGTTACTGGACACAATGGCCAGGAATTTGGCCCGCTCAATCAGCGGGTTCTCCGGGTCCTGTGCCTCGCCGAGCACCCGGCGGTTGAACTCGATCCAGCTGAGGTCACGGTTAAGATAGGCTGTTGCAGGACTGATATTGTTGATTTTTTTCTCATCTGTATTCACGTTCATGGACCCTCCAAGTTGCTTCAATGTCTAGTTATGATATCGTATTCTTTCATTCTACTATTTGCTTAAGCGAGAAATGTTAAAACTGTGTAAAATTTTTGCGAATATTCAGGAAACATGGCATAATTCTGCAGAGTCTCTTCATAATGATTAAGAATATGTAATATTTGCATCCTTGATAACGCTTTAATAGGGCTAATTATTTCCAATATCCACAAAACCATAGTCAATGGTTACAAAGTTGTGATATATTCATTACTGTTAGTTTACAAACCGCGCGTCACCATTGAAGGAGGCAATTCATGAAACTCAAGATCAGAGCCATCACCGCCCTGGCGGCCGTACTGGGACTCGGCACCTTGCTTCACGCAGCTCCCGTTCAAGCCGACAGCGTACATATCGCTGGAGAGACTACAACCTATTATACTCTATCCAATCATTATGGCATAAGTGTAGAAGAGCTTATGAATGCGAACCCGCAGATTTCAGCGCTAAATATTTATCCCGGGCTGAAATTCACCATTCCGGGTGATGTTCAAGCCAAGACTGTGGCAGCAGCCAATACTGCAGCAGCTTCAGTAGAAGCTGTGGACGCTGCAGAAGTTCAAGCCTTTAGTGTGCAGCCGGCAACCAACACTGTTCAAGCCTGGGGCAAAGAATTCAATTATGCCAAAGTGCTGCAGGTCAAGGCTTCCGCCTATTCCTCAGCAGCCAGCGAGAATGGCAAGTGGGGCGCAGTCGATTATTTCGGCAATACGCTGAAGCTCGGAACCATCGCCGTTGACCCGAGCGTGATTCCGCTGGGAACGAAGGTGCTCGTAACCGGGTATACCCATCCGGGCCTTCCGAAGCAAGCTTTCGTAGCTACAGCCACGGATATGGGGAGCGCGATCAAGGGCAACCGGATCGATATCTTTATTCCGGGCAGCCAGAGCTTTGTAGCCGATTTCGGTTATCAGTATGTACATTTATATATTATTGAATAAACCGTTAATGATAAGTTGCACCACTGCAAGCATAACAGGTATTAATGAAAAGGAAACAAAACCAGGCAGCTTCGCCGGTTTTGTTTCCTTTTTTGTTACCCTGCTTATCAAGCGGTTATTTGCTTTTGCTGACCTGGAGCATCTGGGGAACGGTTACGAAGCTGTATCCGCGCTGGCGCAGATTGCTGATAATCTCGGGCAAGGCCTGCAATGTTCCCTGAAGATTACTGCCCCTGCCGCCGCCCCCATGCTGTAGGATGATGGCCCCTCTGCCGGCCCGGGAGAGGATGTTATGCTTGACCTGATTTTTGGATAGTCCTCTCCAGTCGAGCGAGTCGACGTTCCAGTTCACCAGCTTATAGCCATGCGCTTTCGCCCATTTAAGCTGCGGCTCGTTGATGTCTCCATACGGCGGGCGGATCAGCTTTGGCTTGTATCCGGCCAGCAGCTGCAGAATATTCTCCGTCCGGATAATCTGGATGCGGAAGGCATTCAGACTCAGCTTGCTGAACTGGGGGTGATTATAGGAGTGATTGCCGATAGCATGGCCTTCGCGGATCATCCGGGCTACCAGGGCGGGATGCTTCTCCGCACGGCTGCCGACCACGAAGAATGTAGCTTTGACTTTATATTTGCGCAGCACATCCAGGAGCTGCGGGGTGAAGCGCGGATCAGGCACATCATCGAAGGTGAGAGCGATCATTTTGCGGCGGGGACCCTGGGTCTTGAGGGTCTCCGGGTATTTGCGCAGCAACTGGCTGAGGGAGAGGCCTTTGCTTTTTTTATGGCGCCTTACTGAAGATTGGGAGGCCGCTGATCCTGCCGGTACCGCCGTTTCCTCTTCAATAGAAGCTTGTGGCCGGGAAGATGGCAGGATCTCTTGTGCTGGCACTGGCGCAGGACTATCTGCCGCTGCAGCAGAGACAGACACAAGCTCCGCAGCTGGTGCAGGAGCAGACAGGGCCAGGGCAATAACGGTTATGAGCAGCACAATGCGGCGGAATATTACCAGTTTCATCGGAATGATGCCTCCTCCAACCACGGGTCCGGTTATTTTAGAATATAAGGGTTGTTATTTCCAAGCAGCCGTGAAATTATGCCATACAGGCAGCAGAGCATTCAAAGATTTATCACATCCGCAAATCGTTGTATACTGAAATGGATCATAGATACGGGAAGGATGGAGACAAGAATGACCGATTTGTTCACACCTTATGAACTGAAGGCTCTGACCCTGAAGAACCGCGTGGTCATGCCTCCAATGTGCCAGTATGCGGTTGAGAAGCAGGATGGTATTCCGACGGATTGGCATCATGTGCATTATGTCAGCCGGGCTGTCGGCGGGAGCGGCTTCATTATTGTAGAGATGAGCGGAGTTCACCCCGATGGACGGATCACGAACCGGGACACCGGGATCTGGGAGGACGGACAGATTCCGGCGTTCAAGCGGCTGACAGATGCCGTTCA
Organism: Paenibacillus sp. FSL R7-0210; assembly: GCF_038009085.1. Classification (NCBI taxonomy): domain Bacteria; kingdom Bacillati; phylum Bacillota; class Bacilli; order Caryophanales; family Paenibacillaceae; genus Paenibacillus; species Paenibacillus sp. FSL R7-0210. The sequence continues at coordinate 2,155,146 of NZ_JBBPAR010000001.1, forward strand.
TGCCCATGGTGCTAAGGTTGCCATCCAGCTCGGCCATGCCGGCCGCAAGGCCGTCGATGCCGTTCCGCCGGTTGCACCTTCGGCAATCCCGTTTGATGATACCTATGCTATGCCCAAGGCGCTTAGCCGTGAAGAGATTGCGGAGCTGATTATCGCCTTCCGGGAAGCGGCGCGGCGCGCGGTTGAAGCGGGATTCGATACCGTTGAGCTGCATGGAGCCCATGGATACCTCATTCACCAGTTCCATTCCCCGCTCTCCAATGTCCGGGATGATGAGTATGGCCAAGACCCCATCCTGTTCGGTGAACAGGTGGTAGAGGCGGTGCGTGAGGTACTGCCGGCTGAGATGCCGCTAATCATGCGGGTGTCCGCCAAGGAATACGTCGAGGGCGGTTATGATGAAGCTTATGCGCTGGAATTCTGCCGCCGCTACAAGGATGCAGGCGTAGACCTGTTCCATGTATCCTCGGGCGGGGAAGGGCCGATTGGCTCGAATGGAGGCCCTAATGCGGGGCCGGCTTACCAGGTGGGGCTTGCCGAATACATACGCAGCGGATTACAGGTTCCTGTTATCGCTGTAGGGCGTCTGGAGTCATATGCAGAAGCGCAGGCAGTGATTACGGAGGCGAAGGCAGAGCTGGTGGCTGTAGGCAGAGGCATGCTTAGCGATCCGTACTGGGTACATCATGCTGCTGAGGCGCTGGGCGGAATTGATCCGTCCGAGCTGCCCGCACCTTATGTGCGCGGAATCTGGAACAAGAAATAGAGGGCATCATTTGTGAATAATGTCACAGATTTTAAGTTCCTTCTCAGGCATGGTTAATAAGATTAAATTTGAAGGAGCTTGATAACGTGGCGACGGTGATTAGTAATGAGCGGCTGGCTGAAGGAGTGTACCACCTGGTAGTTGAAGGAGGAAACAGCGGGGAGATGGGGCAGTTCTACATGCTGCGGGCATGGGGAGCCTATCCGCTGCTGTCCAGACCGCTTAGCATACATCAGGTGAATGATAACGGTGTTGAATTCTTATATCACGTAGTGGGTGAAGGAACAGAGATCCTTGCCGGACTGAATCCGGGCGATCCGTTGGAGCTGGAGGGACCGTTCGGCACAGGCTTCCCGCAGGTGGAAGGCAGGGTAGCGTTAGTGGGCGGGGGGATCGGAATTGCTCCGCTTTATTATTGTGCGCAGAAGCTTCCAGAGAGCGATATCTATCTCGGCTTCAGCCGCGAGCCGTTTCGTACAGAAGCCTTCCGTCCTCTGGCTGCTGAGCTGACCGTCGATGTAGGCGGACTAATTCTGGACAGCGTGGATTTCTCGGCGTATGACCATATCTTCGTCTGCGGCCCGCATCCGATGCTGAAGGCTGCACAGCTCAAGGGCAGCGCTCCAGATCCTGCGGGTAAGCGCCCTGACGTCTATCTGTCACTGGAGAACCGGATGGCCTGCGGTATCGGCGCTTGTCTGGTCTGCAGCGTCTCCTGCAAGGACGGGCAACGCAAAGCCTGCGCAGACGGTCCTGTCTTCCTGGCTGAGGAGGTATTATTCCATGATTAATACAACTATTGATACAACTGCAACGATTGCCGGTGTATCCTTCAAGAATCCGATTGTGATGGCTTCCGGCACCTTCGGCTTCGGCCGTGAGTATGGCCGGTTATATGATGTGTCCCTGCTTGGCGGAATCTCCGGCAAGGGGCTAACGCTTCACGCCAAAGCTGGTAATCCCGGAATCCGCGTCTATGAGACGCCTTCCGGTATGCTGAACAGCGTGGGGCTTGAGAATCCGGGAGTAAAGGCCTTTCTGGCCAAGGAGCTGCCGTATTGGGAGACGCTGGATACCGCACGTATCGTGAACCTAGGCGGCAACACGCTGGCGGATTACGTGCTGGGTGCTGAGCTGATCCAGCGGGATGCGGATGCCCGTCTTCTGGCCGGGACGCAGGCCGTGGATATGATTGAGCTGAATATCTCCTGCCCGAACGTGAAGGAGGGCGGAATTGCTTTTGGCGTGAAGACTCCGGCAGCGCAGGAAGTGGTTCGTGCGGTACGGGCGGCTACAAGTCTGCCGCTGGCCGTGAAGCTGTCGCCCAATGCCGAGGATATTGCGGAGATGGCTGTGATGTGTGAAGCAGAAGGGGCGGACGCCGTCTCTCTGATCAACACGATCTCCGGGATGAAGATCGACGTCCGCCGCCGCCGCAGTGTGTTCAATAACCTCTATGCGGGACTATCCGGACCAGCGGTTAAGCCGGTGGCTCTGCGTATGGTGCATCAGGTAGCCCGCCGGGTAACCATTCCGGTAATCGGCATGGGCGGCATCACTTCAGCCACGGATATTATTGAATTTATTATGGCGGGAGCGACTGTAATACAGGTTGGAACCTACAATTTCATGAATTTGCGGGCGGGCAGCACACTTGTGGAAGAATTGCAGCAGTTTATGAAGGAAGAGAATATTTCCTCACTGGATGAGATCCGTGGTATTGTATAGGCAGCAAGCCGGTTTGCAATGATCTTTTTGCCGCAGAATGAGAGATCTCTACAGCCTATGGTTAATATAAAGGGAGGGGAGTTCTGCTTGACAACGAATCTGGTGCATCCTGACGATATTGTGCTGTCCGAGACCGAGGTGGGCCGTGATCTGCTGCTGCTGATTACCGGGGGAGTGCGCCATATCGGTGCAGCAAGCACGGCGTACATGGACGGAGAATTCGCACGGGTGATGACCTCTGCCGTTCCCCATCATAAGGAGCATACGATCAGTGAAGCCATTGCGCTGAAGGCTGCTGCCGCATTGAACCGGACAGTCACGGTTGTGATGGGCATTCACTATGACGATCTGAGCAAAGAGGGCATCCTTGCGGTCGTAAATATTGTGAATGATAAGGTGGAGCAATATTTAGTACAGAAGGCCGGAACAAATTTTTGAAACGATCCCCATCTCCCTGCGTAAAAGATACCATTGAACAACTAACTTTTATTTTGGAGGAATGAACGATGTCTATATTCAAAAGATTGCGTGATCTGACCATGTCCAATGTGAATGCGATTATCGATAAAGCTGAAGATCCGGTTAAAATGACCGACCAGTACATTCGTGACATGACGGAGGATCTGGAGGATGCTGAGAAAGCGGTAGCTGCCCAGATCGCTATTGAGAAGAAATTTAAACAGTTGTACGAAGAGCAGGAAGCGCTCGTGAACAAGCGTAATCAACAAGCTCATGCAGCCGCTCAAGCCGGTAACGCCGATCTGGCCCGCCGTGCTCTTGAAGAGAAGAAATCAGCAGAAGCCAAGCTTGTAGAGTACAAGGCCAGCTTCGACCAGAACAAGGCTTCCGCCGACAACCTGCGCGGCAAGCTTGATGAAATGCGCAAACAGCTTACCCAGATGAAGAACAAGCGGGAGACACTCGTTGCCCGTTACAACGCTGCGAAGGCACAGACCGAAATCAACAAAGCGATGAGCGGATTCAGCTCCGACTCTGCTTCTGCCGGACTCAAACGGATGGAAGACAAGATGCTGCAGGCCGAAGCACAGGCAGAAGCCAGCAACGAGATGAGCTCGGGCAACAAGTCGCTCGATGATGAGTTCGAGAAGCTGGGCAAAGACCAGGCGGTTGAAGATGAGCTGGCTGCGCTGATGAAGCAATACGATAAACAATAACATATTGGCATAAGCCGGACTTCAGGCTGATGGCCACAGGCGAAGGGGAGACAGAACCAGCGGTTTCTCCTTCGCTTTATGTTTGTCTTACCTGTTATGAAATATGAACAAGCGGGGGCTGGAGTAATGGATTTCGATACCCTGGTGTCCATGGTAGTATGGACGGTCAGCGGCGCAGTACTACTGTGTGTGCTGATGCTCGTGGATTCGCTGTTTACCCGTTATAATGATATGGAAGAGCTGAAGGCAGGGAATATGGCCGTGACTACCCGGCTGGTGTTGAAGCTGCTGTCACAAGGCTATATTTTATCGGCATCCATTGCTGCGGCGAACCGGCTCGGGACCGCCCTTATCGTCTCGATTGTCTCTTTTATCCTGTTATTCGTGCTGGAGAAGACGGTAGAGCAGCTCCTCAGCCGGTGGGGGAACCTTGAACTGGATCATGGCACTCAGCTTGGCAAGGTCGGCTACGGCCTGATGGCAGGCTCGCTGCATGTGACGGGGGCATTGATTATAGCGGCCTTTATTCGCGGATAAGAAGAAGGATTAGCGTACCAATCTGTAGGAGGATGATGGCTTTGGGTCTTTGGAAAAGAATCGGCAATCTGTTCTCGAAGCCGGAGGCGCCTAAAGCGCCCGCAAGCATGCTGACCCTGTCTCCCGGAGATATCTGTGAGGTCTCCCTGGTCACCTATGAAGTGACGGGCCGGACGAAGACGAGTGGCCGTAATGCTGTTGTACTGACGCTGCGTGACGGGAGCCGGATCGCCTATCTGTATATAGAAGAGCGGGAAGAGCTGCAATACAGATTGTATCACCCGATAGACGGGCGTCTGGACAGTCCTTCCGAGGTCCCGGCTACCCTGGAGCTGGATGACCGGACCTTCTATCTGGAGGAAGAATATGAAGGATATGCCGCCGTTACCGGGCAGACGCCTTATATGAACGGCGGGGAGCAGCATGTCTGGCAATACCAGGCGGATGATTCGCGGCTGCTGCGTGTGGAATGGCAGAATGGACGGTTCATGCTCTATGAGGGTGAAAGCGTCCTTTCGGCTGATGTCAGAGTGATCCGCGCATCTTAAGCTTGAATTGGAGCTGGGCTGCGGCTGCGCTGCTGACTGCGGAATAGAATCGCAATGGAATAAGGGATGCATGCGCTTGTTACAGGCCTGTGCATCCCTTTTGCCATGCCTTCATGTTAGAATAGGGCGTAATTGGTTTAATGAGCAGCAATCTACCGGAGAAGCAGAAGGAGTGAATTCAACAGTGACTAACCGAGAGCATCATAACAAGGAATATAACAACGAATACAGCAGGGATAATAACAAGGAATACAGCAGTGATAAATTTCAGCGGTCAGTGCTGCAGGTTGCAGAGGCGCAAGGCAGGCTGAAGCCTTATGCTGCGCTGCTTGCGCCGGAAGCTGTACCCCTGCATCTCAGCAGCGGGCGTTATCTGGCTGAGTCTGCCCATGCACCACATCCCTTTCCGGCATTTGACCGCTCCAGTATGGACGGCTTCGCCGTGATTGCGGCAGATACTTTAGCGGCAGGAGACCCTGACACGGTGTGGCTTGAAGTCATCGAAGTCATACCCTGCGGCGCAGTAGCCTCCAGAGAGATTACGGCTGGCACTTCTGCGCGCATAATGACGGGAGCGCAGATTCCAGACGGCGCAGACACCGTAATTATGATGGAGGCTACGGAGAGCCGGATAGAGGGCGGAGTCACTTATGTCGGTATCCGCAAGCCGCAAGAGCGGGGGCAGCATATTACCCCTTGCGGGCTGGAGCTTAGTACAGGTGATCCAGTGCTTTCTGAAGGGACTCTAATCGGCGCTGGCGAAATTGCTGTTCTGGCAGCGCTCGGAGTGCCGGAGGTTCCTGTACGCCGCAGACCCAAGGTGGCGGTCTTCGCTACCGGGACTGAGCTGCTGGAGGTGGACGAGCCGTTAGTGCCGGGCAAAATCCGCAACAGCAACTCACCCATGCTGGAGGCGCTAATCCGGGAAGCGGGCGGGGAGCCCGTGATGCTGGGTGCAATCATCGATGATCTGGAGCTGGCCCGCAGTAAGGTGCAGATGGCACTGGAGAGCTATGATCTGGTGATTACTACCGGCGGCGTATCTGTCGGGGATTATGATATTATGGGTGATTTGGTCCGTGAGCAGAGCGGAGAGATGCTGTTCAATAAAATAGCCATGCGCCCCGGCAGCGTCACTACGGCAGCCGTTCGCGGCGGGAGCATCCTGCTCGCCTTATCCGGCAATCCGGGCGCATGCTTCGTAGGATTCCAACTGTTTGCCCGTCCGGTCATCGGGCTGATGCAGGGTGCAGTACAGCCGTATCTGCCGGAGTGGACAGCGGTGCTGGGTGTAAATTATGAGCGGGCCAACAGCTTCACCCGCTATGTCCGCGCCCGTCTGGAGATCCGCGAAGCAGTTCTCTATGTTTATCCAGCCGCCGTGGACGAGTCATCCGTCACAGTTACGATCAAAGACAGCGACTGCCTGATCGTCATCCCGCCGGACAGCGGACAATTATCTGCTGGTGACAAGGTAACCGTGCTGAAGCTGCCGGGTGAGATTCGAGGGTGAATTTGAAGCAAAGGAATTGGGGAGTATCAGAGCTTATGAAGTGAGTTCAGTTAGGAGGGAGATGAGGCTATGGATAAGCGGATGGACGGACGAGCGGATGGATGGACGAGCGGATGGATGGATGAATGACTTGAGGACTTGAGGACGTTCGCTTGAGGCGAGCTTTCAGGGATAGATGTATTCAGTACAATTAAAAACAGTAAAAATCAAGGATTTCCTCCTCTAATTGTAGTCTGTACAACTAAATTTGCCCGAATAGGCCAGAATCGAGGAATCAGGTTAGTTTAAATGCACGAAATACAACTAAACGGATTATCGGCGGGACATCAGGAGATTTAGTTGTACAAACTGCACTTAAGCATCCCCTTAACCTGAAGGAGCACGGCAAGTTCTCAGCATTTCTAGTAGCGACCGGCCAGCAAGCCGATAAGTCAAATGACTAACCAACTAAACCTTTATTATTAAGTTTCAACATATGAAAAATTCATAACAGAAACATGCACAACCAAACAACAACCAAACAACAACCAAATAACAACCACCAAACAACACCAACAATAATTAATAAAAATGAATTGTTAGAAGATCAAGGTATATTGGGATATTGGAACAGTAGGACCTCGGGATCACTCTATAACTCAACAGCTGGAATTAATGAAGTCAGAACTGGAGCAGAAATTGAAGAATGGAGCTCTGGCAACAGACAATTATCCAACAATAGTAGTTAAATTCCAAAAATTCAACACATGAAAAATTCATAATAGTAAGTTCAAAACACTAACCAGCAGCCAACAAGCAGAATCACCCAATCGCGCGACAGCATCCAACGCCGTAACCACAAAACCCGGTCATAAAGGTAACAAATAAAACCCTTCAGTTTTCTAATAGGGGACAATCCCTAGACAGAAACGGGAGGGTTCTTAGGGTTCGTAAGTGGTCAACTAGATCCAGCCTATATGTGTTAACGTTCTACTACAATGTTTACTGGGCTGTTAAAATCAGCGGTCCATCTGCAGTAATTGCAATGGTGTGCTCATACTGCGCGGAGAGCTTGCCGTCAGCCGTTCTTGCGGTCCATTCATCATCGTCGATGGTGATTTGGTATGTGCCTTCGTTAATCATGGGCTCAATCGTAAATACCATGCCTTCTTTGAGTCGGATGCCTTTGCCTGCGGTGCCGATGTGCACGTAGCTCGGCTCCTCATGCAAGCTTCGTCCGATGCCATGCGCCAGCAGATCGCGCACGACCGAATAACCGTGTGCTTCGGCATGCTGTTGTATGGCCGATGTGATGTCACCCAGCCGTCCTCCCGGAACAGCCCGGGCGATTCCCAGATCCAGGCACTCCTTCGTTACCTGCATTAATCTCTGTGCCTCCGGCCCGATCTCACCGACAGCGTAGCTCACGCACGAATCTCCGAACCAACCCCCGTATTGCGCCACAATGTCCAGCTTCAGCAAGTCGCCTTCCTTCACGACCCGTCTGCTGGATGGAATCCCATGGGCAACCACATCGTTAATGGATATGCAGGTCTCGGCAGGGAATCCGTTGTAGCCTTTGGTGAACTGCTTGCCACCTAGCTTGGTGATATGTTTGGCTACCAAATCATTAATTTCAAGCGTAGTGATTCCAGGTACAATGTGTTTGGAGACTTCACGGTAGCAATCGGCAACAATTTGGCTGGCTTGCTTCATCTCTTCAATTTCTCTGGGGGATTTAAGAATAATCATGATATGTGCATTCGCTCCTTAATCTTTCACTATTGTCTGTCTTTTATAGTTTCAGAACTCTGACGATCTCCGTTGCATCTTCATTAAGCTGCCCTCGGCGGAGGGACAATGCAGCACAGCCAACCAGAGCGGCTAACAGCATCTCTGTATATTGTAATCCAGACGGCGCATCGACTACTGTCCCTCCAGGAGAAAGTGATTCCTCCGTAAGTCCAGTGCCAAGCATCATGGACAGCGGGGTCAGCACCTCCCGGCGGAACTCGGCAGTGAGCGGGGAAGAGCGGGCTTCAGGCAGGGAAGGGAATCCCTCACCAGCCTGCTTACACAGCAGATAGATAGCGTGATCCTCCGCCCATAGCTGCAATAGCCGCACCCCGGCGGCAGAACCCTCCAGCGGGATCTTTAGCGGTAGCCCGGGCTCTGCCATAGGCGGGAACTTCAGCCATTCCCCGGCCCGGTCGAGCGCATCCCATAACAAGTCGTGAAGCAAATCACCCTTATTGCTGTAATAATGATAGACCGTACCATAACCGAGACCGGCCGCCGCAGCCACATCCCGGATTTCTAATAAAGGCCCTTTATTCAAAAATACGTCCGCTGCTGCTTTTCGGATCTGCACCAGCCGCCGCAGCCGGATATCTTCGTTCTGTTCCTTCGTGCGGGGAGTCATCTTATCCGTTCACCTCATTTATTTTAGACCTGCTGTCATGTCAATATAAATCATCGGCAGGCAAATGGCAAGGGAAAATCGTTGAACCAACCATCTGGACGACACAAAAAAACCGGATAGAACATCATCCGGTTTCTTCTCCAAATATAAGAATGTATATGTTTCACGCTATAAATTATCCTTCTATTTCTCGCCGAAACGGTACCGTCCTTAAAAGGACGGCAAAGCCGTTTCCACTTATCAAGCCCAGTGCTCCGGATGTCTTAAGGATTCCGGCAGCTTGGTGGACGGGCTGCCTTGCGCAGCTTGCAGCTGCGCCTGAGTCAGGAAGAGACTGCCCCGCAGATCGGCTCCGCGCAGATTCGTATCGCGGAAGTCCGCGCCAATCAGATCGGCGAACCGCAGGTCAGCGCCGCTGAGATCCGCAGCGATCAGATACGCGCCCCGTAAGCTGAGGCAGCGGAGGTCGGCCCCGCGCAGCTTGGCCCCGATCAGATCGGCCCCGCGCCCATAGTTCTTCTGGCGCTTCGGTGCCGGAGAGAGCTGCTTGCGGGCAGCGGTGCGCGCAAGCTCGCTGGCACGCAGCAGCAGCTCGTTGACTTCAGCTCGGTGCAGGGGCACTTCGAGCTGAAGCAGCTGGTCCGGGCTGAGCAGGGTGAGGGCCTGCGTCTGCTCCAGCATTTTGATAAGCGAATCATGCAGGGTCTCGGCCCCGCGCAGCGTGAGTGCCTCGTGCAGATACCATAGCAGCTCATGCAGCTGGCGCATTACGGGAAGAACCTCGAACATCTGTCCAGCAGTCTCGGGAGCCTGACGCCAGTCGCGTCCGCCATAGGTCAGATTGGAGATTTTCTGCCCGGCCCCGAAGCAGTCGTAAACGGTGCAGCCCCGGAAGCCGCGTTCCCGTAGCTCAGTATGAATGCCGCAGAGGAAGTCTTCACGCAGATTGGGACAGGGCTGTCCGGCAGGCTTGTCAATGGCGAAGTCTGAGGATGCAGAGAAATGAAGCGCTGCGCAGCATAACCCGAAGCAGTTCAGGCAATCCGATTGCAGCTCCGGCAGTTCGGGATTCGTAGGAAATTCAGTAGATGAATGATTGTCTGACAAACGTATTCCTCCAAAAAATAAATGAGATTAACATAGCGGTCATACAGCTTACTGCGGCGGTTCATTGTCCAGACGGCGTTCAATCGCCTCGGACATCGTTTTATCTGTGAGATGAGCATAGATCTCGGTAGTCTCCGTAGAAGCATGGCCCAATTGTTCCTTCGTCCGGTAGATGTCATTCTGCAGGTAATAATCTGTGGCAAAAGAATGCCGCAGCTTATGCACCGTCAGATAAGGCTTGCCGAACCGTTTGGCGTATTTGATGATCATCTCCTGGATCGCCCGTTTGGTCATCCGTTTGCCTTCTTTGCTGCCGTTGGGCAGGGCAATGAAGAGCGCTTTTTCCCGTTTCGGCGTCTTGTACCTGTTCTGGCGGAGGCTTAGATACAAGCTGAGATCATCCTTCGACTGTTCCCGGAAATAGACCGGGGTCTTGAAGGTCTCGTCGTTATGACCCTTGCGGAAGACATAAATCAGCTTATTGTTGACATCCAGATCATCCACGTTCAGGTTAACCACCTCGGAGACGCGCAGGCCGGAATTCAGGATCAGACTGGCAATACAGGCATCCCGTTCACGGTTAAGCTGCCAAGAATAATAAGCCTGCTTATTGGCTTCCACAGCTGTGCCATATCCTTCATAGATGTAGCCAACGAACTCCAGCAGCTCCTCGTCCTCCAGAATTTTACCTTTGAGCTTGGCGGCGGTGTCCTTCGGTTTGTGAATGCGCTTGATCTCAACCTTGGCCATAATGTTACGCTTCAGCAGCGGGTAGAAGTTCTCATCCTCGGCAATCTGGCTTAAGTAATGGAACAGCGAGCGCAGCGCAGACAGCTTACGGGATACGGTCACCCGCGAATTGGCATTCTCAGCCCGGGTGGTCAAGTGCAGACGGTAGCCGACAATGCTGTCCATATGCAGGGTCTCCAGCTCAAGCAGTGTGATGTCAGCATTGCTGGCCGCTACAGAGAGACCTTCACCCCGCAGCCAGCCGAAAAAGGATTCATAGTCCCGGATATACTCCAGCAGCGTGGAGGGGGACAGATCCGGCCGTTTATAGTCGATAAACTGCTGGACAAACCAGGGCATCTGCGGCAGCCGCTGATCCAGGTTTGTCCGGTCGGCCGCTTTTTGAATACTGATGAGTTTCACCTTCTTTATAGTTTCCCCAAAGGGGAGGGCTGTCCTTCTATCTTACCATGTTTCTGGCAAACCTTGCTCCTGATGAGACAAAGTTATATGATGGGTAGTAAACAAAAACGGTTGAGGTGAACCTGAATGGAACTTGGAATCGAGCTGGTTCCTAAAGAGCAGAAGCAGATTATCAGCAGATTAATGCAGTTCTACTTGTATGACTTTACCCGCTATCTGGAGCTGCAGGTCGACCGTGAAGGATTGTTCCCGTCCTATCCGGGACTTGAGGCTTACTGGAGCAGCGGTAAAAATAAATTCGCCTACCTGTTCACTGTAGATGGCAATGTCGCAGGCTTTGCCCTGATCGACCGTCTGCTGCGCGACCCGGAGGGCGAGTTCTATATGACGGAGTTTTTTGTAATGCAGCGCTACCGGCGCAGCGGCGTAGGGACCTGGGCCGCACACCGGCTGTTCGATATGTTCCCCGGCAACTGGAAGGTGTCACAGATTCGTGCCAACACTCCAGCACGGGATTTCTGGCACCGGGTTATCGGAGCTTACACCGGCGGTGATTTCCAGGAGCGGTTCAACTCCCGCCAAGGCAATCCAAGTCAATACTTCAGCACATTAAATACGAATAGGGTTAAGAAATAAAATTACCTATTCCTGGCAGGCTTCAGCGCAACTTTGGATCGTATCCAGCGTCTGGTAACTGAGGTGATTAGATTGTCCAAGCAAATGAGCTTATGGGGAGCGGGCTGTATAGCAGTTGCAATAGCAATCAGCACAGGCTGCAGCAATGCTTCGGATCAGAATTCTTCGGGTGCAGAACATACCGATCTGGCATCAGCAACGCCCGCAGCTGCTACTGCTGCAATAACTGCTCCTGCAACCGCGGTTCCGGCTCCGTCTGCAACTGCCGCGCCTGCTGTTAAATCCGTGTCGCTGATTCCCGAAGTACGGGAGTATACAGGAAGCGGCAGTGGCTACGAGCTGGATGGCGTCAATGTCCAAGCGGATTATTCCGCAGACCAGACCTTACCGCTCGGGGTATTTCTGCCGGAGACGATGATCCGTTTTGAACAGGATGGCAGAACGGCATGGGGGACAGAGGACAAGCATAATTATATTACGTTAATTAAGCTAAGCTCTGCGAAGGATGCAGCTGGAGGGAAGTTTGAGCCGGGCACGGACCGGAGGCTGCTGAAGTTCAAGGAATATGAAGGGAGCAGGATGGAGGAGGACCGGAGGGTTGAGGCATTTATTTTCACAGCCTATAACGATTCTTACCGGGCCGAGATCCATATTCAGGATGAGCAACGCGATAAGCTGCTTCCACTCTTCACATCCATGCTGAGTGGTATGGAATACCTGGAGAAGCAACCCCCGATTAAGCCGGGAGTGTTCTTCATAGCCCCTGATGTAGGTACAAGTCCAGGCAACAAGCAAGCGCTCCAGGAGACACTGGACTGTATTGCAGCTTGGGCAGCTAAGGACAAAGAGAAATTTGCTGCAACTATGCAATCACCGCAGCTTAATGAAGCTCTGCAGTTCCTGCTGGATAAGAAGAATGTCTACCGCTTCAATAAACTGACCGTAGCCGGAATTCCTATCGAGGGAACCAAGCGGGCGGGCTTCTATGTGGAGTTTACCCAGATGACCTCTGAGGGCTATATTACTGAGGGCACTTACGAGATTTCATTGCTGCCGAATAAGCAGGGGGAGTGGAAGATCGCTAATATTGATTAGGCAGAGCATCTGCCGAAGCTCGAAAGCTTGAGACACCTGCGGGGTTTCAGGCTTTTTTTGCTGTAATGTATTAATAATCACAACCTTCCCAGGTTCCGGCGTCTATAATCTAAGTTGAACGATGTTCAAAACCATTACAGTGTTCAACGAAGCGGAACAGCAACACCCTGACAGAAGGAGTCTAACAATCATGGGCAAAGCAGAGAGACAAGAGCAGGAGCGCGAAGCGATGCGTAATCTGATTCTGACTACGGCTGGCGAGCTGCTGGCGGAGAGGGGGATCAGGCAGCTGTCGATTCGCAAAATCGCTGAACGGATGGAGTATTCGGCCGGCATTATTTATCACTATTTTCAGGGAAAAGAGGACATTGTGGAGCAGCTTCTTCAGCGGGGCTACCGGGAGCTAATGGGCGGACTAATTGCCGGATCAGAAGCTTCGCCGGATGAAACATCTCCAGAAGAGCGCTTAAGACGCACGCTGAGACAGTTCATTAAGATCACAACCGCAGAAGGCTCACAGTACCGGAGTATGATGCTGAATGATTCGCCGTCTGTGCTTAGCCACACCGGGGTGTTGCATCAGGGGGCTGCCCTGGAACGCAGCGGGATCGCGGGTCTCTGTGATACGCTCCGTCAATTCAGCGGGATGGCCTCCTGTGAGGAGAGGGAGCTAGAGCTCACCGCCCAAATCATCTGGAGCGCAGCATTCGGGCTGATTATGAGGCTGATGGTGGAGGAGAATCTGCCTGAGGCGCAGAAGGAGGCTCTGATTACCCGGCACATAGAAGCCATGGTGCATATTGCACAAGGATAGGAGGATTAGAATGAGCCATAGACGAACCATTACTTTTTTAACGTGGATGGTGATAGTGCTTGGTGTTGTTGCGTCAGGCATCGGGCTATTTTCAGGGGAAGGAGCTGAGAAAGGGGGGAGCCATCCAATTTACACATCCATCCGGGGAGAACAGATTGAATTGTACGGAAGCGGAATCTACAAGAATGATTCTTTGTCCGCAGCAGCCCAGGCGATCGCTCAGGATGGCGTTACTTTAGTGGTGGGCATTCCTTTGCTGCTCGTATCACTGCTGCTGAGTCTCAGAGGAACGATCCGGGGTCGGTTGCTGCTGGCCGGAGCGCTCGGATACTTCACCTATACCTATGCTTCATATTGTTTTTTGGCCATGTATAATGATCTGTTTTTGGTCTACGTCTTGCTGTTCTCGGGCAGCTTATTTGCATTTATTTTGGTCTTTCGCTCGGTGGAGCGGGAGGGGGTGTTGATGAAGACGAAGCTTCCGGGGGTAAGCATTGGCTTCATCCTGCTGCTGATCGCCTTCCTGATTATTATGCTATGGCTGGGCCGGATTGCCGGCGGCTGGCGGAATGGAACCGCACCTGCTCTGCTTGAGCATTACACCACGCTGGTGATTCAGGCACTGGATTTAGCTGTATTGCTTCCGCTCATGGTTCTGACAGGGGCATTGCTCGTCCGCAGGCAGTCTTATGGTTACCTTCTGGCTCCAGTCGTCCTGGTAAAAGCCGCCACCCTGCTGACCTCCATCTCCTCCATGATGATTGGGATGCTGAGGGCAGGAGTTCATGTCTCGATGGTAGAGTTGATCCTGTTCCCAATCTTCAATCTGGCAGTCATCTGGTGTCTCATTCTTGTACTGCGCAACGCGCAGGAACCCGCACCACCTGCAAGCCCATTACCTATAGAATAGAGGCGGACTTAAGTGAGCAACCGGATATTGATCGTGTATGCAAGCAAATACGGATGTACGGAAAAAGCCGCTTTACTGCTGCAAGCCAGGCTGAACGCGGCCGAAGTGGTGAATCTGAGAACTGGCAAGTTGCCGGTTCTAACTGGCTATGACACAGTAATCCTAGGCGGCTCCATCTACTATGGCAGAATCCGGAAGGAGATGACTGCATTCACAGCAACGCACAAGCAAGAGCTTTTAACCAAACGGCTGGGATTGTTCATCTGTGCAGGAATGACAGGGGAGAAGGGGGAGGAGGAACTGAAGCAGGCTTACCCTGAGATTATCTACAACAAGGCGCTTGCCAGGGAGATCATGGGCGATGAGATCTACCCGGACCGGATATCTGCCTTAGACAAGTGGATTCTGCGTATGGTAAAAGGTAAGGAGCACAAGACAGGAGGCGGGCTGTCCATGGATAAGCTGGAACGCTTTGCGCATACGATGTCGGCAGGCGAGTAGGGTAGGGGACGAGGGATAGTTGTAATGAGCAGAGACTGAAAAGTAACATAAAAATAATTATGTTAACTTGAGCAATATCCCCTCACCGATTAATCGCCAAACGTCTAGCCCCAAACATCGCATGATGATTTAACATAAATCTACACCCTATAATTATAATATTTCATTATATGAAAAATTCATAATAGGAAAACAAAATTACCTGCTCTCCTAATTACTACGCTTAAATCCGGCACACCACATTAACTTAGCAACTAACAAAAGGAAAAAGTGAGGCCAACCCCCTGCCAAAACAGGTTCTCGCTGTCAACCCGGGCGAGGTTTCGCACCTGAATCCTGAAACACGTGGAAAAATGTATCTTGTATCAACGCTTTCCGATAGATTTCCTTAAGCAATTGGAAAAACAGCATCTACTGGAGGCAATTATGCTTATTTGCGGGGAAACTGCCTGAAGAAGTGCCATTTTTCCAATTGTTACCCCATCCTGGGCGATTCGATCTTCAGCAAGTGGAGAAAATCCAACTAAGCCCCTCTCCAAATACAACTTTCTGAGGAGCTATTTGTTAAGCCTGCATTGACCAACTTCTGGGCTGCATAATCACAAAGCTACTGTGCCCGCTGTAAGCTGATCCGTCAGCTTACAGGCCATATCCACGGACTTCAGTGCAGATTGCAATGACAGTTGGGAGAGGGTCCCGTTCTGCAAAGAGAGCAGGGCATGCCGCAGGCTTTTCTCATAAGGATTGTTCGGGATTACCGGGATAGCCGTCTTGTCCTCAGAAGTATAGCTGGTCAGGCTGGCTTCAACCTCTCCGTTCGCAGCATTGGTCTCTTGGAATACCAGCTTGCCGCGCTCAAAATAAGCTTCGTAACCAACCGTGAACGGGTACGCTTCCGGCATCTGTGAAGAGACGGTTAACTGCGCACTAACACCGGCCTTAGCGAAAGAAGCATGAACCAGCGCCTGACCGTCCATACCTCCAGAGGTCCCCCAGACGGAAGTGGGTACAGGTGTGTCCAGCAGCCACGCGATAGCATCCAGGTCATGAATCATCAGATTGGCAGCGATGGCGGACAGGCCCAGATCCCCCCACACCGGTGCGGTCTCCCTGCGGAAGCTGACATGCAGCAGCTGGCCGTAGGCGGATTCACGGGCGGACTGTTCCAGGTATTCATAGGCATAATCGAATTTGATGAATTGATTGACGAGGATTCTGCGGCCATACCGCTGTTCGGCATCCAGCAGTTCCCGTCCTTCTTCAGGCTCCAGAACAACCGGCGTCTCGCAAAAGACATGTTTTCCCCGTCTCAGTGCCTCTACCGCATAGATCTTATGTAGCGCAGAAGGCAAACAGAGATCGATGACATCCACTTCGGGATCAGACAATATGTCCTCGATGGACGTTGTAACCTCTACCCCCAGCTCTTCCTTCAGCTTCAGCAGCTTGTCCTCATTTCTCCCGAAGACCACGATCCTGTTCACGAACTCCATTTGCTTCAGCAGAGAGGCGTGATACGCCCCGAATCCAGTTCCCAATATACCAATATTCATTTGCAGCAGCTCCTTGATTTTGATACATTCATCTTAACGCAGTATTGTTGACAACTGAGTGGCAAGAATAGATGACGAATAAGAAGGTTTGGGGGAGACGCATGCGGCTGCACCGATTGATTGCTATACTTTTACTGCTTGAATCCCGGGGCCGGATGAAGGCGAACGAGCTGTCCATCGCCCTCGAAACGTCCGTCCGCTCCATTTACAGAGATATCGATGTGTTGGCGGAGTCTGGAATCCCGCTGGTCACCACCACCGGGCCGAACGGCGGGATTTCGCTCATGGAAGGCTATACGGTGAGTCTGCGGAGACTGCATGGGGAAGAGGTGGTCCAGCTCTTTTTGACCGGGATGGGAATGCCGGCGGGCGGTTCAGGAGAGACCAGTCTGCTGCTCAAAAATGCGCTCCTGAAGCTGGAAGCAAGCTTGCCTGCTCCGTATCAAGAGGATATTCGTACCGCGCAGCGCCGGTTTCTGTTCGATGATACGCCGTGGTGGAGCGGTCAGGCAGCGGTGCCGTATCTTGAGATTCTGCGCACTGCGGTGTGGCGGGGACGGAAGATTGCGGCAGAGTACCTTAAGGTGAATGGGGAGAGCTCGCAGCGGAAGCTGCAGCCTTATGGACTCATCGTGAAGCAGGGGGAATGGTATCTTGCCGCCTACTGCGAGAGCGCCGGGGATCTGCGGACATTCAAGTGCGAACGGTTCACAGCCGTTACTTTATTGGAGGAGACCTATGCCATTCCTGAGCATTTCTCCCTCCAAGCATACTGGAGTCAAGCAGAGCAAGCCTTCGTTCAGACCAGCAGAGCGCGGGAGTTCTATCCGGTGGTCATCCGTACCCGTGTTAAGAATGAGCAGATGTTGCAGGGGCTGGAGGTTATGAATACCGGATCTGATGGAGATGCCTGGCTGTTTACTGTGAATATGTACGATTATAGCTCGGCCTGTGCGAGGGTGCTGCCGCTATTGGTTCATGCTGAAATTGTGGGGCCGCCAGAGCTGAGAGAGTATATCAGCAATCAAGTGCGAATGTGGGATAAAATGTATAATTGAAATAAGGCGACATAATCAACATTATGTTAACTAATTCTACAATCGAAGAGTGAAAATAATAAACCCCAGACCTTGCTTTTCAGCAGGTTTGGGGTTTATTGACTTTGTTGAACCGTACCTTTTCCAAACATAAGAGGATAGAATTCAATTACAGAACATTATACGATAAACTGTAAAGAGGTTTTGATGTCAGCTTACTTAACAAAAGGAGGGCTTGAGATGCTGCGGGGGCTGATCCTACAGTTGAGAAGAAGTAAAATGCGTACCAGACTGCTGCTCCTGTTCACCATGCTGACGCTGCTGCCGTTAAGTGTGCAGGGGATGGTGACGTACCGTCATTTCTCCTCCACCTTAAACGAGAAAACAAAGCAATATACGGTGGATGTCGCCGGACAGGCCAACGCCAATCTGGACAGGCTGCTGAAGGATCTGGAGCGGTTGTCGCTGATGCCTCTGTATGACGAGCAGGTGTTATCTATTCTGGCTAAATACGATGGTCCTATGGGCTCAGGCACATGGGCGCTGTCTGATGATTATCAGAAAATGAAGCTCTATACCTCTGCGCAGGCCTACGATCGCCCGGAAATCCGGGGCATTCACCTGCTGAGCAACAGCGGAACCCTGTTCTCCAACGTGGAGCCGCTGGCGGTCAACACCTCATGGGATGGCAGGCATGACGAATGGTTCAGCGCCCTCAAGCGGTCAGACGGCGAATGGATCCTTCTTCCTCCGCATCATCCGTCTTATTATGCCGGAACCGACCCCTCATCTTATATTTCGGTAGCCAGGGTGATCAAGGAACCCAGAACGCTGAAGCGTCTGGGCTACATACTCATTGACGCTAAGCAGTCAGCCTTCGGCTCCGTCTTCTCTAAGCTGAAGATTGAAGAGTCTACGAACCTGATGATCATTGACGGAGACCAGCGCTTGCTGTATGAGCAAAAGCCGGATAACGGGCAGTCGGCCTACGGCGAGCTTATGGGCTCCGGGCGGATTAAGGAGCTGCATGGCGGGGAGCGGGAGAGGCTGGGAGGCACAGATTATTTGTTTGTCAGCCATAAGTCCCCGTATTCGGGCTTAACCGTCATCGGCCTGACTCCCATTGGAGTGATGCTGAAGGAATCGCGCGCGATGATGATTTTTACGTTATGGCTTGCCCTCTTTTGCCTGGTGACGGTGCTGCTGCTCGCTTATGCGGTGTCGTACCGGATCACCCTCCCTCTGGTTGAGCTCAAGAGCAATATGTCCAGGGTGGAGCGGGGGGATTTCAACATGCGGGTCAGTCCGCTGGCGGGAGATGAATTCGGGCAGCTCGGGCGGGGATTTAATAAGATGATGGAGGAAATCAACCGCCTGTTTCATGAGGTACTCGTGATTGGACTCCGGGAAAAGGAGGCTGAGCTGTCTGCCCTGCAGAGTCAGATCAACCCGCATTTTATCTATAATACGCTGGAATCGATCAATATGATGGCCGTCCAGCGCAGGCATGATGAGGTATCCGATATGGTATCCGCACTGGGCAAGCTGCTTCGCTATACGATTGACAAGGCCGGCCGGCTCGTGTCGCTGGGAGAGGAGATCGCGTTCGTGGACTCCTATGTCCGTATCCAGCAGATTCGTTTCGGCGGTAAGCTGACGGTGCATAACGAGATTGAAGAGGATGTACAGTATTTACGCATTCCGAAGCTCACCATTCAGCCGCTGGTGGAGAATGCCATCGATCACGGGATCGCCGGGCGCGAAGAAGGGACGATCTGGGTGTCAGCGCTGCGTTTTGACAACGAGCTATTGATTACGGTCCGCGATGACGGGAACGGACTGGAGGAGGAGGAACTCACGGCGCTGAACCGGGAGATCGAACAATCTCCTTCCATGGATTCGCTCCGGCGCAGCGAGGAGGAGAGTCTGGGGCTGCGCAATATCGGCCAGCGGATCAAGCTGCTGTACGGGGAAGGCGGGAGCCTCACGGTTGACGGAAGTCCGGGGCAAGGGCTGGCCGTGACCATTACGATAACGATACCGGAATCAGGGGGAGAAGAGGATGTATAAAGTGCTGCTCGTAGAGGACGAAATCGTGATTAGACAAGGGATGCGCGAGCTGATTAGCCGGTCGGCGCCCTTTTTCGAGGTGACGGCTGAAATGCCGGGCGGACGGGAGGCGCTCCTGTACTTAAAGTCCGAGCTGCCGGATGTGATGATTACCGATATCCGCATGAAGGAAATGGACGGACTGGCGCTGGCCGAAAAGGTGAAGTCGATGTATCCCGGGCTGCTGGTCATTATTGTGAGCGGATACGGCGAATTTGAATATGCTCAAAAAGCCATAGAATACGGAGTTCTTCATTACCTGTTAAAACCGGTTGAACGTCATGAGCTAGTTAGCGTGATGGAAAAAGCACGGCTGCTGCTCGATAAACGTCATGGCATCACTTCCCCGGAACAGACGACAGGCCCGCTGCGGGTGGAGAGCGGAGGAGATACACGCAAGATCATACGGGATGTTAAGGAATATATCAGACTGCATATTGACGGTGATCTGCGCCTGCAGACGGTAGCTTCCCATGTCAATCTGAACGCTACGTATCTGAGCCAGCTGTTCAAGGGGGAGGCGGGCTGCAATTATTCAGACTATGTAACCGATTCCCGGATGGAACGTGCGAAGTGGCTGCTCAGCCATACCCAGCTCAAAATTTATGATGTCGCCCGCCTATCCGGCCATCAAAGCCCGAAGCATTTCATGCTGGTATTTAAGCAGCAGACGGGGAT
This sequence comes from Paenibacillus sp. FSL R7-0210, assembly GCF_038009085.1. Lineage (NCBI taxonomy): Bacteria > Bacillati > Bacillota > Bacilli > Caryophanales > Paenibacillaceae > Paenibacillus > Paenibacillus sp. FSL R7-0210. The sequence goes on from NZ_JBBPAR010000001.1 coordinate 2,175,406, forward strand.
GACGGGTGGAGAATACCGCAATCAATTTAATAGTCATGAATGAAATGTTAGTTATTCTAACGTAAAACATAAATATAACGAACCATTCCTGTATTTTGGATGATTTCTACACCGAATACGTCTCCTTTATACTAAAAGAGTCATTAAAACTAACATATCAAAGGGGGATATTCATGAAAAAAGCAGGAGCAATGCTTCTTTCAGCCATGCTGCTGGGTTTAACGGCAGGTTGTGCCAAGCCCGCAGCAAGCGGAAATGCCGAGAGTCCCGGGAAACAGGAAGATGTGGAGTTAAAGTTCTTGATGTGGGGCAATCAAGGGCATATGGATGTGTACAACAAGCTGATCAGCCAATTCGAAGCAGACAATCCGGGTATTAAGGTGACTATGGATTCGGTGCCATTCACGGATTATCAGCAGAAAATATCGGTGCTGGCCGCAGGGAAATCCCTTCCGGATATCGCCTGGGTCTCGGAGCGGATGATCCCGCAGTTCAAGGCTAACGGGATTCTGGCGGATGTCTCCTCCTTCAAAGACGATGCTTCCTTTAACCTGGACGATTATATTCCGAGCACACTAGACTTGTTCCGGGACGGGGATCAATTGCTGGGCCTGCCGTTCTCAACACCGCCGGTGGTCATGTTCTACAACAAGACATTGTTCGACAAGGCGAACCTGACAGACCCGAATACGCTGGCCTCCGAAGGGAAATGGACCTGGAAGACCTTTGAGGAATCGGCCAAAGCAATTGCTGTCAAAGACGCTGGGGGCCGGGTATATGGCGCGAACTTCTTCCGTGACTGGAAGACCTGGGCGATTCTATCTTCGTACGCGTGGTCTTATGGAAGCGGCCCGTTCAATGAGGATCTGACTGCGTTCACCTGGAATGACCAGTACGGCGTGGAGACCATGGAGCTGCTGGAGCGGATGATGTATGAGGATGAATCCCATCCGAAAGCAGGCGAGCAGATCAGCTTCGACGCAGGGAATCTGGGCATGTTCTTCGACAACTACAGCTATGTCTCGAAAGCGCGTGACATTAAAGGGTTTGAATGGAGCATTGCTCCGATGCCGTCCGGCTCCGCAGGCAGTGTTCCGATGCTGGGCCAAGCAGGTTATACGCTGTTCAAGGACAGCAAGCATCCGGAGGAAGCCAAAAAGCTGCTCAAGCTGTTCGCCAGCCAGTCAGGCATTGAGGCGACATCCACCTATTTCGTACCTCCGCGCACATCAGTGCTCAATTCTGATGCGTTCCTGAATCAGCCGAACAACCCGCCAGCTGAGCACATCGTGCAAGCGGTTATCGATGAAATGCCGAAGGCGCGCATCATTCCAGGCCACATCCGCTGGCAGGATATCGACAATGCGGTGCTGCAAGGCTTTGACCGCCTGTTCGGCAGGTCCGCGTCCGCCAAGGACAATATGGCGAAGATGCAGAGCGATGTCGAGGCTATTTTGAAATAAGACTCCGGGCAAGGGGCCGTCAACCGGCGTTCAGCAGAGCGCAGCGTCCGGCTTGACGGACCGCCCGAAATGGGGAGCGAAATACAATGGGTAAATTGAAGCAAAGATTGGAGCTAAGCGGCTTGTCCTTGATCATCAGCCTTCCTGCCAATGATGTAAGACTGGCAAAGGCAGCGCTTGAGGAAGGCGCGGATGCATTGAAGGTTCATTTTAATGTCGGCCACCGGGCCAGCGGTACGCATTTCGGTGCGCTTGACAGCTATGAAGACATTTTTAGCGAGATCCGCTCTACCTTTGACGGTCCCTTGGGGGTAGTTCCTTCAGGCAGCTTAGAAGGTGTGGCGGAAGAAGAGATTAGGCGGCTTGCTCCGCTCGGTTTCGATTTCTATTCGATCTATGCCCATCATCTGCCTTCCTTCATGCTGGAGGATCACAGCTTGGACCGGACCTTTGCCATTAATGACACCTATGATCTTAGTCAGGTTCAGGCAGGGGCGCAATTCGGGATCACGGCGCTTGAAGCTTCAATTGTGCCTGGCAGCGAATACGGTACGGGTCTTAGCTTCGCAGATCTGCTGAAATACCGGTATCTGGCCGACCATTCCGGTCTTCCTGTGCTGGTACCTTCCCAGCGTAAGCTGCTTACAGGAGATGTACCATCCTTGCAACGTGCCGGAGTGAAAGCGATCATGTTAGGTGCGGTGGTGACGGGCAAGACAGAGGAGGAGCTGCGGCGTGCGGTTAGCTCGTTCCGTGGTGCAATAGACAAATTGAGCTAGGGGGGCGGTGGATTCCGGCATGAACAGAAAGGTCAAGAGACGAAACAAGGGTCCGCTTGCCTGCGAGGCACAGGTGACCGGATGGCTTTTTATATCGCCAATGCTGCTCGGGTTCACGTTATTATTGTTATTTCCAATGGGGAAAGCGCTCTATATGAGCTTAAATGACTGGCCGCTGCTTGGCGGGCACCGGTTTGTCGGTCTGGATAATTACAAGGATATTGCGGTGGACCCGCTGTTCTGGAAGGTCTTCGGCAACACGGCTTATTTCACGCTGGGTCTGGTGCCGTTTAACATTGTGCTGGCTCTGATGCTGGCGCTGCTGTTATCCCGAAGCCTAAAGGGCATTGGTATCTTCCGCACCGCGATCTTCGTTCCCGTGATGACTTCGCTGATTGTATGGTCCATCGTCTGGAAGTATATGTTCGCCACCGATTCCGGGCTGATCAATCAGCTGCTGATGTTGTTCAACATTAAAGGAGCCGCCTGGCTGTATGATGAGAGACTGGCGATGCCAGCCGTTATTGTGACAAGTGTACTGAAGAACGTGGGCCTAAATATGGTGTTATTTATCGCTGCGATCCAGCAGGTATCGCGTTCGTTATATGAGGCGGCTGAGCTGGACGGGGCGGGCAAGACCAAAACCTTTTTCAACGTGACCCTGCCTATGATTACGCCCACCGTATTTCTGACTGTAGTGATGACCGTAATCGGCTCGCTGAAGGTGTTCGGCCAGATCTATGTCATGACCCAGGGCGGACCGAGTAACAGCACCAAGGTGCTGGTCTATTACATCTGGGAAAAAGCGTTCAAGCTGTTCCAGATGGGCTACGCTTCGGCGCTCGCATTTGTGTTGTTCTTTGTCGTGTTGATCTTGACTCTGCTGCAGTGGCAGCTGCGAAAGAGGTGGGTATTCAATGAAGGCGACGCCTAACACCAGCAAAAGGCTGTCTGTAGCAGGAGTGTATGCTGCATTAACGGCGGTATCGCTGATTATGCTTGTTCCGTTTCTGTGGATGCTGTCCACCTCCTTCAAACGGCCGCAGGATATTTTCACCTACCCGCCGCAGCTGATTCCGCCGGTATTCCAGTTTCAGAATTATGTGGATGTCTTTACACTGATCCCGTTTCACCGCTTCTATTTTAACAGTGTCTATATCTCGTTTGTCGTCGTGGCGGGAACGGTGTTTTTCGCTTCGCTGGCCGGTTATGCTTTTGCCAAAATTCCCTTCACAGGCAGAAATGCTGTGTTTCTGGTGCTGCTCAGCGCCATGATGATCCCGCATGAAGTGACGGCGATCCCGATGTTCCTGTTCATGCGCGACCTGGGCTGGATTGACACGCATCTGCCGCTGATTCTGCTGCCGATCTTCGGCGCAAGCGGCGTGTTCGGAATCTTCGTGATGCGGCAATTCTTCATTACTGTACCCACGGAGCTTGAGGAGGCGGCGATGATCGACGGCTGCAGCCGGTTCCGCATTTACTGGACAATTATGCTGCCGATTGCCCGTCCGGGCATGGCCACACTGACGATCTTCACGTTCGTGTCCATCTGGAATGAGTTCTTCGACCCGCTTATTTTCATTAATACGCGTGAGCTGATGACTTTGCCGCTGGGATTATCGTTGTTTACAGATGAAGTGGGCACTTCCTGGCATTATCTGATGAGTGCCACCGTCATGGCAACCGTGCCGCTGCTGATCGTCTTCTTCATGGCGCAGAAGCGGTTCATCGAGGGCGTAGCCATGACAGGGCTGAAGGAATAGCACACATAAAGGAGTGGATGATATGAATCCTGCAATAGAGGCAGATGTCGTTGTAGTGGGGGGAGGCCCTGCAGGAATCACGGCGGCCATCGCCGCCGGACGGCTGGGAGCACAGACCGTGCTCATTGAACGTTACGGGTTCGTGGGCGGGATGTCCACCGCTGCTATGGTCTATCCTTGGATGACCTTTCACACCGATAGCGGCGAGCAGGTGATCAAGGGCATCGCCCAGGAAATCGTAGACCGGCTGCAGGCCAGCGGTGGTTCGCCGGGCCATCTCCGGGATACGGTAGGCTTCGTGCATACGTTGACGCCGTACCATCCTGAGATTTATCAAGTGGTAGCTACAGATATGCTGCATGAAGCTGGGGTGAAGCTGCTTCTGCACAGCTTTGTGGATGAGGTGCTGGTCAGTGACGGCGCAATTGAACATGTCGTGGTGACTAATAAATCCGGGCGTACGCCTGTAACGGGGCGCATCTTCGTGGATTGCAGCGGAGATGCCGATGTAGCGAAGCTGTCCGGGGCTGAAACGCTGCAGGGCCGGGAGGGGGATAACCGTTCCCAGCCGATGACGATGAAGTTCAGAATGCGCGGCGTTGATTTGCACAAGGTCAAAGCATATATGATCAGCCATCCCGAAGAGTTCTACAGCAAAACGCCGATCGCTGAACTGCCGGACTTGCCGCTCACCGGGGTAAGCGGATTCTACTCGCAATGGAAGCGGGCCGAGGTGCCGATTAACCGCGATCAGGTCTTGTTCTTTGCCGGTCCGGCAGATGATGAGGTGCTGATCAACTGCACCCGCGTCCAGGGGCTGGACGCAACGAATGCGGAGGATCTGACCTTGGCGGAGCAGGAGGGCCGCAAGCAGGTGCTGCTCATGGCCGAGTTTCTGAAGCGCGACGTTCCGGGCTTCGAACGGGCCTCGATCTCAGCGGTTGCACCGCAGATCGGCATCCGCGAATCGCGGCGGATTAAAGGCTATTACCAGCTGACCCAAGAAGATGTCATAGAAGGCCGGAAGTTCAGTGATGTCATTGCCCGCAGCGGCTACCCGATCGACATTCACGATCCTTCCGGCAAGGGGGTAACAGCTTCCTTCATCGCCGGAGACGGCGCTTACGACATTCCGTACGGTTGTCTGCTATCCGCCAATGTGTCCAATCTGCTGGCTGCAGGCAGATGCATCTCGACCTCGCACGAAGCGCTGGCCACGACCCGCCTGACGCCAAGCTGCATGGCCACGGGCCAGGCGGCCGGAACAGCAGCGGCGCTCGCGGCGGCCGCAGGGGTGAAGCCGCAGGCGCTCGATATCCCGCAGCTGCAGGAGCAGCTGAAACGGGATGGGGTAGTACTATAGAGCTGCGGAGCGGGAATGTAATCGGAAAACCGATTACATTAGGCACTGGGATGGTCCGTGGGCGGAATGTAGTCGGAAAACCGATTACATCGGGCACTGGGATGGTTCGTGGGCGGAATGTAATCGGAAAACCGATTACATTGGGCACTGGAATGGTTCGTGGGCGGAATGTAATCGGAAAACCGATTACATTGGGCACTGGGATGGTTCGTAGGCGGAATGTAATCGGAAAACCGATTACATTGGGCACTAGGAGGGTTCGTGGGCGGAATGTAATCGGAAAACCGATTACATCGGGCACTGGGAGGGTTCGTGGGCGGAATATAGTCGGAAAACCGATTACATTAGGCACTAGGAGGGTTCGTAGGCGGAATGTAGTCGGAAAACCGATTACATTAGGCACTGGGATGGTCCGTAGGCGGAATGTAGTCGGAAAACCGATTACATTAGGCTAGTGTAGCGGCGTTTAGTTGCAGTATAATCATTATTTTGCAACATAACAATTATTATGTTAACTTATTAACGATCACAAGAGTTAAAAACAATGATAAATATACACTAATAAACCCCAAATCCGCTTTACAGCAGGTCTGGGGTTTATTGTAGTCTCAAACACCTCAAGCACCAAGCTCACGCTGTGCACTTGCTTCAGCAAGCTCGCGGATACGGAGTCTTTTATGCGCGGTAATCAGGAAAGGAAGGCCGAGCGCCGTGGTCAGCGCAAGCGGTACGAACACCGCAGGGCCATTCAGAGCGCCGAACTGATCCAGCAGCAGTCCTCCAAGGATAGGAGCCATTACACTGCCCAGATTATTGAAGCCAATCGTACCGAAGTAGGTGCCTTTCCATTCCGGCTTGGCGATTCGGTCAATCAGCATATCCATCATCGTGAAGAGCAGGACTTCCCCGACAGTGAACAGAACCACGCTGAACATCAGCAGGGGCACCCCTCCAGGCATCCCGAACAGCAGCAGACTAAGGGCTACGCAGACATTGCCCAGAATGAGCGGGATAATTGGCGGGAACTTGCTGGCTGCACGCACGATGGGATACTGTACAACCAGCACCGTGACTGCATTAAGCGACAGCATATAAGAGAAGACTTGGCTGCCATTGCTGAAATGGGTGTTCATCGCCAGAAATTGCGCCAGTGTAGAGCTGAAGTGGCCATACCCGAGGACGCAGAAGATGGTTCCCAGCAGAACGGGCAGAAATACCTTATCCCTTCCGGTGACCGCGAGCGCATCGAGCAGCTTCGGCGTCCGGGCTTCTCCATGAACAGGCAGGCTGGCACGGTGCACCGAGAATTGCAGGAACAGAACAAGTCCATAGGCGATATAGACGATCCCTGCGATCACGAACGGGAAGGTGGACTTGGCGGAGCCGAGCTGGAGGCCGATAATCGGACCGAAGACCACACCCAGATTCACTGCCGCATACCGCAGATTGAAGACCAGCAGCTTTTGCTCCGGCGGGGTGATATCTGACAATAATGCCCGTGAAGTTGGTTCAAATACGGCGCGGCACAGTCCGTTGAGCGTGTTCACCAGGAAGAAGACCCATAAATGCTGTGCTGCGGCGAAGCCGAAGAATACGCAGGCCCAGCCGAACACGGAGACCAGCATGACGATCCGGCGCCCGATCACATCCGAGATATAACCGCCGTAGAAGCTGATCATTACCCCTGCCAGCGAGCTGACGGCCACGGTGAACCCGGTCTGGGTAGCGGATGCGCCAAGCACCTGCGTGAGATAAATAGAGAGAAAAGGAATGCTCATTGAAGTAACCAGCCGGCCGAACATCGTTCCGATGATGATGGTCCAGGCCAGCGGGTGAATGTGGCGCAGATGTTGTTTCATTTGAATCCCCGTCTCCTAGTCCATGTTTTTGAATATGAAGCATACTTCTTATCGAATGATTATGTATAATTGTATAGAACAAAGGGGGAAATAAAAGTGTAAGAATTATATGTCACTTTTCACCTTTTAAAAGGGGGTTGATCATATGGACACCAGCAGCACGCATTATCTCTGTTTGGCCGCAGCCTTGGCTCCGGCATATAACCTCCAGCAGCCGATTCCGGTGACAATTGAGCAGTTGACCGGTATCCTGTGCTGCACACCGCGCAATGTGAAGTTTATTCTGCGGAAGCTGGAGGAGCAGCAGCTGATTGCCTGGATACCCGGAAGAGGGAGAGGAAATCGCTCGCAGATGACTTTTTTGCGTCATATAGATGAGGTGCTGGAGGAGAGATTTCAGGAGCTGGTCAGCAAAGGCCGGATTAAGCCTGCCGTCGAATTGATTGGTCAATACCCGGTTAACGAGCCGCTCAAAGAACGCCTGCTGGCAGTTCTCGATAAGCAAATGGGCTTCTGGAGCGAACCCGGCTCCACATCCGGGCAGGAGGTGCTGCGAATCTCCCGTAACCGTGCGATGGAGAAGCTGGACCCGGCCACCGTATACACCGCTTTTGAGACCTATTTGCTGGGGCATATTTGCAGTACCCTGATTACCTATGATGCACAGAACGGGGTTTTCCTGCCGGGGCTGGCCCACACGTGGGAGGCTAACGAGAGCAGTACAAGCTACCTGTTCTATCTGCGCAAGGGGGTGCGGTTCCACCACGGCCGCATGATGACTTCCCGGGATGTAAAAGAAACCCTCCTACGTCTGATCGGACTTAGAAGTCCGGCGATCTGTCATTTTGAGGATATCATTCATGTGGAGCTGGAGGGGGACTACCGTATCCGGTTCGATCTGGTGCAGCCTAATTTCTTCTTCCTGCATCTGTTCAGCTCGATCTATATGTCGATTGTTCCGTATGATGTGGATTTCGCTGTGCATCCGGTCGGCACGGGGCCCTATCAGGTAGCGGATCTGAGCCAGGATGTGCTTGTACTCAGCGCTTACGATCTTTACTACGGAATCCGTCCTCTGCTGGACCGGGTCGAGATCTGGTACCTGCCGCATTTGGCCTCGGGGGTACGTCAATATCAGCTGACGGGTGCCAGTACCAGTCTGAGCAGTGTGGCCGCAGCAGAGGAGGGAAGGAGCCACAGTATCGATTATCCGGCTGTCGGGTGCAGGTACGTTCTGTTTAATTTTCGAAAAGAAGGCGTACACCATCATCCCGCGCTCCGGCAGGCCATGCGTATCCTCTATAATCAGCTTGCCCTGATTCGTGAGCTGGGAGGCAACCGGATTATGCCGGCAGGCAGCTTCCTTCCCTGGCAGAGCAGCAAGTATGAGTTCGCTGAGCCACAATTGGAGGAAGCGCGGGCGCTGCTTGAGGAAGGCGGATACAGAGGAGAGGCAGTGAAGTTGGCCTACCGGACCTGCAAAGAGGATCAGGATGAGGCGATTTGGCTGCAGGAGCGCAGCAGGGAAATTGGATTACAGCTTGAGCTGTATCCTTTAGGGGATTATGATCTGCCGGACTTGGTGAACCAAGCGGATCTTGTGATCTGCGAAGAAGTACTGGAGGATGACTGGCAGTGGGGGATGATTAATTATTTTCGCAATGAGTCGAATTATCTGCATCACCTCTTGCTGGACAGGCAGAAATCTGAGTTGACAGAGCTACTGAAGCCTTTCGCCCGGCTGGCCGCCGGGGAGAGGGCAGAGGTACTGGAACTGGCCGAAGGCAAACTGCGTGATAACGGTTGGGTACTGTATGGCTGTCACATGAATAAAAAAGCGCAATTAAGTCAGAATCTGTTCGGACTGGAGCCCGGCTCCTTCGGATTTTTGGATATCTCCAAGCTGTGGGTGAAATCGGGGTTTGAGTAGGCACAAAGAAACGGTTGCTCTCCTGAAGGGGGGGAGCAGGCCGTTTCTTTTTTCGTGGTGCAATGAACGTTACTCCGTGATTCAGACCGCTTGCTGCTGCTTACCGTCACATTTCTTGCAGACCGTCAGCTTCTCACCCTCCGGGCCTTTGCCGAAATACAAAAGCTTGATCCGGGTGCTCCCGCAGATCGGACAGGTGCCCCTGGCCCGGGAGGGGTTAGTGTAAAGCGCTTTGCCGCGCTTATTCTTGGACATGTGAATTCCCACTTTCATCAGTAATACTCTATCCTATGCCCGGGAGCCGGTATCGATTCGACGGAGATGCATTTTTATTGCGGCATAAAGGAATCTAATGAATTGTTTGTTTACTCTATTGTATGAATCTGGTAAAGTGGTTTTATACTATAGAGCTTGGAGGAAACGTAGTGGTAAAAGCATTGAAATGGGTAGCCTACATAACTATTGCAGCAGCCTTAATTGGGGGAATCGTAGCAGGTAATATTTTTGCACCGGAGCCGGAGTTTTCATTTGATGACAAGACATTTGCCTGGGGATTCATGGTAACATTCTGGGTTAGCGGCGCAGTCTCAAGCATCTTCATACTGGGATTCGCATCCTTGCTTCAGCATGTTGAGTATATGTCCGAAAGACTGTACAATTTGGAAGAGTTAACGCGGCGGCAGAAGGAACTAACCGAACGCGGATTAACCCAGTTCTCCCAATCTTCATAGACTAATAGAAATGCCTTGCCCTGGACTAATCCATGCAGGGCATTTTTGCTATTTTGGAACTGCTGGTCAATCATTCGAAGGAGGACATTATGAAAAAGTTTGTGATCGTAAACGGAACCATGGGAGTCGGAAAAAGTACGATTGTTAGTAAGCTCTATAAAGAATTACAACATTCTGTGTGGCTTGATGGAGATTGGTGCTGGTTAATGAACCCCTGGGTGGTTACCGAAGAGAACAAAAAGATGGTAATGAATAACATCCATTATATGCTCAATCAGTACCTTGACAATTCTATGTTCAAGTATGTCTTCTTCTCTTGGGTGATTCATAAGGAAAGCATATTCGATGAAATTCTTGCAGGCTTAAAAGGAAATGAATATGAGCTAATAAAAGTTACGTTAATGTGCTCTGAGGAAGAATTGATAAAGCGTATGCGTCAGGATGAGAGGAGCGAGAGTGAAATTGAAAATAGCATTAACAGGTTAGCGAATTACAAAGAAATGAATACACAAAAGCTGAATACGAACGGCAAAGAGATTGATGTCATCATAAAAGAGTTCCTACATATGATTGCCGGCGGGAATTAAAAAAGATAACGATGAAGGCGCATATTAACATCGAAAAAACAGCGTATAACATAAATTATACGCTGTTTTACTTCAGATCGACTTTTATATCGATTCCCGCACTAGTTATCACCTTAAATAGAGTGATTTTGCTAGAATAATATATTATTAATGGAATTAATGCCCATTACAAGCATTCGTCTGTTCTTTCTCTGCTTCGAGGCTCCTGACCCATGCTATACTATTGAAAAACATACGCTGGAGGGAGTCCATTGATTCATAGCAGCAAGCACCATAAATGGAGATCAGACAAGCTGTCTCATCTGGGATCATCGATCTTTGCCGAGGTGGCGGCATGGAAGTCAGAAGCCCGGCAAGCGGGACTTAACATTATCGATCTTGGAATCGGCAGTCCGGACCGGGCGCCTCTGCCCGAGATCCGTCAGGTATTAAGTGAAGCAGTACTGCGGGAGGATAGCTATGCTTATCCTTCGTCCAAAGGAAGTGCGGCATTCCGCAATCAGGCAGCGAGATGGATGCAGTGGCGATTTGGCGCGGAGGTAGATCCGGAGGAGGAAATCGTGTCCCTGATGGGTTCGCAGGACGGGCTAGCGCATCTGGCCCTGGCCATCTGCAATCCCGGTGATCTGGCGATTGTGCCGGACCCCGGTTATCCCATTTATTCAGGAGCGCTCGCAATAGCGGGGGTTAGGTCTTGGCCGTTGCCGCTATTGGAGGAGAATGCGTTCCGGCCAGATCTGGAGAGTATTCCTGATGAGGTCTGGCGGGAAGCATCTTTTATCCTGCTCAGCTTTCCCGGCAATCCGATTTCGGTTACTGTGGATCTGGCTTACATGGAACGGCTCGTGGAGCTTGCCCGTAAGTGGGAGGTGCTGGTCGTGCATGATCTGGCGTATTCAGAGATGGGCTTCGATGGTTACCGGCCGATCAGCATCCTCCAGGTACCGGGGGCGCGGGATATCGCCGTTGAATTTCATTCCTTCTCCAAAAGCTTCAACATGGCCGGATGCCGCATCGGCTTCATGACGGGCAATGCGCAGGCCGTCGGGGCGCTGCGGGAGCTGAAAAGCAATGTCGATTACGGTGTCTTCGAGCCGATTCAAGAAGCTGCGGTTGTGGCGCTGGAGCAAGCGATGGACTCCGGGCCGGACCAAGGAGTGGCTGCGCTGTATGAGCGGCGGCGGAACCTTGTGGTAGAAGCGCTGCATCTTGAAGGGTGGGCGGTCCCCTCGCCGGAAGCTACTATGTTTATTTGGGCAAGGCTGCCGGATGCCTATGGGAGTAAGGGTGAAGCCGGAAGCACGCGCCGCTTCGCGCATGACCTGCTGCTGAGAACCGGAGTAGCGGTTATTCCGGGAGATGCTTTTGGCAGCCAGGGGGAAGGGTATGTGCGAATTGCACTGGTAGAGGAGGAAGAACGTCTGCTGGAAGCCGCCCGGAGGATCGGGGAGTTTCTGCGTTCGGGGAGATGAGGATGTGAGAAGTGACATTGAATAACATAATCAACATTATGTTAACTTGTATAATTCGTTGATCTGAATTCGGGGTAATAAGGATCAACTACAGATTTTCAGGAGGTTGACCTTATGGGATTTAACATTGGAGGATTAGGCGATAAAATACAAGGAGTAGTCGGTTCCCTCAAAGAAGGCCGTGCCTACGAGCTGCTGCAGAAATTACCGCTAGACAAGCTGCCTGTCGAGCAATTGCTGCAGAAGCTGCCGCTGGAGCAACTGCTGTCGAGTTCTTTTCTGCAAAAGTTCACTCCGTTCGAGTCCTTGAAGGATCTGCTGCAAAAAGGAGGATTCTCTGCCGGATCAGCAGAGGAGATAAAATCGCTCCCGTCGGATCAGCTCGATGAGCATGTAGCCAAGACGACTTCCTTCGGTTCACTGAAGGATATGCTGATCAAAGCAGCGGAGTTCTATTCCCAGCGGAAATAGATGGACCGCAGGTTGGTTTGAGGCAGGTAGTCTAAACCGCACTGCTGCCGGTTCTGGCAACCTCATATATGTAAGCAAGCCCGCACTGGAATTCTCCGGTACGGGCTTGCTTTATTTTTACATAGTTAAATTCCAGGGACTTAGTGCTTCAACCAAGCCGTTGCCAGCAGCAAAGCCCCTTGGTTAGCCTTAGTGTCTGCCAGCGCGTTCAGCATCACGAAATCGTGGATAATGCCCTGGAAGCGCACAGCCGTAACGGGAACGCCTGCTTCGCGAAGCTTATTCGCATAGGCCTCTCCTTCATCACGAAGCACATCGGCTTCACCGGTGATAATCAAGGCTTCCGGCAGACCGCTAAGCTGGTCCAGACTGGCCCGCAGCGGAGAGGCCGTAATCTGTGCCCGCTCCTCAGGATCGGTGGTATATTGATCCCAGAACCATTTCATGCCTTCGCGCTGGAGGAAATATCCTTCTGCGAACTGATGATAAGATTCCGTATCGAAGGATGCGTCCGTAACCGGATAGAAAAGCAATTGCTTAGAGATAGCAGGACCGCTGCGTTCTTTGGCCATTAGGGTGATGGCAGCAGTCATGTTACCGCCGACGCTGTCCCCAGCGACACTCAGCCTGGAGGCGTCGAGTCCATACGTGGAGCCCTCACTGGCGATCCATTCCAGTACCGCATAGATTTCTTCAATGGCCGTAGGATATTTGGCTTCCGGGGACAGGCTGTATTCCGGGAAAACCACGGCAGCGCCTGTACCCACAGTCAGCTCGCGGATGAGCCGGTCATGCGTGTGACTGTTGCCGAATACCCAGCCTGCTCCATGAATGTAGAGAATGACCGGCAAGGAAGTGCCGGAGGTGCCTACCGGACGGACAATGCGGACCTTCACTTCACCGCCGGGGCCGCCGGTTACGGTCAGATCCTGAAGATCTGCCTCGGGTTTTTCGATATCGCCAGCCTGGACGGTGTTGACCGTTTCGCGGCCTTTTTCCGGACCCAGATCGGGCAGGAAGGGAGGCTTGGCATTATCATCGGCAAATTTCTGAGCTGCAGGTTCAAGAATAACTTTTTTATGATCAGACATAGGTTACAGTCTCCTTCTTCTAGCAGATTAGGTCAAGCTCTCCTCATCCATAACCGCCTGACAAGTTTCTGAAACGTAAAGCGAACGGATCGCCCGGGTCAAAGCGTATATCCAGTAAGAAAGGGGGGAAGCGAGCGTTGAAGAATTATCCCATTACAGAGCAGCAGGCCAAGGACATGTTTGAAGCACACTCCGCTTATATTTATGGGATTGCCCTTATGATGACCAAGCAGCGGGTGCTGGCCGATGATATTACCCAGGAGACTTTTCTGCGTGCCTTTGCAAAATATCATTTGTACGATCCCTCCAGGCCGCTTCGGCCTTGGCTGTACCGGATTGCCGTCAATACGTCCCGTAATCTGTTACGCAGGAAGACCTGGATACAACTCCTGGCAGGCGTCACTATAGAGGGAAAAGAGCACTCCGCCGAGAGCTTCGCCCTGCATAGTGAGAATCAGCTGGAATTATGGCAGGCGGTCAGCCGTCTGTCCGCGAAGCTGCGCGAAGTGATCACCCTGCACTATTATGCCGGATTATCGCTGCCTGAGACCGCAGAGGTATTAAGCATTCCGCTGGGAACCTGCAAATCCAGGCTTCATGCGGCACTGCGCAAGCTGAGAGAATGCGGCGAGCTTGACCCCGGTGTACTGATGATGAAGGAGGGGCTGAAATGACGACAGCTAAGGACAGGCTGGATGTTGAATCTGGAGCAGTAACCGCACAATTACAAAAGGAAGCTGAACACATGATACACAGTATGCCTTCTTCTGTTGATTTTGATGAATTGTGGCAGCTACATACTGGAGGAGTAGGGAAAGCCCCAAGATACAGACACCGGTTATCATCGTACAGGAAGTGGGTCATCGGCGCCACAGCTGCGCTAGCTGTTACAGCCGGATCCATTATTGGGATCGGATTCGTCTCGCCTCCGGTTGCTGAAGCGCTGCGCGTCATTCCGTTCTTCGATTATTTGTATGCTAAAGGTGCGTACACAGCAAACCTCAAAGTTATTGAGCAGAAGCAGCTTAGCAGTTCCGTGGGCCTTGAGGCCAAGGATCAGGGGATCACTTTTGAGATGGCAGAGGTGTATTATGACGGTATTCAACTGGTACTTAATTACGAAGTGACTTATCCGGCATCCTCACCGCCGATTTCAGAGAAGGACGCGGAGGTCTACTATGAACTACATCTGAGAGGCCATGAACCGCAGTCTATTTATACACATGATTTTACGATTACAGGAGACCACACCTTCATAGGGACCACCCGGCAATCTTTTGGAGATAAGGATCTGCCCGGTCAGTTAACACTGGATATGACCATTAATACAATCGGAGCTACCAAAGGAAAATGGGATCTCACCATTCCGCTGGATGCAAGCAAGAGTAAGGCGCTGACTTCCACGGTGTATCCGAAAGATCTGAATTTCACTTACAGGAAGTCATTATATACGCTTGAGAAGCTGACTCTTGGTCCAGTCAATACACAAGTGATTATGCGGAATATATACCCCCGTGAGAAGCTGAACGTTATACTCCAGGATGATATAGGAACCTTGTATACAGATCAGGGAAGAGGTGCAACCAATGACTACTATTATTTCAACTTCTCACCGCTGACAGCGCTCAATCCTAAGCCGGCCTATGTGACCTTGATCGTTACTGAACCGTTGGAGAATGGAGCAGTGAAGCAAGCGGAGGACCGTCAGCGCCTGAATGGATCTTACCCTATAACGTTGAAGGGCAATGAAGGAGGAACAGTGAAGATAACTTCCGTTGATTATGAGGAGAAGCAGACGGTTGTATATTATGAGGCAAGTCAGGTCATGAGCCAGAATACCCCGCTTCGGTTAGAAGAGGAGCAGAACAAGGATCATCCGATCTTCCCCAAAGGACAGCCGGTGCGCATTAGCCGGGATAAATTAGCCTTTAAGCTGATTTTCCCGCCGGTGCAGCCATCCGATAAGCTCGAAATTGTGGCTAATTCCTTCACTTATACGAAGGATATACAACAGTTCCGTCTTCGCATTCCAATTGAGTGGACCCAATAGCTGCTGAAATTCAACGCTTATAAAAGAAAGGCCGCGCCGTCCTGTTATGGATGGCGTGGCCTGTTTGCGGTTGTAGAAGAATTTTACGAACACATTGGGCAGTGCGGAGGCGTGCAGGCCAGATGTAAGACAATGTGCAGGCATGCAGGTACACGGGATGGAAGCACAGCCCACAGGTGACTTTGTTTAATGCATTTAAGAAATAACGAAAAGCAAAAAGAAGCGGAGGGCCAAATGTTCATCGCAGCGACGACCAAGCTTCGAGTCCAGCCCTTAAGTATGTAGCATTAAAATCCCTCTCACCGCTTCCCCACACGCCTTACCCCGGATCTCCAATAGTCCACTCCGGCAAACAACACTGTAATCAACAGCGGGTAGAGAATCGCCCAGCCTGTGAACGGGAACACGGCCAGTGTGGCGGCAAAAGAAATCCAACTAATCGTTACGCCTGCACGGCTGCCGCGCAAGAGGCGGATTCCGGCTGCGCAGCCCCCAATATAGGTAAGAATGAAGGTGGCATTAGGGAAGGTGATCAGTGTGGTTATCGAGAGCGCCCCGCTGCCGTAGAGCGATAATATCAAGGTGAAGCAGAACGTCAGGAAGCCGATGGCCCCTACAGGCGTCTGATACCGATTAGATACAAAGCCCATCCAGCCGGGAGCATAGCCTTGCCGGGACAACGCATACGCCACGCGTGAAGCTGCGCCAGCATAGGCAATGATCGTCGCCGTGCAGATGAAGAGACCGGTGAGTCCGGCGATGAACCCGCCCCACACCCCCAGCGGCTGGCTGATGATCCAGAGCAGGGAGCTATCTGCCCCGCCGTGCAGATAGCTCTGCGTACCTACGGTAGCAAGTGCCGAGAGGAAATACAGGACGCCGACAATTACAGCAGCGATAGTCACACCCTTGACTGCAGCCCGCTCAGGTTCCTTGAATTCTTCGGACAGATGCGAGACGGCTTCCCAGCCGATGAAGCACCAGAAGAGGATAGCGGCCGCCTGCCCGACACTAATCCAGCCATGCGGCGCAAACGGAGTGAAGTGGGCACGCTCCATCCCCGGAAGCGCAGCGGCAAAAGAGAAGACCAGTACGGCAATAATAGCGATCACCACAGCAATTTGCACTTTACCGGCGACCTGCATACCCATCCAGTTCGTCAGGAGTCCGATCACCAGCATCCCGGCGGCAAGGGCGATTCTGGCCGGATCGCCCCAGCCCATCGCTGCCGTCATGTATCCTGCACCGGTCAATGCAGCGACCGGTGCGCCGATTGGAACGGACATCAGGAAGAACCAGCCAACAAGGGCCCCGGCCTTCGGCCCGAAGGCTAGTGTAACGAAGTGGGAGACGCCCCCGGCGTTAGGGAACTTGGCAGAGAGCAGGCCCATGGATAAGGCAAGCGGAAGAATGAGCAGGGTCATGAAGCCCCAGGCCAGCAGCGAAGCTGGGCCAGCCATCTCGGCTGCCAGCCCGGGGACAATTAATACCCCCGAACCGAGGACAGCCCCGATGTATAAGGCAATGGCCTGAGGCATGCCGATGGTACGTTGTAACGAGGTGTGTTTCTTCATATGTATAATCCCGCTTTCCTTGTATTTAGTTCTAGAGTATCAGATAATAGATCCATTGGAAAAACGGAATTATCAAATAACATCCATTCAAAAAACCGATGGATCAAAGGAAGGTCCGCTATGGAATCGAAGCATCTGTTCACCTTTCTCGTTGTGGTAGAGACCGGCAGCTTCACCCGCGCTGCGCAGAAGCTGGATTATGCCCAGTCCAGCATTACCGCACAGATTCAGGCTCTGGAAGCAGAGCTGGGGCAGCCGCTGTTCGACCGGATCAGCAAAAAGATTATGCTCACGGATGCAGGCCGCCGCCTGCTGCCGTATGCCCAGGAAATCTCCAAGATGCATACGATGGCTGAGAATGCCCTCCGATCTGAGACAGAAATCGCCGGTTCACTGCGGATTGGTGCACCGGAATCCCTGGCGGCCTTCCGGCTTCCCGGAATTATCAAGGATTTCCGCAGCCGGTATCCGCAGGTGCAGATTACCCTTAAGCCGGGGGCCTGCTGGGAGCTGACCGAATTCATCCGCTCCGGGGAGCTGGATCTGGCCTTCCTGCTGCAGCCGGAAACAGAGTATAAGGATATGCACTGTGAGACGCTGATTCATGAAGCCATGGCTCTGGTGGCTCCGCTGGATCATCCGCTGCTGGAGCTTGCTGAAGTGGAGCCGTATCAGCTGAAGAACGTAACGATTCTGCATACCGAAGCGGGCTGCACCTACCGCACCTTGTTTGAACGTCATCTGAACAGCCACGGTGTGTTTCCTGATCCGAATCTGGAGTTCTGGAGCATTGAAGCAATCAAGCAGTGCGTGATGGCCGGACTCGGTCTCTCTTTTCTGCCGCAGATTACGGTGAAGCGCGAGCTGGCGGAAGGCAAGCTGGGCCGGCTGAACTGGAATGACCAGTCGCAGCGGGTGGCCACCCAGATCGCTTACCATAACAAGAAATGGAAGTCTCCTGCGCTCAGTGAATTCCTCAGAATGGTAGAGAAGCATGCCGCCGGATGGAGGGAAGCTACTGCGGAGGAATGATATAATAGTTGTACTTAAGAGGGAGGGGACAGATCATGAATGAGCTGGAACTAACATACGAAGAAGAGCTGGAGGCCTTCCTGATCTGGATGAAGGATGCCGGTTATACAGCACATACCCAGAAATCCTACCTTGCTGATGTGCGGGAATTCCTGGACCATCTGAACGGCAAGGAGCTGGGAACGGTGAAGAAGCTGCATGTGGTGTCCTACCTGACCTCGGTCCGTGAGCGGGGAGTCAGCGATGCCACCCGTAACCGCAAGCACGCCTCGGTTAACTGTCTGTTCAAGGCACTGTCCGAGCTGGAGCTGTTATCTATTAACCCGGCGGCAGGGATCAAGAAATCCAAGACCGACAAAAACCGTGAGCCGGTCTATCTGGAGGAGCAAGAGCTGGGGCGGTTCCTGTCGGCGGTGGACGGCAAGTACAGAAGCCGCAATCTGGCGGTCTTCCTGCTTATGTCCTATATGGGGCTGCGGGTAGGGGAAGTACATACGCTGAATCTGAGTGATTATAATGTAGACCGGCGCACGCTGCGGGTCTTCGGCAAAGGGCGCAAATGGCGGGGCATACCGGTTCCCGAGGATGTAGCCCCGTATCTCGATCAGGCGATTGCGGACCGGCTGGTCCCTTGGCGCAGCAAAGAAGAGGCCATGTTCATCTCGCAGAAGGGCCGCAGACTGTCGATCCGGGGAATTCAGGGCATTGCTGCGGATACCTTCAGCCGCTTCCAGAGTGAGCTGCCCTCTTCCCAGCAGCGTGCCTATTCGAGTCATAAGCTGCGGCATTCATTCGCGACTATGCTGCTGCGCAAGGGCGCGGATCTGCGGACGGTGCAGGAGCTGCTGGGTCACTCTTCCATTCAGACAACTACAGTCTATACGCATATCACGAGCCGGGAGAAGGAAGAGGCGATGTCCAGACTGCAAATCAGCAGTGCTGATAAGCTGAGCGGCAGCCTGTAATCCGTCTGTCTAGCAATATTATCACTTGAACTATGAACTTTTGTTCAAACCCTAACGCATAAATTACATGGAATGTGCATTTTTATGATGACAACTTGTCTCTGAATTGCTACCATGAGAAAGGGAAAAACGGGGGCATGAAATCAACCGCAACATTCGCTTTAGCCGCTTAACGCGTCTTCGCGGCTTGTAAATGCTTGGATGCTTAGATTTCAATGCTTAGATTTCAAAAAAGGCCGCCAATCCATGCGGATTGGCGGCCGGCTCATTCCGGCTGGAATTATAGCTCCAGCTTGGCGATTTCACTCTTGAGCTTGTCAGCGGACTGCTGGAATAAGCTCTGTTCTTCTTCGCTGAGCGGAAGATCAAGCACCTCACGCACACCGGAGCGGTCCACAACACACGGAGCGCCGAGGAACACATCGGAGACGCCGTTGTAGTTGTTCAGTAATGTAGATACATTCAGAACGGAGCCTTCATTGTTCAGGATGGACGATACAATGCGGTCCAGTGCAAGCGCGATGGCGTAGGAGGTCGATCCCTTGGCATCGATAATCTCGTAAGCGGCATTCTTCGTATCCTCGAAGATTTCTTTGCGTTCGTCTTCATCGAAGCCCAGATCAATCCCGGCGACATTGGCGAGACTCCAGACCGGCAGCTCGGAATCGCCATGCTCCCCGATGATCTGTCCATGGATACTGCGCGGGTCAATCTCCTTGTGCTTCCCGATCAGGTAACGGAAGCGGGCGCTGTCCAGTACCGTTCCTGAGCCGATAACCCGTCTGCGGTCGAAGCCGCTGATCTTAAGGGTGGCGTACGCCAGGATATCGACCGGATTGGTCGCAATCAGCAGGATCGCGTGATGGTTGTATTTCGTGATTTTCTGGATGATATCTTTGAAGATCGAGATGTTCTTGCGGAGCAGGTCGATCCGGGTTTCACCAGGCTTCTGGGAGGCTCCGGCAGTGACGATAATAATGTCGGCTTCGCGGCAATCCTCATAGGTACCGGCCCAAAGCTTCACGCCTCCTACAAAAGGCATACCATGGTTCATATCCAGCGCTTCACCAAGCGCCTTCTGGTGGTTCACATCGATCAGTACAAGCTCGGGCATGCGCTTACGCAGCAGCAGCGTATAGGCTGTAGTGGTTCCGACTGCACCGGTACCGATGACTACAACACGATTGGGCTTAAATGGGGCCATGTTAAATCTCCTCCAGCATTTGTATTTTGGTAATATAAGGAAGGCAGAGCCATTCCACTTGCTGTCCAATCTTATCCATCATAATCGCTAGGGATAGTGTTTTCAAGCTGTCCGTATTTCATCCATTACCCGAAATAGGGTAAGCTAACAACGATTTTTCTGTTATCCACTCAACCACTTGACAGGAGCGAACTGAAGTATGGATTTATTCCGCAAAAAACCGCTGGCTATTCCCCAGAATGCCGGAGCGGAGAAGCTTAGCAAGACACTGGGCGCCTTGGATTTGACGATGCTTGGGGTAGGAGCCATCATCGGCACCGGGATCTTTGTAATGACAGGTGTGGCTGCTGCGGAGCATGCCGGACCGGGGCTGGTGCTGTCCTTCATCATCGCGGGGATTGCCTGTGTGCTGTCCGCCTTGTGCTACTCTGAATTTGCATCGACCCTGCCGGTATCCGGCAGCGCCTATGCCTACAGCTATGTGGCCTTCGGCGAATTGCTGGCCTGGGTGCTCGGCTGGGATCTTGTCCTGGAATACGGGGTTGCCGCCGCAGCGGTAAGCAGCGGATGGTCCGGTTATTTCCAGGGTCTGCTGGAGGGCTTCGGGATACATTTGCCCACAGCTTTGTCTGGAGCGTATAATGCGGATAAGGGAACATTCATCAATCTGCCTGCCGTCATCATTATCCTGCTGATCTCCTATCTGCTGACACGGGGGGTCAAGGAGACCGCCCGCTTCAACGCAGTGATGGTCGCCATCAAGATATCCGTGGTGCTGCTGTTCATCATCACCGGTATTTTCTATGTGAAGCCGGAGAACTGGACGCCCTTCCTGCCGTTCGGGATTCATGGCGTGATGAACGGCGCGGCCACTGTATTTTTTGCCTATATCGGCTTTGATGCCATTTCAACCGCCGCAGAAGAAGTGAAGCGTCCGCAGCGCGATCTTCCAATCGGGATTATCTCATCCCTTGCTATCTGTACAGTTTTATATATCGCCGTATCCTTGGTCCTGACGGGCATTGTTCCTTATCAGAGCCTGAATGTCAGCGATCCGGTATCCTTTGCGCTGCGGTTCGTGGGCCAGAATATGATTGCCGGACTGATCTCCATCGGGGCGATTGCCGGAATGACGACCGTTCTGCTGGTTATGCTGTTCGGCCAGACCCGCTTGCTGTTCGCTATCTCGCGAGACGGCCTGCTGCCGAAGAGCTTGTCCAAGGTTAGCGCCACAACGCATACCCCGGTGCGCAGTACCTGGATGGTGGGCAGCCTGATCGCTGTGCTTACCGGCTTCGTACCGCTGGACAGGCTGGCGAATCTGACGAGTATCGGCACCTTATTTGCCTTCCTGGTTGTGTCTCTCGGGGTCATTATGCTCCGCCGGACGAAGACAGATCTCCGCAGAGGCTTCCGGGTTCCTTGGGTTCCGCTGGTTCCACTCCTTAGTGCGGCAGCCTGCGGCTACTTAATGTATAATCTCGGCAGAGAGACCTGGATTGGCTTCATCATCTGGGTTGCGTTCGGACTGGTGATTTACTCATTGTACGGCTACAAACGCAGTAATCTGAATACGAAGAAATAATCTTTTAAATACTCATTAATGTAGAAAAGGAGAGAGAGCATTGTCAGCCAAAGCTTCATGTTCCAAGGTTCTAAGAGTGGCGTTGATGCTTCTTATGACTCTGCTGATTCTCTCGGCTTGCTCGTCCGCCCCTCCGCCGGAGGCTACCCGGCCTCCTCAGCCGACTGAAGCGCCGGAAGAAGGGCAGATGATTACAGTCATTACCCCGGATAACAAGAATGTCGAACCCGAAAATGCAAAGAAATATCAGATTCAGACGCGGCTGACCGATTTCCGGCTGCTCAACCCCTCAGCAGGACTAGCCTGGGGGGTAACGCGCAACGAGCTTCGAATGTACATGACGCTCAATAACGGCAAGACCTGGGCGAATATCTCTCCAGCTACGAATGTACAATTTCTAAGCAATCCGGTCTACGGCAAAGAGATTTTTTTCACCGACCCCGAGCATGGCTGGATCATCCGCAGCTCGTTCGGCTCCACCGAGACCGTGGTGCTGCGTACCACAGACGGTGGACACAGCTGGCAGATCTCAGCGTTCCCCGATTCCAACAAGCTGTCCTCCATCTATTTCAGCTCCAGCCGCAGCGGCTGGCTGATGACCAAGTGGGATGCAAGTGCGACCAAAGAGAGCAAAGCCTTGTACGCTACCAAGGATGGCGGAGCCACCTGGAATCTGGTGATGCAGAATGAGCAGTATAATCCGAATCTGCCGACTAGTTCCATTCCGCATGCGGGGGTAACGACCGGGATGATCTTTAATGACGAGAGCCGGGGGTTTGTTATGCTGCAGACCGGCGCTCTGCCCAAGATTTATATGACCAGGGACGGAGGGGCGACCTGGGTATCGGGTTCGGAATTCCTGGTCAATGACAGCTTTGCCGGATGTGACCGGGTGGTTACGGGTGTCCCTGAATTCTTCGGAGAACATGCAGCGGGAGGCTGGATGCCGGTCGGCTGTCAGAAGGAAAAGGAAGGCAGCATGACCTTTAACGGCTATTTTACCGCCAATGGGGGAGAGAACTGGAAATTCACCACATTCGGACGGCCGGCGCTGTCCGGCATGAACCGGAATGTGGCACCTGACTTCCTGAATTCTATGACAGGCTGGTCGCTGGAAGGTAATCTGCTCTATAAGACGGTGAATCAAGGAGTGACCTGGACGGCCCTCCAGGCCAGCACGGTACTTCAATCCAAGCTCCTGGAGTATCCGGAGGTAGTGAAGCTGCAGTTCATTTCAAGTGATGTCGGCTGGCTGCTGATCTCGAAGGAGGAGGACCGCAAGTCGATCCTGCTTCAGACCACTAACGGCGGCGAGAGCTGGCGTGTAATGTAATACTGTACAAGAGGTTGTCCGTTCTGACGGACAGCCTCTTTTTTCACATTAAATCCGCTTAAAGGCCTCTACAATATAAGGAAAAATCTTATTTAAAATTTTCTTTAAAAATGTGAAAAAAATCACATGACAAACTTTGAATCCTGTGATATATTTAACACATAGAGAACAAGTTACTTTTTTCACAAACTTTCAAACAAACTTCCAACCCGAAGAGGAGAGATTACAATGACAACTTTTGAAACGGATTATATGACTAGAAACCTGATGCAACTGTGCTACAACTGTGATGACGCTCATCTGTGCCAGACTGAAGAACAATGCAAAGCCTGCTGGGCAGAGAACGGCATGATGCCGGAAGAAACGAACGAAACCAGACAACTCTTAGACCTCGTACATGCTTAATGTAACCGCCAATCGGGTATTATAGAAGACCATTTAAGTTCCCGGAAGTACCGGAGCCTGAATGGTCTTTTTGCCGTGTGTACCGGTGCTGCCAGACAGACAAGAGGCATATACATGTAGAGAAGCCTATAGAGGCAGGTGTGCTAACTACTTGGGAATAAGGGGGAAGAGACAATGGGAACGGGGAGTGATCCATCCTGGCTGTTCGATTTTACAGGAACGGTATTGCCGGTCTTTCTCGCTCTGGTCGTGGGGATCATCGCTGTATCTGCTGGCCGGGGATTGCTTCAGTGGAGCCGGAACAATAATGCCCCCCTGCAGTCCATTCCCGCCCGTATCGTGAGCAAGCGGACCGAAGTGCGCCAGCAGCAGTCCCAGGAGGATAGTCTCTCCAGCCGGACCAGCACCACCTACTATCTGACCTATGAAGCTGAGGATGGGGTGCGCAGGGAATTCAAGGTGGAGGGACAGGAATACGGGATGAGCGCTGAGGGGGATCAAGGCATACTGACGTATCAGGGGACACGGTATCATGGCTTTCAGCGGCGTCCTCACTACTCCACGGCGGAGTAGCTAAGATGGCAATGTATTATAGATGGTGATAGGACCCCCTTGGTTCCCACTGTGGAGCAAGGGGTTTTTTGCGTGTATCCGGCATAGAGACGGAAGAAGAGGAAACAGCAAATTGGGCGCAGACTGTCACCTCCTGGGCGAATACACATACAATACAGCGAGCAGCAAAAGAACAACGGAGAATCACATAGTCTGCATAGCTTCACCCGTCAATGAAATGAATGTAAGGAGGAGAACGCGTGGCTGTCATCAAAACAAACTCGGAGGACGTAAGAGTGCTTGCACGGCTGATGCGGGCAGAGGCTGAAGAGGATGGAGAGTCAGGCATGCTGATGGTCGGCAATGTCGGCGTGAACCGGATTCTTGGCAATTGTCTGGATTTCAACAACATCCGCAGTGTGAACGACATGGTGTACCAGAGCCCCGGCGGCTTCGAAGCCCCGCAGAAGGGATACTTCTATCAACGGGCGCGGGAAGCCGATATCCGGCTGGCGAAACGTGCGATTGCCGGGGAGCGAACCTGGCCGGCCTCGAATGCGCTCTGGTTCTTCCGCCCTGTCGGCGACTGTCCGGCGACCTGGTACAATCAGCAGAATACCGGACGCTACAAGGCTCACTGCTTCTTCACTCCGACACAGGGAGATTGTCCGGCAGTATACTAGGCAAGACAAGGTATTTATTACACTTTAGGAGGTAATCCGTACATGATCGTTCAACCGTACCGCCCAGTTCCTTATATGATGGGCAGCAATCCAGCAGGCAGCATGAACAATATGAACAATATGAATAATATGGAGAACATGAATAACATGAACAACATGGGGCACATCGGGAATATGGGGAAAATGGGAAACATGGGGAACATGGGCACCATGGTCGCTATGCCGCCTCAGGTCAGCAGCGGCAGTCCCATGATGCCTGGCGGCACGGTGGTCTCCACAGCCGCACCTGTGTTTGAACAGTCCTATGTGGAGAACATATTCCGCCTGAACCTGGGCAAGGTGGGCACCTTCTATTTCACATATGAGAACAACAAGGACTGGAATGCCAAGGTCTATACCGGGGTGCTGGAAGCTGCGGGCCGTGACCACCTGATTATCAGTGACCGTGCTACCGGCCAGCGGGTAGTGCTGCTGATGGTTAACTTTGATTACGCTACTTTCGAAGAGCCGCTTGTCTATCAATATCCGGGCGTTGTCGGGAATCCGCTTGGAGTGCGCAACTGCTAATCCGCTTTTTTCGGCCATTTATCCATAGAATCATCCAAAAACGGCTGTCCGCCTTGGTTTGAGGCGGTCAGCCGTTACTTATGCTCCCGTACGTACATATGCTGTATTTTTCGAGGGGACACGCATGCTTGCTGTTTCACCTAATATATTTATATAATGAAAGTATTATTTCTAATCCGTGATTTTGTATAGGAGATGAGGGCATTGGGGAATTGATACGCAAGGGTTCTTTTAGCGTAATCGAGTCTGACATTTTGAGCAAACGAAGGAGGTGGGCCTATCCAGCCGTACAGATTACGGTGGATAGGAGTATAAATTGAGCGACCCTTTACCCGGTATATTACATGTAGGACTTATTATTTTGCTTGTGCTGCTTAACGGTTTTTTCGTTTCGGTGGAGTACGCGATGGTGAAGGTGCGCAGCGGGCGCATTGAATCGCTGATTGAGGAAGGCAGCAAGAGAGCGCTGGCCGCAAGGAACATCGTCCATAATCTGGATGGCTTCCTGTCGGCCTGCCAGCTTGGGGTAACCCTTGCTTCACTTGCACTGGGCTGGCTCGGTGAACCGGCCGTGGCCACGATTGTGGGGCCGCTGGTCAGGGGTCTGGGCTTTGATGATACTACTGTATTTGTCATCTCCCTGATTATTGCCTTCATGTTCATCACGGTTCTCCATATCGTACTCGGCGAGCTTGCACCGAAGACCATTGCTGTGAATAAGGCTGAGGCGGTGCTTCTGTTAACTGCGGGACCGATGAACGTTTTCTACCGGATCATGTTTCCATTCATCTGGGTGGTTAACGGGCTGGCCCGGGGACTGCTGCGGATCTTCCGTCTGACACCGGCTTCCGAGCTGGCTACTGCGCATACGGAGGAAGAAATCCGCATCCTGATGCAGGAGAGTAACAAAAGCGGCTTGATCGACAACACAGAAATGACACTGGTGGATAATATTTTTGGATTTGCCGACACGATGGCCCGGGAGATTATGATTCCGCGTACCGAGATGATCTGTCTGAACACGCATCTGGAGACGGAGGAGAATCTGGAGATTGCCTTCGATGGAATGAGAACCCGGTATCCGGTCTGTGACGGAGACAAGGACCATATTCTTGGCTTCATTCATATTAAGGATATGATCCGGGAGAAGGCGCCGAGCTATAATGAATTGATCCGTCCGATATTGACGGTACCGGAATCGATTCAGATCAGCAGCCTCCTGAAGGTCATGCAGCGTGCCAAGACCCAGATCGCCATTCTTATTGATGAGTACGGCGGTACCTCGGGGATGGTTACACTGGAGGATATTATGGAAGAGATTGTCGGTGAGATTCAGGATGAGTTCGACGAGGAGCGGCCCGGCATTGAGCAGCTGGGAGAGGATGAGTTCTCCGTTGACGGCCTGATGCTGATTGAAGAGATTAACGACAAGCTCGGAATCCATATGGAGACTGATGATTATGATACGATCGGCGGCTGGCTGTATTCCAAGCTGGAGGTTAATCCGCCGCAAAAGGGCCAGTCCATTGAGTTCGACAATCATTTATTCGTGGTCGAAGAAACCGATAATAAGCGGATTTCCCGGATCAAGCTGCTGAAGCTGCAGTTATTGACGGAAGAAGCCGGAGCATAAGCTGCTGCATACAATATAAGCATGGCGCTACTACAGCGCTGTGCTTTTTTTGTTATAAGGATGAAGTGTTCTGACCTATCTCCGATTCGGCCGGATTTAAGGCGGGTAAGGAAGTGTAAATACATGTAATCTATCCGATTCAAGAAAGGGGCGGGAGCGTTGAAGCATCCTTTTAACACTTACAATGATCTGCTTGTCCTCTTGTCGGTGGCGATAGCCTTTCTCTCCTGCTTCACGGCGCTCGATCTGACGGAACGTCTGCTTCGCGGCCAGCGGAGCTCCCGGTTCATCCTGCTCATCTCCCTGGTGCTTGGCACAGGCCTGTGGAGCATGCATTTCATCGGGATGCGTGCAATGGATATGGCCGTTCCGGTATCGTATAATCTGCCGCTACTGGCGTTCTCTCTAGTGATTCCCGTGGCAGCTTCTTATATGCTGTTAGCTATGCTGAATAACCCGCACACCCGCAGCAGGGTCTATCTGGCTCTGGGCGGCCTCTTGTTCAGCAGCGGCATCCTGATTATGCATTTCAGCGGAATTCTGTCGATGAGACTTACGGCAACGTATGAGCAAGGCGCTTTCTCAATTATAATGGCGGTATTATTCGCCCTGATCGTTCCGGTGGTCACCGCTTCCTACGATCCGAAGTGGCTGGAGCAGGCCTACAATATGTTCAGCTTCAAAAAGCTGCTGCTTGTCCTGACCCTGACCGGCGCGTTCACAGGCATCCATTACGCTGCCATGGCGGGCGCTTCATTCTCTCCAGGAGAACCGTCCAGTGCAGCCGCGCACGTGCTCTATTTGCAGGATTCGATACTGGGAATGATCCTCTGCGGCTCCTTCCTGTTCATTGTGTCGATCGTCCTTGCTCTGTTGTACAGGGACCGGCAGCGGGTACTCCAGTCAGCCGCCTTCAATGAGCAGCGGTATACTGCGCTGTTCGAGCATAACCCTGATATGGTAATCTGCATTGATCCTGCCCGTAAGAAGATAATCAGTGCTAATCCTGCTCTGCGGGACATTACCGGATATAGCAGCGAAGAACTGGGGAATTATAAGGCGATACTATACAGCGAACGGGATGAAGCTGCCGTACGGGATGCCATAACGCGCGCTTCACGGGGGCAGTCCTCCAAGCTGGAGCTGAAGGTACGGAGCAAAGGCGGGGAGCAGCTGATCTGTAGTGTCACCGTCTTTCCTTTGCTGCATCATACGGAGCAGTGGGTCTATATTGTGGCCGAGGATGTGACTGCCCTGATGAAGTATCAGTATGAGCTGCTGGAGGCCAGGGATACCGCGGAGAGTGCGGTGACGATGAAAAGCGAGTTCCTCGCCACCATGAGCCATGAAATCCGCACGCCGCTGAACGGCATTATCGGCGTCAACCAGCTGCTGTCCGAGGAGATCAGCAATCCTGAGCATCTGGAGCTCCTGCGGCTTCAGAGTACAAGCAGCCATGCTCTGCTGCATGTGATGAGCGATATTCTCGACATCTCCCGGCTGGAGGCGGATGCCCTCTCGCTGAACAAGGATTCTTTCGGGCTGAAGGCGCTGCTCCAGGGCTGTATGGACCTGTTCATGGTGAGCACACAAGACAAGCCGTTATCTCTGGAGCTTCTGATCGAGGAGGGGCTTCCTGACAAGTTCACCGGGGATGCTGCGCGTATCCGCCAGATTCTCATCAACCTGATCGGCAATGCGGTGAAATTCACGCCATCCGGCACGGTAACGGTTAAGGTGGAGTCCTATGGCGTCAGGGAGACCGCTCAGGCGCTGCAATTCATGGTGCGCGACACCGGCATTGGCATCTCACCGGATAAGCTGCAGCTGCTCTTCCAGTCCTTCTCGCAGGTGGACGGGTCGCATACCCGTAAGTACCCCGGCACGGGTCTGGGCCTTGCGATCTGCAAGAAGCTTGTAGACCTGATGCAAGGAGAGATCTGGGCAGAACCGGCAGAAGGGGGCGGCACACAATTCTTCTTCAGAATTAAGCTGCAGTCGCAGGAGCATTCCCCGGAGGTATTTTTCGGCAAGGATACAGGGGAGGGGGAGTCAGCGGAGGAGAATGAAGCCGTATAAGACAGCGATTGCCAACAAGAGAGTTAACATTATATAATTTGAAAGTAACTATTCTTTTATCACGATAGTCCTGAGGACGGAAAGGAACTCTCTTTGAGCAAAACAAAAAAGAACAATGTCACGGCTCCCCAGATGAGCAAGCAGGAGAAGCGCAGGGCAGAGCAGGAGCAGCAGAAGCAGAAAACGAGAATTCTGATCGTGAGTACGGTGGCCATCGTCATTATTATTTTTGTAGGCTTATTTATGCTGGCATCGAAGGACTCTTCGCCTGCCGGTACAGACAGTAAGCCGGTTGCCTTCAATTACAGCGAAATGATGCGGCTTGGCAAGGAGGATGCTCCGGTCAAAATTGTGGAATTCGGCGATTTCAAATGTCCGGCTTGCGCCCAGTTCACCGGTGTGATCAAGCCGCAGATCGTTCAGGGCTATGTCGATCAGAATAAAGCAGCCTTCTATTTCGTGAATCTGGCCTTCCTCGGTACGGATTCCAGAACGGCCTCCCTGGCAGCGCTATCGGTCTATCATCAGAACCAGGAAGCGTTCTGGAAGTATTTCGATGCGATCTATGCCAATCAGGGGAATGAAGAGAAGGAATGGGCTACACCTGACTTCCTGGTGAGTCTCGCCAAGCAGCTGGAGCTGCCGGTGGATTACGACCTGCTGCGCAAGGACATTGACGAGCGTACCTACGTAAGCGAGCTGGAGCGGGATATTCAGCTTGGCACCGATACGGGCGTAACGAATACGCCTTCCTTGTACGTGAACGGCATCAAGGTGAAGGAGCCTTTCAATATGGAGGCGATTGACGCCCAGATTCAGGCAGCAACAGCAGCAGCGGGAGCAGGGACCGCCCAATGACCGCCTTCTCTGCCTTCTGCCGGCGTAACTGTCTCTACTTGGCCTGGTTCGTCTGTGTGGTGGCTGTAGCAGGAAGCCTGTATCTCAGTGAGGTCCTAAATTACGAGCCCTGTAAGCTGTGCTGGTTCCAGCGGATCTTCATGTATCCGCAGCTGTTCCTGCTGGGGATCGCCACCTACCGGGGGGACAAGCGGATCATTCCATACGTGCTTCCCCTTAGTCTGATTGGCGGCAGCATCTCCATATATCATTATGCGGAGCAGAAAATTCCGGCGCTCAGCAAGGTGCTTCCCTGTACCATCGGCGTACCGTGCAACAAGGATTATCTGAACTGGTTCGGATTTATAACGATCCCTCTGCTTGCACTTATAGCCTTTGCCTTAATCTCCATTCTGCTCTGGACAGGACGCAAAGAGGAGCCTGCGGAGTAAGAAGCTGACGGGCAGAAGGAAGAGAAGAGAATACCCTTAATTTTAGTAAAAAATAATATGCAAAAACCCTGTAAAATCACGTGGTAAAGGGATAATGAAAGAGAATGAAAGATCAAGACATACCGGATGATGAATTTGGTTGTTTTGAGTGCTTTTCATTCTTTTTTCATTTGTTTCCACGCTTTACGGAAGACGTGTTGTAGCTTAATATTAGTCCTTGTGAGAAGTTGAATATGCGCTGAATTTTCCGGAAGGAAAAACGGGGGAACCACACTTTGGCCAAGGCCAAAAGGGGTGAATCGGAGCAGGCTACTTGACCTGTAACCGTAGGGCTACCACAGTCCGAATCCGCCAGCTAACCTCGTAAGCCACTAGTGGGATAATGACCATGCACACTAAGGCATGCGGATCATTTCCGTATGCTTATTTTGGTGCCTGCATTTATGAAATCCACTTATGAAAACAGCGCAGGGAAACCCGTTTCAACTTAACCAAGAGAGGAACTGTTACTACAATGGTAAGCAAGGTAAAACGACTATTGATCGGGCGTCCGATGAAGTCGAACGAACTCGATCATGAAAAGTTATCCAAGGTGAAAGCACTGGCTGTCCTGTCTTCTGATGCGCTCTCGTCTGTAGCCTACGGAACAGAACAAATTCTGATTGTACTGGTGGCCGCCGGGTTCACCGCTATCTGGTACTCCTTGCCAATTGCATTAGCCGTATTGGGCCTGCTGGCTATTCTGATTCTGTCCTACCGGCAGACGATCTTCGCTTATCCCCAAGGCGGGGGCGCGTATATTGTCGCCAAAAGCAATCTAGGGGTGCATACCGGCTTACTGGCCGGCGGCTCTCTGCTGGTGGATTACATTCTGACGGTGGCGGTAAGTGCGTCGGCGGGGACGGATGCAATCACTTCAGCTTTTCCAAGTCTGCATAATCATAGTGTTCTGATAGCGGTATCTGTTATCGTGCTCTTAACGATTGTTAACCTGCGGGGAGTGACCGAATCGGCCTCCTTCATCGCTATCCCGGTCTATCTGTTCGTGGTTTCCATCTTCGTGCTCATCATCTCGGGGGTCTTCAAATATATGACCGGCGGCGCCCATGCCCATGTTCCTGAGATTGGCTCGGCCGTATCGAACGTGAGTATGTTTCTGCTGCTGAAGGCCTTCAGCTCCGGCTGTTCGGCTCTGACCGGGGTAGAAGCGGTCTCCAATGCCATTCCTAACTTCAAAGCGCCCGCGGAGAAAAATGCAGCCAAAACGCTGATGCTCATGGGCCTCATTCTCGGGGTAATGTTCACAGGTATTACGCTGCTCGCTTACTGGTACGGTATCATGCCTGATGAGAAGGCCACCGTGGTCTCACAGATTACCGAATCTACCTTCGGCCGCGGCGGACTGTACTTCTTCATTCAGGGGATTACGGCGGTTATCCTGTTCCTGGCAGCCAATACGGCGTACTCGGCCTTCCCGCTGCTGGCGTTCATGTTCGCCAAAGACAAATATCTGCCCCATGCCTTCATGGTGCGCGGCGACCGGCTGGGCTTCTCCAACGGTATTATTTTCCTCGGTGTTATGTCGGCTGTGCTGGTGGCGGCGTTTCACGGGAATACGGAAGGACTCATTCCATTATATGCAGTAGGGGTATTCATTCCGTTCACGCTGTCGCAGCTGGGCATGATGGTCCAATGGTACAGAACGAAGCCGAAAGGCTGGCAGAGCAAGTTCGCCGTCAATACGGTGGGGATGCTCACTACATTAACGATCACCCTGATTTTCATAATCACTAAATTCTCCAGCGTGTGGATGGCCTTCATCTTCCTGCCGGCTGTTATCATCGTGTTCCACCGGATTCACCGCCATTATATGAATATTGCCGATCAGCTGCGGATCTGCCCGGCTACCGATAAGCCTTGTATCAAAGGAAGCACCGTAGTCGTTCCGGTCGCCGGTGTGACTCGTGCTGTACTGCATTCGATCAGCTATGCGAAGTCATTGACAGATAATGTGGTCGCTGTATATGTAGGCTTCGATGAAGAAGAGATTCACAAGATGGAGCAGAAGTGGGAGGAGTGGAACCCCGGCGTACGCCTGATCGTCCTGCGCTCCCGCTACCGCAGCATTATCCGCCCGCTGGTGAAGTTCATCGATACAGTAGAGTGGAAGACCTCTTCAACGGATCATATTACCGTCCTGATTCCGCAATTCGTGACCAAGCACTGGTGGCAGGCGGTGCTGCATAATCAGACCAGCTTGTTCATCCGTTCATATCTGATGAATCAGAAGGACATTGTAATCGCGACTGTACCTTTCCATCTGCATAAATAATATAGAAGATTAGGAAGATGGCTGTTTCTGCTTAATGCGGAGACGGCCGTTTTTACGTTATTATAAGTTATTGGTTGACATAGAGAATGAGAATCAATATCATCAGTATAGACAAGATGAAGGTAACAGAGCTTTTGCCAATCATGAGGGTAACATACAGGAGGGGTATTCAATGTTTTCGTTCAACCTGCAAGGATCAAGAAGCGGGAAGCTGGCGGTGGCCGGACTTATGACTACAACACTGCTGCTGTCCGCTTGCGGAAATGATAATAGCAACGCAGGCAGTAACGGTGGAGCAGGCACCGCACCTGCGGCAACCGCAGAAGCGACTGCGGAGGCCACTGCGGTACCTGCAGCAACTGCTGCACCCGCTGTGGAGAAGACCGTAACGGATGCAATGGGACATAAGGTGACCGTTCCCGCTAATCCGCAGCGTGTAATTGCTTCTTATCTGGAGGATTATCTGGTAGCACTCGGCGTGACTCCGGTTGCCCAGTGGTCTACGAAGAATGGTACTCAGGCTTACCTGGCCGCTGAGCTTAAGGACGTTCCGCCGATCAGCTATGACCTGCCGCTTGAAGCCGTCACCAGCTTCACGCCGGATTTTCACATCGTCCAGTCGGAGGGCTCGGTTCAGAACGGTCTTTATGACCAGCTGAATAAGATTGCACCAACCTATGTACTCGGCGATGAGGTCAGCAGTGACTGGCGCGCAGCCTTGCTCAAGATCGGTGAGCTGCTCAATAAGACACCGGAAGCGGAGAAGGCTATTGCAGACTATGACCAGAAAGCGGCTTCAGCCAAAGCGGCTGTCTCAGCGGCAATTGGCGATGATTCAGTAGCGGTTCTGTGGCTGGTGTCCAAGAATTTCTTCATTGTAGATGAGACCCGCAGCAGCGGTGCGGTATTGTATGGCGATCTTGGAGTGAAGCTCCCGAATCTCGTGACCGACATTCCTGCAGAATCCAGAGCACCGTGGAACCCGATTTCACTGGAGAAATTATCTGAGCTGACTGCAGAGCATATCATTCTGGTGAATAGTGACAAGGCAAGCGGAGCTGAGATTACAGAAGGTGCAGTCTGGAAGGGAATTCCGGCCGTTAAGGCAGGGAATGTTCATGAATTCGGCAAAGATACCAGCTGGCTGTACAGCGGCCCTATAGCCAATACCAAGACCATCGATGATATTCTGAGCAGTTTTGTAAAATAGGTTCTTTACCAGCCGGAGAATTGTGCAGGCTTTTATATCCTTAGGATATAGAAGCCTGCCTCTTTTTTAAGTTGAACAATATTCATATCTTTGCGATAATGAGAATCATAATCATCTATATTTCCCTAATAATCCTGATAAGGAGACGGCATATGGCTTCATCCACAGATTCTGCTCTACAAGCTCCTTCTGTTGAAGGGAACACATCTGTCCGGTCGCGGCCGCTTGCCGCTGCTGTTATTCTGGTGCTGGGAATAGCAGCGATTGTCTTCGGCCTGATGGTATCCGTATCGGTTGGTGCGGCGGATATCCGGCTGGCTACCGTATGGGAGGCGGTGTTCCGGTTCAATCCGGAGCTGCCCCAGCATCAGGTCATCCGGGAGCTGCGGATTCCCCGGGCTGCCGCAGGAGCGCTGGTCGGCGCATGTTTTGCCGTTGCCGGTGCGATTATGCAGGGGATGACCCGCAACCCGCTGGCGGATTCCGGACTGATTGGTCTTAATGCAGGTGCGGGCGTTGGACTGGCCCTGGCTTTTGCCTTCGCGCCAACACTATCCTTCGCGTACATCATGCTGTACTGCTTCCTTGGAGCGGCTGTAGCCTCACTGCTGGTATTCGGGATCGGATCGCTCTCCCATAGCGGACTGACCCCGCTTCGGCTGACCCTCGCCGGTGCGGCAGTAAGCGCCATGCTGCTGGCGGTCAGCCAGGGCATTGCTATCCTGTTCAGCCTCTCCCAGGATATCGCCTTTTGGATGGCCGGGGGGATTGGAGGAGCGAGCTGGAAGCAGCTGCAGGTAATATCTCCTTGGGTCGCGGCGGCCCTAATCGGTGCGCTGATGTTGTCGCGTTCGATTACGCTACTGAGCCTGGGCAGGGATGTTGCAGCAGGTCTCGGACAGCGCACCGGTCTGGTACAGACTGCAGGGATGATTATTGTCGTCATCCTCGCCGGAGCGGCAGTCTCCACGGTGGGGCCGATCGCTTTTGTCGGATTAATGATTCCGCATATTACGCGTTACCTCGTTGGGGTTGACTACCGCTGGATTATTCCCTGCTCCGCAGTCCTTGGAAGCATTCTGGTCCTGGTGGCCGATATTGCGGCCAGGATGATTAATGCGCCATACGAAACACCAATAGGTGCCTTAATTGCAGTATTCGGCGTACCGTTCTTCATCTATCTGGCCAGCAAACGCAAGGGGGAGCTGAAATGAACCGTTCCACCTCATTCCCCCCGGCCAAGCCGCGCCGTTCCAGAGAGGCTGGTATTCTGACACTGCTTGCTGTGCTTATCGTCATTCTGTTTCTGGTCAGTATGAATACCGGCTTAATGCGTCTGTCACCGCTCGAAGTTCTACATACCCTATCCGGCAACGGCACCAAGCAGCAGCAGCTGATTCTGTTTGATTTCCGGCTGCCGCGCATCGTGATCTCCTTGCTGATTGGTGCAGGCTTTGCGGTCGCCGGAGTGATTCTGCAAGGCTTGTCGCGTAATGCTCTCGCTGAGCCTTCCACCCTGGGGATCAATGCCGGAGCCGGATTCGCCGTACTGATCTTTATCTCCTTTGTACCGTCTACTACAGCAGCTCCGATCCTCGTGCTTCCGCTACTGGCGCTTGCAGGGGCCTCGCTTACTGCAACACTGATCTACTTCCTGTCTTACAGGAGGGAGGATGGGCTCTCGCCGACACGGCTGATCCTGATCGGGATTGCTGTGGGTGCCGGGATATACGCTTTTCAGCTTATTTTGTCATTAAGACTCGACCCGCAGAATTATCAGTTCGTAGCCATCTGGCTGGCCGGCAAAATCTGGGGCGGAGACTGGCGGTTTGTGCTGGCCCTGCTGCCCTGGATATTGATCCTGCTGCCCTTCGCATTCTACAAAGCCCGGGTGCTCAACGTACTGAATCTGGGCGATGAGCTCTCCAAGGGACTGGGCCTGCCGCTCGAACGGGAACGGCGGTGGCTGCTGGCTGCGGCTGTTGCGCTGGCAGGAGCCTGTGTATCGGTAAGCGGCAGCATTGGTTTTGTCGGGCTAATTGCGCCCCACCTGGCCCGCAGGCTGGTCGGCCCGCGCCATCAGATCCTGCTGCCTGCGGCTGCCCTGACCGGAGCCCTGCTGCTGCTTACGGCAGATACGATCGGTCGCTGGATCCTGCAGCCTGCGGAGGTACCTACTGGTATCGTAGTAGCGATTATTGGAGCACCGTACTTTTTATATCTTTTGGCCACATCGAAAGCGTAGTACAGGGATGTATATATTAAAAAATCTAAGGAGTGTTTATCATGTCGGAACGTTTAAATACAGAGCAGCTGAGCATCGGATATGCGGAGACTATGATTGTAAAGGGGCTGAATCTATCGCTTCCGACAGGGAAGATTACAGCGCTTGTCGGGGCGAACGGCTCGGGAAAGTCCACGATTCTGAAGACAATGGCCCGGATCATGAAGCCGAAGAGCGGCAATGTAATGCTTGACGGGAAGTCCATTCACAATCTCTCCACCAAAGAGGTGGCCCGCCAGCTGGCGATTCTGCCGCAGAATCCTACTGCCCCGGACGGCTTAACGGTATCTGAGCTGGTAGGATATGGACGGTATCCGCATCAGAAGGGCTTCGGCAGCCTGACGCCTGAAGACCGCAGCATTATTGCCGAGGCGATTGAATTGACCGGCATGAATGAATTCCGTGACCGGCCGATTGACCGTCTCTCCGGCGGACAGCGGCAGCGGGCCTGGATCGCCATGGCGCTGGCCCAGCAGACGGATATTCTGTTCCTTGACGAGCCGACGACCTTCCTGGATATGGCCCATCAGCTGGAGGTGCTTCAGCTGCTGCAGAAGCTCAATGAGCAGGAAGGCCGGACGATTATTATGGTTGTCCATGATTTGAACCATGCTTCGCGTTACGCGCAGCATATGGTAGCGATCAAATCCGGTAATGTGATCAGCGAGGGCGCTCCGAATGAGGTAATGACACCGGCAGTGCTGCGTGAGGTATTCGGCATTGAGGCAGATATTGTGCCTGATCCGCGTACAGGTGTGCCGCTCTGTCTGCCTTACGAGCTGGCTGCGTACAAAGTTGCCGGGCTGTAGGAGAGGAACATGAATGAATTCCTGAGGCAAGAATATAAGTCTAAATTTGACCTCCATCTTGAGGTGCCGGAGGGAGCCGTGTATTCCTTCGCTGCTGTTGAGCTGGCAGAAGAGGCGGGGATGAGGACCTTCATGGAGGCTTACCGGCCGCTGATGAAGGCGCTCGACGATAAAGCGGCCGGTGCGTACTTCGGCGGTTATCTGAGCATTATGGCACTCGCGGTCCAGTATTCCGTGACCGGCTTCTTGTGCTTACCGGACTTCAGCTTACGGAACCTTCACCTGCATCTTGTTCCGGCAGATGGCTACTGCAGAATTGCCTTCTCGCTTCGTGAATGGGGGATGGTACAAGCTCCGGCAGATGAGCCGGGCCGGAAGGCTTGGCGCAATGAGGTGTTAACCAGCTTCTACCAGAACACAGCCGGGCCGCTGATCCGGATGGCTTCACAGGTGAGCGGACTTTCGCCCGGGGAGATCTGGGGACAGCTGCCGACCAAATTCAACTATTATGCGGAAGCCTTTGCTGCTGAACTGACAGATCCGCTCCTGCTTCGCCGGCTGGAGGAGGATTATGCGTATCTGAAGGATGAGCTGCCCGCTGCCGTATTCGGGATGCCGCGGAATCCGTTCCAGGTGAAGATACGGAGAACTGAATCGCTCACGGACCCGCAGCAGACGGTTCAGCTGCGTAACCGCTGCTGTATGTATTACCGGACTGAGGGCGGACGGCTGTGTTATACCTGCCCCCGGATGAAGGAAGAGGAGCGGTCCGCACGGCGGGAGGAATTCCGTGCCGAGCGCGCAGCGGCTGGAGAATAGGGCATAATTGGGAATTTCGAAACATAATAATGCTGTATGCAGCTTCGTAACAGGCTCCTGTCATTGACAAGGGAGCCTGTTCGTTGTTAAAGTTGTGGTTGCTGAAGCCGTAATTAACCGGCAGCGAGCACGACCATTATCTTGTTTATAGAGTTAGGAGCATGAAGAATGAATATTGACAACATATATGAGGATTTGCAGCCGCTTGTTACCGCAGGCTCACTGAAACGGCGTGAGAGCCTTAAGAATCTGGTCTATACCCGCATGGGCGGCGAAGCAGATATTTTGGCGGCTCCTGTTACATATGAAGAGATCCAGAGCATCTATGCTTATGCCCATAATCATCAGATCCCGCTTACGATTCTCGGCAACGGCTCCAATGTGATTATCCGGGACGGAGGCATCCGCGGCATCGTGCTCCAGACCTCGGATCTGTCCGGGATGGGCGTCCGCGACGGGCTGCTGTATGCGCAGTGCGGGGCGAAGATTATCGATGTCTCGGGCTATGCGCTGGAGCAGAAGCTGACCGGTCTGGAATTCGCCTGCGGCATCCCCGGCACGGTAGGCGGGGCACTCTACATGAACGCCGGAGCCTACGGCGGGGAAGTGAAGGATGTGCTGCACAGTGCGCTCGTGATTGATCAGAACGGGCAGCTCCTCACCCTGCACAGCGATCAGCTGCAATGGGGATACCGCAGCAGCATCTTCGCCACTGGACAATATATTGTGCTGGAGGCGAGATTCAAGCTTCTGCCAGGCGATCCAGCCGCGATTAAAGCGTCCATGGATGAGTTAACCTATCTGCGGGAATCGAAGCAACCGCTGGAGTATCCGTCCTGCGGCAGTGTATTCAAGCGGCCGCCGGGCCGGTTCGCGGGGCAGCTGATTCAGGAGAGCGGACTCCAGGGGACGCGCATCGGAGGCGCAGAGGTCTCACGCAAGCATGCGGGCTTCATTATCAACGCCGACAATGCAACCGCCAGCGATTATATCGGATTGATCCAGCATGTACGCTCAGCGGTGAAGCACAAGTTCGATGTGGAGCTGGAGACGGAAGTGGAGATTATCGGGGAAGAATTGTAGGCGATAGTTGTGGAATAAGGGGCTGTCCCAAAAGCCATGAAATGGCTGCTTGGGACAGCTTTTTATTTTGGAGTAGGATCAACGTGAGCACTTGGGTGGACGCTTCGCGAACGGACCGTTGTTTGGGTCGCTGTGGTCTCCAGATTTTTTTCATTCCCTTAGCGGTGAAAATCCGGAGACCAAGGCGACCGCTGCCGCTTTTTCACAATCGTTCCGTCCTCTCCGCTGTTTAAGCGGGAAAAGTTTCTTCAAATCTTTCTAAAATCACAAAAAGAAACCTCTCTTTTGTTAAAATGGAGTTACCACACAACCATTTCAAAGGAGAGGTTTCTTTTGTACATTCAATATACCATGGACCAGCTTTGCTTGCCAATGGATCTGGAAGAAGATATCCCGGAAAATCACCTCGTTCGCGTCGTGAATGCCGCCGTCAATCGGCTGGACAACGCCATTTTTGACGCGGCCTATCCCGGCGGCGGCCGTGACAGCTACCATCCTAAAATGCTCACCAAAGTCATCATCTACGCTTACACTCAGCGAATCTATTCGTCTCGCCAAATCGCCAAAGCGGTCCGGGAGAACATTCCCTTCATGTGGCTGGCCGGACGGCAGCGACCCGACTTCCGCACGCTGAATCGCTTCCGTTCCCAGCGGATGAGAAAGGTCCTCGAAACGGTATTTACCGCCGTGCTTCAGTTTCTGGCTGACGAAAAATACGTGTCTCTGGAGCATTATTTTGTGGACGGAACTAAGATCGAAGCGAATGCCAATCGCTACACCTTTGTCTGGAGCAAAGCGGTCAGCAAACACAAAGCGAAACTGCAAGATAAGGTACAGGCCCTATTCGCTGACATTGAAGCAGCGGAAGAGCAGGAAGAACAAGAGAATCAGGGCAAAGATCTGGCTGAACTCAGCACGGGTTCGCAAATGGACAGTGAGAAACTCGAACAAGCCGTGCAAAAGCTTGAAGCTCAGCTTGCCGAAAAACCGAAAGACAAGCCCCTAAAAAAGACGGTTCGGAAGTTGCGTAAGGATTTGCTCCCTCGACTGCAGAAGTACGAACAATATCAAAAGCTGCTTGGGGACCGGAATAGTTTCAGCAAGACCGATCCCGAGGCAACGTTTATGCGGATGAAAGAAGATCACATGCAAAATGGCCAACTGAAGCCAGGTTACAATCTACAGATCGGGACCGAAAACCAATTTATTTTAACCTACAGTCTACATCAAAGACCGGGTGACACCCGCTGTTTAGAACCACATCTGGCAAAAACAAAGCAATTCCTCGGAAAACTTCCAAAGACGGTCATTGCAGATGCCGGCTATGGAAGTGAAGAAAACTACGCCTATCTGGAAAAGAGCGAGATACAGGCCGTCGTGAAATACAGCACCTACCACAAAGAAAAGAGCAAAGCCTGGAAAGCCGACGTCGGAAAAATCGAGAACTGGACCTACGACGCATCCGAGGATCGCTGGACGTGTTTAGCTGGATACCCGCTGTATTTCCAACGAGAGAGCAAGGAAACCACAGAGAGTGGATACGAAATTAAGAAGCGTCATTACCAAAGTCAAAGCTGCGGAGGTTGTCCGCTAAAAGAAAACTGCACGAAGGGAAGCGGAAACCGGGAAATCGCAGTCAGTTTGGAGCGGCTTAGATACCAGAAACAGGCGAAAGAAATCCTCCGAAGCGAGGAAGGCTATCTATTGGCCGTACGTCGAATGACGGAGCCGGAAAGTGTATTTGGACAATTAAAAAATAACCGGGGCTTCCGGCGCTTTCTGCTTCGCGGCATGGAAAAAGTGACGCTAGAGGTCGGTTGGCTTTCGCTTGCTCACAACCTGCTGAAGCAAGCAGCGAATGACCAGAAACGCAAGGGAGCGATCCTCCAATAACGGAGAATCGCTCCCTTTCTTACAAATTAATCCTTTAAGAAGGCATGGAATTTTTCCCCACCAGTAGAGTATCTACTTTTGGGACAGCCCCCTTAGATTCTTACGGCCGGAGCCGCCGCATAATCAGCTTACAGCCAGTGAATATTTTGCCCGGCTCGTTTGCAGATCCACCTTAGCCTCGGATACCTCATGAAGCTCTAGTCCGCTCACTGCCAGCTCATATCCCGGCTGCGGCAGAGGCACAAGCTCACCATCCGCATTCAAGGTACTGCCCGTCCCGCGCAGAATGACCGCACTGTCCAGATAATCATCTATGACATCTTCAGCGTTCCGGTAGTCAACAGTCTCCAGCTTGAAATGGACGGTGTCCAGATCCTCCAGCTCCCGTTTTTCGATGACCAGTGTTGTATCCTTGCGGGCTTCCAGCCAATCTATAAGCTTCTGTACGTTTGCTTCCATCGTATGATCCCATCCTTCGGTTAATAGAGATTGTTAATTCTAAGTTACCCCTTTCCATGCAAATGAATCCGTGCAAATTAGTTGAACTATGCAAGGTGTTTGCCGTTCTTCATTCGTGTGTAAACTATTCTTATGCATTGTAATAATGCCAATATCTTATAAGAAGGTGAAGCGGATGGGAAACGCATTGTTATGGGGCGCACTCTCCGGCTCGGCGGTCTTGATTGGCGCACTCTTGGCCTTATTCCTGCGGATTCCGAATAAGCTGATCGGCTTCATCATGGCGTTCGGGACCGGTGTGCTGATCGGCGCGGCGGCGTATGAATTGCTAGAGGATTCGGCCAGTGACGGCGGACTGGCCCCGACGATTATCGGGTTCACCGCTGGAGCACTGGTGTTCACGGTGTTCGACTGGCTGATCTCGCGTAAAGGCGGAGCCGGACGCAAGCGTTCAGCCAGAGCCTCTTCAGGGAGGAGCGATGCCAAGGGCGGAGGGCTGGCTATTTTTGCCGGAACGGTACTGGATGCGATTCCTGAATCGATCATGATTGGCGCAAGTCTCATTGCGGGTCAAGGCGTTAGCGTACTGCTGGTCATTGCCATCTTCATCAGCAATATTCCCGAAGGCTTGTCCAGTACGGCTGGACTGAAGCAGGACGGCTATGGCAAAGGCAAGATTATGCTGCTGTGGCTCGGCGTACTCGCTATCTCCACACTGGCCTCAGGGGCGGGATATGAGTTCATGGATCACGCAAGCGGGTATACGGAAGCGCTGATTGCCTCTTTTGCCGGGGGAGGGATTATTGCTATGGTGTCCTCCAGCATGATGCCCGAAGCCTACGAAGAAGGGGGGCCGCTCACGGGGTTCATCGCTGCGATGGGACTGCTGTGCTCGCTGATTCTGGATCAGCTGTGAGGGTTGTCAAGCCCGCTGTAATCATGGTATAGTTCAAGACGCACCAAGATAAAGAAGGAATCTGCGCCGCGCGCAGGAGAGGTTCGCGAACTCCCTCTATAAAAAACTAAGCTATCTTAGTAGAGCCAGGTTTTCGAAATCTCGTTCTTCTTTCCAGTTCAGGCCAGGGGCCTAGGGAAAAGAGAGGGGTTTTTTGTCATGTCAGAAGGCAGAATGCAAGAGGAAATGCAGGAGGTTACCCTGCTGGGCAACCAAGGCACGCAGTACAAGTTCGGCTATGATCCGGGGATTCTGGAGGCGTTCGATAACAAGCATCCCGGCCGTGATTATTTTGTCAAATTCAACTGTCCCGAGTTCACCAGCCTGTGTCCCGTGACCGGTCAGCCGGATTTCGGGGTGATGTATATCTCGTACATTCCTGATATCCGAATGGTGGAATCGAAGTCACTGAAGCTCTATCTGTTCAGCTTCCGCAATCATGGGGATTTCCATGAGGACTGTGTCAACATTATTATGAATGATCTGATCTCGCTGATGGAGCCGCGTTATATCGAAGTGTGGGGCAAATTCACGCCGCGCGGCGGCATTTCCATCGATCCTTACTGTAACTGGGGGCGTCCGGGAACCAAAT
This sequence comes from Paenibacillus sp. FSL R7-0210, assembly GCF_038009085.1. Classification (NCBI taxonomy): domain Bacteria; kingdom Bacillati; phylum Bacillota; class Bacilli; order Caryophanales; family Paenibacillaceae; genus Paenibacillus; species Paenibacillus sp. FSL R7-0210. The sequence continues at coordinate 2,218,305 of NZ_JBBPAR010000001.1, forward strand.
ATGAGGCGATGGCCGAGCACCGGCTGATGAATCATGATTTGTATCCCGAGAAAGTGGACAACCGTTAATCCGCAGAAGCCAGCTTCACAGAGCAATAAGGAGGAGAGATCATTATGGTAAATAGAAAAGCATTAGTCGTCTTCAGCGGCGGCCAAGACAGCACGACCTGCCTGGCGTGGGCATTGCAGGAATTCCAGGAGGTTCAGGTGGTCACGTTCAATTATAATCAGCGCCATGCGGCCGAGATTGAAGTCGCCAAGGCGATAGCCGCAAGGTTCGGCGTGAAGCAGCATATTCTGGACCTGGGGCTGCTGAACCAGCTGGCCCCGAACGCCTTGACGCGGGATGATATTGACATTACCGCAGGCGAGGGTGAAGAGCTGCCCAGCACGTTCGTGGATGGACGTAACCTGCTGTTCCTGTCCTTCGCGGCCATTCTGGCCAAGCAGCTCGGCTACTCCAACATTATCACAGGGGTCTGCCAGACGGACTTCAGCGGGTATCCGGACTGCCGCGATGTGTTCGTGAAGTCGCTGAATGTCACGCTTAATCTGTCGATGGATGTGGAGTTCGTCATTCATACCCCGCTGATGTGGCTGGACAAGAAAGAAACCTGGAAGCTGGCAGACGAGCTGGGCCAGTTCGATTATGTCCGGGAGCAGACCCTGACCTGCTATAACGGAATCATCGGCAGCGGCTGCGGCACCTGTCCGGCATGTCTTCTGCGTAAGCGCGGTCTGGAGCAATATGAGGCAGAGCGTCAGGAGGCGGGACTATAATGCGGGGCGAAGTAACCGTCTGCAAAATTTTCACCTTCGACGCTGCCCATCAGCTCATCGGACACAAGGGGAAATGCAGTAATCTGCACGGGCATACCTACAGGCTTGAGGTAGTGCTGAAGGGTGTGCCATCCGCACTGGAAGGGCAGTCGGATGAAGGGTTCGTCATCGATTTCAGCGATATTAAGGCGGCTGTGCAGGAGGCGGTGGTTGGGCGGCTGGATCATGCTTTTCTGGCGATGGGCAATGAGCCTGTGCTGGAGACGCTGAAGGCGACCGGCTCAAAGGTTGCGCTGCTCTCCTTCCGCACCACAGCCGAGAATCTGTCTGCTTACATTGCCTATGAGCTGAAACGGGCGGCGTTGCCGGTGTATTCGGTCAAGCTATGGGAGACTCCGACCTCCTGGGCGGAGGTGCTGGCAGCAGATATCCCCGAGGAGGGACCGGCTTACCGGCTGTATGGAGGCTGCGATGATGAGTAGAATCCCGGTTATTGAAATGTTCGGCCCGACAATTCAGGGGGAAGGGGCGGTCATCGGGGTCAAAACGATGTTCGTCCGCACCTACGGCTGCGACTACCGCTGCCGCTGGTGCGATTCCGCCTTCACCTGGGACGGCTCGGCCAAGGATAAAGTAACGATGATGGAGCCGCAGGAGATTCTCGACGGGCTGCTGGAGCTGGCCGGGGAGAATTTCAATTGTGTCACCATCTCCGGGGGGAATCCGGCGCTGATCGGGGAGGCGATGGGAGAATTCATCTCCCTCCTCCATGAGCGGGGCATCCAGGCGGCGATTGAGACGCAGGGCAGCCGTTGGCAGGACTGGTTCCATGAGGTGGATGTGCTGACGATCAGCCCGAAGCCGCCCAGCTCCGGGATGCAGACAGACTGGGATAAGCTGGATGAGATTATGCATAGAGTCGCTGATAACGGCAAGGCTGCGCATAGCCTGAAGGTGGTTGTTTTTAACCAGGAGGATTATGAATATGCCCGTAAGGTCCATTTCAGGTACCCGGAGGTCCCTCTGTTCCTGCAGCCGGGCAACGATAACGTCACCGAGGAAGGCGACATCTCAGGCCGTCTGCTGGGGCGGCTGGAATGGCTGTTCGAGCGGGTGATTGCCGATCCGCAGATGAACCGTGCACGGGTGCTGCCGCAATTACATGCATTAATATGGCATAATAAGCGTGGGAAATAGTGCGCCCGCTGCCAGGATGAAGCTGAATAGAGTTACTGAAGGCCGGACTTCCGTTACAGGGGAGTTCCGGTCTTTTGCTGTAATAGAAATGGGACAGAATTGTAGCTTCCAGCTGGTTCAATTGTAATATAATTGAACAATAATGTGGGAGAGGGAGGCAATCATTCCATGAATTCGGTAATCAGCAACATGAAGCCCATCCGGCGTTCCAAGCTGCGACTATTTGCAGGGAAGCGGTATTTCACCTGGAAAAGATACTGGAAATGGATCACAGCCAGCGGCCGTCTGGCTACAGAACAACGCGCTGAAGCTCTGCCGTACGAAGCGGCCAGCCATGCTACCCCGCTGCTGCGCAAACTGCGCAATGTGGATATGCAGCTTCAGCACAACAAAATCGTGAACCTGAGGCTCGCGGTGGCGAAGCTGGACGGGCTTGTCATTCAACCGGGCGAGAGCTTCTCCTATTGGCGCAGGATCGGCAAACCGACGCGAAGAAAAGGCTACCTGGACGGAATGGTGCTCCACTATGGCGGGTTCCGTTCCGGCACAGGCGGCGGACTCTGCCAATTGTCCAATCTGATCTACTGGATGACACTGCATACGCCGCTTACGGTTACCGAGCGGCACCGGCACAGCTATGATGTCTTCCCCGATGAGCAGCGGACCCAGCCCTTTGGCAGCGGGGCTACCTGTGCCTATAATTATCTGGATCTCCAGCTGCGCAATGATACAGAGCATGCTTATCAGCTTAAGCTGCATCTGGATGAGACTCATCTGCACGGGGAATGGCGCTGTGCAGGACAGCAGCTCTACCATTACGAAGTCTATGAAGATGGGCACCGCATCAGCCTGGAGCCGTGGGGCGGGTATATCCGGCGCAACGCGATCCGCCGCAGAGTGCTGACGCATAGCGGAGAGCTTGCCGGAGACGAAGCGGTGGCTGAGAACCACGCGCTGATGATGTATTCTCCGCTGCTGCACGGATAAATCCGGACCATTTGGGGCTATAACATAAGATAGTGTAACAAGCAGCCCCATTTCAGAAGGAGTGACCTATACCATGAAGGCAGTGACTTATCAGGGAAAGAAGAAAGTTGAAGTGAAGGAGGTCGCCGATGCGCGGCTGGAGAAGAAGGATGACATCCTCGTCCGCATAACCACAACCGCTATTTGCGGATCTGACCTGCATATCTATAACGGAGAAATACCGGGAATGCATGATGACTACATTATCGGACATGAGCCGATGGGGATTGTGGAAGAGGTGGGCCCGGAGGTTACCAGGGTCAAGAAGGGCGACCGGGTCATTGTCCCGTTCAATGTAGCATGCGGGCAATGCTTCTTCTGCCAGCATGAGATGGAGAGCCAATGTGACCATGCGAATGAAGCGAAGGATACCGGCGGCTACCTGGGCTATTCGGATTCATACGGCGGATTCGCCGGAGGGCAGGCGGAGCTGCTCCGGGTGCCTTACGGCAACTTCGGGCCGTTTGTCGTCCCGGAGGACGCGGAGATGGAAGACGAGAAGCTGCTGTTCCTCTCGGATATCGTCCCGACCGCCTGGTGGGGCGTCGAGAATGCCGGTGTGAAGCCCGGTGATACCGTCATTGTGCTTGGCTGTGGCCCGGTAGGCCTGCTGACACAGAAGTTCGCCTGGATGAAAGGCGCATCCCGTGTCATCGCGGTGGACTATATCGATTACCGGCTCCAGCATGCGAAGCTGACGAATCAAGTGGAGACGGTGAATTTTGAGCAGACCAAGGATGTAGAGCTGAATCTCAAGGAGATTACACGCGGCGGAGCGGATGTGGTGATTGACTGCGTGGGATTGGATGCCAAGAAGACGGTTGTAGAGAAGGTGGAGACAGCCTTGATGCTGCAGGGAGGTTCGCTGGGGGCTTTCCGTATCGCCTCCGAAGTGGTCCGCAAGTTCGGCACCATTCAGTTAATCGGTGTCTATGGCCTGAATTACAATATGTTCCCGCTGGGCCATCTATTCGAACGCAATATCACGCTGAAGATGGGCCAAGCTCCTGTGATCCATTATATGCCTGAGCTCTACAAGATGATTAAGGAGAACAAGTTCGATCCCACAGATATTATCACCCACCGGCTGCCGATCAGCCGCGCAGAACATGGCTACAAGGTATTTCAGGAGAAGGAAGAGGACTGTATCAAGGTAGTGCTTAAGCCGTAACAGGGGAGAGTAGCCTCTGTCAGCTGAGCTTCTATAAGGCATGGAACCCCTCAGAGGCGGTTCTGTGCCTTTGTTTTGCGTTGAATATGAAAAAATGCTGCTTTTTTCGCCGATTTACGTTAAATTAACATAATGAGTCTTACATCCTATGAAGGGGCGTTCTGTCATGCGTACCAATAAACCGCCCGTTCCCGTGCCTCTCCTGATGGTAATCGGAATTGTGGCCATCTCGTTTTCTTCCATCTTTATTAAATGGTCCTCTGCGCCCGTATCGGTCCAAGGGATGTACCGCCTGCTGTTCACCTCCCTGCTGATGCTGCCGTTCGCCCGTCCCTATAGCGGGGCACTCTTTCAGCTGCGGAGGAAGGACTGGCTGCTGCTGGGCGTGTCCGGTGTCATGCTTGCCCTGCATTTTCTGCTGTGGATGGGTTCGCTGAATTATACCTCGGTGGCCAGCTCGACGATGATTATGGCGCTGGAGCCGTTATTCATTATGCTCGGTGCGTACATACTGTATAAAGAGCGTAACTCTATCTTTGCTATCCTGGGGATGGCGATTGCTATCTTCGGCGTTACTTTTATCGGCTGGGGAGACATTGGCTTGTCTGCTGAGAATCTGAAGGGCGACATGCTGTCGGTTGGCGGAACCGTAGCGGTAGCCGCACATATGCTGCTTGGACAAAAGCTGGTGGCGCGTATGCCGTCCTATCTGTACAGCCTGATTGTATTTATCGCTGCGGCCGCCGTATTTGCCGTCTACAATCCCGTGACCGGCACACCGTTCTTCAATTATCCGGCCCGGGAATGGGGCATCTTCGTCCTGCTGGCGGTGGTGCCCACCGTCTTCGGCCATATCCTGTTCAACTGGCTGCTGCAATATACATCGGCGACTACCGTCTCCATGAATATCCTGGGAGAGCCTGTCGGCGCGAGCATTCTAGCGTTCCTGCTGCTGGGTGAGCAGCTCAGCGGCCTGCAGTGGGCGGGCGGCGTGCTCGTCATGGCCGGGCTGGGTGTCTATCTGTATGCCGGGCGAAGGAAAGCTATGAAGCTCCGGCAGTCTCTGCCGAACGCTTCCTAGCTATACGCGGACAGACCCGTGAGGCAAACTTGATTACATTTTATAGAACATAGATAAAGGGGTAACGAAAGCAATGAACGAACCTAATCAGAATGAACCGGATGGCCTCAATAAGGAGGCGGCACCTACAAGCGAGGAGCTGTGGAATGAGGATACCTATGCGGCCTGGACCAGCCGGTTCGGAACCCCTGCGGAGGCTGCGGAGAAGCTGTCGAAGGACCCTGCGGGGAAGCTGTATCCGCTGAATACCTATCTCGGTGAAGTGAAGGGCCGGAGGATCATGAATCTGATGGGCTCCAACGGCATGAAGGCGGTGGCACTGGGGCTGCTGGGGGCTGAGGTGACTGTCGCGGATTTCTCGGAGGCCAATGCCCGTTATGCCGGTGAACTCGCGCAGGCGGCAGGAGTGCAGCTTGACTATATCGTGTCGGATGTCCTGGAGCTGCCGGAAGCGCATCTTAACGGCTCGTATGATACGGTTTTTGCCGAAATGGGGATTGTTCACTATTTTACGGATTTGGCTCCGTTCATGGCTACGGCATACCGCTTGCTGGCACCGGGCGGGACGTTCGTACTGCGGGATTTCCATCCGGTAACGACCAAGCTGATCTCCTCCAAGGGGTCGACGGCCAAGGTGCGTAAGCATAAGGTGAGCGGGGATTATTTCGATACGGCGCTTGAAGAGAAGCAGGTGTCCTATTCCAAATACATGCCTTCCTCAGGAGGAGCACCGGAGGCGGACAAGCCGAATGTCGTCTACTGGCGGCGCTGGACGCTGGGCGAGCTGGTTACTGCTGCCGCAGCCAGCGGACTGATTATAAGAGAGCTGGTGGAGGAGCCCAACCTGTCGTCGGATGTGTACGATAAGGGAATTCCCAAGACCTTCACCCTGGTTGCTGTCAAAAGATAATAAGGTTCACCACCACACGGTATCCCCGTTAGCGCAGTTACACAGGCGCTCCGGGGATACCGTTTATTTGTGCAGAACCCGCTGCCATCCCGGCAAAAGCCTGCTGGAGCGGGGAAAGCGTATAGTCCTTGCGCCAGGCAAGCACAAAGGAGCCGTCAGCCGGAAGAATTCCGGGCAGCTTCGCATAAGCCAGTCGGCCCGCCGTTACTTCACCCTCAATCCCGGAGCGGGAGAACACGCCCACCATTCTGCCTGTGTAGAGCATCCCCTTGACGGCCTCCGGCGAGCCCAGCACCGCATGGTTCCAGACCCTTACATTATTAAGCTGTGCCCACTGGTCAGAGATTCCGCGCAGGAAGGAGGCGGCTTCATGCTGCACCCAGGGCTCGCGGGCTACGGCTTGGGCGGTCAGCTCCTGCTCCCCCGCAAAGGGATGCTCCGGCGCAAAGACCAGCACCGTCTCCTCTTCAGCAATCGCCTGCGTATGGAAGGTATCATCCTGGCCCTCTGCACTATGCAGCACGGCGAGCTGGATCTCCCGGCTGCGCAGACGTTCCCGGATGGCGTCATCCGGCAGCACGGATAGATAGACATCGATCCCGTCATAATACTGTGTGAATTGGGACAGCAGTTTGGGCACAAGATAACTGGCAGGGATATCGCTTGCGGTAAGCTCCAGATTCCCCGAGGCGAGCGAGGTGAACTGTTTGACCGTCCGCTCGGCCTCAGCACTCAGCGAGACAATGCGGACCGCATATTGATACAAGGCGCGTCCGGCATCCGTCAGCAGGACCCGGCCGCTCCGGTACTGGAAGAGGGAAGCGCCAAGCTCACTCTCCAGACTTTTCATATGGAAGGAGACGGTTGGCTGCTTAAGATTCATCTCGGCGGCGACATCCGTTACTTTTTTATATTTTTCGATGAGAACTAGGATTTGCAGCTTTACAAGGTTCATGAAGATTCCTCCGGGATGGGGCAGAAAGACCCCTATTGTTGTATCGATATAGAATTTATCTATTCAATTATACAATTTATATTATAACTTTTATCCTTCGGTTTACAAACTCAGTACTTTTATCTAACGAACGGGCCCTAGAATAAGAAGAGTCAGAAGAGACGCTGATAGACACACAATAATGCTTCCCAAGTGAGTTTTGTACGAAGCAGATGGAACGCAGCAGACACTCACAAAACCTTTAGGAGGAAAACAAACAATGCAATTCAAAAAATCGTGGATCATGGCTTTGACTCTTACCAGCGTACTGGCACTTTCAGCATGCGGCAACGGAAACAACGGGGGAAATAAGGCAACAACCAATAACGGAGGGAATACACCGGCTGCTACAAACACAGAATCCAGCAGCGGTGCGAAGCTGAGCGGTTCGGTCCTGGCATCAGGCTCCACAGCACTTCAGCCGCTCGTAGAGCAGGTAGCTGAGAAATTCATGGATGCGAATGCAGGCGTGGACATTCAGGTTCAAGGCGGCGGCAGCGGAACGGGCTTGACTCAGGTCTCTGAGAAGCAAGTCGATATCGGGAACTCGGATGTATTCGCTGAAGAGAAGCTGAAGGATGCAGCGAAGGCGGCTGAGCTGGTGGATCATCAGGTGGCGGTTGTAGCGATTGCGGCAGTAAGTAACCCGAAGGCAGGCGTAGACAGCTTGACCAAGCAGCAGCTGGTAGATATTTTCACAGGTAAAATCACGAACTGGAAAGAGGTCGGCGGTGCAGACCAGGCCATCCAGATCATCAACCGTCCGGCAAGCTCAGGTACACGTGCTACCTTTGAGAGCTTCGCTCTTGGCACCAAGACAGAGGACCTGAAGGGTTCAATCCAAGAGGATTCCTCCGGTACAGTTAAGAAAATGATCGGCGAAACACCGGGGGCTATCGGTTATCTGGCCCTGTCCTACCTGGATGATTCCGTAAAAACATTAAACTATGACGGCGTTGAGCCTTCAGTAGACAACGTAGTGGCCGGTAAATATCCGGTATGGGCTTACGAGCACATGTACACTAACGGTGAACCTAATGAGACTGTAAAAGCGTTCCTGGATTACTTCCTGACGGATGAAGTACAGACTGGCGACGTGGTCGAGCTTGGCTACATCCCGGCTTCCAAAATGCAGGTATCGCGTGATGTTGCAGGTACTGTAACACCTAAATAACCTTCAACGGTTCACAGTTAGGATTGGATTTCAACTTTAATGTGATTAGAGGCGGATAAACTCTGCCTCTCTTTTCACTTTAGAAAGAGGGAGCATCTTGAGGGGACAACCAACAAACAAGCGGCTGGAAAAACATCATATAGAAAATTTAATCGGACGTATTTATATGTCCTTTTGTGTGCTGCTGCTCATTGTCATCATTATATCCATGGTCTATTTCGTAGCCTCCAAAGGCGTGGCCAACTTCGTTAACGGTGAGGTCAAGGTCTCTGAATTCCTGTTCGGCACGAAGTGGTCGCCTGAAGCAGACACACCTTCCTATGGAGCCTTCCCGTTCATCTCGGGTTCCTTCCTGGTCACGCTGCTGGCTGCGCTTATCGCAAGTCCGCTCAGTATCTGCGCTGCGCTCTTCATGACAGAGATTGTGCCGGGCTGGGGTAAAAAGCTGCTGCAGCCGGTCATCGAGCTGCTGTCAGGCATTCCATCCGTTGTCTACGGCTTCGTAGGCTTAAGCGTCATTGTTCCATTTCTGCGGGATACGCTGCCCGGACAGGGCATCGGGGTGGCTGCAGGCGCGCTAGTGCTGTCGGTCATGATTCTGCCGACGATTACCAGCGTGGCTGCAGACGCGCTTGCTTCATTGCCGCAAAACTTGAAAGAATCATCCTTTGCGCTCGGTGCCACACGCTGGCAGACGATCTCCCGGGTTATTCTCCCGACGACCTTCCCGGCGATTATGACGGGTGTAGTGCTTGGCATGGCCCGCGCCTTCGGCGAGGCTCTTGCTGTGCAGATGGTTATCGGTAACGCGCCGTTCGTGCCTCACTCCCTGTTCGAGTCCGCGTCCACCCTTACCAGTGTCATCACGCTGGGCATGGGGAATACCACGATGGGTTCACCGCAGAACAATGCGCTGTGGAGTATGGCGCTGGTGCTGATGCTGATGACCTTCGTATTCGTCCTGCTGGTGAGAATGCTCGAAAGGAGAAATAAAATTTGAAGCCGAGAACTGCGAATAAAATAGCCACTGTCGTTATCGTAACCTTTGCATTGCTGATCGTTGCCATCCTGGTTAGCTTACTCGGATATATTCTGATCCGCGGTTTCAATCATATTAGCTGGGACTTCCTGACCTCTGCGCCGCAAAAGATCCGCGCAGGCGGAGGCGTCGGGCCGCAGCTGTTCAACTCATTGTTCCTGCTGGTGCTGACCTTAATCATCACCGTGCCGCTGGGGCTGGGTGCCGGAATCTTCATGGCAGAGTATGCCCGTCCCGGCAAGCTGACCAACTTCATCCGTCTGGTCGTGGAGGTATTGTCTTCCTTCCCGTCGATTATCGTGGGTCTGTTCGGTCTCTTGTTGATCGTCAACACCTTCAATCTCGGGTTCTCCCTGATTTCGGGTGCGCTCGCGTTAACCTTCTTCAACCTTCCGCTGATGGTGCGTATTACGGAGCAAGCCTTCCGCACGGTGCCTAAGCAGCAGAAGGAGGCAGGCTTCGCGCTCGGATTATCCAAGTGGAAGATCGTTACCTCGGTATTGCTTCCGGTAGCCTTGCCGACTATTATCACCGGCACGATCCTGTCGGCCGGCCGCGTGTTCGGTGAAGCAGCCGCGCTGATGTTCACGGCAGGGATGAGCAGCCCGCGCCTGGACTTCAGCAACTGGAATCCGCTTAGCCCGTCCTCACCGCTCAATCCATTCCGTCCGGCGGAGACGCTGGCGGTGCATATCTGGAAGGTCAACAGTGAGGGCCTGGCTCCGGATGCACTTCAGATTGCAGCGGGTGCTTCAGCCGTCCTGGTGCTGACCGTATTAATCTTCAATCTGGCTGCCCGTTACTTCGGCAGATTCATCTACCGCAAGCTTACTGCATCCAAGAGAATGAGCTAGGCTTGTTACACACAGGGAGGGCACAGGCTTCCGAAGTGAGTTTTGTGCAGAAGAGTCAGAACGTGTAAGCTATCAGAACTTTTAGGAGGAGTAAGGGATGGGAATAGCAGAGCCAGTGGTACGCGAATCATTTCAAACGGAGGATCTGAGTATTTATTATGGGACGTATGAGGCGGTGAAGGGGATTAGCCTTCCTTTTGCCCAGAATACGGTAACCGCATTGATCGGCCCGTCGGGCTGTGGGAAATCAACCTTTCTCCGTTCACTGAACCGGATGAATGACGATATCTCCGGCTCTACGACCAAGGGCAGCATCTGGATTGACGGTGTGGATATCAATGCTACAGGCACGGATGTAATCAAGCTTCGGCAAAAGATCGGCATGGTCTGGCAGAAGCCCAATCCGTTCTACAAATCGATCTACGACAATATCGCCTTCGGCCCGAAATATCACGGCATCAAGGGCAAGCAGGCGCTGGATGAAATCGTCGAGAGCAGCCTGCGCCGCGCCGCCCTGTGGGACGAGGTCAAGGACCGCTTGAAGGATTCCGCACTGGCATTGTCCGGCGGACAACAGCAGCGTCTGTGTATCGCCCGGGCGCTATCGGTCAACCCGCAGATCCTGCTGCTTGATGAGCCGGCTTCGGCCCTTGACCCGGTCTCGACTGGTAAGGTGGAGGAGCTGATCAAGGAGCTGAAGGAGGAGCTGCGTATCGTGATCGTCACCCACAACATGCAGCAGGCCGCGCGGATCTCGGATTACACCGCCTACTTCTATCTCGGCTCCCTGGTGGAATACGACAAGACCGAGAAGGTCTTCACGAACCCCGAGAACCAGATGACGCAGGAGTACATTATGGGCCGGTTTGGCTGATCGGGAGACAGGTACAGACGGGCATAGACAAAATCGATACCACTGATCGTTCAGACACCATCCATTGCGGGTGGTGTTTTTTTGGGTGCTCAGAAGATAATGGGCCGCGAGGCGGGGCGGACTCAATGTAATCGAAAAACCGATTACATTGCGCGGAGCGAGGGCGTGCGGGCCCAATGTAATCGAAAAACCGATTACATTGCGCGGAGCGAGGGCGTGCGGGCCAAATGTAATCGAAAAACCGATTACATTGCGCGGAGCGAGGGCGGGCGGACCCAATGTAATCGAAAAACCGATCACATTGCGCGGAGCGAGGGTGTGCGGACCCAATGTAATCGAAAAACCGATTACATTGCGCGGAGCGAGGGCGTGCGGGCCAAATGTAATCGAAAAACCGATTACATTGCGCGGAGCGAGGGCGTGCGGACCCAATGTAATCGAAAAACCGAACACATTGGACTGGCGCGAGGAGCAGGGACTGGATGTCGCCACACCCCTGCCTAAGCCCTTCACTTTTGTATGAGTAAATATCTCTTGAAAAACTAATCTTATTAGTTTATATTTTAACTAATAAGATTAGTTTTGGGGAGGGTTTTACGATGAGAGTAACAAGAGAAGGCCATTTGCATCAGCTTACGTGGCTGCCGCGTATTTTTCCAGTGAATTGCTATTTGATCGAGGAAGAACAGGAGCTTATACTTATTGACGCGGGAATGTCCTATAGTCTGCAAGGGATTCTGAATCAGGTTGCCAAGCTTGGTAAGCCGCTGACCCGTATTATTCTCACTCATGGTCATATGGATCATGTCGGGGCGCTTGATGCCTTGAAGAAGGAGGTGCCGGAGGCTAAGGTCTATATCTCGGAGCGGGATGCTGCATTGTTGGCTGGTGACCGCTCGCTTAGAGCCGGTGAGCTGCAGACTCCTATTAAGGGCAGTGTACCCGCCAAAATAGTGACCCGCCCCGACATTCTACTGCATGACGGCGACAGCATCGGCTCGCTGACAGCGTTCAGCACTCCCGGACATACGCCTGGATCGATGTCTTTCCAGGACCGGCGCAGTGGAGCGCTGATCGTTGGTGATGCGTTCCAGACCTTCCGGGCAACGGCGGTGTCCGGCAAGAAGGTCGCCTGGTTTCCTTTTCCGGCTATGGCGACTTGGAGCCCCGAACAGGCCTTAGTCAGTGCCTACAGGCTGATTGATCTTGCCCCTTCTGTACTGGCGGTAGGACATGGTGATCTGCTTATAGCTCCGGTAGAGGCGATGAAGCGGGCGGCTGCGGAGGCCGAAGGGCAAGTAAAGGGAGGAGAGAGGGTACATGGCTAGAGCAGGTCTGGACACGCACACGCTGGTACTGGCTGCCGCAGAGCTGGCGGATGAATACGGGATGGAAGCAGTGACGCTGGCTGCACTTGCCGCGAAGCTGGGTGTCCGTTCTCCGTCACTCTATAATCACATCAACGGGCTTGCGGGGCTGCGTACACTGATGGCGGTATATGGTCTGGAGCAGCTGTATGAGGTCATATCGGAGGCAACGGAGGGGCTAAGCGGAGAGGCTGCAGTACATGCCATGAGTCAGGCATACATCGGATTCACCAGAGCGCACCCGGGGCTGTATCAGACGACGCTAAAAGCACCCGAACAAGGAGACACCGCTCTGGAAGCGGCGGGCGGGAAGATCCTGTCGCTCATCATCCAGGTGATATCCGCATTCGGCTTGGATGAGGAAGGCAATCTGCATGCCGTCCGTGGACTGCGGAGTATACTGCACGGATTCTCCACCTTGGAGCACCAGGGCGGATTTGGAATGCCGCTGGACCTGAATGTCACTCTCACCCGGCTGATTAACACCTATATTGCGGGAATCCGCTGTATGGGATCGGACGCAGACAGCCTGAAATAACAACAAAGAGCAATCTCCAAGTGAGGTTGCTCTTGTTGTCACGGCTTATGTTGCCTAACGGTGTAAATACAGTTTCTGCCTCCCTGTAAAATGTACTCCCCTCGTTCAATATGAACATCATCTCCTAGAACCGTTCTGAATAAATGCAACTCATTCTTGCATAACCCGGTACATACAGCCGCCGCTTCACAGATCGGGCAATGTTTCTCGATGAATAAGAGACTGCCATCCTCCTGCTCCTTAACCTCGGCCATATAACCTTCATTCGTTCGAATCTCAGCCAATTTCTCCAATTTCTCTCTCACATCCGATGCAGCGCCAAGATGCTGAAGATATTGTGCCTGCATATTTTTATTTCGAACATCCAGCAGCTTGTCCAGCCCTTCATTGCCAAATGCCTCTTTCATCGAATTAATGAGACTGATGGATAAATCCGAATATCCGCTTGGGAAAAAACGATTAGCCGCGGGAGTTAATATCCACAGCTTGGTGGGGCGGCCCATGGGACGGGGCTCTTCCACATTCGTAACCAATCCTTCTTCCTTCAGTGCATTCAAATGTTGGCGAATAGCCATTCCAGACAGCGAAAATTGAGAGGAGAGGGTCATAACATCCATGCCCCCACGCTCCTTTAACAGATCAATGATCGCTCTTCGGGTACTGGTGGAGACATCCTTTTTGATTTGATTCCGGCTCATGGTGCACCTCCTGTTTGAAGCAACTGAATCTACATCACTCCCTACATTTTAAACAAAAATGTTGACAAAGTCAAAGCCGGACTGTAGCTTAGACATTATAAACAAAAATGTTTACTAAGTATCCGGATACGATGTATACATACCAAACTTTCTTGGAGGTCACCATTCATGTCGTCTAATCATCAAAGTATTTTCAGTCCACGTTACTTTGCACTATCCATAGGAATTATCCTGTCAGTGATGGCCGTTGGATTCGAAGGTCTGTCCGTAACCACCATTGCTCCCTCGATTGCTGGAGACTTGAACGGTCTTAGCCTGTTCGGGTGGATATTCAGTACGTATCTGCTTGCACAGATTATCGGAACGCTGGTCGTCGGTCGGATCATAGATAAAAGAGGCCCTGCTGCACCATTCACTTTTGCGCTGCTGTTGTTTATCGCAGGACTGGTCGCTGCTGCAACAGCAGGCAATATGTATATCATGATTGGATCACGGGCTCTGCAAGGTTTGGGTGCCGGAGCTATGATGACTTGTGTATATACGGCTATTTCCTTAAGTTACCCGGATGAGTTACGTGCCAAAATACTTGGAGCCTTTGGTACAGCCTATGTTCTTCCGTCCATGCTCGGTCCATATGTAGCAGGCCTTATAGCAGATCAGTGGTCCTGGCGGTTTGTTTTCTGGGGGATCTTACCTGTGCTGGTTGTTTCAGCAGTGCTTAGTTTACCTGCTTTCAGGAAATTGAAAGTGCAGCAGACGGGAGGGGCTAGCGGATCTTCATCTACTTGGATGGCGTTACTCTTAACGATGGGTACAGGCCTTTTCCTGATTGGTCTAAGTATGCTTCCGAGTATGATGGGATTTGTCTTCGGCCTGATTGGCCTCGTCGGTATGATATTACCGCTCCGTCAATTGCTGCCTAAGGGAACGCTTACGCTGCGAAGAGGGATGCCAGCGATTCTGGCAACACGCGGGCTGTTCTTCGCTGCCTATGCCAGCACACAGAATTTCCTGGTATTGGCTTTAATTGATGTGAAGGGAATTACACCTTCTCAGGCGGGTTTAATCGTAGCGAGTGCAGCATTAAGCTGGTGTATCATTTCATATCTGCAAGGACGTTGGGATGCGGCAGATCAGGGCCGTGGACGTCATATGAGAATTATTCTGGGGGTATTTCTGCTTGCCATCGGGATTGCTATCGTCTTTTGGATACCGGTTGTTTCTGTTGCCGTTGCAGTTATGGGTCAGATCATCGCCGGGGTCGGCATTGGATTGGCGCATCCGGTTAGCGGTGTTGTAGCCTTTTCCCAAACAGGGGAAGGCGGCGCGGGCCAAACCTCGGCAAATCTGCAATTTGCGGATTCTTTTACACCCGGTGTAGTTATTGGGATTGGGGGTTCCATCCTTGTCGTGTGTCAGGCTGCTGGAATGTCACTGCAATCCGGCTTAATTGTAGCCATGGGCTTCCATCTCTTGTTGATCGTCATAAGTATCATTGCCAGCACCCGGATCTCACCGCAATCCATCAAGAATGCTGATCCTAAGAAAGAGGGTGTACCGGTCATTGTCCAATGAGGATAGGGAGAAGCTTCTTATAGCCTATGACATCATCGGGTCTAAATGGACGATCCATATCTTATTCACTCTTTCTTGCGGTCCGAAGAAATTTAGCGAAATAACCCGGAGTATCCCTTCCATTACGCAAAGAATCCTTTCCCAGCGTTTAAAGGAGCTTCAACATCATAATCTGGTCAAGAGAACCAGTCCGCAGCGCCCTACAAAAACCATGTATGAACTTACACCAAAAGGAGTAGCTCTCGCTACGTTCATACCTTGTTTAATGGACTGGGGTTGCCAAAACTAAACTAAGCTTGTATAGGAGGAATGAAGATGAATATTGAGGTCAGTGAGATCGCAGCAGAGAAAATTGCGGAAATCTTGTTAAACGCTGAGACAAGGCACTCTTTTCTTAGAGTAGGTGTTGAAGAAGGGGGATGCAGCGGATTATCTTATACCCTTGTCTTGGACGAGCAGCAGACAGAGGAGGATATGGTATTCAATAAAGATAAATTCCGTATATTAGTTCACACGAAGAGTATTCCATATATTGACGGTCTTGAAATTGACTATGAACAAAGCGGAATGATAGGCGGCTTCACCATGAATAACCCTAATGCCAAAGCCTCATGTGGATGCGGGGCCAGTTTTCGAATGGCTAACTATCGGGGGGAAGTTAAAAAATGTGATTAACCTGCAGGAAAGGAAGGAGAGAAGAAATGATATCATTTGAGGTATCTGAACAAGCGATTGATTCTTTTAAGGATGAATGGGGTTTGGCAGAGGCCCAACATGTAAGGATTTATGCAAAATATGCGGGTGGAGGCTCAGATGCTTTTACAATTGGCATCAATGCAAGTGCTACACCGATTGATCCGGCAGTGGTTCAATCTATCGGAGGCTTTCATTTCTTTGTCGAGAAATCAGATGCCTGGATTTTACAGGATGAGCATTTTCAGATTGGCTGTAATGAAAATGGTATATTTTTAAACAAAATCTCCTAATGAGCATATGCAGGAAGTGAATTTGCTCATTTATAGTGATAAGCTTAATTTGGTGTACAAGCCAGATTGATTTAGGAGGCTGAATGACGTGGGCGAAGCAGGTAAGCAAGAGAATGTAACCACCTTTGAAGAGATGGCTGAGGTAGTCGCCCGACTGGGGATTGTGCCGCTGGCACCCCTGATCCCGGAGCATCCGTCTGTGAACGGGCTGACGCTGGCGGAGAATTGGCATACGGATACAGAGCTGGACCCCTGGCGCTGGCGGGTCAGATTTCCCGGAGAAGGCTTAGCCGGCTACGGAAAATTCATCAAGAAAAAAGCCGTGCTCGTATCCCGCGAGTGGCTTCCGGCTTACTTGGCAGCGTCCGGGCCTCGGAAGTCTCTGGAAGAGCGGTATCAGAGCGGCCTGGCCACGAGAGAAGCACTGACTCTGCTGGAGATTATCCGGGCGAATGAGGGAATAGAGACACGCCAGCTGCGCTCTATGGCGGATATGAAGGCCAAGGAGAAGAAAACGGCTTTTGACAATGCAGTAACGGAGCTGCAAGGGTCTCTGGATATCGTAATCTCCGGCGTGAAGCAACGGGTGAATGCGGACGGAGAGCCGAATGGCTGGAACAGCACCTCTTTTGAAACCTCGGGGCACTGGATGCATGAAGCGGGCATTCTGCCCTTTGAGGGATCGAGAGAAGAGGCGATAGCCTGGTTGCGTTCACGTATGGAAGCGGCGTGGGCACCGGAGGCGGTTGCCTGGATCAACAAGGCGCTGGGCTGGAAGTAGACAAAGAACGGTAGTCCTTCATATGAAGAGGGCTGCCGTTTTTGGCGTTTTGACATGGGATACAAATAAAAACGGCTAATCTCATTCCCGCAGGAGACTGGCCGTAAGCGCTTACGAATATGTGATTGTACTGCGTATCTTGTGTATATTGAAGCAGCCTTACAGCATGGGGCCAAGGTAGGCAACCAGGAAGTACAGGAATCCGAACAGCAGCATGATGTAGGCGGTGTACTTGATGGCGTCGGAGGCAACGATACTTAAGTCTTTGGGAGCCTGGACTTCCAGACGTTCTGTTTCCATAGAATCCGTGTTGTCATGAGTGAAAGTTTCTTTCATCTGAATTCCCTCCTTAGATTATTCATGGACTAAAACATTCCTCTTTTGGAACTGTAAACACTATCTATAATTGTATTGTGACATATTTGTGAACTAATTTCAACAATATTGTGAAAATTATTTGACTGAATGTTCACATTTGGGCTGTTTGGGATGCTTTTACCTACTTAACTTCATCTTCGGTTGCACTTTATACATTAGATAAGCGCTAATTTCGCCGAAAAAATGAATCTCTTGCACTTTATACACTAGAATTTTGAGAAAACGGGGGTTTTGAGCTGAAATCCAGAAATCTGTTGTACGAAATACAGCAGAAGGTGTTTTAACCGTAGTTTCCGTGAATTCTATTGCAGAAAGTGCAATCAGCCACTTAGTCACTCATTAAATCTCATAGCAATCTCATCGCATAGCTTTCTTAGGGGAAAAGTCCCCTGGTAAACACAAAGACCCCGCCATATTCCTCAAGAGGAGATAGCGGGGTCTCATTCATAGTACAAAGATTAAGCTTAGGCCCAATCTCCATTACGGAAGATCGGGTCGGTGGAGCCGTCATCGGCAATTCCGTCGATATTCATCTCCGGGGAGCCCATCATGAAGTCTACATGAGTGAGACTTTGGTTCATGCCCTTGTCTACAAGCTGTTCCTTGCTCATATTAATGCCGTCCTGCAGGGTGAAGGCGTAGGAAGCGCCAAGTGCCAGATGGCAGGAAGCATTCTCGTCATACAGGGTAGTGTAGTAGAGAATGCCGCTCTCCGAGATCGGGGAGTGGAAAGGCACAAGCGCCACTTCGCCGAAGTAGGCGGCACCTTCATCCATGGCCAGCAGGGAAGCGAGGGCTTCCTGGCCCACTTCAGCGGTAAAGTCTGTAACTTTACCATTCTCCAGGGTCAGACTGAAGCGATCGATGATGTTGCCCCCATAGCTGAGCGGCTTCGTGCTGCGGACCGTGCCGTTCGCACCCGTCTTCAGCGGAGCGGTGAATACTTCCTCGGTCGGAATGTTCGCCAGGAAGGACATGCCGCGGCTGTTCACCGCACCCGCCTGACACCAGATATGTCCTTCAGGCAATTCGATCGTCAGATCGGTGCCCGGAGCCGTGTAGTGCAGCTTGCGGTATTTCTTCGCGTTCAGCAGCTCACAGCGCTGCTTCAAGCCGGCCAGATGGACACTCCAGGCCTGCACCGGATTCTCCTGGTCTGCGCGCACGGCCTTGAAGATGGCGTCCCAGAGCAATTCAATCTGCTGCTCAGGTGCAGCGTCCGGGAACACCTTCGCGGCCCAAGAAGCAGATGGGAAGGCGAGGCCGGTCCAGCTGACCTGGTTAGCCATCAGCATCTCGCGGTAAGGAGCCATAGCTTGACCGGCGGTCTTCTGATGGTCCGCAATGCGGCTTGCATCTACTCCGTTCAGCAAGTCCGGATTCGCGGAGATGATTGTCAGGAATGCCGCTCCGCCCCGTGCCAGATCCTCCAGCTCATCAGCCTGCCACTTCGGCGGCTCCAGGAAGCTCTCGGACGGTGCGAGATCATATCGGGTACGGGTGACGAATTCATCGGAATAGTTAACCTTGACGAGCTTCGCACCTGCTTCATAGGCCTGGCGTACAATCAGGCGGACCAGCTCAGCCGATACGATATCCGCATTCACGACAAGGGTCTGGCCGGGTTGAATATTAACGCCGATCTTTACAGCGAGCAGTGCGTAATTCTCCAGCTTTTGGTTGAAATCCAGCAATAGCTTCAGCTCCATTCATTATCTAATGAAATGCAATAGCTTATAAAGGGGGTTAGAAGGCCCAGTTGCCCTTCTGGAAGACCGGCTCACGCGTACCGTCAGCGGTAATTCCGTAGATATCCATCTCGGCCGAGCCGATCATGAAGTCAACGTGAGTCACACTGTTATTGAGGCCGCGGTCGGTCAGTTCATCCTGGTTCATTTCTTTGCCGCCTTCCAGACAGAAGGCATAGGCAGTGCCAATAGCCAGATGGTTGGAGGCATTCTCGTCGAACAAGGTATTGAAGTAGAGAATCCCTGATTCCGAGATCGGCGACTGATGCGGCACAAGTGCAACTTCCCCGAGATACTTGGCGCCTTCATCCAGGCTGATCAGATATTCGAGGGCTTCCTGGCCCTGCTCAGCGCTCACACTGGTAATCCGGCCCTGTTCAAAAGTGATCGAGAAGCCGTCAATTACATTCCCGCCGTAGCTGAGCGGCTTCGTGCTGCGGACCGTACCGTTCACGCCTGTTTTCAGCGGAGCTGTGAACACTTCTTCCGTTGGCATGTTGGCGACAAAAGAATGACCTTTGGCATTGATGCTGTCCCCCTGCGCCCATAGATGGCCTTCAGGAAGCTCAATGCTAAGGTCAGTTCCGGGTGCTATGTAGTGCAGACTCGCGTACTTCTTCGCGTTAAGAACATTTGCCTTCGACTCCAGCGTGTCCAGATGCTCCTGCCAGGCGGCAACAGGGTCCTCACGGTCCAGACGGACGGTATGGAAGATGGCCTCCCACAGCTTGTCAACGCGCTGGTCAGCAGGAACCTCAGGGAACACCTTGTCTGCCCAAGGCTGGGACGGGATCGCTACAATGCTCCAGCTGACTTTGTCGGACATCTGCAATTCACGGTATTTCGTAAGCGCTGCGCCCCGTGTCTTCTGGAAGCTCGCAATCCGCTCAGGATCAATGCCTTTGAGGGCATCCGGGTTCTCGGCAATGACCGACAGGAAGGCGGCACCGTTCTCTGCAAGCTCAGTCATTTCACCGGCAAACCAGGTTGGGGCCTTGGTGAATACTTCGGGTGCGGCATGCTCGAACTGCTGGCGGGTAATGAACTCGTCACTCCAGTTCACCTTCACCTGGCTGGCGCCAATGGCATAAGCCTTGGCCGTAATCAGGCGGACGAACTCAGCCGCAGTGATCGGAGCGTTCACAACCAGGATTTGTCCCGGCTGAACATTCACACCGATTTGTACTGCTAAATCAGCGTATTTACTTAGCTTGTCCTGAAGCTCTGTTTCAGTCATTGACATTTCCTCCATTACCATAATTTTTAGCTCTGTATAAGCATTGTACTAAATTATTAACCGCCGGATGAAAAAAGTCAATTACAGCGCAAAAGGAAAGAGAAATGCTGACATATCAATGTTATACTGAATATTGTGGGCATGATCAGATGAAAGGAAGGAAAGAGGATGAACCTGGAAATCACCAAAGCAGAAATGAAACGCGTAGAGGATAGAAGTTTTGTGGGGAGAACGGTATTTACATTTGAGAATCACCGTTCCCCTTATGAGATTACTTTCTACAGTTCCCGTGGAACCGAATGGGATTACAGCCTAAGCTTCGCCGGGGAGCCGGGGAGTGAGGAGCAGTTCCTGGAAGTCGATGCGCTGCTGGAGAATGACGATGATCTGTACAATCAGCTGCTGGATGCAGCGCTGGATGCCCAGGAGATCCCGGAAGAGGAAGCTTAAGCTTCTTTTCGGATATAACAATGCGACCCCGTCCCGTCTGATTGCCTTGGACGAGCAGGGTCGCATTTTTAATTGTAGAGGAGATTATGATTTTCTTCTGTTACGTATAAGTGGCGTGCAGGCGCATGGCTCGAATGTATGCGGACAACAGCATACATTTGCTGACGCGCAGGTAATCTCATTCACCAGTAAGTGTGATCTTGTTCTTAATAGTCGCTGCCCTTAGCCGATGGTGATATTGCCTTCCGGGTAACGGTATAACTCCTTGCTGTTCTTAGGCTTGAGGGCATAGGCCAGGGTAAGCGGTCCGGTCCGGCCGACGAACATAAGAATGATCACCAGCACCTTGCCGATCGTGGTCAGCTCTGTGGTAAGTCCCATGGTGATGCCTGAGGTACCGAAGGCGGACACCGCCTCGAACAATACACTCAGGAAATCGGCGCTCTCCGTTACGGACAGCAGCATGGTGGAGATAACCACCAGCATTAGTGATAGTAATGTCATGGTTATGGCTCTGTAGACATTCTCCTTCGAGATCCGGTGGCGGAACATGACGATATCCTCTTTGCCCCGCAGCTTGGCGTAGGCGGTACTGGCCAGAATGGCAAAGGTGGTAATCTTGATTCCGCCGCCCGTAGAGCCGGGAGCCGCCCCGATGAACATCAGCAGAATCATCAGGAATTGGGTAGATTCCCGCAGCAGCGGAATCTCAATGGTGGTCACCCCGCCGGAGCGGGGCGTAATAGCTTGCAGGAAGGAGGCCATAATCTTGCCTCCGGCATGCAGCGGCTTCAGTGTAGCGTTCAGCTCCAGCCAGAAGAAGACAATGGCTCCGACCAGAATCAGCACGGCTGAAGTCGCCAGCACGACCTTCGAGTGCAGCATCAAGCGCTTGCGCTTGGGATAGTCGATCACATCGGATAAGACGATGAAGCCAATTCCGCCAAGGAAGATCAGCAGCATGGAGGTAATATTCACAACAGGATCTTCTACATACCGGGTTAAGCCGCTGAACGGCCCGTGAATATCGCCGAACAAATCGAAGCCCGCGTTGTTGAAGATGGAGATGCTATGGAATAGTCCATAATAAGCTGCTTTGCCTATCGGCATATCTACTACAAATCGGGCAGCCAGCAGAATGGCACCGGTCAATTGAATCACCAGAGAATAGATCAGAACCCGGCGGATCAGCTTCACGATCCCCTGCATGGAATTCTGGTTCATGGATTCCTGCAGCAAGAGGCGTTCCTTCAATGAGATTCGTTTGTTCAGGACCAGCGTAATCAGCGTAGCCATCGTTACGAAGCCGAGACCGCCGAACTGGAACAGCACCAGCAGTACGATCTGTCCGAACGTCGAGAGCTGTGTTCCCGTATCGACAA
Organism: Paenibacillus sp. FSL R7-0210; assembly: GCF_038009085.1. Classification (NCBI taxonomy): domain Bacteria; kingdom Bacillati; phylum Bacillota; class Bacilli; order Caryophanales; family Paenibacillaceae; genus Paenibacillus; species Paenibacillus sp. FSL R7-0210. Next base: position 2,240,544 of record NZ_JBBPAR010000001.1, read on the forward strand.
CGGCAAGACCGGTTACGCAGGTCGCCGAGGTTGCCATGAACAGCGCATCAATGAATGAGATTCTTCCGCCGGTGGAAGCAGCGGGCAGCGATAACAGCAGGGTTCCGGCAGCGATCAGGATCACGAAGCCGAGGGACAGTATTTTGGGCGGCGTTAGCTTCAAATGCCCAAAGAAAAGGTTAGCCAAGTTCATTCTCCTGACAATAGGGATAGGATCTGACAAGATTATAGCATAACTTATATTCTCATCCCTAAACAGGCAGGAAATTGACATATTTTATCGAAATCATTAAAGGCTGTAGGATTCAACAACTTGCACTCTATGAGGAGGCTATACTGCTGTGACAAGTCCGATACGCAATCAGATTGGTGCTGTCTTCATCCCGGTTAGTGATATCGAAAGGTCCAAGAACTGGTATTGCAGTCTGCTCGGACTGCCGCTTGAAGGCGAAGTATTATTCGGGCATCTGTATGAGGTGCCGATGCAGGGGCCGGGGATTGTACTGGACAGCAAAATATTCACAGCCGAAGCCGTGCTGAAGGTGCCGTCCTTCCATCTGCTTACCGACGATATTGATGCCGCTTATGATTATGTCAAAGCCAGCGGAGCTGAGATCCTTACCGATATTGAGAATGACCACTGGTTTAACTTCAAGGACCCGGACGGAAACGTGCTGATGATCTGCCGTTCCGTTATTTAGTTAATCGGGTTAATTATATTTGTTAATCACGTTAATTATACAAGGATAATATTCGCTCTTTATTGCAGGAGGAAAGGAAATGAACGTAACACTAAGGGAATTGCTCCCGGGGGATGCAGCGGCGCTGTTGAACCTCCAACATCGTCTAGACCGGGAAACCTCCTTTATGCTGCTGGCCCCGGGCGAGAGAAAGAGCGGCATTTCCCAGGTGGAAGAGATGATTAGAGGCTTACACCAAGCAGAGAACTCGCTTATTCTGGGAGCTGAAGCAGACGGTGAGCTTGCAGGATACCTGTCAGTCGAAGGAGGGAGCTTCAGCCGCAATAGACACAGTGCTTATATTGTTACCGGCATCCTGAAGCAGTACCAGGGCAGGGGCATCGGCAGCGCATTGTTCAAAGAAATGGACCAGTGGGCCAGGGATTGCGGTCTGGTACGTCTGGAGCTTACGGTGATGCAGCATAATGAACAGGCGGTTGCGCTGTATAAGAAGCAGGGCTTTGAAGTCGAGGGCTTGAAGCCAAAATCGCTGCTGGTGGATGGACAATGGGTGGACGAATATTATATGGGTAAAGTATATAGTTAATCGCATTAACTATTTAGCTGCTTGGATTCGTACATTAGCGAGTGTAATAAACCAACAAACTTTCAGAGCTCACCCCATCATATAGAACAAAGTCATCCTAACGGATCAATAGGATTACCTGCGTGGTAGCCGAATGTATGTTGTTTTTCACATACATTGAGTCCATACGTCTGCGTGGCAGCCGAATGTATGTTGTTTTTCACATACATTGAGTCCATACGTCTGCGTGGTAGCCGAATGTATGTTGTTTTTCACATACATTCGGGCCGTACGCCAGCGTGGTAGCTCAATGTATGTTGTTTTTCACATACATTGAGTCCATATGCCGCTGTGCCAGCCGATTGCATTCAAGTACAAGAACAAAGGCGCTCCCCGATAACTCAAGGGGAGCGCCTTACTTGTTGCAGCATATCTATAAGACTTACTCGTGGTGTGCATCTGATTCTTCGGTGACCGGAAGATCGATCAGGATCTCCACCTTGCGGATACGGTGGCGGTTCATCTCGCGGACCGTCAGGGTGACATGCTCGTAGGTGAGGCTTTTGCCGACAGCCGGTTCTTCCATATGGCTGTACAGCCATCCGCCGATTGTGGTGACTTCTTCATCATGGAAATCAAGTCCGGTAAGATCCTTGACCTCCAGCAGGGAGACATTGCCGTCGAACAGATAATGAGTGTCGCTCAGCTTCTCCACATTTCTGCGCTCATCCTCGTCGAACTCATCGCGGATCTCACCGACGATCTCTTCCAGGATGTCCTCAATCGTAATCAGACCGGAGGTGCCGCCGTATTCATCCAGCAGCAGGGCGATATGCACGCGCTCCTTCTGCATACGGGTCAGGAGGGTCTTTACTGGCGTAACCTCCGATACTGTCACCAGAGGCAGGATCAGGCTTTTGAAATCGAAATCAGGATTATTGTCGTATTGCAGGTAGAGCTGCTTGGTATTAATCATGCCAATGATATTGTCTTTGCTGCCGTCAGCTACAGGGAAGCGGGTATACTGCTCCTTGCGGATAATTTCAAAATTCTCCTGCAGCGAATGATCGGTGAACAGGCAGACCATATCTGTCCGGGGAACCATAATTTCCTTGGCGAGCATCTCATCAAAGGTGAAAATCCGGTTGACATAACCATATTCCGCTTTGTTGATTTTGCCGCTCTCATAGCTCTCGGACAAGATCAGGCGGATCTCGTCTTCACTGTGCGCGTCGCCGTGTTCACTGGCAGGCTTCATGCCGAACATACGGACGAGCAGGTTGGCAGAACCGTTCATGATCCAAATCAAAGGGTACAATATTCTGTAGAACCAAATAATCAGCGGTGCGGTAATCTGACCAATTTTCTCCGGAATATTAATAGCGGCGGTCTTCGGTGCAAGCTCTCCGACCACGACGTGGAGGAAGGTGGCGATAATGAAGGCCAATGCAAAAGCAATGGGCTTACTAACGTTGTGACTCACACCAGCCAGATCAAACAGTGGAATGAGCAGCTGCTCAAAGGCAGGCTCTGCCAATGCCCCGATCCCGAGTGCAGTAATCGTGATACCGAGCTGACAGGCGGACAGATATCCGTCCAGGTTAGCGGCTACCCGCTGTACTGCCAGTGCGTTCTTCTTGCCGTCCAGCACCATTTGGCTGACCTGGCTGCCCCGTAATCTCACTACTGCAAACTCCGTCGCTACAAAAAATGCGGTTAAAATAATCAAAATTGCCACGAGCGTCAAACTAAGTCCTATACCCATATAATCTTTACCATCCCTTTCGTCCCTAAAATAGGTTATACTCATATTATGAGTTCATATGAACCTATTGTACGAACTTTTCAGTGAAATATCAAATGGTGGAGGGTTGCCAGCTATGGAAGCTTTTACACTTAGCCGGATAGAGATGTCCGGACTATTACTGTCTCTAGGGCCCAACTCGGAGCGGAAGCCGCTCCATATTCTGCAGGAAGCCTGGACTAAGTTCCACCGTGACGAGGTGCGGGAGGGGACAAGCCTGCCCGCTTTTCTGTCTACGGATATCCCCCCGATTCTGCAAAAGCTGATCAAAGGCGGCGGCGTCAAAGGGCTGTCCCTGGGTGAAATTGCTTCGCTTGGCGGTCTGATTGAGTATTCCACTTTATCCGTCTCTGCTATGCAGAATTGGGTGAAGCGTGATTTCAAGGAATATCTCGGGTCCCCGCGTGAAGGGAAGAAGTACTCCATTAATCAGGCGGCCATTCTATTTATAATAGATGATCTGAAGGCTGCGCTTGATTTCGAGAGCATCAGGCAGCTCTTTCGTATGCTGTTCCTGGCGCCTGAGCGCGATGACGATGATCTGGTGGAGCCGGCACAGCTGTATCACGGATATGCTGAGCTGTTCGAGGAGATCAAGACCCGTTCCCCGGTGCCGGCGCATGGGCAGGCTCTAACCGGTAATCCTAAGGAATATCAGTGGAAATCGGACAGCGGCATCAAGTCGGCCATGGACAAAATGATGAAGCGGCTCAGCCACCTGAGCAGAGGGCAGCGGGATGCGGTGCAGAATATGCTGCTGATCGCTGCCATCTCGGTGCAGACCTGTTATTTTCAGGCGATGGCCCGGCAATATTTCAATGCGGTGTTATTCCTTGATTTTTGAATCATCCGCTTCTAGAATGTGTAAGTGATACTAGTCAGGAATTATTGGATTAGCGGGAATCAGGGGAGAGGGGCCTTAAGTCATGTGGAATCAAATGTCGCTGCTGCAGAATCCGAAGCAGCGGAAGCTGCTCTTCAGTGCAGGTCTAAGCTGGATGTTCGACGCGATGGATGTAGGGATGATCTCGTTCGTCGTGGCTGCACTAGCCAAGGAATGGTCGCTGGGGCCGGAAAAGATCGGCTATTTAACCAGCATTAACTCGGTAGGGATGGCGGTCGGTGCAGCCGCAGCCGGAATTATGGCGGACCGCTTCGGCCGCAAATCGGTGCTGCTCTGGACGCTGCTGATCTTCTCGATTGCAAGCGGACTGTCGGCATTCGCCGCAGGTTATGCAGTATTATGTGTGCTGCGCTTCATTGCCGGCTTCGGGCTGGGCGGAGAGCTGCCGGTGGCTTCGACACTGGTATCCGAGAGCATGCCCGTCAAGGAAAGAGGCCGGGCTGTGGTGCTGCTGGAGAGCTTCTGGGCGCTCGGCTGGATTCTGTCGGCGCTGATTGCTTACTTCGTCATTCCGGATTACGGCTGGCGGGTCGCCTTCGCCATTGGTGCGGTACCAGCGCTATATGCGCTCTATCTGCGCAGGGCGATCGATGACTCCCCGAAGTTCGCGGAGATCAAGAAAGCACCTCCAGTGCCTTTGAAGAAGCGTATAGCGGCAGTCTGGTCAGCAGAGCACCGGCGTTCGACCATCATGCTGTGGATTCTGTGGTTCACCGTGGTGTTCTCTTATTATGGAATGTTTCTGTGGCTGCCGACGGTGATGGTGCTGAAGGGTTTCAGTCTGGTCAAAAGCTTCGAGTATGTGCTGATCATGACACTCGCCCAGTTGCCGGGGTACTTCACCGCCGCTTATTTCATCGAGAAATACGGCCGCAAGTTCGTACTGGTCATCTACCTGCTGCTGACAGCCGTCAGTGCTGCCTGGTTCGGGAATTCAACGACCGAGGGCATGCTGATGGCTGCCGGGATCTGCCTGTCGTTCTTCAACCTGGGAGCGTGGGGCGGGATGTACGCCTACACACCTGAGTTGTATCCGACTAAGATCCGTTCTACAGGTGCCGGACTCGCCACCTCCTTTGGACGGATTGGAGGCATTATTGCCCCAACGCTGGTCGGCCTGTTGGTTGGCAAGGCGGTCGGGATCGGCTCCATCTTCATGATCTTCTTCGTCACGATTGTAATCGGCGCTCTGGCGGTGCTGTTCCTGGGGAAGGAAACGAAGGGACTGGAGCTAGAGTAGATTGCTTACGGAACAGATTTATACTTAAAAGAACTAACCAGGACTAACAGGCCAGCCGGAAGATTCCGGCTGGCTTTTGTCTTACTTATTTGATATAACCCCTTACTTTTCTGGATTTACCCTATGCAGTGCGTTCCGTATAATCATTAATGTAACCGCTTACTTCACAAATTTGAGGAGGCAACAGATGACAATCAAGGGGACCAAAGGACTTGCACTGCTTCTAAGCTCCATATTGCTGATGACTACGGCTGCATGCTCATCCGGCGGATCGAATGCACCGGACGGTGCCAAGGCTTCTTCCAAGACAGAGGGTTCGGCACCTGCAATTGAGCTGCGTATGACCTGGTGGGGCTCGCAGACACGCCACGATCTGACCACCAAGATGATCAAGCGCTTCGAGGAGAAGAATCCGGGCATCACGATTAAGCCGGAATATTCCGGCTGGGACGGCTATTTCGATAAGCTGTCTACCCAGGTGGCAGGCTCGAATGCTCCGGATATCATTCAGATGGACTATGCGTTCCTGTCCGATTACGCCAAGCGCGGCACCTTGCTTGACCTGACGCCTTATACCCAGGATGGAACGCTACGGACGGAGGACCATGACAGCAGCATGCTCTCGGCAGGAAGCATTGACGGCAAATTGTACGCCGTCACGCTTGGAGTGAATGCTCCCGGCGTTGTCTATAATGCATCTGTGCTTCAGGAGCTGGGAATTGCGGAGCCGCAGGAGTCATGGACGTGGAAGGATTTTGCGGAGATGGCGAATGCAATTGCTAAGAAGAAGGGCGACGGCTACTATGGTACGCCGGATATTTCGGGCACTACGAACATCTTCGAGGTATTCGTGCGCCAGAACGGGAGCGGCCTGTTCGAAGGGAATAAGCTGGGTGTCTCCCGGGAGGTCATCGATGAATGGTTCAATTACTGGCAGGGGCTGCGGGACAGTGGCGGCGCTACAACGGCAGAGGTAACTGCCGCGATGACGAATGCCCTGGAGACCCGGCCGCTGTCCGTTGGCCAGTCTGCCCTTGATTTTGCCTGGTCCAACCAGCTGATTACCTATCAGAATGTGCTGAAGGATCAGAGCCAGAAGCTGAAGATGCAGGTGATTCCGCATATGGAAGGGGAGCAGAAAATCGGCGAATATCTGAAGCCCGGCCAGTTCATCTCCGGGAATGCCAAGACCAAGTATCCCAAGGAGGTGGCGAAGCTGATCGACTTCATGGTCAATGATCCGGAAGGCACCGCTATTCTGGGGGCTGAACGGGGAGTGCCGGTCAATTCCGCAGTGCGGGAGCAGCTGAAGCCGTCGCTTACCGCCGAGGAGCAGTTAATCTTTGATTTTATCGATGTGGTCTCCAAGCATTCCAGTGATATTGACCCGCCTTACCCGCAGGGCTTCTCGGAGATTGATAAGAACTTCAAGAGCGCCAGCGAGCAGATCTCCTTCGGTCAGGCCGGAATTCCGCAGGTAAGCGAGCAGTTCATCTCCGGTGCTAACGCCATACTGGACAAGGCCAAATAAATACAGAGGAGCGAGAGAGCCATTGAGTGCAGATCTGATTACAGTAGATAGACCAGCAGGCATGAAGCGGCGTAAAACAAAGCTGCGCTACAATCAGAACGGGATTGCCCTCCTGTTCCTGTCGCCCTGGCTGCTGGGGCTGGTGTGCCTGACCCTGGGGCCGATGGCGGCCTCACTCTATTTTTCTTTTACAGATTACAGTATTCTGGAGAGCTCCAGATGGATCGGACTGGATAATTTCACCACAATGCTCACCGCCGATCCGCTATTTATCCAGTCGCTTAAGGTGACGTTTATCTTCGTATTCGTGTCGGTACCGCTGAAGCTGATGTTTGCCCTGGCGGTCGCTCTGCTTCTTAACAAAGGAATACGGGGCCTTGGCATCTACCGGACGGTCTACTACATCCCTACGCTGCTTGGAGGCAGTGTCGCTATTGCGATGCTGTGGCGCAAGATGCTCGGCGGCGACGGGCTGCTGAATCAGCTGCTGGCCATGGTGGGGATACAGGCGCCTGACTGGGTATCGAATCCCAAATACTCGCTGTATTCGCTTATCCTGCTGTCGGTATGGCAATTCGGCTCGTCGATGATCATCTTCCTGTCCGGGCTGAAGCAGGTGCCGCCGGAATATTATGACGCCTCTTCGGTGGACGGTGCAGGCAAAGTGGGGCAATTCCTGCATATTACGCTGCCGGTGCTGTCTCCGGTTATCTTTTTCAATGTCATCATGCAGACGATCACCGCCTTCCAGTCGTTCACCCAAGCCTTCATTATCAGTAACGGCAGCGGGGGACCGGTGAATTCCACCCTGATGTATTCCTTGTACCTCTATAAGAAGGGTTTCTCCTTCTTCCAGATGGGCTATGCCTCGGCGATGGCCTGGGTACTGGTGCTGCTGATCGGGATATTCACACTTCTGCTCTTCGGCAGCAGCAAGCTGTGGGTGCATTATGAAGATGGGGGGAAATAAGCTATGGATACAGGCAGCGCCTCGAAAAGTACCGTTTGGCTCAAGCACTTCATCATCTGTCTGATCGCCTTTGTCATGCTGTACCCGGTGCTGTGGCTGGTAGGCAGCTCGTTCAAGCCGGCGAATATGATTTTCTCGGAAATCTGGTTCTGGCCCCGGCAATGGAATTTCCATAATTATGTCAGCGGCTGGTTCGGCTTCCAGGGCAGCTCGTTCTCCCGGTTCCTGCAAAACTCGGCTCTGGTCTCTCTGGGGGCCGTGCTCGGTAATGTGATCACCTGCTCCATGGCGGCTTATGCGTTCGCGCGGCTGAATTTCCGGTTCAAGGCACTGGGCTTCGCGCTGATGCTGATGACGATTATGCTGCCGCTGCATGTGACCCTTATCCCGCGTTATATTCTCTTTAACAGCCTGGGATGGGTGAACACCTTCGCGCCGCTTATTCTGCCCAAGTGGATGGCGACGGACGGCTTCTTTATCTTCCTGACGGTACAGTTCATCCGCGGCTTGCCGAAGGAGCTGGACGAAGCAGCAACGATTGACGGCTGCGGGCCGGTTCAAATCTTCAGCCGGATTATTATTCCGCTGGCGTTGCCTGCGCTGATCACGACGATGATTTTCACCTTCATGTGGACTTGGGATGATTTCTTCAGCCAGCTCATCTTCCTTAGCGATATCGGGAAGTATACAGTGCCGCTCGGGCTGCGCCTGTTCCTGGACTCCAGCTCGCAGTCGGATTGGGGCCCGATGTTCGCCATGTCGGTATTGTCGCTGGTGCCGTGCTTCATTCTCTTCATCACGCTGCAAAAGTATTTCGTGGAAGGAATTGCGACATCCGGCCTGAAAGGATAGAATCTTGGGAAAAGCATAGGGATGGGGCAGATGCAAAAAAGAATGCTCGGCACCTGGCTGCTGCGGATCAGGCGGAGCAAGCTCTCCACGCTGATGGCAGCCAGTATTATTACGTTCAATCTGATCTTTCTCGGGTTCATTGTCCTGCTGGCCTACCGGACCTTCTCGGATGTAACCTTCAAAGAGATCAGCACCACCAGGCTTGCCCTGCTGAATGAGAGCACGAAGCGCGGCTTCGACTTCATGACCAATGTGTCGGGCACCGCCTACTCCATTGCAGCGAACAAGAGCGTGATTGAGGGGCTGGAGAACACGCCTTCCTCCAAGTATCAGATGATCTCCAGAAGGCGGGAGATTACGGAGATTCTCCAGCATTCGCTGGTGCTGAACGAAGGGGTAAGCTCGATTGAGATTTACAGTGATTTGTTCAGCGGGGTGCCGCAAAGCTCCACGGACCTTGTCTTTCCTGTCTCTTCGATTAGGAACGAGAGCTGGTATCCCCAGCTGAAGCAGGCGGATTCGCTCTGGGTTCCCCTGGAGGGCAGCGGCGGCGAAGACGAGCCTTATCTGATCGGCCATATTCAGCATCTGTTCGGAAATGAAGGAAAAACGATCGGCTACCTCTATATCCGGCTGTCTGCAGACGATATCCTGAAGCAGTTCAAGGATATTCCGGCTGTGCTGGACGGCCAGATTCATCTGGTGGATACAAGCGGCAATCTCCTGCTGCTGGTGAACAAGGAGAATGGCTCTGCCGGTAAGGTTGTACTGGATGCCGACTGGCTCTACCAGCATACGTATGAGGGCAATGAAGGCTATGAACTGCTAAAAAAAGACGGACAGTCCTATCTCGTCCTGTTCTCCAGACCGAGCACTATCTCCTGGCGGCTGGTTCAGGTCATCCCGACCCGCGAGCTGCTGCAGGAGGTTCGTAAGGCGGACAGGCAGGTAATCGGGATCGGCCTGCTCTGTCTGCTCCTGTCGGCGCTGCTGGCGTACTTCTTCATCCGTAATATGATCCGTCCGGTGCGGAGGCTGATTCAGGAGATGCGGAAGCTGGAGCGCGGAGATTTCCGGGCCAGTATGAGTGAGTCGCTGACGGAGGAATACACGCAGATGTCTTACGGCTTCAACCACATGGTGAACCGGCTGCAGGAGCTGGTGCAGAGCGAGCGGGAAGCAAGCGCCGCGAAGCGGGAGGCGCAGGCAGGGCTGCTGGAGGCCCAGATCAAGCCGCATTTCCTGTACAACACGCTGGATATGATTCACTGGAAGGCGATGGATTACGACGCCCAAGATATCAGCTACATGATCACCCAACTGGGCAAAATGCTGCGCATCGGCCTGAGCGGCGGCAGAATGCTCATTCGTCTGCGCGACGAGCTGGAGCATGCGCGGTGTTATGTCAGCATCCAGCAGGAACGGCTGCCGATTGCTATCGAGTATACGGAGTCGATTTCGGACCCGGCAGTCCGGAGTTATTTCATTCCGAAGGTTATTCTCCAGCCGCTGGTTGAGAATTCAATTATTCATGGCAGCCGGGAGCCAGGTTCCGGCCCTTTGCAGATTCATCTGGAGGTCAGGGAGGTCAAGATGCCGGGCAGCCAGCCTTACTTGCAAATCACTCTTCTGGATAACGGCCGGGGCTTGGAGGAAGGCTGGTCGATGGAGCAGGTGAGCGGCATCGGCACCCGGAATGTGATGAGCCGGATTCAGTTGTACTGCGGGGAACCGTACGGACTATACTTGGCCAACCGGCCGGAGAGAGGGGTTGCGGCTATGATTACGCTGCCAGTCATTGAGACGGAGGAGCAGCTGGAGCGGCTGCTGCGCGATCAGCTATGAGCCGCTCTATACTGCTGGTGGATGACGACCCGCATATTCTGAAAGCCCTTACGAGACATGTAGGCTGGGAGAAGCTGGGCCTCACTCTGGCTGGAACAGCGGTCAACGGCCATGAAGCGCTGGAGCTGTTCCGCAGATTCTCCCCCGATCTGGTGATGACCGATGTCTATATGCCGGGCATGGGCGGACTGGAGCTTACAGAGGCGCTGAGGGAGCTGGCACCGGAGCTGCCGGTTATTATCCTGAGCGGCTACGAGGAATTCGAGAATGCCCGGCAGGCGATGCGCTGGGGCGTCAGCCATTTCCTGCTGAAGCCGGCCAGGGTAGACGAGATCGAAGCGGTGCTCCGCGCTGTGCTGCTGGATCTGGATGCCGGAGAGCAGAAGAAGCGGCTGGAGGAGCGTTATCAGCAGGAAATCGGCCGCACGCTTCCTTTTCTGCGGGAACGCTTGCTTATGGAGCTGTTGACCACCCGCTACAGTGCGGAGGAATGCTCCGAGGAGCGGCTCGGATATCTCCAGATTACCCGTCCGCAGCGGCTGGCGGCGGCCAGCATCCAGCTGAACCGGCCTTCGTCGCTGCATAAGCTGAAGGAGCGCGAATGGCAGCTGCTGCGCTTCGGAGCGGGCAATATCTGCCGGGAGACACTCCAGCACAAGCTTGCCGGACATCCCTCTGTGCAAGGTCATGTGCTGGACTATTCCGACGATCTGCTGGTGGTGCTGCTGCTGGACCGTGAGGCGGGAGAACCAATCCCGGTTCTGAAGGAAGTAGTGCAGGAGACGATGGATAAGATCCGAAATTACATTCAGCTTCAGACCTATGCCGGTATTGGTTCGGTCAAATCTGCCATCCATGAACTGATCGATTCTTATCTTGAGAGCAGAGAGGCGCTTGCTTCCGCGGAGTTTCAGGAGACCAGTCCCATCTACGCCTATGAGCCGTGCAAAAGCACCAACCCGTGGACGCTGGAGGACTATTCCCGGCTGCTCCAGGAGTGGAATGAGGTGCTGCTGTGCAGGGATTCCTCAAAAGTATGGGAGACCTGGGAGATCATCTTCGGCAGGCTCCGGCAGGAGGATCAGAATAATATTCAGGACATACAGACGGTGTGTGTCGGGCTGTTCACTACGCTGATGTATTACTGGAATGCCTGCTGCCCGGGCCGCACTCCCCCTATGAGCATGTCCGAATTCCTGCAGGCGGTGACGGGATACTATACCTGGAGAAGCTTGACGGAGTGGATGGGCCAGATTATTCCGGCATTCCTGAACGCAGCGTTCACCGAGATGAATGTCAAGAAGAACCGTCTGGTAGAGAGCGTCAAAAGCTATGTGGAAGCCCACTATACCCAGGAGATCAGCTTCATGGGCCTCGCGCAGGAGCTGCATGTGCATCCGAAATATCTAAGCCAGCTCTTCAAACGGATCAGCGGTGAGAATTTCGTCAGTTACCTGAATCAGTACCGGGTGGACCGGGCCATCGAATTCCTGCAATCCGGCCAGCATATGGTGTATGAGATCAGTGAAATGGTCGGCTTCAACAACCCCGCCTATTTCAGTCAGGTGTTCAAGATGATTACCGGGCGCAGCCCGAGTGATTATTTGAAGGGGTAACTCTCCGCTATTGCAGCCCCCAGGGTGAGTATAGTATATTCTTATGGAGACACAAACGAACGTTCTCATTGCCCGGCAGGTAACATCAAGTTGCGGTGCGGTGACAGACGCTCTCATCCAAGATCTTGAGGAGTTAGTCTCTCAAGGTCTTTTTATTGATTTATGGCGGGATGCTGGAGGGTGGGCGGATTCCTGCTGTGCAACTGTGCGACTGTGCGATTACATAGGTGGGCACCTCGGATATTTTCGCGGTTATGCGGACTGAGGATCCGTTATTTCTTCAAAAAGCTATTTCATGAGCCCCGAGCGGACTGAGAAGCGCTTATTAGGGTTATTCGGCCCTGAAATGAGACATTATCGTTCAAATAAGGGATTCTGAGTCCGCTTGACCGTCAAATTTGCCGGATTTGTTCAGAATAACGGAATCTCAGTCCGGCAGAGATAACTAGGGGAGTAATAGTAGCAGGAAGTGGTAGGGATAGCGGTAAGTAGATGTGAGTTGCAGTAAGTAACAGTGAGTTGCAGTGAATAGTAGCGAGAAAGAAGCAGGAAGTAGCAGTGAGAGTAGCTGCATTAACCGTACCTGCACATGACTGGAGCGGCTGCATCCGCTGCATAGGGTATATGATATAATGTGAGAATTACCAAGACATACGGGTGGGGCGATGAAGCATGGCTAAAGACAGGCAGGGGCTACATTTCTCGGAGCTGGTCTGGGAGAGTACGGAGCAGAATGTGGCGATTCCGCCGCGCGGTACTGTAGATGAAGGCAGCCGGAAGCCTAAGTCAGAGCCGGTTAAGAAGACAACGTCCGGTTACGATACAGTCCAGCTTCAGCTCTGGGATATGGAAGAGAGTGTGGAGCCGGTAACCACTACAGAGAGCGAGTTCGTCCAGCGTGCACGTGAGCTTGTAGAACATAAGGAGCCTGCGGCGCTGTTCGTCCCGTTCAAAAGCTATTGGCCCACCTACGGGCATATGACCGGCGCGCAGAGCAGATGGTATTTCTTTTGGCGGGATGAAGTCCGGCAGGGGAGATACCCGAAGACCGATCTCTCATATATCTTCCTGCATATCTATGAGCTGATTAACGGTGTGGGCTGGGACGAGCCTCAGGAGGGCTGCCGTCAGCTCAATCTGCTGTGGGAGGCCTACCGTGATAGTTACAAACGTCTGGATCAGTACCTTGGCGGGTGGATTGCGGATTTCTCTTTTGTCCATAAGCTGGATATCCGCCTCTCGGAGATTGTGGCCCGTTCGCGCGGGCTGGCCGGGGATCTGGCTGAGCTTGAATTGGTCCGCTGCCTGTCGGCTGCCCCGGAGCAGCTTAGGATCGAGGTACTGAGTGTGATGTCGGATTATGATATCAGCAAGTCCAAATTCTATACCGGCGAGGGTAAAATCGCTGCGGATCGTTATATTCCCCAGGTTGTAGCCCTAATTGATGCTTATGTCGCGCGGAAGCATGGCTCGAATCTAATCACGATGTTCCCGCCCGCCCCGCCTGTCGTCCGTGAGCGTTATTTGTTCCGCAGCGCGGTATACGATATCTCCCTGTATGGCTATTCTGTTCTTGTACCTGTTATCCGGGTCAGCAAGTCCCCGCCGCTGCGCAGTCTGATTACCCGGCTGTTCCGGCTGACCGAGAATAAGCTGCGGGCGCTGATGGGATACCGGGGAAGACTGAAGGATGTCCGGGTTGATGCCGATATGGATGATCTCGTCACCCGGTTCCTGGAGCGTGAATTCCGCAAGGCGGAGCAGGAAGAGAAGGGCCCGGCAGTGGTCATTGACCAGCAAAAGCTGGAGCAGTTGGCAAGCGACTCCGAGGTGGTGCGTTCCTTGCTTACGGTGGAAGACACCGGGGAGCCGGGTCATGAGGATGACGCGGAATGGATAATTGAGTCTGAAGGAGCACTTGGAAGCGCTGAATCAGCGGGCGAGAAAAGTATTGCGAATGCGAATGCAAGAGTTGCATCAGCTGTATCAGCAAATGAGGATAACTCTGCAAAAGCTGAAGAGCAGGTGGCCCGGATGACCAGTGGTGGGCGGTTAGGAGGCACGCGGGAAGAGCTCCCGGGTGATTCCCCGTCTGCCGGACAGAAGCTTACCGTTTCCCAGCCGCCAGCCTCAGATAGGGAAGCGGACCGCTGGACATTGTTCGCTTCGGAGCTGACTCTGCTGCAACGGGAGGCCGTGCTGGCCCTGGCAGAAGAGGGCGGTCCTGCGAAGGTGCAGCGGCTGGCTGCAGGAGCAGGAACGATGGCAGAGCTGCTCTACGATGAGATTAATGAGCTGGCAATGGACAGTCTGGGAGACCTCATTATTGACGGGGAAGAGCTGACCGAAGAATGTCTATCCATGCTGGACTATATAAAGAGGTGAAATTCGTAAAATGAACCCACTCAAAATACCGAAGCGGATGACCACCGCGCTCGTCAATTCGCTGACAGCGGGAGTTGTACCGCGTATAGGTCTTGAACATATCGCCGTCGGCCGCCGGCCGGAGGTGGAGGCGATTCTCCGCGATATGGAGAATATCGCCGATGGCGGAGCTGCCTTCAAGCTGATTACAGGCAAATTCGGCAGCGGCAAAAGCTTCCTGCTCCAGATCATCCGCAACTATGCGATGGACCGTGACTTCGTGGTTGCCGATGCCGATTTGTCGCCGGAGCGGCGGCTGGTTGGCACGAAGGGACAGGGGCTCGCCACCTACCGCGAGCTGATGAGCCATCTCTCGACCCGGACCCGCCCGGATGGAGGGGCGCTGGAGATTATGCTGCAGAAGTGGATCATGACGCTGCAACAGGCGGTGATGCAGGAGAAGGGCTATGGCCCTGACGCGCCGGAACTTGGCGATGAGGTTGAGCAGCGCATCTATTCGGTTGCTTCCGAGATGCGCGGGCTGGTGCATGGCTTCGACTTCGCTAAGGTGCTGGCCTCTTACTGGAACGGGCACAAGCTGGCCGATGACGGGCTGAAGCAGGATTCCCTGCGCTGGCTGCGGGGAGAGTTCCCGACCCGTACGGAAGCGCGGAAGGCGCTCGGCGTTGGTGTCATCATTGACGATGACAACTGGTACGACTACATGAAGCTGTGGGCGGAATTCACCGGAGCCATCGGCTATAAGGGCTTGCTGCTGTTTATCGATGAAGGGGTGAACCTCTACAAGATTACCAACAGTATCTCGCGGCAGAGCAATTATGAGAAGCTGCTGACCATGTTCAATGATACGATGCAAGGCAAAGCTGAGCGGCTGGGTATCTTCGTTGGCGGAACGCCGCAGTTCGTGGAGGACCACCGGCGCGGACTGTTCAGCTATGAGGCCTTGCGCTCCCGGCTGGTGGCCGGACGGTATGCAGGCAGCGGGCTGAACAATTACACAGGGCCGATTATTGCGCTGGACATGCTCTCCCACGAAGAAATTCTTATTCTGCTCCAGAAGCTGCGGGATATCCATGCGCTCCATTACGGATATGAAGCAAGACTGACACAGGAGCAGCTGGTGCATTTCATGGAAGAGGCGGTCAACCGGCTGGGAGCTGATGAACTGCTCACTGCACGTGAGGTGGTGCGCGACTTCATGGATCTGCTGCACACCCTGCACCAGCATCCGGAGCTTTCATTCGAGAAGCTGGTTGGAGAGCGGACTTCGCGGCCTGCCGAGACGGAACAGAATGAGCTGGACGGCTTCCTGGCGGAGTTCGACCTATGAACGATAACCCGTTCTACCGGCTGGCCCCGTTCATCAAGGAATTCATCTACAAGAACCGCTGGGATACGCTGCGCGAGGCGCAGGTCGATGCCTGCCGTGTGCTGTTTGACACGCCGCATCATCTGCTGATCGCTTCAGGGACGGCCTCGGGCAAGACCGAAGCGGCCTTCTTCCCGGCGCTAACGGAGCTGCACCAGCGTCCGTCTGCTTCTGTAGGCATTCTGTATATCGCGCCGCTGAAGGCGCTGATCAACGACCAGTTCACGCGGCTGAACGACCTGCTGCGTGAAGGGAACATTCCGGTCTGGCACTGGCATGGCGATGTGCCGCAGGCGGACAAGACCAAGCTGATGCAGAACCCTTCGGGAGTGCTGCAGATCACCCCTGAATCGCTGGAGGGCCTGCTGATGAACCGCCCGAATGCGATCCCGGCCCTGTTCCATGATCTGCGCTTCATCATCATCGATGAAGTTCATGCCTTCATGGGCGCAGACCGCGGAATTCAGGTGCTGAGCCAACTCGCGAGGATCTCGCGGATGGCGGGCTGTCATCCGCGGCGGGTCGGCCTCTCTGCGACCTTAAGCGATTATGCATCCGTCACGGAGTGGCTGGCGGCGGGCACGCGCGAGAGCGTGGAGGTCAGCGCGCCGCAGGGCGGGCGCAAGCTGCGGCTGAGCGTGGAGCATTTCTCGTTCCCGGATGCGCGGAATGAGGAGGAAGCCGAGCACCTGGAGCGGGCGCGACAGGCTTATTATGGCTTCATCTATGATCACACGCATGTGAAGAAGGCGCTCATCTTTACGAACAGCCGCACCGATGCCGAAGAGGCCATCCTGGAGATGCGGCGCATTGCCGCTAAGCGGGGCGAGCGGGATGTCTTCCATGTGCATCATGGAAGCATCTCCGCGATGCTGCGCGAGGAGACCGAGGCCACGCTCCGTGAGGGCGCAGGGCCGGCTGTGGCTGCAGCGACGCTGACGCTGGAGCTGGGGATTGATCTGGGCGAGCTGGAGCGGGTGCTCCAGCTCGGCGCGCCTTATAGCTGCGCGAGCTTCGTGCAGCGGCTGGGCCGCTCGGGCAGGCGCGGGGACGCCGCCTCCGAGATGATCTTCGTCACGCCCGAGGAGGAGGACGAGGAGGCGCAGCTCCCGGCGCGCATGCCGTGGACGCTGCTGCGGGCCATAGCCGTAATCGAGCTGTATGTACGCGAGAAATGGGTGGAGCCGCTGACCGTGCGCCAGCTGCCGGTCGGTCTCCTGTATCATCAGACGATGAGCATTCTGAAGAGCATGGGTGAGGCAGAGCCGGAGGAGCTGAAGGAGGCTGTACTGAGCCTGCCGTCCTTCCGCAGCATTGATCCCGCTGATTATGATGACTTCATGGAGTACATGCTGGGCATGGGCCATATCGAGAAGATGGATGAGGGCAGCCTGCTGATCGGGATGGCGGGTGAGAAGATCGTTAACAACTTCCGCTTCTATGCGGTATTCAAGGACGATGAAGAGCATGTCGTCTATAACGGGACGGAGGAGATCGGGTCCATTACCACCGTGCCGCCTCCAGGCTACTGCTTCACACTGGCAGGCAAGCTATGGAAGGTCGAGGAGGTGGACAACCGCCATAAGGCCGTCTATGTCAAAGGCTCACGCGGCAAAGTGGACACCTTATGGCTCGGTGCAGGCGGAGATGTCCATACCCGGATTATGACGAAGATCCGCGAAGTATTAGGATCTACGGCCCTGTACCCATACCTTGCACCAAGCGCGGCCGCCAGACTGGAACGGGCCCGCAGGCTCGCGAAGGAGAGCGGACTGCTGACGCGTTCCGTTCTGCCAGCCGGGGGAGACTCCATGTTCATCCTTCCGTGGGCTGGCAGCCGCCAGTTCCGCACGCTGGAGCGCCTGCTCAAGAACAATCTGAAGGAGCCGCTTGGCTTGCGCTCGGTCGTGCCGATGGAACCGTATTATATGGTGGTCGCAGGCAAAGTGGGTGCAGAGAAGCTGGAGGATGAGATTATTGCTGAGACCGCTGCCGCTACGGATGCACTCACGCTCCTGAAGCCGGATGAAGCCCCTTACCTCGGCAAATACGATGAGTTCATCCCGCATGACCTGCTGCGCAAAGCCTTTTCGCTCGACGGTCTTGATGTACCGGGTCTAGTCAGCGTGATCAAACAGTGGAAGCAGCCTACGGCATAATGGATATAGGGATAACCAAATAACGGAGGTGAAATCATGAGCGAGATTGCTAAAACACCACAAACACCTTATTACGCAGTGATTTTTACATCGGAACGAACAGATGCGGATACCAAATATGTGGAAATGGCGGATGAAATGGAGAAACTTGCATCCGTCCAACCTGGATTTCTCGGAGTAGAAAGTGCCAGAGAAGGTGTAGGTATTACTGTATCTTATTGGGATTCTCTCGAAGCTATACACAAATGGAAACAAAACGAACGACATTTAGTAGCCCAGCGCAAAGGGATATCTGATTGGTATCTCGCTTATAAAACAAGGGTTTGCAAGGTTGAAAGGGATTATGGATTTGAGAAGGCTTGAATAAGCGAGTATGGGACTACAACAAGAAGCAGCCGATCCTATAGTGACCGGCTGCTTCTTGTTATACGGCGGGAATTATAACTTTTGCACCATATAGCTGGGATTCATTCCAATCAAGCATGCCCAGTAATTTGGTAAACGCAATCTCTTTTTCGACGATTAGCTTCCAAAATTCCGGATCGTTGCGGGCATTTTCTAAAGCGGAATCTCCGGCTTGCGTTAATAAAACAGCGGAGCTTCTCTCTTGAACTCTAGATAGAGAATTATTCGAAAAAGTAAGCTCAGACGAAGGGTTACTCTAGTTGTGCAATGAAAGAAGAAAGGGTGAGAATTCATGGAAGCAAATATGTTAGAGCGTCTACCAGATCCAGCAATGTTACAAAAGCTAATGAAAATCCAAGCATCACTAAATATTATTCTTTGTCCGGAGGAATGGCTTCGTTACCATAGCTATGTTCAAGATTGGAATGAGGGTGTTTCTATGGCGAAAATAGATAATGGATCAGGGGATCATCTGTTTATTTTGTTTTCCCCTGAAGGCTCCATCATAAAAGGCTTCGATCATGAATCCGGATTAAGCCCATATGCGCAAGATGAACATAAAGTATGGCAAGGGATTTATGATGACGTCCCAATGGAACTATTATCTTTACTTGATGATGCTGCAATTGAAAAAGATGATGTGACTTTTTGTATTTGGCGTAAAAACAGTGACACGAACTGGCACAAGGGGAACGTTGAGATTCCAGAAGGAAAGAGCGATGGTTCTGATTTTTTAATGGGCTGTATATTCCATACACCAGAGGATTTTGTGGAATTTGCAACAGATTATTTTGATTGTTCACTATCCCTAGAGGTTGTTGCAGAAATCTACGATGATCTCCCCATTACGGAAGAGATGATCCATATCTTGAATTCCAGCTGTGATGTAAAGGAAGTTCTTCAAGAATTAGAGCTATTACGCTTAAGATGTTGATGAAGAAATCTTGTGACAACAGCAGCCGGAAGTCCAAATGTTCACCGCAGTGACGACCAAGCTTAGAGTTCAATTCTTTAGTGCTTTTTATAAAAATATAAATAAAAAAGGTGACTCCAAGTGAATTCACTTATAACTATAAGGCTGGCATCCATAACAGATGCTGAGGCATTGTCGCGACTCAATCAAGAGTTCAATGGCGGCGTTCACAGACCCCCGGCCCAAATTATTGAACATCTGCATACTAACCGTAACGAGCTGATTGCCGTAGCCGAGTTGAACGGTAGCATCGTCGGTTTTGGCTGCGCCCAAAGCCTGTATTCTTTTTGCTATGAGGAGCCTTATGGAGAAATTACAGAACTCTATGTGCAAGATACCGCTCGAAGAAAGGGAGCTGCCAGAGCTATTATTACTTGTCTGGAAGACGAGCTTAGGTTGCGCGGAGTGAAACGGGTCAAGGTATTGACGGGCAGAAGGAACACTGCGGCTATTCGGACCTACGAAGATTGTGGCTATGTGAAAGACGATGAGCAGATGTTAGATAAAGAGCTGACGAACGAAGCCCGCCCAAGCATACCCTAGAAAAAACAAACCTCATTTCTGCAGTTCCCACCTTGCCCGGAAGCGCTCTACGCGATGATAATTAGCTTATCACGACAGAGGGGGCTTTAATGAATGGTCAACAGAAAAATGAAGCAAACCGCCACCGTCGCGTTCGCCGCGCTAATGGCAGTAAGCCTTGCCGCATGCGGGAACTCGAACAACAACGCCAATTCCAAGGCTAAGGACACCGCCGCACCGAACGCCGCCACAGGCAGCGGCAATGCCGCTGCTACAGACGCTCCGAGCGACAAGAAGGTAACTATTACCTTCCAGAACATCTACCCTGACCCTGCAACACCGTCTTACAAAATGATCCACGAGCTGACTGACCAGTACATGAAAGAGCATCCCAATGTAAAGATTGAGCTGGATACGCTGAACACGGATCAACAGAAGGTGAAGCTGAAAACACAAGCAGCCTCCAAAGAAATACCTGATATTACGATGGTTAACCCTGCCGCTCAAATGAAGCCCTTTGTAGATGCAGGATTATTAGCCCCGCTGAATGATGTGCTCGATCAGAATGGACTGAAAGATACGTACCAAGCGGGTCTGCTCGACTATTACAGCTTCGATAACAATGTGTATGCGCTTCCTGACGGCAACAATATCGAAGTGGTCTACTACAACAAAGACTTGTTCGCCCAAGCCGGAATTGCAGCACCTCCAACCACGTTTGAAGAATTACTGAAGGACGTTAAGCTCTTAAAAGACAAAGGGATTACTCCACTGGCTATCGGTGAAAAGGATTCGTGGACCGGCTCGTTCCTGTTCATGAACATCCTGCTTCGTACAAACGGCGGTCCTGGCTTCCTGAAAGACGTAGTGGATGGTAAGAAAACATTTGAAGATCCTGCCTTTGTTGAAGCGGTAGACGCGTTCCAGCAACTGGTAGCAGCAGGCGCATTCCCTGACGGGGCAACTTCCATCGATGCAAATGCCGGCGGGAATATTTTCAGATCCGGTAAGGCAGCAATGTGGGTTATCGGTACTTGGGAGACGGGCGCGAATGATGCTTCTTCCGTAGCCGGTAAAGTGGGAGCCTTCCAATTTCCTACGGTTAACGGTAAAGGTGATCCGAACGAATTCATGCTTGCACCGGGCAGCGCATTTGCCGTGTCTGCAAACAGCGAGCATCTGAAGGAAACGAAGGATTTCCTGAACTTCTTCGCTTCTGAATATCCTAAAAAACAGTTCGAGCTGAAGAATGCTGTAGGTATCGGGCAAAAGGTAGACGGTGACCTGAAAGCTGCCGGTTACTCCGAGCTGGCTATCACTGTGGCCGGTCTGTTCAACCAAGTAAAAGGCGGCGATCTGTCCTTCGACAACACGATGAATCCAGCAACTTCACAAGTCCACCTCAGCAGCATTCAGAACCTGTTCGTTCAAAAGATGGATTCCAAGGCGGTAGCCAAAGAGCATCAGGCCGCATTTGAAGCCAATAAATAAGCCTAAGACTTCAGCGTTTCGTATAATCTAAGCTTTACTCAATTTACGCCATCTAACGCATTCCCTGCAATCGTATAGCCGTCCTGCTCGATGCGAAGCCAGCTGATTCAGGCTGCTTCGCATCGGGTTTATCATGTGCTTTTTAAAGTTAATAGCATTAATCATTAATGATATGAATCAGTAGATAAAGAAGAATCTGCTTGATTAGGAGGCGGGAAAGATGAAAGTCCTTAAGGTTCCGGCATACACAATCGCTGCCTTCATACTGCCATGTCTGTTGCTCTATGTGTGCCTGGTATTCGTTCCCATACTGGTCTCATTATATACGGGCTTATTGAAGTGGGACGGTCTAACGACCTCTCAGTTCGTCGGCTTCGGCAACTTCAAGAATATGTTCTGGAATGACCCGGTGTTCTGGCCCTCTGTTCGGAGAACGCTGCTGTACGCCGTGGCTTCCATGCTGGAAATCCCGCTCTGTCTGGGGATGGCGATCCTGCTGAACCGCTATCTGCGCAGAGCCAACACGCTGGTGTCGATCTACTTCACGCCGGTCATCTTATCAGTCGTTATTATTGGACAACTCTGGAAGACCATCTATAACCCTACTTCGATGGGGGGCATGCTGAACGGTGTGCTGGTGTCCCTGGGGCTTGAGAGCTGGACGCATAACTGGCTGACCGAGCCTAACATCGCCATGTATTCTCTGTATCTGGTGTCCCTGTGGCAGTATTTCGGCTACCATCTGCTGATTCAGTATACCGGAGTGCAGAACATTCCCGACGAGCTGTACGAAGCGGCCAGAATTGACGGGGCTGACGGCTTCAAGGCGGATCGTTACATTACGCTTCCGCTGATCATTCCGATTTTCAAAATCTCGATCATCCTGGCGTTTATCGGGTCCCTGCAAGCCTTCGACCTGGTTATGGTCATGACTGGCGGCGGTCCTGCACATGCAACGGATGTCATCTCCACCCATATGTATAACAGCTCCTTCTTGTCCTTCAAGTATGGCTACGGCAGCGCGATTGCGACCTTCCTCGTGGTGGTCTGTCTCATTTTTACCGGCATCATCAACATGATCTTTAACCGGCTTGAGCGAAAATTCGAATAGGAAAGGAGTGCGCGGACCATGCGTAAGCTTAAAAAAGGAATCGTGTATCTTCTTTTTGCCATTCCTGTCATTACCCAGCTCTACCCGCTGCTGTGGCTCCTGTTATACTCTCTGAAGACGAATGAGGAGATTCAGGACGGGAGCTTCTTTTCTTTTCCGCGAAAATTCCAGTGGCATAACTACTATGAGGCTTACACCTCGGGCAGTTATCTGAAGTACCTGTCGAACAGCGTGTTCGTTACCGCCCTTACGATGATTTGTGTCATTCTGCTGGCTTCGATGGCGGCCTATGCGATCTCCCGGTTCCGGTGGAAATACGGCAATGTCGTGATGACCATTTTCCTGATGGGGATGATGATTCCGATGCAGGCCACGCTGCTGCCGCTGATGATTATTTTCAAAAACATGCATATTCTCAACACCCACTGGTCGCTGATTCTGCCGTACATCGCGTTCTCGACTCCCATCGCCGTGTTCATCTTGAGCGGCTTCATGAGAGCTATTCCACATGAGATCGAAGAATCGGCGTTCATCGACGGGGCGAGCGTGTACCGGATCTTCCGCAGCATTATCCTGCCGGTGTCGATTCCGCCTGTCATGACCGTATGTATCTTAACCTTCATCAATATCTGGAACGAGTACATCCTGGCCGCCACGTTCATCTCGTCAGAGAGGCTCAAAACCCTTCCATTCGGGGTCTATACCTTCGTGAGCCAGTATTCGGTCAATTACGGGAATATCGGGGCCTTCCTGGTGATGGGCGCGCTGCCGGTAATTCTGATCTACTTCTTCCTGTCGAATCAGATTACCAAAGGGATGGTGGCCGGAGCGGTTAAGGGATAGGGGTAAGCGTGCTGAATTCCCTCATTGCATAAAAATGGAAAAGTTTTATAATAGGAAACGGCAGAACAGGTGCGTAAAGGGGAGAGTCTTATGAAGCTCGGCTTTCATTCCATTCATCATCGGTTGTTCTTGCTGTTTCTTTTTTGCATGTCCAGTATTCTGCTTATTGTCAGCCTGCTGTACTATAACCGGACTACAGACCAATTGCATGAGAAGATCGGTGATTTGTCGCAAAAAAACGTCGCCCAGAGCGCAGGCTTATTCACGCTTCTCTATAAGGGGTATGACGCCTTGTCCAAATCGCTCAGCAATAACTTCGAGATGATCCGCTTGATTAATGAGAAGACGGACGGGCCGGCGGTGGCCTATATCAATGAGCAGACGGTGACGAATATCATCGGCTCGATTTTTTATTCGCGGGACGATCTGGTGGGTATTCATGTGATCACGGACCGCGGCAAGATCTACAACTATGGCAACTATATGAATGTGGTCGATCCGAATTATAGGCAGGAGGACTGGTACCGGCAATTGCAGGCTTCCTCAGGGAAAATGGTCTGGCTCGGGGTGTACCCGCACTCCCTGATCGACCAGGTGGAGGACAGTCCGGTCTTCGCCTTCGGGCGGCAGCTCTATGACCTGAATGAGCATAAGCCGATAGGCATCGTGCTGTATGAGACGGACCCGCAGCCGGTGCTGGACGCGCTGGAGAATCTGAAGCTGGGCGCGCACAGCCAGGTCTACCTGATGTCCCCGGATGGACGGTTTGTCACCTCGGCCACAGATCCGCAGCCGGACACTGCCCGTCTGCCTAAGCTCCCCGCTTCGGAGCATGTGATGGTTCAGCAGGAGCGCGGCCAACTGGTTGTGGCGTCTAAGCTGTCTTTCTCGGGCTGGTGGGTGATGAGTATTACTCCGGATAAGGATCTGAATGTGGAGCTGGTGGAGATGAAGCGTTATCTCTTGATCGTGATCTCGGCGCTCATTCTGGTCTCCACGCTGATTGCTTCGATCGTATCGCAGACCATCTCTTCGCCGCTGAAGAAGCTGATCCGCGAGATGCGCCAGGTAGAGGTGGGGAACTTCGGCGGCATGGTCAAGGTCTCTTCGTATCAGGAGATTAACATTCTGGTCGCTTCCTTCAACCGGATGGTCCGGCGGATCGAGGAGCTGATTGAGCGGGTCAAGCTGTCCTCGGTCAGCGAAAAGAATGCGGAGCTGCACGCTTTGCAGTCCCAGGTGAACCCGCATTTTCTATACAATACGCTGGATATGATCTACTGGATGCTCGATGAGGAGGGCAATGAACAGCTTGGCGAGCTGGTGCTGTCGCTGTCCTCAATGTTCCGCTACAGCAGCCAGTGGGAAGACGGGGCTGAGGTGAGCCTGAGGGAGGAGCTGGAGCAGATCGGGCATTACCTGAAGATTATCTCGATCCGTCTGGAGGGCCGCCTCGTAATCGTGACGGATATCGATGAACGCTGGCTGAACATAAGGGTCCCGAAGATGACGGTGCAGCCGGTCATTGAGAATGCGGTCAAGCATGGACTGGAGCCGCTCTCGCGTCAGGGGATTCTTAAGGTGTACACCCGGCAAGAGGACGACCACCTTGAGCTAATTGTGGAGGATAACGGGGACGGAATGAACGGGGAGCAGCTTGCAAGGCTACAGGAGTCGCTGAATGTGGATGGTCCGGATAATTCTGGCGCTAGTGGCAGAGAAGGCGGCAAAAGCGGGATCGGACTCCAGAACCTGCACCGCCGCCTGCGGTTCATGTTCGGAGAGGGTTACGGTCTGCAGATTCAGAGCTTCCCCGGTGAGGGGACGCAGGTGGCGATCGTGCTGCCTATTCCAGTGGAAGGAGAGCTGCCGGGATGAATATTCTTATAGCCGATGATGAACGGGCCATCCGTGAAGGCATCAAGCGTACGATTAAGCAGATTAGTGCAGAGCATCAGGTGTTCGTGGCTGAGCGGGCGGAGGAAGCGGTGAAGATTCTGGAAGAGCAGCACATCCATATCGTGCTGACCGATATTCTAATGCCGGGCATGAACGGGCTGGAATTCATGAAAATCTCGAAACGCCGGTATCCGTATGTGAAATGGATTGTCATCTCTGCCCACAGCGAATTCTCCTATGCCCAGGAAGCGGTCCGGCTGGGAGCACGGGACTATCTGCTCAAGCCGATCGGTAAGCATAAGCTGACCGAGCTGATCGACAGCCTGACAATCGAAATCCAGCAGGACAACCAGCTCTCGCGGCAAGGCGAGCGGCTGAAGGCCAGTCTGCGGTTCCTGCGCGAGGGGGTTTTTCAGCGGCTGGCCTCCGGGCTGGATATCGGGAATCTGGACATCGACGCGTTCATTGAAGATTATCACTCCTTCTATCTGGTGATGGTTCAGCTGGAGCCTGGGGATCAGAGCGCCCGGCTGGAGCATTTCATTGTCGAGAATGTTCTCTCCGAGCTGATCGAGCGGTATGGGCGGGGCTTCGTGGTCAGCTATGACCGCCAGCACCTGCTGGGCCTGATCTCACCGGGCGAGAGCGTCCGGGTAGAGCAGTTCCAGGAGGAGGTGAAGACGCATCTGACGCATTATTTGAAAATCCCTTTTCAGATGATCTATTCCGGGCGGAGCTGTGACTTCCATACGGTGCCGCAGATCGTGAAGCGGATGCGGGAGGCTTCGGCCTTCCAGGGGCCGCCGCTTGAGCCGCTCAAGGGGAGTGGGGAGAAGGCGATTGAAGTGGCGCTGCACTACATTAAGGAGCATTTCTACGAGGAGCTGTCTTTGGAGAGAATAGCTTCGGTGGTGTTCCTGAATCCGGCGTATTTCAGCCAGCTGTTCAAGCAGAAGACGGGGCAGGGGTACAAGGAATATGTCACCTCGCTGCGGCTGGAGCAGGCGAAGCTGCTACTACTGAATCCGGGGCTGAAGCTGGCCGATATCGCAGAGCGGGTAGGCTACCAGGACATGCGCCATTTCACCCAAATGTTCCGCAAGAAATACAACCTTACCCCCACAGAATACCGCCAGCAGGAGAGCATCAGCATTCTTAGGAGCAAGGGTACTCTGTGAGGATGTCTACGACTTCGATTCTTCCGTTAATCAACAGCTCTGGGAGCGCGTTACTGAGATTACCCTTCCAGTATTCTCTGGCTTGTTCGATTTTACGGGAGAATGGGGCCCCGTCTTCCTTGGGTAATAGACTGCCGTCACCTTCAAAAATAGCTCCAGTGACCTTAAGTTTCACGATCTGCAACACTTTCCGGTGATAAGAATCGAATATGCTTTTCCACATCAGGGCGTCTTCATAGCTCTTTGCTGCGTATAAGCAAGACAAACGTGAAGGATACTCAGGATGTTCCTGTAGCCTTACCATTTCAACGATCACCTCTCGAACCGCTCGGATGGTCTGCTCCGCATACTTAACCGTAACATCTGCATCCTCTTTATCCAATTTCAAACCGTCATCAGTATAATTGCCGTGCAGGATTTGAATAACGTCTTCCCCTTTGGAATTCAACTGTTCTTGCTCAAAAAAGTAGTGATACAAGGTGTTTTTTTGCTGGTTGTCAAAATGAATGATTTGATTCAGGGCCATCTTCTTCCGGGTTACAATGTGGTAAACGTACCTTTCGCTTGCTTGCATAGTCTGCCTCCTAGTAGAATATCTGATTTAAACGTGTGAAAATTACCTTTAACTCATCACTTGCTGAAGGTGGCTGTGCTTGATTAGGTGCAAGAGATAGGCTTAGTTGCAATCTGTACAACTAAATCGCCGGATGTGCCGCTGAATCTCTGTTTAGCTGTATTTCGTACAACTAAAATGCTTCTGTATCCGTCTTTTCGCCCATTCCGCCAAATTTAGTTGTATGGAATACAGTTAAGAGAGGTGTGCCTTCGTTTTTATTGTTTTTAGTTGCACCGAATACACTTATTTCTGAATATTAGCTATGAACGCAGCTTCATACCTTACTGCAATTATGGAATTAAAATAGTGCAGTGGGCATGTTGAGGCCGTTTCACCTAAAACACAACATAACCCATCGTAGTCTGTGCACTATTGAATAGCAGAATAGTTAAAACAAACATGATGATGAGAATGGTATAAATAAAGGTGGAGACTATTCCGCAGACCAGTCCGGCAATCGCCAATCCCCGGCCTTGCTCATAGCTGTAACGGATCTCCTTGAAGGCAAGTGAAGCCAGAATGATTGCGGTAATCCCAAACAGGATGCCGACGTAAGGTATTACGATGGAGAGAATACCCAGCACAAGTGCTGCAACCGCTTTGCTGTTCGTTCGCTCCTGCGGAGGCTTCGGGTACTGCTGATAGTAATTCTGTTCGCCATAGGGTGGAAGGGGATTATTCATAATCTAACTCCTTCATAGGTAGTGAGCGAATGCTCCTATTCAATCCATCAATAATTAACCCAGTGCTCCAGCGTAACAGCGCGGGTAAGGCCAATGGATTCGGCGAGGCGGATGGAGGCGAGGTTGTTCTCCAGCACCTGGTACCTGGGAATGTAGCCCCGCTTCAGGGTATGGAAGACTGCTGTACGGACTACACGCTGTGCCAACCCCCGCTGTCTGGCAGCTTCTATGGTACGTACGCCGCCTATCTCCCAGATTCGCTCCTCATTGCGGTACACCATACATGTACTGAGTGGCGTATCCCCGTCAAATAACGTCACAGCGAACGCCCCGTCTTCAAAATACTGCGTGATTTCCTCTAGCGAATAATCATTCGCCATCCACAGCGGCAGCAGCCGTTCATCGATAGCTTCACTGACCGTGCAGGCCTCATCTGCGCTGAACCCCTGGCCTTCGGCCGAAGAATAAGAATAGAGACTACGGACCCGCCGCAGTGCGAAATACGGTTCCAGCGCCTGACGGTATGCATCCTCCTGAAGCTTGAAGACCAGGTTGGCGTCCTGCGGCAACCGCTTGAGCAGGGCAGGGAAGACCTCAGGACTGCTGTAGTCCATCAGCACAACGGTGTCAGCCTCCGGGTAGGTCCGGTGATCATAGCCGAAGGTTGCGGCAGGCATAAGCAGCAGCACGCCCCACTCCTCCTGCTGTTCAATCAGCACGCTGTCGATCTGAGCATGATACGCCGTCATCATTTTGAGCAGCGTAACATTCTTCAGCGGATTCCGGCGTAATCTTTCCATTATGGCTGTATAGTGACTCATGCGGGATCACTCCTTTTACTCAGATTAATAGATAGTTCAATGTCATCCAGACGCTGGAACAGACACTCATATTGAGATAACAATGCAGGATCCTCTACCTGGACACTGGATCTGTAAAAAAGGATATCGCCCGTCCCCTCATTGATCCGGCCCCCTGCTTGAAGAATCTGCTTCAGATGCCTGGCGGTTCCGAGACTGCCGGAGATGAAGTTCACCCCTTCGGGGAATATCTTCCGCAGGCTTCCCTCGAAGTAGGGGAAATGGGTACATCCAAGGACCACCGTGCTGTACCGCTTAAGGTCCAAGTGTGCCAGCTCACTTTTCAGATAGGGAATAATTCTCTCTTCGTCAAAATCAAAATGCTCCGCAAACTGAACCAGCCCGGGAAGCGGCAGACTATCTACAATCTCCCCGTGATCGATACGGTGCACCAAATCATGATACTTCTTCTCCTGAAGCGTTAAGCGGGTGGCCAGTACCAGCACCTTCTTCTGCTTGCCCTCCGATTGTTCAACCGCAGGCTTGACTGCCGGCTCGATCCCGAGGACCGGAAAGTCATACCGCTGCCGCAGCTCTTCGATTACGATGCTGGTGGCTGTGTTACAAGCGATAACCAACGCTTTGATATGCTGACTGGCCATAAAATCTACCGCTTGCAGGATGTATTCCCTGACTTCGTCTTTTGTCTTCTCCCCGTAGGGAACATGGTCTGTATCTGCATAGAAGAGGTAGTCCTCTTGCGGCAAGAGCTTAAGCGCCTGATGAAGCACCGTTAACCCGCCAATTCCGGAGTCAAAAAATCCAATTCGCATATGTCCACTCTTTCCGTCATTATTAAAAGGATTCTATTATTCTATCATTAGACTTATTGTAGAACTATAGCGCATGGATAAAAGACCAGACTTCCGCCTCTGTTGCCGGAGAGGGAAGCCTGGACAATAAGCATATCAAAGCTGAAATCAGCTCTCGTTCTTGGTCACGCCGTTTAGACTCGGCACGACATCTGCTGCTTTATCAGGAGTCACCATCTGGGGGATTTCGCTGATGCTGGCGTGATTCTGCTGGTTGTTTTTAGAATCGGCGCGGTTATCTGCACGGTCATGCTTCGGGTCTGCACTATTCTTGGGCATACTGTTCACCTCCGTCTCTGCGGGTTAGTATGAGATAGAGGTTTGTATTTTATTCCAGTGGCGGGTACAGGTTATAGCCGAAGGAGGAGAGGGATTATGGCTGAGAAGACTAAGGTTGTAGAGGTGGTTCCGTATGATCCGGCCTGGAAGGCGGAATATAGCAGAATTGAGAAGCGGATGCTGGAGATCGCCGGAGATCTGATTATCGCAGCGGAGCATGTGGGCAGCACCTCGATTGAAGGACTGTGGGCCAAGCCTGTGATTGATATCGATCTGGTGATGGAGAGCTATGACCAGCTGCCGGAGATCATCCGCAGACTGCATGCGTTCGGTTATGAGCATCAGGGTAATATGGGCATTGAGGGCCGGGAAGCCTTCAAGAGCAACCAGGATGACGGATTCATGAAATACCATCTTTATGTATGTCCCAAGGACGGCAAGGGTTACGTGGAGCATATCCGGTTCCGTGATTATCTGCGCAGCCATCCCGCTGCCCGGGAGGAATATCAGGCGGTCAAGCAGCGGCTGGCTGAAGCGTACCGTTATGATATCGATGCGTATTGTGACGGGAAGACCGCGTTTGTGCAGTCTATTTTGCGGAAGGCGTCACAGCAGCAGGAGTGAGGGTGAGCTTACCTGGGCCGGGTCCAGAATCCCTCAGCGGACGGCTTGCCCGGCAGCACTGCCTCGTATACACGCATTCCCGCCGGGTCAAGGAACCCGAATGTTCTCCAGCCGTTTAACTGCGGGGAACCGAAACAGATATGCAGCTCGCGGGCTGTGTTGTCACAGACCATGGACCATAAGGTGCCTAAGCCTTCGCTGTAATGGTGACAGCAGATCCCTTCGGGATATTCGCGTCCTGCGGCAGCTTTCATGGCTTCTACAGGATTGATAGAGGTGTTATCGTCCATAAGTGCTGCACGCAGCGCGTCATATCTTGTCCATGAGTTCTCCATGACTTGCTGATTGTGTAGCTGCATGGAGGGCAGGGTGTAATGGTTCGCCGAGAGCACAAGCTGGCTTACGCTTAAGCTGGCAGCAGTAGCAGGATGGTACTGGATCTCTTTCTCGGTACCAGCCGTCTCCACAAGGGCGATGTTCCCCTGGGCGTCAGAGATCAGGAAGTTTCTGTAGTCGGCCACCGGCATGCTGCGCATGAGCTGGACCGCCCCTTCCGCGGTAGTACATTGATCCAGCAAGGCCCGGACTACGCCTGGAAAAATAAAGCCCTCCCCGGTCATCTCCGGCCGGACTCTCCCCGAGGTGGTGGTTACGGTAAGTCCTGCTTCATTCATCCCGTCATAACGCCCGAACAGCTGCAGCGCAAAGCCGGTATGCGCCGGTTTGCCCTTCACCCGGGTTGTGCTGAGCAGCAGCTGATTATACGGCTCATCCTCCCAGCCAAAATCATAATTACGCATATGACAGATATGTCCGCTCTGTTCCCCACTTGCTCCAGTTCGGTAGGCTGCCTGTGTGCAGTGGCCCGGTGCCTGAAAATAGGAATAATAGAATACGACATGGGCGGCCTCTACGCCGGTCTCATCGGCGAAGCCTTGAATTTCTTCATTCAAGCCGGGGCAGTAGCGCTCGAAGCTCTCCATGGCTTTGTCTGCAGCATAGGGAGTCAGCGGGGAGGCTCCCATGAAGGGGGAGGACAAGAAGGATAGCATGGCGGAGTTATTCTTATGATGGGCGCCCAAGGCGCGTCCGACCTCATAATGAGTGCCTTCGGTAACGAGATGTGTAAATTGTGCGGTCTTGCGCTGTAACAGGGGATTAGCATCCATGTGAATGTTCCTTCTCTCGGTTATTCTCTGCGCAGAGTAGGTTCATTATAACGGGCGTATAGATCAGGCGGCAAAGCCTGCTGCGCCCCAAATCCCCGGATGCGCAGCCAAGCGGCGAAGCGCTGTTATGAATTAGTCACATTTTCACTGGAATAGAAGGAAATACTTGTATTATTGAGGTTTTTAAGGTAAATTATTGGTAAGACTTTCGGATTACAATTCTTCCGGAAGTGCAACCTAATACTTGGTATATGCAAGCCGAAGAGGAGCATTTCCCCCAAATGCTCCTTTTTGCGTGGGCAGGCTGTTAAGGTGCGAATGAAACGGTCTGAAGCACATAGCGGATGAGGAAGAAGGCAATGATCAGTATGGAGAAGGCGCTTAGCAGAAAAGAAACAATCTCTCTACCTGAACGTTTGGTTCGCCGCATTACGGTCACCTCGGAGTATAGGAATGGATTAGCCGTCACAGGTTATGCTCTATCCATCCATATTATACATAATTATTCCAAGACTGTAATACAAGCCAAAACAGGCTGTGCAGACCAGACTTATGTTTGTTATTGTTGCCCAAATTAAGTTAGAATGAACCTACGCCAAAACAGCTTAGAAATCATTTACTTCAATGGAGGCATTGCACCTATGTCAGATTTTAATACAGAACATGAGAATCAGCCGCTGAACCGGACCCTGTTGAATGAAGCCGGGCTGGACCCCAAGGAACCCGTGGATCTTAATAACTGCGAGAAGGAGCCCATCCATATTCCCGGACTTATTCAGCCGCATGGTGTATTGCTGGCCGTAACTCAGGACACAGCTCCTAGGATTGTCCAAGCCAGTCTGAATACGGGTAAGTTACTGGGAACAGCTGCCGAAGCACTGTTAGGAACGCCTATGGCTGACTTGGTAGGCCCGGAGCAGCTGAAGATGATGCTTGAACGCAGTGTGAATGCGAAAGAAACAGCAGATTTACAATATATAGTTATAACGATTAAAGTGGCAGATCAGCCGGAGGACTTCTTCTGCATCATTCACGAAAGTGAAGGTCTGATGATCGTTGAACTGGAGCCTGCCTCCATCGATCAGAGCGACAGCCCCAATGACTTCGACTGGATCCGCACGTTCTTCGGACGGCTGAAGCATACGGCGAACCGTCTCGAAGCCAGCCAGGCCGCCGCCGAGCAGGTGAAGGAGATGCTTGGTTATGACCGGGTCATGATCTACGAATTCGATGAACAGTGGAACGGCAAGGTGATTGCGGAAGCCAAGGAAGAAGGACTGGAACCGTTCCTTGGCCATCATTATCCTGCGTCTGACATTCCGAAGCAGGCACGTGAGCTGTATCTGCGCAACTGGCTGCGGACAATCGTTGATGTGAACTATCTTCCGGTTCCGATCACCCCGGTGCTGCAGCCGCTTACCGGTAAGCCCTTGAACCTCAGCTTGTCCATCCTCCGTAGTGTGTCTCCGCTCCATATTGAGTATTTGCAGAATATGGGGGTAGGCGCAACGACCACCATCTCGCTGATCAATAATAACAAGCTCTGGGGACTGATCACCTGTCATCACTATTCTCCCAAGTATGTCCCGCACCGTATCCGTAATCTGTGTAATTTCCTGGGCGCCTTCTTCTCCAGTGAACTGTACCAGCGTCAGCAGCTCGACAATTATCAGACGGAGCTGGAGCTGCGGACCAAGGCGATGAGGATTGTCGATATTTTCACAGGTAACGTCAGCTCTTCCCGGGTGATTGAACAGCTCGGCGATGAAGAGCAGACACTACTGGGGATGATGGAGGCCTCCGGCGCAGCCGTGTGTTATCAGGACAAGCTGATGCTGTTCGGAGTAGCACCCTCCCAGGAGCAGGTGCGGGAGCTTGCCGGCTGGCTGGCAGGGAAGTCGAAGGATTACACCTACTGCACCTCCAGGCTCAGTCTGGAATATGAATCAGCCAAAGCTTACAAGAATAAAGCCTCCGGTGTCATCTATCTCGCCCTGACTCCAGGACAACAGAATTACATGATCTGGTTCAGGCCTGAGGTGGTCGAGATTGTGGACTGGGCCGGAGATCCGGCTAAGGCCGTCATTCAGGAGAATGACGGACAGCGCCTGTCTCCCCGCAAGTCCTTTGAGAAATGGCGGCAGGTGGTTCAGTCCACCTCACTTCCGTGGAGAGAGCAGCATCTTAACATTCTGCCTCAGCTCAAATCTATTCTGCGCGGACAGACCGAGAACCAGCTGCGTCAGGCGGAAGAACAGGCCCTGCAGAATGCCCGCAGTCTGCGCCACAACGAACAGCGGTATCTGCAGCTGATGGATCTGTCTCCGGTAGCCTTTTTCATGATTACCGATGATGTGATCGCCTACTGCAATAACCGTGCAGTGGAGCTGATAGGTGAAGAGAAAGGAAAATCCCTGATCGGGCAGCCGTTCCTGAACTATGTGCAGGAGTCTTACAGGCCAGCCCTGGAGCAGCACTTCACAGACCTGAGCCAGAATGTGACCCAGTTCGTATCTGATCAGGGACAGTTCGTGAGCAGCGACGGGCAACCGCTGGACGTAAGCCTGAGTCTGGCTTCGGTCATTCATGGCGGCAGACCATCCATTATGGCGGTGCTTAACACTGGAACCGGTACAGAGGCGAAGGGTGAAGCCTATATCGATGCGGCCAATCAGATGCAAAGCTATCTGACGACCGATTCACTAACCGATCTGCCGAACCGCCAGGCCCTTGTGCATGAGCTGGATCAGCGCTGGGAGGATACGCTGAATACCCGGGAACCCTTGCTGCTGCTGTCGATTGATATCGATGATTTCCATTCCTATAATGCGGTACACGGGCTGAAGGGCGGCGATCTTTGCATCCAGTCGGTAGCCGATGTACTGAATATCATCAGCATCACGCACGGCACCTTCGTGGCCCGCTTCAGCGGGGCGAACTTCATCCTCACGATGGCGGGTGCGTCCGCCTCCCAGGCGGAGCAATTAGCCGAGTCCGTCCGTCAAGGTGTCTCTGATCTGCAGATTCCCCGCGACCGCTTTGAAGAGGAAGGGGTGGTCACTGTAAGTATAGGCGGCCTGTTGAAGGTACCGGTTCCCTCTGACCGCCCGTCTGACTTCATTGCCAAGGCGGAGAAGGCTCTTTATGAGGCGAAGTCTGCCGGGAAGAACCAGGTCGTGTTTTATTAAAAATATAAGAATTTATATGCTTCACACTATAAACTATCCTTCTATTTCTCGCTGAAACGATACCGTCCTTTAAAAGGACTACGAAGCCGTTTCTACTTGACACCCGCTAGTACTATCGTGCATCCAGAGAAGAAGCCGGATGAGTCCATATTGGACTTGTCCGGCTTTTTTAGATAGAGTTTATATGTTTTGGGGCCCCCGCAAAGTTTTTGAGTCATCACCTACGCTAAAGCTCCACTTTGTGGGGTTATTTTGCTGTCCTATTCGTCCAATCCCCCGCAGGTAATCCGCATACATTACAGAGTAACCGTTGGTGCTGTCCAGAATCTTGTATACCATCATCCACATGATCCGCATTATCCAGAGCGAGGTGAACCGCATTGTCTGTAGAGAAGCATACACTGGCGGCAGGAACGCCCTATGCCACACCTTATTATGTCATTAGCAGCGGCGTCCCCGGACCTGTATTCATGATCATCTCCGGTGTTCACGGCAATGAGCCGGCGAGCAGCCGTGCAGCGCAAGGCATCGCCAGCCGGCTCAGCCGGGGAGATCTGATGCTGCGCTCAGGGAAGCTGATTATCGTCCCGCTGGTGAACCAAATCGCACGGCGCAAGGGGATTCGCGGGAATCCTGACCTGAACCGTACCTTCCCGCGCGGACAAGGCGCCCCGGCCCGTCATCCGTTGTCGGCAGCTGTATGGCAGCTTGCCTTGCGCTACCGCCCTTCGTGGGTGCTGGATCTGCATGAGGCGAACGGGCTGTCCGAGCTGAATCCGAAGCGGGTCGGCCAGACCCTGATCATCAGCCCGGTCAGCCGGGCGCATGGACTGGCGAAGCAAATTGTGAAGCGGATGAATCAGACGATCACGAATAGAGCTTACCGCTTCAACATACGGCATAGGGAGCGTGCAGGAACTTCCCGGATGGCCTTTCAGCGCCTGCTCGGTGCCCGGGCGGTGACCGTAGAGACCTGCTGGAGCCTGGACTATGCCTTAAGAGTAAGGCTGCAGAGTGAGATCGTCTACCACTTTCTGCGGTCTCAGGGGATGATCGGCTAATTAAGGGGATGACACAAGGGATTGACACAACTGAATATAGTGTATATATTATATATATACACTAGTTACAACAAACACAAAGGAAGCTGATGCTGCTGCATGAATATCGTGATATCAAGTACATCTGGCGAACCGATCTACGCCCAGATTGTGGGGCAGGTCCGCCAGATGATTCTCCAAGGCGAGCTACTCTCGGGTATGCCGCTGCCATCGATCCGCTTACTGGCGAAGGAGCTGCAGATTAGCGTCATTACCACAAAGCGGGCTTATGAGGAGCTGGAGCGGGAGGGGCTGATCAACTCGATTGTCGGCAAGGGATCTTTTGTCTCCGGGGCCGATCAGGAATATATCCGGGAACAGCGGCTGCGGATGGTAGAGGGCAAGCTGAAGGAGATTATTGACGAGAGCAGACAGCTGGGCATGGAATACGCTGAACTCGCGGAGATGCTGAAGCTGCTCTATGAGGAGGAACAGGAATGAGAACTGTAATTGAGCTAGACCATGTAACGAAGAGCTACGACCGTTTTGAGCTGAAGGATATTTCGTTATCTATCAAGGAGGGCTACATTACCGGGCTGATCGGCCCGAATGGCGCAGGTAAGACCTCAATGATCAAGATGATAATGGGCTTAATCTCGCAGGACCAAGGGGACATCCGGGTCTTCGGCCAGAACAACCATCAGGAGCAGGCAGCGATTCGGGGGCGGATCGGCTACGTCTCGGATGAGAGCTTTTATTATGAGAATATGACCGTGAAGCAGATGAAGAATATTATTGCTCCGTTCTATCCAGGCTGGGACAACGATACATATCTGAGATTTCAGGAGCAGTTCAAGCTGTCGCCGGGTAAGAGAATCAAGGATCTGTCGAAGGGGATGAAGATCAAGTTCTCGCTCGCCATCGCTCTGTCCCATGGTGCCGATCTGCTGATTATGGATGAGCCTACTTCGGGGCTTGATCCGATCTTCCGCCGGGAGATGCTGGAGCTGCTCAGTGAGCATATTCAGGATGAGAAGAAGTCGATTCTGTTCTCGACTCATAACACCACAGATCTGGACCGGATTGCCGACTATATTGTATTTATTAACGAGGGACGGATCATCTTCAATGAGATGAAGGAGAGTCTGAGCGAGCGCTATTTGCTGGTCAAAGGCGGGAAAGAGCTGCTGGACCGGGATGTACGCCAGTGGTTCGTGGGGTTGCGGGAGAACGGGCTGGGATTCGAGGGCCTGATTAGCAACCGCGCGGAGGGTGAACGTTATTTCAGGGACACGGCAATCTGCGAGACACCTACGCTGGAAGAGATTATGTATTATACGGTAAAAGGGGACGAAGCTCATGCATAACTCCATTGCGCTAATCCGCAAAGACTTCATACTTACCCGGAAGTTCGCTTTGCTGCTGATTCCCTATTTTGTACTTATGTTATATTCCAATGCACAAGCCTATACGGTATTCTCGTTGTTGCCGGCACTATTGCTGCTGATTAACGCCTGTACCATTGATATGCAGCATAACAACCAGAAGTTTCTGGCCACGCTCCCGGTGCCGAGACAGCGGTTGATTCAAGCCAAATATCTGACGATCATTCCACTCTCGCTATTCAGTCTCATTTGTACCCTAATCATGTACTGGGTTGCGGTGACTATGGGCAAGCTGGATGAACCGCTGCGCTGGAGAGAGCTGGGGCTGATTACGGCAGTTATCCCGCTGTTAGCCTCTTTCTATCTCCCGCTGTATTACTGGTTAGGGCAAAAAGGAATGCAGTTTGTCAATATAGTTTTTATGATGGTCATTATGCTGAGTTTCACTACATTTGGAAGCTTGAACAAGGAATTTCCGGCTCTCGCTCAATGGGTTCAGGACGGTAAAACAGACAATATGCTGCTCGTAGTCATCGGCGTGCTGGCATACCTGATCATTATTTATGCCTCCTATCTGATTTCGTCGCGGATTTATGTGAACAAGGATATTTAGTCTCAATGCCGGTATAGGCTGCATCACAAAAATGACCTCAGCTTCCACCATCCAGTGGCAGTCTGAGGTCATTCTTGATCATTCACACATGGTTCACTCAGCGGAAGTTACCGCTCCGTTCCAGGTTCTCTACGAAGTCCTTGGCTTCCTTGAGGCCCAGATTCCGCGCTTCGCGCACGACCTTGATTGCCTGGATCTTCTTGCCCTCGGCTATTAGCAGGCGGATTCTCCGCTCGAGGTCCGGTGCCAGCTCCGGGTTCTGCACGAACATCGGCGCAGGAATATGGCTGGTTCGGCTGAAGGAGGGGTCAGCGGGCATTCCTCCGTAAGGATCTCTTTGATTGAGCCGGGCTTCCAGCTCATTCACACGCCTCTTCAGACTGAACACGCTGAGCATAAGCAATAGCGCCAGCACCAGAGCCAGAATGGCGATGAGATCGATCGTATCCATATTGTCCATAGGTAGTCTCCTTTCAGTAGCAGGTTTCATCAAGGATGCCTGTGCCATTATACTCTACTACCCCTTAGAGAGAAGAATGAACACTTGAGGCCTGATTGTTGATTGTATCCGCTTGGGCGGGACCCTACAATGAGTTACAGGAACAGTACACCTATTGCTTCAACGGTACGCGGATTCCCAATTCATCTGGAGGAGTGATCGCAGTGAACGAAGCTACACATATGAAGGCGATTCGGATACATCAATTTGGAGGGCTAGAAGAGTTAAGGTATGAGGATGCGCCCATCCCCGTTCCCGCAGCGGACGAGATTCTGGTTAAGGTGGCAGGGACCGCATTCAATCAGGCAGATGTCAAAATCCGCAAGGGAGACCTGCAAGCTATTTTCCCGCATGAATTTCCTTACATTCCTAACTTTGAGGTGTCGGGTACGGTGGAGGCAGCCGGAGCAGAGGTTACGGACTTTCAGCCGGGGGACAGAGTCTATGCTGCGCTCGATATGTCCCGGGACGGTGCTGCCGCAGAGTATGTGGTTACCAAAGCGCAGTATGCTGCGCTGGCGCCAGTCTCCCTGGAGCTATCCGATGCAGCTGCGCTGCCGATTGGTGTCTTAACCGCATGGCAGGGGTTATTCGATCATGGTAATCTGCCGCAGGGTGGACGTGTGCTGATTGCCGGAGCCGCTGGCGGGGTAGGCAGCTATGCAGTGCAATTTGCCAAGCAGCACGGAGCGTATGTTATCGGGACTTCCTCAGCGGCCAGTATGCCGATGCTTCAGGAGCTGGGGATTGACGAGATTATTGATTACACCAAGGAGAGCGTCACGGACAAGCTGACGGACAAGGTGGATCTGATCCTCAATCTGTCCCCTGAGAGTACTGAGGTACTCAACACATGGCTGCCGCTGCTAAAAGAGGGAGGAGCGCTGATCTCGGCAGTGAATCCTACGGACGAAGCACTGGCAGCGCAGCTTGGCGTTAAGGCACACCGGCTGTTTGCACAGGAGGATCGTACGCTGCTGACGCGGGTTGCAGAGCTGGTGGATGCGGGCAAGCTGAAGCTCTGGATTACTGAGCGTCTGCCGCTGGCCGAGCTGGCTGCCTCCCATGCCATGAGCGAGGCCGGTAAGCTCCGTGGTAAGGTGCTTATTACAATTTAAGCCTTCGCGATCAGAGTCGACTGCATAAATAAGACCTCATTATAGATCACCGCCAGCTCCTCCGGAGTATAAGGCATCCCGCTGTGCAGCCATTCTTCCGTAATTCCGAGAAAAATAGACGCGGAATGCGCAGCGAGATACTCCGGAGGAACCGCCGGGTGGTCGGTAAATACGCCATTCATCTTCAGCTTCCGGTAGAAGCTGCGTTTGATAACCTCCTTGAATTGCCCCGGAAATACCGCATCCCCTTTAGCCCCGAGAAATAAGCGGATTCGCTCGCCGTGCTGGTGCAGATACTCAAGGATATGCACCAAGGGCGGATAGGGCAAGCCCTTCAGATAATGCTCTGACATCTCTTCGCGTACGATTTTGACAACCATCACCTGCTCCAGACCTGTCAGTATTTCCCGCTGCAGCTGCTCCAGCAGATCGTATTTATCTGTAAAATGCAGATAGAACGTTCCCCTGTTAATATGTGTTCTAAGCGCCAGCTGGCGTACACTCACCTTGTGAAATCCTTCCTGCTCCATGAGCTGGAGGAAGTTATCCTCGATCAAAGCCCGGGTTCCCGCTGACATCATTTCATGTATATCGCCCATACTGTGTTCGCCTCTTCCGTTAGCTGCTGAAACTCTATCTTTTTAAAATAGGATATTTAAAGCCAAAATTCAAATGTTAGCTATGCCAAAGTCTTTCTGTTTACCATAAATGAGATTAAATGGTGTATAATTGTGGGAAAGGGAGGCGATTGTAATGACTGATTTCTTCAATCCGGGACCTCATGCGAATTCGACTGATCCCGGCGGGCACAAAGCCAATCATGACGTTAATGAACAAAAGCTTCATAAAGAAGGGCCTCAGGGATTATGGCGGCAGATCTCTGATCTGTTAATTGCAGTAGGTGTTATTGCTTTGATTATTGTTGTGATCATGTGGATTTTATGATTAACATCTCCAAATGAGCGGTGGTCTGGAACAGGTATGTAGTTTCTGGAGTGCTGCTTTTTTTATGCTCATCCAAGCCAATAACCCCGAGCCACTCTTCCTTCGCCATCAGCCCTGCCCTCGATATTCACTCGGGGTTTGGCCGGTGAACTTCTTGAACTGCCGCATGAAATGGACATCGTTCTCATAACCGCATCTTGCAGAAATCTGGCTGACGGTATAGGTGGTGCTCTTCAGTAAATAGGACGCATGGCCCACGCGGTTAAGGATGATGTCGCTGACGGCCGGAATGCCGAAGATTTGCTTATAGATCTGCTGAAAATAGGACGGGCTCATGTTCATCCGCTCCGCGAGCTGTTCGACAGAGTACCAGGTGGAGGGGGAACTGAGCACTTCATTTCTCAGGTTCAGGAATGAATCATAGTATTTGCTGACCGGCTGGCTAGACTCCACATGATGCCGCATATCGCTAAGCTTCATGAACAGGCAACGAATAATGGAGTCGATAATCTCCTGGCGGAAGCTGCCGTTCTGCAGATTCTCCCAGTGAAGCTCATTCACTTTTCTAGTGATATAGAGCGGGTCATGGGCCTTCATTAAGGTGTCCAGCGGCAGCTTCAAGCGTTCAAACCAAGCATTCGCCCCCTCCAACTCGAAATGGAACCAGTCATGCACCAGCGGCAGCTCAGCGTCTCTGTAGAAGTAGTGGCTGTTTCTGTTATAGATGATGTAAGTATTCGGTTCAGCATAGACGCTCCGCGTCTGAAGCCTCAGCTCCATCTTGCTCCGAAAGAATACAAAGACGTAATCGCCGGAGCCTTCCGGGCGGTCAATCGTCATGCCCTCTGGATGAATAACATTCGAACCGCACCGCTTTAGGGTGATCATACACAATTCCACCTTTTAGATGATAGATCAGTCAATCAATAGAATAATTCATTTTCTTTCCCGGGACAAGGGAGTACTCTGTGATAGTGAATATGGAGAATACTTCAGTAATGAGAAAGAGGGTTAATTCTAATATGACCGGAACAACGACGAAAGCAGCTACGAAATTCTATACCCCGAACTACCCGAGACCCCAATTTGTCCGCAGCCAGTGGCTGGATCTGAACGGAGAATGGGACTTTAGCTTCGATGATGATCACGCAGGCATTGCGGCGCGCTGGATGGATCATTTTCCGGCCACACATACCATTAACGTTCCATTCACCTACGAGACAGCGGCCAGCGGCATCGGTGAGGAGACCTTCCATCCACGGATCTGGTACCGCAAGCAACTCGTCCTGTCCCCGGCGGTAGAAGGGAAGCGGACGGTGCTGCATTTTGAAGGCGTGGATT
Source organism: Paenibacillus sp. FSL R7-0210 (assembly GCF_038009085.1). NCBI lineage: Bacteria > Bacillati > Bacillota > Bacilli > Caryophanales > Paenibacillaceae > Paenibacillus > Paenibacillus sp. FSL R7-0210. The sequence goes on from NZ_JBBPAR010000001.1 coordinate 2,282,079, forward strand.
ATAAGGCGGTCTGCTGGGTGAACGGCGGCTATGCAGGAGAGCATGAGGGGGCGTATAGCCGGTTCTCCTTCGATATTACCGATCTGCTCAGGCAGGATGGCGTGAACGAGATTGTGCTGATGGTGACCGACAGCGACAGCTGTCTCCAGCCCCGGGGCAAGCAGCGCTGGGCGGGCCGGAACCACGACTCATTCTATGTGCAGACCACCGGCATCTGGAAAAGCGTCTGGCTGGAGCATGTCCACGCGACCCGGTTGGAGAAGGTCAAAATGACCCCTGATATTAACCGCCAGATGATCCGCTTGGACTACAGCCTGCAAGGCTTGACTGAAGCAAAGGATCTCCGGCTGGAGACGGAAATTACATATCAAGGCGAAAGAGTTAATCTGCATAGCCTGTCGGTGGATAGAGCTTCGATGACCGTGGAGGTCAGCATGATGGAAGGCATTAACGGGCCATGGCTGCAAAACCTGTGGTCTCCGGGGAACCCGAATCTTTTTGACATCGAGTTCGTGCTGTATGCGGGTGAACAGGAGATAGACCGGGTCGGCTCGTATTTCGGTATGCGCAATATCTCTATCAAGGGCGGCCAGATCCTGCTGAACAACCTCCCGCTGTATCAAAGACTGATCCTGGACCAGGGCTACTGGACCGATAGTCATCTGACCCCGCCGTCAGAAGAAGCGCTGATTCAAGATATTGAAGCGATTCTGGAGATGGGCTACAATGGGCTGCGCAAGCATATGAAGGTGGAGGACGCCCGGTTCCTGTACTGGTGTGACGTCAAAGGGGTATTGGTCTGGTCGGAGATGGCTGCCGCTTATGAATATAACGACGAGGCGCTGGAGCGGTTCACCAACGAATGGCTGGAGGTCGTGCGGCAGCAGTATAATCATCCGTGCATCATCACCTGGGTGCCTTTTAACGAATCGTGGGGGGTGCAGAATATCCTTCATGACGTCCGGCAGCAGACATTCACGGAGGGTATCTATTATTTGACCAAATCTATCGATCCTTACCGTCCGGTGATTACGAATGACGGCTGGGAGCATACGGTATCTGACATTCTGACGCTGCATGATTATGTCGAGCGGGGCGAAGCACTATATGAAACTTACAAAGATAAAGATTCTATCACGGGCAGCAGCGGTACGTATAACGAGTGGAAGTTTGCTTTTGCAGAAGGTTACAAGTATAAGGGGCAGCCTATCATCATCAGCGAATATGGGGGGATTGCCTTCAAAAGCGAACACGGCTGGGGCTATGGCCATCAGGTGGATAGCGAGGAAGCATTTCTGGAGCGGTTCGGCAGCTTAACATGGGCGATTCAGGCCATTCCATTCATCTCCGGGTACTGTTATACCCAGGTTACCGACGTTCAGGATGAGGTCAACGGGTTAATGACTGCGGATCGCGAGCCGAAGGTGCCGCTGGAGCGGATTAGAGAGATTAACCTGGGCCGGGGGATGTAAACTCTTTCAAAAAATCATAGAAGGGGTTGACGAAAGGAGAATATTAAACTATCATTCATAATAGTTACAAAAAATTAATATTTGTCAGGCAGCATTAGCCGGCAAGAAAGGAGACTGAGTTCTTTTTGAAGAAAGGAATCGTATGGCTACTGAGTATTGTGCTATTGCTATCGTTTGGATCTGAAAGAGCATCTGCGGATGACAGCTCCAGACTTGATCAAGAGGTTAATGATGTGATGGGAACTCCATATAAATGGGGAGGAACCAAGGCATCTGAAGGGTTTGACTGTTCCGGATTTATCATATACATATTTGGCAAGTTCAACTTAGATCTTCCGAGAACATCCAAGTCGCAGGCAAGTGCAGGCGAATATGTAGCCAAGTCCGATTTACGTCCGGGAGATCTTGTCTTTTTCGAAACCGGGGGCAACGGCATCTCGCATGCAGGCATCTATGTGGGCGACAACAAATTTGCACATTCCTCAAGCAATAAGGGTGTTACGATCACCAGCCTGTCATCAGGTTACTATAAAGAACGCTATGTTACTGCCAGAAGAACCATTTCTGAGAGCACTTATCAGAAGATGACTGGCAATTAAATATAGTAATACTACGAGCCTCTAGAACTTCTAGGGGCTCTATTTATATATAAGGACTGATCTTTAAATGATTTGACACGGGAATGAGGTGAGATTATAATGGTCGAAGCAACTATAGTCATGACTGCTATGAAGGAGGTCAACCTTGGAATTAGAACAATATATTGGTGTGAATGTGCAGCGCGCGGCACTTAAATTGAATAATTACTATCAAAAGGTAGTTAACCCGTTTGACATCACAGTGGATCAGTGGGAAATCCTAATCGTACTATGGGAAAAGGAAGGAATTACGCAAAAAGAACTTGCCGAGAGACTGCACAAGGACCAGACTAATGTTGCACGAATGCTGTTCAAGCTGGAGAAGAAGGAATTCATTTATCGTGTGGTTCATGAGACGGATCGAAGGTCTTTGCGTGTATATTTAACGCCTAAAGGACGGGATATCAAAGAAGAAATCCTTACCCCTTCCAATGAGGCATATAACAAAACGATCCAGGGGTTATCCAAAGAGGAAGTTGAGACGTTTCGCAGGGTTCTTACTGTAATCTACAACAACGTAAAAGACTTATAGCCGACAGAGGAGTTTCTCTGCACTTAAAAGGGAGAGACTTTTCTGGCAAAATACTTGCTGAGGCAACTATGGTCGAGACTATTAATATCATATTCTATTTCTAAGGAGAGTTGTAAGATGGAACTATCAGCAGAAGAAACAGGAGTTTTTGACGCCAAGTATAGAGCATTAACCATTGGAATTATTCTTGCTGTAACTACCGTTGCGTTTGAAGGTTTAGCAGTGGTTACAATTGCTCCAAGCCTGGCACAGAAATTGAACGGGCTGCATTTATACGGCTGGATATTCAGCTCTTTTCTGTTGGCACAAATCCTGGGAACGATGATCATAGGAGCGCGGATTAACAAAAACGGCGTATTTGCATCGTTTGGCCTATCCATACTATTTTTTGTGATTGGCATCGTGATTGCGGCTACTTCCGTGAATATGCTTACCCTAATTATAGGGAGAGTTTTTCAAGGCTTTGGTGGAGGTGCTATCATTACATGTGTGTATTACAGCATTACTGTAGGTTATCCCGATAAGCTGAGAACGAGAATACTTGCTTTGTTTTCCGGCGCATATATTTTACCTGCATTAATTGGCCCTTATATTGCCGGGCTTATAGCGGAGCATGTCTCCTGGAGAGTTGTTTTTTGGCTGGTGCTTCCCTTCATTGGTTTGGCCGTTTTGCTGACGCTTCCCGCTTTCCGAAAATTTACAGGTAGAGTGAATACACCGTCCAAGAATAACCGAAAAGAAGGCTTTGCAGTACTACTGACTATTGGCGCGGGAATGCTGCTGGCTGGGCTGGGCTTTATAACCGATTGGAAAGGCATGGTGCTGTCGGCAGCAGGCTTGCTTATCATGATTCAGCCCTTGCGGAAGCTGCTGCCAGAGGGCACCTTAAGTGCCAGAAGAGGTTTGCCGGCTACGATTGCTTCCAGAGGATTCTTTGTGGCCAGTTATAATGCGACCGAGAGCTATGTTGTCCTGGCTTTGACAGATGTGAAAAAGCTTCCTGCGGATATGGCGGGATTAATTGTAGCCGCAGGTGCATTAAGCTGGTCAGCGGCAGCCTGGATCCAGTCCAAGTTAGATGCCAAGGATCATGGGACGGGACGGAAGAAGCGGGTAACCGTTGGTATTGGATTTATGATTATTGGAGTGGCTGCGGTCATTCTCGCTGTTGGCCTTCCCGAAGGAGGGATCGCATTTGCAGTGATTTCACAGCTTTTCACTGGCTTCGGCATCGGTTTGGCACATCCTACGACCGGAGCGATTGCACTGCAGCATACCACAACAGGTGAGGAAGGAGAGATAGCCGCCAGCCTTCAGTTTACAGACGCATTTAGTCCGGGACTAAGCATTGGAATCGGCGGAGCCCTCATTGCCGTTAGCCAATCCCTGAATTTGGGGCTGTTGACTGGGATTATATTGGCTCTGTCTCTTCAATTGTTTTTCGTTCTTTTAAGTTTTATGCTTTCCTTCCGTATTAAGCAGGCGAAGGGCTTCTTCTAACAGAAAGATTAACAAACTCCAGATCGATATAAGTATTTCTTATAAAAATACCTGAAAGAAATACGGCGCATCATCGCAGCCGATTCAATGATCATCTTCGGATTCCATGGAGAGTAGTTTACTCCTTCCGGTGGCGTGGACTCCTTCATTACCAGTATCGAACAGCTGCGGCATGGATTGGACATCTTTCCTGTAGACTGAGATAATACAATGGAATCCATCTAAGGTGGTGTATGCAGATGCCGGCAACCTGGACATTTCATGCAAGCAGAATCAGAGTATCCCCTAATGTTAACTAATCATTTACAGGGGGAATGAACAATGAGAATTTCTGACCGGTTATTGAAACAATATCTGCAGCATGTGTACTGGATATGCGGAGGGCCATGCGGAGGTAAAAGCACTATGGCAGAGCTGGTATCCGCCAAGTGGGGAATGAGTGTCTATTCTTCCGATGATCATACGTTTGAATATAAGCAGCTGGCTAATCCGCAGGACCATCCGGCTATTCTAAGGTATTTCGTAGATTGGGAATGGTATTTCCTCGGGCAAGGCAACGACAGGAACCAGTGGCTAGTCTCTGCGGCGGAAGAAAGCGTAGAATTCACCCTGCTGGCGCTGCTGCAAATGGGCAAAGGCAAACCTATTGTGGTTGACACGGATATAGCCCCGGAGTTTCTGCGGGCGATAGCGGGTGACGAGCGGATGGTCTATGTATATGCGGAGGATGAGCTGATCCGCCGGGATTATTTCAATCGGGATCATCTGCGGGGGATGCTGGATCTCTTCCCAACCCTGTCAGATCCGGAGCGTGCCAAGCGTGAGACACTGGAGGGGATCATTGAGAATACCCGCAGGTCTTTACAGCGGGCAAGACAGCATCATGTGCAGCATTATATAAGAAATGCCCAGACCACCAAGGAAGAGATGCTGGCCAAGATTGAGACGCATTTTGGACTAAACTAGAACCGCCCGGCCACCCTTCATGAGGTGGCTGGGTGTGTTTTCCGAAAGGACACAACTATGAACCTGTCAGAACTAACACAACATACTGCATCCCGCCTAAGTCCAATGCGACTGATCCCATGGGCATGTAGATGACCGTGAATTAGCCTGATCTCTACTCCTATAATCAGACGGCGACGTTGCCCTGGAATCCACCGGGGGGAGTCGCCGTTTTTGTTAGGGTGTGTAGCTCATAGTGTGCCCTGGCTCCTCGATATGCACCATCACCCGCACCAAATAATCCTCCGGATGCTTTATAACGATCTCATCCAGCAGGAATTCCTCGTAAGCATCTCTTTTAATAACATAAGTTCAAAACCTTCACAAGCAGGAAACCTAACCCGGATAGCAGGACCGATCCGATCAAGCCGGCTCCGAAGGCCTTGAGGCCCATGCGTCTAAAAGCAGCTAAATCTACGTTCAGGCCGAGGCCCGCCATAGCCATTGCAATGAGGAAGTACGCAGCAAGTATAAGCTTATCCGTGATTGCTTCAGGGATGATCTGCAAAGTATTGACGGTGCTCATTAGCAGGAACCCCAGGATAAACCACGGAACCGGTACATACCTCCAATTGGAGGGTCCGGCCTTCGGGTTCGCCTGCCTCTCCTTGCGGTTGGTCCAGATTCCGATGATCACGGCGATCGGCACCAGCATGGTAACACGCGTTAATTTGACGATGACTGCCAGATCAACCGCTTGCTTGCCGGCCGGCCCGGTTGCTGCAATGACATGAGCGATTTCATGTAGCGTGGCACCTGAGAAGATGCCGTAGCCTAGTGGAGTCAGGTTAAGAAAAGGGTAGAGAAGGGTGTACATCAGTGTGAAAATGGTGCCCAAGATCGCAACGGTTGCCGCGCTGATCGCCGTTTCCTCGTCACTGGCTTTGAGCTGCGGAGCGATGGCTACTACCGCTGCCGCTCCGCAGATCGCTGTGCCGCAGGCCGTCAGCAGTCCCAGTCTGTTTTCTACCTTGAACAGTCTCGCCAGACCAAGCACGGTACAGATTGTGAACCCAATACAAACCAAGGCGATTAGCAGCACCTTAGGGCCAGCCTGAAGGATATCCTTCAGGCTAAGTCTCATGCCCAGCAGAATGATGCCATATCGCAGGAGTTTTTTGGAGGTAAAGGAGATTCCTTGTGTTAGATAACTTGGAACGCCTAGCGTTGCTCTCCAGATCATTCCGAGTAGAATAGCTATGACTAATTGTCCCATAATGCACACGAAGGGGAAGGCGGATACGTATTTGGCGAACAGGGCCAACATTAGAGGCAAGGCGATACCGAGCGCAAATCCCAGCTTCTTCTTTTCTTCCATGTGCACAGCTAAGTGTAGATTCATCGAGGTCACGTCCAATAGGTTGAATTTGGTTCCTTTAAACACTATATTCAGTTATGATTGATTAGGGAAATACGGATTTTAAATGCACATCATAATAAATTGTTATCTTAAAAGGGGCGTGCGATCGATCATGCTTGAATCCCTGATGGTGTATGTAACAGTTGTGGAGCAGCGGAACTTTTCCAGAGCGGCAGAGCTGCTGCATCTGTCACAGCCTGGAGTCAGTCTGCAGATCCGTAATCTGGAGAAGGAACTCGGTGTGAAGCTCATGAACCGTTCGCCCAAATGGGTGAAGCTAACGGAAGCAGGCGAGCTGTTCTATAGACGGGCGAAGGAAATGCTGAATCTCTATGAGTCTGTTAAGCTCGATCTGGCCCGGCTGCATGATACCGTCAGTGGAAGCTTACATATCGGGGCTAGCTTTACAATTGGCGAATATGTGTTGCCCCGGCTGTTCTCATCCTTCGCCAAGCAATATCCCGATGTGGAGATGGGGATGACGATTGCGAATTCAACAGAGATTGTCTCTGCCTTGCGGGAGAATAAGATTGAAGTGGGGCTGATCGAAGGAAGCATCGAGGCGGCGGATCTGCAGGTTGTTCATTTTATGAAAGACGAACTGATTATCGTCGCTGCTGAGAATCACCCGCTCTCACGAACGGGTGCGGTGGAGGTGGGCGTACTCCAGGATCAGATATGGGTGCTGCGTGAGAGCGGTTCGGGGACGCGTTCGTTCAGCAATCATTTTTTGGCACAAGCTGGCCTAAGGATGAAGCGCTCCTATGAGATCAACAGCAGTCAGGGCGTGAAGGAGGCCGTAGCTGCCGGACTGGGGATTTCCATTCTCTCAAAGTGGGTGGTCCGCAGGGAGATCGAGACCGGTAAGCTCTTAGAAATTCCTGTGCAAGGCCTGAGCCTTGAAAGAGACTTCTCGATTGTGCGGCTGACCGGTCATGTTCCCAGCAGGGCGAACGAGGTGTTCGTGGAGAGATTGGTTAAGCTGGATAGTACATTTTAAATAAAAGATTGAAACAAGAGAAAAGATGGATAATAATGAGAAAGTTAACTTTATCAAATTAATTGGGGGAAAAGCAATTGCGTAAACGGAGAGTAACCAGCACCTTTTTAATCACTATTTTTGCAGTATTCTATTTATTTAGTGGAGTATCGGCTGCTAACAGCATCTCACCAAGTAGTGACTTCAAACCATTATGGAACATCTCAAATGAATCTGAACTGGATATGTTCCTACAAGCACCTTACCATGTGCCAAATACCAATATAGTTTATCTTCACACCAACACTTCGGTTAATTCGGAGACAAAAAGCTGGATAGTTAGTGTAGTTTCAGCGGTAGATAAGACTACAGGTAAGAAAAAATGGTCATTTGAGTTTTATAAAAAAGGGATGCCTTATCCATGGACGACTTCTGACTTCGCATACAGTCAAAGCGGTTCTATTTATGCATTGGTGAAAGACGGGGGTGGATCAAGATTATATTCTGTTAACTCCTCCGGAAAGCAGAATTGGGTGATAAACGTTCCGGATGCCCAGGACCTATACGCAATGAACAATGGTACAGTGTTGTTAATAAACTCCGATAAAGTAGATTCAAAAGGTAACCGCACACCATGGGCTTATGCATATAGTCAAAACGGAAAAAAGATGGGGGAGAAATCACTAACACAAATGTACTCGGTTATAGACGGAAAATATCTTGTCACGCAAACCGGGCCATTTGGAAAATCCAAACTTGAAGTGTTTGGCCCAACGTTAAATCGATTGTTTACTTATACGCCTCCTGCAGGAGCAGTGTTATACGTTGACGAAATGTCCTGGCGTATAAATAAAAGTGATATTCTTCTGCGAATGAACTTACCAAAAACAGGAAACCGGTTAATCGCAATAGATTCAAAAGGCAAGACGTTGTGGGGAAAAAATATAGCTGGAGACGCTTCGGTTCAATCCATAGGCGAGAATTATGCAGTATATGAGAATAATGAGTTAAGTGTTTTTGGAGCAAAAGGACTCATTGTAAAAAAGCCAATTCAATTAGGTGATCCTATGAATGTGGTCTTAAAAACTACAGATAATAAGATTAGAATTCACTCTGAAAATTGGATGGACATTCTTGATCCAATTACACTTAACATTATGTATCATATTCCGTATGATGAGAAACAAATGACGTATTATTATGCCGGAGATGGATATCTTTATTTATTAAAAAATGGTTACCAATTATTTCAGTTTAAATTAGACAAGGTAACAAATTCAAAGTAGCTAAATGGAGAGCATTTTTATCGTTAAAAGTTAATATTAATAGCCATTAATGAAACTACCGCTGATGATGTAGCGGTAGTTATTTTTGTAGTCAATTATAAAGTTATCTTATAACTTCTTCACAAAACCCGTATTTCTTTTAGTTCAAATAAACTCTTGATTTATTCAATTAAATGTTGATCTGTATATATTGTGACATAACATATTGACGTTTTTATTCGAGCAGCTTCCGCAACTGAAGAATGTGAACGATCCCCAGACCGTTACTCCCTTCTTGCCTTGGTCTGCCGATCTTCCTCCGCACTGCCGCGTCCAGACTTCTTAATTTCATAGGAGTTCCTGCCTGCATCTGATTACAAGGTGTGGGCTATTTGACGCTTACTTCGAAGACGATCTGGACAGCCGCAATCTTATTTTCTTTTTTAATAGAGTAAAGAAAGCTAATATTTTATTTTGTTGAAATTTATCTAAAAATAAAAATAATTAGCAACAATTGACATTTTAAATAGGTATATGTAAAATCAAGGGACTAGCATAGACAGACACTCAATTTCTTTATATTTAATATAAGGAAGGAGGTGATAGTTATGAGAGCAACTGCTTCAGTACAATCGGAACACCTGTTCGCAGACTTGCTTGAACGTATGGATAATATTGACTTTGTCAAGCAATTTGCCAGTAATCCTGATGCAGCGTTGAGAGAAGCCGGCCTGGAAATCAGTCTGGCCGAATTGACCCAGCAGTTAGGACAAGACCAGCAATTATTTTCAGCTGTAGTTGATAAATTGTCCAACAATGTGGAGTTCATTAACAGATCGAATATGGCATTGAGTTCATGTGATACGCCTAAATGATCTAAATACTTAACCAGCAAGCTGAGTATGCGCCCCCAAGCCGTACTCAGCTTTTAATAAATTTGTAGAGGCAGTTAAGGAGACCGGGAACCAATGAATGAGGAAATGCTCAGTATAGCTTCGCAATCTGATCTGGAAGAAATGTCCCTGCTGAATGTTCCGTTTATGAAGGAATTGAATGCGGAAATTGAAGCACAGCGTTCCGGGCTTATACGGTGGGATGTGCTTAAGGACGATGGTGTAATTACAGGTTGCCACCGTACAGTACTGCTGTCAGGTTGGGGGTTTTTGTACGGAGTGTATGTTCGTCCTTCAGACAGTAATATCTGGACCTGCTATAAGCTAGTTCAGCATACTGTGGGAGATCTGTCCGGCCAAATAACGGAAGGCTTCATAACATGGATTGACGATCAGCCTTCCTGGAAATCAGTAATGATGAAAAGATTGGATTTTACAGCTTCTCCGTCCCCGGTATACAGGATTTTCTTCCAAGATAAGGGACTTCAGAATCTGCTGCGGTCCGAATCGAAGGAAGAATCACTGCACTGGCGGATGGCGGTACCCCAGGACTGTCCTTTTATTGAAGACCTGGGGCGATATAATAGCTCTTTTGTCAATTCGATTGTTGCCCATGCTGATTTCCGCGACTTTGATAGCCGCTCCGGCTGGTTAGTTGGAGAGAATGGCAGGGAGGTGGCTGCTGCCATCAGATGGTTCATTTACGGAGACACCTTATTCCTAATGTTCAGTCTCTCAGTAGTCCCCGAACTGGACATTACTCCTGCAGTAATTAAATTGCTGAGTCTGGTCAATTTGGATAATATCAACACCTACAGAGTGAATCTGGAATATCAGCGTAAAATGACACTTCTGCGTTTGTCAGGATATTCACCATATACCAATGAACGTGGTCATGAAACAGGCTATCTCTCCAAAATAATCAAAGGAACTCTTCCATGCGAAAATACAAACTGACCGTAGTCAATCTGAATTCTCTACCCAATCTGGGCTTCAGTTCGGTATTTCCGGTCGGTGGCAACTATGTCCGATCATTGCTCCTGGAGATGAACACAGAAGCAGCTTTTATCGATTTTGTAGAGCGTCCTGATCTGTTTGAGAGTCTGGAATTTTGCAGCTGGGAATTCGACTGTATTGCTTTCTCTATACGCAACCTGGACTCTATGGAATTGGATGGCGAGTATTTGTTCAAGTACTATCTAGAAATTACAAAAGTCATAATTGCCCGGGCCAAGAAACATAATCCAGCAGTAAAGATTCTGCTGGGAGGCAGCGCCATAACCGCCTATCCCGAGGGGTTCACCGAGAAGTTTCCCTTTGATGCTGTAATAGAGAATGATACTGAACAGCAGTTGTTCAGCTTCATTAGCGCACATATTCATGAGCTGCAGGATGAAGGGCAGGCTGTTCAGATGCTGAGTCCCTGTCCTTTCCGCTTTTCCTTCGAAATCGGTTATGACGAGGCGCTTGTCCAGGCTTATTTGAGAATCGGGGCCACACAGATCGGCATCCCAACTCGCTGCGGCGGGCGTTGCCCTATGCAATGTATCTATTGCTCTTATGGTCTGCTTGATCAGAATACTAATTATACAAGATCACTGGAGCATATCCGCAGTGAAATTCTGAGTTTGTACAAGACCGGCGTCAGAGAGCTGTTCTTTACAGATTCTCTGATTAATATTTCACTGGGCCACGCCAGAGACATTTGCAAGCTGCTAATTGAATTGAACCTTCCGGGCCTCAGATGGTCTGCCTATGCAAGACCTACAGGGAATGAAGAATTTATCAGGTTGGCTGCTCGTTCTGGGTGCAGGATGCTCAGTGTATCCTTTGATACCTTCTCCCCTAGCATGCTGATTAGTCTGAAGAAAGGCTTCACGCTGGAGGCTGTTCAGAAATTTCTGGAGCTGTGCAAGAAATATGAATTGCCTGTTGTCGGCCTACTGCTGTTTGGCGGCCCGGAGGAGACCCAGCTGACGATCCGGGAGACCTGCGAGTTCGCCAACCGCTATCTTGAGCCGGGGCAGCTGTTTTTCTCCTTCGGCATACGGATTTCACCTGGAAGCGGGCTGGAGGTCTTGCTGGGACAGTCCAGAACGGAACTGGTCATTCCTCATTTCTTGAGCTTTGACGACCGAATCTTTGACTATGTCCTAACCTATTTGGATGGAAGATTCGTATCTATGAATCTACTGCTTAAAATCAGCAAATGGCGCGCCTCCTATAAAAAAATGCATTACAAGAAAACCAATCATCCCCATCTGTCAGTTGTGCATGCTGAAGTTTCAGCCCCGGTTAAAGAGGAGATTTTATGATTAATTATACGTTCAATGACTATCTGGAGCATTGGGCCTTACATAGAAGTAAGCTGGTTGCCTTAGCCGATGCAGAGGGTGAGCTGACTTTTAGGGAGCTGCTGAACCGGGTACGGAGCTTGCAAGGATATTTCTATGAAGAGATTGGGCTACGTACAGGCGATACGGTCGGTATATCCAGCCCCCGCTGTGTGTCGCTGGTTCTCATCTATTTGGCGGCACTGGGCTTAGGATTGTCTGTGGTCCCTCTGCCCGAGCAGCTTGAAGCCAACCACTATAACAAAATTTCAGCATTAATACCTATGGATGCGCTGGTGTCCCTTGAAGGAAATACAGGACACAGCAGGACAGAGTATTGTCTAAAAAGAACCGGCAAAGCCGAAGGCGATACCAGAGCGGCAGCGGAGTATTTCTTTGTTCCGCATGAGCTGGGTTATCGGCATATCCGCCATAACTATTCTTCTATGGAAGAACAGGCTATCTACTATAATCTTACATCCGGATCAACGGGAGATATCAAGTCGGTCAGAGCCGGAAGCAGGGAAATAATATTGAATGCTTGGCTTGTTGACCGGCGGCTTACTTTGAAAGCCGGGGACTGCTATTGCTGTTTGTTTGCACCCGATATGCATCCCCATGAATTGTTCACCCGGCCAATTGTCTTCGGAGCGGCGTGTCTGCTGCTGAACAACCACTCTTTAAGAAGCTTTGGCGGCTACATGAGGCGGTATCAGATCACTCATCTGCTTGCCACTCCGCATACCTTGACCAATCTATTGCTGATATGTCCGGAAGAGAAGGACTGGCTCAGTGTGCAATATTTGATCGGAAGCGGGGAGAGCGTTTCCTATGTGCTGAGAGAGAAATTTTACACACAGGTGAGACAGAAGCTGCTCATCGCCTGGGGCTGCACGGAAACTACCGGAATTGTGCTGGTTGTGCCGGAAGAGCTCTTTTTGCAAAAGGGAAGTATTCTGGGAAGTCCTGTGCAGGGCTACGAGATCCGCATTGAAAAAGACACACAGGAATTACTGATTCGTGGAGAATGCGTCATGAAGGAATATTGGAAAAGCACGGAGCCGCCTCCTGTTGACGGGTACGGTTATTATCACACGGGTGATCTGGTGGAACAAGGTCCAGGGGGACTGCTGGCGTTCGCCGGAAGGCGGGATGCCTTCATCAAAGCAGGGGGACGTAAAGTGTCCCTGTATGGGCTGGAGCAGCAGATCAGGCAAATTCAAGGCATACGTGAGATAGCTGTCCTGTACTCCGATATTAGTCATACACTTGGCGTGTTCTACTCGGGAGAGGCCGATGCGCATGCCGCGTACATTGATATTCTGGAGCTAATGAACCATATGCTGTCCCAAGCCCAATTTCGCATCATTGAGCGAAGTGAATTACCGAAGCTGACCAACGGGAAGCTTGACAAACAAAGACTGGTTGCAGAGCTTCACTGAGGAGGGCCTCTATTGACTGTCAAGGAGTATATCTATAGTTTGCTGCACAGCCGATTCTCGATTCAAATCCAGCATATTCATAATGAGATGAGGCTGCGGGAGCTGGGATTAGGGAGTTTTGATGTCTTTATCTTCGTTTCCGAGCTGGAGAAGTGGCTGGATTTCAGCATTCCCGACCAGGATCTGGTAGCCTTTGAACGGCTCGCCGATGTGGTCCGATATATCGAGAAGCGACAAGAGGAAAGGGGGGGATCACTTGAACAAAGAGGATATTCTTCATAAATTGTGCGCCTCGGGAGAGGAGCAGCAGGAGCTTTTCAGAAGGGCCAGGGAGATTAGAGATGAGCACTTTCCGCAAGGGGTTTGTGTACGGGGTGTCATTGAAACGACGAACCTGTGCACCTGCAATTGTGATTATTGCCCCATGCGGCGTGATAATTTGAAAATGAACGAGCTTTATTCATTGAATGAACAGGAGATATTAGGGGCGGTTCAGCAGATTAGAACTTGCGGAATTCATACTGTTTTTCTGCAGGCCGGAGAGACCCCGATGACAACCGGAAGTCTGGGTGAAGCCATAGGGAAGATCAGATCACTATATGATGGAGATGTGGCTATTATCCTCAATCTGGGAGTCAAAACGGTTGAAGAATATGCCTACCTGTATGAGCAGGGAGCAACCGGTTATATTTTAAAATTCGAAACCAGCGATTCCGTCAATCATGAGCGGCTCCGGCATGAGTCCTACGAGCAGCGAATTGAGGCTATCCGCCATTTGCTGAACATTGGCTATAGCGTAGGCACTGGAATGATAATCGGACTGCCCGGCCAAACTCTCGACACCATCGCCGACGACATTCTTCTGGCTCAGTCGCTGAAGGTACAGATGTGCAGCGTATCGCCTTTTCTTCCAGCTCCGAACACACCATTGCAGTCTCATCCTCCCGGCTCCATTCAAATGACACTGAATGCGATGGCAATCATGCGGCTGTTGTCTCCCGACTGGCTCATCCCTTCGGTAAGTGCACTGGAGAAGATCAGCACAGGCGGGCAGGTTGCCGGGCTTCGTGCTGGAGCCAACGTTATTACGGTCAACTACACGCCCAAGAAGGAGTCGGATAAATACCATATTTATGGTGAGAACCGGTTTGTCGTCACACTGGCGCATGCGCTGCAGACAATAGAAGCGGCTGGGTTGAACACTTCTATTGGAGCAGGGAGCGAGGCAACTGGGCAGATCTCATACAGTAAGGAGAAATCTCATGAATCTATATCAGGCTAAGCCTTCTCTGTTGTTGATCGACCAGTCCGAAAGAGCCGCCGGCGCACCGGCAGGCCTGCCGCTGTTACCGGCGTATTATGTGCGGGACCAAGCCAGCAGAAGCACTACAGTGCTGAACGCTGAGACATTCAAGCTGCTGGAAATGTTAATAGAGCCCACTCCTTATTCCGTATTCTCGAGTCATTATGCAGAAGAGGAGCTTAAGGAGATAATGCGTATTCTGCATGAGCATGAGCTTATTCAGGTTGATGCGCCAACGAAGAATTATGCCAGGCTGCTGCGGGCGCCGGAGGACCCGCGGTTAACGGGCATTCCGCTAGTTCCACGGACGATTATGATTAACTGTACACCTAAATGTAATTTGCTCTGCAAGCATTGCATTGTTTCCGACAAGCATCATCAGCAGCGGGAAGTACTCAGATTTGAGGAACTGAGCATTTTTCTGAATGATATTGATGAGCATGGTTTGGATAATCTGGTGCTGTCTGGTGGGGAACCTCTGTTGTGGCAGTCTATCGCCAAGGTGCTGGAAGATTCGCTGAATAGAAGTTATACAGTAATACTGTACACGAATGGTATGCTGATTAATGATAAGTGGCTGGGGATATTCAAGAAGATTGAGAGCCTCAAGCCGGGAGGATTGCAGCTGCATGTTTCGCTGGATGGCGGAACACCAGGCACGCATGATGAAATCAGAGGCGTTAAAGGAAGCTTTCAGCGAATCGTGACTTCCCTGGAGCGGTTGCAGCAAGCAGGAATACCGGTTGCTTCCGTGGAGAGTATGGCTACCCGGGAATTGTACGAAGAACTGGATTCGCTTATCTCCATCTGTGAACGCTACAGCATCAAGAGCTTATATCTGCATCCTGTGTTCAATTTCGACCAGGACTCCAGAATTCAGGAGCTTGAGCTTGATTATGACTTCAGAATCCGTTTCCTCAAGCGCATACAGGATATGTCTCAGAGCGGTTACAGCGTGGATGTCCGTTATAGCGATCCTTATTTTCCAGCGGGTCTGTTCAAGAAGGAGTCCGCCCGGTCCCGGAAGGAAGCGGAGCTCTTCCTGAAGAGCATCCTCAGCGGTGACAAGAATAAGATCAATCAATTCAGCATCAACAGGCAGCAGCCCGAGACCTTGATGAACTGCGATGGGGGAACTAGCCAGATGTTCGTGGATTATACCGGCGCTGTGTATCCGTGCATGATTTATGCCAACTCCGGCAAGGACGACGATTATTGTGGGAATGTCAAAGACCATACGCTGTTGGAAATATGGAATTCCCAAGGTATGAACAGAGCCAGAAAGGTGATTACGAGGGAAGAATTGTCGGTCTGCTCCGGCTGCGAGCATTTCGATCACTGCGGGCCAACTGTTAAAAAATGCAGAATCGGTTCGGAGATTGCCTTGAATGATTTCTATGGTCCTTCATATCTGTGTGTGAAATACGCTGACAAATTGGGGATTTCAACTCAAATGGTAGCAGCCTATGAAGGCTTGCTTGGAAGCTTCTCCAGATGATCCCATAGAAAGGAAGCTTTATGCGCAGACGATTATGGAACAGGTTTTCGTTTTTTTTCATTAAAACTCCGATTGCCGCCATCTTCATCATTATCATCTTGACGTTAGGGTTATTCACCTGGATGAACAACACCACAATTCGCAGCTACCTTACAGTGACAGGTATACCGCTTGAGCAGGCAGATTCTACACTTGTCCGTGTGCAGGGGGATTTCGGAATTGCCGGGTTAGGACTCCATGCTCCCATAACCTGGTATCTAAGTGCCGGTGGAGACAGGTATGAGGGCACAGTTATCCGTGCGGACAATAAGCTGAGCGATAGCATTATTGAAGTCGAAATCAGCCGCAAGCAGTGGCTGCAAGCCAAGGCGCAATCCGGGAGTCGGCTCTACGAACCGTATGTATACATTGATCTCCCCCAAGGCAAGCAGACGGTTTGGGCCAAGATGATCAACAAAGAGGTGAGTCAATGAACGGAGCCTTGCGAGATCAGCTTCTGGCTTTATGGCCTATCATCCGCAAGTACAAATGGAGCTTCCTTAACCTTTTTATATGTGTTGTGTTTACGTCAGTCATTGGAATGGCCTATCCTTATATCTTTGGATTGCTGGTAGATGAGGTGTTCTACCATAGGAATTTCCGTTTTTTAGTCTATATTATGACCGCTTACGGGTTGGTTTTTGTGGGCGAACAGTGCCTGCATATATGCTTCAACAGCGTTTGGGCGTATCTGGCCACCAGGTTTTCATTTGATATCCGGAAGAAGCTGTATGATAAACTGTTTTCACTGCAGTCCGTATTTTTCACCACCAGTAAATCCGGTGACCTGATGGCCGTCATTAACCGGGATACCGATGAAGTGATGTCCTTCATTCACTTGAATGTTTTTTTTCTGACCGCTAATATCATCCGTCTGGCTACAGCTGTGGCATTTGTGCTGTATGCCAATATATATCTGGGTCTGCTGATGCTGCTGGCTATCCCTGCAGCAGTATTCACTGCCATGGCTTTCGGCCAAGCTCTGAAATCGCGTATGGAAGAACAGCGAGAGCAGTATGGTGATTGGATGAGCTGGTGCCTGGAGAGAATTGCCGGAATGCGTGACATCCGCCTTCTTGGAGCTAGCAAGTATAGTACAAGAGTTTTTGTGCAGATGATGATTCAATATATGCGGACCAGGAGCCGTTCCAGCAAGATGGAGTGGATCTCTGAGAGAACGGTGAAGGTCATCAGTCTTGGATCTGACTTGGCCCTATATGCCACGGCAAGTTACCTCATTGTCCATCAGCACATAACTTTAGGTGTTTTTATTGCCACTATTGAGTATTTTTCCAAGGGAGGCGAACTTCTGCAAAAAATTAGCGGCGCCAGCAGAAGCATTCAGAGGAACAAAGTTGCAATCAGCCGGGTCTTCTCGCTGCTTCAGGAAAAAGGGGAGGAGATGAACGTTGGCGCTCCCAGCCTTGCTGTAACTGAAGGGGAAATTGAATTCAGGAGCGTTTCTTTCCGCTATTCGCCGGAAATTCCGGTTCTGCTGGGTATCAGCTTCTTCATAGAAGGGGGGACTACGGTCGCTGTTGTAGGCAGAAGCGGAGGCGGGAAGAGCACGCTGATCTCGCTGCTACTAGGCCTATACAAGGCGGATGAAGGTGACATTCTCATTGATGGTGTCTCTATTGCCGATTGCAATCTTCATTCCTTGCGCAAATCGATAGGTGTGGTCTCCCAGGAAACTTTTCTGTTTGAAGGGAGCCTTCGGGAGAATCTGCTCTGGGGCAGTCCATATCAACCGGATGAGGCACTATGGCTTGCTTGCGAGAAGGCGTTTATCGCAGAATATGTCCGCGGACTTCCGGATGGACTGAGTACCCGCATTGGCGGAGAGCATGGGAGTTCTATGTCAGGGGGGCAAAGGCAACGGATTGCTCTGGCGCGTGTGTTTTTAAGGAAACCCCGGATTTTGGTCTTTGATGAAGCGACATCGGCATTGGATGGTGAGGCGGAGAAGGCCATCCGGTTCAGTTGGCAGGCTCTTGGAGAGCAAGTGACAACAATTATTATTGCCCACCGGCTGTCTACGATTGTCCATGCAGATAAGGTTGCGGTCATCAATCAGGGTCGTATTGCAGCTTACGATCATCATGAGAAGCTATTGGCCGAGAGTGATGCCTACCGTCAGCTTTTTGATGAGCAATATTCAGAAAGCGGTTTGGGGGTGCGGAATGAAGCAATCACTACATAACCTAAGAATGAAGCTGTACTGGGCGAAGATATTCCGGGCGCAATGGTACCGCCAAAGGGATAGTCTAGTCCTCCTCATCTTGTTCAAAGTGCTGTTGCTGGGACTGGGACTCGCCTCCCCGTTGTTATTCAAGCTCTTAATTGACCAGGTGATTGTGAATCGAGAATTGAATGTACTCTGGATGGTGTGCACAGGCTACGTTGTGATCTACATTGCTGAGACTGTCATTTCGGGAGGTCAGATATCCATCGGCAACAAGTTCTCCAACCTGCTGGGCTTTGCGGTCCGCAAGGCGGTGTGGGACAAATATTTAAGAATGCCTCTCAGAACCTATGATCAGATGAACATTGGGGATCTTAAGGCAAGAGTAGACCAGGATGCGGATTCAGTTGACCGATTGTTCAAGGTGCAGCTTCTGGACTATGGCTACAGCTATGCTTTTCTAATTATCGGAGCCGTAATGATGATGATCTTCAGCTGGAAGCTGGCCTTATTTGGCTTATTAATGGTACCGGTCTCTTTCTGGATCACCAGAAGATTGAGCACTGGTGCCCAACGTGTCTCAACGGATTACCGCCGGATCTATGGACAATATGAGGGCTGGCTGCAGCATTCGATTCAGGGCTGGCGGGAAATTAAAACGAGCAGGATGGAAAAACGGGTATCACTGAAGTTTACGGAATATTGGCACGACATCAGCAAGGTTTTTTTTCAAAAGGAAATGTACTGGTTCACAGGCAGAATACTTCAGGAATTCAAGGATCTTTTCATTACCCGGATGAATCTCTACTTCATAGGCGGATTATTTATTCTGCACGGGGAGATGACGATCGGAAGTCTGCTGGTATTTATGAAATATTATGAAATGATGTTCACGCAGTTGGGAGCAATTAATGAGCTCGACATGCAGTTTACAGGCGATCTCCCCGGACTTGAGAAAATCAAGGAGATGATCGGTGATGCAAATGACCAACCAGCGGATGTCAACGTACCGCTTACTGCCATTCTGTCTGGTGATTGTGCGCTGAGCGTTGATGACATTTCCTTTGAATATGGTCTCGGAGGCAAGCCGGTTCTGCAGCAGATATCTTTTGAAATTCAGGCAGGAGAGAGAATTGCGATTGTAGGCAGAAGCGGTTCCGGCAAAAGCACGCTGGTGAAGCTGCTGTTAGGGGCCTATCCGCCACATACCGGAAAGATAAGGCTCGCAGGTCAAGAACTTCATCGCATTGATGAATCTATATTAAGGCGGACGATTGGCGCTGTGATGCAGGACCCGGCGATTTTCAACATGTCGATCATGGACAACGTCAAGCTTGCCAGGCCCAAAGCTGCGGCAGCGGATATTGAGGCAGCTTGCAGATTAGCGCATATGGATGAATTCATTGTCAAGCTGCCGCAACAGTATGATACGGTAATCGGGGAGAAGGGGGTCCAGTTGTCCGGCGGGCAAAAACAGCGGTTGGCTCTGGCCCGGGTACTGCTCTCGAATGCCAGCATTATTATTCTGGACGAAGCTACGTCCATGCTGGACCATGAATTGGAGACAGCCATTCACCAGGCCTTCGAGCAATTGCCGGATGACAGAACGATAATAACGGTTGCCCACCGTCTCTCTTCAGTGCTGCGGGCAGACCGGATTATGCTGGTGGATGAAGGGACTATTGTAGCAGAAGGCAGTCATCATGAATTGTGGCTGGAGAATGCGCTCTACCGGAAATTGTTTGACCACAATCTTAATGGCAGTCTGCCGCAAGCTTGAATAATGAATAGCCTGATGACTTGTTTTCTCTGGTAACAAGATCAAACAAGAGAACGCCGAAGAAGCTTCGATACAAAGTTGCCTACTTACCTAAATCAGTTCTAAACAATTCCTAGAATTTTTAACGAATAGAGCGTTTAGTAGGGAACTTTGTATCAATCAACAACAATCGATAAACCCGCGGTGCTTCACCGTTTTTCCAAGACGATATATTGATTTTGAAAAAGAAGAAGGATTAGTATTTAATAGTTCTATCCTGCGCTTAAGAACACAAGGTATTCTAGCTAGAAGAAATGTAGCAATCTATTCTGGGGACTCAATAGACTCTGCAGCTAGATACTAAGGGCCTTGCACTAAATAGTAAAATTAACCCAATTGATTAACAGGACTAATTAGAACTATATGGAATGTAAGATGCTGGGACTCAGGGATCACAGTTATTAAAAGCATCGTAAAAAATAACTATATTTGACCGGCCGTATTAACTAAATGAAAAGTGTTGTGTCAATAAAAGAAAAATAATTTACAAAATGATCTATGTAAAGATAAAGAGGAATGAATCAGTATTATAAGTATACAAGTACAATAAGCCAGATCAGATGTAAAAACTGTAAAAACGGCTCGAAGAAGCTTGAATTAGGCTAATCCTATTTATTTACTCGTTACTTCTTCACAAAACCCGTATTTTGTACATATGTCTGTATGAAGACTAACAGCATGATAGGCCCATACTTTGTTCATCCAACCAATTGTCGGTGGACAAGAACATGGTCCCATTGCCGACAATGCCCCCCTTTTGGCCAAAAAAAACAACCCCTTAGGAGAGTTGTTTTAAGGTGTTTTTGACAATCTTTTTGTTACACCCTCGTCTCAAGATGTTACCGGAAATCTTCATCCGCCAAATCCAGATTGACGCTTATAGCGGTTCGACTGCCGTCTGCCGCAGCATATATCAATTGGGAGGGTTGAATGTAAGCAGCATCACCTGCAGCATATAAGCCTGCTATTGAAGTTCTGCCAGCCTCATCCGTTTGAATGCCTTCCGATACCGTTCTCTCCAAACCCAATTCCTCTACAAAAGACAGACTCTGTTTAAATTGTGGGAAAATAAAGCCACCACTTCTCGGAATGGTCGTACCATCTTGAAATTGAACACAATGGAGCAGACCATTTTCACCAATGAAAGATCGGATCGGCTGTACCTGTACCCTAATCGCTTTTGATTCCAAAAGTGATACGTGCTTGTTCTCCAAGTTTGCCTCCTTACCATTTGTGCAAATCAACAAATCTTTGCTCCAAGTATACATTAACTTTGCGACATGCATAATCGCTGCTGGTTCAGCTACTATAACAAGGGGCTGATCTCTCAATTCCCAACCATCGCAGTAAGGACAGTTAAATAGACTTTTTCCATATAGCTCCTTAAACCCGTCAATTTCCTGAAAGATCTCCCTTAACCCCGTTGCCAAAATAACTTTTCGTGCTCTAATACTTTCGCTGGAATCATCCAGAATCCAAAATTCGGATCCAACCTTTTTCACAGCATGGATCTCTGTCTTTATATGCTCTACAGAAGGATAACTCTGCAATTCTTCATAAGCGATAGACCTAAATTCCGAGGGCGCAATTCCATCTCTTGTAATAAACCCATGGGATGCATGAGTAACCGCATTTCTCGGCTTATTATTGTCGATTAACGCCACCCTTCTTCTTGCCCTGCCTAATACAAGTGCTGCATTTAATCCAGCGGGGCCTCCCCCAACAATTACACAATCGTAAATCATATTCTAATCACTCCAGTCCAATTAAAGAAGATTTAAAAGACATTTAATATCACTTATAAGCTTTGATAACTGACCAAAGTTTTTCCTTTAGAGGAAATTTCCATTTTACCAAGTTGTTTAAGTTCCCGAAATAAAACTATTCCGGTTATTGAGCATGAAATAAAATCTGCGATAGGGCTTGCCATCCAAACACCTGTCAATTGAAATAGGTGAGGCATAATAACGAGCAGCGGAACAAGGAGAATTACTTGGCGAAGAAGCCCTAAAATGGTTGCTTTTTTTGCTTTGCCAATTGCCTGAAAATATTGCGAAGATACCATTTGAAAGCCAATAAGTGGCGTCATCATCAGCATTATCCGCATACCATAGGACGCCGCTTGAATCAAGGTAGTCTCGCTACTAAAAGCCTTGATAATTGGCACTGTAAGAAATTGCGTACATAAGAAAGCAAATACACAAATGGCGGTTGCAATTATCATTTCCAGTTTCAGAGTTTCCCTTACCCGTTTATACTGTTTCGCACCGTAATTGAACCCAATAATGGGCTGTGCCCCCTGTGCGATGCCTATAACAGGCATGTAAAAGAAAATCATAACAGAGTTGATTACGGTCATAGCCCCAATCGCTATATCGCCGCCGTATGTTTTCAACCCGGTGTTCATCAATATAGCAACGGCAGTAGCGGCAATTTGCATAACAAATGGGGATAATCCTATACTCGCAACCTCCTTGAAAGCCTGCCAGCTTGGCACAAGATTTTTCATTCGTAATTTCAAAGTGCTATTTCCTTTTACAAAATGCGCGATTACCCATGCGGAGGATACGAGTTGCGAAATCAGCGTGGCCCATGCAGCACCTTTGATCCCCATATCGAAACTAAATATAAAGATAGGGTCAAGAATAATATTAAGCACTGTACCTAGCAGCATGGTCAACATGGATTTTGTGGGATTTCCTTCGGCCCGGATGATATTGTTAAGCCCCAAGGCAATCCCCTGAAATATTGTTCCATATAAGATAATTGTTATATAGTCTGACGCATAACCAATTGTGGCATTACTCGCCCCAAATAAGTTGAGTATTGGCACCTTGAACATCAGTCCAAAAAATGATACGAGAATCATCAGTATAGCCAGAAATGAAAACGAATTGCCAAGTATTTTTTCCGCATCCTCTTTGCGGTTTTGGCCCAGCCGAATGGAAATCATTGCGGACGCGCCTACGCCAATGAAGAAACTGAATGCCGTAATCAAGGACATAAATGGGAAATTAAGCCCAATCCCAGTCATGGCGAGAGCGCCCAACCGGCCAACATAAAGCCGGTCGACTAGCGTGTAGATTGAATTAACCATCACGCCGATGATAGCCGGTATTGAGAATTTCAATAAAAGTTTGCCTACTGGCATTACGCCCAGCGGTTCCATATGATTATTCATAGTGAATGCCCCTTAAAGTCTTTTAATGTACTTTCTAAAAGAGTTTGTTTATTTGGAGGCAACAAGCTGCCGGAGGGCATCTTTCGGCAATATGCCTAATTCTTTATATAGGGGCTTTCCATCTCTGAATATAAGGGTTGCCGGTATGCTCATTATCTGAAATTGTGAAGAGGTCACCGGATTTTCATCTACATTAATTTTAATTACTTTAATGGAATCATCTGCTTCCTTTTCAAACTCCTCTAAAACAGGGGCGAACATTCTGCATGGACCACACCAAGAGGCCCAAAAATTCACTACCGTTATACCTTCAGTTTGCACCATCTCTTTAAAATTAGAATCTTTCGCGTGGTGAATAGCCATCGTGATCATCCTTTCGAGTTAAATATATTAGAGATATATTATATCTTTAATTAAATATGAGATTTCAATTGTTTATCTGCGTCCTGTTTGACGACTTGTTTCATTTCGCTTGTCGAGCCGTTGTTTGTCTTGCGTTACAATGCCGACTCGCTGAGCCGGATACTCGTTAACTTGTCCTATAATCCTCCTCACCTCCTTACATATCGCATTTATATAAAGATATTGTAGTTACATAATATCTTTAAATAACCGAAAAAACGATTGAACATTCAATCTCCTTGAATTGCCCGTATGGATTATCGGCTCTGCTGCCACACTTCTTCATTGAAAATCAAAGACTTTATGAATCTATAATAACTCCGTTACTCGTAGAATGCAAGCGTCCGAATGCCCTCACCGAATTTCTAGGAAGGATAAAAGAGACGAGACAGTTAATTTTGTAGCTATCAAGCAGGAATGTGAATCTTTAGAGTCCTCCAGCCCAACAACCGCAAAGCGGATAGACGCAGCTTCTCTTCAGGGTTCGCCACCCCCGTTGAACAACATCCACCGGATTCAAAAACTTCTATTTTGACCATTCAAAATGCCTCCTCTTATCCATCAATTTATTTTGATGTATTGAATAAATTTTTTTACCCGCTATTTATGTTGTCGACGGGTAAAAAACACAACACACGTCACCTGGCAATACATATTTCATAACCTTCGATACTGTAATAATTCCAGCGGCCTTCTTTGCGGCTCAAAGGGGTACTCGTCATTTTTCAAAAACCGTTTAATATTCCGCACGATATATTTAGCATCAGCCCCGACTCCGCGAACCGTCGCTGACGCAAAGGAACGCTGATTAGATAATCCAACATAATAAAGTCCAGGAACTTCTGTACTGACACCGGCAACATGCAGAGGTCTACTATCTGATGCAAATGCACCTGTCCCACTCAGAGAGGAGATATTAGGACGATATCCTGTAGCGAATATCACAACATCAATGGCTTCCCGTTACCCATCCTCCCAAATAACACCTTCAGGAGAAAAAGCTGAATACATTGTTCTCTGATCCGGATTACCGTTTTCCCATTATGCGCTGCGGCGTAAATCGGACTGGCTGCTGGACAGCTAATGTTACGTTAGCATGATTGGCAAGTTCCACTGCAATCTGCACTCCCGAGTTTCCACGGCCGACAACGACACCCCTCTTTCCCAGGAACGATTCCGGGTGTTTATACTCGGAGGAATGAAGAATTCTGCCTTGAAAACTATCCGCTCCTGGAAGACTCGGAAGATGAGGATGATGAAACGAGCCCGATGCGCTAATGAGAGTTTTTGTCCTAAATCTGTCTCCTGCTGAGGTTATAACATCAAAGCCTTCGTCTCCTAATTATATTTGTTCTACTTTTTGGTTTACCATTATCGGGAGTTTGAATTTCTCCGCATATTGACGTAAATAAGGAATGACCTCATCGCGTAGCGGATACTCATTTGGAGCTTTTGGAAAAGGGTATCCTGGCAATGACGAATACCGGGCGGGAGAAAACAATTTCAAACTATCATAATATTGCGGCCATGATCCCGCGGGCTGTTCACCGGCTTCCAGGATCATATAATTCAGACCTGCCTTTTGCAAATGATACCCGGATGCAAGCCCAGCCTGCCCCCTCCGACAACTACAGCGTCTAGAGTCTTCTGCAATATATCCACCAACCTCTCCTCATCGAACAAACCTATGTCTAACAGCAGTTATTCTTATTTAGTGCATGGATTAACAGTTCCAAGCTCTCTGCAACCTGCTCCCTTTTATTCTCCGGGATATCCTTCATAATGTTTCCGAAATAAGCGTTCAGAACGGAGCTGATTTGATCATGGAGTATCTGCCCCTTTGGGGAAAGTGTTAGCTTTATATACCGCCGGTTATCCGGATCTGTAATCCGTTCAATCCATTCATTCTCGACAAGACCGTTGACCGTTCTGCTCATGTTACTACCCTTTCCGGAAAAGTAAGCACCTTTGAATAATGACTAACCTCCCGGTCTTTACGTACCTTTCAGAACCTTTCAGGCTTTGACCACTCTTCATGCTCCGATACAATATCAACGGCGCCTGCCTGTATCAACATATGCTTCCATTCTTCAAGCTCCAAGGGAGTCGTTCCATACCTTTCAGACAGATCCTCCTTCTCCATGTCCGTTATCCGCTTCTTCCAAATGGACTCATGGATCACCACTCTGCCTCCTGGCTTTACTACGCGAACCATTTCATTAAGTACTTGCTGGGAATCATCGGGAATTCCGACCGCGCACTCGTTAATTACGGCATCGAAGGAGTTCTCGCTGAAAGGTAATGCCTGGGAGTCCCCCAGTCGAAATGACACACGATCTGTATTGCCTGACCTTTGAGCTAAGTCTGTAGCTGATTGAATCATCTTTTCAGCAATATCTATCCCCTTTACTTGGATGGATAAAAGCCCTTGAGTACCTCACGCATATCCTGCTTGATGTTAATATCCGGGCGCTTTTCTTTGGCCAAGGTTTCCG
The DNA here is from genome assembly GCF_038009085.1 of Paenibacillus sp. FSL R7-0210. NCBI lineage: Bacteria > Bacillati > Bacillota > Bacilli > Caryophanales > Paenibacillaceae > Paenibacillus > Paenibacillus sp. FSL R7-0210. The sequence continues at coordinate 2,308,420 of NZ_JBBPAR010000001.1, forward strand.
CCTCATCTACAGTCGCTGCCTGGCCAAGTTCAAGCAGGACTCCCGTAGCCACAGTCCCTGTACGGTTCCGTCCGCCGGCACAATGGAAATACACTGTCTTCCCGCTGTTCACTGCTGCTGTTACCGCTTGGATTGCGGCTTGAACTGAACCTTCCTGGCCGCTCTCATCTTCTACAATGGGAAAATGATGACGGGTTACATGCTCTGGAAAGCCTTCTGCCTTCGTGCCAGTATCCCTTAAGTCAAACACATCGGTAATCTCTTGCTCCTGCAGAGCTTCAAGCAGCGCATTTTCCCCGCCGATATATACTTTACCTTCGATCAGTTCATGATAATTTGCCATTATAGTTCTCCCCTGTCTCTATTCTCTAGCAGCAGTTACTTCCGCACGAGAGTTCTTTAAGCTGCGCATACCCGGTTACTTCATTAGACTTCCAAGGGATGATTACCACATGTTCCTCAGCATTTTGTTCTACCTTCTGAATCCAGTTCAGTTCGGCATGAGCCCGCCCGCTCAGCACAGGATCTGTTGTCCCTGCAGCAGCAAAGCTTTGATTAATCGCCCACCATTTCGTTGGAATACCCGCACGCTTCAAATCCTGTTCCAGGCGGGAAGCTTCATACACTGGCGTTGCCTCCGCCAGAGTGACAATAACGACGCTTGTCTCCTTCGGATCACGAAGTCTCGGCAGTGAATGCTGCACGGAATCCGGAATGACGCCCGAGGAACGGGCGATTTCCTTATGGTATTCTTGAGTGGCATCCAGCAATAACAGCGTATGTCCGGTTGGTGCTGTATCTATAACCACAATCTCTTCCTCAGAGCGCTCTACCAAGTCAGCAAATGCACGAAACACGGCTATCTCTTCGGTACATGGCGATCTTAAATCCTCTTCCAGAAAAGCAAGCCCCTCTTCATCCAGAGAATCTGCATTCTGGCGGATCACCTCTTGCTGATATTTCTCCAGTTCCACCTTCGGATCAACCCGGCTGATAGAAATCTGATCAGAATGATCACCGAATACATATTCCAGATGAGCTGCCGGATCTGTTGTACTGAGATGAACCCGGTGTCCCCGTTCGGCCAGACCAACCGCTATGGCAGAGGCTACGGTAGTTTTACCTACGCCGCCTTTTCCCATCGTAAAGATCACCCGAATCCCGCTACTCTCCAAATCGGAGAGCATAGCTTCAAATGAGGGGATGTCAGCATTCACCTCTACCTGTTGTACATGATCCGAATCCCCTTGGACTGGAGCGAAGAATGCACGTAAACTTTCGATGCCTGATGGTTGAACAGCTCTATACCGAAAACATCCTGCAGATTGGAGGCTGGGTCCGTACTCACCAGCAGCACCCGTTTGCCGGAGTCAGCCAGCGCTACTGCTGCTGCACAGGCTGTTGAGGTTTTACCCACTCCGCCTTTCCCGGTGAAGAACAGGTACGGTGTCGGCAGCATAGTCAGTGGATCAAAGAGATTAGACATGGTATGCCTTCTTTCTTTTATTATGGCATCTATTATGACTTTGTCTTGATTTCAAGACGGATGCGAGGTTTGGCTATCAATTCAGCTGCGGCAATCCCCGTCCACTGCTATAACTCTTCATTCGTGGGGTAGCCCTGTTTCTTAACCACTTTCCCGTCCACAAAAGTAACCGGCAATACTTCAGGACCTTCATCAGTCAGCAATTGTCTGACTTCAGCATTCGTAACAAAAGCATCCGGTTCACTGGTTAGATTATATCTGGATACATCTACAGCTTGCTTCTTCAAGTTATGAACTACAGCAGATATACGAATTAATTCAGGATCAGCAACAGGTCCGCGTACACCGGTGGAGCAGCACATCGCCGGATCATAGATTTCAATTCTTTTCATGAACTCCATCTCCTCATTAGAAATACAGCCGGGAAGCCCCGGCTGTACCCTACATTATTTTCCTGTTTCAGCGAATTGTTTGATGCGCTCGCCCACTTGATCACGAACCCGCTGGAAGACAGCCCATTTTTCTTCATCTGTTCCTTGCGCTTTCGCCGGATCATCAAATCCCCAGTGCTCACGTTTCACTTTAGGCGGAGTAATTGGGCATTTATCTGCGGCATCTCCACACAAGGTAATCACGAGGTCTGCGTTATTAAGCAGTTGCGGATCAATCATATCCGACGTTTGAGCTGAGATGTCAATTCCTACTTCGTTCATCGCTTGAACGGCTTTCGGATTCAGTCCGTGAGCCTCTATGCCGGCACTGTACACATTCCATTCATCGCTCAAATATTCCTTAGCCCAGCCTTCGGCCATCTGGCTCCGGCAGGAGTTTCCTGTACACAAAAAGTAAATGGTTTTCTTATCCATGAGTCGTAATCTCCTTTGAGTTTAAAATAGATTTAACGTTATATAGAGGCCAAGTAGTGTGATAAACAGCGTGGGGATCGTCAGGATAATACCTGTTTTGAAATACGTTCCCCAGGATATCTTCACCCCTTTGGTCGAAAGCACATGCAGCCACAGCAAGGTCGCCAGTGAACCAATCGGTGTAATCTTCGGTCCTAGATCAGAACCAATGACATTCGCATAAATCAAGGCTTCCTTAATCAGTCCCGAGGTGTGCGTAGCATCAATGGCCAGTGCATCGATCATCACCGTAGGCATGTTATTCATTACGGACGAGATAATTGCAGCAATAAAGCCCATCCCCATCGTTGCGGCGAACAATCCCTGATCGGCCACAGCCTGAATAACATCCGCAAGGACATCCGTCAGTCCCGCATTGCGCAGACCATATACGACGACATACATCCCGATGGAAAAGAATACAATCGCCCAGGGCGCACCCTTCACGACTTCCATCGTGGGGACATATGGGCTCCTTCTTGCCATGAGAAGGAAGAAAATGGCGATAACCCCGGCTACCACAGACACCGGAATGTTCAGGAACTCACTCACGAAGTATCCTACCAGCAGAAGCGCTAATACCCACCAGGATAGTTTGAACATTTTCTTATCTTTTATCGCTTCCTGCGGATTTTTCAGCTGGGAGCTATCGAATTTCTTGGGGATGCTTTTACGGAAAAAGAAGTACAGAACTAGAATACTTGCCCCTAAGGAAAACAAAGTAGGCATGAGCATCCGACCAGCGTATTCCATAAAGGTAATCCCGAAAAAGTCCGCCGATACGATGTTCACCAGATTACTTACAACCAGCGGTAAAGACGTCGTATCCGCAATGAACCCGCTGGCAATGATGAACGGAAAGACCTTCTTCTCATCAAAATTCAGTGCGCGGACCATAGCCAGCACAATCGGGGTCAAAATGAGCGCAGCTCCGTCGTTGGCAAAAAACGCGGCTACTACCGCACCAAGAATGGTGACATAGATGAACATCCGGGTTCCATTCCCGCGGGCAGCTCTGGCCATATGTAAGGCAGCCCATTCAAAGAATCCTATTTTATCGAGGATGAGCGAGATCAGGATGATTGCAACAAAGGCCAGTGTGGCATTCCATACAATCAAAGTGACGTCCTTAACATCGCTAAAGCTGACTACACCGGCAAGTAAAGCGAGTACAGCCCCGCCACAGGCAGACCAACCAATGGACAAGTTCTTAGGCTGCCAAATGACAAATACTAAGGTAACAATAAAAATGAAACCCGCTAAGAATACTGAAATCAATCCGCTAACCTCCATTTAGTCACATGAAATCCTTAAGCCTTTCTTATCGAGCTCTTCCAATTCATGATCTTGTGAAGGAACGAAGGCAATCAGGTTCTGAATTAATTCATGCTGGATGCTATTTGGATTCACCGAGTAATAAATCCACTGCCCTTTCCGGTTCTCCTTGACCAGCCCCGCATCCTTAAGCTTCCGCAAGTGCTGGCTCACAGATGGCTGACTCGTCTTAAAAATCTCAACAAGCTCGCATACACAGCATTCCTGCTTCTCCAAAAGCTTCATCATGGTCAGCCTTGTTTTGTCTCCCAAAAGCTTCAAGGTCTGCGATACTTCTTCTAAATCATTCAGATCAAAACTCATCTTCTTTCCCCCTTGCCTCCATCATTATATAAGCAATCGCTTATATAAACAAGTGCGAATATGCACATCCTAACTCTGTCCCTTTTAGTTACAATCACAGGCTGAATATTCGCCCTTTAATAAAAATAATAGCGATTCTGTTTCCGGTAGTGCATCTAAAATGGTGTGAATATAAGAATCTTCCTCTATAGCCAAAGCATAATAAACCCACTGTGCCCGTTTTGTTTCTTTCACGAGTCCCTGCGCCTTTAATTTTCTTAAATGCTGGCTTACATTGGGTTGAGACATATTTAGAATATCCACCAAATCACAAACACACCATTCTCTATCCTTTAACAATCCCATAATTGTAAGTCTGGTTTTGTCACCCAGTACTTTCAATTTCTCTGCCATTTCTATGTTGAACATATGCACTGTCCTCTCAGAATTCCGAATCACGCGGTACATAATTATATACTTATATATTAAATACCATGAGATCCAAAAGCAAGAAAGGTCCGTTAAGTACCTTTCGATTTCTTAATCATTTAGCACTGGTACTCCTACTTCTCTTAATAATTCAATGACTTTTAATTCGATTTCATCACGTGTGGCTCTAACATCTTCTACCCTGCCCATATGTGTTAAGGGATCAGCAATATCCCACTGAACATTCTTGATGGCAAAGGGAACAATTGGACATTTCTCATTCACTTGCTCACACAACTTAATAATCACTTTTGATTGCATGATAGCACCCGTTTCAAGACCTGCACTCTCGACGATAACATGCTCACCGCCATAGTTTTTTGCAAAGGCTTCGGCGATTTGACTACGGCAACGATTTTGAATACAAAGGAAATAAAGTCGAATTGGTTGAGAGATTTATACATGACCGAGGTCTTACACAAACGCCATCAGGAGGAATTACATCAAGTTAAGCTGCATGCCAGGAAATACTCCAAGGAAAAAACCAAATTCCAATGCTCCTTTTCCCCCTCGTTTGTTCGTCCGAAACAACTACTCTGCTGCGAGACCTGCTGTTAAATCAACAAAAGGTAAAGTGAAAATCTAATCTAACCTTAAGAGGAGTGTTTTATTATGAGTAAACTTACAAATGACCAGATCCGTCAGAATGTACGGGGACGCTATCAAAAAATCGCTGTGAAAAAGGTCGAAGCTGCCTCTTCCTGCTGCGCACCAGCTGACAGCAGCTGCTGTGAATCCCCATCCGATTTCGATGCCCTATCCGCTAAGTTGGGGTATTCCAGCGAGGATCTGGCTGCAGCTTCTGAAGGTGCAAATTTAGGCCTCGGATGCGGTAATCCCCAGGCTTTTGCTGGACTGCAGGCTGGTGAGCATGTTCTGGACCTCGGGAGCGGCGGCGGATTCGATTGTTTCCTAGCCTCACGCCAGGTAGGTGATCAGGGCCATGTAATCGGTGTGGACATGACGCCTGGTTTAGATTGGGTGAGATTGAACATCTTCCCCTCGCCAACAATTCGGTAAATGTGATTATCTCTAATTGTGTGATTAATCTCTCACCGGATAAGCAACAGGTTTTCCGTGAAGCGCATCGTGTCCTCCAGCCAGGGCCGTCTGGCCATCTCCGACATTGTAACTACAGCAGAACTTCCCCCTGAGATCAAAGATGATCTGGACGAATGGGTCACGGGCTGTATCAGAAAATGTGTTACCGGCAGGTTGGTATTTTTGAGAAGCAAGGTGATATGGATGGGGAATTTATTGATGTGATGATTATGGAGAAACTGCTATAAATTGAATAGTACTTCAAAAGATGTTCTGTAAGTTACAAAAAGAAGTGATACCATAAATAAAATTGTAGTTTAATCAAATTATAAAAAACCGAATCACCAATAATATACATTTTTGTATTATGGTTGATTTAACCATTCTATATAAACAGTTCATTTCCTCCAATTAAAAAAACGCCTGACTAAAAGGCGTCTTTTCTTTAGTTATCATTTAGATCATCTCAATTGCATTGGTTACTAACCTCAGTTGCCATTTTCATCGTCTGGACCATGTGATATTCTTTCTTCACAATCTCTTCGAGTTTTACGATAGCTTGAGCATGAACACGATTATTAGATGCGATCATTTTAATAACTGTCGTTCTATAAATTTCCCATAAACGACTTAGCTCCGTGCTTTGTTCTGCTAACTTCTTATAGAGATTGGTATGGGACGATTGATCTTCCAGTAACTTAAAAAGCCTGTTATTCTTCTTATGATTCTGTGCAAAAGAACTGCTTCTCAAGGCAAATATGCTAGTTTCGTTCAAATTACCTACAAGTTCTTCGAATTCCTCTACATAATCGGTCAACGCTTTTAGTCCCAGCTGATAATGAAGACCATATTGCTCAAGAAAAACGACTTTATCATCCAACAGATTGCTTCTCAATTCTGAGATAAACGAGTCCTGTACAGAAAATTCATGATTAAAATTCCTTATCGATCCTTCATGCACAGAAACCATTATGAATCTGACTTTTTTGCCGCTTTTCATTAGATATTGGGTAGATTCCATAATGACTTCAAGTGGAGTTTGATAATCGTGCATTCGCCCTGGAGATAAGCAATCTTCAATTACTGTGTATGCCTCCCCACTCGCACATTTTCCATGAATAAATGTCGGATGGATAAAATGTATTTTTCCGGACTCTCTTCCATTGGAATAAAAAAAGCGGTCCACATCGAGAAAGACATATTTCTTCTTGTCTAAAGCGCCTTGAATCATCGCATCCAGGAAAGGTATATCAGATTGCTCAATAAGCTGATCCTCAAAGCGAAGATAATGATAGAGCTGTTCCGTGTCATATTGAACTTTCGGCAGCATTAATCCTTGCTGAAGCAAGCTTTCAAAATTGTCTTCGGGGAATGTCTGGTTGATGAGTTTTTTCCAGTACTGCGTTTTAAAAGTCAGAGGCAGCTTCTCGAACGATGTATGATGACTAATGAGAATCGCCATCAAGTTATTATTGACACAATCAAGCCATATGTCATTATAAGGCAAAATCCGATGGGTAGGTATCACATGGTCAACTCCCTATGATGAGCTCACTGATTAGGTTGATAGCCAGCTCACATCATTTAACGTACCGTCAGGGCGAAGAATAACTTCTTTTGGAAGAGCATGAGACAGAAAATGAACATTGCCGCAGGTTAAGCCATATGCCCCCATATGGGGAAACGCGATCCAATCCCCCGGCTCTAGAGGGGGTAGTATGACGCTGCCTTGCAGCACATCTGCGGGAGTGCACAATTTACCGCAAACATTGTAGGAGATCCGGCCTTCTCCTTCACCGGATTCGTATAGCTTGCGCTCCCCCGCCTTCCAAAGCTGAAGAGGCAGAGGCTGCTTGAAGCTTCGTCCCATCAGGCTGGAGAAAGCCCGATGGTGGGTTCCCCCATCGACAATGGCGAAGGCTTTGCCTTTGGAGAGCTTGGTGTACAGCACTCTGACCGCATAAACCCCCATAGTTGCGGCAATTCGCCGCCCTGATTCTACGAATACCATTTCTAATTCCAGATCCCGATTGCGATCTAACTCCCCGGCAAGATACGCCCCGAAAGCTTCGACAGGAAACGGCTCATCGCCTTCAAACATGGGAACGCCGAAACCGCCGCCGAGCCCTAAGCATCGAAGCTGCAGGCCGAATTGGTTTCGCACCTGCCGAGTGAGACCGAACATCATCGGAACGCTCTCCCGGTAAAAGTCGAGATGGAAATTTTGCGTGCCCTGGTACGTATGCAATCCGATCAGCTCTAGCCCTTCAAGGGTAATGGCGGTTTGCACCGCTTCATTAATTTCACTGTCGTCGATGCCAAACTGGGAGGCAAGTCCGACCGATGACATACGCGAGCCTTTGGCTCCAGTAGACAAATTGACCCTTAACATAACGGGAGCGACAATACCAAGCGCAACCGCTTCATCGTGAATGACGAATAGCTCCGGGATCGACTCCGCATTAATCGCGTAGATCCCATGGCGAAGCACATGATGAATCTCGTCCGCGCTTTTGCCCGGCCCGGTAAACACGATGCTGTTCGGATTTACCCCGTTAGAGCGGGCCATCTCATATTCCCCCACCGATGCTACTTCGATCGGCGAACCCCAGCCGTTGATGAGACGACATACCTCCGGATTGGGGTTGACTTTCATGGAATAATATAGCGTCACATCCTTGGGTAAAGCGTCCCGCAGCGACAAATAATCGGAGGCCAACTTGCCCTCGTCATATACATAAACGGGTGATCCAAACGGCTCCACTGCTTCCAGCCAAAAGGGTTGGCCCGCTTCCTGCTGATTCGACAGTCGTTGTGAAACCATAGTCATATGACAGCTCCCCTCCATTCCATGATGGCTTCCTCCAGCCTTTGACGGGCAAGCTTCTCAGCTTCATCGTCCACACCCCAGCTCAGAGCCGAGACCCGGCAAGGCCGGATACGGTCTGCCGATTCCCCATCACGGTGGAAACCATACACGAATGCCCCGCCTTGTCCGGCAGAGATCCTTATCGATGTCACCTTTTCAGCAAATTCTGCAAATGTGGCTCCAGGGTGGAGCTTGAAATCATAGGATTGAGTCTCCATTCTAGGAAACCCGCGTTCGAGCAAGTGCTTACGAATCTTTAGCAAATACGTGACCATGGTAAGACGGGCGTTGATCTCAATAACCGGTATTAAAGTTCCGTCTTCATCCAGTATGGAGTCTACCCCAATGAAACCCTCGTAGCCCCGGGAATGTAAAGATGTACCCAGCTGCTGCAGCTGTTCGGTATAAGCTATGATCAAGGGTTCAGGCAGATCCGGGTGTAGACGGCTCCCCCTGTACACTCCTGCATCCGTAATCCTCTGCTCGGTCATAGCCAGGATCTCGCAATCTGTTCCCCCCAGCCAGAGCTGTGCCGTCAGATGGCGCTTGACCTGATGCCAGCGTTCCACCGTCACCACCGGTTGCCCGCCTCCCCGGGAGATCTGCCTCTGTAAATATCCGAGCAGCGTCTCCAAATCCGCGCCACGATGGATATGGAACAGCGCTTTGCCGGAAGAACCGTAAGCGGTTTTTACAACCAGCCGGGCTCCAGGATGCCGTCCCTCCAACTCGGCGCAAGAACGGCGGATCGCGTCAAGCCCCTCGCATATCCTGCCGTCGCTGACTGGAAAGCCGATTTCTTCGCATAATTTACGCGTTGCGATCTTGCTGTTCAGTTCCACGGACAATCGGGCTGGCGGGCCGATCCAGCTCCCTCCGTTTTCCTTGAGAAACTGATCCTCCTGCTCGTCCATCAAGTAAGGAACAGCAATCCGGCTGCGAAACTCACCCGTATATTCAGACCGTTCGCCAATCGCGATGGATGGTATGGCTATCCTCTCTTCTTCCAAATAAGCTAGGAATTCAGGATCCGGAGCCTCTTTCAGGAGAACAAGATCATCCCGGTCAGCCAAATAAATTTGGTAGAGATCCATTTGCGATACGAGCCGATCTCCGGACGCATTGTTAATATGGGGTAAGCGAATCTCTTGAGCGGCTTTTCCTTGTTCCCAATTGATATTGGAGTACCAGAGCTTCGGTGCGCGCGTTCCGGTTAGATGCTCCACATAAGGTGCGTTATTCATGTTCCCGTCACCTCCACTTTCTCCGGCTTGAGACCGGACTCCAGTCCTTTAAGCCAGCCTAGCTCCGACTTTAAGATTTGAAAGGGGTTGGCTCCGAACCATTCCAGAGATACCGGGATTTCGATAGGGTCCAAGATAAGGCGCTTCATGATGGCTTGGCAGTCCATTTCTCCATCGGCCAAGGGTACGATACCTCTGCGGCTGCCGCTCGGAGAATAGATATTGTTAGGAGAGAATACTTCGAGCCATTGCCGGGATTCCACATTCTTCAGATGGATATTGACAATCCATGGCTTCAAGCGTTCGAAGGCGGCAAGGGGATCAGCGCCCGATTCCCAAATGTGCAGAAAGTCCAAATTCAGCTTCAAGGCAGGGTGGCCGGTTTGCCGGAGCAGTTGAAGTGTGGAATCTAAGCCGTCGGCAGCGGTTCCCGGATGAGTCTCAACCACTGTATAGACCCCTTCCCTCTCTGCTATGGCGCAAAGGATTTTTAGACGTTCGGTGCAAAGCTCCCAGTCCTTCTCATCAAGAGATTGACTGCTCAGGTTTCCGGCGAAAATCCTCAGCTTATCTGTGTGGAACGCTTTGGCCGCCTGTACGGTGTCCTGCCATTCCTTAAGTAGAACGTCCATTGGGAGATTCCCCATGAGAGGGATGTAATCGCTCAGCATGCTGATTTCGAGCCCGTAGCTGAACATTTCGTCCAGCATACCTTCCAGCTCCTGGCCCCGTTGGCGAAGTAAAGCCTTGGCATGCACGCCCCACAGTTCTATACCGTTGAAGCCCTTATCAAGAGCATAACGAAGCAGCTCCTGGAAGGATACCAGCTCATGCCGAAAAGAAATCGTGCATAGATTATACCGCAGTCAGATCACCGCCTATTCCATTCATCCAGGCCAGGAATTGAAGCTCCGCATCCCGAATTTCCCGCAGCCTGGCAAGAGCCGAACGCAGCAGCGCTTCGTCCCCGATGTTCTTGCGGTATTTCACAAGCAAGAAATTCAGTGTCGTCCATAACTTCACGATCCCGCTGATTCGGTTCGTCCCTTCCAGCGCCTGCCCCTTGTCCATCACGCCCAGCTGGGCAAAGCTATTCCATATGGAAGAGCGGAGCTTGGTTATGGAAGCAATGCCGATCGAGTTCTGGTTCAACCAGTTCGACGTTTGTTCCGGGCTTAAAGCTAGAGATTCCTGCAAATCCCGGGCAAAGCTGTCCAATGCGGCGGTACCCGAACTGTATTGAGAACGGACATACATTTCGTAGTTTCGCTTGGCTGCGTAGGCGAAGATATCATGCTTGCCGGGAGCCTCGAACCCCTTCCCTTCTTGATCCGGCTGAAGCTCATAGAAAATGATTTCCTCCTCTTCCGGCTCCGCCGATGCCCGCATAAGCTCTTCTCCGGTCAGGAATCCGTTGAAATCGACAATGGGATCGAATACTCTGAAGGCGTTACGCGCTTCATCGAAGCTATCTGCGAGGATATAATGCTCGAATCCACTCTCCGCCATGCTCAGCATATGGGGAGGGAAAAAATCCAGATCGGATGGGCGGCATTTCACTACCGCACGGTTCCCTGACTGAACAGACTGCTTTAGCGCCTCAGGTCCACATCCCTTGTAAACCAGATGGATGCCGTACAGAAAGGGCAAGCTTTTGTTCAATCGCACATGCTGGCTCGCCGTAATAATACGCGAAACATAATTGACATTCCAGTAATCCAGCAGAAACAGATCAGGGTTGGCCCCGGACCGGTATAAGTGGGTCAAGATGCAGGAAGCTGCACATTCCATCGCCGCCAGCTTCATCATTTCCGGCTTGGCATCCGGCGTATCCGTATGAGACGTCATATCTTCATTCTCCTTCTTCATTTGAGGAAATAAGGCAAACAAAGGACGGTATTTTGCCGCTGACAGGATCGGCTTCGAGCCTTGAGACGGTTTCTATGGACAATTTCACCGGCTTGCCCGCCGCTTGGTGAAGAAAAACGGATAGCTTGGTCTGCACGTCCTCGAACTCGCTTGGCGAGGCTTCAGTCGCCAGCCGGACGGAAAAAGAGGTGTACGTATTCTGCACGATCTGAAATTGGCGGACTCCTCTGGCTGCAGCAAGCTCCCAAAAAAACTTGTCCAAATACCGGAAGACGGCGGAATGCACCTGCGCTCCAGGCAGCCGAATCTGGGATGTTCGAACGGGAAGCAGCCCAAGAAGGAGACGGCCGGTTTCAGGGTCCCTGCGAATACTTCCGATATCCCCTGTCCGGTAACGGACATAAGGCAGACTCCTCATGATCAGCGAGGTGACCAACACTTCGCCGAATTCCCCCTCCTCTACATGGAGTCCGGAGGCCGAATCGATAATTTCCACATATACGGCGGACTCATCGATTTCCAGTTGGCCGCTCTGGCCTGCGAACGCGATACACCAGAACTCTTCCAAACCGTAATAGTCTACGCATGGAACGCGGAACACCTCCTCGATCCGTTCTTTCTGGGAGCCATGCAGCGTTTCGCCCCAGTTCTGGGTAAACAGGAGGGAAGACGGCAACGAATATCCCCCGTCACGCATATATTCGGCCAACGCGCAGAGAGCGGAAGCTCTCCCCTGGATATAATGAGGATCTTCCCTGATCATCAGCTCTGCATAATGACTAAGGGACCTGGGCTCCGCCAGCAGACGGTTGCTCAGCAGCAGCATCCGGTGTCTGAGCGGCAGCCCCCACTTTTTTCTATGCCTATACAGGGTCAGCGAGAGCTTCCATATCTCCTCCGGGGTTTTCACGCAGCGCAGCGGCACTCCGGTAGTTCCCGAGGTGAACGATTCGATCACCCGCCCCGCATCGGGATGTTCGAAAAGGGCGCGGTTGCCTGCGATCAAGTGTTTGTCTGTAATCGGCAGCTGATGGAAATCAACGTCCGTATAAGGGTTATAAAACGGATAAGTCCGGCGCAATTCGTCGGCCAGCTCTTGCAAATGGCCCGAGGTGAACACTTTCATGAAGCCACCTTGCGTTCTACTAAATGCAATACGGCCTGGACGCTTCGGAACGATTCCGGGCGAATATCGTCCACATCCAGCTCAAAGCTGAATGTATCCTCCAGGGCCGCCAGAAGCTCCAGGATTTGAATGGAGTCGATTCCCAGATCATCTACCAAGGCATGGTCCAGCTCGACCTCGCTTGTTAGCCTCTTGGCCACAGCGGCTATTGTTTCTCTCACCTTAAAGAATAGATCTTCATGCTCGGTGGACATGCTCTTCCTCCTTCACCATAGATTTCAGGGCTTTGCGGTCCAGCTTTCCGCTGGCGGTTCTGGGCAGAGCCGTAACGAAGCGGAATTCTCTGGGACGCAAGGCCGAGGATAACCGCTTTACGCACCAGGCATGCAGCTCCGAGCTGCTGACAGGCTCTGTGGAAGCTTCGGATACGACCACGGCAATCAGACGATGTCCCCATTGAAGGTCTTCTACGGCCGACACAGCAGCGTCCGCCACCCCAGGCAAGCTTAATAGGACGCTTTCGACCGCTTCCGGGTACACCGTATGTCCCCCGACAAGGAGAGCGTTATCGGTCCGCCCGGTCAAGTGCAAATATCCATCCTCGTCCAGATAGCCGGTATCCCGGGTATGCAGGCCAAGGGGGCCTAGGATCTCGCGGGTGCGATCCGGATCGTCATAATAGCCGATCATCACATTCGGCCCGCGAACGACCACCTCTCCACTCTCCCCTGTTGCCGCCTCCCTTCCGTCCTGAACGATGGCCAGCTCGACGCCGTTAATGGGTATTCCGGCGGATTGCGGCTTCGTCCTCAACTGCGCATAGGGCAAATATGAGACGCGCGGGGATGCTTCGGTCAGTCCATAGGAGGGCGTCAGCCGCACGTGAGGCAGACGGTCAGCCAGACGAAGCAGCATGACGGCAGGCATCGGGCCGCCGACAATGAGCATCTGCCGAAGCGTGAGCAGATCCTCCGCCGACCATTTGGCGGAATGGATTAGAGGCAGGATCGCAGATGGTACAGTACATAAGAAGGTCACCTTGTTCGTACGGACGCACTGGATCATCTCGAAGGGATGCACGAAGCCCCCGCTTAGCACAAGATTGGCTCCGGAGGCCATGGCAGCAAACCATTCCCCAACAATGGTCGAGCAGTACCCCAGTGACTTCGAGAGCAGAACGATGTCCTTGTCGCACAGAGACGTGTAGTCCAGGATTGCGTCCACATTGGACAGCATGTTGTGGTCGCTCAGCATGATACCCTTCGGCTCTCCCGTCGAACCGGAGGAGAGGAATATCATACGCGCGGCCTCTGGCGGCGTGTACCGGCGTACCGGCCGCGGAGCGGCGCTGATTCCTGCAATCGGTCCGCTTGTCATACCTGCATACAGGCAGAATGGCAGCTCTTCCCCTTGCATGTTCCATTCCGCAAGGATTGGAAGCTTCTCTTCCGAGACGAACACAGCTTCGGGTTCAAATTTGCGGATGAGGCGAAGCATGTCCTGTCCTGGCATGTAGCTGTGGATGGGGAGCGGAATGCCTCCCGCCAAAATGACGGCCCCGATGACAGCCAGACACTCCGGCGTCGGAGCCATCCAGACGGCCCCGATAAAATTCGGACGCAGCTGCTCCTGCTTCAGCCGTTCAGCGAGCAGGTCCATGCGGTTTCCGAGTTCCGCATAACTTGTCCAATCGGACTCGCCGCTTCGTGCCGCGTAAGTGATTCCCCGGTCATGCCTTCGTGCACGTTGAAACAATTCCCTGAGGGTGCCTGTGCCATTCATGCCGTAACCCCCTCTTTATGAGATGCCTGTCCGGCCACAGATGTATCGCGCTCGAAGGTCGATGCCATAGCATAATACTCAGGCGATTGCTTCATGAGCTCTTCGTGGTCGCCTTCCGCCACCAGACAACCGTTCTCCATCACCAGAATACGGTCCGCGTTCATAATGGTTTGCAGGCGATGGGTGGCTACCAGAACTGTCTTGCCCGCCATGGCGTGGCGTATGGAATTCATGAGTTCACTCTCCGTAAGCTGGTCCAAGGCGGAGGTCGGTTCGTCCAGGATAAGAATATCGGGATTGTGCAAGAGGGCACGCGCAATAGCCAGCCTCTGCCGCTGTCCGCCAGATAGCTGGAAGCCTTTATGGTCAATCTTCGTGTTGAGTCCTTCCGGCAGTTGATCCAGCAGAGATCCGAGCCGCGCATTTAGGGCTGCTTGCAAGATCATCTCCTCCGTTGCGTCCAGCTTCCCGACAGCAATATTTTCCATAAGGGTACCCCGGAACAAGTAAGGCTCCTGGAACACGATGCCAACCTTGCGGCTGATCGCGCTGCGGGTCATCTCCTCCAGATTCTGTCCGCCGATTCGAATTTCACCTTCGAGAACGGGCATCATCCCGATAAGCGCCCGGAAAAGGGTGGATTTCCCAGACCCGCTTCGCCCGACGAAAGCATACACCTTGCCCGGAGACAGCGACAGGGATAGATCCTTCAAGATTTCCGTTCCACCGTACCCGACGCGCAGACTGCACACCTCGATATCGGACGGCGTTGCTTCAAGCTGAGGCTCCCTTGCAGGCGAAGCCTGCTTCCTCTCATTTTCCGAATAGAGATCGATCGGGGTCTGGATGAATTGCTCGATTCTGCCCATTGCAACTTCCGCGCCTTGAAGCTCTCTGAAAAAGTTGTTAATCTGCTGTACCGGATTCAGAGCGTTTTGCAGATAGGTTACGGAAGCAACCATCATGCCAACAGTCATAACTTGGTCAAGCACCTGGTAGCTGCCGATCCAATAGATGGCAGCCAGAATCAGGCTAATCACGAAACCACTGATTTGAAACGACATGACGGCATACAGCGTTTCCCGGGTGCTGGCCTTCACCAGCCCCTTGTACATCGTTTCATTCCGCTTCCGTTCCCATCCCTCTAGTCCTAAAGCCCGGATTTCCTGCGAGCTTTCGATCGCTTCATAGAGATAGGCTCCGATCTCTTCATTGTGGGTTCGAACGTCGGACGAATAACGCACCACAGCGTTGCGGAACAGCCCTGGCACCCATAAGAGGAAGGGGATGCTAAGCGTCGCAATGATGCCAAGCCGCCAGTCCATATAGAACAGGATTCCGAGGGATATCAGCATCATAAACAGCTGTGAGGTAATCTCGACCAGAATGTGATTGAGGAAATTACCCATCGTAGCTGTATCCATCCCGAGCAAGGCCGTGAATTTCCCGGGTCCTTGCTTCTGAATTTCCGGAATGGGAATCTGCCGGACATGCTTCAACAGCTCGTCCCGGATATCCAGCATATTACAGATGCCCAGATAGCGGAACAGACCTACCCGGATAAACAGGAACACGATGGAGAGAACACCGATTCCCAAGGAAAGGCTAAGCAGCGGGACAATCAGGTCACGGTTTCCTTCAATCAGCACGTGGTCGATCAGATAGGCGAAGATTAAGGGCTGAAGCATGACGAGTCCCAATTGCAGGAACGTGCAAGCATAAGCGATCAAGGTTAAATTCCATTTGATCTTCACGTAGGGAGCAAGACGTCGGAAGAGTTTAAACGTGTGCATGATGGTTCCTCCCGGCAAAATGTTGAATAAGCGGCTTCACCCTGCGCATCCATTCCTCCGTGTCACCCTGCGGCTGCCAATCCAGAACCGACAACGGCGATTCACTCAAGCAGCCTGTCGCTTCCAAAGAGCTGCAATGATAGATTTCGTTCAGCGTTCTCATCGAAGCTTCCAGCAGGGCGGTCTCCTCCGCCTGACCCGCTATCTGTCCAAGGGGAGCATTCAGGAGACTACTGATCTGCGGCATAATAGTTCGATAGTCGTACATTAGAGCGTTGCGCCGCGCTCCTTGCGAGAGATTGCCATGAAGCTTCTCATCCAGCAGAACCTCGGTGCAGCTGCGAACCAGCCCGTCCAGATCGATCTTCGGATGTTCACCGGACCAATCTACCTGGACGAAGGAACCGTCCCCGCCGTCAACAAGCAGCTCCCGGAAGCCGTCCCAGTTGGTGCAGACCACAGGAAGACCGTGGGCTTTCGCTTCCAGGAGGTTGAAGCCAAACGTCTCTCCCGGATCGGTGGAGAGGTTGACCAGCAGCCTGGATTCCCGGAACAGGCGGTCTTTCTCACTCCCGTGGACGGGACCTGTAAATTCCACGGCTTGCTCCAGTCTATATTCCGCTACGATGGCTTCAAGCCGTTCTTGATACCGGTCCGCTTCCTGCACAGACCCCGTATATTCTCCGGCAATCGTCAATAGCGTGTCCGGGACACGCTGCTTGATTTCCGCCATAGCCGCTAAGAGCACATGAATGTTCTTGACCTCTTCCAGCCGGCCGATGGATAACAGACGTTTACCGGCAAGCGGTCGAACCGGCTCCGCAGCCAGCAAGGTGTCGATGCATAACGGGATCTTATGGGCGTGCGCATACCGGGGGGAGATATTCACCAGCGCCTGTCTGCAAGATTCCGTGCTGGCAAGCAGCACATCCTGTTCTGTAATCCAAGGCGCACAGGACAGCCAGGTTGTTAGCCAACGGGCAGATGCGACGGAGTGGGCGATAACCATGAAGCGAAGCGGAAGCTTGGCGAAGCTCCGAACCAGCATCAGGAAAGGCATGAAATAAGGAGCGTTCACATAAAGCGTATCGATTCCATATTCCCCGCATAAGCGGGCCAGACGCTCCGATGCTTGCGGAAGCGAAGACATCGGCTGCTTGGAGAACTGGCGAAGCGAACCCCCGAAGATCTTGGCAAAGCGCACCGGCGGAATGCGGATGAGCTCCGTATACTCAGCCAGATACCCTGTCCATTGGGCATCAATCACCCGTTCGTTCAACCGGGGGGAATGGCCGTCGAAGCAGCCCACCCTGGGTCTGTACTCAGCATGCAAATCGAGGTTTCCAGCGGTGATAGACATCGGTCAATTCCTCCTTCAGCTGTTGCTCCGTCCTGTGCAGCTGCTCCACCTTATCCACCAGC
This sequence comes from Paenibacillus sp. FSL R7-0210, assembly GCF_038009085.1. Classification (NCBI taxonomy): domain Bacteria; kingdom Bacillati; phylum Bacillota; class Bacilli; order Caryophanales; family Paenibacillaceae; genus Paenibacillus; species Paenibacillus sp. FSL R7-0210. The sequence continues at coordinate 2,326,063 of NZ_JBBPAR010000001.1, forward strand.
AGTCCGATTTCCCCGGTTCGTCCCGGCATGGACGTACGGATCGCCAGGTAGGCGAGCGTGCTCCACATTTTTATGAAGCGTTCCAGCTGCGACTGATACAGCTCCGTACCTTGATTAAGCGCTTCCGAAAAATATTGATACAGCAGCCCGTAGCTGTATTTGCGTTTGGAGAGGATGCCGAGCTGGGATACAGCATCCTTCAAGGCCCCGGGCGGATACATATCGGGCGACTCCACCGTCTGCATAATCCTCCGCCTCACCGTGCCGGTTAGCGACCGTTCACCCGGATCGGTCTCGATCGTATCCTCGAAGATTCTCGCCACCTCGTGAGCGTCCGGCGCATGGAGCCATTCGGGATGAAGCAGCAGTCCCCCGCCCAGCTCATTGCTTAGAAAAGCATCGTGTACATGGCTCGCAGCCACTAATCCTTCCCACTCAAAATAGCGGTCGTATACCATGAATTGACCGCCCCGCATTCCGTGTACGATGACAAAATGGGGCTGATGCATGGTTTGAAACGTTCTTTTTTGATAAGGCATATGAAACAGGTCCAGCTGTACCAAAACAGGAAGCTCCGGATGACGCCGCAGGACCTCCAGGAACTTCTTCAGGTTGACGAGCTTTTCGGCCCCGTAATCATACCATTCCACGGCCCCTTCCCCGTACAGGCGGGTGAACATCTGCAAATATTCGGACGGGGTGATGTCCGCTGAGAAATAGGTCAGCTTGCCGTCCTCCGTAACGCTGAATGGCGCGTCCCAAGCACCGATATAGAGCGGACGTTCATCCCATCCGGCTTGCTCCAAGCCATAACCGAGTCCGTTCAGAAAGCAATGGGCTTGTTTCACGTCAACCCCCGGTTTGAACGGCCCGTTTGGCCAAGATGCGCTGTGAGATCAAGCGCGCGGTGGCGAAGTTCTCCTGCAGAAGCTCGTCGTCCTCGTAAAAAATCTCGTACTGCTGTTCAATCTGCATCATCAGGTTGACCAGCAGCACCGAATCCACGCCTGCATCCTCCAATGGGGAGTCCCCGTTCAATTCCTCCGCCAGCTCCGGTCTGGAGGTCAAATCGGCCACCCGGTCAATCACGAATTGTATGATATCCTGTTCATTCACGTTCATCATCATATCCATCCTTTTCTATGATCTTAAGATTTGGTTTCCACTTGGGCGATGGGCTCCCCCTTAAGGGCATGGATGAAATCGACTAAAGAACCGACCGTTTGGAAGACGGCAGGATCCAAATCCTCCTCGGGAACAGTTACGTTGAACACTTCCTCGATGTAGACCACCAATTGGAGTACCATGATCGAATCTACGTTTAAGTCTTCGTACAGCCGGTCTTCCTCTTTAATGACGTCCGGGAGAGCGAGCTCCAATTGTTCGGACATGACCTGCCTCAATTGAGCTATCGTTTGTTCCTTATCCATGAATACCATACTCCTCTTCTACCAATTGTTTTCGCATAACCTTCCCTGTACTCGTCTTCGGAATGTCCTCCGTAAAAGCAATAAAGCCCGGAACTTTATAAGCAGGCAGAAACCGCGCGCACCACCTCTTCACCTCCTCCTGAGACAGCGCATCGCCCTTCCGGACGATTCGGGCTTTGACAGCCTCCCCCCAGACGGGATGCGGAGCCTTGTGCACGACAGCTTCCTGAACGCCGTCCAGCCTCCGGATGACATCCTCCACCTCGGAGGGAGCTACCTTCAGTCCTGACACATTAATCAGATCATCCATCCGGCACTGAACATGAAGCCTGCCACCCGACCAATATCCCATATCTCCGGTATGAATCCGGCGTCCGCCTGTGGCAATGATGATTTCATCCGGCTGCTCCCGGGTTCCGGGCCTTTCAATTGCCATATGTTCCAGCAAAATCCCGGCATCCGTGGAATCGGAGGGCCGGTCGCCAAGCGAGATGCAGCCCTCCTCAGAGCACCCGTATTGCTGGATCACCTCCACCCCTGCACCCCCAAGCCTGTTCAGCAGTTCTGCAGACATCGGGGAACCAGAGGATACCAGCTTTCTAAGAAGCACCTTCTCTCTCATCAGACTGAGCAGAATTTGAAAGAGGAAGGGTACCGCATACACCACATGGCGATCATGCTGCTGCATGAGATGCAGGGCGAATTTGGGGTTCTTGTCCGTCACGATAACCGGCTCTACACCGCGCTTAAGTGCGGAAAGCGTGCCTGTGATGAATCCGAAGGAATGGGACACGGGCACCAGAATGATCGGTGTATCCTCCCCGCTGCAGGGCAGCAGCTTGTTGTAGGCCTCGATTTCCATTTGCACATGAGACCAAGACCGCTGCACTAGCTTGGGAGCGCCGGTCGTGCCGGAGCTGAATTGAAGCAAGGACGGCTCCCCATGAATCCGATCCAGGCGTGAGTGTAGAGGGTGAAAGACGGCGCTGCCTCCTGCGTCGGTCAGCAGACCCGTACAGCCTGCGTCTTCGGCTTGACGGAGAGCGCTTTCAATCGGGGTATCGCCGTTGATCAGAAGCACCGAACCCTCATTCCTGATCATCAGCTCCGTGGCGGCCAGAATATTCGCCGGTTCCTTCATACATACAGCTGTCCGCCGTTTCTTCCAAGCAGAGGAACCCAATAATGCGTATATCGCGTTTATTCGACGTTCCAGTTCATGCTGGTCATAATGTTCTTTATTAACAATGAACATGGGGTCTCCTTTCCCATGAGATTTTTTTACTTCTTTGAGTATTTTCGCCACATAACGACGTTTTCCTTCCCTTGTATTCAGGATTGCTAAAAAGAGACCCTTTCGGCTGGATCTTGCCCAGCCGAAAGGGTCCGCATGTTTCTGTTTACGCTTTTACTTAGCGAGATATTCGATGAACTTTATAAAGATAGTAGCTACTTCAGCGCGGGTGGCATTGGCTTGGGGGGCAAAGAAGTTGCCCGGCTTGCCTGATACAATTCCGATGCCCTGCTGTGCCTGAACGGCCTTCAACGCCCATGAGCTGATTTGACTCTCGTCCGCGAAGGACTTAGATTGACTTTCAGGTATCTCATAGCCCTTGTACTTCATGTAATTGTACAGCATCACCAGCATCTGCTCGCGTGTAACCGGTGAATTGGGTTCAAACAGGTCTGCGTTTATACCGTTGACGATGCCGCTTTCGGCCGCCCACTCGACTGCCGCCGTGTACCACTGCCCATCCATCACGTCGCTAAAACGGGAATTCGTGTAGCTGGAGCGGTTTACGTTCTCAAGATTGGCCAGTACCTGCACGTACATCGCACGCGTCATTGAGGTGCCCGGTGAGAACGTCGTGGACGTCGTGCCGTTGAAAAGACCGTATGTGTAGGCGGAGTTTACGTAGCTGTAGAACCAGTCGTCCATGTTGACATCCCTGAAAGGATTGCCAGACACCACACGGAAGCCCAGCGGGGTGTCGTCTTCAAATACAAATTCCGTACCCTCATGGATGTTCAGCGACATGCCTTTGTCTAAGCCGGCACTCGCGCCGCCGTGTAGTGTCACTTCGGCGCTCTTGCCCGCCGGAATGGTCACCTTACCTTTTGAGTCTATAGTCGTGCCTTCGGGTACCTTAATCTTCGTCCCGCCCTTGGTCGTAATCTCGCCGCCGCCGGGCAGGATGGTGTTGCCGTTCTTGTCCGTGACCGCAGGCTTATCCTTCGGTGTGTTCACTGTGTAGGTCGGCTTCAACGATCCAGTGACTGTCCCGGTGCTGGTATTGCCCGTATTGCTGGTGCTGGTATTGCCCGTATTGCCCGAACTGCTGGTATTGCCGGTATTGCCACCAGAAGCACCGGGTACGCTCGTTTTTCTCTGCGCGAACATCCAATCAAAGACGTCAGTGTAGTCATTGTTCCAAGTCGGCAACTTAGAGGACTGCGCCGTAGGCTTAAGGCTCCACTCCTTGTTGGAACCTACATTGGACAAAGTATCTGTGTACCCTGAAATATTGTTCCACAGAACTGAAGCTTCCATCTCATGGCCGGAAGGAATCCAATTGGTTCCATTAACAGGTGCTTCCGCCTTGGTCCATTGGTCATAAGGCCAGACGAATATTTCATTTCTGTCGATGAACGTGTGCCTAGCGTTTTCCAATAGGGGCATTATATTCGCTATATAAGCTTCCGCCCCTGTTTTTATTGTTGAAGAATCAGTGGTGTTAACGAATGACCAGTATGCAAAGCTTTTAAGAGCATCGGCTTGTTTCGCGTTGATTGATGGTGGAAAAGACATAGGCGCCGCGGCTGCGAGCACATCGGGATATGTCGTCAAGAAAGTATTCGTATAAGCGGCTCCCATAGAGAAGCCTGCCATGTAAATACGGTTGGGGTCAACAAGTCCCTTACTTACCAGATCATCGATATAAGCCTTTAAGGTAGCGGGTGTTGCCTGAACGTTGTTTTGCGCCCGCAAAGCGATGATATGACTAGCGTATTTAGCGTTCTTCTCCATTTTTTTCATAAGCGCGGTGGCTCCGTTGGCGGACCTGATGGGCGCAAAGGTATCCCCGTCCTGTGTACCGCCGCGGGTAGAACCGTGAGCATAGATGTAAAGGGGAAGCCTTTTTACCGGAGCGCCGTTGCCGTCCTTATGAATATAGAGTCCATACTGCATCGCGTCCGCTTTATCAATTTTGGGACCCACTTCAAATTTGTCGATGATTTCATTGACGGTACCTGACTGTGCGAAAGCCGACTTAACAATGGCAGCCTTGCCATCAAGCTTGATATCGCCACTAGATACAATGTTGTAATTCTGGACGGTGGATTTGGATGCTTCCAAAGTGGACTGTCCGCCGGTTAATGTCCAAAATTCCAATTCTACAACGATGTAGCGGCCTTTAGTAAGTCCAGCTTGATAATCAGGGGAGTTCTGGTTCACACCCTTATACCCTCTGGGTCTAGGTTGGTCATTGACGTATACTCTATTGACGGTGCGTGTGCCTTGATATGCCAGGCTACCGTCGAACAAAGTATTCCTCGCCGATACTGTAAACAGGTTTGAACTAAGGCCGGCACCCACAGCTTCATTTCCCGCACCCAGATCAATGATAACAGCTGTGGTAAATTCTCCGGTGGCAAAGTTATCGTTGTATACGATAAAGTTAAGTAACGTTGCGGCCGGATCGGGTTTGAAGGTAACATGGATTACCTTGTCATCGGTGTTCACATTATTCAAGGTATAGGTATTGTTTGCAATCTCTACAGACTCTCCATTTACAGTTACGGTATCCACGACATAACCGCCGATCGGAGTGAATGTAAAGGATTGGCTTCCGCCGTCAGCTACCCGAATCAAGCCGGATGGCGAGATGGTGCCGTTTAATCCTGCCGTGGCGTTAACGGGGTGTCTGGTTACCGTGGAGCTCCCAAGCAGCAGCAAGCTATTTTTGAAGCTGTCAGAATTGCCATAACCCGCGTCGGGCTTACCTAAAGCGGATACAACCTCATAACGGTCATTCCCTGCACCAGTTGAGTTATTGATATACACATCAAACGTAATCGGGGAATTGCTTGTGAATTCAATGGTTCTTCTAGGTATCTTCACTTCCGCGATATACCCGGTATCCGTTCGTGTAACTGAACCGTCGCGGCCCTCAGCGGCTTGACCTGAGAAAATACCGCTTGCGCCAATACGCCACTGGTTTGAGCCACTTTTTCCGTCACCGACATAAAATTCCACGCTGTCGGTCATGTACTCAGTGCCAGGCGTGTGACCGACGCACACATTCGGGTCTGTAACCACAACGCGTGCATACAGGAAGTCTTCGTCCCAAAATACTTTGGCTTTGCCGGTGGCCATGGGGCCTATTTTCTGGTCGGGTGCGCTACTGTTGTTGATGTCAAACGCCGCAGCTTGTTCCCACAGTTTGTCGTTAGTGCTGAGTACAGGTGAACCGTATCCGGCAACAGGCCGATGGTTTGCTGCGGTCTGCGCGAACATCCAATCAAAGACGTCAGTGTAGTCATTGTTCCAAGCCGGCAAGTTAGAGGACTGCGCTGTTGGCGCTATGCTCCAAGTCCCCATCGTTATGTCATTGTAAAGAACAGCCGCTTCAACTTCATGCGCCACCGAATCACTCAGGGCAGGTGAATGGTTCGGATTCGGTTTCTGATTCGGCTGATCAAATTGATTGTAAGGCCATACAAGAGCCTCATTGCTCTCAAAGCGCGAAGCTCTCGCGTTGATCATTTTTGGCATATTGGTGTTTATGAAGTTAGCGAGGTTAGTCTGGTATACTCCAACGTTATACTCATTGATAAACATCCAATAGGCCAGGTTGGTGTGAACGTAGTTGGCGTTCGCGTTCGGTGAGCCGCTTACCGGAGACATAGGTGCGGCGGACGCGAAGAAGCCGGGATAAGCGTTAATTAAGCTGTTCGTATACTGACCGCCCCATGAGAAGCCCGCCGCGTAAATGCGGTTAGGGTCCACTGCACCGCTGGCAACCAGGTCGTCTATAACCTTCTTAACATTGGCTGTGGAGGGAGTACTCGTGCCATTATAGGAAATATTCAGGATATGGCTGGCGTATTTCTCGGGGGACTTTTCCATTTTCTTCATCAGAGCGACCGAGCCGTTCGCGGATTTCATCGCCGCTTTTGGGTCAGTCGCAGCGCTTGTGCCGCCGCGTCCCCTGCCGTGGGTATAGACATACAGCGGCAAGCCCCGCGACACTTCGCCGTTTCCATCCTTGTGAAGGTAGAGCGCGCGATTGACCGAATTGCCCGTAGGTGCTGTAAATTGGTCAAGGATCGGATTCACAACTTTTTCCTGTTCAAAAACCGCGTAGTTAAGCGGATCCCCTTCTGTCAGTGGGATCTCGCCGTTTTGGACGACGCTGTAAACCTGTTTTGTTGAGTTCATGTTGCCATCCAGTGTTATATTTCCGCCGCTCTCTGAATAGAACTCAAACTCAACTACGATGTAACGGCCGCGTTCCAGTCCGTCCTGATAATCCGGTGAACGGCTTACCGTCCCCAGATAGCCGCGTACCTTCGGTTCGTCATTGGCGTATACCCTAGTGATCTTGCGCGTCCCTTCAAAGGTTACCGAGTCGCCGTTCAGGGTCGTGTTCCTGGCCGAGACGGTAAACAAGTCCGGATTAAGCTTGGAGCCTTCCGCCGACTTCCCTTCGCCTAAGTCTATGATAACAGCCGTCGTGTACTCGCCACGGGCGAAGTTGTCATTCCATACGATAAAGGGGAGCAACTCCGCGGCCGAATCATTTTTGAAAGTCACTTGAAGGGTATGGTTAGCGACAACATTTGAGAAGGTATAAGTGCCATCATCGGATAGAACTGCGTCCTCTCCGTCTACCTTTACGGTATCTACAATTTTGCCGTAATCGGGGGTAACCGTTAAGGTTGTGTCTGAGCCGCTGGCTATTCTCAGAACATTGCCGGGTGCGTTCGGCGTTATTCGGCCGCCCGATTCCGCCGTGGCGGTGATTGAGAATCTGTCGTCCGCTCCACTAGCGGCAATGAGATTCAGGCTGTTTGTATAAGAAGCAGCATTGTTGTAAGCCGCGTCCGGAGTTCCGAAACAGGAAACGACTTCATAGCGGTCACCGCCCTTTTCCGACGAGTTATTGATATATACTTCAAAGGTAAACGGGCCTGCCTGCAAGTTCAAGGTTCTTTTAGGTATTCTCATCTCCACGATATATCCTGTGTCCGTGATCTCAGTCCACGCAGCTCTGCCTGGAGCGTTTTGCCCTGAAAACACGCCCGTCGCGCTGATGCGCCATTGATTCGCACCTTGGGTTCCAGCGCCGGCATAAAACTCTAGGCCGTCGTACTGATAATCATTGCCGGGTCCCTGATATAGATTGCCATCCTCCACGACTACGCGGGCATACAGGTAGTCTTGGTCCCAAAGGATCCTGGCTGTGCCTGTGGAATGGGGCCTGGGGTCGCCGGGCACAGTGCTTTTGTTGATGAGATGCTCCATTGTCAGGGCCCACAGCGGGTCGTCTGACCCGAGTTCGGGAGTTCCAAAAATGGCGGTCGGCGTTTCATTTGTCTGCAAGCTTGTAAGAGCTGTAGAACTGCTGTCGCCATTAAGTGCTTCTGTATACTCGTTGTTGTCAGTGGCGGCGGCAAAGCTGGTAGGCATTAGTGCCGCCACCATTAGCAAGCAACAGAGGAATGCGAGCACTCTGCCAAATCGTTTTGACATCATTGAAAATCCTCCTTTTTTCGATCCGTGCACCCACGGCTTACCCCTATCGTAAACACCAAGGCATCAACAGCTTACTTCATCGCAGCGAATATAACAGCGCTTTCATAATTTCCTCCTCCATAAATTAGTTGTTATTTCACCCTATGTAGAATTTCACAATTTATTCAAGGATCAAGTTTGATTAGATATTCACCAAATTTGCAATAGTACCATGTTCTTGTCCATTAAAACAGAAAACCCACGCTGGGCACGGGTTCTAATAGGGCTATGTTCTTGTCCACTGACAAAAGATGTTTGTGTTTGTCAGTAAAAAGTATTTTCGTATAACTTCCCCGTATGCGCATCAAGCACTTCGGGCGTCCGCTCGTACTCGCTACCAATCATTCGATACACTAGTTCGTACGGGGCCTCTTCCGCCCTAGCATTGTGCATACGTTCCCATTGCAGACGCAGCTTGGCCTGTGCCGTCCATCGGAGGATGGCTGTCTGGGAATCAAATGAAGGCACGGTCTCCAGCTTCTTTAACTGTTCTGGCCTTATGGAGGGGGACATCAAACTTTTGACCCTCCCATTAGAGCGGTCAACAGCTAGTTGATAGCATTCATCCCTGACAGATACGTCTTCAACATATACACCAAAGCGAATGATTTCCAAACGATCTTCGTCGTCGGTCTCTTCAGTTAGAAGCTTGAGATACGGCAACATTTCGGCTGCTAGTCCTCGGACATAGTCCATAGCTACTTCTATACATGCGTCTCGATCCCAGGTTAATGGAGCTAATTGATCTGGCTTAACATGCGAAACAAAGTCCATCAGTTGTCCGGTTTGGCTGTCTACTCGCGCCTTAACCGCTCCCTCCATCTGATTAGCCCAATAGGCCTTCCAAGACCGGTCATTCTTGGCTGGACGCTCTTCATTCTGTTGCTTCCACACCATCAACTTGGTGTTCGAGCCAATATTGTCGTCTTGTACTAACTGAAATTGGTCGTTGTCTACGCTAATCCACTCTTCTAGGCTTCTTGCGGGCGGGAACTCACCTGGCCACTCGTCCAGAGTTCTTGGGTCAGAAGGGACAGCTTCTGCCCTATAGGCTGTCGGAACTTCCTCCTGTGATGATGCAGTATAGATTAGTCCTCTACTTCGGGGGGCGTAAACAAGATGGACCTGATCGTCACCATCCGTGTACACGGCTTTGTCCAATACGCAATATTCCACATGTAGCAAAAAATTCGCCTTCATCCACGCCAACTGTTCCTCTTCTGGTGTGATCATGGTTGGGAGTGCTGGCCCTGGAACGGTTCCGTAGTACCTAAATCCGACCACGCGACCGCTGGGGTGAACCATAATCAGGCATCCCGTCTCAGGAAGCGGCAGCCCCATCGCCTTCTGCTGTCGTGTGTACCCAAACATCCCTTCCATCCACTCCATCTCACAATACGGAAAATCACGCAGTGCGCCGGGATAATGATCTTCCAGGAATTGCTCTGCCTGCTGTTTGAGCTCCTCCTCAGATAGCCGTGTCCCGTTGTCCAATGAGGCCCAGGAAATGGCATAGTCTAGCAAGTTGCCGTCCCTGGAGATTGTAGCAGAAACGGCGTCATCACTCCCCGTTTTAACCCATAAGAATCCCGCTTCTCCCTTCCCTGTTCCCCTCATGGTGTTCTCTTGATAGTCATTGACGATCAAATCATAATCCGGTGAAACGGCAAACTGGTGCTCTGCCTGTTGTCTTAACTGCAGGCGTAATGTATCCAGGTCTCGTTCGGGAAAATCTTGAGCCATTTCGTTGCGCAAATGCTCCAGCCCCTTCCGTAATTGTGTTTTTACAGTACCTAATGGCATGTCCAGGAGATGGGCGATTTGCTGCTGGGTCAGGTCCTTCTTATATTTTAAGAACAGGAGCTGACGCAGCTTCGGATTCAGACTGGCCAATGCACGCTCCAGATCCAGGGTTTGATCGATATCATTAACGACCAATGGCTCTTGCGCCTGCGGGTCTTCGCTCAGGTGAACACGCTTGGATTTCTTCAAATGATTGAGCGCCCGGTTCACCACAATTCTGGTAAGCCAGCTCTCAAACGCTTCGGCTTGCTGCAGCGTATGCAGTGACTCATAAGCCTTAACCAGGGCATCCTGAACGATATCCTCCGCATCTTTGGACTCCCGTACATAATGGCGAGCCACTCGGTGCAGCTTATCCGTTCGATCCTTTATAAGAGAAACGAAGGCATCGTGATCTCCGTTTTGTGCGGCATTGATTTGTTGCTGTGCATCGATCATTGTCGTTCACCTCCTGTTATATAGACAGCTAACTCGGGGGTTTGGATTTAATTAATGTAACATTATTCTGGAACTGACCGATCAAGTGACCACCCGCATGCGGCAAGCATGGGTGCCAAAGAGGAGTCACTCTTGGCTTGTTCCTGCTGAAGCTCCTTCATCCACTGAAGCAGTTCTTCCAGCCCGGTACGGATATTGGAGAACACACAGTCCTTTGTTAGACCACCACATATACATGCTGGGATTCGGGCAGTATTGAACTTCGCTTTATGTGGCAAGCTCGTTTCACCGCCAAGTTATCATCCATGCCAGGCGCACCCAAAAAACCGACCTAGTAATAAAGGTCGGGTTTAATTTGGAATTTTAGCAAAAAAGATCTATTATACTTTACCTTCAATCAGTTCATGATAATTTACCATTATAGTTTCTCTCCTGTCTCATTAGCAGCAGTTACTCCACTATCGCGACTATTCACCCGTTTCAGCAAATTGTTTGATGCGCTCTCCCACTTGATCACGAACCCGCTGGAAGACCGCCCACTTCTCTTCATCTGTTCCTTGCGCTTTTGCCGGATCATCGAATCCCCAATGCTCACGTTTCACCTGAGGCGGGGTAATGGGACACTTATCTGCTGCATCTCCACATAAAGTAATGACGAGATCAGAGCTGTTCAGCAGCTGCGGATCAATAATATCTGATGTTTGACCTGAGATATCTATACCTACTTCACTCATCGCTTGAACGGCTTTCGGATTCAACCCATGAGCCTCAATGCCTGCACTATACACATTCCATTCATTGCTCAAATATTTCTTGGCCCAGCCTTCGGCCATCTGACTCCGGCAGGAGTTTCCTGTACACAAAAAGTAAATGGTTTTCTTATCCATGAGTCGCATTCTCCTTTGATTTTAAAATAAGGTCAATGTTATATATAGACCAAGCAGTGTGATGAACAGCGTAGGGATGGTCAAAATAATCCCTGTTTTGAAATACGTTCCCCAAGATATCTTCACTCCTTTGGTGGAAAGCACATGCAGCCACAGTAAGGTAGCCAGTGAACCAATCGGTGTAATCTTAGGTCCCAGGTCAGAACCGATGACATTCGAATAAATCAAAGCTTCCTTAATTAGTCCGGAAGTGTTCGTGGCATCAATGGCCAGTGCATCGATCATTACGGTAGGCATGTTATTCATTATGGAGGAAATCACTGCGGCAATAAAGCCCATCCCCATCGTTGCTGTGAACAGCCCATGATCTGCAACGGCCTGGATGGCATCAGCTAATACATTCGTAAGGCCCGCATTTCTCAGACCATATACGACAACATACATGCCGATGGAAAAGAACACAATGGCCCAAGGTGCCCCCTTCACCACTTCTATTGTGGGGACAGCAGGACTTTTTCTTGCCATGAGCAAGAAAAAGATCGCGATGATACCCGCCACTACAGATACCGGAATGTTCAGAAATTCACTGACAAAGTATCCCGCAAGCAGAACCGCAAGTACAAACCAGGATAACTTAAACATCTGCTTGTCTTTAATAGCCGCTTCAGGTTTTTTTAGCTGGGAGCTATCGAAGTTTCTTGGAATACTTTTACGGAAAAAGAGATAGAGCACACTGATGCTTGCCCCTAAGGAAAATAGGGTAGGCATTAACATCCGTCCGGCGTATTCCATAAAGGTTAGCCCGAAAAAGTCGGCTGATACGATGTTCACCAGATTGCTTACAACTAGGGGCAATGAGGTAGTATCTGCTATAAACCCGCTGGCAATGATGAACGGAAAAACCTTTTTCTCATCAAAATTCAGCGCACGGACCATAGCCAGCACAATCGGTGTTAGAATGAGCGCTGCTCCGTCATTAGCAAAGAATGCCGCGACTACAGCACCAAGAATGATGACATAGATAAACATCCGCATTCCATTCCCGCTAGCAGCTTTGGCCATATGTAAAGCAGCCCATTCGAAGAATCCAATTTTATCGAGGATTAACGAGATCAAGATGATTGCTACAAAGGCCAGTGTGGCATTCCACACAATCAGCGTAACATCCAGAACATCATTCAAGCTGACGACACCGGCAATTAAAGCGAGTAACGCTCCGCCGCAGGCAGACCATCCAATGGACAGATTTTTAGGCTGCCAAATGACAAAAATCAAAGTGACTATAAATATCAGACTTGCCAGAGCTACCAATGGTATTCCCCCAGTTTATGTCTAACTCCACCCATCCGAGCACTCCCTTCAAAGAGTTAAGTTTAATCTCAGGCATCATTATATAATTATACACTTATATATTCAATAGAAAACTGTCATTCGCAGCAAACAGCATTAGACGGTTTATTCAAATGCAATAAAAGGTCACTTGCATTCGGGGTAAGATTTAGGATGGCCTTAACATGGGGTTTATCTACTTTATTTAAAGAATAATAGACCCACTGCCCCCTTTTCTGTTCCTTTACCAATCCGCTGCTTTTTAATTTACGTAGATGCTGACTAACGGCTGGCTGAGAAATGTCAAAGAGATCCACGAATTCACATACACACCACTCTCGCTCTTTTAAAAGAATTAGAATTGTGAGTCGTGTTTTATCTCCAAGGAGCTTTAAATCTTCTGCAAGATCATTTAATGTATCCAATTTTGAATCTCCCCTCTCTGTATATAAGACAATACTTATATTCTAAAACCTTTATCATCAATTATCAACTAAGCACAATTTATATTTGCACTTTGCAACTAAATGCAGTATAACTAGTTCAAGAGGTGAAAACAATGGAAACTCCAAGAGAACTACTCCAAATCATGAGTCGGCGTTTAGGATTACTCAATAAGGATTGCTGTAGCGTAGGAGGATGTAATCTTTCCGCTACCCAAAGTCATCTGTTATATGAGATCGATCGGAGTCACAATCCTTCCATGCAACAAGTCGCCGAAACACTTGGCACAGATATTACAACCTTCAGCAGACAAGTTCAATCTCTGGTGAAAATGAATTTGGTTAAAAAGACATCTGATCCCGCAGATCGAAGAATTTATAACCTGTCACTCACTCCTGAAGGTAAAATGGTAGCTGCAACTATTGATCAACAAATGAATGAATACCTGAACGAGGCCTTCTCACACATGAGTGAGTTTGAAGTAGAAACATTACTACGGTCCATTAAGCTTTTCAACGAATCTATGGGAAAACTCAGCAATTGCTGCGCACCCGTAAAAGGGTGACCTTCTCTTCTCTTTTACTTGTATATTGCAAATTATTTCAGCTGCGGTAATCCACAGGCTATTGCTGAACTGCAGGCGGGTGAACATGTTTTGGACCTTGGGAGTGGCGGCGGATTTGATTGTTTTCTGGCTTCCCGGCAGGTAGGTAATGAAGGCCATGTTATAGGTGTGGATATGACACCTGAGATGATCAGTCGAGCAAGAGATAATGCCCTTAAAGGAAAGTTCAGTAACACCGAATTCAGATTGGGCGAAATAGAGCATCTTCCCGTCGCTGACAATTCGATCAACGTCATTATTTCCAACTGCGTGATTAATCTCTCCCCAGACAAACAGCAAGTATTCCGTGAGGCTTATCGTGTTCTTCAGCCTGCAGGTCGTCTTGCCATATCAGATATCGTAACTACAGCTGAGCTTCCTCCTGAGATCAAAAATGACCTGGATGAATTATATTCGGGTTGTATCTCTGGCGCCTCTTCCATTGCCGATTTGGAGATCATGCTTCAGGAATGCGGCTTTACTGATATCAGCATTGAGCCAAAGGACGAATCTAAAACATTCATTAAAGATTGGGTTCCAGGTGCGAATGTTGACCAATACATCGTCTCTGCTGTAATTAAAGCGAGAAAGTAATCTTAAGGGGATGTTGATATGATCAGTACATTAACTGTCCGTCAGGCCACACCTGAGGATATTGAAAGCATTCTTCGTATCTACAATCAGGGGATCGAGGACCGGATCGCTACACTTGAAACAGAGATGAAAGACTTCTCATATATGGAATCATGGTTCAACGATCACCAAGGCCGTTTTAGCGTTTTGATTGCTGAACGCGAAGGTGAAGTCGTGGGCTGGGCCTCACTGAACCCATATTCTCACCGTTGCGCGTATAACGGCGTCGCTGACCTTTCTGTATATATTGATCGAAGCTTTCGTGGGCAAGGTGTAGGCAGCTCCCTCCTGGAGTCCTTACACAAGGTAGCAAAGGAAAATAGTTTTTATAAAATTGTTCTCTTTACCTTTCCGTTTAATGAGAGTGGTCAAGGATTGTATCGAAAGATGGGCTACCGGCAGGTTGGTGTATTTGAGAAGCAAGGAGTGATGGACGGAGCGTTTATTGATGTGATGATTATGGAGAAGCTGCTATAAAAATGAAGATCAAAAGGAGAAGTTCCATCCGCAAACGGAGGAACTTCTCCTTTTGATCTATTCCTACAATCTCACTTTCATGGAGGCTCCGCATATCGGGCCTGTAAACAGGAGGATCTTAAACATTATATCTGATCTTAATATCATGATTAAAGAATCATTAAGATTCATTTAGCCCCATTTAGGTTGCATTAAAAAGTTAATAAATACGCGATAACTTCAGAAAATCGGGGATGAATGCTAGATTACAAGGGATTTTCTTCATTTTTATATCCTATAGAGTCTTATTTAGTCTCCTAGAGAACTTTCAGCATTTTACAAACAGTGATGCTCAGCGTAAGATTCCTTTTAACAAATGCTGAATTCCCGTCAGGCGGGAAGCGGGGGAACCAAATGGCTGTGACCAGCCGAAATGGGGTGAATCCAAAGAAGATTGAACTCTTCACTGGTAGGACGACTCTCACCGTCCGAATCCGTCAGCTAACCTCGTAAGCACTGGAGAGAGCCTGCATTAACCATGCTTTTTTGCTGCGATCCCGCAAAACCTTTCCATTACACTTATCCATCGTACAGAAAACCAAATATTCCGTTTGGCTTGAGCATGCTGCTGTATGTGAGAATGAAACTGAACTGACAGCCTATGTAGCCACAGCTGAGCAGACCCATAATCTGCAGCGTTATATGAAATCTATAGACAACCTAGGAGGCATTATTCATGATTAACGCCAGACTGTCACGAATCGAGTTGTTCGCATTTAGCTGCCGCCCTTCCTTCATGCATATTTCAGAGCCTTACGGATGCTGGTATGGGGTGTTGAAGTTAACCTTCGGAGGACAGATCAGCTATGGGAATTGCATTCTTTGTGCGGGTGACAATGCGGTGGATTTAATCAAATGGGGCTCTTTTCTGAAAGAGATATGTCATTGTACTGCAGAAGAAGCCACAGAATACGTCCGGATGCACGGACAAGAATGGGCTCCCAATCAACTTAACATGATCAAGACTGCACTCGATAGTATGTTCATTCAAAATGACCAAATCCGAATGAAGGTAGGAGCCGGATCGGAGCGGTATCGCCATCAAAGGACAGAGCAAAGAATCCATTCAATTAATACGGTGAAGAGTCGTCTGAATCCAACCATTTTATTTGCAGAATCGGTATCCTATTATTCACTGCTATAGACATGATCAATTTAAATTATCAAAACTTCAATTGGTCAAAAATCTTAACGAATATTTTTGCAATGTTCTTGGCATCGTCGATACCTCTATGGTGAGTACCTTCAAGCGGCAATTCAAGCATAGACAAGGCTCTCTCCATGCCTACGCCCCGCTTGCGGTCATTTTCCCAACAGGTGACTTCCAGATCAAAAATGATATAGTTCATATCTGCTCCTTTTGAAATTCGAATCGATAGACCCATCGCTCCGGGGCTATGTCTTTTGTTATACTTCCAAGTGAGGTTTCAAATACTTCATTTCGCACTTTAATATAAACCCACACAGAGGAGCGCAAAGACATGAACTTTTTCAAAAAACTGTTTGGCGGCAAGGAAATGGGCAAATCAGAAGACGGTACCACCATTTATGGTTATGACGCTTCGGATGAGCAGCAGGTTACGCCTCCCGCCAATATTTTGTACATGGAAGATTTAAACGAACATTTCAATCGGGTCTTTCCAAACCGGGAAACCGGCGTGTTCCACGAACTGATTTCAGACATCGTACATATTGATGTGAACATTATGGAAGCTACACCTGATGAGCCATACCGGGTGCTGTACACCAATGGGATGAGCGATCTGCCGCTGACGCTCCCGCAGGAGATCCGTGAAGAGTATAAGCATCTAGAACGCGCGGAGCTGATGATGTTTTTGCCGGCGGACTGGCCGCTTACGCAGGAGGATTTCGAGGCGGAGGAGAACTACTGGCC
Source organism: Paenibacillus sp. FSL R7-0210 (assembly GCF_038009085.1). Taxonomy (NCBI): domain Bacteria; kingdom Bacillati; phylum Bacillota; class Bacilli; order Caryophanales; family Paenibacillaceae; genus Paenibacillus; species Paenibacillus sp. FSL R7-0210. The sequence goes on from NZ_JBBPAR010000001.1 coordinate 2,342,840, forward strand.
GATCCGGCTGATGAAGATGCTTGCCCGATTCCCGCATATGTATCAGACATGGCTTGGATACGGCCATACGATCCCCAACACGGAGGATTACGAGCCTTATGCGGCTAATACGGAGCTATCCGGCGTGATCCTGTATGCTCTGCCGGAAGAGGTTAGCACCGTCCATACGAAAGACGGCAATCAGGTTCAGGTTTATTTCCTGGTTCCGCTGTACCGGGAGGAAATGGAGTTCAAGCTGGAGTCCGGTATGGATGAACTGGTCGCCAAGCTGTTCGAGCTTCCAGAGGATTTCCTCGTTCTGAATCCGAATAGACGCAACGCTTGTAAATAACTGCCCGGATGAACAAGTTTGAAACAGCTTGAAAAGGCTGAGCCTAAGTCAAGGATATGACTTTGGGCTCAGCCTTTTTATTTCTTATTTCCTAGAACCGCTCATTGATCTGCTCCCCTAACCATGCGCCTTTGCGGACAAGTCTGCGCTGCAGGTCCGCGATGTCGATACTGCGCGTTTCCCGTGAGCCTTTCTCAGTCAGAATTGCCGCAGCCGTACCGGAGGCTTCGCCCATGGCAAAGCAATTGGGCATGACCCGGGTGGAGCCTTGGGCCGCTCTATCGGTTGATATCGCTCTGCCGGCTACGATTACGTTCTGAATACCGGCCGGAAGCAAGGCGCGATAAGGAATGCCGTGGGACTCTCCCGGCGATAGACGTATCATCGTCATGCCGCTCGTAGGCTTTGCCATATGAATATCAATAAAGTAGGCATTGCGGGCAATATCGTCAGGGAACGAACGGCACGCCAGAAAATCGTCGGCAGTGATGATATAATCGCCGATGATCCGCCGGGTTTCCCGAATGCCGATCTGTTCGCCCGTCAACGTCAGGAAAGCGTTCTCGAATCCGGGAATCGCTTCCCGCAGCCAACCGGTAATGTGTTCAACAAGCGCGCGGCCTTCGATTGCTCCGCGGGTCAGATCATCCGTATTTGAACCATCAATCCCGAATACATGGCCGAAATTGAAGCCTGCCGTATGATTGTTCAGCCAGGAAATACCGGCCCAATCTCTCGCGACGCGCAATCGCCCTTCGTGTTTCGCCTTGTTGATCGCATGTTTCAGATCGTGGCCGTGCGTCTCCGCACTTGAGAGAAATTTGTTCCTGTCCAGGTTATTCAGGACGAAGCACATTGTCCCCGGCTGCAGCTCTCCGTCATCTCCACCTTTGGCGAGCTGCCCGCCCGCAAGATAGGTGAGATCCGCATCGCTGGTTGCATCAATGTATATCTTCCCCTTCACAGCCTGGGTTCCGGTCTTGTTATTAATGATCGCCGCTTCAATGATGCCGTCCTGTTGAAGAACTTGACTGACGAAGGTATGATACAGCACTTTAACGCCAGCCTCCATCATCTTTTCGTCCAATACGCGTTTTAAAATTTCCGCATCAATCGGCACCCAATCCAGGCGATCCTTCCATGCTTCCTGAAACGTCTCCTCCATCCTGCTTTTCATAGCAAGCAGAATTTCCAGCCCAATCCCACGGATTACCGGCTTGATCTGATCGGTATACGGGCAAAATGCAGGAACCTGAGAGACCGTCGCCATGCCGCCCAGGTATCCTCTTTGCTCTATCAGCAATACGGATGCCCCGTTTCTTGCCGCTGCGAGCGCTGCGGCTACTCCTGACGGTCCTCCTCCGGCAACGACAACATCCACCTCCGTGTAGACAGGAATATCACGCTCGGGTATTTTAACGGTTAGTGCCATATCGGTCATTCTGACCACCTCCACCTGTTTTCTTCCATTGTAGTTTTAACTTACATCAACCGCGGTGAGTCTGAACGCTCTTGTTTCTTTAATTCACTTGGGGCTACACCCCAATATTTACGAAACACTCTGGCAAAATAGCTGACATCACGATATCCTGCCGCTTCTGCTGCATCATACACCTTAACGCCGCTGTATAAGAGCTCTTTGGCATGCTCCATACTCCGCTTCAGGAGATATTCCGAAATGGATTTCCCTTCCTCCCGCTTAAAGAGCCGGCTAAGGTAAGAGGGATTGACATATAATCTTTCGGCCAGCGTGTGCAAGGTCAGTTCTTCTTTCCCCAGCATTTCCTCCACGGCTTCGATCATTTGTTTAACGAGCCGATGGCTGGAATGCTTTCGCTCGCGTTCCCGGTATTGGGTAATGCGGCTGGCCACTCTTTTGGACCATTCCACGATCTGCTCTTTGGAGAGCAGGGATTCAAAGGACAGAAACATCGAATAATCCTCCTGCAGCACCTCCTGCATCGACCAGCCTCGCGATTGAATCATACGTGTAAATAAGCTGCTCAAATACAGCAAATGCTCGTATACCTTTTGGGTTGAGACCGCTTGGGAGTATACGTCCTTGAAATAGCAGTCCATCAGCTCAGCAACCGTTGTCGCGTGATCCGTATGAACCGCAATCTCCAGCTGTTTTTCGAACTCGGCGTCATAATGAAACGGCTGCTCCATGTTGGTTACGTCCAGGTAAGGAACGAACACCTCATTTCCGTAAATGGCCCGCTCCTGCAGCGCACGGCGTGCCTGCCGGTAGGACAGCGAAACATGATCCCATGAGCCTGGGGTCCCGAGTCCGGCGCTGGCGGTAAGCTTCAGACACTCTTTCACAATGTTGAAGAGACGGGGAACGTGAACATTGATCCGCTGGATGATATCTGGAGCCGATTCTTCCGGTTGTCCCAAAAAGAGCAGCACGGTTGCTCCGTCCGCATCATTAAAGACCCGGCAGTCTTCATGCTGTAAACATTCAGCCGCTATGCATTCCAGAGAAAACTGCAGCAACGCCTGATCCGAAGACGTAAACCGTTCTCCTTGCTCGTGAATCGGATCAATTTCACATACGGCTACTGCAAACCAGGTATAGAGGGCAAGCTCCAGATTCAGCTCTTCCATATGCTTCTTGAGCTCCCAGTCCGCATACCGGCCCTGTATCCAGTTTCTATAAAAATCATCCTGGAGCTGAGGCAGGCGGTCCTGCCATTTCCGCTGCAGCTCAATCATGCTGTGCTTTTCCATCAGTTCCTCTCGTATCTCTTCCGCAGCCGCAAGAATAGCCTTCAAAATTTCATCGTCTCCGGCCGGCTTCAGCAAGTACTTCATGACGCCAAGCCCCACAGCAGCCTGCGCATACGGGAAATCGTCATGGCCGCTTAAAATCACGATTTTCATGTGCGGTTCCTGCTGCAGCACCGTTTTCGCCAAGGTCAACCCGTCCATCTCCGGCATCTCGATATCGAGCAGCATGATATCCGGCTTCCTGCGCCCGATCATGGACAGCGCTTCTAAGCCGTTCTCGGCAAGCGCCACTACTTCGATGCCATGCTCATTCCACGGTATATTATTGGCCAGGCTATTCAATATTCGAATTTCATCTTCAACAATCATGAGATTCATGTTCCGGTTCCCCTCTCTCCTCCCGGCAGCGCTCTGCCGGCAAATCGATGATCGCCGTCGTTCCGTTCCCTTCCCCGCTGACGATCTTCAATTCCGCCGTCTCCCCATAGTAAATGGTGATTCGAGCCTGGACATTGAGCAGCGCAAAAAACTCGGAGTTCTTTTCAGGGGGGGCCGTGTAATCCCCGAACCTGATTCTTGCCAGGGCCTGTTGAATCCGCATAAGCCTTGGCCCTGGAATCCCTCTTCCATTATCGGTTACCTGGATGATCAGCCGGTCATTAGAGACATCGGTGCGAATGCTTAATGCTCCGCCTTTTTTTCGTTTCTCCAATCCATGCAATATGGCATTCTCAACCAGCGGTTGAAGCAGCAGCTTCAGAATATGCAAATGCTGGCTATCCTCAGAAGCGCAGTACTCCACCGTAAATCGCTCGGCAAAACGGATTTGCTGAATCCGAATATAGTATTGAAGGTGCTTGAATGTTTCCTCCACCGTAAACGACTCCTGCCCTTTACTCAAACTCAGCCTGAAGAAGTTCGACAAGTTGAGCACCATCGTACTGATCTCTTCCGCTTCATAATTTTTGGCCGTCCAATAAATCGAATCCAGCGTGTTGTACAAGAAGTGGGGATTGATCTGAGCCTGCAGAAATTTGAGCTCCGTCTTGGTCATTCTGAGCTGTTGCTCATAGATGTCCTTGATCAGATGACGCTGCTGACTCGCCGTTTCGTTGAAAGCCTCCGTTAAATACCCCAACTCGTCCTGCCGCCCGTTCTCCAGCCTGATATTCAGATTGCCTTTACGCAGCTGCCGCATGCCGGACACAAGTCTTGATATCGGAGAAGCAATTCCGCTGTAGATAAACCAGGCAATCCAGACGGCAAGCACGACACTGAGTGCAATAATGCAGTACGCAAAAATTTGCAGCGGCCTCGACTTATCATAAATCTCACGCTCGGGCTGGATCAGCAGCAGCGACCATCCGCTTCGGGGAGAAGTCACCCGCAGAATCAAATTTTTCTCATCCGTTTCCGGGGTTTCCCGGACAAACACACTGCCTGGTTGGACGTCCCTCCATTCGAAAGACAATGTTTCTGCAGGAGCACTCGATACGATTAACCGCTCCCGGGCATCAAACAGATAGACCTTGGAGCTGCTGTTCGCCAGCAAATGGGACAACGAGCGGAGCAGCTGATTTTTCGAAATCGACAGCATGAGGACATTTTCGCCTTTTTCGCCGCGATAGAAATCCATAAGTCTCATCATAATAAGCTGATTCCGGTTATAGATAGGATCCGGGATTCCGGACAAATTTTCTTCATGGCGTTCTGACAAGTAGTATATGCTTGCGCCATTTGCCTTCAGAGCCTCACCGTACCATGGCTCAGGGCCTTGGGATTCACGGTGCAGCAGCCCGAGCTTTGTTGTGATCAGCGAGTTGGAAGGACGATGATAAATCATGGTGTCGCTTAAATATTCATTGACCATAGTTATATTCGTAAGCTCTTTCATGACACGCGTGAAGTCCATAATTGCCCCGGAGGTCAGGGTCTTCTCCTGATGAGACAGCAGGGCGGATAAATTGGTATCAGTTGCGATCAAGGTGGACAGATTGTGGATGCTTTTTAAGGTCAGGTCAACAAACTCCAACGCGGAGTTCATGGCACTGAGTGTGCGCTCGCCAAGCTCCTGCTCCAAAATCCGCTGAGACTTTACATTGGCAAACATACTGAACGCCACCAGCGGCAGCAAGATAAGAAGAAAATAACAGGTAAGCCTAAACTGAATCGACTGCTTCAAGACGTTGCGGAATTGCGTCAGCCACTTCATACGATTCCCCCACGATTCTGCATGCCTTCATTATAGCTTAGACCCTGTTATCCGTCCTGTTCATTGCCCGTTGACTTCCTTCGTCATTTCCTCGCCGCCGTTTTTCTTCCAGTCTTCAACAAATTGATCAAAGCTGTCTACCGGCTGCTGGCCTATGATGATTTTCGTGAATGCTTCGACCTCCATTTTGGACAGCTTAGGCCCGTATTTACCCATTCCTGGCGTCGGTACGCCCAGATATTGATTACGGATGGCAACCTCGTTAATCTTGTCGACAATCTCATTCAGCTTAAACTCCATACCGAGCGAGTCCAGACGCTCTCTGGATACTTCAGAATTGAACGGTACAATCGCTTCGCCGAGCGTTAGCCGGTAAATATGCTTGTTGTGCTCATCAAAGTTCGTAACCACCTTCCCGTCCTCCATATTCCATACCTCGCCCTCAAATCCGAGCATGAGTGTGCGGTATCCGTCTCCGATCATGAAATCAAGCATCTTAATAACAGCCTCCGGATGTTTGCTCGTAACCGGAATCACATTAAACCCGGCAACATAGCTGTTGCCCCAGGTTCCCTGCTTCCCGTCAGGTCCGGTTGGATATTCGAGGGGAATCCACTCTGCATTGGGATCATTTTTCTGGTTGGTCAAGATGGGGCCGCGGGTATCATACCAGTTCCCGGAGAACAGGCCCACTTTGCCGCTGGCGACTTTCTCGTCAACATTAGCCATCTTATTTAGAGCCCACTCGGGATCAATCAGCTTTTCCTTATAGAGATCGGCAAGATAGCTTAGTGCTTCCTTCATTTCCGGCAGTGTGCTGGAATTCACCAATTGCCCGTCCCGTTCAGTCCATTGGCCCCGCTGGATTCCCCATGCCCCGATAAACGGAGCTACTCTGCCGAGGTTTTCCTGCAGGATCAGGCCAAACGTATCATCTTTGCCGTTTCCGTCGGGATCATCCTGCGCAAAAGCGCGAATCACCTGTTTGTATTCTTCCAGCGTTGTCGGTGGTTTGAGTCCCAGACGGTCCAGCCAATCCTTACGTGCAAACATGATTTCATTGCCCGGGATCGGGTTCAAGCTGGGAATCCCATAGATCTTTCCGTCCACGGTGACGACCTTCCAGGCTTCCTCCGGGATACTTTTCTTCAGATTCGGTCCGTATTCGTCGATTAAATCATTCAGAGGGGTAAGGGCCTTCTGCCGGACATAGCTTTCGAACCAATTGGCGTCATAGGACAGGAGCATATCCGGCAGATCATCGGAGGCCATAATCACGTTCAGGGCATCCCCGTAACCGTCCGCAGGAGGCGTGAGCAGCTTGATGTCCAAGCTCGTGTTCTCGCGGATGTAATCAATGTAAGGATTATTGTTCTCGTCCATGCCCGGCGGGAACTTCCGTCCGGCATTGCTTAATACGATATCAATGGCCTGGCGTTCTTCCTTCCCTTTGCCACCTTCCTCCTTCGTGCCGGATGAACATGCGGACACCAGCAGCATGGAGGTCACCGCCAGAATGGATACGGATCTTTTTACCAAGATTGAGACTTTCATGTGACAATCCCCTCTCTTTTCATGTTACATGCAGTTCTAGCCTTTTACGGATCCAAGCGTAATCCCTTTGACAAAATGCTTCTGCAGAAACGGATACACGAGCAGGATCGGAACTGTGCTGGCAATCAGCGCCGCAGCCTTCAAGGACTCCAAGGCCAGCAGCGTGCTGTCGATATTGGCGGAATACCCGTTGTTATTGCTGATGTTCGATTGATTGAACATGATCAGCTCACGCAGATACACCTGCAGCGGGAAGAGATTCCGGTCCGTCACATACAGGACGGTGTCAAAGAAGGCGTTCCAATGTCCAACCGCATGGAACAAGGTAATCGTTGCAATGACCGGCATGGATAACGGAACAACGATCCGGACGAGCGTTCCGATATTGGAGGAGCCGTCAATCTTGGCGGATTCCTCCAATTCGGGCGGCACGCCTTGAAAGAAATTTTTCATAATAATAACATTGAACGCGCTAACCGCTCCAGGAATGATATAGACCCAGAAGGAATTCAGCAGCCCGGTCGCTTTCACGACCAGAAAGGTCGGAATCATGCCCCCGTTAAACAGCATCGTGAACACAATCAGGAACATGATGGCTGATCGTCCTTTAATATAAGTCTTGGACAGCGGATAGGCCAGCATACAAGTGATCACCACATTCACCAGCGTTCCGATGGCCGTACGCAGCAAACTGACCTTGAAGGCGTTCACAAAGGCGTGCTCGCGCAGTACCTTCACATACGCCTCAAAACTGAAATCTACAGGCCATAACGTCACCCTGCCGGATGTTATCGCCTGATGACTGCTAAAAGACTGGGCCACGATATGCAGGAATGGCAAAAGCGCAAGCAAAGCAACGAAACCCAGGATCAGGTAATTAAGCCTCGATGCCAGACGTTCTCCCCTAGTAAGTCTCATAGATTCACCCCCTCTACCATAAGCTGTTCTGGCCAAGCTTCCTGGCGGCTTTGTTGGCGAGGACGACCAATATCAGACTGATGACTGATTTGAACAACCCGACAGCGGTAGTAAAGCTGAATTGGCCCTGCGTGATTCCGGTCCGGTAGACATAAGTCTCGATAACATCGGCCACATTGTAGACCAGCGGATTATAGAGCACAAAAATCTGTTCGAAGCCGACATCCAGAACGCTCCCGAGGCGCAGTACGAACAGGATCACGATGGTCCCGATGAGCGATGGCAGGGTAACGTGGAGCAACTGCTTCCATTTGCCCGCGCCGTCTACGACAGCGGCCTCGTAGATCTGTGGATCGATCGATGCCAGCGCAGCCAGATAGATGATGGCCCCCCATCCCGCTTCTTTCCAGATATCGCTGACCACCAGCACCGTTCTGAACCATTCCTGACTGCCCAGGAAGAAGACCGGCTCCAAACCGAGCATGCCCAGAAACTGATTGACGATGCCCGTTGCCGGGGACAGCACGTTGATCAGAATGCCTCCGATGATGACCCAGGACAGAAAATGCGGTAGATAGACAAGCGTCTGGACCCCGCGCTTATACAGCATGTGCCGGACTTCATTCAGCATCAAGGCCAGGATGATCGGACCCGGAAATCCCCAGATCAGCTTGTACAAACTGATCAGCAGCGTATTTTTGAATACCGTGTAAAACTCGCTGTCCGTAAACATATTTTTAAAATGCGTAAGTCCCACCCATTCGCTGCCGCGGATGCCGGCAAAGGCGCTAAAATCCTGAAAGGCAACGATGATGCCCCCCATTGGCACATATTTAAAAATGATAAAATACGCGAGTCCCGGCAGCATAATCAGATATAAGTCCCAGTACTTTTTCAGGGCCTGAAACCGCTCCGGCTTTACTGTATGAAGGGGATGGTTCTCGGGCTGCCGGTCCGCCGCTGCCAAATCTGAATCCATAGGATACCTCCTTTACCCGTAGTCATAATTTCTTATCCGTGTGACTTCCTCATTGTACCTGCCATTTGGCAGTTGCTTTAAGGGCATTTGCATGACCTTTTAGGTGAATTTCTTGACCACTTGGCCGGGAACAACAATATTCCAAACCGAAACTCTCCATCTGCGCAACTTTACATACAAAAAAGCTGGCTAATAAGCCAGCTTCTAGTCCATCCAGTATACTGAGTCTTTCTATTATTCTTTCAGGCCTCCCGCCTGGTATCTTTTTCCCAGGAACGGTAGTAATCAATTTTATCCCGCAGAATATCCAAAGTCTGATGAATCGTCCGAGCCTGCTCGATTAATTTCCGCTCATGCTCCTCCAGAAGTTGTCTGCGCTGGGGAATGCCCTCATTGCCAAGCCGCATCATATCAGCGAACTGTTGCATAAGTGCGATCGGCATTCCTGTAGTCTTAAGTTTTGCGAGTAATACGATCCATTCAAAATCATGCTCCCGATAGATCCGATGACCATTCTCGGCACGGGGTATGGGGTCCATCAGACCGATCCTTTCGTAATAACGAAGGGTATGTACGCTTAACCCCGTCATCTCAGCAGCCTGCTGAATGGTCAGTTCTTTACCGGTCATAACGAGTCCGCTCCTTTCAAAATCAGTTTAATTGATCAAGCTGTTCTGGGCTAATTTGTAGCTTAAGCGCCCCCAAATTTTCTTCCAATTGCGTTAGACCGCTTGCAGCAACAACGGGAAGAGCTCTCGGGTGCTTGTGCAGCATCCAAGCCAGGACAAGCTGATTCGGTGTTGCTCCCAGCTCTCCGGCAACCTTCCTTAGCGTATGCAATCGGGTCATCTGATCCTCTCTCCGGTATGCATCGGGTAGGACAGCTTCCTTTTTGTTGTACACGCCTCCAAGGAGGGGGGAATAAGCCAAGAGCGTAAAATCATCGTGCTGACTGCAGTAAGCAAGTAAATCCTCATCGGTACTGACCTGCACTCCGAAATCCGCATCCGCTCTAGGCTGTAAATACGTATACCGCTGCTGGATGCAGCAATAGGATTGCCATCCTTTTGACTGACTGACCGCTTTGGCCTCAAGGAGCCTGGACAGCCGGTAATTGCTGCAGCCTATAGCCCTTACTTTACCCGATTTGACCAAGGAATCAAAGGTCTCCAAGGTTTCCTCAAGTTCAGTTTCGTTATCGTCTACATGAGCATAGTATAAATCTACATAATCTGTTCCAAGATTCAGCAAGCTTTCGTCAATTGCCTTCTCAATCGCTTGGCGGCCTAAGCCTTCCATTTTTTCGCTTTTTGGCACTACCGGTTTCGCTCCTGCTTTGGTGGCCAAAATGATCTGATCTCTGTTTTTTCTTTCTTTCATCCATTCGCCAAGCAAAGACTCGCTTTCTCCGCCAACACAGCCTTCGTTCCAGATCGCATAATTATTGGCTGTATCCAGAAAGTTTCCCCCTGCTTCAAAAAAATGATCAAGCAGCTGGAAAGAGGTTTTTTTGTCGGTTCGCGATCCAAAATTCAGACACCCCAAAGAATAAGCGCTTACCACCAATCCTGTATTTCCCAACGTAAAATGTTTCACACGAAATCCTCCCTTTAACATCTATTAAGTTCCACTTACTTGCATCTACGTGACCAGTATAAAAGCTTAAGCGCACTCTAAGTCAATACTACTGCTTGCGCTTCGTTTGAAAGCGCCAGCCAGCCTCATCTCCCCGTTACCCCTATCGTAAAGCAGTTATAAAAATAGGCCAACCAGAAATCTCTGGCTGACCCAATAATACGAGATCCGCTAGATTAGCGGTTCTGCTTGTTCATTTACTTGACTAGGTTTAGCGAGGTTCATTTTCGGCGGGATATATCCGAGCTGCCTGCCCATTTTTACAATTTGTCCTCTATGATGAAATTCGTGGGTGATGGTGTGCGAAAATAACCATAACTCGGTTAGCTCTACACTGTCACTATGCCAGGCTGCTGGTTTGGTGGAATCCCATTTGATTTTAAAGTCAGTTAGAAATTCATAAACCAGCTCATCCGTGTTCTTAAACACTTCGCGCATTTTCTCTACATTGTCAACGGATTCCACGTTTATTGTGGGAAGTGATTTGCCAAGGGCGACTCTTTTATATTTAACTCATTCGAAGTATTTTTTTGTATACTTATCTAGCAGAGCCTCTACCTTATTCAATAGCTTAATGCCTTCTGCGCCCTTCTTTTCAGCTGCATTATATTTGGTGAAATTTATTTTGGTCGTCTTCATGCTGTCCCGCATTAAGATGAACGCTTCCAGTTGGAGTTTTGCCCCTGCCAGATGGTAGTTGTAGATTTCTTTCAATTCAGCATTGTTTTTGTTGGGTTTAATGTTTTTCAACCCGGATACATATTTAGTATAGTTGGGCACTACACCATCTTTGCCAAATCATATCACGAATAGTTTGCGGGCAGCAAAAGCAGCAAATTACTTTCCTCCAATATTATACAACTTAATAGTATGAAGCGTCTCACTAGCTGCGTAAGAAAAGAAGGAATACTCATCCACTTTGCTTCCTAATGAACTTTTTCTAATCAAATCCGGATGAAAGCATAGCATCCAAGTCTCCTGAACCGCTATCACTCGGATCGTAGTCAACGTTAATAGCTCTTCCAGCCACGAAGATCATACTTCCTTCAATGAAATCATAGTAGCGGCGTCCGTATTTGATATCAAAATTCTCACCGTTCTTTAATGATATCGTATAAAATCCGTTTTTACCGGCTGCCAAGTTGGGTTTATTTAACTAACGTTCAATTGGTTCAATCATATGCCTCCACAGGATCAACGCGCTGCGAATCGGCTATATTTGCAACTGCCCGGTACAGATTCGGTGGATATTCGGCGATCCGGTGGCATAGGTACAAGTACCACTCATGGCCATAGGTCAAATAGATCTGAACCGGATAACCGGCTGATTTCAGCCTGCTACCCAGCTCCGACCGGATGCCGTACAGCATCTCCAGCCTCGCGCCACGCTCCGTCAATAGACCCCGCTGTATCACTTCCTCTATGATGCGCTCATCATGCGTAGCAACTGAAACCCGGTGTCCGTCTCCGAGCGCCTGTCCCACTAGCTGCAAATACCGCTCATTCAGCGATTCGGATCGGGGTATCGCGACCTCATCCGACTCCTGATAGGCGCCTTTCACGATTCGTATCCGGCCTGGCGAAGCGGATAGCGCGGCCAAATCATCCGGCGTCCGATGTAAATGCGCCTGCAGCGTAATGCCGATATTCGGATAAATGGACACGGCCCGCTTGTATACCTCGAGGATCTGCTCTGTCTTAGCGGACTCTTCCATGCTGATGAATAGCTCCAATTCTGTTCCCTGCGCTCGTTCCGCTAATTTGACCAAGTTCGTATAAGCAAGCTCGGTATCCAGTGTTAATCCGATATGCGACAAATCGAAGGATACGCGGGCGGATGCCCCCTGTTCATTGAGATCATCGATTAGCGCTGTTATTTCCAGAGCGGCCGCCTCGCATTCCTCGGCATTTACCGTATTCTCGCCAATGTACTCTAGCGAAATGGCATAGCCTTTGGCAGTAAGCCTCTGCCCCGCTTCAAGCCCGTCTTTACGGGAGTCGCCTGTTACATACTGTAAAGCAGCCTTTTTCAGTAACCCGTATAGCAATGGCGATTGCTCCACATAAGCCTTGATATCCATTCGTCTGGCGACCGACTTTAATGCGTCTGCCGCTTGCTGTTCCCAGTCTTTGTTATCATGCATATTACGTTTCCCCCTTCTACAAGTATTTCAAGTGTACTTGCGCAGAAGGATGTAATCTTGTAAAAAATTGCTCTTCTAAATCGACATCGCATACTGCCTGGGCGTTGCCCCTACAATTTTCAAGAAAGCCTTGGTAAAATGGCTTTGGTCATAATAACCTGCCTCTGCCGCGATATCAACGATAGGACGTTGCTTCGCCAGCTGGATTTTGGCATGATTGATGCGCAGCAGGTTTTGATAGGCGTGAGGGGGCAGATGGCTCCCTTTCTTGAAGAGCCGGATCAGATGAAAGCGGCTGATTCCGGCTTCCTGTTCCAATTGCTCAAGCGTGACCTGTCCGGTAAAATTCGCCTGTAAGTAGTCTTTGATCCGCTTCACGTATTTTTGCTCCTGAACACCTGATGAACCTGTGTGCCCCAGGTCATTCTCGTTAGGGTCAACCAAAGCTTGCACCAGTTCAATGAGAGCCGTCTCGGTTTCAAGCGGAGTACCGCTGCCTGCGAGCGCACCCATCGTATGATTTAATCGTTTGCGGCACGCTTCATTCTTGCCTCCGCCCAGCAAGAACGGGATGTGCAGCCGATTAAGCTCCCCCGGTCCAAGCTTGTGCAGCCAGTCGGGGTGGATAAACAACATCTTATAGCGCCATTCCACGTCCGGTGCCGGATGGCAGGCATGCAGCATCATCGGCGGAAAACTGATCATCCTACCCGCTTCCACCTGAATCTGTTCACCGTCGCACCAAGCGTTCGTGTGGCCTGCATCTATGAGCCCGACCGAATATTCTTCGTGAAAATGTCTATGGTAGGCTAGATCGTCCGCCGTACAGTGCTTCCCCTCCAGAAAGGGAAGCGCTTCATCCCGGTAAAACGTAACTTCAGGCATGACTACAGTTCCTTCGTCATAAAACTGCTATTCGGATCCGGGATATAATCTGCAAACGGCTCACAATACGTGAAGCCGAAATCTTCATACAGCTTGCGTGCGGGGATGAATGAATCCATGGAGCCAGTCTCCAGACTGATCCGTTTATATCCGCGGCTTATGGCTACTTCAATAATATGAGCAAGAATTTTTCTGGCTACACCTTTGCGCAAATGCCTTTTAGCGGTCCGCATCGATTTGAGCTCAGCATGTTCTTTGTCCAATTCCTTGATCGCCCCGCAGCCCAGAAGCTCTTCATCCTCCCAAGCGCACCAGAACGTAATTTCCGGCTGCTTCAGCCCGTCCAGATTAAGGGCATGAATGCTCTCCGGGGGAGAGTCCTCTGCCATTCCTTGCAGATGTTCTGCAATTAATCCAATCACTTGTGCCCCGCTCAAATCATCTACAAGAATTTTCACTGCAACCACTCCTACGTTAATGTTAAGTATGAATTATACCTGTTAATCTTCTGTATTTCATATTACTCCCATGGCAGGTTTTCTGACAACATCTAAAATAAAAAAGCCGCTAAAATAGCGGCTTCAATGGGACTATAAATGCTTAACCTTACCACTCCGCAATGCTGCCGTCGCGGTGCCGCCATACCGGATTTCTCCAGCGGTGGCCGTCCTCTGCCATCTTCCGCACATACTCCTCGTTCACAGTAATGCCAAGGCCCGGTCCGGAAGGAATATGGACATGCCCGTCACTGTAGGCAAAGACGGACGGATCAGTGATATAATCCAGCAGGTCATTTCCCTGATTATAATGGATGCCCAGGCTTTGTTCTTGAATGACTGCATTGTAAGACGTTGCATCCACCTGAAGACAGGCGGCCAGAGCAATCGGCCCAAGCGGGCAGTGTGGCGCGACTGCGACGTCGAATGCCTCGGCCATGGCGAAGATTTTCTTGCATTCCGTGATCCCTCCTGCATGAGACAAGTCGGGCTGAATAATGTCAACCACCCCGTCCTTCAGCAGATTTTTGAATTCCCAGCGCGAGTACATGCGCTCACCCGTGGCGATCGGAGTGCTGGTATGATGTGCAATCTCCCGCAGGACCTCGTTGTTCTCCGGCAGCACCGGCTCTTCTATGAACATCAGGCGGTAGGGGTCCAGCTCTCTGGCCAGTCCGCGTGCCATCGGTTTGTGAAGCCGTCCGTGAAAATCAACAGCAATTCCGAACTCTGGTCCGCAGGCCTCCCTAATGGCGGCGACCCGCTCGACGATAGAATAAATCTTGTCATGAGTATCAATGAACTGCATCTCTTCGGAGGCATTCATCTTAATCGCCGTGAAACCAGCAGCCTTCTTCTCCAGAGCCGCCTTGACAACATCGATGGGGCGGTCTCCGCCTACCCAGGAGTACACCCGCATGGAATTGCGGCAAGCGCCGCCCAGCAGCTGGTACACAGGCGCATTGTAGATTTTCCCTTTAATATCCCATAACGCCTGATCGATCCCCGCTATCGCACTCATCAGAATAGCCCCGCCACGATAGAATCCTCCCCGGTACATGAGCTGCCATAGATCTTCAATCCGCTGGGGGTCCTGCCCAATCAAATAGTCCATCAGCTCTTCTACCGCAGTCTGCACCGTATGTGCCTTGCCTTCGACCACTGGCTCCCCCCAGCCGGATATCCCTTCATCGGTTTCAATCTTCAGAAACAGCCAGCGGGGAGGAACGATAAAGGTCTCAAATCCGGTGATTTTCATAGTTTTTTTGCTCCTTTGGTGTTGTTCATTCTGGCCTTGCGGACTTCCTCGGCGAAATAGCGGGCCCTCTCTGTGATCTTCCCATAGTCGCCCTGCTCCACTGCTTCCCGGTCGACGAGAGCGCTTCCAAGACCGACGGCAACAGCTCCGGCGGCAATGAAGGCTCCTACATTCGCAAGGGTCACGCCTCCTGTCGGCATCATCCGGATGTGGCCAAGGGGCCCCTGCAGTTCCTTGATGTAGGAGGCACCGAGTGAACCGCCCGGGAAGACCTTAAGCAGGTCTGCGCCCGCTTCATGTCCTCTGACTGCTTCGGTCGGTGTCATTACACCTGGAATCGAGATTCGCCCGTGCTGTAAGGTCAGTTCTACAATCGCCTCATTCAAATTGGGGGAGAAAATAAAATCGGCTCCTGCCGCGATTGCCTGCTCGGCCTGCGCCAGCTTAAATACAGTCCCCGCCCCCACTAGCAGGCTATCTCCGTATTTCGCCTTCATGTCTGCGATCAGCCTGTATACTTCCGGGGTATCGGCTGTAATCTCCAGCGCTCCGACTCCACCGTCTGCCAGTGCCGCAGCAATGTGCTCCACCCGTTCAGGTGCAGGTCTGCGAATAACGGCAACCAGCCCGGAGGTTATCAGCTGCTCAATCTGTCTATCTTTGTCCATGTCCTTACTCCTCCTCGGGAATGCCCTCACTTACCGGATAATATCCTCCATGCCGGTTCCCCCGGCCAAGAGAAGTTCCACATCCTGCCGGGCCGGGAGACCTTCAACGTCGCCGCTTACCCCGACAACAATGGAACCGACAGCATTGCCGCGCCGCACAGCAGAAGGCAGCTCCTCTCCCTGGAGCAAACCGCTTATAAAGCCTGCGGCAAAACCGTCACCGGCACCCATCGGATCAATGAGTCTCTTCACGGGAAACCCGGACTCAGTTCCAGAGATTCGTCCGTTACTGTAATAAGCCCCGTCCGCGCCGAGCTTGATAACGGCAGCACCGGCCCCGGCTTTCAGCAATCGGTCTGCGATCTCTGCAGGATCACTGCAGCCTGTCAGGAACTGTCCCTCCTCCATACCGGGGAGCACGTAGTCGGCAAGAGCCGCGATTTCGTTAAGAACACGATAAGCCTCTTCTCTGTTCCACAGCTTCCAGCGGATATTGGGATCAAATACAATGGTTGTACCGTGTTTTTTGGCCGCTTCCAGGGCCCGAAAGGTTAATCTCCTGCACTCATGGCTAAGCGCCGGAGTAATACCCGTAACATGCAGGATGCGGGCACCTCCAACATAAGCCTCATTAAGCTCCTCCGCTTGCATCAGGCTGGCCGCCGATTGTTTGCGGTAGTAGTACACCTGTATTTGGTCCGGGGATATTTGTTCTTTGAAGAACACTCCCGTCGGCGCTTCATCTGTAACTCTGACTTCGGAAGTATCAACGCCTTGTCCTCTTACGAACTGCCTGATATACCGTCCAAATGGATCATTTCCGAGCTTGCTGAACCAGCCTGTGGTATGCCCCATTCGGGCAAGTCCAATGGCCACATTGGTCTCAGCTCCTGCAACATGCTTGTGAAAACCATTCACATACTCCAGGGGAACCATCCGGTCCGGTGCCAGTAGCACCATGGTTTCCCCAAAGGTTACGACCTCCATTGCCCCTCCTCCTTCTGCTTCTTCACTAATTGTCTCCTAAAAAAGATCGTATCTTTATCATTTTTATTTCAATATAGATATGATCTTTACGGTATGATCATATTATCTTGCTCTTCGCCAGTCAATACTAAATCAATGGTCAGACGTATCTGTTTATTGTCACGAAGCTCATATGCTAGAATGAATGTATTCCAAGTCAAAGGGACGGCTAATTATGAAACAGAATAAACAAACCGCGTTTCAAGCGACAATAGAGCTTATGAAGCAGAAAATTATAGGTGGGGAATGGGCTCCAGGAGACCGGCTCCCTACTCTTCAGCAGCTGGCTGTTGATTTTTCGGTTAGTGTCACTACTGTACGTGAAGCGCTGCGGATATTAGAGAGTCAGGGGAATGTCAGCATTGAGCACGGGCGCGGGATGTATGTGCGGAATGATCCGCTGCTGCTGGATGATCCGGCGGTCGCCTTAGAGGAATTAGACAACATATCGATCGTGGATCTGCTGGAAGCCAGACTGCTCATTGAGCCTGAACTTGCCGCTTTAGCCGCGCAGCGGGCCGATCAGGATCAGATCCGCCGGCTGCGGGTACTGGCAGATCGTATGGTGCAGCAAATGGAGGAAGGCGGCTCCTTCTTCGAGACCGACCTCGCCTTTCATCAGTTAATCGCCGAAGGGGCAGCCAATCCGGTGGTGGCGCGGATGCTCCATTCGATTCTTCCCTTGCTGGCCGAAGGACGCAAGCAGACCAATACGTTGCCCAATATGCGGACCAAGGCTTCCAATTACCATGTTCTGATCGCCATTGCCATCGAGGAACGGCAAAGCGAAACAGCACGGCAGCTAATGGAAAGCCATATTCAGAGTATGCTGACTACCCTTAAGCAGTAATTATCAAAGTAAATAAGAAGCAATATGTCCCGGTCCCCTATAAGAAAAAGACCTGTGCGGGGCACGGGTCTTTTTCTTCTTTACTAACACAGTTCAATCACTAACAGGTTGTGTCTAGTAGTTGGTTCAGTTCAAATGCTGACTCCACCTTGAATTATACAGTTTCGAGCTTGAGCCGGCTAAACTCCACTGTGCCCTGGCTAACGAAAACGGCAAGTTTACCATGTTGAATATCGTACATTCTGGCACTCAGCGCCACTTCCCCACCGACATAAATCTCGCAAATTGTATGATCGATAAACACCTTCAGCTCATACTCCTGATTCGGCATCAGCTTGAGTGGACGTTCCAGTTCCACATCGTAAGGAAAGGTTTTGCCCCCCTCCTCCGTTTGTATTATCGGTCCACGAAAGGTAATCCGGCTTCGTTCGGGTTCCACCGTGATATAGTAGGCAATATCCAGACCCTTATCTGCCCTTAGCATGATCCCCAGACCCTGAGTCATCTCCGAGAAACGAACGGTTGCAGAAATTTTGCACAAGTCAGGCAGCTCCTCCTGTGAGATACAACCTGCAAAGGCATACGGAGATTCGCAGAGCAGCACATCGTCCGTGATCGACCAATCTCCGATGATTCCCTCAAACTTCGCAGGTACCTGTTCAGCAAAAGCAGAGTCAACCGTTTCCGGAACCTTCACGCCTAATGTCCCATCCGGACGTTGAATAATTTCATGCACAATTATATTGCCGCCCCAATCCCAGGTGTCATAATCTTTGCCTGGAGCTTTGGGCGGGTTCCAGCCGAACAGGTCGTCATCCTTCGTTGGATTCCAGCCGAATAGATAACGCTTCTGCCCATCCGATACCGACTTGGCCGCATAATAAGCCCGTCCATCAAATGCTTCTTCCTGCGGTGTAATCCACGGTCCGTTCAAGGAACGACTCATCCGGTAAAAGGTGCCGAAACGCCCTGTATATGAAGAATAGATCAGGTACCACCAGTCCCCCATCTGGAACAGGTCAGGGCATTCATGCGCTCCCACATGCAGCTTCGGTGCATAGAGCGGTTCCCGGTACTCCCAATGCTTGAGATCCTTGGACGACAGCAGACCGGTACAGCCTTTACGGTTAGTCGGTCCTTTGGCCAGTGCGGCGATCAGCATCCAGTATTGTCCTTCTTCTTCATTCCAGAACACAAAGGGATCACGCCAGTCCGCCAGCTCATAAATTTCGCCGTCCGGACCAAAAGTGTCTTCAGGAATCGGCTCCCATGTTCGCAGATCCTTGCTAACGGCATGGCAGGCAAACTGTTTCCCTTCGGGAAAGATACAGTAGAACATGTGATAGACATCGTCCACTTTGAGAATATGTCCGGTCCCGCCTTCGATTTTGCAGGCTCCTTCTTCCCGGTAATTCACAAAATCTTTCGTGCCAAGAAGATGCCAGCCCTGATCAAGACCTTCGCGGTAATTGTCTCTCCACCCGTGCAGATAAAACAGTTTAAACTCTCCATCTTCATAGTAAGGAATTACATCCCCCACCCAAGCGTTGTCTGGACGATAAAAAAATTCTTTCATTAATAATTTCTCCCTCTTCTTTAAGTATGATGATACTCGGTATAAAGCAGAGAAAGCCGGAGTCATGGCGAAGGCGGACATCACCTTGCCTCCCCGGCTTTTCCTTCGCCATTATTGATTGACTGTATCCAGCAACAGCGAGATGATTTGCGCGCTTTCCGCACGATTTACGGTTTCATGTGGCATGAATAACTGGTTGCCGCGCCCGGTAACTAATCCGAGCTCCTGTAAGGCAGCCACTGCATCTACAGCCCATGCACTAATCGTACCGGCATCTTTGAAATTACTCCTTTGACCGAAGACAGGATTCTGCCCTGTATGAAACAAATACGCCTTGTGGATCATGGATGCCATTTCTTCACGGCTTATGGTTTCCTCAGGTGCAAAGGTATCTGTGCTTTTCCCCGTTAAAATCCCCGCTTCGTATGCTGCGGCAACGGAGGAAGCATACCATTTCGTAGATTCCACATCCTTGAATGCAGTGGAGTTCGTCCCTATTATTCCAAGTGCCCGGGTGATCAGGGAAGCGAACTCCGCTCTGCTTACTTTTTGCTTCGGTGCGAAATCCGTCTCACTCACGCCCAGGACAATTTGCTTCGCTGCCATCCTTTTGATAACATCATGGGCCCAATAAGAGGCATTCACATCTTCAAAGGTTTTGTCATAGGTAAGGACGGCAAATTTACTGAAATGGTTCACTTGTGCATTCCATTTACCGTCTGAATAGCTTCCGCCCCTATACTCCACTCTGCCGTCCGCAGCGATGTTATAGATACCCGTCAGATCCTGGCGGGAATTCTCTTTTGCACTCAGCCTGATGGTGACCGGTTTGGAGAATTTCTCAAGTGTAAGCATCGTTCCATCGGCTTTTAGAATAGCCAATTTGAAGTCATAGACCTCTCCTATTGCGGAGATGTCCGCATGATTCTTTTTTCCGGCTTGTGCAAGCAGCTCTTTACTTTGCTCTGAAGATAATGCATCCATTTCAATAGAGATTTTCGACTGCCCAAGCTCGCTGTCAGTAACCAGCGCCTGTAACCCCTTTAATACCTCTGCAGGAACTTCGATTTCCACATCTGTGTTCTTAACTTTCAGAGCATTCTTGCCGTCATTAGCCGCCATAGTCACAGGAAATAGCACCTGCCGCTCGCCCTTTGCCAGTTCGAATGCCAAATTGCCCTGACTCTCCGGTTTGCCTACCGGAACCACCGGCTTCCCCGGAAGATTGCTTGGAACGGCTGTGTCAGTCGGGTTGGCCGGACCGGCTGGTTCACTTGGATGGGCTGGATCTGGCGGATCAGTTGGATCAGTCGGGTTATTCGGATTCACCGGATGCTGCACCTTAACCGGTACATTGAAATCATCGACATTAATATGTCCGAACCCGCCTGTGGATTGGTCAACCACCTTAATATAGAGCTCCTCGCCGATATACTGCGAAGCATCCCAGATCTTCCGCTGATACTCCTCATAGTTGGTCGCAGTCTCTTTGAATAGCTCTTTGCCGTCCGATGCCCGGACCAGCGCAACATACAGCTTATCGATATCACGCCCGCCGCTGACCAGGAAGTTGAGCTTGCCGTTCCCGCCAAGGATGAAATTCTGCGATTTCAGCGTTCCCGTCAAGCTGTCACCGCCGGCCGCCTCGTTGAAGCCCCACAAATGATATCCTCCCGGAATTTTATGCGACGGATTGAAGTAGATCGTGTCCCAGAAGAACTTGGCATCGGTCACATGGACATCCTGGAAGGCATCTCCTTCCGTAATCCAGCCTGTTAAGTCTCCTGTAGCAAAATCGTGGTTAGGCAGATCCGTAATATCGGTGTATACAGAGTTGTCCCAGTTGTCAGGCACGTCAACGGGAGCAGCCGGTTCACCCGTCAAAGCATTCATATTCCATACTTCCATCGACTTGACTGTAATATCGTTGTCGGCCCAAACTTGCAAGCCCAAGGAATCGTATTTTCCCACGTAGACGCGGGTTGTCAGTTTTTTCTTGTAATTTGCAAAGGCTTCGACAACAGAGCGGTCCAGGAAAATATGCAGCTTCAGGTTCTCTCCGTCCAGATCCACGTATCCGCCTTGAATGCCGTCCACGCGCACATCCGGATCAATACTGCTCTTGGTCCGGTCCACATTGAAGGTCCCGTTCGCCTTATCATAGTAAATCAGCGTTTCTTCCTGGCCGTTATCGGAGCGCCGTACCTTAAGACCGAATTTCTGGGCTTCGCCCGGATCAATTTCCATCACAATCTCCAGCATGTCGCCTTTGACACTCCGGATCAATTGATTGGCGGCAGCCAAATTCTCGTCCGTGAAATCAACCACCTTATCTCCCCGGAGACTCTGCAATTCCTCAATGGGCTCAATGCGCAATTCATCATGCTCATCCAGGCTCAGGGAAACCGGCAATGCCAGATTATGAGCCCATCCAGCCTGATATTCAGCCTGCGGCGTTCTTACATTTTGCACCATAGAGTATACGACCGTTCTGCCGTCAGGTGTAACCATCCCGCTCTCTGCGGTCAAATATCCATCTCCCACATCCATTTTGGAAGGCGCGTCCTGATCAGGTATAAACTTGAAATTATTTCTATCCCAGGTTCCAATCCAGTAAAAGACTTCAACATCTCTTTGCACATCGTCAGCTGGAGGAACCTGCTCTGGCTTCTCATGGGGATTAACCATGAAAATGTATTTTTGTTGTCCTGTACTGTCCTCACCTATCGGCAATAATACCGGCAGCTCCCATACCGTACCAAGCTCCGGATAAAGATTTCTGTCACTAACGTATAAAGGCCCCTTATACTCCCAGTTGTACATATCGTCAGACACATACACCAGAGCTGTACCGCTGCTGAAGTCTTGAAGACCGGATGTCACCAGCTGATACCACTTGTCGGTCTCTTGGTCATACCATACAAACGGGTCACGGAACTCATTATGGATGCCATTGCCGTTCTGCTCCGTTACCGGCTCAGGGTATTTCACCCATTGCTCCAAATTAGGGTCCGACAGATCAGCTGGAGTCGCCAGGCCCGTTCTTTGATTTGGTGACAAAGAGTCATTGCCGGCAGTATAGAACAGGACAGGATTGCCGTCACGGTCATACGCTGCGCTGCCTGACCACGCACCGTCAGGATCAAGCGTGCCCGCTTCTGGCGAAAGTGCAGGTCTCACATTTTCCCAATGCACCATATCGTCACTCACCCAATGTCCCCAGTGGATCTGATGCCAGAATGGACCTTGCGGGTTATGCTGATAAAATAAATGATACTTGCCGTTATAGTAAATCGGTGCATGCGCTTCATTCATCCAGTTTTGCGGAGGCATCGCATGGTACTGCGGACGGTGCTGATCACCGTCAAACACACTGGGATCCTCGTCAATGTCACCATTTGGAATTTCCGGAACCGCGCCGCCGTGAAGCGCTTTCACATTCTTATACTCAGCAAGGATCTCTTGACCCGTGAGCGCTTTGTTCTGCAGCTTCACTTCATCTATAAGTCCGCTGAACATATTATAGGAGAACAATCCCGCAAACTCTGCAGATTTATTGTTTTTTCCGATAATCAGCTTTTCCGTAGAAGGGGTTATCGGAACGTTGACAGGAGTTGCCCCAGAAGCCACTTCCTGACCATTTAGATATAATTTAATGATTCCGTCCGTTTTGTCGAACGTAGCTGCTACGTAATTCCATTTATACTTTTCGAGTGGATGGTCTTTGACCCATACCTGAATCCACTGTCCGCCAATGCCGACCTGCATTGACCATTCGCCGTGCCGGTACATCCCCAAAGCGAAACCTTCGGTCTTATCCTGATCAGACTGGTTCACGATAGCAGACAGCTTGTTTCCGTCTCCCCATTCATAGCTGCGTGGAGCGACCCAAGCCTCAAGCGTTAACGCGTCACTTACTGGAATGGCATCCTTTGCATTAACCTCGATATCATTAGAGTATCCATCGAATAGCAAGGCGCCGCCTTTGACTCCGCGCGGAGTCCATCTTGGATCTTTGGAGTCCATATATCTGGCGTTATTAAATACGTAGTTTACATCATGCTCAAGATTGCTCACTTGCTCAAGCGCCTTTTTTCCTGCGCCTTCATCCAGGTTCATGTAGAAAATGGTTCCCGTACTATTCGCTTGAAAAGCGTCAACGGAGATGCGGGCTTGATCAGATTGATCTATAACTTTGATATACAGACTCTTGTTGTAGTGCTTCTGCATTTTCCAGGAAATTTTCTCATTCGCACTGACTACAGCAGTTTTCTCAAGCAACGCATTAGTGCTGGCATCATATAATGCGACATAGGCCTCCTGAGGATTAACGATATCTACAACAGTGAAGTTTATTGTCCCGGTCCCTCGAAGTGTAAAGATATTGGAGGTAATCGAACCCTGTCCTTCCAAAGTGGACTTGGCATAATAGTTACCTTCTTTACCAGCTTGGGCATCATTGTCCACTTGAAAAGCGTTGCCCTGAGCAGTCCAGCTCTCTAAATTTCCGGTTTCAAAGCTGTGATTCTGGATTTCGGTCGGCATAATGTTATCCGCCATAACTCCTTCTTCCGGTACAAGCTCATTGAAGGTGTGGAAGGCGTCCGCAAAGATTACTCCCCAATCCGCGTGACCATTATCCACGATCTCCACATACAGCTTCTTTCCGATATACTTGGAGAGATCGGCTTTATACTGCTCCATATTCGCAAGTCTCAGGCCCTGTGCCGGATCCGGGAACCCGGACTCGTTAAATTCGGTGTTGCCATACCTGGAAATTAGTTCACCTGTGTCCGCATTGATAACGTTCACATACACTTGATCCGTATGCTTGCCTCCGCCCAGTCTGAAGGTAATCCAGCCTGTTCCGCCCAGCTCGAAGGTGCTGGACCGAAGCTTACCTGTTGCGCTCTCGTTATACTTCAATCCATTTAAATGATAAGTGCCTTCCTGGTTATACGGGATTTGTTCAACCCAATAGGTGGTTTCGTCTGACACGCTGTTAGGTCCAAACGCTTCGCCTTCTACAACCGTCCAGCCTGTTAAGTTCCCGGTTTCAAAGCCAGGATTCTCAATTTGGTAGCGTTTGAAATCCGGCTTGATATCTGTGGCGGTAATTCCTTCCGCAGGCTCGGATTCATGGTACATGAAGAAGGCGTCCGCAAATACCACTCCCCAATCCGAGGTAGCATTGTCGATGATCTCTACATACAGCTTTTGGCCCAGATATTCGGAAAGATCCGCCTTATATTGCTCCATATTGGCAAGCCGCAAGCCTTGTGCGGGGTTCGGGAAGCCGACATCGGCAAAAGCGCTATTGCCATACCTCGCAATCACTTGTCCCGATTCAGCCTCCACGACATTGATATAAGCCTTGTTTGGATTTTTGGCACCGCCAAGCTTGAAGCTGATCCATCCGCTGCCGCCGAGCTCGAAAATGCTGGAACGAAGCACACCGGTCGCAGCTTCGTCATGTTTCCAGCCGTTTAGATGATAAGCCCCTTCCTGATTGTACGGGATTTGTTCCGCCCACCAGGTGGATTCACTCGATACACTGTCCTGGCCGAACGCTTGGCCTCTGACAACGGTCCAGCCTGATATATCCCCGGTTTCAAATCCGTGATTCTGGATTTGATAGACTGTATCCGTAACTGACAACCCCTCGTCAGCCTGGGTAATTGAATAGACCGCATCCGTAACCGACAATCCTGCGTCAGCCTTAGGGGTGAATGTCTCCCGAGTGCCTACTCCAGCTCCGGCTGCAGCCGAGATTCCGGGAGCTACAAGCTGAAGAACCATCACCCCTGCAACCATTCTGGAGATCCATGCTTTGTTTCTTTTGGCTTCTTTCATCAACGAGCCTCCTTCATCATTTCTTATTCATGAAATCATTCATACGTATTTTTGAAATGACTCTCCGGATACAAGGATGCATAGTCATGAAGTAAGAGAGACGTGAATGAAGCGGTTTCATATCGAGGGAGCAAAGTGGCTTAAGTGTTTGTTGCATTATCCATGGTATAGTAAGGAGCGCCTAGGCGCTCCCATTACCATATAGACTGCATATCCCATATTTCCATGGACTTAACCAGCGGTTCCCCATCGCCCCAGATCTCAAGTCCCAGAGCATCCTTGCGGCTCGGATACACCCGGGTGGTCAGACTTTTCAATCCGTTGGCATATGCTTCGACCATAGAGCGGTCCAAATAGATGTGCAGCTTCAGATTCTCTCCTAACAATTCCAGCTTGCCTCCTTGAATCCCGCTACACTTTTCACCCGGGTGCAGTGTCGTTTTCGTGCGGTCCACAAGGAACTTAGCTTCATTACAGTCATAAACCAGCAGTGTCTCTTCTTCCCCATCCGGTGTACACCGGACTTTGATTCCGAGTTGTCCGGCATTGCCCGGCTCCAGTTCCAGCTGAATCTCAAGCATGTCGCCTTGTACATCCCCCAGTAGCAGATTAGCTTCAGCCAACGACTTGTCTTGGAGGGATAGCCGCTTGGTGCCCCGCAGCGACTCCAGTTCCTGAATCGGTTCTATTCCCAATCGCCCATCATCTCTTAAATACACGCTTAACGGCAAACCTCCGTTATGAGCCCAGCCCGATTTGTATTCCATCTCTGACGT
Organism: Paenibacillus sp. FSL R7-0210; assembly: GCF_038009085.1. Taxonomy (NCBI): domain Bacteria; kingdom Bacillati; phylum Bacillota; class Bacilli; order Caryophanales; family Paenibacillaceae; genus Paenibacillus; species Paenibacillus sp. FSL R7-0210. The sequence continues at coordinate 2,368,735 of NZ_JBBPAR010000001.1, forward strand.
ACGGTCCCCTTGGGCAATTGTGAACACAATATTTCTGCCCGTTTTCGGATCAACCATGCCGCTCGGACCGGTAAAATGGAAATCACCAACATCTATCAGTTGCGGTTCTTCTTGATCCGGAATAAATGACAGCTCATCCTTCTCCAGCTGCCCGATCCAATAGAATACCTCAACATCGGCACCCTTTCCTACAGGACTAACCAGCAGAAGATGCTTGCTGTCCCCTTTGTTGTCAGTGCCTAAGGGAAGAAGTACAGGCAATTCCCAGATGGGGCCAAGATAAGGGAACTTCTGAATATCCGCCTGATAGAAAGGACCTTTATACGTCCAATTCAGCATATCCTGCGAGGCAAATGCTAATGCTGCCCCGCCTTCGCCCTCAATTCCCGATCCTACCAGGGCATACCAGCCGTCCTCATCCTTCCACACGAACGGGTCCCGGAAATCTCCGAATGCGCCCATCCCCTTCTGCTGCACGATGAGCGGCTCCGGGTGTTTAATCCACGTAATGAGATCCGGGTCTCCGTCCTGCGGATAAGTGCTACGGGCAAGTGCAACCCTCTGATTCGGTGAAGCACTATCATTGCCTGCTGTAAAGAACAGAACCGGCAGCCCCTCTGCATCATAAGCCGCACTTCCCGACCAGATCCCATCCGGGGCGAGCTGATCCCTCTCAGGCGCCAGCGCTACAGGGAGATCACGCCAATGCACCAGATCTTCACTCACCCAATGTCCCCAGTGGATATGATGAAAGTACGGTCCTTGCGGATTGTGCTGATAGAACAAATGATATTGCCCGTCAAAATATATTGGCGCATGAGGCTCGTTCATCCAATGTGCCGGAGGGCTGACATGATACTGCGGCCTGTGCCGGTCCTTAAGCAGAGGTATACGATCCAGCTTAATGTCGTCATAATTCAACTTCGGCCGGACGCCTCCATGTGCGGAATCCAACACTTCCTGATAAAAAGCTGCTGCTTCTTCGTTACTCAGGGCACGGTTATAAATCTTCATCTCATCCATGATCCCGCTGAACATATGAAGGCTGAACACTTCGGCAAGCCTGCTGCCGTGATTATTCCTGCCGATGAACAAATCCGTGTCCATCGCCTCCGCTATGCGGGAACCGCGGGGCACAGCAGCCGATGTGATTTCGGTGCCGTTCAGCAGCAGCTTGATTTCACCCGCTTCTCCATCGAATACGGCGTTCACATAAGACCACTCATTCTTGGGAAGTTCATAACCATCCGGCGCCCAGATTTCCTTCCATTCTCCTCCCTCAAGCCCGATTTGGAAGGACCAGGAGCCATGACGGAACATGCCGAGCAGATATCCCTGCCTAGTCTTGTTATTGTAGCGGTTCACTATGGCAGCCAGTTTGCCTTCATGTCCCCACTCATAGGTGCGCGGGGCAATCCATACTCCAATGCTGAGAGCCGATAGAAATTCCGGCTCTCCGTTACGCTCTTCTCCGTGGACAGAATGAGCAATATACGTTGAGTAACCATCGAAGAGGAGAGCACTTCCTGCTACTCCCTGTCTCCACGGCGGAGTACAAGGGTCGGTAAACTCCGCATTATTGAATACATAATGAATCTCATCTACCGTCTTAGTGACGCTCTCCATAGCGCTTGCTCCGCTTCCTTCATCGAAAGCCCAATGCATCATTAGTCCCCGGTCACCTTCATGGCCGCTCATTCGTCATTCCTCCCTTGAGACTGCCTTGTACTAACACTTGGAATCTGAATGGACTTCAGCGTATGGATTTGAAGCGAGTTCAGAACAGCCTGTCCTGATTGTGTGCTTACCTGGATATTCTCAATCGGAGCATCCGGGAAAATCTGATCGGTTAGCACAACCAGACCATTAGCTGCATAAACTTCAACTGCATTGCGATCCAGCCAGATGTGCAGCTTAAGCTTGCCGTTCGCAGCGGCCAGCCTGGCACCGTGACGGCTTGCGAACGCCGGGTGGAAATCCGTCAGACCACTTTTTGAACGGTCCGTGAACAGCCATTCCTGAGCAGGGTCATATCCGATAATAATTTCGCTCTGCTGTCCGACAGATTGCAGATGGATATATACCGCGTCCCCGGATAGGATATCAATCTCTCCTTCAATTTCTAACAGATCACTATTCATCTGCTGTCTAAAAGGAGTCGCCGGCGTAATTGTGATATCGTTCCAGCTCATAGATTCATTCCGCAGCTGCTCTATTTCCCGGACAGGCATTTGGCTCAGCACGACACTTCCGTCCTTACTGGTCAGGGACATGGCACGGGGCAAAGTCATCGCACCTCTCCAGGAGCCGGTAGGCGTCTCGTTGGCATATTTCCAGTTGCTCATCCATCCGATGATTACGCGGCGTCCGTCCTGCTCCGGAATATCGGACCAGGTAACTCCCGCATAATTATCTCTTCCATAGTCAAGCCACAGTATATGATCCGCAGGATTGTCATTGATGAACGTCTTTCCATCGAACTCTCCAATAAAATATTGTGTGCGCGATCCCTCCGGACAATTGGGATGATCTCCGATGCTGATGATCAGCACCCATTTCGAACGCCCGGTGTCATCCACCGGCAGTTGAAACAGATCAGGGCATTCCCAGACGCCGTCATGTGATCCTTCTTCTCTACCGAATTCACCGGTCAGCGACCATTCACGCAGATTCTCGGATGCGTAGAACCGGGCATGATCTCCAGCGACAATCACCATAATCCACCGTTCACTTTCCGCATGCCAGAACACCTTGGGGTCCCGGAAGTCTATCAGTTCTTCCTCGGCCAGCACCGGATTTCCGTTATATTTATGCCAGTTCATGCCCTTATCGCTGCTGTAAGCCAGGCTCTGCCGCTGGCGCGGCTGCCCTGTATCCGGATGGTGATCGGCATGCGTAAAGATCGCGACAAGTCCATCCGAATCTTCAAATAAGCCGCTGCTGTTATTCCAATCCACTACACAGCATCCCGAAAAGATTGCTCCGTGCTCATCCGGAAATAGAGCAATAGGCGCGTGCTCCCATTGAATCAGGTCTTCACTGACAGCATGGCCCCAGTGCATTGGTCCCCATTTATTATCGTAAGGATGATGCTGATAGAATAGATGATAGCTTCCCTCATAATAGACTAATCCGTTCGGGTCATTGGCCCAGCTGGAGGGTGGTGAAAAGTGAAACCCTGGTCTGAATTGCTCATCATTATTGTGGTTCCCAGACTCTATCATCTGGTTAATCTCTTCTGTCGTCGGCATAGAACCAAGAGCCCCCTTTCGTGTGGTTACTAGCGCTCCGCCGGCATTGGCAAAAATCAGCATACTGGTAATTTGCTGGTTGGTCAGCTCCTGCAGGGAACTTCCGCTTTCTAAAAGCTTGTATAACAAACAGCCTAGAAAAGCATCGCCTGCTCCTGTCGTGTCGATTGCTTTGACCTTAAAGCCCGGCACATATCCATCCTGACCAGCCAACCGGTAATAGCAGCCTTTTTCCGCTAAAGTGACGACGAGGAGTCCGATGTCATATTGCTGCTGGAGTTCTTGTACGCCTTTTTCAAGATTGCTGCTGCCAGTAACAAAAGCTAGCTCTTCTTCCGAGATTTTCAACACATCGGCATAATTCATCCCCCAGAGAATATTCTGTCTGGCCTCCTCCTTACTCTCCCATAACGCAAACCGGATGTTAGGATCAAACGACAGTAGAACCCCTGCTTCCTTCGCTCTGCGGACTGCCGTCCGGGTTGCCGTGCGGGCAGGCTCATGGGTCATGGACAGCGAGCCGAAATGCAGCACCTGACAAGCTTCAATCTGCCCCAGCGGAACATCCTGCGCGTGTAAGAAGGTATCTGCCCCCGGCTTCCGGATGAAGCTGAAAGAGCGGTCCCCCTGGTCATCCAGGTGAACAAAGGCCAATGTTGTACTCGCTTCATTGGTAACCGACACCCCTGTTACATCTACCCCGTTATTATGCAGTGCATTTTGCAGCAATGAACCGAAGGGGTCTTCCCCAACTTTGCTGATCAGTGCTGATCTGGCACCCAGACGTGAGAGTGCTGCGGCTACGTTTGCCGGAGCCCCCCCTGGATTGCATTCAAACAGCCCGTTACCTCCTGCTGTCTGGCCTGCCGGTGTAAAGTCTATCAACACTTCTCCTATTGCGATGACATCAAGCACAGTTTCTCCCCCACCTAACTTCTATTTATTTTTTCAGATTTGCATTATATCGATCCAACCCTTTTTGGTAGATCTCCATCAGTTCATTCAGGCCCATCTTGTCCAGTGTTTTAATGTAGTTGTCCCAAGCCTTATCTGCGCCGCCCTCTACAATGAATCTTCCTCTTTGGGTATTTACATATTTAATCAGCTCTGGCTCGATCTTGTTGATGGTGTCCAGTTCTTCCGGCTCGAAGAAGATACTCGGATAGTTTTCCTTTTCCATATATGGATTGTAATATTGCTCGAGATCTTTAGCGCGCTGCTGAGCCCGGGGTTCCATGTCCACCACTTTACCGAAGTCATCGATAGTAATGACACCAGGTGCGCCCGATCCCGGAGCAACCTTCTGGCGGAATTCACCTGCTGAGGCTCCTTCAGGAAGCGGTAAATTCACCAGTTTTCCGTTTTCGTCCTTCTTGTACACGACATCCAGCGGTCCCCAGTGGATTTGAGCAGCCATGTAAGGCTCATACTGCTGGTCAATCCAGCGCATGGTGATTTCCGGATTGCTGTCCGCTTTGGTAATGGCAAACGACCCTCGGCCTGGACCTCCGCCATTCGCGCGTCCAATCGTTTGCTCTCCATTCGCGCCTTTGAGCGGAGATAAGAGTACATAATCCTTGGCACGTTCGGTTCCGACAACTTCTTCGACTTCCCACCAGATATAAGATCCCAGTGTCTCATCTGTCGTTTTGCCTTTGGCCAGATACTGTGCAGCATCCTGGGTGAAGGATTCCGGATCAATCAGGCCCTGCTTATACCATTTTTCATGGAAATAATTCAGGGCTTCCTTATATTCAGGCTGAGTTGCGGTGAAAATGACTTTTCCTTCACGGACGACACGGTGCTCCAGATTATCCGGGAGACCAAAGGCCCCGAATAGTCCGGCAATATCCATGCACCACTGCATATGCATGAAGCTTAACGGGATTTCATCCTGCTTGCCGTTGCCGTTCGGATCTTTTGTTTTGAAGGCAAGCAGCGCTTCCGTGTATTCATCCAGCGTTTCCGGTACTTTTAGGCCCAGCTTATCCAGCCAGCTTTTATTAATGACGTGGAAGAAAGGGTTGGTTCCAAGATTGTTTTCTTCCCAGGACGGCAGCCCGTAGATATGCCCATCCGGCGCTGTGATCGATGATTTGATATCAGGACGGCGATCCAGAAGCGCTTTCAGGTTAGGTGCATACTGATCAATTAAATCCTCCAGCGGAATAAGTGTTCCATCTTTACCGTAATTGATCAGCTCGTAATCAGTGAATCCGGCGGCATAGAAGGCATCCGGCAAATCGCCACTTGCAAGCAGCAGGTTTTTCTTTTCTGTATAATCGGTATCCGGGATGTTCTCCCAATCAATCTTCACATTGGTTTCCTGCTCCAGCCGCTTGAAGATTTCCATCTCTGAGAACTCTGGTGCCAGGGCCGCCTTCGGGGCTACCATTCTTAACGACACGGGTTTGTTTACAACAGGAAGACCAGTTGCATTGAAATTGTCTTTCTGATTGGAATTCTCCGCCTGATTGTTTGTCCCGTTACCGTTACCCGAACATCCGCTCAGCGCAAACGCTCCGGCCAATACCAGAATCCCCGCATTTTTAAATAAAGAACTCATTTTCGATAACCTCCCTTTTGTTCATTCCGCCTGCTAATTACTCCTGTTTTGGTTTCACCTATTGCTCTGAATATGCGGTGCATCCCCCCTTTCAAGTACCGCGTCAGAGTACTATCCTTTGATGGAGCCGATCATTACGCCTTTAACAAAGTACTTCTGGAGGAAAGGATACAAAATCAGCAGCGGAAGACTGGATACCATGATGACCCCGTATTTGATCAGCTCTGTCACACGCATCTTGGCGGCATAGGATTCCACATCGATCATCATGCCGGAGTTGACCTGATTCTGGACAAGGATGTTGCGCAGCACTAATTGCAGCGGATACTTGCTCTCATCGTTCAGATAGATCAAGGCATCGAAGAAACCGTTCCAGAAGCCGACCACATGGTAGAGCACCATTACTGCCAGGATGGACTTGGACAACGGCAGAACGATACTCCAGAAGAATCTGGTGTTGGAACACCCGTCAATGGAAGCCGCTTCCCACATTTCGTCTGGTATGGATGACTGGAAAAAGGTTCTTACAATAATGACGTTAAAAACACCGCCTGCCCCGGGAATGACCAGCGCCCACATCGTATTCAGCAGGTGCAGATCCTTAATCAGCAGATAAGTGGGAATCAGCCCGCCGCTGAAAAACATGGTCACCAGCAAAAACCACATAATCACAGACTTCCCGGCCAGATCCTTCCGGGCTAACGGATAGGCTGCAAATACCGTCACGGCTACTCCAATTAATGTTCCCAGCGTTGCATAAAGAATGGAGTTGCCATATCCGATCCAAATGGAGGAGTCACTGAATATCCGTTCATAACCGTCCAGTGTGAAGCCTTTCGGGAATAGCCAGACCTCACCGGAGTAAATGTAATTGGGGTCACTGAATGAGGCAACCAGTACAAAATACAATGGATACAGTACTAGCAGCATAATAATGGTCAACAGAATGTAGTTGATGATGTCAAACCATACATCCCCTCTGCTCTTTCGCTTCACTAATTGATTCATCATCATTTCCTCCTTACCACAGACTGGTCTCTGTCATCTTTTTAGCGATCCGGTTAACGGTGAAGATCAGGATAATATTAATAAGGGAGTTGAACAGGCCGACTGCCGTAGAAAAACTGTATTGGGCCTTCTGAATCCCCATCTCATATACATAGGTAGGGATAATATTGGAGGTGGCGTAGTTTAGATCACTCTGCATCAAAAACGCCTTTTCAAAACCGATACTCATAATGTTGCCCAATGCGAGAATCAGCAGGATAACGATCGTCGGCAGGATGCTGGGAATATCTACATACCAGACACGCTTCCATTTGCTCGCTCCATCCATAATGGCCGCTTCATGCAGCTCGGGATTGACTCCCGCAAGTGCAGCAAGATAGATAATTGTGGCGAAGCCTGTTTCCTGCCAGATTCCTGATAAAATATACAAGGGACGGAACCAACCCTCATCAGCCATGAAGAGAATAGGCTGTCCGCCAAACGAGGTAATTATATGATTCACGATTCCGCTGTTTGGAGACAAAAAAACATTGAGCATGCCAACGAGTACTACAGTAGAGATAAAGTGAGGCGCGTAAATCACGGTCTGTACAAATTTCTTATAGGACTTGCCCAGCATCTGATTCAGCATAATTGCGATGATGATTGGAGCCGGGAAGCCAAATAACAGTGAAAGAAAACTGAGTGAGAGCGTGTTTGTGATAATGGTCCAGAAGTTATAGGAATCAAAGAAATCTACAAAGTGCTGAAATCCTACCCATTCACTTCCCCAGATCCCCTGGCTGGGTGAGAAATCCTTAAATGCAATTTGCACCCCATACATCGGATAGTACTTAAATACGAGGTAAAGAATAATGATTGGCAGTAAAAACAGGTACAGTTCGTAATCGCGTTTGAACCTGCTCCACGGTTTGCGTTTTGGTTGGATCATGGAATGATCCACACGGTTGGTTGTTGAATTCACGCATATTCTCCCTTTCGTGTGCAAATAATTTTTTTGAAACGTTTCCAATTTAAATTTAGAAAAACTCAGTCGGTAGATCTCTATCAAGTACTTCATAAAAATCAATATTGAAACGTTTCCAATTTAGAGTGAAAAACATCAGTTCATAGAGTGCATCCACAGAATAAGCTGAAGTTTTTCGATTAAAGGGATCATGTCGTTTCACCTTGTTTGAATTTAACAGGGATACGATACACTTGTTTATCTAAGGGAATGCCTTCAATCTTGTTATAGAGCAGTCTAATTGTCATACGTGCCATCTCTTCTACCGGTTGCCTGATTGTAGATAGAATAGGATGAAAATAAGGGTTATCCTGAATACCGTCATAACCGATGACCTTCACATCCTCTGGTATACGAATACCCTTCCTGCGTGCTTTGTCAATATAGCTGGCAGCCAGCATATCGGTAATGGCAAAAATTCCATCTACATCGCCATGCTCGTTGAGGAACTCGTGAATATAGGCATTGTCATCTACTATTGGATCCGGCTTCTCATAGATCACATAATCGATACCCAAAGCCTCCGCTTCATGGATAAATCCTTGCCTGCGGTTCATGGTTTCGCTGAAAACGGAAGTAACACTCCCCATAAAAGCCGGTTTCCTGGCTCCTGCTCTCACCAGCTCCCTTAAAGCAAGACGTCCTCCCTCAAAATTATCTGAGGTCACACAGGTAATCTTCTTGTTAAAGTGCCTGTCGATGCTTACAATCGGAATGTTGTTGCTCACATTATTCTCGATATCGTTATAAGTTATGCCCACAATCCCCGCCACTTTGTTCTGCCGGAGCATTTCCAGATAGTACAGCTCCTTCTCAGGCTTACCTCCGCTATTACATAACATAAGCTTAAAGCCTTCCCGATCCAGCTCATCCTCAATGTAATAAGCCAATTCAGAAAAGAATGGATTCCAGATGCTCGGAAGCAGTAGAGCTACCATCTTGGATTTCTGCATCTTGAAATTCCGGGCCACTTCATTAGGGAAGTAATTCAGTTCTTGTATCGCTTCCTCCACTTTTTTGCGTGTCTTGGGTTTAACAGCGCCAGAGTTGTTAATGACTCTGGATACGGTTCCTACAGCAACGCCTGCTAAGTTTGCAACATCTTTAATACTTGTCATATAACACCTCCGAACTCTCTCTGGAAAATATAATATCACCAAAATGGAAACGTTTCAATATTTATTTTGGAAACGTTTCAAAAGGAGGGCGAGTCACGAGTGCAGACACACATCGGGGCTGTCTTGCTCCCAGGAATAATGCTGTAGACTGACAAGCTTCAGTTCTTTTGAAGCCGCCATGTCCAATTTCAATGTTGCATAATGATTGTTTACTAATTTTATTGCATTAATTGTGATTCTGATCATAGTTACTATTCAAAAACCTAAATATACTGAAAACACTATAATTACATTTTTATCATTTATATCCAATTTGGAGATCTGTGAACAAGGATGTAGTTGTAAATTTCACGAAAGGGGTCTTGCCCTCTCCACACTTCCCTCCGTACATTAAGGTTGTTCGCCGCCTTAGTCCTTGCACCCCAGATCGCAGCTTGAGTAAGTACACAGGCTTGATAAAGGATGATTATAAGAACCCGGCACAACTTAAAACCAACCAATTTGATCGGAGGAGTATTAAATATGAAAAAGACTGTAGCTTCACTTCTTGCAGGTATTGTAGCACTTGGATCCTTTGCCTCGGTGGGCACTGCGGCTGAAAACAATGAGCAGAATAATCCCATAGAGCTCTTCTCAGGCTCTTCCCCTATTTCAATTACGGACCAAGCCTGGAAAGCCCCGGCAGGCTCCGCTTCTGAGGACAAAGTATGGGGATATCTTGAGAATGTTAAAGGGAACCTGCATCTTTCGGCTAAGGAGGATGTCCGGGAGAAATTCAAAATTACAGAGCAAAAAACAAACAGCAGGACCGGCAGCCAGCATTACCGGTTAAGCCAGTATATCTCGGGGATACCGGTATATGGAGCCGATCAGACCCTGCATATCGACAAAACGGGCAACGTTACCTCCCTGCTGGGAAGTGTAGTTGAAGATGTATACCAGACCATTCCGCAGCCGCTGATTCAACTCCAAACCATATCCGGAGCAGAGGCCATTCTGGCAGCCAGCCAGGATGCCACGCTGGAACATGGACCGCTAGGTGAGCCGCAAATAACTCCTACAGCGGATTTGTATTATTTTATCGTTGACGGAGAACCTAAATTAGCCTATAAAACGGAAGTGAACGTGCTGGAACCCGAGCCTTTGCGGATACGGTACTTCATTTCTGCGGAGAATGGCAGCGTACTGTTCAAATATAACATCTTAGAGAACCTGACGGGTACGGGCACTGGAGTGTTTGGAGATACCAAAACGTTCGAGACACGCCTCTCGGGTTCAACCTACCAGCTCTATGACAGCACCCGCGGCAAGGGCATTGTGACCTATACCGCCAAGAACAAGACTTCTCTTCCGGGGACGCTCTTAACCAGCACTAACAATGTCTGGACAGACAAAGCCGCGGTTGATGCCCACACCTATGCTGAGAGAACCTATGATTATTATCTCCAGCATTTCGGCCGCAACAGCCTGGACAACAACGGACTGCAGATCCGTTCGACCGTTCATTACTACACTTCCTATAACAACGCATTTTGGAATGGTGCGCAAATTGTTTTCGGTGATGGGGATGGATCTACCTTTACACTGCTGTCCGGTGATTTGGACGTGGTCGGCCATGAGCTGACGCACGGTGTGACTGAGAAAACATCCAATCTTGAATACTACGGAGAACCGGGGGCACTTAATGAGTCCTTCTCCGACATCATCGGAAATTCAATTGAAGGTGCGAACTGGCTGATCGGTGATAAAATATATACACCGGGTGTAGCGGGTGACGCACTCCGCTCACTAGCTAATCCGCCATTGTACGGCCAGCCTGACAAATACAGCGACCGTTATACCGGCTCGGCAGACGAAGGTGGTGTGCATACGAATAGCGGCATCAATAATAAAGCTTTCTATCTGGCTGCTCAAGGCGGTACGTTTAACGGTGTAACAGTCACAGGCATTGGCCGTGAGGATGCCGTTCAAATCTATTACAATGCACTTGTATATTATCTTACAACCTCCTCCAACTTCTCTGCTGCACGTACAGCCATCATTCAATCGGCCACTGAATTGTTTGGAGCAGGCTCGGCTCAAGTAACTGCTGTAACCAAAGCTTACAATGCGGTAGGCGTCTACTAAAACAGAATAACAGGCCAATGATCCTGAGGATCATTGGCCTGTATGATGTAAATCAACAATAATAAGCTCTGGATTGATTTACTGAATGGCTCTGTAAATCATCTCAGACAAATCAATGGCCCATGCCGTGGCTATTTGTTGTTACTGTTGTGGACTGAAATAAAGTGACATCTTCGGCACTTGCGGCAGTCAAAATGGTTAATGAGCTAATCAGCAATACGGTTGTCAATAACAAAAGCTTCTTTTTCAACATTTTCATCATTGAACTCCCCTTCTAAAATATTTCGCATAATTGCATGATACTCTTGTAGCTGTGAAATATTGGCCTTAGCTCTAACAAGCTCATAAAAAGCAATAGCTTTTCTAAAACCTGCTCTATCAAATAGTTTACCACTTAATATGATATTTTCCAGTGTTAGGTTTATTGCAATGGCTGACTTCCCCCGTTTAAACCAATAAATTGATAGTAGATGAATATATTCTATGTAGTACCTAACATCTACAGCAGGTGAGGTATCATCAGGTTTCTCAATGTCACTTTGCAGTTCTTCCAATGCCCAGTCCACCTGGTAGTTGTATCTTAAAGCGGAGTCCAAGATATTTAGCAACCCGGCGGTCAACTCTTCCCTTGCACCCATCTTTAAAAATTTCACGTATTCAGGCAATACTTCCTCCTTTCCCTCAAGTAAGTCAAGAACGAAGGTGTTTGCTCTAGCTGTACTTTTGTAATATTCAATTTCTGCCAATGATTCCTCGTCATCAAGTTGAACCCAGCTCAAATTTGAATACTTTTCTATACACTGGCGGGCGTTTTTGTAATCCCCAAGTTTTTGGAGAGCAATGCCCTTCGCACAAAGACTAAACCCAAAGTAATACACTAGAGAACGCTTTAACCTTTGGGTCTCAGATCCCTTGGGGGCTGTAGCATGTATTACTGCGATCATCCCAATAATCTTATCAGAGATATCTATCATTGCTGTAAAATTGTCTAAGGTGAATGAAGCTTTTAGCATAGCTATTAAAGAGTCGGTATCCATACCATCAAGTTCCAACAACTCCTATTTCACTCCTTACAGACCATTTTATAGCAATAATAAGTCTTTTCCATCCTGTGGTCAATTAATTTGTTGGCTCTTAAATTGCCATTCGCTCCTCTCAACCGAAAAAAACTTGCAACTTGCGCAGGTTTCAAAGATTTCAATCTCCTGTCTCTTCAACTTCAATCTGCAAGCTCCAGATTTTCTCCAACTGCTGCCTTCACCTGACGTTATATTTAGATGTTTATCAAATCGGCAATAGTACCATGTTCTTGTCTTCCGACAAAAAACAAATTCTAAGGAGTTGCTTTTAATAATCATGGCTGACATCATTAACATTACGGCAATCATAAGCATAACAGTGCCAAACGTAAACATGGGCTGTTTGAATGCCCTCAAGTCCATGTCGTATTAGCCAGCCCCTCGAAAGCTACGGTGGTTAGAACGAGCATAATACCAATCGTCAACGCCCTGTGCTGCCTGTCAAAAATTCCAATCTGATTGTTGTTTGTCTCCTACACCTTCTTTGTAAAGTAAATTAGAAATCAAAAAAATGCCGCTTTTAATAGCAGCATTTTCTGAGATCAATTAATTTATTTACAAGTGGTGATATAATTATGCTTTTGGAATTGCCCCTATTTGTTGGAGCAAGCCAAGCATATCGGGTTGACCATACTCTTCAATAATTTGGCCATTAGAGATCCGATAAAAATTCATTGCATTTACTTCAATTTTCTTTCCTGTTGGTGGAAACCCGAGAAACACTCCGTCTTGTGTGCCCTTCATGACAAAATGAGCTGCTATTAGATCCTCTTCTGCTACCAGCTCCTTAACAGTCCATTGTATATCGGAAAAACCAGATCTCATCATATGAATTATGGAGAGATAACCATTTGGACCATTCATTGGTTCTTTTTGCATAGGTACATAAAAAACAGCATCTGGAGAAATCAATTCTTCAGCAAGTTCCTTGCTTGAAGTATTAATGAAGTTCGTGAAACGATGCATCAATTGTTTGTTTTCTGTAATCGTCATATTTAAACCCCTTTCTATTTCGTAAGATATAACGATCTTACCGTTTGCGGTGTTACTTTCCATTAAAAGATGTGCCTCTCCAATCTCCTCGAGTGTAAAGACTCGGGCAATAGGTGGGACTATACCATGTTTTTGGAGATGCTCAAATAAAGGGATCAGTGTACTTTCTTTGATAACTTCACTGGTGAACGCTGTAAAATACACACCTGTGGGTATATCCACTAAAGGTTCAAAGGCATCAAGAGTCCATTCATTTCCTAATATTCCTGACATGCAACATATCCCTCGTTCTGAGATGAATTGCAAGGACTCCTTTACAGTTGGTGTACCAACCAACTCTAGAACCTTGTTTACCCCATTTGGAGCAATAGCATACACCTGTTCTCTCAAATGCTCATTATCGAGCAGTGCATAGTCTGCTCCAGCTTGTTGGAGAAGTGCAAATTTCTCTTTGTCTCGAGTCGTTGATATGACTGTTGCTCCTACACTCTTAGCTAGCTGAAGTGCTGCTAAGCCTACGGAACTTGTCCCACCACGAATAAGCAGCATCTCTCCTGAAGTCAATTGAAGACATTCAAATAAGGATGCATACGCGGTATAATACATTTCCGGTATCGCTGCAAGTTCAGTCCATTTCATATCCCTAGGAATAGGATACACCTGGTCCGAAGGTATAAGTGCATATTCAGCATAACTTCCGTCAAATGCACGGCCTAACCCTCCCATTAATGAAGCGACGGCTGTTCCCTTTATAAATGTGCTATCAGAAGGGTCTTCAATCTCCCCTACGCATTCGATCCCCATAATACGCGGAAATTGAACGGACGGTGAATGCCCCTGTCTAGTAAACATTTCCGAGCGATTTATTCCAAACGCCCTGATTTTTACAAGTACCCACCCAGGTTTGACTATAGGAATAGGTACTTCAGTGATCTGTAGTTCTTGTGGGGTACAGACCCTTTCCAATACAACTGCCTTCATTATTTATTTCTCCGATCTCAAATGGATTCGTTTCTCAAACAGCATGAATATTGCGTTCGTCACAATGGCAAGTCCTGCTGACAATAAGCCCCCCCACAAAATCTTATCGATATTCATGGTCCGTAATCCATCATTTAATATCGTACCTAGCCCTCCTGCATTAATGAAGGCAGCGATGGTTGCCATGCCAATGGTTGTTACCGAAGCAAGTCGAAGGCCTGCAAACAGAGGCTTGATTGCTAAGGGTACCTGAACTTGAAGTAAGATCTGAAATCGGCTCATACCGACCCCTGTAGCAGCTTCAATAACAGATGGTTCAACATGATTCAAAGCTGCAGTGAACTGACGTAGAAGGATATATTGGTTATAAGCAATGAGCACGGTAATGGCTGTCGTTTTCCCCAATCCGGTCACAGGGATCATGATTGCAAACAAAGCCAAGCTCGGAATAGAATACAAAATTGAAAACATGTAAATGAGTGATCTAGATACCTTATCAGAGGCCAGAGCTAAGATGGTTAAAACGATGGCAATGAGCACAGAGAGCAGCATGGTCAGAATGAGGATCTCCACATGCTCCAATAATGCTTGTACCAACTTATCCGGATGTTTAATGGCATAGTTGATCATGTTAAGTTCCCCCAGAAGCGTTCTTGCTCCTTCGAAGATTGAATGAGTGAGTACACAAAATCATCTGCAGGATGAGTTATAATTTCTCTCGGGGTATCGAATTGACAAACCTTACCCTGATTCATAATCACAACTCTGGTTCCTAGCTTGAATGCTTCATTAATATCATGAGTCACGAACAAAAAGGTTTTTTTCATTCCCCCATGAATCTTTAAGAGTTCATCCTGGAGATTCAAGCGCGTAATAGCGTCCAAGGCCCCAAAGGGTTCATCCAGCAGCATAATATTGGGATCGGTTGCCAATGCTCGCGCAAGACCGATTCTCTGTTGCTGCCCTCCGGACAATTGTGAAGGATAACGTCGTTTGAAGTTCTCTGAATCTAATTCAACCAAAGCTAACAATTCTTGTACCCGATCTTCGATTTTCTTTTTGTCCCATTTCAAAAGACGAGGAACGGTAGCTATATTTTGTTCAATATTGATGTGGGGGAACAAGCCTACTTGCTGAATAACATAGCCGATTTTCCTTCTAAGTATTACAGGATCAACTCCAGCGATATCCTCCCCAAATATTTTAATAATTCCGTGGGAAGGATCGTTAAGCCGATTCACCATCTTCAATAAAGTTGTTTTTCCTGATCCAGAGGAGCCGAGGATGGTAATAAACTCCCCTTCACTTATCGACAGGTTCACATGATCCACTGCATATTCATTGGAATCTGAATATGTTTTACTCACATCATGGAATTCGATTGCTGTTGGATTCATGTTAACGCCATCCTTATTTAATGGAATCATAAAATTCTTTGGCCACATCTTCATATTCTTCTTTGTCTACGTCCACTTTCGCGTTTAGTGCGGTTACGGTGTCTGTATCCAATACCGAGCTAACCTTGTTGATCACTTCAGCGATGCCGGAATCCGTTGAAAGCACATTATCACGGATAACAGGCGCCAAGTTATAAGGGGGCCATACTTGTTTGTTATCTTCCAATAGAGTAAACTCGTCTTTGTTTACCAACTGACCTTCAGTAGTATATGCGGGCGCAACATCAGCCTCGTTGTTTCTAAGCACTTCATATTTCAAACTGTTATCATATACTTTGGATGATTTCCAATTGAGCTTGCCATACACTTTCTCCAGTGCTGGAATACCGTCAGCGCGCTGGTCCACCTCTCCTTGGGAAGCAAATCGAATCTCCCCGGCATGTTTTTGCAGGTCAGTAATGGTCTTGATCCCTAATCTTTGTGATACTTCCGTTCGCATAACGAGACCCGCTCCATCATTTGCTTTTGAATAATCGAGCCATGTGATATTGAATTGCTTTTTGTACTCTTCCTTGACTGTTGTATACACTTCATCCGGATCTGTCATCAAATCCATCTGTAATACGGCCAACAACCCAGTACCTGTGTACTCTGGATACATATCGATATCGTTATTAACAATCGATGAATGAATGATAGAACCCGCAATATTAGGAACCCGCTCTACTTGGTATCCCGCGTTCTCCAAAGCCAATGCATATAGCTCCCCGACAATTAAATTCTCAGTAAAGTCTTTTGAACCAATTCGTATTGTCGATCCATGATTATTCGTTTTATTACCACATGCGCTCAACATTATGGACAAAACAAGTGTGATTGAAATGGTTAAAACTAATTTTTTCTTTATGTTCTTTTTCATTTGTGTGAACCCTACCTTTGCAAGAATTTATATCTAAACAATACACGTTCAGACACATCTAAAATGAAGCCTATCCCAATAGCCAGAATCGCTACTGAGATAGCACCAATTAAAAGTAAATCCGTTCGATTGAGTCCTAAACCGGTAAAAATGATCTCTCCTAATCCACCAGCTCCAATTTTGGCAGCCAAGGTAGCGCTGGCGATAATTTCAATCGCAGCGGTTTTAATCCCTGTCAAAATCAATGGTCCAGCCACTGGGAATTGGATTTTCCATCTGATTTGTCGTTCAGACATCCCTACACCTTGTGCAGATTCAAGTAAAGACATGGACACACTTTGTAATCCGGATACTGTATTCATTAAGATTGGAGGGATTCCTAAAATAATGAGAGCGACAAGGGCTGGCCTAATTCCAGTACCCATGATAGGAAGCAACAGAAGTAAGATTGCTAGGCTGGGAATGATTCGTAATGTTTGAAATAACGAGGTGATCCATTTTTCGGAACGACTATATTTAGTTGATAAGGTACCTAAGATCATTCCTATAAGTGTAGAAATCATCAATGCCAATAAACTGATCTCTAAATGCTCTTTCCAAGAATTCAAGAACGTTGACATATGATTCGAAAAATAGTCACTCAGTTGCATCCATAAACTTTCTCTCAAACTCCCTCCCCCTTTCATCATTTTCATTTGATTTTTCATCGACAGAATTATAATATAAGCAATGTATTGGTTTTGAAAGTAGGCACCTTTTTGTTATATAGGAACCTATTAGTAACTATTGGAGGCGATAATGTAGTGATTTCAAAAAAAGAGTTGCCGTTGTGTCCCGTCGCAACGACAGTTGGATTGATAGGTAACAAGTGGAAGCTATTGGTTATGAGGGATCTTTTGAAGGGAACTCAACGATTCGGAGAACTTCGTAAAAGTATCCCGGAGATCAGTCAAAAGGTTCTCACTGAAAATTTACGCTCAATGGAAGAGGATGGAATTGTCATTCGTACTGTTTTTGCAGAAGTCCCTCCGAGAGTCGAATACAGCTTAAGTGACTTAGGAAATTCACTGAAGCCAATTATATTCTCTATGGAAACATGGGGACTCGGGTACCAGAAACTCAATGATGAACTTCCGAACGATATTCATCAGAGTGAATGATGTCAGATTGATACTCTCTGCAATATTTCTATTAGCAGTAAAAAAGCAATTCGGATTAAATCCGAATTGCTTTATCTTTAATTACTCCCTTAATCCTTCTGACTCCAGCAGCCGAAGATTGTTCTTTTGCAATACGGAATGTTCCTAAGTTTGTGGTATCTTCTACATGAGGCCCTCCACATACTTCCCGGCTCCACACTTTCCCTTCGTGATCTTGGATGGTATACACCTTAACGATATCCGGATATTTATCCCAAAAGTTTCCTTCCACATTACTTTCTTTCGCTTCAAGTTTAGGCAGCTCTGAAATAGAGGTAACTGCTTTCGATGAAATTGCATCATTCACATACTTCTCCACCTTAGCTATTTGCTCGGGGGTAAGTTTTTCATCATGGTTGAAGTCAAACCGTAATCGTTCGGAAGTAATATTACTTCCTTGTTGGTGAACATGATCACCTAGAACTTCCCTTAACCCCGCAAGTAGCAAATGAGATACCGTGTGCAGCGCGGTTGTTTCTGCGGAATGTTCAGCTAAGCCACCTTTAAATTTACCCGCAGAAGCAGTTCTGCTCATTTCAGCATGTTTCTTTGCCGCTTCTGTATAAGACGCCTTGTCTTCCATGCTATATCCACTTTCAGTTAAATACTCTTCTGTCAACTCCAAGGGAAATCCATAGGTTTCGTAAAAATAAAAGGCATCTGCCCCCGTAACTTTACCCTTATTCTTCAGATGCTTCTGTATTTCAAATTCTCCTTGCTGTAATGTTCTATAGAAAAGACTTTCTTCCTTATTTACGATTTCAATTACTTTCTTTTTATTGCGGATCAAATCTTCATAAGCTGTTGCTTCATCGATATAAACTTCAGACAACTGACCCACAAAGCTTCCTTGTATCCCTATTTTTTTACCCGCACGGATGGCCCTTCTTAATAGCCTTCTTGTTATATACCCTGCATCACTATTTGCCGGCTCTGCACCGTCATTAATGAGAAACGTAGCCGCTCTCACATGATCCAGTATGATTCTAAAGGACTTTAGATCGTCAGCATAGGATTTACCGCTTAGCTCCATCAACTTGTTCTTGGGATTAAGGAAGAAAGCCGTATTGTAAATATCCTTGTCCCCGTTAAGGGCTGTAGCCACCCTTTCTAATCCGCCTCCATAATCCAGATTGGGATTTTGCATTTTTACGAATCCGGTCTCTCCTTTTGTGTAACACATAAATACGTTGTTCCCAATTTCCAGGAATCTGTCGCTTTCAGAAGCAGGATGATCCAGTGGATCACCGCTTGGGTCAAGATCATAAAACATTTCACTATCGGGTCCACCCGGTTCACCAACCGGCATATGGAGAGGACTTCCGGCCCGGCTCCACCAATTTTCTTTTTCATCGTATAAGAATATTTTCCCGCCTCTGGATGCCCCATATTGCCAGGGATCATCTTCAATGATGGGTTCTATCCCGACGGATTTGAATTTTGCTGACCAGAGCCCAAGGGCTTCCGTATCTTTCGGTATATTCAATTCGTCACTTCCTGCGAAAGCACTGATATACAGCCTGCCCGGATCCATTCCTAATTCGATGATCTGCCAATGCCAAATAGCGTCGATTTGCTTTTGCTTATAGTTATGTTCATTTGCTTTGAACTCCCACCGGCCTATCATTTCAAAAAATGTCAGATGCGACGTATCCCCTACTTCATCAATATCCACTGTCCTTAAGCACTTCTGAATATTAGCAATCTCATTGCCGATCGGATGCTTTTCCCCCAATAAATAGGGAACCATCGGCTGCATTCCGCTTCCTGTAAACAACGTTGAGGGATCATTTTCCGGTAACAAGCTAGAAGAAGGCACTTGGCTAGCCCCTATTCTTTTCATAAAATCAACATAGGATTGTCTCAACTCATCTGGTGTCATTGTAATACCTCCATCAAATATTAGTTATGCTTAAAACAAAAAAGCCCTAAGCTGACATGTTTCTTGTCAACTTAGGGCGAACGATTATGTCCGTGTTACCACCTAACTTCAGATTGCTCTGCGCTCTATCAGTACGGGATTGCTCCGATACTGTTTCCTGAATAACGGTGGAACTCCGTTGAAGCCTACTAAGATTCCTCTGTTCGGTCCACAGCTCCGAGACTGCTTCACTATTAGATCAATGAAGATTCGCACCAACCATCTTCTCTCTGTGAGATCCCTAATAGTTACTATTTCTCATCATAGCCTTTTCGTTTTAAGTTAAAGCAATGCTAGCACAATCAACTTACTTCGTCAAATAACAATTCCGTTCTAACTGGGGAACCTGGAGCCGGCGCTTACCATTTGTTTGATCTGCACAAGACCTGCCTGTAATAAAGCATCACTGAACTTCTCATCACTAACTGCCCTTGCCAGTGCCACAGTACCCACCATACTGCTCACCAACGCATAACTATTAGAGGGATCGATCCCAGCCATATTTGTAATAAACGCGATGAAACGTTGCAGCTCTTGTGTGTACGCTTGCCTAATATTTTCCGGTAGCTGGGCAACCTCTCCTGATAAAGCAGGTAAGATACAACCGGCTTCCGTCTGATCCCGATGCAGAGGGCTTAAGTAAAAATCAATGACGGCCTCAATCGGCGTCTGATCTTCATTTTTATTTTGGTCTGCAATTCTCTGAAGTGTGTCGATGGTGTCACTAATTGCGAAATGACAGGTCTCCATCACAAGCTGATCTTTATTTGCAAAATGGGAGTAAAATCCTCCGTGCGTCAGTCCAGCACCTTTCATAATATGTGGAAGACTAATATTCCGCACGCCGTGGGTGCGAAATGCTTTGGCTGCGCTGGTAATAATATGGCTTCGAACTTTGAGCTTGTGTCCTTTCGGATAAGGCATCCTGCTCTCTCCCTTTTGTATAAGTCTGTATTTATGAATGTTTTTAAAATATTATAATTATCATATTATTTGATGTCAATTTATTATGAAGTGTTGACTCTTTTAAAATATGATGATTATAATATATTACGATCATCATATTTTATTTTGGAGGTACTCATTATGAACTCATTAGAAGCTGTAGATACCCTGGTCATTGGATCGGGGCCTGGCGGTTATGTAGCCGCATTACGTTCGTCACAATTGGGTATGAAAACAGTCATTGTGGAGCGCCACCAGATCGGAGGGGTATGTACACATGTAGGCTGTATTCCTTCCAAAGCGCTGATTGCTGAAGCGGAGCGTATTCATTTGCGAAGACACTGGTATACTGTTGACGAAGCTTCTTCTTTTCAGGAGGCTCAGTTGTTTAAGCAAGCTGTGGTGGATAAGCAGTCTGGAGGAGTTCGGTTTTTACTTAAAACAGCAGGTGTGACAGTTATCGAAGGAGAAGCCAGCTTGATAGACGCGAATACCGTTGAAATTCATCACGCTGAACAGAATGAGCACCGAATAGGCTTCAAACATCTCATCCTGGCAACCGGTTCCCGTCCGATTGAAATCAGCGCTCTTCCTTTCGGCGGACGGATTCTTTCATCCACTGAGGCGCTATCGCTAGCCGGTATTCCTAAGAGCCTTGTTGTAGTTGGCGGCGGTTATATTGGCGTGGAACTGGGTCAGATGTTTGCGAGATTTGGAACCACAGTTACGATGCTTGAGGGCGGTGAACAGATTTTACCCGGATTTGAAGCAGAGCTTGTCGCACCTGTCGTTCGTCAACTGAAGAAGGACGGGATAACCATCTTAACGGAAGCTAAGGTTACAGGAGCAGACCAATATACGAGTCACATCAATCTACATTATATGCGTCAGGATCAACACCATGTTGTTCAAGCTGAATATGCGTTAATTACGGTGGGCAGGAAACCGAACACAGATGGAACCTTGGGTCTTGAAAATATAGGTCTGTCCCCTACTCCACAAGACTTGATCGAGATTGACAAGCAGTGCAGAACATCTATCCCGCATATCTATGCCATTGGAGATATTGTTCAAGGCCCTGCCTTGGCTCATAAAGCTTCATATGAAGCAAAAATTGCAGCAGAAGCGATCGCGGGTAAACCCTCTGTCATCGACTACAAAGCTCTTCCGCTGGTTGTGTTCTCTCACCCGGAGATTGCGAGCGTTGGTCTTAGCGAAACGGCGTGTAAACAACAATCGATTCCTGTTGTCGTTGGAAAATCTATTTTTTCTATTAATGGCCGTGCGCTGGCTCTGAAAGAAACCGAAGGCTTTGTCAAAATCGTTGCTCATGCTGTGTCTGGTCTTGTATTAGGTGCACAGATTGTAGGCGCTGAAGCATCTACTCTTATATCTGAGCTATCCCTTGCGATTGAGATGGGAGCGACGGTAGAAGATATGGCCATGACCATTCATCCGCATCCAACGTTAGGCGAAATCATCATGGAGGCCGCAGAACAAGCCCATCGCAGATTGTAACAAACGATAATTATTGATGCAGGAGGTTTACTTATGGAGAAATCAAACGAAGTATATTGCGTTTCCGACCGGCTTGTTATTCGAAAGTTTGATTTGCAGGATGTACATTCTTTTTATCAATACCGGACGAATCCAGAGGTTTCCCGTTTTCAATCCTGGGATCATTATACGCTTCAAGAAGCTGAAGCATTTATCAGCAGACAAATAGTACATTCCCCGGATCAGCCCGGGACTTGGTTCCAATATGCAATTGCTCTAACGGAGTCAGATCAATTAATCGGTGATTGTGCCATTCACACACTCGCAGATGAACCCCGAATGGTTGAGATAGGATTCACTCTAGCACCTGAGCATCAAGGAAAAGGATACATGAATGAGGCGCTTCGTGCCCTGATTGACTATGTGTTTGGCTTACTAAATAAACATAAGCTGATCGCTTTTACCGATGTGAGGAACACAAAATCGATTCAAGTGCTAGAGCGTTTAGGCATGAGACGTGAAGGACACCTGCTCGAAAATTACATGTCCAAAGGCATTTGGGTAGATGAATTTCAATATGCAATGCTGCGATCGGAGTGGCTTAACAAACAAAACTGATTTCAAAAGAAACTTTCAGGTCAAATAGAAGTTGTTGTATTTACTATTTTCTGGAGACTTTCCTTGATTCTATGTGTAACTTCGTTACCATGATATGTGATCACTTTTTTAATATCCAGCTCCAGCAGTTTGGCAATCGACTTCAACGCAGTCGGATGATCCAACGTGTAATAGTTGTCAAAGGACAGGAGCTTACCAGCTTTTGAATTTAATGCATCGCCGGCAATTAACGTTTGAGTTGGGATATGATATAGCGATATATGATCTGGTGTGTGTCCAGGTGTAAAGACGACTTGAATACCGCCGGCCAGGGGCAGAATATCTCTATCCTTTAGTGCTGTATGAACGTGCACGGACGGTGCAAAAGTTGTACCTCTAATAAGCGGAAGCGCACCCGTCAAATAGGGTACAGTCTCCTCATGTGCGAGCACCGTCACCTCGTTCCCCCTTGCCTGAATAAGCTCCGGCAGACTGCCAATGTGATCGCTGTCTTGATGTGTAATGATGATATGCGTTAGCTGATCAAGTCCAAAGCCTTCCGTTTCAAGTAACTTACGGATCTTATCCAATTGCCCGGGAATGCCAGTATCAACAAGTACAAGATTCCGTTCATCCCACAACAAAGTTGGGTATACAATAAATGATCCCATTTGCAGCTCTATCGCTTTAATTCCGGTATCCGGCCGAGACAGGGACATTCCTTCATCATCCTTTCCTATAAGTAGGTATATTATATTACTTATAGGAAGCCGAAAGTCAACACTTTTTACACTCTCTATTCGGGCAGTCCCTGAAAAGAATTCCCTCGTGTCAGCTTCTGACTCTGATCGGCCCAGCGGATCTGAACCGAACGGGAAGTGAAGATGTCAGGCCCGTCCGATACCTGAAAATGCAAGTGTGCTTCACTGGAGTTCCCTGAATTACCAAGATGTCCGATGAGATCCCCCTGCTGTACGTTATCCCCTTTTTTGACGGCTACACTGCCTTTCTTGAGATGTGCTGTGATGCTGAACTCCCCATTTCCATGATCGATGACCACAACATTCCCTGCCGGTTCTTCAGCGTTCATCACGCCCGGCGTGTTATCCGGAATGTCATTTTTGACTTCAACCACCTTGCCATCTGCGGCTGCATAGAGCGGCTCACCAAAAGCATAATAATTCTCATTGTCCTTTCCCTCACCTTGATAGCTTGAAGCATCCTGTGTGCGGATAATGTCGAGTGCGTAACGCTGGGTTTCATGAGCATAATGATAGTTGGATAACACATCGTTCCCGCCCCAGAACACAAACCATTCGCCCTTCAATGGAAACTGGAATGCAGTCTTGGTCATCGCCTTATCCGTTGCTTCATGCGTTTCAAGCGGCTGAATCAGCAGTCCCGCAATCTGGTGATTTTCGGCAAAAGAGGCTTGAATCCCCTTGGTCCCCGTCTGATCCTTCCATGAGCTTTCAACAAGATTGTTCATTTTAAACTCCGTAACTTTCTCCCATGAAGCAACGCCTTCCATAAAGCTATCGGCAGTCGTCTTGAATTCGTCCAGCGATATGATTTCCTGTAGCTCCGGACTCATCTGTTTGTAGATGTCCTCCTTCGATCCCTTCATTAAGGTATCCATGAAATTGTCTGGTGTAATCATTGCGTCCTCCTCGGCTGTCTGTTCTACCGGTAATTGCTCTTGTGGTTCAGATGCTTCCGAAGTGCCGCACGCAGACAGCATCACACACGTACCAAGCACTACGGCAAGCAGCTTCCAGCTTTTCGAATATCCTCTAGTCATTTCCCTGCACTCCTTTGTTTGAACGATATCTTTACAGTCCAGTGTACGACATCAATCTTATCTGCCGTCTAACTTACTCTTACGACTATCATAACTTTGCGGCGGGCTACCTCTCCAAAATTAAGCATCCGTTAAGGTTACCGGCAAGCAGCACAGTGTTTCAGAATGGTATGATACTTATATAAAAAGCTGGGAGGCTCTATTTCGCCATGGATGAAGTTTCAATTTTGCTTGTTGATGATGAACAGGCGATTCTGCATATGCTCCGAACGGTATTGCTCAAGGAGCAATTCCTGGATATTGATACGGTCACTACCGGTGAAGACGCAATTGCTGCGTGTGAAAAGAAAACCTATCACTGCATCGTGCTGGACGTGATGCTACCAGGCCGAAGCGGGCTGGAAATCTGCCCTTTTCTGCGTCAAATTACAGATGCTCCTATTCTCTTTCTGACAGCGAAAACCACCGATTATGACAAGCTGACCGGCTTCGCGGTTGGCGGAGACGATTATGTCGTTAAACCCTTTAACCCGCTGGAAGTAGTCGCACGGATCAAATCCCTGCTGAGACGATATTTGCCCAGACAGACGGAACCGGAAAAACTGCCGCGGGAAGGGATCTATGACTATGGGCGCTTCCAGGTTATGGAGCCAGCCGGTGAACTCAGAGTCGAAGGTCAACCCGTGAACTGCCCTGCGCTGGTATACCAGCTGCTGCTATTCTTTTGCAAACATCCCAATCGTATCTTCACCAAGTCTGAATTGTATGAGCGGGTCTGGGGATCGGAGGCCATTTCGGACGATAACACCGTCATGGTACATATTCACCGGATTCGTGAGCGTATTGAGGCTGATCCCTCCAACCCTGAATTATTGGTGAACGTTCGCGGGCTAGGGTATAAGCTCATTCAGTCCGACATGGGATCTGGGCGATGAGTGTAAGACGCAGATTGATGACGCGGTTCATTGGCCTGCTTGCAGGTACGGTGATTCTGATCTTGATCATCGGCGGAAGTATAGCTTACTGGGTCATTCAGCAGCTGAATGAGGCCAGCCTTGTTGAAGATTTTGCCACTGTCGGACTCGACCAGCTAATCAGTACAGCAGAGATTTTGCCGGACGGTAGTGTTAAGTATGATCCGGGGTTGCTGAAGCGAATTGATGAAAACAACGGCTGGCTTCAGGTTCTCGATGAGCAGGGTCGTGTGTTGGATGCTTTTCATACCCCTTCCGATGTGCCGAATCACTATAAACCTGGAGAACTCATATCTTATTGGCAAGGACAAAAGCCCTTTCCCTACCGGCTATATCTGCTTATCCGCGAAAGAGAAGGCATTAATTTCACCCTGTTGTATGGAGAGAACAACCAGGCTGTAACCATGCTGGAGCAAGCATATAACGGGGGCCGTTATGCCAATAACAAGCTGGAATTGGCATCCGGGCAGCAGGAAATCATTCGAGCAGCGGATGCCTATCTTCAGATTTTGGATGAACAGGGACAGGAGATGGCTTCTTTCAACAAGCCCGCAGCAGGCATTCCGGACAGCTACAGCATCCAGGATCTGATTCTGCGTACACGATACCCCATCCGGTATGGAATGACCACAGTGACCAGCTATGATGAGCAGAACCATTCCACCTGGATGCTTAGTGTTCCTCTTGCGGGCAATCCGGCGGGTAGCAATGTGAACCCCTTCGGGTTTATTTTTGGACCTGCCCTGATTGCGCTTATGGTATCTATTATCGGCTTGCTGATCCTGCTTGCTGTCTGGTATGCCAACCTGTTCGGGTATCCGATGCTCCATATGCTGCAATGGCTGCAGCGGCTTGAAAGGGGACAATATGAGGAGCCGGCCGGCCCCCGCGGCAGGCCGCTTAGCCAGAAGAAGAACGGGAGATGGCGGCGAAACTATCGGGTATATACGGAAGTGTTACATTCCATCCAGACGTTATCCGCTACCCTGAAGCAGGATAAAGAACTCCGCAAACAGACCGACTCTTTGCGGGAGGAATGGATTGCTGGAATTACCCATGATCTGAAGACACCGCTATCCTCGCTCCAGGGTTATGCACACATGCTGGAGGCAGAGAAATACCAGTGGACTACGGAAGAGGTACGCGAATTCGCGGGCATTATGGTGGACAAGTCCATGTACATGGACAGGCTGGTAAGCGACCTGGCCATGACATATCGTCTGCGCAGCGGCGGATACCAGCCTCCTGTTGAGCTAACGGATATCAATGCTCTGCTGCAGGATTTGGTACAGCGTGCTGAGCGGAACCCGGCTTTTGGAGTGGGCCGCATTACGTTCCATCCCGCCCCGGTTGGGGTACAGGGTTATGTACACGTCCCCTCCTTTGAACGGATCGTTGATAATCTGACCGCCAACGCCTTGCTGCATAATCCGCCGGAGGCGAAGCTGATTGTAAGTGTGCAGCCAGGTATACAGGCAGGCGATTTCATCGTTCAATTTGCCGATAATGGACGCGGTATGGATCAGGAGACGGTGTGGAAGCTGTTCGAACGATACTATCGCGGCACAGATACAGGTGCGCCCGATGTCGGCTCAGGCCTGGGCATGGCGGTAACCAAAGGGCTGATTGAGGCCATGCAAGGGCGAATTGAGGTTCGATCGAATCCCGAAGAGGGGACAGAAATACGTTTGATATGGGACGCCCGTTCGAGGGCTGGAAGAAAATAATCCAGAGGTTCCAATGTGGTATAATCATAAGAAAATATTTGAAAATATATGACGAAGAGGTGTTCTGCTAATGGCATTAACGTCCGCATTCACGAGCCTCAACCTGCCTGTTAAAAACGTAGCCCAATCGAAAGTGTTCTTCACTGGACTTGGCTTTGAGCTCAACCCGCAATATCCGGATAACGAGACTTCGGTAGCCCTCTTGATCGGCGACAACCTGCAGGTCATGCTGATCGATCAAGCCTTCTTTCTTACACTCACGGAGAAGGAAGCCGTCGATACGGGCAAGTATGCGCAGATTACGATTGCTTTGGAATTCGAGAGCCGGGACAAGGTTGATGAAATCGTGAACACCGCACTCTCCTTAGGCGGGAAATTGCACGCTGAGCCTGAAGATCATGGATTCATGTATCATTGGGGCTTCGTGGATTTGGACGGCCATCTGTGGGCGATTAACTATATGAACATGGATGCGGCACAGGGTTGAGGCTAACGACGAATACACTCGTACTAAGGCTGCAAAAGAAAGACGCCGGGCAACTTCCCCGGCGTCTTCTTTGATAGTTTAGTGTTTTAAACCGAATACAATTGTCGGTACAGCGGAATATGGACCGAATGTATGTGAAAAACAACATACATTGTGCTCGCAAGCAGGCATATGGACCGAATGTATGTGAAAAACAACATACATTGTGCTCGCAAGCAGGCATATGGACCGAATGTATGTGAAAAACAGCATACATTGTGCTCGCAAGCAGGCATATGGACCGAATGTATGTGAAAAACAACATACATTGGGCTCGTAAGTAGGCATGCGGCTTGAATGTAAGTGAAAAACAGCATACATTCAGGCCGCGCGAAGGTAATCTTGTTCATCCCTTAGGGTGATTTTGTTCTAATCAGTTTTTTTCAGTATAGGATTTGAAATTGTCCATGATCGCTTGCCAGCCTGCTTGCTGGAGCTCGACGGGATTGGCGTTTTCCGCATCGAACGTTTGAATGATCTTCGTCTCATTCCCTTGACGGGCGAACGTAATCTCCACTCTTCTTCCGTCTTCTATGGTGTAGCTGATCACCTCATGCTGATTCACGACATCGTATACGCCGCCAAAATCAAAGCCCATGCTGCCATCCTTCGCTTCCATCCGTGTCATAAAGGTACCGCCAGGCCGCAGATTGTTCTCGGCTCTTGGCGCATGCCAGTCCTCGGAGGCCTGATTCCACTTAGTGATGTGCTCCGGCTCAGTCCAGTAGCGCCATACCTTCTCGATAGGGGCTTGTACCACAGTTTGTACGGTTACTTTCGTCGTTTGATTCTCTTCCATTTCAATAGACACCTCTCTCATGAACTTCGTCGCTTGGTTACTTACCATTGTCTCCCAACTGTTTGTGCAATATCCCCTGGAGTATTACTTCAATGGCCCAGAAGAACCTCTCCTTGGAGGCGGTATCCCCCGAGAATAAATCAGTCTTCAGACTGTTCATGAGCGGAAACCGTACCGGATCTGCTTCATTATAGTAACTTTGGGCAGTTTCCATCAGTTCGCTTGCTCTCTTAGCCTTCTCCAACGCAATGGAAGACACGTACAGGAGCAACAGGTCCGTTCCCCAAGCAGCGGCCGTAGAGGTGATTCCGCCCTTCTGGAGGACGGTAAGTAAATACTCATTCAGACGAAAAGCATGATTCCCAATGGGAATCGTCTGTAGGGATAGCTCCGCTAATCCGGGCTGCTCGATAAGCAGCTCCGCATAGGCATGCAGCGCTTGAAATAACTGCTCCTTCCAATTATCGTCCGTCAGCTCCGGCAGATTCAACTCTCCGAGACCAAGGTCAAGCACATATGAGCTCAATTCCTGCAGATTTTTGACGTAAACATACAGGGAGGAAGGTCCAGTGTCCAGTTGCTTGGCTACCTTCCTCATGCTCATACCAGAGGTTCCTTCCTGCTTCAGCAGCTCATACGCGGTCTTGACAATGATTTCATGACTAAGGGGTTCTTTGGCTGGCCGGTTGCGGCGGCTCACAATTTCACGTTTAGGTTTCATCATACTTTCCTTATAACATGCCGGAAGCCAATAGTAAATACATCGCCGAAGATAACATCAGCCTTGCTGCTCATACAGGTCTTGATAAGATTGCATGAGTGCTGCGAACTTTGGAGCGGCATTCTCTGAGAAGCTCAGGATGAGATTTTCGTTAGACACATGTGCTTTCTCTGAGGCATACTGGAACATTTTCTCTTCATATTCATCAATTGCCCCAGCTGTGTCCTTATTTCTTACAATGGCAAGGGCCAGCTCCAGCGCATCCAGCATCGCGAGATTCACCCCTTCTCCGGCAAAAGGAGACATGACATGTGCTGCATCTCCAATCAGCGTGACACCAGCGCTGCGTTCCCAGCGAAACCCGACGGGCAGAATGTAAATCCGTCTGGGTACAACCGCATCTTCGGCATACCGGATATAATTCTTGAGCGGTTCACTCCAATCGTGAAACAGCTCAAGCAGCTTGACCTTCGTCTCCTGCGGATTATCGTTCCGAATTTCGTCTAACCAGTCCCTCTCTACCTTGAAGCTTGCATATACTTTGATCCGTCCGTTGCCGTTCAACTGGCCCAGAATCCCTTTATGATCATCCAGTGCGAACATCTTGCCACGAGCATTGAATGCGGCCAGATCCGGGTGATCAGCTGCAATTACGTTAAGCTCCAGCATCGTCAGACCTGAATATTCCACATCTGTATCCGTAAGCAGAGGACGAACGCGGGAAAAGGCACCATCCGCACCAATTACAAGATCGGCCACAGCGATATGTCCATTCTCAAAATGAAGCTCCGTCTTACCCTCGCCCAGAGATACAACCTTCTCCAGTTTATAGCCATACTGTATGGTAGACGGATCTAACTTGTTTAAAAGCAATTCACAAAGCACACCACGGTCAATCTCCGGGCGTCTCTGCCCTTCCGAGCTCTCTTCATCGGCCACTTCATCCAGGTATATGGTTCCCGTCTTATCCATGAGCCGGAAGTCTTCGCCCTCAAACCGTGCTGCCTGCAGAAAAGCTTCATATAATCCCGCCTCCTTCAAAGCGAGCTGCCCGGATTCTTCATGGATATCTAAGGAGCCTCCGCGTTCATGGCTTAGGTCCTTATGCTCACGTTCATAGATTGTCGAGGTAATACCATGCTTTTGCAGAATCAGGGCAAGCGTTAGCCCCCCTGGTCCACCTCCAATAATTGCGATCCGGCGTTGTTCTGTAGAATTAACAGTTGTCATGTGTAGACATCTCCTTTTGTATAGATAGTTATTTTCTTAAGAAACCTGCTTCTTGCCTGCAAAAAACAAAGATAAAACCAATGCACTA
The DNA here is from genome assembly GCF_038009085.1 of Paenibacillus sp. FSL R7-0210. Lineage (NCBI taxonomy): Bacteria > Bacillati > Bacillota > Bacilli > Caryophanales > Paenibacillaceae > Paenibacillus > Paenibacillus sp. FSL R7-0210. The sequence continues at coordinate 2,399,205 of NZ_JBBPAR010000001.1, forward strand.
ACTGCAAACCCCAAAGTAATCCAGAAGGTTGAGCCGAAGGCATGACCTAATTGATCGGGTGAATGCTGCGCGGGAAGTCCCCTGATTTGGTTGGCCAGAAAAGCCATCGTGATGGTAACGCCGAAAGAGGACATGATTTGCTGGGCTGAAGTGGTGATGGGGGTAACACGGCTTATTAATTCCTTGGGAGCTGATCTGAGGACATGTGTATTGATCTGCATCATCGTTAAACCTTGCCCAAGCCCTGCAAAAGCAAAGCTGCAAATGATGTATAACGTACTGGTATGGGCATCAATCTGCGTCAGAGCAAGTAAGGAACCGCAAAGTGACAGAATACCCATAAGGGCGACCGGGCGAACACCGAAACGGTCAAACAACCGGCCGCCGGCATTAATCCCGACCGTAGATAACAGGGCTTGCGGGATCACATATAATCCAGCCTCAAGAGGAGTTAACCCCCTCACTTGCTGTAAATACAGCGGGAATAACAGAATACTCCCGAATAAAGCAATTTGATTTAACCAGGCGACAGAAATGCCATGTACAAAGGTAGGCGAACGGAATACTCTTAGCTCCAGCAGCGGGTGCTTTTGCCTAAGCTCATTCCAGATAAATACGGCCAGTATAACCAGGCCCCACGCCAGTGGAGCTAATGTCCATAGATTGGACCACCCCTGCTCACCTGCTTGATGGACGGCAAACACAATTGAGGTAAAGGCAACCGGGGCCAAAAGTGCGCCGATTACATCCAGCTTGTTGTTCGATTTTGAATCCGATGCAGGTAAGTACCTCCAGGCCATGAATAAAGCCAAGATGCCAACCGGAACGTTGATGAAAAAGATCCAGTGCCAGTTGATGTACTCGATCAGCCAGCCCGACAATAACGGGCCTAGAATGGGAGCAAGCAGCATCGGAATACCCAGGATGCCCATCACAGATCCTCTTTTGTCCGGAGGAGCGACCATGAATACAGTAGCAATTCCGATGGGAGCCACCATGCCTCCGCCCAAACCTTGAATGATGCGGAAAACGATAAGCTGAGCAGGAGTAGTTGCCATTGCACATAGCACAGAAGCGAGAACAAATAACACAATGCTAATCATAAACATTCGTTTGGGCGAGAAACGGTCAGAGAACCAGCCGGCTAACGGAATGACTGCCGATAAAGACAAGGTGTACGCCGTTATGACCCACTGAATCGTACTAAGATTGGTATCGAAGGCACTTACTAATTTCGGTACAGCTACATTCATGATGGTGCTGTCTAAGATCACCAGGAACATCCCTGAAGCAACTGCGAGAAGTATGGGCAGTATCTGCTTTAAGGAAAAAGCTGCTTGAACACTGCGGCTACTATTTGTATCTGACATAAACGCTCTCCTCCTTTCCTTCAAAAAGCGTATAAATAAGTTAAGATGATACATTTATAACACAACGAACACCGTTCGTCAAGAACGACGTTCGTTATATATTGGAGAAAGCCCCCTTCTTATTTCTATTCTCAGAATAGAATAAAGAAAGGGGCTGCTCCCGAAATCGTTTGTAATTATATCAAAATCGTATATGATTCCACACTATGCTTAATTGAAATGGCCTCGTCTTAAAGCTCTTCCGGCTTTATAAATTTCACCTCGGGATAACTGTCGTTTGGCCCCTCCAATAGTTGTCCCCCTTCTCCTTTCAATTCCTTATTAAAGAAATCGAGGACATAGTGATTTACGACGTCTGATCCTCTTTTACCATTAATATCTCCTGTGATTCCAGTCAGTTTAATCAGTTCAGAATAGAATTGAAGGTCCGTGAAATTGAAGTGCTGGGTACCCTCTATATAAATCGCAGGCCCTCCCTGATTGATCACATTTTTAATAATGTGCAGCTCTTCTTCAAGTTGTTTAGTGACTTCGTTATCCGGATTGGTCCCCTTCTTGAAATCTGTCAACCAGTCTTTAAAAACTCCGGATCTTATGAACATAAACGGCTTGTTTAGATCATCTCTATTGTCCACTTCGATCAGTGACCCGTCCATATTGACCCCGGCCTTGATTCTAGGATCTACATAAGTTGTGTTAAACGCTGTTGCCCCACCGAAGGAATGCCCCATTACGCCCAGATGATCTAGATCAATTTTTCCTTTAAATTGACTTTCGATTGCACCTGAATTCAGCTTTTCAATTTCGTCGATTACAAACTCCACATCTTTCGTCCATATCTTACCGATTCTTCTGCGATCTTCTACGGTAGTCGTCTTGGTGGTATAGTCCGTTACACGGCCATCCGGAAAAATGGTAGCAAAGGTGCTATACGTATGATCGATAGTGACCACGATATATCCGTGACTGGCGAGATTCTCGGCCTGTGATGCATGGAGAACCCGACTGGTTCCCATACCGTGAGATAGCAGTACCACAGGATAAGGACTTGTAGAAGGCAATATTTCTACATTTTCATAAGAGTTGGTTTTACTATACTTCCAGTAATCGAATACAAAGTCTGGTAGGTTTAATGAATTAGAATAGGTCTGGATATACTTTTTGAACATTTCTTTATCTTTTGGAAAAAGAGCTTCACTCTTCTTGTTACTGCTATTTGCAGTAGGGTACCACACTTGAACCATTAGTTCCCTCTTATCGCTTGGATCTGCAGTTAAGACTTCATCTCTGTTCTGATCCGTAAAATGAAAGGTTTGAGTACCCACTTTCTCCGGACCTTCAAGCTTCGGCAAATGAAAGACTGGCAAGTATACAGACAAGCCGGTAGATATAACAAGCAGAATGACGATGATGGAAGATGAACTATATTTCAACAGCTTCCCTGCTTTTATATTCCCTATATTTCCCATCTTGCCTAAATGCCTGAGTATAACGATGAGTATGAGTAACGCCGTCATCATATATACCAAAAGCAACTGCCATCTGTATCCCTCTACAAATAATTGAACTACTAATATAACGCTGCTTCCTATCCCCAAAACCAGTCCTGTTGTCTTTGCCCCTCTTCTGATAAACAATAGATCTGCGAGCAGCGCGAAACAGGATAGAACTAAAAGTATCTCAAATAATCTCATTTGACACCCTCTCTTTCTACTTCTTCTTTTGCTAAGATGTAAGCTTAACCAATGAAAGTGTATTCCCCGTGACGTCAATATGAACTGAATATGAACGGACAAAAGAAATGCATCAAAAGCTAAAAACCCTCAGGACGCTAGGATAGCGTTCCTGAGGGTTCATCCATTGTACAATGTCGAATGAGCCATTATAAGGGAGGCTGCACCAGTAACAGCTTCCCAAGCTGGATCACCGTTTGATCATACCAATCCGGATGCTGCCGGAAATGCTCACTGCTCCGTTCATTGCCGGATGCCTCGAACACGGCCGCTTTGTCTGTCTTGCCGGTATCGAGCTCGAAGCGAACCGTATGTTGCCCGTTCGGGAGCTCCGGCAGGAATACATACTGATTACGATTATGATCGTTGTAATGGGTGAACCGATCGATAATATAGGGTTCCCCTCCATCCACCGACACCTTTAATCTGCCAGAATCAGGCCCTCCGATATCGAATAATCCGATACGGGTACCCTCGAACTGCACCGTGACCGCCTCTCCAGGATCGGCTGCCCGCCACAGGCCGGGAAACAACCAGCTGTACTCGCGAGCTAGAGCAGAATCACCCGGTGTCAGATATGACCATCCTGTAGAAAAAGTAGTCAGACTATCCAGTGGCAGCATGGCCGCATACTCCCAAGGATTAGCGGGGACCAGCGGATTCTGAGGCAGGTGATGTACGAACCTTCCCGGCTGATCTTGAAGCTCTCTAATGAGCTCGAAGGACCGGGTGATCGTATCCGTGTAAATCTGGTGTCCTTCGGGAATGGTCGGATGGATCGAATCATGCGTAAAAATAACGGCGCCGGGAATGGATACGTCTTCTCTTGAGGTGAACACGAGTTGTCCCTCCGACACCAGATGACTGACCGCTACGCCCAGATGGATCGATGGAATCCCATAATAGTCAGCCACTTCCTCTTGCATTAGAGCGCCCTTCTGGTATTCCCCGGACTGGAACAAGGCCACATCCCGCTCCTTCAGCGTATACACGAACAGGATATCGGTAAACCGGCTCCGCTTGCGGATCTGACGGACAATCCCTTCGATCCGCGCCTTGGATTCGGGATCTCCGCCATCGTTACCGACAAATTCAACAAATACCAGATCAGGCCGGTGACGCAGTACATCTGTCTCCACACGGGCACAGCCCAGATCCGAGCCTGTCCCGTTAATACCTGCATTCACCGCGCGGATATCCGCCTTGGGATATTGCCCACGAAGCCAATCCGCCGTCATAACCCTGTATCCTTCAGAACGCGTATTGCTGCCACCGAAATAGACGATGGTGACCGTATCCCCATTTTCCAGCTTCTGAATGACATTAGGGAGCCCTCTTCGAGGGAATACATCCTTCATCTCGACTTCACCTGACCTCACTTATCGTTTTTAGGAGCAAAGCATTTTACAGCAAACACTTCAAAATAAGGCGAACCATACGTCGCATAGAAATCAAAACGGATTCGGGTGACCGCTTTCGCGTCCACCTTATGTTTGTTCAGGGTGAGATAATTGCCGCGGGTTATGATTGTCCGCTCGCTTCCGTCTTCTAAGGTTAAGGTCAACTCATAATCTTGGATCAGAGACTCAATCGGATCGTCGAAATGCTCCAAATTCAGCTGCGGGTTGAAAACAAGCTGGATTTCGTCCACATTTTTGGGGCTGGCCAAACCAAATTCCAGCCATTCCTGTCCTTCCGTACGCTCAGAAATCCAGCTGTTCGGCAGACCATAAGGTCTGGAGAAGCCGTTGACGACATTCCCCGGATTATACATATCCTGGGCCGGCAACAGCTCCTTGAAGCAAATGCTCTTATTGAATTTCTTCAGTCCGGACGGCTCTTCCGGTCTATAATAGAAGCTGACCGCTCCGGTCATTTTCTCTTCATTGCCGTATACGGCAAGGCCCGCCGTACCTTCCAGTACGATGTAGATTTTGTCGTCAGCCGGTTTCTGGCAGCCGAGGTCCAGCGTAATCCAGTCGTCATGACCGGGTGCAACAGCCAAGCTGTAGTCTTTCAACCCGCTGACGGGAATATAATTTTCCTTCCGTTCCCCGCCGAACAGCTTCACCTGCAGGGTTTCCGGATGCCCGGACCTGTTTTTAATTTTGATCCGTACGCTTTCAGCTACGGATGTCTGAATCGGCAGGACCAGACATAACCCTGTCTCCAGGGAAAGCTCTTCGGTTGGATGAAGATTGTCGTAGCTGCGCTGAGATGAAGCACGAATCGTTAATCCGTCAGCGAAGTACGGGTCCAATTCCTCCTGAAGCCCTACAATCGTTTGTCCGTCCCGGAGCAGCAGCGCCTGCAGCTCACTCATATGATCCTCAGCTATAGCCGCAGGATCTGCCTCATATTTAAAGCATAACGAAGCAGCCGTTCCCACCGCCTGTCCCATACAACCGCAGGTTGCCATTACCCTGGTTGATCCGAAGGCCACATGGGTAGCACTTATATTGCGGCCGGCGAACATAAGATTAGGAATATTTCGTGAATATAAACTGCGGAAAGGGATATTGTACAATCCGGGCACGAAATTCCAGGCTGTAGCCGGCCCCTCATCGTAGATGCCCTTATTGGCATGTAAGTCCATATACCATCCGCCGACGGATACAGCATCCTCGAAATGCGGCTTTGTGGTAAGATCGTTCTGGGACAGCATGTGATCACCAATAAACCGCCTGGACTCCCGCTTTCCCGGAATCGGGCATACATAATCCAGGATGAGATTGGCTACATCATCAAATTCGCCGCTATTTTTGATATAATCCCAAATTCCGTACACCAGTTTCCGCAGTTCCAAGGCGATCTCTTCATTATTCTTGATAATATCCAGATGCCCGCCGTATTCCAGCCACCACAATCCGCCAAGCCCGTTGATTTTCCTTGGAAATGACCGGTGGTTTAAGCCTTGTCTGATACTATCGAAAAAAGCCAGCTTCGTAATATCATACGCAAAGCCAGGTCTTTGGTAGGGAACGGAATACCCTACGTCACGGGCCTGAAACAGGATCGTATCGCCCATGGTGTAATGGTCCGCCACTTCAGGTGCCAATTCTTCCTTATATTCATGCTTCGCCTCTCTCCCCTGCCGGAAGTGAGCCCCTGCCTGATAGCCGACAATGCCATCTCCGGAACAATCGATATAGGTCCGGCTTTCGAAACGGAATTTTCTTTCGGAAGCTAATTGAAGACCCTCCACCCACTTAATTCTGCCGTTCTCCATCCCCGTTTCATGCACACATGTATTCAGGAATAGAGCAATGTTAGCCTCACCATAGACCATGTCGAGCAAGACCGTATCCGAAAGCGAAAGCATAAGCTTCTTGTTGTACAACGGATTATAGTGAAAAATCTTCAGCTTGAGCTCTTCCACCAATCCGCCCTCGCGCGCATAATAGGATGGACTGTTTCCGAGATATGCCGACCCGTTGATATGAACCCTGACCTCGCTGCTCGCATTTCCCCCAAGGACCGGCCGGTCATTTATAAGTGAGACCTGCAGCCCTTGGCGTGCGGCAGCAATGGCTGCGCAGATCCCGGCAATACCTCCGCCTACGACGGTTACATCTGCTTTAATAAGCTCCATTTTGATAACCTCCATGATTAGATCCTTTTCTCATGGTAAGCTTTTTGGGGAGCTTTTTTTTACATGATTTCACGAAAAAATTATACGATTGTTGCAAGGTTATCCCGATTCATACCGGGTGATTTTAATCCGGTATTGTTTGGGTGTATCCCCCGTATATTCTTTAAATAATTTGCAAAAATAACCTTCGTTCACAATCCCTACTTCCTCGCACAATTCCAATATTGAATAATCCCGAACATTTAACAGCTCGAGAGCTAATTGGATTTTTTTACGGTTGATGTAAGTGATCACGCCCTCGTTCATTGTTTTTTTGAATAAGCTGCTAAAATACGATGGAGCTAAATTCACTTCCTCGGCAATCGCCTCGAGCGTTAACCGCTGTTTCAGGTTACGCTCTATAAACTGTATAGCACTCATGATTTCAGCGCGGTGTAAAAGCTGGCCGGCGTGTACATAGTCGTAGGTGAAGTCGCCAATATAGGCAAGCTGCTCCCGGAAAGACATACACTCGATGGGAAACTCTGCTACCTCCGTGGTCAGCTTGTTTCCTGATTTAAACTTCACCGTAATGTCTCTGTACAAGTCCCGCAGCATAGGCACCATGATGGACTTATGGATTTTATGTTCCGTAACGAACTGGTTCAGATCAGTAAAGGCCTGCTCCAGCTCATCCTTGGAGACCTTTCTTTTCAGCCCGTCAAGAAATTCAGCCAGCCTCTGCTGAAATTCTTCTTTTCTGTCATTGTGGTATTGGAAGCGGTGCATAGGTGTTTTTACTGCTTTCTCCGTATGATAATAGAAATCATCACTCACCTTTTGTGCTTCCGTGTAAGCCTGTTTGATCGATTCCCAGCCCCGGTGCGGACCTCCAAAAGCGACAGATACCCTTACATTCAAGTATTGGTGCAAATGGGAGACGATCTGCCCCCCTAATGCCTGGCAATCATATTCCGTTTCCAGATCACTGCGGTTATTCTCCCAGGATAGGAAACCAATAAAACGGTTAGCGGATAAATCCGCAGCTACACCACTGCCCCCATTCATCACTGTTTCCTCGATGATATTCGTAATCGCATACCTCAGGATGCTTTGATCAGACGCTGAATAAGCGTTCCGGAAACTTCCATACCTGTTCATTTCGACAATAAAACAGCAATAGCTGGCTTGGAAGAAATGAAACTGCATGCGGTTGGCAAAATCCGATGCCCGGTGAGAAGGAATTTCCCCTCTGATCAGCTCGTTAAAAAACTGCTTGCGGACTCTATATTTATTTTCAAGCACGGATACGTTTAACGATTGAAATTCCGCTTCTTTTTTCTTAAGCTCATTTAAATTCCCGGCTGCCTTATCTAAAGCCCGGTTCAAATCCGCTTCCCTGAGCGGAACCTTAACAATGTACTCCATTACGTTGGCTTGAATCGCTCTCTGGGCGTATTCAAAGGAGGAATAAGCGGTCAAAAGAATGAACTGGGTACGGGGGAGCGTTGACTTTAGCTGCTCTATCATGGAAATCCCGTCCATTCGCGGCATCACGATATCAGAGATCACGATATCTGGCTTAAGCTTAACGATCTCCTCTATCCCCTCCAGCCCATTATTCGCTTTGCCCACCAAATGAAATCGCTTATCCCTAAGGGAGAGCTCTTGAAAAAACAATTCCAGCCGCTGAAGGATCAGATCCTCATCATCAACAATGAAGCAGGTGTATTCTCTCACCATCATGCATCTCCTTTAAACAAGCCTGCCGGGAATACGGCCTGAACACGGGTTATTTCCTTAGGTATACTCGTGATTTGGAGTCCGAATTGTTCTCCGTAGTGAAGTCTGATCCGGTCATGAATATTGTTTAATCCGATTCTTTTCCTTTTCACTTCCACATCACTGGGTTCTGAAGTTAAAATATGCTGTATGGTATCAGCCGGAATACCCTCGCCTTGATCAACGACTTCTATGATGACCCTGCCGCCCTCTCTGTACGCATGAATAGTAATAGGGCCTTCGATCCCCCCTCCGTTATAACCATGGAAGATACTGTTCTCCACAAGCGGCTGCAGCAGCATTCTAAATACCGGAAAGTCTGTTAATCCTGCTTCGATATCTTCAATCAATTGAAAGCTCCGGTTATAACGGATGTTCTGGATCGCGATATAATCCGATACATTTTGCAGCTCCTGGCGCAGTGAGACCTTCTCCGAAGCGTCGGCGATCCCGTATTCCAGGATTGAAATCAGAGACTCGATCACCACATCTACTTTCTCAATCTGTCCGAGCCGTATGACATTGCTGATAGAACCAAGCGTGTTATACAGGAAATGAGGGTTGATTTGCGACTGCAGCACTTGAATTTCCAGCTTGCGTTCAAGGTCATGATGAAGCTCTGCTCCCCGGATCAGTTCCACAATTTGCTGCAGCATACGATCGAATGCCCGGGAGAGATCGCCAAACTCATCGTTTCGGTTAATAGATATAGTAGTTGTCAGGAGACCCTGCTCCACCCGTTTCATTTTTGTTTTGAGTGCGTAGAGCGGAGTCCTTATATATTTGGCAATAAAAAAGGATACGAACAGGCTTAAGAGAAAGCCCGCAGCCAGAAGCTCGATATAATAGGTTTCCAATCTGGACAAAGCCGCTTTCAAGCGTGATTCATCATTGATTGAGATAATGGTCCAGTTGAACTTTTCCGTCGGTTTTTTCAGAAGGGAGACCTGAGCTCCCTCCTTGGTATGCAATTGAAGGCTTGTTTCTGCGGTATCCAGAATTTGTTCCGCTGATGTTTCACCGATTGAAAACGTATGGTCTTGAATATTCAGGGAGCCTTTATTTCCCGAAAATCCGGCAATGATTTTTCCCGATGCGGTGATTAGAGCCAGATTCATTTGTTCTTGTCTATTAATCTTGAACAAGGTTTCTTCAATGGCATTGAGATCCAAATCTACCGCAATAGCCATAGGAAACGGAGTACCGTTCAGATACCGGACCATGGTAACGGTCCAGCCGGAATATTTAGATTTGTAAGGGTCGCTGACAAAGGTAGTCCTTCTGTTCTGGTCAGCGGCAGCAAACAAGGATTCTCTTTCAGCTAAAGGTTCATCGAATATCCGGGTAGCCGTGCTTCCGCCTAGAATGGATAAATCGCTTTGGATCAGATAAATATTACTGACATAACTGCTGTTGAGTTCATACAGCTCTCTTAATTGCTTTTTAATTACGTCCGTATTGTCAATATTGGCTTTCACCGATGATTCCACCGAGAACAGGATCGTCTGGAAGGAGGAGAAATTAACGGTGAAATACTGGTCTATCTTGTCAAGAATTTGGTTGGTGTAATACACATCCGTGGTTCTTATTTCCTTCTGGACATAGCGGTAAGATAATTGGCTGATCAAGATGATGCAGCTTAATACAAAGGCAAAGACGATCAAAAATAATTTTAAGGGCAGGCTGATTCTTCTTCGCATCGATCATCTTCCTTCTGCATCGGTATGGAACAAATCATAGCATATGACAATAAAGAGAGGGCTAAGGATAGCCGCTCTCTTCGTTTAATTTTTACTTGATTAAGCCTGCTTCCTTAAATTGTTTGATTACTGACTCCCTATATCTCTGCATGTCAAACTTGGTCTCCAATGTATCAAGGAAATTGTCCCAGTTCGAAAGAGGTTCCTTGCCAGTCATAAATTTGACCAGGCTCTCATTAATGTAACGCTGGCGGTCAGCTGCCAATGAATCGTTCGGGTCTTCAGTCAATAAGTTCCCGGGCAACGTGGGCGCCACGTATTTCTGATTGTTCTCAAACGCTTCTGCCGTCTTAGGATTCTGGAAGCTGAAGTACTCCGCATCATCCCCGCGGCGCGGCATTCTGTAATGATCGACCCAGAGGTACTTTTCTTTCATGTCCTTCGATAATTCGGAGGTTTTATTTTTGATCTTGCCGTCCACCACATCCCAGTGAATTCCTTTGATTCCGTAGGCAAAATTCGGATAGGCTTCTTGGTCCGTGAAGAAATAATTCAGCATGGACAAGATCCGGATGATTTTCTCCTTATCCGCTTTCTTGGATATGGCCCATGAATTGCCCTGGAACGATTTTCTCTCTACAATCTGATCACCATAAGGACCTGTCATTGGAGGAATAACGATCCATTCCGGTACCTCTCCGCTGATTTCTTTCATTTTCTGCTGATAATCCGGCTCCAGCCTGCGGGCGTCTCTGATCATGAAGCCCACTTTCCCCTTAAATAACTTTTGGTCGAGCAAATCGGGCGTATTCATCGTCACCCAGTCCGGATCTACAACTTTGGCTTCCATCATTTTATGGATATAAGCGAGCGCTTCCTTCATTTTGGGATCGGTATACAGGAACACCGCTTCATTGTCCTTCACATCAATGGCTGAGGGAGGATTGACACCGAACATCCACATCAGACTATCGAAGCCGTAGGTTTGCAGATTACCTTCTTTATTCATACCGCCGATGAATCCGTACGTATCGTTCTTGCCGTTACCGTCCGGGTCCTTCTCTGTAAAGGCTTTCATAACTTCAAACAGCTCGTCAGGTGTTGTTGGCACCTCCATATTCAGCTTTGTCAGCCAATCCTTGCGGATGAAGTAGCTTCGGCTGATACCGTTTACATTATCATAACCCGGAACACCAATGGTTTGTCCCTGATAGGTCACCGCCTCCCAGGAGTCGCTGCTGAAACGTTTCTGCAATTCAGGAAATTGATCAAGATACGGCGTCAGATCTGCAAGAACGCCTTGATCATAATATTGAGCAAGATCCGCCCGGCTTTTCAAGAAGATCAAATCCGGAATATCTCCGCCAGCTATGAGCGTATTTAATTTAGTCGTGGCTTGCCCGGATTGGGGAATCATCATTTCGAGGTCAATGTTTACGGCTTCCTCCAGCATTTGGCGCTGAATATCTTCTTCACGTGGAGGAATCGGAGCAGCCGCATTGAACGTACCCTGGTTAAACATCGTAATTTTCAATTTGGTTTCAAAGGGACTTTGCTGGCCCTCTGAATTCCCCGATGCTGCCGGCGGTTCCTCTTTGGGTCCCCCACATCCTGACAATACCGTTCCCATACCCACTATTGCTGTCAGCATAGCCAATGTAATTGCTTTACGTTGCATAATGACCTCTCCTTTGCTTCTATATTATCACGGTTTCCCCGTAACAACTCAGGTTGGAATGCCTTTTAACCTTTAACTGATCCCAAGAGCACACCTTTGGTAAAATGCTTTTGCATAAACGGGTAGACGATCAAAATCGGAACCGTAGTCACGACAACTGCAGCCATTTGCACAGCGAACGTACTAACCGTGCCGGAATTGGCAAGCGAATCTGCACTTTGTGTGGCGACGTTAAGCAGGATGTTGCGCAAGATCACTTGAAGCGGCATTAGGCCCGAATCATTGATATACACAATCGCATCGAAGTAACTGTTCCAATGCCCGACTGCGTAAAACAAAGAAATTGTGGACAGGACGGGCAGTGACAGGGGTAAAATGATCCGCCATAACGACTGAAGCTCACTTGCACCGTCCACCCTCGCGGATTCCTCGATTTCTGCGGGCAATTGCTCGAAAAACCCTTTGATGATGACCAGATTAAAGGCACTAATGAGCTGTGGAATGATCAGTACCCATGGGCTGTTCAGCAATCCCAGAGAGCGGACTAATAAATAAGTCGGAATTAATCCTCCCCCAAACATCATAGTGAAGACAATGAATAGCAGGAATGGGCTTCGTCCCGGCAAATATTTTTTGGATAAGGGATAAGCCGCGATTACCGTAAAAAACACATTCAGCGCAGTGCCTGCAATCGTCCGGAACAAGGTGATTTTATACGCCTGCCCGATCCCGTGAGAAATGAATACTTCTTTGTAGGCCAGAAAGGTAAAGGTCTCTGGTATAATCACAATTCCTCTTCTTAACACTTCTGATTCCGGGGTCACTGAAACAGCAACCACATAGAGAAAGGGCAGTAAGCACATCAAGGACAGCAAAATCAGAATAAAATAAACGACGGCTTGCCAGACTTTTTCCCCGGTTGTCAAATTGATCATTTGGATCACCCCCTCACCAGATTTGCCCATCGAATTTTTTGGCCAGCTTATTCGCCGCGAGCACTAAACCAAATCCGATGACCGCTTTAAACAATCCCACAGCCGTAGCCAGGCCAATCTTCAGCCGCTCAAGCCCTTCACGGTAGACCCAGGTGTCAATAATGTCGATCTTCTCCTGATTGAAGCTGTTGGCAAACATGAATATCTGGTCAAAACCGGCATCCAGAATATGGCTTAATTTGAGGATCAGCATCAGAATCATAACTCCCCGGATGCCGGGAAGGGTTACATGCCAAAGCTGTCTCCATTTGGAGGCGCCATCCATTCTGGCCGCTTCATATAAGCTTGGATCGATTCCTGCTAATGCGGCAAGGTACAATATCGCGCCCCAGCCAATATCCTTCCATATTTCAGATAAGATAATCAGCAGCCGGCCCCAGGCAGGTTCCGTCAGGAATGAGATGGGTTCAACTCCAGCCTCCTTCAAAATCATGTTGAACAGCCCATCCCCCGGGGCCAATAACGCCACCATCATTCCATACACAATGACCCATGACAGAAAATGGGGCAAATAAGTGATCGTTTGTACGATTTTCTTAAACCATTGGGTATACACTTCATTCAGCAGCAAAGCCAGAAGGACCGGAGCCGAGAAGCCGAACAACAGCTTATACAGCGATATGATAATTGTGTTTCTCATGATGTCCCAGAAATAAACGCCGTTCATAAAATCCGTGAAATTTCTAAATCCCACCCACGGGCTGTCCCATAGCCCCAAAGCCAGGTTATAGTTCTTAAAAGCAATAATGATTCCCGCCATAGGAATGTATTTGAATACGGCAAAATAAACTAACGCCGGGAACAGGAGAGCGTACATCACTTTATACTTTTTTATCGTTCTTATCCATGAGTTCCGCTTTTGGGGTAGGGGCATGGCGTCCGCTGCCAATTTCGCTTGCATGTCATCACCTCGTCTCTATTTATAGTTGTATAGTAGCACCCCCTGCCCGGATAAATTTCTGTGATTTCTAGAATTTCTTATAAGATATTAATCTGAATTGTGAATGGAGGCTTTACGAAAAAAACCTCAGGACGCTAGGATCGCGTTCCTGAGGGTTCAGCCATTGTATATTATTTCAGGCTAAATCTGCTGCATGAGTACCTTGAGACAAGCGGAAATGCACTGATAAAATAAACGACAGTGAGCGAGGCGACGGTGAGAGCTAGTATCCAGGGGGCCGGGCACCTCTGACGATACGCGCGTTAGCTTGCCTCTATGAAGTACCTCCATTCTGTTAGCTTCTATCCTTAGATTATCCGTTGTGATCTTTAACACACACCTTTGTATAATTTTAGTTATAAGGATAACATCGGGTCAAATGGAATCCGCATTAGCTTGGATAGCCTCCTGCTCTTCCAGCAGCTGCTTCAGCTGTTGGCGTTGGCGTTTTTCCCGTTGACGGCGCTCTTTATCCTCCTCCTTGAGCGCTTTAAGCAGGGAGAAGCACATGCCGATCAGAACAATGGCAAAAGGCAGCGCAGCTACAATGGAAGCGGTCTGAAGGCCGCCCAAGCCGCCGCTAATCAGCAGCACAACAGCGATGGAGGATTGCAGAATTCCCCAGGTTAGTTTGACTCTTGCGCTGGGATTCAGCTTGCCGTCTGACGTTAGCATGCCCAGTACAAAGGTAGCCGAATCGGCTGATGTAATGAAGAAGATCATAATCAGGATCGTAGCTATTAACGATACTATGGTGCCTAAGGGCAATTGCTCCAGCATGACGAAAAGGGCGGTGGTCGTGTCTCCTTTAACGGCTTCAGCCAGCTGGACACCATCGAAGAGCTCCATTTGCATGCCCGTTCCCCCGAATACCGAAAACCAGATAAAACCGAACAGACTCGGTATAATCAGCACACAAATGACAAATTCCTTGATTGTTCTTCCTTTGGATACCCTCGCAATGAATGTTCCGACAAAGGGTGCCCAGGCAATCCACCAGGCCCAATAGAATAAGGTCCACGCCCCTACCCAAGTTCCCTTGGAAAAAGGCGTTAACCTCAAGCTCATATTGACGATGTTTTGCAGATAACTGCCTAATGTGGTTGTAAAGGTATCAAAGATAAACGAGGTCGGACCCGTTATCCATACGAACAGCATTAAAAGAACGGCGATCACCAGGTTGGTGTTGCTGAGGATTTTGATACCCTTGTCCAGACCGCTGGTAGCGGAGATGAGGAACAGCACGGTCACAACCGCAATAATTGCAATCTGAGCGGCTACGGTGTTCGGAAGTCCGAATAAATAATGCAGACCTCCGTTAATCTGCAGAGCCCCGAGACCCAGCGAAGTCGCTACTCCAAAAATCGTAGCAATCACCGCCAAAATATCGATGGCTTTACCCAGCCAGCCGGACACCAGCCGTTCCCCGAGTAGAGGGATAAAGGCGGAGCTGATCAAGCCTTTGTACCCTTTGCGGAACTGGAAATAAGCAAGTGTCAAGCCGATGACGGCATAGATGGCCCATGGGTGCAGTCCCCAATGAAAAAAAGAATAGCGCATGGAGATCCGTGCTGCTTCTGTCGTCCCTCCTGTTACGCCCTCCGGCGGAGATAAATAATGGGACAGTGGTTCAGCCACTCCCCAGTAGACCAGCCCGATCCCCATTCCTGCGCTGAATAGCATCGACAGCCAGGAGACTGTGGAATATTCCGGTTCATCGTCATCGTCTCCCAGCCGGATACTGCCGAACCTGCTGAAGGCTAAATAGAAGGTGAAGATCAAGAAGAACAGAGTCGCCAGCAAATAGAACCAGCCGAAATTATGGATGGAGAAAGTGTACGCGGCATTAGCGGTACTTGCCATCTGGTCAGGCGCCACTGCTCCCCATATGGCAAAAATCGCTACGATGGTAATTGAAATGATAAAAACCATATATGAACCTCCATGAGTAGTGTATGTATACAATAATAAACAAAAAACCCCTCAGGAAAGCATGGAAGGCTTCCTGAGGGGTCCATCCATTGTACTTTTCCGTCAGTGTCCTGCTCAGTTCTGTCTGTTCTCCACCGATTTCATACGGTTCTGGTCGTCAGGCACCCGGTCATGACTGAATTCCTGACCTGTTTCTACTTCCCCATCTTCGGATACAGCCCGGGCAAAGCTAGTGAACTGTCTCTTCTCCTCGTCCTGCTCCTGCTTCAGCTTCAAAAGCTCCTTCGGGTCCTGAGTTGTCATCACGCTAACCTCCTGAGAAATCTATTCATGCTGTTTATCTGCACTATAGAAGTTTTTCCATACTATCGGGGTACTTATGCACGAAGCTCACCACTAATGCAAAACACACCGCCAGGTGCCTTAGCGGTGTGTTTTGTCATTTCAGCTAACCTATTGGCTGACCGGCGAGCCTGCGATGATCGGCTTCACGAATACCGATTCGAATTCCTCGGCCAGCATATCCATCAGGATTGCATCATATTTCACGCCTCCGATAATGCGTGCCTGTCTTCTTCTCCCAATCTCTTTGAATCCGACCTTCTTATAGCATTGAATGGCTCTTTCATTAAAGGCGAACGTCCCCAGCATAATGTTGTTCAAATTCAGCAGATTGAATCCGTAATCGAGCAGCAGTCTCATGGCGTCAGAGCCGAAGCCTTTTCCCCAAAACTCCTTATCGCCGATAAAAATCCCTGCCTTGGCATTCCGGTCAACCAGATTGACATCAAACAGCAGGCAGCGTCCAATGGCCAAGTCGCTCTCCAGATCCACAATGCTGAACATATGCGTTCCAGACTTAAGTACATGCTCTATCCCCTCACGCTCCTTGTCCAGAGACGTTAGTAGATAGGCTTCATTCCCAAGCGGCGCTGTTACCTCCAGATCATTGAACCAGCGGGTCCAAGCCTCCGCATCGTCAGTAGCTACCGTGCTTAAGTAACACTTCTTTCCGGTTAATTTCTTATAATATTTCATTGATGTACTCCTTATTTTCAGATTATTCCTCCGCCTTCACAAGCACTCCATCCCTATTCTCATAGACTCTGCTTTCATTCTTAGTGATCTTGTTCATGATCTCTTCTTCGAGGTTAATCCCCAGGATCTCCGACAGTCCAATCAGGTAGATGGCAACATCCGCTAATTCTTCACCGAGGTCATCTTTCTTCTTCCGGTAGGCTTCGCAGGCTTCAGACAGTTCCCCGTGGGTCAGACAGAATTCCTGATAAATATCTGTGACATTGAACCCCTTCTCAAGCTTATTCTGATATACTCTCTTCTGGAGTTGTGCTAAATCAATCATTGTGATCACTCCTATCCGCTAATTTATTGATCTAATCCCGTATGCTTGCGTAAATGCACTAGCGACATGGGCTTAATCCGCTGGGCTTCGGCGATATTCTCATACAATAGGTGGCTCTTGCCTGCCTGGGCAAACGACTCACGTAAGGCTGCGATCCTGCCTTTTTTGAGATCAAGGAACTGGAAGTCGATCTGCTTCAGATGCTTCATTGCGGTCAAAGGCTCTAACTCCTTTGCGGTCACGGCTGCTGAAATCTCTCTTAGCTGTAACATTTCAAGCTGCGTTGCGGTCCATAAAGGGTCAATATCCTCCAGGGATTTCATCTGATCGAGTTCAAGCTGTATAAGCCCCGGCATATTCGAAAAGTCACACAAAGCCTCAAGCTTCGGCAAGGATAAGTTCAGGTATGTAAGATTGCTCATGGACTCCAGGGCATCCACCTCCGTTAAGTTGCGGATAGCTGCCAGACTCAGCATGGGGACGGTAGAATCTGCAAGCGCATCCAGTGATCCTTTCAAGATGGAGTCGTGAATGAAGAGGCACAGCAGGTTCGGTAACCGGCGGACAAATTCCAGCTCATGAATCGTAGTGCGCAAGATTAAGGTGTCCAGGCTGGCGGCATCGCCTATCGGCGTTAAGTCCTGAAATTGCCCATGGACCGAGAGATATTGCAGCTGCTTGAAGCTTGCGAGGAAGCTTAGGTCTATCGGCTTTTTGGCCGAAATGGATAAAAACTGCAGTCGCTGCAACTTGCCAAGCACACTCAGATCCACACTATGAAACAGATTCAACTCTAAAGCTGTGATGTGCTGTAGTTCCGCTAAGGTCTGCAGCAATTCCTCGGAATAGCGCACTTTCCTGTCGGCTTGGCTAATTGACAAGACCAGATCCGGGCGTTCGGCAAATACATGCTGATCTAATTCCTGCAGATCCTGGAGCTTGTCCACATCGATGACATACGAAATAATCGCCCGCTGTCTGAGCTCCTTCACCGCTTGATCCATTTTACCTTTTGTCCAAGGTGCTCCATTCATTGAGCTAGTCCATACTCCCATTTCCGTGATCCCCCGTTCCTTCGGATATAAAAAGTCCCGCCTGTTTGTGGCAGACGGGATTTTGATTAAGTCATGCTTATTGAGCGGCAGCCTTATAGCTTACGCACCACGTAGATGAGATTCATGCCGCAATCCAGCGTGCCCGGCAGTTTGGTGAACGCGATCTCCTGTTCGACAAGCAGCTTCCAGAATTCCTGATCAGCCCGGGCGTTCTCTAAGGCAGCATCTCCAGCTTGCGTATATAGTCCGGCAGAGCTTCTCTCCAGAATATTAACCGGAAACTGTGCAAATAAAGCATCCAGTTCAGAGCTTCTCATCATATGGACGTAATGCTTGCTGGGAACTGGATAATGATCTTCGTCCTGAACCCCTGTATTCATGAGCCATCTTGTAGCATCGATCCCGAACTGGTCCTTCTCATAGCGGATGCCTTCGAGATAATAGATGGAAGCGCCGATGAAGCTCATCGACCCGACAATCAGGAGGCCGCCCGGCTTAAGTACTCTTAGCAGCTCCCGGATACCATCCGCCTCTCTGTCCAAGAGATAGTTGATGACACCGCCAATACATACTACTGAGTCAAAAGAAGCATCTGCAAACACGCTCATATCCAGCACATCTAGCACATGGAACGCCTTGATTCTGTCCACCAGGGACAGCTCTTGCATTTTGGACTTGTTGAATTCAATCTGATGGCTGGACAGATCAGCGACGGTCAACTCAGAACACATGGTAGCCAGATCTTTGGTGTACCTGCCTGAACCTGCACCAATCTCCAACACTTGGTCCCCAGGCTTGATATAGCGCTGTAGAATGTCCAGATGCACCTGATACAAAAGCTCGCCTGGACCATCCTTCGTAAGCCGTGTCCATTCACGGTCACCATAGTTGTCATACCGGCTTCTCGGGATTTCGGGGTTGTAGCTCATGAAAGCCTCTCCTTTTCATATTCAATTGGGTAATCGGAGTAATATCGCTAATGTCGCTAATATCGCCTGCACTCATACAACCACCTCCTCCTTGGAATCCGTCTGCACTTATTATACTAAGCCTCGGCTTATTTGGCATCCTAAATTTCCCAAACTTAAGTTCCTCAGTGTGGGAGAGCCGTGACTCCAGAGAAGTTTGGGTCTCCGGCCGTCGCCAGACGTCCCCCTGGTCACCCCATTGTCCTTCTTTGGATAGGTTAGCGTAGTCTATTGCTGTCATTATGTCTCCTCCTCTGATGTATAGCGGCATATACGCAAAAGAAGCCTGCTGGCAGCAGGCTCCTCTAGTTAGAACTATAGTTTATTAACAATACTTATTCCAAATTTAAAATCTTAATCTCGCCAGGAGTGTAGGATTGTCCTGCATACTTCCCTCCCCAGTTACAAAGCAGTCTTAATACGGGTTCGAGGGATTGACCCAGCTCTGTCATTGAGTATTCCACCTTAGGCGGTACTTGATTGTACATGGTTCTGCGGATTAATCCGTCCGTCTCCAGCTCCCGAAGCGTTTGGATCAGCATCTTTTGCGAAATATTATGAACAAGCCGCTTCAGTTCCCCTGTACGCATCGGTCCTTGGATTAAATAGTACAGCACAAGCCCCTTCCACTTCCCTCCGATGACCTCTAGTGTAACTTCCAGTTCACAGTGAAAGATTTTCATAACAATCCATCATCTCCTGAGTTGATACACAAACGTTAAGCTGATTTAGATTTGAGCCACTCCACCGTCTGCGAATAATTCAATGCCGTTCAAATAACTGCTCTCCTCAGAGGCCAGGAACATGACTGCATTTGCGATCTCTTCTACCTGCCCTACTCTGCCGAGCGGGACATCTGTTTTGGCCTGTTCCAGGTAATTGTCAAGCTCGGAGCCGAACAATTCATCGTACGCCGGTGTGACGACTGAACCCGGACTAAGGACGTTCATCCGAATTCCAGTTCCTTTGATATCCAGAATCCAGTTGCGGACGAGCTGTCTGATCGCTGCCTTAGAGGCGCCGTAGATACTGAACGCGGGTACCCCCATTGAGCCGGCTGTAGAGCCTGTCAGGATAATGGAACCTTTTTGGTTAGGGAACAAGGGTAGTGCCTTTTGAACGGTGAAAATAGTTCCTTTCACGTTGACATCAAAGGTCTTGTAGTAGTGGGCTTCCGTAATTTCGCCTAACGGCAGGAATTACCCTAGTCCGGCATTGGCAAACAGAATGTCCAAATGTCCCTTTTCCCGCTTGACGGTATCGAATAAGGTGTCCAGATCTTCCAGCTTGGAGATGTCACCTTGAACGCCTGTAACATTCTGACCAATTTGCTGTACCGCTTCATCCAATTCACGTTGTCTGCGTCCTGTGATAAACACGTAAGCCCCATCTCGTACGAACTGCTCTGCCGCCGCAAGCCCGATGCCGCTTGTTCCTCCGGTTACAACTGCTACTTTCCCATCAAATCTACCCATACTATTATACACTCCTTTTATGGTTTGTAGTTCCTATGAACGCTAGTATGGGGGAAAAGTTACAAGAAAAACAGTACCCACTTTTTTGTGATATAGTCACCAAAAGGTGATAATTGAGGCGGTGCAAGCTGTGTTATTCTGCTGAAGCGCTAAATTTTCTGCTTCTCCACCATCTTGTAATACATTCCCTGTTGGACCAGTAATTCGGCTGGACTGCCTTGCTCAACAATTCTTCCCTTATCCACGACCAGGATGACATCTGCATTCTTCACGGTGGACAGCCGGTGTGCAATCACCAGGAACGTCTGCTTCCCTTTCAGGCTCAACAAGGTATCGTTCAAGTCACTCTCTGTCAAGGCGTCGAGAGCTGAGGTGTATTCATCCAGCATCAGAATCCGGGGTTCACTCATGAAAGCCCGTGCTAAAAGAATCCGCTGGATCTCGCCGCCGGAGAGATTGTCTCCATGGTTCTCCACCTGCTTATCATACGCTTCAGGCATGGCTTGTACGAATGAATTCACATGGGCAAGATCAACAGCAGTGCTGAATTTGCGCCAGGTCTCTTCATTCATGTCTTCCTTCTGCAATGGATAAATAATGTTGTCGAGAATGGACTTGTTCCATAACACTCCCTTTTGCGGGGAATAGCCGACATATCGTTTTAGTTCATGAATGTCCAGTTCTTGGATCGGAACGCCGTCCAGGCAAATCTCCCCTTCATCCGGCTCAATGAACCTGTGGATTAGCTCGAATATCGTAGATTTCCCTGAGCCGCTTAATCCAACAATCCCCACGAAGGCTCCGGGCTGAATGTCCAGAGTAAAGTCCGTGATCCCAAAAGAATCTGCCGGAGCGTACCGGTACGAGACATTCCTCAGCTGCAGGAGGGGGACACTGTGATAGTCGGGAGCTGTAGCTCCCGATGAAATTTTCTCCAGTTCAAGGATGTCATTCAGGTTATTAATAATGACCGTCATGCGGCTCCTATCGATGTTCAGCGTAAACAGCGACTTGAAAATCTGATACAGTCTTGGAAGAATCACAATGAAAGCCAGCAATGTGCCTGGTGAGATGCGGCCTCTCAGAATCAGGAACAGACTATAGCCGTAAATGATGCCCGTAATGATGGAAATGACCGTATCCGCGACCAGGTTCAACACCACATGATGAAATAGCCTAGACTGCCGGGATATCTTCCACGCCTCGTCATTCCACTCCCTCCAGCGTTTCTGCTCCGCCTGATGTCCGTTACACCTGTGGACCGCCTTCAGATTCGTGAAGAAATCATTCAAATAGTTGATGCCCTTATCCAAAATGCCATGATACTGCTTATCCAGGCGCTCCGTCCTGCTCCTGAAGCGCTTGAAGCCATACATACATAGAGGGAATGAGAGGATGGCTGCGAGTGTAAGCTCGGTACTCATCGAGAACATGATCCACAGGGTAGCGATTAGCAGAATAGCATTCGAGACCAAGGACATCAGGGTGTCTACCACGAAAATTTCACATAGCATCCCCACCTGCAAGGTGATCCGGTTAATGATTTCCCCCTTGCCGATGCTGTCCACGTTTCTTGGCCGGGTCTGGAGTACGTCAGAGAACAGCCGCAGGCGCAGATTCTTGGATAAATGGTTGCCCAGCTCATTATTATAATAAGAGGTGACGCTGTTCAAAGCTGCGTAAATTACGGGAATCAGAATAAGCAGGAGCATATAGAATGCAGCCGTAACGATCTGCTTGTCAGGCAGGATGTCGTCGAATAGGTCTTTGAACAGGAGGGGCTGAACAGTCGAGACGAATGCGGCTAAAATATTGAAGAGTAGGATCATAACAAGGATTCTCTTACTATTAGACAATATCTCCTTAATCAATGTCCGGGTCGGATTCATAAGTCCGCATAACCTCCTTCAAAGGGCGCAGCTTATGTAATCATAACGGATCGGGATGATGGAATTAACCTGCCTAATAATAGTAAATTACCTTACATATTATAGAATTACTGTCGGTTTAAGGTCTCCAAAAAACCAGCGTCCATAAGAGTTCGCTGGCTTCTCAGTTCTTGTATGAATTACTTTCCTTCCTCCGCTTTCCAGATCCCGGCCGCTGTAGACGAGAATCCGCACTTTTCATAGAATTCCTTATGCTCACGGCTATAAGTGAGGGTTACTATGGTCAATCCGCGTCGAATAGACTCGTTCAAAAGCTCCTTAACAAGCTGCTGTCCTACTCCGCGCCTCTGATAATCTGGATGGATGATAATGTCCTCCATATACCCGTGCTCCAGACCCGTTCCGGCAACATAGCCAAAAGCGATGAGTCTCCCTCCGGGATCTCTAGCTCCGGCCCAGAAATTGCACCGCTGAAACAGGGCAGGATAGTCAGAGTCTCTTCTTGACCAGCCCACGGCTTCTCTTAAACCGGGAACCTCCTCCGCGCGAATGTCCAAGTTAATCTGAATCATTTTCCAGATACAACACCTTTGCTTTTTTGTCGTAGGCAATCAGTTCCGCGTACCGGCCCCAGTCGATCAGGATATCCAGTTGAAGTGCGGCTTCCTCTGCCTCAAAATGCTTTTCGAAAATCTCCACGAAAAAGGCTCCTTCCATTTTATTATTTGATTTCGATTGCAGAATCCAGATGATTTTCTCCATGATGGGAACATGCTCCAGCACCTGGTCTTTAAAAATTTCCTTCCGGAAGAGAACACTTGCATTGGCAAACTGGCGTCCTGGCTCTGTCAACTCGATATCTCCATGCAGAACCGTAGCAAATTGCAGCATTTCCACCGCCTCGACGATCGGCAGGAAATCTTCCAGTTTCAGACTTAATTGATCGGCCAGCTTGTACAAGTCCACTTGTTGACCCAGATCGTCAATCAGTTCAATGAAGCCTGTGAGGGCGCCTGCCGGAACCGGTGGTATTTTCTCGATGGTATTTTGCTTTTCTTCGGCCGGACCGGCAGGCTTCACTTCCCTTTGGGTCAGTATGGAATAGATTTGGTCCACAAGCGATGTGAACTGCGGATCTTGCTTATCCCGCCAGTGCGGCAGCGCAATGGGAATATCGGAGATCACACGGGCAGGATCTCTGGATAAGACGATCGCCCGGTCTGACATATAGACAGCTTCCTCTATACTGTGGGTGACCATAATAATGCATTTGGTAGGGATTTGCCGCTCCGTCCACAGCTCCAGCAAGTCGCGCTTCAGATTCTCTGCGGTCAATACGTCAAGAGCCGAGAACGGTTCATCCATCAGAAGAATATCCGGCTCCATGACGAGCGCCCGGCCGATGCCCACACGCTGGCGCATCCCTCCTGATAATTCTTTGGGGTATGCCCCTTCAAAGCCGTCCAGACCAACCATATCGATGACAGCGAGTGCTTTACGCATTTTGTCGGCTTCGCGCAGCGGTTTGTTCGCAAGTCCCAGCTTCACATTCTCAAGGACCGTAAGCCAAGGGAATAATGCAAACGATTGGAACACCATCCCGACGCCCGGATTCGTACCGGCAATCTCTTGTCCATTATAGAGCACCGAGCCTTGAGAAGGCGGCACAAGACCTGCGATGATGCGCAGAAGCGTCGATTTCCCCGAGCCTGAAGGTCCCAGGATCGAGACTAACTCACCTTCTTTAATCTGAAGGTTGATATCTTCCAGAATACTCACATTTGCCTGCTTCGGCTGATCATAACGTTTGGTGATTTGCTTTAATTCAATCAATGCTTTGGTCATGTTCTACACCTCTAATCCAAGTGATATTTGTTTTCGGCTAATGCATACAACTTGCGCCACACCAGGCGGTTCACGATGACAACAAGCAGGCACATGACGAGAATGCCCCAGATGATCTCCGGCCAGTTCCCGTTCGTGGTGGCTTGCGCAATGAATGTACCTAACCCGGCTGCCTGCAGATCCTGATCCTTCCACGATACAATTTCGGATACAATACTGGCGTTCCAGGCGCCTCCGCTTGCCGTAATACAGCCGGTTACAAGAAATGGAAAGACGGCGGGGAGAATTAGTTTTTTCCAGGTCTGCCAGCGTGTCAATTTCAAAGTCACCGCAGCTTCCTTAAGATCGGAAGGAATGGCCATCGCACCGGCAATAACATTAAATAATACATACCATTGTGTCCCCAGCATCATCAGCGGAATGGCCCCAATCTCCATCGATATCCCGAACTTCAAGTACAGAATCGTGAATATCGGAAATGCCATGTTCGCCGGAAAAGAAGACAACACCTGCACAACAGGCTGAACAATTCGTGATAGCCGAGGATTCGTTCCAATGAACACACCCACGGGCAGCGTCCAGATCACAGCCAGAAGTGTCGAAACAACAACGCGTAACCCGGTCAGCAGGCCGAGGAATACCACATGAATCAGCTCGCTCCAGCTTAAGCGGGCAATCTCGAGAATCCCCGAATACAAATATCGGAGCATAAGTACAGCGGCCACAAGCAAGATTAGCCATTTGAAGATTGTCTTGACCCGTGATGGGACATGCGGCAATTTCACATGTAAGATTGTGGCTGAGAGCCGCAAGAATCCGTCATGAACGCCGCCGTGCAGCTTACGGTTAAGATCATGAACAAAGCTGGCCCGCTTCAGAAGCTCTAACACCCAGGAGGTTGGCGCTTCGCCTGCTTCAGTCTGTTCATTCTTGAATTTCTGGCTCCAGGCAATAATCGGACGCCAGAAGAATTGGTCCACCATCACAATCAGCACCACCATCGCCAGGATCGCATAGATCAAGGCCTTAATATTACCTTCATCTGCGGCCAAGGCCATGTACGTCCCGATGCCGGGCAGATGCAGATCCTGGTTCAGCACGCTGATCGACTCACTGGCTGCGAGGAAAAACCAGCCTCCGCCAAACGACATCATGCTGTTCCAGACCAGGCCGATCATCGAGAATGGCACTTCCAGCTTCGTGAAACGATGCCATCTGCCCAATTGATTCATTGCGGCAGCCTCCTTCAGATCGCGGGGGATCGTCTTAAGGGAATGATAATAGCTAAGGGTCATATTCCAGACCTGACTGGTGAAAATAGCGAAGATTGAAGCCATTTCCACTCCCAGCAGGCTCCCCGGAAACAATGCCATAAAAGCCAGGACAGTGGCCGAAAGAAATCCAAGCACCGGAACGGATTGTAGGATATCAATGGCGGGAATCATGAATTTCTCGGCTGTCCGGTTATACGCCGCAATGCGGCCGTACACGAAGGTAAATATCAAGGATGCTCCAAAAGCGATAAACATCCGCAAAAGGGAACGCCCTGCATAATAAGGCAGCCACTTAGGGTCCAGACTGAGCGAGGACAGTTCCTCTGGATCTAAAGGCACCTGCATCCCCGAGCCTAACTTTGCCGCGGCATACAGGATGGATAACAACAAGGATATGACGAGAATATCCGCCCAGCCGAAGGTTCTCCGCTGATTCCCTTGATGGAAAAAGTTCATTTGCATAATGTACAACTCCAATCTGACGTAAATAAATAAACTCTCCACTGCCTCAGCAGGGAGAGTTACAAACTCCTTTATTCATAAGAATATCTTCCCGCATCCATATGATAAATGACTAAGTCGCATAATTAACAATAGTGGCTTCCCCGGTGCGCTCATCGTAGGCAATCCATAATTCATCCCCGGCTTCAACGCCATACACCGGTTCTATAGATTGCCTGATCCGGTAGCTCTGTCCACTGCGTTCGACGGTGATCGTGGCAAGCGGCCGGTCGCCGGTCGTTCCCCGGTAGTCGACCGATCGAACGCTGGCACTGCCTTGCTTGCCTTGCAGAAGCCGCGATTGAAGCGCAACCTCCTCCGGCTTCGCAGTTACGGGAACTACTGCGCCTACAGTGACTTCCAGATTCTCCGGGACGAACTGGCTGTTCACCTTGCGCAGACGTTCCTTTCCGTTCACCATCACTATCTCAAGTAGCAGCAGATCCTGGCCGGCGATCTTCACCGGCAACCGCTGAACTCTTGTAATTTCAGCCTCTAAGGTGAGCTGGGTTGCCTGATCACTCCGCTCCGCAGGACCATATCTCAACAAACGGGCGTTGCCGCTTGTGATTATCAGATCTGCCCGTTCTCCGGTACGGTAGACGAAGCCGGAGGGCTGTACCACAGGCACACTGTAGCTTTGGCCTGCTGCCTCAAAATGCAGCAGCAGTGCTTGCCCGCGCTTTAGAGGTCCGCAGGCTTCTATCTGTCTTAAGACCGCATCATGAATGATTCGGGGCGGTGCCTGGTTCTTAAGCTCGCTCTCCCGTACCAGGATCGCCGTATGCTTGCTCCGGTTATAGCTGATCATCACCTGATCGCCTGGGCGGATCGGGTTCAGATAAGAGATGACCTGCCGGATCTGGACCTCCTTGCTCTGGCCCTGGTCCGTGAAACGGACGGTAAGCCGGACCTGTGGTTGTTCGTTGACCAGCATCCCCGTCTCGGCCAGATTGATAACCGTGCCTTGAATCAGAACCCCCTCGGCCAGCTTCTGCCACCGCTTGCGGATTAAAAGCTGTGGCAGCCGGAGTAGTCCCACCACCATCAGTAAAGGAATTGCGAGCCAGATCACCCAGTTCACAACCAGGGCATTCCATGTCAGCACATAGTTCTTGAAGGTCGCTGCAGATAATTGATCCTCCCCGGCAGCCATCTGCCATTGCTGCAGCTCCCCGTTGCTGATCTGTCCGCTAAGCCCCTCCTTGATTAGCAGCCAGCCTCCCAATGAATCCGGACTTGAATAGTACAGTGTATCATTATTCGCTTCTTTATAGAAGCTCAGCTTCGGATCTTGCAGCTTATCGTAGGATAATGTCTCCAGCGCGGCGTTCACATTCGTAAATTCTCCGCTCTGCGCATGATACAAATACCCGCGTAGCTTACCCTTAAGCTCGTCTTCCGCAGTGGACCCGGCAATTAGCGTCTCTTGATCGTTCAGCGGGAAGAGCCTGGCCTGATAGACCGGCTCCGGGGTCTTAACGGTTTCGCCCCATTTACCTGCGGCCTCATTGTAATAGTGAACCTGTTTTGGATATTCGCTGCTTACCCGCAGTAGCCGGGTATTGTCCAGTCCGAGCTGCGCGGCAAACTCCTGTCCTACCCTCTTCTGCGCTTCGGGAGCACTCTCCTGCGCGCCCTTCAGCCCAAGTAGAGGTATGCCGTCCTTGCCGAAGAGGGCAGAAGCATAAGCAGTGCGCCCGTCCTTGAGTCCCACCTCATAGACGGGAAGAGAATGCCCCTCCTGGAAGCTGAAGAAGGCTTCACGAATGGAGACCGGCCGTGCTGGAAGAGCGGCTGAGCCGTTCAGATTCGCGTAGTGGAGCTGAGCCTGGCTGACTTCCGCCACATGGACCGCTGAGCTTTTATCCGCCCCGGCGAACAGTAATCTGCCCCGCCACTCATGCCCGTCGGAGCTCAGAAAGGTCGGGATATTAAAGCTTCCTTGTACCAGCTCTTTCGCGCCCCCCGCCGGATCAATAACATTCACCTGCAGGCCTGCCTTATCCTTGGTTGCGATCACCAGCTTACCGGCCTGATAAGAGACCAGCCGCTGCCGGTGGATGTCTGAGCGCAGCTCCACCTCCTGCTCAGCCTTATGGGTGCCTGCGTCATACAACGTTGCCATTAGCCCGTTGCTGCTGTCCGTGACCGCAAGCACCTTCTTGCCCTGGTCCAGATAGTACAACGCTTTGACCGGGAGCAGGCGGTCCGCTGCACTGCGCACATAACCGGAATAATCGTTCCAGACCAGGATGCTAAGGATCACTGCAGGAATCCAAAATACCAGAGTAAATAAGGACAAATATGATTTTCTCATCGCCTTCTCGCTCCTCTACATGGTTCGGTGTTCACTATAGCCTTCACCTTAAGTCACTTAGATGAATCGGCAAGCGGGAATTCATCATTCATGCGGGATGACCTCTGTCAGGTACTTGGGTGTAATGCGATCTTCCTGGACGCCAAAAAACGGTACATTCTTGTACCGTTCCATGACTTATTGCCTTTATGTTAATATACTTGGCTTCTCTACGTCCAGAAGACCCCCCTCTTCATCCTCTCTCTGGCTTCAAGCATCCCGGATACGGTAGACAACAATCGCTACTGCCACAAGGGATACTGTCCAGATCATTAAAATACCGGCCCCCTGCACAGGCGTAAGGACATTCATTTCGCCAGAGGAAGGCAGGAGGTACATGTATCGTCCAGCCGTATCCGGGAAATAGGCCGGCAGAAGCCCCCGCGACCATGGACTGATAATGAAATAATAGCCAAGCAGGATCACCAGGGCCGGAAGGGTTCTTCTCAATAAAGCTCCTATCGCCGCGCTAAGCAGTGTGGTCAAGGTCAGATAGCCCGTTGCCCCCAGCAATGCTTGTATGACTTCATGAGGTTCAATCCCTGCTGCACGGCCGCCTAGCCTCCAGCCCGCATATAGGACACCGGAGGCCGTAAGGATAAACGCCGCAGGAATCGTAATCAGGGTGAGTGCCAGATGCTTCATCAATAATTGGTGCCCGCGCCAGGGGATTACCGTTAACGTTGTGCGGATCTGTCCGCCCGTATACTCGGAGCAAGCCGCCAAGATCCCCAGAATAATGAACCCTGCCTGAAGATAGCTCATCGAGGCAAGTCCTGTATTCAGGATTCCGGGTGCTGCGGCTCCTTCCTGCAGAGAGGCGGAAGTGAAGGCCGCAGTCAAAAGCAGATGAACAAGAAATGTAACCGTAACTGCGGTCCATATCCATGGCAATGTCATCAGCTTGTCCAGTTCAGCCCTAAGGATTCGTATAGTCTTCCTGCCGGATGAGACATTCATGCTGCAACATCCCTCCTATGGAACACAATAGCTGCAATCCCAAGCAGCACGGCCACCCAGGCAAACATGATCAAGCCGCCGGTAACCGGGGTGTGATAGCTGTCGAACAGACTGCCTGTAACCTCGGTCGAGGCACTGTTCTTAGTGAACATAAACATCTCCATGCCGGCCCGGTCCGGCAAATAGAATGCCAGCTTCGTCACCTTGGCCAGCAGGACACTGAAGGATACCAGCGATGAATTAATCATGAGCACGGTAAGCGGGATCATGCCCTGCTTCGTCAGCAGCGTCAGCCCGAAGGCCAACAGTGCAGTGAAGGTCCAGTAGCAGACGGCACCGGCAAGCCGGGTCCATTCAAGTAGCGGGGCATAGTCACCTAATATATAGCGTGTGGTTGGCACAATCAGAATCACAGCAAGGATACACAGGAGGATGCTGATGACAGATACAGCGCCTGCTTTTGCCAGAAACAACTGAAGCCGCGATGACACAACCATCAGACTTGTGGAAATCTGCTGCCCTCCGGCCCCTTCACTGCTCTCTGTCCGGTACTCGCTGCTGACTGCAAGCACGCCTAGGATAATAACGCCCTGCACACCAAGACCTAATCCGCTGTAGCCCATTTCGGGCAGCCGTGTGCTGACTCCAGCTATAATCGCCTCTTTTTCTGCTATAGCGTCCAAGGCAGCAATGACCGCAGGAGCCAATGCTCCAATAAGCAGGGCGAGCCAAATCCCCGGCAGCGAGAGCAATTTCGAGATTTCTGCATGGAATGCCTTCACCAAGCATCACCTGCCTGTTCAGAGGTCAGGGCGAAGAAGGCATCCTCCAGCGTGGAATGACTGCCGGTTACCTCCTGCAAGGTGCCGTCTGCGACAATTCTTCCCTGCTTAATGATCACCACATCGTCCACCGTTTCGGCCAGCTCGCCCATAAGATGACTGGAGAGCAGCACCGTATTCCCGGCTTCTGCTCGCTTACGCAGAAATGTCCGAATCCAGCGGATGCCTTCCGGGTCGAGCCCGTTCACCGGTTCATCCAGAATCAGAATCTCCGGGTCTGCAAGCAGCGCTGCTGCGATTCCCAGTCTTCTCCCCATGCCGAGCGAATATTGCTTGACTCTAGTGCCCGCTGCCGTGGTAAGACCGACAATATCCAGCACCTCTTCGACCCGTGAGCGGGGCAGACCGGCGGCGCAAGCGATCCAGCGCAGGTGTGCCCGTCCTGTCCGCATCGGATGGGCTCCAGATCCGTCCAGCGCGGCACCTACGGCTGCCAGTGGGTGCTCTAATTCTGCGAAGGGCCTGCCATGAATCAAGGCGCTCCCGGAGGTGGCATGATCCAATCCGAGCAGGATACGGAGTGTAGAGCTTTTGCCGGCCCCGTTGGGTCCCAGGAATCCTGTGACTCTTCCAGGTCTGGCTTCGAAGGTGATCCCGGATAGAATCTCCTGCGTACCGCGGCGTTTGACTAAGTTATTGATGGTAAGCAACCATAACACATCCTTTCGTTATGGTGCTAAGTATACAGATGCAAGGTTACATCCCGGTGGGCAGGCCGTTTACTTCCGGGTTAATTTCAGGTTACATTTTGCCAATGACTACCCTCGTCCCGTGCCCGCTGGAGTTGAAATCAGCCTTCAGGGTCATTGTATTCAGCATGTAATGTACGGTCGATAGCCCTATTCCCGCCCCACCACCGTATGCAGAATGATCCATGCCAGGGCCTTTGTCAGCGACAAGAATCCGTTCCTGCTGCACATCCACAGCGATAGAAGCATATTTGCCGTCCGCTGCATGGCGGATGATATTCTGAAACAGATTATCCAGCACCCTGGTCATCCACCGAGGATCTGCTGTCCAGTGGAAGGTCTCTTCTGCGGGCAGATCAACATCGACCTGAATGCCATGTTCTTCAAAAACCGGATACCACGCAGCAACCGAGGCTCTTACCAGGCGCCCCATGTCTGTGGGAGCAGGCTCGAAGGGATATTTTCCTGAGGTAAGCAAGGTGTATGAGAGCAAATCATCCATCAGTTCTCCGGTCCGGGTAATAGTCTGGTTGATCTCGGCTAAAGAGCTCTGTCCTTCTGGACTCAAAGGTTCTTTGTTCAGCCGGGTGACATGTCCCCGCATGATGGTCAGCGGCGTCCGCAGGTCGTGGGACATGTTGGCAATGAGCCGTTGCCGCAGCCCGGCCTCTTCCTGCTCCCGCCTGCGGCTGTCTTCCAGCTGCCGGATCATCCGGTTGAAGGAACCGCCTAACTGGTCTATTTCATCCATGCGGTCCTTTTGAAGCAGGACAGGCTCAGGCCACGAATCCACATTAGTTGGAGTAGCGGACATAGCTTCTTGTAAGCGGGTCAGACGTTTGCGGAGTCTCCAGAAGAACAGCCAGGATAGAACAACGAACGCGACAATTATACAAGTGAATATAAGCACTGTAATGTAAAACAGGTTCAATGTATTGAATCTTGGCTCTGTCCCGGAAGTGCCAAAGAAGGATGAGAATACCATCAGCACAAGGGGCGGCAGCAAGATGAACAGAAAGTGCAGCTTCAGAAAATGCCGGAACAAGGAACGGGGCTGCTTCATAGCTTCACCCGGTAGCCGATTCCCTTCAGCGTCTCAATAATCTCCGGGGTCTCCGGGTCACGCTCCAGCTTGTGCCGCAGCCGGTGGAGATGAACCAGCAAGGTCTTGTCGCCAGGGATATAGGCTTCCTCCCAGACAGCTTCATAGAGCTGTTCCTTCGGCAGAACCTGATTCGGATGGCGCAGGAAATACATCAGGATCTGATGCTGCTTCCCTGTCAAAATAATCTCTTCTCCTGTACGCTTGTCATAAATGGTCTGAAGCTTCGTGTCCACTTCAATGTGAGTGCCCAGTGTAATGCGGTCCGAAGAGACTCCGCCGCTCCGGCGGATTAATACCTCCAGTCTGGCTACTAATTCATCGGTATGGAAGGGCTTCGTCACATAATCATCCGCGAATTGTAAGCCCTCTACCTTATCGTCGACGGAGGTCCGGGCGGTCAACAGCAGCACTGGAACGGCGGGGGCCGCCTTTTTCAACCGTTTGCCTATAGTGAATCCATCTAAGCCCGGTAACATGATATCCAGAATAACGACATCATATTGCGTAACCTCAGCCTCGGCTCCCTCACCAGATTGCAGCCATTGTACCGAATATCCCCGCTGCTCCAGCTCCTCTTTGACCCAAGTGCCGATTTTCTCATTATCTTCAATATAAAGTATGTTTGTTCTCAAGTGATTTCCTGCTCTCTATTAATCTCTGCTGCTCTCCCTCCATATTATACTGGTTAATCAATTCATCCAATACCATGGATTGCTTAAGGACCGCAGGGTGCTGAAGATCATGATGTTTCTCCGCCAGAATGTGTAGCCGCTTCCGGGCACGTTCAATCCGGACTTGCACGAGCATATTTCTGTTCACCATAGAATCCTCCCTTTATGCTATCTTAGGGTTTTATGACAGATAATAGGATGTCTTTTGCATTGCACAAAATACCTTCAGAACATAACAAAAAAGGCGCCCCCCGAAATGTCAGGAGCACCCCTGTATATTTTCGCGAAAATGATTAAGTTCCCCAACCATGTCCCAGTGTAGTCACCAAGGTTATCGTCGTTGAAATAACAATTGAAACACTACAGGCTGATACACCTCACTTGATAGATTTTTGAATCTTTCCTGCAGTTCCTGATCCGCGAAATCCCTATATTGCTCATAAAGACTCATAAAAACAATGATATTTCGGCTGCTATTGATCCTAATTGATATTTCCAAGCCTTTCATTACCGTGTGCAATGCCTGTTCCTTACTCTTGCTGTGATTGAAAAAATAGACTGCAAGGTCGATGAGGAATTGCGCGTAGCTCTCTTGCAGGATGGCCTGATTGTATTCACCGAACTCTGTCTTGCTGGATTCATAAGGTATGTATGCCGCGAACCGCTCTAAGATACTGTCGATATTAAGCTTAAATACATTCGCCGCTTGAACCATATAACGCACTGCCACAAATATTTCATCCTCTTGAATAGCTATATAGTCTGCGTACTCATGTATTACATCCAAATCTCCGGACATTAACCGGTACAGATAAGTGTTAGCAACGGCCCATTCCGTAAATTGTGCAATGACCTGCCGGGATTCTTCATCGTTCTCCTGAACCCAGCGTTCACCATTTGCATACAATTTCACAAAGGATAATGCCCTCTTGTAGTCGCCGCACTCTTCGCTGGCAGTAGATCTGGCTAAGTATGCGTACAGGATATAATAGTAAAAAGGACGATCAGGACGCTTCACCCTTTCTTCTATTGTGTTAGATCTGCGGCCTTCCAGCTCATATTGAACGGATGCAATCCGGTGCATTTCCTTAGCGAGTTCGTCTACTCTCTTCCACTTGTGTACCAGACCATAAATATGCATTAGCTGTTTCATTGCATCGAGCTGATCGGCTGCGTCTAAGCGGTTGACATACAACTCAAATTGAGTGGCTGCACGTAACCTCTCCTCCAGATCCTGTTGTTCTTCTAATTCAATCTGAAATATACGGTACTGGCATAATGCTAACCGTTCGGAATGCTGATACTTTTCGGCTTCGCTCACACCCTGATACAGTATCCTTGCAGCTTGGCTTTTATTGTCCCCATACAAAAGTTCAGCGAATTCAAACAGTAAAGATGCATAAGACAAATCCTCCAGCAGACGGTTCACAATCTGTTCAAGACAGTCCAGACGTTCTAACTCAGCTGAGCGGAAAATAAAGGGTCGTATCCGCCGCATGGAGACTACAAAAGAAAAGCATTCCTCTATGTAGTCTTCAAAAAAATAGTCCTCCGGCAGCTTCATTCCAGCAGTAATCGCAGCAAGCTGTGCCATAGAGATTGGATGTTTACCTTTTAAGATCCGGCTGAGCGTACCTGAATTGAGACCCGCTAACTCTGCAAAATGGGAATGTATCATTTGATTTCTGTTCATATACGCGAGCAGTTCTTCCCGAATCGAATTGACCGATCCCAAACCAACACACCTCCTCCCATAAAATAGGATTAAAAGCATACGTATAGTTGATACTAAGGCTGAATCAAACGGCGGTCAATATAAAGGGATATTTTACTAATTATCCCGTTTACATCTATTATTATATACCTAAAAACATTATACGCAATATATTTCGTGTATTATAAAGCGTTAAATTAACGGGTCTCCTCCCCTATCATAAAAACATACCGAAAAGTTGAGGGAGATATTGCATTTTGAGGATAAAGGATGCACGGAAAGCCGCAGGGTACACCCAAGAATCCATCGTACATCAGATTAACGACACCATGAAATGCACCTTGCGCAACTACCAGAATATTGAGTACGGTGTGGTACTCCCGAACGTTACATTGGCGCTTCTAATCAGTCACTTGTGTGGTGTTGATCCCCGTGAAGTAGATGAATGGAAATACTCAAATCACCGTGCAGATGCGCAAAAAAATGGCAATTGAATTTCCATTTGACCTACTTTTTGTAGGTGATCATGGCAGGAGTTCGTTTATCAGCAAAAAACCACCGGTTAAGGGAAAGCCCTTCAACGGTGGTTTTTTTATTTTCATATGAATACACGCATTAATCCTTATAAATTCTCCTGTAGCTGTCGCGCAAGCGCATTCCGTCGCCCTCTAACACAGTGACAACATAATCCTCCAGGTCTTCAGAATAATTAAAATGCACATTGGCCCCTGTATCCAGGAAGACGATCATGACATCCAGACTGCGGCATTGCTCTAAGATCTGAATGCCGTGATACCGGGCAAACGCCTGGAAATCTCCCCATGTGCGGAATTCGTTATCCTGTTGCCCTTCCTCTTTCCTATCCTCTCCGTGTTCCCCGATGAATTTCATATTCTCGCCTGTGAACTGCAGCTTCTCATCATAAAAGATCTCCAGCAGCCAACGCTTAAATTGAAATCCCAATATAGTGCCTGTTATACTGCTGTGGCTTTCTTTGGTGGTGCACCGCATGAGTAGATCCGTGAAGCGGCGGTCCTGCTGCCCCGGCAGCTTGAAGAAACCGCCGTGCTTCAGGTATTCGCTGACCGTATAACCCATGCTCTGCATATCCAGGATCATTGGTTCAGCGATAATGCGGTTCAATTTTCTCTGGTTGCCGTAACGGCTGGTGATCTGATCCAGCAGATAATCGCCATGGTCCGCCGAGTATTGGAAAATAACCCGCAATCCGTTGCTTAGCTGCGCTCTAATCCTCTTGCTTTTCTGAGTGAAGTTGACGGTGGTCAACCCAAGCTCTGCCAGGTAATTGGAAAAATCCTGCCATTGGAGCATGTCACTCCCCGTAACTCTTCGTCCTCTGCGGCTGAAGTCAAGCTGCGATCCGAAATAGCCTTTTTTTGCGTAAACCACCGTTAACCTGCATTGCCGGAACTCAAATTCCAGGCTGTGACCGTGCTTGCTTCTGGAGCTGGCTTGACAGTCAAGTAGAAGCTCTTCAGGTGTCCGTCCGCGATTCTCCGGTATTTCCATATACCCGCCGTATGTTATGAAGTCATCAAGCTGGCTGAAGCTGCTTAATTTTCTGGAGGGACTGATGTTAATCACCTCTCTCTCAGCATTAATCGATGGTTTCAATAATAACAGTCTTTCCGAAATCATCATGTACAAGAATTTCAATTAATCTAGACGCTGTGTATTCCGGTGATTGCAGTTTCCCTTCCGCAGAGAGCTGAATGAATTCATTCACATAGGGGAACAGCTCAGTGGTTACAGACCGTATTTCCGATTGCAAGCTTGTATCGATCATGCCGGGATACACTGCTGCTGCTTTTGCCGGATACGTAGCCAGCTTCTGTTCTATGTCTATACACTTGGTAAAAGAGTCTAAACCAGCTTTGGCAGTACTGTAGGCGCTTTGTGAAGGCAGTATGTACTTTGCAGAAGCTGAGGAGATATTCAGGATTCTTTTGTCCACATTCAGATGCTTAGTAAGTCGTAAAAAGTTGGAGGTAATCACCATGGGTGCTAACAGATTCAAGTGGAGGTTCTCTATGATCTGTCCCGTTTCTAACCTATCAATCGGGCTTACAGGCGTCAGCATGGCGGCATTATTGATTAGATAGACGGCTTCCCCGCTGGAATGAAGATCAATTCGGCTGAATATTTCTTCACAAAGCTGATCGAGACCACTGATATCCGTTAAATCATAATTAAAATAATCCATTTGACAATACAGTTGCTTCGCTCGCTCCATGAGTCCTTGGTTAGCCGTTCTGGATATACATATCAGATGGTGGGACGGGTCGATGAATTGATTAGCCAGGGATTCACCGATTCCTCTGGATGTACCTGTAATAATAATATGTTTCAAGTGTATCTGCCCCCTGTAAGTTATTGGTGATCTTCACGAAGTATCATTCTTCGGACAGCCTCTTCCCAAATCAGCTCATATTCGAGATCCATCCTCATCATCTTGCATCTGGATAAATTATCTATAAGCAGAGCAAGAATGGCTGCGTTAACCCCGATGGTTGAAGAAGCAATAAGGCCAAATTCAGCGCCCTTCGACAGAAGTTGAACAAAACCGGTTACAAAATCTTGTTGGATTCTCAAGAATGGAGCTCGAAATTGCTCATCCCGTTCAGCCAGCATGGCAAACTCACTGAGCACCCTTAAAGTGGAGCGATACTCTTCCTCGCTGCTTGGCAGCATGTTTAGACCGCCGCTGATTAGGATTTCTGCAAAATTGTCCTTATTAACGGATTCCGTATCAAAATACGCTGTAAAATGATGATCCCGGAAAATATGCTCAAAGGTCCGGCTGATCAGCTCTTCTTTTGTAGCAAAATGATAATAAATAGAGGATTTGGTGATCCCCACTTTTTTTGAAATTAAACCCAAACTCGTTTTCTCTATTCCATACTCAGCAAAAAGCTCAAATGCTGCCTGGATGATGTAACTGGATGTAATCTCTTTTTTCTTGATAACCCTCAGGCTCCCTTCGATTGAATTAATGTCATTATAAGGATTAAACTAATGAATTGTCAATAATTTAACGACCGATCGTTCAAAAAATATATTTACACATAAAATAACCACCTGCAAGGATGCAGGTGGTTGTTCTGCTAAATAACGCCTATGCTTATTTAAATAGACAAGAATGTATATGTTCCGGGGTCCCCGCAAAGTACCTGAATAGACATCGAAGCTAAAACCCCACTTTGTGGGGGGATTTTACCGGGAAATACACCTGATAAGGCTCATACCCGATATCGCGGATTCTTCTGAGCTGGATGCCGGGGTCCTGACGGGTGGTCTTGAAGAAGTAACGCCAGCTCCCCCATTCCCGTTCGTTCTCCATGATGATCTCACCGGCTGCATCCGCTAACGGGGTGTAGAGGATCCGTTCATTCTCGGTGATGCCAGCCAGTACTTCAGGGCCATAGCGGAACGCGCCGGTCTGCTCGTCGTCGGGCAAAGGGATGAAACGGATGCCTACAGGCAGAATGATGCTGATCCGGTCGCCGTCCTGCCACTCTCGTAGTATCGTATAGAAGGCGGAGTGATCCGCAGACTTCCCGTGCAGCTCCCCGTTCACATAGATCACAGCTTCTGACATGATCCAGTCTGGAATTCGCAGATGGACGGCAAACTCGCTGGCAGAACTGGTATGGACGGTAAAATCATATTTTCTGTAATCCGGCATGTTCTCATGAAGTGCAGTAATCTCATTCAGCTCCTGCTGCCCGGCTGTGTTCGAGGAGTTCAGCATACTTCCGCTCATATGATCCTGGGATTGCTGAATCCGCACGCTCTCTCCGTGAATCTCGGTGGTCAGCTCCGAACGGAAATACTGGCAGACATAGATATCGTTCTGCTCCTGATAATAGATGCCTCTGTTGAGCGCCGCATTGGCCTGGACCATCGTTCCGTGGCAGCAGAAGAAGCTGTCTGTCTCCGTGCTCCAGTCCTTCCGCAGCCCGGCTTTCATCGGCAGGAAGTACGTGAGCAGCCCAGTTGCCGGATCACTGTGCTTGTTGCCGGTCAGATGGTATTCCTGGTAATAGGCCTGCGCCATAATTCCGTTGTACATATTATATTCGATATACTGCGCATAGGCCGGATTCGAGGTGTGCCGGAAAAGAAATTCTGCCAAACGGATCATGTTATACACTGTACAGTGCTCCTGATTCTTATCTCCAAGGCGGGCCTTGATCTTCATTTTCGGCATCCATACTTCACCTGCCGTATTGCCGCCGGTAGCCAGCATCCCCCGCTCAGTGACCGCACATTTCCAGTAGGCCGTGACAATATCCATCCAGCGCTGCTCGCCGGTAACCTCGTAAGCTCTGGCGCAGCCGAGTACCTCGGGAATGGTCGTGTTGGCGTGCATGTTGGTCAGCGGGTCTTTATTTTCGAGTAACGGGCGGAACAATCTGCTGCGGTAATACCGTTCCAGCAAAACAGTGTATTTATCGTTCCCGGTAAGCTCCAGCAGATCAGCCCAAGCTTCCAGCATACCGCCTGTCTCCATATCCAGTATGTCATCGAACTTCTCTCTGGTGAAGGTACTGCTCCAATCGACGAACCAGTCGGCGAATCGGTCTGCGATGTCAAGCGCCTTACGGCTCCCGGTGAAATGATGCATATCGACAAGACCCATAAATAGCTTATGGATGTTATATTGCGGCGCCCAGATCGCCTTGCCTTGGGCCACCCAGTGCAGATATTTCTCGGGAATCGGCGCAGCCCATTGCCCTCCGTTGTCCTTCTGGCATTCAGCCAGCTCGTCCAGGATAAGATCGGCCTTCAGCTTGAGTTCCAGATCCCCGGTCTCATGATAACGGATTGCTGCCGCAGACAGCCAGTGTCCCAGAAAATGTCCGCGGATCTGGCAGACCGGCGTCTCCCAGCCCCCGTGTGCATCCGCTGGAATATCTCTGCCGTCATATCTTCCTGCCTCCACCTTATAGTTAAAGAGGAGATTGTCATTTGTCAGTTTCATCAGATACCGGCGGTTGGCGTCCTCTCTGCGTCTCAAATCATGATCTTGAAGAATGACCTGTTTGCCCTTCAGTTCTCTCATTGCTGCAGCCCCTTAATAGAATGACATTGCTTGCATTGCTTGCACAATGAAATTATAAAGCAGCCCGTCCCGCAAACCAATGATGGATACAACGATAAAATTGATCCATACCGATCAATTCCGGCCGATTGTGCGCTGGATCAGAGATGCTGCAGATCCTCCTCTGTGACGAACACCGTCTTATTTCCCATATATCAACAATAATACTATGTTATTCTATCAACACAAATGAGAGCAGACCCCAAGTATGGCATGAGAGTCTGCTCTTGAGTGAGTTATTAAGCCTGTCTAACCAACACTTCCGCTAGAGCCTGAAGCGAATAATCGGAGGTGGAGCACAGAAGAATGCTTCCGGCGTTCTGCGGCAGGTAAGCATCGTCATACGGGTTACGCAGTACCAGGTTCAGGAGCGGAACGGCCGCCGCAAGCTTCTCGGCAAGTTCGAGCTGGCCCTGGAACAGATGGGCATTCAGTGTCCCCTGAATGACGGTGCGGCCGGCGGCCTTGGCGCACAGGTTCGCAATTTCGGCGGCGTCCGCCTTCATGCTGCAATACTCTGTCTGCACGGACAAGCCCCGGGCTTCCAGCAGCGCGGCAAGGCCGATCTCATTGTCCCCGGAGTTGTCGGCGATGGTCAACTGCTCCTGGCGCGGCAAGATCAGCAGATATGAGCGTTCAGCAGACAACGGCAGCAATTGCTGCGGGTCGCGGCTGACCTTGACCGTCCGGCGCGCATATTGCAGGGCCGCCTCATTCCATCCCTCGCGCGGAATGGGCCGGGCTGCCGCCCGGTATTGCCGGAATTTCGCATAGAGGCGGAGGATGCGGCTGACCGATTCGTCAATTCTGGATTCGGCGATGACGCCGTCCAGAACAGCTTTTCGGATACCCGCGATGACCTGCTCCTGGAATTCCGGCGTATGACACATCAGAATCATGTCGTTGCCGGCCAGCACGGCCAGTACGCCCACCTCATCCGGGTTGAAATTCTTCTTGATCGCGCCCATCTCGATGTCATCGGTGCAGATGATACCCTCAAAGCCCAGCCTGCTGCGCAGTAAGTCTCCGGCAAAGAAGGGACTCAGTGAAGCAGGCAGTCCTGCCGACTCGGGAATGTTAGGAAATACGAGATGTCCCATCATGATTGAATCGGCCCCGGCTTCGATGGCAGCGATAAATGGCAACAGCGGCCCGTTCATTAATTCCTCCAGCGTCAGTTCACACTCGGGGAGGACGACATGGGAATCGCCGCTGACCTGTCCATGGCCGGGGAAATGCTTGGCCGTTACCGCTACACCTGTCTCGTGCATCCCCTGAATATAAGCCTTGCCGAAGGCGGCTACTACTTCAGGGTCTTCGCCGAAAGAGCGCACCCCGACAACCGGATTGTCAATATTCGTATTCACATCCAGCACTGGCGCCCAGTTCATCGGGATGCCCAGCGCGTGGAGCTGGCTGCCGATGATTTCACCCTGGAGATAGGCGGTCTCAGCATCCAGGCTTAATCCGGCAGCACGGTTGCCGGGAATGTAAGGATAGAAGGTCTTGAACTTGGAGAGCGTGCCTCCCTCCTCATCGATCGACACATAGTAAGGCTGCGGAATGCCGGAGTCTCCGGCAATGGCCTGAACCTCCGCCATCAGCTTCAGCGTCTGCTGCTCATCCTTCACATTATGAGGGAACAGGCCAATCCCGCCGAACCGGTTTCCGGACATCCGTTCACGGAACTCCGGCTCTGCCGCTATAGAAGGGGTGCCGACTACGCACATAAGCGCTATTTTGTCCTCCAGGCTCATGGCGGCCGGATCATGCTTTAGATTTGCTTCGTTCAGTTGCATAATTGCTCCATCCTCCTCTCGATATATTGAGTGCTCATTCTCCCTGGGCCAGCCCGATCTCCCGGTAGAGCGTCCGCTCCAGGTAATCATGCAGATAGAAGCGCGATTTCACGAAATGCTCAGCCATATCCCGGGGCTGGTATTGCAGAAGCGCCTCCAGCATCCGGGGCCGGACCGCTTCGCGTCCGTTATGGTTACGGGTGTAATTGTTCAGCAGAGAACGCCATTCCGCGCTGTCGCCCGGGTACAGCTCCCAGCGGTAGGCATACTTGTGAATCGCCCTGGAGCGGTCGGTTGCTACCTCGAAATCATGCATGATCGCGATCAGCTCAGCGTAGCCGTGATTCCGCTGCACCTCCTCCCGCAGCTTCCAGATGATATCGTAGTAATCCTCTAATTGGTAATTTCCCAGCCGCGCATGACCTGTCTCTGGAGTTATACCATGGAACAGCTCCAGGAAGCGGTCGATGAACGTACCAGCATCTGCCCGCCGGTTCCAGGCTAGATCGGCATGAAGCAGCATCGGATACCAGGTGGTCTCGAATACGCCATAAGGAACGCCAAGGCTGAATGGCCCGGTCCAGTTCGTAGCGACCATACAGCGGATATCCAGCTTCTCGGCGGTCTCTGCCCACTGCAGCAGATTGTCGGTCCGGTTGTCAATGACAGGGTAGTTCTGATGCTCCGCCCAGTCGAAGCTGCGGACCGCAGGAGCACCCATCACCTCAATGCCCAGCGCTCTGAACTTATGGGTAAGGGAAGTAACTTCATTTTGTATATTGCGGCCGTTATAGATCCAGATCATCGCTGCGCTTCGCGGATCAAGCTTCGCCAACTCCTCGGGCGGGCATTTGTCCAGCATGTCATGCCAGAAGATCGGCTGCCGTCCCCGGCTGGCTGTGAATTCGATCAGGCGGTTCAGGAAGGAGATGAAGGCCCGTTCCCTCACGCCGCCGAATTCCTTCCGGCACGCTTCACATTCGCACAGGCTGTACACCTCGTCACAACCCAGATGAATATAACGTGATTCAGGATGGGCATCCATCATCTCCGCCAGCAAGCTTGTAATCAGTTCATAGGTCTGCGGATGGGACGGGCAGATCTCGCCAGTAGATTCCTCTGT
Source organism: Paenibacillus sp. FSL R7-0210 (assembly GCF_038009085.1). Taxonomy (NCBI): domain Bacteria; kingdom Bacillati; phylum Bacillota; class Bacilli; order Caryophanales; family Paenibacillaceae; genus Paenibacillus; species Paenibacillus sp. FSL R7-0210. The sequence continues at coordinate 2,441,663 of NZ_JBBPAR010000001.1, forward strand.
CTCCCGTAGATGCTTCCAGGTGTCATAGCGCAGCACATACTCCAGATGGCCGAAGCTCTGCTGCAGCGGAATAATCTCGATATAATGCTCCTGGGCCCCAGCCTGGAGCGCCTCCAGCTCTTCCCGGCTAAGCGCGTGCTGCGGATGGGCGAATTCCCCGTGCGTCTGGAATGGGAACTTGTCCTCGTATTCAATGAGCACCGCGTTCGTCTTGTAGCGGGAGAATTCAGCCAGATATTCGATCAGCCGCTCCGGCTTCGAGAAGGTCTGGCGCAGATCGAAATTCATCACCCGAAGCTCCGTATCGGGCCAGTCCGTAATGGACATCGCCGGAATACTGCCGTCCCCGTGCAGGCTCTGCAATTGCAGCAGCGTCTGCAAGCCGTAATAGAGTCCGGGGGCGTCAAGGGCGCGGATTGCTGCACCGCTTGCGCTAACCTCCAGAATGTAGCCTTCCGCCCGGCCCTTCAGTGGGGACAGGTCGGCCTTAGCAGGATCAGCAACCGAAGCCCGGCCGTTAGTCGGTCCCGCTTCTCCAGGCACTGCCTGCGCTGAAGTGCTCTCAGTCTCCTCCGTTCCCTCGATTCTCACAATCTCCTCAATCAGCAGCGAGTATCCCTCGCCTGCTCCCGTGACGGCGGCGGTGACTTCCCTGCCGGGAAAAGCCCGCCGGCAATGAAGCACCAGCCGGGGATCTTCCACTTCCATAGCCAACCGCAGACGGAATTCCCCGCCGGCCTGCCATGGCTCCTTCTCTGTCAACCTTACCTGCTTCGGCTCGGGTATTAAGCTAAGCATCGCTCTCTCCTCCTCTTACAACGTCAGGTTTAAATTTATGGATTGGATCAGTAAGGACGAAACCGCCTATTATTGTGTTCGGTTTTTCGACTACATTGGGCTTACGCGCCGCCCCTGATTCGCAATGTGTTCGGTTTTTCGACTACATTGGGCCTCCGCACCGTCCCCGGTCGCAATGTGATCGGTTTTTCGATTACATTTGGGCCTACGAGCCGCTCCCGGTTTCAATGTGATCGGTTTTTCGACTACATTTGGCCTACTCGCTACCCCCAGTCGCAATGTGATCGGTTTTTCGACTACATTTGGCCTACTCGCTACCCCCAGTCGCAATGTGATCGGTTTTTCGATTACATTTGGCTTACGCGCCGCCCCTGGTCGCAATGTGATCGGTTTTTCGATTACATTTGGCTTACGGGCCGTCCCCGGTCCAAATGTGGTCGGTTTTTCGACTATATTGGGCTCACGTGCCGCTCCTGCTCCGAATGTAATCGGTTTTTCGACTACATTGAGCTCACGTGCCGCTCCTGGTCAGAATGTAATCGGTTTTTCGACTACATTTGGGCCTACGAGCCGCTCCCGGTTTCAATGTGATCGGTTTTTCGACTATATTTGGTCTACGTGCTGCGCCCGGTCGCAATGTGATCGGTTTTTCGACTACATTTGGCCCACGTGCCGCCCCTGGTCGCAATGTGATCGGTTTTTCGACTACATTTGGCTTACGGGCCGCCCTGCTAGACTAATCCTTGTCAGCCGCTGTAATCCGGCCATTCTTCCACACTGCCTGAATGTCCAGGGCTCCGCCGTTCTTGCGGAAGCCGATCAGATCTGCTGGGGCACCGGCGGTAAGTCCGGCAGCCTGCGGGAGCCTCAGCAGCCGGGCCGGGTGAAGCGAAGCGCAGTCGAGCGCCTCCTCCAGCGTTGCCAACCCGGCCCGGGCCAGGTAGGCCACCTGGTCCGCCAGCATCATGGCCGATCCGGCCAGCAGCCGGGGATGGCCAGCCAGATGCAGCCTTCCTTCCGGCGTCAGCACCACGTCGCCGCCGATATGCAGCCGGTAGGCACCCGGCGCCATGCCGCTCAGCGAGACGGCATCGCTGACCAGAATCGCCCGGCTCTGCTTCACCCGCAGGATCACCTTCAGCAGCGCATCCGGCAGATGGCAGCCGTCGGCAATCATGCAGCCATACAGCTCATCGGCAGCCAGTTGCTCCCACAGATAGTGAGGATGGCGCGGCAGAGTAAGATGCGTACCGTTGCCCAGATGAGTAGACATCACCGCCCCTGCGGCCACTGCTTGCCGGATCTGCTCCGGTGAGGCCGCCGTATGTCCGATGGAGACCCTCACGCCGGAAGCGGTGCATCTGGAGATGAAGGCTGCGGCTCCCGGCCATTCGGGCGACACGGTAATGATCCGGATCAGCCCCTCCGCCGCCTCCTGCCAGCGGCAGAAGGCCTCCCAATCGGGCGGGCAGATATGCTCCAGGGGATGCGCCCCGCGCGGACCGTTCTCCGGGGACAGGAAGGGCCCCTCCAGATGAATGCCTGCAATCAGCCCGGCGATATCCGGCTGTGTCCGCACGGCTTCAGCAATCACGGATGCTGCCTGGACGAGCTGGTCCGACCCGTTCGTAATCAGGGTAGGACAATACGAGGTAACTCCCCGGGCCAGCAGGCGGCGCGAGAGTCCAGCCACGGTCTCCGGTGCAAGCGGCAGCGTATTGAAGTCAAGCCCCCAGCCGCCGTTCACCTGCAAATCAACCAGCCCCGGCGCAAGCCAGGGCCAATCGGCCATATGCGGACTTTCGGCCAGGGTATGAACCGCTTCAATGACGCCACCGTTAACGTGGACCTCGAGCGGCAGGCCGGTTCTGTAATGTCTTCCCGAGATCACACCGTTCATGAGCCGAAGGCATCCCGGTCGGTAAATAGTGTAATGGCGGGATGGGTCCGCAGTAGGCTCGCCGGGCACGCAGTGCTGAGCGGGCCATGAAGCGCAGCCTGCAGCGCAGCCCGCTTGGCTTTGCCGGGAACAATGGCGAACAGATGATAACCTGCCATCAAGGCGGGCACGGTCAGCGTCAGCGCATGAGTAGGGACATCGTCCAGCGTGGCGAAGCAGCCGTCATTCACCTGCTGCGTCCGGCAGGCTTCATCCAATTCAACCGCTTTAACAAGCAGCGGATCGGCGAAATCGGCTACAGGCGGATCATTGAACGCAATATGCCCGTTCTCACCGATGCCAAGGCAGACGATATCAATAGGCGCTTCATTCAGCAGCTCCGCGTATCTCCGGCACTCCCCTTCAATATTGCCCGTCCGGCCCAGCAACTCGATCCGTCCGGGATTGACTCTGCTGAACAACCGTTCCTGCAAATAGTTCCCGAAGCGCTGATGGGCCTTCTCCGGCAGGCCGATATATTCATCCATATGAAAAGCGTGCACCCGGGACCAGTCAATCCCCTGCTCCCGGACCAGTCCTTCATACAGCTCATTCTGTGATGGAGCTGCGGCAAATACAATGCGAATCGGAGACTGAGACTTCCCCAGCAAGTCTCTGATGCACTGCCCGACCGCTCCTGCCGCCGCAGCTCCCATCTGGCTGCGCTCGTTATAGACCAGAACGCGCATACGCTCCACTAGATGCTCCGCCGCCGGAGTCAACGTCTCTTCCATGATGAACCCTCTCCTCCTTATTGGGGCGGAAGTGACCGCCCCTTCTCTTTTACAACCCGTCATTAACTAATAGATATGGCTTGTTATCCGAATTCTCTGAACTGGCCAGCGTTACAACGATTCCCGTAGTATTAGGGTCGCTCCACTGAAAGGTCGGCGTAAGTCCAGCCGCCGCTGCCGCGACAACATAAGCGGTCACATCCGCGCTGTACCACCCGGACCCGGTGACCCGGACTGTTCCGAGATTCGTTCCGCCGCTGACAGGGCGGTTATTCCAGGTAATGCCACTCTCGGTCCACTGCGCTCCGGTGTAGCCCTTCAGAGCAAGCGTAACCGGAGAAGCTGGAGCAGCGGTAACATAGACGTTCAGCGTTACGGACTGCACCGCCGTCCCGGAGAGATTCAGCTCTGCCTTCATGAAGGCGATACGGTCGCCTCCGCCCTGTGCATTCGGCAGATCGGCAACCTCCAGCACAGGCTCCTGCCCGAAATTAGCGGAGGGCTGGTGCTCATGGACATAGGCATCCATGGTCACCGGGATCACCGGATCTGCCGGAGCACTTCTCTCGATATGCAGCAGATAGAGATCTGCGGTTCCATCCTCGTGATACACCAGGACCGATACCTCGGCAGGCTCTGATCCGATCGTAACGGACGCGGCTGTTCCCGATGCCACGGGCATTCCGTTTACAAGTACCGCATCCGAGGCCTTGACGGTAACCGGTGTGACTTGTAGCACGGTTACGTTGCTGTTGACTGTAACGGTATAGGCATTGTCACTTGCAGCAAAAGGCTTATCCCACACTCCTGCCGATAACGTTAATCCACTAAGCCCGCCATGCGACAGTAATGCGGAAGTATGCGGCAGGTCATGGGCGCTGGCATAGTAATAACCGGCTGCCTGAACTCTTCTCGGCTCGAATCCGGCTTGACGCCCCGACAGAATAGCCTCTGAAGTGAAGGCAGCCCGCCCATCCGCTCCTGTAACTGCCGCCGCGTAACGGCCCGCCGAATACGTGAAGCGGCCTTCTATAACTGCTCCTTCAAGCACCACCCCGGTAGTATAGTCGCGCACTTTCATGGTAGCGGAAGCCGCAGTCCCGGTGTAGGCTAGCTGCATATCCGTCACAATCATCGGCCTAAGCGCTGTGCTTCCAGTAACAGCTGACACTTCGCTGGAGACCGGCCCGATATTGCCCGCCAGATCACGGGCGGCGATGCGGTAATAATAAGTGGTATCCGGGAGCAGTCCCTTGTCCTGATAATTCAGGCCCCGGGCGAGTCCGGCAATATCCGCAGAGGTTGGCGTGAAGCCGGGTACTGTGCTGCGGTAGATAATGTAGCGGTCTACCTCCAAGTTGTCAGTAGCCATTCCGTAATTCAGCCTTATGCTCTGATAGTCACTGGCAACAGCGGTTGGCGTACCCGCAGGTGCAGATGGTGCTTCATGGTCTTCCGGCGCTGTCCAGAAGACGCCGCCCGGTCCCCAATATGAAGGTAATGCCCGGTAGGAATCATAATGATGGACAGCGATTCCGCCGAAAGCGCTGCTCTGCCCGGAAGCGGCGTAGACCTTGTCCAGCTCTGCTTCCATGTGGCTGCGACCTTCCTCCTGGAAGGTAATGGTCTCCGGGTCACCGCTGTTAGCAATATCCAGCGTCTCTACCCCGATGACTACGGAATTCGGCTTGCCGATCGCCTCGGCATAAGCCAGCTCTCCAGCTGCGCCGGCAATGATGCCCGCTGTGCCGTCTGCGGAATCCCGGTAATCCATGATCGAGATATAATCGGAGATATCCTGGATATGCTCGGACAGCCATTTTGTCGTGCCATTCCACTGGATATTCGCCCCCTGCTCGGAGGAATCATACCATTTAGGGACAGCAGGGCCGAAGGGCAGCTGGATACCGGCTGTATCCCGGCGGTCAATCATTTTTTGGAGACCATCCAGGTACTCCTTTTGCAGGAACTTGCTTGGGTCTTTGAAGTCCGGGGAGATATACGGCTCGATGTCCACATTGATTCCATCGAACTTCTCATCCGCATCCACCGCAAGATTGTAGTTGATAATCTGCTCGATCTCCCGTACAGCATGACTATGGTAGCGCTCATAAGCACCCATATAAGCCGGGGAGGTTCCGCCCGCGACAAGGGCATGGACGCTTAAGTTCCGCTCATGCGCCCAGCGCATGAAGGAGCGTAGCTCATCCTCCTGCTCCTCCAGCGCCCGGTAGCCCGCGTAGTTGCCCACAGCCAGATACAGCGTCGTCACCGGCTCTGATCCGAAGGTTGCGGTGTCCGTAACGAAGGACTCCAGCACCTCCCGCGAACCCGGATTCAGCAGCAGCTTATAGCTCTCCGGCTCCCAGATCCACATGGCCCGGTCCTGATCGGGCAGAGGCACTGCCGCTTCATGTGTGCCCGCACCGACCTGCGCATAGACGGTCGGGCTGTAGCCGTAGCGTCCGGGCGCATTCGTGGCCCGGGCTTCCAGGCTGATCGTGCGGTCACCGATGCCCGCCGTATTCCAGGCATATACATATTCCGTGCCGTTATAAGCGGCCTGCTGCCACGGTCCCCGGTTCACCCGGACCTGCACAGCCGAGACTGGCGTAATCGACTCTGCCTGAACGGTGACCGCCACCTGTCCGGTCACAGCAATCCCTTCGTCCGGTCCGGTAATCGTCACCACTGGCGCAACGCCTGCCGGGTTGTTCACCTCAAGGGTGACGGACGGACTCCACACCCCATAGCGGGTGGTGGTATCCAGCCCGCGGGCCACCAGCTCCACCGAACCGTTGTAACGTGAGGTGTCGAGCGTATAAGACCAGGTGCCGCTGTCATCCCCGTCCGGGTCATCCAGCAGCGCTTCGAACTGGGCCGTCCCGTTCACATATAGCCGGACATCGTACAGTCCGCTATAGGTACCACTGACCTCCACCGGCCCGCCGGAGGAGACATATCCCCCGGGCGGTTCATCCAGTGTAATGGTGCCTGCGGCCCGGGCTGCGCCCGGAACCGCTACTGCTGAGAGTACAAGAATCAGACCTACCACCGATAGAATCCATCCAAGCCGTTTGCCAGAGCCTTGCAGCCATTGCTTCATAAGCGGCGCCTCCTTTAATGGTCACGCGATTACCCTGAATGCCTTGCCTGTGCTTCAGCGGTTCTTCCCTGCGGTCAGTACCCGGTTAGTTGCTGCTCAATTGAATATTCTGAACACGGTCATACGCTTCCTTGTACGTTGCCAGCAGCTTGTCCACGCCCAGATTGTTGATCTCCTCAACATATTTATCCCAGTCCGCCAGCTTACGGGAGCCGGTCACGAATTTGGCAAAGCTCTCATCACGGTGCTTCTTGATCGCCTGTCCGGTGATCGAGATGACTTCATTCTCCTTCTCGGTGAAGGCCGGACGCGGCTGCATGTTGGCCGGATCGTATTTGACGGCTTCTTCATAGGCGTGCTTCAGGTCATCCGAGAACAGGGACAGATGGGCATTGAAGTCAATCCACGTATAGGTTCCGCTGGTCTGAAGTCCCGTTGCTTTCCGCATTTCAATCACATCGGTGAATTCCGGCTTGAACTTGATCGTATCGCCTTCCTTCACATACGTCTCACCTTCCACACCCCAGCTGCTGAGCGTGCGGCCTTCTTCCGAATAGAAAAAGTCCATATAACTCATGATATCTTCGATATTCTTGGAGGTGGAAGCTACCGTCAGACCGCCCTCCATGTAATGGAAGTAAGGATTGAGCTGCTTGCCGCCCTCAAGCCCTGCGGGAGGAGCCATGAACTGCATATTGAATTCAGGGTTCTCCTTGCGCATCGCATTATTGAAGAAGTCCACACGGCTGATATAATCTACGGTTACAAAAGACTTGCCGGTAGACACCATGTCCTGCCACTGCTTGGTCTGCAGCGAGAGGAAGTCCGGCGGAATCAGCCCTTCATCATAGAATTGCTTCCACATGCCGACCATTTCCTTGTAGCTGTCCTCTGTCGGCCCATAGCGCCATTCTTTTGCATCAAAATCGTAGTACGCCCCTTCGCCCGTTCCATAGTTGACCGTCATATTCGTGTTCATCTCATCCGGGATCTGTCCGTAACGGAGCGACAACGGGTAACTGTCCGGGTATTTCGTCTTGAGCGTCTTCAGAGCCGTATGCAGCTCATCATAAGTCTTGGGAGCCTGAATGCCTTCCTTCTCAAAAACATCCTGGCGGTACATCCAGATCATCCGGTTCGTCTCCCCGAAGCCCTGGTTCGGGAACATATACATTTTGCCGTCAGCGGAGAGCGCCGCCTTCGCCTCATCCGGATATTGTTTCATCCAGGCGGTCAGATTCGGCAGCTTGTCCATGTATTCCATCAGGTCCACGAGTGCTCCCTGCTGGCCGAATTTGTTCGATTCCTTGCGGTTGGGCATATACATCAGATCCGGCAGCGCATTAGAGGCCACCGCGAGATTCAGCGCTTCAGCCAGCTTCCCGGAAGGAGTCTGCACCTCCAGCGTGACCCCGGTCTGATCCTTGATCCAGCCCCAGACCGGCCAGTCCTTGGAATAAGGGAAGGTGGCATTGTTGTCCAGCAGTGCGGTGAAGGTGTGGGCCTGCTTCGCTTCCGAAGTGGCCGGAGAAGCTTCTCCTCCAGGTGCAGCCGTAGCCGCAGGCGAAGCGGAATTGTTATTGCCCCCGCTGCAGCCGCTCACCAGTATTGCCGCTGCCGCGAGGGGTAGCATTACAGACTTCCATTTGTTCATTCTTCATCTCTCCCTTAAGTAGTAGTTATGGTTCAGACCGGTTCAGCCCTTCACTGCACCGATCATGGCGCCTTTGACAAAATACTTCTGAACAAACGGATATACCGTGAGTATCGGCAGCGTAGAGACCATAATCGTTGCATATTTGAGCGACTCTTCAACGACCTGGTTGTCTCCCCCGATCCCGGTCACATCCCCCGAGCTTGCGCTTCCCGCCAGCACCAGATTGCGGAGCAGCACCTGGAGCGGGAACAGATCCGGAGTGCGCAGATACAGGAGCGGATAGATGAAGTTATTCCACATGCCCACTGCGTAAAATAAAGCAATAGTGGCGAAGGAAGCCTTCGACAGCGGAATGATGATACGCATGAATATCCCGATATCATTCAACCCGTCGATGCGCCCGGATTCCTCCAGCTCCTTGGGAATGCCCGAGAAGAAAGTACGCATCAGAATCAGATTCCAGGTGCTGACCGCGCCCGGCAGGACCATGCCCCATACGGTATCCACCATATTCAGGGAGCGGACCACGAGGAAGGTCGGGATCATCCCGCCGCTGAAGAACATCGTCACGACGATCAGCATCGTGAAGGTCTTGCGCAGCGCCATATCCCGGCGGGAGAGCGCATAGGCCCCGGTAGACGTAACCACCAGCGAGATCAGCGTGCCGAGCACGGTGTAGATCAGCGTGTTTTTATAGGCCGTCCAGATCTTCGGGTCTCCAAGCACCAGCTCGTACATCTTCACATTGAAGCCCTTGGGCCAGAACGAGACCGTGTTCTTGATGACATTGATATCGCTGCTCAGAGACACCGCCAGCATGTGCAGGAACGGATAGAGCGTAATCACCACAACGATCAGCAGAAAGAACGTGCTGACAATATTAAACAAGGATATTCTCGGTGATCTCATCACCACACCTCTTCTCTACCATAGACTTGTCTCACTGACACGGCGGCTGATGTAATTGGCGCTATAGATGAAGATCAGGCTGATGATGCCCATGAACAGGTCGATGGACGCACCATAGCTGAAGTTCCCCTGTTCCATCCCGACCCGGTACACATACGTGCTGATGATGTCAGCTGTATCATAGATCGCCGGGTTCTGCATCAGGAATACCTTCTCGAAGCCAATCTCCAGCACCTTGCCGATATTCAGAATCAGCGTGATGACAATCGCCGGTGAGATGCCGGGCAGCGTAACATGCCAGATTTTGCGCATCCGGCTGGCCCCGTCCATGTCGGCTGCTTCATAGAGTTGGGGATCAATCGCCGTTAATGCCGCCAGATAGATGATGGTCTCCCAGCCGATATGCTGCCAGATCTCCGAGAGAACATAGATCCCCCGGAACATCCCCGGCTCATTCATGAAGTTAATCGGTCCGATTCCGAACGTGCCCAGCAGATTGTTAATCAGGCCTCCTGTCGGCGACAGGAACATAATCACCATGCTCGCCACAATGACATTCGAGATGAAATGCGGCAGATAGCTGACCGTCTGCACGAATTTTTTGAACGCAGCCTTACGGACTTCATTCAGCAGAATCGCCAGGATCACCGGAGCAGGGAAACCGAACACCAGCTTGTACAGACCCAGGAGCAGGGTGTTCTTCATCAGCGGCCAAAAGTCAGGATTCTCAAAAAACATCCGGTAATACTTCAGCCCCACCCAGTCGCTGGCCCAGATTCCTTTAAACAGATTATAATCCTTAAACGTAATGACGAGGCCGAACATTGGCGCATACCGGAAAATCAGATAGTACAGCAGGCACGGCAGGAACAGCAGCCATAGTGTTTTGTTATGGTTCCAGGTCCGCAGCAGACGCCCTTGACGCCGGTAAGGATCTTTCATTTCCTTTCGCAAGTTGTCTTGTACTACACTCGTTTGAGCCATAGGCATTCCCCTCTTGTTCTTAATGATGCAGCTCGCTGAATGTCAGCTAACTTCCCCTCTGTTTCCGGGGTTTGTCTCCGAATTATAGCGGCAAGTCTTTGGGAAGCGCTATCAGCATGTTATATATCTTTTCGCCCTATTTGCGTATTTCCCTAGAATAGCGTATAAATCAGCAAAAGTGCATATTGTGCGTGTCAGCTTTGTGCCGCTATGATAGGATAAAACGATAACCAAGCGGCTGCACCTGAAGGGGGAATACATATGAAGAGACCGCTTACCAGCCAATTTGCCCTTAGCGGCCTGTTCGTCAAGCTCATGCTCAGCTTCCTGAGCGTCATCCTGCTTCTGGCTTCATTCAATCTGTTCTCTCATCTATATCTTAGCGGGAAGGTCTATCAGGAGGTGGTCCGGCAGAACGAGCAGAGTCTAAAGCAGACGGTGGAAGGGTACGAGAATCACTTCCGGCTGACGCAGAATATGATTCTGGCGCTGACCCAGTCAGATACGTGGACAGCCAACCTGGGCATTCTCAGCCATCTGAAGGAGAACCGGCGGTATGATATTCTCAGCGAGGTCAAGTCGGATCTGATGACGCTGTACGGGAATCCTTTTATGCATATTGAGAATTTCATTCTGTACTTCAAGGCGGAGGACTATGTTCTTGAGAAAGAGGGACTGAGTAGCGCGGCCGACATGTTCGGCAAATATTATTACAGCGGGGAGTATCCGGCGGATTTCTGGAGCGCCCAGACCATGGACAACCAGTATCTGAAGGTCCTCCCTGCCGCCTCTTTTACGGAAACAACAATGAGCTCCACGCGTGCGCTCGGGCGGCTGATGCCGGTTATGATCAAGGCTATTCCTTATGAAGAGGTCTACGGCATTGTGATGCTGAATCCGCAGCGGCTGGAGCAGGCGTACGGGGATGCCGGGAAGAATCCCTTCTATATAATGGATGCGCAGGACCGGCTGCTCTTCTCCACCGCAGAGACGGAGCTGCCGGCGCTGGAGTATGCCGTTACTACAAGCTCGCATGAGCGAATCGGGGATAACTATTATTTCTATCAAAAAGGGGCGCAGACCGGCTTCACCTACGTCCGGGTCACCGAGGTTGCCGCCATCGCGAGCGGGCTGCGCGGCATGCGGCTGCTGCTCGCAGTTCTGCTCGCTGCTGCGGTGCTGGTCAGCCTTCTGTTCTCGCTCCTGTTCAGCTACCGGCTGAACCAGCCGCTCCAGCGCCTGATCGCCGCGTTCGACCGCAAATCGGGCAGCGTCCCCGGCAAGGTGAGCAGCGTCAAGGAGTTCGCCATTATCGGCGACCGCCTAAGCTCCATCCTGGAGAACAACCGGTTCATCCAGAACGATCTGGCGCACAAGAATTCGCTGGTCCGCCAGTATGCTTATACTCATAAGGTGAAAAATATTCCGCTGAACGCAAGTCTGAATGAGCTGGAGGATGCCCTGCATTCCGAACGCCCGTATGCCTCCATCCTGTTCAAGCTCAGCTTCACCCGCCTGCCGGAGGAGCCTGAGAAGCATACGCTGGCGTTATGGCAGCTGATTCAGCGCCTCTTCACCGGGGAGGAATCCGAGAACGTCGCCTTGCAGCCGGAGCAGGATCTGCTCTTGCTGCTGCTCTTCGATCCCGGTCCGCAGAGCGCCATTCTTCAGGTGCTGGGCACTTTGCAGGAGCTGCTGGCAGAGGAGCATTCCCTCTACCTCACGATAGCGGTCAGCCCGGTGTATTCGGGGGAAACCCCGTTTACCGATGCTTACCACAACCTGTCCGAGCTGCTGAAGGAACGCAGACTGAACGGGGAGACACAGATCATCGTGGAGCCGCGGGCCTCGTCGGCTAAGGCGTTTCATCTGAAGGTCACCCATGGGGAAGAGCTGCATAACCTGCTGCAGTCCGGCAGCGAAGAGGCGGTGTTCGGGTGGCTGGACCGCCAGCTGGAGCAGCTGCAGAATAAGGATGCCGCTGCGGAGGATTTCCGGGCTTTTGCTGCGGGAGTGGCAGAACAGACAAGCAAGACCGTCATGAAGCTGAATCTGCCGGAGCTTGAAATGGGGCTGGTCGCGGCCCTGTCCGGTGAGCCGTTCGCCGCCTTCTATTCCACGCAGCAGTATAGTGAATGGCTCCGGGAGCTGGTGACTCCTGTGCTTGCGGCGGTCCGCAGCGGCTCGGAGACCCGGGACCCGGTCATCAGCTTCGTGCTGGAGTATCTGGAGAAGCATTACGGGGAAGACATCAATCTCAATATCGTAGCCGACAAGCTGAATCTGACCTCCGGCTATCTGTCGAGCATCTTCAAGGAGAAGACCGGCATCAACTTCAGCGAATACCTGAACACGCTGCGCATTGAGCGGGCCAAGGAGCTGCTGGTGAATATCGACCTGCGCATCCAGGATATCGCGCTTCAGGTCGGCTACCAGAATGTGAACTCGTTCATCCGTATGTTCAAGCGTGCCTCTGGCCTGACTCCGGGCGAGTACCGGAAGCGGGTTGGCGGGGATAATCAGGGGCTGGGTTCGGTGGCCGGGGAGGAATGAGGAGGGAGAATCTCAGTTCCTGTCTTTATAAATTATCTCCGTATTACTAACAATAATGTTTCCGTTATTCCCCGTGCCTACGGCTTCACGATCTGAAATAACCGTTGTATCAGGCGGTATAGAATTAGAAGAGCTTCCCTTCTTCTTGTTGTTTTTTACATCATAGAGAAAGTAAGAAGTATCCTTCGCCTTCGGCGCTGAATAGCCCGTGGGCGAAGGCTCTAAAGTATAGGATTTAATCACTGCAATATTAGCATCCCTCCATCCTGTAACCTCCACTGCCGAATCATCATTGCTATCTTGCGCTTGAATGGAAGCAATAAGAAGCCCGTCCTTATCGTAGAAGTGTATGACCTGCGGAGCTATTTTTAAATAATCAATATCGATATCCAGGATTCGCTTGCGGTCATCCAAGGATTGATCCATCCAGGCAATGGTCCCCGCCGGGTTCCACTTTATTTTCTCAGATGGCACATATTGATTCGCCGGCAATGCTACCATGCGTAACGGAACGCCTTTATTATTGTAGAATGTCAATTGTCCGCTCTCATCATCATGGACAAACCGCTCCAACGTTGGAGCAAGAAAGAGAGAAGGCGCTCCACTCGTCGAATGAGGGATGACAGGATATTTCAATAGATGCACATCATCCTTGCCTGTTTTCAGATCAAAGATCCATACATTGCCAAGGTAGCTTTGCAGGAATAGCTTTTGCTCATCCGCTCTCCATTCTTGCTTATAGATATAATCGTAATCAGGTGTAAGCGGCCAAAAGTCTTCGCGGAGACGTTCAATAGCTCCCGTGGTTACATTGTAAGCGGACAAGTGGTATTGTCCTGCCTTCTCCGTCAGCTCCGATTCCAGAAACAACAGATGGTCTTCATCCATTGGAAATAGCATATTGTAACTGCTCATAAATGAATTATTCCAGCGATTGTCTGATGAGTTCAATGTATCGCTCCATCTTACACCTACTTCATCCGTAGAAGGATCATGAGATATTAATGCGTTGATTGCGTTATGGTCTCCGTAAAAGAGATGCACGGTATTATATTTTATCCCCTGTAATTCAACGGCAGGGCCTCCGCTTAGCGAATAGTTATTTTCCGGCAGACCGATCGGCCTGGCCACAAGATCTCCGGCAGAGTTCCTCACGGCTCTGAACGTCAGATCTTCCAAGCTTGATTCTGCGAACACCTTCTTCTTCAATTCAGCCGTAGCTTCCTTAGTCAGCGTATATCCGGTATGCGTATCTCTCATATCCATAATCATGGCTTGTTCGCTCTCCTCGTTGATCCATAGCTGAAACGCATATTTCTTCTTTGCGGATTCCATAAAGATATCGTAGTTGGCATCAGTCACATTTAGAACCCCTGGTAAGGGGGCTGCACTTTGGATCGCGCGGGTAATCACTTCTATAGATTCTTGATCTGTGTATTCCATGGGATCTTGAGGATTCTCCGGTGCCATGTTGAGTAATTTGGTGACCGTGATTTTCTTGACTGACTCAAAGTCGTAGTTTGTTAGGGTCTGCGTACTGCTGTCGTCATTGGGGCTGGACACGGGATGAACAGAGTTGTTACCTTGTAGGGCTTGGTCATTGTTATCCCCGCCGGTACAGCCCGCCAACGATAGAATAAAAGAAATAGCTACTGCTGGGACTACAAGTTTTCGCTTTATCACATTGAAACCTCCTTCTTTCTTCTATAATTATAGGACGACAAAAATGGGAGATAGTTGCATATTTCCCTGTGTAATAAAAAGAGACCTGCACTAATCCCTAGACATTAGACAGGTCTCTTTTAAAATTGCAATCCCGCAAGGGCGCGGCTATACCGTCCTGCGCCGAAACCGGCTGAATTGGCTCAGCTATCCGAGCTCGCCAAGATTCATTCGTATATCAGCAAGTGTACAAAATCCAACTGTTTGCCGCTAAGTGTAACGACACGCGCCCATGTCCCTACCCATGCGTGAAGTTCTAACCTACTTGCTATCAAGTCATATCATCCCGCAGCGCATCAATGATATTCTCCCGCTTGATTGTGCTGACCGAATACAGCATGGTGACGAATACGATCAGGAGCACGCTGAACACGCTGATTCCGATGCTGACCCAAGGGAAGACATAGTCAATCTGGTCCGCCCCGCCGATGAGCATGCCCCGGTAGATCAGCCAGGAGAAGGCCAGCCCGGCGGGAAGCCCGAACAAGAGCGCCCTCATGCCATAGAAGGCACACTCGAAATTCATCATCTTCTGGAAATTGCGGTCGGACATCCCCACTGAGCGGAGCATCGCCAGCTCCCGGCGGCGCAGCTTAATGTTCGTCGAGATCGTGTTGAACACATTGGCAATCGCGATCAGTGAGATCATGATAATGAAGGTATAGGCGAACACGTTGATGATGAATATCGTATTGCGGCTCTCATCCATCATCGCATACACATTGTACAGCTTATACTCATCCGTAATTTGCGCACCTTGGATCGTCTTCTCCATCTCCGCGACCGACTGTGCCGGATGCTTGGAACGAAAGGTCAGGCCCTTCACTGCCGGCGGACTGTCCGCCGTCTCAAACTTGCCGATGAGTGAATAAGGAGCGATTATCCGGAAGAAGAACGGTTGACTAGAGGCGGGGCTTCCTGTAACCGGCAGGGTATCCGGCGGTACAGTCTCTACGAACGTAACCGTTACGTCATGCCCCTGCCCAGTCTTCGACCCTCCCTCTGATTCAGGGGCAATGGTCAGGGTAGAGGATGAACGCTTGAACAAATTAAGGAACTCGTCAAACTCCTTCAGCCGCTTATCGTCGGCAGGACTCATCGATTTGGCAAAGGCGAGGAACTTGGCGTCCGGACCTGTATATTCCGCTGCGGACAAGCCCAGCCCTTCGAGAATCTTCAGATAGGCCTTGTCATCCAGAAACTGCAGATCTACGGGCAGCGTTGCCTGCTCATCCGACCGGCCCGGCGAAGGAGCATCTGTTTTTCCTGCATTTCCTGCTTTTCCATCATTGACTGCTTTCCCCGAGTCCCCCTCTGTGCCCCAATAGGCATCCGAGAGCTCGCTTGCCTGGGTTGTCCCCGTCACTTTCAGCAGCGTCTGGTAAGAGCTCTCATAGATGCCGCCTGCGGTTCTGAGCTTGTCGTAGAGCGCCAGCATTTCACTGTCTTTCATCGTTGGTGTGGCGAAGCCGATATCATAGGTGGTGAACGCTACTGCCTGTTCCGACATCTGCTTCAAATCAGTGACAAAAGCGCTGGCCGATATAAACAGCACGACGCTTAACATGAGCGACAGCACAATGCTGCGGTAGCGTTTCTTGTTTCTTTTGAAATTCTTAAGTGCAAGGGTGCCTTCGAGACCGTAGATACGCTGCGCCCGGCTGGACGTCTTCAAGGCCTTGGCTTCAACCTTGACCTCGTTCGTCTGGCGGATACTCTCCATCACGGGAGTGCCTGCCGCCTTCCTGGCCGGAATGTAGGCCGAGATCAGAATCGTAACCATACTTAGTGCTGCCGCACACGTAATGGCCGGAACAGACACCTTCAAGCTCAGAGGTACGCCGGAATAGAGAATATTCCCGAAGTTCCTGGATACGGCCATTAGCACAAGTCCCATGCTGCCTATTCCCAAGAGAATGCCAGCCGGTATTCCGGCCGCACCAATACACAGACCTTCGAACAGCACAGAGTTACGCAGCTGCTTCGCTGTGGCTCCCACCGATGAGAGAATGCCAAACTGGCGTGTGCGCTCATTCAGGGAGATGGTGAAGGCGTTGTAGATCATGAAGATCGAACCGGTCACAATAATAAAAGCGACGATCCCACCAACCGTGTACAGTAGAGCAGTTAGCAACCCGCTGCTTGAGACGCCCATGAAGCGCAGCACATTATCGTTGTAGATGTAAGTATGGCCTGAAGCGGTGCTGCTTGCGTAAGCCTTCACTTCACGCGGATGCTTCAGGGTAACATATAAGCTGAAGCTGTCCACCCGCTCTGACGGATCGGCTCTGGTAATCAGGGTATAGCCTGGTGCAGCGGATTCCTCAAAAGCAGGCCTTGCGCAGATTCCGACGACCTTGTAGGTTCGCTCTGCACGGGGCACCAAAGCTTCAGCGGCCTTATCCGCCTGATAGGCATCATGCTGGTTCAGCCGCTGGTTGCCGTTCATCCGGTCTCCCACACCCAGTGTGAGCGTGTCGCCCTCCGCGAACTTGATCCCGCCGTTCGCCGCCAGATGTGACGGGACTAGAATCTCACTGCTGTTATCCGGCATTCGGCCGGAGACCAGAGTGACGGGCAAGGTACCAGGGGAAGCTTCGTCTTCACTTACGCCAGCAATGAACAGATAAGGCTTATCCGGGTTCTTGCCGCCGCTAAGTGCTGCATAGCCAATATTTTCGAAGGATGCTGTACGGGCTACGGCCTGATCGTGTGTCCGTTCCTGCAGGAAGGAGGAATCCACAGCCGGGAACCCGATGTGCCAGCCGCCGTATTTGGCAATGGAGCCCTTGATCATATAGCTCTGCAAGGATACGGCGAAGGTGGAGACAGCAGTGATCATAGCGGTGGATAGGATTACTCCGATAATCGTTACAATGGTCCGCGTGCGGCTTTTTTTGAGGCTCTGGAGGGTAACCTTATTGAAAATATTCATGGCCGTACCCGTTCGTCCCGCACAACCCGGCCGTCCGAGATGCCGATAATCCGGTCTGCCTGGAGGGCAATATTCTCGTCATGCGTAACGATGAGCAGGGTCTGCCTATACTTCTGATTACTTAATTTCAGCAAATTAATAATCTCATGTCCATTCCGGCTGTCGAGGCTGCCTGTGGGTTCATCCGCCAGCATGACCGCCGGGGCATTCATCAGTGCGCGTCCGATGGATACCCGCTGCTGCTGTCCGCCCGAGAGCTGATTCGGCAGATGCGTTCTCCGGTCCGTCAGCCCCAGCAGCTCAAGCAAATCGTTGAGCCGCTCCTCGTTGACCTTGCGTTTGTCCATCAGAATCGGCAAGGTGATATTCTCGACCACATCCAGCGTGGGAATCAGATTGTGGAACTGGTAGATCAGCCCGACCTGCCGCCTGCGGAAGATCGCCAGCTTGTCATTGCTCTGCGCATATACATCCTGTCCGTCCAGATAAACATTGCCGCTTGTCGGCACATCAACTCCGCCGATGATGTGAAGCAAGGTAGACTTCCCGGAGCCGGAGGAGCCGATGATCGCCGTGAACTCCCCCTTCTCAATCGTCAGAGACACCTCGTCCAGCGCTGTAACCCGGTTATCTCCCTTCCCGTAGACCTTGCTCAGCTTGTCAATTCTCAAAAACTCCATGCTGCAATTCTCCCTTCACCTGATCTGTCCCTATCATAGAGCCGCAAGCTTACATCTCTGTGACTTTCAGGTGAGAGATCCGTCACTTAGGGAAACGAAGCCTGAAGAGCGCACCGCCTTGCGGATGATTATGTGCGGTAACGGTTCCTCCCTGCCGGGTGATAATCATTTTGCAGAGGGCGAGGCCGATTCCGTACCCTGCATGCTTAGGGTTACTGCCGCGATAGTAGCGATCGAACAGCCGGGGGATTTCTTCCTTGCTGAAGCCCGGGCCGTTGTCATGTACTATCAGCTCGGTATACAGCGGATTGTCTGTGCAGACCAGCTCAATCTTCCCATTCTCCCCTGCGCTTTCCAGGCAATTCTTCAGGATATTCTGGATCGCTTCCGGAAGCCAGGCCGGATCGCCTTGGATCACTACTCCTGAAGGGCAATCGATCCTTAAGTCTACATTGCGCAGCTCCATCTGGATCAGGAACGGACGAGCAGCGGTGCGGAGCAGGTCGTTAACGGCGATAGGCCCGCTTTGAAATACAACAATACCCGCATCCAGGCGGGATAGCCTGAGCAGAGAGGTAATCAGCCAATCCATCTGCATCAGCAGCTCCTCGGTCTCCCGTATAAAAGCTTTCCGCTCGTCTTCCGCAGGACTATTCGCAAGCAGCGTCATAATCAGGTTCACCGAGGTGAGCGGGGTACGGAGCTGGTGGGCGATATCAGCCAGGGAATCGGCAAGATGACCCTTTTCCTTGATCAGCTCGCGGTTCTGATCGCGGATGCGCTGCGTCATTTTGGTAATCTCGCTATGTAAGATGGATAACTCGCCCTCTTCCGAATTAGCGATGAACAGATGGTCCGCATTATGCAGCACCCGGTCAATTTCATCGGACAATCTCGCCAGGCTCCTGTATCTGGCCCGGGTAAATCCAACGAACGCTATGCCAAAAGCAGCAGCGCAGCCTATGGCCAGGACGCCCGCTGCCGTGTTCATGACGAATCCAGCCGTTACAGCGGCGGCGGCGAGGAGGACGAACACCACGGCAAACTGCCGGACCTCTCTATTGCGCAGCATCGCTGCCCCCCAGCCGGTATCCCGTCCCCCGCACCGTCAGGATGATCTTCGGGCTTGCCGGATCGCACTCGATCTTCTCCCGCAAGCGCTTGATATAAACAGTCAGCGTATTGTCATTGACGAACTCGCCGGCCGCGTCCCACAATTCATCCAGCAGTCTGCCCCGTGTAATAATGGTTCTGGGATTGTTCACAAATACGAGCAGCAGCCGGTATTCCAGCGCGGAGAGGAATACCTCCCGGCCGTTTTTTTTCACAACTCCGCTGGCCGGATCAACATGCAGCCCGCCGAGATCAAAAGCGGACCCGGAGCGCCCGCTTTTTCGCAGAGCCGTGCCCATCCGCGCGATTAGCTCCCGTGGCCGGAACGGCTTGGTGATGTAGTCGTCCGCCCCCATATTCAGCCCGGTCACCACACTCGCCTCGTCGCCCGAAGCCGTCAGGAAGATGACGGGAATGTCCTGCTCCTCCTTGATCTCCGTGCATACCGTAAAGCCATTGCCGTCCGGCAATGAGATATCAATCAGCGCCAGGTCAAACGTATGTCCGTCAAGCGCAGCCGCTGCTTCCTTGCGCGTAGGCGCGTGCGTGACGGTGAACCCCTCCGAGTGAAGCAGCAGCACCAGGTTGCGCGCAATGGCCGGATCGTCTTCAACCAGCAATATTTGTGTCATATTTAAGGGCCTCCGTTGTAGCCTGTTATGTATAAAAAGGTACTCTTATTAAGAGTACCTGTAAAGAAATCATTAAATTAATACTGGGCAGCCTGCGCCTGATCCGGCGCCTTATGCTTCATGATCGGTAACATCATAAGTGCACCCAGGAGGAACAGGAGTCCGGCTCCGCTGTAAATGGTACTAAGCGGCAAAGCGCTCTTCAGCGCACCCGACAGCGACATGGACACCACCATCATCCCGACGAACATCGGATTCAGCACCCCGTTGACCCGGCCGACAATGGAGCTATTAGACCATCTCAGAATCATCGTACTGATCCCGATATGAATACAAGGGAACATCAGCCCGTTCAGGAACTGGATGGTCAGCGTGAGCGGAATGCTTGTCGAGAACCCGACAATGGTCGTACATACGGCACCTGCCAGCATCCCCATGGCGAGCAGCAGCTGGGGCGGAACTTTTTTGGCGAAGGCGGCTACGAGCCCTCCCCCGATCAGCATGGCTGCACCGTTGACCATAAGCATGTATTGCAGGAACTCCTTGCTTCGGCCAAGCCGCTCTGTAACGATGAACAGATTCAGTGCCTGGGCTGCGCCCACGGCAAGTCCCGCCAGTACAAACGCAAGTCCGAGCATCCGCAGCACCTGGCTCTGCCAGACATACCGGAAGCCTTCGGTGAAGTCCTTACGGAATTGCCCTTTCGCCGCAACTGTCCCGGCTTCCATATGATCCTCCGGCAGACGAATAAGCACGAGCGCCGACAGCAGAAAAGCAACGCCCATTACGGCAATGGAGATCTCAAGGCCGAAGGTGCTGTATACGAAAGTGCCTAACATCGGTCCGAGAACCATGAAGATGGCCATCAGCGATTGGAAGAGCGCCATCCCCTGCTGCAGCTGTTCCTCTGGTACATGGAACTTAAATAACCGCATACTGGAAGGCTGGGAGAACTGCGACAGAATGGCCGAGATGAAGGCGACCAGATACACGGATTCCCACGAACCGAAGTGAATGCTGAGCAGAACGGCGAACACCGATACCGCAGACAGGGAATCGCACCAGATCATCGTCCGCTTCGGGCGCCACCGGTCCGCAAAGGTTCCTCCAATGAAGGAAAAAACAAAGATAGGCGCAAATTCAGCTACGCTGATCAGCGAAATGGCGTAGGGATCATTATTGGTCCGCTCCGCAACATAGAGCAGAATGGCGAAATTACGCACCCAGATCCCGATCTGCAGCAGCACACTGGATAATAAAATCGTCTGCAGAAAGCGATTACGGAACAGGCTTGGCGGATTTGCGCTTTGGTCATGCTGATTCAACGTTTAACCCCCTATTTATCGATAAAATACGCTCAGCTTCTTAAGGCGGGGTTCTCCTTTCACTCTCTATATTATAAGGAGCGGACCGCGATCTTGAAAGCTATAAATGCAGGAACAGACGGGGTCAAGCGATCCCGAAATATTCCTTCAGCCCCGCTACGATAGCAGCCGCTACCCGGTTCTGGAAATCGTCGGAGAACAGGATGGCTTCCTCGGCGGCATTGGACAAGAAACCAACCTCCAGCAGCGTAGCGGGCATGTTGGAATATTTCAATACGATATATTTATTGTATTTAACCTTGCGGTCCGGAAAGCCGGTGGTCCCTTGCAGATGTCGATGCATGATATCGGCGAAGGCTTTACTCTCCTGGCTGTAATAATAGGTTTCGGTTCCCCGCACCTTGGGCGACCCTGTGACAGAATTGCCATGGATGGAGACGAAGGCATCGGCCTGCAGCTCATTGGCCATCTCTGCCCGCTGCTTGTTGGGCGGATAGGTATCCTCACGGCGTGTCATCACAACATTGAACGCCGGCTCCTGCAGCAGCAGGCGCTCCACCTTCAAGGCGACGCTAAGGTTGAAATCTTTCTCCAGCTTCTTCGTAATGCCGATCGTTCCCGGGTCCGCACCCCCATGGCCGGCATCAATAACAACGGTCTTCTTCCCGTTGCCCGGCTGGACCGGCACTGCCGGAGGCAATTCGGCTGTGGCAGAGCTCAGATCGACGACCAGGAGCCGGGAGGCGGCATCCTCCTCGATGTAACTGGTATACTTCGTATCCGCAGAGAGCGCAATCACAATCCGCAAGGTGGCGGCGTCCGGTTCGAATAGCCCGTAATACAGCTTGTTGACATTGGGAACGCCGGTAACGGTCTGCTCGCCGGATTGGGTGCGGCTATCCCACGATACCGTCTGTAAGAAATCTGCGGAAAAGTTCGTCCGGGGCAGCTCCACTACAATCTGCAGCGGTTCGTTTCCGGTATGTACAGACGGCTGGACATCGCCGGTAAAAGCAAGCATCAGGCGGTCATCACTGAAGCTGAGACTATGGACGGTGGAAGTCGCCGCGGCTGCGGCGGGCAGGGGCACCGGCTGGTCCGGGACTTCAGGGCTTGCCGGAGCAGGAGTGATGGCCGGCTGCTCCGGCGGAAGCGGGGCTGAAGTCAAGCCCACCACCTTGAGACTGTTGTCCCAGCTCACCTGGACACCCATGGCTTCGCTGATGAACCTTAGCGGAACCAGCGTGGTTCCGTTACGATTCCGGGGAGCGGTGGCCAGCGAATGGGAGGCCCCATCGATCAGGGCTTTCTTTTGGCCGATCGTCAGCACTATACTGCCGGATTCCTTCGGGATGGTTACGGTTCCAACCTGTTGATTCCAGAGAACCCCCATTCCCATATTCTCCGCAATGATCCGCAAGGGAACCATCACACTGCCGTTGATCAATTCGACTTTGTCTTTCTTTTGCATAGGGATTGCTTGCCCGTCCAGTATTATGGTCGGACTTGTCTTCACAGCGGCACTGGCCCGCCCGTTGAGCGGGAAGCATAAGAATAGGACAGCCAACAGGAGGAACCAACTACATTTTTTCATACGTGCATCTCATCCATTTCATCTAATTTGTAGAATTGCTGATTCTTAAATTAGACTCCAATAATTGGAATAGGTTGCGAAATTGAGCATTTATAATTAGTTATATCAAGTGGAAACGGCTTTGCCATCCTTTTAAAGGACGGTACCGTTTCAGCGAGAAATAGAAGGATAATTATAGCGCGAAGCATATAAATTCTTATCTTTCTACGAAAAAACGGCACCCCGAGGGGCGCCGCACTATAGTATTCCATTCTCCCTACTGGGCTTGCTTCAATTGAACGGTCTTCATGTATTCCTTGAATTCCTCGACGATTTCTTTGTACTTCGTATGGTGCAGGTAATGGGAGCCTACCATTGGGATCAATTTACCCTGTGAAGACTGCTTCGCCTGCTCCTCATGCAGCGGAATCCACTGCTTGTTGTTCTCGTTATTGGATTGTGCGAACAGCAAGACCGGCAAATCCTGCGGGTATTTCAGCTTTGAGCCGTTTTTGAAATTGGAACCAAGGTGGCTAAGCTCATTCATCAGTGTGGAGTTATTGCCGTGTACATTGGTGATCAGTTTCATCTGCTCTTTGGTATGCTCATCATAGTCAAGCGATTTAAACGAATCTCCGCTGAGCTTCGTTAGCAGCCGCATCACACCTGAATCCTTGGCAAACTTCATGGCCTTCAGCGGCAATTTCACATCCATGCCTGGCTGATTGGGCACACTACTGTCAATTCCTACGAAGGCTTGAACTTCATCCGGATAAGCATTTACATATGATACAGCATAGAGTCCTGTAATGGAATGTCCCATCAGAATGTAACGCTTCAGACCGAGCTGCTCCACAGCCTCATGAATTTCACTGATGATATTCTCTGTCGTTCTTTCTTTATCCGTCCCATCGCTCAGGCCATAGCCGAAAGGCTCGATGGCTACGACTTTGTACGAAGGCGTCAATTGATCTATCAGCGGCTTGAAATCAAGCACAGGCGAAGCGGTTCCTTGCCCCGGCAAGAGAACTATGGTCTGTTCCCCGCTGCCTTGAATCAGCACATTCATCTTTTTCCCTTCTACATTGACGTATTGCCCGTACGATTCGATCTTCTTCTTCTCTATCCCGTTACTGATGACATTAACGATAAAGGTGATGCCTATGAACAGCACGAGCACTCCGATAATTCCACCTAATATTTTCAACCATAATCTCCGTTTCTTGCGTCCCTTTTCAGGTTTATTTATTTCAGCGGTTCCTGCCATGTCCATCTTCTCCTGTCCTTCTATCTGTAGATTCGCCTTAGCGGTATATGCACAGTGTATCTGCTTAAGATGTCCTCAACATGACGGCATTATGAACGGAGTATGAACTCGGCTATTTTAATTCAATCATTCGGGATCAATCCATCCCCACAATCGACCAGTTATGATCTACCTCCGGTATGATCGTCTGGCGCTCCCTGATGTAATGAACCAGCAACTCGCGGACGCTGCAGTCCGACTCCCAGTGCTTGACGGCGCTGACCAGTCCAGAGGCTTTCAACAGGCTGCTGTAGCGGTAATTGTTAACGGCAAGCTGAAGCTCGTCCGTATCGGCAAGCGGTCTGCCCCGGTAGGCCAGATGGATGATCCGCCGGCCTACCGGCTGGGAGATATCGATCTGATAATTAATCCCGGCAAACATATCGTAGAGGTAGCTCGGCACCTCGGGATCAGCGGCAATCTCCGTGTCCCCCTGCTGCCACTGCCGGAAATGGGCAGCCGAAGCTTCCATATAAGCCTTCAGCTCCTTGCCGGTGACCCTAACGACATACAGTACATTGTCAAAAGGATAAATGCGGTAGACATCTGCATACGTCAGCGGTCCCTGCTTCAGATCCGCCTTGTCGTTGAACAGGCTTGTAGCGGCAACATCTGCTCCGCTGGCCTCCAGCATGGCGCGTTGGATCAAGGTAATGACCGCACTATCCTGTACTCGTCCCGCCGGAAGGCCGGCAGTCTCTTCAGGCTGGAAATCGGCGGCCGCATAGCCCAAAATGCCGCCCTCCCCCTCTATCGAAGAGCCTCCGCCGCCTCCGGCGATGAACCGGAGGGTCTCTTCATGCGCCTCGGCAACCAGATTGTGCAATTCCGGGTCCGGCTCCCAGCCGCTCATATTTACCACCGTGACCTCGCGGCTCACAACCTTAGGCGGGCCGCCGTCCAGCTCCAGCGTCAGGTCGAAGCGTACAACTTCCCGTCCCCGGTCCCGCGGTCCTCCAATGACCGTACTCCCAATCCTCTGGTTCACGGTAATATGCATATGGCCGACCAGCAGCACATCTGCTTCAGGAACAAGCTCCGCAATCCGTCCGGCGGCATCCGAGCCGCCCTCTTCATCGAATTCTGCAACCATGCCCGCATGGGCACTGATCACAATCAGGTCCGCCTTCCCTTCCGCGCGGAGGGAGGCGGCAATTGCCTGCGCAGTCTCGGCCATATGTCCGAACCTTAGGCCCTCCACCTTGCTTCCATCCCAGCGCGGAACGTTGGGGTTCGTTAGTCCGATGACCGCAATCCGGATGCCTTGCTGCTCAAGGACCACATACGGCTCTGCAAACGGTCTGCCTTCCGTATCCCAGACATTCGCAGCGAGCACCGGGAAGCTCAGCTCCTGCCTGATTCGCTCGATCAGGCTAAGGCCGAAGTTAAACTCATGATTGCCCAGCGTCAGCGCGGCATAGCCCATGGCATTAAGTGCCGCCGCAACCGGATGCCTCTCATCCGGCCGCTTATTGTAGACATCGTCAGTCAGCATATTCCCCTGGAAGATGTCTCCGTTATCGATCAGCAAAATCTCCGTCCCGCTCTCTCTAAGTTCACGGACGTAAGCGGCTACTCTGGCGAGCCCGTCATTTACGGTATCGAGTCCGTCTTCGTAACGGTAGCCCCACAGATTGCCATGAACATCCGAGGTAGCGATAATCACGATCTTGCGCAGGTTACGGCTTGCTGCCGGTTCCATCATCTCTTTTCACCCTTCTCTTTTCTCTATTTCAGAATTGCACCTGCGGTGAAGCTCTTCTCCATCTGATCGCTGAACAGCACATAGGCGAGCAGAATCGGCAGCGTAGAGATCACCATCGCTGCGGCCAGCGGTCCCCAGCTAATACTATACTGGCCGCTGAAGTTCATCAGCCCGAGTGGCAGCGTCCGCAGCGATTCCTTTTGGATGAAGGTTGCCGCCATCAGCAGCTCATTCCATACCGCGAGGAACACGAAGATGGCAACCGAGGCAAGCGGCGGCTTCAGCAGCGGTAGCACAACCTTGAAGAAGGACTTCACTACTCCGCAGCCGTCGATGAACGCAGCCTCCTCCAGCTCCTTCGGCATGCTCCGCAGGAACGCCGACAGCATATAGACGCCAATTGGCAGATTCACAGCAATGTACGGCAGGATAATCGACAGCCGTGAGCTGAGAAGGCCGAGATTCTTCAGGATCATGAACAGCGGAATCAGCGTAGCATGAATCGGTACCATGACCCCCATGAGCAGAATGAACAGAATCAATCCGTTATATTTGAATCTCATCCGTGTCAGCGCGTAGGCCATCATCGAAGCGAACAGCAGCACGAAAAAGAGGGTAATCAGCGTAACTGACACACTATTGAAAAAGTATTGATTCACCTTGGCGCTTACCCAGGCTTCTGAGAAATTGCTGAACCGCCATTCTGTAGGGAGCGCCCAGACTACTCCACCGATAATCTCCGAATTATCCTTAAATGCACTGACCACAAGCCAGTAGAGCGGGAACAACTGGAGGACGGCAATGAGGCCCATCAGTAGATAGAGGCCTGTGTTTTTAGTACTCTTCAGCATGTCCGGTCCTCCTTAATATTCAATTTTTTCACGGGTAAGCACTTTATTGAGCACCCAGGCGATGATCAGACACTCCAGCACCATGAACACAGCAAGTGCGCTGCCGTAACCGAAGTTCTGCTTTAGGAACGCTTCCTGGAACATTTTCAGAGCAATCATGGTTGTGGAATGCAGCGGTCCGCCATTCGTCATAACATACACACTTTCAAAGGTCTTGAGCGCATAAATCACGTTCAGCACGACACAGATCCGCAGCACATCAGACAATAACGGAAGCGTGATATAACGGACGGCCTTCCAGCCGACGGCTCCGTCCAGCTTCGCGGCCTCATAGTACTGCTCTGAGATACCCTGGATACCGGCAAACAGGATCAGCATGTTATAGCCTACATAATGCCAGGTCGTTACGATCAGGACAGACAAGAGTGCCGTCTTGGTATCTCCAAGCCAGGCCTGTGCCCAACTGCCGAGGTGAGCGGCTTCCAGCAGCGTGTTCAGCATCCCGATGTTCGGATCGTAGATTTTGACCCACAGCAGACTGACCATCGTCGTTGACATGACCACCGGGAAAAAGTAAATATTGCGGAACCATTTGCGTCCCTTCATCTTTCGGGAGACCAGCAACGCCAGGCCGAATGAGAGCGGAAGCTGGACGAACACGCCTGTCAGCAGGAAGGCCACACTGTTCCATACCGCCTTCCAGAAGCTTTTATCTGCGGTGAACATCTTGGTGTAATTGTCCAGGCCCACGAAGGCCATAGGGTTAATCCCGTCCCACTCCTGGAAGCTGTAATACGCCGTCATAAGAATCGGCACGAAATAGAAGACCAGAAATACGGTTAAACCGGGCACTAGAAACAAAGCGATTAATTTCTTATCCGAGAGCGCTCTTTCCATCACTATCCACCTATCAGAGTGCAGAAAAGCGATGCGGTCCAAGAGACTGCATCGCCTTTCCCCTATTATATTTGTAAAACCTGTCTTATTCTGCCGAACGGAGCAATGTTTCCAGCTGTGCTGTGTATTCCTCAGGCGTCAGATTGCCGCCATAGAGCTGCTGCGTCATATCGCGGTATTCCTGACCAGTATCTGCCGACAGCAGGCCGAACCACATCGCCTGGGTTTTGGCTGTTTTGCTGATATCCGTAGCATAAGCGGAGAGCTGCTCATTCTGCGACTCCGACTTCACTTCGCTGGCGGCATAGCCCGGCAGGCCTTTGCGTACGAATTCATCATTGAGCTTGAGGGACAGCTTAATAGCGAATTCCTTGGCTTTGCCCACGTGCTTAGAGCTGTTGTTTACAAACAAGGAGTATGGTGCCGCCGAGTTCTGGAAGCCGATCGTTGCACTGTAGACATCCTCTGCACCAGTCTTAGGGAATGCGATATATCCGAGATTATCGCCCATGGCCTTCGACAGCGCGCCGAAGTTGAAGCTGCCGTCAATCCAGATCAGCGCCTTATCGTTCTTGAACAGCTCCTGGGCATCCAGGTAAGCCGAGCCGAGGAAGCCCTTCTGGAAGGCATTGCTGCTTACCAGGGTGGCTACCTGCTTCGCTGCATCTACAAATGGAGCATCTGTAAACTTCGCATCGCCCTTAATCGCATTGTCGAAGGCGTTAACGTCCTGACGCGCTACGAGCATGTTGTACAGCAGATCGCCCTGCCATCTTTCCTTGCCGCCGAGGGCGATAGGGATGATCCCTTTACCTTCCGCCTTGGTTACAAGCGCCTGAAGATCGTCCCAGGTTGCCGGAGGCGTAGCGCCCAGATCGCTCATCAGCTTTTTGTTATAGTAGAAGACCAGGGTTGTACTGATGTTGGAAGGAACGGAATAGATATTGCCGTCTTCCTCCTTTACCAGCTGGTTGTCCAGAAATTTCGCGCCAAGTCCCGTGGAATCCAGGGTATCGTTCAGCGGGGCTACCGTTTTCGATTGCAGTACAGGGGTCCGGTAGGACTTCCCGGCATGCTGCTGGAAGACATCCGGCAGCTCATTGGCAGCCAGTGCAACACTGATTTTAGTCTTGTAGGTCTCGTCTTGTATGTACTCATAGTTCAAATCCACGCCGACTTCCGCTGCGGTAGCCTCGGCAGCAGCCTGATACATCGGATCTGCATCGAACATCCATAAGGAGACAGATTCCTTGCCTTCCGCCGGTTTCGCATCCTGATTCTGAGTTGCCCCTTCGTTACCATTGGCTCCTCCGCAAGCACTAAGCACTACACTGCTGAGCGCGATGGATGCTGCAACTACCCCAAGCTTTTTTCCGAACATTTGTGTTGGACCACCTTTCAATATTTCGGGTTTTGACTTACAGGTATCATCTTAACAAGTGAACCGCCGTGCACGAATGGAGATATATTGGTTCTAACAGTAAAATTTTTAGGTATGTCAGATTACTTTACACTCAATTTACGGGGCGTTCCCATGTTAACGGCAGCTTTACATAGGGTTAACTTTAATCAGCGAAAGTGTAATCAAATGAAAAAGCCCGGCTGCAAAACACCGGACTCTGAGTATAGCTGCTCTTTATGTATCGGAATAGGAACCGCTGTATACGGTATTCGGGGTCATTCCGTAACGTTTCTTGAAGCATTTGCTGAAATAGAACGGGTCTTTATAGCCCACCTGCCGGGCAATCGTCGCAATCTTGGGAGCCGGTGCTTCCTCCCCGGAGCTCCCCTGGCTGAGCAGCTTCATAGCCTCGCCAAGACGGACATTCGTCACATATTCCACAAAAGACTCGCCAGTCTCCTTCTTGAACGCATGGCTTAAATAGCTCGGGTTCACAAACAGGGCGCTGGCCGTACTCTGGAGTGACAATGTATCCTCAGCGTAATGTGCCGTCACATAGGCGATGGTCTTGCTGATTAAGGCAGTGCCACTGCTCTGCCGTTTCTGCGCACGGGCATCGCCTGCCTGCGGCTCCTGCACATCCCCGGCTTTGATTCTGAGCCGGTTGATGTAGCGCTCTGCCTCCCACTTCTCCGTCAGCTGCGTCCGGATCGTGCGGAGGGCCTGTTCGACAGCATCCTCATCGACGGGCTTCAGCAGATAATGGTCCGCTCCAAGCGAAATGGCCTGCTGGGCATAAGAGAAATTATCGTAGCTGGTGATGAAAATCAGCTTGGCCGCCGAATTCAGCTTACGGACTTCTCCAATGAATTCAAGCCCGTTCATATTCGGCATCTCAATATCCGTAATGATGAGATCGATTGGCTGCTCCCCGATGATCTGCAATGCGGCCGAGCCGTCATCGGCTTCTGCGGCCACCTCGAACCCGGCGGCCTCCCAGTCCACCAGACGGATCAGCAGCTGCCTGAAATAATATTCGTCATCCACAATCAGGACGCGGGCTACCGGTGCTGTACTCATAGTCTGACTGTCCCCTCTTCCTGTTCGTTCGTCTGCAGAAGCAGCGGCAAGCGCAGCTTCACTTCTACGCCCTTGCCCGGCTCAGAGGTCAGAGAGATTCCGTAGACCCCGCCGAACCGCAGGCGGATGCGGTCCTGAATGTTTCGGAGTCCGAAGCTGTACCTCTCCGCACTGTCATGCCCGGACCAGATCAGCCGCTGCTGCTCTTCGCTCATCCCTTTGCCGTTGTCGCGGATGGTGAAGCAGAGCCGGCTCTGTCCATTCGTGGTCTCCGCTTCGCAGGTAATTTCACACCAGCCTCCGTCCGCCATCCCTCTAATGCCATGGTGGATCGCATTCTCGACCAGCGGCTGAAGCAGCATGGTCGGCACTAGGCAGGACTCCAGCCCCGGCTCGATCCATAGCCGGTAGTTCAGCTTAGGGAAACGGATCTGCTGAATATACAGGTAGCTCTCCAGATGCTTCTGCTCCTGGGCCACCGTAATCAGCTCCTGTCCGTTGCTAAGCGATATCCGGTAGAACTCACCCAGTGCCTTCAGCATCTTGCTAATGTCCTTCGCCCCCGACATCACAGCCATCGCCCGGATTGTGTCGAGTGTATTGTACAGGAAATGCGGCTTGATCTGCGAATAGAGCAACCGCAGCTCCAGCATCCGTTTGGTCCTCTCTTCCGTCTCCACCTGGACCATCAAGCCCTGGATGCGCTCCACCATTTCATTGAAGGTAGCTCCGAGCCGCCCGACCTCGTCCTCAGAATCGGCGGCGGCGCGCCGTTCCAGATTCCCGCTGCCCACTTCGACAATCACCTCACTAAGCTGGCTGAGCGGCCGGGTCAGCCGGCGGGCGAACAGAATAGACAGAAGCACGGCCGACAGGATGCTGATCAGGCCAAACCCGGCCAGCAGCAGAGCGATTTTCCAGTACCCGTAGGTTAGCTCCGATATCGTCACCAGCTGGACTACCTTCCAGTCATAGGGAGCAAGACTCTGCATGGATACTAAATAACGGTCTCCGGCGACCTCCTGGGTCCGGGTCCCTTGAGAGACTGACTTGACCCAATTCGTGAGGGATTCCTCCGGGGCCGGCTGGTTCACCCTTGTGGCTTCATTCGCAGAGATGATTCTTCCATACCGGTTAATGACCAGCGTAGCGCTCTCCGGGTTCTGTTCATTATGATAGAGGCGGGCAAGCGTACGCTCGTCAATGTTGACATAGATATAGCCAAGCGGGGTGCCGCTCTCCAGGCTCTTAATGACCCTGCCTACACTGATCATATTCTTATGCTTCATCCCGGACAGAAAGGCAGGCGTAAGCGAATCGGCCCAGACCGCGCCGCCTCTGGCTGCATCGATCTCTGCTCTGGGGTAGATGCCAAGACGCTCCCGGGTCACGCCTGTCAGATTGGAGGTGTAATAGAGGTCGCCGCTCAAGGATTCAATAATTACGGAATCGATATTCGGCTCGGTTACTAGCATCGCTGCAAGTGTATTGTAGATCGACTTCAATGCAGCAACATCATTGCCGGTACCGGTATCGCTGCTGAGCAGCTTCTGGGTGTCCTGATTGATCAGCACGAACTTGGTGAAATTCTGGACCGACTGGAACACCGTCTCCATCGACTGCTTGACCAGCCTCACTTCCTGCTGTGAGCTTGCCGTGGTTCTCTCCAGGGTCTGATTGAAGACAATCCGCTGAATGCTGACCATGAAAATCACCAGTGCCAGCAGGACAATCAGGAGGTTGCTTAGCAGAATCTTTCGCCGCAGCGGCATACTTCCGCTGAATAGAAAGGGCATATACGCCCTTAACCTCTTCGAGAGGGATGGATATGGCATGAACCGCTTCATCGTTCCCTCCGTTACATGTATGGTTGTACATGTATTATACACAAATTACAACAACAGAAAAGCAGCGGCTCTCCATAACTTAGAGAAAACGCTGCTTGAAGGGATTGGGCTTAATCAGACTTCTAAGGTATCATTCACAATCTCATTCAGCTTCTTCAGCTCGCTGGCCATCGGTGTAATCACTGACCGGACCTTATGGGCCAGCGGCTTGCCGAGAATATACTTGCTGAAGTTCTCCAGTGTACCCGACGGGCTCAGATCGAGCAGCAACCGCGGCCCGCCGGCACTCAGACCCTCCAGGGCTGTGCGGAAATTCATCGGCTTCCTCACCACATCCCACAGGAGGGATTCATCCACCTTCTGCACACTTCCCCCTGCCATGGCCGATACCAGTGTCATTCCCGGGGCAGGAGCCTTGTATTCGATCTTCTTCATATATGTACGGTAAGGCTTCTCCAGTTCATCGATGAATGAGGAATGGAAGGCGTAGTTCACAGGCAGCTTCAGACTGGCCACACCCTGTGCTCTGAGGAACTGCTGGATTTCGCCGGTATGCCCGCTTCTGCAGGCGATAGTGAAGTGCTTGTCGAAATTCACAGCGATCAGTTCGGAGCGGGTGTTCAGCTCGGCGTTCCGGTGATAGAGCTGCACATGATCCAGAACAGCAATCATCGCGCCGTTGTCGCAGGTATCCTCTAGCAGCCGTACTTGCGTCACAATCAGCTCCAGCACCTGTTCAGGCGTCAGTACTTTAGTCACCGCCAGCGCCACATACTCCCCGAGACTGACTCCCAGCGTGTAGCGTGGGGTGATTCCCTCAGCTTCCAGAGTCTCCGCCAGCGCGTATTGCACCATGAAGATTGCAGGATGGGAAAAGACAATATTTTCGAAGCTGGCACCCTTACCTCGTGAGTTCTGATACAGCTCTTCGATCACGCTCTTGCCGGTCAGCTGATGAACAATCCGGTCCAGGCGTTCCATCGATTGCCAGAATACCGGCTGCTTCCCGAACAATTCAAGCCCCATTTTATTATATTGCGAGCCTTGCCCGGAGAACATAAATACGATTTCGCTGTGCATTTCCGTCCCCCCTGATTGTAGAGCGGCTTATTTGAAATCAAGCAGTCTGGCATTATTCTTACGGTTCCTGAATTTCACAAAATGATTGATATCATCAATCTGGAAATACAGATTATTTTTGTAGAGATAGCTCATCTCTTTGCCTGGCGGATCGCCGAAGGAATGTCCCGGGTATACCCGGGTGCTGGGAGGAATCAGCCGGATGAGCCGGTGGATGCTATTGAACATATCCTCAGCCGAGCCTCCGCTGCTGTCGCATAAGCCGCAGCCTTCAATAAATACCGTATCCCCGGAGAACAGATGGTCCTGCCCCCAGTAACAGACACTTCCCTGCGTATGGCCGGGCGTCACAAGACAGGTAATCCGTGAATCACCGATACGAATGAGGTCCATGTCCTCGACGGTCCGGAGCCGGTTGCAGCGGTATTTATAGTAATCTGCCTCGGTTTTGGAGATGTAGACAGTAGGACGGTAGAGCAGCTCAAGCTTCTTCACCATATTGGTATGATCAAAATGAGAGTGGGTCAGCAGAACAGCCGTGACTGTGGCCTCATGCGAATCCAGAATACGGATCATCTGCGATACATCCCAGGATGGATCAACTACAAAAGCTTTGCGGGAAGTCTTGTCAATACCGAGATATGCGTAGTTCAGGAAATTCATGCAATGCGTTTTAATCGTAAACAGATCATAGGTTGCTTCCATGCCCGCCTCCTTGAAGATTTGATAGATCTGATTTCCATTATTTATAGGATGAATCTACTAAATTATCATCTACTTTTTCACGAACTGTCAATGAATGTTATTGCTTCCATAGCAAAAAGCCTGCAACCTAGCATTGCAGACTTTTCCACATAAAAACGTATATTTCTTTTTTGTTGCAAATAATGCCGAATGATTGTTGCCTACAAATTCTCCCCATGGCTGGCGATACATTCCTTGTACCAGTGGAATGAATCCTTTCTCACCCTTCTTAAGGTGCCGTTGCCATCATTGTCTTTATCAACGTAGATCAGGCCGTATCTCTTCTTCATTTCTCCTGTTCCTGCACTGACAAGATCAATGCAACCCCAAGGGGTATAGCCCATCACTTCTACCCCATCTTCCAGGATGGCTTTTTTCATCTCTTCCACATGCCGTCTAAGATAGTCAATTCGATAAGGATCATGCACTTTATCATCCTGCTCCAGTGTATCTACGGCACCAAGACCATTCTCTACGATGAAAAGTGGAATTTGGTACTTGTCATACAGCCAGTTGAGCGTAATTCTGAGTCCGACCGGATCAATCTGCCAACCCCATTCACTGGCCGGCAGGAGCGGATTCTTGTATCCGCTGATCTCATTCCCCTCGCTCTTATCCTGGTCTGTGGGATTAGCCATAACAACAGAGCTGGAATAATAGCTGAAGCCGATATAGTCTACCGTTCCCTCGGTTAGAATTCTTGCGTCCTCAGGCGCTGTTTGGATCTCCAGGTCGTGCTGCTTCAGAAAGGCATAGTACGCGGCCGGGTACTTCCCTCTGACATGAACATCGAGCAGAAAGTAGGCTTGTTGAAGTTTTTTGACATGGGCCAGCACATCATTAGGATCACAGGTTGCTGCATAAGACGTTGGATGAAGGAACATTCCGCCGATTACGAACCCGGGATTGATTGCTTTACCCAGCTTGACTGCCCTTGCACTGGCTACCAGCATATAATGTGCTGCCTGATACATCGTTTGCAGCTTGTTCTCCCCTTCAGCCCACTTGATACCTCCTGGCTTCCAGGGCTTTCGTACAATCATGTTGATTTCATTAAAAGTCATCCAATACTTGACCTTGGTCCGGTATCTGGTATAGATGGCTTCGCAGTAGTTCATGTAGAAATCAATCAATTTGCGGTTGCGCCATCCTCCGTATTCTGTCACCAGATGATAAGGCATCTCGAAGTGCGAGATAGTAACTACCGGCTGAATTCCGTAGGCCAGGCAGGTATCGAACAGATCATCATAGAATTTCAGCCCTTCCTCATTCGGCTCTGCCTCATCCCCGTTCGGGAAGATCCGGGTCCAGGCGATACTGGTTCTAAAGCATTTGAACCCCATCTCATGAAACAACTTGATATCTTCCTTGTAGCGGGCATACAAATCACTTGCCTCATGGCTGGGATAATACACATTCTCTTCAATTCCATCGGTGATTCTCCGCTCTACACCATGCGCAGCAGCTGTCATCACATCTGCAACACTGACACCCTTGCCGCGCCGGTTCCAGCCCCCTTCAACCTGATTGGCTGCTACAGCGCCTCCCCACAGGAAGTCTTCTGCTAACTTGCTCATGATGACCCCTCCTCAGACTTGTATACGCAGCAGGTGCTCAGTCGGGGCCACACGACCGGCAGCAACCTGTTCTACACCTTGATAATCAAATGTATTGGAGATAATAATTGGAACGACGGTATCATATCCGGCTGCCCGGATCGCTTCAACATCATATTCCAGCAGCACATCACCTTGCCGGATAATCTGATCCTGCTGCACATGTGCAGTAAAGTGCTTGCCTTTTAGCTTGACCGTATTGATTCCGACATGTACCAGCATCTCAACACCTTCATCGGACATCAGACCGATCGCATGACGGGTTGGAAATAAGGATACAACCTTTCCGTTAAACGGGGCATATACCTTTCCATCCACGGATTCAACGGCTGCCCCGCTGCCCAGAGCAAAGATCGGATCATCAATTGCAGTGATATCTTTGATTGTTCCATTAATAGGGGAGCAGATCATAAGGGGTCCTGCCGGACGGGCAGCTCCGCTGGTCACAGGGCTAACCGGTGTGGCAGGAGCATCTCCGGAAGCAGCATTAGCGGTTGCCGGAATATCCTCTTCGATGCCCCAGATTAGCACAGCTCCCATAGCCAGCGTGATGCTGATTGTGATACCAATAATGATGTGAATATAGCTGTCTGCGATATACGTTGGCAATGCCAGGATGCCCGGCAAGATTAAGGCTGTAGCACCGCCGCCCCAGAAGTTAATATAAGCAGCCCCAATACCGCCGGCTAACATGGCACAGATAAAAGGTCTTTTGTACTTCAGATTGAATCCGAAGATCGCCGGCTCTGTGATACCGAACAATGCGGTTACACCGCTGGATAATGCACTTGACTTGCTGGCTTTATGCTTCAACAAGAAGAATACGCCCAGACAAGCGCCGGCTTGCGCCAGATTTCCGGTCAGGTTGGCCGGAGAAATGACGGAATAGCCATATTCCGCAATCAGTTGGCTGTTGATAGGTGTAATCGCATAGTGCATGCCGAAGATAATCAGAATCGGTCTGAAGGTTCCGAACAGGAAGGAGCCAATGACGCCGTTCACGGTATACAGATACGTGACGATTTCTGCCACCCCCTTGCCGAAGTACGTTCCAATGGGTCCGAATGCAATTAATCCCAGCGGAACCATGATGAACAGCACCAGCATCGGAACGAACAGGATTTTGAACATATCCGGGATGCGTCTGTCCACGAAGCGGTATACATAACTCATCACCCATACGGAGATGATGATCGGAATAATTGTGGATTTATAGTTCACCAGCAGCAACGGAAGGCCGAAAAAGCTTAAGCTGGTAACGCCTGTCTCTGCTGCTTTTGCCGCACCCTCCATAATGGTAGGATACATATATGCTCCTGCGAGGGCGATAGCCAAATACTCGTTGGTCTTGAATTTCTTGGCTGCACTAACCGCAAGGAAGAAGGGGAAGAAATAGAAGATCAGATCACTAATCAGGTTAAAGGTTACATATGCGCCGCTTGTAGTCTCCAAAAGCTTCGTTGTAGTCAGAATAGCCAGTACAGACTTGACCATACCGCATCCGATCAATACGGGGATTACAGGCCCGAATATACCTGCAATTGTCTCTACAACCCGTGATATCACATTCTTTTTCTGCTTCACACTTTTGACTTCAATATCTGAATTCTCCAGATCGAGTCGTTCACTCACTGCATCGAATACGATTTTTACTTTGGCACCAATGATGATCTGCAGCTGTCCGCTGTTGAACTGGGCTCGGAGCACACCTTCTAACCGATCAAGCGCTTTCAAATTGACCTGAGATTCATCTTTCACATTGAATCTCAATCTTGTTGCACAATGGGTGGCATACGTAATATTATCCTGACCAATGTTGGCAATAATCTCTTTTGCCAAATCCTCTGTTTTCATAAGTTCCCCCGCCTTCTTAGCTGTCTTTACTTGCCCCCGGCCATATTGTATAACATCTTCTCACGCAGAGCTGAAGTATCCTTGCCGAAGATTTCTGCAATCTTATAAGCGAACGGATATGGCGTTGCCGGCCCCTGGCTTGTAACAAGATTCTGATCTGCTACAACAACCTGGTCTTTGAAAATACCGCCAATCAGCTTTTCCGCATAGCCTACATATCCCGTTACCTCTTTGCCTTCAATAACTTTAGCATCGGATAAGACAACGGTTCCCGAGCACATTGCAGCGATGTATTTATTGTTCCGGTTGAAGTATTGCACCATTGCAATAACGTCCGGATTCTCTTTCAGATTCTGTCCGCCTGGACGGCCGCCCGGCAGAACAACCATGTCGTAGGCTTTAACTTCTTCGCCAAAAGGCTTGTCACCCTCCACATAAATGCCATGCATGCCCTTAACCAGCTTGTCGCCGAAATAGAATGTATCACAGGTCAGTCCGGCTCTTCTCAAGATATCTACAATGGTTAATGTTTCGCCTTCTTCGTAACCCTCTGCCATCAGTACTGCTATTTTACTCATAATGTGTATTCCTCCTATTCAGCATCAAATGCGTTGAAATATACCATTCGCTTCTTGACAGCCATACTATCTCCACCTAGTGCATCCACCAATGCGTAAGCGAACGCATAAGAGGTTGCCGGTCCCCGGCTTGTAATGAGATTGCCGTCAATGACAACAACATCTTCCTTAAAGGAACCGCTCGTTTCAATCTTGTCCTCATAACCGACATAAGCGGTGAAATTCTTATTCTCCAGCACCCCTGCTCTGCCTAGTGCAAGAGGAGCTGCACACATGGCTCCAACAAATTTCCCCGCTTCATTCATCTCTTGAAGCAGTCTGATGACCCGGTTGTCATCACGAAGATTAGCCGCTCCCGGCATGCCTCCGGGCAGTACGATCATATCGTAGCTTTTAACATCATCACTAATCATTGCATCTGCTTTGACTACAATGTCGTGGCTGCCGCGAATGAGTTCACCTGCTGTACTGAACATGTGACAATCGATCTGCGCCCGTCTCAAAATATCCACAATGGTCAGTGTTTCACTCTCTTCAAATCCTTCTGCCAGTATAACTGCAACTTTGCTCATGTTCATGCCCTCCTGTTATTTCAAATTTCTGCAGGACAACAATGGCCTGCTTACGCTTACAACGCTAATGTATCCGTGGTTACATTCATAATTTAGCATGAACATACGCAACTCGAAAGCACATATATACTGCTTGTATGTAACTATTAGCTGCAGTATGATGGTACCGGTACTATCAATTCCCATCAAAATCTCGAATGGACCTAATCAGGAGGTACTCATGCTCAATAACTATAAATACTTTCTAGTTCTGGCCGAAGAGCTGAACATTTCAAATGCAGCCAAACGTCTCTATATTTCCCACCAATCTTTAAGCAAATACTTAAAAGGGCTGGAAGAGAAGCATGGTGTTGCTTTTTTTGAGAGGAAGCCCAAAATAACCTTAACAGCCGCCGGGAAAATCATGCAGAACACCTTGCGTCAGATTGAGCTTCTCGATCAAAATATGGAGAATCAGCTTACGGACCTTAAGGAGGATAAATCGGGTACCATCCACTTCGGCATCACTGAAGGAAGATATCCCATTATTGTTCCGAAGCTGTTAAAAGAGTTCTACGATCTCCATCCCAAGGTCGAGTTAATCATTCATCGAAAGACATCACCGCAGATGCAGGAGATGGTATTGAACAATTCGCTGGATCTGTTTCTGTCTGGTGTTGATAATATTGTTACTCCACTTGTGAAGTACGAGACGATTCTCCACGAGCAAATGTATATAGTGATCTCGGACAATTTACTGAAGCAGTATTTTCCGGATCAATATCCGGGATGTATTGATACTTTTGCCCAGGGTGCTGACCTCAGCCTGTTCCAGCATGTGCCTTTTGTTCTGAACAAGAAAAACTTCAATTCCCGTATTCTGCTGGACAAGCATCTGTCTGAACGGGGGATTTCACTGAACTGCATTAATGAACTGACTCAGCCTGATATCCATCATCTGTTGTGTGCCGAAGACTATGCAGCCAGCTTCTGTCTAACCATGTATCTAAGGGGTATCGATGGGCTTAATGAGTCCGGTAATACGAACTCCCATCTGCATGTGTTCCCGATTTCGGACTTTGCTTACTTTAACCCGCTGGCGCTGATTTATCATAGAAATAAAATTTTCCCATCCTATACGGAGGATTTGAAAAGAATAGTAAAACGCTACTGTAGCCCTGCATCATATCTCCAGTAGCCGTAAGGATGCTTGAATTGCACGATGCATCCAAAAGTTGAGTTAGTGCAGTTAACTTGTGCTTGAGTTAAACAACACCGCAACCTTATATTTTGTTATGTAACTTCTGCAAATTGAAGTCAAAATAACGAGGTGGATGGTTGTGAGTTATATGATTGTTGAACTGGCGGATTATGTGGCCCGTCTCCGGTATGAGGATCTATCCGCAAGGGCTATAGAGGTTGGTAAACAGGTGATCCTGGATGCTTACGGGAATATGGTGTTCGGTCGTTACTCTGAAACAAGTGAGCGTATTATGGAGTACGCACAGATGACAGATAGTATGAATACAAGTGAAACTCGGGTATCGCTGCTCGGTGAGCAGGATATCCGCACCAGCTCGGATACCGCAGTGTTCGTACATACGATGCTGGCACGTTGCGCAGATCTGGATGATGGATACCGTCACGCCATGGGGCATCCCGGCTCCGTGCTGGTTCCCCTGCTGCTTACTATGGCTGAGCTGTACCACAAGGATGGCAAACAGATGATTACGGCAATTGTGGCAGCATATGATGTGTACGCCAGGTTAGGCGAGGTGATTAATCCCTTTATGTACCGGGAACGGGGCTTCGATGCTACAGGGGTATGCGGTGCGGTCGCGGCTGCAGCTTTGGTAAGCAAATTAACGAATGCGGATGCCGTACGAACCAAGGATGCCATGGGGATCGCTTCGCTGTTCACAGGAGGATTAATAGAATACCAGAACGACGGAACTTCCGGCAAAATTCTGTGCAGCGGCTGGGCTGCTCTAACAGGGATGAGGGCTGTAAGACTGGCAGCCTGCGGATTTACCGGCCCGGATGCTGCGCTTGAAGGGAAATATGGGTTTTTTCAGGCGTTCAAGGGTACCAGCGGTCATTGTAATACGGGTCAGGTGCTTGAGGGATTGGGCCAGAACTTCAAAATAACCAGTATCTATTTCAAACGTCATGCTTGCCAGCGCGGGCTTCATGCCACACTGGATGCCATGCTGGAAATGCGGGATAAGTATGATCTCACACCTTCGAAGATAAAATCCGTCGATGTGAGAACGTCTTCCTTCGTCTATCGTCTAAACAATCCCAAACCCAAGACAGCCATAGGAGCTCAGGCCAGCACGCAGTTTACTTCAGCCGTAGCACTGAAGTATGGCCGCATGGATTCAGAGGCTTTACTATTCAGAAGCTTTGAAGATCCTGAGATTCATGAATTGGTTCAAAAAATAACAGTCACCCAGGATGAGGAAGTGCAGCAGTACTTGCATGAGAACCCGACGCATTTTTGTGCTGCACGTGTTGTGTTGACATTACATGACGGCAGTACATACGAGAAGTGGATGCCTGTTCCGCTTGGCGATACAGAAACCCCGTTCGGCTGGGAGATGCTTGAACACAAATTCAGTCAATTAATTGCAGGCACGCCGTGTGAGAGAAACGGACAGGACAGAATCAGACTGATCAAAAATCTTGAGAACACGAGCAATGCCGATATGCTCCTTCGGATCTGAATGACTTAGTGGCTTCTATTAGCTGGTCCTCAAGCAGGATAACCGCCCCCTGGCGGTGGCCACGCACCCTGCAGACGGCGGAGCAGAACAATCTCCCCCAGGTGATAGGAGTTATGGGAGGCGATATTGCGCAGCAGCCCGCCCTTGGTCTCCCCTGGAAAATGGGCTAATGGCTCGTCAAGCTGTGCGCTCTGAGCGATAGCAACCGCCTTATCGACACCTTGCAGCAGATGTGCGATGGCCTCCTGAAGCTGGGCTTCCTCTGCCGGGGCCTTCTCCGCAGGCCAGCTCTCCTGTACGCTTGTAGGCCGCTGAGGCTGGCCGCCCTCCAGGTGGGTCAGCATGAAATCCTGCCAGAAGCCCATGTGCTTCACCAGCTGATAGATGGAGTAAGGAATTCCTTCTATTGTATAACCTGCAAGCTCCAGTGTCAGATCCGGCAAGGCCCGGGCGATCGGAATATGTCCGCGCTCTCCCACCAGAGATTTCACCAGTGCTTGACCAAAAGCATGATTGGATTCGGACATCAGTATGCTCCTCCTATTAATTGCGCGAAATATAATTTACCGAAATTCAATATAGCCGGATTCTGATGATTTGTCAATTCTGATATCGAATCTAATTTGCAACATCAAAAAGCGAAACGCTTGAAGCTCCGTTCCGCTTTTTGATCTCAGGCTATGGTATTCCATTCCAGTTAACGCTTATAAAGTACGCAGAATACCTAACAGCTCCTCCGACATCCTGCTTACTTCCTCTACAGAAGCATTAACCTCTTGCGTCAGTGCAGCCTGTGCTTCGGTCAAACTAGACATGCCGTTAATGGTGCTGATAATATGATCGATCCGGTCATTCATCTCCTGCGTGGTTTTCTCAATGTTGTTCGAAGCCATCTTGCTGTGGTCTGCGAGCTTGCGCACCTCACTTGCCACAATAGAGAAGCCCCGGCCATACTCCCCCGCATGAGCAGCTTCAATGGAAGCATTCAGCCCGAGCAGACTGGTCTGATTCGAGACCTCGCTGATGAATTTGGTGATTTCTTTGGTTTCATTCGTTTTTTCTTTCACATCAACTGCAGCCTTGTAGGATTGCTCCTGGACTTCGGCGATATCCTGAGCTTGCTCTGTTACCGATACAATCCCGTGAACAATCTCGTTAATCGCAGTCAGCAAGCCTTCCATCTGCAGGTTTACCCGTCTGATTGTATCCTCTTTATTGATTTCCTGCGTAATATCACGAATCGTTCCTGCTACCCGCAGAGGGATACCCTGCTCGTCCCGGATCGTTTCACCGCCTGCGTGATACCAGCGATACTCGCCATTTTTGGAGCGCAATCTGTAGTTCACTGTATAGTCCGTCTGCCCGGTGTAGTCATTCAGATGATTGGCGAAGGCATCCAGCGTGGGCTGCAGATCCTCCGGGTGTAGCTGGTTGCTCCAGCTGCTTAACAGGTTCGGGAAATCATGTTCG
Organism: Paenibacillus sp. FSL R7-0210; assembly: GCF_038009085.1. Taxonomy (NCBI): domain Bacteria; kingdom Bacillati; phylum Bacillota; class Bacilli; order Caryophanales; family Paenibacillaceae; genus Paenibacillus; species Paenibacillus sp. FSL R7-0210. Next base: position 2,484,030 of record NZ_JBBPAR010000001.1, read on the forward strand.
CCTTCAAAACCAATCGTTCTGCGGAATTGCTCCGACCACCAGAACTCATTATCCGGGTTGACCGGATCTCCTGCGATAACCACCATATCCCAAGGTGCTTCCACCAGGGCGCGGTTCACCAGATCATAGCGGACCACCAGTGCGCCCAGCTCGTCCTGCTTGATTTTTTTATCATGAATATCCAGCAAAGCTCCGGCTACCATAATAGGTGATCCGTCAGCGGCACGTACGGTTGTGCCCGTCGCCTGGAACCATTTGTACTCGCCTGCTTTCGTCTTGAGCCGGTATTCAATATCGTATTTGATCGTGCCCGTCCGGTCCAGCATATGATCTGCGAACAGCTGCAGAACCCCCTCTTTATCCTCGGGATGAAGGCAATTGGACCAGCTCTCCAGCACATTGGGGAAATCATGCTCATCCGTATAGCCGATCATCCGGCGCAGCTCATCCGTCCACCTGAACTCATTATTCGGATTCACCGGATCACCCTCATATACATCCATCTCCCACAGGGAGATCTCAATCGCTTCAGTGATCATTTCCAACCGAACCTTGTAATAGTCCTCACGCTTATGTATCACGGACGTTAGTCGCGTTAACAATGCTTGCAGTTCATCAGGAACTGCGGCAGAATATGTATCGGTTTGCTCTTCTTCCTTGCGTTCAGCCCGCTCCACATAGTTTCGTAATAGGTCGATCAGCTGATGGTCTGTTTGGGGCGGTGCACCTGCGTGTGTGTTTCCTTTGAATCTGTTCAGAATTGGCATGTTCTCTCAGTTCTCCTCATCTCATGGTGTGCGCTGCTTGGGAAAGCTAGATTGAGTATATAACAGGCCCGAACTTTTATATATAAATTTATATTTAAAATTTAATATAAAACAACGGCAGAATAAGACTTGACAAAAGTCTCAGACTGCCGCTGTTATTTGACTACCGTTTTGCATTTTCTCAAAAATTTTCGAAGCAATCTAATCCACTTGGGCTCGTATGCTTGGCTAATTGGAATCCCTTTATAATAAATATTATAAGGATCCATTCCCCATAGTTTTAAAAGTCCTTCAGGAACATCATGCTTATTTACAGGTGAGCTAGGATCTGCTCTGAAAAAATACTCATTACATGCAACACAGTACAAAATCAGCGATTCACCAGAGCCATATGCATAAACATTAAGCTCAGTTATACAGGTTTCACATTTACATATTCGATTGCGGTTTAGCCAATCAAGTAATTGCATGTTATCCCTTCCCCTTAGCTCAAATATACAATGTCAGTCTAATACTTTATTTTATAGATTAGAACTTGTTTTCTATGGATCAGGGAAACAGTTGGATTTTCTACACTTGCTGATGGACGATTAGGCCATAGTAGGATAGCAGTTGGAGAAAAGGCACTTAATTTTTCGCATTTTCTACTAAGGAGCGAGACTGAAGCAATTTAGTTGTACAATTTCCACTTGCTTCCTCCGTTTCTGCCAAAACCAACTGAACAAGATACGTTTATCCACCTACTTGCTGCCAGGTAACATCGACAACTAGGTAGCCCATACCAAAAAGGCACCCCGCTGACGAGGCACCTTACCTTGGATATATAATTATAGACGTTTGAGCTATACTGGATGGCCGGAGAAGGTGCGCTTAAGTCTCCAGCTCCTCCGGGGTCCAGTGCAGCTGAACGCCGAGCTCGATCAGTTGCTGCTGATAGGCCCTTAGATGTTCCGCTGATTCTCTGACTGCCGATGGTTCGACCTGTTGCCTGATGGCATAGGCCGCGAGGGTGCCCGCCGCTTCGCCGATATTCCATTCTGTGGGATGCAGGCGGTAGCAGCCGTTCGCAATCTGGGTCATGGATATGTTCTTGCAAGCCGGGAGCAGGTTCTTGACCCGCACCGGGATCAATGATCCGAGAGGAATCTCATAAGGATGGTTCGGGATATAAAAGGTACGCTGGCTCACTGTCGTGGGATGAAGATCCAGATGATAGCTGCCTACCCCTACGCTATCCTCATAACGCTTAGGCCCGGCCGGGCCGCGCAGCTCCTTGCTCACATCCTGCTCTGCTATCGTATACAATCCGCGGATGCGCCGGGATTCCCGGATATAAGGGGCCTTGGCCAGCCCGTCTTCTGTGCCGAGCACATCTCCGCGCAGGCGCACGCCCGGGTAGCCCTGCCCGCCGTCCATGCGGGGCGCTTCGGTCTGGAGCCAATACACGAGTGAGAGGGTAAGCTGTCTCGCCCCCTCCAGGTGCCGCTCCCGTTCCTCCGGCGATACGCCGATAATTGACCCCGCATAGTAATCGTTCAGTGCCCAGTTCAGCAGAGTGACTTCGCCGTCATTCAGCGGCTCCGTCCAGATGGCCGGGTCTACGATCCGCCGGTAATCCCACAGGGAGACAATCCCCTGCTCATTCGGGAACATCGTGAACTGCTTCAGCTTGCTAGTATCGTCTGCATCTGAAGCGAACCAGCTTAAGATCGGATACTGCGAGAACGATGGGACATATTCGCGCCAGTAATCATAATCTATTGGACGCGGAATCGTATAGTTTCCACCCGGCACATAGTCCACCGCCGCCACGTGGGTAATCGACTGCATGTCGAGCGGGTCCTGTGCCTCCAGAGCATGCGGCTCCCCTGTCTCGCTGCGGGCTTCAGCGCCGCTGACATGCTCCACTCCGGCCAGCGGCAGCAGATCGCCGCACTCCGTGGCGTCCAGATAATAGTCGCCGCGCAGCCTGAAAAGCTTACCGCCCGTTCCCTGCCGGACGGTCACTCCAGTAACGTAATCTCCTTCAGTATCGGCAGCGACCGGCACCGTATGATAGAGCACCTCGATCTGCCCGGTGTTCACATATGGGGCCAGCATCTCCTGCAGAACAGCCAGTGCTACCTTCGGCTCATGTGCCAGCCGGCTGACCCAACCGTTGCCGGGATTCAGTATAGGGTTACTCCTGGCAGCTTCCGTAAGCGGATAATTCCGCCTGTAATACTCCCTGACTCTGCTGCGGAACTCCCGGTAAGACGCGGTACTGCCCGATTCCTCAATCCAGCGGTGCTCATCCGGCGGCACGGCCTGGGAGGTCAATTGCCCGCCCAGCCAGTCCGTCTCCTCGGTCATAAGCACGCGCAGCCCGGCTTTGGCTGCGGCCAGTGCCGCCGCCGTTCCTCCAAGTCCGCCGCCGATAATTACTACATCCGAATGCTTCTCCTGTTCACCAGCCATCTCTCTGTCTCCTCCCTGCCGCAGCAGTTAGATCTGCCTTTCGCCTTCGTCCCGGCGCAGCCGTTCCAGAGCCAGCCGGGCTGCGCCGAAGCAGCCTGCCCGGTTGCCCAGCTCCGCCGGCACGATTCGGGCGGCCAAACTACCGCCCGCTTGCCCGGCCAGCAGCGGCCACCAGACCGCGCGGCTCTGAATGACCCCGCCGCCGATAATAATCAGCTCGGGGTCTACCGCCGCCCCGATGTTAGCTGTCACCAGCGCAAGATCCGCTGTGAAGCGCTCCAGCACCGCCAGTGCTGACGCGTCGCCCCGCTCCGCCGCCGCCATAATCTCCCGCCCGTGCGCATACGCCCGGCCGGTCTCCTCCAGTGCCAGCCGCAGCAGCGCCTGGCCGGACACATATTGCTCCGCGCAGCCGCGCTTGCCGCAATTACAGGGGCGACCTCCCGGCACCAGCACGCTGTGCCCCCAGTCGCCACCGCTCCAGGCGGCTCCGCGCAGCAGCCGGCCTTCCGCCAGATTAGCCCCGCCGACCCCGGTGCCCAGGGTCAGCATGACCAGGCTCGCCCTGCCGCGTCCCGCGCCCAGCCAGGCCTCGCCCAGCAGCGCCGCGTTGGCATCGTTATCGGCCACCGCAGGCCGTCCGAACGCAGCCGTTGCCCACTGCGTCAGCTGCATCCCCTGCCAGCCGGGCAGATTATCGGTGGCGTAGACCACCTCGCCCGAATCCGCATTCACCCTGCCCGCCGAGCCAATCCCCAGCGCTTCCACCGCAGGATGGCCAGCCAGCAGTTCCTCCACCAGGCTGTGGAGCTGGCCGAGAATAACCTCCCGGCCCAGCCGGGCCTCCGTGTCGCGTCCGGCTTCCGCGAGAATCGTCCCCGCTTCATCGGTTACAAGCCCTTTGATGCCTGTCCCTCCGATATCCACGCCTATGACTTGCCGCATTCGCGCCACCTCCACTATTGCATCTGTCTCTTCATTCGATTTGTACTCGGTTTTTCTGTGAAAATACGTCTGACACTGCGATAAACGTACGGGCTACACGGCGCACCCGGTCCAATTGTGTTCGGTTTTTCGATTACATTCGGCCTACGCGGCGCCACCAGTCCAATTGTGTTCGGTTTTTCGATTACATTCGGCCTACGCGGCGCCACCGGTCCAATTGTGTTCGGTTTTTCGATTACATTCGGCCTACATGGCGCACCCGGTCCAATTGTGTTCGGTTTTTCGATTACATTCGGCCTACGCGGCGCACCTGGTCCAATTCTATTCGGTTTTTCGATTACTTTTGGCCTACGCAGCGCACCCGGTCCAATTGTGTTCGGTTTTTCGATTACATTCGGCCTACACGGCGCACCCGGTCCAATTGTGTTCGGTTTTCCGCATACATTCTGCCCATTTGCCCTCGCACCAGCACATCAGCCCCCGCCAATCCCTTACCGTTACACGGTACATCACGTACCATCGCTTCATTCCCCCGAATCCTAATAAATCCGGTCAATGACCGCCCGCGCGGTGAGCTCCTTCATCCGCTTGGTCTCTTCGGCATGGAGCTGCTCCAGCCCTTGGCAGAGCAGGTCGATAATGAACAACTGGGAGACCTTAGCCCCTACGGAGCCGCCTTCCAGCGGCGATTCCTTCCCGGCTGTCAGCAGCACAATGTCGGCAATGGAAGCAATCGGGGACTTGGCGTAGTTAGTCATAGCAATCACCTTGGCCCCGTTCTGCTTGGCCTTCATCAGCATGTCATTCGTATCCAGTGTGCTGCCTGATACACTGATGCCAAATGCCACATCGCCCGCCCCCATCGTCACTGCCATCATCGACTGAATATGGCTGTCGGAATTGGCTTCGACACGCCGCCCGATCCGCAGGAAGCGGTTCTTGGCGTCCAGTGCTGTGATGCCGGATGAGCCTACGCCGAAGAACTGGACATACCGGGCCTGATCCAGAGCGTCTACCGCCTGCTGCAGCTGCTCCCGGTCCAGCATGCCCAGGCTGGATTGCAATACGCCAACCATTAAGGCATACAGGTGGTCGGCGTAATCCCCTCCGCCTGCCCCCTGCTCGCCGTCCGGCAGAGTCTGCCGCTTCGGTAGGCCCTGGGCCAGCATCAGCTTGAAATCCTGATAGCCCTTGAAGCCGATTTTGCGGCAGAAGCGCATCACCGTGGTCTCGCCCGTTCCGGCGAAATCCGCCAGCTCAGTCACAGACAGATAGATCAGATTATCCGGATGCTCAAGCACACACCGGGCTACCTTCTGCTCTGACTTAGTCATGGACGGGTAATACGTGTTGATTCGGTCATTCATTTCCATTACGGTTCATCCTCACTTTTCTCGCCGCTGCTGCGAACGGCCGGGTGATCAGCTGCGGCCGGGTAATTGCGGAGCCTACCACCACCGCATAGGCCCCCAGGTCCAGCGCTGCCTCCACTTGGGCGGGCTGGCTGATCCGGCCTTCGGCAATGACCGGAATATTCAGCCGCTGTGCAGCCTGCTCCAGCAACTCCAGATTCGGCCCTTCCTGCTGACGGGAATACGGTGTATATCCCGACAAGGTGGTCGAGACGCAGCTGACTCCAAGCGACTCAGCGTATAGCGCTTCCTCCAGAGTGGAGATATCCGCCATGGAAGCCGCCGGGCTTGCCGTGAGCAGGTCTATGATCTGCTCCAGCGTACAATTCCCCGGCCGGGTCTGCCGGGTCCCGTCAAAAGCTATAATATCCGCCCCCGCTTCCAGCAACTCCTCAGTCTCTCTAAGCGTAGGGGTAATATAGACGTCCGAATTCGGGTAATTGCGCTTCACGATGCCGATCACCGGCAGCGCAACTGCCTGCTTGATCGCCCGCACATCTGCCGCCCCGTTCGCCCGGATGGCGATGGCCCCGCCTTCCGCTGCCGCCACCGCCATCCGGGCCATAATCTCCGGCCCGTGCAGCGGCTCGTCAGGCAGCGCCTGGCAGGATACAATCAGCCCCAGATGCAGGCTTTCCAGTATATTTTTGCTCAGGGTCCCCACCCTCTCTCCTTATATTATATATAAATTGAACTTGCTACCGCTCCTACAGCTCCCAAATTCCCCCGTCACTCTTCCCTATCTGTATTGTTTCAAATTAATTTTATCATCAGCCCTGCCCTCACGATGGCTCATACTGCACAGTTAAGCCCACCTCGAACATCCGGTTCCATGGCATATAGCAATCGGTAATCTTAACCCTTCCCGCTGGACTGTCGATCCGTACAGCCAGCTCCTCACTCAGCCGTTCCTGTACACGCGCAGCTACGCGGCCGCGCGGTCCGTCCAGTTCGTATTTACCATAGCCCATCTCCTGCACCGGGCCCTCACTAAGCTCTCCGCGCACTACTGAACAATAGCATACATCCTCGGCATAGCGGAGCGCCAGGAAATCGAGATGCCCTTGTGTACGTCCGTAGATCAGATAGATCATCGCCTGCGAGATTACGGTCCCAAGCGAATTGGAGCTGGTATTCCAGGCGGCATATCCGGCCAGATCGAACAGGAGGTTCTTCTGCCGCAGCATCTTAACCAGCTTCTGATCACCGCCATTGGCATAGCCTACGTCCGCAACAGACACCGGCATCTCCTTGCTCTGCAGAAGGTAGTCCCCGTACTCTACAAGTTCCATCAGGTTCCGGTATACGTCATAACTATGAAAAGCATGCTTCTGCGACACCGCCTCCTCCATCGTCTCACCCGGCGTGCTGACCAGAAGAACCAGGTCTGCCTCGGCAGCACTGGATGCGATCAGCCCCCCGGCGGCCAGGATCTGATACTTCAGCGTCTCATAGAAAAAGCGGTCCTCGAACAGCGGCGTCACGAATGCCCCCTGCACAGCGGACAAACGCGGGTAGATCATCGGCCTCCGCCCTTCGGATTTGTTCAGCATCCGGGCGAGCAGCGTGCAGCCTACCTCATCTGCTCCCGGATACATATAAACCTTAAGCTCCAGATCAAGCGCCGTGATCCGTGCCCGCACCTTCTCCTGGTCCTTGGCGGTATGCCCATACGGCGCCGAATCATCCTGCGGAACAATCATGAAGTCAATCAGCCCGTCCCGGACCAGCTCCAGCGCCTGCTTGTTCGCTTCGATATTAATTGCTCTGCGGCTAAGATAATCCTGAAGCACCTCTGCCGGGAGCCGGAGATCAATATCGGCTAGCTCACGGATCTCCTCATCCGTGGCAATGCCCAGCTCCAGCCGGTGGCCGATGAAGCCCTTGCGGAAAATCTCCCGGCCCCAGTCGGCATAATAATCCGGTTCCTCGTCTGATAGAGAATACTGCGGACAGCGCATAATCAGCTGGAACGCATACAGCTTAAGCTGCGGATAACGCCGCCGGATCTCCCGCAGCCGCTCCAGGCGCGCAGCCAGCACTTCAAGCTCCAGCTGGTGCAGCCGCGAGGGAATAATGCCGCCGTAGAGCAGCGTATCCAGCGCGACCACCGCACCGTCAGCACCTTCACAGGCAGTCTCGAACCAGGACCACAGCCGCTCAACATCACCCGGACGTTTCTTCAGCCCCATAATCCCGGCGGGCGGACGCTCTACTCTATAATCTGTTCCCTGTGCCAGCAGATAAGGGAATTCATAATTGCAGGGCCGCTCATCGAGCGGAACCAGAATCAGCTTATGGTGCTTAGACATGCTGGTCCTCCTCCTTTGTCTCCTTCTCCATCACCGGCAGCTCGATCCCCAGCGCCTCAGCCGCACGCACAGCCGGATCACTGCCGAGACGCACACCATAGCTGCGGCAGGTCTCCAGCCGCTGGTGCACCTCCGCCTGAGCCTGCGGATTCAGCGGGTCCTTGAGCTGTCTGCGCACAGCCCGCCACAGTACAGCATCCCCGATGGCCCGGCGCAGCCATGGCCCTGCCTCTTCGATGAACTTGGCATTCTCTAAGCCGCCAAGCCGCACGGCAGCCTGCTCCAGCCGGCTGAAATAAGCGTCCAGCCGGTCCAGATCGCGCTCCGCCAGCGCATCGTCCAGCTCCGGGTACCCACCGGAGTACAGGCGGCTGTTCAGATTCTGGCGGCAGAAGAACATCATGTCCTCCGCCAGCTCCCCGGCGAATTCACGCACAGACAGCTCCCAGGACAGCTCCGGCATATAACGCTCGCTGTTCCACATATAATGGGCCATCGTGTTAAGCGTGATCTTGGAGCATTCCCACTGATTCATCGGATTGGCAACGACCGCTGTATGCCCGTAATTGCCGAGCCGGGAGCTGCGCCCGCGCACCGGATCGAGGAACAGCCGGTCCTTATCGCAGTCATTCACCGGAATATTGTCCCACAGCCACAGCTCATGCCCGTAAAAACTGTAATTATCCTCCGCATGCCCCCGGCCAATCTCCGGAGCGAAGACGAAATAGCCGGTCCAGAACACTTTGACAGCAGGATGAAGCTGCTCCCGGATATCCTTTTTGTACTCCGTATTCCAATACGACCAGTATTCCGACGGACACATCGCCAGGGTGAAGTGCGGCAGACATCCGGCTAAGTAATCATAGACCCGGTTCGTCACATAGGCATGGGCGGTCCCGGAGCGCTCCAGGAACTGCTTGTTGTCGTCTTGGAGCACATAATCGATGTCATCCATCAGCAGTGCGAAATGCCGCACTCCAATCGCGATCATGGCCCCAAGCTTCTCCGCAAGCTTCGCGAAGTCGCCTTGGCTGCGGAATTCCAGATCATTGCCCGGGCTAATACAATAGTAGAAATCCACCAGATGCTTGTCGCATTCCTGCTTAAGGTCATGAATTCTGGTGAACACATCGTCCGGGTACGGCTCACGCCATAGCTTCCGGTGATAGAGATCATCCTTCGGCGCGTACATGAAGGCGTTCATCCGGTGCCCGCTCATATAACTGACCGAATCCATCCGGTCCGCGAAGCTCCATGGCACGCCATAGAAGCCTTCAATAATGCCCCGCACCGGAAAAGAAGGCTCATCCTCCACCGTAACCACCGGCAGGCGGCAGCAATCCTCCTCCACGGTCAGGAGCATTTTCAGCGCATCCAGCCCGTACTTCAGTCCCCGACGGTTAGACGCAGCGACAACAAGCTTCGCATCCTCTCCAATCACCAGCCGGTATCCATCCGCAACAAGCCCGCCGTCATACTCCAGCATCAGCTGCGCATTGCCTTTATCAGCGGTGGCTACGCCCGGCCCGGCCGGTTCCAGAATTACGATGTCTCCGCCTTCAGCAAGTAGCCCGTTTACATCCTGATTCATCGCATACCGCGAGGCCAGCTCACAGCGCAGCTGCGGGCCCTCTACCACCAGCTCTTTCCCTTGCGTATAATAGTCGCGGAACAGATATTGGCAGTCCCGTAACGAAATTCCCATTGAGTTATGCCTCCTTAGTTAGCCTTTTATCGCGCCGGCAATCCCTTCCATATAATACTTCTGCGTGAACAGGAACACGAGGATGATCGGAAGCACCGAGATCATGGTTCCGGCGGCAATCCAGCCGAAGTTATAGGAGAATTGCCCGTTCAGATACGTAAGCGCCGCAGCGAGCGGATACTTCTCCGGGTCCTCCAGGACGACAATCGGCCACAGGAAGTTGTTCCAGAACGCCATGACCTCCAGTAATCCAATCACCGCAATCCCCGGCTTGACGAGCGGCATGACCAGTTGAATGAAGATGCGCAGCTCTGAGGCTCCGTCCATTTTACCTGAATCCCGGATGTCTGCCGGAATACCCAGGAACGTCTGCCGCATCAGGAAGATATTGAACACGGACACCGCTGCCGGAAGAACAACGCCGAAGAACGTATTGCCCAGCTGAAAAGCCTGAATCGTCAGATAATGCACAATCATAGCGGTTGCCGACGGAATAATCATGGTCGAGATCAGCAGCGTGAAGACCAGGTTCCGGCCCTTGAACCGGAAGGCCGCCAGCGGATAAGCCGTCAGACAGGATAGAATAATGTTGAACACGACTCCCAGCAGCGTGATGATGACCGTATTCAGAATGTATCGCGGAAAATTCATGAAGTTCCACACCTGCACATAGTTATCGAACGCAATGAAGGTGGGCAGAATGGCCGGCGGGTTCGCAAACACGTTGCGCCCTGGCATCAGCGAGACACTGAGCAGCCACAGGAACGGCCCCATCATGAACAGGGCGAGCAGGATCAGCAGTAGATAAGTGATTAGAACACGCAAGCTACGCGGCATCAATAGGAATTCACCCCGCCTTTCCGGTTCAGTCTGAATACGAGTACACTAAGCGCTCCCACCATCACACTGACGATCAGCCCGAGCGCCGAGGCATAGCCGAAGTTGAACTGCTCCAGCCCTTTTTGAAAAATATAGACGCTTGAGGTCAGTGTGGACGTCCCCGGTCCGCCCTTGGTCAGAATGTAGACCTCATCGAACACCCGGATCGCGCCCATCACCGAGATCAGCGTGCAGAACAGAATATGCGGGCGCAGCAGCGGCAGCGTCACATGTACAATCAGCCGCAGCGGGCCTGCCCCGTCCACTCTTGCGGCCTCATACAGATCTGCAGGAATGCCTTGAAGCCCGGCCAGATAGAGCATCATGTAATAGCCGAGGCCCTTCCACATCGTAATGAACATTAGAACATACAGCGCCGTGCTGCTCGTCGATAGCCAGGAGACCTGCTCACTGATAATCCCTGCCTTCAGCAGCAGGTAATTGACAACTCCGTTATTGCCGAGCAGCCAGCTCCAGATCAGCGCCACCGCAACCATCGAAGTGACGACCGGTATATAGTAGGCGGCCCGGAACATTTTGACTCCAGGAATCCGGCTGTTGACCAGAATCGCCATTAAGATCGAAATGATCTGGATCACCGGCACAATCAGCACATATACCAGTGAATTCCACAGTGAAATCAGGAAATTATGATCCTGGAAGGCCCGGGTGAAGTTCTCCAGACCTACATAATTCGTCTCTGTAATGACAGAATAATCTGTCAACGAGAGCGGTATACCGTAAATAATTGGCCAAAAGGTAAACACCGCCAGAAACAGCAGCCCCGGCGCCATAAACGCCCATGCGGTAAAAGATTCAGACCGAAACCCCTTGTACACCCTCTACACCCCCCACTCCTTCAAATACCCTCAAAATATATCCATCGGGGGAGAAGCTCCCCCGTATCAGCTATGCTTCAGCAGCTTAGGAACCCTGACTGATAATAGTATTGACTTCCTTCTCCACCTTGTTCAGCGTCTCCTTGATATCCGCGCCGTTCATCAGAATCTCCTGCAATCCCCGCGCCAGCGCAGAGTTGATATCTGCGGCGCTTGGAACGCCGACCATGTAATCGGTAGCCTTATCCAGACTCTGCGAAGAAGCCACCTTCGCTTCAGCTTCCAGAGAGCCGTCAGACTCGGTGAAGAACGGATCCTGAATGGACGCCTTGCTCGATGGCAGCGTGTTGGCGGCCTTGGAGAAGGCTGTCTGATTCTCGGCATTCGTAAGGAAGGCAGCGAATTCCACCGCCTGCTGCGGGTTCTTCGACTTCTGCGGCACGACCAGATTCATCGAATTGGAGAGACGCAGGTTCGCCTTGCCTGTCGGCAGCGGGACAGCAATGGTATTCTTGTAGACATCCGGCGCAGAGGTCTTGATGAAGTTAATGAATGTTGGGCCGGACAACTGGAAGGCTACCTGCTCACCGGAGAAATACTGAATCTGCTTGCTGAAATCCGCGTCCTCCTTGAGCACTACCCCTTCCTTCATCAGGTCGCGCATCTGGGTAATCATCGCCTCTGCTTCCGGCGTATTGAAGGCGGCGGCTGTCTTGTCCTCATTCAGGATTGAGATGCCGTCGATGGGGAACAGCTTGGAGACCAGCTGCTGGGCATACCCGGCTGCTCCGGTCTTCTCATGAACCTGTCGCGCCCACTCCACCAGCTCCTCGCGGGTCTGCGGCGGGTTCGCAGGGTCGAGGCCCGCCTTCTCCACCAGCTTCTTGTTCATGAACAGCACTTCTGTGCCAGTGTACCAGGGAAGTGCATACGCCTTGCCATCGAATACAGTGGAATTATAAATCCCCTCGAAATAACTCTTCGCCTGCTCATCCGTCAGATACTCGCTCAGATTCAGCAGTGCTCCCTTGCTGCCTAGCTGGCTGGCGAACTCGGTGTTCAGATTCACGACATCCGGGCTCTTGCCGCTGGCCGTGCTGGTCAACAGCCGCTGTGAGATGGCATCATAGGGATAGTCCTTCCACTCCACCGTTACTCCGGGGTGGCTGTCCTCATACTGGGTGATCAGATTATTGAAGTAATCATTGAACGTTGGCTGAAGTGCAATCGTCCAGAATTCAAGCTTCACCGGCTCCGCCGCAGCCGTAGCTTCAGCGCCCGTGCCGGGTTCTCCGGTGCTTCCGGCAGCCGGTGTCCCCTTCGTATTGCCATTTCCTCCGCAAGCCGCAAGCAGCATAGACATGGTCAGCAGCAGCGATACTGTGAAGCCCTTTCTGTTAGTTCCCACACCACATTCCCCCTCAGATTAAGTGTAAGGTGAGCGCCCTTCCCGCGTCAGGCTTCCTGACTTATTGCTCCCTCTTTGCAATGAGTATAGCAGAAATTTTAATTAAATGAAGTATTTTTCCTAAAATAAATTTAAAAAAGAAATAATTTTTCTTTTTATGCCCGCAAAACAGCCTCCGCCTGCACCGGAAGCATCTTCCCGGCAGGCGGAGGCTGTAGTTAGAATAGAATATCCCTTCATTATTCAGCTCCGGCCTGAGCCAGCCATTGCTTGAGCGTATCGAGATCCCCGATCTCTCCGACTACGATTTTGCTTATCTCGCCCGCCTTATTGATGATATAAGTTGACGGCAGTGCATTGACGCTATACGAGGCAGATATCCTTCCGGTAACATCGATAATGACGGGAAAAGAGAATTGTTGCTCCGCCATATACTCCGATACCGTCCCCTTGGATTCTCCTGCGTTCACGAACAAGGTCTCGACTGAAAGCTCTGCGGATTGGCTTAGTTCATTTAACAGCGGCATTTCCCGCATACAAGGCTTGCACCAGGTCGCCCAGAAGTTAAGCAGCACGACCCGGCCCTTGTATTCGCTGAGGCGCACCTTCTCCCCCTGTAAGGTTACCGCTTCGAACGCCGGAGCCAAAGCACCTGCGGTCATTCTCCCGGCCGGAGGTTGGCTGGACTGCTGAAGATATACCCCGATTCCGGCAGCACAGGCTGCGGCAATAATCAGCAGAGTAACGATCCGGCGCAGCTTCATCCCAGCCCCAGACTATGGTGAAAGGCGGCGTACAGCGAACCGAACTCTGTACGGATCTCTGCCGTAGTGCCTGACCCCACATGCTTGCCCTGATTCAAGAAGACAATCTGATCGGCCACCTGATCCGCAATCTCCAGCTGGTGGGTGGAAAAGAGAACCGTATGCCCCTCTTCCCGGATGTCCTGCAGCAGCTTCACGAATTCATTCATCCAGAACGGGTCCAGCCCGTTAGTCGGCTCATCCATAATCAGGAGCGGCGGCTTCGCCAGCAGCGCTTGCGCGAACAGCACACGCTGGCGCATCCCCTTGGAGAACGTGGTCACCAGGCTGTTGCGCTTATCCGCAAGTCCGACTAGAGCCAGCACCTCCTCTACCCGCTGTTTGCGTCTGGGAATCCGGCGCAGCGCCGCCCAGAAATTCAGCAGCTCTTCCGCAGACAGCCCGTGGCTGAACTGATAATCATCCGGCATATAGCCGATCTGCATGGAAAAGCGCTTGCGGGATTGCTTCCACTTCAGCCCGTTTACCGTAATTTCGCCTGAAGTCGGCTGTAGAATGCCAGCTACCATCCGCAGCACCGTGCTTTTGCCAGCTCCATTCCCGCCGCACAGGGCAAGTATGCTGCCGCCTGGAACCTGGAAGCTGATTTCTTCGACCAGTGTTTGCCGCCCGATGACCTTGGTAATCTCTTTCACCTGAATTAGCGGATTATCCACGGGAACGCCCCCTCTCCCAGATCCAATATACCGCTAAGATGGACAGCAGCACCCAGGCAGCGCAGACCCCGAGGAACAGCAGGCTGCCGCCCGGGCGGCTAATCCATTCCACCCACTGATAATATTCCGGTCCCAGAACCGACCCTCCGCCCAGCTTCACCACCACGAACAGGCGCACCAGCTCAGCCGGATTAAGCATCGTCAGCACAATCAGCACTGGCTTGATCCAGAGATACGGGAGCAGCCCTAGGCCTGCGATCAGGAATGTCGGCCAGCCGATCACCGCGAAGAACCAGACCGCTACAGAGATCGTCAAGGCCTGCCAGCGGTTGCGGGATAACGAGCCGATGATGAGGGCAAGGGTCAGGAACAGCAAGACCAGACCTGCCGAGAAGGCCAGGAACAGGAAGTAAGTATCCGCCGCAAAAGCCATCCCGAGCAGGCCGCTGAGCAGTCCCATCAGCCCGTAACCAAACGCTACAATCGTCAGCAGGACAGCGGCTAGCCCGGTATATTTTCCCAGGACAAATGATAAGGTTCCAATGGGATAGGTAGATAACAGCTGCCAGCTTCCGTCTTCCCGTTCCGAGGTCAGTGAGAAGGAGCCCAGAAATAACGTCATCAGCGGCAAAAGATACAGAATCAGGCTCAGCATGGAGCCCGTAACCGCAGTATAGCCTTCGACCGCGTTATTCACATGGATCAGCAGCAGCCCGAGACTGAAGGTACAGAACAAGGCCAGGAAGGAATAGGCCCACGGGTTGCGGAAGCCGATCTTAAGCTCTCTGCGGGCAATATGCAGGATGTCAGCCATACTCACATATCCGTCTCTTCGGAATGCGTACCTTCGTCTGAGCTATGCTCCTCCATATGACCTTCCCCGCTCTGCATGTCCATGTTCATCATATCCTTGTTCTGCTTCCATTCATGGGAGGCCAGCTCTCCGGCAGTCAGCACAGTGCCTAGCGCCTGCTCCTTCACGAATGCTTCTGCTGCCGCCTTGTCCTTGAAGCTGATCACTCCATAAGCCATCGGCGTACGCAGAGAAGCGTCATACACATAGCTCGCCTTGCTGAATTCAACCCAGCTCTTGTCGTTATAGTCGCGGACATAATCCATGCCGATCTGCTCCGTGCCGTTGCTCTTCTTCCACTCATTCATACAGCCGATATCGTCGAACTTGTAATTCTTGCCGTCCTTGGTCGTTAGCTGAGTGGCGAAAGCATCATCCTTCACCTGCATATTGCAGACCACACAGATATCGACGTCTTCATTAATCGCTACCGGCTCGTATTTCTTCTGTCCGCAGGCCGCGAGGATCACCAGACTCATTGCTACCATCAAGACCAGACTCCATCGTTTCATAATCGCAGTACCCCCAAGTATATGATTGTAATTACGGATAGGAACAGCAGCAGCCAGCCCGCTACCATGACCGTGCCCTGTCCGCCTGCCGCCTGATCCGGGCTAACCGTACCTGCCTCAAGCTGCATGAGCGGCGCTGAATCGGTGGACCACCCTGCCGAACCGCCGGTGTACATATCGCTCAGGAAGGTCATCCCCGGTGACTGGAAAAACAGCTGATACGCTGCATTCCCCGCAACCAATTCCTGATAGAAGGGGTTGATCGCATATTTCAGGTCGCTGACCCCATCCCCCGTGAGATCCAGTCCGCCAAAGGCATCCCAGTAATTCCCGTTCATCTCATTGTCCCTGCTGCCTGTGGCCTGGGCCTCAATGACGTTCGCAACAAACCCGTTACGCTCAAAGCGGTTGCCCTCTGCATTCTCGAACTGCACGCCGATATAGTTACGGAGCACCAGGTTCTGCTGCAGCTTGTTATCCGAGGACTGCTGCATGTAAATCCCCACCCGGTTGCCTTCGACCTGGTTGTTCATAATCGCGGAATTCCGCACATCGTAGAGCAGAATTCCCTGTGAATGCACATTCCGGCTCTGCTTGCGGAAGGAGTTCCCGGACACCACCACACCCGTAACACCCATCACCATCGCGCCGGTAATGTTGTATTCACCGGTGTTGTTAGTGACCTTCGAGCCATTGATATACATGCAGTGGACCCCGTACCGCAGATAAGTAAGCTTGTTCTGGTCCACCACCGTATTGCGGCTGTTCTCCAGATAGATGCCATCCCGCAGATAAGCGATGTCGTTGCCCCGGATCACAGCGCCGTGAGAGTTATAGAGATCGATCCCGTTGCCTCTCGTTCCCGGTGCTTCTCCTGTGGGGATGAACCAGCTTATTGAATTATCCGAGATCACCCCGCCATCGGCTTCACGAAGCAGTATGCCGTACCCTGCCGAATGAATGACCAGCCCCTTCAGGGTGACCTTGTCCGCTTCAACGCGTACAGCCGCCGCTTCCCCGTCATTATTCTGCTGAATCTTCAGGTTCTCAAGCCTTACACCGTCTGCCGTGATCAGCACCGCCGCCTGCTCGTCCTTTACCGTATGCAGCAGAATCGCCTCGCCGTTACCATTAATCATCACTCGCTTATCCAGCCGGACCGGACCGGAATAGGCTCCCGGAGCCAGGGTGATTAGATCTCCCTCACGGGCTGAGTCGATGATGGGCTGGAGCGGAAGGACTCCGGTGCTGGTGTCTGCGCTTACAATGCTGCCATGATTGAAGGAGCAGATTAACATGCCTAGAATCATGAAGACGAGAACCCTGATGCTGATGGAGCATTCATACCTTTTCACTACAACATTGTTCACCCCCACTGTAGGATGGTTTCTTGTGCAAACCCGAATTAAGTGTAAATAAAAGGAATTGAAGTGCCTATAGCCCAAACTGGCTATAGCGGCTAGAGTCTGTGACCATTCTGTGATTTATATCATATCCTCTCTTAATATTCGAAAAAGACACTCTTTAATTAAAGAGTGCCCATTTCCAGCTAATATAGAAGCCGTTACATGCTGCGGGACTAATCTTTTACCGGGGTGGAAGGATGAAGCTGTTGAATGAGCAGTATCCCGTCATACTGTTCGCGCGGGATCATTGTCTCATTGAGGACTCCCCATGCCTTGGCGGTACGCGGGGTGTACATCCATTCTGTGGTTGCGCTTAACGTGGTGTCTCTTAAGTTGATAAACTGTGCAGCGCCTGTTTCTTCACCCATAATCTCTTCAAGACTTCCCTTGTCATGCGGCATAATCTGCTCCACCTTACCGTTGTTCTTATGCGCACTTCCTTCATAAGCATATAATCCGATCACATAGTTATCTTGCTTCAGGGACCAAGGCAGCAGCTCCCCCATCGTAGGATAGGGTGTCTGATCATAACCGAATCCATTATGCTCGGTAATCATCGTAGAATTGTGTTTGCGGATATGGTAGTTGTGTCCCCACAGAATAATCTTTTCCCCCGGATAGGCTGTGTTTGCGAGCCAAGCCACATTCCCTGCCATCACGCGATCTCTCTCATAGCTCCCCTGCTTAACGTTCTTCTCCGGGTCTACCCCGGCCAGCAGCTGTACAATATGAGGATGGTAATAATCCAGCATATCGATCCTGTTCTGGAGGACACGCTCAAGAGTTGGCACCAGCTTGGGCTGTTTGGGATAGACTTTGCTCAATGAAGCCTTATGTTCTTTCACGAATGCCTGGAAAATCATATATTTGCTCTTGATTGCATCCTTCTGGGCTGTAAACTCTCCGATATCATCAATCATATTAAGCTTCAAATACCATTCTTCCGTCCGGGTAAACGCTTTGGCTTTAGAAGAGTCCACCCCGGCAAACCATTGTTCAACAAATGTAATAAAAGAGTCTGTGGCGGCCTGGGAGTCAAACCCGGTCAGCATCAGCGGATGATCTGTACGGCTCTGCTCCACTATGTACTCGAACAGCGGCAGATTCTCTTCCACCTGCCATACGCCGTAGATGGAGTTCTCCATCATCTGTTGCGGCTTCAGCTCCTGAACCTGTGTATACGCTGCGGCAGCATCCGCCAGGTTGGACTCGAAGGCGATGACGTTATAGCCCAGCTTTTCATGCAGATACTTAATTAGCCGGACCTTCACCGAATTATATTCGGTCGCCCCATGCGAGGCCTCGCCCAAGCTCACAATCCGTTTATCCGCCAGAATCGGCTGAAGAAACGCCAGATCGGAATAAGTGTCGCCCTTCTCAGCCTTAACAGTTGTGATGATGTTCGCAGTAGCCCGGACGTTCTCCTTCCAGCCGGCCTCGGCGGACATCGTACTCTTAACGTCAGCTGCAGGCGCCCCTTCCGCATGTACAGCTCCCCTAACGGTAATTAGAGTGAAACTGCACAAGACTGCTGACAATATTGCTTTGCGAAGCAATGGATTCATGATGTTAACCCTCCCTTTGTATATGTACTTCAGCTTATCAGGTGAAGGTTAAATCGAGCGTACTGCCCTGTTTAAAATTAGTTTAAAGCCGGACAGCTGTGCCCCGATGTATTCGGTTTTCGCATACGGTTGAACCCCAAAAAAAGCCCTTGAAAGTATCAAGGGCTGTAATGCCGTACGCCTGCGCTTATTGCTGAATCGCTTTGAACGACTCGGTCTGGCGGGTAATTCCCTGCTCCGCCGCGAAGCGCTCGATGCTTGAAGCGCCGAAGAATCCATGGATGCCCTTCGTCCGTTGAATGACATAAGCCGCATCCTCTGGCTCGGCAATCGGGCCGCCGTGGCAGATAATCATAATCTCCGGGTTGACCGCCCGTCCGGCTTCGATAATCGCTTCAATACGCTCTACACAATCGTCCAGGGTCAACGCGGTAACTGCACCAATCGTGCCCTTGGTGGTGAGGCCCATGTGGGCGACCAGAATATCTGCACCCGCCTCTGCCATGGCCCGTGCCTGTTCAGGGTCGAACACATAGGGGGTCGTCAGCATATCCAGCTCATGGGCGATGCGGATCATTTCAACCTCCAGGCCGTAGCCCATACCGGTCTCCTCCAGATTCTGGCGGAAGACGCCATCGATCAGACCCACGGTCGGGAAATTCTGCACACCGCTGAAGCCCTGCTCCTTCAGCTGCTTCAGGAATACCTCCATCACCCGGAACGGGTCGGTGCCGCATACCCCTGCCAGAACGGGCGTATCCTTGACGACAGGCAGCACCTCCGAGCCCATCTCCACTACAATCTGATTGGCGTCGCCATACGACAGCAAGCCTGCCAGTGAACCGCGTCCTGCCATTCTGTAACGCCCGGAATTGTACACAATCAGCATATCCGCTCCGCCTGCCTCACTACTCTTGGCGGTAATCCCCGTGCCTGCCCCGACACCAAGAAGAATCTTACCCGCCTTCACCTCTTGCTTGAATCTGTCCATAATCTCAGCTCTGGTCTGCTTATTCATTAGTAGCTCCTCCTTATTGTGGGGTTCAGGCCTTCGCGGCCTGCATGAGATCAATCAGCTTCTGGGCTGCTGCCCCGGCAAAGGCCGGATCGTTGATCGCCTCGTCCATTTCAATCAATTCAACCCTTGAGCGGTCCACCTGCCGGCGCAGGGTATCGAACAGCATCCGGTCCTCTTCAGGGCCGTAGAAGGGCTGACCCTCCACATCAATCGCCGAAATACCGCCAAGCGGCAGCATAAGCACCGTACTCTCCGTTGCCATATTGAGCTTCTCGGCGAGCTTCCTGCCGAGCTGTTCATTCTCTTCCACGGTCGTCCGCATCAGGGTGACTGTAGGATTATGATGGTAGAATTTGCGATCCTTGAACTTCTCCGGTACGGTATCCGCCGGTCCGAAGTTGCACATATCCAGGGCGCCCACCGAGACGACCTGCGGAATACGGTTGCGGCCTGCGGCCTCCAGGCGGTGCGGTCCTGCGTTCAAGACGCCGCCGATCAGTTCATCTGCCCATTCGGTGGTGGTTAAGTCCAGCACCCCTTCAATGAAGCCCGCTTCGATCAGCGCCTCCATCGATTGTCCGCCGATTCCGGTAGCATGGAATACCAGTACCTCGTAGCCGCGCTCCTCCAGATATTTGCGCGCTTCAGTCACACAAGGTGTGGTCACTCCGAACATGGTGGCTGCGACCAGCGGCTTTTTCTCCGGTTCATAGTCTGCTTCGAACATGAGCATGCCCGCGATGGCAAACATCGCATTGCTGAATATTCTCGTCGAGATCGAATTGAGGCCTGAGACATCCACGACAGACGGAATCATCATAATATCGCTGGTCCCGACATAGGGGGCGGTATTTCCGGAGGCAACCGTGGATACCAGCACCTTCGGTACGCCGATCGGCAAGGCTCTCATGGCAGGGGCAACCAGTGAGGTTCCGCCGGTGCCCCCGAAGGATATGATGCCGTCAAATTTGCCCTCCTGGTATAACCGGGGAGCAAGCTTCTCCAGCCCCTTGGACAAGACCTCTGTAGCTAACGCCCGGTCCTTCTTCGCGGCAAGCTCGTCCAGTTCCACACCTGCGGCGGATGCGACCTCCCGGTTAGACACATCGGGTTGAAAGGCTGGCTCGAATACACCGGTATGGATCATCAGGGCTCTGAGGCCCAGCTCCTCTGCAAGCTGCTTGATGTACAGATACTCCTCACCCTTCGTATCAAACGTTCCAGCTATGGCGATCGTCTTCATTCTGTGGCCTCCTCGTATACGAATCATAGATTCATCATACCGGGCATTTTTATGGATGAAAACGCTTTTATGTTCTATGTTTTTGTGTTTAGGTTAGATTTGTACTGCTTGGGCGAGCTGCCCATCAGCTTTTTGAACATTCGGCTGAACTGGGCATAGTCGGGGTAGCCGACCATTGTGGACACCTCGGATAATTGCAGATGCGGGGCCTGGAGCAGGATGGCAGCCTTTTGCATACGGAAGCCGACCAGATAGTTCTGGAAGCTGCACCCTACTTCCTTTTTAAACAAGCTGCTCAAATAACTGCGCGACACATGCGCCACCTTGGCCAGATCCGCGAACACTACTTCCTCGCTGTAATTCTGGGCGACATACTCTTTGACGAATTCTACGTAATCGTAATGCCGGGTGATGCCGCTGAGCATCTTGACCATGAGATCATCCTCATCCAGCTTGCCCAGGCGCTTGAAATCGCGGGTTATGGCTGTAATCGACTGCTCGGAGGGAATCCGTTCAAAGGCAGAGCCGCCAATGTAGCCCATAATCTGCGTGTTGCTGCTGTACATATACTGGACGTCAACCGGAGTCTTGACCGGACCGCCGTAGATCATCTTAATGACTTCAGGCTTAACCTCTCCGCAGGCAGTGAGAATACGCAGCGCCTTCGCCTTGGCAGCTTCCAGAGAGACCACCTTCCGTGCCCCCAGCAATCCGCCTACGGTTAGGCCGAGATGCACACAGATCACATCTGCCCCCGCTTCAGCCATCTGGACCGCCCCTGCTTCGTCGAAGACGAAGGCCACCGTGAACAGCTCCTGCTGATGAGCCAGACGTATAGCCTCCACCTCCCTGTCATAGCTGATACCGTCCTCCTCCAGTGCCTCTCTGAACACCCCGTCGATCAGGCCGACCGTCGGATAATTATTCACTCCCGCGAAGCCTCTGGCCTTAATCTCTTCTATATACAGGGACATTTCTCTCGTCGGATCATTCGCATTCAGCCCGAACAGCACCGGAGTGTCTCTAACCAGCGGTACAATCTCCTTCGAGGCAAAATCCATCACCATTTCATTACTGTTGCAGAAGGGCAGGAACCCCGCCAGCGAACTTCTCCCCATCTGCCGGAACTTGCCGGAGTTCAGCATTAGAATGAAGTCAGCTCCGCTGTCAGCGGCAACCTTGGCTGTAATTCCCGTACCTGTCGAGACACCAATAATATGGTTGCCTTCGCGCAGCTCTGACTGAAGCCGCTCCAGTATGGCTGTTCTGTTCAAGCTCTATCTCCTCATCTCTCCAGCAGAATTCCCAGCAGAACATACGCAAGCATGATCCCGCCGGCTGCATAATCCATCCGTGCATATTTCAGCACCCGATAGGAAGTCCGTCCCTTCCCGTTCCCGTAAGCCCTTGCCTCAATCGTCATCGCCAGCTGCTCCGCCCGCGCAAGGGTGGTGACGAGCAGCGGAATCACTAATTGGATGTAAGCCTGTATCCGGTTAAGGCCTTTGGTATCCTTGATATCATACCCTCTGGCCTGTTGTGCTACAAGAATGCGGTCCAGCTCCTGGGTAATGGTGGGGATAAAACGAATAGCCAGCATGACCGTCAAGGCCAGCGATTCTACCGGAACGCCCAAACGGGATAACGGCTTGCACAGCTGTTCCAGACCTTTGGCCAGATCGAGCGGTTTCGTCGTTAATGTCAGGATGAGAGCAAGCGAGACCAGGAGCAGAATCCGCCAGAGTGCGAAGAGCTCATTCCTGAGTCCTTCCTGGTTGAACAGGAGATGATAGAGCATTGGCAGCAGCAGGATGAATAGAATCGGCCGCAATGCCCGTAAGAGCATTCGAAACGGAACTCTGGACAAGAGGAGCTGTCCTCCCGCCAGAACTGTCGCAGCAATGTATCCGGTAATAGCCTGGAGATGCATACTGCCAATTGTGAAGGCTACAAGGATGAGCAGCTTGGTTCGCGGATCAAGCCGGTGGATGACAGAGTCTGAGGGGACATACTGCCCGAGTATGATTTTATCCGTCATCGCTCAGAGACCTCTTGCCTGCCAGATAGCATTCACCATTCGAAAAATCTCCGCTTCCCTGCAGCTTGCAGGCCGTGGCTTCGCTCCAGATACTTCCTCAATGATTCTCAAGAGCTGAATCGGTTCCGGTGCAGGCAGACCCGCTTGCTCCATGCAATCTGCCTGCTTCAGGAACAGTTCGTTTGCCTCCCAATGTCCTAACAAGCGGCCCTGCCCCATAATTATCACCTCATCCGAGTATTCGGCAACATCCTCCAGCTGATGGGACAGGAATAGCACAGTCCGCTCGTGCTCCTCCTGCCAGCTTTTTAGCCGCCTGAGCAAGTCGTTCTTGTTCCCGGGATCAAGCCCAGCGGTAGGTTCATCCAGAATAAGCAGCGCCGGCCCGGCGATCAGCACAGAAGCGATAGCCACCAGCCGCTTAAGTCCGCCACTTAGCTGTAAGGGATGCTGCTGAAGCAGCGCTGCGGGTAAGCCCAACTGCTCCATAACCTGCCGGATCGCTTGCTCCACGTTCGCCCGGGATTCGCCCTTCATGGTAAGCGCAAAAGCCAGCTCCTGATACACCGTTGCCGCAAATAGCTGCTGCTCCGGATACTGAAAGACATAGCCGATGTGCGGAACAGCCTTCAGCCTGCCTTGCGGATCCCTTGGCAACGGCTGCTGACGGTACGTATATTCGCCATTAGAGATCGGCAGCAGACCCTTGAATACTTTAGCGAGGGTGGATTTGCCGGCCCCTGACTTACCGATAACCGAAATCCATTTGCCCTCCTGAAGCGTGCAGCTTACCGACTTAAGAATGTCCCGCCCGTTCATCTTCACACTTACATCCTGCAATGCGTAGACCATAAGGTTCTGATCGTCTCCTTCCATTCTGCTTGCAGCGGAGCGTCCAGCCCGAGCGCCTGAAATAATCTTACGGCAAAAGGAGGTGCAAGCTGATGCTCCGTCATGCTTACACTGCTGAACAAGCCGGAGGGCGTCCCGTCAAAAGCCAGCTCTCCCCGGCTAAGCAGCAGCACACGGTCAGAAGGCAGTATCTCATCCATATGATGGGTAATGTGGATGATCGTCTGCCCTTGCCGGTGAAGCGTGTGCATCACCTGAAGAAGGTCCTGCCTGCCCTGCGGATCAAGCATGGAGGTGGCTTCATCCAGGATGAGGATGGACGGCTCCATTGCCAGAACCGCCGCTACGGCAACCCGCTGCTTCTGCCCGCCCGACAGCTGATGCGGAGCGGCGTCCATATAGTCTTCCATGTGAACGGCTTGCAGTGCACGGGTTGCCCGGCTGAGCATTGCGGTTCCCGGGACACGCAGATTCTCCAGCCCGAAGACCACCTCATCCAGCACGGAAGCCGTAATGAACTGATCGTCAGGATTCTGGAAGACCAGTCCAGCCCGCTCACGGATGCTTACGAGATTCTGGCGGTTCGAGGTAATCAGCCCTCCCA
Source organism: Paenibacillus sp. FSL R7-0210 (assembly GCF_038009085.1). NCBI lineage: Bacteria > Bacillati > Bacillota > Bacilli > Caryophanales > Paenibacillaceae > Paenibacillus > Paenibacillus sp. FSL R7-0210. The sequence continues at coordinate 2,508,325 of NZ_JBBPAR010000001.1, forward strand.
GCCTCACCTCTCCGGCTCTTGGCAGCAGCAATCCGTTCATTAGCTTGGCGATGGTGGATTTACCGCTGCCATTCGCGCCGATGATGGCAACGAATTCGCCTTGGCGAATGTCAAAGCTGAGCTGACGGAGCACCGGTTGCCCTCTCCGGTAAGCGAAATCGACTCGGTCAAAAACGAGCATGGGCGAAACTTCTTCCTGCACGGCCTTCTTCATGTCAACCCCTCTACCACGCGGCTCTTCATGAGCTGGCGGGCGATTTTGCCGGAACCGGTGTAGCTGAATCCCTCTACGTTAAACAACTTCTTAGGCAGCTTGTAGCTGGCCAGATAGGGGCGGCAATACTTCCTGATCTCATCGAGCGTAAGCCGTTCCTGGCCCTGCCACTGTATCAGTAACGTTACCTGCTCCCCCCAGCGTTCATCCGGTATGCCGAACACCATCGCCTCCCGGATATCCGGATGGCGAAGCAGTACTGCTTCCACTTCTTCCGGGAACACCTTGAGCCCCCCGCTCTTGATCATACTGCCCGCGCGTCCGGCCAGGCGCAGATGCATCTGCCGGTCCTGATATACGTAATCCCCTGTGCGCAGCCAGCCGTCCCGGAATACCCGCGCCGTCTCTTCCGGCAGGAGATGATATCCGGAGAAGATCATATCGCTGCGGATGTATAGCTCCCCCACCGTGCCTTGAGGAACCTCGCGGAACTGTTCATCGCAGATCAACAGCTCTACACCGCTGAACGGCTGGCCCAGAGAGTCCTGCGGCTCCGCTCCGGTAAGCTCCAGATAGCTGATGTAGCTGGCTTCAGAGGAGCCGTAATACTCATAGAGCCTAACCCCGTTGAACCTCTCGCGGCACTTAGGTATAGAAGACACAGGCCATTTGCCGCCGGAGCTAATCAAGGCCTGGATGGACACCTCGGCGTTGCTTGACTCCGCTTGGCGCAATAACGCCTCGGTCATAGCGGGCACAACGAACAGAATCATATCCGGTACGCGGCAGCACAGGGTGAGTACGCGCTCTGCATCGAATTCCGGAAGGAGATGGAACGTGGCTCTGCTGTACAGGGATTGCAGCAGGGCGAACAGCGACAGCGAATGCACGAACGGCCCGGGCGCAAGCACATGCTGCATCCGGTTCAGGCTGAACGCCTTCTCTGTAGCCTCCAAGCTGCTGAACCACGACTGATGGGTCCGCATATACCCCTTCGGGATACCTGTGGTGCCAGAGGTATATCCGATGAACAACAGTTCAGGGCTATCTGCGGCTTCAGCCTCCGGCCCGAAGCCTGCTACCCAATCCTCATAGCTGCCGGAGACCTGTTCCCTGCCGAAATATAGCTGGGGAATTCCGCTGTAACGACCAGTCAGATCAGCTGCGAAGCATGCTTCACTGACAATCAGCCCGGGAGCGCATTGCCGGATGACCTGCTCCAGCTCTGCTAGAGACCATTTCGGGTCCAGCAGTACGGGAGTGCAGCCTGCATAGATAGCACCCAGGACAAATTCGGCGAATTCCATGCGGTTACCGGATAGAAGCGCAACGGTCTGATTCGTGTGTCCGCCCTGCCGCAGACCGCTGGCAACCTGCTGAACCCGCTTCGTGAGCTGCTTATAGGTACGTTCTTCGTGTCCATCTGAAATTGCAATACGGTGAGGGACGAGTGCGGCACGTTCCAGAATGTGTTCTGCCAGATTCACCGGAATCTCACGCCCCCCTCTTCTCCTCAACCGGACTGAACACCCGGAGCTGCATGGTGATGACAGCGGCCAGCAGAGCCTTGATCAGATCTCCGGGCAGAAAAGCCGCAGACCCGGCAAGTCCGGTCCAGAGCGGAGTGTTCGTGATCCAGGCCATGGCAGAAGCCCCGATCAGATTCACCAGCAGAACGCCAAAGATCAGATTAACGGCGAACAGCTTCCAGGCCCGGAGCTTCGGCCAGACCGCTTCAGCGAACCAGCCGATCAGCCCGGCGGCCAGCGGCCAGCTGAACAGATAGCCTGCTGTCGGTCCAACGAGTATGGCCAGCCCGCCGCGTCCGCCTGGTAATACCGGTAAGCCTAAAGCGATAAGGATAAGAAAAATGATCAGGCTGAGTGCACCTGTCCGCCAGCCCAGGAAACAGCCGGCCAGCATGACGCCAAGCGTCTGGGCAGTGACAGGTACAGGAATAATGCCTAGCGATACGGGCGGAACCAAGCCCAGCACCGCGATAAGCGCGGCGAATAAGGCCGCATAGACCAACTCTTTGATTCTCAATTCAATAACCTCCACAAGATAAGATACAGGAATTGGGCGGCCTTCCGGTCAGGGAGTCCAGCCAACAAGCTGAATTATAGTGGAGGACGCCTTCATTGTAAACCATTAATTTTTAATAGGTTCACAATTAAGATGTGAGTATACCTGATTTTTCTAATGATCCTAAGCATGTTAATATATTTAAAGAGATGAGATCGGAACGTTAGACTTGTGGAGGGTTATAGGCATGACAGTTAAAGAACATATCCTGGCTTTACTGGATAGCAATAAGGGTGAATACTTCTCCGGCGAGGACATCGCCGGGCGGTTATCCGTGACGCGCAGCGCAGTGTGGAAGGCCATCAAAGCGCTGCAGAGTGACGGCTATTCCATTCAGGCCGTCACCAATAAGGGATACTCCCTGTCCCCCCAGACGGACATTCTGTCCGCCGCAGCAGTCGCCAAATACCTGGATGCCAGGGGGCAAACGCTGCGGCTTGAAGTTTTCAAGAGCGTGGCTTCCACGAACGAGCTGGTGAAGGCGCTGGCTTCCGGCGGTGAAGCGGAAGGCAAAGTCATCCTCTCGGAGGAGCAGACTGCCGGTCGGGGTCGGAAAGGCCGGCCTTTCTTTTCCCCTGCGGGGACGGGCATCTATATGAGCATTCTGCTGCGACCCCGGCTGTCGGCGGCAGATGCTACACTTCTGACTACCTCTGCTGCCGTTGCGGTGGCTCTGGCGATCGAGAGTGTGTCCGGCCTCAGCACGCAGATCAAATGGGTGAATGATGTATTCATGAACGGTAAAAAGGTATGCGGAATCCTCACCGAGGCTTCCCTGTCCCTGGAGAATGAGTGGCTGGATTATGCCGTACTCGGGATCGGGATCAATGTGGCGCTGCCTGCGGCGGGCTTCCCCGCCGCACTCTCTGAGATTGCAACCTCTGTATACAAGGAGGACAAGCCTCCAGGCGATCTGCGCAACCGGCTTACAGCCGAAGTGCTGAACCGCTTCATGGGCTATTATGAGCAGCTTAAGGAACGGCTGTTTCTGCCCGAATACCGGCAGCGCATGATGTCGCTGGGTGAGACGGTCATGGTTGTTAAGGAGCATAAAGAGCAAGCGGCAACCGCCGTTGATATCGACAACGACTGCCGCCTGAAGGTCCGGTATCCGAATGGCGACGAGGAATATCTGTCCAGCGGCGAAGTTCGTATTCTGCTCTAACGCTTAGAAACCACAATTCGCAAGAGATGCTTGCGGGGTGTGGTTTTTTTGTGCCATTATTCCGGCTCGGATATTTGACATGTGAATTGATTATCGATATAGTGTGAATGGATTCACACCACGTATTAAAGGAGGAAGCGATGCCAAAAAATACGTTCTTTCGATTGGATGAAGCCAGGCGCGAGGAAATATCGAACAGGGCTATGCAGCTTTTTGTGGATCATCTTTACGAGGATATATCGATGAAGATGGTTCTGGATAGCTTGTCCATGCACCCCGGAACCTTCTACCGTTATTTTGAAGACAAAGATGACCTGTATTGTCACTTAATCCGTAATGTGACCCGGAAAAGAGCTGCGTATTTTAATAACAGTACTGAAGATTCCCTGTTCCGGTCTTTCCTTACCGGCTTATTTGGTAACGTGAATGGTACGGTGGCCGAGCCGCTGAATGAGCTGGAGGTCAAGCTTACTGAGACTTTTTTACACATTCCCGAGGACATACTGCTGAAAGTATATCTGAACGTGCTAAAGGGCGAGTCCTTCCCCTTGATCAAGGATATTATACGGCGGCTGAGGGTGGACGGATATCTCCGGCCTGATATTGACGATGACCTGATTTCATTTATGTTTGAATCTATGCAGTTTAATTTAGTCATGTTTTATAGGGAATTCGGGATTAAGGATTCTCAGATGCAGCATAAGCTTAGCAAATACTTTGCTGACTTTATGGGTCATGGTCTGCTTGAAGATCATAAATATTCCGAGCTGGTTAGCGATATTAAAAAAGCAAAGGAGTAGAAGTGTATGAACAAGCATATGAGAACTTACGAGGTTTTTCCAGCACCTGTTGGCAGCTATACGGTTGGCCGGACTCAGATGGATCTGGAGTACACGGCTTCGGACCATTCCACAAGAGAACTGACAGCGTTCGTATTCTATCCGTCTGACAGCAGCGAAGGTAAAGCTACATCAGCATACATGTTTCCTGAAGTCTACGGGTTGTTAAAGGATCAGCCGCTCGTCACGGGGTATGTTACAAGCGATTTTTTCTCCATAGAGTTCAAGACCCGGTGTTACGAAGAACTTGCTCTCTCCGCGAAGGAGCAGCGCTATCCGGTGTTATTCTATGTTTGCGGCGGGGGCGGCTCTCCGGAATGGGGCACAGTGCTCTGTACAGACTTGGCCAGTATGGGATATGTTGTGGTAAGCATCGGCCATCCGAATAGCACGATGTACAAGCGTACAGACGGGCGTCTGTTTAATGTATCCAAGGACTTCTCCGATGCTATCATAGCGTTGTCTGAAGATCCGGAGATGCTGGCGCTGGCTGGTAAGATGGAGATGCGGCCTGACGATGAAGCTGCCGTTCAGATGTGCCGTAGCGTGCTTGCACTCCCGGTACTTGCCAAGTTAACAGAGTTTAGTGAGTTACAGGCAGAAGATGTGCGTTTTGTAGCCGATGTTCTGTACAAGCTGGACACTGGAGAGCTGGATTCTATCTTTAAAGGCAGACTGCTTGTTGACACCGGCATGGGCATCGTCGGACATTCTTATGGTGGGCTTACGACGGCGATGGTCTGCCGGGACGACGACCGGTTTACCTGCGGGATTGGCTTGGATAGCGGTGCATTCGGTCTCCTCGATAGCGATCTTAATACGCCCTTCCTGCTGCTGTATCGTGAACCCAACTACAACATGAATGCGATCATTGGCGCTAACAATAGCAGAGAAACCTATTATTTCTCTGTTGACCGGGTTGCGCATTTAGATTATTGTGACATCGTGTTTACTGGTATTAATGAGGACCTTAGAGGCGAACGGGATGCGATGGAGATGCGAAATCTGGTTACAGACTATACGAAGACCTTTTTGGATCATTACCTCCGGCAGAAGGCGGCAAGTGTGGAAAGTCTGGCTTACGATGGCGTGGACTTGGTCAGGAAGACCAATAATAAGTGAGCCTTACAGTTTCAATTTTCACCGGCAACAGAGAAATATCTACCCGGCGCCGAAGTCCATATTCTGTCTAAAACGCCAAAAAACCGCACCCCGCAAGCAATGTCTGCGCGGTGCGGTTTTTCAATTGCGGCTTATGAATGCTCCAGTGCTAAAATCACTTACTCCCCTGCGCCTGCTGGGTAGGCCCGTAATTCGCCGCTCCGGTGAAGTGAACATCTTCCGGCGTGGGATACACTTTCGGGATGCGCAGATCCCGCTGATATAGTCTCAAATGCTCTCCCCGGGGAGAGATATCCACGACATCACAGCCTCTCCAGTATACCTTGTATTCCTCACCGCGCACCGTCTCCTTCACAGTCAGCGTTTCCATTGGATGCTCCAGTTCCAGAGTGTCGCCTGCTCCAACATTGCGGATAACAAGCAGATTCCCTTCCCTCTCAGGTGTGCAGAAGGCTCCGTTAATCTTCAGGCTGGGGTTCTGACCCATCCAGTCATAGACCCGTACCGCAACATCGCATGGCTGCTTGGCTGTAATGGACATATAGCCCCGGTCGGGATAGCTCATGGTGACGGCAGCCTCCTTCGTCTCCTTATCCACCGGCATATTGACGATTACCGTTCCGTCATGGAATTCCACCGCCCGGTTCCATACGATCTCCAGGGCCACCGGAGCCATGCCGACACAACAGCCCGCAATCGAGCGGAACTTGGATAATGACATGGAATTGACGAGCGAGCCTCCGGTGAAGCCCCCGATCATTCTTTTATCAATCTCCCTGTAGGTTATACCTGCTTCGTCAGCCCGGGTGTTGTCTGTGACCACGTAGGAAGATACCTTAAGCTGATTCTCCACCAGCTGGTTCCGCGCAAACAAGGTCATATCCTCCCAATATTCCTCATACCCGGCCAGAATCAGCTCATTCGCACATTCGATCATATCCTTGATGCAGCAGGTCTCGCAATGCTCCTCATGCGGCGGATGCCACTGGGCATATTCCGGCACCCAGCCGAAGGAGGAGGACAGGCTGCGGATATAATCATAGATTCCTTTACCTGCGGTAATATACCGCTCCTTGCCTGTTACCCGGCCCAGACGTACCAGCCCGGAGGCCACCCAGCCTGCGGAATGGACATGGCCGAAGAATTCCATCCTGTAATTGAAATAGCGCGAAGGTCCGAGCAGATGGTTAGCAATGCCCGTTGCCAGATCAAGCGCGGCCTCATCTCCGGCAATTTCATATCTGCGCACCAGAGAATGCAGGACAATGGCATTGCGGATCGCCTGCTCCCCACGCCCGGTATGCCTGGACAGCTCGAAGCCGCCGTCCTTCAGGTACACATCATTGGGGAATTCGTACAGGGGCTCCTGCTCCTCATAATCCCCCGACCAGAACGTTCGAACCTTCCGCACGATCACCAGAGAGCGCATTCCCCTGACCAGCCCGGCTGCTCTGCTCTCCGCCTCCTGATCCCCGGGATCATTCTCCAGCATGCGGTTCAGCGCAGGAAGAATATAGCCCATTTCATGAAAAGAACTATGATTCGTATGCGTCCACGGATAAGGCTCATGAAAGCGCAGGCCGTGCTCTCCCCAGGACTTCATGAGATGACGGTAAAAGGATTGCTGCACCGCAGCGCCTTCCTCCGTCTTCAGCATTTTGCGCACCGCATCGATGGCCTCATACCAAGAGCCGACCAGCTCCGCATCGTCCACCCGGCAATGGGCAGCCTCGGCAGGCTTCTTATGCGGCAGTATCAGCCAGTAGGGCAGATTGTCTTCCTGCTCATCCACCATAGAGGTCAGATACCCCAGAACGAGCTTGGCGTTGTGTAACGGCGTGAACTTTTCATAGACCTGACTTGACATGTTGACTATCCCTCCGCTGGTTAATCTCCGGTAACCCTAACCTTGAAATCGTCGAAGTCGATGGACGCATTCGCGTAGCCGTCAACACCGAACAGTTGTCCAGTCAGAGTGCTGCCGCCAGTGTGGCGGAAGGCGAAATCCGTAGCGGCCGGAACAGATTCATTGTTGATATACACGCTGTACGTCTTGGCATCCCAGTTCGCGACCATTTTGATGGCGTACCATGTGCCCAGCGAGAAGTCTCTCACCTTGACCTTGTTGGAACCGCCATTTTGCACAAGGATTTTACCGGAATCGAACGCTGTAACCATCGAATAGTTGCTTGTACCGCTATCATTTCTTACCATGGCGCCGTTGGCATACTGGAAGCTGCTGTTTAACCGGACGCGATACTCTATGACAATGCGCTGATTCCCCGCAGCACTAACCTCCCCAAGATAAGGCAGGAACAGGTTGGCTTTGCCTGATACCGCGGTCGTGGTCAGCCGCAGAAATTTGTTGCCGGCTTCTTCCTGGACTACAGCCGTAGCGCCATTCGTCAAATCCTGCGCAGTAATGCCGTAAGGATATTTGCCTGCTGTATCGCCGGAGAAATCCCGGTACGCCTTATAAGTTATGCCGTTCTGCGTGGTATTCAGCGAATTCAGCAGGGCGGCTTCCGCATTAGCCAGCGCATTCAGTTCTGCATTGAACTGCGCCTCCGTCAGCTCCGCATTGCCGGCCAGCGTCTCCGCTTGATCCACAGCGGCAACGAAGTCCGCATACTTGGCTGCACTATAATTGCCTGCCCCGTTTCCAAGCGGATAAGAGTTATTTGCCAGCTTGCTGCGCAGCTGACTTACGATCTCATCCAGACCATAACCAGGTACAACCTCTACAGAGATAGTGGAGGAGAACTCCTGGCCGCTGATCTTGAGCGTCACAGGAATCTGAACCGTGCCAATGGTGCTGAAGTCCAGTCCTGCCGTCTCGCTGCCGGTCACCTGGGCCTGAACCGTCTGGTTGTGGTAGACGGCATTTACAACGCCCGGAAGCACGGGAACCACGCCTGAAGGTGTCTTCACTGTTGAAGTGACCTGAACGGCATTTGACGCGGCAATGACCGTTATACGGTGAGTGGTTTGCTTGCCACCATAGGAGGCAGTAATTAGCGCCGTGCCCGGTTGAACGGAATTTACCGTATGGGTGGCCGGGTCGATGACTGCCACGCCTGGATTGCTGCTGGTATATTGCGCACTTCCTGTTACATCCTGAACTTCATAATTGTTGTAATATGCTGTTGCCCGCAACGGTGAGCTGATCTGGCCGCTGATCAGCACAGGCTCAGGCCCGGTGAGCGTCAAGGACTGTACTGTTTTCGGTTCAGCCTTGACGTTAACTGCAACGGCAGCAGTTTTGCCGTTATAGGTGGCGGTAATGGTTGCACTTCCTGCTCCGGCGGCTTTCACCTGATTCCCTGCTTGAATCACGGCTACATTCGTATCGGACGAGGTCAGGATCACGCCTGCCGTGATAGCAGCATAGGTAGTTCCTGTTACTGTATAAAGGGGCAGACTGCGGATCTCGTTAAGACCAAGCGTATATCCGGGAGTCCCGAACAGCAGCTCCGTTGTATTCAGCCGGGATAGATCCAGGCTATCGATGTCGGCCAGATTATTCCCCTTGGTGAAGCGGAGAACGTTGTCTCCCTGCTGAAGATAGATTTTCGCCGTGGAGGCTCCCCAGCGGTTCGCGCCGGAATAGACAATATTCATCGTCGCTCCGGGCCCGCCGTTGACCGACAGGATATGGGAGGCATCCCCCGCATTCGCAGAGCCGTTGCTGTTGCGCACGGACATCACATAGAAGCCCGCTTCCGGCACGTTAACGTTGAACTGGGCGTAGTCGTAAGCGTTAGCCAGATTGGTGATCTTCATCCCGCCGGAGGCGGAGCTTTCGCGCCGGACTGCTGGGGATGAAGTGCCAGCCGGATCTTTTACAAGCAGAGCTTCTTCAGCTTGATAACGAATCCGGGCTGGCTCGCCTGATGGGATTGCTATCGGACTGTTCGGATTAACGGGTTCTCCCAGGTTCGGCGTGTTATCTGCGTTCCAGGAGAACTTCTGCGCGCGGACATTGCGGGTCCAGCCTGAGCCCGGCCAGCGGGCGGAGTGGTAGATGATCCAGTCCTCGGTCCCGTCCGGTGAGGTCACGATACTGTGATGGCCCGGGCCATAGACACCGTTCGCGCTGGAGAAGATCGGCTGATTACGCTTGGTCCAGGAAGCGGGATTCATCAGATCAGCGCTGGTGCTGGCGGTGATCAAGCCGAGACTATAGCTGTCTGTCCAGCTCCCATTGGCGGAGTAGACCAGATTGATCTTGTTCCCCTTGATCGTAATCTGCGGGCCTTCATTGATCCGGCCGGGTGAGGTCTCCCAGTCATACTCCGGCGTGGACAGGAGCACTCGCTGCGAGCTGATCGTCCACGGATTGCTCATTCTGGCGATGTACAGGTTCTGAAAGCTGCCATCGGTGTCCTCCCAGCCGGACCAGATGAAGTAGTGCTGGTCACCGATCGTCAGCACAGTGCCGTCAATCGCCCAGCGGTCCGTGGCATCGGTAATCTTGCCTTTGAAGGTCCAGCTTCCGGTCATCGGATCGGCACTGGCATTCTCCATCACATACATACGGTGGTTAGCGTTGGTTCCGTTATCGGCTGCAACGTAGATATACCATTTGTACTGGCCGTCCGTGTCTTTGAGATAATGCATCTCCGGCGCCCACACGTTGGAGCTGTACATGGTTCCCTTAACTGGCGACCAAGCCAGACTCCGCTCGCCTGCTTCAATACCGGTAATCGTCTTCGACCTGCGGACCATCACTCCACTGGCATTAACAAAGGTGTTGTAATAATAGCCGTCCGTGTGCTTGTATACCCAGGGATCGGCCCCGGTCTGCATGATGACATTGTAGAAATTCGTCACATTCGTTCCTCCTTGTGCAGCCACTACCGGCTCTGGTAGAGACGTCCCCGACTCTTCCGCCGCAGCTCTCCCTCCCCACTGAGGTAGCATGAGCAGGACCGCGAGGCTGAGCAGCAGAGCTTTGACGCTTGTTCTGGACCACTTCTGTTCTTTCCGGGCAAAATTAACCGCTTTCATTTTTTCATCTCCTTCTCGTTCGAATGATGACTCCGGCTAGCGTACTCATAATACCCTCCAGGGCCGCTTAAAAAAATGGACTATCTTAAATTGTTTTTGTAACCGTTTTAGTAGAAAATAATTTCAGTGCGTCAACGAGCCAGGTCAGTAACCAAACAATTGGATACTTGGCTAACAAATAATTGGATAAACGCAGCTCATCCTGAAGCCTGCCCTCCCCCATGCAGCCAAACAGGGCACCTCCCGCTAAACGGAGGTACCCTGTCCAAACTCATATACTATTAACTCCTCCCGGCAGCTTCGGGATTTTCACGTTCACGGTTGTCCCATAGCCCAATCGGCTGTCAACGGTAAGTCCGTAGCCTTCTCCGAACAGATGGCGGAGCCGGTTATGAATATTCAGCAGCCCGATGCCCTGCGCCGATTGCCCGGTCAGGGCAAGCTCCTTATGCTCCAGGCCAAGCTTGGCCTGAAGGGCGGCCAGTTCCTCCGGCTCCATTCCCCTGCCGGTATCCGTAATACAGAAGCACACATCTCCGCGCGCATCCAGGCTCCCGCTAATCTGAAGGCTTCCACCCTGATCCATCCGTTCCAGCCCGTGATAGACTGAATTCTCCACGATGGGCTGGAGGATCATCTTAGGGGTCTGCAGCTCCAGCAAGCTCTCCTCCACATCGAGCGACAAGGAGAATTTATTCTCGTAGCGGATCAGGATGATCTTCATGTAAGCTTGTATGCAGTCTACCTCTTCACGGATCTGCACAAGATCATCCTTCTTGATGCTATAGCGGAAGATCTTGGACATGCAGTACGTAATTTGCGCAATCTCCCGGCTCCCATACTCCAGTCCGATGCTGCTGATACAATTCAGCGTATTATACAGGAAGTGGGGATTAATCTGGCTCTGCAGGGCAGAGAACTCCGCCTGCTTCTGGCTCAGCTCGGATTCGTATAGTCTGGCCTGGGTATTGAACATCTCCCGCGTCATTTCGTCCATCTCGTCCATCATCCGGTTAATATCCTGGGCCAGCAGGCCCACCTCGTTGGTGAACCGGACTTTGATCCGGAAGCCTCTGTCCCGCCCTGCCACCTTCTTCATATCCATGACCAGTCCCATCAGGGGACGCATCAGATTGTGTAAGAAGAAGCTGCCTGTAATAATCATACTCACAATAATACCAAGGCCGACCATAATGCTAACCTTCCGCATGGGAATCATGTCGGCCGTCAGTTCCTGCACCGGGATCATACTGACCACACGCCACCCGTCAGCCTGCTCCAGCCCCTTAACCTGAACGAGAACCTCCTTGCCGCCGATCGTTGCTTTTACCCCGTTAAGCAATTGGTTCTTGTCCATAGACAGCACATCTTTGATCACATTGCCCCGCGCATAGGAATTGGTGGAGGCAACCACCTCGTCCCGGTTATTCAGAATATACAAGGTGGAGTTGTGCGTTAATTCCGTATTCGCGACCAGTCCCTGCATTTTGTCCATATTGACCATCACCATGCAGTAACCCGTAATCTGTGAGAAATGGACGCCCCCGATCGACTCCACAATGGGAGCAATATAGAAGAACTGATCTGTCCCTGTCCGGTCATCCTTCAGAATGGCGGTGAACTTCCCCTTCTGCCGAAGCGCAGGATCGTTCTTGTACGGGCGGATAAAGGTCTCATACAGGTTAATATAAAAAATATCGCCGCTTGCAGAATCCTCGCTGGAGAGGCGTCTTCCCTGGAGGTCATTGATCATGATGCCGTTCACATACGAATTGAAGGACCGCATATATTCCATCAGATCCAGGGCATAGGGAGCGCTGTCGAACGCCCTTTTGTAATCATCATCGGCGATGGTGAATTCCTGAATCAGCTTGCTGTTGACCGCAAAGCCGGTGCTGATCCGGATATCATTGAACACCGAATCAATCTTGCGGCGGGTCTGCTCAATCATCTTGTTGCTGTAGGTGACCGCCCGCTTCTGTGTCAGGTTCGAGAAGCTGTAGAAGAAGTAGAACTCCATGACCATGAAGATCAGGATGGAGCACACGATGAACAGCCATAGCTGATGCTTCAATTTCACCTTGCCGGTCTTCATGGCCTGCGGCTCCGTTCACTTTCCCTTTTTCTGAATTTGGCGGGCGTCATCCCGCAATGCTTCTTGAACACCTTATTGAAATAATAGTAATCTACATACCCGGACTGGATGGCAATGCTCTCAATAGACAAGTCTGTCTGCTGCAAAAGCCCGCGGGCTTTCCTGATCCTCAGCTCAGCCACGTATTCAGAGAAGGTTTTGCCCAGATTCTTCTTGAACAATTGACAGCAATACACCTGATTGATGAAAAATTGGACCGACAGCTCCTTCAAATACAGCTTCTGCTCATAATTCCGGTCGATATAGGCGACCATCCGGTTGAAGCAGGAGAGAATATCCCCTTCCTGCAAAGCACGGCTATTCCCTTGCCGGAGCACGGTAAGAACGTCATGCAGGAAGCTGCACAGCGACTCCAGATCCTCGAACCGCTCCTTCAGCTCGGCATAATTCAGGAACTCCAGCTCCATGTCTCTGAGTTCTTCCGAATAAGCGCTAGTCAGAAGTCCGACGGCCTGATTCCATAAGTAGACCACCTCAATCATTCCCAGCTCATGAAGCCTGAAGTATTCCTGCAAGCCCAGGATGTAAGTCTCGATGCTGTCATATTGATTACCATGAACTATAGAGTGCAGCTCATCTATACAGGGCTTCACCAGAGGCAGCTTGGGATTATAATAGTGAAATGCGCCGGAAGCATCATCCACGAATACCCGGGAGGCCGCCAGCTCTGCTTCCTTGATCAGCTTGCTGATCTGCTTAAGCCCGCTGCCGATGCTGCTGATCCCCACCACAGGAAGCCCTGGACTGCCTGCGGCCGCAGGCCATTCATCCGTGATTCCTTCCAGCTCACTCTCCTGCTCTGTGATCAGAACCGCCAGCAGGGTGCTTGCTCCGTTCTCTACCTCCAGCACATGAACCGGCTGTCCGTCCAGCTTCAGCAATTCGCCGAGCTTCGGCCGGTCTGCCTCATAATGGACAGCAAGCACCCGGCAGCAGCCTGCACTCATGCCGGCAGGAAGGCAGCGCCTGATCTCATCTTCATCTGCCGAGGTAAGCGCATCCAATAGAAGATGATTGCGCGCCGCACTTCGCCGGGAGAAGTGCAGGGCGAGCTTCGCCAGGAACGTATCGGTCATATCCACATCCAGCGGCTTCAGGAAGTAATCCAAGGCCCCGTAGCGCAGCGCTTCCTGGGCGTATTCAAATTCCGCATACCCGCTTATAATGACGAATTCCGAGTCTATGCCCTGCGCTTTGGCCCGCTTCATCAGATCGAGCCCGGAAATCTCCGGCATCCGGATATCTGTGACCACCAGATCCGGCTCCTGCAAGGCGATGGCTTCCCACGCCTGATATGCACTTGTGAACTGTCCCGAGATTTCAAAGCCATACTGCTCCCAGTCAAAGGCATTGCTGATCCCTCTAATCGCCCACGACTCATCATCTACAATAATGACCTTGTACATGGATATCCTCCTGAGACTGTGGATTCTTCTGATGTGGTTACACAAAGGAAATGCGGATAAACCAGGCCAATGAACAGCCGGTGGTTTATCCGTATTTCAGGTGTTACTTCTTATTCGCTGTGACTTCCCTGTAGTTCTTCACATTCTCTTCCTGAACCGCTTTACCGCCGGCATCCATGTATTCTTTGACCAGCTTATCGTACAAGGCGTCGAATTCGGACTCCTTGGCCACGATCAACCGGTCAATCATCTGCTTGTTCATATCGCCCAGCGTCTTGCCGTATTTGATGTTGGATTCGTTCGGTACCCCGTAATAGAAGGATGAATAGCCGTCTGTTGTGTTAATTTTGTACGATTCCATAGCGAGTTCCTCATATTGCTTATCCCCGGAGGCCAGGGCTGCGGCATAGGTTTTGACGTTCTTTTCGGTGTCACCCAGCTCAGCGCCGTTAACAATCATCGTATAATCCATGTTCAAATTACTCATCTGCATTTTCTCGCCGGTCTGTGATATCCCTTGCGGAATGCCGTCTTTCAGCGTATGGTGAACGCCTTCTTCACCGAACTGCAGGAAGAACATCACCTCCGGGTCCGCCATCCAGTTCAGATATTTGACCGCCAGCTCCGCGTTTTTGCTGCTTTTAGGAATGAAGGAGAAGATTCCGTTCTCATTATATACCTCTTTGAGGTATTTGCCTTCGGCATTTTTGAAGGTATCCACCGGAACATAGTGGGCATCCGGCGAGTTTTGCTTCAGTGGTTCACGGATTTTCTGGGTCATCGGATAATCCCAGTTGGCGGCATAGAAGCCGACCTTGCCGTTGGTGACATCGGCATCCGCTTGCTTGGTGGTTTTGTCCAGGGCAAAATCGGGGCTGATCAGCTTCTCATTATACAGCTTATTCAGCCATTTGTAGGCATCTTTGTTGCCCGGCTTCAGCCAGTTCGGCGTGGTGACGAATTCCTCCTCTGACATCTGGCCCCAGAAGGATTGAACGAGGTTGCCGAAGGTGTAGTTCATGCCGGCTGCCGCCGTTGCCCAGGGAATGACGCCGTTCACATTGCCCGGGTTCTTGTCGCGGAAGGCCACCAGCGTATTGTATAACTCATCTCTATTGGTCGGAAGCGGCATCCCGAGCTTGTCGAGCCAATCCTTACGGATGAACATCCCGTTCCAGGCCAGCAGGGTGCGCTTGCCCGGGATGGATACCTGCTTGTCGTTATATTTGCCGTAAGCGAGAACGTTCTCCCCGAGATAAGCCTTTAATTGCTGGCCGTGGCTCTCCAGCAGCTCGTCGAGCGTGTAGAGGCCGTCACTTTTGGCAAAGCGGGTCACCAGTGTCCCGTCATAGGTGAACGAGATGTCCGGAGCCTGGCCCGCAGCCATTAATACATTCAGCTTATCAACCTCCTGGGACCGGGGAACCGGTACATATTCCACAATGGCGTTATTCGGCTTGCCGAAATGCTCATTCACATATTTCGTCCAGAAATTATTATTCAGATCCGGCTGGCCCTGAACCCCTCTGTCGAACACCTCCACCGTAAGCTTTGCAGGAGGATCAGAAGGAGACTTTGCTGCATTAGACGACTCCGGCGCGGCTGTCTCTTTGCTCTCTTTATCATTGCCGCCGCAGCCCGCTGCAACGCCGGCCAGCAGCACGGTGCTGCACAGAACGGCCGATATTTTCTTGATGCCTGTCTTCACGGTATACCACCCTTTCATCTCTTATCATGATAGTAATCCAGATTATAGCTTTCTTGCCCAGGCAGCTTCAACTTCCGCCAGTCTGGCCTCCCCCCTTCCGCAGAGTATACCCGCCTCAGCCCTTTATCGCGCCCGTCATTACACCGTCGACGAAATACTTCTGCAGCTTGGGGTAGATCAGCAGAATCGGAATGGTGGTGAACATGACGCTTGCGGCTTTCAGCGACTCTGGCACGATGAACGAGCCGACACTGCCCTCGCCGCCCTGCTGGCTGTCCAGCTGCTGGTTGGCTGAGATGATCTGGTACAGCTTGAGCTGCATGGGATAGAGCTCTTTTTTGGTAATATAAAATAACGCATCCTGGAATCCGTTCCACCGGTCTACGGCATAGAAGAGACTTAAGGTGGCAATCGAAGGCAGCGAGAGGGGCAGGACAATCCGGAGAAGAATTCCCAGATCCGAGCACCCGTCAATGGACGCCGATTCCTCCAGACTCTCGGGAAGGGAGCTGAAGAAGGTTTTCAGGATAATCAGATTAAATACACTCATCGCGCCCGGCAGCACCAGACTCCATATCGTATCCATCATCCCCAGGTTCTTGATCAGGATATAGGAAGGAATCAGACCGCCGCTGAAATACATCGTGAAGACCAGAGCGGACAACAGGAAGTTTCTCCCCCACAGCCGCTTTTTCGTTAACGGGTACGCCGCACAGATCGTCAGGAACATACACACCACCGTGTAAAAAATGGTCAGGACAATACTATAGCCCAGCGTATACAGCATATCGGCATCGCTAAGAATCGTCTTATACGTCTCTACAGTGAAGTCTACCGGCCATAAGCTAACCTTTTGCGAGATAATCGCTTCGTTGGAGCTGAATGATAGCGCTATCATATATAAAAACGGGACAATGCAGGTGAACGACAAAGCCACTATAAAGACTATAATCGCAATATCTGCCACACTTGTTTTCCGGCCAATCCGCCCTGCTCGTATCGTACTTGCCGCTCTCACCATATCCCATCCTCACCCAATTTCTTCGCAATATAGTTGGCACCGATCAGCAGGGTCAGACCTACCACAGACTGGAATAGCCCGACGGCCGTTGCCTGGGAGAAGTCTCCCGAGCTGATACCCACTCTGTACACGAAGGTGCTGATGACATCGGAATATTCGCTGACCAGTGAATTCCCCATTACAAACGGGCGGTCGAACCCGATCGATACCATTCGGCCAATCTGAAGAATCAGCAGAATGTTAATCGTAGATTTAATGCCCGGCAGTGTAATATGCCACATTTTGCGGAGTCTGCTGCAGCCGTCCATATCGGACGCTTCATACAGCTCCTTGTTGATACCGGTAATCGCCGCGAGATAAATAATCGTCCCCCATCCGATATTCTGCCATACCCCCACAGTAATATAGGTGACCAGCCAAGGGGTCTTCTGCGACAGAAATTCAATTTTCGACAGTCCCAGGCTATCCAGGAAAAGATTGACCATTCCGCTGTTGGAGAACATCAGATAGACAATCCCGCCGATAATTACCCAGGACATGAAGTGAGGCAGATAGAGAATCGTCTGCGTTAATTTCTTGAACCTTGCCATGCGGACTTCGTTAAGCAGAATCGCCAGGATAATCGGGGCCGGGAAGCCCGCCACCAGATCCAGCACATTCAGGACCAGCGTATTTTTGAGGGCACGGTAGAAGCTGTCCTGCTGAAAAATAAACCGGAACACATCCAGTCCCACCCATTCGCTTCCACTCGTCCCCTGAAAAATATTGTAGTCCTGAAAGGCCATAATCAAGCCGTAAATCGGTGCATATTTAAAAATGGCAATGTACAGGAGTGGCAGCAGCAAAAGGATGTAGAGTAGGGCATCTCTCCTGATCCTGAGCCAAAAGGTGTGTCTTCGCGTGAGTCCGATTTGATCTTGCTGATTGTTTAAAACCGCTTTCATTTCTCCCATCCCTCCGGCTGTATTAAGGAGCTCTCTTGTTCTTTATTATAGCTACCCCGGGAGATATGAAAATGTAATCGCTTAAATGAATTTGGTAATAACTTAAAAGACAGCCCCCGGAGGGACTGCCTTAAGCTTCATTTCATAATCAGATCGATTCTGCCGAACAACAGCTTCACCAGCTCGGTGGGACCCGGCAAGCCTGGTTGAAATAACAGAAGAATGGTAAGACCCGCCGCAGCAAACGTAATGCCTGCAATCACCTTTCTGGCTTTCTTGTCCTTACTGCCCCGGAATTCAAAAATAATGATCCCGCAGGACAGCAGCAGAATTGATAGGATTATTGCTATTTTCATGCTTCCCCCATCCTTCTATGGTTGCTGGAATTCAGGCGTACCTTCCGTCAGTTGGCCGATTGCTCTGGTATGCCTTGGGGCCCGGTTGATCTTCCGTTACCAGTAATACTCGTCTTGACGGAGACCTCCACCTGCAGCTCGGGGTACATAGTCTCCCACTGTTCCTTCTTTGCCTTCCACTCTTGCGGGTAATGTTTGCGGAAGGAATCGGCGAATCTGTAAAAGTCGGTCTTCTGCTCCTTTTGGGACATATGGAGTGCCTGATCGGCAGCCTCCTTAAGCCGCTTCTCCCAAGCCTTCTTCAGCGCTATCACCTTCGACGGATCAGTCAGATTGGCATCAGTTGTATTCAGAACGACCTCTCCACTCGCCACAATCCGGACCTTCATCATCCATTCCCCATTAACGATGCTTGGCTTCAGCATGGTGGTGATTTGTTTGGACAGGATCGAGAAGGCCCCCTTCTCCCCTTCCAGAGTAACCGGCATGATAATATTATTAAGCTCATTAATCATGAGCAATACTCCGAGGCTTACCGGTTCTTTTACAGTGAGGGAATAACGGCCGTGCTTATACAGGCTTAACCCCTTGAGTGAGGGGGTCGTCGCATTCGGTCCATCGTTTGGTTCCGGGGGAGCAATCAGGATACGGGTTAGGATGGCCGAACCGCTGGCTCCCTGAATGGATTGGGATAATTCCAGCAGAGTCACACGCGTGCCCAGGTTCATATTCGCCATTTCCCGGAGAGATTCGGAGGAGCTGCGCTCCAGCGGGTCCAGCAGGGCAAGAATATCCTTGGCGGAATCCTTGCTGGAGAAGATATACGCATGTTCGCGGAACTGCGGATAACGGAGGAAGAAATCGACGAATTCACGCAGCCCCTGCTTCCCCGCCTCTTCACTGATCACAATCACCTCACATTGGCCCCAGAACATATGGCGGGCGACCTTCCGCTGCAGCCGGTTCAAGGCTTCCGCAATGTTCACTCCTTCAGCAGTGCGGGTCATGGTGACTCCGCTTGCGCTTTCGCCTGCCCCGCCGCTCTCCGAGCCGCCGCTTCCTTTACGCGGAATGAAGATCTGGGCCGTCAATTGTGCCTGGCCGTCTTTATAATCCACGCCGGTGGCGAGCACGATGGCCAGGTCATTGATCTCCGTCCGGTCCCAGCATCCGCTGAGCAGTATACTGCTCAGCAGCAGCATAATCATGACTCTGCTGCCCCGCATTGCCCTCCCTCCTTATCATCATCCCTTGCTCAGAAGCTTCAGCCCCTTCTTCAGCAGAGCCAGTCCATAGATTGCGGCGGGAAGCCCCACCAGGAACATCATTGTATATATGTTAGCCGAAGCACTGATAAGCGCAGCCGCGCCCGCAGCGCCCGTAACTACCCAGTAAGAGAACAACATGCTTACGAAGGCGAGCGGAATCACCAGCGGTTTATAATCGTCCAGCCCGAACCATTCAGCGGCTGAGGTGGCGAAGATGTAGAGAAAGACAGAGATTTTGACAAAGATCCCGAAGATCCAGATCGCAATAATGAGCGCCTCAATATGCTGCAAGAAATCGGCAATCGTAATGTAACGTGCAGCAATCATCACCGGAAAAGCAAAGCTGTCCGTCAAATCACCCATCAGCAGCAGACAGAACAGATTGGTCACCGTCATCGCCAGTGTCGTTACGACAAGCGAAACGAGCATCGTCCGGCCCAGATGTTTCTTGCTGTTGATGTAGGGCAGCAGAAAGGCCAGCACAGAATATTCACTGAACCATGCCGCCGGAGCCACCGCGCCTTTGACGATAGGAACGAATCCGTTCTCCATGAACGGAAGCAGCTCGGCAGGCCGGAGTTCTCCGGTCAGGAGCACAAAGATCAGGCAGAGCATCACCACCAGGAGCGTAACGAACACCTGGGCGGTCCGGCTGACCACCTCTATGCCCTGCCTTACATTAATCGCGCAGACCGCAACCATCGTCCCCATAATGACAAGCAGCGGCGTCTTGGGAAGTGCATTATTCACAATGAACTCGCCGTATTCCAAAATAATCAGGCCGTTCAAATGGGGCAGAAAGAGCAGAAAACCCAGCCCGATCACCTTGCCCGGCAGCCACCCGGCGATCAGCAGACTGGACTGCATAATGGTCTTGCCGGGATAAAGCCGGTTCAGTCCAAGCGAGATCCCTATAACCGTTACTCCAATCAGCGAGCCCAGGATGGGCGATAACCACATATCATGTCCTGCATAATGCATGGTGATCCCGGGGACAGACAGGATAGCGGTGGCAAGAATCGAGGGGAAAACAAGGAAGGCCAGCTGGGTAACAGATATTTTCCCTTTGTCAGTCAACATAAGAATCCCCTTCTCTGGTGAAGTCCGGCTGCCGTCATTTGCTCCGCGGCTGCGAGATCCACAATACATCCTTCAAGCCCTTGCTGAATGTCGGAGCTGCCGGTGACAGATAGGGCCTGCCGAACGAACGCAGACTGCTAAGATGAATGACCACCAGGATGATGCCGAGCATGACGCCGATCAGCCCCATCGTGCCTGCCAGAATCATCATGGGGAACCGCAGCAGACGGGTTGCGATACTGGCGGAATAACGCGGAACCATGAAGGAAGCAATGCCCGTGATAGCCACGATAATGATCATCGGTGCAGAGACAATTCCCGCAGTGGTGGCAGCCTGGCCTATGATTAGTGCGCCCACGATACTGACAGCGGAACCTATCTGCTTCGGCAGCCGGACGCCGGCCTCCCGCAGCGCCTCGAAGGCTATCTCCATAATGAGCGCTTCCACCAGGGCCGGAAAAGGGATCTCCTCTCTCGCCCGCGCGATACTCAGCAGCAGTACGGTAGGTATCATCTCCTGATGGAAGGTGGTGATGGCGACGTAAGCCGAAGGGAGCAGGAGCGACAGAGCATAGAAGATGTATCTGAGCCAGCGGACAAAAATACTCATGTAAATGTTCTCGTAGTAATCCTCCGGGGATTGCAGCATGGAGAACATGTTAACCGGGGCAATCAGACTGAAGGGAGTCCCGTCAATCAAGAGCGCAAACCGGCCCTCCAGCAGATTGGAGACCACCACATCCGGGCGCTCCGTGGCAATCATCTGCGGAAACGGCGAAAAGGGCTGGTCAATGATGCCCTGCTCAATATACTGGCTCTCCAGCACATCCTTGATATTCAGGCGGCTTAGCCGTTTGTTGACTTCAGTGACCAGTCCCGGCTGAATGATTCCTTCCACATAAGCGAGGGTGACCTTCGTATGGCTGTACTCTCCAATAGTGTTAGAGTGCAGCTTCAACGCTGGTGTCTTAAGCCGCATACGCAATAAAGACTGATTCATAGCCAGAGCTTCCGTGAACCCGTCACGGGCACCGCGCACAGTGGATTCAGCCGCCGGCTCTTCGGGAGTCCGGGTGGGCACCTTGTATAGAGGATAGCCCTTACCCGAAGTCTGGCCGTCCAGCAAAAGCACAGCTTCACCGTCCAGGATCGCTGTTACGGCTTGTTCTACGGTCCCAATTCGGTGAATCGAGGCGAGCGGAACCTCAGCAGACCCTTGCACAGCCGTTTCAACTGCAAGGCCGGTCTGCTCCAGAGGTGCCAGCAATTGCTGTTCAAGCCGCTCCGTATCACATAATCCTGTACAGTACACACAGAGCGCGGAAGTACGATGAATCGTCTGGAACGAATGGAACACCACATCCTCACAGCCCGCAAACACTCCGCGCAGCACCTGTTCATTCTCTGCCAGCCGCCGGGTCAGCTGGGTCTCCTGTTCTGCTTCCGATGCAGTATTCATCCGTACTCCCTCCCTGCGCTATCCTTTGAATTTCATATTCATAGTGATGTTATCCTGTGCTATTGGGGGAAAAATTATACAAGCCCGGCCTTCCAGGCTTCCCGGTTCAATTCACCATTCACCGCAGCAGCAGCCAGCGCGCCCGATGCGGCCGCAGCGATGGATTGATGCATCATGGAGGCGGCATCCCCGGCGGCGTAGATCCCGGGCACGCTGGTCTGGCCGGACTCGCCGACTTCAAGGATACCCTGCTCAGATATCCGGCAGCCCAGGGAATGCGGCAGATCCGTTCCCGGAGCCAGCTCAGGCCGGAAGAATATTCCGGTACACGGAATTTCTGTTCCATCCATAAGCTTCACATGCTTAACCATGCCTTCCTCTGATGCAATCTCGCG
Organism: Paenibacillus sp. FSL R7-0210; assembly: GCF_038009085.1. Lineage (NCBI taxonomy): Bacteria > Bacillati > Bacillota > Bacilli > Caryophanales > Paenibacillaceae > Paenibacillus > Paenibacillus sp. FSL R7-0210. Next base: position 2,530,552 of record NZ_JBBPAR010000001.1, read on the forward strand.
AATAGGAGTATCGAATAACGGAATAGCGTGGGCACGCAATTCTTCGCGTTCTGCTTCTGTCAGCTCATCGGGTCCATTCGTGCAGACCGCAAATTGCTTAGTCCACCCATATAACAACGGAGCCAGATGCATGAGTGCTGCTCCTCTGCTGATGATTACCAGCGGCTGATCTCTTAATTCCCAGCCATCGCAGTACGGACAGACAAAGGCGCTCTTCCCGTAGACCTTGGTCAGCCCCGGAATGTCCAGCCTGCGGTCCTTCATGCCTGCAGCGAACAGCAGCTTCTTGCTGGTCAGCTTACGCCCTGAAGCGGTCTCCAGCAGGAAGGCCCCATCCTCCCCGGTAATGGACACTACTGTATCTTCAATGTGTGAAACGGATGGATAAGCGCCTAGCTGTTCTATGGCAATCCGCCGGAGTTCGAACGGAGCGATCCCGTCCCGGGTCAGAAAGCCGTGCGCTTCCCGGGTGACCGCATTACGCGGCTGCCCCGCATCAATCACAATCGTCCATTTGCGTGCACGGCCCAGCATCAGCGCAGCATTAAGCCCGGCTGGGCCACCGCCGATAATTACTGCGTCTGCATTTGCTGCATCTGTATCAACTACGTTTGCGGCATCATTATTTTTCAGATTCGTCATTTGTAATTCCTCCCTGTGGTTGGTTTGAGTGGTTGGTGTCTGGTGTGGCGGTGACGGCAGGTAGATTTGCGGATATTAGAGACTTCTGTAGTCCGTGAATATTACAAAAAAATAGACACCGCATCTCCTTCGCTCACCTGCGTCGCCAATCTGTATTGCACAACTGCATCGACCAATCTGTACTGCCAATCTGCAATGTACATCAGCGTCGACCAACCTGCATCGTCCAATGTACATCGCCAATCTGCAATGTACATCAGCATCGCCCTCATTAAGGACTATGTGTGTCTATAATAACTTTGAATTTGAATGATGTCAATTGTGGCGCTTCCTAGCGCTTATTAAGCCTTATTCAAACAGATGCTTATGCTGATTGAAAAATTGATAGAAAGATTGTACATTCTCCAGCTCATACCACTCCCTGTCTGCAAGGGGCTGGCAGTGCCCATTGCGCTTGGATAGCGGATGAGACTGGGATGTGTATGTTTGCGGGAGCGCATTTAGTTGGATTTTCTCCACTTCCTGAGGAACGTATGGGCCATGCTAGGGAAACAATTGGAAAAATGGCACTTAAATAATCACTCGTTACCTGAAACGGCCTAATCCGTAAGCAGCAGTTGCTATTTTTCCACTTGTTTCAGGACATTTCGCAGAAAGAGGGAAATTAAGATACGTTTATCCATTTGTTTGCTGGCAAGGCAGATTTGCCTTAATCAAAGCCGCCTTGATTCGCACTAGTATGGACCTTACGCAAGCCGTTCAAGGCTGCAAATAACCGATAATCTCCATTTTGCCTCCTATTCTGGACTGAAGCTCGCTAATTCTGCGTTCCTCTGCCGCAAAAATCACCGCTGTCGCCGGCCCCCCGGATGCCTGTAGCTTATCCTCTATTCCAGGCACCGGCTGGAAGCTGCAGCCGCTTAGCTCCGCCAGCAGTCCTGCTTCATACCCGGCTCCCTTCGAGCCGACCGGATGAATGTCATGGACCTCCGGCGCGCCTGCCAGAAGCTGAAGCTGCCGGAGGGTACACTGGCTTGCTTCCTGCTCCAGAACAGCGCTTCCGACCAGCGGTTCGCCCAGCATCACGATGCAGTCTCCTGTACTTGAACATCCCAGCTTCAGCTGCGTCTCATCCGCCTCCCCTATCACGGTAATACCGATACCGGTCTGGCAGGTCACGAAATTATCCTCGGTACTGCCGTTCACGTGGGCGGCAGTCAGTCCGGCTTCCTGAAGCAGCCTGTGGATGCCCCGGATAATTTCATTCCCTGTAGGCTCCTTCTCTACCGCTAAGGTATCGATGACCGTTAAGATCTCCGCCCCCACAGACAGCACCTCCATTACTGCAACTCTGGCAGCATAATAGCCTGCGACAGCCGGGGTGGTCTTCACTGCATCCATCGGCTTATTCCCGATGCTGGCGCTGGAATCGCAGCCGACGACCAGCAAGCGCCCACCCTCTTTTCGTATTATGGTCAGATCACGGATTCGCTGAACTTGCGGTTTCATATGTTTGATCCTCCTGTATCTTTTTCGTTCCCGTTCCTAAGTGCGGCCCGGTATTCACTCGGCGGCATGCCCGTAGCTTTGCGGAATTGCTTAGAGAAATACAGGGCGTCATTGAAGCCGACCGATGAGGCTACCTGTTCGATGGTCAGCGGGCTTGCGAGCAGCTCTTTGGCCTTGTCCATCCTCACTTTGAGCAAATACTGCTTCGGTGACATTCCGGTCCGCTGCTTGAAGGCCTTGGATAGATGGACCCGGTGATAGCCGAGCGAAGACGCGATGTGATCAATGCTGAGCTGCTGGTGGAACTGCAGCGTAATCCAGCGGATCGCCTGGTCGATCTGCCGGTCGATCATCTCCGGCATTTCGCTTGGATGCGGCGGCAATTGATCCAGATTGTCCCGCCCGAAGCGGTGAAGCAGCAGCCGCACCCAGCCCGAAGCCTCCAGGCTCTCCAGCCGTGGATATGCGGATTGCTTGAAGGATTGCCGGATGCCCTTATACAGGTTATGCAGCTCCGGGACCGAATCCGAATGGGCGAAGGGCCGCTCCCTGGTGATCCCGACCGCCCGAAGCTGATCCAGCACGCCAATGCCCTGCAAGGCGACCCACGCATAATGCCACGGGTGGTCCTCGTCCGCCTTATAACTGAATAACATCCCCGGGATAATCACAAAGGTATCTCCTGCCTTGCACTCCGCCGAGAATGTATCGCTCTCGAACCGGCCGCTGCCCGCAAGAACGGTATGGATCAGGTAGAAATCATGTACAGACGGTCCGACGGTGTGGCCGGGATGCGGCCTCCCTTCCCCGCTGAACAGCACGGACAGCTCCTGCTCCTCCGGGGTCAGGTTGATGCCCAGGGTGAATTCATAATGCTCCGGGTCCATGCAACATTCCTCCATATGTATCTTGTCTTTCTCCATAGCCTGCGCAGCGGTTCTATTCTATAGTGATTATAGTATAAATCAGCGCAAAAAGCTTCTGTTCCAGCACATTTCTGTCAGTTTCATCCGCAAGCGCCTGTATGACAGAAGGCTTTTCACGCATCTTATAGGAGGCTTATCACTTATGTCTAAAGTTACATTTATCGGTGCCGGAAGTACCGTCTTCGCGAAGAATGTCCTCGGCGATATCATGGCTACACCTGCCCTTCAGGGCTTCGAGCTTGCATTATTCGATATCGATCTTCAGCGCTTGAATGACTCAGCGAATATGCTCCAGAATTTGAAGAAAAGCAGCGGCAGCACATGCACTGTGACCACATATACCGACCGTAAGAAAGCGCTGCGCGGTGCCAAATATGTGGTGAACGCCATTCAGGTTGGCGGGTACGATCCTTGTACGATTACCGATTTTGAGATTCCCAAGAAATACGGCCTGCGCCAGACGATTGCTGACACGGTAGGCATCGGCGGTATCTTCCGCAACCTGCGCACCATCCCGGTAATGCTGGACTTCGCGGCCGATATCCGCGAGGTGTGCCCGAATGCGCTGTTCCTGAATTATACGAACCCGATGGCCGTTCTGACGAATGTCATGAACACTTACGGCGGGGTGAATACTATTGGACTCTGTCACAGCGTGCAGCAGTGTATCCCTGGATTATTCGATCACCTCGGCATTGACAAGACAGGGGTACAAGCCAAAATCGCCGGCATCAACCACATGGCCTGGCTGCTCGAAGTCACCAAAGACGGCGAGGATCTGTACCCGGAGATCAAACGGCGCGCGGCCGAGAAGCAGCTTGAGCCGCATTATGATATGGTCCGCTATGAGATGATGCTGAAATTCGGCTACTATATTACAGAGTCCTCCGAGCATAATGCCGAATACCATCCATACTTCATTAAGCGGAACTACCCGGAGCTGATCGAACGCTTCCAGATTCCGCTGGATGAATATCCGCGCCGCTGCGTGGAACAGATTAAGGGGTGGGAGCAGATGCGCGGAGATCTGGTGAACAACCAGGATCTGACGCATGAGCGTTCCCATGAGTATGCCTCCTACATCCTGGAAGCCATGGAGACAGATGTACCGTTCAAGATCGGCGGCAATGTGATGAACACGGGCCTGATCACCAATCTGCCGCGTGAAGCCTGTGTCGAGGTGCCTTGTCTGGTGGACAGAAGCGGCGTAACGCCAACCTTCGTAGGCGATCTGCCGCCGCAGTGCGCAGCGCTGAACCGGACCAACATTAACACCCAGCTCCTGACCATAGAAGCCGCTATGACTCGCAAAAAGGACCATATCTACCACGCCGCCATGCTGGACCCGCATACCGCCGCCGAACTGTCGATGGACGACATTGTCAGTATGTGCGACGACCTGATCGCGGCTCATGGTGACTGGCTGCCGAAGTATCAATAAAAATTAATTCTCAATAACAAAGGCAGCAATCCTCTATAACTGGAGAATTGCTGCCTTCTATTTTTGCGTTGCGCGCTTGCAGAACCATTTATTTCACATAAATTTTGATTTGATCCGGTGCTGTTCTTGCAAGAACGCGATACCCTGTTACTGAAGCGGTCGCTACTCCATTCTCACCAGGCAGACAGTATCCGTTCACCTGGCAGGTTCCGTCATCCCGGACCAGAAGCTTGCCCATGGTTCCTACAGCCACCCATTCTGCACGATCGATCCGCGATACATACTTTTGGGAAGGGGCGAATTGGGGATTAACAACAGCCGTGCTCATAGTATATGCAGGTGCCATAACATTACCTTTGCTGTCTGTCACAGCCCTCACTTCCCGGTCTTCATATCTAACCCTGCCCCATTCATCCCTTTCGTATTTGCCTTTCCAGTTCAAAGGACTTGCATCACCAAGCACAGAAGGACTTGCACTGACCACGCCCAAGATATATTGATCTGACGGGGTTGCTTTTCTGACCCGCTCTCCATCCGTGGTTACAAAATATCCAGGCTCTATCGGCAATCCATCCACCGTCTCAAACATTTCGGCATAGTCTGCCCCAGGAGATATTACAGTGCCTTGAAGATATAAATTTCCTGTAGAACCCTGAAGCACAGCAGCCAGGTCAGGGGCGGCCGGATTACCATTGGCTAAATGCCAAGAAGCAGGAAACAGTGTTTCACCATAAGTACCCATAATATGAGCATCAGTGTGTTCTGGCAGAACAACTGTACTGTTCCCTTCAGCATGAGAGTTCTGAGCACCTGCAATTGTACCTGAACCTTCAGCATGAGAAAAGTTTCCATTGGCCTCAGTGAAGGAACCTTCAGCATGAGAAATAAACCCATTTGCCAGTGTTGAGAAGCCTTCTGCATGAGCAGCAGAACCAGCAGCTACAGTCAGGTAGCCTTCTGAGTGGGAATATTCTCCACTTGCAGTGCTCTGATTGCCTTCCGCATGTGAAGCTACACCCGAAGCAACCGTTTGAGCACCCTCAGCGTGAGATTGAGTTCCGGAAGCAGTAGTTAAACCTCCCTCAGCGTGGGCAGCGTCATTGATTGCAAAGGTCCTGTAGCCTTCCGCATGTGAGGCCGGTCCTGATGCAAGCGAACCATTCCCTTCGGCATGGGCCGTGTCCAGAACTGCAAGGGTCTGGTACCCTTCAGCATGAGCCGCAGAAGCGTTGGCTGTGGTCTGGTACCCCTCAGCGTGAGAAGCAAACCCGCTTGCGGTCGTGGAGTTCCCCTCTGCATGTGAGCAAGATCCGGAAGCGGTTTGATTGCATCCTTCATCTGCCATAAGCCATTCCTCCTAATATTGTGGTTTTTATGGTCCTGCCCTACACAATATTACGGACTTGATGGAATGGACACGGCATGTCTCCCGGGTACAAAATATTATTTGTCATAGCTTCCCCGGAACGCCTCTTATATTAGCCCAAAGTCAGCCATCTCCGGTTATGGTGCTCCTGCACCTCAACCGGAGTATCGAAGAATTCGCTGAGCACCTCGGACTTCAGGCATTCTGCGGTCTCGTCAGCTTTATAGATTTCACCTTTTTTAACCAGCAGGGTATGCGTGAAGCAGGGTGTAATCTCTTCGATATGATGGGTCACATACAGCAAGGTGGGGCCGCCTTCCTGTTTCGTGATCTTTTCGATCATCTGCAGCAGCTGCTCCCGCGCAAAAATATCCAGTCCCGTACACGGCTCGTCCAGGATGAGCAGCTCGGGATTTGCAATGAGTGCCCGTGCGATGAGAATCTTCTGGCGTTGTCCCTGTGACAAGGTATCATAAGTGCGTGCGGCCAGGGCCGAGCAATCCAGGAATTCCAGCAGCTCCTCTGCCTGCTTCAGGTCCTCTTCTTCCGTCTTGTCGTACAGTCCGATTGTGGCGAACTTGCCGCTCAAAATGATGTTCAGCGCCGTCTGATGGCCGTACAGCTTCTGCTGCAAAGAGGTGCTGACCCAGCCGATCCGCTTGCGCAGCTCTCTAAGGTCTACATCGCCGAAGCGGTGGTCCAGCACCTCTACTTGTCCCTTCGTTGGCCAGATATAGCCGTTCACAACGTTCAGCATGGTCGTCTTGCCTGAGCCGTTCAGACCGACAATGCACCAGTGCTGTCCCTTATGCACCTGCCAATTCATCTCCTGCAGAATCATCGTCTGCTCACGCCGCCAGGATACATTTTCAAGCGATATAATCATGTTCCAGTGCTCCCCCTTGCTTCGTAATAATCTTCTAATGAAACATTATAGCAGCTCAATGTATTCTGCGCTTGTTAGACCTGCCCGGACTTACATCCTGGAAATGATGCCCATTCCGGGCAAACTGCAAATGAAAGAACCCGGGCGAATGTCCGGGCCTTTCATTAAGTGGATAGTATAGTTGTGCGGTGATCAATTTGGCCAGCCTAGTTATTTCGCCCATAGTAAAGCTTCAGGTTCGTTACATCTACCAAGTACAAGATGTCAATGCCCTTCGGGCAGCGGTCTACCGCCAGCCTTTCCACCGGGATACCCGGTGCAAGCGAGCTCTCTGTCCAGCCTCCGCCGGTATTCACTGCCATGAATGCACGGTCAGTACCGCTGCTTTTGACATAATAGATTCTGGATGTTGTACCCGTCCAGGTCACATCAATGGCCGCGTTGGTGTGAGCAGCGTTATATACGGTCTGCAGGTTCCAGCCCCCTGCACCGTAAGTGGCCTGCTTCACAGCAAAGCTAGTGCTGCCCTCCTCACGGTAACGGTAAGCGATCACCGGACGTCCCGCTGCATCAAGCGTCATCTTGGCACTCTGTACGCCCGGACCGCCGGGATCACTGCCGCTCTGCACATAGGCTTCGCTTGGAGCCATAGGCTGCACGATATCCGCCGTAGTCAGGGAGACAGGCGCTGTGACCGGAGTTCCATCCGCTTTGCTGAATACGCCCGTGGACGGGCTGTACTTCAGATAGGACAACTGATGGCGCAGCGGGCTGGCGGCGAAATACGCCCACTCGAACAAGATATGCAAGTCGCCGTTTGCATCAAAAACCAGGTCATCCGGATAGACAGACCGGTTCAGGTGCGCTGCAATGATTTTGACCTGAGTCCATACGGAATCGGCATTGTTCCAGCGGAACAGAACAGCCTCTCTTTTGCCGGTCGGGTCTTTGTCAACGCGCACCAGCAAATAGAGGTCTCCATTCGGAGCGGTCGTGATTACGGGATAGGTTACTGTCATGCCTGCGGGCAGCTCGTCCGAGTGATTCTGCGGAATCCCGCCCACGGTATCTGAGCGGTAGTAGTGCCAGGGATTGCTGTGCATGGAAGCAAAAACGTGGAACCGTCCGCTTCCGTCTCTCGCCATAGAAGGCTGGTTGTGCCCGAGATCATCCAGATATTCCGCCGGGGTTGTCCCATCCATGAGCGGAAGCTTGCTCCATATCCCGTCGTTGTCTCTTCTTGCAATAGCTACCGTATGCTTGCCGGGGATCGATCCCGGGGCGTTATAAGCCATATAAGCATACTCATAACCAAGCCCGTAAGTGGCAAGAGGAGACCACCATCCCGCCTGATTGCTGGAATCCATCGGAAAAGGCACCTCCTCCAGCACAGCCGCCGCGCTCCCCGCCCCCGCTGGCACTACAGTCAGCAGCAACGTCATCACAAGAGTAAGCATCCATTGTTTGATCTGCTTCAACGATTACGCCTCCCTTAATTCTTGGTCTTACATACATAAATAGATACCGGGTAGCCATGTGAACGCATTACCCGTTCCAGCAACTATCCTGGTGTTCGTATGCCTGGTCCTAGTGTGTGACATGGCAAGTTGCTAGTGTTACTGATACTGTTGCTGGCCCAAGAATAGCATGCTGCTGAAAGGATTGTTACTGTACTATTGCAAGATTGCTGTAACTGGCGGTTTTTATTGTAATAGCTCCACCAAATTGCATGAATGCCCACTCTCTTTTACTCTTCGCCTACTTTTAGCGGCATCCAGTGTAGGGAGGTGCACTAGTGCTCCTTATTTGCTCGTTTTGCTCGTATCCGGTACATTCGGGGGCACTAGTGCACTATATTTGCCCCGTCCGGCCCGCATTCGCTGGATTCAGGTGCACTTTTGCTCTTCATTTACGATTGCCGCCTACCTTCGCTTAACTCAGGGGCACTAATGCTCCTCCTGCCTCTCCTCCATCCCCATTCAGACCAAGCCTTGAGATGTATCTCTCGAAGCACAAAAAAGCCCGGTTCCCCGGGCTTTCCCACTAAATTTCACACGATCAAGCGCATCATCCAATCTTCAGCCAGTTGCTCACTTCCCTACAGTCACTGTCATCTTCGCAGATCTGGTCTCGCCTGCTGCGTTGCGCAAGACGGCTTCGTATTCATAGGTTCCGGGGGTTTTGCCGGAGATTGCAGTGACTGCGGATTGGGCATCCGGGGTATGCACCTGTAGAGTCTGTGTATCAACCAATACTCCATTCTCGTACAGCCGGTATTCCGTTGCATTCGTCCCCCACCACAGATTCATCATCACCGCATAGCTGCCGTCCCCGTCCCAGTTATCGTTGGATAATACCGCTTGCCCAGGAGAGGCATTGGTGACCGTCACCGTCAAGGGTGCGCTCGTCACCGATCCATGCAGATTGCTGAGCTCCAGCGTATAGACGTATGTCCCGTTCGGTCTGCCGGCAATTTTGATCTGCACGGACTGGGCGGACGGTGACTGGTCTGTCAGAGCGCCTTCTTCAATCTTTTCGCCATTCTCATAGAGCTTGAAGCCGGTGCCATTATTGCCCCACCAGAGATTCATCGTAATCGCATAATCGCCGTCCCGCAGCCCCGTATCATGCCCGTTATTATCCGACAATACAGGCATACCTGGAGCACTTTCTGCTAGCGGTATGCCCTGACTGATCCATGCGGCCCATCTCGTCAGCACATTCCCTTGTTCCATCGTAAAAGCCGCAGCGGCCCCAGAGCTGACCTTCTGGCTGTATGCTGCAAGCAACGTTCTGGCCTTCGCCCCTTCACGCGCCCCCGCCGCTTGCTCCGCCAGCATTAACTTACTGGCGAGCTGTTCTGCAAGCGCCGCTGCACCCGGGTCTGCCGATTCACCCGCGAAGGCACGGGTCAATTCAGCCAGACTCGCAAACGTAGCGTAAATACTATAGCTGAAATCCACACTTGTCTCACGGCCAGCAAGGTCGCTGACGGTGGCCGTTATTTTATGCAGACCGGGTTCAAGTATATATGCAGGTGTATTCAGCAACTCGCCGCTTGGTTCTGCAACACCGGACACCGAATCGGAAGCCGTATAGCTAATCTCGACCTGCTGGTCAATCGTATACTGTGCCTCTCCCTGAATGACGACCGCCGGAGGCGAGAGGTCAACCGCTACATCCAGCGTCTGCTCAGCCTCTTTGTTTCCAGCTTTATCCACACTCCAATAGGTCAGGGTGTGCTTGCCCTCCTCACTTATCGTCAGCTTGCTGCCGGCCTGAAGCTCCCCGCCGTTCACCTTGAAATACGTCTGGTCAACCCCGGACTGCTCATCGCTCGCGGTGAACGTCACTTCTGCCGCCGATGTGTACCAGCCGTTCTGCTCTGCTCCCTTCACTGCCGCAGCCGTATGCGGCGGGGTCTGGTCCGCTTGTTCTCCTCCCAGAGTAACTAAGGCGGACAACGGAATATTCAGCTCCTTCACCAGCCCCGCTACCAGCTCCGAGACCTTAATCGCACCGTTCATCTGCAGATGGGTGTTGTCCTCCGTGGTTCCCGTCCACATGAAGATCGACTTGGTGCCCTCTGTGCCCAGCTCCTGAAAATACTCCCAGCTCGCTTGATTCAAATCAACCAGCAGCGTCCCCGTCTCCTGCGCCGTTTCCTTCATCGCCTGCACGTATGCCGGGAAGCTTTTGTTCAGCACTTCACCACTGAAATCCCTCCGGTTCACTGGTGTAACCAGGACTGGAATCGCACCTCTCTGCACAGCACCGTTAATGTAATCCTCCAGATACAACTTGAACTGTTCCGGGGTAAGATAACGTTCCGGCCGGGAAGGCGTGGAGTCGTTATGTGACCACTGCATGAACAGATAGTCTCCTTCATGTATACCGAGCAGAATATTATTGAGATATCCGCCGTTCAGGAAGGTTTTGCTGCTTAGTCCGCCGACTGCCCGGTTATCAATGCCGATCTTCTCTGTGTCAAAATAACGGCCCAGCGTCTCGCCCCAACCCGCCTGCGGACGGTAGCTCTCCGCATAATTGGCCACTGTAGAATCGCTCGCCAGATAGAGAGTTGGCTTATCGGCCGCCCCCTGCTCCGGCAGGCGCTCGATCTTCAGCGCGTTGATCTTCGGCGTACTGCCGGAGAAGCTGAAGTTAAATACGCCATCGATCAGGGCGACATCATATGTCACTTCCTTGAATTGGCCTGAGGGGATGGTGGTGGCCGGCAGTTTGTTCATTTGCTCCACCGTAACATCGGTCTGGGTCACTTCTTGCGCATCCCCAATGGTCATCGTCACACGGTAATTCGCCGGCTTCATCTCCACTACGAAAGAGGTCCCGTTCACACGGGTGAAGTCCTCTGTCAGCAGATTGCCGGTTCCCCGGTTCTCGTCCTGGACCAGCGCGGTGTCGGCGAACCCGTAGCCGTTCCCTTCCACGTAGGCCCGTTTGGCATCCACCTTCGTATAGCCGTCTGCTGCGCTGCCGGAGCCAAAATCAAAGGAATACGCGCTAATATCCCCAGCAGGCTCACGGGTCAGTGAGTCGAGTGCAACGGTCAGCATATTCACCGTATGATTGATCTGCGCCTGCGAGGCTGTTGTTCCGATCAGCGCCTCGGCAGCGCTCAAGGCTCTATGCACCACAGCTACAGAGGCTTCCGTGTAGGATGTGAGGTCGATAGCCTTCACTTCCTGATGCAGCGCAATCAACGCCGCCATATCGCCTGCTGCCACCGGCAGCTTGGTGCCCTCCATTTTCACGTTGTCGATCCGGGTGGTCCAGTTCAGCGTGCCTCCTCCTCCTTTGCGCGTACCCAGGAACCGCAAGCCCCTAACGTTATTCGCATAGACGCCAGGACTCAGCGGAATATCACGGATCGTCTGGGTGACACTTGGGTTAGCGAGACTTGTTAAGGTGAGATCAAGGGTTTTTCCGGCAAAATCAATCTTCAGCTTAACATTTACCCACTGATTCTTGGGAATAGTCGTAGCGGTCCCGCCCCCTGGAATGGCAGTGGTGCCGGTACCATAGTCTGGTGTGTACGGGCCAGTAAAATAATGAATGTTCGTATTCGGACTTGCCGCTCCAGTCTTGGTGAACAGGGTGAACATCAGATTCTCATTCGCATCCTGCAGACTCAGATGCCCCTCCGACGGGACAGCGCCCACATTGCCGGAATGCCAGTTGAAATCGACATTCACAATGTCACCGTTCACCGCATCGAACAGGCGGAATACCTTGGCGCGGTTGCCGGAGCCGGAACCCGTCACAGATAATACCTTGTTCCCGTTCTCTTCTGTAACCGTCCCCGCCATCGTTCCGGCAGTGCCCGTAGCATTCACCATCGAGTATTGTGCAGCGGCCGGATCGCCCTCGAAGTTCTCCTCGTAACGTTGTACCTCCGGCTCTGGCTCCGGTTCCGTGATCCCGGGATCGATCACAAAGGGGGATATACTAAGGTCCATCTCCTTCACTGCGCCCGCTACCAGACCGGATATGACCTGCGCGCCGTAGGTGCTGAAATGGGTATTATCGCCGACCCCGTTCGGGTACTTCGGATATTCTCCCGGATTGGCATAGAGGAAAATCTTCTCCGTAGCGGCCAGGCCGATCCGGTTATAATCTGCAATACTCAACTGGCTCAGATCGATCAGCGGCACGTTCAGTCCGGCTGCTGTTTCCTTCGCCGCCTTCACATATTCAGGGAAGCTTACGTTGAATTCCTGAGTGATCGTATTGAAGTCCCTGCGTCCTACTGGCGTTAACAGAACCGGAGTCGCTCCGCGCTGCTTGGCTCCGTTCACATAGCGGGTCAAGTACGCTGCATAATCTGCCGGAGAGGCATAACGGTCAGGAATGCCTGCGCTGGCATCGTTATGACCGAAGGAGATGAAGAAGTAATCACCCGGCCTGATCCGCTGCAGAATACTATCCAGACGGCCATCCACCATGAACGACTTGCTGCTTCTGCCGCCGATGGCATCATTCTGGATCGTTACTCCGCTGCTGAAGTATTTACTGAATTGCTGGCCCCAGCCTTCCTGCGGAGCCTGCATTCCGCTGTAGGACTGCATCGTCGAGTCACCAGCCATATAGATGGTTGTTCCGCTTCCCGGGACCTTCTGCGGGTATTTCTCGATCTTAATCTCCTGCACATCGGCAGCCGTGCCGGAGAAAATAAACTCTAACTGGCCATCCACCACTGCAATGTCATAGGAATAGAGCAGTGGTGTGCCGGCACGGACCTGGGTGAGCGCCAGCTTTTGCACAAATTCAGATTTGACCCCTACGTTCGAGTCTCTGTCTCCGCTGCCCAGCTTGAGCGTCACCTTGTAATTGGCATCCGGCAGGTCAACCGCAAACTTGGTGTTCTCCGGCAGGGAAGCGTGGCTTGCGCCTAAGGTGATTCCGCTTATGCTCTCGAAACCATATCCCGTTCCCTCCGTGTACGGCGTAGCCTGCACAGAAGTTGTTCCGGCTGGCGGCTGCGTACCGAACCCGAAGTGGTGGACCTGCTCCAGCGGTTGCGGTGCGCCGGTCAGTGTCAGATTTGCTTTGGGAAATGCCGTTGCCTCCGTCCCGAGATAGAAGCCGGTATGCGGCGGCTGGTTGTACGCTACATTCTGCCAGGCAATCCCCAGCCGGTACACCGGATCTTGCATTAGTGTTGGAATTCTGTAGGTTGTAGGAATCGTAGTGGTATAGAGTCTGTACTCCTTACTGTCTTCGCTGCGCAGCAGCAGCTCTTCGCGCCAATCGCCCAGGATGTCCGCCTGAAGTGCCGGATTGCCTTTGGTATGATTATTGGTTAGCGCACCCGCCGCCCGAAAAATCTCCTTCAGCTGCTTCTTCCGGTAATCCCACTTGTAAATGAGCGGAATGCCTTCCGCCGTCGTGTTATTCCAGTCGTGGTCGAACAGCTCCCGCTGAAGATCCCCATCCCACCAGATTGCAAAATTCGCGCTTCGCGGGACTTCGTTCTGCTCATAGATCACCTCACCGTCCGCTGCGTAGCCGCGGGATAACGGGTCCATCTGCCCGTTCACAATCGTGGATGCCCAGGACTCATAACCGGGATGCTCCGGATCGATATCCGCCGACATGCCCCGCCCGGTATCTTTTCCGGTAAATTGGCCCCAGAGGATCTCTCCTGTAGCGGCATCGCGCATCTCCAGTCCGTAAGCAGCATCCTTATGCTCATGCACACTGACGACCTGATACCCTTCCCGGTTCGGATCTAGCTTCCCGGCGTGCATCGCATCTCCATGTCCAAGTCCGGTGCTGTAGAGCAGCGTGCCGTCATCGTCTATCGCCAGCGCACCGTACATGATCTCATCCCGGCCGTCACCGTCTGCATCCAGCACACTCAGGTTGTGATTACCCTGTGCTTCATATTGTGCGCCAGCTTCATTCGTGTCGAAGTTCCAACGCTTCACCAACGCGCCATTCGTGTAGTCATATGCGGTAAGCGTTGTCCTTGTATAATAGCCACGGGCCATTACAACGCTTGGCTTCACACCGTCCAGGTAAGCAATCCCGGCCAGGAACCGGTCGACGCGGTTGCCATATCCGTCTCCCCAATCGCTTACATTGCCTCTTGGCGGATCATAGTCCACCGTAGATACAGCAGCACCCGTCTGGCCGTTGAACAGCGTCAGATATTCCGGCCCGCTGAGGATGTAGCCTCCGTCATTACGGTAATCCTTGGTGCCGTCACCGATGACCATACCTTGGCCGTCTTTGGTGCCGTCCGCTGTCTTGACCACGACCTCAGCTTTGCCGTTGCCGTCCAGGTCATACACCATCAGCTGCGAATAGTGCGCCCCGGCCCGGATGTTCACGCCAAGGTCAATGCGCCAAAGCTTGGTGCCGTCCATTTTGACCGCATCGATGTAGACGTTCCCGGTATAGCCGGCTTGTGAGTTATCCTTCGAATTGCTGGGACTCCACAAGAAAACGATCTCATATTCCCCGTCCCCGTCCAGATCTCCAACAGAGGCATCTCCGGCATAATAGGAATACGTCCCCCCGTCTTTGGTCCGGCCATCGGCAGGCTTATCCAGCGGAATCGGCAGATAGTCGTTATGCCACACCGCTGCCCGCCCGGGCTGCATTTCCTCCTTCCCCGCAACAATCGCAGAAATCTGGTATTGCGAGCTGTCCGCCCCCGTCGTATCCACATAGCTGGTAGAGTCTACGATCGGAGCCGGGTTCACCTTGATCCCGTTTTTATAAACATTGTAAGCGATTTCATCTGAATCCGTATTCAAGTACCTCCAGCTCAAAAAGACGCCGCCATCCGTTAGAACCGCCACCAATCCACGGTCCAGATATTCTGCCTGCCTGGCGGGAAGATTTCCGGTAGAAGCTGCATGTGCCGGAGCGGGCGGGAGAGCAAGCGGTAAGACCAGCAGACAGGATAATAAGAATGTGAGCAATGATTTCTGAACAGACCTCTTTTTTCTACCCATGGGCTTAACTCCTCCTATTATTCTAAAATCAATTTAGAAATCAGGGGAAACTTGTGCAGATGCTCTCCTAGTTGTCTTCCAGCTTGAGCTTGAGCGCTCCCGCCTCCTTTCCTGGTAACATTCATATGGAGCGTAACAAATAATAGGGATCCGTTCTGCTCAAAAAAAAGCACTTTCAGCCTAGAATCGACTTTTATGAGGGGCAAGCAAGATTCCAATATGTGCATGTGTAGTGCATTTCGTACAACTAAATCGTATAATTTACCGCCTAATATTCGCTTAACTGCATTCCGTACAATTAAATTTCCTATTTTCCCTGAGTTCCCTCTATTCGGGCAGTTTTAGTTGTATAGACTACAGTTAGAAGAGAAACTCCTTCCTTTTTACTGTTTTTAATTGCACCGAATACACTTATCACCCAATTTCTGCTCCTAACTATCTACTAACTCCTTTTGTGCGGATGCTCTTGTAGTATGATTACCTAATTCACAGGTTCTGTACAGTCACGAAAATGGTCAAAAAACAGCGCAGCGGCCCTCCTTACGAGAGAATCGCTGCGCTCTTTGATTACTTCATATACAACTCCACCAGCTTATAACAACGTTCCTTCGTCTCGGATGCCAAGGTCGCCGCGTACTCCAGCCCCTCCATCGTTCCGCCTTTATATTTGGCAGCCGCTTCCTCTGCGGCCTTATCGCGTTCCTTGATCCAGTTTAGTTGTTCCTCTTTCAGTTTCGCCATATCGGCTTCGGGAAGCTGCACTTTTAGCGCCTGGTAGATTTCATTCAACGCCTTGTCCCAGCGCTCATGCTCCTTGGAAGCGGCTTCCTTCATATCAGTCATGACCCCGCTGTCTGACATTGCCTTCAGATCGCTAAGGCCCTCTTCAATCTTATCCAGCTTGTCAAAATAAGTCTGCCGCTGCGAATCCCCCGCCGCCGCACTGGCCTTCGGCGTGGCTTCCGGTGCGGTTGTCTGCGCTGGTGCCTGTGCCGTAGCTTCCGGTGCAGGCTCTGCGGTAGCCTCAGCTGCCGGTTCCGGCGTGACCTCGGGTGTAACCTCCGGGCTTGCAGTTGCTGCCTGTCCTGTCTCTGGAGTAGCCGCTGTACCGCCATTTGCCGCCCCGTTATTGCCGCAGCCAGCCATTAACAGACTGGAGATGAGCATGGTAGTCAGAATTGCTTTTCGCATAAGTCCTCATCCTGTCATTGGTTTATAGTCGAGACTCTCTTGCATATCGGCTTTTAAAGCCGTCTTGAGAGTTATTACCTGATTTCACCCGACTGTAATCATTTTTATGAGACGCTCGGTGCTGCGGACGGCGGGGAATTGCTGCTTGACAGCACTTTAGGATCAGAGTAGTATTTTGAAATACTTCTACATACAACGAAGCATTACTTACTCTCACAGAAAGGCGGTTCACCCATGATTGAAGCATTACGCAAGCTCGGCTTATCCGATCTGGAAGCCCGCTGTTATCTGGCGCTGCACGGACAGCCGCCCTCCTCGGGCTACGAGGTCGCGAAGCAGGTGTCCGTGTCCCGGTCCAATGTATACGCCGCGCTCCGCAGTCTTGTAGATAAAGGAGTCTGCCGGACAGTCGAAGGCGAGCCGGTGACCTTCGCTGCAATTCCGGTCCGGCAGGTCGTTAAGCTGCTTCAGGCAGAATTTGAGCGCACCGCCCACCTACTGGAGAACGAATTGGGCCACCTGCCTGCTGTACCGCCCTTCTTCAGCAACTGGAAGGGAGATGCTCAGGTGGATCTGGCGGTAAAGCGGCTTGCTGCCAATGCCAGCGCAGAGATTCTGGCAGATATCTGGGCGGAGGATCTGCACCGGATAGAAGACACACTGCTTGCCGCCGAAGAACGGGGCATTGCCGTCCACCTGATGGTGATAGGTGACATACCTACAGCGCTGTCGCGTGTCATTGTGCATAGCGTACCGGCAGGCGGACCGAAGACCGCCCGGAACTTCTCGCTCCTGCTGGATAAGGAGACCTCGCTTCTGGGCAGCTTCACCCGCCATTCGCAGGCTTCGGCGCTGGAGAGCAACCATCCGGCTGTGCTGGATGTGCTTCAGACGTCTTATTATCACGATGTCGTGATGATGCGCATAGAGCAAGATTTCGCCGCGGAGCTGGAGGCGCGTTACGGCAAGAATTACGACTTAATATTCCAGGAACACCCTGAGATGCGCGGGCGGAAGCCGGCCCCCGAATCTGAACCCGATTCTAATCGCTTGGAGGATGACACCCATTGAATACACTGAATACATCGAATGCGAATACTCCACGCTCGTCTGTACTGCATAACCGCTCATTCCTGCGCCTATGGATCGCGCGGATCTTCTCCACCAGTGCCTTCCAGATGCTGTCGGTGGCGATTGGCTGGCAGATGTATGCGCTGACCGGCAGCGCCTACCAGCTTGGACTGGTCGGGCTGGCCCAATTCCTGCCCATGCTGCTGCTGACATTGCCTGCCGGACAGACGGCAGACCGCTATGACCGCCGAACCATTGTGTTCCTGTGCCAGCTTACAGAGTGCCTCATCGTGCTGCTGCTTGTCCTCGGCAGCATTGAAGGCTGGCTCAGCGCTGTCCACCTGCTGGCAGCCGCAGCAGTCCTTGGCGCGTGCCGTACCTTCGAGAGTCCGGCCTCGGCTGCGCTGGTGCCGGACATTGTGGATCGGGAGCAGCTCCCGAAAGCAGCGGCCTGGTCCGCGTCTGCTATGCAGACGGCGATGATCGTCGGCCCGTCCCTCGGGGGTGTCCTCGTGGTCTGGGGTACGGCTGCCGCCTATATCGCCTCGCTTGCCGCGCTGCTGGTATCTACGGTGCTGATCTTCTTCGTCAAGACTGTTCATTTCGTCAAGAAGCTGGACGCGGTCAGCATGGACACCTTCCTCAGCGGCCTGCGGTTTGTCTTCGCCCGCAAGATTATCCTGGGTACAATCTCGCTGGACTTGTTCGCTGTACTTCTTGGCGGGGCTACGGCACTGCTACCGATCTTCGCCGAGGATATTCTGAAGACCGGCTCGCTCGGTCTTGGCCTGCTGCGCTCCGCCCCGGCGGTAGGTGCGATCATCGTCTCACTCATCCTGACCCGCTATTCGGTGGAACGGGCCATCGGCCGGATGCTATTCGCCTCGCTGGTCGTCTTCGCCTTGGCCACGATGCTGTTCGGAATCTCCCACAGCTTCTGGCTGTCATTGTTCGCGCTCGTTCTGATCGGCGGCTCGGATGTCGTGAGTGTCGTTATCCGCTCGACACTGGTACAGGTCAACACGCCGCAGGAGATGCAGGGCCGGGTGAACGCAGTGAATTCGTTATTCATCGGCACCTCGAACCAGCTTGGCGAATTCGAGTCCGGCACGATGGCCGGGCTGGTCGGGGCCGTACCTGCAACCGTGATTGGCGGAGTTGGCACCCTGATCATTACCGTGCTCTGGATGTACCGGTTCTTCCCGGTCCTCCGCACCCAGAAGACGTATACAGCGGAGGAGATTTGAACGATACAAGGGGCTGCCAGATTGGCAGCCCCTCTTTAAGTACTTATATGTTTTGCGGCCCCCGCAAAGGATCTGAATAGACTCCGAAGCTTAACTTCACTTTGTGGGGATTTTTATTAATACTCTCCCTTAATCACAAAAAACGATCCCCGTATTATTCCGGCCAGCTTCGACTTCTGCCGCGCGAACTTGAACTTGTCCGCCAGCTCCTTCGGAATCTCCATCCCCTCCGAGAGTTTGAACCCAACCGCCCGCTTCTTGGGATCATCCACCGTGTACATTACGTTAAGCGCAAGACCATCCTCATAGAAAACGTAGGCGAACCGAATGTTCTCCACCTGAAATTGCGAGGTTTGGAGTGGCTTGGCAGCAAACTCAAGACCCCGCTCCTTGCTCAGAATCCCGTTCACGTAATCCAACGTCTCCTGGCTTTCACTGGCCGGAACGACTGTGAATTCATGCTTATACTTGTTCATGAAATAACGCGCCTCATTCGCACGTAATCCCGCCAGCGCCTCAGCAACCGGAGACGACTCCAGGCCTTGCAAAGACACCTCTTTGAAATCAACTGTGTATGCCATAGTTAGTTATCCTCCATTACGTTACTTAATTTCTTATGACAGGAATCCACATTTCGCCATACAGCGAGCCGTCCCGGCTGCCCATCTCCACAGCGGTATTCGGCCCGCCCACGTAGGCGTATCCTTCTGCTTGCGGCAAAGCTTGTCCGAAGGCCAAGCCCGTCAAAGTATTGCTTAATTCCTCCGTTGTCGCTCCTTCGCCTGCCACTACGAGGTATTCCCCCTTCGGGAATTGAATCACCCGGGCTTCCTGCGGAATCTGTGCGGCTGCACCTGCCATTACCCCGGCATAATGCATCATCTTGCCGTTCACCGCTTCGTTCACCACAAACACATAGTCATTCGCCGCAATCCCTTTTAACAAGTCGAGCCTGCCATCTTCACTGACCGCCTGCCAAAAATCCATCTTCTCCTTATAAATCCCGGCATAATCCGTGTAATCACTCTTAAGATCAACGCCCAGACCAATCACCGTAAAGCTGTCTTTCTCTGCAATAGTATACCCTGCCATTGTCATATCCCGCCTTTATTCATATTTGTGTTCCTCACCTGCTATGTATATGATAACCTTGAACCATGTCAAAAAATGAACCTGTTTAGGAGCCGCCATGAAAAAAGTGGAACGGATCAACATCATCATGCGGTACATTAACAATCGTGCCCATTTTACCCTGACGGAAATCATGCGGGAATTCAATATTTCGCGATCGACCGTCCAGCGGGATATCCGGGAGATCGAGGCGCTCGGGATGCCGCTGGTTGCAGAGGTGGGCCGGGATGGCGGGTATTCCGTTATGCGTAACTCTCTTCTTCCCGTGGTCCGGTTCACGGATAATGAGGTCAAAGCGCTGTTCATTGCCTTCATGGCGACAAGAAACGGCCAGCTTCCTTATCTCAAGAGCCGCCAGTCGCTGACGGAGAAATTGCTGGCGCTCATCTCGGAGAATCAGCAGGAGGAGCTTGTTCTTCTCAATCAGATCCTGCTGTTCGAGGGCACCCACCCGGGCAATCCTGATCTGCTGGACCTGTCCGATCTCCCCCACCCTATGCTGGACAAGCTGATCCGGCTCCTGTTGGCGGACCGTTATCTGTTCATCACCTGCCGGGAAAACCAGAAGGATATCTCTTATGCTGTGTATCTTTTACGTCTCTATCAGCAGAAAAGCCTGTGGCTCATCGAGGGCTTCGACCTGGACGCCTCCAGGAAACGGATCATCCCGGTTGATCAGCTAACTGATGTCATCCCCTACCCGGGCTCCAACAGGCCAAGCTCGAAAAAAATTAAAGAGAAGCTGAGCAAGCAGCAAGTGAAGAACAACCTTGTCCTGGAGCTCGGTCCCCGGGCCATTGCCCAATACCGGAAATATCACCCGTTCAGGGTGACGCTGTCCTATACTAACCCATACCAAACTACCGCAATCCTGAAAATGGAAGTCGAGGTGAACCGCACGGAGGAGCTGAAGGAAGTCACGAATTGGCTGTTATTCCTGGGCGATGACCTTAAGGTGAAGGAAATGCCGGATGAAGTAAGAGCGGAGCTGCAAACGAGGGTATACCTGTATCATCATTAGGAAACGCGCGCCAATGTAATCGGTTTTTCGACTACATTTCGCTCACTCGCCTTTCCGCAACCCAATGTGATCGGTTTTCCGACTACATTTGGCTCGTTCGCCGTCCTGCTGTCCAATGTGATCGGTTTTCCGACTACATTCGCCCGTTCGCCTTCCTGCTGTCCAATGTGATCGGTTTTTCGACTACATTTCGCCCCTTCGCCTTCCTGCCGTCCAATGTGATCGGTTTTTCGACTACATTTCGTCCGTTCGCCTTCCCGCGCTTCAATGTGTTCGGTTTTTCGCATACATTTGGCCCGTTCGCCGTCCCTCGCTTCAATGTGTTCGGTTTAATACGAAAATAAAAGTCGGGATGCGACTGATGCACCCGACTTATTTTCATTCTTGGGGGTGACAAGGCCTCTGTCTTGTCATGCCTGTTTTTCGCATACATTCCGCTCCCCCTTTCGCAACCGCATTTTCCTATACCGTAAAAAAGAGCAGCGCCCCCTTTACAGGAGAATCGCTGCTCTACTTCTACTTATTCTCTTGCTTACAGATTAAGCAGCAAACTCAATACCTTCGCACACTCTGCGCGCGTCGCATTGGCCTGGGGCTTGAAGAATCCGTCCGGAGTCCCCGTGATGAAGCCCAGTGAACCGGCGGCACTCACGGCGTCCTTAGCCCAGCTGTCAATCTTGGCGGCATCGGCAAAAGCAGGCAAGGAACCTGCCGGAGCCTTGCTTCCAGAGCGCAGCTCGTAGGCTCTCACAAGCAGCGTTGCCATCTCTTGCCGCGAAATACGCGACTCGGGGGCGAACTTGCCGGTAGAGTCCCCTTTGACGATTCCGGCTGCAAAAGCGGCGGCCACATCGCCCGAATACCACTTGCTGCTGTCTACGTCAGCGAACGAACGCAGGCCTTCCGCCTTCAGCCCAAGGGCACGGACAAGCATCGTAACGAATTCGGCCCGGGTCACTTCTCTCTTCGGAGCGAAGTGTCCTTCCCGGTCGCCCTCGATAATATGCTTGGCAGCCATCTCTTTTATCACTGAGTAGGCCCAATCCGCCGGAGTCACATCTGCAAAGCTCTTGTCATACTCCAGTACAGCATAATTGCCGGATTGCCGTACCTGTGAAGTCAATACGGACTGTTCTGTGGTTCCGCCTGCATATTCGAGCGTTCCATCATCTGCCGTGGCATACACACCTGCGAGCTTCGGATTGCCGTTCGCTTGAAGCTTCAGGCGAAGACTGACTGGTTCCGTGAACGAGACCAGCGGAGTCTTAACTCCCTGCTGATTCAGCACAGACAGCCTGAGATTGAACATTTCTCCGGCTGTTCTCAGTTCAGCTTCACTCTTCTTATTAGCCTGAAGTATCCAGGCTGTCTTCTGCTCTGTGGAGCTTGGCTCAAGCAGGATAGACATCATCGAGCCCTTCTGCTGCTGTCCTGCCAACGCTTGAAGCTGCTCAAGAACCTTGCCTGGAATCTCTACAGCCACTGTCTTGCCTTCCACCTTCAGAGCGGCTATTCCCTTAAGAGCCGCAGCGTCAGCGGGAATTCTTACTTCGCTCTGCCCTTCAGCCATTGGAATCACAATCTGGTTCTGGGCATTCACCTTCGGCTCAGTTACAGTCAGAATCTCCGGCTGTGGCGTAGCTTGTGGTGCAGCTGAAGCTTGTGCTGTTGCCAGCGTAGCTGTCCAGCCTGAACCGGAGCCCGTTCCTGGTGCCGTAGTCGGGCTTGGTACCGGGCTGGCTTCCGGACTTGTCACCGGCTCCGTTGCCGGAGGCGTTACTGGCTCTGTTACCGGAGGTGTCACCGGCTCTGTTACCGGAGGTGTTACAGGTTCACTTGGTTCATTGGGTTCGCTGGGTTCGCTTGGTTCACTTGGAACCTCAGGTGTAGTTGTGCTATTGCGCACGAAGGTCACCTCTTGCAGATAGCCGTAATGATTATCCGAGTCTGTGAGGACTTTGAAGCCTAGCGATGCGTTGCCGTCTTCCCCAATGTGCACATGCTTTAGCGTCAGAGTCCGGGGCTTCAGCCAGGCGCTGCCTGAATAGGTAACCGGCACCGAATACGTCTGCCCCTCGGAGATCACATACATTACCGAACCGGGAGAAGGTTCACCCTTGTCCCCAAAGATTTTGGCCTGGAGGGTATAGGTTCCGGGCTCCAGTCCGGTCATTTCATGAGTAAGGTTGAAGTTAATCGGCTTGTCATCCCCGTAATCGAAGCCGCCTGAAGCATTGCTGTCTCCGAAGGTAGCGGGCTTGGTGCCGCTCAGATACCAGTCGGACTTAGCGCCGTTCACCGTGAGATTATTGGTGCTGACGGCTCCGGCTTTTTTGACCAGCTTGAAATCATCAATATTCCCCCATTTGTCTCCAGCGTATTTCAGATTAACGCCTAGTGTCAGCGTTCCATCTGTAACTTCAATGGTATCGATGGTTGGATTACTCCATTGCTGCCAGCCTGTGTTGATGAACTGCTGCTTCTGATCGCCCGCAAAAATCTCAGCCGTCTCTTCCCCGCCCCCGCCCGAAACCCAAGCGGATAGCTGATAGGTACCATTTTCAAGTCCGGTGACCGTCTGGGAGATTTGGAATTCCGCAGCCCCTGAGCTCCAGTAGTGCAGTGCAGCCGAACCGGAATGGGCATCTGACTCCACATTGACCGCCGCGCTATCGCCGCTTACGGTCCAGCCGTTCAGCCCGTCCTCGAAGCCTGGATTCTGAATGAAGCTTGTGCTTGGCGAGACTGTGATCTCCGTTGAATCTGTAAATCCGCCGTCATACGTAACCGCAGTTACTGTAGAGGTCCCGGTAGCAAGCCCGGAGATGGTTCCTTTATACTTGTCTACCTTGACGATGGCTTCATCCGAGCTGGTGAAGGTTAGCCCCTTAAAGGTTGCATTCGCCGGGCTGATCGTTGCCTTAACGCTGCCGGTTCCGCCTACTTCCAGGATAGCGGTCTGCTTCTCTACTTTTACCGACTGAACGGGTACCCGGTTGATTGCCGAAGCACCGTCGATAAAAGCATCCATCGCGAAGGAAGGCTTCCCGTCCGGGTTCCAGGCAGACAGCCCATAGCCGAAATAGACGCCCTCGGGTGCCCAATAGAACACACCTGTTCCCTGGCCTCCAGGTACAGCCTTCACGCCATCCTGCACAGCAACTAGCATGTTGTATACATTATCCACATTCTTGCTCACATCGCCGCCAACCTCGACGACCATGACCTCCTTGCCATATTTTGCAGCCAGAAGATTCATGTTGGAGGATAGTTCATTAATAGAAGAAGTGTAGATAGAATCCGGGTAATAAGATAACCCGATAATGTCATAATCACTGTCCTTAAGACCCGCCTCGATCAGACCTGCATAGAACGGATCTACACCGGTGTTTGCCCCGTTGGCTCTATGAATAATGATTTTGGTCTCAGGAAAAACAGCCTTGGCCGCATGTGATCCCGCCTGGATCAATTCCACCAGATTCGCAGTATTGCTATAGCTGCCCAGCGGATGCATCATCCCGTTATTAATCTCATTACCAATCTGCACCCACTCGGGGGTTACCCCCGCAGTCTTCAGCGCTTGCATCACCTCTGTGGTATACTCCGAGACATGTGCTTTGAGCTGCTCCAGATTATCACTGGCCCAAGCGGCCGGAGTAACCTGCTTCCCGGGATCGGCCCAGGAATCACTGTAGTGCAGATCGACCATCACCCTGAAGCCGAGAGCGCTTACACGGGAGGCCAGCATAACCATCTCTTCAGTGCTGTTATGGCCGTTGATCGGATCATCGGATGGATTGACGAAAGCCCGGAGGCGTATCGAATCGATTCCGTGATCTTTTAGAATCTGGAGCAGGTCCTCCTCGTCTCCCTGATCGTTATAGAATTTGTAGCCCTCAGCTTCCATTTGCGGCAGCCAGCTGACATCTGCGCCCTTAGCGAAGGATTGCGGAATCGGAACCGCTCCAGCTTGTGCCGGTAATCCAAGTGCAGTCAGCGACATGATTAGCATTGTAAAAGTAAGAACCGCCGCAAGCCATCTTGTTCTCTTTTTCAAAATATTCCCTCCCTGTATTAGTCTCTCCGTTAGTATAGATGACCAGGAAGGTAACATTAAATTAAGCGAAGCAACGAAAAACTATACTTATTCAATTTTTTCACTGAAATGCGCTTACATTTCACTCTGAAAGACGTATAATATTCTCTATGTGAAATGCTATTCACCCTGGAATATAGATAACGGATCATACCAAAGGAGACCTAGAGATGCTGGATTCAAACACTACCCGTCTAATCACCAAAGCGCTGAGCGCAAGCATTGCCAATAAGGAAATCGCCGGTGCGAACTTCATGGTGATTCAGGACGGACAAGAAAGCTGGTATCACGAAGACGGCTATGCCGATATTGAAGCTGGACGCAAAATGTCCAGAGATTCGATCTTCCGCCTCTACTCGATGACGAAGCCGGTTACTGCCGCAGCCGTTATGCTGCTCCTGGAGCGCGGGGAGATCGACCTGTTCGATCCGGTCAGCCAGTACATACCTGGATTTAAAAATCAGAAGGTGGGAAAGAACGGCGAGCTTGTGCCCGTAACTCGTGAGGTTGATATTAACGACCTGCTGAACATGACCTCCGGTCTGGTCTACGGAGGAGCCGACGACCTGGCGGGTCAGTATGCGGAGGCGTTGTACCAGGAACTGAACAACCGCCTGCTTGGAACGAACCCGATGAGCACCCTGGAATTCGCTAACCGGCTGGGTGAAGGCCCGCTGGCCTTCGAGCCGGGAACCTCCTGGCAGTATGGAACCTCTGCGGATGTTCTCGGTGCATTAGTTGAAGTCGTCAGCGGCATGCGGTACGGCGAATTCCTGCAGCAGGAGATCTTCGGTCCGCTGCGAATGAACGATACCGGCTTTTGGCTGCCCGAAGACAAGAGAGAGCGGCTGGCCTCTGTCTACCAGGGTGATGGTGAAGGCGGATTGATACCCTTTTCGGAGAGTCCTCTGGGCGTTAATCATCATATGGACCGGAAGGCGGCTTACGAGGCAGGCGGAGCCGGGCTGGTCTCGACGATTGAGGATGCTGCCAAATTCACCACCATGCTGATGAATCAGGGCAGCTTGAACGGGGTGCAGTTGCTGAAGCCCCGCACCGTTCAGTTTATGACCTCGGCCAGCTTGACCAGCCCGCAGCAGCAAGGCTTCAATCCCTGGCATTCGCTGCAAGGCTACAGCTACGGCAATCAGATGCGCATCCTGACCGATCCGGGTCAAGCCGGAGGGCTCGGCAGCCTGGGAGAATACGGCTGGGACGGCTGGCTGGGAGCTTATTTTGCCAATTGTCCGCTGGAACGTCTGACCATCCTGTTCATGATCCAGAGAAAGGACTCCGGTACCCTGCCCATTACACGCAAGCTGCGGAACATCGTGTTGAGTGCATTTTAAGCACAACAAGTGGAAACGGCATTGCCGTCCTTTTAAAGGACGGTACCGTTTCAGCGAGAAATAGAAGGATAATTTATCGTGTGCAACCTATAAATTCTTATATTTCGTTAAGGGTCCAGTCTTTATCCGGTATCGGACAAGAACTGGACCCTTTTTCTGGCCTTTTATAGTAAATAAACGGGCTGTTCTCCCATCCTCCACTCCTACCATTTGGCATTTGCCCTGTTGGCGGCAATCACTTCAAGGAAGCGGTCTGGATAATTCGTATGCACTCCGTCTACTCCCCAGGAGTAGGCTTTATCCATGTTGAGCTGGTAGTTCACCGTATAAGGGATGATCTTGAGCCCCGCCCTCTTCACCTGAGCTACATAAGCCGCGCTAATTCCCTGGAAATTCGGGCTGATGCCTACGGCATAGGTCTTCACGGTATCCAGATAGGACTGAGTCACCCTCGTAGCCGCATAATCATTCCATACCAGCTGGTATAGCGGAATATCCGGGTTAATCGCATGAAGCTGCCGCAGACTGGCTGCGCTGAAGGAGTGAACGGACACCCTTTTGGCGAGATCATATTTCAATATCGTATCATTCAGGATCGCTTCGATCCCGAACTTCGATGCAGGCTCCTTGATTTCGATCATATAGTTGATGTCCTTGCCGAATGTCTCGAATACTTCTTCAAGCGTTGGGACGGTAAGCCCTGTGTATAGATCTCTGGCGAACATCGGGTAGTCCTGATTGAACCAAGAGCCTGCATCGAGCTGCCTGATCTGCTCCAGGGTCATATTTTTCACAAAACCTTTGCCGCTCGTGGTACGGTTAACCGTCTCGTCATGAATCACAACAGGAATCAGGTCCTTGGTCAAATGAATATCGAGCTCAATCGAGTCGGCACCCATCTCACGTGCCAGCTCAAAGGCCGGTATCGTGTTCTCGGGAGCATAACCGGATGCGCCGCGATGGGCAATCGTATAGACTTTGTCCGCCGGCTCGATCATCTCCTTCACCTTCACCCGGATGACCGGAGAATACGCGTACAGTGTGGAGAACAAGGAAATACACAATACAATGTGCAATCCGATAAAATAACCCTTATGTCTGAATATCTTCGTCATGCTGTTGTCCCCATTTGTGTGTAATAATAAGATACTCTATTCAAAATGGGCTAGCCGTGACTCCTCAGAGTGTTTGGGCTTCCATCATGAAGCTTATCTATCGTATCAGACATTTATCGCCTAAACAATCCACTGCCCCCATATCTCCATGTAACACAAAGAAACCAGCCCCCTTGAGGTCCGGTTTCTTTGTGTTGGGGGAACAGGCTCTGCCAGCTCCCGAGTCACTGCGCTGAGTTTCGCCTCATTAGATTTCCAGAGTTGCTGTAACAGGATAATGATCCGAAGGGTATTTCCGGTCGAAGCTGTCGGTTACCGTCCGGGTCTTCAGTACCTTCACCTGCTTGTCCGTAAAAATATAATCGATCTCCTCAAGCTCATCCCACGGAATATCGTAGCGGAAACCTGTGAATGTTCCCCAGGGGCCATAATGGGCATCATTCGCTCTGCGGGTATCGGTCAGCTGCGCTGTAATCTCCCGGTAGCATCGTTCGTCCGGTATAGCATTGAAATCCCCTGTCAACACAACCGGCAGATTCCCGCCCTGATTACGAATCCAGTCCAGAATCATCAGCGCACCGTGGTATCTGGCTTCCTCGCTGATATGGTCCAAATGGGTATTCACAAAGTGAATCCGGTTTCCGTTTCTTGTGTCCTGCAGCCTCACCCAGGTGCAGATCCGGTTGTAATCAGAGCCCCAGGACTTGGACGGAACCTCCGGCGTCTCCGACAGCCAGAAGGTGCCTCCGGCTTCCTTGGTGAATACCGACTTGTTATAAAAAACCGGGCAGTGCTCGCTCTCAGGATCATGATCACGGCTGATGCCTTCCACCTCATAGTCCTCAAGTGCCGCCAGATCCCTCAGCTGATTGCCCCGCGCCTCCTGCAGTCCGAACACGTCCCAGCGGTAATGCCTGATCAGTCGCAGCATATGCTCCTTGCGGAATGCCCAGCCGTTCTCTCCGTCTGACGGAATATCCAGGCGGATATTAAAGGAAGCCATTTCGTAAGTACTCATCGCTGTTCTCTCCTCCATAAAATGTAGTCGTTTTAATTTCTCACACTGTTACATATTGAAGTCTATAATTCTTCTGGACGATGCGCAACCGCGTATTCCGGGCAAAAGGCACCGCACCCTTAATAAGCCTTGGGGCTTACTCTACGGATGGCAAGTGCCTCCGCCGAGTAAGCCCCAAAGCTGGTTCGGATCATTGTAAGAGCTAAGCCAACATACTTGCCAGTTCAGCGGAAATCCGGTTTCTGGCCGTATCCACCACGCTAAAATCCATTGCTTCGATATAAATTTCCTTTAATTCATCCCGGTGCACCTTGGCCTCTGCCAGAGCGGCTATTGCCGTTTTCATTGTGGCCTTATATTGTGCGCTTATTTCCTCCAGCGGTCCGGCGAGGCGCTCATCCGTTCCCGGTGCAATAACAGCTTCATACGTATCGATGATTACGTCTCCTTCCCGCTCCGGATAATATTCATGCGGGCTGGTGCTGTCAAAGACCGCAAAATCAAGCTCACGCACAATAACCATATCCAGACTGTGGGGATCGAATCCGCAATGATAGATTTCCGTATCAAAGCCCCTCTTCTCCGCCTCGGCGGCGATTTTGCGGAGTATGGTTGATTTGCCTGTTCCGGCCCGGCCTTTGAGGAAGAAGCGTCTGGATAGCCCTTCGGTCAAATTAGGTACAAAGTCAACCGATCCTGCCGGCGTTGCTGCGCCCAGAAACCGGTGCTTCACATCAGCATGCCTCTGAAGCTGCGCTTCGCCAAACAACTGTTCCAGCATCCGGGCCGTTAATTGATTCGCCTGGCCGAAGTCCATATGCTCGAAGTACATCTTTTCCCATTTGTCATGAATGTTCAGAGCCACCGCAAATCTGCTGTACGCCGCCGCATAGGCACCAGCAACCTTCTGATTGATCTCCTCAATGCTCTCCCTTTGGCTGGTAAGTGCTGCCGAGTCCCACGCTTCCCCCAGGTTCACGTATTCCCGGGCCGCTCCGGGAGCCTTGGGCTCGATCACATGGGGCGCCGTCCCGTCAACAATGCCCACGCCAAGCGCCGGAATAATGACCCCGTCAATGGAATCCTTATCGGATGAACAATGAATCAGCTCAATAGGATATCCCCGCTCCGCCCATTCCGCGCCGATTGCTTTCATCAGCGAGGATTTGCCGGTACCGGGACCGCCTTTCAAGATGAATATCCTCCGGAGCCCTTGAAGATTCGATTCGAACAAACTGAAGTAGCCAAGAGCCGTATTCCCGTCTGCAAAATATCTTAATATCCCCGCAGCCATACACCCACTTCCTTTCCCTTTGTCGCTTGGTAGGCTTATAACCATACAATATGCGTCAGGTATTTGTAAGGTTCCAGCAGCGGGGGAATTAACATCCACTCAAAATGAAAACGGCATCCCCATCATATTATGACAGGAATGCCGCTCTTCTATATCGCCTAAATACCCATATATTTCTCCACACCAGCCAGGTCCATGACGACCATCTGCTTGTTGCCGATCAGCTTGATCAGGCCGGAGTCCTCGAATCGGGAGAACTTCCTGCTGATGGTCTCGCGGGTCACTCCGACATAACTGGCCAGCCCTTCGCGGGACAGCGGCAGGTCGATATGTACGCGTCCGCCGCGCGGCTTGCCGTATTTCTCACTCAGCTCCATGATCATATAAGCGATCCGGATTTCCGGGTCCTTGGTCGCCAGGCTCTGTGCCAGATTCTCGGTGTGGGCAAGGCGTTTGGTTAAGCTTTTGAGCAGACGCAGGGAGATGTCGGGGTTCTCGGTCATTAGCTGCTCCATATCGCTGCGGGTCAGCAGGCAGATATGGGTGTCTTTCAGCGCATACGCACTGAAGTTGCTAAGCTCATCGCTGTTGAAGATACTAAGTTCCCCGAAGAAATCCCCGTTCGTCAGGATGTGTAAAATCTGTTCCTTCCCTTCGGGCGTGAGCTTGGATAATTTCACATGTCCCTGCTGAATAATGTACAGCGTATCGGACGGCGCGCCTTCGAGAATGAGCGGCTGTCCCTTAGTGAATTTGCGGTGCTTAATCATCGCGCTGATCCGGGTAAGATCCTCATCGGTCAGCGCGGCAAAAATCGGTACCTTGCGTGTACAAGGTTCTGCGGCGTGCTGGCAGGAATGCTCTTTCATACCGATTCCCCCTGTAATGTGAAATGTGAAGCCTTAGCCTTAATCCTCTAATGAGCCATTGTATTCTTCTCTTCGACAGGTACGAAATGGCTGGTGTCCTCACCGCAGACCGGACAGACCCAATCCTCCGGCAGATCCTCGAACGCTGTTCCAGCCGCTACATCCTCATCAGGATCGCCTACCGCCGGGTTGTAGATGTAGCCACAAGGGGTACAGATATATTTTTTCATCGTAATCAGCTCCTGTTATTGTGGTTAGTGAATTAATTCAATACAGCCTGCGCTTCCGCTATAATGTCTTCGATGCTCTTGCCGTCAGCACTTCCGCTCAGCCGGACGCCTTGCTCAACAGCCGCCTTGTAAGCCAGCGAAGCCGCAGCACCCTGCCAGGACAACGCCCCTTCAATGACATGATCCTTCACAAAAATCCGTGTATACGCCCCATTCTCTTCACCGCATACCGACTCATCGCAATTCCGCTCATCGGTGTTGCCGATGGAGAACAAGGACACCCCGAACGCATTGAACAGGGTCACCGGAACCGCTCTGCGGTATACACTCCGGGCTTCAGCCATATTGCTCCCTGCGATCTTGCCCTGTTCCATCGCTCCGCCCCACAGGCCTTCCACCAGCCCACCGAACTCGGCAACGTCACCCGCTGCATAGATATTCGGAGCACTTGTCTGCAGATGTTCGTCCACAATAATGCCGCTGCGGACCTCAATCTCCGATCCGTCTACCAGAGCAGTATTCGGAACAATCCCAATGGAGTAGACCACGTGGTCACAAGGGAAGTTCGTGCCGTCACTAAGCGTAACCCCGGTGACATACTCTATCCCCTCTATGGAAGCCACACCCGCTTGAAGAATCACCTTCACCCCGGATTGTTCAAGGGTTTCTTGCAGATGCTTGGAAGAGTAGCTGTCGAGCTGTCTGCCCATCAGAGCAGGTGCGTATTCAACCACAGTCACCGTATACCCTGCATCGTGAAGCGCCCAGGCGGTCTCAATTCCCTGCACCCCTCCGCCGATGACGGTTACGCGGCTGTCTTCCTTAAGGCTGTCCTTCAGCCGGTCTGCGTCAGCCAGATCCCGGATGCTGTGTACGTTGGCCAGGGCCGCACCCTGGATGGTTAATGCGCGGTTCTTCGCCCCCATGCAGAGCAGCAGCTTATGGTATTCCACACACTGGCCGCTCTCTGTCTCTACCGTCTGGCGCTCCGGGTGGATGGACACGATGCGGGTGGATGACTGCACGGTGATGCGGTTATCGTGGTACCATTTCTCCTTCTTGATCAGAACCTTCTCGCTGTGCAGGTCGGTGAACAGGCCCTTGGTCAGCTTGATCCGGTTATACGGCAGGCCGCTCTCTTCCCCGATGATTGAGATTTCCGAATCCGCGTCCTGATCGCGGATGGCTTTGGCGGCATGAACGGCGGTTACACCGCCCCCAACGATTACGTAATGCTTCGTCATGTTCGCTTCCTCCTCCCTAGATTGAACTGAGCAGCAGATCCGAGACAAATTCGGTTGCATGCTTAATCTTCTGGACCTTCTCAGGCTCTCTTGGGGAGAATCTCACCCGGACGGGGAACTCCACATGGGTCATGCCGGTGGTTTTGATAACCTCAGAGGTGCTCTGTACAGCCATGTTCGTTCCGTTCAGGTAATCCTGAATGACTTCGATCGCTTCTCCGCTCCAGCCGTAGGAGCCGAACGCCGTAGCCAGCTTACCTTCCAGATTCATCTCCTGCATGCCCTTCAGTACTTCTTCCAGGTTGCCGATCATATCCGCATACTTCGTGGAGCTGCCGATGAAGACGGCGTCTGCTGATTCGATGCTGCGCAGGATGTCTGCGGTGCTGCTTTTATCTGCGTTCCAGACTTCTGTCTCAATATTGTTCTCCTTCAGGCAATTCTCAATGATCGCAGCCATCTTCTTTGTGCTGTTCTTGATGGTGGTATAGACAATGACAGCCTTCTTGCCCTGGGTGGTCTCCCGGCTCATTGTGGCATACAGCCCGATGAACTTAGGAATGTCCTCGCGGATCAGGAACCCGTGGGAGGGTGCAATCATACGGATCTCCAGATCCTTCACGGCTTCCAGCAGCGTTCTTACATATCTTCTGTGCGGGTGGATAATCGCTGCATAATAGCCTTTGTAATCTTCAGTGATATCGAAGCCAGCTTCATCGCTGAACAGATGCTCAGCTGCCACATGCGTACTGAAAATATCGCAGGGGAACAGGATCTTGTCTTCCACACAGTACGTAATCATCGTCTCTGCGGTGTGGAGGTACGGCGTTTCTTTGAACAGCAGGGTTTTGCCGCCGATATCCAGGGTGTCTCCGTCCTTCACCACCAGGAAGTTGCGGCTGTGCAGCTTATACATCTCCTGCAGCTCCGGTACAGCGATCTCGGTGCAGACAATCGTAGCATTCAGTGCCTGTGCGGCCAGTGCCGCCAGTCCGCCGGAGTGGTCAGGCTCGGTATGGTTAATGACGATGTAGTGAATATCCATAAGATCAATCATTCCGGCGAGACACTCGGCATATTCGCGGCCGAATTCCATATCCACCGTATCGATTACGGTCGGCTTGCCGGTTTTGAGGAGATAAGAATTATAGGTGGTGCCTTTGGCGAGAATCAGGCGGTGGAACGGGACTTCACGGTTGTCTATTTTGCCTACCCAGTGGATGCCTTCGGCGATTTGTCTGGTTTGTGTACTCATTTGTATTAGCCTCCAATATTTGATTGATAATCCTTATCAGCAACCTCATTCTATTACGCCAGCTGCTTAAAAAGGAGGATTCAAATCAAATTTCGGAAGTTTGTGAAAGCTTTCGTTTGGCCTACTCTAAATGTAGCCGATTCCACAGAAGAAGGGGTGCGTGTGGTCACAGGCGGGGAGGAAAAATCTAATTTAAGTGGATTTGAGCAACTGCTTGCTTCAAATTAAAACTCAAAGCTTGGTCGTCGCTGCGGTGAACATTTGGCCCTCCGGCCGCTGTTGTATTAGGATTTCCTGATTGAAACCGCTCCTCGCGGTAGAAATCCAAATACAAAGGCGGACGCTACCGCTCCTCCAGTTCCAAATTTCCCCTCCGCTTCTTTTTGCTTTTTGCTATCATAACTTATCAAAAAAAGCCGATCTCTATAAGATCAGCTTTTCTTGGCAACAAAGGTTATGCAATCAGAGGTCAGCTTGACGGGCTGCCCGTCTCTGTTAATCTCAAATGCTAAGGGTTTTACGATCAGCTGCTCTATCTTCCATCCGGCAAACTGCTGTTTCAAAAGGTCAATCATTCTTTCAGTAGACAGATTTACTTCAAACATGGGGTCCAGCTCTTGCTTATTCTCTAGAAGCATTTCCCGAATATTGGACGCGATAATAATGCAATTCGCCCCGCCCGCTCTTGTCCCGGCATTCATTTCACTCAGTTTCTGCTCCAGTACCTGTGCCGAGCTCACATGTTCTAATGAAGATACTGCTACGATAATATCATACTCATCTGGCTCAATAGAAAAGTGTTCAATATCAGATAGAATGGGTACAATGTAAGACTCGACACCGAACTGCTGACTGTAACTCATCAGCTTCGCTGTGGCTGATTCCAGCAGGTCTACACATACCACTTTTCCATTCCTAGGCTTAATCGATTCAGCAATCGGAATGCTGTTCCGGCCAACCCCAGCTCCCAGATCCAGTATGCTTATGTATTCTTGATCCTTATACTGATTAATAAGATTAATAACTGTAGTAACGGGTTTGTGCAGCCAGGAGCCTGGCTCGAATAGCTTGCTGCTCTCGTAACATTGATCATGATATTTCTTCTCTTCCACTCTTATATTGGTTATTCTATCCATTCCCTCACCTCGTAATCTTTGATTCCGTCCACAAAGTAATTCTCCAGTGAAGAGTATTTCCCCTCCGCCAGTTTTAATATTTTTGGATATTCAAACTATAGAGGAGGTATATTTCGGATTCGTTTCATTCCTATGTAACACAACTTCAGGTGGTATAATTGAAGTATCGATGGTACTGAAGTTATTCCACTTAAGGAGCGATTGTAATGACAGTTGAACGTTATCAAATTCATGTTGCCGATGAAGTCCTGGAGGATCTGAAATACAGACTTGGGCATGTCCGCTGGCCCGGCTTGTTCGAGGAATCTGAATGGGACCGGGGTACAGATCAGACATATTTGAAGTCTCTTATTGCCTATTGGCGGGATCAGTTCGATTGGCGGGCCCGGGAAGCGGAGCTGAACAAGCTGGCGCATTACCGCTGCAAGGTGGAAGGGCTAGATATTCATTTTGTGCATGAACGCGGCAAAGGTCCTAATCCCCACCCGCTGATCCTCACCCATGGCTGGCCGGACAGCTTCTTGCGTTACGAGAAGATTATTCCCATGCTTACAGATCCGGCGAGCTACGGCGGGAATCCCGAAGATTCCTTCGATGTCATTATCCCTTCTGTCCCCGGGTTCGGCTTCTCAAATGGACTGCAGCGTAAAGGAATTAACAATTCCAACATAGCCGGGCTATGGGCCACATTAATGACCGAGCATCTCGGCTACAGCAAGTTTGCTGCGGCAGGCGGTGATGTCGGCTCCGGTGTAACCCGGTATCTGGCTTTTAATCGCCCGGAGCTGCTAAGCGGAATTCACCTTACCGACATCGGTCTGATCAAGAATCTGCTGGCGGTGCAGGATAAGTCGGGGCTGACGGAAGAGGAACAATTGTATATCCGAAACACCTCACAATGGATCTCCGAGGAAGGCGGATATATGCAGATTCAGTCGACGAAGCCGCAAACGATTGCTTACGGGCTTACCGACTCCCCTGTGGGTCTGGCGGCTTGGATCATCGAGAAATTCCGGGCATGGAGTGATTGCAAGGGCGATCTGCGGCAGAGCTTCAGCGAGGATGAGTTACTTACGAATATTATGATTTATTGGATTACAAATACGGCAGGCTCGTCCGCGAATTTGTATTATGAGAATACACATACTTTGCCGCCTTTGGGGGCGATTAAGGTGCCTACAGCGGTAGCGCTATACCCTGGGGATGTCTGTCTGCCGCCCAGAGCCTGGGCTGAACGCAATCTGAATATTACACGGTGGACCACGATGCCCCGCGGCGGACATTTCACAGCTATGGAAGATCCGGGACCGCTGGCGAATGACATCCGTGAATTCTTTAGACCTTTAAGGGATTAGAACGTGTTTGTGAAAAAAACAGGGGCAGCCTCCGCTTGGGAAGATGCCCCTGGCTGTGAAGATATACCGGCAGGTTGAATGCAGGATGTTTACTTTGCCGGTGCTGGAACGCTCTCTGCAGGAGCCGGCACCAGCTCGGGAAGTGCCTCTACAATGGCCTCTTCTTGGTCAGGGACTGGTGCAGGGACAAGCCCGGAACCAGATTTGGCAGTGCTTGCTTTCGGCATCGTTACGGGAGCACTTTCATCTGGGGCTGCTACAAGCTCAGGCAGCGGCTGGGCAATTATCTCTGCTTGAGCAGATCCTGGAGACTGCTCAGCGGGAACTGTTGCAGAATCAGCAGATTCAGCTGGCCCGGCAACAAGTTGTCCTACTTTATATTCTTGGGCGGGGATGGTGCTGCTCTCGGCAGGCTGGGTACCAGATACTTTGGCAGGTTCGGTTATTTTACCTTCGGGCACTGTAGAAGCCGCAATCTCGGAAGCGGCATTATCAGAAGAAGTATACTCCGAGTCGGCGACTACTTGCGGTGTCATCTTGGAGGCCAATGCCGCCGTAGAGGTGCCGATCCCTGCAATTAACAGGGCTGCGGTAACCGATAGGAAGAGGGTCTGTCTGTTTAGTTTTTTGACGTTAAGCATATGGGTTAATCTCCTTTGTAATTGTTTGCCGTCACCGGATAATGAGGCGTAGAAAGCTCCGGGTTGACTGGTGGGCCCTGCCATGACATTCAGAATCGTCCCGCCGTAACGTTTGCGGTCGGCATGAGACATCTCTTGCACCACTTCCTGATCACAGGTCAGCTCGCTCCAGGTATGAAGCTCATGACGGACCGTATGAACCAGCGGATTGTACCAGTGCAAGGTACGGACGAATAGCAATGCAGCCTTGATCCACAGATCCTTCCGCTTCAGATGAACCAATTCATGGCGCAGGACCATCTCCATATCCAGATTGGCATGACTCTGTATAGGCAAATAGATCGACGGTCTCCATAGACCGGCCAGAAAAGGACTGCGTGCGACAGAACTGTACGCGAGCTTCACGCTACATGTGAGGCCAAGCTCCTCCTTGATGCTCCTTAGCATCTTGGCTGGCTCACTATTCTCCGGTACCATGGTACGGT
Source organism: Paenibacillus sp. FSL R7-0210 (assembly GCF_038009085.1). Lineage (NCBI taxonomy): Bacteria > Bacillati > Bacillota > Bacilli > Caryophanales > Paenibacillaceae > Paenibacillus > Paenibacillus sp. FSL R7-0210. The sequence continues at coordinate 2,567,556 of NZ_JBBPAR010000001.1, forward strand.
TACGCTTAAGTACTCTCGTAAACCTGCGGTACGCATACCCTTGCCAGGCGGCAAAAATGATGGCACCTGCTGCCCAGATCCCTAACAGGATATATGCGGTACTTGCGGTAAGGGCTAGAGCAGGCTGCAGAGATTCCGCTACATCCCCAGTTAGCCCCCCACTCTGGAGATTCTGTACACTTGTGGCTACACGCGGCGCGCTTAGGTGTTGGGATAACCACGGCAGGATCAGAGCTATAGGGAATAAATAAAAGACTAAGGCCAGCTTAATGAGTCCGTAACGCCATGGGGCCGGGAAATGTCCGGTCGATAACCTCCCCAGTGCGTAGATGCTGATGGTTACTACACTTCCGGCAACGGTTAGTGAAATCAGAAGATTCAGCAGAGTGTTCATCGTCATCACCTACTTTTCCGAGAACCATTGCTTCAGCTCGTCAATATCCTGGTCCGACAGCTTGTCGCCGTCATACATGGCGGAGATCAGGTTCTTGACCGAACCCTGATACAGCCCGTCCAGGACATGCTGAGTCTCCACCAGCTTATAGTCCTCAGGCGAAATGCCGGGCACATATTTGTTCAGCCGCCCATGCCGGGTAGCCGTCAGAAACCCCTTATCCACTAACCGTGACAAAAAGGTAGATATCGTCTGCGCCTTCCAGTCCCTTCCCTTATGCGCGAACAGGTTCAGCAGCTCCGTTGAAGTAACTGGCGGCGTACTCGCCCAAATGGCTTCCATTAACTCTAACTCTGTATCCGATAGCTTCTGAATCTTGTTCACCGTGAACACCTCATATGTCTGTTATGCGTCCATAACATTATTACTACACTACGTAGTAGTTATAATCTACTACATAATGTAGTGGTTAGTCAAATGTATAGCTGCAATCCGTCTAGAGATTATCAAATTGAACTGAAGCAGTAAAAGACCGCCGGGAAATCCCGGCAGCCTCCACTAGAATGAAATCACAATCCCATGATTCTGTAAATTACCGCTGCAGCCTCTTCACGCGTGGTCAAACCCTGCGGTTTGTAAGTACCGTCACCATAGCCCTTGATGATACCGGTCTGCCGCAGATAGTTAACTGCTTCCAGAGCGTACGCTCCGATTTGCTTGTGATCCGTAAAGGCCGCGGCAGTGCTGGAAGCCTCCGGCTGCGGTCCGTTCAGACGCATAGCGCGGAACAGCATAACAGCGATCTCCTGGCGGGTAACCGGCTCCATTGCACCGAAGAAGTCCTCGCTCCGCCCGTTAACAACACCTAAAGCCTGAGCCGTAGTAACGGCTTGGTAGTACCAGGCACCTGGAGTGACATCCTTGAACTTCCCTTGGTTATTCCCTCCTTGAAGCTCCAGTGCGGATACCAGCAGTTGAATGAATTCTGCCCTGGTGATCTGCCGGTCAGGTTCATATTTGCCCTCCCCTGTACCGCGAACCAGGCCACGGGCAGCCAATGCCTCCAGGATGATGGAGTTACTAGAGTCCGTATCGGAGAAGTGAACCCCTGCATTGGCAGTGCCATAGAGGCCAAAATTCGGTGTTGTAAGTGTAATGCCGCCTGCCCCTGCTACATATTTAGAATTCTTAATTACTTCGGTTTGCCCTCCACCAGTGACGGAATAGGCGATAGCTTGATGCGACGCTTCTCCCGGCTTCAAGTTGTGTGCAACGGATACCTTCATGGATGCAGACCCGCGTATTCTTTCTATTTGCTGTCCGTCCACGGTCAGAGAGACCCGGTGTAAGGAATACGTTGTCCATTGCTTATTCATGTCCGCTGGCTGCTGTGAAGCATCTGCAACATGAACGGAAAGCTCCAGCTTTTGGGAACCCTCAGGAATACTATCTACCAGAGAAGCCACGGGAATCGTTAAGGTCACTCCGCCAGCTTGTATGGTCAGCGAGGTTACATGATCCTTCAGCTCTTTAACCGGTAGTTGAAAAGCACTTCCTTTGGTCATAGCATTCTCTGCTGCCAGCTTAAGCACCAGTGCTCCGCTCTGCACACCATCCATGGCTTGCCGGATCTCTCCGTCCCGAAGCTGCGCGTGAATGATTCCATCGGCTCCCGGTTCAGCTTGTACCTGAAGGAGTCCCGGTGAATGAGTAATGATCTCACCACCTACTGTGCCGGGAGTACCTTCACTGCTTCCACCGCTGTTATTATTATTGTTGCCGTTATTGCTGCCGGGCGTAGGTTCAGGCGTATCCGTCCCCGCGTTGTCCCCGCTCCGAACCGCATTTACGGTGTAAGTCTTGGAAGTAGTTCCGTCGGCAGCAGTCACTTTGACATCAATCCTGTTGTCTCCTACCTGAAGCCCGCTCCCGCCTGTTACTGTCACTGTGGCCCCGGCATGAGCAGGAGTCCCCGTTACATTCACCTCAGTCTTGGAAAAGGGAAGGTTGATGGTGTAATTCAGCTTATCCTGCCCGAACCCTGAGATATCTGTACCGTCAATACTCAACCGGCTCAAATCGGCATTGCTGCTCAGCTCTGGCTCTTCTTCCCCGCCGGTATTCATCAACTGAAAGGTGCGGAAGAGAGTCGGGTCCTTCACACCGCCAATGCCTGAGCCCCATTCGATATAACCCTTGCGGCCTGCTCCGTCATTATCATTGACCAGCATCGAGAAGCTCAACACTTCACCCGCCGCTGGCCGGACCGGGCTGACTTCGCTCCAGGGCAGTGCCAGGGCATAGGAGGTTACCTTATTCTGCTCATCTCTGGTCACCTTGAGCGTTCCGGTGGTCAATATTCCCGTTGCTGCCCCTTTCATGGACAACCAGCGGTAAATCTGCGGACCCTCCGGCGTCTGAGAGATCCCGTATTCATACCAGGACTGGCTGTCTCCCGGTACACCGGGAGCAAGGCTGAACTGGATGCTGTCATTCTGCCAGATATTAATCCCGGAAGCCTTATGAGTGAATACATCATCACGGATATCGGCTGTCAAATACAACTGATCTTTATCCCAGCGCAGCTGCGTGGTTCCACTGAGATCATCAACACCGTTGTAATCCGTCATTAGGGGCGTTCCGTCCGCAAGATCAATCAGCGCCGGTCTGCCTGTGTCCGACTGATTCGGCATCCGGTTAATATCTATATTCCGCTTCACGTGGACATCCTCGTAACCCTCCAGATCAACGGTCAACTCCAAAGGATACTTCACGCCTTCAGAGAATCCCGGCAGTGGAATGGAATAAGGGGATTTGCTGCCCGGTGCGATCTCAGGCAACTTCGATTCGCTGCCGGTAATCTGCTCTTTGCCTTCACCGATAGACCAGGTAATCTTCTTAATGACCAGAGGGTCTGCGGCCGAGCTGTTCGTGAATTGAAGCTGAAGCGATATCCCGCCGCCGCTTCCGTCCTTAATATGCGGGACAATCTTCAGGCCTTCATAATACAGCCGCAGATCATCTATGGGTGCTTCAGGCAGCGTTGCCGGATCAAGTCCGGGACCGTTATACGCTCCGATATTCGGCGGAGCATCCGCTGACACGGCATTGCCCCAGTAATCCAGTCCACCATTGTCGGCAATAACAGCTCCGGCCCCGAGTGCAGGCGAGTTGTCTCTCAGCTTATAGCCGTCCACCGTGTTCCAGCCGGTACCGCCGCTGCCTTGGGCGACAAGCAGAGGATTCGCTGTGATGGAATTAGCATTCTCCGGCTCACTTGCAGGATGGTTGCCATACAGCAGATTATGATCGAAGGTGCCGTTCACTCCCGGCAGATTATATCCTCCCTGTCCAAGGTTGTAGACCAGATTATTCTTGAAGGAATAGGGAGCGTTGATATTGCCGCCGTCATCCCATTCATGGTCGATAATTCTGGTGTTCTGCCCTGCTCCGATATAGATTGTATTATTATAGATTTGTGTATCCGGCGTAACCCCGCCCGCGAAGTTGAAGGTGTGCGTCAGATCATTTTGGCTGATATTGTAGCGCACCACATTGTTAGAGGAGCCTGTCAGCACCCCCGGAGTCAAACGCGCATCGACGAAAAGCATAAATCCGCCTTTGTTGCCATGGCTGTAATTATATTGAACCACACTGTCTATGGTATCAATATCCAGATTGAAGCCCTGGCCGTCGCCTTCCGGCTTGTTCGTGTTGAAGGACTCATTGAACTGTACAACGTTATTCCTGCCCCGGGTCGGCCAGATCGCGGCGGAGCCGTTAAATTCACCTTCCTCGGAATAGTTCCCCCCTTCCTCTGCAATGTTATGTTCAATCAATCCCCCATTCACACCAAAGGTGAGAATACCGTCACTGTCCGCCTGCTTGACATAGTTCCCGCGGATGGTTACATTGACCGTAGCATAATCCGTTCCGTTGAACCGCTGATCCCATACCACAATCCCGGTACGCCCGATCCGTTCCACCGTGTTGCCTTCGATCCATACCCCGTCGAACTTGTCTGTACCCGTTGTTCCTCCGACATATACAGAGATGCCGCCGAACGCATGTGGACCTCCTTCAGCCCCGGATACGGTAGGATAGCGGAAGCTGCTGGATACATCATGCACATAGTTATCCTTAATGTGTATATTTCTTAAGATTCCTCCATTGGCGTTCTCTACCATAATACCTTCGCGGTAGACCGTCCCTCTCTCGGAGGCGTAGTTGGTAACCTCCAGATCCTGGATCATCCAATTCGAGGCATTGCGTAAATATACGGCCCCGCCGGCCATACCACCGCCATTAATAACCGGCTTGCTTCCGGTGCCGTATGCACCGATAGTGATCAGTTTCTCGTCCGTTCCACTGCCTTTGGGATATAATTGTTCATTCCAGATGCCGCCCTTCTTCAGCAAAATCCGGTCCCCAGCCTCAAAGGTAGTCTGATTGACTACAGTAAAGGTCTTCCACGCCGTCTCCGGTGTTCGCCCGTCATTACTGTCGCTGCCAGTCAGTGCATCGACATAATAATCTCCGTCTCCGCCACTGCTTCCGCCGCCTCCCTGCACTCTATTGGATAAGGAGACAGAGCCTAGCTGCATCTGCCAGGGAGCGGAATCGCCTGTTAGTTCGATTTTCAGATAATGAATCCCTGGTGGAATAACCGCTGCAGGCGTATAATTGCTTCCTGTCCAAGCTCCGTCACCCGTGGACTGGGGAGCATCTTGAACAGCGGGCAGCTCCGCCCAGGCTGAGGCATCCGCCGAACCGTAGAACTTGATGCTCCCGCTGGAGCCGGCAAAGGAATGCAGGCGGGCTTTGAAGGACTGCAGGTTATGCAGATGGTATACGATAAATTCAGCAGATTCGGCCGTTCTTACCGCCCGGGAAGCATCTCCGCCAAAATAATCGGGATTGCTTGTATCCATGGTCCAGTTATCGCTGTATGCGGAGAGCTGTGAGACATCGTCCAGCTCATCGTTCAACGTTAGCGGAGCTAAGGATACATTGGAGAGATTAAGGCTTCCGAGTTGCGTCATCCAGGTATCGAGATCGCCGCTGACTTCAATTTTGAGGTAATTTACATTATCCGGAAGTGCTCCTGACGGTGTATACAGGGTTCCGTACCAGCCCGAACCGGTCGCCGCCGGGCTGTCATTGACGGCCGGAAGCTCCGTCCAGTCTGCCGCATCCGCTGAACCGTAGAACTTCACTAAGGCGGTTGAGCCGGAGAAATAATACGTTTGAAGCGAGAACGACTGGATCCCTGTCATTGGATAGACTGCATATCCGGCATCCATTGAGGTCCTGACCATTCTTTCAGCATCTCCGCTGAAGAACTGAGGGTTGCTGCTGTCAATCACCCAATTCTCCGAGCGTAACTCCGCTGCCGGAAGGGCCGTGAATTCATTGGTCACCGTCTCTTCAGTATGGGCTGAGACGCCCATTGCGGGGAGCAGCGCTGTGCAGATCATCACCAGCGCAAGTATGGTTATTGTCAGTTTTTTCAACATTATTGCGTAATTCCTCCTTAGATTGTTATTGAATCGCCTGCCGTGCCAGATCCTCAGCCATCTGGTTATTCCATTCCACGACGACTTCGGACCGCTTATGATCCACAAGAGCTCTGAACTTCTGCTGTGCCAGATCCTGTGCAATCTTATCCTTTACCTGATCGAACGGCAGAGCTTCCGGCTCAGCTTCGGACAGGCAGTACAGGAGGTGGACAGCCCCGTTCTCCGCAAACAAGCTACTCATCTGTCCCTGTGCAAGCTGCTCCGCAGCAAGTAACACCATTGGACTCTCCAGCGCTGCTGTCCGCCGTGAGGTGCTGGTAACGGTTAGCTCGCGGGCATAGACTCCAAGCTTGTCCGCCTGTTCACGGAGCGTTGTTCCGGTAAGTTCGGTTCCGGTCGATTCTGTTCCGGCTAGTACTGCTGCCTGGAGGTCTTTCATTCTGTCCATGGCCCGGCTCTGATCTTTGTATTCGGATTCCGGTCCGTAGGGCAGCGTAACCCATTCCAGACGGATAGTTCCCTTCCTGGAATATTTCGCAGCCAGATTGGCTTCATATTCCAGTCTCTCCTGTTCAGCAGTGATGACGATAGAGCCATTACGGCGCATCGCATCAATCGTTGCATCCTCAAGATTGCTCATGTAATAGCTGTAGTAAGCCTGTCCATCCAGATGCTTAGGACCATACACCACCTCCTTGTTCACTGCCGCCTGACTCCGCCGTATATTTTCGCGCTCCATTCCAATCAGGAATGCCTCAAAGCTGATGTCTGATATCACTCCAGCTTCCTCTGCAAGCTGCAGCTCTGCTTGCTTGGTCAATAGCTGAGTCTGAGCGTCCCTGATCCATCGTTGCAGCGGAATCTCGCCGGAATAATCGGTCAACCAGAAGTCCTCCGAATAACCGGCATTATAAGTCTGCATGAAGTAATCGGCAGTAAGCGCCCGGTTCAGCTGAAGATGCCAGTTGAACTCAGCGGTGGTGGCCTCCTGACCATTGACGATCAGAAGCGGAGCTGCTTTATCGGGCGTTGCCGTGCTCATTGCTCCAATCATTATCAGGCTTCCGGCGATCAATGCAGCCAGAACAGTGGCGAGCACTTTCCTTTTGGAATGAAACCTTTGAGCCATGGGTTGATCTCTCCTCCCCGCTTTTCTGTTAAGCGCTTTCAACACCTTCGATATTAGACAGATTGCTCATGAAAAGACAGGTGTGAAACCTGCGAAATGGTTTGCCATTTCACGATTTGACAGCAGTGTCTGGTTCTTCCTTCCTTAGCTGGAAGGGTCTATAAGGTAGAACAAAGGCAGCCTGGAAGATCCGGACTGCCTTGACTGGTTCTTATAGCGGGGCAGGCCCCGGAACCATATTGAAGCTTAAGACTCCGCCTCTCATAATCTCGTCATGCGGCAAGGAGTGATGCTCCCATGGCTTACCGTTCCAGTGAACCGATGCACTATAAACATTGGCGGGACTATTGTTCTCCGCTTCAATGACCCATTGCCGCCCGTTGTCAAGCTGGATGGTAACCTTGTCAAACAGGGGGCTGCCGAGTACGTACTCAGGAATTCCGGGACTGAGCGGATACAGGCCGAGGGCACTCCAAATATACCAAGCCCCCATGCTGCCGTTATCCTCATCGCCGGGCAACCCGTCCATCCTGCTGCTGAACTGTCCGGCCATCGTTTTGCGGACCCAGTACTGTGTTGTGGGCAACGACCCGAGTCTGGAGAATAGATAAGGGATGTGGAAGCTGGGCTGATTGCTGATGGCAAATTGCCCGAGTCCGGCCGAAGCCATCTCCGACATTTCATGAATTTCCTGTCCATAGGAGCCTACTTTGAATACCGGTTCTTCAGCCATTAGCTGGTCCAGCTTGCGGACGAATGCCTGCTCTCCGCCCATCAGTCCGGCCAGCCCCGGGAAGTCATGGGGGACCGCCCAGCTCCCCTGCCAGGCACCGCCCTCACAGAAGGGATCGCCCCATTGCAGAGGATCAAAGGCCTCTTGCCAGGTCCCGTCCTCGTTACGGCCTCTCATGAATCCGACTTCCGGATCAAATAACCGCTTGTAATTCTGCGCACGGCTCATGAAGCGCTCATAGTCATCCATCTTGCCAAGTGTTCTGGCAATCTGGGCAATACAGAAATCCCCGTACACATAATCGAGTGTATTGCTTACACTTTCTTGGAACCGGTCATGAGGCAGATAGCCGTACTGTAAATATAATTCAATTCCGCGTCTGCCCAGTCTCTCATCCGCAGCCGGATGGTCTGCGTGCTTCAGCAGGCCTTCATACAGCAGCTCCGCATCGAAGCCCCCGATTCCCTTGACAATGACATCCGCAGCCGCCGCATCAATCAGTGTCCCGGGCATCGCACTGCGTTCACCCGGAGACAGCCACTTCGGCAGCCAGCCGTTCTCTTCATAAGCCAGCGTCCACGCCTGCATAATCTCGCCCAACAAAGCTGGGAACAGAACGCTGTACAGCGGGAGGCTCGTACGGTATACATCCCACAGACCGATATCTGAATACATTGGACCTTGGCAAATGCTGCCGTTAAATGGACTGTAATGAATCTGTTCGCTATGCTCGTTATATTCATGCCATGTTCTGGGGAACAGGCAGACCCTGTACATGCAGCTGTAAAAGGTGCGGAGATTCTCTTCATCTGCGCTTTCTACCGTAATCCGGCTGAGCCGTTCCTCCCAGCTTGCCTCTGCTGTACTTAAGATCTCCCCGAAGCTGCATTCACCAATCTCCCGTTCCAGATTCAACAGAGCCTGCTCCCCGCTGATGAAGGAGGTGCCGCACTTGACCCCTGCTACGCCGGATTCCGGCAGGGCTAATCCTGCATAGGCACCCAGCCGTTCTCCGGTTCCCTCATACGTCCCTAACGGCTGATACTCTCCATCGAAGATTCCCGACTCCTCCATGATCAGGTCTGTATCGAACTGGAAGACGAAATACATGGCGAAGTTATCGGGTACCCCGGCGGTATGGCCTCTGGTATAGCCGGTAATTCTGCGCATCTCCGGCTGAAAGACAAAATGTGACTCCCCCTTCAGCGGCGCTATAATCAGCCTGTTCTGGTGCGGCTCATCATAAGTTATTCTCAGCGCTGCACAGCGTTCGGTGGGCGTCAGCTCCAGCCGGGTCCGGTAACGCTGCAAGTGTACACTGAAATAGTGGGGGGAGACCTGCATCTCCCCCGGTTTGAAGGAGGAGGAGCGTGCGCTAGGGCTGAGCAGCAGCGGCCCGCTCTGCGGCAATAGCGTCAGATGTCCATAGTCCCCAATCCAGGGACTGGGCTGATGGGTCAGGCGGATGCCCTCCAGGTGGCGGTGACGGGGATGGAAGAACCAGGTGCCGCCCGCTTCATGAGTTTGCGGGCACCAGGCTGCCATACCGAACGGCATCGCTGTAAGCGGCAATGTGTTGCCGTTGGAATACCGGAAATCCGATTCTGTTCCCTGCAGGGGATTCACATAATCTAATAACTTCATACCAATACACTCCTTAAGCCGGATCGCACCGGCCGGCTCTATAATATCTGGCAGTACCTCTGCCGCCCTAAGTTAAGCGGAATACCTGAATATCCCCGGCTTGCATCTGTACAGTCAGGCGGGTTGTTGCAGGCTCCTTCCTGTCCGTCGGCCGAATTTCCGCGTGGCCGACGGTGAACCAGGGTTCGGCTGAGGTATACACAGCACGCAGCTTAATTTCAGTCGTGGTCTCTTCTTGCCCTTCATTGTGCACATATAGAAATGCGCCCCGGTCCGGTCCTTCGCCCCATTCGGACAGATCCGCACGGACTTTACCGCTTGCCTGCACATAAGTCTCCAGCTTCAGCTCCTGCTGCAGCAGATCCCGTACCAGCTGAAGCGTACCGGGATGCTCATCCTTCCAATAGGCAGCCGCAAGCAAAGTGCCTAACCATACAGCGCGTCCTGTGCCGTAATCGGCGCAGGTTAAGGCAGGCATGATGTCTTCGGTAAATTGGGCCAGCACCTTCACATGTTCTTCCAGCCCGATATCCGATTTGTAATAGGAGCCATGAGCCAGATCGCTAGCGGTAGGCTCTTCTTCCCCGCTATGCCCCATCACATTCTGCAGCGGAATCGCCGTCCGGGATTCGAAGGCAACCTGATGATAGCTGTGATCCAGATTCTCGGCAGAGTGAATCCAGGTCTCGCGGACGCCGAACACTTGATCGAATCCGTATCCCGGAACGTTATAGCTGTGACAGCCATTCTCTGCCTGAAGAGCACCGAAGGAGCATTCCGAGATCAGAATTCCGCCGTTCTCCACCCACACACGCAGGATGGCGCACAATTTGCGGCTCAGGTAGAGCGGATAAGGCATCCACAGGCAGCGGTATGGCTTCAGTGACTCCTCTGTAACATCAGACTCATGCAGGAACTCTACTTTATAATTAAGCTCATGCAGCAGCTTATGGGCGCCTTGTATGGAGTCGTTGTAGGTATCCAGATGATCATGCGCTGCGAAGTTGGCAATCTGATTCTCCGGGCTGAACAGAATGGCAATCCCGTCCCCGCGGCGTTTGGCCAGCATCAGCTCCCGCTTGTTGTCCTGTACCAGCTTGTTAAGCTGTGCCATGTCCTTGTACCAGGGCGTAGTGCTGCCGTCCAGATAGACACTGCCCCAGGCCGGAGCTTCCTGACCCAATATCTCTGGCCTGTATTGCCAGAACAGATATCCGGTGATGCCGCGGGCAAGCGGGGTCAGAATATGCCGTTTCATCTCCAGAAGATCCGGCTGGCGCGGCTTCATCGCTGTATTGCCCGGCAGCGCGTGAATTTCCGAGTTAATAATCGGTTTGCCCTTGGCAGCCGAGATCAGCAGATCAGCCGACCACGCCGAAGACCCCAGGCTGTTGCCTGTCAGATCACAGGGCTCTGCCAGCTTGAAGTCATCCGAACCGGCCGTAATCATATTGAAGATTGGCGCAGGTACCGTATGAGCCATAACCGGATGCTGCACATCCAGCGACTTCACCACTTGTACCCGGCTCCGCAGCTCCTCCGTCAGGGTGTCCGACATGAACAGCCGCCAATCTATCAGATCGTTGAAGACGCCTTGGCCCCGCGGTGCCTCCACTTCCTCCCAGTTCCCGTAAGTCCGCTGCCACGATTCGTTGAGTGCTTCCAGAGAACCATATTTATGGATCAGCCAGTCATGAAATGCCGGAATCGAATGCTTGCAATAACAGACCTGGTTGTCAAAAGACAGCTCACGCTTAATCCCCGTGGTCAGCTCCGGCTCATTCCACAAATCCCATACCCAGAGCGCCGGATGATCTTTGAAGGCCTTGACGGTCTCCTCCAGAAAGCGTGCTTTCTCCGCAGCGGCTGGCGCATGATGATAGCAAGGTCCGGGTGCTCCGCCAATCTGGCGGCAGTTAATCGCTCTTGGCTCCAGAATGGAACCGTCAGCTGTGACCATTTTGGAATCAGGATATTTTCTATAAAACCAGGCCGGAGCCACATCGAAAATCACATTCAAAATGACCTTCAATCCATTCCGGTGAGCTATATCCATCAACTCCTGAATATCATCGAACACGAATGTCCCTTCCCTGGAGACGCTGGACCGCCACTGCACCCAATACTTCACACAATTGAACCCCTGCCCGGCTATATTGCCGAGGTCTTGTTCCCATTGGTCCTTGAAGGGGGTTGGGGAACGGTAATATTGAAACCCGAATGGAATAAATGGATCTTGCATGAAGTAACTCCTCCTACAGCGTTCAATTTCGATAGTCTTTCATCTATAAAAGCGCTTACTGCTTATTCACGCTTAAAGTCTATCACAGTGTATTTTACGAAAGTTAGGATAGAATCCTATGAAACGGTTTGCGATCCTGACCACCTGATTATTTACGGCTACTCTAAAAGACAATTCATGTTTATACTGACTGTAAGACACAGAAAACTACTACGGGGTGAAAGCTAATGTTGAAAGCGCTTGTAGTCGATGACGAATACCTGGTACGTATGGGCATCACACAAACTATAGATTGGGCAGAATACGGCGTTGAGATCATTGGAGAAGCCAGCAATGGCGAAGAAGGCCTGGAGCTCGCCCTCCAGCACCGCCCGGATGTGATTATTACGGATATCCGCATGCCGTTCATGAATGGTCTGGAGCTTATAGAGCAAATCCGCGAACAGGACATGCTGGTGGGAATTGTCGTCCTTAGCGGTTATGATGAATTTCAATATGCGCAAGCAGCTCTCCGTTATGGAGCTTCCACTTATTTGCTGAAGCCCATTAATATAGAAGAACTCGCAGATACGGTACGCTGTGTCGGCACAGAAATTCTGGAGAAGAAGCTGCATTCCAAGCGGTATTCCCAGCTGAACGGGGAAATCGCTTCGATCTCCAAGCAATTCTGGCAGGATCTGCTGCACGGCCAATTGCAGGATGAGGCATTTGTTGCCGGTAAGCTGAAGCTGTTGAACCTGGAGCTCGCACCTGGAGAGGCTGTCATGCCTCTATCTCTCGCCTTCCCTCCCGACAATGGCATGGAGCGGACGGCCGAGGCAACGGGAGCACTGGAGGATGCCGCAGCGGACTTCGTGGAAGCGCATTCTCTGGAGCAGCTCTGCCTCTTCAGGGACAGCCATCTGGAGTGGGTTATGGTACTCAGAACCAGAGATATCCTGACTGCCGGTGATGCTGCCCGCAGCTTGGGCAAACAGCTGTCCGAATGGAGCCAGCAGCACTTCGGGCAGCCGCTAAGTATTGGTATTGGCAAGCCTGAAGGAGATTGGCACAGAATCGCAGACTCGTACCGGCAGGCTGTACTTGCCGCACAGCGTGCCTTAACTGGTGTTGAACGCGTGCTCTATGCCGAGGAAGAGGCCGGGATGCGCTGCCGGCGTGAAATCAGGGAAGCGCTCGCTTTTATCCGGGAGCATTATGCCGGGAATATTACCGTTGAGCGGGTCGCTTCGGCGGTATTCGTGAGTCCGACCCATCTGATGCATCTGTTCCGCAAGGATCTGAATAAGACCTTCTACGAGTGTCTGACGGAATACCGCATCGAGGAAGCCAAGCGTATGCTGCGTAATCCGATGTACCGGGTCTATGAGGTGGGCAATCAGGTCGGCTTTACCGATTCCAAGTATTTCAGCCAGATCTTCAAAAAAATGACCGGTATCCCGCCAAGTGAATATGCGAAAACCTATGGTTAAGCCGAATTTGGAGAAATGGATGAACTCCCGGCTGCGGCGGTTCAAGATCAAGGGCCGGATTGTGATTGTTCTGTTAGCGGGCTTGTCTCTGCATCTGGTGCTGATGCTGGTTATTTTCAATTTCTACTCCTATACCTATCTGCAAAAAGACTTGTACCGCCATGTCGTTCAGACGCAGCGCCAGATTGGACTGAGCGTGGAGCTGATGGCCGATGACATCCAGATGCTGTTCCTGCGGTTTCTGGTGAACAGTGATATCTATCAGATCATCAATAATGACCACCTCCCGGCGGCAGACAAGGAATTGCGGATTGGAACCATTATTGACGATATGCTGGCCGATAATGACCTGGCGGGCAATGTTATCATCCATACCAATGACAATGTGCTCTATTCTTACCAGACCAAGCAGCAGATGCTGGAGGTACCCGAGGCCCTGTTCATCAAGCGTATTCAGGAGAGCAGTATGCCTGTGGTCGGTGAGATCAAACGCGATGGCGAAGGCAATGCCTACATTCCCTTCGGACAGCAGTTCCGCAACTTCAATACGGGGCAGAATATCGGTGTCGTGATTATTTATGTCAGAGAGTCGGCCTTGGCGGCGCTGTATTCCTCCAGCTTCACAGGCATCGGCTACTCCTTCCTGACGTCCGGCAACCGGATTGTTTCCCATCCGGACAAACGGCTGCTGGGCAATTATCTGGAGGAGAGCGCCCCGCTTCGTCCGGGTAAGGAAGAAGGCTACCGCACCTGGTCGGAGAATGGCAACACTTATATCATTGCGACCTATCCGCTGAATCCCCGGCTGGCGAGCCTTGGGGTCAGCTGGGAATTCACCAGCGTGATCTCCAGCCACAAGCTGTTTGCGGGAATCGTCAAGGGCAACCGCAATGCGCTCCTGTTCGCCAGTGTAACCTTCATTGTACTGCTACTGCTGTCCTTCTATCTGGCAGCACAGATTACCCGCCCGCTGCTGAATTTGAAGAAGAAGCTGGGGCTCTTTGGCAAAAAAGATCTGGCTGCTGTCTATGACCCGCGGGGACAAGTCGATGAGATTAGCCAACTGGAGAACAGCTATTACCAAATGGTGGAGCGGATCAGCCAATTGATGCTGGAGAAGGATGAGGAGAAGGAAAAGCAGCGCAAGGCCGAACTAACTGCGCTTCAATCGCAGATTAATCCTCATTTTCTATACAACACCTTGGATGCGATTGCCTGGATTGCCCGGCTGAAGAAGCAGCCGGACATTGAACGGCTGATTTCCTCCCTGGCTACCTTTTTTCGGATCAGCCTGCATAAAGGGGACAAGTTCGTCACGGTCGAAGAGGAAATCCGTCTGGTGCAGAGCTTCGTGACGGTCGAACAAATGCGGTTCCCGGATAAGTTCGGAGTTGAATATGAGATGGATGAATCTCTGCAAGGCGTCCGCATATTGAAGCTGATTCTCCAGCCTATTGCCGAGAATGCGATCAAACATGGCATCAGCGAGAAGCGCGGCGCAGGCCGGATCTGGATTAAGGGCGAGCTCCTGGGGGAAGAGATCCGGTTCACGGTGACCGATGACGGCGTCGGATTCGCAAATGGGGCCACACTCAGCCAGGCCAAAGAGGATGTGCTGTTCCAGAGCGGATACGGTCTGCGTAATGTGGACGAACGGATTAAGCTGGAATATGGTCCCCAATACGGACTCAGCATCTCCAGCACTCCCGGGCAAGGCACCACCGTGACCATCCGCTTGAAGAAGGAGTTGTCTAAATGATATCAGGGCAGTGCGGCAATTTCCTGGCATTGCCGTACCTTGACGGGAAATTTGATTTTATTGTTTCGAGTTTTGCCCTGCATCATCTGACGAGTGACCAAATGCTGCTCGCTATTCAGGAGAATTATATCCAATTCCCCAAGCTCATTGATTTATTAGAGGATAGCGGCTGCATCACGAAACACCTTAAAGTGAATCAATTGTTGCATGTTGTTTTAGCAGTACCTATTCGGTAGGGGGGAACCTTGCCCAGCGTTAAGGTTCACCACGATAGCTGAAGGGGCAAGGTTTAAGAGCCATCCCGCAAAGGATGGCTCTTTTTTTAAAGATATTTTCCAACTATCTTTGTAGATCGTCATGATTCTCAAAATTTAAATGCCTCTGGTTTTAGGTGAATATAGCTTCTTGAAACTTAATTTCTAGCTCTGCTAAATGACTTAAAGCTTCACCTATCATAAGCCAATCACTGTTTACCGCCAGCGAGTGGCACCTGCCATACACTTCTGACTGCAACAGCTTAATTTCGGCTAAACCACCATACTCACCTCGGAAGAATTCGCTAAAGTTCAATGCACGTCTTGCCCCTACCTGAAACGCAAAATGTGTCAAATGACCCAGCAAACTAGGGTTAATATCGCCACCCAGAATATATCTCTTTAACTCTGCTATGGCATCACTTCCTATTAACCAGTTACGTTCCGAGTATTGTTTTTCTATATCGTTATAAACTTGTCTGAAATACCGGATAGCCTCAACGCATATTTCCTGATGACTCGGGTGCTTAACTCGTTTGGGGGCACACCAGTAATGATAGGTCATATCATGTGGATACAATCGGTATTGAAGATGACTTGTTTTACTTGCTTTTATCAAGTCTTCCATTGGAAGCATTGCATAAGGATATCCTGCAGGGTCATGGAGTCTAACCACTCCATTCTCTATCCCAAAAGCCAGCACATAATGATCGCAGCCATGTAGATAACTATGATTAGGCATATATCTTAAATAACCCATATCCAACGGTCCTAGCAATACTGGATGTTGTTTGATTGCAGTTGTAAGTATTCCTTCAATATTTGAACTATCTATGCTTGAATGTTCGGTAATGGTGAATCCCAGTATATCCAGTGCCTTGCTTACTCCGATATGTGGAACTCCGTTCGAAAAGAATACCATGTTGTCCTCTTTGAACCAGAGCGCTCCAAGTCCAACGCCAGACAAGACTTCAATAGATTCCGCGGGTATTCTTTCCCCGACAGTGTCAAGAAGCATGGAAGTGGAATTGGAATAACAATACGCACCATTTCCTATATAGGTAAACATGAATTTATCCTCCTTCCTCAAATGGCAGACAATAATTACATTTCATTTACCGCGTGAAAACATGGAGGAAGATGGAAAAACGCAATAAGCTTATTCGCCAGAGCAAGTAAGCAAATTCACGTTTCGAAAAATGGAAGTTTTGATATCACTATCATCAAATGAAATAGCGTCCACTAGATTTGTTTCGATATATTCCATGGCACTATTCATCCTAGTCCAACCAATCCATCGTATTCCCTCCCTTCAAGGTTATTTTATCGGAAATGAAAAATGAATACCTTGCAATTTCTGCACGAAAAAGTCAGCAAAAAACTCACCCCTACTTGCGATACGGTTCGCCGTACTGCATGTGCTTGGATCGAAGCTAGATTTCTTTTGTGTCGCCTACTCCTTCATCGTTGAATTGATCTTCAGGTACAGCTGGTTCAACGGATTCACAATACTGTTGCTCAGCATAGAGATCAGCAGCCAGAACAATATGAATACTGCGATGTTCAATGCCAGCATTATATATTTGAACGCCTGGAGCTCTGCCTTCATGCCGTCCGCAGAGATATAGGTGACAATCTGATCAGCCGAATCGGGCAGCGGGTAGAGCAGAATTAGGCCACCGGCTGTTTCGCGCACCATGAAGTCCGTTTCGTTCAGGCTGCTCTTTCCCGGTGTAGCCAGCGCTGCTCCGATTTCCTGAAGGCGCACCGGAGGCATGTCCGCTGCCATCAGCAGCTTCCCGTCCTCCTTCAGCAGGTAGACCTCATTTTCCCCGTAGATCGAATTCTTGTCTGACAGGTAGAAGCTGTACAGCTTGCCAATCTCCACTTCAAGGGAGAGCAGACCGAGGACCCGTCCTCCCGCTTCCTGAATTTTCACTTCAAGCAGCAGACGGTCACGTAGATCCGTAGGCGCATTCATCAGTTGTTCCCGGTTCAGGACTGTCCAGCGTAAGGTCTGCTCATGAGCTCCCAGGAATTGCTGCATTCCCGGGTCCTTCTTAATCTCGGTGAACGGGAGCAGTCCCGACACATTGCTGGAAGAATAAGCCACGCCTGCTTCACCCCAAATGTAAATGCCGAGTATATCACTGCTGGAAGAACGTATACCTTCCAGTATCGGGGAAATGGCCCCGTCATACGCTGGTTTCTTCAGCGCTTGCTGCACCACCTGATTATTGGAAATCAGCTTGGAGGTCTCTTCCAGCCAGTTCATGAACAGCAGTGTATTCTTATGCTGCTGGCCGGTGTACTGGACAGACAGCTGCCTGAGCATATCCATGCTCCTGTGCTCCATATTGCGGTACAGAATGAAGCTTGAAGCAGAGATATAGACCGTAATGAACAACACCAGGACCAGGCGGATGTTGCGGCCGAACGATCTGAACATAGGGCTTCCCATCCCCTTCCGGTGTTAGAGTAAATCAAGCTGAAATAAGACCCAATTCAACGATAGCTGTAGAATGTACAATTAAAACCAGCCATAAGGCATAAGAGCAGCGTATACCTGTAGTCTGTGCAACTAAATCAGCCCGAAGGTGTGAGAATCAAGGTACAGTGATAATTTAAATGTACGAAATACATCTAAACGAATAATTGGTTTGAAATCAGGCGTTCTAGTTGTACGAAGTACAATTAAGCCTGCCACTAGTTTAAATCTGACCATATACTAATGCAGAGTCAGATTTAAAAAGGTAGAGTGGGCGCGATGAGGCCTGAAGGACTATAAGAGTGAAGTCATTGAGCCAGATGTATGCGAAAAATCGTGCTCATTATGCTGGAGCGAAGAAAAACCGATCACAATTGGACTGGGTGCACCGCGTAAGCCGAATGTAATCGAAAAACCGATCACAATTGGACTGGGTGCACCGCGTAAGCCGAATGTAATCGAAAAACCGATCACAATTGGACTGGGAGCGCTGCGTAGGCCAAATGTAATCGAAAAACCGATCACAATTGGACTGGGAGCGCTGCGTAAGCCGAATGTAATCGAAAAACCGATCACAATTGGACTGGGAGCGCCGCGTAGGCCAAATGTAATCGAAAAACCGAACATAATAGTAGGTGGTTCGAGCTTACTGATTCAATTTACCGTATAAAGTCTGATGCTATACTAGCAGTTAAAGCCCCTAATGTCGATCTCTATCCGGCCGATGTCACTCTTCTGAACCTCTCCATTGGGCAGAATAACAGTAATGGCTGAGCCGGGTGTCCAGACGGCTTCCATGTGGAACACTTCGATTCCTTCCTCGGTAGTAATCTCCCAGCTCACGGTTATAAGCCCCTGTTCTGTGCTTACGGCTCCGCTGGCGTACTGTAGATCGCCGCAATGAGGCTGCAAAATGATGCCATCTATGTCCTGACGGACCCCCAATATCCCTCTGGTGAATTCAGTAATCGGCAGTGCGCTCCAGGCATGGCAGTCGCTTCTGGTATCCGCAGAGTCGATCTCGGGAAGTGTGGTCAGCCCCAGCTCCAGCTGCTTCATCCAGCGTGTCCATAGCCCGTAAGACCGGTCATACATTCCGCTAAGCTCCAGCGCGCGGAACAGATAATAACTCATCGGCAGCGAGAGCTTAGCCATTGACGTATCGGTCAATACCGTTTGCAGCAGAGCCTCTCCCTCCGCAGCAGACACAGTACCGGTAAGCACTGCCCAGACCTGCGTGTGCTGGCTGAGCTGTACCTCTGGTCCTGCCTCCGGGCTGTCGCGGAAGAGCGGACCGTCCGCTTGGCGGCAGTTATCCAATACCGCAGCGTTGACTGCGGCCTTGCGCTGGCGCAGTTCTGCGGCAATCTGTGTCCAGCCGCTCGCTTCCAGCAGCTCGGCCGCTTGTCCCAGTGCAAAAGCATACATTAGACTCATCAGAGTGGCAGGTGCCTCATTCGTGCAATCCGGAGCGCCAAGCGGCCATTCTTCTACCCAGTCGTAATAATTCCAGTACTGGCGCGGAGTCCGGTCAACCAGTCCTTCCGGCGTCAAGCGCTGATCGAACCAGTCCAGCACGGACAGCATGGCCGTCCGGTAATGCTTCACCAGCGTCAGATCCCTGAAGACCCTGTAGTGGTCATGAATCATTCCGATCCAGTACAGGGAGAAGGACGGAATGACCTGCGGCAGCACTGAGGGATAGCGGCTTTGCAGCATCCCGTTTGGCAGCTGCGAAGCTCTGTAGTCCTCCATGGCCCTGCGGGCCAGCCTGTCGTCTCCTGACAGCAGGTACGTAAATTCCATCATCAGCCTGGTATCCATTGTGTATTGCAGCTGTTCATAATAGGGAGTGTCCTCATAGGTCTCGTGCATACAGCGGCTGAGCGTCCGTACACTCAGCTCCCAGAGACGGTTATACCGTTCATCCGAGCAGTGAAAGCTCCCTTGCAGCTGGAGCGGATATCCGGTCTCCCTGTAGTTGATTCCGGTTATCCTCAGCGGTTCATGTCCGGCATGAACCTCCAGCCGCACGTAACGGAAGGTACGGAACCAGAACGGCTCATAAACTTCGGGCTGGTCTTCTGTGCCGTAACCGGCTGGCCGGTAGCTGTCGTAACCGCCCCGTAATACCTGCTCCCTCATCTCATCGCGGACGGCTTTGCGGCGGACTTCCTCATCCCCTGTCTCTTCTTCATAGCATTCTGCGTATTGGAGTGTAATGAGACTGCCTCCTCCGCCCTGGAGCTTAAGCTGCAGATAACCTGTGGTCAGCTCGCCTACATCCAGCTCCAGCCAGAGCTGCTGTCCCGCCTGGACAAGTACACCTTCAGCAGCAGGCCCTGCAATAGAAGGGACAGTGCTGCTGGCTCCATCGCGCAGCTCCAGACGATGCCCGGCCGTGAAAAGGGCCTCTCCCTCCCCGCAGCTGCTGCGCATCAGCTTCCAGAAGAATTGTTCCTGCTCATACAGCAGCGGAACCGGACGCCGGGCCAGCTGCCAGGGGGTCAGTTGACCGTAGTCATCCCTTACCGGCTGTACTATCCGGGCAGCACTCCAGGCACTGTCATCATATTCCGGCAGCGTCCAGTCCCGGAGTGCCGTGTCCCCGGCGGCCTCTTCCAATCCGCCCATCCAGCGCATCATCGGGAACGGGCGGAGCCGGTAGCTGAGATCCCGTATGCCTTTCCAGGAAGTATCCGTAGGCAGTTCCTGCACAAGCTGCCCGTCCGCTGTAATCTCCGCTTCTACAAGCAGACCGCCTTGCTCTGAACGCCATACAGATATAGGACCATCTTCCCCCATTTCAAAGGGAGCGGTCCCGGCATAATGAACCACTGTAACAGCAATTACATTGATCCCCGGCTGCAGGATGCCCTCCAGGCTGAATTCCTCATAATATTGTACATGTTCATGCCCCTTGCAAGGCCCCGCCCATTGGCGCTGGCCATTGACGAACAGCCTGTAGCGGCTGTCTCCGGTAATCGCCATATTCAAACTGTACGCCTTGCCTGTACCGGCTGGCAGCTCAAACACTCTGCGGAAATATACCCGCTCATGCCGCGCATCCTTGTCCGCATTGCCTTGCTCTTCCTGCAACCAGATCCAGCGGGCGCTCCAGTCTCCCCATTCTTTTGCCGCCATGTTATCCGCATCTCCCTTCACCTTCATATAAACGGCATCGCCGCCCTTCAGAAGGACGGCGGTGTTTGACTGCATTTTATTTGACTTTATCGAGATAATCCCGCTGGAATTCTTCCGCCGCCTTATCCAGGATCTTCTGCGGATCTGCATTCTTGTCGGTTAGCACGGATTGCAGCACGACATCCAGCTTCTGATACAATTCCTGGGCATTGATGGGCTCCTCCGCCCGCATCCCCTTACTGCCGTTGTCCATATAATCACGGAACATGTCCAGATTCACGTTGTTGTATTTGTCGAGAATTTTCTGTTCCTCCCCAATACGCTTCTCATCGGTCCAGATCCGCAGCCCGTAAGGGCCGATGATCAGCCCCTGATCGCTGAGTGTCTTCTTCTCGATATCCCAGCCGGTCAGAGCCTCCTCTGAGGATTCGGGTGTGAACCCATAGGTCTTCAGCCATTTGAAGCCGGCATCAATCTGCTCCGGGGTTACATTCGGCGAGAACATATACAGGCCGCCCCCCAGCAGGGTAACAGGTTCTCCGATCGGACCTACAGGAAGTGCTGACATGGCAATATTGTCCTTGGACATCTTGGTCTGCTGCTGGATGACCGGAGGCCAGTCGTTGGTGCCGAAGCTCATGGCAACCTGATCAGTTCCCAGCATACGGAACATGTCATTGGTGACATCCACCAGATTGTTATCTGGCAGCACATTGTATTTCCACTTCAGATCCTTCACATATTGCAGCGCCGCGGCAGCCTCAGGAGAATTGAATACCGCCTGCCATTTGCCGTCAACCTGCTTCTCGAATTCCGCACCGTAGGCCCAGGCAATGTTCATGAACATCCAGCCGCCCTGGCCGCTCTTCGTCGGCAGGAACATTCCGGCTTTGCCGGTCTTTTGCTTGATGATCTGCGCCGTTTCCGCCAGCTCCTCATACGTCTTAGGGAACTTCGGAATCCCCTTGTCATCCAGAAGGCCCGCTTCCTTGAAGAGATTCACATTATAGAGCATGCCGATGACATAACCGTCCTTCGGAATCCCGTAATACTTGCCGTCCTTGGTCACCATTTTTAGAAGATCCGGGTTAATGGCCTTGTCATATCCATACTTCTTCATCGTGTCCGTGATATCCGCTGCGTAATTAGCTTTAATGATTTTGCTGGTTTCGGTGAAAAAGGTCTCATATACCGTTGGGAGCTGGCCGCTCGCCGCTTTGGGCAGGAATGAGCTGACGTCATAGCCCCATTCATCCTTGTCCACCGTAATGTTCGGATAATTGGTTTTCATCTTCGCCATGAGCTGTTCATACTGGGCGATCTTGGCTTCCTCATTCGGCTTCGGCCAGTTGCTGACCTTAATCGTTACCTGTTTGCCGGCTGCTGCATTTCCGCTTCCGCCTGTTTTTCCTTCATTGGAGCCGCCGCAGCCAGCCAGTCCGGCCGAAAGCAGCAGGGTGAGCGTCAGGGTTGCGGTTAGTTTCTTCTGGTGTGCCATTCTCAATGTAATTCCCCCTATAATTATTCTTATAGCAATTCCGCATTTTGTAAAGCGCTTTCTTTAATGCTGAGATCATCTTACCATGCGTCCTTTAGAGCGCCCTACGGGGCAAAACTGTGAAATGGTTTGTGATCGGGTGACATTACCCTTTAATGCTCCCGCCGAAGGCTTGCCCGTTCATGATGTACTTTTGGAAAAAAATAAACAGCACAATCGGCGGCAGGATGGCGAACGTCAGGGCAATAAACTGAATGTCCTGCGGTAATGTTGCTTTCAAATTATAGATAGCCACAATGACCGACCAGGTCGATTTATCCTTCAATACCATGAAAGGCCAGAAGAAATCCTGCCATACACTATTCATCGTAAGAATCGTAATCGTGGCCATAACCGGGCCGCTGAGCGGAAGAATCACCCGGATGAAGATGCCGATAGTGCTCGCCCCGTCG
Source organism: Paenibacillus sp. FSL R7-0210 (assembly GCF_038009085.1). Classification (NCBI taxonomy): domain Bacteria; kingdom Bacillati; phylum Bacillota; class Bacilli; order Caryophanales; family Paenibacillaceae; genus Paenibacillus; species Paenibacillus sp. FSL R7-0210. Next base: position 2,590,284 of record NZ_JBBPAR010000001.1, read on the forward strand.
ATCTTGGCCGCTTCCAGCAGTGCCTGGGGAATGGAGTCGAAGAAGTTCTTGAAGATCAGTATCACCACCGGATTCACGGCCGCCATGAACCACATCGGCCAGAAGGTATTGGTCAGATTCACATGCAGCAGCGGGAAATCAATCAAGTTCTTGAACAGCGGCACCATGCCCACCGTATTCGGAACCATCATCGTCCATACAATCAGAACGAACAAGAGCGCGCTCCCGCGCGGCTTCAGCTTGGAGAAGAAATACCCGGCCAGCCCGTTAAAGGTAAGACAGAACAGTACAGAACCGGCAGCCAGGTAAGCGGTATTCAGATAGTAACTGAGAAAATTGAACTCCTGCCAGGTCTCCCACAGCTTGCTGAGATCAAAGGTGCGGGGAATCAAGGTAGGCGGAATCGCATAGAACTCCTTAATGTCCTTCAGGCTTGAGACCATAATCCAGACGGGAGGCAGGATACAGACGGCGGCGAGCGCAATCATCAGAAGGAACAGGCTCCAGTACAGCAGGCGCACCCAGGGTGATCTGTATTCAATATTGCCGATAATGCCGTAAGCTTCATTGGTTTTCATGGCTTCTACTCCCTGTTCAATTTCTTATCCAGCCTGAAATAAATAACGGTAAGCACCATCAGGACAAGAAAAGTAATAACCCCCAGCGCCATGGAATGGCCTGCCTCGAAACTGCGGAATGCATAATAATAGCTTTGCAGCATCAGCGTCATGGAAGCATTATTCGGTCCGCCCTCGGTCATGACCAGCGGTTCGTTGAAGATCTGAAATACCCCGCTGATCTGCAGAATCATCATCAGTCCGATCATGCTGGAAATTTGCGGAAGGGTAATGCTTCTGAAGCGCCGCCATACATTGGCACCGTCGATCGAAGCTGCTTCATACAGATCATGATTGATACTCTGAAGGCTTGCCAGATAGAGCAGCACCGTCCCTCCGAAATTCCGCCAGGTGATCGTGAATATGATCAGCATTATGGTCATCTTCGGGTCCTGAAGCCATTGCTGTACCGGGAAGCCCAAGGCACTCAGCATACTGTTCAGCAAACCGCCCTGCCCGGGCTCAAACAGGAACATCCATAACATGGAAGCCGCAATACCGGGAACCATACTGGGAAAAAAGACGGAGAAGCGGAAAAAGGACTTCCCGTGTCGGAGTTCATTAATCACAACAGCGACTACAATCGGTACGGCAAAGCCGATCAGCAGCGACCAGATCACATACATAAATGAATTGACCAGTGTCTGCTGAAATGCCGAATTCTGAATGACATCCTTGTAGTTCTGCAGTCCGGCAAAGCTTACAGCATTATAACCCTCGGTGTTGAAGAAAGAGAGCACAATCCCCTTGACGAGCGGTTGCCAGGAAAAAAAGAAAAAGACTAACACCGTTGGCACTATTAATATCCAGGAGGACCAATCTCTGAGCAGTCGCCGCAGAGGATTCCCGTTCTTTTTCTTTGCGATAAAAGGCTTTGCTTCATTGATTCTTCCAATCATGCTCCTGTCCTTCCTTCCTCCCGGAACCGTAATTCACTCCGGTCAGGCGTTGTATAGTTGGTATACCTTCTGTACCGGTTAAGCTGCCTGCTCAGGCTTCAGACAGCCCGGAGCTGATGCACAGCACAGCCGCTTCCGCGCGGAAGGCCTCGCTTGCCGGATTGGGCTGCTCCTCCAGAATGCGGAGAACTGACTGCGGCTCTACACCCGGCTGTGGCACCCGGGAAGGCGAGACCTCGGTCCAGTTCAGTTCGCCCCTCAGCCTGTAGGACAGCCCGTACAGATAATAACCTGCACTTAACGCGTCAGTGGATGGGCTTATCCCCTCCTGCCATGAGCAGACTTCAAGGGGATGTCGCTTGTCCGGCAATCTCCCGGTCGCAAGAGTGATGCGCTTGTTACGGATCACCTGCTTGTTCTGTTCCCATGCCTGCTGGTCCAGGCTCTCCAGCTCCAGCCGGTATTCCATGCCTTGCTCTCCATACAGTGTCCAAGCTACCGGTCTGCCTGCGGGTACTAACTTAGGCGCCTCCAGAAAAACCGGCTGATGGGCCGGGCTAAACCGTTCAGCCTGTTCCCATTCTCCTGCAGCCGGACTGCGTCTGCGGTAATGCACCGTTCCTGTGAAGTCAAGCTCCTGATCTTCAAGCAAAGCCTTCAGGCATAGGGCCGCCTGCTCGTAGAGATCCGTACAGTTGTTATGGCCGAAGCGGTAGCCGATCTCATGACGCAGCGGAATGCCATAGCTTCGGACCAATGCGGCAAAAGCAAAGCTGAACCGGCTGAGAGTGAAGGCATCATGTGTACCGTGATTGATCAGCAGCTTCGTACCGCTCGCCTTCAGCCCTTGCAGGAAGAACCCGGATTCGAGTCCGGCAGTTTCCTTCAGAAGGCCGGGGTCACTTTCACCTGTAAGGGTCCACAGAAGAGTCTCAATTGCTGTGCTTCCTGTCACCGGATGCCGCCAGTTTTGCTTCCAAATATCACGGTAACCGGTGTCCACCTCTGCTACATGCCAGATCAGCGGACAGGCACCTTCCGCATACTCACGGATAAGTCCGTTAAGGATGAGCGGCGGTGCATAGCACAGTGTGTAACGTACCCGGTAAGGCAGCCGGTGCGGGTTGCCTCCGGCCAGCAGTGCAGTCAATCCGCCGCGCGAACCTCCCACAGCCACTACCTGGTCTGCATCACCGCCATAGCGGTCCTGGGCGCTGGCAATTGCCGCCCCGATCCCACCATAGATTGAGCCTTGCAGGGAGCGGCTTCCGATGTAGCCTCCGCCGTTCCAGAGAATGCCAACCACGCCTTGGCCCGTACCGGCCAGCGTCTTGCCTATGATCTCCAGAAATGAAGGTCCCACAGTACTGAAGGTGTTCTCATTGGCGTCATAATAACCATTGAACAACAGCGGATACCTCTTGGCGTTCGCCGGATTCCAATAAGGCGGGAGAATATAGGAAGCCAGGCTATGCCGGTTCTCCGAATTCAGCAGCCTGTTGCTGATTAACTGAAATACAGGTGCATCACCTATTAGCCCCCCTTCCTCCCTGGATTCATTAACGAAGACCACAGGATATCCGAAGGTCTTGAGCATACGGTCACTCAAGGATACGGCGACCAGATCATCGACGGCATATAGACTGTAACGGTCCCCGATGTAGTGCTCGAATTGCGGAGTTCTCAGTGTTCGCTCCAATTCACCCTCACCAAACAGCTCATAATCTTCCGTGTTATATACATAAGGGCTGTCGGTGTCGCTGTTATAGAGCCTTACATGCTCGGAAATAACCTGCGCCCCTGCTTCGTCCATGCGCAGCGTTCCAATGCCGTCTGTTCCTCCATAGCGGAACCTGCCTCCCCCCTCTGCTGAATCGTTGTCCCAGTGCGATACTACCGGGAACATATTGGTAAGCAGCGGGCTGACAAGTACGAACACGCCTTCCGCTGTATTGCTGTTCCAGGCTGCTGCTTCAGCTTCAACGGTATCTTCATAAAGTGTGGACCACCGTGCATTAAGGTAGGTCACCTCGCCGCTGCGCTGACAGGCCAGCTTTAGAATGGAGCGATGCCGTCTTAGATAGTCCGCCACTGCCCGGCTTACCGGAACGGTAACGGGCTCATGCCCGCCCGCTTGAACATACCGGCTTAGCGGTACGAATGGTCCTGGAACATAACATAATGGTCTATTCACGATTCTCCTGCCCCCCGTCCGGTTTGCTTGTGCCCTGGACAGCCAGGAACGATTTGAACTGAATAACCGGCAGGTCACCGGAGATGCTGTGATTCTCCCCGGCCAGGAATCCTCCCGCCTGTCTCGGCGTGCAGGTCACCGTCACCATTCTTGCCTCACCAGGGAACAAGGTCAGGAACTGCTCGTCTGCTTCCATCCAGTAGCGGTTTCCCTTCTCTTCCGCATGTACATGCAGCAACGCTTCACTGCCTGTATTAGCTACCATGAAGCAGGCTTGCAGACTCAGCTCTCCGGTAACAGCGGGCAGCCATCTATTCTCCTGGCGCACCTGAAGATTGCCGCCTGTAAGCGCTAACGCTGGTGCGTACAGATGCTCCCTGGCGGTAGAGAATACATATACATTCTGCTGCGGTTCTTCTTCACGGTTCATAAAGGACAATCTGACGAAATATAACTGGTCCTCCAGCTCAGGTACTGTGAACTTCAGGGTCCCGGCGCAGACTGCCCGGTCTCTGTCTCCTTGGGTTATGAAATGCTGCCGGTGCAGGCTCCGGCCCGCCGAATCCAGGACCTCCGCATCAGCTTCACACGATTCCCCTTCCCAGCCATGTACGTATACATCTCCCTGGAAACCGGTACCCGGTGTGAGCAGCAGACTCCGGTAGTCCAGTGATACATGCAGTGGACGGAAGGCCTGTTTCATCCAGTGGTAAGCCATCTTCGGTTCACCATAATAATCAACCACATTGGTACAGGACACGTTCGGCCAGGGTTCGTTGAGCTGCCAGACAATACTTCCGCTGTTCCGGAACTTGCGCCGCCGGTTGGCCTCCAGCACGAAGCGGATTCCTTCCGCCTGAATCCACTGGCTGCAGACGGAGAATTGTGCCAGGTCTGTCAGACTGCCGAATATTTCTTCATCCCGGCTCAGCGTATCCCACCACTCCCCGTGATGTCTCCAGACTGCACTGTTCTCCATGGAGACCAGCTGGCGGTGCGCTGCGCCCAGGAATTTCTCCAGACTCTTGAGTGAACTCAGACCGTCCACCCCAAATTCACTGTGCAGCAGATTATCGTTGCTGCCATATAGCTCATAATGATACGGGTTGCCCATGTACTTCCAGTGACCGTGTACATCATGCCCCTGCCCCTTGGTCTCGCTAATATACTCCACCGGACCGGAAGCCGAGGTTGGCAGGAACAGCCGCTGCGGATCATACTGCTCAACGAGTTCCTTCAGCATTGCCAGATTGGAATCGCTTAAGTCCGAAGGCTTATTCGGCTCGCTCATTAATTCATTGCCGCCGCTCCATATCGTCATGGCGACATGATTACGCTTCGCCTTGAGTGCTGAGCGGGCGGACTGGTGCAGCAGCTCAAGGAACTCCGGCTGCTTGGAAGGAATATTGTCAATCCCCGAGCTCGACTGGATGAATTCCTGCCAGACCATAATGCCGTTCGCATCGCATAGGTCGTAGAAGACCTGCTTCTCAATGATCCCCCCGCCCCATACCCGGACAAGATTGACATGAGCCGCCTTCATGAGACGGACCATAAGCTGATACTGTTCGACTGTTACATTTCCATAGAGATGGTCCAGAGGGGTCATATTCACCCCTTTCATATAGATCCGGCGGCCGTTGATGACTACTGTATAGGGCAGCGCATTGTCAGGACTGTCAACATTTCGGATATAGTCAAGTTTGCGGATGCCGGTTCGTATAACCCGAGTATCCAGCTCCTTCCCGTCTTCATCCAGCAGCTTCAGTTCAAGACTGTAGAGCGGCTGCGCCCCGTAACTATTGGGATACCATAGCTCAGGTTCAGGGATGTCCAGCGTGGTCTTGAGCACCGATCCAGCACAGACGGGATGCGTCTGCATCAGCAGCAGATTACCTCCGGGATCAGAGCAGGTGATATTCGCCGTCAGTGTCCGGGCAAGCTCTGCTCCAGAAGTGGATGAAACGGCGGCCTGTATTTCAATACAGCCAGCCACCTGAGTGCTGCCGTCCTCTTCAACCTCAGCATCGGTCGTGATGGACATTTCACCCCACGAATAATCCTCATGTATCCTTAGCAGCACATCATCCCAGATTCCAACGTTAACCAGCCGGGTAGAGAAATCCCACTTATAATTGAAACGGCTCTTCTGCGTGAAGGTGGCCGAGGTTTTGCCGATTTGCCCCATTTCATCAGGTGCCTGCTTCAGAAGCACGGAGATCTCAAGCTTCTCCCGAACGGAGAGCAGCTCTGTAACATCGTACACAGCCGGATCAAACATTCCCTTATGCTCTCCAAGCAGGATATGATCAGCGTATACCACTGCTTCATAATCGAGTCCCAGAAAGACCAGCTCAACTCGGGACCCCTTCAACTCCGGTCGTTTCAAGGTCATACGGTACACCCACCAGCGATTCTCTACCCATTCGCAGCTCAAGCTGTTCAAGTCCTCATAGGGATTGGCAATCCAGCCCTGTCTGTAGAGATCGTAATGAACTCCCCCCGGCACCGTTGCCGGCATCCAGTCGGTCACCCCCATTAATTCCTGGCCTAGCTCCATGCTTGTACCCTTCAGCGGCACCCAAGGCCAGTATCCTTTGACTTCCCAGTTCAATTCGTTCAACAGAATTTCTCTCATCGCTTCTTCCGTTCCCCCAGACCCTGGTAATTTGGCGCTGCCTCTAACCAAGAACGGCTCTGGCGCCAGCCCGTTAATGCGCTTACAATCCATAATTCCTGCCGTTTCATTACCAATGATAGCACCGCGCTCCCGAATCCGAAGGCCCCCATATCTGTGAAATCGTTTGTAAATCTGCTCAATTGCGGATGAACCTACAACTTCTTATATTCACACGCAAAAAATGCCCCCAAACTGCATGGGAGCATTTCTCTTATATGCTTATATGCTTATATGCTTACATTATGAGGTCATTCAGTTAACTGACTTGTCATATTGCAAGTAGACAACATGCGTCTGGAGGTATTCGTTCAAGCCATGCTTGCCGTCAGCGCCGCCGATGCCGGATTTTCTCCAGCCTGCATGGAAGCCCTGCATCGCTTCGAAATTCTCACGGTTGATGTACGTCTCCCCGTATTTCAGCCGCTTGATTACTTTCATGGCGACATTCAGATTCTGGGTGTACAGCGATGAGGTTAAGCCGAATTCACTGTCATTGGCGAGTGCAATCGCCTCATCCAGGGTTGAGAATGAGATGACAGGAATAACCGGACCGAAAATTTCATCCTGCACAATCTCCATCTCATTCGTAGCGTCTGTGATTACTGTCGGCTCGAAGAAGCTGCCGGTTCCTTCTACCTTTTTACCGCCCAAGGCGATCTTAGCCCCTTCCTGAACGGCCCGGTCCACCTTCTGCTGAACCGATTCCTGTGCGGCCTTGTTGATGAGCGGTCCCATCTGGATGTCTGTGTCCTTGAGCGGGTCTCCGTACTTCACGGCCTTCATCGCTTCAACCAGCCGCGTAGTGAACTCCTCCTTAATATCTTCATGGACATAGACACGCTCCGCACAGTTACAGACCTGGCCTGTATTAATGACCCGGGAAGCCACAATCGCCTGAACAGCCAGCTCCAGATCGGCATCCTTCATGACGATGGCAGGCGCTTTGCCGCCCAGCTCCAGGCTGACCTTGATGATATTCTCAGCCGCCGCCTCCATAACCTTCTGCCCTGCCGGTACGCTGCCTGTAAGACTAACCATGCCTACCTTGGCATTACTGGACAGCTCGTTGCCCACTTCCGCGCCTCTGCCAGTAATAAGGTTGAATACCCCCTTAGGCAATCCGGACTGATCCACGATCCGGCTGAACGCCATGGCATTGTTCGGAGATTCCGCGCTGGGCTTCACGACAATCGTGTTGCCGGTGATGAGCGCCGGGGCCATTTTTCTCGCGATCAGGAAGAACGGGAAGTTCCAGGGCAGAATGCCCGTGGTGACGCCAATCGCTCTTTTGAATACAAAAATATGCTCATTATCACGGTCGCTCTGCACGATCTCCCCCTCATAACGCCGTGCCCATTCCGCCATATAATCCAAATAATCCGCAGTGAAATGAACCTCTACGGTGGATAATTCCAGGGTCTTGCCGACTTCCTCCGAGATCAGCCTGGCGATGCTGTCCGCCTCTGCCCGAATCCCGTCAGCAATCGCATGCAAATACTTGCCGCGCTCTACCGCCGGAGTCTCCTCCCACGCTGCCTGGGCCTGCTCTGCTGCATCAATGGCACGTATGACATCATTCCTTGTAGCCTTGGGAACCTGTGAGATCACTTCATCGGTTGCCGGATTGGTAACATCCATCCACTCTTTGCCTTCGGATTCCGTAAATTGGCCGTCGATATACATCAAATGCTTGGTCACTGTTTCTCCCCCTCAAGGTAGATTATTCCATTATCCCAATTACCCAATCATAGTGTAAACGCTATCAATATTTATTGTCAATAAGTTTCACATTTTTTATTTGTTTTTGTGTTGTTTTTCATTGACTTATTGAGTTAAGCTGAGGATATAGGTTTTCATTGATGGGAGGGGTAGGAGTGCGAGTCAGTATTTTTTCTACTTGTTTGGTAGACCTTATGAGCCCGAATGTCGGGATCGCCATGGTGGAGGTCCTGGAACGGCTTGGCTGCGAGATCGATTATCCCGCTTCACAGGTCTGCTGCGGCCAGCCTACTTACAACAGCGGTTATCTGCAGGAATCCAAGCTTGCTATGCAGAACATGATGCTGGCGTTCGAAGCTTCGGATTATGTCGTAGGTCCCTCCGGCTCCTGCATTGCGATGTTCCATGAATACCCGAAGATCTTCCGGGGTGACCCCGATTGGGAATTGAAAGCGGTTGCTTTGAAAGAGAAATCCTACGAGCTGACCCAATTCATTGTCAAAGTACTGGGGGTGACCGATGTGGGTGCAACTCTCGAAGGCACCGCAACCTACCATCGTTCCTGTCATATGACCAGACTTCTCGGAGAGAAGGAAACCCCCTTCCAGCTGCTGGAGCAGGTGAAGGGACTGAAGCTTGAGCCACTCAAGAACAGCGATAACTGCTGCGGGTTCGGCGGAACCTTTGCGGTGAAGATGCCTGAAATCTCGGAGCAGATGGTGGATGAGAAATGCGGCTGTGTCATGGATACGGGAGCGGATATTCTAATCAGTGCAGACATGGGCTGTCTGCTGAATATCGGGGGACGCCTGTCACGTAAGGGTGAGCCTGTAAGGATCATGCATATTGCAGAGGTATTGAATCAACATCAGCCTGTAGTTAGCAAAGGGGGAAGCCGGACTTGAGCCTGCAGACGGATTCACGTAATTTCAGCGAACGGACGACGGATGGCCTTGGGGATGCCTTCATGCGCAGTGCCGTGGGTTCGGCGCAGGACAGTCTCAAGACAAGACGTCTGTCTGCGGCCACTGCGCTCGGTGACTGGGAGCAGTGGCGGAATGTAGGCCAGCTTATCCGCCAGCACACTCTGGAGAATCTGGATTATTATCTGGAGCAGCTTGCCGGCAATATTGAGCGACAGGGCGGGCATATCTATTTTGCAGCAACCAAAGAAGAAGCCAGCTCTTATATCCGGGATGTTATTGTGCGCAAACAAGCCACGAAGATCGTCAAATCGAAATCCATGGTCACGGAAGAAATAGAGCTAAACCGCGTTCTGCTTGAAGCAGGCTGTGAGCTGACGGAAACGGATCTTGGAGAATATATCCTCCAGATGGATGATTGGGACCCACCCTCGCATATCGTGGCTCCCGCCTTGCATAAGGACCGGAGGCAAATCAAGCGGGTATTCACAGAGAAGCTTGGTTATACAGGCGATGAAACTCCGGAGAATCTGGCCGGATTTGCCCGCACGGTCCTGCGGCAGAAGTTCCTGGAAGCGGAGGTCGGAATTACAGGCTGCAACTTCGCCATAGCCAATCTCGGAGCGATTAATCTCGTCACCAATGAGGGTAATGGCGATCTTACGGCTGCCATTCCCAAGACGCATATCGCGGTAATGGGCATGGAGCGGATTGTGCCGACTCTGGAGGAGATGGAGGTACTGGATAATCTGCTCTGCCGCAGCGCCGTCGGACAGAAACTAACCAGCTATATCACAGTAATGGGACCCTCCTCCGCCGGTGAGACAGACGGCCCTGAGGAATTCCATCTGGTAGTCGTCGATAACGGGCGATCCGATATTCTCGGAAGTGAATTCAATGAAGCGCTGCAGTGTATCCGCTGCGGTGCCTGCCTGAATGTCTGTCCGGTCTACCGCCATATCGGCGGCCATGCTTACGGATCGATCTATCCGGGGCCGATTGGGGCGGTCATCACCCCGCTGCTTGGCGGTTATGACGATTATAAAGAGCTGCCGTATGCTTCCAGCCTGTGCGGGGCGTGTACAGATGTCTGTCCGGTAAAAATCCCGCTGCATGAGCAGCTCATTATGCACCGCCAGAATATTGTGAAGCAGAAGAGGACCGGTGCTGCCGACCGAATCCAGATGAAAGCCGCCAGCAAGCTGCTCTCTTCCCCTGCCCTGTTCGGCAAAACCCTGCGGTTCGCCCACTCTGCAAGCCGGATGATGAGCAAGCAGGGCCGTATTGTAAGAGGACCAGCCTTGCTTCAGGGCTGGATTCGTTCCCGCGACCTGAAGCAGCCCGTCAAGCAGAAGGACAGCTTCCGGGCATGGCTGGAGAAGCGCAAAGGAGGGGCAACGCAATGACAGCATCCGCGAATACGAATCCAAACATGAACACGAATACGAACAAAGAGGCTTTTCTGAATACGATTGCCGCCAAGCTGGGCCGGGCACGGAAGTCAGAGGTTCAGCGTCCTGCAATCCGGGAGTTCATTCCTGACAGCTACGGCCCGCTTACCACGGACAATCTGGTGGAGATTCTTAAGGAACAGTGCTTCTTCATCCACACTCAGGTGATTGAGACGACGCGGGAGCTGCTGCAGAGAACGTTAGATGATCTGTTAGAGGCAAATGGCGGCGGGAACGTGATGACTTCCGGTGATCCCCGGTTCAGGGAGTACGGGCTGGCCTTCCCGGATGCGACCGTATGGGAAGAAGCTGCGGGACGGGCGGAGAATATCAGGCGTGCTGAATCGGCGAATACAGCCATAGTCTTCGCCGACTGTGCACTTGCGGAATCTGGAACGGTTGTTCTGGAGAGCCGCCCCGATCAGGGACGGTCGCTCCATTTCCTGCCTGCCCATTATATTGCGGTGGTTGAACGTGAGAAGCTGGTGCTCCGCTCCACGGATGCCGCCGCAGCGCTTAACCGGAGAATTCAGGACGGGGAACCGGTGGGTTCATCGATTAACTTCATCTCTGGTCCCTCCAATTCCGCCGATATCGAAATGAAGCTTGTCGTCGGGGTGCATGGGCCGCTGAGGGCTACCTATGTGCTTATTTAGAACGAATCCTGTCCCTTAAGGACGGTATAGCAGCGATTCTACACGTAGTCCGTGACGTCAAACTCTCTATCCTTGTAATAGAATTTCCGGTCTTCCTCCGTGATCTCACGGACAATTCTGCACGGGCTGCCTACGGCGATCACATTATCCGGGATATCCTTGGTCACTACGCTCCCCGCTCCGATAACTACATTATTCCCGATGGTTACCCCCGGATTCACAATGACATTGCCGCCGATCCACACATTGTTGCCGATGGTGATGGCAATCCCGTATTCATAGCCTGAATTCCGGGAATCGGGATGGACAGGATGTCCTGCTGTGTAAAGCGATACATTCGGAGCGAACATGACATTCTCGCCGATGACCACCTTGCCTACATCGAGAATCGTACAGTTGAAATTGGCATAGAAATTATTACCTACAGTGATATTCGATCCATAATCGCAGCGGAAGGGAGTCTCAATATGCACAAGCTCCCCCGTCTTGCCGAAAAGCTTGCGGATCAGCCCGTCTCTCTCCTCATGAGCGTCTGGAGAAAGTGAATTGAGCTGGTGAACCAGCAGCCTGGCGGCTGTCCGTTCTTCGGTTAATCCGTCCAGCCATGCTTTATAGGGTAATCCTGCAAGCATTCTATCTTTTTGATTCATTAGATTCATAGGTGATTCCTGCCTTCTCTTAGTGTTGTGTGTTCATGGGATAGGTCCAGAAGGCTTCCTGCCCGAAGCGGAGCTGAATCTCCTCCGCCGTCAGCTCCTGATTGCCGACAAGCTCCGCCGCTTGGAATTGCGAACGGTGTGCCTGGATAGAAGCCATCTTCTTGTCCAAGTATGCGGTGACATCGACATGCACATCCGATAGTCCGATATGCTCCTCATGGCCGATGGAGAAGGCGCAACAGTGGACAACCGGCCGATCAGCGGCAGGCAGGCGGTGGACTGCCCGGATGACCGCCGCTCCGGTGGCATCGTGATCCGGATGCACGCTGTAGCCGGGATAGAAAGTAATCACTAGGGACGGCGTCAGCTCCCGAAGCAGGGAAAGTATTGTATTCTCCAGCAGGCGCGGGTCGTCGAATTCGATCATTTTATCGTGGAAGCCTAGCATTCTTAAGTCCTGTATCCCGATAGCTTGACAGGAAGCACGCAGCTCCTCCCGGCGGATCTCCGGCAAGGTTACCCGGTTCGCGAATGGAGGAATCCCCATATTCCGGCCCATCTCGCCCAGCGTCAGGCAGGCATAGGTTACTTCTGAGCCTTGCTCAATATACTTCGCCAGTGTGCCAGCCGCTGTAAAAGCCTCATCGTCAGGATGCGGGAACACCACCAGTATGCGCTTGTGTTCTGTAATCTGTGTGTCGTTCATAGGTTCATTCCTCCCGGTGACATTATAGCTTAGCGAAATATTCGATAACAACCTCGCGGAAAATCAGGCCCGCCTGTGAAATATAGCGGTTCTTATGCCATAACAAGGCGATTTCCCTGACCAGTCCCTCGTCTTCCAGCGGAATCAGACGGATATGATCCTGCGCATTCCTCGCCGTACCCGGGATGAAGGCTAAGCCGATTCCGGCTTCCACCAGGTCAATCAAGCGGGCCGGTTCGTCTCCCTCATACACATAGCGTGGCAGGAATCCTGAAGCCTGGCAGACGGAATCCACCAAATCTCGAATCCCGTAACCTTGTTTGACACCCACAAACCACTCATTCTTAAGCTCTATCAAGGCGAGGCTCTTGCGGTCCGCCAGAGGGTGAGCGGCTGGAACGGCAAGGTAGATGTGATCGTTACAGACCACCTGACATTCCAGCTCTTCCCCTCTGACCGGAGGAGAGGACAAGCAGAAATCAACTTCTCCCCTCTGAAGAAGGGGAATCATCTCCTGCATGGGCAGCATTTGTACGTGAAAATGTATGTCCGGCAGCTTGAGGCGAAACTCCCGGAGAATACCGGGCAAGGTACTCGCGGTGGTTACCGCTAATTCAAGGTTGCTGGACTCCAGGCTGGACAGGTCTTTAAGCTCCTGCCTCCCCTGCTCCAATTCGAACAGCGCCTTCTCTGCACGTTGAAGAAATCGGCGTCCCGGCTCGTTCAACCGCAGCTTCCTCCCGCTCCGGTCAAACAATGGAACTCCGAGATCCTCCTCAAGCCGCTGAATGGTCTTGCTCAGTGAGGATTGGGTAACATGCAGCCTGTGTGCAGCCTCGGTCATATGCTCCAGGCGGGCAACCGCGATGAAATACTGCAATTGAAGAAGCTCCATATCCCGCCTCCATTCATTCCCTCAAGTCTATGAAATCATAACATGAAATGCGTTGGAGTAAATAACTCATATCCTGTACGATAACTGTACAGCACTTGAGGGGGAATAACAATGAATGCACGCAACTGGTGGTTAATGATATCCGTTGGGCTGGGAATCATGCTTAACCCGCTTAACTCTTCGATGGTAGCTGTGGCGATCCCCAGGTTACAGCATGTGTTCGGGCTTGAGTTCACTGTGGTTTCCTGGATCATTTTCTCGTTCTATATTGGCAGCGCTGTTGCCCAGCCTGTCATGGGCAGAGCCAGCGATATCTTCGGCCGCAGGAGAATATTCATGGCCGGACTGGTAATCGTCTTCGCAGCCTCCCTGCTCGCCCCTTGGTCTCCGGGCTTCGGGGGACTCGTTGTTCTGCGGATTATCCAATCTATCGGAACCAGTATGGTGGTGGCTGTAGGGATGGCTATCATCCGGGTGAATATTACAGACAGGCAAGCCTCTGCTCTGTCCGTGCTGTCGATGTTTACATCAGGAGCGGCAGCGGCAGGACCGTTCATCGGCGGGGTCTTGATCCATGTGTGGGGCTGGTCTTCCATTTTCTACATCAACCTGCCGTTTGTAATGGCGAGCTTCCTGTTAGCCTGGAGAACCATCCCGCAAGATAAGCCGCCCGCAGCCTTATTACCCAAGCCGTCCTTGCGGCAATGGATGAGCCGGATGGATGTGCCTGGAATCCTGTTGTTCACTGTGGGGCTGGTGGCTGTACTTGCGCAGATGCTGTCGGCCAAGTCCTCCGGTCATGTCTCCCTATTCAATGTAATCATCGGCCTGTCCGGGTTCATCCTGCTTGCAGTCTTCGTAAGGCATGAGTTAAGAACAGCCATGCCCTTCATTCCTCTGCGTACCTTCGCCGGGTATCCCGGGCTGATCCGTGTCAATGTCGAATTCATGCTGGTTAATCTATTATTTTATTCCGTCTTCTTCGGTCTTCCATCTTATTTGCAGCTCGTTCGTAAGGTCAGTGAATTCCACACCGGGCTTCTGATGTTAAGTCTGGGTCTATGCTCACTCGCCGTTTCTCCAATCGCCGGAAGATGGATCAATGCCTCAGGGCCCCGGCCCGCGCAGGCAGGTTCGGCAATCCTCATGACCATCGGGTCGCTATGGATCGTGATGCTGAATCCGGCATCGCCTGTAATCAGCATCATCCTGGCCCTGGCTGCCTTCGGAATCAGCAACGGACTGAACAACGTCGCCATGCAAGCCGCCTTGTTCAACCACTCGCCAAAAGAGATCATCGGCGTAACCTCCGGCTTATTCAGCACCTCCAGATATTTCGGGACGATCCTCTCCTCCCTGCTCATCGGAATCATTATGGGCGACCAGTTCAGCTTCAGCGGATTCCGGCTGCTGGGAATGATCCTCACCGTGATTGCCCTGTGTCTGCTGTTCATGTCCCGGCGGCGTTCCCGCAAGACTAAAGACTCCCATCACAGTCTTGATGACCGCTAGGGAGCGCTTGGAAGACGGGTCTTACCCCACTGAAAAATCTAGTCTTCGTCCAAAAGCTGCTGCAGCTTGCCTGCAACGGCTTCACTGTCCGGGTATATTGTAGCAGCGCAGGTAAGAATGCGTATTGCTCCCTCCCGGTGGCCGCCATAACTTAAGGTATCAGCAATCCGCATAAATTCAAAATCCGCTTCATAATACTTATCCTGCTCTAAGCGCCGGATACGCTGGTATTCGTTAATGGCCTCACCTGCGCCGCTCGTGACAACGGTCTTGGCAAGATGATGTACCATCGACAGCTTAAGCTGGCGGACCTCCATGCCCAGCAGCAGATCCAGAATAGGACGGGTCACACTGCCCAGCCACACATGGTCACAGTTGGTCATTACAGAGATGCCGAGATTCTCATCCGGCAGCAGAATAAGCTCACTAAGGAATCCGGTATCCCAGCCGGAATGCGAGAGTATCCGTGAGCCATTATAGTGGCCCAGGAACCAGCCCAGCCCCACAGCTTCATGCTCCGGCCCCCAGCCTGTAGCCATAGTAGGGTTCCACATCTGATCATAACTGCCGGGCTGTAAGGCGTTATATCTATCCTTAGCTTTGCCCTGACCGAGCTGCATCAGCATATATTGGCACATCTCCTGCGCATTGGTATACAGTGTGGAGCTGGGAGCATGCGCTCTATTGTAAGGGAACACTTCACTAACGTATGGCCCGTACCCTGCAGAGCTCCTCAGCACATGGGGCGCAGCCAGCACCTGTTCAACCTCCATTTTCAGAAAAGAACTCGTGCTCATCCCAACAGGCTCCAGAAGATGCTGCCGCATATACTCCTCGAAGCTGAGGCCGCTAACCTTGGCAATCAGATCTCCAAGAATTTCATAAGCGATATTACTGTATGCAAAATGAGTACCCGGATCACTCAGCAGGCCGAGATGGCAGATTCCTCTGACATACCTCTCAAGACTCTCTTCATCATATTCAGGCCGGTCCCAGGCATAATCCTCCTCATCCGGCATCCCGGAGGTGTGATTCAACAATTGTCTGACTGTAATCTGATGATAGCGTTCATCATTCATTTTGAAATACGGAAGATAGCTCACTATAGGTGAGTCCAGCTCTACCTGCCCACGCTCTGCCAATTGCATCACAGCCGTAACTACGAAGGTCTTGGAGACGGATGCCTGGTGAAAAAGAGTGCTGTTAGCCACTGGCTCCCCTGTAGACACATTAGCGCTGCCATACTCTCCTGTAAAAAGAATCTTGTCCTCACTAACGATCCCCACCTGCAATCCGGTAAACGGTCCATTCTCCATAAAGCGGGTCAGCATCGTGTGAAGCTCTTGTACTCTGCTCTGATATGTATTCATTCTGGTTCCCCCAGTTCTTATATGTACTGGATCAATATAACATCCGGGGAGCATACAGAATGTGTAAAAAACAGCTTAATCCGAACTTTACTCAGCCTACCCCTCAACCACATCGGCCCGCAGGTCCGTGGCAATCTCAAGGATCACGGGTACAATAGCCTCCGTTGACAAAGCAACGTACAGATCGCCCATATACAGACGGAACGGATACTCCGTCCCCTCATGGCTCCACATGAAAAAATCTCCATCAATCGACATCGTGCTCTCCGCACCTTGTACGGTGTAGACCCCGGAATAGCTGAAGCCCGATTTATCGGCAAAGTATTGCTTGCATTCCTCTAAGGTTAGCGCCTGCTCTGCATTCTCTTCCTGCATGGAACGGGTAATTCGTAAACGCTGGCTCATTGGTGATCCTCCACAAGGTTAATATTTAAGCTACTAATCCGTGCGTTAACTCCGTTAACTAATATCCGCCGGGTTGATAATCGCGAGAATCTGGTGGTCCTTCCACACCCCGCGGATCTTCACATTCAGACGGGCAATGCCTTCCTTATGGAAGCCTGCATTCTCCAGCACACGGATGGAGCCGGGATTATCCGGTGAGGCTTCCCCAGTAATCCGGTGGAACTTCAGCTCCTCGAAGGCATAGCGCACGACCTGCTGCACCGCCTCCGTCATATAGCCTTTACCGTTATAGTCCTTGTCCAGACTGTACCCGATCATACAGCTCTGCAGCGGTCCCCGCACCACAAAAGACAGACTGACAGTACCGATAATCCGGCGGTCAGCCTTGTGAATGACCAGGAAGTCGTATCTCTCATCCGCTGCCCTGAACTCTTCATACTGCGCAAGCTTGTCAAGCTGGTAGTCTTCCGTATAGAAATCCCCGCTGATCTCCGGAGAATGTTCTTCAAAAAATTCACGGTTACGCAAATACATCGCCGTCAGCTCCGTAGCATCTCCCGCCTCAGGGTAGCGGATGTATACCCGTTGTTCAGTCATCTTTACGCCTCCATTCTTAATTGCAGCACAATGCCGCTTCCTCCGGCTGTTCCTTGCATTCTGGGAACCGGTAGGTCCAGAAGCGTTCCGTACCATACTTGCCGCAGATTACTGGATCAGTTGGCAGAAGGCTACCAAGCACTTTATCCTCCTGGAACTGGGTGCGGTGCGCCAGAATGGAGTTGATTTTGACAGTGATAAAAGGCGTTACATCGATGACTACATCGGCTGCTCCAATCCGCTGCTGATGGTTATTCGAGAAAGCCACACTATGTACAACCGGACGTTCCGCTGCGGGCAGCCGGGCCATTGTACGGATCACCGCAGCACCAGTGGCATCATGATCCGGGTGCACGCTATATCCGGGGTAGAACGTAATCACCAGCGACGGGGTAAGCTCCTTCACGAGCGATTCCATCCGCTGATCCAGAAGCGCCGGGTCTTCGAACTCAATCATTTTGTCATGGAAGCCCAGCATCCTCAGGTCTTGAATTCCAATGGCCTTACAGGAAGCTTCGAGCTCCGCTTGGCGGATGGCCGGCAGAGTGATACGGTTCGCGATCAGCGGAACGCCCATGTTCCGGCCCATCTCTCCCAGTGTCAGACAGGCATAGGTCACCTCTGCACCTGCTGCAATATACATCGCCAGCGTCCCGGATACGAAGTAGGCTTCATCGTCAGGATGGGGAAGTACCACCAGGATTCTTGCATGGTCCATAGATTTATTATTCATGTCTGCTTACTCCTCCAGTATCATTAAAAAGGGCTCCGGCTAAGCTGCAACGCCACGATCAGCTTGCCCATATTGTCATGTCCGGCCAGAATCAGCCGCTCGTTATCCTGCTCATCCACATGGGTCAGGCCTTCTGCATAGATCCAGCCCTTCTCTGTCTTCAAACCCACCCGGTAGGGTCCTGTCCCTGAGATGGAGCCGTTCGTGTATCGGATCTCGGCATTGCTGATGAACACCGAGCCCGGAGCACGGGAGCTGTCGAAATGGC
Source organism: Paenibacillus sp. FSL R7-0210 (assembly GCF_038009085.1). Classification (NCBI taxonomy): domain Bacteria; kingdom Bacillati; phylum Bacillota; class Bacilli; order Caryophanales; family Paenibacillaceae; genus Paenibacillus; species Paenibacillus sp. FSL R7-0210. The sequence goes on from NZ_JBBPAR010000001.1 coordinate 2,608,568, forward strand.
TGGCGTAGGCTCCGTTTGTAAGTTCAAGATGGATATATAGATCCTCAGAGACGAAATCGTCGATCCGGGTCTGAATAGCTTGGGGTTGAATGAGCTGCATAATGTCCTCCTAGAGTGTAAAAGAATAGCTGGTTCCAGTGCATTTATTATACATGAAAAAAAGAGCCTGCCCAAGGAACTCTAAGAATTCCTTAAGCAAGCCTGGAGATGCTAAGAATTAAAGATTAACTATAGAGAAGACCTTATCATTGATGAAATAGACGTATTGGTGGCCGTACACTACATACCCGTCATAAACTTCGTCCGGGTCTCCCCAGGAGAGCAGAAGCTCTGTGATCGTCATGCCGCTGACCGCCCGCTCTTCACGGATGGCTGACCACATTTTATCGCTGATCTTGAACTTCGTTTGCGGATTCTTGAAAAACAGTACCTCTTCGACATACTCACTAGGGTCATCACGAGGTTCAATCTTGAGCGGAACCTCCTGCCCGTTGGCCCGGCGGATGATCATTTCTAAATTACCACTTACTGGGTTCGGGCGGAAATTGGCGATGGTTGCTTTCTCAAAGTTCTTGAACGGACTATCGGTAATCATGGCGTTCCGGGTCCACACCGTTAGTCCATTATAGTAATACTTCAAATAATCAATATTCTCCATGGTGTACATAGTATTGTCCACAAAATCGTTCAAGTCCAGAACCCACTCGGTTCCGGCTTCATTTTGCATCACAAAGTTCTGGTTGTTGTCATCAACATACTGTACACTTTTCACCCAATGGCTTCCCGGATGTCCATATAAGTAGACCTTTTTGCCAAGCACAATGCCCATCGTTCCAGGCAGCTTGCTGATCGCGTAGAGCATACTGTTGCTCTTATTCTTGCCGTCCTCTGTACTCCAAACGAACAACGCTATGGCGCTGGAGGCATATTTGCCGTCAATCGCTCCGAGCTTGAGCAGGGTTTTGAAGGCTACGTAATTGGTGCTTTTGTACAAAATAGAGTTATCCTTGTTCAGCTTGGCGCTTCCTTTGCTGCCTGTGAGCGTTACGCCAGTGGCATCTGCCGCCACAGTGAAGCCCGGGATCTGCCCGGCCAGCTTAACCGGAACATAGGCAGAGCCATTCACGAGTACAGATTTGGCTGGCGAAATAAGCAGGTTGCCTTCGACAAACGTAGCAATCTCCGTGTACACTGGTGCGGCTGCGGCGGCTGCCTGTCCGGCGCCTCCCGGATAGACCAGTCCGAGCGCAAGCAGCAGAGTGGTGAGCAGTAATGCAAGTTTTTTCATAGATGTTCTAATTCCTTCCCCCGATGTAAGTTAGGTGTCCCGGCAAGGTGCCGGAATCTTCCAGATCAGTACATTCGACAAGAAGTTAATTATTTCCTCTATATAAAATCACTTATCTGTATTCCTTCAGCCGTTCGCTACTTCGGAATACGGATCACAAATACCGTCGGCTCCCCTTCCCTACTCTCCAGTAGCAGCGTGCCCTCCATCTTCTCTACGTTCTTCTTGGCAATGGACAAGCCCAGACCGGTACCCCCGCTTGCCGTTGTCCGGGCTTCATCTCCCCGCACAAACGGATCAAAGATCGTAGTCCACAGCTCCTTCGGAATGCCGACTCCATTGTCCGCAATCTCGATCCTGATCTGTGTATCCTCGGGAATCACGGATACCCGGATGCGCGTCCCTTCGGGATTATAGGCCAGAGCATTAGAAATTAGATTATTAATGACACTGGCGAACAGCTCGGGATCATAACGGGCATAGACCTCTTCTTCGGGCACCTGCAGGTGAAGCTCGAATTCTTTTTGCTCAATCTCGCCATAGGTATCAGCAATAATCTCCCGCAGATGGTCGCCCAGCTCAAGGCGCTCTATACGCAGGATGAAATCCGGTGAGTCCAGCTTAAGCAGATCCAGCATATGCGTAATGAGCTTCGTGACCTGCACGGACTTGGTGTAGATGTAATTCAAATATTTCGTCTGCCGCTCCGGGTCGGTAACGCGTCCTTCGATAAGGGCCTGCGCGTATCCCTGGATGCTGGTAATCGGGGTCTTCAGGTCATGTGACAGATCGACCATCAGCCGCTGTTTGCTTTTCTCGGCCAGGCGCTTCTCCTCGGTGGTCTTCTCAATCACATCAGCCATGTAGTTGAAGCTGTGGCCGATCCGCAGGAACTCCGTCTCTGCATAGAGAGCGATTCGGGTATTGTAATGCCCTTCCATCATACGGTTCAAGCCTAGATTCAGCACCCGCAGCGGCTTCTTGATCCGTCTGGAGACCCAATAGCTGTATACAAAAATCAGCAGCAGAATCAACCCGCTGACCAGGAATACATAAAAGAACACCGAATGATTCAGATAGGAGACTAGAAACTCGTTATTAATAGAGACATTGATTACATCGCGGGGAATCTTAAGCAACATCCAGGCTGCCCCGCTGTCCTGCTCCGTTACGCTCGTAATAGAATAATAAAAGGGCTGGTCGCTGCCGTTCTCCAGTCCCTGAAACAGGCTGTCCTCGTCATAAACCTGAATCTCATCCTGCTTCTCGCCAACAACACGGATCACACGCTTGCCGGAATCCAGCAGCTCCAGCCAGCCTCCGCTCTTCAGCAGACGCTCACTCTCCGGCCCTTGGCCCAGCTCCTCCCGGTACGCCCCGGCTTCCACAGACAGATTGGGGTCAGGCGTCATTTGCTCCCGGATAACCTCAGCAATATCCTTTTGTACGAATAGATAGACCACTAACACCAGCATCAGCAGCATGCAGTTGAACAGCAGGAAGTCGATGGTCAGCGACGTCTGCAGCGGGCGGTTATCTCTACTTTTCCACGGGTGCTTCAATTTTGTACCCCAATCCCCTGATCGTCTTCAGGTATTCCGGTCTCTTGGAATCTCGTTCGATCTTGTCGCGGATGTTGCTGATGTGCACCATAATGCTGTTGTCCTCATAGACGTAGAAATCTTCCCAGACGGTCTCATAGATCTTCTTGCGTGTAAAAACACGGCCCGGCTGCTGCATCAGCAGCTCCAGGATTTTATATTCGGTAGAGGTCAGAGCGACGGCCTCCCCGGCTACCTCAACCTGACAGGTACTCCGGTCCAGCGTCAGCCTGCCGAGCACGATCTGCTCACTTGGCTTCTCCTCCTCCGGTGCCTTGGCATCGAACTGATGCACCCGCCGCAGCATGGCCCCGGCACGCGCCACAATCTCCAGCGGATTAAAAGGCTTAGCGATATAGTCATCCGCACCAAGCTCCAGACCCAGGATTTTGTCATGATACTGGCTCTTGGCGGACAGAAACAGTACGGGGAAATGCTCATGCTCCCGAATCCGCTTCAGCAGCTGCAGCCCGTCCATCCCCGGCATCATAATATCCAGAAGCGCCAGGTCAATCTTGTTATTCTGCATGAGCTTCAAGGCTTCAATTCCGTTCTCTGCCGTCAAAATGTTATATTCCTTCTCCAGATACAGCTGCAGAAGCTCAACAATCTCCGATTCGTCATCGGCTATGAGAATGGTATACATGGTGAATCCCCCTCTATCTTGTCATGCAAGCCGCGCTCTTTGTAACTATAGCCTGCCATTCTTAATCCAGTCTAAACCAAATCTAAAGAAAAGATAAAGAATATATAAGGCGCACACAAGATTTGAACTTGAAGCTTCATCGTCACTGCGGTGAACATTTGGACTTCCGGCCGCTGTTGACTCCAGATTTCTTCTATTGGACCGCTGTGCGCGGTTGAAATCCGGAGTCAAAGGCGGTCGCTACCGCTCCTACAGTTCCAAATTTCCCCTCCGCTTCTTTTGCTTTTTGTTTATTTCCTAAGTGCTTCTTATACTGGGTGGACCTTTAGCTCAGCTTCGCTGCTAATAAGAAATAATAGCCCGAAACAGACAAAAAGAACAGCCCGCCCAGCCAATGAATGGCTTAACGGACTGTCTTATGAGGTATATGCTGGCTTATGCAGCTCTTACCGGTGAGGATGAAGAATCACCTTACACCGTAGGTACGGTTCCCCCGTCAATCACGTACTCAGCACCCGTAATGGAGGCTGCGCGGTCGGAAGCAAGGAAGGCTACCAGCTCGCCCACCTCCTCGGGGAAGCCGGGACGTCCGATGGGAATGCCGCCCAGCGCGTCCATTACGGACTGCAGCGCACTTTCCACACTGCCGGTTACCTCCGCAATACTCTTTAGGAAGTCCTCGCTTGCTGTGGTTTGAATGAAGCCCGGCGCAACCCGGTTCACCCGGATGCCCTTCGGAGAGAATTCCTTAGATAAGCTCTTGCTGTAACTGCTTAACGCAGCTTTGGCGGCTGCATAGGGGATGGTCGATTCGATCAGCGGCAGCACTCTTTGAATGGAAGAGATGTGGATGATGACTCCCTTGCCCTGCTCCAGCATGAGCGGGATCAGCCCCCGGTCCAACCGCACAGCTGCCAGCAGGTTCAGATTCAGCGCATCCATCCAGTGTTCATCGGATGCTGCGAGAAATCCCCCCGCTGGTGTTGAGCTGCCGCCAGCGTTATTCACCAGAATGTCGATCCGCCCGAACCGGGCCTTGACTGCGGCAATGACTCGCTCCACGCCTTCGGGCGTGGACAGATCGGCCTGGACGAACAAATCCGAAGCGGGCCCTTCCGTCGGAAGTGTCCGGGCAGTAGTCATGACTTCAGCGCCTGCCGCAGTGAATCGGGCAGCGATTGCCTGTCCCATCCCCTTGGTACCGCCTGTTACCAAGATTCTTTTACCTTCGTATTCTGTCAGCGGGCTAGCATAAGTTATAGTCATGTTACGGCCTCAATTCATTAGGGATTCCTCAGGGTAGGCTGCAAGTCCAGCCGTCTAAGGTCTGTATGTCTATCTTAGACTTGATTAATATGTGCGTCTAATTTATTATTTTCATTAAATCCATTAATAATATTAATGTATAAAGGGGCTGTCTGCATGGAGCTTACACAACTGGAGTACTTTCTGACCGTAGCCCGGCTTGAGCATATGACCTCTGCGTCCAAAGCGCTGCGAATTACGCAGCCTGCCTTGAGCCATGCGATTTCCAAACTGGAGAGTGAACTGGGGGTTCCTTTATTCGAGCGCAAGGGACGCAATGTCCAGCTCAACCGCTATGGGGTTATGTTCAGTTCGCGGGTCGAAGAAGCGCTGCGCAATATCGGGAATGGGGTGCGGGAGATTGAGGAGTCGTCCAATGCGGAGAGTGGAACCGTTCATCTGTCTTATCTGAATATTCTTGGCGTGGACCTGATCCCATCGCTTATCAGAGATTATCAGGCTGACCATCCGAAGGTACGGTTTGATCTGTATCAGGGGAATCACGGGGATATCGACGAAGCGCTGGATAACGGGACCTCGGATATGCTGATTACGTCCAGAGAGACTACGGCGGAGAATAAGGAATGGATGGTGATTCGCAGATTGCCGATTTATGTTGTGGTCTCCAGTTCCCACCGGTTCGCCTCGCGTTCCTCGCTGAGTCTGTTCGAGCTGTCGGGTGAGCCGTTTGTAGGACTGAAGACGAATTGCGGACTCAAGAACACAATCACCTCCCTTTTCCAAAATACTAATTTCGAGCTGGCCTCTACCTATTATGCTGAGGATCTGATTACTGTGGCCGGCTTCATCAAAGCCGGGCTTGGCGTCTCCGTGCTTCCACAGACGCTCGGACTGATGCTTGACGGTCTAGTCTGGATTCCCATCAAGGAGCCGGGCTGGGAATGGGAGGTGGGCTTGCAATGGCGCCGGGACCATTATCTGTCCCCCGCCTCCAGAAGATTCATGGAGTATATTCGGCAGAATAGAGAAGTATAAAGAGCTGCCCCAAGCAGCCGCTTCACGGCTTTGGGACAGCTCTATTAGGTCATTTTAACGAATCAAAGTCTGAATCTCTTCAATGGTTGCCTGGTACTGGGGCTGGAAATCAGCAGAATTCATATAACCGGCTATGCTGGTCAAGAATTGTCTGCCTTCAGTGGTCCGGCTCACCTTAGCGGCATCCAGTACACACAGCAGCAGATTACCGTTACCTACACGGCACTCTGTGAGGAAACTTAGCTTGTGATTACGCTCGAAATTATCGATGGTCTGTACGATGGGATTCCAGCTGCTGTCAGCCTCATCCATGATAAGCGATTTGGAATGCTGGGCGATGGTCCACCACGGGTAGGTGGAATGCGCTTCACTCGGGAAATCACGCAGCACCGGATGCCCGTTATCGATCAGCAGGCCCATCGTACCGATGGGAACCGGCCGGTTCATGCTCTCCGAGATCGAGCGGAACATTGGATAACACCAGAAATCCGTGCAATAATAGCCTTCGATTCCGTTCTGAACCGACTCCGGCTCCGGCATCAGCAGCACGTTGCCGCCTTGCTCCAGCAGGGAGACGGCCTCCTCAGACAGCTCTGTGAACACATAGATGCCTTCAGCTTCAAGCGGGTTATCCCTCTGCTCAGGATATATCCACAAGTCATAGCTCTTACGGATATCGGTTCCCTCGACCCGGAGCGTCAGCTCCGCACGGCTCATCCGGTCAACCGCCGGAAGCTCAATCGCCAGATCGCAAATGTCAATGTAATGGGTTCCGGCAGGAATCCAGGCTCCGGCTGAACCCGATGTCCGCACTCCCCCTTCAACCGCAAGCTCCCAGTGCAGCTCAATGGCATCCGGCATGCCGCTGCGGAAGCAGCTCAGCTCCACATGGGCCTCGAAGGTCTCACCAGCGCCGTAGTTATACTTGGGGAATCTTGCCAGCAGCACGGCATCATTACAGAAGGTCCGCCACTCTTCCGGGCTAATCAGCCCCTTGGAATCCATGAAGGCATCCAGAACACCTACCAATGCTGTACCCTGGCCGCTGAAGTCCTGGAGATCCAGAAGCTGGAACCCTGCAAGCCGGCGGGAACGGAAGGCAGCCTCAAGCTCTTCCTTGTAGCAAGCGACAGCGAGCTGGCCTGAGCTTTTGAAGTATGCATCGGCCAGATGACCAAGTCCCTTGCTCTCCAGCCGTTCCCGGAAGATGGCGAAGTTCCCCGCCTTTAGCGGGCCTGTGTACTTCCCGATTTCCTGGAAATCCGGAAACGTAGCATATTGTCCAATCTCATGCGAGATTACCGGAACCTGTGGTATCCATTCGCCGGACTCACTGCCGGATTGTACGGCCTTGGCTTCGGTACCGTACTGGATCAGGATCTCGCCGCCTGCCTCGACGGAGACTCCTTCACCATTCCCGAAGCCCGGCGGAATAATCTGATCGTCGTAATCCTTCATTGTACTTGGCAGCGAAGTCTGGACATGGCCAAGCGGAGCATCGCACATGGCATAGGAGCCTCTGAACAGCCTGTCCCGGGTGAAGCGCACACCGCTGAAGAAATCGTCATGCTCCAGCACCTCCGGCACCCATTGATGGTTATTCGAGCCTTGGGTGTAGAGCGGACGGTCATCGAACGCTTTATAATCTGCAAGGAACGAATCAATCCGCTCCTTGCTGCCCCATAACTCATTGCCTAGCGACATCATGACTAAGGAAGGATGATTGCCGAATTCCCGCAGGATGGCGTATCCTTCGCTGATCAGATAGTCCTGCTCTGCCTGATTATGCCCTTCATCGGTATTTACAGTAATGGTTCCCCAGAACGGCAGTTCCGGCTGCATGTAGATCCCGAGCAGATCGGCAGCGGTGAACGCAGCCTCCGGGGGGCAGCAGGTGTGGAAGCGGTAATGATTGATCCCGTAAGACTTGGAGATCCCCAAGATTCGTACCCATTCCTCCACATCGGTCGGAGCATAGCCGGTGAGCGGGAAGATCAGGCCGTCATGCTTGCCGCGCAGAAAAGTCTTTTCCCCATTAATGGTGAACTTGTCCCCCTCAGCCCGGAATGACTTGAGCCCATAGATCACCTCCTGCAGGTCAACGGTAATTCCATCGCTGCCCTTGAGATCAAGCCTGATAGTATACAGATGGGGAGTGAATTCACTCCACAGCAGCGCATCGGGACCCAGTGCATAGTCTATAGTGAACGGACCCGGTGTGATGACATATTCCTGTTCCTCTACGTAATGTGTTATCTCACTATTGAAGCTATTAGCAGATACCGCGAGTGTAGCACCTTGCATGCTCTCCAGCGTTGCCGAGATCTGCACCGAACGTGCAGGCAGATCAGACTTCAGCCGGATGCCGCTAATCCGGGCTTCCCCATAGAACTGCAGCTCCATCCGCCCGGTAATTCCGTTCCAGTTGGTCTGGGTGTCCGGCGAGGTCATATGCCCGCCTTTGGTCGGATAGCCGGTGTTGTCCACCCGGATAGTAAGCGTATGACTCCCGGGCTGCAGCTGCGGCAGCTCATATACATGCGGAGTATTCAAGCTGTCGCGGCTGCCGATCTCCTGACCGTCCAGCCAGAGGGTGGTAAGCCTTGTACGTTCCAGATATAAGCAGCAGCGCTTACCTGCCAGCTCTTCCGGAATCCCAACCTCTCTGGAGTACCAGACCGGTCCTTCATAACGGAATTCATCCGTCAGAGCGCCTACCAGAATCTCCTCATTCTTCGGCCCTTTACGGGCGAAGGAGGTAGTTCCCGGCAGCATAATTACATCGGTAAAAGGTAGCACCAGTCCTTGCCCCTTCTCTTCCAGTTGCAGCTTCCATTCGCCTTCAAGGCTGATCTTTGACAGCACAATTATCACTCCTAATCATGGTAATCTCTATACTCTTGCGGCCAGATGCCGCCATGAATCCAGCAGTTCATCACTGTGCATCCAGCTTCCGGTCAAATCCTAAATCAAACGCTCCGGCAGCATTTCCCGGCTTCCTGTTAGTTTCTCCCTGAGCAGGGCTGTTTCCTGCTCCAGCAAAAAGCGCATGCCGGATCATACCGGCACGCGCTCAATGGATGAAGCTGATTCAGTTGTCTACTGAATGGAAATTTTCAAAGCGCACCAACGATAGCATGCGGCACGTAGTGCTCTTCCAGCCGGGCAATCTCTTCAGCTGTCAGCTGAAGGGATAACGCTCCCACCGCATCGGTAATATGCGACAGCTTCGTCGCCCCGATAATCGGCGCAGTGACCGGCTGTTTCTGCAGCAGCCAGGCCAGTGCAACATGGATGCGCGGAACTCCGCGCTCCGCCGCAATGGCAGCTACCTGCTCGACAATCAGGCGGTCCTTATCGGCTGTAGCATCGTATTTGGATCTCTGTACCTGATCCGTTTCCGAGCGCAGCGTAGCTTCCGCCCAGTCCCGGGTTAGCCGGCCGGAAGCCAAGGGGCTGTAGGGGATGACCGCAATACCCTCTTCCTTACAGAGCGGGAGCATCTCACGTTCCTCTTCACGATAGATGAGATTCAGATGGTTCTGCATGGAGACGAACCGGGTCCAGCCGTTCATATCAGCAACATGCAGCGCCTTCTGAAACTGCCAGGCATACATGGCGGAAGCGCCAATATAGCGGGCTTTTCCCGCCTTCACCACATCATGCAGGGCTTCCATCGTTTCTTCAATCGGCGTAGTATAATCCCAGCGGTGAATCTGGTACAGATCAACGTAATCAGTTCCCAGCCGCTTCAGGCTGTGGTCGATTTCGCTCATAATTGCTTTGCGGGACAAGCCCCCGCCGTTCGGTCCGGTTCGCATAGGGAAGAATACTTTGGTCGCAATCACCACCTCATCTCTGGCAGTCATGTCCTTCAAAGCCCGTCCGAGCATTTCTTCACTCGTGCCGTCAGAATAGACATTGGCCGTATCGAAGAAATTAATGCCCAGGTCCAGTGCGGTACGGATCATCGTCCGGCTCTGCTCTTCATCCAGCACCCAAGGGTGCACCCAGCGCTTGGCATCGCCAAAGCTCATACAGCCCAGGCACAGTCTGGAGACATCAAGGCCGGTGTTGCCCATTTTTGTATATTCCATTCGTTTGTTCCCTGCTTTCCTGAGAATAGTGTATATATCAGTCTCTCTTATTGTGCAACAGATAATGGATTAGCGTTATCACAATAGTCGCGAATGATTGCCTAATCCTACCGTTCTCATTAACACTCCCGCCGGATATGCCCTATAATGAAACCATATGAAACTAAGGAGGCTCTCAAGTGACTGAAGCAATAGCAACGCAAAAGCTTGAGCTGTGCCGGCTGATTGAGCGGCATACCGGCCGGGACGGCGCTCATGAAACGGCCGTGCCTGCACTGCAATTCATCCGTTACTCCCAGGCGAGTGAGCCTGCTTACCGGGTGTATAACCCGTGTTTCTGCTTCATTACCCAAGGCGTGAAGGAGATTATGCTGGCCCAGGAGCATTTTGTGTATACCTCTTCTGATTTCCTGGTGGCTTCAATGAACCTGCCGGTAGTGGGACAAGTGATTAAGGCGTCCCCGGAGGTTCCCTATTTAAGCTTCAAAATGGAATTCACGCAAAACCAGATTCTGGAGGTCCTCCATGAATCGCAGCTGCAGATTCTCCCCCGGGAGAATGCCCGGCGTGCCTTATTCGTCGGACACATCGACACGGATCTGCTGGATGCGCTTCTCCGTCTGGCGCGGTTGCTCAATACTCCCAAAGACATCCCGTTCCTTGCCCCTCTATATACTAAGGAAATTCTGTATAAACTGCTGCAGGGACCATATGGGGTAACGCTGGCCCAGATTGCCATGGAAGGCAGCAGCACTTACCGGATCAGGGAAGCAATTGAACAGATTGTCAGCCATAGCGAACAGGCTCTGCGGATCGACGAGCTGGCCGATATCGCCAATATGAGCGTCTCCGCATTCCACCGCAACTTCAAGGAAGTTACGGCTATGAGCCCGATCCAGTTCCAGAAGCAGCTGCGCCTGCAAGAGGCTCGCCGCCTGTTATTAGCCGAGTCTGCAGATGCAGCCGATGTTGCCTTCCGGGTCGGCTACGAGAGCGCCTCACAGTTCAGCCGGGAATATTCCCGTATGTTTGGCGCTCCCCCGCGGGCCGACATCAAGCGGTTGAAGGAACAATTTGAGCTTCCGGTACAGATTTGATACCTGCTTAGTCGAGTACAACCTGCTTAGTCGCGATATTCGCGCAGAATTCGCGGTCATGCTCCACGAACAGGATCGTCGGTGTATATTCCAGCAGCAGCTCCTCGATCTGCATCCGGGAGATGACATCGATGAAGTTCAGCGGCTCATCCCAGATGTGCAGATGCACCTGCTCGCTGAGGCTGGCGGCAATCAGCACCTTTTTCTTTTGCCCGCCGCTGTACGTGGACATGTCCTTCTCGAATTGCAGCCGCGAGAAATCGAGCTTCCGCAGAATCGACTTGAACAGGCTCTCGTCGATCCCCTGCTCTCGCGCATATTCACTCAGGCTGCCCTTGAGCTGCGAAGTATCCTGGGATACATAAGAGATAGACAATTGGCTGTCCCGTGCGAAATGGCCGGTATAGCTTATGTCCTCGCCGCAGATCAGCTTCAGAATGCTTGATTTGCCTGAGCCGTTGCTGCCAGAGAGGGAGATCCGGTCCCCCTGTTCCAGAGCGAAGCTAACGCCGGAGCATACCGTTTTGTCGTCATAGCGGATCGACAGATCCTCCAGCTCCACCAATTGCTGCTTATGATAAGGAAGCTGTGCAATCTTCAGACTGTCTGCGCTCTCCAGATTCCGCAGCAGTTTCGACTTCTCGGCGATGGCGGATTCCTGCCGCTGCTGAATCGACTTGGAGCGCTTCATCATCTTGGCGGCCTTGTGGCCGACGTAGCCTTTATCCAATTTGTTGCCGGAGCTCCGGGTGCCATTCTTAGATTTCTCGACTTCATGCGCCCAGCCGCCCGTTCTTTTGGCAGAGTCCGACAAGCGCTTGATGTCCTTCCGCAGCTTCTCATCCTCCGCCAGCTCGAACTGATCCTGTCTGGACTTATTCTCCCACCAGCTGCTGAAGTTGCCCTTCTGGATCTCAATATTGGTCTTGTTAATCGACAAGATATGGTCCACACAGTTATCGAGAAAAGCACGGTCATGCGACACCAGAATATACCCGCTCTTCGTACGCAGATAGTCACTGACCAGCTTCCGGCCCTTCGCATCCAGATGGTTCGTCGGCTCGTCTATGAGCAGGAACTGGTTCTCGCGCGCGAACAGAGCGGCCAGCAGCACCTTCGTCTGCTCCCCGTTCGACAGCGATTCAAACGGCCGGTACAGTGTATCCTCGGACACCCGCAGCAGCGACAGCTCGCGCATCAGCTTCCAGTGCTCCATCTCCGGGTCAATCTCCTGCATAACATCCACGGTCAGAGCCGCAGGGTCAGCCACCGCAAACGGGAAATACTCGAAGCCCACCTGTGCGGATATGGTTCCGCTGTATTCATATTTGCCGAGCAGCAGATTCAGGAAGGTGGTTTTGCCGCGGCCGTTGCGTCCGGTGAAGCCCAGTTTCCAATCTGTATCCAGTTGAAAGCTCACATTCTCAAAAATATATTCGTAAGTGCCCTCATAGGCAAAAGTCAGCTTGCTCACATTAATCAAAGACATACACATATCCTCCTGTATTCACAAAAATAAAAGCTGCAAGAAGGTTCTCCTCCAGCAGCTCAAATAAACACAGCAAATCCCATACCCGGATACTTATCTCCAGGCGGACTTGAATAAGGATATTTGGACCAGAGTGAAAAGAGGCAGACCCTTCCTGCATATCAACCATAAATTGCGCTCCACAAATAACGCTTGTTTATTGGTCACATTACGCAAGAAATGTCCGCACGATACTCTTCAACTCCAATCGCTTAATTAAGTGCATTCTAACACGAGTCTTCCCGGAGATCAACCCGTTAGTCAGATCAGTCCGTGCTTCAGGAAGCAATTATACAGTCCATCGTTCTCAATAGAATCGGTGATATCATCGGCAATTTCTTTGAGCGGCTCGCGGGCATTGCCCATGGCAACCCCCACCTGGACATATTCCAGCATCTCCAGATCATTAAGTCCATCGCCAATCGCCATACTGTCTTCAAGCGGGATATTCAAATGATGCAGGACATCGGCAATAGCCGCAGCTTTATGAACGCCAGGCATCATCAGCTCCCCGCTGTTCTCCCCGAAGATCGGGATGGAGCACTGAATTGCTGTGAACCGGTCCTGTAATTCCTCCTGAATCTGCTGAAAGGGCAGGCTGCTCTCCAGGAAGCATACTTTGTTGACGTCATCCAGATATAATTCCTCGTCCCCATAAGTAAGTGTTGCGATATAGGGATGGGGCGACAGCCGTTTTCTCTCCTGCGCCTCGGGGTCATTCAGCAAGTCGCCATAGATTCTGCGTTCCAGATGAGGCTGTAAATGGCGGCTGCCGTGAAGCGCTGTATTGGATTCCAGAATGAAATCGACCCCGTTCGCGTTAAAATAATCGATCAAATGCTTCGCATCCTCTGGGGTCACTTTTTTATGATAAAGCATTTCGCCACCGCTCTCCACATATCCGCCTGCCGCTCCAATCAGCCCGTCGAATCCGATCTCCCAGATGTAATCATAGATTTCAGCCTTGGAGCGCCCGGTGCACAGGTACAGCAAATGCCCGTTCTTCCGTGCCTGCTGGCATGCCTGCACTGCCGATTCCGGGACTATTCCATTCTCCATGAGAAGCGTTCCGTCAATATCGATGAAAATAATCTTTCTGCTGGTCTGATTCATATCCTCTTCTCCCCTTTGTCTAGTCTTCCACTGAACTATAGGTTATGAAATGCGTTCCAAGTCAAGCGTTATTTCATATGAGTCGCCCGATTCATCCATTCCGGATCTGTCCAAATAAATAGGATAGATAAGATACACTTTAGGTTTGAACTCTAAGCTTGGTCGTCACTGCGGTGAACATTTGGACTTCCGGCCACTGTTGTGTTTGGATTTCTTTATTTAAACCGCTCCTCGCGGTAGAAATCCAAACACAAAGGCGGTCGCTATCGCTCCTCCAGTTCCAAATTTCCCCTCCGCTTCTTTTTGCTTTTCGTTAATTTCTTTAGTGCTTCTTATATAGGCGTTACCAGCAAACCTTATCCCATTAGGAGGTACATAATGAGAACATTACCAGAATCCTTAGCAAAAACAGCAAGAGCGGTGCTGCTCGGTACAGCTCTGACTCTGGCCGGCGGTACAGTGATTGCAGGCGTTGGTGGACAGCCCGTAGTTGCAGCGTCGGCATCCACAACTGATGCCCAGACGGTCTACAACCAGTTCCGCAAATATGCCAGCAATCCCGCAAGCCTCGCACAGGCACGCAAATATCTTATGAACCATATCTCCAAAGTTGGATCCTGGTACGGCACGGTAATGACCCTTCAATTGGAAAATGCCCAGAAGGCGGGGCTTGAGCGGTTCTCTGAGAAGCTATATACAGATGCTGTGCAAAAAGCGCTAATGGATGCCGAAATTAACAACGACATGACCTATACGGAGATTCTAAAGCGGGTTAAAGCGCCTGCGGTCCGCAAGCTGATTGAAGAGATTTGGGATAAAGGCTATAAGCTGGAGTCAAGCGAAGGCATGTATTATCCGGTTATGCATTATGAAGGCTTCAAGGTCTTCAAACCCTATGTCAGCAAGGATATCGCCGCGTATATTGATATCATGGCAACGGAGAGCAACAAGCCGTCTACCTTCGATGCGGGTATCGTGATCACTTGGGATGAATTGATCGGCAGAGCGGCCATCATGAGCGATTACGTCCAAGATTATCCGAAGTCGAACCGGACCGCGGCCATCCGCAATGAAATGTCTTATACGGTTCCACTAGTACTGCTCGGCTCGGATAACACCCCAGCCTACGATTACGACACGAATGAACTCGACCCTGAGCTGCGCCGGGCCTACGACCAAGCCCTGATGGAGGGGCCGGGTGACAATAAGGTGCTGAATATTCTGGCCCAGCTGATGCCGCTGCTCGATGCTGCCGGAAATAAAAAGAGCCCTGAGGTAGCAGCCTACCTGGATCAAGCGGTTAAGCAGTATACTGAGCTGTGAATGGTTAATGGGTATGGGTCAATAGGTAAGCAAAGTTGGTTTATGAAATATTGAATGTACAAAGAAATCGCTCCTTTGGGAATGGTTGGGTGGTACCTCCATTTACCAAAATGAGCGATTTCTTTGTTTGCTTTTTAAGGATGGAAGAATCAATTTTCGCTTAAACAGCGGAGCGGGCAGAATGATTGTGGAAAAGCGAAGCGTTCGCCTTTGTCCGGATTTTCACCGCTAAGGGGGAATAAAAGAAATCTGGACACAACAGCGATTGGAACAACGTTCTGTTTGCGGAGCGTTCACCCAAGTGCTCACGTTGATTCTAATCCAAAATAAAGAGCTATCCCAAGCAGCATTTCATGACTTTTGGGACAGCCCCCTTCGTATACAACAATCCTGCTACACCAAATCCTCTTCCTGCGCTCCAGTAATGACCGTAACAATGCTTGTGCGCAGTTGATCCGCATTCTTGGCCTGATAAGGATCGGCGGCGTAGATGACGGCATCGGCAATATAGCCTTCCGCAATCCGGCCCAGCTCATGGCCGCTTCCAAGTATCGCCGCTGCGTCTTCTGTAGCTGACCGCCAGACCTCCGCCCGGCTCAGGCCGTAGTCCAGCAGCGTGTCGAATTCCTGCAGGTTGTAGCCATGCAGCGCAGGCGTAGCATAATCGGTGCCGAAGCCCAGCCGCACCCCTGCCTCCCTGGCATATCCGAGCGCGATGGCGTGAGCATCGGCGGCCCGGGCGGCCCGTTCACAGATGAGCGGACTTAACGCCAGCACTCCCTTCGGATCGGCGGCGATCCGGTAGATTGAAGTGGTCGGCACGTAAGCCACGCCGGATTCGGCCAGTCTCCCGGCCTGATCCCAGGTCATGAACATCCCATGCTCAATAGATTCCACACCGGCTTGGATCGACCAGTCAATCGTCACCCCGCCCCAGGTATGCACCAATACCTTCTTCCCGTTCGCATGGGCATGACGGACGATGAAGGCGAATTCCTCCCCGGAGAAGTTCGGCTCCGTAACCTTCTCGGTAGGTGCGCCAAGACCGCCGGTTGCCATGATTTTGACCCAGCCTGCCCCGGTCGCGTAGATCTCCGTCAGGCGGTTCTCCAGATGCTTAATCCCCTTGGCATCGGAAGCTCCCAGCATTTCACTGCTGGTCTCTACCCGCAGCGGCTGCTGGTAATACTTCACGAGATGCCGGATCGTGGCAGGCAGAATACCGCCGGCATCGCGGGCTGTAGTTACTCCCGTCCGCAAGGTAGCGGCGAAGGCCTCCGCCTGCATGACCTCAATCTCGCGGGAGTCCCGGCGGAGCTGGTCGTCATGGTCGAAGTCGGTCCAGGCCAGATGGGTGTGCAGATCCAGAATGCCCGGACTGATCCATAGCTGCTGCTGCCTAGAGCCTTCCGCCTGTCCCGGCTGCAAACCCGCTTCTGCCACTGAGGTGAACCGCCCGTTCGTAATCTCGATATCGAAGCGTTTCCCTTGGATACCTGCAATATGGATTCCAGTGTATGCCTGAAATTGCGGCTGCTTGAGGATCATTCCGCTTCCCCCCAGACCTGGCGGACGGCCTGCACTGCCGGTTCAGCATCCAGCTTCAGCAGTCTGGCCAGCGTCTGCACCGCTGCTTCGACACTCTCCCGGCTGGCATTCGTTCCGAAATGATTGATCCGCAGCAATTGACCGAATAATTCCCCGTCCCCGGGAGCTACGATACCGACAGGCTGCTTGATCAGCAGAAGCGGCTGCTCGTCAATCCGAACAGTCGTAGTCAGCGTGGAATAATGACTGCTGTCCTTCTGCCAAGGCGCAAGCCCAAGCTCCGCGACCCCTGCGACAGCAGAGGCCGCTGCCCGTTGATGCCGCTGGATTACCTGGGACAGTCCCTCCTCAGCAACAGCCTCCAGGGCTTCGATTAGGGCTCTGGCTTCCAGGACCGGGATATTCGGCGGGACGCGGAGCGGCGCTGCTCCGTCCGGGGACGGCTGCAGATCCAGCAAGGACAGAATGGAATTGCGCGGAGCCCGTTCGTTCGACTCCAGGAAGGCCCAGCCGCGGGGAGAAATACTGACCGCGCTGATTCCGTTAGGACCGGCGAGCGCTTTTTGCGCACCCATTACAGCGAAATCCACCGCCCACTCATCCACAGACAGCGCCTCTCCCCCGACAGCCGACACGGAATCCGTTACCGTAATCAGGTCATGCCTGCGGGCCAGCTTGAAGATCTCCTCCGCAGGGTTCGAGCCGCCTGTAACCACCTCTGCCTGTACCAAAGAAATCGCAACCGGCTGATGCTTCTCAATCGCTGCGGCCACTTCCTCTACTGTAACCACCTGGTCGAAGGGAACTTTCACTTCCTTAACGGTGGCCCCGCCGCGCTCCAGCCACGCTCCGAACAAGCTGCCGTACGGTCCGGTCACTACGTTCAGAATCGTACGTCCCGGCGCTGCAATTCCTGCTGCTACCGCCTCAATGCCTAGAATCGCCTCCCCCGGAATGATTACCGGAGGATGCTGTGTCCCTAATAGCCGGGATAGCTGCTGTGTTAATGTGTCCAGTTCAGATAGCGTGAGTGGTACGAATCCTGTAATTTGACGGTTCATATAATCCTCCTGATGGTATGAATGTTCAATATTGCGGCATCTTGGGCACCGCAGACAATAGGTCCCGGCTGTATTCATGCTGGGGCCGGACGAAGAATTCATCCTTCGAATTCACCTCGACCAGCTGCCCCTGGCGCATCACAGCGACGGTATCGCTGACGGCATGAATGACTCCCAGATCATGGGAGATGAACAGCATCGTCAGATTAAGCTCGGCTTGCAGCGTATGGAATAGCTCCAGCACGCTGCGCTGCACTGAGACATCCAGTGCGCTGGTAGGCTCATCGGCGATCAGCAGGCTAGGCTCCACGCTAAGCGCGCGGGCAATGGCAATCCGCTGGCGCTGGCCGCCGGAGAATTCATGCGGATATCTGTCCAGAGATTTGGCATCCAGCTGCACCCGGCTAAGCAGCTCCTTACTTCTGCGCTCAACCTGCGAACGCTCTACAATCCGGTGGAACAGCAAGGCTTCCGCCAGAATCTGCCGGACAGTATGCCTGGGATTAAGCGAAGAATCCGGGTTCTGAAAGATCATCTGAATCTGCTTATGCTGCGCCTTGCTCCGCTTCTTGCCTAACGGCTCCGCACCCAGCAGAAGCTGTCCTGCATCCGGGGTAATGAGTCCGGCAATGACCCGGGCCAGCGTAGACTTCCCGGAGCCGGACTCACCGACAAGCCCCAGCGTGGTATGCCGCGCAAGCTCCAGCCGGATCTGATCGAGGGCGGTGAACCCGCCATAACGGACGGTTACATCCTGCACCTGTAGTGCTACTTCCATGAGATCCCGCCTCCTTCCAGCTCCGGCAGAGGTAGCACCGAATCCATTAACATCTGTGTATAGCCCTCAGCCGGATGGCGCAGCAGGCTATGCGTCTCGCCTTGCTCAATGATCCGGCCCTGCTTCATCACAACCAGTCTGGAGCAGAGGTTGGCGGCAATCGCCAGATTGTGGGTCACAAAGACCATAGCGAAGCCCAGCTCCTGCTGCAGACTCGTAATCGTATCTATAATCTGGCGCTGAACCGTCACATCCAGCGCGGTGGTCGGCTCATCACAGAGCAGAATGCCCGGCTTGCAGGCCAGCGCCAGAGCAATGACGACACGCTGGCACTGGCCGCCGGAGAGCTGCCCCGGGTAGCGGTCTGTTGTCTTCAGCGAAGCTGGCAGACCGAGCCGTTCAAGCAGCTCCAGGGCGATGCGCCGCGCAGCCTTCAGACTGGTTCTCTGTCTGTAATAGACAACCTCAGTCAGTTGCTTCACTACCGGACAGAGCGGGTCCAGTGCTCCTCTGGGGTCCTGGAACACCATGGCACTGCTTACCTTGCTGCGGACCTCTCCCCCGGTCTGCTCCACACCGCGCGGAAGCAAGCCGAGAATCGCCCGCAGCGTCAGCGATTTGCCGGAGCCGGATTCGCCCACTAGTCCCAGGCTTTCGCCGCGTTCAAGGGAGAAGCTGACGCTGTTGACCAGGATTTCTGTGGAAGAGGCTGCGAGTGTCAGTGTTTCGAGTTCAAGTACAGGTTGTGTTGTCATCCTTTTCTCCTCCAGATATCGGCCAGTCCGTCTCCCAGGAGAGACAACGCAATTCCCGTATACACGACTGCGAAGCCGGGAACCGCCGACAGCCACCAGGCTGTGGTAATGAAGGGCTGTCCGTCTGCGATCATCGTTCCCCAATCCGGCGTAGGCGGGGCAATCCCTATTCCCAGATAACCCAGCGTAACGATGGCTACCAGGAGTCCAATCATATCCGTCATCAGCACGACAACGGCTTGCGGCAATACATTCGGCAGAAGATGGCGCAGAAGGATACGGTGTCCGGGCAGACCTAGCGTCTGCGCCGAGGCGATCCATTCCTGCTTCCGGAAGGATGCGCTGAGTCCTCTGACCACACGGGCGAATACAATCCAACCTACGAGAATGAAGGTAATATAGATTCCGCGCTCTCCTGCCCCGCTGGCGAAGGCCACGATAATGACGATCAGATAGAACGGGAAGGCAATAAAAGTGTCCGTGATCAGCGCTATAATTCTATCGGTCCATTTGCCATAGTATCCCGAAATCATACCCAGCATGACGCCCGTGCAGAACGGAATCATCTCAGCCAGCACCATGATCGTCAGATCCGTCCGGGCGGCATAGATCAATCTGGTGAACAAATCACGGCCAAGCTGGTCGGTACCGAGCCAGTGGGCTGCAGAAGGCGGCTGCAGGAAGGCGCTCAGATTCTGCTCCGTCGGGTTGTATGGACTTAAGTAGGGGATGAATATGGCGAGCAGTATAAGTATAGTGAACATAATGATCCCGATCAGCAGTGACGGGGTGTTCAGTACTCTTCGGAGTCCGCTTGCGGGCTTCCCGAGGTCCGGCAGGGTTGTATCTATCTGTGTAGTATTCATGATTTCCCCTTCGTTCTGGGATCAAGCCACCCGGAGATAATTTCGATTAGCAGACTGATAATCACAACAGCCAGCGCACAATAGAGCGCAATCCCCTGAATCACCGGGAAATCCCTGTTTGAGATGGAGGTGAACAGCAGGCTGCCAATGCCCTTGATCCCGAAGACCTGCTCCACAACGAGCGTTCCCCCGATCAGGTAGGACACATTGACTCCCAGCAGCATCACGGTCGGCAATGCCGAATTGCGCAGCACATGCTTGAACAGGATGACTCTGGACGGGATTCCAGCTGCACGGAGAGTGACCACGAATTCGGATTCCAGCACCTCCAGCATTTGCGCACGCAGCGAGCGGACCAGCGTAGGAATCTGTGAAAAAGCAATCGTGACCGCCGGAAGCACCAGACTATGGAGCGTACCCGACCATCCCTCGCCGATTCCCCCTACGGGGAACCAGCCCAGCCGCACACTAAAGAATAGAATGAACAGAATCCCAACCCAGAAGACCGGCATCCCAAGGGTGACCGCTGGAATAATGCGGATCAGATGGTCTAGCAGCTTGTCCTTGTGGGTGGCAGCAACCGTTGCCAGCAGAAGGGCTACAATTATCGCAAGCACCGAAGCAATTACAATCAGCAGTAGTGTGACCGGAGCACGCTCTGCAATCAGCTCTCTCGTCGAGGTGCCGGCAATAATAGAGTTTCCGGTATCTCCCTGAGTGAACAGCAGCTTCACGAACCGGGTGAACTGATCCCATAAGGAGAGATCCAGTCCCAGTGTGTGGTGCATATTCTTAAGCGCTTCAGGTGTGCTGTATTCACCGAGAATCATTTTGGCGGGGTCGCCGGGTACAATTCGGATCAGGAAAAAGACCGCCGTCATTACGCAGAGGATAACAAGTAAGGCTCTTACAAGGGCTAAGGCCAGCCACTTGTAAGAACCGTTGTTTCCAGCTGCACCGCTTAGGGTCAGCTTGGATTTCATCATTTAGCTAGTCGGACATCTTCCAGACGGATGCTGCCGTTAGGCAGAACCACAAGTCCGTCTACAGAAGACCGCGCGCCGATCAGGATATCCGGATAGTACAGCGGAATGTAAGGAACTTCATCGGCAAGCGTCTGTAAAAGCTCGGTGTAGATCGTAGCCCGTCCTTCACCATCAGCTGTCTTCTGGCCTTCATACAGCAGCTTGGTTACCTTCTCATTCGTGTAATGCGTCCAGTACGATTTGCTGAAGCCTTCCGGGTCGGTCTGGAACGCCAAGATCGAGTTCGCTTCCGGGGAATCCGCCTGACCGCTGTTCAGCATCGCCGCGAAATCATAAGCGAAAAAGCGTTCGCGGAAGGTAGCCAGCTCCACCGATTCAATCTCAATCTTGATCCCGATCGCCTGGCCGGCGGCCTGGATAATCTGGGCTTCCTGAGCCCGGGTGCTGTTGCCGGAAGCAACCAGCAGCTTGGTGGAGAATCCGTCAGGGAAGGCCGATTTGGCCAGCTCTGCCTTGGCAGCCGCCGGATCAAAGCTCAGTGCCTTGATCTTATCATTGGCATTGTAAGGAATCGTAGTTGGCAGCAGCGAAGTCGCAGTCTGTGCATAGCCGAAGGTCAAGGCCTTGGTCAGTCCGTCACGGTCAAGCGCCAGTGCCAGTGCCCGGCGGACATGCACATCGGAGAAGTGCTTATCCAGTGTGTTGAAGAAGAGCTGTTCTGTCACCCAGCTGCCGTTCGTTACTACTGTGGTGTCTGCACCGTCCTTGATTTCGCCCGCATTCTGTAGTGACAGGGCTTCAACTGCATTCACTGCCCCGGCTTTAAGCTGGTTAATGGCTTGACTGTCGTCCTGGATCAGCTTATAGACGAGCTTGTCGATATAAGGCTTACCTTCCTTCCAGTAGTTAGTATTCTTGGTGAAGGTCACATCACCTGCCGGGTCCCATGTCTCGATCACGAATGGCCCGGTCCCTACCGGCTTCTTGAAGAATTCCTCTTCGCTCACTCCGCCGAAGTTATTCGGGATGATCCCGTTCGAGAAGTTCGACAACTCCGAGATGAACGGAGTGTAGGGTTCTTTTAGCGTGATTACGAGTGTCTTCTCATCCTGTGCCTTCACCGTATCTACCTTGGCCGAGATGGCCAGGGGACCGCCAACCTTCAGATGCCGCTGGAGGGAGAATACCGCATCCTCTGCGGTCACCGGCGTACCGTTCGAGAACTTCAGGCCGTCACGGAGTACGAACGTATAAGTTAAGCCGTCTTCGCTGATCGTATGCGAGGCTGCGAGCTGATCCGTAATTTCACCCTTGCTGTCAAAAGCAACCAGTGACTCAAACACTTTATCAATCGCGAATGCATTATTCGATGTAATCTGGTTATGCAGATCAAACGACGTTACGGAAGCCGGGCGGCCATACACGAAGGTGCCTCCAGTTGCAGGCTCTGCAGTGCTTGCACTTTCCGTTGCCGCTGGAGCCGTACTGGCCTTAGCCCCATTATTGGAATCCGCAGGATTGGCAGACCCGGAGCAGCCGGCAAGCAGCGATACAAACAATACCGCAAGTGTGCCCAGCCCTGCTGTTTTTCTCATAGAAGCTTTTAAATTAATCACGTGTGATCCACCCTTCCTATAAATCATATATGTTTAGTATGGATTGTATTATGGATCAGACCTTCACTTCTGTCAAACAAAAATTCATCCGGCAAGCCGAATTGAATCATAATGTTCCAATGAAGGAAATGTATTCGTAATCATCCGCCCGTTATGGCTCTCTGAAGGCTATAATCGTCCAGCTCCAGATCAGGCTCTCTGCCGAGTGCCAGCTTCGCCAGCTCATAACCGATATACGGCCCCATCGTAAGTCCTGAAGCTCCCAGACCATTGGCCGCAAGGACTCCGCTCCACCCGGGGACAGCCCCTATGACCGGCAGAAATCCCGGAGTGAACGGACGGAAGCCGACCCTCACTTCACTATAAGTACCGTCCGCCAGTCCAGGAGCTACTTCCAGTCCTTTAGTCAGAATCTCCTGCATCCCGCCGGCGGTCACTCTGGTATTATATCCTTCTACGTCATTCTCATGAGTAGCTCCGATAACAATCTGCTGCCGGGCAAAAGCGAGCAGATATTGATCGCTTGGCGGGATCACCACCGGCCAGACTTCCGTGTCTTGTTGGTCAGATACCTGCAAATGCATGATCTGCCCCTTCTGGTAGCTCACCTTGAAGTCAATGCCCAGCGGCATGAGCAGCGGGTTCGCCCATGCGCCTGCACAGATAATAACTTCATCCGCCGGATAATAGTGTCCTCCTGCGTTGACTCCGGTGACCCGGCCCGGTTCAAAAGCAAGCGCAGCGTCACCGCTTATCATGACCGCCCCCTGCTGCTGCGCAGAATGAAGCAGAGCGTCCCGCAAAGCGCGGCCATCCACTCGGGCAGCTCCACTAATATGAACCGAGGCATATCCTTCCGCCAGCAGCGGGAAGCGTTCACGGGTCTGCCCTGCGCTAAGCCGCGTGATGACTCCGATCTCCGGGGCATCTGCCAGCCGCATCCGTGCCCGCTCTTCTATTCTGTCGAGCTTGCTCTCATCCGTATGTATACTAAGCGCTCCAACCCTGGCATAACCGGTATGCGCTTCGCCGCCTTCCTTAAGCTGGCTAATCAGCTCAGGATAGAACCGCGCCCCCGCCTTCGCCAGCCGGTACCAGGCCTGATTGCGCCGCTGCGACAGCCAGGGACAGATGATGCCTGCCGCTGCATCCGTTGCTTGTCCAGGGTCTTGACGGTCTATAATCAGCACCTCTGCGCCCATCACTGCTAACTGGTAAGCTGCCGAGGCTCCGAGAATCCCTGCTCCGATCACGATGACTTTCTTCATCTGTACGTCCTTTCTGGATGTGTACATCCCCTTGTGTTAGTGGATAGGGTTGTGTGCAAGGAATTCAAGAATCGTATCGTTCACCAGAATGGGCTGTTCCCTTAACATATGCGGGCGGTGCCCCGCTCCCTGAACGATCAGCGTCCTTGCATCCGTAAGGAGGGAAGCTAGCTTCACGGTTCTATCCTCTCCCGCGAACGGGTCATGTTCCCCTGAAATTAGCAGTGCCGGGCAGGTTATACTGCCCAGTTGCTCCTCCGTGAGATCCGGGTATCTGATCCAGTCCTGCACCGTTTGCCGCAGATAGTATTGCCAATTCCCCTGATGGGCCTCCTGATGCCTCTCCATCATCTGATCTATGAAGGCTTGCTGCTGATTCGCCAGCAGCTGTTCAGGCTCGTATTCTCCGGCTCCAGCCGGTTCACAGAATCCGCTGGTTCCAATCGTAGTAAGCGTAGCAATCCGTCCCGGATGATTCACCGCCAGGTACAGCCCTACGCCCGCGCCCATACTATATCCAATAAGATGTGCCCGTTCAATGTTCATCCTATCCATGAATCCAGCGACATCCTCAGCTATTCGTGGAGTAGACCAGTCCAGATCCCGGCAGCGGGTCCTGCCATGCCCTCTAAGATCAGGGAAGTAACAACTGTAATGGCTCTGGAAGTCCAGAACCTGGCTGCTGAAGGCCAGCATGCTGCGGGAATAATGACTGTGCAGGAAGATTACCGGTTCCCCGGTGCCCATCTGTTCATAGAACATTTCAAGATCGTGTACCTGTATGTATGGCATAATACCCCTCCCTCTCAACTTCTAGCAACAATTGATTGCTTAACGGGCTACAAACTACTAGCTCATGAGATTTCAACTTATGAAAATTACTTTAACTAATCGCTGCTGAGGGTTTACTCCACCCCAATTAGGATGCAAAGGGTAGGCTTAAATGCAATTTATACAACTAAAACGTCTGATGCGCCGCCAAATCTCCGTTTAGTTGTATTTCGTGCAAATATAATGCTTCTCTACCTGGATTTTCGCCCATCCCGGCAAATATAGTTGTACAAAATACACTTAGAAGAGGAAAGCCTTTCGTCTCCCTGTTTTTAGTTGTACAAAATACACTTATCGCTAATGATTCGCTACGAACAGAATGGATTCTTCCTCCGCCCACCCCAATATCAGCTCGTTCATGCTCAGACTTTAACACCCCTGAGGTTCATTCTTACAGTGTTAAAGCTGATACTGTCTACTCTCAGCTTACCACAGGTCGTCCATCAGAAGTAGTAACCCGCCCCCACTCAACAAGTGGAAACGAAACTAAAAACCCCCGGAATACCATTCCGGGGGAAGTTTGCAGCCCATCTCATTATAGATTCAGTTCTCTGATCCGCTCCGCAAGCTTAGGGAACACGCGGAGTGAATTATTATAAAAGACATCCTCATGATAAGCTTCCGGCACCAGGTGCTTCACGAAGGGAATGTAGGCGTCCAGCGGGACCAGCGGCCAGTCGGTGCCGAAGACCAGCCGGTCGTATTTCTCGGCGAACACCAGCGCCCGGCGGAAATGATCGGTATAGGTCTGCTCGGTCAGCAGCCGGTCCACCTTGGCCTGATCGCCGACAATCCAGCCGGATAGATCTGTGTACAGGTTAGGGTTCTTCTCCAGCAGGGCTGCGGTGTCCATCACCCAAGGATCGCCCAGGTGGCAGAGCATGAAGGTAATCTCCCGGTGCTTCAGGAAGGTCTCCTCCATGGACAGCGGATGGGAATACTTCAACAATCCCTGGTCCGCATAAGTCAATCCTCCATGAATGACCACCGGGAGGCCGTAAGCGGCAGCCAGCTTATAGACCGGATCATAGATCTCATCCCCCACATTGAAGTGGTAATACCCGGCGTACAGCTTGATGCCAACGACATCGGAGCGCTGCAGCGATTGCTCCAGTGCTTCAAGCTGCCCCTCCAGATGAAGGGTAAGCGGATTAATGCCCACGCAGGTGAACAGATTGTCCGGCAGTGTCTCGCTCAGGTCAAGCAGCATAGGATTCAGGGCAGCGGAATCGGGAAAAGCTCCGGCAACCGTCTCGGTCACTCCCATGCCGACACCGGCAATGACACCGCTGCGGCGGAACTCCTCCTGGAGTCCCTTGCCGGTATAATCGATATGCGCCAAGGTCTGCGCCGTTTCGTGGAAAGCTGCAATATTGGAATAATGCACATGTGCGTCAATGATTTTCATAGAAGCTTCCTTTCTCTGACTCACTTCTTGAACCGGATCGACAGCAGATCGCCATAGGCCTGCTCAGGTACCTGGAGATCCGAGATCAGATAGAATTGCGGCTTGCTGAACTGCTCTTTGCCATCCTGCAGATGCAGGTACTCTTCCGCATACGATAATATTGCAACAGCATTAACCATAAGAGAAGGTGAGGAATCAGGTGCTGCAATTAACGTCAAGCGTTGCTTCCGCTCCTCAGAACCCAGTTGCAGAAGCCCATTTGAACTTTTAGCTCCTGACTGTATTCTCCCTGCCTTATATACCAGCTCTTGACCCTTGCTGTTCTTCAGATATCCTCTTCCATCCTGTATGCCTGAGGCGGCAGTATAGAAGGTTGAAGTCTCAAGCTTCAATGGGCATAGCGGGCCGCCTGTATTCTGCTCCACATGTACCGTAGAGGCAAGCACCGGAACGCCTGGCAGCAGCATGTAATATTGATGCAGTACGAGTCCTTTGTATTTATCATTCTTCTGAATGGTGACGCTCATCCGTATACCAGACCAGCGGTTCCCCTTGTTATCGGTTAATTCAGCGAAGTCAGCCGTTAGCGGCTCCTCCATGAAGCTGCGCAGGGCGATGTCTTCGGCATGAGTGACAATACCGCCCACCCAAGGATTCCACCAGGATTTCGCTATAGGCTGCGGAAAAGAAGATTCAAGCCATTCCTCGCCCTGATGGACCAGCGAGAACAGTCCCGGTGCAAAGTCAGGGCTGGCCTGTATCCGCAGTACCCCGTTGTCTACAGCCAGTACCTGCGCCCCTTCTGCTACAAGTCTCTCCTGCCGGACACGTTCATCCGCGACAGGCAAGACCAGGAAGGATTGATCCTGCACATAACTGTCCATATCCAGATGCAGGGTCAGCACATCCGGGGCAGCGCCTGCCGGTACTGTCAGCGGCAGAGCCGCTTCTCTGAGCTTCTCTTCCTCTTGAATCGTTAACCGCGCTTCCTCCATGCTGCCTGCTTCGGAAGAGATCCGAATCTCACCCACCAGATAGCTCTTCTTCTGCTCCTGAAGGAGAAGCTTAGCCTCTCCAGCCATGAACGGATTCCCGTTATTCAGGCTCAGCTCCAGCTGCTCTGTAGTGGTCAGTTCCTCAGCATTCCTGTTACCGCTTTGCAGCGCATAAGCACGGAAATCCTGCCAATGGTCCCAGGTTCCCAGAGCGATCCGCAGCGGCTGCGTTTCCTTCCGCCCGCCGGCGGGAATCCGCCCCAGGGAATGCTCCACGGCATGCATCCAAGAGTCCTGAATCAGCTTAAGCTCTGACGGCCAGCTAATCCCTCTGGAGAAGCCTTCATCCGCAGCGAACATCCAGTTCTCCGTGAATTCCTGCGCTTCCCAGTAATCCATGCCGGAGGCTTCTGCCCCTGCGCTCAGATCTATATATTTGCCGCGGTAAGGGATGACGCCTCCATGCAGGTTGAAGCGGAAGCAGTCCTTCAAGACCAGCTCATCCACTTGTTCGGTAGCCTGCGGGTTGTCGATTCTGAAATAACGGGAGACAATCCCGTTGCCGAACAGCTTCACGACCATCGTCAGCAGCAAGCCCTTCCGGATGCCGACCTCATAAGTGGCCTCAAGCACGATAGCCTCTTGATCCCTGGAGATCTTCACATCCAGCGCTGAGAATTTATTGAATTCATTCGTATAAGGCAGTCCAAGCTTCGGATAAGGCAGGTTCATGAGGTATTTACGGTTCTCAAAAAAAGTAAGCCAATGGTTCGTTTTGTTCAGAACGGCGGAATAGCGGCCATTGCTGATGATCCAGTCCTTATCGGTCGGGCCGCCGAAGACCGTCTCTGCTCCGGTGAAGACCAGGCTGAGCTCCTGTTCCAGGATGGCGGCCGCTCCTTCTTCTGCACTGCGGATGCTCACCGTATGGTGCCAAATGCCGTATCCGAGCAGCCGGGCTGCTGCGGTGACGGTTCTCCGGCTCTTGGCAGGAACCTCAACGGTGTACTGCTTTTGACTGAACGACAGAATCTCGTCCTCCGGCAGCTCGAAGCTGAACACGGTGTCTGTGCTGTACTCATTCTCCACTGTCACATCCAGCTCCACCTCTTCGCCCGCGAAAAGCGTTCTGTCCGGTACCTGGAGCTTCACCTTGACCGGGAACTTTGGCTTGATGCCCAGCTTGAATACGGCAGGCAGGCCGTTAATGAGCAGTTCTGCCTCCACCACAGGATGGGTCTGATAGAGATCCTGCTCCTCCTTCACCGGATGGATGAAGAAGCGGCCTTCGATCCGCGCCTCGGATTCGATATCCTGAGCAGCCTCCAGCTCCAAGCGGATTTGCGCATTGCTTTTACCGCTAATCTGGAGCGACAAGGGCTTCCCGCTTTTATTAACGGCTTCATAAATGACAGGGTATTCAGCTCCAAACGGCAGCTCATGCTGCGCAGGAATCGTTACCTGTATCCGGTAATCCTCCGTCTCAATGAGGCGCAGGCCGCGGCCTGTCCGCTCATATTCCATTTTCAGCGACAGGCCATCCTTCAGCCATTCATATGTAAAATAGTCGAAGCCGTTTTCCCCATGACCATCAGGCTCCACCTTGATCTTACGGATGCTGTCGTTATACCAGTCTATCTTCTCGAAATAAGATTTCACCGCTCCGGTCTGAAGCACCGAGGGAATGAAGTTCATCAGGTGAGTCGTGTCATCCCGGTTCTCCCAGAAGAACCCGCTTTTCTTATACGTAGGCACCGCCTTGACATTACCGGGCCACGTATAGAGATCCAGCCGCGGCCAGCCCAGCTTAATCGTCTCTTCGATCGAACGCCTTACCAGCGCCTTGCCCACCTTGCGTCCATGGTAATCCGGTCTCACGTTGAGCAGAGCGATATAGAGCGCCCCGGTATCCTCTTTATAGTGAGAGAAGCTGCAATATCCGATGACCTCTGAGCCGCTTACCGCCAGGAACAACTTGAGCATGGGGCTGTTCTCGTGTTCCCGCAGCACACTTTCCTCTGTCCGGTACGCTCCGTCTCCCCCCCAGCTCTCTGCGCTTCTGTTCCACATCTCGGCAATGGAAGCGGCATGCTTAGCCGGCACATATTCTTCAATCTCGATCTCTTGTAATTCGGGCATTACAGTCATACCTCCTCGGATCGCTATAATTCCTAGCTTCATAGCAATAAATACTACTTGCAGTATATAACAGAACGTTAAGCCGCTGTAAGTTCCTGTTTGATTATAAAAGATTATTACTTAACTCAAGCAAAGGTTAGCCTCGAACCGATCAGATAACCGATCGAGACAAACAGGAGTGACCAGATAAAGGCACCAGCCAGGGTGACCATTAAGTATTTTCGGAAGGACATGGCACTGATGCCGGAGATGTAGCTTGTCACATGCCGGATGCCCGGAACAAAATAAGCGATGAATATCGTCCAGTTGCCGAACCGGAAAAACCAGCGTTTGACATAGGCGAACCTTTTGGGCGTCAGGCCTACCCATTTCCCGTACCGGTCCACGACAGGCTGCCCCACTCTGAGACCGATGGTATAGCTGATCAGCATGCCTGTAATCGAACCTATGAAACAGACCAGAACCGAAAGTGAAAAATCCAGCACCATGGTAGAGGATAGATAGCCAACGAACAGCGTCAGCAGCTCATCGGGAACGGGAAGTCCGACAAGCCCCAGCGCCAGCAGCGCGAATATAGCTATATAACCGTATTGTGAGATCATCTCGATGACCCATGGCATGAACAATCACTTCCTGTTACCGAATTTTTTGAACGAAGGGAACGGAACCCTGCTTATCATCAGTATAGACAACAGTCCCATAATTAAAATGACCATTTCCGGCTTCAGCCGCTCACCTATAAGTGTGGTCATCGACAGAAGCAATCCGGCTGCCGTAATCGGCATGCCCACGAAGCCCTTGGAAGGAGCCGAGATATTGAATCTGGCCAGCCGCAGCGCCCCGCAGATCAGGAATGCGACCGCAGCGACAGGTCCGACCCACTGCACGTTCTCCAGCCGGTATAACAGAATAAGAAAGACGGGAGCGATGCCAAAAGAAATAATATCCGCCAAAGAGTCCAGTTGTTTGCCGAAATCACTGGTGCAATGCAGCATCCGGGCGAGCAGTCCGTCCATAACATCGCATATCGCAGCCAGCAGTATCATTAATAAAGCAAGATCATAACGTTCTTCAATCGTGAATAGCAGGGAAATTGATCCGAAGCCCAGGTTTCCCAGTGTGCACATTGAAGGCAGCCAGCTCCATTTCATGCTGTTCACTCCTTTCCTGACAAGTTAGTAATGGGCGGCTCAGCCTCCAAAGGTTACACTAAAACAGACGCCGTCCGAGGTGTTCATCACTGCATACCTGCAGCCATGCATATCTAAAATCTGCTTAGCAATGGATAATCCGAGTCCGGTCCCGCCCGTCAGACGGCTGCGTGAAGCCTCGATCCGGTAGAAGCGCTCCCAGATATGCGCCAGCTGATCCTCGGGGATTCGCTCCCCTTTGTTGTGTATGGTGAACAGCAGCTTCTTGGGTGAACTCTCCAAGGTGACGGTTATCGTACTGCCCTCTTCAGCATGACGGATCGCGTTGGTCAGCAGATTGCTGAGCACCTGTTCAATCCATGTAGCATCCGCATATACGGGCAATTCATTCGCCGGAATAATGACCACATCCAGCTGCTTATTTTGAAGGGAATGCACCAGTTTATCGGTCACCTTCTCCGTCATTTCGCTCAGCATGAAGGAGCTTTTGCGCAGCTTGATCGTGCCGGACTCCAGCCGGGCAAGGTCCAGCATATCTTTTACCAGGAACTCCATCTTGTCGGCCTCTTCGATAATGACCTTGATGTAATGATCCTGCTTGCCGGCGCTCACCCCATCCTCCAGCCCCTCGGCGAAGCCCTTGATAATGCTAAGCGGCGTCTTCAGCTCATGGGAGGCACTGGCAAAAAAGTCCTGCTGCATCTGCTCCAGCTTCTTCTTCTGCTCCATCTCCTCCACCAGCTGCTGATTCGTCTCCCGCAGCTCGCCCAGTGCAGTGTCCAGACTTTGGGACAAGGTGAACATGCTTCTGGACAGATTGCCCAGCTCATCCTTCTGGCGGATGGAGGCATGGCCGGTGAAATCGAGCGCTACCATTCGTTTGGCCGTATTATTGAGCTTGATCAAGGGCCGGGTCACCATCTTGGAATAGAACAGCGAGAGGACCAGAATCAGCACGAACCCGCCAAGCCCTAAGTATAAAAAGAACCAGCGCAGCGCTTCATTGGAATCCTTAACATCCTGCAGCGAGGTCACTGAGAACAACAGCTCAATCTCCCCGCTGGCCTGCTTCACGGGCAGAATCATCACGGAATTGCGGATACCGCTCCAGGGAGCCGTCCACTCTTCCTTGACCATATTCAGCTTGCCCAGGCTCTCCAGCTGCCCCGTATTTAACGGGAACCAGTCCTCGATGGCCTCGAAAAGGATGCCCTGGCGCGGGTTCCATATTTTCAGATCCGGCAGGACCAGCTCCGTAATCGTCCCGGTAATGCTTGTGTTGCCCAGCTCCGCCTCCTCGCCTACCGGCTGGAACCCCTGTTTCGTAATCGTGAGCGGGAAAAACTGATTGCCGAGGTCATTCTCCCCAGTGACAAGCTCTCCCTGGATGGTAACCCGGTCATTCTCTTTCAAATGGGCCGACCGGAGCATATCTCCGAACTGATTCATGAACAAGGACATGGGGATCACCTGAGTCTGGCCTTTATCGTCAATCAGCTTCATGCGGAACGGATCTTCCGACTTCATCCGCCCGTCCAGCTTCAGAATGACCATCTGTGTCTTATTGCGCAGCATGAACCGGACCAGCTCGCGGGAAGTGCGGGTTCTGCCCCAGGCTTCTTTGGTGTAGCTTGTCCCGAAGCTCTTAAGATGCTTCTCTACACGGGACTCCTTCTGCGTCTGGTAGAAGCGGTCGAACAGCAGGAACTGGCTGAGGATTACCATCCCGTAGAAACAGACGAAGAAGATCACGGTCATCACGAACAGTTTGAAGGTAATTCCCCATCTTTTCATTCTTCATCCTCGAATCTGTAGCCGGTTCCAATCACTGTTCGGATGTGTCGGGATTCATACCCCAGCTTGCTGCGCAGTTTCTTGATATGGCTGTCCACGACCCGGGAGTCCCCCTCGAATTCAATTCCCCACACCCGGCTGAGGATGGTATCCCGCGAGACCACATGGCCCTTGTTGCGGATCAGCAGCCACAGGAGATCATATTCCTTCGGGGTTAGCTCGACATCGGCGCCTTCCACCTCTAGACGGTGCGCCATGGTGTTGAAGATGGCTGAGCCGAATCTCACTACCCCGGATTCTGGCTGATGTGCGCCTTCAACCCGTTTCATCAACGCGGCAGCCCGAGCCACCAGCACCTTGGGACTGAACGGCTTGGTTACATAATCATCGGCGCCCAGCTCGAAGCCGTGTATTTTGTCGTCATCGGCGGATTTGGCGGTCAGCAGAATAATCGGGGTCGCCGATTTCTTGCGGATCTCCCGGCATACCTGAAATCCGTCCATTTTGGGCATCATAATATCCAGAATCAGCAGATCCGGCTCAAGCGAATCGAACCACAGGAGCGCGTCCTGCCCATTATCGGCTTCGCGCACCTCCCAGCCGTCCTGTATGAAGTAATCCGACACCAGCTCACGGATACGCAGCTCGTCTTCGACAAGCAGTAACTTTTTCTTCAATGTACTCCCTGCTTTCAACCCGTTTATACCTCTCAGCATAGTCGAGTGTTATGTCCTTTATGTGTCCTGTTGTGAAATTGGCTGAAAATTAAGTGGAAAGTGTGTTCTGAAAAGCATGTTGGAGTTACATGGAAGGCCCTTGGTTTCGAGTATGATATACGTCTTAGCTTGGGTGAACGCTGCGCAAACGGAACGTTGTTACAATCGCTGTTGTGTCCAGATTTTTTTCATTCCCCTTTGCGGTGAAAATCCGGACACAAAGGCGAACGCTTCGCTTTTTCACAATCGTTCCGCCCGCTCCGCTGTTTG
The DNA here is from genome assembly GCF_038009085.1 of Paenibacillus sp. FSL R7-0210. Taxonomy (NCBI): domain Bacteria; kingdom Bacillati; phylum Bacillota; class Bacilli; order Caryophanales; family Paenibacillaceae; genus Paenibacillus; species Paenibacillus sp. FSL R7-0210. The sequence continues at coordinate 2,641,744 of NZ_JBBPAR010000001.1, forward strand.
AGTGTAAGGTGCGAATCTAAAACATACTGAAAGAGAAAGTGGTCCCACCCACTAACACAATCTAAAAGGGAAGTTTCCTCACCAAACGCTCCACTAAACACCTCACCGAACACCTCACTGAACGCCCCACTAAACACTTCACTGAACACAAATGTTGTAGTTTTTGCAGGAACTCTGTTCGTTTAAGCTCAGATCATGCACATTGTTGTATTTATTGCAGGAATTCGGTTAGATTCACAGCTGAGGAGCGCAGATTGTTGTAATTAGTGCAGGAATTCCATCTGTTCGGAGCTGGATAAGGTGCATTGTTGCACTTTGTAACCAATAATATGAACATTCGAAAGAAAGCGATACCGTGAACGGTCACAAATTCAATAGCGACTGGAGCAAAAAACGAAAAACAGCAATTCTCTTATAAAAGGAGGATCGCTGTTTTCCTGTAATTATAACTTTAAGATACAATATTCGGCATTCGCCGCCTTAGTTACCCGGCTTCAAAGGCTTGCTTAAACTGGCTGTTATACAGCTCGGCATATATCCCTTGCAGCGCAAGGAGCTGGCTGTGGCTTCCCTGCTCGGCGATCTGGCCGCCTTGGATGACCAAAATCCGGTCAGCATCCTGAATGGTGCTGAGCCTATGGGCGATCACGAAGCTGGTACGGCCCTTCATCAGTGTCCGCATGGCCTGCTGGATATGCATCTCTGTCCGGGTATCCACGCTGCTCGTTGCCTCATCCAGAATGAGGATGGCCGGATCGGCCAGGATGGCGCGGGCAATGGTCAAGAGCTGGCGCTGGCCGTGGCTTAAGGTAGTCCCGTCCGTGCCCAGCAGCGTATCGTACCCCTGCGGCATCCGCGCTATGAAGCCGCTGACGTTGGCGAGATTCGCGGCCTCTTCCACTTCACGGTCCGTGGCCTCCAGACGGCCGAACCGGATATTCTCACGGATGGTCCCCGAGAAGACATGGGCATCCTGCAGCACCATGCCGAGCTGGCGGCGCAGCCCGTTTTTACCCAGCTCCCGGATATCCCTGCCGTCGATCAGCACCTCACCGCCGCTCACTTCATAGAAGCGCGTCAGCAGGTTGACAATGGTCGTCTTCCCCGCTCCGGTCGGCCCGACCAGGGCGATCGTCTCGCCTGGCTGTGCGGTGAAGCTTACACCGTTCAGAATAGGCGCGCCCGGCTTATAGCCGAACACTACATCCCGGAAAACAACTTCCCCGCGAATCCGCTCCAGCTCCTGCGGCTGCTCCCCGCTGTACTCAGATGGCATATCCATCACTTCAAATACGCGCTCCGCTCCGGCGATTGCCGATTGGATCAGGTTATACTGGTTCGCAAGGTCGGAGATGGGGCGGCCGAACTGCTTGGCATAATTCAGCATACTGACGATGACCCCCACGGTAACCAGCTCATGATAAGCCATCCAGCCGCCAATTCCGGCAATCAGCGCGAAGTTCAGATTGTTAATCAGGTTCATTACTGGTCCTACCAGGCCGGATACGATCTGCGCCTTAATGCTAGCTTGGTTAAGCTCCCCGCTTATTCCGCGGAATCTGGTGACCTCCGCCTGTTCTCTGCGGTATTGCTTAATCACCTTCTGGCCGCTGACCGCTTCTTCAATGAAGCCGTTCAGCTCACCCAGATGCTGCTGCTGATCCTTGAAGTAGATCCGGCTTAAGCCGGTAATCCGGCGGCTAGCCAGCACGACCAGCGGAATGGTTACCAGAGCAACTCCAGTCAACGGCACATTCAGCATCAGCATAATGCCCAGAGAGCCGCTAAGTGTAATCAGACTGTTCAGCAGCTGGGTTACACTCTGATTCAGCGAGTTGGAGACGTTGTCAATGTCATTAGTTGCACGGCTCATTAGCTCACCGTTAGCATGGGTATCGAAGAAGCTGACCGGCAGCTCCTGATATTTGGCGAACAGGTCCCGCCGCAGCTCGTACACCGTGCGCTGGGAGACGGAGGTCATCACATAAGCCTGGACCCACGAGACGGCGCTGCCCAGCAGATAAATGCCGCCCAGAAGGAGACAGAACCGGACCAGCAGACTATAATCCTGCGGGAGGATCGCGGTATCAATGGCTTTTCCTAGCAGGTAGGGTCCGATCAGGGCGAGGACAGCATTCAGAATCGTGAATACATAGACCATAATCAGCCCTGTCCGCTGACGGTTCAGATAGGACCAGATGCGGAGGATCGTTGCCTTGCTATTCTTCGGACGTACCTTGGGTGTTACGCCAACACGGCCGGGAGGCCCGCCGCCTAACACTCCAGGTCCGCCGGGAGCCTGCTCCCTTTTACGTTGACTGGACATAAGGCTCCTCCTCTTCCTTAAGCTGGGAATGGCGGATGTCCCGGTAGATCTCGCTGCCTGCCATCAGCTCGGTATGCGTACCCTGTGCGGCGATCCGGCCGTTCTCCAGAATCAGAATCCGGTCGGCATCTATAATGGAAGACACCCGCTGGGCAATCATAACAACAGTAGAGTCCTGAAGCTCCGTCTTCAGCACCAGGCGGATGCTTGCTTCGGTAACCGCATCCAGAGCGCTGGTGCTGTCATCCAGAATCAGAATGGTCGGCTTAATTAACAGCGCGCGTGCAATGGACAGACGCTGCTTTTGTCCGCCTGACAGGTTCACCCCGCGTTGTCCGAGCTGCGTGTCGTAGCCTTGCGGCATAGCTGTAATGAATCCATGTGCTTCTGCGGCCACAGCCGCCTGCTCCACTTCTTCATCTGTTGCTTCCGGCCGTCCGTAACGGATATTATCCCTGATACTGCCGCTGAACAGCAGGGACTGCTGCATTACGAAGCCGATCCGGCTCCGCAGATGCTCCAGGCTAATCTCCCGGATGTCTGTTCCGTCGATCAGAACGGCACCGGACAAGACCTCATAGAATCTTGGAATCAGACTAACCAGGGTAGACTTCCCTGCTCCGGTAGCCCCCAGAATAGCGATCGTCTCCCCGGGGCTGGCTGCAAAGCTGATATCCTCCAGCACAAGATTCTCATCCCCGCGGTTATAGGCGAAGGAGACCTTGCTGAACTCAATCCGTCCGAGCGTAATGGCTGCTTGGTCCGCCGCAGGCGCTTCGGTAATTTCACTTGTGGCGGCGAAAACTTCATTCACACGGTCCCCCGACACCTTAGCCCGTGATACGAAGGCAAGCATCGTGCTCAGCATCATCATCGACATGAGCAATTGAGTAACATAGTTAATGAAGGCAATTAGTTCACCAACGGGCAGCGCCCCGTTCCAGTTCTGTAGGCCCCCGAACCAGAGCACGGCAACAATGCTGGCATTCAGAATCAGCATCATAAGCGGCATATTCAGCGCCATCAGACGGATCGCCCGGATTCCGGTATCCGTATAGCCGGTATTGGCGGTATCGAAGCGCGTCTGCTCATGGTCTCCACGGACGAAGGCTTTGATTACACGAATGCCGGTGAGATTCTCCTGCAGTACATTGCTCACCCCATCCAGCTTCTCCTGCATCCGGGCAAATAACGGAAAAGAAAGCCGGATCAGCACAAACAGCAGGATGAACAGCAGCGGAACCGCAGCCAGCAGGATCAGCGCCAAGGACGGGCTGATCCGGACCGCCATGACCAAACTGCCGATCAGCAGCAGCGGTGACCGCACGAAGCTCCGCAGAATCATCTGCACGAAGGTCTGGAGCTGCACGACATCGTTCGTCAGCCGGGTGATCAGCGAGCCGGTCTTCAGCCGATCCAGATTGCGGTTCGAGAAGGTCTGGATATGCTCAAACAGCTTGATTCGCAGATCATTCCCGAAATTCTGTGAGGCGATACTTGCACATATCGCACAGCCCACACCCCCAGTCATCCCGATGATAGCGATTCCAATCATCATTCCGCCTGTTGAAAGGATATGCGATAAATCATTCTTCATCAGGCCTTTATCCACAATGCTGGCCATAAGTGCAGGCTGCAGCAGGTCCATCACTACTTCAACTACCATTAACAGCGGGGCAAGCACGCTCCAGAGGGCGTACGGCTTCATGAAGCCCCTGAGCTTCCACATTCAGTTCACCTTCATCTCATCAGTTGTTGCATCTGTTCGTCCGTTTAGGGTAAATATGTGATTTTATCAGTTATTGGTGTTCTCTGTTTGGCAGCAGGCACTTCTGAAGGATACCCTACGGCAAGCACCGCAATAACATCCTGTTCTTCAGGAACGCCAAGCACCTCGCGGCCCTTGGCTGTACCGCCGAGTGACGACCAGAACACGCCTGCTCCTGCCGCATGGGCCGCTAGCATGAAATTCTGGATATAACAGGACACGGCCATGATGTTCTCTTCACGTTCCATTGTGGTAGCGGCAGATTTGGATAAGACTCCAATCAACAATGGAGCACCGCCAAAATCTGTCTTATGGTTCAGCGCTGCACGGGTCTGCGGCCCAATGAACAACAGCTCCCAAGGCTCATTCATCCGGTGGTTCGGAGCATAGCTGGCAGCCTCCAGCCAAGTATTCAGCTCCTCCTCCTTAATCGGGTCTGGCCGGAAGGCTTTGATCGTTCTTCTCGTTTGAATAGTATCGATGATAGTCATAGGTAGTCCACTCCTTCTGTTGTATTTGTATCCACATGGTAATAAGCATATCTCTTTAACACGTTAAATTACAAGGCTTTATAACTAGAATGGAACATTATGTATGTTATGTTGATAGCGGCATCTGGCGAATTCATGGGAAAATGTTGCTGCACTGGCTGCCGCTCATTTGCTCATTTTGGGCAGCAGCATGCTCACACAGCTTAAGCCCGACAAATTGTATGTGGTTTTCGGCATACATTGGGCCCCCGGGCTCCCTCGTACCAGCATATTGTGTGTGGTTTTTAGCATACATTGGGCCCGGGCGCCCTCGTACCTGCACATTGCATGTGGTTTTTAGCATCCACATAAGAAAACCATAGTGATTTACTTAATTAGCAAAAACAGCCCAGCAAACTCCGCCTTAGCGGAGCTTCCTGAGCTGTTCTTTTGGAGGAGTTGATCTGTTCATATGTTCATCTGTACTCCGTGCACTCGTTCATCCTAGGCCTGCTCCAGGGCATATTTCCGCATCGTCTGCTGCTTGAAGTCATCCCAGGCTGGTGTGGACAGACGGGCTTGCTGCATCAGAGGTTCAAAGGCTTGATAGAGCGCCGCAATCTCGCTGAATGAGCCATCAATCAGCTTCATGAAGGGCAGCTTTTGTAACAATCTGAACCCTTGGGCGAGCAGTGCCGGGTGCTTCTTCGCCCCGTTAACCAGGGAGGCGGGGTTAACGGGTAGGCCAAGCGCGGAGAGCACGCGGAACCCTTCATCCATTACAGCAACCGCCTGTTTCCAGCGGGCGGAGTCTTTGCTTGCTTTTTCCAAATCAAAATCATATAGATAAATGACCGACATCACCGGAATAATTGAAACAATGTGACTAAGGAGCCAGGCGTTAATATCCTGCGAATAATCCAGCTTATACTTCGTCTTATGGAAGGCTTCTGCAAGCTCCGTCTTGAACGGAACCTCACCCTCCAGGCTGCCCAGTACCATCTTGCCGCCACCGCTTACAACGATCACACGCCCGTCTTCCTCACGCGTCCCGCCGTTTATCTGGAAGCCAAACGCAATATTCTGCGGAATCCGGCTATTCTCCTTGAAGAACTGCTGCATCCCGCGGGTATCCCCGTTATTGCCAACAAGCACAATATTCGTACTTCCGTTGTCCGCCAGAGCCGGCAACACCGCCGGGAAGTCATTGTATTTCATCACGACGAAGATCAGATCATAGACATCGTCCCTCCGCAGCTCGGATATCACCTTCACCTGATCTACAGTCGTTTTGCGCTGAAAATAATGCCGGAGGACCAGTCCGTCCTTCTGCAATTGGCCCGCCCGCTTCGTTCTGGCCAGCATCGTAACCTCATTCCCGCCCCGTACCAGCACATGTGCCAGATAACTGCCTATCACCCCTGCACCCATCACTAATATTCGCATCCAGTATCCCCTCTCCGCTTCAAACAGTTTTATTAAAATGAACATCTGTTCATTAGGTTAGCAGCGGGGACTCTACTAGCGCAATTGCCAATGGTGCCAAGGATGTCAATTACTGAACAAACCCGTGTAAATTGTACATTATCCGTACCACTCCTATGCCGCAGAGCCGCTTCATTCCATTATCTGCGTATGAACGGCCACGATCAGCATATCCATATGCCGGGCATGCCGCAGCAGATATTGAACGAAGCTCGTTATGAACAGGCTGCGCAGGAAGGGTCTGCGGGATTGGCCGATGATTACCTGCGTAGTCTGCATATCATTCATCCGCTGGAGCAGATGCTTATAAAGATGCTTGCGGCTTCCCGCCTCCGTAATGTCCATTACCCCGCCCAGCCGCTCGGTCAGAGCCCTCAGCGTATCCAGCCGCTTCTGCTCCTCCGCCGTCTTCATGCGGGCACAGTGCACGTAGTGAACATGCCACTCTGCCTTCAGGCGGTGTGCAATGCGGAAGCCGCGGCGGACCAGCCGTTCAGCCTGCGGTCCTGTGTCTACACAGACGAAGATAACCTCCCGTCTGCTCCAGGGTCCGCGTAAGGCAGGCTCACGCTCCCAGGCCTCCAGCCGCTCATCCACATCATCGGCAATCTCGCGCAGGGCCAGTTCACGCAGCGCGATCAGATTGCCAATTCTGAAAAAAGACTCCAGTGCCTGATTGACCTTCTCCTGCGCATAGATCTTCCCTTCCCGCATCCGCTGCTGTAGCATCTGCGGAGTCACATCAATCAGCTCCACCTCACTCGCCATCCGCAGGATGGCATCCGGCACCGTCTCGCGCACACGCACACCGGTTAACTGCTCCACAGCATCGTTCAGGCTCTCCAAATGCTGTACATTAACCGTGGTAATGACAGAGATCCCATTCTCCAGCAGCTTGATCACATCCTCATACCGCTTCTTGGTGAGGCTGCCGGGGACATTGGTGTGGGCCAGCTCATCCACCAGCACCACCTCGGGACGGCGGGCGATAATGGCCGCTGTATCCATCTCCGTAAGCTCAGTGGACTGGTAGGCAATCCGCGCTCTCGGAATCATCGTTAACTTGCCCACCTGCTTGCCGGTTTCCTCTCTCCCATGGGTCTCCAGCAGTCCGATAACCACATCGATGCCCCTGCCCAGCAGCAGATTGCCTTCCTGGAGCATTTTGTAGGTTTTGCCTACGCCGGGGGCTGCACCGATATACACCTTGAAGGTGCCCCGGCGGATATCCTCGATCCGCCGCTCCAGCTCCCGGCCGGTCAGCCGGTGGAACGGTTCCGCCGCCATCTTCACAGCGGGACGGACCGGCAGAACCCGTTCTCCCTCCTGCTCGGCACGGTCAGCCATCAGGAACACATCGATATTCCGCGTCCGCCGCAGGACACGGCTGGCAATGGAGCCTTGCCACTTCTCCTGCCAGCGGCTTTTCTGCGAATGCCCCATCACAATTCGGGTGACATTGTTCTGAATGGCATAGCGCACAAGCATGGAAGGCAGCATCCGCAGGCGCAGCAGCTCCAGCTCCTCGAACCGCGCCTGAATCCGTTCGGTCAGCTTTCGGATGGAGCGCTTGAATACCTGCTGATCCTTGGTCAGGGGACGTCCGCGCAGGAGGAACGTAACGATTAGCAGGTCTCCGTTCAGCCGTTTGGCAATCTGCTGTCCCCTTCTAATATAGAGGGAACCGTTCCAATGATACTGCGCGGATACCAGAATCCGCTCTGTTGCACCCGAAGGGCCGATCAGTCCTTCGGCCTCGCGATGCTTTTCCAGGGAATCATTGACTCCTTCGGCCATCAGCCGCAGCGACACCTCACGGAGAACGCCAAGGTTGCCCCGGAGGGATAATGCCGGATGTGCTCCCTCACCAAGCACCCCCTCCTCCAGCCGCTTGAGAATCGTTTCCGGCGACACATCGATCAGCCGTACCTCATCGGCGAGCTCCAGTGTATTGAGCGGCACGGTGCACTCCGCACGGATGCCGGTCATTTCATAGATCTGCTCGCCCACACCGGCCAGCTCATAGACATTAATAGTCGTGATTACGCTGATTCCCTGATCCATCAGATAACGGATGTCCGCAAGTCTTGTCGGGAAGCGGGCCTCCGGACGGTTGCGGTGGGCCAGACCATCGACCAGCAGCACCTCAGGATTGCGCTCCACCAGCGCCTCAAGCGGCAGATCCTTCTCCTCCTTGCCGTCCTTCAGCCAGTGAATGCTGGGCACGCGCTCCAGATCGCCAAGCTGCTGAACCGTCTCCGCCCGGCCCATAGTGGAGACGGCACTGATCACCACATCAATTCCCTGTTGCTTCAGCAGCTTGCCTTCCTCCAGCATATGATAGGTTTTGCCGGAGCCGCTGACCGAGCCGATGATGATCTTCAGCCGCCCCCGCTGGAGCTGGTAGATAGAATATAGAATCTCCTCAGGAGACTTGCGTTTATAGGGCGCCACGGACTCACCTTCTTTCTATTCTCACAACTCACAACTGGAGGAAGCAGTCTGTGCGGAGTCCGCTTATTTCGCCATCTCCGTCAGCGCCAGATTCAGCTTCAGCACATTCACCCGTTTCTCTCCGAAAAGCCCCAAATCGCGCCCTTCGGTATGCTCTTTCACCAGCGCTTCCAGGGTATCTGCCGGAATGCCGGTCAGCTTGCTGATCCGGGGAACCTGCACGAGCGCCGCAGCCGGAGAAATATGCGGATCAAGACCCGATCCGGAATTCGTAATCAAATCCACAGGGAGCTGACTTACAGGGACGCCGGGATTGTCCAGCTTCCACTGGGCAATGGAATCCTTGGTGCGTTGAAGCATATCGGGATTTGACGGCCCGTAGTTATTCGAGCCCGAAGCTTCGGCCTTGTACCCGATACTGGAGACACGGCTCTGGAACATAGCCTGGTTCGTGAAGCTCTGCCCGATTAGCGCAGAACCGACGACCTTCCCGGAAGCATCCTTCAGCAGGCTACCGTTCGCCTGGGTAGGCATCAGCACCTGGGCAAGCGCGGTGGAAGCCAGCGGATAGATCATTCCGCAGAGAATAATGAATACGATGCTTAACCTCACCGTAGTAAAGACAAAAGCTGCTGGTGAAGCGGAGACCTGCTCTCCGGTTGTCTCATGTGTAGATTGTGGCATGATGATTACGCCCTCCTTATATATTCAATCGTCTGCCGGACCCCTAGATCCATATACTGACGAGCATATCAATCAGCTTGATGCCGGCGAATGGAACAGCGACTCCGCCCAGACCATAGATGACAATGTTGCGCGTCAGTAGTCTGGTCGAACTCATCGGCTTATAGGAGACCCCGCGCATAGCGAGCGGAATCAGCAGCGGGATGATAATCGCGTTGAAGATCAGCGCCGAAATAATAGCGGAGCTTGGGGACCCTAGACCCATGATGTTCAGGGCTTCCATCTCAGGAATTGCGAGCGTGAACATCGCCGGAATGATGGCGAAATACTTGGCAATATCGTTAGCGATGCTGAAGGTGGTCAGCGCCCCGCGTGTCATAAGGAGCTGCTTCCCGATGGCTACAACCTCGATAATCTTGGACGGATCAGAATCCAGATCGACCATATTGGCCGCTTCCTTGGCAGCAGTTGTCCCGCTGTTCATCGCCAGCCCCACATCGGCCTGGGCCAGCGCGGGAGCGTCGTTCGTTCCATCCCCGGTCATGGCGACCAGCTTGCCCTCGTTCTGCTCCCGGCGGATCACCGCAATTTTATCCTCCGGAGTACTCTCAGCTATAAAATCATCGACCCCGGCTTCACGGGCAATCGTAGCGGCGGTCAGCGGGTTATCCCCGGTACACATAATCGTCTTGATCCCCATGCTGCGCAGCTCGTCGAAGCGCTCCTTCATCCCGGGCTTGACGGTATCCTTCAGATAGATTAGCCCGAAGATCCGGTTATCTACAGCAACCGCGAGCGGAGTGCCGCCCAGCCGGGCGATAGCATCCGAGTTGCTGTCCAGATCGTTCGGTACGGCACCGCCTTGCGACAGCACCCACTTCTTCACGGAATCGACCGCTCCCTTGCGCACATAGCGTCCGTCCCGCAGATCCATCCCGCTCATCCGGGTCTCTGCCTTGAACTCAATGAACTCGCCGCCGTCCGCGAGGCTGCTCTCATACTGAAGCTCCAGCTTCTTCGCCAGCTCCAGGACAGAGCGCCCTTCGGGCGTCTCATCCTTCAGCGAGCTGACCGCCGCCCAGGCTGCAAGCTCGGCTACAGTTGCTTCGCCTACCGCAACGAACTCACTGGCCATCCGGTTGCCGAAGGTAATCGTCCCCGTCTTATCCAGAATCATCGTGTTGATATCCCCGGCAGCTTCCACCGCCTTCCCGGACATCGCCAGGACGTTGAACTGCGTCACCCGGTCCATTCCCGCAATCCCGATGGCCGACAGCAGCCCGCCGATGGTGGTCGGAATCAGGCAGACGAGCAGTGCAATCATGACCGGAATCTCCAGCTTCACCCCGATATAATCCGCGATGGGACGCAGGGTGACTACGACAATCAGGAAAATAATCGTAAGGCTGATCAGCAGCGTGTTCAGAGCAATCTCATTCGGTGTCTTCTGGCGCTTCGCCCCTTCGACCAGCGAGATCATCCGGTCCAGGAACGATTCTCCCGGATCACTGGTGATCCGCACCTTGATCTGGTCGCTGACTACCCGGGTACCGCCGGTCACGGAGCCGAAGTCGCCTCCGGCTTCCTTAATGACTGGAGCCGACTCCCCGGTGATGGCCGATTCGTCCACAGAAGCCAGCCCCTCGGTCACTTCCCCGTCGCCGGGAATCAGTTCACCTTGGCTGACGACCACGATATCGCCTTTGCGCAGCTCAGAGGCAGGTACCTGCTTGACCCCTGATCCCGCCAGCTTATTGGCGGTGATGTCCTGCTTGGTTTTTTTGAGCGAATCGGCTTGTGCCTTGCCCCGGCCCTCCGCCAGCGCTTCCGCGAAGTTAGCGAACAGCACGGTGAACAGCAGGATGAAGAACACGGTAATATTGAAGCCTACCGCATGCTCCGCATGGAAATACCCCGGCGCCAGCACCATAAGCAATACGATAACCGTCCCAACCTCCACGACGAACATGACCGGATTCTTCATTAGAGTCACCGGGTTCAGCTTCACCAGACTATCCTTGGCAGCACTTAGCAGGATGGGACCCGTCAGCAGCTTCTTTCTGTGTACAGTACTCATTCTCGTCTCTCCCTTTCCCTACCGTAAAGTCAAATATTCTGCAACCGGACCGAGGACAATCACCGGCAGGAAGGTCAGCGCGCCGATAATCAGCACCGTACCGATCAGGATGCCTGTGAACAAGCCGTTGTCTGTGCGGAAGGTTCCTATGGTCTCCGGCACCGGCTTCTTACGCAGCAGGGAACCGGCAACCGCCAGCATGGCGATCATCGAGACATAACGGCCCAGCAGCATGACCACCCCGGTGGTGATATTCCAGAAGGAGGTATTATCCGCCAGCCCTTCGAAGCCCGAGCCGTTATTGGCCGCAGCAGATACGTATTCATACAGCACCTGGGTCATCCCGTGGAAGCCGGGGTTACTGATACTGCCTTTACCGAGCTCCGTCAGAAAAGCGGCCGCCGTCGGTAACAGAATAATCAGCGGATGAATCAGAATCGCGATGGCGATTAGCTTCATCTCCCGCGCTTCAATCTTGCGGCCCAGGAACTCCGGCGTCCGGCCCACCATCAGCCCGCAGAGGAACACGCCGAGGATCGCATACATGAGCATATTGATCAGCCCGACACCTTTGCCGCCGAACACGTTATTCAGCATCATGAGTGTCAGCGGGGTAATACTGCCGAGCGGCGTCAGCGTATCATGCATATTATTCACACTGCCGGTAGTGGCTGCCGTTGTAACGGTGGTGAACAGCGCCGACTGTGCGATGCCGAACCGGACCTCTTTTCCCTCCATACTGCCCTGTGAAGCATCTATCCCCATGGCGTTAATCGCCGGGTTGCCCGCACTTTCCGCAGCGTAATTCACTCCGAGCAATACCACGAACAACGTCATCATCGCGCCAAAAATCATCCAGCCCTGCCGCTTGTTCCCGGCGAACTTCCCGTACATATACGGCAGAGATGCGGGCAGCAGCCACATGGAGAGGATCTCCAGCACATTGCTCAGCGGACGCGGATTCTCAAAAGGATGCGCAGAGTTGGCTCCGAAGAAGCCCCCGCCGTTCGTGCCGATGTGCTTAATGGACTCCAGGGAGGCCACCGGACCGATAGCAATCTGCTGGGTCTGCCCTTCAAGCGTGGTGACTTCCAGCGTAGGCTTCAGGGTCTGCGGCACATGAAGCGCTACAAGCGCCATTGTTACAAGCAGCGCCAGCGGAATGAAGATCCGGATATGCGCTTTGACGAAGTCCTCGAAGAAGTTCCCTACCGAGCGGCGGCCCGTAATCCCTCTGACACAAGCAACCGCAACCGAGAAGCCGCTGGCCGCCGAGGTGAACATCAGCATCGTCATGACCGCCATCTGTGAGAAGTAGGACACGCCGCTCTCCCCGCTGTAATGCTGCAGATTCGTATTGGTGACGAAGCTGATCACCGTGTTGAAGGTAAGCGTCTCTTCCATATTGCCAATCCCGCCCGGGTTGAGCGGAAGCCCCTTCTGCAGCCGCAGGAAGAGATAACTGAATGCCACCAGTACAAGGTTCGTTACGATGAAGCTGAGCGCATATTTCTTCCAGGACATCCCGCCCCGATGCTTCAGCCCGATCAGACGATAAATCCCCTTCTCCGCTGCGCCGAACACCCGGTCTGTCCGGTTCGGTTCATTTGAGAATACATGATATAGATAAGTGCCCACCGGCTTCACCAGCAGTACGAGTATTAAGATAACGACTATAATCTGCACAATCCCCACGGATGGCCCTCCTAAGTAGTTAGAATTTTTCAGGATGAATCAAAGCATAGCCCAAATACAGAAACAGCAGCGCAGTAGCTGCGAGGACAACTGCCATTACTCCGTCCCCCCTTGCTCATCGGTCACACGGCTGCACCATTGTACAAACGCATAGAATACCGTGAATATCGCTGCCAGCATTGCCGTCATATACACATCCATCATCGTCTTTGCCACTCCTCACCTTATGGTAATCTCTCTCTTGTAACTTCCGGTCTAGCGTATCATTTCTCCCATTAGTTCAGGGTAAGGGTTTCCTCAGGCGCATTAAGATTGTATTAAGACTTCAGGAGGAATGGTAAATCTCTTCACCCAGCACCCTGTTGACCGCCCCTATAAAAGCACCATAACCCCCGTCCGCTTCCATCCGGTGCGGGAGCGCCCAGGCAAGGATCACTTCCGTCTCCTGACGATCGAACTCGAAGCTGGTCACAAGCAGCTCACTGACCTCACGGGCCGAAGCCCCGCAGGCAAACTGGTATGCGGCAGCGTACACCCCGCTATTCTCATAGGTCCACTCTTGCAGCAGATCGATCCGGTCATAATGCCGCTTGATCAGCACCAGCAGCGCCGTCAGCACCGTCACCCATCCGATATTTCTCATCCACTCATCCATCTCCATGCCTTCTCTCCAGTATGTTAACTTCAGAATTCAGCGTACCATTCCCGCCATTAGTTCAGGATTAGGGTTTGGTTCTACAGATTAAGATTACGTTAAAATACCGCCGGAACGGCAAAAAAACCATGCCTGCAAAGGCATGGTTAGGAACACTATGAAACACGCTATACGGCTTCCGTAAGCCAGTTCAAATCACTCGGCTGTCGTCTCCCGCCTGCAGCATCCGGTAGCCCACACCGATATGGGTCTGGATCACCTTGGGCTGGGAAGGGCTGCGCTCAATCTTCTTGCGGAGCGTAGCCATGAACACACGGAGCGCCGGAATATCATACGTAGGACTGCCCCAGATTTCATGCAGGATATAATTATGGGTCAGGACCTTGCCGACATTCTTCGCCAGCAGACACAGCAGCTTATACTCAATCGGCGTCAGGTGGATCTCATCATTGTCCAGCCAGACACAGCCCGCGGCATAGTCAATCCGCAGATTTCCGTTCGCAAAAAAGGCCGAATCCTTCATCAGCTTCTCGCTGTCCCCCCGGATTCGCCGCAGACTGACCCGCAGCCGGGCGAGCAGCTCCTCCACGCTGAAGGGCTTGGTCAAATAATCATCGGCTCCGGCATCCAGCGCTTCGATCTTGTCGCGGTCCTCGCTGCGGGCACTGACCACGATGATCGGAAGGTTCGACCATGCCCGGATCTTCCGGATAATATCCACACCGTCCATATCGGGCAGACCGAGGTCCAGGATCATCAGATCCGGCTGACTGGATACGGCCTCCAGGATGGATGCCTCCCCCGTCTCTGCGGTATGGTATTTATAGCCCTGAGTCTCCAGAGTTGTGGTAATCAGCTTGCGGATCGGCTTGTCGTCTTCGACGACCAGAATCATGGGTTTATTCATGGACATTCACCTCCTCTGCCAGCAGGGTGAAGCGGAAGACCGTTCCCTGCGGTGCATGATCTTGTACTTCAATATGCCCGCCATGGGCATGAATAATTGATTTGCAGAGCGCAAGGCCCAGGCCCAGACCTCGCCTGCCGTCTCCCCGCACGTTGTCCGCTGTATAGAACATCTCGAACACCTTGGCCTTCGCTTCCGGGGATATTCCCGGCCCATCGTCAGCGACCTCGACCACTACTAGCCCCTTCTCCTGTCTGGCAGATAGGGTAATATGTGAACCCGACCCGCTGTACTTAATCGCATTATCCACCAGGTTGATGATCACCTGAATGATCAGCCGTGAATCCATCCGGGCCATCAGCAGCTCGTCTTCGAGCACCACCCGGATCACATGATCCTCCTTGTTGCGGTTCACATGCAGCAGCGCTTCCGCAATCACTTCCTCCAGCAGCTCCGCCTGAAAATTCAAGTGAAGCGCACCATTATCAATCCGCGTAATCGACAGCAGATTCTCCACCAGATTGATCAGCCAGATCGAATCGTCATAGATATCGCTGTACAGTTCCTGCTTCTGCTCCTCGCTCAGCACCGCCGAGTTGCCGATCAGGATGCCCGCGTTACCGGAAATACTGGTAAGCGGCGTACGCAGATCATGCGAGATGCCGCGCAGCAGATTGGCGCGCAGCTGCTCCTGCCGGATTTGCAGGGAGCTTTCTTTTTGCAGCTCGTTCAGCTTGTCTTTCTCCAGCGCGAGGGCGCATTCACCAAGCATGGCGATCATCAGACTTGATTCGAACACCTCCAGCGGTTCTTCCTGCTGCATCACAATTCCTGCTACTGCAAACACTGTATCGCCGCTTCGCACCGCATGATACAGACATTGGGCCGCCGAGAAGGTATCGGTAGACGCTCCGGCCCGTTTATTGTTCCGCAGCACCCATTCCGCTACCTCGCGTTCCGCTTCCAGCTTAGCCTTTTGAGCGTCCATCGTACTTCCATCCTTGTTGTACAGCAGCGGCTCCGAGAGCCCATCGCCCACAACCTCATAGATGATGATGCTCCGGTCCAGCAGCTTGAGCATTTGCAGCGCGGTCTCGCTCAGAATGGCGGGCGTGTCTTTGGCCTGCTGCAGCTTCCGGCTGGTCTCCAGGAGCACCTCGGTGCGGTAGGCTTTTTGCGCCGATTCTCTGGCCTGCTCTTTCACCCGCAACGTCAACGTACTGGTGATGAACGAGGCGGCCAGCATGACGAGGAAGGTCACCGGATACCCCGAGTCATAGGCCTGAAGCGAGAAATAAGGCTCGGTGAAAAAATAGTTAAAGACCAGCACGCTCAAAATCGACGTCGCCGCGCTGTACAGCCGTCCTTTTGTAACCATCGCATCGAGCAGAACACCCAGAATATAGACAGTGATAATGTTCGCTTCACTGAAGCCGAGAACCTTGAACCATAACCCTATGATCGTGCAGACCAGCAGAATCCCCAGAGTTTTGCCCGTATCAGCCAGGGTGAGAAGCGGAGGTCTGGCATATTGCGGAATTTTGGATTGCAAGGCAGACTCTTGATCCGGGATGATATAGATGTCGATATTCGGAGCAGCAGCCGTCAGTTTGTCTACGAAACCCGAACCGACGGACCAGCGGCTGCGATTCTGCGACCGGCCCAGGATGATTTTGGAGACCCGGCTGGTTTTGGCATATTCGGCGATCTGTGCCGGCACATCCTCCCCGTAGACAGTGGCAACCTGCGCATTAAGCTGTTCGGCCAGCCGCAGATTCTCCCGCAGCTCCGACTTGTTCCTTGCCGTTAACTCTTTCGTTCGAGAGGTCTCCACGTAGAGAGCAGTGAATTCCCCCTGTAAATCTTCGGCCATTCTCGCCGCTGTGCGGATGACCTTCTTGTTGGATATTGCCGACGACAGGCAGACCAGGATATGTTCTCTGCTGTACAAGTTGGCTTCCACTGCCCGTTCCCCTAACCTGCCCTCATAACGTTTGAATTGATCCGCCCTGTACCGTTGAGCCAATTCCCGCAAAGCGATCAGCTTCTGGGGAGTGTACAGATCACCGGCCTCCTGCCGGAGCTGCCCCGTGGAAAAGATTCGCCCCTCATGCAGACGCTTCAGCCAAATGTCCGGACTGATATCAATGAACTCGACCTGGTCCGCACGCTCGAACACACTGTCGGGAATACGCGCTGGCTCAGCCATTCCGGTCGTGGATGTTACAACATCGGTCATACTTTCCAGCTGTTCTATACTAACCGTAGTGTAGACATCTATTCCCGCGCGCAGTAGCTCCTCCATATCCTGAACCCGCCGCTTGTGGCGTACACCCGGAGCATTGATGTGGGCCAGATCATCCAGTAAAATCAAGTCCGGCCTCCTGCGGATCGCCTGGTCCAGATCGAATTCCCGCCGGGTGGTCCCGTTTACAGGAATGTCCAGCGGCGGCAACAGCTCCAGTCCGTTAATAAGCTCCGCTATATCTGCTCTGTCATGGGCTTCAATGTAGCCCGCCAGCACCTGTTGGCCGTTCTTCTGCTCCACATGGGCAGCCTCCAGCATCGCCCGGGTCTTCCCTGCTCGCGGTACATAACCGAAGAATATCCTCAGCCTTCCGCGCCGCTTCTTCGCTGTATTTTCCCCTATCATCTGAAGGTTTCCTTCCTTCTAAGCCCAACTATAGGCTAGCCATTGTACACTGTAGCGTTAGTATAGCATGTGCATAATGAGCATAGTATTACGGATTCGGCTGTGGCATTAAGATTGCATTAAGATGATCGACCATGCTGCAGCGCTGTATCACATTGCCCATACGCATTACTCCCCGCCGTAACCACTGAGCCATCCTTCTGTAGACCGAGCGTGTGGGTGCAGCCTGCCGCTATGGCAACGATATCCGTCCAGCCGCTTACCTCGCATTGTCCGTAATCATTCCAGCCTGTAGCCGTCACCGTACCATCCCATTGAAGACCTACCGTATGATGACTGCCAGCCGTGATGGCCTTAATCTTGCGCCAACCGCCTACTTCACCCTGTCCGCGCTTGTTCAGACCTGTAGCTACTGCTGTACCGTCTACTCTAAGTCCGGCCGTATGAAGATAACCCGCTGAGATCATCTTCAGCTCCTGCCAGCCATTCACATTCCGCTGCCCATAGCGGTTGTTCCCCGCCGTAATAGCCGTACCATCGGCCTTGAGTCCAACTGTGTGCCAGTCTCCTGCGGTAACCGCAACGATATCCGACCAGCCACTGACTTCACATTGACCCTCGTTGTTTCTTCCCGCCGCAACCACCGTTCCGTCTGTCTTCAGCCCGACCGTACGCCGCCAGCCTGCCGTAACCGCAACGATATCGTGCCAATCGTCCACGTTGCATTGATTATGCTTATTCCAGCCTGCAGCGATCACTGTTCCATCCGATCTTAGCCCTACTGTATGCGAATTCCCTGTATGAGCATTGCCCGCTGCAACCGCAATTATATTACGCCAGCCGCTTACCTCGCATTGCCCGTATGTATTTTCGCCGCAAGCCCGCGCGGTTCCGTCCGGCAAGAGCAGAACAGAATGGCGGTATCCCGCCGCGATGGCGGATAATGAGTCAGTATGCATATGGATGTTGCTCCTTTAGTTTCTTTTTCGTGTAAGGATCTCATAATGGTATTGCTAGTATTGCAAAATATTTGTTACATTTCAACGCTCTTGTGAAGGGCATTCTCTATGGCCTTGAGATAGGCTTTACTTGTAAGCGTGGCACCGCTGATGCTGTCTACCTGAAGCGATTGAGCCTGGATCACTCTGCCGAACAATTCATCTGCCGACGCCGCAGGCTGATTCTCCGCATGCTCCAGGAGCTGGATCGCTGTAACTTTGTGCGCTGTGACGGTAACCAGCACCTTATTCGCCCTCCATTTATACATTCCGCCAGCATATTCACCTGTATACTCACCTGCATGCAGCTTGTTGAAGTTCACTTGATCAATCTCTACATTCCGCGCTTCACGGCGCTCTTTCTCTGTATACAGCAATGCCGCGCCTGAGCCGATTAGTCCCACGAGAATCACGGTTAGGCACAACAGCAGCAGGTTGCGTTTCCACTTCTTTTTCATGTTGACCCTCCTTATCGTGAATGAATATTTTTAAGTTCATTCATTGTTAAGCGCGTTTAGCCATTCTTTTACCGATTCTGTCAAACAGATGTCCGGCCAAACTTTTGACAGGACCCAGAGAGACCGGATAATAATACGCCGCTTCAAACCAGCCGTTAGCCTGGTAATGCCGGTAATCCTTCGACCGCTCATCCAGCATATGCTGAATACTGGTCCGGGACAGCCGGAACATCAGCAAGCGGAACAATGTGGGAGCCGGCGGTGCCGGACGCATCAGTCCTTTGTAGAAGCGGGCCGCAGACTTGCGGATTCTCACTGCATTCTTCTGCGCGGCTGCCGGGGTAACTGGCTCCATCGTACTAAGCACACACCCTTTGGTAACCTGGAAACCCAGATTCTCTCCCATGCTGCTAAGATATTTGACAATCGCATTCCCGCCGTGAATCCCCTGATTGACGACCGACGTATACGTCTTGCCGAAGAACTGCGGCCGATGGAACACATACGCCAGCCGGTCCAGCAGATTCTTCATCGATGCCGAGACATGGAAGGCGTAATTGGGAGTCGCCATAATCACACCGTCCGCGCTCTCCAGCTTCTCGATCAGCACATCCCGGTCATCTTTGAGCGGACAATATTCTTCGCCCTTACTGAAACAGGTTTTGCAGCCCCGGCAGAACTCCAGCCTATAGTCCTTGAGGAAAATGTACTCAAACTCAATCTCTCCGTAAGTTCGGAGCTGTGCTTCAAACTCACGGACCGCTCTGTACGTATTGTTCTTCTGCTGATTGCCGATGATTGCGATGACCTTCTTCATGATTGTCCCTCCAGAATAGAATACAAAATAGTGGTTCTCTTGATACCTGCCCAGATTATGAATGAATAATTTTATATTCATTCATAACGTATATTAACATAGATATGCGCTGTTGTCTGTACGGACACGGCTTGATTTTGAACGATTGGTGAAGAGCTTCCGGGCCAAAAGAAAGAAGCCACAAGCAGCAATCTGCTCATGGCCTCCTGATCCTTGTATTCTAAACGCTTTTCACCGCCACGAGCCTCTTGTGAAAGCTATGGACCCGTCATAGTCAACATATACATTTTTGATATTAGGATGACTCAAATAATCAGTCACAGTGTAAAACAGCGGAATAACTGCCATATGATCCATGAGCAGCTGTTCGGCCGTGGCATAGATCTGCATACGCGTGCCGGGGTCGGCCGCCTGCCGGGCTTGCTGCATATAACGGTCATACGCTGTATTGCTCCACCCTGTATCATTGGAGACATTCTGTGAACTGAACAGCTCCAGCATCGAGGCCGGATCATTGAAATCAGCGCTCCATCCCGCTCTTGCTATAGCATAGTTCTGATGTATACGATTATCCAGCAGTTCCTCGAAGCTTTGGATTTCTACACTCGCTTCAATGCCTAAGTTCTTTTGCCAGTCCTTGATCACTTTACTTGCTATAACGTCATGATTGATATATTCATTCACGATAATAGTGAAGCTGGGGAACTTGGTGAGTCCCGCTTCTCTCATGCCTTCCTTCAGTAATTGCTTGGCCGCCGCCACATCCTCATGAAAGTACATCTTGTCCGACATCTCTGTGCGGAAATTCAACTGGGTCCCATGAATACTTGGCGGCACAAATCCAAACGCCGGATTGCCGTAACGCAAGGCTTCACGTTCAATCGCCATCGCCAATGCCTGGCGGATCTTCAGATTGTCAAACGGCGGCTTAGTCAGATTGAATTGATAAAAATAGGTGGAAGCATACGGCCCTTCATGCAGGTCGCGGTAAGATGCGCTATCTAAGGATGTATAATCCACTGATTCCACCCCTCCGCCTCCAACCCAGTCAACCTCCTTGTTCATATAAGCGACTGTCGGATTCTCAGGCAGCAGCAGACGTACCTCCGGCAGCTTAATTTCTTGGGCCGCATAATAAGCAGGATTTTTAACTATAGAAATCTCATTACTCTTCCATGTCTTGAGCTTGAAGGGACCATTGGTTACCATAGACTTAAGGTCTGTTGCCCATTGGTTGTCAGCCTTCGCAGTCTTAGCGTACACCGGAAAATAGATACTCTCTGCGAGCAGTTGGATGAAATAGGAGGTTTTCTCCTTTAATGTGACCTGGAGTGTGGTGTTATTCAACGCCTTTACGCCGATTTTGGAGGTATCCTTCAGAAGTCCCTCGTTGTAGTTCTGCGCATTATTAATCATGTACATATTAAAAGCGTAGACATTCTTGGCTTCCGGAGCCAGCGCCCGCTTCCACGCATACTCGAAGTCCGAGGCCAGCACCTGCTGCCCGTTGCTCCATTTCGCATCCCCGCGAAGCGCAAAGGTATACGTTCTGCCATCCTTGGAGAGGGTCCATGATTTTGCTATTGCCGGAACGGCCTGACCAGACGCATTCAACCGGACCAGTCCTTCAAATAACCCTTTGAGAACCGTCACTGTGCTGTCATCCGCAGCTGCTGCCGGATCAAGCTGATCAGGAAGACTTCCCAGACCGATACGCAATACCTTATTAGCTTGTGCAGCAGATGAAGTACCTGCCCCTCCCGTGAGCGTTACACTCATCATTAAACCTACTGCCAAAATGATATAAAGCAACCTTTTCATCAACGTTTCCCCTTTGTAAAGTCATTATGTACTTAATGAATAGAATAACATGCAGAGATGCTGTAATGCTGTCGCAAAAGATCGAAAGCAAATATGAAATTACTATGAAAAGATTACACAAAAAGAGGAGCCACTTAGGCCCCTCCCCTGTCAATCTCTTGGCTACTGGATCAACAGCCCAAACCCGCTCTGAATAAAATACAAGCTTGGATACGCAATATTGCTGGTCGTCAGGTTGTTGAAGGTCGCCGAGCCGTTGCCAGTATACGTGTAGATTGCCGCTCCCTTATGGGCACCGGAGAATCGTGAAGTGGTTACTCCATCGAGACCGGTGCCGTTAATGTTAATGTTGTTAAATACGATACCTGAGAAGCCCCCGCCGTATCCGAATTGGATCGCATCGCGCTGGGTGTTGATGATGTCGATGTTGGTGAAGGTAACGTTCTTGATCGGGTCACTTGAAGCTTCGAGATCAATTGCGCCGCGTTCCCCGTCATACAAGTCACGGCTGGTGCCGCTGTTAATAATCGTCGTATCCGAGAAAATCATCCCCGTATTGCTGTTGAAATGCGCCCCCGGGAAGGTCGTATTCAGCCGGATACCGGAGCCGCCCACCGTGTCGATAATGTAGTTATGATCCGCCTTGTGACCGCTGCCCCCGAAGATGCCGATAGCGCCGGCACGCCAGTTATTCTCAATTGTATTATACGAAAAGGTGTTATTCACCCCATCCGGCGCCCCGAACGTATTGCTCGGCCAGACAGCCAGTCCGTCGTCCCCGTTATTGCGCACATTGGTATTGCGGACAGTAGAATTGCTGGTCCCCTGGGAGAAGTTGATGCCGTCTGCCAGATTGTTGCGGATGCGGCTGTTCTCTACAAGCAGATTGTTCGCAAAAATCGCCGGTGTCCGCGCATAATCCCCCACCCACATACCGCATTCAAAATGCTCAATCCATACGTCATGGATGACCGAATTGTTGCCGAAGTTATCCATCAGGCCTTTGTAGATGGCATTCTGGTTGTAGCGGGACCGCAGATTCGAGTTCATATACAAATTGCTGAAATCCAGCTTGCCCTGGACGCGGAAGGAGATGCCCCCGCCAGCCGCATTGGGATTCGTAAATTGCAGATTGGTGTGCCAATAGCCTGCGCCTGTAATTGTAATGTTGTTGATCATGTTGCTGACCGAGCCAATGACCCACATGCTGCTCAGATTAAAAGTTCCAGCTGGAATGTAGAGTGATTTCCCGCTGGAGACGGCGGCTGTAACCGCACTGTTGAAGGCGGCCAGATCATCCTGCCCGTCTCCTGCCACTGCGCCGTAATCGGTGACCGATACCGAGTTGGCCGGACGGGCGATGGCTGCCGGTACAGGTTCAATCTCCAGGAAATCCACCCCGTATTCAAGGCTGTCTCCGTTGTTCTTCTGGATACGGATGGTGTCTCCGGGCTGCAGAGGGGTGTCCATCTTCCAGTGAACTTCATCGAACCGGAATAGCGGACGTCCAGCACTTGGCGCATCACCCGGCTGATCTCCAGAAAAGTATTGCCAGGCATAATAGGAGGTGAGCGGAATGGTCTTGGCCTTGGTTCCATTCACATATACGTCAAGCGCACCGGTAAGACCCATTCCGTCTGCCGAATCCGGCATCGTGAATCTCATGGTGACTCCGGCACCGCCTTGCCCCGCTCTCACTGTCCACTGTGCATATGCACCGTTAGACGGTAAGGCCACATAACTCTGTCCAGAAGCTTCGGAGGCAATCAGCGTCTGATCGAAATTGGGAGCGGACTTCACCACCGCAGCTCCTCCGCGGGTCGCATCCTGTGTATCATATCGGCTGTACGGAACACTTGCGCCGCGCAAAGCATATACAACCAGATTCACAGTGTTCACGTTGTTGGCCTGCTTCGTTGTTTCCTCATTAGCATCTGCTGCAATGGTCGTAGTGACGGTGTAATTGCCGTTCACTGCACTCCATGTGCCGGGAAGCGACACATTGACAGAAGACCCGGCAGTAATCACGCCGCTGTATGAGCCCGTGAAGGTCTGCACTGTCGAGCCTGCGGCGTTCTTCAGGGCTACTGTGATGCCATGGGCGCCGCCTGCGGAGGCAACATTGCCCTGATTCTTGACATTAACTGTGAAAGACACATTGTTTCCCGCAGCCGGTGTCCCCGGTGACCAGGAAGTCGTCCCGACAAGGTCGGAGCTGGAGACTGGAGCAATTACCAGCAGCGAAGAATTCGTATAGCTGTTGTTGCTTTCGTTCTGCTCAATAATCTGGCCCGCTTCATCTACCTTGGCACTAAGCGGATAAGTTCCGGCTGTTAGCGTTCCAGCATTCAAGGAGACTGTAGCTGAAGCCCCTGCAGCCAAAGCCGCAACGGGTGCCGAACCCGCCAGCTCGTTGTTCAAGTAGAAATTGACAGTGGTGGCTGCCGCTGCGGCATTGCCAATGTTTTTTACCGTTGCATTCAGAGTTACACTGCCTGTCTCCACCGGAGAAGCAGGAGTCCAGCTCATGCCGGTGATCGTCAGATCCGGGTTCGCTGCCGGTGTGCCGAATACCTGGAATTCAGCAATTTGTCCGGCTGGTGCACCGGAATTGGCGGCGATAGCAAGCTGAAGCCGCTTAACGGTTGCCGTCACGGGAATTGTCACCGTGTTGCCCGAAGCCGGATTGAAGGTATAGGTCTGAGCTGAAACGAGGCTACTGAAGGTGGTTGTATTCTGATTGTGCCCCAGGACTTGTATATTCTGGGTTCGTGTTCCCCACTCGGTCGCCGGATTCAGCTTCAGCACAATCGAAGTGATCGAATGATTGGCTCCAAGGTCAAGCGTAAGGGCGCTTGGATTCCCGCTGCCTTCCCAGTAAGTAGCTGTGTTGTTGTCGTTGGCATTACCGGCAAGGAAATTCTGTGTGTTGGAGGATGCACTGATCGCCTTACCAATGGCGATGTTCCCTCCAGGGGACACCGTTGGTGTAGGCACCGGTGTTGCTGTCGGTGCTGGTGTTGGTGCGGAAGTTGGTGCCACCGTAGCTGTAGGGGCCGGGGTAGCTACCGGCGTTGGTGTAGGGGCAGTTGTTGGAGCTGCTGTAGGTGAAGGTGCGGGCGTGGCGATGATTGCAGCCGCTACCGTAATTAGATCCAAATTGACATTGCCCGTATCCCCTGCATCGTATTTGTAAGCAATGCTGTTACTGCCAGCATTCAGCGGGAGTGCTTCAGCCTTCGTACTCCAGGTGTCCCAGTTCGCCAGGTTAGGCAAGGTGGTCTGGCGCTGCTTAACTCCGTTCACGTAGATACTGATCGTTTTGTCGCTTCCGCTTGCATTGGCATACTTCAGTGTAACGTTCCGTGTACCCGCCGCAGGTACATTGACCGAGAAAGTGGTAGCCGGACCTTGGGCCAGATAGTTGTCAACAAAGCCTGTGCCGGAGTATCCGGCATGGTCCGTGTTCACTTGCGCTCCGCCGGATAATGCAGCAGCCTCTGCTTCATAGGTGCCCGCTGGAACCGGTGATGCAGTAGGGCTGGCTGTAGGGGCAGAGGTTGGGGTGCTGGTACCGTAGATTTCAAGCTCGGACAACTGGCCCGCAGGCCATGCCGTATTCGCACTGAACAGCAGACGGACATAACGTGTGCTGGCAGCATTGAAGTTCACCGTGACACTGTTGTTCGCTACCGCAGGGTTGAAGACATATGCGGCCGAAGCAACGATATCCGTGAAGGCAGAGCCGTTCATACTTCCCTGAACAGCCAGCGTCTGCGTCCGGGTCTCCCAGCTCGCCGGAAGCTTCAGCACAAGCTGGTCTATACTGATGAGCGTACCCAGATCGACCTGAATCCACTGGGGAAAAGCATCATTTGCGCTCTCCCAATACGTATTCTGGTTACTGTCCTTAACGTTATCCGGCGTATAATTCTGGGATTGCCCGCTGGCGGTAATGGTTTTGTTAAGTACCAGATTCGGTCCGCCCGCTGCCGACGAACGGGTAAGCGGTCCAGCCGCCATGAATAGCGTTGAGATGAGCAGCGTAATTACAAGCGACCATGTAACAGACTTGTTGCGCATTCTATTCCTCCTTAATCTGATGTGGAACGACACACAGTGATATTCACAGCCCTCTAATGATAGCGATTACAACTATTGAGATCCCTTTCCCGCCCTCCCCTCGCTGCAATACACACTCATTATAGGTTTAATGCAGAGCACTCTTTAAGAGCTATTTCTACGGAAAAGATAGGTGATTCTATGAAACTGATCATTGAGCAGGATGGACTAGAATTAAGACAACAAAAACAGGTCACTTATGGTGGTATCTAACCATTAGTGACCTGCTTAATTTATAGGGATTGCATGCATCTTTATACGGATATTACATCGCAGATTCAAGTACACTTCCTAAGCTATATCTCCAATCTGATAACTCAAGCCCATCGCAAAAAAAGGAAAGTGAACCGTTCCGTTCAACTTCTTATCATCGACAGTTATTACATTATTCTTTCGCAATAGTATTGACTTATCATTTAATTCAAGAATGCAGTCTCCATCCATTTGGTTAAGGAATTTCCCAATGAAGACCATTAGATCATATGCCCAATTCGTATGGGAAACTAAAATATCAATATAGCAACTAAATTTTAATGTAATATCATAATCCTCACTTGCAAACATTGTGCCATGCCCACCCTCCTTGATGGAAAGTGTAAAGCCATCGCTAGAAACTGTGAGAGTATCATCAGTTTCTATTATATCAACATCTTGAAACAGTCTTGTTATTGAATTCTTTAATTCACTGAAATTAGAAAACCCTCCGAAATAAAAATTACAAAACATGATTTTCTCTCCTTTTCTAAGGTTTTAATCTCGTTATCTGTCCATCCTTAATAATAATTAATTCATCCAATGTAGGAATTTCATAATTCTTGAACTGTTCATAAAGTTCATCCAACGAACCCTTATATCCGTCTAAATTCATAACAATTCGACTCGCTTGCTCTTCGGTCTTTTTTTCTACGGTCGCCCAAATATTCCTAACCTTAAGCGTCTCTGGAGAATAACAATCAAAAGCATTACCATTAATAAGGAAGTCAGGGTTAGAGGTTTGTTTAATTCCATACCCATTTCCCCCCTTTGTGTTGGGCAACATTTCAATCTCATAGCCTTTGTTTGCTAATAAATCTGCCGCTTGATTCTGGAAAGTAATTGGATTCGGTTCGTTAGGGTCAGGCTTTTCATATTTGCCCTTAGGTTTTCCTCCCGGAGAACGTGTAGGTTCTGTCAGGTCAAAGTTCCCCTTCCCCTCCAACCCATCCATAAACCGCTGCTGCACCGGCGTCTTCGGCAAGGCTGGCGTATCGGGGATCTCTCCTATCTTGAAAACAAATCCTTCCGGCGTTTGCACTGCACGTCCCAGATCCGGGAGCTTTTGCTTAATCCCTTGCAGGGCATCCTTCGCCGCTTGGCTGACGGCGTCTTCTACCTCGCCTAGGACTTTCCCCGCTTTGCCTGCTTTGGTGACCTGGAGTCCAGGAACCAGAATCGAAGCGACCGCACCCAGCATCTTCGCCTTCTCTTCCGGGGTGCCCTCGTCAAACTGATGATACGCCATCTTCGCCGCTTTCACCAGCACTTCGGGATGGTCAATCAGATATTGCGCCTGCTGCTTCATTTCTGTGGTGGTTTTAACCGGGTCCACAACTAGCTTGAAGGCAAAGGTTGCCGTATCCGCCACGCCCATGACGACCTCTTTCACCAATCCTTCGGTAAAAGCCAGCACTACATCTCCCGACTGACGTACCTTGCTCTCCCATTTCGTGAGGCCGTACGTGTTATCCAGCCACCCCAGATAACTGGTGTACATGGGGGTGAGATATTCATTCGGCACATAGACTTTGGCCTGATAAAAGTCCCAGGTGGTCTCATTTTCCTTGTTGTCTGCGGTAATTGGCGTGCCGTCCGGCAGCATG
The DNA here is from genome assembly GCF_038009085.1 of Paenibacillus sp. FSL R7-0210. Classification (NCBI taxonomy): domain Bacteria; kingdom Bacillati; phylum Bacillota; class Bacilli; order Caryophanales; family Paenibacillaceae; genus Paenibacillus; species Paenibacillus sp. FSL R7-0210. Next base: position 2,668,993 of record NZ_JBBPAR010000001.1, read on the forward strand.
AGCGGCGGCCCGTTCAACCGCCGCTCTGCTTCGATCTGCTCTTGAACCTCCTTAAGAGCCGCTGCGATCTGAATTTCCTGCCGCTTCGCCACAAGCTGGCTCCGCGCATATGCTCCGGCGGCGGTTTTCTCCATCGCCAGCCGCAGGAGCAGTAAATATTCTTCGTTATGTAGTAACGGAACCTTGCCCGCCGTAATCGACGGATCATACTCACAGGCGGTGATCGCCGGTTGCTTATAATAGGCGCTCAGATCCTTACCGGCTTCATAGTAGATCTTGGCTACGCCTAGAGAAGCCAGCTTCTGCCGGGCCTCTTCGGCCTGAGCGTGGACAGCCTCCATCTGTACCTGATTTCCGAACGCCTGATACACTTTGAAGGCCATCTGTGCCTTGGCGATCTCATTCCGCGCCGCGAAGATATCGTTCAGCTTACTTTGTGCAGCGATACTTTCTACGGTCAAGAGGCCGGAGGTCTGAATGACATTCCTGAGCTGCTGCACTACCGGGTCCCTGCTGAGTTCATCTTTTCCCGATAGAGCGGCAATCGAAGTGATGAGATTCGTCGCACTTCGCTGCACAAATTCGGGGATGGAGACCCGTCCGGCGGCTGGTTGCAGCCCCAAGCTGCCGAAAGCCGCGAGCAACAGATTAAATTTGCCTGTCAGCTTGTCCGCCTGCCGCTTATTCTCTTCCTGCAGCTCCGATACGCCTCTTAGGGCCACCCGGATGATATCCTCTAATTTCTCCGCTTCTACGGTTAATTCATTAATCAGGACCTGGGCCCTGACCAGATGGTCGCCCATGGGAATGCCGCCCCAGCTACTGGACTGGCCCTTCAATTGAAGATATAACCGGTTGGTGTCCTGACTCACCTGGCCAATCTTCGACTGCAGGCGCCTGACTTCATCTTCGTTAAATACTAGCTTCGTGGAAGACACTATGATCCCTGCTTCCTTCTCCAGAATGGATTCCGAAGTGAATTCTTCATAGTGTCCATATTTCCACAGCAATCAGATATATAACTCTCGAATATACCAAGCATCACACGCATAATGCTCGGAACCGGCGAGCGGGCCATCCATCTGGCCGAATCCGTGCTTGACATAGAAACGGCCAGCGGCCTGCATCGTCAGCAGCGTCTCCAGGTAACACTTGCGGTAATACTGCTTAGCGAAGGCAAGCGCCGTATCCAGCAGCTTTGCTGCAACGCCTTGGCCGCGGATGGCTGCGGACAGGTACATTTTCTGCAATTCACAGATCTGCTGCGCTTCGTCAAATGCCGCAATCCCGCAGCCGCCCAGCACCTGCCCGTCCACTTCAATAATCCAGTAAGCCCGGTTTGCCGCGCTATTATAATAGGTATATAAGTCTTGCAGGCTATCATCTGCCCAAGCCAAGCCTTCGCGGTTGCCGCCGAATTCAATCAGGCATTCCCGGATAATCCCCTCAATGGCTGTATTATCCCTGCGCTCAATGGGACGGATGGTAATCATATCGTTGTCCTCCTCTTAACCTCTATCTGTTTCGTTTCCTGCTTCGATGTATAGTGAACCTATCATATCATTTGCTGCTGATTGCTGTCATTCACTCGCAATAGCTAGGCCACCCTCTCCGGTTTGGCTCCTTCCCCCTGAATGATTCGCCTGCTATACTGGGATTTGCAAGCAGGATAAGGAGTGAGACAGATGAACAAGCTGGTATTTTTCCTCGGGCCCGGAGGGGCGGGCAAAACCACACTAGCCAAGGCTGTTGCAGCCCGGCGTCCGGCGGCAGTGTTCGATATGGACATTCTGCTGCGTCCGGCAGCAACCGCGATCATGACTATGCATGGGCTTGATCCTGACGACAGGGATTCCGATGAGTATAAAAGACTATGCCGCGACCTCGGCTATCGCATTACTATGGATGCAGCGCTGGATAATATCGGTCTGTCCAGCGATATCTACGTGGTGGGTCCCTTTACCAAAGAAGCGGCCGATCCGGAGTGGATCGGCCGCGAACTGGCGCGCATCGGGCGCACACTGGAGGAAGTCGAGGTCAAGGTAGTCCTGGTAGGACTTGCGGATGCAGCCATGTTCCGTGAACGGCTTGAAGGCAGGCATTCCGCGCTCGACACCTGGAAGTTCGCCCATTGGGAGAACTTTAGCGCTTCTCTAGGTCCCCGCACCGTAGCCTGGCCGCTCCCGTCTGCTCAGGTGGCGCAGATCGACAATTCCCATCCTGACCGGAATGTCGCTGTAGCGGCGGTGGAGGCTTTTATTTATGGAGAGGAAGCTACCGCTTAACCGCATGAACATAATGGATCGTCTCAAAAGCACTTAGCGCATCACTCCGGCCGCTGAAAAACCTCTCGTTGATCTCAACCGGAGACAGGTGCTCGTAGACCAGCAGCCCGGCCCCGGCCAGCAGCTCCTCTATCTCCGAATAGCTCAACCAGGATTGCATGGGCTCGCCGCTGGCAGCAGCCATTTGCACCATTTTGGCCACCCGGCCGGACACGCCCTGCTCCTCCATTAAATACTCATCTGCATAATCCAGAACGATAGAGCTACCTGAGGGAACTTTTGCGAGCAGCTCCTTAATCAGGCGGGCATTCTCCTCCTTGGTAAGGTAGTAGGATACCCCCAGCAGGCTGAACAAGGTCTTAGCTTCGGGATCGAATCCCCGATTAAGCAGACTGGAATACGTGAATTCGCCCGTGAAGTCCATGGGGACGAGATGAAGATTGCCCGGAACCTCAAGCTGTGCGTCCTTAAGCCTCTGCTGCTTGGATGCCTGGGTAGCAGGAGCATCAACTTCAAAAATCGTGAGCCGCTCCATAAGCATAGGATAACGGTAGGCAAAGCTGTCCAGCCCCGCGCCAAGAATTACATACTGCTTCAGCCCGAGACTCAGCTCATGCAGCACAATAGCCTCACAGTAGGCAGCACGTGCCAGCGGTGTGGGGGATAACTGAACCTGGACAATCCATCTCAAGATGGCTTCAGGATCATCCGGGTACCTCTCCGCGATCTCGGGATTGAAAAAAGCAATCCCCTGGACCATATTCCTGCGGATATCCGCGAATTCCTGCGGTGATATCAGCTTCGGCGCCACATCATCATTGAAGATCTTTGGACTGTCAAATTGACTGTGATACGCACGGCCAAAAGCGGCCACTAAGGCAGTCATGCTGGACTTGTTCTGCTTCATTCGTGATTCCTCCATGCAAAAATAAGATTCCCCTGGCCAGGAGAACCTTATTATATACACAAACTATTAATATGTGAATTATAGCATAAAAAATATTTTTTGTCAATGATAGATGTTACAATATTCCTTGTTCATCCCTGTTCTAACGAGCCCATTAGCTGGAAAAAGAAATCGGCCTGTGTTCAGTTCTGCGGCTAAATACCCGTATTCCCAGTCTGAAATCGTATTGAATACATATAGATAAGCTTGTCTGTTGTGCATAATTGCAACTCTCCCATCACTATTTGATATAGCCTATTATAGTAAAACTCCCCTGACAGACGGTGTCAGGGAAGGTGGGGAGAATGGGAAGAATCTACGTTAGCACTTGGGTGGACGCTCCGCAAACAGAACGTTGTTCCCATCGCTGTTGTGTCCAGATTTTTTTTCACCCCCCTTAGCGGTGAAAATCCGGACTCAAAGGCGAACGCTTCGCTTGTACACAATCGTTCTGCCCGCTCTGCTGTTTAAGCGAGAACTGAAGAACAACCGGGGTTTCGGGAGATTTCTGCAAAGGGCTATCGCCGCCTCAGAGAAAATCACTTTTGAGACAGCCCCCTTCCCGTTAACTCAGCTAGGCTCTGCTCTAAGATAAGCACCAGCTTCTCTGAAGCTTGCAATCTCCCCGCCGCCGACAGCGGCACAGAGCGCCGCTCCCACCGCCGCTTCCTCAGCATGTTCACCAAGCTCAAGCGGTAGCCCGAAGGCCGCTTCGGCCTTGGCGCACAACACCGGATTCGCCCGCAGCGCATTGCCTGAGCCTATAAGACGGCTGAATGTGCCCGCGCCCTGCTGTTCCAGATCTGCCAGGAAGCCGTGCAGTTCATCTACCATCCCTTGCAGAAAACCATGGGCTAGCCCGCCGGGAGTAAAATTCTCCAGCGTGATCCCCTCCACACTGCCGCGCTTCTCCGGGTCTGTCCTTGTCCCCAGGAACTGTGTGTTCACCGTAAGCCCTGTGATGCCGCTTCCCGGCACCTCTTCATTGAGCAGCCTGGACATCAGGGAATAGACATCTGTCGGCGCTTCTCCGGTGTATGAGGTGATCAGCTGCCGGAAGAATCCCTCCAGCAGGGCATAAGACTTGCCGCCGCTCAGGGCTGCGCCAACGATCAGCACCCCGCCACCAGGGAACGGTCGTACCTCCATTGCAGAAGGAGCTTTGGCGCAGTCAGGCAACCAGGCCGAGAGCTGGCTCCCTGTGCCAATGTTCAGCAGTAGAGATTCTCCGGGCTGCGGCACACTGCCCAGGAAGCTGGCTTGATTATCCCCAAGCGAGCTGTATACGGGAATGCCTTGTGATGTGCTACCGATTGCCGTCCCGGAGGGGACGACCTGCGGCAAAAACGAAGGGTCGATCCCGGCGAGACTAATCGCAGTTCTATCGAAATCCCCTGTCCCCAGACTGAAGCCCCCGATCCCCGTTGCCTGCGTTGCATCGATCCGCGGCACATCACTGTTCGCCAGCCTCATCGCAATATAGTCCGCAATCGTGCAGAAGCCGACTGCATGCTCAGGGACAAGCTGCCCGGACACATTATAGTAATGGGTGGCGAGTCCATAGCCGGGAGCTACAGTGTACCCGGTAATATTACTGAGCTGCTGCGCATAGGTAGGACTGCCCATCCCTCCGGTGAGCTGTCCCGCCCGTCCATCCTGCCAGGTATACAGCGGACCTATTGCTCTCCCATTTGTATCCAAATAGACAATTCCATGCATCTGCCCGGTTAGGCCAATTCCTGCTACTTCCGGCTGCTGCGCCAGCAGACGGTCAAGTATATGTTCCACCTGCTTTACAATCAATTCCGGGTCCTGCAGCCGCTCCCATTCCTGATTCAGGCTGAAAGGCAGGCTCGCTTGTGCTTCCGTAATACTATACAGAATCGTGCGTATCTCCAGATCATAGAGCAGCCCGGAGATGGATGTGGTTCCGATATCTAGTCCGGCCGTAATCATAGGCTCCATCCTCTTCCCTGTTGTATAGCCCATATGTTAAGCCTTCGCGAAGGATAGCGTCAACCGGGCGCATAAAACACTATGGAGCAAAAGATACTAGACCAGAGAAAGATAACTATACACGGAGGTACATATACATATATGAGGCTTCACAACAAAGTAGCAGTAATTACCGGGGCCGCGTCCGGGATGGGGAAGGCGATTGCCCTCCTGTATGCGAAGGAAGGGGCCAAGGTCGTAGTGGCGGATATTAATCTGGAAGCTGCCGAGACGGTAGCTGGTGATATTAAATCCGGCGGCGGGGAAGCCATAGCGGTACAAGCAAATGTTGCAGACGAGTCTGACATCCAGAATCTGATCGACAGTACAGTCAACACCTATGGCACGATAGATATTCTGGTAAATAATGCGGGGATCATGGATAACTTTGAACCGGCGGGTGATATTGAGGATGAGAGCTGGGAGCGGGTTCTCGCCGTTAATACAACTTCGGTGATGCGTGCTACGCGCAAGGTACTGCCTATTTTCCTGGAAAAACAACAGGGTGTTATCATTAACGTTGCCTCGGTAGGCGGTCTGTTCGGTGCCCGTGCCGGTGCGGCTTATACAGCCTCGAAGCATGCAGTTATCGGCTTTACCAAGAATACCGGATTCATGTATGCTGCCAAGGGAATCCGCTGCAATGCGATTGCGCCGGGCGGTGTGGAGACCAATATTGGTTCAACCATGACCCATATCAATCCTTTTGGCATGGAACGTACACAGCCGGGCGTGGCGCTTAATCCACGGATGGGCCAGCCCGCAGAAATTGCACAGCTCGCTCTGTTCCTGGCTTCAGAAGAAGCAGGCTTTGTGAATGGGGCAGTCATTACCGCAGACGGCGGATGGACGGCTTATTAGCAAAGGCCATCCCCCGCATGCTACGGGAAGATGGCCTCTTTTCTTAAACTACATTTATTGCTTTAGCTCCGTGCATCCTGCACCCTGATATTGCTCCCGAACAAGGTGGAATCACTCGTTAGTTTGTAGGCCGGATACCCGGCCTCTGCTTCGAGGCGCATCACGTCATCGAACAGCAATTCCTGCTGGCGGTCACACAGGAAGGTGAACGGCTCGGTCTGAAACACAATATCCGTTGGCGAAGGCTCGCTGACTACCCGGATGACCAGTATGCCATTACAGCCGCAGTCCTCCGTATCGTAGAACATTTTGAATTGCCCGGGCTTCCCGGCCAGACTCTGCTCCAGCCGTTCGCGGGTCATTGCATTAAGTTCAATCTGCATCTGTAATTTCTCCCTTCAGGACAACCTGTCCGTTATGCTGTATCTGTAGGCGACAAGTATAGTCTCTAATCTGCGCAGACCCGTGTGACAGCAGTCACTGTGAATGTGAAAATATAACTTTCAGCGCACATGACACATCAGCGATGAATACTTCCCCTTGAATATAACACAGAAACAGGCGCTGCCATAACCTGGCCTACCGCCCGGAGATGTCAACGCCTGCCCTATTCTGCTTCACCCGATCTGCGAGCGTACAGCTTCTTCCAGATTCAGCAGCTCCGTTCTGACCTGGACTACCTCGCCGATTATGATCATGGCCGGATTGCTGATCTTCATCGCGGCGGCGACCTTGTCGATATTGCCAAGCGTGCCGGTCACGATCCGTTCGCGCACCGTTGTTCCGTTCTCAATTAATGCAACCGGGGTCTGCGGATCCTTGCCGTGTATCAGCAGTTCCTTGCAGATCTCCCCCAGCTTGCTTACGCCCATATAAATCACAAGCGTATCCACACCATGGGCCAGCGCATCCCAACGCAGCGGCGAATCTTGGGTCTGGCAGCGGCTGCCAGTCACGATGGCGAAGGAGGCCGCCACACAGCGGTGAGTCAGTGGAATGCCGGCAGAAGCGGCTGCGCCCACCGCCGAGGTGATTCCCGGAATCACCTCATAGGGAATACCGGCTGCAGCTGCGGACAACGCTTCTTCCCCGCCCCTGCCGAACACGAACGGGTCGCCGCCCTTCAGCCGGACTACATGACTTCCAGCTGCGGCATGGCGGATCATCAGCCGCTCTGTCGTCTCCTGCGGCATCGAATGCAGACCCGGCGCTTTGCCGCAGTAGATGCGCACGGCATCGCCTCGGGCATAGTCCAGAAGCTCCTCATTCACCAGCCGGTCGTACAGAATCACATCGGCACATTGAATGCGCCGCAGCGCCTTCAATGTAATCAGCTCGGGATCACCCGGACCTGCGCCTACAATAGATATGCTGCCCTGCTTCATACGCTTTTCTCCAGGGCAGGTGTGCCCGCGAGCCCCGCCTCTCCGCGTCCCGGAAGCTCTGCTGCCGCAGTTGCTCCGGGTTTGCTGCCTTTTTGCGACCTGCTGCCTTTTTGCGATAAGTAGAATAGCAGGCCCGTGAATAGCAGACCGCCCGCGAAGTTGCCGAGCAGCACCGGAATGCCGTTCCAGACCCACCAGTCCGCCATCGTCACATTCGCTCCAAGCATCATCCCCGCCGGAATGACGAAGAAATTGACAACCGTGTGCTCGAAGCCCTGTCCGAAGAAGGTCAGGATGGGGAGCCACATGGCGAGGATTTTGCCGGAGGTGGATTTCGAGGTCATCGCCATCACTACACCCAGCGTAACCATCCAATTGCAGAGCATCGCCTTGATGAAGGCCAGCGCGAGCCCCTCTGCCCCCAGGCTCTGATAAGCCGTCGTCTTCCCTTCACTTGCCGTAATCAGCGTCTGCACCATGGGGTTCGACAGATCGGTGCCCATCCTCGTAATCGTCAGCCCGTATAATGCGGCATAGACGGCACACCCGATCAAATGCCCGAGAATGACCCAGAAGTAGTTCCCCAGCATGCGTCTGAGCGTAGTCTGCTTCTCCAGCACGGCCAGCGGGATCAAGGCGAAGCTGCCGGTAACCAGCTCCAGCCCGAGGATAATAATCATCACGAAGCCTACCGGAAAAAGAATCGCGCCCACCATAGGGATCTTGGTCTGTGCCGCTGCAGTGAAGGCCAGTGTGGTGGCGCATGCCAGAATGGCACCGCTGAGACTGCCACGGACAATGAGCTGCATGATGCCCAGTTCTGCTTTGGTTTTTCCCGCTTCAATCATGGAGCCCAGCACTTCGCCTGGTTTGACATAGTCCATTATGAATCCCCCTTATACGTGTACATGTATGAAAGAATTAGATCGTTAAGTACAAGCTGCCTGTGGCGTGATCGACCTCCACCTCATAGGTGGTCACATGCCCCGTATCGGGGGCCTGCACCACACCTGTATGCAGCTCTATCCGCCAGTCATGGAGCGGGCAGTGCACCTTGGAGCCGCAGACCATGCCCTCCGAGAGCAGGCCGCCCTTGTGCGGACAACGGTTCTCCACCGCCAGAACCTCTCCGTTGCTTAGCCGGAACAAGGCAATCTCCAGGTCATCTATCCGTATTGTTCGTGATCCTTTCAGATCCACATCATTCAGGTTGCCGATCAGCAGTTTTGTCATTGTCATCCTGGGGGCCTCCTTATACCGTCTCTGGCAAAGAGATCGGTTCGAAATTTTTGCGCAGCTCCGGGGTATTCACAATCTGCTTCCATGGATCGGTAGTCAGGCTGAGCGTCTTCTGAATTCTCTCCACCAGCGCCGCCCGTTCCTCCGGTGATTCCAGCGCCTGCTTGATGCTGTCCAGGCCCACGCGCTCGATCCACTGTGCGGTCCGTTCATTCCATCCGGCTTGCTCGCGGTAATACTGCAGGAACGCGCTTGCCCATTCCAGCACCTCATTATCGGTCTTCACCACGCAGAGCAGATCGGTTGCCCGAACATGAACGCCGCCGTTGCCGCCGACATGCAGCTCCCAGCCGCCGTCAATCGCCACCACCCCGAAGTCCTTGATTGTCGCTTCCGCACAGTTGCGCGGACAGCCGGATACAGCCAGCTTCACCTTCCCCGGCGCATTCAGCCGTTCAAAAGCCTTCTCCAGCCGAATGCCCATCCCCAGCGCATCCTGGGTCCCAAAGCGGCAGAAGGTGGAGCCTACACAGGTCTTCACGGTGCGCAGCGTCTTGCCGTAGGCATGCCCGGAAGGCATATCCAGCTCCTCCCACATCTTCGGCAGATCCTCCTTCTTCACGCCCAGCAGATCCAGTCGCTGCCCTCCGGTGAATTTGACCAGCGGCACATCGTATTTCACCGCGACCTCCGCGATCTTGATCAGCTCCGCCGGAGAAGTGACCCCGCCATAGATTCTCGGCACCACAGAATAAGTTCCGTCCTTCTGGATATTGGCATGGTAGCGCTCATTCGTATATCTGGATTCATTCTCATCCACGTATTCCTCCGGCCAGAGCATGCCCAGGTAATAGTTCAGTGAAGGGCGGCATTTCGGGCAGCCTTCCTCGTTGCTCCAGGACAATACATGCATGACTTCCTTCACCGTAGTCAGCTTCATCCGCTTAATCTCAGCGACAATCTCATCCCGCCCGAGCGTCGTACAGCCGCAGATTCCCTCCTTGACTGTAACGGCAGCCTCTCCGGCATAGAGCTGGAGCAGTCCCTCTACCAATGGCTTGCAGCCGCCGCAGGAGGCGGAGGCTTTGGTGCAGGCTTTGATCTGGCCGACACTGGTGCAGCCGCCGGCGGTAATCGCTTCGGCAATGGTTCCCTTCGTTACTCCGTTGCAGCCGCAGATGATCTCGTCATCAGGCATCCCTTCCAGCCGGTTGCCCTTGGGCGCAGCCAGCGCATCAGCCGGAATGCCGAGCAACAGTTCTTTCTCGCGTCCCTTAATATTCTCGCCCTTCTTGATCATCGAGAAGAGCTGCGCGCCGTCATTCGTATCGCCGAACAGCACGGCACCGATCAGCTTATCCTCCTGGATGACCAGCTTCTTGTAGATTCCTTCCGTCTCATCTTGGAAGCGGAGCGCTTTCGTTCCGGGCTGCTCGTTATACTGTCCTGCCGAGAAAACATCGACGCCGGACACCTTCAGCTTCGTCGAAGTCACCGAACCGGTGTATCCCTCCGTGGGAGCGCCTGCCAGTCTTTTGGCCAACACAGCGCCTTGCTCATACAGCGGGGCTACCAGGCCGTAGGCAATGCCGCGATGCTCTGCACATTCCCCGACGGCGTAAATGCCGGGCAGGCTGGTCTCCATATAATCGTTCACCACGATGCCCCGGTTCACCTCAATCCCGCTGCTGCGGGCCAGTTCCACATTCGGCTTGATGCCGACCGCCATCACGATCAGATCGGCCTCCGCCATCTCGCCGTCTGCAAACAGCAGGCCTTTGACTCTCTTTTTGCCGAGAATGGCTTCCGACTGCTTCTTTAGCAGGAACTTCATGCCCTGAGCCTCCAGCTCTCCCCGCAGCATCCGGGATGCGGCCTCGTCTAATTGACGCTCCATAATATATTCGTGGATGTGAACCACCGAGACGTCCATCCCCAGATGCAGCAGCCCTCTAGCCGCCTCCAATCCGAGCAGACCGCCGCCGATGACAAGCGCTTTGCTGTATTTTTGCGAAACGTCCTGCATGATCTCCGTATCCTTGATGTCACGGAAGGCAATGACGCCCTCCTTCTCCGTTCCGGGGATCGGCAGCATGAAGGGATTGGAGCCGGTCGCCAGAATCAGCTCGTCATACGCGGCGGTAACTCCTTTATCCGTATAGACTGTACGTGCAGCGGTATCAATAGAAGTTACTGTGTGTCCCGTATACAAGGTAATATTGAAGCTGCGGTACCATTCGAGATCATTAATTACGATTTCATCCAGACTTGCCCCGCCTGCCAGAACAGAAGACAGCATGATGCGGTTATAGTTGGGATAAGGCTCTGTGCCAACAATCGTAATCTCGTACGCCTCCGGCGCCAATTTGAGCAGATGCTCAATGGCTCTGACCCCCGCCATCCCATTGCCGACTAATATCAGTTTTTTACGCTTCACTGTCATCTGTATCTCTCTCCTCTCCAGGTGCACAACAGAAATAGCCCGCTTCACCCCGCCCGGAAAAGATACATTTCCCGTAAGCGATATAAGTGAGAGCAGGCGCCATTGCCGCTTCAGCCGAATACATCGTTGTATTCGTGAATTGTTGAATTTGTTAAAACGACTATACTACAGCCGTCTACGATACGTCAATAATTATGACATATAAAATTTAATTAATTTAATTTATCGACAATAACACTGAATTAGTGTTATATAATATAACATAATCTATCCTGTAATTGGATTGTCAGCAATCATACAAGATGTCTCTATTCTTAGGCAAAAGGAGCGTCGTCCCCCATGCATTCCCTGCTGGTTATTGAACCTGCCGGAACAGAGAATCCCGCAGAAGCGCGCTCCTCTGGAGGCCCAGACCACATCCTAAGCTCTTGCGGCTATGTAGTAGGAACCGCAGCATCACCGGAGCAGGCCGCTCCGTTCATCGGCGACGCCGACGCCTTCATCCTCAATCTTCCGGTGACGGATATCAGCCACTGGAGATCCCTGCTGGTGCGGCATAAGGTTGCGCCGGTAATCTGGTGGTGTACCCCGCATACCGCTAACCTCTCCGTCTCTGCCTGCGGCGACGATATTATGGTGGACGGCATTCTGTCCCCTGCCATGAAGCCGCCGGAGATTCACTGGACGCTTCATTTCAGTGCCAGGCAATGCTTCGAGCGCAAGCAATGGCTGAAGGAACGGGAGCAGCTGCTCTCCCGGATCGAAGAACGCAAATGGATCGATATGGCCAAAGGCATTCTGTCCAAGGCCAAGAATATCAGCGAATCGGAAGCCTATGACCTGCTGCGCAAGCAGGCGATGAATGAACGCAAACGGATCGTCGATGTAGCTACCTCCATCGTCAAGGTCTACCAGATGCTGCAGAATCAAACTTAAGGAGAACACCCTATGATTAATATTCTCAAGGAAGTTGCCCGCGGCAAACGCGGTGCGAAGGATTTAAGCTACGGAGAAGCCGAATATGCGGCGGAAGCCATACTCACCCGGGCTGCTTCACCGGTCCAGATCGGCGCGTTCCTGATCGCAGAGCGAATGAAGCTGGAGAGCCTGGAGGAGCTGGAGGCTTTTGTGGCAGTCTGCCGTAAATACGCCTTCCGTGAGCCTGTTCACCAGGGAATCGACTGCGCCGGTCCGTATGACGGGAGAGTGCATTCCTTCATCGCTACCTTCCCCACGGCCTTTCTGCTGTCAGCCGCAGGTCTGCCGGTTACCCTGCATGGTTCAGCGGGCTTGCCGCCCAAATGGGGCATTACGCTACAGGATATTATCCAGGCCAGCGGAGTGGATGTAGCCGGACTACGCCGCAGCGACACGGTTCATGCCGCCGAAGCCAGCGGGGTTCTGTTCGTGAAGTCGGAGCAGTGGTGCCCGCCGCTGGGGGAGCTTCGCGGACTACGTGAGGACATTGGGATGCGGACGATTTTCAATACGGCTGAGAAGCTGATCGACTATTCCTGTTCACCGTTTATTGTATTCGGGATATTCCATAATACGGTATTCGACCGAATCTCCCGGCTCATAGTGAAGCTCGGCTATCAGCGCGGGCTGGTGGTGCAGGGCGTGGAAGGCTCGGAGGATCTGTACATTGACCGGCCGAACCGCGTATACCGGATTCAGGACGGTGCGGCGGAGCTGGATATCATCGACCCCGACTCGCTTGGCCTGGAGGTGACACTGCCTGAGGAGCAGGAGTGGACGGCTCTGCGGCAGCTCCGTATAGCAGAGGAGGTCCTGCAAGGCGGCGGGCACATGGCCTACTACAACCAGACGCTGCTGAACGCCGCTGCGAGACTGCATGCCGCCGGGCGTGTGAATTCTATTGAGGAAGGCGTCTATACCTGTAAGCCTCTGCTGGATAACGGGCGGGCTTGGACCGCGTATTCAGAATGGAAAAGTGCAATTCGCTGCAGCACAGCGGCTTCTCTTGGGCAGGCGCAGGCTTGACGGACACTAGCTCTAGCAATGAAAGCAGACTGATCATCAGTCTGCTTTTTTAGTGCGACATTCAGCTACTATTGAAAATAGATCGAATATTAGCACTCCTGTATCAAACAAAGGCTTCTAATATCCTAGTCTCATCTATTTGTCTATTTTATGGCATCTATGAACCTTTCACCTTTCCTTGAATATATTAAACAACCGGGATTTGAGTGCTTTACACAATTATCAGATTATTAGGAGGAAAGACAATGGCAGTTCTATCCACTGGTCCCATTGAAAACAATCCAGTAAGTGGGACAAGACCCACCCTATCATTAACCGTTAAGCTCGAAAATAGAGATCCTTCCAATTTTGCCTCAGTAACGATTCAAGGATATATGCTGAATGGAAGCCGAACATTGTATGTCAGCGAATCTATTTCGCTTGCACCAAATGCAGTAGCCACCAATAATTATTATGCGAATTTCAGCTTTGACTTTGTGGTCACCTTCACAGGTGTAAGTTCCGCGAACTTCGCAGCTTCATCATGGGGCAAAAGTAGTACCGGTGCGCTTGTTACAGCTCATCGTTTAGTAACTTCAGAAATGGTAGGAAGTGGAACTGGCATACCTGGGGCGACTGGAGCGACTGGGGTTACCGGGGTGACTGGAGCTACGGGGGTGACAGGTGCTACCGGATTGACCGGGGCTACAGGCGTTACGGGAGTGACTGGGGCTACGGGGGCCACGGGGGCTACAGGAGTGACTGGGACTACGGGGGTTACGGGAGCGACAGGAGTGACAGGGTTGACTGGGGCTACAGGAGAAACTGGTCCCTCTGGCAGTGCGACTGGAGCGACGGGTGCCACTGGACCGACTGGAGCGACTGGAGCTACGGGGACTGGAGTTACTGAGGCTACAGGGGCTACGGGGGCTACAGGGGCTACGGGGGTTACGGGGGCTACAGGGGCCACGGGTGCTACTGGTGTTACGGGGGCTACAGGGGCTACGGGTGCTACTGGGACTACGGGTGCTACGGGTGCTACTGGAACCACAGGGGCTACGGGAACAGTACTGCCAGATCCTTTTCAGGTATACGTCCAGGCAGGAGCCGTTGGGGGAAACGGGACACAAGCGAGCCCCTTTGGTACCATTCAACAGGGAGTAACTGCCGTATCCCCCAATGGAACGGTATATATTATGGGCGGGACGTATCCAATAACGGCTAATATCGGAATTAGTAAAGCAGGTGTAACCATAAAAGGATTTCCAAATAGCCTGATTATTCTTCAGGCAGCGGTCATCGTCTTTACTGTTACCGGCAGCGGAGTGACGATCGATGGCCTGACCATAACGAGTGATAACCCATATGCTGTTGAGTTCATTCAAGTGGCAGGAACCAATCATACCATCATCAATAATGTGATCTATGGTCCCCCGCAGGCCGGACCTTCCTCCGGCTGGGTGGTAAACCGGGGGTTAGTTTCAGCTGCCAACAACATGACCAATTTGATCATGCGGAACAATGTTTTTTATTCCTTGCGCCAGCCAGCCTATTTCAATCAGAATGCAACGGGTGAGGTCATTAATAACATTGTTTACAATACACGCGGCTTCGTAAATGACCGGGCCGTTATGGTGTATTCAGGCAACGCCTGGGGCAGTCCGGTGAATGCTGTGGATATCGCACTGCTCGTTGGAACGATTACAGGTCCTCCGTTTGATCCGTTGACAGCTCTTAGCGCTAATAACAGCACTGCTACGATACAGGACTCCCGTTAACCGAAGCTGCCATTATCTGCATACAATAGAAGCGCATGCCCGTGTTAGTCACGAACATGCGCTTCTTGTTTGTTTCTGGAATCATTCATTATTGATCTCCAGCATGCCTACTTCAATTCCACTGCATGCTTCGTATGCTCTGCTCCAGAGTGGCCGTCTTGAGCTTGGGGCTCACGCGCTCCACCCAGCTTGAACACCAATATCCCGCCTACGATAATAAGCACGCCGATCAGCTGGTTGAACGAGAACGGAACCTTTGCCAGGCCCAGCCAGCCCAGTGAATCCCAGAGCAAGGCGAAGCCGAGCTGGGCAGTAAGTACAATCGAGATGGCATAGGTGGCGCCAAGGATTCTGGTGGCTTGGACCAGGCAGATCACGACCCCCACGCCGATCATTCCGCTTAACCAGTACCAGGGCTGCATGTGCTGCAGCGTGAACATATTCTTCCCTTCCATAATCAGCCCCATGAGGAGGGAGGCTGCGAAGCCCATACCCAGCACCAGTGTAGTTGTTGACCAGGAGCCTGTGTGCTCATTAACCTTGGCGTTGAAAATATTCTGTAAACTGACCAGCGCCCCCGCGATCAGTGCAAGTACTAACCCTGTTAACATATCTCTTGCCCCCTCGTTTAGAACTTCAGTACAACTACCCCGAGAATCATCATCCCGATGCCGATAAACTGCGGAAGCTTCATCTTCTGCCGGACGACTCCGAACCAGCCCCTGATATCAATGATAAAGGTCAGACAGAGCTGGGCAATCAGCAGCGCCGAGATCGTCAGCGTAACCCCGATGTTCTGAATGGCCGTTACCTCACTGAAAATCACGAAGGCGGCCAGACCGCCGCCGCTGATGTATAACGGATGTACCTTACGGAAGCCGTGCTTTTTGCCGTCCCGTACCACCAGCGCTATCGCTAACGCCATAATGAATCCGGTAAGCTGGGTAATGGTGGCCGCCTGCCATGTGCCGATATCCTGACTGATTCTGGCATTGGCTACCCCCTGAAGTGTAATGCAGGCTCCGGCCAAAAATGCGAATAGTATTCCTTTCATCTGTCTCTCTCCTCTATTTGCTTCTCTGTACTTATTAAAAGCCAGTTCGCCGGATTGTGGAAGGACATATGTCCTATTCGGTAAAAGTGTGCTTGCTGCGCCGCCTGCATCGCCCTGCTAAAGAGACAACAAGCCCGTTTCAGGCCGGGTTCCGGCTCAAAACGGGCTTACTCTCTCTTCTATATTCAGGAGATGAGGCTCATCTCCCGCAGCTTGTCCATGATGATGACGCTGACCGCCGATACCCGGTCTATGTCCTTATAGGTTAACCAGGCCAGCTCTTCAATCTCCGAAGCCGGGGCAAGCTCACCTGTGAAATCTGCGGTAAGGCAGGTCATCCGCACGAGCACGCCTTCCGCTTTGCCATGGGCCGGAGCCTCGAAGCTTCCGAACTCCGCAATCGTCTCCGGCAGGATCTGAACGGACAGCTCCTCTTCAACCTCACGGATCAGAGTCTCGGCATCACTCTCGCCGGACTCCCGCTTGCCGCCGGGGAAATAATAGGTGTCCTTGCCTGCGGAACGCGCGCCCAGTACCTTGCCGTCCACAACATAGATCCAGGCTACCTTATCTATTACATTAGTCATTGTCAATCTGCACCTTTCCTTCTACGTCACGCTGACACGGTACTGCTCGTTTAAGAACCGTGTACCCGTTCCTGCTTGCTGCTTGAATATGCATATGCTGTCCGGCCTCTTCCCAGGGTACTGCATACCCCTCACCCTTGGCGCAAAAAATAGACGCCGAGGAGTAGGCCGGATCTGCATTTTTATTATAATTCCGCTGCTCCACCACCGCCTTGGTCTGGTGGCAGGGCTCATATCCTGCTACTCTGAGCGACATCGATCCCTTGCCCTGCGTCATCGCCGCCAGTCTCACTCCGTAATTCATGAAGCTTGCCGCCGGAACTGTGCCGGTAATTACAGCCTTGGACGGTGTAATATCCGGGGGATTGAAGCGGCCTCCGGCTTGCTGGATATCACTCATAACCTTTCCCACATCGTCCGGATCTATCCGGATTTTCAGGTCGTAGACCGGCTCCAGCAGCAGATTCTCTGCCTGCTCCAGCCCCTGGCGCAACGCGCGGTAAGCCGCTTCCCGGAAATCGCCGCCGCTCGTATGCTTATTATGCGCCCTTCCCGTAAGCAGGGTGATCTTCAGATCCGTCAGCGGGGAACCGGTCAGCAGGCCGTGATGGCCGCTCTCCAGCAAATGCTGCTCAATCTGATGCTGATAGCCTGCCGCCAGATCATCCGGGTGGCAGCGATTAATGAACGTGATCCCGCTCCCGCGTTCCCCTGCCTCAAGCATCAGATGAACCTCGGCGTAGTGGCCCAGCGGCTCGAAATGCCCGCAGCCATAGACCGTACCGGCAATAGTCTCCTTATAGAGAATCTCCGGCGCGCCAAAAGAGATCTTAAGCTGAAACCGCTCCGCCACAATCTGCTCAAGAATTTCCAGCTGTATCCCGCCCATCACTTGAATATGCAGCTCCTGAAGATCTTCATCCCAGCTTACATTCAGTGACGGATCTTCCGCGCCGAGCTGTCCGAAGGCATGCATCAGCTCCTTCAGGTGCACGGGCGGCTTGAAGAGCACCTTGGATTTCAAGGTGGGAATAAGTCCGCTGCCCTGCGCGTCCTGAAGTGCGCCCACTCCCGCACCCGGAAGCACGGAGCTTAGGCCGACAACGGCGAACAGCTCCCCGGCGGCAGCCCAGTCAGCAGCGCTATAAGCAGTACCGTTGTACTTACGGATTCCGGTAATCCGTTCGGAAGTTTGTTCCGCTTCGGGTCCATACGCCAAGCTCTCGCGGTTCTTCAGGACTCCCTGCAGCGCTTTGATGTAGGTGATGCGGGTACCTCTGGCATCGTGGCGGATCTTGTAGACCCTCCCGGCAAAAGGCAGCGTATAATCGTACTCCGTGAACGTGAGCGCATCCAGTACCTCCAGAAACTCACCCACACCGCGATCCAGCAGTGCTGAGCCCTGCATACACGGAAAAATCTCTCCACGCTTCACCATAGACCCCAGCGCACTGCGGCAATGGCTCTCCGTCAGCGTGCCTTCAAGATAAGGTTCCAGCAGTATCTCCTCGCGTTCGGCAAGGAACGATTTCATTTCCTCGGTCCACGCAGCTTCCGGCTGCTCCGGCAACAACAAAGCATCGCCACTAAGCAGCTGCCGGATCTCTTCCAGGACCCGTTCAGGATCACTGCCTGCACGATCGGTTTTGTTAATGAAGAACAGGGTGGGAATCCGGTGCTGGCGCAACAGCTGCCAGAGCGTTTCGGTGTGGCTCTCTACACCCTCCACCGCGCTGAGAATCACCACTGCATAGTCCAGCACTTGCAGACAACGCTCCATCTCCGGGGAGAAATCGACATGGCCCGGCGTATCCAGCAGGAAATAGCGGGCATCCTTATAGGTGAACTCCGCCTGATCGGCGAAGACGGTAATCCCACGTGCTTTTTCAATCTCATGGGTATCCAGGAAAGTATCCTGATGGTCCACACGCCCCCTGCTGCGGATGGCTTCGGTATGGTAGAGCAGCTGCTCGGCGAAGGTCGTCTTCCCGGCATCTACATGGGCGAGCAGTCCGACAGTTATATTCATACAGTACCGCTACACCTCTCCACGGATATATGGAACCACCTCTGACTGGTAAAAGGCAGCCAAGCGCTCCATATCCCCTGGGCTGAAGGAGGGTACATCCAGAGTGGCCAGATTATCGTTCACCTGAGACTCATTCTTGAAGCCCGGAATCACACAGCTGACGGCCGGATGGTCCAGAATCCAGCGCATAGAGGCCTGTGCCATATTGCCACGTCCTTCAGTGATCCACTCCAGCTTCTGCGCCAGTTCTACACCTTTAACAAAAGGCAGCCCGGCAAAGGTTTCGCCCACATTGAACTGCTCCCCGTTCGCGTTGAACTTGCGGTGGTCGTTGTCCTGGAAGGTACTGGACGGCGTGAATTTGCCGGTCAAGAGACCGCTGGCCAGCGGCAGGCGCACCAGGATGCCTGCACCCTTGGCAGCAGCCTGCGGCAATAGCTCCTGTGCCGGCTGCTGGCGGAACAGATTGAAGATCACCTGCAGCGCCGCAACGCCAGGATACTCCAAGCAGAGCAAGCCCTCCTCGATAGTCTCAACGCTGACGCCGTAGTGACGGATTTTACCCTCGGCCTTCAACTGGTCCAGCGCCGCGAACACACTCCCATCACGCAGAATCTCCATCGGCGGACAATGGATCTGATACAGATCAATCGCTTCCCGCTCCAGACGCCGCAGACTCTGCTCACAGTATTCACTGATCCGGCGCGCGGAGTAATTCTCCGGGTCATGGATATCACCGGCGCGGCAGAACTTCGTGGCAATATGTATCTCATCCTGCTTGCCCCGGGTCGCCTTGGCGAGCAGCTCCTCCGCATGGCCTCCGCCATAGACATCTGCGGTATCGAAGAAATTCACGCCCTGCTCCATCGCCGCCTGCAAGCCTCTCAGCCCGTCCTCATCCTTGCTATTCCCCCAGTCCCCGCCAATCGCCCAAGTGCCAAAGCTGACCTCACTGACAGACAGACTCGTGTTTCCCAGTTCGCGGTATTTCATTCTATGAACCTCCGTTTATGAGTTTGTGTGGAACCGTTCACAACTCTTCTTATTATGAAGGGTTTGGGCGGTCAGGTCCAGTTGGCAGCCGGATTTCACTCGAAGCTTGGCCATCACTGTGGTGAACACAACATTCACATGGACTTCCCGCCTGCGATCTGGACGATCTTCTGAATCGCGCCGGGTACTTCATCGCTGTCGTTGATTACAAACAGATACTCCGTCTCATGGACGGCATAATCCACTAACGTCCGGGTCAGAGCATTCTTGAGCGTATTCGCCCCTTGCTTGGGCAGCAGACTTTCGTACCGGGTATAGATGAATTCAGCCAGATCATCCCGGTCAATAACAACCGATTCAGGTAAGCGCCGCTCTAATTCTCTACCAAATGTGGTCTTCCCGCTATGTGTTTTACCGACTGTAAGGATTGCTAACCTCTTCATCAATGCCGCTCCTTTACGATAAAAGTATTAAGCTCTTTCGTTCTCTCTCTGCGGGTACGACTATCCTTCCATGACAAAAGCAAATACCGGATAACTCTCCACCGGCTCGAAGCCGAGCCTCAGCGCGAGCTTATGTGAAGCCATATTCTCATGCGTTGTTTCCCATAAGGGAAGCATTCCCTGAACGAGATAGTGACTAATTAACGATACAGCGGCGAGCGTAGCATAGCCCTTCCCGCGCTCCGATTCTGCATAAGTATCTACATCAATGAAGTACCTGTTATTCACGCTGAAGCCGTTATTTTTGCAAAAGGAAACTACCTTATCCCTAATCTTCACTACAGCACCCGTGGCAGTCAGCCCAACGAACCTGTCATCTCTTGCAGACCTATTATGCTCCGGTAGGGTAAGAACAGGAAATTCTTTGTAGGCGACAGATAGATCTCCCTCTAAGGGGATAGCAGCACGCCTGTTTTTTAGCTGAACAAATCGTTCGATATTGAACTCATAGACCGACTCCATATGTCTGTCTACGCTCAGCCCGGCAATCTCCAGCTTCAATAGTTCCGTCCATGAATCACTATCATCCGTATAGATCTCGAACCATTTCTCTTGCCTCTGCTGGCAATCAGGTACGACTACCGTCTGCAAAAAAACCATCAGCTTCAGCCGGTTGATCTCAGTACTGATATCTCCGGCAGCATACATCCATCTCCCCGTAGCCCATACCACAGCCAGTGTTGGTGCTTCCGTATGATCAGCAAATACCCGCCCGGGATAGTTCTCCAGCAGGACGGATAAGGCGGGAATGTACTGCTTTTTACCGGCGTAAAAATCATAAACCGCAGTATAATTCCCAGGTTGCAGCTCCATCAGCCCATTAAGCTCATTAAGCTCATTCATTGCGATCTCCTCCATTCAAGCCTCTACTTAATACCGCAGCACCAGTACAAACCGCATACCCCGCTCAAGCGGCTCCGCGAAGATATCGCCGCCCATCTTCTGCAGCAGCTGCTTGCAGATGAAGAGGCCGAGGCCATTGCCCGGCTTGCCGTCCGCATTGGACCCGCGCCAGAAGCTGGTGAAGATATGGGGCAGCTCGCTCAGGAGCAGCGGCTCTCCCGAATTCTCGATCACAATCAGCTGGCGGTAATCCTCCTCGCGGAAGGTAATAGAGATCGACCTGCCGTCTCCATACTTAATGGCATTCTCAATGAGATTATTCAGCACCTCATGCAGCCGTTCTTCGTCTCCAAGCAGCAGCTTGTCCTGATAAGCACCTGCTGTGAGCTCCACCTTCAGCAGCTCCAGCCGCTCCTTATGGTTACGGATGACCTTGCCGACCAGACCGCTAAGATAGAACTCTCCCGGGGCCACCTCTATATTCTGCAGAGAAGAGACGGAAGCGGTGATGATCCCGCCGATCAGCTGCTCCATTTGTTCTGCTTGCTGACCAATCAGCCGGGCGGCCGATTGCCGCTTGACTTCGCTGTCATAGAGGCCGTCCGCCAGGGCGCTGGCGTAGAGCCTGATCGTGGCGACTGGGGTTTTAAGCTCATGCGAGAGGGACGCGATCAGCGTCTGGCGGTCCTTTTCCAGGCGGAGATTCGTCAGCTTCTGAGCATCCAGTGTCTGCCGCAGCAGGTCCAGCCCCCACACGAACCGGCCGAAGTACCGGCTACGGTGCTCCTTCATACCTATGCTCAGCTGCCCCCTGGATAACTCATAAGGCAACTCCTGCAGAGAATGGAACGGCCGCAGAATCTGCTTACGGATGTAGAACAGCAGCACCATCACGGCTCCAAGCGCCGCCAGCAGAAACAGATTCAGAACCAGAAGCGCATGAACATCCGGCCCGGGCATCCGGTAAGAGAACCTTAAGTATCCTGCGATTTGCTGATCCGCATACAAGGGCTTGACCATGAATTCATTGCTGTCCTCCACCCCGATACCGGCAAAAAAGCGCTGAACCTCATCCGGCCCCGCCTCCTTCCCGATCCAGCTTAAGCCGTTCACGTAGGTATACCTGTTCAGATCAGGCAGCAGTTCCTCCGGAGGAATTCCTCGCTGTACCTGCTCATAGATACGGCCTATCTCTATCCGGTAAGCCTTCCCGGCCGTCCCTGTCTCCCTGGAGGATACATATCCATTAAGAGCCGCTATGAACGTCAGCCCGAGAAGTAACGCCCAGAGCATCAGCCTGTTAAATGCCTTCATATTTATATCCCACTCCCCAGATGGTAACGATGCGCCTTGGATCTTTGGGGTTATGTTCGATTTTGTCCCGCAGCTTGTTCATATGTACGGTCAACGTGGACGGTTCACTGAAGCTGTCTGCCCCCCATACCTGCTGGAACAGCCACTCCTTGCGAAGCGCTTTACCCTTGTTGCTCATCAGCAAGACCAGCAGCTCGTACTCTTTGGCTGTCATCCCGAGCGGCTGGCCGCTTCTATATACTACTCTTGCGGTCTGATTCACTGTAAGTTCGCCATCCGTCAGCAGCAGCTTGTTCTCGTTCATCTCATAACTCCGCCGCAGGTGCGCCTTGACCTTCGCCGTCAGCAGAGGAGCCGAGAAGGGCTTCTCCAGGTAATCGTCCGCACCCAGCTCAAGCCCGATAATCTTGCTCTCATCCCCGTGGCGTGCGCTCATGATCAGAATCGGCAGATTGAACTTCTCCCTGGCGATTCTGCATACGGCGAAGCCGTCCAGCCCCGGAAGCATAATATCGAGCAGCAGCAGCTTGACGGCATTCGTCTCCAAATAAGCCAAGCCCTCTTCCGCAGAGGCCATACTGCATACAGAATATCCTTCCACCTGCAAAAAATCCTTCATCACCTCCGCCAGCTCCGCATTATCCTCAATGATCAGAATATCCGCCACGGCTCTCTCCTCCTGCTGCTTGCAGCTTCCTACCAGCCCATCTCCATCAGCCAACCGGTCAGGCTGCGTTCACGTTCCCTCGGACCTTGCTCCGGTATATATTTGCCCAGCACATGCTCACCCTGAATATTGCCATCTACCATATACAGCACCTTATCACTCTGCGCGGCTACCTTTACATCGTGAGTAACCACCATCAGCGTTGTTCCTTCCCGGTTGATCCGGCAGAGCTCGGACATGACCTCCTGTGCGGCTTTGGAGTTGAGCGCACCTGTCGGCTCATCCGCGAACAGCATAGCCGGCTTGTTGATGAGCGCCCGGCAGATGCAGGCCCGCTGCAGCTGTCCGCCGGATACCTCTGTAATGTCATGGCCCGCTGTCTCCATAATGTTCAGCTTCCGCATCAGCTCATCGGCATATTGATTCACCTCGCTGCGGCTGCGTCCCTGTCCGCCTCTCTTGCCGCTCAGCGACTCATAGCCTGATAGAATAATATTATCATAAACCGAGAGATTGCTCAGCATATGCATCTGCTGGAAGATGAAGCCCATTTTGTGCAGCCGCAGTTCAGCCATGCCCTTCTCAGAGAGCTGCGAGAGACTCTCCCCGTCAAAGACCACCTCGCCCGCCGTAAGCCGGTCCATCCCGCTGACGGTATAGAGCAGCGTAGACTTGCCCGAACCGGACGGCCCCATGACAGACACGAACTCCCCGGCATGAAGCGAGAAATTGATATTCCGCAGCACGTTATTCTGACTTTTATTGACGATATAGGTCTTACATAGGTTGGTTACTTCCAGTACTGCTGCCATTTCGCCACTCCTTCTTTTCTTTTAATATAAACGCTTGGATCTATTTACAAGAATCACAAAGTTATAAACATTGAGCTTAATCGTCGCTGCGGTGAACACTTGGACTTCCGGCCACTGTTAGGTTTGGATTTCCTGATTTGGACCGCTGCTCGCGGTAGAAATCCAAACCTAAAGGCGGACGCTACCGCTCCTCCAGTTCCAAATCTCCCCTCCGCTCCTTTAGCTTTTTGTTATTTCCCGTGATTCTTATTCTAGAATCCAATCGCCTATTCCTTATTCATATTCCATATCTGTACACGCTTGATCTGGCCGCAGCTGGTATACACTGCCAGCATGACCACGGCAAGGATCAGCAGCGGATACAGCAGATAGACCTGTAGCGGAAGAATATTTAACTGGAGGCTGGTCAGTCCGAAGATCCGGAAAATGAGACCCAGCAGGCGGCTGCCTAGGGTGTTCGCAGCGATTACGCCCAACACCAGCGAGACGGACATAATAATCAGAATGCGCAGCGCCTGCCACCGCCGGATCGCGGCATTCGTGAAGCCGATGCTTTTCATGACAGCAATGCCGTGAACCTCCTTCGCAATCATCAATCGGACGAACAGGCTGGTGATGAAGAACGTAATGAGGCAGATGATAGCCGTAAGCAGCCCATTGATGCTGTGAAGCTGGCCCATGAAGCCGCCCGTGATCTCTCCCAGCAGTTCAAGCGAGGTTTTGAAGCCTTGTTCCGGGAACTGCTGCTGAATTTCCTTCATCATCCCTGCCTTCGCTTGCTCCGGGGCATGGAGTTCGCCGGAGAACATGTAAGCGGGTATTGTCTTCAGCTCATAGTCCCGTGCAATCCAGACCGCGTACCCTTCGTTGGAGATACTTTGAAACAGTCCGCTGATCATGAAGGTCCCCTGAACCCCGCCGATTTCAAAAGTAATATTATCGCCCACCCGCTTCCCGTATTTCTCGGACATGATGGTTGTAATCGCAATTTCATTCTTCAGGAGCGGGGCTGTCCCTTCCAGAATCTCAACAGATCCGTTCTGATCATTCTTCTGGCCGTTGATCCGCCGGTTGGCCTGCCCGTTATCGGAGATATATTTGGTACTTACCGTATAATTCGCTGTAAGCGTGACCTCGAAGCCCTGATCCTTCAGCCGCTTGGACAGGAGTGCCTTGTCCTGTTGGATCTTCTCAACGGGTTTCTCTGCCACGACGGTTGAGCTATAAAAATCCGCACCAATTGTACCTAAATATTCCAGGAATTTAGGAGTTACAATGGTATTGGTCAGATTGACCGGGATCAGAATGATCGCCGAGCTTAAGATCAGCGTCAGGATTAGTGACGTATAGCTCTTGAGCCGGTTCAGTACATCGCTCAGTGCGAGAAAGAACGGGGGCCGGAGGAAACGGCTTTTGTGTAAATGAATGCGCCGGGATGCCTTGAAGCGTTCGTCGGTCTGGCCTTGCCGGATTGCATCGATGGCCGAGGCCTTGTTAATCTTGCGCATGCAGAGTAAGCAGAACAGCAGAATGAATGCGATCATAACCACCGTGCTAAGCGCCGAGATCATTATATTGGTGCTGCCTCCGGGTAAAATCATATACTGAGAGGTTTTGCGGGACATCAGCGCAGTCAATGGGAGACTGATGCCGAGTCCGAGAACGCCGCCGAGACAGGCCAGCCCTGTATATTTTGTCAGGTAGAGCTGCTTGATCGCCCGGTTCCTGAACCCGATGGCCTTCATAACGCCAATCTCCTTGTATTCATCCTGCACAGTGGAGACAATGGTGAAGCGCAGGGTCAGAAAAGCAATGAAGATCAGAAACACGCTAATTGCAAACATCATGGCCGAGATCATCCGGTCCGTCATATAAGTCATCTTGACCAGCGCCTTATCCACCTCAAAGCTGATGGGCAGATCACTGTTCGCAAAAGAAGATGATATCTCAGTAGACGCTACACCCGGTGCCGCCACAAAGCTCCATAGATTCATCCGTTTATCTTCGGGCACCAGCTTCTCTATTTCCTTGAAATCCTCTGCTGACAGCATGAGGCGCTTCAGTCCCAGCAGATCTGCCCCCATGAACGCATCCTTGAAGTAACCGTTCACCGTGAACGTTCTCGTAATCTCACCGAACTTAAGCTTCAGCTGCTCTCCCGGTACGATACCACTGCTTAGCATCAGGCTGGCCGGAAGACCGATCTCCCCTGGGCGAAGTGAATATCGCTCATTGTCTTCACCGAAGACCAGGTTCACCTGCTCAGGAATGGCGGACAGCACGAAGCTTACATTTCCCGAGAAGCTCTTGCGGCCTTCTGGCATCGTAACCTGATTCAGTAAGAGATTGAGCTGCCGTTCTGTATAAGCTGTCTCCACCTTCTTTTCCTGCTTGACCCAGTCTTCTACTGCAGAGTTATAGCCAGGGTCATTGGCCAGCGTGATATTAAGATCCGCCACCTTGCTGGCTTCGATGAAACTGCCCAAGGCGCTGGAGGTGGAATACATCAGGCTGGAGCTGCTTGCAGCTAGTGTGGAGGCCAGGATGATGAGGATCAGCAGAACGGTATTCATCACCTTTTTACGCCGCAAATCCTTTTTTAGAATAGTCAGGAACACGTTAATTTTCTCCCTTCGTCAAGCTCTGTCCTGATTATAAGACTTCAAATGTTAAATAATCCTTAAGTCGGTCCAATCCTTGCTCACCCTATGAAAACAGCAAAAAGAGCTACGGAATAAACGCTCCATAGCTCCTTAACTGCCCTACCTCAGAATTGCCCTTTAGCAAAATTGTAAAATGCCAGTGCGTCTTCCCATGCCGGGAATCCGGCCTGAGCCAGCTTGTCGCTGCCCCCGCCCTTGCCCTGGTATCCGCCCAGATGAGCCTTGAAAAATGCTCCGCACGAGAATTCCGCAGAGCCGCTATGCGCGAGCACGGCCTTATTCTCCGCCGCACTCAGCAGCAGCACCGGAAGGTCGGTCAACGCCGTCAGCTTCGCAGCCAGACTCTGCAGATCCTTAAGCGTTCTCCCGTCCGACATATGCGTGAGCACCCGGCTGCCCTCATCCATAGAAGCTAACAGGTCCCGGGCCAGATAGCTGTCGTTCTGCTCCTTCACGGCAGCCAGCTCTGCTACCAGCAGCTTCTGCTCCTGCTCCCATTTGCTGATCCGGTCCATAATTTCGTCCTTGTTCGTATTGAATTTGGCCGACAACAGACTCAGGATTTGCATTTGATCGTTGAATTCCGCAAGCGCCCGGCTCCCGCATTTGAAGGTAATCCTGATATTGCCCTTCTGCTTCTCGGACCGCAGCAGCTTGATCATCCCAATCTCCCCTGTCGAAGACACATGGGTGCCGCCGCAGGCGTTATGCTCTACACCTTCAATCTCGACAATCCGGATGTCCTCCGTTACCTTAGGAAGCTTCACCAGCGGCAGCTTGGCCATTTCCTCTGCGGTCACGAAGTAGCTGATAATTGCGCGGTTCAGATAGATCTGACGGTTCACCTCTTGTTCAGCCTCCGCCAGCTGCGCCGCAGATAGTTCCCCCAGATCAAGATCAATTGTGGCGTAATCGCTGCCCAGATGGAAGCTCAGTGTCAGTGCCTGATACAGCTCGCGGAATACCGCCGACAGCAGATGCTGGCCGCTGTGCTGCTGCATATGGTCGAATCTCCGGCTCCAGTCGATGGCGCAGTCTACTTCAGTCTGCCCGGGAAGCTGCGCTACTTTATGCAGTACCTCCTGATCCTCCAGCACCACATCCAGTACAGTAATTCCGCCGATGGTTCCCGTATCGCAGGGCTGTCCGCCGCCGTGCGGGTAGAAGGCCGTCTCCGCAAGCGTCACATAGCTCCCGTCTTCACGCTCTATCGCGGAAGTGATCACGGTACTCCATTCTTGAATATAAGCTGAATCATAATATAGCTTCTTGGTCATCCCTTAAGCTCCTCCATTCGCGTCCGTTGCAGGTCCGAAGAACTTCTCCATGACCACGTAATCCTTGCCGCCTTTGCTGAACACTTCATCCGTTCTCTGCATGCCGAATTTCTTGTAAAAGCCTGCCTTGTACGTTCTGGCATTACAGAAAATCCGCCGCACCCCCGCCAGCTCCGCTTCCGCAAGAACCGTCTTCAGCAGCTTGCTGCCATAGCCCTGGCCCTGCTCCAGCTCCAGGGTAGCGAATTTGCGGAACTGTGCATCTGTGCCGTTAACGAAGAGGGATAACACAGAAACCAGACGATCCCCCACATACAGCCCGTAATGCTTGCCTTGATCGTCATCTGCCAGCTTAATATAATCCGGCTCCCGCTCAGGCCACATCACTTCATGCCTAAGCTTCCAGACTTCTTCCTTATGTATAAGCTTGATCTCCATCTCATCCACTCCATTAATTGTGCTTAATGCATCGTATCCCATATTTGCTTGCCGATCAATATGACAGTGACTGTAATGAATAACGGCCGAATATACGCTGCCCCTTTGCGGATCGCCATCCGGGAGCCGACAATGGCTCCGATCACCATCGGAATCCCCAGAATCAGCCCGTGGGTGTAGCTGACAGAGCCCAGGGCAATGAATGTAAGCAGGCTTGTGATGTTGCTGGCGAAGTTCAGGATTTTGGCGTTCCCTGCGGCAGTTACAAATTCAAACCCCATCATCAGAAAAGCGAAAATCAGAAACGACCCCGTTCCCGGGCCGAAAAACCCGTCATAGAAACCGATTATGAGCGCTGCCATGCTTCCGGCCAGACGTAATTTACCGTTGCTGGCAGAGAAGGTAGAGACGTCTCCCCAGGCTTTTTTGAACAAGGTGTAGATTGTAATGACCACCAGCATCACGATCACCAGCGGCTTCAGGAACTCGGAAGGCACCTGACGGACAGTCAGCGTTCCGGCCATCGCTCCAATGATCGACAGCGGGATCAGCGTCCGCACCAGCTTGAAATTGATTTTGCCGGAACGCACGAACGAGGCGGTGCTGGTCAGCGAGCACATCGATCCCGCCAATTTGCTGCTGCCCAGCAGCAGCGGAAGCGGAATCCCTACCGCCAGCAACGAAGGAATCGCGATCAGTCCTCCGCCGCCCACTACAGAATCAATTAATCCGGCCAGAAATCCGCATACCACCAATATAAGAACCATACTGAGCGTCCAGTCTTCCATTACTGCGCCATCCCCCCGCTACTCTAATCTAATTCCATCCGTGAGCGGCATACCACACGCCGTCCCTGAATGTATTCCAGGCCTCCTGTACGAACGGGATGATATTCTCCGGCAGCGCATCCACCGGGAACCAGCTTACCTCATCGCATTTGTCCGGCTCCATGTTGTGGATCACTCCGCTCCACTGCTCCGCTCTGAAAAAGAAATCCACCCGCTCATCCCCGGAGGTCCGCAGGTGCATCGTTCCGATCAGGGTAAGATCGGCGGGAGCTATAACCGCACCGCATTCTTCCCGGACCTCGCGGATGGCGGCGGTATGCAGCGGCTCGCCGCCATCCAGCTTCCCGGCAGGCAATCCATACTCCCCGTCATGATGTCCCGTATTCTTCCGTCTCAGCAGCAGGACTTGTCCGTCCTTAATCAGAAATACATGGACCACACTGACTAATCGAAAGACTTCCATTCCAATTCTTCCTCTCCATTCTCACTCCCGAAAGAATAAGCGGACAAGCCTGGAAATCGGCTTGCCCGCTCATTCAAGTTACCGCTATTCTATTCTTCCGAATCCACGTTGTGGTAGACCTGCTGCACATCGTCCAATTCTTCGAGCGCATCGATCAGCTTCTCGAACTGTGCCTGTGCATCTTCAGGAATAGCTACGTAGTTCTGCGGGAGCAGCGTCAGCTCGGCTACGGTGAATTCCGTGATTCCCGCGCCGCGGAAGGCTTCCTGTACCGCATGGAACTGATCCGGCTCAGCATACACGATGACCGCCTCGTCTTCTTCCAGCACATCGCGGACATCCAGGTCTGCTTCAATCAGCAGCTCCATCACCTCATCCGCTGATTTGCCTTCTACCCCGATTACCGCTGTCGGATCGAACATATACGTAACCGATCCGCTGACGCCCATGTTGCCGCCGTTCTTGCTGAACGTGGAACGGACCAGTGGAGCCGTGCGGTTGACGTTATTCGTCAGCGCATCGACTACAATCATCGAGCCGCTTGGACCGAAGCCTTCATAGCGCAGCTCAACGTAAGTTTCATCGCCGCTGCCCTTGGCTTTCTCCAGGGCACGGTCAATAATCGCCTTCGGTACATTGTAGGTCTTGGCACGCTCCAGAACGACCTTCAGCGCCCGGTTGGATTCCGGATCAGGCTCGCCCTTCTTCGCCGCCACATAGATTTCTACCCCGAACTTGGCGTAGACCTTACTTGTATTCGCATCCTTGGATGCTTTCTTTTCCTTAATATTATTCCATTTACGACCCATATCGTTACCGCTCGCTTTCCAACATTTGATTAAAAACAGTCTTGTATATTATACCTCTCTTCAATCGATCCCGTAAAGGGCAGTCCACACTCCTTCACAAATCCAGCAGATTCAACATCTGCTCTGTGCCGGCTGCCTGGATTAGCCAAGGCAGACGCGGCCCCTCCTCTGCACCAAGCACTAACTGATAGACGATGGTGAACAGTCTTTTTTGTTGGATGCGCATCGTCTTTTTGTCTTCATGATGGCAAATGGCGTAGATTTCGGTCATCAGCTGCGTCTCGTCCAGCTCCCTGCTCCGCAGCAGACTGCACAAGCTCCGCAGCCATCTCAGTTCCACTCCAGTAAGGGAGTGATAATATGCATAGTTGGGCGAAGCTTGGATCGTCACCAGCTTGTGCGGCATCCAGTTCCTGATCCAGTACTCCGCACGGTCCGCCACCCTCTGAAGCCGGAGTTCATCAATCTCCACATTATTTATGTTGAACATCTCCCGGAGCTTGTCCCTGTCGAAGTTGATTAAGGGAAGCAGACTGGCTACCTGGCCGAAGCTAACGTTGCTTCCAGCACTCACCGGGGAGTCGCTTCGCAGAGACAGCTCCAGCGCACCTGCAAGATCGCCCGTTAGCGTGCCTGCCCGTGCTCCCGCAGCATACCGCTCGAACTCCGCATAGTTGCGCAGCACATCCTCATCCAGCCCGATATGAAAGGCGGCATTCGGCTGGTATTTGGCGAACAGAAACAGGATGTTCTCCGGGGCATAGACCTCTAGCAGATCATCCGGAGTGTAATTGTGCCCGGAGGAGCTGGACATTTTAGCGAAGCTGCCTTTGATGCTGATGAATTCATAAGGCTCATACATGGGCGGCGAATACCCGTAGATCTGCTCTGCGATTACCGCAGCCACATTATAGCTTCCTGTCTCCGACGAATGATCCCGGCCTCCCGGCTCGAATACGACCTGCTCCTGCTGCCAGCGCATCGGCCAGTCGATTTTCCAATGCAGCTTGATATTGTCCGCCTGCGGAATATGTACGGTATCGCAATGACCACAGCCGCAGCGGTAAGTCACGGTCTCCGCCGTGTCGTTGTAATCCAGAATGGTAGTCGAGTCTTTGCCGCATTGCCCGCAATAGAGATGGATGGGATAGAATGCCGCCCGCTCATCCGCCGAACTCCCACCTGTCTTGAACGACATCAGGATATCGTAAATCTCTCCCCGGCGGTGCAGGGCGTGCAGAATTTGCGGATAATAACGGCCTGACTGGTATTCCCGGCTCTGATAGATGAACTCCGGCTCAATCCCGAATACCTGGAGCGCCTGCTCGAATTCCGATTCGAAATGTGCCGCATACGAAGCATGACAGCCATACGGACAAGGCACCTGCGAATAAGGCAGACCAATATACTGAGCGAAGCCGGGATCGATATGGGCCGGAACTTTACGGAACCGGTCGAAGTCATCCCACGAGAAAATAAACCGCACCTCCTTCCCCGCCCGCCGCAGCGCCTGCGCCACAAATGCAGTCGTTACCACCTCGCGGAAATTCCCGATATGAACGGACCCGGACGGACTGATCCCGGATGCACATACATACGTCTGCCGCTGCGGATGCTCCGCGATTAACCGGTTTGCAATTTTTTCTGCCCAATGCACAATGAATCACCTCTACTGATAGTATGAATCTTACTTGGAGCCTGCTTGACTGCGCTCGGAGCTGCCCGCCTGTGAACGCAAAAAAGCTCCCGCCCTCAAGATCAATATCTTGAGGACGAGAGCTTGGATAAGCTTCGTGGTACCACCTCTGTTCACGGACAAGTTGCCTGATCCGCCTCTTCGGGTACGGCCATGACGCTTATACCCTATCTCTGTAACGGGAGAACCCGGCATACCATCCTTGGGCCATTAGAGCCCAATTCCCTATGCAGCTCGGAGACTTTTTTCAGATCAGGCGCTTCGCTGCTCCCTTTCACCACTCTGGAGCTCTCTGTGAACGCTGCCGCCTGCTTACTCTTCTCTTCATCGCTTGTTGCTGTAAGTTGTTATGTGCAATAATACTGCGGGAGGGAGAATGTGTCAATTACTAAGTTTAAAATAACCTATAATAGCTGTCAGGGATTTCGCTTGAGCATCTGGAGCCAAAGACAGAACTCCAGAAAATTCATCACCCTAAGCCCATGCCATACTTTTCTTCGCTATTTTTGATAAAATCATAAGGAATACATGGCAAGCTCAGTTTTGTTAGTAACTTCTGCATTAGGTGGGTCTCGTCTCTTCTTATCTGTGTCCTGAACAAAAAAGGAGGGGTTATTCATGAAAAAAAATCTATTCTTCACCTTCATTAGCTTTTTATTTCTTATTGCTTGTTCTTCTCAACAAAAATATTCTAATGTGAATGAAGCCATAATGTCCCTTGAAAAAAACATTACACAAATTGAATCACCTGACGACCAAATTCTTGAGGGTATTAAACCTGTTAGCTATAAACTGAGTAATGAGGAAATAATAAAAGTTTACGCTTTCGGATCGGATGAGGAACGAGAAAGTGGAATAAAGCACTTTGAAGAAAGTATTCAGCTTCTTAGTTCCCACGCACCAATTGTCTATCAATCTGGAAAATATTTAATTCTGTATTACCCTCTCGTCGATTCAAAAACTCGAACACCCAAGCTAAACGAAACAGTGTTTGGAGTAAAAATAGAAAACGCTCTCAACAGTATGTAACAGGAATAGCAAAAAAAATGCGGTTTAGGGCTATGCGACTAATAGAATCGAATGTCCCGGCTCCTATGGCCAAACGATTAGCTCTCTTTGCAGGAGGGCTATTTGTAGTTAGATGCATTGATTAAGCTCCAAACAACGCACAACCTCACCGTCGCATAACTCTTCACTGACCTTTTGGAATCCAAGCGACTCATACAGCGATCCGGCAATCTGATTTTCAGGTCTATGTCCGATCATTAGTCGGGTACACCCTTCATTTCGCATATGCTCGATTAACTGTCCCATTGCTTGTCTGGCATAACCCTTTCCCTGATGATGCTCATCGATCATTAGGGCGGGTATCCAATAGTTACCGTCTTCATCGGGAGTTGTGCAAAAGACGATAAATCCGGCCACTGCAGCTCCTGAATAGATAGCCCGCAGTTCAAACTCTTGTACAAATTTCGCTTCTGCAATCCAATACACCACAGGCGCAGGAAAAACACTTTCTTGCTCCTGCTTCACCTTTAACTGCGTACAATCATACCAGTTCTCGACCGATACAGGTCGTAGTTCAATAACCATGATATTCCCTCCAGAGATATAGCCTCAGTCTTGAATCCGCTCCCAACATTATACTGTAGAGGGAATCTCTACGGTTGGTACAGAATGGTTAAAGAAGAAGACTACAACTACATGCACACAGAACAACCCCACCCTCCGCAGCAAACAAATGGAATAACGTATCTTATTTCCCTCGTTTCTAATAGTTTCAGGTAAACAAATGGAAAAACAGCAACTACTGGATCGGGATATGCCGCTACAGCGGAATATGGGAGAAATTAAGTGTCGTTTATCTAACTGTTGTCCCGGCAAAGTCCGTTCATTAATCAGCAAGTGGAGGAAATCCACCTATGATCCGCCACAGCCCGCTGCCTAGCGCTCCCTCGCCAAAAAGGAGGATCGCCCCCCGGCAATCCTCCCCACTAACCTACACCCAAACCTCATTCGCCGTTTCAATCACCAGCCGCAGCTTATCCCACTGCTCTTCTTCCGTCAAAATATTGCCTTCCTCCGAGGAGGCGAAGCCACATTGTGTGCTAAGACACAGTTTGTTGATGTCTACGTACTGTGTAGCTTCTTCAATACGTGCGATGAGCTGCTCCTTGCTCTCCAGGCCGCCATGCTTGGTTGTCACCAGTCCCAGTACAACGAATTGGTCCCGGATGAAGCGCAGCGGCTCGAAGTCGCCGGAGCGTTCGTTGTCGTATTCGAGGAAGAACGCGTCCACGTTCGTATTCGAGAAAAGCTCCTCGGCGACCGGCCCGTACCCGCCGGCGGCGAACCAGGTAGAGCGGAGATTGCCCCGGCATACATGCAGGGCAATGGTCATGTCCGCCGGGCGGCCGGCAATGCTCTCATTAATCAGCCGGACGTAATCTTTTGCCAGCTGATCCGGGTCAACGCCCCTGCTGCGCAGATGAGCACGATGTCTGCCGCTGCACAGCGTCCCCCAGGTGGTATCGTCCAGCTGCAGATAACGGCAACCGGCATCATAGAAGGCCTGAATCGCCGTCCGGTACACCTGAATGATATCTCCGTACAGCGTTTCGGTATCAGAATAAATCTCGTTTCCGTTATACTCCTGCACGAAATGGAACAAAGAGGGTGAAGGAATCGTCATTTTGGCCAGCGTCTCTCCGGCCATCTGCTGCAAGGTACGGAATTCCGCGACCATGGGATGGTCCCCGAAGGCGATTTTACCGGTAATTCTGAAGCTCTCCGCCCGGTTCGTCTGCTCCTTGGAAGCGCCGGGAGTACCGCCAAGAGTGATCTTTCCAGTACCCTCAATCCCCAGGAAGAAATCCAGATGCCACCAGGAGCGGCGGAATTCGCCATCGGTCACAGCCTTCAGCCCAAGCGCCTTCTCCTGCTGCAGCAGCTTTCCAATCTCTATATTCTCAATCTCCGCCAACTGTCCCGCGGTTAGTTCACCTTCCACATGCAGGTTGCGTGCATTCTTGATTTCCTCTGTACGCAGGAAGCTCCCGACAATGTCGTAGCGGAAGGGCGGTGCATTTCTTGTCGATCCGATCACTGGACTGCTCATACGTCCCTCCTGCTCTTATAGTAAGAAAGATTCAAGCTCGAAAACATTACCCGACACCAGATCATTCAGAATATCAATGTATGTAGACATAATCTCACTAGGTTTGCGGTCCTTGTGGGCGATCCAGCCGACAGAGAATACTTCCTTGCTGTCAAAAGGAATCGTAATCAGCCCCGCATCATCCAGCTCAGAGGCCATAATCCCGGTCCCCACGGTATACGAATCACTTCCGAGCAGCAAATGAGTCAGTGTGGCCCGGTCCGTCACCTTAATATTCTTCTCAATCTGCGTGAAGCTAAGCATCTCCTCCGAGAAATGCAGCGAGTTGTTATCCCCCTGCTCAAAAGTAATGTAAGGATACGGATGAATGTCCTCGGCCGTAATTCTCTCTTTTGCAGCCAAAACATGCCCTTCCCGCACATATACATGCGGATTCGTATTGAACAGCGGAGTGAACTTCAGGTTCCCGTCACTGAACAGCTTGTTCATGATCTTGTAGTTGCTCTCGTTGATATACAGAATCCCGATGTCACTGCGCAGGGTACGCACATCCTCGATGATCTCATAGGTCTGCTTCTCTCTCAGGCTGAAATTGTATTCCTGCACCTTGCTCTCCTTCATCAGCTTCACAAAAGCATCCGTAACAAACGCATAATGCTGTGTAGATACCGAGAAATAGATCGGGCTGCGCTTCTTGCCGGTATAGCGGTTCTCCATGAATTCAGTCTGCTCAATAATCTGCCGGGCATAGCCCAGGAATTCCATGCCTTCCGCCGAGATGCTGATCCCCCGGTTATTCCGTTCGAAAATCGTGATGCCAAGCTCGTTCTCCAGCTCCTTGATAGCATTCGAGAGGCTGGGCTGCGACACAAATAGCCGTTTGGCCGCTTCATTCATAGAGCCGCTGTTCGCAATCTCAATTGCGTAGCGGAGCTGCTGCAAAGTCAAACCTTTTCCCCCTCCGATCATGGACTTCACCTGGCAGGTTCAGCAAAATAAGAATTTACTTGTTATCCTAGCACACCTGCCGCGTCTGATCTACTATTGATTATGAAGCAGGGAACCTAGCGTATGTTACTGGGTGCGCTTCTTGCCTGCGTCGATCTTGGCCGGGTCCAGCCCTTCCCAGATATTCTTGATCTTCGCGTTCTCGGGGTCATCGAATACCAGGAATGCCGTCGGCAAGTAACGCTCCCCATACTGCGAAGAGGGCTTGTTGACAATCTCATTGTCCTTCACCAGCACCGTCGAAGATCCCCCGTCCAGATTGGCCGCAATGACCGCCCCATGCTTCAGCATAATCTGCTGCACATCATACAGGTTCGCCCCGATGCTGTAGCCCGGCTGCCGCCCGTCAATCACTACGAAGATGAGCGCACCGTCTGCCCGTTGGCCCATAGCTGTTCTTGGCGCGATGCCCCAGCCTTCGGCGGCATTCTTAATCTGGCCTTTACCGTTCACAATAATCCGTGGCTGAAAAGAAACCGCCTCCTGCACCCCCATCTTGCTGAGCTGATCCAGAGTGTAGTTACCGGCGACCATTTTGCCTTCCTTATCGATGCCGACAATCTGTGTGGATTTCTTGCCGCCCAGTCCATTGTAGAACAGCTTCCCTTGCGAGATCACCAGCCCGATCGGCTTGAAGCCATTGCCCTTCCAGTTCGGATCGGCGAAGCCGCCGCCGTTCACCCCGGCGATAGCCCCGGTCCGCGCCACCATGCTGGATACCTTTTCCCCGGAGCCGATTTTGCTAGGCACACCCAGGCGCACCTTCTTGGGATCGTTCACAATCATGACATAGCCGCTATAGCCGCTGCCCGTGACTTCTTCAATCTGGACGAGCGGAGTATGTTCGGCTTCCTTTACAGGCTCAGGCTTGATCTCATGGGTATCTACCTCGTCGCCCATCTCCTCGAAGCGCTTGGTATAATCGCTGACGCGGTGCTTCAGTTCCTCTTCGCCGATAATATATTTGGCCCAGTGCCGGTGTTGAGTCGTAATCAGCGTATCTGCGATCAGGAAGCGCGTATTCTGGGCCGACGGTGCAAAATAGAGCCAGCCTCCGGCTGCTATAACCAGAATAAAACAGACCATGAACACCCTGAAGAGTGTGCGGAAGAACCCTCTTTTCTTGCGCTTCGGCGCCGGTTTCTTCTTCTTGCGGACAGTAGAACGTTGTGGTAAAGAGCTCACTTCTGAAATCCTCCCTAACATACCGATAATGGTTAAGTCTATAAACTCACAACTTCCATGATAGACGAAATCTCTGATTTAAAAGTTTCAGTTTGTTTAACTCTGTCCAGAAACTGTAAACTAGTTCATATAAGCGCAGGCCGGCCCAATTAAAACATAGGAGGACAGCGGCATGAAACAGCAATTCATCACAGCCTTGGAGCAGAACAATCTGGACAGCATCCGGCAAATACCTAAAGGCGATCTGCACAACCATATCACCCGGGGAGGCAACAAACGGTATATAAGTGCCTGGTGCGGTACGGCCATACCGGAATGTCCAACATTTAAGGATCTTGGGGAGATGAACCGGTGGAATGCCCGCTATATTAAGCCTTTACTGCCTGGGCGAATCGGATATGAGAAGCGGATTGAAGCAGCTTTTGTCCAAGCGAAGACTGATGGTGTTCAATTGCTGCATATGAGTGTGACGATGGGTGAAGAAGAGTGGTTTGACGGCTCTATAGCAACACTGATTCAGACCATCCAGGGCATTCACCAGCGGTTTGCGCCAGAGATTCATTTTGTCCCGGAGCTTGCTTTTCTCACCCATACGCCGATTCAAGAAACCATTGAGATGCTCGAACAATATCTGGAGCATAACTACTTTAAATCCCTCGATATCTTTGGCGATGAGTTTGCCGTTCCCGGATTTAAGCAGGTGTTCCGCATGGCGAAGCAACAAGGGCTAATTCTCAAAGCGCATGTTGGGGAGTTTGGTACATCTGATCTGGTAAAACAAGCTGTGGAGGAACTGGAGCTCGATCAGGTTCAGCATGGCATCGCAGCCGCACAATCACCAGAGACGATGAAGTGGCTTGCCGACCATCATATCCAGCTTAACATCTGCCCTACCAGCAATGTTCTGCTTTCCCGGGTAGCCAATTATGCGTCACATCCCATCCGCAAGCTCTATGATTATGGCGTCACAGTCACGGTGAACACTGATGATATGATTATTTTTGACCAGAGTGTGTCAGACGAGTTCGTTAATCTGTACCGGGCCGGATTGTTCAGTGTGGAGGAGTTGAATACGATCCGGGAGAATGCGCTTACGGACGCAAACCGGAAATAAGGACAGGTGCTTGCATTCCTATACGCAACGCCACTATTCTATAAGTGAAGTCATACTTAATCGTAATATAAGGAGGGTTTTAATGAACGCTTTTCTTACTGAATTTGAACAACGGATTCGCGAGGGCTTGGTGGCTGACCTTGAAGCTATATTGGCCGAAGTAGCACATGAGAAGGTATATGTCTGCGCAATCGGGACCGATAGCGACTTTGTCACTCTGTTCCTTGCTGTCAATACTGAGCAATCACTTGCCAGACATATTGCCGATATGACAAGTGAAGGCTTATGTGATGATGCTGAAACAGAGCTTTATTACAAATGGGCAATTTCCGAATTTCAATATGGTGAGCATTCGCATTTCAATCATATCAGCCGTTTTTTATATGCAGAGGATAATGTATACCAATATAAAGATGAAATGGTCAAAATCATTGCCAAGGTTGTTAATGAAACCAAGGACGATTTATTCACAAAATATAATCAAACCAAAGAGGACATTACCTTCTTTGTATCCATGACCGACGATGAGCTGGCTGAGGAATTAGAGAATGAATCGGTGGCGCTTATGACAAATCCTGAATTAGTTTCTGAATTTTTGGCACGCTATGATGCTGAAATTTAAAGAAACCTAATAGCGGCAGCCCGGACATTAATATCCCTGACTGCCGCTATAGTAATGGTAATTCGTGTTCTACCTTGATTTTGTCAAGTATAGAGTAAGCTCATCATCCACCCGCACCTGACTTCCAGGAACCACAGGCTTGTTGTCATACATGAGTCCCCGGCCATCCGGAATGTAGCCACGTTTGGTGTACAGCCTTTGGGCTGTACCGTAGCTGTCATACAGTCCAAACCCGATTCCAATCGTATCGAATGTTGCGAACACTTCTGCTTCGAGAGCGTCCATCAACACACTGCCAATGCCGCATTTCCGCAAGGTAGGAATCACATCAAGATTCTGGATCTCAGGGATGTGATTCTCTGCAAAATAAGGATAGTGTAAGGTATACACGATATGTCCCCAGCCTGCAAACAGATTCTCATGGAAGGCTAATAGCGTAAGCCGCTTCTCCCCTTCGTTTTCCTTCCAACACTGTTCAATATACGCTAACGGTTTGCTGACATCATGCGGGGCCAGCCCTTCATGTATCCTTGTAATGTCCTCGGACTTCATCCGGCGGACCCTTATAGTACTCATAAAGTCAATCCTTCCTTTCCAGTTGCACTGTGCCTATCCCCTAAGTGTACTTTGTACAATTAAAACGGTCCATTATTGCGCCGGGATTGACTTAATTGCACTTTGTACATTTAAATTCACCCTTATTCGGTAAAAGAGGGCCTTCGACCAATTATAGTTGTACATAATACATTTAAGCTTACAAATCCAGATTTACACCGTCATTTAGCTGCACGGGATACATCTATTTGCTGCATGCCCTCCGTAAGTACGTGTACAATCTGCATTCCTCTTAACTCGTACCATAATTCCTCTCAACTCGTGTTACACTGCTTACTTAACCACATAATAGCTGTGAAAAGAAGCCGCGCATTCCTGCACGGCTTCCCCTTCTTGTCCATTCTATGCGTGTTACACTTCAGAATGTGGACGAACAATGCCTAACCCTTAACGGGTCAGAGTACCAGGCTCACCCATGTCTCCCGACACCGCCGCCGCTGCTTGCGCTGCCGCCACCGCCGGAATTGCTATCATCGTCGTCATCGTTGGAGGAATACCGGCCGGCTCCGCCGCCGCCCGAGTATCCGCCACCGCCACGATTCCGGTCATCATCATCATCATCGTCACGCGAGGAATACCGCCCCGCTC
Organism: Paenibacillus sp. FSL R7-0210; assembly: GCF_038009085.1. Taxonomy (NCBI): domain Bacteria; kingdom Bacillati; phylum Bacillota; class Bacilli; order Caryophanales; family Paenibacillaceae; genus Paenibacillus; species Paenibacillus sp. FSL R7-0210. The sequence goes on from NZ_JBBPAR010000001.1 coordinate 2,709,094, forward strand.
CCCCTCCGCTCGAAGAACCGCCGCCCCCGGAGTTACTGCCCCAGAAGCTGCTGGAGCTGGATGATCCGCTCCCCGAGGAGGAGTGATGGTGCGGCCGCCGGTATCTTCTTCTCTGGCTGTAGCCATAGCCGGGCTGGCCGGTCCAGACGCCATATCGCCGGATATTGCGAGGGTTATGCGGATTCAGCCGTATCCCGTAACGGGCAACATAACGGTTGCGCGCGGCAGCCGCGAGACTGATTAGCGCGACAAGAACCAGGAAAATCCCTAGAATCATCATCCCCTTCGATCTGGAGACAGGCACAAGCTCCACAGGTTCTTTCGCCTTCACAGGTGCTTTGCTGACGGTGGAGGCTGCTGTAGATGTGGAGTTGCCTGCGGCTTGTCCCGAAGCAACATCTGCCCGGGCCAGGAAGAAGCTGTAGAAGGCATTCGCCGTCCCCGTTGCACCGCCAGCGTAATCTTTTGCCGCGAATTTAGGCTCCAGCACCGTATTCAGAATCCCGCTGATCCGCTCATTCGTCAGCACTCTGTCGATCGACTTGCCCTGTAGCACATGATAGTTATCCCCGCCGATATCCAGCACCAGCATCACATCTCTGGGACCGGCAGCAACCCCGGCGAACTTCGCATAGGTGTAATCCTGCAGGCTCTTGCCGCCAGTATTCTTAACAGTTACCACATAGATTCCGCTCCCGGTGGTAGCCGCGTAACGGTTGCTGGACTGGTTCAGATAATCCTTGGTGACTTGCGGGAGGATTCCGGCATTGTCCGAGACATAGCTTCGGGTGCCTAGTGTTTCCGAGTAGCTTCCGCCGAGTTTCTGAATGAAGGCGCCATAGGTTTTATTCGCACCGGCGCTATACTTCTTGGCTGCGAAGTCCGGCTCCAGCGATGCCGAGAGAATCTTCGAGATTACACCACTGTTCAGTTCATTCTCCAGTCCCTTGCCGGGAACCGCCCAGTAATCATCGTCCTTAATGGAGAGCAGCAGCAGCAGTCCATTATTCTTGTCCGCTGAGCCGACTCCCCATGAATTGAACAGCGAGGTCGCATATTTCTCCATAGAGACGCCGTTCGTCGAATCCACGGTGACCAGCACTACCTGCGCCCCGGTCTCCTGATAGAGCTTCACCCCATAGTTGACCATGTAATTCTCTGTCTTCTCATCAATTACGCCTGCAAAGTCATTCACATAGAATGATTCTGAATGTTTCGGAACAGCAGCCTCCGCCCGCCCGGGTGCCAGCGGCAGCAGAAGCACAATCATCAGGATGGCGGTAAGTGCTGCTTGCATACTTTTACGATTCATAGTTACCCCTCCGGCTTCTCAAATCTCTTCTATTACTATATCGGTTACGCACAGGATGGACTTATAGTTCCCTCTCTCTTATGTGTATGTCCGAATCTAGCAAATATTCGAAAGAGACCGCCGGGCCCTTTACTCGTTGTTGAACCGGTCCGGGTGAGAGCCGAAGCGCTGATCGCGGTTCAGGCCGTTGATCCGGCTGATCTCCTCTTCAGACAGCTCGAAGTCAAAAATATCGGCATTCGCAATAATCCGTTCCTCCTTGACCGACTTCGGAATCGTCACGATTCCGTTCTGCAGATCCCAGCGCAGGATGATCTGCGGCAGTGTTTTGTTGTGTCGGGCTGCAATATCAGCCAGTACCTCATTATCCAGCAGATGCCCTTGGGCCAGCGGGGCCCAGGCTTCAATCTGAATGCCCTGTGCCTTGCAATATTCGCGGAGCTCCTGCTGGTTAAGCAGCGGATGCAGCTCCACCTGGTTGACCATCGGCTTCACGGTGGCGTCAGCCAGCAGATCCTCCAGATGATCGATCTGGAAGTTGGATACTCCGATGGCACGGACTTTACCGTCCGCATACAGCTTCTCAAGTGCGCGCCAGGTGTCTTTGTATTTGGCCCGGATCGGCCAGTGTACCAGATACAGATCGGCATAATCCAGCCCCAGCTTGCTTAAGCTCTGGTCAAATGCAGCCAGCGTAGAATCATAGCCCTGCTCTGTATTCCATACCTTGGTGGTGATGAACAGTTCCTCACGCGCAACTCCTGATTCACGGATAGCCTGTCCGACCCCTTCTTCATTTCCATATACGGATGCGGTATCAATACTTCTATAACCGGCCTTGATGGCTGCTTTGACCGAATCCATAACCTCCTGGCCCTCTTGTACCTTGAAGACACCCAGCCCGAACCATGGCATTTCTACACCGTTAGCTAATTTCGTTGCCGATTTTAAGTTCATCATAATCACACTACCACCTGTCTATTGGATTGGTTAGATTAACTAGAATAATGAAGCAGGGATCAGCTTGCGCCCGCCTTTGATCAGGGTCGAATCCAGGGCATCCCCTTTATCTCCGCCAAAATACAGCTGCCAGTACACGCCGAAGCGGATGCTGACATCATTCTTGACCAGCTCCGGCGGCGTGACGATCAGCCACTGGAACTTCAGCGCCTTCGAGATCTCGAAGACCGGATCGAGCACGTTATTCGAGACCATCTCACCGAACGGGTTATCGTACAGGAAGACCGTCCAGCCTTTGTTTTCCCGGTTAACGCGCTTGTGAGTCATAATCATCATCGCCACCAGCAATTGAACAGACTGACGCTGTCCGCCGCTGCCCACCGCCTCATCCAGTGCGCCGCGGTTGATAACCTCCCAATCGGAATAATGATAGTCCTCGGGAGCGGCATACAGGAAGTAATTCTCCGTCACCGGCTTATACACCTGCAACACCGGGAAGCGGTTCTGCAGTGCGGCGTACACCATGCGTCCATCGTTAATCAGCTCTCTGACAGCTGAAGCCGGAACCTGCTCCATCTTCGGGAACCGCTCCAGCAGGCTGCTGATGCAGCGGTTGAAGTACTCGCTGACCAGCGGTTCGATGTCATCGGTCGTCCGTGGAACGTTAATATTCCTGTAATTCAGCTTAACCAGCGGGAAGGCATGGCCGTTCTCATTGTGAATGATCATCCGGCGTTCCATCCGCTTCAGAATATCAACGATCTGCACCACACGCTTGGTTGCCCGGCCTACCCACAGCTTGCGGGATAGCTCCATATCCTCTTTATCGCTGCGGATGCTCTCCATCTGATCACGTGAGCTCTGAAGCATCGAATCCAGCACCTGTAAGGCGATAGCGAAATCATCCCAGTGAACATTGTTCAGGCGTTCCTGAATCTTGGTCTCAAGCTCTGCATTCCAGCCAGACTTGGCCACCTTGCCGCTTAGCTCCGTCTTCTCTTCCTTCACCTTGCGGGAGATCTCTGCCCGCTGGCTGCGGCTCTCCTTGCTGCGCTGCAGCCAATCCTCCACCAGCGTCTCGCAGCTCTCCCGCACCTTCAGCTGCAATTCTTCAGGCACATCCCGGAGCGGCACACGGTGCTCGACATGGGTATCCATGATCCGGCTCTGATTGCCGAGAACGAGCAGCCATTGATCCATAGAAGCCAGCGCCTGCTTACTGGTATTCAGCAGATGCTCATTCTCCCGGACCCGCAGACTGATCTCTTCTTCCTTCTGTTCCAGCGGCTCATGCCACAGCTCTACCGTCCGCTCATGCTTCTCCTTGATCGCCTTCTCGGACTTGCCCAGCTCTTTGCGCAGGCTGTCAAGCTCGGTCTGGCAGCGGATGAAGGAATCACGGAGCTGTTGATAGTCCTCGTCCAGAATCATCGTGTCGCTCTTCTGTCGGACTCTGGCGGACTGAATCATATCCGGTGACTCCTGCGGCTCAGGGGCAGACGGCCATCCGGCATCTACCTGCTGCACAGCAGCTTCCAGCTCAGCCAGCTGTTCTTTTGCCGCCTTGATCTGAGCTGTTCTTGTGCGGATCTCCAGCTCATTCTGGCTTAGCGACTGCTGAAGACTCTCAACCGTACTGAGCAGCTGCAGCAGCTTGTCCTGTACCGCCTCATTCAGCAGTTCATCGGCAGCAGCTTCATCTGCCTTAACATCCGCCTCAGCATCAGCACCCTGAACCTTTGCACCCCCAAATTCACCGGGGAACTCTATGTCTGGGAACCAGTTCTGCAGCCGCGGGAATACAGAATAGCGGGCATCCCCGATCCATTTCTCGCGCTGCAAGGCGAGACTGTCCATCTCCGCCTTCAGCCGGGCGAGCTGCTGGTCCTTAACCGCAATCTCTTTGCTGAGATTATTCTTCTGTTCCACAGACTTGTGCTTGTCTGTATAGTTCTGCTCGTGCTTCCGGCTCCGCTCACTCCACTCCCGCAGCGCCGCCGCCCGGGTCTCCTGCTCGGACTTCTCCGCTTCACAGGCTGACAGGTCTCTGGAAATTCCAGCCAGAACCTCCTCATAGCGTGCCTGTTCTGCATTCATTTCATTCAGCTGGCTCCGAAGCTCCTGCAGCAGGGTCTCTGCACTCTTCTGTCTAATCCGCAGACTTGCGGTATGCTCGCCCTGATGCAGGCGTTCATATTCCTGCCGGGCGGATCTCAGCTTGGCAAGATATGTTTCCTCCGCCTGAAGCTCCTCCTCCTGCTCACGGAGTCTGGAGGCCATCCCCCGCTTCCACTCCTGGAAATGATCCGGCTGCAAGACCATCTGCGGCCCTTGATGCGCCAGCAGCAGGAAGGCGTCTCTACCGCCCTCCGCCATCTCCTCGCGCACGAAAATCGGGACCGGAGCCTTAAGCAGAAGCTCCTTAAGTAGCTCCGGCTGGAGCTTAGCCGCCTCACGCTTCGTAACAATCAGACCGTAAGGAAGCAGCGGATGGCGTTCCAGCTCCTCCTCGCGGACCAGGTAAGGCTGATCGTTCAGATACATGGTGCCGGTCATGGAGCTAATCTTGAGGGCATCCAGCGTATCCTTCACCGTTACGATATCATGGTTAGGCAGCCAGTAGGTTTCCTGCTGCAGCTCGACATCCAATAGCTGCTGATAATAATCCCGCCGCAGCCGCTTCGTCTGCTGCTCGGTATCCTCCAGCCTGCGAATGAACCGCTCCTGGATTAGAGGCTTCGCTTCAAATAGAGCTGTCGCGCCAAGCAGCTGATGCTCCTCATACATCTCCAGCAGCACTACGAGCTGTGACCAGAGCTGTGATTCCTTGTTCATCTGGGCTTCGATGCGTCCGGTAAGCTCCTCTGCCTGGGCCTCGGCCCCCAGCAGCTTCTCAGCCAGCCGGGTATGCTGCGTATGCAGGAGCAGCTTCTGGTCTTCAGCGGTCTTGCGCTGTTCGTTCAAGGCCTCAATCTGCTCAGTCAGCCCTCTGGCCGCAATCAGCGTCCGCTGTAGGGCGGCTGCCGGTGAGTGGGCGGCTTCCTGTCCGTGGCGGGAAGCGAACACACCCAGCTCCTCTGTATACTGACGGATCATGGCTGTTAATTCCTGGAGCTTCCCATCCAGCCTGCCAAGCTCCAGCAGCAATTCCTCCCTGCCCTTGCGCAGAATCTGTTCTTCCGCTGCATGGGAATACTGCTGTCCGCTGTAGAACAGGATCTTCGCCTGCCATAGCCGGTAGACCTCCTCCCACTGTACCCGCAGCTCCTGCTTGGCCCCTTGAATCACCTCTTGGCGCTCCTTCATCGCAAGCGACCCTTCGATGGCTTCAATCTCCTTCTGCCACTGCTCCATCTGGCGGAGCTGCAGCTTGCGCCGGGCCAGATAATGGGCAACCTCCAGCGACTTCTCCCGCTGCTTGGATTCTTCCAGACGCTGCTTGGCCCGTGTCTGATTGTCCGAGACCGCTCTGAAGTGCTCCTGCTTGCCGTCATGCTCTTCCTTCAGCCGCAGGTACTTCAGATTATCGCTCTCGAATCTGAGCGTCTTCGCTTCCAGATAATGTCCGGCCAGCTCATCCGCCGTTCTGCGGCGCTTGTCTTCCGCCTGCTTCAGTTCATCATGAATAACGGTATAGAGCTGCGCTCCTAGCCTCTCGGTCTCCCGGAAGCTGAGGTCCGCCTCCGTTCCGAGTTTCACCGCTTCATACAGAGGAGCCGCAAGAGAGGTGAACTCGGCAAAAGCCCGCTCCCGCTGCTCCAGCATCGGCAGCCGCTGTGCAACCGTAGCGGTATCCACGAACATCCGCTGAAGCGAGCCTTCATCCTCGCGCATACTTCCCCCAAGACTGGAACCAATCTCTGGAATAATCAGCCGCTCAAAAAGATTATGATTGGTGAATGCGTCATTTTTCTGAAAATAGCCCTTGATGCCGCCCTCTTCCCCGTTGATTCTGCGCATATTGCGCCATTCATCAATATGGATATCATGGTCAGCCAGGTAGGCATAGTATTTCTTCAGATCGGAGCTGCTGCTGCCGTAAACATTAATCTCACCCCGCCGTTCCCGCACAAACTGCTGAATCGCTTCGAAGCTCGCTGGCGTATTCAGCTCATGATCATATAAGGGCAGGGTGGATAGTGTAAGCTCAGCCGTCTCCTCATATTTCAGCAGCGCGTATAGCAGATAATCCACTTTGATCTCAAGCTGGTCCATGGAATGTTGAGCAGTCATCGCGATCCCGGTGGTGACATACTCCGTCCGCTCCTTATCGTCGAGCCGCCATTCGATCGCCACGTGGAAGGTGTAGGGCTTCAGCTGTTTTTTGTGATTATGGAAGAAGGCCTCGACCTGGTTCTCATTATCCTTACCCCAGGCGGCTCTAGGCATCAGCAACTGGAAAATCGACTGCAACAATACGCCCTTCCCCCCGCCGTTCATCAGCGTAATCAGGGTATTGGCCGGGCCTTCTTCATTACACAGATCGAGGATCATATCCTCATATTTCTTCAGCATCTTCTCATATTTCAGTCCGGCGATGCGGATTCGCTCAATGCGCGGCATGGGCTTCACCCTCCTGTTCGCTGAGTGTCCGGCCAACCAGAGCCTTCAGCTCTTTGTACCGGTCCACATCGTGGTAGAGATAACGCATCCGCTCGTACAGCTCTTCTCTTGGGAAAATCCGCTTCTCATGCTCGGAAATGAACACCAGATGCTCTTCCTCCAGCAGCTTCATGCCTTCGTGGATGAGGCCAATCCGGGAGCCTGCACCGCGGGTCAGCGAATCGCCCTCCTCCTGGCTGCGGGTCTGCATATAGAGGCTGGTCCATACTCTGTGCATGGCCTGGATATCCAGCCGCCACTGCTTGCTGAAGCTGCCGTCTTCATCCATACCGATCCAGCCTTGGAACAGCTCGGATACCTGATCAGACAGTTGTATGTAAGACATGCTGTCCTGTCCCGGCTTGAAGTGCTGCTCATCCTGGTCCATCTCCGCCAGAAAAACGAGGATAATAACGTTAATGATATGTAGATGCGTCTTGCGCTCAATCCGTGAATACTTATTGCGCAGCTGAGTGAAGTTGCTGGCGAATCCGGAGCCGATCGGACTCACGAGCAGGTGCAGGCGGTGACCGGAATTCATAATCCGGCAGCCGGCTTCTTTGGCTACGTATTGCAAGGCATCATAAGCGGCGGTATCCTGCAGACATTCGGCGGCAGCGGGATCATCCAGCGGAATCACCTTGCGCTTAAGCAGGTCGAAGAACAGCCGGGAAGCCTGCTGAACTTGCTCTAGGGAATAACTCATATCCGAATCATCTCACTTCTCTCTACTATAGTAATGGTATAAGGGCTGATCTCAAGACCAGGGATACAGATGCGGTCCTGCTGCTGTGAAGAGATGGTGGTCCGCAGCCTTGCGCCGCGAAGCACTTCCAGCTCCGGGTGGTCCAGCATCAGCCGCTGTAGCAGCTTCTGGCACTCGTCCGCCACGCCATGGCCTTCCGCTTCCTGCTCCTCGACAGTAATTGCGGTATGGAAAAATTGCACCCACAAATCCACGGCATCCGGGCAATCCGCCCAGCGCCGTTGCTCCTGTTCCGTGAACGCCTCGGCAGTGAAGGTGAAGCTGCCGTACGCAGCCACTCCGGCTATAACCGGCAGCCACAGCTCGCATACCTCGGTCCAGGGAATACCTCTGGGCACATAATGGATGTCCTCGTCTTCCCCAGCTTCCTCCGTCACATCCGGCGTATCCTCCGGCAGGAAGCCAACCTCCTGCTCTTCCCAGGCCCAGGCCAGCGGATAGATGAAATCCTGGCTGGGCGAGAACAGCCCGCTGATCAGCGTCTCCAGGCTATCCCCATCCCTCAGCCCTTCGGGCTTCACCCATTCCTCCCACACATGGGTGCGGAAGTTAAAGCCCGCTGCTCCCCAGAATAATTCCGGGAAGTTCAGCCGCAGATTCGTCTCCGCTTCGAAGATGCTCAGCACGACCTCGGCCAGCTCGTCATGCACCCGCCGGGACAGCTCCACCCGCTCGGAGAGCTGACGCAGCTCATTGAAATCAATGACATCCTTCTCATCATTGGCCAGCCGGGCCAGCGAGCGGTGGATATTATCGAAATGCTTGCGTTCCTCGTCAAACTGCTGGTGGATCTCCTCCAGCCGCTCGTGCCGCTGAGTGCCGTATTCGCTGAAGATATGCTTCGGATTACGGCGCAGGGCATTACGATATTCCTGCTGCTGCTGTGTCATTTTGCGTACGCGGGAGATCAGCTCATTCACATCCTGCATCGCCTGGGTAACCCGTCCATGCTTGATATGCATCTGAATCTCCAGCAGCTTGATGCTGACCTGGAACTCGTCGATAATCTCGTGGCTCATGAAGATCAGCTCCATCGCATACTCGGAGAGCCGGTAAATGGTAGTCCCGTTCTCCTCCCAGCTGATACGCGTAGCATCCTCGTCCACAGTGAAATACTTGTATTTCTGGACCCCGATCTGCCGGGTGTGATCATCGTAATAATGGGACTCGAAATCCCCGCCGCTGCCGCTCCACAGCAGTCCGTCTACCAGCCGTTCAACCGATTCCGGGCTGCCGAGCTTCTCTATGCCGAAGCGCTCCAACGAGCTCCAGGCCAGATCCACCAGGTCCTCCCTGGCCCGCTGTTCATTCGATTCCAGCTCCAGATAATAGACCTGCAGCAGCACACTAAGCGCAATCATTTCCTTATACGGCTGCAGCTCACCCAGATTCATGCCTGCACCGAGACTCCACAAGGGGTTAAGCCGCTTGTTCCGTTCTCCGAAATCATTCCAGTTCATGCTCTTGCCAACCTCGCCATCACTTCATAATTTCCCTACAACATAACATAAACCCAAATCCGCACCGAAGGGTGAAGGTTGGGCCGGAACATACACAGTTATAGACGGTTTGTTCATGCTCAGAACCCCGAGATAATGGGAATGTATGTTTCTATTCTCATGTCATTCTATTATATCAATGTTTCATAGATATGGCTATTTGCAAAAAAAATAGAGGCGCCCGCGCAGGGACCCCTCTATTTTTTAAAGCTACTTCATACCACACCATAGCACACCGCTATTTGTATTTCTCATTCACCAGATATTGCAGATTCTTCTTCACCGCAGGCCATTCTTCATCGATAATGCTGTACAGCACATTGTCCATAACAGCGCCTTGAGCGGTGATCCTATGCTTGCGCAGAATACCCTCCCGGACCGCTCCAATTCGCTCAATGGCCCGCCGGGAGCGCAAATTGTGACTGACAATGGAGAAGTCCACGCGGATCAGGCCCAGCACTTCGAAGGCATATTGCAGTAAAAGCAGCTTCGACTCTGTATTCACCGCAGTTCTCCAGTATTCCGGTGAAATCCAGGTGCAGCCGATCTCTGCATTGCGATGCGTACGGTCCAGATGCATCAACCGCGTGGTCCCTACGATCCGGCCGGATGGCTGCTCCACCATCACATAAGGGATTTCCTTGCCTGCCGCCTGATTCTCCAGAGCCGTATCCACCAGTTGTCCTGCCCCTTCCTCTGAGCTGATCTGCCTCCAGGTGTACTCCCAGATCTGCGGATTGTGCAGCAGCTTCTTAAGCTCAAGCTTATGCTCCTCTGCCAAAGGCACAAGCCGGATTACGCCACCTGCAAGCTGGCCTGCTTCTATTACTGTCAACTGACTTCCCCCTATATCTTTTTACCTGTTATACTTTTCACCTATTATATATGAAGCGATTTATTCCCAACCGTCAATCTTAGCTGTCAATTGCTGAATGAACTCCTGGGCGCTCAGTGTGAATAATGTGTTCTCCGCACGGCTTCGTACCGAGATTGTTCCGTCATTCTGCTCCTGATCTCCCAGCACCAGCATATAAGGGATTTTCTCCAGCTGAGCTTCACGGATTCTGTAGCCCAGCTTCTCATTCCGGGAATCTACCTCCACCCGCAGTCCGGCAGTAGCCAGCTGTCTTCTGACCTGCTCAGCATACTCGTCATGAACCACAGAGACTGGCAGCAGCTTGACCTGCACCGGAGACAACCACAGCGGGAACGCTCCGCTATAGTGCTCTGTAAGAATACCCATGAACCGGTCAATAGAGCCGAACACCGCACGATGGATGACAACCGGACGATGCTTGTTGTTATCTTCGCCAATGTAAGTCAGGTCGAACTTCTCAGGCATCTGGAAATCCAGTTGAATCGTACCGCATTGCCAGCTCCGCTTCAGGGCATCGAGGACATGGAAATCAATCTTCGGTCCGTAAAAAGCGCCATCCCCCGCATTCACGCGGTACTCTATTCCATTCTTCTTCAGTACACGCTCCAGCGACTCCTCCGCCTGATCCCAGAGCTCTTCGGAACCCATATAGTCCTCCGGGCGTGTAGACAGCTCGACCTTGTACTCAAATCCAAAGATCGAATAGAACTGATCGATCAGCTCCAGCACCCGAGTAATCTCAGATTCAATCTGCTCCGGCAGCACGAACAAATGAGCATCATCCTGGCAAAAGGTACGGACCCGCATCATTCCGTTCAGCGCACCGGAGGATTCATGGCGGTGAACCTGGCCATATTCCGCAATGCGGATCGGCAGATCCCGATAGGAACGGAGGCTGTTCTTGTAGATCAGCATGTGTCCTGGACAGTTCATCGGCTTCAGCGCAAAGTCTGTCTCATCCACCTTCGTGAAATACATCTCATCCTTGTAATGATCCCAATGTCCGGATTGCTCCCACAGACGACGGTTCATCATCAGCGGTGAGCGCACCTCTTCGTACCCGTCGGCACGCTGCAGCTTGCGGGAGAAATCCTCCAGCGCTGTGCGGATCAGCATCCCTTTGGCCAGGTAGAACGGCATGCCCGGCGCTTCCTCGGAGAACATGAACAATTCCAGCTCCTTGCCCAGCTTGCGGTGATCCCGTTTCTTCGCTTCCTCCAGCAGATGCAGATGCTCCTCAAGTAGGGCTGTGCTCAGGAAAGCCGTGCCGTATATCCGCTGAAGCACCTGATTGTCAGCATCCCCGCGCCAGTAGGCACCAGCTACACTTAGCAGCTTGAACGCCTTAATCCGTCCAGTGGAGGGCAGATGCGGCCCCCGGCACAGGTCCGTGAATTCGCCTTGCTCATACAGGCTGATGACCGCGTCCTCCGGCAGATCCCGGAGCAGCTCCAGCTTCAGCGGCTCTTCCAGCTGTTCAAAGAACTGCACCGCTTCCGCCCGGCTGACCACCCGGCGCCGGATCGGCAGGTTCTCCTTGATGATCTTCCCCATCTCCCGCTCAATCGCAGCAAGATCCTCGCTGGACAGGGGCTGTTCAATATCTATATCGTAATAGAAGCCGTCCTCGATCACCGGACCAATGCCCAGCTTCACGTTCCGTTCTCCATAGATCCGTTTGATTGCCTGGGCCAACACATGGGCTGTGCTGTGTCTGTGAATCATCAGCCCGTCGCTGCTGTCTGCTAACACAATCTCCACGAGGCTGTCCCCTTCAACCGGACAATCAAGGTCAACGAGTCTGCCATCGATTTTGCCGGCTACTGCATTCTTCCTTAGACTTACGCTAATCGACTCCGCAATCTGCGCAATTGTGGTGTTACGCGAATACCTCCTATTTGCTCCATCCGGCAGCTGCACTTGAATCTCCATGATTATGGCCTCCATTTCTTCAGTGTATATTCGTATATGTGAACACAAAAAAACGCATCTCATCCCGGAAAGGGACGAGTGCGTCTTAAGCTCGTGGTTCCACCCTAATTCGACTATACGTCACTTCACCCCCGGCTGTTCGGCGGAAACGTGATCAGTACAATCCTCATGGCATCCGTTAACGGGGATGGGTCGGTGGCATTTACAGCCTCGCTAACAGCAGGAGGGTTCAGTGTCACGGCTATAGAGGGGTAACATCCGGCTGGTCTCTGTAAGAAGCTCTCACCTTGCACTTCTCTCTCTGGTCAGTCCTCACGGGATATCCTGTCTCTGGTCATTGCCTTGGTTATGGTGTTGCTGGTTACATAATACGCACGGTCTTCGTCAGAAGTCAATACCGCGCAGAAAAAAACTTAAAATCCGCTTCCCGCTCGACCGCTTAATCCTTTTAACTTTAACTCCCTTAATCCCTCAGCCCGCGGGCCTTATCCGTTAAGCTCACTCCGCTGCAATCGCAGGATGATATCCCCCACTTCTTCCACCGTATGCGCAATAGAGTCTGCTCCGGCAGCCGATAGCTCCTCCTCCGATCCATAGCCGAACAGGACCCCTATGGAGGTTACGCCACAGGCTTTTGCCCCAATAATGTCATGCTCCCGGTCCCCGATCATCAGCGACTGCGAAGCAACAAGATCATTCTCGTCCAGTACATGCTGAATCACCTCGCGCTTCTTCGAGCGTGTCCCGTCCAGATTGCTGCCTGCCGCATACTTGAAGAACCCGTCCAGCTCATAATGGCGCAGGATCTGCTCAGCGAATACAATAGGCTTGGAGGTCGCCACATACAGCTCGAACCCCTTGGCTCTCAAGCTCTCCAGCAGCTCCGGAATGCCTGGAATCACATGGTTCTCGAACATCCCCAACGTCCGGTAACGCTCCCGGTAGAACTCCACAGCCTGTGCCGCTGCCTCCGCCGTAAAGCCCTGAATTTCAATAAAAGAATCATATAGCGGCGGACCTATGTAAGGAATCAGCAGGTCAGGATGCTCCACCTCGATGCTGAATTGGTTAAGCGCATACTCCACGCTTTTGGTAATGCCTTCCTTGGGGTCAGTCAATGTGCCGTCCAGATCAAATAAGATGTGCTTCAAGCTGTCCTTCATCTCTCCCGGATGCTCCCTTCGTGTGCAATTGCTATCTATCATACCTTTCTTCCTGTTTATTTTCTATAGATTAGCCTTTTTAGTCTCTTTGGATTGAATAGACATGTGAAAGAGCCGGTTGCCTGCTTATATTCAGGACCGGCTCTATATGCGATAGCTCTCATTTGCTGATGATTGAGGAAGCTGAGCTGCTGGAAGCCATCGGCTCTATGCTTACCAGGCCACGCGGATAATCAGGCCTTTAGGGTCGCCGACTTCAAGATAAGCTGCCTGGCCGTTGACATCATCATACGGGAAGCCGTAAGCCAGTCCGCTGATGCTATGGTCATGCCAGAATTTTGCATAAAAGTTCGCTGGAGCCGCATTGTAATAGTTCGCTACGTTGTTCCAGTTACTAGTGGTGTACACATGGCGGTTGATCGCAGCGGAAGTGGCGGCATCGATTAACGAACCGTCATTGCGCAGAATATCCTGGGTGCTATAGCTGGAATACCCTGCGAAGTAATTCGCATTGGCTCCACCGGCCTTGAACGATCCATGGACTGGAGCAATAATCCGGTAAGGCGCCTGATCGGTTGCCAGCGATTTGAAGGCGGACGGAACTTCATTCTGGTATTTGGTGAAAATGCCGGCCCGTGTCTCCGATTCCAGCTCACCAACCGTCTTGTCATAACCGCCGGACAAGCCTACCAGCCGGTGCTGGATCGGGAAGCCGAAGGCATCTACACGGGTGGTATTACCATGATAGCCTGTAGCATCCACCGTGAATTCAACGAAGTCGAAATAGAGATTACGGTTAGGATCGGTTGGATTATCGATATCCGGTCCGGCAAAACCGTCGTCATAGGTCTTGATGTACAGTGGTGTGCCTACACTGAGGAACATGCGGCCGGAGGTGATTTTGGGCAGCGTTACCCAATTGGTCTGGCTAACCGTATGATAAATATTGGCATAGTTGACCCCGTTCTTGGTCAGATGGCCGGAAGCATTATTCAGCGCATTCGAGATCGGAATGAGATTGCCGCTAAGATCCAGATAACTCCATTTACCGTTGGCCGGATTGATGCCGATGACGCCCCAATAGACCTGGTTATCGGGGTAAGCGCCTCCCGTTCCATTCATGACTTTGACAGACACGGAGCCTCCCGGCGGTGTCGGAATAGAAGAGGCAGCGATAGAATAGATCGAACCGGAAGACCCGGAAGGCGGAGTAGTCGGCGCTGCAGTGGGCGCGGTTCCCGCAGTGTAGTTGAACCAGCCGGTATCATAAGCCGGAGTCCCATTGTTGTAGGTGAAGAAGTACGAGAGTGCTGTGCCGCTGGCGACGCCTGTAACCACCTGCTCATAACGCGATTTACTGTTGTTATAAGTCATTCGGTAGTTTAGCTGGGTTCCCGAGTTCACCTTGTAATGCACATCGGTCCAGCTGGTACTGACCGTAGATTTGAACCAGATGGTAGCTGAGGTTCCCGACAGATCTACCCCTTGGGTATAATCAGCTGCGGCTGCTTTGGAATTGAACAAAGGCAGGCAAGAGAGCAAAAGCACGAACGCAAGCATCGTCATTAGCCATTTTTTGGACATTCTTAGATTCCTCCTGAATAATATTGGCATTGCAGCACTTCCCTTCAACTACAGGAGCTATAGAGCATTCTGTATTTCGCTGAGCTGCTTATTCTATCCCCTGTTTCCTCCTCTCTCTTCCCGCTGCATCAAAACCAGAATTACCAATGCTTGTATCCGTTTACAAATATGATTATAGTTGCACAATCGGCAATTGAGTAGGCACGGAATTTCGGATTTAGGTTCCCATATTTTGGTTTTTGGCATAATGATCTATAGCTTAACCCACAGGATGCTGCAAAAATAGTAAAAAGCCCGCAATTCCCAGATGCCGGGTAATCACAGGCTTTGTCTAACGGATATTCACGAATCACTTGTGCCAGTGCTGCGAAATAAAGGTATCCCGTCCGGATTGCTCACGGTCCTCTTTATAATGCTTCGGATTCTTCTTATGATAGTCCTGATGATAGTCTTCTGCCGGATAAAATACCGGCGCAGGCAGAATCTCCGTCACCACCGGAAGCTCGAATCTGCCGCTGACTGCCACCTGCTCCCGGGAAGCAAGTGCAGCCAGCCGCTGCTCTTCCGTATAATAGAATACCGCCGTGCGGTACTGCGTTCCCCGGTCCTGAAACTGTCCACCGTCATCCGTCGGGTCAATCTGCGGCCAGAATAACGCAAGCAGCCGCTCATATGGGAACAATTCCGGGTCAAAAGTGATTTGAACCACCTCGTAGTGACCGGTTGTACCGCTCTTCACCTGCTCATAAGTAGGGTTATCTACCGTTCCTCCGGCGTATCCCGATACAATCCCGTGAATTCCGGGAAGCTCTTCGAACGGCGTAACCATGCACCAGAAGCAGCCTCCGGCAAACATTGCCTGTTCCATAGCCATACTTCCACTCCCTGTCTCTCATCTAATGACTCTTGCTAAACCCTGTACTTGAAGATAATGCCTAACGATCTGAAAGTCAATTTGATCGCTAGGACTGATTGCCCTTAGATAAACTTAAGAAATAGAATATTTATTCTATTGATAGTTCAGAAAGAGAATAATTAAACTTCAAGTATGTTCGGAATGGAAATTCCTTTTTGCAGAATAATGACTAAAATATAGTTTTTCTATTGTCTATTTCACCACAAAATCTATCTTTTTGATACTTGGAAGTGGAATACAAATTCTGTTAATTGACATTTCCTTGCAGAAGCTGTACTATTTTATAGAATGATTTTTCCGCTAGTGAGGTGTAATGATGGGTAAACGCGATGATATTCTTCAGGCAACCCTTGATTTAATTACTGAAGAAGGCTTACAATCTGTTACTTTTGCCAAAATATTCAAGAGGGCCAATGTAGGCTCCAGCACATTCTACCATTATTTCGAGAACAAGGAGCAGCTGGTCAATGAGTTGTACCATAAAGTCCGCATACATAAAAATGAGTTCGTCATGAACGGCTATGATCCCGGCTTAACCATCTATGAGCGTGTGAAGAGCCTTCTGAAGAATACGGCCAACTATTCGCTTCAATACCCCAAAGAGGTTGATTTCACAGAGAACTATTGCTCCTCGCCCTATATTTCCGAGGACTTGCGGAACACACTGGCCCCCTCAACCTTAGAGATATTCTCCATCATTGAAGAAGGCCAGCGGCAGGGAATCATCCGGGAAATGAATGTCTGTCTGTGCTATCAGCTGATCTACGGGATATTAATTGCTGTCATTAAAGGATACCTGGACGGAAAATATCCGCTTAACGAGCAGCAGATTACGCAGACCATTGAAGCCTGCTGGCTTGCGATTAAGCTGTAGCAGCTTACGGTCTCTTCCGGCAGCATAAATAAGGCCGTCCCTTAAGCAGAACTCTGCCTAAGAGACAGCCTATTCCGGCATCAGCCGGTTGATGAATGCTAGACCTGAGGGACCAGATTCCGGCTGCCCGAGGACTTGTAGATCTCTGCAATCAGCGTGAGCGCTTTGATGCCCTCTGCACCGTCAATCCAGAACCTGCGGCCTTCACGGATGTGGGCATAGAAATCATGAATTAACCGTGAGTGCCCGGTGCCCCAGTACGATTTTCCGCCGCTGCTGATGCTCTGCGGCTCGCAGAGCATCGTCTCCTGACCATCCTTCCACAGATACAGGCTGTCCCGGCGCTGCTGCAGGGTCCCTTGCTCGAAGACCAGCTCCAGCTCCACCGGCGAATTGGCCTGATACGCATTGGTTCCATAGAAGAGCCCGCGCGCCTTGTTTTTGAAGTCGATACACGCATGTGCGCTGTCCTCGACCTCAATGACATCGTTCAACACATCGGTGCTGACACTGCCTTTCACGGCAGCGATGTCACCGCCGAACCATTGCAGCAGATCCAGGGTATGGATAGCCTGATTGATCAATACCCCTCCACCTTCCGTAGCCCAGCGGCCTCTCCAGGGACTGTTCGTGTAGTACTCCTCAGTCCGGGTCCAGGTTACCAGACCCTTCATACAGAGGAGATTGCCCAGGCTGCCGGAATCGATTACTTGTCTGATCCGCACTGAAGGTTCATTATAACGGTTCTGGAACACTACACCCAGCTGACCCGCTGCATGCTCCGCCGCCTCCTGCATCAAGAGGGCCGAAGGTACATCCAGCGCCATGGGCTTCTCGGTTAACACATGCTTGCCGGCCTTCAGCAGCTCTACCGCCATTCCGGCATGCAGATGATGCGGCGTGCAGAGATGGACAATGCCGATATCTGCACGCTCCAGCAGCTCCCTGTAATCCGTCAGGCCTTCACATTCGTAATCCTGAGCAGACTGTGCTGCCTGAACAGGATCACTGTCCACCACGGCTACCAGCCGCGCATTCTGGATGGAAGCAATGGCTCTGGCATGCAGCGGGGCAATCGCCCCGCAGCCGATAATCGCTGCTCCATTGGTATTCATCTTAACCACCTTCCGATCTTCTGATAGCTGTAATGCAACTATTTGAGCGTATCCGGGGTCAGATTCACCGCTTGACGCTGCGCCTCCAGACACAGCTCAGCAGCCTTGAACGCATGCTCCTGCGTCATCGCCTTCTCCGTCCGTTCCAGGCAGTCCAGAATCAGCTCACCGAAGAACGGGAAACCGATCTTCCCGGCCACATGCTCATAATGCTCTCCCTCGCCGTCTACCCAGTAGACATGGTCCGGTGTGCTGGAGCGGCCGATATCGCTGTATTTGCGCAGTTCAATATAGCCTTCCGTGCCGAGAATGATCGTCCGGCCATCGCCCCAGGTTCCGAGTCCTGACGGAGTGAACCAGTCCACGCGAAAATACTGCGTAGCCCCGTTATCCCCAACCAGCGTAGCATCCCCGTAATCCTCCAGCTCCGGGTAAGCCGGATTGTTGTAGTTGGCGACCTTACTGTGCAGTACCTTGGCATCACGGCAGCCCGCGTAGAAGAGGAACTGTTCAATCTGATGGCTGCCGATGTCACAGAGAATGCCGCCGTATTTGTCACGCTGGAAGAACCATTCCGGCCGGCTGGGTGCATTTAACCGGTGCGGCCCCAGTCCCATCACCTGAAGCACACGGCCAATCGCCCCCTGCTGCACCAGCTGACCGGCATAGACAGCGCTCTCTACATGCAGTCTTTCACTGTAGTATGTCATGTATTTCCGCCCCGTCTGTTCCACTTGAAGGCGTGCTGCCGCGAGCTGGTCCAGAGAAGTAAACGGAGATTTGTCCGTGAAATAATCCTTCCCGTGTGCCATCACCCGCAGACCGAGCGGACCGCGCTCCGAAGGAACGGCCGCTGCTGCTACGAGCCGGACCTCAGGATCTTCAAGAATCTCTTCAGCAGAGCGTGCGGCTTTGACGCCGGGATACTTGTTCAGGAATGCTTTTACCTTCTCGGGGTCAGGATCGTATACCCACTTCAGCTCGGCTCCCGCCTCCACCAGCCCGTTGCACATCCCGTAGATATGCCCATGATCCAGTGCCAGCGCAGCAATTACGAATTCACCCGGTCCCACCACAGGCTTCGCCTCATGTACCGGAGCATACATCATTCCATCCTTGCGGCTCATGCTTGCACCTCCAATCTGGAATGCAGATGCCGGAGGCTGATCTCCAGGCTCTCGAACGGATCACGCTGGCACACATCCTGCTCCACGATATGCCATTCCACCCCCGTCTTGCGGCAGGCATCAATAATCGCTCCATAGTTCATATTGCCTTCGCCGATCTCGGCAAACACTGCCTTACGGTTCAGAATAGTCATATCCTTGAAATGCACGGCCTGCATTCTGCCTTCCACCTTGTGAATCCACTCTACAGGATCTCCGCCCCCCGCCTGAACCCAGTACAGATCCAGCTCGAACCCGAAGACCTCCGGATCACTGTCCTGCAGCAGCACATCCATACCGGTCAGACCGTCAAAACGTTCAAATTCAAAATCATGATTATGATAAACGAATTGCAGACCATACTCTTCCTTAAGTGTACGTGCAATGCCGGAAGCCAGCTTGGCAAAGGTGCGGTAGCCCTCCTGGCTGGTCTGATATTCCGCAGGCAGCGAGCCAAGACCGATGTATTTGCAGTCCCACAGCTTATGTTCGGCGGCGAGCGCATCCAGATCATTCACCAGCCGGTCCCAGGGAACGTGTGTCGCACATATTTTCAGATTAAATTCATCGGCATATTCCTTCACCAGCCTAGGGTCCATAGGACCGATCCCGGAGATCTGCACAGCCTGGTACCCGATGCTGCTCACCTTCCGCAGGCTCTCCCGTAAGGCTTCCGGCGTCTGGGTATATTCACGCAGGGTATACATTTGGGCGGCAATCGTTGAACGGTTCATTGTATTCATCCACTCCTAGATAAGTTTAATTGGCGTAAGAGAGTAAAGTTAATCTAGTGGGTACCCGATACATCAAGGGCTTTCTGGCTGACCGGAGCTTTCTGAAAAGTCGAATTCTCCACCTGCTCCATCAGCTTCTCATAGAACAGCTCGCTGTCGATCGGCAGGTCCACCCAGTTGTCGATCCACGCAGACAGATACATGGCATTGGACAGGGTCAGCCCGTGAATGCCCTCTTCCCCCGGAGCCAATAGCGGCTCATCATGCAGAATCGCATTGGTGAAGTTGCGCAGAATCCCCTTATGCTGCTCTCCATTCCCGGCTTCCACGGGAATCTCGCATTTCCAGCATTCCGGCGCTCCGAAGCCCCCGGTATATTCCGCATTGAACTTCGGCTCAGGGGTGCGAAGGCGGAAGAAGGTCAGCGTGCCGTCTTCGATGACGATTTTACCGTTGTCGCCTGTAATCTCGAACCGGTTCGTCCCCGGCGCTTCCCCTGTAGTCGTGATAAACAGCCCGGTTGCGCCATTCTCATACTCCACGTAGGCGGTCACATCATCCTCAACCTCAATATTCCGGTACTTCCCGAACTGGCAAAAAGCGCGTACCCGCTTAGGCATCATTCCCGTAGTCCACTGCCAGAGATCAAGCTGGTGCGGGTCCTGGTTCAGCAGCACTCCGCCGCCTTCCCCGCCCCAGGTCGCCCGCCAGCCGCCGGAATCATAGTAGCTCTGAGAGCGGTACCAATTGGTGATAATCCAATTCGTGCGCCGGATCTCTCCCAGCTCCCCGGACTGAATCAATTCTCTCAGCTTCTGATAGAGCGGATTCGTCCGCTGGTTATACATAATGCCGAATTTGCGGTCAGACTTCGCTGCGGCGTCATTCATCTCCTGTACTGCCTTCGTATAGACACCGGCAGGCTTCTCAATCAGAACATGCAGCCCGTAGCCCAACGCTTCAATCGCCAGTGGCGGATGGTCATAATGCGGGGTGGCAATCATCACCGCATCAATGATCCCGGACTTGAACAGCTCCTCCGGCGACAGAAAGCGCTGCACATGATCCGGCAAATGCTCCTCTGCCCATTCCAGCCGCTCAGGGCTGGTGTCGCAGACGGCCGTTAGCTCGGCCCCTTTAATATCACTCAGCAGACTCTGTGCATGGGTCCGCCCCATACCCCCAACGCCAATAATTCCATAACGTACCTTATCCATCTCCCATTCCCTTCCTGAAACAGTTTATGTTATGAGGATAACCCTATTTGCCGGTGGTGAACATGACTGTAATTAAGGTATATTTGTATAATAATAAGATGTATTAGATAAATGGAAGCGTTATAATAGATTTATATCCTTAATGGAGGAGCCCAGACATGAATATGATTGCGAACGGCAATTTGACTGGACGCCTGCTGCACAACCTGACGGTTACCGTTACCCATGCCCAGTTAACCAGCAGATATCCGGGATGGAACCGGACGAATGAGACCCCTGCCTTCAACCGGCTGTATTATATTGATTCCGGCGAAGGCAAGGTGATTATCAACGGAGTGGCGTACTATCCGAGACCCGGACAGCTGATGATTATGCCCGCAGGCTCTACCCAGACCACGGATACTTCACGTGATGATCCTTATACACGCTACTATTGCCACTTCGATGCGCAGATTGGGGAATGGCCGCTGTTTCATTCGGCGAATAAGCTCTACATCTGTGATGTGCCTGATCCGGAGGCCACCCGGACGATGTTCACGGAGATGATTGAATGGTTCCAGGATACCGGCTTCCTCGCTACCCTGCGGACGCAGGCCGCGCTGCTTACACTACTGTCCCTCTGTCTGGAATCGGGGGGCTATAGCAATTTCCTTGACGATCTGACACATACGAGCGACCAGGGCAAGCTGGCGAATGTGCTGGGCTACATCGATCAACGGTTAATGCGGCCGCTGACGGTCGAGGAGTTGGCAGAGCGGGTCCATCTGCACCCGAACTATTTCATTCCCTACTTCAAGAAGTTCATCGGCGTTCCGCCGATGCAGTACGTCCAGCTGAAACGGATGGAGCTCGCGAAGAGGCAGCTCTCCTACACCGATTTCAGCATCTCCAGTATCGCCGAGCAGGTCGGCATGGAGCTGGCCCACTTCTCGAAGGTGTTCAAGAAGTCAACCGGCGTATCCCCGTCTGCTTACCGGAGCAGTACGCGGTAGAATGCACCGGAAGGTACCAGAACAAATACGCACCAGCACCAAATGTATGCTGTTTTCCGCATACATTCGGGCCACGCGCCTGCGTACCACTTATCCACAACAGAGGAAAATCATAGTTTCCTCAAGAAACAAAAAATCAGCATGCCTCTTTAAGAAGCCTGCTGATTTTTTGAAAATATAAGAATTTATAGGTTTCACGCTATGAATGATCCTTCTATTTCTTGCCGAAACGGTACCGTCCTTTAAAAGGACGGCAAAGCCGTTTCCACTTGTGCTTTTCCAACCCATGAATGGTATGCTGCGCTCCTGCTCTCTACTTGATCCCGAAATACGCATCCGCATTGTTGTAGCAAATATTCTCAATGGTCCGGCCGATTAAGGCATAGTCTCGCGGCAGGTCTCCCTCTTCCATCCACGTGCCGAACAGGTTGCAGAGAATGCGCCGGAAGTATTCATGACGCGTGAAGGAGAGGAAGCTTCTGGAGTCAGTCAGCATGCCGACAAAAGGGCTGATCAGGCCGATGCTGGAGAGCGCCTTCAATTGCTGCAGCATACCCTCCTTCTGATCATGGAACCACCAGCCGGAACCCATCTGCACCTTGCCCTTGATGCCATCGCCCTGGAAGTTACCGATTGCGGTGGCGATCATCTCATACTGCGAAGGGTTCAGCGTATAGACGATGGTCTTCGGCAGCTGTCCACTGGCATCCAGCTCATTCAACAGCGCGTTGAGACTGCGGGCCA
Source organism: Paenibacillus sp. FSL R7-0210 (assembly GCF_038009085.1). Classification (NCBI taxonomy): domain Bacteria; kingdom Bacillati; phylum Bacillota; class Bacilli; order Caryophanales; family Paenibacillaceae; genus Paenibacillus; species Paenibacillus sp. FSL R7-0210. The sequence goes on from NZ_JBBPAR010000001.1 coordinate 2,731,547, forward strand.
TATTGAAATCCAGAATCGAATCGAAGCCGCTGTCCTTGCCGATGGCACTGAACATCCGTGCGTTGTTGTTGCGCAGCGCTCCGATATGCAGCTGCATGCTCATGCCCCGCTCATGATAGAGCCGGCCTAATTTGATCAGCGTATGGCTCTGGAACTTCTGTTCCTCCTGCGGGCTGATCTCTTCCCCTTTGAAGGCCCGGGCGAATATGTAGGCCGCTTCATGCTCTGTAGACTGAGCATGCGGCAGCTCACCGAAGGCCTGATCCGACAGCCGGCAGCCATGCTGATGGAAATAATCGATCCGCGCGGTCACAGCCTGGAGGAATCCGGAGTAATCGTGGATCTCAATACCGCTCGCCTCACCAAGCAGGCCCACGTATCCGGTGAATCCTTCATCACGGATATTCAGCACCCGGTCCGGTCTGAAGGTCGGGGCAACCACCGTCTGAAGCACTTTGTCCTTCTTAATCTTAATGTGATGCTCCAGTGAATCAATGGGATCATCCGTTGTGCAGACCACATCGACATTGAGTTTTTTGAGAATCCCCTGCGTAGTCAGTTCATCTCCCTGGAGCTGCTCATTGCAGCGTTCCCACACACTGTCCGCAGTCTCCCCGGAGAGCAGCTCGTCGATCCCGAAGTAGCGCTTCAACTCCAGATGAGTCCAGTGGTAGAGCGGATTGCCCACCATCTCAGGCAGGGAACGCGCCCAGACCATGAACTTGTCCTTGTCCGGCGCATTCCCGGTAATGAGCTGTTCGTCAACGCCCAGCCAGCGGAGCGCCCGCCACTTGTAATGGTCCCCAGATAAGGCGAGATCAGCGATATTGCGGAACCTGCGGTTACTGCTGATCTCCTGCGGATTCAGATGACTGTGGAAATCATAAATCGGCATTGCAGCGGCATAATCGTGATACAGTCTCTGTGCACTTGGACTTAACAGCAGCCAGTCGTCATGAATAAAAGATGAGGTACTCATATTGTTATCCAGCCTCTCGTGTATGATATTGACGGGCCACGGATACCGTCCTTAAGCGGACAGCAGGCGCTTCTGCCCATTCGCACTACCATACTACCATACAAGTATGGTAGTATGGTAGTGCTTACACAATCAATAACAGGAGGGTTACACGATGGAATATACTATCGGTACACAAGCACTCTCCACAAGGGACATCGTGTATCGTTCACTGAAGAATCAGATTCTGCTGCTGGAGCTGCCGCCCGGAACCGGGATTTCGGAGAAGGAGATTTCGCTGAAGTTCAGTGTCAGCCGCACTCCGGTCCGTGAGGCCTTTGTCCGTCTGGCCCAGGAGGGCCTGCTTGCTGTATACCCCCAGCGGGGAACGGTGGTCTCCCTGATTGATTCCGAGCTCGTGGAAGAAGCCCGCTTCATGCGCGAGCATCTGGAGCGGGCAGTCATCCGGGAATCGTGCAGCGCCTTCCAGGCCAGGAATCTTATCGATCTGAAGGCTAATCTGGACAAGCAGAAGCTCTGCATCGAGGATCAGGACTATAAGGAAATGTTCATGCTGGACGAAGAGTTCCATCATGTGATTTTCATGGGCTGCAATAAAAAGAATACCTGGGAGGTCATCCAGCAGATCAAGGTTCATCTGAACCGCAGCCGGATGCTCAAGCTCACGGCAGATCACAACTGGGAGCATCTGTACCGGCAGCATTATGGTCTATATGAAGCCATTGAGCAGCATAATATTCAGCAAGGGGATCAGCTTATGCAGGAGCATATGGCCCTGACGATCGCCGATCAGGAGATGCTGATGGAGAAATATCCGCAATATTATAAGCAAAGATCCGCAGACTGATATAACCTGACGTACGATCATACTTTCACCAAGAAGGGTTGGATCACTATGTCCGAGTTGGCATTACAGCCTGCATTGGCAGGCAAGACCGCTGTAATTACCGGAGGAGCCGGAGCCCTCTGCAGCGCTATGGCGCTGGAATTGGCCCGTCAAGGCATGAAGGTCGCCATCCTGAACCGTACGGAGGCCAAAGGGGCAGCTCTGGCTGCACAGATCACTTCCGGCGGCGGCCAGTCCCTGGCCTTGGCCTGCGATGTTATGGATGCCGGGAGTGTCCGGCAGGCTGCGGAAGAGATCCACAAGCTGTGGGGTCCCTGCGACTTGTTGATCAATGGAGCCGGGGGCAATCAGCCTTCGGCGATTACCACCAAGGAGACCTTAGAACCGGGAGACCTGGAGAATCCCGATGTCATCTCCTTCTTCGATCTGTCCGTGAGCGGGTTCCGAACGGTCCTTGACCTCAATCTGACCGGAACATTAATTCCAACCCAAATCTTCGCCAAGCAGATGCTCGGACGCCCCGGAGCAGCGGTGATCAACATCTCCTCCATGAGCGCCGCATCGCCACTCACCAAGGTTCCGGCTTACAGTGCGGCCAAGGCAGGCATCAACAACTTCACACAGTGGCTTGCGGTGCATCTGGCAGAGTCCGGCATACGGGTGAATGCCATCGCCCCCGGCTTCTTCGTCACTGCACAGAATGAACAGCTGCTAAAGAACCCGAACGGTGAACTGACCGAACGTTCGCTCAAAATCATCTCCCAGACCCCGATGCGCCGCTTCGGCACACCGGAGGATCTGCTCGGCACCTTGCTCTGGCTGGCCGATGAGCGCATGTCCGGGTTCGTAACCGGGGTAACCATTCCCGTAGACGGCGGGTTTATGGCCTACTCGGGCGTGTGAAGGCATTCTGCAGCGGGAAACCGGCAATCAAAAAAACTGAACCCCGTCCCCAGGGTTCAGTTCCAATTAATTAAGGCTATGCGCTTCAACCAGCACGCCATCCTCCAGATGCAGCACCCGGTCGCACCAGTCCAGCATTCGTTCGTCATGAGTAACCATTACAGCAGCCTTGCCTTCGCTCCGCACCTCGTCTGCTATCATCCGTACCACTTCCCGGCCACGGCTGTAATCCAGGCTGGCTGTAGGCTCGTCTGCGAACAGAATGGCCGGCTTGTTCATCCACGCCCGGGCAATCGCCACCCGCTGCTTCTCGCCCCCGGACAGCTGTTCGGGGTAATGGTTGCGGCGTTCCCAGATCTCCAGACGCTTCAGCAGATAGGCGGCACGCACCTTCGCTTCCTTCGGGCTGAGCTTAGCCAGCTTCGCTACATAGAGCAGCTGCTCCTCTACCTTCAGGAACGGCAGCAGCTGCGCACTTTGGAACATGAAGCCGATTTTTTTCAGCCGCAGCTCCGTCAATTCCCCCTTGTCCTTGTCACGCAGCGACTCGCCGTCGAGGAGGATTTCTCCGCTGGTGGGCGTAAGCAGCGCACCAGCTGCGGAGAGAAATGTGCTTTTCCCGGAGCCGGATGGCCCCAGTACTGCTATGAATTCGCCTTCGTTCACCGTAAGGTCCAGATGGTTCAGAACGGTCATCGCCCCGTCCCCATCCCCGTAAGTCTTGGTTACCTGCTTCATCACTAATTTCGCACTCATGCTCCAGTCCTCCCTATCGCTTCCAAGGCATCCACCTTAGCTACTCTTGCTACCGAAATTAACGAGCCCAGCAGGGACATCCCTATGAACAGCAGACTGGTCATCGCCATCGTCTGTCCGTCCAGCTCAAACGGCATCGTGTCGGGCAGGCCCATATTCATCCCAAGCGTAAGCAATATGCCCAGCACCAGACTGGCGACAGACAGCAGCATCACTTGACCGATTACACTCCAGGCCAGATAGGACATCTTGGTCCCCATCGCCTTCAGGATACCGAATTGGCTGGTCTTCTGGATCGTAATGACATAGAAGAATACAGCAAGAACTACTGCGGCAATCACGAACAGGAACACAATCATCATCAGCAGCGAATTCTGCTCGGCGGAGTAACCGGGAACACTGGCGATCGCCTGTTTTTGCGTAATTACCTCTACGGACTGTAGCTGATCTGCAATCTGCCCAGCTTGAGCCGCCGTTACATCCAGCGCGATTACATTGTACGGGGCATTGGCCTTGCCTGAACCTCCGCCTCCCTGAACCGTTCCTTGCTTCATCGCCTGCCAGTCCAGCTGATTGATATAGACCACCGGAGTATGGCTGTAGGAGCTGTCCTTCACGAAGCCGGTAACCGTCCAGCTCATGCCGGAAGCCTGATCACGGATCGTACTGCCAATGGTAACGCCGGACTGTTCCAGCTTGGAGTCTGCAACCGCGCTGCCTTGAACCTCATTGGTGAATCCGGCGCCTTCCGTTACTTCAGGAGCCAGCATGCCCGTCATATCTACGGCAAAAAAAGTAATATCCGCCTTCACATCCGCACCGGCAGCTGTAATTGTACTGGTCTGTACACCCAGCGGAGTCGCGTTCGCCTCTCCGGCTACTGACCGGGCAGCCGCAAGCTCCGTATCCGTTAACTGTGAACGCCTGAAGGTATGATCCGCATCGCTCTGCACGGCAAAGTAATTGGCGGGCATATTTTTCAGCGCCGAAATGTTGGCATAAGCAAGACCTCTAGCCAGGCCGGTGACGAACAGCACCAGGAACGACACCAGCAGCATAATCACCATAATGAGACTGTAGCGTGCTTTGGAGTGCCTCATCTCCCGTATTGCCAAGAACATATAACCACTCCTTCTAATCTGTATATCCACAGTTTAGAGAGTGAAGATGAACGGAGTATGAATAGAGAATTACACTATATAGATTGAACATAGCCGCTTCCAAAAACAGATGGCAGGCGCAACTGCGGTGAATATTGGACTTCCGGCCGCTGTTGTTCCCGGATTTCTTGATTTATACAACTATCCGTGGTAGAAATCCGGTAACAAAGGCGTACGCTATCGCTCCTACAGTTCCAAATTCCCCTCCGTTGCTTTCATCTATTTTATGAAGGACTAATCAATCTATATCGTTAGGGTGGCAGGGCAAAGAAACAGTGAACGTCGTTCCTTCTCCTACTATGCTCGTCACCTCGATGGTTCCGCCATGCGCCTGGACGATCTTTTGGGCAATGGCCAGACCCAGCCCGCTGCTACCCGGCTCACGGGATCGCGACTGATCCACCTTGTAGAACCGGTCGAAGATCATCGGCAGCTGCTCCGCCGGAATACCCGCCCCGTTGTCGGTCACTGTTACAATACATTGCTGGCCCTCCACATGGGCTGCGATACTGAGGGTCCCGCCCGCCGGGGTGTATTTGATCGCATTCGTCACCAGATTCATCCACACCTGATAGAGCAGATTGGAATCGCCCGCAAGCGTGATGTCTCCGGCATGCAACCGCACCGCAAGCTCTTTCTCCGTAAGATGCCATTCCATAATCTGAATGACCTGGCGCAGTTGGGCGCGCAGATCGAAGCTTCTCTTCTGCAGGGCATTCTCATCGTAATCCAGTGAGGACAAGGTTAGCAGCTGCGTGCTGAGCATGGACAACCGCCGGCTCTCATCCCCGATAATGGACAGATACTCCAGACGCTGGGCTTCCGGCAGAGTACCGTCCTGGAGCGCATGGGCGAAGCCCTGAATAGAGGTTAGCGGCGACTCAATCTCATGCGAGACATTGGCGACAAACTCCTGTCTTGCCCGGTTCGTGCGTTCCAGCTCACGGCTCATCGTCATGAAGTGGGAAGCCAGTTGGCCGATCTCGTCGCGGCGTGCGGTGTAGAGCTTAATGTCGTAGCGCCCTTTGGAGATTAGGAGCGTGGCCTCGGTTAACCGGGTGATCGGCCGCACCACATGAAATACAGTAATCAGCATGAACCACAGGCTTAGCAGAATAATGACCCCGATAATCACGACAAAAAAGATCCGCAGCTCCCCGAACTGCACCTGGGCATCCGGACGCATGAACAAGGCATAGGTCTCCCCGTTAATATGGACCGGCACCCCAATGGAATTGCTGAGCTGGTTATCGAAGAACCCTGTCACGAACAGCTGGCCGGGGAAATTACCCACCCCATGGTAAATCTCCCCGGCCAGCACACTGCGCAGCGCTTCCTCCTTGAGGTCATTTTTGCGGAAAGGCAGGCCATAGAAGCGTTCCTCTCCATCGGCATTGACCAGATACATTTTGTACCCCAGGGAAGCCGTACTCAGGAGATATTCTTCCACAGCATCCGGGTGATCCTCAATGAACTGCTGCAAACCTATGGCCATCCGGGTCAGCTTAGCATCATTCTTCGGCTTGACCTGGGATTGGTAATACAGGTTGGAGACCAGAAATCCCAGCACGCTGCTGATCATAATCACCGAGCAGAAGATAATACTCATCCGTACATAGAGCGATCTCATGAGTTCACCATGTCCACTTTGTAGCCAATTCCCCGGACCGTGCGGATGATAAAATCATTCTGGTATTCACTGAACCGCTGACGCAGGCGCTTGATATGCACATCCACCGTCCGCTCGTCCCCTTCGTAGTCCGCCCCCCAGACCAGCTCAATCAGCTCACCACGCGTGAACAGGCGTCCCGGATATTGGGCCAGCTGGGCCAGCAGTTCGAATTCCTTCACCGGCAGCAGCAGCACCTCTGTCCCGTCACTGATCTCGTAATTCTTACGGTCGATCACCAGCGAATTCAGGCGAATCCGGTCATCTGAAGCGATGGAATAACGGCGGAACAAGGCCTTGATGCGAAAGATCAACTCCTCCGGTTCAAAAGGCTTGGTCACATAATCATCCGTCCCGTGCAGATAACCCTGCTCCTTATCACTGAGCTGCTGACGGGCCGTCAGCAGAATGACGGGAATGTCATAGTTCTCCCTTATGTATGCACACAGCTCCAATCCGTCCATATGCGGCATCATCACATCCACCACCGCCAGATCGACCGTCTGCTCCTTCATGCGTGCCGCGGCTTCCAGCCCGTCTCCGGCTTCTATCGCTTGATATCCTTCTCTGGTAAGAACATGCCGCAGCAGCGTGCGGATATGAACATCATCATCGGCTACCAGTATCTTTTTCAACTTACATACGCTCCCTCCGGCTTGCCTGATCAATGTCATCATACTAGCAACAAACCCTGCTCAAAACAATAGGACTCCAAACCAACAAGCTCACTTAGGTCAGTACGTTCTAAACTATAAAAGGCAGTATGCTGTCCCGCAAGGGGGTGACCGGTCTGCCCGTAAGCCGCTCCAAATCCCCGGAGGTGGAAGCCGTATCCAGCTTGCTCATAAAAGCATAGATCCAGTGCTGAATTCCGTCATCCTGACGGTGCACCACCGGCTTGCCGGCAACCTCTGTCAGAACTTCGGCTAGATCGCCAAAATCCCAGGTCTGCGGAGCGGTCAATTCGTAGATGCGGTTGCCTGCTCCCTCTTCGCCAAGTACAGCAGCAACAGCAGCCAATGCAAGATCCCGTCGGCCTGCCGAGTTAAACTTCCATTCTCCCGGTGCCGTCACCAGCTCTCCGCTGGAGAGGGCTTCCTTCAGCCCCAGCACCCCTACGAAATCAATATAAAGAGCATTGCGCAAAAAGGTATATTCCAGCCCGGACTCTATAATCGCCTGTTCCGTCAATGTATGCACATTATCCGGCTTGCTCTGATCTGTTCTCCGCCCTGAGAATGCAAAACCAGTATATAGGATATGTCTCACACCGCTTCGTTTGGCCGCATCAATCACCCGCTTATGCTGGGACAGACGAACATTATCATCCGTATGCGAGCTGGAGATCAGCAGGAGCCGGGAAATCCCGCGAAAAGCTTCATTCAGTGTTTCCGGCAGATCATAATCCACCTTGCGGACTTCAATTCCCTGCTCCCGGATAAAAGGAGCTTGCTCCGCACTTCTTACTCCGGCAATGATTTGCCCTACAGGGATGCGGCTACGCAGATTCTCCAGAATCAGACTTCCCAGTTGCCCGTTTGCTCCCGTAATCAATATTGTCGTCATAGGCGATAACACCCTTTCCTTATTGGAATCAGATTTCTTCACATATCCACCGGCATACTCCAGCCGCTATATATAATCTCTGTCTGCGGGCAGCCTCCCGGCATGCGGAACATTCCACACCTTCTATCCTCTGCTCAGCTTATTCAGCAGCTCCAGCAGCAGCTGCAGCTCCGGCTCATCCAGCCGGTTCATTACCGCCGCAACGGCTTTCCGGTTCCCCGGCAGCTGCTCCAGCAGCAGGCGCTTACCTGCTTCAGTCAGCGAAATGACTGTCTTACGGCCATCCTGTGCGTGAGCCGCCCGTGTAATATAGCCATCCTTCTCCAGCGGAGTCAGCAGCAGGCTGATGTTGGCTTTAGTTACCGCGATTCGCTCAGCAAGCAGTGAGGGCAGAATCGATCCCCCGTGCTTTGCAATCTCAACCAGTACACGAATTCTTGCCCCGTTCAGCCCCTGTACCTGCCAGTATTTCTCGGAGACGGCCACAGTGCCCGCTGTCGCTCCCACCAAGGCGAAAAAAACCTCATTTTCAAGCGGCAGCTCAAGCACAATCTTTTGCAAATCATCCATTAGCAGTCGTCAACTCCATTTAGTTAATAGCTTAACTATTTCTACAGATAGATTAGCGGATTCCGGCAGGAATGTCAAAAGAAAATGAATAACTCCTCCATAACCCGAAAAAAACCCCCTATCTTCCCTAAGGAAGGTAGAGGGTTCAATCCTGCCACATGCAGGTTTCCGTTAGATCAAAACAGGCTTAGCCGCAGGTGACACCTTGTCTGCACCAAAGCTCATGCTGCCATCCAGCACAAGTTCCAGCTTAATCAGCTCTGAGCGGCTGGCCAGGCGGATCGGCGGTCCCCAGGTTCCGTAGCCGGAGGAGACAATGACATGCAGCTTGTTTTTGAGCAGGTAGCCCCAATCCAGTTCGAACAACCGCCGGGTAATCCAGTGATTCGGTGCAATCTGCCCCCGGTGGGTATGTCCAGACAGCAGCACATCCACTCCAGCCTCCGAAGCGATCCCGAAGCCAGTCGGCTGATGATCCATCATCAGGATCGGCTTGCTGCGGTCCACTCCCTGTAGAAGAGTCTCCACGCTGAGCCGTCCACCCTCCATGTGCTCGGCAGTCTTGTCTTTGCGCCCGACCACGTAGACTCCCGACGTCTCCACCACTTCATCCTGTAACACCTGAATGCCGACACCCCGCATAACCTCTGTATACTGCGCAATCGAGCCGCCGTAGTATTCGTGATTCCCCAGCACGGCGTAGACTCCATAACGTGCCTTCAGCTGCTTCAGCTGCTGCTCCATCCCATTGCGGAGAAAAGGCTCAATGCTGTCATCCAGCACATCCCCGGCCAGCAGAATGATATCCGGGTTCATCGCGTTCATCTCCCTGACCATTCTTCGCAGATGGCGGTTGCCGACAATGTTGCCCAGATGGAGGTCGGAGGCTACTGCTACCGTCAGCGGAACGCTGGTTCCGATGGATTTTTCCACCTTAAGCCGGTGGGTCCGCACCACAGTACTCCAGGCATTGCGCGATCCCCAGACCAGGAAGACAGCGAGCAATACCAGCACTGTAGTCCCGGCTTCCGTTACGAATGCGGAGAGTCCTACGCCTGCGAGCGCCAGCACACCATAGAGCAGATCGGTCAGCGGCAGCATGATCACGGCGAACTCCATACAAGCCAGATAATAAGAGCCAATCACCTTGAACAACCTGCCTACCGGTCTCAGCGCCTGCGGCAGCGGCACCCGGCCAATCATATAAGAGAAGGAAATGACAAGAAAGACAGTCCAGTACGCAGCAGTATTCATCCCCGGCAGCCATGCCTGGAGCAATACGGACAGATGCCATCCAATGTAGACATTCACCAGTCCAAGCACCAGCACCATGACCGCAGCCCCGGCCAGCATCCGCATGTTTTTCACTTCATTCCACTCCCTTAAAGTAAGTTTCTATACGATCTACTTCAAATCATAACACAAAGTATTCACCAGGTATAAACTGTGCCGTCAACCTGTGATAAACCTGAGTTCCCCTTGGACAAAAAAGAAAGACAGCCCTGCGGCTGCCGTTGAAGGAATGTGTGTTTTCGCTTATTGTCTCAGTTCCTTAATTTCTTCAAGCAATAAGCCGGTGGCTTCGGAAATGGTTTGCAGGTCTATGCCGCGCTCCAGAAGTTTAATGGCAATTTCTTTGCTCGTCTCGGACTTGGCTCCTTCAATACGGGAATGTTCATCGCTCAGCGCCTTCATCCGGGCATTATAAGCCATTCGCGCTGCCGCATCCTGACTTAGAAACTCCAGGGTGTCCATCGCTTTTTTCAGCATCGGCTCTTTCTCAGCCAACCCTTCCACCATTCTCCGTCTCGTCTCGCCCAGCCGTTCCCCTGCCCCGTCGGGGTGCAGCGGTTCTCCCCACAGTAGCCCGTCCCCCTCATACCGGGGAAGCACATGCATATGATAGTGGGTCAGATCATTGAATTTACCGCCGTCTGCAATAATTCTGATCCCGTCCGGCTGGTAAAGAGATTTGAGCAGCGCGGAGAGCTTTTGTGAAGCCTCCATAACAGCATGTGCAGTCTTCGCATCCATCTCATCGACGTCCCAATAGTGCTTTTTCGGCAGAATCAGGGTATGGCCTTCATTGAAGGGCTCGATATCGAGTACACAGGTGATATATTCATTCTCATAGACGATATTCAGGTCAGGCTCAAGCCCGTTCGCAATTCTACACCCCAGGCAATCCATGATGATCCTCCCCCCTTAAACACAATGAATACTATGATAATATCAACAGGCAATAGGGTTCATTGAAGTATTTTGGTAACTCTTATAGAAATGTGATCGGTTTTTCGATTACATTTGGCCTACGTAGAGCTCCCAGTTCAATTGTGATCGGTTTTTCGATTACATTCGGCTTACGTAGATCTTACAGTCCAATTGTAATCGGTTTTTCGATTACATTCGGCTTACGTAGAGCTTACAGTCCAATTATGATCGGTTTTTCGATTACATTCGGCCTACGCGGCGCATCCGGTCCAAGCAGCTAATATAAAAAAAGAAATGCCTTACAGCATTTCCTTGTTCCCGATCATTCAGTTAGCCCGCCCGGTTACCTTTGGCAGCGATGCATTCACCGATTAGCTTGTCGCATTTGTGAATATGATTGATCAGCCAATCCGTCAGCGTCCGGTTCAGCTTGATCGTGGATAATACGGATACGCCCTTGGTCTTAATCGTCTCCTCCAGTTCCAACACCGTCTGCACGAATTCAGCGTGTGTCTTCTGATGCTCCGTCAGCTCCGGGAAGTCGATGTCCTTCATTAACTGCTCTTCACTGCCGAAATGCTCCACGGTGTAATCCTTGAGGAACCTCAGCGTCTCTTCGATCTTTTCTTTGCCCTGCTGGTTGCTGCAAGCGTCAAAAAAGTCGTTCAGCTTCACCAGCAGCTGCCTGTGCTGACAATCAATTTTTTCTACTCCGATATCATACGAATCCTTCCAGCTAATCATAGGCTCACCTTGTCCTTTGCCATAAACACAATAGTCAAAATATAACTAATTGTCTGCTTTTCCCTATGAAAGTTCTATTAAGAACATCACAAGGCAGCGTTGCCGGACAGAAGGGCATTCTCAAAATAAATTCCATTCCCGGTTATACCGGTACAGCTTCGAGGGACGGTGTCCGGCATCCCGGGTGCTCTGATCCGTCTCGATGACCCGCTCGGCGATTTTGCGGCGGAAGGCGGCGGCGAGCAGCTCTTTGCCGAGGATAATCTCATACACACGCTGCAGCTCGGACAAGGTGAACAACGGCGGCATGAGATTGAAGATAATATCCGTATATTCCGCCTTGCCGCGCAGACGTTCGATGGCATACTGCACCATGAGCAGATGGTCAAAAGAAAACCCCGCGCTGCGCACGATCTCACGGCTGACCTGTCGGACATGCCCTTGAATAGTCTCGGTAAGCTTGACCACCCCGCTTAGCTTCTCCTGCTCACTCTCCAGTATAATCTCCACCAGTGTCTCCTGACGGACGTCCTGCTCCAGTACCTCGCGGCGGGTCTCCAGAATGTGGTACGAGACATCGAACCAGGCTGCTGCGGCTGCATCATCCCCTGCCTGTACGTCCAGAGCCTTGCGGTCCACGAGCGCCATGTAGGAGCAGCTGATCACCCGCATCCGCGGATCACGGTCTACCTCGCCCCAGGTATACAGCTGCTCCATGTAGATATTATCGATATTAGTCTCGCTGTACAGCTCCCGGCGGGCTGCTTCCTCTACGCTCTCACTGATCCCTACGAACCCTCCCGGCAAGGCCCACTGTCCCAGAAAAGGATGCTCCCCGCGCTGAATCAGCAAGAGCTGTAAGGACTTATCCGCCAGCTTGCGGTAGTTATTCTGCTCTCGCTCCATCACGGTGAAAATCAGCATATCGACGGTGACAGACGGACGTTCGTAGTTGCCCGCATTATAATTCTGCAGGAATTGCTCCTCGTTCAAGCCGTTAGAGTCGGTTACGGGTTGATTTGGCATGGATATTCTCCTTGTCTTGAATCGATTAATAGGATTCGGTTGTTAATAACATATTGTTATTATATACATGGTATTGGAATGCGGGCAAGTCCGGCCAGGGCGAAGATCGTTTTTTCCCAATCTATATAAGACGTACTAAAGGTTTGAACTTGAAGCTTTGTCGTCGCTGCGGTGAACATTTGGACTTCCGGCCACTGCCCGCTCCCAGATTTCTTGATTTAAACCACTATTCGTGGTAGAAATCCGGTGACAAAGGCGTTCGCTAACGCTCCTACAGTTCCAAATTTCCCCTCCGCTTCTTTTTGCTGTTCGTTAATTTCTTTAGTGCGCCTTATCTAGCACAAAAAAATGCCCCACCCGAAGGCAAGGCAATTCATATAACCTATTCTTGTTGTACACCTGTTGATCACATCGGTTCGATGTGGACGAGTACGGTTGAGACCTGATGACGGTCCTTAAGCTGATCTTCGATCTCCTCCGTAATATCGTGACTCTGCACCACATTCAGACTGGAATCCACCAGTACTGTAGTATCGACCAGCACATTATTACCGTGAATACGGGCTTTGATATCCTTAATCGACTCCACACCTTCAATCTCAGCTACTGTCTGCTTCATCAGTTCCAGCTTACCGGCATCGAAGCCGTCGGTGAGGTCATGTGTAGCTTTGCGGAAAATATCCCAGGCCGTCTTGCAGATCAGCAATCCGACAATCGTAGCTGTGAGCGGATCTAACCAGGGAATGCCGAACTGTGAGCCGATAATGCCAACGAAGGCTCCCATGCTGACCAGCGCATCCGATCGGTTATCCTGCGCCACTGCATGCATGGCATTGCTGTTCAGCTTGCGAGCAAGCCTGATGTTGTACCGGTATACTGCGATCATAACCACAGCACAGGCAGCTGCCGTCCACGCTGCAATCAGATCAGGGGTCTCCAGCACAGGCTGAATGAATTTGTTCACACCCTGATAGAGCACTTGGAAGCCTACAGCAATCATGATAAAAGAGGCGACCAGTGCGGCAACTGTCTCTGCTCTGAAATGACCATAGCCATGGTTCGAATCCGGGGGTCTGCGGGAAATCCTGAGTCCGGTCAGAATGGCCAGGGAAGCAATAATGTCGGTGCTGTTATTCAGCCCGTCAGCCAGGAGTGCCTGAGAGCCTGACACCGTTCCTATGAATAATTTGACTGCAGATAAGAGTATGTATGCTAAAAGACTTAGCCATGCTCCTTTTTCACTTTGTTTGATATCGCTGTAATTTTCCAAGAAAAAGGACCTCCAAAGATTAGTATTGTTCCATACTACACGCTGACTTACGGGTGGGTCTAGAGAAACAGTGTTGCCGGACAGCGCAAGAGTTAACCCCGCTAAATAGAGTTGGGAGCCCGGAAGTAAGTTGCCACTTCCTACATTCTTTGCCCTTGTTCAACTTTGCAGTCCATCTGCTGCTGACAGGCCGTGTAACTTTTCTCGCAAAACGTAGTCTAAGTATATGGGGACCTTAGGTCGGCCAAGCAGAAACGGCGTTCCCGTCCTATCAAGGACGGTACCGTTTCAGCGAGAAATAGAAGGATAAGTTATCGTGTGAAACATATAATTCCTTATATTTGCACACAAAAAAGCGGCTTCCCCCTCTTCAGGAGAATGCCGCTAAGCTTGCGTATGAATGGTTACCCTAGCTGTTCTCTACTCCGCTGGCGGTGTAAATGAACGTCCTGCAAATTCTGCATCCAGCATATAGAAGGCATTGCTGTCGGTTTCGATCCGTTTGAGCTTGGCGATAATGTTGCTGAAGAGTGCCTCTTCTTCCACCTGCTCATCAATGAACCATTTCAGGAAATAGATGGTCGCATGCTCCCGTTCATCCAGGGCCAAATCCGCCAGATGATAGAATTTCTTCGTATTCTGCTGCTCATGGGCGAAGGCATGCTCGAACGCATCCAGCATGGAGCTATACTCATTGTTCGGTTCAGGCATCGCCGCAAGGGTGGCCCGGTAGTCCCGGTCATTCAGGAATTTGTAGATTTTCATGGCATGGAACCGTTCTTCTTCAGCCTGCACCAGAAAGAAATTGGCGAATCCGTCCAGGCTCTCACCGGAACAATACGCAGCCATCGCAAGATAGACATGAGCAGAATAGAATTCGAAATTCATTTGTTCATTAAGCGTGTTCATTAATTGCTCTTTCATTGACAGGTCACCTCATCCTATAGTATTGATTATGCTTGAAGCAGTTCATATGTAATGTCTTATTCATTCTATCATCCTTATCCGCCAAACCGCAATCGAAAGGAAGATTCCCCCTATGAAATGGTTCAGCCGTCAAAAAATAAACAATACTTCCCCCCGCCGCGCTCTCCTCCTGCTCGCTGCCTCCGCCTCTCTGCTGCTGGCAAGCGGCTGTGAGGGGAATGGAAATTCAGCACAACTGACAAACGCAGGCTCCTCCCAGGCAGCGGTGCCAGCCTCTCCGGCTGCCGCACAGACGCCTGTGCCTGCGGCAACCGATGCCCCAGTGACCCCGTCACCTGAGGCTTCGGCCACTCCTGACCCGGTCTCCCGGAAGCTCGCCGGAATGACCCTGGAGGAGAAGATCGGGCAGATGCTGCTGGTCGGCATCCAAGGCAAAGCGGCAGGAGCAGAAGCCCTGAAGATGATTGCCGAAGATAAGGTCGGCGGAATCATTCTGTATTCTAATAATGTCGGCAGCCTGAAGGAGCTGGTGCAGCTGACCAACGCTCTGAAGCAGAGCAATGCGGGGAATCCCGCACCGCTGTTCATGAGTGTCGATCAGGAGGGCGGCAAGGTCAGCCGTCTCCCCGATGACTACGCCACCTTCCCTTCGAACGCGGCAGTCGGCAGAGGAGATGATGCCGCCGCTGCCGGAACGATGGGCGAACTGCTTGCCCGGGCGGTGAAATCCTCCGGCTTCAATATGGACTTCGCGCCGGTGCTCGACATCAACAGCAACCCGGATAATCCGGTAATTGGTGACCGTTCCTTCGGCAGCAACGCAGAGCTGGTCACCCGGCTCGGCATTGCCGAGATGCAGGGGCTCGAGCGTGAAGGCGTTATTCCCGTGGTCAAGCATTATCCAGGCCATGGCGATACCTCGGTAGACTCACACCTGGAGCTGCCGGTCATCAACAAGACGGAGACCCAGCTGGCAGAACTGGAATGGCTGCCATTCCAGGCAGCGATACGGGAGAAGGCTGATGCTGTAATGGTGGCCCATATTCTATATCCGAAGCTCGACCCGGACAAGCCCGCCTCCCTGTCCCAAGTGATTATCGGCCAGCAGCTCCGCGGGCTGATGGGATACGAAGGGGTAGTCATTACGGATGACTTGACCATGGGCGCAATCGTCAAGAACTACAGCCTCCCTGCTGCGGCAGTAGAATCTGTATTGGCCGGCAGCGATATCCTGCTGGTCGCCCATGAATACAAGAACGAGCAAGCCGTACGCGCCGCACTGCTGGACAGTGTCAAGAATGGCCGCATCTCCGAAGCACGGATTGACGAGAGTGTCTACCGGATTCTGGCGCTGAAGGCCAAGTATCAGTTAACGGACGAAGCGGTGCCCTTGCCTGATCTCGCCGGACTGAACAGTGACATCCAGGCTTGGCGTAAGCCGTATCAGCAGAACAAGTAGTTAACAAGCGGAATCGGTACACTCTCAACCATTTATATACTTAGGGGGAGTTTACTCCACTAACCCGTGGGATGAACCGTCAGAGTTGGAAAAAAGGCACTTAATTAAGCCGAAACCATGCGCTGTGGGGAAGCAGTTGGAAAAAGTACATTTTATCCACCAAGCCCCATAATCTCAGCAGAATTCGGTCTGATTAAGTGTTATTTATCCAACTGCTATAAGTAATTGTTCCTGCGACCATAAATTAGATGTACTATTTCCACTTAGATGATCCGCCGCGCGCCACTCACGCCTATACTTTCTATTCAAAAAGCCCCAAACCCGGCAATCAACCAGGTTTGGGGCTATATACGGTTTGGGCCCATCAACTGCTATCAACTACTGCAGAACTACCGTGTCTCCTGCCTTCAGTCCCGACAGCACCTCTGTTTTATCGGTCGTTTCCATTCCAGTCTTGATCTCTTTGCGTTCGTATTGGCCGTTTCCTTTGTCCACCATAACGAAGGCCAGATCCCCTTCACGGATGACGGCGATATTGGATACAACTACCGCCTTCTCTTTGCGTGAGGTCTCGACGTCTCCGCTAAGGCTGAGGCCGCCCATCAAATGCTCGTCCGGCTGCATGGAGATGACCACCTCGAATTGCGGAAGCTGGCCGGCTGTGTTCTGTCCGGTGGTCGTCGTGGCGAACTTGGCCACATCGGTTACCTCCCCGTCCAGGACCAGATCTTTTACGGCCGTCATCTTCACCTTCACCTTCATGCCCTTTTTGATGCGGAAGATATCCTGCTCCCCGACCTGTGCTATGAACTCTACCTTGTTGGTGTCCACAATCTTGCCGATGTACTGATTGTCGGTGACAGTCTGCGGCCGTTCTGTGCTGCTGTCGAAAAGGAAGATGCCGTTCTCCGGTGCATGGAATACCGCAGTGTTCAGCTTCGCCTTCTTCTCCGTAAGCTCTTTGGCTTGAATCTCGGCGTTCACCTGGTTCAGCTCATCGCTCAGACGGGCGGTTTCCTGGGCAGCCAAGGCCTTCAGCCGTTCTGCTTCCGTACCGGCCGGGGCCGGAGAATCATCCTCCTGCTGCGCGACAAAAGCATTCAGTTCCCCCTCCAGCTTCGCCTTGCGGGCGGCTGCCTCCGCCGTGGCAATCTCATTACGGAGTGTGCTCTGATCCAGGGTGAAGAGCACCTGGCCCTTCTTCACCTGTGCCCCGTTCTCCACCTTCCAGGCAGTCACCTTGGAAGCAAAGGGGGCATACACCAGTGTCTCCTTCTGGTATTGCGATCTGCCTTTGATCTGCACAGAGCTGGTTAACGTCTCTTCCGTTACCGGGAAGCTGATTACCTGCATCGGTTCAGGCGGGAGTTCTGCGGTATCATCAGCCTTGAAGAATTTGGTATATCCGAAATAACCGGCAGTTCCGATGATACCTAAGATTATGATCCATTTCAGGCTCTTCTTTAGAGTCCTCTTCATTGTTTCGGCTTCCTTTCTAGCTTAGGGTTAGTCTCGTTTAATAGCAGTTAATGCATCGGTTCTGGAGGCGCTGATCGCCGGATAGATCCCCGACAGCACGCCGGTCATAATGGCAAAAGATATCCCGATCGGCAGATTCGTCGTCGGAATGAAGAAATTCATCCCGTCCCCTGCACTGCCTACCAGCTTGTTGAGCGCCATCACAATGAGATAGGAGAATGCAACACCCAGCATGCCCCCGAGCAGCCCCAGAAGCGCAGCTTCGGTAATGAACATGTTACGGATCTGTCCCATGTTGGCCCCGAGGACCTTCATAATCCCAATCTGGCGCCGCCGCTGATGGGTGGACATGGTCATGGCCACTATGATGGAGATGGAAGCGATGATCAGGATGAATACCCCGATGCCGAGAGCCGCCATTTTGATCATATCAAATTGCTCCTTCAGCATCTCCTGCTGGAACAGATTGTCTTGAGCACTCAGTGACAGCTTCTGAATCATCTGCTCCACCGGCTTGATGTTCGCCACATCGTCCACCTTGACCGTAATCGAGTTATAGCTGCCCTCCGGCGGAAGCGTAAGCACACTGGTGGTGGAATTATCGAACGCAAGCTCCTTGGAGAGCTGCTGTGCGGTCTCGGGAGACACATACATAATCTTCTCATAGGATGACCGCAGTTCATCCATACCCTTGGGAAGCGCCAGAATTCCGGAGATCTGCAGGGGCGAGCTAAGCTTGAACACCGGGGATGTAGAGCTATAGTCCTGCGCCTGAATCTGAACCTGCTTGCGGTACAATTCAGTAGGCACAGTGGCCATTTTGTCATATTGCTGGTACAGCTCCTGGTTGAACGGATCCGCACTCATCTGATCGAACAGCTTCTGCCGGGTCTCCAGGTCAATCAGGCCCAGTGTAGCCCCGTGATTGAGCACAATGGATCCGAGCTGACCATTCGCCCCTCCCTGCTTGAACTTGTGGTCGTACGCCGTCAGCTTCTGTAAATCGGCGACAACGACCTGAACATCGGAGATCTTGTTGTCTATGGTTACCATCTGCAGATATCCTGCTTGATGAAAAGGCGAAGCCGCCTTCACATGATTCAGCCCCTGGATGATCTTCAGCTTCTGATCGGTCAGCTTGCCGGGGTCGAGGTTCTCATTTACCTCACCCGATCCGCCGCCTCCGCTCTTCCCGTTCGTTGGAAGTCCTCCGCCCGGTGAGACCATAATCTCATCCATTTTGAAGTTGGCATTAACTTGTTCCGTTACATAGACCTGTGCAGATTGGCCTACACTCAAAGCCACGATAATTGCTGCGCAGCCGATGGATATCCCGGTCATACATAGACCTGTAACCACCTTGCGCCGTTTGACCTGTTCCCAGGCCATCCGTGAAATGTCTCTGATCTTCACGGCTTCCCTCCCTCTGCAGGATCAGCTTCCTCAGCGGTCTGGTGTTCAGGTTCCTCAGCCGGCAGATCTTCATCCGCTCCTGCTGTCTGCGGTACTGGCTCTACAGCTTCCTGTTCAGCTCCTGCAGCTAATTGTTCTTCAACCTCTACCATGGTCTGCGGTTCAGCTTCCTCAGCGATTTGCTCTTCAACCTGTACTTCTGTCTGCGTATCAAGCTGCGGTTCTATTTGCGGTTCTGTATCTGCTTGCGGTTGTGTCTGCGATTCAGTGACCAGGAAGCCGTCCTTCAGGGTGAAAATCCGCTGCATTTGTTCAGCCACCTTGTATTCATGAGTAACGACGATAAAAGTCGTCTTCATCGTCCGGTTCAGGTTCAGCAGAATGCCGATAATTTCTTCCTCAGTCTTGGAATCCAGATTCCCCGTCGGTTCATCGGCGAAGATGACCGACGGCTCTGTGATCAGCGACCGGGCGATACTGACCCGCTGCTGCTGTCCTCCGGAGAGCTGCGAGGGGAAGAGATCCGCCTTGTCGGGAATTCCCACCTGCTCCAGCAGCGCCAGCGCCTTGGCCTTGCGTGCCCTGGGAGAGACTGACTGGAAGACCAGCGGCAGCTCCACGTTCTCGCGGACCGTCAGGCTGGTAATTAGCTCATAGGCCTGAAAAATAAATCCGATATTCTTGCGGCGGAACTCGGCCAGCTTATTCTCGCCCATTTTCACAATGTCCTGATCAGCAATGTAGATATGACCTTCCGTGGGCTTCATCAAGCCGGCCATGAGGTTGAGAAGCGTGGACTTCCCGGAACCTGAACTGCCCAGCAGGGCAACCATTTCTCCTTTTTTGACGGCGAAATTGATTTTATGAAGAACGGAGGTCCATTCATTACCGCTTTTGTACGAATGCGTAATATCTTCAACACGCAACATGGAAGCTGCTCCTTTTTTAAAAATACAAGAATGTTTTAGTTAAGCGAATGACGATTATTCCTGTGTCTTGTTCGGAACCACGTTGGTGACTCCAAAGGCCTGGCTGCCCAGCATCAGACGTTCACCCTGGAATTCATCATAGAAGGCTAACTTATAAGCGCCGCCGTCCATCGTCTTGTACACGGGTCTGCTGAGGGAGAAGGAATACTGGTTGTTCGTCCCTTCAATCAGGTCTGTGCCCAGTGTAAGAACCTTCTCGGTCGCGATGCCGAACGGATCGGTAATCTGCAGAATCAGCTTATGCTCCAGCACGCCTGCATCGTAGAGGTTATCCTTCCTCAGGCTGTAATTCATAGTAATATCCAGGGTATCCGATGACTTCATCCGCTTGCCTTCAGAGGTCAGAACAGAAATCGTATAAGGATATAATGCCGTTGATTCCAGCGTATTCTTCGGTACGTTAGCCTGCGGATTCAGCTGAAGTGCTGCCACATTGACGAATCCGGTCGCTTCCTCCTTGGCCTCGATCAGCTTACCCTCTTTGATACCGGAACCGAGGTAGAGTGAGACATCCGCGAGGTCCGTAGCCTTAGGCACCTTGGCCCACAGGACCACGAGCTGCTTGGCACCCGGAGACGCGCTGTTCTCCGACTGGCTGGTGCCCGCTTCGAAATACTGGCCGTCCTTGGTCTTATAGTAAGCCTGGAGACGGGCCATTTTGCTCTGTCTTTTCTCCTCACTGCTCAGATAGAGCTCTGTGTACACTAGATTGTGGCTCTCCCCTTGATAGATCGTTGTCCGGTTCTCCTGTACACTGGCCGTTTTGCCTTTGCCGCTAATGGTGTAGCTCTTGCCCTTCTCGATGGTCGGAATACTGTTAATCGAGTTGTTGACGCTGACATCCAGGAACGGAACGGTCTCTGAATTCTGTGTGCCGTTCAGGGCAATCCGCATATTCTGAAACTCTGAGGTATAGGCAATTTTGCCGAGTACATACAGATCCGCCGACTTCCCTGGCGCAAGGACAGAAGCATCCTTATTGTCCATATACAGCTCTGTAGTCACGGGCAGATTCTCTTTATCCAGCTTAATGGTTCCCTTCAGCTCAGGCAGCGTAAGAGACACGTTCTGGGTATTGGTGATTCTCAGTCTGGCAGCTACGATATCATCATCTCTCCAAGGATAACGCTGCAGAGACTCTATACTGTACGAGAAGGATCCGTATGAATTCGTGGTCATATACTCCTGGCCGGTCGTTACCTCCGTACGCAGGGCATAAGGAATGACGAAATAGGCTACCGGGAAAACCATTTTGGCAGTCGGTGTTGCAGGAGGCGAAGTGGACGGCGTTCCGGTATTCCCGGTATTTCCGGTTGTCTCGCCGGTTCCGCTCGGTTCAGGCATACTTGAGCTCTCTGCGCCTACTGATTCGATCATCATAAGCTGCAATCCGGATTGATCGACTTCAAGCGGTACGCGAACCGTAAGCGGTACAATTTTGGTCTCTAGCGGCTTGAGGGTGACTCCGCTTACGCCTTTGGAGTTCACCGGAAAAACCTTGCCCTTCACCGATTTGACTGCCAGGTCGTAGCTTGGCAGGGTTACCGCCTTGTTGCCGGTATTCTTAAGCTGCATCTGGAACGTCCATACCGCATCTGCATCCTGTGCGTACACATTGGCATTGCGGAGCAGCGTGTCTACCGTGTTGTTATTGACTACAATCTTTTTGACTACCCCGCTGCCCACTACCAGATTAGGCGAGCTTGCTGCGGGCAGCTTATAAGAAGATTTAGCCAGCTCCAGCTTCGTGGTCTCGTCCCTCTGCGTGAATTGCAGCTTCATATTATCTGTTTTGAGATAGGCCGGGATTTCCGTAATATAATAAATGCTCCGTTTCTCCTGCGGTTGAATCTTGTAATCCGCCTGTGTGCCGCTCAGCGCCAGCTCGAAGGAGGTGCCGCTCGCAGATACCAGATAAGCCGAATAGCCCGGATCACTGAGGACTTTATTGCCCTTGTTGGTCAGACTGACCCCTACTTTGGCATAGACCTTGCCGCTGTATTTATAGAGCTGGAGGGAGTCTGCACTGGCCGCGACGGGAATGTCGTTCATGACTGTACTTAGGCTTGTTCCAACTGCAGCCGTAGTTGAATAATTAGCGGGCACTCCAAAAGATCCCGTCTGCTTCAGATACCCCTTCGTCTTGGCATCCCAGACCAGCATCGAGATTTTGATCCCCTGCAAAGAGGAGGTTTGTCCCACATTTACATAGTAAGTCACGCTAAGGCTTTCTTTGGCGCCGACTTTCTTCTTCAGGGCATCTGCACCTAAGGGATTACCTGGAAGTACTGATCCTCCCGGAGTGACAACGCGTGAGAAATAATGCATTAGGCTTGCGCTTGAATTGCCGGAATTCGTATATTTAAGTGTGTATGACAAGATGTTTCCGCTGGACTGGCTCCATATGTTGATATTCTCCAGTACTGCGGTCACTCCGGCACCCATGGGAACGGAATTGAACTTGAATGCCGCCGGAGCGGATACTGCGGGGGCCTTCGCCGCCGGGGCTGCATGTGCAGCAGGCGCAGTGATGCTGCCAGCCACCTGGCCGGCAACGAGTGAACTCACCAGCAATGCAGCATATGTAACTCTATACTTTCTCATTTATTTCCCTCCAGATGTATTTACTAGCAATAGTATAGTTGCTTGGCGCGTGGAATTTGTATCCACTTTGTAACCCTTTGTTTCCATTTGTAACTTTTTGTCACCTAACCAAGGCTATCGCGGCGTGAATTCTGCCTTAAATGTAACAAACTTTCTTAACACTTGGTCCTAAAAAGGGTTGATTCTATGAGTTGAAGGAACGTCTGTATTGGTTCGGTGGCATCCCTTCGAGCTGTCTGAACACCTTGATGAAATAACTGGATTGTTGAAAGCCGCTTTGCAGTGCAATTTGCGCAACGGACAACTTGGTGGAGGCCAGCAGCAGCTTGGCCCGGGCCATCCGGCAATCGCTCAAATACCGGTTCGGCGTCTTGCCCATAATGCTGCGGAACAGGCGGAGAAAATGGTAGCTGCTA
The DNA here is from genome assembly GCF_038009085.1 of Paenibacillus sp. FSL R7-0210. NCBI lineage: Bacteria > Bacillati > Bacillota > Bacilli > Caryophanales > Paenibacillaceae > Paenibacillus > Paenibacillus sp. FSL R7-0210. Next base: position 2,754,535 of record NZ_JBBPAR010000001.1, read on the forward strand.
TAACCGGCAAGTCTGGCCATAGACTCCAGCGTCCAGGGCCGCTCACACTCACTATAGATCCTGTCAGCGGTAAGCCGGATGGAATGCCGGATCTCCAGCGGAACGGAGCCGTGGAGCGGCTCGGTGTTCTGCATCAGCGTAACCAGAATCTCATAGAGCAGTGTGGAGAGGCGCGGTTCACTCCGGGTCTCATAGCCTGCACTGAGCCGGTACATTTCCTCGAAGAGCGCTTCATAACCGGTGCCGGGATCGAAGGTGAAGAAGTAGCCGCGTGACTGATCCGCCTCCTCCAGCATAGGCAGAGGCATCGCCGTGGCGAAGTGCATCCAGCGCACATCCCAGGCGGCTCCGGGATCAGAACCGTACTGCTGATAAGCCCCTCTGGGAAAAAGAAATCCGCTGCCCCGCCTCATGGATATCCGCTCCCCTCCCTGAAATACATACCCTTCTCCCCCGAAAACCATGTGGAGATTATAGCTGTTCAGGAACCCCTCGCTTCTGCGCTCTGCATGCTCCGGGAAGTCGCTGTAATGCCCCAGCATCTCCGGATAACATACATAGTGGGCATAAGCAGGCTGCGGCAGAACCCAGTGTTTTCTCATGTAAATCTCCTCCTGCCCTGCGCTGAATCAAGCACGCAATATAATGATATAATAGCAATATTCTGTTATATAAGTGGATACACTGCTGATAATACAATAGATTGGTAGCTTAATGAAAGCACATTTTTACACTTGGAGGTTAAGATGAAGAAACCTGTTGCAGCAGAACGATTTGAACTGGGCGTCTGCTATTATCCTGAGCACTGGCCTGAATCCATGTGGGCTGACGATTACCGGCGTATGGTTGAAACCGGATTCACCATTGTACGTCTGGCTGAGTTCGCCTGGTCCATTTTTGAACCGGAAGAAGGCGTGTTTCAATACGATCTGTTTGACCGTGCGGTCGACATGGCACACAGCTACGGGCTGAAGGTCATTCTGGGAACGCCTACGGCCACTCCGCCTGCCTGGCTTACCGAGAAGTACCCTGAGGCCTTGAATGTTACTTATGAAGGTGTGACGCTACAGCACGGCATGCGCCGCCATTACAATTACAGCAGTCCCAAATACCGTGAGCTCTGTGCCCGAATTGTAACGAAGCTTGCTGAACATTACGGCAATCATCCGGGTGTTGTCGGCTGGCAGATTGACAACGAGCTGAACTGTGAGATCAATGTATTCTACTCGGAGAGTGATCATCAGGCCTTCCGCCTCTGGCTGCAGGAGAAGTATGTCAGCTTGGACAAGCTTAATCAGGCTTGGGGCACGGTGTTCTGGAATCAGACCTATACGAGCTGGTCACAGGTCTGCCTCACCCGGCCTACTCCTTCACCGAATCAGCCGAATCCGCACCAGGCTCTGGATGAGAAGCGCTTCATCTCCGATAACACCATCCATTTCGCCAAAATCCAGGCAGATATCCTCCGGGAATTGGCTCCTAATCAGTGGGTTACAACCAACGGGCTGTTCGGACATCTGGACAGCCATGAGCTGAATGACGAGCTGCTGGATTTCTTCAGCTATGACTCGTATCCGCAGTTCTCCACCATCGGCTTCGATCCGGCAGAGGTGAACCCGATGCTTGACCGCGGCTGGGGACTGTCCCTGTCGGCCGTACGTTCGGTCAGCAGCAACTTCTGTGTCATGGAGCAGCAATCCGGTCCGGGGGGCTGGGTCAACCGGCTGGACATGCCTTCACCGAAGCCGGGACAGATGCGGCTGTGGACCTACCAGTCCGTCGCCCACGGCGCTGACATGCTGCTCTATTTCCGCTGGCGGACTGCCACCATGGGCAATGAGATCTATTGGCACGGCTTGAACGACTACCATAACCAGCCTAACCGGCGGGTAAGAGAAGCGGAACAGATCGGCCGCGAGCTGGCAAGCATCGGGCAGCAGTTCATCGGCAGCCGGACTCAGGCGAGCGTTGCTATCGTGCGTGATTATGACAATGAGTGGGACGGGGAATATGATGTCTGGCACGGCCCGTTCATGTGGCAGAGCAACAAGGAATGGTTCAAGGCTCTGCAGCGGAAGCATATTCCGAATGACGTTCTGTACCTGCGCAGCCATACCACCCTTGCAGAGCTTGCCCGTTATGAAGTGCTGGTCTACCCGCATCCGGCGATTATGACCGATGATACGGCGGCTCTGCTCGACCAGTATGTACAGCAAGGCGGGAAGCTGGTCTTCGGCTGCCGCACAGGCTACAAGGATATTACCGGACAATGCTACATGCGGCCTTTTCCCGGAGCGGCGCAGGAGATGTGCGGGGTAACCGTGGAAGAATTCACGCTGGTCAAAGGAACGCGCAAGCCTACCTCCATCCGCTGGAACCATGATCCTGAGGCGCTGACCGGTGCAGATGCCTTCAATGATATCCTGCATGTCGAAGAGGACAGTGTGGAGGTCATGGCAACCTATGCGACCGACTACTATGCCGGCAAACCGGCGGTAACCCGCAACACCAGGGGCAAAGGCGAAGTATGGTATTACGGCGCCGTGTTCAATGAGCCTGCTGTGCTGCAGGTGCTTGGCAGTCTGGGGCTGGTCTCGCCAGCCGCCGATTGGGCGGAGCTGCCACCAGAGGTTGAGTTGCAGATTCGTGCTACGGGGGAAGACGCCTCTACAGGTATCGCTTTCCTGCTCAACTACAGCGAAGAACCGGCACAGATTGTGCTTAAGACAGCCAAGACGGATCTCTTAAGCGGCCAGACCCTGTCAGGGAGCTATACGATGGAAGGGTTCGGCGTACTCATCTTGAAATAACCATGAACTCCAAAAGGGTTCCGCTGCCGCAGATCGCTCTGTGGACGGCGGAACCCTTTTTACAGTTACAGCTAATATTCCCTTGCAATTCGCTATGAATTATTAGATATTAATACAATGTATTTATTATCGGCGATAGTAGAGTATCCGATGTAACTCTGTGAATAGGGTCGAATCCCGGAGGTTCCGTAAAACGAAAATACACCGGCCAGAAGAGTGTGTTCCTAACGGACCTGAGATACCCTATCCCCAGTCAAACGCCACTTTTTGCGGTTTAACGGACTGAGGAGCCCTTATCGTCTCTCTACGAGAGGTTTAGGAGTAGAAAATCCAGGAATAAGCTCCATGAGGTCCGTTACTTGCCCAAGTGGTGACTTTATACTAGAATAAGCGCACCTCAGTCCGTTACGTCAGGCCAACTGTCCCTAATGGACAACTCTCGTCTTCATCTGGGAATGACACCTGTAGGTGTGGCTCCACTCTTGTACTCATTCAGGTATGATAGCGCCCCATCTACTAGTTTAAATCGGACACTATACTAGTCATTATTCCATGAAACAGAAGGAGCATGCCCATGAAGCCAGAATCCATTCATCAGGAGCCGCTATCCGGCGGCAGCCTGGTTACAGATAGCCCAAGTGTGCCGGAGAGCAGTGATACGTTCTGGCAAGGGGTCAAGGACTGCCTCCCCACTCTGCTCGGTTATCTCAGCATCGGGTTCGCCGCAGGCGTTGTGGAGAAAACAGCGGGGCTGACCCTTGCCGAAATCGCCATGATCTCCATCATCCTGTACGCCGGTTCGGCCCAGTTTATTGCCGCTGGCATGATTGCCGCCGGGAGCAGCGCCTCCGGTATTGTCATTACGATTCTGCTGGTTAACCTGCGGCATCTACTGTTAAGCGCAGCATTGTCGCCATACTTCCGGCATCTGACTCCGCTGCGCAACCTGCTGATCGGCTCACTTCTTACAGATGAGACCTTCGGCGTAGCCATTCAGAAGAGCGCCGCAAGGAAGCAGATCAGCGAGAGATGGATGCACGGCCTGAATATTACCGCTTATCTGAACTGGTTCCTGGCCAATATCGCCGGCGCTATTCTCGGTCAATGGATATCCAGCCCCGAGAAGTGGGGACTGGATTTCGCCCTGCCGGCTATGTTCATCGGGCTGCTGGTCCTGACCATTATGGGACGGCGCAAGTATAGACTGGATATCACTGTCGGCTTAGCGGCTGTTGTTGTTGCCGTGCTCGTCTCTGTGCTGTGGTCACCCAGCATGGGCGTTATAGCTGCGGCGCTGGTAGCCTCAACGATTGGAGTGGTGATGGAACAATGGAAATAAGACTGGAAATTGCCATAATCATTCTCGGAGCCGCGCTCGTCACCTTCATTCCGCGTGTCCTTCCGCTGATGCTGCTAAGCCGGATCACGATCCCGGAATGGGGCATGCGCTGGCTTAGCTATGTGCCGATTGCTGTCATGGCTGCGTTGGTTGCCCAAGAGCTGCTCGTAACCGGCGGCAGGTTCGCAGTCCTGTCCACCAATGTGGAGCTAATCGCTGCCCTCCCCACCTTCTGGGTAGCCGTCAAGACCCGCAGCCTGCTGGCCACCGTATTGACCGGTATTGTGACGCTGATGCTGCTGCGGCTGCTGTTCTGACCCTGTTCACTGGATGCACTGTATGATCACTTTCTGACTACGGGTGCTAATCTTGCCTGCCCTCCAGCTGCAATACTCTCTTAATGAAGCTGCCTATGTTCCCGATGGCCTGCTGCGCTTCAGGAAGCATGGCAGCCATCAGCTGAAAGGCGCACCACATGTTCTTCCAGATTTGAAGTTCTACAGTGATGCCCGCCGCCTTTGCCTGTTCAGCCAAGCGCACTGCATCACTCAGCAGCACCTCATGATCTCCCGCCTGTATGAGCAGGGGCGGCAAGCCCCGGAGATCCATTCTTAATGGTGATAATATTGCAGGCCATGCACCGCCATAGTCCCCCATATATTCCTCAATCATTCTCTGATTCGCTTCCCGGCTTCCTGTCGGGTCCGTTCCCGCACGGCTGTCATAAGACTCCCCGTCCAAATGAATAAGGTCGGCATGGGGAGATAGCAGGCATGCACCGGCAGGGAGCTTATCCCCCTGGTCCCGCAGCGTAATTAATGTCATCAGCGCAAGCGTGGCTCCAACGGACTCTCCGCAGACTATAATATTCCCGGCAAGAACGCCCCGTTCCAGTAGCCAGTGGTACGCTGCAAGGCAATCCTCATTGGCTGCAGGGAAGCAGAACTCCGGTGCAAGCCGGTACTCCACAGTTAAAATGGCAATTCCCCCCGCTGCTTCAGATAGACGGGCTGCCAGATCCCTATAGATCTCGCAGCTGCCAGACACAAACCCTCCGCCGTGATAATAAAGAATTACCTTGTTCTCCGCGGGTTGCGATTGTCCTTCACCTTGTAGACTTTTCTCCTCCGCTCTGACCCACTCTCCGCTGAAGGTCTCCACCTCAACCGGTTCAACCTTCACGCCTTCAAGAAAGGGTAATTGCCTGGAAGCTTCGAGAGCCGCCGCACGGATCTCCTGAACCGGGCTTCTGGAGTAACTATTATTGCTTTTCAGATAAGCTGTAATGGCCTGCAACTGTTCAATTGGGGTACTGCTCGGATACAACATACGTGTAATTCCTCCTGTTATCCTGGGATGCCCATACTATAAACCCTGTAGCAATGTACAGAGTCAAGCGGCAATCCCGGCAGAATTACAGGTGGCAACAGATTAATCATTCATGTTCAACATATTAAGCGTATCCTGCACGCCCGGGTGCCTGTCCTGAACCAGAAGGCCGGACTTCAGTGCTTCAAGCTGTCTGCGTGTCTCGTTCCGCCGGGCAATCTCCAGATCGACAGCGGCGATCTTCCGCTCAATGACTTGGGCGAAATCACTGATGCCAATGCTGCGGTCTGCCGATTTATCAAGTGCTTTCTTAATCTCCTTAAGCGTGAACCCGCAGCTCTTGGCATTACGGATAAAAGCGATCCGGAGGAGCGTCTCCTCCGGATACAGCCGATACCCGCCTACTGAACGCTGCGGCAGCGGAATCAGCCCGTTTTTCTCATAGAATCTGAGCGTCTCCATATTAATCTGAGCCTCTTTAGCCAGCTCACCTCGCAGATAAGGGGTCATGCCTGCCGCTCCTTTCCAGTGTTCGCTGAACGTGATGATTCAGCTACAGCTTCAGCTGCTCCTTAAGCGCCGCCGCCTCAGCGGCAGTAAGTTCAGGCAGCTCCTCCTCGGTATAGCGGGCCCTGTGGTATAGGCCCAGCAGACGGTCATTGACAGAGGCATCTCCGCCAGAGTGCTTGCTCGAACGCTTCTGGCCTTGCGACCAGGCGGCTACATCAGCTGCTGTCTCCTGCGGGGTCAGGTAGGGCTTCACCTCATACCCTTCCGCATGTCTGGCCCGCAGCCAGTGCCGGTACAGCCAGCGGATGCGCTCACGGCTTCCGTCCATCCCCTCCCAGCGGTCCCGGCGGCTGGCAGGTGTCAGCTTGGAACGCACGTATTGGCGGAAGTCCTGAACGGTCTGCTCCCAGTTGAACAGGCTGGTCTCCTCATCCTGATACCCGGCAGCCGCAGGAGTCTCTCTGCGCAGCAGGGACAGCAGCCTGTCCATCGCTCTGCGCAGGATGCCTCCTGTATTCCTGTACAACCAACGAAGGATAAAATACAGTACCGCAAGAATGGCTGCCACTCCTAGAATATAGAAGCCTATATTTAGAATCATCGACAGCAAGCCCGGTTCACCCGGCTCCGCAGCCGGCATGGCAGGGATGGCCTCAGGCGGTGCTTCTGCCGGCGGTGCCTCCTCGGAACCGGAGGATAACCGGCTGAGCCAGGCGAAGAATGCCCGCACCATATTCCACAGCAGCATCCCAACCGCCCTACCGCCCCCCGCTGCAAGCAATGCTGCCAGGATAATGAAGCCGACCACGAACAGCCGGTTATGCCGCCGCAGTCCTTGAGGCAGATTTCCTGCACCTCCGTTCAAGGAGCTATAACGCAGGTGGGTGCTGTTCGTAGCCAGCAGTGCCAGGATCAGGCACAAGCTGCCGCTCCAGGTGAGCACCGGTGCACTCGGCTGGAGACCGGGGATGCGCGAGAAGGCAATCGAAGCGACAAAATACAGCATGATCCCGCTGATATACAACCACAGCCGGTTCACCCGTGTGGCCGCTGTCATGCCAAGGAAGGCAGACACAGCCGCTCCGGCTGCCAGCGGAAGACCTATAAGTGTCAGCGTACCGGTTAACGCCGCAGATATAGCTCCGAGAATTAGCGCCGCGAGCAGCTGCTTCCAGCGGCGGTTGCATATCTCCCGCAGCAGCACACCGGCTGCGGCCAGTACCGGCAGCAGATAGATCCAGCGCAGCGCCCCGGCCTCCGGCTGGAAATAAGTCTGGAGCACCAGCCATACCGGGAGCAGCAGCAGCCATTCGATGAAGGCTGCCATCCATATGGCGTAATTTTCTTTGAAGGCATCCGGGATTCGGGAAGTCATAGCTCACCGCCCCCTTCAGAAGGAATATCCAGCCACTCTACACCGTTTCCGAGGAAGCTTAAGCCTGAGGCTGCCAGCTGAAGCTCTGCCCCCCGGTGACAGGTAATGATCAGATAATCCTTATCTGCCTCCCCCTTGTCCGCTTCAATCTCCATCAGCCTGCTCATCGGCACGGTCCGGTCCAGATTCAGTCTGGCCAGCAGGCCAAGGAACTCCTCGGTATGAACAATGGACCAGGTGTCCACCGAATCTCTCGCCCCGCTCCCCTCCAGTCTTCCATTGCTGAGCAGCCGGACCTCAATACCGTGGCTGATCGCATACTCGGCTACAGTCGCCGCATAGCGGATTCCCAGCTCTATACGCTGCACATCGGTAACCGTTCTCCACATGGACTCACTCGTCTCCACGTTCAGGCAGATGACCAGCCGGGAATCGGCGGTGTAATCCTTTTGATGCACCTGCATACTTCCCGTACGGGCTGTCGCTTTCCAGTTAATGCTCGCCAGAGAATCCCCGGCGCTGTATTCTCTTGTACCGGCGGTCAGGAACGGATCTTCGACAATCCAGCGCTTGACCGGCAGCTCTCCAAGCCAGCTGTGAACCGGCAACGGAAGGTCATGGAAACGCAGCAATCCGGGGTAGACCAGCAGCTCCAGATGAAGCGGGAAGGTCTTGGCGCTGCGGCTCAGTCCGAACAGATCGCCGGTAGTCATGGTTGCCGTCTCCAGGACGAACAGCCCCCGCTCCCTGCAAGTGATATTATGCCGCCGTTTGATATGGCGGAAAGACCTCAGGAAGAACAGGCTGACATGATTCTGGGAAATCTCTCCGCTGCTGATGCCCAGATTCTCCTGGTTACCGAATTCAAGCCCCTTAGCTATGCTGGATTCCAGCCGCAGCCACGGCAGCGGCAGCAGCTTCTTGTTCATGATCTCCTCAACCATCTCTACCTGTTCACCGGCGTACACCGCTTTGGCAGAAAAGTAACGGGTATAGCTGACCTTCTTCAGCGCATGCCGGTCATAGACCAGCGAGATCAGGACCAGCAAGATGAACGTGCTTGCAATGAACCACGGCAGCGACATGGATCACTCCACCCTTCCGCCTCTGGACAGGACAGCAGGTTCAGCCGGCACCTCAATTTCACGCAACACCTGAAGCACTACCTCTGCCGACTGGCCTTCACGGACTCCGGGACCGCGCTGAAGAATCAGCCGGTGCGCCAGCACAGGGACCGCAACCTCTTTGATATCATCCGGGATACAGTAGCTTCTGCCCTGGATCAGTGCGTATCCCTGCGAAGCGCGCAGCAAGGCGAAAGCTGCCCTGGGGCTTGCTCCCAGCCGGACCGCCGGGGAGGTACGGGTAGCCTCAACCACGCGCATCATATAAGCGAGCAGCTCGTCACTGACAGTAACCTCCGCAGCCAGACGTTGAACGTCCTGAATCTGCCGGGCCGTGGCCACCGCAGCGGTATCTTCCAGCGGGTTATTCTGGCGGAACCGCTGGAGGATATGTACCCCTTCATCAAATGTAGGATATCCGCTGGTAATCCGCATGAGGAACCGGTCCAGCTGCGCTTCCGGCAGCGGAAAGGTCCCCTGGCTGTCCACCGGATTCTGGGTAGCAATGACCAGGAACGGCCGCTCCAGCTCATGCGTCACGCCGTCAATTGTAATCTGCCGCTCCTCCATACACTCCAGCAGGCTGGACTGGGTGCGCGGCGTGGCCCGGTTGATCTCATCCGCAAGCAGAATGCTGGCAAATACCGGACCGGGACGGAATTGAAATTCGCCGCTCTTCTGGTTATAGTAATTGATGCCGCTTAAGTCAGACGGCAGCAGGTCGGGCGTGAACTGAATCCGCTTGAACGTGCAGTCCAGGGAGCGGGCCAATGTTTTGGCGAGCAGGGTCTTTCCGGTACCCGGCACATCCTCCAGCAGCACATGACCATTGGCCAGCAAAGCGGTCAGCAGCAGGTTCACACCGCTCTCTTTGCCCACGATAACTTGTGCCAGATTGCTTCGGATCGATTCAATTAGAGCGGTTGCTTCTTGAAGATTCATGAATAATAACACCATCCTATTCCATAAAAAGGTATGTACATATAAACTAATCATACCAGAAAGCGCCTACATTATATAATAGCGGAAATTGCAGCCCTGGCTTATGCCTGCGGCTGCCGCTTCTTCCGGAGCATTAACGCAAAGAAATAGTACATCGGAATAAACTCTACAATCAGCCACACAAGAGCCATATTGAAGGAGTAATAGTCATGATCATACCGGGCCAGATTTCTGGAATAGAGATAGGCAATCGTTACAGAGCAAACTGTCAGGCCGGGAATCAGCAGCTTCTTCGCTCTCTGCCCGGTAAGATATGCAGCACATTTACTCGCTACATAGATCAGAAATGAACTGTGAATGAACATAGAGGCGGACCAGATTCCGATCAGCAGGGGATCGGAATTGCCCAGAAGCTCGTTGTTGGACGAGCTGCGGACGAGCTGCAAATAGGGGAACGCCAGCTCTTTGCCCAGATAGGCTCCGAAATTCAGCAGGGTCATCACCCAGCCCAGCAGAATCGTCAGCATGACGCACATACCCCCAAGAGCCAGCTTTTTCATGGTGCTCTTGCTGATTTTCAGCTCCGGGGCAACAAACAGGAACACCACCCATTCTCCCAGCCAGGACATGACGGTTAACGAGTCCTTGAAGGCGATGAACGGATCATGGTAATGGAGAAACGCCGGGAGAATCGCGTAATTGGCATGCTGGATGAACAGATAGATGCTCAGCAGCGTCGAACCTACGAAAATAATCGATATGCCGTCAGACATATACACTATAGAGGTGACTCCGAGATGAGCCGTGTACATAATGACCAGTCCTATAAGGAGCTGAATCAGCAGCGGCGGTGTTCCGCGCAGATAGTTAGATCCGAAGAACAGAACAAAATTCTCGATATCATACGAAGCATAGTAAACACACCAGCATAGCAGCAGAAGGACTATAACCCGGTGCATCCACTTCCCCGTAATCTCTGCTCCGAAATCCACCCAGCCCGTCCCGGGCTTCAGCTTCCCGAGCTGAACGGTGAAGAACAGCGGAATCAGCGCCAGGGCACAGCCGGCCACAATCCCGATCCACCCCTGATAGCCGGAGGATTCAATGAGGCCGGGAACTAGAAACATGGTACTCTGGGAGCCCAGATATACGATTGAGAACCTGGTGATTTGCCATTTCGATGTCTGCATAATGTTCTTCCCCTTATTTTTCTGAACCGAAATCCTCGATAATGAATTTCGCGGTCACCTTAATCCGGGCTTCCGAGGTATAGTAGTCTTTCCAGCGCTCACGCAGCTTTCTCCACGCTGCCGGATCATTCCATTCCACCAGCATACCCAACTGCAGCACATCCACACCCTCCTGCCGAATACGGTCAAGCGCAGCCGTGATTTCTCCGGCCACCTTCTGTTCAAGCTTGCTCAGCAGCAAGGGGCTGAGCTTGTTCGCATCGCGGTGCTCGGAATCCTTGAAGTAGGTGATGCTGGCGTGTCCTTTTATTTTCACATGAAACAACGGACCTTCGGGGGTCATGCTTACGGAGGAAGCTGCGGTGTTCCTGAGGAAGATTGCATTTGCAGCTCCTGCGCCGTCATCATCCCAGTCTATCGAATATACCGGGAACGCGATGTGTCCAGCGAGATTCCCAGCAGCCCAGGCCAAGGCTCTGCCCTCACTGACATTCATCAGACCTCTCATCTTCATCTCCTGGAACAGCATTACACCGCCGATCCCAACCCAGTATTCCTCCTTCTTCTCAGCGTTGCCGCTCTTTAGTCCAAAGGATAAATAATCCATGGCATACCCCATATGAGAAGCCTCCGAGAGCATGCAGTCTCTGATCGTAGTGCTGAACAGGAGGTTTTCCTTGGAGATGCTGCTGAGGACCTGATCCGGCAGCTGTTCGAAGATCGGAGACAATTTGGGAATATCGCTGGCTCTGCCGGGGGCAGCCATGATATAGGTTCCTAAAGGGACCTCCGGCTGTCTTTTGAACCATTCAAGCATTTCCCCAATACCTTGACTGGCATACTCCTTACCCACGACAACTATCTTGATATGGGAGATCTCCAGCCTGCGGGACAGGTCCTTCTGAATCAGGATCACTGCTTCCGGTATAGTGGCGGCTGTCTTGGTGATCATCGAATACGCCCTTCCGTCTGCCGCACCGCTCCCGCCTTGGGTTCCTGACATCAGCCGGTTCGGCAGCGGTGAGCTGATCGACACTTCAACGGTACCCCGCTCCTCCCCCTTGTCAATGAACATCCCATAGATAAAGGTCAATTCGTCGAGCTCTACTTTGGACCAGCAGCCGGTCAGATTCAAGAGCAGCAGCAGTGCCATGCCCAGCCTGATGACTCTCATGGCTTCTGTCTCCTTCTATTCTTCCTGTTGGTAAAAGAGCTGCTCCGCTTATTCATATACTGGGTGGGCACACGAAACAGGGTATCCCTCCAGTCTTCAAACACAAGCGGGGCCAGCGGCTGCAGATAAGGTGAACCAAAGGACCGGAGATGCGCCAAATGGCCATAGATGACAAACACAGCAATAAAGACGCCGATCAGTCCCAAGGTTCCGCCCAGAATGAGCAGCACAAAGCGCAGCAGCCTGAAAGTCAGTCCAAGCTCCAGATGCGGAATGATGTACGAAGCGATCCCGGTAATGGACACTACAATGACCATCGGTGCCGAGACAATTCCCGCCTGGACCGCCGCCTGTCCGATAACGATACCTCCGATAATGGAGACAGTCTGACCCACTGGCTTCGGAATACGGGTCCCGGCTTCACGCAGGGCTTCGAACGTAAGCTCCATAATCAGCGCCTCCGTCAGGGCAGTGAACGGGATATTCTCGCGGGCCGCAGCTATCGTTATCAGCAGATCAGAGGGAATGATCTGTGAGTGAAAGGTTGTAATGGCGACATATAATGACGGCAGTATCATCGAGATCAGCGAGAAAAAAAGGCGGACCAGCCGGATCCAGCTGCCGGCATAGAAGCTCTGGTAATAATCCTCTGAGGACTGCAGCAGCGCAAAAAAAGTTACCGGCGCCAGCAAAGCGGACGGTGTGCCGTCCTGCAGAATGCCGACTCTGCCTTCCATGAGCGAGGCGGCGACAGAGTCAGGGCGTTCCGTATATTGATAGATCGGAAAAGGGGAGAATTGCTCCCGGGACATATGCTCCGCCAGATAGCTGATGCCCAGAATTCCGTCCACATCGAGACTGCCCAGCTTCTGTTCCATTTCCGCCAGAATTTTCGGCTTGCAGAGCCCTTCGAGATAGACCAGATATACATCGGTCTTAGTGTATTTGCCGATAGCGAAATGCTTGGTCTTCAGATCCGCATGCTTGATCTTGTGGCGCAGCAGCGAGAGATTCGTCTGAATATCCTCGATAAAAGCTTCCTGCGGCCCGATCACCACCAGCTCGTTCTGTGATTCGGACACCGCCCTTTTCTGATAGTGGGCAATCTCAAAATAATACACATACGGCAAACCTGCGATGCTGAGTACAGGATTCCCGCTGACGATCAGCTCCACCACCCGGCCGGGATGATAGGCCTTGATATAAGGAATCGCGAATGCAGATCCGTGATCCAGACGCTCCATGAAATCCGCCCAGTGCGGCTCCGCATTGGCTTCTGCCTTCAGGGGCGTGGCGACAAATTCCTGCAGGCTTAGGGTATCCACGATGGAAGGAATATAGATCAGCATACAGGAATGCCCGTAGACATTAATAGACTGGTAGACCGCATCGCTGCAATCTGTCAGCTGCTCCTTGATTAACTCCAGCATATCCTGATCAGGCAATCTGGCAGCCTCCTTCCGGTAGTGGGGATTCTGCCTTAGTATTCCAGCTCGTTCCTGGATTTATGCCCGGACATGCTAAAGAAGCCGGATCACCGGCTCCTGCTTGTGAAACTGCTCATGCTGTCAGTTCTGGATAAAAGGCTTCAGCTTCTGCAGCAGCTCCTGCAATTGCTCTGAACAATTTCCGTACATTTGCTTCGCCGCTTTGTTCTTGGTGGACAGACCGAACAGCTCCAGATCGGCTTCACATTTCTTCAGCAGCGCATACAGCTGAGGCTTATCCTGCGGCTGCGGCACCTTGACTTTGTCAGCATAGAGATCCACGGTAAGCTCACCATAAGAGTCTACCTGCCCGAGGAAAACATCCTTCACGGTCAGATTCAGCTTTTCCAGCTCGGTCTGCAGCCACTTCCGGGACAGATTCAGCGTATCCAGAGGCTCGTCCAGAATCTCACCATCCATAATCACAGCGAGCGTCTCCTTCTCCGGTGCAACCTTGATTCCCAGATCCTTGGGGGTGAAGGGCTGATTCTCCTTGGTTAACAGCACGTTAATCGCACCATCTGATTCCATAATCGCAAATTCCACATCGGCTACCTTGAAGACATCCTTTTTGCGCAATTCCTCCAGCAGCTCGTCGACGCTCAGACGCTCTTTTTTCATATTATTCTCGAGAATCTTGCCGTCCTTAATCAGCACCGTCGATTTGAAGTCAATGAAATCTCTGGCCTTTTTGCTCTTGATTTGCAGATATTCAATTCCCAGTGAACAGGCAACCCAGACGCCTAAGGCAATCAGGCCCAGATGCCAGGTCTTATCCGTGTCCAGCGAGATATAAGCAGCCAAGCTCCCCACCGTAATTCCCGTAATATATTCAAAAAAAGACAGCTGCGAAACCTGCCGTTTGCCGAGTATCTTGGTTAGAAAAAACATTACGACCACAGCAAACAGAGTCCGCACGATGACCTCCAGCCATTCCGGCATTCGAATAACCCCCTGTATTGTGATATTTCATGCTCTGTGTGCTCAGGCATTCTGCTTCAGTATTTGTTAAACCAGGGGTGAAATAACCAAAAAATTTCATGCCAGCTGATTATGCTCTCGTGAGGCTGGAGTGATTTTCCAGAATATGAGCTGCAGGAGTGCAGATACTAAAAACCGTGGATTATGATCCATTTCTATGATATGGAGGAGGGTATACCGATGACTGTCGCCTCACAAGTCAAGACGTGCGTAGCTTCGCTAAAAAGCGCCCAGGCCAGCCTGGAGCAATTCGCCATGGAGACTCAAAACGAGGAAGCCAAGACCCTGTTCACCAATGCCGCCGAGCAGACTCAGCAGATTGTTCAGCAGGTAGAAGGACGCGTAACTGAGCTGGAAAAGGAAGAACCGCAATACCGGGGCTTCTAGCCCGGGCTGGCCGATTGGAGTACAGGCTGATCTCGATGCAGCGCATTGTGCTGGGGAGATCAGCCTTTTTGCTGGCGGCGGATGTTATTTTCACACCTTAACTGCATCCACAATCAGGGAGACAAAGCCAAGCCTCTCCGCTGTATTGCGGTGGTCGAAGCGCCTGGAACGGTAGATAAACCCTCCGCCCTCATCCCAGTAGTTATAATGAAACTTCCCGGATTCATCGCAATACTCCAGCAGTTTGACCTCGAAGCCGCCAGCCGTGAACATGCCTCGCAGGGTATTGTAATTATGTACGATGCGGTGAGACGCCGCGGGATGATCCAGGGGACCCGGTCCTCCGACCTGTACAATCTTCTGATAAGCTTCATCCGGAAAATACCCATCCGGCACAGCACAGCGGATATACCCGCCAGATGCCAGATAAGGATAGCAGATTTTTGCCGCCTGTATCCCCTCCTCATACGTCAGATGCTCCCAGACATGCTCCGCAAGGATTGCTTGTATGGAGTTTTTCTTGAACCTGACAGCCCACTGTTCTTCTTGCAAAAGATTAAGCTCCCTCTCCTCCGTATGCAGCCACCCCTGGTTATGCAGACTTCCGCCGCTCCCAATCACAACTCTTAACCGCTCATCCATCGAGATCACCCCTTGTTAGTCACATCCACTATCTGCTATTTATTCTAATCTTCATTGCAAGAATCTGGAATACAGCGATGTTAGAAAGATATGGAGTTATGTGACTTTTAATATAACAAGTATTATTCAGACTGTCATTGATAATAGTTATCATTTAAAATGAGGAGTAGACAGATAACGGAGGGGAATATCGCATCATGCACATCAGCAATCAATTATTACTTTGGGATCAGGCTGCAATTACACTGGTGGATATCCGGCAGAAGGAGTTAGCCCAAGGCGAAGTTCTTCCTCCATTTATAATACCTGCCAATATATTTTTGCTATCGGTACAAGGAAGCGCACAAGTTCAGTCAGACCAGGCTGAATTTGCTTGGACAGGATTTCAACTTTTACATAGCGGCAAAGGGGCCATCCTAAGCATCGTTCCCATAAAAGATAAATTTATTTACTATATCATTTACTACAAAGCCTTGCTCCATGAAGCGAATCCTCTTCAAGAGCAGTATTGCTTTAGCCCTGAGGCTCCGCTTTTACTCTATAACAAAATTCAGCAGATGCATCAGAAATGGGATCAGCCGGAAGAGCGTCTTCATGTAAAAGCACTTTTTTACCAATTCGTTCATCTGACGTTAAAGGAATTGCGCCTGCAAGAGCATGAGACCGAGGTCAGAACAACTTCTGTTGCAGTGCAGGTAATCACTTATATCCGGGAGAATTATGCGGAACCCGTTACCTTAGACTCACTTGCGGAAGTGTTCAATTTCAGCGCTTATCACTTGTCATCCTTATTTAAAGAGCATACAGGCGTCAGTCCGATTGATTACTTAATCCGCTACCGGCTTGACCTTGCATCAGAGCTTCTAATGACAACTAATGCTTCAGTCGGGGAGATTGCGGCGAGTGTCGGGTATAAAGACGTGTATTATTTCAGCAGGATTTATAAAAAGCGTAAGGGTGTAGCCCCTGCTTATCATAGAAATAGCGAGCTGCTGCAGCACAAAGTTGTTGAAAGTCCATTAAACTTCCCCACATCCTCTATTTCTGATAATGTTACTGATCTGTATATTAATAATGATAATCATTATCATAATACGGACAAAGGGGAAATACATATGTTTACATCAAAACCAACCAGATCTGTAGCCATGGCTGCAATCCTGCTGTGCGGCTCCCTGCTGCTCAGCGCTTGCTCCAACGGCACGAACACAGCGGCGAAGAATTCAAGCAACGCAAACAATAAAGTTAATCAGGCAACTCCGATTGCCTCAGAAGAAAGTCCGAAGACGCGGATCGTATCCACGCCAAGAGGAGACATTGAAGTACCCGCAGAGCCGGTAAAAGTCGCGGCAGACCAATATATGGGTCATTTATTGAAGCTGGGCATTGTCCCTATCGGGGCAAGAACATTCATGCTCGACGAAGGCTGGATGGACAAGGCGGAGATTCCACAAGAAACACTCGATACGATCGAAGATTTAGGGGAATTCCCGATGAATCTGGAGAAATTGACCATGCTGGAGCCAGACCTCATTATCGGTTCCATCGAAGATTACGTTGACCAATATGAGAAGATCGGCACCACTGTTTTTCTGCCATACTGGGAAGAGTTGTCAACAGCCGGGCCACTTGATAAATTCAGACGAGTAGCCTCGATATTCGGAAAAGAACAGCAGGCTGAGAATTGGATTGAGGAATACGAACAGAAGGTTGTTGAAGCAAGGTCAAAGGTATCTAACGTCATCAAGGAAGGGGAGACGGTATCCATCGTTCAGTTTGCCGAAAAAACAGTATATGTGTTAGCAGCAACGGGCGGAAATTATGGTTCCTCCACTATCTACGAAATGCTGCAGCTGCCTCCAACAGAAAGTGCCTTACATATGAAAGAGGGGTTCGAATCAATCTCGCTTGAGGTGCTTCCTGAATACTTAGGTGATTATATTTTTGTCTATAATGGCGATGCTGAGATTACGAACCAAGCAATGGAAAGTGATATATGGAAAAGTGTACCTGCTGTGAAGAAGGGCAAAGTATTTTTATACGGGGATAATTATCATGATGAATTCGTCATGGAGGACCCCTATTCTTTGGAGCAGCAGCTGGATACGGTTGTGAACTTGTTACTGGGGACGGATAAATAACCAGAATTGAGAAGACGGCGGTAAAAGAAAAGGCATGGGGCTTTCCCCATGCCTTTTTGCATTCCATTTTGCTTCTTCTGCTAAAATCCCCTTACGCCTTACTCCCCGCCAGCTCAACCCTCCTCTATGAATTCGGCAATACTAAGCTTGCGGCCAGTCCGCGCACTCTCCAGAGCGCCCAGCACCATGGCCATGCTGTAGCGGTTATCGCGGCAATCCGTCTCGGCCGGACGGCCCTCGGCCAGCGAACGGAACATTTCATCGAGACAGCCCTGATGGAAGGTCTCCTCCATCTGTACCTCCGGCGCTTCCACCCGCTCGAATTCATGGAGGAACTGGCCGGAGTGTTCACTCCCGGCACTAATCACCTCGGCAAACGGCTGATCCCGGCCATCCCAGATCGCAGCACCCTTTTCACCTTGAACCCGCCAAGAAGCTTCCCAGGACGTAGGCGCGCCTTCCGCACACCAGGAGCCCTGATAACAGAACACGGAGCCGTCCGACATTTCAAAAATACAGACCGCCGCCGCATTCCCTGCATACCACGATCCCGGCGGATTGAACTCCTGGCAATACACACTTACCGGATCAGCGCCGCTGATGTAGCGGGCCTGATCGAAGGTGTGGATCGCCATATCCAGCAGCAGTGGGCTATCCATCGCATCCCGGAAGCCGCCGAAATGCGGAGCCAGGAAGAAATTCGCGCTGATTGAGCCTGTCCGCCCTATAGCCCCTGAAGTGATCAGCTCCCGCAAAGAGCGGATGCGCGGATCATACCGGCGGTTCTGCATCACCGCATGGCTCCTGCCGGTACGTTCAGCGATGCTAACGATCGAATTGCACTGCTCCATCGTCTCCGCCAGCGGCTTTTCCGCGAACACATGGCAACCAGCCTCAAGCGCACTGCTGGCAATATTGTAATGGCTGGCCGGCACTGTCACATCAAATACCAGATTAGCCGCTGTATCGGCAATCGCCTGTTTCACATCAGTAAATACCGGACAAGTAAGCCCATGCTTCTCTGCCATGGCCTGAGCGGACTCCCGGCGGATATCCACGAGCGCTACAATCTCTATTTCATCAGTATGCTTCAGTGCATAGGTAATCCACTCATTAGCCATTGCCCCGCAGCCCGCCACAACCACACGATGTCCTGCTGTCATCACTCTTTCCTCCAGTTACACCGGGTTCGGGATGAAGCTGCCGCCCCGGCAGGTTTTGAGATAATTCAGTGCATGAACCTGACCGGTCATCTCCAGATCGTCACGATAGACAGGGTCATGCCAGCCTTCAATATCAATCGTGCCCTTGTATCCAGCTTGACGGAGAATCGAGATCACATCTGTCCAGTTCGTATCCCCGAAGCCCGGCGTCCGGTGCCATACATACGGCTTAGGCCCGTGGATTCCGTATTCCTTAATAATATCCCAAGCGATAGTTGCGTCTTTGCCGTGGACATGGAAGATCTTGTCCGTCCATTTGCGCAGCTGCGGGATCGGGTCAATCAGCTGCACCATCTGGTGGCAGGGCTCCCATTCCAGGCCGAGATTATCGGCATTGACCGCGTTGAACATTTTCTCCCAGGCTGTAGGGTTATGCGCAATATTCCAGTCCCCTGCCTGCCAGTTCCCATCCATCGAGCAATTCTCAAAAGCGATCTTGACTCCGCGCTCCGCCGCCCGCTTCGACAGCTCACCGAACACCTCAGCGAACTTCGGAATCGACTCATCTATAGATACGCCGGGCAGACGTCCGGTGAAGCCGGAGACCAGGTCCGTCCCGAACAAATGGGCATGGTCGATCAGCCGTTCCCAGCTGGCTAGCGTATCTGAATTATCGCCTGTCCCTGTAAGCGGATTCCCGAATATGCCGACTGAAGAAATTGTGAAATCATGCTCTGCAGCCAGTTCACGCACCCGTGCAGCTGTTTCTGCCAAATCAGAAGTTCCTGTAGTTTGCCAAAAGGTTAAGCTGAAGGATTCGAATCCATGCCCTATAATCTGCGGAATGACTCTGAGCGCATCCCCACCTCCAACCAGTGTTCCGATTCTTAATGTATCCTGCATCTTGTATGCCACTCCAATATTGGTTTATAGTTAATGCAACATTCCTAGTATATCGCTCATATTGGGCAAAATCTCTACTTATCTTGTGCTAAACTAGCTGAATCTTGCGGGAGTTGAACCAAGCATGACCTATCCGAAGGAACTTAAGGAATATCCAAGGCTGGAAGAGAAAACGTATCCGTTCCGTCTGTTCTTCAACACCTGCCGGGAGGTGTCGCCTGAACAGAATATCCTGTTTCTGCACTGGCATGAGCATTTCGAGATCATCATTATGCGCGAAGGACACGCCATTTTTCATGTGGACAGCAAGCCTTATGAGGCCGGGCCGGGGGATGTCCTGATGGTGCCGTCCGGAGGGCTTCATGTCGGCTATAGCCAGTGCAGCGGTGACCTGTCATATGTCTCGATTGTATTCCATGCCTCGCTGTTCAAGGACCGGAACCAGGATTCCCAGCATGAGCAATTTGTTGCTCCGTACCTCAATAATCTGAATCAGTTCCCGGTTATGCCTGCCGCCCAGCAGCCTGAATGCGCCGCGTATTATCATTTGCTGGAGCGGGTGATTGCCGAAGTGGAGGCGAAGCAGCCGGCTTTTCAGCTCGTGGTGAAGAATCAGCTGCACCTGTTCTTCACCCTGATGTCCCGGGCCTTCCCGGCCCGGCAGCGCAGCGAGCGGGAGCACAGCGAACGCCATTCGATCTACCGGGAGCGCTTCAAGCCGCTGCTGGAACACCTGGAGAACCATGCAGATCAGAAGATGTCGATTGAGGCTGCTGCCAGGTTCGTGAATCTGAACCCTTTTCATTTCTGCAAAACCTTCAAGAAGCTCACCGGGCGGACGTTCATCGACTATGTGAATTTCTGCAGAATGGATGAGGCGCAGCGGCTGTTGCTGGAGACCAATCTGACGATTACCGAGATCTCAGGCCGGGTCGGCTGCGACAATCCGAATTACTTCACCAAGCTGTACAAGCAGTATAAGGGTCTAACCCCTTCCCAGGCACGGAAACAAGAGTAAATCCAAGTGGGCGCTCCGGCCGACCATCAGGCTTACGTGGCGCGCACAGTCCAATTGTGGTCAGTTTTCCGACTACATTTGGCCCGCACGCCACTCACAGTCCAATTGTGGTCGTTTTTCCGACTACATTTGGACCGCACGCCACTCACAGTCCAATTGTGGTCGGTTTTCCGACTACATTTGGACCGCACACCGCTCCCGGTCCAATTGTGGTCGGTTTTCCGGCTACATTTGGCCTGCACACCGCTCCCGGTCCAATTGTGGTCGGTTTTCCGACTACATTTGGTCCGCACACCGCTCCCGGTCCAATTGTGGTCGGTTTTCCGACTACATTTGGCCCGCACGCCACTCACAGTCCAATTGTGTTCGGTTTTTCACACACATCCGGCTAACGGGCCCTCGCCAACTAACATCCCCAAAAAAACACCGCAGGCCATCAAGCAGCCGGCGGTGTTTCCCTGTCTTCCACTTACATCTCAGATATCGGAACCCAGCGCCGCTGCTCTATGGAACGGTCCACGGCCTCCAGCACCGCCTGGCATTTCACGCCGTCCCGGAAGTTCGGCTCCGGCTGGCGCCCTTCCTCAATGGCATTCGACAGCTCCAGCATCTCATGAATGAAGGTATGCTCGAACCCGATCGTATGGCCCGGCGGCCACCAGGCCTCGGCATAATCATGGGAAGGATCGGTGGCCAGCACCCGGCGGAACCCCTGCACATCCTCGTCATCCGAGGTCAGGTAGACCTCCAGTTCATTCATCCGTTCAAAATCAAACTTCACACTGCCCAGACTGCCGTTGATCTCGAAGGAGTTGGTCGAACGGTGTCCGGCCGCAAAGCGTGTCGCCTCGAAGCTGCCCAGTGCGCCGTTCGCAAAGCGGGCCAGGAACAATGTTGCATCGTCCACGGTTACCGGACCCCGCGGCGCATCCTTGCCCGCCTTGGCACTGAGACCGGTCATCTCGGTAGCCAGCGGCCGTTCCTTGACGAAGGTCTCGCTCATGCCGATCACCTCCTGCACATCTCCGACCAGGAAATGAGCCAGATCGATCAGATGCGCCCCCAGATCACCATGCGACCCCGAGCCGGCAACCTCCTTTTGAAGCCGCCAGACCAGCGGGAATTCAGGGTCGAGAATCCAGTCTTGCAGGAACCATGCGCGGAAATGATAGATTTTGCCCAGCCGTCCGCTCTCAATTAGACGCTTCGCCAGCCGCACCGCCGGGGAGAAACGGTAGTTGAAGCCAATCATATGGGCAATTCCGGCCTTTTCAGCAGCCTCCAGCATCTCGCGGGAATCCTCCAGATTGAGGGCCAGCGGCTTCTCGCAGAAGATATGCTTGCCTGCGGCCGCAGCCGCCAGGGCAATCTCTTTATGGGCATTGCTTGGCGCATTAATATCGACCAGATCAATATCGCTGCGTGCGATCAGCTCCTTCCAGTCAGTCACACTCTCTGACCAGCCAAGCTGTGCTGCCGCCTCTGTAACTGCTTCCTCATTACGTCCGCAAATGACCGACATATGCGGCTTAACTGCCTTGGGGAAGAACATCGGCAGACTGCGGTAAGCGTTGCTGTGGGCCTTGCCCATGAATTTATAACCTATCATTCCAATGCGTAGCTGTTTCATTTGGTGCCTCCTCACTGAATAGACTACTCGATGTACACGCATACATTTTCTCATTCAGGCCGCGCTTAAGTCAAATCCCTTCTTCCCGGACGTTTAGATCTGGCTTACATAACCACAATTAAAAACGCCCCTATTGCCAACCGGCAGCAAGGGACGTTCCTCGTATATAGCGATATCATTTTCAGTTAACTGCCCATGTTGTAGAACTTAGCAAGCCCGCCTTCCGAAGTTTCACGGTACCTGCTGTTCATATCTAAGCCTGTCTGATACATGGTCTGAACAACCAGATCAAAGGATATTTTACGGGTACCCGACAAGAATTTGGCCAGACTCAGCGCATGGATTGCCCGCATCGCACCGACCGCATTCCGCTCAATGCAAGGGATCTGAACCAGTCCGTTAATCGGATCGCACGTTAACCCCAGGTGGTGCTCCATGGCCACCTCCGCCGCATACTCAATCTGGTCGATCTCCATCCCGGACAGTTCAGCCAGTGCAGCCGCTGCCATAGAGCAAGCCGTGCCCACCTCCGCCTGGCAGCCGCACTGAGCGCCGCTGATCGAGGCGTTATGCTTGACCAGATTGCCAATGAGCCCGCCGACGGCCAGCGCCCG
Organism: Paenibacillus sp. FSL R7-0210; assembly: GCF_038009085.1. Lineage (NCBI taxonomy): Bacteria > Bacillati > Bacillota > Bacilli > Caryophanales > Paenibacillaceae > Paenibacillus > Paenibacillus sp. FSL R7-0210. The sequence goes on from NZ_JBBPAR010000001.1 coordinate 2,777,294, forward strand.
GAGAATCTGTTCGTCCGGGACCTGCAGCTTCTCCTGCATATAACGGAGCGAGGCGGGTACAACACCGCAGGCCCCGCAGGTTGGAGCCGTTACGACTGTACCGGCAGCCGCATTCTGTTCATTGACGGCAAAAGCGTACGCGCTGACGATCCGGTTCTCCCGCGTCTCCGGGCTCTCATCCACAGTCCCCTGATGATACAGATATTTCGCCTTGCGCTCGACATTCAGGCCGCCCTCCAGAATACCTGTGACAGACAGTCCTTCGTCGATCGACCGCTTCATCGCTTCCCAGATGCCTTGGAGGAACTCCCAGATCTGTAGGCCTTCACGCTGCTCGACGTAATCGCTTAAGCGGATATGATTCGCTTTACAATAGGCACTGATCTCGGCAAAGCTGTTCTCCGGGTAGACATCAGGTCCCCGCGTCTCCTCCCGCCCATCAATCACGATCTCCCCGCCGCCGATACTGGCAACACGCATGGAGGCTGTTTGCTGACCGTCTTTGTAAGCGAACAAGTCCATTGTATTGGGATGAAGCAAATCAAAGTCAGGCTGCGGAACAAATTGAACCTCCGTCCGGACGGGATAGAGTGCCCGAATAATAGCCTTGTCCGTCATATGGCCTTTACCTGTTTTGGCAAGGGAACCATAGATCCGTGCCTTGAACTGGTCTGCGTCTTCATTTTCTGCTTTGAAGATTCCGGCCGCTTTCTCCGGTCCCATGGTATGGGAGCTGGACGGTCCGCTGCCAATCTTAAATAGCTCAGTCAACGATCTCATAGCACCCTTATCCCTTCTCAGTTGTCATTCCTCTGAAAACGTTCCTTAAGCTTCATCAGCCGTTCATGAATCCCCTCTTCATCAATCGCCATGTCAACCAATTGGTGAGTAAGCTGAAGACCTTGATTCTCTGCCAAAGCTTGTTTCCACGGGTGCGCCACAATCGAATGCGTAAGATGCCTTGTAGAGCGGGGGGCCTGCATGATCAGCTCTGCCAGCTCCCATGCCCGTGGAAGAAGCTGTTCACGAGGCAATACCTCACTGACCAGACCGAGGTCTAGTGCCTCCTCTGCAGTAATGTTCATCCCCGTGTATGCATAGTATGCCGCTTTCTTGGTTCCAAGTATCCTTTGAAGTGCCAGGACGATTCCATCTCCGGGCGGAACACCACCCAGATAATGGGCATCGAAAACGGCCGTGTCTTCCGTACAGATGGTAATATCACAGAGCGTTCCCAATTGCCAGTGTGCGCCTGTGCCATTGATCGCCCCAATCGTGGGGATATCCAGGCAATGAACCATATTTTCAATCATCCGGAGTGATTCATGGTACATTTCCAGCTTCCGGCGATTCGGCCAATCCATGAATTTCGTATTCCAGACTTCAGGAGTGCCGGTCTGCCACAGCTCTCCTGTCCCTGTTAGAATCATGACCTCATTCTCAGGATCACGGCCAATATCTGACCATACATGACCATATGCGGCTTGGACCGGCCAGTCGAATTGTAACGGTCCCCCGTTAGTGTGCATACGCACTTCGAGGATGCCGCCGCGGCGGGTCATGAGGAATAAGTCCTTATACTTCTCCGAGTACTCTTCGAGCCGGGTAGGTCCCGTCATCTTTCTATTGAACATCGTTGCCCATCAGGCGTCCCTGCATTTTCTTCAGCCGCTCCAGCGCTCCTTCTTCATCAATGGCCATATCGTACATCTGGTGGGCAAGCTGGAATCCCTGATCGGCGACCAGAGCCTGCTTCCATGGCCGGGAGATAATGGAGTGAGACAGATGTCTTGTTGAACGCGGTGCCTGCATGATCATCTCCGCCAGCTCCCATGCGCGCGGAAGAAGCTTTTCACGGGGCAGGACTTCACTAACGATACCCAGATCTAGTGCGGTCTGACCATTGATATTCTTGCCGGTGTAGGCGTAGTAGGCTGCTTTCTTGAACCCGATCATGCTCTGCAGTGTGAGCAGCATTCCATCTCCCGGAGGCGTGCCTCCCAGATAATGCGGATCGAAAAAGTCCGCGTCTTCCGTACAAATGGTAATATCGCAGAGCGTTGCGAGCTCACAGTGCGTTCCCGGACCGTTTACCGCCCCGATGGTCGGAATGTCAATGCAGAAGATCAGATTTTCAAGCAGTCTCAGCGATTCATGATACTGTTCGAGCTTCTTTTGCTTCGGCCAGTCCATGAATTTCGTATTCCAGACCTCAGGGTCGCCAATCAGCCATTTATCCCCGGTTCCCGTAATAATCATGACTTCGTTCTCAGGGTCACGGCCAATATCTGACCAGGCATGAGACCAGGCGGTATGAGCTTCCCAATTGTGCGTGTACGAATCTCCACCCGTGTGAAGACGCACTTCAAGGATTCCGTCACGGCGGGTCATTAACAGGAATTCCTTGTATTTCTCCGAGTACTCTTCGAATTTGGTGGGTCCAATCATACGTCTCTCTGTCATTGTAATTCCTCCTAAGTTTGGTTTAGAGCTTAACTGTTTCGTTCAAGCCAGTCTCTGGCAAAAGCTGCATAAGCCGCAGCCCCTCTATGAAGCACCTCATCCGAGAACATCGTCTTAGGATGGTGTACAGGGTAACTATAACCTTCTTCGGTATTGCCTGCGTTAAGAAACACCGTGGTACTTGGCACCGCCTGTGAGACAAAGGCGAAGTCTTCCGAGCCCATTAATTTCCCGCCGGGTACCAGCTCAGTGATACCGATATAGGAGCCGTCGCCAAAGGTATTTGCAATTGAAGCTTTCATTTGCCTATTAAGTCCGCCATCCGTCTTCACCTCAGGACAACCCCGCGTATAGATCACTTCCACCTTGGCCTGAAAAGTTTCTCCGATCCCTGCGGTAATTGCGCGGATACGGGCTTCCACTTTATCCCGCAATGCGGCGTTAAAGGTGCGTACACTGCCCTTCAATCTGGCCGTATCGGGAATCACGTTGTTCGTAGTTCCGCCTTCCATCACGCCAATGGTAAGGACTGCATTATCAATCGGCGAGATTTCCCGGCTAAGGATACCCTGCAGTGCCAGATGAAGATGAGCAGCCACATTCAAAGGGTCCACTGCGGCCTCGGGCATAGCGCCATGTGAGCCCCTCCCCCGGATGATGATTTCGAACCAATCCGACGAAGCTGAAATCGCTCCACCTTCCTCAGGTACTACAAATTGTCCCAGAGGCAGCGGCATTCCGGTCAACACGTGAAGCATCATGGCTGCATCCACCTTGGGATTGTCGAGAATCCCATTTTCCAGCATCATCTGTGCCCCGTGCAGCGTCTCTTCACCCGGCTGGAACATCAGCTTAACTGTCCCGCGAAGCTGCTGTTCGCTCGCCTTCAGAATCTCCGCCGCTCCCAGCAGCATGGAAGTGTGCATGTCATGACCGCAAGCATGCATGTTTCCGCTCAACGATGCGTAAGACAAATCCGTTTCTTCTTGAATCGGCAGCCCGTCCATATCCGCTCGGATCAGAACCACCTTCCCTTCATGCTGTCCGCCAATGGTAACTGTTAGCCCAGATTCCCCGACGAGAGTGGGCTTAAGCCCCATCGATTCCAGCGCCTCTTTCACGTAGGCCGTTGTCTTGGGCAAACTTAGATCAAGCTCAGGAACCGTATGAAGATGATGTCTGTACATGACCATTTTGTCCTGCAGCTGATGAGCCATACTCATTAAGTCTTCAGCTTCTTCACTCACAATGAACATCTCCCAAAGCATAAATTGAATGAACGTAAGAACAGTGCGGGCATTCCCTCCTTTTCATTTTAAGACTTTTTAAGAACACTTTTATCGTACTGGCATTTTTATACCCTGTCAAGAGATATTAAGACATTTTAAGAACATTATTTCAGAGGCTGCCGGAACATTGTAATATCACATTTATTGTGATATAACTCTTTTGATTGAACTGTTCATGAAAGGAATCTATTATGACAATCAAGCTGGGTATTATCACGCCAGAGTCCCATATGGATTATTTCCGCGCCATTGAAGAAGAAATGCGGCCCCTATGCCAGTTCCGCTTCCTTACCATCAGCAATTTCCGGGAAACAACGGACATCTATCTCAAAAACCTGGATTCGGTGGATGGATTTGTGATCAGCGGGAGGATGCTTTACGAGGCCATTGACAAGGAATACCTGGATGACAAGGTACCTGTTCACATTTTGCATGATGATGAGAACTTGCTGTACAGGGAGCTTTTCCGGTTGCTGGTTACAGAGCCTGGACTTGATATCTCCCGGATCTATGTGGATTATGCGTATATCATCGAGTCTTTCAGCGAATTCCAGCAATACCTGACTCATGAAGGAAAGCCCGTGAACAGCGGAAATCTGCTGGAGCGGGTGGAGACCATGCTGGAGAACCATATCACGCTATGGGAAGACAAGAAAATAGATCTGTCCATCACGGCCTTCGGCCACTTTGTTCCGGAACTCCAAAAGCACGGCGTCAAATATATCTTAATTCGGCCCACTTTGGAGAGCGTTAAAGAAACCATCAGCGAGATCATCAACGAGATTACCATTCTCAAGCTTAAGAACCAGAGGGCAGTGGTTGCGTGCTTATCGGTCCAAAATGAGCAGCACTTCTCCGAAGAGGAGCTTCATGAGCTGAAAGTCCTTGTCGGCCATTTTCTGCGTAGCGTGAATATGGCAGACACGGCCCAAATCTCAGAAGGCTATGTCAGACTGTACACCACCTTCGGCCATTTCATGAGGATCACCTCTAACGCTCATAACTGTTCCCTGCTGGAGTATCTGGAGGAGCGTATACAGGGCAAGGTAAAGATCGGCTGGGGCTCGGGGCATGAATATTTTCAAGCGAACGTCAACGCCACCAAGGCTCACAGACAGGCGGAAGCCTATACGGGCAGCAGCAGCTTTTTTATAGACGAGAATCAGAAGGTTGCCGGCCCCATGCGGAGCATGAATGTCATCCAGTTCTCCGAGCAGGGGGACCCGGAAATCCTTGCGTTAGCCAAAACCATCGGAATCAACAACATCAATTTGCAAAAAATCATATCTTATGCAGAAATCATGCGAACCAATAAGCTATCCTCTGAGGATGTTGCACAGTGCCTGTCCATGACCGTTAAAGGTGCAAACCGAATTCTTAACAAAATTGAGGAAAGTAAACAAGTACAAACGGTATTTGAAAAGAGGGACAACAGTAAGGGGCGTCCCAAAAAATACTACGAGCTGTTGTTTCTCGACCATGAAGGGCGCAAATTAAGCGAATGATACGCGGATACGTATTGGCAAAAAGGCATGTTTTCTATTTTGAAAACATGCCTTTTTTTCGCTTTTTCAGCAAGTTAAATGGCTCCTTGGCTGGAAGACCAGTGCTGCACATGCTGTAAGAATCGCCGCGTGGCAGGTGAAGCATATTTCATCGAGTTGACTGCGATGCCCAGGGAACGGAAGCTCCGCTCCTCCAGCTCAAGCATGGCTACACGCTCATACTGGAACCGGGTGACCAGCTCTGGAAGGATGCTGATGCCCAGGCCTTTTTCCACCATGGCAATAATGGCGTAATCGTCCCCGGCCGAGAACTTGATGTTCGGCTTAATCCCGGCCTTCTCCAGCACCCGCTGCACATCATAATCCGAGCCGGGCTTCGGAATGATGAAGTCCTCGTAGGCGATCTGGGCCAGCGGCATATAAGGGGCCTTACTCAGCGGATGGCCGAGCGGGAGGATCGCCAGCATCCGGTCCTGCTTCAGCGGAATGACCTCGAACCGCTCCCTTGTCGGCAATGAGAGGAAGCCGCAATCAACCACCCCAGCCTCGATCCACTGCTCAATCTCCAGATAACCACCCTCCATCAGCTTGAACTCAATGTACGGATATTCCTCACGGAACTGCTTGATGATATCCGGCAGCCAATGCACAGAGACACTGGTGAAGGTGCCGATCGTGATCGTCCCCGTCTCCAGGCCGTGAATATCCGTTACCTGCTGCTTAAGCTGCTCATTCCAATTCAGAATCTCCCGGATCGGCTGAAGCACCTGCTCCCCGTTCACCGTCAGCTTCACGCCCGATCGGCTGCGCACGAGCAGCGGGAACCCGAACTCCTGCTCCAGACTGCTGATCGTATGGCTGATGCCGGATTGGGTAAAGCCCAGCGCCTCCGCTGCCTTCGTAAGACTGCCCAGCTCCACCACTTTCAAGAACACCTCGTACTTAATCAGACTCATGTCCAGCCCCCTCATTTAGCATGACAATTTCTCATGTATCCTATGATAAACATTCAGTTACCTTATGTATTCGAGCGTATTATACTATACTCACTTGAAATAAAGAAGGATGATGACTGAATGAAGCCGCTTAAGGCCGAGCTAATGCTCATTGTAGTAACACTGTTCTGGGGCTCCTCCTACCTGTTCATGAAGCTGGGACTGGGTACACTGGGAGAATTCAATCTGATTTCATTGCGCTTCGGGCTTGCATTCATCCTGGCGGGACTACTGTTCCGCAAACGGCTGCGCAGTGTGGATGCCAGAACCTTGAAATACGGAGCCTTGCTCGGCTTCCTGCTGCTTGGCGTATTCACCTGCATCACCTTCGGGCTGAAGACGACCACGACCTCTAATGCCGGATTCCTGGTTGCGTTGACCGTTGTCTTTGTTCCTATGCTTGAGGTTCTGGTGTTTAGAAAAAAAGTCGCGCCCCCGCAAATCTTCGGCACTGTGCTCGCCATCAGCGGCATCGGGTTGCTTACGCTTAACGGCTCGCTGCAAATCCAGCCTGGTGATCTCCTCTGCATTCTGTCAGCAGTATTCTATGCGGTGCAGATTCTCGTGACGAGCCGGGCGGTTAAGACCTGCGACTCACTGAATATCGGCATTCTGCAGCTCGGCTTCGCCGGGGGCTATGCCCTGATTCTATCTGCTATCTTCGAGACGCCTTCGCTACCGTCCACCCTCCCGGGCTGGATCGCGATTCTGGCTCTGGGGATCTTGTGCAGCGCCTGCGGGTTCATCCTGCAGCCGGTTGCCCAGAAGTATACTACACCGACCCGCACTGGTCTGATCTTCGCCCTTGAGCCGGTATTCGCTGCCTTCTTCGGCTACTTGTTCGTACACGAACAGCTTTCGCTCCAGGGCTACACCGGTGCCGCCCTTGTGCTGCTGGGCATTCTGGCCTCTGAGCTGCTGGGCAAGCTGCATATGGTTCCTCCGGCAAGGATGCTGAAGAAGCGGCGGGCGCATCTGTAGCTCTTCTTCTGCTAGATTGAGTGGAAATGGAACAAACATCTTAGACATCCGTCCACTTTTGGGGCATCCTACGAATTCAGGGGCACTAGTGCTCTTCATTTGCTCCTTTCGCCCACATCCCGCGAATTCAGGGGCACTAGTGCTCTTCATTTGCTCCTTTTGCCCACATCCCGCAAATTCAGGGGCACTAGTGCTCTTCATTTGCTCCTTTCGCCCACATCCCGCAAATTCAGGGGCACTAGTGCTCTTCATTTGCTCCTTTCGCCCACATCCCGCGAATTCAGGGGCACTAGTGCTCTTCATTCTTCTACCTTCAGCCTTGAGCTGGTCCAGCATCCTCCCATGCACCCCCTCACCCGCACATTGTATTCAGTTTTCCACATACATCCGGCTCGCACCCATGGCCCCTCTATATCTCTTATCCCCACCTGAGCGTTCAAAAAGCACAAAAAAACGTCCCCCTGCCAACCGGCAGTCAGGGACGTTCTTTGTTAGTCTATAACATGTGTCGCCTATAACAGCTGTGACCGATTAATGCCCCATCATCATAGCGGCATCTGTCTGCTGTTCTTCAGGAGAAGGTGCAGCGCCTGCTGTCTTCGGACGGCGCAGAATCAGACTGAGGACCACTCCGGCCACGGCGATGCAGCCCGAGAGGAAGAAGACATCCCCGAAGCCCTGTACGGCAGCGGCAAGCGGATTGCTTCCGGCCGTCATTTTACCCATATGCACCGCAATCTGGCTGGTCAGGTACCCGGTCATGCCGGCAACAGCGAACGATACCACAACCTGCTGGGCAGCGGCGGTAAGCGGGGTAACCCGGTTCACCCATTCACGCGGCGCAGAGTTCAGAACATGGGTGTTGACCGGCATCATCGACAGACCCATTCCCAGGCCCATCATGACCAGAGACAGTATAATAACAGGAAGGCTGGTGTCTACTGTAACTCCTGAGAGCAGGAACAGTGCCGTCGATATAATACTGAGACCTACGAACACTAGCGGACGCGCTCCGATCCGGTCGAACAATCGGCCGCCCAGCGGCATCCCTACTCCGGAAGCCAGCGCCTGCGGAAGCAGGATCAGCCCGGTCTCCAGCGGTGTGTAATTGCGGATCTGCTGGAGGTACAGCGGAACGAACAGCATGGAGCCGAACAATGCCGCCTGTGTGACCCAGGACAGAATAATCCCGCGCGTAAAGTCCGAGGAACGGAAGACGCGCAGCTCCAGCAGCGGATGCTTTTGCAGCAGTTCAACAATGACAAAGACGATCAACGCGGCTCCGCCAACCGACAAACCTAGGATAGCCCCGGTTGAAGTCCAGCTCTCTCCGCCGCCCTGATTGACGCCATAAGCCAGCATCGAGAACGCGAGCGGAGCCAGAATGATTCCGAGGATATCGAGGTGGGCTCTTCCCTTTTTCTCGGTCACCGGCAAATACTTAAGGCCAAGAATAATACCTACAATACCGATAGGCAGGTTAATCAGGAAAATCCAGTGCCAGCTCACATACTCCACCAGATAACCTGCGAGGATCGGGCCAAGGGCCGGAGCCAGCAGCATTGGAATACCGAGCATCCCCATGATCGAGCCTCTGCGTTCTGCCGGAGCGAGTCTGAAGACCATCGCCATCCCGATCGGAGCGACCATGCCGCCGCCAAGACCTTGAATGACGCGGAACAAGACAAGCTGCCCCGAAGTCTGAGCTACCGAGCATAACACAGAGCCAAGCACGAACATGGCAATGGTCGTTAGGAATACCTGCTTGGACCCGAAGCGGTCGGTCATATAGCCGGCCAGCGGAATTACAGCAGCGAGCGCAAGCGTGTAGCCGGTAATCGCCCATTGAACAGTCTTCAGGTCCGTATCGAAATACTGCACCAGATTCGGAACGGCCACATTGACTGCGGTGCTGTCCAGAATAACCATGATCATGCCGACAATAATCGCCAGCAATGATGGAATTATAGCTCTCAGCGAGAACGGCGCCTCTGCGGCGGCGGTGTTACTTGGATTAATAGGTTTTGACATTCTCTTGTCCACTCTTTTCTCTATTCATGATTAGTTATACTTGTGAAAATACAGCTCAAACAACCCGTCAATCTGCTCCTCCAGCGGGGCCAGCTTGAAGATCTGCTGAAGATCCTCACGCTCCTTGGGGAGACTGCTCACCATAATCACCGGAAATACAATGGCCCCGTAGATCTGCATCGTCATCGTCATCAGCTTGTCACGGTCCTGCTCCCCGGTAATCTCGGCAAGTGCATCAAGAATACGTTCAATTCTCATCAGCTTGGAATATTTCGCATATTCATCGTGGGAGCCCATAATATGGTGTCTCTGATCCAGCATCTGCCGGGCCATCCCGGGATAACGGCTAAGATTCATAATGTAACGGGTAAAAAACAGCTTCATGCGCTCCTTCGGCGGCAACGAAGTGTCCTCCAGTGCCTTAAAAGCATCGTCAAAGGTCGCCACGAGCTGCTTCACAGCATCGCCGAACAGCTTCTCCTTGGAGCCATAGTGGTAGTTCACCAGGGCCAGATTGGTCTCAGCTCTTGCCGCGATACTGCGCAGGGTAATGCATTGGAATCCGTCCTCACGGATCAGCGCAACCGTGGCATCGAGGATAAGTTGCTTCGTATCTTTATCTGAAGAATCAGCTTTGTTGCCCAATTTAACCATAATGCAGCTTGTCGCCCTCCTCTGTCACAGAATCTTAATCATTGATCTAATCAACGATTTAAACATTGTTTAATTCGAATTTAAAATTACTCTCTTTCCGGCATTCTGTCAACAGAAAGTTAAAGGGAGAATTCCTGCAGCTATACTTAAGCCGTGGAATTCTCCCTTGGGAGCAGAGTTATGTCTTATGAGAATCTAGGATGGGGCCGGGCCGGCCAATACTTCACTGGCTGCCTGGACCGGCGTTAGAGTTAGCTTGGTGAGCTTGCCTGAAGCGCCCAGTTCCAGAGTCAGTACGGCCTCCGCTTTGGTGAAGGACAATACGCTCACAATCGTAATTACTCCATCCTGCTGTGTGCTGGTAGTCGATTTCACTCCGCGGTAACTGCCCGCCAGCATGTTAATCCCTTCCCAGCTCTGCTGGAGAACCGGAAGAACAGCGGGTTCTGCGTCCTTGGCGTAATACCGCTCCTTCAGTGCCGGATAGTTACCAGCTGCCAGCAGACCTGCTACGGCACTTGCCATTACCTCCCGTGTGTATACTTCAACCTGAGCGGTTTCCGGATTATAAGAAGTAACCAACCCGATCGCTGCAAAAAAAGACAGCGGCGCGTACGCCTTTTTTTGTTTTAACTCAAAGCCGCCTGTAAACGGTACTTTGTTCTTGCCGTCCAGCACAAGCTCCTTACCGGATAATCTGAACTGAACACTCTCCTGGAACCGTTCCAGCAGGAACGTCCCGGTAGCTCCACTGAAGGTGACCTTATATTTGAGGGCCTCTACCGTCTCCCGCAGCGGGAGCATGACGTCCGGTCCGTTGGTATAGGCCGATGTCTCACCCGTCTGCAATTCCTGACCGTTCACGATAATCCTCAAGCTTCCGGCGGCACTAACGTTATTACTGGTCAATACACCTGCTCCTGCTGCAAATAACATTACACTAAGGAATACGGCTACGATTCTTTTGAACAAATCGATCCCACCTTTCCTATATTCGAATATTATGCACGCATGCTTCAGAGATTAACCTTGCATAATCCATTAACCGTTCTATACTGCTTTGGAACAGCCCTACTCCACTTTGAAGTTGAAATATTGCTTCGGGTAAGGCTCCTTGATCAGTGTGAAATGCCACCATTCCTTAGCGTACGGCTTGAAGCCCTGCTTCACCATCGCATCCTTCAGCAGCTTCCGGTTCGCATGTTGGGTGCTGCTGATGAGATTCGTATTATAGTAAGAGATTTCGCCGAAAAAATCATAAGGACTGCCCATATCCACCAGCTTGCCTGTACTCTTCTGAGCCAGTGTCAGGTCGATCGTGCTGCCCCGGGAATGCCCGGATTTCTTGGCGATGAAACCCAGCTTGAACAGATTCCGCTTGTCCAGCTTCGGATAATACTGCGCCATCATCTTCAGATCACTGGCGTCTTGTGACCAGCGCACGAAGTGATTAACGGCTTGCTGCGGACGGTAAGCGTCATAGACTCTCAGGATATAGCCTTTCTGTTCCAGATCTTCGCTAACCTTCTTCAGCGCAGCAGCGGCGGTCTTCGAGAAGATCGCGAGCGGGGCCTTATATCCGTCCACCCTGGTGCCGGTAAAATTATTCTCACTATAGTAACGGATCTCATATTGCGCCGAGGGAATAACCTCATCCAGATAGACAAAACCGCCGGGGAGATTGTTTTTCTTCACAACTGTACTTGGTGTAAACGGTGTCTCAGGAGTCACGGGTGCCGCTGCAGCCGTTGCCATGACGCCCAGAAGTGCAGCCCCGCTTACAATCATTGCGCCTAACAGTAATCCCAGTCTTGTGCCTCTATATCGCAGCTTATTCACAATGTTTACTCCTCACCTGCCTCATCCCATATTTACCCTTTCAGTATACGGTGCAGCCCCAGGGAGCGTCTATAGTGAAGATGGAGCTTGCCCCGCCGGGAGCATATCTTTGCGCCTGTAGACCCCCATCAGCAGCCCGAGAGCCGCGAATTCAATGAACACATGCTGGCCGTAGCTCAAAAACGGGAACGGTATGGAGATCAGCGGCATTCTGCCGGTGAGAATAGTCAGGCCATAGATTAGACGAATGGAGAGCATCAGAGCCAGTGCCAGAATCAGTGCCCGTCCATAGGTATCGCTTACGGTGCGTGCAGAGTATAACATTCTGAGCACAAACCAGCAGACCAGCACAAGCAGCAGCAGACCGCCAGCCCAGCCGAAGGTTTGGATCAAATACACTGGAAAAAGGTCCGTATACGGAAACATCAAGCGTTCTTCCGCAATTCTGTAGCCCATTCCCTGTCCCCTCCAGCCTGCGGAGGTTAACGTGTTGTGAATTACACTATTCAAGTACCCAGCGCCGGTATCCCTATGATCCGCTTGAACGGCCGCGATGAACCGCTCCCGGAGATGCAGGTGGTTCCACACATAGATTGCCCCGCCCGTTAGAAATGTTACAGCAATCACCGTACCTCTAATCCAGCGGCGGGTCATCCAGATATAGAACGTCAGGGATACGGCCAGATATACAATCAGTTCAGGAAAAGCTGGGATAACCGCATAAATCACGGCCGGCAGCAGCAATAACGATAATTCCGCCAAGTCTCTTGTTCGCCCGTTCCAGGTCTTCATGAAGCCTTGCCTGTTCCATATCCCTGCCAGAGCCACTACAAATATATAAGGACTGTATCCGATCACATCGAAGAAGAGTCCTAGAATGCCCACATAACGCCTAACACCATTCGTCACCTGAAGACCAACCAATATGCTGAAGAGAATTGCCATTAATGCTCCGCCATAGATCCATCCCGAAGACCGCAGCACGTGCTTGAAATTGATAAAATACATGATAGCCATTACCGCGATCCCAAGAACAATGAACATACCCTGCCGCAGCATAAGGGCATCAGGAAACTTGTAATAATCCCCAAACCCCGCTTCCACAGCCGCCATCCCCAGCAGACTTACCGCCGACAACAGAATAACACCCGCCAGCAGCGACCAAGGAATCCTGGGCTTGTGAATCTGGTGCAGATCCCGGCCGATGGCCTGCGGATCACCCAATTGTGCAATTGCATACTGCTGCGCCTCTTCTTCGGATGCCCCCTGCTGCTGCCTCTCCGTCATCAGGTCGGCGAAATGTCCGCTCAGCTCCTCCCGGATCTCATCGTGCATTCCTTTAGCCTTTACTTCGGCGCACACCTTATTCAAATAGCGGTTCAACACCTTCTGATTTGGTTCCATCAGCCGCTGCCCTCCCCCAGAACGGTATCCATGGCACCCTTGAACAGCGCCCATTCCGCCTTCTTCTCCTGAAGCTTGTGCTTGCCCTCATCCAATAGCCGGTAATACTTACGTCTGCGTCCGTCTACCTCCATCCAATACGCTTCCACCCAGCGTTCACTCTCCATCGCATGGAGAATCGGGTAGAGCGTACCCTCCTTCAGGGCAAAAACTCCCTGTGAGCGCTGCTCCAGCTCCTTAATCAGCTCATACCCATACAGCGGCCTGTCCAGCAGCAGAGTGAGGATCATCGTCCCCGTGCTCCCCTTCAGCATTTCTTTGCTGACCTTCATCGGCATTTCCTCCTATTTGTTTTGCCTATACATCGTTAATCTATGCTTAATATACAGTATTAACCAAATGAAGTCCAGCCTTTCCGACAGCCGCCTCCATACATTAACACGCACAAAAAAACCTCTCCAGCCAAATGGTTGCCCATTTTAGCAAGGAGAGGTTCTTATTCAATTCCATGATAATTAATGCATCGAAGCCTGAGTCTTGTGCGATACGATGACACGCTTAAGGAAGAACGCAATCACCAGACCTATAATAGCCATGACCATCCCGAAGATGAAGGCATTCTGCACTCCATGAGTGAAGGCAGCGCCGATGTTCAGCGGATCAGCCGGGTTAGTGACGGTCTGCATGTAGCTTTTGGAGCCGGAGGTCATGATGCTTACCGCCAGCGCTGTACCAATCGCACCCGCTACCTGCTGAAGTGTATTCATAATGGCTGTACCATGCGGATAGTATTCCAGCGGAAGCTGATTGATACCATTCGTCTGTGCAGGCATCATAATCATGGAGATTCCGATCATAAGCACACTGTGAAGCACGATCACGAAGACAACGGTCGAAGTAGCTGTAATTCCCGAGAAGAACCACAAGGAGACGGCGACGAGCGCCAGTCCTGGGATAACCAGCCATTTCGGACCGTATTTGTCGAACAGACGTCCCATGACCGGCGACATCAGCCCGTTGATGATTCCGCCCGGCAGCAGCAGTAATCCTGCCTTGAAGGCTGAATACCCTTGTCCCTGCTGCAGATACATAGGAAGAATCAGCATCGAGGAGAGAATAACCATCATACAGATGAAGACCATCAGTACCCCAACCACGAACATCGGGAACTTGAAGGCGCGCAGATCAATCATAGGCTGCTTCATCGTCAACTGGCGGATACAGAACAGAATAAGGGCAATCGCACCGATCACGATGGCGATAATAACCTTCGGACTTCCCCAGCCTTCCGCTTCACCGGCACTGCTGAAGCCGTAGACAATACCGCCGAAGCCGAAGGAGGACAGAATAATGGACAGGACATCAATCTTAGGCTTCGTCACTTCCGTGACGTTCTGCATGAAGAGAATTCCGCTAATTAGAGCCATTACCAGGAACGGCAGGGACAGCCAGAAGATCCAGTGCCAGCTCAGGCTCTCAATCAGCAGACCGGCAATCGTAGGTCCAATCGCTGGAGCTACCATAATTACCAAGCCGATAAGTCCCATCGCCGCCCCTCTTTTCTCAGCGGGAATGATGATTAGAATCGTATTGAACATCAGCGGTAGCAGCAGCGCGGTTCCCATCGCCTGCACCACTCTCGCAGTGAGCAGAAACTCGAAATTCGGCGAAATCGCCGCAAGGAACGTGCCCAGAATAGAGAAGCATAAGGCAGCGACGAACAACTGTCTTGTGGTGAACCACTGCAGCAGCATCCCTGAGATCGGAACCAGAATGCCCAGCGTCAGCAGATAGGCGGTAGTCAGCCACTGCGCCGTCGATGGTGTAATTTGCAGGACATTCATAAGATCACTTAAAGCTACATTTAGGGCGGTCTCACTGAACATGCCGATGAAGCCGGCAATCAGCAGGGAGATCAGAATGGGTAAAGTCTTGAATTGCCGGGGCTTACTTGAACCCTTGTCAGTCATAGTTGCATTCACTCTCGTATCCTCCTGGTATCTGTGTATATCTCTCTATGATCTTGCGTAATACGGTTAAGCCAGTATTGCCGGAATGCACTCTGCTGCTGCTTCCAGCGGTTGAATATTTCTGCAGGTCAACGCCTGCAGCAGCGCCCCCTCGAACAAGGAGACCACCACCGAAGCTTTGCACTCTGCCGTTTCCTCCTGTACCCCCTCCCGGATCAGACGCTTCGCAATAATATCCTGCCAATCCCTGAAGACACACTGGCAAGCAGTGCGCAGCTCATGGCTGACACAGGAGGTCTCCACGGCTACCCAGAAGCTGAACGGAACCAGTCCTTCAAAAGAGGATTTCTCCGCCTCATTTGCCATAGACATGATGAAATTCTGCACAGCCTGAGCCGGCACCGCTTCACTCTCCATATAATGGCGCAATAAACGGGCTACCTCTTCACTAGTCCGGTTAATGCAGGTCAGGGCCAGCTCCTCTTTGCCGTGGGGAAAATAATAATACAAGGAACCCTTGGGCGATTCGCTGTCTTTAATGATCTGATTCAGTCCGGTAGCATGGTACCCCTGTGTAAAAAACAACCTGGAAGCCGTATCCACAATGGCTTCGCGTGCATTAGGCTTGTTCGACAAGCTCTACACTTCCTTATCTTGACGATCCAACCATTATAACAATTGGTCTACATAATAAAACCACAAAAAAACTCCTCCTGTCAATGGATAATAATATTAAATTTTAATTTTCACTGTTGGTTCATAAGACTTAAGGATTGCCACACATCCGTTCTGTCGCTATAATCGAATTAAAATTAATTATTCCAATGTGAAAGGTGTGATTATAATGAGTCAAAAGCCTACAATGCAGGGAATTCCCCGCCCGCTAGTGAAGCTCAATCAGGCCTTCATTGTCATATCTGTATTACTGGCCTTGCTCACAGGTCTCCACTGGATTCTCGCCTTCCCGCTTGCCGCCGGATTATCAGGTCTAATCTTCGGATATCATCCCGTCATCAGGCTATGCAGCCCGCTGCTGACGAAGCCGCGCTCCGCCTATGTGCTTGAAGACCCGGAGCAGCAGCAATTCAACCAGAAGATTGCCGTCTTCTGTCTGGCGGGCGGACTGGTCAGCTTTCTGGCCGGCTGGACAATTGCCGGATATATCTTCACCATGATGGTCGGAATCGCAGCAACGGTTGCCATTCTCGGCTTCTGCATCGGCTGCTTCATTCATTATCAGTGGAGAATGTACACTTACAGACGCAAGCAGGCCGAGCTTCACAAATAATCCGGGATTTCCTTCCTGCTGCTTACCTCTACCCCTTGTCACAGAACAGGCCAGCCAGTCCTTGCAGCAGTAGAACACTACTGTCAAGGCTTGGCTGGCCTGCGCCCCCATCCATATTAAGAATCAGGCCCTGGGAAGCGCCTGCCGGAATGAGACGGACTAAGGTGTAGCCCGTTCAGCGTTCCCTGCCTGCCACATCCCAGCGGTGACGGAACTTCTCGAGGCGCGGATGGACCTCAGCCGGCGCTTCGGAGAGCAGCAGACGCAGCTTGACGATCCACTCCTCGAAGGAGGAGAAGGAGGCGAACAGATTCGCCATATCTGGAGTCAGATAGAGAAAATACGGCGCGGGGTAAATGTCGCTGATATGACGCAGTGCCGAATCCAGCGGGGTATACTTCTTACGCTTACCTTCGAGGCTCTCTACGGTGATGAAGGACTGTCCCTGCTCTTTTTTCCACGCATGCAGCCGGTCATCCCGCTTATACCAGGCCTTCACCGGCTCCTTCGTCATCCGCCGGACGGTTTCTTCATGCAGCGGGTAGAGCACCAGCTTCGTGAACTTGCGCTCCACTGCCGTCTCCGCCGCCTTAAGCAGCTCCATATCCGATATATGCTCGAACGAATCATAGAAGATCAGCGTTCCCTTACGCTCACTGGCTGGCGGGTCATAGCCATAAGGCATATGTTGTATGTCACGTGTCATCATATTACCTCCCGTGTATTACTGCCTATAGCATATCATGCTACCCGGGACGGCGTACAATTCTGCAAGCTTGTCATGAAAAAGCACTGCTGCTCATTTCCCTTGGCTTCATCCGCTAACCCAGCTCTTCACGGAACCATTCTATGGTTTCCCTAATGGCCCTCTTATACGATGTCGGATTGTATTCGGGGAACCGCATCATGAATTTATTATCATTCAGCAGAAGCGGATACTCGAATTCGTATAGAAGCTCATGGAATTCGCTTATTTCCTTATTGAACACACCGGCTAATCCGACTGCCCAGCTCGGCACCGCACAGCACTTTCCCGGACTGCCAGCCGCATGGTGGATATTCATCAGAAATTGCCGCCCCTCAATAGCTCCGGAGCCGGACACATGCCACTCCCCCTGCTCACCGCTCTCCGCCAGCAATACAGCTGCTCTGGCCGCATCCCGGATATAGACCAGATCATGCGGAACGTCCAGCTTCACCGGCCACTTAATCGTCTTCGCCTGGAGGGCTCCGCTAAAGATCGGTCCGAATAAGCGGTTCGTGACATTGGGACCGTAGTAATTCGGATATCGCGGAATCACGTAACGGAATCCCCGCCGTTCAGCCTCCGTCTTCAGCAGCTCCTCCAGTTGATTCCGCAGCTTCCCCTTGCGGGTTCGTGCCTCCTTCGGATGGCGTTCATCCGCCGGAAGATATTGGAGCTTGCCGTAACCGTAGATATTGCCCGGAAATACCAGGGTCTGGCCGGACTTAAGCTGACGGGTTACCCGCTCCAGCGCCTCTGGCATGACAGAGTACCAATCCTGATACGGTACATTAAGGCAGAAATAGACGGTTGTTACCCCATTCAGTGCTTCAGCAAGCACCTTCTCATTCCTTACATCTACTGCCGCCAGGGTCAACAGCGGGCCTCTCAGCCTGTGTAAAGCCTGGCTGGAACGGTGGTAGGTAGCCTTCACCAGTCTGCCCCGTGACAGTAATTCTTGTGTGATGGAATGGCCCAGACCGCCATTGCCTCCAATTACGAGATTCATAACATTAACGGCTCCTTAACGAACGCATGAATACCTTCAGCAAGCTGCATGACGGTCCATTCAATCTGCCCGTGAGTATGGTTCGCAGTCATGATGAACCGGAATATCCATGTTGCTTCCTCAAGAGATGCAGGATATATATACCAGTAAATATGCCACTGTACCCAGTATACCGCCTTCAAGTTCCTGTATTCATTGGGTTAATTTGACGATTAATGTCGATTTCAAGCTTTTATATGGACATATGGTGAATTATTGAAAATCAATAGTTTTGCATCAGGCAGGTGCGGCCAGTAGCACGCGAATTTCCGCTCAATTAGAATGGTCTAGTTGTACATGCTTTTGTTTCTGATAAGCATATACAGCCGCACCCAGCGTACCTGCACGGCTGCCCAGTTCAGCCTGAACAATCCGGCACCGGCTTGCGGACAGCTTCAGCGCATGGGCATTTACAGTATCGCGGACACTGTTCAGGAGACGGTCTCCTGCTGCGGCCATGCCGCCCCCGATAATAACCAGCTCCGGGTTCAGCAGATTAATCACATTCGCCAGCCCGTATCCCAGCAGCTCCCCCGTCTCATGCATAACCTCAATGGCCAAGGGGTCTCCAAGATCATAAGCCTCTGAGATCATCTGCGCCGTAATCTGCTTCTGGGTCTGCTTGGTCCAGGTCTGAATCAGGCTGACCCTACCTGCCTCCAGCTTCTCCTTGAAGGTATTCACCATCCCCACCGCAGATACATACCTCCCCAGGCATCCAGAGCTTCCGCAGCGGCAGGGACGTCCCTGCCGGTACATATTCATATGCCCGATTTCACCTGCGCTGAAGGTTGTCCCATACAGCACCTTGCCGTCATGAACCATCCCGGAGCCGAGACCGGTCCCGAGTGTGAGCAGTATCAGATGCTTATGCCCTTGTCCGGCACCATGGTGCCATTCTCCGTAGAGATTAACCCGCACATCGTTATCTATGTAGACCTCGAAGTCGTAGTAAGGCTTCATTTCGTTGACCACATGGACCTGCTCCCAGCCGGGAAAATTCGGTGAGAAGACCGACAGGCCCTCCTCCGGGTCGAGCAGACCAGGGATTCCCATTCCCATACAGGCAATCTGCGACTCGTAAATTCCGCTTCCTGCACTTAGCTGTGTAACAGCAAGCCTGATCCGCTCCAGCACATGTGCCGGACCCTTCTGCGCTTCTGTGGGTATCGACAACTCCTCCAGGGCTGTGAAATGCTTATCAAAAAGGCCTGCCTTGATATTGGTTCCGCCCAGGTCAATGCCGACTATGTATTTATCCATTCTGTCCCATCCTTCTTTCCCTATTAGAATGCTGTACCTCTCTTCTCTTATTATGCGCTTTCAGCATTTAGATAAGTAGCATTTTCCGAGCATCTGGATAGTACGTTTCACTTGAAAGCGAACATCCTGCGGATAGCGATTGCTGTTATTTTATTGACAAAGAGGGCTGCCCCGGCAGCCAATTCAGAAGCTGCGGGACAACCCTCACTGTATATCTATTTCATTCCATTCTCTTAAGAACCGGCACCCTTGTACCGCTTGACGCCGAAGCTCCAGGCCATCAGGCCGATGCTGAGGAAGACCACGCCGACCAGCGGGGTCAGCAGGGCCATCGTCCGCATCTCATCGCGGTGCAGGAACAAGGCTGCCGGATAGATCCCGACAAAAGCAAACGGGATAATCCAGGTAAGCAGCACCTGAATCGCCCGGTTGTAGATCGTTACCGGATAACGTCCGTACGTCTGGATGTTATACATCAGCGGCAGAATGCCTGTAGGCGCATCCGAATAGAACGACAACGAGGTCAGTGTCGTATAGATCCCTGTATAAATGGCTACAGCGCTGAGCGTCAGAATAATCAGCATCGGCAGGGTCCACCATTCAAACGGCAGGCCCAGATTGCTGCCGCTGATCGCCATGACAATCAGCCCGATGAAGGAGCCGAACAGGGATGGCGGGTCCACATTCTCCAGGAAGATCTGGAACAGGTTATGTGCCGGACGGGTCAGGATGCGGTCCATTTCGCCTTTGACAATATACCGCTCACTGAAGCCCCACATATTGACGAAGCAGCTGAACACGCCGAACGGAACCATGAAGAAGCCGTAGACGAACACCACTTCGTTCTGATTCCAGCCGCCCAGGCTGTCAGTATGCATGAAGATGACCAGGATGAAGATAAAGTTCGTCGCCTGGAACAGCAGGTCGGAGATGACCTCCACCCAGAAATCCGCGCGGTAGGTTAACCGTGTTTTCATATAATTCTTCAGGTATTCAATCAATAAGTCCAGGTAGTACATAGCTCAGCTTAACCCCCCTGCACGAACAGCCGCTGACGCGCTGCGTGATTTAGCCAGACAATCGGAATGAGCAGAATCAGGAACCAGATGACCTGGATACCCAGCACATTCCAGATGCCCACCCCCTGCACACGGCCTGTAAATACAGAGCCCGGCAGATAGGTAATCGCTTGGAAGGGAAGTACCTTAAGCACGGAGGACAACCAGTCCGGGAATAAGGTAATCGGCACAATCAGCCCCGAGAACAGATCCACGACCACACGCTTCATGCGCATCATCCCCTCATTGTTCTCCACGAAGAAGGCAGACAGGCCTGTGATAATATTAATCTGCGAGCTGATCAGGAAGCTGAAGAACAGCATGACCAGGAACCCGGCCCAAGCCGAAGGCTCCGTAGGAAGCTGTACCGGAAACAGCAGAATGGCAATCACCATGCCCGGGATCATCAGCATCATGAAGCGGAACAGGCCTTCGCCGAGGCCCTGCATCATTTTGACCAGAACATAATTATAAGGCCGGATGAACTGGATCGCGATGCTTCCGTCACGGATATCCGTGGAGATCTCCCGGTCCAGATTATTGAAGTAGAAGGCACGCGCCATCCAGGACACCGCCACATACGTGGTCATCTGAGCCCCGGTAAAGCCGCCGAGCGATTCACCATCGCCATAGATCGCTCTCCAGGTGAAATAGTTCACCCCGATATTGAGCGTGTAGATCAGAATCCCCGAATAGTAATTCACCCGGTAAGCAAGCATCGTCAGGAACCGGATACGGATAAAATCAAAATAAGCGCCAAGCAGCAGCCTCCGCCCATTCTCCCCGGAACCGCCCCGAGAACCTCCGGAGGAGGGAACTGCCGTTGCCAGCTTCTCAGACATGGATAACCTCTTTCTCATCGCTGAGAGCGGCGATCCGCTCCTCCGGCTTCTCTGCCGAGCCTGACTGATAAATACTGCGGACGATGTCATCCGTGTTTGTTTCGATGATTTTGATATCTGTAATATCGGCCTGTCCGACGACCCGGCCCAGCACATCCGATACATTCAACTCCAGCGGAATCCAGACCTTGGCCGCCAGCTCATTCTCTGCGGTCCAGGTCACCGGCATGCCTTCCGTCCAGCCGATCAACTGCTGCAGCTTCGTGGCCGTTCCGAACTGGAACTGCACCTCACGCCCGGTTCCCCAGCGCTGCTTCAGATCATCCAGACCTCCGTCATAGATAATCCGCCCGTCATCCAGCATGATGACCCGCGAACAGAGCGCTTCGATATCCTGCAGATCATGAGTCGTCAGCAGGATGGTTGTGCCATGCTCCCGGTTCATATCCTTCAGGAATTCGCGGATCTCCGATTTCACAACAATATCCAGTCCAATCGTGGGTTCATCCAGGAACAAAATGGACGGATTGTGCAGCAGTGCCGCTACAAGCTCGCAGCGCATACGCTGGCCCAGGCTTAATTTGCGGACCGGACGGTTCAGCAGATCCTGAAGCTCCAGGCGTTCCACCAGCTCATCCAGCCGTTTTTTGAAGTCCTGCTCCGGCACCCGGTATACCTTGCGCAGCAGCTGGAATGATTCAATCACGCCGATATCCCACCAGAGCTGGCTGCGCTGTCCGAAAACAACGCCGATGTTCTGCACGAACTTCTCGCGCTCCTCGTACGGCACGAAGCCGCCGACAGTCAGACTGCCGGCGGTAGGGACAAGAATTCCGGTAAGCATTTTGATCGTAGTGGACTTCCCTGCCCCGTTCTCCCCAATATATCCGCAGATTTCACCTTCGGGAATGCTGAACGAGATGTCCTTCACTGCTGTTACTTCGGAATATTGCCGCTTAAACAAATCAGCGAAGGCCCCTTTGAGGCCCTCGCGGTTTTTTTGGACTTTGAAGGTCTTGCGCAAGTCCTGCACTTGTATAGCATTCATAGGTTACCTCACTAAGCTAAGTATTGGGTTCAGTACCCCATTATAATGGAACGGATGCATATCCGTCCAGCCTGCTTATTTAGCCACTCTTCCCTCAAAAAACTCTGCACCCGGCACAGCCTCCAGATGTCCGGAACGGGCCACCTTGGTCCGCAGGTACTTCTCATTGAAGGCCGATACGTCGCCCCATAGCGGCACCCGCTTCACTGTATTCATGCCGGCAGCCCGTAGTGCTTCCAGCTTCTTCGGATTGTTGGTGATCAGAGTCACAGGATGGCTGCGCAAATGCTGAAGCACGCTGATCGCATCTGTGTAATCTCTGGAATCATCGGCGAACCCCAGCTCCAGATTGGCCTCTACTGTATCATACCCTTCTTCCTGAAGAAGATATGCCATTGCTTTGCTGAACAGGCCAATGCCTCTTCCTTCATGATTCGCCAGATAAAAGAGTGCCCCGGCGCCATGCTGGGCAATCATCTTCATCGACTGGTGCAGCTGGAAGCCGCAATCGCAGCGCTTGCTGCCGAAGATATCCCCGGTATGGCAAATGCTGTGCATCCGGATCAGCGCATCCTCGGAATGCTCGAAATCTCCGTAGACCAGGACACTGGACTGCTGTCCATCCGCAAGCTTCATCGATGACAACCGGCTGATGAGCAGCTCGGTAGCCTCCTTACCTTCAGCGCGCTGAAGCTCTTCGTCCGTCACATTCAGCCAGCTGTACCATTTGAAGGTGATCGTCTCCCCGTCCAGATTGACAGGCAGGGTAATAGGTCCGACCAATATATTCGTGGAGTTTTCCATAGGAATCCGGTTGATTTTGTTCTGTAGTATAGATAGGATATCTGGGTTGATCATAAGAGCACCGTCCTAAAAGTTTGATAGCGTACGCTTCTTAGTAACTATTTGTAAGTTAGTTTATCATTGTAATATAACTTCGTCAAGTTATAATATATATTTAAATATTTATAATTACTTATTGTAAGTTTATGATATAATGAATGCTGAGGTGATCCTTATGAATGATTTTGAGATGTGCCCCCGGTTTGAGAAAGCTGTGGATGTGCTGAGTAAGCGGTGGGTCGCCCTGATCGTATTTGTCCTGATGGATGGTCCGCGGCGGTTCGGGGAAATCGAGCATTGCTTGTCCAACCTTAGCGGCAAGGTCTTGTCAGACCGATTAAAGGAAATGGAGACTGAGGGGATCATACAGCGCACTGTATATCCTGAGATGCCCGTACGAATTGAATATTCGTTAACCGATAAAGGTACGGCCCTGGCTCCCATTCTTGGAGAAATCGGTAACTGGTCTACGGATTGGATCGAGATCGGCGTGACCAAATGATTTCCGCACGGCACGCGAAGCAGCGCCCTTGAAGCTCCTGAACAGGAACCTTCGGGGCGCTGCTTTGTTTGATTTTATAATAAGCATGGTCGATTCCTACAGATCCTTACGCTGAAAGCGCAGAAGCCCCAGCCCAAAGATAACCACAGTGTAGATCGCAGCGTATACGACAAAGGTATTAGACGGAAATGAATTGAAATTCATCAGACTAAGCGCCCCGCTATCCATCGATAACATACCATTCATATCCTGTAAGCTGAACAGCTCGACAGTCATTCGGCGCTGCAAGGTATCTGCGGGCATAATCATCGAGATCATTCCGGTCAGATTATTCAGCACCTTCAGTCCGTCGTCCTCCAGTCTCAGCGAACCGCTAAGCTTATCTACCATCCCTCCGAGAAATCCCGCCCCGTAGAGCATTGTCATGAACACACCGTTGCCAAGCGCCGAGAATAGTCCTGAACCCAGCATGGATACGGAGATTAACAAGGGAACTACAGAGGCGAACAGCAGGAATGACTTCGCAAGCACGACTGCATCTCTGGGAACATTCGCGTGGGCACTTGTAATCAGCAGAATTGCAGTGAACAGAATGAGGGCATAGATCGTTCCCAGCGTGACAAAGCCCAGCCAGCGGCCAAGATACCATTTCCAGCGCGGCAGCGGCCGGGGTAACAGAGCCTGCATGACCCCCTGCTCCGCTTCACCAGCAATCACCGAGAAAGAGCTGAAGATCGCCAGAAAGGCAATAACGAACGCGCCGAAGAAGAAGCCCAGACTCAGAATAAAAGCGCCGTTCATGTACTGCATGAACAACCCGCTGCCATTTCCCAGCGTTCCGGCCCCTTGATCGTTCGTTCCTACGGTATCGGCCACAAACCAGAAGGCAATCAGGAACACCAGGGTAAGCAGGAGGGTTAGCAGCATCACTTTTTTGCGCAGCATTTCTTTCCAGGTCATTGCTAATATGGTTCTCATTCCTTCTCCCCCCTATGACTGAGCCCGGCTACCGCATCCATGAACCAGTCCTCCAGCCGTTCAGTCTGGCGGCTTACCTGGTACAGCGTCATCCCTTGCTCCACCATCAGCCCGTTCAGCCAGCCTGCCTGTTCCTCATGATCCAGCTCCGCCTCCAGCCACACGACGCTTGAATCTGACTCCTCCTGTGCCGGATCATAGCCCGATTTACCCGCCGCAGGCACGGATTCCCGGATGGATAGCCCTGTATGCTCATTAAGCCAGGACAGCAAAAAAGGCGTGTATCCGCCCACTTTGAAATGCCAGCTTGTCCGTTTGTTCAGCATCTCCGCTACTTTGCCGTGCCGCAGGACCGCTCCGTTACTCAGCAGAGCCATCCGGTCGCACAGCACTTCAACATCCTCAAGTAAATGAGAGTTGAGAAAAATAGTAATTCCCCGGTCCTTCAGCCGCTGCAGAATCTTCCGCACTTCCATTCTCCCGATGGGATCAAGGGCTGAAGAGGGTTCATCCAGGAACAGAATCTCCGGGTCATTCACCAGCGCACACGCAAGACCCAGCCGCTGCTGCATTCCCTTGGAATAATGCTTAACCCGGTCCCTTCCGCGCAGCCCGATACCTACCTCCTGCAAGAGGTGAGGGATTCTCTGATCCATGACGGATTTCGGAATCCGGCACAGCTTGGCATGAAGCCTGACCACCTCTTCACCGGTCAGCCAATCCTGGTAGCGGTACAGCTCCGGCAGATAGCCAATTTTCATTTTGGCTTCCATAGAGCCCAGCGGATGGCCCAGGATGGAAGCCTGGCCGCCTGTTGGTGAGATGAGTCCAACCAGCATTTTGACAAAAGTACTCTTACCGGCACCGTTGGGGCCGAGGAAGCCGAAGGCTTCCCCTTTCCCCACAGTCAGAGTAACATCCCGGCAACCGCGCCCGTTCGGATAAGCTTTGGTCAAGGCGTTCGCATCAATCGCAGGGATACTGCTCATTGTGTGATCAACTCCTGTACCTTCTGAATGAACTGCTCGCGCTCAGGATAGATATCTCCGCCGCTAAGCTGCAGAAGCTGCCCCTTCTGCACCCAGACAGCCGTATAGCTGTTGCCGTTACTGAACTTCATTTCAGTAAGAATGACCGGCGTACCAGCCACCGTAATCTGTTCATCATGATTGCCCTTAATCAGCGGCATCGGCAGATCGCCGGACAAAATCCGGCTCTTCTGCAGACTGCTTCGCAGATTGTCGGGAATCAGCGGGAAGTTCACAACGGCATCAATCGCTTCGTCCAGATCCACAGAAGGATCTACGGTAACGACAGGTGTGTTCATCTGTGACAAGGCTCCCCAGTGCTGATCGCTGCCCAGATCGTAGTTCACCTGCTCGGGGATATGAAGCGTAATCGGCTTGCCATCTACAGATGCAGGCAGCAGATTGTCCGAGCCCAGGCGTTTCAGTGCCTTGTTCACTTCATCCACCTTCAGGTTCAGTGTGATATCATGGGACCCGCTGACCTGAACAAACTTGACTGAATCCATAACGGACCCCTTCAGCGGCTCGTAGCCCAGCAAGCCTTGGATATCCTTGAGCGGAACATTCTCCTTCATCTCACCATTGGTGATGGAGATGTCACCGAAGGCCTCAAGGGATTGCTCAATATTGCCATTGCCATTGCCATTCTGAATTATCTGATAGAACATATCCCGCAGATCGCCTTCTTCAACAACAGTAGCCTCCTGCATCTTGAACTGGTTCAGCAAGGCTGCCATGGCTGTATTCCCTACCGGAGTAGCCAGAATTGCTGCGAAAATCGCTACGCCCGCTGCCGCAGCGGCCCACTTGCGGCTGCGGCTCATCATAGGCCGGCGTGACTTCCGCCCTGTATTCTGCACTGGCTCCGCTGCTGCAAGGTTACCCGCCTTAGCTGCCTGAAGCACAACATCTGCTTCCGGTTCTGTTCTATCTGATCTATCAGCCTTGACAGTCTGTTCCTCTATAGGGGTCTCTTGCTTGCCCCATGTAGCCCACACCGGATTGACCGGCTCGTCTCCCAGCTTCTCCTGTAATTTAGCCCAGGCTTCATCTGTGCTCTGGGGCTGTATCTGCCCGTTTGCTCTATTCATGGTTTCTTTCCTCCCGGATCTCATTATTCTTGCGGAATGGATTTCACCGCATGGTGTTTCAGTTTGGCTGTCGCCCGGCTTAACAGGGTTCCGACTACTGGCGGCTTCACTCCCAGCTCCCCGGCGATCTCTGCATAGCTGTAGCCCGAATACTTAAGCAGCAGGGCCTGCCGGTCCCGTTCGGGAAGATCCTCCAGCCAGCTCCGCACATCTTCCTGATCCAGCTTGCTGAGGACTACTTCTTCCCCCGTAGGAGCAGAAGCACCCGCATCATATAACAGCTCCTGCTTATTGATCAGACGCCGCTCTCTCACCCGCTGGTTCAGATAATCATATCCGATCCGTGTTAGCACTCTATGCAGCCACGCCCCCAGAGCCGCGGGATCATCCGGCGGATTTCTGTAGAGTCTGATAAAAACCTCCTGCGCCAGATCATCGGCAGCACTCTCGTCCCTCACAAGTGCCGCCAGCTTGCGCCGCACACTCGGGTAATGCTCATAAAAGATTAATTTGTATGGGTCTGATTCCGGAATATTCATTAGGTAAATCCTCCTTATCCGCTGCAGCTATAAGTAAGACGAAGGTTAAGGCGGATTTGTATCACCTTGCCTCAAGATTTCTCTCCAGCAAGTTCCCGATCCGCTGCGCCATTACGTCTGGAGGGAGCGGCTGTCCATTCTTGAACCACCATTCCACTACACCAACGATCGCCGATCCCAGAAACTGGATGTCCACGTTTCTGATGTTGGCTGAATCCTTGTCGCTCCCTCCAGACAGGCTGTTATCCTTCTCCAGCTCGCCGAGGAAGAATTCAAGAAACCGCCCGCGGAAAAACACGCTGCCTTTACTCCCCAGCAAAACAGAGAAGAACATCGAATGCGTCTCAAAATATTCAAACCACACCAATCCCATTTCGGTATATCCGGCGGCATCGTCTGAACTTTCGCAGATTTCGCGTATATTGCTGATATGCTCTTCTATGAGCTTGTCCAGAAGATCAAATTTATCTGTGTAGTGAAGATAAAGGGTTCTACGGCTGACATCCGCTCTATCAGCAATGTCCTGTATTGTAATTTGATCAAAATCCTTTTCCAGCATGAGCTCAATAACAGCCTTTTTTAGGGCTTCCTGGGACTTGCGTATTCTCCGGTCGATCTTTAACACTCTATCCTCACCAGCTTTCCTGCAGATTACTGCACAATTCCGTTGAAGTCGTGAATTAATGCACAGAATCAGGCTTTTTAAGACTTGTATCGATTCTTGTTCTGCTTATTATTATACATACATGCTTATTAATTCACGACTGTGCATTTAAAGGAGAATATTATAATGAAAATTGCAATTATCGGAGCCACTGGAGGAACTGGAAGAAAAGTAATGGAGCTGGCACTTGCAGCGGGACACGAGGTGATAGCTGTGGTACGCAGACCGGAGGCGCTCTCCCCTGCAGCGGGGCTCACTATCCGGCAAGGGGATGTATTCGACAGATCCAGCATGATCCTGGCCCTCGCCGGAAGCGAAGCGGTCATCAGCTGTATTGGTCCTCCAAGCAACTTCTCCCCGGATGCTGCCGGCAAGAAGGGCTTTGTAAATCTTAAGGCAGGCAAAAATGTCATGGCAGCGAACTTCTCGCCGGGTACCGTCATGTCAGAAGGAATTCCAAATATCCTTGCAGCCTGTCGGCATCATGGAGTTCAACGGCTGGTGATGCAGAGCGGGATTAATCTGAGTGACGGGAGGGAGTTGTCACTCGTCAACCGCTGGGCTGTCCGCTTGATGCGCCGCATGTTCTGCAAAGCGATTGAGGATAAGGCAGCCGCTGAACAAGCAGTAATGCGCAGCGGATTAGACTGGGTAATCGTACGGGCATCCGTGCTTAAATACGCAGAGAGTTCTTCTAATTATACGGCAGGCCCATCGGCCCGCATCCATCCGCTCCAGGCGCTGCCTTATGCTGCCTGTGCCGATTGCCTGCTGCGTGCGGCAGGCAGCGAACCGTCCTGGACCCGCAAGGTGATCAACGTCGGACGATAAGGAGCAAGCGGACGAATGAGCAAAGTATAGAAGAGCCTATACAAACGCACAGAAAAAGCCCTCCCGCACGCGGTAGGACTGATATCTGGTGTATATCCATAAAAAGGTTGATCTCACCAATAAAATATAGTAGTTTATTAGGTGTAAACTATTATAAATTGAAAGGTGGAGCTAAGGATGGAACAGAAATGTATGGAAATGATGATGAACATGTGTATGGAAGACATGATGTCGAAGATGAAGAACATGAAGATGTGCATGGAAAGCATGAACGAAATGGGCATGATGAACATGGATATGGACAAGATGATGACTCAAATGCAGCAGTGCGATGAAATGATGACCATGTGCATGACCATGATGCGTAATGGAATGGAAATGTCCAAGTAAGTCCAAGTACACGACGGCAAGCCCTTGAGAGTGAATCTGCGAAATTCACCTTTACTGTGCATGTCATGGCTGAGCAGACTAACTGCATGCCATTTTTTAGTAAAACTATATTATCTCTATATCTACCTCTTCATATCTCCGATTATTACTTCTCTATCTAATCTTGATATACCGCGCTTGAAGCTGCTTGGCCACGTGAATCCGCTCCATCTTCAGCTCCCAAATCCGCTCTTTCCACAGAGCGCTATCCGGTGTATCCTCATGCTCTCTCAGCTTATCGAATAATTGCATCAGCAGTCCGTTAATATCATCGAACCGCGTCCATAGCGCTCTCACGCTATCCACTTGTTTCTTTTCTTCGACAAGCGCCTCATAGTTCTTCAATTGCTCCAGGAGATCAGCCTGCCACTGTTCATCGTTAATTGCCTTGGCATAATTCAGCAAATCCAGATAATCATCTATAGACAAAGGGACCGACTCCTTTTTTCTTTATACCAAGTATTATACTCGGTATTGTAGATATTGCAATAGCCTGCGCACAAAAAAACAGACATCCTGTGAAGGATGCCTGCATGGAATTCCCTATTCTGCTGTGCTAACCAGCTTCAAGCTACATCAGCTTCTTAATATCATCCTTGAGTTGCTCGGACTGTGGTCCAAATACAATCTGTACAGCCCCCTGACCAAGCCGCATGACTCCCGATGCACCAAGCTGCTTGAGCGCGGAATCCTTAACCGCCTTGTCATCATTCACGTTAAGGCGCAAGCGGGTGATACAAGCGTCAATGCTACGGATGTTCGCAGAACCGCCGATGTTCTCCAGAATCTTGGCGGCTCTGGAAGAGGACGACGCGGCTGTACCGCTCTTGGACAGATCAATCAGGTCATCTTCCGTCTCATCCTCGCGTCCGGGAGTTTTGAGGTTGAACTTGACGATAATGAACCGGAACAGCACATAATAGAGGACGAAGAAGCCAAGCCCAACCGGAATCAGCACCCACGCATTGGTGGAGAGCTTCATGTTAAGCAGGTAGTCAATGAGCCCGGCGGAGAATCCGAACCCCAGCTTCACATCCAGCACATACATCAGGAATCCGGCAAAACCGGTCAGCAAAGCGTGTACCAGATACAGCAGCGGTGCGAGGAACATGAAGGAGAATTCCAGGGGCTCCGTAATCCCTGTCAGGAAGGAAGCAATCGCCGATCCGATGAAGATGGACGCAACCATTTTGCGTTTCTCCGGTTTGGCTGTATGAATGAAAGCCAGGGCTGCACCCGGCATAGCGAACATCATAATCGGGAAGAAGCCTGTCATGAACATTCCCGCAGTCTTATCTCCGGCGAAGAAGCGCGTCAGATCTCCGTGAACAATATCCCCTGCAGCGTTCGTGAAATCACCCAACTGGAACCAGGCGATAGCGTTGATTACATGATGCAGGCCGAACGGAAGCAACAGACGGTTAGCTGTCCCGAATACAAATGCCCCTGCACCGC
The DNA here is from genome assembly GCF_038009085.1 of Paenibacillus sp. FSL R7-0210. Classification (NCBI taxonomy): domain Bacteria; kingdom Bacillati; phylum Bacillota; class Bacilli; order Caryophanales; family Paenibacillaceae; genus Paenibacillus; species Paenibacillus sp. FSL R7-0210. The sequence goes on from NZ_JBBPAR010000001.1 coordinate 2,808,077, forward strand.
CAAGACCAACAACCCAAGTGCCGAAGTCACTGATCACATCCTGAATCGGGCTCCAGATCATCCCAAACAGCACTGCGAGAATCATGGTGGTTATGGCCGTAATGATAGGTACGAACCGCTTACCTGCGAAGAAGCCAAGCCAGTCCGGCATTTTGATATTATGATATTTCTTGTATAAGTACGCAGCCCAGGCTCCGGCAAAGATCCCGCCCAGCACGCCCATATTGAGCTTCACATCATCGGCAATGAACGGCATTTGGGCTGGAAGCACCTTAAGAATACTGTCCAGCACCTGATAAGCAATGAGGGCAGACAGCGCGGCAACCGCATCCCCTGCGAACCCGATCGCTACCCCAATTGCAAAAATCAGCGCCAGATTACCGAAGATTGCGCCCGCACCGGCATTCAGGAAAGGAGCCACATACTGGTTGAGGAATCCCCCTACGGTACTGCCCAGATGGAAATCCTTCTCATAATTAATCAGTCCGAACCCTTGCAGAATCGCTGCCGCCGGTAAAGTTGCGACTGGAAGCATCAGAGATTTCCCTAACTTTTGTAGAAAAGCCAACATAATGAAATCATCCCCCTGGTTTCATATTAAGTACATGTATGTTCTAAGGCTGTGAAGCTACTGCTGTTGTAAGAACACTGCTTGTTCCTGCCGTAACCTGGCCGTAATGGCAATCCACTTCCGGGGTGTCCTCCCCGTTGCCCGTTACAATTACCGGAGTGATCGTACGATAACCCGCAGCGCGGATTGCCTCCAGATCAAATTCGATCAGCGTCTGCCCTGCCTGCACTTCATCTCCGGTGGCAATATGGCTGATGAAGCCTTCGCCCCGTAAGCTGACCGTATCAATTCCGATGTGCATCAGCAGTTGCAGACCAGAGGCATGCTCCAGGATTAGAGCGTGATTGGTTTTGACCACATGCGCAATTTTTCCGTCAAAAGGGGCCGTTAAACGTCCCTCTATAGGTTCTATGGCGATGCCTTGGCCCATATGCCCACCGGCAAAGGTCTCATCCGGCACTTCCGTTAACGGTACGGACTGTCCGCTGACCGGAGCGTATATCTCCAGGCGGGTTACCGCCTCAGTAGGTTTCTCTTCTTTTTTAGCTTTCCATCTCGAAAACATAAAAGTCACTCCTTGCTGCTGCTATTTATTCTTCTCTATGGTCTGGAACAGCCGGTGCAGATGCATAGCCAGGAAGCAGATTTCTTCTTCGGGTACGTCTACACTGAGCTTGCCTTGCATGACTTTGCCCATCCTTTGCGCGAGCTTGTATTCATCCTTGTATTCCTTCTTGATATGCTTCACAAAAGGATTGTCGATGAGCGAACCCTGCAGAATCCGTTCAATCGAGAATCTCAAGTGAACCATCAGCCGGACATGATTCATACTGCCCTGCTCAAAGCGGATCTTGCGTTCACTGCGGATCATCTCCATCAGCTCACTGACAATGTTGGAGGCCTTCACAAGCTGGCCCACCGGCACATTGCTGACCGCAGAATAGACGTGGTAAGTAAGGAAACCGACCTCGTCCTCAGGAATCTGCACTTCAAAGCCTTCGCTGATCTTCCCGGCCGCCTTGGAAGCGATCTCAAATTCCTTGGGGAACGTCATCCGGGTCTCCTCCAGGAATGGATTCACAATGTCCATCCCGCTGCGCAAGCGGAAAATGGTGAATTGGATATGGCTGGGGAGCGCCAAATAGATCTTGTCGTTTAACTTGCCGGGAAACTCACGGGCGATATCAGAGATAATCTCATCCGTAATCCTCATGACCTTGGGATCAATGTCCTCCAGCAGAATCTGATACTGACTCCATTCCTCCCGGTCCTCCAGCCGAAACAGCTTTTCAATCCGGGGATCATCCGAATCAATAACACCCGTATCCTTAAGCGCAAACCCGATGCCCTTGCCGATAATTACATATTCCTTGCTCTTCTTGCCGCCCTCTACCATTACGACATTATTCCCAATCACCCGCAGCACCTGAAATTGTTCAGTGTCCCTCGCCAAGTTCCCCCTCCTTTCCGCCCATATCCTGATTTTTTGCACAAAAAAGAGCCAAGATTGGACTCAAAGTATTGAGTACGAATCTTGGCTCATGCCCTGTTAAGGTAACACGCCACTGCATATAAATGATCATTTATGAACCCATCATAAAGCATACCTTGTATTCCCGTCAATGGGTTTTTGGAAAAGTCAAATGTACCGGCACATTCGTGTAATGACGTCCTGTATCAATACCGGCTTGCTGATGAAATCAGTGGCTCCGGCGGCCAGGCAACGCTCACGGTCTTCCTTCATCGTTTTGGCAGAGACCGCAATGATCGGGAGGTCGGTGAGGTGCATCTCCTCACGGATAATAGACAGCGTGTCATAGCCATCCAGAACCGGCATCATAATATCCAGTAGTACGATATCCACCTCCGGCTGCTCTCTAACCACTTGAAGACATTCATACCCTGTCTGAGCGGTAATAATGATCATTCCGTAAGGCTCCAGACCCTTCTGCAAGGCATAAATATTGCGCATATCATCATCCACAATCAGGACAGTTCTGCCTTGCAGCATGGCGTATTCTTTCTCGAACAGGGAGTCCCCGCTATTACCCGCCTGCCCTGTATCATGAACGGTTCTGGAGTGCTCCGACCCGGCTGCAGTCTGAGCCAGCTCCGCCGGATGGAACGGTTCTTCTTCACTGTCCAGTTCACGGCAAGGGAGATACAAGGTGAATGTACTGCCCTTGCCCTCTTCGCTCTCCAGGCTGATATGCCCGCCCAATAGCTGAGCCAATTGCTGGGAGATGGACAAGCCCAGACCGGTTCCCCCGAATTTGCGGGCAGTCGTTCCGTCCACTTGGCGGAAGGCCTCGAAGATCAGCTCACGGTTCTCTTCAGAGATGCCGATTCCGGTATCCTGGACAGCAAAGGCCAGTACCGGCCCCTCTGCTATGTAACTCTGATCTGAATATTCCGCCAGCTTGGTAATCTCCATGGTAACAGAGCCCTGCTCCGTGAATTTGAAGGCATTGGACAGCAGATTCCGCAGAATCTGGTGCAGGCGCATCTCATCGGTGAAAAACAGATCCGGAACCTCAGGGTTCAGAGTTACGTTAAACTCCACATTCTGCGCTTCTGCAAGCTTGCCGAAATAACCCTGCAGCAGCGAAGGCAGCTCGGTGAGATTGACGGCATCCATTTCCACCAGCATTTTGCCCGCTTCCACCTTGGAAAGATCCAGAATATCGTTAATCATACTAAGCAGATCACTTCCGGAATTGTAAATGACAGAGGCATAGCCCAGTTCTTCCTCGGTTAACGTATGATTGCGGTTTTCCGTCAGCAGCTGTGAGAGAATCAGCATACTGTTCAGCGGTGTCCGCAGCTCATGCGACATATTGGCCAGGAATTCAGACTTGTAGCGCGAGCTCTGTTCCAGCTGTTCATTGTACCGCTCCAGCTCGATCGCTGCATTCTCGGCTACATATTTCTGATTCTCAAGCTCCTTGTTCACGGTTAGCAGCTCGCTGGTCTGACTCTGAAGCTCCTCCGTCTGCATCTGCATCTCCTCGGACTGAGTCTGCAGCTCTTCGGATTGAACCTGAAGCTCTTCGTTCATCACCTGTGATTCATGCAGAAGCCTCTGGATCTCCATCCGGGTCTTCACCGAATTCACGGTAACCCCCATCATGTCCAGCAATTCCTTCAGCAGCTCGAAATGGTAAGGCGCCCAACGGGTCAGCGCAGCAATCTCCAGTACAGCAACAGTCTTGTTCTCAAAAATAATCGGAGCAATCACAGCGAACCTCGGCGGCGTTCTGCCCAGAGCGGAGCTGATGGAGATATAGTCATCAGGCAATTGCTCAATCACATTCATCCGCTGATCCAGCGCACATTGACCTGCCAGGCCTACTCCCGGCTGAATAACCTCGGGCCCGATGCGTTCTTCCTTATTCTCTGCGCCTGCATAGGAATAGATGCGCTCGAACAGTTCCTCGTTATTCACGACGTATATACTGGCATACTGCATTTCCAGCATAACCGACAACCGGCTGACAAAAATTCTGCACAGCGAAGGCATATCAATGGTCTCTTGCAGGGCAATCGACATTGAGGTGAGCTGTTCACTCGTCCACTGCTCCCGCTGCACGTTATCCAGCAGCCCGTTCGTCGCTTCGCCCAGGTCATAGATTTCATCCAGCGTCTTCACCTTAATGCGCTCCGAGCGGTTACCGCCGGAGGCAATACTGTTGATGGCCTGTATGACGCTGTGCAACGGATTCACAATGCTGGCCGAGAGCAGATAAGTGATGAGCAGCGCAAGTACGACCACCAATCCCCACAATATGTACATGGTAATCAGCAGCTTATGATTGCTGTCCTTCAGGTTGCTGATCCGGTCGTTCGTGAGCGTACGTTCGATGTCACGGAAGTAATCGGACTGGGAACGGATCGTATCGACGAGATTTTTTCCCGTATCGTTGCGAAAAAAAGCGTTGACCGCTTCCGTATGACCATTCTTCTTCAGCTCAACCACATGCTGTCCGGCAACATCGACCCACTTCTCGATATTATCCGTAATCGTGTCCAGATTCCGTACCTGCTTCGGGTTATCGGCAATGAGATTATTCAGCTTCGCTGCATTAATCCTCCACTGCACCAGCCCGTCATTATACGGTGCCAGATAGGACTCATCATCGGTAAGGACATATCCCCGCTGTCCAGTCTCCATATCGAGTACATTTTTCTCAATTTGATATGTAAGTTCATGAACTTCTATATCATGATCGCTCAAGAACACGGTTTCTTTCTCCAGGCTGTTAATCCGGCCAGAGACTATAATCAGAAATAGCCCCAGCATTAATAATATGATGACATATCCAAGTGCGATTTTGCCGCGGATCTTCAAGCTCCAAGCATGCTTCTCCGGCAATGGTCCTACCCCCGTCCAGAGTTATACTTATGCTGCATATTGTTGTCTCTCACGCTGTGGCTGCACAGGGCTTACAAATACCCCTCCGTGCGGGGAATGGGCAATCTGTCCTTGAGCTGACGCACATTGGCTTCCAGCTTGATGATAATATCTTCGAGATCCTGCGGATCAATGCCCTTAATAATCGGCACAGGGGCCGGAGTGGTTGCGGTCTTCACCTCTGCCTTCAGCTCTTTCATCTCAATCTGCTGCTCCTGCCATTTATCCATCAGATCCGCTATGGTAGCATAGAACCGTTCATAATCCTTAATGACGCTGTCCAGGAACGTATCCACCTCTTCGGCATCATAGCCGCGAAGCTTCATACTGAATTCCTTTTCATGAATGGTAAGTGCATCAAGTGTAATACCGAGCTGGCTGAACAGCTTTCTCTGCTTATCCAGCCGCCGTTTCATATGTTCGTCCATTTCATAACCTCCAAGTGTATGCTGCATTCATCCGGCAGGTATTATTATAACAGGGTGAAAGCAGCATGAAAATATCACTAAAGTTACAATTCAGCATAGGGATGCCTGCTGATTGCCCTATAACACATTAGGGTAAGGAAAGATTACGACAGTATAACTACTAATCAAGCTGAAAGGAAGATGACAGATGAGCCACTTAACCAAAGACCAATTGACTAAGCTTAGAGCCTCGCTTGAAGAACGCAAGGCTGAACTGGAACAGCATTTCTCCGGCAATGGAGCAGAAGACAGCCTGCTTGGCGATTCCCTTATCCTCTCAACGGGCGAGCTCTCTTCGGTCGATAACCATCCCGCCGATACAGGAACAGAGACGTTTGAACGCAGCCGCGACCTGTCCATCAACACCTCGCTATCCGAAGAATTAACGGAGATCGAAGCTGCTCTTGCGCGGATGGATAACGGAACGTACGGCATCTGCGAAGCCAGCAAGCAAGAGATTCCTTATGAGCGGCTTGAGGCCATCCCCTACACCCGCTATACCGTGGAGCATGCCCCAACCAGCCGTGACACCGGCGCACGCCCTGTGGAAGAAGAGGTTATGACCCCGCCGCCAGCCGGTGCAGGCGAAGGACGTCAGCAGAATAGCGGAAGATTTGATGACGCCGGTGCCTGGGAAGCCGTCGAGGATTATGGCAGCGCAAGCTCGCCGGTAACCCCGCCGGGCCAGGATTCTGAAGATGAGGATTCCTGAGCCGGCTGTTCACGACTTGTGAGGCTTCTGGATAGACTGATATAGATGAGTCCGCCGGAACGTGGCCAGATCGATATGCATGAGCCCGCCAGCTCGTGGATCTCCCATCAGAAGTTGTCTGCTACTGCCTTATTAAGAATACCAAGACAACGGTCCAGATCGGCCTTCACCTGCTTCTTATATAGTTTGGCCTTCTCCTCCCCGTCCGAAGTGAAGTGATACAGGACAATCTCCTGAAAATCGACCTTCGGATCGCTCCCCTTAAGCTGCTTGGTACGGTAAAGTATCCCTTGCTGCACCAACTCATGCAGAGCGCGGTAAATTTCACTTTGGGGAGGCGAATAGCCATGAGCTTTGAAATCTCTGCGCAAATCCTCCAGCATCTGATAACCATACCCCTTGTGTTGCTCCACCATTGTAATCAGATATACCTTTATAAACGCCCGCTGAGCAATCATAAACGCCATAAGACACCTCCCGGGGTGTTTTTTTGTTAGAATCCTTAGAGAAGAACAGCCATAGCCCCTTGTCACTTAATTCCGGCAGTCAAATGATGTGGGTAGCATTTCCAGCTACAACTCTAGTATAAACTCTATTTCCCAGTTTTCACAACAAGTTATATTTTATAGTTTCATTTTTCCGGTGCGGAGTTTAGGTTTACTTTTTCCGTTTTGAAGAAGATAGGTACGCATATGGTGAGACGGTTAGATGGTATTAGTAGATACGGCTGGTGTTTTTATGTACTCTATTGTGAATTTTTCATGTAATGAAATTATATTAATAGAGTGCGACTTTAACTTTCGGCGCCTGACACCCGTTGCTTATTACCTCTGCAAAATAAAGGTTATTGTGGACGCAATAAGTCTTTTATTAATATTTGGGGTCATTATTATGAATTTTTCATATGATGAAATGACATGAATAATCCCCCCCTCTCTGCCTCTCCACAGACGATTACTCTTATTTATTTTGTTGTAATTGCAACAAAAATCATGTATTATTTTAAAACTATAGGCTTGGAAAATACATGATCAATGGGGCTGTGATTATGAAGGAGATTCTACGCGAGGTTGGAATGATTGCCCGGTCACTGGACTCTATCAGCAATATCGAATTTAAGCAATACGACCTTACCAGGGGGCAATATTTGTATCTGATGCGGATCTGTGAGCATCCGGGGATGATCCAGGAGAAGCTGGCTGAAATGATTAAAGTGGACCGGACAACGGCTGCCCGCGCTATACAGAAGCTTGAGATTAACGGTTTTATTGAAAAAAATGAAGATCGGCACAACAAAAAAATCAAGCGGCTGATCCCTACAGAGAAAGGGCAGGCCGTCTACCCTCTGCTCAAGAGAGAGAACGATTATTCTAATAGCGTAGCGCTGTCCGGCTTCTCCGAAAGTGAGGCTGAAACCCTGGTAAAACTCCTACAAAGAGTCAGGTCCAATGTGGAAAAAGACTGGGAATATGTAAAAAAGGGAAACAAACGGGACTATTGATTATACAAAAGGAGAATTATAGATGACTATTTTGATAAAGAGATGCTCTTCCGATGATCTGGAGACCTTGCAAAAAATCAGTATCGAAACGTTTACGGACACCTTCAAAAATCAAAATTCACCAGAAGCTATGGAAGCTTATTTGAAAAGAGCATTTCGTACAGAGCAATTAAAAAAAGAATGCGCCAACCGCCATTCTGAATTTTATTTCATCTATTATAATGAAGAAATTGCCGGGTACCTGAAGGTTAACGCCGATGATGCCCAAACTGAACATATGGACAAGGACTCGCTTGAAGTGGAAAGGATCTATATTAGAAGGCCCTTTCATAGGCTGGGGCTAGGGAAACAGCTGATTGAGAAAGCGGTGGAAATCGCGGCCGAAAAGAATAAGAGGAAGCTCTGGCTGGGGGTTTGGGAACAAAACGGAAACGCAGTTGCCTTTTATACAAAATTGAATTTCGTACAGACAGGAACTCATTCTTTCTATATGGGTGACGAGGAGCAAACAGATCTGATCATGACCAGAATCATCCTCTAGCACAATTAATTTAATCAGCACAAAATCACTCTGCCGGGTGAATGATGCTCATGCCTCTCTCACCGGCCGCTTTAAAGGAGCTGTAATGTTGGTCGAGTAGGCGGGGCCTTTCCTTCGTGGATTGTGCCCCTACCCCTCACAGATCCGTACGTGCGCAATTTACGCATACGGCTCTTCACCCCATCGTTCACAATTGGCCTTAATCGTAGATATTGACGTAGATCCGCGGCTTAGGTAGCCTGAATTCGTTTAGCACTTCGTAGAACCTCTCCCAGGTGAAACTCCTGCGCTGACTTCTGCGGTTTAGCCATGTATAGATCAAGTCGAGCGTTTGCATGTAATAGGTTTTTATTTTCTCCGAGTTATCCGTGATTCCATAGTATCGGTAGTGTCCCGACAGTTTGGACCGGATGACGCCTAGGAAATCCTCCTGCTTCATGTGGCGATTCCACCTGACCCAGCTCTTCATGGCTCTGACCTTCTGTCTGAATTTCTTCCCACTCGTTTTACGCTTTACCCGGAAGGTTCCTTTTCGGCTCTTGGCGCAGTAGTGCGTGAAGCCTAGGAAATCGAATGTTTTCGGTTTCCCTTCGCCCTTCCTCCGTGATTCTGCTTCCGCAAAACGACCGAACGCGATGATTTTCGTCTTCTCTTCCGCAATGCTTAACCCGAATTTCTCCAGCCGGAGCACAAGTGCGGTATAGAAGCGTTCTGCATCTTCTTTGTACTGGAAGCAGCATACAAAATCATCGGCGAAGCGCACCATTTCGGCTTGCCCCCCGCACTGCTTCCTCACCGTCACGGTAAACCATAGGTCAAGGACATAGTGCAGGTAGACGTTGGCTAGCAGGGGCGACACCACCGAACCTTGGGGAGTTCCTTCCTCCGTCGGTTCAAAGTGTCCATCCTCCTGAATACCTGCTTTCAGCATCCGTCTCACCAGCCGGTGGATGTTTGGATCTCCGATTCGCAGTTCGAGGAATTTCATCAGCCATTCGTGATTTACATGGTTGAAGAAGCCGGAGATGTCTGCATCGACGACATAGCTGGTTTTTCCCTGCTCGATGACCCGGTTTAGATGTTTCAGCGCACTGTGCATGTTTCGGTTCGGGCGAAATCCATACGAGAAATCCATGAAGTCTTGTTCATAAATGGCTTCCAGTACTCTTTTCAGCGCATGTTGCACCAGTTTGTCTTCATACGCAGGAATTCCTAGGGGCCGCATGTTTTTCCCGTCCTTTGGGATGTACACTCTTCTCGCGGGCTGAGGTCTGTAGCTTCTTCGCTTTAACCGGTCCACCAGGTGTGTTACATTCGCTTCCACGTTGGCTTCGTACGTCTCTTTGGTCGATCCATCGACTCCGGTTGCCTTTCCCGGTTTCATCTCTTTGTGACTTCTCTTTAATGCTTCTGTGTCAATGAGATGTCCGATGGAGTTGAACCGTAACTTCGGATCTGCTTTGGCCATTTCTGCTATTCTTGTTAATTTCGTTTCCATTTTTTTTTCCCACCTCTGTGTGTGGCCAATGTGTCCTTACCAAGATTGATGGGGTGTCGCCTGCCTTTCCTCCGCCCCCATTACAGGGGTTTCACAGGTCTTATGCGGCAATCCGACTCCCTGAACGCCGTTTGACATTCTTACGTGTTACGGCTTGTTTGCCATACTCCTGCAAAGGTTCCTAAATAGTACTTCTCTCGCAGAAGAGCGTCAGGGTCTCCCGAGTTGCTGAGTAACCATGGGTATACATGCCTGGCTCTTCGACCCCGGGGAAGCTCCTCCATCCTCGCCTTTTTTTTTTTTTTTCGGCTGGAGTCATGTTGTCTTCCGGGAAAGTGAGCCCGTCGACCTTCCCGTTTGCTGCATTTCGAGGCTCCATCACTTTCAGGCCTGCATCCTAACTGTCTACGCTTAAACGGCAGGGTTACCCTTGCCGCTCCAAGACTCGCTATTGGTGGCGTGGCTTTCGCCTTTCCAAGCAGGGGTTCCACCTGCTAAGTTACTCAACCTAGGCTCGGTCGCTCCACTTTTTGCAGGATTTCTCTATACCTTTTACTGGTTGAAGTACATTGTTGCATGATTTGCACAAATTTCAGTGTTAAGAGCAAGTTAGCGCTGAATTTGTTGCAGTTCGTGCAGGATTTAAGCATAGACCGCTTCTTTGGGGCAGTAATGTTGCACTTTTTGCAGGCGTGTTGATTACCCATATTATGGGATGACAAAAACACCTAAATGTTCTTTACGCCTGAGCTGATTAAGCTGAACCTGCCACTCCAGCGGAAGATTAAATATACGCCAGTACTGCATAAATTCCCAAAGAGTCAGCTTAGCAAAGACCGGTACCTTCGGATGAACTTCATCAAAAATGTATTTTAGAAGCACATACGCGGTAAGGGCCACAAACAATTGGCTATATACTGCATTTTCGGTGGTTCCAAATAGACAAGGGACATTCAGATGCTGTTTCACCCAGCGGAAAAAGACTTCAATCTCCCAGCGTGCTTTGTAAATTTCAGCAATCACATGAGCGGACTCTTTTCTCAAATCGGTCACAACCCTTACGACTTCACCCCGGTCATTTTCAAATTCAACGACGCGGTGGCGCTGGGCGGATTGGTGTTTCCCTTGACCGATATAACAGGTGATATCGCGTACAATTTTGCTATCTCCCTCCGCCGGTCGCTGAAGCTTTCGCGGCATCACCAAATGGAGATTGTCTTTCAAACGAATCACAAAGGACTGACCTTGCTGCACATATTGATCCAATCGACCGATTTTTCCATACGCTCGATCCTGGACTAGAAGGTAGTCCTTATCGGCCAAGACTTCTCCAAATGGAGCGTCATTGCGCCGGGCAATCGATTCGACCACCTTCACGGGTGAATGCTGTCCATGCGAGAAGGCCACATGCAGCTTGATACCTCCTCTGAATTTTTTATATGGAGCCCAAGACATACGGGAGTTTGCCGCCGTAACCGTCGTAGAGTCAATAAGCAGAAGATCTTTAGGCAGATTCAGGTGCCGCCGGGTTTGCCGGTTACATTTCTGGACGAGCATTTGAAACAAACGCTTGAAGATATCGTAAGGCACTTCACCAGCTTTGCCCGAAAGAGTGGAGTAATGAACCTTGGGCAAATCGTAGTTCGAGCCCACCCGAGCACTTTGACGAAAGCCATCCCATTTGTGGTAGCAGGCTTGGATAAAGTAGTCGAACAACACACCGACAGTCATTTTGATTCCTGTATCCTCGTAGTTCTTGGTTTGCCCAGTCACCATTTCGACTTCTTCCGGAGTTAATACTTGTTTGAACACGGCCAGGAATGGGGTATTATTATTCATGAGGTCGCCTCATTTCGGTTTGGTTTGGTCGTACTTACCATTACCCGAAATGGCGGCCTTTCTTGTCCCTTTTTTTGGCAAATCAACACGCTTACACTTTTTGCAGGATTCCTCCTTCTTCACTCATGCGGTCTCTGTTCCTCCCTTATCCATAGCAGACGGAGATTATAATTTCCTAAACAAGCACAAAGAACTGCCCGGGCATGTTCGCCGCAGGCAGTTCTTAAGTATGCTATAGGAGCGGGTTTAAGCCTGCTCTAATTTTTAGATTTTGTCGCGGTTGTAGAGGTCCGGGTCACGGTCTGCATTCATCGAGCCTCTGTTGCCCAAGGTATTGCCAACCGTCGTGTCCCTAGGGACCAGGTCAGGGTTAGTTGCTCCGCGGTCAGCCAGCGTATCCTCTGGATACAGGCTGTCGTAACGGCCGGAATTGAGTGAACGGTTGCCCCGGAATACCGTATGGATATCTCTTCCACGGCCGTTGTCATCGACCAGGACGAGGATTTTACCGCTGTCGATGTAGCCTTCGTAGTCTCTGGCCTCATCCTCGGGAATGCCGAGTCCGATTAATCCGCCTACCAGTCCGCCTGCTCCTACTCCGATGGCCGCCCCTGTTAGTGTAGCTGCGATTGGGCCTGCAGCAAGGATTGGGCCAATTCCCGGAATGGCCAGCGCACCGATCCCGGCCAGCAGTCCGGTAATTCCGCCCACTACGCCGCCGGTGGCCGCACCTGTAGCAACGCCTTCCGGCGCCATTGTTCCTGTATCCTCGGAGATGTGTTTCAGGTCATCTCGATCCTTCGTAATTACTGAAATCTCATCGTTCGTGAACCCTTGACTCTGCAAACTTTCAATTGCTCTGGTTGCTTCTTGTTCCGTATCGAATACGCCAATAATTTTCTCTGTCACTTGAAGCCCTCCTTCGTAATTGTTGTTCGCTATTGTATTACCCGTTCACGCGGTGCCCAAACAGGAAAAGCATCACCGGATGAATTAATACCTGATACCCCTCTCATTCTATTTGGTAGGACGGGTACGGTTGGTCGGTACTGCCTCCAGCGGATTATCCGGCCAGTAGTGCTTGGGATAACGGCCTTTCAGATCTTTTTTCACCTCGAAATAGGTGTTCTGCCAGAAGCTGGCCAGATCTGAGGTAATCTGCATCGGCCTTCTCGCCGGAGACAGCAGGTGCAGCAGCACCGGGACCTTCCCTCCGCCAATCCGTGGAGTATCCGTCTGCCCGAACATCTCCTGCAGCCTAACTGCCAGTACCGGCGCCCCCGGATTACTGTAATCCAAGGGAACCCGCGAACCGCTCGGTACCGTAATATGCGTCGGCGCCTCCTTGTTCAGCTGCTGGCGGCTGTTCCAGTCCAGCATCCCCTCCAGCGCCTGCGTCAGCTTCACCCGCTGTAAATCACGGAGATTCCGCATCCCTTGTATAAAGGGTGCCAGCCATTCCTCCAATGTATCCATCAACGCCTCATCCGACATATCGGGCCAGTCGGCCCGCAGTGAGTGCATGAATTCCATCCGCTGCCGCAGCTGAGTGGTCGCTTTCTCCCATGGCAGCAGCTGTAGCCCTTCCGCCGCGATCACCTTCAGCAGTACGCTCTCCGTCTCCTCGGGAGTAGCCCGCTCATGGGTCGTCTGCTTCAGAATGAGCGCCCCCAACCGGGTCACTCTTCGCGCCTTCACGCTTCCGCTCTCACTGTCCCAGTAGACTTCGCGCTCCTCAAGAAGGCTGTCCGCATGATGCTTCAGCAGGTCCTGCTCGGAGAGCGCTGCGGCAAGCATAATCCGGCTCTGCCCGGCACGGTCATCCACGCCGGGTGCCACGATGTAGGGCGAGCGCGCCAGCGGCTGCCCCTCGCGCATCGCCGCCCCCCGGCCGCCGGAGAGCAGGAACGCGCCATTGCCGCGTCCCTGCCCGATGCGGTCGGGATAGGCGAACGACAGCAGCAGGCCGCTGCGGCTGATGTCGCCGGGCCCTTCGCCCGGCGCTGCCTGCAGCTGCGCCAGGAAGCTGCGGCTCTCGCGCTGCACCGCGCGCAAGGCCGCCGGGTCCGCTCCGCCGCTACTGGCGGAGCGCTCGAATCCGAGCAGCGCCTCCACGCGAAGCGTGAGGTCGCTATCTAGAGCCGCGGGACCCCGGAAGAGGTCCCGCTCCTGCAGCAGCGCAGCGAGCCTGGCGGCGAGCGGCGCAGCTGCAAGGTCTGCCGCGCGCAGCAGCATATGCGCGATGCGCGGGTGCGCGCCAAGCACGGCCATGCTGCGGCCGTGCGGCGTAATGGCGCCGCCGGCGTCCAGCGCACCGAGCTGGCGCAGCAGCGCCGAGGCCTGCGCGTAAGGCGCGGCAGGCGGCGCATCCAGCCAGGCGAGCGCTCCCGGATCGCGCACGCCCCACAGCGCCAGCTCCAGGGCGAGCTGCGCCAGGTCGGTCTCCATGATCTCCGGCACGTTGTCGTCCGGCAGATGATCATGCGCCTCTCGGCTCCATAGCCTGTAGCAGACGCCTGGTGCTGTGCGGCCTGCCCGGCCGCGCCGCTGATCGGCCGAGGCCTTCGAGACCGGCACCGTCGTTAAGCGCGGCATGCCGGTACGCGCAGAGAATACCTGCGTCCGGCGAAGCCCCGTGTCAATCACCGAGCGTACCCCTTCGATTGTCAGACTCGTCTCGGCAATGGAGGTTGCCAGTACGACCTTCCGTTCGCCTTCCACTGCAGGAGCCACCGCCGCATCCTGCTGCGGCTGCGGCAGTTGGCCATAGAGCGGCCGCAGCACCGTTCCCGGCGGCAGACTTCCTGATGCCAGCTCCTGTTCCGTCCGGCGGATCTCCCGCTCGCCGGGCAGAAAGACTAGCACATCCCCCGGCTGCTCAGCAAGCGCGCGCCGGACAGCGGCGGCGGCGGATTTCTCAGCGGTAGCATTGCCTGCCTCCGGCACATAGACCGTCTCCACCGGATACGTCCGGCCCGGACAACGGACGACCGGCGCTTCACCCAGCAGAGAAGCTACGCGGTCTCCATCCAGGGTCGCCGACATCACCAGAATGCGCAGATCCTCGCGCAGCACACTCTGCGCTTCAAGCGCCAGTGCCAGTCCAAGATCCGCATGCAGGCTGCGCTCATGGAACTCGTCAAAGATCACAAGACCCACATCCCCCAGCGAAGGATCGCTCTGGAGCATTCGCGTCAGCACGCCTTCCGTCACAACAACAATGCGTGTATTCCGCCCCACCTTGGTATCCATCCGCATGCGATAGCCTACGGTCTGACCCACACTCTCCCCCAGACAGGACGCCATATAAGCTGCGGCCGAACGGGCTGCCAGGCGTCTGGGCTCCAGCATCAGGATAGTTTTACCGGCCAGCCAAGGCTCCTCCAAAAAAGCAGGCGGCACCGCCGTTGTCTTCCCCGCTCCAGGTTCGGCAATCAGAATGGCCGCTGCACGGTCTGTCAGAATTCTCTTCAGGTCAGGGAGCACCTGCATAATCGGAAGCTGCTTCATTTCATCTCTCCATCATCTGCTAAAAGTTAAGTTAAATCTCCATCTCCCTATCATCGGCGAATTCATTCCAGATATCAAGCAGTTCGTTACTGCTGTAGGAGGATTTACCCGTTCAACAATAAGCTCCCATCTAAACTTTCGCACAAAAACCCCCGGTTCCATGAACCGGAGGCCTCATACTTACTTCAATACTCGTCTACTCACCCGTTTCCTCACCCACTACTCCCTACCATCCCGTTCCACCCCGGTCAGCCGCTGCCCGATCACGTCCCCGTAATCTGCATATGCAGCATTGCTTTCCAGACCCCGTTCCTGCAAAAGCATCTGAAGACGCAGCCGCTTCAGGGAGAGCTTGCCCTCCAGCTCCTTGCGTTCCCCGGCAGTGCTGTTGCCGCTGGTGTGACAAGCCATCAGCAGCTCTTCGAGCGTCACACACTCTGCGCGCAGCGTGACTTCCTCGGGCAGCAATCCGGCGTTCTTCATAATCTTGTAGGACATCCGCAGCTCCTCGGGTACGCCCGAGAGATCCTCCAGCTCCAGCGGCTTGCCGTGCCCCGGCAGATTGGAGAACTCTCCGCTGCGCATAGCTTCCTGAATTCTTTGTTCTGCAAGCCAAGATAATATAGCCATCCACACCGTTCCTTTCATCAGCGCCCCGGTGCCCTTTTATATTGCAAACGGCACATTCTGCTACAGCTTTATCCTTATTTTAGCACGGGTGCTGCTGAAATTCATTCCCGGTTTGCCTGTAAGTTATCGCTTCTTATCACCAGGCAGAAAGCTATTTCTGCTTATGATATCCGCGCTCCCCGTAAGGAGACAGCTGCTCCAGCCACTTACTCTCCATGTCCGGCAGCATCTTGCGGTACTTCTTCAGCTCCTGCACATCGGCCACGAAATCCTCCTCCGGCTTAATCTGCTCCAGCACCTCGAAGCGAAAGCCCGCTTCCCCGCGTTCATTCCAGTCTTCCTGCAGCGCCTTGTTGTCATGGCCTTTGATATCCAGCATGAACTTATGCTTATTCCAGACCCCGTCCAGATTCAGGCTGCTTCCCACATACATTTTGTCATTGCCGGTGTTCACAATCCGGTATACCCCCATCGGCCTGTGCGAGTGTGCGTAATTATATCCCAATTCCTTGCGTCTGGTTTTATCCGTCATTATTTCTCTCTCCTTCTTCTCTCCGTTATAATTTCACCCAGTAGCTGCTTCCGTCTTCTTCACGGTCCAGCAGCCCGTAATCGATCAGATACCGCCGGAGCGTCACGTAATCGGGGTAAGCGGCTTCGAGCACCGCATTGATTTCCTTCTCACTATACTTGCGCCCGGTCTCAAAACGCTGCAGCAAATGGCGCAGGATAGCCGCCTTCCGCTTCTGCCGCTTAGGGAACTCTGACAACGGGCCGTCCGGCCCCTGTTTGAAATAGGTGCCCAGAATCTCGGCGTTCTCCTGCTCGGTAATCGCGAACCGTTCATCAACCATCACAGCCGTACGCGGAATACTCACAAAAGGCGATGAAGCTCCCGGCTTCTCCTCAGCCAGCTCCATAACCGCCAAAAACAGCTTGGCCTGCTTCACCTTCTCGCGAAGCGTGAACCGGTGGTTACGCACCGTGGAGGTGCTGCCGATCCCCAGCTCCTTGGCTGCTTCTGCATCGCTAAGACTTTGGCGGAAGGCCTGAAGCAGCCCCTTCTGCAATTCGGTTAACCCGCTCAGCTTCTTGTCCAGCGTCAGCAGCCAATGGAACATCCCGCCATGAACCCTGTCCACATGCAGAGCTGCGAACTTCTCCGCTTCGTAATACTGCCCTTCATCCTTATAGATCAAGCCCTTCTCGAAGGCAGCTCCGCAGACCAGACAATAATACTTTTCCGTCCGCTCTTCCGTCTCCACATTATAGCCCTGCTTCAATTCTGCAATGGACGCATTCCAGAATTTCTCCGATATCCGCACTGCTTCATTCTCTTCTACCAACCGGACCACCACACCCTTTGTTTACTTTTATATAGACATATTATCATTTCGTTTGTTATTTTACAACTATCTAATTAGATTGTTTATGGCAAAAGAAAAACACCGCCAATCATGGCAGTGTCTCTAAATCCCGGAGGATCGCTATTTGTCAGTTCTTACAATGCAGCAGAAGCCTGCTTCAGCAAGGTACGTTCCGCTACCTCCGGTATAGCCTCGTGAATGACCTCACGCAGCTTGGAGCATATCTCCGATTGCCAGGGCAGCTTGATCTGAGCAATGTAATCCGTCACTTCTTGGTTCATGGAATCACCTTTTCCTGGAGAATGAACTTAAGACAGCAGCGACTCCGCACCGTCAATCACAATCTGCGAGCCGGTAATATGAATGGATTCATCCGAGGCCAGGAACGCGACCAGATCGGCGACATTCTCCGGCTTGCCCGGTCCGTCTGCCAGCGGCTGTGCTCCTTCAGGGAATTCAATTGGAATAACAATCGACTCCACATCATCGTTCCACTCCGTGCTCTCGTCGATATTCGTGGCGATCGCTCCCGGACAAATGACATTGACCCGGATTTTGAACTTGGCCAGCTCCAGTGCAGCCATCTTCGCGAACGCGACCTGTCCCGCCTTAGTGGTGCTGTATGGTGACCAGCCGAAGCTGGTAAATCTGCTGTTGCCGTTGATCGAGCTGGTAATAATAATACTGCCTTTGCCCTTCTCCTTCAGATGGGGAATGGTGTATTTCAGCGTCAGGAAGGTGCCAGTGAGGTTGACAGACAACGTCTTCTCCCAATCATCCACGCTCAGCTCCTCAATCGGCCCGACCACTCCGTTAATGCCAGCATTGGCGAACACAATATCCAGACCTCCGAAATGCTCCACAGTCCTGCGCACCGCTTCCTCCATCCGGCCGGCATCCGAAGTATCCACATCAATAGCTAACGCGCAATCCCTGCGCAGCTTATTCAATTTCTGTTCAAGGATCGAAGTACGTTCGTTCACCAGATCGAACAAGGCGACATTCGCACCTTCACGTGCCAGCTGAATTGCTGCCGCTCTGCCGATTCCCGAGCCCGCACCTGTGATTATGGCTGTTTTCCCTTGAAAACGCTGCTTTTTTGCTATATTGGGGCTCATATGTACACTCTCCTTCCGTGAATACCATTCTGCATGTAATGGCTCTGTTTCAAGATTACCCAAATGATGCT
The DNA here is from genome assembly GCF_038009085.1 of Paenibacillus sp. FSL R7-0210. Lineage (NCBI taxonomy): Bacteria > Bacillati > Bacillota > Bacilli > Caryophanales > Paenibacillaceae > Paenibacillus > Paenibacillus sp. FSL R7-0210. Next base: position 2,826,313 of record NZ_JBBPAR010000001.1, read on the forward strand.
TGATTATAATCATGTTATGCAAAAAATTGCACAAGCCCAGTGCAACATGCACAGCCTATCCGCTGGATAAGCTCCTGCATATCTTGTCTGCAACAGCAAAAACCCCACATCTGCGGGGGCCTGCACTAAAAAGATAAGAATTAATATGCTTCGCGCTATAATGATCCTTATCTTTCTCGCTGAAACGGTACCGTCCTCTAAAAGGACGGCAATGCCGTTTCCACTTGCTCATTCAATTTTCCAGCTGCCGTACATCCACCTTAACCGTAAGCGTGCCCGCTGCTCCGCGGTATACGCCTTTGACCGGAACGATATCCTTATAATCCCGTCCATGTCCAAGCTTGATATACCGCCAGTTCACTTCAACATTATTGGTCGGATCGAAGCCCAGCCAGCCCGTACCCGGAATATGTGTCTCCACCCAGGCATGGGAGGCCTGTTCGAAGTTCGCATTGCCCCCCTGCAGATCCCCGACAAAATGGTACCCGCTCACATACCGCGATGGCAAGCCGACACTGCGGCAGACCGCAATCATCAGATGCGCATAGTCCTGGCAGACTCCGCGCTTGAGCATCAGTGCTCTTTTTACCGTAGTATTGACGCTTGTCGCCTCAGGATCGTACGTAAACTGCTCATAGATGGTGGACGACAGCTTCCGGGTCCATTCAAACATATCCTCTGCATCCTCAAAAGGATGCTGCGATGCAAATTCCACCAGCTCCGGCGTCACCTCGGTGTACCGGGTAGGCAGAATAAACTCTATATACCGGTTCTGAAACTTCTCGTCATTCAGCAGCTTCACCTGCTCCTCCAGCGGAATATGCGGGAGATCCGTGCCCTGCGCCTTGTCGAGCGTGACCACGGTCGCTTTGGTGTGAATCACCATTTCCGTGTGCGGCTTATTCACCGAATAGGCATGGACCCGGTTGCCGAAGAAATCCTCATAGGTTAGCAGATTGGCTGGCGGGTGCACCTCCACCTCATGGTGATAGCAGGATTGCCGGTAGTTCGTGCGCGGCGTCAGCCGGATCTCATTGACACTGTCCGTCACCGGCTCGGGGTAGCTGTAGGTGGTTGTGTGGTTGATTTGTATTTTCATACCGAGACTCCTTCACGGCGAAAAAAAGCACCGTCCATCGTTCTGCCGAGCCTCTGACAGGATATCATCAGTGACTCCAGCACATCCAGGGCCAGGTCCCCGGACATCTCATCCTTCTCCATATAATCCAGCTCCGCCTTGATCTTGCCCGCCTGCCGGATCACCTTCTCATGCCCCGAGCCCTTCTCTGTAGTGTCCAGCTCCAGCTTGGCCAGATGCTCCTCCAGCTTGTGGAACGAGAAGCGGATCGAACGGGGGAACAGCGGGTTCACGATCAGGAATTCCAGGATGCACTCCGGCGACATATCATCAGCATAATACCGGCGGAAGGACTGATATCCGCTCACCGATTTCAGCACGGCCTGAAGCTGGGTATAGATAGAATTGATATCCTTCGACTTGCAGGATACCGTGACAGTCTGCAGGATACGCGTCGTATTCTCTGCCCGCTCCAGAAACCGGCCGCTCTCGATGAAATGCCATTCATTGCCCCGGAGCATTACCGATTGCTCCGCGCCAAGGAACATCGCCGCCCGTTCCTTAACCTGCTGATAGAATTGATGGGGACCGCGCATGATATCCGCTACCGACTGCTCCCCGAGCCACAGGTTGAAGCCGTTGACAATATCCCACAGCTCACTCGGCAGATGCTGTCGCAGGGTGCGCAGATTATTCCTGGCCTGATGCACACAGGAGAATAGAGAATTGGTATTCCCCAGATCCAGCGTAATGAAGGATAATACATCCTGCTCGCTGAAGCTTTCGAACTGCCGCAGATATTCACTCCGTACCCCAAGCGCGTCAATCAGGCGCGACCACTTGTGGCCCTCTTCCTTGAAATCCTCTTCCTGCTGGATATGGTAATGTACGTCGATCAGCCGGGCGTGATTCTCAGCCCGTTCAATATAACGGCCGATCCAGAATAGAGCCTCCGCATTGCGATTCAGCATTCTAGCCACCCCTTTAACGTAGATAGTCTCTAGGCCATTACCCAGGTATCCTTCACTCCGCCGCCTTGGGAGGAGTTCACGACCAGCGAGCCTTCGCGCATCGCTACCCGGGTCAAGCCCCCTGGAATGACATGCGGCTTGCGGTCAGCCCCCATCAGCACAAATGCCCTCAGATCGATATGCCGCGGAGCCATACTGCCTTCTGACAAGACCGGTGCACGGGACAGCGACATAATCGGCTGGGCGATATAACGCTCGGGTTCGGCCAGTATTTTGAGCCGGAAGTCTATGAGCTCCTCCTTCGTCGCCTCACTCCCGATCAGCATGCCGTAGCCCCCGGAGAGAGACGTCTCCTTCACCACCATTTCAGATAGATGGTCCAGCACATACTGGCGCTCTTGCGGCCGTGACAGCAGATAGGTCGGCACATTGCCCAGAATCGGCTCTTCATTAAGGTAATAGCGGATCATATCCGGCACATACACATACATGGCCTTGTCATCGGCTACCCCGGTTCCGGGCGCATTGGCAATCGCGATATTCCCCGCCCGGTAGGCATTCATCAGACCTGCAACCCCCAGCAGCGAGCTGGGCTGAAAAGCAAGCGGATCAATGAAATCATCATCCAGGCGGCGGTACAGCACATCGACCTTGCGCAGACCGTTCATCACCTTCAGGTAGATTTTGTGGTCCTGCGCAACCAGGTCGCGGCCCTCAACCAGATGAATGCCCATCTGCTGCGCCAGAAAGGCATGCTCATAATAAGCCGAATTGTATTCCCCCGGTGTCAGCAAGGCAATGACCGGGTCTTTGGTCCGGGACGGGGACAGGCTGCGCAGCACGGAGAGGAAACGATTCAGACTGTGATCCACATCGCGGATCGAGCTGGCAAACGACAACTCAGGAAAAAGCTGATTCATGAGCGATCTGCCTTTGAACAGATACGAGAAGCCAGAGGGTGTACGCAGATTATCCTCAAGCACATAATACTCGCCGTCATGATGGCGGATCAGATCGATCCCTGAAGTGGTGATATACGCACCGCCGGGTACACGGAGTCCGGTCATTTCCGGCCGGAAATAACAGTTCGAAATAATCATCCGCCGCGGCACAATTCCGTCCTTCACAATATATTGCTCATGGTAAATATCATGAATGAACAGATTAAGTGCGGTAATCCGCTGCACAATCCCCGCCTCCAGCCGTTCCCATTCTCCCTTGGGGATAATGCGCGGAATCATATCGAAGGGAATCGTCCGCTCCATAGGCTGATCCTGTGCCGGGTTGTACAGTGTAAAGGTAATACCTTCTTCCATCATCCGACGCTGCATCAGCTTCTGCTTCTCTTGCAGCTCTTCGGGGCTCATCCCGGAAAACATGCGGTTCACATGCTTGTAATGAGGCCGGACGTTCCGTTCATCCGCATACATCTCATCATAGAAATGCTGCAGCGGATACGGAGACAGACCGGGCAAAGGATCTAGTTTGGACATGAGCCCGACTCCTCTCGGATCAGTATAATGTGTTATGTTTCTTAACAAATAAGTTCAAATTTTAAAAATTCACCACGAAAATATGATTTACTACCTTCATAATACGTAAATAATATTATCCATGTCAATATATATAACAGCAAAATGGAGTTTCTGAACCATCCTGCCGCTTTGGAATCGCTTCCTTTCTCTTATACTTGCTTTTGGGGGCGCTGCATGATGATTCCACATCCAATTGTATGCGGGGATGCTGACAAGCAGTACTATTATGAATTTTTCATATGATGTATTTTTAATATAATTTCAGCGTATTCTTTGAAACGCCAAAAGGGGAGTAAGCCGAAGGATGGTTATGTACTGGTGGAGGCTCCTTTCGGTAGAGGAGGATATGTCCGTGGCGGGGGATTCTGCGCGGGAAGCCAAGAAGCGGCAGCCCCGCAACAACAGGTGGACAAACGTATCTTAATTCTTCGATTTCTGAGGGATAGGGGAAAGCAAGCGGAAAAACTACAACTGCTAGTGTTAGTATCAGCCACATTGGCTGAAATGCGCTCAAATAATTGTTGTTTTTCCAACTCCTGCCCTAACAGAGACCTTTCTTTCATCAGCAAGTGGAGAAAGTCCAACTTTTTCCTCTTCCCCTCCCCTCTCAGCGAGTCCAATCCGTTCAACAAAAAACCTCCCCGGGAATATTTCATTCCAAAGGGAGGTTGCTTCGCAGCTATCTATTGTTGTGGTTATTCTTCCGAGTCCGCTTCTTCCGAGATCATGCCTGCGAACAGGGCATGCACGAACTGGTCGGAATCGAACGGCTGGAGATCTTCCATTTTCTCGCCCAGACCGACCAGCTTCACCGGCAGGTTCATTTCCTGGCGGATCGCTACCACGATTCCGCCCTTCGCCGTACCGTCCAGCTTCGTCAGTACCAGGCCGGTCACGCCGCTCTTCTCGCCGAACAGCTTGGCCTGGGTGAGCGCATTCTGCCCGGTGGTGGCATCCAGCACCATCAGCACCTCATGCGGGGCGCTTGGAATCTCGCGCTGAATGACACGGAAAATCTTGTTCAGCTCTTCCATCAGATTGCTCTTGTTCTGCAGCCGGCCTGCTGTATCGCAGATCAGCACATCCACACTACGCTGCTTGGCAGCCTGAACCGCATCGAACATCACCGCTGCCGGGTCCGAGCCCGACTGCTGCTTGATCACATCCACTCCGGCACGCTTGCCCCACACCTCAAGCTGCTCAATGGCTCCGGCACGGAAGGTGTCGCCTGCCGCCAGCAGAACCTTCTTGCCTTCCTGCTTGTAGCGGTGCGCCAGCTTGCCGATGGTCGTCGTCTTCCCGACTCCGTTCACGCCGACGAACAGGATCACGGTAATGCCGTCCGGATTCTCATTCAGACTGTTGTCGTCATCGCCGCGCAGCAGCTCCATCAGCTTGCGGGAGAGAATCGGCTGAAGCTCTGCCGCGTCCTCGATCCGCTTCTGCTTCACTTCGGCACGCAGCTCCTCTACCAGATTCATGACCGTATTCACGCCGACATCTGCGCCGATCAGAATCTCTTCCAGCTCCTCATAGAATTCTTCATCTATCTTTTTGCGGCGGATAATCAGATCCGAGACCTTCTCAACGAAGCCCTTGCGTGTTTTCTCCAGACCGTCGCGGAACTGTTTCGTTACGCTTTCCGTTTTACCGGAAATGCTGTCTTTCAGTTTTTTGAAAAAACTCATAGGCTTATGCTTCCTCCTAAAGGGTTATAGGGATCACTTCATGAATCCTGCGTCTAATTAAGCTATCTCTGCCTCTTCATCCTCCAGCCGCACGGATACGAGCTTGGACACGCCGCCTTCCTCCATCGTCACGCCGTAGAGTACGTCTGCTTCCTCCATCGTTCCCTTGCGGTGGGTCACTACGATGAACTGCGTCTGCTCCGAGAACTCGCGCAGGTACTGGGCGAAGCGCACCACATTGGCTTCATCCAGCGCCGCTTCCACTTCATCCAGCACGCAGAACGGCACCGGCTTCACCTGCAGAATGGCGAACAGCAGAGCCATCGCGGTCAAAGCGCGTTCTCCGCCGGAGAGAAGCTGGAGATTCTGCAGCTTCTTGCCCGGCGGCTGGGCAACGATATCAATCCCTGTATCAAGCATATGCTCAGGGTCCAGCAGCTGAAGATCTGCCCGCCCGCCGCCGAACAGCTTCGTGAACACCGTACCGAACTCGCGGCGGATGGCATCGAAGGTCTGCTTGAAGCGCTTCGACATCTCCTCTTCCATCTCATGGATGACATGATACAGCGTTGTTTTGGCTTCCACCAGATCATCCTTTTGCCCGCTGAGAAAAGTATACCGCTCATGCACCCGCTGATACTCTTCAATCGCGCCCAGGTTCACCTCTCCCAGACCGGAGATGCTGCGCTTCAGACGCTGCACCTCCAGCTGTGCCGCAGGCACATCCTCCGGCACCGGATAACGCTGCTTCGCCAGCTCGTAGCTCAGCTCGTAGTCATCGCTCAGCTTGCGGAGGATATTATCCAGCTCCACATCGAGCCGGCCAACGGCAACCTCCGTGGACCGGAGCTTGTCTTCGACCGCCCGGAGCGCCTGACGCTGGTCTTTGGTCTCGCCTTCGGCCAGCTCCAGCTTGCGCGAGATCGCCGCGCGGTCGGCACGGGCCAGGTCAAGCCTCGCAGACGTATCTTCCTTGCTCAGCCGCAGACTGTTGACCTCTTCCTTCTGCTTCACGGTCTCCCGTGCATTCTCTTCCAGATCCTGCTCGATGGTCATAAGCAGGCTGCGGCTCTGGCGCAGCTCCTTCTCCTGGGAGCCGGCGTCCTGCCTCATCCGGCGCAGCTGCTCCTCCAGCGAGAAGATCTCCTGATCCAGCTTGCCCTCCGTGACCTTCATCCCGGTCAGCTTGCCCTGCAGCTCTTCCTTGGCCGACTCATTCGCCTTGCGGTCCGACTCGGCACTGCGGATTGCTGCGTGCGCCTCCTGCTCTTCCTTCTCCAGCCGGGACAGCTCTGCTTCCGCCTGCTTGCGGGCCTCATCCAGCCCGCGTACCTCCTGCTCGAAGCCGCTGCGCTCCGCGCCCGCGCCCTCGACCTGCTCCTGCACATGCCGCAGCTCCTGCTCCAGCTGCTTCAGATCGCCGGATACGCGCTGTTCCTCCAGCCGCTTCTCATCACCGTCATGCCGCAGCTGCTCCAGCTTCTGGGAGCCTTTGTCCTGTTCAGCGCGCAAGCGGCTGATCCCCTGCTTCAGCTTGGCAATCTGCTGCTCGCTCTCTTCAATCTCGCCGGAGAGCTGGTCAAGCTGACGCTTGCGGCTAAGCAGGCTGTTGTTCTTCTTATGCTGGCTGCCGCCCGTCATTGAGCCGCCTGCATTCACCACATCGCCTTCCAGCGTAACCACTCTGTAGCGGTATTGGCATTTGGCCGCAATGCGGTTCGCCTGCTCCAGACTCTCAGCGATTACGACATTGCCAAGCAGGCTTCCGATAATACTTCCATACTTGTCTTCATAGCCTACCAGCTCCGAGGCGATACCGACAAACCCTTCAGCACCTTGAACCATGCTGCGGTCACTGCCGGTAATCTGCCGGGGCCGGATCACATCAAGCGGGAGGAAGGTCGCCCGTCCGAGCTGACGCTGCTTCAGAAAAGCAATCGCCTGCCGGGACACCGCTTCATTCTCCATAACCACATGCTGCAAGGAAGCGCCCATGGCGGTCTCAATCGCCATTTCCAGCTTCTCGGGAACGGAGATCAATTCGGCAACTGCCCCGTGTACACCGCTTAGCTGTCCTTTGCGCGCGCCCTTCAGCACCTCTTTGACCCCAAGCATGAAGCCGTCAAAATCATCCTGCATTTCCTTCATCGTCTCATGCCGGGACACCTGGGCTTCGCGCTTCTGCTCCCATTTGCGCAGGCCGCTCTGCGTCTCTTCGAGCAGCTTCTGCCGTTTGCCTGTCTGCTCGCTCTCCGTAATGTATGCACCGCGCAGCAGCCCGATTTCCTTGCCTAGCGCAGCAATCTTATCCTTCAGCCCGCTCTGTGCAGAGACCAGCTCCTCCAGCCGCGCTGTCCACTTGCCGCTCTCTTCCTGGCTGCGGCTCATCCGCCGCTCCAGGCTCTCCTTCTGCTGATCCGCATAGCGGATCTCGTTGCGCGCCTGGGCCATCAGGTTCATCAGCTCAAGCAGAGCGCTCTTCAGCTTCTCTTCCTTGCTCTGGCTGATGCCTCCGGCCACACCCTGCAGCTTCGATTCCTCATCCGCCAGCTGTGCCCGCAGCTCCGCAAGCGTCTGCCTGGTCTGCTTCAGCTTATGCTCAAGCTCCGCCAGCTCACGCTGCCGCCCCTCAGAGCGTTCGCCTACAGAACCCAGAGTCTGCATGAGCTGTTCCCGGTTCTGCTCCAGATTCCTGCGGCGCTCCTTCAGCAGCTCTCCGTAGCCTTCGCTCTTCTCGTTGGCTTCGCTGCTGCGCAGCAGCTGTTCCTGCAGCTTCTCCACTTCCTGCTCCAGATTACGCAGCTCCGCCCGGCCGCTCTCCAGCTTGGCATCATGGGCAGAGACTATAGTGGACAGCTCCAGCTGCTCCGTCTTAAGCACCTCCAGGCGGGCGTTGCCCTCCTGCCAGGATGTATGTATGCCTTCGATCTGATGCACATATACCGAAATCTCCAGATGCTTTAGCTGCTCCCGCAGCTCCTTGTATCTTATCGCCTTCTCGGACTGGTCCTTCAGCGGTCCCACCTGATCCTCCAGCTCGCTGATCAGGTCATGAATCCGCAGCAAATTCTGCTCGGTCTCATCGAGCTTGCGGCCGGCATCCTTTTTACGTGACTTATATTTAACAATACCTGAAGCCTCTTCAAAGATCCCCCTCCGGTCTTCCGAACGGGTACTGAGAATCTCTTCTATCCGGCCTTGTCCGATAATTGAATAAGCTTCACGGCCGATACCGGTATCCATGAACAGCTCCGTGATATCCTTCAGCCTGCAGGCCTGCTTATTGATCAGATATTCACTGTCGCCGCTGCGGTGGACACGCCGGGTCACCGTCACCTCGCTGAAATCCAGCGGCAGCACATGATCCTCATTATCCAGCGTCAGCGAGACCTCACCATAGTTGACCGCCTTGCGGGCATCACTTCCGGCAAATATAATATCCTCCATCTTGCCGCCGCGCAGGGATTTGGCACTCTGCTCCCCAAGCACCCAGCGGATGCCGTCGGATATGTTACTTTTGCCGCTGCCGTTCGGGCCGACTACAGCCGTTATTCCGCGCACAAATTCCATCTCTGTTTTGTCGGCAAATGATTTGAAGCCTGCTAATTCAATCCGTTTCAGAAACATAACTCGCTACTCACCTCTGACCCATTATACCATAGTGTTTCCTTGCCAAAACAACCCCATAAAGTGGTGCACCTGCTTCAATGTTTACCCCAAAACATATCATTTCTGATCTTTCGAAAAAGAGCAGCAAAAGTCTGACTTCCGCCGAACCGCCGGCATTCAGACCATTGCTGCTCTACTCCGCATTTCAGATGTTCATATGTGCCTTCCTTCAGGCACCATCTTCCTTCAGAAGCAATAATGCCGCTGCCGCTGCCTGCTGCTCCGCTTCCTTCTTGGAGCGGCCGCTGCCGCTGCCGAGTGAACGGCTGGCCATATATACTTCTGAGACGAACTCACGCTCATGCGCCGGTCCGCGTTCTTCAATAATCCGATATTCCAGCGTACCCATCCCATGATGCTGTATCAGTTCCTGAAGCTCTGTCTTGAAGTCGCTCATCTGCATTTGCAGCTTACCGTCGGTTTCCACCAGCGGAAATACGTGATTATCCAGGAATCTCCGGGCCGTCTCAAGTCCCTGATCGAGATAGAGCGCTCCCACGAAGGCTTCGAATACATCAGCCAGCAGAGCCGGGCGGGTACGTCCGCCCGTAAGCTCTTCCCCTTTTCCCAGCAGTACATACCGCCCGAAGCCCAAGGTCTCGGCGAACCGGACCAGCGACGGCTCACAGACAATCGCAGCACGCAGCTTGGTCAATTCTCCCTCGGGCCTGTCCGGGAGCAGATTATACAGATATTCGGACACCGTCAGCTCAAGCACCGCATCACCCAGGAACTCCAGGCGCTCGTTGTCCTGATGCTGATTGAACCGGTGTTCGTTCACATAAGATGCATGGGTGAAAGCCTGCTTCAGAAGTACAGGATCGTGAAATTGGATTTGAAGTTGGCTTTGTAACTGCTTCAGGTCTCCTTTCACTGCACTGTCTCCCCTTACTTATTATATTTTTTGAGAATAACGGTCGCGTTATGTCCCCCGAATCCGAAGGAATTCGACATCGCGATATTCAGCTCCGCCTGACGGGGCACATTCGGAACATAGTCCAAATCACAATCCGGGTCAGGGTTGTCCAAATTGATGGTAGGGGCAATCATACCCTTCTGCAGGGACAGCCCGCAGATAATCGCTTCCACCCCGCCGGCAGCGCCAAGCAAGTGGCCTGTCATCGATTTGGTTGAGCTGATCGCAACCTTGTACGCATGCTCTCCGAGCGCCTTCTTCACAGCGGCTGTCTCAGATTTATCGCCTACCGGTGTAGATGTACCATGCGCATTGATGTAGTCGATATCCTCAGGATTAATACCGGCATCACGGATCGCCATCTTCATGCAGCGTGCTGCACCGTCAGGATCAGGCTCCGTCATGTGGTGGGCATCGGCGCTGAGACCGTATCCGATGACTTCGGCATAGATCTTGGCTCCGCGCTTCTCGGCGTGTTCCAGGGATTCGAGAATCAGGATTCCCGCACCCTCGCCCATGACAAAGCCGTCACGGTCCACATCAAACGGGCGGCTGGCCTTCTCCGGCTCGTCATTGCGGGTAGACATGGCTCTCATTGCACAAAAGCCTGCCATTCCTGTAGGACGAATGGTTGCTTCCGCACCGCCGCAGATCATCGCATCCGCATCACCGCGCTGGATCAGACGGAAGGATTCTCCGATGGAGTGGCTGCCTGTTGCACAAGCGGTCACTGTCGTTGTATTCGGTCCCTTGGCCCCGAGATTGATCGACAGCTGGCCGGAGCCCATGTTGGCAATCATCATCGGAATGAAGAACGGGCTGACCCGCTTCGGGCCTTTTTCGAGCAGCAGGTTGTGGTTATCCTCCCATGTGCCGAGGCCGCCGATTCCAGAGCCGACAGATACCCCGATCCGCTCTGCATCGATATCTTCACCAATCGTAAGTCCGCTGTCCTTCAGCGCATCTTCACCGGCAGCAACTGCGAATTGTACGAACCGGTCCATCTTGCGGGCTTCCTTGCGGCCGAAGCGTGCTTCCGCATCGAAATCCTTGACCGAGGAAGCAATTCTTGTTGGATATTCACTGACATCAAAAGCTTCAACCAGGGATACTCCGGACTTGCCGCTCATGAGGCTATCCCAGAACGTCTCAAGATCCTTACCCAGCGAAGTCATTACACCCATACCAGTTACAACTACTCTATGATTCAAACATAATCACCCCGTCTATAGGCTGTGTACCTCTACAATGTGTAAACGCAAACATACCAGATGTCTATATAAACTGCAGTCGCCGCAGGATTAGTTAATCTGCGGTTCTGTTATTATCACTGTAAAATGAGGAGAAGTCCCGCCCTGGCAGGAACGGGACCCTCAATCATATGACTCTAGGTATGAGATTGTATGTACTTCACAACTTCACCCACGGTCGTAATTCTCTCTGCATCTTCATCAGAGATTTCCATGTCGAATTCATCTTCCAATTCCATTACCAATTCTACAACATCAAGAGAATCAGCACCTAAATCATCTTTGAAAGACGCTTCTAATGTTACCTCTGCTTCATCGGCACCTAAGCGGTCGATGACAATGCGTGTTACACGCTCCAATACATCGGACATCCGGTTCACCTCCTCTTTTGGTATTATACGAGATATGAAGTCAAAATACCATAGAGCATAAAAAACGCTGCCCTGGCCGCCTCTGTCCATCTTCACCCGTAACGATCTAACGCCCTGCGAAGCCTTACATGTACATTCCGCCATCCACATGAAGCGTCTGGCCTGTCATGTAAGCTGCCCCTTCCGAAGCCAGGAATACCGCCGCATTCGCAATGTCCTCCGCCCGCCCAAGCTCTCCCAAGGGAATCCCCTTGATTAGCTCGCTGCGAACCTCATCGGACAACTCGCGGGTCATGTCGGTATCAATGAAGCCTGGCGCGATGCAGTTCACTGTGATTCCACGTGAAGACAGCTCGCGGGCCGCAGACTTCGTCATGCCGATTACCCCTGCCTTGGCAGCGGTATAATTCACCTGTCCGGGATTCCCCGTCACGCCCACAACCGAGGAAATATTGATGATCCGGCCATAACGCTGCTTCATCATCGGGCGGGTTACTGCCTTCAGGCAGTTGAAGACGCCCTTCAGATTCGTCTCGATGACCTGATCGAATTCTTCCTCTTTCATACGCATGATCAGATTGTCCCGGGTAATGCCCGCATTGTTCACCAGGATATCGATTTTCCCCCAGGTCTGGATAACCTCTTTGACCAGGTTCTCGGCGTCACTGCTGCGGCCGACATTCCCCTGCAGAGCGATTCCTTCCGAGCCCAGCTCGTGAATCCGGGCCACGGTCTCTTCAGCCGCCTGAAGGCTGCCGGAATAGTTCACCGCGACCTTCACGCCATGAGCAGCGAGTGCCAAGGCAATGCTGCGGCCGATCCCCCGGGACCCTCCGGTTACAAGGGCGGTCTGACCTTTTAGTGCTGCAAACATGCTATGTTGTCCCCCTTCGATAATCATGCGGCTGCGGTTAGGCCAAGCTGCTTACCAGCCAGCCTGCACGCTCTCCAGACTGTTGATATTCACAACCTTGACCTTCCTGTCAATCTTGCGGATCAGGCCAGCCAGCACACTGCCGGAGCCAATCTCTACAAAAGTATCTACACCTGCACCTATGAGCCATTCCACGCTATCCTGCCAGAGTACCGGAGAATATACCTGTTCTACCAGCAGCTTGCGGATTTCTTCAGGGTCTGTCACCGGAGCAGCGGTGACATTGACCACTACCGGCATAGCAGGAGCATTGAAGGTTACCTTCTCGAGCTCAGCAGCCAGCCGCTCAGCCGCACCCTTCATTAATGAGGAGTGGAACGGGCCGCTAACCTCCAACGGAATCGCCCGTTTGCCCCCGGCTTCCTTCACACGCTTGACCACCTCATCTACACCGGCTACGGAACCGGACACCACAATCTGTCCCGGACAATTGACATTCGCCAGTTCAACGGGAGTACCCGCTGCTGTAATACTGCGGCATAATTCCGTAAGCGCCTCACGGTCTGCTCCAAGCACCGCTGCCATAGCCCCCTGTCCTCCGGGAACTGCTTCTTCCATGAATTGTCCGCGCAGGCGGACCAGCCTTACAGCATCTTCATAGGACAGCACACCGGCTGCCACAAGAGCGCTATATTCGCCAAGACTGTGGCCTGCCACATAATCCGGCGTAACCTGGAGGCCGCTTAGCGCTTCCAGATAAGCCACACTGGCTGTAACCAGTGCCGGCTGCGTGTTCACCGTCTGCTTAAGCTCGCTGTCCGGCCCTTCAAATACAAGCCCGCTCAGCGGAAACCCAAGCACCTCGTCACCCTTTTCAAAGATTGCACGGCTCTGAGGCAATGCTTCATATACATCCTTACCCATACCGATTGCCTGTGCACCCTGACCGGGAAAGACAAATGCGATTTTGCTCATGAGGGTTAAAGCTCCTTCCCGTTAGCTGCAGCTCCGCCGGGCACATAACGCCTGAGAAGAGCTGCATCGTTGCTATTATTAATTCCGATTATTCACTAGTAATGCCCCGATTCTTACCAGATCAGCACAGAAGCGCCCCAGGTAAGTCCGCCGCCGAAGCCGACCATAAGCACTGCATCGCCTGCCTTCATCCGGCCTTCCTCGGCTGCTTCTACAAGCGCCAGCGGAATGGAGGCAGCGGAGGTATTCGCGTATTTATCAACGTTGACTACAACCTTCTCCGGCGGCAGATCCAAGCGCTGCATAGCGGATTGAATAATCCGGATGTTGGCCTGATGCGGCACGAACAAGTCAATATTCTCCTTAGACAATCCCGCCTTGGTAAGCACACGCTCCGTAGCCGATCCCATGACGCGTACTGCGAACTTGAAGACCTCGCGGCCATTCATATAGATGAAGTGCTTCTTGTCTTCTACGGTCTGCTGGGAAGCCGGGAGACGTGAGCCGCCCGCTTCCAGATTAAGCAGGCTGCCGCCAGAGCCTTCCGCTCCAAGATCGAAGGACTGGAAGCCGCGTCCTTCCGGAACCTCGCCGACGATTACCGCACCGGCACCGTCACCGAACAGCACGCAGGTATTGCGGTCTGTATAATCTGTAATGCGCGACAACGTATCTGCACCGATCACCAGCGCATTGTTATACATTCCATTCTGGATAAAGCCCGTGGCTGTAGCCAGACTGTAGACGAATCCGGAGCAGGCTGCCGACAGGTCAAAGGCGGCTGCGTTCTTAGCCCCCAGCTTGTCCTGAAGAATGCAGGCAGTGGATGGGAAAGCACTGTCAGGTGTAACTGTAGCGACAATAATCAGATCGAGCTCCTCGGCCTTCATGCCTGCGGATTCCAGTGCCTTCAGGGCCGCTTCATAGGCCAGATCAGAGGTAGCCTGCTCCGGGGCCGCAATATGCCGTTCCCTGATTCCTGTGCGGCTGACAATCCATTCATCATTCGTTTCGACGATCTTCTCCAGATCGCTGTTGGTTAATATTCTCTCAGGCACATATTTCCCAGTCCCAATAATTCCTACCGGACGTAATTGTCTCATGTCTTCACTCACTTCCCGCTAATTTCCTTCGATATACTAGGCACCAGATCCGCCTTCAGGGCAATCCGTGCCTGTCTTACCGCATTCTTCACCGCATTGCCGTCGGACGAACCATGCCCCTTGACTACCAGGCCGCTAAGACCAAGCAGCGGCGCTCCGCCATGTTCCTTATAATCCATCTTGCCCTTCAGGCTTCTAAGCTCCGGCATCAGGATCGCCGCCCCCAGCTTCGTCTTAAGCGATTTGCTGAACTGCTCCTTCAGCAGAGAGAACATTGCGCCGGCTGTTCCTTCCAGCGTCTTCAGAAGTATATTACCGGCGAAGCCGTCACAGACCAGCACATCGCAGCTTCCGGTGAGCACATCCCGCGCTTCTACATTGCCGACAAAATGAATGCCCTGCAGCGCCTCCAGGAGCGGATAGGCTTCCTTGGTCAATTCATTGCCTTTGCCCGGCTCCGTCCCGACGTTCAGCAGGCCTACCCGGGGCTTCGCAATGCCGTGCACTTTGTTGCGGTATATACTGCCGATCTGGGCATACTGTGCCAGATGCTGCGGCTTGGCATCCATATTGGCGCCAAGATCCAGGGCCAGCACACCGACATCATCCAGCGTAGGAATCATCGGAGCCAGCGCAGGCCGTTCGATCCCTTCCATTCTTCCGACTACCAGAAGTCCTGTAGTCATCAAGGCTCCGGTATTCCCAGAGGAGATCATGGCATCGGCCTCACCCTCGCGGACCATCCGTCCGGCTACGACCATGGATGAGTCCTTTTTGCGGCGGACCGCCTTCACCGGCTCTTCATCCGAACCGATCACATCCCCCGCATGACGTACGGTAACGTTAGAAGGCTTAGTCTTCAGCAGCGGCTCAAGCCGCGCTTCATCACCGACCAGTATGATCTCTATGTCCTTCCACTCCGCAGCCGCTGCCAGCGCGCCTTCCACGTTACATTCAGGAGCATTATCCCCGCCCATGGCATCAATGGCGATCCGCACTCCGGTTTCCCCCTTCGCTGTACTCTTCAGTTGCTGAACGATACACTATAAAATGGCCTTGAAATACCAGCTCTTCTCCGACATATGTAAATACATCCACTTCAGCTTTGCCGTTCCGGCCCGCAAGTGAGCGCACCTGCGCCTTGGCAATGCATTTCTCACCCAGCCGGACCATGCGCACAAACCGGATGTCGGCCGAAGCCGTTAAGGCAATCTCATCATTAATTATGGCTACTGCCAGCGAATTCGCCTGGCCGAAGACGTAGTGCCCACGGGCAATCCCGTTGCGGGAGAACACATGCTCATCGCGGATCTCGAAGATCGAAATCCCGCTCTTGTCCAGCTGCAGATCCACAATATCACCGACCACTTCATCAGCTGGCAGGGAACGCACCTGATCATAGGAATGTTCCGCCATCTGCTTCATCCGCTCACGCAGCTCGGGAATCCCCAGCTCCAGCCGGTCCAGCCGGATCGTCTGGATACTCACCTTCAGCTGGCGGGTCAATTCCCGGTCCGTTACAAACGGGTTCCCTTCTATTATAGCCAGCAGCTGCTGCTGACGTTCCTTCTTGGACATCCGCTCGATAGCGGCTCACCTCCCGGCACAGGCCTGATGTGCAGCTTTCCGGCCCGTAAGAGTGGCCGCTGTAATCATATCTCTCTGTTCTACCTTATCAATTAGAACCAGGTACTAATATGTAGTATAAAGCATGCCGGCGCAAAAATAAAGCTTTGGCTTGAAAAGCGCCTGAAAACCCGCGCAGCGCAAGGCATATAAGCTCTGCCCCAGCTTTATTTTCACATAAAAATAGCACTCCACCGGCAGATGAAGTGCTACTCTTATGTGCAAACTATTGTTTGATGATTTCTCTTGCTTTGTATGTTCCGCAAACTTTACATACGTGGTGAGCAAGCTTCAGCTCTCCGCATTGTTCGCATTTCACCATACCTGGAACAACCAGTTTAAAGTGAGTACGACGCTTGTCACGGCGAGTCTTGGACGTTCTGCGTTGTGGTACTGCCATTGTTAGACACCTCCTGATTTTGTTGTAACCCAATTCCTCGGGATTTGTTCTTAGTCATCTTGCTTGGTAAAGAATCCTTTCAACGCAGCGAGTCTTGGATCGATCACTGTGTTGTCGCAACTGCAGGTGCCTTCGTTCAAGTTCTGTCCGCATTTCTGACAAAGACCAAGACAGTCTGCCTTGCACAATACCGAATCCGGTAAGTGCAGTACGAAATTTTCTTCCACATACGGGATAAGATCCACAATCTCATCTTTGATGTAAATGAGTTCCTCATCTTCATCTTCCGGAAGAATTGGCTGCTTAAGCCACTTGAAGGTCTCAGCGAAAGGAATGTTCAGCTTACTCTTGACCTCAACGAGACAACGTGAACATAACATGTCCACTTCTCCGTTCAGTGTTCCCACCACGTTCACACTATCGGTTCCCGCGGGCAGCGCTTTAAGGTCTACTGAGAGTGGTGCAACAGCAAGTATATCCTTGCGCCCTGTGACAACCCCGCTGACATCCACAACTTCGTGGAGGACCAGAGGCTCGTCGGCATTCGCTAATTTGCGAAAGTGAATGTTCATCGTTATCACTCCAAACAAACAAAATTTATTATACCTATTATTCCCTGAGTTTGTCAACCATTTTCCCTTTATATTGTTTCAGGGAGCGTGACAATTTATGATATACAATATATCTTCCAGAATGGGGCGTGAAGCAACTGTGGCAACTGTAGGTATTATAGCCGAATATAACCCTTTACATAACGGACATGTCCATCATTTCACCGAGGCCAAAAGAATATCGGGAGCGGACCGTTCCGTTGTCATTATGAGCGGACCGTTCACCCAGCGCGGCGAGCCGGCGGCGGTCAGCAAGCGCGCCCGTACCGAGATGGCGCTGCACATGGGCGCCGATCTGGTCATTGAGCTGCCGGTGGCGTACGCCGTCCAGCCGGCGGAATGGTTCGCCTTCGGAGCGGTGTCCCTGCTGGAGGCGACCGGCGTCGTCGACAGCCTGTGCTTCGGCTCCGAAGCAGGCACTTTGGGCGCACTGCTCCCTCTGGCCGGCTTCCTGGCCGAAGAGAGCAGTGCGCTTAAGGAGGAGATCCGCGCGCGCCTCTCTGAGGGCGCGGGATTCCCCGCCGCCTACAGCGCAGCGGCGGCGGCGGCCTGGAAGGCCTCTTTCCTGGGAGAGGAGAAACCGGAAGATGCCGAAAGTATATTGCGGCAGCCCAACAACAGCCTCGGCCTGCACTACCTGATCGCGCTACGGCGGCTGGGCAGCGCGATCAGGCCCTTGACCGTGCCGCGTACCGGCGCGGGCTTCCACGACCCGCTGGAGGGCGGGTCGGCCATTGCGAGTGCAACAGCCATCCGCAGGCTGCTGCAGGAGGGCGGATCACCGGCGGCTTACATGCCGGAGTACGCCCTGTCCATCCTGGAGCGGGAGCGTGACGCAGGCCGGGGCCCGGTAGGGCTAGAAGACTTCGCCGGGCCGCTGCGCCATGTGCTCTATACGCGCTCCGCTGCGGAGCTGCACACGCTGCAGGATATGAACGAGGGCCTGGAGAACCGGCTGCTCCGCGTCCTGCATCAGCTGGACAAGTTCACAGTCGGCGGCCTGCTGCAGGAGCTTAAGAGCAGACGGTATACCCTTACCCGGCTCCAGCGTCTGCTGCTTCACACCCTGCTGAACCACAGCAAAGCAGAGCTGTCCCCCTCCGTCCTCTCCCGGGGTCCCGGCTACATAAGAGTTCTTGGCTTCCGCGAGAGCGGCCGGGAGCTGCTGAAGCAGATGAAGCAGACAGCGGCGCTTCCGGTGATTACAAGCCCTGCCCGGTGCACCCATCCCATGCTGGAGCGTGACCTCCAGGCGGCTGCTGTGTTCGCCGGGGCTTATGCCGACCCGCTGCGCAGCGATCTGTACAGTGATTATCTCGAGCCGCCGGTCAGGATCTGCTGACCGGCAGCTCCTCCATGTATTTCAGGGCATCGGGTAGGGTTGAGACAGGAACCAGCTTCATATTCGTGCCGATCTGATCCGCTTTTGCCTTGGCCTCGTCGTAGTTCTTAAGCGGAACGAAGAAGATCTCCGCCCCCTTGCGGTCGGCCGCTACAATCTTATGCTTCACACCGCCGATTGGCCCCACGTTCCCCTCCGGATCTATCGTACCCGTGCCTGCTACCTTCCGGCCCTTAGTGAGATCCCCCGGCGTAAGCCGGTTGTAGATTTCCATGGTGAACATCAGACCGGCAGAGGGTCCGCCCACGTTAGTATCCACGAAGCTGACGGCTTTGCCTTCCTGCTTAGGCTCCACTTTTTGAACCGCACCAATAACGACTCCAAAGCCCGGCCGGGCAACCGCAGCTTCTTTATCCTTGACCCCCACCAGCTTGACCTGCTCCTTGATCTCTTTGCCGTTACGCTGGAGCGATACCTCCACGCTATCTCCAATCTGATGAACCGACAGCAATTTGGACAGCGCGGCCGGATCGGCTGCCTTTTGTCCGCCTACACTGATGATTTTGTCCCCCGGCTTGAACCGGTCCTGATTAGCAGTCTCTGGTACCGAGAACACATACAGATAATCCACGACATCCTCATAAGGTACACCTGCCGCATGATAGGCCGCCTGCACGGCATAGGACTGCGAACTATTCATATAGAATACCTGCTCCGCAGCATATTCCTGCTCTGTCTTATCCTGCAGGCGGGTTTCTTTCAATACTACCTCGGCATTCGAGTTGAACACAGAGGCGATTAGAAGAGCCACATTCGCATAGCTTGCAGAGACCGTGGTCATCATGAAGGTTCCTTGCTCCTGCGGATCGGCATTCTCAACCTTGATCATCGGTGCCACCTCGGAGGCGCTTCCCGGCTGATATACAATGTAAGGCGTGTTCATAAAGACCACAACATAGAGAATGACCACGAATGAAAATAAATAGGCTGAAGCGCGGATGCCTACCCGGCGTTTGTACTGCCTCAAGTCTCTTCCCCTTCTTTCCTGCGGATGATGCCCCGGCACTTAGAATGTGGTACCTTAGCCTGAAGCTTGACTCCGGCTGTGGCATGATGGTTGTCTCCCCTGCATAAATTGATAACAAGATCTGCCCATGTCCTAAGCTATGAAGAGGGGATAACTCTAATGATAAACTTTAGATTCAGACGCTTCCTGTCGGGTTCAGCTCCCTTTGTACCCGGGGCTGCAGCCATTCTGCTTGCTATAGCGATTGTCATCGCACCCGAAGCCTCCTTCAAGGCTTCACTTACGGGCCTTACGCTCTGGTGGACCCTGGTCTTTCCGGCGCTACTGCCCTTCCTGATCCTCTCAGAGATGCTGAGCGCATCCGGCTTCGTGCATGGTATCGGCGTCCTGCTGGAGCCACTGATGAAGCGTTGCTTCCGGCTTCCCGGGGCGGGCGGCTGGACGCTGGTGCTCGGCCTTACCGCCGGCTTCCCGGCAGGAGCCGGAGGAGTGATGCAGCTGCACAAGCAGGGGGACATTACGGACAAGGAGGCCGGACGGCTGGCGGCTATCGTGCATTATGCCAGTCCGGTCACACTGCTTATTGTAGTCGGGACAGCATTCCTGCACAGTCCAGCCGCCGGGTATGCCCTGCTGGCCATCCACTGGCTGTCAGGGATAGCCGCAGGTATTCTATCCGCCTGCTTCAATGGCTCCCGTAAGATAACCTCACCTATTCCGCTTCCGCAAGCTCTTCCGCAAGTTCCGCAAGAAAGTGATTCCAGCCTGACGGGCAGCCGCCCCCGCAGCAAAAAAGCATCCTTGCCCCGGCGTATCCATCAGGCAGCAGCGGATGCCCGGTCAAGGGATGGACGGGGCTTCGGCAAGGTGCTCGGTGAATCCGTATCCTCCGCCGTACAGAGCCTGATGATTGTAGGCGGCTATATGATTATGTTCGCAGTTGTTGTAAGTATTGTTACCAGACTGTTGCCATGGCTGCCGAATCTGGTTACAGCAAGCATGCTTGAGATTCATCTCGGAGCCCGGTCAATGACTTCAGCCACAGCAGGACTTGAAGGTTTTCTAATAGGCGGTCTTCTTGGCCCGGCACTGCTGTCGGCCAGCCTGGCCTGGAGCGGCATTTGCGCCCAGCTCCAGGCACTGACTGTGCTGAAGGCAGCGAATGTCCGCTTCCTTCCGTTCACCGCAGTCAGGCTGCTGCATGGACTATTTGCCTTTGCGTTCACGCTCCTGCTGTGGACACCGCTGCTCCATATTCAGTCTGCGGTGCTGCCCGTTCTAGCCGGCTCACCCCCGGCCGTACAGCTGCAAGACATAGGCACTTCACTGAGAATATGGACTCTGGCCCCACAAATCTTGGGACTTCAGACCCTGCTTGTTATGCTGCTGCTGTTGCTGTCTGCTGCCGTGAAGCTGTTTACTTCAAGCCGCCGTCCATCCGGCTGAACTTCAGCTTCATGGCCTGCTCCACCTCAGGGGTTACAAAATCCGAGACCTTCCCGCCGAAGTGGGCAATCTCCTTCACCACACTGGAGCTAAGGTAGGAGTATCTCGGATTAGTCATCATAAATATAGTTTCCGCTTCAGGGTCAAGGTTATGATTAATGGAAGCATTCTGCAGCTCATATTCAAAATCCGTAACGGTCCGGATTCCCCGGACAATAACCTGCGCATCTTTTTGCCTCAGATAGTTAACCAGGAGATCACGGAAGCTGTCCACTTCAACATTCGGTATATCCGCTGTCGCCTGGCGCAGAAGCTCTGTCCGTTCCTCGACCGAGAACAACGGATTCTTGCTCAGGTTGTTCAGCACCGTCACAATCAGCCTGTCGAACTGCTTGGCGGCCCGGTGAATAATATCCATATGTCCCAGCGTAACCGGATCGAAGGTTCCCGGATAGATAGCGACACGTTCTTTTCTAATTTGCAGACTCATCATTAACCTCCTTGCCGCTTGCGGCAGCCTCTGGAACAGCAGCTTCATACCGGTAGATAGAGATCGTAACCTCTCCATAGACAGATTGCTTCGTTCTAACGAACCCCGGTATATCCTCGGGATAGGTATATCCCGATTCATGCTCCAGCACGATCACTGCATCAGGGTTCAGCAGCAGCTTGTCCGCCAGCGTAACCATCAGCTCGTCTCCATGCTTCATACGGTAAGGCGGGTCCAGAAAAACAAGATCAAATGCTCTCCCCCGCTTCCCGAGTGCACCAAGCGCTCTTCCCGCATCATTGCGGTAGACCTCAGCCTGCGCTTCCAGCCGGGCCGCCTTCAGGTTCGCACGCACCGTGTCAATCGCCTTCTGTTCCATGTCCACAAACACCGCAGCTTCCATCCCTCTGCTTAGGGCTTCAATTCCCAGGCCTCCGGTACCGGCATACAAATCAAGCACCGTACCTCCTTCAAAATAAGGCCCGATCATACTGAATAACGCTTCCTTCACTTTATCGGTAGTAGGCCGTGTGCCATTGCCTGGAACACTTTTAAGCGGCCTGCCTTTTGCACTTCCCGATATGACTCTCACCGATCATCCACCTGCTTTTTAGCTTTTGTCTCTACATTACTATGCCGTTACAGGGCATAAGTCCAAGCCTATAGTACCACAATTATTCCATGAAATAAAAAGATTGTCCGACTTTGTCACAATGCGGAGCAGAAGAATATTCGCAAGCAAATGTATAAAACTCCCGCATCCGGGTCATCCTGTAATTATCGACATCACAAAATGTCGTAGACAACCGCGGAGCAGGCTTACGTTTCCCCATAAGCTCTTCGTCCGGTTTCTCCTCTCCCATGAAAGAGGCTCCCGAAAGGGAGCCTCGATTTTTGTTTTACGCAAAAAAAGCCCCCGCCTTGAAATCAAGATACGTGGGCTTGCTGTGTATATAGTTATATAATCCGCTTCAGCTTGGCTTCCTGCTCAATGGAGCGCGCTGAGAGAAGTTCGATAATTCTGTGCTGATTCTCCAATAAAGACTCCACGTTGATGAGCCGCTCGTTTGTTTCCAGCACAGCACGTTTAATCTGTTCCTGATCTTGCATCATTGTTTGCAGATCTTGTTTCATTGTTTGCTGATCTTGTTTCATGTTCTGCTGCTCTGTCTCTATTCGATCCAAACGCTCGTTGACGGTTCCTAATTCCGCCTTAACGGGCTCCAATTCTTCGCGAAAAACGGATCTTAATACCTGCACCAAATCATTATCCATGTGCTCCGCTCCTTCAAACTTAATATATAGATTGTACCAGAATCCAATTTATTATTCTACATCATTTGACCTTGTCGATCTTGACAAATATACATATCTATTAGTCACATTAGCGAATAAATTCAATCCGTCCGGACAAGGTTACATATATAGTATAGGAATATCAGATAGATTCAGGAGGAACCACTATGAAGAAGTCCTTGTATAAAAAGATGTCATCCCTCGCCCTAGTCATCCTATTCAGCGGTGCCATTGGACTGACCGCAGGCTGCAACACTTCGGCTAATCAGGCCACCCCAACTCCCGCCGGGACAGCACAGCCGACAGCAGCGCAACCCACGTCAGCACCAGCCACTGAACCCTCCACCGGGAAGGCGTCCGTGAACTGGGAATCTGCGATCCAGCAAATCGCGACTACGGATACGGAGGCCACGCAAAAAGCAGATGCCGCGGAAGTTTTGGCGAAATCGTACACTCCGTCGGCTGTGGAGCTTAAGGATTTTGAATCCCAGATCGTGGAGGAGTACACCGCCGGGAATTATCTCGCGCATAGCGAGGATGCCGGATACATGCTGACGAACCTGTTCAAGGCTACCGTTGTTGAGCGCAATCACCCTGACGGTGAGGCTATTAAGAAGTTTGCCTTTGACTTTTATCAGAACACTAAGAATGTCTTCCGCGGAATTGATGCTGTGGACAGCGAAGCCGTACAATCGAATGAAACGCAGATGGACAAGGCGTTGTCGGAGATTACAACCAAGTAAACCTCCTTATGTCTCCGGCATGGGACCTCCCGTATTTATTGACAATTCAGGAATGATGGTGATACCGTTCATTAGGGTAAGGGAGCTTAGGGCTCCCGCATTCATCATAAGAATTCAATTGATCAGGAGGTCCCATGTTCAAAAAAACAATCCTTTTCCCCGTCATCAGCATGATGCTTCTCAGCTCTGCCCCGTCTTCATCCGCAAGTGCGCAAAGCTTGTACTCCGATGTCAACGAGCAGAAATATTCCTGGGCGATGGAATCCATTCTTTTCATGACGGATAACGATGTGCTAAAAGGGTATTCCGACGGCACCTTTAAACCTGAAGCAACGGTTACCAAGGCCGAGTTCTCCGTTATGCTCTACCGTCTATTCGATAAATACCGACCCAATGTAAAGCCCTTATTTTATGAACAAAAAGTCACCAGCTACCTTGATGTCCCCAAAGATCACTGGGCCTACAAAGAAATATCTGAGCTATACAATTCCTCTGCGGTCAGCGGCGGCGGGATTTCCCAAAACCCTTCAACAGGCAAGTATACCTTCCAACCTGAAGCCCGGCTGACACGGCTCAAGCTAACGTCTATGCTCTACCAATTATTCGCTGAAGATTTCGACAAGGGTACGAATACCGATGATCCTGACAAAGAGTTATACCAGCGGTTAAGTAAATTCAAGGATATTCCCTTGAGAAAATTCAATACTCAGAATGCTATGGATCAATACATGGATACAGAAAGAGCAAGGGCCGGCACCAGATGGGATACATACATACCCGGGGATGAGCTCTCCCCAGCGATTTTTTATACATACCAAAATGGATCTATCTCGCTAATTGGAGATTTCACCTTTCTGCCGGTTTACGCCATTGCAGCGATGGACTCCCAAAGGATTATTACAGCCGATTCCCGTGGATACTACAGACCGCTCGCCCCTGTTACCCGGGCAGAACTGGCAACGATTCTGGACCGCGTCTATCTGTTGTTTGAGAAGAAAGGGATTCTGCAAAAATACAGCAATAAATAGCCTTAAGCGTTGATTCATCAAGCAGGGACCCTAGTCAACAAAAATAGCCCGGCCTCTTACAGTGCCGGGTAATGACATCTATTTTCCGATCAAATTCGGCCGGACTCCTTCAATAAAATAAAATCATGACCACGCCGGGTCAATTTGATGTCAGTAGTTCTGACTGTCACGATCCCGCTGCCTGACCGGGAGATCTTAATATTCTCCACCATCCGGCTGTCGATAAGCTCCTCCATAATATCGGCGAAGGCCTCGGCTTCGAGTTCCATTACCTCCTGATTAACCGCCTGTTCCGCTTCAATCCGCTTGAGGATGGCATATATCTTTTCCTTCTCTTCCATCGTACACCTCTTTCATGCCAGCACTAATTGCCCTGAAGACAATGACCTCTATTATCGCACATCCATTCGGGGCAAGGCGAATTTAAATTTACCGTCATGCAGCATAGCTTGTCCATCCTGCATCTGCAACAAGCGCAGTCCCGGATTGCCGGGACTGCGCTGACTGATTGGATCTCCTAGTAGAAGCAGGCACTCAGAATAATAACGAGCAGGATATAAAGAACCAGAATCGCACCTGTAGATGTCCAGGGACCTACTCCACACGTATTCACGCCGCCTACATTGCCACCGTATCCGCAATCTGCACCCATGAGATTACCTCCTTCATAATGTTGACTACAGAACAGCATATGAGCCGGTTGCCTCATCAGATTGGGCGAAACGGACATAATTTGGGGCGTATGTACAAGGGCATCCTGCCCGCCCTCCTTGCGGGCAGCCCAGGATGTCCCATGCTATTGCTTAATCGGATACCAGAATTCCATCGAAGCTCTCCGGACCTACACGGACTGTACCCAGAAGGTTCGAACTGACAAACGCAGTATACGTTAACTGCGGAGTAATTGTCGGAAGGAAATCATCTGCAGAGAATGTGATAATCTGTGGAGCCAGAACACTAAGATTGAAGGTAGAGGTGGCGGAATAGACCAGCGGGTCAGTGGGTAGTGTTCCTCTAACAATTGTTACAGTTATGCCTAGCAGCGCAAGCGGAAGCTGCAACGAAATGGTTCCTTTTAGTATTACGCGAGGGTTCGTGCCTACCCCTGCAGTGATCAGCCCAATTTGCCCGAACAGCTGCGGAGTATTAATTACTAGGATAGGTATTGCAATAGAGTTAGCAAAACTAGCATTCTGCGAGGTTCTTCCATCAACATAAGTTCCCATATCAAGCACCTCCTTTCTTCTTAATTAATATATTCGCGTTCCTTCTAAATCGCTTGGATGATATCACCATTACTTATTCCCCATCTTATATTACCGCCTGAAGCCGCCGCTCTACTAATCTTCTTTGGTAGTCCCGCTCCGCTTATTGAACGCCAGTTCAAACAGCCCCGTTGCCGATAATCCGGCCAAGCCTCCGGCCCATAGACGAAGAATGAGATTCATGTCTGTAAAAGGGTATGCAGCCGCTCCTACCAGCAGGCCGATGGCCAGCCCCACCGCAGGAACCACGTTGCGCGGAAGATTAACGCTGTTCTTGACGAACTGGACCAGCGCCATAACGAATACCGCCAATACGGATGCAAAAGCTAGTACATTGTTAAGTGCATCATTGTACATAACGACTACACCCCCTTGCTTGTAACCAGCAGACCGGCGCGGTTCAATACGGTCAGCATCCGGTAGAAATCAAAGCTGCCTCCTGACGGCGTATCCAGCAGACCGGCTGCAGACGCGGCCTGTACCGCAGGCTCAGCCCAGGCCGGCACATTCATTACTGTGCGGCCCTCAATGACAGCCAGCCGTTCCGTGACACCTTTAATGGCCTGGCCTTGCTCTTGAACGCCGGCCTTCAGTGTATCTCTGCTGACAGACAGCCCTGCCAGCAGCTCCTTCAGTTCCCGCAGCTCGGTTTCCAGCGCCGCAATTTTTTGTTTATCTTCAGCTGACATCTCTTCATCCTCCTTCAGCTCGTCATATTGATACAGGTTATATGAATCCATAATCTGAATCAGCTTGGACGCATAACCCGGGTCCGTTGCGTAGCCTGCAGCAGCAATCTCGCGGGCGGCTGTTTTGCCGTCGACTCCAATAGCCTTGCTGTACAGCTTGGGGTTCCAGGACACTCCCCCGGTAATCAGTGCGGAATGATCCGCTATAGATTCTCCCCAGTTATGATAGGAACGGAACTGGGCAGTCACCTGTACAGCTTGGCCGTTCCTGTATTCCGTTGTCGGAAGCGCCAGGCTGCCCGCAGGCCCGCTGCCCTTGATGCCGAACAGATTGCCTGCCTTCAGCGTCAAGCCGCTCGTTCCCCAGCCGGATTCCAGCGCCGCCTGGGCAATC
Organism: Paenibacillus sp. FSL R7-0210; assembly: GCF_038009085.1. Classification (NCBI taxonomy): domain Bacteria; kingdom Bacillati; phylum Bacillota; class Bacilli; order Caryophanales; family Paenibacillaceae; genus Paenibacillus; species Paenibacillus sp. FSL R7-0210. The sequence continues at coordinate 2,853,100 of NZ_JBBPAR010000001.1, forward strand.
GTCAGCGAAGCTGCGATACGGGTGCGCTGCATATCCGCTACTGCGAAAGAAGCGATCCGGGCGATAAATTCGGAGTTCGTCATTGCTTCACTTCCTTTCCTACTATATTAAATGCCCCGCCCTGCCAAACTGCCTGTGCTTATCCCTGTTATGATGTATATGGAAGTGAGCTGCAGCTTATACGCACGCAAACAGCGCCGGAGCGGATGCACCGGCACTGTTTCAATAACCCACTATATTCCCTTCCACTAAAATACGCTAAGGATAATAATCAGCAAAATAAACAACACCAGTATCGTAGCCGTTGACGTTCTCAGACCTCCACTCATCCGGAGCCCTCCTTTCTTACGCACATGCCCAGCTTTGATCCCTCTACATCATATGCCTGTAGTCCCAAAAAAACTGGGCGAACGCACAATATGGGATTTATATGTAAAAAAAAGTATTGTTAAATCTTCCATCCTGGCTTAAACTAGTAATAATTAACTATATCGGAGGGACTAATTTACTATGCCTTCATATTATTTCAAGGAAATTTGGACACCGCTGAGCTGGATAGGCATTAAGTTTTTCCGGGATGACGAAGGATTTCTGTGGATAAAGAGATGGTCTAATCCACGTAAGCGGTTACGCTGAACGTAATGAGATAACGTCAAACAACCTTTTTCCGGCACAAGAGAAGCATCCCCGTCCTGCCGTTAAAAGGTTGTTTGTTGTTTCTGTCTGCTGTTGATTGCTGATCCTAAGATGCCGCCTCGAAGGTAATCCGGTTCTTCCCGCTCCGCTTGGAGATATACAGCGCTTCGTCTGCGAGCCGCAGGGTCTCGATAGTATCTCCGCCGTCCGGAGTCCATACAGCAGCACCTACGCTGCAGCCTACACGAAGCTCCTCGCCTTTAATCAGAATCGGCTGGTTGATCTTGCTGATAATCCGCGAAGCCACCACCTCCGCTTCCTTCATCGGTTTGCCCGCCGAGGTATTCAGAATAATCACGAATTCATCACCGCCCAGCCGGGCAACGATCTCATTGTCCCGCGTACAATCCATCAGCCGGAAGGCCACCTCCTGTAGCAGGGCATCTCCAACCGCATGGCCGAAGCTGTCATTCACTTTTTTGAAGCCGTCCAGATCCATGTACAAAAAGCTTAGTGTCGTCCGCTTCTGCTTGGCCTTACTGACCGCATGGGCCAAAAACTCATCCAGTGCTGCCCGGTTGGGCAAGCCGGTAAGCTTATCATGCAGCGCCATATCCGACATATAGCTCAGCTTGGTCTCTGTCTTGGTCAGGTTGTTCACCAGGCTCCGCAGGGAGGCCGACAGAATCGCCACATCCTTGAACCGGGTAGAGGCCGGGATCTCCACATCGGCACCGGAGCTGAGCAGGTCGGCTGTACGGGTGATATCCCTCAACGGTCGGCTGATCCATCCGGCCAGCAGCCAGCCGATTAGTGCGAAGGCCGCAGCGGTCAGCAGACCGCTGATCAGGATGAAGCGTTCAAGCTGATGGACTGAAGCAAAAGCGATGTCTGCCGGCTGACGGATAATGACCGTCCAGCCAAGGCCCGGGTAGTTCATGTAGCCATCACCATAGGCGTATCCCGTTAAATAGGAGTCACGGCCCCGATCCTGTTCGATCGCGTATGAGCTCTTACCGCTGCGGGCCTGCTGCAGGACCGCAGCCGTCATTCTTTTGCCGGTGAGCGCTTCTGGCCCCAATAGAATGGTGTCGTCCTTCTTACTGACCACGAACACTTCCACACCCTTAAGCCGTTCCTTGAGCGGATTCACAATGGAGGCCTCGACCTCACGTGACCACTCCCAGCTAAGATGTGCCGCCAGCACGCCGCTTGTCTGTCCTTGCTTGTCCATGACCGGCACACTCACATCAACAAACTGCAGGGCTTCCCCCGTCTTACTCTGCAGCAGCTTAGATAGCAGCACCGCATCGTGGACATCCCCGACGAAGGTTCCCTTAAGTGCCTGCTGAAAGACAGGCCTCTGGCTGATATTCGTTCCTTGCAAGATCTGATCCGTGGAAGCAACCACATTCCCTGTCTTATCCAGGAAGCCCACCCAGGTGAATACCGGCAGACTCTTCTTCAGCTGATTCAGCAATCTGCCGGCCTCTGCTTGTTCAACGGGTTCCTGAAAAGCATTCAGCTTACTCAAAACTTCTATTTCACCGGAACGTGACCACATGAACTGATCAAGCTTCTCGGACATTTGATTGGCCTCTGCGGCCAGGGAGCTGCCGATACTGACTTCCACAGAAGTGGTGGAGCGGTTGCCGATCACATAGCTGAGAATAGCCGTGAGCAGAATGATAATAACCGCAAATGCAGCTGAAAATAAAGTGCGAAGACTTAATGACATGTACACTCTCCTCTTCCGATGACCTTGTTCATGCTTCCGACCACTGAAGATATCTTGCGGCAACATGTCGAACTGGGTCGATATTTCTTTATCGGAAGAGTCCGGCAGAAATATAATACAGCTTCAGGCACCAGCCGTTTTTTCTTGAGTCGTTACCCTACCTTCGCTCCCATAGAACGGGCCAGCAGCACGGCCTGCTCCACATCCAGCCGCACTCCTTTGAGCTCCAGGCTCTTCAGGTCAATCCCCTCCAGCTTGGCGTCACGCAGATCTGCCCCTGCAAGCTTGCACTGAGCGAGCTGAACCCGGCTTAAATCCGCCCCGCGTAGATCCGCCTTTTGCAAATCGCAGCCCTGCATGTCTGCCTCGGTGAACCGGATGCCCCGCAGATCCTGCCTGCTGAGATTCAGATGGCGCAGATTCGTATAGGCCCAGTCCCCTCCGCTAAGTGTGATTCCGTCCATATAGGCATTGGCGAAATCCGATCCGACCATCTTGCAGTTCTCGAACTTCGCCACGAATAGATTCGCTCCGGTGAACTTGCAGTTGGTGAATGCGCCATCCGTGTGCAGCGAAGCATTCAGCAGGGCACCGGTGAAATCGCAATCGACAAACCGGCAGCCGGTGGAGGTCATCTCTTCCATTGAAGCTCCCCGAAAGGAGCAGCGCTCAAAGGTGCAGCCGTTTATTTCTCCATCCTGCAATGCTGCGTAATCAAAATTATGCTCATTAAAGGTTTCATTATGGTATTGATACATAGTTTAAGCACCTCTTTATCTGGGTATTGGAGCAAAGGTATGGTATAACAGATACTATATAATTCTTTAAATATACTACTTTAGGAGATTGTCCAAGTGTAGCCGTTTCGATATAATAGCAAATAAAATAGCGGAGGTAAATGATGGATGACTCCAGCAGAAAAGAACCATTCCGATATGTAATGAACCAGCCCATCGATTGCTGGCTTGAGATTCCCGCCAGTAATTCGGGACCGGGAGCGGGAAAATTGACTGAAGGTATTCTGCTTGACCTTAGCCGCTCCGGCTGCAAGGTCCGCACGTCGCTGAACCTCCGCTTCACCGCAGGGGATACGAAGCTGATTATTCATTTTCAGCTGGCGGAAGAGAAGCTGCAGTACGAAGGCAGTGTCCGTTGGGGCTGGATGTTCGGTCTGGGGCAATACCAGTACGGGGTAAGACTGGACCTGCAGGAAGAAGAGGAAGAACAGCTGCTGCGGGAGCTGGAGCTCTGGACCAGCGGAAGAAGCGCGCAAGGCTTATAGTCCATCCTATCCCCAATAATGCACACAAACGCAAGCAAGGCTGATTAGGAGCCTTGCTTGCGTGAACTATGAACGATGCGCTATCCCTCTGCTACACTTCGCTTTATACTTCGATTCTTCTCTTCACCAGCGCCACCATTCCATAGATCATCAGGCAGACCACCGCCACTTCAAACAGCAGCGCCCTTAGATCAACCGGAAGGTATGGTATAATAAATTCACTGCCGGATTGGGGCTCTCCAGTGTAAATCTCGAAGTTAAAGGCAATATCCAGACCAATGAAGTAGGTGTCAAAGAGCAGCTTCTCCAGATAACCTATTCCGTTCTGCAGCAGGACCAGAAGGCCGATGCCAAGCCATACTCTCCACTTCATACGCAGACTATAGGCTACTGTAAAGGAGAACATCACCATCACCATTAGAAATAAGGTAGACCAGATCGATTGAAGCAATGCCCGGAAGCCAACCGTCCATAGATTGCCGGGCAGTAAATCCACCGTGTTCAGCAGCTTGAGGATTCCCAGATGGGCCAGGCCGAGGAGGATGACCACCCCAATCAACAGCAGCGCCAGCAGCATGGGAGTCAGGACCGTCTGCAGTGCTGTAACCGGCAGAAGCCGCCGCTGATAGGATTTAAGATTACGGAAATATCCGGTGACCGCTATAAATATCATCGCGATGGCCAGGATGCAGTAAATAACCAGATTCAGGGAAGCCAAGCCCGTGTCTATCTTTGCACTGGAGATCCACAGTCCGGCCTGAGCGAGCAACGCAATGACGATGAAGACGAGAATGCGTTCTTGTCGGCGTTTAAGATCATATTTTAATAGCTTCAGCATTCGGCAAACACCTCTCTGAACAGCTCATCTACACTCTTCCCATGCTCTTGTCTAAGCTCCTCCACCGGACGATGCAGCACAATCTCCCCCTCCTTCAGGAAAATCACCTCATCAAAGATCCGTTCGATATCCGTCACCAGATGAGTAGAGAGCAGAATACTGCTGTCCTCCTCATAGAACTCCATCAGCGCATTCAGAATCTTGGTCCGTGCCACCGGATCAACGCCTCCAATCGGCTCATCGAGCAGGTATAATCTGGCCCGGCGGGAGAGCGCTAATGTCAGCTGCAGGCGTTCGTTCATCCCTTTGGATAACGTCCGCACCTTATCCGCTGTACGCAGCTTCATGAAATCCAGCATCCGCAGTGCCTTGGCCTGATCGAAATCCGGGTAGAAATCCTGCTGGAATCTCAGCGCATCCCCGATATTCATCCACGACTCCGTTACCGGCACATCCGGCATGAAGGAGACGAGCTTCTTGCTCTCTACGCCCACAGGCATCCCGAGGACTGAGATCCGGCCCGAGGCGGGCCAGGCGAGTCCGGCGATCAGCTTCATGAGCGTGCTTTTGCCGCTGCCGTTACTTCCCAGAAGGCCGGTGATGGTGCCGCTGCCCAGCTTGAAGGAGACCTGGTTCAGCGCCTGTCTAGGGCCGAACTGTTTGCTTACATTCTGAATGTTAAGTATATCGTCCACTCTTCTTACTCCCCCTGTTCTTGGTTCCGCTGGTGAATGTTCTCTGCTACTGCAGTTAGTATATCTTCGCCCTGGAAGCCGAGCTCCTGCATTCCGCGGATAAAACGGTCCAGCACATCCTGCGCCATCTCCTTCTTGACGGTCAGAATCGTCTCTTCGCTTCCGGTCACATATCTGCCCATGCCGCGGCGGGTCTCCACGATGGTCTCACGCTCCAGTTCCTGAAAAGTTCTTTGCACGGTATTCGGGTTAATCTGCAGTTCAGCGGCCAATTCACGGACAGAGGGGATCTTATCTCCAGGCTTCAGTTTACCGGTGATAATCTCTCCCTTGATGTAATTCATGATCTGGAGATAAATCGGCTGGTTATTATCGAATTCGATCCCCATCAAGCAACATCCCTGCGTCTGAAGACGGCGAAGCCTGCAAGCAGGAACAGCGTCATGTAGATGCACAGCAGGATAATGGAGAAGGTTAGTGTCATTCCCTGCATCGGTGCACCGCCATCCTTGTAGGCTGCGAGATTAAGATTAGGGAACAGTACATATTTGTAGAACTCACGGGAAATGACCAGCTTGTCGATGGTGGTGGCGAAGATGGTTGCTCCAATGGTTACGCCAGTCGATTTCGTTAGAATCCCTAGCATGAAGCCGATCGTAGCGTAGACGGTGCAGTACACAGTTGAATACAGCAGCGAAGTTAGGATCTCACCGATTCCCGCTTCCCCTCCGCTGAGTCCGAAGAATACCGCTCCTGAGAGGAAAAGCCCCACCGTCGCAACTACCTGCATGCTAAGTGTATAGAGCAGTACAGTTACATATTTGGAGGCCAGAATCGCCGTGCGGCTGCGGGCACGGATCAGCAGAAATTTGATCGTCCCCTGGCTGTATTCCCTGGATACAATCCCCGCCGTCCCGACGATCACCAGAATGGCCAGAAGCTGGCCAATGCCTCTGGGCTGAAGGGAATCCGCTGTAAAATCTGCCGCTGAAGCATACATATCTGCGGCAAATGTACGAGTCATATAGCCCACTGCCAGCGACAGTACCAGCAGGATGACATAAGGAATGATATTGCTGCGTTTCTTCGATATTTTGAGCCATTCATTCAGCACAAGCAGATTAAATTTACGCAATGCGGTTGCCTCCTGTCCATTTCAGGAAATCCTCTTCCAGACTTTGTCTATTCTCAGTGATCCGGTATATCCCGACCTTGGCTTCGCTAAGCGCCGCCACCAGCTCCGGTACGGCTCCATCCGGCAGCTGTACATGCAGCTCGGAATGAGCTTCATCCGCTCCAGTGACCTTAACGCCCTGCAAGGCTCCGGCCACAGTCCGTGCAGCTTCAAGCTTATCTACCCGGATCGTAAGTGCTACCTCACTACGTGCCTCCGGTACTTCCGTAAGCTGTGTCACCGTTACAAGCTTGCCGTTCTGAATGACCACCGCGCGGTGACAGATCTGTTCAATCTCAGCCAGCATATGACTAGAGATTAGAATGGCAATGCCCTCTACCTCTGCTATTCTCCGCATATAGTCGCGCATCTCCCGGATGCCGGCGGGGTCCAGCCCGTTAGTCGGCTCATCCAGAATGAGCAGCTTCGGCGAGTGGAGCAAGGCCTGAGCAATCCCCAGACGCTGGCGCATACCGAGGGAGTAGGCCCGAACCTTCTTGTTCATCGCCTCCTGCAGCCCCACCAGCTCCACGACCTCCTTGATCCGTGATACCCCGGCTCCATCACTCATGCGTAAATATTGCAGCAGGTTGTCGTACCCGGTCATATGCGGATAGAACTCAGGATTCTCAATGATCGCCCCGATCTGTGAGATCGCCTGCTTGAATTCCTTCCGGATACTGTGTCCATGAATCAGAACATCCCCTCCGCTCATGCGGATCAGTCCGGTCATCATCCGGATGGTGGTCGTTTTGCCGGCGCCATTCGGTCCCAGCAGCCCGACAATCTCTCCCTTATGGATCTTGAAGCTTAGATTATCTACAATGGCTTTCCCTTTTATCAATTTGCTGACGCCTTGCATTTCCAATACGGTTTGTTCTTGCGCAGGGCCTGACGGCTCCTGAACATTATGAGCGGTTGAATTCATGACAGCCTCCTTGTGCGGATCGGTATAGGTGGAGTATTAATTCCACGGGTTGTTGCTAAGCTGGAACATGTGTATTTTCAATGTTGTATTGGTGTGTTAGTTAAATAGTACACTAGGTATTTCGATTTGTAAAGCAGGTTTGTGAAAAATTTCCTGAAGCACTGTGTAAAGAGGCTATCCGTGCAGGGGTTCTAACCATACCAATCTCTATCAGCATACATAGAATAGTATTGCAGCTGGCAGTACGTGCTGCTTTTGCCAAAAACCGCTCCAAGGAGGAATACACATGAATAAAGAGGTCCATATCTCGCAGACTTTTCCAAGACTGACGGTGTACAGCGAAGAAAACTTCCGGGGAAGAAGCAGAATCTACAGAGGCAATCTCGGTATCCGCGATACGGACAATATTCTGGATGGCATCGAAAGTCTCCGCTTCTTCTCAACCAGCAGCAATGCCACGCTTGTCCTGTTCAGCAGAACCCGGTTCAGAGGCAGCTTCCGCGTGCTTCGCGGGAACCACAGCATCCGTGATCTGGATGACTACATTTCAGGCAATGACGTAGAATCTATCATCTCTACCAACCAGAGACTGACGCTGGACCAGATCCGCCGTATCCGCAGCAGCGGGGATCTTCCTGCAGGCTACCGCTTAATCTAACAGAACACGCACGCTGAACAGGGCACCCTCTGGTACCGCCCAGCCGGAGAGTGCCCTGTTTGGTATTGGATTATCGTACTTTTTAGCACAACTAAATGATTCCTTTTTCGTTAAAGTTATAGGGGGTGAGATCATGCGGAGTATTTGCTTTTCCATTCTGGTATCTATTTTTCTGATGAGTGGATGTAGCAACCCAACCGGAGAGCGAATCATAAACATGAATTACAGCTTCAATGAACCACATCTTTTTCCGTTTGAGATCAATGAAGTTCGTACTGAAATCGCAGTTGATAACCCGTATGTGCTACAACAGTATGTTTTTCATTATAAAAACAAGCAGACCCTGCAAGAAATAAGATACATCCTGAGCAAGGTTATGAGTGCACCAGAGAAAATTTCCACCCAAGGCAAGCAACGCTTAGAACTTGATAATGGAAAAGAAGCATACTATGACGAAGACGAAACTACTCAATCCATCTGGTGGGAGGGGGAGAACGGATTTTTGGCGCGATTTGTATATTATATCAACGGAAATCTAGATCCGATCCACACTAATAAATTAGAGGTCTCCGCCTTTATAGACTTAGCTAATCAAATTCAATAGTATCTTCAGACCAGATCACCGGGCCGGCAGTATATACTGTGAAAACTAGCATTCCGCGAGGAGGACCAACAGAATATGAAGCCACTGGATATCCATCCAACAGCGTTGTATGAGCAGGTTCAGTCCGACATTGGCAGCTTTCAGGTCTTGAGAAACTACAGACTGAATAGTGTGAGAACCGGGGTCTGGAAGCTGCAATCCGATCAGGACTCTAAATGTTATTACTTAAAAACCTACAGCCGCAAACAGAGATGGCATCCTGAGGTTTATGCATACCGTCACTGGATAGGTCAGTTGAAACCGTATGTACCTGAGTTAATAGCTGCTTACGAGGGGGAGGGCTGGCAGGCTATATTAATTACATCCATGGATGGATTAATCATGAGGGATACTGAACTAAGTCCCCTGGCTGTGGAAGCCGCTTACCGTAAGGCAGGTGAATTAACAAAAGTACTGCATGATTCACAGATTGGCGATTGGTTCGGCCGCCCTGATATAAATGGAAATCCAATCGAGTTATCCCATAATGAGGACCCGGTAAATTATGTTTCTAGTTCCATTAGGGAAGTTACAGCGCGATGTATGGAGGAAAATCTGCTGCAATCTTCTGAAATCTCTTTAACCGATTGGGCACTTCAGAACGTTCATGTATTCCGGCATAGCAGACCTGTTCCTATTAGCTGGGACTCCACACCAGGCAACTGGCTGGTGGATGAGCAGGGTATTTTGACAGGAATGATAGACTTCGAGAATATGCTGTGGGGGCTGGCTGTGGACAACTTCTCCATTCTGTTCGCCAGATATTTCATAGATCATCCATCAGCCAGAGATGCCTATTTTGCAGGGTATGGACTTGAAGTGCTTAAGGACCAGTCTGCTGAAATACAAATATGCTGCATCAAAATGGCCCTCGGCGATATCTGCTGGGGCACTCACAATCATCAACCCGAGGTCGTCCGATCTGGCAGAGAGCTTATGAAAAGAATACATAATCAGCAGCTTTTCCTGTAGGGAAGCTTGAAGGCAGTGCAAGTTCCATGCAGCTTCCCGCCTACATCGCAGCTACCTCTGCCGCCAGCTCACGGACCTGCTGTTGCAGGACATTCACCTCATCGGTCCCTTCCCAGTAACGGGTGGCGAAATGCAGGAATACGTCTATCTTGCGCAGGAGCATGAGCACCGGAATCGCCGCCAGTTCCTCAGGAGTCAGCGTAACCCTGCGGTTATAACCCCGCCAGAAATCACGGATAATCCGCTCCGAGTCCTCATGACTGAGCAAGGCCGACAGAATCACAGCAGCATCCATAACCCGTACATCCCTTGTGCAAAATTCAAAATCCAGCAGCGCCGTCACCCGGGCGGTATCCGCTCCATCCACCAGCAGATTGGAAGCGTTCAGATCGCCGTGCACCAGCTGATGCGGCAGGCTCTGAAGCTGTTCCAGCGAGTCAGCCACGTTGTCGTAGGCTTCCACTAATACGGTCAGCTCCGGCAGCAGCTCCTTCAGAGACTCGGGCGGGTCCGTCACCAGACCATACAGCGCTTCACGGGTGCATAGCGGATACGAGGTCCGCAGCTCATAGTATGGACGGTATACGGACGGGATGCCCGTATCTATCTCAGCCAGCGCAGCGGACAAGATGCCTGCCGCTTCTCCGAAGGACTCATAGTAATCCGCAGCTTGCCCGGACGGGGATTCCCCTTCAATATAAGCAAACAAGCAAGCGAATTTCCCGCTCTCTTCAAGTTGAACCAAGGTCTCTCCACTGGCAGTACGGATCGGAAGAGGTGTACTGAACGGCAGACCCGCAGCGGCCAGCTTCAGCAGCACCGTATGTTCAAATTCTATTTTGTTCCTGTCCTTATGGGTGTCATAGATACGCAGCACAGCGCGGCGTTCCCCGCTCTCCACGAAATACGTTGTATTATTCCATCCTCCGCTCCGCTTGCGCAGCGAGCCCTTCCATTCAGGCCAGACCTGACTCACTATAGCTTCCGTAGGCTTATGCCCCTTTCTATTAGGTTCAGAAGCAATTGTAGAATCCGGGTACGGCTATGTCAAATCTACTAGGATTGGGGCGGTTCGCTAGCCTCTGATCCAGTCGCCTTTTTTAGCTGCAAAAGACAATTATACAAAACAAACTATCAGATTTACATATATTACTGTATCAAGAGAAAAGGAGGACTTCCAAATGCCAATTTATACTATCGGTGCAGTGCCCAACCTTGAGCCTACCGGAACAGTAATATCGCAATTCGTCGAGCTTCGAATCACCAACACAACCGTTGCAAGGCTGGAACCTATTGTAGTCAATGCTTACAGTGTCGCAGATTCCGGCCCGGAGGGGATAGCTGAAACTCTGAATTTCACAACAACGTTCGGGATTGCCGCTCCAAATGGTGTGGTTACGCTCATCATACCAACGACAGTGGCCAATTACAGTATCACCGTTTCTTCACCTGGTGCTCCCGGATTCGTGAACGACATCTCGCTATACGCAGTAGCCCGGGATGCAGCCGGCTTCATAGTGTTTGATCAGGTATATCCATTCGGAGACTGGAACATCATCGGTCCCGTCCTTAGTTAACTTCATTTCATTGCTCAGGCGAGTCCTGAGCTTTTTTTGTTTCTGGTAAAACTGTACAGAATAGCAGCACGCTCACTATCACGATCACTCCTGATCTGATAAGCCTATGCTTGCACCACTTCAATAATATGCGGAATGCCTGATTATCCGCTATAATGTAATCCATACAATACAAGCAAAGGATGGGATACATATGGACGCAACCGTTAGCAAACGCTGGCTGCTCGCCAGACTCTACGAGCCGGAACAGACCATCGTAGACTGCCGGTTCACATTAGGCCAGCCTAAGGCCGGCAGAGACAGCTATCAACAAGAGCATATTCCGGGCGCGATCTATCTGGATCTGAAACTGGATCTGTCCTCTCCGGTGAGCGAGCATGGCGGTCGCCATCCCCTGCCTGACCCTGAAGTGCTGGCTGCACGGCTCAGCAAACTCGGAATCGGTAATGATACTCGCATTGTCGCCTACGACGATGAGAACGGCATGAACGCCGCCCGTCTGTGGTGGCTGCTGCGTTACCTGGGGCATGAGCAGGTATTCATTCTGGAGGGCGGCTTCAGCCAGTGGAAAGAGGGTAAATATCCGGTGACGGATCATCAGCCGGTGCGGGTGCCTAGTACCTTTACAGCTAATGTTCAGCCGCAGATGCTGGCGGGAGTTGAGGAGGTGCGCGAGGTATCGGAGAAGACAGTTAATAATGCTGGCGCTGAGTCTGAGAGTGACGTCAACGTTGCGGATGCCGTGCCTGCTCTTCCCGTGCTGATCGATTCCCGGGCCAATGACCGCTATCACGGCCAGAATGAGACCCTGGACCCGGTCGGCGGGCATATCCCTGGGGCGGTCAACTACTTCTGGAAAGACACGCAAAATCCGGACGGTAGCTGGAGGAGTGCGGAGCAGCTTGAAGAACATTTTGCCGGACTGGACAAAGACCGTGAGGTCATCGTCTACTGCGGCTCCGGCGTAACTGCCTGCCCGAATGTACTGGCGCTAGAAAAGGCCGGATATACGAATGTGCGGCTGTATGCGGGAAGCTGGAGTGACTGGATTAGCTATGAAGATAACCCGGTGGCCACAGGAGACGAGTAAAAGCCGATTGACCGCATCGGATTTGAGTTTTGGGGCTGTGACAGGTTGCCGGAAGGCAGGCTGCTCACGGCCCTTTTTCGGCATTTTCGCGCGCGCTGTTCCAGAGATCGACAAGCTGGTAATTTGAGGATTGACAATATGACAAGTTAAATTTAAAATAATCACAGCGGAAAAGTATGATTTAATTTATTATAAACTAACCATAGAAGGAGATTTTTAAAATGACCGCTCTCCAAACCTTTAAAGCATCTGCGCATTTGCAAGACGGAGTCCAAGTGAAAGTAGCATCCCGAAACTTTGAATTTATTATTGACGAGCCCAAAAGCTTGGGCGGAACTGATACCGGTATGAATCCGGTCGAAGCTTTGCTGGCCTCGCTGGGAGCATGCCAGTCTATCGTGGCCAGAGTGTATGCGCCTAAATTCGGCGTGAACCTCAAGGATTTCTTCGTGGATGTAGAAGGCGATCTTGATCTGGATGGCTTTTTCAACAAGTCGGAGGTGCGTCCGGGCTATTCAGAAATTCGGTATAGCTTCCGTATTAAAACAGATTCACCCAAAGAACAGGTTGAAGAATTTGTACGATTCCTGGAAAGCAAATGCCCAGTTGGAGATACGCTCGCAAACCCGGTTAATCTCAAGCTGGAAAGCATTATCATCGAAAGCTAAGCAACCGTTCAGAACCGAGAAGCTTCCACACTATGACCTCTTGCCACGGAGCACAGAATGGGACCAGGGGTAGAGACCGTATAGGCGCAAGTGCACGATCTACGGACAATGTACAAAGCAGATCATGGTTACGTATATTAAAAGCAATAACACGGCTTTTTTTAGTGAAAGCTGTCTTTTAAAGAGGTGAACCGTGTGCCTATTAAAACAGGTAGCCAATACATCGAACGTATCGACCGGCAAAATATCAATATTTTTTACAAAGGAACACGGATCGAAGGCCCTTTATCCAAGCATCCCGCATTTCAAGGTCTCATACAAACCCAAGCCGAAATGTACAACATGCAGTGTGATGAGCGTTATTTAGCACAGATGACCTACCCTTCACCCGATACAGGAGAGCCTGTCGGTCTATCTTTTCTTCCACCCAAGAATGCTGAGGATTTACAGCGCCGCAGAAAAATGATTGAACTCTGGTCCAACTGCCATCATGGGTTTTTAGGACGTTCTCCGGACTATATGAATACAGCCCTCATGTCTCTGTTTACAGCTGCCGATATCCTTGAGGAGCTGAATCCGAAATATGCTGAGAACCTCAGGAAGTACTATGCTTACTGCCGGGATCATGACATTACCTTATCCCATGCCTTCATCCAGCCTCAAGCAAGCAAAATATCCGGCCAGATTGATGCTACGGAGGATTCTATCGCTGCTAAAGTCGTTGAAATCAATGCTGAAGGGATGATTGTAACCGGTGCTTTTATGATGGCAACACAAGGGGCTACATGCGATGAAATGCTTGTATTCCCAACGCCTTCCCCCTCGTTTGTGGATGATGATAATCCGTTCGCGTTTGCCTTCGCCGTGCCTAATGATCTGCAAGGGATGACTTTTTTTTGCCGTGAAAGCTACGCAGCCTCATCTGCCTACGACCATCCGTTAAGCTCAAGATATGAAGAAATGGATACCCTAGTCATATTTGACCGCGTTCTTATCCCTCATGACCGTGTATTTTATTACGGAGATGAAATGTACTGTTCCCGATTGTTCGGCGAGAGTCACTTCCATACGCATATGGCCCATCAAATCATCACCCGCTATATTGCAAAAACAGAGTTCTTTCTCGGGTTGCTGGAATCTTTGGCGGAAGAACAAAACGTTATCCCTGAGCCCCATACTATTCAGCCTATTTCCAGAACGATAACCTATTTGGAGACCTTCAAAGCCTTAAGACTCGCTTCTGAAATAGGCGCTTCCCCGGACAAATTCGGATATCTCGTTCCAGACAAAGGTCCACTTTTGGCTTCGTCCGTTCACTTTTCGGAGTTTTATCCGGACCTGATTGAAATGGTTCAACATCTCAGTTCAAGCGGTCTCATCATGATCCTCTCGGAGTCCGACTTCGATACAAGCGCTGGTGCATACCTCAGTCAGTATTTGAAGGGTACGGCTTCGGAGGCGTGGTTCCGAAACGCTTTATTCCGGCTTGCTTGGGAACTCGGAGCGGGTGCATTCGGCGGGCGACAAATCCAGTTTGAGCGGTTATTTTTCGGCAGCTCCCACACACTGGCCTGGCGCATGTACAACAGCTATGATAATCACGAATCCTTCCGTCAAATCATTCACGAGTTCATTGCACCAGAAGAAACCCGATTCGTTATGAGGGGAAGCCGGTAACTCAAAGACACTCTTCTCATTGTTCTGAGGAGAGTGTCTTTTGTCAAAAAAATCATCAATTCAAAGTCTGATGTCTCCATTTCCGGGGCAGCATCAGATCCAGCCGTCTATTCCTGCAGCTTCGCTACCTGCTCAATCAACGCATCAACGCCTCTGTCTACGGTATAAGGGCCGTTGTTCCAGTTCACACGGGATACATTAATAATCCTGTTGTTCTTCACCGCAGGGATGCTCTGATAGACAGGCTCCTTGAACAGCTCCATCATGGCAGCCAGCTCTTCATCCGTCATTTGTGTAAAAAAGTAATCCGCCGGCTTGTCTACCAGCATCTCCATGGACAGTACCGTTCCCCCATCCGCATAGGGCTTGAATTGCTCGGGCATTGCAAAACCGAAATCCTGATAGATCAGCTTGCCCAAGGTACCTCCTTCCCCTCCGAGCAGCACCTCTCCGTTACGGATAATGAATGAGATCGCTGTAGTTCCTTCATCAATTTTGATATTGATGTTATCGCGGATGCCCTGCAGCTTCTCGTCGAAGGAAGCAATCCATTGCTCCGCTTCCTCTTGCTTGCCCATAATATCGCCCATGGTTCTTAAGGTATTCACCACATCCGGGTCACCGCCCCAGGCGACGGCTAAGGTTGGAGCAATCTTCTCATAGGTCTCAATTACATCTTCACCAAGATAGTCCGGAATGATAATCAGATCTGGCTCCAATGCAGAAATGGCTTCAACACTGCCTGTTCCTGCCCCTATATTCTCCACAGTCTTCATCTCTTCCTTGTATTGATCCAGCGTCTCCTGGTTGACACCCGCCGGCATCAGGCCGAGAGGAAGCATATAACCGCCATAAGCGAGCGCCACTACCGCGCCAGGCTCGACTGGAATTTCCACCTGTCTGGCGAAGCCATCGGTAACTATTCTTGTTGCTGCTTCGGGTTTCGTATTACCGCCTCCACAAGCTGCAAGCAGCACAGACAGACTGAACAAGAGGGATACAGCAAAAGTGGGTTTATGGCTAACTTTCAAATCATTCACACTCCATGCTCTGTATTGATAATGATTATCACTGATATCAATATAGCGTTGTTCTTTCGCTGGAGCAATGAACGATTCCGGCATATCATTGGTAGGAATTGAACCTTTGTGTAACGGTGCGTGCATTTTGAACTGGGCGGGGGTCTCTCCGTACAGCTTTTTGAATAGTCTGCTGAAGTAATAGAAATCCGTATACCCGACACTTTCAGCAACATGGCGGATAGGAGCATCTGTCCCTGCCAGCAGGGTTCTGGCTTGCAGCATCCGGGTCCGGCTCACATACTCCATGGGACTGCAATCATACCTGCGCTTGAATACCCTCACCAAATGATGGGCGCTGTAGTGGAACAGCTCAGCCATAGCTGTCATAGAGAGGGGCTGGCGATAATATTCCCGGATATAACGGGCGATCTGTTCAGCCAGATCCGGTTCCGTCTGCTGCTCTCCCGCCAGCTGGAGCTGACGGAATTGTTCAGACACGAACTGATAGAACAGTCCGGTCACCTGCATCCGTTCCAGCTCCCCTCCGCTTGTCCAAAGCTGAAGCATGCGCTCTTGCAGGGAGAGGATCATCCAGGGATCGCTCCCTTGGAAGACATAGGGCTGCTGGAACGGATTGTGATTGCCCCCCGCTAGGTCTGTGAATGGGCTGCCGGGACAAGGCTTGTATAAGATCAGGTAATAATCAAACGTACTGCTCAAGCAGCAGATATGAAGAACTGCACCTTTGCCGCCATGTACGACCTGGTGATTGCGTGATGCGCTTCCGTACCCGTCCAGCATGACTTTGGCTTCTCCCTGATTCGTGAACACAAACGCACTTGAAGGCAAAGTATAGCTCTGAAGCTTCTCTCCCGGCTGCATGATCACATGACGGATATCCAACACTTTCACAGGCACATGATTCCATATCCGAAATCTTTCTGACCACTTCATAGAAGCACCTCTATAACTAATAAGCTTACATACTTGTATAACTCTCTTCATTTATCCTTGATCCGCTTGAGCAATCAGCTTGGTCATTTCCTCTGCCTGCAGCAGAGCCGAGAGCGGATCGGACAAGAAGTAGTTCTCCCATTGCAGCTCTATGATCCCGCAGCCGGCTGCCCGGTGAAGTTCAGTCATATCCGGCATGTGCCCCTCCCTTCCACTCTGCTTGCTTCTTAGAACCAGCAGATAATCCTCCGTGTATTGGGCAATGTCCTGCTGATCAATCCAAATCGACTCATGTCCTTGCTCGAACAGCTCCTGCCACACTTTCCATGGCGGCTGCAGCCCCAGCACTTCATAGGCAGCTCTCCCGCCCCGGGTGGCTGCATTGCCTATAACCCGAATCTCCTGACTCCAATTCGGGTCAATCACAGTGAACGTCCGCCGTTCCGGGCATTGCCGCAATATCGCATTCCGCACATAAGCTGCCCGTGTCTCATATTCGATAATCCACTTCGCCGCTTCCTGAGTGCGGTTCAGAATATGCCCCATGGCGGCGATCCCTTCCCCGGCTGAACGGAAATGATCACTCTGAAAGACTACTGTAGGAGCTATCCTCGCAAAGGAAGCAAAGGCTGTCTTGTCCCAGGTAATGATCAGATCAGGTTCAAGTTCAAGCACCTTCTCTATAGATACCTGGTTGTGGTTGCCGATATCTTGTACCTCAGAACCTATATACTGCCCAAGCAGCCGGTTGCTGTCCAACAAGGTTTGTGGAGCTCCCACAGGTGTCAGACCCAAAGCCAGCACTTCTCCCAGGCTCCAATCTATAACTACCCGCTCAGGCTTGTCCGGAATAGTAATCTCACCCATCACCGTTTGTATATTTCTTCTTTTGTGCCCGATACCCGCCATAGGGGAAGTACGCCCTCTTGTCTGTTCTATAAGGGTCTCATGGGCCATCTGTATAGTGCGCGGTTGCAGGGTTATCCTGTCCTGTATGCCTTCTCTTTCACAATCGCTGATCTGCCGCCTGTAATAATCGGGAGATACACCCTCGTGCTTCTTGAAAAAACGGCTAAAGGCATAGGCGTTGGCATAACCTACCCGCTCTCCGATTTCCTGCAAGGTTGCTTCCGTATGCAGCAGCTCATAGGCTCTATTCAGACGAATACGCGCCAGTACCTGCCCGGGGCTTGTCTGCAGCTTGCTCTTGAACAGTCTGGTTAATAATCTCGGACTGCAATGGGTCACAGCAGCAACATGAGCTACAGTCAGGGGGGTACCGTAATGATCCTGCATATATCGAACAGCCAGACGGGTACGGTCAGGACCAAAGAGGCTGATCTCCTGCTGCTGATGATGCATCTGCTGCAGCAGCTCGTAGAGCCACTGGTAGAATATCGCCGTGACTTGAATCCGTTCAAGAAAAGCTATATTTCCCCACTTCTCATACAGCCTGGAAGCAAGCTCCAGTAGCGGGAGCGGATAATGCGGCTTCAACCCATATTCACACTGTAAGGTTATGCCGGGAAGCTGCTCATTCAGCGGTTCCTGCACCTCCCTCTCAGTCTCAACCAGCATATACATGATCGAGTACAGCTCAATCCCCGTGTCAGCCTTCATACGCACAACGGCGCCTTTACTTCCGTGCAATACATACCAGCCATCCAATGCATGAGGCGTCTCATCCAACCACAGCTGGCCCCGTCCCTGCACCAAAATAAAAGTATGGGAGGACAGCCGCTGCTCTCTGTATTCCCTTCCCGGTTCCATGCCTGATTGACGGATATCCAGCAGACGGACCGCCTGATTATCCCAAAGCTCAATATACCCCTCTATATTCATAAGAAAACTCCAGTCTCAATGCTTGAACACTTCAAGATTCGTTATCATCTGTCCCCATAGTATATGATAATGATTCTCAGTGCAATGCCTCCCATGTTCCGAAACAGGTATGCCGAATGTTCCTGATTGGTCATTGTGTAAATAGAGACCACCTTCTATAGTGATAATAGTTCTCAATAAGAAAGAGGGTCGAACATTATCAAAAGGTTCAATTTGTACTACATAGCCTTATTGTGTATGCTGGCAATGGCTATATTGCTCACAGGATGCTCTAAGCAGAATTCCGGCCGTCCAGGGAATACAGCCGACCATTCACAGGATAAGCGTATTCTCTCAACTGTAAAAGGAGATGTGGAGGTCCCTGCACACCCTTCCCGGGTGGTTGTGGACTGGAACATTGGCGATGTGCTGGCTGTTGGGTTGACGCCGGTAGGCGTTCCGGGCAGTTTGCTGGACTACGGGGAATTCCTGCGCAAGCCGCTTGAAGGCGTGGAAGATATCGGCAACCATAACGAGGTATCCTTGGAGAAGATCATTCAGCTTAATCCGGACCTGATCATCACCTGGAACCAGGAGACTTATGAAGCTTATTCCAGAATCGCCCCTACTGTCGTATTCATAGCCGATGATTATGACTCCATGCAGGCAGAGGTCAGCGCAATGGGAGAAATTCTTAACCGTCAGGAAGAAGCTCAGAAGTGGAACAAGTCCTTCGGGGAGCGGACCCAGGCCGCTCGTGCCAAAGCACAGGCTGCTGTGCCGGCTGGCGCAACCTTCACGATAACGGATTTTAACTGGTTAAAAAGTGTGGGCATTGTAGGCAAAAGTGCAAACCGGGGCGGCAAGGCCGTCTACGAGCTGCTTGGACTGACTCCTGCTGAGAAAGTAAAGACGGAGCTCTTTGATCAGAATAAGGAGAGCATTGAAATCAGTTCCGAGGTGTTCGGGCAGTATGTAGGTGATTATCTGCTGGTGATGAAAACAGTAGGCGCATCTGACGAGACCCTTCCCGGGATATGGAGCGAACTGGATGCAGTCCGTAACGGCCAGGTGTATGAGCTGGATATTCATCAATACCTAAGCTCAGACCCGTATACCTCTATCCTGCAAGCGGAGGATATTGCCGAACGACTGGCCAGTAAGCAGACGATGCTCAAGTAATGTAAGAAATAAGCGCACAATAGCGAACGGGAGTGCAAAGAATGAACAGTAAGGATGGAATCCCGCCTGCGGGAGCCTTCGGACAGCTTGATCAGATGTGGTTCAGGCTTCGGAGCAGCGAGCAGAACAGCAGTCTCACGGGAGGGTGTTCACTCCGACTGCAATTCCTTGAATCGCATCTGCTCCTGATTCCAGTTTCGGGCCGGGGCTGGATCACTGTGGACGGCAAGTATGGCGAACTCAGAGCGGGAGCTGCCTTTGTCTGCCTGCCGGGGCAATTAATCGAAGCCTGCCTGGACAGTTCGGGCGAACCGAATATATACATTCTGCGGTTTGATGTATTTAGCCAGCAGAATCCGCCTGTACAACCGGGCCGGATAAGCTCAACGGAGCCCCCGCTCCCCTTCTCCCTGGAAGGAGAAACAACGATGTCTTCTTCAGTTACATACAGCAAACACTGTGAGGCTATCACCGCTTCCCTTGGCAGTACAGACCCCTTACAGCAGCTTCTTGCCCAGAGCAGATTCTATGAGCTGCTGTTCAGTCTGCTCAGCGATGCCAGGCAGCTGCAGCCTAGCGATAGCGATACCGATACGATTATGGAACGCGCCAAGACCTATATAGAACAGCATTACCGTGAAGAGCTGTCCATCTCCCTGCTGGCTGGGGAAGCGGGCATTAGCGTAAGGCATTTCATCCGGTTGTTCAAGCAGAAATATGGTCTCAGCGCGATTGAATACCTGACCGAATACCGGATCAGACAAGCAAGAAGTCTTATGCTGCCGCATACGAATTATGAATTGAAGGATATCGCCGCTTATGTCGGTTACAAGGACGTTCCTTATTTCCGGCGCAAATTCAAGCAAATTACCGGTGTAGCTCCGGCGACCTTCATGCGGAATGCCAAGCTGAAGATCGTTGCCTACCACGGCAGCCTGATTGGGGCGCTGCTTACCCTGAATATTATTCCCTGCGCCGCACCGGCTGACCATCCCTGGACAGAATATTACCGCCGTAAATATGAGACAGATGCGGTTCTGCCGCTTGCCCAAGATGACGCTATCCGCATCCAGCAGCTTGCTTCCCTCCGCCCTGATTATATTCTGGGGCTGGAACCATCGGTCAGCCGGAGGATGTTACCGCAGCTTCAGGCGATTGCCCCCACGTTCTTTGTGTCTAAGCTCCAGACGGATTGGCGCACGCAATTACACTTCATTGGAGAATGCGTGGGCAGAGCACCGGAAGCAGCCGCTTGGCTGAACAACTATGAGCGTAAGGCCAAGAGCATCCGGGCGCAATTAGGTCAAGATTCAGCCATGGGCAAGCTGCTCCTTGCCCGCATATCCGGGCAGTCCATCACCTTGCTATCTACGCGAAGCTTAGCTGAGGTATTCTATGATGATCTGAATTTCATTCCGGCGTCCGTTGTGGATCGTAGACTGAGCAATCAGACAATAACCCCGGAGGAGCTGTGGTCGTCAGATGCGGACAAGCTGCTGTTCATAGTGGATGAGGATGCAGCTTCGCAAGCCTTATGGTCTGCATTCCGGGACAGAGAGTCCTTGCTGCCCCCTGATCCCGCAGGGTTTTCACGAATAGAGTACCTCCCTCCCTACCCTTGGACAGAGTATAGCTCGTTCACCCAGGAGTTGGTTCTTGACTCCGCGCTGGCACTCTGGCGTAATCAGACATGAAATATTGGCGCGATTGTCAATAGTCGAATCCTTCAGATTGTTTTATACTCCTAACAGTGATATTGATTCTCACTCTCAGGTGAGATGACAGGTATTCATACTCAGGAGGTTATTGAAGATATGCGACAGATAAGACAAAGAATGGTGTTCTGCATGGCGATAGTATTAACATTGTTAATGACGGCTTGCTCCAACAACAGTGGACAGGCCAAGGTGGCCGCAGACGCCGAAGCCGATTTCCGGGTAGTAGGCAGTGAGAAGGGCGAGATTAAGATCCCGGCCCATCCGACCAGAGTCGTCGGCCTATCCGTAGTCTACCCTGAGTTTCTACAAGCGTTAGGCGTTACGCCCATTGCTGTACAGAACTACCAGGAGGAGTTCCCGACTTATCTAGAGGAGCCCTTCAAGGATACGCTGAAGATGGGCATAGCCCAAACTCCGAATTTTGAAATGATTCTCTCTGCCAATCCTGATCTGATCCTCGCCCCTACATGGTGGTCGGCTAAGGATTATGACCAGTTGTCGGGGATCGCTCCGACGGTTCTGCTGCCGCAGCGCGATGACTGGCGGGATGAGCTGAAGGATATCGCCGGGGTACTCGGCAAGACGGAGCTTGCAGAGAACGTAATTAAGGATCTGGAGGCTCAGGAGGCAGAAGCCAAGCAGAAGCTGGATGATCTGGTGGGTAATGAAACGGTGATGTACATGATGGTGATGCCGGGCAGCTTCGTTCTTTACGGGGATCAGATTGACCGCGGAAAATTCCTTCACACTACGCTTGGGCTGGAGATGATCCCGAATTTCCCGACTAAAGATCCTTCCTTATCCATCTCACTGGAGAAGCTGCCGGAGTATAATCCCGATCACATCTTCCTTCAGTTGAATAACGAGGACGATGCCGGGGTGAAGAAAACCTATGAGGATCTGCTGAAGAGTCCATTATGGAAGAACATGACTGCGGTCAAAAAGAACCAGGTCTACACCATGGCCGGCAAGGATTGGTTCAACCTGGGGATGTCTCCTCTGGCTAACCGTTATGCGGTGGATGCGGTGCTTCAAGCCTTTGAAGGCAACTCCAAATAAAGGGGGGCTTCAGATGGCCAACACTGGCGAGCTCCAGAGGGCTGAACGTTACTTCATCTCCCCTGAAGCTGTTGAGAACGCAGTGGTTACTTTACGACTGACAGAATTATGTATGCCCGCACATGCTGAGCATCTGCTTACCACTTATGCTTCCATGCTCGGGACTGAGGATAAACGTATAGCGGCAGCCATCTTCTGCACATGGATCGCCGGGATCTGCGGAGCCAAATACGCACTGCTCACAGCCGCAGATCCGCTGGCTCATGCCTTGCGACTAAATAACCTGTCTGTGCAGCTCGTACGCACGGATGGGTATCCCGAATTCGCCTTCCCTATCCATAACCACCGGGAGGGTATCAATGACCGGAACAGGAATGGAAATGAGCTCATAGATGAGCTTGGGTTGTTCTACACGAACGAGGTCAGACCAATTATTGCGGCGCTTGCCGAGGCTTCACAGACCAAAGCGGTGATGCTGTGGAAGCATGTCTATAATCAGTTGTATACTTTTATCGAAGAGGATGCTCTTGACGCCTCCAATGAGTGCAGCCGCAGCCAGATCCACAGGCAATTCCAAGCTGTACTCTGGGAGCTGACGCCGGAGGCATTCGGACTTCGCAGCAATCCGTTCCGTATCACACCCAAGTTCCGGAGAGACCCCCACCCTCCGCACGATACGATATCTGTGAAGGCTACCTGCTGTCTGGCCTATAAACTCAGAGCGGATCATGATTATTGCGGCGGATGTCCTATCATTTAACCGGCACGGCCTAATAGACTACTCACCGGCTTGGAATCTTTTCCCAGCCGGTTTTTTCTGTGAAATAACATCCTTCACTCTACAAGAATATCCGCCATATTCCGACATATTATTTAAGAGCTTTCGCTCTAATACATATCCGGGAGATGACCTATGTCACAGCTAATTCAAAAACGGCCAGTCCGTTCAACCAGCATCGCCAACACATTGGCCATTGTGCTGCTAGTCATTATTCTTGTCGTCTTCTCGATCCTGGGTACCTTCTTCTATTCCAGCACCCAAAGCATTCTAGTAAGCCAGCAAGAGTCGATGCTGATGACCAAAACGCAGGGAATTGTCAGCCAGTTCGATGCTCTGTTCAAGGAGAAGGGCTCACTGGTCAAACAAATGTCCACCAACTCGATTTTCCAAAAATATATTGAGAGCACAACAGCAGATCAAATCACCACTTCCCCCCACGCCGCAGAAGCACTCGCCACACTGGCGGACATTGTAAAGTCTGAGCCCTCCTTCGCCGATGCCTGGGTGGCCGGGTTATCCGGGAAGGGATATTTCCTCCAAAATGACGGTCTGACCTCTAAATCGGACTTTGATATCCGCGCCCGCCCCTACTTCAAGCCTGTATCCGAATCCAAGGGTCTCTACTATTCTGAACCTTACGCCGACGTCATTAGCGGCAAAATGCTGATGGGCATTTTCTATCCGATTCTGAATGAGAGCAGCCAAATGATCGGCTTCATTGCCGCAGATATTGCCTTCGATGACATCCCGCAGATCATGCAGAGCTACTCCTTGGGAAGCACCGGGTTCTCCATTCTGGCTACCCGCTCTGGCGATATTCTCTACCACCCGGATGAAGCCAAGGTACTGAAGGAGAAAATCACAGAGAGTCCGGGCGATCTAGGCGCCATCGGTAAAAAAATGATTAACGGCGAATCCGGCGTATCGCTCATTGATGATAATGGCAACCCCCGTTATATCGGCTATGCCACCAGCATGGATACCGGATGGTCTGTAGGCTTAACCATTACCCGGCAAGAGGCGCTTAGCGAGCTGACGTCCTTCACCCGGACGACCATCACCGGTTTTGCTGTTGCCGCTTTGATCCTGGTGTTCATCTGTTATCTCACACTGCGCTACCTGTTACGCTCCATTCCAAAACTGCTGGCCGCTATCCAACGGATTGCAGACGGAGACCTGACGGTTCAGCTCAATGATGCCTCTCGCAATGAAATCGGACAGATTGCTCATGGCATTGCGGGCATGGTCCAGAAGATTCAGAGCATGATTCAGGTGATTCATAATACGACTCAGGTGCTGACCCAATCCTCCCAGAACCTGCAAGCCATCTCTACCAAAACCGCGATAACCATGAACGAAACGGCTACGGCCATTAATGAAATTGCGAATGCTACCAACTACCAGTCCGCTGAATCCGAGAGCATTCTCCACAAAACCGGTGCATTATCCGATCAAATTGACGAAATCACCAGTGATGCCCAGACTGTAGGAACCATGGTACAGACCTCAGCAGAGCTCAGCAGTTCCGGTCTTGACTTGGTGGAGCAACTCTCCAAAGCTGCAGAAGACAATCACAGATCTACACAAGCGATGTCATCGCTCATTGAGGATATTGATCTGAGCCGTCATGAGATTTCGGGTATCGTAGGCACAGTGAATCAAATAGCGACACAGACCAATCTGCTCGCCCTTAATGCTTCCATTGAAGCGGCACGGGCAGGTGAACATGGCAGAGGCTTCGCGGTGGTAGCTGGTGAGGTGCGTAAGCTTGCCGAGCAAACAGCCCGGGCTACTGAAGAAATCTACAAGAAGGTCAGCGCCATTGAGGAAAAAACAAGCCTATCCGTAGAACACACTACTCTTGGCCTTACGATTGCGGAGGAGAATGCCAAATCTGTCGAGAATGCGAAGCAGGTCTTCTTCAGCTTGAACAGTGACCTGGAGGAGCTGAAGGTACGGATGCTGCAGATCAGCAATAACACCTCGATTGTCCACAAGCACAAGGATGAGATTCTGCAGGCGATTGAGGTCATATCTTCGACGACCGAGGAGAATTCTGCCTCCACTGAAGAGGTAAGTGCCAATACACAGGAGCAGCTCGGCAGTATTGAGCAGGTAGCTGAACTGTCCAGAGAGCTGAGCGAAATCTCACAGAGGCTGGAGGAAGAACTGCGGCAGTTCAAGCTGGAGTAACGGGGTATGCAAAAAGATCGCCAAGTAAGAGATTCACTTGACGATCTTTTTGTCATGCGGAGGTCTAAGCCTGGTTCGGTGCTATTTTAACATGTACTTGGTAATCGTCTTAGGCGCATAGCTCCTCGTGATGTACAGCTCCCCGCCTCCCGCATAAATGTAATTATGCCCGGTTTCGTAGTCGTGCCAGCTTGTGGAGAGATGATATTTGATCTGCAGGTTCGCCGGGTCCAGCACATAGAAATCCTCCTTGGCAATATCCCCCTCAAAGGTCTCAGGATCAACGACAGCCGGACGCTCCTGCCATTGGTACTGCTTCTCGACCGTAATCTCGCCCGATGGTGTTATCCGGCAGTACCATTCGCGGTCCCCGGCTTCACCGATCTGCTGCTTGCCGAGTAATTGGTTGTCTTTGCTGTACAATTTGTAGACGTTGTCGCTCTGGATCAGATAGTTGTTGCCGGTCGTATCGATCCGATCCATCTTGTTCACAGGACGCACCCACTTCTTGGTGCCGTTAGCGTCATAGCCGAATAACAGCCAGGTATCGCTACTGCTCATCTTAATCAGGAACGAACCGCCGCGAAGCGGATACACCTGGAAATCAGGATATTTAACTGCTTTGGGAGCGGTGTAGGCAGCCAGCGGTTTCGTCAGAGCATCCAGACTCCGGTATACGCTGACTCTGTTTGTATCCAGCTCCTTATGTACCACATAGCCGTTCGGCAGCACATCAATCACCCCTGAGGCCCATTTGCCGGTCAGCTTAAGCTTGCGTACCTGCTTCCCGTCCTGACTGTACTCGGTAATACCACGAGAAGCTACATTGCCGCTAACCAAGGTTCGAATCACAATATTTCCGTTATCCAACACCACCGGCGAGTAGGACCCGGTTATGGTTTTGGTCCATTTCCGTTTGCCGTTCGGATCAACAACGGTAAGATCATAGGGTTTGCCGCCCCACATTTTATAGAAATAGCTGTAGCCGTTATTGGCAGAATAAAAACCATTAGCAGTAAACGGCTTGTCGTTGGCCATGTCCGAATAGTCATATACCCAGTTGGCAGAACCGTTAATGCGGTCAATGGATGCGTACAACATGCCCGAAGACTTCGTCTTGGAAGGGGCTACGGTTACGGTCTTGACCAGCGGAATGAACATTCGATTCTTACTCTGTAAGGTGTCTATAGTGCCCCAGAAGGTAATGCCATCCGGCAGCGTATAGCTCCATTCCGGCTTCGGGAGCTGTTCCATGACTTTTGCCGCCGATGAGCGTCCAGGAAGCAGTACCTGTGCCGCCAGTAATAGCGCAAAGCCTGCGGTGAAAAATTTCAATCGTTTTGAATTCATAACTCCTATCCCTCTTTTACTATGTATTAATGTTCCAACCTGAATTATTATATGACCACCTAGACAATAAGGACAGGTTATAAATGGATGCTATCTAACCGGTGTGTCCGGCCGCATTCCCGGCGCGTTTGCCAGTACCCGGGGCTGTCCATTACAATGACAGTAATCAGGCAGACAATGCCTATTCCCGGGAGGAGAGTATGACATGGTAGCATGGGACCGTGCCGCATGGGGGCAATTAACGGTTGAAGAGAAAAGGCACGCGATGCAGGGAGTGCTTAAACAGCTGCCCGCTGGCTTCAAGTGGCTGCGGTTAGAGAGGTTCGAACGTTACGGCCAGTCCATAGAAACGGGTGTCTTCGTATATGAGGGCAGTGAATACGTGTACGTGCCGGGCGACACGGTGACCCTGGGCCGCTCAGAGGTACATATGTATGCCGAGATGTCTCCCGTCCGCGAAGCTGTGATCGGGCCATTGCTCGTCCAGCGCCAGCCTGCTTCAGCAGGCTGGTACGAATGTCCGCTGGACCGGCTGGACCCGGAAGAAGATGAGGATGTGCTCGAAGCTATCGAAGAGTTCCGTCAGGGGCCGCACACCAGCTATGAGTACTCCCAGTATTTCCGGCTCGAACGGGACGGGGAACAGATCGTAGTGTTCCTGTTCGACGACAGCGAATCGTTCGAAGAATGGTGCGAGTCAGAGCTGCCGGAGGGCTTCACCCTGCCGACTGAGGACGAATGGGAGTATCTGTACGGCGCAGCTGCACGAACGCTGTTCCCGTGGGGCGACGAGATTGACGAAACCATGCGGCTCAGACATGTGTCCGGTTCAAGTGTGGCTAATGCTGAGGACCCGTATCCGCTGGAGCTGCCGAATGCGTTCGGCCTATGCTTCCCCGGCGATCCTTACAAAAAGGAGCTGGTCCTCACACCGGACGGTATCACCGGCAAAGGCGGCGACGGCGGCTGCAATCTGCACGGCGGCCAGGGTGTTGCCCTCGGGTATCTCCCAACCGCGACCGCTTTCCGCGATCCTTATGAGAGCGAGCTTACATGGGAGGATCTGCTGGATTGCCTGGTGTACCGGCGGGTTGTGAGGTTGTAGGATTACGAACATTAGTATAAGACATCCAAAAGCCGCCCTTCCTTCGCATCAAGCGAAGCCGGGCGGCTTTTTCCATTGTAATATTATTTAGTGAGACAGCTTCATAGGCTATCGGTTTCACACACCCTGCGATACAAGCTCTCTCTGGGCTGAAGCTGTTGAAGCTGCTCCTTCTGTGTCCGAATCCGGGCTCTTATCCAGTTCTTCCACACGTGCCACATTCAATTCCTGCTCGTTCTGATGAAGCTCTTTGACCATATTCCTGTAGATATGGGCTTCTTGACGATCCAGTCCGTCACGATTCTCTTTCATGATCCAGGTTTCCACGGTTCGCTTGAGAATTTCGCCTTTTCGTTCCAACAGTTTCGTATAAGTCAACGTTTCTTCATTCCCTTCCTGATGCTTAGAGTTCATACGCCGGGGTAATCTCAGATGTGACTTCCGGCGTAACGTCTACTATTATACGGGAAAGACCCGGCTCACCCAATGCGGAGCATCCGGACTTACATCGGGTGAGCTGCGCTCAGCGTAGAAGAGGCTGACTCAGCAGGCAGGTTCGCAGATGTTCGGACAGATGCTCCCATATACGGCAAGATATTAAGCAAAATTCGCCTAAAAGTCGAAATGTGTTCGGTATTCCGCATACATTCTGTTCGTGTCCGTACTACCGCTTCAGCTCCGCAGCTCCACACGGAACACGCTGCCTCCGCCAGGGCAGTTCTCAGCCATTATGCTGCCGCCAAGCGTGTCTATCAGCTCCTTGGCAATGGCAAGCCCCAGCCCGTGGCCCCCAGCCTCCCGCGAACGCGACTGGTCAGGGCGGTAGAAGCGCTCGAAGATCCGACTCAGGTCTTCCGCAGGAATACCCACGCCTGTATCCTGCACCTCCAGCGCCAGCCACGTGCTGCTGTTCTTCTGAATGAGCGCAGCCCGCAGAATGACGCGGCCGCCTGCGGGTGTGAACTTGATGGCATTCTCCAGCAGAATGACCATGAGCTGCACCAGCTTCTCCTGATCCTGCTTCACCGGAAGCTCCGCCGGAGCTTCGAGGGTAAGCCGGATCTGCTTCGCTTCGGCCAGCACGCCCAGGCCGGAGAGCGTAAGGGCCAGGACCGGCGCGAGGTCGAAGCGCCGGAGGACCTGCTCCAGCAGCCCGGCATCACTGCGGGCCAGCAGGAGCAGGTCACGGGTCAGCGCGGTCATCCGCTGGACCTCCGAATACATCCCGTCCACCACATGACGGGTGAACGTCTGTTCATTGATGCTGTCCTCCAGCTTCAGCGTCTCGATGGAGGACAGCATCACGCTCAGCGGCGTGCGGAGCTCATGCGAGGCGTCCGCCGCGAAGTGCTTCTGCCGGTCGTACGCCTCGCGGACCGGCACCATCGCCTGCCGCGACATCACCCGGCTGAAGACGGCGGCCAGCAGGATGAATACCGCTGCGATGGCGGCCAATACGCCGAGAAGCCAGCGGAATAACTGCTGCTGGAAGGTAACATCTTTACCGGCATACAGGATGCCCGCAGGCTGCCCCTTATGCTCGAAGACCCGGCTGCCGAGCAGATAAGCAGCCTGCGGGCTGTCCTTGGGATCATTCCCCTTATGCAGCAGGCCTGGCCCCTGCTCCAGCACCACTATCGCAAGTCCCTCCGCTGTCTTGGCCGCCCCGGAATCTGCCAGCTTCAGCACTTGCTCCTTCAGTCCCGGCTGAATCTCGCCGCTGCCCAGCAGACCGCCCTCCGTATTCAAGATCACGTAGAATGACTGATCCGCACTGAGTGTAAATTCCTGATTCCCCGGCCCATGATCCCTCCCTTGCAGCAGTTCATCGAACATAGGTCCTTGCAGCTGCTTCACCTCGGCATCCAGCAGAGAATGAAGCCGCTCCTTCTGGTTATTCCAGATCAGAAGATGCAGAAGCAGATAGATGATAAGGAAGGACAATAGCAGAAATACGCTCATCACCGCACTGTACCGCCAGGTAAGGCGCTTTTGGGTGCGTGCGAACAAGTCATTGCCGGAGCGGCTGGCCCCGGAACGAAAAACATTAAATTTCAAAGCTATACCCCACTCCCCGGATGCTGTGAATGTGCTGCTGTTCTCCGTCCAAGAGTGCCAGCTTCTTACGGAGCAGCTTGACCGTGGCATCGATGGTCTTGAGCGTAACCTCAGATTCCATCCCCCAGATCCGGTCCAGGATCACCTCGCGGGCAAGCACCGTGCCCTGGTTCTTCAGGAGCAGATCCAGGAGCTGATACTCTCTGGGCGTAAGCTGAACTTCCTGCATCCCTGCCGCAATCCGGTGGCTGTTCCGGTCCAGCACCAGCTCTCCGATCCGGCATGTGTCATTCTCCAGCGGGAGGAAGGTCCGTCGGCCCAAGGCCCGGAGCCGGGCCAGCAATTCATCAATTTCGAACGGCTTCACCAGATAATCATCCGCACCCGCATCGAGTCCGCGAATCCGGTCTTCCAGCGAATCCCTGGCCGTCAGCATCAGGATAGCCCCGGGATATCCATCCTGACGCAGCTGACGGCACACCTCCCGGCCATCCCGCTCCGGCAGCATCCAGTCCAGCACCAGCACATCATAGCCGGAGACACTGGCGAGGTCATAGGCCTCATCCCCGGAAGTGACCCATTCAACGGTGTATGCCGCTTTCTTCTTAATCATATGTACGATCAGTTCACCCAGCCGGGTATCGTCTTCCGCGAGCAAGATCTTCATGGGGTCCTCCCCCTCCTCTCATCAGGTGCTTGTGTCCTGTACATTTCTCAATATATCAAGATACCACATTCCAGTGAAAATCTGGTGAAAACAATGCAGTTGCCCTTTCTCCGTATTTTCACACTGGGAGTATAGAGTAAGTCGCAAGCCATACATTACCCCTAGCGGGAAAGGATGATTCTACGATGACTTCACCACGTAATCTATTCACTCCAAAAGCAAGCAAGCTGCTTGCAAGCACCTTGACGGCAGCACTCATCCTAAGTACTGGCGGGCTGAGCGCCTTCGCCGCCTCTTCCCCATCGGCTACTAGCGTTTCGAGTCCAGCCCCGCTGCTTCCGGCTCCTGAAGCTGGCCTTCCGCCTGCCGGTACAGAGCCGCTAAGCCCGCCAGCCGGAGCACCCGGCGGCCCCGGCTTAGGCGGTCCGGGTCTCGGCGGCATCGAGACCAGCGACCTGCTGGCCACGCTTGGCCTGTCGGCCAGCGGGCTGCGCACAGCGCTTGAATCGGGAAGCTCGCTTAGCGCAATTGCCAAGCAGCAGAACGTGGACTCTCAGAAGCTGCTCCAGCTCACCGCAAATGCAATAGAGGCCAGACTCAGCCAGGAATATAAGGATGGACGTATCACCGAGAGCGTGTATAAGAGCCGCCTCAGTGAAGTCTCCAAGCGTGCGGCGTCCCTGCTGAACCAGACCCGGCCGAAGCCGCCGGTGCCCGGTTCAGCACCGGCAGATACGGCTGAATTGCTGCCGCTCGGGCCTGGGCTGGAAAGTCTTGACCGCTCGGAACTCGCCGGACTGCTGGGCATCAGCACCAGCCAGCTTGCCTCCGGTCTCGGTAGCGGACAATCCCTTGCCGAACTGGCAGGCACAAGCGGAACCAGTACGCAGAAGCTGATGGATCTGGTCGCCGCTGCCCTGACCCAGGATTTGAAGGAACGCCTGGCCAGAGGAGACCTGTGGGCGGATGAATATTCAGCTGAACTGGCGAATGTACAGACCCGGGCTGCTGATCTGGTACAGCATGTGCATCCCCAGCCCCCGCATCTCCGGCAGAATGACAAATAAGTCCGGAGATTAAGCGGAAAATACAATACCGGAGAGCCTGTGTCTAACGATGCAGGCTCTTCGTGTTGAAAGGATTTTCCAGCAGGTGCTAGAATAAAAAGTCGTTTCCACTCGAATTCTGTCAGGGAATTAGCTTATAATGATCACACTGCGGCTTGACCGAGGATGGAACAAGACCAAGCAATCCAGAATAACCCCAAGGAGGAAGTCCATTGTATAAGGTGCTGATTGTAGATGATGAAGTTTTTGTGCGGAAGGGCTTGATCCGGATTCTGAGTGAATGCTCGCCGCAATTCGAAATTTGCGGTGAAGCCGAGAACGGGGAGCAAGCGCTTACCCTGATTGAACAATTGAACCCGGAGCTGGTGATTGCCGATATCCGTATGCCCGTGCTGGACGGGCTGGGACTGATCAAGAAAGTGAAGACGGAGCTTGTGCAGGAGCCGATTTTTATTATTTTGAGCGGATATGCCGACTTCTCCTATGCCCAGCAAGCCTTCCGGTACAATGTGTCGGATTATATCCTCAAGCCGGTTGACGAACAGGAGCTTACGGTTGCGCTTGGCAAAATCGCCCATATGCTGAACAAAAAGCAGCTCCTCTCCATCACCCGGGAGAAGCCCTTGGTCGAGACGGTCATCGAAAGCCTGCTGCAGACGCAGCCCGATGATCAGGTCATGGGACGGATCGCCTATGCGCTGGAGCTGCCTCTCACCTCTTCCTATACGTACCTCATCGCAGAAATGCAGGATCAGCTTCCTGCCGGAGAAGTCGATTATCTGCCTGCCCTGAAGAACTCTCTGCTGCGTTATTTCCGCCAAGAGGCTCAGACTCTGCTTCTTCATGTACGCACGAACAATCAATACGGGATGATCTTGCCCGGCCAGTGGGTGGATGAACCCCATCCTTCCCCGTGGGGAGGCTACCGTACGATGCTGGATACACTGGAGCGGGAGATTGGAACAAGCATCGCTTTGTTCGTTGGCCGGAAGGTAAGCCATCTCAATCAGATTGTAGCCTCCGGGGCCAGTGCGGAGCAATGCCTCCAGTACCGTTTTGCCGCCGGCTTCGAGGGCATTTATATGGCGGACGAGCTGCTGGAGCTGCCCTTATACTATTTTGATATCGATGAAGGATTGCACAGCAAGCTGACTTACGAGGTCGAAGCCAATGACAACAAGGGTTACAGCTCAACTGTGGATGCTATTTTCACCATGTTCCAGGAGCGCCACTTCGCCCCCGGGGCGGTGACGAACACGATCCGGCGCAGCATGATTGCCATCATCAACATTATCCGCCAGCTAGAAGGTGACGAGAACACGCTGCAATGGATGACTGAGCTGCTCAACTGGCCGCTGAAATACCGCAATCTGAGCCAGCTGAAGCAGGTATTCCAGCAGTTTATCGCCGAAGCCGCAGAGTATATCGCAGAGAAGCGCGGCGGCAAGAGCGAAGGCAATATTGAAAAAATCAAAAAATACATCGACGGGCATTACCGTGAAAATATCTACCTCAAGGGTATTGCCGCCGATTTCGATATGAATCCGGTCTATCTTGGACAGTTATTCCGCAAAACCTACGGTGTGTATTTCAATGAATACCTGCTGACCCTGCGGATTGAGGAGGCCAAGCGCCTGCTGCGGCAGACCAAGAAACGGATGTACGAAATCGCGGAGCTGGTCGGCTTCCAGAATGCGGATTATTTTGCCACCCAGTTTGAAAAGCTTGAGAATATGACGCCGACTGATTATCGCAATATGATGATTGGGCAGTAAATAAGGAGGCTCCCTGCCGTGTTCAACTTCCGTCTGAATCATATGAAGCTTAGAAGCAAGCTGATTGTCATCTACATTGTATGCGTGTTCATTCCGATCATCCTGACCAATGTAATGTTCTATCAGGTGACCACCGCCAATATCAAGAATCAGAAGACCGCAGATGCCGAGCAGGCGATGAATCTGCTGCAGGCTGAGCTGAGGACCGTAATTGAAGATGCAGCAGGCATATCCTACCTCTACTCCATTGACCGGCAGCTGATCCAGCATCTGAATACCACCTATGCTTCAACGGACCGCTATGTGGAGTCGCTGAACGCCATATCGAATCTGTTCAACCGGACTGACAAAGAGAACAAGGTGCTGAGCTCCTCGGTGATTATGACCGACAATCCAACCGTTCTGGCCTCAGCCCATATCATTAAGCTGGAGGACAGTATGCGCCAGCAGGACTGGTATAAAGAGATCAGCCAATTCAGCAACACACACCCCCATCTCTATGTGACGCCCGACAGCATCAGCGTGATCCAGCGGCTCACTGACCGCAGGCTGGAGACGTATGAGCATGTCCTGAAAATTGACCTGAACATGAACTATATCCGGCAGATTCTGGATCTTTCCAGCTTCAGCGGTGATTTCTATATTCTCGACCCGTCGGGCCAGGCCCGCTTCGGCCGTCTCTCCAGCGGTCAGCCCAGCGGGCTGATTACTGCGGCGCACACCCTGACCCCAACTGAGATTCCGAAGCCAAAGCAGGCGATTGTGATCGACAAGACTTACCAGAATAACCGTTACCTAAGCGGCTGGTCGATTTACGGCGTCCTGGATGAGACCCTTATTTTGTCAGATGTCAGACAATCCGGGCAATTTATCCTGTGGTTTGCCGGCATTAACTTCCTGGTTCCCACCATTGTAATTATGATCATGTCCCGCTCTATCCACACGCGTATTAAGAACATTCTGAAGCATATGAAGTCTGTAAAAGACAAAAACTTCGGACTGATCCCCTACCACCTGGAGCGGGATGAGATCGGTGAGCTTACCGTCGAGTTCAACCGGATGAGTAAACGCATCGAGAACCTGATCAATGATGTATATGTTGCAGAAATACAGAAGAAGGAGCTTGAGCTGCGGCAGCGGCAGGCTCAGCTGCATGCGCTGCACAGCCAGATCAACCCTCACTTCCTGTTCAATGCGCTGGAGACGATCCGGATGCGCAGTATGATGAAGGGCGAGACCCAGACGGCCCGGACGATTCAGAACATGGCGAAGATTTTCCGCAAATCAATCATGTGGAAGAGCAGCTTCGTTACGATCCGCGAGGAGCTTGAATTAATCGAGAGCTTCCTGGAGATTCAGAAATACCGCTTCGACAGCAAGCTTGAATATCACATCGAGGTGGACCAGTCGCTGCTGAACATTGAAATTCCGAAGATGGCCTTCCTTCCGTATGTGGAGAACGCCAGTATTCACGGGATTGAGAATATAGCGGGCATCGGGTATATCAACATCCAGATCGCCCAGGAGAACGGGCAGATTGTCTTCGTCATTGCAGATAACGGCGTGGGCATGGACCAGGCGAAAATCAGTGAGCTTATGCATTACCTGGAGGATGAGTCTGCCATGGGTGATTCAATCGGGATGAAGAATGTAATCACCCGGCTGAGGATCACCTACGGGGAATCGTTCACCTTCTCCATCACGAGCGAGCCCGGAGCGGGAACCCGCATTTTGCTGCGTCTGCCTCTGGAGAACAAATAAATATAGGGTATACCTTAATTATTCAAAGACTGATCTAAGGTTTGCCCTGTAACAAAGTTAAACGCTTTCTTTTATAATGAGGTTGTTCAATAGCACAAAGTAAAGAAAGGGGATATGAAATGCGTACAAAGAAATGGTTGCAAACCGGACTGGCTGCTGTTATGGCTTCAGCCCTCCTCATTGCCGGCTGCTCGGGCGGTAACAACGGGAACAAGAACAGTGCCAGCGGCAACGACGGCGAGGTAAGCACTGAGCCGGTAACGTTCACTTACTTCGGCTTCGGGGCCAACAAGGATACCATGGCCAGTGATACTACCATCGGTAAGAAGCTTCAGGAACAGACAGGTGTAGACTGGAAAATGGAATACGTAGTTGGCGATGGAAGCACCAAGTCCGGGGTTATGATTGCCGGAGGGGACTATCCGGATGTCATCTCTCCAGTCGGCGAGCTGGCCAAGCTGCTCGATGCCGGTGCATACATTCCGCTCAATGATCTGATTGAGAAGTATGGCCCTAATATCAAGCGTGTCTACGGCGATTATATGAACAAGATCACCAATGAAGACGGCAACATCTATATCCTTCCCTTCACTGCAAATGTAAACGGATACTTGTCACCCCCGGACCCTAGCAGCACCTTCTGGATGCAGAGACGCGTCCTTAAGGAGTTCGGTTACCCGGAAGTGAAAACGCTTGACCAGTACTTTGACCTGATTGAGAAATACCAGGCCAAGTACCCTAAGGTGGATGGTAAAGACACCATCGGCTTCGCCACCTTCGCCGGTACAGCCGGTGAATTCTTCACCATCACCAACCAGCCAATGCATCTGGCCGGTTATCCGAATGAAGGCGGCGTCCTGGTGGACATGGAGTCTCATGAAGCCAAGCTGTATCAGGGAACCGAAGATGAGAAGCGCTGGCTGGCTAAATTGAACGAAATGAACGGCAAGGGTCTGGTTGACCCTGAGACGTTCACAGCGAACAAAGACCAGTATCTGGCGAAGCTGACCTCCGGCCGTGTACTCGGATATGTCAACTATTCCTGGCAGATTAACGACGCCACGAACAATCTGAGATCCGCCGGTAATGACGATCTGCGTTACGTTGCCCTTCCGATCGTATTTGACGAAGGCATTAAAGATGCTTATGTTGATCCTCCGTCCTTCGTGAACAACCGCGGGCTGGGTATCTCTGTCAGCGCGAAGGATCCGGTCCGCATCATCAAGTATTTTGACAACCTGCTGACCGATGAGAACCAGAAGCTTGTCGAGTGGGGCATTGAAGGCGAAACTTACACGAAGAACGCTGAAGGCCGTATGGTGATGAGCGAAGAACAGCTGACAAACCGCAACGACAATGATTTCAAACGTAAATTCGGCTTCGCATATTTCGATTATGAATGGCCGCGTTATGGCGACAATTCCGTGTATGATGACGGCAACGCCCACGTTCCGTTCAACCAGCCGGAAGTTGCAGCGATCAACTACACAGATGGCGACAAAACACTGCTGGAGAAATACAACCTGAAGACCTTCTCCGACTTCTATGCCGAGCCGGTAGAGCGTCCATGGTATCCTGCCTGGAGTATTGAGAAAGAACCTGGCTCCCCTGAGCAGCTCTTCAGCCAGAGAGCCGGCGATTTGCAGCAGAAGTACTATCCTCGTATGGTGCTTGCTGCCCCTGGCCAATTTGAAAAGGTCTGGAGTGAATACCTGGCCGAATACAACAAGCTCGATGCTAAGGGCTACGAAGAATTCATGACTAACAAGATCAAGGACCGCATCGACGGCAAATGGTAAGCGTCCGCTTCCCAGATGCAGCATGATGAACCGGGAAAAGTGAAGCTTGCCTTCACTTTTCCCTTCTACACTTACACTTGTTAGCAAATAGAGAATATGGAGCTTGGAAAGGGGACGGTACAGGTGGGAAAAACCGCTGTGCAGTTGGCAAAATCGAATAATACCGGCACTTCGCGCTTCAAAACCTTTTTTAAAGAGCTATCTAAACAGAAAATGCTGATGCTGATGTCATTGCCCTTTCTGTTATGGGTGATTATATTCAAATACCTCCCGCTATGGGGATGGACCATTGCCTTCCAGAAATTCAAACCGGCTAAGGATCTGTTCGACCAGAAGTGGGTCGGCTGGGATAATTTTAAGTTCCTGTTCCAAGAACAGCAGTTCTATCGCGTACTTCGTAATACTCTGGTTATGAGCTCTATTAACCTGGTACTGGGTTTTGTAACGGCTATTGTTCTGGCCCTGCTGCTGAATGAGCTGCGCAATGTATTCTTCAAACGCACCGTGCAGACGATCAGTTACCTGCCTTACTTCATTTCCTGGGTCGTAGCGGCCAATATTGTGCAAATGGCACTGGCACCGGAAGGGATCATCAATGTGCTGCTGGTCAAAGCGCAGCTTATTGATCATCCAATTCTGTGGCTGGGCGAAGGCAAGTACTTCTGGGGAATACTCGGGGTTACGGAAGTCTGGAAGAATGTCGGCTGGAATACCATCATCTATCTGGCAGCCATCACCTCCATCGACCCTTCTCAATATGAAGCGGCTGAGATTGACGGGGCATCCCGTCTGCAAAGAATGTTCTATATTACCCTGCCGGGTATCAAGCCGGTTATCGTTCTGATTCTGATCATGAACCTGGGCCATATTCTGGAGTCCGGCTTCGAGGCGCAGTACCTGTTAGGTAACGGGATGAACCTCGACTATTCGGAGAATTTGGATATCTTCGTACTGAAGTACGGGATGCAGATGAACAACTTCGGGCTTGCCACCGCAGCGGGTATGTTCAAGACGCTGGTCAGCTTCATCTTCTTGATCGCAGCCAATAATATCGCCAAGCGTATGGGCGAAAGCAGATTGTACTAGAAAGGAGGACACAAGTAATGGCTAAATCCAAAACCAATTCATACCGGAATTCTTCGTTGGGTGACCGAATCTTCGATATATGCAATACGATCTTCATGATTCTCTTGGTCATTGTTACCCTCTATCCGTTCCTGAATATGTTTGCTCTATCGTTCAATGAAGCGAATGACTCTGTCCGCGGGGATATTTATATCTGGCCTCGTGAATGGACGCTGCGCAACTTCGAGTATGTATTCAGTGAATCCAACATCTTCTTTTCAACGTTTGTCTCTGCAGCACGGACGGTCATCGGCACTGTGGTCTCCGTATTCTGTACAGCGATGCTGGCCTATACGGTAAGCCGTCCGGAATATAAGCTGAAGAAGTTTGTGTCCGTCACGTTTATTTTCACCATGTACTTCAGCGGCGGTCTGATTCCAGGCTACCTGCTGATCAAAGAGCTGAACATGCTGAACAGCTTCTGGGTCTATATCATTCCGGGCATCATCGGAGTATTTAATATGATCGTCATCCGCTCCTTCATTGAGGCCCTGCCTGAGGGACTGATGGAATCGGCCAAAATCGACGGCGCAGGCGACTTCATCACCTTCTCGCGCATTGTGCTTCCGCTGACCGTTCCGGCGCTGGCTACCGTCTCCCTGTTCGTAGCGGTCTATCAGTGGAATTCCTGGTTTGACGTCTTCCTGTACAACTCCTCAACGCCAAGCCTGAGTACGCTGCAATACGAGCTGATGAAGATGCTGTCAACATCCAACACTGCGATGTCCAGTTCCTCGGCAGCCGATGCCTTTGCGAACGCGCAGGGCAACAAAGCGACCGTTACACCGACCTCTATCCGTGCTACGATGACCATTGTGGCCAGTGTGCCAATTATCATCGTGTATCCGTTCCTGCAGAAGTATTTCGTCAAAGGGATGGTTGTCGGCGGGGTTAAAGGCTAATTGTAAAAAGCTGTGCACATAAACAAGCGATCTTCGGAAGGCCATGCGCCTTGTCTGAAGATCGCTTGTTTTTTAATTTCTTTTGCTTGCCATCGAATACGGACCAGCGGGCATTCGGGTCAATGCCATCGCCCCCGGCACAACTATGACAGATATGATTCAACAATGGGTCTCCATCAATCCTGAGATTATCGAGCAAATCAGTGCCAAGACGCCCCTCCGGCGTCCGGCTGAACCCATAGAAGTCGCACAGGCTGCGGCCTGGTTGCTTAGTGATCAAGCATCCTTCGTAACAGGGGTCATCCTGCCGGTAGACGGCGGGCTGAGTGCCTAAAGGCCGCTTACCCTCCCCTTTTCTATCCGGCTAATACTTGTCTCAGGAGCTTATAATCCATACATTGGTAAACCGAAACAGTAATGGACTATAATATACAGGTAAAGTAGCCCGATGACGTTCATATTAGTAGTTGGGAGAACGGGGAGTGAACTGTCTATGAATATAGCCGCTAAATTCGTGCAGCGTTTCAGAGAATACGATAACCGGAATATGCTTAAAGCCTATCGTGACAAAACGGAGCAAATCCGCACACGGAATTTGCAGGCATGGGATGACACCAAGCTTCAGGAGGAGTCCTTCCGGCTCCAGCAAGCTGCCCAATCCGGCATAGCTCTGGACGAGCTGCTTGTCGATGCCTATTCATTAGTCTGTGAGGCTGCCTCAAGAACACTCGGCTTACAGCCTTATGATGTCCAGATCATGGCCGGGATCACCCTGCATGAACGAATGCTGATCGAGCAGCACACCGGTGAGGGCAAAACCCTCTCAGCCGTAATGCCGGCCTATCTGAATGCACTGACCGGCAAAGGCGTTCATGTGCTGACCTTCAATGATTATCTGGCCCGGCGGGATGCGCAGTGGATGGGTCCCATTTACCGCTTCCTGGGACTATCGGTGGATTCGGTTCAAGCGGGCATGAGCCTGACTGAGAAACGGGCTGCCTACAGGAGCGATATCACCTATGTTACGGCAAAAGAAGCAGGGTTCGATTACTTGCGAGATACCATTGCGCTCACGGAAGCCGCTACGGTACACCGCCCTTTCCACTACGTCATCGTGGACGAAGCCGATTCCTTGCTGCTTGATGAAGCGCGGGTACCGCTTGTAATCAGCGGAGAATCTGAGGTCAGTCATAGCGACGGCATGCGATACGCGGATCTGGCCCGGCAGCTGCTGGCTGGAGAGCATTACGATTATGACGAATTCCAGCGGAACGTATACCTGAACGATGCGGGTGCTGCCAAAGTAGAAGAGTTGCTGGGATGCGGTAATCTCTATGATAGCCGGAATAGTCAGCTGCTAACCTCACTGAATTGTGCACTGCATGTGGAGACCTTATTAACGAAGAATATTGATTATATCGTCCGTGGCGGTGCTATCGAGCTGATCGAAGAGTATACAGGACGCGTGGCAGAGAACCGTTATTTGCCGGACGGGCTGCAAGCGGCTTTGACAGCGAAGGAAGGACTGAAATGGACCGCAGGCGGGAAAATACTCGGTACGATCACTATTCAACACTTCATTAGCCTATATCCTGAAATCTGCGGAATGACGGCTACCGCCTGTGCCTCCGCTATGGAATTCAAGGATATCTATGCTCTGCAGGTGGTACAGATTCCGCCGAACCGGCTGAACATCCGGACCGATTACCCGCACCGGATCTACACGCACAAGGAAGCCAAATATCAGGCGCTTGTGCAGGACATCTCCTCTATTCACAGGGAGGGCCGTCCCATTCTGATCGGGACCGCAAGTGTTGAGGAATCGGACATGCTGGCTGCGGAGCTTGCGGCTGCCGGGGTTCCCGCTCAGGTGCTGAATGCGAAGAATGATGCTGAGGAAGCTGATATTATCGCCAGAGCCGGAGAACTGGGCGCCGTAACGGTCTCAACGAATATGGCGGGACGCGGTGTCGATATCCGGCTCGGCGGCGGTGATCCGGTACAGGCAGACGCTGTCGCCCGGCTCGGCGGCTTATATGTCATTGGCACCCATGTGAACGAAAGCGTACGGATTGACAACCAGCTTCGCGGGCGTTCCGGCCGCCAGGGCGACCCGGGGGCTTCTGTCTTCTATGTCAGTCTGGAAGACGATCTGATGCGCCGCTTCAGCTCCCCTACCCCAGCCCATGCGGTCAGACAGCAGGAAGCTATTGAAGAGCCTTTGCTTGGCCGTAAAATCGCAAGTATTCAGCAAATTGTAATGAGTCAGAACTTCGATATCCATAACGAGCTGAACCGTTATTCGGATATGATCGAGGACCAGCGGCGGATTCTCTACGCAGAGCGGCTCAGCATTCTGCTGGGCGAGCAGCCGATGAGCCCTGCGGAGCAGCGGGTACGGCTATTCTATATCGATGAATGCTGGGCTGAACATCTGGCCTTCGTCTCCTATCTCCGCGAAGGCATTCACCTGGAGAGCATCGCCAGCCGCAGCCCGATCGATGAATTTCATACACAGATTACCGGAGCGTTCGATCAGATCCCGGGCAAGATCAACCGTGCGGAAGAGGCGATGCTGGTCAGGCTTGGAGGGTCCAATGATCCGGCTGAATGGGAACGGCTGGGCCTTAGGAGCCCTGCTTCGACCCGGACTTATATCATTAATGATCAATATCTACAGAATAAGCGCAGCTCATGGACGGGAACGACCGTTGTAGCTTTTTGGCTTCATCCCTTTGCACAGAAGGTACTATCCCCCTTCATTAAGCAACCGAAATACTAATATGGCTCTTATTGCAGAAGTGGAAACGGCTAGGCCGTCCTTAGGAGGATGGCCTAGCCGTTTGATTAAGGACTATATAAATTGAAATGGAAAATATGCTCCTCGTTTACTAATGCGGTTCCGCCCTTCCCCTGCTACTTAACTGTAGAACTCCCAGAATACAAGCTGGGCCAGCAGAATTGCCATCATCACCATGGGCACGATGACAGACCAAGGATAACGGGCCGTTGAAGCAGGCGACGGAGTCGGGTGCCTCTTCCTGGTTAGAAACAGCGCAGCGATAAGCAGTGCAGCCAGTCCGGTTAGCGCAATATTCACTATAATCTGCGGATACACCTCCGCATAGGCACGTTCATTGTTGCTAAGCATCCGTAAGGCCAGCACCAGATTGTTCACCACCAGACCGGTACCGGTTAAGGTCAGTCCGGCCGTCAGCTTCCGGTTGGCGGATCGGGGTGCAGGACGGTTACGCTGTGCTCTCCTTTTGCCCAGAAGCATCTGTACCAGCCACACAAACGGAGCAATTACGAAATAGATTATCGCCAGTCCCGCAAG
The DNA here is from genome assembly GCF_038009085.1 of Paenibacillus sp. FSL R7-0210. Classification (NCBI taxonomy): domain Bacteria; kingdom Bacillati; phylum Bacillota; class Bacilli; order Caryophanales; family Paenibacillaceae; genus Paenibacillus; species Paenibacillus sp. FSL R7-0210. The sequence goes on from NZ_JBBPAR010000001.1 coordinate 2,895,352, forward strand.
TGCTGCACTTAGAATTAGTAACGGCATGGACCGGCCCGGAGACAGCGGCAGATAATCGGAGGTGTACACCGAGACAGCCTCTACCTTCCCGTCCTTCATTGTGGCATACAGCATCGGCCAGGCATCCAGTCCTGAATCCCCGCCCGTCTTCTCATAGAGGTACGGCTGAACCTGCTGATAGCTTCCGCTCATCCCGGCAAGTGACACCTTAAGCTGATCTGCTCCCTGAGGCTCAAGCTTCATCATCGTCAGATATGGGAACAGCTTCATGAAGCCATGGCCGGGACGGCGCGCCGCGACGAATCGGCCTTCCACCTCTGACACGTCTGGCAGAACCGCTGCCTCCGTCTGCGCTCTCTGCCCCACTACCGCTTTGGTCAGACCATGTACAATGTGAGATTCGCCCGCCTGGTTCGTCATAATCACAACTGCAAACCGGTCTTCAGGCACAAGCATAAGGTTGGTGGCAAAAGCAATTGTGTTCCCGCCATGTCCCAGCGTCCGGTGTGCCCCGGGATACTCCCAGAACCCGTGGGCGATGCCCGGCATGCCTTCTGCAGCAGAATGACTCCGGGTCAGCATCGTATCCAGCGTACCTGACTTCTGAAACAGCGGGGATTGCTCTCCGGCTGCGGGCATGAAGGCCATGGCGAACTTGGCCAGATCCTCCGCAGTCCCGTTATTTCCGCCGTTCGGGTACATGGACATATAATTCCATGAGCCTTGTTTAAAGGAGCCTTGTCCGGCGAAGAAATACCCTTTGGCCTTGAGCTTCAGCAGTTCCGGGCGGTCTTCCACCACGGAATACGCAATGGAATGCTTCATGCCCAGCGGCTCAAAAATATGCTGCTGGACGTATTCATGATAAGGCTGCCCGCTGATTCTCTCCACAATATAGGCAGCCAGTGAGTTGCCGTAGTTCGAATAAGCGACTACCTCTCCCGGTCTGTATATCTGTGACGGCTGAGCCAGCTTCAGCCCTTCTTCCAGTGACCGCACTTCCTCAGGCGACTGGTAAGCCATATCGAACATATACTCTTCAAATCCGGCATTGTGGTTCATCAGCTGTAGCATGGTGATCGGCTCGTCATACTCCAGCTTGGTCAGGAAATGCTCCGGCAAAAGCTTACGGATATCTTCATTCAGATCCAGTTTGCCCTGCTCAGCCAGCTGCATTACGGATGTCCATACGGTGAGCTTGCTGATAGAGCCCCATTCCATGACCGTATCCGGAGAGACGGGGCTCTGTTGTTCCACGTCGGCGTAGCCGTACCCCTTGGACAGCACGACCTGTCCATCCTTCACCATGACAACGGACGCGCCTACGGTCTGCTTTCCTATGTACTCTTTTACATAATCATCTACAAAAGCTTCCAGCCCGGTCAACGGTATGCCGGATGGGGTAGCTCCACCTGCTCCAGTGCTGCCTTGCTCTGCGGCAAATGCTGTAATACCGCCCGATAGCAGCAATAGAACTGAGAGCACCGAGAGCACTAGTGTGAATCCTCTTTTCAAAATAAAACCTCTCCTTTAGTCAAGTAAAATCCTGTTGCCTTCCTAATTCTAACAAAAAACCTGACCGACTACCGGAAAATTTCCTTCAGGCCGATTTCCCTGATAGTATCTTTAGGAGAAGCAACATGATTATCTTCATGGAAGAAGGGCCAGCTTATGAATAAATTTCATACCACATTAGCTTATATTAATGAAACATTGTACGCACCTGCCCGCTTAACTATCGCTTCCATACGTGAAGAAACACAGAACGCCGAATATGGAGCCGGTCTATTTCAACTGGGTGATCTTTCGGTCCGGTTTCGGGTTGCCAAAATCACCCCCACGAAGACCGGTCAATTTGTCGCGATGTGGGAAAAAAATGCCGGGCGTAAAAACCAGGCCTTCACCTATGCCGATGCCCCTGATTTGCTGGTCATTAACACCTTCCATCCTGTCAGCGGGGAGCTTGGACAGTTTGTCTTTCCGAAGGACCTGCTGAAAATGCATGGCGTGCTGGCAACCGATCATACACCGGGAAAAATGGCGATACGGGTATATCCAGCCTGGGATACCGTAACCAATAAGCAGGCTTTAGCAACACAGAAGTGGCAGCTCCCTTATTTTGGTTTAGTTGATCCCATGAACCTTCACAATATGCAGGGGTTAACCCAGTTGTATCTGCCAGCCATACCGTTTAGAATTTAACAGATCACACCTGCATCGGAAAGGAACTACATCTATGATTCTATTCATACACCGCAAGGACCTGCGGACTTCTGATCTGCCGGCCTTCGATGCCATAGCTTCGGCGCAGGAAGACTCGCTGCATGTATTAATACTGGAGCCGTTCCTGCTCCGGAATAAGCGTTATCTGGAGCATAGCGGACAGAATTTCCTTCAGCATGTTGCCCGTCTTCAGCAGGAATATGCGACACAAGGTAAGCTGCTACATCTCCTATATGGAGAGCCGGAGGCGGTCTTACAGTGTCTGGCCGGGGTACATCCTATCCAGGAAGTCAGCATCCATGCGGATTATACCCCTTATGCGCTCACCAGAGACCGGCTTCTGCAGGATACCGCCTATGCGCTGAACCTCCGGTTCCATGCCCGGCATGACAGCATGCTCTGTGATCTGGAAGCATTCATGGACTGGTGCGGCCGGAGTGAGCCGTTCAAGGTGTTTACTCCCTTCTACCGCCGCTGGCGTACTTTTCTCGCGCAGCGGTTCCAGCCGCCGTACGCTGCCGGGCTAAGTAGTCTGCGAACCGTTGCTCTTCACCCGCAGCTCGCAGACGCCTTCCAGCTTCCCGAAGCGATTGCCCGGGAGCTTACAGCGCTGGCTCCCGCCGCAGAGCAGATGAACCCGGATCATGTGTTTGAGAATTTCCTGCATGCGGATCTGAATGATTACAAGATCAACCGGGATCATTATGCGCAGGAACGGACCAGCCGGATCAGCAGGCATTTGAATACGGGAGCGATCTCGGCACGGACACTATATAGCAGACTTACTGAAGAAGAGGATATTGGCGAAGATTGGCTGAGACAGTTAGCCTGGAGGGATTTCTATCTGGGTCAAGCACGGCTGGACCGGGATTTCTTCAATTATGAGAATGTATATGATCTCTCTGCGCTGGGGACACAGCACTTCGAGGCCTGGGCTCAGGGCAGGACCGGCATTCCGGTCATCGATGCAGCTATGCGCCAGTTGAACGCAACCGGCTGGATGCCTAACCGGCTGCGGATGATAACGGCCATGTTCCTGACGAAGAATCTGGGCTGTCCCTTCATCTATGGCGAGCGTTATTTCCGGCTGAAGCTAAGCGATTACGACAACGCCCAGAACCGTGGCGGCTGGCTGTGGAGCTCTTCGCTCGGCTTCGATGCCTCTCCCTATTTCCGGGTGATGAATCCGGTCACCCAATCCCAGACCCATGATCCGGGCGGCAGCTATATTCGTACCTGGCTGCCGGAACGCGCGGACTGGTCTGATAAGGACATTCACCTGCCCGCCGAAGATGCCATTGTGGATCTGAAGCGGTCCCGGGCATACGCCATCGAAGTCTACAAGGAGATCATGCGGAGCCGGCAAAGCTGAGGAAGCCACCGGCTTACAGCAGGATCAGAATTCTTTATTCCGGTGAATCCGCACGGAAATCAGATAGGACACCGCGAACAGGAGAACAGCAAGGAGCAGGGTGGCATACCCGGTCTCAGGACCATTATAGTTCACATCGTCCATATACAGGTTCAGCAGCATCCACACCAGGAAACGAAGGCCCACCGCTAGCCCTGCCGATATCATCACCATCTGCTCGCTTTTTTCCACACCGAATTTAAGAATGACCGGATAATAGATCGCCAGGGTGGAGATAGATAAAGATAAACCGAAGGTATACCCGGTGGACAGGTTCAAATGTGCTATGTCTCCCTTGCTTACATAGGTTAATGCCAGAGTAACCAGACTTACAGCGGTGCCCATGAGCATTAACATCAGGAAGGACAGGTACTTCGCATGGATCACTGTTCTCCTTCTGATCGGCATGGTGAGTTCAAACCGGTTCCATTTAGAAGCCTCATCCATCTGCAGGGAGGCCCCGATGCTCAACACAAAAATCCAAATCTGCGCCGCGATGACTGCATTCAGTACACTGTGATCCACCCCGGCAAAGGAAACCAGCGACAGAAGCAGCGCAATGCCGAGGGAGGATTTGATGTTATTTTGCAGTGAGTAATAATTATTTAACAGCAGCCCTCGCATATTAGTTCTCCCCCTTTACCAGAAGCAGCAGAATTTCATCAATGGATACCTGATCCACCGTAATCCCGCTGTATTGTTGCCCGAAGCCTCTTCTGTCCTTCACCAGCACATCGGTCTGATGCTCCTTCACCCGGTAAGCCAGCCTGTCACCTTCAGCAATACGCCGGAACTGGTCGCTGGTGCAGCGGGCCACGCCGTAGTCATAGATCAGCTCATCTTTCATCGCAGTCAGAATGATCTTCCCTTGATGAATAAAGGTAATATAATCGGCGATCTTCTCCAGATCGCTTGTGATATGGGAAGACATCAGTATGGCGTGATGCTCGTCCTCAACGAACTCCAGGAATACCTCCAGAATCTCCTCTCTGGTTACCGGGTCCAGCCCTGAGGTAGCCTCATCCAGAATCAGCAGCTTGGGATGGTGCGACATGGCGGCGGCTATGGCAAGCTTCATCGTCATGCCCCGGGAGAATTCCTTGATCTTCCTATTCATGGGCAGAGCGAACTTGTCCGTAAGCCTCACATAGAGCTCCTGATCCCATTGCCGGTAGATTCCGCGCATCACCTTAGCAAGCTTGCCGGGGGTCAATATCGTCGAGAAATTAGCTGAATCAAGCACAACCCCGATGTCTTCGCGTAAAGCAGTATCCCTATCCGTCATCTCCTGGCCTAACAGCCGGATCGTCCCGCTGCCCTTATGAACCGTGTTCAGAATAGATTTGATTGTTGTCGTCTTCCCTGCTCCATTCTCACCCACGAACCCCATAATGGTTCCGCTGGGAATTGCTAATGATACATTGTCCAGCATAAAGCCGGAGTCGGCATATGACTTGGTCAGTCCGGTGATTTCCAAACTAAGATTCATGGTTTCCCTCCGTATACAAGATAGTGAGCATATCTACTATCTGTTCTAGTGTGATTCCGCCTGCACGGGCGAGCTCGGCTGCTGCGATGAGATGCTCCTCCACTTGCTTCTGCTGCTCTTCCTGAAACAGGGCCTGGCTCACGGCGGAAACGAAGCTCCCCCGGCCAACCGTAGTCTCAATGAAGCCGTCTCGCTGTAAATCCTCATACGCCTTCTGTACGGTGATGACACTGACTTGAATGGATTTGGCCAAGGCACGCATCGAAGGTATGGGATCTCCTGCCTGAAGCTCTCCGCTCATAATCTTGCCTTTGATCTGCGAGGTGATCTGCTCATAAATGGGCTTGTTCCTGTTACTACTGATGATGATCTCCACACGCTGCCTCCTTGCGTGAACAGTGTACTTATTGTACCAGTACAATATATCAGATCTACAGGTATTTGTAAATCTTTATCAAAAAAAAGAGCTAACCCGTCTCGGGTCAGCCCTGTCAACTTACTGGTCTACGTTAGAAAACTGCACTTGAATGGACACTACCTCCGAGCGCGACCCGATGCGGATCGGCGGACCCCAGAAGCCATAGCCTGAAGACACGATGGTATGAAGCTGCCCCTTCTGCAGATAGCCCCAGTCATTCTCGAACACTCTGGAAGTGATCAGGTTGGCTGGCGCGATCTGCCCGCGGTGGGTATGGCCGGAGACCATCAGATCTACACCCTGCTCCTGCGCAATCCCGAACTCCACCGGCTGATGCTCCAGCATGAACACCGGCTTGGAATGATCTATGTCCTTGGTCAGATCAGCCAGCTTGGCCCGCTCCTTATCGCTGTAGTCCTTCCGTCCAATCAGCGTCAGCCAGCCGCCCACCTCGACGTCTTCATCATAGAGCACCTGCATCCCGCTCTCCTTCAGCAGGCTGATGATCTCCTCCGTCCCGCCCTTGAACCGGTCATGATTCCCCAGGGAAGCATACACTCCGAGCGGAGCTTCAAGCTTCGCCAGCACAGCGCCGAGTCCCTTCTCCTTATACGGCCTGACATCATCATCCACGATATCGCCCGGGAGCAATATTAGATCGGGGTGCAAGGCGTTAATCTCCTGTACCATCCGCTCCGCATGGCGTTTGCCGGATAAATACCCGAAATGCATATCCGAAGCCATCACGATATGAAGCTTACCGCTGGCCGGACCCGGCTTGTCAATCTGTACCTCGTAGGAACGCACAACCGGGCTGTATGCATTATAGCTTCCATACCCGAGCAGGCTCACCAGCGCAACCAGCGTTAGAATACCGGACCACTTCTGAACGGCACGGCGTGGCAGCCTGACCAGCTTCGTGAGCCAGACCATAAGGTGCACTAGCGGCAGCAGCATGAGCAGCAGGCTGAATACGGCCAGCCAGTAACTGCCAATGACGCTTAAGACCGCTGACCCCGCCACCACTCTGGAGAGGATCAGCGAGCTGGCCAGGAAGATCAGCGCAATGATGTAGAACAGCCTGAACCGTCCGGAGACGACCGGCTTGATCCAGCCCCAGCCGCTCCAGCCAATATAGAAGACAATTAACGCGTATAAAGCAATGAATACTAGCCCAATGATGATAAACATGTTAACCACCTTATCTAATTTTCGGATAACATATTATCTCATGGCACCTTGGTCTTTTCCACTATAGGGACAGCCGGGCTTATTTAAGCTTATCAACCACTGCCTCTGCTGACAGCTTCCCGGAGGTCAATGCCCAGGCATTATTGGCGCCAGAGGGGGAGTCATCTCCCATGACACCGCCAACAACCTCGCCTGCTGCATAGAGTCCGGAGATAATCTGGCTGCTCGTGTTCAGGACTTCAAAGTCCGCATTCACAACCAGTCCCCCCATGGTTGTAGCGAAACGCGGTTTCTGCTCTACCAGATAATAAGGGCCTGATCCAATGGTTTCCTTCATGTAATCCGCTGAACGCCCGAAGTCCTCATCCTTGCCAACCTTAACGAAGCCGTTATAGCGGTTGATGGTGTTCTGCAGCGTACCAGCATCCATTCCGGCAGCCGTTGCCAGCGCTTCAGCCGTCTCGGCATGGAAGAAATACGGCTTAGATGAACCATTGTTCTTCAGCCATGTCTCAATATCACCCTGTGAGATTCCTGCTTCGCCCAGACTGGTCTTGAACACATCGAAGGTTGCCTGATCCATCAGCAAGTATAGCATCTGATTCTGTTGCGTAAGTTCCACTTCCAGAATGCTGCGATTACTGGATTTCTCATTCACTACTCTATCTCCGGCACTATTCACCAGAATTCCGCTCTTTTTGAATGCAGCGATATTGCCGACAATGGTAGATTTCGCAATTCCCTCAGATACCTCAACTCCATTGGGGTAACGTTTCCCGTACTCCATCAGGCGGGTTGCGGCATCGATGCCTTCACCCTTGGCCATTACAATTCCATCTCCAGTCGAGGAGGTCGGACCATAGTATAGAGCGGTCTTTAACTGATCGGAGAGCAGGTCTTTATTATTACCATAACCTCCGGTAGCCATAATCACTGCCTTAGCTGTAATATTGTAGGTCTTCCCGGTGCCGTCTTTGGCAACGACACCTGTAACAGCTCCGCTATCATCTGTAACCAGCTTATCTGCTCTGGTCTCCAGGTACAGTTCCACACCCGACTCTTCGACCTTCTGGCGGGCCTGCTTGGCGAATCCGGGTCCGCCTTGATCGTAGGCAAGCTCCCGGTCATGACTGTACTCTGCCAGCTTATGCAGTCCGCCTGCCATATCGTATTTAATCCCCACATATTGATTCAGCCAGTCGGTAGTCTGCCCGACGTTGGCTGCGAACAGCTTCAATAACTCGGCAACGTTCTTATTGCCCCCGTTGGCAAGGAAATCCGTCACGATGCTGTCGGCACTGTCATCGGTAACTCCAGCATCTTGCTGAAGCTTGGAGAGTCCAACCACCTGATTGCCGCCGCTAATCGAGATGGCCCCGCCGATGTAAGTCATTTTCTCCAGCAGGATGGTCTTCAGTCCAAGCTCATCTGCACGCAGGGAAGCGGACATGCCTGCTGCTCCGCCGCCGATGACGACTACATCTGTCGTCAAGTCCTCTACCTCGGTCGATTCCACTTTCTTCACATCATTGTTCAGAACCAGCGGATCTACACCGGCTTGGGTTACGCAATCGGCGACGGCGGCCAGGATCGCATCACTGGTGACGGTTGCCCCGGAGACGGCATCAATCTTCAAGGACTGGTTATCGACAATAGCCTTCGGAATCTTGGTAACGGATGCGTCACTGACCCCTTCGGTCTCCTTGAAATTCACTACCTTCACAGCGTCGATGGCATGCTCCGAGAAGGTAACTTCCACCTGCACCGCACCGTTTTTCCCGTCCGCAGATCCTGTATAGGTTCCGGCCTTATAGGTGATGCCCCCGGCATCTTTAGAACTATCTTCATTTTTTGTACCTGAACATCCTGCCACAGATAAGATCACCAATGACACCAACAGCATAACCGACAGCATCTTCTTTACATTCTTTTTTCTCATTTGTACTCCTTCTTGGAACCATTTTTGTTAATATATAAAGGTCGCGATACGCCACTATACTTCAGAACCCACTATACCTTCAGATAGGATGATCACTCATGACTATTGCACAGCTTCAATATTTTTTGACAATTCGTAAATACCTGAGCTTCTCCAACGCAGCGGATGAGCTGTGCATCACCCAATCCGCGATATCCAAACAGATCAAATCCCTGGAAGGCGAGCTGAACACCCTGCTGTTCGACCGAAGGACACGGACGATCAGCCTGACGCCTGCCGGAGAAGAGTTCGTATTATATGCCGAGAAGATTCTGGCCAATTACAATGAGATGATGTCGAACATGAAGAAGCATGAGCTGCTCGAAACAGGCCATATATCCATTGCAACCATTCCCGTGATGTCACAATATGGCATGACTTCAATCATAGCCGGGTTTACAGGAATGTATCCGCATATCAAATTGCATCTGATTGAAAAAGAAAATGATATCATTGTATCCATGCTCCACAATGGCGAGGTGGATGTAGCATTCATGCGCACTAACTATATTCCGGAGGGCATCGCTGAGGTTCATCCGCTGGTGGATGACTTCTTAGTGCTGGTAGTCTCCAAGGATCATCCCCTGGCAGATCAAGCCTCCGTGGAGCTGGCCCGGGTGCAGACCGACAAATTCATTCTGCTGAACTCGGTTTCGGGTATTTATACTACCTGTGTGGAAGAGTGCCGCAAGGCCGGCTTCACGCCTGAGGTACTCTTCACCAACAGCCGGATTGAGACCATTATGGAGCTCGTCGCCGAGAATCTCGGCGTAACCCTGCTGATGAATCAGGTTGCCCGTTATGTGGATCATCCCAAGCTTAGCATCGTGCCGCTGGCCGATCCGGTTCTTAGCTCGTTTGCCATGGTGAATCCCAAGAATAAACAGAATACAGACAGCGTCACGGCATTTATGGACTATGTAATTCAATCATCATCCTGAACTTGTATTGTAACAAATTTCACATTCTTCTTCGGAAATAAAATGTACCTAAGGCGCCAAGGTATGATTACATTCTAAACGCGCCGTCGCCATACAAACAATTCCAATATAGAAAGCATCTATTCCATTATGGAAAATAACCTGACCTGAAACGGTTCCCTGGAGGATTTCATCATGGCAAAACCTTTCTTTCCGCGGCTGGAGGGAAACAGCCGGGGCTGCTTGACCTTTGAGCCTTTTTTCCTGATTCCCTACAGCATGTTCTCTACCTATGCCACCCTGTACATGTATGAGCTTGGATTGACCGAGCTGAACATCGGCTGGATAACAACCATCGGACTCTTAGTACAGGTATTCTCCTCTTTGCTCAGCGGATACTTAACAGACCGGCTAGGACGCAAAAGAGCTATTCTGTACTTTGACCTGCTTAGCTGGAGCCTCGCCACCTTGTTATGGGCCTTCTCACAGAACCTGTGGTTTTTCGCCGCAGCTGCAGTGATTAACGGCTTCCAGCGTGTGCCGCATATCGCCTTTTACTGCCTGATAGTTGAAGATACCCGACCCTCTGACCGGACCTATGTATTCACATTACTGCAGATCATCGGGGTGATCGGAGGCCTGTTCGCACCGCTGGGCGGTCTGCTTGTCCACCAGTATGGAATGGTCACGGGCATGAGAATCATGTACGTGCTGGGCTTCCTCTTCATGACCTTCCAGTTCGTGGGCCGTCATCTGACTACCCGGGAGACCGAGGCAGGCATCCGCAAAAGGCAGGAGACCCGGGAGCTCGGCCTTAGAGAGAGTATGATTGAATACGGCGGCGCCTTCCGTGATTTGGGGGCTGAGCGCAATCTGCTGCTGATCTTCGGCGTATACATTCTGTTCAACTTCCAGGCTACGCTGAAAAGCACCTACCTGTACCTCTATCTGGCAGATTACATCCAGCTGGACAGCGGCATCCTGTCTATGTTTCCGGCGGTGTCCTCTGTCATCATGCTGCTGACCCTGTGGCTCTTGATGCCCAGAATCCCGGATCAGAGCGAAAGCCGAGCCATGATGGCAGGCTTCGGTTTATCTGCTCTGTCGAATGCCATGCTGGTTCTATACCCATCAGCGAGCTTCATCTGGATCGGGCTGAGCACCATTCTGGCAGCCGTAGGCCTGATGATCAGCTCTCCTTATCTGGAGGCAGCCGTGCAGAACGCCATTGATGATGAGAAGCGGGCCAAGGTGTTCTCCATGCTGTCGGTCCTGATCCTGGTATTCACCGCACCTGCGGGTATTATCGGAGGCTGGGCATACAAGCTCGACCCGAGAATTCCGCTGTGGCTGGTAACCGCAGCGTTCGTTGCCTCGTATGTGCTTCTGCACCTGTACCGCAGACAGACGGCATACAAAGACACTGTTCCGCAGCAAGCTCAGCAGTAAGCAAACAGGGATGCCCCTCGGACCAATTACGGCCGTTGGGCATCCCTGTTTGTGCTTTTATACTAATCTATGATGAGGATGAATCGGTCTTCACCTGTTCCTGCTCCTTTTCCAGCGCCTCCTTGAGATCATCCTGGACGCGGCGGCTCCAGAGCGGAACACCGGAGCGGTAAGCCGCCCGGCCGGTCAGATGAGCGGAGAGCGGAGAAGTCATGAATACGAACACGATTCCGAGCAGCAGCTTCGCACTGATGAAATCGAGGAAGAAGGCGAAATAGAGGAATGCGCCGCTGAGTACACAGAGCACACCGAGCGTAGCACTTTTGGCGGCGGCATGTGATCTTAAGTAGACATCGGGCAAGCGGATCAGACCTACAGAGCTGACTGCGCTAAGCAAGGCTCCGGTCAGAATCAGCAAGACAAACACATACTCAATGACCGTCTTGATCAGGTCCATGTTCAAACACCACCCCCCTTTCGATATATCTGGCCAAGGCCATCGTCCCGATAAAAGAGAGGATTCCAATCAGCAGAATATATTCTATATAGGCTTGCGTCTTGAACAGGACCGAGAGGACGGCGACCATCGCCAGCAGATTGATACCGATGGTATCGAGTGCGGCTACCCGGTCAGGCAGTGACGGCCCCTTGACCAGCCTCCAGGCACAGATAGCAATGGAGATGACCATGATCGACAGCGCCACCATAAGAATCGATTGAATCATGAACGGGTCACCTCCAGAATCGCGCGTTCAAAGGTATTACGGATATTCGCATCGAACTGCTTCACATCCTGTATGTCCATGGCATGAATGTATAAGGTCCGGTTGTCTTTGGACACCTCCAGCACGACGGAACCCGGCGTAAGGCAGAGCATAGTAATCAGCACCGCCACCTCCCAGTCCGATTCCAGCTCCGTATGGTACATCAGGATAGCCGGGCGAATATTGAGATTCGGGCGAAGAACCGCCTTCACCACTACATAACTGGATGCCACCAGCTCCCGCAGCAGCAAGGCCACCAGCTTCAGAATCGCCCATATTTTGCCCAGATATAGCCGTCCGTCGAAGAAGCGCCGCATAACCACCAGCACGGCCACCCCCAGCACATAACCGATGATGAAGCCGGAGGCCGTCCAGTCATTATTCAGGAACATCCACAGGAAGGCGATCATGAGATTCAATAATATTTGAAAGGCCATCTTCATCTACTCCTTATGACAGCATTAATGTACGCTGCCGGATCAGCGAGGACTGCGCCGGCCTGCCCCACATAGCCGTTCACCCACTCGGCGCCGATGCCCATCAGGATGACGAGCACAAACAGCGCCGCAGCCGGTACCATCATAGCTTTGTAGCGCAGAGGACGGATTTCTTCATCGCTCTTCTCGCCTCCCCAGAATACCTGCTGGAAGACTTTGATCAGCGAATACAAGACGACGAAGCTAGAAGCCAGAGCGATAAGCGCAAGCGCGGTATGCTGCTCTCCGAAGCCGCTGCGGACCATCATGACCTTCCCGGCAAAACCGCTCAGCGGAGGGACGCCGACCAGCGCCAGCGTCAGGACGAAGAACATCCAGCCCGTCCACGGATACCGGCGGATCAGACCGCCCATCATCCTCAGCTGCTCCGTCCCCGAAGCTGCGACAATCAGCCCGCCCAGGAAGAACAGCAGTGCCTTGGCAACCATATCGTGCATCAGATAGAATACGACCCCGCTCAGCGAATCCTGGGTAGCCACAGAGATACCGAAAGCGATGAAGCCTACACTGATGACAATATTATAATTAAAGATCCGGCTTAGATCATTATAGGCGAGTGCCCCTATGGCTCCAAGAATCATAGTGGCCCCTGCCATCCAGCCGATCAGCGAATGGGTCAGGCCCATATCATGGACAAAAATCAGTGAGAACGTTCTGGTGATGGCATACAGCCCCACCTTGGTAAGCAGTGCGCCGAACAATGCCCTTACCGCCTGCGGAGGAGCACTGTACGAATCCGGCAGCCAGAAGAATAGCAGCAGGCCTGCTTTGAGCGAGAACACCAGCAGCAGGAGTACGGCAATCACATTCATGACTCCGCCCTGCCCGGCCTCTCCCACACGGATGGCCAGATGAGCCATATTAAGCGTGCCTGTCGCCGCGTACAGATAAGCAATCGCCGCTACGAACAAGGTGGAGGAAATTACGTTGACAAGGATATACTTGAGCGTCTCCCGCAGCTGTATCCGGGTTCCACCCAGAACAATCATGGCGTAGGAGGCAACCAGCAGCACCTCGAAGCAGACAAACAGGTTGAACAGGTCACCCGTCAGGAACGAGCCGAACACACCGGTGAGCAGGAAATGGAAGAATGTATAGTAGTAGAACCGCTCCCGCTCCTCACCGATGCTTGCGAAAGAGAAGAACAGGCAAGCTGCCCCTACCACCGCAGCCGTCAAGACGAGCAGCGCTGCGAACATATCAGCTACGAAGACAATGCCGTAAGGCGGAATCCAGCCTCCCATATACAGCGTCTGAATCCCATCCGTATGGACCTGGTATATAATGATAAGCGCTACTGCGATGTTCACCAGTACACTGATGGCACTGAGGATACGCTGCAGCTTAATTCGTTCCTTGAGAAAAATCAGGATAACCGCCGTAAAGGCCGGGATCAGCAAAGGAAGTACGAGCAGGTTGTTCATGGTCTCTCCCCCTTGCTTCCTTCCACATCATCCGTACCCGCCGAGCGGTAAGCCCGGTAGGCCAGAACGATGAAGAACGCGGATACCCCAAAGCTGATTACAATGGAAGTCAGGATAAGCGCCTGCGGCAGCGGATCGACATAACTGTCCGCCTTCTCGCCAAGCAGAGGTGAAGCGCCCGTCTTCAGGCCCGCCATCGTCAGCAGCAGCAGATGAACGCCGTGAGTCAGCAGCGTCGTCCCGAGCAGGATGCGGAGCAGACTTTTGGACAGGACCAGATAGACACCTACGGTAAACAAGACACCGATCGCCAGGGCAATAAGGATCTCCATTAGTTATCCCTCCCGATCGTAAAGATAATATTCATCGTGACACCAATCACCGAGAGGTAGACTCCGAGATCGAACAGCATCGCCGTGGTTAGCTCCGTCTTGCCCATGACCGGCAGTTCAAAGTAACCGAAGGCCTGGGTCAGGAACGGAGCATCGAAGACAAAGGAACCGATTCCGGTGAGAAAAGCGATCATAATCCCGACTGCGATTAACTTGCGGTAATCGACCGGCAGCACCTTCTCCACAAACTCCGTACCGAAGGCAATCGCGATCAGCACCAGCGCCGCAGCAGCCATCAAGGCTCCGATAAAGCCGCCGCCCGGCTGATTATGACCCGCGAAGAACAAATACAGGGAGAACGTGATGATGATCACGAAGGCTACCTTTGCCACAGATTGCAGCAATACATCATTGCTGCGGGTATAGCGGCGCGTGCTCTCCTCCGGTTTGTTTCTGGTCAGAACAGGCGTATGATCCTGCTCCAGCTGCAGCTTGATCATCGAGTAGATGGCCAGCGACGCCAGACCCAGCACCGTAATTTCGAACATGGTATCGAAGCCGCGGAAGTCCACCAGCAGCACATTGACAATGTTCTTGCCGCCGCCAAGCTTGTAACTATTCTCCACATAGTAGGTTGAGATAGACTCGAACGGACTGCTGCCTAGCGCGGCCAGCGCCACCAGCGTCATCGTGATCCCGAAGCCTAAGGCGATGATCAGCCTCGGCACCTTGACCCGCAGCTTGACCTTCTCCCGCTTCAGCTTCGGCAGATGCCGGAAGCAGAGCAGGAACAGCGTGACCGAGACCACCTCAACAATCATCTGGGTGAGGGCCAGATCGGGTGCGCGGAACAGGATGAACAATAGCGTCACCATGTAACCGACCATTCCGGTAAGCAGAATCGCCGAGACTCTGGACTTCGCGAATGGTATGGCGAGCGCACCGGTCAGCAGGACCAGTACGGCAACAACTTCAAAGAAGGTGACTGGAGCGTAGCTCCCCTGGCCAAACGTAATGCCCTCCGAATACAGCATAGTACCGCCTACTACGGCGATAATCAGGGTGAAAATATACATCAGATAATGACGCATCGAACCGGTCATGTATAGCCCTGTCACCGCACGGGACAGTCCCTCCACGAGCCGGATACTCCCGTCATATACCTGTGTCAGCGTGAGGCCGCTGCGCCATTCCTTATCCACAAGGCTGAACCGGCCATATACGCGGTATACGATAATCCCGAGGAGGATCACGCCCAGCGTCATCCAGACCTCGGCGGTGAATCCGTGCCAGAAATAGATGTTGACGTAAAAAGGCGAGCTGGCTGCAAGCTCCGGATGAATGGCATTCATCCCCGGCACGATCAGTGTCTTGGACAGGATGTTGGGGAAGAAGCCGGTGATCACGGCCAGCAGTGCCAGAATTACTGGCGGAAGCAGAAGGCCGAAGGGCGCTTCATGCGGTTTTTTGTCCAGCTTCTCCGGCTGATATTTCCCGAAGAAGGTATGGAAGACCATAATCATGCTGTATGCAAAGGTAAATATGCTTGCAATCCACGCCAGCACCGGGAATATGGTAAAGAAGGCCCCGGGGCTGAAGATATCCAGCTGTCTGATATTCAGCACAGCCGTGAAGAACATTTCCTTGCTCAGGAATCCGGCAAACGGCGGAAGACCCGCCATTGAGAAGCTGCCGATCAGCGCTAATGTGAAGGTTACCGGCATCAGAGACACCAGCCCCCCCAGCTTGCGCAGATCACGGGTATTCGTCTCATGGTCGACAATTCCGACCACCATGAAGAGCGAACCTTTGAATATGGCATGATTAATTAAATGAAAGAGTGCTGCCGTTGTTGCGGCGGTATAGAATACAGCCTGTTCCCCTGTATAAAAGGAAGCTGCCGATCCCATGCCGAGTAATCCCATAATCAGACCGAGCTGGCTGATTGTAGAATAAGCTAACAGAGCCTTCAGGTCCGTCTGCTTCATCGCCTGGATCGATCCATAGATCAAGGTGATCAGGCCGACGCCCGACACTATCCAAAACCACTCATGTTGCCCCGCAAACACCGGGCTGAACCGTGCTACCAGATATAAACCGGCTTTGACCATGGTTGCTGAATGCAGATACGCACTGACCGGAGTCGGCGCTTCCATTGCATCAGGCAGCCAGATGTGGAACGGAAACTGGGCCGATTTGGTGAAGGCACCCAGCAGAATAAGCAGCATTGCGGGGATGAAAAGCGTTTGTCCGCTGATGTCGCCCACCTGGCTCCAGATCTCGCGGATGCTGAAGGTACCTGTCATCACATACAGCATCAGGAAGCCTGCGAACATCGCCAGACCGCCGAAGACAGTGATCAGCATCGACTTTTGCGCGCCGTAGCGTGATTTCTGTCTCCGGTGCCAGTAGGCAATCAGAAGGAAGGATGAGACACTCGTAAGCTCCCAGAATCCGTATAACACCATCAGGTTATCGGATAGGACGACTCCCAGCATAGCTCCCATGAACAGCAGCAGATACACATAGAATGGAGTCAGCTCTTCCTTGCGTTTGTCCAGATAAAAGATGGAATAGATAAAGACCAGGGTGCCCATTCCCGTGATTAACAAGGCGAACAGCAGGCTTAATCCATCCAGATGGAAGACCAGATCAATCCCAAGGGAAGGAATCCATGACAATGTCTCATATCCGAGATCCCCTCCCTTGATGACCGGAATACGGGTAAAGAAGTAGATAAATAACATCAGCGGTGCGGCCAGTACAAGCCATCCTCTATGGAGCTTGCGTACCCTCGCGCGTAGAAGCGCTATCATCAGGGCCATAAGAAACGGAACAAGAACGGTTATATGCAGCAAAGGCAAGCCTCCTTTTCCCTTCAGTGGTATAGGTTGTGAACACTGGTACTTACTTCCTGACAACAAGACCGGTTATAGCGGATCGGCCAAGTTCCCTTCACAGATATGCAAATATCTTGCTTTACCATCTTGCTCAATTTTGAACAAGCCATTCTCAAACTCGGTGTGCAATTCGTGGAAGTATTTCCCTTTAATGAAGTCTGTACCTTCCGGCTCATCGCTGAGCTGATACATTCCCTCGTTCTTCACCAAATAAGCGGTTACCCCTTCTTCATGGGTCTCTTCAAGACCGGCGCGCATACGCTGAACTGCAACTACATGCAGATCCATCATCTTCATCTTGCTGATCAGTTCATTGACGAAGTTGCGTTTAGTCAGCTCCTGCCATAAGGTCTGGGCCGATTGCCCGATGATAACCTGAGTGACTTCATGTTCTTCTGCCGCTTCAACGATCACATCCGTTGTCTTGCGGCCGCGGCGCTTGCGCACCATGAATTCAGCACCGGCTTCTTCAGCCAGACGCTTCCAGACCGCCATATACATTTCTTTGCTTTGATTATATTCATCACTGTCTGAACTATCCACATTGAGCACATACAGCGGTGCCCCGATCAACTCGGATAACTGCACTCCACGCCGGATCAAACGCTCGCCATGCGGGCCGTAATGAACACATACCATAATCTTTTCCTTGTGAATGACTTTCGCCCTCCTGTTAACATGGGCCGGAAATACAAAAGGAGCCTAATGGCGTTAGGCCCCTTTCTGTTGTTTCAAACCCTGAAAGTTATACCTAAATTATATCTATTCCGATGCTGTTTGTAAAGTTTACGGACAAGACTTGGACAAAACAGAAGCATTTGTTCCCTGCGGCTGCTCGTTCCGTCTGCTCTCTTACTCTTCTTCATTCCGTGCCCACGATTCTCGCTGAATGCCAGGCCTCCAGAATAGAGAACGGCGCTTTGCTGCTGGCAGAACCGCTGCCTTCTTTCGTCCACAGCGGCGGGTAATAGCCCATCACTTGGCCCGGTTCAAGCTGCTGGATCTCCTCTTCCCAGCCCTCCCAGCGGAATGTTTCGTAGAACAGATCCAGGTCCCCTTCTGCCAGCCAGCCGATGAAGCCCGAATAGGTTAGCTCCGTTGTCTCCCACTTCAGGACATCCGGGGCATAATAATAGATATGACCCGTCTGCCCGAACCGCCCCGTATCCAGGCCGAAGAAGCCGCCGGCCGCATCATAGGCCGCAATTAGAATTCCCGGCAGGGGAGGAATATTGTCCGCTGTAGACAGGCCATTCCATGAGGTCAGGCTTCCGAAGATGCCTTCGGCTCCCGCGCCAAGCAGCGTAATCCAGCCATGCTCGAACACGATTCCTCCTGTCTCGTAGGCTATCGCTCCCAGATAGGATTTCGTGCTGACCTGCAAGCGGACCAGCGTCTGTACTGCGTGTTCCGCTTCTGCCGCCTCCAGCCGGTAGGTGCGCGATCCCTGACTCAGCAGCTCCCTGATCTCTTCCCAGGCGTGGTTCTCCACATCTACCAATTCTGCTACAGATAATAAGTGCATATGCTTCCGCCTCTCTCAATGCTTTATGCTGTTTCCAATATTTATATATACCCTATTCAGTGGGAACTGCAATCCTGAATTGACCAGAGGTTTATTAACATTCTGCCGCATATAGCTGGCATATTATGTGAGGTTCATAGAATTTCTTAATGACTATGCCAAAAATAATTGATTGGCAAATTGATGTCAGGTTTTATAGAATTCTTTTAAATTCTAATTAATACGGGATAGCCCGAATTACAATCAGACAGGGAGTGCTTGCCAAAGTGTCCATCGTTCCTACACTAACGTCAGAAGTATCAAATGAGGCTGTGCAATACGTGCAGCGGATCTATGCAGAGGTCCAGAAGCGCGACCCGCATGAGCCAGAATTTCACCAGGCTGTCCAGGAATTCCTGGAGAGTATCACCCCCGTTCTGACCCGCCACCCGCAGTATATGAAGCACGGGATTCTCGAGCGGCTGGTTGAGCCTGAGCGCAGCATCTCCTTCCGTGTCCCTTGGGTGGACGATGCCGGTAATACCCAGGTTAACCGCGGCTTCCGCATTCAATTCAACAGTTCCATCGGTCCCTACAAAGGCGGCCTGCGCTTCCACCCTTCCGTCTATCTCGGAATTATCAAGTTTCTGGGCTTCGAGCAGATTTTCAAAAACTCGCTGACCGGCCTGCCCATGGGCGGCGGCAAGGGCGGCAGCGACTTCGATCCCAAGGATAAATCGGATCAAGAGGTTATGCGCTTCACCCAGAGCTTCATGACGGAATTGTACCGCCACATTGGACACGATACAGATGTTCCTGCAGGGGATATCGGTGTAGGCGCGCGCGAGATCGGCTATATGTTCGGCCAATACAAACGGATTCACGGCGGGCATGCTGCTGGGGTTCTTACCGGAAAAGGCCTGCTCTATGGCGGCAGTCTGGCACGCAAGGAAGCTACCGGTTATGGCTGTGTATACTTCGTGCAAGAGATGCTGTCATCGAACGGAGCAAGCTTCAAGGACAGCAAGGTGGTCATCTCCGGTTCCGGGAATGTCTCCATCTATGCTATTGAGAAGGCTCAGCAGCTGGGAGCCCACGTGATTGCCTGCAGTGATTCGAACGGTTACATTCATGATCCTCAGGGCATCAATCTGGCTACCGTCAAAAGACTGAAGGAAACAGAGCGCCTGCGCATCAGCGAATATGTGAAGGAGCACCCGCATGCCGAGTATGTTGAGGGCTGTAGCGGAATCTGGAGCCTGCCTTGCGACATCGCTCTGCCGTGTGCCACGCAGAACGAGCTGGATTTGGAATCCGCCCGGACGCTGATTCTGAACGGAGTTAAGGCCATCGGTGAAGGTGCCAATATGCCGACCACTCTCCAAGCGGTGGAGCTGTTCCTGGAGAACCAGGTGCTGTTTGCTCCAGCCAAGGCCGCCAATGCCGGCGGCGTAGCGGTCTCGGGCCTGGAGATGAGCCAGAACAGCATGCGTCTGTCCTGGACCTTCGAAGAGGTGGACGAGAAGCTGCAAGTCATTATGAAAAATATCTACAGCAGCACCGTTCAGGCAGCAGAGGATTACGGCGTCGCCGGTAACCTGGTTGCCGGCGCCAACATCGCCGGGTTCCTGAAGGTTGCCGATACCATGCTGGCGCAGGGTATCGTGTAACCTGTTATAGACTAATTGATACAAGAAGAGGTGTCCCTGAGCCATTCGGCTGGGGACACCTCTTCTTTAGGTTTAGAAAATGAATGGTTGGTGATCCTGTGTGCTCGCTAATAATTAGGCTGAACGCACTCGGTTGGTCTTACGCGTACGAATGGCGAATTCAGATCCACTTGTGCTCCTCATTACTCTCCCTCAGCCGTACTCGGCCTCACCAACGGGATTTATCCCGCTCATTGTAACCTACAGCAGCTCGCGCCGCAGTTCTTCTGCCGATCTTGGGGACAGGTGGCCGAGCGGAATGTCGAATACCGTCTTAGCTCCTGTCTGGCCTTCCTGCTTCAGACGCACAGCAGCACGGGCATAGGCAGCCAGGACGCTGGCGGTGAATTCCGGGTTGCTGTCCAGCTTCAGCCCGAATTCGGCGATCTGCTTGCTTCCTCCTCCGGTCACTCCGCTGCGGATGACGAAGCCGCCATGCGGCATCCCTGAATGCTCAGCAGCAAGCTCCTCGTCCGTAATGAATTGAACCGTTGTGTCGTAATCGGCGAAATAGTTCGGCATCTCCACAATCGTCCGGGTAATGGCATCGCGGTCAGCTCCTGCTTCAGCCACTACGTAGCATTCCCGGCGGTGCTTCTCGCGGGTGGACAGCTGCGGGGTCTCGCCTCCGCGAATGCTGTCAATAACCTCCTGGACCGGCACGGTATATTGCACGCCTGCCTTGACACCGGGAACCCGGCGGATCGCATCTGAATGCCCCTGGCTGACTCCTGTACCCCAGAACGTATAATCTTCGCCTACCGGCAGGATGGACTGCATCAGCAGCCGGTTCATAGAGAACATGCCCGGGTCCCAGCCGGTGGAGATCACACTTACGCTGCCGCCTTCGCGGGCAGACTTGTCCACCGCAGCGAAGAAATCAGGGATTTTGGCATGAGTGTCAAAGCTGTCCACCGTATTGAATAACCGGGCCAGCTGCGGAGTCTGCTCCGGCAGATCTGTTGCGGAACCGCCGCACAGAATCATTACATCAATCTTGCCTATGTACTGCTCGGCGGCTGAGATGTGCTCGGTGCGCGTTCCTGTGATGTCTGTCAGCTGCTGCGGATCTCTGCGGGTGAATATGGCTACCAGCTCCATATCGGAGTTCTGCTCAATGGCCTGCTGTACCCCTTTACCCAAATTTCCGTATCCGACGATGCCTACTCTAATGGTTGATCTCATGTCTGTAATATCCTCCCTTGCCGGTTAACCCGGAGATATGAATCCTTCAAAAGTTAAGTATATATACATTACACGAAATGTAAATATTAAGTTGTACAGCCGCACCGCCAGATTATTGTCCCGTTCCCAGAAAGCTCTCCACAATGAATTTCAACTATGCCCACGCCATAGACTAACGCCCTGCATACATTAACCTAGTCAAAGCCATTTCCATGTATGCCAATATTAGCTCAAAAGGAGCTGGAAACCAGTGAACTCAGCAACGAAGCTTACCGGACGCGTCATCTACAAAGGTGATCCGGGTTATGAGGCCGCGCGCAAAAATTGGGACCCGCATACCGACCGATTCCCCAAAGTATTCGTGTTCGCCCAGAAGACTCAGGATGTAGCCAATGCTATCAAATGGGCCAACGAGCACCGGATTCCCATCCGGCCCAGAGGCGGCAGACATGCGCTGGAGGTCAATCTGTCCCAGGTGAACGGCGGAATCGTCATTGATGTCAGTGAAATGAACAGCATCAAGCTAAACAAAAAAACGGGGACAGCCGTCGTCGGAGCCGGAAATACAGTGGGGAGAATCGCCCATACGCTTGCCCGGAAGGGGTATATGGCGCCTTTCGGGGACAGTCCTACCGTGGGAATCGGCGGCATTACACTGGGCGGCGGCATCGGCCCGCTTCAGCGTACCCTTGGGCTCGTCAGCGATAATCTGGTGGAGCTTGAAATGGTCGATGCCAAGGGCAGAATTATTATTGCGAATAAGAAAAGTAATGCCGATCTGCTCTGGGCTTCCCGTGGCGGCGGCGGAGGCAATTTCGGCGTGTGCACCCGTTACAAATTCAAAGTACGCCCGGCTCCTGCCACAGCAACGGTATTCCGCATCACCTGGCCCTGGGGCCAGTTCGAGAAGGTCCTTAAGACCTGGCAGCGCTGGGCTCCCTCTGTGAATACCAGACTGGGCAGCGAATTATCCATCGGTCCCAAAAAAGGCGGAAATGTCAGCATGCTGGGACTATTCCTCGGATCTAAGGCTGAGGCTGTCCGCCTCTTGAAGCCCATTACAAATGTAGGAACCCCTACGATCCAAACGATCCGTTCCCTGCCTTATCCGCAAGTGGTCAGCTTCTTGTTAGCTCC
Organism: Paenibacillus sp. FSL R7-0210; assembly: GCF_038009085.1. Lineage (NCBI taxonomy): Bacteria > Bacillati > Bacillota > Bacilli > Caryophanales > Paenibacillaceae > Paenibacillus > Paenibacillus sp. FSL R7-0210. The sequence continues at coordinate 2,917,883 of NZ_JBBPAR010000001.1, forward strand.
CGATCCGGTACAGACTCAGCGCTTCAGCAACCAGTTCTCCAGCGCCTTCGCAAGGAAACCGTTCCCGGATCAGGCATTCAAGCCGATGCGTGAGTTCCTGGAGAAGGTGGAGGGGAAAGACGCCGGGTTCTTTTTCCTCAACTGGGGTGGGGCTGTAAGCCGTAAATCTCCTAAATCTACTGCCTTCTACTGGCGAAAGGCCAAATTCTACGTGGAGTGGAACAGCTCATGGATCAAGAAATCGGATGCCGCCAAAAATATATTCTACGTCCGCAACACCCGCCGCAAGCTGCAGCCGTTCATCGTGGGAAGCTACATCAACGTGCCTGACCAGGGCATCAAGCATTCCGGCCCGGTCTATTATGGAACGAACTATGCCAGATTGCGCAGAGTCAAGGCGAAATATGATCCCGGGAATGTGTTCAACAATCCGCAGAGTATCCCGCCAGCCCGCATCAAGAGCTGAGTTCGAATAAAAACGAGCAGGAGGCGTTTGCCGACCCTGCTCATTTTTTTGAAGCTATGCTATGCTTGGCTTACTGGCCTGAGTTCGCCAGGAATTCATCAATCTGACGCTGAACCTCTGCGATGATGGTGTCGATACCGGCTGCCTTAACCTGCTGCTGGAGCTTGGCCAGACCCGCGTCTACATCCTTCACCGTTCCGTATTCCAGCGGAATGCCGTATTGCAGCATGACATTGCCGACATTGGCCACTTCGGTCTTCACCTTGCTGTTGTCGAAGACGAAGGTCTCCAGCGGATAGTGATACACTTCACCTTCCCATTTGTCAGTCAGGGCGTTCGCTTCATCAGGGAAGGAAGCATTATCCCGGTTCAGCGGGGAGTTGAAGCCCCAGTTGGAGAAGCCGGTGTAGTTGGCATTCTTCTCGGCGTTCGTGAATTTATCTTCGCCGACCGGATTATAGTGTACAGCACTAATGCCGTTCATGATCAGATCATGCAGTTCCTTATCGTTCTGGAGCAGATCAATCATCATCAGCGCACGTTCCGGCTGCTTGGAGGTGGAGTGAATCGCTACACCGTTCTGGGTAGAGACGGCAACGGATTTTTTCTTATCCGGGTTAATATCGGCCAGAGCCAGCTCATACGGGGAGTTCTTCTCCCGCATATCGGTCATCAAGGCGCCAAGCGTACCCAGATTGTGGGTGATGGAAGCTGCCTTGCCGGCCTTGAATTCCTGCTGATGATCCAGCTTGCTGTTCAGTGCGCTCTTCGACCAGGCGTTGTTCTCGGCCAGATCTTTATAATAGTAGACAAGCTCCTTGAATTCAGGAGTCTCATATAAGTTGAATACCTTGCCGGCCGGATCATCCAGCTTGAAGCCCATCGGCAGATCGAGGTCGAACAGATTCCATTCGTTCTGCTGCTTGAGCAGGATCCGGTCCAGATTATGCAGCTTCCAGTCTCCGGTCTCCGGTACGAATGGGGTAACCCCCTTCTCTTTACCGGATATTGTCTTGAGATAGTTGGCGTACGCCTCCGGGCTGTTGATCTCCGGCAGATTATATTTTTTGCGCAGGTCTTCGCGGTACAGAATCAGCTTCTCCACGGTTTCGCCACGGTTCTGAGGCACCATATACAGCTTGCCGTTCACCTTCGCCTGACCCCAGGCTACCTCAGGCATCGCCTTCCAGGTCATCGGAGCATATTTCTCCAGCAGCTCGTTCGTCAGCTCCAGGAACCCGCCTTTGAGTGCCTGGTCGTTATAGCCTGCCCAGTTGGCGGCGTAGATCAGATCGAAGTCCTCGTTAGCCGCCAGCTTAAGCGGATATTTCTGCTCCCAGTCGGACCAGTCCAGGAATTCGGCTTCCAGTGTGGCGTTGATTTTCTCCTTGAGGTTCTTATTGATCTCTCCGAATACCTGATCGTAATCAACCGGCTTCGGACCTACGAAGATCATCTTCAAGGTAACAGGCTGGGATGTATCCACAGTGCCGGAATCTGCGGCGGGCTGATTGGTTCCGGCAGCTTCCGTTGCTGCAGCTGAGGCCTTCGGCTCCGCTGCGTTCCCTCCGGCATTGCCGTTGCCGCCTCCGCACGCGCTAAGCAGAGAGATCATCAGGATACTGGACATCAGTGTCATTGCTTTTTTCTTATTCACTAGAATCCCCCCCCAGCTATATGTGTGTAATCGCTTACAAGAACAGTATAATAAAAAATCCTCGCCCCGCTAATATAGGCATTCAACGATAACACATACTTTTGCAACGACTTTTAGGGCGGGATAACATAATATTCCTGCATGGGCCTATAATAAAAAAGATCCCGGGCAACATCCGCCCGGGTCTGTATTCACATCAGCTTCTTAATCTCATCCAGCGGCAAATCAACGGCTTTGGATACCGCCTCGGGAGTGAATCCGTTGAGCAGCAGCTTACGGATAATCTCCGCCTGGCCTTTCTCCATACCTTCCGCTATGCCCTCTTCATAACCCCAACGCTTCCAAGCTGGCATTAGTTCCATAATGGCTTCCCCCTCCTCCGAGTAGTGAAAGCTGAATCAGACAGTGCCGCCCCTAAGGCAACACAGATGATAGTGATCTGCTGCTTATTTCTCCAGGAATCCGGTAGACGGATTAGTGATGAAGAAGCCTTCCTGCGGCACATAGAAATACTGAATCCAGACGCCGTCGAGCAGCGGTTCGCGGGTATCCAGCAGAATCTCGATATCTTTATCTGTAGCAATCACTTCATCGTGCTCAGTAGGTGTATCCAGCGCTACATCATAGTGTCCGTGATCTCCGTGATTCTGAGTAATGACCACACGGATTTTCTTGCCTTCCGCTTCCGGGCTGTTCAGCATATCTTTTAGTACTTTAGCTGCATTGCGGTTAATTTTTACTTTCATCCTTTGGCGACCTCTATTCTACTTAGTATGAAATCAGAAATTCATTATAACATATTATAAGGTGCTATAGATAATTAAGTGGTTACTCCAGTGAGCAGACTACAGATCACCACTTCAGCCAAGTGGAAACGGCTTTGCCGTCCTTTTATAGTACGGCAGCGTTTCAGCGGGAAATAAAAAGCTGCCCCAATCAGCCATATTTCACGGCTTGCGGGACAGCTTCTCATATGTGTACTTCTATTATGAAGCGTTCTGGTTCGACAGGGCGGCTAACACTTCATTCGTGACATCCTTGCCGCCCTTGAAGTTGGTGATGAACGCGCCGATGGAATAGATCGGTCCCCAAGGAATCCCCCACCAGCCCACAAAGAAGGTCAGCAGGGTGTACTTCAATCCTTTTTTGACGGAGCCCTCGCCCGCCTTGATGAAATAGATGCCCGAGCTACGTCTGAATGTCATCAGGACAACAGAGAAGCAATACGTGTAGATCACGAATTTGCCTCCTTGCTGAATCTGGCTCATTATATTGCCGCCGTCCATGTTCTCGATCCCTTTTATGATCATAGGAAATCCCCTTTAATGTTTATTAATAATCATATACCGTAGGGATGACGGACTGAAACAGCAGACAGATATTTGTAAAAGTGAGCTGACAGCAGACGCGGATTACTCCAGCTCTGCTCCGTTACTGGCGATTACCCTTTGATACCAGAAAAAGCTGTCTTTGCGGGAGCGGTCCAGAGTACCCTTGCCTTCGTTATCCTTATCCACATAGATGAAGCCGTAGCGCTTCTTCATCTCTCCGGTGCCTGCACTGACCAGATCGATGCAGCCCCAGGAGGTGTATCCGATCAAATCCACGCCGTCAGCCAGCGCCTCACCCATCGCCCGGACATGCTCCCGCAGATAGTCGATCCGGTAATTATCCTTGATTGAACCGTCTGCTTCTACGGTATCTACTGCGCCAAGCCCGTTCTCCACCACCATCATCGGCAGTTCGTAACGGTTGTAGATATTATTCAGGGACCACCGCAGGCCTTGCGGATCAATCTGCCATTCCCACGCGCTTGCCTGTAGATACGGGTTCTTTAGACCCAGCGACATATTGCCGCCAATCGACTCCTGATCCGGAGCTGCGCTTACGCAGGTGGATGAATAGTAACTGAAGGTGTAGAAGTCCACACAGCCCTCCTTAAGAATCTGCCCGTCACCTGCCTCCATCTGCAGCTCAATCTGCTTCTCCTGGAAGTATCGCAGCGCGAAGCCCGGATAAGTGCCTCTCACCTGAACATCGGAGCAGAGGAAATTACTCAGATTATCCTTCTGCTGGGCCAGCAGTACATCCTCGGGATTACAGGTCAGCGGGTAAGAGCACATGTAGGCAATCATACAGCCGATCTGAAAATCCTTATGAATCTCATGTCCCAGCTTCACGGCTCTGGCACTGGCGATGAACTGGTGATGGAGCGCCTGGTATCTTAGCTGCTCATTGTCGGTTTGCGCAGACGCAGTCAACTCGGCATTACCCTCCGGCTTCATCGCCCCGGCCATGAATGTCCCGAACGGCATCGTGAGGATGTTGATCTCATTGAAGGTCAGCCAATACTTCACGCTGTGCTTGTAGCGGTTAAAGATCACCTCGCAGTAACGGATGTAGAAATCGATCATTCTGCGGCCCGCCCATCCGTTATAAGCTTCAGCCAGATGGTAAGGTGCTTCATAATGCGAGATCGTCACCAGCGGTTCGATCCCGTGCTTGGCCAGCTCGGCAAACACCCGGTCATAGAACTGCAGCCCTTCTTCACTTGGCATGGCATCATCCCCGTTCGGGAAGATTCGCGACCAGGCGATGGACATGCGGAACACCTTGAAGCCCATCTCGGCGAACAGCGCGATATCCTCTTCGTACCGGTGATAGAAATCAACCGCTTCATGACTCGGATAATTAGCCCCGGCTTCCAGCACCGGAGTAATTCTCCGGGAGACCGTATGCGTTCCTGCGGTCATGACATCTGCTGTGCTTAACCCCTTGCCCCCCGCATCGAACCCGCCTTCGAGCTGATTCGCAGCCGTTGCCCCGCCCCACAGGAAATTTGCCGGAAAACTTCTGTTGTTCACACTTACATTCACGTTCTTATTCATATTCGTTCCTCCTGAGATTGAATTAGGATACCGTTTAGATCATGACAGTCAGCAGATTCTCCCGGTAATCGATGCTCTTCTGGTCCGTCTCAATAACATCGAGATACTCACCGGAATTGGAGATGATCACAGGCGTGGTCAGCGTATAGCCCGCCTCTCTGATCGCGGCAACGTCGAACTCCATGAGCAACTGGCCTTTGGTGACGGTATCGCCTTGCTTAGCCCGGGGGGTGAAGTGTTTGCCTTTCAATTTGACCGTGTCCTTCCCGACATGAATCAGAATATCGACCCCGTTATCACTGGTAATGCCAATCGCATGGCCGGAGGCGAATAAGGTGGTCAGTACCCCGTCAACGGGAGAGTACACCTTGCCTTCCAGCGGTTCAATCGCTATACCTTTGCCCATTGCGCCTGTAGAGAAGGCTTCGTCCGTAAGCTCCGACAAGGCTCTGATCTGGCCCTTCAGCGGACTTCCCACCGTCTCCTGCTTCACCAGATTGCTCCGGGCAGTCCCGCCGCTCTTGCTGTCCACTGCTTCCTCATCCTTGAACCCGGAGAAGAAGACAAGAATGAACCCGAGAATGAAGCTGATTACAATGGCGGCAATCGCGCCGTAGAAGCCTTTATCCATCCCGTCAGGGCTAATGTAGCTTGGGATACCGAAGATCCCCAGACCGCCGAGAATATAGCCTTTGGTGCCCATCAGACCGACGATACCGCCGCCGACCGCCGCCGCGACACAGCTTAAGATGAACGGCTTCTTGCGCGGCAGCGTAATCCCGTAAATGGCAGGCTCCGTAACTCCGAAGATCCCTGAGATAATAGCCGGAATCGACAATGACTTCAGCTTGGCGTTCTTGGTGCGCAGCATAATCGCCAGCACAGCACCGGTCTGGGCAAACGAAGCGCCGAAGGAAGCCGCCAGAATCGGATCGGATTTCAGTACAGCCATGTTATTGAGGGCAATCGGCACCAGACCCCAGTGCAGCCCGAAGATCACAAAGACCTGCCAGAACGCGCCTACCAGCAGCCCCTCAATAACCGGACTGAGGTTGTAGAGGAACAAGGTTCCCTGCCCCAGCAGCTGTCCGGCCCAGGTGGAGATCGGTCCGATTGCAATCAGCGCCAGCGGAACGGTGACCAGCAGGGTGAAGAACGGGACGAGGAAGGTACGCACCACGCTCGGCGTTACTTTTCGGAAGAAGGCTTCCAGCTTGGAGCCAATATAAGTCGAAATGATGATCGGAATAACGCTGGAGGTATAGGACATCAGGATGACCGGAATCCCCAGGAAGGTAATGTACACAGGCGATTCAAAGATCGTTCCGCTAAAAAGCGTGTACAGCGGTTCGCCCGCCGCCGTGATCGTGCCAAAGGACGGGTACACCAGCGTAGCGCCTATCGCCATCCCGATAAAGATATTGGCCCCGAATTTCTTAGCCGAGGTATACCCCAGGAAGATCGGGAAGAAATAGAACAGGCAATCCCCGAGCGCATTCAGAATCTGGTAGGTCCCCGACTCCTTGGTGAGGAGTCCCACAGTTAGAAACAGGGCGGTGAAGCCCTTAATCATCCCGGTCGCAGCCAGTACACCCAGGGTCGGCGAGAATACGCCGGAGATCATGTCGATGAAGCTGTTGAACAGACCCATTTTCTCACCGGAGGCTGTCTCTGATCCGCCTTCCTGCAATCCTCCCGCTGTCATCACCTGGGCATAGACCTCAGACACATGATTGCCGATCACGACCTGATACTGGCCGCCGCTCTGAATTACCGTTACAATTCCGTCCATGTTCTTCAGCACATCTGTATTGGCGACCGCCTCATTCTTCAGCTTGAAGCGCAGACGGGTCACGCAATGGCTGAGTCCGTTGATATTCTCCTTGCCGCCGACATGCTTGATAATATCCTTGGCTAGTGCCTCATATTTCATAGTAAGTCCTCCCGTTTCCTGATGAATGATAAGCAAAAGGCGAAACCATCCCGGCAGCTTCCTGCCTGATTTGGTTTCGCCTGCATGACCAGTAACAATCCAAGTGGTTTTATTCAGTTTGTCTTTGCGTTACCCGCTGAATGTGAATCGTCAGATACAGGATTTCTTCATCCAGGAGCTTCAGATCCAGATACTTCTCGATTTTGAGCACACAGTGATGCGCCTTCCTGTATTTCACCCTCACCTGCTTGAGCAGAAAATCATCCACCGACTCCACCGGCTCCTGCTTGCGTGAACGCTGGAAGAAATAACGCAAATGGGTGATGAACCGTTCGTAGCTGACGGTATTCTCATCAATTTCGTTGTTATATGAATATTTTACAATATTGAGGATGTCATCAATCTGCTGGGTCTGCCTGGTAAGATCTGCAATCTTGTTGCCCGTGCTGTTCATTTGCGCGTTGATCAGGTGGAGTGCAATGTTCCCAGCTTCATCCTCCGGCAGACGGATACGCGTATCCTGCTCAATCATCCCCATAGCATGATGTCCGATGGCATACTCCCTCGGATAACAGCGCTGTATCTCCCAGAGAAGCGGATTGTCATTATGGATGCCCTGCTCATGAAGCCTCAGCGCATGAGTCAAATGATCCGTCAGGGTCACATAGATGTAATCGCTCAGGCGGGCCTTCAGCGTCTGCTTCGCATACTCGATAATGTCATAGCTTAAGGCTACATATTCGGCGGGGGCATCCGCCATTAAGGCCTTGAATTTCTCGGACGCGTCATTTCGCTTCAGTACAAATGTCTTCTCGATCAGAGAGACATCCACCGGATCGCCCGGGCTCTTCTTGAAGCCGATGCCGCGTCCCATAACAACCAATTCATCCTTACCTGAATCCTTGGCAATAATGGCATTGTTATTGAAAATCTTCTCGATAATCAACCAAGCTGCCCTCCTTTACCCCGAATTTCATTTGGCACTGCTTACAGGATGTTAGGCGGGTCAAGGTTCCTTGCAGCGTCCCGCAGGGTCCTTAACATAAAGAAAGGCAAAACCCAAAACACGTGACCATGTTTTGGGTTTTGCCTTTGCAGTAACAATCCCAAATTCAGAATAGCACTGAATTTCACTTTTGGCAACAAAAATGTTTACGCTTACAAAAATCCGATCCAAAAAAAAAGAGTGTCCCCTATTCACAGGGAACACTCCTCTTCTTCTATCCTCCAGAGCTCAGACCGATGACGAACTCACGCTCTGAGCATTTCCACACCGCAGCTTATACAGCTCCGGCAATACCACACCCAGCAGCACCAGCACCACTCCGGTCCATTGCAGAAGACTTACATGCTCTTGCAATACGAATGAGGACATTAAGACAGCCACAGGCAGTTCGACGGCGCCCAGAATACCGGCCATCCCTCCGCCGATATGCGGAACCCCGATGGCGAACAGCAGCGGCGGGATAAAGGCGCCGAACAAGCCCAGCAGGAAGCCGAACAGCAGCAGCGGTCCCCATAGCATACCGTTAAACAGGAAGGTCGGCGGGAACAGGATACACAGCAACACCAGGCCGCCAGTGACCATCCAGGCGCTCCGGTAGGCCGGATGGGCCGAAGGAACGGCTTTGCCGCTGAAGATAATGAACATCGAATAGCTGACTGCCGATAATAATCCCAGCAGCAGCCCCAGCAGGTTAAACTCGGCAGCTCCCTGATTCAGAATACCTGCGGCCAGCAGGGTTCCGCCGAACAGCAGGATCAGCGTCAGTACCGTGATTTTGTCTGGGCGCTGACGTTTGCTTACCGCCTGAATCAGCACACTGATCCAGGTGAACTGGAACAGCAGGATAATCGCCAGCGAAGCCGGAATATACCGGAGCGACTGGTAGTACAGCAGACCCGTAACCACGGTTGGCGCACCGGCCATCATCAAGAGCAGTCTATGCTTCCAGGTCAGCCGGGTGGGAGCCGCTTTGGCGGGTGCCGTAACGTTCGCTGTGCTGCGCTGTTTGCGGTTCGCTCTAAGCTTGGTATATAACGCGAGCAGCCAGGCGAGAATACAGCCGGTTAAGAGCTGAGTGCCGACCACCTCTCCCAGCTTGTAACCTTGCCCGTAAGCCAATACAACAATCGTTGATAAAATGCCGTAGCTCATAGCGCCTACAAGTACGGAGATTAAATATTTCATATCTTTCATGTCTGTTATGCCTCCTGAATCTTCTGATCTGAATGTTGCTGCGTCAAGGTCAAGGACCGCAGAGACGCAAAAAATCCTAACTCCGGACAGGGACCGCTGGTTCATGGTCCTTATCATCGTAGTTAGGAAGAGTAGGCTTCCTGTAGAAACCCTCGCCCTGTGACATCTGAATGGCTGCGAGGTTATACGAGAACAATATAGAGTTATGAAGTATTGCCTGGTTGACGACTGTTCATATGTTACACGCCAAGTGAGCTGACGTCAAGCCTTAATTCTTTTAAATTTGAAATTCAGCGACATAGATCTCTTTTTAATCAATTCTCCAGCTGTACTACGCCCGTACTTTTATTCCACTGTAAGCCAATTCCGAGAAGATCACATATTGTCTCCAGCGGGAATTGAGCCGAATTCGGCAGATTGTTCATTATAAATTCGCGGTCTGATTTCTTCCCATTAATATATAATTCGAGCGGATCTTTGAACTTTACTTGAACGGTATTATTACCGTATACGAAAGACCAAACCGTGAATTGATAATAATATAATTTCGGATCAGGGTTGGATGTGTCCATGCTTACCTTCACGCCAAGCGCCTTGAACACACTGTTCTGAGGTACATACAGCTTGCCATCCTTGATGGAGGCCGTTCCGTAGAATGAGAACGGTTCACCGTTGATGAAGAACATCAGCGGCGGCTGAACCGGTGCCAGGATATATCCATCTTCATCCTTGACTGCTGCCCCCTTCCCGGTCGCAAGTCCCGCATCGAAGCCGTCGCCCCATCCCAGAAGAGTTCCATCTTTGTGCTGCGCAAAACCAAAGGTTCCACTGCTGCCCCAAATATTGCTGATTTGATTTCCTTTTTTAATCTGATACGGCTTAGCCAGCGCTCCAGAATTATAGTTCCATTGCCAGAGCGTTCCGTTTCGCTTCAATGCAAACAGCCGGTAGAAGCCGGTATCCAGCTTATAGACATTAGTAAGACCGGCAACGGCAGAAAGCACTTTAGAATCCTTGTTCCAGCGCAGCACCTGGCCGTCACTTCGCAGCAGGAACAGCTCACCTTGTGTAGCTGCCATACCGGTTATTGACGATGAAGCGAGCGTAGCTACACTGACAGGATCACTCTCCAAACGCATACGGTTATAGACGTTGTTAACGATACTCATCTGCTTCACACTGCCCTCTTCAGTAAGAAACAACGCATCGTTACCGTTAATTAGGGCGGATCTAATCCCCGTAACTGCCTTGAGCTCCAAATAGTGAATCTGTACCGGAAGCACACCGGGCTGATCGTAGGAAGGGTACCACAGGGTGGCCGTCCCGTCTTTTTTTACAGCGATGCCGAGGCTGCCATTCGCAGTGATGGAGGATACTTCCCGAAGACCCTCCAGCTTGACCGGACCTCCCCGTTTTTGATACCTCAACAGAGGATCATTCTCAATATAGCTGCTGTAGTCCAAGCCCCAGCCCCATACCTCTCCATCCTTACTGAGCGCAAATGATACGCTTCTTGCTGCCGCCACCTGGACGATTCCGCTTAGACCTGCCACCTGTCTCGGAATGTACTGATTAATACTTGTACCGTCCCCGACTTGACCGTACTTATTGTCTCCCCAGCCAGTTACCGTCCCGTCACTCCAAGCCGCAATTCCATGCGCAGAGCCGCCCGATACACTTACAGCTCTGGGCACCGCAGCAGCGGCCTCGCTGCCGGCAGAAAAGCATAAGGATAATATCAGAAGTGACGCGATGAGAAGCTTTGATTTACGAAAAAACAACGGCTTTTCCCCCTTGTAATTTACTTTATTCTCATAGATTCTGTTAACCTTCCTATTATACTTCCATTTATTTGTAATGAACAGCAATCCAAGGGCAGCCCTCTATCAATAAATAAAGTAAAAATTTGAAACATAGACAAGTTACGATACGTATCAGTGTATAACCGTCCTTTATTCCAATCATTTCTATGTGAGATGGGTAATATTGTGAAGGGAACCACGGTGATCACCCGGAGGTATGAATGATCCCATGGTTTACCGAAATATACATAACTGGAGGAGGTGTAGATCCTGAACAGATCCGGGCCCGTTAAGCTCCTCGGCATGATTGCCGGAGTTGTAATTTTAAATGTCATCGTTCTATCTCCCGGCCTGCTCGGTATCGAGATCGGCGGAAGCCCGCTGGAAACGGCTTCGGCAGTAACCCTGCTAATCATCAGTCTGCTGGTCGTCCTATACGGCAGTTACACCTTGCTCTTCAAACCCCCGGCTGCCAAGCCCGTCAGCGTGCAATTAGAGACGCGGGAGGATTACATTGCCGGCCTCGGCCGTCACCGGAATGTGAAGGTGCTGAAGGATGATATCTCCCTCGCCTTGGACCAGATCGAGCGGATTGAGAAGAAGAAGACCGCACTGCTCCAGGTGCTGGGCCGCAGGTTCGATCCGGCTGAGCTCAGCTTCCGCAAGTTTCATTCCGTCATTATGGAGGTTGAGAAGCTCTTCTACCTGAATATCCGGGGGCTTCTGAACAAGCTTAGTGTATTCGATGCCGCGGAGTTCGCCAAATTCAGCGCCGATAACGCGTCAAGCCGGTTCTCCAGTTCCCTGATTCAGAAGAAAACTGCGCTATACAATGAATATCTCTCTTATGTCAAAGGCTGCCTCGGGGCCAATGAGGAAATTCTGTTGAAGCTGGATCAGCTGCTGCTGGAGATTACCGAGCTGGGCAGCGCAGATTATAGCAATGTGGAAGAAATGCCATGCATGCAGGAATTAACCGCCCTGATCGGGCAGACGAAACTCTATCAGTAAGGAAAGGGAGATGAACCTATGAGGAAAGGCAAAACACTGTTCATACTCGGCATTATCGCCGCATCCGTCTTCGCACTTGTCTATTTCGGAATTACCTTAACGTCCAATCTGGGCAAATCCAAGACAGAAATCTCTGCCGAAGACGCCGACAAAAGACTCAACCGCATCTATAAGGATATCAACGTGACCAGTGCTGAGCCTGTAAAAGGGCAGATCGATCTTGATCCGGCGTCCATCGGCGATTCGTTGCCCGATATCTCCAAGTTCCCCATCTCCGTAGAGAGCACCACGGACAGCTACGTCGAGATTTTCTCCTCCACGGAGAAATCAGGAACAGGCAATGACGGCTGGCTGAATGAGGTCGCCGCAGACTTCAACGCTGCCGGTATTACAATAGACGGCAAACCCGCCTCAGTCAAAATCCGCAACATCGCTTCCGGCACAGCCGCTGATTATATCCGGTCCGGCAAATATGTGCCTGACGCCTTCACTCCCTCTAATGAGCTATGGGGCGAGATGGTCAAGGCCGGCGGCGTGCAGGCCGAGCTGGTTACGAAGCGTCTGACCGGTAACGTTGCCGGAGTGGTAATGAGCAAGCAGAAATACGATCAGCTGGTCGACAAATACGGCTCGATCAACGTCAAGACGATTACTGATGCCATTGCGGCTAATGAGCTGGCGATGGGGTACACCGATCCTTTTGCCAGCTCAACGGGTCTGAACTTCCTGGTCACCGCACTAAGTACCTTCGACAGTTCGGATCTGCTGGGAGACAAGGCGGTTCAAGGCTTCGAGAAGTTCCAGGCCAACGTGCCCTTCATCGCCTCCACCACCCTGCAAATGCGGGAAGCGGCCAAATCCGGCATGCTGGATGCCTTCGTCCTTGAGTATCAGACCTTCGTCAATGCGAAGGATTTGACCAGCGGTTATGTGTTCACCCCGTTCGGGGTAAGACATGACAGCCCGCTGTATGCACTCGGGCAGCTGCCGCCGGAGAAGCTGGCGATCATCAAGAAGTTCGGCGAATTCGTCCAGCAGGATAAGTACCAGAAGACGGCTGCGGACAAGGGCTTCAACGGCCTGACGGACTATGTCTCCGAGCTGGCACCGGTTGACGGCTCCATTCTCACCTCGGCCCAGAAGCTCTGGAAGGAGAAAAAGAACGGCAGCAAGCCGATTGCGGCAGTATTCGTAGCCGATGTCTCGGGGAGCATGGCCGGTGAGCCGCTGAACCGTCTGAAGGAGTCCCTGCTGAAGGGCCAGAAATTCCTCGGCAAGGACAACAGCATTGGCTTTGTCTCCTATTCCAGTGATGTGACCATCAATCTGCCCATCGGCAAATATGACACCAATCAGCAGTCCATGTTCGTAGGCGCGATTAACAGCCTTCAGCCTGTGGGCGGCACGGCTACCTTCGACGGGTTGGTGGTTGCGATGAAGATGCTGAAGGATGAGCTGGCGGTGAACCCGGATATGAAGCCCCTGATCTTCGTGCTTAGCGACGGGGAGACCAACGAAGGCCATTCCCTGGATGATATCCGGGGCCTGATCGAGACTTACAAGATTCCGGTATACACCATCGGGTATAACGCCAATATCAAGGCACTGGAGAGCATCTCCAGCATCAACGAGGCGGCCAATATCAACGCTGACACAGAGGATGTAGTATACAAAATTGGAAACCTGCTCAACGTGCAAATGTAGACTTTATATTCTGAAGGAGGGTTCATATGTCATTCACCATGGAAATTCCCAGCCCCGAGAAGCTGAAATCGGTCATCGAGGAGCAGGTCCAGCCGGAGCCGGAGGAAGTCACCCAGCTTAAGGAGCAGGCGATCAATAATGTCTCCAGCATTCTGGAGCTGGACTTCGAGTCTCTGGAGAAACGCAAGGCCGTGCTGCAGTCGATTGACAGCTTCGGGATGGGCACCATGCGCTCCTCGTCGGAGAAGAACTCCCTGCTTCAGGTATCGGTGGGCAATCTGTCCAAGACCGGGGATGAAGGCGGCCAGGTCGCCAAGGGATTAACCGAGCTGCACCAGCAGCTCAAGGATCTGGACCCTAGCGCGGTCGATTTTGCCAAAAGCGGGTTCCTCGGCAAGTTTTTCCACCCCCTGCGTAATTATTTCGCCAAATATCAAAAGGCCGATGCCGTCATCTCAGATATTATCCTATCTCTGGATAAAGGCAAAGCCGTGCTGAAGAATGACAATACGACACTGGAGATTGAACAGCAGACCCTGCGGGAGCTGACCAAGCGCCTTAAGAAGGAGATTCAGCTCGGCATCCTGATGGACGAGGAGATCGAGAAGCAGATTGAAGCTGCCAAGCAGCGCGGTGAAGATGAGGATAAGGTGCGGTTCATCACGGAGGAAGTGCTGTTCCCGCTGCGCCAGCGGGTCATGGATCTGCAGCAGATGCTCGTGGTTAATCAACAGGGAATTATGGCCATTGAGGTTGTTATCCGCAACAACAAGGAACTGATCCGTGGAGTCGACAGAGCACGGAATGTCACGGTATCTGCGCTCAAAATTTCGGTTACAGTAGCCAGCGCTTTGTACAACCAGAAGATCGTGCTCCAAAAAATCGAACTGCTGAACCAGACCACCGACAATCTGATCAGCGGCACCTCCAGAATGCTTAAGGAGCAGGGTGCTGCCATTCATAAGCAATCGCTTGAAACCAGTATTTCGGTCGATACGCTGAAGCAGGCCTTCACAGACGTTCTCTCTGCCCTGGATTCGATCAGCACCTACAAGCAGGAGGCGCTCCCCAAGATGCGGGAGACCATTACCCAGTTCCGGGAGCTGGCAGATAACGGGGAACAGCAGATTCAGCGGCTAGAAAAAGGCAATACTCTCGGGCTGTAGTAGTATCACTACCCATATTTAACGCAAAACAGAGCATGGCGGCGGTTACGCCGGTGCTCTGTTTTTTTGCCTACCCTTTTTCTGTCTACCTTCTTCTATTCAGTAAGCCTGTCACCATTCTGCTCAACGTCCCCTGATCCATGAAAGGAGCAAGGCTTGCCAGCAGATCCGGGTTGAGCTGATCCGCTTCGACTTCACCTAATAATTTCCCGATTCTATCCCTGTCCAGAAAAGGGGCCAGGCTCATAATCCGGTTCGCATCGACAGGGCCATCTGCAACCTGGTCAACCAAACGGTCTAACGTTTCCCTGCTAATAAAGGGGGCCAGCCCTTGAATAGAATGCCAGTTAATAGATTGCCAGCCCAAGGTGTCCTCTTCTACCTGACGAATCAGTTCATCCAATGTATCTCTTCCAAGGAACGGGGCCAGCCGCATAATTACATCTAGGGTAAGGGCGCTGCTGACTATGCCCTCAGTAACCTTGTGCAGGGCACTTGCTTTTACAAAAGGCGCTACCTCTACAAGCTCTTCCATCTCCAGCTTACCGGCATTGACCAGCTCTGCAACCTGGCCCGGCCTGTTCTCTGCAATCTCCTCTACGATCCGACCCAGATGCAGGTGCTCCCGATGTTCTGCGTGATCTCCTGCATTCAAAATGTCGTCTACGGTTAGGCCGAATAACCCCGCAACCTGCGGAAGTGTTCCAATATCCGGCAGCGAGTCGCCACGCTCCCATTTCGAGACCGCCTGATGACTTACATTCAGTTGATCGGCAAGCTCCAGCTGGGTCCAGTCCTGGTCTTTGCGAAGCCGCGAAATATAAGCCCCAATTCTACGTAAGTCGAGCATGATATCCCTCCGAGATTATAAAATGTACAGTGCACACTGTCGAAAACAGCATAGCATTTCAGCATGCACAATCCTATCAATCGCTGGTTGAACGGCTGCATCCCCTTTATTCAACTGCCGGTAGAATGCACTTTTTAACATTAAATGGGTTGTATACTATTCCTGATTATTGTATATTTATTCAACCGGCAATTATTGCTGATTTCTCATCTACCGGGGGATACATCTATGCATTTTTTGAATATCAACCAGCTTACTTCAGAGCAGATTCTGGATATCTTTGAATTAACCGACCGGCTTCGTCACCGAAAATCAGAACCGCTGCTCGAAGGTAAAACGATGATTCTCTTCTTCCCGGAGACCAGTCTGCGGACACGGGTCAGCTTCGAGAAAGGCATCAGCGATCTGGGCGGGGCCTGCATTACCTTTCCGCCGGAGACGCTCAACAAGAAAGAAGCGCCGGGTGATATCGTCCGCTACCTGGAGAACTGGGGGGATGGCATCATTGCCAGAATCCCGGATCTCTGCAAACTGGAGGAGCTGTCTGCACACGCCTCTGTTCCCGTTATTAATGCAATGACCGCACATAATCATCCCTGCGAGATTATGGCTGACCTGTATGCTCTGCGCACCCTCCGGGACAACTACCGGGAGCTGACCTACACCTTCGTGGGACCGCCCGGCAATATATCAAGAACCTGGCTGGAGGCGGCGCAAGCCCTGAATCTATCCTTCCATCATGTATGCACGCTAGGTCATGAGATGGCCAGCGGCAATCATCCAAGCTATACCTTTCATACGAGCCTGGACAGCGTGCTGCCGGAGAGCGATGTGATTCTTACCGATTCATTGCCCAAGGATTTCCTGACCCCGGAGTATATCGGCGCCTATCAGATTACACTGGACCGGATGAAGCAGACAAGACCCGGGGCACTGCTGAACCCCTGTCCTCCCTTCTTCCGCAATGAGGAGGTCAGTGAAGAGGTGATTGCTTCGCCTTATTTTGCCGGATTCGGGTTCAAGAAAAGCCTGATCTACCTTCAGCAGGCCATCCTGATCTATTGCTTATCGCATTGATTCTACCGGACCATGAGTCCCAGCCTACCGGTTCATTTTCTCTTTCATGCAAGCCTTTTAGGGCTTAAGCTGTATATTTGAAACTGCCCGTTTCTCCGATATCTTATTAGAACAGGATTTGTTCGTATGTTTACCACATTGGCTGAAGGAGAGAATGACTATGAAGGCTTTACACTTACTATCCAGAAAAACAGGTGTCCTTCTGCTTGTACTGCTACTGGCGTCACTCGGTACAGTTGGGGGAGGCAGACAGTCACACACGGCAGCAGCGGCTGCTTCTACGAAATCATATGTGTACTATGTCTCTAACGATGTTCTATACCGTGTGACCACAGATGGAAGTGAGACACAGAAGATCGCTGAGAATTATGACGGCAACGGATTAGATTCAACCGGCAAATATCTGTATTTTTACTATAATGACGGTATGGGAATTCAGCGGCTGTCCCTAAGTGATCCCGATGCTTTAATTACGAGCTTCCTCGGGGACCGGAATATCCTCTTTTACCTGTTCGAGGGTCCCTATCTGTACTTCCTGGATGATACAGGACACATCTACCGCACCTTGGCCGACGCTGACGATGATTCACAGCTTACTCTTATCGCAGACAATGCCGATGTGAATTTCCGGACCTTCGACGTATCAGGCGGGCGGATCTACTATAATGCGCTGAAGAACAACACTACCTGGGTTGCTTCGAGGTCCCGCGACGGGAGTGGAGCCATTCAGTGGATTGCCAGCGGAGCGATTCAGAAGAGCAAATTTTATCATCCTTATGCTACAAGTATTAACCTTATGATTGACAACAAACCTGCCGAAACCGAGTATTCTCTGAACTCAATGGTACTCTACACCCTCCCTCTAAGCGGAGGAACTCCCAAAGCAGCCAATGCCAAAAACCCGCTTGAATCCAATGCCGCCACTGCCGGTAGCTGGTCCGACCATTATTTTCTGTTCAACAAAGGCATTAAAGTGGATGCCACCGGCGATGAGCTGGACTATAACACCGGCAAAGGCTTCCTGATGGATAAGAACGGAAAGATCCTGCAGCTCAGCCAGAACAGCGTGATCAGCATCAGCGAGATTGCTGCGAATAAGCTGGTATATGCAGATTCCAAAGGCAAAGCCTACATCAGCACGCTGGCCAACGGCAAAATCATCGCCTACAAGGCGCTGCCGCTGACGAATGTTCAAGATATTAGAACGGTTAAGAACGGAGCGGCGCTCACCACCGTATTGTTCACAACAGCCGATGCTTACGTCCTGAATGCCGATTCATCCTTGACCAAAATGACGGGCGTTGAGTCCGATTACTCTGTAATTACAGACAACATTCCCGGCTTGTATTATATCAACGGTCTGGATAACGACTGCCTCTACCGGTACAGCAATGACGGCAAAACCAAAATCAAGCTGTCCACTGGTCCGGTTAGCTACTTAGCACTGGTCTCCGCGAAGTAATATAGAGAGAGAATAAGCCGGAATTTCCGATATCGGAAGTTTCGGCTTTTTTAAAAATATAAGAATTTATATGTTGCACACGATAAATTATCCTTCTATTTCTCGCTGAAACGGTACCTTCCTTATAAAAGGACGGTAATGCCGTTTCCACTTGGATGCGAATAGATAAAGTTCAGTTTATAACAGAGACTTGCCTATGAAAAGACTTCATTTCCGGTATACATTGGGAGTAGGCGTTATAGATAATTACAGAAAGCAGGCTGGCAATGAATATATCTATCAAGCTAACCGGACCGGATGAAGCCTATATCATCAAAAATATGTACCCGCTCTATCTGCATGATCTGTCGGGACATTACGGACTTGTGGAGGGGCATCTTCCTAACCAGCATGGGATCTTTGAGGATACGGACGAATACCGCACGCTGGCAGACCAGTATGAGGTCCAGAATATTTGGTGGGACAAGCCGGGCACTCTGTACTCTTTCCTAATTCAAGCTAATACGATGCCGGCAGGCTTCGCCCGCATCGCCACCCCTCCCTACTGTGCACAGGGCGTTGATTATTTCGTGAGCGACTATTTTCTGCTGCAGCCCTTCAGAGGGACAGGAATCGCGGAACAGGCGGCGGTGCTGGTGTTTGAACAATTCCGGGGTGAATGGGAGCTATTCACGAATCCGGCGGCGAAGAATATAACCGGACAGAAATTTTGGCGCAAGACCGTCTCCCGCTACACGCAGGGGAAATATACCGAAAGAACCGGAGATACCTTCGATGGGAATAAGCTTGCCTTCAGGTTTGATAACCGGGGATTACAACCACTCTAACCCAACCGCCAAAAAGGCTGATCCGCCGGACATACCGGCGGTCAGCCTTTTCCACATGCAAGGATTCACGGCAGGATTGGCAAGTTAATCTCCTTGGTATTCTTGCCTTCTCCGGTCTTCATAATCATGTTCATCGATTCCGGCTTATCGAGCAGATTGCTGCCGAAATAATGTTCAAAGCCCTCATCGGTTCCAGTACCTGTCGGTGACCATATCTCGGTGGTTCCGTACTTGGCTGTCGACTGAATTTCATTCCTGTGTACAGCGCCAGATATCTTTTGCCTGTTCTCCCATGTAATCTCAGACTCGTTTTTAATTTTGACTACAGTGCGGATCATCAAGGGAGAGAGCTCAACCTGCTCGAGCGTCACTTGAATCCCCTCCAGCATGAAATCCTCCCCCGGCCGGACAATAACTGTCTGTTGCTTTTTGAATTTCGGGTCAAGCTTGAAGCTGATCTTGAGTCTCGGAGAATAATGCACATCGGCTACATTGACACCCTTCGCCAGATCTTTCATTTTCCCTTTATCCATTGAGGCAATCTGGAAATCCGCTTCCAGCTCCTCCGGGAACGGCTTGCTCCGGTCCAGAAGGATGGCGCCGCGCCCGTAAAAAATACGCTTATCATCGTGTCCATTGTTTTTAGCATGGGCGCCGATCCCGCCCCCGTTCTCAAGATCATAGCCGGTTGCCGGATTCTTGATTCTCGCACTGTTAACACTATAGATCTCCTGTCCTTCCGCGACAATGGCTGTATACAAAAAGATGATTTTATTCTCATCCGCCGTTACTGCATTCAGGGTAATCCGGTAATCCCCGCTGGCTACGCTTTGATTAATTTCCTGAATATAGCCGTGCCGGATGGCCGTATCCAGTGTAGGTGCCTCTGAATCAGAAGAATAGAGCCGCTTGAACATTTCCAGCCCGCCCCAGTTCACTTCTCCGGCAGGTCCGGCAGCACGAGGTGCCGCATCATGAATGACCGGAATGAGGAACAGAATGATTGCGGCAACCGCGGCTGCGGCTAATCCGAGGAAGGAGCCTTTGGTGAGTCTGCCCTGCCAGCTTTTTCGGCGTCCGCGCTCGATTCCCGCCTGAACAGCCTGCCTAATCTCATTGCCTCCGGCGTCCGCTCCGGCTTCCTTGTGTATACGTGCCGCATCCGTCAGCATCGCCTGCTCTTCTCTACTACTGTCCATCCCACTCACCCCGGTTCTTCATAATGGTCCTAAGCTGCTTCAGCCCTTTGTGCTGCCAGGTTTTGACGGTCCCCTCCGGCTTCTTAAGCAGCACCGCGATCTCGGCCAAGGTCATGTCGTTATAATATTTGAGCAGCAGCACATGGCGGTATTTCACCTTCACCTGCGAGAGCGCCCACTGCATTTCCATAGATTCGGTACTGTTATGAATGACGGCCTCCTGCATATGTTCTGCCGCTGTGGGAACCGCCTTCTTCCTTCTGCGTTGTTCGTCAATGCAGACATAGATTAGAATCCTGATCAGCCAGGATTTGAACGCGCCTGAGTCCTTAAGGGTCCTTCGCTTCATCCACGCCCGGCAAGTCGTCTCCTGCAACGCTTCCAGCGCGTCATTGCGGTTGCCCAGATAACTGTAGGCAATAGAATATAACTGGTCGCTGTGCTCCATCACCGCTTTGACGAAATCTGTCTCTTCAAGGGGCACAGCGGCAGTGACCCGCTTCATCTCTGCGCCTGACATCGTCATCTCTCCCTCTCCTCTCCATCTTTTTTTACATGAATTAGACGGAGAGGTTATGCAAACAGTTTTAGTCTGCGGCAATTATTTTATAATCCTCATGAACAACAGAAAAGCCGCAATCCCCGTTGCCGGGAATATTGCGGCCTTTCTTGTTATATAGGAAACTATAGTTTCCTGCTGCTGTGGAGAAGGTGTGTTGGACCAAATGTATGTGAAAAACAGCATACGTTGTGCTCCCAAGCAGGCACTCGGCCTGAATGTATGTGGAAAACAGTATACATTGTACTGCGCGCAGGCATATGGCCCGAATGTATGCGGAAAACAGTATACATTGTACTGCGCGCGGGCGTATGGCCAGAATGTATGCGGAAAACAGTATACATTGCACTGGTGCGAAGGTAATCCTATTCATCCGTTAGGATGACTTAGTTCTGTAGATTACTTCACTTCTCGATAGGACACACCTAGAGCACCCAATTCCCCTTGCGGAACACCGGCTCGATCGTACCGTCGGCCAGTTCCCCGTCAATATCAAGCGCATCGGAGCCGACCATGAAATCGACATGCGTGAGGCTGACATTGGCACCTCTGGACAGCAGCTCCTCACTGGTCATGGAAGTGCCACCTTCAATATTGACCGGATAGGCACTGCCCAGCGCGAAATGACAGGAGGCATTTTCGTCAATTCCGGTGTTATAGAATACTCTGTTCAGCCGGGAGATCGGCGAGTCATGCGGCACCAGCGCCACTTCTCCGAGGTATGAGGCTCCTTCATCCGTATCCAGCAAGGAAGTCAGGTGCTCACGGCCGGATTCAGCGTCATACGCTGTAACCTTGCCGTTTGTGAAGGTAACAGTAATTCCGTCGACGAGCCGCCCGTTCAGGTTCAGCGGAAGCGTACTCTTGACCGTACCATTTACGCCGGTGCGATGAGGCATCGTATAGATCTCTTCTGTAGGCATATTCGCTACAAAATAGACGCCGCGCGCATTCTCCCCGCCGCCGCCCCGCCATAAATGGCCTTCCGGCAGCTCGACACGCAGATCCGTGCCCGGAGCGCGGTAATGCAAGCTTTTGTAACGCTTGGCGTTCATCCGGTCCTGGCTCTGCTTCAGCTCGCCGATATGACTGCGCCAGGCGGCTACCGGGTCTCCGCTGTTCACACGGTTCATCTGGAACACCGCTTCCCACATCGCATCGATCCGCTCTTCCTCCGGCAGATCGGCGAACACCTTGTCCGCCCAGGCACGTGTCGGCGCCTTGATCAGCGACCAGCTGATTCTACTGTTGCGGGTGTAGGCCTGGTACTTCTTGCGCGCAACCGCAGCCGCCTTAACGGCAGTGGAGACCTTGGCCGAATCGATCCCGCGGAATAATTCCGGGTCCGGCACCTTTATATGTAATATAGCCCCGCCTTCTTCAGCGAATCCCTCCAGCATATCGGCATGCCACTGCGGATAATACCCGAACGATTCCTCGGGAGCCTTCTCGTAACGGATGCGTGTGACCGCTTCATCGTCCCAGTCTACAAGCACGTGTTTCGCTCCGGCGTCATAGGCCTTGCCTACAATCAGCCGGGTAAGCTCCGCTGTCTCCAGCGGGGCGTGAACCATCAGCACTTGTCCCGGCTGCACATTCACACCGACCTTGACTACCAGCTCTGCGTATTTCTCCAGCATCTGCTCAAAATCCTTCATTTCTTCTCTTCCTCCATATCTTCACTGTCTCTGTATAATTATAGCGGAAGACCGGGAAGATGGCACCTATCTATGCTCTATATACAACCGGAAGCTGAGCATAATGTAATCCCTCCGCTTCCGGCAGCGCTTCCGCTACTGCTTATCCACCTGAAGTAATTGAATGGTCTTCACATCATACGTATGGGCGATTTTCTCTTCCGCGATCACTTTCAGCTTCGTCAGGCTGGCCACCTTGGCCGGATCTGCCCGGGAGAGCAGTCGCCACAGTTCGGGGTCGGACAGGGTCTGATAGAGCTTGTCGTCATCATATTCCTTACGGTTCTGAGTGACCAGCTTCACCTTGTAGCTGCCGAACACCGCCTCGGTCTGCCCCGCTTCATTGATATGGGCAAGGATCTCCTGCCGGAGTCCGGCCAGCTCCTTTTCCAGCTCCTTCTGCTTCACCTTGAGCTTGTAATACTGTTGAACCTTCTTTTCCATATAGTCCTCACGCTCCTCTCCTAACATGTCTATGCGGGAAAGAACGGTTAGAATGATTAATTCTGTTGAGACGGTTTATGTTTAATTCTATAATGAAGTCGTTGTGACAAAATACTGACAGCAGGTGAACCCATGTTCCAGACTTATCTATTTCCGATTTCCTATGCATTCATGGCTTTTCCGGTTGCGGCGCTGTTCTTCACCTTGCCGCTGCTGATCGTGCAATACCGCCGGCACGGGTATATCAATAAAATCCGGGCCTTGGTGCTGTATTTGCTACTGCTGTACCTGCTTAACGCATTCTTCCTGGTCCTGCTTCCCTTGCCTGATTCCAGGCATAATGCAGCCCCCGCCGGGAGCATGCTCCAGTTCGTGCCGCTGCAGTTCATCCAGGATATTCTGCACAATACGCCAATTACGCGCAGCGACCCTTCCAGCTACCTTAATGTGCTAACCGGAGCGGATTTTCTGCTGGCGGCCTTCAATGTACTGCTGACCGTACCCTTCGGTATGTTCCTGGGCTACTACTTCCGCACGCGCTGGGTGGTCTGCATTATTCTGTCCTTTGCGCTGTCGCTGTTGTTCGAAATTACGCAAATTACAGGCATTTACGGGTTCTTCGACCACCCCTACCGGATCTTCGATGTCGATGACATGATCACGAATACGCTGGGCGGGATGATCGGATTCAAGCTCTCCCTATGGATCTCCGGCCTGCTGCCGAGGATTGAGAAGCTTGACAGCCAAGAGGACCTTTCCGCCAAAAGAGTGACCTACACCCGCCGCGCCCTTGCTTTCCTGCTGGATTCCATCCTGCTGCTCGCGGTGACCATTCTCCTCAATCTGCTCTCGCTGAGTATTTCGTTGTGGGCAGTTAGTATGGTCTATTTCCTGAGCATTCCTCTGCTCACAGGCGGGCGCACCTTCGGCAAATGGGTCGTGCGTATCCGGCTTAGGAGTGAAGACGGCGGCCCGGCCAGACCCTGGGGGGTATGGGCACGATATGGATTACTCTATGGCGTCTTAGGCGGAATGAATTCCCTGATGCCTGACTCCTCCTTCTTCGTCTCTATCGGCACAGCGCTGGCTGCTCTTGTGAAAATAGTCATCCTCTTGGCAGATTTGGCCTTCTTCATCCATCTGGTGCTCCGGCTGATTAAGCGTGACCGTCCACTCATCTATGAAGAGCTTAGCAGAACCCGCAATGTAATCAGCTGGCCGGAGCGGCATCAGGCAGCGGCCAGCGTGACCGGGGGCAGCACAACAAACAATGAATAGAGGTACAACATCCTTATGAATAATAACGACTTCACCCGTATATCCCCTGCTCCAAATGAGCAAGAGTGGTTAATAGAAGCAGACATCACCAGTATTCAGGAGCAAATGGCACAAGGTAACCTAACCTCCGAAGTGCTGGTAGGCTGGTATTTGGAAAGAATCAACCGGTTGGACGGTCTGCTCTGCTCCGTACTGGAGGTGAATCCAGAGGCTCTTGCGATTGCCGCGAGGCTCGACCAGGAACGAAGGGATCAGGGCAGCCGGGGACCGCTGCACGGTATTCCGGTCTTGGTCAAAGATAACATCGGCACAGCAGATCAGCTGCACACCAGTGCAGGAGCCTTGGCGCTTGCCGATTGCATAGCAGCAGAAGACGCTGAGCTTATCACACGGCTAAGGGCAGCCGGGGCAGTGATTCTGGGCAAAGCCAATATGACCGAATGGGCCAATTTCATGTCGCCGGCGATGTGGGCCGGATACAGCTCGCGAGGTGGACTTGTACTGAACCCTTACGGACCCGGAGAGCTGTTCATTGGCGGCTCCAGCTCGGGAAGTGCGGCTGCGGTTGCCGCTAACCTTGTCACCGTCGCCGTGGGCACGGAGACCTCTGGCTCCATCATCAGCCCGGCGGCCCATAACTCCCTGGTCGGCCTGAAGCCTACCTGGGGACTGGTCAGCAACAAGGGCATTATACCGGGAATCGCCAGCCAGGACAGCGCTGGTCCGATGGCCAGAACGGTCAAGGACGCTGCACTCCTGCTTAACGTATTAGCCGAGAGCGCTGACTTTTCTTCCTCTGCTGTACCGGATTATTCGGCAGGTCTGGAGCTTCATGCACTGGCAGGCAAGCGGATCGGAATTCCGCGATTCTATTATAAGGATCTGGATCATGAAGCCTTGGATATGATGGAATCTGCCATAGCGGTCCTGAGAGAGCTGGGGGCAGAAATCATTGAACCCGTGGAGCTTCCCTGTCAGGATGCTGAATGGAAGGCTACGATTCTGCAATATGAATTCAAGCGGGGATTGAACCGCTATCTGGGAAGCCTGCCGGAATCCGCTCCTGTGCATTCTCTGCAGGAGCTGATAGATTTCAACCAGCAGCATGGCGAACAGGCGCTGAAATATGGCCAAGGAAAACTGGAATGGCTGAACACCTCCGGGGATGATATTACAAAGCAGGAATACCTGAAGCAGCTGCATTATTCCCGTTCACTGGCCGGTAAGCAGGGAATCGATTATGCCCTGGAGCATTACGGTCTGGATGCGCTCCTGTTCCCCGGAGATCACGGATGTGAAGTAGCGGCAAGAGCGGGTTATCCGCTGATTACAGTTCCTGCCGGCTATACCTACTCGGGTATTGTTGCGCCAGGCGGCTATCTTACCAAGGGACCGCAGGGTATCACCTTCTGTGCTTCAGCACATAGTGAAGCTATGCTGCTAGGGATTGCGTATAGTTACGAGCAGGCTACGAAGCACCGGCGGTCGCCGGTGCTGGAGCCAGGCAGCTCGTCAGATTAACTGGTTAGCCTCCGCTCAGCCGCTGACACAATCACAAAAGGCGGTATCCCGAACTCCGGGATACCGCCTTTTGTATATCATATCTATACACTCTGTCTATGCTTCCGCCGTATCCGCCAGATGGAGGACCACCGGGCAATGATCGCTGCCTAGGACATTACATTCAATTCCGGCGTCCAGCAGACGCGGGGTCAAGCGCTCTGAAGCGAGAAAATAATCGATCCGCCAGCCCACATTCTTCTCTCTGACCTTAGGCATGTAGGACCACCAGCTGTAGGCACCCTCCAGCTCAGGATAGAACCATCTGAAGGTATCCACGAAGCCGGCTGCGAGCAGCGTGGTCATTTTGCCGCGTTCTTCGTCGGTGAAGCCTGAATTCCCCCGGTTCGATCTCGCATTCTTCAGGTCAATCTCCTGATGCGCCACATTCAGATCCCCGCACACGACAACCGGCTTATGCTCATCCAGCTTCAGCAAGTAGGCGCGGAACCGGTCCTCCCACTCCATCCGGTAGTCCAGCCTCGACAGATCGCGCTTGGCATTCGGCGTATACACATTCACCAAATAGAAATCAGGGAATTCCAGGGTGATAATCCGCCCCTCATCCTCCGTCTCCTGCTCCAGTCCATATCGTACGGATAGCGGCTTGATTCTAGTGAATACAGCCGTACCTGAATATCCTTTTTTGAGCGCATAATTCCAGTACCCGGCATATTCTTCCCCGTGGTCCAGAACAATCTGTCCCTCCTGGAGCTTCGTCTCCTGCACACAGAAGATGTCTGCGTTAACCTCCCGGAAATACTCATTAAACCCTTTATTCACACAAGCTCTCAGACCGTTCACATTCCAGGATACCAGCTTCATCGTTGTCATTTCCCCTTACCTGTCACTAGATTACATCCAGTGTACCATAGATCCGGGTTGTCTATTTGTCTATGAATCTGCCGGCATCCTATTGAAATGTGTGAATCTCCCATGGCATACGTTACAGCAATCATAGTTTTGCCGAATATACTATCCTATCACAAGGAAAAGGAGGACATTACAATGGCTATCCTATTACCGCAACAATTCTTCAATCTGCCGGCTTCTGTAGGTAAATCTTACTATGAAAATCTGGCAGGTGGCATCAACGCAGCTGTGACGGTAAACAACAATTCCGGGTTCCCCGTGGATCTCGTTATTTACCGCGTCAACGCTCCAGTGGTCACTTATCTGATCCCTGCATTTAACAGTCTCACTCTATCTGTTCATGCCCTGCTTGTCGCCGGACTTCTCAGCACAGCTGCCGGTGCAGTCTTCGGCACCATCGAAGTGGCAACCTCTGATTTCTAATCTAATGTAAGAGTATCCCCCTCATGCTCTGTTGACTATTTTTGGACTTCTCGCTATTCCGGGGAGTCCATCTTTTTGTCGTTTCAGGACAAATACGATCCATTCCGCTTATTTGATTGAATCTCTCAATTCAGAAATATATTTTGCAATCTTTAGATTAATCTCTCATTTATATAAAATTTATGATATAGTTGATGAGGAAATGATAAAATATACCAGAAAAGAGGCTATTATGAAAAAGATTTTTCTGCTTTTATTTGCGGTGCTCATGATCCAGCTCCCTATTGCTTCTGCAACATTTGCATTTGGAGAACGTCTCACGGTTCGCGAAAGATTTATTGGGAATGCGAGCCCGCTAGTATCAAACAACATGAAATATATCCTGAATTTTATGCCTTCAGGAGATATACAGTTATGGAATAATCACAAACGCACCATGATATGGCACACCAATACCAGCGACTTTAGAATATCCCAGCTCGCTATTGATCAATATAATGGCAGACTTAAGTTAATGGATTGGAATAATACTCCATTTTGGACGTCAGACAATAATGCATGGGCTACAGCGTGGTACGGACAAGGGAATGTACCAGTCAACCTCGTGGGTGACCTGCTAATCGTTCAAGATGACGGAAATTTAGTTCTTTACAACACAAAGAACGTGGGTTTAGGCTGGTATCCTGTCTGGGCTTCAAATACAGCCGGTCAATAAGTATCATCAAGTCCTCCTAGTAACATGAATGCAAACTTTTCAGCCCTTTCCCTTCCCAGCAGGAAGTGGAAAGGGCATTATTTACGTTCCGGGACATTTCTCATGCGCCTCGCTGCGGGTTGGCCCCGGCTGTTAGGCGGCTGAAGATGTTTTGTGCGCCGTTTGGGCGGATGGTATGTGCTTTTACAAGGCAGTCTCTGATTCAGGCATAGGTCCGATATAAGTAGATTGTGGCCGGAAAATCCGGTTATGGGCTGACTGCTCCAGCAAATGGGCCGTCCAGCCGACAATTCTTCCCGCTGTGAATGTAGGCGTGAAGATCTCCGGCGCCAGCTCCAGCGCCTTCAGAATAGCCGCAGCATAGAACTCAACATTGGTGAACAGGCGGCGGCCCGGCTTATATTCCTCCAGAAGCGCTATCGCTGTAGCCTCCACATGAAGCGCAAGATCAAAGGAAGCATCCTTGCCGACCATCGTAAGGGTCGCAATCTGCAGGGCTTCCGCCCGCGGGTCCTTGGTCTTGTAGATCCGGTGCCCGAAGCCCATCAGCTTCTCCCCGGCCTCAAGCTTCTCTCTCAGCCAAGGCTCCGTGCGTTCCTTCGTCCCGATCTCCTCCAGCATCGATATCACTTCATACGGCGCGCCGCCATGCAGCGGACCCTTCATGGCCCCGATCGATCCGGCTACGGCCGCGCACATATCCGATTCCGTGGACAGCACCACCCGCCCGGCGAAGGTAGAGGCATTCATGCCATGCTCCATGCACAGGATCATATAGGCGCTAAGCGCCTTTACATGAGCCTCTTCAGGCAGCTTGCCTGTGAGCAGATACAGATAATTCGCGGCATGGCCAAGCTCAGGAAGCGATTTCAGCGGCGGCAAGCCCTGAAGGCTGCGGTACCGGTAAGCTATGATCGCCGGTAGCATTGCCGTCAGCCGCACGGCTTGCTTCAGTGTGGGCGGCCAGGTGGCGTTCTCCTCATCCCCAAGCGCAGCCACTGCACTTTGTAATACCAGCATCAGTGGTACAGACGCCGGATACAGATCAAGCATCTTGCAGAGATATTCAGGAATCGCTCTCTCCGCTGCCATCTGCACCTTGAGCTGCGCCAGTTCCTCCGCATCAGGCAGATGTCCGTTCCAGAGCAAATAAGCAACTTCCTCATAGCTTTTGCTCACCGCAAGCTCCTTCGCCCAATACCCGCGGTACACCAGATACCCTTTCTCCCCATCTACCAATCCAATTGCTGTCTCTCCGGCAACTACGCCTTCTAATCCCGTTACTTTAGCCATTATATCTTTACCCCTTTTCCGGTCCCGCAGGAAGAAATTCATCATATTAGGAGTATAAACTGCAAAATCTATATTGCATATTTATAGTTTTTTATGAATCAATAAGAAAATTCTATCACCTGTATTACTTAGGTTCCATGAGCTGCTTCAGCTTGGCTTCTGTACCAGAGTCACCGGCTGGCGTGTAGATGCTACAGCGCAGATCCGCTGCACCTTGTACTTGTAGGGAGGTTAGATGGAACAGCATTTTGCCGGCTTTGGCATGCCGGAATTCCAGTACAACATCCGGCGCGGAGCTGACCCGGCTCTCTTCCCATAAATGATTGAATTCAGGATGCCGCTCCTTCATCTCCGCAATGAATTCATCGTACCAGCGGTCCTCCAGGTATTGCCCGTAGTAGGCGCGGAAGATCGATAGGTATCCCCGGACGAACTGCTCCCAATTCACAGCCAGCCGCCTGAACTCCTTGCGCTCGAACAGCAGTGAGATCATATTGCGCTGCTGCGGAGCCAACTTGGCGAAATCAAGAAACACATGCGCCGCTGCCTCATTCCAGCCCACAATGCCGCAGTGCCGGTCCGAGATGATTGTCGGGCAGGTCTTCAGCTCCTGCAATATCTTCTGCAGAGACGGATGAATCACCGAAGGCTCCTCTTGGGTATAGTCCGTGACTCCCTGCCCGTTCTCCAGCGCCAGAGCGAACAAGTAACTCCGCTCATCCTTCGTCAGTTGAAGTGCTGCAGCAATACAATCAAGAACGGATGGAGACACTTTAATATCCCGCCCTTGCTCCAGCCAGGTATACCAGGTGCTGCTTACTCCCGAGAGCTGCGCCACTTCCTCGCGCCGGAGCCCGGGCGTCCGCCTGCGGGTGCCCTCCGGGAGGCCCGCCGCTGCCGGGGTGATGGCCGCGCGTCTTGCTTTCAGGAATTCTGATAATGCTTGCAGCCTGTTCTGATTGGACATCATGCTTCCTCCTGCCTTACAGTTCGTCTGTCTGTTAGTGTAGTAGTAATTATACTAGTATAAACTACAACTTGTAATAGGATAAGCAACATGAAAAAATAAGCTTATTCAGATTAACAGGAGGAATAGCAGATGGAACGTGTCGTGATTACAGGAATGGGTATCATCTCCCCGCTTGGCAATACCGTGGACCAGTTCTGGAGCCGCCTTACGGCAGGAGAATCGGGGATTACGCCGATTGATTCTTTTGATACCACTCACTTCAAAACCAAGATTGCCGGCTCGGTACAGGCCTTCGACCCGGATGCCAGATTCGGGCGCAAGGAAGCCCGGCGAATAGACCGGTTCAGCCAGTTCGCGCTTGCTGCCGCAGAGGAAGCCTGGACGCATTCCGGTCTCCGGCTGGAGGAGCTGGACCGGGAACGGCTGGGCGTCTATGTAGGCTCCGGCGTAGGCGGTATCCAGACATTGATGGACCAGGGCGAACTGCTGCGTTCCCGGGGGCCGGAGCGGGTAAGCCCTACCCTGATCCCGATGCTGATCTCCAATATGGCGGCAGCCATGATCAGCATCAAGCTGGGGGCGCAGGGGCCTACACTCTCGCCGGTGACTGCCTGTTCCATCGGGAATACGGCCATTGGCGAAGCCTTCCGCCTGATCCGGTACGGCGGGGCCGATGTAATCATCGCCGGAGGGGCGGAAGCGGCGGTGACCGAGATTGCCCTGGCCAGCTTCGGGAATGCGACCGCTTTGTCTACACGGAACGGGGAGCCGCAGGGGGCCAGCCGGCCTTTTGACCGGAACAGGGACGGATTTGTCATTGCGGAGGGCGGAGCTATTGTGATCCTCGAATCCCTCTCCCATGCCCTGCGCAGAGATGCCGTCATCTATGGCGAGGTCACCGGATATGGCGCCAGCTCGGACGCTTATCATATGGTAGCCACCCATCCTGAGGGGATAGGAGCCTATCAGGCGATGAAGCTGGCGCTCAGCGAGGCTGGAATTAGTCCCGGAGAGGTAGATGTCATCAGCGCACACGCAACCAGCACGATCGTCGGAGACCGTTC
Source organism: Paenibacillus sp. FSL R7-0210 (assembly GCF_038009085.1). NCBI lineage: Bacteria > Bacillati > Bacillota > Bacilli > Caryophanales > Paenibacillaceae > Paenibacillus > Paenibacillus sp. FSL R7-0210. Next base: position 2,949,001 of record NZ_JBBPAR010000001.1, read on the forward strand.
GGAGACCCTGGCGATCAAGAAGCTGTTCGGAGAGCAGGCTTACCGGATTCCCGTCACGGCGAACAAATCGATGACCGGACATGCCCTCGGCGCAGCCGGAGGTCTGGAAGCTATTGCCCTGCTCAAAAGCCTGCAAGAAGGGATCATCCCGCCGACGATTAATCTGGAGCAGCCGGACGAGTACTGCGACCTGGATTATGTTCCTAACGTAGCCCGCCAAGCGGAGCTGAAGATCGGGATCTCCAATTCCTTTGGCTTCGGCGGCCATAACGCTGTAATCGTTCTGCGCAAGTATGAAGCATAATCGCAGCTAATTCCTATATACAGCAAACAGCGGATCTCCCATTCTAAGGGAGGTCCGCTGTTTGTAATGGTTAAGGGTATGATGCCGGCTGCGACTTGACTGTTCACGGGATCAGGTTACTTTTTCTCCGGTGACACATGGCTGCCCCAGACTGCAACGCCTTCTGCTGAAAGTGCTGTGAAGGTCATTACCTCGCTTGCGGCCGCTTCATTCCATTCCCGCAGGAACACCCCGCTGTACTCCGAACCCTCTATCGTCAGCTTCGCCATATGATCCTTGCTCAAGGACCATGTACCTGTTACTGCCCCGCTTATCGTGCCGTCTGTGTTCAGCTCTACCCTCTGCGACTCCGCCAGCTCAGCCGTAATCTCCTTGCCGTGGTTCACCAGCATGTAAGCACCCGTCACATCCTTGGCAGTGTACTTGCCTATCTTCTCGCCTCCGTAACGATGGGGTGCGACAACAGGCCAGCCTGCTTCATTCATGAACATCTGATGAACCCGAACCTCATGCTGCTCCCCAAGACCCGGGAACCGGGTATGGAAGATCAGATAATACTGCCCGCTTGTCTCGTCGTAGTACGCCGAATTATGTCCAGGGGAGACATAGCCTGTACCTGATCCGGCGGCTTCTTTAGCTGTATTCACAAATTCATAATTCCCCATCAGCTTCACGCCGTAAGGTGCGTAGGCCGGATCATCGAACAGCACTCCCGGCGTCCCCTGCGCATCCAGCATAGCCTTACCTTCCGAGTCCTCGAACGGGCCAGCCGGATGCTTGGAACGCGCTACACGGATATTATAGCCGCCATTCGCATCAAGCCCTCCGTAGGAGAGAAACAGATAGTAATAATCGGTCTCCGGGCTGTATAGCATATACGGCCCTTCAATCCGCGCATGATTCCCTCCGAGCAGCTTCTTGCCGTAGCCCTGGCCCTCCAGCGGGAAGCCCGTAGCCGGGTCTAGTTCCAGGATGAAGATGCCGCCCGAGTAGGAGCCGTAGACCATCCACAGCTTGCCGTCTTTATCAAAAAACACATCAGGGTCCACCACATTCGGCTTCTCCGTGGCATCGTACACCTCTCCATCATCCCCGATGCCGGACATTCCCGACTTCAGAATAATGCCTTTATTCTTATAAGGACCTTCAATCTCATCGGCTACGGCAATACCTAGCGCCGACAGCGGGGAATCCCCCTTGCAGGCATCGTAATACATGTAGAACTTGCCGTCTGCCAACTGAATGACATCCGGTGCCCACAGCGTATCCGACTGGGCCCAGCTAAGCGTCTCGCTAAGCTCCTCCGTTACATTCGGTATCAGCACATTATCGTCCGTCACGCCGGAAGAAATCTGCGTCCACGACATCAGGTCCTTGGATTTGGCCGAGGCCAGATGCGAACCGAACACGTAATACGTATCCTCCACCCTAATCACAGAGGGATCGTGTACAGATACATTCCCGAACTCCGGCGGCCCTTCCGGATTCCCTCCACTGCATGCCGACAGCAGGGATAAGGATATCAGCGCCGTTAAGGATCTTTTTCTCATCTCATCATAACCTCCCTATGTATACCCTTACATTTTGCTGGGCAAATGAGATTAAGTCAATACTTTTATTTATATTAGTTAGTTTTGTTTTAGGTTTATATGAAGTATAATCCCCCATATAACAAAAAAAACGCCAGGCCGATTATGGCCTGACGCTGATCTAATCAAACTTAGTATTCGCTGCTGTTGCCGACAAGTACCGGCTCTGGATAGGCATTGCTCAACACGCGGCGCTGCTTCTTCACGACATCCGGCGGCTCCACCGCTGGTGCCATCGGATGCATCAGCCAGGACTTCACAAGATGGGAGTCCGATACCTTGTACATTGGCGGTTCCTTCTCCATGTCAATCGCCATTGCATACGTGCTGCGCAGGGCGAAAGCATCCCCCTTAGGCGGCTTGATCAAGTCGGGTGGTGTGCCCGGGATCGCTGTAAGCATCGAGCCTTTGCTCTCCAGACTTGGCATGGAAGCCAGCAGGCCCCAAGTGTACGGATGTCTTGGATCGTAGAAGATCTCTTCTGCGGTACCCATTTCAACGATCTGTCCGGCATACATTACAGCTACACGGTCAGCCATTCTTGCCACAACCCCAAGGTCATGGGTGATGAAAATGATCGCTGTATCAATCTTCTTTTGCAGGTCCTTCATCAGATCGAGGATCTGTGCCTGAATCGTTACGTCAAGCGCGGTTGTCGGCTCATCGGCAATCAGGAGCTTAGGGTTAGCAGCCAGTGCCATAGCGATTACAACACGTTGGCGCATCCCGCCGCTGAATTCATGCGGATACTGCTGGAAACGGCGTTCCGGTGACGGAATACCTACCAGATTAAGCAATTCAACGCCACGTTTGTAGGCAGCTTCCTTCGTGATATTCTCATGCTTGAACAACACTTCCGTAATCTGCCGGCCAACCTTCATCATCGGGTTGAGTGAAGTCATCGGATCTTGGAAGATCATTCCGATTTCTTTGCCGCGGATTTTTTGCATCTGCTTCTCACTCTTGCCGATCAGATCTTGTCCATCGAACAGAATCTGTCCACGCTTATATTCGCCCGCAGGCTGAGGAACCAGCTTCATGACGGCTTGCGAGGTTACGCTCTTACCGGAACCGGATTCGCCAACAATCGCCAGTGTCTCCCCTTTATTTACATGAAAGCTGACACCACGGATTGCTTGAACTTCTCCTCCGCGTGTTCTGAATGATATAGCCAGGTCTTTTACCTCTAAAAGGCGCTCCATCCTGTCACCCTCTCTGTTTCTTTTCAAGTTATGATAGTGATTCCAAAAAACACGCAATACTATTATTTTATCTACCTTTAGGGGCTTACGTCAAGATTTTTCTGAAAACGTCACCGTCAAAATCATCATTCTTCGCTATGCTTATGCCTTGCCCGCTTCTTCATCAATCCCCATACAAGCGGCGGTGTTAGAATCAACATGAGCAGCAGCGACCAGCCTATGTCAGCTTCACTGACAACACCCTCATGAAGCAGACGGTAAAAAGCATACAAGGAATACGGAAATATCACAAGCAATGCTGTCACAACACCTGGGGTATACAGCTTCAGAACTATACTTTGTGCCAAATGTGTGAAGACATGCAGCAACAGCGCAGCGAGGACAGCTAAGTAGAGCCAGTAGAACTCTAAAAATACCGCAACGGAGGTTACCCCTACTATCAGAATATACACGAAGAGCACATCCATGGCAAAATTCCTCGTAGTCATGCCCATCATAGGTGCCATACGCTTCCGCAAGGAGGGGGAAAGCGATGCGGTAACAGCCGGTCCATGTTTGTTCCCCCAAGACTCCACTGTAAGAATCTCTTCAAAATCATGAAACATAAAGACTACAGGCAGCAGCCACAGCAAGCTTATTACGTCCATATGTATTTGAAGCCAGTTCAACATCATAACATCCGTCCCTTTGCCGTGAAAGTTGTCATCCGGTATGTTCTCTGCTGTCACTGTCCTGCTTGCGGGGATAACACTCGATAAAGTAAATTATATCCTAGGACCACCCAGGAAAGCGAGGTAACACTAAAATGATCATAAAACCAAGAACCCGCGGGTTCATCTGCACGACTGCCCATCCGGCAGGCTGTGCGCAGCAGGTACAGGAGCAAGTGACCTATGTACTGAATCAAAAAAGGTTTACAGGTCCCCGCAATGTGCTCGTTATCGGCGCTTCAACCGGTTACGGGCTTGCTGCCCGAATTGCAGCAGCCTTCGGTGCTGGAGCAGCCACTGTAGGTGTCTATAGGCCGAGTACAGCCAGCGAGACCCGGACCGCCTCCGCAGGCTGGTATAATTCCGCAGCGTTTGAGGAGATGGCCCACACGGCGGGCCTGCACTCCTATAGCGTGTGCGGGGACGCTTTTACCGCTGAGACAAAAGAACGGACCATCAAGTTGATCCGCAGTGAGCTTGGACAGGTTGATCTGATAATCTACAGTGTAGCCTCGGCGCGCAGAACAGACCCGCAGACCGGAGAAGTTTATCAATCTGTGTTGAAGCCCATCGGCAGCCCTTATACCAATACAACCGTTAATTTCCATACCGGAGAACTAAGCACCGTACAGATTGAACCGGCCACCGAAGCTGAAATCGATGCTACTGTTCATGTGATGGGCGGAGAAGACTGGCAGCTATGGATTGAAGCGCTTCGGGATTCCGGGGTTCTGGCAGCAGATGCGGTCACTCTCGCCTTTTCCTATGTAGGTCCAGAGCTTACACAGGCTGTCTACCGCGACGGGACCATCGGCCGGGCTAAAGACCATCTGGAAGCTACAGCCTTACAGCTGAATGCAGAATTATCACGAACTGGCGGCCGCGCCTATGTGGCAGTCAGTAAGGGTCTGGTGACCCAATCCAGCTCGGCGATTCCTGTAGTCCCGCTATACATTTCAGTACTCTATAAGGTCATGAAGGAACAGGGAGTGCACGAAGGCTGTATTGAGCAAGCCTACCGGCTGTATACCGGTTTCCTGTACAACCCTGAAGGGACTCCGGTAGATGCGCAAGGGCGCATCCGAATAGATGACCATGAGATGAGCCATGCTGTGCAGACGGAAGTGGACCGGATCTGGCCCATGCTAAGCACGGAGAACGTCTACGAATATTCCGATCTGGCCGGTTACAGACGCGAGTTCTTCCAGCTGTTCGGCTTCGAATCCGGCGGCGTTGACTATGAAGCTGACATCAGCCCGGTTGTTGCCATCCGGAACAGCAGCTACTGATTGCTGACTGACATTCATCTGGTCTGTTGTACACAATCTCAAGAGGCCGGAATCTCAGAAGAGATCCGGCCTCTTGTGTATCCTATAGTACCAGAGCCGAGAACCGCTTCCAGGACTCAGCGAGATTGTCATGCGCCCAGTTCACATGATTCTCATCCTTGTACTGGCGCGAATAACATTCTATAAGCATGATAAGGTCCAGATACAGGTCATATAGCTGCTTACGCAGCCCTTCATTCCGGCTGGCAAAAGCCGACCCGTACCCTTCATAGAACGCTGCCGAGCTCTCGAAATGCCGGAAATAATACTCCAGCAGCACATCGCCCCACATCGCCCGCTCCCAGTCAATGATGGATACGATTACCCCATCCCTTACAAAGATGTTGCCGTTCCACAGATCCCAGTGCACCAGGCGCGGCTGCGTCACTTCATCCAGAGCAGGCAGATACAGCTCCAGCACCTGTTCTATTTCCTGCTGTTCTGCGGGCAATCCTGCACCCAGTCTGACCGCATCCTGAAGCAGGTTCAGCAGCATAGACCGGAAGGTCTCCCTCCAGGTGAGCCCGCTCCCGTCAGACTCTTTGCCGAACAGCCCGAAGGCTGGCCCTTCAATCGCATTGATTCTCCGCTGATACTGACCCAGCTCGTATTCAATGGAATACCGCTGTTCCTCAGTGAGACTCTCCTTCACCTCGTTATACGGCTGCCCTTCAATCTTCTCCATGAAAAAATACGGACACGGAACCAGCTGCAGACTGTCGTCATAGCTGTACACTTCCGGCACAGGCACACCGCCAGCAGCACGTACCAGCCGGAGAGCCTCCACCTCAGCACGCATGATATCCTTCTCGTAGCTAAGAGTCTCTGTCTCCGGGTCCGGAGCCACCTTAAGAATGACGGAGCGGCCGTCGCTAAGCTCCAGGTCATAAGCCGTATTGAAGAATCCGGCAGTCAACTCCCTGCTGCTGGCGATCTGCACATCTGTCCCAAAGGCTGCGGCAGTCAAGAGACTAAGCTGCCAGTCGTTTAATTGGACTTTAGTGAAGCTCTCCACCGGTTAGACCCACCACATCTCAGACAGCGGCTCTTCGATCAGCACCTGCTTGAGATTGTCAACCGCTTTGGAGAAGCCCTCTTCAATGGACATCAAGCCGTCTTCATGCTCAATGCTGACTACAAAGTCGTAGCCTACCAGACGCAGTGCGCTCATCATATCTGCCCAGACCTTGACATCGTGTCCGTAGCCTACGGAACGGAACTGCCAGGCGCGGTCCAGCATATTCGTATAGGACTGCATGTCCGTCAGGCCATGCTTGTTGACGTTCACCGGATCAATAACGGTATCCTTCGCATGGAAGTGATGGATCGCGCCCTCACGGCCGAGAATATGAATGGCCTGTACCGGATCAATTCCCTGCCACCACATATGGCTCGGGTCCAGGTTCGCCCCGATGGCCTCTCCGGCAGCTTCTCTTAATCTCAGCAGGGTAGCCGGAGTGTGTACCGAGAAGCCTCCGTGCAGCTCAAGTCCAATCTTCACATCATGTGCAGTGGCGAAGGCCGCCTGCTCTGTCCAATAAGGAATGACCTTGTTCTCCCACTGCCAGGCCAGAATCTCCTGGTAATCATTCGGCCATGGGGCAACCGGCCAGTTCGGATATTTCGCGCCTTCATGATCGCCCGGACAGCCGGAGAAGGTATTCACAACCTTGACGCCCAGCTTCTGTGCAAGTTTCACGGTGTCTACAAATACTTCGTGATCCTTGTCTGCCAGCTCCTTCTGCGGGTGCAGCGGGTTGCCGTGGCAGCTTAACGCGCTGATGATCAAGCCACGGGATTCAATCGCGTGCTTGAATTCCTGAAGGGCCGCTTCATTCTCCAGCAGCTCTTTGGGATTGCAGTGGCTGTTTCCAGGGTACCCTCCGGTACCGATCTCAACGGCTTTCAGTCCTTTGGAGACCACATAATCCAGTGCATCCTCCAGCTTGCGGCCGCCGAACAACACCATAAATACTCCAAGTTTCATTTGCAGATTCCACCTCTCCTAAGGTTGTATTGAAGCCTGCTTAAGCTCCGTAGATATCGAAATTCTTAACCGTCTCGTTACGCTCTGCTGCTTCAAAGATCGCCTCAATCAGTCTTAGCACACGAAGCACCTCAGCATTCTTGACAATCGGCTCCGCCGTGCCTTCGATGACAGCGGCCAGATTATCATAGAAGCTGGAGGTCATCTCTAATGCCGCAGGCAGATCTTCAAGGACGGTCGAGCCTTCTGAAGGCGGGGCCATCGTCTTGGTCAAGCCTACACCTGCGCGGATCGGTGTCGGTTCAATCTTTTCCGATTCGTGGTTAGGGGCTACAATTCTGCCTCTCAGCGACCAGTCTTCAATAATAGCGGTACCCCCGGTGCCCTTCACATACCATCTTGGCATCGTAATGAAATTGGTGGTCCCTACCTCGACGATGGCTCTGATGCCGTTCTCGAACTGCAGCACCGCATCGAATCCGTCATCCACGTTATTGCCGAGGATAAAGCTCAGACTGCTGCTGACACTGCTCACCTTGCTGTCAATCATGAACAACAGCTGATCCAGCAGATGCACGCCCCAGTCCAGCAGCATCCCGCCGCCTTGCTCCTTCACATGACGCCAGTCGCCGGGAATTCCGTTGGCACCATGCACCCGGGATTCAATCTGAAAGAGTGATCCAATCGTCCCCTGCTCATACATCTCCCTGATTACGCGGAAGTCCTCATCCCAGCGTCTGTTCTGGTGCACCATCAGCACCCGTCCGGCCGCCTCCGCAGCAGCCTGCATCTCGATGAATTCTGCCGAGGACATGGCCACCGGCTTCTCACAGACTACATGCTTGCCCGCCTGAAAAGCCTGAAGGGCAATGTCCTTGTGTACATCATTCGGTGTAGCAATCAGAACAATGTCCACGGCCGGATCTGCCAGCAATTCCTCATAGCTGGAATACGCGGTGTAGCCTGCTTCCTCAGCCAGGGTGCGCCGCTCTGCCAGCAAATCGAAGGCACCGGTCACTACCACCCGGTCACTCTCTTTGATTAGTTGGGTATGGTAGCTTCCCATTCCGCCGTAACCAACGATGGCTACAGTATGTTTGATTGAACTCATGGATTCCACTCCTGTTTGTCTAATAGTCGCGTGAACCGGAAGAGGCTCTTAGTTGTCAGAACTTCCGTCGAAATATACGGCGCGTCCGGTACGTGCTGATTCATACACAGCTTCAAGAATCTGGGTAACTACGAAGGCCTGCTCCGGCAGAACCACCGGATCCTTGTCTTCTCTTACGGCTTCCAGCCACAGACGGGCTTCACGGTCTGCTTCATTCTCCGCAGCTCCGCTGTAGAAGGCTACACCACCGGAGGACAGGTCCACCTTGGTCTCATACAGGCGGCCGGCACGTTCACCGTTCAGACGCAGCCCGTCCTTCATATCCGCACCGCCTTCCGTTCCGGCAAGCATCGTCTTGGCTTCGCCGAATTCGGACACATTCAGCGCCCAGCTCGATTCAAGTACAATTGTAGCACCGTTCTCCATTGTAATGAAGCCGAAGGCGGAATCTTCTACCTTGAATTGTTCAGGGTCCCACGGACCGAAGGCATTCGCGGCGTTCTTCTTCTGGCCCAGCTTATGGAAAGTGGAGCCTACCACCATACGCGGCTTGTAGTTATTCATCAGCCAGAGTGTCAGATCCAGCGCATGGGTACCGATATCGATCAGCGGTCCTCCTCCCTGCTTCTCTTCATCCAGGAACACGCCCCAGGTTGGAACCGCGCGGCGGCGAAGCGCAATTGCCTTACCGTAATAGATATCGCCGAGTTCCCCTTCTTCACACAGCCCCTTCAGATATTCGCTGTCTGCGCGGAAACGGTTCTGATAGGCGATGGACAATTTCTTGCCTGTACGCTTGGCGGCATCCAGCATTTCCTTAGCCTGTGCAGTGGTCTTGGCCATCGGCTTCTCACACAATACATGATTGCCGGCTTCCAGTGCAGCAACCGTAATCTCGGAGTGGCTGTCATTCGGCGTGCAGACATGCACGATATCGAATCCGCCCGTTGCCAGCAGCTCACGGAAATCGGTAAATACAGCAGCGCCTTCCGAGCCGTAGGTCTTGGCAGCCTCCTGGGCACGTTCTTCCACGATATCACAGAATGCCACCATTTCGGCATCCTCCTGACGGGCAAGGCTTGGCATATGTTTGCCGTTTGCGATACCACCGCAACCGATAATAGCAATTTTGAGTTTGTTAGACATGAATACTTCCTCCTTGATTCTCATATGTTTTGATCCAGTTCAAGCTGTCAGCCACACTTGCAAGCGGCGAGCGGCTGCAGAAGTCCTGCTCGACCACTGCCCATTCCACACCAGCGCCAGCGGCTGCTTCAATGATCGCAGCCAGATCCACTTCACCTTCGCCGAGTACTACAGTCTCCGGTGAGCCGTCTTCGTTCTTCTTCAGATCCTTGAGGTGGATGATCGGCAGGCGTCCTGCGTACTTACGGATATATTCTGCCGGATCATATCCGCCGTAATACACCCAGCATGTATCCATCTCTACTTGAAGCTGCTCAGCAGGCACCGCTTCGAACAGATAATCAAAGGCCGGCTGGCCGTCAACCTTCTCTGTGAATTCAAAATCATGATTATGATAAGACAGAACAGCACCGGCAGCCTTGCATTTCTCGCCGATGGTCCGCAGACCCGCGGCTACCTCCGGCCAGTTCCGTTGTTCTTCTGTCAGATAAGGCACGATCAGATTGCGGTTGCCGATCTCCAGATTGAAGGTGATCTCCTGCTCCGTATCATTCAGCATCGCATCGTACGGACGGTGTGCTCCGACAGCAACAAGCCCTGTCTCTTCAAGCAGCGCCTTCACCTGCCCGGCCGTACGGCCGAAATAGTGGAAGAACTCCACACCGCTGTAGCCCAGCTCGGCTACCTTACGTATAGTTCCCTCGAAATCCTGTTCCAGTTCTTCTCTCAGCGTGTACAGCTGCAGTCCAACCTTAAGCATTGTTATTCCCACTCCTTATATGATCCGGAGTTATCCTGTTCTTGCTGCCGCCGCACTCCCGGTTACCTTCCCTGAAGCGCATCACCTGAACAAACGGGCTGTAAACATTGGAGAACGCAGCGTTCTCATGGTTTCATCCACTGCTTCCAGAGTTTGTAAATGTAGCGATTAGCGCCGCAATACGGCCTTCTCCACATCATTTATATGTTTTTTGCTTAGCTACATGGTAATATGAAAGCGTATATAATAAAATGAATAATATGATTAAAACATGAACAATCTGCTTATCATTTATTAGACTAGGAGGGACACATGACAACATCTGCCGCTTGCCACATTCTATCCGCCGGATTCTCCTTCCACCGCAAACCATTTCATATGTCACGCAGCGAGGGTGTACAGTATTATCTGCTGCGGCTCCAGACTGAAGGGCGCAGCCGCACCAGGGAGAACGGAGCCATTACGACCGTTGAGAGCGGTGATCTCATGCTGTTCGCACCGAATGACCCCTACTACTTGAGTATCGACAAGGAAGTCTATCCCGTCGGCAAGCCGAGGATCGAGAGCGGTGACTATCATATCTTTTGCAGCGGCCCATGGATTGAAGAATGGTGGGGACGCAAGCAGCGTCCGGCGGTACTCCGCCTGCCGATGAGTGATCATATTCTAGGCCTCTTCCGCCAGCTTGTGCTGGAGCAGCGCCGCTTGTCGGACTCCTCACCGGATATCTCTGCTTGTTATCTGCAGATTCTATGTATGGAGATTGACCGGCTGATGATTGATCAGCCCGCGATCTCACCGAAGGCTTATCTGGCTTACCGGATGAAGCAGTACGTTGAAGAGCACGCCTCTTACGCCTTCCGGCTGGAGGATGTGGCCGCACATGTGGATATCTCGGTCTCCCGGGCGGTTCATCTGTTCAAGGAAGCCTTCGGCACCACGATTGTCAAATATGTAAATGATGTACGGCTGGATATGGCCCGGGAAAAGATTACGTTCAGCCCCATGCCGCTGGAGCATGTCTCCGAGACCTGCGGTTTTGCGAACTATACCTATTTCCACCGGATTTTCCGCAGCCGGTTCGGCATGTCGCCCAAGGAGTACCGTATTCACAGCAGGGCACAGGTATAAGTATTACCCCGCTGCTCCCAGGCATGCAAAAGGAGCGCCATCATGGAAGATCCGCTCCTTGTGTTTGACCTTATTCAGTTGCTCGCGTTTGCCGGGTGTAACTCTGACATGCTGGGAGATGGCCCCGTAATCCTGATTGAGTCTGCGGTTTCTTTCTGCACACCATGTGCCTGAGCGCTCTGCCTTAAGCAGCGCCTTCTGCGTTCTTGTCCGTGCCATAAGCGGCGACACTCCTTGTCAATCGTATATTCAGTGCGGCTGCACTGTCTGTTCAATTCTAACACAATATCTTAATCGCTGCCCGGTACTCTTCACTATAATCATCTCTTACCGCATGTTAGCTCCTTGTTGCCTAAAGCGCGGCTTGCAGTAGAACAGCCTGTTACAGTATCCTTGAGGAGCAAGCTACATACCTGTGATCATAGGAATACAACCGGAAGAATGAGGAGGAACACTATTATGAAATATGATGTGCTGTATGACGGCGCCTTCGCCATGCTTAAGGTCCTGCTGGAGCCGGGCGAGAGCGTTAAGGCGGAGATGGGGGCGATGGTCGCCATGTCACCGAATGTGGAGCTGCGGGGCACCGTGGACGGCGGAATTATGCGCGGCCTGGGCCGCATGCTGAGCGGGGAGAAATTCTTCTTCCAGGAGCTGACCGCCACGCGCGGGCAGAGTGAAGTGCTGCTCTCACCCGGTTCTATCGGGGATGTACAGGCCATTGAGCTGGACGGGTCGTACAAGCTGATCGTACAGAAGGACGGCTTCCTGGCGGGAACCCAAGGCATTCAGGTCAATACCAAGATGCAGAATCTGACCCGCGGCCTGTTCTCTGGCGAAGGCTTCTTCATTCTGGAAATCAGCGGCAGGGGCACCGTCTTCCTCTCCTCCTTCGGAGCGATTCACGCCATTAACCTCGGACCGGGCGAAGAGATGATCATCGATAACGGACACCTTGTAGCTTGGCCGGACTATATGGATTACAAGGTGGAAAAAGCAGCCTCCGGCTGGCTGAACAGCTTAACCAGCGGCGAGGCCCTGGTCTGCCGGTTCCGCGGCGAAGGGGTGATCCTGGTTCAGACCCGCAATCCCGGCAGCTTCGGAACCTGGATCAAGTCCTTCGTTCCGAACCGTTCCTAGCAGCGGCAATTCGCAGATTCCGTATACACAAGTGGGAACGGCTTTGCCGTCCTTTTAGGGACGGCACCGTTTCAGCGAGAAATAGAAGGATAAGTTATAGAGTGAAACATATAACTTCTTATATTAGCAAGAAGGCGCAGGCTGAACTTCAGCCCTGCGCCTTCTGTGCGTTGCAGTTGTGCTTATGAGACGGCGCGGCAGTCCTTGTCGCCCTTGCAGCCGTTCTTTTGACAGCTATTATAGGTGCCTTTGAAATCGAGACGGTGATCAGTCACACTGAAGCCATATTCACGGGCTACCCGCGCCTCCAGCTCCACCAGCCAATCATCCTTGATCTCTTCCAGCTTACCGCATACATTACAGATCAGGTGATGATGCATATGCACATGATCGTCGTCGCGCAGATCATAACGGGCGACGCCGTCGCCGAAATTCATTTTTTGCACAATATGAAGTTCACACAGCAGCTCCAAGGTACGGTAGACGGTCGCCAGCCCCAAATGCGGGTAACTGCGCTTGACCAGCATATATACCTCTTCCACGCTTAGATGATCCTTCTCATTATCCAGCAGCACCCTCACTATCGCCTCACGCTGTGGTGTAAGCTTATAGTTATGAGCCGCAAACTGCTGGCTGATATTTGCCACTCGGTTCACCCGGGTTCCCACCTTTCCGGAAGCAGAACAATTCCCGCAGAATAATTAGTAATCGTTACGATATAAGCATAACAAACTTGCCCGTCAAAGAAAAGTCCTGACACCAGTATAACACCACTTGCCCGTAATAGCCCCCCCTCTGCCGCTCCACGCATAGATAATATTTCTGCCGAAACCGGGTCCGCCCATTCCGAAGTGCCCGCTATCCCCATACTCTATATCAAGATCACATGAAACCTATAGGTGCTTATATTGAAACGAATATGTAAAAAGTGAGGATGATCCGGATGGCGAAAGTACAACCTAAGCAGACGCAGCGGCTTGTAACAGCCCGTGTACTGCGCAGCGTAGCTGCGGCCATGCTGCCGTTCTACCGGAAAATTGCCGGAAACCGCAGTTATGCCAGGCAATGGACAACCGCGATTGTCACTGCCGACCTGGACCTGATGGGCAGCTTGCTCCACAGTATCCCCGCACTTGCGGATGCGGAGAATTACGGAACGAACGGGATCGGTTATTTCATCTCTTTCCCTTTCCCGCTGCCTGTTGCCTTCTATACTAACGGAACGACGATTCCGCCGGGAACCGCCCAGTTCACCTTCAATACAGACGCCCACCGCTGCATAGCGCGTTCCATCATCCCGTTGTACCGCGAGCTTGCGGTTAACCGGAGCTTCGCGGAAGCGATGGCTGCCGCCATCCGGCGTAAGGACAACCGGGCGGTAAGGGCGATGGTCCGCAGTCTGGTGAGAACAACGTCGCTGAAATCTGTAACGATTGAAGAGAGCGGAATAGCGCTGCTCTTCAAGACCAGATTCAGCCGGTACCCCTACCGCAATCTGCTGTTTCAGGAAATGATGTAGCTGGCCGGACCTGTAGACCGGGATACATTCGCTTGCAACCTTTTCTGATCTCATTACGTTAGAGGAGTTGATACAGGCCAAACGGCCCAACCCTATAATAGAGGTGGAATTCAGATGAGTATGAAAAAAAACACGATCGCAGCTATTACAGCAGTAACCCTCCTTTCCTTCTCTCTTGGCGGACAAATTTTCGCAGCCGGCAGCAGCTTCAAAGATATCGGCCAGGTGACCGGTAAGGATAAGATCAACTCTCTGAAGGAGCAGGGCCTGATCAAAGGAATCTCCGACACCCAATTCCTGCCGGCATCCACAGTAACTACAGCGCAGGGGATACAGTTTATCTCCGGCGGTCTCCAGCTTAGCCTGGCAGCGATTGATTTCAATAAGGCACCACAGGCAAGTGCGCTTTTCTCCAAAGTAAAAGACAATGCCTGGTACGCCGAAGCCTTCATCAATGCCCATTATAATGGTGTGAATATCCCGGCCAATATCGATCCGGCCAAGCCGATTACCAAAGAGCTGTATACCAGTATGCTGGTTCAAGCCGTGGAAAAGGCCGGTAACCTTCCGATGATCAATCTTGTCCCAGTTGAACTTACAGATGCAGACGCGCTGGACCCTTCCTATCAGGGCAGCATTCAGCGGGCGCTGAAATACAAGATCACTGCCCTCGATGCCAGCGGCAAGTTCAATCCGAAGAGCAATATTACCCGCGCTGAAGCAGCAGTAATGCTATATAACACGCTGGACTACTTGAAGTCCGTTAGCGATGGCGGCACACAGAAGTAAAGGAAAGTTGGATTCGTTCATACCGCTCCCCCGCGTATGATAGATAATAGGCTGTCCCGGAAGCCGTTACGGCTAGGGGCAGTCTTGTTTTTTTGACAGGAAATACGTAGGCTTATTGTGAGTATTCTGTGACGATCACAAACTGGGCAGCAATAAAAAGACAGACCAGGACTCCCCTCCCGGTCTGCCTTAATATACTCCGTCTCGCAATCACTCTTCCCCGCTTAGCCGGTTCAGGAATTGAAGTGCGCGCGGGTTCTTCGTCTGCTCCAGTACCTCCCGGGGGGTTCCCTGCTCCAGAATGACTCCGTTATCCATCAGGATGATCCGGTCGGCCACATCGGCCGCGAATTTCATCTCATGGGTGACGATAACCATCGTCATCCCCTCCCGGGCCAGCTGCTTGATGACCTTCAGCACCTCGCCGACCAGCTCAGGGTCAAGCGCCGAGGTCGGCTCATCGAACAGCAGCACCTCCGGCGAGACCGCCATGGCGCGGGCTATCGCTACACGCTGCTGCTGGCCGCCGGACAGCTGATGCGGATACGCATCTGCCTTGTCTGCCAGACCCACCTTGTCCAAGAGTGCCAGTGCCTTGCTGCGCGCTTCCTCCTTGGAACGCTTTTGCACCGTGATCTGTCCCTCCATGACATTGCCGATCGCCGTCATATGCGGGAACAGATTATAGGACTGGAACACCATTCCTGTCTGCTGGCGCAGGGACAGTACGGTACGCTGTGGAATTTTGGCGCCCGGGGTGAAATCCAGCTTAATCGTGTTCAGCGTAAGACTGCCCTTGTCAGGGGTCTCCAGCAGGTTGAAGCAGCGCAGCAGCGTGGTTTTGCCGGAGCCGGAAGGTCCGATAATGACCATGACCTGGCCGTGTTCAACGGCGAGATCCACACCTTTCAGCACCGCAAGCGGCCCGAAGGACTTATGTAAATCGCGTATTTCAATCATGCGTATGCCTCCTTAACCTTAACTGGCCGAATACCGGTCCAGCCGCTTCTCCAAGTAATTCTGCAGCGCCGACAACACGGAACAGAACAGCAGATAGAACAACGCCGCTTCGCAATACAGCAGCAGGGGTTCATAGGATGTCGCCACAATCTGCTGGGCTTTTCGGAAAATCTCAACATAAGTAATACTGGCCGCAAGCGAAGTATCCTTGACCAGGCTAATAAAAGAATTCGATAACGGCGGAACCGACACACGGGCCGCTTGAGGCAATATCACCCGGCGCAAAGCCTGCTTCCGGCTCATTCCCACCGAGAACGCGGCCTCCCACTGGCCTTTGTGGATAGACAGGATGGCAGCCCGGACAATCTCGGAGGAGTAGGCCCCAACACTGAGCGTGAACCCGATGACAGCGGCGATGAACGGATCAAGCACAATCCCGGCAGCGGGCAGTCCATAGAAAATAATAAACAGCTGCACCAGCAGCGGCGTTCCCCGAATCACCCATACGTAGAAGCGGGCGATCAGCCGCGGAAGCCTCCAGGAGGACAGCCGGGCAAGTGCCGTAATTACAGCCAGCAGCAGGCCCAGGATGAATGATACCAGTGCTAACGGAAGGGTAAAAGCCACCCCTGCTTTGAACAGAGGCAGCAATGAATCGAGAAATATTTGTATTTGGCGGTCATCCATCATTTCGATACGTCAGTGCCGAAGTACTTCTCGGAGATCTTAAGGTAGGTTCCGTCGCTTTTCATAGCGGTCAGTGCTTCGTTCACAGCCTGCACCAGCTCGTCATTCCCTTTCAGGAAGACTGCGGCACTATGCGAGCCTTCGGCAATCTCATCCACCTGCTTGATCTTGACATCCGGCTTCTGCTTCTTCAGATCTAGGAAAGACAAGCCGTCATTGACAGTGGCGTCAATCCGTCCGGAGAGCAGCAGATCAATCGCCTGGTTGAAGCCTTCGGTAGATACGATCTCGGCACCGTTGTCTGTGGCGATTTTGCCGAGGTTGCTGGTGAGCGACTGGCCGGCTTTTTTACCCTTGAGATCAGCGAATGTCTTAATATCCTGATTATCCTCCGGCACGATCAGCACAGCCTTGGAGACAATATACGGATCAGAGAAATCATATTTCACTTTGCGCTCATCGGTGATAGAGACTTCATTGAAGATCACATCGAAGCGCTTCGCATCCATCCCGGCAAAAATCCCATCCCATTGCGTCTCAATGAACTCCGGCTTCACACCCAAGCGCTTGGTGACTTCTTCGGCGATCTCGACATCGAAGCCCGTCAGCTTGCCGTCTGCATCATGGAAGGTGAACGGTGCGTAGGTCCCTTCCGTTCCGATGCGCAGCTTGCCGCTGGCTTTGACGGCTTCCAGGCTGTTCTGCTCCCCGGAAGCTGCACCCTCTGTAGCCGCAGCCGTAGGTTCAGCCGGAGTGTTGCCGCCCGTTGCTGTCTTGTCCGTATTGTTGCTTCCGCAAGCCGCAGCCGTGACCATGGTCAGGAGCAGCATAATAGTTAGACTTAGTTTTTTCATTCGATGAATCCCCTCTCGTATCTTCTTCTCTTCAGGCACCGTAATTAGTGGCAAAATGAATCGTAACACCGGGGTGTTACCTGCGTCAATAACTTTTTCCGATTATATGCATCGGATTTATATTGTATTGATTTTCCATAGCTTAGCTTGCCCCAAATTCTGCTCCTGCATCAGGATATTCAGAACAGAAATCAACAAAAAAAAGCGACCCTCCGGCAAAAGGAGAATCGCTGCTCTATGGATGTTACAAGCTCTGCTTCTGTGTGGGCATAGCTATACGTGCATGATTTCCGGTGCCGCCTTTTCCTTGGAACGCTCAGCTCCGGAATGGCGGCCCCGGCGCAGCAGCAGTCCAAGGACCGCACCGCCAAGCGCGACAAACATCATAATGTGGAACGTGTCCGCGAAGCCCTGCGACAATACCGTCTGCTTAGCCAGCAGCAAGGCATCCTGCGAAGCGCCTGCGGTACTCTTTCCGGCAGCGGCAGCGGCCTCCTGCATCTCGGTACCGCGCGCCGTTGTTCTTGCCGTCAGAATCGTAACCAGCGTCGAGACGGCCAGCGAGGTAATCACCTGCTGCATCGAATTCGTCAGCGAGGTTACCCGGTTCACCAGATGGCTTGGCGCCTTGTTGAGCAGATGCGTATTCATCGGCATCATCATCATACCCATTCCGGCCCCGCACATGATCAGCGGAAGGATCAGGTCGCGGCTCTGCGTGGTAAGATCCACATGGGAATACTGGAATAACGCACCGGAGACCAGACTGAGACCGCAGACCACGAGCCAGCGCACACCGATCCGGTCGAACAGTATTCCGGCAATTGGCATCATCAGCCCGGAAGCGATCGCTTGCGGCAGCAGCGTCAGGCCGGTATCAAATGCGCCGAAGCCGCGGGCCTGCTGCAGAAATTGCGGGAGCAGGAATAACGCGCCATATAAGCCGAACTGGGCAATCCACTGCACGATGATCCCTGTCGTGAAATCAACGGATTTCAGAATCCGCAGCTCCAGCAGCGGTGTCTTGGAGCGCAGTTCAGCGATGACAAAAGCGATCAGCGCCACAGCGCCCAGCAGCAGCCCGATCAGCGTCTTCTCAGAGGTCCAGCTCTGCGCGCCCTGGCTGACCCCGTAAGTGAGCGAAGCAAACGCCAGCGGGCCAAGAACCATACCGAGCTTATCCATGCCGGGCACGCTGTTCTTCGCCGCATTCGGCAGCTTGCGCAGTCCGATCAGCACAGCAATGATGCCAATCGGAATATTAATGAGGAAGATCCAGCGCCAGGAATGGTATTCAACCAGCCAGCCCGACAATACCGGACCAATAGCGGGTGCGAACAGGACGGGAATGCCCATAATCCCCATGACAACGCCAACCTTACTTTTGGGAGCCAGTCTGTACACATAGGCCATCCCGACAGGGAGCACACAGCCGCCGCCAAGTCCCTGAATGACCCGGAACACAATCAGCCATTCGGCGCTGCTTGGTGTAGCGCACAGAATCGAGCCTATCGTAAACACAATTACCGCCGTCAGGAAGACCGTCTTGGCCCCGAACCGGTCAGACAGCCAGCCTGACAGCGGAATAACTGAAGCCTGAGCCAGCATATATCCGGTAACTACCCACTGCAGCGTATGCAGGTCCGTCTTGAAATCCACCACCAGCCTGGACAAGGCTACATTCATCGCCGTACTGTCCAGCACAACCATAAATACTCCGGCAATAATGGCCAGCAGCGGAACCAGAATGCTGGACAGCCGGAAATCGGCTTCCTGCTTCAAGGTCTGATCCATGTCTCTTCTCCTCCTGAGCTGTCCGCGTTCTACATTGACCTGCGGGCAGATTGTTCTATATAATGAGTGAACGGACAACTGTCCGTAAGTGCAATTCATAGTCTACGGACAATTGTCCGTTGTGTCAATTCTTTTATTTATTTTTCTGTAAATCGCTGATTTATTTCTGAAAGGGGTTCTCATGAAAAAGCCAGACACCGATGCTGCACAGCTCCCGCGCTCAGCTCCGCAAGCCAAAGAATCCGCTCCGCCCGAGTCCGCCGATCCTTATGTACAGCGGATTCTTGAAGCTGCACGCCAGTTGTTCACCGAGAGCGGACTTGAGGCAGTCAGCATGTACAGCATTGCCAAGCGGGCAGGCATAGGACAAGGCTCCCTGTACCGCCGCTTCACGGACAAGGGTGAGATCTGTTCTGCACTGCTGAAGGGCAGCGCAGATCAATTCCTGTCCGGGCTGGAGCAGCAGGTGGCTGCCAGTGCCGGTGAAGCTCCGGCTCTCGCTCAGCTGCAGAGCAGCATTGAGCAGATTGCCGATTTCATTGAGCAGTATGCCGAGCTGCTGAATATGATCAAAGCCGAGTTCACAGGTAAGAAGCAGCTGACCCAGTTTGAGCATCCTTTTTTTCAGCGGCTGGGGGTGATGATGACAGAGCTGCTGCAGCGTGCTGCGGAGGGCGATGAGATTATTGACATTGATCCTGCCTTTGCGGCCACGGCCTTAATCTCTGTTCTCAGCCCTGATCTGTACCTGTATGAGCAAAAGCGGCACCACTCCTCCAAGTTGGACATCTCCCGGGGCATCGTCACCTTGTTCGTGACCGGTCTGGCGAAGCGCTGACCGCCTGCTCTTTACAAGAGGGGAATTTGTGGTATATTAAGTAGCAATTACGAATTCAATAACACCTGTTAATTCACTAGGGGAGTCGGCCGACTGAGACGGAGCTTAAGCTCCGGACCCTTTGAACCTGATCTGGATCATACCAGCGGAGGGAAGTGGAGCAGAATGTATCAGTGGTTCCCGTCACAGGGCCGCAGCCGACTGTACCTTCCGCCCCATTCATTGCCTCCGGGAATGAATGGGGCTTTTTTGTGCTCCTCGCAGGTTCTATTTCAATCCGGGGAGGCTTGTACATAGTCTTATGATCAACATTAGCAATCTATCCTATGCTTTCGGGACCGGTTCGTCCCGGACACCCGTCTTCTCAGAGCTATCCATGAATGTGCAGCGCGGCGAATTCATTTCTGTCGTAGGCGGAAGCGGATGCGGCAAAAGCACCTTGTTCAAAATCATCGCCGGCCTGCTGGAGCCGGACAACGGCAGGATTACGCTGAACGGAGCCGAGTCCGCTACAGCAGCGAAGAGGCTGGGCAGTGTGGCCTACATGCCGCAGCAGGATCTTCTCCTGCCTTGGCGGACCGTGCTGGACAACTGTCTGCTGCCCTGGGAACTCAAGCGCAGCCGTCCCAAAGCGGCCGCCGTGGCCGAGATTCTTACCCTGCTGCAACGCTTCGGCCTAGAGGGAACCGAAGGGGCTTATCCCCAGGAGCTGTCCGGCGGGATGCGCCAGCGCGTGGCGGTCCTCCGCACCGTGGCGGCGGGGAATGACCTGCTGCTGCTCGATGAGCCGTTCGGGGCGCTCGATGCCATTACCAAGCGCTCACTGCAGCGCTGGCTGCTCGAGTTATGGGCGGAGTTGGACAAGACGGTGCTGTTCATCACCCATGATCTGGAGGAGGCTCTGCTGCTCAGTGACAGAATCTATCTAATGACGGGCAGTGGCGGCGGCGGGATGCAGGAATTCCCAGCCGGTCTCCCCCGTCCGCGCCATCACAGTCTGAACTATCTACCGCAGTTCGCCGCCCTGCGCCAGGAATTGGAGCTGAAGCTATATGAGAACCGCCGCTCCTAGAAGATTGCTCCAGCACTACGGTCCGGCTTCCCTGCTCGCCCTGCTGACGCTTGCAGTCTGGGAGACTGTAGCCCGGCTGGGCCTGGTTCCTCCCTTCATTCTTCCGGCTCCGTCTGCGGTCTGCAAGGCCTTGCTGGAGGAACGCCGCCTGTTATTCGGGGTGCATCTGCCGGCTACACTGCTTGAGGTACTCACGGGCTTCGCACTGTCTGTGGTCTGCGGCTGCCTGCTGGGAATCGCCATGCACCTGTTCAGTCCGCTGGCCAAGGCGCTGTACCCGCTGCTGATCATCAGCCAGACGGTTCCGCTGATCGCGCTCTCTCCCCTGTTCATCATGTGGTTCGGCTACACCCTATGGAGTAAGGTCGCCGTTGTCTTCCTGACTGCTTTCTTCCCGGTGGTCATCGGCACCTATGACGGCTTGTCCAAGAACACGGACGCCTACCGGGAGCTGCTGCTGACATATGGCGCGAACCGCTGGCAGATTCTCGGGAAGGTGGGCGTTCCGCTGGCCCTGCCCTCTTTTTTCTCCGGACTGAAGCTGTCGGCTGTGTACTGTGTGATCGGTGCAACCATTGGGGAATGGCTTGGAGGCAGCCAGGGGCTGGGCTATTTCAGCCGCAGAATGGCAGGGAATCTCCAGAGTGCCAAGATGTTCGCCGCTGTTGTCTTGTTATCCGTGCTCGGTATCCTGCTGTTTCTGGCTGTCGCCGCACTGGAGAAGATTATTCTGAAGAAAAGAGGACGTTATTCATGACTACTATCCGCTATTTCCGTTATCTGCACCATGTGATTTCAAGGCCAACCGTTCTACTGTCTGCTCTGCTGCTCTGTATGCTGCCCGTCCTGGCAGGCTGCACCAATACGAACAGTCCGGCGGCCTCCGGCTCTTCGGCGGGGACTACAGCCACTTCTGAAGCTGGGACTGGAGCCGAAGGCGCAGTCCATAAGCTGACGATTATGCTCGACTGGTATCCCAATGCTGTCCACTCTTTTTTGTATGCGGCAGAGGCTGAAGGCTATTTCGCTGAGGAAGGTCTGGAGGTTGATATTCAGATGCCGGCCGATACCAATGATGCGCTGAAGCTTGTTGCTGCGGGAAAGGTGGACCTGGCACTCAGTTACCAGCCGCAGGTATTGATGGCACGGGGGGAGCAGATTCCGGTCAAGTCGATTGCTGCGCTGGTGCGCCACCCGCTGAATCATCTCATGGTAGCTGCAGACAGCGGCATCACCCGCCCGGGAGAGCTGTCCGGCAAGCAAGCCGGATATTCCTCCGTCCCGTTGTATGAAGCCATGCTGAACACGATGGTCAAAAGCGACGGCGGGGACCCTTCCTCCCTCAAGCTGGTGGATGTCGGCTATGAGCTGATCCCTGCTCTCTCCACCGGACGGGTGGATGGCATTATGGGCGGGTTCATCAACCATGAACAGCTGATTCTGGAGCAGGAAGGCCATCCGGTCCGCTCTTTCAATCCTGTGGATTACGGGGTCCCGGATTATTATGAGCTGGTGCTGGTCGCCAGTGAGCAGGGACTGCAGGATTCACAGGGCTTTTATCACAAATTCGTGGATGCGATCAGAAAAGGCCAGCAGTATACTGCCGATCACCCGGATGAAGCGCTGAAGCTGCTGCTTACCCATCAGGAGGATACCGCACCGCTGGATGAAGCCATTGAGCAGCGCAGTCTGGAGATCCTGCTGCCGCTGATGGATGCCGGTTCCCAGCCCTTCGGCTATCAGGACAGCGCATCATGGGAGAAGGTGAACCAGTGGCTGAGCGAGAACGGACTGCTGGCTGCCGAAGTGGATGTTAAGAATGCTTTTATTAATTTCTAATTACATCTTTCAGGAGGAATTCATATGTCTTATCTGTCAAAAGTACGCCAGGCGAACCCGCTGGTGCATAATATCACGAATATCGTAGTTGCTAACTTCACAGCTAATGGGCTTCTGGCCCTGGGAGCTTCGCCGTTCATGGCCGATGCCATTGAAGAAGTAGCGGATGTCGCCGCCATGTCCGGCGCGGTTGTGCTGAACATCGGTACACTGAATGAAGCTGCCATTGCTTCCATGATCGAGGCCGGAAAGGCTGCGAACCGCCACCATGTACCGCTCGTGCTTGATCCCGTTGGAGCCGGTGCTACCGCCTACCGCACGGATGTTACAGCTAAGCTGCTCAGTGAGCTACAGCTTACTGCGCTGCGCGGCAATGTGGCCGAGGTTGCCAATGTGGCCGGGGAGAGCTGGGCTAGCAAAGGCGTGGATGCCGGAGCAGGCGAGGGCGATGTAGTAGCTCTAGCCATTAAAGCAGCGCAGAAGCTGAACTGTGTCGTAATTATCACCGGCAAGGAAGACATCATCACAGATGGCAAGCGCACTTATATCGCCAGCAACGGGCACTCCATCCTGACCCGGGTGACCGGAACCGGCTGTCTGCTCAGTGCGGTGGTGGGTGCATTTCTTGCCGTAAGCGGCGGGGAGGTGCTTGAGGCGGCTGCCGAGGCCCTCTCCTTCTACGGCGTGGCAGCAGAGCTTGCCGCTGAGGCGGCTGAAGCCCAAGGTCCGGGCAGCTTCCAGATTGGGTTCCTGAATCAATTGTCACTAGTTACCCCGGAGCAATACAGCAGCCGCTCACGGCTGAAGCTGCTCGAAGCCTAAAACGCCGCAAAGGAGGGGAAAAGATGACTAGCATACGCAAAGCGTTGACCATTGCCGGCTCTGACAGCGGCGGCGGGGCCGGGATTCAGGCGGATTTGAAGACGTTTCAGGAGCTGGGGGTGTACGGCATGTCTGCACTTACTGCACTCACCGCCCAGAACACACTAGGTGTCCAGGGGGTCTATCCGATGGAGCCTGAGACCGTTGCAGCCCAGTTAGATTCGATCGGCAGTGATCTGCCGCCGGATGCCATTAAGACAGGGATGCTGTTCAGCAGTGACATTATCCGTGTGGTTGCCAGTAAAGTGCAGCAGTACGGCTGGCAGCAGAAGCTGGTGATCGATCCGGTCATGGTCGCCAAGGGCGGCTCACAGCTGCTGCTCCAGGAGGCAGTACAGGCGCTGATTACAAGCCTGCTTCCTCTCTCGCTTGCCATCACCCCCAATCTTCCAGAAGCAGAGATGTTGACAGGTATGAAGATTGAGAGCCGGGAAGACCGGGAACAGGCGGCAAGACTGCTTCATCAGATGGGACCCGAGTACATTATCTTGAAAGGCGGACATGACTCCTCAGGAGATGAGGCCGTGGATCTGCTCTATGACGGACGGGAATTCCAGTATATGTCCAGCCCGCGGATTGCGACGAAGCATACTCACGGAACCGGTTGTACCTTCTCGGCTGCGGTGACGGCGGGTCTTGCGCTGGGCCGCTCCATGCCTGAAGCCGTCCATACCGCCAAGGCCTTCATTCAAGCGGCGATTGAGGATAGTCTAAATATCGGGGCCGGGCAGGGGCCGACAAATCATTTTGCTTATGGGAACCGGATGAGATCAAGGGGGATACCGCTATGACACGGATAGATAGCGAGGATATGCGCAGACTGCTGAAGCTGTACTTCATTATGGGCAGTGTGAACTGCCGCCAATCACCCGAGGACACTTTAACCGCTGCTGCTGCTGGGGGCATCACTCTGTTCCAATTCCGGGAAAAGGGTCCCGCTGCGCTCAAGGGTGCCGCACTGCTCCGTCTAGGGCAACAGCTCCGGCAGATCTGCCGGGCCTATAACATCCCGTTCATCGTGAACGATGATCTAGAGCTTGCCGCTGCGCTGGATGCCGATGGCATTCATGTCGGCCAGGATGATCTGCCTGCCAGGCTGATCCGGGAACAGCTCGGTGAGCATAAGATCATCGGAGTCTCCGCACATAATCTGACGGAAGCCCGGCAGGCTATCGCGGACGGCGCCGATTATCTCGGAGTCGGTCCTGTCTATCCTACTTCGTCCAAGGATGATGCCCAGGCCGTCCGGGGAACTACTGTCATTGAAGAGCTAAAACGAAGCGGCCTGAGCATTCCTGTGGTGGGAATCGGCGGCATCACCCTGGAGAATGCCCCACCGGTCATCCGGGCGGGTGCGGATGGTCTCTCCATCATCTCGGCCATTGCCGGAGCTGAGGATATACGCAAGACCACGCGTAGGTTCGCGCAGCTCGTCACTGCTCCTTCTTCATAATTTCAAACCAGGCACGCTGCGGGTGGAACGATGCTGGTGGAACGATGCGGGTGCCTCATGCCACGCATAGGGTGTACCTCACTTTTCCACCCGTCTCTTTGTGGCGACATATAACGTTAACCAGGGCGCCCAGTCCAATTATGATCGGTTTTTCGATTACATTCGGCTTACGTGGCGCGCCCAATCCAAATATGATCGGTTTTCCGATTACATTCGGCCTACGCGGCGCTCCCAATCCAATTATGATCGGTTTTTCGACTACATTCGGCTTACGTGGCGCTCCCTGTCCAATTATGATCGGTTTTTCGATTACATTCGGCTTACGTGGCGCGCCCAATCCAAATATGATCGGTTTTTCGATTACATTCGGCCTACGCGGCGCTCCCAATCCAATTATGATCGGTTTTCCGATTACATTCGGCTTACGTGGCGCTCCCAATCCAATTATGATCGGTTTTTCGATTACATTCGGCTTACGTGGCGCTCCCAATCCAATTATGATCGGTTTTTCGATTACATTCGGCCTACGCGGCGCGCCCAGTCCAATTGTGTTCGGTTTTTCGATTACATTTGGCTTACGCTACCCCCTCTATCCCCGCGTAATCTGCCCATAACAATAGTAGAATAGAATTGTCCGTCTGCCAGCCGCTTATCTCTGCGCAGGACACCCTCGACCTCGAAGCCAAGGCTCTCATAGAGCCGGATCCCCTTGTCATTCCTCTCCAGAACCTTCAAGCTCAGCTTATCCAGACTGATGGTATCCGCCCAGCCGATAGACTGCTCCAGCAGGCTCCTGCCGATTCCATATCCCCAGAATTCCTGCAGCACCCCGACTCCGAACTCGGCCTGATGGGCCAGCCTGCGAAGCGGACTTCCTTCACATCTGGCGAAGCCCGCCAGCCTGTCCTGAACCTCGGCAACCAGGAACAGGTTCGTGCCGCTGGCCATATCCGCCGCTATAAGCGACCGGAAGCCCTCCGGGCCGATGAATGCTTCCCCCTGAACCCGGTCTAAATTCTCCGTCTCCCCGTCGATCTTCAGCCTCAGCGCTGATAACTGATGGGCATCCTGCGGTACGGCGGATCTCACCGTGTATCGGAGCCCTTTATTTTCATATCCCTGTGCAACAATAATCATTCTGCTTCTCCCCTCCCAAGCTTAAGGCTGCAATCTCGTTCTCCACTTCATTCCGGCTTATCCAGTTTAGCATTTACTTCCGTAAAATCCAGGCGTATAATGCCCATGACAGACATGTTTCAGGATTTTTTTTACATATATAGTATCCCTAAAATTCAAGCAAAGCTGGTGACCCTATTGTCGAGAGGCTTCAGAGCCATGGGACCCGGAGGAGGCTTCGGGCATGGCAAATTAAAGTTCGATGAGGAGGAGGCGAAGCCGGATATATCCAAAGCCCTGCTATTACGCATCGTCAAATATTTCGTCCCATACTGGAAGCAGACGCTGCTGGTGATGACCGTGCTGTGCATCTCCGCAGTGCTGGGGCTGCTCCCTCCTATCCTGATTCAGCAGATCATTGACCGGGCGCTCCCGGACAAGAATCTGCAGCTGCTCTTCCTGCTGGTTGCCGCCTCGCTGGCTACAACGGTTGTGTCAGGACTGCTCGGCGTGCTGCAGAATTATTTGAACTCTTTTATCTCCCAGAATATTGTCCATGATATGAAAAACCAAATGTACCGCCATCTGCAGAGCATGCCGCTGCAGTTCTACTCAGGCGTCAAGCAAGGCGAGGTCATCACCCGGATGACCAGTGACATTGCCGGAATTCAGGGCGTCTTCAACAGCACCATCGTCAATTGTGCCAGCAATCTGTTCATTCTGATCTCCACGGCGGTAACCCTGTTCATCATGAACTGGAAGCTTGCGCTGCTAGGCATCCTGGTCATTCCCTTATTCATCGTGCCGACCCGCAAAATGGGCAATGTGCGCTGGAAGCTGGCCAAAGAGACGCAGGAGAAGATCTCGGAGCAGAATCAGATCATTGAAGAGACGCTCAGCCTCAGCGGGTACATGCTTATGAAGCTGTTCACCAGAGAGGACACCGCGCTGGCAAGCTTTCAGACCGTAAACGCCCAGGCGACACGGCTGCAGATCCGCGAATCAATGGCCGGCCGCTGGTTTATGCTGGTCCTTACCACCTTCACCAGTATCGGGCCGATGCTGATTTATCTGTACGGGGGTTATTTATTCATCCAGGGAGAGCTAAGCATTGGAGCAATTATCACCTTCGTGGCACTGCTGAGCAGATTGTATATTCCGGTTATGCAGATGACCAATCTCTATGTGGATGTGAACCGTTCGGTGGCGCTGTTTGAACGGATTTTTGACTATTTTGATATGGACCCGCTGATTGTGGATGCTAAGCTGGCTCTTCCAAGCCGGGTTGAGGGACAAGACATCGTCTTCGAGCAGGTGAATTTCGCCTACGCCCCGGACAAGCCCGCGCTGAGCGGGATCTCCTTCACGGCAGCCGCCGGATCACTGACTGCCCTGGTCGGACCCAGCGGAGCAGGCAAAACCACCATTACCAACCTGATTCCCCGGCTCTATGAGCTGGATTCAGGCGTGATCCGTATCGGCGGCAAGGACATCCGCGAGTTCACGCTGCATTCGCTTCGCTCGCAGATTGGCCTAGTCACCCAGGACACGTACCTGTTCAACGGGACGATCCGCGAGAATCTGCTCTATGCCAACGCTGAAGCCACGGAAGCCGAGCTGACGGCCGCCTGCGAAGCTGCTTTTATTCATGATTTCATTCTGAAGCTGCCTGAGGGCTACAACACGGTTGTCGGCAACCGGGGAATCAAGCTGTCCGGCGGTGAAAAGCAGCGGATGTCCATCGCGCGCGTGCTGCTCAAGAATCCGCCCATCATCATTATGGACGAGGCCACCTCGTCGATGGACACGGTATCGGAATATTACATCCAGCAAGCCATGCAAGAATTGCTGCGCGGCAAGACCAGCATGGTCATCGCCCATCGTCTCTCTACCATCATGGCAGCCGACAATATTCTGGTTGTTCAGGACGGCAGGATTGTGGAGTCGGGGCAGCACGCTTCCCTGCTGGCTGTGAATGGGGTATACCGGGATTTGTACAACAAGCAGTTTCAGCGGGAAGATTCATAAGCCAACAGGTTCAGTCACACGTGAAAAAGAGATTCCCGGAGCAGCCTCACCTGCCCCGGGAATCTCTCCTCTTCTTGTCCGCGATCAGCGCGGCCTACCTCGTAGTACGCAGCGGCTTCAGCTTGTCCATCCAGCCGCTGATTTGTTCTGCCGTCTCCGTGCTGCGCAGCAGCCGTTGATATTCGTCCACATACCCGCCGTCACCGGCAAGCTGTCCGGCCCACTCATGGAACTCTTCGAACCGTGTCAGTGCGATACTGCGCTTCCCGAGAATCAGGTAGGCGTTCAACAGCTGCTCTAACGTCTGCTCGGACGGATTGTTTTTATACTCCTGCTCACTGAGCTGAAGCTGATCTACCGCATATTGCTTGGTTAGCAGCTTATCCGGCACATAATTCGTCCCTTCCAGCTGGTAGATGCCCATCAGCGCCGGACCCAGGGGGGATTGACCCGGATAAGGGCTGGCCAGCAGATCCTCGCTCCCGTCCTGATCCACATCCTCATAATTCACGCTGAACAGATCGTTAACCGTTACCTGCATCGTTCCGTCGATCTCTTCGACTACAATAGACGCGTACGCGGGACGGTTGTCCATCAGACTGAACAAGAAGGTATTCCGGTTGTTCTGCACCACGGCTTCAGCCCAGAGCTGCTCCTCCTCATTCCAAATGCCGCCGCCTTCCAGGGTAAGCCCGGCCTTCTTGCTGTCAAAGACCATTTTGCCCTCCTTAACGATGGCGAACTGTGTATAGCTGAACTCTCCCTTATTCCAGTAATACACCTGAAAAATCTGCCCGTTCAACTGAACCGCATCCATATGTACGAATCCCGAATACTCATCTGCAATCTCAGGGGACACTTCCGCGAGCGCTGCGGCAGCCGCGTCTTCCTCCTGATGCCCTCCAGGTGCTGCTGAGAGATCCGCTGCCGGGGAAGCGGCTGGCGCTGCAGACGGATCTGCTGATCTGCCATCCCCTGTTCTTGAGCAACCCGCTATGATCGCTAAGGCTATCAATAAGCTAATAATCCGCATGTAATCCTCCTAAATGTCGTGTCGTGGTAGCATGACTTCCTGTATACCTGTCCGGGAGCCCGCTTCGGAAGCCGTACTGGTATGTGAGTTGCCCCTAATCTTCCAGTCTGGCATGAAGCTCTGCGAGCTCTTCCTCCGTCAGCCGTCTCCACTGCCCTTGCGGAAGACCACTGAGCGTGATATGCATAATCCGTATGCGCTCCAGGCGGAGCACACGGTAGCCCAGCGCCTTGCACATCCGGCGGATCTGCAGATTCAGCCCTTGGGTCAGAATAATCATGAACTCCTGATCCGAGATCCGCCGGGTGAGGCATGGCTTGGTCCGGGTCTCCAGAATATCTACACCCGCTGACATCTCCGCCAAAAAGTCTTCCGTGACCGGCTTATCCACGCTCACCCGGTATTCCTTCTCATGACTATGCTCGGAACGCATCATCCGGTTGACAATCGACCCGTCATTGGTCATCAGAATCAGCCCTTCCGAGTGCTTGTCCAATCTGCCGACGGCAAAAATCCGGGAGGGATAGTTGATATAATCTACGATATTCCCTTCCACATGCCGGGCGGCTGTACAGGTAATGCCTACCGGCTTGTTCAGCGCCAGGTAGACCCGCTCCTCCCGGTCTGGAGTCACGGTAATTCCGTCTACAGCTACCGTATCTCCAGGCTCCACGCTTGCTCCAGGCGTACAGACCTTCCCGTTAATCGTGATCCTTCCGGCGGCAATCAGCCGGTTCGTCTCTCTGCGCGGATAGACACCGGTCTCACTGATGTATTTGTTAATTCTCATGAAGTACCCGCTTTCAGGTCCTACATATGAAAGAACACCTGATTCACATAGCCATCAGATGTTGCCTCCAACCTATAACCCTTATATTTGGTAATTATCAATGGGCAGATGTCCGCTTATTTAGCGCCTCCGGTTTTGTTGCTGCCGCTGCTGCTCTTAGCCGGTTTGGCTCCTTTGGCACCTGGGCTTCCGGGAGGGCCGCTTCGGGCCGGCTTCACGGGTTTTGCCGTCTTATTCCAGCGGGTCCAGCCCTTGCTGCCTGTTCCTCTGCCTGTGCCGCCGCCTTTACTTTTTGCCACAATATCACTCCGTCAATATTCAGTTTTCGTCGTACATTACTCTATCTTACCATTATTTCGGGCGGATTGTCAGGTCCAACTGCAAACAGCCTGCGCGGAGAGCCTCCGGCAGGCTGCATAACAGGTATCTATCCAAGAGCATAAAGTGGCTTATTTAGGCTGAATATATCCTTCGGCCTTAAGCAATTCGGCGATCAGTACCGCACCGCCGGCAGCGCCTCTCACCGTATTGTGGGACAGGCTGACGAATTTGTAATCGTACAGTGAATCCTCGCGCAGGCGTCCTGCGGAGATGCCCATGCCGTTCTCAATATCGCGGTCCAGACGGGTCTGCGGACGGTTCTCTTCCTCAAAATACGTGATGAACTGCTTAGGAGCACTCGGCAGACCGAGCTCCTGCGGACGCCCCTGGAAGCTGTTCCAGCGTTCCAGAATCTCCTCGCGGGAAGGCTTCTGCTCAAAGGAAACAAAGACAGCCGCCATATGGCCGTCAGCCACAGGTACACGAATACACTGTGTGGTGATTACCGGCTGCTCGCTTGGTACGATCCCTTCACTGGTTACCTTACCCCAGATCCGGAGCGGCTCCTGCTCGCTCTTTTCTTCTTCCCCGCCAATGAAAGGAATCACGTTATCTACCATATCCGGCCAGTCCGCGAAGGTCTTGCCTGCACCTGAAATCGCCTGATAAGTGGTTACAACCACCTTAGAAGGCTTGAACTCATGAAGTGCATTCAGAGTAGGCATATAGCTCTGAATGGAACAGTTCGGTTTCACGGCGATGAAGCCGGTCTCTGTCCCCAGACGTTTGCGCTGCTGGGCGATAACCTCCAGATGCTCCGGGTTAATCTCGGGAATCACCATCGGAACATCAGGTGTCCAGCGGTGTGCCGAATTGTTGGAGATCACCGGAGTTCCGGTACGCGCATAAGCTTCTTCCAGCGCCTTGATCTCTTCCTTCTTCATATCTACGGCGCAGAAGATCAGATCCACATCCGCTGCCACTTCCTCTACCTTGGAGGCGTCTTGAACCATAATGCCTTTGACTGCTTCCGGCATAGGGGTGGAGAGCTTCCATCTGCCTTGAACAGACTCCTCATAGGACTTGCCGGCTGAATTCGCGCTCGCCGCAATCGCCGTTACCTGAAACCATGGATGATTCTCCAAAAGTGCAATGAAACGCTGGCCGACCATACCGGTACCGCCAACAATACCCGCTCTGAGCTTCCTCGACATAAGAAATTCATTTCCTTTCAAGCAGCGCCTAGCGAAAGGTGCTTTTTAATAACCGATTATAAATGATAGCGGCATGTTACACAATATGTGATTATAAAGTAAGTGTTTCCTCTTCTAATTAAATTACCGCGTCATCCCCAGCCGCTTCGCCAATTCACCCAGCTCCTGGCCTTTCAGCGCCCCTTCCACCAGGACAGGCAACAGTGCCGGAGTACAGGCGAAGCAAGGGGTTCCGTCACGGGCGAGCTGAGCGGCAAGCCGTTCATCATAGGAAGGCTTACCCTCATCGGAGAGGGCCAGCAGCGTCATCGTCCGCACCCCGGATTCCCGCAGCTCGCGCATCCGCCGGACCAGACCGGCCTGATTACCGTTCTCATACAGATCCGATACGATAATGAACAGCGTCTTCTTCGGCTCCTCGATGAACTGCTCGCAATACTTCACCGACTTATGAATATCCGTGCCGCCCCCGAGCTGGATGCCGAAGAGCATGTCAACAGGATCATTCGCACATTGCTCCGTCAAGTCTACCACCTCGGTGTCAAAAGCAACGACACGCGTGTTCAGCGCCGGGATACTGGCGAAGATCGAGCCGATCACCGACGCCCAGATCACAGAGCTGGCCATCGAGCCGCTCTGGTCAATATCCACAATGACCGTCCATTCCTTGCTGCGGCGGGCCCGGTCGAAATAGAAGAAGCGCTCGGGGATAATCATCCGCCGCTCCGCATCGTAGTGCTTCAGATTGCGCTCGATCGTCCGTTTCCAGTCCAGCCCGCTTAGTGAAGGCAATGGGGAATGCTGCCGCTTGTTAAGCGCTCCGGTAACCGCACGGCGGATATCGGTCTCCAGCAGCTTGACCAGCTCATCCACAAGCGCCTGGACCAGCATCCTTGCGGTTTCTTTGGTTTTCTCCGGGATTTTGCCCTTGAGTGCCAGCAGCGTACCCACCAGCTGGATATCAGGCTTCACTGCCGCCAGCAGCTCCGGCTCGAAGAGCAGCTGCTTCCAGCCCTTACGCTCCATCGCATCCGTCTGAATGACCGAGACCACATCCTCCGGGAAGAAATTCCGCACATCTCCGAGCCACTTGGACAGGTTAATCGCAGCATGTCCCGAGCCTGCACCTCTGCCCTTCGATGCGGCAGCGGCACTCCCTTCTGCCTTGCCTGCGCCTGTCTCATTATAGATAGCCGCCAGTGCCGCATCCATAATCAGCTCTTCCTCACTTAGCGTCCGGCCGCTGCCTTGGCCATAGCCAGGCAAGGCCTCTTCCGCTTCCTGCCCCAGAATCAGCCGCCAGCGTGTAAGGGCGCCGTTCAGATTATCCTCCATCAGCTCTTCCTTCAGCTCTTCCTTCAGCTCTTCTTCACCCATCTATAGATCCCCGAAGTCAAAATCATTCAGATCATCCAGCATTTTGGCTTCCTCCTCCTTCAGTTCTCCTGTCAGAATCTCGGCGGCCTGCTCTGTGTTCACGCCCCACAGCTCACCCAGCAGCTCAGCGATCATCGTCTTCTCACGCGGGGAGAAGGTACTGAACGCCCGGCGCAGGAAGACCAGCGCACGCTTGAATTCCTCATCCTCCAAGGCGTTGATATAGTCATTTAGCTGCTCCCACAGGCTCATTCGCGACAACAGACCATAGCGGTTACGCATGGACAACCCTTCGAACCAGCCTGCCCCGAGGTCCGCCGGTATCCCCGGAGACAAGCGGCGCGACACCTCCGCCGCTACCTCCCCGGCAGGGATGGCTCCACGCTCCATCAGGATCGCGCAGGCGAAGCCCGACAGCCGCGGGTTGCGGTCATCCCGCTGCGCCAGCTGCAGCAGCTCCTGCAGCCATAGAGCTGTATCCGCAATCTCGCTATGCTCCTGCGAGATGTTATTCAGGTCATTCATTGCACTTATCATCAGCGCCGCCGCTTCATCATTGCAGCCGCTGGCATCCAGCAGGAACAGGCAGCCCCGGCGGAACAGCTCCTCCAGCAGCGGTACGAACGGGGCCGTATCCACCTTGCGGATGTCGCCATAACCGATGATCTTGGCCAGCTCTCTGGCCGCTGTGGCAATCGAGACGACATCGCGGCTATCCACCGCAAGGCGCTGCAGCACGCGGCTGCTCTCCTCCATCTGCGTGGTCATGGCACATTCGCAGGCGGTGACAATCAGCGCAGAGGCCTCAGCGATAGAGCTGCATTCCAGCAGCTTCTCGCGCAGCACGTAGGCTGCCGCCACCTCAATGGTCTCGCCCAGCAATGTAGACTCCACGATCTCAATCTCTACCTCCGGCGCCCACTGGAGGACCCAGTGCTCCGCCCAGGTCGCCCCGGACTGGCCGCTCGGCACATTCCGGGCGAAGTGGATGCCGAGCAGCTCCAGCCGGTGGAACAGCACCGAGCGGTGCAGATCGAGATAAGCCGCTTCACTGCTTGACACCCGGCGGTTCTCGCGCAGATCCAGCGTCAGGTCACTGGCTACAGTCGATCTGTACTTCTCCAGCTTGTAGCGCTTCAGCAGCCGGTTCAGGTCATCCTGAATCGGCGTCTGGCTGACGCCATCGGCCAGCCTTCCGATATTCGTACCGACATCCACCCGGGCCAGCGAATCGGCGATAACGGCCAGATCACCGTGGCCGAGCAAGGTCTGTGCGGCATCGCGCAGATCGCGCAGCGTAGGTGCGCTTCCGCCGTGCAGTGCCGCCAGCGACTCTGCCAGCCGCACCGCTTCAATCACTTCGGCCGTGGAGCGGTGCGTCCCTGCTCTGCGCACCATCCGGGCTACAGAGGAGAGATAGAGATGGGGCAGCTCCTCAGCGCGGCCTGAGGCCATCAGCTCCCACATCATCTGGAAGTAGTGCGGAGCCGCGTTGCCCGCACCGTAACCCGACATAGTGGAGAGCTTATAGTAGGAATACGGCATCAGCGTCAGCTTGGTAGAGCGTGTAGGTAATGACGCAAGCTCCGTATCGCTCATTCCCTCCGAGAGATCAGCCAGTGCGGCGGCGTGGTATGCACCGCAGATCACAACAATCTTCTCAGGCAGATGCCCTTCTTCAATCTTGAGCTTAATTCTCCGCCTCATGTAAGATTCGCGCAACGCGTTATAAGCATATTCCCGCGGCTGCTCTGCACGCTCCGAGGACTCCGACAGCTCCCGCATCTGGGCAGAGAAGGCCAGAATCGCGGCGCGGTATGCGCCGCTGCTGGCGTTATGCTCGTAATTACGCTCCCAGTACATATCATAGTCATGCTCACCGGCAAGCCGGGCAATCCGGCTGTATACGGACTCCGGCTCACTGACTTCCTCTTCCGCCGGCTCCCCCTGTTCTTCAGCCACAGGCTTCAGCTCCGTGCGTCCGCCGGCATCCTGTCGTAACGCATCCTGCAGCCCCAGCGTTACAGAGGAAGGCAGGTCGATGAACTCTGCCTGTGCTCCATGCTCCTGTGCCCATTTCATCCCCTGATATTCCGGGGAATACACAGCGAACGGCCAGAGTACCGTCCGTACGGGCAGATCCTCGGTGAAGGCCAGAATAGCTACCGGCGGCTTCGTTACCGCATGGGTTAAATGACGGATCTCTCCGCTTGCATCACTCGGCCCCTCAATCAGCACGGCGGTCGGCTGCAGCTCGTTCAAATATTCCAGGACATGCCTGGCACCGCCCGGAGACAGATGCCGGACTCCGAAGACATGAACGCCGGCAACCGCTGCCCTGCTCACTCGTTCATCTCCTTGCAGGCTTGATAGAGTCCGCGCCAGTCCGCTCCTTTTTTCTTCATTACATTATCCAGATATTCCTTCCACACCAGCTTATCCTTGTCGTCATCCTTGACGATCGCCCCTTGGAGTCCCGCTGCCAGATCCTCGTCGGTCAGTTCTCCGCTCCCGAAGCTTGCCGCCAGAGCCATGCTGTTCGTCAGCAGCGAGATGGCTTCTGCCGTGGAGATTACACCGGCTGGAGTCTTCACCTTCTCCTTCTTGTCGAGCGTCATGCCGCTGCGCAGCTCGCGGAAGATGGTGACCACCTTAAGCAGCGCTTCATCCGCCGGAACAGCAGCCTGCAGCTCATAGGAGGAGGCAATCTCGCCGACACGCTTCTTCACAATGGACAGCTCCGTCTCAAGGTCCGATGGCGCAGGCAGCACAATGATATTGAAGCGCCGCTTCAAGGCAGCGGACATCTCATTGACTCCGCGGTCCCGGGTATTTGCAGTGGCAATAATCGAGAAGCCCTTGCGGGCACTGGTCTCCTTGCCCAGCTCCGGCACAGAGATCGTCTTCTCCGACAGAATCGAGATCAGCGCGTCCTGTACCTCGGAAGCACAGCGGGAGATTTCCTCGAACCGGGCAATGCCGCCGTCCTCCATCGCCCGCATAATCGGGCTCTTGACCAGCGCTTCCGGCGTTGGACCGTTCGCCAGGAGCATGGCATAGTTCCAGGAATAGCGTACATGCTCTTCGCTTGTTCCCGCTGTCCCCTGAACAACCATGCCTGAGTTGCCATAGATTGCCGCCGCCAGATTCTCGGACAGCCAGGATTTCGCCGTGCCCGGCTCCCCGATCAGCAGCAGTGCCCGGTCAGTGACCAGCGTGGCAACCGCCATCTCGATCAGTCGGGTGTTGCCGATGTATTTCGGCGTAATCACGGTCTTGCCCGCCTTGCCGCCAGTAATGAACGTGAGAACTGAACGCGGGGACATCTGCCATCCGGCCGGAATACGCCCGGTGTCCTCCTTGCGCAGAGCCTCCAGCTCATCCTGGTACAGGATTTCGGCAGGCAGACGCATGTAATCCTGAAGCTGATCTTGTTCTGTTGACATGTACACCTCTCCTTGCAACTGTTTTGTGAAAAGCTAAAGTTAAGAATGTATGGCTTCGAGGAACAGGGTAGCTGTTATAAGGGTCAGGTATTCTTGGCACTCCGCAGGCTGGCCAGCACATATTCCAGCTGCTGCTTGCATTCATATCTATAGTTGGGAATAACCGCTTCCACACGGCTGGCATAGCTGGCAGGGAAGCGCTCCATCATTTTAAATATATACAATTCGAAGGTATACGGGTTATGAGGACTCTTAGTCTCCAGGGCACTCATCAACAGTTCCAGACGCTCCGGCTCAGGCACCCCGGCCCTTTCCAGTCCCTTGAAGATGTTGGGAATGAAATCACTGGCACGGCGTTTGGACAGGTCCTGCAGCTTATCAACCAGAAAGTTCCGCACGCCCTTGTGACCCGGCCGGGCAAAGGCACTGGCCAGATTCACAGCATTGTGCTGGATGAACCAGTCCAGCCAGCGGGGGTCCCAAGCTGCGGCAATCTCCTCAACCGGAAGCATCTCCCTGCTGTAAGGCTGTCTGATTCCCGCTGCATCCCACTCTACTTCATAATTCCGCCGGCGGATATCCACAACCTGATCCTCAATGGTATTAATCAGCAGCTGGGAGCGCTGAGCCGCATCCTTGGCTTCCTTACCCACAAGCGCTTTGAGTTTATCCAAGAAGGTTCCGCCGGCGAACCGGTCGAATAGCTCCTTCGGACTTATAGACTGCTGGGCGGCATGGAAATAATGCGGCAGGAAACGCACGCTCCGCTTCTCCAGCTCTGCAAGCTCTGCCAGAGCAGCACCGTCTGGAGTTTTCTCTTTATACAAGGCTGCGTGGTCCAAAAGCGGAATCCAGCCCAGTGACGAGAACCGGGGATACTCTTGAAGGATATAGCTGTAGATTTCATCCAGCTGCGGACTCCGTACCCGGCGAAGAGCGGTAAGGAAGGGAAGAAGCTCATTCCATATCTTGTCTGTCAGCTTCACGCCGTCATTTTTCTGCGGGGCTGCCTGCAGCTCCTCCATGAATAATGCCGCCAGACGGGCACTCACCTCTGCGGAATGCCCGTCCGCCAGCACTCTGCCCAGAATCTCGCGGTCCTTCTTTTGGATGAATGCCTCAACCAGCCGTTCCCCTCCCTGTAACGTACCGCCTGCCGCCAGCGCCGCATAGGCCGCTTCGCGGATGGCTTTCTTCTTGTCAGTGGACCACTCCAGCAGGTTGGGCGTGAATTGTTCATAACCGCCCAGGCATTTGATGGCTGCAGCGCGGACCTCCTCACTTCCACTCTCGGCAGCGTGGAAGATCTTATCCAGGTATTCGTCTGCACCGACCTTCCAGATTACCTCCAGTTTGCGGACCTCACTTCTTCCCCCTGAGAGATTAAGACTCTCCAGCAGGTGGCTGGCAATGACCGGCCCGTAGGACGGGAGAATATGATTCATCGCATATTCCGCCAGCTCCGCATACGGGTCGTTCAGCGCAGAGACCGCCAGCGGCAGCAATCGCAGATCCTGGAAGACCCCATCCTTATACGCATCCACTACAATCTCATATCTGCCGCTTCCGGTAGTGGTGAGTGCTTCCAGCACAGGCGCAAGCTTCCGGTAAGTCTGATTCGTCTGCAGGGTGAACTTCCGGACCGGCAAGGGTCCGGGAGTTCCGTCCACGGTTGTCGTTCCCTGAGTGTACAGAACGGACTCCAGCAGCAGGGTATTCTCCTGCAATTGAATGCCCGGGGCAGGACCGTCCGGGCTCCCCGGTTCAATCAGTGCCGTGATTCCCTCGCCTAACTTCTTAAAGACTGGTGACCGCTCGCCTAGCTGCTGAAATTGCGGAAGCAGCCGCTTCAGGCGGAAATCTTCGGCCGCCAGCTCACTTCCGGCAATATACAGTCTTCTGTATTCCTGATGCAGCTCCTGCAATAACGCTGTGCTCATGGATTGTCCTCCCATATGAATAAAGGTTTGTGGATTATGTTGAATTACTCTAGTACAGCAGACGAACGATCTCTTCGTCCTTAATGACACTTAGCGGCTGGGCACGCAGACGTCCCTGGTCCAGGTCATGCTCGAACATGACCAGAACTGTACAATCTTCGCGGGCGCCTGCCGGAAGGAACGGCAGCAGCTCCACTGTGCCCTGCGGCATCGACGGAATATCCTCCAGAAGGAGCCTTGTGCCTTCCCCGTCAGTCATAACATACTGGCCGTTCTCTGTGACGCCCAGAGCTGCGGCATGCAGCAGCATGACCGGCTGCTTGTCGCTCAGCGGGTTCTTGATCTGGTTCTTCACCTTCTTGAAGACCTCCGAATATGAACGGTGAGCCTTGGCGGCCGCCCGCTCAAGATCCGTGCCTTGCACCGGTCTTGAAGACATGGACTCGTACCTAATCCGGGCATTCATATCCCCGGGATAGGTGTACAGCTGTGGAACCACGGCAATGTCGAAGAAGCTGTCTTCCTCACGCATCAGCTTCGCCGCCTTGTAAGGGCGGTAGTTAAAGGTCCGGCGGATCTCCCCGGCTTCCGCAGAGAGATCCAGCCAAAAGCCAAGGTCTACGAACTCCTGGCGGGCCGCATCGTTGTAGCTGTAGAAGGATAACTGCAGCAGCTCTGCCCCCTCCTTCACCAGCCCGTATTCCTTCAACTCGCTAAGCTGCCAGGCATGGCCCAGCCATTCATCAATGGTGGATTCATGATCCAGCGCCAGCTCCGGGTCCTCGCTCCGGGCCAGCAGATACGTCCGGCCCTTCTTGATAAATGCGTGTAGCCGTGTCAGCTGCTCCACCGCATATGTATAGTTTTGCTCCTGATCGTTGCCGCTGAACATCATATTCGCGAAGCGGCGCAGCTCAATCTGCGCCCCGGACAAATAATAGTTCCCGAGCTGCTTCACATGCCCCTGAAGCGTCTTGGCCGCAGACTTGTCAATTGTGGACAGGCCACTGCGCACGAAGGAGAGTACCAGCTTCTCCAGCAGGTCAAGCCCTTCGAGCTGCGCGTTGATTTTTTTCTTCAGGGCGGATTTGTTAACCTTCTTCGGCTTGGACTCTGCTCCTTCAGCCGCCTGCTTCACCTTGTTCTCTTCCCGCTTCTCCGCCTTCTCGCGCTTCGATGCGATGTCCTCGGGAACCGGGGCAGGTGTGAACGTCTGGCCTTCGGTATAGGCATACAGCAGACCTAGTGCGTGCTTGCAGGGGAATTGGCGGCTGGGGCAGCTGCAGCGGAAGACCGGGCTGTCTGGTGCGATGAAGTCCACTGAGCACTCATAGGGCGTTTTGCCGCTTCCGGCACATTTTCCGAATAATAGCTCTCCGTTCTCCGACTGATGGAGCTCCACAAAGCTCTTTTTGCGGACCAGCCCCTGGCCGTTCTTGATCGCAGCAGCATTGGGTGCAAGTGAATCGACGTACGTGGATGTTAGCTCTGGCAAATTAGATTCCTCCCGGCTGAATTAGGATGTAAGCAGAATGAATGAACGTGCATACGGGGCACAAGTATTTATTACCCAGCTTCACATGAAACGACTACAAATAAGATCATATGTTTGCATTTATTTTAACAAATCTTAGCGTCCGATCCAATAGAGTAACCGCTTTCAGATGAAAAATGGGTGATAGGTCCTAGATTCGCTTCTGGTCAAGCTCCGTTCTAAGCGGTTTATGTACACTCTATAGCCGACAAGTGGAAACGGCTTTGCCGTCCTTTTAAAGGACGGTACCGTTTCAGCGAGAAATAGAAGGATAAGTTATCGTGTGCAACATATAAATTCTTATATTTACAAAAAAACGGCCAGCCCTCCTAAAAGACAGCTGCCGTTCCTGCTTCCCCGCAGGGATATTTTATTTGAACCAGCCCTTCTCCTTAAACCGCGTAATCGCCTCAATCCGGTTGCCCACATCCAGCTTGTCCAGAATGACCGAGATATAGTTGCGGACCGTTCCGGTGGTGATATAGAGCTGGCTGGCGATCTCCTTCGTGTTCTTGCCGTCTGCGATCAGCCCCAGCACTTCCTTCTCCCGCTCGGTCAGCGGATTCGCTTCCTTGCTGTAGGCTTCATCCATCAGCTCCGGCGCGTACATCCGTTTGCCGTCCATGACACTGCGGATCGACAGCGCCAGCTCCTCGCTGGGACTGTCCTTAAGCAGATAGGCATCCACTCCGGCCTTGACCGCACGCTCGAAGTACCCTGCCCGGGCAAACGTGGTCAGAATCATGATTTTGCAGCCTGCCCCCTTCAGGGCTTCTGCCGCTTCCAGGCCCGTCATAGCCGGCATTTCAATATCCATAATACAGATATCCGGCTGTAGCTGCTTCACCAGCTTCACAGCCTCTTCCCCGTTGCCCGCCTTGCCGACCACCCTCATGTCTTCCTCCAGGTCCAGCAGCGCCGACAGCGCTCCCAGCAGCATCCGCTGGTCTTCAGCTATCACGATTGATATCATTGCGCGTTCACCTCCATGTCCGGCTGCTGCGACGCATTCGGCACCTTAATCACTACTGTAGTTCCTTCATCCTGGATCACTTCCATCGAACCGTTCACGAACTCAAGCCGCTCCCGCATTCCCTGCAGGCCATGCCCCTTATGATACAGCTTGGTCCCTTCAATCCCTCCGCCGTTGTCCTTCACCTTGATGACCAGATCGGTCCGTGAAGATTCAATCTGTATCCGGCACAGCGAGGCGCCGCTATGCTTCACCACGTTGGTTACCGCCTCCTTCATGCACATGCTCAGCACATTCTCGGTAATCAGCGAGGTATTAGTCAGAACGGGATCACCCTCCAGTATATAACCGATCTCCGCCGCCTGGAGGAATTGCCGGATGCGCACCAGCTCATCTTCAACCCGGATGCCCCGCATCTGTGTGATCATCTCCCGGACTTCC
Source organism: Paenibacillus sp. FSL R7-0210 (assembly GCF_038009085.1). Lineage (NCBI taxonomy): Bacteria > Bacillati > Bacillota > Bacilli > Caryophanales > Paenibacillaceae > Paenibacillus > Paenibacillus sp. FSL R7-0210. The sequence goes on from NZ_JBBPAR010000001.1 coordinate 2,990,309, forward strand.
TTAAGCGCGCTGCGGGCGGTTACGCGGACATCGTTAATTTCGATCATGGCCTGTGCCGGATTCTTGGTGATCAGCTTGCCGGCCAGGTCACTCTTCAGTCCGATCAGTGACAGGCGTTGTCCCAGCGTATCATGCAGATCCCGGGAGATCCGCTGACGCTCTTCCATAATGCCCAGCTCGGAGATCCGTTTGTTGGCATCCTCCAGCTGTTCCTCCAGCTTATCCTGCCTGTTGCGGTTATAGGTTGTGACCGGAAGCAGCACCACGGCAATAATACTGACCAGCACGAACGGCAGCTGCGAGAGGAATACGGGATTGCGCATAATCAGCTCATAGTTAATGGCTACAATCGTCGTCAGCAGATGGATCGGATAGAGGGTGAAGAAGGCCGCTCTTTTCTGAATATTCCCGATAAAAAAAGCCAAAAACAGCGCAAAGTACATGTACCCGAACAGCAGCGTCATCGTAACAGAAACTATCATCTGCACACTGGTCCAGAAATAGACCACCCAGCCCCTGGACTTAAACGACAGCACGTAGCAGGCGAAGAAGACCATAATCATCAGGATGCCATACACCCAGCGGTCCGCCGAGGAGGATCGGAAGATAAAATAGAACGGAAGAATGTAAAAAACAACCCATACATAAGGGCTCAGTCCCGTACTTTTATGAAAAATATGATGCCACTTCTGCATGTTAGCCATCCTTTTTGCCAGCAAGTTTATACCCCCATTTTAACATAAACCAGCCTCCGACCGGCAACTACCTTCGAAACAACCTGTGTGTATTCTAAAAAGAAAGACCAGACCCGGCATCCTGCTCCCCGGATCTGTCTTTCTGCATGTTATCATGTTACCGCTTCTATTCGCTCTGGAACCCAGGTTTGATTACCTTCAGCCCCTCTTTCACGGCAGGCTCACTCTTCCGCAAGCGCTGCTTCAACTGCTTGAAGCTGAGGAAGACCTTATGCTCTTCATCCCAAAGACGGTATTTCAGCGCTTCGAGACTGGTGCTGAGTGTAATGGTGGTTGCCTTTTGCAAAGGCGGGCTGGCATTGTGAGCCAATTCCAGATTATAATTCGGCACCTTCGGACTCAAGTGATGCACATGGTGAAATCCGATATTGCCGGTAATCCATTGTAGCAGCTTCGGCAGCTTATAGTAAGAGCTTCCTTCTACAGCGGCGTTCACGTAGCTCCACTCTTCATCATGCTCGAAGTAAGTATGTTCGAACTGGTGCTGTACATAGAACAGCCAGATGCCGAGGAAGCCGGATACGAACACAATCGGCAGCTGTACCAGCAGGAACGCCTGCCAGCCTATGAGCAGAATGATTCCAGCATATAGACCCACAATGGACACATTGGTCAGGTACGTATTCATCCGTTCCTTGCGTCTTGCCCCTTTGGCATTGAACCGGTACTGGATGAGGAATACGGCAATCGGTCCGATGACGAACATTACCAGCGGGTTACGGTAGATCCGGTAATAGAGCCGCTGGAGCGGCTTGGCAGCCACATATTCATCCACCGTCATGATCCAGATATCCCCGATGCCTCTTTTGTCGAGATTGCTGCTTCCGGCGTGATGAATCGAATGACTGTGCTTCCACTGGCGGTAAGGGACCAGGGTAAGCACACCGGTGATGGTGCCGACAATATCATTGGCCTTGCGGTTCTTGAAGAACGACCCATGACAGCAGTCATGAAAAATAATAAAGGTGCGGATGACAAAGCCGGCAGCCGGAATAGCGAACAGCAGCGTCAGCCAGTAGGACACGGATAAGCTTAAGTATGCGGCGGTCCATAATAGCACCAGGGGCCCAAGCGTATTAATGAGCTGTTTTATGCTCGTGTTGAGGTCTGTTTTCTCGTAAGGGGCTACGCTTTTCTTCAATGTAGAGAGCTGGGGTATCTGGTTGTTGGTCATCGGGATCGGTTCCTCCTCGGATGCATCCATTCAAGGATACTTCTTATATTTCAAGTATAAAGAAAGAAGTGTCATCCCCGTAAGTCATAAATATCAACTCTGATGTATGACAAATGTCATAGTCGGCTCTGGAGTGCTTGTCTGCCCGCCTCCTTCGTTCTGAGCAGCGGCAGCAGAATCAGCACCGCAATCAGGAACAGTACGCCGCTCCCTGTGAAGACTGCAGATAGGGAGAGCGTGCCTTTGGCGTAGCCGGCTACAGACATTCCGATCACCATGAAGCCCATGAACATCGGCCCCATAATGCCGCCCACCCTGCCCATATAAGCAGTCTCTGTGTGACGGAGCAGCAGGGTATTGATACCGATATGAATACAAGGGTAAAAGAATCCGCTAACCGTCTGGAGCACCAGCGTGAGCGCTGTGTGATGCGACCAGCCTACCCCTACCGTTCCTGCCGCACTGATCAGCAGGCCCAGGGATAACATTGTCTGCGGCTTCATAGTTTTGCCTTTACTCATAATAAACATTCCACCCAGCAGCATCGCCGCTCCATTCGCCATCATCACCCACTGCAGGAAGCCTTTGTCTCTGCCCAGATTCTCCATAATGATGAAGACACCCAGCGGCTGAACCAGTCCGGCGGCAAGCCCGGCGAAGGCAAACGTTACTCCAAGGTTCTTCAGTACCCGGCTTGCACGCACATAATTCAGTCCGGATATCATCTCCGCCAGGAACCCGCTGCGGGCCTGTCCGGTCTCCTCCCTCCGTTCAGCGGGCAGCTTGACCAGAATGAGCGCCGAGCCGATGAACATCCCGCCCATCACAGCAAGTGAGACCTCAATGCCGTAATGACTATAGATGAATGTGCCGATCACCGGACCAATGACCATGAAGAAGGCTGTAAGCGACTGAAACATGGCCATTACACTCTGCAGCTGCTCTTCAGGCACATGCTGCTTAAGCAGCTTCATCGCCGAAGGCTGTGAGAACTGGGACAGGATGGCAGATACCAGCGTTGCGAACAGTAAGGCCCTCCATGAGCCCGACAGCACCACCAGCAACACAGCAAAGACTGAGCAAGCGGACAGCAGATCACTTACGATCATGGTCCGTTTGGGCCGCCAGCGGTCTGCGAAGGTTCCCCCGATGATGGCGAACAGAAACAGCGGGCCGTATTCAGCCACCGAAATAAGCGAGACATAATAAGGATCATTGTGCGTAATCTCCGTCACATACAGCAGAATCGCAAAATTCCGCACCCACACCCCGAGCTGCAATAGCACATTTGACAGCATAATCGTCCGTACATACTTGTTACTTAACACGTTAACATCCTCCATTATTCAATATTAAACTAAATAGATGTATATCTAATATGTTTATTAATATATAGATGTTTTATTTATTTGTCTATATATTTAAGGATAATATTATCATTCGTCTATTAATTATAGTAGCATGATTAATCCTTCCAACACAGAAGCAGTAATGATGAACGAAAAGCAGCCCCTGTTCGCCACCTTAGTTGGATTTTATACACTTAATAAATCCGTTTTTCTTTCCGTAAGAAGATTACGTGGATTTTTGTCATCTAATTCGACCCCATTCCGCTAAAGCTCCAATTTCGCTTCCAGTAAGTGTCGTTTATCCAACTGCTTCACCGGTTTCAAAGATTTCGGCTGAAAGAGTTGGAGTTTTTCCACTTATATAAGACGCACTTAAGTTTTGAACTTGAAGCTTCGCCGTCACTGCGGTGAGCATTTGGACTTCCGGCCGCTGCCCGTCACCAGATTTCTTGATTAATCCCGCTCTTCAAGGATGTAGCAAATTAATCAGCATTAACGCCTTGAACGACAAAAAAAGCACCCATTAGCTTAGGTGCTTAGTCGCTTAGGTGCTTAGATTCTTAGTTGCTCAGACTCTTAGGCCGATTCCTTATCCGGCCTTTATGTATATCCTGCGTTTACTCAGCTTCTTGCCTGCCGGTCTGCTAAGCCTGCTTCACATGCTCCTCACGGTACTCTGTGGGCGTCTTGCCGGTCGCTTTTTTGAATACCTGGGTGAAGTATCTCGGGTCCTGATAGCCGACCAGCGGTGCGACCTGATACACTTTCACATTGCTGCTGCGCAGAATGTATTTGGCGTTCTCCATCCGGCAGTGGGTGACGAATTCGAGGAACGTGTAGCCGGAGATTTGCTTGAACAGAGTGCAGAAATGGCTGATGCTCAGATCGGCCACCTCGGATACCTCCTCGATGCTGAGATCCTTATGGTAATTGGATTCAATGTACCGCTGGACCTTCTCAATGATGCTCCGTCCGTCCTCCCGTGCTGCGGTCTTATGACTCTGCTCCAGCCAGTCGCGGAAGGTGGTCTTCAGGACATTCATCATGTCCGGCAACGTGCCCAGTCCGTTCAGCTTGCTGAACAGCCCTTCAATGGACCAGTCATTATGTGTATTCAGATGTTCGAATTGCCGGTATAACACCACACTCATCTCAATCATCAGGCGCTCCGCCAGCGGCTGGGGCAAGCTCTGGGCTTCAATGAAAACGGACATCTCGTCAAAAAGAGTCAGCATCCGCTCCATATTCAGAGTACGGATGCTCTCAATCAGCGACAGCTCCAGCTCCTTCGGATACTGCACCTCGCGGTTGCCTGCCGCTGCTGTCTCCTCTTCCAGGAAGACACCGGCCTGACCGGAATAGAAGCGCTGGTACAGCGCCTGGGAGGCTAACGGGTATACCGTGCTAAGCTGATCAATCCCGCTGGTGCTTCTGCTGATGCCGACAGAGCAGTTCAGCTTGGAGTAGCGCTTGATTCCGGCTATAAGCTGCTCCCCGAGTTCCCGCTTATCATCATTCAGGCTGGCCGGGAAGAGCAGAATCCATTCTCCGTTATAGAACGGGAAGATAGACAATGCCCCGTTCGTAAGCGACCACTCCTCCAGGATATTGCGCACGGCAAACAGCCACAGACGCTTCTCCTCGGCGCTCCATTGCGCCGTCAAGGCCGCGTAGTCGTCCAGACGGACCACGGCCATGAAGTATTCTCCCTCCAGCTCGCTGTTCTCCAGCCACGCAAGGTGCTGCAGCGGCCGCGGATTGCCCAGCGTGAATTCGGCCAGCATGCGCTCGCGGGCCAGCAGCGACAGGGTCTGCACCGAGAGCATTAGCTGCTCGTTCTCCTTCTGGCGGTCCAGGCGCTCCCTGGCCCGCTTAAGCATCTCCACCAGCTCGTCATGGTCAATCGGCTTCAGCAAGTAATCAAAAGCCCCCAGCCGCAGGGCCTCCCTGGCATATTCGAATTCCCCGTAGCCGCTGATGAAAATGAAGATCAGCTTGGCGCTGCGCGGCAGAACCTCCTTCATCAGCGTGATCCCGTCAATCACCGGCATGCGGATGTCGCTTATAATGATGTGTGGTGCGGTCTGCTGAATCTGCTGCAAGGCGGCCTCCCCGTTCTTCGCTTCCCCCACAATGCTCAGGCCCAGCTCATCCCATGGAATCGCAACCTTCAGGCTGCGCAGTATAATCGGCTCATCATCTACGAGCAGTACCTTATATTTCTCCTGCTGCTCCTTCATCACTTACACCCCCAGGCTTATTGACCCGAAGAACTCCGGATCAGATTCCAATACTGCTTGGACGCATCCTGCAGCTGCTGCAAGGCCTGCTCCGCCTGCAGCCCTCCGTCAATCATCTCCTCGATGACACTAAGGAAGGTCTTCTTCACTTCAGGCGATAACAGATTGTCATACGGGACGAAGCTCTGCTCATTCTCCTCCATCATATCCATCACCTGGGCAAAGACCGGTCCGGTCTTCTCCGGGTCAAATGCAATCCGCATCGACGGAATTCGGAGACCCTCATAGACAATCCGCGTCTGAATCTCTTTCGTATAGAAGCCCTTCATCAATTCAAGTGCCGCTGTCCGCTTCGCTCCGGTGAGGCTCGAAGACAGCCCGATGCCAATCGTATACCCTCCGGCGATAGACGGCTCTGTGCCGGCCTCCCGCGCGGGGAAGGGAATGACTCCAACCCGGCTCTGGAAATCGTCCGGGGCATTGTCCCCCGAGAATAAATTGATATCCCAGTTGCCGTTCAGATACATGGCTGCCCTGCCTTCAGTGAACAGACGGACCGCACCCTCGGTGGAGGTATCATTAGAGTCCTCACTGAAATAGCCTGCCTTCACCCATCTGTTCAGATGCCGGAACGCTTCCAGGTAGCCACTGTTCTGGAAGCTCGACATATCCTCGCCAGTAACCAGCTTCTGAATCAACTCCGGTCCGGCGTAGCGGTCCATCAGATAATGGGCGAATATCCCCGCAGGCCAGCGGTCTTCATTCCCCAGCGCAAACGGGATATACCCCGCTGCCTTCAGCTTCGCCATCACCGTATCCAGCTCGGCCAACGTAGCCGGAGTGTTAATGCCTAGCTTGGTGAAGATTTTTTTATTGTAATAGAGCGGTTCCGCATTGCCCTCGATAGGCAGTCCGTAGATATGATTGTTGAACGTCCAGAGATGCAGATCCTTGAACTGGTTGCTGAGACCGTTCTGGGCAGTGAAATCGGTCAGATCCATCAGCCGGGCTGAACGCACGTAGGGCTCGATCTCCGCTCCGCCGAACAGGACGAACATATCGGGCGGTGTGCCGGTTACCATCTCACTCTTCAGCTTCTGCTCCCGGTGGATATTCTGGTCCAGCCCCTCGAAGTTCACCTTCACATTCGGATGGCTCTCCTGGTAGCTGCGCACAACCTCCTCGAAGATCGCCAGCAGCGGCCGGTCATGCTCCTTGATCCAGAAATGCCGGAAGGTCAATGTGATCTTCTCGGGCGAAGTATCCTCAATCTGCTCCCGGTCCTCCTGCATAATGAACCATACGGCGCCGGACATCAGCACAATATAGAGGAGAATCCATCCCCAGTTGGTCAACCATCGGAGCACATGTCGCTGATCTTTCATTTGGCTTCTCCCTCTCATGACGGCTGTATCCTCGGAATCCGGATGCAGATGGCTGATCCGAAGCCCGGTGAGGAGCAGACCAGAATGCCATAGGGATTGCCGAACCGGATGTTCAGGCGCTCATGCACATTTTTCAGCCCAACCCCGCTGTCGCTGTATTTCTTGGGATTGCTCCGCTCCTTGTTCCACTGGCTCATCAGCACCTCAAGATCGAAGCCCGGCCCGTTATCCTTCACAATAATGATAATATCCTTGCCGTTCTCCTGGGCGGTGACTGTAATGGTCCCGTGCTCCTCCATCTGCTCAATGGCATGATACAAAGCGTTCTCCACAATCGGCTGAACAATCAGCTTCTGGGTCATCACGTATTTCAGCGGCTCCGGCAAGTCCAGCTCATAGGAGAATTTGTCCTCGAACCGGAACTTCTGGATATCCAAGTAATGGCGGACATGCTCGAACTCCATCTGCAGCGGGATCAGCTCCTGATTCTGGCTGATGCTGATCCGCAGCAGCCGGCCGAGCGAGATGACCATTTTGCTGATATCCCGGTTGCCTGCCAACACCGCCATGGAGTTGATCGATTCCAGTGAATTATAGATGAAATGCGGGTTGATCTGGGCCATCAGCGCCTGCATCTCCGCTTCCTTTTTGCGTCCCTGCTCGGTCTGGACCTGGTCAATCAGCTCGTTGATCTGCGAGCTCATCCGGTTGAAGCCGTCAATCAGGGAATCGCTCTCATCATTGGCCCGCAGCGGTACCGGAATCGGGGTGAAGATCCCCTGCTTGACCCGCTTCATGCCGTTCACGGCGCTGTTAATGCTGCGGACAAGCCTGCGGATGAAATAACGGTCGAACAGGAAGGCCGACAGCAGCGACACCATGCCGAGAATAATCGCAATATTGCGGATGGAGACCGATTCAGAGGAGATCAGGTTCATCGGCGTAATGGCCGCCAGATACCAGTCCGCGTTATGTGAAGGCAGGAAAGTGATCAGTGACCGCTCCCCTTGATAATTGTCAATGTAATAGTCCTGCTCCTGGTTATAATTCTCCTGCAAAAAAGGAAAATCCGTCCGTTCCCCGATATGCTCCCCGGACTTGTTAAAGACGATATTGCCCTGCTTGTTGACCAGCAGGATATCCCCTTTCTTCAGGGTCGCAGCCTCCCAGAAAATCTGATCAAGCAGATCCGGCTTCACATATACAACCAGATAGCCGATATCCTCCAGCGAATAATAGTCCTTAATCACTCTGGCATGGACCAGCACCGGCTTATCGCCGCTGGCCGAGCCGTTCTCTCCGGGACCGGACCAGACAGGACGCCCTTCGGCAGCCTCCATGGCTCCGAACCAGACCTGCTTGTGCATATCCGCAAAAGACATCGGCGCATTGTATTGGTACAGCAGCCGGTCTTTCCCGTACAGGCTGAACGAGGTGATCATCGGATGGTTAATCAGCAGGTTGTTGATTTCCTGCTTGCGGTCATAGGTGAGGACGAAATTCTGCTGCTTCAGCGACTGCTGGATCGCAGGCTGCGTAATAGCTGAATTGGTGATCGATGAAATCTCACTGAGGGCGAACTTCAGCTTGCGGTCCGTCTCCAGCAGGGAGATCCAGTAGAAATTACTTGATTTCTTCTCCATAGCATTCGAATAATTCACATACGTCACAATCCCCATGACAATCACGGGAATGAATACAAGAAGAATAATAGCGAACAAGATTTTGCGGCGGAGCTTCATGACGGGTCCCTTCCTCCTGCGGTCTCTGTCCAAATAGAAGAATTCATAGGTTTCACACGATAACTTATCCTTCTATTTCTCGCTGAAACGAATGCCGTCCTTAAAAGGACGGCAAAACCGTTTCCACTTGATTATTATTCTTCACAGCATTCTGTAAATCCTCTTACTTATTGAATACACAGACAGTTAACTCTTGATGGCACCTGAAGTCAGTCCGGCAATGACCCAGCGGCTGAACAGCAGGAAGACAACCAGCAGCGGCAGCGTGGCCGTGAAGGTAGCGGACATAATCATCCCGTAATCAAGACCGTCACGTGTAGTGAACAGCTGCTGCAATGCAATCTGAATCGTGAAATGCTCCTTGTTCTTCAAGACCACCAGCGGCCAGAAGAAGTCATTCCATACCGTCATGAAATTCAGAATACCCAGGGTAGCCATCGCGGGTGTAATGACCGGAACGGCAATCCTCCAGAAAATCCGGAAGTGGCCTCCTCCGTCAATACGTCCGGCTTCAATCAGCTCGGTAGGCACGGCCGAGGAGATGTACTGCCGCATCCAGAAGATGCCGAAGGCATTGACCATAGCCGGAACAATCAGCGCCTTGAAGCTGTCGATCCAGTGAAGCTTGGCCATAATGACATAGGTTGGCAGTACGCCGAGCTGCTGCGGAACGATCAGGGTGGCAATAACGAATACAAACAGCACGTTTTTACCGGGGAATTCATATTTGGCAAAAGCATACCCGGCCAGCGTACAGAAGAACACGACCGAGACCGTCACCATGGACGAGACGAACAGCGAGTTGCCAAGCGCCTGGAAGAAGTCCGATTTGTCCAGCACCCGCTTGAAGTTCTCGAAGAACTGGTCTCCGATGGTGAGCAGCGGCGGTACATGGAACACAGCTCCCTTGTCATTGGTCCCGACCACAAACATCCAATAGAACGGGAAGATGGAGACCAGTGCTCCGAGAATCAGCAGAAGATAGAAGCCCAGCTTGCCGAAGAAGCCGAGATCATCCGGTTTTTTTCTGAACATACGCAGTGTGCTCACGCTTTTTTCCCTCCAGTCTGTCTGCCGCCGCCTCTGGAGATCAGCATATTGAGGACAGAGAACAGAATCGTAACGAGGAACAGCAGAACCGCTGTAGCCGCCGCTGTACCGAAGAAGCCGTTGCGGAAGGCCTCACTGTACAAATAAGTAACCATCGTAATCCCTTCCTGCCGGGTAGATCCGGTGCCGGATTGGCCGAGGAAGACATAAGGCTCTGTGAAGAGCTGCAGCGCACCAATGGTGGATTGCAGGGATACGAAGATAATGAACGGCTTAAGCAGGGGCAGTGTAATGAAGAACAGCTGCTGTCTGCGGTTGGCCCCGTCGATTTTGGCCGATTCGTACAGATCCATCGGAATACTCTGCAGGCCCGAGAGGAACAGGATCGCATTGTAGCCCGTCCAGCGCCACATGACCATCGTGGAGATGGCAATTTTGACCCCCCACCAGCCGGAATTGAAGGCCATGCTCTCTAACCCGATTCCGTTAAGCAGCCAGTTGATCATCCCGTTATTACCGAACAGCGTACTGAATACCAGTGTAACCGCCACGATCGAAGTGATATTCGGCATGAAATAGAGGATGCGGAAGGTCTTCTTGAACCGGGTCATCCCCGAATGCAGCAGCACCGCCAGAAGCAGCGCCAGCATAACCTGCGGCACAGTACCCATCAGCCCCATAATCAGCGTGTTGCTGAAGGAGATCCAGAAGGTCGGGTCCGTGGTGATCAGCTCGAAGTTTTTGAAGCCGACGTATTTCATTGGACCTAAGGCATCCCACTTGAAGAACGATAAATAGAATGTGAAGAAAATTGGATATAGTCCGAATATCGAGAACAGAATAAAGAACGGTGAAATGAAAGTATACGCAGTGATGCGGCTCCGTCTTTGTTCAGTGAAGAAAGGTCGTTTGCTCTCGGCATGCGGACTCGTAATTACGGGCTCAGCCATGTCACACCTCCAGAGAATTCATATCTAAATCCGGATTCACAGAGAGATTACTCCGTGAATCCGGACATTTGGGGAAGTCTGTTCCCCGCATATTACAGGTTAGCCGCGTTCTGCAAGCGTTTTTGACTGCTTGACAGCATCGTCCCACTCTTTGGCCGGATCGGCTTTCTTCTCCAGCACGTTCTTCAGCGCATTCTTGAAGAAGGTATCGGTCTGGTCATGCAGCGGTCCGTAGTATACCGGCTTCACGCGGTTAGCCGCTTTGCCGAATTCCACCGCCGTCTGCTGTCCGCCGAAGAAGTCATCCTTGAAATCCACGAACGCAGGATCTTCGTACAGTGCAGGGATAGAAGGCATCAAGCCTTTGGTCTTGAAGGATTCCAGCTGGTTATCCTTGTTCACGAGCCACTGGATGAAATCATAGGCTTCCTTAGAGTGCTTGCCTTCCTTCGGCAGCGTGATGAACGAACCGCCCCAGTTACCGGCGCCCTCAGGAAGCTGGGCAATTCTCCATTTGCCGGAGGAGTCCGGCGCGTTGCTCTTGATATTGCCGGCCATCCAGGCTGGACCCATCACGACGGCGAACGATCCATCGTTCATGCCTTGGCCCCATTCAGGCGACCAGAGCATGACATTGCTGATCCAGCCCTCTTGAATGCCCTTAACGGTAAAGTCATACGCTTTCTTCACTTGCGGATTGGTATCGCCGATGAAGCTGCCGTCTGCTTTGCTGAAATAGATCTCGTCCGCCGACTGGTCACGAAGCGCATTGTACGTCAGGTCGGTCAAGTCGGAGAAATACTTGCCTGTCTTGTCTTTGAACGCTTTCGCTACCGTAGCGAATTTGTCCCATGTATCGATGGCTGCGCCGAAGCCCTCAGGATCGGCCGGCAAGCCGGCGGCTTCAGCCAAGTCCGTACGGTAGTAGACTACTGTCGGGCCGATATCCGTAGGAAGTCCAAGCTGGAAGCTGCCGTCGATGGAGGAAGCCTGCTTCCATTTCCAGTCAAGATAGTTGGCCTGGATGTCTTTGGCTCCGAGGTCATTCAGGTTGTAGAATTTGTCCTGGGCTCCCAGGAAGCGTTCCATGAAACCGATCTCAAGCTGGAAAATATCAGGTGCGCCTGAACCCGCCGAGAGTGCTGTGGTCAGATTGTTGTGGTGAGCCGTCTGGTCACCGGTATTCTGAATTTTAATGGTTACGTTAGGGTGTTCCTTAGTGTAGGCAGCCGCCAGCTCTTCATAGTTCACGTTGCCCAGCGTCCAGAACGACAGTTCGACCTTCTCTGCTGGCTCTGTCTTGTCTCCTTCAGCTGCGGGTGCTGCTGTACTTTCTCCCTTGTTACCTGAATTCCCTTCGGCAGCCTTGTTGCCGCCGTTGTTACTTCCTCCGCACGCCGCAAGTGAGCTCATGAGCATGATGGAGACCAGCGCCAGCGCCAGGTTCTTTGTTTTTTTCATTCCTCTGTACCCCTCTCAAAGGTTTCTTTTACAAGATTCAGTGTACCGTAGGCCACTGTTTTTTTTGAGGAGGCATATTGCCGATTTATGGTGGAAATACTTACGATTCTAAAATAGGTGGATTTTTTGTGATTTTAGGAGAGTTTTTATCCTTACAGTATTTACAAATCATTGTAAATTACCGATAGTTCTTAAGTAGGATTACAAAGGGGGATTTTAATGTTTAGATCAAAAAAGCTTCTGATTTCCATCGGAATCATCGCTTTATTAGAAATTGCTATTTTTACAGGCATGTCCTTGAGAGAAGCCTTAGGGATGAACTTTCTTCTTGCATCACTTGCTGTAATTATTTTTTGGTTCGTGGGCATGTTTAAGCCGGCCATTGTCCGCTGGGGAAATCGAAAAATCATTACCAAGTATTCTGCTGTTATGTTTATTATATTTTTTATTTTGTTCGTGATTGCAATTCCAAAAGCCTCTCCCTTGGAACAGGCTACTAATCAGACTGATGACCACACGGAAGTTCTTGACACTTATGTACTTAAATCTGAAACAACTCAGAAGAATGCTGAACTTGCCAGCTTGTCTATGAATGCAAATGCCATTGAAGCAAAGGTCACCGCTGTTACTGATGGTGATACCTTTACAGTCAAATTAGACGGAAAGTCTGAAAAGGTGCGGCTAATCCTAATCGACACTCCTGAAACAAAACCTGTACAGCCCTTCGGGCCAGAGGCGAGTGCGTTTACAACAAAGTTGCTTAGAGATAATACAGTCAGACTTGAATTCGATGTATCCGAACGCGACCAGTACGGCCGTCTCCTTGCTTACGCCTATATCGATGATAAAATGGTAAATGAATTGCTGCTGGAGAAAGGTCTTGCACGAGTCGCTGTCTTTCAGCCGAATGTGAAAAATGTTGATCAGTTCAGGTCTATCCAGAAAAAAGCTCAAGCAGCAAAATTAGGGATATGGAGCTTAAAAGATTACGCAACTGATAAAGGATATGATGATACCGTTGTGGCTAAAGCTACTATCCAGCCAACTGCCACAGTTAAACCGTCACCTAAGCCCACAGCCACACCGAAGCCTACCGCTACTAAAAAACCTGTTCCAGCTAAAACTCAAAAACCTGCAACTACTAAAAAACCGAAACCAAAAGCAACCCCGCAACCAGTTCAAGATGTTTACTACAAGAACTGTTCTGCCGTGAGAGCAGCCGGTGCTGCGCCGATCTATGCCGGAGAGCCTGGATACTCTAGAAAGCTTGATAAAGATGGTGACGGAGTAGCGTGTGAATAGATTTAACCCCGGAATAACTATCCGGGGTTTTGTTATGTACTTCTCGTATCACATCATCAATTTTAATCCAATCTATAATCGCAATATTATTAGCATTCAGTTCCTTCATAGGTCGAACTAAAATCTATCAAATGATATAATTGCTGAAGCAGCAGTTATCCCTATCTAAAGGAGATTTATTCCATGCCCATCAACCGACCACTACTCACTGACCAGGATCTGCAGGAAGCGATTGACCGCAAGCTGCCCGTCCGCGTCTTCCAGGATGACCATCTGGTGAATTCCGGCGCTACTATAGTGCGGTTCACGGATTCGGATGTTGTGATTCAGTCGCGGGTCAGTGATTTAACGTATTACTCGCGCAGCCGCTGTGAATTCTTTGAAGTCCGGCCTTAAGTGATGAATGCCCGGGCCTTGGACACGTGTGAGCTGTGCGGCCGTTCTCCTCTTGCAACTACCGTTCATCATTTGATCCCCCGCGAGAAAGGCGGCAGCCTGCTCCCGACTGCCCTTCTGTGCAAGGCTTGCCACCGGCAGATTCATGCTTTGTATACCAACAGTGATCTCGTTGTTCTTGGCCTTACGACACTGGACAGCCTGCGCAGCGACCCGCAGATTGCCGCTTATCTGAAATGGATCATGCGGCAGGCGCCGGGCTCTGAACCGAAGCTGCGCAAATCAAAGCGTGTTCGAAGCAAACGTTAATCTGCCGGATGGCAGGATGATGCTGGTGATCTGAGGTGCAAAGCGTAGCAACTGGAAAATGCTTTGCCGCCCTTATAAGGGCGGTATCGTTTTCGCGAGAAACACAAGGATAATGTACAGCGTGAAACATAGACATTCTGTTCTTAACAAGACATCCTAGCAGAGGCTTAGGATGACCTGCGTGCGAGCAGAATGTATACTGTTTTTCACATACATTTTGACCATATGCCTGCTTGAGAACACAATGTATACTGTTTTTCGCATACATTCGGATCATGCGTCTGCGTGCGAGCACAATGTATGCTGTTTTTCACATACATTCTGACCATATGCCTTATACCAGCCGATTGTATTTTGTTTTTAGCATACATTCTGCCTTAACCGGTGAAATCTGATATACTCCTGATAATAATTCTTAAGCAGCAAAAAGGTGCCTTCCGAGTTGCGGGAGGCACCTTTTTGCTGAAGGTTCTATGATTTGCTGCGATGTCTTCTGCATAAAATAGTTCTGCGGCTCTATTGCTTGCTTATTTCTTCATGTCGCCATAGCTGCTCAGCTTCTCGTTAAGGACCTCCTGAAAGCTCTGGACTTTGTCTTCCTGTCTCTGCGCTTTGGGATGGACAACGGGCTGAGGTCTAAAAAACTGATGATTAAAAGCCATAAGGTTATGTACGCTCATACTCATTGAAGTTCAACCTCCTTCCATAATCTTCACCTTATTTGCGTGAGTGCGAAGCATCTTATCCCTTATATAAACCGCTCTTTCCAGTCCTAAACAGTTTTATCTCAGAAAAATGGAAATAGCGGACCCGGACTTGAAAATCAAAGTCCGGGTCCGCTGCTGAGTATCATCCTATTCATTCATCAACCCGACTAAATAATGGCTATAACGAAAAATCAGTCACGCCTTTCTTAGAGGCATATTTCAGCGTATAGGTTCCTCCGCCCTCAAAGGGCATCGTGGCCAGTTTGATCCGGGTATAATCAAGCCTATGCTCTCTTAATACTTTTTTGATCAGAGCTATACCCCGTTGTTCATCCGTAATGACACAAAAGATATTAAGTACAAATTGCTGCCGGTCTGATACCGTTTTGCCCATCTCAGACCCGTCTACATAGCCAAGCTCCGCATCCGCTAAAAAGAGATTCAGGTATTCCGTGACTTTATCCCTCAACCATTGATCGCGCTGGCTCCCTTGCAGACTCTTCAAGGGATATTGGACAACCAGCCAGCATTTCTCATTCATTCCAGTTCACTCCCCGTTTGAGTTAATGAAGAGCTGCCCGAACTCCGGGTTACTTCTTCAAGGCAGCCCAGGAGGCCTCATTCAGCAGCTCCAGCTCCTCCGGCTCCAGCCGGAAGGTCATGGTGCCGACATTCTCCCGGGCATGACGGACCTTGGAAGCGCCGGGAATCGCAACTACGGTGTCGCCATGATAATGAATCAGCCAATTAAGTGCAATCTGTCCCGGTGTACACCCGTATTTGTCAGCCAGTGCGGTCAGGGAGGTGATCAGCGGCTTGCTGCGGGCCAGGCTCTTGTCGTCCAGGCCGGACATCATCCGCCGGGAACGCGAGACTGCCTTAATCTGCGACGGATCTGCGTGGAACCGTCCGGTCAGGATACCCTGCTGGAGCGGGGAATAGGCGATGATCGAGATACCTAGCTCCTTGGCCGCAGCCATGATGCCGTTCTGATCGATGCTGCGGTGCAGCAGATTGTATTTGACCTGATTGGAGACCAGGGTAAGTCCGTAGGTCTGCAAGATACGGTGCGCTTCCACCATCTGCTTAGCTGAATAATTGCTTACCCCTACATACCTGATTTTGCCGGCCTGTACCAGTCCCGCCATTGCTTTCATCTCACTGGCAATCGAGGATAAGGAGAACGGCTGGTGGATCTGGTACAGATCAATGCCTCTGCCGCCCAGGCAAGCAATCCGCTGATCAATCGTGGAGGTAATCGAGCCTGCTGTCCGCAGCATCGGCCACCATTTGGTCGCAATCAGCGGAGCCGCATGCGGGTTGCCTTCCTGCTGAAGCTGATCCAGCACATGAGCCAATGCTTCCTCCGATTTGCCTCCACCATAGATTTCTGCGGTATCCACCCAGTTCATGCCGCCTTCCAGGCTGACCCGTACGATATCCAGAATATCCGCGTCTGTGATATTGCTCCAGTAGCGGCCTACGATTCCGCTTCCCCGGCTGAACTGCCAGCAGCCCAGGCCAAGCGGAGATACCGATAGCTCAGAGCGTCCCAGAGGTCGCAGCTGTACCTTGCTTGCCAATGTCTCCACGGTTCATCCTTCTTTCCAAGTGTTAGTTGAATACACTGTTATATAAGAGCTAATCTAGCGATGAGACAATCTGACTGTACACAAAGCTTATGACTTCGGCAGCAGCCTGTCAATGACAGCAGTGCAGGCAGGAGCTGGGGGCTTATGGATCACCTGGAACTGGATAACCGACCCCCAGTCTCTTTTATCGTGGCCTCTAAAAAGGTTGATATGGTATAATTACCCTGCCTATTCGTATCCAATTTGCAGGAAGCACAAATGAACCACAAAAGTAATGGAGGGAATTCATATTCATGATTAAAATTCTAGGTTTCCTGCTGCTGTACCGTCTGCTCGGCAATCCCTTTCTGGCCCTAATCATTCTGCTCGTCGTTCTATATTTCGTAGACCGCCGTTATGTCGGCATTCTACCCAGCTTCTCCAAGCCTTTCCGCCGCAGCCGCCAGATGTCCAGGCTGCGGACGGCCATTGCCCAGAACCCGAACGATGTCACCGCCAAATTCGATCTGGCCCGGCTGCTGATTGAGCGCAAGCGCTACAGCGAGGCCAAGGAGCTGCTGACGGCCATCGCCGACCGTTATGAGACCTCGGCTGAATACTGGGTGGAGCTCGGATACGCCAACCTCAAGCTGGGCCAGCTTGCCGAAGGCGAAGCCCAGATGCTTCAAGGCCTTGAGATCAACCGCAGAGCCCAATATGGACAGCCTTACCTCCGTCTGGCCGAGACCTTCCGGCATATCGACCAGGACAAGGCGCTCCATTATGTGAGCCAATTCCAGGAGATCCAGACCTCCTCCAGCGAAGCCTATTATCTGGCCGGCTCCATGTACAAGACACTGGGCCGGACAGACGATGCCAAGCGCGCTTTTGAGGAATCGCTTGCCGTCTACCGTTCCTTGCCCAAATACAAGAAACGCCAGGAACGCGGCTGGGCGCTGCGCAGTTATTTTGCGAAGCCGCGTTAGGTATCTTAGCTATATTTCCAGCACAAATAGCCTCCGGTCCCACTGAATTGTGGAGACTGGAGGCTATTATGCTATTTTCCAGGTATTTGGTTTTCACATACGCTCTGAAGTTTATATTCTCTCACCGGCCGCTTGTAAGGAGCAGTATTGTTGCACATTTTGCAGGATTTCTCTATAAATGTTAGTGGCTGAGGAGCAATGTTGCATCATTTGCAGGATTTCCGGTGGTTAGAGCAAGTTAAAGCTGGATTTGTTACATTTTGTGCAGAATTTCAGCATAGACAGCTTCTATGGGGCAGCATTGTTGCACTTATTGCAGGATTTCTCTAAAACTGCTACTGACTATGGAGCGTGGGAGCCATCCCTCAGCGCAGCAGCCCCCATTGTATTACTGTCCCGCTTCAAATCACTCCGGGCTGTCATGTGTAACCCCCCGCGCCGAATCCCAGATCCGCTGGAATTCAGCCAGCAGCTTCTCGCGGCCGATCTGGCCGCCGATGTAAGCCTGCATCTGCACACTCATCTGCGAGGTGGTTGCCTCGTATCCCGGGTAGCGCTGCCATAGCCAGGGAAGTGTCTTGCCGGCCTTCATGTACGACATAATGTCGTCAGCGAGTGGTCCTAATCGGCCTTCCGGGACCGGTATGCTCTTAAGAGCGGGAATCAGCCGAGCATCGTCCACGACGAACTTCTTGCCAACTTCAGAGCTGGCCAGCCAGCGCAAGAACGCCTTGGCCTCCTCCTTCATCACCGAGTTCTTAAACACGACCCAGTAATTCGCCACCCCGATCTGAAGCTTATCCATCTTAGCGCTGTCATCGTTCACCGGCATGGGCAGGAAGCCGATGTCCAGACCCGGAGCCAGCTTGTCCAGCTGCAGCTGTGTCCAGCTCCCCTGCTGCATCATCGCTGCCTGACCCTTGGCAAAATGCATCACTTGGGTATAGTAATCCGTCTGTAGCGGCGCCGCCTGACCATATTCCAGGGTGAGGTCAATCAGATCCAGCCAGCTGTCAAATATGCTGTTACCGGTCAGCTTGGCACTGCCGCTGCTGACCTCATCAATAAATTCCGCCGGATCAGGCTGCAGGGCAAAGGCGGTATTCAGCAGGTGATTGCCGAGTACCCACCATTCCGCATAGCCGTTCTCGAACGGCCGGATGCCGGCCGCTTGAAGCTGCTCCGCCGCTGCTCTCAGCCCGCTGAGCGTCACCGGCGGGGTTTCAATACCCGCCTTGCGGAACAGGGTCTTGTTGTAAATAAACCCCCAGCCTTCCATAGCAAGCGGCATCCCGTAGATCCGCCCGTCCTTCATTGTGGCGGGTCTGGCCAGCTCCTGTATCTCCTCCGCCCACGGTTCACTGCTCAGATCCTCCAGGTACTCCTCCCACAGATCAAGATCCTTATACCCGGCCACGAAGAACAGATCGGGCTTGTCGCCGGAGTTAAACCTCGTCTTCAGCTCCGCGCTGTAATCGCAGCCCCCGCCGCAGGTATCCAGCTCAATGGGCACGCCGGTTTCTTCCTGATACTGCTGCGTCAGCGCATTCAATTGCTCCGCCATCTCCACCTTGAAGTTGAAGATTTTCAGCGGCCGCCCGGAGTTCCCGGCATCTTCCACCTGAGTTCTCCCGGCATCTGACTCATAGACGACGCCGTTTCTTCCCCCGCAGGCCGTCACTGCAACAGTGAGCAGGAGCATGACTGCGATTAACATCACCTGCCTGGAACTCATTATCTCTCGTCTGGATCTCATCATCGCCCGCCTGGATCTCATCGCATCGTCTCCCCCTTCGCCGCAAGCTGGCTGGCTTTACAACCAGTATAAACGCCATTCCCAGCGGGAAGATACGAAGAAATATTTACCTGCGCTTTATCTCGGCCTGCGCCTTATCTAGGCCAACGCTCTTCCTTGGACGCCAGCGGCCCGAACGGCTGGTGTGGCTCCGTCTGGTACCAGTAGGCCACCGAGGCCACATCGTCTTGACGCTCGAACAGGCCTTTTTTATAGACTCCAATCTGCTGTACCGTCACTTTAAAATCCTCATGGAACCGGATCGGGTCCAGAATATGCCAGCGGTAGAACCCGCGCATCGGCGGCGCGTCGTCGTTATGATAGAAATTATGAACCTCCTCATCGTGAGCGGAATAATACGGGTAGCCCATGTAAGGCGTACAGTACGTGTTCTCCACGGTCCTGCCGTTCTGCTGTGTTGCAAAGCTCCAAGCACCCCCGAAATAATCCTCCATCCCCGTGCCGCAGATCGTCGGATATTCATCGTCTCCGTCGATGTACATCTTCAGTTCGCCTTCCCCCCACCAATACCGCTCCAGCGTCGTCAGCGCGATATAGGTTCCCACGTACTGTCCGCGGCCCTTCACATGGTCCAGAATAACGTAATCCTCCGCTTTGCTCGTGATCCGCTGCCGTCTCCACTGGGCGTGAAAATAGGCGGTCTCTTCAGGCAGTTCATCATGCAGGCAGTAATCGACCTGATAAAAAAGAGCCGGAATCGGCGCTTCATGCTGGTTCTCAATTTCAATTCTCGCCTTACGCCGGAACGGCATCGGGAAGTAGCAGTTGAAGCCCCGTGTCGGATTGACGACCATCGCCTGGGAATTGACGGTGCAGCCCCTCCCGAAGCCGTTGCAGAAGAAATCCCCGAGTGGACTTTCCACGGAAGGCTCTGTCTCATCGTCCCAATACATGCGCAGCACCAGGTCCCTTAAGACAAAAGTGTCCGCATCAGTCCGGTCGGTAACAGTGATCCAGATATGTTCAATAATGCCGGGGCCATCAATGTCGGCCAGCAGGGCAGTGGCGCCGGGAGCAACGTCCCGGATGCAGGGCGAGCCTTTGCGGCAAGGGCCGAGATGGCTGGCCGCCATGCCTCCCTTGCCCTTCTCCCCTTTCGGATTCTCTGCGTTAACGGCCCGGCTGCGGCCGGCTTTGAGCAGGGGAAGCGCCGACAGCCCTCCCAGAAACGGATGTTCAACCATAGTAACAGACTCCTCTCATTTTCTTTTTCTAATCATCAGCTAATCAGCCCTTAACTCCGCCGGCCATAATTCCCTCCATAATCTGTCTCTGGAAGATCGCTACGAACACGATAATCGGCAAAATAATGATCCAGCCCATCGCGCTGACCAGATCCCACGGCACGGCGTACATATTGTCTCTTAGTGGCAATTGCGTAATGGCCGTGGACAGCACCGAGATTCCATTGGAGTAGAACAGCGGCGTGAAGAAGTTATTCAGGCAGGTAATAAAGTTGACGATGCAGACCGTCGCCAGCGCCGGACGGAGCAGCGGAACGGTAACGTAAATCAGTGACTGGACAAATCCGCAGCCGTCAATCGCCGCCGACTCCTCGATCGAAACCGGGATATCGTTCAGATAGTTTTGCAGAATCAGAATGGTGAACGGAAGAATGCCGCTGATATACAAAATAATCAGTCCGGTATGCGTATCGTACAGATGCACGCTGCGCAGGAAATCGTACAGCGGCCGGGCGGTGACGACGTCGGGAATCAGCATGGAGGCCAGCAGGAAGCCGGTGGCAATGGCAAGCCCCCTGGTGCGGAACCGGGCGAAGCTGAAGGCAGCCATCACGGACACGATCATCCCGATCAGAATCGACAGCCCGATGATAATGGCAGTATCCCAGATTTTCGGCAGCAGTCCCACGTTCTCAATCAGGTAGCGGTAGCTGGCAAGTGTCGGATGGTCCGGCCAGTATTTAATGGGTTTCGAGAACAGCTCCCCCGCCGGGGTAATAGACGAAATAAAAATCCACCAGAGCGGAAACAGAATCAGAAAGGCAACGATCAGCGCCAGTCCCCACATGAGCAGGGTGAGCGGCAGCGGTCTGTGGTTGTGAGTGGTCATCATACATCGCTCCTTAGTAATCTACGCGCTTGGCGGCCGACATGCTGAGCCCGCTGAGCAAGGCCATGACCAGAAACAGTACGACCGCAATGGCGGCAGCATAGCCCGTGTTGAGATTCGTAAATGCCTCGGTCGTTACCCGGTAGGCGATCAGTGCCGTGCTCTCTCCGGGTCCCCCGCTCGTCATCGCATACACGACATCAAAGGACGTAATCCGCCACATGGTGAAGAAAATGCTCAGCATCAGAATGTTGCGTGACAGCAGCGGCAGGGTGATGCTGAAGAAGGAACGGACCGGGCCTGCCCCGTCGATTTTAGCCGCTTCATACATTTCCGAAGATATAAACTGCAGTCCGGCCAACACCAGAATGGCGAAGAAGGGCAGATCCTTCCACAGATCAACGGCAATAACCGCAAAACGCGCCGTATTCGTATGGATCAGCCAGTCCAGCGTAAAGCCAGGGTTAAACCAGCGGACAAAATCGTTAATCAGCCCGTACTCGTTATTGAACGCCCACTTCGAGGCCATAGCGATGACCACCATAGGCATGGCCCAGGGCAGCAGCACAATTGTCCGCAGTACCTTTTGTCCGGCGAATTTCATGTTGAGAATTAGCGCCAGCGCAATGCCGAGCACGATGTGGCCGAGCATGGAGCCTGCAACGAATATAGCTGTAAATTCAATAGAAGTGATGACCTTGGAATCCTGAAACAACTGAATAAAATTATCGAAGCCAACGAACTCGTGAATCCCCCGCAGCAGCTTGACATCATACAGGCTGATGCGGAACGTTTCAATGATGGGATAGATCGTGGTGAACACCCGGATGATCAGCGCGGGGAGCACTAGCATCCACGCTATCACCCAGTATTTTCGGCTGGCATACATGGACAGCGCCCCTTTCCTGCGGCATTACTGGTAACGTTCAACCGCATCCTGCGCTTTTTGGCAGAATTCGTCCAGCGTGATTTTATCCTGAATATAGTTCTGGAACAGCGTGCCCATCTCGGCGATGAACTCCATTGTCTGCGGCAGCATAGGGCGTCCGTGAACCTCATTGGTGGACTGAATTTCTGTATAGATGTCCTTAATATCGCCGGTCACGGCTTCGTTTGCAGCAACATCTGCTCTGGCCGGGTAGCGGTCAAAATTCTTCCAGCTGTTCAACTCGCCGTCCTCGCTGGCTGCGTACTTCAGAAATTTGATCGCCGCCGCTTTGTTTTTGGAAGCCGAATTCAGCACATAGCTCCAGGAATCCGTGAAAATGCTGCGTTTCGCAAACTTAGGCATATTGACCATATGGATTTGGTCGGGACCATACCGGTTCGCCTGCTTATAATCCGTACCTGTCCCCCACATGAACACTGAGGCGTATTTGCCGTCGATAAACTTCTGGTTCATCTGCTCATATTTGTCCGCGATCTGATCGACCGGCGTTACCTTCCACGTGTTGGCCATGTCATACATGAACTTGACCGCCTCCCGGCTGTTCTCATTGGTCCAATCGTAGTAGTCGCCCCCGAACAAATTGACGAAGGTGGCAATTTCGTTGAAGACGTAAGTCTTTTCCCAGGAGCCACCGTACCCGTACTGCCCGTCCTTGGTCGAAGCCTTCAGGAACTTTTCAAAATCCTCCTTGGTTTCGATCGAGGTCATCCCGGCCGCATCCAGCTTCTTCTGGTCGATCCACAGTCCGAGATACCCTGTATAGCTTGGCACGCCGAGCACATCGCCTTTAGCGGAGGTCAGCATATCCTTCATGTAGCCCTGCGGAAGCTGCTTCATAATATCCTCTGTCAGCACCGTATCCTGCAGCGGGTCCAACCAACCGGCGTTTTTGAAAGACGTAGCCATTTCATCATTGACTTCCAGAATGTCCACCGTACTGTCCCCGGAAGAAAGAATCGTGGAAATCTTCTGCTGGCGGGTATCCGAATCGGTCGGCGCGGCGACCCAGTTGATTTTGACCCCGCTTTTCTCCTGCGCTTCCTCCAGCCAGGCCTGAAAATTCGGGTTGGTGGATTGAATGGTATAGAGCGTAATTTCATCCTTGCCGCCTGCTGCACCGGAATCCGCGCTGTTCGCGCCGCTTCCTGCATTAGAGCCTCCGTTCGAGCATCCGGCCGTTAATACTGCCAGTGACAGCGAGCCTGCCATCAGTAGAGAAGACCATTTTTTCATGCCTTAACCTCCCTGTGTTTATCCTGTAAGCGCTTTACACGATCAGTATACTAACTTTACCGGGAACGGGAATACAGCCGGTGTTGACCAAAAATGTGTAAGATTGTGACCCTATTGACCCTTCCTTGGAAGCGGTGCTAGACTGTAGACCAATCTGCGGAATAAGGAGGAACGCCATTGCGGTACCGTAGCTTCCGAGGCAGTATACGCTACAAGCTGAGTGTCTTTCTGATGGCCGCCATTCTCGTGCCGATCGCTGCCTCAATTCTAATCTCCTATTTCTACACCAAACACTCCTTGAAGAATGACGCGATCCGCGAAAATTCAAATACGGTCCGCCAAGGGACCACCAGCCTGATGGGGCAGCTGAACGCCATGAACAATATCTCGCTGAACGCCTACAATAACCTCAGGATGACGAATAGCCTGTACAACATTCTGGTGCAGGGCCGGAGCGACTTCATGGTGGAGAATAATATATATTCCGGTCTTCATGCCATCGAGCAATCCAGCAGGGACATTCAACAGGTCTATTTGTATTCGGATCTTGCCGACCAGTCCTGGCTGCTGATTGACGGCTACCTGAAGCGCGAGCCGGGCAGCGGCGGATTAGACGGCCATTTCGTGCAGCCGGTTGACAAAAACGATCCTTATCTGGAGCCGCCCCATCCTTCACATAATTACGGCATGGAGGAATTCCCGTACAGCCCGTCCAACACCGTATTTACGATTCACCGTCCGGTGTACCGGGCGCCGCTCAAGGAGCGGATCGGGGTGCTGTCAATCGACTTCAAGCTGGATGAATTCCGCAGCATTATGAACATGCTCTATGATAAAGGACAAGAGAATATCTATCTGCTGGACGACACCGGAACTGCCGTCTATACGTCCAGGGAAGATGAAATCGGCACCAAACCTGATTATGCCTGGCTGCAGCATGCCCGGTACAGCTTCGCGGGGGCCGGCCACTTCTACTGGAACAGGGACGGGGACTTCAATGGCATCGTCGTATTCGAGAAGTTCGAGCTGATCGGGCGTATCTGGACCGTCGCTAAGCAGATCCCGGACAGCTACCTGTACAGCAACGCGGCCAGCGTGCTGCGCATTAATATGCTTGTGCTGCTGACCTGTCTGTTCATTGCGATCGCCGCCGCGCTGTTCGTTTCGGTCATGGTCACCGCTCCGATCAAGCGGCTGACCGAATCGATCCGCAGGATCAAGCTCGGCAAGCTGCAGTTCGACGGCGATCCTGACCGCAGCGACGAGGTTGGCGTGCTCGGGAGCGCAATCAAGAACATGGTCGATACGATCGACAATCTGATTATGCGGGAGCTGAGGCTGGAGCTGGCCAACAAGGATAACCAGTTAAAAGCGCTTCAGGCTCAGATTAATCCGCATTTTATTTTTAATACGCTGCAGTCTATCGGCTCTGTGGCCCTGCACCATAAGGTGCCCAGGATTTACGAGCTCACCTCCTCCCTCGGTCTCATGATGCGCTACAACATGAACACAGAGGAGCCGGTCGTGCCGCTCTCCAAGGAGATTGCCCATGCCCAGGCTTACCTGGAGCTGCAGCAGCAGCGGTTCAAGGACAGGCTCCGCCACCGCATTGAGATCAGAGGGGAGGCTGACTTAAATACACCGGTTCCCAAAATGATTCTGCAGCCGCTTGTCGAGAACTGCTTCAAGCACGGCTTTGAAGGAGCGGAGCAGGCCGAGATTGGCATTGTAGTCGAAGTCAGCGGTGACACGCTAAGTATTACAGTCTCCGACAACGGTCCCGGCGTCACCCCGGAGCGCCTGCTGGAGCTAGAGCGGCAGATAGCCGGTGAACAGCCGGGCGGCATGGAAGGCGGCAGCATCGGGCTGATGAATGTCGTCTCCCGGCTGCGCTTGTTCTTTAACGATCAAGCAGATGTAATACTTGGGCATGCGGAGCCTCACGGTTTCAACGTTCAGATTAGAATCCCACTGACGGAAGGGGCGTAACACCATGAAAGTGCTGATCGTGGACGATGAAGCCGACGTAAGAGATTCTATCCGGCTGCTTGTGGACTGGGAGGAATACGGCATTACGGACATTCTGGAGGCCTGCGACGGGGAAACGGCGCTGACACTGATTATGCGCGAGCGGCCGGAGATTATCTTTACCGATATGAAAATGCCCAATATGGACGGCATGGCGCTGCTGCAATGGATTGAGGACAAGTCCCCGTTCTCCAAGCGGATCGTGATCAGCGGTTATGACGATTATGCTTACATCCGCAACACCATCAAGCATGGCGGAATGGACTATCTCCTGAAGCCGATCAACCGCAGCGAGCTGCTTGAGGCAGTCAACAGTGCCGCAAACGCATGGCGCAAGGACGAGGAAGCGCGCAGTCTCAACATCCAGCGGGAGGTAGAGATCAACAAAACGCTGCCTATGTATTGGGACAAAACACTCTCGGCCCTCGTCTCCCAGCCTGGCTCCCAGGCGGGAGCCGCTGACGAGCTAAGTGCTGCCTTCGGATGGCCGGCGGGGGCGGAATGCCGGGTTGTCCTGCTGCTGACCGATCCGCTTCCGCGCACCGTCCTGGGCAAATTCGGGCGCAATCCGGATCTGCTGCATTTTCTGATGGGCAATATCTGCAACGAAGTAATCGGCCCGGTCCGTAACGGTTATGCCTTTAAACATACAGACCCGAATTACGGGCTTGTCCTCCTGCTGACCGGGGAGCTGGGGCAGACCGATGCGAAGCTGAAAGCGATGAATGACGCGCTCTATAAGGTGCTTGGGGCACGTTTCCGCTTTGCCTGCGGAGGCATTGTCTCCTTCCCGCACGGCGTTCACACCGGCTTCCAGCAGACGCTGCAAACGGCGCGCGGAATCTCCTTCCTGGACGATACTCCGCTGATCTATCATTATGGCGGGAACCCGTCTACGCCGCACGCTGCAAGGACTGTGCTGGCTGACTATGCCAGCCGGATCACGACAGCGGTCCACCGGGGGGACACTGCCCAGATTGGACAAGTAATCTCCGCCTGGATGGATGCGGTAGGCAAACGGCAGGCGGTCACATGGGAGGATCTGAAATACTGGCGTTACGAATACGGGCTGCTCAGAAACCGGCTGCTTCAGGACAAGACACCGATGGCCGGCGAGCCTGCCCCCTCTTCCTTCCCCGGGCTGTTCCCGCTGGATGAGAACGGTCGTCTGTCCCTGGGAGAATGGCAGCGGGAGTGGACGGAGGCGTTCACAGAAGTCGCTGACACCCTCAAGGAATCCCGGCTGCAGGAGAACAACGCGATTTATGAGATCAAGCGCTATATTGACCAGCATTACATGGATAATCTGACGCTCCAGCAAATCGCCGGCGAGTTTTTTCTTAGCCGCGAGTATGTGTCCCGGCGCTTCAAGCAGGTGTTCCATGAGAATATTTCGGAATATCTGGAGCGTGTCCGGATCGGTCATGCCAAGCTGCTGCTCGCCGGAGGGGAGCATAGAATAACCTCCGTCGCCGAGATGGTCGGCTACCAGGACGGCCGGTACTTCAGCAAAATCTTCAGTAAGCATACGGGGATGACGCCTAGGGAGTGGCGTAAGGAACCAGGTTATTAACCGCAACACCCTCCGGCTGCTGCATGTTGCAGTGGCCGGAGGGTGTTTCATTTTATGGTATAGGGACGGTCATCTCCAGTTCGGGAATGTACTTATTCTCCCCGTCCTTTAATGTAACGAAAGACTTAATAATCACACGCTCCGGCCTATTCTCAAAAGGTTCAAAGACCATACTATGTGAGAACGTATCCCCTTCACCGCTGCCGCTGATACTAACTGGAACAGCCTGTTGCCCTTGATCATCCCACAGCTCGAACCCGATCATTAAAATCCCCGCATTTTTATATTTTTCTGGAATGGCCTCCTCAATCGCCTTGAGATCCGCGCCTGGGTCTCCTTTAATTTCGGCTAGCAGACGGGTCGATGTCTGGCTCAGTTCCAGCCGTGTGTAACGGAGATGGATATGATCATGTACCTTGATCTCCCCCGGTCCAAGAACAAGGTCGCCCAGAGTATTCTTGCTAACGGGAAACTCAAAGCGAAATGGCTCATCCATTCCATCAATAAGGACTATCATAGTGAGGTTAAACTGGTCAGGGATTTGTAGATTCGGTCCATCCAGTGCTGAAACAATGATAGAGTCAGGTGCGCCGGCACCTCCCTGGGCAAACCCGAATCCGGTATTTACCATTTTCCCGTTCACCAAAAACTCGATATTATTTATTCCGCCTGCTGGCTGCCCCCTGCGGGTCAATAAATCCCACCAGCCCTCCTTTTTTTGATCCTCCTTTGCCTGAACACGGGTCAGCACCACCGAGAAACGGCTTCCGTCATACATTTGTTCAGACACCCTGAGAGTCATTCCATCCAGAGTGACGGTCTGCTCAACATTTGTGGTTAACCCTGCTTCATTTGCTTTTCGCAACCCGGCATCTCCTGCAAGCTGGAATACGCTTGACATGAAGGGCAACTGCTTCAAGGTCTCCGCCATGGCCGGAGAGATGAACCCCAGGCTAATCAGGAGCACCAGCCCTCCAGCCACAGATGCTGCACTGATTACCACCCGGGACAGCCATCGGGGCATTCTTTTACGTCTAACGGTCTCTTGATGTTCTGAAGCCGCCTCCAAGCGAGTCTCATCCTTCCCACTGATGATCTGGTAAGTCTCCTCCATACGCAGATGCACAAGCTCCGGCAGTTCAGGAAGAGTCTCTTCCTGAAGGTCTGCCAGCCTGCTCTCCAACCGCTGCTGGCTCATCCGTTCACCTTCCTTTCTACAGGTTGCTCCAGGGTTTGCTGTAACGTCTTACGGGCGCGGTGCAGCCTGGTCTTGACGGCACTCTCGGACAGCTCAAGCAGCCCGGCAATCTCTTGCACGGTTAACCCCTGATAATAATGCAGCTTAACAATAGTTCTTGATATCTCTTCGAGCCTGCCAATGGCCTGACGCAGATCCATCTCTTCTACGAACGAAGATATGACTTGTACGCTCTCCGGCGGATCGGGCATGACGACTACCCTTTCCCGTCTGCGCAGAATCAAGTTGCATTCGTTGATCAGAATACGAAATAGCCATGTGTTGAAATAAGCCGCTTCTTTCAGTCCTGAGATGGCTTTAAAAGCTTTCAGCACCGTCTCTTGCATCGCATCTGCACAATCCTCGTCACTCCTGACCATGGACTTAGCCATACTGTACATCCGCCGCTCCTGACTCTTCACCAGTTGGATGAAGACCTCGCTGTCACCCGCCTGGGCACGCCTGACCAGCTCCTCTTGTCCGTTATTCAAATATGATTGCCCCCCTTCTTCCGGGAAGCTGCCGCATCCCCATTCAGTGTTTATTTCCATATGCTCTTTAGATGAAGTACAAGTTGATAAGGTTACATCGGCACGGTGATTTTTTATTTTTTTCTGCGTAAACAGCCAAAGAGCAGGCCCCATATAACCGGGAAGCCTGCTCTTTATTTTCATCTCTTGTAATGCAAAACGTTACACATCCAGCGTTCTAGGGTGATCCTCCCCCGCCGCCGGACGGAATGGCCACCAGTTAGCCCGGCCGAACATCCGCACCATCACCGGCACGAAGAACGGCAGGAATACCAGTGCATACAGCGCCAGACCGGACAATACAACCGTCGCAATCTGCATCATCGACAGGACCCCGGAAGGATACATCGAGGCGAATGTACCGCCCAGAATCACTACGGCCGAGAGAATCACAGTTCCCATATTGCGCATAGCATGCAGAATGGCTTCACGCACATCCCAGGTTTTATTCTCGTTGAAGCGTGCCATCAGGAAGATACTGTAGTCCACCCCGAGAGCAATCAGCATGACGAAGCTGAAGAACGGAGTCGTCCAGGTGATCCCTGAATAGTTCAACAGATGAACGAAGATTGCTTCCGTTACCCCAAGTGCAGTGAAGTAAGTGATCAGGAGCGAGACAATCAAATACACTGGCATAACAATCGAACGGAACAGTACCACCAGGATGATGAAAATACCGCCCAGCATCAGAATCACCGTACGTGTGTAATCCTCATTGGAGATTGTCTGCAAATCGCTGTAGGTGCTGGTCACACCACTCATGGCTGTCTCCGCATTCTCCAGCTTGGTGCCGGCCACGGCACGGTCCAACGCTTCCTGAATCTGTCCGACGCTGTCAATAGCCTCCGCGCTGTATGGATTACCCGCGAATACAACATCAATCGTCATGACCTTGCGGTCCCCGGACAGATAGTTATCGAATACCTGCTGCATGCCCTTAGCCTTAAGCGCCTCTGCCGGAACCAGGAACCCGCTCAGCTCATCATCCTTGGCGTCCTGAATCTGCTTAAGGTAATCCTGCGCAGAGCTTAGGCCGCTGGTGATTTGTCCCAGACCATCCGCACTTTGCGTTAGTCCGTCCGTCAGCTGGCCAAGCTGGCCCGTAAGCTCGCCGAACCCGTCAGCAAGCTGTTTCTGCCCGCCTTGCAGCTGTGTAAGCCCGGTGGTGATCGCCGGAAGCTTGCCGACAATCTGCCCCTGGCCGTCTGCCGCCTGCTTCAGGCCGGTTTGCAGCTGGCCGATACCAGCTACCAGCTGATCCAGCCCTTTCGCCAGCGCCGCCTGGCCTGCTGCCGCTTTGGAGTAACCGGCATTGGCCTCGTTCAATCCGGCCGCTGCACCGCTTAGCTGGGCCGAAATCTCGCCCAGTCCTCCAGCCAGTCCCGCAGCTCCGGTACCGCTCTGCGTTACCGTGCCTTTAATCGTCTGGTAATTCACATCCTGGAGCAGCTCAGGGTAGGCGGCTTCCAGTCCAGTGAAGGAAGCTCCCAGACCGTTAAGCGCATCTGCCACGCCTTGAAGCTGTGTCTGCAGACCGGCGAGGCCCCCGTTCAGCGCGGTCAGGCCGCCGCCGATCTTCTTATAGCCTTCGAGCAGCGCAGCGTTTGCATCGGCCAGCTGCTTCGCGCTGGCCGCCGCCTGCGTGAGGCCCGCTTTGATCTCGCCGGCTCCGGCCGAGCCGCTGCGGATGCCGCTCTCGATCCTCGACAAGCCATCGCCCAGCGCATCAATCCCTTTTTTAAGCTCGGCTGTGCCCTCTGTCAGCTTGGCGCTGCCAGAAGCCGCTTCTGTAAGCTTAGGCTCATTCTCCTTCAGCTGCTTACTCGCTTCGCTCAGCCCGTTCTGGATTTTGGTTAAGCCTTCATTACTTTGATCAAGACCGTCTGACAGAGTTGCCACCTGAGTAGGAATTAGGAAGTCATTAATTTGCTCCCCGGTTGGCCGTGACATGCTGCGTACAGCTTTGACACCCTCTACCTTTTCCAGCTCACGGCTGATCTTCTCCGCAAGCCCCATATATTCAGCGGTATCCATCCGGTCATCGTTCTTGATCACTATCT
Organism: Paenibacillus sp. FSL R7-0210; assembly: GCF_038009085.1. Classification (NCBI taxonomy): domain Bacteria; kingdom Bacillati; phylum Bacillota; class Bacilli; order Caryophanales; family Paenibacillaceae; genus Paenibacillus; species Paenibacillus sp. FSL R7-0210. Next base: position 3,021,185 of record NZ_JBBPAR010000001.1, read on the forward strand.
TGCCAGGCATGGATTCGCCCGGACCGAAGCTCTCGGAAATAATATTGAAGCCTTTGACCGAAGCGAAATTCGGCCCGATCTCATCCATGTTGTTGAACGACAGCTTCCCGCTGTAGGTAAGCAGGAACGGCGCAACAATGGCAGCTACAATCAGCAGCGCAGCCCAGGGTCTCTTCAGGGAGAACGAACCGGCCGCTCCCCAGATCCGGCTCTCACTATGTTCCAGCTTGCCGCGTGACGGCCAGAACAGCTTTTGACCCAGTACCGCCATGAAGAACGGAACCACAGTCACGAGCGCCAGCAGCATAACAGCTATGCCGACAGCCACCGCCACCGCCGAACGGTAGAGCATGAACTGGGACAGGCCGATGGCCAGGAAGCCGACGAAGACCGCCAGTCCTGAATAGAAGACTGTTCCTCCGGCTTTCCGGTAAGTAGCGATAATGGCACTGGTAGTATCCTCAGACTGGACAAGCTCCTCCTTGAACCGGCTGATCAGCAGAATGCAGTAATCGGTCCCGATCCCGAACATAACGGCCACCATGAAGATCTGTGTGAAGGTCGACAGCGGGAAATCAAACCGGTCCACCAGAAAAGCCACAATCGACTGGGACACGATATAACTCAGCCCCACCGTTAACAGCGGTACAAACGGCGCCACGACCGAGCGGAACACCACGAACAGGATCAGCAGAATAAACACGACAGTGATATATTCCGACTTCTTCAGCCCGGCTTCCGAGCTGGCAATCGTATCCTCTGTAATCAGTCCTTCACTGGTCATGTAATGGTCCGCAGTGACGTTACCCAGCAGCTCAGCAGACTTTGCCGGGAGCTCCTTGACCGCATCCTCTCCGCCTTGCACCGACAAAGCGACCATAATCGTCTTGCCGTCCCCCGCAATTAGCGTATCCTTCAACTCAGGCTGTGAGAACGGATCTGTAATCGTGCTGAGCTTCAGGGAATCCTTGTTCCCGGCCAGCTGCTCCACACCCTGCTTAATACTCTCGGTGTCTGCGGCCGTCAGCCCCTCAGGCTTATGGAACACCAGGGCCACCTGATGTACCGTCTCCCCGTCCTTGGCCGCAGCGACCTCCTTCATAATCTCCGCAGCCCGCGATGAAGTGTAGCCAGCCGGTACTGAGATTTGCCCCTTCTCCCGGACCAGATCCGACATCCCGGGTGCTGTCAAGAATAACACTAATGCCACAGCCAGCCATACCGCGATAATGGCCCATCTTGCCTTCAAAATCGTTCTCAATTGCTTCTCCCCCCTGCATCCTGCATCAGAAATGCCAGCTTCTCAAACATCGTAATAAACTGCTCAATATTGTTATCCTCGAAATGGAACAAATAAGGGGAGATAACCTCCTGCATTTGCTTATCAGAGGTATGGTAGACGCTCTTCCCATGCTCCGTCATGGTCAGATACACCTGCCTGCGGTCATTCTCGTCCCGGGTCCGCTGGATCATCCCCGCTTCATCCAGCCGGTTGATAATGGCAGTAATCGAGCTTTTGCCTACAGCTACAGCTTCAGACAGATAAGTCGAGGTGCACTTCTCCTGCCCGCTGATCAGCCTAAGAATAAGGAATTGATCCGTCGTCAGACCTTCTCCAAAAATCTCCCGGAGCCTCGCGTTGATCTGCCTGGTGACAACCATATAGGCGTCTACATAGCGGTTGATCCATTCCTCTGCATCTTTCTTCAAAGCTGCTTCCACCTTTCCGGATAATAGTTCACCTATAGAATAGTTTTATAGTAAAACTATATTGTCCTTTGCGTTAAAAGTCAACTGGTTTCATGAATTTTACATTGATATTCATCAGGGGGATTAAATAAGCCTCATGGACGCAAAAAACCACCCTGCACGCAAAGTGCAGAGTGGCTAATATTATAATTTTCACCTATTGCCTCTCCCGATACCGCTCGGCCCGCTTACTCCTCGTCCTCCGTCTCTTCCACCTCATAGACACAGCGGAACATTTCGATGCCGGCAGCGTTCTCGCCCAGGCTGTAGACCATGAAGCCCAGACTGCGGTAAAAGTCAGCGGCAATCTCGTCCTCGGTCTCCGCTATCAGGTAACGTGGCTGACGGGAGGTGACCAGCTCAAGAATCATGCCGCGCGCATATCCTTTACCCCGGTTCTCCGGGAGCACTGCGATATGGCGGATGTCGAGCGAGCCGTCTTCCGTCTCTTCAAATCCGGTGAGTCCGAGCAGCAGCCCGTCCTCTTCCCAGCCGCATAGCTGCATCGCCGCCTGCTCCCTGTATTCTGCCGAAGTGCGCTCCAGCGCATCCGGGTCATCTATAACCGCATAAGCCAGCAGCTCATTCACCTGCGGTGTGCCGACAAGCGGCTTCAAATCAATCAACATATGTCTCATCCTCCTAAAAGTATACCTGACCCGAAATTATACCTGTCCCGGGTGCCTCCGCTATCCCCGCACCAGCCGCAGCAGCGCATACCCTGTCAACACACCCAGCAGGTTAAGCAGCAGATCATCGATATCCAGGCTCCCGACATGCAGCAGCATCTGCAGCAGCTCCAGTATAATGATGCCAAGCGCAGACAGAAGCGTCAGGCGGATAAAAGAACGGTAACCGGTCACCACCAGCGGAAGCAGAATGCCAAAAGGCGCGAATACCGCCACATTCCCCAGAAGATTCACCAGCCTGTTAGCATACGATAATCCGTTAGTCATGTCAAAGTATAAACGCACTGTCCGCAGCGGTTCAAGATTGTAACGGAGCGGCCCGTCCAGCTGAACCGTCCGTCCGAACCCGATGAACATCCAGTATAGCAGCAGTCCGCTATATCCAATCAGCAGCAGCCAGGCCAGGAACCGCCGTCCGGGCGGCAGCGCCTGCTTGGCTGTGGAGGCCTTCCCCTTCCGGCGGCTGGCCTGCGGCTTAGCGATCCTGGCCACCTTCAATAATCTCAATCGTGCCGTCTTTCTTGCCGAGAATCGCCAGATCTGCAATTCCGATGAAGAGGCCGTGCTCGACAACTCCCGGAATACGCTGGAGGGCAAGCGCCAGCTCTGCCGCCGATTCAATCGCTTCAAAACGGCAGTCCGCAATATAATTGCCGTTATCCGTCTTGTACAGGTCTTCTCCGCTGCGCCGCAGCTCCGTCTTACAGCCCAGCTTAGCGAGAGCGGCAACCGTCCACTCCCAGGCGAACGGCACAATCTCCACCGGTAACGGGAACTTCCCGAGCGTGGTCACCGCCTTGCTCTCATCGGCCACAACGATCATGCGGGCGCTGCCCATAGCGACAATCTTTTCCCGCAAAAGCGCACCGCCCCCGCCCTTAATCAGCTGCAGCACCCCGTCCAGCTCATCCGCCCCGTCAATCGTCAGGTCGAGGCTGTCCACATCACTGAACGCTACCAGCGGGATGCCCAGCTCACGGGCCTGATCCTCAGACGCCTGTGAAGTAGCAACGGCTGTAATCTGCAAGCCCTCGCTTACCCGTTCCCCCAGCTTGCGGATGGCCCAGTAAGCAGTGGAGCCTGTTCCCAGGCCCACCCTCATACCGTCCTTCACATATTCGACTGCCTTCTCCGCTGCCAGCTGTTTCACATTGATACTCATTTTATTCCCTCCATGTTATCCGTTATAATGAACGAAGTGGAATGGGCTGTGCCCGTCCACAAGGAATTCTTAGCCTTACTAATCAGCCTGACACTAATAATCCATCAGGAGGCATCCGCATGAGAACCGAGAACCAAATCCAATCCAAAATCAACGAAATGACGCTCCAGCGCAGATCCCTGGAGTCCCGGCTGGCTCCCCTGCCCCCCGGTGACCCGCAGAGGGCCGCGCTAGACGCCCAGCTGACCAGGCTAGAAGATCTGATTCTAATGCTGGAATGGGTATTGAACGCACCCGTAGGCAAGTATCACGCCTGACTTCCGGGCTTCTGCCAGACAGGCTTTTGCCGTAACACATACTATCCGGATCACCTGTTCAGCTATAATTCCCAAGCAGGGCCCCATATAGCCCGGCATTCTCATGCTCGAAGCAGACGAAATCGATCTGCCGCAGCGGGAGCTCTGCCGGGTTCTTCGCGCGGACATATAGAGCTACGGCCTCCAGCGCCGTCTTGCAGGCCAGCTCCTTCGGGAAGTTGTAAATGCCCGTGCTGATATTCGGAAAAGCGAGGCTCTTCACCCCATGGGCGCAAGCCAGATCAAGGCTGCTCTTATAGCATCTCGCCAACACAGCCGCTTCACCAGCCGTACCGCCCTTCCAGATCGGCCCCACCGTATGTATCACCCCACGAAAAGCAAGCCGTCCCGCACTGGTGAGCGCTGCTTCGCCGGGAAGAATACCGCCCTGCTTCTGGCGGATTACCGCACATTCCTCCGCAATTTCCGGGCCCCCGGCCCGGTGTATAGCCCCGTCCACTCCCCCGCCTCCATACAGACCGGAGTTCGAGGCATTGACGATCATCTCGCCCTGCCATGAGGTAATGTCGCCTTCATGCACCGACAGGACTACATCATTAATGTTGATCTGCATAGCTGGTCTCCTCCTTCGCCGCAGTCTCCAGCGCCTGAATCAGTTCCTTCTCGCCCCTGCGGGCAGCCTTCCCCGAAAAAGAATCATACGTAAGCCGGCCCCCCTGCACTGCGGCCTGGCGGAGAATGCCCAGCATATAATTCTGCGCATCAGATAACACCAGCTCACCCGTACCAGCGGCAACCCTGCACAGGGCACGGGTTGTCCCCGCCTCTGCCTCCGGCAGGTCCTCTTCCCCGGGCTCAACCACCGTGAATTGGAACAACGGCACCGCCTCCGGCAGCTCCTCTCCCGCAGAGAACCTCTGATTATATACCGAATACATCAGATTGCCGGTATGTGCTCTGGAAGCATCCGTCTCTTGCTCCGCAAGAATTCTGCTGTTCTGATATGCAATAATTCCGGCTGTGACCAGCAGAAACAGCACTACCCCCGCAATTAAAGTATACATCCCTGTCACCAGCCCATCGCCTGTAATGAACAATACCGCTTCTATAGTATCATGGACAGAAGTAGCCGTGAATGGTCCTACCCGTGTAAAAACAATTTTTTGCGCAGATTCCATAAAGTTATTTTGAGATATTCAAATTAACAGTTGAAACTTCACGCAGCATGTCTCATAATGAAGTGGAGCCTGCTGTTTTGTCAAATCCATACGAAATCAAGGGAGGATACCTGGAAATGAAATTTTTCTTGGATACCGGAAATATTGAGGAAATCAAACGTATTACCCGCCTCGGATTAGTGGATGGCGTAACGACGAACCCGTCGCTGATCGCCAAGGAAGGCAGATTGTTTAAGGATGTAATCAAAGAGATCGTAGCTATTGTCCCTGGTCCTGTAAGCGCTGAGGTTATCGGTCTTACGGCTGAAGAGATGCTTAAGGAAGCTTACGAGATCGCAGAATGGGCTCCGAACGTGGTCATCAAGCTGCCTATGACCGAAGATGGTCTGGAAGCTTGTTATGAACTGACCAAAAAAGGCATCAAAACCAACGTAACCCTCGTATTCTCCGCTGCTCAAGGCCTCATGGCCGCCAAGGCAGGAGCTACTTATATCAGTCCGTTCGTCGGACGTCTGGATGATATCGGTGTAGACGGTATGAAGCTGATCAAGGATCTGAAGACGATTCTGACCAACTACGACCTGAAATCCGAGATCATCGCCGCCAGTATCCGCAACATCGCCCATGTGGAGCAAGCTGCCATTGCCGGCGCTCACATCGCTACCATCCCGGGCTCACTCCTGCCATCACTCTGGAAGCACCCGCTGACCGACAATGGTATCGAACGCTTCCTGAAGGACTGGGAGAAGGTTCCACAGGTTTAAAACAAAGCAAATCATTCAAGCCCCCTTCCGCATCATGCGGAAGGGGGCTTTTTTGGCGTTGTCAGATTGGAAGGAACCCATTCATCCTTGACTATTTTACTTGTTATACTTATTATTGTTGTAACAAGTAAATACAAAGGAGCAGTTCATTTATGACTCTTTCCTCTCCACAGCAATTCCTCGGCTTCCTGCTGGGCTCGACCCACCGGAGAATCTCAGTGAGCTTCGCCCGGGCGCTGAAGCCGTATGACATCACACCCGAGCAATGGTCCACCCTGCTGATGATCTGTGACCGCAGCGGAGTCAACCAGAAGGAGGTTGCCGTTGCCTCTGCCAAAGACCAGCCGACCACCGCCCGGATCGTGGAGCTCCTGCTCAAGAAAGGCTTCATTACCAAAACGGCCAACCCCGAGGACCGCAGGGCGTTCCAGCTCTCTGCCACCGGAGAGGGACGGGCGTTAATTGAGAAAACTATAGTTTTGGAACAGCAGACTATAGATATGGCTGTAGCCGGGTTGCAGCCGCAGCAGCTTGAAGATCTCCGCAGTATGCTGGAGCAAATCTATCACAACACCGGAAATATACATCAGGAATAGGAGTCTACCCAATTGAATCAATCCTCTGAACGTCTATGGACCACATCCTTCATCACACTGACCCTTTGCAACCTTCTGCTGTTCATAGGACTGCAGATGACCTTATCTACCCTTCCCGCTTATGCGGAAAGTGCCTTACATGCTTCACCCGTGCAGGTTAGCCTTGTCACCAGCCTGTTCGCCTTCAGCGCCATTGCCTCCCGCCTCTTCTCGGCCAAGGCCATGGAGAAGGGCGGGCGCAACCTGCTGATCTTCCTCGGCCTTGCCATTGCCCTCTCTGCGGTGGCGGGCTATTATTTCGCAGGCAGCATCTTCACCCTGCTGGCGTTCCGCATCCTGTTCGGCATAGGCTTCGGCATGGCCAGCACGGCGTTCCCGACCATGGCCTCCGATGTCATCCCCATCCGCCGGATGGGCGAGGGCATGGGTTATTTCGGATTATCCACCAGCCTCGCCATGTCAGCTGGCCCGCTAATCGGACTCAGCCTCCTGCAAGGACCTGGCTTCGGGTCCCTGCTGCTGGTGGCGGCTGTCGTGCTTGCTCTGATCCTGCCGATGGGCTTCCGCCTGGCCAAAACACTGCCTGGCGGACATCTGGAGCCGGCCGCAGTTCCGGCTGCAGCTGCGGGAAGCAATCCATACCGCAGGCTGCTGCTTCCCTGCCTGCTTAACTTCCTCTTATCCATCTCTTACGGCGGGCTGCTGGGCTTCCTGGCGCTCTACGGGCAAGAGAAGCACCTCCAGCATATCGCTTACTTCTTCCTGTTCAATGCCGTAGCCATTGTCGTGATCCGGCCGCTCTCCGGCAGAATCTACGACCGCTATGGCGCGGCTGCCTTGCTCATCCCAGGAAGCCTGTTCATTGTCGCCGGTCTGCTGCTGCTCTCCTTCGCCTCCACAACGGCGGGCTTGTTCCCGGCCGCTCTATGCTACGGATTCGGCTTCGGCTCCATGCAGCCTGCGCTCCAGACCTGGATGATCCAGTCTGTCGAGCCGCGCCAGCGCGGGTTAGCCAACGGAATGTTCCTGAACTCCCTGGATCTCGGTGTAGCCATCGGCTCCATGCTGCTTGGCGCTGTCGCCATGTTCACCAGCTACGCCGTAATGTACCGGTATTCGATATTGGCGCCTCTCCTGCTGCTCGCTGTCTATCTTCTGGTACTCGTGACCCGGCAGAACAGTAAGCGCAAAGCTGCCCTACAGGGATAGCTGGAAGCTACACTTCCGTGGAATAGACAAAACCGCCTCGCGTCACACGCGCAGGCGGTTTATTTTGTCTGTACAACTGTTACTCACTTCTCCTGCATACCAGCCGTAACCGTTTCACGCACAGCAGCAGGCAGGAACGGGCTTGGCTGTCCCAGACTGTAGATATGAAGCAGATGCATCGCCCGGGTACAGGCGGTATAGAACAGCTTACGTTCATGTTCACGCCCGTATTTTTCAGCGGAACCGTCATAGATAATTACGGCATCGAACTCGACGCCCTTGGCAAGGTAGGCCGGAAGCACCAGCGTCCCTTTTTGAAAATTAGGCGTTTCCTTCGTGACCAGCCGCACCTGCAGCCGCTTCTCCAGTTCACGGTATACCTGTGCGCTCTCTTCTGCTGTCTTGCAGATTACGGCCACATAATGATAACCCTCCGCATGAAGCTTAAGCACATCCTGCTCCACTGAGGAGAGCAGATCGTCTTCACTGTCCACCAGCGTCAGGAGCGGCTCCTCCCCCCGGCGGTTAAAGGGTACGATCTTCTCGCCGCCGGGAATCATCGCCCGCGTGAATTCAACAATCTCATACGTAGACCGGTAGCTGCGGGTCAACGAGATCACCTCGGTGTTCTCTTCGCCGTAGATGCTCACCAGTCCGGCCAGATCTCCCAGCACCTCGCCTTGGGCATAGATAGCCTGATTCAGGTCGCCCAGCACGGTCATTTTGGCCCGGGGAAACAGGCGGCGCATGAATTCGAGCTGGAACGGCGAGTAATCCTGCACCTCATCCACAATAACATGACGGATCAGTGTGTTCGTCCGGAAGCCCTGGCTAAGCTCCTTCAAATACAGGAACGGTGTGGCATCTTCGTAGGCCAGCTCATTCCCCCTGATCGCAGCCCGCGTCTGCGCACAGATCTCATCCCATGCTTCAGGCAGCGGCTGGCGGGTATCCAGGCTCTCTATCAGCTCACGACCCTCGAATAAGCGGCTGTACAGCGCCTTCACATCCACGAAGCGTCCGCGTTTGGTCCAGCCGCGCAGCGGCTTGAGGCGCTGGCTGACCACGTAGCGGGCAAGCAGGATTCGCTCCGCATCATAATCATCGAAGCTGTCGTTATGCCCTCCGCCCTTACGGCGCATCTGGTTATAGGCCCGCTGATAATCGCTGTTGTCCATCAGCTCAATCTGCTCATCTACCCATGCCGCACTCCGCTCTTCTGCGCCGAAGGCCGCAATTTTTTTGAGCAGCCAGCCCGTCATCAGCTCAATCCGGTTCGCCAGCTTGATGCCCGGGTCATAGCTGTAGAATTGGCGCTCCATCTCTTCCTTAGTGGCAACAGCCTTCCCCTGGAACATCAGCGGCTTGAACAGCATGCCTTCATGCTCCAGTAGATTCACGTATTGCCGGATGGCGCTAAGGAAGGCTACCGACGATTTATATGCAATACCTTCCCGGCGGATGTAGGCTTCCTCCCCGTCCGGGGCATTCAGCAGACTCTCCGTCTGGCTGAACACATCCTCCAGCTGAAATTCCTGGCCCAGCCGGTGCTCCAGGTACATCTGGAAGGTGGTCTGCTGCATGTTCTCCTCCCCCAGCTCAGGCAGCACAGTAGATACATAGCTATTGAACAAGGGATTCGGCGAGAAGAGCAGCATCTGATCCGCCTGAAGCACCTCACGGTACTTGTAGAGCAGATAGGCTACCCGCTGGAGCGCCGCTGACGTCTTGCCGCTCCCGGCGGCTCCCTGCACAACCAGCATCCGGCTCCGGTCATTGCGGATGACTGCATTCTGCTCCTTTTGGATGGTGGCTACGATCGATTTCATCCGGTCATCGGCGCTGTGGCTCAGTACCTGCTGAAGCAATTCATCGCCGATAGTGACGCCCGTATCGAACATGACTTCAATCTCACCGTTATCAATCACGAATTGCCGCTTAAGCTCCATGGTGCCTGTAATCTGTCCGCCCGGCGTCTCATAGGATGCAGGTCCCGGCGCCCCGTCATAATACAGGCTGGAGATAGGCGCACGCCAATCGTAGATCAGGAAGGTTCCGTTATCCTCCATCAGCGAACCGATGCCCAGATAGATGGTGTCAGCCGCAGCATCCCCCGCCTCCGAGAAATCAATCCGGCCAAAATAGGGCGATACCACAAGCTTTTTATATTTTTTGAGCGCCTTGCTGGATTGCAGATGATGGCGTTCGCGTTCGTTCAGAATCTGTGCCTGCTGCCGCAGACTGGTTGAAGTCTCCCCCAGGTCGTCGGGGCTGCTGAAGTTTACTGTAACCTCTTCCCAGAAGTCTTTGCGCATATCCACGACATCCGTGCGGTGGAGCCCCAGCTCCTCTGACAGCAGCCGGATATGGGTAGACAGCAGCCTCGTGATGCCGTTTACCCGCTCCTGCTCCTTTTGCCACTCGTGATCATGTTTATCCAATTCATTTCATCCCCTTCGGAAGGTTGACTAACAATGTTACCAACTCTGTAGTCGTTTTACAAGTTTTTGCTATTGCTATATTCAGTTTGTGCTCTATATTTTCTCGTTCAGCACTGCACTTTCCTTGTCGTCTGCATTCATCCGGTGGATCTGGTCAGCCACCTTATCCAGACGCTCCAGCTGATAGCCGTAATCATAGATGGCCGCAGCCACCACCGACAGCCGAAGCTGCCCGGATTTCTGCGGATCATACCCGTTAATGGCGGACTTCAGGAAGCGGTCATTGTCTTCCGCCAGCGGCTCGGAGTCATTGGCTCCCGGCTTCAGTTTATCCTCGAATTTCAGCAGAATGTACTCATGATACTTAATCAGCTGCTCCAGATGGCGGTCGAACAGCTCATCCGTTTGCTCCGTCCGGTCGGCCTGGAAATAATGTCGGTCAATCGCCTCAAGCACCTGATAGCCCTTTTGCAGGGAATTCAGCAGGTTTTTGTAGACTACCATCTGCCTCGTCTGACTGTATTTAGCCCTGCGGAGCTGCTTCTGCTCCTCCTCGAACAACGCGTATTTGTCAGCCAGAGCTTTAATCGCGCCCTCCAGGCCGTTCTTCTCATCCCGGAATACACTCTCCTTCATCTCATGCGACACCGCTGTCCGCAGCAGCAGCGACAGGCTGGTGAACACATTCTCGATCTGCTGGATGTACTGCTTGCGAGGCTGGGGCGGAAATACAGAAATATTGATAATAAAAGCCGACAGAATCCCGGTCAGTGTCAGCAGGAACCGGGTTAACGCGAACTGCCACTGGCCTGAAGCCTCCATGACGGAGATGACGGTGACCAGCGTCAGGCCGATGGTGTCGGCGCGGTTCATTTTCATGCTGATCATAATCACCAGGATGCATACCAGTCCAACCGCAATCGGTTCATTGGAGAGCAGCATTCCGCCAAGCAGCGCTATCACCGCCCCCATCGTGCTGGTCTGGATCTGATCGAGGAAATACCGCCATGATCTGTATATGGAGGGCTGCATAGCGAAGATCGCCGCAATAGCCGCACCGACAGGGGAGGCGAAGTTGAATAGAACGGACAGATAAAGGGCAAGCGTTACGGCCATTCCTGTTTTAAGTATGCGGGCACCGAAAGCCAAGTCCATCCCTCCCAAGAGCTTGAAGCTTATCATAATTACTGCGGATGTTCATCCTTTATGTATATCTTGTTATTACCCATGAACTACGCTGGCGAATTTTAGTATGTCTTAAGCCGGGCTTCAGGATTCTTTCAGCTTTCAGGGAATACTGTTATACCGGGTAGTAACTACAACCAACAGAAGAGGTGTATCCATGAAAAAAACGACCCGAACCCTAACCGCATGGGCAGCAGCCATGATGCTTGCCCTGTCTCCAGCCGCCGCCTTCGGTGAGCAGCTTCCCAAAGGCAGGGCCACCCCTCCCCCGGCCTCACCGCATACCGGCAGAGAGCATACCCCTCCCCGCAGCGGGGAACGGAATCTCAGGGCCGGAGGCCATTTCATTATCAGCGAAACGGCCGAGCTGCTCGGAATGGGCCGTGAGGAGCTGATTGCCAGCCTGAAATCGGGTAAGACCCTGGCGGGTCTGGCCCAGGAGAAGAAGGGCTGGAGCGAAGAGCAGTATGTCCAGAAGCTGAGCGATGCCGCCAGCCTGAAGCTGGATGGATTCGTCAAGGATGGGAAGCTGACGCAGGAAGACGCGGCGAAGCTGAAGCCGGGCCTGCCAACGCTGATCAAGCGCAGCCTCAGCCGCGTAGGCCAGCTTCACCAGGGCAAGCCGTCACCGCCGCCGGCTGCAACGAAGGCCCCCTGAACTATAAGGCATCGTCACCAAGGAAGACAAGCCAGACCGTCCTCCTAATGATAGAAGCAGTATGCAACAGAACAGGCACCGAATGCCCGGAGTAACTACTTCCGGGCATTCTTTGTGTTACGCGGATTCGCCTTGTAATTCCGGTAAGCCTCGAAGCAGGCTGCCGACAGCATCAGCCATGCTCCGCTCGCGGCATAGCCGCCAATTACATCACTCGGATAATGCACCCCCAGATAAATCCGGCTCCAGCCGATCCCCCCGGTCATCAGCACAGTGAACAGAATCAGCAGTAACCGCTCGCTCCGGTTATGTATGTGCCGCCACAGCAGGTAGGCAATGACCCCGTATAACGAGAAGGCCGCCATTGAATGTCCGCTGGGGAAGCTGTAGCCTGTCTGCTCAATCAGCCTGTGAATGGTGGGACGCTCCCGGTGGAACCACAGCTTCAAGAGCGTGTTCAGCAGCTGGGAGCCAAGGCCCACCCACAGGAACAAGGCAAGCTCCAGCCGGTGCTTCAGCGCGAAGAACAAGATGAGCATGGTCAGCACGGAGATCCCTATTGCCAGCTTCGAGGAGCCGACCAGGGATAAGCCTTTGGCCAGCGCAGTCAGCGGCGGAGATTCCATCGATTGCACGAACCGGATCACCGCATGGTCGAAGCCCTTGGCGAAATCCAGCTTAACCATTAATGCGATCAGGATAAAAGCCAGCAAAAACCATATAAAACGCCGGAATCCGCGGGACCAGTAATGATAATATAGCATAACTACCCCCTTGTCTATTTGTCAGGCCTTATGAACACATTTCCTGGGATGGTCTGTCCCGTGTTATAATGGCCTGGAGAAATTATTTTAATTAAAGATGGAGTGCTGCCAAGTGGAAAGTCTAAAATTGCAGGAACGTTTGTTGAACCAGTGCATCTCAACAAAGATGCCGGTGACGATCTTCACAACTAACGGAGTCAAAATGCAGGGACTGATAACCTCTTACGACGCTTATACGATCACCTTGCAGGGTCAGGGTGACGGAAGACAGAACGTACTCTTCAAATCGGCCGTCTCCACAGTGGTGCCGCTGAAGCCCGTCTCGCTCAAATAAGCTGTCTGCACGGCGCACATTCTAACCTAAGCTCTTACCCATGAACTGTCTACGAACTCAAAAGGAACACCGGAGCAGCATCCCGGTGTTCCTTTTGCCGTTGTCTCCTAAGGGCCAGAATGCCTGTCCTACGCAGGGAAGACCGCCGGCATCACGCACACCGGCTTCGACAGCTCAGCGGTATTGCCGGTGAAGCTCAGGCGGCCGCTGCCTTCGTCCAGGGAGAAGACAACCAGATTATTGCCGTCCCGGTTGGCAACAATCAGATAGGCACCATCCGGTGTAACCGTGAAGTGACGGGGATGTCCGCCTCTGGTGGATACATGCTCCACCAGGGTCAGCCCGGCCGTCTGCGGATTCACAGCGTACTGAACGATGCTGTCATGCCCGCGGTTCGAGCCGTACAGATATTTGCCATCCTTGGAGAAGGTGATCTCTGCACAGCTGTTCTGGCCGGCCCCATATCCATCTGGCAGTGTGGATACGGTAGCAGCCGTCTTCAGGGTTCCTGCGGCAGCATCATACAGGAAGGATGTCACCGTGCTGTCCAGCTCATTAATGACATAAGCGGACTTCCCGTCTGGATGGAACACGAAATGCCGAGGTCCTGCCCCTGCATGCAGCGGGGTGTCTCCAATCGCTTCCAGCGTTCCCGCCTCTGCATCTATCCGGTAGCTGCGGATCAGATCCAGTCCCAGATCCGAGACGAACAGGTAGCGTCCATCAGGGCTGAAGATGGCCGAATGCGGATGGGGACGGTCCTGGCCCGGAGTCCCGCCATGTCCCGTATGCTGAGCGATATCCGTCAATGCTACAGGCAGTCCGTTCTGGTCCAGCTTAAGCAGTCCGACCGATCCCCCGTGATAGCTGCACACGACCAGATGTTCATTCCCCGCGTCCCGGTTAATGTTACAGGTCGTGCTCTGGCCCTTGCCCTCGGAAGGCATAGTCTGAATCCGCTGCAATTCGGTCAGCTTGCCTGTCTCAGGATCGATAGCGAAGGTTATAACCTCCCCTTCTTTGCCCCCCGTACCGTTCGGCTTCTCCCCTATGGCATACAGCTTCCGGCCGGAAGGGTCCACATTGACGAACGTTGGATTCGTCAGGCCTTCTGCGGTATCCAGCCGCTCCAGCGTGCCTCCGGCTTCACCGTCAAAGGCAAACACCTGGATTCCGCTCTCATCTGCGGTGGCATAGGAACCGGTAAATAACAGCAGCTTCGTCTTCTCGTTCATCTAGAATTCCTCCTCAAGTTAAACAGCCATCTATATAATTTACAATTTTTCGTGAGGGTTGACAAATGCAACGGAAAAAATGACAAAAAACATTTCAAAAATAAGACTTCTCAAGCCGTTCAGAGTATGATATAATGAAAGCGCTAACATTAATGTTATTAATCAAGATAAAGGGGGAACACGAATGAGCAGCCTGCTGGAAGCCAGAAATGTATACGAGGACTTCGAGGTGGAGACAGACATTCTGTTCTTTAAGGTCGGGGACCATGACCTGGTCATTTTTCACGGCAGAAACTACAATATTAAAAAGAGAATGACTGCCGAGCAACTGAACCGCTTATTGTCGAGCAACAGCTATTATCATGTGTACGGTGGCTGCTACGTGAACCTGAACAAGATCAGTTCCATTGAGGACGACTGCATCTACTTCGGTGAAATGGGCCTCTATGCCAAGTCTGTACGGGTTCCAAGACGCAAGCAGGAGAACATCCGCCATTTGCTTAAGGGACTGAGCTCTTAAGCCGGAGCGTTATCCGCACACAGCTTGCACCTTGGTACTATTCTATGCGAATCATTACAGTCTCTCTCATCAGGCCGGAGCGCATATGGGGACACCCGTGCTGCTCCGGTTTTTCCTGTGTTTTACCTGTTTCTTAATGGAATCTTAAAAAGTAATTGTGCTTTTTTATACTTTCTTAAGGTTTGGAATTCTGTTTTCTGGTAAAGTTGTAGAAAGACAGGCACCACCTATATTGAAGGGAGTCATTAATTATAATGGACAAAAAAGATTTCAATGAAAATGACAAGCTAGAAAACGGCATTACGCCGGAAGAGAACGACGCTTCTGTGAGTACTCCGGAAGAAGTTATTGAACCTGCCGGAACAGCCCCTGTACCGCAGGAACCTGTACGAACAGCTCCAAGAGTTGAAGAAAGCGTTCCCGTGATGAACAAAGTCGGCGGCGGCGGTACTCCTCCTTCCTCACCTGCTCCATCCAGCGGCGGCAAAGGCTGGATGATTGCATCGCTCGTACTGGCAGCAGCGCTAATCGTAGTGCTGATTGTACAACCTTTCAAGAAAGATGACAGCAAAATTGCAGTTGCTTCTGTGAATGGAACAGACATCACCAAAGCGCAGCTGTATGATAAATTGGTTGAAGCCGGCGGGGAATCCACCCTGCAAAACCTGATCACCACTACACTGGTGGGCCAGGAAGCCAAGAAAGCCAACATTAAGGTTACCGATGCAGACATCAATGAAGAGATCGAGAACCTCAAAACCCAGTTCGGCGGCGAGGAAGCTCTGAATAACGCTCTGCAGCAGAGCTCGATGACCATTGAAGACCTGAAGAAGCAAATGCCGCTCCAGGTTGAAATCCGCAAGCTGGTAGAACCGAAGGTAACGGTTACCGATGATGAAATCTCCAAATACTTCGAAGAAAACAAAGCGAAATACAATCAGGAGGAAGAAGTTCGCGCTTCCCACATCCTGGTGAAGACCAAGGAAGAAGCTGATGCCATCGTTAAGCAGCTCAAAGAAGGCGGAGACTTCGCTGCACTGGCTAAGGAAAAATCCGCTGACACCGGCTCGAAGGACAAAGGCGGCGATCTTGACTTCTTCAAACGCGGAGACATGGTTGCTGAGTTCTCCGATGCTGCCTTCAAGCTGAAGGTTGGCGAAACCAGCGGTGCAGTGAAATCCGATTACGGCTACCACATTATTAAGGTTACCGACCGCAAGGAAGCCAAGGAATATACACTGGCCGAGAAGAAAGACGAGATCAAAAAGACGCTGATGTCCCAAAAGGTATCCGAGATGTCTGCTACCTGGCTCGCTGATCTGAACAAGAATGCCAAAATCACGAATACTTTGACCGATAAACCGGATGCATCTGCTACTCCGGCAGCCAGTGAAGCACCTGCTGCTGCAACAGAAGCTCCTGCAACGAAATAACGAATAGCGCAGTGGTGTACAAGCTATACTTACAAAGAGGACAGGCGGATAACCGCTTGTCCTCTTTGCTCATGTCCAGATGGACGCCTCACCAACGGAGTCCAGGCAGAGCGGTCAGTGATCCTTTTTGCGGATCTGCTTATCGTGATTCTCGCCCCACTCCTTGGCTTGTGCAGTGGCAATGGCGATGGCCCGCCCCTCCTCATATCCGTCCTCCAGCAGCGCATTGGCGATCTCTACCGCTTTATTGCGAACAGGCGCCGTGAAATTCTTCAATGAATCCGGATAGTTCTCCTTGTTCCATGGCATGACAAAAACCTCCTTGATCGGGCTATATTTATACTTAGCCGGATCAGGGAGGTTCTAAACTGCTTATCGCAGGATGTGCTTATTTAATTACCTTCACGCGCTCTTCAATCGGCTGGAATTCCTTCTCGCCTGGAGGGGTCAGGATGTTACCGAATGGCATCTGGGCAATCAGCTTCCAGTCCGCAGCAATACCAAAGGTCTCCTTCACTTCATCATCGATCAGCGGGTTATAGTGCTGAAGGGATGCTCCCAGACCTTCTTCGGCGAAGGCAGTCCATACTACGTATTGCAGAATCCCTGAGGATTGGTTGGACCAGATCGGGAAGTTCTCAGCATACAGTGCAAAGTTCTCCTGCAGGTGCTTCACCACTGCCTGATCTTCATAGAAGAGCACAGTACCGTAACCGGCCTTGAAAGAGGACAGCTTCTGAGCCGTGCCTTCGAATTGTTCAGTAGGAACGATCTTACGCAGGGTTTCTGCAGTAATATCCCACAGCTTATCATGTTGTTCGCCCAGCAATACTACAGCTCTGGAGCTTTGCGAGTTGAAGGAAGTTGGGCTATGTAGAACAGCCTCTTCTACAATCTTCTGAATTTGTTCATCAGAGATTGGGGATTCTTTACTGATGGCGTATATGGAACGTCTGCCTTTTACCGCTTCAAAAAAAGTCTTAGACATAAAATAACTACCTCCATTTAATTAAGTAACTTACTTTTTTTAATCATAACACTGTTCCGGTCTGAATACAACACATCATTCACAAGTTTTTCCTGTACCAGCGCTTTATTTTGTATATCCGCTCTTAGTGTCGCTGAATTGCCTTCAATTATGCACCTTCCACTATTTTCTATAAGCTATTATAGAGGTTTAGAAACAACGGCTAACATATCGTATATACAACCCCCTCATAAATAAGCTACAATGGTTCAGCCAAAAATACAGAAAGAAGGTTAAGCCATGCGCACCTCTCTTCATAACCGCACAACCCATGCGGTAAAGCTCACCTTAATGATGCTCCTCTCCTCCATCCTCATCCTCAGCGGGTGTGAAGACTCCGCTTCTTCTGCCTTGAACGCTGTTCCAGCAGTTGCTGAGGCCGTGACCCCTGCTATAGAACCCGGAGAACCTGTATCCTTCTGGGTCGCCACCGATACGCATTATCTGGACAAATCCCTGGAGGACGGCGGTCAGGCCTTTCAGACCTATGTCACGGGCGGCGACGGCAAAATGCTTCCTTACAGCGATGAGCTGACCGAAGCTCTGGTCCGGGATGTGGAACAGAACAAGCCGGCTTTTCTCATTCTGAGCGGAGATCTCACCAATAACGGGGAAGCGGACAGTCATCAGGAGCTGGCTGCGAAGCTGCACCGGATGGAGGCTGCCGGAACCCGCGTCTACGTCATTCCCGGCAACCATGATATCAACAACCCCTGGGCCAGATCGTTCGACGGTGACAAGCAGATCGTTGCCAAGCATATTAATGTAGAGGATTTCCTGCGCATCTATGACGATTTCGGATATAACGAGGCGGTCTCGCGGGATGCGGACAGCTTAAGCTATGTGGTGAAGGCCGCTCCGGGCCTGTGGCTGCTAATGCTTGATAGTGCCCAGTATGCACATAACGAAGAATATAATTTTCCACAGACCGACGGGCGCCTGCTGCCGTCCACCCTTGCCTGGATCGATGACAATGTGAAGCTGGCCGCTCAGGAGCATGCTTCGATTATTACAGTGATGCATCATAATCTGCTGAGCCATACCTCCATGGCCGTATCCGGGTTCAAGCTCAACAACAGCCAGGAGACGATGAAGGCTTTTCGCAAGAGTGGGCTAAACCTGGTATTATCCGGGCATATTCATATGCAGGATATCCGCCGCGATCCTCCGGAAGCCTCGATAGATCCGGCCTTGCCTGTCTATGATATTGCTACAAGCGCCATGGCGGTGAATCCGCACCAGTACGGCAGAATGACCTTCGATCCCGCTTCACGGGCCGTGACCTACCACACCGCTCAAGTAGATGTTGACGGCTGGGCCAAGGCCAACCACAAGACCGATCCGCACCTGCTGAACTTCAAAGCGTATGCGGAGCAGATTTTCGCAGAGAACTCCTATGACAAAGCGATGAACCGGTTGAAGGAGAGCAGCTTCACGGAGGCGCAGAAGCAGTCGATGGCTGAGGTGATGTCGAAGCTGAACGTGAAGTATTTTGCCGGGAACGCTGCTGATTCGCTGGAGGAGATCCGGGCGATGCCGGGATTCAAGCTGTGGGAGAGTATGGAGGGCGGCTTCATGTCGGGATATATCCGCAGTATGGCGGAGCATGCAGAAGTGAGCAATACCTCGCTGGAGATGGTTCTGACTACACAATAGCAGACAGCAAAGCCTCCCTTACGTTCGGCAATTCCTTGTGTGAATTGGTACATAGTTAAGATTTGAAATCCAAGCAGGGTCGGCGCTGCGGTGAACATTTGGACTTACGGCCGCTGTTATCCCCAGATTTCTTGATTTAAACCACTCTTCGTGGTAGAAATCCGGTGACAAAGGCGGTCGCTATCGCTCCTACAGTTCCAAATTTCCCCTCCGCTTCTCTTTGCTTTTAATTTACGGATAACAGGGCTATGCCTTACGCTTACTTTGCGGTTCGCACTGGAGTAATTAGAAAAAAAGTTGAAGAAAGATCATTCTTCGGGTGTATGACCATCGGGCTCATTTTGCCGGTGAATCGCAAGCGTATGAACTCACTACTCGTACCATGTAGGATGTCTGCCACATACTTTCCATTTAGCGAGATCGTGAAATCCTCCCCGTTCTTCTCGAGTATAGATACCTCGTCCTCAATATCTCCGATTTCTGCGGTTTGGGATAACAAACGTAGTCTGTCGGCAGCGGTCTCTAACCTTATAATACTTTCACTCGCCAATACCGTCGTCCGTTCGACGGCTTTTAACAGAGGTGCTGTTCCAATTGTAATCTCTGATATAAAAGTGTGCGGAATCACATGGTGCAGGGACGGGTACTCCCCCTCAATTAAAGCAGATTGAACCATAATATGGTTAGCAGTGAATCTAACATGACGGTTGGTTACTTCAACTTCTGTTGTTCTGTCCTCGCCGTCCATGATTTTAACCGCTTCAACTAAATTTCTGCCAGGTACAATAATATGCCTCTCTATCTCAGCATCATGTTCCACATCTATAGTCCGGGAAGCCAGACGAATACCGTTAGTAGCCGTTAACTGTAACCGATGATTTCTATACTGAAAAGATACCCCGGTCAACACAGGCCTATGTTCTGATGAAGAAGCCGCTCCTGCTACTTGTAGGATGGAAGCCTTCAATAGTTGATTATTAACTGCTAATTTAAGTACAGCATGATTCTCAGCAGGATGTATCACCGGATAATCTACAGCATCCATTCCGCATAACCGAATTTGTGTATGTTCTGAGGAGATAGTGAGCCGTAAGGATCTGTCGACTTCCAAAGTAATCATCCCAGCATCAGACTTACGTATGATTTCGCAGAAATACCTTGCCGGTACAACCACTTCTCCAATTCTCTGAACCGTCAAAGAGGTATCTTCCCCGGGAATCCGATACTGGATAGTCATACTGCTATTGCTTGTCGTAACTACTAGTTCATTGGTTAGAGCTTGTATATGAACCCCTGCCAGTATGGGAATCTGTTGGTTTGCAGGTACAGCCTTAAGCACTTGCTGAAGAGCTTTGAGAAGAATATCCTTGCTTACGTTGATCCGCACTGGCTTCACCCGCTTCCATAAGCTACATTACAAATCGGTAGACTCAATCAGAGATCGGATAAGCTCCGATCGGGACAATTTATGCTCTGCGCAATGTTGTTCAACCTTCTCCCAAAGCTCACTAGTTAAGGTTACCGAGACTTTTTTCGTTACACCTATGTTCTTGCGGCCTGCTCCCTCCCGGGGACCTCCTCTTGCAGACATAAACCCTAATTGACCTTCTTTATTAGAAAGACCTATTTTTAGATCATTTTGAGTCAATTTAATTAGTCCTCTCATTTTTTTGATTTAGGTTACCTATTTCAATATTTCTATTATTATTTTACCACATGACTTATGGGCTTACAATGTTACGAATGAATGATGAACCTGGCTGTATACCAAAAAACTGACCTCGCAATTAAGCAAAGGCCAGTTCAACATGGAGCGTTCCATGAGTTATACGGTTAAGTCACCACCCGATCACCATTCCTCCCGCCGCACCGGCCACCACAACCAACCAAGGCGGCAGCTTCCAGAAGACCAGCATTACGAACAGAATGACAACGAGGGCAAAGTCCAGTGGCGCGAGGATGGCTGTCGTCCACAGGGGGGCGTACCAGGCGGCAAGCAGGATTCCGACCACAGCAGCATTGATTCCGGTTAAGGCTCCTTGCATCCGGGGGCTCCTTCTTAAGCTGTTCCAAAAAGGCAATGCGCCCGCAACCAGCAGAAAGGCTGGCAGGAAAATCGCGAGCGTGGCCAAGATGGCCCCGGGAACACCGGCGGTCATTGCCCCAAGATAGGCGGCAAAAGTGAACAACGGACCCGGTACAGCCTGCGTGGCCCCGTATCCCGCCAAGAAATCAGCTTGGCTCACCCAGCCGGTAGGAACAACTTCTTGTTCCAGCAGCGGAAGCACGACATGTCCACCGCCGAACACCAAAGCACCGGAACGATAAAAGCTGTCAAATATCGCTAACGGTCCCGCCTCAGCCGTCCCTCTAAGGAACGGGAGCACTATCAGGAGTACGCCGAACAATGCTAAACAAACGATGCCAGACGACCGGCGGATGGGGATCGGAAGATTTGTCACGTTCTCCGTAGAACTGTGGCGGTACAGCCATACCCCGGCTATGCCCGCTACAGCAATCGTGAGAATCTGGCTGTAACCCGTCTGCCATGATAATGTAACACCTGCCGCTATAACAGCGATGCCTACTCTTTCCCGGTCCGGGGTCAGCTTCTGCCCCATGCCAAGGATGGCCTGGGCAACAATTGCTACAGCTACGATCTTCAGACCGTGAATCCAGCCTGCATCGGCAATATCATAGCCCTGCAGCAGGAAGGCAAACGCGACCAGCGCAAGGACGGAAGGCAAAGTGAAGCCCAGCCAAGCCACTATACCACCCAGCCAGCCTGCCCGCACCATTCCAATGCCAATCCCCACCTGACTGCTCGCGGGACCCGGTAGGAACTGGCAGAGCGCTACCAGATCCGCATAGCTCCGTTCATCCATCCATCTCCGGCGGCGGATATATTCATTGTGGAAATAACCCAGATGGGCGACCGGTCCGCCGAAGGAGGTAAGACCCAATTGGGCCGATACAAACAGGATCTCAAGTAACGCCCCAGCCTTCCCCTTCCGATGTTCTCCCGGTACCGTCTGTTTCTCTGCTTGCATGCCTGTTGCTCCCTTGCCTCCAGAATGTATACCTCATTCCAGATTATCATCCGCGTTCAAGCATTGGATAAAAGGTGCAGCAGTGTTTCGTAAATATGCTGTGAAAATCGGCATTTAAGGAGTCAGCTTGACACTCTCCAGCCGGTCAATCAGCTTACGAAGGCCCGCTTCATCCGCTCCATAAGGGCGGACATCCTCTCCAAGCAGCTTATCCATCTCTTCTCTGGCGAACGTGAAGCTGTACGTTATACCTTCATCCGCAAGTGAGTAATTAATAATATCCGCGTTATCAATCAGGCTGAACAGCAGGATCGAATTATGCAGGAGAGGCTCCCGGCTTAACGCCTGAAGCTCATCGTTCCACATTCCCTTAATATCGTTCACTGTATAATTGATGGTTAACTCATACGGGCGGGAGCCGGTTGTCAGCTCAATGCCTGCCCTCTCCAGTCCCTGGGGCAGCGGCATTGCACCAAGCAGCGCTGTGACCTTGCTGGCGTCGCCAATATACTTTGTCTTATTCTCCAGCAGCTGATCCACCGTATAACCGGAATATAGCTGCTGCGACGGACGCTGCACAGGCTTGGGATTAGCGGTACATCCAATCAGCAGGATCACAAGGACGAGGGTAAAAGCGGCCACACTCCCCGAGGTCGGCTGGCGGTAAGCAAGAATATGCTTAATCCGTGCCTTTACACTGCTCTCTCCAAAAGCCAGCGGACTGCCGGTCATAAGACCGCTCCGGCGGGTTGAAAATCCAAGCAGGGAGCCTGAGTAACTGCTTTTAACCTGCGGACCCAGCTTCCGGATCACCGCTTCATCGCAGGACATCTCCATATCCTTGCTCATAAGCACAAAAGACAGCCACATCAGCGGATTGAACCAATGGAGAATGACCAGCAGGAACATCAGCGGCTTGATCAGGTAATCCCGCCGGTTAATATGAGTCTGCTCGTGCAGCAGGATATGGGACAGCTCCTGTTCACTCATCCCGGCCGGGATGTAGATCCTTGGCTTCAAGAAGCCGAATACGAACGGAGTCATGATCTGGTCCGTCTCAAAGACATGCCCCTTCACAATTGTTGCTGTACGGACACTGCGCATGACTCTCACATAAGAGAACACGCTGTACAGGAGCAGTACTATAACACCTGTCAGCCAGATCATACTGCCGGCCCACAGGATGACTTGCACCGGATTCACGCTTGCTGACGGTGCTACCGGCGGAAGCAGACTGTTCCACAGGCTTCCTGCTGAACCTGTTCCGGTGTCCAATGCAGGTTGCGCTTGCCTCCCTATATTCTTCGGAACGAATTGCAGCTGCCCTGTGCCGGACGAGCCTGCAGGCCCTGCCAGCCTCAGGATACTGAAGCTTGAAGTGAAGCTGACAGGCAGGATCAGCCTGATCATTACTGCGGACCACAGCATATAGGAGAAGAGCTTGGGGGCGCGCCGCAGCAGAACTCTCGCCAGCATTACGGCGACGGCTACATAGCTGGCAGTAATGCTCATGTTCAGAATGCTGATCCACAGGTCCGTCATTGGGAGGCCTCCTCGATAATCCTCTTCAGCTCTGCCGCTTCCTTCGCGGACAATTTCTTATCCCCGAGAAAAGCAGTCAAAAACTGCGGCAACGACCCGCCAAAGGCTTTGTCCACTACCGTCTGGCTCTCATGCCGCTGCGCCTCCGACTTCGGGATGACAGCTGTGACCATGGCCCCCTCGTTTCTGAGAATTCCCCGCTCACATAGCTTTCTTAACACGGTATAGGTCGTGGATTTCTTCCAGCCCAGCGCCGAGAGGCTCAGCTTCACCAACTCTGTAGAATTAATCGGCTCATGATCCCAGATCAGGCAAGCGAATTTATATTCAGCATCATATAATTTGTAGGGTTCCATCCTGTTCACTCCTTATAAGTTTATTGCAGTAGACCTAATGACGTTAAGTCTATTGCAATAAACCTATATTGTCAAGGAGGCGCCAGGTAATCCCGCAAAAAAAAACCGGAACCGCCTGATTACTCAGGGGTCCCGGTTTTTTGACTAGAACGTTACTTCTTACGGACGTTCAATCCAGATATAGCCGTCATCATCTACTTCAACCGTAGCATGCAGGCCTTCAGCCAATACACGCAGCGGCACATTAGCATCTCCGTACTCATCTACGAATACTGCTAACGGAAGCTTCACGGTCTTGCCGGCAATTTGTGCCTGCGCGGAACCGATTTTGAATACGAGCTGATCGCCGTATACATCGTCAGTTACCTTGATCGATTTGTTAGGTCCATCCCACTCTACCTTAGCATCCAGATCCTCTGCCACATAGCGCAGCGGTACATAGGTAGTACCATTCTTCACGACCGGATAATAGTAATCGTCATCCGGTGCGATCATTAGGCTCTTAGAGGTAATTGCCATCTCCTCTTTGAGCAGCTTATAGACGGATGAATTGGCATCGAAGTTTCTCAGCGTTTCCCCTGGAGTAAGGTCACCCTTGGAATAATCAATTGCACCCACGGTACTGATTGGATCAGCCGTTACCGGACCGTTCACATTCCAGGTCTCGGACACCAGCTTCATGTTGATGCTCTGCAGCGGCAGATATTCATCGGCCGGAAGAGCAACATTGAAGTCGATGTTCTGTTTGCGGACATGGAAGCCGTTATCTACGAAGATATCCGCAGTCAGCTTGGTATCCTTGCCTAGAACAGTCTTCAGTTCAGGAGTGGTCTCATAGAGGTTCTCCAGTTGCTTGTCATAGACGAGCAGGAGAGCATCCACAGCCAGCTTAGCTGCATCATGCACTACGGTGACTACCCCTTCTTTGTCTTCCAGCGGAATATCGCCCAGACCGATGCTGTTCAGATCTTCAGCTCTGTCTTTGATGAGCGGATACATGTAATCATATAGACCGCTAATCAGAGCGGTGAAGCCTTCGGTATCCTTCGACACAGATCTCAGGAAGCTCTTAAGCAATACCGGAAGCTCTTCCCCTGTAATTTCCGTATGTAGCTTCGTCAAGCTGGTTGGCTGGCCGTATACGGATTCATTAACGGATGTCACTGTGATCGCACCCGGATTCGGAAGATTCTTGATCACAAACTGGGAGGCCAGCTTAGTGAATTCCAAGGTCTTGGCCGGATCGGTTGCCTCCAGACCGAGCAACATTTCATTGCTCTGAAGCGGCATGTAGAACGGCTGTTTCGCGCCTTCAGCGGTGAAGACCAGGTTCTTCTGGTCGGTGAAGAGGGAGAAAGGAATCTTGAACTCCTTGTAACCCACAACTCCCGTGGCCGAGACGTTGCCGTTATCCTGAACCTTCACATGGCCGAGCGTAAGCGATAAGGAATTAATAAGATCAATAACTTCCTTGTCCTCTGCGGTGATACCTGCTGCAGGAACAGCGTTCAGGGTCATCGTAGTGCTGGATTCAGAGGATTTGACATCCAGATCCCCCAGCAGTGCCTTATTGACATCGAAGCCGCCAACCGCTTGGCAGCCTGACAGAATCAGCAGCAGGGCGAGAATCGGCACCAGCCATTTGGTTCTTGCTTTCATTTTCTTCATAGCATGTCTCCTCTAGCTCATAATTTGGCAACGTACCCATCATCTCAGAGGAGCATGGATTTGTAAATACAGCACCTGGAAATGATGAACCCTCATACGCTAAATAAACTCCGCCATTCTATAAATACCCATTCTTTGAAAAAGAGAAACTTTACCAACGCAAGTATTGCTAAATGGGCCGGATAAAAGCACCACCAGACCCAGCGCGGCAGACGCTTCTTCTCCAGCAGCACCCAAAAACCCGGAGTCAGCGCAATCAGAAGGGTCGGAATAATGCTGGCCATCTGCACCAGCCAATTATAATAGAACAGATAGAATACATTCAGCGCCAAATGCGCCAGCACCAGCACGTAAGAACGGGTATAACGGAAGATCAGCACCAGCAGCAGGCCGTAAGCGTTGTAGTCCAGCGGCAGCGCATCCATCAGCAGCACAGCCACGGCTACTACCGGAATACCCGCCCACAGATTCGGGAGCTTATCAAGCAGGGCAAGGACCAGCGCTGAGATCAGCAGGGTGAATACGACGTTCCAGCCTCCCGGATGAATCGCCAGATTGTACGGAATCTGTGCCAACACCGCAATGATAAGCAGCCGCCGCAGATAACGGGGTCTGGAGGAGGTATGGATATAGCCTTGCGCCAGCGCGTAGCAGTAGATCGGGAAGGCAATTCTCCCCACATATCTCCAGGCAAGCTCACCCGGGAAAAAGATCAGCCCAACATGGTCAATCAGCATGGTCAGCATGGCAATAATCTGCATCTGTAGCCTCCTGTTACTATCATGAAATATAAAGCACCTTAGGTGCTATTATCCATGCCAGAGCCGTATGCTGCAAGCTGTGCGGGAGAACTTGTACGACAGGCAAGCCGGAGCCGCTCCCTCTGGAGCAGTTCCGGCCGGGTTCTATCTTACTATCAGGCTGTCTTCGACTTGTTATAGATATCAAAGCCTACCGCCAGCAGCAGCACCAGTCCCTTGATCCCCTGCTGCCAGTCTACGCCGAGGCCGACGAGCGACATACCGTTGTTCATGACGCCCATGACCAGACCTCCGATAATAGCACCGACTACGGTTCCGATTCCCCCGGACGCGGAGGCTCCGCCGATGAAGCAGGCAGCGATAGCATCCAGCTCGAAGTTCGTACCGGCCTTAGGGGTAGCCGAGTTCAGCCGGGCCGCGAAGACCAGACCGGAAAGGGCAGCGAGTACACCCATGTTGACGAATACCCAGAAGGTCACCCGTTTGGTTTTGACGCCGGAGAGGCTTGCTGCCTTCTCATTGCCGCCCAGGGCATAGATATGCCGCCCCATGGTCATGTGGTTCATGACGAAGGAGTACAATACGATCAGCACCATCAGAATCACAAGGATATTAGGAATCCCGTTATATTGTGCCAGAACATAGGTGAACAGGTTGATGACGATCACCAGCGCAGCAGCCTTGGCAACGGACATCCAGACCGCAGACCGCTCAAAACCGTACTTCACTGTGATCCTGCGGCTGCGGATTTCCTGATAGATCACCAGCAGCGACAACAGAACACCGATGATCAGGGTCAGCACATTCAGCGAGCCCACGCTTGCGACATCAGGAATGAACCCGGAGCTGATCTTCTGAAAAGTCTTCGGGAAAGGTGCAATCGACTGCCCGTTCAGCACGATCATCGTCAGGCCCCGGAACAGCAGCATGCCCGCCAGGGTAACAATGAACGCCGGGATTTTGACATAAGCGACCCAGAAGCCTTGCCAGGCCCCGACCAGCGCGCCCATCAGCAGCGAGATGACTACGGCCAGCACCGGATTCAGCTCCATATCCACCATCATAATGGCCGACAGGGCACCGATGAAGGCAGCTACCGAGCCGACCGAGAGGTCGATATGCCCAGTGATGATTACCAGCACCATCCCGATAGCCAGCACCAGTATGTAGCTGTTCTGCAGAATGAGATTGGTCACGTTCAGCGGCTTCAGCAGAATGCCGTCGGTCAGAATTTGAAAGAACACCGAAATAAAAATCAAGGCAATGATCATGCCGTATTGGCGGATATTTTTTTTGAACAGTTCACTAATGGCTCCCATGCGGTGTTACCCCCTGCTTCGTGTCATAAATTTCATCAAAAGCTCCTGCGACGCATCCTTCCGCTCGACTTCCCCGCTGATCCGCCCTTCACACATGGTGTAGATCCGGTCGCACATCCCGATGATTTCCGGCAGCTCGGAAGAAATGACCAGCACGCCCTTCCCCTCTGCGGCAAGGCTGTTGATGATGGAATAGATTTCGTATTTGGCCCCGACATCGATACCCCGCGTAGGCTCATCCAGGATCAAAACATCCGGCTGGGCGTAGATCCATTTGCTGAGTACCACCTTCTGCTGGTTGCCGCCGCTGAGATTCACGGTTTTTTGCAGGATGCTGGGGGTCTTGATATTCAGCTTCTTGCGGTATTCCTCTGCGACCAGCACTTCCTCGTTCTCATTAATGACGCCATGGCGGGAGAGCTTCTTCAGGCTGCTGAGCGAGATGTTCCGCTTGATATCGTCGATCAGGATCAGGCCGTAATGCTTGCGGTCCTCGGTCACGTAGGCTAACCCATGCTCTATCGCCTGGCTGATGTTATTCAGGTGTACTTCCTTGCCGTGCATAAAAGTCTGGCCGCTGATCCGCTTGCCATATGACTTGCCGAACACACTCATCGCCAGCTCCGTGCGCCCTGCGCCCATCAGCCCGGCAATGCCGACCACCTCACCCCGCCGGATGTGGAGATTAATTTGATCCAGCATTTTGCGGCCCGCCTGTGTCTCATGATAGACATTCCAGTCACGGATCTCGAAGATCGTCTCTCCCAGATCCGGTGTGCGCTCAGGGTAACGGTTCGTCAGATCGCGCCCGACCATGCCTTTGATAATGACATCCTCTGTAACGGCATCCTGCTTCATATCCAGGGTCTTGATGGTCTGTCCATCCCGCAGAATCGTGACGGAATCCGCTATTTTCTCGATTTCGTTCAATTTGTGGGAAATGATAATCGAGGATATCCCCTGCTTCTTCAGCTCCAGAATGAGCAGCAGCAGGTTCTCGCTATCATCCTCATTCAGCGCCGCTGTCGGTTCGTCGAGAATGAGCAGCTTCACTTCCTTGGAGAGCGCCTTCGCGATCTCTACAAGCTGCTGCTTGCCGACACCTATCGTAGAAACTCCTGTAAACGGCGATTCCTTGAGGCCGACGGTGGTTAGCAGCGCCTTGGTCTTGACCGTCGTTTCGTTCCAGTTGATCACCCCGCGTCTGGCCTGTTCATTGCCGAGGAAGATGTTCTCCGAAATCGACAAATACGGAATCAGCGCCAGCTCCTGATGGATAATGACGATCCCCAGGCCCTCGCTGTCCTTGATATCCTTGAACTGGCATACCTGCCCCTGGTAATAGATATCCCCTTCATACGTCCCGTGCGGATACACTCCGCTAAGCACCTTCATCAGCGTGGACTTGCCTGCCCCATTCTCTCCGCAGAGGGCGTGGATCTCGCCTGCCTTCACCTGCAGATTGACTGACGAGAGCGCTTTGACGCCGGGGAATGTCTTGGTAATACCTTTCATCTCCAAAATAATTTCGCTCATGTGCCTCTCACCCAGCTTTCCTTGTGACTGTGCAGCGGTTCTCCGGCGGCGCTCCTTGCTCCGAAGCTGCCGCCGGTACCCGCCAGACCTGCGCTATGACGGCTATTGTCCCAGCTGATCCTTGGTGTAGTACCCGCCGTCCACCAGCACTTTATCCACATTGCCCGCATCCACAGAGACCGGCTCCAGCAGGTAGGACGGGACGATTTTGACCCCGTTGTCGTAGGTGGTGGTATCGTTGACTTCAGCTTCGGTCCCCTTCAGCACACTCTCCGTCATCTCCACTGCCTTCTTGGCCAGCTCGCGGGTATCCTTGAATACTGTCTGGGTCTGCTCTCCGGCCAGAATGGACTTCACGGAAGCCAGCTCGGCGTCCTGTCCGGTAACCACCGGAAGCTTCTTGTCACCGGAGCCGTAGCCTACCCCCTTGAGCGAAGACAGGATACCGATGCTGATGCCATCGTATGGAGACAAGACTGCGTCCAGATTATCGCTCGCATAGTTCGCACTCAGCAGGTTATCCATCCGTGACTGGGCGGCAGCGCCGTCCCAGCGCAACGTAGCTACCTTATCCATCGTAAGCTGCTTGCTGCGGACCACCAGTTTACCGGAATCGATATATGGCTTCAGAATCGACATGGCGCCGTCGAAGAAGAAGTAGGCATTGTTGTCATCCGGCGATCCGCCGAACAGCTCGATGTTGAACGGGCCCTTGCCGTCCTTCAGGCCAAGCTTCTCTTCAATGTAAGAGCCTTGCAGCACACCCACCTTGAAATTATCGAAGGTTGCATAATAGTCTACGAATTCACTTTTTTTGATCAGACGGTCATAAGCGATCACCTTAACGTTGGCGTCATGCGCCTTCTGCAGCACGTCCGTCAGCGCCTCACCGTCAATTGAAGCGATTACAATTGCGTTCACACCTTTGGTGATCATGTTCTCAATCTGCGAGACCTGATTCTCCACCACATCCTCCGCATATTGCAGATCTGTGCCGTAGCCCAGCTTCTCGAACTCCTTGACCATGTTGTTGCCGTCATTCACCCAGCGCTCCGAAGATTTGGTCGGCATCGCGATGCCCACCTTGCCCTTCGATGTATCCCCGCCGCCGGAAGAGCTGCCAGCGCTGCTGGATGAATTACCACTGTTGCCGCATGCAGATAAGATGAGTACCAGTGTTAGCAGAAGCGTGATCATTGAATATTTTTTCATTCCTGCACTACCCCCTGAACTATTCTGATGTCTTCCACAGGTGTTCCCGTGTGACAAATCGAGTATAGCAACCGGGGGCAGGTGCCGTATTTACACTGAGGCTACTGTTTTTGTGAAAATATAACTTTTTATATGCAAAAAGGAATGCCCTCTCGCCTATAGATGGCTACTGAAGCATTCCCCACTATTCATTCTGTATCTTCAGTTACTTGCGTACCTCAGCCTGCACCCCTTTACGGAACTGCAGCGGCGCCACACCGGTCTGCTTCTTGAAGGCCGTGCTGAAATAATGCTGGGTCTCATAGCCCGACTGCTCCGCCACCTCGTTAATACTGAGGTCGGTTGAATGCAGAAGCTGGGCGGCCCGGCGGATACGGGTCTGGGTCAGATACGTGCCGAAGGATTGGCCCAGCTCCTGCTTGAACAGGCGGCTCAGATAGACCGGGGAGGCTTGAAGCAGGCCTGCTGTGGCCTCCAGGGTAAGCTCGCATTCGCTGTAATGCTCCTGGATATGCTGCTTCGCCCGGCGGACGAGCGGGGACAGCGGCTGCTCCTTGACCAGCGCCACCCGGCAGCTCCGGTAAGCGGCAGCAAGCTCTGTAATCTCTCCCTGGATCAGCCGCGTGCCGACTTCAACAGCGATTTTGAGATGGCTGCGCACTGCGGCCTCCACTCCGGCCAGGATGCGCTCACAGGCGGCATCCCACAGCAGGATAACGATCAATCCGGCGGCGTCCCGGAACATCACCTTGGGATACGGGTCCAACAGCTCGGCGGCGATATTCTCTATGGCGAACAAGAAGAGCTGCCGCTCTTTCTCCTTCATCGCCGGATGCTGGCCCTCCCACCTCCAGCGGATGATGCCGATCAGCTCCGGCCGCTGCGGCGGAAGCTTGAGGAATTGCAGCTGCTCCCGGATCTCCGCCTGGCTCAGATTACCATCCAGCCATTCCTGGCAGAAGCGCTCGCGCAGCAACGGGAAGTTCTTCATCAGCTGCCGGGAAGCCTGCTCCAGATGCTGGCTCTGCTGCCGCTCGGACTCCAGCTCATCGCGGACGCCCCGCAGCACCTGCATCAATTGCTTCGGCTCCGCAGGCTTGAGAATATAATCATTCACCTGCAGCCGGATCGACTCCTGGGCATAGGCGAATTCATCGTGGCCGGTGATCACAATAATCTTGCAGCCGGGCAGTGCCTCCCGCAGCCGCTTCATCAGCTCCATGCCATGCATAATCGGCATGTTCAGATCCACCAGGGCGATATGAATGGCATTCTCCACGGCCAGCTCCAGCGCCTCTTCCCCGTCTTCTGCCTCTGCCGTCACCTCCATGCCCAGGCTATCCCAGTCCACGCATTGCCGGATGCCCTCCCGGATAATGCGCTCATCATCGGCAATGATTACTTTCCATTTCTCTATCATCTGCGGATCATCCTCCTCTGTCCTAATCCTTCTCAGGGTAATGCTCACGAACAACCGGATGACATACGGTTACAAGAGTTCCCTGCCCCGGTCCGCTCTCAATCTGGATACCGTACGGCGCTCCATAGGTCAGCCTGATCCGCGCCTGCACATTCAATATGCCGTAGCCGCTTCCTGCGGTGCCTGTTACAGCCATGTCCGTCTCCGTACGCTCCAATTCTTCTGCGCCAACCGCTTCGAGCCGCTGTCTGAGCTCCTTCAGCTTATCCGCAGACATCCCTGCACCATCATCGCGTACGGTAAGATACAGGTCGTTGTCCCGTTCTACAACTGCAATGGAGAGGTGGCCGGGGCCGCGTCGTTCCTTGATGCCGTGATAGATCGCGTTCTCCACCATCGGCTGCAGCAACAGCTTAAGCACGTACAGCTCCTGTAAGTGCGGCTCCACTTCAATGGAATAGGTCAGCTTGGTGCTATAACGAACATGCTGAATTTTCAGATAGCTGACGATATGCTCCAGCTCATCGGAGAGCGGTATGATATCACTCCCTTTGCTTAAGCCCAGCCGGAACAGCCTGGAGAGGGACTGGACGACCTCGGCGATATCCTCCGCTCCCTTGCTGCGGGCCATCCAGTGAATCGTATCCAGCGTATTGTACAGAAAATGCGGCTTGATATGCGCCTGGAGACTGCGCAGCTCCGCCTCACGCTTTTGCCGCGCCTGAAGCTCGGTCAGGGATAGCAGCCGGCTAATCTGGGCCAGCATCGTATTGAAGCTGCGGCCGAGCAGCCCGATCTCATCGGATCGGCTGCCCCAGTAGCGGATCGTCAGATCACCGGACTGTGCCTTGCTCATGAAGGAGGCCAGCTGGCCGATAGGACGGGAGATCGAATAGGCCAGATAGAATGAGGCGGTCATGCCCAGCATACAGACCACAAATACAAACGTGACAACATTGAACGTAATCTCGCGGATTCCATAAGCCGACTCATCCATCGGGAACACGCCCATCGTGGTCCAGCCGGTAAACGGCGAGGTCCGGTAGATCAGCTGAAGCTTGCGGCCGTCTACTGTCTCCGAGGTAATGCCCGAGGACTCGGTGAACAGACCTGCCGGGATGTTACGCATTAAAGGGTGCTGCGGCGCGTAAATCATCTCTCCGCGATTGTCCACCACCGTCAGATATCCGGTTTTGCCGAGCGTGACATCTCTAGCCGTCTCCGCGATCACCCGCAGCTTCAGATCCACCAGCACCACACCCTGGACCACCTGCGTCTCAGGATTCACAATGGCCCGTACAGCAGAGACCACCTCGCTCTCCTTATAGTCCACATGGGACCTGACCGCACGGCCATACGGATGCCCGACGATCAGGAAGATCCCCTTATTCTCTGCCGCCTGCTTGTACCAGCTCTCCTCCGTCAGCCGGGTACCGGAACGGGTATACATCTCGTTGCTGATGAAATCGCCTTCACGGTTGACCAGCATGATGCCTGCTATCTCGGAGCTGAGTGTGGTGAATCCCTGCAGAAATTTGCGGATATTGTATTCCGCCGATTCCCCATTGCCCGCTGCGGGGTCCGGCTGTGCCGGAGCCGGTGACGCCCCCTTCAGGAACTTCTGGACGCCCGGATCGAACGAGATCAGGTACGTAATTTTCTGCAGATTCTCCACATCACTCTCTATGGCGGTATTTACCTTGCGGATGAGCTGCATCGTGTTCTCGGTACTCTGCTCCTCCACGATCCTGTCCACCGTCCAGCCAATCAACAGCCCCAGTCCAATGGAAGGCAGAATGCTAATCAGCAAAAAGTGAATAATCAGCTTATAGCGGATCGGCATATTATTCAGCTTCAGCTTCTCCATGCTCACGCCGGTCTTGTGCATCCCAGGCTCCCCCTCTGCCGCCTATTTGGCATAATAATTGTCCACATTCTGCCGCGTGACCACATCAATTCCGGTATCTACAGAATCGGGGACAGGCAGGGGCTTGTTATTGGCATAGGCCTCAGGATCAGCCTCCAGATCACGGTGCAGATGAAACAGCTCGGTCAGCGACCAATAACCCATATTCCAGGTGCCCTGGGCCATGGTTGCGGCAATCTTGCCTTCCTTCACCAGATCGAGTGTGCCTTTATCCGTATCGAAGCTGATAATCTGCGGGACCGGTCCGCTCCCAGGGGCGGCATCCACAGCTTCCGCGACCCCGATGCCTCCATTACTTTCCGTGGCAAAAATTCCCGCCAGCTGCGGATAACGCACCAGCAGCTGCTCGGCAGCCTCCCTGGACGCCACCTGATCTCCCCGCCCATCCTTAACCGCCACCAGCTTCATCTGCGGGTATTTGCTGCGAATTGTGTCCGTGAAGCCGTCCGTCCGCTCCTGGTGATTATGCTGATCCGGTGTGGTGATAATAGCTACCTCGCCCTTGCCCCCGGTCAGCTCGGCCATCTTATGCGCCGCCTTCGTTCCGGCATTATAATTGTCCGTTCCCAGGAAGGAATACGCCTTGCTGCCCTCCGCTCCCGAATCAAACAGCACCACCGGAATACCACTCTCCACAGCCTTGTTAATCGTCGCTGTAAGCAGCTTGGAATTCACGGCCGAGATGGCAATTCCCGCCGGCTTCTTGGCGATGGTCTGCTCCAGCACCGTCATCTGTTCACTCGCATTATGCTGGGTGGAGCCGTGATACTCGACGGATACATTAAGCTCCTCTGCGGCGTCCTCGAAGCCCTTCAGCACGCTTTTCCAGTAATCTATGCCGATCTGGAACGTAACCATCACGTATTTGTCCTCAATATTGCCGCGCAGTCCCGCAGTCTCCCACGGGTCTGCCGCATTCCCCTGCTGCTTGTAATTCAGCACGTAGAGTACGAAGATGCCGATTAGCAGCACGTAGACAAGCCCAAGCTTTTTCACATATGTAACCCCTTTCATAACAATGAATGCTGAAGGCCCTAGGTCCCCAGGTTCTTCCATCTATGTCCAATCTAGTCTACTGGCTTGGCAGCCGTTCCGTCAATTACGTTACTGGGCCAATAGTTAAAAACTCGTTATCTGCTACGACATTTTATGTCGTACCGCTTGTTCTATACTGGACAGGTACCATCAATTCAATGAAACGAGGATTACAAGAATGTCAAAAACCAAACGCGGACGGGTACTCTGGACCCTTCCTTCCCGTGGACGCGGCACCTGTCCGGTCTGCGGGACCACCCGGATCAAGCTGCTCTACACCAAAATAAAATCCGACGGCAGCGCCCTGAAGGTCTGCAAGCGCTGCGACAAAGCGACGCAGGTTAGAGTGGACGCAGCAACCAAGTAAAATGACGCAAGGATGCCCCCTGCTTCATGCTTCGTGCATGGATGCCGGAGCATCCTTGTTTCTTTGAGAGGAACGCTCACGCTGGTCTAAAGCACCATCTCCAGCTATACTGGAGGCTGACAGAAAGGAGCGGGAGCAGCATGAGCCATATTCACCGGATTCAGTGGTTTGACCAGCAAGTCCGCCAGCTTACTTATCCGAACAGCAGCAAGCTGGCGGAGCAGTTCGAGATTTCCAGGCGCCAGGCCCAGCGGGATATTGAATACCTGGCGGAATCGCTGCGGGCCCCGCTCCGCTATGTAGCGAAGCAGCGCGGATATATCTATGAGGACAACAGCTTCGTGCTCCCACATCTGTACATTACGGACGAGGAGCAGCGGGTGCTGAAATATCTGGCTTACCGGTATAGTCACTATGATTATGAGAACGCCCAGACCATCCGCAAGGTGGGCGGTCTGCTGGAGCGGTTCACGGCGCAGCCGCTTGCGGACAGGGAGATTAAGCTGCCTGTATTTGAAGTGAATCCCCACCGACTGCAGGTCATGGAGATGCTGGAGCAGGCTATTCAGGCCCGCAGGGTGGTCCATGTTCTCTACCTGAACGGGCAGGATCCCCCGCAGGAGCTGTATCTCTGTCCCCTACAGCTAAGCCGGCGGATTGAAGATGATTATCTCGTGGCCGCTGTGGAAGGAGACGGGCGGAGTGAGTATTACAACCTGTCGGGCATCCGTGAGCTAACACTGACCAGCAGGGTTTTTATAGCCGGGGAGAACGGCCCTGCAGCTCCAGCCGGGCAGGCCAGATCCTTGAAGCCGTTCACGGCAAGAATCCGGTTACCCGGAATACCCCGGGAGCCGTCTTGGGGAGGTTACCAGCTTCGCGCCGCTGACAAGGATATCTACGAAGTTGATTTTTATGATACCAGCGCGTTCATTGCACATCTGCTCCACTCGGAGTGGAGTGCCCTCCTGGCCCCGAAATGGCTGAAGGAGAAGCTCCGCAGCATCTGTGAGACAGTAGTGAGCCGCCTGGATGAACAGGAGAATGAACATTGAGCAAACGAACAGGTGTAATCCTTGACGTCCGGATGCAGCGTGAATCGAAATCCTTTACCGATGCGCTCTATGCCGTACTGACTGCCGCCGGGTTATTCGAGGGTCCAAAATTCATGCTCTCCGGGCTAAGCGGCATGGCCTTCAAATTCACCGTACATGAGAAGCTCCTCCCCATGTCTGTTACGGCTTACGGACAGTGGGGCACAGAGCATCGCCGGGCTGTCGACAACCTCGGGATCTTCTTGGTGGATGACGGCGGGAGAACCAGACATGATTCCTTCGGGGCGTATCAACGGATCGCTATTGACTGTGTCAAGCAGAGTCTGGACCGCGGTCTGGCCTGCCTCTACTGGATACCGGAATTCGGAGTGATTCATGGTTATGATGAGGATGACCGGGTGTTCTATGTACAGGATGGCTGGTCCGATGCGACACAATATGTGCTGTATGATAACTTCGGCCTTAACTTCACGCCCTTCTGGGACTGTATGTATGTCGGAGAGCGGGTGATGATTCCGTTGCAGGATACTGTACTTGAATCACTTCGGCTTGCGCTGGAGGATTGGGAGACTCCTCACAAAACACTTCCTGACTTAAGCCTCGGTTCAGGCCGCCTGGCCTACAGCTTCCTGATCCGGGCGCTTCAGCAGGGCGGATTCGACAGCTACGGCGCTATTTACATCCTTGAATCGTATATGACTTCACGGATCGAGATCTCCGCTTATCTGCAGGAGGTTCAGTCCGTATTGCCGGGGCTGGAGGAGGTTCAACACTTGTATGCTGAGCTGGTGGAGGGGCTGAGGGGACCGTTCACGGCTGCAATCTCTGAGAAGAACAGCGGCAAGCTGCTAATGCAAGTTCAGCTTCCCTCCCTCTGCTCTGCTTTGAAGAAGGCCTTGGAGCTGGAGGAACGGGCGATGCAGCAGGTTACAAAAATTTCTGGGCAGTACCCGGACCGGAAGCGGTCCACACTGCCCAGATGGGGGGCGCACACCGCACGATGAATGAACATCATAATAAGCACGCTTCAGCCGCTGCGGATCAGCCGCGTGTGCCGCCCGCTTCTTCTTTTGCAGATGCGATGCACCAGGTCCTGTCGGCCAAAGGCTGGTTCACACTCTCCAAGCCCATGCTGGCCGGAATGACGGCCTTATGTTTCCGTCTGTCGGTACACAGGCAGCTTCACCCGGATTCTGCTACGGCATATAACTGGGCGGCTGAACATTGCGTAGCAGCAGATCTGATTGGTATTATCGCCATGCAGGGTGCAGGCTTTAACTTCAGCCCTACCTTCCCTCTCTATCAGAAGCAGGCTATTTCAGAAATCCGCAGATCACTTGAGCAAGGCACCGGTGTGGTCTGCTGGAAGGACCGTTTCATAGTGATTACCCGCTGTGATGATGAACGGCAGCTTTTCTATTACACAGAGAATGCTTCTGCCGCAGAACTGGAGCTGCCTTACGAGCAATTCGGAAGGAATGAATCGCCATATTGGTATGGCCAAATCTATGAAGGCCAGATCCGCAAGGATATCGTTCAGGTGCTCAGAGAGTCCTTCATCCAGGCGGTGTATAAGGCAGAGGTTCATGATCTGATGCTGCCGGAATCGCAATATGCCTGCGGTTTGCAGGCCTATGATGCTATGCTGGAAGCCTTGGCGGACAACACCTATGATGCTGCCGGAGCTTATGAGACGCTGCTCTTCTATGCAGGTTTGAAGCAGGACACTGCAGCCTACGCAAAAGAAGCCAGCCAATATTGGCCCGAAGTTGAAGGCGTTGCAGAGCATTATGCAGCTCTGGCTGCTGTCTATAATCAAATAACGCACAGTCTATGCAAGCAGACTGTACAAGCTCCAGAGGGTCCATGTTCGCTGGATGCCCAATCTCTGCTTCCACTCCTCCGGGAAGCGAAGCGTATCGAGACCGCAGCGATCCAGTCCATTCGTCTGCTGCTGCGGGAGCCGATTGAGAACCGCTTCCATGATGTGGGGCTGCGCTAAGCCACGGCGGAGTGCTCAGAACATCAGCGACTCCGCATATTTCTCCCCTTCCAGCAGGTCATATTCGACCAGACGGTAGTCATCCAGCAGCGCCTGCTGCTCAGGGGTCAGCTCCTGCAGAATTCCGGTATCGCCCGGCCCGATTAGCACCTTCTTGCTAAGTCCCGGAATTTCCGCCCGTACCTGCTCCAGCAGCTTATAAAAGGCCGGCAGCGTCTGCCCGGATAACCGGAAGACCGCAGGGCCGAGAAAGGCCGGGCTAAGCGTCCCGAGCGGCTCTTTCCCGATCTCAAAGTTAGCGAGTACCAACAGCTTCGTCTCATGCTTCAGCCTTGGCTCCTGATCCCAGCCTGCTGCGGTATAGATCCCGGCGCTGAGCGCAGGCAGATGATCTCCCCAGAACACCGCGATGGTGGACCGCTTGATCTTCAGCAGCTCCTGCTGGAGATAAGCCATGGCCTCGTCTGTCAGCTTGGTATCCTGCACATAAGTCTCCAGCTCATCCTTCTGCTCTGGCAGTCCGCCTTGAACGGTGATGGTATTCGGTCCGTTCAGGCCTTTGGTGAAAGGAAAATGATTCTGCATCGTCACCAGATGCAGGAATGCCGGGCCCGATGCCTCTTGAAGCTGCCGGACCGCCTCCTGTACAGCTGCTTTATCCGAGACATACCCCTCTGGAGTCAGGCGGTCAGCGTCCGGCAGATCCTTCTCACTTGTGAAGCGGTCGAACCCCAGCACCGGATAGACACGGTTACGGTTATAGAAGGTATCATCGAACGGATGCAGCGCCAGTGCCTCATACCCTCTGTCCTTCAGAATACTGACGATCGACGGCAGGGAGGACATTTTGACGATGCGCTGTTGATAAGGAATCGTTCCATCCCCCAGAAAATACATCGACAGCCCGGTCAGGGCCTCGAACTCCACATTAGCCGTATTGCCGCCGAATTCCGGGGACAGCAAATAACCGGACGGCGTCTGGCCCGCCACCCCATGGATGAACTTCAGCGGATCTTCGCTAAGCGTATATCCGGGCAGGCGCGTAGGGTCGAAGAACGCCTCATTCATCATAAACAGAATGTTCGGCTGCTCCCCTGGCGCGGCCTGTGCCGGCGCCTCCGGCAATGCCGAATACTTGGCAGCTACCGCCTCAACCGCTTCGCGGGTGTAGCCCTCCGGCTTGTCCATCAGGCTCTGCCTCAGATTCCCGGCGAACGCATACACGAACCCGTTCTGCGTATAATTCACCTTCTGATTCCAGAAGATGTTCTGATAGCTCATTGCTGCAACAACCGGAGATTGACCGGTGACCAGCACAAGAAACCATGCGCTGAGCCCTACAGAGATCCCCGCCAGCGTCACGCGCAAGGACAGTCTGATCCGGTTCTTCGGCAGCTTAATAATCACAAGGACCAGACCGGCAACCAGCAGAACAGCGGTCCCTATAGCAAACGGAGAGATCATCCCGCTGGTAATCTTGCTCATTCCTTCGGCATTCTTCAGCAGCATCAGATCCCACGGAAACAGCGGTTCTCCTCTCGTAGCCAGCTTCTGATCACTGGCAATCCCCAGCAGCACGAACAGCGCCGAGATCACCGCCGGCCCCGCATACGCATTCGGCACGATCACTGAGCTTAAGAGCAGGATGAAGAAAATAAACAAACTTCCGGTACAATACAGCCAAGGATAAGCGCCAACCCACTTTAGCGCATGAAGCACATCCATCCGAAAAGAAGCAGCCTGCAAAAACAAATTCAGCCCAAATCCTATAGCCAGTAAAATGATCAACAAATACAACAAACGCTTCGATGGCAATATCCGAGACAAGTTCATTCACTCCTAACTATTAAAGGAGTAGTATACGCCTTTAAGCTTAAAACCGCCTTAAAATTCATTTCCCAAATGAGTACAACGCTACAAAAAAGAGCAGCATCCATACATCAGACGCTGCTCTTCTCTTTTCTTTTCTATTCTCATCCCAGCGGGATAGACTGAAAAGGATAATAACTAATTAGGCCAAGGATTGAAGGGGGATTTTGGAACTGTAGGAGCGGTAGCGTCCGCCTTTGTCCCCGGATTTCCACCGCGGTAAGCGGTATAAATCAAGAAATCTGGGGGCAACAGCGGCCGGAAGTCCAAATATCCACCGGAATGACGCCTGTGCCTAAGCCGCCTAAGCCTACTTCACGTATATCCGGCTGCTCTCCTCCCAATATTCCCCAGGCTCCAGCCCGAACAAGCCGATGTCATCAGCAGGCAGATCCACCTTTGGCGCATTCACCAGGTTGATCTGCGGCTCAGGACAGAAGAAGCCTTCGGTTGCTCCGTTGTTCCAGATCATCCATTGCTTATACGAGGTACCCACATCATACACCAGCGTAACTCCGGCCTTGCGGTCGGTCAGCTCCATCCGGTTCCGTCCATTCTGGGCGGCTGCGGTATAGTGGTTGTCCATAGACGCGTAGAATGGATACAATCCTTCGCCGCGCAGAGCTACCTCATCAGCAGTCAGCTCCTGGAATTTGCCGGTTGGCAGCATCCGCTCGTTAAGCTCCCAGCGTTCGCCGATCGTTAGCTTAACACGGTAATCCTGCGCGCTGCTGCCTGGGGCGAACGGAGCATTAATAGCGGTATGGAACGCCAGCAGGCAAGGCATCAGCACATCACCGTCATTGTGGACCAGCAGCTGCTGGGACAGGCCGCCTTCACCGAGCGTGTAGCGCAGCTTGATCGTATATTTGAACGGCAAATACTGATAGGACGGATGGTTCTCATCCACCTTGATCGCTACAGTGACGAAGCTTTCGCTTGTGCCGGTACCGAATTCCTCTACCTCCCATGCTGCTGTATGTAGGAAGCCATGCAGATGATTGCCGGTTTTGGCTTCATTGACAGGCAAATGATAGGTCTGTCCATTCCACGGGAACTCTCCATCCTCATAGCGGTTCGGCGGAAACAGTACAGGAATGCCGTGAATGCCCGGGTTCGCCTTGAATGCTTCCATCTCTTCCGCGCCAGGCTCATGCAAGAAACGGTAACCGCTCTCAGTATCCCGGAAGCAGATCAGATTCCCGCCGATGCCCGGCAGAATAGCCGCTTCATAACGGCCGGCCTTCAGCCAGACAGCGGCTTCTCCCTCATAGTGTCCTTCAAATGCTGTAATCGGTGTCATTACAATAATCCCCTTCCATATGATCAAAATGACTCTCTCATAGATAGAGTACCACATCTGCCGGAATGGCAACATGCCATTTTTACAGCTGCTCGACTTCGACACTCATGACATGCTCGATTTTTTTCACATCATAATAGATTTCCGTAGCATAATCCTTGTCTGGTGCAGAAACGACCATGTCGATCATCTGCCTGCCATCCTCAAGATCCTTGATCTTCATTCGCCGGATGGTCCGGCCGGTTTTGCGCGTTTTGCGCTGGTCGGTCATGACATGCCGCTGCTCAATCTTCTGAATCACATCCGTCAGGATATAGTTCGGTTCCATAATGATTTTGATGGAGATCTCGTGCTTGTTCAGCACTTCAGGTCCGATGGCTTTGATAAGCAGAGGCACAGCGTTAACCGCGAACATAAGCAGTATAACCGCATAACCCGCCTCTACATAAAAGCCTGCGCCAACTGCAATTCCGATACCGGATGCCGTCCAGATCAGCGCGGCCGAGGTTAAGCCGGAGATCGCATCTCCGCCTCTGCGCAGAATAACACCCGCTCCCAAAAAACCGATACCGCTGACAATCTGCGCTGCCAGACGCATCGGGTCCATATTGGGATGATCCGGTCCGCCGAATTTGTCATACGCATGAATAGATACCAGGGTTACCAGACAGCTGGCGATGCTGATGACCATACTGGTCCGGATTCCCAGCGGTTTCTGTTTCAATTGGCGGTCAATGCCGATGAACAGCCCGAACAGCATGGCCACAAGCAGCTTGATGATTGATTCCATATGCAGCAGGTCCATATTCATAATTTATTTTCCTCCTTCCTCGCCCGTCATGGCACATAGAATCAGTATACCTGAAATGCGCTGCAACTTTTACTGAAATTTTCTGCTGCCCGGTCAAAACAAGAAACGGACGCCTATCCCCGCTAACCGGGATCTTCAGGCAGTACTGCCTAAGGCTCCGGCAAGGAACATCGTCCGCTTCAGAGAAGACTTCACTTATCCCATCATATGAGCGATGAGTGACTTATAGAAGGATTAGCCGTGCAGGAGGGATTCCGCTCCGTCACAGTAGATTTCCGTACCCGTGATATGATCCGAATCCTCAGAAGCCAGGAACAGCGCCAGCTTAGCCACCTGATCCGGACGCCCCGGCCCCTTCTCCAGCGGCTGCCCGCCATCCGGGAATTCCACTTCAATCTGCACTTCCTTAAGATCATCTGAAGGATAGGTATTATCATCTATATTCGTGGTAATCGCTCCCGGACAGATAGCGTTTACACGAATCTTGTACTGGGCCAGCTCAAGAGCAGCCATTTTCATAAAAGCCACCTGCCCCGCCTTGGTCGTACTATATGCAGAGAAACCGACATTGGAGAATACCCGGTTACCGTTGATCGAGCTGTTGATCAGAATGCTGCCGCCCTTCTCTTTGAGATGGGGGATGGCATACTTGACAGTGGCGAAGGTGCCCCGCAGATTAATCTGAATCGTCTGATCCCAGGACTCGATGTCCATCGTCTCAATCGGTGTCATGGCCCCGTTAATCCCGGCATTGGCGAAGACCACATCCAGCTGTCCCCACTTCTCGATAACCTGTTTCACAGCATGCTCCACCTGCGGCGGATCAGCGATATCGCATTCAAACACTGCAGCTTCCCCGCCCTCCTGCGTGATCTGAGCGGCCACCTTCTCTGCATTCTCCACCGTACGGTCCAGAAGTGCCACCTTGGCTCCGCTTCTGGCGAACTCCAGCACAGATGCCCGGCCGATGCCCGAGCCGCCTCCTGTAACAATCGCTACCTTGCCTTCCAGTTTCTTCGCAGTCATATGTCCAGTCGCCTCCATTTGGTGTTTGATGTTCAAGTTATGTTCTTTCCCTTAACTTTACCTCTCATACCCGGAAGTGAATCGGACCAGGGACACCTGAAAATGACAAAAAGCTCGATCCGCTACCGGATCAACCGGCTGCAGATCAAGCTATAACGCTAAAGACTGATGATCCCTAATCAGCCCAGCATCATCCGGTCGTCAGCCAGCTTATGGCCGCTGATCGCTTCGAATTCGCCAAGCAGACGCTCTACCGTCAGATCCTTTTTGCGCGTCTCATCGAAATCGAGGATGATCGAGCCTTTGTCCATCATGATGAGCCGGTTGCCCAGGCGGATCGCCTGATCCATGTTATGGGTAACCATCAGCGTAGTCAGCTTCATCTCACGGACAATGGATTCCGTAAGGGTGGTGATCAGTTCGGCGCGCGAAGGGTCAAGCGCAGCTGTATGCTCATCCAGCAGCAGAATCTGCGGCTGGGTGAAGGTCGCCATCAGCAGGCTCAACGCCTGCCGCTCGCCTCCTGAGAGCAGCCCCACCTTGGCGCGCAGCCGGTCCTCGAGGCCGATGCCCAGGCGGCTGAGCTGTTCGCGGAACAGCGTACGTCTGTGCGCATTGACACCCAAGGACAGC
This sequence comes from Paenibacillus sp. FSL R7-0210, assembly GCF_038009085.1. NCBI lineage: Bacteria > Bacillati > Bacillota > Bacilli > Caryophanales > Paenibacillaceae > Paenibacillus > Paenibacillus sp. FSL R7-0210. The sequence goes on from NZ_JBBPAR010000001.1 coordinate 3,064,994, forward strand.
CCGCGGGGTTTGCCCCGCTTGTAGGCCATGGCCAGGTTCTCCTCAATCGTCATATGCGGCGCTGTCCCGGCCATCGGGTCCTGGAAGACCCGGCCGATCCAGCGTGCGCGCTGGTATTCCGCCAGATGGCTGATCGAGCTGCCTTCAATGCGCGCTTCCCCCAGATCGGGCTTCATCACGCCTGAGATAATATTCATCAGTGTAGATTTGCCGGCACCGTTACTGCCGATAATCGTTACGAAATCGCCCGCGTTCAGTTCAAGATCGATCCCCAGCAGCGCGACCTTCTCATCCGGCGAGCCGGGGTTGAACAGCTTACATACATTGTCAAGCTTCAACATTGGCGGCCCCTCCTCTCTGCTTACTGCGCTGAGCCAGCTCAGCAAGCTCTGCCGTCCGTCTGCGGGCCGTGCTCTTCTGCTTCACATACCGCTGAACCGACGGGAAGACGAGGGCAATAATGACGATAATTGCGGTGATCAGCTTGAGATCGGAAGGCTTGAGCCAAGACACCCGGAGTGCCAGAGCGACAACGATCCGGTACACGATGGAGCCGAGCAGCACAGCCAGTGTCGCCCGGAAGACGTTCTTCGCACCGAAGATCGCTTCCCCGATAATCACCGACGCAAGCCCGATGACAATCATACCGATCCCCATCGACGCATCGGCGAAGGAAGAATACTGGGCGATCAATGCGCCCGAGAGCGCCACCAGCCCGTTCGACAGGCTGATCCCCAGAATCGTTGTTGTATCCGTGTTCACTCCGAAGCTGCGGATCATCCGCGAGTTGTCGCCGGTGGCCCGCAGGGCCAGTCCCAGATCGGTGCGCAGGAACAGATCCATCAGGATTTTGACCAGTACAACGATAAAAGGCATGACCAGCAGCGGATTCATGGAGCTGAACAATGTGTCATCTCCCATCAAGGAGACATTCGGCTTCACCAGAATCCGCAGATTGATCGAATACAAGGCAATCATCATCAGAATCCCGGACAACAGCCCGTTGATTTTCCCTTTGGTATGGAGCAGACCGGTACACATCCCTGCCGCCATTCCCCCGAGCATTGCGCACAAGGTCGCCAGCAGCGGAGAATAACCGCTGCTGATCATCACTGCAGCAATCGCGCCGCCGGTTGTAAAGCTTCCATCCACCGTCAGATCGGGAAAATCCAGAATACGGAAGGTAATATACACCCCAAGTGCCATGAATGCGTAGAGCAGGCCCATTTCCAGAGCCCCGATTAATGAATTATACATTGCTGACTTCCTCCCTCAAGCGGCAAAGGGCGCCCAGCTCGGACGCACCCTGTTTATGAACTCTGTAGGTTATTGAATAATATTATTGCCCGGATCAGCCACTTCAGCCTTCATAGCATCCGTTACTTCAATTCCCTGTGCTGCCGCCGCCTTGAGATTAAGGACCAAGTCCAGCTTCTCCTGCATCGTCACCTTCATATCACCGGGACTTTTTCCGTTCTTAAGCACTTCTACCGCCATTTGGCCGACCTGATAGCCATGATCATAGTACTTGAAGCCTACTGTAGCAAAAGCACCCTTCTCCACCGTATCACGGTCTGCCGAGAAGAACGGAAGCTTGTTGTCGTTGGCCGTCTGGATAATCGCGTCTACGCCGCTGACCACGGAGTTATCGAGTGTAATGTACAGCGCATCCACGCGCCCTACAAGCGATTCCGCAGCCTGCTTCACTTCCGAAGTATTGGTAATCGCCGCCTTCACCAGCTCGATCCCGTGCTTGTCCAGCTCACCCTTTGCGATATCAGCCATAACTACAGCATTGGGCTCCCCTTCATTAATAACCAGACCAAGCTTCTTCACCTTGGGGAACTGCGTCGCAATGAAGTTCATCAGGCGGGTAATCGACTCCGGATTGGTATCCGATGCGCCTGACACATTACCTCCGGGATGCTCCAGATCACTGACAATCTTGGCATCGAGAGGGTCGGTTACCGCAGCGAACAGTATCGGAGTGTCCTTCACATTCTGTACGACAGCCTGAGCCGAAGGTGTAGCGATCCCCAGCACCAGATCGTTCTTGTCGCCGGCAATCTTCTGGGCAATGGACAGGTTGTTGGCCTGATCCGCCTGAGCGTTCTGAAGATCCACCTTCAGATTCTCCCCTTCAACAATCCCCGCATCCTTCAGTGCGGCCAGGAATCCCTCACGGGTAGCGTCCAATGACGGGTGCTCCACATATTGCGAGATGGCAATCTTGTAGGACTTGGCATCGCCGGAGCCTGCATTTGAGGCTGGAGCTTCTGTTGCTGCGGCCGGGGCATTCCCGGTGCCCGCGTCATTCTTCACTGCTGCATTATTGTTCCCGCAACCGGCAGCTACGAGCATCAAGGCCATACTTAGCCCCATCCAAATCTTCTTAGTCTTCATCAGATTACCCCTCTTCTTGTACGGGTTCAGCGCGAGAACCTGGGCTAGCGGTCCAGCATTATCGCTTTCATCTTTAAAAGCATTAAAGCGAAGACCCGCAGCCTGTCCCCATCCGCTCCCCGAATCTATTAAACATATATTATATGTAGGTTGATTTCCCGTCAATCATTTAAGTGAGGTCCATATTTTACAAAATACGCACAATGAGTGTCTCCTCGCTTCAACAATCTGCGGTTTCTCTTGACATTGTTTGCTAAGGCCTGCAGCACATAAAATAAGCGGTCCTGCACAAACTTACCTTAAAGTTTGAAGATGGAGCGTGCCCCATGCCAATAATCAATCTGCGTACCAGCAAAATTTTATTATCCTCCGCCATCCTAGTTACTGCCATTGCCGGAACAACCGCCTGCAGCTACACCAGCAAGGACAGCACTCCCAAGGTTAACTCGCTGACGCCAACCGGAACGTTCGCAGGCAGCTATTATGAGAAGAATTCTTTTACCGACAAAGAAGGAAAGTATTGGATTCCGCTCAAACCGGCTGTCGCCTCTATCGGCTTCCGGATGAAGGATGACACGGCAAGCGGCGGATACACCAAGCTCGGCTATAGTGATGTCATGTATATGCTGCGGCCGGATTCCAGCCAGGTGTTCTCATTGGGCCAGAAAATCACCCTTCCCGATGTCCCCGTCCGCCGCGAAGGTCAAATCTATATCACCCCCACCGCCTTGTCCAAGCTGCTGCAGACTGAGGTCGGCTGGAATCCCGTTACTGGCGAGATCAATATCGCGACTCCTTCTGATAGGGAGAATACAGAGGACTCCGCCAAGGTGGAGGCTGCGAAGCCGCTGCGGATTCAGAGTGTATCGAATGTGGACACGGGCGAGCTGGTCTCTTATGCCAAAAAATTTCTCGGTGTGCCTTATGATTTCGGTGCCGGACCGTATGAAGAGACCAAGCGCTTCGACTGCTCGTCCTTTACACGCCATGTCTTTCAGAAATTCGGGGTGGATCTGCCCCGGCTGGCCAAAGATCAGGACAATATCGGCAGACGGGTATCGCGCAGCTCGCTGGAGCCCGGCGACCTGATCTTCTTCACCGTACCCGGACGTTTCGAGAGCGACGCGGTTCCCGGTCATGTCGGTATCTACATCGGCGGCGGGAATTTCATTCACACCTGGGGTGACCCCGGCGTGCAGATCAGTGAGCTGGACAGCGGATACTGGAGCAACGTAATTCTGCACATGCAGCGCGTGCTCTAGAACAGGACACAATAAATGCAAGGCAGCTTGCCCGGGCTCGCTCACTTAGCGACCGGCCCGCTTCCTTGCATTTTTTTTGCTGCAAATAAATGCTATTCCAAAGGTTACTCCCGGCTCTTCATGGAGGCATTCTCCGTTCTTCAACAATCACCCGCTATCCCTCTGCATCCCTGCCCGCACGAACCCTTTGAACCGGCTGCCCTGGTATGACAGCTCCCCCCGGTCCCCCTCTACAATCATGGAATATGCCCTCGGCTTCACTTCAAGCTCTCTGCGGCTGCCATTATGGAATTCAAAGGTCACATAATAACTCGTATGCGTCCCCATATGCCCTCTTCCGCCCCAAACCTCTGTCCGTTTGGCAACAGCCGTAACTACCCTTGATTGCAGAGGGCTGGTCTGGTTCGTCATCCAGGTCTTGAGCCCTCTCCAAATCGTGTAAGTAACAAAGCCCGCGATCAGCAGCAGAATGAGCTTTAACAAGAATGGCCCCTCCGTGAAAAATCCGCTCTGGCTGCTGGCCGCTGCCGGATACAAACCGTTAAATACGCCTGCATTATGCAAATTAACCGCTCCTTCCGAACATTTTTTCACAAAAAGTTCAATTTACTAGAGAATACGCAGCGTAGCAGCTCCGGTTTCGTTATTCCGCAGTCGCAGGCCTTGAAATAATAGCGTATTATATTTGGTCCTGCTAAGATCCTATGATATGCTTTAACTGCGATGTACAAAAAAGGGGGTGTTCTCATGAGGAGAGATTGGACGCGTCTGACGCTGCTGGATCTGCTGAAGGCTGTGTTCCTTCCGGTGCTGCTGCTGATTTTTCTGATCATGGCCCTCCAGATGCTGCATGAACAAGAGCCTGAGATGCATTCTGTAAGACCGGACCGCTATGAGCATAAGCTGGCCCAGCCAGTGCGCGTGCATCATACGCAGATTTATGACACCCAGGCCGTCCGGCTTGCTCCCCGTGAGAACCCGCTGACGCTGGAGTCCGTACCTCCCGGGCTGCTGCTCTGTGTATCTCTGCTCCCCTTCATTTACATTCTGCTGAAGCGGCTACTGCTGTTTCCGCTGAAATATAATTCACATTTCGTAGGAGTACGGCTGTACGCTGAATGAAGCTGCAAGCGCCGTTATCCGCAACACAAATTCCGGTTTCCTGCTGAAAGGAGGAAATCTTATGAAAGTCAGATATAGAAACGCTGCACCCTTACGTTATTCCAAGACCTTGCGTCTGCTGTCCACTGTAGGCGGAGGATTACTTGCAGCCGTGGGTCTGGAGCTATTCCTGATGCCGCATAAGCTGCTTCCGGGCGGCATTGCCGGATTATCCGCCCTGCTGTCCCATGTGACAGAAATGCGGCTTGGATTATTCCTTTTCCTGTTTAACCTTCCGTTTATTCTGATGTCGCGCAGGCAGATTAATCTCCGCTTTACCTTGTATACGATGCTCGGCCTGATCTGTCTGACGGCAGGGTCTCTGGCACTGCACCATTTCCCGGCGGCAATCAGTGAGCCGCTGCCCGCGGCTATTGCCGGGGGACTATGTCTCGGGTTCGGCCTGGGCATCTCTGTACGCTTCGGTGGGCTGACCGCAGGAAGCGAGAAGCAGAGCGTACGGCTGCTGAACGGAGGGCCGCCCAAATCGGCTGAGATGCCGATCATGCTGTTCAACATGCTCATCCTGCTCTACGGCGGATCATTATTCGGCTGGGATCAGGCGATGTACAGTATCATTGCGTATCTGCTTGCCTTTGAAGCGCTGCGGTTCTCCTTAAGGGACCTCTCGCTCACGCAGGCGGTGTTCATTACCAGCAGCAAATGCGAGGAGATCCGCCGCAAGCTCCAGCAGACACTGGACCGCGAGGTGAAGCTCGTAAGATCCACAGGACCGGAGGGCGAGCCTGGTACGGTCTTCTGCCTGGCAAGCAGGCTGGAGGAAGAACAGCTCGCCTCTATCGTGCATGACTGTGATCAGGACAGCAAGATTGTGATCAATGCCGCGCGGAACAACCGCATCTCAGCGCTTTTCCGCAATAAGCCGCCGGGCTAAGCCGAATAGCCTTCAAGGGTGGCGAAGAACAAGTAAAAAGCGTTCCCGTATGTTACTTACGGGAACGCTTTTTGGATTACAAGCCTATCGGAGATTCCAGAAGCCCGCTATTTGTCAGCGGAACATCCCCCATAAGCGGATTAAGTGAAACGTATTGTTCGGATCAATCTTTTGGGCAATGACGAATTTCACAATTTGCTCTTCCTGTGCGTTCGTCAGCTTCTCATGCATCACCGACGAGGCATTACGCACCAGCTTGCGCACGACTGCTGTATCCTGCAGCTCCTGTTTGGAGATGCCGGTAATCATATTCTTGACGCGTTCCTTGACCGCCGGATTCTTCATTTTCAGCTTGATGCGATCTACCAGCTGCGGACTGATTCCATATTGCTGATAACCCAAGTACAGCACCTCCTGTCATATCCAATCATTCACAGTATATGAGGGCAGGTGCCCGGATGTGCCTGTTCAGTCAATTAAATCCCCCTGGAAAATTTGTTCCTGCTGCAAATACCCGCGCAGCGGCGCAACATCCGCCGAGGTCCAGAATGAAGCCTCCCGCAGCAGCTCAGCGGCATCATCGCGCGCCAGCTCCAGCGTCTCGAAGTCAGCGGTCATATCCGCCAGCCGGAATTCCGGCAGGCCGCTCTGCTTCGTCCCGAAGAAATCCCCCGGTCCCCGCAGCTCCAGATCCCGCCGTGATACCTCGAATCCGTCATCTGTATCTGTCATCGCAGTCATCCGCTCACGACCGATCTCCGACTTCGGATCAGCCATCAGTACACAGTAGGAAGCATGCTCCCCTCTGCCGACCCGGCCGCGCAGCTGATGCAGCTGAGACAGCCCGAAGCGGTCAGCGTCCATGATGATCATCAGCGTGGCATTCGGGACATCGACACCGACCTCTACGACCGTTGTAGACACCAGAAGCTGCAATTCGTTGCTGTAAAAGTTCCGCATTACCTCGTCCTTCTCGGACGGCGTCATTCTCCCGTGAAGCAAGCCCACCTTATAATCCGGAAAAGCCTGCGACATCTGCACATGCAGATCAATCGCATTCTGCACATCCAGCTTCTCCGACTCCTCAATCAGCGGACAGATCAGGTAAGCTTGCCGCCCCTGCCCGATCTCGCGGCTGATCAGGTTCATCACCCGCTCCATCAGATCCGGCTTCACCCAGTAGGTGGTGATCGGCACACGCCCCTTCGGCCGTTCGGACAGCGTAGACACATCCATATCGCCAAAGACGGTGATCGCCAGCGTACGCGGAATCGGAGTAGCGGTCATCGTCAGCACATCCGGATTGTAGCCCTTGCGCCGCAGAACACTGCGCTGGTTCACCCCGAAGCGGTGCTGCTCATCCGTAACCACAAGCCCCAGGCTGCGGAAGAAGACATCCTCCTGAATCAGCGCATGGGTTCCGACAACCACATCCAGCATACCCATCTGTAGAGAGGCCAGCAGGTCCTTCCGTTTGCGGCCAGATACGCTCCCGGTCAGCAAGCCCACGGTGATGCCAAACGGTTCAAAAATTCTCGTGAGCGAGCGCATATGCTGCTCTGCCAGGATTTCAGTCGGGACCATCAGTGCACCCTGAAATCCGGATCTTACAGTCGCGTAGAGCGCTATGGCCGCGAGTACAGTTTTGCCGGAGCCCACATCGCCTTGAAGCAGCCGGTTCATGCAATACCCTGAACGCATATCTTGCAGAATCTCCAGCTCTACATGCTTCTGGGCATCGGTCAGCTCAAACGGCAGGCTGCGCACGAATTGCCTTACTGTTGCATTGTCCACCGTATGAACTACACCATCCATCCGGCCACGGTTCAGCACGCGGAAGGCTTGTACCTTGAGCTGGAACAGAAACAGCTCCTCATACACCATCCGGCGCCTTCCCTGCTGGCCCTCGCGCGTATCCTCCGGCTGATGGATTGTGGCAATGGCCCGCTTGCGTGACATGAAGTCATATTTGCGCATAATGCTGTGCGGCAGAATCTCCGGGATCAGGTCCCCGTACTGCTGCAGAGCCTGGCCGATAATTCTGCGAATCCACGACTGCGTAATTTTGCCCCCGATCGAGTATACCGGTTGCAGCGTCCCTGTCTTGCCTTCGCCCCGGTCCGGGAATTCATAGTTAGTCACCGTGATCTGATTCCGCTTCTGGTCCCACTTTCCCGTCAGCACCACTTCACGGCCGACCGTCAGTTGTTCACGCGCATAATGCTGGTTGAACCACGTAGCAGTGAACATCCACGGCTCTGCCACCATCTTGCAGCTCATGCGGGACTTGCCTCCGAAGCGCTGGAGTACCGGAATACCGATGACCTTGGCTACCACGGTTGCCTTATCGCCGTGCTTGACCTCACTGAGAGATTTCGGACGGAAATCCTCATACCGGAAAGGGTAATACTCCAGCAAGTCCTTCACTGTAAAGACGCCAAAGGCGTGAAGCTCACTTTGCTTTTGAGCGCTCACGCCAGTTATTTGTTTCACTTGAATTGAATCCAAAGTAAGCACCATGTTCATCCCCTATACTTAGGCGGGCCAGATGAATACGGCTAAGGTTCCGTTCCCGACATGGCTGCCCACGACAGGGCCGACATTGGTCAGAACCTTCTCTTTCAAGGTGAAATGTCCGGCTAATTCCCGCAGGAATTCTTCGCCGGAAGCCGGTTCAGCTGTATGACCCACGGCCACATGTATTGTATTCACACCCGGCAGATCTGCCTTGAACAGCTCGATCATGCGGGCGACTGCCTTCTTGCGTCCCCTGACCTTCTCTACCGCATAGATAATGCCTTCCGCATCAATGGACAGGATCGGCTTGATATTGAGCAGCGTACCCAGGATGGCCGATGCCTTGCCGATTCTGCCGCCCTTTTGCAGATATTCCAGTGTATCCACGAGAAAATACAGCTTGCGGGATTGGCGCAGACTCTCCACCTTCGCCAGAATCTCCGCAGGAGCATGCCCCTGCTCCGCCAGCCGGGCGGCTTCCACGACCATAAACCCGAAGCCGTAGGAGGCGGAGAGGCTATCTACCACGGTGATAGCTTCGCCCTCCTCTTCCAGCATGGATTTGGCCATGACAGCAGACTGGTAGGTGCCGCTTAAGCCGGAGGAGATGTGGAAGGACAGGATTGAACTGCCCGGATGCTTCTCCTGTATACTACGGTATACATTCATATATTCTACAGGAGACGGCTGCGAAGTGGTCGGCAATTGCGGCGAGCGGGGAAGACGCTCGTAGAACTGTTCCGGAGTCATATCCACATTATCCCGGAATGCCTCTTCGCCGAACATCAGCGTCAGCGGAACGACTTCAATGCCGTACTGCTCCGCCAGAGCAGGCGGGATATCGGAGGTGCTGTCGGTAACGATTACGGTACGATTCATAATGTTCCTCCCCATGCTATGATTTGGCTGCGCCACTCACTTAAGAGATTCTACGGCTCAACTGAGAAAAGATAATAGTACAGCGGCTGGCCGCCTTCATGAATCTCTACCTCAACCTGCGGGTACGTCTCTTCCAGCCAGCTGCCGAGGGCATCCGTAATATCCGCCTCGGTGTCTGCACCGGTCAGCACAGTAACGATCTCGTCACCATTCACCAGCATGCTTGACAGCAGCTGCTTGCTGACCGTAAGCAAATCATCGGCAGCTGCAACAATCTTGGAGCTCTCGATGCCGATATACTGACCGGATTTGATCTCCAGATTCTCCATCACGGTATCCCGTACAGCATTGGTAATCTGTCCGGATTTGACCTGGGCAATCGCCTCCAGCATATTGCTGGTGTTGGTATCAACCGCATCCTCTTCCTGGAAGGCAAAGGCAGCCGAGATCCCCTGGGGGATACTCTTGCTTGGAATCACTGTAATCTCACGTTCGCCCTCCAGCAGCTCCTTGGCCTGCTGCGCAGCCAGGACGATGTTGGAGTTATTCGGCAGAATGTAGATATGCTTCGCCGAAATGGAAGAGATCGCATTCACGAAATCCTCTGTGCTGGGATTCATCGTCTGGCCGCCGGCCAGGATCGCATCGACACCCAGACTGCGGAAGATATCCGAGATTCCGTCTCCCGAGGAGACCGCAATGAAGCCGTACGGCGCCAGATCATCCGCAGGAGGAACCGCCGGCGCCTGCACGCTGGCCTTCTCTTCCGGGATATCTGCGAAGACATCAGGCATCGGTGCGATGTCCATACCGGCAGTCAACAGATCGCGGTGCTGCTCACGCATGTTAAGGATGTGAATCTGGGTAATCTCCCCGTGGACGAGCGCCAGGTTAAGCACCTCTCCGGGAGTCTTGGAATGCACATGCACCTTGATTGTCTCATCATCCGAGATGACGATGATTGAATCCCCGTTAACTGATAACGCTTTCCGAAAAGCTTCCTCATCAAAATCCGCTTTCACGGATGCGCCAAGCTGACGGTTAATGAAAAATTCCATATCATATAAAAATTCAATGTCTTCCGTATGGAGCTGTGATTGCGCGGAAGATTGTACGGAGGACAACGCATGCTCAGGTTTGGTTAGCACAGGCGCCGGCACAGATACAGGGGCCGCAGCTTGTCCTTGCACAGGAGTCTGTACAGGTGCTGAGACTGCTCCGCTGGTCAGATGCTGGTGGAAGCCTTCATAGATGTAGACCAGACCCTGGCCACCCGAATCCACCACGCCCACCTGCTTCAGCACAGGCAGCAGCTCAGGTGTATGCGCCAAGGCTTCCTTGGCTTTGGCCAGAACTTCGGTCATCAGCTCGATAATATCCGTTGTGCGGCGTGCATAATACACTGCATGTCTTGCAGCTTCCTTGGCAACCGTAAGAATGGTGCCTTCAACCGGCTTCACCACTGCCTTATAGGCGGTATCTACCCCGGTCTGCAGTGCTGCAGCGAACTGCTGTGTGTTAAGCTCATCATATTGGGCCGCATAACGTCCAAGACCTCTGAACAGCTGTGACAAAATAACGCCGGAGTTCCCCCGCGCGCCCATCAATAGTCCCTTCGACAGCACTCCCGCACATTGACCGACAGAGGCTGTGTTGTTTCTCTTCAATTCGTTCGCGCCTGCGGTCATAGTCAGATTCATGTTCGTGCCCGTATCGCCATCCGGCACCGGAAACACATTCAATGAATTGACATGCTCGGCATGCTGCTGCAGCATTTCCGCACCGGCTAGTACCATTGCGGTAAAATCTGTCCCGTTTATAGAACGCTTACTCAATGAGAATTCCCCTTCCTAACTTCATGCCTAATCAATTCGATGATCAACTGGACATAATGCACTAATTTATATTGTACTATAAGAGTCTGCAGAAATAAATGTTTTTGAATCGGTTGACGAAGCAATTTTTGCTGTGATATGATATTCAAGTATTGTTTTACGCAGGTGTAAGTAACAAGGAGGTGTAATCTATGTCCCGCACATGTACAGTAACAGGCAAGAAACCGGGCAGCGGTAACCACGTGTCTCACGCTAACAACCGCAACCGTCGCTCTTGGGGAGTTAACGTTCAGAAGGTTCGTATCTTGGTGAACGGCAAACCGAAACGCGTCTACGTCAGCACCCGTGCTTTGAAATCCGGTAAAGTTGAACGCGTCTAGTTTCCGATCATTACCGGGCCTGGCGATATCTCATACCAAGTAGAAACGGACATGCCGTTCTTACACAGACGGTATCCGTTTCAGCGAGAATAGAAGAGATATTATATTTGTAGCAAAAAGCACCCTTTACATTCGTAAGGTGCTTTTTTTCATATTTACTTGTCTTTTTTAACCTAACTCTTCTGAAACGTGTTCAAAATCGCTTTAACAAAACCTCCCAAAAATCTTGGCAGCTTGAACGTATAAAATTTCATAATTAACCCTCCCATCAATTCATGCCGTGCAGTAGGAGACTATCCTGTCTAGATGAAAAATATACCATCGATTGCAGACCTCCGCAAAAAAGGCTACATGAGATTTCTGCTCATGTAACCATATTTATGCGACCACAACTTGGCCTATACCTTCCGTATGCGAATGCAGCAGATTGAGGGTCAATTCGTTCAATAGTAAATGGGCGTCATCACCTATTGCCGGACAGCGCTGTCCGCCGCCTCTCGAATGGCCTTGATCGCTCCTGCGCGGTCGCTGCGGCCGAACACTGCATTACCTGCCACAAGCACATCCGCCCCCGCTTCAGCAACAAGCGGTGCCGTAGCTTCGGCTACTCCGCCGTCTACCTCGATAAGCAGACCCTTGTGATGGATCTCTTCAGCCCACTCCCGGAGCTGCGTAATCTTATGCAGTGTGCGCGGAATGAAGGCCTGCCCGCCGAAGCCCGGATTGACGGTCATCACAAGCACCATATCCACATCCTCCAGGACCTCACGCACCGCAGCAGCCGGCGTAGCCGGATTAATGGCCACCCCTGCCATCAGGCCGAGCTCCTTGATCTGATGGATTACACGATGCAGATGCACGCAGGCTTCGGCGTGTACCGTAATCACAGAAGCGCCCGCTGCCGCAAAATCAGCGATATAGCGTTCCGGGTTCTCAATCATTAAATGTACATCCAGAGGTAAAGAAGTATGGGATCTCACCGCGGACACAATCGCGGGACCCAGCGTAATATTCGGCACAAAATGTCCGTCCATCACATCTACATGAATCCAGTCCGCACCGCTGGCTTCCGCTTCGGCCACCTCTGCGCCCAGCGCTGCGAAATCTGCTGACAATATGGAAGGAGCAATTTTTACCATAAGTTTAGTACCTCCGCTTTTTATCTTTCATTTCATTAAAGAACAGCTTGTAATGCTCGTAACGGCTATCTGCAATATCCCCGGACTTCCAGGCTTCTATCACCTTGCAGCCCGGTTCGTGCAGATGGCTGCAGCCGCGGAATTTGCAGTTCTCCGCATAAGAGGCGAACTCCCGGAAGCACACGGACAGCTCATCCACTCCCAGCTCCAGGAAGTCCAGCTGGCTGAAGCCCGGAGTGTCGGCCACAAATCCTCCATTACCTATATCCATCAGCTCTACATGGCGTGTGGTGTGCCGTCCGCGCCCGAGACGGAGGCTGATCTCTCCTGTCTCCAGCGCCAGGCCCGGTACAAGGCGGTTGAGCAGTGTGGACTTCCCTACGCCCGACTGTCCCGAGAAGACGCTGATGATACCGGCCAGACGCTGACGCAGCTCATCCGCACCTGATCCGTTCAGCGAGCTTGTGACCATGACCTCGTAACCAATCTGCTCATATAGAGCTTTGACAGCTTCCGTAGCCTGCCCTTCATCATCGGCCAGATCCTGCTTCGTGAGCACAATCAGCGTCTCCAGGCCGGAATGCTCGATATGAACCAGGAACTTGTCCAGCAGATTAAGATTCATATCCGGCTCCCGCACGGAGAACAGCAGCACCGCGAGCTTCACGTTAGCCACCTGCGGGCGGATCAGCTCCGATTCACGGGGAAGCAGCTCATCTACCATGCCCTCCCCGTTCTCGGTCAGCACATAGATTACCCGGTCACCGACCAGCGGCGCAATTCCTTTCTTCTTCAGAATGCCGCGCCCCCGGCACTGTACCGCCTCTTCCTCAGTTACAATCTGTTCATCCTTGAGCGGCTTAACATAGTAATATCCGCTTAACGCTTTGATTATGATTCCTTCAGGCATACATGCTGAGCCTTCCTCTCCTGATATTTACGCAAATGACCCAAGTGTGTAGAACCCCGGGTCATTTCGCTGCTTCAGCCCTGCCCGTATTCCCGGCAGCCCGGCTGAAGCTTATCTCTGTTCTATTATTTATTGCCTTTATCTTTGCCTGGCTTGGTGTCAGAGCCCTTACCGTTAGCTTTTCCCTTACTGTTGCCCTTGCTGAGGGCGGAAGCCAGCTCATTGTTATTCTGTCCGTTACCCGGAACATAACCCGTCTGGTCCGTCTCGCCCGTCACCTCTCCTTCTCCTGTGTCCGGTGGAATAATCGCCGGCTCTGCTGTCGGCTCGGGAGCCGGAGTCTCAGTAGGCTGAACAGGCTCGGTAGGAGCAACTGTCGGTGCAGGCGTCTGTGTCTCCACCGGAGGCGGTTCAGGCTGCTGCACCGTGTTATTCTTGACATCGACATAAGTGATCGGATAAGTCTCCAGGAACTCTCCGTCCCGGTATACAGATACCATGCCGTCTTTATTAGGGGCAAGCAGCATGTTCACGGATAGGGTCTGGCTTTTGCCAATCGTGCGCGTGCCCCACTCCTGGTTCTCGCCTCCGTTGCGCGCATCGGCAAACACAATACGGATCTTGCTCTTCTTGCCTTCCGCAGCCGGTGCTACCGGCACATTGAACGTAAATTCCAGAGCTTCCGGAGGATATCCTGTGCTGATATAGATCGTGATCTTCTCACCTGGAGGAACCAGATCCCCCGGCTCATAGGCCCATTGCTTCGTTACCTTGCCCTTCTCGTGGATGAAGCTTGGCTCTTCCTTGACCGCGTCCAGCACTAGACCTACACTCTGCAGCGCAGCCTTGGCTTCCTTCTCCGTCTTCCCGATGAGATCCGGCATTTGGGTACTTTCTTTACCTTTGCTCACGATCAGTTTGATAGTTACCGTCTCAGGATCATACTCTGAGCCTGCAGCAGGCTCAGAGCTAATGACCTTACCTTTGGCAAACTCTTCACTATAGCGTTCATCTGGTGTTGCAATTCTATCCTGGGCAATACCAAGGGCAATCAACTCCTTGACGGCATCGTCATAACTCAGGCTAGAGACATCCTTAAGCTTGGGAAGAACCTTGGCGGAACTTACCGTCAGAATAATATGAGTTCCTTCTTTGACCATCGTATTGGTCTTGTTCTGCTTCCAGACAATATTCTCTTCGAAATTAGGATTATACTCAACCAGCGCAGGCTCCTCGGCAAACAGCCCGACAGCCTCAAGCTCAGCCTTGGCCTCCTGGAAGGTCTTCCCCGTCACCGCAGGCACCGAGACTTCATCGACCGACAGCTTGGAATTGACATACCATACAATTCCGGTCATGGCGATTAACACGACCAGCGTAAGGCTGATCCACAGCGCTGCACGGCTCTTGCGCTTCACAGCAGCAGGCGGCGGAGCTTCCTCCATACTGCGGATTCGCTCCTCTCCGCCGCCACGGCTGCTAAGCCCGCGCTGCAGCGGCTTGATCGCCGGAATGATGCGTGTTCTGTCCTCATCATCATCGTCCTGGAACAGCATCTTGGCTTCGCTGCGCCGTTCAGGCAGCAGACAGGTCTCCAGATCCTGCAGCATTTGCTTGGCCGACTGGTAGCGCTCCTCCGGGTTCTTGCGCATCGACTTCAGGATTACATTCTCCACGCTTTGCGGAATCAGCGGATTCAGCAGTCGCGGCTCCTCGAATTCCTCCTGCAGATGCTTCAGCGCCACGCTGATCGGACTCTCCCCTAAGAAAGGCAATACACCCGTAAGCATCTGATACAGTACGATGCCCAGGGAGTAGAGGTCCGACTTCTCGCCTGTAGTTACGCCCTTGGCATGCTCCGGCGAGAAATAATGCACGGAACCGACCACAGACCCCGTCTGGGTAATCGTAGTGGACGTAACCGCCCGGGCGATCCCGAAGTCGGTAACCTTAACCCGCCCGTTACGTCCAATCAGAATATTATGAGGCTTAATATCGCGGTGAATAATCTGGTTCATATGCGCATGATCCAGCGCATCACAAATCTGCGAGGCAATCCGCACGGATTCATCCACCTGCATCGGTGCCCGCTCTTTGATAATCTCATTCAGGTTCTTGCCTTCAATATATTCCATAACGATATAATGGACTTCATCTTCCTGGCCGACATCGTATATGCTGACTACGTTGGGATGAGATAATGATGCAGCTGATTGCGCCTCCCGCCGGAACCGGCGGATGAATTCCTCATCATGCACAAATTGATTGCGCAGTACTTTGATAGCAACATTCCGGTTAAGCAGAATATCATGGGCTCTATAGACAAGCGCCATGCCTCCTCCGCCGATCCGTTCGATGACTTGGTAACGGCCGCCCAATTCGTGACCGATCATCTTTCCCACTCCTTTGTCTCGGGCACTGCGGCCTCTCCTTGGTGTTCCAGCATAGCAACGCTTATATTATCGCTGCCGCCCGCAAGCAATGCCAGTTGAAGTAATCGCTCTGCTCTTTCTTCCAGAGATATTTCATTAATTCCGGCTACCTTGCCTAGATGCTCCAGACTGACATAATTGCTGAGTCCATCACTGCACAGCAGCAGGAGCTCACCAATTGCAAGCGTAACATATGCCAGATCCGCGGATACCACTGTATCCGTCCCCAGCGCCCTGGTAAGCACATTGCGGCGCGGATGATTATCCAGCTCCTCCAGACTGATCTGGCCGTTCCTGAACAGCTCATTCACCAGCGTATGGTCCTCGGTTAGCTGCCTGGCTTCACCGTCCCGGATCAGATAAGCCCTGCTGTCTCCGATATGGCCGATATAGCCTGCCGACCCTTTCAGCAGTGCAGCAACGATGGTGGTCCCCATATTATGGAGCTTCTCATCGCTCTGAGCTTCTCTGTGAACTGTGTTATTGGCTTCCATGATGGCGGTAGTCAGCGCTTCCTTCAGCTCTGCCTCCGGGAGATCAGGCTCCAGCTGGTCCAGAATACCCCTGACCGTCTCAAGTGCAAGCCTGCTCGCGGTATCGCCAGCCAGATGCCCCCCCATCCCGTCGGCAATAATGCCGAGGGTATAACCGTGGCGCGTAGCGCCGATCCAGACTGAATCCTCATTGACGGTACGTACCCGGCCAATGTCGCTGGCTTGAACTGTTCTGATCAAATATCCTCACCCCAACTCCATATGTTTGGCGCGCAGCTGTCCGCATGCGGCCGCAATATCATGGCCTTGCTCACGGCGGATGGTAACATTCACGCCATGATCGGCCAGTATACGCTGAAATTCAAAGATATCATTGCGGGAAGTCCGGACATACTTGCGCTCAGGCACATGATTGACCGGAATCAGATTCACATGGCAGAGCATGGTCTTGAGCACACCCGCCAGCTCCTCTGCATGCTCCTTCTGATCATTCACGCCGCCGATCAAGGCATACTCGAAGCTGATCCGGCGGCCTGTCTTAGCCTGATAGTAGCGCAGGGACTCGATTACATCGTCGAACGGATAACGGCGGTTCACCGGCATCAGCTTGGAACGGAGCGTATCGTTAGGAGCGTGAATCGAGATCGCCAGATTAATCTGTGTATCTTCATCCGCGAATTTGTAGATGTTCGGCACAATTCCGCTGGTGGATACGGTGATATGGCGCTGGCCAATATTCAGGCCCTTCTCATGGATCATCAGACGCAGGAATCTCATGGTTGCATCATAGTTCTCGAAGGGTTCGCCTGTACCCATAATGACAATGCTGCTTACACGTTCGCCGCGCGCATCAAGAATCTGCTG
Organism: Paenibacillus sp. FSL R7-0210; assembly: GCF_038009085.1. Classification (NCBI taxonomy): domain Bacteria; kingdom Bacillati; phylum Bacillota; class Bacilli; order Caryophanales; family Paenibacillaceae; genus Paenibacillus; species Paenibacillus sp. FSL R7-0210. The sequence continues at coordinate 3,082,165 of NZ_JBBPAR010000001.1, forward strand.
GGAACGGACAACCTGGGCAACGATCTCCCCTGCAGTCAGATCCCGCTTGAGACCGCCAAGGGTAGATGCACAGAAGGTACAGCCGATCCGGCAGCCTACCTGGGTGGTCACACACACGCTGTTGCCGTAATTATGCTTCATAATAACTGTCTCAATCGCATGATCATCATGCAGACCGAACAGGAATTTCACGGTGCCGTCCTTGGACTCCAGCTTCGTAATCTCGGTGAGTGCCGAAATACTGAACTGATCAACCAGCTTGGCTCTGAGTGCCTTGGAGAGGTTGCTCATGGATTCGAAGTCATTGACCCGCTTCACATACAGCCAGTCAAAGATCTGCCCGCCGCGAAAAGCCGGCTCTCCATTGTCCTTGGCCCATTGCTGCAACTCTTCTAAAGAAAAATCATATATTAAAGGTTTCATTGTTTTTTTGCACCTGTGCTTTCATAAATTATATGCGTATTGTTTCTCATTCTTCCTATTTTAACACAAAACTCAGAACCGGTAAAAGAAAAGCCCGCCGCGCGAAGGAATCTGCGGGCGGGAAGCTGTAGTTCTGAAGCACAATCACTATATTACAAGAGTCGCTCCAGCCGGGCAATATAGAAGCCGTCGCTGCCATAATGATGCGAGAGCAGCTGCATGCCGTCACCGGCAGCAAGCGCGGTTCCCTCCAGCCGCTCCCAGACGGCTGACTTGAAGCTGACCTGCGCGAAGCCGGGATTGCGCTCCAGGAAAGCAGCGACAACCCGGCTGTTCTCCGCCTGCTCGGTAGTGCAAGTGCTGTAGACCAGCACGCCTCCCGGCTTCAGCAGCCCGGAGACCGATTGCAGCAGCTCAAGCTGCAACGCAGCTACACTTGCAATATCCTCCGGCTGCTTGCGCCATTTCAAGTCAGGCTTGCGGCGGATGACCCCAAGCCCCGAGCAAGGAGCGTCCAGCAGAATCCGGTCATAGGATTCCGGCTGGAGGGCTGCACCCAGTTTCAGGGCATCCCCGCTTGCAGTGGTAATGCATTCCAGGCCGAGGCGTGCTGCCTGCTCGGCAATCAGCCCCGCTTTATGCTCATGCAGGTCATTAGCCAATATGGAGCCTTCGTCCTTCATCAGCTCGCCCATGTGGGCACTTTTGCCGCCGGGGGCTGCGCAGCAGTCCAGCACCTTCATTCCGGCTTCGGGAGCGACAACCTCGGCTACCAGCATCGAGCTCTCATCCTGAACGGACAGATAACCGTCCCGGTACCAGGAGGTCAGCGCCAGATTGCCGCCGCCTCTGATAACCAGCCCGGCAGGACTCACCTTCGATTCTGCGGCATCCAGACCGGCTTCAAGCAGTTCTGCCAGCATGGCCTCCCGGCTAATCATTGTTGTATTGACACGGACACTGACTGCGGGCGGCTCATTATTCGCCGCACACATGGCTTCTGCCGTATCCGGGCCGTATTCCGCCGACCAGCGCTGCACCATCCACAGGGGATGGGAGTGCAGGATGGAGATCCGCTCTTCCCGGCTCAGCCCCTCAGGCAAGACCGGCAGATCTCCGGCCCGCAGCACACTGCGCAGCACGCCATTGACCATTCCCGAGATGCCCTGATGGCCGCGTCTCTTGGAGATATTCACAGCCTCGTTAACAGCTGCATGCGAAGGCACACGGTCCAGATACATGATCTGGTACAGGCTTAGCCGCAGCAGGCTCCGTACCCAGGGCTGCAGCTTGGCCATCCCTTTGCTGACGAAGCTGCTGAGGACATAATCGAGGGTAATCATCCGTGAGAGGGTTCCGTACACCAGCTCTGTAGCAAGTCCCGTATCCTCCCGGCTGAGTTCCGCTTTCTGGAGGCTGCTTCCCAGCAGCAGGTTGCTGTAAGCACCCTGTTGCTCTACGCGCACCAGAATATCAAGAGCAACCTCACGCGCAGAAGCTGGCGCAGCAGGCTTGCCGCCCGGCCGATTCCGGCCCGCTCCGCCGGTTCTGCCCGAGGCAGGCTTTGTGCCGGAGGCCGCAGGCTGATTGCCGGAAGTATGCAGACGTTGTCCGCCGCCTCCCTTACCGCCCGCGCTCAACCGAGCACCGTGCCGGGTGCGAGGGTTGCACCACGGCTGAAGTCGGCTGCGCTCATGGCTTTTTTGCCGGCAGGCTGGACACTTGTAAGCCGAAGCGTCCCGTCACCGGTCTTCACCTCAACGCCGCGTTCGCTCACGGACAGCACGGTGCCCGGAGCCGCGCTACCGCCCGGCTGTTCCTCCGCCTGCGGCTTCACCGCTGCCCATGCCTTGAAGGTCTCGCCGTTCCACAGGGTGAACGCACCCGAGAACGGCACCAGGCCGCGAATCTGGTTGTATAGCTCCAGCGAGCTCCGACTCCAGTCGATCCGTTCATCTTCCCGGTTTAGATTCGGCGCATAGGTTGCTTCACTGTCATCCTGCACGGCAGCCTCTACACGGCCGGCTGCCAGTCGCGGCATCTCTGCCTTGAGGAGCTCCCGTCCGGCCACGCTTAGCTTCTCGAACAGCGTGCCTGAAGTATCGTCATCCTCTATCGCTACCTCCGCCCGCGAGATCATATCTCCGGTGTCCAATCCTTCCGCCATATACATCAGTGTCACACCGGTCACCTTCTCGCCATTCATGATACAGCGCTGTATCGGAGCACCGCCCCGGTACTTGGGCAGCAGCGAGCCATGAACATTCACGCATCCGTTCGCCGGCAGCTCCAGAACGCTCTTCGGAAGAATCTGTCCATAAGCGGCGGTAACAATCAGATCCGGCTCATAGGCAGCCAGCTCAGCCACCGATTCAGGGCGGCGCAGCCGTTCGGGCTGAAGAACAGGCAGTCCCAGCTCCAGGGCAGCCGCCTTCACCGGGGATGGGGCCAGTGTCTTCTTGCGGCCTTGCGGCCGGTCCGGCTGAGTCACCACAGCCACTACCTCATAACCCTCTTCCAGCAGCATCCGCAGGGAGGGGACTGCAAAGGCCGGTGTTCCCATGAACACTATTCTCATTTCATTCACTCCTCAGTTTCACTGCGTTCTGCTGTGTATTCATAGACCTTCTCAGCAATGTCTGTGAACAGCACGCCATTCAGGTGGTCGATCTCATGCTGAAAAGCCCGGGCCAGCAGGCCGCTTCCGGTAATGGTCACTTCCTCGCCCTCGCGGTTCAGGCCGCGTACAGTTACTGTCTCCGCACGGCGGACATCCCCGTTCAGGCCGGGAATACTCAGGCAGCCTTCGGGTCCGAACTGCTCCCCGTCCATACTGAGAATCTCGGGATTAATCAGCTTGATCAATCCATGCTCCTCATCGGCATCGATTACAATCAGCCGTTTCAGAATTCCTACCTGCGGGGCTGCGAGACCTACGCCTTCCGCGTCATACATCGTATCTGCCATATCATCGAGCAGTTTTTGTACATTGGGGGTAACGGTGGTTACCGTCTTCGCTTTTTTGTGCAATACTTCATCCGGTTCTTTCACAATCAGCCTGATTGCCATTTACACTAACACCATCCTTGTTCAAATATAAGAATGTATATTTTTCACGCTATACATTATCCTTCTATTTCTCGCCGAAACGGCAGGGCAAAACCGCCTTACCATTGTAACACGCCCGAGAATTACATCAACATCTGCGGATCGACATCGATGCTGATCTGCAGCCCCTTATCGCGGACAGAATCCTCCAGCTCCTCCGCCACCTGGCGGGCCAGCGCAATGGCGTCAATCGCACCGCGCCATTTGATAATACACTGGAACCGGTAACGCCCCTTCAACCGGGGCAGCGGCGAGGCCACCGGTCCCAGCAGATCCAGCGCATCCGAGGAGAGCTTGTCCAGACTTCCGTACCAGCGCAGCTGTCTGGCTTTGCCCTGAATGCTGAGCGCATAGTTCTCCGCAAGCTTCAGCAGCAGCGGAAGCTGCTCATGCGACAGGGTGACCAGAATCAGACGGCAATAGGGCGGGTAATGCAGCTCTTTGCGGTGCTTCAGCTCATCCCGGACGAATGAACGGTAATCATGCCCGCTGGCATGGATTATCGAATAATGCTCCGGTGTATACGACTGGACCACCACCTCGCCGGGGAGCTGATGCCGGCCCGCGCGGCCGGCAACCTGCGTCAAGAGCTGAAAGGTCTTCTCCGCCGCCCGGAAATCAGGCAGATTGAGTGCAGAATCCGCAGTAATGACCCCAACCAGCGTTACATCGGGGAAGTCAAGTCCTTTGGCGACCATCTGTGTGCCCAGCAGCACATCGGCCTTCTTGTCCCTGAACTGGTTCAGGAGCTTCTCATGCGAGCCTTTCTCCGTGGTCGTGTCCACATCCATACGTATAACCCGGATACCGGGGAACAGCTTGCCCAGCTCTTCTTCTACCCGTTGCGTCCCTGTCCCGAAGAAGCGGATATGCTCACTGCCGCATTCCGGGCATACCTTGGGTGCAGGTTCTGCATGCCCGCAGTAATGGCAGCGCAGATTGTCGCTTCGGCTGTGATAGGTCAGCGAGATATCGCATTCCGGGCAGCCGGCAACGTAGCCGCAGCTCCGGCACATGACGAAGGTCGAGAAGCCTCTGCGGTTGAGCAGCAGCACTGTCTGTTCGCCGCGCTCCAGCCTGCTCACCAGAGCGGCATGCAGACTGCGGCTGAACATGGAGCGGTTACCTTCCTTCAGCTCCTCACGCATGTCAACGACAGCCACCTTCGGCAGCTCGTTGCCCAGTGCGCGGCTCGGCATCTCCAGCAGAATCGGCGAGAAGTGGATATCACTCTGCGATCTGGCGGCATGATAGCTCTCCAGTGAAGGTGTTGCAGAGCCCAGAATTACCACGGCCCCGCCCTGCTCTGCCCTGCGGACAGCCACATCACGGGCATGATATTTCGGATTCTCCTCCTGCTTATAAGAGCCTTCATGCTCTTCATCCATGATAATCAGGCCCAGATTGGCGAACGGGGCGAATACGGCTGAGCGTGCTCCGACCGCAACCATCGCCTTACCTTCGCGGATCTTGCGCCACTCGTCATAACGTTCGCCGACAGACAGGCGGCTGTGCATCACCGCCACCCCGCTGCCGAACCGGCCCTTGAACCGTTCCACCATCTGCGGTGTCAGCGCAATCTCAGGCACCAGCACCACTGCCTGCCGACCCTGCTCGATACAGCGCTGGATCGTCTGGAGATAGATTTCCGTCTTCCCGCTGCCGGTCACCCCGTGCAGCAGGAAGACTTCATGCGTCTGCTGCTCCACAGTACCCACAATCCGCTCATAGACCCTCTCCTGCTCCGCTGTCAGCGGAAGCGGTGTGCTTGGCTTGAAGTCCCGTCCCCGGTAGGGGTCACGGTAGACTTCGATTTCGCTGATCTCTATATAGCCTTTGTCCGCAAGCGTCTTGAGCGTGCCCGCAGTGACCTGAAGGATCGCCAGAATATCCTTGAGCGGCATCGGCAGCATGGCTTCCATATCAATCAGGTAGGAGAGCACTTCCTTCTGGCGCGCTGAACGCGCGGGGAAGCTGGAGAGCGACTCCCGGGCTGCTGACAAGCCAATAGCCAGGTCAACGGCCTTGAGCTTCTTTTTGCCCATCTTATCCTTGATCGACTGGCTCTCTGCCAGGACTCCGCGCCGCACCATGAACTTAATCGTCTCCGCAGCCTCGGGGAAGGTACGGGTCAGCAGCTTCATGGATACTTCGCTGTGACGCCTAACGAAGTCAATGATCTGCTGTTCTTCGTTGTCCGCCTCAAGAAAGAGCGGAAACAGCTCATCTGCGGGGGCGCTGGAGGCTTCCTCTGTATCTCCAAGCGAGATCAAACGCTCCGCTTTGCCCTTCAGGGCAGTCGGAAGCATCGCCTGCAGTGCGGAGATCCGTCTGCAGGCGTATCTTTGGCTCATCCAGTCGGCCAGCTCAACCAGCTCCGGCGATAGAGGAGGAAGCAGATCCAGTACTTCTACAATCGGCTTCATCCGGGAGACACTGCCGGTCTCCCCTGATTCCAGGGACACTACGAACCCCTGGACCGTACGGGGGCCGAACGGAACAGCGACTCTGCTGCCCACTTCAATCCACAGCTTCAGAGCATCCGGGATAATATAGTCAAACGGCCGGTCGGTGCTGCGTACAGGAACATCGACAATGACCTTGGCAATATCCATTATAATAAGGCTCCGGCAACACGCTCAGCCGCCAGCCGCAGAATCCGGCGCGCCACCTCATCCTTGGAAGCCAGCGGAAGATCAAGCACCAGGCCTTCGGCATCATACACTTTGACGATGTTGGTATCCGTGCCGAATCCCGCACCCTCCATGGCCACATCATTGGCTACAATCAGATCGAGGTTCTTGCGGACCAGCTTGTCCTTGGCATAGACCTCGGCATTTCCGGTCTCGGCGGCAAAGCCGATCAGGAACTGCTTGTCTTTGATTCTGCCCAGGCTCTCCAGAATATCAGTCGTCTTCACCAGCTCAAGCGTCATGGTGCTGCCGCTCTTCTTAATCTTCGAGTCACTGCTCTCGCGTGGACGGTAATCCGCAACCGCCGCTGCTTTCACAAGAATATCGCAATGACTCCAGCGGGCCATGACTGCATCGTGCATCTCCTGTGCTGACTGGACGCGGATCAGATCGATACCGGCATCACGGGGCGGCGCCTCATCGGTACGCGCGGCAATCAGCGTCACCGCAGCACCCATGGCGCGCGCGGCGCGCGCGAGGGCGAAGCCCATTTTACCCGAGGAATCATTGGAGATATAACGGACGGGATCAATACGTTCTACCGTGCCTCCTGCGGTAATTACCACTTTTTTACCGGCAAGCGGTCCGGAGGTCTTCTCCTTCTGCAGTACAAAAAAGTTCTCAACCACCTTCACAATCTCCTCCGGCTCCTCCAGCCGTCCCTTGCCCACATACCCGCAGGCCAGCAGCCCTTCACCGGGCTCAATAAACTGAACACCTCGGTTATAGAGGGTATCCATATTGCTGAGGACCGCCGGATGCTGATACATATGGACATTCATCGCCGGAGCTACCATAATAGGCGCTGTTGTAGCAAGCAGCGTGGTGGACAGCATGTCGTCTGCCAGCCCGTGGGCCATTTTGGCGATAATGTTGGCCGTAGCCGGCGCAATCAGGACCAGGTCGGCAGCGTCAGCCAGATCAATATGTGAAATAGAAGACGGGTCCCGCTCCTGGAACGTATCGCTGTACACCCGCTGCTTCGACAATGACTGGAGCGTCAGCTCCGTAATGAACTGCTTGGCCGATGCTGTCATAATGACATGCACCTCGGCGCCCTTCTGGGTAAGCTTGCTGGTCAGCGCCGCGGCCTTATACGCAGCAATTCCGCCTGTAATTCCGAGTATAATCGACTTCCCTTGTAAGCTCTTCAATCTGATCTCCCTCCGTTCCTCAATCTGCACCCATTCTATATCCAGCTATGAAAAGAAGAAATGAAAATCTTCATATTTACGGCTTCGTTATGTCATATTTACGCTAAAAGAAGCCTGCGCTTCAAATTTTCTTTATATATAGAGAAAAAAATAACAACCTTCCGGTTGTCAGGAACAGCCCGGTACGGGCCATTATCACTTCATTGTGCAGCTTAAGCGGGCAGAAACGGCTGCGCCGCCCTTATTCAAGGGACGGCACCATTTCAGTGGACTATTCCTCGCCGCGCGTTACTATAATGCGGTCTTCATAGATTTCTTCAAGTGCAACACCGACATACTTATGCGATTTAGGCGCAACGATATCGGTCTTGCCGCCTTCACGGAGTGCTCTGGCCCGGCGGGCTGAAGCGACTACCAGGGAATACTTGCTGTCGACCTTAGTCACCAGTTCGTCAATGGATGGATATAGCATGTAAGGCACCTCTTCATCTTTTACTGTAAATATGGACCAATCCTGTAGAACTTGTTCATCGCACCTTACAATGTTCGGCGATAATAATGCTTTCTATTCGCTTGCAGGCCAGATCAATCTCATCATTCACCACGGCATAATCATAATGCCGGATCAAACCGATCTCGTCTTCAGCCACAGACATGCGGTGGCTGATTACATCAGGATGCTCTGTTCCGCGTCCGCGAATACGGTCCTTCAACTCGTCCATGGACGGGGGAAGAAGGAATACAAAGATCCCTTCGGGAAATTTCTCTTTGACCTTGAGAGCTCCCTGAACCTCGATCTCCAGAATAATATCTCTTCCGCTCTCAAGTGTTCTCTCTACAAAGTCACGCGGAGTACCGTAATAATTGCCTACGTACTCCGCATATTCCAGCAGCTTGTCGCCTTCAATCATATCGGCGAACTGCTCTCTGGATTTGAAAAAATAATTGACTCCATTCTCTTCACCTGCACGCGGAGAGCGTGTGGTGGCAGAAACGGAATAGACGAGTTCAGGCATCTTCGGCCGCAGCGCTGTGCATACCGTACCTTTGCCGACACCGGAAGGGCCGGACAGTATAATCAGCAATCCTTTTGACATAGTACACTCCAATTGTTGTTATTCGTCGTTATCGTCGTCTTTGCTGGATAGGCGGTGAGCTACCGTCTCAGGCTGTACAGCCGAGAGAATCACATGGTCGCTGTCAGTAATAATGACAGCCCGCGTCCGCCTCCCGTAGGTGGCATCGATCAGCATATGCCTGTCTCTGGCCTCCTGGATAATTCTCTTAATCGGTGCCGATTCCGGGCTGACAATGGAAATAATACGGTTGGCTGACACGATATTCCCAAAGCCGATGTTGATTAATTTGATTGCCATGTTCCGGTTGTTCCCCCCATAAGTAACATCATAGCTTGCTCCCTGGTTCCTGTCATTCCAGGTTCGCCGCCTGCTCCCGAATCTTCTCGAGCTCCGCCTTCATATCAAGCGTCAGATTCACAACCGCCAGATGACTGCACTTCGACCCTATTGTGTTGGTCTCCCTGTTCATCTCCTGGATGAGAAAATCAAGCTTGCGTCCGGCAGGCTCGCTGCCAAGCAGCAAGGCCCGGCACTGGCCGAAATGGCTGTGAAGCCGGGTCAGCTCCTCATCTATATTGCAGCGGTCGGCGAAAATAGCCATCTCCATGCCGAATTTATGCTCATCCCAGGGGAAGCTCCCGTCATTCAGCAGGTTAAGCCGTTGCCGCAGCTTCTCGCGCTGCTCCTCCACAACCAGAGGCGCATATCTGCTGATTCCGGCATGCAGCTCTTCCAGACGGTCAATTCTGTGCGTCAGATCGGCCGCCAAATAGGAGCCTTCCCGTCCGCGCATCTCCAGCAGGGCCTCCAGACCAAGCTGGAGACCCTGCTCCAGAAGATCTGCAAGTTCTCCGGAGGAGTCAGCAACAGCCGTCTCTTCCTTCGGTTCCATTACACCGGGCATAGCAAGGATATCCCGCAGGGACAACTCTCCCTTGAAGCCATACTCCCGGACCAGTACCTCCGCTGCATCAAGATAGGAGCTCACCCTGCGGCGGTCCAGCACATGCGTGTCAGCCGCCCCGTCGGTGAGTTCTCTATTAATAATAACATCTACCCGTCCCCGTCTGATATGAGCCTGAACCATTCTGCGCAGCCTATCCTCATACCCCGTCCATTCCCTGGGCAACCGCAGCACAACTTCGCAGTACCGGTTATTCACCGATTTGACCTCGAACGTTATCTTGTGTCCGCCGTATTCCAGGGCTGACTGACCGTATCCGGTCATACTATATGACAACGGAATCACATCCATTACACTATTGTAATTGATTATTACTAGCGAAACAAGGGGGATAACTTACGTCCCTGCTTCTCCCAAATATACTCCAGCAGCTGCACGCTCATATCATAGAACATAAACGGCGTAATCAGATAGATTCCGTTAAAATGTGCAATAGCCGCATCCAGCAGCTCCTTGGCGATCAGCACACCTTCGGCCCGTCCCGCTTCGCCTTCGAGTCCGGCCATCCGGCTGCGGACCTCGGCGGAGAGCTGAATGCCGGGAACCTCATTATGCAGATACTCTGCATTGCGTCCGCTGGCCAGCGGCATAATGCCGATGAAGATCGGAATATCAAGGTGCTCGGTAGCCTTGGCAATCCGGGCAATCAATTCAGGATCATACACGGGCTGAGTCATAATATAATCCGCACCCGAGGCAATCTTCTTCTCCAGGCGCTCGACCGCTTTGTCCAGATGCTTGACATTGGGATTGAACGCTGCGCCGATGACGAACTTCGCGTTCTGCTTGAGCGGCTTGCCGGAGAAGGCCACGCCGTCATTGAGCTGCTTAATCATACGTATAATTTCAAATGAAGTCAGGTCATAAATCGAGCTTGAGCCGGGCAGATCCCCGAACCGGGCAGGATCTCCGGTCACGGCCAGCACATGGTCAATCCCCAGCGCGTCGAAGCCCATCAGATGCGACTGGGTGCCAATCAGATTGCGGTCACGGCAGGCAATATGCACCAGCGGCCGCAGGCCTGTGCGGGCCTGCACCAGATGCCCCAGCGCCATATTGCTCATCCGGGTGACAGCAAGCGAATTATCGGCCAGCGTCAGCGCATCGGCTCCGGCCCGGCGCAGCGCCTCTGCCCCCTTCATGAACTTCGCGATGTCCAGATCGCGCGGAGGGTCAAGCTCTACGATAACGGTGTGGCGTTCCTTGACCAGATCGACAAGCGTCGGTTCACCGCCTCCCTGTCCCCCGTCATCCGCCAGATGCTCCTGCACCGCAATTCTCTCAGGCGCACTGAAGGCAGCGGGCTCAGGCAGCGGCTCCACCACATAGCCTTTCAGCGCAGCGGAGATCTCAGCGATATGCTTGGGGGTAGTCCCGCAGCAGCCCCCGATAATCCGGCTGCCCATATCCGCGAACACCGGAGCCATCTGTCCGAAATACTCCGGCGAGGCGCCATAGCGGTACTGGCCGTCTACATAATCGGCTACCCCCGCATTCGGATAGATCGACACCGGCAGCGCCAGCTTGCCCTGTAGCGTACCCAGCGCACGCTTGATCCCGTTCGGTCCGGTGTTGCAGTTGAAGCCGATCACATCGGCTCCGTCCTGCTGCAGAATATGGAACGCTTCCGGCAGGGTTAACCCGTCCAGCGTCCGCGCCGAATCGTCCACAGCCAGCTGACAGATCACCGGCAGCGTGCTGAGCTTGCGCACAGCCTTCAGCGCCAGATGAAGCTCCTCGACATCATAGAAGGTCTCCAGCATGATCCCGTCCGGCGCTTCCTCCAGAAGCGCGGCAATCTGCTGCGAGAAGAACTTCTTCAGCTCGGAGGAGGACAGATTCGCCCGTTTGCCGGCGCGGATCGAGCCGATCGCTCCGACTACATAACCGTTCTCGCCGGCAGCCCGGCGGGCAATGCGGACTCCTGCCCGGTTGATGTCCGCTACCTTGGCTTCCAGTCCGAACTTGGACAGCTTGTCGTAGTTCGCGGAATAGGTATTACTCTCCAGCAGTACAGCACCTGCATTGATGTAGCTCCGGTGCACATCCTCAATGACCTCCGGTGAGGTCAGATTCAATTCCTCGTAGGAGATGCCGACAGGGAAACCCTTTTGATACAAAAAGGTTCCCATCGCTCCGTCTCCGACCAACACGTTATTCTCCCATGCAGAGCGCAAATCCGGCTTCACCGCAAGAACCTCCCCTTGACTGACATTAGTTTCATACTAATGTAACATAAATCGGGATGGATGATAAGCTTTAGCAGGCAAAAGAGGCGACCGTCCGTTATTCTTGTATGCCAGTCCGGCAAATGATTCATACTACGCTTAATCTTGCCAGAAGGAGACTGTAAGAATGAAGAAAAAAATAAGAAAACTGCTGCTGCGCAAATATGCCGTAATCCTCCTGCTGTCGGCGCTCTCGCTGCTGTACCTGTACATGCTGGACTGGATGTTCGGCTACGGCACGGAGAATATCCGCTATATACTGAATTATCTGCTCTATACTACCTCGGAGAAGCTGACTGCGGCTGTGCTGGTGCTGCTCCTTATCATACCTGATGTCATCTATTGGGTTAGCGGCCGTCAGCCCGGCCGGGGGGCGGAGAAATGATCGCGGACCGCCGTTACTATTACCAGCAGCGCCGGAACGACTATCATTAAATAGGGATACACCTTGTACAGCAGGGTCCCGCCCTCATCCAGATGTTCAATGAAGCTTCGCGCATCCAGCATCGAGGTGAAGAGGATAATCAGCGCACAGGGATAGAGCATTTTCCGGTACGGTATCTTGAAGAGGTCCGAAATTCCGATAAGCGCGGCAGCGAAGAAGACAGCCATTTTGAAAAACACCCCGATGATCAGCACCATCACCACGAAAATATCCACCCGCTGGATGATATCCGAAATGGAGATCTTGCTGATTGTCGGCATCAGCGGGAGCGGCGAACGCTCTACAATATCAGCACCCAGAACCGAAACATTCAGCGCCATGGTGAAGCTGAGCAGCAGCGCGGAGAACACCATGGCGGCGGCGATAATCCAAGGCCCTTTTTTGACACTGGACAGGTACGGCATCAGCATCGTGAAGCACACCATCTCCCCGAACGGAAACATATAATTCTGATGAATCACCGAGCGAAGCACGGGCTGAAAGCCATTCTCCAGTACAGGCAGCAGTCTGTGCAGATTAATCGTACCGGAGAGTATCAGCATCACGGTCCCGAACAGGCCGATCCCCAGAACGACAAACGCAAATACCATGGACGTTCTGCTCAGCACCTCCAACCCCTTATGCAGCACATAAGCTCCCGAGAGCAGCATCAGGGTGCTTAAGATAAACAGCGGAGTATGATGCATGGTTGACATTGCGAGCATGGTGCTGCCATCGCGCAAATCCCTGGCGGCCAGGTTTATGTAGAGAATAATGTAGAGCAGGCCTACAGGTGCCCCGATATATTTTCCGAGAATTTGCCGTGTATAAGCTGTAAAAGGCTGGTCCGGATGCTTGCGGTACAGATAGGCGTATCCCGTGAACATCATCAGCCCCGCCGCGCAGCCGAGCAGGATCGAGAGCCAGGCATCCCGGCCTGCCCCCATTCCCAGATTAACCACCAGCGCCGTGCCCAGCTCGAACAGCACCGTCAGGCTGAAGAATTCGACGAGTCCGATTTTGACCTTACCCATATTCTGTGGTCCTCCCCACCCGGTTACCTTACCGGCAGACTTAATGAATCTGAAAAGAGTTGCTGCGCATATCCGTATGCCGGATGACTACATCCGCATCGAACCGGATTTCACAGTCTGCGAATACGTCCTCCCAGTGGTCCCTGACCTTCTTCCAGCCGCGCGGATCCTTCCGCTGCAATGCCCGTCCAAAGCCGAGATAATCACTGCCCAATTCTTTGGCTGTGCTTATGGCTGCTTGGATATGCTTGACGCTTTCTTTTATGAGCCGGTCTGACAGCTCTTCCAGCACTTTAGGCGAGGTAAGATCGAGCGGATTCGGAGCTTCCTTGAGCGCAGCCTGCTGCGTGATTTTGACCGTAAAGACAGGATGCTCCGGGTCAGACGACTCGACGGCAAGTGACACCTGGGACTGATAGATGTTGAAGGAGAGATAACGGCCCTCCTGCTGCTTGAGCAGAACCGGGAACTCTTTGATCCGATTATGCAAAAGAACGGTACCGAGAGCAGCGTCACCCGTAAGCCAGCCCTTCAGCTTGTCATCCTTGAATGCCGCAAGGGAGGAGACTCTTAGGATCGACCGGGGTTCGATATTCTTCAGGCTGTCATTGCTGCCCGATGAGGGAGTCCACTCTCCTCTGGTGTATACCCCGTTGATCACCGGACCGCCTCCTCTGATCTGAATGCCCCGGATCACATCATCCACGGCCATCCGGAAGTTATAGCCGAACTGCTTGGAGGTCGTCTCCAGCTTCTCCACCAGATCATTGGCCGGGATTTTGCTGAACACGGTCATTGTGGACATGATCTCACGCGCAGGCTGTCCCTTGGAGATGAAAATCAGGCTGTTCAGCCGTGTATCGCTCTCCCGCTCCAGCACATCGAGAAGGTCCTTGATGCCTTCGCGGGCGAACGCCTCCGAGATCACCAGCACCCGCACATGTCCCAGGGAGAGGAAGCGTGCCGTCTGGCGGGAAGCGTCTGCCAGCGCCTCGAACATCGTGCGGCCTGTTCCTGTGTACAGCGCAACCGGCGATATACCTCTGCTCTTCTCTCCGGAGATTTCCTCCGCCACAATCACTTGAAAGGACAGCTTGTACCGCTCAGCCTCAGTGTCTCCCTTGTCGATCGCTACCCCCGAGACAATCGCCCGCCGGTTGAGTTCAACACTGTCCCAGCAGCCGGTAAGCAACAGCATTGGAAGGACAAACAGTACACCTATGCCGCCGAAGATTCTATTCCTCACGGTTCTCCTCCTCAGTCCTGCTATTCTTGCGGATTAACGGGGGGAGCTGCTCTTCATGACCAGTCGTTAGCAGCATGTAGTCCGGCATTTCCTCGCGCATCTGTGCCGGCGGCTTGTCCGGCCCGGTCAGCCAGAGCGGCATTCTGAACAGTGTGTCCTTATGCCCTTTAATGGAGAGCGGCACGAAGGGGAAGAGATAAGGAACACCGAAGGATCTTAGGCTGCTCATATGTGCCACCAGCAGGATCAGGCCCAGAGTAATTCCATAGAAGCCGAATATACTGGCCATGATCAGAAAAGCAAACCGGATAATTCTCCCGGCAATCGCCATGTTGTAAGCCGGTAGGGCAAAGCTGGCAATCCCGGTCAACGCCACTACGATAACCATGATGGGTGTAATTATGCCGGCCTCTACCACCGCCGTACCCAGGATAAGCGCACCGACCACAGAGACCGTCTGCCCGATGGCGCGAGGCATGCGTACCCCGGCTTCGCGCAGGATTTCAAAGGCCAGCTCCATCAAGAGCAGCTCCACAAAGGCCGGGAAGGGTACATTCTCCCGCTGGGAGAGCAGATTAATCAGCAGCGTGGTCGGAATCATCTCATAATGATAGGTAGTCAGCGCAAGGTAGACCGAAGGCCCCAGAATCAGAACGAGGAAGCTCAAATAACGGACCAGCCGCATTAATATGCTAATGTCGAACCGCTGGGAATAATCCTCGGCAGACTGAAAAAACTGCGTAAACACCGCCGGAAGAATCAGCACAAACGGCGTGCCGTCCACAATAATAACCACCCGGCCTTCGAGCAGATTTCCTGCAGCCACATCCGGCCGTTCCGAGTTGTAGATCGTCGGAAACGGCGTAAAGGTCTTGTCCTGAATTAATTCCTCAATATTTCCGGATTCCAGAATCTCATTAATAACAATCTTGTTCAGCCGGTCTCTGGCTTCGCGGATCAGATCCTCCCCCGCAATCCCTTTCATGTACATCAGCGCCACATGGGTATGGGTCTCCGAACCGATCTTCAAGACCTCCAGGCGCAGCTTGGCGGATTTGATTCTGCGGCGGATCAGCGAGATGTTCGTGGCCACCGACTCGACGAACCCGTCCTTCGGCCCCCTGACCACGAGCTGGGAGGAAGGCTCACTGACCGCCCGCTGCTCCCCGCCCCTGGTTCCGCACAGAATCGCTGACCGGCAGCCCTCCAGCAGAATCGCTGTGTCCCCTGAGAGAATAGCGAGCATGATTTCCTTCCAATTCTCCTGGAGCTCCGCATCACCTGTCTCCATTGCACGGCTAAGTATCTGCTGCGGAAGTGAAGCTTCTTCCCCGCGGCTATCAGCACCGCCATCCGTTCTGTCAAGGAACAGCTCCTCCGTATGATTCAGCAGTGAACCGAGTACGAATTCATTCACTGCCGCAGGGTCCGCCAGTCCGCTTAGATGAACAGCGGCCGCTTCCAGCCGGCGTTCTCCCCCGATCTGGATTCTGCGGATCTGGAGATCTGGACTGCCGCCAAGCTCCGTCTGAATGTGAAGCAGACTTTGGGCGACCGTATCCGCGAGGCCCAAGGGAACGCTGCCCTGCGGCTGTCCCGGTCGCGGTGCAGGATCTGCTCCCGCATTCTGTGCTTTTCGGTTGGACCCTGACTTCATTTCCGCTCCTCCTCCCTGATTCTATGCAGAGTTCTATTATTCGCGGATATGCCTGCCATTATTCGGCTTTCATTTCATACTCCAGTTCCATACCGGCTCAGAATTACATAAAAAACCCCCTGCATCTGGCATGCAGGGGATTGCAAGTGTTTATATGGGAATCAAATATCAGATATCCACTGAACCGGTATATACCACCTGGGCAGGGCCGGTCATATAGACATGATTGTCTTCCTCGTTCCATTCGATGAACAAGTCACCGCCCTTCAGGCTGATGACCGCCGAGCGGTCCGTCACTCCGTTCAGCACGGAGGAGACCAGAGTCGCGCAAGCACCTGTTCCACAGGCCAGGGTGGGACCTGCACCACGCTCCCAGACGCGCATGTCCACGTGGCCACGGTTCACTACGGTGGCGAACTCCACGTTGACCTTACGCGGGAAGAGCGGGTGAACCTCAAGCTTCGGTCCCCAGGTAGCGAGATCGAACGATACTGCATCATCCACATAAATGACTGCATGCGGATTCCCCATGGAGACTGCGGTGAATCTGAACGCTGTGCCGTCTACTTCAACCGGCTGGTCCAGCACAGGCTCCGCGTCGATCGCTACAGGAATCTGCGGTCCGGACAGGACCGGCGCACCCATATCCACCGTTACGCTCTCCACGATCCCGTCCTTCACCTTCAGAGAGACCTTCTGTTCTCCGGCGCCAATCGTCTCAATGACAATCTGCTCCGATTCCACCAGACCATGCTCATATACATATTTGGATACACAGCGGATCGCATTGCCGCATTGCTCAGCCTCAGAGCCATCGGAGTTCATGATACGCATCATGTAATCGCCGCGCTGCGAAGGGAGAATGTACACCAGTCCGTCTGCGCCGATGCCGAAGAACCGGTTGCACAGCTTAACTGCCAGCTCCGGGGCATTGCCCGGCAGCTCATCCTCGCCGAATACGATAATAAAATCATTGCCCAAACCGTGCATTTTAGTAAATTCCATTGTCAGGTCCACTCCTATAAGTAAGATCAGCTGTTTCCACATTCCTGGTTCATCATAAACCAAGCTTCTCAGTGAAACCAGCATACCTTATAGGAGTGGAGTGAGGCTATTGATTTTATGCTGAAAACTTTGTACTTTTTATCATCTGGCGTCCACCGCTGCGGCTGCGGTTCTTCTTGCCGCCCCAGACGCTGCCCGCTCCCATCAGGAAGGTCGGGATTCCGGACATCACCAACACCAGGCACCATTCACGGAAGCTGAGCGGAACGGTCTTGAACACCGGCTGAAGCACAGGGAGGTACATTACAGCCAGCATTAAGATCACAGAGGACAGGACCGCCAGAACCAAATATCTGTTCTGGAACGGATTCCGGTAGAAGACCGAGCGCGAGCTGCGGCAATCGAACACATGAATGAGCTGAGCCATCACAAGGGTGGCAAAAGCAACCGACTGCGCGCGGATCAATTGCTGCGCGCTGCTTGGATCAATCCGCAGCGTCAGCCAGAAGGCGGCCAGGGTACAGAGTCCGATCAGCAGCCCGCGGCTGACAATCTTCCAGCCCAGCCGCCGGGCAAAGATGTTTTCTTTTGCACCGCGTGGCTTGTGCTCCATCAGATCCTTCTCCGGCTGGTCTACGCCCAGCGCCATTGCAGGTAAGCCGTCTGTAACCAGATTGACCCATAGAATCTGGATCGGAACCAGCGGCAGCGGCAGCCCGAGCATCATGGCGAAGAACATGGTCAGAATCTCGCCGACATTCGAGGCCAGCAGATACCGGATGAACTTGCGGATATTCTCATAGATATTCCGTCCCTCTTCAATGGCGGCCACGATGGTTGAGAAGTTATCGTCCCCGAGGACCAGGGCCGAAGCCTCCTTCGTCACATCCGTACCGGTGATTCCCATTGAGATCCCGATATCGGCGGCCTTAATTGCAGGCGCATCGTTTACTCCATCGCCAGTCATCGCTACGACATGGCCGTGGCGCTGCAGCGACTTGACGATCCGCAGCTTATGCTCCGGAGATACCCGGGCGTAGACGAAGACATTGTCCGATACCTTATCGAGCGCATCATCGTCCATCCGGGTAAGCTCGCTACCAGTCAGAACCCTGCCGCCGCGCTGCAGAATGCCGAGTTGATGGGCAATCGCCTCTGCGGTCGTCCCATGGTCGCCGGTAATCATGACCGTCTTGATGCCTGCCCGGCGGGTCACGCTGATCGCATCGCGCACTTCCTTGCGCGGCGGATCGATCATCCCGGCCAGACCCACGAAGACAAGCTGGCTCTCCGCTTCCTTCTCGCTGCCGGCCGTTTCTCCGCTCCGCAGATCGCGGTAAGCCATCCCCAGCACACGCAGTGCGCCGGAAGCCATCTGTTCATTGGCATCCAGCACCTTCTGGCGCAAGGTCGGCGTGCAGGGCACGACTCCGCCCTCCCACAGCATATACGTGCAGCAATTCAGGAGCACATCGGGTGCGCCTTTGGTGCAGATCATCCGGCCGCCGGGGTGATTCACAACCACCGACATCAGCTTGCGTTCAGAATCGAACGGAAACTCCGTCTCCCGGGTATAGGTTACGGCAAGCGTTTGGGCAGTTAGTCCCATTTTGGCAGACAAAGCGACCAGCGCACCTTCCGTAGGATCGCCCTTCAGTTCCCAGACCGGCTGGGCGTTAGCCCCTTTATCGGCCTCTGCACCTTTGCCTTTCTTTTTGCTGCGCGTGTCGGGGAAGCTCTCATAAATCTCTGCGTTGCTGCATAATGCACCCACCTGAAGCATGCGCCGGAGACTCTGGTCATTCTTCAGATCAACGGGCCGGCCTTTCTGGAGCACACTGCCTACCGGAGCATAACCTTCCCCTGATACCTCAAGGGTCCGTCCGGCGTTCCAGAGCTGGGTGACTGTCATTTTGTTCTGCGTCAGGGTTCCTGTCTTATCCGAGCAGATGACGGAGGCGCAGCCCAGCGTCTCTACCGAGGGCAGCTTGCGGACAATCGCCTTGCGCTTGATCATCCGCTGGACACCCAGCGCAAGCGCAATCGTCACAATGGCCGGAAGTCCTTCGGGAATAGCTGCCACCGCCAGACTCACCCCGGCCAGGAACATCGCCGTTGCCGGCTGACCATGCATAATTCCTGCCAGAACCACAACAATGGTCAGCCCCAGTGAGACATAGATCAGAATCTTGCCGAGCTGCTCCAGCCGGTGCTGCAGTGGGGTCTCCTGGGATTCGGTGTTCTGGATCAGATCGGCAATCTTGCCCATCTCGGTAGCCATACCGGTGCGGATGACCACAGCCCGGCCGGTTCCCCGGGTCACCATCGTCCCCATGAAGCCGATATTCTTCTGATCGCCCAGCGGGATGTCTTCAGCATAGATCGCCGAGGCATGCTTGGAGACCGGCAGCGACTCCCCCGTCAGCGCCGACTCTTCGGCATAGATGCTGCTGCAATGCAGCCAGCGGACATCTGCCGGTATCCGGTCCCCGCTCTCCAGCAGGACGATATCTCCGGGGACCAGCATTCTGGCGGGAAGCACCTCCTGCTTCCCGCCGCGCATCACTTTGGCCGTAGGCGCGGAGAGCTGCTTCAATGCTCTTAACGAACGCTCGGCGCGGAACTCCTGCACGAATCCGAGTACCCCGTTAAGCAGAATAATCGCGATAATCGTAATGGCATCTAAGTATTCGCCGAGCAGGCCGGATACCAGAGTCGCCCCCATCAGCACCAGTACCATGAAATCCTTGAACTGATTGAGCAGCAGCGTAAAAGGTGATACCCTTTTGCCCTCAGACAGCTCATTGTACCCGCTCTCTTTGCGTCTTGCGGCGGCGTCCTCGGCGCTTAGCCCCGTTCCCGGCTGAACGCCGAACATCTCCTGCAGCTCCTCTGCACCGAGCCGGTGCCAGCTTTTTTGTTCCATAACTAATCTTTCCCCTCCCGGTCGTTTCTTGACTTCCGGCGGCGCACAGCTTTTCCACCTGTTCATGTCCAAGTGTATTCATGGTCGTCCCAAAATATCACCGCATCTAGGTTTCTCCTTTTGCGCGAACCGGTAAAAGTATGGCATCATAGAGGGAGTACTTTATTATCAGGCGACAGGAGAACCTTATCATGGCATTAGACGGCATTGTTACCCAAGCGATCGTGCATGAGCTTCAGCCCTTCATCGGTGCACGCGTCGGCAAAATATATCAACCCAGCACACATGACCTCATCTTCACCCTGCGCGGTGCGGGCGGCGGCGGCAAGCTGCTGCTGTCGGCGAACCCGACCTACCCCCGGCTGCACCTGACCGAGAGAAGCAGCATCAACCCGGCGGAAGCGCCGATGTTCTGCATGCTGATGCGCAAGCATTGTGAAGGCGGCACCATCGAGAGCATTACCCAGGTGGGGCTTGAACGAATTATTCATATCACCATCAGAACACGGGATGAGCTGGGGGATGTCTCCGCCAAAAAAATCATCATCGAGCTGATGGGACGCCACAGCAACATCATTCTGACCGAGCTGGCCACGGGGACGATTATCGACGGCATTCATCATGTCACCCCGTCAATCAGCAGCTACCGGGTCGTTATGCCGGGAGCGGCTTATACCCAGCCGCCGCAGCAGCATAAGCTGAATCCGCTGCAGATCAGCCAGCCGGACTTCCTTACCCTGATAGCCTCGGCAGAGGAAGCGGCCCGCTACGCCGCCGAGCATCCTCAGGAGCCGGAGGAGGATATGATCGAGGGCGAGATCGCCGGACTGCTGGCCTCACTTGAGGCACCGCAGGCTGACGGCTCAGGCGGCCCGGCCCCTTCAGCAGAGCCGGCCGGCTGGCTGGTCCACGCCTTCAGCGGCCTGAGTCCGCTGATCGCCGGAGAGATCCTCCACCGTTACAAGGAGATGGGCGGAGAAGCTGAGGATTTCAGCAGCGGGATGGATAAGCCCGATCAGCTCTGGGAAGCCTTCCATTCCGTCATGGAGCCGGTCAGCAAGTTGGAATTCGCTCCAGTCACCGGTTGGAATGCCAAGGGCAAGCCGGTATTCTCGGCCATTCCGCTGAAGCTCATGAGCGGGAATGTGAAGCATTACAGCTCCATAAGCTTGTGCCTGGAGGATTATTACGGGGACAAGGCGGAGAAGGACACGGTTAAGCAGCGGGTTAGCGACCTGATCCGCTTCCTCAGCAACGAGCGCAGCAAGAACATCAAGAAGCTGGCCAACCTGCAAAAGGATCTGAACGAAGCCGAGGATGCAGACCAGTTCCGGATCTGGGGCGAGCTGCTGTTCGCTTCCCTGCACACCGTGAACAAAGGCGACAAGGAAGCAAAGCTAGTAAACTACTATGATGAGAATCAGGCGGAGATTACCGTTCCGCTCGACCCGCTGCTAAGCCCTACAGACAATGCACAGCGGTATTTCAAAAAATATAACAAGTACAAGAACAGCCTGCGGGTGATCGGCGAGCAGGTCAAGAAGACACACGAAGAGATTGCCTATATGGAACTGCTGCTCCAGCAATTAGCCCATGCCTCACTGAATGACATTGAGGAGATCCGCGAGGAGCTGGTTAGCCAAGGCTATCTCCGCGACCGCAGCAAAAAAGGCAAGAAGAAAAAGAAGGCTGCCAGACCTACGCTGCAGGTATTCACTTCCTCTGAAGGGGTTGACATCTATGTCGGCAAAAACAATCTGCAAAACGAGTATGTCACCAACCGCCTCGCTGCTCCGAACGATACCTGGCTGCATACCAAGGATATTCCCGGCTCGCATGTGGTGATCCGCAGTGAGGAATTCGGCGATGCCACCCTGGAGGAAGCTGCTCAGCTCGCTGCCTACTACAGCCAGGCCAAGCAATCCAGCAGTGTGCCGGTGGACTGTACGCTCATCCGTTACGTGCGCAAGCCGAGCGGAGCCAAGCCGGGCTTCGTCATCTACGATCATCAGCGGACACTCTTCGTCACGCCCGATGAAGAGCGGATCAAGCAATTGCCGAATGTGCTGCGGAGTTAAGCGGAAAACCGAATACATTGGGCTGGTGCGAAGGTGAACGGCACATTGTATGCGGAAAACCGAACACAATAGTAGGTGGTTTCCTCTTACTGATCATGCGCTTTACTAACAGTAAGGATTGCTCCTACCAAAAAACCTCCGTCCTGTAGCGCCTGCGCTAAGGGTCGGAGGTTTTTAGTGTCTTGTGTTTTGTGTTTTGTGTCTTGTGTCTGGCGTTTTGTGTTTTTGTATCCTGCGCTCTTTGCTGTGTCCTACAGTCAGCCTCTGGCAGCCTTAAGCTGCTCCAGCACAGCGGCAGGCACACTCACACTGCCGAGATCCCCGTGGAAAACAACGCCCTGCCGCGCACCATGAAAATCCGAGCCGCCGGTTACACTCAGGCCGAATTCCGCAGCCAGTGCAAGGTAGCGCTCATGCTCTGCCGGGCCATGATCGGAATGATACACCTCGATGCCGTCCAAATCACATTTCTCCACGATTCTGCGCACCAGTGCGTCATCCCCGTAGATTCCCGGATGGGCCAACACCGCTGCACCTCCTGCTTCACGAATCCACTGGCAGGCCGTCTCCGGGGTAATGCGCGGAGGCGAGACATAGGCCGCCGCACCTTCGCCCAGATACTTGTCGAAGGCATCCCGCATATCTCCGGCTGCACCCAGCCGCACCAGCTCATCCGCGATGTGCGGGCGGCCGATGCTCTCATCAGGCTTCAGCTCCCGGCCAAGCCCTGACACTACCTGCTCCAGGGTGATCGCAATGCCCAGCCCGCGCAGCTTCTCCAGAATTGCTTCATTACGCCCGAGCCGGATACCCCGCTGCTCCTCCAGGCGGGACAACAGCAGTTCCTGTTCTATGTCGATATAGTAACCGAGGACATGGATCTCCTTGCCGCTCTGCCGTGTGCTGATCTCTACTCCGGGAACTACAGTAATCCCGTACCGCTTGCCTGCTTCCAGTGCTTCCGCTACTCCGCTGACCGTATCATGATCGGTAATGGCTAGCGCTGCCAATCCAGCCTCGTAACCAAGCCGCACATTCTCTGCTGGCGGCTGCATGCCGTCCGAGGCCTGGGTATGGGTGTGCAGGTCGCATCTGCCGGCTGTATCAGCAAGACCCGCTGTAGCTAACTCCGCCTCTGAATGCCCGCTATGACTTGTAGGGTCTGTCATGGAATTCCTCCGTTCTTTCAAGTAAGTTTACATGCTTTCATGCAGCTACACACATCTAGCTATGCATATCCGTTACTGTCCACCGGCATGCTGGCGCAGGAAGCTCAGGAAGGTTACCGCCGAGATCGGCAGTAAGGTCGATTTCAGATGAATAGCGTAGAATTGCCGTTTGAAGGAGGCATCCGTCAGATTGACAATCTTCAGCAGGCCGAGCGCTACTTCATGCTTGACCGAGGAGGTCGAGATAATTGTAATCCCCAGCCCTGCCTCTACCGCCGACTTCACCGCCCCGGTACTGCCCAGCTCCATCACAATCTGCATCGCTGCAGGGTCAAGCCCGTTAGCCTCAAGCTGCTCCTCCATCACCCGCCGTGTGCCCGAGCCGCGTTCGCGCAGCACGAATGGATAGGCGAGCGCCTGAGCCAGCGTCACTTCCGCCTGACCGGCCAGTGGATGCTCATGGGGCACGATCAGCTTCAGCTCATCGCCCATTACCGGCTCAATCACCATGTCCGGGTGGGAGACCGGCGCTTCAATCAGCCCGAAATTCAGCTGATGCTTATGAATCTCATCCATAATCTGTGAAGTGTTCATCACCTTCATCATAATCGAGATATTCGGATATTCCTTGCCGAAAGGCCCCAGCAGGCGGGGAAGCACATATTCACCGATGGTCAGGCTGGCTCCGAGCATCAGGCGGCCCTCCAGCATGTGGGTGAAGGCCGACATCGCCTGATCCGTCTCGCGCATCAGCTGCATGCTGCGCACTGCGAACGGCATCAGCGTCAGGCCGGCCTCGGTGAGTATGATTTTTTTGGTGGAACGGTCGAACAGCTTGGTTCCGAAATAATCCTCAAGCGCCTGAATCTGCATCGTCACCGCAGGCTGGGTCATATGCAGAGTCTGCGCCGCCGCCGAGAAGCTGCCCCGTTCGGACACGGTATAGAAAATATGAAGCTGATGAAAATTCATACGTTACTGACTCCTTCGCTAATTTCAGTCTTCAAGCAAAAAGGCACGCAGCCCTAAGCCGCATGCCTCCCTCGTTTCAAGTATCCTACTTGCGCCTGCGGCGTTTCTTGGACAGCTTCATGCGCCGGGAATGTCGCAGCCAGGAATAGTATCGCTTGAGATCCCGGAGCTGCGGAGTCACCGATATTTTGCCCAGAAAAGACACGATTACCATGACATACAGCGGCTCTCCGGAGAGGGCCGTGACGCCCTCAAGCTGCCTGAAATCAGCCACGATCACCGTATCATTATCGATCAGATAGGCATTATAATCACTGTTCGAGTAAGGCCTCAGCCGGTTCTGCTTCAGGGCCTGCCAGATCCAGGCGGTCACCTCCACATTTCCGCTGTCCTCAGCAGCTACCCGGTCCGCATATCGGCTCTTGGCATGCCGGGTCAGCACGATGTCGGCAATCCCGTAGTTATTCAGCATGATATGGAAGGGTTCGTGCACCCCCCACCAGTCCATCCCCTTGCCCTGCATAGTCATCACACTCCACGTAAAAAGGGTCTTGGCATGCTCTTATTGTTGTCAATCTTACCGCATTGACGGCCGTTGTTCAAGCATACCGCCATCCCGGGAGAGTTACATGGCGAAACCTCAGCTGCCCGTCCGGTGCATACTGATATCGCTGTCATCGACATAGCTGCTGCCTCTGATCATTTTGCAGCTTTTTTTGAAGCGGGCCGCCTCTACAGACAGCTCCTCAATGGAAGCAAACCGGCGGCTGCGGTTCGTAACCACGGCAATCGAGATCGAGACCAGCGGGATCTCCTCCAGTTGTCCCGAACGGCTCTCGGTCAGCACGTATTTCTGGGCCAGATGTCCGGCATGATAGAAATCCTTAACTGCCGTATCGAACGCCGCGATGATGCTTCTGCAGCATTCCTCGTAGTGATAATCGCTGATAAAAATAATAAAATCATCCCCGCCGATATGCCCCAGGAATCCGTTCATCCGCAGCGCCTCACGCTTCAGCAGCTCCGCAGTGGCCTGAATCATACGGTCGCCTTCCTTGAAACCGTAGGTGTCGTTGTACGCCTTGAAATGGTCAAGATCGATGTAGAGCACACTGAATTCATCCTGCAGCAGCGACTTCACCATCCACTCGGTAATGCTGATATTCCCCGGGAGCCCTGTTAACGGATTCAGGAAGCTGGCGGCCACCGCCTGAATCTCCGCGAAGTTAAGCAGCAGATCCCGTACGCTAACCGCTCCGAACAGGGCCTTCTCATGAGTCACGATCACATAGTCGTACAGATTCTCATCCTGCCTCGACATCGCCTGCCTGCTTACCTCAATAATCGGCGTGTTATAGTCCACCACCAGCGGATTTTTGTCCATCACCAGTTCTACAGTTCTGCCCATATAGAGCGTATACCCATACAGCGTACCTATTTTCTGATAAAAGCTGATCCTCATAATCAATCCGGCGGTGCGCCCGTTTTCCGTGACGGCTACGCCTTGGAGCTGGGGATTGCTTTTGAAAATCTGGTCCACAAACCCGCATTTGTGATGAATCGAAATGTCCGGGATTTGTTCAGCGATTTCACCGATCTGCAGAAACATGCTTACACCCTCCCTTGACTGGATACTGGAGCACCGGAGACGGAAGCGCTCCACGCTCAGGCCGATGAGCCGGTCTCCCGAGCGCATAGCCAAGGGTCCCTGTCTTATTCATCTAATCCCCCGTATGCTTGTCTTCCTGAATTCAATAACTTCTCTTCAGCATAGATTGGAATTATTAAGCAGGGATAAACTTCGGGCCGGGGCATTGCCTTCTGCGCACCTTTTTTCACACTAACGACCTATTTCGACAATGCTCCTGCCCGGTTAATCGTATACAGCACAGGGATCGCCGCTCCAATGAGGATCACCCCCATGAATGCCGGTGCAGCCGGTCCAAGCAACACATAGAGCTGTCCGCCAACCAGCGGCCCGATCATTCTCGCCAGCGCCTGAATCGATTGGCTGCCCCCTTGAACCCGTCCCTGCTCGCCCGCTGCGGCAGATTTGGACAGCATTCCGTTGAACGAGGGCCCGAAGACCGAATCGCCGAAGCCGAAGATAAACATCCCTGCGATAAAAAGGGGATAAAAGGCGAACAAGGCCGACAACGCAAACAGGACATATCCAACAATTTCCGAGACCATTCCGAGGAGGGCGATTTGCCGGTCACTGTATCTTTTCAGGAGCTTCGGCATAATGAATCCTTGGGACAGAATATCCTGCAAGCCCATGATAGAGAACATCAATCCGATGATCACCGGCTTCCAGCTGAAATTATCCAATGTGAACTGTGAAAAAATAGCCTGGAATGAGCCATTCGGTATCCACAGCAGGAAGGCGGAGACAAACAGTCTATTGAGGTTCTTCATGGACAGCAGGTTCGCAAGCTGCGTGAAGGGGTTCAGCCTGACTAAGGGGATTGCCTTCAGTCTCTTACTTTTCTCCAGACTCTCCGGCATGAACAGGAAGCCATAACCCACATTCAGTAATGTTACCGCTGCGCCAGCATACATGGGCACCGAATACCCGAACTTGGCCAGCAGCCCGCCTATCGACGGACCGATAATAGTTCCCGCCCCTACCACCGCACTCACCCAGCCAAAGTACTTGGTCCTTTGCTCCGGCGGAAGAATGTCTGCAAAATAAGCGAAGATTGTACCGATGCTCCCGCCTGTGATCCCTTCAATGATCCGCCCGGCGAACAGCACCCATAAAGCCCCTCCAAGGCCAAATATGAAGTAACCGGCAGCCGAACCCAGCAAGCATAGCAGAAGCAGCGGACGTCGTCCGTATTTATCACTCAGCGCACCCAGCACAGGCGCCGCACAGAACAGGCAGGCCGCATACACTGAGGTCAACAGAGTAACCATCACCGCTTGTTTTCCGGGATCGCTAATGTAAGGCTGGACGAGGAATGGAACCACAGGAGCTATGATACTGAAGCCTATTCCGCATAAAAATACTGAGATTAGACCGAATATAAGCGCGTGCTTATCCACCGTTGGTTCTGAAGGTTGATCTTGATTGTCAGCTGGTTTGGATGTGGACATGTATCTTCTCTCCTTAGAGTTTATGATTTGTTTCCTGAGAAACAATATCATCCTAGCACACTTTTGATTCCAAGGAAACAAAATATTGAATATAAAAAAACACCCTGCCGGGTGAAAGTAACTCTGCCTGTAATATTCTGTTGAAGTATAGAGGGGAAATTAATCTTCTTCCGTGCTGTTCTCCAGCTCCAACTCCTGCTTCTTAATCTCTTCATCCAAATGCCTATTGTACTTCTCCATGAAGCTGAGCATACCGGCATACTGGCTATCGGTCACCTGCTCAAACACGGGTCTGTCCCGCTCCCGGAACTCACGGTGCAATTCGTCATGGATCTGATACACAGCCTTCCCTTGACCGGTTAGCCTGAAATAGATTTCCTTCTGATTGTCCGGCTTCTGGTAGCTCTCGATAAGCCCCTTGTGCAGGAGCTTCCGTGTAATCTTGCTGATCGCCCCTCTGGTCATGTACAAGGCCTCTGCAAGCTTGGTCACGTTGACGTCTGCATGTCGTCCGATGTATTCAATACAGTGCACCTCCGAGGGTTTATTGCCCTTAAGACTGATCTCCATCTTCGACTTGTTCAGCCAGCTCATCTTATTGAATAATTCCCGGAAAGCGGTTAAGACCTGTTCCTCTTTGTTCATTGGTGGTCCCCCTCTTAAAAAAACAGACGCCAGCGGCGTCTGTCTAAATAACCCTTATCCCTGAACTACAGACCGTAGTACTTGGACTTGTCCGGTCCGTTGCTGGTATATTCCGTCTTCAGTTCATTGCGGTACGAACGCTCAATCTTGCGCACATAAGAAAGTCTGCGGACATTCTTCATGACTTCCTCGGCGCGCTCCGCATTGACGTACATTACCGCATAGTGCATTTTACGGGAAACGTAGTGCAATGTGCCGTACTTCTCCAGGTTGCGCGCCGCCTTGACGTCGCTAACCCATACAATATAACCTGTCCGTTCCGCAAACATAAGCTCATCCGCCTCTCTTTCTCTATCTCCTCACCGGGTCAGCTTATCCGCAGGAGCATTTGCCGCCGCTGCCGCATCCGCCTTTGGGGGACGGATCATTGCTGGGGACCTTAATACTGTCCGAGACCGAGAATGCGATCGCCTCAGACATGGAATGAAGAATATCATCCAGCGTCTTCTCCGCATTCTTGAAGCGGACCACCGCTTCGAACTGCTCCAGCTCCCGCTCTACAGCCTCAACCTCATCCTTGGCCGAGTGATAGTTCGGGTGAAAATGACCAAACCGCTGTGTCTCGTCAAACAGCTCCTTCTTGCCTTGCAGCCGCTTGATCATGGCCTGGATTTGGGGATGGTTATCTACCTGTCCCTTCCAGTATAGGTAATCCGACACTTCTGCGGATTGATTAATCATATCGCCTAATTCATAGGCGTATGTCAGCACTTCAGCCATATCGACCGTATTTAATTCCGCTACGCTCATGAACTTCAACTCTTTTCTGCATTTAATGTTCTACCGCAGCGATAGACTACCTTATCATAACATATCCGCCCGCCTCAGCAGAAGAAGAATTTCTGTGCTTAAGCGGATGCAGCAGCTGAATTTCCTGCCAGTCCTCCGCTGCAAGCTCCGTCTCCTCTGCCGTCTCCGTTCCCGGGAGCAGCAGAATGCCCCGTACCTTCCATGGACGTCCGCTGATCCGCTCAGGAATGAAATCCGCCGCCTTGCCCCCGTAGGAGAGCCGGACCTTGATTCCCCAGCTTAGGGCCTGCTCCATTACCTTTTGCGCTGTAGTGATATGATACTGTCTCCACTGATTGAACCACATCTGCGGCACGGCCTCCTCACCCGGCAGCTCCAGCATCGGGGGGCCGCCCCTGTCCAGCGGCAGGAGCTTCGGGGACGGGCCCGTTCCCAGCAGGCCCCGTTCCCCGGCTGCGGCAGGGAGCTCGTAGCGCAGCACTGGCTCGTCCGGCCCAGACAGCCCGAACAGCCGCTGCTGGCCCGCAGCCCCGTTCAGGTCCCCTGTCCTTACGGACGGCGCCAGACCGGCGGCTGCTAGCTCCTTGCGCAGCTGACCGGCAGCCTCCGGCCGGACGATGAAGTGGAGCGGGCCGATGCGGGTAACGATGTCCTGCAGCCGGGGATGGGCGGCGATTATCTCGCCCTCCTGCTCTCCGGCGCAGGACAGCAGAAGAACCTCCGCCAGTTCGGTCCGCCCGATCGCTCTGGCCCACTGCCGGAGCGCCAGTAGGACCTGCTCCGGCAATCCTCCGGCGGCATGGGCGTTCAGCCAGGAGATCACTTCACCCGGGGCGAACCCCTGGTCCGCCGCGGCCTCCAGCCGCTCACGGGTCAGCCGGAAGCTCCAGAGATCCTCGTGATGCAGCAGCTCCGCACACCCGGCCAAGGTCCAGCGGACCGTATAAGGGACCTCCGGTGGTACCAGCACCTCGAAATCAGGCTGAACAATGAAGCCGGGGGACGGGGAAGCCGATGCTTGCGGCAGCGGGCTACATGCGGCTTCAGCTGCTACGGGTCTCTGCGGGCTGAGGACGGTGTCTTGAGCTTCGGCGGCGCTGTCCAGGATTGCTTGGCTGTGTGAGGCTATGCTTGGACTGCTGCTGGCTGTTTCCGGGTTACTGTCCGCTTCTTCTGCACCCTCTTGATGCTGCGGGGTTATTCCTAGGCTATGTCCCGTCAGCTGCGGCTTCCTTGCCTTCCAGCGGAAGCACTCCGCTCCTTCTGCTGAAGACCCCAGCTGACACCAGCCGAAGGCGGCCAGAAGGCGAATCCAGGCAAGTGACGCCTGCTTAAGCCCTGAGTCTGAGCCTGTCCCTGCTGCCCCCGGCACAGGCTGCTCCCCGGCTAGACCATTCTGCCTTATCCAGCTTAGAACAGGCTCTACCGCAAACCACTCGTCCGTCTTAAACTCTGCTGCCGAGAGCAAATGTCTGAAATGCTGCTCTTCAGGCAGCGGAGCACCGTAGCGGCTGATTACCAAGGTGTAGAGCGTATCCGTCATCTCTTGTGCGGTAAGAGCCAGCCAGCGTTGCAGCATCGGTCTGTCTACTCCATACCCGCTGTTATCGCGGGTAATCAGCCCCAATACGCTCAGCAGATCAATGATTAATGTAACCGGCAGCGGATAACTCTGGTGACCGGCCGAGGACTCAAGGAGGGCCAGAGACTCCCCCGGTATGGACAACTTTCCGGCTAACCGCCCAAGCTGCTTCTTATGTATCACTCCCTTAGATGTCAGAGGCAGGCCTTCCTGGGATATGAACAGCAGTCCCTGAAATAGCTCCCCTGCCAGTTCTGAACACGCTGCATGCTCAACCCGTACTGCCCCCTCCACCCGCACCTGCGGGCAGCCCGTCCAGAAGCTCCGCAGGATCAAGGGATACTGCTGCTGCGGAATCTGATACAGCCGCTCCCCCCACACCTTCTGACGCAGCTCCAGCATCCCTGTGTAAAGCAGTTCCTCCAGGGCCAGCAACTGCTCGGCTCTACACAGGAATTCAGGCCGCAGCCGCTCTGCAGAATCCTCTGTACATGGCGAAGCCGCATGCTCTGCCGCTATCCGCAGCAGCACTTCACAAGCATCCGCAGACAGCTTGCCGATATCATCTGCCGGTTCCAGTTCCATCAGAGAACAGCTCCTTCCGCCGGGTCCAGCATCCGGACCCCGTATTCGTAGCCTTGCTCTGTCAGGAACATCCGGCGGCGCAGGGCGAAGTCCTGCTCCCGGCTGTCTCCCGTGACCAGCGTGTAGAAATACGCCCGGTTATCCCCCGGCTTCGGGCGAAGGATTCGGCCCAGCCGCTGAGCCTCCTCCTGCCGGGAGCCGAAGGCGCCGGATACCTCAATTGCTACCGAGGCATCCGGCAGATTCACAGCAAAGTTCGCAACCTTGGAGACAATTAGCACCGGCAGCTTGCCATCATTGAACGCAGCGTAGAGCGCATTCCGCTCCTTCTGCGGAGTCTTGCCCGTGATCAGAGGGGCCGCCAGCTCCAGCGCCAGCTGCTCCAGCTGGTCGAGGTACTGGCCGATCACTAGAATCGACGCTGCGGGATGCGCCGCAGCAATCTGCGCTGCGGCCTGCGCCTTAGCCTGATTACCGGCCGCCAGCCGGAATTGTTCCTTCGCACCGGCATACATATATTGCTGCCGCAGCTTCTGGTTCATCGGAACGATGACCTCGATGCAATCGACAGCTGCAATCCATCCCTGCCGCTCCAGCACCTTCCAGGGCAGGTCGTAGCATCTCGGGCCGATCAGGGAGAACACATCCCCCTCCCGCCCGTCCTCCCGGACCAGCGTTGCTGTCAGCCCCAGCCGCCGCGTAGCCTGAATATCTGCGGTTGCCCGGAAGACAGGTGCCGGAAGCAGATGGACCTCGTCATAGATAATCAGCCCCCAGTTTCGTTCATGGAACAGATTCATGTGGACAAACGCTCCTCCCTTGGAGCGCCTGTGGGTCAGCATCTGATAAGTTGTAACGGTTACCGGCCGCACCTCCCGGTGCTCTCCCGTGTATTCCCCGACCTCATCTGCGCTCAGCGTGGTCCGCAGCAGCAGTTCCCCGCGCCACTGTTCTACTGAAGTCGTGCTTGAAGTAAGGATCAGTGTCTCGCACTGCAGCTGCTCTAGCACCGCAAGGCCGACAACTGTTTTGCCTGCCCCGCAGGGCAGCACGACCACACCGCTGCCGCCATGTCCGCCGGTTCCCTGGAACTTTCGGACAGCCTCCCGTTGATAATCCCGGAGCCTGAATTCGGCGCTGCTCTCTTCACCCGTTCCCCTTAGAGTTTCCCGCCAGGCCATCTTCAGCATCTGCCCGTCCCGGTACCCGGCATAGTCAAGAACCGGATAACCCAGTCTGGCCAACTCCTGCTTCAGCAGACCCCGGTTCATCTTCGGACAATGGCTATGCAGCTCCCCGGTCCGGCGCAGGCCCAGCTCCTTCAGCTTCTGAGAGTCATCCAGTTCATCCAGCCGACTCGCCCGGTCAGCGGTTAACGTAACAAGCTGCGGATCACTCTTATCCGCGTGCAGATGCAAGCTTCCGTAACGGGACATCAGCAGCTCCATCTCCGCCTCGACCCCGGAAGGAATGCCCCACCTGGACAGCCTGCGCAGTCCTTCAATGACCTCTGCCGCTGTCTGTCCCCCGGCTGCGGCGTTCCATAGGGACAACGGCGTGATCCGGTAAGTGTGGTAAGCTGGAGGACTTTTGACAAGCTCGGCAAATCCGCTTAGAATCGTCCGCGCCTCCTCAAATCCCGGATGTCCGCATTCCAGCAGAATTGTCCGGTCATTCCGTGTGATGCATGGCCCCGCCTCTGCTCCGCTCATCCTATTCCCTCCTTGTGTGCTATAGTGGTTCACCTTTGTCCCTACAACGAAAAAGCCCACCTCCGCCAAACGGATATGAGCCACTCGTCATTCTATTAATGCAGCTGCTGCCGCTGTGAGATTTCATGGAGCGGCTTCGCAGCCTCATAGATATTGTCCAGCAGAGTAACCGGCACCGGCTGCGCGGTCATCACTTCTTTGACTGTCTTCAAGAATGAACCCTCCTGTCCACGTTACCATGGCATTTGAGAGTAGTTTTTCCTGGAGCGGTAACATTTATACGGATAAGGACTCATTCAGACAGGAGTCGGCCATAGCGACCAGCAGCTTCACGCCATAGAGCATAGCATCCTCATCGAAATCAAATTTGCTGTGATGGTGCGGATAGACGGCATCCTTGGCCGCGTTGCCCGCACCGACGAAGATGAAGCAGCCGGGAATCTCCTGAACATAATAGGAAAAGTCCTCCGCCGGCATAATCTTCTCCATCAGCATCACTTGGGCATCTGTACCCAGCGCCTCAGGGGCAACACGGGCGAAGCGTTCATACTCAGCAATGTCATTCACCAGCGGCGGGTACCCCATCAGATAGTCCACCTTCGCCTCCGTCCCATAGGCTGCGGCTATGGACGCCGCCAACTCTTCAATGCGGCGGCGGATCAGATGACGTGTCTCTTCATCAAATGCCCGCACCGTCCCGGTAATCCGGCAGCGCTCGGCAATGATATTCTGGGCGGAACCGCCTTGCATCGTTCCCACGCTGACCACAGCAGGACGCAGCGGATCAACGTTGCGGCTGACAATCGTCTGCAGCCCGGTAACCAGTGCCGCACCGGCCACAATACTGTCTGCTGTGCGGTGGGGCATGCCGCCGTGTCCGCCCCGGCCGGTCAGATCAATGAAGAACTCATCGGCCGAAGCCATCAGCGGCCCCGGCGCACTGCCTACCGTCCCGAGCGGGAAAGGCGTCCACAGATGCAACCCGTAGACAGCATCCGCACCCGCAAGCACGCCTTCCGCAATCATGTCCACTGCACCGCCGGGACAGACCTCTTCCGCCGGCTGGAACAGAAAGCGGATCTCCCCCCTCAGTTCCTCCCGGCGGGAGCTGTAATACGCCGCCGCAGCCAGCAGCATGGCGGTATGCCCGTCATGCCCGCAGGCATGCATAACCCCGGGATGCTGGGAAGCATATTCCCGGCCGCTCTCCTCCGTAATACTCAGCGCGTCCATATCTGCACGCAGGACTACCGTTCTGCCAGTCTCCCGGCCCTTAAGTATGCCTGTCAATCCGTAGCCTGCTGCACTCCGCCGGACCTCAATCCCGAGCTCCGTGAGCCTTGCCCCGACATAAGCGGAGGTCTCCTTCTCCTGATAGGACAGCTCCGGATGACGGTGCAGATGGCGGCGCCATTTGATCATTTCCGGGAGCAGTTCCCCGATCTCTAACCTCTCCATAACTCTCCATTCCCTTCTCTGACAGCATCCTGCGGATAAGCCTGCGGGGCAAGCCCTTGAGCTCTATCCGCTCCGCAGCCTGCCAACTTTCTTTTATTGTAGCAGAAACGCAAAAAAGTGGGTATTAATCAGCCTGTTCTACCTTGCACAACCCCGGGAAACAGACTATCATGAGGAAGAACAATAACAAATTTTAATTACAAATGAATCATTATACTTCATTAAGGGGAGTTGTGCGCTATGATATTTGAGAACACGGGCCTCGAAGGACTGAAGAGCGACCTTCTTTATCTCGACGAGAGTGCAGCAAGGGCAGGATTCATCAGATGGCAATGGGAATACTACCGCGCGACTTATGACTGCAAGATAGAAGACCGCAAGGACGGCGGCGAATACTTCCTGCGCATTAATACCCGCGCTGTGGAGGGGAAGCTGGAGAAGTCAGATGCGGTGCTGGCGATTGAAGCCGTCTATCTGGGCAAGGCCACATTCCCCCACGGGCTGGAATATGAATCCCCGGTGCCTCAGCCGGTGCTTGAGGTAGCCCGGAAGCATATCAATGAATTGAAAGCGCTGCTGGAAGTTTGAGTGCCGCGAAGGGAAAGACGGCCGCCAAAGCCCGCCCGCCCAAAAGAGGAACGCCTGATTTCCAGCTGCTTATTCTCACCCTGCTGTTCGTGGGCTTCGGCCTGCTGATGGTGTTCAGCTCCAGTTCCAGCTTAACCCTTGCCAGTGAGAAATACAGCAACAATGCATTTTTCTTCGTCAAAAAACAACTGATCTGGGCTGTGCTGGGCAGCTTCATCATGTTCGTGGTAATGAATATCCACTACAGCAAATTCAAGAAATGGTATGCCCCGATCTTCGTGATTACACTCGTCCTGCTGCTGTTCGTAGCAACCACCGAGGGGATTAACGGCGCCAAGAGCTGGATGAGTATCGGAACCCTTGGGATTCAGCCTACCGAGCTGGCCAAGATCTCTATCATTCTCTACCTGGCTGCCCTGATCACCAAAAAAGGCGAGCGCCTGCGCGATTTGCGGACAGGGTATATCCCTGTCATGATTATCGTCGGCATCGTAGCCGGACTGATCATGCTTCAGCCGGATCTAGGCTCCTGTATGATTCTTGTCGCAACCAGCGGACTGATCATCTATGCCGGCGGCGCCAGTATGAAGCACATTATGGGCTCGATTGGCCTGTTGATTCTGGGCGTGGCTCTCGTCTGGGGTGCCAAGACCGCCATTGACTCCCTGTCGCCGCACACCGAGAAGGCTGAGATTAAGCAGGATTACCGTCAGGGCCGTATTGAAGCCTTCCTTGATCCGGCGAAAGATGCCTCCGGCAACGGCTATCATATCATGCAATCCCTTATCGCCCTAGGCGAAGGCGGAACACAAGGCTCCGGGTTTGGTAAGAGTATCCAAAAGCTTCACTACCTTCCTTATCCTTACACTGACTTTATATTTTCCGTCATCGGTGAGGAGCTCGGCTTCGTGGGAACAGCCTTGTTCCTGCTGCTCTATCTGTATTTTATCTGGAGAGGGATTCTGATTTCACTGCGGTGTACCGATCCCTTCGGCACCCTGGTCGGCATCGGAATCATGGGGCTCATCGCCATTCAGGCCTTCATCAATATCGGCGGTGTGACCAATACCATTCCGCTTACAGGGGTTACACTGCCCTTTATCAGCTACGGCGGCTCCTCGCTGCTCGTCACCATGCTCTGCATGGGGATCATGCTCAGCATCTCACGGGAGACCAACCGTCCGGCCAAGGAGGAAGTTGTGAAGTCTGTGACTACGGTCAGACAGGTACGCAACAACAGAAGTGCAGGCACCCGCGCACGCTAAGAGGCTACATACCGTCGAGGATCGAGATAATTTAAAGGCAGTCCGGAATATATTCCGGACTGCCTTTTGCATGGATGCCTAATATAATTGTGCTTAAGAAATCTCGTCGTTCTTGAAGGCTACGCCTTCGACCTTAACGTTAACCTCTACGATGTGAAGCCCGGTCATACTCTCCACAGCCTCGCGGACATTCTGCTGAAGCATGCGGCACACTTCATGAATCGGCGTTTCGTACAGTACGATGATGCGCAGATCTACTGCAGCTTCCAATTGGCCAACTTCGACAGTAACACCCTTTTGCACGTTCTTGCCGCTCAGGCGCTTTGCCCAGCCCTCTGACAAACCGCCAGACATGGCTGCAATTCCGGGAGTCTCAAGCGCGGCCAGGCCGGCAATTTTTGAGACAACGTCATTCGATATCCGTATATTTCCCAATTCCAGTTGAAGCTGTTCTGCCATGCCATATCCCCCCTACTCTCATTATCAATTATTGTAATTCCAAAGCGGCCTAAAAAGCAAATGACTTTCTCTCACCCCCGTTTACAGTCAGGAACAATTTGGGTATATTGATTATGAATTCAACCTACATATAGAGACTGGAGAGTGCTTAACCTTGAAAAAATGGATCTCACCGGCGCTGCTGGTCATCAGCTTCATCCTCAGCGCCATAGGGCATTACGCGAACTGGGATCATACCCTTCAGTTCATATTGTCTGCCGTTTCGGTCATCTTCGTGGCCGGGTTCCTCGGCCGGGCCACAGAGAGTGTAGCCCACTATGCCGGACAACGGCTTGGAGGGTTCCTGAACGCAACCTTCGGCAATGCGGCCGAGCTGATCATCGCCTTCTTCCTGGTCAAGGAAGGATTGTTTGACATGGTCAAAGCAAGTCTGACCGGCTCCATCATCGGCAACCTGCTGCTCGTCCTCGGACTCAGTATTTTTGCCGGGGGCATGAAGTTCAAGGTTCAGAACTTCAATGTCACACTCGCTGGTCTGAACGGCTCACTGATGATCGTTGCGGTTATCGCCCTGTTCGTCCCCGCCATGTTCTTCAACACGCATTCCATCACCGAGAAAGACACCAATGTGCTTAGCCTTGTCGTTGCCGGCCTCCTGATTGCCGCCTACCTCGCCTGGCTGGTCTTCTCCATGATCACACACAAGAAATACCTGGCGGATGTTACAGACGATACTGCGGAAGAGCTGCCGAATGAGCATGCTCCTGTCTGGTCCCGGAACCGTTCAATCCTCTACCTGGTCCTTGCCACAGTCATGGTCGCCTTCGTCAGTGAGTGGCTGGTCGGCACGCTGGAGACTCTCACCGAACGCTTCGGCTTCAGTGAGCTGTTCGTCGGCGCATTCCTTGTAGCGATTATCGGTAACGCCGCAGAACACAGCGCTGCCATTATGCTCGCCATGAAGAACAAGATCGGAGCCGCAGTCGAGATCGCCGTAGGCAGCAGTCTGCAGATTGCCCTGTTCGTCGCCCCTGTGCTGATCTTCGCCAGTTACTTCATGGGCAACACCATGTCGATTGTCTTCACCACGATTGAGATTGTAGCGATTGCCGTATCGGTGTTCATCGCCAAATCAATTATTCAGGATGGCGCAACCAACTGGTACGAAGGTCTCCTGCTGCTGGCGGTCTATTTGATTCTCGGTGTATCGTTCTATCTGGTCTGAAACACAAAACTTATAAATAATTGTAAAAAAACGCACATGATCGACCCCCGGGTCTTTCATGTGCGTTTTGTTGAAAATATAAGAATTAAACGGTACCGTCCTTTAACAAGGACGGCAAAGCCGTTTCCACTTGATGACCGGGACTTACATCTCCCGTTCCTCAGCCTTCTTGTTCAGTGCCTCGTATAGTACAGCCAAATTACGTTCCAGCTTGCTCAGCACCTGCTTGCCGGTAAGCTCCGGCACCAGCCCCGCTCTGACCGCAAAATCGACCTCTCTGGAGAAGCCGTACATCTGGGTATCCAGCACTTCCTCATAGAGAGGGCAGTAACGGGTTGCCAAATTCTCCATCTGTACTTCAATGAGCTTCTGAATTTTATCGGCATCTTCTTGAAGAAGATTGATTGCTTTGATATTGAGCTGTTCCTGCAAATCCGATGAAGTCATGCATTTTCCCCCCCATGTCCAAAAGTTACAGCAGCGATTGCTTATTATTCTTAATATTAGTCGAAATTAGGACCTAATACAAGATTTCAGTTTGGGTTATTCCTGAAGTTCCTGCAAAATCACCTGGTTCCACAGCAAAGACGCCCAGCCGCAAGGCCGGACGTCTGAGAAGAAACTGGAATTACTCTGCTACTACTGTAAAATTCAAATTGTGTTTGGCGAAAACTTCACTCATGGCTTTCTTGGCTTCCTCGGCATCTGTGCCATGTACATGCAGCTCATAGCTTTGGCTGGATACCAGGGTGGTGAACAAGCCCAGGATGCTCTTCACATCAATGTACTTGTTGTCCGCTTGAAGAACGATAGATGAATTAAATTGGCTTGCTGTCTGTGCAATATCCACGATTGCCGCATTGTTGGACATAGGAATCCCTCCGCAACTTGATTATATACTTATGTTCACTTGTTACCAATTCCATGATACATTGAATCCGCTTACTCACGCAAGGTGTTTCTTGGAAACCGGCCTTTACGTTCGTTTGGAATCCCGCTTTTGTACCATTTTATTTCAGGTTCTCCGGATTCAGACCTTCCAGCTCCGGCACCACAAAAATTCCGTCCTTACGGATCAGCACATCGTCGAAGTAAATTTCGCCGCCGCCGTAATCAGGACGCTGAATCAGCACGAGGTCCCAGTGAATGGACGAACGGTTGCCGTTGTCCGTCACATCATACGCCTGGCCCGGTGTGAAGTGCAGACTGCCGGCAATTTTCTCATCGAACAGAATATCCTTCATCGGATGCAGAATATAAGGGTTGAAGCCGATGGCGAACTCACCGATATGGCGCGCCCCGTCGTCGGAATCCAGAATTTCATTCAACCGCGCGGTATCATTGCTGGAAGCCTCTACGATCCGGCCGTTCTCGAACGTAAACTTCACATTCTCGAAGGTCACCCCGTTATAGATCGATGCGGCATTATAGCTGATCGTTCCATTCACGGAATCCCGGACAGGCGCGCTGTACACTTCTCCGTCCGGGATATTTTTCTGGCCGGAGCATTTCTCCGCCCCAATTCCCTTGATGGAGAATGTAAGGTCTGTTCCGGGACCTGCGATACGCACCTTGTCAGTTCTGCGCATAAGCTCAGCCAGCGAATCCTGGGCCTTATCCATTTTGGCATAATCCAGGTTGCAGACTTCGAAGTAAAAGTCCTCGAAGGCCTCAGTGCTCGTGTTGGCGAGCTGAGCCATACTGGCGTTAGGATAACGCAGCACCACCCATTTGGTGTGCTTGACGCGCTGCTCGCTATGTACCGGGTGGGAATACAGGGAGTTGTAGAGCTTCATGTTCTCTTCCGGCACATCGGACAGATCATTGACATTCTCACCTGCACGGATGCCGATATAGCAGTCCATCTGCTTCATCCGGTTCAGGTCGATCTCCGCCCAGGTCTTGATGCCTTCAGGTGTTGCATATTTGAGCATACTGCGCA
Organism: Paenibacillus sp. FSL R7-0210; assembly: GCF_038009085.1. Lineage (NCBI taxonomy): Bacteria > Bacillati > Bacillota > Bacilli > Caryophanales > Paenibacillaceae > Paenibacillus > Paenibacillus sp. FSL R7-0210. The sequence goes on from NZ_JBBPAR010000001.1 coordinate 3,121,695, forward strand.
GAACAGTGCGGTCGGTCAGCTGCACAAATGCACGGCCTCCGGCCCTCCCCACTTCCTCCACAACGGCTTTGATCAAATCTCGTTCACTGCCGATCATTTCGACGAGCACATTCTCGCCGGGCTGTACGTTTACGGAGTAACCTACAAGGTTCGCCGCAAGCTTTTGAATCCGGGGATCATTCATCTGTCTCTCTCTTCCTTCCTCTTGCTGAAAATAAACATACCGTTATATTGTAGCACGCCTGTCATAGAGCGCAAGCCATCTGCGGGAAGGGAACCGCTCACTGATAACCATAGAAATCCACCTGCGTAATGTAGGCTTCTTCCGTGGTCGCACCGGCCTTGCCGGGGTAGGTTAGGGTGCGGTTGCAGGTCAGCCGGGTGGGCAGATTCCGCTTCGGGTCAACCTTAAGATAATATACCGTGCGGATATCCGCCTGGTTCAGCCTCTGCTGCAGCTCTGTCTGCTTCTGTTCCCACAGTGCGGTCTTAGCCGCAAGTGCCTTAGCCTGAGTGTCAGCAGCCGCAGCAGCGCCTATTCTGGCAGCCGGCTTGATTGCCTGCATCTTCTGCGCAAGCTCTGCCGAGAGCTGTCTGCGCGCCTCCTCTGCCGTTAATTCAATCCGCAGGACCCGGGTCCCTCTGGCGCTGCCCGCTTCCTCCGTCACCTTCTTGCCCATCTTCTCCAGCTCCTCCAGCTGACGCAGCGGATTCAGCGCCTCCAGGGGATTACTGCCGCCCAGGGCCGGTGAGGCCTGCTTCATCGTCCATTTCCCGTCCTCCTTCACCATGCGTGTATAGTAGACCGGCGCATCACCCGCGCCCTGCTTCAGAGAATGCGGACCGGACTCCGCCGCAGGAGCGGGTTGTCCGCCGTCCGGCAGGAGCGAATAGAGGCTGATCTGGTTGTGATCCGCAACCTTCCCTCCATAGTAGAGCGAAGATTCCGGGACCGTCTTCCCGTCGATCAGCAGCGCAGCCGCTCCTTCAAAGGACACCCCGTCAGTGCCATCCATCCCCGCCATTACCAGATTCAAATCCTCCGTAGCCGGTTTGTCCTTCACACCCGCGCACCCGCTGAATGCAAGGCTGGAGAGCATCAGCAGGGCAAGTGTTCCCGTGCGGACGCATTGTAAGTTCATCATGGCCATCAAGCCCTTTCCGCAAGAAAGTAGAGTGTACCTGTATTCTACCTAGGGTCTCCCTGAATGCAGGGCTTATACGCCGGATGATGCCCCCCTCACAAAGCATGCTTTTGCACAAAAGAAAAATCCTTAAGGCCTAAGCCCAAGGATTCTTCGAATTATTCTCTACGGTTTTGTTATCGATCACTACCTGGTTGCGCCCGTTGTTCTTGGCTTCGTAGAGCGCCATATCCGCCCGGTAAAAGAGAGATTCGACACTGACCCGGTCATCGGTCCAGCTCCACTCGGCGACTCCGCAGGACACGGTCACACGCGGCTCTGTCTCTCCCATCACACGCTTGCGGATACGCTCTCCTACGAATACGGCCTGCTGCACCCCAAGCTGAGGCAGATAGACTGCAAGCTCTTCCCCGCCCCATCTGGCGGCGACATCCCCCTGGCGGATCGAGGTCTTCACGATGTCGCTGACCTGCTTCAGGATTTTGTCCCCCTTCTGATGTCCATAGGTGTCGTTCACCATCTTGAACTGGTCAATGTCCACCACGATCAGGGTTCCGCAAAAATCACTCGACTGCCGCTGCTTAATCTCTTCATCCAGATAGTGACGGGCAAAAAGTCCGGTCAGCGTATCCCGGTTCGCCAGGCGGCGCACCTCGGCATGCAGCCTCGCATTTCCGACAGCCAGCCCGATATGGCCGGCCATCGCCTGCAGCAGCCGGTAGCTGTCATAGGAGAAGAAGTGCGCCTGCTTATGCGCCAGCATAATGGCTCCACGCACCTCTCCCCCCACATTCAGCGGAGTAGCGATCAGCGACTGTGAGCCGGTAGCATCCATCAGCGTCGAGGTCTGCCCCGCAGCATACTTGTAATCGGACAGCAGCAGCGGCTCTCCCGTAGCGTAAACCTTACCGCCGAGTCCCTGACTGCCATCCAATATTTCACCCAGCAGCGGCAGATAATTGCAGGCGATTACCTCAAGCCCGCCGCGTTCTTCATTCTTATGGAGGATACAGCAATAATCCGCCTCGAACATCGCCAGCAGCTCTTCAAAAGCAAACTGAAAAATATCGCCGAGCCTGAGGCTCTGATTCAGCCGCTGGGTAAGCTCATTGCTCATGCGCAGCTCCCTGATCAGCTGGTTGGAGCGTTCATACAGCTTCGCATTCTCAAAGGCTGTACCGGCGGTATCCGCGACCATGGTCAGGAAGCTAAGATCCAGCTCATGGAAGGATGCCTTGTCCATAATCATATGAAATACACCATATACCCCCTGCTTGCCGCCGAGCGGAAGCGCTACCTCGACAGTCCCGTTCTCATCACGCCCGGCATGAAGCGTGACCCGCCCATCCTTGAAGGCCCGGTCACAGACATCATTGCCTGCCCATGTCAGCGGAAGCGGCTTGACCTGAGGATGCGTGCTGCGGTGGTCCTGGGACATGAACAAATCAAGCCGCGCCCCCGGATACATCGCAGCGATACTGTCAATGACCTCCGTCAGCACGGCATCTACATCAATGTTGTCATGCATACGCTGGACAATCTGAAAAAGCAGCGAACGGCGGCTGCCCTCACGCTCGGCATGCAGATGAATCCCCGCAAGATCCGAGACAAACACATGCTCAAACCGGTGATAAAAGCAGGTCTGAAAATGCATCGACATCGCTTCAGCCGTATGCTTCCCGCCCGACTCGTACTGCTTAGCAGGCATTCTGCAGCCAAGCACGGCAAAGATTTCCCGGTGCCCGCGCGTAAATACCGGCAAAGCCAGAAGGGTATAGGCTTGTCCTTCCTCCAGAACCTCGGCGGCATACATCCCGCCTGTCTGCAGGCAGATTCCCGCCGCTTCTTCCCACTCTGCTCTCCAGCGCCCCTGCCGGAATTCAGAGCCGGGTTCAATCCAATCACCTTCATAATTCAGCACACACCAGCTCCAGGCCTTCGCGAAGGAGGGAACTCCCTGTCCTTGCCATTCCCTGAAGCTCTCGGCAATCAAGCTGGCGGCGTAGGGGAAATCGTGAGACACGATATCCGTCTCCTTCAGCCAGGCGGCGGGATCTACATCTTCTCCGCCGGATTGCCTCATGTCCTGTAACAGCATACGGCTGTCCCGATCCTTATGGCCGTATGCCTCCTGCTCTGACATAAAGAGGACCTCCTTTGCATCTTCAATCAGGCCAGACCCGAGTACGCCCCCTGATTCTATAGTAGAGACATTACCAATCCAGCGTAAATATAGTCAGGATATTTGAAATCACAGTTTTCCGATAACATCCAATTAGTTATATTTTACTCCCTTTCTTGAGGTATTGCATTATATTTTCCGCAAAACCGGGATTTTTTTTAGGACCAAAGAACTAACGACAAACATAGACAAAAACTCTTTTAAGTTGCGCTTGACTTTGACTGTCATTTTCATATAATATTTATTGTTGAACAAGACTGTAACAAGTCTTATTGGGCGTAACGTTGTGTCACCCTCTACGCATTTCGTTACTGCCAGGGCAGCGGCTGAACTTCCCTCGGCAGTGTGAAACCATTTAACGCTTTCACGGATACGAATTGCGGCGCAAATAGGCCCTACAATACATTTTTTCATTAAAAGGAGTCTACTATAATATGGCACGTTACACCGGACCTAAATTCAAACTCAGCCGTCGTCTGGGCATTTCCCTTAGCGGTACAGGCAAAGACCTGAAACGCCCTTTCCCACCAGGACAGCACGGCGCTAACCAACGCAGAAAAGTAAGTAACTACGGAATGCAGCTTTTGGAAAAACAAAAACTGCGTCACATGTACGGCCTGGGCGAAAAGCAGTTTAAAACTCTTTTCACTAAGGCACAAAAGCTCCAGGGTATTGCGGGCGAAAACTTCATGTTCCTGCTCGAAAGCCGCCTGGACAACCTGGTTTACCGTCTTGGATTCGCTAACTCCCGTGCAGGCGCACGTCAGTTGGTATCCCACGGCCACGTAACCGTTAACGGCAAAAAAGTCGACATCGCTTCTTACCGTGTAAGCATTGGCGACGTTATCGGACTCCGCGAAAGAAGCCGCGCTATGACTTCGATCAAGGAAGCTCTCGAGAACCGCAACCACCTTCCGGCTTACCTGGAATATGCTGACGGATCGTTCGAAGGCAAATATATCCGTTTGCCAGAACGTGCTGAGCTGTCCCAGGATATCGATGAGAAGCAAATCGTCGAATTCTACAACCGTTAAGATTCGCTTAGAGCGGAATCTGATCAAAGCTCCCGGATTTCTATCCGGGAGCTTTTTTTATGATAAGAATGTATATGTTTTTGGGCCCACGCAAAGTTTTTGGGTCATCATCGCAAGTGGAAGTCCCCACTTTGTGGGGTTATTTTATAAATCCTCTCCGGCAGAAGCGCATTCAAAATCGCCAAATTGTGCTATAATAGTTCCGTTAAAAGGAGGATTATCGTCGATGGTTGAGGAGAAGAAAAAGAAGACCGCAAAACAGCGTCCACCGCGCAGATCCTGGCTCCGCAGGTTCGGTTCAGTTGTGAAGTGGATGTTCATACTCGGTATACTCGGCTGCCTGTTCGCCGGCGGCGCTGTAGCCGGCTACGTCACTTCAATAGTGAAGGACGACCCGGTCCGGCCCGAAGAACTAATCCAGCAGCAGGTTGGGCTGAACGCCATTACCGGCTTTGCCTATTTCAGTGACGGACAGCCGATCGGCCAGCTCCGCACAGAAGAAGACCGCAGGCTTATTGAATTCAACGATATTCCGCAGCTTGTGATTGATGCCGTTCTCGCTATAGAGGACAATAATTTCTACAATCATAAAGGGGTGGATTTCAGCGGCACCCTGCGGGCAGTCAAGCAAAAGGTACTGAATGAATCCGTTCAGACCGGGGGCAGTACCCTGACCCAGCAGCTTGCACGGCGCGTGTTCCTGAACCTGGACCGCACGGAAGACCGCAAGGTGAAGGAAATCCTGCTCTCCCTGCGGCTGGAACGTTTCTTGTCCAAGCAGGAGATTTTAACGGCTTATTTAAATAAGGTTCCTTTCGGGAACGGTTCCAACGGCTATAATGTATTTGGTATCAAGGCCGCCGCCAAAGGTATCTTCGGCCTGGATGATCTGGAGAAGCTGAATGTGGCCCAGGCGGCGTATCTCGCCGGCTTGCCTCAGCTCCCTTCCAAGTATTCTGCGTTCAACGGCGTAGGCGAATTCAACGAGACGGCCTTCGGCCGGGCGATGGACCGCCAGAAGCTGGTTTTACGGCGGATGCTGGAGGAGAACAAAATTACCACCTCCCAATACGACGCGGCGCTGCTCTTCGACATCAAGAGCTCTCTTGCACCGCATACGAAGAAGGCCTATGCCACCTTCCCTTATCTCATGATGGAGACCGAACGCAAAGCGTCCGAGATCCTGCTGAAGCTGAACCAGGGCACGGCAGACAAGGCAGCCACTGCTAACGATTCCGCCCAGCTTCTGGAGGAAGCCCGCCAGCAGCTGATGACCGGCGGCTACCGGGTGTACACCACCATAGACAAGAAAGTGTACAGTGCGATGCACAGTGTTTCGGATGACAGCAGTAATTTCACCAAGGACAGCAAGGCTAGAGGCAAGGAACAGACAGCCGGCATGATGATCAACAATAAGACCGGCGCGATTCTCGGCATGATTGAAGGGCGCGATTTCAACATCGAGCAGATGAACTATGCCACCCAGATGATCCGCCAGCCAGGCTCTACCATGAAGCCGATTGCAGCGTACCTGCCTGCACTGGATGCAGGGCTGATTCAGCCTGCCGGCATTCTGGATGATGCGCCGATTGTCATGAAGGACGGGGGTAAAGGCTACCACATTCCCAAGAATGCCAACAACCGTTATCAGGGTCTGGTTACCGCCCGGTATGCCCTGAACAAATCCCTGAACCTTCCCGCCTTGAAGCTGTTCAACGACAAGGTGGGAATTGAGAAGGCCTGGGCCTTCTCCAAGAAGCTGGGGATTACCACCATCCAGGACAATGACTATAGCGCTCAGACCGGGGTTATCGGGGGGCTGCGTTACGGGGTATCCGTGGAAGAGCTGACTAATGCTTATTCCTCCATCGGTAACGGCGGTGCCTTCAATGATGCTTATATGATCGAGAAGATCGTGGACAGTCAGGGCAAAATCGTCTACCAGCATAAAGTCAACCCGGAACAGGTCTTCTCCAAGCAGACCGCTTATCTGATGACGGATATGCTGCGTACCGTAATTACTGACGGAACAGCAACTACAGTGAAGAGGAACTACAAGCATTTCAAGGAAGTTCCAATTGTCGGCAAAACCGGCTCCACCCAGAACTACGGGGATGTCTGGTTCATGGGCTATTCCCCGGATGTCACCCTTGGAATTTGGGTGGGCTACAAAGAGCAGGTCAATACCCTTCAGGGGGATACGCAGAAGCGTCAGGCGCAGACCCTGTGGACCAAGGTAATGAATACAGTGATTGACAAGCGTCCCGAGCTGTTCACCACGAAGGAATTCGCCCAGCCGGAAGGCATCGTCAAGGCAACAGTCTCGGCATACAGCGGCAAGAAGCCTTCCAAGCTGACGGACAGATTCACAACGGATCTGTTCAACGCGAAATTTGTTCCTAAGGAGAGCGATGACGGAATCTCCAATGCCAAATACATCACTTATAACGGGGTGAACTACATCCCTCTTGAAGGAACTCCTGAGGATTTTTTGAAGGAGAAAATCGTAGTCAAGCGCGAGAAGCCGATTCAGGAGCTGGTCAAAGAACTGCTGGCCGCCTTCCCGGCGATGAAGTCGCATGAGTCGCTATCGTACTACATGCCGCAGGATGCCAAAACCGACTATCCGACCGAGGTCGATCCGCGGGTCGATGACGGCAACGGGCCAAGTGCTCCCGGTGAAGTCATGGTCTCCTACAGCACAGGCAAGGCTGTAGTTACCTTCACTCCAAGCGGTTCGCCGGATGTTGTCGGCTACCGCCTCTACCGTTCCCTGAACGGCGGATCTTTCCAGAAGCAAGCCGTTCTCGCGGCTGGAGAGAGCACCGTCTTCAGGCCGGGTACTCCGGCAGGCGCTAATGCTAGCTTCTATGTGGCTGCCGTGGACGTAGCCGGACATGAGACTGCTTCCGGCAGTGTGGCTGGCGGCATTAAGCCTACACCTGAGCCGACACCAACTCCGGAACAGACGCCGGACGCTGAGCCGACACCGGACGCCGGAATCATCCCGGACAGTACGGAAGACCCTGGCATGATCATTGTTCAGCCGCCTGCTGTGGATACTTCTACTCCATTAGGCGGTACCAATGCTGGCGGCGGAAAGCCTGCAGGCAATGCCAACGGGAATACGGGCGGGAATGCCGGAGGCAGTACCGCTACTAACGCACCAGGCAACTCCGGACGTTAAGCTCATCAGGCAGACTTCAGTAAAAGCTTCAAAAGCCCGTTCCCCGGGATAAGGGGAACGGGCTTTTTTAAATTCTGCCTAGTCTTCGATGGTAGACAGATCGCCTGCCGGAAGATGCAGCTCCCAGGCCTTCAGTACACGGCGCATAATTTTACCGGACCGGGTCTTGGGCAGCTTATCCTTGAACTCGATTTCGCGCGGTGCAGCATGGGCAGACAAGCCCGCTTTGACAAATGCCGCGATCTCTTCCTTCAGCTCAGCAGTTGGACTGTATCCATCCCGCAGCGAGATGAAGGCCTTGATGATCTCTCCGCGCATGACATCCGGCTTGCCGATTACCCCTGCCTCCGCGACAGCCGGATGCTCCACCAGCTTGCTCTCGACCTCGAAGGGTCCGATCCGCTCCCCGGAGGAATTGATCACATCATCAATCCGGCCCTGAAACCAGAAATAACCGTCTTCATCCATGTACGCCGAGTCCCCAGAGATATACCATCCGGGAATTCGGAAGTATTCATCGTATTTAGCCTGGTTATTCCACACTTTGGCCATCATAGACGGCCAGGGAGTGCGGATGGCCAGATTACCCATGGAATACGGCGGCAGTACGTTGCCGCGGTCATCAAGGATAGCTGCTTCAATCCCCGGCAGCGGCCGTCCCATGGAGCCGGGCTTGATGTCCATTCCCGGGTAGTTGCAGATGAGCTGCGCTCCCGTCTCGGTCATCCACCACGTATCATGAATCCGCTGCTGATAGATTTTATCGCCCCAGCGCACGACCTCCGGGTTCAGCGGCTCGCCGACAGACAGCACATGACGCAGACTGCTGAGATCGATCCCCTCCAGCGTCTCCTTGCCAGCCCCCATCAGCATCCGGAAAGCCGTAGGCGCACTGTACCATACCGTCACCCCGAAGCGCTCGATCGTCTTATACCAATCCAGCGGACTGAAGCGGCCTCCCCGGACTACATTGGCTACTCCATTCAGCCAGGGAGCAAAAATTCCGTAAGAGGTTCCGGTCACCCAACCCGGATCGGCCGTGCACCAGTACACATCATCCGGCCGCAGATCCAGAACTACCTTGCCTGTATAATAGTGCTGGATCATAGCTCTCTGCACATGGTAGATGCCCTTGGGCTTCCCGGTGGAGCCGGAGGTATAATGCATAATCAGACCATCCTCCAGGCTCAGCCATTCCGGTTCCAGCTCGGCGGAGGCATCAGCCATTTCCGCTTCATAGCTAAGCAACCCCGCATCCTCATCAGCAGAGGCTCCGACTACAAAGATATGGCGGAGTCCTGGGAGCTGCTCCCGCTTCACCCGGTGCAGCAGCTCCGGCGTGGTCACCAGCGCCACCGCTCCGCTGTCCTCCAGACGGTCCTTGACCGCAGTCTCCATGAATGCCTCGAACAGCGGACCCGCCACTGCTCCCGTCTTCAGAATGCCAAGCAGGCTGAAATACAGCTCCGGAGTACGCGGCATGAAGATGAACACCCGGTCGCCTTTTCCGATTTCGTATTTGCGCAGTACATTACCGAACTTATTCGAGCGTTCCCGCAAGTCAGCGAAGGTGTACCGCTCCTCGCGCACCGCATCGCTGTAGATCAGTGCCGTAGCAGCCCCCCGCCCCTCTTCGACATGACGGTCTATAGCTTCATGTGCCATATTCACCTTACCGGTCCCATGCCAGGAGAAGCTGCGCTCGACATCCTCCCACCGGAATTCATCAACTGCCCGGGAATAATCCTCCATATTCGAATGCTGCACCCGGCCCGGTAAAATTTCGCCTTGAACTTGCCCCATTACTCTTGCCTCCCCTACTGGTTTGCTTTAAGCTTTAAGGGTACCCTCTAATTCTATTAATTCCGTCAATGCTCTAAATGTGAATATTCCGTGTCGGAATCAGTATATCACAGGAAGCGGTTACATTCCATATTATAGTGAACCGGAAGGGAGCCCAAGCATGGAGCACCATAAAATCCCTGTATCCCATACCATAGAGCATCAAGGCCGGCTGATTTCTGTCCGTGGACCCTTATCTCCCGAAACGCTCCAGACCTTAAGCATGCACCGCGATCTGGACGCCTTCCGTAAGCCGCAGGAGCAGCTTGAAGCCTTGATCGAAATATCTGGCTTGCCCGAAGGGCGCATCGTAGCAGCAGTGGTCTCAGACGTTATCGTAGGCTATGTTACTTTTCATTATCCGGATGAACTGGAGTTATGGTCTCAGGGCGGGATGGAGGATCTGATTGAGCTGGGAGCCATCGAAGTGGCTGACGAGTATCGCGGAAGCGGGCTTGCGAAGCTGCTGGTTTCAAGCGCTTTTGAAAAGGGACAACTGGAGAACTGCATCGTATTCACAACCGAATATTATTGGCACTGGGACCTCAAGGGGAGCGGTCTTAATGTATGGGAGTACCGCCAGATGATGGAGAAGCTGATGAAGACGGTAGATATGGTGTGGTATGCCACCGATGACCCGGAGATCTGCTCGCATCCGGCGAATTGCCTCATGGTCCGCATGGGCCAGGATGTGCCGCTGTCCTCCCGCGAGACCTTCGACCGGGTGCGCTTCAGACAGCGGTTTATGTATTAATTCAGGCGGCCTGCCTGCAGGTTACATAGCCTTAAGCATATGCTCCAGAATGGCATGGGAATGCTGCGAGGCCGTTACGGTGAACTCACTGTAATTCACATGGGCTGAGCCGTCGGCTTTGTCCGACATTGAACGTACGATTACAAAAGGGATCCCGTTCATATGGCAGACTTGGGCGACCGCCGCACCCTCCATCTCTGCACAGGCCCCGTCCATCTGCTCACGCAGCATAGCTACGGACGCCCTGCTGGCAATGAATTGATCCCCGGACAGCACAATGCCTGTTACAGACTTCTGCTCCAGCTCTAGACAGGCCTCTTCTGCTAACTTCACCAGCAGCGGATCTGCCTGGAAGACGGAGATCTCCTGATACGGAATCACCCCTCTGGCATAGCCGAGCGCTGTAGCATCCATATCATGCTGAATGCAGGAGGACGAAATCACAATATCTCCGATGTCCAGCTCAGGATGCAGCGCCCCGGCCACACCAGTGAACAGCACCTGCTCCACGCCGAAGCTGTCCAGCAGAATCTGTGTGGTTACGGCGGCGTTCACCTTGCCTACCCCAGATTTGCAGACTACAGCTGCCTTCCCGAACACTGTCCCTGCATAAAAGGTAATTCCGGCCTTCACCGCGGTCTGCCGATTCTCCATCTCTTCCAGCAGCAGCTTGATTTCTTCATCCATTGCGCCAATCAGACCCAATACTCCGCTCATTTTATATCCCCCCCGAACTTTGTGTCCGCAAACATAAAAAGCTCCCGAAGGAGCTTCTTAAGTAACCTATGTTCACGAGCTAAACGTACTGAACTTATTTATTGACATGGTTGACAGACAGACGAAGAATGGTCTCATGCGGCAAAATAACCCGCGGATTCTCAACCGTCTCCTTCTTCATCAGCTTCGTCAGCAGTCTCATCGCTACAGCACCGAGATCATACATCGGCTGTGCTACAGTAGTGAGGAGCGGACGAACCATTGAAGCCATCCGGATGTTGTCTACACTGATAATCGAGAAGTCATCCGGCACCTTAAGACCTTCATCCTGAATACTGTGAATGGCGCCAATCGCCATCTCATCGGTAGCAGCAAAGATAGCCGTCGGCTTCTTCTTCAGACCCAGGAAGTACTTCATGGCTTCGACACCGGATTCGTAACGATAGTTACCGATGCGTACCAGATCCTCCTGATACTCGATACCTGCCGCCTCCAGCGCCTTCTTGTAGCCGTGGAACCGGGCATAGCCGTTCGCAGGGTCCTGCAGCGTACCGCTGATCATTGCGATCTCGCGGTGTCCGTGGCGGATCAGCGTATTCACCGCATCAAATGCAGCCGTCTCATGGTCGATATCCACGGAAGGATAAGTTCCCTTCTCATCGCGGGTCGCACAGAGCACGATAGGCACAGCAGAGGTCTGGAACGCCTGAATATGCTCTTCCGTAACGGTTCCGCCCATGAACAGCAGCCCGTCCACCTGCTTCTCGAGCAGTGTGTTAATGACACGAATCTCCTTCTCTTTACGCTTGTCAGCGTTACAGAGAATAATGTTGTAGTGATACATATTGGCAATATCTTCAATCCCGCGTGCAATTTCCGCAAAAATCGAGTTTGAGATATCAGGGATAACAACCCCTACGGTTGTCGTTTTCTTGCTGGCGAGACCTCTCGCCACCGCATTCGGACGATAGCCCAAACGCTCAATCGCTTCAAAAACCTTCTTCCGGGTCTGCGGTTTCACGTTGGGGTTATTATTCACAACCCGTGATACCGTAGCCATAGATACGCCTGCTTCTCGAGCTACATCGTAAATGGTTACCGTCAAATTACTCTCTCCATTGCGATAAATTTTATCGTTCGACTAATTAAAATTATGATACGACACTTTGTACAATTGTGCAATGATAACGCTTCATTTTCCTTTCAAAATTTCTTTCAAAGGTTGAAACGCCAGTCCTGGCGCGGCTTTGACGCCTTCCGCCAATTCCTGATCCTCCAATAGCTTCCAGTGGGAAGCCCTTAAAATTTCAAGAATTCTGTATGCTTTCTCTATCGTATCAAAAAGCGCGTGAAAAATCCAACATTCGTTGAAAGTTTTTCATTGTTTTTGCAGACTTTTTTTCAAAATGTCAAAAAATGCTCTTTATTTGGCACTTTCTGCCGAATGAGCCGTCAACTGGGAGAGCCGCAGGCCGATCTCTTCCATCCACTTCTTGTCAGACAGATCCGCCGCCGTGCGGTATACATCCAGCAGCAGATCAATCCGGCTCTGCATAGCCTTGCGGATAGCCTCCTCCAATTCCGGCAAGCCGCCGGCAAACAAGCCCGCAGCAAAGGTATCCTTCAGCACACTGGCCCACTCATTACGGTCCGCAAAGGACAGATGCAGCTTGCCCGCAGGGCGCTCTCCAAGCTCCCGGATCAGCAGGCCCAGGTCACGCTTAATAACCGGCAAGGGCTCATAACGGGCGCATTGCCCGCAGGTATATACAGGGACATTAGTAATTTTGATCTTCGCACTATAAATCAGTGTGTGCATATGTATGGTCATGATCCCGCCGCAGCCACAAGACTTCTTCATTAATTGTTCCTTATACATCTCCCACACCTCAGAATGATCTTTTAAAAACGCATAGCTTTGCCTTTTCCCTCTCTAGTATTCGACCTCATCCCCCTGAATCCCTGCTAGTTTGCATATCATGTTTTAATTGGCGATAGTAGTAGGAATTTCCATATCGAAAAGTGACTTCAACTGTCTCTTTTGATAGAATGACATAGATATCAGGAAGTTAAGCCGAAGGGAGCTGTACAGAATGAGACTGTCTGGTAAAAAAGTCATTGCACTGGTGGACGATGAATTTGAAGACCTTGAGCTGTGGTATCCCGTATACCGCGTGCGTGAGGAAGGGGCTGAGGTACATCTGGCAGGCCTTGAGAAGGGCAAGACGTATGTAGGCAAATATGGTGTACCCGCCACGGCTGAATACAGCTGGGACGAGCTGAAGGCTGCCGATTATGACGGCATCCTCGTTCCCGGAGGCTGGGCACCCGACAAAATCCGCCGGTACAGCGCAGTGCTGAAGCTGGTGCAGGATTTCAATACTGCGAAGAAGCCGATTGGCCAGATCTGCCATGCCGGCTGGGTCTTAATCTCCGCCAAAATTCTCGAAGGCGTAACGGTCACCTCCACGCCGGGCATCCGTGACGATATGGAGAACGCCGGAGCCATCTGGAAGGACGAGCCGCTCGTCCAGGACGGACACATCATCTCCGCCCGCCGCCCGCCGGATCTGCCGCCTTACGGCAAAGCGTTCTGCGATGCGCTGGCCGGTGAGTAGCAGGCAACATGAGATCTGCTATAAACAACAAGCCCTGCCCTGTCGTCTGACAGGGTTCAGGGCTTGTTGCCGCTTTTGCTTCTATATGGGGGATTAGCGGATAGGGACAGACAGCTTCTCTTTGATCAGGGCAGGATACGCCTCAATGGTGAACGTCAGCGGCTGCGGGTATTTATTGCTGCCCAGACCCCGGTAGTACATGTGAGGGATGGACTTCGCTTTCACCGGCTCAGTGCGCTGCGGAATATCGATATCAAATTTATCTGCTGAATGAACTGTACCTGCTCCATCGGTAAATGTTTGTCCCAGCATAAGGTCATTGTAGATGCTGTTACTCTGTGCTTGAGAATCATATTCCAGCACCATCGTGGAGCCCTTCTCCGTGTTGTGAATGGACATTTGCAAATTCTGATCTGGAGCCTTAATAATTTGTTGCTTATCCGTATCAATAATTAATTGGGTTGCCTGCTTATCCAGCGCCAGAATTCCATTGATTTGCAGCTGGAGCGATTGTGTCGAGCTCCTGTCGTTGGCAAATATCAGTCTGCCTCCACTGTCCGTAAAGCTGGCGGCGCGTAAAGCCAGATACGAATAATCACCGCTGCCGCCTGCTAAGAACCCCGGTTTGTACATAGAGAAGATCTGTTTGGAGTTCAGCGGGTCGCAGGTATAGTCCAGATAAATGCCGGAGGCGGCCAGATAGACCTCATTAATTTCAATTTTCTGACCGTCTATTTCCAGTGTTTTGTCTACATGTATGGTTTCTCCTGCCTTGGCGATCTGCTCCCGGTCCAGCGGAAGAGCTACAGAAAATTTAGCGAGAGGGCTATCTGCTGAAGCTGGCGTGAACTGCTTGTACTTACCAAGCTCAAGCTCAAACTTAATTTGATCGGGAAGAGCGCCTGCATCATCACTCTCCCACTGCCTTACCTCATAACCGTAGGTTATACGTTTTGGGGAAATTGAATTATCAGGCCCCAGGGATGTATGCAAAGGATTTGAAACAGCTGATGTTAACTGAATATGTGCTACTCGGGCATTCTCATCAGTCTTATTCTGTAATGAATACAAGACGATAATCCCCTTCTGATCCGCAGCAATTCCATCTACAGTCAGAACAAATCCGTTCTGCTCCGCAGTAACACCCGTGACGCGCTGTACAAGGCCATCCTCGATTGCCGAAGATACAGCGTTTGTGGTCATCACAGCTGGAATATACTTTTCAAAGGGTCCGTAGCTCTGAAATATTGCTGCCTGATCCGGAGCTGCCCCCTGTGACTTCAACACCTCACTCGCCCGGGGAAAGGAGAATAACAGCACAAGTCCAAGTACTGCCGCCGCTGTAGCCAGAGCATAACGCTTCCTTAATGACATAGAGCTTCTCCGGGAACGTGTTATGCCTCTGCGGATTGCCGTGTTCAGCCGCATTTCCGGGACCTCCTCCGCTTCTGCCGACAGACTGTGGTAATACTCCTTCAGCAGCTCTTCTTCTGTCTTGACCATGCTATAGTCCCCCTTTGATTTTCATTTTGTCACGTAACTGCTTAAGTCCCTTGTTCAGCCAGGTCTTGACCGTTCCTTCCGGCTTGCCCAGCACCTCGGCAATTTCTGTCAGCGTCATATCCCGGTAGTACTTCAGTACAAGCACCTGACGGTATTTGGGCTTTACCGCTTCCAGAGCCTGCTCCATATCCAGCTTACGGTCACTGGTCATCTCCTGCAGTCCAGCTCTTGCCTGTTCAGGCACAGGAGCAGCCAGCCGCTTCCTCCGTTTCAGTTCGTCCTTGCAGCAGTTGATCAGAATCCGGGTCAGCCAGGGTGCGAACCGGTCCTCATCCTTCAGGCTCCCGCGCTTCACCCAGGCCCGGTATGTAGTTTCCTGAACCATCTCGAGTGCCTCCGCCTCGCTGCGCAAGTAGCTGTACGCAATACTGTAGAGTATTTTCTTCTGCTCCAGTACCCGGTTGATAAACAGCTGCTCCTGTTCATTCAAGTGGCGCACCTGCTCGCCTTCCCACGTATGCTCCATCCAGGCTTAGTCTCCCCTTTCTTTTTTGACTTCTGTATATACTGACTGTCCCGCAGCCCAAACGGTTTTACTTTTTTGCATGGCAGGCCTGTTCCCTCAGATCTCAAAACAAAAAGTCCGGTGTGTGGCCCCCTTGACCCTCACCCGGACTTTATTTAGATATTCTTGCTGCTTGTCCTTGAAAACCCGATAACGTTCAGTTGTTACCCGGCTATGATGTCTTCTCTTTGGAATCACCGCCGGCGCCCAGCGGGAATCCGCTCCGTGAGACAAAAGCAGTAAGCTGCTCCTCTGTCTCAGAGCTGGTGCGGTTGCGGAAGCAGACCTTCGCAATCTCCCTGGCTTCAGAAGCCAGTGTGTTCAGTGTGCGGTGCTTCACCTTCAGCAAGGCTTGCGGTGACATGCTCAGCACATTGATCCCCAGTTCCAGCCAGAGCGGCAGTGAGCGCTCATCTGCGGCCATCTCACCGCATACACTGACATCGATGCCTACGCTGCGTGCCGCATCCACCGTCATGCGGATCATACGCAGCACTCCCGGATGGTACGGATGATACATATGGGCAATCTGCTCATTCATCCGGTCCACAGCCAGTACATACTGCACCAGATCATTCGTGCCGATACTGAAGAAGTCCACTTCCTCCGCCAGCAGGTCGGCAATCATCACTGCGGCCGGAACCTCGATCATTATACCTACCTTCATGTCACGGTTATACGGTACACCCCGGCTGTCGAGCTCGCTCTTTACCTCGTTCAACACTGCTTTGGCCGCCTGCACCTCTTCGACAGAAGAGATCATCGGGAACATCATCCGGACATTGCCGTAATGACTGGCCCGCAGAATGGCTGTAATCTGGGTTTTGAACATGTCCTTGCGGTCCAGGCTGATCCGGATGGCCCGGTAGCCGAGGAACGGGTTCTGCTCCTCCGGCAGCTGGAAGTAATCCAGATGCTTGTCTCCCCCGATATCAAGTGTACGGATGACTACGGTCTCCTTGCCGACTTTTTCCGCAACCAGCTTATAGACTTCGAACTGTTCATCCTCTGTCGGAAAAGTACTACGGTCCATGTACAGAAACTCTGTACGGAACAGTCCCACTCCCTCGGCCCCGTATTTCAGTGCCATGTTCAGCTCCTTCACGGAACTGATATTGCCGGCCAGCCGCAGAGACACACCGTCCTTCGTCACCGCTTCGACGGTTGCAAGCAGCTCCAATTGCTCCCGCTTCCGCTGCTGCTTCGCACGTCTGGTGTTGAAGTCCAGCAGTGTGGATTCATCTGGATGAATCATAACCGCCCCGGTCTCCCCATCGAGCACCAGCATGTCCCCTGTCTGGATAGGAGTCAGGATCTTGTTCTCCAGGCCTGCCACCAGCGGAATGCCGAGCGCACGGGCCATGATGGAGGAATGCGAGGTTTTGCCGCCCATCATCGTCACGATACCCAGCACATACGCCGGATTCAAATGCGCCAGCTGTGAGGGGGACAGCTCCTTCGCTACCAGAATGTAAGGCTGGGTATCCGACGGCAGAGTGACCTCCGGCGCACCCAGGAGATGCTTCAGCAGGCGGTTGCCGACATCCTTGATATCCACTGCACGTTCTTTCATATATTCATCGTCGAGCAAATCGAACATCGCCACGAAGTGGTCGATCGCTTCCTTGACCGCCACCTCGGCTGCCTTGTATTGGCGTTCGATAATGCCGCGGATTTCGCTCATGAACACCGGATCATCCAGGATCGCCAGATGGGCATCGAAAATGCTCGATTCCTCCGGTCCGACGACCTCGCGGAATTCTTTTTTGATAAACTCGATCTCGTCCTTGGAGGTCCGAATGCCTTCGTACAACCGTTCGAACTCCTTAGCCAGATCCACCGGATTCACCTGAGTGTCCGGCAGACTCCATTCCCAGTTCGGCAAGACAAAGGCCTTCCCAATGGCAACACCTGCTGCGGCGCCTACGCCTTGTATCATGCTTCGATCCCTCCAACATTGCTTTCATGTAGTACCACGGACATGACGGAAGACTGCCCCTTTTTCACGTTTTTGAATGGCGCGTAGCTCCAGGATTTGACCCGGTCCGGGTTGGTAATCACCATCGGTGTCGCCAGCGAAGCGGCATGCTCCTTCAAGAAGGCCAGGTCAAACTTGACCAGCAGCTGCCCCGGCTCCACGCTGTCCCCTTCCTGTACAAGCGCCTCAAACGGCCCTTTAAGCTGCGAAGTGTCGATCCCGATATGCATGAGCACCTCCAGCCCTTCGGGCGTAGCAATGCCCACTGCGTGCATCGTAGGGTATACGTGCATCACCTTGCCGAATACAGGCGAGACCAGCTCTCCTTTTTCCGGGACAAAGGCCACTCCATCCCCCACCAGCTTCGCGGCAAAAATATGATCCGGCACCTCTTCAATCGGCATCATCCGCCCCTGGATCGGCGCACTGAACAGCACCTGCGGCAGATCGCGCAGCATCAGCTTGTCGATCTCTTCGCGAATCAGCTCCGAATACGTCCCGAAGACGACCTGCACATTGCCGCCGCCCAGCTTGATAATGCCTGCGGAGCCCAGCCCCTTAAGCGCCCCTGTATCTATGAAGCGGTCATTATGCACCGTTAATCTCAGCCTGGTGATGCAGGCCTGAACCTGCACAATATTCTCCTTGCCGCCCAGCGCCTCCAGAATCAGCGGAGCCTGATACGGGATATTGCCCGCCCAGTCGCCCAGCTCAGAGCCTTCCTCACGGCCAGGGGTAGGAATTTGAAACCGGCGGATCGCCCAGCGGAACACGTTGTAATACACAATGCCATAGCCGATCCCGATTGGAATCAGCAGCCAGGCCCGCTGGGACAGATGCATGTTGAGGAAGAAATCGATGGTCCCCGCCGAATAGGAGAAGCCGTGATGAATCCCGAGCGAGTAGGTCAGCACCATCGCAAGCCCGGACATAACCACATGCAGCGCAAACAAATACGGCGACGCGAACAGGAAGGCAAATTCAATCTGCTCCGACACACCGGTCAAAAAGCACACTAAAGCTGCACGCAAAAAAGTCTTCTTGATCTTGGGCTTGAGGTCCTCGCGCGCTTCCTGAATGATTGCAAAGGCAATTGCGGGCAGAGCGAACATCATAATCGGGAACAGTCCGGCCATGAACACACCCGCTGTAGGATCACCGGCAAAAAAGCGCGGCAAATCCCCCTGTACGACTGCACTGCCGTCAGGCGTCGTAAAGGAGCCCAATTGGAACCAGAACACATTATTCAGAATATGGTGCAGGCCAAAGGCCGTCAGCACCCTGTACAGCACACCGTAGACGAACACTCCATAGCCGCCGGTCACCTGCACTACCCTGAACAGCTCATTAAGCAGTTCCTGTAGTAGCGGAGACACTCCGAGCATGACCCAGGCGAACAGCGCCGAGAATAAGCCCATGAACAGCAAAACAAAACGCGACCCGCCAAAAAACTGGATCGCCTCCGGCAGCTTGATATTCTTAAACCGGTTATGCGCTACACCGGCTACAATCCCCAGGATAATCCCAATTAATGTTGCAGGCTGTACAGCCCCGTCTCCCATGTTGGACACAATCCGGTCATAAGTGAACATCCCTGCGAGTGCGGCCAGTCCGGCCGGTCCGGCCTGATTGGACAACCCCCACGCCACACCGACAGCAAACAAATAAGGCATGAAATAGAATATTCCTTGCCCCGCGTACGTCGTCACTTCGGATACCGAAGAAAGTCCCCATGCAGACCACGGTAAGCTGCCCAGACTCAGCAGAATCGCTGCCGCCGGAAGCACCATGGTAGGAAGCATAATGGCTCTGCCCAACTGCTGCAAAGATCCGAGCCAATTCAAGGCGACCCTCTCCTTTCTTTCTATATTGAATGGTAAGCGTTACAGCAGTTTTTGTCAAAAGAATCTGGGCGTGAAAAGGACGACTCCTGTGACTCCTGTGACTCCTGTGACTCCTGTGACTCCTGTGACTCCTGTGACTCCTGTGACTCCTGTGACTCCTGTGACTCCTGTGACTCCTGTGACTGGATAAGTGTAGTTTGTACAACTATATTTGGCAATACGACCTTCTATTTTACTTTAACTGCACTCTGTACAACTATTTTTGGACAATTTAACTCTAATCGCAATAATGCGTATTTTTAGTTGTACGAAGTGCGATTAAACCCAAAAAACACCTTATCCAGCGCATTTTAGTTGTACGAACTACACTTAAGCCGATTATCGCATAGATTACATGTTACATCTTGAGCTCCTCCCTCACCATATTTGATCTAGCCGCATGGAATTCACCTCGTAATACCGTATCCGTTCTTTTGAAGAGACTGGTTTGATGAAACCCTTATCACTCAACGCCACCAGCAGCTTGTGTGCTGTCCGGTAATTAATGTGTAAAGATTCAATTAAGTCTTTAGGCCGAAGCGGTCTAGAAATCCGCCATGCCAGCCTTAGCACATCCATTTCTTTTGACAATAGTTGCTCCCTGCTGGACGAACTCCGCGCCAAATAAGGCGCCAGCGCCAGCTGCAGCAGCATCCGGCACACTTCGGGACGCTGCTGGATGTCGTCGAACGAGAAGTGGAGCATTTTCCAGCCCATGCCTGTCAGGAAGGTGTCCCGGTTAAGCGCATAGTTGAACTTCTCCCGGTCCATATCCTTGATATGGCTCTGATAGCCGTCACACTCAATCCCGAAGCGGGTCCCGTTCTGCGGCAGAAAGGCAAAATCCAGAAACTGCGATTTCCGGTTCCAGTCATACACCTCATATTCCGGGTGCAGCTGCTCCAGTGACTCGAATAGCGGCCACCATACATTCTGCAGAAATAGCTTCTCCGCATAGTTATGTCCGCGCAGCAGCCTCCCCCGCCGTTCACCCGTTCTTACAATCGTATGTGCCTCCATAAAGCTGCTGTGTGCCTGCTCAAATTCCATATCTACTTCCCCCTCCCTGAAAATACAAAAAACGCCCTTTCCCCATTTAAAATGGAGTAAAGGACGTTCTTCGTCTGTGTCAAGTATAGCAATACTTATTAGTGAAAACTAATCGAGAATGCAGCAACCAGGTCTGAGGTACGTTTGGCAAAATTTAATCTGGATAGCTCTGAACTACAAGTATATCCGGATCTGTGTACCTGATCATGCATACGATTCGTCTTACCCCCGGCTCCGGCCCTTCATGGTGATCGCTTCCTCCACCTTGATGCAGCAGTCCATGATTGCGATCATATGATTTGCAGCGGCAATCTCCGCCGCCTCCTGGCTGATGATCCCCTGCTGCAGCCAGAGAACACGCGCGCCGATATCAGCAGCCTCCTGAGCTACAGCTGCGCAGTATTCGCTGCGGCGGAACACATTCACAATATCCACCGGCTCCGGAATATCCGCCAGCGTATGGTAGCATTTCTCGCCCAGGATCTCCCCGTCTACTAACGGATTGACCGGAATGATCCGGTAGCCCCGGCTCTGCATAGCGCCTGCAACCATATATGAGGTACGGTCTGTTTTGTCGGATAGGCCAACAACAGCGATATTGCCTGCCGCAGCCAGAATCTCGCCGATTTCTTCCCTGCTTGGGTTCTCAAAGCTCATGTCTTATTCCCCTTCCGTCTGATTTCTTCCATGCCCTCCGCAGCATTACTGCCGCTTGAGTCACAGTTTTATCATTTTCAGCAACAACTACATCATACAGTGCTGCACTAGAAGTTCCAAATTCTCATCAGCTTGTGTAACCTGTCAATTCATCTCTGTGCCTACGAATCCTCCGGGTCCCCCACGCTGCATAGCCATACCATATGAACGGAACCCGGTCCCCAGTAATCCTGCACTGCTGCATAGGGCGTTCCGAATTTCCGCAGCCATCTGTCCTGGGCCCTCTTATATCCGCTGTCCAGGCAGAATTCGGAAATTCCCCGCTTTCTAAAAAATCCCATGACCTCATCAATTAACGCCGAGCCCACACCCTTGCCTTGATTCCCAGGCAGCACATACAGACTTCCCAGCTCACCCACAGCGGACAGCCGGTTATCAGTGCAGTTCCGTATGTCCTCTCCGCAAGGCGCGTAGGAAACGGTGCCGATGATTATTCCATCGGCTCTGGCAACCCAGAAATACACATCCGTCTCCAGCGGATTCAACGAGTCGTTAGCCTTTCGTATCTTGGCTGTGATCTCCTGCCGGATATCGGCCTGCAGGTGACCCAATCCTTCCCGTTCGAAGGCATCGGCGATCGTTACCTTGAATAGATTCGACACAGAAGGAATATCTTCCGGGGCAAGAGGTGTAATGCATAAAGAACCTAAAATGCTCACTTCACCCATTCCACATCCGCACCCAGCAAGCGCAGATGATCGAAGTACTGCGGATAGGACTTCGCCACATGATGGGCATCCTTGATGAGCAATGGCTGGCGTGCCCGCAGCCCTACTACAGTAAGGGCCATAATCACACGGTGGTCATAGTGGGCATTAATCGTTACGCCGCCTTCCACGCCTTCCGGTGTACCATGCACAATGATCTCGTCCCGGCGTTCCTCAACCTTCGCACCGGCCCGGGTCAGCTCTGCCAGATAATCCGTGATGCGGTCGCATTCCTTGTAGCGCAGATTCTCCACATTGTAGAAGCGTGAGGTCCCTTCGGCAAAAACCGCCGCGGCCACCATAGCCAGGACCGCATCAGTTGCCGCATCGCCGTCGAATTCCACCGCCTTCAGGACCCCGTTCCCCTGCACATGCACTGTTCCGTTCTCATGGGTGAGCGGCACCTCCATCATCCGCAGCACATCGACAATGGCCCGCTCCCCCTGCTTGCTTCTCTCAGCCAGCCGGTGAATGGTCACATCCGACTTGGTCACCGCTGCGGCCGCAAGCACTGCGGCTGATCCCGGATAATCGCCTTGCACCGTATAGGTCTTGGCAGCATAAACCTGCCGGCCCGGCACCTTAAAGGACATATAATCGTCCGCCGCATGTACGATAATCCCTGCCTGCTCCAGCACCTCCAGCGTCTGCCCGATGACCACCTTGGATTTCAGATCATCCAGCACGATGATCTCACTGTCTTCTTCAAGCAGCGGGGTCAGGAATAAAAGTGCGCTGAGATACTGCGAGCTGACGGCACCGGAGACGGTAATCCGTCCGCCCTGCGGCTTGCCGCCGCGGATCGTAATCGGCAGTCTTCCGTTATTATGCTCTACTTCCACTCCGAGCTGGCCAAGTGCCAGAATCAGGTCGTCATGCGGCCGCTTGCCCAGAGAATCGGGATACGTATTCACGAAAGTAACCTCCGGGCTAAGCGCAGCTACCGCCATCAGGAACCGGAGGACTGCGCCGGCATTCCCTACATTCAGCTCCTTGACGTCACGGGGATGGCGGCCGAACCCCTGTACTACGATTTTCTCATCATCTTCGGTCAGGACTGCGCCGAGATCGGCGATACATCTGCGGATCGCGTCGCTGTCCTCGCTGTGGGCAGGATGGTAGATCGTGCTGACTCCTTCAGAGAGAGCGGTTACCAGCAGGTAGCGCGTGGTGTAGTTTTTGGAGGACAGGGCTCCGAATTCTCCTTGCAGCGTCGGCGTAGGCCTAACAATAACGTCCATAGTATAAGCGCTCCTTCATAATATATAGTCTGTATGTACGGGCCTGTTTGACAGGGTAATCCGCAGTTGTGTTATTATTGCGTGAAGAGAATCCATTCCCATTCGGGCAGAAAAGAGGGTACTACCATGAATGAAATTCCGCAAATTACACCGCAGGAGCTGCGTAAGCGGCTCGCTGCCGGCGAAGAGCTTGTACTGATCGACGTCCGTGAAGAGGATGAGGTTGCTTTCGGCATGATTCCCGGTGCTCAGCATATCCCGATGGGCCAGATCCCGCAGCAGACGGACAAGCTTCCGTCAGACACTGAGATCATCTTCATTTGCCGTTCCGGCAACCGCAGCCAGCGGGTCTGTGAATATCTGCAGCAATTCGGCATTCAAGGCTCTAACCTGAGCGGTGGCATGATCGAGTGGGATGATACCAGCGCGGAATAACTTCATCCTGATGCATAGCGCCAACACACATAAAAGCTCAAGCGCGGTAACGCAGTAAAATGTATTGCGAGACCTCAGCCACATTCAACTCCGTTGTATCGACCGTGCAATGCGCGAAACGGTAAGCTTCCCTGCGCTGTTCCATAATGGAACGGACCCGGTTTGCCGCATTGCCGGCGAGCAGCGGCCGGTTCTCATCCCCGCTGACCCGTTCAATAATGGTATCCTCCGAAGCTGTAAGGGCCACTACGAATCCATGCTCCAGCATGACTTCGGCATTCCCCGGCGCAAGCACCGCCCCTCCGCCTGTAGAGATCACTTTGCGCTCTCCCTGCAGCATTTCCTGAAGTACCGCTGATTCAATACTCCGGAATGCCTGCTCTCCGCCTTCCGCGAAGATATCCGCAATACCACGGCCCTCTCTTCCGGTAATCACTGCATCCAGATCAACCAGTTCATAGTCAAGCTCCTCGGCCAGAATGGCGCCTACTGTGGATTTCCCCGTAGCCATCATCCCGACGAGAATGATATTTCGATCGTCCATAACAACCTCCAAGCCGCGACATTTGTCATATCATAACACAGGGTGAAAAGTTTGCACAATGCCGGCAGCCTTCATTTTCAGGCGGGCTGTGCCTGCCATGGCTATGCCTCATGGATGCAAAAAACCCGAAAGCCCTCCGCATGAAGCGGAAAGCATCTCGGGTTCCTAAGCAATAAGCTGAACGCTGCCTGTTACTCTGCCAGCCAGTTGTGGTGGAACACGCCTTCTTTGTCCACACGCTTGAAGGTGTGAGCGCCGAAGTAATCGCGCTGTGCTTGCAGCAGGTTCGCCGGAAGACGTTCTGTACGGTAGCTGTCGTAGTATGCAAGGGCGCTGGAGAATCCCGGAACCGGAATACCCAGAGTTACAGCCGAAGCGATAACCTTGCGCCATGCCGACTGGTAGTTGTCCATAACATCCTTGAAGAACGGATCAAGCAGAAGGTTCTTCAGCTCTGCATTATTGGCATAGGCATCCGTGATGTTCTGCAGGAACCGGGAACGGATGATGCAGCCTCCGCGCCAGATCTTGGCCAGCTCGCCGTACTTCAGATTCCAGCCGTATTCGTCAGAAGCCACACGCAGCTGGGCGAAGCCCTGGGCATACGATACGATCTTGCTGGCGAACAACGCTTTACGCACGTTCTCGATGAATTCAGCCTTGTCACCATCGAATGGAGCGGCAGCAGGGCCGCTCAGCACCTTGCTGGCTTCAACACGTTCTTCCTTCATGGCAGACAGGAAGCGGGAGAAGACGGATTCGGTAATCATGGACAGCGGAACGCCGAGATCCAGCGAGCTTTGGCTTGTCCACTTGCCGGTACCCTTTTGTCCGGCAGCATCAAGGATGACGTCCACCATCGGCTTGCCGGTCTCTTCGTCATACTGGGCGAAGATATCCTTCGTAATCTCGATCAGATAGCTGTCCAGCTCGCCGTTATTCCATTCTGCGAAGGTGCTGTGCAGCTCCTTGGCATCCAGACCCAGGACGTCCTTGAGCAGGTGGTAGGCTTCGCCGATCAGCTGCATGTCACCGTACTCGATGCCGTTATGCACCATTTTGACATAGTGTCCTGCACCGTCCGGCCCGATATATGTACAGCAAGGCTCTCCGCCCACGTGGGCTGAAATCGCCGTAAGGATAGGTTCAACCAGCTTATACGCACTTTCTTGACCGCCTGGCATAATCGAAGGGCCCTTGAGTGCGCCTTCTTCACCGCCGGATACGCCGGTGCCGACGAAGCGGAAGCCTTTGTCTTCAAGATATTTGCTGCGGCGTACGGTGTCAGGGAAATAAGCGTTACCGCCATCGATGATGATATCGCCTTGATCCAAGTACGGCAGAAGCTGCTCAATGGTGGCATCCGTAGCCTGGCCTGCCTGAACCATGATCAGAATCTTGCGCGGTACTTCCAGTGACCCTACGAACTCTTCAACGGAGAACGTGCCCACCAGGTTCTTGCCTGCTGCTTCTGCAACCAGATCATGTGTCTTCTCCGGGGAACGGTTAAACACGGATACGCTGAAGCCTTTGCTCTCGATGTTAAGAGCCAAATTTTTGCCCATTACCGCCAAGCCAATAACGCCGATTTGTTGTTTTGACATCTGGTTCTCCACCCTTTGCACCCTGTATTTTTGTGAAATCCATTTCTCGCAGTATAAGAATACCACCCTTTGTCAGAGACAGCAAAGTTCTGCCTGCGAAAGAGAGATCAATTTCATTGACAAACTTCGATCCATCAGGGAAATTGCTCACAATGACTATTTTAACGGTTTTGTCCGCAGAAGTGAACCCCCTCCACCAGAAAGGCACAATAAAAGGACACCCCATTATGGGATGCCCTTAATCGCCTAAGTTCACTCAGTGCACTACCACTCCAGCGCTGCCAGCTCCCTGGTCAATTGCTCAAGCCTCGCTGTGCTGGCCGCCACCGCTTCCGTATCGCGCTCACGCATAGCTTCATTCAGCAAGTCGAGCTGTTCATCCACGGCAAGCCTGCGGTCACGGATCCGCTCTTCGCCCTCTATGGAGTAGAACAGCTTCGTCAGCTCCTGATCCGACAGCAGCGGCCCCTTCTGGTACAGCACACGCTGCTGATAACCGGAAATCTCCACCAGGCGGATGACTTCACCGAATAAAATATTCTCTATAATGATCTGACGGTCGCGGAAGCGCTTGACAACGGCATGACCTCTCATATCCCCAATCAGCTTCTCCATCCATTCTGACAGGCGCGCATCACGGATCATGTAGTCTCCCACCAGCTTGAAGCCGTCCTTAATCCGCTGGAAGCGCAGCTTCACAAGCTTGCGGCCGGTGCGCACCGAAATAAGAAAAACAGTCTCGTTCTCACTCCAGTACAGGGAATAACCTTCCTTGATCAGGTCCTTGATTAGATCCTGGATATGCTGTCTGTCGAACCGCAGCTCCAGATTGCAGTACTCCACTTCATCGTTTTTGTTCACGGCACTCCCCCCTAACTGCTTGATTTAAGCATAGTCAGCTTCACGGCCTAACCTAAGAGTAGAACAGACTGCCGGACCTCCGCTTGCACCTTGATTCTTTGTGTGGCTTACACTTATTTTATACTTCATAATATGTAGCGGTAACTTGGTTTATTGACTATTTTTACCCGTTTTTAGCCTTTTCCAAACGCTGGAACCCGTTTTAGGTGAGTTGGTCCAGCCCTTTTATATGCAAAAACAGCAATAAAGCCGCATTGCGCCTCCTTTTCAGGCAGTCTGCGGCTTATTGCATTTCCACACTGGCTTCCCCCCCCTGTGTCCGCTCTACTCAGTGCGCCCTGGTGTGCTTCAGCTTCGTCCGGTGGACGATCAGCAGATGCAGGCCGAATAACACAACCATTACTCCCGCGCTGGCCAGAAAAGGGGCACCGTGGCTGACCGTATCCCACAGCTTGCCTGACACCACCGGACCGGCAACCATCCCTGAGCCCTGCAGCGTCAGGAAGAGCCCCCAGACGGTCCCGCGCTCGCCCTCCGGCACCTGCTTGGCCAGGAAGGCGTTCCACGCCGGGAGAATCAGCGCATAGCTGATCCCGACCAGCGCCACCGCCACGAAGGCCAGCGGCAGCCAGCGGACCTGTGAGAAGAAAGCCATGGAGCAGGCTGCCAGCAGGAAGCCGATATTAAGGAAGATGGAGGTGCCGACCTTATCGACCAGCTTCCCGGCGGGTATAAGGGTTAGCACGGTAATCCCTCCTCCGGCAATCAGCAGCAGGCTGAACTGGTTGGGGGTGACATGCAGCTCCGAACGTGCGAACAAGGTGACCACCGGGGTCATAAGCCCGATCGCAAAAGCCTGCAGGAACAATGCCGGGAACAGCAGGCGGCTTACCTTCAGGGAGGAGGTGACCTGCTGCCAGGTCCGCTTCAGACTCTCCAGGGGCCTTACCGGCTTACGCGGCACCGGTGGCCCCTCCGCCGATATCTCTCGGACAACGCGCGGCGCATGACCGCCGATCTTCGAGGGCAGGAACAGCGCCACGGCTACAACAGCAGCAGCGAAGCCCATCAGCACCAGGAAGACCGTCCGGTAGCCCTGTCCGCCATGATCCATCATGAAGTTGACGATAATCGGACCGACGCCGGTTCCGGCCAGTGAGGCCATCTCCACCGCCCCCATGGCTGCGCCGCTGCTGCCGCTCCGGGTAGAGCCTGCCAGCTCGGTGATGCCTGTCATCGTACAAGGCCACAGCGGCGAGGTGCCGATCCCCAGAATCAGACAGGCGAGGGACAAGCTTACGGAATCTTTGGCATAGATAATCAGCCCGACTGCCACCAGCAGCAGCAGCAGAGCTCCTGTCATCGTCCAGCGGTAGCCGATCCGCTCCATGACCCAGCCGAACGGACTGCGGAACAGGTTATCCCCGAGATACTGCAGCGCGAAGGCGAACCCGACCACCGTTACGGAGAGGCCCAGAATATTCTCCATATAGACCGGCAGCAGAGCTACCAGCAGCGATCCTTTGACGAATTCGACCAGGAAAATAATGATCCACATTTTTAATATGAACGGTGAGGCTAAACTGATATGCATACGTTCCGCTGCTTTGCCAGACATTTCATCACATCCTAGTATTATGTTGATTGATTTGTTATACTGATGCTTGCTCAAGTAGAAATAGGTATTCTGTCCCTCCGGGGACGCCTTTTGCTTCAGCGAAATCAAAAAACCACTCTTCGCGAAAGGTTGTGACAGCATTAAATGAATCAACAAGCTACTCCCCTCTTCACTGCTCTCAAAAAGCATGCCGCCGGAAATCCAGTTCAATTCCATATTCCGGGACATAAGAAGGGGCTAGGGACCGATGCCGAATTCCGTGAGTTTATCGGCGATAACGCTCTATCCATAGATTTGATCAATATTGCACCGCTTGATGATCTTCATCAGCCCACCGGGGTTATTCTTGAAGCTCAGAAGCTGGCTGCAGAGGCTTTCGGCGCCGATTACACGTATTTCAGTGTACAAGGCACGAGCAATGCCATCATGACTATGATCCTCTCTGTCTGCTCAGAAGGAGACAAAATTATTGTGCCGCGCAATATTCACAAATCGGTAATGTCGGCCATTATTTTCTCCGGAGCCAAGCCTATTTTCGTCTCTCCTGTACAGGATGAGAATCTTGGGATAGACCACGGCATAACCACCAGCTCGCTGGAACGGGCTTTAAGGCGCCATCCGGATGCCAAGGGTGTCCTCGTTATCAATCCGACGTATTTCGGCGTATGCGCCGACCTCCGTTCGATTGTCGACCTGGCCCACAGTTACGGGGTTCCCGTACTTGTGGACGAGGCACATGGAGTACTGATTCATTTTCATGAGGACTTACCGGTATCGGCCATGCAGGCCGGTGCAGATATGGCAGCAACCAGTGTGCATAAGCTGGGCGGCTCCATGACGCAGAGCTCGGTACTGAACCTCAATGCCAAGACGGGTCTTGTCAACCCACAGCGGGTACAGACCATTCTCAGCATGCTGACCACCACTTCAACCTCATATATTCTGCTTGCCTCTCTGGATACCTCCAGACGCAACCTTGCCCTGAACGGCCATGAGATGGCGGCGAGAACCATCGCCTTGTCCAATTATGCCCGCAATTCGATCAACGAGATCGAGGGGCTGTACAGCTTCGGCAAAGAAATTCTCGGAACAGAAGCCACCTTCAATCATGATCCGACGAAGCTGAACATTCATGTAAGGCATCTGGGTATTACCGGTTACGAGACCGAGAACTGGCTCCGGCAGAAGTACAACATCGAAGTTGAACTCAGCGACATGTATAATATTCTTTGCCTGATTACCCCTGGAGATACTAAGGAATCTGTAGATAAGCTGCTTGCGGCGCTGCAGGTGCTCTCAGCGATCCATTACAGCAAGGGTGAGATCTATGAGCTTAAGGTACAGGTGCCGAATATTCCGCAGCTGGCCCTAATCCCGAGAGATGCCTTCTATGCGGATACGCAGCTGATTCCCTTCCGGGAGTCTGCCGGCTACATCATTGCAGAATTCATCTACGTCTATCCGCCGGGAATTCCTATTCTTCTCCCTGGAGAAGTTATTACCCAGGATAATATCGACTATATCATTGACCATGTAGAAATCGGATTGCCCGTCAAAGGACCCGAAGACCGCAGCATTACCAATATAAAAGTAATTGTCGAAGCTGAGCCGATCTCCTAAGGCTTGTCCTATAGCAGTGCGACATGCAAAACCCCGATACGTATAGTATCGGGGTTTTGCATGAATGCCTGAAATCTATTCTTGCTGGGCAAGCAGCTCGTTATAAGCTTCTTCAACAGCTTTCCATTCAGTTTCATCTTCAATGTTGTACAGAACCATTTCCTCGTCTTCTTCTTCCATACGAAGGATGATTCCGTCTGCTTCCGGATTCTCGCGCTCAAGCAGCAGGGCGTACAACTTCTCGCCTACGTCGAACGTTTCTACCAGTACCATTTCTACATCTTCGCCCTGCTCGTTCGTCAAGGTCAGCACAAACTCCTCGTGCTCATGGTCGTGATCATGTCCGCAACCGCATGCTTCACCATGTTCATGGCCATGCTCATGTTTGTGATCGCTCATTGTAATACCTCACTTTAATTGAATTATCCTACATTTGGTATCGTAACACGTAAGATAAGGACAGGTCAATTTGCAGGAGAGACTTAATTCTTGGATGAAGCCGTAACTACCTTCTCGGACACAAGAATGTAATCTCCGTTCTTCGACGCCTTCATGAAGAAGCCTACGCTATATTTGCCCGGTTCCTTGAAATCGTAGGTGAATTCCGGTGTGGAGAACCAGAAATCCTCATTCTTGGAGCCGACGGCATCCTCGAGAATATCCTTCACATTCCCGGCAGGATCAGTGATTGCCACCTTCACGGCAGCGATGCTGTCCTTGAGGCTGTCCACCTGCGTTAGAATCTTCATCTTCAGCTTGCCTGTGTTAACATTGCCGAATACCGTGTCGCCTTTGAAGAGTACGATATGAACATTCGGCTTGAGGATCGTCACTCTGCCCGAGCCGTCCCAGCTGACGATACCCCCGGCCTCCCTGGCGGGAATATAGGTCTTGCCGTCAATCAAATAGCCGCCATCGGCTATTTCCTTTCCATTGCTCCATACTTTGATCTTCTGGTTCACAGCGTCCGCGAACAAATAGGAGCTTCCCATCATGAAAAACACAACCGTGCACAGAGCAATTTTTCTCCATCTCATTGTAAAGCCCCTCCAAATAATTCATGCTGTTAATGTATACTGCTCAGCCTTCGACAAGTTGCGCAGAATTCAGGGATTTATTTCTTTTTGCAGAAGAAAAGAAAACCAAGCCCTTCAGCAACCGGTTTCGGCATGTACAGCAGACCTTAAACGAAGTATTTTCAGAGAAGCTTGAGTCCCCCTTAGCACATAGAAACGGCCGGACTTCAGCGCCTGTAAGACGCCTGTCCGGCCGTTCCCCCTGTTATCTATGCCCGGCTAAAATTGCGGAAGCTGATCCAGATTGTTCGTAGGATCTCCATCTGCATCGCCGCGGATATACATTTCGCCGTCTTTGCCCTTAAATACATTGACCCCTGCGATGCTGCCGGACTGAACCTCCTGAAGTGCCTGCTGATAATCCAGCACGCGTCCGGAGGAGGTCTGGAACCCGGTCAGGTCCCCGTCACCGTTACGTTTGGCGGCAATAAAGCGTTCCCGTTCTTGATTCATCACTTAGGATCGTCTCCTTCGCACTAGAATTAGCCAGCTCCCCTGGCCCGATTCTAGCTTGTCCATAGCAGCGAAAGAGTATGTATCCGGCAGATTACAGGGCTTTACTCATTCTTACATGTAGAATACCGGCATCATAGAAGGGCTCCTTGGAGATTACTTCATAGCCGAGCTTGCTGTAAAATGGTTCTGCATGACACTGGGCATCCAGAATGGAAGCCTGCAGACCCAGCTCACGTGCCCGTTCTTCCATAGCCAGCAGCAGGATACGTCCGCATCCCTTAGCGCGGAAGGCTTCCCGAACGGCTATCCGCTGCATCTTGGCAGTGTCCGCTTTATAATAGATCAGCCGGCCGGTTGCAGCCGGCTGCCCGCCCTCCATGAGCAGGAAATGATGCACATGCTCACTGATGGCATCATATTCATCGATCTCCTCTTCTACCGGCACCTTCTGTTCTTCCACAAACACCTTCTTGCGGATCTCCAGCGCCATTTGAAGCTGCTCCTCTGTAGTAACATGTACGATTTCCACTGCCATCTCCCTGGCTCCTCTCTATAGCTCCAATCAATATGGAGCATTATACAGAATTATTAATATCCTGTATAGAGCCTGAGAGCTTCAGGGCAAGGCCCTTGGACAGGGAACCTCCGACCACCTTGTTTACGGAGTCTCATAGACCTCCTCGGGAATCGAGCGGTCATACACATCCCGCAGAACCGGCGAGGTCAGGCTATCCCGTGAATTCAGACTCCCGTCCAGTCCGGTCATCCTGTGAACATCCGTATATTCAGGAACCTGCTTACCTGCCGTACATCCGGCGATTCCCAGAAGGAGACATGCTCCAATCCATAAGAGACATACTCTTGCCAACCGCATTGTTGTTAACCTCCTCATCCTTCTCGGCTCTTTACAGCTTTGACGAATCGGGAGGTTCATAAACGAAGATTTACAGATTTACATTGCCAACTACATGGACAAGATACATCATCCCCCCAAGAACTCCGGCAAGGACAAAATACGCGGCCCCATATCTCCAGCGGGAAGCAGCCGGCACATCATAGTACTTATCATTGTCATATACCGTGAAGCTGATCTCACAGGTCATCTTCATCTGCAGGCTGGCATCCACATACAGCTGATCTAGCTGCACGACTTTGACTTTTCCGATCAGCGACTGCACCGGCATGGTCGTCGTTCCATAGTAATCCAGGTTATCCCAGCGTACGCCGACAAACTGCTGGCGGTTCAAATCACTGTAGGTGGTGAACGGCAGCTCCCGCTTATGCTCGGGGCCGGGGATCAGATATCCTTGCTCCTGCAGATCCCCGATGGGGATCAGGAAGCTTTTGAGCACAGTATGCATCTGATTCTTCGTCCGCCGGCTGATGTACTTCTTATACATATCATAAGCGAACATTACCCAGATTACGCCAAATAAGATAGATTTCAGATAGATAATTACAGCTAATCCTCCAATAAGCCCGACCAGCCATAACCAGCGTGTAACCGCCGTGGCAATTCTGCCCCCGTCCAGCGGATGGATCGGCAGCAGGTTAATCAGATTCAGGAAGAAGCCGATGTAGGCCAGTGAATATAACAAAGGGCTATGATAATAATAAGCTGCTCCGAACACGATCAGCGCGCCAATGCTCCCCAGTATAGGGCCGCCAAAAGCGACATAGGCTTCCTCTCTGGCATCCAGCGGCTGCTTCTTCATCGTAATCAGTGCGCCCATAAAAGGAATAAACAGCGGTGCGCTTACCGGCAGCCCGATCCGCTTAGCCGCGATAACATGGCCGATCTCATGAACGAATAATAATGCAAC
Organism: Paenibacillus sp. FSL R7-0210; assembly: GCF_038009085.1. Taxonomy (NCBI): domain Bacteria; kingdom Bacillati; phylum Bacillota; class Bacilli; order Caryophanales; family Paenibacillaceae; genus Paenibacillus; species Paenibacillus sp. FSL R7-0210. Next base: position 3,154,855 of record NZ_JBBPAR010000001.1, read on the forward strand.
GAAGCCCACAGCAAATTGCCATGGTGAAATCAGTGCATAAGCCCAGATCGATACCATCATGGAGATCAGCGGACCTGCGATTTTCCCCAGCTTAAGCAGAGAGATAATGGCTTTTCCCTTGAGCAGCAGCAGTACCGCCCCACTGCCCAGCCACCCCCATGCCCCCGAGCTTTTTTTCTCCTGTTTGTTTTCCTGCAATAGTCTCAATCTCCTTTTGATCACTGTGTCGCTTCAATTCCAGGCCAGGATCAGGCACTCCTCTGCTTCCTTCCCGTTAGCCCTTACTCTCTACTGTCGCACAGGAGTGCAGTGGATTGCAAATAGACTTACGGTGTTGACAAATCTCCCGGCCTGCGTATATGATATCCAGTAATTAGGATAACCACAATAGCTGCGAAGAGAAAGAGTACCCTGGCAATTCTTCCACAGAGAGCTCCGGATGCTGAAAAGGAGCAAAGAAAACCCTCGGGAATATGGTCTCAGAGCTGCGCATCGAAGCCCGCATCGCCGGGACGTAGGCTGCGCCGGAACCCGCATCCGTTACCATGCTAGGGTATACCCGCTTTAATCTGCGGACGTACCTGAAGAGGTGGATGCTGCGAGGCATTGATGAATTTGGGTGGTAACACGTGAGCACAGGCTCTCGTCCCTTTAGGGGATGAGTGCCTTTTTTGCGTTCACATCATTTGAGGAGGAGAGAAATATGACTAACATTTTTATTGGAGGGGCTTGGCCTTATGCCAACGGCTCCCTGCATCTGGGCAGACTCGCCAGCATTCTTCCGGGAGATATTCTGGCCCGCTACCACCGTGCTAAAGGTGATGCTGTGCTCTATGTATCCGGCAGTGATTGTCACGGTACCCCCGTTGCTGTACAGGCGGCGCAGGAGGGTGTAGCCCCGGGTGAATTCGCCAGCCGGTATCATGAGGAGTTCGCCGCTTGCTTCCGCGCCATGGGCTTCACTTATGACTTGTATACCCGGACCGATCAGGCACATCACCACAATACGGTGCAGGAGCTGTTCCTTAAGCTGCTGGATCACGGGTATCTGTACCAGAAATCGAGTCTCCAGTGTTATTGTGAGCAGGACCAGCGCTTCTTGCCGGACCGTTATGTTCATGGCCTCTGCCCGGTATGCGGACAGCAGGCCCGGGGAGACCAATGCGATTACTGTTCAACGATTCTCGATCCGGTGGATCTGCTGGAGCGCACATGCGCCCTCTGCGGCTCTACGCCTGTGCTGCGCTCTACTCAGCATTACTATCTGTCGCTGTCCAGCTTCCAGCAAGCACTCACAGAATATACTGATTCCGCGCAGGGCTGGAGAGACAATGCCGTCCGTCTAACCCGCAGATATCTGCAGGAAGGCCTGCAGGACCGCGCAGCAACACGCGATCTGGACTGGGGCGTGGATGTCCCCACCCCAGGCTTCGCAGACAAAAAAATCTATGTCTGGATCGAAGCGGTCAGCGGTTATCTGTCGGCCAGCAAGCAATGGGCCGCCGAGACGGGGGGCCGCTGGGAGGATTTCTGGTCTGTAGCGTCCGCACAAGATAACGATGGGCAGCCGCCTATAACCGCTTACTATGTGCACGGGAAGGACAATATTCCTTTTCACAGCCTGATCTGGCCTGCTATCCTGCTTGGAGCTGAGGAACTACATCTGCCGGACCGGATCTTCTCTTCTGAATATCTGACCCTGGAAGGGCAGAAATTCTCCACCAGCCGCAACTGGGCGGTCTGGGTGCCGGATATTCTCAGCCGGTATGACCCGGACTCGGTCCGTTATTTCCTGACTGCGAACGGTCCCGAGAAGCGGGATGCCGACTTCTCCTGGAGAGAGTTCATCTACAGCCATAACAGCGAGCTGCTGGGCGCATTCGGCAATTTCGTCAACCGCAGCCTCGTATTCGTGAATAAGTTCTGGAACGGCAGAGTTCCAGATGGAGTCTTGGATAAAGCATGGGTTAGCAGTCTGGACCAGCTGTATAAGGAGGCAGGAAGGCTGACCCAAGCCGGACACTTCAAGGAGGCCCTGGAATTCATCTTCTCGCATATCCGCCAGGCCAATAAGTATTTCGATCAGCAGCAGCCGTGGCTCCAGATCAAGCATGATCCTGCAGCCGGGGCTAACACGCTGTACACCTGTGTTCAGATTATTGCCAATCTGTCTAACCTGCTGAACCCGTTCCTCCCCTTCTCCTGCGAGAAGATTAGAGGCTTCCTGTCCATAGAACAGCCCGTATGGCACCCGGTATCCGTCCTGGCAGAGCAGCCTATATTGGAGCTTGAGCTGCTGTTCGAGCGGATAGATGTAGAGCGCATAGAGGAGGAAATAGAGCGGATGAAAGACAAAAGCGTCCTGCCTCTCATACCGCTCACGAAAGCAAGCGGCGAAGGCAAGGACGCTCCGGGGTCTTAATATTGATGAATACACAGCGGCTGTCCGCTCTGTGTGATAACTTAGTTCTGGCCGGGGTAACGTGCTCCGGCTGCAATACCTTGCGGGGATATCCGCTCAATCCGGGCGAGATCCTCTGCCGTCAATGTAACCTGAAGCGCTCCGAGGTTCTCTTGTAACCGCTCCAGCCGCTTCGTGCCGGGAATCGGTACAATTTGATCTCCTTGTGCTAGAAGCCAGGCCAGGGCTAGCTGTGCCGGGACGTAGCCTTTCTCGGCCGCCATCTGCCCGATCAGCGAGACGACCTCCAGGTTCCGGGTGAAGTTCTCTCCCTGGAACCGAGGGTAATGGCGGCGGTAATCATCCTCCGGCAGATCATCGAAGCTCATGATCTGTCCAGTCAGAAAACCGCGGCCCAGCGGGCTATAAGGAACGAAGCCGATGCCCAGCTCCTTGACCAGCGGCAGAATCTCATCCTCCACCTCCCGGCTCCAGAGCGAATACTCTGTCTGCAGGGCGGTCAACGGATGCACCGCATGTGCCCGGCGGATCAGTTCAGGCGAAGCCTCGGATAAGCCGATATAACGGATCTTCCCTTCCTTGACGAGGTCAGCCAGGGTACCGGCGGTTTCCTCAATAGGTGTGTTCGGATCGGGACGGTGCTGATAGTACAGATCGATATAATCTGTGCCGAGATGATAGAGGCTGGCATCTACGGATTTTTTGATATAGGCCGGGTCTCCCTTGGGTCCCTGAGTATGCGTAATGCCGAATTTGGTCGCAATCACAGCCTGATCTCTCCGGCCCTTAAGTGCCCGTCCGAGAAGCCGTTCATTGCCGCCGAAGCGCTGCTGCTCGAAAGCTCCGTAGATATCCGCTGTGTCCAGCAGGGTTACGCCCAGGTCAAGCGCGCCATGAATGGTTCGTACAGACTCTTCATTATCCGGCATCATCATCATTCCGAGTCCCAGAGCCGATACGATCAGCCCTTCGTTCCCAAGTGTTCTTGTGTGCATATGGTTGCCTCCTCTTGTCCCTGTAATAGATCTTATGAACATGACCTTATTCTAACCGTCCTGCCGTGAAGCAGCCACAGTACGTTCATGCTAGTAAGATCATTACCAGGGAGCAGCAGACCAGTAAGATATGCGCCTTCAGGTGATTCTCTGCTAGGTTAAGACAGGGGTGTAGATACAAATATGCAGACCCGGGTGATCCGCCAGATTGGCCATCGAATTGATATCGTAGACTACAGGCTGGCTCGTGCCAAGACTCTCTATGACCACACGGTTGACCTTCTTGCCTTGAATATTGTGCTGCTTCCACATCTGAGCGAAATCCGCACTGTCCTCCATGAGCTGATCGACCATCTCCTTGTACCAGGGATCGTGCAGATTCATGTCATAATAGGTTCTGTACACCCCTACTGAATAGATTGCGAACTCCTCCCAGTTCCGCATCCGACGGCGCAGCTCCATATCCAGGAACAGAAGACGCATCATAATGCGCTCTGAAGCAGACAGACCTCCGAAATCACTAAGGACTTCACTCGCCTTATCATTCCAGGCCAGTACCTCAGACCGCTCATTCGTAATAAAAGACGGATAAGTCAATTGGCGGATAATATCCCGCCACTGCGAATTCAGCTCCGGACTGGCTGTATCTATAGAAGCAAGTGTATCCGGCAAGCCCGGATTCCATAGCTCAAACAGATGCTTACGCTCATCTGCCGACAACCGCAGCGCCTGACTGAGACTCTCCATGACCTCTCTGGAGGCGGTAACCTCCCTGCCCTGCTCCAGCCAAGTATAATAGGTGCTGCTGAGACCAGCCAGAACCGCAACCTCCTCCCGGCGCAGCCCTGGTGTTCTGCGCTGACTGTTCGTTTCCTTGATCCCTACAGCTTCAGGCTGCAGACGTTCCCGGCGTGATCTCAGGTAGTCGCCAAGACGCCTAAACCTCGTAATCTCGTAACTCATGAGCTGGGCCTCCTTTCAGCATTACGATGGATTCATAGATGCTTCACATATTCACACACTCTCGCATATAGCGTGGGGTAAATCCCCGGGTATGTCACCGCCTGCGGCAGCTCCTTGAAGCTTCGAAGCTCCGCCATTTCGTACGGGGGCAAATTTCCGAACCTTTTGACATCTGCATAATACAACATTCCGAAGCTCTCAACCAGCTCTTCACTGCTTACCGAATAGATGCATAACGGATGCAGTTCATATTCTTCAGCACCTGTCTCTTCGTAAAGCTCTCTTACCGCAGCTTCCCCGGGACTCTCACCCGCCTCAATATGCCCGCCGGCAAATTCCCATGTGGACCGCTCACGGTGCCGCACCAGCACCCAATCGTTCCCTTGCTTCATAAAAATCACTACATACTTGAGACTCACCCCAGGGCACTCCGCTTCATGCAATGTTACGATCATGATAGAATTCCACCTTTTATAGTTCGTTAGAATCTTCCAGAGAAGCGCCATTATTGTAATATATTATGGATGGGGTGTCGTGGGTTTTTGTCATTGTGGTGGTGTGGGAGAGTTATGATTAAAGGTATCATTTGTATCATAGTAAAAAATCTCTTGCCATTCCCTCACGTCCTGTGTTATTATAAATTTCGTTGCAGGACGGTAGCTCAGCGGGAGAGCACTATCTTGACAGGGTAGGGGTCATGGGTTCGAACCCCATCCGTCCTATATATGGAGAGTTTTAAAGAAACGAAGCCGATCTTATGATCGGCTTCGTTTTTCGTTGTTATCATTGCAACAGTTTTAAATTTTGAATTCCATTGCCCCATTGCCAAGAGCTTTCTAGCAGTTTCTCTTTTTTCTCATCGGTTCATTCACGGTCAGTGTCTACCCATTAGTGATTTCAAGCTTAAAACTTCTTGCTCTGAGAGGCCTGAGGCTCTAATAATAATGGAAGTTTCCACTCCAAGAGCAAGAAGTTCAAGCACCATTGCCTCTGCTTTTTCGCTCACCTTCTGCTCGTCCCTCAGCCCGCCCCTCAGCCTTAGCCCCATTCATCCGTGATGCCTCATCACGCAAATACTTCATCCGGGCTTCATACTCCATCCTTGTAGCGGCATCCTGACTCAGGAACTCGAGCGTATCCATTGCTTTTTTCAACATCGGTTCATTCATGGTCAGCACCTCCCAGTTTGGTTGTTCAACACCCTTGAGGAATAATAGCCAGTTGATCAGACCACCAGTTAATGGAACGGCCTGCTCCTCGAGCTTCGTTAATTCCATCACATGAATCTCAAGATCGTTATTAAGAGAAATTCCAGTGTGATCTTCCCGAAGATGAAACACATTATGATGACGGTCATTCGGCAGACAGGAGTAGTTCAATATATTAATCGTTATACACTTCTTCAAACACTGATTATATCATGGCAGAACTACTCGTTGTAGACAAGGCCAGCTTTTTGGGCTCCATATACTGCTATCCTGTCCCCTAAGCGCTATGAAACATACAAGAACATGTTTTATCTTTCAGCCCCCCCTCTACCTTAATGTTATCGCCATTCGCTTATCCACCAATACAACGGCGTCTGCTTCACCCTTACCGTTGAACATGGCTGAAATTACATATATTTTTGTGTCATCTTCCGCTTTCGCCACCCACTCTTTCTCCTGCAAATATCGCTTGTTGGTGGCATCGTAAGCATAATCCAGGTTGCGCTCCATCTCCTTCAGATATTGATCGCCATAGATTTGTTTGAAGTCATCCTTAGACATGCCAATTTTAAAACCGCCAGTGGTTTCATATGTATCTTTCGATTCCTCTGCCAGAGTAATCCCTGCCACTTTATCCTCCCGGTACATAATCCTCACGCCAGAGCTATACATGACTGAATTCGCAATATCCTTATCCTCCCCCTTACCCAATACCTCTTCCGCTTCCGCGCGGCTCATTCCATACTCAACAATGGCTTTATGATCGTTCACCTTTTGGATGGCTAAGTCTTTAGTGGTTACCCCGTCTTTGGAATCCGCACAAGCTGTCAATACAAACAAGAACAACACTACCAGTACCGTTTTTCTCATAATGCCCTCCAGATCCTTTTATCTAAAGTTTACCTTGTTAGGAGGAATACGAAACAGTAGCATCCCTGACAGGACTGTATGAAGATTTGTTGAAACGGTCCTGAATCGATCTTAACTTCCTCCCTTGCATTCTATATAATAGAGGTAGCTTACACACGGAAAGGACTGAACTATGCGCAGATATCAATAGTTGCACCTCACCAATACCATATATATTTAATGGAGGTAACTTATTGATGATTACAGAATTACAAACCGAGAGATTAGTATTAAGACAAATGCGCACCGCCGATTCAGCCAGCCTGTTCCCGATCTGGTCCGATCCTGAAGTCACCCGGTTCATGAATATCAGCAGCTTCACGGATGAGAGTCAGGCCGTGGAAATGATTGAGCTGCTGGGTAAGTTAGCCACCGAGAATCAGGCGATCCGCTATTCCATCACGGAAGCAGAATCCGGCCGGATTATCGGCTCCTGTGGTTTCAATGCGCTGGACTATGACAATGCCAAGACAGAGATCGGTTATGACCTTAGCCGCGAGTGCTGGGGAAAAGGATATGTGCCTGAAGCCCTTCGCGCACTAATAGATTATGCGTTTGATACACTGGGCTTCAATAGAATAGAAGCAAAGGCCCAGCCTGCTAATATCAATTCTATTAAGGTACTGCAGAAATTAAACTTTTCGCTGGAAGGAACACTGAGGCAGAGTGAGCGGTCCAAAGGAAGCTTCATTGATCTGTGTATGTATTCCAGATTAGCTGCAGATTAAGCTAACCTGAACAAGGGCTGACCCAAGCGCTACAGAATGAACTGCGCAGGGTCAGCCTAATTTTATATACCATAAAAAACAAAGCTACCACTGGGGCAGCTCCACTAATTGAATATCCGATGCGGATGTCTTTACGTATTTGAGAATTTCTTTATAGCCCTTCTCTGACAGAAAACACTTTTGCTCGACTCCTCTGTGGTCTTCCCCAAAATAAGCAATATGAAACGTCTTATCCAGCTGGATAATGTTAGAAACCTGAATTAACGTGTTTCTATCTGCTAGAACGAAATTATATCCTGAACTGGCCAGGGTATTAAGCCAATATTTCAGCGTACCTACTGTATAAAAGGTCTGATCGTACGTATGGACAATGATCCGATAGATAGTCCGTTCAAATTCCATAAAAGTTATTTTTTCAATATCGAGTGAGAATACACCAGTGTTTCCCTCTGTGTCTCTAGTAACAGATATCGTGCTCAAAGGGATCAACTCCAATGTTATTTAAGTAACTCTTCAGGTACCTCCGGTTGATTAATGTATAATACACTTGCTGTAACCAACACGATAAGGGCAGCCAAGGCGGACAAACCAGAAGCAAGCTTATACACTACTTTGCGCTGCAAAGCTCTCATTGTCAGATGTTCACCTCCCTTCTAGCTATAATCAGACTGATGGATTGTGCCAAAAAGCTGGCTGCGATAACAGATGAGCCTATAACGATATTGGCAGCTACCAGCAGTAACGCCACGATTCTCAGCTTAGGCCAGTGCCGCCTCGGAATCCGGGTCTGTCGTTCAATCCCAATGGGCGCCAGCCACAGAACTATTAACAGACTCGCTGCATTCAATAACATAACGTAGAAGGAGCTAAGCTCCACGAAGGACAGTACTGTGAACAAGCTTACCGTAAACAAGACACAGGCTATACCAGACTTTAGATGGACCCCGCCCGACACCTGACGTAATAAGGCAAAGGAGATCAGAATCTGCAGAGCTTCACTTGTCCTGCCTGTCAAAAGGGATACTACCAGCGTCAGCCCAATAATAAACACCACATTAAGCACTACGCTAATAGCAAATTTCAGGACAGCGTAGGATGCCGGGTGCTCAGGTACGATATTTTTAATCGTAAATGCCAGCTTGCTGGACATGAATTCAAGCATCTTCCCGCTCCCTCCGGGTGGAATAATATAGAAGGAATACAGTCATCACCAGGAAAATCAAGGCATTTAGCAGAATATCATTATAGTAGAGTAGCACTGAAATCCCTATTACGAAGCCGAAAATCAGCAGAGACAGCAGGATATCTTCTATCTTAAAGCGGAGTTTATCCAAGTCGAACGTGAAGCCCTTGCCTTTGCGGTACAGAAGCCCAAAAATACCGAACACCGCTGCCGCAGTCGCTACCTGCAGAAAATATCCGTTCGCGGTACTACCAATATTCGATATAGATCCGAACATGAGCAGGGTGAGCAGCGTCTGAATCCCGGCAAAAATAGCAAATCCCGATATTGTTGCGATGATGGATAGAATGAGCGGCATCCTCACCACCGCAGCGAAAAAGAAGATAAAAATCAAGATTAAAACAAGTGGTGCAACATTCGACATGCCCAGTTCATTGCGTAACAGATAGCTTTGCAGATTGTTCAGCAAGATGACAAATAAAGCCTGCCAGATGTACCATCTCCACTTGAATCTATAGAGAGACATAATCAGATAATAGAGCGCAAGCGTCTCTATCGTTGAGAAAAACATAAATCCTACAGGTTCCCACGACAAACCATAACACCGCCTGACTAATTTTCGTTCACAAGATTAATTATATATCCCCGCCGCACCTGACGTATACTACTTAATTACAAAATTCGACACTTTTTATCAAATCAAAAAAACATCCGTTGGCCGCTCTGAATCGAGCCTCAACGGATGTTCCTCTGGGTACAGCAGCTTGGCTGTCCGTATTAAATTTCAGACCAAATGACGTTAACCTCCACGGTTCCCTCCTGGGACGCAAGCGGACCGCCAATGATTGACCAGCTCTGCTTATCGTCCTTGGTCTTGCCTTGAATGATCAGGTTCTTAGGATCGATAGTCTTCACGGACTGATCGCCCAGCTTGGAAGCCAGATAATCATCATAGAGCTTCGTTACCGATTCCATACTATCCGTTGTTCTAAAAATCAGCAATGCCGTCTTCTTGCCCTCATTCTCCTCCGCATTCGAAAGAATGGTCTCCGTTACATTCTCCGGCATCGGGAAGTCCTCCGGCAGATATTTCGGCAGGTCCGCAGATCCGGCAGCCGTCTCGTTACTTCCGGCCGTCGCCTCAGGGGTCTGCTCCGGCTCTGTCGTTGGTGCTGGAGTCTGTTCGGCCTCTGTTGTCGGCGCTGGAGTCTGCACAGTCTCTGTTGCCGGTGCAGTGGTCTGCATCGATTCGGTGGACGGCTTATCCTCAGCATTACCGCAGGCACTGAGGGCCAATAGGGACAACGTCAAGGATAAGGACATTATTAGCTTTTTGGTGTACATCTTCTCACTCCTCGTCAATTCATTGAAAGTTACATGGCCAGTTAGATTCACAGGCTTACCGGATAGTACCCATTTTCTTTTTCCTCAAAACAACGAATAGACAAAAAGAAGCCCGGAAACCAAGGCTCCCGGGTCATTCGTGAATGATGTATAAGTTCAGAATTTATTTATAATACGATGTCGTAAGCGGAACGAAGACCGAGGTTCCATCCTTCACATCTCCGTTGACATACAGGCTGCTTACTCCGGCAATATCCACTTCGATGGTAGTAAGCCCGCTGGCAGGGTCAATGGTCTGCTTCTTCAACACAGTATTGGTGTCGCTGTCTTGTACCGCGAAGTCTTTAATCTCTCCGCCGATCGCGGCTACCTGGAGATAAAGCTTCTGATATTTTTTGTTCGGGTGGAGCATGAATGAAGTGCCTCGGTCACCACTGGCGTTATCGAAGAAGACATCCTTGTAATCCTTGTCCTTGAAGACCGTCTTGCCCGGATCTTTGGTGTGATACATGTCGTCAAAACCTGTAGCGATTGGTACGCCCGCTGTCTGCTCCCCCAGAGATATGGTGTTGGTTGCAGCATCGAACTTAACGGTAACTCCCAGCAGATCGGATACGGAACGGACCGGCAGATACGTTGTGTCCTTATAGGAAATTGGGGCAACCACCGCACCGCTGCCATTCTTAAGCTGTACGGGCTGGCCGTTCATCTTGAATTTGATGCTTGGATTGAGATATGCCTTGATCTCCTGCAGGTTGGCTCCGGCGTACACACCTGTGCCCATTCCTCCAAGTACGGCAAATGCAGTCAGTGCAGCAGTCATCTTCTTCTTCATTCGATCATACTCCTCTCCATTTATAACAAATTTGAATATTCCTTATTGGGAGTATAATAAATCCTGCCATCAGATGCAATCATTCAGAACTCATCTCTCCGGTGAGCCGCTTCGTAACGTTCGCGTATCTCCAGATTTTTGGAGTGATTGTACAAATCCAGCGCAATGATTCCCCTGCGGGCAAGCTTCACCACCAGCACAAATAAATATATCCCCATTCCCAGACAACTCAACCAGAGTAAAAGAGCAAAAATACTGAACCCTCCAGCGAGCAAGGACCCAAAACCTGTCATATACACAGCTTACATCCCCCATTCAAAATGATATAAGATCTATATCCTAATCATAACAAGTTTGGCACGTTTGTGTAAGGAATGCAAAGTTCTATTAAATTTCACTGTAGAAATAATCCAATTTTGCTATACTGGCTAAGTATGATTAAACATTTGGGGGAAATTACTGATGTACGAAAAATTATCCAAAATGACTTTAGCTTTTGCTCTTTTAGCTTCACCTGTGATATTGAGCGGATGTGGCGGGTCTGCTGAGATTACTCAAGCCGAAACGGCGACTCCTTCTGCTGCTCCGACTGCTTCTCCTACTCCAGCGCCAGAGCTGAAGAACTTCTCAGTGAAAGATAAGACGCAGGAATACCTAGAGAACTTCGGTACTAATTCATGGAATATTGAGTCGTCCAAAGAAATTGCCAATAACATCCGGATTAAGGCCCGGGAGGATAAAGAGAATACCTTCACTTACCTGGAGATTGCTGACTCTATTGAGAAAAATGATGTGCAAAATGTAAAGAAGCTTTTCACAAAAATTGGTGGAGTTCTACCTGCTTCCGTTGCCAGCCGCTACCCGGATCCCACACCTACACCCGATGAAACGGATGTACCCTCTGGCGGAGATACGGATATGACCTACCTAGAAGCAGATCAGGAGTTTGGATCGAGAGGACTTAATTTAGCGAAAAGCTATCTGGAAAAGGAGATTACCCAAGAAATTAAAGATGATATTTCAGCATATTTTCTCAGTAGCGTGGATTTTATAATTAAGGAAAATCAAAGCAAATACAAGGAAATGGCTAATGCCATTCAAAAGGATGACAAGGCAACTGTTGAAAAGCTATACGCTGAGCTGCTGCCGTTATACCAAGGGATACCTAGTTCAGCCACATCTGCAGCCGCTACGCCAGCGCCAGCAAAGGACGAAGTCATACATCTCAAAGGGAAAAAGGACCAGGCTACAGAGTTCTTCTATTTGAACAGCGGGATCGCCATAATTGAGGCAACAGACAACGGGGATTCTAACTTTGTGATCTATATGTACGATGAAACAGGAGATACCAAAAAAATGCTCGTGAATGAAATTGGGCCTTACAAAGGAAAATCTTTAGCCGTGATTCCTGACGGCGGGAAATATATGCTGAAGGTGGAGTCGGATGGCTCGTGGAAAGCAGATATTAAGCAGAGCATCCCTGAGAACGTCAAGAGCGCTCCGGTTAAATTATCCGGTAAGGGGAACGATGTTGTGTTTGCAAGGCTGCAAAGCAAGCTGACCCGGTTCACATCTAAGCACACGGGTGAATCCAATTTTGCTGTCAAAGTGAATGATAGCCTCTTGCTGGTTAATGAAATTGGGAACTACTCCGGCTCCACAGCGGAAAAAATCGAATCCGACGGAATTTATGTCTTTTCCGTGGAAGCAGACGGACAATGGAGCATTGATATCGAATAAGCTTCCGCAGGTTACCTGCACCCAAAAACGATTGCCACTTTTTAAAGGAGGGCAATCGTTTTGTTCGTTTACAGGCTTAGGTTACTCCGATAGTGCAAATCAAACTTCACCCGGGAATGGGCAGCGTTTGGAAGATAGTTGTATTTTGTACAGCTAAATGACGGCGAATTGGCTGGCGCGCAGGGATAGTTGTATTCTGTACAGCTAAATTTGAGGAAAACGCTCTTTCCCGCCATGAGAGTAACTTATAAGTGTACAGAGTGCAACTAAAGCTCTCCCTGCGCAATATTTGCCCATTTTAGTTGTACAAATTACATTTAGAGCCTAAATCGCAGGGAGAGTGATGTTCTTGCCTCGTTGCTGATTTGTTGCTGAACCGCCGCTGATTCCTCGCAGACTAGTTACCCGCAGATTTGCCCTCCCCCTGCCCGCCTGCCCGCGTAAGTGCCTACGCCTTCACTCTCATCTCACCGTCCTGCTCCTCCAGCTCCACAAACACCGGCCGTTCATCAGGCGTCTGATTCGGCGTGTGGATGGCCAGCATCAGCTGACCGCTGAAGGTGCGGAAGACCATGGCGTGACCGCCGTCCTGCTGGTAGAGCGCTTGCTCCTGATGAAGCCAGGGTCCGGTTATCTCTCCGCTCCCGGAACGGGCGATACCCAGCGCGTAGGTATTATTAATGAAGCTGGCCCACAGCAGATACAAGGTGCCGTCCGCTGAGCGGAACAGGAACGGCCCGTCCGTGACATAATTAAGCTGATTCGCATAACGCTTGGATTCAAACGGAGTGGTCCACGGGGCTTCGGATGCCCGGAACAGAACAACAGGTTCCCCAGCGGCACTCCGCAGGTCCTCTGTTAGCCGCATGGCGCAGACCTCGCCGTCCCCGGTCTGCTGCCACTCATGGCAGAAGACCATCCACGGCTGGCCCTGCCGGTCCACATACAGCGTTCCGTCGAGTGAACTCCACTCCTGCGGAGTCACCGGCCCCTCACTATGCGGGATGAACGGACCCAGCGGATGCAGCGATATCAGAACGGCGGTGCCCAGCAGATCATTGTCCTTGCGCCGGAAGGTGGCGAACATGATGTAATTGCCGCCATAACCATAGACCTCCGGTGCCCAGAAATTCCGCTCCGCATAGAAATCCGGCTCCGGCCGGAAGACCGGGAACGGGCCATCCCAGTGCTCCAGATCTGTGCCGGTGTAGGCGTTGAACCCCGTGCCCGTGCCCCAGATATTGCTGTCGGTGCTGCCATATAAATAGTAGGTGCCCGCCTCTTGCCCCTCTCCGGCCAGCGGAAGCACATACGGATCTCTGATTTGCAGCTCGCTATTCGCTGTCGTTCTCATCGGGTGGTTCATTTAGACCCTCTCCTCACTTCGCTCTTATACTCTCCCTGATCTACCTGTATTCCGGCAGTACCACTCCAATATCGCTGACGCTCACGAAACCGCCGTCCGCATATTCAAGTTGCTCGTTGCCCTTGATGGTGAACGGGAGCGTCTGGCCCTCATAGCACAGACTCCCTTCGATCTGGCGGACACTCATGCCGATCAGCTTCAGCAGTTGTCCGCCCCGGCCCAGGACCACACGCACACCATATGGAAAGGTCAGGTACTCCTCTTCATTACGGTAGATTACAGACCGCTCACGCGTAGTAACCAGCTCGAAGACCGTGTCGTCCACGGTCCGGCGGTATCCGGTCTCATGGGCCACCTCTTTGCCATGATCCATGTCATAGGGAAGCAGGCCGGTGAACCATAGCTCCTCTCCGGCTACCGGCACGATCCCGCATAGCCGCTCCATATAGTCCAGCAGGCAGAGAATCGCAGGTGAATAGGTCTCCGTATATCCCTCTTCCCCGGTCCATGGGCTTAACGTCTGCCCGAACCGGGTCATCCGCGAGAACGCTGCGAGGATCGGCAGGATGACCCAGGTCAGCTCGACATAACGCCCGTGCTGCTCGAAGGCATGCGGCGCACGGATGAGGCTGAGGAAGTTCGACGAACCTCCCCAGGTGTTATAGCTGGAGAAAGGGTCGAACCTGGGATCATCCATCGCAATGGAGGTGAAGGGATATTTGGCAAAGAACTTGCCGGTATTGAGCAGGTAACGGCGGAGGGCTGACGCAAAAAACACCCCGTCCCCCACCTCGCAGGCCAGCACACGCAGCAGAACATCCGATTGTAGACGGACGAACCGGCCTCCGCGATCCCGGTCATAGAAGAACTCATCCTCTTCGTCATAGCAATGGCTGAACAGGCTGTGGCTGCTTGCCGCTGCCCGGGCACGCCATTCGTCCCCGCTCCCGCCAAGCTCCACCGCTATCTTGGACAGGTAGAGCCGCTGACAGTAGACATTGGCCGTTAAATCCGGGGCCAGAAAAGGCAGCAGCGGCGAATCCGGGTTATATTGTCCCGCATCCTCCAGATGGGGCGTGTCGGGGACATGCCAGAAGCGCGGCGAGAGGTCATGTCCGGTATCGAACGTGCAGAAGGCTTCGACGCAGCCGGTCCCTCTAGTGTTGCGGTACATATGCAGCCAATGGTCGAACCGGCCCATCGCCTGATACATGGAGCGAAGGAAGCTCTTATCCCGCCCGTTCTCCAGATAATGATTCCAGACGCTGCGGGCCAGCGGCGTCACCATCTGAATCTGCCGGTAGGCCGGTCCCGCAGGCGTCACCTTGTAGGGCATCAGCCCATCCTGCCGCTGCTGGTCGGCGAACAGCCGGAAGGTCGCTCCCGCCACCTCCGGCATGAACCGCGACAGCCGTTCAGCGCAGATCGTACCCGTGCTCTCCAGCCAGCTCCCGAGATAGACTCCGCCTTCATGCAGCACAAGTCCGCCTCCGTCCATCGGCACGATACAGTCCAGCAGCTTGTGCAGCGCAGAGTAATAGACTTTCTCCATATTCTCCGATGAAGCCGCGAAGGCCACGCCCGATCGCTTCCACTCCTCCAGCGAATCCCGGTCCGCAGCTTTCTTAAGCACTCCGATCTGGTCGTCCACCGTTATCCTCCGCAGTCTCTCAAGTACACTACCCGTCATTCCATTCCCTCCTGTAACATTAGTTGCTCTCCAGACAGAGAAGCAGACTGCCGAGGGCAGCCTGCTTCCGGGATATGGCTACTTGGCTCCGAATAACTGCGTCGCACCTGTATAGAAATCCTCTACCCCTTGCTTGACATCCTTTTGCTCAAAACCGATCTCCTGTACAGCGGTCTCCGCCAGCTTGGTGAATTCGGTGAAATTCGGCGGATTATAGCTGACAGCAAACGGCTCCTTCTTCGTCGCTTCCGATACCCGGCTGGTGAAGTCGTATACGGTCTGTTCCAGCGGCGTAGCCTCCTTCATCAGCAGGTCACGCATCTTGGAGGTAACCGGCACACCGCGGTCACTGCCCAGAATCTGCGCGGCATCGGGATCATTGATCCAGAAGTTCATCAGCTCCGCGACTTCCTTCGGGTGCTTGGTCTTGGCATAACCGGACAAGCCTTGGCTGGATTCAAAGACAACCCCCGTTCCCTTCGGCCCGCGCGGCACCTGAATCATGGTCAGCTTATCCTGGGTCAGATTCTGATGAGCGGCGAACTGGTTGGATGGAATCAGGCTCATCGCCACCTTGCCGGTAACGACCAGGGATTTACTTGTGTCTCCCGGAGGATTGGATACCTGCAGGGATGGAGTGACCATTCCGCCGTTCTTAGTGATCCCGTGCCAGTAGTTGAACCACTCCTCTGCATCCTGCTGCCCGAAGCCCAGCGCGTCCTTCTCCATATCATAGACCTGCTTGCCGCGCTGCTTCATATAGATGTCCATCCCCTCAACGGTAAAGTTGTAGGTGCCGTAATAACCCTTGCCCAGCTTATCGGAGATTTCCTTACTGATGCGGGCGTAATCTTCCCAGCTCCAGCCGTCTGCCGGAACCTCCATTCCAGCCTTTTTGAACAGCTCTGTATTGAGCACCATCCCCCGGGCGTTCGCCCCGGCAGAGATATGCACCAGCTTGCCTCCCAGCGTTCCGTATTCCACCATCGTCTGATCCATATCCGTCAGATCCAGCTCTTGGCCGACATAGGGCTGTAAGTCCAGCAGCACGCCTTTAGCGGCGTAATCAGTTACGTTCCCTCCCAGGAAAAACACATCAGGCGCTGTGCCCGAAGCGAGCTGGGTGTTCAGCTTGTCGAAATACCCGGAGTTCGGAGCAAACTCCCCGACCACCTTAATGTTCGGGTGCTTCGACTCGAAGGCACGCAGAGCCTCGTTCGTCTTATCCGCGCGCTTCTGGTCGCCCCACCACATAATCCGCAGCTCCACCTGATCCGCAGCTCCGGCACCGCCGGAGTTGCCGGCCGCCGCAGGCTTACCGTTATTGCCGCCCGAGCAGGCGGTTGTGGCTGCCAGCAGCAGAACACTCAGCGTAAGACCTAAGCTTTTCTTCATAAACATATCCCCCCAAGAATAATTGTAATCGCTTGCTCATTTCAGACCGGTCGTGGCGATGCCCTCCAGGAAGTGCTTTTGGAAGAGCATGAAGATCGTCATAATCGGCACCAGCGACAGCACCGACATCGCCAGCAGCGCGCCCCAGTCGGAGGAGCCCGAAGGATCATAGAGCGAGCGTATGCCCAGTTGCACGGTGAACAGATTGATCCGGCTGAGGTAGATCATCTGGCTGAAGAAATCATCCCACGACCAGATGAAGGTGAAGATCGCCGTTGTAATCAGCGCCGGAACCAGCAGCGGAATAATGATCCGGAAGTACAGCTGGCCCTGGCCGCAGCCGTCAATCGTGGCACTCTCGTCCAGCTCCTTCGGGATGCCGCGGATGAACTGGATCATCAGCAGAATGAAGAACGAGTCATGCGCCAGCCATTTCGGCACGATCAGCGGCAAATAGGTGTTGACCCACTCCAGCTTGCTGAAAATAATATATTGCGGAATCAGCACGACATGGTAAGGCAGCATAATGGTCACCAGCATGCAGGCAAACAGCACACTTTTGAAGCGGAACTCCAGCCGGGCGAACGCGTAAGCCGCCAGCGAGCAGGTCAGTATGTTGCCGATGACCGACAGTACAGAGATCGTGGCAGAATTGAGGAAAAAGCGACTAAACGAGATGCCCTGCAGCCCCTTCCATCCATTCACGTAGTTCTCCAGCGTAAATTTCCCCGGCCACAGCCCCGGTTCCGAAAAGATCAGCGCATTCGGCTTGAAGGAGCTAGACAGCAGCCACAGCACCGGATACAGCATCAACAGCCCGAACAGAATAATGACGCCATGTTTGCCTAGCCTAAAGATCATTTTGTCGTCTGTCATGAATTATCGCCCGTCCTTTCCGTCGCCGTAGAACACCCAGAATTTGGAGGTCACGAACACTATGGAGGTGAACAGGCCGATGATGATCAGCATGATCCAGGCCAGAGCGGCAGCATACCCCATATCGAAGAAGGAGAAGCCTTTGAGATACAGATACAGCGTGTAAAACAGGGTGGAATTCACCGGACCGCCGCGCCCGTCTCCAATGACATATCCCGGAGTGAACACCTGAAAGGAATTGATAATCCCCATGACCAGGTTAAAAAAGATCACCGGGGAGAGCATCGGCAGCGTAATCCGGCCGAACTGGCGCAGCTTCCCGGCTCCGTCCACCTGCGCCGCTTCGTACAGGTCCGCAGGAATCTGCTTAATGCCGGCCAGGAAGATGACCATGGCGGAGCCGAACTGCCAGACGGACAACGTGACGATGGTCGAGAGAATATAGCTGGGATGGGCAATCCAGGACGGGCCTTCGATCCCAAACCAGGCCAGGAAGTGATTAATCAGCCCTTCCCCGTCGAAAATCTGCCGCCAGACGATGGCGATTGCCACACTTCCTCCCAGCAGGGACGGAATGTAATACACCGTTCTGTAGATGCCCAGCGCCCGGATGCCTTTGTTCAGGACGATGGCGACCAGGAGGGCAAAGGCCATTTTGAGCGGAACCGAGAATAGCACGTACTTGAACGTCACGGTAAGAGACTTGTAGAAGTATTCGTCTGCCGTGAAGATGTGCCTGTAATTGTTCAGGCCCAGCCACTGCGGGGCATTGAGCAGGTCGTACTTGGTCAGGGACAGATACAAGGAGCCCAGCATAGGCCCGAGTGTCAGTCCGAAAAAGCCGATCAGCCAGGGAAGCAGGAACAGGTAAGCGGTACCGCTCCTTCTCCACATCGCCGATCTGTGTGCTGTCTTCATATGCGCCTTCTCCTTCTTCATGGATATAGGCTCATTATAGAAAGCAACGCTGCTTGCTTGAATGCTATTTCTTCGGCTGTTGACTACTGAATTTTTCAGGTGGATGCTGGCGGAAGTCCGACGGGGAGGTTCCATACATTTTTTTGAATCTGGAGCTGAAGTAGCTGGCATTCGAGAAGCCGGTCAGCTCGGCGATATCCCACAGGTTAAGCGTTGTCGTCAACAGCAGATGCGTGGCCTGGGCCATGCGGATGTCAGTCAGGTAGACCATGAAGCTCCGGCCCACCTTGGCCTTGAACAGCTCCGAGAAATAGGAGGAATTGTAATTGAACCGTCTGGCAAGCTGGGTCAGGTTAAGATCATACATGTAGTTGCTGTCGATATATTGCGTCGCTGTGCGGATGACCGAATCCTCGGCATCGCCGGCCCCCTGCATCATTCGGTACACGGAGACCGCCCGCTCCAGCAGGAATTGTCCGGCCTTGTCCACCGAATCCAGCTTGTGAACCGCCTCAGGATAGAGCCATAGCTCCTGGGACTGGATGTTGACGTCTGCAGCCTCTGCACCCGCCCCGTCCACGAGCAGGCAGAGCTGGAAGATCAGCTTCACCAGGCAGGAGCGGGACTGGGAGAACGCCTGCTGCAGCTCCTGGCGGATGCTCTGCCCGAAGGCGTCCCATTCCCCCTGGATCAGAAGCCTGCGCAGGGTCCGTGTCAATTCCTCCGTAAGCACCAGTCCCGGCTCGCTTCTTCCTTCGGCCGGCGGCTGGGCCGCATTCTCCGAGAGGTTCCAGGCCAGCAAAGATTCCAGGTAGCCTTCCTTCCAGCGGAGGAATCCAAGCTTCCCGCCGCTGTAGCCGATCACCGGATTGAAGCCCAGATGGGCGGCGACGCATTCCGCCAGCTCTGCACAGAAGCGGTCCATATCGGTCAGCGCATCCTGGAGAATGAAGTGGACCAGCCCTGGATAGCTCGGGTCCCGCAGCACCTGGCAGCGCTCCCCGGAGCTGCCCGCGAATTCCCTGGTCAGCAGCTCGAACGGCAGCCGCAGCTTGCCCGGCGTACGCTCCGGCAGCGCTGAACCTTTGCCGTGCCCAGGCTCCGGCACCGCCGCCGCCGCACGCTCACGGAGTCCGGCCGTTACGAACCGCACCTGCGTCAGGTCCCAGCCGTCCAGTTCGAACAGCACAGCGCGCTCCTTCAGCGCATGGACCGGCTCCACTTCCTCTTTGACAAGCTGCACCAGGAAATGCTCCTTCATCTCCTTGTAGTACTGGGACAGCCGCCACTCATTCACCGCCTGCCGGTCACGGTCATTGCGCTCCTGATCCAGCTCGTCCTTCAGCTTCTGAAGCACGGCCGTCAGCTCATCGGCGGCCACCGGCTTGAGCAGATAATCACGCGCCTGATTGCGGATCGCTGCCTTGGCATAATGGAAATCTTCATAGCCTGTAATGACTACCAGCTTCAGCTCCGGGTACAGCCTGCGGCAATCGTCCAGGAACGATACGCCGTTCATCACCGGCATGTTCATATCCGTAATGACAATATCGACCGCCTGGCCTGCCAGCCGTTCCATGGCCTCCATGCCGTTGCCCGCCTCTCCGGTTACGCTGAGGCCCAGCGCTGCAAAGTCAGCCTTGAGCCGCAGGCCCTGGCGGATCTCCGGCTCATCATCCACGATCAATACGCGGTACATGGTCATTCCTCCTCTGAAGGGGCAGGCCCAGCGTGATGCAGGTGCCCGCCTCCTTGCTTGATTCTATGCTTAGGGTGAAGAGCCCTCCGTAATACAGCCGGCATCTGGCCAGTACATTGCGCAGTCCAATCTGATGGGTCATGCTCTGCAATAACTGCTCCGGCTGCTGGTGCATCGCCTGATCCTTCAGCTCGCGCAGCAGCTCCGGGTCCATTCCGATTCCGTTGTCGGCGACGGAGAGAACCAGCTGGTCCTTGTCCGCTCTGACGGTAATCCGTACCTTGGCCTTAGCCTGGTGAATGAAGCTGTACTTCACCGCATTCTCAATCAGCGGCTGCAGCAGGAACTTGACGATCTCCAGATCGTATGGCGCCTCCTCCTCGTCCAGCCGCAGATCCAGACCCGCACCGAAGCGGACCTCCAGGATGGACATGTAATAGCGCACGACCTTCAGCTCCTCGCGCAGCGGGATCAGATCCTCGCTGATCCGCAGCGAGAACCTGAGCATTTTACCCAGCGATTCTATGACCGTAACCGTCTCCTTCGTGCGCTGCTGGATCGCCAGGCTGCTCATCAGCTCCAGCGTATTGAACAGGAAATGCGGATTGATCTGCATCAAGAGCGCCTTGTATTCAGCTTGCTGGCGCAGGAGCTTCTGTTCAAATTCGGTACGGATCAGATGGCGTAGCTGCTGGACCATATTGCGGAAGGTATCGGTGGCGTAATCCACCTCACTCTGGATTCTGCGCTTCGGCGGGGTCAGCCGTTCCGCCTGGGCGAAGTCGCCCTTCTGCACATGGCGCATGGCCGAGACCAGCCGCGAGAGCGGCTTGGTAATGCCCGATGAGATCCAGTAGGCCAGCGCAAAGGCAGCCGCCAGCATCAGCGAAGCAAACACTATAATGCTGTTACGGAGCTTGAACAGATTGGCGTACAGGTCCTGCTCCGAGACGAAGCCGACCAGCAGCCAGTTGGTGATGGCCAGCTTTTTGTAGACCAGAATATGCGAGTCACCCTTCTGATCCTTCAGGTAGACCACCCCCTGTGCCGTACGGCCTGCCCGGACCCGTTCAACCTCCTTCGCCGCTTCGGGATAGGTACTGTACTCCTGCTGCGACAGGATTGGATGGCCCTGCTGGTTCAACAGGAAAATGGTACCGCTTTCACCCAAATGTATACGATTCAGCGGCTCCAGCAGGAACTCCGCCTTGATGTTGACCTTCATCACATTTTTGGCCAGGGACGGCTCGAAGATCCCGATCGGCAGCAGCAGGCTCACCACCTCGTATGGCTTAGCTCCCTTGATCTCCGCCTCATCGGTATGGGCCGGAACCCAGTGATTGCTGTGTTCGATGAAGTTGCGGTACCACGCTTCCTGCCTAAACGAGCTATCTGCCACCACCTGATTCTCGGCCCCGACCCGCAGCCCCTCCTTGCGGTAGATGTTGACCGAGGAGACGATCGAATAATTATTCGTCGTCTGGGTCAGGAACTTGCTCATGTTGATGCTGGCCAGCATCCTCTGCCCTTCGGTGGAAGCCGGCTGGGTAAGTATCGCATCCCACTTCTGGGTGATATCGCTGTTATAGACCAGAGAGGACAAGTCATAGCTCTGCTGGAGCGCCATATGAATAAAGGACCCGTATTCGTCCATCTTCTCCAGTGCCGACGTTTCGATATAAGAGCGGATAATCGAGCGCGCCTGATTGAACAGCAGCAGCGACATCGTGCCGAAGGACAAGACAAGCAGCACAACGAAGAATGCGATCAGTCGGTTTTTCAGCGAGTAAAAGATAGCCATCCCTCCTTCTCCTTGCTCAAATGCGAAGCGGATGCCTGTATCATGATCTGTTCCTGCCTTTCCCGTGGTACATTTTGTTTACTGCATTTATTTGTAACGCAGAACGGAGAATCCGGCAAGTGGAAACCGCTTGAATGCCTAGGTAAAAATATTGCAGAGGACGATTGACCTGCGGACCGGTTTATTTTACAATAAACTCATAAACGCGCGTTTACATTAGAGGGGGTACATTATGCGAAGCGAAGATATTGCCAAGCTAGCCGGGGTTTCGCGAAGCACCGTATCCCGTGTGATCAACAACTATTCCAATGTCCCTGAAGAGACCCGGGCCAAGGTGCTGAAGGTGATTGAACAGCATCAGTACGAGCCGAACAGCTTCGCCCGGGCGCTGGCCGGCAAGAAGACCGACACGATCGGGCTGTTTGCCATCAGCATGAACGAGAAGGAGAATGCGACGCGGATCTATCAGAACAATTATTTTGCCCCGTTCGTCGATGCTGTGGTAGATACGTCGAATGCCCGCGGCTGTTATGTTCTGATTCACACCGTCTATTCTCCCGACGACTTCCTGAAGGTCAAGCAGGCCTTCCTGCAGAAACGGATTGACGGCGGCATTATTGTCGGCACCCAGAAGGATATCGGGATCGTACGGGAAATGGTCGGTCTCAGCGCTCCGCTGGTGCTGATCGATTATGACATTTCAGAGATTATGTCAGAGCATCTGGACCGCAATCATCTCGCCATTGTGAATTCCAAGGATTATGAAGGTACGGTAGAAGCCATTGAGTACTTAATCGGTCTCGGCCATCAGGAGATCGGCATGATCTGCGGACGGATGAATACTTATTCCGGACGGGAGCGCTACATGGCTTACGAGAATACGCTAAAGCGCCATGGACTTGCCCTGCAGAAGGACTTCGTCCTTCAGGGTGATTTTCTCAAGGAAACCGCCTATCAGGAAGTGAAAAAGCTGCTCAGTTCCGGCGGCCCGCTGCCGACAGCCTTCTTCTCTTCCAATGACGATATGGCTATCTCGGCGATGGAAGCGTTCTCGGAGCATGGCATTTCCGTGCCGGAGGATATCTCCATTGCGGGGTTCGACGATGTGCAGCTTGCTGCGCGGATTCATCCCAAGCTGACCTCCGTCCGTCTGCCGATTTATGAAATGTCCAAAGCCGCTGTCGAGAAGGTCATTGAGCTGTGTGATTCACAGCAGCCTACCTTCAGCACCATCAGTTTTCCGGCGCGTCTGATTACCCGAGATTCCTGTCAGCCGCCGAAGAAGTAGAGCTACACTCCGATTCAGACAGATCCAGAAAAATCCCTTGCCCCGAGGGAATTTTTTCTCCGCTCTGTAAACGCGCGTTCACAATCGAAAGGAGACTTGTCTCTCATGAAATTCGGAACTTTTGACGACACCCGCAAAGAGTATGTAATCAACACCCCCAAAACACCTTATCCTTGGATTAACTACCTCGGCAACGAGCAGTTTTTCGGCCTGATCTCTAATACTGCCGGGGGCTATACCTTCTACCGCGATGCGCGGATGAGAAGACTTACCCGTTACCGGTATAACAATATTCCGCTGGATACCGGCGGCCGCTATTACTACCTGTACGATGGCGGGGACTTCTGGACCCCGGGCTGGATGCCAGTGAAGCGGGATCTCGACTTCTACGAATGCCGCCACGGTCTGGGCTACACTTCTATTACAGGCGAGCGTAACGGCATTTCCGTGAATCAGCTTGCTTTTGTACCGATGGGCCATAATGCGGAAGTCCACCGTCTGGTTGTTAAGAACACAGGCGATGTGAAGAAGACCGTGAAGCTGTTCTCTTTTGCCGAGTTCTGCCTGTGGAATGCCAATGATGATATGACCAACTTCCAGCGTAACCTCAGCACCGGCGAAGTAGAAGTGAAGGATTCCGTCATTTATCACAAAACAGAATACCGCGAGCGCAGAAACCACTACGCCTTCTATTCTGTAAATAAAGAAATTGCCGGCTTCGATACGGACCGCGAATCGTTCGTGGGCATGTACAATGGCCTGGATGCTCCGCAGGCGGTTGCTGCCGGTGAAGCTACTAACTCTGTCGCCAGCGGCTGGTCGCCGATCGGCTCCCACGCCCTTGACATCACGCTGGAGCCGGGCGAAGCTCAAAGTTTCATCTTCGTGCTCGGCTACATCGAGAACCCTGAGGATGAGAAATGGGAAGCCCTGAACGTTATTAACAAAAAGCCGGCCCAGGCTGTCATCGATCAGTTCGCTACCGATGCCCAGGTGGATGCCGCCCTTGCAGTTCTGGCTGCACACTGGGATAACCTGCTGTCCAAATATCAGATTAAGAGCGGGGACGACAAGCTGAACCGGATGGTGAACATCTGGAATCCGTACCAGTGTATGGTGACCTTCAACATGTCCCGTTCCGCATCGTACTTCGAATCCGGGATTGGCCGCGGTATGGGCTTCCGTGACTCCAACCAGGACTTGCTCGGCTTCGTCCACCAGATTCCTGAGCGTGCCAGAGAACGGATTCTCGATATCGCCGCTACCCAGTTCCCTGACGGCAGCGCGTATCACCAGTACCAGCCGCTAACCAAGAAGGGCAATAATGAAGTCGGCTCCGGCTTCAATGATGATCCACTCTGGCTGATCTCGGGTACAGCAGCCTATATTAAGGAGACCGGCGATTATTCGATCCTTGATGAGCAGGTTCCTTTTGACAGCAATCCGGATCACACTGCAACCCTGTTCGAGCATCTGAAGCTGAGCTTCGAGCATGTCACGAACAACCTCGGGCCTCACGGCCTGCCGCTGATTGGACGCGCGGACTGGAATGACTGTCTGAACCTGAACTGCTTCTCCACCGAACCGGGCGAATCGTTCCAGACTACGGAGAATATCGCAGGCGGCGTAGCGGAATCCGTGTTCATTGCAGGTCTGTTCGTCTTCGTTGGACCGGACTATGCCGAGATCTGCCGGATGCGCGGACTGGATGATGTAGCCGCTGACGCTGTTGCCAAGATCGAGAACATGAGTGCCATCACGTTGTCCCACGGCTTCGACGGCGACTGGTTCCTGCGCGCTTATGACCACTATGGCGACAAGATCGGCAGCAAGGAGAACGAGGAAGGCCAGATCTTCATTGAGCCGCAAGGCATGTGCGTAATGGCCGGAATCGGTGTAGAGAACGGTGAAGCAGCCCGCGCCCTGACTTCCGTGCAGGAACGTCTGGATACGGACTATGGTATCGTTTTGCAGCAGCCTCCGTATTCCAAGTACTATCTGAACCTGGGTGAAATCTCCACGTACCCTCCGGGCTACAAAGAGAATGCCGGGATCTTCTGCCATAACAACCCTTGGATCATGATTGCGGAGACGGTCCTTGGACACGGCGACAGAGCTTTTGAAATCTACAAAAAAATCGCTCCGGCCTATCTGGAGGACATCAGCGAAGTGCACCGGATGGAGCCTTATGTGTACTCCCAGATGATCGCCGGTAAAGATGCTGTACGTCACGGCGAAGCGAAGAACTCCTGGCTGACAGGAACAGCAGCATGGAACTATGTAGCGATTACACAGTCCATCCTGGGGATTCAGGCCGACTTTGCCGGGCTCAAGGTTGACCCTTGTATCCCTGCAGAATGGGACGGCTTCGAGATTACCCGCGTCTTCCGTGGCGACACTTATGTAATCTCGATCCAGAATCCGAACCATGTATCTAAAGGCGTAGCCAGCCTGACCCTCGACGGCGCTGCCGTGGAAGGCAACATTATCGCTCCTGTAGGCGACGGTGCTGTTCATCAGGTTGTAGTCACTCTCGGCTAATTATCTATCACTCCTAAAAAAGCATAACAACCCGGTTGTCCGCTTAGGCGGTACAACCGGGTTGTTCGTTCATGGACAGGCGGCCCCGGAATTACTCCGGTATCCACACCTTCATCTCTCCGCTGCCACGGTTGCCCCACAGATAGTACGGAATTGCCGTTACTTCCACCGGCTGTACTGCCGCCCTGGTACTGCCGTAGAGTCCGCCACTCCAGCTCTGTTCCTCCACCCTGTAGCCCTCCGCCCGGATTACTACAGCTCCGCCAAGCAGCTCTTCATCGTAAGCCTCCTTGAACCTGCCCTCCTTGCTTAGAGATATTGAGCTTAGCGGCTCGCCGTTATCCGCAGATTCCAGACAATAGACCAGCGGCCCGTACTGAATAGCCGTCTTCCCGGCATTAGCCCGCAGTTCCGGGTGGGCGTATACACGGTGCGCTTCCATTGGAAGCATCAGCTCCACTATGTCACCGGGCTGCCATTCCCTGCGGATTACCGCATAACCCTGCTCCAAAGCATCAAGTGCTGGAAGGAGCCCGCCATTGACGCTGATCCGGACCTTTCCGCTGCTCCACGATGGAATACGCAGGGCGATACCGAACACCCCGGCTTCCGCAGGATCAACCTTCAGTGTGACTATGCCCTCCCATGGAAGCTTGCTGGACTGAGTGACCTTCACCTCTGTTCCTCCAAGTAGGGTTATAAGCTCACTTCCGATATACAGATTCGTATAGAGCGTATCGCTGTGTTCAGTGTAGATATACTGATTCAATGAGGTCAGCAGGCGCGCCACATTCGGCGGGCAGCAGGCACAGCCGAACCAGCCCTGGCGCTGCGCCTTCACATGCTGTTTGCCGGGATTACAGGTGCAGGCCTGCGGCCAGACCTCCAGCGGATTGACGTAGAAATAATGCTTGCCGTCCTGCGCCATCGAGCCGAGTACATTATTATAGAGCGCACGCTCCATCACATCGGCATAACGGCTATCTGGAGTCAATTCCAGCATTCGTCTGGCAAAAAAGATCAGCCCGATCGAAGCACAGGTCTCCGCATAGACCGTATCGTTAGGCAGATCGTAATCAAAGGTGAATGCTTCGCCGTGATGGGTGGAGCCGATTCCGCCAGTGATATACATCTGTCTCTCTGTCATATTGTTCCACAGGCGCAGGCACGCCTCGCGAAGTGCTTCATCTCCGGTCAGGCGGGCCAAGTCGGCCATGGCGGTATACATATAGACGGCGCGGACAGAGTGGCCTATGGCTACCGTCTGCTCACGGACCGGTATATGGGACTGATTGTAGGCCATATCGATTTGATCCGTCTGGCCGCCCCAATGTGTAACCCTGCCCCGGCCCTCCCATTCCTGGCGCAGGAAGTTCGGCTCCTGCCCGCGCTGGTCAATGAAGAAGAGGCTGAGCTTCAGATACTTCTCTTCCCCTGTCAGCCGGTACAGCTTCACCAGCGCCAGCTCAATCTCCTGATGACCGTCGTAGCCCTTCAGCTTGCCTTCCTCCGTTCCGAAGACAGAGTCGATATGATCGGCCATACGGCGCATAATACTCAGCAGCTTGTCCTTACCGGTCGCTTCATAATAAGCCACTGCAGCTTCGATGAAATGTCCGGCGCAATACAGTTCATGGCAATCCTGGAGATTCGTCCAGCGCTTGCCCGGTTCCTTGACAGTGAAGTAAGTGTTCAGGTATCCGTCGGCCTGCTGTGCTTCTCCTACCAGATCGATCACCTCGTCCGCCTGGCGTTCCAGCTCCGGGTCCCGCCGGATGCTGAGGGAATAAGCCGTTGCCTCCAGCCACTTGGCTACATCGCTGTCCTGGAAGACCATGCCCCCGAACTTACCCTGTCTTCTTCCGGCAGCGATTTCAAAATTGGCAATGGCATGGCTCGGTTCAGCCCCGGCCACGCGGTCATGAAGCGCCTCATATTGATAAGGAATCACTGTCTCCTGCACCAACCGGATATAACGGCCCCAGAATTCATCCTGAACGTGCACTCTGTGGCCTCCCTGATCCGAATGACCGGAATGATCTGGTTGAACGGTTGTCCGAACCTTTGCACCTTCAAATTGACTCATTGTAGCATCTCCTCTTCAGCATTTCGTCCTCGCTAATTGCCATTATAGACGGTACAATATAACAAAAACAGAAGCATAAACAACCCCGTTTTTGTACTATTTCACACAACTTTTATATAAGGCTTAGCGAAGTTAATTCAGGACACATGCCTTTCCAAGGAGCTGCTAATGACACTTAATTCTTCCTATATTCATCTGGCCGCACCACCCTTCCCCTATTTCCTGGAATGCGGCCGTACCGTCTATTTGCCTGGAGACCAGCATCCGAACCGCAGCCGTATGGGCAAATTCGATCTGATCATCGTGGAACAGGGATGCCTGCATATTGGAGAGGAGCATACAGAATGGGCAGTGGGCGCCGGGCATACCCTGCTGCTGCTGCCTGACCGCTACCATTATTCAGTGCAGCCGTGTGATGCAGAGACGATCTTCACTTGGGTTCATTTTCACACGGTGGGAGAATGGACGGAATCAGCGGGTGAGCCGGTATATGCGGACCGGGAAACGCATTTCCGGCAGTTTCTTACCCACCCTTATACCATCCGTATTCCCCAGTTCGGACCGCTACCTGCCCCCTTCGCACGAAGCGGCCAGGCAGGGCAGTTGCTGCAGCTGAACCATAGCAGGCGCTCAAGCGCCGTGTGGCAGCAGCAGCGCATCTTCGAGGAGATGCTGCGGACGATGGATCTGGCCCGGCAAGATACGGCCGGAAGCCAGGCAGACGAGATTGCCGAGCAGACGGAGGCCTATCTGCGGAATCATTATATGGAAGAAGTCACGAATACCTCTCTGGCGGATGCCCTGCATTTTCACTACAATTACCTGGCCCGCTGCATGAAGCGTGTCTACGGGCTTACGCCCATGGAGTACCTGACCGATTACCGGCTGGAGCAGGCCAAGCTTCTGCTGCTTAAGACAGAGATCCCGATCGCGGCAATCGCAGAGCGCACCGGCTTCGAGAGTACAGCTTACTTCTCCCGGCGCTTCAGCCGCAAGGTCGGAATCTCTCCGCTGCGCTTCCGCAAGCGATATTCCCGCTGAGCATGAATGCCCTTAGGCGGAACCCGGGGCAAGGATGCGGAACTCGTGCAATTCCCGGCAGTAGGATAACCCGCGAATCCGTACGGACTGGGGCGTGTAGGCTCTGATCGGGCCCGCTTCCAGCTGCTGCTCCGGTCCGCTCTTCAGCAACACTGCCACCGGCACCTCCGATAGTGCAGCAGCCAGCAGCTCCATATCGGTCTCCAGTATTTTATAGAAATAACCCATTTCAGACTTCACCTGCTTTATGGTCAATTGATTCGGGCAGCGCAGAATTTTTAGCTATTTTTTTCCAAATGGGCGCATAAAGATTAAGACATGCCTCAATTCCGGAGATGTTGACTATGCGATCCTTCCCAAGCTATATTATTATTCTGCTGGCCAGCCTGCTGATTGCAACAGGAACGAACTTCTTCCTGGTCCCCTATAAAATCCTCGATGGAGGAATTATCGGCATTGCCCTCATTATTAATTATATCTCCGGCACCAAAATCGGACTGTGCATTATGCTATGCAGTCTGCCTATCTTCCTGCTGGCCTGGTTCCGGCAACGGGAGATCTTCTACAACAGCATTCTGGGTCTGCTGGCTTCCTCCCTGCTGATCGAGCTGCTCTTTCCGCTTCAGTATTACTTCCTGTACTATATTGAGCTGGGCTCCATCTCAAGCGCCATTATCGGCGGCTTCCTGATGGGTACCGGACTCGGGCTGATGCTGCGCTTCAAAGCCAGCACAGGCGGAACAGACCTCCTCGCCAGATTCATCCAACGCTACCTGCCGCTGAATGTCGGCCTGATTATCTTCCTGACGGACTTCCTGATCATCGGCGCTGGCGGAATTCTGATCTCCAAGGAGACCTTTTTCCATTCGATTCTGACGATTGTTTCAGGAGGGGTCGCTACGGGATTATGCACGCTGGAAGAGTAAAAACCCGGAATTTGCCGGATGCTATGAATAAAGGTTGAAATTTTCAGACTTTCAGGCGACAATCGAATAGATAACATTCCCGGGGAGGATTAGCGAAGTTGGATAGTACAAGCACGAATAGCAACACTTCCATACATGACATTGTCGATCTGTGCCTGCTGGCAGGCAAGATCATGCTGCAGAGCGGTGCAGAGACCTACCGTGTGGAGGATACCATGAGCCGGATGGCGGCGGCACTCGGCTTCCCCGGTGCGCATAGCTATGTCACGCCGACGGTCATTATGTTCACCACCAGCCGGACCGAGCCGGTAAAGCTGTTCCGGATCGCCGAACGGACGACAGACCTGCAAAAGGTATCCGAGGTCAATGACATCTCCAGGCGGCTGACCGAACGCCAGCTGACAGCCGCAGAAGCGCGGGAGCGTCTGGGCATCGTCGATGACGCAGCCCATGCTTACCCGGTATGGGTACAGATCGCAGCGGCAGCCTTGACCGGAGCCTGCTTCACGGTCATGTTCAAGGGCAGCCTGCAGGATGCTCTGCCGTCGCTGCTGATCTCTGGTACAGGCTTCGCAGCGGCCACTTATCTTCACCGTCTGGTGCAGTTTCGCTTCTTCGCGGAATTCATTGCTTCCTTCATTATCGGTCTGCTGGCCTTCTTCTCCGTCAAGCTCGGCGTGGGACGGGAGATGGACAAGATTATTATCGGCTGTGTAATGCCGCTCGTACCGGGGCTGCTCATCACCAATGCGGTCCGTGACCTGATGGCCGGGCATCTGGTATCCGGCATCTCCAAAGGTGCCGACGCCTTTCTGACTGCGTTCGCCATCGGGACCGGCATCGGGCTGGTCCTGTCCATTTTTTAACACCCACTTGAAAGAGGTCGTCCTGCCATGATTTTGCAATTGATCACCAGTTTCATCGCTGCCTCAACCTTCTGCATTCTATTCAATGCACCGGTGCGCGCGCTGCTGCAATGCGGCTTCGCCGGAATGATCGGCTGGATGCTGTACCTGCTGCTGGATTACAGTTCCGATACTGTCGTCGCAACCTTTGGTGCTACCGTTGTGATCGGACTGATCAGCCAGTTTTTTGCGCGTTCCTTCAAGATGCCCGTCATTATCTTCAGTGTCGGCGGCATCATCCCGCTTGTGCCGGGCGGTCTTGCGTATGATGCCATGCGGAGGTTCGTGGAGAATGATAATAACCTCGGCATCCAGTATGGGGTTCAGGCGCTCCTGCTGTCCGGAGCCATTGCGGCCGGTCTGGTGCTAAGCGAGGTGCTCGGACAGATGTTTTTGCGTATCAAGAAATTGCCCAAACAACCGTAAGGCTCCATTTCACAGACAAGCCCGCTTGCAGCAAGGACCCCGGGTCCCTGCGCAAGCGGGCTTTGTATATTGTATCAGGTAAAATATATTGCAACACCGGCGCTCTAACAGTCTAATCCTCCCAGATTGAGGTTTCGAGCTGATCGACGAACCGCCGCAGCCTGCCGGCAATCTTAAGATTAATTGCCCCGTTCTGATACATCTCCTGCACGGTATTCCGCTGCTCCTGAATCGCCTGCAGCTTCAGTTCCAGCTTGTCATCATCCAGTACGCCGTCATTGCTCCAGCCTTCCCCCTGCTCCAGCCTGGATTCCAGCCGTTCGTACTTGTCGATGACCTTCTGCGAGGCGAGCCGGTTCTCATCACTCATTCCTGCACTAACGGCGGATACTGCCGCCTGGCACATCGCAATCTTTGCCGTCCGCGCACTTTCGGCATTCTGCAGGGCGAGCTGTCCTTCTTCCCCGCTGAGTTTACCTGAGAACAGTCCAGAGAACAGCCGCTGAATTTCTGTTAAAGAGAATTTAATCTGCGTATTCAGCCGTTTGCACAGCAGAGACTCCGTATGATCCAGCAGCTCCTCCATCTTCACGGCAACAGGCTCCGGCAGCGCCCCGTTCTCCATGATCCGCCGCAACTCCGTGCGTTCGGCTTCGAGCGCACTCTTGCGTGCCTCGACACCCAGACGGAGGAACTGCTCATGGGCCGGGTCATGATCCGGTCTTGCAGCACATAGTCTGTCAACCTTATCTGTAAATTCCAGCAGCACAGGCTGTGTTGAGCGCTCCGGGCTCTCAGAGACCAAGCTGCGCAACATCGACATCCCGGCATCAATGACCACATTTCTGGCCGCCAGCTCCGTATTCCCGTATACAGCTCCGGCGCTCTGAACTACGGTCTCTTCACTGTCCGCAAGCAGCGGAAGGAAGATGCTGGCGATGACCAGCGACATCAGAATCACACCTGCCGCCAGCGCAATAATGAGATCCCGCTCCGGAAAAGGTGTCACCCCGTCCCCAAGCACCAGCGGAATGGAGAAGGCACCTGCAAGGGTTACAGCCCCCCTCACCCCTGAGATCGAGGTAATAATCTGTGACTTCAGCGGGGCCTTCTCTGCCTTCAGCCGCTTGCTCTCCCATAAGGAGTAACCATAGACCCACAGAAAACGCAGCACAATCAGCAGCGCCGTGATCGCCAGAACATAGCCGGCAACCATGAAGTTATTCAGCGTCTGATCCCGGTAAATCACCTCGATCACATCCGGAACGGACACACCGAGAATCAGGAAGACCAGCCCGTTCAGCACCAGCAGCAGCACTGACCAGGTACTGGCGGATACAAGCTGAAGCTTATATTGCGGAGAGACGGCCCGGTCCTTCTCAATGGCGTACATGACACCCCCTGCCACAACGGCCAGAATGCCCGAGACCCCGATCTCCTCGCTGATCAGATAAATAATGAACGGCGTAAGGATCTGCAGCAGCACATGGATGGTCACATCCTCCATACCGAACCTGCGGATGAACACGCTGAGCCGGATCAGCAGGAATGACAGCACTGCACCAAGCAGCAGTCCTCCTGCGGCAATCAGCACAAAGCTAAACGAGGCCTTAGGCAGAGAGAACACGCCGGTAACCATGGCTGCAATCGCAAATTTAAAGGCGACCAGGCCGGAGGCATCGTTCATCAGCGATTCTCCTTCGAGAATCCGGTGGATGCTTTTGGGAAGATGAACCCGTCCAGCCAGCGCGCTTACCGCTACCGCATCCGTAGGAGACAGAATAGCCGCCAGTGCGAAGGACGCTGCCAGCGGAATCGAGGGAATCATCCAGTTAATCGCATAGCCCGCCACAAATACCGTGACAAATACAAGTCCCAGCGCCAGCAGCAGAATCGGTGCCCTAAGGTTCCACAGCTCACCGCGCGGCGTCCGCCGCCCGTCATTGAAGAGCAGCGGAGCAATGAATAATACAAAAAACAGCTCAGGCTCGAAGTGCATATGTATTCCCGTCGGAATTAGTGCAGCAATGATTCCTAGTCCGATCTGAATCAGGGGAACCGGGACAAACGGAATGAAGCGGTTCAATATATTCGATACGGCGATTAATCCAAGCATCAACAGCACAGCCAGAAAAGTCTCCAATTCCATCATCTCCCCGTCTGATAATCAATTATATTATTGCAATGACCCGGCTAACGTCAACAAACGGAAGGCACAGCGGAAATTACAATCTCCGCCCGTACCTTCCGTTGCCTTATCATTCACGGCTTCCGCCGCTGGTCTAGCAGTAAATATTAACGCGATGCTGTCCGCCCTGTTATTTTAGCGTTTCACTAGCAGCTGTATGCCTATATTCCACGGGTCCCTTAGAGTAATGATACCGCCCTCTTCTTCCACACGGTATCCGGCACGCTTCACACGTTCAACCACTTCATGCACTTCCTGAATGTCAGGGAGCAATAGTGTAAAATAATCGATGCCCGCTGCATTCGCAGGAGCCGCCGGAGCCCCTTTTCCAGCCCAGGTATTCAGTCCCATATGATGATGATAGCCTCCAGCCGAAATGAACATGGCCGCATCGCCGTAATGGGCGGTCACCGTGAATCCAAGCGCATCCACATAGAATTTCTTGGCCTCTGCCAGATCGCCCACATGGAAGTGAACATGACCCATTACAGTGCCCGCAGGCAGCCCGGTCCAGCTCAGGCCCTCCGATGCAGCCAGCAGACCGTCCACATCCACCGGATCGGTGGTCATGACCACATTGCCTGTTGCTTCATACTTCCAGGTGTCACGGGGCCGGTCGCGGTACAGCTCGATTCCGTTATGATCAGGGTCTTCGATGTATAGAGCTTCGCTGACCAGATGATCCCCCTGGCCGACCGAAATCCCGGAGTCGATCAGATTGCGCAGCACCAGTCCCAGAGAAGGCCGGTCCGGCAGCAGAATCGCATAATGGTATAGTCCGGCCACCGAGTTCCGGCGCAGCACCTGAGCCTGCTCAATCTCCCGCAGGACAAGCAGCACCTGCTGGCCATCCGCCGTCAGCTCTACCACGCGCCCTTGCTGCCGCAGAATCTTCAGTCCGATTACATTCTGATAAAAGCTGAGCGAGCGCTCCAAATGACTTACACGGATCTGTACAAGTCCAATTTCCAGTTGTTGTGGTAATATAGCTGTTGCTGTCATAGGAATCCCCCCTGAAATGAATATAGGCTAATTCAAATAAAGTCCCTGGTACCAAAGCACGCATAATAACGGTTAGTGTTGACTGTTCCTATCCTGTCCATGCAAAGGTAATTTCAATTTCCGTTACACATTAACTTACTTAAGTATAGTTGCGATCTATATGTTTGTCAATTACTTTTACAATACACATTAGAGTCTACAAAAAAAGCCCAGCCGACAGGCCAGACTCCGAAGCAGTCATTTCGTTATTGAGATTCACCAAGGATCTCTATCAATACATCCTGTGCAGTAATTCTTAGTTCACTTGGCGGGGAATCCATTAGAACCCGAAGCTCGAACCCCTGCTCCGCGGCATAGATCTCGTCATACAGCCAATATTTCTTTTCAAGCGGTTCAGGCAAGCGTAGTCCGCTCACACCTTTGAACTTTAGCTTGATCTCACATTGGTAATGCATTGCCCCGCCGCAGTCCAGAATCATCTCCAGCACACCTTCTGTAGGCATAGTATAGGAGATCACTCTGGCGTCATGCAGACTCTTCTCGACTAACTGTACGGCGCTCTCCGGGAGTTCATGCTTAATGGCTTCGTACCCTTTGCGGTATTCTCTGAAGATCGCCTGCACCCGTTCATCATATTCCCTGCCCCACTGCAAGGCCCGTTGCTTGAACTCAGGCGCAGGATAAGTGGAATTTATCGTTCCGTCATGTATTGAAGCGTGGAAGTACCCGGGTAGATATTTCAGCAGATCTTTTTTCATATATTCCAGAAAATCCTTGGCCCGCTCCTCATAGCTGATCCCCTCTGCCACATGCCAGGCCACATCCTCCAGCCAGTCCTGCTCCGTCTCCGGGAAGACCATGAACCCGCGCACCTGCATTTCTTCATACCAGGGTATAGTGAAAAATTTCATCCTGAAGCTTCCTCCACTCTGTAGCGATCCTTAATTCCCGGCCAGCTTCTCCCCCGCGTATACCCTGTGCTCCTGCGTAGCGGCCAGAATCCAGACCGTCAATTGCTGCTTATTGAACAGGAACTCGTTATCTATTCTGAGATAAGGGAGCTTTGTCCCCTCGAAGGGTCCATCATTACGCAACATTGCATTCTCCGCCTTCATAATATTCTTCACCTGATCTTCACTCAGACGCAGGAACTGTGCAGTCTCTGCAAGTGTCATCAACGGATGGTCCTCAGCTTGGCTTTCCGTCTGCGCTCCGGCAGGTGTCGGCAGTTGCATCTCGTAGCCCGCTCTAATCCGATCTCCGATTACGAAGCTGCCGGCAACCAGACACAGGCCCAGAATCAGAGCAGCTCCCAGGATGGTATAATTGTTCTTCATGGGCAAAATCTCCTTATATGTATGCTTGAATCAATGTGCAGGAGTATAAGTAAGGAGCCAACAGTCCCTCCACTCCCCTTCATGCAGTTCATGCTCCGGTAAAAGCTTCCTGCGTACAAATCCGATTTTCTCATAGACTCTGAGTGCCCTGTGATTCCAGCACTGCGGGTCCATCACAATGAGGTCTGCCTGCTCTGCTTCGAGCAGATGCTTCACCATCCCACCTACCAGTAGCGAACCTATCCCCTGGCTCCATAGCTGCGGCTCACCAATGAACTGATCCATTCCGTAGACCTTTCCCGTATAATCTGCGTAGCCGTACTCCGTCAGCTCTTCCCTGCCAACAGGATAGAACTGGATATAACCTATATCCTGACCCATGAACTGCACGATTCCACGGTATAATCCCTCTTCTTCACTTTCATAAAAATGCTTCTGTACCCGTTCCAGATCATGCGGACAGTCCCGGCCTTCATAATACTCCAGCACTGCAGGGTCCGAGAGCCATCGTACGAGCAGCGGTGCATCCTCCTGTTCCAGCCTGCGGACACTGAGGTCGCCGTTCTGAAAAAGAATCATTATGAGATCACTCCTTATATTCCTCTAGTCCTGTCACATATGTGTCAGTCTAAACGATAGAAATTGAAGTGTAAAGTCAGCACCAAGCAGCTGCTCATCAAAAAAAGTGGCCCCGCCGGTAACCGGCAGGGCCAAAAGTCTATTGTAAGGGGGTCATGGGTCTACTATACTGAGCGAAGCTTAAGCCCAGATGAAAAACACATAAAGGTTTAATGAAAATAGACAGAATTCCGCAAGGATCAAAGAAAGACCCTGCCGAGGCACGGCGGGGTCTTCCACAAATGGTTCCACTGGGGGGTGGAGAACTTCACTATACTCCCCGAACCTTAAAAAAACATAAAACGGGGCTGAAGGTTTCCTTAAATTTACGTACATCAGATCCTGTCTCAAGCCACAGGAAGCTGATGAACGATCTGATCCAGGGTGACCTCCTGCAGCACATTCTCCATCGCCTTCTGTGCAAGAGAGAATACTGGAACAATAGCGCCTGCAATGTTCTTGCCTACCGGACACTCCGGGTTCGGATGCTCATGGACAGAGAACAGGGAGTCCTCTTCCACCGCATTCACCGCCTTATAAATCTGCAGCAGCGTAATATCAGCTGCACTGCGGGCAAGCTTCGCTCCGGCCACACCGGGACGAACCTCCACAAGTCCTGCCTTATTCAGCATACCCGTAAGGCGGCGAATCACTACGGGGTTCGTATTCACGCTACCGGCGATCCACTCTGAGGTGCTTTTGCCGTCTTTGTTGCTGTCAATTAAGGTTAGAATATGAATAGCCACCGCAAACCGCGTGCTAATGTTCATGTCAATCACTCCTTCACACTGGCCGGAATGCTTCCGCCAGATGCAACTATAATAGTTACATTTAGAGCAATTGTCAATCCCATGAGGAGTTTGCAGACAACAGAACACTATTCACTGTCATACGCCTGCAATGCCACCGGCAGGGCTTGAATCACCACATTACCCACTGCCGGAAGGGGCAGCAGCACTGCGCTGATGATCTCATCACGGGTTGCGCCGAGCGCTTTGGCATGCTTGACATGAAAGGGCAGTCCGCTCTCCAGCCTAACCGCCGCAAGTACGGAAATATAGGCAATCTCCTCGGTTTTGGCATCCAGGCTGCTTGCGGCATCCAGCTTCTTCACAATTTCGCCAAGGGCCTTTTGCTGCTCCGGCGCTTCCTTCATAAATGTCATAAAGGCATGACTGACTTGCGGTACATTATCCACTTTAATTAACCCTCCGATTCTGGAAACAGATTCTTGCATTCCATATGATAACATCATCTTTAGTATGAGGGTTTCTTGCGTAATGCATACATTACAACTGTTAAATATTCCTATATATCTTCAAGCACTAGTCAAAATAATCGGCTTGCCCTTGGTGACCACAATTGTGTGCTCAAACTGGGCCACGCGGCTGTTGTCGGCAACGCTGAGTGTCCAGCCATCCGGCTGCTGCTCTACGAAATCAGTGCCTGTGGACAGAAACGGTTCGATGGTAATGACCTGGCCTTCTTTCAGCACCGTCGTTACACGCGGATTATAGAAGGGCAGAATCTCAAACGGCTTCTCATGCAACGCTTTGCCAATGCCGTGGCTGCACAGGTTACGCACGACTTTATAGCCGCGCTTCCGCGCTTCGGACTCCATAACCCGGCCGATCTCGTTCACCTTCATGCCCGCCCGGAGATGATTAATCACGCTCATCATGGTCTCTTCCGTACTCCGGCAGAGGTGAATCAGCTTCTCATTATAAGGAGGCAATTGAAACGATACCCCGGCATCGCCAAAATAACCGTTCAGCTCGGCGGAGACATCAATATTGATCAGATCTCCGGCCTGAATGACACGTTGTCCCGGAATTCCATGCGCTACCTCTTCATTCACACTGATACAGGTCGTTCCGGGGAAGTTGTAGGTTACCTTTGGAGCAGATTTTGCGCCAAAATGGTTGAGAATCTTCGCCCCCACTTCATCCAGCTCCGCAGTCGTCATTCCGGGAACCACACTTTTCTTCATCTCGGCGATGGTGTGGCCTACCACTGCACCCGCCGCTTTCAGTCCTTGCATATCCTGGAGCGTATCGCTCGTCATCCCTGCTCACATTCCTCTCGTTATCAAAGCTTCACCTTGAGTATGTATCCTACAAGTATAACAGCCTTGTTACGCAGAGTGAAATCAACGTACTTCTTAGCTTATTGCACCTACAGCCTTCATCCAGGCATCGGCGATTAAGGCATGTCCGGCAGGCGAAGGGTGTACGCCATCCGCCGCCCAGTAGGCAGGTTCAGCCTTGACGGATGCCGCTGCGAACAGGCCATCCAGCGGCACGAGTACAGCGCCGTATTCACGGGCCAGCTCACGGACTACGTGGATTTTGGGGTCCAGATCCTGACGCCAGCCCTTGCGGTCTTCCGGCACCGGCAATACGAACGGCTCCACCAGCACCAGCTTGGCATCCAGATGCTGCTTGGTCCGTTCAATCAGATCACGGTAGGACGTCTCAAATTCAGCCGCTGTAGTCTCCTGCCCGGAATCATACCACCGCCAGGTATCATTTATGCCAATATAGATAGACACCCAGGTTGGCTTCAGCGCAAGACAATCCCTCTCCCAGCGCTCCTGCAGATCGACCGCCCGGTTGCCGCTGATTCCGCGGTTCAGGAACGTAAGATTCTTCTCCGCATACTGAAGGCCAAGCCGGGCACCCGCCATCAGCGCGTAACCTACACCCAGCGATGAGGCATCGGCGTAATTGCGTCCACAATCTGTGATACTATCCCCCTGAAACAGGATGATATCGTTCTTTTGAAATGGCATGCCTGAAATCCTCCTATGAAAACATCTATAGTATGTAAACATGATCATTATAGCAAATCGGCTTTCCTGCGGACACGTTTTCATTGAAAATTATTCCTTCTATTTAAACAGAAAACCCCCTCAGACTGCCATATGACAGCCCCAGGGGGATCTAAGGATAGATGATTAATAGGCCAGGCTGAACAAGCCGTGGATATGAGTCAAGTAACGGATATTGCTGGCTTCCTTCATCAGCGTTGCCGGTAGCCCCTTCAGCGGAGTGGAGTTACCGCCGACAATGGCTACCCCGTCTTTGCGTCCGAGGCTGGCGAGTGTGCCGGAATTGACCGGGCTGAAGGCTTCCTGCGGTTTATCATTAAGATAAGCGAACAGATTGTAGCCAATCAGCTCACCCATCTGCCAGGCGATCTGTGCCGTTGGCGGATAAGGACGGCCATCCGGTGCAAAGACAACAGCGCTGTCTCCGGCTACAAATACATTAGGGTGTGAAGTGGACTGCAGGAACTCATTCACCGTGGCCCGGCCGCGGTTGACTTCAAGACCGGATTCGCCAACCAGCGGATTGCCCTGTACCCCGCCGGTCCAGACGAAGGTGTTCGCCACAATCTGCTGCCCATCCTTGAGATCAATCTTATTATCGGCCACCTTCGTAACCGGAAGACCCGTCAGGAATTGCACCCCGCGCTTCTCCAGGCTGGCTGTAGCGCGCTCAATCAGATGATCCGGCAGGACAGGGAGAATCTTCGGACCCGCTTCAACAAGCAGAAGCTTGATCTCAGCAGGATTCACTCCATATTGCTTCGTCAGCTTAGGCAGAATATCGGCAATTTCGCCTACCAGCTCTACGCCAGTCAGTCCGCCGCCGCCGATCAGAATCGTTGCATCTGCTGCGTTGCGGGTTTTGGAGTAGTCACGAATCCGGTCTTCAATATGACGGCGGATCCGCAGCGCATCTGCTGCTGATTTCAGCACCATGCTGTATTCTTCAAGTCCCGGAATACCAAAGTATGCGGTGGTGCTGCCCAGACCGACAACGAGAGCATCATAGGTCAGCATGACGCCGTCCGAGAGAATAACCTGCTTGTTATCCGGGGAGAACGAATTGACCTTGGCGATTTTCAGATCAATATCTTTACCGGCGAACAGCTTCGCCAGCGGCATGGCAACCGCCTGTTCAGACGCACTGCCCGCTGCAAGCCGGTGCAATTCCGTAATAATCTGATGTGTAGGATACTGATTGACTACTGTTATTTTGGCTTCCGCTTTGCTCATATATTTACGAATGGTTAAGGCACTAAGCAGGCCGCCGTAGCCTGCACCTAGGATCACTATATGTTTTGACATGATAATTCCTCCATCATTAAGTATTACGGGCTTATTTGCCCGATTGACGTTCACCGCTGACCTGCAGATAGGCATTCATGAACCGGAGAGCCTTCTGTACCTGCGGGTCCTTGATCATCTTCATCATGCCGAACAGGCTGACTGTTTCGCTGCTTGCTTCCGCGCGGTCTTTCGCTTCAATAACAGTAGCCGCCAGATTCTTGGCAGTGCCCACCACAGGACCCGCCATTTCCTTAATCGCACCGACTGTATCATTCTTAAGTACTTCATCCGTGGCAACCGACTGCACAAAATCTAGTGATTTGGACAATACACTGACCATTTGTGTGATCTGCGGCAGCTGCTCTACCAAAAGAATCAGAGATTGCTGCACCTCCGGCTTCAAAAGCTCTTTCAGCACATCCTCTCTAGGAAGAGCTGCTTCTGGTATTTCTTGTTCAGGCAGGGTTTGGGTAACGGTTTCTGACATATCGAAGTCTCCTTTTACAAATC
This sequence comes from Paenibacillus sp. FSL R7-0210, assembly GCF_038009085.1. NCBI lineage: Bacteria > Bacillati > Bacillota > Bacilli > Caryophanales > Paenibacillaceae > Paenibacillus > Paenibacillus sp. FSL R7-0210. Next base: position 3,195,912 of record NZ_JBBPAR010000001.1, read on the forward strand.
GTATTCTTGCACAATGACATCCAGGTGAAACTATGTGACTATTATAACACTCTCTTTGTTATTATTGTCACAATCTTTTTACCTTTGCAACCTATTTTTGTGATTATTATCACTTCATCATCGGTTTTATCGAACCCAGTCGTTTAATCAGGTTAAATTTACAAATTATTATGTTTTTCCTCATTGACGTATACAAAGAGTCGTGATATCTTAAGCAAGTAACTAAATGTAAGTTTATTAATTAATATCAGCAATTGATTATTACTAAGCAGCATACATATTAGATGGAGGTAATGACTTATGAGTACTTTTTCCGAATTGGTGCAGTCCCGCAGATCGGCTAATAATTTCGTGGAAGGTGTTACCATTCCGCAGAGTGAGCTCGAAGAGATGTTCTCCCTGGCACGTCTGGCTCCCTCGGCTTATAATCTTCAACACACCCATTATAAGGTGATCAGCGATGACAACGTAAAGGAAGCCATCCGCAAGGACGCGTATGGCCAATACAAGATTCACACCGCTTCTGCTGTTATTGTGGTGCTGGGTGACAAAAATGCCTACCTGCAGGCTCCAGAAATCTATAGCGGGCTTAAGCTGCTGGGAGCGATGAGCGAGGATGCATACGAGCAAACCATTCAATCTATCAACGATGCTTATACCGGGAATGATGCGTTCCAGCGGGATGAAGCGATCCGCAATGCTTCTCTGTCGGCGATGCAGTTCATGCTGATTGCCAAGGATAAGGGCTGGGATACCTGCCCGATGATCGGCTTTGATCCGGAGGCTGTGAAGGCTACCCTCCGTCTCGGCGACCATATGGTTCCGGTGATGCTGATTACGATCGGCAAGGATAACCAGCACAAGATCAGACCGCGTGGTTATCGCAAGCCGGTCAATGAGTTTGTTGAATTCATCTAATAAAAAGGGTCTTCCGGCTACTATGCCGAAAGACCCTTGTCTATATCATCCTGCCGTATTCTCAATCCATACTCACCGCGCATACTGCAAAATCGCCACAGCCGCACGCTCCTGCCGCTCTACATCCGTGCTGTTCAAGGCTGCCTTCAGGACAGCCAGCGCCTGCGCTACTGTAGCTTCATCCACCTGAACCGGACAGGCCCCGGCGGCACTTCCGCTATCCCCGGCCTGATTCTCTAGCCAAAGATCCATTCGGGCTGCGGGCAGCACTCCTGAATAGGCAGTTATTCTGCTGTCAGAGGCAAGCAGCCCTGCTACAGCCGGATTAACCGCAGCGAGTGGCAGACTCTTCAGCCAGGTGACACCGCGCCGGTGGGCTGTACTATCCTCTGCGCCGCTGTGCCGGGTATCATAGAAGTAATCGCCAAGGTCCCCGAGATACACCCATTCTTCATCGGCGATCAGCACATAATCCCCATCCTGCATCGCATTGACGAAGGTATCCAGAGTATGGGTTGCACCCTCCAGCTCCTGCCCGTGATAGCCGGCGGCAGCCAGCTTGCTGATGATCTCTTCTCTGCTATGCTTCTCCAGATCTCCCGTACCGGGATAGCCTGCACATATATAATTATCCTCCAAAAAGGACTTCAGCAGCCCGCTGCCGAGTTCCTCAAGCTTCATTGCATACAAGCTCATTTCCGTTTCCTTTCCCTCCAGGCAAAGCTGCCGGAGTCTACGCAGCATTGAAACCATCCTTTTCATTATACAGCAAAGGCAGCGGGATTTGAATTCGGCAGATTCTAAGGAAAACGCAGAATAATAGCGCTTACAAGACCTTTTTCCAAACAGGAAGTGCAAATTTAAAAATTTCGGCTTTTTACTATTGCCCGCACGGACGGTATAATTCAGATATCAGCTCAAGGAAACAGACACTGCAGGAAGAACGTAAGCCAGGACAGAATCTCCGGCAGCTAATCTTAAGCAGCGCTCCTCCTTGTGACTGAGACTATATCTTTGATCCTGACATTCCCGCCTGAAGTGAGTCCCTGCACGAAACGGTATGAGCTTCTTAAAGCTCACAGGCTTCACAATCCATCCTATCGTGGTTAGCGGATCAGTTTTGAGCAGTTTGAATGTGCAGGATAGGCAAATATACTGCCGCCTCGGACCATTTCTACCCGGCTGAGTACAAAGGATAGGATAAGGAGTCTGAGACTAACATGGGTATAGTGGTAACAATATAAACCTCTATTGTTGATGTACTGATCAACAATAGAGGTTTATATGTGTCTGCACGGTCTTACCGCCGCTCTAGGTTAACGCAGGCCTTCCGCCACTTGTAGCAGCATCTCTCTGGTGACTTCAGGCGATCCGGTCCCTACCTCATGCATTATATTTCTCTCCTCGTTCTCCCGAACCTCAATCCAGCGGATGTACGCATAATAGCCGTTGCTGTTATTCTCATAGGCTTGGCGGTTTTCAACATACAAGGCTGCCTGAGATTTTACCTTCAGATGCTCAACCTTTGTATCCGCCCAAACATCAGACATTAGCTGTGCCCACGGAGTAAGCGGGGAATAAGTAACGGAGATGTAATCATTTTCTCCCTTAGGACCTTGGTACACCAGCTCAGGACTGACCGTCCCGGCCTGCTGGTTGGGCACATTGAAGCTCTTGATCCAGGCGTAATGCTCACCGGGCTTCAGCCGTTTGGTAAGGACATTGGTGTATTTTTTAACCCAGGAGCTATCTGTAATGCCCACTGTACTGTCGGATCTTCCTTCGGCAAAATGGTATTCTTCCGGCATTCTGCCCGGCACGGCCAGCTTACCTGTGACAGGCTCTGTAGCCTTCTTCCAGCTTTCGATATCTGTGAATATCTGCGGACGGTTGATCATACGGAGCTCCTTCATCCCGTTTGATCTAGCAATTAACAGCATAGCCGATTCATTATCAGCAAGCTGAGACTGAATCTCTGTAATCACCCGCCGGGTCTGGTTGGCAAAAGCTGTTGACTCATTAGCGCCCTCATGAATATCCACTTCCAAACTGGTTGCACCATAGGTAACCTGCCATAGCCGCTCCGCACCATAGACCACGCCTCCGAAGAGCATCAGTCCGCAGAGTACCAGGGCGATCCTCGCTGTCCCGCGCGCGCGCACGGGCCTATTTCCTCTCTGCTGCGGCTGCTGGAATTGCTCAAAGCTCGCTGCTAACCGCTGCTCCAGCGGCTCCGGCATCGTTGTATGTTGTTTATACCTGTTGAACTCCTGCTTCAGTTGATTTCCGACAGACATGTCCATTCCCCCTTCATCTCATCGTCCGCTGTAAATACCGCATTCTGCCGCAGCTTGCGCAGCGCCTTATGGTGCCTGGATTTGGCGGTTCCCAGCGGGATGCCCAGGGCCGCAGCAATCTCATCATAGCTGCACTCTCCGTAGTAACGCAGGACAATTACGCTGCGGAGCTTAGGCGGCAGTCCGCTGACCAGCTGCATCAGCTCTCCCTGCTGTTCCTGGACCAGAAGCTGCGCGTCCGCTCCCGGATACAGACTCTCAGATGCATGCTCCCGGCTGCGGTTCATGAGCCGCAGCCTGCGCCAGCTTCTGCGGTTCCAGTTGCTGCATTGCCTGACGATCATACCGTTCAGCCAGGCTCCGAAAGGCCGTTTGCCGTCATACTGCGGCAAGCAGCGGAATAGCTCGATGTAGATTTCATTGACTACATCAGCCACATCAGCCGGCCGGTTCACCAGCAGGCTGACGGTTCCGTACACCTGCTGCCTAATGGTGTTATGTAGTAAGGTGAAGGCTTCTTTATCTCCATGTTCCAGCCTTTGCAGACATTCCCGAAGCTCTTCTTCTGTCATCTTCCTCTCCCCCTCTCTATCTTGCTTACACTCTATATTGGTCCGCTGGCGGTGGAAGGTTCCCTTGATATGCAATTTATTACATCCTGACATATCAAAAACCGGCTGCCCATGAATTTCATCATGTGCAACCGGTTCTTTTGCTGCCGCCGGAACCTCCCTGGCTATGCGTTACAGATTACAAGGGCTCATTCCCCCATACCAGACTGCCGGAGATATAGGCCGGAAGCTTGGCCCAATCCGCAGGAGCTGTGCCTGCTGGATTGAAGGAATAATCGCCGGTCTGGGAGTAATTGCTCCAATCTGCCTTGGAGGCCCGCATCTGAATATCTATGCTGGCTCCCGGAGCAAGCGAGCCTGCTGCTGCTGTGAAGCCCAGCTCCAGGTAATGATCCGCGCCGCTCAAGGCTGCCGGAAGCTTCACGAACGTCCCAGTCACATTGGCGCTCCCTACCTGCGACCAGTCACAGAAGAAATTCTGGGCCTGCTCGCCATCACTGGTGTAATAATATCTGAGCTTCACATCAGCGAGGGAGACCGCAGCAGTACCGGTATTCACCAGCTTGATCCGCGGGCTGAAGGCATTGACAGCATTAGCCGTGCTGCTATTGAACATCTGGACCTTCAGACCGCCATCCACTGGTGCAGTCGTATCTGTCACCGTGACCGCCAGGCTCTGCGGTGCGCCGGCACTGAACTGGAAGCTCAGGGTGGTTGTTCCCACAGCCTGTGCTGCCAGATAGGCCTTGTGGATCGTCACAGCCGATCCGCTTAACGTATAATCCGTTCCGGCGGTTAACGCCGCCGAACCATTTTTAATAGAAGCTAAAGTATTTCCGTTCAAGGTCATCGTCACTTCAATGTCGTTCTGATTCGCTGCCTTCTTGTCGAAGCTGGCCGTGACCGGTGTGATGGTTGAATCATTAGCCGTTGTTGTCGTATCCGCCACCGTAACCGTTAAGGTCTTCGCAGCTCCGGCACTGAAATGGAAGCTTAGGGTGGTTGTTCCCACAGCCTGTGCCGCCAGATAAGCCTTATGGATCGTCACTGTGGAACCGCTCACCGTATAATCCGTTCCAGCGGATAATGCAGAAGCACCATTGGTAATGGAATCCAGGGTATTCCCGTTCAAGGTCATCGACACTTCGATGTCGTTCTGATTCGCTGCCTTCTTATCGAAGCTGGCCGTGACCGGCGTGATGACGGAGCCTGCTGCCGGAGGGTTCACCGGATCAGCATATAAGGTCCCGCGGCCATTGGTCCCGAGATAGACGCGGCCATAGACGCGCGGATCTCCTGTAATCGCCATATTAATTCTGGCATACTGATGATTATCATCATTAATCCGCACCCAGCTGGCTCCGGCGTCATCCGAGCGGAACACTCCTCTTACTCCGTCAATCTGGGCAACAGTATATAGGGCCATATAATTCTCACCCGGCGCGGCCTTTCCGAACCCGATCAGGTCCGCTTCTTCCACATTGCTCAGCTTGGTGAAGCTTGCCCCGGAGTTCGTAGAATGCCATATGCCGTACTTATCCTGCGGATGTCCTCCGGCAAACCAGATATCGCCTTCCACGCCCGGCATGGCTTTCAGGCTCACTTGCGCCTGGTTCGGCTGCAGGCCGTTCACGTTATTGGCTGGCAAGCCGGTCGCAGCCGTAGCTGTGAAGGTAGCTCCGTTATCTGTACTGACATAGAGCTTGCCCTCATAGAAGCCATAGAATTTATTCGGATTCACCCGGTCGGATGCTATCTTCGCTCCGGCAGGAATTCCGCTGCTCGCCGTCCAGGAGTTGCCCCCTGACTTGGAGTAAAAGACCCCGATATCAGAGGTGCTCCACAGAAGCGCATTCCCACTGGCAGATACAGCTACCTGACCCTGCCCTACTGTGGTACTGCCTCCTTTGGAGGGTTCTGCATTCGGCATGTACCAGTTCTTGCCGTTGTCATTCGAGATCCCAATCGACTTACCGTTCGGATATTTCTCTTTGTCCACACCGCCGACACGGACAACATAGGCCGGGTCCAGCTCCGCATAATCGATACTGTTCGTGCTGGCCCAGGAAGGGCTGGTCTGGAACTTGACAGGTGCCGCTGTTAGATCCTCATACCGGAAGCCGGACACATCACCAAGCGCGGTAATCAGGTGGGCACCCGCTGGCGGGCTGATCAGCCCGAGCACTGCGGTCTCTTCTACCCCTTTGGCCATCACGGATATGTTGACCTTACCGCCGGTGTCCCAGTCCCCGAGGTTATTCGTACCGTAGATCGTTGCGCCGGTGCCGTACATCATCCGGTCCGAGTTGAACGGGTCAATCTCCAGATCCCCCATCATCCAGCCCAGCTTCGGCGCGGGATCAAGCGAGGTTGAGGTCAACCCGAGATTCAACCACGGTGCCGCCGTGATATCCATCTCGAACTTGTAATTGCGCTCCGGATAGAAGCCCCAATCCCAGATCCGGCTCCACGTTTCCCCGCCGTCTTTACTGCGGAAGATGACCCCGTCCGGCCACCAGGAATTTAAGCTGGTAACCATGACTGTATTCGGATGCTGGGCATCCAGCGCAAGCCCCCCGAAGCCGTAGAAGTTATCGGCCCCTGTGGAAGGGCTGATATTTTTCCAGATGCCGCTGGTTGTATTCCATTTCCAGACCTCGCCCTTGCTTCCGTCGTATGGACCCACCCCGTCACTGTAAGTAATGTACAGATCACCGGTTGCCGACAGTTCCCCATGATGCGGAAGCAGGCCTACCGGTTGCCCCGGCAGCGCTGACCAGGTTGCACCTCCATCTGTGCTGCGGAACACACTTTTTGCGGTATCCGCGACACCGACATAGATGGTCTGGGTAGCTTGTCCGGCAGAGCCCGTGCTTTTATCAAAAGTAATCCAGGACAAGCCCACGATATCACTCTGATACTCATTCCCCGGATTCTGGACATACGTCCCTACGTTAGTGAAGGAAGTAACCTTGGACCAGGTCACGCCGGAATCCACGCTCTTCCACAGGCCGTTCCCGCTCCGCGCCCCGAAGAACAGGATACTGTTCTTATTCGGGTCAATGACCAGCCGTTCCCCGGCTGAACGTCCAGGCATATTGCCTCCAACCTTGAACGGAAGCGGCGAAGATTGCCAGGTATCCCCACGGTCGCTGGAACGCATAATTTGACCATTGCCATCCCAGGAATTCGTGTACGTCCCGGTTGCCATATACACCTTGTCCGGATCAACCGGATCGGTAGCCAGCGCATCGACACCATTCTTGTTCCAATCCGCCCACCCAACGCTGTCCGTCAGCGGAATCCAGCTCCCGTCCGCCTCGTTCCAGCGGTAAGCCCCGCCAATATCCGTCCGCGCGTAGATCAGATTCGGTTCACTCTGGTTGAAAATAATCCCCGGCACAAAACCGCCGCCCGCACCGGTAACCACACTGTTCCAGCTGTAGTCTTCACTGGCTGCGGCATGGGTTACAGCGGGAGCAACGTTAAACAAAGAGCCTGACATCGCTGTCAGCAGGACGAGTATTCCTAGTCTTCGGATACGTTTTCGACTCATGATCCTAACCTCCCCAAACATACTTTGGTAACGCTTCCATTATAGAGCAGGCTTCGCCCGTTCCGTGAGAGAAAATGGTTGATTATGCGGGAATTTTGTCAGCAATTAGCACACCATTTTCACACTTGACGAAATTGGGGATTGGGGTAGTACGTAATATGAAAAAACCTCGCGATCAGCAATCGCAAGGTAGTTCAGAGCTAGTTCTCTGTTGGCGGCGGCAGCACAATCGGCTGATAACCCAACGCAGCATCTACAATCTCCTCCGGTGTCAGCTCCGGCTCATTCCAGAAGATCAGATCACTCACACCGGGATGAGGCACATTGCTCGCTACGATCTCCAGCCATTGGTCCAGCTCCTCCTCTGTTCCTTCGGCGTTCACGATCTTGGTTACGAGTGTGATTAGTTGTTGTCGGGTTAGGGACATTTCGGGGGCCTCCTTTTAGGGTGCATTTCAATCAATAAACATAACACATTTAGCGGCTTAGAATATCCCTAACATACACAGAGCATTCCTGAACCAGAGCATGTAGCATACCCGCTTCTGTACAACGCTTTTCTAACAACGGATTCTCCCAATCGTAAGCTCTAATTACATATACCGCGAACTCTTTTCTATACCAGCCAACATCAAGAGTATACTTTCCTTCGAAATAACTGACTTGAAATATATCCTCTTGATCCAAGTACCTCGTTTCATTATAAGTAATTGTACCCGGTGAAAAATCAATGTAATCAAACATAAATGCACTCCCTTATTGGAAATATTTCTGAGAGATAACTTACTTAGGGTAAGTCTTTTCAGGTCTTAGACTCCGTTATCTGCAATTATAATAAAAGGTGCTGGTAATGGATATAGTGTTAGCTCCTCAATACATTCACAGATGATGACTCCCTTTACCCTCCAAACAACAATTGGATTTCCAACACTTATTCCCTCTTTCTCCACCACAACACCGACAGCAATTGGATAAACAGCACTTAATTCTGGTCTAATTTGCTTATTATCTACTTTCGGCTAAATTAAGCAGCATTTATCCAACTGTTGGCCTGTTTGTAGGGATTTCAGCGAAAATAAATGCTGTTTTTCCACTTAGCCTCATGTTGCTTAACGGATAAGGAGCCGCGGCTTCAGCAGTATAATTTGGCACACTGGATATACCAACCACAAACAACCCCGCAGCAGATTTCACATCTGCTGCGGGGTTCTTCCATACAAGTCAATCCATCACTTACGTCCGGCCTACTCCGTGCGCCCCCGAAGCAAAGCGATCGCTGCCAGCAGGAAGGAGACCAGCGAGATGCCGAGGGTAATGTAAACCATCGGCGAGGTGCCGGTGCCTTCCTTCTCCACAATGGCCTGATGCTCGTCCATGGTCATGGTGCCGTTGCCGGACATGTCTGCGGCACCGTGGCCGTGACCGCCATCGGCGCTGCCGGAGGCTTCTGCGATGGCGGTGATGGAATGCGGGGATTCCGAGCCGAGTTCGCCGGACCATTGTACGAGGCTGCCATCGGCATAGTGCTGATAGGCATCCCAGGCGATATCGCCTGCGGAGTCCGGATTCTTGGCTGTGAAGTAGAAGCGCTGGAACTGTCCGGCCTGAATGCCGCCATCCTTGGCAATCCAGCTTACTTTATTCCCGTCCACTGTTACCTCCCAGCCGGGAGTGGCTTCATATTGCTTAAATTCCGCACCTGCGGGAATCCGCAGATCCACCTGCACGGTGGCGCTTTCTTTTTCGGACGGCACTTTCAGGGTATACGTCTCCCAGGCCCCCGTACTGGACTGCGCTGGACTTACGGTTACGTGGGCACTCGCCACGGCTGCGAACAACAGTAGTGCGGCGGCGGCCGGTGCGGCCAGTGCTGCTATTTTACGAAACAATCTATTCAAATGAATCTCTCCTTGTCTCTTGTGTATGACTATCTCTTCCCCGGAAAATCCCGCTCCCGCGAAGCCAGCCCCTGCTCCAGGGCGTACCTTGTGAGCTGCGTGCGGTTCTGAAGCTGAAGCTTCTGCAGAATGTTCTTCAGGTGATTCTTAACCGTATGCTCGGAGATCCCGAGGGTGGCGGCAATCTCCTTATTGGTAGACCCGGAGGATACACAGCCCAGTATCTCCTTCTCCCGAGCCGTTAATGCCTCCCGCTCCTCCTTGACAGAGGTGACGGCGAACTCCTTCAGAATCTGGAACGCCAGCTCCCGGCTCAGCGGAACCTCTTCGCTTACAATCGCCAGCAAATATTCGATCCAGGTAGACGGAGCCAGGTTCTTCAGGAGGTACCCCTGCGCTCCCTGCTTCAGCGCTTCGAACAGATAAGAGATCTCATCCGACACGGTGACGATGACAATCCGGACATACGGATATTCCAGCTTAATGCGCCGCGTGGTCTCCAGACCGTCCATTCCCGGCATTTCGATATCGATCAGGATCAGGTCGGGCATCCATTGCCCGGTCCAGACGATCGCCTCCGCTCCGCTGGCCACCGCACCAATCACTTCAAACCGTTCATCCAGCCCCACAATCTCGGTCATCGCTTCGCGTGCATGCGCATGGTCATCGACGATCAGCACCCGGCAGCGTTCCATCCTGCGCACCCCCTTTTACAATTTCTACAGTGGTTCCGTCCGCTCCTGAGTGAAGCCTAAGCGCCCAGCCCATACTGCGGGACCGTTCCCTCATAATCTGCAGGCCATAGCTGCCGCTCACCGCAAAAGGATCATCATGCTCAATCCCCGCACCGTCATCTGCAACGGTTACACGCCAGCCGTGCTCATTCCCTTGACCTGATACGGACACCCTGCCCGCACGTGTGTGCTTACGCACATTAATAATCGCTTCACGAATGCAGGACAACAGCTCTGCCTGTTCCGCCGCTGTCAGCGCCCGCTCTTCCAGATGCCAGTCCAGCGATACCTCGATCATGACTTCTCCGGCTATTGCCGCCAGCTGCTCATGGATAGAACGCTCCAGCGAGAAGCTCTCCGCGCCGCTCAACGGCACCTTCAAATTGGCAATGGCCTGACGTACATAACGGTTAACCTCGTGAACGGTCTTCTTGATCTGATCCACACTGTCCGCGCTGATGCCGCCATCCTTGCGGCCGTGCTCCAGCCGGTCGATCCGTACAGAGAGCAGGAACAGGGACTGGGCCATGCCGTCATGCAGCTCTTTTGCCAGTGCCTCCCGTGCTTCCATCGCTCCGGTTGCCGCCCGCTCCTGCTCCAGCTCCCGCTGATTGCGCTCCATGAGGCGAAAGAGCGGCAGCAGCAGAATAATACTGAAGAGAAATACCAATACAGGTGTTAAGAAGTTGCCTGTGTCCATAGAGATGTACGGCATCAGGAACTGATGTCTCACCCACTCCCAGATACCCACCATGACCGTTGGAATCAGCAGAATAAGCACTTTAATTCGGGTATACGTCACAGTTCCCTCCTTAATTTCTGTTCGTTATTTTACCATTTCCGGGTGATCTCCGGCATGACTCTTTAGGGCTATGCCCGTCCGCATATGTTACAGAATTAAGTATTTAAAAATTAAATCATTCTCTTCATAGCTCCCATCGTCCTATCATAACGGTTAGCGAAACAATATCCGATAGGTTACACTAGGAATGACATTTAATCAAGAATACATTCATACTGACAATACAGGAGAGATATTGAAATGAAACGGATTACGATTCTAATCGCCGACGATGATCCCGACATTGCCGATCTGATCGGACTGCATTTGGAAAAAGAAGGCTACCACCCCATAAAGGTTACAAACGGCCCGGCAGCAGTGCAGGTCATCCAGTCCAGGCATATCGACCTGGCGATTCTGGATATTATGATGCCCGGGCTGGACGGGTATGAGGTGACCCGGCAGATCCGGGAGCAGCATGGGCTGCCGATTATTTTTGTGAGCGCCAAGACTTCGGATCTAGACAAAATCACCGGTCTTGTCATCGGCGCCGACGATTATATGACCAAACCGTTCAATCCCATGGAGCTGGTCGCCAGAGTGAACGCGCAGCTTAGACGTTCTATGAAGCTGAACCAGCCGGTTACCGAGCAGAAGGCCGTGGTGGAAGCCGGGGGACTGATTGTTGATCCGGACCGCCGTTCCGTAACCTTATACGGACATCCCGTGGAGCTGACGCCGAAGGAATTCGACATCCTGTATTTGCTCGCCAGCTACCCGAAGAAAGTATTCAGCGCCGAGCAGCTTTTTCAGCAAATCTGGGGTGAGGCTTATTATGAAGGCGGGAACACCGTGATGGTCCATATCCGCACCCTGCGCAAAAAGCTCGGCGATGACCAGAATAAAAATACATGGATCAAAACGATCTGGGGAGTAGGGTACACGTTCAATGGCTAAACTTGTCCGCAGCTTCCGCTTCAAAATGATATCGCTGCTGGTACTCAGCATGATTTGCTCCGGTGCTATTACCTTTGTACTCTACAAAAGCCTGCAAATGTATTATACCTCTCAGGTGAAGTATGAAGACAAGCTGACCCGCTTCCGTTATCTGATTGCCGATTTCGGCGACCTGAATTTCTTCCTGATCTTCTTCATCCCGCTGGCGCTGCTGTTCTTCTTCCTGTTCACCAAGCCGTATGCCCGCTATTTCAAAGAAATCTCGCACCATATCCGCCTGCTGGCTAACGGGGATTTCAAAAGCCGGATTCAAATCCATTCTAACGATGAATTCGAGGATATTGCCGCTGATCTGAATCAGGCCAAGGATAAGCTGGAGGAAGCGGTGGAACGCGGGGACTTCGCGGAGAATAGCAAGGACAAGCTGGTGCTGAATCTGGCTCATGATCTGCGGACTCCGCTGACCTCTGTGCTCGGCTACCTGGATCTGGTGCTGAAGGACGGGGAGTTAACCGCTGAACAAGTGAAACATTACACCACAATTGCCTACACCAAATCACAGCGGCTGGAAAAGCTGATCGACGAGCTGTTCGAGATTACCCGGATGAACTACGGCATGCTTACCGTGGAGCAGCGCCCCCTGGATCTGAGCGAGCTGCTGGTCCAGCTGAACGAGGAATTGTATCCTCTGCTGGAGAACAACGGGCTGACTGCCCGCACCCAGGTCACTCCGCAGCTCAAAATTACCGGAGACGGGGAACTGCTGGCCCGGGTGTTCGAGAACCTGCTGACCAATGCGGTGCGTTACGGCAAAGACGGCCGTTATGTCGATGTCCGCTGCTACCCGGAGGGTGAGACTATCGTTGTCCAGGTCATGAACTACGGAGATAGGATTCCGGCGGAGGACCTGCCTTTTCTGTTCGATATGTTCTATACAGGTGACCGGGCACGGACCCATCAGGAAGGCAGTACCGGGCTGGGATTATTCATTGCCAAAAATATCGTCGAGCAGCATCAGGGGACGATCTCCGTACAGAGTGACACGATCCGCACGCTCTTCGAGGTCCGTCTGCCGGGTGTGATCCAATAGTCTGGTCCAGCTGTAGCAGTGTTACCGTCCTTTTAGAATTTAGAAGGGCGTTTTTTTGCGTTGACACTTCAGGTGGAAACGGCTTTAGTTTTATCTTTTAAGAAAAACTTTATCTTTCCCCCACTTCTATTTAAACACACTCCTCTATGCTTAAGTCATTGAAACAAGGAGGACGAGAACATGAAGAAATGGTTATTGTTAATTGTGATTGCCTTGCTGATCGGGTATGAGTGGATGTCCAGGGATAAAGAGGATGCCAAGGCAGATCTGAATATTAAGACGGTACGAGTCTCTGCAGATAATGGTTCGAAGACTCTGACAGTGATCCCGAAGGGCCAAATTTATCAGGGGAACCTGCTGCTGGTCAACAAGGATTACCCCGTTCACGATACAGGAGTCAGCCAGGATATCGTACGTCTGCTCGATCATGAGGAGCTGACTTCCGGCTACCTGCTGCTGGATCACAAAACGCTGCTCTCCAGGCAAGTCGCGGAGAAATTCACAGAGATGGTACATGCTGCAGCCGGGGATGACATCAACAGCTTCCTGATCAGCAGCGGATATAGGGACAATGACAAGCAGCAGCAGTTATACGATGAAAAAGGGGCCGACTACGCTCTTCCACCCGGATACAGCGAGCATAACCTGGGCTTGTCGCTTGACATCGGCTCCTCCCAAATGGCCATGAGCCATGCCCCTGAAGGGCAGTGGCTGCGTGAGCATGCATGGGATTACGGCTTCATTCTGCGCTATCCTGAGGATAAAACAGACATCACCGGCATCAAGTATGAGCCATGGCATTTCCGTTATGTAGGACTTCCGCACAGTGTGATTATGCGCGACAAGAACTTCACGCTTGAAGAATATCTTGAATTCCTAAAGGAGCAGAAGTCGATTGCCACTACCGTTAACGGGGTTGAATATCAGATCTCCTATATCGAAATTAACGGGAATACTCCTGTCCCTACCCCTGACGCCCAGCACGTTGAGTTCTCCGGCGACAATATGAACGGTGTGATTATGACGGTCTATCCTTAATGACTAACCCATATAACAGTACAATCTACAGAAAGCGGTGATGTAAAATGAATCAGGCACACAAGCAGACAAAGTACGGTTTGCAGGTACTGTTTACCGTCTACGTGTATATTTTGTTTAAAATCATTTTGTTCAAATTCGGGTCGATGGATCTCCCGTTTCTATGGCAGCAGCTTCAGCACAGCCCGGGCCATATTGCGGCCAGTCTGCAACGCGGAAATCTGATCCCGCTGGCCACCTTGACTAACACCTATCACCATATCAGCACTAGCACCGTCGTTAATTTCTTGGGAAATATCGCCTTGTTTATCCCTTATGGCATCTTCCTGGTGCTGCTCAACCCGAATGGAAAAGGCAGCGGCTCCTTCACCGGTGTCCTGCTGTGGTCCTTCGCGTTAAGCGCGGTGCTGGAATGCTCGCAAGCCGTCTTCTATATTGGAACGTTTGATGTGGATGATCTGCTGTTGAACACCTTCGGCGGAATACTGGGATACATGCTGATGAGGCCAATCATGATGATCTATATGTCAGGCAGACAAGGCTCCTCCGTCACCCAGAAGTAACGGGGAGCCCTGCTGTCCGTTCGCCCTGCTCACAAGGGAGAGATATAGCGGCCATATTCGATGGCTAGCTCTGTGAAGCCATTGCCTTCCTGCTTCAGGAAAAAGCTGTTCACACTCTCCGCTCCCCACCAGTTCAGCCCAAGCAGTAGTCCCTCTGCCGATTGTGCCGCGAACAGCAGGGAGAACATCTGCGGGTTCACCTCACCGCCGTCATCGACACGCCAGACTGAATATTCATTATCCGTAATCTCCGCAGGATAGTCCTTGAAGCTGAGCTTCCCGCCTTCCACCAGCACAAGGCTAAACAACATATCCTTATCTTGTCTTACGAATTGCACCAGATAGAGCTGTCTGTCCGGGCCAAGCCCGGCCAGCTTCCAGGCTGCCTGGATCTTCCGCCCTTTGGCAGTTTCTACACTCTTACGAAGCGGATCACCAGCTGCAAGCTGCGGGCCTGCCGGGTCAGCGGGCTGAAGCTCCAGCAAGGCTGCCTGCGGAAAGACCGCAGAATCAACCAGAACATAGGTCTCATCCCGCATCGCTGCGTCACCCTCTACCTTGAACAGATACCCGGACAGATTCGGAATATTATTCGCCAGCTCCCGTCCGTTGTTGTTCTCGTTACCCGTCTGCCATTTCTCCAGCTTCACAGCCAGCACCTGGCCTCCGTTCCCGATGGCAGTGTTCAGGGACTTCATCTGCTCCCCGGCGCCCTCCTCTTCCCTGGTGACCATGATATGACTCCCGGTCTCACTCGCGAATCCGAAGACTGGCTGCAGCTTGGCAGGGTCGAGCAAGGCAGCCGGGGCTGGAGAAGCCGTAGCTGACGATGATGCTGTCGGAACCGCACTTGGCGGGCTATCCGTCTGCTGAGCAGCTGGCGATGGACTGCCGGTAGACGGCCCGGCCGATGCTGCTGCACTGCTGGCAGCGTCATTGCTATTCGTTCGGGCACACCCGGTCAGGCTAAAGACTATGGCTGCTGCAAAAATAAGACTTCCGGCCGCTCTTACCCTGTGCCGGAAACTGTGCTTCGCTTGATTCATAACGGTCCTCCAATATAATTTAGTCGAAAATCCCCATGCTGAGGTAACGTTCCCCGGTATCGGGCGCGATACATAACACCCGCTTCCCCCGTCCCAGGCGCTGCGCCTCCTGCAAGGCCGTCCAGACTGCGGCTCCGCCTGAAGGTCCGAGCAGAATTCCCTCGGTACGGGCCAGTTCTCTTACCATCTCCAAGGCGTCCTCATCGGATACCTGCACGATCTCATCGTAAATGCTGGTATTCAGAATCGCCGGCACGAAGCCCGGGCTGGTCCCCACCAGCTTATGCGGCCCGGGCTGGCCGCCGGACAGCACCGGCGAACCCTGCGGCTCCACGACAACCACGCGCAGCTCCGGCAGTCGTGCGCGCAGAGCCTCGCCGGTTCCGGTGATGGTGCCGCCTGTCCCGGAAGTGGCAACGAAGACATCCAGCCTCCCTTCCATCTGTTCCAGAATTTCCGGCGCGGTGGTGGTGCGGTGAATATCCGGGTTCGCCTGATTCTCGAACTGCTGCGGGATGAAGCTGCCAGGGATCTTCCGTCCCAGCTCCACCGCCTTGGCAATCGCACCGGGCATCCGCTCCGCCGCCGGAGTAAGCACCACTTCCGCCCCGTAGGCTTTCAGGATATTGATCCGTTCCTTCGTCATATTATCCGGCATGATCAGGATCGCCTTATACCCTTTCGCTGCCGCGTTCATCGCCAGTCCAATCCCGGTATTCCCGCTGGTCGGCTCGATAATCGTCCCGCCCGGCTGCAGCCGTCCGTCCAGCTCCGCCTGCCGAATCAGATTATAAGCCGCCCGGTCCTTGACGCTGCCGCTGGGATTGAACATCTCCAGCTTCACATACAGCTCCGCGTCCTCCGGTCCGGTTACCCGGTTCAAGCGTACAACCGGCGTGCCGCCAATCAGCTCTGTAATATTATTGACTACCCGCTTCGTCATGGGTGTGCCTCCTTTGTTTCGGTCCTTATCCTATGCACGATATAACACCCATTGTATAGTTACGGGATAGCATTTGTCGATTATCAGGTGCAGCAGTAAAAGCCGCCTCCCACAAAACGGGAGACGGCTTTCTGCTCTGTTTCTGCTCAATGATACCTGCGGTAGCGGTGCAGGTTCAGTGAGATCTCTTCACGTGCCTCTAAGGATTCACCGTTATCGTGAACGTGGAGGTTGTGTTTTTGATCGGCGTTACCGTGTTCAGAATCTTCAGGTTGTTGAAGACCACGCTGCCCACTGCCGGTCCCTGGCCGGGCTCCGGCAATTCATTAGCCCAGATGCCGACACCGGATTTGGCGTCGAAGGCGTCACCACTCTTGAGGGCACCGGAAATCGTAATGTTCGAGAAGATCGTATCGGCTACGGGGAACTGCGGCGTAGAGCCGGAATAGTTCGTCTGGAACATAATTCCGTGATAGGTCGGGTCGATGATGTCCACATCGCTGACCCGGATGCCCTGGAACACCTTGGAAGCGGAGAATACCCAGATGGCCGGGAAGGTCTGTGCGCCCCAGAAATGTCCGCCTGAGCGGACGACGGAGATATTCTGGAAGTTCGTCGTCGGTGATGCCCCGAAGCCGTTCATCGGATAACCAAAGTCCAGCGAGCTGATCGTAATCCCCGAATAGCAGAGAGTATCCGCAATATAGATGTTGCGGAAGGTATTCGCATACCCGCCGTAGACGGCAAGACCGGCTGCCCGCCAGGTCAGGATGGACGTCAGATTCTCATAGACATTGTCCTTCATGTCGGAGCCGCCGGAATCGATCGCCGAGAACAAGGCGAAGCTGTCGTCTCCGGTTGCCCGGGCCTCGATGTTAGACACGAGATTGTTCGTGCTGCCGTTGGTCATATTGATGCCGTCGGCAAAGGTATTGCGGATGCGCGAGTTTTTAATGACCATATAATCGGTATTCGCGCCCCAGTACATACACACCTGATGCTCCGTCCAGATATTATCAATTGTCATGTTCGCCACATTGGAGAAGTCGAACACCTTGCCGGGGCCGTCAATCCGTGAAGTATAGTTGCCGAAGTAGGCAAACCCCGAGAAGGTTGAGCCATTCGCTGAATCTGTCGCGCGGAAGCCGATGTCTGTATTCGACTGGTTGAGCGGAGCGTAGAACCGGGTATACCACGGTCCGGCTCCGATGATCTTCACTGCCTTGCCGTAGACCTGGAATTTATTCGAGGTCTCATAGTTTCCGGCAGGAAGATAGACACCCGCAAGATTACCCGTTGTATCCATACGGACTTTATCCAGCGCATTCTGCACATCCTGATGAGTGAATCCAAGCGGAACGGTATACTTGGACGGGTCAGGATTGGCTATTGGCGATACCTGCTCCAGGCTCACGAAGTCTATCGCATATTGCGAAGTGTTGGCTGCATCCTTCTGCAGCCGGATCGTGCTGCCTGCCGGAATCGTGCTGTCGAACATGATATTCGCTTCGTCATAGATGTGACGCGGGGATCCGGCACTCGGCGAATTGCCGGGACTGGCCTCCGAGCCATACAGCCAGGCGTATTTGGAGGTCAAGGTAATAGCCTTGTTGAACACTCCATTGACGTAGATGTTGAGTGTAGCTGTAGTGCCGTCACCGCCCGGAGCATCGGGAATAGAGAACCGGGTAACCAAGGTATTCGTGCTGGCTTTGGTCGTGAATTCAACATAGCTGCCTGTGGTATTCAGCGTAACGGCCCGTCTGCCTGAAGCTTCACCGGCCAGATCGCCGATATTCCGGTTCGGTGCCAGCTTGACAGCTCCGCCGCCGATCACTCCATCCTCTGCCTCATACATGTCGTAAGGCATATTAGCCCCGCGTCCGATGTAGAGCGACTGGTTCTGGATGTTGTTGGCCCGCTTTACCGCCAGTTCGTTGCCATCCACGGCAATCTCTGTTTTGACATTATATTTTCCGTTCACCGCCGTCCAGGTCCCAAGAGCCACAGGGGCCGTAGTACTTCCGGCAGCAATGACACCGTTATAGGAGCCAGTCAACGTTCTGAGGACTGCGCCTGTCGTAGCATCGGTCAAGGTCAGCGTAATGTTGTGCGCACCGCTGGCTGAGGCCGCCGTTCCCTGATTCTTAATGGCTACCGAGAAGCTGACCGTGTTGCCTGCTGCCGGGTTGCCGGGAGACCAGCTGACCGGAGAAGCAATCAGATCCGAGCTGGATACTGGGTTCACAGTAAGGCCCGCAGGATGGGCATAGCTGTTATTGCCCTCATTCAGCTCAATGACATTGTTGTTCTCGTCAACCTTGGCGCTTACCGTATAGGTTCCGGCATCCTTGGCTCCGAGGCTGAAGGATACATTCGCGGAAGCTCCTGCGGCGAGCGCACCCACCGGTGCTGTCCCGGCAAGGGTGGTGCCGACATAGAAGCTGACTGTGGTTGCGGCCGAAGCCGCTGAGCCGATATTCTTGACGCTGGCACTCAGCGTGAGGGCATCGGTCTCCACCGGAGCGGACGGACTCCATGACATTCCGGTTACCGTCAGGTCAGGATTCGCCGCCGGTGTGCCGATGACTTGTAGCTCGGCTACCTGTCCGGCGCCTGAACCGGAATTCGCCGTAATTCTCAGCTGCAGCTCACTGACTGTAGCGGTCACCGGAATGGTCACTGAATTGCCGCTGGCCGGATTAAACGTATACTCCGCCGCAGATACCAGACTGGTGAACGTTCCTGTGGACTGGTTATGTCCCAGCACCTGGATCGTCTGGGTACGGGTTGACCAGGCGGCTGCCGGATTGAGCTTCACGACCACCGAGGTGACATTGGCATTCGCGCCGAGGCTGATGGTCAGCGTATTCGGGTAGCTGCCGCCCGCACCTTCCCAGTAGGTAGTGACATCTCCATCATTGGCATTGGAGGGGACGAAGGTGAAGACGGAAGAAGAAGCATGGATAGCCTTGCCGACCGCCAGATTCGAGCCGGGACCCGTGCTCGGGGTGGCCGTTGGCGTGATCGTCGGAGCCGGAGTCGCCGTTGGGGCTACAGTAGGTGTAGCTGTCGGTGCAACGGTCGGCGCGATCGTTGGAGCTACGGTTGGCGTAGCCGTTGGGGCTGCGGTCGGCACAGCCGTCGGAGCTGGCGTTGCCGTTGCCGTCGGCGTCGAGGAAGCGCTCAGCACAAGCTGATCCAGATTCACATTGCCGGAGTCAGACGCATCATATTTGTAAGCAATGGTGTTGGTTCCGGCGTTCAAGGCAAGAATCTCTGCCTGTGTCGACCAGGTATCCCAGTTCGAGAGATTGGCAAGCGAGGTCTGCTTGACCTTCGTGCCGTTCACGTAGATACTCAGCGTCTTCGTACTGCCGGAGGCATTGGCATACCTCAGGGCTGCGCTGTAATTCCCTGCCGCCGGAGCCGTTACCGTGAAGGTTGTGACTGCTCCCTGCGTCAGGTAGCCATCTACGAAGGCAGCACCGGTATAGCCGCTGTGATCGGTATTCGTCTTGGCCCCGCCGGATAAGGCAGCGGCCTCCGCTTCATAGGTTCCGGGTGGCGAGGCCGTGGTGCCGTACACCTCAATCTCCGACAGCTGTGCTGCGGGCCAGCCGGTGTTGCCCGTGAAGTTGATTTTGACATACCGGGCGGTTGCAGCTGTGAAGTTGATGGTGACGGAGTTCGCACTGCCCGGATTGAAGGCATACCCCGCAGACGCCGCCAGATTGCTGTAAGACGCATCATCCGTACTGCCTTGCACAGACAGCGTCTGTGTTCTGGCTTCCCAGCCCGCAGGCAGCTTCAGTACAACCTGATTCACACTGCTGCTGGCACCCAGATCCACCTTGATCCATTGCGGAAAAGCATTGCTGGCACTCTCCCAGTACGTACCCTGGTTACCGTCATTAGCATTCGCTGCTACATACACATCACCGACTGAGCTTGCGCTGATCGTCTTGCCCTGAGCCAGATTGCCTGCCGCCGCCCCCACTGCCGGAAATAACGCGAGCTGTCCCACACATAACACAAGCATCAGACCGTACATCAGGAATGTCCTTGCTACCGAAGACCTAGTTCTGCTGATCATTTGACAACCACCTCCCATAGATTATGGTGCCACCTTCGAGTATGCGCTTTCATAAAACAAATTATGGTAATAATATAAGATAGAGCCTGGCTCAGGTCGATGGCGTATTCTATGAAAAGTATGTGCGTACATACGGAGCGCTCAGGGAGAGAATGGACCTAACTGAAGTCGGCATACCCGCGGACGGCAGATGCTTTTACAATGAATACAACAACAAGCCACAGCGCAGGAGGAATCAGCTATGAATGAAAGTACCAGGCAGGAGCTATTATCCAAAAACGAAAAATTGATCAACATGGTGATCGAGCGGGCCAAACGGGATTATCCAGAGGAGATTGCGGTGATCGGGCTTACGGGCTCTTGCCGTACCGGGGATTATCATGAGAAAAGCGACCTGGATCTGATCATCATCAATAATAACAACCAAGGCTGGGGCATCTCGTCCTGCTTCATTCTGGGGGATGTCGGTTATGATATCTACTGCACTCCTTGGGAGACCCGGATCGAAGAACAGGCCGCGCTTGAAAGTCCGATGATCTCCTCTCTAATAGATTTGCAGGTGCTCTACTATGCCAAGCCTGAGGATCTGGAGAAGCTTAGGGTCTATCAGCAACGGGCGCGAGATACTCTGGCGAAGCCCATGGGGCGCGATTCTCTGGAACGGGCGAAGAAATGGATCAATCTGGCGAAGCAGGAATACGCGAATGTTTGTCTTGCGGAGGATAAGGGAGCCGTTAGGCTGGCTTCAGCGGAGTTGGTCTACAATCTGGTGAACGCTTTGACGCATATGAACAATACTTATCTGAAAAGAGGGCTGAAAAGATACCTGGAGGACACCGCAGCTTACCGCTACCTCCCTGAGAATTATGAGACGATCTATATGAATGTGATCTGCGCGATGACGACGGACGAGATCCGAAGTACCTCCGGCATTTTGCTCAAAAGTATCCTCGATCTGTACAGCACCCTGTATCAGAAATATGTGGAACAGCCTGTTCCTACCTATGATAATCTGGCGGGCACCTATGAGGAATTATGGTGCAACTACCGCAACAAGATCATTGCCAGCGCTGAAAGTAAGGATGCTTCTTACGCCTTCTACGCCGCCATGGGAGCGCAGGGTCTGCTGGATGAAATGACTGAGTCGCGGGGAACCCGGAAGTTCGAACTCATGCAGTATTTTGATGCAAGTAATCTGGATCTGTTCAAGGACCGGTTCCTCCAGGCAATGGATGACTATCTGGAGGAATATCAGCGGGTCGGCCGGCAGCCCCAGCGTTACGATACTTGTGAAGAGCTGTACCGGCAATATATGAAAAAGTAACAGATAAGCAAGATCAAGCCCCCTCCCTTCGTTCAGGTTGGGGGCTTGCCTAATTATACATTGAAGCGTGCTACCAGACCTTGCAGACCTTGCGCCAGCATGCTGAGGGCACTGGCAGAAGAGGCGATCTGTTCCACTGAAGCCATCTGCTCTTGTGATGCGGCGGATACTTGCTGTGTACTTGCCGCTGTAGTCTCCGAGATATGCGTAACGTTACGGATAGAGTCTACAATCTCTTCGGTCGCTGCCGTGATTTCTTCTACCGCGCCGGATACCTCCTGAACCTGTCCCGCTAGTGAATCAATCGAATGGCGGATGGCATTGAAGGACTGCCCGGCCTCTTCTATGATCCGGGTTCCCCCCAGCACTTCGTTCATGCTGTTCTTCATCACCTTCACTGCATGATCTGCATCGGCCTGGATACCGGTTGCCATTTCAGCAATCTGATTGGCGGAATCTGCGGACTGCTCAGCCAGTCTGCGCACTTGATCGGCTACCACAGCAAATCCTCTGCCGTGCTCTCCGGCCCGGGCCGCTTCTATGGTCGCATTCAGTGCCAGCATATTCGTCTCCGAGGCGATCCCCTTGATCACCCCGACAATGCTGCTAATGTCCTGTGAACGCTTCACGAAGCCCATAACCTTTTCCGATAAGGACTGAATGGATTCGTTGATGGAATCCATCTGCCGGACGGCAGATTGCAGGGATAGATCCCCGGCCACCGCATAATCTGCAGAACGCAGGGAAGCTTCCGAGATATCCTGTACACTGGCAGCAATCAGCTGAATACCGTCCGACATTTCAATAATGGTGTTCATGTTAGTCTGCAGGTCATTCATCTGCATGCCCGCACCACTTGCGACCTCACCCATAATTCCGGAGATCTTCTCGGTCGTTTCGGCGGTCAATCCGCTATCCGAGGTCAGCTTCACTGAAGAAGCCGCCAGACCGTTCGCGGATAGCTTCACCTGGGTGATCATCGTTGCCAGATTATCGGTCATTGTATTGAAATTCCGGGCCAGCTCACCGATCTCATCCTTCGTCTGCACACTAAGCTTGCGGGTTAGATCGGCATCGCCGTCGGCAATCTCCTGAAGCTGCCTGTTGACATCTTTCACCGGCTTCAGTATCCGGGCAGACAATACGAATGCGATCAACAGAGCCAGTACCACCGATAATCCCGTCACCCCCATGCTGGTAATCATAGAGGAGCTGCGGTGGGTTGCCGCCTGACTCTGTTCCTTCATAATTTCATCATGCAGCATCGTCTCGAACACCAGCTGTGAATCGATGATCGTCGTAAGGGAGAGGCTTGTGAACGACTTCTGCGCTTGCGGGAAGTTCCCTTCCTTGGCCAAGGCAAAAGCCTGCTCCAGCACCGTCAGATAATTGTCCCATTCTCCCTCCAGATTCTGAATTCCTGCAAGCTCCGCTTCATTCAGACCGGCTCCCTTAAGCTCTTCGACTGAGGCTGTAATCTCTGGTATCTTGGCTTCATAGGCGGTCAGATTGGCTGTTCTCTCCTCCGTGGTATTACTCATCACATACCTTGCGGCCAGACCGTCCGCCGTCCGGATATCATCGGTTAATTTCTGTACCATCGACAGCTTGCTGTAATTACGGTTGATCTGCTCTGTAAGCATAGTCACCTTAGCCTGAAAAATAGTACTGCCTAGTATAGCGAGAATGAACACGATAATTACAGCGGCGAAGCCAAACATGATTTTGGCCCGGATTCCTCTAAGTCTGTTGAACATTATAACTACCTCCACTCGATATGTAAGCTCTGCTATGTAATCTCTACGTATCGTACATCATCATTCTTAAATGAAACTGAAATATGCTGCCGGGAGCACAAAAAAACCTCCACCCCTGCCAAAAGCAGGAATGGAGGTTCTATGAATTACATCTCTTAATTCCGGTTCAATCATACAGGTTCCCGTTCGCAAGCATTGCCAGCCGCTCCTCATCCCGCACAATCAGCCGGCCGTTCCTGCGTTCAATAATCCCATCTTCAATGAGGCGGCGCACTACCCGATTCAGATGCCGGTAGCTGGTGCCGAGCAGATCGGCGGTCTCTGTCAGCGTGGAGGTGCGGATCTCTTCTACACGCTGGGCGCCAGTGTTGTCCGCGAACAGCGACATCAGATAGCTGGCGAACCGGTTCTCCACCGGATAGAGCACATTCATGGCTGAGGTCTGGCCGAGCGTGTACATTTTGTGGCTCAGCTCTCCGACCAGGAAACGCAGCAGCGCTGTATTGTCTTCAATCTCCCGGAGCAGCAGCTTCCTTCCGGCGACAAGCAGCAGGCTGTCCCCTACGGAGACCACTTCATTCTTGACGGGATACTGGCGCAGCAGCTCCACATCCCCGATCACCGACATCGGCCGGGCGAACCGGACCAGCATCGACTTGCCGTTAGGCAGCAGCGTATGAATCTTCAGCTTGCCCTGCATCAGGAAAAACATATGCTCCAGCCGGTCGCCAACCGAGCAGACTGCCTCCCCTCCGCCGTAACGCCGAAGCTCCATTTGGGCAATGGCGCTGCTGCTGAACATGGCTGTGAGACCATTCTGCGCGGTAAGGCTTCGAACCGCCTCCGGATTTATAATCGATTGCATGAGGTTCTTCTCTCCTTGTGTCATTTCTGCTGAAATTACTGTATCACAAGCCTGAGCACAGAAGCTATTTCTGCGTTACCTCTCCTGCAAAATACTCCGCAAGCGCTCTGCGCTCCCGGTGATTCGCCAGATTGAATGATGGCCAGCTCTGCTTAGGCTGAGTACGGTAAGACAGTCTGCTGCGCAGCGCCTCGTCCAGAATCCCCTTCTCCTGCTTGCTGAATTCGATCAGCTCTGGAACCACATCTGCGGAGAGTCCGGCCAGGTAACTGGCATCCAGTGTGCCGCTTGCTTCATAACGCTGGATATTCTGCTGCGCAATGATATGATCCATCCCTATATAGTTCATCAGCACGTAGGAGAGCAGGCCGAGCACGATGTAACATTTTAGAAGCGGGAAGGGTTCCCGGCTAATCCGCACGGCCGCCAGCACCAGCAGCAATCCGAGGAAGATCATGAAGGCATGCACCAGGAACCGGATGTAGGTGTAACCGTACGCCTCTTCATATAGAGTCAGCCGCGAGTACGCAGAATACAGCATGACCATGGAGCATAACACCAGAATATACAGCAGGAGCTGAATGACCCGCTTCAGAATTCCGCCCGCTTTACGCACTGCCAGCAAGGACAACAGCAAGATCGCAAAGTTAATGGATGTGACCAGAATCAGCTCCAGAAAACCGCTCCGCGCATAGTCCGCATACGTACTATTCTCCGGCAGAATCCCGTCCCAGGCGCCGAACAAATACGAGAACTGGACACTCACAAATAGCATGTACACCGCATTGATTGCGGTCAGCACGGTAGTGATAATGACCGGGTCATCAAGACCGATACCCTCCTCCCCTGCTTCAGCCGCTTCCAGCTTCTGCCCCATCGCATCAAACTCACTGACCAGAGGAGTGCGGATATAGGATTTACTCTGTACGAACCCCCAGACGAAGCCGAACATGCCCAGCCCGAGCAGCAGAACCCACAGGCCCCGGAAGATCCAGTCCCCCAGTGAAATATTGTCAAAAATCCCCGGGAGTGCTTCCAGCAGCTGACTGAACACTCCGTCCGCCGTGGAGAGCAGCGAGATCACAATCAGCAGCAGCGGCACGGAAATCAGCAGGCCGATCAGCACCCGCATCAATACCTGCTTGCGTTCATTCGGTATCCCGCCTTTGCCCCGGCGCAGCAGCCTCAATGCCGTGGCCCAGTTGCGCAGACTTTGCGGGAACAGATGCTCAAGGGCCGCGCCGATCAGTGCGAGTCCGCTCCAGGCGGGCTTGCGGTAACTAAGCATATACGTCATATGTAATAGAATGAGCACCGGAATAACAACGATATTAAGCGCAAAGAAAAACCAGTTGCCGAACAGCATATAGGTCAGGGACAACAGAAATATGGACACCATCCAAACATAGCTGAACCAGGTCTGCTTGCGCAGCTGCTCCTTGGCGAAATAGAGCATAAAAGTATAAAATAAGACCACAAAAATCGGGTATGAGATCCCCGGCATTTTGCCGTAGAACAGGTACTGATGCACAATCGCAAGCAGAAATGCGGCCAGTAAGGCTACACGCCCAAGCCCCGGTTTGGATACCGTTTGTTCGTCCATGGTAAATTCCCCCATCTTTTTACTGTCATATCCTGATTCTAGCTGATAAAATAAGAAGAAAAAGAGAAATATAATATTATTAATTTCCTATTTTATAAATTAGGCAGGAGGAGAATGTCCCATATGAAGCTGCACAGTCAATTCCTGAAGCTGCATTCGCAGCATGGAGGTCCGGCCGAGATCTCTGTCACCCTGGACGAGCTGGCCTTGACCCTTGGCTGCACCCACCGCAATGCACTGCATGTGATCCGCAAAATGGCCGATCTAGGCTGGATCACCTGGACCCCCAGCCGGGGACGGGGGCGGCGCTCCAAGCTGGTGTTCCTCGCAGCGGCCGAGGACATTGCCCTGGAATCCATGAAGCAGGCCATAAGCAGCAAGGATATCAGCAGCGCCCTGGAGGGCATCCGCGGACATGCCCGCACCTCATCGCTGCAGGACACGCTGCAAGGCTGGCTGCTGGCTTACTTCGGGCATCATGCCGAGGTGCACAGCGACAAGCGGATCGATACGCTGCGGCTGCCGGTCACCCAGCAGCTCCATACCTTCGATCCGCTCTACATGAATTTGCTGGCGGAGTCGTTTGTCTCGAGCCATGTTTTTGACGGGCTGGTCGGCCGCAGCGGTGAACGCGGCAAGGTGATCCCCGGCCTGGCCCATGCCTGGGAGATAGACGGGAGCCGGACGGCCTGGACTTTTCATCTGCGCAAGGAGGTCTTGTTCCATCATGGCAAGGTACTGACCGCCGAGGATGTCGTCTACTCGTTCGAACGGATGATGTCTACCTCGCAGCGCATGCTGTACAGCTATATTGTCAAAGAGATTCAGGAGGTCCAGGCCTTGAATGCCTCTACCGTCCGCATCCTGTTGAAGAAGCCGAATGAGCTCTTCCTTCCCTTCCTCTGCACCAGCCGGGCGGCAATTGTGCCCCGCGATCTGGAATCCATTGGAGAGAATCTGTTTGGACGCAGGCCTGCGGGCACCGGTCCGTTCAAGGTCGTAGAGATGAATGAGGATACCTGTGTGCTGGAGGTGTTCCCTTATTATTTTCAGGGGCGGGCCCATCTGGACCGTGTAGAGATTATCTATGTCCCATGGAGCCTTGACCGGGAGCCCTCAGAGACCAGATCTGCCTTCCATGTCATCCCGAATCCGTCAGCAGCGGGCGCAGACTCTCTAAGCAGAATCCACTCCGAGTCCTATGTCCGCAAATTCGTAACCTGCAACACGAAGAAAAAGGGACCGCTAAGCGATCCCCTTCTCCGTGCCGAACTGCTGTCCTGTCTGCATGAAGCGCCGAGAGTGCCCTTCCGGCATTTCGCAGCGCCTCCGGCTGAAGTCTTGCAGATTGCCACAATCCCGCAGTACGCCGGGGATGCCGAATACATCGCCGCAAGACTAACGCAGCATGGATATTCCTGCAAGGTGTTATCCGTGTCGCCGGAGGAATTCAAAGGTCCGATCCGCCTGAAGTCCGACCTGATCGTCTTCTCGCTGCTCCGCGACCAGGACGAGCAGCTCCGGCTGTACGACCTGTACCTGACCCTCTCGCAGCATATCGAGCCACGCACCCGTGCGGGCATTGAGGGCAGGCTGCGCCAGATCTCGCGGGAGCCTGACGCCGCCGTTCGGGCGGAAGGCTTCCGGGTGATCGAGGATACTCTAACCCGTGACCACCAGCTGCATATTCTCTACGAACGGCCTGCCGAGACCGCCTATCTGCCCTCCGTGCGCGGGGTGACCTTCAACAGCCAGGGCTGGGTCGATCTGCGCCATCTGTGGTTTCCGCCGGAGCTGTAGATATGAAGTAGAAGTTCGGGGGAGGCTGACTACACCGCCAGACTATATTAGGACCAGCAGCCTCCTTTATTCTGTACCGGGTAAATACGTATCCAGACCTCTGCGCACCAAATTAGGCGAGACTGGCTTCCGGCCGAGTTCCCTGGACCAGATCGAGAGCTGGCCGATGTGATGAATCTCATGCGCGGCAACATGGCGCATCACTTCGCCCCATCTATGCTGGGTAACCTGCCCATCCGGCCGCTCCTCCCTTAGAATCCTCTGTTCCAATCCCTCATTCCAGGCCACTATGAAGGACTCCACCTCCGGCCGGAAGCGTGCGTCCACCTCTCTGATTTTCTGCAAAGTATTGTACTCCGTGAAGTCTAAACGGATATCCGGCTTACCTTCCATATCCCGGACCCAGCTTAATTCCACATCCACAATATGCACCAGCGTCTGCAGGATTCCGCCCACCCCGCCAATGCGTGTCTTCACAAGTTCTTCTTCCGGCAGCTCCTCACACCATTGATACCATTCCTCGCGGACCTGCCAGTTATAACGAAATAAGGTTTGCATGGTTGTCCTCCTTAGATTTGAACTCAAAGCTTGGTCGTCGCTGCGGTGAACATTTGGACTGCTGGCCGCTGTTGCTGATTAAACCGCTGCTATATAAAATGCACTTAAGATCTGAACTCCAAGCATGGTCGTCGCTGCGGTGAACATTTGGCCCTCCGGCCGCTGTTGTGTTTGGATTTCCAGATTATAGCCGCTCCTCGCGGTAGAAATCCAAACACAAAGGCGGACGCTATCGCTCCTCCAGTTCCAAATTTCCCCTCCGCTTCTTTTTGCTTTTTGTTAATTGCTTTAGTGCTTCTTATAAAGCGGAAAATCCCGTGACATAGCGGGTGCTATCGCCCCCAGAGTTCCAAAATCCCTCTCATATTCTTTTGCTTTTTGTTAATTGCTTTAGTGCTTCTATATACTATATACCTTACCCTTTTCTTCGTCGGATGCTATAGAATCTCATCGCTGTGGGAACGCCCTTAATCTCCAGCACCCCGCTATAGATCAGCTCTCTCACCCTGTACTCAAAATAAGCATCACCGACATACTGCTCACAGTATCCGAGCGCCTCACCGACCAGCCGTGCTGATTTCAGGAATCCATCATCCCCTGGCGGCGGCTGAAGCGAGTCCAGCTTCTCCAGCAGATAGCTGTCGTAGTAATCAGCGGGCACTTCCAGCAGGGCATTCTCTTGCCAGATTCGCAGTACGCCGGACTGCCCGGAAATCGTCAGCCAATCCTGAGACACCCGCGCGATATCGCCAGCACTCAACCTGTTGCCCTCATCAATTCGCAGAAGTGCTTCCCGGAGCTTGTCTGACGGAATCTCACCGGAATGATAGTAATTTATATAAGCATCCGGCCGGTTGAACAGTTCCTCACAGATTGCGCAGGCATCACACACTATGATCTCATTCTGTCTGTTCCCCAGCAGATGAGCGGTTAGCCGCAGCGCAGTCTGCTCGCAAGCATTGCCACTGGTCCAGATCACAATTTGGGCCAGTTCGGGAATCTGCTCCAGATTGTCCAGCAGCTCCGTGTACTCTTCTTCACAATCATATGAGACATTATAGTTTTCCGTTATATTTTGGCGGAACCAGTCGCTGCGGAGCTTCCTCCCTACTGGCGTATCCAACTGCTCCAGCGGACCTATAGCATAATTCTCCCGCAGGATAATCAGCTTATGCGTATCCTTCCAGCCAAATTCTTTAAGCACCTGCTTCACACTGCCTCCGAAGGAGTCGCCGCAGAGAATGTGAATATGAGTGTCCTTCAAACGGATTCACCTCTGATTCAAAATCGAAATTGAAATTAATTTCCGGAACGGTCGAGCAGGCGCCCTTTTACAAGTAAATAAGCTGGAGTACTCGGTGTTTCGGTTTTAACGGTAACCTCAATCGTTCCATCCTTACGAACAGCTGGTCTTTCCCGCTTCTGTGCCGGAAACTGAATCAATTGATCATCATAAAGTATATACGCTGCTACATCCGCCGCTCCTTCAGAAACATCCTTACCTGTTATATTCTTCGCCTTTACCGTAAAGCTGCCTTTTTCAGGATCAAAGGTGTAAGAAACTGGCCGGAACGCATCATCGCTAATAATCTTCCCCGGCGGGGAAGTGAAGGGACCTTGCTCAATGTCCTCTAAAGAATACTTGATCATATCCGTCTGCATCAAGGTTTCACCCGTCAGCGTGTAGAGCTGATTCGACTGATCCCATTTGCTCACAATGCCCAGACGTCCGGCCAGCACACTGACCGGAATGAACATCGAATTCTGCTCCATCACCGGAACCGTATCCATTGACCCGGCAACCCCGTTAACCGAAACAGATTTGGAACCAATAGTGAACTTAACCGTTACACTATCCTTTTCGATGGCAGCTGTTCTAGCCTTAGCATCATAGCTGACCTTCGCCCCCATCAGCTCACTAATGGAGCGAAGCGGGATCATCGTCCGGTAGTTGGCATCCACATATGGCGCCTTCGGTGCTGTATAGAGCACATAATAATCGTTGATTTTCAGAAGCGCAGGGTATTTCTTAGCCGCTGCCTCTACCTTTCCCGGATTCACACCCGTCAACATGGCGAAGCTCAACCCCGCAGCCAGTAAGGCTGTCAACACTTTTTTACCTGTCTTCATCCCAAACATCCTCTCTTTTCCTCTATTTCATATTTTTCTATCATCTTTCTTATTACTCCAAATTTCCACATCAGTTGCGCCTCTCTACTAAAATCTAACAACCGGCACAGGGATGCAGTGTCATTTTCGTGACATGCCTTTTCTCAGCTTGAACACGTAAAAGCCGTTTGAATACTGACTTGAGATATTTATAATTAGAGTGAAGTTATTGCAAAGGAGATTATTATTATGAGCTATGATATTCATATTACAAGAGCAAATCATTGGACAGAGAGTACGGAAAACCCCATTTCACTTGACGAGTTAAAGGATATATTTTTGAATAAAAATGATTTCGAGTATTCGAATATTTTCACAACATCTGGCCCATTTCAAATATCAATAAGTGGTGATTTTTTCATATGGAAGGTTGATGAAGTAACGGTTCCTTTTCGTTATTCTAATGGTAGACTTACAGTTTCCGGAGCCAATGAAGGCAATGTGATTGATAAGATGAAGGAGATTGCAATTGAACTTAATGCCAAAGTACAAGGGGATGAAGGAGAATTATACTAAAAATGTCCAGAATTTATAAACCGCTCAATGATCTCTCCAGCGAGGAGATAAAGGACCGTCTAAAAAGAAATGACACCGCTCATCTTCTAACGCTCCCTCTTTCTGTCGGTGAATACCATTCGAACTGGAAGTTCGCTCAAGATATTTGTGCCCGGCTCTCTAACCATGAATCAGCTGCTGTTCGGGCTAATGCGGTTTTGGGATTCGCATATATTGCAAGGACAAAGGGACAATTAGAGAAACACATCGTTAATCCCATTGTTCTGAGAGAGCTCCGCGAAAACAAAGAGTATGAATGGAGAGTTCGCGATTCTATTGAGGATATTAATTTATTCATGAAGTGGAACATCGGAAATAGAATTATTTACGAATGCGGGGACGAACATATTGGGTGTTAATAAAAAGGGAAGAAGAAAGTTCGTTCATGGCGAAAAGAGTTATTTCTGGTATGTCAAAGAAGATGATGAAGAGCACGGACGGATCAAACTATTTATTGTTTCGGAAGATAAAAAATTTAATGTTTCCTATGAAGTTGTGGGATGACAACGTTATAACGCCGGGCCTTGTGAAAACTATAATTGAATGGAGCCTGAAGGATAAAGAAAATCTCAATTTCGTGGATTGGGAGGAGTGGCGGAAGGGATGTTTGGAACTGTAGGAGCCGCAGCGTCCGAAAGTCCAAACGATCCCTGGAGCCAAGACTATTCCCAAAGTAAAGCGGCTCCAGCTCAGATGACCACCTGACAATATGCTGCATGGATAATCAGGCTACGATTACTACCGGATGATATGCTTCTTACGAAAGGAGGGATTGCGTGGAGTGGCTGGAGCGAATGAACCGGGCGATCAGCTATATTGAAGATAACCTGGAACAAGACATTGACTACGATCAAATCGCTAAAATCGCCTTATGTTCGGTTTACCAGTTTCAACGTATGTTTTCATTTGTACTTGATGTCCCCTTATCCGAATATATCAGGCGCAGAAGGCTGACACTGGCTGCGTTTGATCTAAAGGACAGAAAAAACACTGTGATGGAGATAGCCTTGAAGTACAGGTATGAATCACCGGAAGCCTTCTCCCGTGCATTTCAGAATCTGCATGGAATGACGCCTACATTAGCGCGTAATGCCGGAAGTGAGTTAAGAGCCTATCCGCGCATCTCCTTTCAAATCATCTTAAAGGGAGTGACCGGAATGAATTACCGGATGGAGAAACGGGATGCTTTTCAAGTGTATGGGCTGGAGGACATCTACCAGTACGACACTATTGCGAATGAAGCGGGCGTAACGATCCCGGAGGTTTGGCAAAATATCTGCAAGAATGGTGAGTTCGAACGTTTAGCCCAATCAGTAAGCGGGGCTTGGAGAGACGAAGGCAATTTCAGCAAGGAACTTGGAGCAGTCTTTGCCTTCGATGCCTACACCTTCACAAGCAACATGACCTTCCCTTATCTAATCGGGTGCTACAGAGCGCCAGGCAGCCAGGTGAACGGATACACTGTCGTTGATGTTCCCGCGTCTACGTGGGCCGTGTTCTCAACACTCCATGACGGGAACGGCAGCGGCAAATACGATTTGCAGTCATTGAAGAACCGGATCTTCTCGGAATGGCTGCCAACCTCAACCTATACGATTCTGGACGGCGGTAATTTCGAGATGTATGGTACAAGCGCAGACGGCTATGAATATTGTGAGCTCTGGTATAGAGTCGGGGAATAGTTATGGAAAAGCGCGGTGTCCGGAATGTCCGGTCACCGCGCTCTTTTTGTCTTTAGAAGTACTTCTGCAAAGTTAGTAAAGCATCAAATTCAAAATCACTGAACACAAGATGTACCGAGTGCAATTAAGCAAACCCTTTTGCTTTTGCTTTTGCTTTGCTTTTGCCTTTACTCTTGCCTTTCCCCCTGCCCTACCCCAATAGTAAGTGAACTTGGTTCTCCCCCATTTGGGAGAAGTGGCGGAAGGGATGTTTGGAACTGTAGGAGCGGCAGCGTCCGCCTTTAGATTTGGATTTCTACCGCAGACTATGCGGCATAAATCAGGAAATCCAAATCTAACAGCGGCCGAAAGTCCAAACAATCCCTGGAGCCACGACTATTCCCAAGGTGTTGAATTGCCCATGTTCACCTTACTTCACCGACCCAATCATCCCAGCCACAAACTGCTTCTGCATCACAAAGAACACCAGCGCCGTCGGGATCGTACCAATCACAATCGCGATCATAATCATCCCGTAGTCCGGGGCGTAGCCCGAGCCGAGAGTGGAGATGAGCAGCGGCATGGTCTTGGTCTGCGGAGTCTGCAATACGATCAGCGGCCAGAGATAGTTGTTCCAGCTCGACATGAACGTAATGATCGCTCCGGCGGCGTAAGTCGTCTTCATGGTCGGCAGGTAGATGCGCAGGAAGATGCCCAGCTCGCTAAGCCCATCCATTCTGCCGGCCTCCAGCAGCTCCTTCGGGAACATCTTTGTGCTCTGGCGGAAGAAGAAGATCAGGAACGCGGTAGTCACCGTAGGTAGAATGACCGAGGTCATCGTATCAATGCCCATCCACGGGAAGACGTTCGAGATCTGGCCGAACATCCGGTACAGCGGGATCATCAGCGCGGCGAACGGAATCATCATCGACAGCAGCAGAATGTTGAATACAATATCCTTCGAGCGGCTGCGGAATACCTCGAAGCCGTAACCGGCCAGCGAAGCAATCAGCAGCGCCAGCAGCGTGGTGGTTATGGAGATTTTCGCTGAATTCATCAGGGATAACTGCAGGTCCGTGGTGTCCAGCAGCTTACGCAGATTCTCCAGCAGATGGGTGCCTGGCAGCAGACGCCCGCGGGTGACATCCACCGACTGGTTCGTCGAGCTGACGACCATCCACAGGAATGGAAAAATTGAGACAATGGCCGCAATGCTGAGGAACAGATACATGAAGACACGTTTACTTTTAGCCATTTTTATCACCTGCCACTTTGAACTGGATGACCGACAGCAGCGCGATCATAATGACAATCGAATACGATACGGTGGCTGCATAGCCGAAGTCTGCTGCATATTTGAATGACAAATTGTAGATGTACTGGGAGATTGTCTGGGTCGCGTTGCCCGGGCCTCCCTTCGTAATATTCATGACCTCGTCGAACAATTGCAGCGTCCCGATCGTTGAGGTAATCGAGGTGAACAGGATGATCGGCTTCAGCAGCGGGACCGTAATTCCGAAGAACTGGCGGGAAGAAGATGCCCCGTCAATTTTGGCGGCCTCGTAGATGGAGTGATCGATATTTTGCAGGGCCGACAGGTAAAAAATCATATTATAACCCGTCCAGCGCCAAGTGATCGCTAGGATAATGGTGATTTTGGCCCAGAACGGATCGGTGATCCATTCAATCGGGGCGCTGACCAGATGGAGCTTCAGCAGCATCGTATTCACCAGGCCATTACCG
The DNA here is from genome assembly GCF_038009085.1 of Paenibacillus sp. FSL R7-0210. Taxonomy (NCBI): domain Bacteria; kingdom Bacillati; phylum Bacillota; class Bacilli; order Caryophanales; family Paenibacillaceae; genus Paenibacillus; species Paenibacillus sp. FSL R7-0210. Next base: position 3,230,436 of record NZ_JBBPAR010000001.1, read on the forward strand.
GAGAATAAATACTTGAATACCACAGAATACGCGACCAGTGAAGTGACACAGGGCAGGAAGATCGCCGTCCGGAAAAACCCCTTGAATCTCAGCTTGCTGTCATTCAGCAGCACCGAGATAAACAGCGCGAGGATGATCATCAGCGGCACTTGAACCAGCAGATAGATGAAGGTGTTCTTAACCGATACAATAAATGTCTTGTCAGACAGAAGCCGTGAATAGTTATCGAAGCCGGTAAACGTAAGATTGCTGCCCGTTCCCGTCTGGAACGACAGAATAAGTGCCTGAAGCATCGGATAGAAATAGAAGACGAAGATCAGAATGACCGCAAGCAGGACGAAGGACCATCCGGTCAACACGCTTTTGGTGCGGAATCTTAGTTTGGAATTAGTTTGATGCACAGCTGCCCAGTCCTTTCCTTATCATTTAAAATAAGCCCCGGGCACAGCCCGCCTCCTGAACTCCCGGAAGCTGCAGGCCACGCCCAAGGTTCACGGTGTGCACAACCTAACTATTTAATCTGTGACTCGGCCTGGGCCTGGGCATCGCTCAGCACGCTGTCAATATCCTTGCCGTTCAGATAATTCTGCATCTCTACAATCAGGATGTCTTCAATCGCATACGTGTTGATTCCGTAATTGACGCTTGGGATCTGCTCCGTCCAGGCGGCGAAATCGGATACAATCTTCTGGCCGCTGAAGAATTCATTGGCCTGGCTGTAAGCCTCTCCGCCCGCAGCCGCTTTGAAGGTACCGATGACACCGATGTCCGTGAGCAGCTTCTGGTACATTTCCACATTCGAGCCGAAGGTCTTCGCCATGAAGTCTGCTGCCGTCTCCTTACCGTCCACATTCATGACATACCAGGAGCTTCCGCCCAGGTTCGAAGCATGAACGGATTTGTTCGCAGTCAGCTTAGGAAGCGGTGCGATTCCCCACTTGCCGGATTGTGACGCTTCAGCCGTAATCGAAGGGGTGATCCAGTTGCCTGTCGGCACGGAGGCTACATCGCCGCTGTTCAGGGCGGCTACGAACTGGCTCCAGTCTGCATGTACCTTAGCTACGTTTGATTCAGTCAGTTCCTTATAGGTTTCAAAAGCTTCCTTAAGCGGTGCATTCCCCGCGATATTCGGCGTCTTGCCGTCTTCCTTCAGATACCATTTGCCTGCGGATTGAATCATCACCCGGATTAGTCCAAGGTCGTTCGGATCCAGTGTAATCAGCGCTTTGCCGGTTTTCTCTTTCACGGCTTTGCCGATTTCAATATATTGCTTCCAGTCGATATCCTGCAGATCGGCCAGCTTGTAGCCTGCCTGCTCCAGATAGTCCGTTCTGACATAGAGTCCGGTAACGCCGGAGTCAAAAGGAACCCCGTACTGCTTCCCGTCCAGGCTGGTCGGCCCGCTTTTGTAATCTGCGAAGTCAGCGCCCTTGATCGAGCTGCTCAGATCGTAGAAGGAATCCTTGTACGATTGAAGGAAGCTCTGGGAACGGTAATCCTCAATCAGCACGATGTTCGGCAGACCCTTGGTGGTTCCGGAATTCAGCCCCGTGTTCAGCTTCTGGATAATATCCGCCTGTGCATATTCCACAATGTTAATTTTCACATCCGGGTTCGTCTTGGCATATTCTGCTTTGGCCACTTCCAGTGCAGCGATGTTGAATGCAGGGTCCCAAGCCCAAATGGTGATTTCCTTCGCCTGTGCAGGCTCTGTAGCTGCTGTATTCTCTGTCTTTCCCGTGTCCGCAGCGCTATTGCTGGTGTTCTTCGACCCGGAGTTCGAGCTGCAGGCCGTAAGCAGAAGCAGGCAAATCAGGACTAACGCAAAGCCTTTTTTCATTGGTAAGCCTCCCCTTTAATGCGCTTTACTGTCTCTCGCTTGAATGTAAGCGCTTATTTATTACATAAGTAATCTTATCACCCGGTCCGGGGGACCCGTTAGAACTTACTTTATGGGGATTGGTCATTTTATCGCCTGATTGTAAGCGTTACCTTGATTGCCGTTTGTTCTTTTTTTGGAAAATGGTAATTATCTCACTCCTTCATCAGCGGCAGGCGGATTCGAATTGCAGTCCCCTCCCCCGGCGCACTCTTAATGGTGACTCCATACTCTTCGCCATACATTAGTACAAGCCGGTCATGCACATTGCGGATACCGATTCCGGTGAACAGCTGGCGCTTCCCCGCAAGGCTTGACATAGGCAGATCAGCCGCTCCGGTATCCATTCCGTCCCCGTTATCCACCACCTCACAGAGCAGAGATCCGGCATCCTGGGAGATGAGGATATGGATATATCCGCCGCTTTTGCGCGTAAACGCATGGAAGAAAGCATTCTCAATGAACGGCTGAATAATCAGCTTCGGCAGATGGTATTCCATACAGTCCGGGGAGATGAAGAAATTCACCCGGATCCGTTCGCCGTACCGCACATGGTTGATGAAGACATAGGATTTCAGATTCTCCAGTTCCTGCGTCACCGTAATGCTCTCACTGACATTGCTCAGCGCATTCTGCAGCATTGAGATCAGGGCATGAATCGTCTGCACCGCCTTCTCCTGACTGCCCTGCTGCACCAGAAAGTTGACCGAAGCCAGCGTATTGTACAGAAAATGCGGGTTAATCTGATGCTGCAAGGCCGCAAGCTCGGCATTCCGCTGCTCCTTCTGCGTCTCCACCAGCTTCTCGACATATTCATTCAGCTCGTCCAGCATATAGTTATAGGCATGACCCAGCTCCTGAAATTCAAAGCTGCCCGTAACCGTAATGTAATTGTGGAAGTTACGCTCGGTGATCTTGGACATCTGCCGGGTAAGCAGCGTGAGCGACCGGGTCAGCCTTCTGAAGATCAGGAACACCACGATCAGGGCCACGGCCACGATGGCTGAGCAGAACAGCACGACCATTTTACCGTTGACCATCTGGCCGAGGGCCGTCTGCTTATCGATCAGGTTCACAATATAGAAATCATAAGACGGCAGGTAATCCGCAATCAGAATCGAATCGGTGCCCTGGAAATCGGTGTTCTGGTAAGCAAGCTGCTGCTCCTCAATCTGCCTCGCCACCTGCAATAGATCCTCTGCCCGCTGGCCCATCAGATCACTGCGGTTGCTGGACACTATCATCCCCTGCTTATTCAGGATCACCACATCGTTCCCGGTACTGACAAAGCTGCCGTAGAAGGAGCGGAAATCCTGTTCATGAATGGTGAAATACAGCGTCCCGTAAATATCGCCCGTCGTCCGGTCCATCAGCGCTTTGCTGCCTACTATCACCGCTTCCTTCTGCGCCGAATCCGGCATCGTCTCTTCATAGAACTGATACATCAGCCGTTTCGGTTCAGCCAAAGTATTACGTGTCAGCTCATGCCGCTGCAGCTCCCGGTCACTCATCAGCAGATTGTTCGTGTTGGTGGAGTAGCTGCGGCCATTTTTGCCCATGATTTTGATCCCGACCTGGTAGGCATCGAGCGTGGACTGAATCTTCTTCATCTGCGTGGTCATATTGTAATAGGTCCGCAGCATCCGCACGGAGTCCGAGTCCTCCTCAGACAGGAAGGAACGGATCGTGCCACTCAGCTGGGTATTATTAGTAGCCGTAACGATTGAATAATGAAAAGCTTCAAAGCTCGCCTTAATCTGGCTGATCACCTTGGAATTCGTAATGCTGAACGTATTCATGAACAGCTTCTCCGACATGCGGACGGTCGTCCAGGAGGAAGCGATGGCTACGGCGATGATGCTGAACAGCATGACGAGGAAGATTTTGATGAACAGGCTGTGAAATTTGAACCGCTCCCAATATCTGCGCATACGCTCTACTCCTGCCCATAATGCTGACGCCGGTAGCCGCTCGGGGACAAGCCGTAATATTTCTTGAACACTTTGCAAAAATAGCTGTGATCGCCGTATCCGACCATGCTGCTAATCTCCGCTATGGGTGCCTCCCCGGCCCGCAGCAGCTCTGCCGCCCTGCCCGTGCGGACCGTGTTGAGATGCTCCTTGAAGCCCTCGTGATTGTAGGTCGTGAACAGGCTCGACAGATAGGAAGGATTGAAATGAAAATGACGGGCCAGCTCCGTAAGGGTTAATGGCTCAGCATAATGCTCCTCTATGTACTGAAGCAGCTTCGTCATATTCGCATTTCCGCCCTGTGCAGGCGCTGCCGATGCAGTCAGCTCCATGATCCGGCTCAGGTAATCATCCAGAATCTGCATGGCCTGCTCGGCCGTGCCCGCTTCATCGATGGCCCGGAACAGGCCGTATTTCCCCTCCTCCAGCTCCTGCAGATGACTGAACTGATTCGTAATATTGAAGATAATATTGCCCAGGAAGGACTTAAACTGATACACATCTCCATCATTCTGGCGGCTGAGCGCATCCACATGCTGATGCAGGTCACCGAATGCTTCCGCCAGCTGCTGACGCTTCAACTGCTCGGTGAATTGCGCCAGATTGAACTTCGGCAACGGAGTCTCCGGATCTGGACGTTTTTCCTGGATTAGTAGGGTCTGCTCCGGCCGGAAAAACCGGCACTGCTGTAGTCTCGCATTGCTCTCCTGCTGGACGGCCGCAAGCTCGCTGAGAGAACTGAATCTCCGGCTAAGCGTCAGACGCAGCTCCACTTCCTGCCCGGCCATCGTATCGGCCGACTGGTGTACAGCCTTTAGCAGCTGCGGCCAATGGGCTTCCTCCAGATTGATCAGCATGAATGTAGTCCCCGAAGGCTCTGCGACTGGAATAATACACTGCACCCATCCCGGTACACACTGGTTTAGTTCACGGGTAATAGTGGTAACTACGGTAGCGGATGCGGCCTCTTGTGCATTGGCTGCGTTGCTGCTGACCGCGTTAATAGCGGTATGATTCATAGCGTTGTCGCTGCTGACCGCGTTTATGGCGGTATGGTTCATGGCTTCGCCGCCCGGTGCTTGCTGCACCGGTTCCCAGCCCAGCAGCGCGAAGGCGTGATGCGGAAGCTGCTGCTTCACATACGCTTCGCTCTCCGGCGGCAGCCGGTAACCGGCCAGCATCCGGCCGAGCAGGGTATCCAGCGGCTGCGCTGCTGCCTCCGTTTGTCCTCCGGCGGCACTCAGTTCCGGGATGCGGTCCCGGGTTTTTTTTAACACCTGCAATAAGGCCCCGGCTTCCAGCTTCGGCTTCAGAATATAGTCCGCCACCCCATGCTGGAACGTCGAGCGCACATAATGGAACTCGCTGAAGCTGCTTAGCACAATCACCTCGGTAGCCGGATAATCGCGCTTCACCAGCCGGGTTAACTCCTCGCCATCCATCACCGGCATGACAATATCCGTAATGATGATATGCGGCTTCAGGGTCTGCAGCGAATTCAGCGCTTCCCGCCCGTTGGCCGCTTCACCCACGATCTTAAATCCTTCCTGCTCCCAGTCCAGCACATATTTAATCCCTTGCCGGACCAGGATTTCATCGTCCACAATCAGCACCTTGCATATTGGATTCATGATTCTCCCCCGCTTTCTGTAGTCTTTGACCTCTGGCCCTAGCCACTATGAACGGATTATAAAGCGCTATCATGGAGATGGTCAAACTTAAATTCTGGGATTTGCGGTGATAGAGCTTTCGGGACAAGTGTTCAGAGACTAATGCGGGGATGAAATCTGATGAAGTCTATAGGCTAGAGGATAGTTGTATTTCATACAGCTAAAAACGGGGAAAACCAGAACTTTTCTACTTTTATTGTATTCTGTACAGCTAAATCCAAGTAAACTCCCTCTTAAGGAGAACACTTAACATTCTAATTGCTGAAAATACAACTAAATCTCATTGAGCACTCCAATCTAAGTTTTTAATTGTAGTAAATACAATTAGAGCCGGAACTTAAACGTCCCAGCTACTGAGAATACTGAATGGTGAAGGGTAGGCATACAACCACGCTTCATCAAATGAATCAAGTAAGAATTCCAAGCATCTGCTCTATTGCATCGATAATAACCTGCGGTTTCTCAATATGTATGTTATGCCCACTGCCCTGTGCTTCAACTAAGTGACCGTTAGTGGAGGTATGCTTCAGCTCATTTGCCACTTCCTGCAGCTTCTCTCTTATGATCCGCTTCGTATCTTCCGAAGTCCCCGGATAGAAGTCATTGACTATTTCCGATTTGATAACGGTCAATGGAATATCGGTTTGCTTCAGTTCCCTAACCTGCTCATAGCCGGGCTGAACATTAGAGAACTCGCTGTGCATGGCCGCTATAGTCTTTTTTTGAAAGGATAATCTCCATAACAGCGCTTGCGTCTGCTTGGAAAAAGGCTTAATAGTAGCAGAGAATCCGGGGAAGCTTCTCAATGCGGACAAGACCTTTAACAATCCAGTTCTGGACAGCAAATTCAGGGCCCGATAGAACCTCACCGCCAAAAGCTGCCCTTTCACATGCTCTTCCGGAAACCGCGCTGTGACTTCATCCTCATGCATCGAATCTACCAGCACCACTCCCGCCACTAGCCCCGGATATCTCCCGGCAAACAGCCTTACATTTAATCCGCCATAGGAATGACCGACCAATAGATATGGACCTTCCATCCCAGATTGCTGCAACAGCTCATACAGCTCAGTTATGCACTGCTCATTGGTACGCGGAAACGGTCCTGACTCACTCCAGCCATAGCCTGCACGATCATATACAATAACTTGTGTGAGCTTAGCAACCTCAGGAGCAACAAGCGTCCAGAACAATGCGGAAGAACCACAGCCATGCTCCAACACCACTGGAGGCATGCCTTTGTCCTCACCAATAATACTGATGTACAACCTATGCTGTCCTACACTTATAAGTTTTCCATGATCCATATCCTTCTCCCACCTAATGCGAGCTGAGATGCTTGCGGTATCCCTCAACCTTTTCCTCCCTGTACCCCATCGCCTCATAGAAAATATGCGCTTCCTTCCGCTTCTCCCCCGACACGAAAATGATATAGTAACAGTCCCGTTCATGCGCAATCGCTTCGATCGCAGTCATCAGCTTCTTGCCAAGCCCCTGCCGCCGTGCGCGCGAAGACACGACCACGTTCTCAATCACCATGAACGGGCGGCAATCGCCCACCAGGTCCTGGCAGACGATCCCCATCAAGGAGCCCAGCAGTTCCCCGTCTACAAAAGCACCCAGCAGCACATACCGCTCATCCTCCCGGATTGTCCGATAAGCGGTTTCGAGCTTCACCGGGTCCGTCGGCCCGCCTATTAATTCATGGTAAAGTGTGTTTAATGCTTCAAGCGATTCAATTCCGATTTCTTCTATGGTTACCATGACAGGTGGCCTCCGCTTTCATATGGTTGTGGAACTATCACTTCATTTCATACATAAATAATTGACCATTGCGAGGATAACGCATACGTTCAGCCTCATAGCCCCTTCGCTGGAGCCTGCGGTCTAGTACTTTCATGAATGCACCATGACTGACAATTAGCACACAACCTTCTTGCGCACACGCCTCATCAACAAGCAAAGCATCAATTACTCTATCCGCTCGCCGCAGTACAGCGACTCGGCTCTCCGGTTGAGAAGAATGACCTACCGACCAGAACAAACGTCCAAGTATAAGCCAGAAAGAAACAGGCAGACGCAGTCGGCTAAGCCTAATTCTCCCGAGCCGCAGTGCTGCCACGCTAATCTCCCTTAACAGCTCTGTATACACAAACCTCTGAGCCTCAAAATAACTTGCCGTATGTACCGCCCTCGCCTGATCACTACACAGACAAAGGGTCCAACGCTGCCCCCCAATCTCATGTTCAGGAGCTTGAATTGGTGCTAATTCATACTCTTGAAGCCACTGATCGAATTGTACCCCTGTCAGCCAAGTCCGCTGCGGTTTAAGGTCTACTTTGAAATGCCTAATTAGTCCCAGCTTCAATCTTCTAATCCCCTATTTCGCATTTCTCAACTCAAACTCCTCACTCTTCCCGTCCCACTCGACAGTGACTTTAATGACGGAGTCCTCATATTCAAACGCACCATTCCCATATCCCCCCATATGCAGCATATCCCAGCGCACGGGTCCTTCCTCCGTCCGGGTGCTGCCGCCGCTGGTGCCTTTGTAGCCATATTTGAACTGCTTGATTTCTCCCAGATCAGACTGCTCACCCTTGTATTTCAAATCGAAGGTATATTGTTTGGAGCTTTCACTTGTCACTTTATCCTTCTTCGTAATCAGCTTCTGGCTGGCCTCCTGCTTATAGACGCCTGACCAGGTGTCCCCCTCGCCTTTGAAGGTATAGTTGAAATGGGTCGTTTCGGTATTGCAGGACGTCAGCAGCAGTAGCAGAATTGCCGGAAGCAGCAACGCACGCACTATCTTCTTCATGGTCAGCCCCCTTTTCCCATAGATTACATTAACGTGAACGGGATAGGTATTGCAGTACTGCCTCCACCCGTTCCTCCACCGTAAGGTCTCCTTCCAGCCGCAAAAGATCGCCGCTTAGTCCGGCCATCCACTCCTCATGCAGCATCCGGCTGCGGATCTCCATTCCGCCCGTATCGTACAGCGCTGCCCAGTCAATGAAGCTCTCAACATCCTCATACTTGTCTCCGCCCGGCAGACCCTCATCCCCGTAACGTTCATACTCCCGCGCCCGCAGCCGTTCCAGACGAATCTCCTCCGGAATCCACAGGAAAATCACCAGGTCAAAGGTGTCGCGCAGCGGATCACCCCAGCCGCAGAGCGCACCGGACAGAATCCACGGCTCATGCCGCTTGAGGTCCATCTCCAGTCTGCTCAGACGTGCGGCAACATCGCTCTTAATGCTGTATTTCTGTTCCCAATAGTAGTCGTCACTATCCAGATGTACATGCGGAAGCCTCGCCGCCAGCGCCTTGCCCAAGGTTGTTGTTCCCGCCCCGGAAGCTCCCATAATATGAATTTTGCGGTACATAGGCCCTCCTGAATGAAAGAATCATTGTATCCATTTGTATATTTTACCATGCTGCCCCTTATATATAAAGCAAATGGACCACGCAAACAAAGCCGCAGCCCCAGGCCACAGCTTGTTCACCTTCCTAATGCTCAGCGTGCTCCTCAGCTCACATCAGGCGGGATGCGCCGGGCGATGCCGGTGGCGATAGCTGCCCGGATGACAGCCAGACGTACCTGCTCCACGACCTTTTCGTTGAAAATGCTCGGAATAATATATTGCTCATTCCTTTCATCCGGGTGCACCACTGCTGCAATGGCCTGCGCCGCTGCCAGCTTCATCTCCAGATTCACCGTCTTGGCCCTGCAGTCCAGCGCCCCGCGGAAAATCCCCGGAAAACAAAGCACGTTATTAATCTGGTTAGGGTAATCGCTTCTGCCGGTTGCCAGCACCCGGACGTAAGGCTCCGCCAGATCCGGTTCAATCTCCGGGGTCGGATTAGCCATAGCGAACACGATGCTGTCCTGGGCCATGCTCTGCAGATGGCTAACCTGCAAAATCCCTCCCCTGGATACGCCGATGAAGACATCTGCCCCGCGCACCGCCTCATCCAGTCCTCCGCTCAGATTCTCGGGGTTCGTTGCTTCGGCCAGCCAGCTCCATTCAGGATTGGTGTAGGCTTCGCTGCGGTTCAGAATCCCTTCCTTGTCTACTGCGTAGAGCTGCTTCGCGCCAGCCGCCAGCAGCAGACGGCAGATCGACACACCTGCCGCACCGATGCCGACGACTACAATTCTGGAGTCTGCAATCGACTTCTCCACGACCTGGAGCGCGTTCAGCAATCCGGCCAGAGCAACTACTGCCGTTCCGTGCTGGTCATCATGGAAGACTGGAATATCCAGCTCCGCCGACAGCCGCCGTTCAATCTCGAAGCAGCGCGGAGAGCTGATGTCCTCCAGATTGATCCCTCCGAAGCCGGGAGCAACCGCTTTCACAATCTGAATGATTTCTTCCGGGTCCTTGGTATCCAGACACAGCGGGAACCCGTCAATATCCGCCAGCTGCTTGAACAGCATGGCCTTGCCCTCCATCACCGGCATCGCCGCCTCCGGTCCGATATCGCCAAGCCCCAGCACTGCGGTGCCGTCGGTGACGACCGCTACCGTATTTCTTTTCATCGTCAGGGAATACGCCTTGGACGGATCTTCGGCAATCGCCGTACAGACACGGGCAACACCAGGGGTATACACCAGTGACAGATCCTCCCGGTTCTTGATCGGCATCTTCGGGGTGACCTCGATTTTGCCGCCGAGATGGGCCAGGAAGGTTCGGTCGGAGACATTGATGACTTTGATTCCAGGCATATTCTTCAGCACACTTATAATCTCTTCATTCGCCGCATCCTGCACATTCACAGTCAGGTCACGGGTCGTCACATCCTTGCCGCCACGGATTACGTCAATCGCTACAATATCGCCCCCGGCTGCTGCCAGCCTGGACGCCACATCACCAAAAGAAGCTTCGGCCTTGCGGATTTCAAGCCGGATAATCATCGTTGTTGCAATGGACATAGAGTATGCCTCCCTCATCAGACGGATGAATTCTATCCTCAATATACTACAGTTCACATGTTGTTCACAATTAAATCCGGGTTAACCGGGAATTTCCCAGTTTTCAGCCAGCTTTAACAGCTCTGCTTCCGCAGCCTCTTCATCTTGCCCCAATACTTTTGCTTCTATATAGTAGGTGACCGTATCATCGCTGTCACTCTTGCCGGGACGTTGATAACACAGCCAATAATAAGTAACTTCAGGAGCAGGATAGACCGCGCTTCCCCCCTGTACGAACTTGATCAGCTCCCCTTCACCTTCCGGAGTCGGCACCGGCTTCCTCCATAGCAATTCTGTATGATTAGGGATGCTGATATAATTACCCGGACGGATCTGATCGCCAAGGGACAGCTCCAGCTGATCTTGAGTCACAGACTCCAACCCTTGCAAATACCGCGTAGGCTCGTCCTCACTTAGACGCAGCCGGTGTACCGCCGGGGCGGAATCAGATGCTGCGAACCCGTATAGCGCTCCTCCGCCCAGAACGAGACAGATTGCTGTGGTAAGCACGGTTTTACGTATTTTCACTCTCATATAAACGCTCCTTTGTAAGCATTTAGTGTAGGATATCATTGTGTTTCCTTAATTGACAGGGCACAATAGTAATGGCGCGAAGCCTATGAATTCTTATCTTTGAACCAAACAAATATAACACGGATTAGGAGAGAGAAGATATGATGAACCCTTTTCAAGCATTGGTAGTGGACAAGACAGAACCATTCTCCGTAGAGGTCAGACCGGTATCGCTGGAGGAACTGCCTGCCGGTGAAGTGTTAATTAAGGTAGCTTATTCCAGTGTAAACTATAAAGACGGGCTGGCAAGCATCCCGAATGGGAATATTGTGCGAAATTATCCGTTCATTCCGGGGATTGACCTGTCAGGGACGGTAGTCTCATCGAAGGACAGCCGGTTCCGCGAAGGCCAGTCTGTCATTGCCACCAGCTATGGGATCGGTGTCTCCCACTTCGGCGGCTTCAGCGAATACGCCCGCATCCCTGCGGACTGGGTTATTGAACTGCCAGAAGGCTTGACGCTGCGGGAAGCGATGATCTACGGCACAGCAGGATTCACGGCGGCACTGTCTGTGCAAGCACTGGAAGCTCAAGGAATGACCCCTGATCAGGGAAAAGTGCTCGTCACCGGTGCCACCGGCGGTGTCGGAGGTGCGGCAACCGCTATCCTGGCGAAGCTGGGCTATCAGGTCACTGCCAGTACCGGCAGAACGGATGAAGCCGGATATCTGCAGGCGCTGGGCGCTGCTGAGGTGATCTCCCGTGAAGAGGTCGCGGGCAGTGCGGTGAAGCCGCTGGACAAGCAGCTCTGGCAGGCCGCAGTAGATTCAGTCGGGGGCGCCCCGCTTGCTGCGGTCCTGAGCAAAATCGCCTACGGCGGCGCAGTGGCCGCAAGCGGCTTAACCGCAGGCACGGCTGTCCCGACCACCGTCCTGCCGTTTATCCTGCGCGGAGTCAGTCTGCTCGGCATCGATTCCGTAGCTTGTCCTATGGAGAAACGGGCCAAGCTCTGGCAGCGCATGGCAGGTGACATGAAGCCGGAGGTGCTGGATACGCTGGTGGACCGTGAGATTTCCCTGACTGAGCTGCCTGCGACGCTTCAGGATATTCTCCAGTCGGGCACCCGGGGCCGGGTGCTTGTCCGCTTATCTTAGAAATTAACCTTGACCCTGAAGTATACTTCAACCTTTATACTCTAGTTATTCCAGATGAATAGAGTTGGAGGGAGTACAAATGAGAACATTTGAGATTATAGTCATTGTGGTGATTCTGGCTGTTACAGCAGGAATGATAGGGACCAAGAAAAACCGGAGACTGGATACCCTTATGCTGCTGGCTGTCGTTATGGCTGTGGTGATGCATGGGGTGCTGGAGAATTACCGTATCCAGATGGCTCCGGCCTACGCCGCAGTGCTCGGGCTGTTGAGCATACTCGGATTCAGACTTGTGAAGCGTCCCCGGACGGGCCAGCCTAAGCAGTATGCGAAGTTATGGAAGAGTCTACTGCTTATTCTCGTCCTCCTTCTTTCAGGAGTATCCATCTATGCGTCCAGGCTGCTGCCGATGTTCACGCAACCTAAGCCAACAGGGCAATATGCCATCGGGACGATCGCACGCGAGCTTACCGATGAGCAGCGTGACGAGACGCTGAGCGCTGAGGAAGGCGGCAAACGTAAGCTGATGGTTAATGTATGGTATCCGGCCGATCCTGACCAGACTGAGGGTAAGCCTAAGGAGCATTACCCTTCCGCACTAGGCGAAGCCATTAGCCTTGTATTCGGATTGCCGAAACAGCTATTCAGCCATGTGACCGATATTCCTACTCATGTTACAGACGGAGTGAAGCTATCGGCACAAGAACCCAGCTATCCGGTCCTGCTGTTCTCGCCGGGAATCCGCTCTACCCGATTCCAGAGTATGTCGATTATCGAAGAATTGGTCAGCCACGGCTATATTGTCGTAGGGATCGATCATCCTTACACCTCAGCCAAGGTCACTTACCCGGACGGCGCTTCGGCCTACTACGTGCCTGATCCAAAGTTCGATACTTCCGGAGAGCTCTACAACTACAATGTGAGCGGAATTGCCATCCGTACAGCGGACGCCAGCTTTGTGCTGGACACCCTGACGGCTTGGAATACCCAAGACCCGAATGGATTGTTCCAAGGCAGGCTTGATCTCAGCCGTGCGGGGATCTTCGGCCATTCCTATGGCGGGGCGACAACCGCCGAAGCTTTAGCCCAGGACAAGCGGTTTAAGGCCGGTGTCAGTCTGGAAGGCGGGTTCTGGGGCAAGGTTGCCCGTGAAGGGCTGACGCAGCCTTTTATGTATATGATGTCCGGAACGACTGCGCAGAATCTTGCACATCCCGAAGCGAACACAGATCCCCTGATCTATGAAGAATTCACGCCGGATCTGAAGTCAGTTATGAGCCGCAGCACCCGGGATACCTATTATCTGACAGTGGATCATTTCATTCACCAGAGTTTTACGGATATAGCCCTGCTGTCGCCCTCCTTATTCGCCAATGGCCTTGATCCGGTGCATACTGTAGATATAAGCAGAACCTATGTCCTGTCATTTTTCGATCAGTATCTGCTAGATGAGCCGCAGGCGCTGCTGAACGGTCCATCGGCCGAATACCCGGAAGTAACCTTTGAAGCGGCCTACACGCACAAGAGACCATAGGAGCAGATAGATATCAAAATACAGGAGGTAATGCCAGATGAAGGGAATGACCCGTGGTGAGCTGGCGCGGCAGGCGGGGCTGAGTGCGGCAACCATCCGTTATTATGAGGACAGCGGCATCCTGCCAGCCCCGGAACGGACCGCTAAGGGATACCGGATCTACTCTGCAGATATTCTGGTCAAGCTGAAGTTCATCAAGGATGCCCAGTCCCTGGGCTATTCACTGAAAGAAATCCAGGCGGCGCTTGCCCTGCTCGGCTCGAAGATGGATGAAGATACCTTAAAGGAACTCGTCCGCGACAAAATCACCGAAATCGACGAAAAGGTTGCTGCCCTGTACGCTATTCAAAACATGCTGGCCGGTCTGCTTGAGACCCCGCAGGAGGATATTCAGAATTATCTGCGTTCCTTCCAGGTTCCAGATCAGCATCATTGAAGACAAGTTATCGTGTGAAACATATAATTTCTTATATTTGCAAAAAAATCGGCAGCGTCATTCTGCATTCACAGAATACGCTGCCGTTTGTGCCCTCTGGATCTCTGTTACTCGGCCCCCGCCTCATGCACTGCTTGCGGAGGAGCCTGGACGTATTGCTGCTGGCGGTAGGGCTGGGCATACGGCTGAGCATAATAACCGTGTACCGCCATCGGCTGGTATCCGAAGGATTGCGGAGCCTGCTGCGGGTGCATGTAAGGCGGCATGTTCGCATTAGCCATCATCGGCGTCATATTGGCAGGAGCGATGTGGGTTCCCTTCATATTCTCGGCTGCCGCCTTCACAGGAGGACAGCAATCCGCAGGCGGACCAATGAAGGTCTGAGGCTTCACCGGAGCGAGTGCTTCCTTAACCAGCGCTTCATTAAGGCAGTAGGTATGTGCCAGCACATTAGCCGGGGTTAAGCTCAGAAGATCCGAGCCGAGGATGACCTCCGGTGTTGGAGCATCGAAGATCGCCAGCAGATGGGTGCAATCCATCGTGGCCACTTCATAATGCCACCAGCCCTGCGGCACATTGGCAACCTGGCCCGGGGTGATCGGAAAATGCAGCAACTCGTTCGTAAACGGGTTGATCAGCGACACCACAGCCGCGCCCGAGATACAATACACCAGCTCAGCGGCATTTTGATGATAATGCGGCTCGACCACATTGGATCTGCTGAGATAGATATCGAGCAGCGAGGTATTCTCCAGGGTGTTCAGATTTTTGATGCCCAGTACGTTGATATAATTGCAGTCATCCTTCTTGAATAAGGTGTTGCCGTTCATATCAAACGTAAACTGTGTATTGGGCGACGTATAGTCCGTATAAGAGGTCACACAAATCCGTCCTTTCCTCGGGGCCGTTTTTTATCGTTCTGGTTATAGGATATGTATCCGCCCATGCCCAGGTGACGATGAATAGCTCCGCCGCACAGTAAATTTGCCCCTTAAGCCGAATAATTAGCTGGACAGGTCAATTCGACAATGGATTGGGCGGACGGGCTGGGCTGGATGAGGCTGCAACCATAAAAGGAATAACGTCTCACATGCCCCGCAGCCTCACGAATGTATACTGTTTTCATCATACATTTTGACCGGCGCCCCACTTCCGCCCGAATGTATGCTGTTTTCCACATACATTTTGCCCGGAGCCCCACTTCCGCCCGAATGTATGCTGTTTTCCGTATACATTTTGACCGGAGGCCCCGTATCTGCCCCAATGTATGCTGTTTTCCACATACATTCGGGACACCACGCCCATTGTATTCGGTTTTTCGTATACACTCCAGACTCCACGTATACTCGCCGGGCCTCCACACCCTTTTCAGGTCCCGGACAAAATAAAAAGACGGCGGGTAAACACCCTCTCCGTCTGTTCATGGTAAACCAAAGTTGTCCTTTACCAGCCGCTTCGCTGGATCAATGCTGTAATCTGGGCGATGTGATGGCGGCTGTGCCAGATGTACCTCTCCACTGCGGTATCCAGTGTCATCTCACCAAGACCACCGCTTACAAAGGTCCGGTTATAGTCCTCAGGCTGCAAGGATTCCAGTAAGTTCGCGAATCTGCGGTTAAGCAGTCCGATGAGCTGGAGTGAGGATTCCACCGGTTCGTTGGAAGAATCGCTCAGCTCCGCCCACAGATCCTGTCTGTAGCTTGGAACCTGCGGTGCTTCCTCCGTCAGCCCCCGCTTGAAGCGGAGGTATGCATACATGCCCGTATCGGCGAGATGATGCACGACCTGAACCACAGTCCAGCCGCCCGGCCGGTACGGGGTCTGCTGCTGTTCCGCCGTTAGCGGTTCTACTGCTGCCCGCAACTCCTCTGCCAACTGCCTAAAGACCGCAACCGATGCTTCCCGCACTTCTGCTGTCCGGTTCCCCTTAGCGGCGAATCTTCCAATCGGGTATTTTAACAACTCCAGCTCCTGCTCTTCCACATTGTCGTTCATTTCGCTCACAGCTCCTTTGTTATTGTTGTTTGGATATCATACCATTTTCGGGTGACAACAGCGCATAGGCCTCTTCCAGTGTTCCCGCCGTAACATCCGGCTTCACTTCCAGCTCCCAGGGCTGTCCGTTCCGGTTAAGCCAGCAGGACTTGATTCCGGCTCTGGCTGCTCCAAGAATATCTGACGCAGAATCTCCAATATGGATAATTTGCTCCGGCTCCACATCATAATGGGCTATCACCTCAGTAAACATACGGTTATGCGTGTCATTCTTATACGACTGATACGTCTCCGAAGTGAACAGCGAGATGGGATAATTCCGGTAGAACTCAGGAAGCATAAGATCATCTGTATCACTTACAATACATACCTGATAATCCCGGCATATGCGCTGTAAGAAAGTCTCGGTGTCAGCGTACATTTCAGACAGCCGATGCTGGGCAAAGAGGTTATCCACTGCCTGCCAGCAATCGTAATCCAAGCCGGACTCCTGGAATACGCTCTGAAACCCTCTGTAATAAATCTCTCTGCTGCTGATAAAAGTACCCGCCTCCCGGGCTTCGCAGGCTGCTGCATAATAACGGCTCAGCAATTGCTTACCGAGCTGGAGTGCCCTTGCTTCACTGAACTTCTGCTGGAGAATCGGCCTCCAGACCTCTGCCCGCCTGCTCTCAATATTCACCAAGGTCTGGAACATATCCAGACTAATCACTTTGAATGACTGCATGGGCCCGTCTCCTTATCTGATCAGCAATTGAATCTTGCCGTCACGAACAATGCCGGTGAATTCCAGTAGATCGTTACCTCGTTCGTGGAATAACTGTCCTCGTGATCCGCGTAACACTGGGCTGCGGGTTTGCGCCGCAAATGCTTCTTCACATATTCATCATGCAGTCCCCGGTCCGGGCCGCCAACCACCAGGCCCGGAACCGGCTCAAGCACATGATCGCCCACAGAAGGGCGGTGATGGGGATGCATGACCGCGTGTTCGCCGAACCCGCTCACATAGCTGATTCCCAGCACATTGCGGCCCAGCAGGTAATGCAGATGATCCAGAGCACATGCAGCATATTCCTGTTCCCCGCTGAAATGTTCCGCTGCCAGCAGCAGCATGGCATGGTTCATGACCAGCATATTGCTGCCCCAGATATAATCCTGCTCCAGCAGCGAGATTCTGTAGCCGTCATGACGGCTCTGCCGCAGCAGGCGGTCTGCTTCTGCCAGCAAGCCCTCCCTTAGCTCCGCATACAAGGATGGCAGCGTACCTGCTTCCCCTATGAGCAGGTAAGCCAGTGTGCCATAGCCGCCCATATCCCCCCAGCCGAAGCTGTATTATGGGTAACGGCAGCTTGGCAAGCTCAAGAGCAGCACTGTGGAATTGTTCATCTCCTGTCGTGCGGAATAGCTCTGCCGCTGCCCAAAAGCGCTCGTCACTGTCTACCTTATCACCGTATTCCCCTGTGGTAATCCCTCGCGGATTGGTGAAGCCCGGCACATGCGGATGCGCAGTCAGCCAGCTCCAGGCAGCCCACGCGGCTTCCAGACACCGCGCCGCATATGCCTCATCGAACGGCTTGTAGATCCGTGCCGCCATAGCCATCACACCGGCGAAGTCCCCGGTAGCAGCCGCAGAGACCGGCGAGAAATACAGCTCCCCAGTATCCTCCTCCGGCATCACATCAAGTCCGGGGAAATGCGCTGTGGTCAGCTTGTGGTAGACTCCTCCGCTGCCGGACTCCTGCATTTTGAATAGCCAATCCAGCTCCACGGTGCATTCCAGCAGGACATCCGGCAGGCTGCCATCACTCTCCGGTAGTGTATGTACACCAGCAAACGCTGCAGGATACAGCTCCCAGGCCAAAAGAAGATCCGCTACGGCCTTCGCTCCAGGACCGGAGTATTTACCATAGTCTCCTGCATCGTGCCACCCTCCGCTGCTGTCCAGTCTCGACCCGGGCTGGCCGATGACTGTACCTTCTGCCAGATGGCAGGCTTTATGCCCCCAGGCTCCCGCATACTCTCCCTCAAGCTCCACGCCGCAGCGGTAGTAATAGAAGGCTTTCAGCAATCCCCGCTGCAGCTCCTTATACGGCTTGTCTGCAATAACAAATGCAGCGGACTGTTCACCCTCCGCCCCCTCGATCCGGTACTTTCCGGGTGAGGTAAGCGCGGAGAAATCTCCGCTGCGCACACGGCAGCCGCTGGGCTTATCCTCAATATAAGCTCCCGTCTGTCCGGTGAATACCACATCCCCACTTCCTGTGTCAATTACATGATATCCGAGGGTGTCCCCGGAGAACAGAGCCAGCTTATCTCCTCCGCTTGAATATCCCGCCTGGTTCACTACAATGGTACGAAGACGCTTGTCACTCATCCTGTAACCGCTCCCTTGTTCATAGTCTCCGCCAGAAACACTGCTACACCATCATCATTATTGGATGCTGTAATTACATGTGCAACTGCCTTAAGCTCCTCTTGGGCATTCTCAACGGCAACACTCGTCCCGGCAGCAGCGAACAGCCCCAGATCATTCAAGTGATCGCCGAACACCACAATTTCCGTGGCAAGAAGCCCCATATGCTGTGCCCATAGCTTAAGCCCTTGACTTTTATTCGCATTCGGATGGCTAAATTCCAAAAAATAATGTTCCTCTATGTATATATCCCTCATAAAATGAATATGAACTTCTGCGCCAAAGCGCTCAAGTACCTTCTGGTGAAGAGGCTCCAGCTCCTCCATCCTGCCTATAAAAGTCATTACAACGGTCCGGTGCCCGGCAGGGCATTCAAGCATCTCTACCTCACGGAAACGCACATCATTCTTACGGGAATTATAGAATTCCACATCGCCAGTCCGGGTAGGAGCTTCATACAACACCCGCTCATTGCCTGCTCCATCCAGCAGAAAATGGAAAGGGGTAATTCCATAAGCCCGGCCCAGCGTTATAATTTCCCCGGAAATAGCCGGATCAAGCCAATAGCCGTCAATCACCCTACGTGCTACGCTGTCATAGATAAGTGCACCATTATAAAGAATCACCGGATATCTCCAGGGAATATCCGCCACTACGCTGTCAGCACTGATAAATCCTCTTGCTGTTGCAAAGCTGATAATCATTCCCTGTTCCATCGCTTCTGTAATCACCTGTATAGTGTATGCAGACAGCTTTTGTTCCGAGTTCAGCAGCGTTCCATCCAGATCAGTAACGTAGGCTTTTCTATGCATGAGCCTTCTAACAACCACCCTCCATCATCTATTCCTTCAACAGCTTAACAAAGTTATCCGGCAGACTGAACTGTTGATTGTTAAGAATCATATCCCGCAACTCGGAGAATGGATCTTCGTCCTCCTGCGAATCCTTGATTTCCTTAATTTCACGGTGCAGCCGCTCCATCTGCAGATCGAGCTCGTACGCCTTGTCAGCCGCATTCTTAAGTTCACGGGTCAGATGCTCGGGAACCGCCTGGCTGTATTTATAGAAGATTTTATGCTCCAGACTGGCCCAGAAATCCATAGCAATCGTGCGGATCTGTACCTCAACACAGACATGCTCCTGACAGTCCGACATGAATACGGGAACCTCGATAAGCAGATGCAGACTCTGATAACCGTTGGGCTTCGGGTTTTTAATGTAATCCTTAACCTCAAGCACCTTGAGATCGTCCTGCTTCTGCAGCATGGCGCTAACCTGATAAATATCCGAAATGAATGAACAGGTGATCCGCAGTCCGGCGATATCCTTGATACTGGATCTGATCTGCGGGAGGGACAGTTCACTGTTCTTGCGCAGCATTTTCTTCATAATGCTCTCCGGGGATTTGATCCGGGACTTGGTATGCTCAATCGGGCTATAGTCGTGAAGCAGCTGGAATTCCTCTTTGAGGATATCAATCTTGGTCTCCATCTCGGCAAGAGCGAACTTGTAAATCATCATAAAGCGGGTAAGCTCATATTTGAGCTGCTTCAATTTCTCTAACTGGTTGTCGGTATGCATCTTCATTTCTCCTTTGTGCTGCTGTACAGAATGACTATAATCTCCATACAACTCTTCCATCTCTCATTAATCATAGCCAATCTATGACGTGAACACAAACCTTCCTCCGGTCACCGGAACTCCTGCGTGCAACCTCCTTTCTTCTCTCTGCCTACGAAAAAAAGCCAAACCGTCCAAAAGGACAGTCTGGCCGTTCTTTAGAAGCGGGCGCTGTTGACAGCGCCTCTTCATCCGGTTATTCAGTTCACCACTTCATCGATGGATAGGCTGCGTTCACGCGACAAATCCCGGAAGCCCTCGCCTACTTTTACCAGCGGCTTAAAGAGGTCCAGCGGGTTGTTCATGACGATCATACCCACTTCTCCGTTGCTGAGCTGTACATTCTTGCCCACGAAGCTCGGCAGTAAATGCCCGGTCAATGCCTGCA
This sequence comes from Paenibacillus sp. FSL R7-0210, assembly GCF_038009085.1. Classification (NCBI taxonomy): domain Bacteria; kingdom Bacillati; phylum Bacillota; class Bacilli; order Caryophanales; family Paenibacillaceae; genus Paenibacillus; species Paenibacillus sp. FSL R7-0210. Next base: position 3,250,983 of record NZ_JBBPAR010000001.1, read on the forward strand.
CCACCGTCTCATTCAGCTTGCCGAAGCCCATCTCATGCACCTTGCGCAGCACCGTAACCAGCCCCTGCTTGGGACGGTTCGCAGTAGAAGTGGTGAGCGACATATAGATGTTGGCTACCGAAACAATCTGGGCGTATGGATGAATCTCTTTTTTGAGCAGCTGATTGGGATAGCCTGAGCCATCCTCGTACTCATGATGCTGTAGAGCTACCAGCGCGGTAACCTCGTCCATCTGGGAGCCGCGGATCAGATCATAGCCATAGAAGGTGTGGCGCGCCAGCTCATCCTTCTCGGAATCCGTCAGCAGACCCTGCTTGTTCAGGATCGATAGTGGCACTTGGCTTTTGCCGATATCATGCAGATAGCCCGCACGGCTGATCTGGTAACGCTCCTCCTTGGAGTAACCCATCCACGCTGCAATGTAATAGGATAATAAGCCCACCTGTAATGAGTGGTGATATGTATCGATGTCATCCCGGTCCAGCAGGAGCAGCAGGGAGACAACATCCTTTTGCCCCTCCAAGGTCTCCAGAAGCGGCTTCAACGTATCATCGACTGCAGACTGCGAGAAGCTGCCCTTCGTCAAGGCTTCCAGAAAAATCGCTTCATAATTCAAAATAGCGAGATCAAAATCATCGTGCAGCCCGTGGCTGGGCGCAGGTTCAGCGTCCGTATACAGCCCGTTGCGCGGCTCGATATCGACATAATCAATTTTGTGCCGGATCAGGATACTAATCTCTTCCCGCTCCACACGAGTCCCCTTGGGGAGAACGTGCAGCCCTACACCATTGAAAGTGTCTGCCATGAGACAATCACCGTGCTTCAGATCCGTGACATGTACTTTCAAGTACCAGCACCCCTTTTGTATTAAATATAAGAACTTACAGGTTTCACACGGTAACTTATCCTTCTATTTCTCGCTGAAACGTGCCGTCCTTGAAAGGACGGCCAAGCTGTTTCCGCTTGATAGGAATATTCCGTTATGCTCCACTTGATCATAGTCAACAGACGGTAAAGTAACAATCCGGTCAAAGTCACAAACTCCCCGTAATCTAGTGCTATAGAATCCCTGTCTTTAGACGCCTTTCCATATTCTGTTCAGAGCCATCTGACAAATCTCTTGTATTTTAGCCTAATTTCGTTCTCTTCCGCCCAGTTCATTAGTCTCTTCCTTCCCGCTGCCGTGTCTTCTGTGAACCTGAAACAGAGATTAACCGGGACAATCCGTTTGCCAGCAGGCAATATTCCTACTATCGGACCATCTATGTAAATGGCCTTAATCCCTTGCGCGGAGATGCGCTTTTTGCGAATAATAAGCGAATCTGTCCCCCACTGAAGCTGACCTTCCTTACGCAACGCGTTGATGAGAATGAAGAGGCAGGCCGCGATGCTGAGTCCAACCCATACCTGTATGATGTAGTTTAAATAGAAATGTCTATCCGGGTCGGGGTTAGGGGGCAGTCTCAGAATAATAATGGGAATTAGCACACCTATCAAGACTCTAACAGGGTTAGGCGCTTTGATTCGGTCGGTTATGGCTAGAGAATCTCCGGTCAACGTATTCAACCTCCATCCGGCTAATTTGTAGTATAATCGCTAATGCAGTCCGACACTTTGTCCAAGGAGGATCATTCCATTATGTATGAGCATCTCGTCATCTTTCGCTTCAATGAGCAATTCGAACCAAGCCAGGAGCAAGCCCTGTTACAAGCACTGCTGGCGCTGAAAAAGCAAATCCCCGGCATCATTGACCTTACAGCAGGCGTTAATGTAACCGAGGAGCAGGAGAATGTCCACGGCTATACGCTGGGGCTCCGCGTGACCTTTGAGAATCAGGAAGCCCTGCGTGCCTACGGGCCGCATCCGGCCCATCAGAAGTTCGTGTCCATGCTGGACGGAATTCTGGAGAACGTTGTGGTGGTCGACTACCCGATTTAGAACAACTGGTTCACATCGAACAGCACCTTGCCGATCAGCGCATCCTTGTCTACGAACGGAGTCTCCCATAGGTGAGCATCATAGCTGACGTTACGGTTGTCGCCCAAGAAAAAATACTGGTCTGCGGGAACGGTGACCGGCCCGAAGCTATAGGTCATCTTTTCCTGCAGGTATGGCTCATCGACCGCCTCATGGTTACGATACAGGGTGCCTTCCTTGATCTCAATCACATCGCCCGGCAGTCCGATCAGCCGTTTTACATATCTTTTATGCGCATCTTCAGCGACCGGCGGATGGAACACCACGATATCACCATGCTTCAGCGAGGTATTCCAGAGCATTTTGTCTACCACAAGCCGGTCGTTAATCGCTATCGTCGGAATCATCGAGCCGGTAGGTACACGCATTGCTTCTGCTACGTAAGTACGGATAAATAGGGATAGAATAATGCCAATGGCAATACTCGGCACCCACTGCTTCAAGAATTTTTTCAACTTCCTTCACCTCAGATTCGTATAATTAACCTTCAAAATGCTCAATAATCTGTGACATTTCCAGCTCCGCGTCTACTAGAGAGTGCTTCGGCAGATAAATCACCAGCAGGCCGCCGAAGATCTGCTCCCATCTACCCCCATGCTCTGTAACCCGCTCCGTGAAGCTGCGGATCTCGCCGGAAGCCGCCGCCTCTTTGCTGAGCAGCCAGGCATACCGGACAAGTCCGGACTTCTTCACCGTCTCAACGTAATAAGCGATCCCCTCACGCTCACTCACTCGGATAATATCGCCAAGCGCAATCCCCGGGTTGAAAATCGGCGTCTCCTCAATCCGGTAGATATCCTTGTCGACCCGGGTCACATCCAGCACCTCAATCTCCCGGCCTTGCTCATCAAAGCATATATGTAATCCAACCGTTCCCGGCAAAAGCCTCCACCTCAATTCTGTTCTGTCATGCTATCATTTCATCGCCCGAAGTGACCTCGAAATGATGCCCTCGAGCACCTTCCAGGGAAGCAGGGCCTTGCCGATCATCAGCACCCGCGAGCCCCGGCCTACAGGATAGCGTAGCTTCGGCGCACGTAAGGCAGTGATCCTTCCAATCAGATCAGCCACCTCCTGCGGATCGGGAGCCGTCTCGGACGCCCGCCGGGAGTACCGCAGCACCTCTTCAAGCCTGGTGTGATACGGGGAGCCTTCACTTCTGTGCATCCCCGTAATCCCTTTGTCCCAGATGGGGGTACGGAAGGAGCCCGGTTCAACCAGTACAACGCGGACGCCAAAAGAGAGCATCTCCTGGCGCAGACTCTCGCTGAACCCTTCCACCGCAAACTTCGAGGCGGCATACGGACCATAGCCCGGGAATCCGCTCAGGCCGCTGACACTGCTCACGTTAATGATCAGGCCGCTGCGCTGGACCCGCATGTGGGGAAGCACCGCCTTCGTTACGGCAACCAGTCCGAAAAAGTTGGTCTCCAGCTGCCGCCGCCATTCCTCCATGCTGACCTCCTCCACGAATCCGCCTACGGCGAAGCCAGCATTGTTCACCAGCACATCCATTCTGCCGGCAAGCTCAAGACTCTCCTGAATAGCAGATGCAATCGAAGCTTCGTCCGTGACATCCAGTGCCAGCAAATGAATGCGCTCCCGTACCCCCGCCTGTTCAGCTTGCTGAACAAGCTCCTTGCTGCGGCCAAGATCCCGCATGGTGGCAATGACCCGGTACCCTCTGCGGGCCAGCGTAATTGCGGTCAGCAGCCCAAATCCGCTGGAGGTCCCTGTAACCAGCGCAACCGGATCAATTCCTTGGGGCTGGACTAAATTATTGTTCATGGGACACCCCTTTCATTTTTCTCAAGTTAACAGGTTATGAATCCGCCTACAGCTTCAGCCTCTGAATAAGCGGCATGCCGATCCGCCGGAGCAGCAGCTCCAGGAAGGACCAACCGCAGCGGTTGAGCAGTGAGGTGCCCCGGTCATACACCGCCGAATATTCGGTGGCTCCGGCCGCTCCCCGGTTGCGCTTGAACTGGCCGACGCCCGAGCTTTCGTGCAGTAATAGTTCTCTGCTGCCCGCAAGCCCGATCAGGACGGCGGACAGCATACGGTAGAGTCCTAGAGACTGAGGCAGACTTGTGTCATAACCGAATAATGGCGCAGTCATCGCTCCCTCCCGCTCATAGAAGCCAAGCACCGCATCCAGCCTTCCCTCCTTGCGCAGACCGTAGATTTGCAAGGTGCGTCGCTCCAGCGCCAGGGCAATATAGGCTTCGGTGAACTGCGGATTATAGGTCGAATATTTATCGATATACAGCAGTCTGTACAGCTCCACGATCCGGGGAATGTCCTCCCGTGTGATCTCCTCCGGGCCCACCTCAGTATAGCCGTGCTTCGCCAGCAGATTCCTGTCGCGTTTGACCAGCCACCTGGCCTTCGAGCCGGAGGTATTCGGATGCAGCAGGTAGATCTGACGGCTTGGAACCAGCTTGCAGCCATATCCTTGCAATTTGACAATGTGTTCTCCCGAAGTCTCCCGGCTAAGCGAACGACACATTAAGGTATAACCCGGATAAGTCTGCCGGAGGTAATCCAGTATCGCCGTCAGCTGTTCCGCATTTAAGGCAGGATACAGATTGGTGGACAGCAGCCAGTTATTCACCTGAACCACCCGGTTGAACCGTGCTTGTCGCAGCATCCAGCCCATGCCTGAGAGCATTAGCGACAATAGGCCCTCTAGAAGCCGGTTATTGAGCAGCGCCAGCTCCTCACGCGCATAGCTGACATAGTGGGTATAGGGTGAGCATACATACGAATTGTCATAGTCTGCTTCGTTGACCGTAATCGGAACCGGCAGACCATCAATGGTCAGCACCTTAACAGTTGTACTCACATTATCGATAAAAGGTTGCGCTCCCCGCTCCAGCAGCGGTGTAAGGTACTCCCGGGCATACCGCCCGTACTCCGTATCCGGCCAGTCCAACCCGGCAACAGAATCGCGGTCATACTGCGTTACCCGGTTCTTCACGGCTTCCAGCCCCTCTCCACACGGCGCAGCTTCACAGTTCCGGGCACGAAGCTGTAAGCGGTAAAAGTCAGCTGCGGAGGGATACAGGACAGCCTCGCGAACAAGCGTGTCAGCTCTGTTGTAATCTGCTGCTCCGTGCCTTGATCGGTGCCGGTCCGTGTACGATAGGAGATCTCCAGCTCAGTCAGGCTGTGCTGGATGACCCTGTAATGCTCAATGTCTGCGGAAGCTGCCAGCACAGCCCGGGTAACGAAATCAGGGAATACCGTAACGTGCGTGCCGTCTGCCGTATGGGGCAGATACAGAATATCATCACAGCGTCCTTCGATCCGCTCAATGGCCGTGAACAGTGAACCGCAGGGACACGGCTCTGCCGCTTCGGTCAGAATATCATTCAGCCGGTAGCGGACGATGGGCTGCACACTTCTGGAGAAATCGGTCACGATAGGCACGAACCGGCGTGATTGTTCATCCAGTATTTCTTTTTCGATATGTACAATATCTTCGTTGAGATGCAATGTTCCGTAACTACAGGTAGCTCCGAGGAAGCCCTCGGTACACTGATAAGCCTGATGCACCTTCTGCCCGAAGGTCTGCTCAATCTGCTGCCGGTCGAGCGGGTCAAGCACTTCCGCAACCGCAATGATCCGGCGGGGATGCAGATTCATCTCACCCGATTGCTGTGCCTCAGCCAGCAGACGCAGCATGGACGGCGGTGCAATCCAGATATCCGGCTGGTACTCCTTCATACGGGTCAAGAGCCTGGGAAGCGGCTCCAGCAGATCGAAATACCGGAACTGCAGCCTTCCCTGCTTCACGGATTCATACAAATTACTATTTGCCCGCAGAAAAAATGCAATGCTCGCCCGCTTCCACAGTCCACCCGGCAAAAGCTTTGCCAGCACCGTGCCGGTCCAGGCAGCCTGCTCTTCTTCTCCAACGAGAAAAATCCCCCGGTTGCCGGAGGTTCCCGAGGATAACCCGACGGTGACGCCTTGCAGCGTAGGCTTGAAGTTCCTGCTGTTCTCCGCTTCATAGGCCTCGGCAAAGGCCTGCTCCTTCGTAATACCCGCAGTGTTAAGCTGATCGAAATTCTCCATCATCTCCGGCTTCCCGATCACCGGGAAACTCCGCCATTCCTTGGACGGAATGCCTGCCCACAGCTCCCTGTAGAACTTCGAACGCTGCCTCACCTTCTCTACATGAAGCCGGATACGCTTCTCCTGCCACTGTTCGACTGCTGCCCGGTTCTTCCAGCGTCTGCCCCACTTGGTGAGAATGTAATGGGTCATTACCAGCCTTATCCGCTTCATGTCACACCTCCCGTTCCCCAGTGCGCAAGCGCCTCGCGGCAATGGCTGGGCACAATCCGAAGCAGGGGAAATTGTTCATGCAGCTGGCGCAGCCGCTCGAAATTGCGGTGGTATTCTGTGCGGCTGGACATGATCAAGCCTGCTGCCAGGTGCGGCTTGCGGTTCTCCCGGAATGCCCGGCTCGACCAGACCGTATCTGCACAGAGCAGATAATCATGCTGGGAGGTGGAGACGAATACGCCGATCATCCCGGCGGCATGGCCGGACAGCTCAACCGCCAGCAGGCTGCCGTCTCCAAGCAAATCATAGGCTTCCGTGAACGGGAGGCCTTGCGGCAACGCACGCTTCGCTGAAGCTTCATCCACAGGGAAGGAGCGGAGTCTGAAATCATCCGGCAGCAGCCCGGGCAGGAATCCCGCCTTCGTCGCCCGCACCGGACCCAACCCGCTTACGGCATCGTAAGATTTCTGCAAATAAATATACTGTGCCTGCGGGAAATCCCTTACCCCGCCGATATGGTCGGCATGAAAATGCGACAGCACCACATACCGCACCTCCTCCGGCGAGATCCCCCCTGCCTGCAACCGCCGCACTGCACTCTCTTCCTCTCTATAGACAACCGGAGTAATCTTGCGGTATAGAGAAGCTGGCAGACTAGCTGTCTCCTGAAAGAAACGCGCGCTGTAGCCTGTATCGAACAGGATGGGACCGTATTCCGGATGCCGGATCAGGGCGTAACCTGCCGGGAAGGCAACCGGCTTCAGTGTGCCTCCACGCAGCGTCAGACGCTCGGGATGCAGGCAATAGCCCGCAGACAGTATAGATAATTCAACTGGAATTTCTGTAATCATTGCTGTTCCCTCCACCATTCTGCAAAGGCACGAAGTCCCTCGTCTGTTGTTATACGCGGTTGATAACCCAGCTGCTCGCGGGCCAGTGTAATATCCAGTGTCTGGGAGATACCGAGTGCGGCTGCAGAATAACGGGTCAGCAGCGGCTCACCCGAAATAGGCAGCACCTTGTAGATCCCCTCCATTAAGGCCGCTGCGGTATAAGCTACCGGGTAGGGCAATCGCCGGGTGTGCAGCGGAACCCCGAGCAGTGAGAATAGCCGGGTGACCAGCTCTTCGAACCTTAGCGGCTCACCATTAGTAATATTGTAGACGCTGCCGGAAGCAGACACCGGGGCTTCACAGCAGAGCAGCATGGCATCGACTACATTCTCTACGCAGGTGAGATCAAGCCTGGCCGCTCCGCCATTCATCAGCGGCACCCCCTTGCTCTCATTCGCTGCCAGCAGCCGGGGGAACAGGGCGTTGTCCAGCGGGCCGAATATGGCTCTGGGCCGGAGCATGAAGGCGGTAAGCCCTTCTCTCGCTGCCTGCCGGACTACCTGCTCGGCGATCAGCTTTGTTGCGGCATAGGCATTGGCCGGCCGGCCGGGAAGCGGATCACTCTCCCGGATGCCGAAGCGGGGCCGCTGGCTGGAATACACACTGGGCGTGGAGATATGAACCAGCCTTCCTACGCCATGACGTTTGCACCCCTCAACTATATGGCTTGTAGCCTCCACATTGCATGTATAGAACTCCTTGTACTTCCCCCAAGGTGACGACAAGGCTGCACAATGGAACACCACATCCATTCCCCGGCAAAAGCCATAGGCAGTCTCCGGGTCACGCAGATCCCCGGCCAGAAACACTGCACCTTCCTGCTCCAGCTGCTTTCCCTGCTCCGGGTTGCGTCCCTGCGCGTAGACCTCCCAGCCCATCCGGGCCAGCCTCCGGGCGGTATGCCGTCCAAGAAATCCGGTTGCACCTGTTACCAGCGCTTTGGTCATGCCTCACCATTCCATTCTATATCTTCAGTTAACGCCTCTGTGATCGAGATGCGGTGCCGCCTGGCTGTCTTCCAGGCGGCGTATACTATGCGGAACTGCTCGCGGGCAGGGCGGCGGTCATCCTTGCGGTAGACCACATCTGCTGCTCCAAGCAGCGCTTGCCGCCAGCTGCCGAAGCCCCCGGGTCCCGGCTTCAGCCCGCAGCCCAGCATGGGCAGCGTCAGCATGGCTGTGCGGGCTGAACGCGGGACAATGACTGTTCCGCTCTGCACGAGCAGACCGGGATTCAGCAGCGCCTCCGTCAACCCTTCCTCCGGCGAGAACAGATGAATCCCGCTTGTAGCGCGCGGATTGCATTCAATTGGATACAGCGTCCCGTTCTCCGGTTCGATGAAATCGAATCCGATCTGGCCGCTGAAGCCGGTTGCTGCGGCGAACCGCTGTACCCATTCCAGGGCCGCAGGATGCTCCAACGGTTCAAAATACACGCTGGCCCCGCTGCGTCCCGTCCTGTACCTGCTGTCATAAGCAGCATGCGCCACAACTGTGCCTTCGTGAAGTATGCTGTACGTACAAACCGCTCTGCCTTGAATGTACTCTTGCGATACCCAGGGAGCCCCGGCCGATAGTCCGGCTGGAGGCTCTATTTCTCCCGGAACGCGGTTATGCGGATTAGTTGAAGCGGATCTTTTATCCGGGAGAATGACCTTCGAGGCAAAGCGGGAATATGCAGGTTTGTAGACCCGCTGCTCTCCCTCCTGCGCTGCCTGCATCACGGCTCTCCGCCACTCTTCTGCGCTGCTGATCAGCACCGTGTCCGGGATCTTGAATCCGAGCGAACGGAGCAGGATCATGAACTCCCCTTTATGGTGCAGCCCGGCCAGAATACTCCGGTCTGGCGTAAGTACGCGGCACCCCGTCAGATGCTCAAGACCGGCAGAGATATAGAATATCTCCTCGCAGGTCGGAATCAGGCAGTGAATGCCCAGTTCTTCCGTTAACGTTGCCAGCCGCTGGACATAGGCCTGCGGGTGATGCCTTGGGGCAGGCACCCGGAAGCTGGCCTCGACGGCAGAGGATACCCGGCACAGATGATACTCGGCGCTTTCTGCCACATATACCTGGTGGCCTGCCGCCTTGAACAGCCTTGCCAGCTCCAGGGCTACCGGGGCGCGTCCGCCGGTAATCAGAATACGCCGGGCTTCAGTACTCAATAATCATGCCTCCCAGAGACAGCCCAGCCGCTGTGCCGATCAGCATGATCCGGTCTCCGCGTGTTATCCGGCCCTGACGGATAGCTTCATGCAGCCCCATCGGAATGGATGCAGCAATCGTATTGCCATGGCCTGCGGTATTGTCGAGGAAGCGGTCCTCGGCAATTCCCAGCTTTTTACGAAGGAGACGCATCGCCATTGCACTGCCCTGGTGGGGAATGACCAGCCTGAAGTCGTCCATCTTATTGCCTGTGGCATTCAGCATGTCAGCAATGAAATCCGGAAGCAGCTTGGACGCTTTGCGGAATATAGCCTGTCCATCCATATGGAACAGATAAGGCAGTGCATCCTCGGCTGTATAATTCTGGGGATGCAGTCTGGTCCCGCCCCCGGCAATCTCCGAATAACGTGCACCGCTGCTGTAGGTTTTGAGCGAAGCATGAAGTATCCGCGAGGAATCACCGGTCTCCGCAGGCCCGATCACTACCGCTGCCGCTCCGTCACCGAACAAGGCCGAGCTCTCCTTATCCTGCCAGTTCAGCCCCACCGAGGCAATCTCAGTGGCCACCAGCAGCACATTCTTATATCTGCCCGCTTCCACCATGTAGGACATCACATCAAGCCCTACCAGAAAGCTGAGACAAGTCGCATCGATATCAAAAGCCGGCACACCGGAATCAGCCTGCCCCATGGCCTGCTGAATGAACACGGCGGTACTCGGCAGCGGCTGCTCCTTGGTTCCGCTCGTACACACCAGACAATCGACCTCACTGAAGCTGAGGCCTGCATCGGCGAGGGCCGCTTCAGCAGCTCTTGCGCCCATGAAGGAGGCGGTTTCATCTGTATTGGCATAATGGCGGGTACCGACGCCGGTGATTTTGTTCACCCAGCCCTGTGTTGTGCCAAGGATCTGATCAAGCTCTGCATCACTAACTACACGCTCCGGCAAATATTTGCCTGTTCCTTTTATTTTCACATGTCTAAGCTGCATAATGCATCTCCCATTCGTGTGAGTACCAAGATGTCGAACTTTATATAATATTGTAAACTACAGATATATTCTACTAGATTTTCCGGCAGAGTCATATACAAAAAGAAGATAAATATCCCATTACAGGAACTAATGTTCCTAAAAATGCTTGACTATGCAGGTTCACCGGGGTTATAGTAAATGCACAGGTAACACATATTAAGCGGGAGAAGCACCTCGCAGGACAGGCAGTTCATGCCTTTCTTGGAGGTGCTTCTTTGTGTCTATTACCAAATGAACAATCAGAGGAGCTGAATGCAATGTTTAAATTCACGGGTTTAACGAATTGGAGAGGTATGGGAGTTGTTACACCTTTCTCGGGAAGAGTTGTAAGAAGGCTGTTTGTGCTGGTGATACTGCTGTCACTTTGTACATCTCCCTTGTCCGGTGTCTCTGCCGATTCCGGCTGGGATGCTGCGCTGGACGAAATTCATAATCTGTATACAGACTATACGGGTCTACAGGCATCGCTGAAGTCTGACCTCCAGCGGAATCAGGAATTGCGCAAGCAGAATAACGCCGCACTTGCCGCAGTGAACAAGCAGCTTCAAGCCACTAATGCTGCCCAGCTCGCCAAGCTTAAGGCTGCCTCGGAAGCGGTGCAGAAGAAGCATGCTCCGCTCCTGGACCAGTATACTGCTCTCAGCAAACAGATCACCGCTGCCCGCAAGGTAAGCAATCTGAAGAGTGCCACTGTGCTTGAGCTGAAGCGCAATAAGCTTAAGGCTGCTGCTACCGCAGCACGGGCTGAAGTGAAGAAGGCCACCTCAGCCTTGGCAGAAGCTAAAGCTTTAACTGCCGCGAAGAACAAGCCGGCTAAGGATGCCCTTGCCCCCATCACCCTGCTCAAGAAGCAGATTGCCGCCCAGAACAAGCTATTCTCAGCCGCACTATCAGAGAGAACCGAGGCCGACAAGCGCTACAAAGCCGCGGTCCAGGCGGGAGACGCTACCCAGGCTGCGGCTGCAATGAAGCTGTCTTATAACCGGATGAAGGAGATCCGTACTATGGCCGGACAGTTGTACGGCTGGGAGCAACAGATCAGCACGGCGCTCCGTGCCGCAGAGCTTAAGCTGCCGAAGTAGCCGAAGCAGCATATTCATCAGGGTCAGAGCAGCTTCACCAGCCAGGTGATAATGAAGGCTCCCGGTACAAGCAGGGCTTGCCCCAGCAGAGATCCCAGGAAGCGCGAGCCCATCAAGAGTACATAGATCTTCCCGAGCTGGTCACGGTATTCCACATTCTCCGTTGCCTTATGGGTGATGATTCCCAGCTGCGGATCGATGAACACCGTCAGCAGTATCGTTGCTATCCCGTTAATCAGGCCCGATGCCTGGGAAGCAGTAGTGCTGAATGCCGGCAACAGCTTGGCCGCATACATCGAGGATAGTACGCCAACCGTGTAGAAGGCCGTCACGAAGACATTCATCACAATGAAGCGCTTGGGAATTCCAAGATAACGGAAGCTGCTCAGCCTGACCTTCGGTCTGCGGATATATTTGCGCGTATTCTTAAGTTGGCTGACTGTTACACTCGTCAGCAGCTTAGGGATAGATCCTTCGATCTCCAGCTTGGAAATTACTCTTGCGAACAGTCCTACGAAGGTTGGAAACAAGGCGATGGCGATCAATGTACCCAGTGAAGAAGCCAGCATAATAATCCGCAAATAGTTGAGCAGCGGGAAGCTGTCGTCAGCTTTGGCATAATCTACGAACTTCGCCGTTAAGGGGCCTTGTACCATATTTGCGGTTCTGGAGACCAGCACGATAATTCCGGTCAGGGATAAGGCGATGGCGATCTTGTTCAGCTTCACTCCGGCAAAACGCACCGAATACGACAAGGTCTCCGCCGTATGAATAATCAGAGTCAATAGACATACCACTAATAAGCTGTTCGTCATTTACGGTTACTCATCTCCAAATCAGGCAGCATTCGGCAGATGACCGGCATTCTTGTTCCAGATTATTACAGACCGGATCGCCTCACTTAATATATATTCTTCTTCCTATATAATCCAGAATCAATTTTGTAAGATTTGGTCTAACGTCCAGCAGAACAGAATTCCGGCTGTATACCGGACCAGATCAATCCAGAGGAAGCCGTGGCCGAGAATCAAGCTGCCAAGGGTTGTAGCACGCACATGCAGAATCCACTCTGCCTGATAGAGCTGGCTGAACTCAATTCCGAAGCTGAAGCACAGGCTAAGGACAAGCGACATCCATAGCGGATGCCGGATCAGCAGCACCCGGGAGGCAAGGTAAATCATCCCTGCCCAGATCGCATCCCCAAAGTGTTCGCTGACAAAGTGCGGCAACTGGTTCCCGTATGCCCTGGTCGCAAGACCCAGCAGGGCAGCTAGCAGTACTGCACCGCAGTAGATCATTCTGGATTGTAAATTCAAAATCAGCAATCGTAACTACTCCTTCATCAATCAAATACAACCTTCAATCAAATATAACCTTCCTGGGCGCAGCTGCATCCCGCATGAACAGCTTCGGGGGATAAGGGATTGTTAGCCCGGGCAGTTCATCTTCCTTGAAGAATCTCAGCTCTTCCGCCTCCCCGTCCAGGCTCCTGAGCTGGCCTTTAACAATGACACATTCAAATACAATAACCGTGTACTCTACCTGATCCCCGTTGCTATATTCATATCTGAATTTCTCACCGCCGAATACGCCGATAATCTGTTCAGGCGTAACCATTAAGCCGGTCTCTTCGAACACCTCTCTGCGCAGCGCCCTGGACGGGGTCTCTCCAGGTTCAACCGCTCCGGCCGGCAGGCCCCATAAGGTTTCATCCTTTTTGCGGATCAGCAGAATCCGATCCTGTTCATCTCTTACTACAGCCGCTACGGACGGCATCATTAACAGCCCGTTGCCGGCCTTCCCGCGCAGCTCCCGGTAATACTCAGATATTGACATGAAGCTTCCTCCTGACTTGATTTCAATTGGTCCCTATATCATTGTTAATTCCAGCCTATAGCTCATCCTTGCGGAAAGAAATCGGATGAACCACGAAATCACCCGGCTGATTCTCACAATCCGTCAGCTCAACATTATAGAACTCCTCGGTCTCGGCAAGCCGGATCGCTCTGCACACATATTCGATCTTCCCGCCGTCGCCTGCCCAGTCCCGGCTGTTGTCCACCGTCCAGTGCAGTACCCTGCCATCGTTGTAGAAATCATGAATATACGGCCCGCTGTCAACACCCCACTGAAGCATGGTGAGGTTATCTCCCTTACCTTCCTTAAATCTATGTATCATTTCTGTAATTCTGTCCAAATCCAGCTGATCAAAATGCGTAATCAAGTTCCGCTGGTCCCTGACCAGAGGGGCTGGCTTGTTGACTTCCCGTATCAGCAATAGTGAGAGTACCGCAATAAGTAGCGTTTCAAGAATTATAATAGCCCGACTGTATTTGTTGAAAAAGTTGTTCATGTGCCCTCCCGCTCCACGGTTTATGAATAAACTGGGTTAGCACTATATTTGACATGGTTGTATGATATTCCTTGTCTGACGCACAATTGTGATAGCAAAAGGTTATGTAACCCAAAAATATCTCCAGCCATAAGGCGGAGATATTTTTGGATTCTTTGTGATTTTCATATTCCCACTCTTCACTAAGTCTTCAACCTTCGCCCAGCTCCGGTGACTCCAACAGATGATCCAGCAGTTGCAGCCCGCGGCGGCGGGTGCGGAACGTCCACAGCAGATCAGCTGTGAATATAAGTAGGAACACGGGCAGTACAGGCATCCATACCCTCTCTATTTGCAGATACAGGAAGTGTACCAACGGTTGCAAGCCGAAGATGCAAGCCACTGACAGTCCCCACCAATACAGCGAGAATTTCAGGCAGATATGCCCATGCAGCTGAAACGGCATCTCAGAATAATCCCACCACTGTCTACGAAAGATTCTCTTAAGCAGCCAGCCGCTGATAAACTCAACCGCCGAAGGGACGATCAGCGCAAGCAGCAGGAATAACGGAAAGGGAAGCCTATTTTCATGTGCTGCCAGCAGCAGCAAGGGGGCGCAGCCGTACATGGGCTTGAATGGCCCTTTGAGGAAGCCCTCTTTGCGAAAGGTCCCGGTGCTGTAAAGGTTATAACTGCCTTCAAGGACCCATCCCAGGAACGAGTAGACAGTGAAACAGAACAGATAGGGACTTGCCGCAGCCACTACACTGTAACTATGCTGTAAAAGTAACGGTGTCATCGTAGTTATTCGCGCCTCCGGTCCCATTAATTTTCCAATTAGAGCTAGTATGCCTCCAGGAACCGGATGCTATGACGGGAATATCTGGCGGTTTTTCGCATACATTCCAGACTCCTTATTACCTCCGTCGGCCTGCGTCTGGTGAAATCATAATCCCTATATCAGAAAAAAGACTGCCCCAGTAGGAACAGTCTGCTATGTGCATATGCCTTATACCTTAATCCCCTACACCCGAATTCTTAGGAAGCGGGTCAGGATGAGCGGTTTCGGCCGGTTTGGCTTCCCAATCATCGGCTTCAGGTTCAATATCCACACCGTTCTCCATCTTTTTGCGTTCTGCGAGTGAATCCCCGTCTTTATTCTCTTTGTTGCGGATGTCTGCCTCATTACCGGAATGATCTGACATGTGAATTCCTCCTTGTATGCAAGTTGTGCGCGATTTGGATTACTTAGTTATAGTTACCCGCAGACCCCTTTTGCAAACATCTCATGTGAACAAAGATCCTTTTCACTTGTCTTATCCATTCACTTGTCTTTTCCATATCACTTGCCATTTCGGCAGACTGCTCCCTCTTATTCGTAATACACACGAAACACAATGTCCTGCTCGTAATTCCCGAAGCCGCGCCCGAATAACGTTAAGCCGCCCCGCCTTCGGGTGGTGTCTTCTGCCGTGAACCTGAAGCTCCACTGGTCCTGCTGCCAGCCCACCTGATCAATGGTAACTGCCGATATCTGCTGGCCGTCTATATAAGTTCCCCCTGCATTAATTCTGAGCACCTTGAGCAGCCCGTACTGGTTCACATCCGATTTCCACCAGGCTGGAGTCAGCCGGCCTCTCATTACGCCGAAGTCACCGGGGCTGGTCCATTTGCCAAGCGAAATGCCATTCATCATAAAAGAGATATCCGAAGGCCACTTCTCGTTCACACTCGGTGCCTCCGAGCCGATCTCCATGGAAATCTCAATCTCCTGGACAGTCTGATCCATGAACAGATAATTCGGAACCTTATATTCCACATATCCTTTGGCGAACCAGAGAATGCCGGCATCCACCCGCTGCGGGTCCAGGAAATAACGCGGGTCGTCATAATACCCGATCAGCTTCTCCGTTGTGGCAATGCCGCAGGTCGGTGAAGCTGCAAGGTCGGTGTAATGGCCCACAGGGACAGAGACCTCCACTACTTTGCGGGCGATGCCTTTGGCCCCGGATAATTTAATCTGCAAGAAATTCGCGGAAAGTGAGCAGAATTTATAAGTCCCCCCGTCGATCCGCTTCATCTGGGAGCTGACGATGCCGGCCTTCTGCAGCTTCGCTACATGCGAGCTGACAATGGCACTGCTGAGATACAGCCTGGCTGCAATCTCCTTAATATGCATCTCCTCGCTGCTAAGCAGATCGATGATCCGCAGCCGCACTTCACTGGCAAGTGCTTCATAGACCTTCAACGATTCAGAATCTGTGGTTAAATACATCGGTGGCCCTCCGCGCTCTTTGAATTAGTTATTAAGTTAATCCTGAAATTAGTTATTGCTTAGTATACCCCGTAATTCGTATCATGTAATCATAAACGGGCTTTAACGATTAGCTATTTCATTAATCTAATACAAAGGAGCTTCTAACTATGAGCATTCAATCCAAGATGATTGTCGACAAAGACTTCAAACTGGCCGAGGTAGATCCAAGGCTGTACGGTTCCTTCATTGAACATCTGGGCCGGGCCGTCTATGGCGGAATCTATGAGCCGGGACATCCTACCGCTGACGATAACGGGTTCCGCGGCGATGCCCTCCAGGCTATCAAGGCACTACGCGTACCGATCATCCGTTATCCGGGAGGCAACTTCGTATCCGGTTATAACTGGGAAGACGGCGTTGGACCCAAGGCGGAACGGAAGCGCTCTCTTGAACTTGCCTGGTGGGTTACAGAGACTAACCAGGTAGGCACGAATGAATTCGCCGATTGGGCCAAGCTGGCCGGTTCTGAAGTGATGATGGCAGTGAACCTGGGCACACGCGGAATCGACGCTGCAAGGAATCTGGTCGAGTACTGCAACCATCCCTCCGGCTCTTACTGGAGTGACCTGCGGATCTCCCATGGCTACAAGGATCCGCACAAATTCCGCACCTGGTGTCTGGGCAATGAAATGGACGGTCCATGGCAGATCGGAGCCAAGACTGCAGTCGAATACGGAAGACTCGCCAATGAGACCGCCAAAGCGATGCGCTGGGTGGATCCTTCTCTGGAGCTTGTCGCCTGCGGCAGCTCGGGCAGCAACATGAGCACTTTTGCCGAATGGGAAGCTACAGTTCTGGATCTCACCTATGATAATGTCGATTTCCTGTCGCTGCACACTTACTACAATAACAATGATGGAGATACAGCGAACTTCCTGGCCCAATCACTCGATATGGATCAGTTCATCGACAGCGTAGCAGCAGTATGTGATTATATCAAGGCTAAGAAGAAAAGCAAGAAAAAGATTTACCTCTCCCTCGATGAATGGAATGTGTGGAAGTCGCAGGGCTCAAGCCGTGCTGAGCAGCACTGGCAGATTGCACCGCCTGAATTCGAGGATGTCTATACCCTGGAGGATGCGCTGGTAGTGGGCTGCTGCCTGATCAGCCTGCTTAAGCATGCAGACCGGGTCAAGATGGCCTGTATCGCCCAGCTCATTAATGTCATTGCACCGATTATGACGGAGGATGGCGGACCGCTCTGGCTGCAGACCACTTATTATCCTTACATGCATGCCTCCATCTACGGCCGGGGAACGGTGCTGCACCCGCTGATTACAAGTTCCAAATATGATTCCAAGGATTTCACCGACGTTCCATATCTGGAAGCGGTCAGTGTATATAATGAGGAGCTGAACGAGGTTACTGTGTTTGCAGTGAACCGCCATCTGAGCGAAGGCATGGAGCTGGCGGTTGATCTGCGGAGCTTCGGCGCTGTAGAGGTTATTCAGCACACGGTTCTTGAGCATGAGGATCTTCAGGCGGCCAATACCCGCTCCAACCCGTCGAATGTACTTCCGCACAACCGGGGAACAGCAGCCGCAGACGGCGCCCGGGTGAGCGCAATGCTTCCGGCTGCTTCCTGGAACGTAATCCGGCTGCGTGTGAACGGCTGATTACTGAATGCTGCAAGCTTAATGGTACATGATCCAGGCGACTAGCGGTCCGGCGATGGAGCCGACAATCGCGCACACAGTCATGGCTACAGAGCTCATGGACACCGACTCTTCGCCGTATTCCAGTGCCTTGGCTGTGCCGAGGGCATGGGAAGCTGTGCCCAGGCCAATGCCGATCCCCGACTCGCTGCGGATTCTGAACAGCTTAATTATATAGGGGCCGCCGATTGCTCCCGTGAAGCCGGCAACCATCACGAACACGGAGGTCAGCGATGAATCTCCGCCGAGATTGCTGGAGATCTGGATCGCTACAGCGGTGGTAATCGACTTGGGCAGAATGGACAGCACATACAGCTTGGAGAAGCCGAGTCCGGCTGCCATCAGCAGCCCGCTGAACATTCCGACCATAAGTCCGGTGACCGTTCCGCCGAGAATGGCGGGGAGATTCTTCCACAGTACATGCCGCTGTTTGTATAAGGGATAAGCCAGCGATACTACCGCTGGTCCCAGCAGGCGGTTAATCCAGTCGCCGCCGATCATATAAGTCTCATAAGAGATATGGAAGCCCATGAGCAGCACAACAACCGTGAACGTTGCGGTGAGCGCGGGCAGGAGGACAGGAAGACGGTAACGTCTGTACAGTATGGACATGACCAGATAGATCACGACGTTCATCAGCACGAAGCTGGCAGCCAGCAGAATTCTCATGCTTCCTTCCCCTTCCCTTGGACATTACGGGCACGGTACGTCCGGCGTGTTAAGCGTTTGACGCTGCGGGCGGCAATCCACTGGCTGGAATGTGCTGTAACAACCATGGTCAGCACACTGCTGATGACGAGAATGCCGATCAGGAGCAAGCCTCTTCCGCTAAAGATATCCAGATGGTTCATGATGCCTGCGGTGGCCGGGATGAAGAACATGGGCAGATACGCCAGTATAAAGGACGAGCCGTTCTCGATCAGCTTCACGGGCACAATCTTTAGCAAAAGCAGCACGAAGAGCAGCAACAGTCCCACGATACTGCCTGGAATCGGCAAATGCAGCAGCTCTTGCAGATAGCCTCCGGCCAGGAAGAACACATACAGCAAGCAGACCTCGGCGATAATGCGGATGATTTTCATAATGCAGGAATCCCTTCAATCTTGAAATGACGATCATAAGCAGCCGCTTACCGGCAGCAGGCTGACTTCCTAAGAGTAGCAGAGTTTTCAGCAAATTTTCAATAAGTTTTCGACTCTTCTATGTACTTTCATTATTGATCTAATATTTCAAAAAAAAGAAACGGATGCAACCCCTCAGGGCAGCATCCGTTTCTTTGTGATCCTCATAACAGCCTCCGGCTCGCAGGCCTTATCGCCCTTAGACCCACTCTACCACCTGCGAAGCGTTCTGCCGGGTCTTCACACGCGGCTCATCGCTCCGGTAGCCGAAGGCTACCATGCAGGCCAGCCCGAAATGTTCAGGGTCCATAATCCCCTCGTCGGCCAGAAGCTGCTCCATTTTCTGCTTATCGAAGCCTTCAATCGGACAGGAATCGATGCCGATCAGCGCAGCTGCGGTCATCATATTGCCAAGGGGCAGATAGGTCTGACGCGCGCCCCACTCGAAGATCGCCCGCTCATTGCCAGCCAGGCCGAAATCGTTTTTCAGGAATGCGCCGTAGACCCGCTGCTTGCCCTCTGCAATCTCAACCGGCAGCTTCTGTACCTCCGACATCATACTCTGAATATATTCTGAGTCAGCTGCCAGATCACGCGGCTGTCTGGCCAGAATAAGCACGAAATGGCTTGCAGTCGGAAGCTGCTTCTGCGCGCCCCAGGCGTATGGCAGCAGCTTCTGCCGGAGCTCCGGGTTCTGGACAACTACAAACTTCCAGGGCTCGAAGCCGAACGAACTCGGCGACAGACGTCCCGTCTCCAGAATGAAGCCGAAATCCCCCCCGCTGATCTTTCTGCTGCTGTCGAATTCCTTGGTCGCATGTCTGTACTCATAGGCTGCCAAAATCTGCTCTTTCGTCATTTGAGTTGCTGTGCTTGTGTTCTCCATCCTCCATACTCCCTTTCTGTGTACCGTTCATGATAAGGAATTGACGTTTTCCTGTTCCCATGCCTATAGTAATGGATATACAACACATTTAGAAGTACGCACATTTTTGTGATGTAGTATACAAAATGATACTAAGGAGCGTGTTCAGTGATGCGCAACCGTAAAGGCGGTTTCGGCACTTGCCCTGATAGCAATGCCTTTGCTTGTCCTGTAGAATTCACCCTCGATGTTATCGGCGGTAAATGGAAGGGTGTGCTGCTGTACCATATGATGGATTCCACAGTCCGGTTCAACGAATTCCGCCGCATCTGCCCCGGCATCACCCAGCGCATGCTGACCCTGCAGCTCCGCGAGCTGGAGGAGGATGGCGTCGTACACCGTGAGGTCTATCATCAGGTGCCGCCCAAGGTCGAGTACTCCTTGACTGATTTCGGCCGGTCTCTGATTCCGATCATCAAGCTGATGAGAGATTGGGGTCTGGAGTACCAGGCGAAGCAGCAGACTTCAGAGCGTCCAACTATAGACACCGGAGTGTAACGGGGCATAGCAGAATAGGGACTGTCTCAAAGTAGATATTCTATAGACGAGTCAGATCTCAGATGTTTCAAAGGATTCAAATGTTAAAAAAGCAGCGATTCTCTCATATTGGAGAACCGCTGCTTTCTGTTTTTGTTTAAAAAATGTATTTTCGTATCCCACTTAAACAGCGGAGAGGACGAAACGATTGTGTAAAAGCGATAGCGGTCGCCTTGGTCTCCGGATTTTCACCGCTAAGGGGAATGAAAAAAATTCTTACGACCACAGCGATTGGAACAACGGTTCGTTCACGCAGCGTCCACCCAAGTACTCACGTTGATCCTGCTCAAAAAAAGAGGCTATCTTCCAGCCTATTATGAATCTTCGAAAAACTCCTCCGCCTTCTGCTTATGCTCCTCCTTGACCTGTCCGGCAATAGCCCGGATGCCCGCCGCCATGACGGCAGCATCGTCTGTGAAGCCCAGGCCGATCAGCGCATCGGGAATAGCATCGATCGGGGAAATGAAATACGCCAGCGCTCCAAAAGCAATCCCTTTCGCCCATAGCGGTGTTTTGGCATCCATAGCACAGTAATACATGGCTATCGCTTCTCTGGTGAAGGGGATTTTACCGGCGGCTTTCCTGGTTTTGCTCCAGAAGCTCTTCTTCACAAGCTCCTCATTCTTCTTGTCATACTCAAAGCTCTCCACCAATACTCCTGCCGGCAGCTTACCTGTCTGATTGTCCATCCGTAGTTCCCTCCCGGTGATTAGACTGCCTATATATGGCCTCGCGCCAACCCTTACTATATCTTCACACCATTCCCTTGCGGCTAATCACTGTGGCTTATAATGCTTCACTTAGGAGCCCAGATGCTCCTGGAAGAACAACGCCGTCTGTCTGCGCTGGAATTCGCTCACCTCATGCCCGGAGAACGGATAATCCATAATCTCCTTAGGTGATTCTATCCGGTTATACGCGGCATAGATCGTCTCCGGCATACATACCGTATCCTTCCAGCCTACGGACATCTGAACAGGGACGGTGAAGCGGTGAGCCAGATTGACGATATCGAAAAAGGCCAGATTCTCAAACACACGCTCCAGATGCTCCGGATAGCGCTTCAGGTATTCCGCGATCTCAGTAAGTGAACTGGTGGAATTCAGCACCCCGAAATCCAGCCGGCACAGATTAGGAATATCTGCGGCTACCGCAGCCACGCGGCGGCTGAGCGCTCCCGCCAACAGAGCGATCCCTCCGCCCTGGCTGGCTCCTGTAATCGCAATACGTGCCGGATCAACCCCCGGCAGCTGTGCTGCCGTCTCTATAGCCCGTACGGTATCTATGGCTAACGCCAGATAGTAGGACTGCTCCTTCTCCAGCAGCCCCTGGGTAATCCAGCCTCTGACAATCCCGTGCTCTTGCGGCAGCAGATTGCCGGTCTCTCCAAGCTGACCACGAACATCTACGGCCAGTACTGTGTATCCAAGCAGCAAGAAATCTGCGTAACGCTCGGGATATCCCCGGTCACCGGTGTAACCTGGAAAGGTCACAACACACGGCCGGTCTCCCATGCCGTCCGTATCACCGGCAGGCTGGATATACCAGGCATTGATCGTAGTCTCCCCATAGCTCATATAGCTGACCTTGCTCACCTTCATGCCCGGATAGGGGGTATCTTCAGGGGTGATGCTCACATCCAGCGGCTGCTCTTCATCTTCCGCGAGCAGATCATTCCAGAATTCATCAATCGTCTCCCGGTCCAGTGTAGGCTCTGGACGGCAGTTCTCCAGCTCTTGCTTACGCATCTCTATTGCATTCATCTCAATTCCTCCTGTGTTGCATGCATTCTTAAAACCTTGCATGTCTATGTAAGCGTCATTAATATTATAGATATAAATTCATAGAATTCCAAAGGAGTTGTTTATTATTCGTTACGGAACGTTGGCACACACTGCCGGCTGCCTGCCGCTTAAGGAATTGACCGCCGCTCTTCAGACCTACAATATTGACTTCGTACAGCTCGCCTTATCCAAAGCCATACAGGACATTGACCTCTCCCCCGGCAAGCTTAGTCCTGGACTGGCCTCATACATTGGCGAGCAATTCGACAGGGCCGGCATCCGCATCGGTGTGCTTGGCTGCTACATTAATCCGATTCACCCCGATCCTGCGGTCCGCCGGTCGGAGATTGACCGCTTCAAGGAGCATTTGCGCTACGCCCGCCAGTTCGGCGCACCTATGGTCGCTACGGAGACGGGGGCATTTACGACCTTCCAGGAAATCGACCCTTACCGCTATGAGGAGATCGGCTGGGATGCCCTTAAGGCAACCATCGAGGAGCTGGCAGAGGAGGCGGAGAAATGGGGCGTATTCCTAGGTCTCGAGGGCGTAAGCACTCATACCCTGTCCTCTCCGGCCAAAATGCGGCGTATCCTCGACGAAGTGCCTTCAAGCTCCATCGGAGTCGTATTCGACCCATGCAACCTGATCGGTGAAGAGGTTCATCTCCAGGATGAGATCGTCGATCAATCCTTCAGCCTGTTCGGCGACCGGATCATCCTCGCCCATCTCAAAGGAATCTATGAGGACGGTGGACGCATTCGTCACGGCGCTCCCGGAGCCGGACTGTTCCACACCGCTGAGTTCCTGAACAAGCTTGAGGCGCATAAGCCGATGATCGATGTCTCGCTGGAGGATGTCACCAGCCTGAAGATCCGGGACACTGTGAATCTGCTGCTTAATCTGCGCAAATCGTTATAATCCGGCCATAACCCCATTTCCTCCAAAAGTACCGCTTAGCGGTACTTTTCGCTTTTCACTGAATAAAATAGTATACCTATCGCATTTTTGCAGGGCGATGGTGCAGAAAGGAAGGGATCACAGATGCGGTTCACTTTCCCCATTCTTACCTTAAGCCATGGCGGGGCACAACGCATGCTCGTGGAGCTTACGAACGGTCTTACTGCCCGGGGCCACCAGGTTGTGATTGTCATGCCGCTGGGAGGGGATGTTTCCTATGACGTCCGTTCCACTCTGCTGATTACCGACTACCCGCTGCTCCGCGAATCCGATTTCCCCGTCAGTGATATCATCGTCTCCAATTTCTACACTACGGTTCCGGTCTCACAGGCAGCCAGCCTGAACGGCAAAGGTATGCATATCCGCCTCTCCTTATGCTATGAACCGCTGTTTCTGCCGCAGAACGAGGTATCCTTCCCCTCCTATCATATTACTGATAAGCTGATCGTCCTCTCCAGATGGCAGCAGGAGTTGATTAAGCTGGGGCACGGAATCAGCGGAAGCATTGTGCCGGTAGGGATCAGCTCTTCATTCCGGAATATGAATATCCGCAAGGAGCTTCAGGAGCCGCTGAACATTACAGCGATCCTACGGAAGGTGGAGCACGGCTTCTCCTGGCATCGCGAGCAGGATTACCTGGTGAATCAGCTGGATATCGTGAAGCAGAACTTCCCGTGGGTCAATATCAATTTCATCAGTCCGCCGGATGAATGCTTCACCTCCGATTCACTAAAAAGGATGATGAACAGCGGCAAATACCGCTTCTTCACGCCGCTCAATGACGAGGAGCTATGCTATCACTATAACGGTGCTGATATTTTTGTCAGCTCGAGCATTTTCGACACCGGCTCGTTGCCCGGGCTGGAGGCGATGCGCTGCGGGGCGGCGTTGGTCTCTGTCTATGCGGGAGGAAATCTGGAGTATGCCCGCCATGAGGAGAACTCCTTGTTGTCCTACCGGTATGAGAACCGGCTTGCGGCGGATGTGATGCGGCTCATTCAAGATCCCGCACTCCGGAGCCGGATCGCCGCGCGCGGGGAGACCGATTCAAGATCATGGACCTGGGAGAACAGTGTCAAAATCATGGAACGGACAGCCGCTGCCTTTTTAAAAGGGAACGGTGCGGGAAAATCGCGCTCCAGCCGACCTTTTGCAGAGAATGGGTAGAGGCTCCGGAGAATGCAGAAAAAGGTCCAACTTATGAGGATGGGGTTGAACCTTTTCTGTATTTTCCACTGATCCGCCAGAATACTGCCGGCAAGACTAAGAACCCATGACATCTATACATAGGCACGGCTGCACGTATGGTTTACACTGATTGTATATATACTAGGGTTATCGGAGGCGGGAGCATGAACAGGAATGAGGAGCAGCAAGAGTCCATGGGGTCTCAGTTCAAATATATGGTCAGCGGGGATTCTATCTCCAAGGGCGTTGTGTATGACGAGACCCGAAGCAAATATGTCATTCTGGAGGATAATTATGTATCCATGCTTCAGGGCAAGCTCAAGGGAGCTATGCGCAATACTGCCAGATTCGGCAATACGCTGATGAAGGGCTTCGGTAATCTGAAGCGGGATGTCCTGCAGGAGAAGCCGGATGTGGTGCTGATTGAATACGGCGGCAATGACTGTGACTACCACTGGAGTGAGATTGCGAGCAATCCCGAGGCAGAGCATAGTCCTAAGACGGATTTTCCGGCCTTCGAGCGGATGTTGGCTGATATGATTCATTTCCTGAAGAACCAGGGGATCACGCCAATTCTGATGAGTCTGCCTCCGCTGAATGCGGACAACTACTTCAAGTGGGTCAGCGGCAACAATCCCGATTCCGAAGTGAACATTATGAAGTTCCTCGGCAGCGTCACCAAAATCTACTGGTGGCAGGAGCGTTATAACTCCGCTATCCTCAAGGTCGCCGAGAGCACCAGGACCAAGATTATCGATGTCCGGGGCGCCTTCCTGCAGCAGCCGGATTACACCAAGTTCATCTGCCGGGACGGCATCCACCCCAACCGGGAGGGCCACCGGATTATCTACGACAAGGTGCTGGAATTCATCCGCATGAGTGAACCCCAGCTGCTGCTGGAGCCTGCGGCAATGCCTGGACATCCGTAGACAATAACAAGCGCTCCCCCAGCCTCGGCAGGGGAGCGCTTGTTCTGTGTTCAAGGCTGCTGCAAGGAGACATACTTGTCGCCCAGTAGCTTCTGGAAGTAATTCCGGTTATACAGCATGCTGGGATGGCTGGGGGAATGAAGCAGCGCAGTCTCATTATAGCGGTTGGCCCGCTCATGCTGGCCCAGCCGGTCATAGCAGAGTGCAAGCTGCAGATTCGGAATCCAGGTGGCGAAGGCCTCATTCTTCATCCCCATGGACTCCGCCTGTCCGGGCAGCTGAATAGCAAGCTCAAACCAGTAGATGGCCGGATGAAGCTGCCCCTTCTCCAGATGCCAGGCCCCCAGCCGGCAGCAGCCTTCAGCACGCGGGGCATCATATTGCAGCGTGCGGGTGACCGCAGTGAAGGCCGCTTCCTTGTCCCCCAGCGCTTCCAGGCATTCGGCCAGCCGCAGGCAGGCCTGAATATTATCTTCAATCCAGCCCTGCCCGCCGCTGAGGAACAGCTCGTAATACCGGCAGGCCTCCCGGTGAATTCCATGGTCGCGCAGCTCATTGGCGTAATAATATTGATCGCGCGCAGAGAAGCTCTCGCCTTCCGCTTCCCGTCTGCGGTAGATCTGCAGATTACGGTCCGTGTACGCCTTATCCTTCTCATGGGTAACACATACGGCACTTGCCAGCGCCGGGCCGTACACCTCCAGATATTCATGCACCGGACCGATCCACTTGAACCCGCAAGCCCGGCGGACCAGCCGGTTGCGCCGCAAGGAGGCCGTCACCCTTCCCTCCCCGTCAAAAGCAAGATTGTACTGCATATTCACACTGTCCACCTGTCCCGGCAGCGAAGACTTCAGCTCCTTGAACAGTACCTGATCCTCTTCTTTCAGATAGTCGTCCGCATCCAGCCAGAAGATATAGTCCCGGGTCGCCTTACTGAAGGCGAAATTACGGGCAGCAGAGAAATCGTCAATCCAGGTAAAATCATAAATTGCGGCTCCAAAGGCAGCGGCAATGTCCTTGGTGCGGTCTGCCGATCCCGTATCCACAATAATGATCTCATCGATCAGCCCTTCCACAGAAGCCAGGCAACGGGACAGGCTCTTCTCCTCATTGCGGACAATCATACATAAACTGATCTCAATCATGGCAGCCTCCTGAATACATAATCCACTAGACTATCATGATATGCAGTACAGCAGAGCGGGAACCCTTGCTCTCACCCAAGGGCTGCGGGGCGTTTTTGGAGCTTATACTTTTTTTGCGGACTAAGCCGATGATTTTTGTTATAATAAGCAGCATACTATTCATATACAAGAAGGGGACGTTACCTTTGTCAAAAATCATTAAGACATTAACCATTGCCGGCAGTGACTCCAGCGGAGGCGCAGGCATTCAGGCAGACCTCAAAACCTTTGAGGAATACGGTACTTACGGCCTTAGTGCCTTGACTACCATTGTAACGATGGACCCTGACCGGGGCTGGCATCATAATGTATACCCTGTCGATGCTGCCATCGTTGCCGAACAGCTTAAGACGATCTTCGCCGGCGGTCCTGTGGATGCCATGAAGACCGGTATGCTCGGCAGTGTGGACATTGTTAAGGTTACTGAACAGGCCCTGAAGAGCAACAAGCAGACCAATGTCGTGATCGATCCGGTTATGGTATGCAAAGGCGAGGATGAAGTACTGAACCCGGAGAGTGCAGATGCCATCCGCGATCTGCTGCTGCCGCTGGCTACGGTGGCTACTCCGAATCTGTTCGAAGCCGGAGTGCTCTCGGGTCTCGGCAAGCTGACTACGCTTGATCAGATGAAGGAAGCTGCCCGCCTGATCCATCAGCTCGGCACCCAGAATGTTGTCGTCAAGGGCGGCAAGGCGCTGGGCGGCGACAAGGCGATTGATATCTTCTTCGACGGCAGCGAATACCTCGTCCTGGAGACTGCGAAGATCGAGCCTGCCCATAACCATGGAGCGGGATGCACCTTCGCCGCAGCGATTACCGGCGGACTGGCTAACGGCTTGTCGGTGAAGGATGCTGTGGTGAAGGCGAAGGATTTCGTATCCGCCGCCATCCGCAATGGCTATGCGTTCAATGAGTATGTCGGTCCTGTATTCCATGGGGGCTACCGTCTAGAGCAGTAAGGCGAACGGGTAATCAAGCAAGCTAACAACCAGCAGACAAAAACCTCTCTTCATGATGGCGGTGTAACCAGCCATAGAAGAGAGGTTTTTGTTGTTTTTTCAAAAGGAATTTAGATCCAATTCCTGCTTACTTAACGGGCGGCTCCTCCGCAATATGCTTCACGAACGCCAGCATCTTATCCTTGTCCTTGTCATTCAGGACACCGATAATGATGGATTTCGCATTATAATTGATAGGCAGCTCTGAGATGAACGGAGATTTCAGAATATCTACACCATACAGCTCATTCTTGCCCGTGTCCTCGTTGACTCCCCACTGCATGCGGGTATCGTCAGCGGCAAGCTTCCCGTCCGCTGTGATCGGCTCCAGATTCTGGAATCCGGTCTGTCCGCCGATCCACTTGACGGTGGCCTCATCCAGAATGAGGATATCCGGCCGGTTCGCCGCCAGCTCCACAACTGCCTTTTGCATATAATTCATATCCAGTGAGTCAGAGCCTTCGCCCGTTCTGGGCAGATAAGTCATCACCGTCTCCACCCGTTTCCATTCCGGATAAGCCGCGATGATCGCCTTCTCCAGCTCCTCGGTCTTGCCGCTGGTATCCGTGACTCCGAAGCTGCCGATGAACATAATCTTAGCATCTACTGGCGGCAGAGAAGCTAGATATTGTCTATGCTGATAATTGTCATAGAGGGCCTTCCCGCCAAAAATCACTACCAGCAGCCCGATAATGCCGAGGATCACATGTGTCCGGTATAGCCGCATGAAGGTCTCCCACTTGCTTGCCGTACCGGAGAAGCGTCCATACTTGGCAAGCCGCTCATCTTCAGCCTTCTGGATCTCCTGCTCATCCCAGGTATCAAGAATCAGCTTGTACGCCCGGAAATCCGCTTCGTAGGCTGCTATCTCCTCCTCTGTGGTCAGGGCACGTCTTCGCTTCAGGAGCAGATCGAACCGCTTGTTCAGTTCCTCTCTGGTTACGGTTTCAGGTAATCCTAACTGTACATACGCTTGCTTCAGGTTCTCGTTCACATTGAATTCTCCTTTGATATGGATGATGCCGTAGTTCTATATTAACAGACTTCACCCTGAATTCTCCACTCGCGCTATAGGCGGGCAGCAATGTCCCGGGTCTCCATCAGCAGGAACTCCATTTCGCTGTCCCCGTGCTGATGTACGAAGCTATGCCGGAGGACGAAGCCTGCCTTCTTATACACGCTAACTGCCCTCAGGTTGAAGGCAGCCACCGACAATCTGAATCTCTTCGCGTCATACGTCTGCTCTGCAAACTTCATCCCCGCTTGCAGGAAGGCCAGTCCACGGCCCTGCCCGGTCAGATCCGGTCTTAGCCCCAAGCCGATATCGAGGGAAGTTCCATCCAGGTAGAGTCCGCTCTCTATCCCTTCCCCCACCTGCGCGTTCTGTCCGTAACAGAAGAACCCGATCAACGCTCCGTCCGCCGCAGCTACACTGAAATAAGAGCCGTCCAGCAGCTCCTCGATATCCTCTGCGTCATCAGCCGCATCCAGCATATTGTACAGGGCATATGGCGTCTCGTATCTCCAAATAACAATCTCCCTGGCCGCCTGCTCATCCATTAACCGGATCTGATAACCTCTGCTCTGTTCCAGAATCACTATATCATCCCTCCGCTCTTGTGTTTCCTGAATTCGGTGGGCGTAAGCCCGGCATGCTTCTTGAACTGCTTGGAGAAATAGAACAGATCGCCGAAGCCGAGCTGGTCCGCAATCGCACTGACCGAACCGGAGGTGGTGGTCAGCAGCTCTTTGGCCTTTTCAATCTTTTGCCGGGTAATGTACTGGATGGGGGGCACGCCGATCTGCTGCTTGAACAGGCGCATGAAGTAGTTCGGGTGCATGTATGCAATCTCGGCAAGATCATGAATGGTCATATTCTGCTCGATATTCTCCGCGATATAATCCAGGACAGCCGTCAGCTTCCGGGCCGCCCCGAGATTCTTATAAGACAGCTCATCCAGCTTGAGATTCATCATGTAATAAGACATCAGCTCAAGCAGCTTGCTTCTCGCCAGCAGCGGGGCGTAGACCGCGTCAGATCTGGCACTATCGGTGATCCCCTTGAACGCCGCCTCAACCGCAGCGGGATTCTCAGGAATACAGACATGACTCAGCTCAAGCACACGGAACAGGTTCATCTCCCCGACCTTGGCACTGAAATGACACCAGTATTTGAGAAAAGGACGTTCGCTGATGCAGGCATAGGATTGCCTCACACCCTCCGGCATCAGAATCAGCTCACCCGGCTTCGGATAATACTCCTTATCCCCGATCTTCAGCCAGCCTTCTCCCCCGATTATGTAATAAAACTTGCTGTAATCCGGAGTATAGTCCAGATCCCTCCAGTCCGTAGAGCATTCGTTATAGTCTGCTACGATCAGGTCAACCTTGAGATTGGCCAGGTAGCTGGTAAGCAGAGTGTGGGAGTCCATGGGACAGACCGCCTTAAAGGTTATTTTTGTACATCAAAAAGTTAGTACCGTACATTCTTACCTGTCCTGCC
This sequence comes from Paenibacillus sp. FSL R7-0210, assembly GCF_038009085.1. Lineage (NCBI taxonomy): Bacteria > Bacillati > Bacillota > Bacilli > Caryophanales > Paenibacillaceae > Paenibacillus > Paenibacillus sp. FSL R7-0210. The sequence goes on from NZ_JBBPAR010000001.1 coordinate 3,280,856, forward strand.
GCCCGGTACAATGAAGGCATTACCTCATACAAAGGGAGATGACTGGCGCATGATGAACACAACTGATTATCTGCAGGTTATTGACGAGACGATTAAGAACGGCCCTTACAAGGCGAATTGGGAGTCGCTAAGCGCTTATGAGGTGCCGCAGTGGTACCGCCAGGCCAAATTCGGGATCTTCATTCACTGGGGGCTGTATTCGGTTCCGGCCTTCAGCAATGAATGGTATTCACGCAATATGTACATTCAGGGCACGAAGGAATATGAGCATCATCTGGCAGTCTACGGGAACCACAAGGAGTTCGGGTACAAGGACTTCATTCCCCTGTTCACAGCGAAGCAGTTCGATCCGGGCGGGTGGGCTGCACTATTCAAGGCCTCCGGCGCCAGATATGTCATTCCCGTGGCGGAACACCATGACGGCTTCCAGATGTATAAAAGCGCTGTCTCTCATTATAACACTTATGACATGGGTCCCGGGCGGGATATTCTCGGCGAGCTGAAGGCGGCCTTCGCAGAGCAGGGGCTGGAGCTGGGCGTCTCCTCCCACCGTGCGGAGCACTGGTTCTTCATGTCCCACGGCAAGGCGTTCGACTCCGATATCCGCGAGCCGCTTGTCCGCGGCGACTTCTACTGGCCGGCTATGCCGGAACCGGATCATCATGATCCGTACGGCTCTCCCCCATCCAGGGAGTATCTGGAGGACTGGCTGATCCGCTGCTGCGAGCTGGTCGATCAGTACCAGCCCAAAATTTTTTACTTCGACTGGTGGATTGAGAATGCGGCCTTCCGGCCCTATCTGCAAAAGTTCGCGGCCTACTACTACAATCGCGCGGCAGAGCGCGGAATGCCGGCAGCTATTAATTATAAGCATGATGCCTTCATGTTCGGCAGTGCGGTCCCCGATGTCGAGCGCGGGCAATTCGCCGAGCTGAAGCCCTTCTTCTGGCAGACAGATACGGCGGCAGCGCGTAATTCCTGGTGTTATACGGAGAATAACGATTACAAATCCGCCGCAGAAATCATCCGCGACCTGGTTGATATCGTCAGCAAGAACGGCAATCTGCTCCTGAACGTGGGGCCCAAGGCCGATGGCAGCTTCGCAGAGGAGGATCAGGCGATTCTGACGGCCATCGGCAGCTGGCTGGGAACAAACGGAGAAGCGATCTATGATACCTCCTTCTGGCGCATATTTGGTGAAGGGCCGACACGTATTGAAGAAGGACAATTTACTGATGGCCAGGCCAAAACGTTCACACCGGAAGACATTCGCTTCACCGTGAAGGGTAGCTGCCTGTATGCAACCGTCCTGGTGTACCCGGAAGATGGTATCGTGCGCATCCAGTCGCTTAGAGAGAAATCCCCCTGCTTCGAGGGAATCCTGAGGGACATTACAGTCCTCGGATTCAGCGAGCAGCCGGCCTGGGAACGGGATACTGAGGCCTTAACGATCCGCACCACTGCGGTCACAAGCGCCTTGCCGGTTGTGTTCAAGCTGGAACTGGCGTGAGCTATCTCTGAAGCCGCTACTCTAGTCCAATCCGTGCAGTCCTCTCCACTCTTCCGGCTGCATGCCGGTAATCCGTTTGAAGACGGCGCAGAAATAGCTGACATTCTCGAAGCCTGCCCGCTGGGCGATTTCATAGATCCGCTGGCCCCGGCTGCTGAACATCAGCTGCTTGCTCCGGTTGATCCGCTGCTTGTTAATATAGGCCACCGGCCGTTCACGGACCGTCCGCTGGAACAGCCGGCACAGATACTGCGGCGAGACTGACGCCACTTCGGCCAGCTCCTTCAGCAGCAGCGGGCGGTGCAGGTGAAGCTCAATATATTGCAGGACCGGCTTCATCCGCGCAAGCTCATTGTCCTCATTCGAGGCCGGAAGCAGGCTGCGCTTCAGATCGAGCAGCAGCGCGTACAGCAGCTTGGAACGCTCCATGTTGTCCTGAAGCTCATTGCCGCAGGAGAGCGTAAGCATCTCCTCAAGCGGAGCAAGGATGGATTCTGCTCTGAGGCGTCCCACCCCGGACTCCCGTATTCCGGCGTAGAGCAGCATCTGGGCTGCTTCTCTTCCATTGAAGGAGATCCAGGCCAGCTCCCATTCGCGGGTAAGCGGCGTATAAGAGTGGGGCACATCCGGGTAGAGACAGAAGATATCGCCCGCCTCGGCAATATAGGATTTCCCCTTGATATTCACTTCACCCTTGCCGCCGAGGACCTGGTGCAGCTGATAATCCGGGAAGCCCGCAGGCCGGGACATCTCCCCCTGATGCTCCCAATACCCGATGGTCATGGGATACAGGGGCAGCAGAAGCATATCTTCCATTTCGCAAAAGATCATCGTACTGTCCATAGCAGCCTCCCTCTAGATGCAATCTGGCATCACTTAGTTTCATATTCTATTATATCTAAACAAAATCATTATATATACCCAGAACATTTCCCATTCTATAATATGAATATAACAATATAAGGAGATGTTAACTTGCGCAACAAACTCTCATATCAGCAGCCTGCCAACGGATATCCCGAATGGAACAATAATCCTGAGATTTTTCAATTGAACCGTATAGATGCCCACGCCTCCATGATGTCCTTCCCGGCAGCAGCCGACGCTCTGCAAGGGGATAAAGCGTCCTCATCCCGTTACCAGACGCTCAACGGAACATGGAAATTCGCATTTGCCGAGACACCGGATGCACGGATCAAGGACTTCTATAAGGCCGGATACGACGCTGCCGGCTGGGCAGATATCGCCGTCCCTTCCCACTGGCAGTTCCAGGGCTATGATTATCCCCAATACACCAATGTACGCTATCCTTGGGAAGTATCCGAGCCGGATCTGAAGCCTCCCTTCGCTCCGACGGTATACAATCCGGTAGGCTCCTATATCCGTTCTTTCAGCGTTCCGCAGGATTGGGACGGACAGCCGGTATTCCTCAGCTTCCAGGGTGTGGAATCCGCCTTCTATGTATGGGTGAACGGCGAACTTGCCGGATACTCCGAGGATACCTTCACACCGTCAGAATTCGATATCACCGCCTACCTGCTTCCCGGCGAGAACAAGCTGGCCGTTGAAGTCTACCGCTGGTGTGATGCAAGCTGGCTGGAAGATCAGGACTTCTGGCGTCTGAGCGGAATTTTCCGCGATGTCTATCTCTACACTGCGCCTCCAGTACGGGTAGCCGACTTCTTCGTCCGCACCGAGCTGGACAAGAGCTTCACCGATGCGGAGCTGCAGGTCGACCTGACTCTGGAGAACTATTATAACCGGGTCATCGGGGCACACACCGTTGAAGTACAGCTCTACGACAGCAAGCAGCAGCCGGTATGGGCAGCGCCGGTGTCAGCCGGATTTGCCTTTGAACAAGAAGGAACTCAGCTGCTTAAGCTGTCCGCAGCCGTGAAGAACCCGCTGAAATGGAGCGCGGAGAAGCCTAACCTCTACACCCTGCTGATTTCGGTGAAGGACGATCAGGGACAGCTGCTGGAAGCGCTCAGCTGCAAGACGGGCTTCCGGACCTTCGAAATCCGGGACGGCCTGATGAAGATTAACGGCAAACGGATTGTATTCAAAGGAACGAACCGCCATGAATTCTCCTGCGATACCGGCCGTGCGCTCTCCAAGGAAGATATGATCACCGACATTAAGCTGATGAAGCTGCACAATATCAATGCCGTGCGGACCTCCCACTATCCGAATCAACCGGTATGGTACGAGCTGTGCGATGAATATGGTCTCTATGTGATTGACGAGACGAACCTGGAGACACATGGCTCCTGGCAATACGGGCAGAAGGAGCTGCATGAGGGGAACGTTCCCGGCAGCCGCCCGGAATGGCGCGCGAACGTCATTGACCGCTGTAACTCCATGATGCAGCGCGACAAGAACCACACGTCCGTCATTATCTGGTCGCTTGGCAACGAATCCTTCGGCGGCGATAACTTCCTGGCCATGTATGACCACTTGAAGCAAGCTGACCCGACCCGTCCGGTGCATTATGAAGGCACTTATCATTACAGACCTTCGGACGCGGCCAGCGATATTGAATCGACGATGTACATCAAGCCGGATGAAGTCGTGGAGTACGCTCTCAGCAATCCGAAGAAGCCGTACATTCTATGTGAATACAGCCATGCCATGGGCAACTCCTGCGGCGGCCTGCATCTGTACACGGAGCTGTTCGACAAATATGACAGCATTCAGGGCGGATTCATCTGGGACTGGGTGGATCAGGCGATCCGTACAACCACTCCTGAAGGCGTGTCTTATCTGGCTTACGGCGGGGATTTCGGAGAGAAGCCGCATGACGGCAACTTCAGCGGCAACGGGCTGCTGTTCGCGGACCGCAGCGTGACGCCTAAGCTCTACGAGGTGAAGAAATGCTATCAGAATATCACCATCACCGCACTGGATCTGAAGAGCGGGAGCTTCGAGGCCCGCAACAACTTCCTGTTCACGGATCTGGCAGACTATCAGCTGAGATGGACGCTGGCTCTGGACGGCGTAGCGGCCCAGGAAGGACAATTGCCGCTCTCCGCAGCGCCTGGCGAAGCGGTCAGCTTCACGGTTCCGCTGGATTCAGCGCTGCTGGAATCTGACAAGGAAGCTGTACTTACGGTGTCGTTTGTTCAGGAGGGCGCAACCGCCTGGTCTGAGGCCGCGCATGAAGTTGCCTGGGAACAGTTCGTGTTAACCCCGTATATTCCGTCCCGTAACCCGGAACTTTCGGGCGGCACCCTGCAAGTGAAGGAACAGGATGGCTTCGTGAACTTCGAAGGCAACGGATTCGCGCTTGCCTTCGAGACAGCAACCGGCGCGCTTGTCTCGCTGAAGTCCTCCGGGAAGGAAGTTCTGCACGCACCGGTCAGACCTAACTTCTGGAGAGCTGTAACCGACAATGATCTGGGCAACAAGCATCCTGAGCGCTGTGCGATCTGGAAGGAAGCGTCCTACGAGCGTCAGCTGGCCCGTTTCAGCTGCCGTGTGGAAGGGGGCCTCGGATTCGTGACCGCTGACTATCTGCTGGGTACGCAGCCGCAGTCCACCCTGCGTGTTCATTACGAGATTCGTACGGATGGTTCGGTCGAGATTGTACAGGAGCTTAACCCGGGCAGCAGCACCCTGCCGGAGATCCCGGAATTCGGGATGGTCTTCGAGCTGGACAGCAGCCTGGACACGATTCTCTGGTATGGCCGCGGGCCGCATGAGAACTATTGGGACCGTAAGGCCGGAGCTCCGCTGGGACTCTACACAGGCAAGGTCAGTGAGCAGTTCACGAATTATCTCCGCCCTCAGGAGTGCGGCAACAAGACCGATGTCCGGTATGCTTCCGTCACCGCAGGAAGCGAAGGACACGGATTATCCGTGGAAGGGGCCGTACCGCTTGAAGTCAATGCGCTGCCTTGGTCTCCGGCAGAGCTTGAAGCCAGCGACCACGGCTACAAGCTGCCAGCTTCTGACAAGACCGTGCTGCGTGTCAATTACAAGCAAATGGGCGTGGGCGGCGATGACAGCTGGGGTGCGCCAACCCATGAACAGTTCACTTTACCTGCCAACCGTCCGTATACCTTCAAGTTCAAGCTCTCCCTGCTATAACTAGCCTTCTCCCTTAAGACAGCTCAGCACAATGTCTGTAATGAACTGAAGATAGCTTTTCATAATTACCCGAAAGGGGTTATGGAAAGCTTCTTCTTTTTTATAGATTCTACCTCCGTAATGTAAGTATTGCACTTCTCTCTAGAGAGCAAGAATAGTCGTAATACCACTTTGCTTGGCGAATCAGCACTTCCTTTGTCACCTGTGCAGGGAGCCGCCGAAGAATAACGAATTACTCATAGAAGACTACTACACTGGAGGGATTGAAATGGAAATTCTGAAAACTAAGGAAGCTGCGGAGCTGCTGTCCGTTAGCCAGACTACGATCAAACGCTGGGCGGCCATGTTCCCCGATTTCTTTCCAAAGGACCGTCTTGGACATTATACCTTCTCGGAGCAGCAAATCAGCCAGCTCAATCATATTAAAGACCGTATTAATCAGGGAGAAGCACTGGAAGGCATAGATCCGGATCTTACGAACGACAAGCTGCCAAGGGGCGCGCTGCATGAGAATCCAAGCCTATATAAAGACGGTGATCCTATGAATAAAATATGGTCCCGGATCGAGTATATTGAACATGCACTGGATCAAAAAGCGAGCGAGATCGTTTCGGTACAGCTGCTCCAGCAGCGTGCAGAGCTTGAGGATATGCGAGTAATGATTAAGGAATTATCCGCATCGCTGGAAACGATGCAGAAGCCCGGCAGTCCATCCCTCTCCCCGCGTGAAGAGCTTTATCCGGTTGCCGCTGGCAGGCTGACGTCTCCACCAAGGAAGCGAGGTCTATTGCGCTCTTTTTTTCCATTCCTGTAACCCTATCTCTTTCAGCATTACAGAGATTACACTAGTGTGAACACTTCGCTAACCCAGCCCCTATATTACCCCGGTGAGGAGATATTGTATGTCAGACACCGCCGCAAGAATCCGGGATGAGATCCTTGGCTCCATGACACAAAGATTCGGGTTGCATGTCACTGAAGCGGTCCAGATCGATCAGGGCTTCCTGAATCTGAAGTGGAGGCTGGACAGTGATCAAGGCCGTCTGTTCGTGAAGCAGTACAGCAAGATCCGTTACCCTGAAGCCCTCACCCTCGGACTGGAGGTCTCCTTAAGCCATCAGGATCATCTGTACCTGGAAGGCCTTCCTGTTCCGAAGCTATTTTCGCATGAGGGAAATTATGTATTGAGAACGCCTTCACAGGAACGTTATGTCCTGATGACCCTGTGTGACGGGCACAGTATTGCCCCCGGATCGGCCACGAAGCAGCAGATGTATTCGCTGGGCAGGGTAGTCGGCCGGATGCACAAGTTACTTAACGCTCAGCCTGCTTCGTTGCCGCTGTACTGGGAAGTCCGCAGTAAGGCGTCTATGGTGAGAAACTGGGAGGCACGCTATCATCAGGCCACCGCCCGGCAGAGCGAGGATACTCTATCGGCGCTTGAGCTTCAGCGGAGGATCATCGACCGGATGGACACTGGCATCTTCGCGGACTGCGAACGGGGCTGGGGGCACCGGGACCTGTTCGTGGATAATATGCTGTTCAGCGCAGATCAGGTGGCGGCGATCCTTGACTTCGACCGGCTGCATTTCGTCTACCCGGAATTCGATATAGCCCGGCCGATCCTCTCCTGCGCGTTATCTGAGGACGGAATCGGGCAGGACCGGGTACGGGCCTTCGTGACGGGCTACCGTGAATATACCCCCTTGCCCGCAAGTACACTCATCCGGTCGCTTAAATTAACCTGGTGGAAGGAAGCCGAATGGATTGCTGTGCCTCAGCAGGATGAATTCCCTCCGCTCGTCCGCTTCCGTCAGGAGAATCATTGGATCGCGGCCAACTGGGACCGCTTGAATGATATTTTTGCCGGGATCTGAGAGATAGTCCTTAGCTCTGATACAGCCAGATGCCCGACACCGTCATTACCGCAGGCAGCGCAGCTTCATCTACCGCGACAGGGTCATACCATCCGCCAACGGCAAGATTAAGCAGCAGATAAAAGGGCTGGTCGAACGGCATCCCCGGCTCAAGCCGCCGCTCGGCGAAGCAGTGCCCGTCCACCAGCCATTTCATGGAGCCTTCCTGCCATTCCAGCGTGTAATCCCGGAATTCTTCAATCGTTCCGCGCTCTAATTCGTAAGTGAACTCTTCAACAATCTTCCGCTCGATGTCTGCACCGTAATGCAGAGTTCCGGCTATCTTCCGGGGCAGACGCCCCTTCGCCTCCAGAATATCGATCTCGCCGGAAGCCGGCCAGGGTCCATACGCCTGATCCTGTGGAAGCAGCCAGATCGCAGGCCAGATTCCCTGCCCGGCCGGAAGCTTGGCGCGCACGGTCAGCCTGCCGTAGCAGAACGCGAAGTGATCTCTTGTATCGATCCGGGCCGAGGTATAAGCGTGGCTCCGCCCCTCCTGCTCTGTGACCTCACGGCGTGCACACAGCCGCAGTCCCTCCTCGCCAACCGACAGATTTCCCGGCCGCCCCGTATAGAATTGCTGCTCTCCATTCCCCCAGCCCGGGAAGATCGCATTCCCGTCATTGTCCAGCAGATCATTGCCCATGCGGATGTTCCATTGCTTCAAATCAGCAGTTCCCCCTTGGAAATCCTGCTCCCATACCAGTCTGTTCATCGTTTGGCCCACTCCCTTCATGTAATCACAGCATACTGAATTTCCGCCCCCAGCGGGAGGAATCCAAAAAATTGGGATAGGGCCAATAATCATGGCCTTTTTTTCCGCCAGCCTTTTTCATACGATGAAGAAGGAAGGGGGTACAGTACATGTTCCACACCCGAACGGGACAAATGAAAGCGCTTCTTAGGCAGTGGCAGCTGCAAAGCATGGTAATCCCGGGCATTCTCTGGATGTTTATCTTTTGTTACATCCCCATGCTCTGGCTGATCATAGCCTTTATGGATTTCAGTATCGCGAAACCAATGCTGGAATCTCCGTTTGTCGGGCTGAAGCATTTCCGCGATTTCCTGACAGATGACCGGTTCTGGCGCTCGATCCGCAACACCCTCGGGATGAGCAGCATCAAGCTCGTTCTCGGTTTTCCCATCCCTATTCTATTCGCCCTGCTGCTGAATGAAATCCGCAGCCTGCGGTTCAAGCGCACGGTGCAGACGATCTCCTACCTGCCGCATTTCATCGCTTGGACGATCTTCGGCGGCATCGCCCTCAACTGGCTGGGCGAAGGCGGTGTCATTAACCAGCTGATGATGGCGCTGGGGCTTCAGGACCGGGATATCCTGTTTAACAGTGAGCCGCAGTACTTCTGGTGGATCACCTTCTTCACCGATACGCTGAAGGAGACCGGCTGGAGCGCGATCATCTACATAGCCGCCATTGCCGGCATTGATCCCGGGCTGTATGAAGCAGCGGAGCTGGACGGCGCGAACCGCTGGCAGCGGATGTGGCATATCACGGTGCAGAGCATCCGCCCCACGATTGCGATTCTGTTCATTCTCGCCGTTAGCGGAATACTCGGCAGCAACTTTGAGCAGATCTTCATGCTGAAGAACAACATGAACATGAAGATGGCGGAGAGTCTGGACCTCTACATCTATAACATGGGGCTGGTCTCCGGGCGCCATTCCTTCTCCACTGCCGTCCTGTTCGCCCGCTCCATTGTAGCGCTGGGACTGCTGCTGTTAGCCAACCAGAGCTCCAAGAGACTTACGGGGGACAGTATTTTTTGAACACAAGAAATTCACTTGGAAAGGAGACCAACGATTCATGGCAAGACATGGAGGATTGCGGCGGATCGGCTTTTTTGAGATCTTCAATACGCTGCTGATGCTGGCCGTCTGCTTCCTGACGCTATACCCGATGTGGTTCGTGCTCGTCAATTCGCTGAATTCACCGGAGCAGGCTTCACTCGGCACCGTCAACTGGTTCCCCTCAGAGCTGTCGCTGGCCAGCTACAGTGTGGCTTTTAACGATAAGACCTTGATGAACGGGTTCTACATCACTACAATGCGGACAGTTATCGGAACGGTGGTGCATGTGCTCTTCACCGCAATCATCGCTTACGGAATCAGCAAGTCCAATCTGATCGGCCGCAAGCTCTATCTCAAAATCTCTCTGATCACCATGCTCTTCTCAGGCGGGCTCATCCCCTCCTTCATTCTCATGACGAAGCTCGGCCTGTATGATAGCTTCTGGGTGTTCATCATCCCGTCCATGTATACTTTCTTTAATATGGTCATCTTCATGAGCTTCTTCCGTACCATTCCTGACAGCCTGGAGGAGTCGGCCAAGGTAGACGGCGCTTCGGATTACGGCGTGCTGTTCCGGATTGTACTGCCCAACAGCATGGCGGTCATTGCGACCATCGCCCTGTTCTCCGCCGTCTATCACTGGAATGATTATTATCAGGGTGTTATCTACATCCATTCCCAGGAGCTGCTGCCATTGCAGACCATGCTGTACAAAATCATCGCCGAGAACTCCATGTCCTTCATGCAGCAGCAGGCTATGGCCCAATTCGGTGCCCGGCTGCCCGGCAACTCGATCAAATTCGCGTCCATGATGGTGGCTACGCTGCCGATCCTGATCTTCTACCCCTTCATTCAGCGTTATCTGGTCAAGGGTGTGATGATCGGCGCGATTAAGGGATAACCGTAGGAAGTCTAACCACACCTAACCCGAAAGGATGATTATGCTGTGAAAAGCAAACCTGTACGCCCCATCCTGGCCGCAATGATGACCGTAACCTTGGCCTTAAGCATAGCCGCCTGCAGCAGCAATTCCGCCACTAAGGAGAATATGCCGACGGCTGCGCCTCAGGCCGAAGCGTCACCGGAACCGCAGACCGAAACCAAGCTGAATGCGGAGGAGCCCGCCTGGAAGCTCGATACCAGTCCGGTGGATCTCACCTGGTTCGTCGGCGCGAACTGGTATGCCCACACCTGGGGTGAGAGTCTAGCCTCCAAGTATGTCACCGAGAAGACGGGCGTGAACGTCAAGCTGGAGGTTCCCTCAGGGGAAGCGAATGAGCAGGTTACGCTGATGATGACCTCTGGCAAGCTGCCGGACCTGATCAGCATGGGCTCCTGGGAGACCGCTGTCAAAAAGCTGTGGGAAGGTGATCATGTCTATGCGCTCAATGAACTGGCCGACAAGTATGATCCCTACTTCTTCAAGGTCGCCGGTGACGGCACGCTGAAGTGGTACCGGCAGGAGAACGGCAACACCTACGGAGTGCCCAATGATTCCTACAGCCCTAACCTGATGCACGAGACCGGCATGACGGCGGCCAACCAGACCTTCCTGGTCCGCAAGGATCTGTACGAGGAGATGGGCAAGCCGGACCTCAGTACTCCAGAGGGCTTCCTGGGTGCGCTGCAACTGCTGAAGGATAAGTACCCCGAGTATAAGGGGCAGCCGATCAGCCCCTTTTTCGCCCAGGGGAATGTGCCTTACGGGATGACGGAATACCTCCAGAATCTGCTGGCGGTTCCGCATGAGAAGGATGGCAAAGTGTATGACCGTATTACCGATCCTGATTACATCGCCTGGCTCAAAACCTTCCGCACAGCGTACGAGCGCGGACTGATTAACGTCGATTTCCTGGTGGATTCAGATACCCAGGTGGAAGAGAAAACGAACAACGCCCGCTACTTCATGATGATCCGCGAATGGACCGGCATGTCAGCGGTCAATCCGATGCTTGCTGCCGGGGCTAACCCGGACTCCTACTACATCGCGGTTGACGGCCCGCAGAATAACAAGGGCGAGAGCGCCAAGCTGTTCCCCGGCAACATGGACGGCTGGATGGTGACCATGATCAGCAAATCCACGAAGAACCCGGAGCGGGCGATCCGCTTCCTGACCTACCTCTCCAGCGAGGAGGGCCAGCGCGACCTGTTCCTCGGCAAGGAGGGCGAAACCTGGGATCCGGTGGGCGGCAAGCCGCAGCTTAAGGCCGAGTTCGCCGACATGCTGGGCAGCAATATCGAGAAGCTGGAGAAGGAATATGGCATTCTGGACACCTACTGGATGATGCGTAACCCGGTCATCGTCAACCAGTGGAGACCGGAGAAAGCCCCGGTCATCAAGCAGATGGAGGACTTCGCGAATGCGCAGGCCGATATTGACAGCGGGATCTACAAAGGCCTGGACCCGCTCGGCGATTCTGATGTGGCGGTCGCCTGGTCGCGGATCTCCCAGAACTGGGAAGAGGTGCTGCCGGAGCTGATTACGGCCAAGGATGAGGCGGCTTTTGACAAGGTGTTCGAGAGCTTCCGCTCCCGCCGCGACGGCTACGGGTTCGCGCAGGTGATGGAATACCGCCAGACCGAGCTGGATGCGCGGAAGGCCAAGATGGCGGAATAACCCGCCAAAGTAATGGAGCTGTACCGGCGGCCGTGAGGGCTGCCGGTATTTCCTGCATCAGGGAGATTCTGCTTAGGGCTGCATTGCCTTATTCCCTACCAGCCTATTTGTAATCTATACTATATTACAGGGACGGGAGGGGTTACCGATGAAGAGGCTGCTGATCACAATACGAAGACTATACCGCAATGCCCCGATCTCGCAGAAGCTGTTCCTGGCCTTCAGCCTGATGATTGCCGTTCCCGCTGTTGTGGTTTCCTTCCTGTTCATCCGCAACCAGGAGAGCCAGCTGTTCAAGCAGGCCATGGCCGAAGGCAGCAATCATGTGGCCCGGCTGAACGAACGGCTGCGCAGCCGGCTTGAACTTCTTGAGAACGCTTCCGCGACCGCCCTGACCCAGAAAGGATTCGTGGATTTCATCCACTCCAATATGCGCGCAGACGGCCTTAGGCTTGTGAGGTTCAAGCAGAACCAGTACGAACAGATGCATAACATCATTCAGAGTCATGAGATGATCAGCAGTCTGAGCTTCTATGTCGATAACCCTGAGGTCTATGAGATCTGGCCGGAAATCTATCATTACTCCAAGTTCTGGCCGCAGGACTACTGGATGACGCTGCGGGATGAGGGCGGCGCGGCGTTCCGGCTGTCTGCCTTCAAGGATGGCGCGGATACGCTGTCTTATTACAGGCTGGTGCGGCTTCAGGGCCAGCAGCAGAAGCTGCCCACCATTATGGAGGTCCGTGCGAAGCACAACGTGCTGTTCAATGACCTGCTGGAAGACAGCGGGCGCGACTTCTTCACGGTAATCATGGACGGCGCGGATGCTTCCCGCAATGTGTATCTTTCGGGGCATGAGCTGCCGCAGAAAGCCGGAGCGAAGCTGGACGATATCCTTAGCCGGGTTCATGCACAATTGGACGTACTGGAGCAGAAGAGTCCCGTTACCGTCCAGTCCGGGGATCAGTCCTACTATGCGCTGTACCGTTACATCGCTCCCCTCAACGCCTATGTGGTAGACATCGCTTCCCGCCATGAGCTGACAAAAGGTCCGCGCGACGGATACCTGCTGGTCATCGCGATCACCTCCTCCGTCCTGCTGCTGATGCTGCTGCTGGTATCGAGGATGACCCGGCGCATCTTCCGCCGGCTGGAGAAGGTGCTGGGCTCGATGCGCAAGGTGCGCAGGGGCCAGCTGGATGCCAAGATTGATACCGGCCTTGGCGCGAACGAAACCGGTGACGAAATTGACTATGTCGCCGTCAGCTACAATAGTATGCTGGACGAAATCCAGCAGCTGATGACACAGGTAGTAGATAAGCAGCTTATTGCCAAGAACGCGCAGCTCCACTCTCTCCATTCGCAGATCAACTCCCACTTTCTGTACAATGCGCTGGAATCTATCAGAATGCGCGCAGAGGTGGAACGGCAGCCTGCCATTGCAGGCGCACTGGTCTCGCTGGGCTCCCTGCTGCGGTACAGTATGCAGTGGCGCAGCGATACGGTCGCGCTCAGCGAGGAGCTGGCCAACATCCGCAGCTATATCCGGTTCATCAACTTCATGGAAGGCGGGAGCATTGAGCTCGCGGCAGATCTTCCGCCGGAGGTGCAGCGCTACCGCATCCCCAAGATGTGCATGCAGCCCATTGTCGAGAACGCCGTACACCATGCGGCCCCTTCCGGCGGCAGTATTCAGATCACCATTTCGGTACGGGTAGAGAATGACAGTCTGCTGCTGATCGAGATCCGCGATGACGGCGCCGGGGTAGCTCCCCGGATGCTGGACAGCCTGCAGTCTGTGCTGCGGGGCGATTCTGACACCCCGATTATCAGCAGCAGCAGTAGCGGGCTGGGGCTGGACAATGTACATAAGCGCCTGCAGCTCCATTACGGCATGGATTGCGGCCTGTGGATCAGCAGCGTTCAAGGGGAATATACCTGTGTAACCCTGAGGCTGCCCTGGGAAAATGAGAATCTTGGAGGTTGGTAGGCATGATCAATATTCTGGTGGTGGACGATCAAAAGCATATCCGTGACGGGCTGCAGGCGATGCTCTGCCAGTTCCCGCAACAGCCGGGGCATATGTACAGCGCCGCTAACGGGCTTGAAGCCCTGGAGCTTCTCCGGGCGCACAGCATCCAGCTCGTCATTACCGATATCCGCATGCCGGATATGGACGGCCTTGCGCTTATGGCGCAAAGCCGGCTGGAAGGCCTGAAGGCGGATTATCTGATCATTAGCGGATACAGCGATTTCGCCTATGCCCAGAAGGCCATTGAGCTCGGGGCCAAAGGGTACCTGCTCAAGCCTGTGAAGCGTGAAGACCTGCAGGTCTCGGTGGAGCATGTCTGGCAGGAGATCGAGACGCGCAGATTGCTCACCAGCAATATTGAGCGGCTCTCGCAGCGCGCCCGGGAGACGGACCGCAAGGAGCTGCGGATGTATATGCAAGGTGCGGCGGGCGATGAAGCGTGGATTGCCGCGACTGAGCAGCAGAACCCGGGGCTGTGGCGCAGCTACCGCCTCTGCCACCTGCGCGAGGAGCGCTGGATTAACCAGCCGGGGGCCAGCAGCAGTCACAGCATCGAAGCCGTGGCCTACCGTGTGTACGGCAGACAGGGCTGCATCTGTCTCCAGCACCGCCCTCACCTGGTCCTGGCCGTGGATGCAGCCATAGATCCGGGAGCCTTGCCTGCTGCGCTCAGCGAAGAGCAGATCGGGGCCGTCACGGCCATGACTGATCCGCACCAAGGATTAAGCACTCTGCCGGGCAGTTATACACAGGTGCTTGATCTGTACCGCCACAGCTTTCTTTTCCCGGATACGCGCTGCCTTCTGCCTCAACACATCGCGCGGCTGGAGCAGCACTGGGAGCTTCCCTATGAGGAGCTGTACGCCCTCTTCCAGTTAACCGGCACAAGTAACAGCGGCAGAATCACCCAAGGGATCTCCAGCCTCTTCCACAAGGAGGTGCTTCAGCGCTATCACATCCGTTACACCCAGCAGCTATGCCGCGCCGTTGTCCGGATGATGGAGGATTATGAGCGTGTCATCCGTCCTTATCTGGGTGAAGAAGCGCTGGATCTGGAGTGTCTACGCAATCTGTTCGACTATCCCGGCATCCGCGAATATATCCAGGCCTTACAGCAGCAGCTCCTGCGGCTCGACCAGTTCTACTATGAATACAAGTGCAGCTACCGCAGCTCACAGGATCTGAATGAGGCCATCCGCTTCATCCACGAGAATTACCACAAGCCGCTGGATCTCGCGATGGTGTCCAATCATGTCTCGCTGAATTACGCCTACTTCTCCAACCAGTTCAAGAAGAATATCGGCAAGGGCTTCGCCGAATACCTGCGTGATGTGCGTCTGGGCAAAGCGCGGCGTCTGCTGGCCGAGACCGATCACAAGATCATTGAGATTGCCGCCATGGTTGGCTACGAGAGCTACAAAAGCTTCACCCGCGCCTTCCGCGAAGCCATGGACATGCAGCCGACCGAATACCGTCTGCTGATCCGCCGGAAGCCTGCCATTGAAGAGGATTACCGGGACACGGTGCTGTGAAAAAAGCTGATCCCCAGTGGGCCCGCGCGGGTAGCGCGAGCTCACTGTATGCTGTTTTTCGCATACATCAGGCTCACGCGCCTTCAGCGAGCCCATTGTATGCTGTTTTTCGCATTCATTTGGCCCACGCGCCTTCAGCGAGCCCATTGTATGCTGTTTTTCGCATACATCTGGCTCACGCGCCTTCAGCGAGCCCATTGTATGCTGTTTTCCGCATACATCTGGCTCACGCGCCTTCAGCGAGCCCAATGTGTTCGGTTTTCCGCATACATTCGCCCCACGCGCCTTCAGCGAGCCCATTGTATGCTGTTTTCCGCATACATTTGGCCCACGCGCCTTCAGCGAGCCCATTGTATGCTGTTTTTCGCATACATCTGGCCCACGCGCCTTCAGCGAGCCCATTGTATGCTGTTTTCCGCATACATTCGCCCCACGCGCCTTCAGCGAGCCCATTGTATGCTGTTTTTCGCATACATCTGGCCCACGCGCCCCGCATCAACCCATCACTGGCAGCAGAACCCAAAAAATTGGGTCACAACAAAAAAGATTGTCCCTTTTAGCGAGATATAAGTTTCGATAGAATAAAGATGTTCTCTCACATGTAAGCGGTTACCTTTACTACCATTTAATTAAAGGAGGGCAAGTATGAAGCGACTTTATGTTACGCAAACACAACCCGGCTTCAAGCAGAAGGTGCTTAGTCTGTTCCTGGTCCTGCTGCTGCTATCCGGCATCGGCCAGCTCCCTGCTTCAGGCATTCAGCGCGCAGAGGCCGCAGGAACCACGGTTAGTTCGATGGCTTATTTCTCAGCGGCAGACGGTCCGGTCATCTCCAAATCAGGTGTCGGCCAGGCGAGCTACGGGTTCGTCATGCCGGTATTTAACGGAGGGTCTGCTACCTGGAGTCAGGTGTCGGACGATGTGGGCGTCAAAGTGAAAGTAAACGGCAACTGGACAGACATCGACAGCGCAGGCGGTTATGTCTACAACCAGAACTGGGGACACTGGAGCGACGGCGGCCAGCACGGCTACTGGTTCACCCTCTCGGCTACAACCGAGATCCAGCTCTACTCTAAGGCGAATAGCGGGGTTACGCTGAATTATACGCTGGCTTTTCAGAACCTGAACAAGACAACGATCAGCGCGATGACGCCGACCCAAGGACCGCAGATTGCAGCAGGCTTCACCGGCGGCGCTGGCTTCACCTACCCTACCTTCAATAATGATCCGGCGCTCACTTATGAAGCTGTAGCCGATGACCTGAAGGTCTATGTGAAGCCGGTTAACAGCAGCACCTGGATTGATATTGACAACAATGCAGCCAGCGGCTGGATCTACGACAGCAACTTCGGCCAGTTCACCGAAGGTGGCGGCGGATACTGGTTCACGATCACCGAATCGATCAATGTGAAGCTGCAATCTAAGACCTCATCAGCCAATTTGATATACACCCTTACCTTCAATCAGCCGGTTAGAAATTCCTATGTCCTCACCGCTTATGAAGGCACATCCTTTACTGCGGATAACAACGGATCGATTGGTTTTCCCCTGCCGAAGATTGACGGGGGAGCACCAATCGGCAGCGAGCTGAACAAATATGTGTATCAGATCAAAATCGGCGGCCAGTGGGTCGATCTGAGCAATTCCGCCCTGAGCGGCTTCGTCTACGCAGGCAACGGCTATAACAATATGTCTGCGGCGAACCAGTGGGGCTATTGGGCAGATTATGTGTATGGATTGTGGTTCCAGCCGATCCAGGAGAATATGGAGATCCGCATCGGCTATCCGTTAAACGGCCAGCAGGGCGGCAATATCGGCAGCAATTATGTGTATTATACCTTCACCGGCAATCCGAATGCCCCGCGTCCAGATGAAAGCGATCAGGAAGATATTACGTTGGGTACTCCGTCAGATCCTGCCGTAGCTGGCATGAACCTGCTCTGGCAGGATGAGTTCAGCGGAACCGCACTGGATACCAGCAAGTGGAACTATGAGCAGGGTTACTATATCACCAATGACCCTAACAGCTGGGGCTGGGGGAATAACGAACTGCAGCACTATACGAATAGTACCGAGAATGTATTTGTCCAGAACGGACAACTGAATATCCGGGCCAAGAACGATCCGAAGTCCTTCCCGCAGGACCCGAACCGGTATGCACAATATTCCTCCGGCAAAATCAACACCAAAGACCATCTGTCCTTCCAGTACGGCCGGGTAGACATCCGTGCCAAGCTGCCGACAGGGAACGGGATCTGGCCCGCCCTGTGGATGCTGCCACAGGATGCGGCTTACGGTGCCTGGGCGGCATCCGGCGAGATTGACATCATGGAAGCCAAGGGACGGCTGCCCGGCACGACCAGCGGCGCGGTTCACTTCGGCGGACAATGGCCGGTGAACAAGTACATCGCCGGGGAGTATCACTTCCCGCAAGGTCAGACCTTTGCGAACGACTATCACGTATATTCCATGGTCTGGGAAGAAGACAACGTGAAATGGTATGTGGACGGCAAATTCTTCTTCAAGGTCAATAGAGAGCAGTGGTATTCTGTAGCGGCACCGAACAACCCTAATGCTCCCTTCGACAAGCCCTTCTATCTGATTATGAATCTGGCAGTGGGCGGACATTTCGACGGCGGACTGACTCCGGCTCCGTCCGATATTCCGGCAACGATGCAGGTCGATTATGTACGGGTGTATAAGGAAGGCAGTGGCGGCGGAAATCCCGGGAACCCGGGCAATCCGGGTACCGTTCCGGTTAGCGGCGTTACCGTAACTCCGTCAACCTCCCAGGTGGAGATTGGGCAGAATGTCCAGTTAACAGCTAACGTAGCACCTTCTGGTGCGTCCAACAAACAGGTGAACTGGAGCGTAGCGAACAGCAACATTGCATCAGTGAGCCAGAGTGGTCTTGTTACCGGAATTGCAACGGGAACTACTACCGTTACTGCAACAACCGCGGATGGTAACAAAACCTCCAGCAGCACGATCACTGTAGTCTCCCCGCCGCCAGCAACCATTGTGATCGGAGACCAGGTGCGCGGTTTGAAGAAAACAGGCAATAACCTGCTTTTCTACGTGAACGGTGCTACCTTTGCCGATCTGCATTACAAGATCAACGGCGGCGGCCAGCAGAACGTAGCCATGACCTCCACAGGTAACGGCAACTACACCTATGCGGTCAATAACGTGCAGCAAGGCGATTCCGTAGAGTATTTCTTCACTTACAATCCGGGCCAAGGGGCGCTGGACACCCCCTGGAAGACTTATGTGCACGGTGTAACCCAGGGAACCCCCGAGTAACAGCGGGATTGCTGCAACAGACAAGTGGACCGGATGGGCCGGCCGCTTCATACGGCCTCTATCGCAGGGGATGAGGAAGTCTTGGACTTCTTCATCCTCTGTTTTTTGCTGTATCAGGATAAGCTTAAGGCAAGCAGAATAAATTCCTGGAAACAAAATGTGACCGGATGCCGTCCTAAAGGGTGTTATAGATAAAGGAGGGCATAACCTCATGCAGCAACCCATGACCCGGCCGGGCCATCCTGTGATGAAAAGCTATGAACAATATGCAGATATGCTGTACCGGATTGCCCTGGTTCATCTGGGCAGCCGCCAGGATGCCGAAGAGGCTACGCAGGACACCTTCATCAAGCTGATGGAGAAGGCTCCCGTATTCAAGGATGACGAACACCAGAAGGCCTGGCTGATCCGCGTCATCACCAATCATTGCAAGAATCTGCTGGGCAGAGGCTGGCGCAAGCGCGAGGTTAAGCTCGAAGGGGTGGAGCCGGTTACGGCCGATAACCCCGAGGAGCTGGCGGTCTTGCAGCTCGTGCTGGCACTGCCGGTGAAGTATAAAACTGTCATTCATCTGTACTATTATGAGGATTACCCTGTCCAGGAGATCAGCAGAATTCTGCAGATCAGCGAGTCTGCCGTGAAGATGAGACTTCAGCGCGGACGTCAGCTGTTAAGACTGGAGCTGGAAGGAGCAGAAGCGGAATGAAGGAAGATCAGTTTCGAACCCAATATAAGAAAGCGGTGGATACTATGAGTGCAAGCCAAGAGATGAAGCAAGGATTAGCTGATAAAATGGAACAAAAGCGCCGTCCGCGTAAAATGGTCTATATTGCAGCAAGCGTATTGGTTGCTGCCGGAATCGGCCTGGCCGGACCAAGCATGATGAAGCAGCTGGGCGGAACATCTTCCCCGAATCAAGTAGCCCAGGTAGATCCGGGCACGCCTGCGGCAGGGAATTCTGCCGGAGTCGTTATTCCCAAGATCGAGCTGCCGGATAAAAGCTCCGGTGCTGTGGCCGATATGATCGGCCTGGTCGTCTACCAGGGTAACATCTATACCCAGGCGGCGATCCGCATTGAAGCGGTCGATGCAGCAGCCCTGCTCGGAGAGAAGCTGGGCCGCACGACCAGCGGGATTGATGAATGGAGCGGCAAGGATGCGTATACGGAGCTGGCCTCGAACATCGGGGAGACGGATATCTATGCTGTCAAAGGATATGATTCCGACTTCCTGGTCATGTCCTATACAGAGGTGGACGGCCAGGTGTTCGCCGAGCTGTACGAGCATACGAACGGAATTACCGTGAACAGCGGAGCCGATCTGATCGGTAAGCTGAACCTGGACGGGCGCATCGCCTCCGCCCAGTGGGAGAGCTTCGACAGCTGGAATAACGGCAAGCAGCAATACCTGCCGCTGCCCGAAGGCGCAGCACTTGACGGCTTCCTGAGCGCGCTGAATGCCGCCAAGCCGCTGTCCGCGGACTCGCTCATGGCGCAAGGCATCTATGATAATGAGGACCGCAAGCTGGTCTACCTCCAGATGGAGGACAAAACCCGGGTGGAGCTGACCCTGTTCGGCCAGGGACTCGTGCGCTACAGCAATGCTCCGGTATTCTTCGAGGTTGAGTCCGGTGCCTTCCAGGCGCTGTGGGATAACCTAAAATAGTTCAAAGGCCATCCCTCCCGGGATGGCCTTAAGCTTTTACACACGAATTGAAAGTAAACCATCCTATACACCGCAGATTTATTCACCTAAGAGACAATTCCCGTGCTGCCCTTCCATTTTTCCTTAATATACTCCTTGATCTGTTCCGCCAGCGCGGCCGTAGGTGTAGAAGTGGAGTCAAAAGTAGGCATCGGCGGATCATATTCCGTATCGGCATGGTCCAGCAGCCACTGCGCGAATTCCTCGTGCTGCCTGAGCATATCTTCGGTCCAGGTCGCTGCATCCTCCCGGCCCCGCAGGCGGGCATTTCGGGTGGCATCGTCACAATGCAGGTTAATAAAGTGCACTTCATTGAAGGCATCGTAAACATCGCATTTCTTGGCGTCCCAGGGCATCATCGTCCCGCAAATAATCGTTCCTCTCCCGGATAACGCAACCGCACGCGCACAATGAAACAGCACATTATACCGGTCCTGATACTCTAGCTTCTTCCCCGTCGTCCCGAAATTATCGTCATCCGTACTGAAAAGAACAAATTCCGGCATCTGCTCCCTCAACTCATGCATGACCGTGGTTTTACCTACTCCGCTGGCTCCGGTGATAATGAATAATGGTAATTGGGTTCTCATATGCTCTCGATCTTAGCCCCTTCCACGCGGTATTTCTTCTCCCATTCCGACATAGTGTTGGAATCAAGCCTGATTAGCTTGGCCGGGGTGTATTCGTTATACTCATTCAGCTCACTTTTGTCTTGTGGGAGTCGCAGTTCTTTAATTCTGCGCACCACTTCCTCATCGGTATGAATCTCCACCGACTCCTCCTCAGACACGACCTTCAGCGGAATCACCTGCTTAACACTGGTACCCGTTCCATCCCTGTCCGTGTAAGACAATTCAACCGTCAGACTATACTCCCCGCAAGGGACCGGCTCCCTGGTGAAGATTTCAACGTACAGGTCCGTTACTGACTGCGTATCGTCAATCCATATTCTCCCACTGCTGTCTTCAACAGCACCATTCAGATTAGGGGACCGGTGAAGCCATGCCGGAAGGATTAATTGTAAGCGGACATTCTGCACCCCGCCGGGCAGCACGATGTGAAGCCAGAGATGATTCATTCCTTCTTCCTGCTCTATAGCAGATTTTGCAAAACGCATTTGGATCATACCTGTCCCTCCTCTTGAACTAAACGGGTGAGCGCTTCAACCATCTTCTCTTTGAGCGCCGGGGTGATCCGCGGGCTAAGAGAGAGAATGACATCCTCACTAACAACATGCATCTCACTCTGGAGCATCTGATCCGATTGGTAGAGCCGCAGGTTATCGCCCAGCTTCATGATTTCGTCCATCGTCAGTCCGGCTAACTTCTCTTGGGCCGAGGCCAGCGTCTCGCCGCTCCTGGTTAATACAAGGATCGCCCGTAAATAATGCAAATGACTATCTGTATACGCCCTCTTATTGCCCACCAGTTCCAGCGGCGGCAGCATCCCGATTTGCGTATAGTACCTGACTGTCCGCAGATTCATCTGCGGATCTTCATTCTGTAACACCTCAGCCAACTGCTTAGCAGTGTACGTATGCATCTTACTCCCCTTTCTTATCCAAACAAAAAAAGTTACACTAAACTGTATATGTTACAGTTTAGTGTAACTATATTGTGTTGTCAATATTCATGTTTTGACAGAGTGAAGTGGAATAATATCTCATCCTAATTCCCTTTACTAATAAATTAATTCATATTTTTATGTATAATCCTTTACATATGGATATTTCTTCTGTAATATTTAATAATATCCTAATATTTGAAATGGAGTGAGAATTTATGAATAAAAAATTGCTCGCCGGGTTATTGACTGTATCTGCCTTTTTTTCTTTAGGATCAACATCCTTTGCTTCTAGCGTTGAAACTACTCTGGCTCCCAACGCATTCCTTCCAACTAATGTTGCTCAATCCGCGCCTAATGATTATGTTCGCGATTTAACAATTGCCGTAGGTGAAACTGTTGAATTTTACCCTTATCTATGGCATTTCCTTCGGTGGGATGGCAGTTTGCTAGTAACAGAAGATGGAAGATTCATCGGTCTGTCTCCAGGATATTCGGTTGTAGCTGCTGAGATCACTCCACAAGGTGACAGATTGATCTTTAAAGTAACTGTACAATAACTCCTGATATTCATAATTTATGCAATTATTAAAATCATAAAACACCCTCTCTGACCAGGGACTGTCCCCTAATGTTGGTAAGGGTGTTTTTAGCTAATAGTTTCCTGGTCGAAAGAATTTACAACAATTAATTAGGCCCATACAGCGCAGCCAACCCCCTACTTCCCTTATGCTATACTAGCTTTATCTGTAGGAAAAGAGGACCACAACAATGGATATACGAAAATTACAATACTTCATTGCGGTTGCGGAAGAGCTTCATTTCCATCGTGCCGCAGAGAAATTACATATGACACAGCCTCCGTTGACCCAGCAGATTCAAGCTCTGGAACATGAGCTTGGCGTGAAGCTATTTGAACGGAACAAGCGTCAGGTCCGCCTCACACCGGCGGGAGCTGTTTTTTATGAGGAAGCCAGCCGGATTTTATCTCAACTGGAGCGGTCTATTCAAACTGTACGGCTGGCTAGCCAAGGCATCATTGGACATTTGAACATTGCATTCATCGGTTCAGCAGAAGGCGGAATCATGGTCGATGTACTCAAAATATTCCGGCAACGGTTTCCTCAAATACAGCTGAACCTGCTGGAGATGACTTCTGCCCAGCAATGGCAGGCGTTGCACGACGGTACCATCCATATTGGATTCATGCGCTTCATTGAGCCGGCACAGAATATTAATCATTGCAGCTTGATCAACGAAACTCTGGTTGCCGTATTGCCTGATCAACATCCGCTCGCCAAGCTGCCTGCATTGCCAGTCTCCGCTTTGCGTTCCGAGCCTTTTATCTTCTTTCCGCGTAAGCACGGTCTTCCTTTTCATGATCTGATTATGGGCTTTTGCGCTGAGCATGATGTCTACCCTCAGATTGTACAGGAAGCCGTACAAATGTATACCATTGTGAACCTTGTGGCAGCGAACCTGGGGGTTTCCATTGTCCCTTCTTCAGTTTCCGTCTTCCAGCGCAGCGGAGTCGTATTCAGACCCTTTGAAGACAATGTCCCGCCTGTCCCCTTCTATGCCGCCTGGAGAACGGATACGAATCAGGCCATCCTCTCTGCATTTATAGAGATTTTACAAGAACATAATTCCAGGTGAAAGGTGAGCGGACAGCGTTATTCACCCGGTTTTTGCAGGATCACGCTCAACTAGCCCCTCTAATATTCTGTCGATCTCACTCAGCAAATCAGATCCAAGATGCACCCCTGAAGCCTTAACATTCTCTTGTACCTGCTCTGGTCTGGATGCCCCAATGATTGCAGCCGATACCTGAGGATTCTGCAGCACCCATGCGATGGCCAATTGCGGCAGTGTCAGCCCCGCTTCGTGTGCAAGTGAGGACAGCCGGGAGACCGCCGTAAGAACCTCTGTGTGCAGCCACTGGCCAGCCAATCGTTCGAAGAACGGAGAACCCGCCGAAGTCGAAGCGCGGGACCCCTGCGGGACCGGTTGATTCGGCAGATATTTTCCCGACAGAATGCCTTGGGCCAGCGGTGACCAGACAACCTGCCCGATCCCTTCCCGCTCGGAAGCCTGGATAACCTCCGCTTCGATCACCCGCCATAACATCGAATATTGCGGCTGGCTAGCCACCAAGGGAACCCTCAGCTCCCGGGCCAACACCGCAGCTTGTGTGATCTGTTCCGCCGTCCATTCGCTTATCCCCACATACAGAACTTTCCCTTGACGCACCAGATCGGAGAAGGCCAGGAAGGTCTCCTCCAGCGATACCTTCTTGTCAAATCTATGAGCATAATAGATATCTATATAATCCGTCTGCAGCCTTTCCAACGAGGAGTTACAAGCTTCCATGATATGCTTCCGGGATAATCCCCGGTCATTGGGGCCTGTTCCTGTAGGCTGATAGACCTTGGTACATAACTCGATGCTCTCCCGCCGCACACCTGTTAAGACTTGTCCCAGCACCGTCTCAGCCTTCGTATCCGAATACACATCTGCGGTGTCAAATGTAGTAATTCCCGCGTCCAATGCAGCATGAACACAAGCTTTGGCTGTGTCATTGTCCACTTGAGCCCCATGCGTAATCCAGTTTCCAAAAGCAATCTCACTGACCGATAAGCCGCTGGCACCCAATTTCCGATATTCCATCTTCTTACCTCCTTTTAATAGCCATTTAAGCGTAACAAATTACTATTAATAGGTGAAATATCATTTAATGAGTGTTTTGATATGAAAAAAGTATCACAGAGCATTCACTGTGTTCTCATTGGCGGACCAGGCAGGTCTATGCTTAAAAGCCCACTAGCCGAAGCCAGCGGGCTAATTATGAAGTTTTTTATGGGATATACGTTTGTATTACTTCCTATCATAGGAAGCTTTGTGATCTGATTGAAGTATCCCCTTAACTTCTCCACTTTCATAAGCAAAACCTATTTCATAAAACTTATCTCTTTCTTCTAAGCCAACTTCCGTATCAGCAAGATATTTTTTGTTTATTGAATCATATACATAGGCCGAAACCTTTCCTTTATGTTCTATAAAATTATTTTCACCGTATATTCTTTTCAAATCATCTTGATTCATATTAATCTCAGCGCCTTGTACAGTCTTATAGACACCTTTAGAATCTTCGCCCATGTAGATAAACACTACTGCATTATCCCGGTAAAATATCCTTATACCACTCTCATAATTAAAAAAATTCGTATTACCATCTTCTTCACCTACTCCAAGCACCTTTTCTGCTAACGCACGACTCATACCGTAGCTTACAATTTGTTTTTCATCATTCACTCTCACAATTCCAAGATCATCTGTGGATAATCCTTTGTTTGATGACCCGCAGGCAGTGAGCAACACAACCATTAATAATAGAACAACACCTCGACGCATTTATATCCCCCTAAATATTTTTCTAAAGTTTACCATAGGAACTGCCGCTATGACTATGCAGCTTTTCCGAGAGTTGTACAATTTGATCTGCTAATCCAACTTCCATACAAAGACCCCTCCATTAAATTGGAGAGGCCTTCTTAGAACTATAGCGTAGCTACTGTCTGCTCATACAACCCCTGTTCTACCCCACCGACAAACGGCGTCCACTCCCCTGTAGTATACAACTGCAGCCGGTGCATAGCCCGAGTACATGCCGTATAAAAAAGCTTCCGCTCGCTCTCCCTGTGATACGTCTGCGGGGAGGCATCGTAGATCAGTACGGCATCGAACTCCACGCCTTTGGCAAGATAAGCGGGGATCACCTGTATTCCTTTTTCAAAAGTGGGCGTATTCTTCGTAATCAGCCTCAGCTCCGGGGCGCCACCTTGGGCAGTCAGGCACTCATAAGCTTCTCTGCTCTCTGCGGCCGTCTTCGTAATCACAGCGATGGAGCTATGGCCTTCAGCCTGAAGCTCCGCGAGATCTTTCACGATGCGCTCTGCCTTCAACTCACGATTGTCCAGCTTAGCTAATACCGGCTTCCGGCCCCTCCGTTCAAAAGCCACAATCGCCTCGCCGCCGGGCAGCAGCCGCTTCGTAAACTCCACAATCTCAAAGGTCGAGCGGTAGCTGCGGACCAGCAGGAACTGGCTAGTCTCTTCTTCTCCATAGAGCTTCAGCAGCGGTGAGCTGCTTCCATACAGATTCGTCGCCTGCGTGAAGATCGCCTGGCCGAAGTCTCCCAGCACCGTCATGCGGGCACGCGGAAACAGCTTTTTGAGGAACTCATACTGGAACATGGAATAATCCTGGCCTTCATCCACAAAAATATGCCGCACCTGCGTATTCGTCCGCACACCTTCGATTAGCTCTTTTAAATACAAATACGGGGTCGCATCTTCATACCAGAGTGTGCCGCTATCCAGCATCTCCCGGGTCTGCGCACAGATCTCCGGCCATAGCTCCGGCACCTCCGGTTCACCCGTCATTTCCCTGTAGGCCGTTTCATCACTGAACAATTGACGGTAGAGCCCGGCCATGTCGATAAAGGTGAACTTCCTGATCCCCCGTCTCAGCGGTTTGAACTGCTCCTTCACGATCATCTGGGCCAGCAGCTCTTCCTCCCGTTCGGCGAAATCAAAGTCACTCTCATCCTGCTCGCGCTTGTGGACCAGCAATTCCTGAAGGCGGAGGTATTTCTCGGCAAAATCAAACACGCCCCGTTCCCTGTGCAGCATCCGGTATACTTCAGCGTATTGGTCATTGTCGAGGTAATTCATCTCTTCCTCTACCCAGGCGGCTCCCTGCTCCAGCTTTTGCAGTCTGGCCAGCTCTTCGAGCAGCCATTTCTGCACCAGCGTAATCCGGTTAGGCAGACGAATCGAAGGATCAAAGCTGTATAGCTTGCTCTTGATTAGCTCCCCCGAGATTAACACGCGGTCCCGGAAGCAAATGTCCTTGAACAGCATCCCCTCCAGCTTCAGCCACTGCGCATAACCCTGAAGTGCCCGGAGGAAGGCTTCCGACGCCTTATATCCGACTCCCTTGAGACGGGCTTCATACCCCTCTTCCTGCTGAGCGGTAAGCACGTACTCCATCTGATCGAACGAATCTTCAATCCGGTAATCCTGACCCAGCCACGTTTCCAGATATTCCTGAAAGGTGACCTGCTGCATATTCTCTTCACCCAGCTCCGGAAGAACGGTAGATACATAGCTGTTGAACATCGGGTTAGGGGAAAATAACACAATCTGATCCGCCGTCAGCCGCTCGCGATGTTTGTACAGCAGGTAGGCTACGCGCTGGAGCGCTGCCGAGGTTTTGCCGCTGCCCGCCGCTCCCTGCACAATAAGCATCCGGCTCGTATCGTTACGGATAATCGCGTTCTGCTCCGCCTGAATCGTGGCTACAATGCTCTTCATTTGTGAATCTGCGCCTTTGCCAAGCACCTGCTGGAGCAGCTCATCTCCGATCGTAACGCTCGAATCGAACAAATGCTGGAGCTGACCGTCACGGATCTGGTACTGCCGCTTCAGTTCCATCGTTCCGCTAATCCGTCCTCCGGGTGTGTCGAAGGCTGCTTTTCCTGGCGGATAGTCGTAGTACAGGCTCGCAATGGGGGTCCGCCAGTCATAGACCACGAAGCTCAGACCATCCTCTTCGATGAAGGAGGACACTCCGATATAGACCTGTTCCACAGCCTTCTGACCCTCCTCGTGAAAATCAATCCGCCCAAAATAAGGCGACGGCAGCAGCCGCTGCATATTCTTCCATTGCCGCAGCTTCCGCGCATGACTGCGTTCCCGTTCTGACAGGACTGCGTCCTGCTGGGTAATGGTGAAGAAGCTCTCTTCGAAATCCTCCTCCGTACTCGTATTGACCGTAACCTCTTCCCAGAATCTCCGGCGGATGTCTGTGGCCTGCTCCTTCAGCTGGCCAACCTCCGGCTCCAGGCTTGCGATCCCCGCTTTCAGCTTCTCTTTGACCTGCTCCAGCCACTCCTGCTCCTGCTCCCAGCTGCTTACCTTCTCCATCACCTGATCACTCCTCTTTCTTGACATAGTCCCAAACAGGCGGGTTGACAAACCGGATGTCCCTTTGCTATAATTAAGATATAAATAAGATGCGTTACCTCCGATCTGATTTTTGAAAATAGTCAATAGTCTTCTAACATTAGCATATTATTTCTTTGTATGCAATACTTCCTGAATCATAATTAACCCTGGCGCTTGCGCCAGGGTTTTGTTGTTTAGGTGATAACCTGTCCTTGTATTCCCCGCTGAATCGGCTAACCGTCTGCTCACCAGCACAGCCGTTACACCGGTCTCTCGATCTCAAAAATCTCCCCAATCCCCGCATAGTTATTCCCTGCCAGACGGCTGACCGCCCCTAAGGCCACCGGATTAATTCTTCCCTGTTCGTAGATCGCTTCGTCCAGATGAAACTGCACGATCCTGCCGATCACTAAGTCATTATTCGGCAGCTCCAGGCAATGCTCCAACACACATTCCATCCGCACCTTCGCTTCCTGGACGCCGGGGACCTTAATGCGCTGGCTATCCACAAGCGTCATACCTGCTAAGGCGACCTCACTCTGGTCAGGCGGCAACGGTGCAGCAGTCATATTCACTTGTCTGACATTCTGCTCATCCACAATATGAACCACAAACTCCTTCATGTGCTTGATGTTGCGTGCAGTATCCTTGGACTGACCTCCGGCATGCTGAATAGAGATAGAGATCATCGGCGGGTTGGAGGATACAATATTGAAATAGCTGAACGGTGCACCGTTCAAGACCCCATCCTCCGACAAGGTGGTTACAAAAGCAATCGGACGCGGAATAATCGTCCCGACCAGAAGCTTATAATTATCCCGTTCGGTGCCCTGCTGCGGATCAATAGTGATCATGCTCGTGCCTCCCTTTTAATGTCAAAGCAGATTAGTCAAGCTCTCTTACAGTAACCGGCAGCAGAACTTGTTCAATCTGTGCTCTGTGCGGCTCGTATTGTTCCGGCAGCATCAGGCTGGTCCCCATCGTCTCCGGCGTTTCATCATGAGCGAAGCCCGGAGGATCGGTAGCGATCTCGAACAGAATCTCCCCATGCTCTCTGAAGTAGATGGCGTTGAAATAATTCCGATCCTGCACCGGCGTTACCCCATATCCATTATCATTTACAACTTCCTGCCATTCAAGCTGATCCTGATCATCCTTCGCTCTCCAGGCGATATGATGTACGGTGCCGACACCCATTTCACCGCGCGGTACAGCCGTTACCTTCAGCTCAACCACATTTCCCAGATCCGCAGCCGAATGGTAACGGGCGACATCACCTTCTTGCCCTGCGAATGTAAGTCCCATCACCTTCTCCAGCAGCTCCGCCGTTTGTTCAGGTTGAGTGGACAGCAGTGTTGCGCCGCCGAAGCCCTTGATCGCCACCTCGGGGGTTACCCCGCTGAAGGTCCATTCATTACGCTCACCCGCCTCCCGTTCCACCAGCTCCAGATGCAGACCGTGCGGATCATCGAATTCCAGGTAGTGCTCTCCGAACCGCTCCATCTCTGTGTAAGCCACCTTGAATGCCGTGAGCCGCTCTCTCCAGAACGCCATCGCCCCGACCGGAATCACATATGAAGTCACACCAACCTGCCCGCCGCCGATCTTACCCTGATACGCATCCGCCCACGGGAAGAAGGTAATAATCGTTCCCGGCTTCCCGCCATCATTGCCGAAGTAGAAGTGATACGTTCCCGGATCGTCGAAATTGACCGTTTGCTTCACCAGCCGCAGCCCCAGTACCCCTGCATAAAAGTCCATATTCTCCTGCGGATGCCCGACAATAGCGGTGATATGATGAATACCCATGGTTTGCTTGTTCATTTGAATTGCCTCCTAAGTTGATTCATTCGAATTATATCTTTACTTTAAGATATTTGGTTAAATATTATCTTTAAATTAAGATAATTTATATCCTCACTTTACTTTCTATAGTTACAGTTGTCAAGTACTTGAGTACAATAAATAGCCCCTTCCTAAGAAGAGGCCGCTGAACTAATAGTTTTTGAACACATTTTACTAGAGAAACTGTGACAATCCTGCACATATTGCAACATTCTGCTCACTCTATGGCCCGTAATCAAAAAATGTTGCACAAAAGGCAGCTTTCCGCATCCACCAGACAGCTGGACGGAACTATTCCTGCTTTTTATACAACATTTCTCCCGAAACTTAGGTATTAATCAACCAGAGTTGCAATTTATGCAGTATTTCTTAGCTATCAGCATTAACTTTGCTTAACAAGCTTTTTCTCATAAAAACACAAGGTCAGCCTGTCGTTGATCTGTTGGGTCTCACCCGTCCTTCTGTAGCCCAGCTTTTCATACAAGTAGCAGTTTCTTTCCTCTTGCACGATGGTAGCCAGTCCCCAGACTGTAGCGTCAGCATAGATTTGCTCGATTTGGGCGAATACCTGCTGGGCTATGCCCAGGCCTTGATATTCCGGCAAGATAAATATTTGGCCTAGCCAATATTTCTGCTCATCTGTCTTCTTGACCCTAATGCTACCTGCTGCGACACCGGCATACCGGATGATGTAATAATCTACAGAAGCCTGATTAAGCCGTTCCGCCACTCTCTCCACCGTTTCATTGGCCGGGCTTGTCTCATAATCCTGATATTTCTCCAAGAGCGGCAGAAAGGCCTGAAGCTGCATAGCATGAATATCCGCCGCATCCTCCAACGTAGCTTTACTTAATGTAACCTCTGACTTTTCCATTGTATGTACCTCCTGGCTTTATACCCTATACACGTAGTCCCAATGTTCACCCTTAAGTACAGAGCCAGGACCCATGTGCCGTTTCTGCTGCAAAACAAAACCAACGCGCTCATACATCCGCTGCGCGGGGATCAGATCATTATTAGTGGTCACCCGAATCTGCCCGACTTTATTCCGCAGGATTCGGTCGACCGCTTCTTGAAGCTGCATGGTACTGTAGCCTTTGCCTTTGTGGGCAGTCGCAATACAGTTATGGCCGATTTCAGCGTATCTGGGCATCTGCCTCGGGTCCCAGGATACGAAGCCAATAGCCTTACCATGCAGCGTAGTCATGAACCCATATTGATCCGCAAGTTGCAGATTGTCAAAGAAAAAGTGGTCGAACTCCTGCCAATCCTCCAGACAGCTCTGCTCATACCTGCGGTCGAAGGAATAAGCATCCTTCAATAGTTCAAGCAATGTTCCCCGTTCAAACAGGCTGATTTTACTGAATTCAATGCTCATTTACTTCCCTTCTTTTCTTGTGTATAGTTACTTTCACTTCAACACTACAGGTTCCAGTAAACTCAAGTCATACAAATTTCCACCGCCCGCAGGGCTGTCATTGCGGATATGTTCTTCCAGACAGAGTCTGCTGCGGTCAGAGCGGTACTTTGGGCTATGGGCTAATTGATCCATCAGCATCTTCCAGGAACCTCCAATGTCTTCACTGCTGTCCAGCTTGGCATATAGCCCGCCGGGCAGGATCATTTCCTCGAAAGGCTCGGGGACGCTGATTCCTTCGGGAATTGTCGCACACATTCCATAGCCATAGGGTTTACCTGCACTACTTGGCATAGGCTTCATATTCCCGCCGAATAACCTCGCCGTGCCCAAGAGATTTGCGGATTCCAACCAATCCATGATAGGACCCATCGCTTTGTCTTCCGGAGAAACGTCTACCACGATATGAAAGGCTACCCTCATAGTTGGCAGTGTAATCACTTTAAATGTGGACTGTCCGGTTACATTACTCATAAAGACATTCTCCATTTCGCTAAGCAGTTCCTCCTGAATGGAGGTTCTCTTATTGGAAGTATTCAGGTAATCGAGTACCTGATGTAATTGCTGTCCCATCTGTTCTAGTTCTTCCTGGTGCACCTGTAGAGCAAGTATCCTGTTCTGTATAACCTGCTTAAGCACAGGCACAGAACTTTTACCCAAGACAGCCTGTATTTCTCTGATCGGGATATCCATTCTCCGCAGCAGCGCTGTGATCCTGATACACTTAAGCGCATGTTCATCGTAGGTACGCCAGCCGGAAGATACCTCTCTCTTACTCTGAAACAATCCTTCTGCTTCCCAGTGCCGCAAGGTGCGGCTCGTCAGCCCGAGTTGCTCCGACAATTGCTGTATGCTAACAACCGTCCTGTTCATTTCTCCCTCCTTCCTGTGATCACATCCCTATCCTATCACTTGACGCAGCGGCAACTTCAAGGAGGAATTTGGATTACTGCCGTATGCTCCTCCAGCTTTGCTCGTATGGTCTGCATGGACCCACTCCTAACCCTACGCGAACTAAAGTTTGACATTCTCCAGAAAGTACTGTATAAATACACTAATTCAATATTATATAACTTTGCAATGACGAAGAGAGTACGCATAACGAATACTTCAGAGAGCTGATGGTAGGTGCGAATCAGTGTAGGGAATATGCCGAAGTGGGCTTCTGAGCATCCAAACCGAACCTTCAGGAAGTAGGCTTTGGCGAAAGTCTCGTCGTTACAAGAGACGCGTATTCAAACCTATAGTGAGGTTTCGATACGTTCAAGCGGTCCGGATCACCGTTCGGACTAACTAAGGTGGCACCACGGGGTTTTCTCGTCCTTTTCAGGATGAGAAGACCCCTTTTTGATTTTATAGACGGAGGGATAATATGAGTAATGACATTGTATTAACAGGAATTAAACCTACGGGCAAAGTCCATCTGGGGAACTACATCGGAGCAATCAAGCCTGCTCTGCAAATCGCCGGGGCCAGTGATTGCACTTCACTCTACTTCATTGCCGACTACCATGGGTTAAATTTTATACAGAATAGAGACGAGTTCAGAGATCTGTCTTATAGTATCGCAGCCACTTGGCTGGCACTCGGACTCAACCCGGACCGGGTGATTTTCTATAGACAATCTGATGTGCCGGAGATCTTCGAGCTGTGCTGGATTCTAGCCTGCCTGACGTCCAAAGGACTGATGAATCGTGCCCATGCCTACAAAGCGATTCAAGATCAAAATGAACAACTGGGCGTGGATGCGGATACTGGTGTTAATATGGGTCTGTTCACCTATCCGATTCTGATGGCTGCGGACATTCTGCTGTTCCAATCAGACAAGGTCCCTGTCGGTAAAGACCAGATTCAGCATGTGGAGATCGCCAGAGATATCGCCGAAAGCTTCAACCGGGTTTATGGAGATACGTTCAAGTTGCCTGACTATATTGTCGATGAGAGCACAGCGGTGATTCCTGGTCTTGACGGGAGGAAAATGAGCAAAAGCTATAACAATACGATTCCGCTTTTCGAAACGGCAGAGAACCTGAAGAAGCTGATCAGCAAAATCAAAACTGACTCTACACTTCCGCAGGAACCGAAAGACCCGGAGACCTCTAATATTTTCTTGTTGTATAAAGAATTTGCGACGCCCACTCAAGTGCAGGAGTTAAGAGACAAATATCTAAGTGGCATTAGCTGGGGTGAGGCCAAGCATGAGCTATTCCAGGTAGTTAATGCTGCTCTGGAGGAGCCACGGAAGAAATACTATGATCTCATGGCAGAGCCAGAGCAGATCGACACAATCTTGAGTGAAGGCGCCCGGAAGGCAAGAGCCCTGGCGGGACCGTTGCTCAAGAAGGTTAAATCGAGGATAGGACGTTATGCGTAGACCGGTTTTAAGACAGTGGTGATCATTTGTTTGTCTTTGAATACACAAAGAAACCACTCTTGGAACAGGTCAGGTCTCTTTCCGTTCCAAGAGTGGTTTCTTCAGCAGCTACAGCTTCTGAAATAACCGTTCCCCGTTGATCTGGATATATCTGTACATGCCGGCGCAGACCGCTGCCATTAGAATGCAGTATCCCAGCAGGATGAGATTTCCGCCCACCCCAGGAAGAAGCATGAACAGTACGGCGGGAACAGCCAGCGTGAGAACGCCGATAACCATCGTTACCAGCACCGACGCACTCTGCTTGATGGCCGCAACTTCACTGGTCCAGTCCAGCTTGGGTAGCTTCAGGTTCACCATAACGCCCAGCAGCGCAGAATAGCAGGCATAGATTACCGGAACGGCCAGCATCAATATACTCTCCGTCAACCCGGCACGCAGGGTATAGACCAGCAGCCCCCAGCTTACGGCTGTAACCGGTACCGTAATAGTGAGATTCACCGCCACCTTGCTGAATACAATTGCCGGTTTGGGCACGGGGGAGCTGGTCAAGATCCACAGATGATTTCCTTCCAGCGAAATGGAGCAGGCCGTGGTGCAGCTCAGAACAACGAATAGAGAGATCACCAGCGGACTCAGCGTACTTAGGGAGTCCGACAGCTGCGGGATGTCAAGAATGGTTCCCAGCTGCTCTGAGCTAACGAATAATAAGGAAATGGACATCATCAGGAGCAGTACCATCCCGATCCCTGTGTTCAGCACATAATTGACCGAGCTGAAATAACGCCGCAGCTCCTTTAGATACAAGGCCTTGAATGCTGAATTAGCCTGTAGCGGCTTCATCGTGTATCCGCGGCTTGCGCGGCTTGTCATAAGCCCTGTATGAATCGCCTTGTACCGGGTCGCCAGCAGGATTGAGAACAGCATAAAGACCAGCACAGACACAGCGATGAAGAAGAGCAAGGCACTTACCCGGTACGAGCAGACCGCATCAACATACAGGGAAGCCGGAGGATACACCTTGAAGATCATATCACCCAAGGCGGCTCCAACATCTGCAATCGCCTGCTGCCCTTGATTGAGCGTGAACGAGCCCAGCATCAGCACAATGATGAAGGCGAACGTGAGGATCATATTCAGGATTTTGCTCGACCGGAACCGGGAAGAGACCCAGCTAATGAGGGTGCCCACAAGCGTAGCCGCTATAATCGGCAGCAGAGTAATGAAGAAGAGCGTCAATAGGAAAAACAGATAGAACAGCACGCCCGGCTTCACATATATCGCATACACCGCCCCCGCCGGAAGCATGACCAGCAGCGTGAAGAACAGGTTCATCACATAAAGCTGAAGCACCCGGCTCGCCACCACATGGCTGGTCTTCACCGGGAGAGACATGATCATATCGTAGTCCTTATAACTGAATAATACCCCGCTTGCCTTATAGACCGTAGTAAAGAAGCCGACCAACGAAGTGGCCGCCATCATCACTGCCAGCAATAAGTCCATCCGCCCAAGCTGCTCGAACGACTGCGCCATCATGAAGCTGTAGCCGAATGACACGGCTCCGATCATGAGTATCCCGGCTATCATCGCAATGCTGAGCAGCAGCGCCTTCCGTCTCTGTGCAGAGTCTTTCGTATGCAGCGCTTTATTGAGGCCGAAGGAGGACAACAGCTGCAGCTTCGTTAACCTCCAGACATTAATCATGATCGATCAGCTCCATGAATACATCCTCCAGGCTGTTCTCGCCTCTGACCTCTTCGGTCTTACCATGGGCAATCAGCCGTCCGCCTTTGATGATCGCAATCTTATTGCAGAGCTTCTCAGCGGTATCCAGCACATGCGTGGAGAAGAAAATCGCACTGCCTCTGCTGCACACATCTGCCATGATCG
Source organism: Paenibacillus sp. FSL R7-0210 (assembly GCF_038009085.1). Classification (NCBI taxonomy): domain Bacteria; kingdom Bacillati; phylum Bacillota; class Bacilli; order Caryophanales; family Paenibacillaceae; genus Paenibacillus; species Paenibacillus sp. FSL R7-0210. The sequence continues at coordinate 3,316,465 of NZ_JBBPAR010000001.1, forward strand.
TCTTCAGCGTATGCGCCGCTTTCGGATCAAGCCCCACAAAAGGCTCATCCAGCACTAACAGCTTCGGCTCATGGATCAGGGCAGAGATAATGGCCAGCTTCTGCTTCATGCCGTGGGAATACGAGGAGATCAGATCACCCAGACTCGCTGTAAGCTGGAAGGCATCGCCGTACTGCCCAATCAGCCGCTCCCGGTTGGCCCCCGATACACTGAAGAGATCGCCGATGAAATTCAGGTACTGAATCCCCGTCAGGTGATCGTACAAGTCCGGGTTATCCGGGATGTATGCAAGCTTCGCCTTGCAGGCTAACGGATCTTTTTTAATTGAGATGCCGTCAATTTCAATCTCCCCTTGTTCAAAATCAAGCACGCCCACCACAGCGCGGATAGTCGTGGTCTTGCCAGCGCCGTTATGGCCGATGAAGCCATAGATGTCGCCCCGTTCAACTACCAGACTGAGATCATCTACTGCTTTTTTGCCGCCCTTATAGCTCTTCGTAAAATGTCTAATCGTCAGCATTTCCTCTCACCTCTTCCTTGGTGTTAGCAAATAACTATAATACGAACAGCCCGGGCTAATGGTTCATTTCAATATTAAATCCCAATCTCCCGCATTTTTGCCGTGATCAAGTTCATGCGGGGCTCAAGCGTCCCTCCGCTGTATTTCGGCAGGCGTATCTCATCGACAATCCGGCCGTCGCACATGAACATAATCCGCTGCGTCCTGGCCGCCACAGTGGCATCATGGGTGACCAGCATGATGGCCGTCCCTTCCTCATTGATCCCGGACAGCAGGTCCATGATCTCCTCGGCAGCCTTCAGATTCAGCGCGCCGGTCGGCTCATCTCCGAAAATAATGCGCGGACTGCCCATCAGCGCCCGGCAGATGCCGGCCCGCTGCAGCTGTCCGCCCGAAGCCTCCGTGATATCACGCTTCGCCAGCTCCGCGATGCCCACCTTCTGCATAAGCTGCTGCGCCTTATCTGTAATCGCGGCAACCTTCCGCCGGTTGCCGCGCATCGATGGCAGAATGATATTATCCAGGATGTTCAGATTCTTCATCAGCGTCGGCTGCTGGAACACGAAGCCCATTTCCGTTCTGCGGAGATCCGCAAGCTCATCCTCTTCAAGTATCCCCAAATCCCTGCCCTCAAAAGTAACCAGGCCCCAGTCGATCCGGTCCATTCCGCTCAGTGCAAACAGCAGCGTGGATTTCCCTGAGCCTGAAGGTCCCATCACCGAGACGAATTCACCTTCGTGAATATCGACGGATACTTCGTCCAGCACCTTGCGCTGCTCCTCGCCGGTGCCGTATTGTTTGGTTATATTTTCACCCGAAATAATCTTCTTCATCTTCTTGATCTACTCCTTAATATTGCCGGATATTTGAATGTGGCCAATGCCCGATGTGCCGATAACCGCCCCGATGAGTACAGAACCGGTCATGATTAGCGGACACAGCAGATACGCCGAGAGTGGATGGACCACGAACTTGAACGACGAAGCCCCGAAGGAGGAGATCACAGCACCGGCAAGAATCTGCCCCAGAGTGTTCGCCAGCAGGATGCCCAGAGCCATTCCGGTCACCAGTACAAATATAGAACGCGCGTAATACTGTACAGTCAGATCTGAATTCCGGAAGCCCATCGATTTCATGACGGCAATAGAGTAACGGTCCTTGGCTACCAGCATCCGCATGAACAAGAGTGTAATCAGTACATTCAGGACCAGCATCACGGCTAGAGCAGCCCATGCAGCCTTACCGACTGAGCTAATGGTAGAGCCGAAGGTCTGCGTCACATATTCCCCGATATCGGACACCTTCGCATAACTGAACCGCTCTGCATATTCGCTCACCTTGCTGCTGATTAGCATGGAATCTGCAAGCTCCGCATAAATCACGGCCCACATGGCCTGATCAGAAGTCGTGGTGAAGGTGGCCTTGGCTGTTTTCCCGCCGTTGGTCACATCCGAATAAATCCCGGATACCGTAAGCTCCTTCGCTTCTCCGTCTACGAGCAGGGTCAGGGAATCACCGGCTTGCTTGCCCAGCTCCTTGGCATTCGCGGCGGAGAGGGCAATCTCATTCGCTGCAACCGGGCCATGTCCTTCACCATAGGCAACCGGAAAAATGGAATGGTCGCCCAGCTCAACCTTTATCCGCTCAACGACACCATTGTCCAGCTTCACGTTCAGCGCCTGAGTGGTCAGCACGGCAAAACGGAAGATCATCACATCCTGCTCCATCACCCGCGCAATATCTGCGGCCTTCTCTGCAATATGGTCCGTCTGCTGGATATCCATGCGCAGATCACTGTCACCGATGCCCATGTATGTAATGAAGCTTGGAGAGGAGATCGTATGATAGAGATTCTGGGGCACAATCATAAGGAAGGAAGAGATGACGAGCACCGCAAGCATGGTTGCATATAGAGCTTTTCTGGACAAGACATCCTTAACACCCAGGTAGACATTCGTGTTCAGCAGCCGGTTGCCGTTCAAGGTAAACCGCCCTGAGCCCGTCCGGGTCTGCTGGGATGTACCGAAACGGATGGCTTCGACCGCCGAAATCTTCCGGAAACGCTTCAGCACCCTGTTCACATAGGCAACAATAACGAGGAATACGAGCAGTACGCCAAGGATGCCGCAGGCCAGAGCAAGTGCCGGATGCGCACTTTCGCCCATATACAGCCTGATATTCTCAAGCAGCAGACCTCTGAAGCTGAACGATAATGCCAAGCCGAGGATACTGCCCAGAGCTGCTATCGCTGCATATTTAGCCAGATAGATTTTTTTGAGATCCGAGACGCGCAGGCCGATGGCCTTCATGACACCGATCTCCCGGTAATCGCTCTCGATGGTTGCCATGAGGGTGAACCGTATACATAGAAAAGCAATAATAACAACCAGCACACTCGCCAGCAGGATCACCGCAATCATCAGCCCGTCCGAGATCGCATTAAGCACTCTGAACAGGGGATATGTAATCACCGGACCGTTCCCCTCAAGTCCTGCTGCAGTATAGTCGGTCTCGAAGGCTCCCAGCATCGACAGGTCCTTCAATCTGAACTCAATCAGATATTCCGTGGTTCCGTACTGCGCCAGCTCCGCATAATCCTCCGCGCTGACGAGGAACCGCTTCGATGAAGCGAGCAGCGAGTTCATCTGTGAATCCCGCAGGAACCCCGCTACGGTGAGACTTGTATCCCCCACAGTAACCTTCCCTCCGGCCTTGACGGAGCCATCCTTCATATAACTGATCGGGACATACACCTCGCCGCCCCGTACATCAATCACATTCCCGTCCAGATCAAGCAGATAATCAAACTTCCCGCTCTGTGTGCTGAAGCCGTTATCCTGAACACTGTCCGCAAGCGTATGCCCGTCCATGACAATCCTCACGCCTTCTACATTGAGGAAATCAAGCACCTGGTAATCTTCCACCTTGTTGTTCTGCTCTGCAAAGGCCTTGAGCCGGGCTTGATCCAGCTGGCCGGAATGCATCTGCAGGAAATGAGGCGTCTTCGCTTGTGTCATCAAATGATCGATGGCCCCTGTCAGATTGACGACCAGAATGGCTGACAGAGAGACGAGCATGGCTGCAGCTGCTACGAACAGCATAGTCGTGAGCGTAATTCCCTTACTTGTGCGGATATCTCTGCGGATGATTCGGTAAAACATACGTTACCCCCTGCTCTCAAGACTTGTAATGGATTTGAGCCGATAGATCATGACCGAAGCAGCGCTTAACAGCAGCCCGGCAATGATGATGAGAAGTCCCATCCCCCGCCCGCTGCCAGTGCCGATGATCCGCCCCACACTATCCGCCAGAACTCCGCCGCTCACCAGCAAGGGAGTAAATACGTAGTCTGCCAGCACACCTGCCAGCATATAAGCCGCCACGAATCCTAGCTGTGAGAGCAGTCCGATCAATGACCAGGCTCTCCCCTGAACGGAATTGTCAATATTGGTGCGGACCAGATAATCCAGGGCCGTGTTCGTAAAGGGCAACATGGCAAAAAACATAAATCCGGCAGCGCCAATCAGCACAATATTCTCACGCAGTCCGAAGACGGCGATACTGATTCCTGAGCAAAAAAGCGACACTGCAAGCATGCGTACGAAATTTTTTTGTATATGCAGCATCCCTATAATGACACTCGACACCAGCATTCCCGATGCCATGACCGTCTCAAGCGTCCCCAGGACCGCACTGCTGGAGAACGCCAGAATCATCGGCATGGACAAGGTCTCGATGAACCCGATGAAGAAGGTCATGACCGAGGTCATAATCACCAGCACCAGTACTCCCCTATTCCCGGAGACTGCTCTCCAGCCTTCTTGAAATTCGCGGATAAAGGCCGGTGCCTGCTCCGTCTTCTTGGAGGTAAGACCGCTGCGGACCGCAAGCGTAGTAGGCACGGTTAGAAAAAAAGTACAGATGTCGATAATTAGCAGCAGCTTCACATCAGAGACTGTAAGCAGCAGCCCGGCAATGAGCGGCGAAATCAGATATTTGGCGGAGCCGGCAATCTGCACAAACCCGCTGGCCTTCGTATACTGCTCCTCGGTAAGCAGATCCGTTATCGTAGCCTTATAGGCGGGATCTAGCAACGAGGAGAATACCGAGCTTACAGTCACCCCTAAGCAGATCTGCCACAGCTGTGCATCTCCATTCAGCAGGCAGACCAGAATATAGATCAGACCTAAGGCAGAGAGCGTATCCCCCAGCACCATCAGCAGCCTGCGGTCATAGCGGTCCGCTAGCACGCCAGCGACTGGACTGAGTAGGAGGGAAGGCATGAATGCCAGTAATGTCACCAGCGCCATAGCCGAAGCCTGCCCGGTCTGCTGTAAGGTATAGATCCCCAGCCCGAACGCGGTGAGCCCGCCGCCGATAGCTGAGATCAGTTGTCCTGACCACAAAAACAGGAATCTGCCGAAGCCTGTGCCGGATCTATTCATCACCATTGCCCGCTTCCACTCCACCGGAGCCGCCGAACATCTGCATCACGCTCATCAGACTTCCGCTCCCGGCACCGAGCAGCCTTTCCACGTTGGTGATGAAGGCCAGAATGCGTGACATTCGCTCGTCCTCCGTCATTTCGACCATATCTTGGTCAAAAATGGTGGTGGCGTAGACCACAACCATCTCCATACATTCATACGGATAAGCCGTATTGAATATCCCCTGCTCGATCCCCTCGCTGATGATGGAGGCCAGAATCGGCGGAACGCCATGAATAACCGCCTTCTGAATCTTTTGATGCATCAGCGCATTCTGCGGCTTGTGGATATGCTCCATAATCTCCGTGCTGCTGCCGTCTCCGCTGCTGATGTTCAGCGCCATGACCGCACGGAGAATCCGCTCAATGACGGGGATGCTCTTGTCTTCAGCAATCTGCTGCGCGGCATGAAGGATAGTGGCATTCGTCCGCTCAATCAGCGCGTCCATAATATCCTCCTTCGACTTGAAGTGATAATACAGTGTCCCGCGCGCAATGCCGACCTTGCCCAGAATATCGCCCGTGCTGGTACCGTCGAAGCCCTTCTGTCCGAATAGCTCCTCTGCTGCGTCCAGAATCTCATTTCTGCGGGCTTCTGCTTCTTTTACAACTCTCATGGTCATGTCTCCTTATGTAAAGGTGGGATGATACTAACTTTGGGAGTAACTGTGATTGTGGCTTTGGATATAACCTTGACTGTAAGTGTACGTGCATCTTTGGGTGTAACTGTAGCTTTATTTGTAAATAAACAATCACCGACCGACTGTCTGTCTGTAAGTGATTATAGCATAGCATGCTTTTCTGAAACAAGGTAGCTTAAATTTTGCGTATACATTTGTCCAGTGCACCCACCCACCTCACAGCAGCAATTGTATTCGGTTTTTCGCATAACGCACAGCAGGGATTCTCCATAATCAGAGAATCCCTGCCTCACGCTCGCATTGTGCCAGAACCTTCTCCAGCCCGCTCACCAAGCTTTTGAGCACCATCAGCTTGCTTCCGGAGTCCAGCCGGTAATAGTTGCGGGTGCCGTCTTTTCGGACGCTAACAATTCCGGCCTCTAACAATATTCTAAGATGATGGGACACGACCGGACGGGAAAAATGGGTGATCCCTCTTATCTCGCCTACACGCATGCCCGGATCTTGCGGCCCTTGCAGCAAGGCCATCAGAATGGCTTGCCGGGTCTCGGCACCGACCGCGTTCAGCACCTTCAGCGAATTCTTGAATTGAGATGCCAGCTCATTCATAAGCTCCTGATCCATGAAAATCCCTCCTATGTGCTTCATCGTCACGAATCCTATCGTTTCGTTCAGCGGCTCATCCCTGGAGCAGTGACCAGAATCTTGCTGGCCAGGGCTATCATCTGTGCCCGCTCAACCACGGTAAGACCATCGGTTACCGCCGTAATCTGCCGCTCGATCTGCTCCCCGACCTCGTGAATAATCTTCCAGCCTGCCGGAGTAGCCCTCACATTGAATGCCCGCCGGTCACTCTCTGATACGGTACGCTCTACCAGCCCGCGGCGCTGCGCCCGGTCAACGAGCCCTGTAATACTGGATTTGTCGAGGCCCAGATGCTTGGCCAGCTGCAGCATTCCCGGCTCCCGGTCGCGCAGTATTCCCAGCAGACGGATCTGAATGATCGACAGATCATGCTCCGTGCCTATCCGGGCAAGGATATTCTGCACCAGGAAGGATAGCTGCACAAGGCTGTCTACCATCGACAGATCATCCAGCTTATCAAAAGAATTATCGTAACCGCTCATTGATTTCACTCCGCACTTTTGTATATTTCAGACCTGTTCGCTCCTATTGTACCACAGCAGCCGTTGACTTTGTACGCAATACAAACTATTATTGTTTGTATTACAAACCTTTTAGTTTGTTTCACAAACCAAAACACTCACCCGGGTAACTATCCGGGTAAATGGAGGCCTATTTATGTACGCTGCTATTGTAAGATCATTCGATTCAGGTCCGAAATACGAAAAGGTTGACGCTCCGGTACCTTCAGGAGAACACGAAGCTCTGGTGGATGTGCTGGCTGCCGGATTACATCTCCGGGTCCGGGCACAAGCCAATGGTTCTCACTACACGAGTACGGATGAACTTCCGTTAATCCCAGGAATTGACGGCGTCGGACGGCTCCCGGATGGCAAGCTGGTCTATTTTGTAGCCACCGATACGGCCCTGGGATCGTTCGCAGACCAGACCCTCATCGATCTTCGCCGTGCTGTCCCGCTACCCGGAGATGCTGATCCCGTGCTCATCGCCGCCGCGATGAATCCGGCCATGTCCTCCTGGGTAACTCTCCGCCGCCGCGTTCAGGCTAAGCCCGGGTTCAAGGTTCTTATTCTGGGTGCTACAGGCAACTCCGGGCAGATGGCCATGCAGATCGCCAAGCTTATGGGAGCCAGTCAGATCATCGCTGCCGGGCGGAACCCGGAACGTCTGCGTTCGCTTACACAGTATGGTGCAGATGTAGTCATATCGCTTACCGGAGATCCCGGGGCAGTGGCCCGGAACCTCGGCGAAGCCTCAGCTGAAGTGGATATCGTTCTCGACTATCTGTGGGGTGATCCTGCTGCACTCTCCATGCTCCCGATATTAACCCGCCGGTCCGACCGCAGCCGGCTGTTAACCTGGATTCAGATCGGTTCCATGGCAGGGGCGGACGCCGCGATTCCTTCCGCTGTACTCCGTTCTGCCAACTTCCAGATCATCGGCAGCGGCCAGGGGTCCGTTACGCCTGCCGGATATCTGGCCGAATTCCCGGCGTTGATCCAAGCGATTGCAGAGGGTCAGCTTACAGCGAACCCTGTAGTTTACCCGCTATCCGAAATTGAACAAGTATGGAAGACTCCGCCGGGCAGCCAGCAACGTATTGTCTTCGTGCCGCACAACAAGTAGTTTCCCGAACCCTCCAAGCAAGCTGTGTCCAGGTATTGTCAAGCTACGTTACTCCTACTGTAACTTCTGTTCTTGAACATTCTGGAAAGTAAGTGATAGACTTAGCAGGATATCCTTTTTGAAGGAACCTTTTAAGGAATCATACTTACGCATCATAGAACAGGGGGCCGAGGAGCAGTTGGCGATATATCTGGTAAGACACGGCAAGGATGACGAAGGATATCGCGGCGGATGGAGCCAGCGGGGACTAAATACCCAAGGCTACAGACAAGCCGAGAAGCTGGGCTGTTTTTTGAGAGAGAATTCGGCTTCATTCCCTATACAACGTATAGTTAGCAGCGATTTGCAGCGGGCGCTGGATACAGCCGGCGAGCTGGCAAGAGAGCTGGAGTTACCCTTAGAGCGCAGTATGGACTGGCGGGAGATGAACAATGGTGTGATCGCCGGTATGCCGAACGAAATCGTCAATGAACGGTACCCCGGCTTATACTTCTCAGGACTGCGGATGGACGAGTGTTACCCTGACGGAGAGAGTCCGCTCGATTTCTTCACCCGGATTCAAGAGACCTTCACCCGGCTCTGCGAAGAGCATTCGGACAGCAGCCCCGATGATAACATAATTATTGTTACACACGGCGGTGTCATAAATATCATCTATCACATCATCAAAGGGATCGATTGGAATAACCGTGGCAGTAAATTCCCGGCTTCCTATGCCAGCCTGCACAGAATTGAGCTTGTGGACGGAAGATGGAGCCTTTCTCTGGAAAATTATACGGTCTAGCTGCTGCCGCGGACTCGACGTTACGCAGGCAGCCTAGACCCATTCAACACAACAGCACACGCCCGGCTGCCGAGCTTATGCTCTCTGCTGCCGGGCGTGTGCTGTTACTGATGTTTTGAAATGATGAATCAGGACGTATAATTCTGCCCCAGCCCTAGACTGCTTAGCAGCTGTCTATAAGCAATGGAGGTGCGGTCTGCCGGAATATGGGCTTCAGCCTGCAGATCCAGCGGGAGATCCTCCGGCGTCTGCGATTCCACCATCTCCGCATCCTCCTGGAACACCTGCAGATTGAATTTCACCGTGTCCTCCAAGGGGGCGTTCTTGTCAAAATTCCGCGAGATCGGGCAGAACAGCCGGGTATAACGGGCCGACACCGGAGAAGCACAGTTCAGAATCTTCAGCCTGCCCTCATCCGGGAAATAGACAGTTAGCGAAGCGGCGAACGGTGCGAATACACGGAACTCCCGCAGCCACTGGAAGCCTTCCGGCGCAGGATTCTCCTGCCCTTTGCCATAGTTGCTGACCGTGCTCCAGTATTCGGCCACCAGCTCCGTCTCCCCTTCACGCCACACCTTGTACTGGGGGACCTCTGTATTATTGCGGTCACCGAAGGTTGCCGTATGCACGTAAGCGAAATGGGATACATCAAGGAAGCCTTCCATCTGCCGCCCGGACGAGCCGGCAATATCGAAGCTTGGGATCAGAATATTAATATAGTCGGGATCATCCCAGGCCGGGAAGGCGGGAATCTGCTCCGGCGCATCTGCCAGGCAGGTCCAGATCAGACCGTAGCGTTCGATGGCCGGATAGACAATCAATTTCAATTTGGGCGAGATTTTGGCGCTTGGATGTGCCGGTACCGCAGTACATTTCCCCTCACAATTATAGCGGAACCCGTGATACGGGCAGACAATCTCCCCGTTCTCCACCCATCCCTTACTCAGCGGGGCTCCCCGGTGAAAACACAGATCCCGGGCAATAACCACCTTGCCTCCGCTGCGGTAGCATACCAGCTTCATATCCAGCAGCTTCACAGCCACCGGCTGATCCTGTACCTCTGCTGCTGTAGCCACCGGATACCAGTACTGGGCCAGAATACGCCAGTCTTCTGGCGAGAAGGTGCAATCACGCGGGAGTTCAAGCTCTGCCTGCCGTTTCTTTTCCTCTATCATGGCTGCCCCACCTCTCCATATATTATAGATACATAAGATTCCTTAATTATATGTCAGAATAACTGACTTGTGGAGTGTATTTTAAGCTAATTCCATCATGACAATCAATTATTTAGCTTAATATTTTGTATTCGAGCCTAAAATCAGCTATTCAATGTTATGCAAAATGACATATAAATTGATTTCTAATACCCATAAAATGCATGATTGACATTTCGAAGCTGCTGATTATAATAAGGTTATATTCCTTACACGGACTGTTACTGGGCAACCAGGCATGACCGAAAACGATTACATTTTTTTGTAATCCTTTTCGGTCATTTTTATTTGGCGGGGAGGTGAGTATGTATGAAGGTCATCAAAAAAGTGAACAACAATGTAGCTATTGCTATTAATGACAACAATGAGGAAGTGTTTGTGGTTGGCAAGGGCGTTGGTTTCCCAAAGACCCCCTATCAGTTAACTGAAACCGATATGGTGGTGGAGAAAATCTTTGTCGCTCCCAAAAACATCCGCATGTACGACTTGTTGAACAGCATTCCGATTGAGCATATCTATCTGGCGGAAGAAGTCATTACCATGGGCAGCGACATTCTGCATAAGACGTTCAATACCAATCTGCTGCTCACTCTCTCTGACCATATAAGCTTTGCTCTGGCCCGTACCCGTGAAGGTGTCTCCATCAAGAATCCGTTGGAATGGGAAGTGCGCACCCTATACCCGGATGAGACCCGTGTAGGTGAAGCTGCAGTCCAGTTAATTGAAGCTACAGCGGGAGTCCGCCTCCCGGCAGCCGAAACGACCCTGATTGCCTTACATTTTGTGAATGCCCAGGTGGGGTCTGGAGAAATGAGCGATACAACCAAAATTACCACCGTTACCGGCGAGATGCTGTCCATCATCAAATACGCGCTGAAAATTGATTTTGAGGAAGAGTCCATTCACTTCATGCGCTTCGCCACCCATGTCCGCTATTTCATCATGCGGCAGATGAGCGGCAAGTCACTGAAGAAAGAGAATGAAGCGTTGTTTGAGATGGTAACAGAGAAATTCCCGCGTGAACTGGAGTGTGTGGAGAAGATCGCGGCATTCCTGCAGAACAATTACGGCTGGAGCTGCACCAATGATGAGAAGCTGTATCTGATTCTTCACATTCAAAGGTTAATCTCCAACGACTAGACCGGACCTGCCCGATAATTGCATACTATGAATTGGACTGTTACTGATTCGATCAGGCATGACCAAGCACACGGGAATGACGATTCCCTTGGCTTGGTCATTTTTTTATTCCCAGACTACTTTATGTAAGGAGAATGGTCATGAATAACAAGGAATTGGCCCAAAACGTACTGGAGCTTGTAGGCGGCGAACGTAATATCTCATCGCTCACCCACTGTGCAACACGGCTGAGATTCGTGCTTAAAGAAGACAGAAAGGCCGATCTGAAGGCGCTGGACCGACTCGAAGGCGTACTGAAGGCGCAGAATGCAGGCGGGCAGGTTCAAGTGGTGGTCGGGAACAAGGTAGATGCTGTGTATGCTGAGCTGCGCAATCTCGCCTCGGAGAACCTCCAGAGCGAAGACGGGGATGTAGCTCCCAAAAAGAAACAAAATCCGGTAAATGTGGTCCTTGAGACGATTGCAGGCATCTTCACTCCAGTGCTCCCGGCCTTAATCGGCTGCGGTATGATCAAGTGCGTGGCTACAGTATTGGCAGCGCTAGGATGGATGGAAGGCTCCGGGTTCCTGTCCATCGTCAATATGATTGGCGATCTGATTTTCTACTTCCTGCCCTTCTTCATCGCTGTAAGTGCTGCCCAGAAATTTAAAACCAATCCGTATCTGGCCGTTGCGCTTGCTGCCGGATTAATGCATCCCGTGATTCTCGATGGCGCAGCCAAAATTGCCGAAACCGGCGTGAAAACAATCGATTTCCTCGGCATGCCGATCCTGCTGATGAAATATTCCTCGTCGGTGATTCCAATCATTCTGGGCGTGTGGGTCATGAGCTATCTCTACCCTGTAGTGGACAAATTCATTCCCAAGTTTCTGCGGGTGCTCTTAACTCCAATGATTGTATTGTTCATCATGATCCCGCTGGAACTGATCGTACTTGGACCGGTCGGCTCTTATATCGGTACTTGGCTGACCGACGGCATCAACTACCTGTATGCAACCGTTGGCGTATTGGCAGGTACGATTCTCGGGTTCTTCAAGCCCATTATGGTTATGTTTGGCATGCATTACGCCATTATGCCGATCCAGATTCAACAGATTGCCAGCATAGGCTCGACCATGCTGCTGCCGGCCTCTCTTGCAGCTAACCTGGCCCAGGCGGGAGCCGCCTTCGGTGTTTTCGTTCTCACCAAGAGCAATACGATGAAATCCGCAGCCGGGTCAAGCGGCTTCACCGCCCTGTTCGGCATTACCGAGCCGGCGATTTACGGCGTCAATCTTCGTTACAAACGGCCGTTCTTTGCCGGGTGTGCGGCAGCCGGAATCGTAGGCGGTTTCTACAGTATTGTTCATGCGAGTGCAAATGCCATCGCCCTTCCGGGAGTCTTGGCCCTGGGAACGTATACAGCAGACCGTTACGTCTATATTGTGATCGGGTCCATCGCAGCAGTCGTTCTGGGATTTGTATTCACCTTGCTCGCAGGCATCAAGGAAGATGCGGACGGGCAAGCCACTACGAAGGCTAAGAAGAACGCCGCTTCGCCGGCAGCCGCTCAGGATGCCACCCCTTCGGCATCCCGCGCTGCGGATACCGCTGGTATGCTGATCGTCAGCCCGATGACAGGTGAAATTAAGCCGTTAGCCGAGGTTGAGGACCAAGCCTTTTCTCAGGAGCTGATGGGCAAAGGCATTGCCATCGTGCCAAGTGAAGGCAGAGTCTACGCACCTTTTGACGGAGTGGTTGAGGCATTGTACAGAACCAAACACGCCATCGGGCTTAAAGCAGCGAACGGCGTGGAAATACTGATTCATATCGGCGTAAATACGGTGAGCCTGAAAGGCAAGCATTTCAAATCCTATGTAGAGCAAGGTCAATCCATTCAGGCAGGCGACCTGCTGGTGGAATTCGATTCCAAAGGAATTATTGCCGATGGCTACCCTACAATTACCTCTATTGTCGTGACCAACATGCAGCAGTTCGCCGATGTACTGACGGCCTCAGATAGCGGTTCAATCCAAGAAGGCGGAGCACTGCTGAAACTGATTCCGTAACTCATACTAATTAAGGAGGAACACTATAATGACGCAATCTCTGTTTCCGGAAGGCTTCCTGTGGGGAGGCGCTCTCTCCGCCTGTCAGGCGGAGGGTGCTTACAATATAGACGGCAAGAGCCTGACCATTCCTGATGTGATGAAATTCAACTCCAATAACGATCGTAAAGTAACCAAGCAGATGAAGATTAACCGCGAGATGATTGAAGAGGCCAAAAACGATCCGGATACGGTTAAATATCCAAAACGCCGCGGCATCGACTTTTACCACACGTTCCGTGAGGATATCGCTCTGTTCGCCGAAATGGGCTTCAAGGTCTTCCGTTACTCCATCGCATGGGCCCGTGTATTCCCAGGCGGAGACGATGCCGCCCCGAACGAGAAGGCATTGCAATTCTACGATCAGGTGATTGAGGAGTGCCTGAAGCACGGCATGGAGCCGCTGATCACCATTAGCCATTTCGATACGCCGATCGTGCTGATTGACAAATTCGGCGGCTGGTATAACCGCAGGCTGGTGGACTTATATGTCAACTACTGCGAGGTGTTATTCAAGCGTTACAAGGGCAAAGTAAAGTATTGGGTGACGTTCAATGAGATCAATATGAGTGTCAAAGCCGGAGCAAAAACGCTCGGAATTATTGAATACGATGCACCGAATTATGAGGAAATGCTGTTCCAGGGGTTACACCATCAGTTCGTGGCAGCCTCTAGAGCGACCAGACTGGCACATGAGATTGATCCGGGTAACCAAATCGGCAGCATGGTCGCTTACTTCACGACCTATCCGTACACCTGCAAACCGGAGGATGCCCTTCAGATGCAGAAGGATGACCAGATGAAAAACCAGTTCTTCCTCGATGTCTTGAACCTGGGCGAATATCCTTATTACGCCAAGACTTATTTCAAAGACAAAAATATCACGCTGCACATCGAGGATGGCGATCTGGATAGCATCCGTGCACATACGGCGGATTACATCGGTATGTCCTACTACAACTCCATGATCTCCAGCAGTGACACAGAGCAGCTCGAACTGACGGCAGGCAACGTACACAGTGTCTATAAAAACCCGCATTTGCCGGAAAATGAGTGGGGCTGGCAGATCGACCCTGTGGGGCTACGGTATACGTTGAATCTGGTGTATGACCGCTACCACAAGCCTGTGTTTATTCTGGAGAACAGCTCAGGCTTCTACGACAAGTTGAATGAAGACGGTACTGTGAACGATCCTTACCGCATAGATTTCTTGAGAAAACATATCGAACAGATGGGGCTGGCCATTCAGGATGGTGTCGAAATGATAGGCTATACCATGTGGGGGCCGATTGACATGATCAGCTCTTCTACCTCGGAAATGAGCAAACGTTACGGGTTCATCTATGTGGATCAGGATGACTACGGCAACGGGACGATGAAGAGAACCCGCAAGGATTCCTTCTATTGGTATCAGAATGTTATCCGGACGAACGGGGCCGAGCTGTAGGCAGTATGAATATACTACGGTCTGTCCAAAAAATACCTGGCGGTCTGCTCATCGTCCCCATGCTGCTGGCAGCCGCCGTCAACACGGTGTTTCCGCAGCTGTTCGGCATTGGTGATCCTACAACCGCTCTGTTTACCTCCAGAGGAACGATGGTGCTTATCGGCTTGATCCTGTTTGTATCCGGGACGCAGTTGGACCTCCGCCTGCTCCCTGCTACACTGAAGCGCGCCGGGGTGCATGTTCTGGCAAGAATCCTGATCGCCTGGATGTTTGGATGGGCATTCGTTTATGGATTCGGCATCGAGGGCTTTGCCGGTATTTCTGCCATTGCCTTCATCGCAGTGCTGACTAGCTGCAATCCGGGCCTTTACCTGGCGCTGATGAATTCCTACGGAGATGAAATGGATCAGGGAGCCTTTGGTATTTTGAACCTGATCGCCGTTCCGGTCATTCCGGTCATGATTCTGAACTCAGCCAGCGGGGCAGGAATTGATTATCTTAGCGTGGCGGCCACGCTGCTCCCTTTTGCCGTAGGTATACTGCTTGGCAATCTTGATGCTAACCTTCAGAAGATGTTTGCTCCGGGAACAGTGATCCTATTGCCATTCCTCGGCATCAGCTTCGGGTCTAGCATCAACCTGAGCCTGGCCTTCCGGTCGAGCTTATCCGGCCTGCTGCTAACCTTACTCTTCTTCCTGCTTTGTCTGCTGCCGCTGGTTATGATTGACCGTCACTTGTTAAAACGCCCGGGGTATGCAGCGGCGGCTACCTGTTCAGTCGCCGGTCTATCGATGGTTGTGCCCGGGATAGCTGCCGGTTTTAACCCGGCTTATGCACCATTTGCGGATACAGCTATAGCACAGATTGCTTTTACTGTCATCCTGACTTCCATCACCATACCTTATGTGGTTAAACGGCTGGCTGGAAAAGTGAACTCGGCCGAAGCCGGCCATTAGCTGCAACCAGAGACATAATACCAATTGCGGTCCATTGCCTTCCCAGATTCGGGTCTGCGATTGGGCCGCTTTAATTTTTAGCTAAAAATTTAACTAGGTTTCAAAATTTCACTTGCTTTATTAAAGTTATCAGCTATAATAAAAAACATATCAAGCAAAACAAATTACGGAAAACAAAATTCGAGGAGGAATTACAATGACAACACTTAATATCGGAATTATTCTTGGAAGCACACGCCAGGGCCGCGTTAGCCCGCAGGTAGGCGAATGGGTGAAGGGGATCGCTGATGCCCGTGGAGATGCTAATTACGAAATCGTAGATATTGCTGACTTCAAGCTGCCGCTGCTCGGGGAGAGCGACAGCTACGCTGAAGCTCAGGCTTGGGCAGCTAAGCTGGCTACCCTGGACGGATTCGTATTCATCGTTCAGGAATATAACCACAGTCTCTCCGGTGCGCTGAAGAACGCACTGGATTCTGCCCGCGAAGAATGGAACAACAAGGCTGCCGGAATCGTCAGCTACGGCTCCGCCGGTGGCGCCCGCGCCGCTGAGCATCTGCGCGGGATTCTCGGCGAATTGTCCGTCGCCGATGTTCGTGTCCACCCGCTTCTCTCGCTGTTCACCGACTTCGAGAACGGCTCGGTGTTCAAGCCGGCTGACCTGCATGCTGCCAATGTCAATGCTATGCTGGATCAGGTCTTGGCCTGGAGCGGCGCGCTGAAGACACTGCGCCAGTAAGAATTCATTCGAAGCAGTTCCAGATCTATACAAGTCCGAACATGAAGCAAGGGGAATCTCCAGCCAAAGGCTGTGGAGATTCCCCTTATTTGTTCTACATTTGTAATTCTCATAAGTAATTCTCGACCCTTATCGCGGAAGCAGCCGGCTGATCAGCTCTCTGCGGCTGGATACGCCTGTCTTGGCGAAGATGGATTTCAAATGATCCTGTACCGTGTAGGCGGAGATATGCAGCGATTCGGCCAGCTCCTTGGTCGATAACCCCAGCGCCAGCAGCTCTGCCAGCTCCTTCTCCCGCGCGGTCAGGGCGAAGGCTTCGGCCAGCAGCCGGAAAACATCGCCGGAGCGGGCACTTACCAAGGATACGGCGAGCTGTGTCTGCGGGCCGCCAAGCAGGCTTGCGGTAACTGTCAGATACGCCCCGTCTCCGATTGGAAGACTTATTCTTGCCTGAGAAGTCCCGGCTCCGGCGGGCTTCTTCGCGCCGAGCACCCGCAGGCAGACGGCACGCACCGGGCCTGGAAGCTGCCCTTCTTCCAGCTGCTCCAGGCTCCAGATCTGCTTCAGCCAATAACGGGCTGCTGCATTCGCACTGACCGGTACCAGCCGCTCACTCAGCACCAGAATACCGTTATCCTCCGGCACTGCCCGGTCCGCTCCGGATACCGGCAGGATAGAGGAATACGCACGCAGACGTTCAGCGATCAGCGAAGCTACCGAAGCCAACAAGGCACATTCCTGCTCCTGAAACGCCGGCTGGCCCAACTGACGGAATAAGGTCAGGAACCCCCAGCAGACCCCGCCTGTGCGCAGCGCTACGCGCAGCTCATCCCCGAATCCGGCGGGCTGCAGCACCTTGCGGTACCGCGCGCTTTTCTCCAGGCTTCCCCCGGTCACTCCGCTTAAGCAGACTGCCGGAATATCCGACACCGCTAACTGCTCATACTTCATATAATCCTCATGCAGATATTCATATTCGAACAATAGCGGATGAACCTCTTCAAGTCCCTGCTCCGTGACTGCCCCTGTGGTTAAAAGCGTGTGCGGGTCTACTGTCGTACAACAGGCCGCAGCGAACGGAACCAGCAGGCGGAGCCTGGCAATTACCGCTTCGCGGTACTGCTGTGAATCCAGAACCGGACCACCCCGGACAGGGTCAAGCTGTAATAGGCTATGTACTCCCTTGTTCATCTTCTGTCCTCCCCGAAATCCCACAAATGTGGGATAGTCTGCCGCCCGCCTTAGCAGGATAATGATACGTAACGTTAATTATACCGCAGATTCTGCAATCCACCACGAAGGACGGGAATACTTATGAAAACAGATATTGTAGTAATCGGCGGCTACGGGCATGTCGGGTCACAGATATGCCGGCTACTCGGGGCACAGCACCCCGGCAAGGTCTACGCGGCAGGAAGAAACCTGAACAGGGCCGAGGAATTCTCCCGCAGTACCGGCGGATATGTGAAGCCGCTGCGCCTGTCGGCAGAGAAGCCGCTTCCCCCAGAGCTGCTGGGGAAGGTCAAGCTGGTCGTCATGTGTCTAGATCAGCAGGACACCAGGCTAGCAGAAGCCTGCCTCCAGAGCGGCACCCATTATGTAGATGTCTCGGCAAGCGGAGACTTCCTGACTATGCTGCAAAGGCTCGACCCTGTGAAGCATAAGCTCAAGGCGGCAGCAGTGCTGAGTGTCGGCCTCGCACCAGGGTTAACGAACCTGCTTGCGGCACGGGCTGTCCAGGAGCTGGACCATACAGAGCAGATCGACATCTCGATCATGCTGGGACTGGGTGACAGCCATGGACAGGCGGCTATGGAGTGGACGGTGGACAACCTTGGAGCCGACTTCGAGATTACCGAACACGGCAGACCGCGCACCGCCTCAAGCTTCACGGAGGCTAAGACTGCGGATTTCGGGTTTGCTCTGCGGACGCATAGAGCCTACCGGTTTCCTTTTTCGGATCAGATGACTCTGCCTCAGACCCTTGCCGTACCTTCTGTCTCGACCCGGCTCTGCTTCGATTCACGGAGCATGACCTCAGCCGCAGCTCTGCTGCGCCGCACCGGACTCTCCCGTCTGCTGCGTAACCGGACGCTCCGCAACCTCGCGGTCCAGGCGTTCACCCGCTTCCGCTTCGGGTCCGAGCGCTACGCGGTCAAAGTCGATGCCTGTGGCATGAAGGACGGTATACCCGCCTCCAGAGAATACGGAATCACAGGCGTACATGAAGCATCCATCACAGCAGCAACGGCTGCTGGAGTCGCCTTGAGACTCTATGAGTCAGCACCGTCTCCCGGTGTCTATCACATTGAACAGCTATTCTCCCTTGATTCCAACGGGGAACAATGTTCGCTAATCCCTTCCGTCTCCGGCGGAACGGGACCGTCCTTCCGTTATCCGCTGGACGGACTGGCTATCTGGACCCGTTCCGGCCGGCCTTCACATGCTTAAGCTGAGCGACAATAATCACGCTGATAATCACCAGCAGGAACCATGAGCTGATCTTGCCAAAGCCTACCAGCTGCCAGCTCTCGTGCTGGTCCGGGTATTGCCACGCTCCCAGGAGGGTCGCAATATTCTCGGCCAGCCAGATGAAGAAGCCTACAATGGCAAAAGCCAGCACAAGCGGCATCCGGTACGTCTTACCCTGCACCCGGTAGATGATCCAGGTTCTCCAGAATACCACTACTACAAGGGCTGTCAGCCACCAGCGGAAATCCGGAATATAGTGGTGGGTGAAGAAGTTCAGGTAGATCGCTCCTCCCAGCAGTCCCGCAGCGGCAAGACCCGGCCAGCCGGTCAACTCCATCTTCAGCCTGCGCCAGATCTGGCACATGTAGCTTGCCACACTGGCATACATGAATCCGCTGTACAGCGGCACACCGAGCAGCTTCGCATAACCGGGTTCCGGGTAGGCCCAGGAGCCCATTTTTATTTTATACATCTCCAGCACCAGTCCAATTATATGAAACACACAGATGACCTTAAGCTCATCCAGCGTCTCCAGCCCGCTCCGGTACATCAGATACTGCACAGTAAGCAGGATTAGCAGAATCAGATCATAGCGGTGGATGAACGGCAGCTCTATTGTGCGGGTCAGGATTAACGTTCCAAAGATCGCTACAGGAAAAATACAGCTCATCGCCTGATGATACCCGAAGTGCAGCAGCCGTGTCATGACTCTCAATACCGTTCCCTCCCCGCTCCCGGTGTCCATTATTCTATAGCATCCGCTGTGTATTCCAGAATATCTCCCGGCTGGCAGTCCAGCGCCTTACATATCGCCTCAAGCGTTGAGAAGCGGATCGCCTTGGCCTTGCCGTTCTTCAGAATGGACAGGTTCGCCATCGTAATTCCCACCCGCTCCGTAAGCTCTGTTACGCTCATTTTCCGCTTAGCCAGCATGACATCAATGTTGATTATAATCGCCATGGTCGTCACCTCAGACTGTCAGATCATTTTCAGATTTCAGTTCAATAGCGTCTTTCAAAAGCTTCTGGAGAACTGCCGCGAACACGGCAATGACCAGCGAGGCAAAAATAAGGATCATCCCGATGACGATGATCCCCGGGGCATCATCCTTCTCCGCCATCAGATAGAACAGCGGCATACCTATAACGAATATCCCGCTGATGGCCACTGCGCAATGCTTGATATTCTTCAGCACCTGTACCGAAGCCTCCGAGAAGGCCATGTTCTGGTCAATATACCCCAGCAGCCTGAAGGTCTGATAGAGCGCAATGTAGAAAGGTACCGCCGCCCCGTATAAATCAATCATGACCAGAGCCTTGAGGTACGCATGCTCCGGATACAGCTCGGCTGCAAAGCCGGCGATGGACGGAACCGCAAAGATACACAGGGCCAGTGCACCCATGCCCAGCAGAAGAATCACAGCCTTCAAAAAAGTGGTTGAAGCGGGTTTACGTTTCATCAAGACAAGCACCTCACTCATTAATTGTGAGTTCAATTTAACACAGTATTTATCGTTTATCAATATATTTAGATCGAATAATAATATTTAATTATTGTTTTATCATTCCCGGCAGATGTCAATAAACCGCTGTAGCCCGGCTGACAAGGCCTCATTCTTGCGTGTACAGACGGCAATATGGTTGCTAAGCTGAATACCCTCCACATGTACCCGGCATAACTGCTTCCACTCCACATAATCCCGCACAGCCAGTGAAGAGATGAAGTTGGCGCCATACCCTGCCATAACCGAACGAATGACTTCGCCCAACCCGCTGAATTGCAGGGTCACACGCGGCGGCTTCAGGCCATAGGTTGTACAGAGCGAGACCAGACGCTCCCGGGTGGAGCTGCCTTCCTCACGCATCACGAACGGCTCCTGCATCATCTCCGGCAGCGATACCGTACCATTGGCAAAAGGATGGGAAGGGGCCACTACGAACCACAGCTCATCCTCAAACAGCTCCAGCCAGTCTACATCCTCCGGCTTCTCCTTGGCTCCGCCCCCGTAAAAGGCCACATCTGCTTCATGACGCTGCAATTGTTCAAAGGCCTGCGTGGAATTGGTCGTGGTAATCTCAATCTCCATCTCGGGCTGCCCTGCCTTGAACCGGGCGGCCCAGCCCGGGACCAGGAAATTCGCCGGAAGATAGGTGGCGGCAATGCGCAGCTTCCCCTTCCGTCCCTGGCGGTAATCCTCTACGAACTCCTCAATCCGTTCTTCATAGGTGAAGAGATTGCCTGCCTGCTTCGCCAGTTCTGTCCCGAAGGGAGTCAGCGAGATTCCCCGGCCGCTGGGACTACACAGCGGCAACCCCAAATCCTTCTCCAGCCTCTTGATCTGGCTGGTCACCGCCGGCTGGCTGATCCTCAGCCGGGCAGCCGCCTTCGTAACGCTTCCCGTCTCGGCTACATAATAAAAAAGCCTCAGTGCATGAATGTTCATAAATACCCTCCTATTCACGGGTTGTATTCATAACCTATACTTATGATTATACCATTAACATATATTAGTATTATGAATGATAATCCTTTATATTTAAAGCAGTTCTAATACACCAATACAAAAACACAACTAACGGAGGGATTCACATGGAAGAACAGAACAAATGGAGCAACGTAGACGCTTATTTCAATGACCGATTATTGGCGGCAGATCCGGTCCTGGATGCTGTGCTGGATGCGAATACAGGGGCCGGCTTACCGGCGATTGATGTCGCTCCGAATCAGGGGAAGCTGCTGCATCTGCTCGCTAAAATGAAGGGAGCGTCCAACATTCTGGAGATTGGCACCCTGGGCGGTTATAGCACCATCTGGCTGGCGCGGGCGTTGCCGGAGACGGGCAGGCTGGTCTCGCTGGAATTCGAGCACAAGCATGTTGTAGTAGCTGAGGATAACCTGAGAATGGCGGGGCTGGCAGACAAGACAGAGGTAATTGAAGGCCCGGCGCTGGATTCGCTGGCGCTGCTGGAAGCCCGGGGCTATGAGCCGTTTGACTTCATCTTCATTGATGCCGACAAGCCTAATAATCCGCATTACCTGAAGTGGGCGCTGAAGCTGGCCCGGCCGGGCGCAGTCATCGTAGCCGATAACGTGGTGCGTGACGGCGAGGTTATTGACCCGGGCAGTGCGGATGACCGGGTTCAAGGCATCCGGCAGTTCATGGAGCTGCTCGCCGCAGAGCCGCGTATAGATGCTACTGCAATACAGACAGTAGGCAGCAAGGGCTATGACGGCTTCGTGCTCGGGATTGTCACCACACAAAATAACCCCTAAGGATAACGAATAACCCGCAGGCAAGGATAGCAATGCTTATCCGGCCTTGCGGGTTATTTGTTGTTGCGGGCTCTTTTTCGCACACAGGCATCTGCCTATTCCTTCGATAAGCCCTCAATCACCTGATCGATATTCCACTTAATCATCTTCAGGTAGGTGTCTCCGTCTTCCCCTTCCTTAGCCAGAGAATCCGTGAAAATCTTGGAGTGCACCGGCACCCCGGTCTCGCGGGATATGGTCTCCATCGTCTTGGGGTTGACGCTCGTCTCCAGGAATAGCGCCGGAATCTGCTTCTCCTTGATAATGCCGATGATCCGGTTCATCTGCTCCGGTGTTCCCTGGCTGTCAGTGTTGATCTCCCAGATGAAGGCGGACTCGAAGCCATAGGCCTGGGAAAAGTATTTGAACGCCCCTTCACTGGTCACCAGCACGCGCTTCTCCTGCGGGACCTTGCTCACAGCTTCCTTGGCATATTGATCCAGCTCCGTCAGCTCCTTCACGTACGCGCTCTGGTTATCCAGATAATACTGCTTGTTGTCCGGGTCCCGTTCGATCACACGTGCGGTAATGACATCCACATACTTGACCGCGTTCTGTATATCCAGCCAGGCATGAGGGTCAACCTGGGACTCCTTCCCCTTCTCGGTTAGATACATCGGCGTGACCTCTTCGGAGACGGCAAACGCGGCAGCTTCCTTTTTCGTCACCTTCAGCAGATCCTGGAACCAGCCCTTGCCGGTCTCCAGATTCAAGCCGTTATAGAAAATCAGGTCCGCACTCGAGACCTTGCCTGTATCTGCGGGCAGCGGGTCATACATATGCGGGTCAGTGCCGATAGGCACCATGCTGTAGACCTCCGCCTTATCTCCGGTGATATTCCGGGTCATGTCTGCAATAATCGAATACGTGGCCACGATCTCCAGCTTACCGTCATCCGCTCCCCCTTTACTGGTGTTGGAGCATGCTGCGAGTAGTAGAATGAGTACGGATGCCGATAGTATTTTGAACAGTCTCATGCTTGCTTCAGTCCTTTCCGCAGAAAATTATTCTTGGGCGATATGATGAATGAAATGCTGAACAGGGTGACGCCTACCAGCACGATGGTTGCACTTGTCGGCAGATTGTAGCGGAAGCTCACGTAGACGCCGATGATCCCCGAGGCTGCCCCTACTGCGGAGGCTAATACGATCATATGCAGCAAGGAATTGGACCACAGATACGAGGTGGCTGCCGGGATGACCAGCATGGCGATGACCAGCACAATCCCAACCTGGGACAGGGAGGAGACGGTCACTACGGAGAGCAGCATCATCAGCAGATAATGATAAAAACCGGTCTTCAGCCCGTAAGCCTTCGCTACCACCGGATCGAACGAGCTGATCAGCAGCTCCTTGTACAGCAGTGTAATGATGGCAAGCACCGCCAGCATGATGATGAAGGATTGCAGCAGCTCGGATTGCGGAACGGCCAGAATGTTGCCGAACAGAATATGAGTGAGATCCAGCCCGCTGCGGGCGAACGTAATCAAGACAATGCCGAGTGCAAAGAACGAACTCAGAATGATGCCGATGGAGGTATCGCTCTTGATATTGCTGCGGCTGGTGATGAATTGAATGAGAATAGCGGCTAACAGGCCGAACAACGAAGCGCCCAGCAGGATGTTGATGCCCAGAATATAAGACAGGGCGACGCCCGGAAGCACCGCGTGAGATAAGGCATCGCCCATCAGCGACATTTTGCGCAGAACGATGAAGCTGCCGAGCGCCCCCGAGACAATCCCGAGGATAATCGCAGATAACCCGGCGTTAATGGCGTACACTGGAATATTCAGCAGGCTGGATAAGGACTCAAGCATGAGCGGCACCTCCCGCCCCTTGGATCATTACATTGCCGAGGGATGTACCGTAAGCTCTGCGGATGTTCTCCGTGGTGAAAGTATCCTGCACATCTCCGAAGGCGATTAGCTGCTTGTTGAGCAGAATGATTTTGTCAAAATATTCTTCGACCTCATGCAGATCATGATGCACCACCAGGATGGTCTTGCCTTCCTCGCGGAGCTGCTTGAACAGGTTCACAATGATGCGCTCGCTGACCATATCAATGCCGACAAACGGCTCATCCAGGAAAAACACACTGGCCTCCTGAGCAAGCGCCCGGGCGATAAACACCCGCTGCAGCTGCCCGCCGGACAAATTGCTGATCTGCTTATCCGCAAGGTCACCGATCTCCACCATCGCCATGCTGCGCTCTGCAATCGCTCTCTCCTTCTTCCCCGGACGCCGGAACAGCTTCAGGTTCGGAAAAGTTCCGGTCAGGACCGTATCCTTCACTGTAATGGGAAAAGTCAGGTCGATGTCATTCTTCTGCGGCACATAGGCGATATTCCGTCTGTACAGGGCAATGTCCTTCCCCTCTGCCTTCACCGTTCCGCTTCTCTTCTTGATCACGTCCAGCAGCGCCTTAATGAATGTGGATTTACCGGCGCCATTGGGCCCGATAATGCCTACCGAATGCCCGAAGGGGATATCGAGCGTCACTCCTTCCAGCGCCGAATGGCCGAAATAATCAACATTTAAACCTTTAATCTGAATCATGTCAGCACCCCGTCTCTTATTTGGTCTATCTAGTCTTTTTAGGTTTTGGGATTGGCCGTGACTCCAGAGAAGTTTTGGACTTCCGGCCGCTACCGCTCCTCCAGTTCCAAAATCCCCCTCCGCCACTTTTCCCGCAACTTGAATTATTCAGTTTAAACTATATAGCCTATTAATGTGTCTATTGTTTCTCATCTGCATATATGTTTCCTTAAGGAAACTTTTATTCTTATGGATAATATATTTGATCATAGGCAAATTGTCAACGGTAATTTAAATTTAAATTACAGTCGTGGCGTTGGTTAATGTTCAGGGGCAGCGCCTCCCTCTTAGCGGCAAACAGGTGGAAAAACGTATCTTAATTAGACCACTTCAGGCAAATGCATGGAAACAAGTGGAAATAGTGCAACTAAAATAGTTTGTTTGGGCTTCTGCAGCTAAATGGGCTGAAATTAAGTGTTGTTTATACAACTGTTGTCCGGGAAGCGCTCATTCGTTCATTAGCAAGTGGAGGAAATTCACCTATTTCCTGCGGTAAACGCCACTCTACCTCGGCGCGCACATTGTGTTCGGTTTTCCGCATACATTCAGCTTGCGTGCACCCGCTCCACACCTCCGCATAAGCAAGCTATCCTCCTGTTCACCCACCCTATCAACAAAAAAAGCCTAACCCGGCGGCCGCGTGCGCGGACATCCTGATCAGACCGATGGAAGTTGCTCTATTCATCATTCATACTACCATTACTATCCCCCTAGCTATGCCTCAAAAATCTCCTCCAGCACCCGCCCGTCCCCCGGCCCGAACTCTATCCCCAGAATTCGTCCCATCGTCGGGGCGATGTCGACCATCTCCAGATCGCCGATGGGATAGCCCTGCTTGATCCCGGCCCCTGCGATGACGAGATTGCAGCGGTACCCGCTTGCATCCGGCGAGTAGCCATGCGTAGCATAGCGTATACCCTCAGCCTGCAGATCGGTGACCAGCGTGTCCGCCAGCGCTTCATCGAAGCTGTAGCCCCGCTGTGCTTCAAGCATGACTTTTGCCACCGGACTGGCATGAAGCTGCTTCAGCGTCTCTTCCGTATATACACTCTCAATGCCGGGTGCTCCGTCACGCCTATATTCATCCACCGCCGCCAAGGCCAGCCGCAGCGCTTCTTCATCCCCGGGCTGCACATGCAGATAAGCTGAACCGCCGCCGCTCTGGAAGTAGGCCCGCCAGTGCATCACGCCGTCCTTGTCATAGATCAGCCCCTTAGCCTGCAAAAGATTGTTCAAATGCACCTTGTAGCGCACGTTGAACTGACCATGGTCGCCCAGTACCATAATCACCGTCTCCTCCCGGATTCCGGCATCCTCTACCGCCTGCATGATCTCACCCAGCCGGTTGTCCATTCGCAGGATGACATCGTCTACTTCCCCGCTGTCCGTGCCGTACATATGCTTGGTGTCATCCAGGTCGATTAGATGCATCAGCAGCAGGTTCGGTTTCTTCCGCTTGATCGTATCGGCGGCGCATTTCGTGGTGAAGTTATCGAGCTGCGGCTGGGTGATGCCCTGCCTGATCCGTCCGTATTTCAGCTCCAGCCGGGCGCAGTACAGGGGACTGCCGCTTCGCAGTATCTTGAGCGCCTGATTCTCTCCTTTTAGCGCACGGATCTCCGGGATATTATACTGAATCGAGGACTTGCCGCTTACCGGCCAGAGCAGTCCCGCCGTACTCAGCCCCGCCTTACGCGCGGCATCATAGATTGTTGGCACCTGGACCACCTCCCGGAACCAGAACCAGCGCTGCTCCTCCTCCGGCACGAACGGCTGCAGCGGATTGTTGTGATAGATGCCGTGTTTATCCGGGTAGACGCCGGTAGCGATGGTCGTATGTACCACGTAAGTGAGCGTGGGATAGACACTTCTGAGACGGTTGCTGCAGGCACCGCTGGTGATCAGCTTGGACAGATTGGGCAGGCGGCTGGCCATCTCCCAGTGATCTTCAGAGAATGCATCATAGGAAATGACGATCAGATGCTTGGCAGCAGAGGGTGGTGGCGGTTGCAGTCCAGTAGATTCCATACTATGTCCCCTTTGGCAATGTGATGAAGATGAAGAAGCCGATCAGAAAGAGCGGGATAATCGACAAAATACTATAGCGGGCATCACCGATCAAGGTAGTGGTCAGGGACATTAAGGCAGGGCCGAGAATCGCCGCGAACTTGCCGAAGATATTATAGAACCCGAAGAATTCATTGGAATTCTCCTTCGGGATGATTTTGGCGAAATAGGACCGGCTAAGTGCCTGAATCCCGCCCTGTGCCGAGCCGATCAGCGCACCTAGCAGGAAAATATGCCACACCGAGCTAATGAAGAACGCTGCGATACAGGAAATAACATAGGTGAAGATCCCGGCAATAATCAGATTCCGGGCGGAGTAGGTTTTGGCCAGATTGCCATAGAGAATCGCGCAGGGAAAGGCAATAATCTGGATGATGAGCAGAATTCCCAGCAGCGTGAAGGTATCCAGGGCATCTGTGCCGAGGACGGAGGTGGCGTAGGGCACAACCATTTTGATAATCGTATCTACTCCGTCAATGTAGAAGAAGTAGGCGAGCAGGAACACAAAGACAATTCGGTGCTGGCGGATATTCCTGAAGGTGGCAGCGATACGCTGGAAGCTCCGGGCAACAGGCTTCGGCTCAGGCTCGATATAATATCTCTGCTTCACATCGCGGATCATTGGCACCGTCAGCAGCCCCCACCAGAGCGCCGTAATGATGAACCCAATCTGGTAGCCGATGGCCTTGTCCATTCCCAGCAGGAAGATCAGCAGCAGGCTGATGCCGAACGGAATACAACTGAAGATGTAGCCGTAGGCGAACCCTCGGGTAGACACCTTGTCCATCCGTTCATCCTCCGTAACATCCACCAGGAAGGAATCGTAGAAGATGTTGGACCCGGCGAAGCCGACCGCTGACAGAATGTAAAAGGCGATGAGCAGCTGCCATTGCCCGCTGGCCGGGGACACGAAGGCCAGGGAGGCGGTGGCAAGGATACCGAGCGCAGCGAAAAAAATAAAAAACCGCTTCTTCCGGTCCTTATAATCGGCAATCGTACCGAGAATCGGGCTGAGGACCGCGACCAGAATACTGGCGATGGAGTTGAAGTACCCCAGGTCCATGCTGCTGCCCACATTATCGAACATCCCGAAGATAATCGGCAGCAGCGCCGTAGTCACTGCCATCGAATAAGCGGAATTCCCGCAGTCGTACAGAATCCACGATCTCTCCTCTTTGCTTAGCTTCATCTCATCTTCTCCTCTTATAACCGATTGTTTCAGTTATATCACGCCAACATATTAAGGATGTTAATGGGGTGTAAAATCACGGGCGGATCTGCTATTACGATTACGTCCATCATACCATAGGCCTTCTTCCCAGGTGATGACTATATCTGAATCCGTTTGATCGGGTCGCCAAGGAACGCTAATAGTCATCTGACAATAAGCTTGGCCTTATCGGTCCCCAGCCGATAAGGCCAAGCTCAGGTAAGGTGGTCACACCAGATACTCATCCATGGCTGACAGCAGCTCCGCTCCGAATTGGCTCTGAACCCAGGTGTCTGAGTAGACCGTATCGAGATACCGTTCTCCCTTATCATGCAGGATGGCGGTGCAGACTGCGCCGGGAGGAATCTCCTCCTTAAGTTGCCGAATAGCAGCAAGCACTGCCCCGGAGGAGGCTCCGGCCAGAATGGATTCCCTGCGGGCCAGCGCCCGGCAGCCCTTCACCATATCAACGTCGGCAACATGCACAATCCGGTCGATCAGGTCCAGTCTGCATAACGGGGGCACAATACCGGCACCCAGTCCAGGGAAGAGCCGCTTCTTCGGATGGCCGCCAAAAATAACGCTACCCTCTGCATCCACCGCCACAATCCGGGTCCGCAGTCCATTGTCCTTCACGTATTCTGCCAGTCCGTTTATCGTCCCGCAGGTACTGACACTACAGAACAGGTAATCGACCTGCCCCAGCTCCGTCACGATCTCAGGCATGGTCGTATCATAATGTGATAGATAGTTATTGGGATTGGCATACTGATTTGGCCAATAGCTGCCCGGTATCTCCGCGAGCAGCTGCTGCACACGCTTCAGCCGGGCCGGCAGGAATTCCCCGGTTTCAGGATCAGGGCGGTCAATGAAATCAATGTCCGCACCCAGAGTCTTCAGCAGCTGAAGATTCATCCCGGTGGTTCTGGCATCCACCACACTGATGAAGGTCATCCCGAGCTGCTTGCATATCATGGCCAGGCTGATGGCCATATTCCCGGAGCTGGATTCAATAATGACGGTCCCCGGTCCGATAAGGCCTTCCTTCCAGGCTTCCCGGATCATCCGCAAGGCTGGGCGGTCCTTTGCGCTTCCTCCCGGGTTCATCAGCTCCATTTTGGCGTAAACGCTGAACCCGCTGGCAGCAAACAGATTATCCAGCTTCAGGAGTGGTGTATGTCCGATAGAAGATAAAATCCCGCTGGTAAGCTGAGGCTCTGCCCGCTGCTCCACTGTCTGCTGCTCCGTTTGATCTTTCCGGTAATACAGCTTCTTGTTCTTCACCTGCCCGCCGATAAGCTCCTCGTCCTCTTCCGTCAGAATGACCTCAATATCGTCAAGCAGGTGATTTGCGATCATCAGACCAATCTCCGGGATGCACGCCCTGATCTCTTCCCTGATGACCGGAATGCAGGAGGGAACTGCTGACCTGCTCTGGATATACACGGATAATGCATTATGGCTGACATGAACCCGGACCCTGGCCTGCTGAAGATGACGGTAGACCACCTGTTCAATATCGTAGATGCTGATTTTCTCCCCATGCTTCAGTTCACGGCCCACCCGTTTGACGATGGACTGGAAGCTCTGCCGCTCCACGCCGTCTACCTGCACGGTCCTGAAATCCCTCACCACATCATAGGTGACAAACCGGAGGGCAGGCAGCAGCTTACGCACGGTTGAGGTAAGCACGAGAATGCCTTCGCCGTTACCCAGCGGGTCGAGTCCTTCCCCTACGATCTCCGTTCCCACAGCTTCGGCAACGATGCCTTCAGCCAGCAGATAGCGGCCCAGCTCATGCGAATAATAAGCAATCGTGCCGATTTCAATCGAACCGTACGTATCGGTAATATCCTGCAGCCTCAGGCCGAACAGGCGGGCCATGTTCTGCTGCCACTCCCGGGTAGCGATCTCGCCGACCAGAATGATTTTGCGGATTCCAAATGCCCGGGGGTCCTCCGCAGCATATACGATATGATCCAGGATAGAGGGCATGGTGTACAGCAGGTCGGGCTGGAAAGCCTGAATACGCTCAATATGCTGTTCTACCGGCAACTCGAAGGGAATGGAGCTGTTAGCCAGTCCCAGCCGTGCAAAAATGGCCAGCGCGGTATTCGCAGCATGTCCGGTCCCCATATCCGCCAGCGCCCTTGCACATCCGCTTCCCTGAAGCAATTTTTCGAACAGCCTGGTTTTGATATCGATATAATGCTGTTCATCCTCTTCCGAATAGACGATTGATTTACGCCGTCCTGTGCTGGTGCCTGAGGTCCGGTAGACGGCATGGGAAGCATCCGGTTCGTTGTTATAATAATGAATATCCAGCAGATCCGAAGTCATCAGGGGAAGATGCTCCAGACTGCAATTCACGTGCTCATTGCCGATAAGATCCTTGTACCAGGGGAAGTACCTGATTACTTCGTTTACTTTATCCCGCCACTGCTCCGCCATTCCTTTCGACGCCTCCCGCACCGGTTGCCTGAACGCAGCCTCCCGGATGAATTACCTTCAATAAACTATGTAATAATCCGCCTGTGTGTTCAGCCCCGGGGCATCCGCCCAAGCCAAATCCGGCTCTGTACCGTACTATAGCCTATTAGAGTCCATAGAACGGGGGAGTAGCATGAAGGAGCAAATCAGCCGAATATCCAATAAATTAACGAAGACAAGGGTGCTGGCGAAGAAGTCTGAATTAAAGCGGCATATCCCGGAGACCCGAAAACTAAGCCGGAGAGTACTCCAGACCATGCTGCAAAATCATCAGATGGTCTATATTAAGCCCTGCTGCGGTTCGTTAGGCGAAGGGGTCATAAGGGTTGAACAGCGGATACTGCGGAGCAATAGCGGCGCTGGCGGAAGTGGGGCTGATTCGGGGAACGCGCGGTCCTACCGCTATCAGGCAGGGACAAGGATAAGCACATTCGGTAATTATAACGAGGCCTATCAGTCCCTCCTGGCGGAGACCCGGGGCCGGTCCTATCTGGTACAAAAGGGCATCCGGCTGCTGACTTACGGCGGACGGCCTTTTGATATCCGTGTGATGGTGCAGCGTAATCTTCAGGGAAAGTGGGAGGCTACAGGAGCGGCGGGACGCGTGGCGCATCCGCAGAAGGTGGTTACGAATGGCAGCCAGGGCGGAAGCATCTATCCGGTGGAGACGCTGCTGAAGGCCTACACCCGTTCCGAGAAGCGCAAGACTCTGCTTGCCCAAATGTACGGACTTGGCGTGAAGTGCGCCATCCAGTTAAGCTCTGCCTATCCCGGACTTAAGGAAATCGGCCTGGATGTGGCCTTGGACCGGCGGCTGACTCCCTGGATTCTGGAAGTGAACACCGCCCCTGATCCCTGCCCGTTCACCAAGTTGAAGGATACCCGGATGCTGGACCGGATCGTGAGATACGGCAAAGCCTACGGGCGTACGTACAATCTGAAGTGCCGGAAGGCCAAGAGAGGCGTGTAGGTACAGCATGCCCCATCGCGCCCGGCCTCCCGGCCGAGCGCAAGCCTTAGTGGTCTTCCCGGTAAGCGCCCGGGGTGCTGCCGGTGTATTTTTTGAACACCTTGTTGAAGTAATGTTTGTTCTCATACCCGACCCGGCGTCCGATCTCGACTATCGGCAGATCCCGGTGGAGGCTCAGCAGCTTCTGCGCTTCCTTGATCCGGGTGGTATTCAGGTAATTGACAAAGGTATCACCCGTGACCTTCTTGAACAGGCTGCTGATGTAATTCGGATGAAGGTTCATCAGCTCGGCCAGATGATCCAGGGACAGGTCATTCATATAATTCAGCCGGGTATAGGCAAGAATCCGCTTGGCATGAGGCGGACAGTCCGTACTGTCCAGGGAGGGAAGATTCCGGTTCACCTGACTCAGCAGCCGGGCTACCTCCTCCTTATCCACCGGCTTCAGCAGGTAGTCCACTACCCCGTAGCGGAGCGCCCGGCGGGCATATTCGAAGTCATCATGTCCGGTAAGAATAATGAAGCGCTCACATAAACCGTTCTCCTTCGCCTCCTCCATCATCTCGAACCCGTTTTTCTCCGGCATATGCAGATCGGTTACCGTCACATCCGGCATGTATTCCTTCATAATCTGAAGCGCCTCGAAGGCGTCACCGGCCTCGCGGATCTCAGCCCCGACCGGCGCGGCTCCGCCAATCACCTTCACCAGCCCTCCAAGGATAATCGGCTCATCGTCTACGATCAGAATTCTCATGCTTGCTCTGCCGCCCCTTTCGATAGGATGATGGTCAGGCAGGTCCCCTTGCCCTCCTCACTCTCAAGAACCAGCCGTGAGGTCCCGCCATAAAATGATTTAATTCGCTCGCTGACATTATACAGGCCCACGCCTCCCTCCGCCTCTTCCTGAGTCTTCACCTCTTCCCCGCGGGATAACCGAGCTTGAATAAGCCGCACCTGGTTCTCAGGAATGCCAATGCCGCTGTCGGATACGCTGATTCGGATCTCCTCTGCCGTCTCCTGCGCTTGAATCAGGATATGGACCGGCCGCAGCGTCACAGCAGCTCCGTGAATAATACTATTCTCAACCAGCGGCTGGAGGATGAATCTTGGACAGATCAGGGTCTTCGCAGCCACAGCGATATCGACCTCATAGGTAAGTCTTTTTTGCAGCCGCATTTTGTGAATATTGAGGTAGAAGACCACGGTCTCAAGCTCCTGGGAGAGAACGGTATGATCGTCCTGGGCGGACAGGCTGTAGCGCATCAGTTTACCGAACCAGTAAGAGATCTCCGCCACTTCCTTGTCGTTGTTCGATTCAGCCAGCATGCGGATGGTCTCCAGCGTATTATATAGAAAATGCGGCTTTATCTGGGCCTGGAGCACCTTGTAAGCGGCTTCCTTATTGCGCAGCTCGGCCCGGTGAACATTGTTGATCAGCTCATCCATGCGCAGGAGCATCGAATTATAGGTCTCGGTCAGGAAGCTGATCTCATCTCTGCGGCCCGGCTTATCTTCCTTGCTGATGGACTGCTTCAGATTATCATCATTCAAGTTGCGCATATGTCTGGCGAGCCGGAGTACGCGCTTCGTAATCGTTGATGCGAGTGTGTAATAGGCGAATGACAATAACGCAAGCAGCACCGCGAATGTCGTAATCATCACCAGCTCCTGGCTCCGGATCGAGCGGAACACCTCGGATACCTTGCCGATGACGGCGACACGTACGCCCAGTTCCTTCATATATAGCTGATTAACAATGACCTCCCGGTTGATAAAATAGGTCTGCGCTTCTCCCGAAGTCAGTCTTCTCCAGGTGGCATCGTCCACCGCTTCGGGGATACCTTCCCTCTCCAGCGGCCCGCCCTCTGCCGGCAGAAGCAGCGCGGTCCAATCCCCTCCGCCTGTCGCCCGGTAGAATTTGCGGATCAGCTCACTGCCGACCCGCAGCTCCAGCAATCCCACAATCTCGGTAAAGTCATTGTTATATATTTTCTGGTAGAATACCAGCGGGGGCGCTTCCACCTCAGGATCGGGAATGATCCACTTGCCCTGTCCCGGCCGCAGCATACGGGTAGCCTCGGCACCCTGTTCATCTAGCGCCGATAGTTCGAGCAGCCGGTCAGTAATGGGCAGCACGCCCTGCTTGGTTATATAGATTCTGAACGTGTCGATCTCAGGACTGATATTAAGCGATTGCAGAATCACCGGATTGATATAACGGTTATAGGCATATATGCTCTCTGAGTCCGTCTCATAGCTGCCATCCAGATAGTCAGTGACATACGGGTTGTACTGCAGCATACGCTGGGTGGAATCAATCCGGGCCAGATCCGCCTTCATATTGGCATAGGCCTGCTCCAGTATCTTTTGACGGCTCTCCACAAACTGGCTGCTTACACTGTCATAGATCTTACTATAATAATAGTAGCCAAACGTAACTACAGGAATAAAAATCAGAAAGATATATCCTACTATCATCTTGCGTACGATGCTCACGGCAGTCTGTCCCTCCGGTGCCCGACTTGTGTTCTCTAATCCTACCATGAACATGTAAAACCCGGTAGAGACAGGTCTCTACCGGCAGGAATTCGCTTACTTGAACAGTTCTTTCTTCTTCTGATAGGTCGCATTCGCCCAGTCGGTCAGCTTCTGCAGGCCGATGTTCTCTGCGTTCTTCAGCATATTCTCATAGGCTGCTACTGCGGCTTCCTCCGATTCAGCCAGATAGATTTTGACCTTCTCATTCTTGACCATCTCATCGATCTTGGTCTTAATGGTCTTCTCCTGTGAATCCGGCTGGGTCTGGATCAAGCCGAGCTCCGGCTTGTAGATACGGACTGCCTTCAGTTCCATCAGCGCCTGGGTCTTCTGCAGCTCAGGAACATAGGACAGCATACCTTCGGTAACCCCATCGTTATAGAGATACCACCATTTAATCCCGTTGCTGTTCACGAAATCAGCATCGGACGGATTATATTTGAAGTCGGGGTGGCCCCCTTCATTCCAGGTCCAGTGTACCCCTTCGACTCCGAACATCGTCAGCTTCTTGCCTTCATCGCTCGCCAGATACTGAAGGAATTTGATGGAGGCCTCCGGGTCCTTATTCTTCTTGGTGATGAAGGTTCCGGAGAAGCCCAGTCCTGAGCTGACTACCTTGGCATCCTTCGACAATACGCTTGGCAGCATCTTGAAGGAGAAGTTCCCCTGATTGCTCTTGATCTTGATGTTATCGGTATCTGCCGTGGATACCGTATGGCTATGGGCGAAGGCTTTGCCGCCCGTAGCATATTGATCATCAATCTGGTCATTGGCCAGTGCGAAATTCTCAGCCAGGATATAGCCATTGCGGTACAGGCTATTCATGAACTTGAAGAAGTCCAGCATCTTGGGCTGTCTGATCGCATATTCCACCTTGCCGTCCTGTTCATACCAGCCGTCGAGCAGGGTCTCCGTACCGAACTGGGCCAGGAAATACTGTTCGATCCAGTCCTTGTCCATGATCAGCGGGACCATCTCGGGATATTTCTCCTTGACCATGCCCAGCACCTTGACGAAATCATCCAGGGTCTTGATCGGCGGATTCCCCAGCTCCTTCAGAATATCCTCCCGGACCGCGATGCCCGGGTTGCCGTCGCTGCCTAACGAATATTTACTATTCTTCATCTCCTCCTGGGTCGCAAAGGAGTTCCGCACGGTATAGAACTTGCCGTCATCCATGGTATGAATGGCAATCCGGGTCTTGTCAATCTTGAAATCCGGCGCATATTTCTCAATCAGCTCATTCCAGGAATATGACAGCTTCGAGTCGGATAACCGGTCTATGTTGGAAGAGGTGAACACCAGGTCCGGTAGGTCACCGGAGGCAATCATCAGCGGAAGCTGCTTATCATCGGTAGCGACCGTAACCTTCAGCTTCACTCCTGTCTTCTCGGTAATCATGTCGGCAACCGGGCCCTTCCATTCCGTAACCGGGTACCAAGATGCATCGATGAAGAGGCTTAACTCCTTCACCTGTCCGGGCTTGGCCGGCGCATTCCCGCCTGCTGCGGCGTCCGGGCTGCCGGACGGGGCGGGCTGGCCGGTATTTCCCCCGTTACCGCCGCAGGCGGATAACACGACGGCCATTGAGAGTGCGGCTGCAACGATCTTGAAGCTTCTGCTTTTGTTCAAGCTAATCCCTCCATGATTGAATTAATGAGCTGTATGTGCAATGGAACATTTGAACACTGAAGCACTGGCCTAGCCTTTTACCGAACCCAGCATGATGCCATGTACGAAATACTTCTGCAGGAACGGGTACACACAGATAATGGGAACAATCGACACCACCATTGAAGTGACCTGTAAGGAGAAGCTGGTCACACCCGCCGAGGCACTGTTGGCTACCGCCAGCGAATCCATCGGAGAGTTGCTCTTGTTGATGACCTCCATCATGCGGAAGGCCAGCGTACGCAGCTCCTCGGACTGGACGAAATAAGCCGAATCCAGCCAGGAATTCCATTGCCCGACCCCCATGAACAAGGCCATAGTTGCCAGCACCGGCGTTGAGACCGGCAGGATGATGCGGAAGAATATCGTAAGCTCACCGGCCCCGTCTATATGCGCAGATTCTTTTAGCTCAGCGGGAATTTCACGGAAGAACGAGATCGCAATGAGCAGGAAGAACGTGCTGAGCATGGACGGGATAATGTACACCGCAAAGGAATTTAACAAGCCTAGTGAACGCAGGACTACATAATAAGGGATCAGTCCGCCGGAGAAGTACATGGCGAATACGATCACTGTGAAATAGACCTTGCTGAATAACAGATCACGATGAGATAGACCGTAAGCGACGATGCTGGTGAGCAGCAGTCCGAGCAAGGTGCCGGACACCGTCCGCAGTACGGAGATCAGGAACGCCTTCACCCACTTGGGATCATCCATGAACACCCGGTAATTCTCCAGGGTAAAGTTCCGGGGCCACAGATACACACCGCCCAGCAGCGAGTCCGAGCCTTTATTGAAGGAAGCAATTAACACATAATAGAACGGATACAGCATCGTGAGCATAATAATGAACAATACCACATAGATCACGCTGTCAAAAACCAAATCCTTCTGCCGCTGACTCTTCAGCATAGCCTTCCCTCCTCTCTCTCTAAAACAGACTGGAGCCTGATACCCGCTTGGCAATATAGTTACTGGAGAATATTAGCGCTACCGAAATCACCGATTGAATTAAATCTATCGCCGCTGCATAGGAGAACCGCCCGTCGCTTAACCCCACCCTGAATGCGTAGGTCTGGACAATCTCAGAGGTTGGATTATTGATACTGTTGCCTAACAGGTAGGCCTGCTCGAAGTTGGAGCCGACCAGTCCGCCGCCGAGAATACTCCCGATGGTCAGCACCAGCACAACAACGATAGTTCCCTTCATCCCCGGCAGGGTGATATAACGGATTCGCGCCAGCCTTCCGGCACCGTCAATCTCAGCAGCCTCATACTGGGAAGGACTGATCCCCGATATTGCCGCCAGAAAAATAATCGTCCACCAGCCCATCTCCTTCCACACCGCACTCCCTACCGCCAGCCCCCAAAAGTAATTCGGACTGGTCAGGAAGGCCAGCGGCTCATCCGTGAAGCCCATCGCCATCAGCGCCTTATTGACCACACCGACATCGGCGGACAGGAAGGCATAGGATACGCCAACCACGACCACCCAGGAGATAAAATGCGGCAGATAGCTGATTGTCTGCACAAACCGCTTGAAGGCCATGTGCTTCACTTCGTTCAGCATGATCGCCAGCAGGATCGGCGCCGGGAAGGCGAAGATGACCTTCAGCAGACTAAGGACCAGCGTGTTGCGGACCAGCTTGCCGAATTGATAGTCATGGACGAATTCATCGAAATACCTCAGCCCGACCCAATCGCTGGTGAAGATTCCTTTGATGCCGCTGGAGATGCTGTAATCCTTGAACGCCATCAGTATGCCGAACATCGGAGTATACGCGAAGATCAGCAGATAGATCATGCCTAGCCCGACGAACAAATGCAGTACTTTCTGTTTTTTAAACCGCTTCCATAATATCGACCGCCGGCCGCCGCCGGTTCCGAGACTTCTTGGCTGTGTTTCCAATTCC
Organism: Paenibacillus sp. FSL R7-0210; assembly: GCF_038009085.1. Lineage (NCBI taxonomy): Bacteria > Bacillati > Bacillota > Bacilli > Caryophanales > Paenibacillaceae > Paenibacillus > Paenibacillus sp. FSL R7-0210. The sequence goes on from NZ_JBBPAR010000001.1 coordinate 3,353,987, forward strand.
ATATGCGCTCCTCCCTCGTACCTTTAGTTTACCTGCAAGCCCGGGGACGGCGTAAGCCAACATTCTTAAGAAAGCGTTGTCATTTTTGAATACGCTTCCTTTGTTTATTTGTTGTATTCGTCTTATAGTATAGAAGACAGACTTAAGATTTGAACTTGAAGCTTGGTCGTCACTGCGGTGAACATTTGGACTTCCGGCCGCTGTTGTATTAGGATTTCCTGATTGTATCTGCTCTTCGCGGTAGAAATCCGGTGACTAGCTGATGCTTACGATGCGAGCTTTCCTGCGGAAAGCTTTCAGGCGGTCGCTAACGCTCCTACAGTTCCAAATTTCCCCTACGCTTCTTTTTGCTTTTCGTTAATTTCATTAGTGCTTCTTATAACAGAAGTTCTAAGATGAAGGATATAGGTGCCAACTATGAACTCTAAGGAATACGGACTTGGCGAGGGTCCAATGGTAAAAGGGAACGGGTACAAGCCCCCCAATCTGCACAGATGGGGACCCGGCGTCCGTGATGTATATGCGTTGCATTATATCGTGAGCGGCAGAGGTTACTTGAAGACCGGCCAGGCGGTACACCCTGTGCAGACGGGTGAGAGCTTTATGATTTTTCCGCAGACGGAGGTGTATTATTATCCTGATCCGCAGGACCCGTGGGCGTATTGCTGGATTGAGTTCAGCGGGGCGGAGGCTCTGCGCTTACTTGCCATGATTCATATCTCACCGGACCAGCCCGTTGTAACGGCTGCCCCGCAGGATTTCAGGGCTATGTTCGATCAGGTCAAGGGGTATCAACAGGAGCCGTATGCACGGGAGCGCTCGGATGCGGCGCTTCATCTGCTGCTGTCGTATTACATGGAATATTATCCGAGTGAGCAGGCCAGTCTCAAGAAGGACTATGTAGGGTCAGCGAAGGCCTATATTGAGAGTAACTATTGGAAGTCTTCCTTATCGGTGCTGGATGTGGTGGAATATGTGTCGATTGAGCGCAGTTACCTGTTCCGGCTGTTCAAAAAAGAGACGGGCACCTCTATCTCCGGCTACCTGACCACCGTGCGCATCCGGCGGGCCTCCGAGCTGCTGGCGGAGTCGCGGTTGTCGGTGAAGTCGTTGTCTTACTCAGTCGGCTACCACGACCCGCTGTACTTCTCGAAGATATTTAAGAAGGTTACTTCGTACACGCCGTCACAGTACAGGAAGGTGTATAGGGAGGGGGAGGTGTCCCTTCCCCCGGCGGAAGGGGGTGGGGAGTAAGATTGACGGGTGAACTGGCGGGTGCGGGGATAACTTACTTGTGCGGGTGAGTGGTGCATACAATTAGCCATCTACACCCGCGCCAACTCATTGTGTTCGGTTTTTCGCATACATTTGCTCCGCCTACCTCGCGCCCGCCCAATGTGTTCGGTTTTTCGCATACAATCGGTGCGACCCCCTTATCCCGGAGTCCTCCGTATAAAATCGGTACTTGTTGTAGATATGCTCTTTATTTCGCTTTTTCTCTCGGCCAGAAGAAACTGGAGCGGTCTTCTAGAGTCTGGACCCACTCCGCAAAGGTAACTGGCGGCATGTTCCGAAGGCTTGTATGCATTCTGCGATTGTTGTAAAAGTCCATGTACCGGTCCACCGCTTCATAGGCCTCTTCGAACGTGTCGAAGGCTTCTTTGCGGAATAAATCCCGATCGATATTACTGTGGAACGATTCAATAAAAGCATTTAAATCCGGCGTTCGAGGCGGAATGCGTTCGTGGGTCATTTCCCAGCTTTCACACATGTCGCCAAACAGATGGCTGACGAACTGTGGGCCGTTGTCGGTGCGGATCACCGGGCGTGCGCTGTCAGGGGCGCAGTGTTGCTCCATGGCACGTCCCAGCGTCTGGCAGGCGTGCTTGGCCTCACACGACGATCCGCGGTGGTAGCCGACGATGACACGGGTAAACACATCGATAATGCTCAGGACAAAGAAATGCCTGCCCTGGCCCGCCACGTAACCGTACTTAATGTCCATCTGCCAGAGTTGACCCGCCCCTGTAATGACCCGGTTCTCCGGCAGCTTCCGAGGATGCTTAAAACGCTTGTGACGCTGCGGCTGCAGGATATCCAGCGCCTGACACAGCCGGTAGCTTTTCTTGTGATTGAGCCTCAGCCCGTGCTGGTTCCACAAGCACTTGGCCAGCAGTTTGTACCCGTACACGTGCTCCTCTCCAGCGATTAATTCCAGCAGCCATTCCTGGATTTCCTCGTCGCTAATCTTCTCTCCAGACTCGGTCAGGGAATAGCCGGGTACGGGTCTTCCGCGCCCCTGGGGTACGGCCTGTGCATCCTGCTTCTTGCGTTTCTTACGGTCGTAATACGTAGACTCTGCGAGCCCCACGAGACGTAGTACCAACGCTGCGGTATTCCCCTGCTTAATGAACATGTCGGCTACCTCGATTTTTTCGGATAAGCAGGGGTTGGCTTTTTTAGCAGTTCACGCAGAATCTCGATCTCTAACTCCTTTTCGCCGAGGATCTTGACGGCCTTCTCGTATTTCCGCTCCACGTCCAGGAGGCGCTTCAGTTCCTCCACCTGCTCCTGAGGATACGGATGATCTTGTTCTCCATGGGCCTCTCGGTAGTCCCTCACCCACTGATTCACCGTCGATGGAGTCACCCCATACTTTCGGGCAACCACCGCTGCCTTAATGCCAGACAACACCTCTTGCGCAGCCTTCTCTCTTGTTCCTGTTAAGTGTCCCATACCGTTCATCCTCCTCCTATATCTAGTCTACATTTTTGTGGGGGAGGACTCCAACTTCTTTAGGGGGCTGTGGAGCATTTGCTCCGCACACCTCGTGCCTGCCCAATGTATTCGGTTTTTCGCATACATTTGGTCCGCACACCTCCTGACTGCCCATTGTGTTCGGTTTTTCGCATACATTTGGTCCGCCTACCTCATGCCCGCCCAATGTGTTCAGTTTTTCGCATACATTCGGTCCGCAAACCTCGTGCCTGCCCAATGTATTCGGTTTTTGGCATACACTCGGTCCGCCTACCTCGCGTCCGCCCAATGTGTTCGGTTTTTCGCATACATTGGACCCGCACACCCCACCCCTGCCCAATGTGTTCGGTTTTTCGCATACATTTGGTCCACCTACCTCCACACTGCCCAATATGTGAACTACAAAGCCTCAAAAACAAAAAAAGTGCACAATCAGCAAATTTCATAACTGATTGTGCACTTTTTTTGTTTTATCCCTTCATCTTTGAGAGAAAGCCTTCAGCTACAGCTGCATTAAAGTTAAGGGTGGTAGAAACAAGCTTATTGCTAAAATAATGAACCAATGGCTCACAAAAACGATTAATTTCTTGAACTAGCTCTGCTTCTGGAAGCTCTGCTAATGACTCTTTGTGTTTTATGTCAACCTGTAAGTAGGCAAGCTGTTCTATTCCCATCATTATTTCCGCTACCCTGATAATTGCAGTGGACTCCGACTCAGCTTCAGATTTTAATTTGGGTTCATTTACATCCCTGTCAAACAAAGCGCCTCCGACATAAGGAACAGATATTAAATCAATCATTCTAAACATTGCTAATTTCGCAGGGCGCACTCTCTTTAGCCCTAAATATGCTTGAAACAATCCGTATTCAATATCCATATCCGTGTTGTTTTCCCCTAATATCGATTTTGCTCTTTGAAAATGAATTCGGGCATTATTGAAATCTTCTACTTTGTTATATTCCCCACCTAAAAGAGAATGGGTTTGAACCGGTGTAAATATTGAAGCTTCATCGTGAAGGATTTCTAAATGCTTGATACCTTCTTCACTTCTATCGAGACCTCCAAGACACTTTGCCATTATAAAGTGATAATAATCTTTAAAGGGTTTGATTTCTTCATCAAATATATCGGGGTTAATATTTTGTATGACTTGATACGCCTCATCAAAATCATTTTTTTCAATACACTTAAAGGTCCACATAAAATACGAAGGCATCATCTCTTTACCCTCTCTAATTTCTTTAGAAAACGTGAATAAGAGTTGTTGTGCTTCTTCATCCTTATTACACAACAATAGAGCTGCAATTAATTTTGAAGCGCTCTCTTCAGTCGGCTCTGGATATAGCCTTTTCATAACTTGGAAATATTCAGAAAGATACTTTCCGGAATTCTCTTGAAGTAATTTATACAATACTTCTGACTTCAGATGAAGGAGGTGCTCCAATGTCGGTGCCACTCCTAGTCCATCATTAATTGTTGTAATTGCATCCTCGTTAAGATTCATTTCAAAGTAACACTTTCCAATCCAATAATAGGCATATGGGAATCGAATACATTGTTCTCGCTGTTTTATAGCTTTACTATAATACTTTATAGCTTCTTCTGGTTGATTGAGATAAGCATAGTAAACCATCCCCATAGCGCATAAGGCTTCAAATAATTCAGGATTAACAACTAATGCTTTTTCATACATCTCAATTTCTTGTTCATATTGATGATTAAAACTATATGCTGTTCCAAGGTTCTTCATAACCTCTGCATTGCCTGGAAGCAGTTCGTGTGCTAGTTCGAAATATCTGATGCAACAATCAATATCATTTTGGGTTTCAAGTATAGAAAGATATGATGTTCCCATGTTGTAATAAATGTACCCAAGCTTACTTTCCTGCTCTTCTTCTGCATCTATTAAAGTTAGCTGCTCTTCAAAACATTCTATTCCTAAGCGAACTAATCCTGCGTTTTTTTCCTTTACTCCTTTTTCTGAGTATATTGAACCTTTTTGACCAAGAATGTTTATAACGAATTCATTACTAATTTCATAATCAAATTTATTTTCAATCTCAAGTATTCTTGACAACGCAAGGTCATAATTAAACTGATTGTAATAGATACTTGTTTCAATAAATTTCATGAATATATATTGCTCCGTTGATAATTCTAATCTTAGTGCTATTTGAACTGTCGATAAGCAATCTAAATAATTACCTTCTTCAAATAACTGGATACATAATTTGTAATAATATCGATAATCTTTTACCCCCTCCCTCTCCTGCCCATCTTCAATTATGTCTAGTTGTTGTTTTATTTGTTCAAGGTCTTCTTGAATTGAAGGGAGAAGAGAAACCATTTCTATAATTTTCTCAATTTTTATTTTTCCTCTAAGGTCTAAATATCCTAGTGTCTTATTATCATTCGATTGTTTAATGATGTACTCTCTTTGAGATTGGAAAATAATTTTTTCCACATGAGCTGTTTTTTCTTCTAATGTGAGATGGTGATTAGAGAGTATCAAATAAGGTTCAATATCTTTTGCTAAATCCTCAGCTTTAACAATGTGAAAACCAAAACCTCTATCTTCAGAATACTTTTTTTCAAAGTATTGTTTGAGTTTCTCCTCTTCCCAATAAATCGTTTTTTCAAATTCGTCTTGTTCCGTTTTTGTGGAAAGATAACTTAAGAAGTGCTTAGTTCCTTTATTCAATGATTTAATAATTAATTTTATAGTTTCAGTTTGTGGATTCTTTATTCGATTCCACAGGGCTGCACCACTTTTAACCAAAGTACCTAAAGCGCCAGTTATACCACTCATACCCATCACCCTACTGTTCAAATTTGCTATTTTATGATATAGCCTTATTATAAACTATTACCTCAACCCTACGCCTTATCTTCTATAATGACAATGTCTTACGCGACAAAGAGAGACTGCCACACTATTTTGAGACCTGTTTGTGCAACAAAAAAACACACTCCTTTCAGCATTTATCTGAAAAAAGTGTGTTAAATTTATTTTTCCTAACAGAGTGTTACACTTTAATTCTTAAAGAAAATTATTCGCATACTCCTCTTTAATCACTTAAAGTAGAGAATTTTATAAAACTTTCTGAAGGTAACTTCTTGATAGTCTGCCGTGTATCGCTATCCCTTATCGTCATCCCAATAGTGACATAAAAATCTTAAGCATAATGATGCCCGTATATTTCTCACCATTTTTTCAACCTATTCAGTTGGAATCTTTAAATTTCTCACTTCTAAATTATGACTGTTTCCCAGTTGTTAGATTCAAAATCTTTATACTCAACAACCGAGAATATTACTGTTAGTACAGTGTAGAACACTTCGCCAACATCTATGTTACGTAATACTTTTTCTCCATGCCCAATTTTATTTCTGATTTCTTCTATTTCTTCTACTTGTTTAATTAAAGAAAACATTTTTTTGAATTCATCATTTCCATTTATCCCGACTTCCTTCAAAGCATCTCTTAACTTTTCAATAATTCTTCTATTGTCTTTACCAATTTTTTTTATTTTAATTTTTAGAAATTCACCAATATCTGCCTTATCATCTGCTGTTTTTGAAAACTTTTTAATTATTCGATTATAGTTCGTAATATAATAATCAAATATATTTTCGTTTAGAAGTTCAATAAATTTGTCTAGTGAGGCAAAAATATTGAATAATGCCATCTTATTGTTCTTATATACAATATTAATACATCCTTCTATTAGATATTCAATCCATGAAGGAACTAACTCATCTCTTAATATCCCCATAACACGAATTTCAACCTTCTTGATTAAATCTTCGAAGACATCGTGACTTACATCAGCATTTTGAAAAAATGTGCTTTCAAAAAAATATCTTTGCTCAAATATTCATATCTCTGCACTTCAATCTCATGCTTAAAATAATATGAAACATCAATATCCTCAGAGTCAAAATATTCTATTTTGGGTCGTTCATCAACATATGTTATGACACTAAATTCGCTTGCGTTTAGTAATGCGGTGAAAGGAAAAATCTCTTTCTCTCTAAAATCTTTCGTGTCTAAATCAACACTTATCACTTGCCCTATATTTTTAGAGGCTATGTAAGGTATAAGTTCATTAATTAGAATGAACGGAGAGCTTTTGAACAGTTTAATAAGCATCTCTTTGTTTGTTTTGTTTGTACTATCATGAAATAAGGGTATGCGCTCATATGCCCTAACAAAATGATTTTTGTTAATTGTTCCAATATCCAACATGCTTTCAATTTTTCGAGTTTTCTTTATAAAGTTCATTTTTAAGATTATTATCCATTTTTTCTCCTCTTTCATGAAAAATGTCAATTAAATAAACTTATTATCTTGGCCCCTCCAATTTTTACGAACGTACTTACTAAACTTGTATCCTTCAATGTCCAATTCCCCCACATGGTCTGTTACAATAACCTGTGGTTTAAAGTGACTGCTTTTTTCTACTAAATCAATTTCCTCCAATATGGTCTTGTATATTTGTTCAACCTTTTGCACATCTTTTGATTTTTCTTTAGCATTAACGAAGATTTTATCTGGAAAATAAACTTGACTGGGTTGGTCTAAAAAAAGTATAGACGGTATCGAAGACTTACTTTGTATCGAGAAAAAATGAAGAAAGGTTAAAAATAAGCTAACATGAGAGGCAAGCCAATTTGCCCCACTTCCCATTTCGCTTAAATATACTCTAGATTTACTTTCTTTATCATGATGATACAAATCAAATGTTTCCAACAAAAAATTCATATCTGCTGGTCTAAATTCTTCTTCAAAATCAAGTTTCTCAATAATTCTACTAATGTTAGCTTTAAAGAATGTTTGCGCTTGTGCATAATATGAGGATATATTATAATCGGCCAATAATATATTAAGCTCATTGATGCGATGTTCTGACTCACTTTCCGATGAACGAAGATTATAAATCTGTTCCTCTATTCTTTTACATTCTATGTCTATTTCAGCCTTAGCATAGACAACTTCATTGTCTAGTTTGTTTGTTTTTTTCCATCTTTCTGTAATCCCCTCAATTCTACCAATCTCTACTCCCAAGGCTCTAATCTCATCATTTAATTTCTCTTTTTCCATTTTCAGATTATGAATTTGCAAATGAAATTCGTTACCTTGTCCACGAACACTTGCAAGCTCCTCAACCAACCATTTCTTTGACCCTTTGATAGATTCAATTTTCTCTGATAACGTTTCAACCGCTTGCCCGCATACGGGGCAATTATAAACATCAGTCTGATGAAGGGAATGATTTAAAATTGCTTTTAATGATTTCAAATTTGAAGAATATGAATTGCCGTGGCCATGGCTTATTTCCAGATTATTAATGCTCATTTCAATATCATATCTTTGTTGCTTTAGTTCTTCTCTTTTTAGCTTTAAAGACTCGTACCTATTCTCCATTTCCTCAGATAAATAACTATCTCTATTAAAATCAGGTAAGCTTTTTCTTAAAGAAAGCAGCCTGTGTAATGATACCGTATCATCCATCGTTCTTCCAACCAACATATAGTATCTCTTGAATGTATTTATTAAATCCTTCCGGATTTTTTCCATGGACTTGTTGTATGACTGTTGTACTTTTTCATTACGTTTCTGCTGCTTTAAAAGCTCATCTAGCTCTAGTCTATAATTGTAATATTGCTGGTCAACCCATCCTGCGAACACCGGAAACTGCTTTATAGTCTGCTCACGCTTCTGGGAATCCTCAAATCGATAAAATAATGTAAATTTATTTGCTACTAAATTTTGATGCTGAAACATATATGAAGTCATATTTCTCACAGTGGGCCTTGGTTCACTTTTGGTCGCGTCAACATTTTCAGTTGAATTGGAAACAGCGACTCCAAACTCTTTGGTTAGTTCAATTTTAGCTTGGTCCAGATGAACTACATGCTCCTCAGAAAACAAATCCATCGATAATTCTTTAGGGATAACTTCTTCTGATGTACGATACAAATACATCTGCTTTTTTCCTTCATCATCAAATTTCTTTCGCCCTACAATCAGATGATATTGAGGAAACTTTAATATTAAAACAAATAAATAACCAAATTTCGTAACTTCACCTTTCGGAATCGTTGATTTTGAACTGGCAAAGCAATAATCAATTATTTCTAATAATGCACTCTTTCCACTCTTAGACTCTCCTGTAATCACGTTTAACCCTTGTGTTAAATCAACATGCCGTTTTTCACCCTCTGCATTAAAAGCTAATATAGATTTAATATAAGCATTCATAGTAGCGTTACCCCCAATAAACGATAAATATTTGAGATTTCCATTTTAGAACAGAGTAATCCCAAATAATGTGCTGACCTGAGAAAATCTTTGACCTGTTTATTAAGATAGTCTTTATAGTCAATATTTTTAAGTGGTTCAATACGCCCTTCAGCATTTATACGAATTCTGCCCTCATTACAGGCGACAATAAAAGATTGATTTGTAAGGTTATAGAAGTAAAACAACCTTTCTTGAAGACCACCTAAAGCAGCAGCTTTCTCTACATCATCTACAAAAAGGCTTCGTAAGGAACTTCGACTCTGAGCGGTTATCAATAATTTTCTGGAAGGCCTATAGTAGATTATAGGTAAAACTATGTATATCAGATTAACTGGTACTTCTTCCTTTTGATATCCTGAGATGAATGAATGAATTATTTTACTCATAAAGAACGGGTTTAATGAAATGTTCTGGATATGGTCAGTATAGATATAATCCTTCTCTTCACTCATCACTTCATCACGTTCCATATAAATCCTCTTTCCTCCACCAATTTGTGAATAATCCCCCTTTGAAAAAAGGGCCGATTAGGTGCCACCGAACCATAATCCTGAGCTGGCATTTTCATAGCTTCGTCGTAAAGCTTTTTTGAATTTCCTATAACATCTTCAATATTTGTCTCTTCACAGTCTTCCTTGTATGTAGTCTTAAACTCAATTAAGGAATCCCTCACATCACTTTGGAATTCCCCCAGGTCAATATTGAAGATTGGATTATCGATAGAGGAATAGTAAATCGCCTGCTGTGCCCTCCAGTAATTAGAAATAGCAGTCGGTATTTTGGTATCATATTTAATTTCCCTTATTTCTCTAACAAATTTCCTTTTCATAAAACTTTCTATATCCTGTGGGCTATCAGGAGTACCAGGAGGCAACCTAAGTCCTCCAGAATCTGAAGTGAATCTATTCCTTATCTCACATGCAAGTGATTCGAAATCTTCGCATGTAATCTCCCAACGATGGGGGTACGGAACAGGAACTGTTAGTATGTGTCCCATTAGTGTATTAATGAATGATTTTCTATCCTTTTTTTTAACACTCTTAAAGAAGCTGTTTTTCATTATCTTTTCTTCAATATTAACTATGTCCGTTTGACTGGTATAAAGCTCAACTTTTTCAATGACTGATAAGATAATTTCCACTTCATTTTGAAAAAAAAACTCATATAATGGACGAAAAGTTTCTTCAGACTTTTTCAATTCTTGTCCCACTTCAACAAGAATTTTCAGTCTTTCGTGAGCCTTTATTGAATTCCAAGAGCTCAATTTACCATTTTCTGCAATCGAAGAAGTTGTATACAGAATCAGCTTTTTGAAATCTTTCATTTTTTGGTGGTATGTAATCCAGTTCTTTAAAGTTTTCCAAAAATCAATATGACGGTCATTCACAATATGCTTATCTTGATGTCTTTTTACCTCTATATTTTTAGAATCTTCATTTGATTCAATTGATATATCGCCATATTTTTCAACTAAGATTGTCTCGTTTTCCTGAAGTTCAAGGCAATAAGAAAGTACTACATAATAATGGTATATATCACCTAACTTTGTTTTTGTATCATCATTTTTCTGTTTATTATCTTTTTCGTTGGGAGACAAGAATATCACTTCCTTTGTACTAGGAGATATAACCTACATTTTCTACAATGGTACGACAATTTCCTTCATTTTCTTTTATAACCATTATTTTTGGTTACTTTTATAAAAAAATAATACCTCCACTTCCGCAAAGCAAGTGGGAGTATTATTTTTGATAAAATCTTATGTAGATGCACTATACTGTATCAACAAAAGGCAAATGAATCATTCTTAAAGTATCCTTTACTTTTTAGATTGCCTATTCGTATTCCGACTATACCAATCTCTTCGGACCTCAACTTTTTTTTGCACTGTACTTATTGGTCTTTCAATCGAAGCCGCGAATTCCGGGGCTCGTTCAGCAAGCTCCTCTTGAGAATTCAAACTATTGGCAAATTCATCTACTTTTTTATTTTCCTCTTGCGTCCAACGTTTACGGTAATTTTTAGGTAGGGTGCTAATCGGTATCATCCTTTCTACTTTCAAATCCTTAAGTATTAAATATTATTCGTTTATCTGATTTAATACTATCTCTATATATGATATAACTTTTCTACCATCTTTTTCTACACATATTATAATAAGGTATATAGCTATAACCAATGCATTAAAGGGGGCATGTGTTTTGAATACTAGTACCAAATTACAATGTGAGGTTTGTAATAATGTCGTCCTTCTAAAAGTATATGGGGGGTATGTACATGAAAACCGATTTGCATTCAATTGTCCTGAGTGCAATATTACAATTAGTGGGTATTGGATATGGAATGAAGATGTATCCCAGGGGTTTGTTAAAGAATTCAAATGTAATAATGCAAACAGGGCTGATGAAACAAGCGAACCAAGTCATATTCTTCAACTTGCAACAGAGTTCTTCACTTTTAAGATTAAGCCCTATTCGTTAAGTGACCCCACTATATTTTTATCACCTTACATACTCGAACAAATGAGTTCTAGACGTTCACAAGAAAAATCCAGCTTAGTTAGAATGATTGCCGAGGGATTTGATGAAGAATATAAAGTTGCAATGAGAATTTGGGAGTTGTTTCAAAATAAGAATTTTAAATATCTTGATAGACAGCTCATCTCAAACCATTTCGTTGAAAAACCACGCCTTGCAGTTGAGACACTTAATATTGATTATCCCAAAGTGATTCAACTGGTTATTATCAATCTATTTTCATTCATATTCAACAAACAAATCTATCTTGATAAGTTGCAAGAATTGCGAAAAATGCTTCAGACGCTATTTAAGAAGAATCCGCAGGAAATGATAGCTCTCCGAAATGACCTTTCTGAACTCGTTACCTATGCAGATAGAAGCGTTGTTCAATTATTAAAGAACTTCGCTCAATATTTCCGTTTACTTTGGCCTATCATTCTTTCTGATTTGTTTGGCCCTGATGATATTCAAAAAATTAAAGAAAAACAAGGAATTTTAACAACCAACTTTGATATGCTAAAAAACTATTATGTTGAGGCTTATGAAGCTTTGGGGTCAGTACTGCCACTACTCTTAGGAATACAAAATATTAAAATCAGGGCAGATAGAAATAAATTTGAACCAAGCATATTACACGAGTTTAACAAACTTCAAACTATTAAAGATTTTGAGAAGCAGATACAGAACAAAGGAAACAGAATCAAATTTTTTGTTAAAGAAAACATCTTCTCTCCTCTTCTTGAACCTACTATATTAGATAATATTATTAGAAACAGCATTGGACATCATTCTTATGATTATAAAGCTGACCAACAACTAATCAGGTTTAAAGACAAAAACAGGAACCACGATTTATTTCTCATTGAGTTTGGTAACCTTTTATATAAATCTGTCTTTGCAACTCTGGCCGCTTTTGAAATCAGCATGTTTCTTAAATACGAAGTGCCAGAAGATAACTCTTAATCAGCTTTAGCGTTGGTTTATCACTAAAAGCATGCTTTAAGACTCCTTATCATGTTTTGTTGTAGTACGCCCAATATGGCGTATCATATAAAAACATGCCACACCTCGCGCTGGCCCAATGTATTCGGTTTTTCGCATACATTGGGTCCACGCGCCGTCCCCCATCAAATTGTGTTCGGTTTTTCGCACATATTCTATTTCTGGCCAAAAAGGGCTGCTCCCGGCGCGCATTGCGCCACGGGAACAGCCCTTAAGTAATACTTTTATAACATACCGCGTGCCTGCCTCAGCTTACTCGGCCGGAACGGGTTCCAGCACGGGCTGGAGATCCAGTTGCAGGTCTGGCTCAACCACACTGTCCGGCTGGATCAGACTGTCGGTGATGTCCTGGGTGTCGGTGGTTTCCATCAGGGCCGACGATCCGCCCAGGTATTGCTTCAGCCATTTCAGGGCAGGGCGCTCTGTACCGTTGGAATTCACCAGATGGGTATTGGCTGCCCAGGTCTGATTCTGGATGTAGCCCCACAGGGTTACGCCCTTAACGGAAGGATGGTTCCAGAGCACAGGGAATTTCTGTTGGTATCTGGCAAGCTGGGTGTTGTCATCACCGGTAATATCCAGCTCGGAGACATAGATTGGCAGGCCTGTTGCAGCAAGCTTACCCAGTACAGTATTCATGGTGCTCACACTTACGTTATCCATATTGAAGTAGTGGCACTGAATACCAATACCATCGATCAGTCCTCTGGATTTCAGGATATTGATAATGTTCACGTACTTGTCGGCCGCACTGGGGTCACCGATAATGCCATATTCATTGATGAGCAGCTTGGAATTCGGGAACGCCGCCCGGGCTTGCTGGAAGGACCAGATGACCCAATCCCAGCCGGTGCTTCCATCACCGCCGATGGCATTGCGGTATGAAGGCTTGGCATGCAGTGGTTCATTGACAACATCCACGAAAGCTGACTTGGCCGAATAACGCTGGCCTGCCTGAGTAATAAACGAGCTGATCTCCGCCTTCTGCTCCGCTGCCGGTAAGCCGGCAACCCAGTTAGGCTCCTGGCTTCCCCAGACCAGGGTATGGAACTTGAACGGGATATTTTTGCTAATCGCATAGTTATAGATCATGTCCGCATTGCCCCAGTTCATCTGGTTGCGGTTGCCTTCAATCGCTCCCCATTTGGTGCCGTTCTCAGGGGTGACCTGATTCCAATAGGTAGTGAAGTTGCCCGGAGCACTGCCTGCAATGATATTCCCCAGGAACTTCGATCCGTTGGTAATTGCTGCACTGGCATTGCCTGCCATCACAGAGGTGAGCAGGACACTCGCTAAGGCGAGCCCGCCCACAACCTTCTTGATTCTATTCTTCAATTGGATACATCTCCTTTTTCTAATTAGGTTCAAATTCAAACAAGCTATTCCAGACGCAGATAATCAAAATCCGCATAGCCGCCCGCTGACTTCGTCGCATAATTGAACAACGCAAACCGGTAGCCCATAAAGTGAGGCAGCGTATAAGACATCTGCAGCGTATTCCCTATGGATGTCCAGTTGTTGCCGTCCAGACTATAGGAGAAGTACGCCTTATCCGTCTGATTAGTGAAATCGCAGAGCACCTTCAGATAGACTCTGTTCTGGTTGAGCGGCACACCCGCCACTTGAGTCATAGACCCGGAGCTGGCATTGACCATCACAATGGATTTGGAATTGCCGGACATTTTCACACCGACGAACCCGTATTTAGCCTGAAAAGCAGCCAGTCCGGCAACGTCCCCGTCCTTCATTCCGCCCGTCTCCAGAGCCGTGACGCCTGTGCTCTTCGGTCCGAACGTCCGCTGGGTCAGCGTGTTCCGGGCATCCAGCAGACTTGTGCTTACCTTGCCGGTCGTCAGCCGCATGAAGCCTTGGCGCTGAGTCAGCGACCACTTCGAGTTATCAGGATTGTGGTTCCACTGCCAGACCTTAGCCAGCCCTGAGCCTGAAGATGGGGCTGTGAACTCGTCTGACGCGTACACCTTCTTCACCGGATACCCTTCGGCAGGCAGGTTCAGGGTCCGCGGCGCCTTGCCCCCGCTTCCGAAAACCGGCCAGTTCCCTGACCAGGTTACCGGCACCAGATACGGCATCCGCCCGACCGCCCCGCTGTCTCTGAAGAGCATCGCGTACCAGGAGCCGGATGGCGTGTCCACGATTCCGCCCTGGGCAATGCCCGAGTCGTTAAGTGACACCTGCCCCGTATAGCCTCCAGTTAAGCTGGTGGAGCGGTAGGTCAATTGGGTGCGTCCGCTTCCCGAAGGCCAGCAGATCAGGAACACATAATAATAGCCGTTGATCTTCTGGATATGCGCGCCTTCGGCCTTCACGATGAAGCTCGAACCGGCAATATTGCTGGAATTCGGGATGATGACCTGACTGGTTCCGCCAGACTTAATCGCCTTGGCATCTGCCGTCAGCTCAATCAGGCTGATATTATCAACTCCGTATACCAGGAAGACCCGGCCATTGTCGAACAGCAGCGACGCATCGTGATAATAGCTGTTCAGGACCGATGAGGTCCAGGGGCCATTTTCAATATTCGAGGTCTGATAGATATAAGTCCGGCCGGTTGAGTTGGACCCGAAGGACACATAGTAGATCCCGTTATTGTACCGGATGCTGCTGGCCCAGGAACCCTTGCCATATTCATTCTGTCCGTTGTTCAGGTTCTGGGCATCCCCGTTCGCATACGTATCGTAGACATAGTTCACGATTTCCCAGTTCACCAGATCATAGGACTTCATGATAGGGACTCCGGGGGTCATATGCATGGTGGTACTGGTCATGTAATACACATTGCCTACCCTGATGACATCATTGTCCGGGGCATCGGCATAGATAAACGGGTTGGTGAAGGTCGCCGCCGCAGCCGTAGAAGGATTGAACAGGATGCCAAGCATGAGCGAAATTGCCAGCAGGTACAGCCCTGCCTTTTTAGCCATAATCCCATTCCTCCCGCCCCATTGCTTCGTCACTGGCTCCATTCAATATAATCCACATAGGCGTCCCAGCTTCCATTGTCCGTAGTTACGACCAGCTTGACCTCCTGATTGCCGGTGGCGTGGGCCACATTGGTCAACGTCTGTACAGAAGGGGTTGTGCCGCTAAAATTGAAGGAGCCAACGTTCACACCGCCGATCAGCAGATCCACCCGCGCCGTAGATGAATTGTTAGAAGCCCCCCGGACCGAGAAGTTATGCGTGCCATAGGCATAATATTGATTGAACGCAGCAGCGTCATCATTCCCGTACAGCGCCACTCCGCTGAAAGGGGAAGTGATCTTGCCCGCATAGGTCCCGCTGAGCGTCATATCCTCCGCTTCCACCTTGCTCACCGGAGGAGGCGTCGTGCCGCCATCACCGCCCGTCGAGAACTGCCAGTAATCAAAGTTGAACAGATTGCCGGAGCCTGATCCGGTGAAGACCAGATAGAGTCTGTGCACTCCTGTCGCATTGCTGACCGTAGTCTGTACCTCCTGCCAGGACTGGGCTCCTCCTGTATTAGGAACATTCAGCGTGCCGACCAGCGGGCCGGTTGCGCTGTCGAGCCGGATTTCGATTTTACCGCCGCCTGTGGCGGAAGCCACATTCGCCTTGAAGCTGGAAGCGCCGGAGCCGAAATCGGCATTGCCCACAGCAACCCAGTCTCCATTGTTAATATTGGTCACATTCATATTGCTGACAGGACCGCCCGCAGCCTGCGTACGTTCCGTTGTAATGCCTGCATTCCAGCCGATCGTCTCAGCTTCCACCCGGGTGTACGGATTGAGATTGGCAATCTGGGCGATGCCCGCCATGTCTCCCTGAACCTCCTGGATGGTTCCGTTCGAATTATGGACCAGCTTGTTGATATGCGGAGAACGGTAGCCTTTGCCGTCACCGAGGACAGCCTTCGCCACAGTCTGAGCGTGATAGACAACATACCATTGGTTGTTGAAGTTAAATACCGCATGGTGGTTGTTGCCGCCTACCCCGAAGAAGGTGTAAGGATTCTTCAGAAAATGTCCGGTGTACGTAAATGGCCCCATCGGACTGTTGCTGACCATGTACCCGATTTCACCTGCCGGATAGGCAGCCGGGTGCGTGCCGGAGAAGTTGAAGCAATACGAGTAATAATACTTGCCGCCGTACTTGTGGATGCCCGAATCCTCAAACATATATGGAGCATCAATAGTGGATGCGCTTCCAACAATGCTGGTCATATCCGCACCGAGTCTCAGCACGCGGGCTGTCTTGGGACTCGCGATGGATGCCGGGTCCGAAGTGTTGGGGATGCCCCCGCCCGCATACAGGTAGCCGCTGCCGTCGTCATCGACCAGCACCGCCGGGTCAAACAGCCAGGTCACCCCGGACATTCCCGGTGTACTGCCTGTCACCAGCGCTTTACCCAGCGGATCGGACCATGGGCCAATCGGAGAGTTGGCTGTAAGTACCCCGATGCCTGACGCCCCGTTGGCGAAGTACAGGAAGAACTTGTCCTGTCCGTTGATTTTCTTCACGGCTGCTGAAGGCGCCCAGGAGAGCGAGGCCCATTTGGCAATACCCGCAGAACCGTTGACATTATTGGCTCCGGCTACCGGGATGGCGCCATGGTCTGTCCAGTTCACCATATCTGCCGAAGAGATGACATTAATTTTGTTCAGTGCGCTGAAATCATTATCCTTCACGGTTCCGTTGCTGTTATAGACATAGGCATCACTCGACATATAGATATAGACTCTTCCGTTGTACGTCAATGCGAAGGGATCGGCACCCAGCTTGTGGTCCATCAGCGGATTGGAATTTCCCGGCTGTTTGGCTGTGGCATTCCCTGCCGCCTGAGCAGACAGCATAGGCAGACAGCCCAGCAGCAGAACAAAGGTGATCGCAAGCACCGAGAGCTTTTTGAACATCGGCATTCTCCTCCATTACAATTTTTTGTAAACCCTTTCAATCGGATGCGTTACTTATGCCGGAAGCTCACAATCCTCCCCTCTTATTGAATTACTTGAATGAATCTACTAATATTTGTTATTCGAGATCATCTTAATATACTTCTGCCCAATGAACAATGTAGATTTTTGTTTGAAAAGTTGAAATTTTTTGGTTTTTTTGTCTTAATATTTGCGGTTGTTGATCTCTATTACAGCCAGCTCCTGGGTGTATATATCCTCCGGGGTCACCATCCGCTTCGGCAGGGTCCGGCCGGCCATAATCTCCTTCACGGCCTGCATGAGCAGAGGCCCGAGCAGCGGATTACATTCGACCACCGCGTTGATGCTTCCCGCCACCATCTGCTCGAATGCCCGCCGCGTCCCGTCCACCGACACAATGATTATATCCTCCCCCGGCACAAGCCCGGCCTCCTTAATGGCCTCTACCGCGCCGATCGCCATATCGTCATTGTGGGAATAGAGTACGCGGGGCCACTTCTCCTTCGGCTGCTGCAGGAAGGTCTTCATCACCTCATGACCACCGCTGCGCGTGAAATCCGCCGGGGCGCTCAGGGTAATCCGCAGGTTCGGCTGATCCGCGATCAGCTTACGGAACCCTCGCCCGCGGTCGATGGACGGCGTTGAGCCTACGGTTCCCTGCAATTCGGCAATGCGGATCTCTTCGCTGTGATGGCGCATCTTGTCCCTCACATACTTGGCCGCCTTCACCCCTTCTTCGTAGAAGTCAGAGCCGATGAACGTGACATAGAGCGAGCTGTCCGGTACATTCACTGAACGGTCCAGGATAATCACCGGAATTCCGGCCTGCTTAATCTCCAGCAGAATCGGCTCCCAGCCGGTCTGCACCACAGGCGCAATGGCGATCACATCGACCCCGCTGCGGATAAAAGAGCGGATGGCCTCGAACTGCTGCTGCTGATCCTGTTCGGCGTTCTTCAGCAGCAGCGTAATCCCCGCCTCCCCGGCGGCTTCGCGGATCGAGGCGGTGTTCGCTTCCCGCCAGGTACTCTCCGACCCGAGCTGGGAGAAGCCCAGCACGATAGGCTTGTTGTCAGCGGCACTCTCCGCTGCGGATGGCAGCAGGCCTGTAAGGGCCGCAGGAGAAGGCTCGGACATGGGAATCGACTGTGGCCCGCCGTTATTTCCGCCACCCGTGCAGCCGCCCGTCAGCATCAGTGTTAGGACGAAGAACAGCAGCACCAGGCACTCTTTTACCGTTCGCAAGCAGATCCCCCCTTCCATATGATAGCGATTACAATTATATAGCAATAAAATGGAGAGACAAGTATAATTTGTCTCTCCATGCGGAGTGCTTATTCTTTTATAGTCAGCCGCCTGGAGCTTAGCACCCGCTGCAGCAGGATGAAGATGAACAGCAGCAGGCCGATGACGATCTTCGTCCACCAGGAGCTGAGCGTGCCCTCGAAGCTGATAATCGTCTGAATTACGCCTTGAATCAGTACACCGAAGAAGGTGCCCAGCACATATCCTACACCTCCGGTCAGCAGTGTGCCGCCAATGACGACCGCCGCGATAGTGTCCAGCTCGAAGCCGACGGCATGAAGCCCGTACCCCGACAGCATGTAAAAGGTGAACACCACGCCTGCCAGCGCCGAGCATAGCCCGCTAAGCGTATAGACCAGCACCTTGGTTCTCGCCACAGGCAGCCCCATCAGCAGTGCCGATTGCTCACTGCCCCCAAGGGCATACACATTGCGCCCGAACCGGGTATAGTGGGCCGTGAAGATAGCGGCTGCTACGACAAGTATAGCGATAACAGCGCTAATTGAGAGGAAGCTGCCGCCCGGCAGCGGAATTCGCGTCTGGGCCATAGCGGTATAGAAGGTGTTATCAATAGTAATGGTATCGATGCTGATCACATAGCATAAGCCTCGGGCCAGGAACATTCCGGCCAGTGTGACGATGAACGGCTGGATGGAGAAATAATGAATAATCGCTCCCATAGCCGTGCCGAATACCGCACCCATCAGGAGCACAAGCGGGATCACCACGGCGGGCGGCCAGCCCTGCTGCTGTACCAGGCTCGCCGAGACCATTGTGGATAACGCAATCACCGAGCCGACCGACAGATCGATGCCGCCGGACAGGATGACGAAGGACATGCCCACAGCCGTGATTAGCAGAAAGGCATTGTCCACCAGCAGATTCATCAGCACCTGGAGAGAGAAGAACCCGGTGTACCGGAAGGAACCGGCGGTGAACATGACGATGAACAGCAGAATGGTGACAACAATCGGAATATACTTGCGGTTAAGAGGCATGACGGCTCATCTCCTTCTCAGCGGGGTAATGCCGCGACTTCCAGCGGGCGGCAATCGCGGCGCGGAAGGTATCCGACTGGATCAGACAGACGGCCAGGACGACACAGGCCTTAACAACCAGCGTAATCTCCGGCGGCACACCGATCATATAGATGGTGGTGGTCAGCGTCTGGATGATCAGCGCTCCGATCACGGTGCCGGTAAGATAGAAGCGGCCGCCGTTCAGCGACGTCCCGCCGATGACCACGGCGAGAATAGCGTCCAGCTCATACCAGAGACCGGCATTATTGCCGTCAGCGCTGGAGACATTCGAGCTAAGCAGCAGACCGGCGATACCGGCGCATAAGCCGCAGAACACATAGACAGACAAGATGACTAAGTGGGCACGGATGCCGGACATCTTACTGGCGGCCGGATTGCAGCCCACCGATTCGATGAACAGGCCGAGGGCCGTCCGCCGGGTAAGCAGCAGAGCGATCATCAGAACCAGAGCTACGACAAAAATAGAGAAAGGCAGCGCCGCCAGTGAACCGGACCCGATGTACGCATACTTAGTGCTGGTTACCGTAATAATCTGTCCGCCGGTAATGAGCTGGGCGATGCCTCTTCCCGCAACCATCAGAATCAGCGTGGCAATAATCGGCTGAATCCCGGCCCCGGAGACCAGCAGTCCGTTCCAGGCCCCCAGCATCAGGGACAAGCCTGCGGCGAGCAGCACCGAGGTCAGGATCAGCCCCAGACTGTTCTGATCCGCTCCCCTGCTGATACTCAAGCATGCGATAGCGCCCGAGATGGCTACTATGGAACCGACCGACAGGTCGATCCCCTTGGTAGCGACTACCAGCGTCATTCCGATAGCTACGAGGATCAGCGGGGCACCGAAGTTCAGTATGTCGATCAAGCTGCCGTATAAATGCCCGTCATGGACGGTGATCGAGAAGAAATCCGGCGAATAACACAGGTTGAACAGCAGCAGTGCAGCCAGAACGCACAGCGGCCAGAATAAGTGATGCTTCATTATTGAGCTCATGATCGGTTCAGCCTCCCGCAATCGCCTGCATAATCTGCTGCTGGCTCATGTCCTTCTCTGAAATTTCCTTCACCTTGCGGCGGTCGCGCAGAATGGCGATCCGGTCGCTGACCCGCAGCACCTCCTCCAGCTCCGAGGAGATGAACAGGAACGACATCCCCTGCCGGGAGAGCGTCAGCACCAGCTTCTGAATCTCTGCCTTGGCTCCGATATCGATGCCCCGCGTCGGCTCATCGAGGATGAACAGCTCCGGCTCCGTCAGCAGCCAGCGGGCCAGCAGCACCTTCTGCTGATTGCCGCCGCTGAGGTTCTTGATCAGCTGGTCCAGGCTAGGAGGGTTGATATTCAGCATACGGATGTATTCTCCGGCCAGCTCCTCCTGCCGCTTGCGCGGGATCGTCTTGAACATCCCGTCCTTGGCCTGGAGCGCCAGAATAATGTTCTCTCTTACTGTCAGATCGCCGATGATCCCCTCGGTCTTGCGGTTCTCCGAGCAGAAGGCGATCCGCCGTCCTATGGCTTCCCGGGGGGAGTGCACCCCGCCGCCAGTTGACGGCAGGATCACTTGCCCGAAGTCCGGCTTGTCGGCACCGAACAACAGGCGGGCCGCCTCCGTCCGCCCGGAACCCAGCAGCCCGGCCAGTCCGACGACCTCTCCCTTGCGGATCGCCAGGTCGAACGGCTCGATTCCGCCCCGGCGGCCCAGCCCTTCCGCCCTCAGCAGCTCATCGCCCAGGCTGTTCTTGTCCTGTGCCGCAAGCGTTGGCAGCTCATCCAGCAGATGAAGCTCCTTGCCGATCATTTTGAGTACGAGATCCAGGCGGCTTAGCTCGTTCGCCATGTATTCACCGACCAGCTCGCCGCCGCGCAGAATAGTGACCCGGTCGGAGATTTCATACATCTGGTCCAGAAAATGCGTCACAAACAGGATCGACAGCCCCTCCTGCTGAAGCTTCTTCATAATGCGGAACAGCTGATCCACTTCGTTCTGATCCAGGCTTGAGGTCGGCTCATCCAGAATCAGCACCTTCGCCGAGATATTCAGCGCTCTGGCAATGGCAACCAATTGCTGAACCGCTACAGAATAGCTCTGTAGAGGCAGGGTGACGTCAATGTGCAGATTCATCCGTTCCCGGAGCAGCTCCGCTGCCCGCAGGTTCATCTGCTTCCACTGGATGCAGCCGAACCGCCGCGGCTCCCGGCCGATGAAGATATTCTCGGCCACGGTCAGGTTGGGGCACAGATTCACCTCCTGATACACGGTGCTGATGCCCGCAGCCTGCGACTCCTGCGGGCTGCGCATGGAGATGGCTGTGCCCTCCATCTCTACAAGGCCCTCGTCAATCGAATAGACGCCGGTCAACACCTTGATCAAGGTGGACTTGCCGGCGCCGTTCTCGCCCATCAAGGCATGAACCTCGCCGGGGAACAGGCGCAGACTCACATCTGTCAGAGCTTTCACCCCCGGAAACCGTTTATGGATCCGGGTCATTTGCAGTATGGGCTGCTGTGTGCTCATAGCTATATCCACTCCTTCTTCTCCATAGACAACCGCTCCGGCGGTTCAAGGACCGCCGGAGCAAGTTTTCTACCCGACTTACTGCTATATAAAACGCACTTAAGGTTTGAACTCGAAGCTTGGTCGTCACTGCGGTGAACATTTGGACTTCCGGCCGCTGTTGTCAACAGATTTCTTGATTTAATCCGCTCTTCGCGGTTGAAATCCGTTGACAAAGGCGGACGCTGCCGCTCCTCCAGTTCCAAATTTCCCCTCCGCTTCTTTTTGCTTTTCGTTAATTTCTTTAGTGTGTCTTATATAGTATTTAATACTGGCGGCTAGGCAAAGCTTCCTTGGCCTGCTTGGAAGTGAAGGTGGTCTCCTTGGTCACGATCCGGGCCTCTACCGGCTTGCCGTCGACCACATCTTTAACTACCTGCATCAGCTGAGGTCCAAGCAGCGGGTTGCACTCGACGATGAAGTTGATTTTACCTTCACTGGCCGCCTGCATGCCGTCCTTCACGGCATCGACAGAGATAATCTTGATATCCTGGCCCGGCTTCAGACCTGCTGCTTCAATCGCCTGAATCGCCCCCAGCGCCATATCGTCGTTATGGGCATACAGCACATCGATATCCTTATTGGCCTTCAGAAAGGCCTGCATGACTTCCTTGCCCTTGGCGCGGGTGAAGTCGCCGGTCTGTGAAGCAATGACCTTGAGGTGCGGGTTATCCTTGATGGTCTCGGCGAAGCCTGCCATCCGGTCATTAGCCGGAGCTGAGCCTGTAGTTCCCTGCAGCTCTACAATGTTAACGTCCTCGGAAGCGTCCTTATACTGCTCAGTCAGCCACTTCCCTGCCTTACGGCCTTCTTCCACGAAATCGGAGCCCAGGAAGGTAACATACAGTGAGGTATCCTTGGAATCCACCGCACGGTCTGTCAGAACAACCGGGATGCCCGCAGCCTTAGCCTCCTTCAGCACCGTATCCCAGCCGGATTCTACTACCGGAGAGAAGGAGATGACATCGACCTTTTGCTGGATAAAAGAACGCAGTGCCTTAATCTGATTCTCCTGCTTCTGCTGGGCATCCGAGAATTTCAGCGTGTAGCCTGCTTCCTTGGCTGAATCCTGAATGGACTTCGTATTCGCGCTGCGCCAGCCGCTCTCCGCCCCAACCTGTGAGAAGCCGAGCGTGATGTCCTTGGCCTCTTTGGTGGCATTGGCCGCCGGCGCCTTCGTTGCTGCACTGTCTGTCTTACCCGCATCCGCCGCCGTGTTCCCGCCGTTATTGCTGCTGCATGCCCCTAACAGGGTCATGGACAGGGTCAGGGCCAGCACAGCCCCCACTTTTCCAAGCTTCTTCATATCTCCTTATTCCTCCCCCTTGACGTTCACCTTGTTCCGGTGTTGTGCCCATTATAGAACGCTTACAGAAGAGCATTATACGGGCAGCCTTTGGCGTTTACTTTCTAATTTTGGGTTTATTCCCTCCGAATAGGTATTTTGGTGTACTTTTTTATTCAAAAGGTGGATATTTTGTTTGCGCTTTCTTTTTTGTTTCGGTATTCCAATATTTGTTATAAAATAGAGTTAGGAACGGCATCTACTCTACTTGTGAAAGGGAATTCCCGATAATGCGGATTACACGCTGGATCTCCTCCAGTCTTAGAGCCAAACTGCTGGCTTTGTTCATAGTGCTGTCCACCATACCGCTGATTGCCGTCGGCCTCATTTCCTACCAGAAATCCTACCAATCCATTTCCAGTCACAGCAAGGCTTCAAGCATGCTTCAGGCCGAAATGCTGGGAACGAATATGGACAACCTGTTCAAGGATACCGAGCGTCTGCTGGAGCTTAGCAATAATCCTCAGGTCATCCACTTTCTGTTCTCACAGTCGGAGACCTATCAGGAGGCCAAGGACATTCTGCAGACCTTCACCCTCTACCGGGACACCTACAAGTATGAGAATGTGCTCAACATCAGCCTGATTAATCTGTACGGCAAAGGCATCAGCGAGCGCCGGGGAATCTTCCAGTCGGCCAGCAACCCGCTGCGCAATCCGCATTTTCAGGCGTTATCCCAGAATCCGGAGCTGATCCTCCGGGTGCCCCCGCCGCTGATAACCGGCTATGACCGGGTGGACGGATTCACCTACGGGGACGAGGGCGTGATCTCGATTATGACGGCGGTCAAGCAGCGGATTACGCATGAGGTCATCGGTTATATCATTGTGGATCTGAGCGATTCCTTCATTAAAGAGTTCTGCGACAAGGTGACGATCGGCACTACCGGATTCTTCTACCTGCTGGACGAGCAGAACAATCCCCTCTATGTTCCTCCTGTGAGGGCGGGAGAACTTGCCGTTATTCAGGACAACCTGATTCCTGCGGGGGAACGGGGCAGAAGCGGCAGCTTCGTGCTTCAGATGGGCGGACCGCCCCGGTTCATCGTCCATACCTCGTCGCTTGCAACAGGCTGGACGATTATCGGCATAGCCCCGCTGCAGGAGATCGTGGCCGAGGCGAACCGGATCAGGCAGCTGATTATTATCAGCGTGGCCTTAAGCATTATTTTTGCGATCACGCTCCATTATCTGTTGACCCGGCGGCTAACCCGGCCCATCCAGCTGCTCCAGCACAAGATGCGCCTGACCGCAAGTGGCTATCTGGAAGCCAAAGTCAAGCCGGACGGTACCGATGAGATCGCCGATCTCGGACAGAGCTTCAACATCATGGTCGAGCAGATCAAAGAGCTGCTGGCCCAGAGCATCCGTAAGCAGCAGCAGCTGCAAAAGGCAGAGCTGCGGACGCTTCAGGCGCAGATTAACCCTCATTTTCTATATAACACGCTGGATTCTATTGTCTGGATGGCGGAAGCGGGGAATCACGATGGCGTGATCCGGCTGGTGAAGGCGTTATCCGCGTTCTTCCGGCTTAGTCTCAACAACGGGCGCGACTGGATACAGATCCGCTCCGAGCTTGCCCATGTGCAGAGCTATCTGATCATCCAGCAGATGCGCTACCACGACATCCTGGAGTTCAAGGTGGAAGTGGCGGAGGAGCTGCAGGAGTATCCGATTCTGAATATGACCCTGCAGCCGCTGGTTGAGAACGCCCTGTATCACGGAATTAAGAATAAGCGGGGCATGGGACTCATCCGCATTGGCGGGTACACCGACGGAGGCACCATTATGCTTACGGTCTCGGACAATGGCATCGGCATCCCCGCCGGGCGGCTGGAGGCGCTAAGGGAATCGGTTGAGCATCCCATTCAGTCGGAGGAACCCGAGGACACCGGCCAGGGCGGCTTCGGCCTGCAGAATGTGCATCAGCGGCTGCGGCTGTATTTCGGGCCCGAATATGGTATCCGTCTGGACAGCTCGGAAGGCTATGGCACACAGATTACGGTTCGCATACCCAAGAACAGGGGGGTCTAGTGATGAAGAAGATTATGCTGGTGGATGACGAGATCCTGATCCGCGAGAATATAAGGGAATGTATCGATTGGGAGAAGGAGGGCTTCCTCTATTGCGGTGACGCTCCCGACGGTGAGCTGGCGCTGCCTATTATTGAAGCGCAGCTGCCCGACATTCTGATTACCGATATCAAAATGCCGTTCATGAACGGCCTGGAGCTTACCTCTGTCGTCCGCCAGAAATTCCCGCAGATCAAAATCATCATTCTCAGCGGCCATGATGACTTCCAGTATGCCCAGCAGGCGCTGCGCCTGGGGGTCGAGGATTACTGCCTGAAGCCATTCAGCGCAGCCGACCTGCTGCAGCTTCTGCGCAGCGTCAGCGCACGGATTGATGAGGAATTACGGATCAGGCACAAATATGCCTACACCCCCGAGAATCTGTTCGCCGATCTGTGCGGAGGCCTGATCAGCACCGCTGCCGCCTATGAAGCGGCGGCCCAGCTTGAGCTGCAGTTAACAGCTCCTTACTACGCCGCCGCTATATTTACTCTGCATCCTCCCAATATGGAGGAGTCCCCGGAGCTTCCCCCCGCTTCACCGGATGCTGAGGCGCTGTTAGCAGGCCTGCTCAAGGAGGCGGCCGACAGCTTCATCTACAAGCGCAGCCGCATGGAGATGGTTCTGATCTATAAAGGCAGTGATCCGCTCCGGATGAACCATACTCTGGATGACCTGTGCACGGCTGCGAAGAAGCGGCTGAGGGAAGGCTGCGGGCTGGAGCTGTCCGTCAGCCGGGGCAAGGTCTGCGAACGTCTTCAGGGCATTCACCTCTCTTATCTGGAGGCTGAGAATGACCGGATGTTCAAGCAGATGTCCAGAATGCATTCCGCCGCCATGCTTGAGGCGTATTATGACCCTAGCGCCCATGGGGTTCTGCTCGATAGAAGCCGGCTGGTCCAGTTCCTGAAGTCAGGCGACCACAGGCAGATGTCCGGCTTCCTGCTGGAGCTGTCCAAGGAGCTTGAGCAGATGAACTGGAACTCAGGATATGCCTGTTACCTGATGAACGATATCACCCTGGAGCTGGTGCAGACGGCGAAGAACGGGTTCCGCGCAGCCGCAGGCCACGCCGGCATACTCCAAGAATTGCAGACAGAGCTGAAGCAAATCTCCAGTAGTGATGACGGCCTTCAGTATCTCAAGCAGCTGTACGAGCGGCTGTGGGAATGGCGGTCCGAAGGAGCAGACAAGCACCGTGAGCTGATCGACCGGGTGAAGCAGTATATCCGTGAGCAATACGACAAGGAGCAGCTCTCCCTGAATGATATCTCCAAGGTGGTCAGGGTCAGTCCCAGCCATCTGAGCAAGACCTTCAGTCAGGCGACCGGGCAGACCATCACGGAATTCCTGACGGCTACACGTATGGACCGGGCCAAGGAGCTGCTAAAATCCACGGGGCACAAAACCTTTGAAATCGCCTATCTGGTCGGCTACAACGATCAGCATTATTTCTCCAATCTGTTCAAAAAAGTAACGGGGATGACGCCCATGGAATTCCGCAGGCAGGGAAATACCGGGGAGCAGCTGCATACGATCCGCAGAGGGGCGGGACATGCGTGAGCGTAAACAGGCTTAGGGGATGGTCCGTGGTTCTCCTGCTGCTGACGGCAGGCTTCCTGCTTGGCGGCTGTCTTAAGGCAGCCGGAGCAGCGGATATTCCTGAGAAGACAACGGGAGATTCTCCGTTAAGTGCAGGTGAAGAACCTCCGCTGACCTTCGGCATTATCTACCCTATGGTGAATGCCACTTACGAGATGATCACCGGAAAAGCGGAAGCGGTAGCGCGGAAGCATAATGTAGAGCTGCTGGTGCAAGCTCCCGATGAAGCCAATCTGGAGCAGCAGATCCGCATCATGGAGATGATGATTAAGCGGGGGGTAGACGGCATTGCGATTGCTCCGGTGGATTCGCAGGCGCTCACCGCGATGATTAACAAGGCGGCCGCCCAAGGGATACCCGTGGTCTGCTTCGAATCGGATTCGCCTGCCAGCCGGAGAGCAGCCTATATCGGGGCGGATAACCGGGCAACCGGCACAGTGATGGGACAGACGGTGGAACGTCTGCTAAGCGGCAAAGGAATGATTCTGGTGGAGTCCGGGATGTCCCGGATGCAGAGCACCCGGGAACGACTGCTGGGACTTGAGACTTACCTGACTCAGCATACGGACATTGATGTACTGGAGATCCGTCACAACGACGGCAGTGAGGAGCGGGCTGCCGGGCAGCTGGAGCAGATGATCTCGGATCATCCCCATTTCAGCGCGCTGGTGAATCTGGATTTCGTCTCCAGCACCAGCTCTGTCCTGGTCTGGAAGGCCAAGGGGCTGAAGCGTTATAACCTCGCCCTCGGCCTGACCCCGGCCTTGCAGCAAGCGCTGGATAACGGCCAGATTACCCGTGTGATCTCACAGAACGAGCAGAACTGGGGCGAGGATATTATCAACACACTGCTTCTACAGGCCAAGAGTGTAGACACAGCCAAATGGATCAACACGGATATTGCGATTATTGGGGAGTAGCCATTAATAAGACCCGGCGCTCAGCTTCAGAATCGTGCCGGTGGAAGCCGGAAGGACATCCGCATAACTCCCCAGTCCGAAATAGAAATCGCCACCCTGTTCCTCGAAGGAACGGGCGAACGTGTCCCGGCTGAAGTGGAAGACTTCGCTCCAGCCCTCCCCGCCGGCTGCGAAGCTGGAGGTGCTTTTGCGGTAGACGTAATTCGTATATTGTCCCGAGGCTTCCTTGACATAACCGAGCACATATACTGTCTCCCCGCGCTCCAGAATATCCATAGGCACTACAGCAGAGTCAGGCAACAGCTCCTTGCGCACATTCTGGAAGTTGGCCGCTGCCGAGTACAGCCCTTGCGGGATAGATTGATGGTCGTTATAGATCACACCCGGAATATAGAGCAGCCGGTCGTTCACCGGGGTCGTACGCAGGAGCTTCAGCCAAGGCTGGCCGCTGACACCGGGAACATTCACTTCACCCGCTTTGATAACGAAGCTGAGACCCGGGAACAACTGGGTACTGGTAAAAGTCAGCTTGGACGTCTGAATTCCCCCGCTTGTGCTCTGCTTGATGGAGGTCATATACCCCTTTTCATTTGGAATCCCCTGGGTCTTCCCTGCCGTGGCTGAGGACGCATACAGTGTATCGCCCAGCTCGAACAGATTGTAGGCACGCATAATCCCGTACTGCGAGACGGTACCGAAGCGGGTCCAGGTGCTGCCTCCGTTAGAAGATACGTAAATCAAGGGCCCTTCGTTAGCGCCCAGTGCTGCGTACAGCTTCCCTTTGTAGTAAGCCATATCGTATACATGGATGCCTCCGGGAATGTTCATGTATTGGTCCCAGTGATCCCCGTTCAGCCGATAAAAATTCCCGTAAGCCCACCCTGGTACCCTGGAGTCATGCCCGGGAATATACAGCTCCCCATTCAGCACCTTGAAAGTGTCGATCTGCTCATCCATGACATAGACATTGGTGGTCACCTTGCCTGTCGCCGGGTTCGTATACGTAACATCCTGCACAGAGAATTTATTCTGGGCAAGATCCCAGTAATAGATTGGAACCGGCCCCGCATTGGGCGAAGGCGCATTGTTGCTGCTGTTGCCGTGGCCCAGATAGATTTTGCCGCCAAAAAGCTGCATGTCCCAGACATTACGCGCATAAGCCGCTTTCTTGAACGGGCTGCCCAGCACTGTAATGGAAGAACTGACGTCCACAGCAGCCAGAGCCGCTGCCCCTGTCCCGATCACCTGTCCACTCTGGACAGGCGAAGCCAGTACCTGCTCCCCTCCCGCATATGATACAGCACCCAGCAGCATAAGCCCCGCACACAATCGGCTTATATGTTTTATTACTCCACGCATAGTAAATCCTCCTAATCTTTGGAATGAAGCAATGATAAACTAATTATTTGTAAAAAAGAAGATGCAGAGGAAATATTAGTACTTCCGGTATAACAGCAAGGTAAACGCGTAGCGGCAGGTCTGGGCGGGAAGACCCAGAGTTGCGGGATGCGGGATGCTATGTGGAGACCCAGAGATAGGCAGGATACGCGATGTTTATTAGGCAGGCTGAATAGTTGAGTAATGACAGGGAACAAGGTAACGGGTGTGGCTCATCGGATACAGGAAGTAACCGGCTCCAACGTACAGCTTCGAGCAGTATACAGTTGGAAAAACGTATCTTAATCCACCAGTGTACATTTTCCAACTAGTTCCAGTCCCAATTCCGGTTCCGGTAGCTTCGTTTTTCCGGGCAGGATTACACGGGAGAATTACTTTAACTAATGGCTTGCTGAGGGGTTACTTCACCCCGATTAGGAGGCAAGTTGGAGGCTTAATTGCAATTCGTACAACTAAATCGTCCGATGTGCCGCCAAATCTCCGTTTAGATGTAGTTCGTGCAATTAAAATGCCCCTATACCTGGATTTTCGCCCATCCGGGCAAATGTAGTTGCACAAAATACAATTAGAAGAGGATGTCCATCCGTTTCACTGTTTTTAGTTGCACAGAATACACTTATCCCTGTTTTTTCCCTACAAACGCAGTTTCATCCCTTACCGCTTTGTTGGAATGAAATCACTTGTTTAATTCTGATGGTCTACTAGGTTGTCCGGCGGGTAGGTATGACGAGGGATTGCACTTGGTACGTGGAAGTTTATATTACTCAAAAATCCCCTCCGGCCAGCCAGCATCCGGCCCATCTTCCGATGGGTGGACACTCGCGGCCGTGAGGGTTATATGATGTGATTCTATGCTTTACCTGCAGGGTGTTACTTCTTTACTTCTTCAGTATCCGGAAGATCATGACAGCAGCTTCCGCGCGCGTGGCTGTTCCGGTGGGATGAAGGGATTTCCCGTCTCCCCGGACAATTCCCTCTTGGACCAGTGCCGCTACACTATCAATGGCATACTTCGCCACCTTCATTCTATCTGTGTAGCCTGCCAGGTCTCCGGCACTGCCGCCGGCAGATAATTTGTTCACCACCTTCAAGGCTCTGGCTGCAATCACCATCATATCCTGCCGCGAGATTTCGCCCTTCGGATTGAAGTTGCTGCCGTCTGTTCCATTGATAATCCCCAGCTGCTTCGCAATACTGAGCGCTTCATAATAGTAGGCTCCCTGGCTTACGTCTGCAAAGCCGGAACCGGATTCCGCTTCGAGACCCAATGCTCTCACTACCAGCAGCACAAAGTCCGCTCTTGTAATGTTCTTCTCCGGGCTGAAGGTGACCGCAGAGGTTCCTTGGATGATGCCCAGACTGTACAGTGTGTCAATCGCCTCCGAAGCCCAGCTGTATTTGGCACCTACATCTTTGAACGGGCTGCTTGGCACTGGTGTCTGCGTAGGTGCTGGTGTCTGTGACGCAGCCGGTGTACCTGTTGCTCCCGGCGTCGATGTTGGTGTCGGTGTTGGCGTAGCTGTTGATGTTGGTACTGACGTCGGTACTGGCGTCGGCGTAGGTGTTGGTCTTGTTGTTGGTGTTGGCGTCGGCTCAGACGGACCGCCACTGTCTTTTAGCGTAGTTACAGAGAGGGCAGGACCATTCTTGCTCCAGTTCCCGGCTTCATCCCCGGCCTGCACCGAGAAATGATACTCTGTTCCCGCAGCAAGCCCGGTTACCTCGTACCGCAGCTCTGTTCCAGACAACGCAGCGATTTCCTCTGCTCCCCTATAGACTTTGTAGCCGGTCACTCCCGTATCGTTAGCAGCCCGCGTCCAGGTTAGTGTCAGACCGGATGCTGTGATCCGTGAGGCTTCAAGCTTGCTTCCCTCCATCCAGACCGGAGGTGTGGTGTCGGTAGCAGGCAGCGTGGTTGCTGACACAGAAGGACCACCCTCGCTCCAATTGCCGCCCGTGTCTCCCGCTTCTACTTTGAACGTATACTGCTTACCCGGCTGTAATCCCGTTACTTGATGACTGTATACAGCACCGGTTACGGTCTCCGTATACACAGCATCTGTAACCGTAATCGGCTTATCTCCGGTTCCATTCGTAATCCGGTACCCGTAGATGCCGCTGTCATCTGTGGCCGTAGCCGACCAGGTCAGCGTCAGTCCGCTACTCGTGATACCGGAAGCGGCAAGCGTGCTTCCTTCCGCCCAGACCGGCGGCGTGATGTCTTCACCTGGAAGGGTGGTCACTATAACGTACGGTCCGTCCTTACTCCAGTTCCCCGCTGCATCGCCTGCCTCTACCTTGAAGGTATATGACGTGTTCGGCAGCAATCCAGCTGCCTCATAACGATATACGGCTCCGGTTGCGGTCTCCACCGGTTCGATACCGGTTACAAGCACCGGCTCGGAATCGATCCCATTGTAGATGCGGTATCCGGTAACACCCAGATTATCCATTGCAGCCGGCCACGATAAGGTAACCCCTGTAGGCGTAATACCGGTGGCTTCAAGCTTGCTTCCCTCAGCCCACACAGGCGGAGCTGCGTCTCCCTTGCCGCTGAGAGTAAGGTTGCCGAACACCTCTGTTGATTTCGCAGCCCGGCCCAGCAGATCATTCCAGGTAGCTACGCCGATCAGATTGGACCCGGTTGCATTGTTCACCTGCGCATCGAACCGGATCTGTGTCCCGTTCTCCGGCCTCAGTGTGCGGAATGGAATCTTCATCTCCACCGTATAAGCCGTCCCTTCGGTTACCGCCGCCGATTCAAATCCCGGTGAGACCGCCGGTGTCGAATTACTGAGGAACTTAAAGGACTGCTCTCCGGCATAGTTGACCCGGTATTGCCCGTCATCCTCGCGGTACGGCCAGGCGTTGATACGGTCTTCGTCCACATAAGCTTCCACGGAGTCCTGCTTCGTCTTATCCGTGCTGGCTTTGCTTAACTGCGTATCTTTGACCTGGAACAGCACATAGAGATTCTCTTCATCCCACAGCGTCCGGGCGGTTCCTGTGGTCTCCGCTGTCGCCATCAGATGATTATCAATCCGGATCTCCGGTGCATTCGCCCAGAGGTCGTCTACGCTTCCATCAATGTCAGGGGTACCATACAGCGCCGTAGAGTTCTTAGTCTCTGGAGTCACATAGAGCGGATGCCCGGCCAGATACTTCTCAGGATCAAGGATGGCATAATACGCCGGCTTCGGTGCCAGCGAGCTGATGAACGGCAACGGATTCTGACCTGCTCTCCAGCTCGCGCTGTCTGCATATCCCCAAAGGGTGACACGCGCGATTACATCCGCATGCTTCTTGTAGATCTGGAACAATTGGGCATACAGGTTCGCCTGCTTCTCTGCCCACTCTGCTGAGAGGGAATAATTCATGCCTGCCAGCACATCCAGCTCACTGATCGAGAGCTCCACGCCCAGGGAAGCATATTTCTCAATCGCCGCTTCCACATTGGCAGGCTTGGTTCTCATGTCGTAGTGGGATTGCAGCCCGATGCCGTCAACCAGCAGCTTGCCGGGATGGGCCAGCGCATAACGGTCATTGATCTCTTTGACCATGTCATAGATGGCATCCCGCTTCTCCGGGAAATCATCGTTGAAATCATTGTAATACAGCTTGATATTCCACGACGGATGCTCATCCAGCACTTCCCTGGCGGCAAGGAATGCCTGCTCTATAAAGTCAGGGCCGACAGAATAGTACCAAGGTGACTTACGCAGCGCATCCTTCCAGTCCGTTACGGCCGGAGGACCATCCTGCATCGCCTCATTGACCACATCCCAGGAGATCACCGAATCCTTGTAATGCTCCATGACCGTAAGGATATGGGTTCTCATATTTGCCAGAGCCTCACTGCGGCTAAGATAGACCGGATTCCCCGCCCCATCCTTCACGGCATTGCCTGAAGCATCCACCTGCTGTGTGAACCACGCCGGGGTCTGGCTATGCCATACCAGCACATGTCCATGGACCTCTGCCCCCATCGCCCGGGATTTGGCAACCATATCGTCTGATTTGTTAAAGGTAAAAGCACCTTTGGTCTTCTGCAGCGCGTCCGGCTTCATCTCGTTCTCGAAGGTCACGGCATTGAAGTGATAATTGAAGAACGCATTCTGTCCGTTACCCGGATTAAGATCATTAGTGCCGGGTATATTGCCGAGCAGGAAGTCGTTCTTATACACTTCTTGGAGCGGAAGAATGCTCTCCAGACCAGTGTCTGTGAAGCTGAAATCATCGATATAGTAAGACGCAGTAGTGCTATTAGGGCTCTCTACATATAAAGTGACATCATCATGCAGATAACGGTAGGTTCCCTCCAGCTTCACCCAGTCTCCGCCTGCACTAAGCGTCTGTGTAGCCAGACTGACATAGTACGGCGTAGGTGCATTGACCTGTGCCGTCAGCTTGAGCTGTGCGCTTGCCGGGCTGATCAACTTCACCCATACCGCCGCTTTGTACTCGTTGCCGATGGTGACGGTATCCTTGACCTGGACCGCAGGTCCGTCCGGGTTAGCCGCTCTGCCTGTGACCTTCAAGGCATAAGCGCCGCCCGTGGTATGGTTAGCTTCCTTGGTGACCTCCAGCTTCACGCCAGCACTTCCCTTCGGCTGGAAGCCTTGCACGGTCCCATCTTCGAAATCTCTTACCGCCTTCATCCCCGCTGCAACAGTGAACGGGCTGACCTTTATACTGACACTTCCCTTAGTTACAGTCAGCGTGAATCCGCCTCCCTGGAGAGTAATAGCGGTCTTCACTCCCAGTTGCTTCAGCGCCTCATTGCCATCCAGAATAGCCTGTGCTTTGGCCATCAGCTTAGTGTTGTCTTCACCCTCTACTGCATTAGGAACGGTAATCCGGTTGCCAATCAAGGCCGCAGCTTCCTCTACCGCCTGCTGATCTGCAGTAATTTCCCCCGTCTCTCCCAGGGTCTTCACCAGGGTAACCCCCGAGAAGGTGACTTTGAAGTCCGTTACAGCGCTCGTATTGGTTCCGTACAACTGCACCTTGGCATCCTTGAAGAAGTCCGGGGTATACGTTGAAGGATTCCCCATCGCCAGCCAGGAAGCACCACTGTTTGTGGAGAAATAGCCTTGCACCACATTGCCTTCTTTTACAATCCGCAAGAAATAGTTCGTGCCGCTCAGATTCGTCTGATTCGTATTGTTGGTGAAGGGCTGAGTACCTATCAACCCCGAATTATTCACTTTGATATTGGAGCTTACCTTTCTGGCAT
The DNA here is from genome assembly GCF_038009085.1 of Paenibacillus sp. FSL R7-0210. Classification (NCBI taxonomy): domain Bacteria; kingdom Bacillati; phylum Bacillota; class Bacilli; order Caryophanales; family Paenibacillaceae; genus Paenibacillus; species Paenibacillus sp. FSL R7-0210. Next base: position 3,388,948 of record NZ_JBBPAR010000001.1, read on the forward strand.
TGATTCTGTAAAATTCACCGTTTGTAATCCGGCTGATGCCAAGTCCAACCTGGGCATTCTCACCCATGGACGGATCATTCAGCGGTTTGTCAACGGTGAGCTTCGCTGTCAGCGTCCAGTTGCCTTCAGCAAAGCCCGGAAGCTGCAGCATATTATGGCTGCCCGGATAGTCCGTATCGCTCTTCAAGGTCTGAATTGCCGCACCCTCCGCGCTATAGCCAAGGGCAGTCTGCGGATCAGCCGGATTGATGACTTCCCAGCCCGCCGGAAGGCCAGCCGCGAAATCAATGACTTCGTTCGTACTGAAGAAGATTTTATAAGTCTTGATCTGTTCTCCTTTGACGAACCGGACCACTGCCGTGCCCTGCGCACTGTCCGCCTGCGAGATACTCACAAGCTCAGCCGGATCGCTGGTTACCGCTGTAACCTTCGGAATGGCGTTCCCGGTGACTGTATATTTATATTCATGCTTCGCTTCGTCAAAATCAGACGGCTGAACGCCATCAATAAAGAGGTTGTGCGACACGACCGCCTCAGGAGTAAGCGACATTTGGTCGGCATACAGGATGTTCGCATCCTTCGCATACACCGCCAGGACCACCTTCGCTGTGCCTGCGGGTTCCTCATACGTGAATGGCTGATTAGGCGTCTCATGCCAGTCCGCCACCTTCACATCCACGGGCTGGAAGGAGCTTAAGCTAAGCGGCCCGCCCTCAAGAATGCGTCCGACGAACTTGCCGCCCGCCCAGTATGCAGGATCACCGGCTTCACGGGCTGCGTACGGTTCAGGCATATCGCGGCCATTGATCGGAGTCATTCCGAGCTGATTCCCGTTCCCGTCGTAATACACCAGCGCCGCTTCGACATCACCCGGATGCTCTGCAGCAACATCATAGCTGTCCGGGCGGCTCATCATCGAGAGGAAGTAGCCCTTGAAGTTATAGCTCTCTCCCTTGTTCAGCTTACCGGTAACATCCTGCCACATTCCATCATACTGCTGCGCAGCGTCGATGCGGCCAGCAAGCTTGCCGGAACCGGCAACCTTCGAGGTCGAGCTGTTCTTCAAGTAACGTGACAGACCCGAATAGCTTTGTATGGTATCCGCCGTTAACACTGGTCCTGCAGCAGCAGGTTCAAAGGTTCCCTTGTTGTAACGTCCGGCAGACCAGTTGTCTGTATTGGAAGCGGTTGCCGTATCAAAATCCCCGTTGAGCAGCAGATTGCCCGGAAGGGATACTGTAGAATTGTTGGCGGCAGTACTCCAGTCGGAATCGCCTGCTCCGAACAGGAAGCGGTCAACGGTGATCGTACCCGCAGTCCCGTTCGGTTCGGCCACAATATACAGATCCTTATGGCCGTAAGCACTAAGATCGCCTGTATCGACCATGTCCTGGAATTTGCCGTAGCTGTCATTGGCCGGTACCGGAATCTCTGCGACCCGCGTACCTTGGGACAGGATATCGGCGCTGCTGCCGGCAGCGGCCCCCACCGGAAGCACATAAGCAGCAAGCTTGCCTCCCTGCGCCGACTTACTCTGGGCGGTAAGATACAGCAAGTGTCTGCGGACCACACCGCCGTTCGCCGAGCCGTCTGCAAAATTCACATTATTGTAAGCGAGATAACCGCCTGCACCCAGTGTCACTGCCTCATTGGCACGGCCCGCATTACCTGCACTGTCGCCGGGCACGCTGTTGTCATTCCCCTCTGCTTCCAGCGTGGAGAAGATATCGCGCTCCCCGTCCAGCCCCTGATAGGTGGCAAAGGTTCCCTTGGACGGAACAACCGTCACAACGCTTGCGGACGGAATATCAATGACGAACTTGCCGCCCGATACAGGAATCGTACCCAGCTTCTTCTGGTTCTCGCTTCCCGAGGTGCGGAACACCGTCACACTATCTGTTCCTGCCGGGAAGTCCTTCAAATTGAATTCCAGCGGCTGAACGCTGTCATCGTTGTTGGCACTTGATACCGTCATCGAGAAATCACCTGTAGCCGGATTCTTGAAGCCGACCACATTCAGATCAGGCGCCGGTACGCGTGTAACCTCAAAGCGCACATCGCCGGGATTCATGAACCGGGAGAAATGACCGTAGCTGTAAAAGCGCTTGAACAACCGGTATTCACCGGTCAGTGTGCTGATCCGTCCCGGCTCCTGCTGGGAGTTGGTCGTCACGAAGCGGATGAGGTCAGAGCCGTCTGCTCCGTTGCTGTCCCACATGCTCCACCAGACAAAGCCGGTGAAGCCCGGGTTGCTGGTGAACATATTGGTCATCAGATTAGACCAGCGCACGGCATCATTAATATTCTGATTGCCGTAGCGCTGCGTATACGCTCCAGCCGAACCGTCACCGGTGTCCTGGTTCATGAATTCTGCCTGCCAGAGCTTATACTTAGTAAGATATTCGGGATACTTGCTTCCATCCTTGGTATAATCCAGAGGATTCTTGGAGAAATCCCCGGTGTGGTACAGCTTGTTCTCATCCGTACCGATGCCAACTGTACCGTAGAGATGGGTAGTGAATACATCGAGATAGGGATTCTTGTCGAGCGCATTATCCGGGTCCGTCTGCGAGAACACCTCGCCGCCTCTGCTTAAGGAAGCGCCCAGATTGGTGCCGTCCACTGCGGCAAGCTGGGGAATGAAGTCAATGAGCTTGCCTTCCGGGTTCTTAATATCATAGAGGTCGCCGCCAGGCTGCATCGATTTTTTCAAGGCAGGTCCGATGTAACCGTTAATCAGTTCCGTAACGTAAGCAGCTGAGCCGCCCGCCAGATCGACTTCGTTGAAGGGGTTGATGTGGGTAACCGGAATCCCATACTGCTCCCACATCCCGCGGATATAATTGACAAGATAATCTGCATAGGCCTGATAGTATATTTTGACCGGTTTTCCGCCAATGGTGGCGATGTCGCCACGGACAATTTTGCTGGGAGAATTGGTGTTGGACTGGCTCATCCAGTAGGGTACGGTCCAGGTGCAGGCGTAGAATTGCTTGACGCCATACTGCTGTGCCTGGCGCATGGTCCAGACCTGATCGATATCGAACAGCTCTTTGCGGGTACGCGGGGAATTCTTGATGACTACAGGCTGTTCACCGGGCTTACTGAGGAGATTGGTCGGGCCGCCGTCGTCATTGCCGATCGGCTGATTCCAGGAGGGATAATCCCATACAAAGTCTTGCACAGGTACAAGCGTTCCAGGAGCATGCTCCGGTTCAACCGGCCAGATGCTGTCGGTATTGCCGTCATAATAGCGGTTCTCCGCTTCGATCTTGTAGCCGTATTGTCCTGCTGTTCCACGCATGGGAATGGCATTCCCCTCAATGTCAAAGCCGGGATTATTCACATCGGCCAGAAGACTGGTGAGCGGGTTGAACCCCGGGCTTGCCGCAGTAGCCCCGGAAGTCGTCAGGCCGCCGTTGTCACCGATGATCACCCGGACAATGTCGTGACCTGTACCCTTCTGTTCACTGAAGGTCAGATCCAGCAGATGCCGGACCGTATCCTGATGGCCGGCCGAAGCGAGCTGCAGCATATGGACGGAATCCGTATACGCATAGGCAGCTCCTACACCATCCATCGTCTGATAGCTCTTGTACCAATCGGCGGTTACCTGTGCCGGAGCAACAGCAGCCTGCATGGCAGCAGCCGGAGCAGCTTGAAGCGGGTTAGAGAATGGCATAGGGGTAATGACGGATAGCAGCAGCACACCAGCCATTGAAACTGAGAGTGCCTTTCTCCTGATCTTTTTACTCATCCTAGAGATTCCTCCTCTTGTATGCGCTTACATTGTTTTGCCTGGTAATATCCTAACAAATCAGATTGTACATTTATAGAAGAAGGATGCACGATTCATTTTAAAATAACACTATTCTCTTTCAAATTTAAACGATGACCCGAAAGCACCAAAAATCCCGGCCTGTAAACGCACTATACAAGCTGCGATTTACAGGCCGGGATGCTGAGCCTATCTGCGGTTAAGTCATAAATGCTGCGACTGTATTCTACTGGGCAAGAACTTCCTCAGCCAAGGCGGGATCTACTTCAATGTCATAGATTGCATCGGTTACTGAGCTTTTGCTGCTTCCGAGTGTGGCTACGAAGGTAGTTACACTAAGCGCAGGCAGTTGGGCGGTGAAAGCGCCGTTCGATACATTAATGTTAGAGCCGGCGGCTACCTTGCGGTTGGCGTCGGTAATCCACGAAGCAAAGCTGGAGGCTGTGCCGTTCTGCAAGACGAACCGCTGGCTGACCGCCGAATTGCTTTTATTAATAGCGACAATCACTGCCTTGTTACTGCCCTTGTAAGCCGAGACATAGACATTGGTGTTAGGGTTCTTCGTAGCATCAACTCTTACATAACCCGGGCGGACGAACTTGGAGAACTGGGCCATGCTGTCCCCGCGCTTACTGATACTGCCGTCTTCATTCATCGGGCTGTATTGGCGGCGGATATACCACCATACATAAGCCTGGAAATCCCCTTCCACCAGCGCATTGTGCATATGGTAGGCTACTTCCAGCGCTTCCGGCCACAGGTTGGCCGAGTTGTTATTGCTGTTCGGGTAATAGACCTCGGTCATCCACAGCTCTTTGCCTGCACCCTTCTGCTTGAAGAGCGGATAAGCGAAGTTGTTCACCTGAGTTCCATACAAATGTGCCCCCAGAATGTCCATATTGGCCAGCGCCTGGGAGTCATTCAGAATCGGATCGGACATATTCTTCAGATATTGGAAGGACTCCGGAGCAATGACCCGGCAGTTAATGGAACCGGCATAATTCTTCATAAAGTTCAGCATTTCGGCAGGTGTCCACCAGGTCCAGGTCTCGGCATAGTCCGGCTCGTTCTGCACCGAGATCGCATACAGGTTAACCCCGTTATTCTTCATGTACGTCACGAAGTCATTCAGATGCTGGGCGTATGCGCCGTACTGGTTATATTTGAGACGCTTGGCTGAGGTATTCCCGTTGCGGTTGAAGGTCTCCGTCATGCTGCTAGGCGGATTCCACGGCGAAGCAAAAACGATGGCTCCTTTGGCAACGGCTGCCTTGGCCGTATCCAGCTCCTTATACCAGTTGTTCTTGTTCTCGTCCACAGAGATTCTCAGAATGGAGAATCCCAACTGGTTCGCCCCGTTCCCGAAGGCGGTCTCCCGCTGCGCGGCGGTCAGATCCCCGATCCAGTTCGGATGGTTAATGCCGCCGAACCCGCGGATCACCTGCTTCTGGGCGGACAGATTGACCGTCACATCGCTGGCTGCTGAAACTTTGGGTGGCGGTGGCACCACCAGCATAGACAACATAGTTACCGTTGCCAGCAAGGTACATAGTGATTTTTTAAACGTTGATTTCATTGCTTCATCTCCTTATTATATGATTTCTGCACAACATTCCTGCCGAATTCTGCCTCTGGTCGCACCTCCTGTCTAATCGAAGCGGCAGCTGTACCCTGTACAGGCTTGTCCTTTTCCCTTGCAACACTTGCAAGCGCTTCCTATTCCTGTATTATATTAAATAGTTGATATGTCGTCGTTGCATATCAGCGATACTATATTGCGCGGATACCGATAATCCTTATATATCCAATTAAAGGAATGGATGCCATGGAGCAGCTTGCCCAGTATGTGTTCACCCCGATCCCCGAAGAAATGATCTGCTTCCACAAATCAACCACCACGGAGCAGCTCAGCCCGGCTCAGCCTTACCACCGGCACGATGCCTACGAAATCTACCTGTTCCTGAGAGGCAATACCTATATGTATGTGGAGCAGTCCTGCTACAAGCTCTCCTCCGGCGATCTGATTCTGATCCGTCCAGGTGAGATGCACCGCTGTGTCTGTGCCGACAACCAGACCTATGAACGGATCGGGCTGAACCTGCGAAGATCCGCCCTGCGGCGGCTATCCAGCAGCCGCACGAACCTGTTGGCCTGCTTCAACGCCTTTCCCTCGGGGCTGAACACGCTGATCCGGCTCTCCCGCGACCAGTGCGCCTTCTATTCCAGACTCGCGGACCAATTGATCTATAGCCTTCACTCCGAGGAGTACGGACAGGATCTGCTGGCCGATTCCTATGCCACCCGGCTGCTTGTATTCATCAACACTCTGCAGCAGTCCTCCGCCGCTTTGCCGCATAATCTCATGCCGGAGCTTGTCCGCCGGACGATGGCTTACATCGAGGAGCATCTGCTCGAACCGATCTACTCCGCCCAGCTGGAGCAGGAATTTCATTACAGCGGCAAATATATAAGCCAGCAGTTCAAAGAGCACACGGGACTTACCGTCCGCTCCTATATCGTTAACAAGCGCGTCTCCCTGGCCATGAGCCACCTTACCTCCGGCAAGAGTGTCGCGGCCGCCTGCGAGCTGTCCGGCTTCAGCGATTACGCCAACTTCATCCGCAGCTTCACCAAGGTGGCCGGTATGTCCCCAGGCAGGTACCGGGCCAGTATGCTGTCCTGAGTGCCCGGGCATTCTTTTGAAAAAGGTAACGTTAATTATAGCTGTCTTTTCACCTTACGTTCGACGTAATGTGTGATACTGTATCTTCAGGGTGTATTCGCAGAAGATGGTTCCACTGAAATTCAAGGAAATGCAGTGCAGACGATGGGTATGAAATTTACGATAGCTTAATTGGAGCTGTCCCTGAAGCCATGAAACGGCTGCTTGGGATAGCTCTTTATGCTGGAGTAGATTCAGCGTAAGCATTTGGGGGAGTGGGACGCTCCCTGCGCGTCAGCAAAATGTATGCTGTTTTTCGCATACATTCAGGCCTCACGCCTGCGCGCCAGCAAATGTATGCTGTTTTTCGCATACATTCAGGCCTCACGCCTGCGCGCCAGCAAATGTATGCTGTTTTCCGCATACATTCAGGCCTCACGCCTGCGCGTCAGCAAATGTATGCTGTTTTTCGCTTACATATTTCCCACGATAAAAGAGGCTGTCCCTTTTGGGACAGCCCCATCTTTTTGGCAGAATATCAACATTCAGAATTAACAGCGCTACTCGCTGTCCGCCTCCCAGTACTCACCAACCAGACCTTCAATAATACTGCCGCTGGCCCAAGGCATCAGACAGAACCAGGTGCTGGCCGGTGAACCGTCACTGTAGGTCTCGGTTACCAGCCCCTCGGAATGGCAGAATCTCTCGGACATCCAGCCCGTCAGGCCGTGACCGAATTCCCGGTCATACCGGTTGTAGGTCTGACAGCCCCAGCCGACGGTATCCAGCATCCGCTGCTTCACATACGGATCTTCACGCCGCTTCACATAATAATACAGCTCATCTACCACGCTGCTCGACATGGGATGAATATGCGGATTGGCGACGGAGGTCACGCTTCCCCCGCAGCTCGACCACCCCACCGTGCTTAGCGGCGGCACCTTCACTGGTGAATTGTAAGCAAATTTAAAGGTAAATTCGTAAGCAAGCGCATCCCTCATATGATCCAGATACAGCTCATCCCCAGTGAGGGCGTGCAGATATCTGACCGCTCTGATGTACGCCAGAATCCCTTCAGAATCTACCGCCTTATCTGCATCAAGCGGCGCTCCATAACATTCCATCCGCTTCACATAGGTCTCATAATAATGCCGCTCACTGCGCTTCAGGCTGTCCAGATGCGACCGGTTTCCGGTTAGCCAGCTATAGTAGGCTATGGCAGCCATGATCCAGGTTCCGCTGAAGGAATCGTATTCAAGCCCGGCACCGGTTCGCTCGGAGAGAATCGTAGGGTATTCACCGTCCGAATTCCGGCTTCTCTCCAGTACAGGGAGAATCTTCCGCACGAAGTCCACCCACTCCTCGTGAACGACATGCTTGAGCCGTTTCTCGTATTCATAGGCCTTCATAATATAGAACAAGGCCTGTCCGCATAGATAAGCGGAATGTCCGGGCGTGCGCATCCCGTCAAACCACCAGCCGTGAATGCTCCATTTCCCGTCCTGATAGGCCTCATAGGGAAGACCGGAAGCCGGGTTCAGGGAGTTCCCGATGATATGCTCAATGCAGGAGAGCGCCTGCCCGCGCATAGGCTCATCTCCCAGCCGCAGCGCAGCCATCAGCATAGGAGTGGCTACAGTCAGACCGTTTGTCCAGCTGATGGAGATGATTTTATTGTACCGGTACCCGCCCGTCTCCTTGTCCTCATAGACAAAGGTTGTGTAACTCCGGTCCTCAGGCAGCCACGCATACTGATAGATGGCCTTCGACAGATCGGCCGCAGCGCTCCTGAACCCGCTGCCGGGTCTTGGGGGCTGATGATAGCGGGAATAGATCTCTTCCAGCGCAGCATTGATGCCCAGCTCAGACTCGGCCGTGTAATCATACAGATCCAATGTGAACGCTACAGATTCCGAAGCCGCCAGTTCGAAGCAGTTCTCCTCCAGCGCTGCCCGTTCCTTGACGAGACGCGATTTGATGAACAGAAGCGGAGCATTCTCATACCCCAGCGTATAGCCGACCGTTCCCTTGGCAAGCGAGCAGGTGAAGCCGCCATACTGCAAGAACTCCCCCTCTAGCCCAGGCTTCCACTGGATCTTCTCCCCCTCCCTGTATATAAAATAAGGGCTGGCGCATAATCCGTACACTTTGCCCGTGTCATATACCAGCGCCGCCGGATGCGACAGCCGGTCGCTCCGGACCATCCACCAGGAAGAAGAAGGACGCGCGGGCTGCCCCTCCCTTAATCTCGGAAACTCATTCGGAACATTCTGCGGAGCTTCCCCCCGGTTACGGCCATACATAAATGCGGGAAGAAAAAAGCGCGGATCAGCCTTGGCAAACGGCAACTCCACATGAATGACGCCTGACCAAGGCGTGTCGTTCAGATTCGCGATCTGTACAAGAGCCTGAAAGGGATGCTGTGCACTGCCTGTCCCGCCTGTTATCTCAACGGATGCATGTAGTCCATGCCCGTTAAGTCCGGTATATTCAGGATCTTCCTGAGCCTTGCTTCTTGCCGTTATGATCAGTTCCACTATCCTGTCCTCCAGTCTGTTGTAATACGATAAAAGGGTTGCAAATCATATTCCTGCATGCTAGGATAATGTCATTTTAAAGTAGTTCCAGAGAAGAAACATTGCAGGTTCCGCTGTTATTATTGCGCGAAATGATCCGGAGGTTACCCATGAACGAGCCATTTGAGCTTCGCTATGACCCTATCCATAAAGATTACCTCTACCTGCACAGGACAACCACCTATAATATGGGAACCTTCTATCACCGCCATGAAGCGTATGAGCTGTACTTATTTCTGCGCGGCAACGTCAAGTTCTATATTGAGAACAGCTGCTACCACCTGCAGCGCGGAGATCTGCTTGTGCTGAACCCGGAAGAAATGCATCGTTCCTTCAGCCTGGATGAATCGGAATATGAACGGATTACGATCAATCTCCAAAAATCTTATCTGCACCGCCTGTCTACTCCGGCTACCCCTCTATCCTGGTGCTTCGACTACCGCCCGAAGGGTAAGGGCAACATCGTTCATCTGGAGGAAGCCGAGCTTCAGCAGGTTCACAGGTTGACCGGCGATCTGGAGGAGGTCCTCTCATCGGATGCGTATGGGGCAGATATCCTCGCCAACAGCATGCTTGCTCAATTATTGGTGCTGACCAACACCGTGTTTCATAGAACAAGCATCGTTCCTGCAGATATCATGCCGGAGCTGGTCCGCAGGACCATGGAGTATATTGATGCCCATCTGGGCCAGACCCTCACGCTTGAGCAGCTTAGCAGTACCTTTCATTTGAACAGCACCTATATTAGCCGCCAGTTCAAACAGCACACAGGCTTAACGCTCCGTTCCTATATCCTGGACCGCCGGATTTCGTTAGCCAAGGCCTGCCTCCGCGAAGGGCTTAGCATCACCGAGGCCTGTTATCAATCCGGCTTCAGCGATTATGCCAATTTCATCCGCAGCTTCACCAAGGTGGCCGGCATGTCCCCGGGCAGATACGCCAAGCAGGAACTGTAGGATGTCTCGCGGGAAGTGGAGCGGGCAGGCGCAGTGTCTGCGGAAGGCGGGACTGGATCATTAGTGGGCTGGAGATTTACAGATTCGAGAGAGTGTTGCTTACAGTTGAGAGCGCGGGGGACTTACAGCGTCTGACTCATGGCGGCGGACTTATACAAGTGGAAATTGTACATCTAATTTGGCGGTAAAGGGGTACGTAAACTAATTAGTTGGAAAAATGCAGCTTACTCAGCCCGACTTCTGCTAAATCCATCGGATTCCAGGAATTAAGTGTACTTTTTCAAACTGCTTGCTCTCAACCCTCGATTTCGGCAAAATTAAGTGCCTTTTTTCCAACTATATCCGCCCTCCCCTCTTGCAACGTATCACATAAGGCCCCCAGCCGAGCCGGGGGTTATTGTATAAAAAAGCCTCCCATAACGGGAGGCTTGAAGGGTTGGAGACTTGCAAGCTTCGAGGCTTGCAAACTTACGTTGCAACTTAAACTCAATCTACTTCTTATACCCAAAATCCGGTATCTCCGTCCATCTCCGGCGCAGCTCGTGGGCTGCCGCCTTGGGCTTGCGGTCACGGGTGAAGATGCCTTTCTTGTTCCCCTGCACCCGGATAATACCCTGGCTGGTAGCAAAGTCGGCGAAATTCCATACCTGCTCGCCCACAAACTCCTGGAACTCGTCGAAGACCTCGTGGTTAGCCTTGTAGAACGCCACCTGATACTCCTCCGTGAACATGATCGGCTCCACATCATGGAGTCCGGCTACGGTATCGGTTCCATATTCGGTCATCATCATCGGCTTGCCGGGGCACCGCCGGCTCCAAGCTTCCAGCTCCATCCGCAGCTTGACCTTCGCCGACTCCAGGTCTCCCCCGTCCACATACCAGCCGTAATACCGGTTGAAGGCCAGCACATCGATCAGCTCAGAGATTCTGTCGTTCGCCGGTGAAGCCTCGATATGTGTCACCAGGGTCACCGGACGGTGCTGCGGATCTTCCTCCCGCAGCTGCTCGATCAACGGCTTGAAATATTCGTACGCTCCATCCTCATAGGAGGCCGGTTCGTTCGCTACATTCCACATCACTACACAGGCATGGTTCTTATCCCGCTGGATCAGCTCCCGGATCACCTGCTGGTGATGCCCGAAGGTCTGGACCTCTGCCCAGGTATCCTTCTTCGAACCCCCTGAGAACATCACGAGGAAATTAAGGTCCAGGCCCACTGCCGGGGTCTCATTGATCACGACGAAGCCTTCACGGTCGGCCAGCCGCATCACTTCCTCGGCATAAGGATAATGCGCCGTGCGGAAGGAGTTGGCCCCGGACCATTTCATCAGATTGAAATCCATAATGTTCGCGGCTTCGTCCAGGCCCCGTCCATGGAACGGAGTATCCTCATGTCTGCCGTAGCCCTTGAAGTAGAAGGGCTCGCCATTGATCAGGAACTGCCCGTCCTTCACTGTGACCGTCCGCACGCCGAACGGCAGCTCATAGACATCAATCAATTGCCCGGATTGCACCAGCTCAATTCTCAGAGTATACAGATAGGCATTCAACGGCTGCCATAGTCTGACAGATGGAATATCCAGCACACCGGACGGCTCCGTGCCTGAGCAGACCATGTTCCCCTCTTCATCCAATACCGTAACCCGGACCTCAGCTTCTCCGCTAATGTCCACGCTATAGCGGACTATCCCCTGCCTCTCCTCCCCCTGCTCCTCCTTGTAATCGGTCACTACAGTGACGTCTTGAACGAAGGTGAGCGGCGTGGAATAGATCCGCACCGGCCGCTGCAATCCGGCAAAGTTGAAGAAATCAAAGTTCGGCTGGTTCTTCACCTTCAGCTTCCCGTCCGGCCCTTCGGTCTCCGTGTACAGGCCAACAGGCAATGTGGTGTAATCCACGACGTTATGAACAGCTACCGTCAGCCGGTTCGTTCCAGGCCGGATATAGTCATTTATCACTCCCTCGAAGGGAAGGAAGCCGCCGGCATGCTCCATCACCAAGCTTCCATTGATAAATACCTTCGCCTTATGGGTCGCCGACCCGAACCTCAGGACAAGCCGCTCATTCATGACGTTACGCGGAAGGGACAGCTCCCGCTCATACCAGACCCAGCCGACATGATTACGAATCTCCGGGCTTACGCCAAGATCATTGTAAGCCGAGGGCACCGCCATAGGAATCGTATCTGTGAGCTTCGATGCCTGCCAGCTCTTGTCCCAGCCGGAGCCATCGTCCAGCTTGAAATTCCATACTCCGCCCAGATCATACAGACTGCGGGTTTCCGTCATCATTGGATACAGCATGAACAACACTCCTATCTACTTTCTGTTCTCTTTTATTCAGGATTTGGAATCAATAATCTTCTGAATCTTGGTTTGTGCATGCTGAATCGTATCATCAATACTTTGACCGGACAGCATCATTTTATCGAACTCCTCCAGCAGCACTTTCTCCAGCTCAGCGTGATAAGGCACTGCCGTAGCCGCAGTAGTGGATTTGGTATTCTCCAGAACATAGAGCAGGGAAGCTTTATCGATCATCTCCGGGGTTTTGCTGCCTGCAATGATCCGGTCGACCACATCGTTCAGATTCGCTTTTTTCCAGGACGGGATATTCTTGCCTTGCAGCACGATCCCTTCGGTGGAGAACCAGCGGATGAAGGTGTAGGCCTCGTCTTTATGCTTGGACTTGCTGTAGACGCTCAGAACATCCCCGCTCACATTCGAGGACATCGGATCTTCCATCTTCATCTTCGGCAGCGGAGCGAACACGGTCTTGAAGGTAGCCGGAATGGTATCCGTTCCCCCAGTCTCCGGGATCAGGAAGGTCCCCGTAACAAGCATACTGGTGTCCTGGTTGAAATATTGCGGTCTGTAGTTCAGCTTCTGGCTGACCACCTCAGAGTAAGGGGTTGCGGAGCCTTCCGCTTCGCCCTGAAGACGCATTTCAAGGGACTTGCGCATGAACGGATTGTCGATATTGGCGGTCTTGCCGTCATCGGTAGTCAGATTGGCATTCACCGGCTGGCCGAAGTTCTGCACCACATAGCCATATTGAATCCAGCTGTGGAAGTAGGTGCCGTACCGGGTTTTATCGCTCGTTTTCTTCGTCATCGCCTTGGCGTATTCCATATACTGATCCCAGGTCCAGTCCTTGGGCAGCTCAAGTCCGGCCTCCTTCAGATGATTCTCATTGATAATAACCAGACCCTGGGAGGACTTGCCGGGCAGTCCATAGACCTTGCCGTCAATGCTGGTATCGGATGTATATTCGTCCTTGAAATTAATGCTGTCCTTGGCCAGATAATCATCCAGCGGCTCAATCATCCCCAGGCCTGCCCGCTGGGACAGGAAGGTCATGTTACTGAACATGATAATATCCAGATCATCGCCGCCGGCCACCGCCAGGTCGAGCTTCTTATAATACTCATTGGAGTTATTGTCCTCCGCAGAGGCGAATTCCACCTTAATGTTCGGATGCTGCTTCTCGAACTCGGCAATGACGATATCCCAGTTGTCCATTTTTTTGGCATACCAGTTGCTCAGCTTGATCGTTACCGGTGTATTGCCATCCTTCCCGGCACCCGTTGCCGCCGGCTCCTTCTCTGCATTGCCAGCGCCTCCGCAACCGGATACCAGCAGGGATAACAGCGGTAAGGCGATGAATAGATTACGTTTTACTTTTGACATGATTTGGCCCCCTGTAATGTAATTAGTCTAGCCTTTGACACTGCCCATCGCAACTCCCTCAATCACCTGCTTCTGGCCGATCATGAAAATAATTAACAACGGCAGAATGGCGGATACGGCACCTGCCATCATTAAGGAGTAGAACTCGCCGCTGAAATCAGCGAATTTCCGGATGCCCAGCTGCAGGGTAAACAATGAATCGGAACGAAGGAAGATCAGCGGATTCTGGTAATCATTCCAGGTCCAGATAAAGCGGAGAATCATATAGGTAGCAAGGGCTGGCTGCACCAGAGGCATGGCAATCCGCATGAAGATCGTCCAGTGGCCCGCTGCATCAATCCGCGCCGATTCAATAATTTCATCATGGATTCCCAGGAAGAACTGTCTCAGCAGGAAGGTTCCCAGCACGCCGGAGGCGGCAAGCAGCACCAGCCCGAAATGGCTGTCGAACAGTCCAAGCCAGCGGTACATAATGAACTGCGGAACCAGAATGGCCTGCGTCGGAATCATGAAGGTGGCCAGGACAACCAGAAAGAGAATATCCCGCCCTTTGAAAATGATTTTGGAGAAGCCGTAAGCTGCCATAGCGGAAATAATCAGCGACAGCGCTGTAGACATCAGGGTAACCTTCGTCGTGTTCCAGTAATAGAGTGTGAACGGCACGGCTCCCGCCCATACCTGCTTGTAGTTCTCCACCGCATTCCATTTCGAGGGAATCCATTCTATCGGATATTTCATCACATCTAGCTCGGGCTTGAAGGAGGCGGAGAGCATCCATAAGAACGGCATGATGAACAGGATGCCCGCAGCCCCCATGAAAACGGTAACAATAACACGGTTAAGCTTGATCGATCGCATGTGTATACCTCCTAGTAGTTGACCCATTTCTTTTGTCCGACCCATTGAAACAAGGTCACCAGCAGGATGAGGATCAGCAGAATAATGCCCATCGCCGAAGCATAGCCCGACTCCAGATTCACGAACGCCACCTCATACAGGTAGTAGACAATGACAGAGGTTGAGCCTGCCGGGCCGCCGCCGGTTAACACCATAATCAGATCGAAGACCTTGAAGGACCCGACAACTCCTGTGATAAGCAGGAAGAAGGACGTAGGCGACAGCATCGGCAGTGTAATTCTGAAGAATTGTCTGAGCGGTGAGGCCCCGTCCACATCGGCGGCTTCATACAGATCCCGTGAGATATTCTGAAGGCCCGCCAGATAGATGACCATATTGAAGCCGAGTGAAGTCCACACCATAATAATCATGACCGAGATCAGGGCGAACTTGGGATCAGCCAGCCACATGGGCGGATGCTCGAACCCTATAGATCTGAGGAATCCGTTGATCGGACCGTTGTTCGGGTGATAGAGTACTCTCCAGAGCAGGGCGATCGCCACGAAGCTTGAGATGAAGGGCATGAAATAGATCACTTTGAAAAAGGTTTTGAAATACGTTGCCTTGTTGATCAGCACCGCCAGCACCAGCGCCAGGAACATCGCGACCGGAACGACGGCAATCATGATCAGATTGTTATAGAGCGAGCGGTGAAAGGACTCGTCCTGCACCAGCCGGGTGTAGTTATCCAGACCGACAAACCCGAACCCGTCCAGCCCGGATACAAAGTTCCAGTTCGAGAAGCTGATCACACCGGATAGGAGAATCGGAATAATTACCAGCGTTACGGTCAGAATGAGCATGGGGGCAATGAATAAATACCCTGCAATATTGTCGTAAAAGGATTGCTTGCGCATCTTGCTTATCCCGGGGCTGCCGGACCGTTTTGCCGTCCCCTCTTCAGTAATAACCTCCACTTTATCCACCTCTTTTTATGTTTGTAGCTTTATTATAGAAGGGCAAATTTCACAGCACATGCAACGAATTTATCTGTGGCGAAAACTTTGTATAGCATTATTTTTTCTAAATCGAAAAAATTATTGGATGAGCCGAACCGCAGAATCAAGTACCATAAGTCTGTGAAGGTCTACTACTGGAGGGATATTAATGAAAGAAAAGCACAGGCTCAGTCAGCTCTCCTTCCGGCAAAAGCTAATCCTTACCTCCATTGCCTGCCTCGTAATTCCGGCACTGGGGATGCTCTATATTACCAATGTCTATTCCAAACTGATTATCCGGGAGCATTCCCTGGAGAAGTCCACGCAGTCCCTGAGGATTGTCCAGTCGCAAATTGATGTAATCTTCGAAGAGATGGTCTCGGTGTCGAACTTCGTCCATTTCGATCCGGAGATCAAGACCCTGCTGGAGGATGCCAAGACCAATCCCGTAGCTGCGCGGAACCTGACCAGCCGCCTGGAGCAGGTGGCCGGAGACACCATCGATCTGAGGATCACTCTGCTGGATAAGGAAGGACATGCCTATTCCGATTATTCCTTCTATGATTATGATCCCCGGCAATTTTTGAAGCGGCGCTGGTTCTCCACTCTGGAGCAGCTCCCGCCGTATGACACCTTATTTATGGGAGCAGAAGACAATTACCTGACCTCCCTGCAGGCTGAGCAGCCGTATATCTTCATGACAGCGCGTGCCTTAAGAGAAGAAACGACTGCCGCTCCCTACGCCTACCTGATTGTCAGCCGCAGTGAGGCTTCGATCCGTGAGCGGTTTGCTTCAATGGAAGAGGATGTGTATCTGCTGGATGAAGAGGAGAACATTCTGTCGAACCGGAACCAGGAGCTGATAGGCACAAGCTTTGATCAACTGCTGCCTGTAGATGAGCTGGTCTTCCCTGACATCGTCAAGTTCAAGGGGCAGAATCAGCTCCTCCTTGAACTGCCGCTGAAGTTTGCCAGATGGAGACTCATCAGTGTCGCTCCCTATGAGCAGCTGACGGAAAGGTTGAACGGGATTAACCGGACCGGCCTGATTATTCAGACGATATTTGCGGTCAGCTTCTTGTTCGCGCTGACGGTTCTGCTGCGGAGATTCACCAAACCTGTGCTTGTCCTGGGCAAGGCGGCCCGCCGGGTGGAGGACGGGGATCTCATGGTGCGCTCGGGCATCCGGGGAGCCGATGAGATCGGCAGCCTGGGGCACTCCTTCGATAACATGCTGGACCGGGTTCAGCTGATGCTCAGGCAGGTGGAGACGGAGCAGGAATTGAAGCGCCAGGCGGAGATTGCCATGCTGCAGGCCCAGATTAACCCTCATTTTCTATTCAATGTACTTAGTTCGATCCGGCTGAAGCTGCTGATGAAGCAGGATGAGGAGAATGCTGCGATCGTCGGCTCCCTCTCCGCTATGCTGCGGGCCAGCTTCTCCAGCCGGGAGGAATTCGTCTCCATTGCCAGTGAGCTTGATTTCACGAAGCAGTATATGGAGTTAATGCGGTTCACGATGAGATATCCTACGGAATATGCAGTGCATGTGGACAAAGAGCTGCTGCTGGAGACGGTGCCGCGGTTCATCCTGCAGCCCATTATTGAGAATGCTTACAAGCACGGGTTCTTGCAGGGCGGAGGGCGGGTCGTCATCACCATCGGACTCGTTCAGTCCAGGCTGACCATTACCATCGAGGATAACGGCACGGGAATGGAGGAGCATACGCTCGCAGCCCTGCTTCAGCACATCAGGCAGAAGGATGCGGAGTTAGGTGCCCTGAGTGCTGACGGGACGCCAGTGGCAGAGTCCGCTCGCGGCATCGGATTAATCAACGTCTACCAGCGGCTCAAGCTAATCTACGGGGAGCGCTTCGAGATGAACATTGAGAGCATTCACGGGCTACGCACCACCGTACAGTTAATCATGCCCGTGAAGCGGATAGGAGCAGATAATCATGACCTATAAAGTAGTACTGGCAGACGATCATTATCCGGTGTTGGAGTATTTAAGCACTTCGATTCCCTGGGACACCCTCGGCCTTGAACTATCGGCTTGCTGCTCGGACGGCAGACAGGCCTGGGAAGCCTGCCAGCTGCATCAGCCGGATATTCTGCTTACGGATATCGGCATGCCGGCGATGAATGGACTGGAGCTAATCCAGAAGGCGCGGGAGGTGAACCCTCAGCTGCAGACGATTATCCTGTCCTGCCACGGGGAATTCGAATATGCCCAGAAGGCTGTGAAACTGAATGTGGCCGAATATATATTGAAGGAGAGTCTGCAGATCGATCAGGTAATTGCCGTATTGACGGAGGCGGTGGCCCGGCTGGAGGTGAAATTGAAATCCCGTAACCACTATCTCCAGATGGAGAAGCTGGTCAGCCAGAACCATGCCGCCATCCGGACCCGGTTCATCCGCATGTTCGTGGAGCAGCCGGTCTGGGATGAAGCCGAGTGGTTCGGACAAGCCGAAGCGATGGGCATCCACCTCCACACAGGCACCCCGTATCTGCCTGTACTGGCGGTCCCGGAGCGCTCCTATGAGTTGGAGAGGCGGTTCGGCGGAGTGGTGAACCTGCAGTTCGTGATGGATAATGTGCTGCAGGAATTCCTGGAGATAGACGGCATTATCCAGTTCGCGCTCACGGAACGGCAGTTCATCCTGTTCATTCCTTTGCCGCATATCCTCGTCCGCAATCTTTATGAGGAGTTCCGTGATAAATTCCGGCATGTCCAGAGAATGGCGAAGCTGCATTTGCGGATGGGGATTTCCTTCTTTTACGGGGAGGCTACTCCAAGTCTGATCGACATCAAGAAGCAGATTCAGGCGCTGCTGGATTCCCATGCCCTGCGCTTCTATGCCGCCGAGGGAGCGATTATGAAGCTTGCGCCTGTCCAGACCAGCGGCGAGGACCTGTTCGTGCATTATTCGGAGATTCTCCAGCAGCTAAGGGACTGCATTCAGCAGGAGGACAGCTCACAGATTGGGGCCAAGGTCAGGGAGATTAAGCAGTATATCGGGGACCAGAAGTATCCGGTGGAGAGTGTGAAGAGCTGGCTGCTCAAGATGGTGATGGAGCTGGAATTGAAATATGTCGTCATGCAGAACTTCGTCAGCAACTTCAACAGTGAGCGGCTCCAGCGCTCGATCCAGGAATTCGAAACGCTGGAGCAGCTCATGGAATGGCTGGAGGAATTCCTGAAGGATAAAATACTCATGCTAAGCTCCATGTGGAAGCAGAATGTCCGCAAAGAAATAGCCGAAGCCAAACGTTATGTAATGAATCATATCAGCGAGAAGGCTGGCATGGAGGAGATGGCGAAGCGTCTGGGCTTGAACCCCACCCATTTCAGCCGGTTATTCCGTCTGGAGACCGGGCTGACCTTCATTGAGTATGTAACCAGGGTGAAGATGGAGCACGCCCGTGACCTCCTCAATCAGACGAACCTGACCATCGTTGAAATTGCGGAGCAGCTCGGCTATGACAACGTCAGCTACTTCATCAAGCTGTTCCGTAACTTCTCCGGCATGACTCCGGCGGAATTCCGGAAGTCCTTTTAGACTGGTGTAAAACAATACGCCGGAAGCAGACTCTAAGGGTCCGCTCCCGGCTTTTCCATTGTCCTTTAGGATTATCCAGAACTATGATTACTCAGTATTTATCAATCTTGTACCAGAACAGAGGCAGCGGGAACCAGCCTGCGGGTGCATCCACTGCCATATATCGGCCATGCTGGGTAAGCAGAAGTGTCTGAGCCTGCTGCTTGCTGAGGACAAATGCATCCGGCTTGGCAGACCGCTCGACGCTCACGCCCTCTTCGTCCACCCGCGCCGTCACCGGCTGTCCGTCCATTACTGCGGAGAATTCTCCCGGGATAATGCCTGTGGTCTTGAACTTCAGCGTAAGGTAAGCCTTCAGGATGTTGGCGAAATCCAGAATATGATACATATCCGAATTCTCGATTACGAAGTCTTCGGCAATGCTGCCAAGCGCTGTGTTCAGCGGCAGGTCATATTCCGGCGCATGCAACGTTATTCGCCCGGCTCTGCTGTAGGCCATGTAAGCCTTAATCGTACGCTGAATATCATCCGCTTTCTCCAGCGCGAATTCAGCTATATCATCGCCCGCTTCGTTGACAACCAGATACCCGATCACCTTGCCCTGATCCAGAACGCCAAGTGCCTTTTGACAGAGTGTACCGAAAATCAGCGGCAGTTGCTCTAAGCTGCGTTCAACATAAGCAAGCCGCGAGGTGTTCAGGTTATGCGCAAATTCTGCTCCTCCTTCAACCTCAAACAGCGGACGGAAGGTTATTCCGGTGTCATTCACCCCTCTTAAGCCATGGCGCACATTGGCCTCTGCCACGGTATATTTGAACTTGACACCGCCAAGCGTGAAGCCGAAATACTCATATCTCTGCCGCTGTCCATATAATACAACCATATCACAGGTACCCCGCAGCTCTTCAAGCCACAGGTTCATAAGCGCTTTCATATGCCCTTCGCCTCGCGCACGCGGATGAACAGATACCGTACCCAGATAGCCGGTGCGCAGCGTATGATCACATACCGTCAGTGACTCTGGAAAAACAGCCACCAGCGCACGCAGCCTGCCCTGCTCGTCCACAGCAACCTTATGCATGGCGGAAGAATCTACACTTGTGTCATAAGCCTTGGGCATCAGGACCTCAAAATCAAAGCGGAAGGCAAGGTTGGCCAAATCTATGTATTCCTCGCGTTCGTGCGGAGCTGCCGTTCTGTATTTAACCATTGTGTCCTACCCTTTCAGTCTATATATTCAACTGCCTCCCTGACTATATTCTAGAGGCATCTCCTATCTCCTGCTCAGGTCACTCAGATTTCCGCCGCTTGGCCGCAGCCTCATCAATCGCCTGCTGGATATTGGCCAGTGCGGTCTCCAAGGGCTGTCCGGCAAGATACTGGTTGACGCCCTCCAGAATCTTCACCTGGAGCGACTCGGTCGATACCGTATGCGGCCAATAGAGCGTGGCGTCCTCGCGCGTTACCGCAGCGGCAATGGACGAGACCGAATCGCTCCGGTCCGTCGGGGCCGAGATGACCGAAGGCACTGCCAAAGCGCCTGCGGCCAGCTTCTCCTGCGTAGCCCTGCCGTTCATGAACGCCACGAACTGCTTGGCCTCCTCGGGATGCTCCGTCCGCGAGCTGATCACCCGGTACGTGCCGACATTGATATTCGGCACCGTCCGCACACTGCCCGGCACCATCATGAAGCGGATATCCTGAGCCGGATTCCGCTCCTTGATGCTGGGGATGTCCCAGGTTCCGGTAATAATCATGGCCGCCTGGCCTGTGCCGACCAGATCCTTGGCCTGCTCATGCTTCAGGCTCTTCCAGTTCGGCGGCACGAACCCCCGGTCGATAATCTCCCGGTGCTTCTGGATGGCATCCACGAACACCGGATCATGGGTCCGGATCTCCCCGCTCTCCAGCTTCTTCGTCCAGGCGGCATCCGCCCCGTTATCCGACATGATAGACCCCCAGAAGAACTGGGCTGTGGACCACTCCGCATCCATTGCCACCGGAATAAGCCCTTCCTGCTTCAGCTTCACGCAGAGCGCAAGGAACTCGTCCCAGGTGCGCGGAACCTCCAGTCCGAGAGAGTCGAACAAGGTTTTGTTGTAGAGCAGCCCGTCACTGTGCATCACCTCAGGAGCACCGTATACCCGGCCGCCCACCGTAACCGGCAGCAGGGAGTTCGGGTAGAATTCCTTAAGGAAATCGGCTCCGGTCAGGTCCAGGTACATATCGCTCCGCAGAGCGCGGAATTCCTCGAACAGGCTGGGCGACCAAGTATCGAATACATCCATCGGCTCACCGCCAAGCAGCCTGATCTTAATCCCCGCCGTATAATTATTGTTCTGGATGAAATCTGCATCGATCTGGATATGGGGATACAGCTTCTCGAATTCGGCAATCGCATCAAAATACACTTTGCCTGCTTGCGCCGTATCCAGCAGATAGCTGGAGTACCGGAGGATGACGGGTTCGCGGGTGTCTGCCGCTCCGCCTCCGCCGGACAGCAGGGAAGCGTCTGTACTGCTCCGGGTATCACAGCCGCCAATCATGAACAGCAGCAGAATAATGCTGCCCCCGATACCGGGTCTCCACTTCTTCATGACGCTTCCCCTTCCTTAATCTATTCCCGTTCGCTTCTGTAACGTTCTTGCCCTATCGTTATATTCTGACCGATTCCATAGATTGCAGTCAACGGACAATCAGAGCTTCCCCCCTGAAGTTGCAATGCCTTCGATAAATTGCCGCTGGAACAGGATGTAGATGAGCAGCATCGGCCAAATGGCCAGCACGGAAGCCGCCATCAGCTCCGGGTAGTCCACGGCGAAAGCGCTTTGAATCTTAGCCAGGGCCGAGGAGAGGGTCGCCGCGTCCGAGCTTGTGTTGACAATCATCGGCCACATCAGGTCCTTGAAGGAGAAGAGGGCCGTGAATATCCCGAGGGCCACCAGACCGGAGCGGACCAGCGGGAGCATGATTCTGGCGAAGGTCTGGCCGATATTGCAGCCGTCGATCTTCGCCGCCTCCTCCAGCTCCTTAGGCAGGCCCATGAAGAATTGTCTCAATAAGAAGGTGCCGAAGGCACTGACCAGCCCTGGAAACAGCAACGCAAAGATCGTATTGCGCATCCCCAGCGCATCGACCATCAGATATTGCGGGATGATGAAGATCTGGGTCGGCACCATCATCTGGAACAGCACCAGACTGAAGCAGAAGTCACGCCCCGGAAATCTTAGTCTGGCAAAAGCATACGCCGCCATCGCGCTGAACATCACCGCGCACAGCACCCTTAGCGCCATCATCGCAAACGTATTCCAGTACAGGATCAGGAAGTTATTCTGCCGCCATACCTCCAGATAATTCTCCACCCGCCAAGTCTTGGGGAAAAAGATAAACGGATTCATCGAGGTGGACTCCGTAACCGACTTGAACGAGGTCAGCACCATCCAGACGAACGGAAGAATCATCGCGGCTGCTCCCAGGAGCAGCACAAGGTGGGCTAAGATACGGTTAAGTTGTTTATGTTTGGCCATAGTGCCGCCTCCTACATGTAGTTGACCCATTTTTTTTGCGCTCGCATCTGGAAGAAGGTGATGATCATGATCAGCGCGAGCAACACCATTACAATCGCTGAGCCATAACCCTTGTTCGAGTACTTGAACGAGTTATTATAGAAGAGATACACAAGCGATACTGTATGGTCATAGGCCGGGTTACTCACATCGATCATCATATAGATGACATCGAACACTTGCATGGCCTGGATAATCGTGGTCACCACAACAAAGAACAGGGTTGGCGTTACAAGCGGCAGGGTAATCACGAAAAATTGGCGCACCCGGCTGGCTCCGTCGATATCCGAAGCCTCGTAGTAGTCCTTCGGGATCTCCTGCAGACCGGCGAGCAGCAGCACCATATTATAGCCGATGACACTCCAGATTCCGATCACCGCGATGGATAAGATCGCTACCCTCGGGTCCGTCGTCCAGTTGACGGCCGGAAGGCCCAGCTTGGACAGCCCGTAATTAATGAGGCCGTAGTGCTGGTTATACATCCAGCGCCATACCATGGTCACTGCCGCAGGAGCGGCGACCATCGGAATGAAATAGATCGTGCGGTACAGCGAGCGGCCCGCGAGCTTACCGTTCAGCAGGACGGCCACCAGCATGGCGATGGCAATGCTGACAGGAACGACCAGCAAGGTGTAGAGCAGTGTATTGCCGACAGCATGCCATACCTGGGGATCTTGAATCAGCTTGCGGTAATTGTCCCACCCGATGTAGATGTTGCCTTTGCCGAAATCTCCGCTCTTGAAGAAGCTCAGGTAAGCGGTCTGCACTATTGGAATGAAGTTGAGGACGATAAGGCCGATCATCGTTGGCGCAATCAGGAACCAGCCCCAGGACCATTCATTCCAGGTTTTGGCTCCAATTTTCCTCTTGACGGTATGATTCATCTGCTTCCCTCTCCTATCAAACTTGCGGCAGCCCTATGGCTGCCGCAGGCATATGACTCTTGCTTATTTCTCTTCCGCCAGACTCTCATTCATCACCTTCGCTGCATTACGGGCTGCTTCCTCTACGGACACCTTGCCGGAGAACGCCGGCTTCAGCGCT
Organism: Paenibacillus sp. FSL R7-0210; assembly: GCF_038009085.1. Lineage (NCBI taxonomy): Bacteria > Bacillati > Bacillota > Bacilli > Caryophanales > Paenibacillaceae > Paenibacillus > Paenibacillus sp. FSL R7-0210. Next base: position 3,412,620 of record NZ_JBBPAR010000001.1, read on the forward strand.
TCATAAGCCTTGTCTTCCCAGACAGCCGTTGTATTGGAATACGGACGGATTACGCCATAGCTGACCATGTCAACGAATGCCTTGATGTTGAAGGTCTTGTTCGAATCCACCCACTTGTCAGCCGCGCCTTTGTACGCCGAGATGGCAACGCCCAGCTCCGCCTGGCGCTCCTGGCCGGTCTTGGAGCTTAAGTATTCCACGAACTTCCACGCTTCCTCCGGATGCTTCGTCTTGGCGTCAATCGCATTGCCCAGACCATTGTAGATGGAGGCCTGCGCAGCCTTCTTGGGCAGGACGGCCACATCGAAATTCTTCGCCATGAATTCGTTCTCTGTGAACCCGCTCAGGTTCCATGAACCGAACAGGCCCATCGCCGCCTTGCCGTTCTTCAGCAGATCGGCACGCTCGGCATCTCCGTACACCTCAGGGGACAGTCCGTCACGTACGAAGCTTATATAGAAATCCAGGGCTTCGATCGTCTTCGGATCGTCATAACCTGACTTCTTGTCCGCTGTAATAATGGTGCCGCCATTCTGATAGACGAAGTTGTAATACCCCTCCTGGTTATGCATCGGCGCGAGGAAGCCGTATACCCCATCCTTCGTGAGCGCTTTCGCGGCGCTGTGAAGATCATCCCAGGTCCAGTTCTCATCCGGGTATTTCACACCCGCCTGGTCAAACAGCGTCTTGTTGTACCACAGCCCGATGGTGTCGAAATCCTTCGGAACCGAATATTGCTTGCCCCCCAGATTATAGATCTGGTTCAGTCCTTCCGGGTAATTCTCCAGCTTGACGTCCTCGCTCTTACTGATGCGGTCTGTCAGGTCAAGCAGCATGCCGTTATTCGCATAGCGGTAGATCTCATTGGAATGCATCCAGAAGACATCCGGCAGCGAGCCGCCGGTGGCTCCCGCTTCCAGCATCGTCCAATAATCGGACCAGCCGGTCACCTCGATATCGACCTTGATGTCCGGGTTCTTGCTCTCGAATTCATCGGCAATGGTCCGCAGACCCTTCTCCTGATTGGAATCCCAGATCGCGTAGGTCAGCTGGACCTTCTCTCCGCTTGCCGCCTGGGTGGCCGCTGCGGCATCCGTTGCCTCTGCCGGTGGTGAAGCCGATGTATTGCTGTTGCCGTTGCCACTGCCGCAAGCGGTCAAGGTGGCCGCTGCAAGCAGGATGGACAATACGGTTGCTAAGCTTTTTTTCTTCACTAGAATTACCCCCAACTTCCATTTAGGATGTGCTGCATCTGCTGCACCTCCAATAGTAGGTGAACCCCGCCGCTCCCGGAATGGCCGTTTTTTACGGAAACATTCCCTTTTTTGACCAATCCCCGGAAGATGCAAAAAGTGCACCCGCAGCGGATGCACTTCTTTTACAGACTCTGTTCTTTTTTTGACAATTGCCGTTCTAGTACAGCGTCAGATTTATACTGGTGGATAGGCCACTATCCTGCCTGAATGACTAGAGGAGTGGAGCGCCCCTTCAGGTGCCATTCCCAGATGAAGACGGGAGTTGTCCATTAAAGGCGTAATAGCTCGGCGTAACGGACTGAGGCGCGCTTATTCTGGTTTAACATTACCACTTGGGCAAGTAACGGACCTCATGGAGCTTATTCTTGAAATCTCTACTCCTAAACCTCTCGTAGAGAGACGATAAGGGATCATCAGTCCGTTAATCCGCAAAAGGTGGCGTTTTGCTGGGAATAGGGTCTCTCAGGTCCGTTAGGAGCAAACTCATCCGGCCAGTGCAGTTCCGTTTTTCGGAACCTGCGGGATTTACTCTATTTACTGAATTAAATCTAATACTTTTCTAGCCCCGGTATTCCTCGGGACTCATCCCGCTCAGCTTCTTGAACAGCTTACTGAAGTACGCGGTGTTCGGATAACCCACACGCTCAGCAACCTCATAGACCTTGATGTTCCTGTCCCTGAGCAGGCTCTTGGCCTTCTCCATGCGCAGCCGGGTCAGGAAGCTGACGAAGTTCTCGCCGGTCTCCTGCTTGAATACCCTGCTGAGATAGGAGGCGTTCACGTTGATCCGGTCCGCTACGGATTGGAGGGAGATATCCTCCGCATACAGCTGCATGATGAGTTCACTCGCTTGCTCTGCATAGCTCCGGGAGGATTCGCCTTCCGACATCTGCGCCCTGCACTGCTCCAGATAACCGGAGACGGTCTGGTGCAGACCCTCCAGACTCTCTTCATGGAGAATGCTCTCGTACACCGTAAGCCCGGCTTCATTCGGCTCGGGAAGCGCCGGGAAGCAGGACAGAATCGCGCCAAGCATCCGTATGTAGGTCGAACGCGCCGCCTGCTTCGTGCAGCCCTCCAGCAGCATAGTATCCTTCAGGCTGTTCAGGAAGGCAAGCGCTCCTTCGCTTCCGCTCTCGGTATCCTGCCTGAACTTCCGCATGCAAGGCTTGTCGATGAACAGCCGCTCCCCCCTTCTCTGACGGCTCCTGGCCTTATCATAGAAGGACAGGCCGCTCCCGCTGGCGAAGAACAGCTCGTCAAGCGCCATGTCCGCCTCCTGATAGGCCTGCTTCAAGCCGCCAAAGCCGGGAGCCGGACCGCTGACGCCGATGGACAGCGTCAGCTTCAGGAAATCCTTCATGGCCGCCTGAATCTTGGCGGCGGCGCGTTCAATCTCCGCGCGGACAATCCGCCCCTCCGGCCCGAGGTCCAGCAGCAGCACATATTCCGCAGAGTTCATCACAATGATCTCCTTCGCCCGCTTGCGCGGAAGAATCTCTTCAAGAATATTGGTGACTGAATAACGCAGCAGCTTCTCATCCTGCTCCACATACTTGCGTCTATGCTGTTCAAAATGGTTAATCCGCAGCTTCAGGAGCACCATCGGCTCATCCGCCAGGCGGATGCGCAGAGATTCGCGGTTAACCTGCACATCCCCGGCGGCCTTGAAGCCGCTGATCAGCTCCTTAAAGAGCGTCTCCTTCAAATACCCGATGCTCTCCTTGTAGGAGCCGGGTGGCATTACGGAGGAGCTGCCTGCGGAGAGGCGGACCGCCCGCTTCTTAACCGTCTCCAGCACATGCACCAGCTCGTGCGGCTTCATATCGCTCTTGATCAGATAGTCCGCCGCCCCGAGCCTGAGCGCCTCCTGGGCGTACTGGAATTCCTCCAGACAGCTAAGGATGACGAATTGCCCGCCGATGTCCAGCCGCCGGGCCTCCCGGATCAGCTCCAGACCGTCCATCACCGGCATTTTGATATCCGTAATAATCAGATCCGGCCGGTGCGTCCCGGCCAGTTCCAGCGCTTCGCGCCCGTTTGCCGCCTCCCCCAGAATCGTAAATCCCTCATCTTCCCATTGAATAATCGATTTCAGGCCGATACGCATTAACAGCTCGTCATCCACGATAAGCACACCTAACATACTCAATAGGCCCCCTTCCTGTCCCGAATGGGAATTGTGATTACGAATACTGCACCTTGCCCCGGACTGCTCTCGAACGATACCCCGTACGGCTCGCCGTATAACCGGCGTACCCGCTGATGCACATTGATAACGCCGATGCCGCCGCTGTCCTCTGCACCGCAAAGCCTGCTGCGCAGCTTCGCTGCCGCCTCAGCGCTCATGCCCGCACCGTTGTCTCTGACCGTAATGGTGAGTTCAGCATTACCGGCCCGCCGGACCTCGATAGACAGCAGCCCGTCCTCCTGGTCGGCAATTCCGTGGAAGATCGCATTCTCGACCAGCGGCTGGATGCTCAGCTTCGGAATCTCCTGCTCCGCAAGCGTCTCCTCCACTTCCGAATGGAACTCGATCCGGTTGAAATACCGCACCTTCTGAATGATTATATAATGGCCGATGTGCTCCAGCTCCTCACGGATCGGCACCAGCCGGTTGTCCGTCTTGGCGGTATAACGGAGCATGGAGATCAGCGCCCCGGTCATCTCAACAATCTTCTCCGACTGCTGCATGGTGGCGATCCATTTGACTGAATTCAGCGTATTGTACAGAAAATGCGGACTGATCTGGGCCTGCAACGCGCGAATTTCAGCCTCGACCTTCTGCTCCTGCTCCACGTAGATCCGCTCCACCAGCTGCTTGAGTTCAGCGGACATCTGCTCGAACCGGCTGGCCATGACACCGATCTCATCATTCGAGCGGACCGCCGGGAGATTATCGAATTTCCCTTGCTCCACCAGCGTCATATTGCGGATCAGCTGCTTGATCGGCCGGGTGATCAGATTCGACATGTACACCGAGCTGGCCAGGGCGAACAGGATAAGCACGACAGCAATCGTCCACAGATTCCGCTTCAGGATATCGCCTTCCACCGCGAGCTCTTCCACGGGCATATACATATAAGTCTTCCAGTTATGTTCCTCAAATGGCGACTGGATCAGAATATAATCCTTGCCGGATACACGGACAATCTGCCTGCCTGAACCTGCGGCAAGTTCTTCCTCACGGACCGGGAAAAGTGTCCTGAACGGCTTGCCGATCAGGTTATAATTGTTGTTGAATATAATTATGCCGCTGTCATCGGTAACAGTGAAGGCCGAACGGTTGCCTGCCTCCATCCGCTTGTTCAACCGGTTGATGAAATCTATGTCTACACTTACCGCCATTACGCCGATCAGCTTGCCGTTCTCCATATCGAAGATTTTGCGCAGATTATAGATCGTCCAATTACTGTCCGCCTTGGTCTGCAGGTCCAGCCGGGTCGGCAAATCGCGCGTAATATCGTCAGAACGCAGGAATTCGGTGAACCAGTCCTCCTTGCGGGGGTTGTAGGTATAATCGACAGGTTTGTTCGGGGCCACATATAGGTCGCTGCCATTCACCAGATTGTAGACATAGATAGAGATGGCGCGGTCCTTCATAGTGATGTAATTCATCAGCAATTGCGTGGCCTGCAGTTCGTTCGTCACGGAGCTGTCGTGCAGATAGTTTTGTACCGGGTAGTTCTCCTGCGAGACCGCTGAGATGTAGCTGTTAATCCCATAACTGGCGATGAGCGAAATCTGCTTCGTGTCCTCCAGGAATTCCTCGATGCGGATATTCGACTGTCTCGTCACATCGGCCAGCAGGTCCGTATATTTACGTTCAAGCATCTGCTGGGAGGAGATATAGGAGTTAGCGAACAGAATCACAACCGGAATCAGAATGGCCAGCAGGAAAAAGAACAGCATCTTGTTCTTCACGCTCACAAAACGGCGGTTGGGCTTCAAGGTGAAGGGAGCTTTCAAGTCATAACCTCCGGCGGCAGAGTTGGTGGAATACCTTTGTAGAATACCTTTAATGATAGACTCCCGGCTGCTTTCCCGCCACCCTGCTCTGCATGTCTTTTTTTTACTCTTTTCGTTCCCTTTTTTACATGTAGGGGGATTACGGGGAAAGGGCTGGCAGGATTCTACGGCTCCCGCCTCAGCTTCCCTGTCTGCCCGCTCCAGGCAGTAACCCAGAGACGTAAAGAAAGGAACAAAAACAGTAAAAAAGCTTGATTTTATAGTAAGGGTCATTCACTTAACATTCTCGGTGAAGCGAACAGCCATGACAGGGAGGTTGCGGTGCCTATGCGGAGATAGCGGAGGAGATAAGTGTTAGTGAATAGAGAAATGTTTCAAGTGCGCAGACCGTTCTATTAGGACAGGAATCCCCAAAAAACAAAAGAGGTGAGTATCTATTGAGGCTATATCTTAAGCGTTCACTGATATCTATACTGGCAATTCTGACTCTCCTGCCCTCCAGTTTGGCAAGCGCTTCCACATCTCCGGCCGCAGACCCGGTTCCTGTGGAAGATTCTGTATGGGTGACTGATTCGGAGCTAGTGACCAATCCGGTTACGGCACCTGATTCCGATGAAACCCCTGCTTCCCCGGCGGAGCCGGATGCTGCTGCACTGCCGGAGGCTGCTCCTGTTCAGGAGACTGCGCCGGATCAGCTCCAGTTGAAGACCGCTGTTGAGGCGGCCCCGCTGTTCCAGTGGAGCTTCCGCTCCGGGCAGGTGCTTGACCGCACCTCGGTGGTAAACAGCGTCTACCCCGATGCGGCCGCTGAACGCGCCGAGCTTAAGGGAGTAGCAGCCATTGTCTATGACGACCAGCGCGGAGACGTCCTCTCTTTACCCGGCGGCGGGAACGGTACTGCCTGGCTGAAGCTGCCCGATCAGCTCTACAGCAGGATCAAGGATGAACTGTCCATCTCCTTTTGGGCCAACATCGACTCTTCGGCTAACGCCTATAACCGTCTGCTGTCCTCCACAATTGCCGAGAAGGGGCTGAGCAATGCCGGGGTAAGCGGCTGGCAGGACTCCGAGTTCATTATCATCGCCGGGGACGGCACGTTCAGCAACCGGATCTATACCGGCACGAATCCAAGTCAGATTGCCAGCTACAAAGGCGATATCGTCTGGAACCGTAACCCGGCCAAGGGCAAGTGGCAGCAGGTGACCGTCACTATGACCAGCAGCGGGGCCTATGAGGTATACCTGGACGGTGTTCCTGTTGGCATCAAAGGTCTGGATCAGAGCAAAAGCTCATCAGGAGCGACCATGCCCTCCGTTCTGGAGCATTTTTTCTCGCGTGATTATCTGAACGCCCTGAAATTCAATGATTTCGGCAGATCGCTCTATACCTCGGATGGAGATATCAAGGGGAAATTCGACGATCTGCGGATCTACAATGTCCAGTTAAATGCCAATCAGGTCAGCGCACTCTATGCAGAGACGAAGCATGAAGAGAACACTTCAGCCAAGCCGGCCAAAATCTCGGTCGATCTGGCAGACCGCTCGCTCGGACCTGTATTCCATGGCTCTTCCGGCGCACTGTATGCGATCAGCGAGCCGAATGTGCCGGATATCAATACACTCATTCCGATTAAGCCCTCGCATATCTCCCAGAAGCCGCCGAACGGCATCCAGCACCCGACTGGTGACGCGCTGCGGGTGTCAGACTATTTCTTCGAGGCTGGCGGGGAAGCTGTAAATATCGTTATGCAGGATTATTATCAGCATTGGTACTATCCGTCCAGAACGGCTAACGAATATATTCAGGAAGCCGTCATTCCGATTACAACGGCAGTCAAAGCGTATAAAGAGCAATGGGCGGCGGCGAATCCGGGGCGGGATGCGGATGCCAGATTCATCTATATCCCGTTCAATGAGCCTGAGCAGAACAATACCCGTTATCCCCAGCTGCTGGCGGATAACCAGACAGGCAAGAATTCAAGAGCTGTATTCAACAGCGACTGGCTGGCGGTAACGAAGAAAATCAAGGAGATTGACCCCGGTGCAGTCATTTCCGGAGTGAATCTGACCCAGTACGGAGCCAAGGTATTCGAGGATTTCATTCCCTACTGCGTAGAGAATGACTGTCTGCCGGACATTATCAGCTGGCATATGCTGTGGGACAAAGCCTTCAACCAGGCTCCCTCGAACGTAGCCACCTTCCGGACGGTGGAAGCGGGGTCCGTGCAGCGCTATAAAGAGCTGTACCCGGACCGGACGGTTCCCTTCCCGATCAAGGTGGACATCAACGAGTATGCCGCTACCTCGGAGATTGCCGTAGGCGGCTCGCTGATTCATTACATTGCACGTTATGATGAGCTGAAAATGAACAGCATGCTGCCGTATTGGAACACGGCCAACTCCTACGGGTCCCTGCTCGCCGGGCAGAACGAGCCTAACGGGGCATGGTGGCTCTACAAGTGGTATGCCGATATGATGGGCGGCGACATGGCCAAGATTGAGGTCATCAACGCCAGACATGAGAATGATGCCTTCGGCCCCGGCTTGTACGGGCTAAGCTCCATTCAGGACAACAAAAAGCAGGTCAGTATCGCGTTCGGAGGCACACAAGGAGACGGCCAGATCGTGTTCAATAACGTGACCGGCAATGGGAACAGCCCCTCCTTCCTCACAGAAGCAGAAGCGGTGCATATCACCGTATGGCATGCTGGATATACGGGCTTGACCGGATTTCTCGTAGAGCCTACCCAGATCCTGGACCGTGATTATCCCGTCAAGAACGGCTCGGTCACACTGGATGTCAACCTGAACGATTACACCTCGGCGTATTATGCAGTCATTACTCCGGCTGTAGATCATGCCCCGAAGGAGACTTTCTATAAGCGCTTCGAGGCTGAGAATGCGCAGGTGCGGACCAATGTGACCCTGACGGATCACTATCCGCGCAAGAGTACCGGACGCTCCGCCTCGAACGGCCAGTACGTCCAAGGCATCAAGGCTGCGGACAGCCTGGTGAAGTGGACCGATGTTACGGTTCCGGCAGACGGGAGCTACCGTCTGGATCTGATTGGCGGCAGCGGCGCAACCTCCACCCTGCGCAATCAGTCCAATACCGGAGATGCGAATCAGCGCATCAATTCCGAATGGTTCATCAAGATTGACGATCAGCCGGCAACGAAGGTGGTTCTGCGTGCGGATTACAACATGCAGCTGCTGGGAGGCAATACGATCTTTGCCGATCTGACGCAAGGAACACATTCCATCGGCATCAGCAAATACAACCCGGATACGGGAGAAGCAGGCCAGGGCGAATCCACCCTTGACGCAATCGAACTAACGTATAGCGGCTTACCGGGCGCACACCCCAACTACCGTGTGCAGGCGGAATTCGCCGACTACGACCCTGCGCTGGGGTTGTCGAGAGAGAGCAGCCTTGAAGGCTTCGAGGGCGCCGGATATGTGACCGGTTACGGCAGCAGCCAGGACGCCAATACCCGCTTTGTGGTAAGTGTGCTGCAAGACGGCATGTATGATCTGCAGATCCGCTATGCCGCATCTGGCGCGGGCAAAATGCAAATTCAACATGACCGCAAGCCGCTCGTGGATCTGCCTGTTACGGATACTGGAGGACAATGGCAGACCGCTACAGTCCCAACCTTCTTACGCACAGGCATTAACCTGGTTGATGTACGTTCCAGCGCTGCGCTTAGTCTCGATTATATTAACGCAGCTTTCGTCAGCCAGACTTCTGTATATTCCGTTGAGGCAGAGGCGGCAACGGTCGTAGGTACTCCGGCCGGCTCCGAGCTGCCGCTCATCCGTGAGGATGCCTTTGCCAAATACGCTTCCGGCGGCAAATATGTGAACGGCATTACCTCCTTCGACGGAGCAGAGCGGTATCTGGAGCTTAAGGACATCACGGTGTCCAAAGCAGGCACTTATAAACTGGTTGTTACCTACGCGAACGGTGAAAGTGCGGGGACCCATGCTTACAACAATGACGTTGTTGAACGCTATGCGCAAGTAAGCGTCAACGGCGGCGAGCCGCAGACAGTCTACTTCAAGAACACCATCTCATGGCAGCAGTTCGCCACACAGACCTTTGATGTTGAACTGAAAGCAGGCACCAACAGCATCCGTTTCTCCAATAATAATACGTATGACGGCGGCTCCAACCCTTATGGAGGAACCGGGGCGCAAGGCTTCACTCCTTACACAGCGGTTCCGCGCCAATACGCGCCTGCGTTCGACCGGTTCGATATTTATGCGCGGCATACGCTTGCGATTGACGACGGCGGCAATAACGGCGGCGGTGATCCTGGCGGCGGTAACAACGGCGGCGGTGATCCCGGCGGCGGCAACAACGGCGGCGGTGATCCCGGCGGCGGCAACAACGGCGGCGGTGATCCTGGCGGCGGTAACAACGGCGGCGGTGATCCTGGCGGCGGTAACAACGGCGGCGGCGATCCTGGCGGCGGTAACAACGGCGGCGGCGATCCTGGCGGCGGCAACAACGGTGGTACTAACGCCGGTAGTGGCAACGGCGGTAACCCTACCGTTGGTTCGGTCACCCCTGTTCAGCCGGAAGCACCAAGCGGCAGCGGCCATTTGACCGTCGAAGCAGAGGTGACAGGAACCACTGCTACAGCCACACTGGATGCGCAGAAAGTAAAAGCGGCAGAACAGATCACCGTCTCGTCTCCGCTCGGCACCTTCCACTTCCCTGTAAAAGCGGTTGATACCGCAGCTTGGGGACAGCAATTGGGAACCGGGGACTGGAAGCTTAAGGTCAGTATGACGGTCCTGCCGGAACAGCGGCAGCAAGAGATCCTTCAAGCTGTTCTGGCAGCCCAGGGCAAATTAATCAGCCCTGCCATTGAATACACGGTAACGGCTGAAGCCAACGGACGCACAGTCGAGATTCCAGGGTTCAAGGGCAGCCATTCCCGGGGCACCCTGCAGCTCGACAGTCCGGCAGACAGCCGGAATACGACCGTGGTCCGGATCGGGAAGGACGGAAGCTTCACCTTCGTCCCGGCGGTCTTCAACGGCACCGGTGTAACCTTCTACAGTCCGAACAACGGCACATTTGCGGTAATTTCAAGCAACAAGACATTCGCGGATATCAAGGGGCACTGGGCACAGGCATCCGTCGAAAAGCTGGCCTCAAAGTACATCCTCACCGGCTTAACGGACAGCAAATTCGCACCGAACGCTACCACAACGCGCGCGGAATTCGCAGCGATGATGGTTCGTGCGCTGGGCTACTCCTCCTCCTCCGGTTCGGCAGATGTTTCGTTTAAGGATACCCCCTCCGGCGCATGGTACACCGGAAGTGTCGGAACAGCCGCTGAGCTGGGTCTGGTGCAGGGCGGAACGGACAATAATTTCCGGCCGAACGACATCATTACCCGCCAGGAGATGACCATTATTCTGGTTAAGGCGATGGCCCTTGCAGGCTCGCCGCTCCCAGCTTCAGAGCTTCAGCCTGCAGCCTTCAAGGATGCAGACAAGATTGCGGGCTGGGCGCAGCAGGATGTGGCCAAGGCGGTTCAGGCCGGCCTGATCACCGGTACACCTACCGGGCAATTCCAGCCGGGTCAATCCGCAACCCGTGCGGAAGCGGCAACCGTCATCCTCCGCTTGCTTTCACAAGCGAAATTAATGAACTAAAGACATGCGGTATCATGCTCCCGCCTGCCGGGGCTGATCCAAAGGTATAATTCCGGTAAGTTGAGCAGACGATGTCCATGCCCAACAACATAAAGATCAAAAAGAGCAGCGATTCTCCCGTTACGTGGAGAATCGCTGCTCTGCTGCTTCCGGTCTTGTTTCGGTTCTACTGTAGCTTCTCGTACACCTACTGCTATTTTGCTAAAGAGCCCCAGGTTTTAGTTGGATAAACGTACCTTAATTTGGAAGGTTGGAAGCTTCTGAGGAAATCAATTGGATAAATGTCATTTAATTTCGCGCATTTCCCCTGTTCTGATCGTTTGGCAGCAAATTAAGTGTTGTTTTTCCAACTATCTCCTGACAAGGCCTGCTCCATCCCTAAGCAAGTGGAGAAAATCCAACTGCTAAGTTCCGGCCACATTCTCAGCCATACCAGCCATAGTCCCACCCGCAATCCCGGCCACATTCACGTCCTTGCTCATACTGTTCCAAGCTTCACGCACAACACGAAAGGGGTGTTTTCTTTTATTGTCTTTTAACGCTTGAGACAGCTCTCCACCGCGCTCAGATACACTTCAAATGCGGATAAGGTCGGGCACCAGCGTGATTTATCAATGGTCAGGCGGATATGCCTTGCTGTAACCTCCGGGAATTTGAGAATGCGCTTATGTCCGACGATTGTACATTCACTGAACCTTCTCCAGGTAGCTCCGTCCAGATATTCCAGATGAAGCTGTTCGATACGCTGGCCAGACTGGATATGCTCCTTGAGCACGATCGTATCGAAGGACTGCTCCGCCTTCAGATCAATCTCAATGGAAGCCTGCTCCGTACCTTCCTCCGGGCACCAGAATGTATCTTTATTCCCGTCCAATACTCGGCTGGCAGCATTGTTCTCCGACATTGTCTCCGTTGCGGCGGCCTGAGCCCCCGCAGCCAGATTATACTCGAAGGTGGACCGGATCACCTCTCCCAGCTCGGCCATTCGCCGGGCATCGTTCTCATGAATGAGACCGCGCTTGTCGGGCGGAAGATTGAGGAGGAACGTCGAGTTCCCGCCAACCGACTTATCATAGATGTCCAGCAGCTCTTCGAGGCTGCGGACCTGGTCGTCCTCAGCAGCGTGGTAGAACCAGCCGGGCCGGATCGAGGTATTCACTTCCGCCGGATACCAGACGAGCTCCTTCCCGGCGATGGCTTCCCGGCTCCCCAGATTCTCATCGCGGGAGTTGCTGCGTCTGGCGAATTCGCCGTCGTCCACATGCTGCGACTCTTCCTGGATTTTCTCGCAATCCTGCAGCTCTGCCGGAACGACACTCCACTCAGACTCACGGGTAAGGCCGGCCTCATTGCCGCACCAGCGGACGTCCGGACCGCATACGGAGATCACCGCGCCCGGCTGCAGCTCCCGGATCACCTCATAATATCCGTCCCAGTCATAGACCTGCTTCAAGCCATTCGGACCTTCACCGCATGCACCGTCGAACCAGACGCAGAAGATGTCCCCGTACCCGGTTAACAGCTCACGTAATTGATCCTTGAGATATTCGTTATACTCCGAAGTCCCGTACCGGCTGTCATGGCGGTCCCACGGAGACAAGTACACCCCGAATTTCAGTCCTCCCTCACGGCAGGCATCCGCTACCTCCTGTACCATATCGCCTTGGCCATCACGCCATGGACTGTGCTTCACGGAATGCCCGGTATGGCTGCTGGGCCAGAGACAGAAGCCGTCATGATGCTTGCAGGTCAGGATCAAGCCTCTCATTCCCGCCGATTTACACACCTCCACCCACTGTTTGGCATCAAATTCTTCGGGATTGAAGATTGCCGGTGCTTCGTCGCCGAGCCCCCATTCCTTATCGGTGAACGTATTGATTCCAAAATGTATAAATGAATAGAATTCCAGCTCCTGCCAGGCCAGCTGCCGTGGAGAAGGTACTACTTGCGCTGCGATTCTGATATTATCATTCATCCCTATGCTCCCCTTTGATAGTAGTCTATATAAGACGCACTTAAGATTTGAACTTGAAGCTTCGTCGTCACTGCGGTGAACATTTGGACTTCCGGCCGCTGTTGTCACCAGATTTCTTGATTTTGAACCGCTGTTCGCGGGTGAAATCCGTTGACAAAGGCGGACGCTACCGCTCCTACAGCTCCAAATTTCCCCTCCGCTTCTTTTGCTTTTTGTTTATTTCTTTAGTGCTTCTTATCTAGTACGTTACCAGCTCTACCTCATAAGCGCCCAAAGTCAGCGAATCCGCGAAGCGGCTGCCGGACAGCAGCCCGGATGCCTCCCTATCCAGCTGTATGGTCTGCTCTATACCGGTGGTGTTCACACAGAGTAAAGAGCCGTCTTCCAGGCTGCGTGCGACCACGCCTGAAGGGGTAACCGGACCTTTCTGGATGCCAAGCGCCGGGTACAGCCTATCAAGAAGCAGACTTAGAAAATCGGCATCTGCCGGTATCGCGACATAGATCGCCTCTCCCTTGCCATAACGGTTCCGCGTGACTGCGGGCGACTTCTCGAGTGTATTCGTGAACGAAGCCACAGTCTCTGCCGTGCGGGCTTCCAGTATCTCGTAATAGCTGATCTCAGGCTGACTTTCCTGCTCCCCGAGGAGAATAGCCGGCTTTTCCCGTTCCAGATGAAGCTCTGTCTTCTCAAGACCTCCGGCATTCTCCGCAGGCGTATGGCTTCTGGTTCTCATGAAGGCTCCGCTGCGGATGCCGAAGACATCGCTTAGCCCGCCGGGCATCGGGGTATCGAACACGCGGTTATGCTCATTGACCTTCGCAGAATACGCCGTCATCACAGCGGTGCCACCTGCCTCAACGAAAGTGCGAATAGCGGCCGCTGAGGCTGCATCCATGACGGCATGTCCCGGCACGATCAGAAGCTTGTAATCCTTGCGCAGACTGCGCAGATTCACAATATTACAGTCCAGATTGGCCCGCTCCAGAGCCTCATAAGCCTCCAGGACTTGCCGGGTATAATCGGTTTTGTAGTAACTCCGGTTGCCGTCCATCACCTTCAAGCTCTCGTACGAGTAGGCGATGGCGATCTGCGGAGAGGTCTGTCTGGGAAGCCCGCGTTCCTGCAGCAGCTTGAATTCCTCCGCGATTTGTTTGAACTCCTCATACTTCCAGCCTGGCGTGCCGTCATGATCCACCAGACCAAATACATATTGCTCCTCACCGCCCAGCATCGTCCGCCAGGTCCATGCGCAGACAGCCTGAGCCCTGTGGACAAGCGAGAGATAGGCATACATTCTCATGGCCAGGCGCGGGGAAGCGTAGCCTCCGAAGTCGCCGGTCTGGAATTCAAGGCACCAGATGGGCTGGTCAAGCTCGCCAATGCGGTGATCCATGAAGAAGCAGGCGGCGGTCAAGGCCCGTCTGTCCTCGGGATTGGTGCCGGGGTAGAACCCGATACCGGGGAGATCAATGATCTCCTCATATTGCTTCAGATAATCGAACCCGTAGCCGGGATTCTCTGACCAGTGATTCGTCGATTCCCTGGCTTCAGGCGCGAACTGCCTGACAATCCGGCTCAGACCCTGCATATAAGCCAAGACTTCATCGGAATAAAATCGCCACATGTCCAGCACCCGTTCCGGCGCGCCATGAATCTGGCCGGAGACTGGAAGCACGACATCGTGGAAGCTGCTCAATTTGCGCGACCAGCGCTGGGTAGTCCATGCCCGGTTCAACTGGTCTACCGTGCCGTACTTGTCTTTCAGCCAAGCTTCAAAGCGGTCTCTGGCCTCTCTGGAATAGGAAGGCGCTCCCGAGCCCAGCTCATTGCACAGTCCGAAGGCATACAGGGCCGGATGATTCCGGTATTTACATACCAGTGTCTCGGCGAACTTATACGCGTATTCCTGGAAGGCCGGGTGGCCGATATCCTCCATATAGCGTGTTTGCGCTTCCATACGGATGCCGTTTGTATCGGTCCGGTCAATCGCCGGATACTTCTTGTGGAGCCATGTCGGAGCCGGACGGGTTGCGATATCAAGCACGACCTGTATACCCGCCTCGTGAAACAGATCCATGACTTCATCGAACCATTCAAATGTAAAGTTGCCTTCAGAGGGCTCAAAGCTGTCCCAGCACAAATGCCCCAGCCGGACAACGTTAAAGGATGCTGCCCGCATCCATTCAATATCTTGTGCCCATCTCTCCTTGGGCCAGTCATGCGGATGGTAATTCGCTCCTGCATACAACAATCTAATCACCGCCATATAAAAATAGTAAAATACACAAACTATATTAAATGCTGCCTTGATAATATGAAATATAATAAATGAATCAATTCATATAATAAAATGAAAGTAAAATAGAACGGCCAATATATTTGCATGAATCTCGCAATATTGTTATTTATCCCTGGGTCCCATGGGCGATATACTAAACAGCATCACATACAGGGAGGTCAATACATGAAGATAAAGTTTGCGAAGCAGGCGTCTATCGCCCTAGTGGCCGGAGTCCTGCTGACAGCTGTTGCCGGCTGCAGTGCGGCATCCGATCCGGGTCAGGCTGCACAGGGGGATCAGGGAAATGCCGGGCAACAAGAGGCTACAATTACCTTAGGCCGTGTAGTCGGCTCCGACAACAAATTCAAGAATGGGGAGACCATCGAGAATAATGTCCATACCAAATGGGCCAAGGAGAAGTTCGGCATTGACTTCAAGGTAGATTGGACCGTAGGAACCGGAGATGCTTACACGACCAAGCTCCGCCTTCTGCTTAACTCCAATGAAAAGCTGCCGGATGTCTTCACCCTGAACGATCCGACGCTTGAGAATCAGGTCGTCGATTCCGGCAAGGTGATGGATATCGACGAGGCTTTTGACAAGTACGCTTCGCAGCGGCTTAAGGATCTGTACGCCCAGTACCCCGAAATATGGAATACGGTTACTTATGACGGCAAGCATTACGGCCTGCCTACCTTCAACGCCAACAGCTCTTTCAGTGTGCTCTGGATTCGCCAGGATTGGCTGGATACCTTAGGCCTGAAGGCGCCCAAGACTATCGCGGATATGGAAGCTGTAATGTATGCGTTCGTCAACCGCGACCCTGACGGCAATGGGATCAAGGATACCCTCGGATTATCCCTGTCGCTCAAAAAAGGCGTCACGGCCGTGAAGGACACCTTCATGGTATCCAGCGATTTCCTGTTCGGACAATCTGCTATCCCTACTTACTGGACAGAGGGGCCGGACGGCAAGCTTCAGTACGGCTCTGTTCAGCCTACAGTCAAGGAGGGCCTGATCAAGCTTAGCGAATGGATGAGCAAAGGCTATCTGGATAAAGACGCCGGGATCATGGATGAAGCCAAGGCGGCGGAGAGCTTTGTTCAGGGCAAATCCGGCATGGTCTTCGGCCCGACCTGGATGGCTTCCTATCCGTTCAGTGCGGATATGACCTTTGATTATGTACCGGTTCCCATTCCTGCAGGCATTGACGGCAAAATGGGCTTTGGCAGTGAACCGCAATCCTCTGTCCGCTTCTATTTCAACAAGGATTTCAAATATATGGAGGCCTTCTTCAACTATCTGGACGCCATCATGGGACCCGGCTTCTACGATCCTTCCTCCGAACTGGCTAACGGCTGGGCCGAGGGCTACGACTATGTCATCGTGGACGGCAAACCGGTCTATGACCAGGACAAAATCCCGGGCGGATGGATTGATGTGAAGAAATACACCATCTACGGCAACGACATTCAGACGCCCAAAAAGGAGCTGGAGGTCATGGCCAAGCTCGGCCAGGGAAAAACACCCGAAACCCCTTACGAAATGTATTTCTCGGCCAGACCGAAGAAATGGGCAGAGGCTGCTGCCGTACTGCAGACTTACATCGACGAAGCTTCCGTATTCGATAAATATACCGGCCCTCCGACAGCAACCATGGCCCAAAAGGGCGAGCTGCTCCGCAAAATGGAAAGTGAAGCTTTCCTGAAAATTATTTACGGGCAAGAATCGCCGGATTCGTTCGACAGCTTCGTGGAGAAATGGAAGTCCTCCGGCGGAGATGATATTACCAAAGAGGTGAACGAGTGGTATCAGGCGCTTAACCAATAGAAGACTTTTGCCAAATGAACCTATAGAGGAGTTGTCCGGATGATGGAATGGAAGAAGAGCAAGACGCGGTTTACTCGCCAGCTACCTCTTCATTTGCTCATACTGCCATCTGTAATCTGTCTGCTGATCTTCAATTATGCGCCTATGGCGGGGCTGTTGATGGCTTTTCAGGACTTCAAGCCCCGGCTTGGGTTCCTGCATTCACCATGGGTTGGCTTCGAGCATTTTCAATATATGTTTACTTATCCTGACAGCGTGCAGGTCATCTATAACACCCTGCTTATCGCTTCGCTCAAGATCACGGCCAACATTATAGTCCCGATCCTCTTTGCCTTGCTGCTGAATGAGGTTCGCGCGCTGCTGTTCAAACGGTTCGTGCAGACACTCGTATATCTCCCGCATTTCCTGTCCTGGGTGATTCTGGGAGGGATTCTGACGGATATCCTCGGCAATAAAGGAATTGTCAATCACCTGCTGACGCTCCTTGGCGCCGATACTGTATTTTTCCTTGGAGACGGAACCTGGTTTCGGATCACCGTAGTGGTCAGTGATGTCTGGAAGGAGTTCGGCTTCGCCGCGATTATCTATCTCGCTGCCATGAGCGGCATCAATATGTCGCTATATGAAGCCGCCGAGATCGACGGCGCAGGCCGGTTCAAGCAGACGCTCCATGTCACCTTGCCGGCACTGGTTCCCGTTATCCTGGTTGTGGGCACGCTCGCGCTGGGCAATATCCTCAATGCAGGCTTCGACCAGATCTTCAACCTGTACAATCCGCTGGTCTACCGTGAAGGAGATATTATAGATACCTTTGTATATAGGGTAGGTCTCATGAACGGATCTTTCAGCTTCGCGACCGCCGTCGGCTTATTCAAATCGGTCATCAGCTTCATACTGATCGTTACGGCTTACCGGCTGGCCTACCGGTTCGGAAATTATCGCATCTTTTGAGTAAAGGCAGGCGGAATCTATGTATCGGAAAACAATCTCTTACCGCTGGTTTACAGTGCTCAACACTGCGCTTCTTGCAGTCCTGGCTATATTATGTATTCTTCCTCTTGTGCACGTAGCGGCCGTATCCTTCAGTTCCAGTGCGGCGGCTACGGCTAATCAGGTGTTTTTCTGGCCGGTCGGATTCACGGCTGAAGCCTACTCCAGAACGCTTACGAATCCCTTGTTTCTGCGTTCCCTAATTCTATCTGTGGAAAGAACGCTCGCCGGAACCCTGCTGTCTATGGCGTTGACCGTTACCGCCGCTTATACCCTGTCGCGTTCATTTTACGGCAGAAGCTTCTACTCCTGGTTCTTTGTCTTCACCATGCTGTTCAACGGCGGCCTGATTCCAACCTATCTGCTGATCACGCAGCTTCATTTAACCAACACGCTGTGGGTCCTGATTCTGCCGTCTGCGGTGAACGTGTTCAATACCATTCTGATGATGCAATTCTTCCGCGCCATTCCCAAAGAGCTGGAGGAGGCGGCAAGCATTGACGGGGCGGGTTATCTGAGGTCTCTGATCACGATCTATCTTCCCTTGTCGCTTCCCTCCCTGGCCACCTTATCCTTGTTCTCGATGGTCTGGCATTGGAACTCATGGTTTGACGGGCTGATCTATATGACTGATTACCGGCAGTATCCACTGGCGACATTTCTGCAGACGATCATTCAGAGCGGCGACATGCGCAACACGAACATTGATCCCAGTCAGCTGAAAATTCTGTCGGAACGCACGGTGCGTTCTGCGCAAATCCTGATAGGAGCATTGCCGATCCTGCTCGTCTATCCGTTCCTGCAGAGGTTCTTCGTACAAGGGTTGACGATGGGCGCAGTTAAAGAATAAGATAAGCACAAAACTTAGGAGTCAGAAGCAGATGGGCAACAAGGAACGTAGTCTTTTCTCCAAGCTGGTCGGCTCGCTGGTGTTATTATTGCTGCCTGTTCTGATCTTGTCGGTGTATTCGAGCAGAGTCAATGAGAATGTCATCACCAGTCAGATCAAACAGTCGGGCATCAGCAGGCTATCTACCTTAGCCACACAACTGGACAGTATTATTACGCAGCTGGAGACCTTCACCTACCTCCTGATCCGTGATCCGAACGTCATTGAATTTCAGGATCTGTCCCTGCTGAACTCCAGCTACTACGAACAAATCAGCCGCAAAAAGCTCATTCAGGATAAGCTGTATCTGCAAAGCGCCTCGACGGAATGGATCAATGAAATCACGGTCTATTCGCCGCGTTCAGGGCAGACCATATCTACGGTCAACGGAACCTCCTATGATCTGGAGCGTCTTCAGCGGCTGAGCAAGGACAACTGGAATTTTATTATGGATGACGATCACGGAGATAAACAGGGCACGGTCATCCACTTGACCTTTGAGCCCTACCAGTCCAGCAGCGGCATCGCCAGAGCCAATTCGATCATTGAAATCAGCTTTCACATGAACCATGTGATCCGGATGCTGGAGCAGTTTCAATCGCAGGGAATCGGGGAAGCGCTTTTTTATAAACCTGATGACATCTTCTTATCCACGCCCTCTTGCCCGCCTGAGCTTCTCCAGGAGGCTGTATCCGCCTTAAAGCGGACGCAGCTGGCGCATGAGGGCAATATTACTCTGGATGTCAGCGGAATTTCCTACCTTCTGTCCTATTCCGATGTGCAGGTGCTGGACGGGTATGTGGTCAACATTGTGCCTTTATCCGAAATTCTGACGCCACTTAGGGTAACCAACCGGTTCGCCTATCTTGTCCTCGGACTGATCCTTATCGTGGGTATTGCCTTATCGTGGCTGCTATACCGGAATGTTCAGGTCCCGCTGCGCGCTCTGGTCAGAGGGGTTCAGCTCATCAAGATGGGACAATACAAGACCAGAATTCCGCTTCAGGCAAATAACGAATTCCGGCTCATTGTATCCAGATTCAATGAAATGTCGGCGCAAATCCAGCAGCTGATCGAGAATGTGCTGGAGCAGCAGCTGCTCACGCATGAAGCTGAGCTGAAGCAGCTGCAGTCACAGATTAATCCCCATTTTCTGTATAACAGCCTGTCCTACGTGATCAGCATGACCAAGCTGGAACGGAAGGATGCTGTGCTGCAAATGGCCTATCACCTGTCCGATTACTACCGCTATACGACCCGGGTGGAGAATCAGGCGGTGAGGCTGGCGGATGAGCTGAAGAACGCGGCCGATTACCTCAGCATCCACCGGATGCGGATGAGCCGCATCCGCTACAGCATCGAGGTGGCGGACCTCATGCGGGACCTTGAAGTGCCCCGGCTGATTCTCCAGCCGATCGTCGAGAATGCGCTGATTCACGGGATTGAAGCCCTGGAGGGCCCCGGGAGGATCACGATTAGCGGGAGCCTGGACGGCAGCGGATATTCGTTGATAGTTGACGACAACGGCGGTACTATGACCACTGGCCGGCTTCAGGAGCTTCAGCAGCTGCTTGCGAACCGGTATGGAGAACGGCCGGAAGCCTGCGGCCTGCTGAATGTGCACCGGCGGCTCCAGCTCCGGTACGGGGCGGACTCAGGGGTGAGGCTGTCGGTCAATGCGGACTCGGGACTGCGGGTAGAGCTGTACTGGACAGAGAAGGCGGTGGAGAATGAAGCTGTTAATCGTGGATGATGAAGAGCACTTAGTGGAGAGCATGACCGCAAGCATTGCCTGGGAGACGGCTGGCATTACCAGCGTATTCTCTGCCTGTTCCGGCAAGCAGGCTATGGAGCAGATGGACAAGAACGCCGCAGACATTGTGGTGACCGATGTCCGAATGCCCGGCATGAACGGCATTGAGCTGATCCGGGCGGTCAAGCAGAAGTGGCCGAGGACGGTTAGTATTCTGCTTACCGGCCATGCCGAATTTGAATATGCCCAGCAGGGGCTGAAAGCTAAGGCGGCACATTATTTCCTTAAGCCTGTGAAGGATGAGGAGCTGCTCGCTGCCGTCTCTGATGCGGCCCGTGCGCTGCAGGCAGAACGGGAGCAGATGACTGCCTACGTGCAGTCGCAGGCAATGGTTCACCGCAATCTGCCTATCCTGCGCTCCAACCTGCTGAACCATCTGATCCAGGGACGCATGTGGACTGAACGCAAATTGACAGAGCAGCTCCAGTTATACGGCCTTCCAATCGGATTAGGCGATACGATCTCCCTGATTCTGATCCGCATCGAGGACCCGCAGAAGCGCTACGATCCGTCCGATATGTCGCTTCCGGGCTTCGCTGTTACCAATATCGTGGAGGAGTTGGTGTCCCAGCACTTCAAAAGCTGGAGCTGCGAGGATGTATACGGCCATCTTCTGTTCATTGTGAATGGCGGCGGGGACGCAAGCGGCCGTCAACTGGAACAGACCGCGGATGAGATGAGGCAGATTGTCAGCCGGTTGCTGCATCTCACGGTCTCGGTCATTCTCTCCCCTTCCGGGACCTTTCCGGCCAGTGTGGAGGAGCTGTATCAGCGCTGCGTAGCCACGGTCCGCTCGCAGATCGGCTACGACAACGACTTCGTCGTTCAGCTCGGCGGTCATCATGTCAAACCGGCCTCCCTGGTGGTCGCTTCCCTCTACTCGCCTCCCTTGTTCCCGCATCTGCTTGAGGCCGGGAACTGGGAGGCGGCAAGAGAGAAGCTCCAGGAGGTCTTGCTGGAATGGGGCACGAAGTATAGCGGCTCGCATGAGCATTTATCGGAGATTTATTACGCCTTGAAGTCCGCGTTCTCCTACTTTGTGCATAAGAACGGCGGTCTGCTGACAGACTACCGCCTGCATACGCCGCTTGATATCAGGAGCATCGGAGAACTGGAGTACTGGGCAACGGGCTTGCTGGACAGACTTCAGCATGAGATGAACACCGAGCTGTCCGCCTCCCGTCACTCCGTTGTCGCGCAGATTCATCAATTCGTACAGGAGCATCTGTCGGAGGATGTCTCCCTTCAGGCGATCGCCGAATATGTATATATGCACCCAACCCATGTATCCAAGGTCTTCAAGCGGGAGACGGGAGAGAACCTGTCCGATTACCTGCTGCGTCTGCGGATGGAGAAGGCTGTATTCTTGCTGAAGGACAGTAAATACAGAGTTTATGAAATAGCGAACCGTCTGGGATATAAGAACCCCACGTATTTCATCAAGGTCTTCAAGGAGCATTTTGGCGTCACGCCCCAGGAATTCAGGGAGAGCACGCTTCTCTAATTGAGATCCCAGTAATTCCGGGCCAAAAAGCCCACCATAGAGGCAATCGCCTTGACGGTGAGCTTTTTGTCGTTCTATATATGCCAAAAACCCCCTACCGGCAAGCACGCGGTCCGCAGCAGTCTGTCCGCTGCTGTCTTCCGGTGACTAACGGAACAGCACGCATTTCCCCGATTCCCTGAAATACTTGATCAGCCGCTCAATCGGCTCGCGTCCGCATTTCAGCTGCTCACCAAGACAGTCGATACACAGGAAATCCTGGGCATTGCGCGTGACCAGCTTCAGGTAAATCGCCACATCATCCGTCATCAGAGGGACCCCGCATTGTCTGCAGGTTCTGTTCATGCTCATACGCTTCTCTTCTTTCTTATCTCTAGACCAATCAGACCAATTTCGCCCGCACGATCAGACAGTCATGGGCTGGAACCACCGGAGCGAACCGTTCTCTGAACACCCCAAGCTCCTTCTGCTCCCAGCAGTCATACAGGGACAGCGATTTGCCGGAGGCATACGGAAGCCCGAAATCCCAGAATTGCAGCGACATCTCTCTTTGACCATCACTCAGATTGAAGAAGCCGATCGCGAGGTCACCGTCTGCTAATACTTTTACCAGCATGAATACTTCATTGGTATGGAACCACTGCGGCTCAGGCTTAATGCGGTAAGCTCCGCGGCCCTCGATATCCTGGTTGATGGCAATCAGATCCGGGTTCAGCAGAATGTTCTTGGTCGCTTCATTCGCCTTGCGGATGTCACTGCCGATCATCAGCGGAGAGCCCAGCAGGCTCCACAGCGAGAAATGCGTCTTGTACTCTACATCCGTGCAGCCGCCGATCTGACTGCCGATGAAGTCACTGTTGCTGCCCCCATACATGCCGACTACCAGCATATCCAGATCGTTATGGCAGTAGGCCCCGGTGTAGGCGGCTTTATCAAGCTGTGACAGCGCCAGCGTCTTGATCGATTCCCAGCTGTCCTGGATATCGCCGGTGGAACGGTACATATGCGCGCCGGATTCACGAATCCACTGGTAGACGTTATCTTCACCCCAGTTACATGCGGAGAAAAGAATGTCTCTTCCGCAGTTCTTAAGTGCGAGACTCATCCGCTTATACAGTAGCTCCCCCGACATATGTCTGGGTTTGAAGCAGTAGTCATACTTCAGGAAGTCTACACCCCATTCCGCCAGCGATGCGGCATCCTGGAATTCATGCTCGAAGCTGCCCGGATACCCGGCGCAGGTATGCGTTCCCACACAAGAGTACATGCCGAACTTCAGTCCCTTGGAGTGAATATAATCTGCAACCGCCTTCATTCCGTTCGGGAATTTGTCCGGGTCAGCCACCAGCTTGCCATCCTTGTCCCGTTCCTTCAGGCTCCAGCAGTCGTCAATCACAATGTATTCGTACCCTGCATCCTTATAACCGTCCGCCACCAGCGTATCGGCCGCTTCCCGGATCAATTGCTCATTGATATCCCAAGTAAAAGTATTCCATGAATTCCATCCCATCGGCGGCGTTAAGCCAAGCTGTTGCTGTTTGTCCATCATTCGTATTCATCCTTTCGAGTCCATCATTAAATAAATAGTTACCAGCTAGTAGTCATCTGCATAAATGCTGTATTCTTTATGTATTTAATCATACCCAAGCCTTGTAATCTATAGCTTAACGTTGCTTTCTTATCGACAAATGTTGCTTTTCTTATATAAGGAGTGAGAGAGTCGCAGGTGTAAAGAGCTTGGTTGGTTTTATGCGGATTGTGATGCTTGTGGGTGCATATGCAGCAACTTCGACGGGAGTGGGCGGGTAGGCTGGTTGAAAAATCACACCTTCTCTCGCCCTGCCGCAAGCAAAACTACTTGTGTCATCTTCTCTCTCGGAAATAGGTGGACAAAGGTATCTTAATTTGCTGGATTCTCAGGATTGGGCGGGAGTAAGTGGAAAAGGAGCATCTAATTAGTTTGATCTCGTTACTTTAGTGGAAATGTGCAAAATTAAGTGTTGTTTATCCAACCATTGCCGTAGGAGGAGCCTTTTGTTCACCAGTAAGTGTATAAAAGGCAACTGTTTCCCTCCACACCTTTGCGCCCGAACCTCCAGCCTTCGCCACCCGTCCTCCACACCTCCTCGCCCGCCGTATGTATTCGGTTTTTCACACATATTTGCCCTCGCACCACCGCACACGCCGAATGTATTCGGTTGTTCACACACATTTGCTCTCGCACCCCCGCACACGCCGAATGTATTCGGTTTTTCACACACATTCGGCCTCGCACCTCCTCGCCCGCCCCCTTTCCCCTGCTTCATCACGCAAAAAGCCCCCTTCCCCCGCGCGGCAATCCGGTACTGTCCCGGACCGCCCTGCAGATGGAGAAGGGGGCTCTTACCATAAAGCTCTAGTTCACCTGAACCAGCTTCCACTGCTGGTGCAGATCGCCGCGGTAGAGGTTCTGCTGGAGCTTCGCGCCGTCTGCGGTGGAGGCTCCTGTGACTTCGACTGCCTTGTTACTGTTCACATTAAGAATGCTCCAGTAGCCGTTGCTCAGCTTGATGAGACGGAACTGCTGGGCGGTGTTGTTCAAATCCTGCATCAGCTGGATGGCTTCGCCGTTATTCTTCGTGCCGTTACGCACATCCATCACCTTATTGTCGGAAGAATTCACGCTGCGCAGCCGGTAAATATTATTGTACGTGCCCATATCCGTAACCGTCCATTGCTGAGCCAGCGCGGTGTTCTCCGGCCACTGCTGGAGCTGAAGGGCGTTCGTATTCTGCCCGTTCGGAACGTCAATCGCTTTGCCTGACGCCCGGTTGATCAGCTTATACTTCGCATTGTTGGTAACCCCGTTCCACACCCCGTTCCAGGGGTTGAACTGTGCCCGCTCGTAGTACCATTCGAAGATAAAGCGCGCCATGCCGTCCCGGGTGGCGTTGCCGTCATAGAGCAGCCCGCCGTCCGGATCGGCGAAGGAGCTTTTGGGACCGGGATCGAGCAGGAAGCCGTTCATATGGACGGCAATGCTGACATTGCCGGCGGCGGTGAAGATCGCTTTGGTATTCTTGCCGAAGCCTGCATTCGTACCGTTGAACAGATCCCAATATGCGGAGTCGCCCGGCTGGTTCTTGAACCAGGTCGTTTCAGTAATATTGATCGGGTAAGCATCGGCAGCAGGCTTGATGCTGCTATCCCAGATCTGCTGTAGCGAGTTGTAATTGTCATAAGCGCCGTAGCCCGGATACCAGTGTACGGCATAGCCGTAATTGTTCAGCGGGTCGGTCAGCGGACTCGATGCCGTCAGCTGATAATGCTGATCCCAGCCGAGGCCTGAAGCCCAGATCACATTATCCGCGCCCTTGCTGCGGATCGTAGAGATCATGGAGTTCTGGAAGTTCTTCAGCGAATTCCAGAACGCTGCGAAGTTAGGCTGGGAGGGATTGCCGCCCCATTGTCCGTTCACATCGCTCAGCACCGGCTCGTTGACCAGCTCGAACATGACATTATCCGCGCTCTTGAGTCCCGGCTGGGAGGCCAGGTAACCCCAGATCTGATTGAACTTGTCCAGATTGGCCTGGGTGGTCGCCTTATTGTCCAGCAGGGTGAAGTCCAGCCCCAGCGTGACATACAGCCCCTTAGTCTTTGCATACTCCACATAGGGAATGATCAGATTCTGGGTAGCTGCCTGAAGGCCCGCGAAGTTATACGTTCCTGCCGCGACATCGCCCATATCCTCCCGGTCGATGAACAGGCGGACCTGATTCGAGTACCAGCCGTGGCTGTTGCCGTATTTGCCGGAGGTGCTGGTGAAGGTATCCGTGATCTCCTTCAGGTACTCCAGAGTGGCCTTATGCCGGTTCCCGCCGTTGCGGTTCAGATAATAATTGCTGTTCTGATACGTCCAGTAAGCCCCGGTAGGCTGATGCCAGCCGCTCAGCAGCACAGGCTGTCCGCTGCTGTTCACCAGCTGATTGCCGCTGACATGCAGCTTGGGAACAGGCGAACCCTCCCAGGCGCTTGCCGTGCCGCCGCCGGACTGCATCGGCGTCAGCAGCAGAGCCAGCATCACCAGCAGCTTCATGGATAAGCTTAACTTCCTTTTTCTCACAGATACCCATCTCCTTCTCATTTCGTGGAATCGGCGGATGCCGTCTTAATGAAAGCGAATACATCTGAATTGTACTCTGCGGGGAGACGGGCTGAAACCTGTGTGATTATAGTTGATAGACTTACAAATTATAGTTGATAGACTCAGATTATAAATTTACATGCAGAGACTCCCTGTATTCCTGGGGGGTCATTCCCGTCATTTTTTTGAAGAACCGGGTGAAGGAATGGTGGGCCTCATAACCGACATACAGCGCCACATCGCGGATTTTGAGCGTTTCATTTCCCAGCAGCTCCTTCGCCTTGACAGCCCGGCATTGATCAATGTACTCAGACAGGTTAATACCCTGCTCCTGCTTGAAGAAGCGGGACAGGTACGACGGATTGAAATAATGCAGCTCAGCCAGCCGCACCAGAGACAGGTCTTCGCCCAAATGGCTGTGGATATAATCGCAGATCCGTTCAATAACCTCCGAGGAGCGTTCCTTCTCGGCTGTGCTTCTCTGCTCGAAGAGATCGGAGGCCAGCCTCTCCAAATAATAGATGCCCTCCCCCAGGGAAGAATGCTCGTCCAGCCGCATCAGCTTGCCATATTCATTGACAAGGCCGTAGAGCTCCG
Source organism: Paenibacillus sp. FSL R7-0210 (assembly GCF_038009085.1). Lineage (NCBI taxonomy): Bacteria > Bacillati > Bacillota > Bacilli > Caryophanales > Paenibacillaceae > Paenibacillus > Paenibacillus sp. FSL R7-0210. The sequence goes on from NZ_JBBPAR010000001.1 coordinate 3,439,522, forward strand.
AGCGGTTCATATGGGACAGCAGCACAAGGGCAACTGTATAATACAGCTCGGCGGCTTCTTCCACGGAGACGCCCGAATGAATGCCTTCCCGGATCTCCTCCAGCGTCTCAGCGAACCGCTCCCGCCGTCCGGCATCCAGATGGGCCGCAAGATTCTCCACCCGCTGTTGGAGCCGGACCCCAGTCTCACGGACTGCGTCAGACTCCGGCGGACCGCTGCGGTCAATCTGCACCATGGAGATGCCGTCCCCGATCTTCATCTGCTGCAGCCGGTGAAGCCGCTCGTAATGGCGGCCGGTCTCTGTCCAGGCACAGGCCGAGCCGCTGACCGTAAAAGCAACCGGCAGGCCCAGCGTCTGCCGGCAGGATTCCTGGATCATCTCCAGCGTCCCCTCCAGATACCGCGCGAAATTCACGCCGAAGGCAGCCCCGGCATTATGCAGAGGCTGCAGCAGCCACAGGAGATCCCCGTGCCTGTCAAGCACCCAGGCATGCCGGGTCATCTCCGCCAGATGGGAATTCCAGATCAGCCGGGAAGAGGTCAGAAGCTCACGCCGGTCCATGTAAGAGATGCCCTCCGGGTAGGTAAGCCGTCCAAGAACGAGCATGACCGGGGTATCCGCATTAAGGCTGATACCCAGCTTGCTGAAGTCTGCACGTAACGCATCCGTATCCTTACACAAGGCCTGGCTGTCCTGAAGCAGATGGCGGAGATAATCGCCCTGCGCCGCCGTCTCCATGGAATCGCGCTGCTCCCTGGACTGCTCCAGCAGCTCGCTCAGCATGTTGCCCTGCTCAATCTCCTGCAGCACCTCCTGCACCGTCTCAATAATCTTGTCGAAGCCCTCGGTCTTCAGCAGATAACGGGCCCCGGGAAGCTGCAGCGCACTATAGGCATAATCGAATTCACTATAGCCGGTCAGAAAAACAATCCGTGACCGCGGCCAAAACTCCCGGATTTGCTCAGACATCTCCAGCCCGCTCATGCCGGGCATGCGGATATCGGTCAGCACAATATCGATCCGGGTGCGCGAGAGCCACTCCAGGGCCGCTTTGGCCGAATAGACCTTGTAGACATCAAGCTTGTCCGGAAGCAGCTGGTTGAACGCCTCGTATAAGCCGTCTGTTATTATCTCTTCATCATCAACGATCAATAGTCTGTACAAGACCTTCACCTCCCGTCAGCCTAATCCGGATCTCGACCCGGAGGCCGTTTAACATGCTTCTGTCCAGGAACAGGCCGCTGCCTTCCCCGTAGATTAATTGGATACGCCGGTGGATATTGCTCATGCCGGTGACTTCATGCGTTCCGCCGTTCTGATTCAGCCGCCTTCTCAGAGTCTCGATCCGTTCATCGGTCAGCCCGCTTCCATTATCCTCAACAATAATGCGAATCTCCCGTTCCTCCTGTTCAAAAGAAACCCGCAGCTCCCCATCCTCCGCCTGCTTCTCCAGACAATGCTCATAGGCATTCTCGATAATCGGCTGGAGAATCAGACGCGGAACCCGCAGCTCCTCCATGTCTTCCGGCAGCTCATCGAACTGAACCTGAATGCGCCTGGAGAAGCGCATCTTCTGGATCTCCGTATACATCCGGGAATGGCGCGTCTCCTCCGCAAGCCGGACATTATCCTCTCCGTTACGGGTGATGAACCGGAAATATTCGCCCAGCATGCCGGAGAATTCCTCAATCCGGGAGCTGTCCCCCTGCTTCGCCAGGGCGCTGAGAATGAAGAAACTGTTATAGAGGAAATGCGGATTGATCTGTGACTGGAGCTGCTTCAGCTCCGCCCGCTGCATCATCAGCTTCTGGGTGTAATCCTGGTCAATCAGCATCCGCAGCCGGCTGAGCATCTGGTTGAACCGGAGATACAGATAGCCGAATTCATCCTTGCGGCCATGGTCAATCTGAATATCCAGCGAGCCGCTCTCCATCCGTTTGAAGCTGCGGATCAGCACAAGCAGCGGCTTCTGGACGAACTTATAGGTCGCGTAGGAATAGATCAGCACCGCCAGGAAGGACGCCGCCGCGAACAGCCATGCCCAGACCACGAACTTGGTCAGCGGCCGCTTGACCGCCTTCTCAGGCAAATAGGTGGCCACAGCCATCCCCAGCTTGTCCGAGGTGAAACTGTCAATATGATACCGGATTCCGTCCAGCTCCCAGTTGTACAGATTCCCCTCATCGATCGCCTGGTGATAGCTCTCAATCAGCTCCGGGGAGCTGTTCTCTGTACCGAGTGCATAATCCGTCAGCCGCGAGACCAGCAGCGAGCCGCTCTCCTCGTAGGCGCTAATCGCCCGGAGCGAATCCTTCAGCTTCTCGTTGTCCAGCTCAATCTGTACGATGAAGAGCGGAGGCTCATTCCTCCTGCCGCTGGATTGGGTAACGCTTAGCTCCAGGAAGTTGTTCCAGTTGATCAGCCGGCCTTCTTTTCTGAGATCGACGGACCGGAAGAAATTGAACTTGCTGCTGTCAAAATCATCGATGCCGTTCATCGCGGACAGCGTTTTATTAATGGTACGGATATGAACGAACACATCGCCGATGTAGGCGCTGCTGTTCTTCAGAGAGGTGAGCCGCTGCGTGATGTAGTTCAGGCTCTCCCGCTTTTGAACATCGTCCATGTAATTCCAGGTCACGGCAATCTTGTTCAGCTCGGTATCCTGGGCAAGATCATACTGCTGGATCTCCATCCACTCCACCTCGCGGTTCAGGTCCTCCAGATAATAGGTTAACTGCGACAGGGTCGCTCTGGACAGGTCCTGGCTTGCATTCCTGTAGCTCCAGTTGTAGAGGTAGAGTCCCAGCAGCAGAATCGGCAGAATAATAGCAAGATAAGTGACAACCATCCGGATAAAAATCGTGTGGCGCATCGACACCGCAGGAAACTTAAGCATGTGTACCGCCTCCACTCGTCTGCTCAGGTCCGGTCATTTGCTGCTCCCGCCCTTCTCTGCGTACCAGTCGTTGACCTCAGCCGTAATCTGCTCGCCGCCCAGCTTGTTCCACTGTGCCACGAAATTATCGAACCCGCTGAGCGGTCTGCCCTGAATGATATCAAGAAAGGCATCAATCTGAAGATTATTTAGAATATTCTGCTTCTCGATCATCGTCTCTGTAGGTGCGCCGACGAAGCTCTCATAGAGCAGCTGAGATTTACGTTCATACCCGTCCAGAATGGAAAAAGCACCCGAAGGCCCGTACGTCCGCTCCCAGCCCCAGCCTGTCTCGCTGTCCGCACCTCCTGCCTCGTAAGCAGCAATCCGCTTCTGGATGGTCTTCGCTTCATCCTGAAGCACGGAGGCATCGCCGGTGCGCCGGAAGGTCTCCAGCTCCCGGAAGGCCTCCAGGTTCTTCTGCACCGGAAACGGCGTCACCGGCGACAGCTTCCACACTGCCTGCGGAGCGTTATAGTACCGCTCCACCTCACTCGTTGCCCCCCAATTCTTCTCCAGATGCAGGTTAATCAGCTTAATCAGCGCCTCCGGATGCTGGACGCCTTGCTTGACCGCCAGGAACTGGTTGGTGCTGAACGGAAGCGGCACCTTCGGCGCGGCCCCCGACTCCGAGACCAGCGGGAAGGCTTGCCACTCAGCCTGCGGATTATGCTCACGGCTGGACTGCACGAGGAAGGAGCCCCACTGCTCCCCATACATCATTCCAACCTGCTCATGCTCAATCCAGTCGCTGGCCTTGACCCCGTCCTTGAAGGCGAATTCCCTGTCAATCTGTCCTGTCCGGTACAATTCCTGAAGCACCTGCAGGGCATGCTTGACCTCCGGCTGGATCCCTCCATAGACCAGCTTGCCGGTCTTGTCCTTAATCCAGATTCCGGGATACGCACCATAACCGGCCATGAACCCGGTAAGTCCCATGACCGGGTCCCACAGATATTTGGTGACCGCAAGGCCATAGGTATCATGCTTGCCGTTACCGTCAGGATCTTGCTGCGTAAACGCTTTCGAAATAGCCAGCACCTCTGCCATCGTCTGCGGGGGCTGCAGGCCGAGACGCTCCAGCCAGTCCGTGCGAATCCACAGGAACATCGCGCCCTCAATGGACGAATTGGTCTCCGGGATCGCCATAAGCTTGCCGTCAAGGGTAACCGTCTCGAACGGGCCCGTTCCTTCCTCGCTCAGCACCTTGCGGGTTAACGGGGTTGCATACTGGTCATAGACTTCGCTCAGGTCCTGGATCAGCCCTGCATTGCTCAGCACCCTGAGCTGCGAAGCATTCACCCGCACAATATCAGGGATATCCCCGGAGGCCAGAGATACCCCCAGCTTGCGGGAGTAGATGGAGCTCCACTCCGTCCAATCATAGGTGACCCTAATGCCGAGCACCTCTTCATACAGCTCGGTCCAGCGGTTATGCTCCAGCGACTCTCCCGGCAATTCCTTCAGTATTTCTTCCAGCGCATCGTTGTTCTCACGTACGAACGACAGTTGGATGGGCGGATCATATTTGCTTAGACCCGGCTCTTCATATAACGAAGCGCTCCCCGGCTGTCCCTCAGGAACCGGAGAACGCTCCGCAAGGTTATTGCTTCTCTCACAAGCGGTTAACAGTTGTACGGCCATGCATGCAGCGACAGTCCAGGCCATTGTATTCTTGATTGTTTTGGGCACCAGTTGCAACCTCACTTTGCAAGATTATTTATTACCGGAATATTATATTATCCCGGCAAAAATAATGAAATTGTAAGGTGCATTTCTTGTTTGGCTTACCCGTTCTTTACCAATCAAGTGGAAACGGCTTTGTATGCAACATATAAATTCTTATATTTTTAAAAATCTGTGACCGCCTGGAAGGCCGGTTTGGGCTGATGCTGCCTGTCGAACAGCATCGGCGCCTCGGTCCGCTCGGTCGGGAACGTGCTCAGCCAGGTATGATCATCCGCAATGCCCCAGAACATGACCCCGCTTAACAGCTCCTTCCTGTCTCTTAGAGCAGCGAATAGCTCGCCGTACCGCGCAGCCTGCCGCTGCAGGAGATCCTCAGGAACTACAGGGCCGACATCGCTGAGATCGTTATAGACATACAGGCTCATATCCAGCTCGGTGATCTGATTATCAAGGCCGAGGGCATGGAACTTCTCCATGGACTCGATAATACTCTCCACCGAAGGATAGTCCAGATTAATATGGGTCTGGTGGCCAACCCCGTCAATCGGCACCCCCTTCGCCAGCATGTCCTTCACCAGCTCGTAGAGCCGGTCCCGCTTCTCGGGATTATCTGTGCCGTAATCATTAATATACAGCTTAAGCTCCGGCCCTCCAGCCTTGCGGGCCGCCCGGAAGGCTGTCTCGATGAATTCGGTGCCGGTAATCTTATACCAGTCGCTGGCCCGCATGCCATCCGGGTCTCCAGGCTCAATCACCTCATTCACTACATCCCAGGAGGAGATGTCGTCCTTGTAACGGCTGACAACAGCGGTAATGTAGCTGTCTAGCCGCTTCAGCAGCAGCTTCTTGTTCGCTTCGCGCCCTGCTGCATCGGTCTCATCCGCCATTGCCTGACCGGCTTCGTCCCGGAAGAACCATTCCGGTGTCTGGCTGTGCCACACCAGGGTGTGGAAGCGCAGCCCCATGCCGTTCGCCTTCGCGAAGGCGACGATCCGGTCGGCCCGTTCCCAGGTGAAGGTGCCCTCAGCCGGTGCAATTGCATCCGGCTTCATGGCATTCTCGGCCACGAGCCAGTTCACATGCCGCTTCAGCAGCTCGGCTGCGGGACCCTCCAATTGGTCCGGTTCCACTGCAGCTCCTATAGGAAAGTAATCCGCATAGGCTGCCGCCAGCGGCGGAGCCTCCTGCTGCACCGAAGCTTCTGCCGCAGCTTCAGGCGAAGCTGTAGGGGCAGCGGACGGAGTCCCGGCGGGCGAGGCCGCCGGGGATGACGCTACATTCCCTGGCGGGGATGCAGCAGGAGCCGCATCCCCGCCAGGAGCGGAGCAGCCGGATAACCATAGAAGCGCGGCTGCGAAGACTATACTCCGGGCCAGTCTGGCCGGAGTGCTTGTTCTGTTCTTTTGGTGCACAGTCATCCTCCTTCTACGGTTATCCCACAATCCCGGTACGCTCAATACTCTCCACGAAATACCGCTGCACGAACAGGTAGATAATGATCAGCGGCAGAATCGCCAGCAGAATCCCTGTATCCTGGACCATGCTGAGGTAGAACGGATCAGCCTTGGAATTGGCGCCGTCCTCCAGCAGAATCGCCAGATTATACGGCAGCGAGCCGAGCTGGGTCGCCATCACCTTGCTGGATGTCAGATAAGTCGTGGTGAAGAAGCTGTCGTTCCATTGCCACACAAACGAGAAGAGCAGTACCGTAACAATGGACGGTATCGCGTTAGGCAGCATGATCCGGTAGAAGGTCTTGCCTACCCCGGCCCCGTCGATATAAGCCGCTTCCTCCACCTCTTTGGGAATCCCCCGGAAGAACTGCCGGAAGATGAAAATGTACAGCCCCGCCTTCAGCGAATTCGCCGTAGCAGAGGTTAGAATAAACGGCCAGTAGGTGTTGAGCAGATTCACCGATTTGCCGCCCGTTAAGAGCGGAATCAGCCCCATCAGGCTGAAATCCTTCAAATTCAGGTAGACCGGAATCAGAATCGTGATCGGCGGAACCAGGATCGTCAATATGACCCCGGCGAACAGCAGCTGGCTCCCTTTGAACTTCAGCCGGGCGAAGCCATACCCTGCAAGCGCGCAGGAGATGGCGGTCAAGATTGTAGTCAACGCCGACAGGGTGAAGGTATTCAGCAAGGCCTGCCAGTAATCCATTATTCCAATCGCTTTGACGAAATTGTCGAGCGTGTAATTCTCGGGAAGCCAGACGACAATCGGTGAATACAGATCGCTCTTGGCCTTGAAGGCCGTGGATATCTTCTGGAGTACCGGATAGAGGATCACGAACGACAGGCCTGCAATGAGCGTCAGCCGCACGAAGGACCATATCCATTTCTTCCAGCGTTCGAGCGACAGTAAGCGGGTCGCATGCATTAGTCCCATCCTCCCTTTAATCATAGTAGAAGACCTTCTTCGAGATCAGATAGCTGCTGACGGCCAGAATTAAGGCCACTGCGGCGAAATACAGCCAGGCCATCGCAGAGCTTAGACCGAAGTTGAACTGGGTGAAGCCGGTCTCCCGGATCAGGTCAGTCATGGCGTTATTCGAGAAGGAATCGATAATCGTATAGATGGAATTCACCAGAATGAGCGGGCTGACCATGGGAAAAGTGATTTTCCAGAAGGCCTCATAGCCGGTTGCCCCTTCCATCTTGGACGCCTCATACAGCTGCGGCGAGATGGTCTGGATACCTGCCAGGAAAATCAGAATCTGTACGCCGGACTGGCTCACAATACTATAGATGCGGCTCACGGCGCTGGTCAGATAGTTCACTACCCATTCGCTTAAGCCCGCATCCAGCATCAGCCCCTCCAGCTCGAAGGTGCCCAGTCCCTGAATCGCTCCCGCTCCGGCATTCTGATCGTTGACCGCCTGAATCAGGCTGGTGCTCTCCAGGCTCAGGATGACCCCGGAGGCCAGAATAACGGGAAGGAAGAAAATCGAACGGGCCAGCGATCTGCCGATGAACTTCTGATTCAGCAGCACCGCCAGGAACAGGCTGAAGATGACGATCAGCGGCACATTGATGACCATATTCATAATGGCATCGGCCAGCGAGCGGTTGAATTCGGTATTCACCGTCAGTGCTTCGGCATAATTCTGGAAGCCGCTGAAATGAACAATCAGTCCGTCGGAATTAGCCTGCACCGAGCTTAAGCTGTAGCGCAGCGAAGACAACAACGGAATCAGGAAGAAGAAGATGAACCCCAGCAGCCAGGGCAGCACATAGAAGAAGCCCATTAATGCCTTTTGCTCTTTGTAGGATCTGCGGTCCAGTCTAAGTATGGATTTCAAGATTGCTCACCACCCGTAATATAGCTTTCGGCTTCAACCGTCCGGCCTTCGGCAAGGACTGCGGTCTTATTGTAGTTGACGATGACAGACATCCCGTTACCGTAAGTGCTTTTATAGACACCGTCTGCCAGCTTCTCATGACCCGTCAGCCGCTGATTCTGAACGTTCTTCATCACTCCGTTCACTTCAGTGTACATATCGGCTGCCTGGTTGATCCACTGCTCGTAATTGACCGCATACAGGTTATCGAAGTCGGTATCCTTCACCTTGTAATTAGGCGCATACATCCATTCATAATAGATACCGGAGCCGTACTCCAGACTCTTCAGGATATACTGCCTTGGATTCGTGAACGTGGACAGGTTAAAAGGCTTGCCGGTGTAATTCACATATCCCCGCACCACCATCGGATAGAACGGAATCTCCTCATCCTCCAGCTTGAACCGGCTGCTGGACACCGGAGCATCCGTAATGTCAGAGAGATACGGGAGGGCGTAAGCATTCCCGCCGTCCGCGAGAATGCGCAGGGACTGTCCGGTGATCTTCTCCAGCGATTGGACCGATATCTGCTCGGACGCAGACCGGTCGATTTCTTGATTTTTACGGAAATCGCTGTTCAATTGATCGGCCATATCCCTGAGTGAGATGCCCCCGGTCTGAAACGGCGCAATCTCCTTCAGCGTGGCATCGACATATCCGCCGATCCTGCTTGGCGAAATAATGTAGGCAGGCGTGAAGGAACGGTCCCGCCGGTTCAAAGCCATATTGTACGGATAGACGGCTGCCGGAATCTCACTGAGCATCCGGGAAGCCTTCTGATTAATACGGAAGCCTGAGGTCTGGTTCGCCCGGAGCAGAGCGATGTCAGGGAAGAGCTGAATATCTTGCTCCTTAGCGTATGCAGCCAGCCGGTTCAGTCCCTTGCTGCCGCCGATCGCCTGATCCACAGACAGCCGGTCCGGAACCTTGTGATCGAGGCCCCGGTTGAACCAGCCGGCATATTTCAGCTTGATATGATCAATGCCGCGCTGCTTCATCTGCTCCAAAATGCTCTGGGCCTCTTCGAAGGTCGTCAACGCCTCCAGCGATTGATACGGAATACCCAGGACATGCTTGGTCTTCGTGATTCCGCCCACCAGCTCCAGATAGAACGGCGTATTCACAGGAGCTTCTGCGGAAGCTGCCGGCTGCGCCTCAGGCAGTCCGCCATGCTCCGCCAGATAGCTCTGGTAATAACGCGCCATGCCCGGATAAGAGGCCTCTGCTCCGCTCAGGAACGCGTAACGGACGACATAATCTGTCTTAGGCGGCTCCTGCTGGAATTTCGGCAGGGTGCGGTTCTGATCGCTTGACGTCAGGGTAAGATCTCCCTTGGCAATCAGGGTGAAGCTCGGATACACATAGTTGTATCCATTCAATCTGCCGCTGGTATCCGCGTTGATGGTAGCCAAGGACGCACCTTGTTCAATAATGCCCAGCATGGCGCCTTCCTCCCGGATCAAGCCGAACACCGGCAGCTTGACCTCCTGCTGCTGCGCATAGGCATCTGTGGTCTCCATCGTCCCGTCCACACCATATACCGCCTGCTTATATGCGGGATAACGGATCTTTCCGTTATTGAAATGAATCAGCGCTCCTGAGCCGTCCGGCACCAGGATGGAACCCGAATCCTTGCTCCCTCCGGCACCCAGGAAGCTCAGCAGGGAGATGTCATTCACCGGATAATCCGCAGGATAGCGGATATCCGCTGCCGGAACCTTGACGACCAGCTGATCCCCGTCCAGGGCGTATTCAATGGCGAGCTGAAAAATACGCGGCGCAGGCTTGGTCTGGCTGAGTTTGTTCTCGGCGATGTCCTGCTGCAGATCTTCCTCTGTGTACCCCGCCTTCTCGAAGCCCTTCAGGGTCCGCTCCAGCTGAAGCCCCTTCAGCGCCTCATCGTTTCGCGTATATACCCCGTTCTCCTCATCGAAGGTGTAGGCAATTTTCATCGTCCGCTGCCCGGTCTTATCCATCTTGCTCATGATCTTCTCCTCGAACCGCTCCTTGCCCATCTTCATCGGCAGATCCTCCGCTGTTGCGGCGGTCGTTCCGAACTGGTAGAAGACCTTGACGCCCTCCGGCGTCAGTTCCATCTTCATTTGCTTATGGGCCACGCTGTCCGTATATGAATTGACAGAGCTGACTTGACCCAGGTTGTTATAGAAATCCAGCTTGAGCTGTGCGGACAGCAGGTCTTTATTATCCCCGCTGGCCTTGGCATCCGCTTCACGGTCCAGCGGGTTGCTGTACCAGACCGTCCCGTCCGACAGATTCTTGACGGCGATTCCTCCGGTAGCTTCATCCATGAACAGCCGGAGCTGCGCGTTCTCGAGCACCCCTGTCATGCCGCTCACCCCACTATCGGTGAAGGCAGATTTCAGCGCGCTCCCTTCCGTAAAGGACACTTCAAGATTCGGTTCATGCCCGCTGGCCTGGCTGCCTGAGCTTGACGCCGAACAGCCGGCCAGCACACTCATACTGAAGAGAATCGAGAGCAGCATGATTAACGGCTTCCTCATTCCCGGTCCTCCTCCTATCTCCTCAAGACAATTTCTTGGTATATGGTCGAGACGAATGCAATCATCTGCTGAACCAGACTGAAGAACAGCAGGGTCAGGAAAGCCATGAAGGCCATAGCGAGCAGCGTCAGCAGAATCGTCCCGATCGTTTTGGACGGAGAGAACTGATGAACGGTCATAATGCCCACATACAGCAGCAGTCCCGACCAGAGAATGGCAAAGTTTTTGAAAAAGTAATAAAAAGAGCTCTCCTGGGCCGAGATGAAATTGCTGATCCAGATCCATGGAAAATTAATCAGGACAATCGGAACCAGGGCGAAGCAGGTGGTAATAAAAATCTCCGTGAACTTCCCCTCCCCGTCCATCAGCGTAGTCAGCGACCAGTTCGCCACACACCAGAACAGAACAGGAACCAGTACATAGACCGCTTCCAGCAGGCTGTTCAGATACCGGGGATTATTCATATTGACCAGGAACCCGCTGTATTGATTGCCCAGAACATTCGTCAGAATCAGCATAAACAGAATGCCGAAGGAGATGATCAGACTGGTTTTTTGACTGCGTTCATATTTGAGGTCCCAGTATCCGTTGAACGGATGAACCATCACATACAGCGGATGTTGCAGCGCTTCTCTGTTCAATGGAGCTCCACCTTCTTTCTGGCCTTCATTTTCCGGTACATTCTCAGGCCCAGCCATAGGGCTACCAGCGCGATCAGAGCCGTCATAATGGTGGAGAAATGTCCGCGAAGCACTTCCTTACGGTAGAGCAGGAACGCTTTGGAATAGTTGGTCCGGTCCATGCTGCGCTCGAAATACTCCGCCGACTCCTTGTACTCGCCTTGCCGCAGATACGCCTTGCCTATACCCGCATAGGCATACTCCATATTCGCATTCAAGTTGACGACCTTGCTGAACTCCTGGGAAGCCATCTCCTCATCACCGTTATAGTAGCTGCGCACAGCACTGTTCAGCGTTCTTCCATACTCTGTGGTCTGGAATACCGTGATTTCACCCAGCGCCTGATCCAGCACCAGAATATCGTCACCGCTGTGCTCAATGGCAACCGGGGTGTTGAATTCACCCAGACGGTTACCAATTCCGCCGAAAATGTACAGCAGATAGCCGTCCCCGTTGTACGTGAACACCCGGCCCCGGCTGGCATCCAGCACCGCGTATATTTCACTGTCGCTCACATCAATATCCACGAGCCGCGGGGCACCCCCTGAGCGCGTGGAGTAGAGCAGATCACCGCTGGGCTTGTAATAGCCCTCTCTCCGCAGAATATCCGCCCCCTGCGCGTTCAGCTTCTTGATCGGGTCCCCGTAATCGTCACCGTTGGTAGCGTACAGAAAGCCTTCATCATTAATATCCAGATTGGTGAATTCGGTAGGCGTATACATCACCATCTGCTCACGCTGCGCCTTGGTGGAGATCGATTTCCAGAAATACTCCACCGCATCGACATGCACCCGGTTCGCGCCAATGAACGATTTGAACACACCATCCGCCCCGAATTCCATGAATCCGTCGAAGACGCCGGCCGACATCACATAGATGCGGTCCGCTTTGTCTACGGCTACACGGACAGGCTGAAATTCAAAGTTCGCCTGCAATAGCTCGGACTTCGGGGCTTCAATGATCCCCACGGCCTTGAAGTCGCTGTCGAGATGGACGATACGCTTATTGCCCGTATCCGCAACATAAATCTCCTTCTGCTGCGTCACATAGATGCCCTGCGGATTGTTGAACTTCTCCGCCTTCCCCTTGAACTGGAATGCATCTACCGTCTTGACGGACTTATAGTCCTGATCCAGAATCACAAACCGGTTATTGCCGCTATCCAGAACATAGATCTGCTTATCCGCCGTAACCTGAATATCCTGCGGATTGTTGAATGGGCCCGCACCGGAGCTGGCACCCGTGATGAGCGTAGTAGCCTGGTAGGCGGACGGAGCCGCCACCGCATTCCCCCAGTATGAATAATTGTAGGAAGGGGCTGCGCTCTCTGCCAGGGCTAGCTCTCCGCCAAGCCCCAGACTGACCAGGCAGCACAAGGCCAGCAGACCGGTTCTCAGTTTCTTTATCCTTGCGACCATTGTCACCGTTCCTCCTCTCTACTCTTTCATACCGGATGTGGCCATCGTCTGGATGACACTGCTCTGTGAAATAATGAACAACAGAATCGGCACGGTCATCAGCAGCAGAGCGACGGCCGCTCCGACCCCGGCACGCGCAATCCCGCCCTGGATGACCTGGCTGAGCGCGTAGTGAAGTGTCTTCAGGTTCTCACTGTAGATGAAGCTTCCTCCGTCTGTGCCCCACAGCGCCGGAAATTGCAGGATCATCAGCGTCAGCCAGGCCGGCTTCACATTCGGCATTACGATTTGCCAGAACACGCGGTACTCGTTCGCACCGTCGATTTTGGCCGCCTCAATCAGTGCATCCGGGATCTGCTCCATGAACTGCTTCATCAGGAACAAACCTAGTGAAAAGGCCAGTGACGGTACGATAATCGCCGCCTGGGTATTAATCCACCCCAGCTGCGACATGACCAGATAGTTCGGTATTGCCGTAACATGCGGCGAGAACATCAGGGACAGCACTACAATCTTGAACAGAATGCTGGAGCCCGGGAATTTAAACTTGGCCAGCGGATACGCCGCTGCCGACGCCAGCAGGATATGTCCTGCGGTCCCTACCAGGGTGATCAGCAGAGTATTCGCAATGTATCTGGTGAACGGCACCCAGGAATTGCCCATGATCACCATTAGATCGGTGAAGTTCTCCAGCGTCGGGTTCCGCACCAGGAATCTCGGCGGGAAGATGAACAGCTCATCCAGCGGCTTGAAGGCATTGTTCACCGTATAGATCAGCGGAAGAACCATGAACGCGCCGAAGCCCAGCAGCAGGCCGAAGAGCATAAAGCTGACAGCAAAGGAACGGTTCAGTCTTTTTTGAGGGCGAAGGGCCCCTATCACTCTTGAATACAGGGTCATTCACCCACCTTTCGAAGCAGCTTCTGGGTCATCATGTTGGTTCCGAGCATAATTGCGAAGAGAATAGTGGCAATCGCAGAGGCATAGCCCATCTCAAAGCGCAGTGTCCCGTAATCCATCAGATGCGTGACCACCGTATGTCCCGCATAGTTGACACTCGGGAAGCCCGCCAGCGCAATAGAGACTTCGGCCACCGCGAAGGAGGCGGTAATCTGCATGACCGCGCCGAACATCAGCTGCGGGCGCATGGACGGCAGGGTAATGAACCACAGCTCCTGCCAGCGGTTCCTGATTCCGTCCATCGCTCCGGCCTCGAACAGCGTCTGGTCCACGGTCTGAAGTCCGGCGATGAACGCCAGGAAGCTTGTGCCAAGACTCAGCCAGAGCTGCACAATAATGATAATGGGGAGAATGTACTTCTCATTCTGCAGCCATATAATCGGCTCCAGCAGCACCCCGATCTTCATCAGGAAGCCGTTGAGGTAACCATAGCTGTCCCCCGAGAAGACGATCAGCCAGATGAAGAACACATTGCCCGAGATGGATGGCGCATAGAAGACCAGCGTCATCAGTGACCGGACAAAGGGCGACAGCTCATTGATCAGCCAGGCGAACAGGAAGCATGCAATATAGCTTAACGGGCCTGTGATCACAGCGAACAGAAAGGTGTTCTTCAGCGCGATCATGAACACATCATCGCCCAGCAGCAGCCTGGAATAGTTCTCCCAGCCGATGAATCTCGGCGTCTCCAGCATATTGAAGTAGAAGAAGCTAAGCCCGAAGGAGACGACCACCGGGATCACCGTGAACAGGAAGAAGATGATCATATAGGGACTCATCATGAAATAATAATGCTTGCTCTTCTTGATATCTCTCCATAATTGCGCCAGGCGGGATTCCTTGACCGGACCGCCAGCCAGCCCTGGCAAGGCTGGTTCAGTGGTATTCTGTATTTGTACCATCAGCTTACAGCCTCCAACCTAATACGGAAGTTTGAATTCCTTCCGTTTGATCTGAATTTCATCGTTAATGTAGATCAGATAATCCGACAGGGCTTCACGCGGATTCACATTCCCGTTGACCACCTTGCGGAACGCATTGTCCAGATGCCGGCCTGTGAAGTACCCGCCGGGAACCTGAGGGTTACCCTTCACCCATTGCCACTGGCTCTCCAATTCCTTGTAATCCTTCACCGGCCACGGCAGCTCCTCCAGCGCTTCAATGTTCGCGGTCGGATAACGTGCCGCCGCTCCCATCAGCCCTTCCATTTCCCGGCCGTACTGGACCTGGGTGTCCTTGTCTGTCCACCACTTCATGAATTCCCAGGACGAATCCTTGTCCTTGGCATTCTCCAGCAGCATGACACCGGTTGTATGGCTGGCTACGCTATGGTCCACCGTGCCGTCCGCCTGCTTCGTTCCCGGCACCACCGTGAATTCCCACAAATTGCGGATTTCCGGCGCCATTACTGTCAGGCTGTTATAGATGGTGTAATCGGCAATCCCGATTGGGATCTCGCCTGTACGGAAACGGTTCGGAAAGTCCACCTTCACCGGGAACTTGTAATTGGTATAGAACTGGGTCCACTTGTTAAATTCACTCATGGAGGTCTCCGAGTTCAGCGCGCTTCGCTTCTGGTCGTCCGTGTAGAGCTGCCCGCCGTTCTGGTAGAGCAGCATGGTGAAGGCCGCATTGGGCACCAGCGTCGCGTTGTTCAGTGTATCCTCCAGGGGAAGATAGAACTCCAGATTATGTCTCTGCAGCACAGAGACGACATTGTAGACTTCCTCCCACGTAGTAGGGGGCTCCAGACCAAGCTCCTGCAGAATATCCTTCCGGTAAAAGAGCATCGGGAAGATCTGCTGCTCAGGCAGCCCGTAGACGCTTCCATTGTACTTATAAGGCGTAAGGGCGCTGTCGCGGAAGCGGTCAGCCACTTCTTTGAAATCGGCGAACTGGGACAGATCGGCCGATGCTTTGCGCATCGCATAGTTCACTGGAAGATCCTCGCCGATCTGCATGGCTACGTCCGGCCCTTCGCCCGCCAGGGTTGCCGGCAGCAGAATGTTCGGAGGCACCAGCCGCAGTGCCACGGAGATGCCCGAATCCGGCGTGAAGGTATCGTCAATCATGCTCTTCATCACTTGAGCCTGATCCCGGCCGGTCGAAATCCAGACCGTAATCGCCTTCTGGTTCTTCGTCACGTTACCGATACTGTCATAGTCTTCGGTATACGAGGCGCCATACGCTCTCAGCTCATGCTTCAGCTTCTGGAAGAAGGTCGCCTGCGCAGACGGAAGCGGCTTATCCGGCGCCGAGACCACCAGTGAATCCAGTGTCAGCGGCTGTTCCCGCACGCTAAGAATCCAGGTCCCCAGTCCGCCGACATTCGTCTTGAAGGAGACCAGCCGTTTGGCTACCGTGTCCGGATGCTTCGCCATATCCTCCAGCTGGGTGACCATCGAGTACAGCACGGATACCTTGTCGCTGCGTTCCCCGGTGGCCTGCTCCAGATATTCGCCGACACCGCGGATAATCTCCGCCTGCTCCCGGAATACCTTGGTCATCTCCGGTATCCGCTTCTCCAGCTGATAGTCGCGGAACTTATCCGGGTTATTCGAGGTAATCGCCAGAATATTGCGGTACATTTCATTCAAGGTCAGGACACTGGACTGGACGGTACGGACCAGCGGCGCGATATCGCCCAGGGTCACGGTCAGTCTCAGCTTGTGCGTCCCTTGTGTAAGATGGAACAGATAAGGCTCTTCCCCGCCGAGTACATTCATCTGCCAGCCGGGAGAGTAATTGAAGCGGATCTGCTTCATCTCGGTGAACGGATATTCACCATCAATGGTCAGGCTGCGGTTGGCATAGACGCCCCGGAGCTGATTCTGCTTCTCCTTGAGCGCTATCCGGTACAGACCTTCTTCAGGGACATCAATCTCCCATTCGATCCATTGTCCCGGAAGCTTCCAGTTCACCCCGCCGATGGTGTTGATCCTTAAATTTGAGACGGCATAAGGAACCACTGCCGGGCTGGATCGGTCCGATAACGGGTATAAGGTAGGCGAGGATTTGGCGGATGCCGCTTCGGCCTGGACCTCGATATAAGGCTCTTGTACCGGCTGAAGGCCTTTAGTCTCATACTCCTGCTTAGCCTCTGCATAGGAGCGCACTGTCCGGTCCTGGAACAGCTCAATATAATCAATGGCCATCGGCTCACGGAGTGCGGTCAGCGACAGGGTCTGGTTTCCCTGCTCCAGATAGAAGGCATACGGCTCCTCATAGAAGCCTTCACTGTCCGCAATGACCGTGGACTGCCACACCGGCTGCTCCACCTGTCTGGGGCGCAGATCATTGCCGCGGTCATCCTGCTTAATGACCTCCTCACGGTTCCCCCAGACCCGGTCGAAGAGCAAGGTATCCGCTCCCTTGAACGGCACCTCCCGGTTGATGGATAAGGAACGTTCAATGGACGAGCTTTTGCCTTCCACCGGATAATAATGAACCCGGATGTTGTACAGACCGGATTCCGGAACCGGCACCTCCCAGGAGATGGTTCCCGATTCCTGGGTAATGACTGCTGCTCCATCAAGCCCCTCGAATTGCTGCTTCACCTCAAAGACATCTCCGCTGCCGGGGGAATAGCTCTCCCCTTCGATGCGGATCTCCCGGTCAGGGCGCGGGGCATCCCCGTGTTGCTTCAGATAGGCTTCATAGCTGCCTTCTTCAGCATCCTGCGCGGCTGCCGTGAACTTGCCTACTGCGGGAGAGTCGGAATGCACAGGCTGCCCCGAGGAATTAAATATCCAGATCGTCCCGGCCAGCAGGACAACAACCAATATAATCGCTATGTTCCTGATTCGAATATTCAACGTACTCCTCCCTTTAAGCGATGGATCATAAGTTTATATAGATCGAACCAAGAAAAATCCCACTTAAAGGGTTAGTCGTGACTGCAGAGCAGGTTTGACTTTCGGCCGCTGTTAGGTTTGTATTTCCTGATTTAAACTGCTGTTCGCAGTAGAAATACAAACCTAAAGGCGAACGCTATCGCTCCTACAGTTCAAACCTCTCTTCCGCCACTTCACCCTAAGTGTATATTTCAAGTTCCAGCTATATAATTGCTGCAAGAATGGGAACAACAGTCCGCGGGGGACTGTTGTTCCATGCGGATATCCGTTTATTTTTTGTAGACTGCATCTACAGAAGCCTGAACCTTCGCCTTGTACTTCTGAATGACAGTAGATGCCGAGGTTCCCTTCTTCAGTTCGTCAATCATCTCGTAGTAAGGCATGGTTGAGAAGGTATTATGGTTCGTGAGCAGCATGCCGCCTTCGACCAGCTTCGCGTTGTTGATATCATCCTCGTTGTCATACGTGCTCTCCAGGGAAGCCTGCTTCGGATAATCGTAGATGGACTCGATATCGTTGATCTTCTCCCAGATATACAGCAGCTGATCCGGATTCTCGGCCTTCTTCGGGATGGTCAGGAACTGGACATTGGATTCCACACTGTGGTATTCGGTAGCATTAGGTCCTTTTGGAAAAGGAACAAAGCCGATATCATAATCCTTCATATCCGTCTTGAAGCCGTTCGCCTCATAATCTGCTCCTGCATACATCAGCGTGTTCCCCTGACGGAAGAACTGCGCCGGTTCCTGCCAGTCCCCGCCTTCTGTCGGCCGCGCTACCTTCTCGGCACCCAGCTTGGCGATGAACTTAAAGACCTCCAGCAGCTTGGGATCATCGAGATTCTGTTTATCGTCAACGGTCAGATCGGTCTCGTTGGAGGCCAGCGCCATTTCCAGGAACCCGCCTGAGGCCAAGCCCCAAACATCAAGTTTTCCGTTGTTATCTGTATCCTTGTTCGCTTCTTTGGCGACTTGGGTGAAGGTCTCCCAGTTCCAGTTATCCTCGTTCACATATTCCTGGAGCGGCTTCATGCCCAGCTTCTTCATCAGGGTGCGGTTATAGAATACTCCACTGATCAGGTTGCCCGCATTCTCCGAGAAGCCATAGCCCCGGCCCTCATATTGCGAGAATTCTGTAGTCATACGCTGATTGAAGGCATTCTCATTCTTGGTGTACTCGTCAACCGGCCAGAACATATCCTGCTTCGTCAGCACCGGAATCATATAGCCCTTGCCCATTCTGACAATATCGCCAAGCGGTTCACCGGCGACCAGTGAAGCCACAACCTTCTTCTGGTATTCACCGAAGTCCAGCGCTACATATTCAACCTTGAAATTATGCTTGGCCATCAATTCCTTCAGATTCTTCGAGCGCTGGATATTATCAGGATTGTCCTCGGGAATCGTCATATCCCACCAGGACACGATCTTGATCGTTCTGCCGCCCATATCGAAATCTTTTTCCGGTGTAGCATTGCTCGGCTCTGCAGTCGGTGTAGCTTCTGCAGTGGCTTCAGCTGCCGGAGCCTCCGTAGCCGCCGCCGGCTGGGCTGACGCTCCCCCGCCGGCGTTCCCGCCGTTCCCCGCTCCTCCACATGCCGTCGTTGCAGCTAATAACAACATACTAATGAATACTGACATTACTTTTTTTGCCCGCATAATCTGTCCCCCCAAGTATGAATGACTTACCTCGAAAGTTTAGCGCTTACATTTTCAGGCAGCAACCCGTCTAACTTCAGGTGTTCACCTGTCAAATTATAGGTCCGGCCCGCAAGTCCTTATCCACCGGGCAACCGGATTTCGATCAGGTAAACAAATGGAGCCTGGTGCAAGAATTGCACATTGTAGCGCCCGGCTCTGTTGCACATAATGAATGAAGGAAGCTTAACTTCTCTCTGAAAGCGGGGTCTTCATGTTGTACAGAATCTTATGTGTAGAGCGAAACGCCCAAGTGCGGGAGATCGCTTCTTATATGGCAGGGAGCAGACTTAAGAATTTCATCATTCATGCGCATGCTGATTATTCATCCGATATTCTGCGGCTGATCCGCAGCGAGGGGATATCACTAGTTCTTCTGAATATCAGGGATGCCCATACGCCGGGCATGAGAGTCTGTGAGCAGATCAGGCAGGGAAGCTCCGTTCCGATTATTCTGCTCGGGGGCAGCGGAGATTTCGGGCTGGCGCGCCAAGCCTTACTCTATAATGTAAGCGATTACTTAGCAGACCCGGTGGACCCGGCTGAGCTGGGCGGAAGTCTGGAGGCGGTTAGTCGGGTGCTGGCTCAGGCTGGCAGACCCGCTGCTGTAGAGCGGGATTATGCTCAGTTCACCATTCAAAAAGAGCCGTCCTCCCCGTGTCCGATCGTCAGTACGATCAAGCAATGCGTGGATGAGCAGCTCCATCATAATATTACACTCAAGCAGATCTCCGACACCCTGAACTTCAATTGCGCCTATCTCGGACAGAAATTCAAGCAGCAGGAGAAGATGTCCTTCAACGAATACCTTCTGCGCCAGCGGATGGAGAAGGCCAAGCTGCTGCTGGAAACGACCGACATGAAGATCTATGAGATTGCAGATGCTGTCGGATATTCGGAAATCGACTGGTTCTACAAGAAATTCAGAGAGTACACGGGAACCAGCGCCAATGAATACCGCAAACAATGCTTCGTCATTGCCTGAGGCAGAGGGGAACAGAGGGGGCGGCCTGTACGAAATCTGGAGCAAGGCTCTGAATAAGTACGCCCGCTGCCTGCCAGACCATCGAAGCGCTCCTCCCCGTCCATTTAATGAAATCAGGGGCACTAATGCCCCTCATCACTCTCACATTTCCACTTAGCCTCCCGCATTCCTTTCTTCCCACTCCTAAAAACTCCCGTTTCGGCTCCGACTCCTGCTTCTCTCACTCGCCCCTCCCATACACTTTCCCTTCTCATCCGCATCTCCTTCACCTGACAATAGATCAATAATTGGTGAGGATCGGTCATTGTAGGAAGATAAACGATAACTTATTATAGTTTCATACATGAAAGCGTTATCAAAAGCGGAAGTTGCTTACTGAAGAAGGGGGATGACAGACAGACAAGATGCCCGGGATTGCTTGCCCCGGCTTAGCTTCAGGAAGCAATCATACAAAGAGAATATGATGAGGAGTGAAACAATGCGCAGCCAGAGCATGAGAAGCAATTCGTTCCGGAAATTCCTTTACATCTCTCCGTTTATGCTTTTACTCGCTGTCTTTGCCTACTATCCGCTCTATGGATGGGTATATGCATTTTTTGACTACACCCCGCCTATCCCGTTGTCCCAATCTGAGTTCGTCGGCTTCAAATGGTTCCATTCCCTGGTTGAGAATCAGGTCAAGATCGACCAGCTGATGCAGGTCATCTGGAATACCTTCGGCATCAGCGGACTGGGCATCCTCTTTTCCTGGCTCCCGATGATCTTCGCCATCTTCCTGACCGAGATCAAGGCGGTACGTTTCCGCAAATTCATCCAGACGGTCACCACGCTGCCGAACTTTATCAGTTGGGTGCTTGTGTACTCCCTCGCCTTCTCCATGTTCTCCAGTGAGGGGATGGTCAACGGCTTCCTGCATATGACCGGGCTGACCGATTCACCTACAATGTTCCTGCAGAGCTCGGAGCATGTCTGGTGGACCATGTGGGCTTGGGCTACCTGGAAGACACTCGGCTGGTCCGCCATTCTGTACATCGCAGCCATCATGGGCATCGACGAATCGCTGTATGAAGCGGCTTATGTAGACGGGGCTACCCGGATGCAGGTTATCCGCCATGTCGTATTGCCAAGCATGATGCCAACCTACTTCGTCCTGCTGATGCTCCAGATTGCAAGCTTCCTGAATAACGGATTGGAGCAATATTTCGTCTTCCAAAATGCGTTTAACAAGGACACTATTCAGGTTCTTGATCTATATGTGTATAACCTCGCCATGGGCGGCGGCAGCTACTCCGTCTCCGTTGCGATCAGTATGCTGAAGAGTGTAATCAGCGTGGTGCTTCTCTTTTCGGTGAACGGGCTGTCCAAAATGCTGAGAGGAGAGGGCATTGTATGAGTGACAACCAGACCAGTCTTACGCCAAACACCCGGGAGATCGACATCACCAAAAAAACGGTAAAAATGCAGGTCAGCGCTACCGATAAAATCATCTCTACTATTATTTATATCCTGTTCTCACTGTTCGCCTTCATCTGCGTTTATCCGTTCTACTCGATCATTATCAACACGATCAGCGCGAACGACCTGAGCGCCAAGGGCGAAATTATTTTCTGGCCTAAGGGCATTCATTTCCAGAATTATATCGATGTGTTCAAAATCCCGGGTCTGGGCAATGCGTTCATGATCTCCCTCGGCAGAACTGTGATCGGTACACTGCTAACAGTCGGCGCTTCGGCCTTCCTCGGATTCATGTTTGCCCAGGAGGACATGTGGGGCAAGAAATTCTGGTACCGCTTCACCATCATCACAATGTTCTTCAACGCCGGGATCATCCCTTGGTATCTGACTATGAGATCGCTGCATCTGACGGACAACTTCCTGGCTTATATTCTTCCGTCCGTTGTTGCTCCTTTCTTCATTATCCTGGTCAAAACCTTCGTGGAGGCAACACCGAAGGAGCTTCAGCAGGCGGCCAGCATTGACGGTGCAGGAATCTTCACGATTTTCTACAAAGTCATTCTGCCGATCAGCAAGCCGATCCTTGCAACCGTTGCCATCTTCTCGGCCGTCAACCAATGGAACTCCTTCCAGGATACGCTCCTGCTGGTAACGGACAGTAAGCTCTACAGCTTACAGTTCATACTGTATAACTACATCAATCAGGCGAGCTCCTTGTCCACCATGGTCAACCTGCAGAATGCCGGCTCAACGGCGATGGCTACTCTGGCGACCAAGCAGACCTCAACCTCCATCCGCATGACAGTTACCATTATCGTAGTCGCACCAATCCTGCTGGTATATCCGATCTTCCAGAGATTTTTTGTCAAAGGAATTATAATTGGCGCTGTGAAAGGCTAACGGACCTGCGCCATTATGATACATTAATCATTCGGGGGGCTACACATGAAAACACACATTAAGCTGGGCAGAAAGTCCGCGCTGTTACTAGGGACGACCATCCTGCTGGTAACAACGGCGTTAAGTGGTTGCAGCGGTAATTCCAACAATGGAGGAACTGCTGCGGGGACGGCCGAACCCGGAACACCTACTGAGTCATCCGATCCGGGCACAAGCACAGGCATCGATCACAGCAAACCTCTAACCATTACAGTATTCGACAACGCAGCTAACTATCAAGGCGAGCAGACGGGATGGTACGGCAAGCTGCTGAAAGACAAGTTCAATATCACACTGAACATTCTGGCTCCGCAGGTAGCGGGCGACCAGCTGTACAAGACCCGCTCGGCATCCGGCGACCTCGGCGACCTCCTGATTATTGAGAACAGCCAGCTCGAGGAACTGATTCCTGCAGGCATGATTATGGATCTAACCGACATGATTAAGAACACGGAGCATCTGTCCCAATATGTAGACAATCACTTCAAGCCGTTCAATGTGGCCTTCGAGAAGCAGAATCCGGACGGTAAAATCTATGCCCTCCCGGCCTTCACCGCCGATACTTCGCCAACGACCTTTTCGGAAGAGCTGCCTTACTCCAGCCCGATTATGCCTTGGGATTATTACAAGGGCATCGGCGCGCCGAAGCTGAATAATCTGAACGACCTGATGACCGCCCTGAAGGACATGCAGACTAAATATCCGAAGACTCCGGACGGCAAGCCGATTGTTCCGATCACCCTCTGGAAGGACTGGGATGGCGGAAGCATGGAGAATGTCCGCTGGCTCAGCAACTGGTATGGCTATGAGCAGCCGAACGGCACGACAACGATTCAATTGAATGCCAAAGGTGACATCGTGCCAATCGTGGACGACAACAGCATGTACAAGAAGATTCTGCAGTTCTATTATGACGCGAACAAAATGGGTCTCGTTGACCCCGACTCTCCTTCCCAGGACTGGAACAAGGTATCTGAGAAGCTGACCAACAAGCAAGTTCTGCTTCTGTGGTACTCCTGGCAGAGAGGGTTCTACAATACGATTGAACGCGGCAACCAGGGCGACGGCAACGTAGCCGTTCCGATCGGCGATACCCACCTGATCCAGAACAGTGATGCTTACTTCGGGAACGGCAGAGTGTTCGCCATCGGCTCCAAGGCGAAAGAGCCGGAAAGAATTATGGAACTGATGGACTGGATGTCTTCACCGGAAGGTCTGCGTTACTACACCAACGGCTTCGAAGGCTTCAACTATGAGAAGACACCGGACGGTAAATTCAAGCTGACCGAAGTCGGCCAGACCGCATTCCAGGAAAACACCCCAGTCCCTGCCGAATACGGCGGCGGCGGTTACCAGGATGGCCAGAGTAAAGTCAACTCAATGATTATGAGTGATTTCGTGACCGACCCGGAAACCAAAGAATTCTACAACAGCACCTACTGGGCTTCCACCATTGAAGCGAACAAGACTGCGCTGACTACAGATTGGCAGAAGACCTATGACGCCACTACTCCGACCGAGTACTATACGAAGAACAACATGATCGATATCGTGCCGAATATCAATACCAGTCTTGGCTCCGATTCTTCTGACGTCAAGAACAAACGCAGCCAGATCTCGGATTATGTCAAGAACACCTCCTGGAAAATGATCTTCGCCAAGGACCAGGCCGAATTCGACCAGCTCTGGACCAAGCTGAAGAGCGATGTCGAAGGGCTCGGCTGGAACGATGTGTTCGCCGTAGACAAGGAAAGAGCAGAGAAAATCGTTAAAATGCGCGCTGATGCGGTTGCCAATAAGTAAGCAAATGAGCGTTACTGCGTAAGCTGTAAAAGTAAAAGAAGAGGCAGCCCCGGAGCCATGGAAATGGCTTGGGGCTGCCTTTTTCGCGCTTAAGTATGTAGAGCAACTTCTCCAGATAATGAAGCCCCTCGTCGGCAATCTGCCTACTCACATCCAGCCAACCAAGCCCCCTCATCGGCAAGCAGATGGAAAAAGGTATCTTAATTTAGCGGATTCCGGCGTTTACAGATAAGAAAGTGGAAAAACAGCATCTAATATTGTTTTTTTACCCACTTTGGTTGAATTGTGATGGATTAAGTGTTTTTTGTCCAACTACTGTTCCCGGAAGGCAGATTTGTTCACCAGCAAGTGGAGAAAATCCAACTATTTCCTCATAACGTGCTCATGGTCGCGTGTAGTGCAGTCTTGTGCAATCGGCGGACGATAGGTGATTAATTAGTAAGTGATTAGTGAGTGATTAGTTGGTGATCGGCGGATGTTGGGTGGGTGACTAATAGGCGATTGACGGTAAGCGGCATACGAGACGCCCATTTCGAACGCCCCCCTAACCATTTAGAAAATAAGCTGCGAGAACTGATACAAGCCGTTCTTCCAGACCGGCCAGTCATGGTCGCCCTGCTCTTCCACCCAGATATGCGGTACGTTGTGTTCCGAGAAGTACGCATGGGTGCGGTCGCTGACATACTTGAGGCTGTCGAGGTCTCCGCAGGATAACCAGAGCAGGTTAAGCGCGTCCGCTACCTTCTGCGGGTCGGGTACCAGCAGCTCAGGCTCCTTCGTGTTAGGTGCCGCAGAGAAGGCTCCCACCCAGGCGAAGCGGTCCAGGTTATTCAGACCCATGTTGAGCGATTGTCCTCCGCCCATGGACAACCCGGCCAGCGCACGGTGCTCCCGGTCCGTCAGCACAGAATAATTCGCTTCAATATAAGGGATCAGATCGTTCAGCAGATCAGACTCGAAGATTGCAAAGGCTTCCAACTTGTCAGGAGCGAAGATGTCACCCTCCGCCCTATCATTCAACATCGCCCGCCCGTTCGGCAATACAACAATCATGGGCTTCAGCTTGTGATCGGCATTAAGGTTGTCCAGAATAATCTGCGGCGTGCCGTGAGTGTACCATTCGTCTTCATCTCCGCCAATGCCGTGCAACAGATACAAAGCACTATATTTCTCTGTGCTAGAGTATCCAGGCGGCGTATAGACTCTGGCCTTCCGGGTGTTGCCTACTGTGGCAGAGGGATATTCGATCATTGTGATCTTACCACGCTCGATCCCTTCTCTCTCCTGATCATATCCCGCTGCTTGTGTTGTATACTTCTGATGGTTCATGTCCAAAGCTGCTCATTCCTCTCTTGGATTATATGTATTCCTCTACACTTAGTTTATTCAATAAACTAAGTGTAGAATCCTGCTGAGAAACCTGTTGCAGAAAAAATATATGTAGGATAGAAGGACTTCTGCTTTCTCCTACATTGGACAGTCCCGATTGTATTTAACCTTCGTATACATACGAATGCATCGGAGTAATCTCTACCGGCTGCAGGGATTGATATAGAGCATTAGCCTCAGCAGAAAAACCCGTTATATAAGCAGTTATCACACCTTGCTCCTTCAGCCGCAAGAAGCAGGCAGTAACAACCGCCTTGCCGAATCCGCGTTGCCGGTAGTCGGGGTGGGTCCCGATCGTCTCTATGACCGCAATCCCGTTATCCTGATCCACGAACCCGAAACAGAAGGCAATATGCCGGCCCTTATCATCAACCACAGAGAAATCAAGCTCCGCAAGATAGGACGGCAGAGTTTTTCTCCAGTACTCTACCTTGACTGGGCCGGAATCAGATGGAGAGAAGATCTGTTCAATCAACTCGCCCTTCGATTCTTCGTCTGCCCCTTCCGCCATGCACCGGATGTAGAAGCCTTCTTCCAGGTTCAAAGTGTACTCAGTATGCACAAGATCGTATCTTCTTGTATTCCCGATATGGGAATCCTGCACAAAACCATGGTCTAATAATGCCTGAACCTCCAGACCGTAGGGATAGCAATCGGTGTTGAGCTTCTTTTTCCCCTCGCCCCATACATTCCGGGTCCATGTGACCATCTCGTCCGCCAGATACGGGTAATCCGGATGAACAATTAAGCTGAAGAAACCGCCTCCGGATTCGGAAATGAACAGGCCTGTGATCTCACCTGCTTCATTCTTCCATAGGTGTGCATTATTCTCCATGAAATTAGGGTCTGCACTTTTGGGCGCTTCGTACCGGTTCCAGAACTCGAATCTGACAAATTCCCAGGTCTGAAGCTTCCCAGTCAAGGTTACCATTTTTCTCAAAAAGGTACGAACGTTGTTGAAGTTCTCCGGGGTGTCTATGTACTTTTCATTGAACGCCGTCATCTTCGCATCTCCATTCTTTTGACTCTAATCATTCACGCTTCTTCTATTATACGTAGGGCCACTTTTCCTTTATAGGCAGAGATCTGTTAGGATCATTTATTGCATTGCTCTGTATAGAACAAATTCACCCTGCGGGTGAAGGATGCTGATGCCTCATTGTATACTGTGACTTAGGCCGCATTGCTGCATTTCTTGCAGGATTTCTCTAAAAGGGTACGGGCTGCGGAGACGGGGCCCATCCCTCAGCGCAGCGGCACCGATTGTGTTCGGTTTTTGAACCACATTTGGCCCTCACACCCTCGACGCACCGATTGTGGTCGGTTTTTCGACCACATTGGGCCCACGCACCCACGCCGTGCCCAATGTGGTCAGTTTTTCGACCATATTCCGCCCACGCACCCCCGCCGTGCCCAATGTGGTCGGTTTTTCGACTACATTGGGCACGCGCACCCTCGGCGTCTCCATTGTGGTCGGTTTTTCGACCATATTCCGCCCACGCACCCCCGCCGTGCCCAATGTGGTCGGTTTTTCGACTACATTGGGCTCGCGCACCCCCGCAGTGCCCAATGTGGTCAGTTTTTCGACCATATTCCGCCCACGCAACCACGCCGTGCCCAATGTGGTCGGTTTTTCGACCATATTCCTCCCACGCATCCCCGCCGAGCACAATGTGGTCGGTTTTTCGCCTACATTCGGCACGCGCCTCATTGGGAGGGCATTTACGCACAGATAGCCGCAACTCATAAATGTCTTTAAAAAACACAAGAGCCTGTCCCCAGGGACAGGCTCTC
Organism: Paenibacillus sp. FSL R7-0210; assembly: GCF_038009085.1. Taxonomy (NCBI): domain Bacteria; kingdom Bacillati; phylum Bacillota; class Bacilli; order Caryophanales; family Paenibacillaceae; genus Paenibacillus; species Paenibacillus sp. FSL R7-0210. The sequence goes on from NZ_JBBPAR010000001.1 coordinate 3,466,989, forward strand.
AACCATAACCTTCTACAGCACTATTTTCACTGCAGCATTATCGGATAATTCAAACGGTCCAGGCGTCACATTCGAGTCCGGGCGCTGCTTACCGAAGAAGTCGCGGTCGAACCGGTACGCCGAGCCGTCCGGCTCCTCGTAACGCATCTCGGCGTGATAGCTTCGGCCCAGCAGATTCGTGGTGACCACGGTCGGCGCGGCAGCACGCAGCAGCTCAGGGTTCACAATATGCACCTGCACCTTGCCGGAAGCCGGATCAACCTCAATCTCAATGCCTTTGTCAGCATAGACCTTCGCGTTCGGCTCATGCGCACCCGGCACCGCATCTTTCAGATAAAGATTACCTTGAATGGCTACAGGAAGGGCCATCTGTTCAGGATGGAACGGCTTGCCGGAATCGATCATCGCCTTGATCTCTTCCTTGGTCAATTCCCACCACTGCTTATGCAGCGCATTCGGATGCTCGTCATAGCCGCCCAGTCCAACTGGATGCAGATAACAGCGGGAATTATCCGGGATACCGTCCATCACCCGTTCACCGTTATCATTAAGCTGCTCTCTCGGGGTAAGCGGCAGATGCTCGAAGAAGGTCATCGGCACTACCTCATTGCCCGTATCCTCATCACGCAGGAAGATATTGTTATAATAGCGGTCATCCCCGCCCGCGATATTGCTGTAGCCCGCAACCGCTGTCTCATGCGGCATATGGTACGGTGTATATCGGGTAAGCTCGGGGCGCACCACGAATCTTCCGGCGAACAGGTTATGGACGAACGCGCCGCCCTGGGCCATATTGCGGAAGTTCATCGGCGACAGGAATAGGTTGTGATCCACCATATAAGGACCGTGGCACACCTCCATGAAGAAATCCTCGGACAGGTTGTCGTAGAACACATTCCGGCTGATCCGGGTGCCCTGTGCCTGCCAGTCCAGCCATAACGCCCGGTAGGAGCTGTAGATGACATTTTCGCAAATCTGGGTATCCAGTGAAGCATGGAGCTTGATTCCGCCTACCTCTGCCCCGTGGAAAATCCGTTTATGATGAATATTATAAATGCGGTTCTGGACAATCTGGCTGAAGGCCCCGCCCAAATGGCCGACGACCCCCGCCTGCTCACAATCATGAATCACATTATTGCGGACGATATGGCTTCCGATGTTATCCTTATGCCAATCCTGGCGGAGTGCGCGGAAAATAACCTCCTGCTCCCGCTGCGTCCCGCCCTTCATCCGGCCATTTGACCACTCGTTATGCCCGGTTGAGATTTCTTTGCCCAGGCTCACCCCTGTGCATTTGGACTCGCAGATGTGGTTGTCCTCAATGATCCAGCCCTTGCTCCAGTGAGGTCCGATCAGCCCTTCCTGCAACGCCGTTGGCGGAGCCCACTGCGGAGAGGCCTGCCGGAGAGTGAAGCCTCTGACCGTAATGTAGCCCCGTCCCGTCTGCTCCGGCCAGAAGCAATAAGGACGAACACTGATCTCTACATTCTCGCTGCGGGGGTCCTTGCCCCCAAAGGTCGCCCAGATCCTGGTGGAAGCCGAGCCTACTTCTGCATACCACTGGAGCAGAGAGTCCGCCGGGTACTTGGCCTGCGGCCATACCTGAGGATCGCGCAGCTTGGTAACGCTGTCACATTCATACAACGATTTGCCGTCCAGGTAGACCTCCCCCAGATGCGGTTCAAACGCCCCTTCGAACAGCCAGTCGCCGTATAATTTTTCTTCAAAAGGATTGCGCACAGCAAACAGGCTGTTCGGCACCTCTGTACTCCAGACACCATCCCCTTCATCCTGCCAGTCCGCCACGGGCTCAGCACCTGTGATGATGACCTCCCCATCCCCGGCAGCCTGATAGACAATCCGCTGTTCCTCTGTTCCTCCGTTAGCCGGGCTCACCCATTCCCTGTATGTACCCGCCTGAACGGTAACCGTATCTCCAGGCTCCGCCAGCGCCGCAGCGCGGGAGATGGAGCGAAAGGGCCACTGCGCTGTACCGGGAGCCTGATCGCTCCCTCGCAATGCAACATGATATTCCATATGAGCATCCTCCTCTTTCTTGTATGTCATATGGACATTTTAAATGAAAATACTTTATTTTGCTATAACCATGTATACAATCCTCATAGAAAAGACCGCAGGCCTTGTACATCCGGCATACGATCCTTCTAAGATAATTCCCCGTAAGGAAGAACTCTTGTATACAATTAGACAACCTAACCTTTGACCCCGCCGACCATCATGCCTTTGACAAAATACTTTTGCAGGAACGGATACACCATAATAATCGGCACGGACGCTACTATCGTCATCGTTGCCCGCACGGACATCGGAGTGACCGCATTCTGCTGGCCTCCCGTTGCCCCCTGGATCATCCCGTCCAGCGACGAGGTGCCGGTGGTGGTATTGGAGTTCTGCAGAATCTTCTGCAGCTCATATTGCAGGGTACTGAGACTTGCATCAGACGAGTTATAGAGGAAGACATCGAACCACGAGTTCCACTGGAACACCCCCGAGAACAGCGCCACCGTAGCCAGCACGGGTACCGTAAGCGGCAGGATGATGCTGAAGAAGGTCCGGTAATCGCCCGCGCCGTCAATCTTAGCCGATTCGATGATGCTCTCCGGCAGATTTTCAATGAAGGAACGGATAATAATCAGGTTGAACACCCCGATGATTCCCGGAAGAATGTAGACCCAGAAGCTGCCAACCAGTCCCATATCCCGTATCAGCAGGTAATTGGGAATCAGGCCGCCGTTGAAGTACATCGTCATGATAAAAGCTACAGTGATGAATTTGCGCAGCACATAATCCTGTCTGCTAAGCGTGTAGGCCAGCATGGCCGAGCAGAAGACAGTGACTACCGTTCCGATTACGGTGCGCAGCACCGAGATGAAGGTCGCATGAAAAATTGTGGCCTCTCTCAGAATATAATTGTAATTCGCCAGCGTCCATTCTCTGGGAAGAAGGTAGATCCCGCCTTTAATGGAATCTTGCGCATTGTTAAGCGATACGGCAAGAACATTCACGAACGGATACAGGGTAACAATCATTAGTGCGATCATGAAGCAGTAGTTGCAAATGACAAACAAGCGGTCGCCGGTGGAAGAGCTTATGGGGGGCTTGCGTTTTTTCTTATGGACAGCTGCGGTCTCCATGCCTGCGCCTCCTTTATTAATACAGCCTGGCTTCGCCCATGCGCTTCGCGGCATTATTCGCCATGAACAACAGGATGAAGCTGACGACCGTCTTGAACATTCCCGCTGCGATGGACAGGGAGAAATTACTCTGGGCAATTCCGTATTTCAGTACGAATATATCAATGTTCTCGGAATAATCCACATTCATGCCGTTGCCCAGCAGGTACTGCGGCTCGAATCCCGATTCCAGCAGATAGCCGATATTCATAATGAGCAGGACAATCACAACAGACTTGATGCCCGGAAGCGTGACATAGATCATTTTCTTGAACCGGTTCGCGCCGTCAATCTCCGCTGCTTCATACTGCGTGGGATCAATTGTGGTCATAGCGGCCAGGTAGACGATGGTGTTCCAGCCGATATCCTTCCAGACGGAGCTGGCTCCGAAGATGGTCCAGAAGTATTCCGGGATTCCCAGGAACAGAATTTCATTGCCGCGGTCAAGGAAGCCCAGACCCACCAGCAGCTGGTTAATCGTACCATCCGGGGACAGCGTCGTCTGAATGATGCTCGCCGCCACGACCCAAGAGATAAAATGCGGCAAATAACTGACAGTCTGCACTACACGCTTGAAGGCAATATTGCGTATTTCATTAAGCAGCAAGGCCAGGGTGATCGCGGTGACGAAGCCGAAGAACAGGTTGATCGAGCTCATCGCCAGCGTATTGCGGAGCACCCGGAGGAAGCGGTCATCCCCGAACAGAAATTTGAAATGCTCGAAGCCAATCCAGGTCTGCTCCATGAACTTCCTGGCCGGCTTATAATCCTGGAAGGCAATGCTCCAGCCCCACAGCGGCAAGTATTTGAATACAAACAGCCAGATTAGAAAAGGGACTGACATCACTGCCAATGCCCGCTGCTGGCCCAGCTTTTTGAAAAACTGCCTCATCCGGCCCGGCTCTTTATCCGCCGCTGGCCGGAATAACGCGGGTACCGTATTTTTATCCATCCGTATCTCTCTCCTTCAGCGCACCGGGGTGTCTAAGCGGCAAGCAGGAAAGACCAGCATCTCGGTACAGCCCTGGTCTTTCCCGCCGATTCCGGCGGCTATTGGTTCGCCAGTTCGACCTTCGCTTTGACTTGCTCAGTGGTCCATTTCTCATAACCCGCAGTATCGAGCTTGCCGAATTCCTTCATGTATTCCTCCCAGACTGCTTCGAACTTATCGGGAGTCGTCAGCACCAGCTTAGGGAAATATTTCTTCGTCATTTCATCCTTGCTGGCTTCCCAGAGCTGTTCCGGGGAATTCTGCTCCTTCGCGAAGCCCCACGCCGGGAAGTATGGACGCGGAACCGGTTCAGCGAACAGCTGGCTGTAGGTCTGTACGCCGTATTTCTCTAAGATCGCCTTATCCTTGTCGGTCAGCGTCATCTGGAAGACCTCCGGCTGGCTGGCAACATTCTTGGCATTCCCGTCAGCCAGGGTAGAGGTGGTGTTGTACATCGGCCAGTTCCAGCTGAAGTACTTGAAGCCGAAGCTCTCTCTGAACGGCTCGTCAATCTTGTCGATCTGCTCCTGCGTACGGTAGTAGCGGCCCTTCTCATTCACTTCATACGTCTCGCCTTTGATGCCCCAGGACATCAGGGTCTGGTTCTCTTCGGTCAGCATGTTGTCGAAGAACTGGATGATGCGGACCGGGTCTTTGGCACTGACGGTAATCCCGATTCCGCGGTTTGTTACCAGGCCCCCAGGCGGATCAAGATAAGCATCCGGCGTGCCTTCCTCGAAGGTTACCGGCAGCGGGAAGTACTTGAAGCCATCCAGGGAAGGATCTTTACGGGCGGCGTCCTTCAGCACATTCAGCGCATTATCCACCTGCCAGCGGTAGTCGAAGAAGCCGAGCACCTTGTGGGAGGTTAATTTGGCGATATACTGGTCATAGTTATCGACGAAGGAGGCTTTATCGAACAGACCGGCAGCATTGAGGTCATTCAGCGCCTTCAGCCACTTTTTGGTGGACTCGGCACCGGCATAGGTCTTGGCTTCCCAGGTGTTCGTATCCACTGTAACGTTACCGTCATTCGGATAGCCCATCAGATGCATCGGCGGGTTGGAGGTGGCGAAGAATCTCCAGTCATGTGTAAGGGAGACCATGCCCGTCAGATTCTCATCCTTGTGCTTGTCGCGGTAATTCTTAATCAGCTCTATATATTGATCCAGCGTCTTGATCTTCGGATAACCCGCTTCCTCCAGCACGCGGCGCTGAACCCAGAACCCCGCACCGGCTTCCGGCTCAGGAATGAAATCGTTCACCTGGGCGGCAATCGGCAGGAAATAGATTTTACCGTCCTTGGAGCGCATCTGATTCAGAGACTTGCCATACACACGCTGGATGTTCGGACCGTACTTCTCAATCAGCTCATCGAGCGGGATGAATGCACCGGCATTCAGCACTTCCTCTATAGCGGCATCGGGAATCAGCACATCCGGGTAATCGTTGGCCGCAATCATGGTTCCGATCTTGGTATTGAGGTCACCCACCACGAATTCCAGCTTGAAATTGACACCGGTCTGATCCTCCAGCAGCTTGCCGATGGTCGTCTCATTGGTATTTCCGTCCTTCGAGCCGGCCACCCCGTTGAAGATTTTGAACGTTACCTTATCCTGCTTGGGTTCGGTCTCTGTGGTGGCGGCAGCGCTTGTCGGCTCCGTCGTCCCCGTATTCTTCTTGGCATTATTAGGCCCCGAGCAAGCCGTCACCACGGATAATGAGACGACTGCCGTCAGAGCGAGAAGCCATATTCTCTTGCTTTTACCCATTGCCTGTACTCCCCCTTGTATATTCATGGTTTAGTGCTTCTTTAGTATAAAAGCGTTTTCATTCCTCCGTTACCCGTGAAATTATGGCTTCTCCTTTGAAAACTATGGATTAACTGGAATTCTAAGCTCAATCCGTGTCCCTTCACCCGGTCTGCTGTCCACCTGGAAGATTGCGCGCCTGCCATACAGCATCGTTACTCTGTAGATAACATTCTGTATTCCAATACGCTCGCCGATAATCCCTTCCATGTCGAGGTATCCGTACAGAGTGTCAACCTGCTCACTGCTCATGCCAATCCCGTTGTCCGCCACTTGGAAGACCATCTCATCCCCCTCCACGCTGATGCGGATCTTAATGCTTCCGCCTTTTTTGAGCGGCTCGATGCCATGAATACTGGCGTTCTCCACGAAGGGCAGGAACACCATTTTGGGGACAACGCAGGCGTAGGCCTCAGGCTGCACATCGATATGATAGCTCAGCTTATCCTCGAACCGGTATTTCTGGATATCCAGAAAACAAAGAATGAAGCCCAGCTCCTCCTCCACGCTCACCCACTCCTTATTCCAGGTCAGCGAGCTGCGCAGGATCATCGCCATGCTCTGGATGATTTTGGCCGTCTCGTTCTCCTGCTTCAGCAGGCTCCGCATCCGAATCGTCTCCAACGCATTGAACAGGAAGTGCGGGTTAATCTGGCTCTGCAGAGCATTCAGCTGCGCCTTCCGCCGCTCCAGCTCCAGCGACTTCTTCTGAATCTCTGTAAGATACACATCGTTAATCAGAGCCTTAATCTGCATAATCATACTGTTGAACTCCAGGGTCAGCTGGCCGATCTCATCGCGCGATTCCCCGTGCATGATCATCTGGAACTGCTGCGTCTTCACCTTTTTCATATGCTTCAGGATCTCAATAATCCGGAGGTTGATCGAACGGGTAATGATCAGAATAATAACGGTGGGGACAATCATCATCAGGCAGGCCGACCAGAGGATGAAATAACGGGATTTCAGCACCTCCTTGATGATCTCCTTCTCATTCACTGTGCCGACAATCCGCCAGCCGGACAGATAGCTGATACTGCCGTATTCCTTCTCGAAATCAATGAGTTGCTCCTGCTTCAGGGAGGCATACAGCTGCCGGTCCTTCCCCTGCCAGTCTATGGCCCGGTTCGTCGTATATTCAATCCGGCCCTCCGGCCCCAGCAGATACACATCCCCCTGCACGTTCAGATTGGCGAAGACCTCCATCAGATCAATCGTCTTAAAATCAATCTTCACCAGCTTCTCCTTGACCATCCGGTCCGCGAAATAATCCATCCGCCGCAGCAGCGAGAACGACTGGAACCGGCCGCCTGCATCCTGGGTGCGGACGAACATCGGCTGGGAAGAGGCCTCCTGCATCCACTCTTTATACCAGACACTCTCCCGGACCTCCGCGGACAGAATCCCGATATTCCCAGAATTCAGCAGCGTGGGGTTATCCACATAGATGGTCTTGTTTTGCAGCGAGGAAGAGAACGGGGAATAGTTGTTCAGGGTGGACCTGAGATAGAGGTCGTAAGCCTCGACATAGTCTTCGGTCTGTGTGAAGTTACGGTCCAGCACCTCATTGGTCTTGTAATCCGCATAGAAAAAAGAGGACAAGCCCACGGCCTGATCCACCATCAGCCGGAACTCATTCTTAATCTGTTCCACCGCCAGATCGATGTCCTTGATCCGCTGCGCCTTCACATTTCCGGTAATCGTGTTGTAGAAGATCACATTCGTGAGAATAATCGGAGCGATGACCCCGAGGAAATAGACGAGGAACATTTTATTCCTGAGCCGGATATTATTCAGCAGCTTCATGCAGCGCCTCCTCCTGGCATTAACGGTTGCCCGTCCGGTTTCTATATTCTGTAGGCGTTCTCTGCTCCAGCTTCTCGAACTGGGTGACGAAATAATCGGCATTCTTGAATCCGACCTGCTCGGCGATTTCATAGATCCGCAGATCGGTCTGCCGCAGCAGCTTCTTGGCCTCGGTGATACGCAGCTGGAGCAGATAGTCATTGAAGTACATGCCGTAATTCTTCTTGAACACCTGGCCAAGATAGGCTGAGTTCATAAAGAACTGGCCTGCGATCTGCTTGAGGTTCAGGTTCTCATGGAAGTTCCGGTCCACATAGCACTTGATCCGGTACAGCCCGCTGCTGCCGTAGCTCTGGTACAGCTCTTGAATCCGCTCCGCCGCTTCCAGCGCAAAGGCTTCGAACAAGGACCTCAGCTCCGCAAGGGTGATGTTATGATCCGGCCAGTTCATCATCGGGACAAGGCTCGCCAGCTGCTTCTCATCCCCTTCCATGCTCCGTATAGTATGCAGCACACTATGGACGCATTGAATGGCTACGGCCTTCATCGCTTCCCGGGAGACCAGCTTCTCCTGAAATTCTGCGAACAGCTTACCGATCCCGCCCATGATCTCCGTGTGCTTACCCTCCTCAATCGCTTCAATCAGCGCCTGAAACACCCTACTACTGGCATGGATGTAGTTCAGGGACAGACCGGCAATATCAGAGGACAGCAGAATCGGCTGGGCAGGCCGGACATATTTGTACTCCACAGTCTGCTTGGCCGAGGTATACGAATGCTTCAGCTCCTGAAGCGTGCTCACCGGCCTGCCCGCATACGCTTGAACCTGCAAGGGATAACGCTGATAGAGCTTGCTCAGACAATCCTCCAGGAAGCTGCGCAGCTCCCCTTCATGGTTCGCCAGATAATGTTCCGGCACAATGAAGCCGAAGAACCTCCGGTGCTCATAGATAATAGGCGTCTCTGCTGTGAACTGCTGCACCGCCTGCCGGATCGCCTCCTTCAGCTCCGCCTTCCCGGGCATGGACTGCCCGCTCCAGGGGAACACATTGTTCACCTCCAGCAGCACATAGGTGAACTGGCGGGACCCCGCCTCTATCCACTGCTGCTCCCAGGCGTCAAGCACTTCATCCGCCGCTTCCCCCCGGATCAGCGCCTCCACCCGCTTCACTCCCTCATGAATGCTCAGCCGGTCCTGGAGCTGCTTGCGCGCAGTGAATAAATCGCGGAACTTATGAAGCGCTTTCACAATTTCGTGCTCATTAATCGGCTTCAGCACATAGTCCAGCACGCCATACCGGACCGCCTGCTGGGCATACCGGAAATCGTTATATCCGCTGATAATGATAAATTCCGTTCCAAGCTGCTCTGCGGTCACCGCCTCAATCAGCCCGATGCCATCCAGGACCGGCATGCGGATATCGGTGATTACGAGCTGCGGCCGCTTGACCCGGATCAGCTCCAGCGCATCTTCCCCGTTGTCCGCCTCATCCACTATCCGGAATCCACTGCCCTCCCAGTCAATCATTCCGATCAGGCCCTTGCGGACAAACAGCTCATCATCGACAATAATGATCCCGTACACTTCAGCATCCACTCCTCCGGTAAGATCGTGAAACAAAGGGAATCCCCGGCCTAAGTAAACGGTCAAGGATTCCCCGATGATAAGGAATATTATAGAGTTAGGCGGGCCCGTAGTCTAGCCTACGATGACTTCCATGGATACCTGCTTCAGGCCCGGATTCAGGTCCTTCTCCTCGGTAAGATCCAGAACTGGAGCACCATCAATGTCAAAATGCACACGGCGCAGGCCGGAGCTGCGCGGTCCCTCGATTCCCGGTCTGGCGTGGTAGGCGTTCCAGATGACCCCGTCCTCGTCCGTCACATAGGAATTATGGCCCGGCCCGTATTCTCCCGGTACGCTTCTGGAGGTCAGCAGCGGATAATTGCCCTTGGTCCAGCTCTGGATATCCAGCAAATCTACCCCCTTGTCTGCGGTCAGCAGACCGACAACATAAGTAGCATCCACCGCTGCACTGGCAAAAGTCACGTACAGCTTATCATCGGTATACAGAGCAAACGGACCTTCATCCACGAACGTATGGTTATTGGCCCAGCCGTAATCCGGCCGGGTCAACAGCACCGGATCACTCGTCAGCCTCCACGGCTCCTGCGGGTCAATCGTGGCGATATAGACCCAGGCTCCAAGATCCACCGGCAGGAATTGGCGCTCCGACCATGCCGCATAGAGCTTACCATTCCAGCGGATGACCGTCATATCCAGAGAGATCGTCTTGCCCGCTTCGCACAGATAGCTGCCGTCCTTCTTCACTACCCGGCGGGGCCTGGACCAGTCCGCAGCATTCATGGGATTCCCGCCCGAATTCAGCTTCATCACATGCGATTCCTCATGGAAGAACTCTCCTGGTGTGGCGGCATGGAAAATATACAGCTCGTCTTCAATGATATGGAGTTCCGGTGCCCACAGCAGGCCGCCAATCTCTTCATACGTGGAAGAATCGAGGATCAGGGCTTCCTCGGCTGTCACCAGCCCGGGAATCGTATCGGCTTCCCTCATATACAACGTATGTTCCTTATCCGCATCATTAGTCGCAATGAAATAATATTTCCCCCTCCACTCTGCAATGCAAGGGTCCGCACGGTTAAGTGCAACCGGGAATGGAAAGTGATCCTGATGGATCTCACCGGTGATGCTGTAGGTTCCGGCCTTGTCCCAGTTGATGGCATCCGTGTTCCAATGGACTTTTTTGACAGCCTGCGTTCCATCACTATATAGGGCCGTTGCCCGAACCGCCTTCACATCCTCCACCGATGCCGCATTCACACGGTCCGGTACTACGACAGCAATGTTCTCCGGTACCGTAAGCTTACAGAAGAGTCTACGGGCTATCTCAGGGGAGACAGCGATCCTATTACGCGGCTGGATTCCCTCGATATCAGTCTGCACTGCTTCCAGCGTGAACGGCTCCGCCTCCACCGGTGCTGAGACATTCGTAAGGCTCATGATGTCGGCAGTGAAATTCTCGTAGCCCTGACCCTGCCCGTCTATCCATTGGATCAGGTAACCGTTCCGCTCCGGGTCGTAGGTACAGGAGACATCGCTTACATGAGTGTCTGCCTTAAGCTCCAGCAGTCCAATCTCGCTGTATTGCAGCAGATCGGGAGAGGAGAACAGCAATACCTTGCCCTTGCTTTGTTCATCTGCTTCCCCGTCAGCCTCGGTGCGCACGGCGAGGACGCCGAAATTCCCGTCTGCCAAGTAGAAGAGATACGGCTGCTTCAGGCTTTTGGCCCGGAGCGTCCCATCCTCATTCTCCGTCGCCTTGGCGAACAGGACACCCGAGTTATGATTCAATGCCTGATACTGGCCCCTCTCCGTCTTGTAAGCCAGGTGCATACTATAAGCCAGCTTCGATGCATACACGATATCCTCCTGCGGCAGTCTTGTATAGCAAAGGATATCTTTCCGATCCTCGTTTTGTTGTGGTATCATGGATTCATAACCTTCCTTCATATTGATAATTACTAATAATAATAATCACGCACTGTTCGGTTAACCTTAGAATTCACTCCTATATCCACTATAAATTATAGAGATTCACCGAAATTCTAACAATGATATTTACTGACCATTAATTGATCTATCCGCAGAAAGGAGAAGCCCATGCCCACAATTCATTACGTGGAATACGATGCCGCACATCCGGCCAATTTCGTCTACAGTATCCCCGAAGGACTGGACGCCTGGCTTCTTGTCCTGACCCAGACTCCGGCGGTGTTCGAAGTGGACGGTGAATTGAAGGAATTTCCCGCTCACTCTGTCGCTTTGTATCCTCCAGGGCGCAACATCTATTACCGTGCCTGTTCCCGGAAGTATGTCAACGACTGGGTGCGTTTCGATGCGGATGAATCGTATATCACCGAAAGCGTCCTGCCGCTGGGCAGCCCGTTCTCCCTGCCCGATCCCGGGTATTGCCATCAGCTGTTCCAGCTGCTGACGCTGGAGAACTCGTTCCAGAACGATTACCGGGAGCTGTCCATTGACTACCTGTTCCGCCTCTTGTTCAACAAGCTGTCCGAAGCGTCCCAGGACAAGCTGACGCCGCAGTATTATAATCTGCTGGAGCTGCGCAAGACGCTGTACAGCAATCCGGGCCACCCTTGGACTGTATCCTCGATGGCCGGGTATCTGCACATCAGCACCGGCTACCTCCAGACCATCTACAAATCCGCCTTCGGCATCTCCTGCATGGAGGATGTCATCCAATGCCGGATTCGGCTGGCCAAGGAGAAGCTGGGCTTCGGCCAGCATAAAATCGCCGAGATCGCCGCCCTCTGCGGCTACGCCAATGTCGAGCATTTCTGCCGCCAGTTCCGCCAGCTGACCGGCTTCTCCCCCCGCGCCTACCGTGAGCGTCTGGCTTCCAAGCAACATTAATAATTATATAAATTGAACTAATGGTTTTTATGTTTTGGGATTGCCGTGACTCCAGAGAAGTTTTGGACTTCCGGCCGCTGTTGTATTTAAATTTCCTGATTAGAACCGCTCTTAGCGGTAGAAATCCAAATACAAAGGCGGTCGCTACCGCTCCTCCAGTTCCAAAATTCCCCTCCGCCACTTTTCCCTTAACTTAAGTTTTTAGTTCAATCTATATAGTTGGAAAAAAGTATCTTAATTGTGATCATTCGCAGCATCTGAAGGAAATAGTTGGATAAACGTCATTTAAATTCAAGGATTCCCTCCACTTTGAATGTTCCGCTTCAGATTAAGTGCTGTTTTTCCATCTGCTCTCTGGCTAGCGCTCCTCCGTTCCTTAACACGTGGATAATTTCCAACTAATCCTAGTTAGAGGCATGGCAAAACCCTTGCCAAGGCTGTTTCTATCTTGTATACCCCCCAATAATGCTTTACTTTTCGCTATCTACCTTCGCCCACGCCCATTGTGTTCGGTTTTTTGCTTACATTCGGCCCATACGCACTCGCACCGCCCAATGTGTTCGGTTTTCCGCATACATTCGGCCCACATAGCAGAGCAGCGACCCTCCATTATCAGGAGAATCGCTGCTCTACTTAGCTTGTACAGTTGTGAGCAAGGCAGAGTGAGTATAGCCTTAATCAATGGCCCTACTCTTCTTGCCTTATATTTTCCGCCTTACTCCTCCGCCCCGCCAAGCAGCGGCAGCACGGCACCGTCCCGCACAAATAGCGGAATCTGCGTAAGCGGCGCATCGACCATAATAGCCTGTCCGCCAGCATAGGCAGTGCCGGTATAGACATGAGTCCACTCTGAGCCGGACGGCAGGTACACCTTACGCGCCCGTTCACCCTCGCCCAGCACCGGGGCGACCAGCAGATCGGGACCGAACATATACTGGTCCTCGATATCCCAGGCCGCCGGGTCCTGAGGGAAATCATAGAACAATGGACGCATAGGCGGCGTGCCCTTCTCATGTGCCGCCTGCATCAGCCCGCGGATATACGGCTTCAGCCGCTCCCGCATCTGCATGAACTCCTTGAAAATGACATACGCCTCATCCCCGTAGCTCCACACTTCATTATCCGAGCCGCTTCCGCATACGCCCCCGCCCCGCGTTCCGGTGGGCTGAACAAAAGGTGAACGGTCCCCGTGCAGCCTGAATACCGGAGAGAATGCGCCGTACTGGAACCAGCGGACCATCAGCTCCCGGAAGGAGGCATCTGCCGGATTGCCCCCGTGGAAGCCGCCGATGTCGGTGGTCCACCAGGGAATCCCGGCCACGGCCATATTCAGTCCGGCCCGCACCTGAATGCTGAGCACCTTGAAGCTGGAGTGAATGTCTCCAGACCATACAAGCGCCCCGTAGCGCTGGCTGCCCGCCCAGGCGGTACGCACCAGATTGATAATATTCTCCTGGCCTTCAGCGGCCATGCCGTCATAGAAGGTCTGGCTGTATTTCATCGGATAGATATTGCCGATCTGCTTACTGGAGCCGATATGATAACGGTAGATATCATGGTCATAGACCGTCAGCTCCGGCTCCGCCTCATCGAGCCAGAAGACCTTGATCCCTTTATCATAATAATTCTGCTTAATCAGTCTCCATAGGAACTTGCGGGCCTCCGGATTCGTCGCATCGAAGATCGCATTCTGGCCGAGGAACTGGAATTGCGTCCGCACCCCGCGGTCCGAGCGCAACAGGTACCCTTTTTCCAGCATCTCCTTATAATTCTCGCTCTCCGTCTGGACCGTCGGCCAGACCGAGACCATCAGCTCAATGCCCAGCTCCTGCAGCTCCTGCACCATCGCCTCAGGATCGGGCCAATATTCCGGGTCAAACCGCCAGTCCCCCTGATTCGTCCAGTGGAAGAAATCAATGACGATGACGTCGATCGGCAGACCCCGCCGTTTATGCTCCCTCGCTACCTCCAGCAATTCCTCCTGCGTACGGTAGCGGAGCTTGCATTGCCAGAACCCCATGCCATACTCCGGCATCATCGGCACGGTTCCCGTAGCCTTGGCATATGCCTCCTCGATCTCGGCAGGCGAGTCACCGGCGGTGATCCAATAATCCAGCTGCTTGGTGGACGGGGCTGTCCATTCGGTCACATTCAGGCTGAAATGCGCCTGTCCGATCGCCGGATTATGCCACAGGAACCCGTAACCGGCGCTGGACAGCACGAACGGAATGCTAATCTGGCTGTTGCGGTGGGTCAGCTCCAGCGAGCAGCCCTTCAGGTTCAGGAAAGAGTGCTGATACTGCCCCATGCCATACAGCTTCTCTAGCGGGTCCGCCTCCAGCCGGAGCTTCACGGAGAAGTCACTGCTGCCGGGGATGGCGCTTAGCTCTCTGCCCCCGTATTTTAACTGATAGGTATCCTCCGTCTCGTTAAGAAGCAGCTTGCCATGCTGGTTATAGAAGAAGATCTGTCCCTTATCTGTTATTTCCGCCCGGATATTCCCGTTCACAATCGTCGCACGTTCTGGGGTAATCGATATATGACTCAGCGTCTGCACAGCAGGCAGAAGTGCCCACTGCTCATCGGTAATCTCCGCATACGAAGCCCGGATACGCAGCGAATGCTCTCCCCAAGGCTCTATCCAGACTCTCTCATGGTCATATTCTCTGATTAGTCTGCCATTCTCTTCACGAAACATAGCGCGATCCCTCCAACAGTTCTATAATAAGGTTGCAACCACATTATAAAGAGTGCAAAGCCGCTAAACTATACATAAAAGTACGCATCTATCATACGATATTACGATTGTGTGGAGGGAATAAGATGAGTGGAGCGTTCGAGGACAAGCCGTATCCATGGAAAAAAGAGCACACGGAAATTCCCGAGGGCCTGTTTCCCATCAATGTATTTCATATCTGCTTTCCGGACCGCAGTATTATTCCGCCTCACTGGCATGACCATCTCGAATGGATTCTCGTGACCAAGGGCCGCTTCCGCGTCCAGGTCGGCCCCCACTCCAGAGAGCTGGTGCAGGGTGAACTTGCCTTCGTCAGCCGTCCGCAGATTCATGCGGCCTACCCGACAGAGGATGGCAGTGAGCTGTATGCGGTTGTCTACAACGAAGCGCTGCTGAACGGTATACGGGACCTGACTGAGCTTCAGCATATCCGGCCGCTCCTCTCCGGTGAGATCCGGCTGCCCGCCTTCTATGGGGCGGACCAGCCGGTTACCCGCCAGATCAGAGGATGCATTGAACAGATTATTTACAGCTACCAGAGCAAGAGCCCCGGGTATGAATTATGTATCAAAGGCGGCCTGTTCTCTTCCCTGGGTCTAGCTTATCCCCTGGCAGAGTTCACAGCACCGCCTTCCAAAAGAGACCGGCAGGAGACGGGCATCCAGCCCCTGCTGATTCACCTTAGCAACCATTTCCATGAACCGCTGACTGTGGAGGAGGCCGCACGGATCTGCTGTGTGACCCCCAACTACTTTTGCCATCTGTTCAAAAAGAATACCGGCAAGACCTTAATCGAATATGTGAACATGCTGCGGGTGCATGAGGCCAGCCGCCTGCTCCAGCTTCGCCGGCATTCGATTCAGGAGGTGGCCTTCCGGGTCGGATTCACGGGCCTGACGTATTTCGGAAGAATATTCAAACAGCATACATCGATGACACCCAGCGAATATGCATCCCATTTCCAGACCCGGGCTTAATCCTCTCTGTGATAACGGAAATAATCGAAATCGGCATAGCCGCCGGTCTGCCGGGTCGCATAATTGAACAAGCCGATCCGGTAGCCCATGAAATGATCCAGCGAATATTCCATATGCAGCGTCTGCCCGATGGAATGCCAGACCTCCCCGCCTTGTGAGTAGAAGAACCGGGCCTCGTCCACACCATCCTTGAAGTTGAAATCAATCCTGAGGGAGAGACGCTCACCCGTGAATGGGATACTCTCCAGCACTTCAACGCCATCGTCACCCTGGATACACATATCCACGGTGAACTGTCCCTGCTCTCCGGCGGTTACCTCAACCGTGCCGTACCCGGACTGGAGAGCAACCATGCCGGCCCGGTCCCCTTCGTTCATGCCGCCCAGATACAGCAGCGTCTCGGCACTGCACGCCGGACCCTCCGTCCGCTGGGTCAGCGTATTGCGCGCCGTTACGACACTTTCAGCTGTCCGGCCTGTATGCAGCCGCAGACAGCCCGGCCGCTCGGTAACCGACCATAGCCCGTTATCGGGATTATGGTTCCATTGCCACTGAAGCGCCAGCCGGTTCTCCGTATACTCGAACTCATCGCTGATTACAAGCGGCTTCGCCTCCTCGGCGGGAAGCTTCGTATCGAAGGCCAGCGGAGCCTTGCCGCCATCCCCGATCACCGGCCAGTCGTTCTCCCAGCTCACGGGGAATACGCAGGGAACGCGTCCAACCGCCCCGTGATCCTGGAACAGCACAGCATACCAGTCGCCGTCCTCAGTATCGACCAGCCCGCCTTGCGCTACACCTCGATTCTCGTAGCCCAGGTTGTCGTCCAGAATAACCCTGCGCTCATACGGACCCAGCAGCTCCCGGGACCGGTAGCACAGTTGGCGTCTGCGCATGTTGCCCTCTGCAGGCCATTCGATGAAGAACAGGTAATAATACCCGCCCCGCTTATGGGCATGACAGCCTTCCATCCGCAGCATAATGCCCTGCCGCTCGCCTTCCAGCAGCATTTGCTCCGTTCCGAAGCGCATCCAACCTGTAAGGTTCTCATTCAGCTCCCGGATGCGGATGTCCCCGTTCCCGTAGATTACATAGTTGCGCCCGTCATCATCCAGCAGCAGCGCCGGGTCATGGTGCAGGTCCGGGATGACCGAACGCTCCCACGGTCCGTGCTCAATATCACGGGTCTGGTAGATATAGAACCGGTCCGTGTCATTGGAGGAGAAGCATACGTAGTAGATTCCGTTCTTGCACCGCAGCGAGGCAGCCCAGGAACCGCCGCCGTAAATGCCTTCGCCGTCCTCCAGCCGGAAGGCCGGAGTGTCCTCGAAGGTATCAAAGACGTAACTGACAATCTCCCAGTCCTTCAGATTCACCGATTTCATAATCGGGCAGCCTGGCATAGAGTGCATGCTGGTGCTGACCATATAGAACACAGGGCCGACCCGGATGACATCCACATCCGGGACATCTGCCCATATCACTGGATTGGTAATTCTGGCTGTATTCAATGTTCTGCCCCCTTGAAGTTAGTGTTCTTGTGCAGTGAACTGCCAAGCGGCCAGCTTGAACAGGCTCTTATCGCTCTCTCCTGTGAACACCAGATAGAGGTTGTGAACTCCCTCTGCTCCCTGGACCTCTGTCTTCAATTCTACCCATTCCTGCGAGCCGTCCGCCGCCGGAACCGTCAGTCTGCCGATAACCGGACCCGCAAGCTCATCCAAATGCAACTCCAGCACGCCGCCCGCTTCCAGGCTCAGGACCGAGACTTGGAACGACTCAGCTCCGCTGCCGAAGTCTACCCTGGAAAGTCCGATCCAGCCGCCCTGCTCCACATCCGTGACCGCCTGAACTCCGCCCTCGGCCAGGTATACTGTCTTCACCCCTGCGCTCCAGCCCATCGTTGCCGCCGGAATCCGTTCATACGGGTTCAACGCTGCAAGCTGCTGCACACCTTCGTAATCCGCATGAATCTCGGGAATGGACCCGTCCTCATGATGAGTCAGGCGGTTAAGATGGGTGGAGCGGTAGCCGTTCGCAATCCCTTGGGCCTTGGACAAGGTCTGGGCGTGATAAGCAATATACCAGCTGTCATGGAACTGGAAGACCGCATGATGGTTATTACCGGATACGCCGAAGAAATGTCCCGGATTCTTCAGGATCGTCCCCTGATAAGTCCATGGACCCATTGGGCTGCTGCTCGTCATATACGCGATCTCTCCCGCAGGAGGGCTGCCTTCCGGCCGCTGCCCGTCATAAAAGTTCGAGCAGTAGGTATAATAGTAGACTCCGTTCCACTTATGGATTCCGGCATCCTCGAACATGAACGGGGCCGGAATCACTGCCGCTGTACCCGCCACACTGGTCATGTCCTCACCCAGCGGCATTACCCGTGCTGTGCCCGGCTCGGCGAACTGTCCTTCCGGGACGCCGCCTCCGAAGTAGATATACCCCTTGCCGTCGTCATCCAACAGCACTGCCGGGTCGAACAGCCAGGTCACATCCTCTACCCCAGGCGTGGAGCGCAGAATCAGTGCCTCCCCGATCGGGTCCACCCATGGACCCACCGGACTGTCACTCGACAGAACGCCGATGCCGCTGGCATTATTGGCGAAGTAGAGGAAGAACTTGTCCTTACCGTCAATTACGGTATGAAGTGCTGCCGGTGCCCAGGACTGGGTTGCCCACTTCGCTGCACCCTCCGGTCCGGCTACAGCTATCGGACCATGATCGGTCCAGTTCACCAGGTCAGCGGACGAGATTACGGTAATCGTATTAATGCTGCTGTAGGAGTTCTCCTTCACCACACCGTTCTCATCATACTCCAGCGCATCATTGGTCATGTACAGATAGACTCTGTCCCCGAATACCAGGGCATAAGGATCGGCTCCGTATCTGTGTGCCACCAGCGGATTGCCATTTGGCTGTACCTTGCCGGCAGCCTGCTTCAATTGAGTTGTCATTGGATTCCCTCCAGATATGATATGGTGTCCAGCTTGGGACGAATATTAAGATTGCGAAGCCGCCAGCTCGGCCAGCCGGGCGAATGAAGCCTTCGGCTGCTTCTGCTCATCGAACAGGAACGGCCAGTTCTTGCGTCCCCGGACGGGGAAGCCGTCCAGCCAGGTGTAGTCATCGGCCACGCCCCAGAAGGTCACCGAGTCAATGGAGTCTCTGAATTCCAGCAGAAGAGCGAAGATCTCGGCATAACGCTCCTCCTGAAGCTTCAGCATTTCAGCTGTTGGCGCTTTCAAATCCGTGCGCTTGTCGTCATGACGGAACACGGAGAGGTCCAGCTCGGTAATATGGATCTTAAGCCCCAGCGACGCGTAGAGCTTAAGAGCACTACGGATCTCCTCAATGGAGGGACCATAGATATTCCAGTGTCCCTGCATCCCAATACCGTGAATCGGCGTATTCTGATCTAGCAGGCTGCGGACCAGCTTGTGGATTTTGACGCTTTTGACAGGATCGGTCTCATTATAGTCGTTGTAGAACAGAAGAGCGTCAGGGTCCGCCTGATGTGCCATTTCAAAGGCCTGACGGAGATAATCCTCGCCGATGATCTCAAGCCACCGCGTATCCCGCAGATACTGGTCTGTTTTATCCTCAATCGCTTCATTCACTACATCCCAGGCATAGGCCCGTCCCCGGTAACGGCCCACTACCGTGTTAATGTGGGTCTGCAGGCGGGCAAGCAGCTGCTCTCTGCTGCAGGCTCCGCCTTCCGCATCCTTGAACATCCAGTCTCCGGTCTGGTTATGCCACAGAAGCGTATGCCCCCGGACACCGATCCCGCGCGACTCTGCGAATTCGAAGATACCGTCCGCAGCCTCGAAGGAATAGCTCCCTTCCTCCGGCTGAACCTCTACCGGCTTCATTTCATTCTCGGCTGTAATGCTGTTGTAATGCTTGGCAATAAAAGAACCCTGGGCAGCTATAATGCCAGTACTGACGGCAGCCCCTATTTTAAAGGCCTCCCGGAACATCTCATGTAATGCAGGAATTTCGCTGCTGGCTTGCTTCATCTTTTCTAACCTCCATTGAATAGCAATTTTTGGACAGCTATCTCTATCATAACGTATTTGAATGCGTTTACCATCACCATAGTAAAGACTTGGACCCTAATAAATAAATGGATACCCTAGCCTTGTTCAGATTGGGCCTGTGCCCGGAACTGAACGGGCTTCAGCGCCGTCCGTTTCTCGAACTCTCTTAAGAAATGGTGATAGTGTACGTAACCGACACTCTCCACAATGCTTTTGACCGTGTCATGAGTGTCGACGAGCCGCTGCTTGGCCGCTTCGATCCGTAAATTATGAATGTATTCCAGAATGCTGATGCCGTGCTTTTTGATGAAGGCCTGGCCCAGATACACCGGATTGATATAGAAATGCTCTGCAATCTCTTTTACCGTCAGATGCTCCGCATAATGATCCCGCAGGAAGCATTCCACGCGGGTCAGCGGGTGCTCGGAGTTACGCTCCTTGTGCTGGCGGATATAGTTCATACTGGTGGAGAGCGCTGTCTCCAGGGTAACCTGCAAGTCTTCCAGGGACCTCGGCTCCGTTCTGAAAAAATCAAGCGTGCCGATCCACTGATCGTCCGCGCCGCCGAATTCCTTCAGCAGCTCCATGCTCCGCAGCATGATATCCATGCCCGTCATCTGGACGACTCCCGGATCTGTCCGGTTCTCCTTGAACCCGCGGAACAATTCGCCCAGCTTCTCCGCAGCCTTATGCTCCTGCAGCCGCTCCACTGCGCTGATGATCTCCTCAATCAGCTCTGCGGAAGGCAGCGTGTAATTAACCTGGCCCTCGGCTTCACTGGCCGAATCCACCGGACCGCACCCGTCCGAATAGAAGTAGTGGCGGGCCGCAGCGTCTGCCGCTTCGCGGTAGGAGACCGGCAGCTCGCGGAGGGACCGCACACTTGGCCCGATGCTGACCGAGCCCTTTACTCCGCTGCGGGTCAGCCCGGCGTATAGCTGCTCCGCCAGCCCTGCCGCCGCCCCCGAGCTCTCCACGACCAGCCCGGCCTGATCCCCGGGCAGATCAATGAGCATCGCACCGGCCGGTCCGGCAAGCTCCCGGCACAGCTCCGTAATCCGGCTGCTATTGCCCTCCACATGCACATACGTCCACCCAGTGGCCGCCTCATCCAGGCGGTCCATCTGCTCAGCAGCTTCTTCATCCGGCTCCGCCCAGTGTCCCTCAAGCATGCGCGCAATGGCAAGCGGCAGCAGACGGCTGGACAGCATACTCTGCTGCATCGTCTGCTTAAGGCGCAGCTCCAGCTCATCCGTAATGTCCGTAAGCACCTTATCCCATTCCGCATCCATAACCGGCTTCAGCAGGTAATGCCTTACCCCGTAACGGATGGCTGTTCTGGCATATTCAAATTCGCCGTAGCCGCTGAGCACAATGAAGACCGGCTGCTCCATATCAAGGCTGCGTACGCGCCGGATCAGCTCAAGCCCGTCAATCTCGGGCATGCGGATATCCGTAATCACAAGATCCGGCGAGCTGCGGATAACGGCAGCCAGTGCTTCCTCCCCGTTCTCACAGGCGCCGCATACCTCGAAGCCCAGTTCCTCCCAGTCGGTCAGCGTCCGCAGCCCCTCTAAGGCAATGGTCTCATCATCTGCGAGCACTACTTTATACATGAGCTCCCTCCCCCATCGGAACCAGACTCAAATCCTCGGGAATCTGGATAGTAATGACCGTACGTTCGTATTCGGTGCTCTCAATACTGAATTCGGCTCTGCCGTTATAGTACAGCATGAGGCGTTTATACACATTGCGGAGGCCAACATTCTGTCCCGTATCCTCTTCTGTCTCCAGATGAGATTTGATCCATTCCAGCTTCTCCTTCTCGATTCCTTTGCCATTATCAGTCACCACAATCAGCAGACCTGTCTCATTCCGTGAAGCGGACACGTGAATTTCCCTTGCCCATTTGACCGATTGCAGGCCATGCTTGCAGGAATTCTCCACCAGAGCCTGTATACTCATCTTGGGAATGCGGCAGTTCAGCACCTCAGGCGCAATATCCAGCACATAAGAGAAGCGGTTCTGGAAGCGGAACTTCTCAATCTGCAGATACATCTCGATGAAGGATACCTCCTCCTCCACCGTAATCAGATCATCCTTCCAGCTCAGCAGCCTGCGCATAATCAGGGCCAGATTCCTAATGACATCGGTAACCTGCTCATATTTATACTTCTTACAGATGACCAGGATCGCATTCAGCGTATTAAAAAGGAAATGAGGGTCTACCTGACTCTCCAGATATTTCAGCTCTGCCCGCACCCGTTCCAGCTCCAGATCCTTCTTCTGGATCTCCAGCTTGTAGACATCATTGATCAGATTGCGGATTTTGCCGGTCATCAGATTGAAGCTGCGGATCAGACCGCCGATCTCATCCTTCCCCTCATACATATCAATGCTCTCGAATTGTTCATATTTGACCAGCTTCATATGCTTGTAGAGCAGCCGTACCCGCAGATTGTAGGAGCGTATAATCACGATCATGAGCAGAGTGGGAAGGATGATCGTCAGCAGAACCAGAATCAGCGAGTTCCTGAGCGCACGGTCCATCTCATGGCTGATCTTACGCCCTTCCGGCGTTCCGACCAGCCGCCAGCCCTTGGTATAGGCCGCACTGCTAAGCGCCCGGACAATCTGCTTGGAAGGCTGGTCAAGACTGGTGTCCACATTCAGCAAGGCACTCGCATCCAGCGAGGAGAAGGAACGGTTCGAGTCCAGCACAACCCGGTTCTTCTCGTCCAGCAGCTTGAAATCCAGATAGTCACGTTCCTTCTGGAACAGCTCCTGTACATTGTTCAGCCGCAGATCAATCCTCAGATATTTCGTGTAGGGCTGGCCCGTGAAGTTATCCAGCTTGCGGATCAGGCTGACCAGCACCTCCTGCTGCGGCGGATTCAGCGGGTCGGTTCCCTGATAAGAAGTGAGCAGCACCTTACCTGTGCTGCTTGAGATTTTGCGGTACCATTCACTCTGCTTATCCGCGTACGACAGAATGAAGTAGCTGTTGCCGTTCTGGATGGTTGGATTAGAGGTGTATATGCCCATCCACGAAATATAGGAGTGGAGCGTGCTGTACTGCCGCAGCTTATCCTTCAGAGAATCATTATAGGCATCATAATAAGCCTCATTATCCGGATAGGCATAATCCATCATCTCCATGTAAGGCCGGTCCGCAGCCACCGTATTGCTGATCGCCACGCATTCGTTCACGATCTGCATCAGGTCATAGGCCACCCGGTCTACCGAAATCTCCAGATTCTCCCTCTCCCGTGCCTCCACATTACGGCTGATCTGCACATAAAAGAGGGCATTGATGCTAAGTATGGGGACGAGCACACACAGTAAGTAGATAAACAAAAACTTGTATTTAAGCGGAATATCATTGATGAAGGCAGATGGCTTCCGGTTATTCTTCATGCACGCCCCCTCCTTCCTCATGAATTAACTCTTCTTGTACACGGAAGGTGTAACTCCGTTAAGCGCCTTGAACTTGGCGGCGAACACATCGGCGTCTGAATAGCCCACTCTGCTTGAGATATCGGAAATCCCCATATCGGTCCGGCGCAGCAGCTTCTTCGCCTCTTCAATGCGGAATTCATGGAGATAATCGTTAAAGGAGCTGCCGTAATATTTCTTGAACCGTTGTCCCAGGTAGGCCGAATTCACATGCAGGTGCCCCGCAATATCCTGCAGCTTCAGCTTCTCCTGATAATGCCCGCGGACATACTCGATCGCTGCGGCCACGATCTGATCCTCCGCCCTGCCGCCCGCAGCCGCTGCGAACCACTCTGCAGCCTCACACAGCTCCTCCTCTATCTGACGCTCAAGCAGCGGCAGACAATTGGCCGTATGCCGTGACGGGAACCATTTCTGCACCCACTGCGCATAGTCTCCCCCTCTGGCGGTAATTTCACGTAGCAGCTCAGCTTTGACATTGGCCAGAAAAGCGTCGATCCAGGAGCTGGACGCCACCTCCGCCGAGAAAATCTTGAACACCTCGCCAAGCTGATCCGTGAGATGCTGGGCCTTCCCTTCGGTGACGGATTGCAGCAGCGATCGTCTCAGCTCTGCCGGAAGCATGGCCATCTGCGACTTATCCTGCTTCTCGAAGAAGCCGGCGGCCTCGCCCCCCGTGGTATCGTGCCTGCACAGCTCAGCAGCCAGCGCCTCACGGTATGCCGTATTCAAGGCCTCCTTGCCCTGATGCTGGAGACTTGCCGCGAAAAAGACCGGCGTGGTGTACAGCGGCCGCATCTCCTCCATCCACCGGGTAAGCAGTGTCCGGTCGAGCGCCGGCCCTTCCTGCGGTGACACCAGCAGATACCCGTGCTTCCCGCTGCCTGCGGTGAACGGATAGACTGAGATGCTGCGCAGCGGCTCCTTGCCGCTCATGGCGGCGACCTGCTTGCGCATTTGCAGGCTGTCCGGCGCGGCTCCATGGACCAGGACACAGCATAGCCGCGAGGCAGGGCCGATCCCTAACATATTCAGCCCCTTCTCCCGCTCCTCCTCCGAATTCTCCCGCATCAGGAGCCGGGATACCGTATCCTCCTGCATCAGAGCCGAGAGCGCGTCACGCCGTGAGGATGCCTTGTGTTCTTTAAGAATCTGTTCGGTTACTGTATGCAGCGCCTCCGTCAGCTCCTTTTCATCCAGAGGCTTGGTCAAATAGTTGGAGACTCCGTATTTCAGAGCCCGCTTGGCATACTCAAAGTCAGCATAGCCGCTAAAAATAATAAACTTCGGGCGGCAATCGCCTTCTGAGGATCTTCGAATGAGCTCAAGGCCATCGATGACCGGCATGCGCACATCGGTGATGACCAGATCAGGACGGGTGCTGTGAATTAGCTGCAGCGCATCCTCCCCGTCCAGCGCCTCGCCGCATACTTCATAGTTGAGTGCCTTCCAGTCCACCAGAAAGCGCAGCCCCTCCAGCATAATCGGCTCATCGTCGGCAAACAGTACCTTAAGCATGGAATCACCATCTTTGTTCTAGTTTTTTTATGATCTGCTGGCTCACCACTGTTGAACAGGAGAAACCGCTTCGGCTGCACCCGAAACGGTTATAGTATACATATTTTTCTTACTATAATACGTATTGACAATTACTCTTTTACGCTACCCAGGTTCAATCCTACCACGAAATACTTCTGCAAGAAAGGGTAGACGAACAGAATCGGAACTGCTGTAACGATCGTAATGGCTGAACGCATGGAGGCTGGCGTAACCAGCGACTGGACCTGATTGTTCTGGCCTCCCGCAAGCATCGACGGATCATTGTTCGCACTCATAATCGAGCCGAGCATCTTCATCATTTCGTATTGCAGCGTGCTGAGCTTGATATCCGAGGAGGCATAGAGGAATGTGTCAAACCAGGAATTCCATGAGCCTACCGCGATGAACAGTGCGACGGTTGCCAGGACAGGCGTACAGAGCGGGAAGATGATTTTCCAGAAAATCCTGAATTCACCTGCTCCGTCAATCTTCGCTGATTCGGTAAGGCTGAACGGAAGCCCGCGGATATACGTCCGCATGATAATCAGGTTGAACGCGCTGACCAGACTCGGCAGGATATAGACCATGAAGTTATGCAGCAGGCCCATATTCTTGATCAGGAAGTAGTTCGGAATCAGCCCGGCATTGAAATACATGGTCAGGATGAACAGCAGGCCGATCTTTTTGCGGAAAATATATTGCGGCTGCGCCAGTGCATACGCCAGCATCGTAGTAAGGAAAACACCCAGCACCGTTGAGATAATCGTACGGGAGACCGAGATAAATGCGGCATGATAGATCGTTCCTGATATAAAGACCGCCCGGTAATTCTCCAGCGTCCATACACGGGGCCAGAGGTAGATTCCCCCGGTAAGCGTGTCACTTCCGTCATTGAAGGATACGGCCAGCGTCTGGAGGAACGGATAGAGCGTGACAGTAACCACAAAGAGCATAAATATCGTGTTGAATGTATGAAATACAACCGGCTCAATCCGGCTTGAACCTTTGGTCCCGGCTTTCATATGGGCTTCCTCCTCTATAGTAATCGCTCTTCGCCGAGGCGTTTTGCGACATTGTTTGCGATGAATACGAGAATGACACTGACAATCGTTTTGAAGATCCCTGCCGCCGTAGCCAGCGAGTAGTTACCCATAGCCAGACCATACTTCACTACAAAGATATCAATGGTTTGCGAATAGTCCACAGTAAGTCCGTTGCCCAGCAGATATTGAAGCTCGAAGCCGGCATCCAGAATATGTCCAATGTTCATAATCAGCAAAATAACGAATGTAGCCTTGATTCCCGGAAGCGTGATATAACGCATCTTTTGAAACCGTTTCGCGCCGTCAATGGACGCTGCCTCGTACAGGGAAGGATCGATGGAGGTAATAGCAGCCAGATAGATAATTGTCCCCCAGCCCACCTCTTTCCACACGTTCGATGCCCCGATAATGCCCCAGAAGTATTTCCCTTCACTAAGCCACATAATCGGATCTTTAATCAGGTGAAGCTTCATTAGAACGACATTGACAATCCCGCCATCGATGGAGAGTGAAGTGGACACAATCCCCGCAGCGATAACCATGGACAGAAAGTGCGGCAAATAAGAAATCGACTGAACCGCACGCTTGAAGAACTTAAGCTTGATCTCATTCAGCAGCAGAGCCAGACCGATAGCCGTAACCGTACCCAGTACAAGGTTAATAAAACTCATCGCAATGGTATTGCGAAGCACCAGCATAAAGGTATCATCAGAGAATAAAAACTTGAATTGCTGCAAGCCTACCCATTCCTGCTGGCCGAAGGACACCGCCGGGCGGTAATTCTGAAAGGCCATGAGCCAGCCCCAGATGGGAACATAGTTGAAGATAATCAGATAGAGTGCAATGGGCACGGACATAAAAATAAGCTGTTTCTGTGTTTTCAGTGTTTTCCAGCTGAGTTCCACACCGATTTCCGGATCGATTTTGCTTTTTCGGGTCTTCTGTTTTTTGACCTGTTTGTCCAGTACGGCATCAGACATGTTGTATTCCCTCCTGTAAAAATCATTCTCTCCACGTTGTCCTATTCACGCATTCCTATTTAGGAAGAGCGGGAAACAGCATTTCCCGCTCCTAGTTCTGTATTGAATGGTTTATTTAACACTCCATTTCTCGATACGCTGCTGAATGCCTTCATTCATCCGGTCCTCATAGGCCTTGATGTCCAGCTTGTGGATTCTGTCCACATAATCCTGCCACACGCCGTCGAACTCAGCAGGGCTGGCCATAATGGCTTTCGGCAAATACTTAATCATGAGGTCATTCAGTTTGGACTGTGCGAGCTGTGCCGGTGAACCATCCTTAAGCACGATGGAATACGCAGGGAAGTAGATATTGTTCTCTTTCGGTTCCTTGAAGAATTCGGACCAGGATTTCTTGTTGTACGCCTTCAGAATCTTCTGGTCGTAAGGCTTCAGGCTGTCGAAGAATTCCTGAGGCTGTGTACCAGCATCTGCTGCGTTACCGTCGCTGTACGTACCTTGAATCTTAGGCATGTAACCGAACATCCCTGAGATTTTGTTAGCAACCTGCCAGCTGGTCTGATCTGCATTCGCCCGTTGCTCAGCCGTGCGGTAGAAGGAGCCGTCTGGGTTCACTTCATAATCTTCGCCTTTCACGCCCCATTGAAGCGTCTTCTGCCAATCCTCGGTAATCATCTTATCCCAGAATTTGATAATGCGGACAGGGTCCTTGGCATTGATCGAAATTCCGAATCCGCGGTTGGTGCCGACCGCTCCGCGGTCACGATACCATTCTTCTGCGCCCGGATAGAGCAGAGGGAAGCCGATATACGTATTTTCCAGCTTGCCTTGGGAGATCAGAGATTTCTCGCCGTCCTGGAAGTTCCAGTGCTGGTCGAACATCCCGATGACCTTACCGCTTGCTACTTTGGCCAGATACTGGTCATAGTTCTGGACGAAGGCTTCTTTATCCATCAAGCCTTGAGCATTAATCTCATTAAGCTTTTTGTAGTAGGTCTTGGAGAT
The DNA here is from genome assembly GCF_038009085.1 of Paenibacillus sp. FSL R7-0210. NCBI lineage: Bacteria > Bacillati > Bacillota > Bacilli > Caryophanales > Paenibacillaceae > Paenibacillus > Paenibacillus sp. FSL R7-0210. Next base: position 3,495,033 of record NZ_JBBPAR010000001.1, read on the forward strand.
ATCCTTGTCGGCAAAAATCTGTGCTACATTGTTATCTACAATAACGGCCCCGTCATTCGGATGCCCCGACAGATGCTCTGGGGGATTCTGCAGCGGGAACACGCGCCAGTCGAAGTTGAGTGATTCGAACCCGATCATATCCGGGTGTTTTTCTTTATATTTGGCAATGATGTCGAAATACTCATCCAGGGTCTTGGGAGTAGGGTAGCCCATTTCCTCAAGCACGCCTTTTTGCAGCCAGAAGCCTGGTCCCTGATAAGTAGGCTCGGTAATTTTACCTTGATAGACGCCATAGCTTGGCAGTACATAGATGTGGCCGTCACTCTCATCCTTGATCTGGTTCCAGACCGCACCGTAATGCTTCTTCAGGTTGGGAGCGTACTTCTCAATCAGATCCTCCAGCGGAATGTAAGCCTTGGCATTGATTAATTTGTCGTCACCCGACAGGATGTCCGGATAATCTCCCCCGGCTATCATGACCCCGAGCTTCTGCTGCAGGTCGCCGACCAGGAATTCCTGGTTGAAGGTGATTCCGGTCTCGTCTTTGATCAGCTTCAGAATCTTATTGTCAGGCGTTGGCTGTTGTCCGGGACCGTTCATGAATACCGAGAACGTTACCGGAGCCGTGTCGTCTCCGGCTGCTGCCGGGCTGGCGTTTCCTCCAGTGGCGGTATCCTTGGTGCCGGTGTTGCTGGTGTTATTGCTTGATCCACAGCCTGTCAATGCCAGTGTGAGTGCTAATACACCGGCCGCAGCGGCTGCTGCTGAACGTTTTGCCGTTTTGTGCATGTTGTTATGCCTCCCCTTTTTGGCTAATCGCTTATGCTTATCATTTCTCCTGGTGACAACTTTAATTATACGTTTTCAGAATGCGCTTACAATTCATAGAATATAGGTCTTCCCCCCTGAAAATTCATAAAAAGAAAACGCTTGCTTGCAGCGTGGCAGCGGAATTGCCGTTCTTTCAGAGCTGGCTGCGCTTGGGGATGAGCCTGCTTACGGCCTGCAAGGGTTGTCGGATTTTGGCGGAATCCGGCGGATTCCGGCGAAATCAAAGGCATTAATGCTCTTCATTGGTCCACGCGCCGCTCCCGGTTCCATTGTGATCGGTTTTTCGATTACATCCGGCCCGCTCGACGTTCTAGCCAACCACGCACGCAAAAAGGACTGGCGCAAATACGCCAATCCCACATTACTATACTATCCTATTCGTCAACTAGCCAGCCTAATATTAATCTACCCGGTGAAGGTATACGAACTACCCGCTTCTCCAGCGAACGATACCGGAGCCAGTCCCGGGCCTTCCAGGCGGCATGTGCCGGATACCGTACAGGTAACAATCACTTCAGTAACATGTCCGTCCGCCCACGAGAAGTCCAGCGTATAGCCGCCTCTTGCCCGCAGTCCCTTGACACTGCCCTCGTTCCAGTCCGCAGGCAATGCAGGCAGCAGTCTGATTCTATCTGTATGACTCTGCAGCAGCATCTCCGCGATGCCCGCTGTTCCTCCGAAGTTCCCGTCAATCTGGAACGGTGGATGGTTATCGAATAGATTCGGCAAGGTGGAATGCTCCAGCAGCGCCCGTACATTCGTATAAGCCTTGCCTTCATCCTGGAGCCGCGCCCAGAAATTAATGATCCACGCCCGGCTCCAGCCGGTATGTCCTCCGCCGCTGGCAAGTCTGCGTTCCAGCGTCGTACGGGCAGCTGCCGCCAGCTCCGGTGTATGCTCCACTGTGAAGGCATCCCCCGGATATAGCGCAAACAGATGCGAGATATGACGGTGCCCCGGCTCTACCTCTTCATAATCCTCCATCCATTCCTGAATCTGGCCGTATTTACCGATCTGCGGCCCCGGCAAGCGGTTCAGCGCTGAGCGGAGCTCTTCGCGGAATGCCTCATCCCGTCCGATGATTTCCGCGCTCTGAATGCAGGCCTTGAACAGCGCCTCAATAATCTGGAAGTCCATGGAGGCTCCGGCACACAGCACGCCCGATTCCCCGCCGGGAAGCTGGTACGTGTTCTCCGGCGAGACGGACGGGCAGGTAATCAGCCGGCCCGATTCATCCTCTATCAGGTAATCCAACAGGAACTGTGCAGATTCCTTCATCGTATCGTAGGCATTCGCCAGATACTGGCGGTCCTGGCTGAACCGGTAATGTTCCCACATATGCAGACACAGCCAAGCTGCTCCCAGCGGCCAGAACGAGGCTGACATATACGTATCCTGAGGAGCAGTATCTGCCCAGATGTCTGTATTGTGGTGTGCCGTGAAGCCGCCGCAGCCGTACATCACCTTCGCGGTCACCCGTCCCGGCTCACGCATCCGTTCGATCAGATCGAACAGCGGCTCATGGCATTCCGCCAGATTGCAGAGTTCAGCCGGCCAGTAATTCATTTGCGCGTTGATGTTAATCGTGAATTTGCTGTCCCAAGCCGGGGTGAAGCTGTCATTCCAAATGCCCTGCAGATTCGCAGGCAGAGAGCCGGGACGGCTGGAGGCGATCAGCAGATAACGGCCATACTGGAAGTAGGTTGTAATTAGCCCGTGATCCTCTCCCCCCTGCCGGAACCGATTCAGCCGTTCACTGGTCGGCAGTCCGCTCAGCTCCGGGTTCTCCGGGAGCGTCAGTGAGGTCCGGCCATATAGGCTGCGATAGTCCCCGACATGGCGGGCAAGCAGCTTGTCATAAGGAACGCTGCTTAGCTCTTCAAGCTGCAGCTTGGCATGCAGCGCCGGATCAGGATGGCGGAACGTGGTTCCTGCGGCAAGCAGCAGCGTAACCGAGCTCGCCCCCTCCACCAGCACATATTCGCCGATGTTGCGGCAGGTTCCGTCTTCTGTGACGGCCTTGAGTACGGCAGCGAAGGAGCTGCCCCCGCGCCCGCCGCATTCTCCGCCCATCACCAGCCCGCTGTCATTCCATTTCTCGGTTTTCTCCAGCATCCTCCAGTTCTGGCGGTTGAATCTGGCCTTCAGGGAGATTGCGTTCTTCCGGTCAGCGGTAATCCGCACCACGATGGCTTGATCCGGGAAGCTGGCGAACAGCTCACGGGTATACCGCACTCCGCCGGTGGAATAACTCACCTGGGATACACCGGATTCGAGATTAAGCTCCCGCTGATAGTCCTGAGCAGGCTGCTCATGTCCGCCGAACGACAGTAGCAGGTCGCCAAGCGGCAGATAATGGCGCTGCGCTTCCGGCAGCCCCATCATCGTCATGGCCGCCAGCTCCTCCGCCTCCCTCAGCTTGCCTTCAAGAATCAGCTGGCGGAGCTTCGGCAAGTGGGGCAGCGCATCTTCATTGTTGCGGTCACGCGGACCTCCGTACCATACGGAATCCTCATTAAGCTGCAGCTTCTCCTCAGCCACCCTGCCAAAGATCATCGCCCCGAGCCGGCCGTTGCCGATCGGCAGCGCCTCATTCCAATTCTGTGCCGGTTCACTATACCATAACCGCTGGTTCTGTTCTGTGCTTGTCATCTCTATTACGCTCCTTCGCAGTTAATTCAGTTCCACCAGCGCCTTGATCACCTTGGTTTCAGGATTCAGCCAGCTCTCGAACTGCAAGGTCATCTCCCCGAAGGAGCAGCGGTGGGAAATATAGCGGTCCACATCAATATAACCGTCCCTAATAGCGTTAATCACCCGTTCGAAGTCCTCGCGGGTCGCATTTCTGCTGCCCTGCACCGTCATCTCACGGGCATGGAAATCAGGGTCACTGAAGGTAATGTTCCCTTTGACCAAGCCAACATAAGTCAACGTACCGCCATGCCCGACCAGTCCGAAAGCCCCTTCCATAGAAGAGATGTTGCCGGTGGAATCAATGACATGCGGCAGGAAATTGCCGTCTGTAAGCGCCGATAGCTGTTCCTTCGGCTCCTTCAAGGCGCTTACCGTATGCTCTGCCTGCGCCCAGCCCTTGCAGAAGGCCAGACGTTCATCGTTGACATCCATCGCAATGACCTTCGCCCCAGCGTACCGGGCCATGGCCATCACGCCCAGTCCGATCGGTCCGGCCCCGATCACCAGCACCTGCTCCCCCTCACCGACACCCGAGCGCCGCACCGCATGGGCACCGATCGCCAGCGGCTCCAGCATGGCCGCCTGATCCAGCGTCAGCCCGTCTGTCTTCAGCAGATTGCCGACAGGCAGACTCACCCGTTCCCGCATTCCGCCATCCAGGTGAACACCGAACACTCTCATTTTCTGGCAGCAATTCGTTTTACCGCTCAGACAGGCCCGGCACTCTCCGCAATGCAGATACGGAATGACACTGACCTGGTCACCGGCCTGTAGCCCTTGCGCGTTGTCGCCAATGCGCTCAATAATCCCGGACAGCTCATGCCCCAGCACACGCGGATAAGTGAAATAAGGCTGGTTGCCCCGGTAAGCGTGGAGATCTGTCCCGCAGATGCCGATCCGGCGTATGCTTACAACCGCTTCCCCGTCCACCAGCTCCGGCTCCGGCAGATCTTCCCTGAATACGAATTTTCCGATCTCCTCACAAATAATTCCCTTCATTATAAGCGCTCCCCGTTCCGGCCTGGTGCTTCGTTCCATTCTGCCCGGCCGCTCGGCCAAGTAGCCCCATCAATCGGCTTCAGAATATCGCGTACTTCTGCCAGTAATTGTTCGTCCATCGGCTCTTCGGTCCACTTGATATTGTTGCGGATATTGGCTGGTGTCGCCGTGCTGACCAAGGTCGTAGGAATCTGCTCGTTCGCGGTGGAGAACTGGACCGCCAGCTTGGCGATGTCTTCTCCCTTGTCCCTGCAATACTCAGCGGCGCGCTGACATGCGGCCTGAATCTCCGCTCCTGCCGGATGCCAATCCGGCACCTTACGGTTGCTGAGCAGCCCCATCGAGATGGGCGACGCATTCATCAGCCCTGTGCCGCTCTCCTCCAGCAGCGGAAGGAGCCGGAGCAGTGTGGTATCGTTCAGCGAATAATGACAATAGGACAGAATGACATCCAGCTTGGTCTGCGGCAGCACCTTCTCGAATACACTCAGCGGCAGGCCGCTGACGCCGAAGTAACGGATTTTGCCCGCCTGCTTCAGCTCTTCCAACGCCGGAATCCCCTCCTCCATCACCTGTGTAAGCGAGCCGAATTCAACATCATGCAGCAGCAGAATATCCAGGTAATCCGTGCCCAGGCGGGCCATGCTTTCTTCCGCGCTGCGGATGATCCGCTCTCTTGAGAAATCGAATTCCCCCTCGCTGTAACGTCCGGCCTTCGTGCTCAGGATATACTTGTCGCGCGGTACCGTCTGGAGTGCCTCACCCAGCACTGTCTCCGCCTTCATCAGGCCGTAGTAAGGGGAGACGTCAATGAGGTTAATCCCCAGATCAATCGCCGTATGAACCGTGAGGATAGCCTCATCCTTCGGAACCTCCCGGAACACGCTGCCCAGCGAAGAGGCCCCGAAGCTTAATGCGGAGACATCCAGTCCCGTATTGCCCAGCTTTCTGTATTTCATATCGCTCAACCTCCTATAATTAGTGAATCCAGCTTATAAAATCTAGCAGCATTCGCTCCAAATACCGGCTCCATCTCTTCCGAAGACAATCGTCCTTGCAGTGCTGTGCGCAGAATCCCCACAACCTCCTCATAGGTTGCCGCCATCAGGCACACAGGCCAGTCGCTGCCGAACATCACCCGCCCGGGTCCGAACAGCTCCAGCACAGCATGTACGTAATCCGTGAAATCCTCCTGCGTCCAGCCCTGGGGATCTGCTTCAGTGACCATCCCGGACAGCTTGCAGTAAATTCCCGGATGCTTGGCAACCTCCGCCATCAGGCTTCGCCACGGCTCCAGGCTACCCGAAGCAATCGGCGGCTTGGCCAGGTGATCAATGACTCCCCGCAGTCCCGGAACCTGTTCCAGCATCTCAATGAGCTGCGGAAGCTGATCGGCCAGCACCAGCAGGTCCACCGGCATATCCCGCTCCGCAAGGTATGAGAGCGCTTCTATATAAGGCCGGGTCAAAAGCACACCGGGGTCCGCCATCTCCTGAATCATCACCCGCAGCCCGGTGAACTTCGGATGTCTGCTGAGACGCTCGAATTCGGCCTGGAAGGAAGGGCTTGCCAGATCCAGCCAGCCAATCACGCCCGCGACAGACTCCGCCTGCCCGCTGAGTTCCAGAATATATTCCGTCTCCTCCACCGTAGGCGCAGCCTGTACAACAATCGTACGGCTGATCCCGTGCTTCATCAGCTCCGGCTCCAGATCAGCGGGCAGATAATCCCGGAACAGCACCGGAATCTCCGGCGTAATCCAGCCATAATCATCCCTGTCTATCTTCCAATAATGCTGGTGAGCATCAATATACATGATAACGCCTCCATTCCACCTTATTGTAAACATCCGATAAAGGAATAAAAATAGCTTAAACAAACAAATCTATACCTTATTTTGATATGATGTGGGTAAGAATGCAGAGATTTAACTCAGGGGGCGACTTCATGGAACCGATCCGCAGGCATTTTGACCATCAATTGCTGGTTACGCTGCTGCTGGACTATAAGGAAACGAAAAGTCCGCAGCGCGAGCTGCCCGACCACCAGCATGACTGGTACGAATTCATTTACGTCTACGGCGGCAAAGGAAGCTTTTTCATCGATCAGACCTTTTATGAGATGCATCCGGGTGACATTATTGTCGTTCCCGGAAACACGGTACACCGGGGATTTCCCGATAATGAGGAGCCGGTGACCTCCTCCGCCCTTTTTTTCAGCCCGGCTCTGATCCATAACCATACCTACAGTGAGTCTTATCCCTATCTGAAGCTGTTCGACGCTGCCAAGACAAACAAGCAGTACAAGTATACCCTGTCTCCAGAGCATGCTGAAATTCTGCAAAATGATATCGATGCGATCCACCGGGAACGTGAGCAGAATCAGCCGGACGGCGGGCAGGCGCTTACGCTGCTGCTTCATCTTACATTGCTGCATCTGAACCGCTACTGCCTGCCGCAAGCCGCTGAGCCTGTCGCTTCAAGTCCCTTGCTGCCGGAGTGGTTCCGTGAGGCGCTCAGCTATATCAACGATCATCTGGATCAGCCGCTGGAGCTAAGCTCTCTGGCTGCACGGGCGTCGATCTCACCGGCCCACTTCAGCCGGGTCTTCAAGCAGCGTCTGGGCATGAATGTGACGGATTATATTGCGACGAAGCGGATTTTTGCCGCCAAGGACAGCCTGCTGCAATCAAGCTATACCATCGAGCAGATTGCCATGGCCTGCGGCTTCGAGAGCCTGCCCCATTTCTACCGTACATTCAAAAGAATCACCAGCATGACACCCGCCGCCTACCGCAAGAGTAACAGAGCCTAGTAGAGCTTCTCTATCAAGCGTACAATGAGTCACACATCGAATGAAGTCTCAGCTCTGCAGGTCCGCTTCACGGACAATTACAGCTTCCCCTTCATAAGTGACGATGCGGCTTCCCGCATAACCGGCCAGCTCTACGGCAAATTGCCTTACCGCCTGCATTCCGGCATAGTCTCCGGCCCGCTTCCCGATAGTCAGGCTGCGGTCCGCTTCACACCAGCTCAGCTCAATCATGGCATAGGCGCCGGTCTCATAATTATAATTATCGCCTTCATCTTCATACAGGGTGAAGGCTGCATCCTTGCCGCCATATACCTTGAGTCTCGTCACCGCCTCCGGCTGTTCATCCGTATATTGAACATCGGGGCCGAGCGGAACAATGGACCCTGCACGGACATACAGGGGAAGCGTCTCCAGATCCGCCTTGGCTTCAATCGTCACGCCGCCCTCCAGCCGTTCATCGCTCCAATAATCATACCATTCGCCTTCAGGGAGGTAGACCCGGCGCTGCTTAAGAACCCCCTCAAGCTCGCGGGAGCCGGGACCGTAATACATGGCCTCTGTCACAGGAGCCACCATGAAGGCCGGACCGAACATGAACTGGTCGCCGATGGCATGGACCTGCACATCTTCCCGGTAATCGAAAGCCAGCGCACGGAACATAGTATAGCTGCGGTGTGCTACAGCTCCGGCCAGGGAGTAGATGTATGGCATCAGCCTGTAACGGAGCTTCAGATAGTTCACCAGCGTGTCATACATCAGCTCACCCTCCTGGCCGAACTGCCATATCTCCCTCGGCGTATCCGTGCCATGGGAACGGAACATCGGCAGGAAGGCTCCGAGCTGGAACCAGCGGACATACAGCTCCCGGTAGCCCAGATCCGCAACACCTTCGTCATAATCCCCGCTACAGAACCATTGCTCCTTGTGATTCTTCACGAAGAACGCCCCGATATCCAAAGTCCAATAAGGCGAACCGGTCATGCAAAAGTTAAGGCCGTCTGCTATCTGCTTCCTCAGCGTCTCCCAGTTGGCGGCTATATCGCCTGACCATGTAATCGTGCCGTAGCGGTGCTGTCCTGCGAACGCGGAGCGTGTCAGATTGATCACCCGTTTCGCAGAGGTCGCTGCACGCTGGCCTTCATAGATCCCTTTGGAGTGCTGCATGGAATAAGCATTGATCAAGCCCGGATCGAGATACCGCTTCGATTCTTCCGTATTAATCAGCAGCCGCTGCTCCGGCTCCGGCTTCACCGCACCCTTCCAGTCCGCTTCGAACGGCTCGGTGCAATCGCACCACCAGGCATCAATGCCGTGGGCGAACAGCCCTTCGTTGGCCTGCTTCCAGTACAGCGCACGAGCCTCCTCCGAGAAGGCATCATAAGTCGCCTGATTGCCGAGCAGGAAACCGCGTGCCTTCATCTCTTCATGATTCTCCCCGCCCGCGCCCATAATCGGCCAGATGGATACCATCAGCTTGGCGTTCATAGCGTGCAGGCTGTTCATCATCTGCGAGGGATCGGGGAAGCGCTCAGGATCGAAAGTCTTTTGCCCCCACAGATTGCCCGTCCAGGACTGCCAGTCGAGTACGATACAGTCGAGGGGAAGCGAACGCTCACGATACTCTTGCACGATGGCGATCAGTTCCGCCTGAGAGACATATCTTTCCTTGGACTGCACATACCCGAAGGACCACTTCGGCAGCATTGGTGCTTCTCCGGTCAGGTAGCGGATTCCCGCCGTAATCTGATCGAATTCCGGACCATAAATGAAATAATAATCCATCTCTTCATCCGCATCGCTCCAGAGGTACGAGCCAAAGGCATCATCATGAAAAGTCATATAAGATCCCGAATCTACCAGAATCCCGTAGCCGCGTGTAGACACCAGTACCGGTACAACCGCCTTCATATTCTGCTGGTACAAGTATTGCTGCCGTCCCCGGAGGTTCATCATCCCCTCTTCATGGGAGCCCAGTCCGTACAGAGCTTCGCCTTCCTGCCATTCGAATTCCAGCTTTGTATGAAAAGCTTCCCGGTCCAGCCTCCGGTTGATGCCCTCCGCTCTTGCCCGCAGCCCATCCGCACCCTGTCCGGTCTCTACCGTGTCTGCCGAAGCATCGAATACCGTATGATAGACCTCTGTGCGCTCCAGGGTTTTGCCGCCTCTGGCCGGCTCCCGTGTCAGCAGCGTGCCGTCCGCAGCTCTGTAGCTGAAGGCACAGGTCTCTTTATCCACTTCAATCATTAGCTGCGCCGTTGAGATCTGCAGATGGCCGGGCGGTTCTGTGATAGTGTAAGGTACGGTCTCGGCTTCTGGCCGGCTTACCACCATCAGACTCTCTTTACCGCTCAGCTCAGCATTCAGCGTATAGCGGATTCTGGCAATCCCCGGCGTACACCAGGCAATATGCATTATTCCCTCACTAGTCTCCAGCCTTACGCCAGCCTCGCCGGATTGAACAGTTATCAGTTTCATTATGGTTCCACCCTTCCTTATGACTTCCTCTGGTTATAATGATATTATTATTGATAGCGGTTCATCTAACATATATTTGCGCGATATCATCACAATATAGCGATTCAGAGGAGGGCATCATGTACGAACACCGTTACCGGGAGAACAAGCTGCACGGCCAGCCGGAATTCCCGCTGCATATCTACCGGGTGGAGCATCAGGCCCGCGTGCATTCCATTCTTCCGGTGCACTGGCATAACGAAATGGAGATGATCTATCTGGCAGAGGGCAACGCTACCTTCCATATTGAGAGCCGCGAGTTCTCCATTCAGGCTGGAGATGCCCTGATCGTTCATCCCGGTGAGCTTCATTCGGGCATGGACACCGCAATGGGCGGCACCTGTTATTATTCCATCGTGTTCAAAGGCTCCTGGCTGTCTTCGCCGCAGCCCGACCGGGTCCAGGAGCTGTTCCTGGACCCCGTGCTGCAAGGGAAGGTCCGGCTTCCCGCTCTGTTATCTGCTGCAGATGCCGCCCACTCCCCCTTGCTTCAGCTGATCAGGGAGCTGTTAAGCCGCTATGAGCGTAAGCCCGGGGCATACGAAATGAGCCTGAAGGCGCTCTTACTGCTGTTCATCGCAGACAGCTATCAATACGGGCTGACCACGCTGAACCCGGCCGCGGAGACCCGGCACGGCCGGGAATATAACCGGCAGATCCGGGAGGTGCTGAGCTATATGGAGGCGCATTCCCGCGACAGGCTGGAGCTGGATCAGCTTGCCGCCGTGGTAGCGCTGAGCCGCTCGCATTTCTGCAAGTTTTTCAAAGCTCAGACAGGGATGCGCCCGATGGAGTATCTGAATTATATCCGCATCAGCCAGGCGGCCAGTCTGCTCCGCAGCGGATCATACAATGTGCTGGAGGCTGCACTGGAGTCAGGCTACCAGCATGTCAGCTATTTCTCCAAATGGTTCAAGCATTATATGAACATGACCCCCTCAGAATACAAGGCCCGGTATTCTTCCGGCGTGTAGCAGCAGGTTGAGAGTGTACGCTCTACGATGTGAACGACAAAACAGCAGCACCGGGAACACACTCCCTGGTCCTGCTGTCTGTGTCATGCCTGGTCTGATGCCTCCGGTCTATTCCAGTGTAAATGAAGCAAACTGAGCGCCGCCGCCTCCGGTGTATGTGAAATACAAGGCCTGCACGCCGTCCGGAATCGCCACTTCCGCAGCATATTTTTTCCAGACATTAGTGAAGCCTACCGGAATAGAAGCAAGCACAGGTCCGTCCCAAGCCGTCTTCACCTGGAACTCCCCATGGCAATATCCCCGCACCTTGATGGAGATCCGGCTAACCCCCTTGCAGTCAAAATACTTGAATCCGGCGGTCGCCGACTCCGTCATATTGGCAATATAACCAACCTCTTCGTCTCCGTCTCTGCCGTCCTGGGTAATCTTCGGGAACCTGCTGTCCATCCACGCACCCACCTTGCCAAACCCTCCGGTATACATCTCCTGATCCTTCGTGAACAAATGACAGGCCAGGTAAGCCGGATATTCTCCGCGTCCTTCCAGCGGGCCGCCGTTCGGGCCGGAGGTTGTAATCTCCACCTGCGGGATGGAGCCGTCTTCACGGAACGTAATCGGCTCGATGCAGCCCTGGCGCGAGAAAGCGGTCCCGTTGGTATGCCGGTGATAGAAGATATACCACGCTCCATTAACCTCCACGATGCTGCCGTGGTTATTGCCGCCGTAATACATCGTCCGGTCCGCAGGCTTATACGTATCGATATGCAGATCACAGTTGCTCACAATGACTCCCTGATACACGAAATCCCGGGTGGGATGACTGCTGGTGGCATAACACAGCTCATGCATCGAGATGGAGGAATAGATCAGGTAGTAGATATCCCCTCTTTTGCGGATGGAAGGGGCCTCGAAAAACTCATAGCCCTCGAAGCCGGTCCCCTGGCTGTAAGGCTGGCTCGGTGCAACGAACACAGGCTCTTCAATAATCGTAAGCATATCGGGACCCAGTACGGTAGCCATCGCGCCGTGTCTGGACTTGTCGCCGTATCCGCAGAAGCCGGTGTACAGGTAAGTGGTGTCTCCTTCGGTCAATACCCCCGGGTCAAACTGCGGCTCATCGCCTTCCCGTTCGCCCAGACGCGTGCCGTCCCCGTAGGTTACATGGCCGTAGAATTCATATTTGCCGCCCGGCTTATCGCAGACCGCTACCGATACGACAGAAACCTTGTCCAGTACATAGTAGAGATAGTAGCGCCCGTCCGGTCCCTGCGTCACATCCGGTGCATAGAGACACATGCTGCCTTCCGGGTTGAGCGGGTCATCTGTCGTCTTGTAGATCACCCCTTCATACTGCCAATCGCCCAGATTGTCCTCCGGCGCTGACCAGCAGACATAGTCGTTCAGACAGAAGGCGTGTCCGTTGAACCGGTCATGTGAACCATAGACATATACTCTTCCTTCAAAAACATAAGGCTCCGCATCCGGCACGTACTCCCAGGAAGGCAGATAGGGGTTGAATCCTTGTTGTTGTGTCATTCTAACATCCTCCATTTGTTATATAGATTGTCGTTGTTAATTTTTCATTCTCGGATGGCCGTGACTCCAGACTAAGCAAGCACTGTCACCTGTATCGTGCAGTCGGCGTAATCCGGATGTACATCTCTCTCCCCGGCCACATCGAGCAGTGGAACTCCGTTACTGTTGTAATGCACTCTGTGGATCGCCGAGCATCTCGTTCCATGCTTCACCAGTTGCTCTTCCCCGTGGTAGAGGACTAGCGTAGTACCATCTGTATCCTGGAAAAAGGAATTATGCCCCGGGCCATACACCCCGTCCAGCGAATAATAAGAAAGTGCCGGCGTGCCCGCCTTGCTCCAGGCACCGGCGTCCAGAACATCGCCGCCCCGTGGAATGCTTAACCAGCCCACCGCATAGGTATATCCCGTTGCCGCCCCCCCGGAATAGGCAATATACACGGTATCTTCCGTCAGGAGCGGATACGGGCCTTCGTTATTAATCGTGCCCTGAACATTCTCCCACCCCAGCAGAGGACGCGACAGCAGCACCGGTTCACTGGTTAATACCGCCGGGTTCGCTTCATCTACAGTGGCGATGTATAGCATGGAGCCGGTATCCAGCGGCGTTCCGATCCCTTTGCGGTAAGACCAGACTACACAGGAGGTGCCGTCTGCCTTGAAATAAGTCATATCCAGCGTAATGCCGTCTGCGGCCAATGGAGTACCGTCCATCCGCTTCACCCGGACCGGCGTGCTCCAATCCCCGGCCTTCATAATATCGCCGCCGGGGTTCAGCTTCATCAGATGGCATTGCGGTCCCCATACCTTGCCGCCAACAGCGAACAGGATGTACAGCTCCCCGCCGATGACATGGAATTCCGGTGCCCAGAAGGTCTGGATGAAGTTCAGCTCCTCATTCAGGTCCAGTATAACGGCTTCCTGGAAGCCCGGAGCGAATAAGTCCTGCAAGGTATCTGCCACGCGGACATAGATGCCGATATTATTGACATTGTCATTGGTAGCCAGGAAGTAATACCTGCCGTTCCAGGGGAGAATCACCGGGTCTGCATAGCCGCTTGCTAACGGGAACGGCAAGTCATGAGTGACCACTTTGCCATGTATGGTATGTGTTCCCGGCAAGGTGAAATCAATCCCTGCGGTATCCCAGGCCACCCGCTTATCGGCAGTGGAGCCGTCAGAATATAGCGCTGTGGCTCTGACCTTTGTCAATTCGCCGGCGGAGTGGACACTGACCTGTTCCGCCACGCGAATACCGGTGTTATGCACCGGGGTCCAGGCCGCCTGAACCTTGCGGCCGGCGGGACCGTCTACAGTCAGCACATTCCCCGGACGGGTTCCGGGCAGCGGCTGAGCGGGCCGCTCTACTGTGTAAGCTTCCGCAGGCTCCGGCGGCGAGATCCCTTCCGGCTTCCGCAGATCGGCCAGCCGGTTCACATAATAGCTGCCGTCATTGTCCTGCCAGCGGATCTCATATCCGCCAGTGCTGTCCAGTGCGCAGACGGCTTCTTTTACATAGCGTTCATTATCGAGCCGGACAAGCCGCTGGACATCGAAGGTCACCAGATCCGGCGAGGTCCACAGCAGAATCTGCCCCCTGCTCTCCCCGTCATCCTCCCCCGAGGCGTCAATCCTTACCGCAATCATCCCGAAAGCACCATCCTGTGTACGGAACAGATAGGGGTTTTTGAGTCCTTTTTCATGAATCACATTGTTCTCATCCACGGTGGCCACGGCAAATAATAGGCCATAGTTCCGGTTAAGGGGCTGAAATTCATTAGTGTCATCTGCACAGGCCATATGAACACTGTTGGCGAGAGACCCGGTGTAATCCTGGTTCGGTATGCGCGTGTAGACTGTAAGCTTCATTAGCTCTGCAACCTCATTCATAGCTCTATCACCCTTACCTTGTTATTCATCTTGCAGCATGTCCCTATCAGTATAGAGAAGCTTTTGGCGTGAAGTCCATGACATATAGACACCTAAGCTTGATCTATCCTTAGATAATGGGCTGGAGCCGGAATCCTCTATAAAATATCTGGAAAACGCTTTAATCTCTATACTGCCGCTTATGATATACTTGGGCAAAATAAAATTCACCTGGAGGATGTTATGATGAATACTACAGAGGGCTCTTTTTACACAGGGGAGTACAGAAATCTGTTCCTTGAGAACGGACTGCGTCCGGAGGCGATTCAGCAGCGGCTGGAAGATACCTGGAACGAAATGTTCTACGGCGCCCCTGATGTCCGGCTCTATCATACTATGGATGAGGATAAGGGTTATATCGTAGATACAGGCAATACCGATGTGCGCACAGAGGGCATGTCCTACGGGATGATGATGGCGGTTCAGATGGATAAAAAGGAGGAGTTCGACCGGCTCTGGAATTTCGCCAAGGTATTCATGCAGCATACGGAGGGCCGATATAAGGATTATTTCGCCTGGCAATGCAAGCTGGATGGTACACGGTTGTCTCCCGGCCCCGCGCCGGATGGAGAAGAGTTCTTCGCGATGGCACTATTCTTCGCTTCCCGCCGCTGGGGTGACGGGGCCGCGCCATTCAATTATTCCGAGCAGGCCAGAATCATTCTCCGCGCTTGTGTGCACAAGGGAGAAGACGGGGAAGGCCATCCGATGTGGGACCCGGAGACCCGGCTGATCAAGTTCATCCCGGAGACTCCGTTCAGCGATCCCTCCTATCATTTGCCGCATTTCTATGATTTGTTTGCGCTGCAAGCGGATGAAGCAGACCGGGCGTTCTGGAAGGATGCCGCTGCTCGGAGTCGGGATTACCTGCATCTGGCCTGCCACCCGGTTACCGGGCTGTCGCCGGAATACGCCAACTATGACGGAACTCCGGCGGAACCTCAACCGCATGGCGACTTCCGCCACTTCTTCAGTGATGCTTACCGGGTCGCCGCCAACATTGGGCTGGATTATGAATGGTTCCGCTGCGATCCTTGGCAGGTAGAGCAGTCTAACCGCATTCAGGCTTTCTTCCGCGATATCGATCCGGCTGATTACCGGCGGTATACCATTGACGGTCAGCCGTTCGACGAGCCTTCGCTGCATCCGGTCGGCCTGCTATCCACTCTGGCCATGGCCTCGCTTGCCGCCGATGGCCCGGATGCCGGGCATTTCGTCAAGCTATTCTGGGACACTCCGCTGCGCACCGGAGAACGGCGGTATTACGACAACTGTCTATACTTCTTCACCATGCTGGCGCTGAGCGGGAATTATCGGATTTACTTATAAAAGAAACTAACTAAAGCTGGCCTCACTGTCCTCCATTGGCTTACTTCTGGCGGGGCAGATGGACTATGTAGAGTGAAATCGGGGGCACTTGTGCTCCTGATTTGTTCGTTTAGCCAACTTCTGCTCCTCGTTCACTCATTTAGCCAACTTCAACCAATATCAGGGGCACTTCTGCTCCTCATTCACTCATTTAGCTAACTTCTGCCGATATCAGGGGCACTTGCGGTGCTCCTCGTTACTCTAATACCATCACTGTCGCCTGCATCAATGGGATTTATCCCTTTCATTTCTCCATCTAGCCCACTTTCGGCTGCATTAATGGGATTTTTCCCTTTCATTCGCCCATCCAGCCAACTTTTGGCTGCATTAATGGGATTTTTCCCTTTCATTCGCCCATCCAGCCAACTTTTGGCTGCATTAATGGGATTTATCCCTTTCTTTCGGTGCGACCCCCTTATCCCGGAGTCCTCCGTATAAAATCGGTACTTGTTGTAGATATGCTCTTTATTTCGCTTTTTCTCTCGGCCAGAAGAAACTGGAGCGGTCTTCTAGAGTCTGGACCCACTCCGCAAAGGTAACTGGCGGCATGTTCCGAAGGCTTGTATGCATTCTGCGATTGTTGTAAAAGTCCATGTACCGGTCCACCGCTTCATAGGCCTCTTCGAACGTGTTGAAGGCTTCTTTGCGGAATAAATCCCGATCGATATTACTGTGGAACGATTCAATAAAAGCATTTAAATCCGGCGTTCGAGGCGGAATGCGTTCGTGGGTCATTTCCCAGCTTTCACACATGTCGCCAAACAGATGGCTGACGAACTGTGGGCCGTTGTCGGTGCGGATCACCGGGCGTGCGCTGTCAGGGGCGCAGTGTTGCTCCATGGCACGTCCCAGCGTCTGGCAGGCGTGCTTGGCCTCACACGACGATCCGCGGTGGTAGCCGACGATGACACGGGTAAACACATCGATAATGCTCAGGACAAAGAAATGCCTGCCCTGGCCCGCCACGTAACCGTACTTAATGTCCATCTGCCAGAGTTGACCCGCCCCTGTAATGACCCGGTTCTCCGGCAGCTTCCGAGGATGCTTAAAACGCTTGTGACGCTGCGGCTGCAGGATATCCAGCGCCTGACACAGCCGGTAGCTTTTCTTGTGATTGAGCCTCAGCCCGTGCTGGTTCCACAAGCACTTGGCCAGCAGTTTGTACCCGTACACGTGCTCCTCTCCAGCGATTAATTCCAGCAGCCATTCCTGGATTTCCTCGTCGCTAATCTTCTCTCCAGACTCGGTCAGGGAATAGCCGGGTACGGGTCTTCCGCGCCCCTGGGGTACGGCCTGTGCCTCCTGCTTCTTGCGTTTCTTACGGTCGTAATACGTAGACTCTGCTAGCCCCACGAGACGTAGTACCAACGCTGCGGTATTCCCCTGCTTAATGAACATGTCGGCTACCTCGATTTTTTCGGATAAGCAGGGGTTGGCTTTTTTAGCAGTTCACGCAGAATCTCGATCTCTAACTCCTTTTCGCCGAGGATCTTGACGGCCTTCTCGTATTTCCGCTCCACGTCCAGGAGGCGCTTCAGTTCCTCCACCTGCTCCTGAGGATACGGATGATCTTGTTCTCCATGGGCCTCTCGGTAGTCCCTCACCCACTGATTCACCGTCGATGGAGTCACCCCATACTTTCGGGCAACCACCGCTGCCTTAATGCCAGACAACACCTCTTGCGCAGCCTTCTCTCTTGTTCCTGTTAAGTGTCCCATACCGTTCATCCTCCTCCTATATCTAGTCTACATTTTTGTGGGGGAGGACTCCAACTTCTTTAGGGGGCTGTGGAGCTTTTTGCCCATCCAGCCAACTTTTGGCTGCATTAATGGGATTAATCCCTTTCATTCGCCCGTCCAGCCGACTTTTGGCTGCATTAATGGGATTTATCCCTCTCATTTACTCTCCTCAACGAACAATCGCTCCCCCGGACGATGGAGGCAACGCCATCCATCCGAAGGAGCGACTATATCTTCCTCTAATATTTCTCATCCAATGTATCTCATTCTTACGTCTCTCATCCTGTCGCTCTCACCCAATGGGCCTTCCCCGTTATCTCTCCCCTGCTCCACCCTCGCTCGTGGCCGCCAGCCACGAGCGCAGGACATTTACCCGCCAACCACATCCATACGGTATTCCTGGGGCGTGGTTCCGGTCCACTTTTTGAATACGCGGGTGAAGGATTGCGGGGTGACGTAGCCGATTAGCGAGCCGACCTCCGCCACTTTCAGCTCCCCCCTCCGCAGCAGATCTTTGGCCTGGCGGACGCGCAACTCCTCGATATACTCGGACAGATTAATTCCCCGTTCCTGCTTGAACAGGCGGGACAGATAGGAAGGATTGAAGTGGATCACATCGGCCAGACGGACCAGCGACAGGTCCTGGTCGAGATTCTCTTCTATATATATGCAGATCCGGTCGATAACACCCGCCGCCCGCTTCTGCTCGCCGCTCCTGCGGACAGAGAACAGATTCCCGGCGGTGTCCTCCAGATAGCGGAAGGCTTCTCCCCATGTCCGGTGGACCTCCAGCTGCATCAGCCCGCTTGCCCCGATCTCCTGATCCGCTTCCCATCTGTTCGTATACGACATGAGCATCAGAGCAATGGTGTAATACAGCTCAGTCAAATAAGGGTTGCCCCGCGTGCATTCCTGCCCAGCAGGTTCAGCCATCTCCCCGAACAGCCGGAGGAATTCCTCCTTACGGCCCGCCTCCAGATGTGCAGCCAGAGTCTCCACCTTGCCCTGCATGAACCGGTCACGCATGGTATCCGGCGCCGCCGCTTCATTCAGCTGCACCTTCTGCACCATCCGCTCTCCGTCTCCTGCCCGGTAATGCTGAACCTGCCTCGCTTTATCGTACACTACCTGAAGCCTGGACCAGGCAGACTCCTCCGCACTGAGAGTGATGGCCATCCCGACCTCCAGCGATTCCCTGCACGACTGCTGAATCAGCTCGAAGGTGCCTTCCAGAAATTTAATCATCTGCTCCAAATCCTCCGGCTGCGAAGCCTCTCCCGTCCCGCCCGGCTGAATCAGCCAGATCAGGTCACCGTACCGGTCGATAACCCCAAGGCTGACCGTCCGCTCCTTCAGCAGCTTCTCCGACAGGAACTTGACCGCAAGCGCTGTCTCCCGGCGGTCCATATACGTGCGCGAGGATTCAGGATCACTGATACTGCCCAGAGCGATCAGCACCGGCCGCGAAGCATCCAGCGGAATGTTCAGACGGACGAAGTCCCCGGCCATATCCTGATCCGCCTTGACGCTGTGAATGAGATGGCGGAAATAATCGCCCTGTGCCAAGGTCTCTAGCGTGTTCAGCTGCTCCTTGGATTCACGGATCAGATCATTCACCTGCATGGTGTCGTTCAATTCCTGTAGCGCACGCATCACCGCTTCAATCAGCTTCGGATAACCTTCATTCTTGAGCACATACTGGACGCCCGGAGCCTGAATCGCCTGGTAGACATAATTGAAGTCGCTGTGTCCGGTCAGGAAGACGATTTTGCATTGCGGCCAGCTCCGGCGGATATGCTCCATCAGCTCCAGTCCGTCCATCTCGGGCATGCAGATATCAGACAGGACAATATCCACCCGGGTCCGGTGCAGCAGATTTAGCGCTTCACAGCCCGAGTAGGCCTTGTAGATGTCCAGCTCAAGCTCCATTTTGCCGAAAATTACCGCTAGTCCATCTGTGATAATCTCTTCATCATCAACGATAAGCATCCTGTACATCAGCATTCTCACCTCCAGCTCTAAGCAGGATGGTTACCCTTAGTCCGCCCAGCTCACTCCGGTCTGCCAGCAAGCCGCTCTCTTCCCCGAAGGTTATGCGGATGCGCCGGTGAATGTTCACAAGGCCGGTGGTCTCCGCCTGCTCCTGATAGACATTAAGGGACTCTTTCAGTTGCTCCAGCATGTCATCGCTCAGCCGGTCCCCGTTATCCTCAACGATAATGCGGATATCCGGGCCTTCCTGCGCGAAGCGGACAATGATCAGGCCCTCCATGGCTTTCTTTTCCAGGCTGTGCTTGAACGCGTTCTCAATAATCGGCTGCACAATCAGCCGCGGAACGGACACTTTCTTCAGCTCCTCTGACAAGGCATCGAACCGGACCCCAATTCTGCGGGAGAAGCGCATGGCCTGAATCTCTGTATACATCCTTGCATGGTGAATCTCCTGCTCCAATGACACCAGATCGGAAGCGTTACGGGTGACAAACTGGAAGTATTCCCCCAGCATCGTAGTAAGCTGTTCGATCCGCTCGGTATCGCCGGTCTTCGCCATTGTGTTCAGAATGAAGAAGCTGTTGTACAGAAAATGCGGGTTAATCTGTGATTGCAGCTGCTTCAGCTCTGCCCGCTGGGCCATAATCTTCTGCTTGTACACCTGGTCGATCAGGGAGTGCAGATTGCTCACCATCTGGTTGAAGCGGCTGTACAGATAACGGAATTCATCCTTCGACTCATGCTGGATATGAATGTCCAGATCACCCTGCTCCATTCTCCGGAAGCTCTTCACCAGCGTCAGCATCGGCTTATGAATGAACTTGTAGGTCGATAGTGCAAAAGCAATGATGATGGCAAGCGCAGCCACGGCGAACACCCAGGCCCAGGTATAGAATTTGCTCAGCGGATTCTTGATAATAGCCTCCGGGATGATCCGGTAGATGGACAAGCCAAGCTCCTGTGAGCCGGTCTGGACGATATAATAAGGCGCACCTGCGATCCTCAGCCTCTCCCCGGAGGCCACCGCGCGGATATCCCGGGCATACTGGGACGGTTCCGCCTGCGCCAGCTCGCCGGTCATGCTGTAGAGCGC
Organism: Paenibacillus sp. FSL R7-0210; assembly: GCF_038009085.1. Lineage (NCBI taxonomy): Bacteria > Bacillati > Bacillota > Bacilli > Caryophanales > Paenibacillaceae > Paenibacillus > Paenibacillus sp. FSL R7-0210. Next base: position 3,515,515 of record NZ_JBBPAR010000001.1, read on the forward strand.
GAATCTCGCACTATGGGAGAGCAACAGCGTTCCACTGCCGGGATACGTATTGAATTGGCCCAGCGCCGCCCGCAGCTCCTGGGTGTCCAGCTCAATCTCAACCGTCAGCAGCGGCTCCGCCCCCTTGATGCCCCGCTGCTTCATCGCACTAAGGTACAGGCCGCCATCCCACTCAATCACCTGGGAACGGCGGTCCCCGAAGACCGAGCGGATCTCGCGGAAGCGCTTCAGTTCAATCTCACGCACGCCGCCAACTGATGAGATAGTGCGGCCTATAGTCATGATATGAACCCTGACGTCCTTGATATACGTGCTGCTGTTCTGCACGATGAACAGCCGCTTCATCAGCGAATTCAGATTCTCCGTGCGGTCAATGGTCGGCAGCGTCTCCCAGGTCAGAGCCAGCTTGTTCAGATCCTCATCCTCCAGCAGACTGTATTGCAGCAGCTTCATCCGCTCGATCTCATTCTCCATATCATTTAAGTAGAAGACGGTTTGCGCGCTGGCCGAGCTTCGGATATCGCTGCTGGCCGTTTGCACAATCCACTGATACAGATAAGCGGCGAAGACAAGAATAGGCAGCATAATGAGCAGAAAGGTCACAATCAGCCGCAGAAATATCGTATTGCGCAGTGAGTAATCCTTTTTGAACAACAATCCCAGGCCCCCAGCAATCATTTTCACCATTATAGCCTGAATCCGGGGAGAGCCGCAGGCTTATGCATAACTTCCGGGAGGTTAACCTTTGACACTGCCGAGTACAATCCCCTTCACGAAATATTTCTGCAGGAACGGATAGGCCAGAATAATCGGTAGGGAGCCGAGGAAGATCTGGGAAGACTTCAGCGTCCGGTCCGAGATCAGCGCCAGATCAAGCATGGCATCACGCGACATATTCGACAGGTTCTGCTGGATCACTATCGTCTGAATATAGCTCTGCAGCGGATAGTTGGCCGGATTCCCCATGAGTAGCAGGCCGTCGAACCAGCTGTTCCAGTGCTCCACCATTGAGAACAAGGCCAGTGTAGCCAGCGCAGGCTTGGAGATCGGCACGAAGATAGACCAGACCGTCCGGAAGTGGCCGGCCCCGTCAATCAGCGCCGCCTCTTCCAGCTCCTTCGGAATCTCCCGGAAGAAGTTAAGCAGCAGCACCACACTGAACACAGGAACTGCACCGGGCAGCACCAGCGCCCAGATGGAATCCAGCAGGCCATACTCCTTGAGCGTGGTATACCAGGGGATCAGCCCGCCGTTAAACAGCATCGTGACGAAGAAGGCCCAGGCATAGACGCTGCGGAACCGCAGAGCGTGTGATTCCTTGGATAGCGGGTAGGCCACGAGGATCGTCAGCAACAAGTTCAGCGGCGTCCCAATCCCGATCCGGGTCAGCGATACAAGCATTGACTGCCAGAATTCTGTGCGGCTCATCGTATACATATACGAGGCGAAGGTGAAATCTACCGGCCAGAGCCTGACATACCCTGCGGAGGCGGCCGCGCTGGAGCTGAAGGACACCGCTATAATATGAATAAGCGGGAGGATACAGAGCAGTGAGACCAGAATGAGAAAGGTGGCGTTCAGCACCGATATCCCGTCAAACTTTTTTGAACGGTGAACAGTAGTGATGTCTGTCTGTTTAGGCGTTAGCTGTTGCTGCAAGGGATCTCCCTCCTCTAAAAAATCCGGTATTTGGCGAAACGGTAGGCCAGGAAATACGAGCTGGAAATTAAGGTAAGCGATATGATCGATTTAAAGAAGCCGACGGCAGTCGCTACGCCGTATTGTGCGTCGAGCAGACCGATCCGGTAGACGAAGGTATCCAGGATATCCCCGCTCTCATAGACCTGTGGACTGTACAGATTGAAGACCTGATCAAAGCCCGCGTTCAGCAGTTGACCCAGACTGAGTACCGACAGCAGGACGATGACCATGCGTATGCCCGGAATGGTAATATGCCAGGTCTTGTGCCAGCGGTTCGCACCGTCAATGGTAGCTGCTTCATATAACCCGGGATCAATGCCCGTAATAGCCGCCAGATATACAATCGTGCCGTAACCGAAGTTCTTCCACACATCCGAAGCAATCAGCGTGAAGGGGAACCAGTCATTGTCGCCGAGGAAGAATATCTTGGAGACACCGAACCATCCGAGGAATTCATTCACAATCCCGCCCGATGGAGACAGAATATCAATCAAGATGCCGCCAAGCACGACCCAGGACAAGAAATACGGCAGATAGATCGCTGTCTGTACGGAACGCTTGATTACATTACTGGCCAGCTCGTTCAGCAGAATCGAGAATACCAGCGGAATAATCAGGCCCAGAATCAGCTTGAGACTCGAAATAAACAGCGTATTCCACAGCACCTGTGTGAAGCTTGGCAGGTTCATCACATATTCGAAGTTATCGAGGCCCACCCATTTTTGATCCCCGAACAAGCCCTTGGCAGGGATGAATTTCTGGAATGCAATCATGACACCGGCCATGGGGACGTAGGAGAACAGAATGATCATCACCAGTCCCGGCAAAAGCATCAAATGAAGCGGCAGTTCTTTTCGCAGTTTTGTTCTCATCGTTATCCTCCACATCTGCAGGCAAGAATGGAATGGAGGAAGAAAAGGTCGTTTTCTTCCTCCAGGGGCGCTTTATTTCTTAGTCGCTGCGTACCATTCGTTGACCTCTTGCGTAATTTGATCCCCGCCCAGCTTCTTCCAGTCCTTCACGAACTGGTCGAACTTATCGATAGGGTCACCCAGAATGATTTTGACAAACATTTCATTCTGCTGCTTCTCAAGCGTTGTCTTGCGCTCGACCATAGTCGGAGTCGGAGCGCCGACGAATTTCTCCTGCAGGAACTGGTCATTCTTGATATACTGGTCAGCTATGCCCATGGAGCCCTGCTCTCCATAGATCCGCTCCCAGCCCCACAGGGAGAAGCCCTCCGTTGAACCTGAAGCATAGGACTCCAGCTTCTCCTGGATCGTCTTGGCTTCACCCTTCAGTGTAGAGAAGTCACCAGCCTTGCGGGCAGCATCAATCTCACGGAACGCATCTACATTCTTCGTGACCGGATACGGCGTAACCGGAGACAGCTGCCAGACACTTTCCGCTTCCGGCGGTGCATAGTACTTATCGAATTCGGCCGTCTCGCCCCAGTTCTTCTCGACATGCAGGTTGAACAATTTGATCACCGCTTCCGGATGGGCAGCGCCCTTCTTGACTGCGAAGAAGCGGGTTGTGCTGAACTTCAGCGGCACCTTCGGCGTGTCGCCCGATTCCGAGACAATCGGGAAGGCCTGCCACTGCGCCTTGGGATCATTGTCACGGTTGAGCTGCAGCGGCCAGATGGAATTCCACTGCTCGCCGTATTCCATCCCGATCTTGCCGGCCGAGATCAGCTCGGAGACCTTGCCTCCATCCTTGACACCGAACTCCTGGTCAAGCTGGCCCTTCTTGGCCATATCCTGCAGCACCTGGAGCGCTTTCTTCACTTCCGGCTGAATGCTGCCGTAGACCAGCTTGCCGGTTCCATCATCCAGCCAGATGTTCGGATAGGCATTATACCCGGCCATGAAGCCTTCCAGTCCCATGGCCCCGCCCCACAGATCCTTGGTGATGCCAAGGCCATAGGTGTCCTTCTTGCCGTTACCGTCAGGGTCCTTATCAGCGAACGCTTCAGAGATCGCCAGGACATCCGCCATCGTCTTCGGCGGCTGCATACCGAGTTTCTCCAGCCAGTCTGTCCGAATCCAGATATACATCGAGCGTTCAATGGAGGATTCCAGGCTCGGGATAGCCATCAGCTTGCCGTCGAAGGTCGCAGCATCGAATACACTTGTGCCTTCTCCCGACAGCACCTTCTTGGTGAACGGGGAAGCATACTTTCCATATAACGCCGTCATATCCTCAAGCTGGTCCGAATCGGCCAACTGCTTGAGCTGGGTGGCGTTGACCGGCGTTACATCCGGCAGATCCCCGGAGGCCAGGGTGACATTGATTTTCTGCAAATATTGATCCGAGGTCTGGCTGCCCTTCACAATCCAGTTATATTTGATCTTGATGCCGAGCTGATCCTCATACAGCTTGGTCCAGCGGTTGTTATCAATCGTCTCATCCTTCAATACGCCAAGCACGTTATTCTCTACCACATCGCTCAGATCTCTGACGAACGATAGCTCAATCGGAGGATCGTATTTGCCGAGCGGACTCTCATCAACAGCTGCGCTTGGCTTCGGATCATTACCGGCTGCCGCTTCCTTGCCTCCGTTACCGGATTCCAGCTTGCCCGAGCAAGCGGACAACAGCAGTGCAGACAACAACAGGATGGAAGTACTCTTCAGTAGGCTCTGACCTTTTCTTGTACCTGTGTTCATAGTCAACCCCCAGTTCAATTATTGTGGTCTTTATTTGGTTACGCTTTCATTATGGGGGAGGCACCTATTTATTGACAACGCTCACATTTTTACTTCACTTATCCGGCATTGACAAAAACACAAAAAAACCATGCTATAATTAAGCATGTTTGCCGGGAGGAGGATGGAAATGGCCCTTATTCACTATGTCGAGTGCAATACAACACACGCTTCGAATTTCGTTGTAGATGTTCCAGCCGGTGCGCATTGGCTCCTGGTCATTACCAAGACTCCGGCGCTATTCTGGGTGCATGGCGGACTCAAGCAATACCCTGCGCACAGCGTAGTTCTCTACCAGCCGCAGCAGAAGGTCTATTATCAGGCCTGCACCGGCCAGTTCATCAATGACTGGATTCGTTTTGAATCAAGTGAGCCTTATGTTACGGAATCACCGCTTCCCTTGGGCATTCCCTTTGCGCTTAGCGACCCTGACTATTGCCAAAAGCTGCTTGAGTTGCTGGCCAGCGAGCATCATATGGGCGGGGACTGTAAAGCCTCTTCCATCGATCTGCTCCTGCGCGCACTGTTCAACAAGCTGTGGGAATCCTATTTCCAGGACAATATTACTCCGCAATATTACAAGCTGCTGAAGCTGCGCACGTCCATTCAGACCAATCCCGGGGAGTACTGGACCGTAGCCAGAATGGCCGGTGTGCTGGAGATCAGTTCAGGCTATCTTCAGAATATCTACAAAAAAACCTTCGGACTCTCCTGTATGGAGGATGTCATTAACAGCCGCATCCGCATGGCCAAGGAATACCTCATCCACAGTACAGAGAGCATCGCTGATATCGCAGCACGGTGCGGCTATCCGAATGTGGAGCATTTCTGCCGGCAATTCAAGCAAGTGACCGGGTATACACCGCGAAATTACCAGCGGCAGGCCAAGGCCGGGGCTTCGCCGCCGTAACTCCAGAGCCTATCGGGACTTCCAGCCGTTGCCCCCGGTTTGATAACCAGTAAGGGCAACGTTCAGAATTTCAGTTCTGCCGGTCCTCCATGGGAATTACGCCGAAGAATGATTTATAGGCTTGCGTGAAATGCGAAAAATTGGCATAGCCTACTTTGGCCGCAACCATGCTGATGGGCAGGGCTGTGTTCCGTAGCAGCGTTCGCGCCGTGTTCATTTTCTCGGTGATGATGAAGCTCTTCAGGGAGACATTCATTACACTCTTAAACAGCCGCGAGACGTAATTGGGTGTCAGATGGACAGCATCGGCAATATCCGTCCTCCGGATATCAATCTCTATGTTGCTGCGGATATACTGGATGATCGTATCTACCAGCCGCTGCGCATCCTGCTTGGATACGGCCACACTCTGGAAATATTCCATCACATATTGAATCAGCTTCTCCATGTCCGCTACACTGGAATAGGAATGAAGCGACTTGTCCAGCCATTCGCTGCCTTCAAAGATATCATTGACGGAGATGTCCATATACCCTGTCATATGGGAGAGCAGCTGCATGAAGTTCTGGTAGAAGCGCTTCAGGCGTTCCGCATTCAGAGCCCCTTCCTCCGACCTTTGTCTAAGAAAGGACAGCACGTGACTCAGGATCTGCTCAGGCGATCCCTTGCCGAGGAATTGATTCCACAGATGTATATCCTCAGCATGGCTTGCATTCTGCGGTAGCATCTGATCCTGATTCCATATGAATACGTCATCCAGGAACGTAACATTGTCTTCCTTCATTTTGTGGAGCTCTGTGAACCGCTTGCCCAGCATATCGATAGACAGGGAGGAGCCGGAATAACAGGCAATCCTGCATTTGAAATACTTTTGCATGAACTCTCTCAAGCTGTCCAGCTGCTGCTTAAGAATCCAGGTACTGACCAGTTCGTTCTCGCGGGAGAAAATGATACATAAGAAGCATTGCCCCTCCACGGGAATCAGCAGAATCTGCTGCCTGTAAGCGTCAAAGTGCTCCGTAATAATATTCGACAAGGCATAGGATAAGGTAGGGGTATCCCATACACTATAGGAATCACGGTCGCTGATCATATCGATTAACGTCAAGTACACCTTACTGCTCTCGTTAATCGGAATATTGAAGCTTCTCATATCTGCCAGGAAATGCTCCACATGGGTAGAATTCTCTGTGAACCATTCTTTCAGCAGAACCTGCAGAATACGCTCACTGTTATTGAACAGCAGCTTCCCGTAGGAGGAGTATTTCTCGGTCTCGCGTTTGCCCTTAATTTTGCGGACCGCCTGGATGATGGACTGCTCAATATCCTCATATTTGGCCGGCTGAAGAATGTAGTCATGCCCGCCCAGCTGAACCGCTTCCTTCGCATACTCGAAATCCGCATGAGAGGTCAGGAACAGGCAGATGAGCTCATATTGCTTCTCCTGCACCCATCTTAGGAGGTCAAGACCGCTTTCCCCGGGCATCTCAATATCGCTGAGCAGAATATCGACAATCTGGCTTTTAAGAATCTCCTTCGCTTCCAGGGCATTGAATGCCTTCAGCACCTGTTCCACCCCGATGGATTTCCAGTTAATCCCTGAATAGATACCCTCCACAATATTGATCTGATCATCCACAATCAGCACAATCATCTAGACCACCCCATTGTTCGTCTCAGGCTCCGCCTGGGATTCGGGCTCGGAATACGGAATGAATATATCCACACATGCGCCGTTGGAGTTGGAGAAAGACAGAATCGCCTTGCCCTTATATTGAATATAAAAGCGGCGCTTCACATTGCTGATTCCCACATGCTGCGAGTCTTCCCCGGTCTGCTCCGAATTCAGGCGGTTCAGCTCCTCCTCCGGGAAGCCCTTCCCGTTGTCCAGAATGGTGATGTTGACATAGTTCATTGCGTCATTCTTCAGCAGCCTGACCTTCACATGGATAATCAAGGACTTGTTCTGGTACATCCCGAATTTCATGGAATTCTCAACAAACGTCAGGATCGTGATCGGGGGGATGGGGAAATCCCGGAGCTCGTCCACCACATCCGCCGAGAAATAAATCGGTATGGACTGCGTCATCCGTTGCAGCTCCACATACGTCTCTGTATTACGCATTTCATCCGCCAGGGAGACAAAATAGGGAGATTCCTGAAACATATGCCGCAGATACCCTGACAGCAGAAGGATCATCTCCTGGATCTGCTTATAGTCTCCGTTCTGGGCCAGGGCATACAGGTTGTTCAGGCAATTCAGATAAAAATGCGGGCGGATCTGGATTCTCAGATACTGCATGGTGGCAAGCTGGGCTTCCAGCATCTGTTCATAGGTCTTGATGTTCAGCGACTTGATCTCCTGGAGCATCTCATTAAAGGTCTCGCTCATCTGCTCAAATTCCAGAATCGGCGACTGATTGCTCATGGTTACGTCAAAATTACCGTCTTTGATACTGTTCATCGTATGGACCATGCCCTTAAACGGAGAGAAAAAGGAACGGTTGAGCAGATAATAACCTAGAGGTACAAGGAGCAGACACAGGATCGAGGAGAACAGCAGCGATAACTGCTTGGAGTCCATATTGGCCCAGATGCTCCGCAGCGCCACCAGATACACCATCTTCACCCCGCTCACCCCGAAGTCGCTCTGAATGAACAGGTACTTCTTCTCTCCTACCTTCGTTGTATCATAAGGCTTGCCGCTGCTATTCGTTGTCAATACGTGCGCTGAAGGATCTAAATCGGGATCGGCCGTCAACAAACGCATGTCCCCGGAAGCAAACAGCAACGCATTGGCATTCGCCGAACCGTCGACATTCAGTAACTGGGCGGCTCTGTTCAAGTGGATGATGGACACGAAGTAAGCCTGCTTGTATTCAAATACCCGGACCAGATAGGATTCAGCATTCAGCTCGCGCACAAACCACCCGGCAGGCGTGAAATCCCCTTGCTGCATCATCCCCTGCACTTCTTCTGTCAGCTTTGGGCGGTTCATCGTTTCGGTTTTAAGTTGAAATTCGTTCCACATCAGTCCGTTAGGGGCAGAATATAGAAAAAAACCGGTAACGATATCATACATGGACATGACATTTTTGCTTTTCTCCAGGATCTCATTGGCGGACAGGAAGGCGTCTAATTTCCCCACTTTATAGCCCAGGACCTTGAAATTCGTATCGTTCGCTACCGTTGTTGACATGAAGGCATGGATATTGGACAGATTCTTCTCGAAGGACGAGGAGTAGACACGGAGCTTGCTCTTGTTCTCCTGCAATATATTGGCGTTCACCACCGTATTTGCCGTATACAGATTGTATAAAAGCAGGCAAATCAGAAAGGGAACGATCAGTAGCAGCAGGATCAGCAGGGTCTGTTTTTTATATGAAATTCGTGCTCTCGCTCTCATAAGCATCCGGCTCTCCTCGGGGGATATCTATACCAACTTGAACACTCTGTACAGGAGCGGCTGCACCTCAACCTCAAATACGGATTCATTCGGTCTCCCGTAAAAGACCGGCAGTACGTCTCCGGTTCTTACATCCACCAATTTGCGTCCATTCCCGGATACGTGCACCTTAACCTTCTCCTCGCCGTCCGCAAAAGACTCCAAAATAAACGTATCATTATCATACAGGAAGACGGAAATCTTCCCTCCGCACTCTAGATAAATCTTCAAATCGCCCATCAAATGCTGGCGCATGATCGTCAGTACTTCTGCCGGATACTGATACAGCTCGACATAGTCATCCGGTACGGTCAGAACATAGACGGTTCCGTTGCCGTATTTATTTCTTAACAGCACAGGAGCCCAGTGGTTTTCTTTCTTAAGCGCGACCAGACAATCCCCGGCGTTGCTCATATACTCAATGACCGGCAACAGCACGCTGCTTCCGCTCCAGTAAGAGCCGCTGAAGGCTGAGCCTTCGGAGACAAATTCATTGGAGCAGGCTTTTCTGCCGGTATATCTTGCCGAGGTAAGCTCTTCGATACCCTTGCCCTGCATCTCCCGCAGGAACCCCGAGGTGATACAGACATCCGATCCGTTCAGCAGGTGATTACTCAGCTTATTCATGATGTCAGGATCTTGGGCGCCGCTTGCCGAGATGAAGACGAGGCCGGGGCTGTCCGGGAATTGGGGTGCAGGCTCCAGAGCGAATCCGGCCATGCCCAGATGATCGTACAGGTGATCCTCGCCCCGGGCATGAAACGGCTCATACGCCGATAAGCCCACAGGATTGCCGGCTGCACCAAGCACCTGATCCAGGCGGCCCAGCTCATGACCGAGTGCAGGAATCTGAACGGTGTCGATCAGCCAGCTGTAGCAGAACAAGGTCAGCTCTCTCCCCTTGGCGAACAGCGTGAGATAGGCTTGTTCGAGGAAATAGGAAATATGCGGCGTGCTTCCCAGCGAATCGATCCACCCTCCTGCATTATGCCCGGGCTTCAGCTTCTCCAGCCAGCGCATGAGCGAATAGCTGCCATATCGCGGAAGGCTCTGCGCGGAATGGTTGGAATCCCTCGTCTCCGTGCCGGTATAGATCTCATCGAATATCCCGGCCTGCGTCTCAGGGTTATACCCCGTCTCCTGATAGGCTTCATACCAGTCCGGGAATTTGATGATCATGTTCACCTTAGGATTGACCGCTTTGGCGGCGCGCATAACTACATTCTCCGATACATCCGTCATCAATTGCAAGCGGAAATCCGCCCAGCTCCGGTCCCCCTTGGCCTTAATGCAGGACGGGCAGGTACAGTTCGTGAAGAAGAAATCATCAATAATTACCTCATCGAACACGCTCGCCGAGAATCTGACCATGTCCTCCAGCTTAAGCAGCTCTTCCTCATTGGTGTAGCACAGCGTTGTGCAAGACCGCTTATAGCCTTCTTCAACCGGCTCGGCCTGGCTTCCAAAAATCGTGCCCCCGCTGCCGAAAACCCCGGTTTCATTCCGTAGCGGCTTGCTCAGTGTCGTCTTCATCAGCGTGGTTGTAATCGCGCCGGAGACCGCAATTCCTTTGCCAAGGAAGAACTGCTTCATGGCTTCAAGCTGCTCTCTGGACATGTCCATATCGTCCCTGTGGGTCTCCAGATAGACCTTGGAGCAGTTCAAATGCTTCTCAAAAAAATCAAAACCGCGTCTAAGGCTCTCTACAGAATCAAAATTGGAAATACATCTCGTCGTAAAATATAAGGCTACCTTAAAATTTGAATAGTCCGGCATTGAAATTCTTCCCCCTTATCCTTTAACTGCACCGACAACGATCCCTTTGACAAAATACCTCTGGAAAAACGGATAGACCACCAGTACAGGAAGCAGGCCTATTACCGCAATGGCCATTTTGATTGCAGTTGTCGGAAAGTTCATCGCCATGTTAACCTGCAGCTTATTGCCCAGTCCGCTCATCATGAAGAGTGTGTCGAGCAGCATTTTGTTGAGCAGCACCTGTAAGCTGTACAAGCTTGTGTCGCTGATATAATAAAGTCCGTTCAGCCAGTCATTCCAGTACCCGAGTCCGATAAACAGGACCAGTGTTGTAATAATCGGCAGGGACATGGGCAGTACAATTCTCCACAGAATCCGGATCTCACCGGCTCCGTCAATCTTGGCCGCTTCCGTCACGGCATCCGGAATGTTCGTCGTGAAATAGCTGCGCATCATAATGACGTTGAACGCGTTCATCAGCAAATTGGGAAAGATCAGCGCATACATCGTATTTTTGACATGGAAGACCTGTGTCCACATAATGTAGCTCGGAATTAATCCGCCGGAGAACAGCAGGGTGAAGAAAATGAAAAAGGAAAATAGATTCTTCCCCGGAAGATCCCTGCGCGACAGCGGATAAGCGAACATGGTGGTAATGAGCAGGCTGAGCGCTGTCCCGGCTACCGTGACGATAATGGAGATCAGATAGGCCCGAGCCACATCGCTGGAATTGGTGAATATATACTGATAAGCGGTGAAATCAAGATGGCTGGTGAAGAATGAATACCCGTCCTGAATCAGGCTGGTCTCATTGGTAATGGACGATACGATCAGCAGCAGGAAGGGAATGATACATAATATGGATATTGCAGCCAGGCATAAGTGTACAAACACCCGGAAGCCCTTGTTGGTTTGAACCATCTGCATTCCCTGCTTTCTATGAATGTTCTAGAATAATGCACTGTCGGGATCTCTTTTCTTGACAATATAATTAGCCAGCAGAATCAGGACAAATCCGACCATAGACTGGTACGCACCGGCAGCCGAGGACATTCCGATATTCTGGGTCTGCATAAGTCCGCGGTAGACATAGGTATCAATGGTATTGGTTACATTCATCAGCGCCCCGCTGTTCATGGGCACCTGATAGAAGAGCCCGAAGTCCGAGTAAAAGATTCGTCCAATCGCCATCAGCGTGAGAATGATAATTGTCGGTTTCAGCGTGGGCAGGGTGATATGGCGGATGCTCTTCCACTTGCCTGCACCATCGATTGCCGCTGACTCATAGAAGCCGCTGTCGATCCCGACCAAGGTGGCATAATAGATAATCGTATTGAAGCCGAAATACTTCCAGACATTCACTATTACCAGAATAGTTGGCCAATACTCGGGTCTGGTATACCATGAGACAGCATCTATCCCAAGCGGCTTCAGGAGTGAATTGTTGATAAATCCGGTTTCGGCACTTAAGAAGCCATAGACCAGATAACCCACAATAACGATCGAGATCAGATAAGGCAGCAAAATGGTGGTCTGGTATATATTTTTGGCGACCTTTGACGTCACCTCATTCAACAGAATCGCTACCCCTACGGACATCAGAGTTCCAATGACAATGAATAACAGATTATAACCGAGCGTATTGCGTGTAATCAGCCAGGCATCCTGGGTCTTGAATAAGAACTCGAAATTCTTAAGCCCGATGAAATCGCTGCCCCAGATCCCCTTCTGGTAATTGAACTGCTTGAAGGCAACAATGATTCCGCTCATGGGAATATAATTGTTGATGATGATATAAATCGTGCCGGGAAGCAGCAGCAGATACAGGGGCAGATACTGTTTAAATTTCCAGCGGCTCATTTTTTTCACGCGACTCATTGGCTTCCTCCCCTCTCCCTGCCCCGGCGGCCGGAACCCGCTCTTGCTGTCCTGACCGCCGGACCGGGGGAGCGTTCTTATGGCTAACTAGCTGTTATTTCTTCTGGGCGAGCCAGGCATCAAGCTGGGCCTGCTTCTCCGCGATAATCGTGTCGATGCCGGCGCTCTTCAGCTCCTTCTCGAAACGGGGGAGCACTTCGTCAGGGTTCAAATCTCCGCAATCCAGTGCATTAACAAACTTCGAGAGCACATTATTCACTGCAGCAATCTCCGGCAGTACCTTCGTGTTGTTCCAGACAAACCCTTTGGCCACGGACTTGATGGCTTCTTCGTTGAACTTCAGTGTATCCTCCCACACGGTAGGGGAATCGGATGCCCACACATGAGAGATCAGCTCATTCGGCCAAGCCCACGGATCAACGTTGTAGGTCTTGTTACCGGCATCCATGCCCTCTGGGTAATCGATAAGCCCTTTGGATTCGTCTTTTACTACATAATTCTTGCCTTCCACGCCATAGATCAGGATATTTGCCAATTCAGGGTTAGTGTACATTTCATTCAACACCTGCACCGCTCTTTCCGGCTTCTCGCTGTTATGGGGAACGTACCACAGGTTGTTAATATTATTGGTTGTAGAGTACGGGGAGACCAGTTCAATGACCGTCATTGGCTTGCCCGTACTTCTCTCAATCTCAGCCTCGACGCCGGGCTTGGTGTTGGTGATGGACGAGAAGGCCTTCCCGGCCTTAATCAGACTAACCGCGCTCTCCGAGTTGGTTGAACCGTTGGGAAGCAGCAGCCCTTCCTGCTGCCATTGATAACGGCGCGCTACAATCTCCTTGTAGGTATCCGAGGTATACCAGTTCACCACTGTCGTGCTGTCTTTGGTGGAATCCTCCAGTACCCCGGGGTCTCCTCCCAAATCATCCTTGTAGGATATATAGTATCCCATCGTTCCGGCATCCGAGACGAGCGGGTACATGTTTGGGTATTTCTGCTTGGCCGCCTTGAGGAGCTCCTCATAATCCTCTTCAGTCTTGATCGAAGCAGGATCGGTGCCCAGCGCCTCCAGATACTCTGTCGGGATGGCATAGCCATAACCGGAGGCCAGCTCCTTATTATTGCGGACCGCATAGATCTGCCCGTCCACGGAAGTCGAATCCCAATCGGACTGCGGTATTTGCTCCAGCATATCCTTGCCGTATTCCTTGAGCAGATCATTCAGCGCCACCACCTGACCGCTGTTGGAGGCGTTCGGAACGGTCAGCCCCAGGCTTGGCATCAGGTCAAATTTCTCCCCGGAGGACAGCATCAGATTTCTTTGTTGATTAAAGGAACTGAAGCCGTACCGGACCAGCTCAATGGTGGTGTTAAACTTCGCTTCTGTAATTTTGCTTGCTTCTGCAGCAACCGCCTTCACCGCTTCATCATCCGCATCGTCCACCATAATTATTTTGACTACATAAGGCTCCTGGGAGGATTCCGATGCCGCAGGGGCAGCAGGTGATGCTTCCGGGCTTGCCGCTTCTTTACTGCAGCCGCTCATTAGGGCAGACAGTACAACTACCGAGCTTGCCAGTAACATTGTCTTTTTTTTGATCTTCATGGTTCTTGCCCCCTCTTGATTATTACTACAAATTTATTGTATCCGCTTTCATTGCGGTAAGATATCAGTTTTGATGCTTCTCATTATCAATTTTGTTTCATGATTTTATACCAAATACAAAGCAGCGATTCTCCAATAACGGGAGAACCGCTGCTCTTTTTGTCTTTTATGTTGTTGGAAGAATAGCTACTGATTAGAAGCCGAGGCTTCATCACTCTTCACACAATCGATCGCCACCACAATCGCGATGATGATCGCCTCCAGCTCCTCCTTCCATACTTGCACACTATAGCTGTCGCCCCAGGTGAACCACTTCTTGCTCACTTCCCCGACGACCGCCCCGCGCTGCAAGACCTGGAAATCCATATCCCACCAGTTCCCGTGCACCTCAATATCCGCCGAATCTATCGAATAACGCGCCTTGAAGAACGACAGCTCCTTCTTAATGGTGAGCACCTCACGGCCATCCGCTTCCACGAAGAACTTGGGCAGGAAGCTGAACACCTTCTTCGTAATCTGTGCAACTTCCCTTCCGCCTGCATTCATAATCGAGAACGTCTTCGGAATCCGCATGAAGCTGCCCTCTACGTAATACACATCCTGCTCCCGCTCATCCTTCACCGTGAACTTCTCGCCTATGCTGAATACCTTTTGCTTGATGTAGAGTTGTTTCATGGTGTGTCCTCCGCTATCGTAGTTTGGTAAACATGTTCCACATTCCCCAGACCGATACTCTATTCATTTTGGAGATCGCCTCCACAATCGGAATGTCCATGGGGCAAACTTCCTGGCAGGCAAGAGATTTGGAACAGCCATCATATACTCTTTGGGTATATTGTTTTTTATAGGCTTTGTCCTCACTTAATAAGGTCAGATTAGTCATCGACATCGCGGAGGACATTCCAGTAAATAACTCACCCAGGCTGTAATTGGGGCAGACCTCCAGACAACTGCCGCACATCAGGCATTGGGACACTTCATATTGCAGCGTTAAATTGGCGGTTCTAACCTTTGCCGGTTCTTCCAGCCATAGCTTCATGTCCTTCATCACTTCGAACATTTGACTCCGGTCCACTGCCAAATCGCTTATGACCGGGAATTTACTTAGGGGATGAATCGTAATTTCATTGTTCTCTTGTACCAGATCATCGCAAAATAATTGGCAGGACAGTACCGGCTTCTCGTTCACCACCATTGCACACGCTCCGCACAGCCCCTGTTCACAGCTGCAGTCAAAGCGGATCGGCCGTTCTCCCTCGTCCTTTTCCAGCATTTCACTATTCAAATTATTAATTAGAGTCCCTATGGATACATGTAATTCACCCGAGTATTCAAAGCTCTGCCAGTAGGCTTCCTTCGCCCCATTTTCCTGCCGCTTGATATTAATCCTGATACTCATAGTACTGCCTCTTTTCTTAATTAAACTCAATGCAGATACTATTATTCAGAAATACTGCATTCGTAGATTTCTTGAATTGTGTATCATTCTTTTCACTATAATCGATTCTCTGATGTGCTCCCCGGCTCTCTTTTCTGGCCAATGCCGACTCGACCATTCCCCTTGCCAATAAAATATTGGCTGATAATGTTTTGTATTCATAAAAATGATGATGATACCAGGACTCTGCGGTGTCGTTGTTCATTGCCTCCAGCCTTTTTTTGGCTTCCAGCAGCTGTCTCTCTTTTCTATATATACCCATGGCGCCATACATAAGCTCTGATAATTCTTGTTTGATCTGAACATAGCCTTTTATAGAAGTATTCGCCCTCTTCTCCCAACGCTGCAGCTCCTGATTTGCTGTCTCCAGCTGCTGTTCACCTATTTTTTCTGCGGCAGCTTTATCCATTGGGCTGACCATTAGAGAGCTTTCAGCTGCAACCCATCCTCCACAAATCGCGCCTAATAACGAATTTCCGCCCAGTCTGTTGGCCCCGTGATATTGAGCGG
Source organism: Paenibacillus sp. FSL R7-0210 (assembly GCF_038009085.1). Taxonomy (NCBI): domain Bacteria; kingdom Bacillati; phylum Bacillota; class Bacilli; order Caryophanales; family Paenibacillaceae; genus Paenibacillus; species Paenibacillus sp. FSL R7-0210. The sequence goes on from NZ_JBBPAR010000001.1 coordinate 3,531,472, forward strand.
AGCATTCTCCTGCGGCAAAAAGTCTCGCTAGATTCGTGGTGTGATCCTTATCCGTCTTGATTCCCCCCATAAAGTAATGAATCCCTGGAGCCACTGGAATGGGTTCCTTATATGGGTTAACGTTTAAGAATTTCGAACAGATGCTGACAACTTCGTCTAACTGTACATCAATTATTTCCGGGGACAGATGAGAGACATCCAAATAAACCTCCTGGCTCCCGTTAATGCCCAGCTTCATCTCATTGCACACTTTATAGATACTCTGGCTCACCACATCACGCGGCATTAAAGCCCCATATCCCGGAAACCATTCCTCCATGAAGTACCAGGGCTGCCCCTCTTTGATGACGTACAATCTTCCTCCGACGCCACGTGCAGCCTCCGTAATCAGCATACGTTTGGAAGGGGTATGTACTGTCGTAGGATGATATTGAATCATCTCCAGATTCGAAAATTCGACTCCTTGTTCAAGCAGCATTCCCGCAGCATAGCCATCATTTAATCTGGAGCCGGTAGTTTTTCCGAAAACGCCATTCGGCCCTCCGACGGCCATAATCACAGCATCGGCAACCAGGATTTGCAATTCGTTCGTGTTTTCGTGCAACAGAACAGCACCCGCACATTCCTTACCCTCTATTAATAGGGAGTGGAATCTCCAACCCGTCAGCCGCTTGATTTGGCCAGCAGCTTCATATTTCCGGCATTTAGCTATGATAGCTGTGGCAATTTGTTTACCGGTACGCGCACCGGCGTAGGCAGTACGTTTCTTTTTTTGTCCGCCGAAATTCCGTAGATCCACTCTGCCCTTCTCATCCCGGGTGAAATTCACACCGATTTCTTCAAGCCAGCGGATGATCTCCGGAGCCCTCTGTACCAGATTAGCCACGGCTTCAGGGTCATTAAGATCACTGCCTCCCCGCATAGTATCCGCAAAATGCTCATCTACCGAATCATCTTCATGCTTGGTATTCAAGGCAGCATTAATTCCGCCCATGGCCATTACAGACTGTGCTCTCTCTGAATACGCCGGTGACACCAAGGTAACAGCTGCTCCTTCTTCCACAAGCTTCAGCGCTGCCGTCATTCCGGCCAGGCCACTGCCCATTACTAGTATATTCTTCATCCGAATGCTGACACTCCTCTCTCTCCCTCAGACAACAAGGTTCACCCGGCTGTCTATGCTGCCCAGAACATAATTTGGGAACCCATATACATCACCAGCACCAAGGCTAAGAAGACATAGGTCCCTCTGATGAAGAGCGGGTAATTCTCCCGTTTTTTAATGACTCCCATGGATATAAAGAGCTTGGGCACGCTGATGGCCATATGCAGACCTACAGTTAAGAGAAACAAAAACTCTGCTGAAACATAAATAATATTAAACACAGTCCCGTCTATCCTTTTACTTAATTCAATCACCAGGATATGCACCAATAAAAATATCCCTGTGAAAATACCTGTTGCGGACTGGATTACAGTGCCCATATTGAGCTGCGGATATTGCTTGGCTTGTTTATCCCTTTGGCGATTTTTCACCATCAGGAAGATAGCGGAAAGCATATGGACGGACATGACAATGGACAGAATGCCGCCAATGGTCATATGAATATATCCATACGGCATGATTCCTGCGTAATAGATACAGGCCACTATAAGATGTATCAAAAAAAACAAAGTGCTTAATGCTCCGGAAATCGCAACTATTTTCTTCATGCCAGGAACTCCTTACCAGATTTTATCCATTAACTTTCACTCTTAATGTAGGCTACAAGGTCATGAAGTGATATTTTTTCCATATGGATATGATCAGGTGTGCTTATGCAAACGGCAAGCCTGTAATTATCCTGTAGCAAGTAACGGTGAAAATAAACTGTATGGTCTTCTTGGGAGCAGAGCTGTACGGATTCTCCATTAATCATGAAATAAAATGAGTTCAGCGGCTTACTCAGCCCGACTCCCAAAAACTTAATATAACTTTCTTTTAACGTCCAAAAATCATACAGCGAATGAGCCTGCTCTCTTATTTCCCGAGAAATGATATCCTCATATTCTTTGACATGGAAGAAGCGTGTAGCAATATCCAGGTCAATGTCCCGAATTTCTTCAATATCTATTCCAATATCCTCAGTATCCAATCCGCAGACTACATACTTTCCAGAATGAGATATATTGTAAAATATCTCATTCTGATCCTTTACATAAGGTTTTCCGTATGAATTTTTGTCAAATTCAATGTCTGGCATCGCAGCTCCAGTTTTCTTTGTGATCATGAATCTGGCCAGCACTTCCCCGTACAAGGTTCTTTTTCGATCTGCCTCAAATCTGAATTTGTGTATGGCTTCCCTTTTGTCTGAGGCACATATGCCCAGTAACGTCTGATAATCTTCAGCACGTATGGGGTCTTCGATATTCATATAATAGAGTTCTGCCATAGTTATATTCCTATCCTTGTCTAGTTGAATTAGTTGCCACTTAGGAAAGACTTCTGAATTTCTTTTCCCGCTTGCTGGTTATGATTACCGACACGGCTAGAATCACCGCTGCCATTCCGCCAAGTAAAAACGCGTTTCCAGCTATATCTCCCAAGGTTAATCCTTGCTGTAAATCCAGAATACTTCCCATAGCCCATCTTGCCGGTGAAATATAGGAAATGGCATTGATTAATTTAGGAAACAGCTCCACCTGAATAAAGCAGCCGCCCAGGATAACAATCAGCAGGTTCGCAAAATTGGAAATCATTGAAGCCGCATCCGCCTCTTCCGTAATGGAAACATAGAATGTCCCCAAGGAGACCGCCACCAACGCCGTCAGGAAGAGAATCAGAAACAGCACACCAGGCTCCACGCCAATGGAGGTATTCGTGAAATATTCCATGCTCAGGACTGCGGCCAGGATTTGAAAGGCGACGATGACCAGATTGCAGAGTACATTAGACAGATAATACATCCATACTTTGGCCGGAGAGAGGAAGATCCTGGCGTAAATATTGCGCTCCCTATCCGTATTGATTACATTCGCTATAGCTGATGAATTGAAGAAAATGAACAGGATCAAAAATCCGACAAAGATATTGGAATTGTTGTATTCCGTATACAAATCGTTAAGAGAGGTTTTCTCCACAAACTCAGAGCTGGCGATATAATTGCCTACCGCATTCTCGAATACAGCAGCATCCCCCCCAGAAATCTTGCCCAAGTTACGTAAATTCAACAAATGATTCTTGAGGATGGCCTGTAGCAGGGTATAGACGTTCTGCTCTTCATTTCCTTTCACTACTAGCTTCTCGATCGAATTATTTAACAATCCATTCTGGAATCCGCTGCGGATGACCAAAGCCGCATTGATTTTATTACTTTGAAAATTAGCCTCCACTTCATTCTCATCCATATAGAAGACCTTAATGCCCTCAAGACCGCCGACAATTTGGGTTACGGCTTCTGAGGCCCGGCTATGATCCCCATCCGCAATGCCTACGTTAACAAAGGTTGTGGAATAGCTGACCAGCTTACTGGCAATAATCAGGACGATGATCGGAGTAATGGTCATTAACAGAAAAGAAATCGGTTTATGCATTATCGAAATTCTTAAGTTATTTTTTATTAATGCATAAAATGTTCTCATGCTCTTAATTCCTCCTTCTTTTCTTTAGCAACCACAATAAAGAGACAGATGAATATTAAAAGGATAAATATGGAAGAGCTTACCCAGATAACTTGACTATCCTGCGCGTAGACACTTTTGAAAATGCCGACATTCACCCATCTTAACGGGGAGACCAGCAGGATCTTGCCGAAAACACCGCCCATATCATAAGGGAAGGGGGTATACGATCCCCCAAGAAAGGAGAAAATCGGCAGGATAATCACAGACAGAATCACATCCACTTTGCCGCGGGCTTTTAATAACTGGGCCAATAACATGCCTAGCGCCACATTGAATATGGCAAATAAAACGATATACAAGTACATGAGCACAGAATAATTGCCCCAGTTTACTCCCAAGTATGTGATAGAAAAGATAAAGGCTGGAATGAACACCGCTAAGGCAAAAATGGAATACGCAGCCAACGAAGCGAAATAATACTTTACCCTGCTAAGTCCTGTAAGTAAAATTCTCTCTTTGATTTTGGTTCTTTTATCCGTAAACAGATCCCCAATGGGAATCAGCATCATATACATCACCATAAGCGTTAATTCCACCACTCCATAATAATCATAGGAGCTCATGGCACTTTTGGAGGGAATCAGCTCTACAGGCACTTCATACGTGGCATTATCCGCGCCAATCAGTTCAATCGCTTTTTCCCCGTCTATTTTATAGGCTTCCTTAACCGTCTGAATGCTGCTGGCCACACTGCGGAATAAGGCTACCACTCTCGCTGTATTTAACGGCTCCGATTCATTTCCGTAGACCAGGATCTTCTCCTTATCCAGGTGCACGAATACTTTTTTGTTCACCCGTGCCTCTTTTTTGCCTTCTTTCTCTGAGTCGGTGTAGCCCATTTTGATCCCGTAATCTTTTTCGATGGATACAGAAGCTGTGGTTAAGGCATCAATAACCTCGGCTGCCATTCCTTCCGATTGATTGAGCAACGCAACGTCAACCTTGGTCAGATTTGATTTATCGGAGAAAGCACTCGTTAGAATCGAACCGATCAGAATCATTAAAAAGATAGGGAATATCATCAAGAATAATAACCACTTTGGATTTCTGATTTGATTTTTAATGATTTTCTTTATGATCTGAAACATATGATCTTCCTTTCCTCTAGACTCTATGGTCAGTCGCGTAATTTGCGCCCTGTCAATGTCAGGAATACGGTTTCCAACGTAACATCTGTGGTGCCGATACTTCTGATTTTCACATTTTTGCTGTTTACGTATGCAATAATTGCATTCAAATTATCATTTTCTTTTAACGACTCCACCTGGATCAGGTTGTCATTGATTTCCACATTAACCACGCCATCAATATGGGAGATTGCTTCCTTATCCAGTTCAAGAGCATCATCAACGGTTAACTGCAGAGATTTCTTATCACTGATCAGATCTGTTAATTCTTTCTTTGTACCCGAAGCAATGACCTGGCCTTTGTCAATAATGGCTATGCGATTACAGATCGCTTCAACTTCCTCCATATAATGTGTTGTGTAGACAATCGTCACGCCTTTCTCATTTAACCGCTGGACAGACTTCAGGATGTGGTTTCTGGACTGCGGATCAATCCCGACCGTTGGCTCATCCATAATAAGAATCTGCGGTTGATGGACCAAAGCAGTAGCAATATTCAATCGTCTTAACATCCCGCCCGAGAATGTCTTCGCTTTTTTACGTTTGACATCGGACAGGCCGGTGAATTCCAAGGCTTCATCAATTCCATTCTCCAATTCTTTCCCCTTCAGTCCATACAGCTCACCGAAGAACTTAACGTTCTCATACGCAGTGAAATTATCATACAGGGCAATGTTTTGCGGGACAAAGCCAAGCTTTCTTTTCTCATCCTCCACCTTATTTCCGAATAGCCTGATGTTCCCCGATGTCGCATGCAGCAGGCCGCATACCAGATTAATCGTGGTACTCTTGCCGGCTCCATTCGGGCCTAACAGACCAAATACCTCACCTTTTTCAATGGACAGATTGAGTCCGTTTACTGCTGTATAGTCACCAAACTTTTTGACCAAATTATCGATTTGAATCACATTCATCTTTCATCCTCCACTCTCTATGAGTTTGATCCGTAAGCTTATTGCCTATATCCATTAATTTATTGCGCAGATGGAACAGAAGCATATTGGGATTATCCATAAAATAAAAATGGTTCCCCTGAAAGAGGGTGAGTGCATATTTTTGGGTGGTGTATTTCTTCCATCCCTCTAGTTCTTTCTTAGTAGCAATGCTATCGCGGTTCCCGCCATAGATATCAAATGACACCGGGACAGCTTGCGCATTCTCAGGATTATACGTTTCACACATTTTCATATCTTTTCTAAAGGTAGGCAGGATTAACTCCAGAAACTCTCTGTTTTCACTGAAAGCGTCCGGGATTCCGCCAAGACCGATGATTGTATCCATAAATTCAGCATTGCTCTTCAGATATAATTTGTCATTTCCGTCTTCGGTCAGACTCTCCGTGAACTTGTTCATATAGTTGGGTGCTTTCATGCTTGATATAATTACATATTCCGGTAAGTTAAGCCCCTGCTTATATATTTTTTGCGTCAGCTCATAGGAGACCAGCCCTCCCATGCTATGCCCGAACAACACGTAGGGCACATCCGTGTACTCTTTCATTTCCTGGAGCAATAGATCTGTAAGTATATCCACATTATCAATGGCCGGTTCCGTTATTCTGGCCCCTCTGCCCGGCAGCCTGACCAAGCAGGTCTCCACATCTCGCGGCATCTGCTCTTCCCAGTGCAGGAAGGTTGACACATCCCCGCCCGCAGGAGGGAACAAAAACAAGCGTAATCTGATTTCGGACTTTTCGGCGTTTCTTTTGAAAAAAAACCATGGTTTAACCTCTTGTTTCATGTTACCCTCCACTATTCTCATTAAGCTGCAAAATTCAGATAGGTGTTAAGGGTATGGAATACCCCAAAGGTAATGGCGATCCCCACTCCCAAATGATCCCCCAGCCATTTCTCTGCTAAAGCGAAATACACGGACGGGAAGACGGACATCCCCATGAATACGAAAAAAGTCCCGCTGATCAAGGTATAGTCCATCCCGCCCGCAAAATAACGAATCCATAAAGCGTAATAGAGCAGTAAAAATACGGCCATTCCAACCACATACCTGCTTTGCAATGACGGGGAGCTTTTATTTACGCGGAAAATTAATACAAGCATAAGTAACACTTGGCTAACACGTTCAATATAACTAATCATTTCAACCTTGTTGTTAAAGGCCGCCCCGGTTCCGGCAGTTCCGTTTATCGCAAATGCGTAAAATAGCAGATTAGGAAGCAATACCAACAAAAGAATAATAAGGCCCTTGAGAGAAAAGCCGAGCCTGTTTTTAGTTAGGACGGGTTGCATGCGTTTATGCCGCACTCTTTTTTTGCTCCAGCAAGGCAGTCATGCTTTTTTCGAACTGCGCTTGATTCTTTCGCATATCAAAGAACATCCAGATGTGATACACAGCCCCCATAATACCGCCGAGGAGAGCCGTAATCTGCATCACCGTCATCTGACCGCCATCGAAATAAATGATTGTGTCTGTCATGGCAAAAACCATGGTGATGATCAAATCCAGTCCGACGATAATGCCCAAGATGTTGAGCTTGGAGGAGAAAACCTGATTTCTTTTGGCCAACAGCGAAGTTACCAGATACCATAATCCAAAGCCGCCAAACATCCAGATAAAGTCAGGGTCGAGCGGGAAAGCTGCTACTTCCAAGGCTACCCGGTACATTTCATTGCCTGTGGAATACAAAGTCATAACCTTCATAATAAAAATTTCTCTCATCCACTCCAAGGACAGCAAGCCGGCGCCGCCATAACCAACAATGGTTACCCATTTGTAAAAGCCTTCCCATTCATAGCTTTTGGATCTCAATGTTGAAACTGCTGCCGATATCCAGTAGATGGACAAGAAGCCGATCGCTACGAAGATATATCTCCATAAATGCGGAATAAACGGATGGGCGGCAATTTGCTCATAGAATTCCGTTCCTCTGTATTTCTCCGCCGGATCAATAGGCATCAGAATACCTATTCCCACGTAGAGCAAGCCTATGAGGAGAGAGACCCACATCCCGCTAGTGTACAGGCTCATTTTTTTTGCTGTCATTACATCCAATCTTTCCTTCATCATTGTTCCTCCTATAAAATCATATAATGTAAACTTTTCAGATCATCCACTTGCCCTCAGGGTGTTAACTCAAAATACTTTGTCTTCACAAAGTAATCCAAATACCGGTTGAACACCTCCTCTCCTACCTCTGGGCAAGTGATGGTGGTTTCACTCAAGCCTTTGGTAACATTGGTAGTGTCATACGTAATTTCCACATCCCATTCACCCATATCTTCCGGAATGAACGGCAGCATAGCCTCGGTGGTATTCAGGTTAGGATTCTCGGCAACTCTGTCCACCAATTCATCCTTCCACTGCTCATAGGGCATTTTTTCAACTTTGAACCCGTACGAATTCATCCAGGTATACACTTGGTTTAGTGTGTTCATTTTACTGGCGACAATATGGAAGTTTTTGTTGCTTGATCCCGCTTGGATGGACAATGCTACAATAGATTTGCTGACATAATCCACTGGAATAAATTCTATATTCACATTCTCCTCGAACAATACCCCTGCCTCTACACAGCTTTTGATCATAAGCCACATGATATCTCTGGTTTGACATGCCCCTGTGGTACTGGAGCCGGATATTCTGCCGACGCGGTAGATACTTAACGGAATGCCTCTCTCTTTGGCCAGAGCCATTATTCTCTCGCCAACCCACTTGCTTTGCTGATATCCCAGTACAAGCACCTCATGATCGGACGGAATGGTATCCTCGTATGCGATATAGCCGTTTTCGTGTGAGAGCGTAGAGAATACATAGTGAGTTGACACGTAATGTACCTGCTTTAACTTATGAGTGGATGCCAGACGTAAAATCTCCTGAACTCCCTGTACGTTTACATCTTTAATCTTGTTATACGGCTCCAGGAAATTAGTGATAGCGCCCGCATGATAGATGGAATCGATTCGGACTGCCAATTCGTTGAAATCCTGCAGCTGTTGTCCGAGCAAAGGTCTGGCAAGATCGCCCGTGCAGACTTCTATTCTGCTTCTGTAAGCTTCGTCCCATAAATTGTACATTTCCATATTAGCCACAACTCTGTCGTAGCCGCTCTGCACACTGTCCGCACGGACCAGCAGCACCATATGATAATCTGTCATAGCGATAAGCTCCTGCAGCAGAAATGCCCCCAGGAATCCCGTCACACCGGTCAAAAGGACGTTATGGATCCGGGTATGATCCCACGCTTGAAGCTCCTTTGCTCCGGTAATTTCCTCGTCCAGCCACACCTCATTTTTCAAGAATTCCCGGGTCTTATAGCGGAAATTACTTACGGCGGATTCATTAATATCCTGTTTATTTTGCTCGCTTTTGACCGCTTCAATATACATCGCCATTTGCTCAATGGACGAACTGTCGAAGAATATCCGCACCGGCAGCATCATATCAAAGGCATTCTTGAACTTTACAATGAGCTGGGCCGCCATGATGGAGGTTCCGCCAAGTTCGAAAAAGTTATCCAAAACTCCTACTTTGTCAACGTTAAGAATATCTGCCCACAGGCCGGCAATTTTTTGCTCCGTTTCCGTTCTCGGCTGCAGATATTCAACCTTAACGCCTGTTCTTGTTTTCATTTTCGAATCCGCAATCGCCCTCATTATTTCTTCAATAGACTTTGTATGACTAACCAGATCGTTCATTTGATCTTTTTCGGCTTCATCCAGCTTATTCCATCTGTTGAAAATGAACTGGTAGGGGTCGAAGCTGCGGTCTGCCTTGTGCGGTTTGTCTGGCATATCCGGTTCTTGGTCTGCTTTGTTAGGGTGGAGTGCTTCATTCGCATAATCCTCGAGCTTTTCACAAGAAATTGTCAGGGCTTCACCTGTGTGAACACGCTTCAAGTCGGTGCGGGTAATCCTGGCCAGAAATTGAGCCGCACTCTCATTCCTGCCGCTGGATTGATAGTGGAACACTATAGAGTCACACTGGTGTTCTCTAATTCTATTGGCTAATTCCTTCATTAAATGATATTCAACATTTTTACCGAGCACCCGGCAATTTAAGAGCAGAGCGTCAACCTTGAAGCTCTTCTTATCAACTGTCCCAATGATGGTACCGGCCATGCCGTAATCTCCAAATCTGTCTTGTACCTTTACGGAATAAATCAATTGATTATCCCCGTTAAGCGCTCCGATGATTTCCTCCTGTGTCCATAGTAATCCTGTCAGGTTGAAATCTTTGGTATTATGGAGGATATGCTCGATCTGTTCGGCCTGCTGCTCATTGATTTCCCGTAGAGTGACTTCCAGCTGGATGGATTGAAGGAATTCCTCCAGACTGTATTCCTCTGTGCTGTCTGCCAAGACATCTTCGCCATTGCTGTAACGGGAAGCTTCAGCGGATATATAATCCAGAATCCCCGAGGCCTCTACGCTCTGCATCCAAAGTGTAGAATCCTCCGGCAGCAGCAGCTGGCGTATTCCGTTTAGGTACAGCTCTTTCGTATCCAGTACAATGAATTGATCCAGTGAAACGCCATGTTCTCTATGTATTTGCAGGATTGCTTCTGTTATCGTTTCACACACACAGCTCATATACTTACATTCTTGCTTGGTGAGGATGAGATCTTCCCTGTCCAATATGGCATTCAATTGTTCTGGAGCGGATCTTGAACACAGCATGATTTCATTGCCCCAGCTTACAAGTTCCTGCAGATAGCGCTGAAATAAAAGGTAGGAATCATCCGTAACCACTCTTTGCTCATCCAATTCATGAAGAACTGCGTCTCCTGCTTGTTCCTCTTGCTCACACAATAGGACATCCGCATCAAAGACAAGGATATTGCGCTTATTGCTCAGATCCAGCTTGATGATTCGGCTAATCTGTCTTGCAGCCTCTTTGTAGATGCTATTCACATAAGGAGCTTTGGCAAAAGCATACATGCCCATGTGATAGCTCTGATCTGCGCCGTATCTGCGGATCAGTTCTTCCCCGTCTGCCAGGTATATGCCTTCAACGAATCTAAGCTTATCCATCATAAACTTTCGCAGCATCATGGACGTTTCCATTGCACCGTACACAATTTGCAGGTCACCGACTCCCAGCGGTCTGTTCTCATAGACAGGGGGGAGCATAAAAATCAGCTTGCAGCGGAGTGCCGCCTTGGCCTGCAGAACCGCTTCGATCAACATCGACAGATCAGCCTTGCATGAATTAAAGCTCTCTTTCCGATAGAAATCTTTCCGGCCTATAATATCTTCCAACCGGGTCCAGATGACTAAATAATCCGGTTTCTTCTGAAATAATAAGCTGTCCGGGTCCATGCACTGGGATATGATCTGATTATAAGGTCCGGTTTCAATTTTGGACTGAAGCCCGAGTTCCTTGATATCTTCTTCAAGATAGTCTTCCAGTAAATCAGCAGTGAAGCTGGACAATACATAAATATTGTGCGGCATGTCACTCACTCCATCCTCCTCCTTCACTCTCCACTTCCGGGCTCACACCTTACACATTGATCTCAAAATGTTCAATCTTGCTCTTCAGCCGCGCCAAAAATTCGACCGCATAGAATCCGTTCACTACACGATGATCGTACGCCAGGCCAAGATTGATATAGCTTCTTTCTGCCACCGTCCCTTCTTTCAGGACCAATTCCTTCATTACCGCACCCACGGAGATCATCCCGGTCTGGCCCGGCAGAATGATGGGAATGACGCTGACAACATCGGCGCTTGTATTCAGACTAATCGTTATCGTTCCGTTCATCAGATCCGCTTCGGCAAAACTGCTTCTTAAGGCTTTATATTTATATTCCATCATTATTTCTGCAGTATGCTCAATACTTCCAGCGTGTTCAGCTTTAATTACCGGAATGTAGAGACCTGTCCCCACATCTATGGTCACACCGACGTTGACTTCATCAGCAGGAATAAATGTATTTTCATCCTTCATCTTTCCGTACATTAACGGGAATTCATCCTTGATCGATACCAGCAGCACCGGTAATACTTCTCCAAACCCCACAATGACCTCAAGCTGCTCACCGATTTCCCGCATTCCGGTTAGAGCTTCATCACAATATACTTTCATTAATAAAAATGCGTTTGGAATATTCGTATGCGATTCGGCTACTGTTTTAGAGACCTGTTTTTGATTCTTACTCAAGAGAATCCGGGCCTCATCCCCATTCATTCTTTGCTTCAGCAGCTCCTCCAAATCACTTAATTTAATCAATTTCTTATTTAAGGATGACAGCTCCTGCTGCGAAAATTGGTGCAATGCGGCAAACGCTTCTGCCTGATTGGAGAGTTTGTAATTGGCCGTGCTTTCTGCTGCGGCACTGCCCACGGATAATTCCTTGTATGTATTCATTTCTTGGAGGGTCTCAAAAATAAAGGCAATAACCTCGCCGGTCTTCACATCGGTTTGTTCTTTAGCCGCAGGATAAAAATAGCCGTCTGCTTCACATTCGACATCAATAGCTGCCTTGGAGGTCTCCAGGGTGGTAATCAGATCGCCGGAATGAATGAATTCGCCTTCACCGCAATAATAGTTCTGGATCAAGCAGCTGTTATCATTCGCATTTAACTGTGGAACAACAATTTGTCTCATACCCGCCTCCGTTACCCTTCTTTAGCGATTTTCATCAGCTTCAGTACACTTTCATAAATGTCCTGTTCCCCTACCAGTACCTGGCTTTCATAATGCTTGGATGCGGGAATAATGCTGTCAGAAGAACTCAAGAGCTCAATGGCTCCATCCTTCTGCTTATTGAGATATGGATATAATTTGACCGCTATTCCTTCGCCCCAGGTATGCCCGCTGGTCCCCTCTTCCACAATGAGAATCTTGCCGGCTGTAACCGCATCTTCAATAATGGCCTCGATTCCGCAGGGATACAGCTTGGAAGGTACCGCTACCTTAACTTCAATTTCATCCGCCATAATCAGCTTTTCAGCCACTTTCATGCACATGGAAGCCAAGCCTCCGGGGCAAAGAATAAGAACATCCGGTACACTGTTTTCTTCTATACTGGCGACTGCCCAGTTCTCATGGTCACCTTTAAAGGAATAGTTGAAGAGTTCATCGATTACGCCATTTTCATACCTGTACTGGGAATATATTATTTTTTCTTCAAAAAAAATACAAGGATTTTTCTCACTCAACATCCGGTTAAACACATAATAATTATCATGAAAAGGAGACAGCTCATACACGCTTAGATTAGGGATGCCCATGAAGTATTTTTGCATGCTTTGGCTGTGTGTGGGTCCGTACCCCCTGTAACCGCCATTCGCACATCGGACAATCATGCTGAGATCCAGCTTGTCCCCGTACATGGTTACGGACTTGGACGCAAAATTGAGCAGAGGGTCAAATGCCAGTGTAGTGAAATCCGAAAACATCATATCCACGATCGGTTTGTGGCCCATGATTGCCATTCCGCTTGCCATGTTGACAAATCCCTCTTCACTTATCGGCGTGCCAATCACTCTGTCCGGAAAATCATCAGATAATCCCTTGTTGATTTTGAAGGCACCCCCATAAGGCTCACGTACATCTTCCCCGATTACAACGACTGCCTCGTCCTCACACATCAGTTGATGAATGGCATGTCTCAAATTCTCATTTATTTTTTCTTTTTTCATAGTCCGCCCATTCGGCTCCCTCTCTGTGTATGACAAGCTCCTGCAGCGTTTGCATTTGATTCCGGACAGCTTCTTCAAGCTTATCTACCCTTGCCTTATCGCTGGCTTTCATTTGGTTGTACCAGTAATTCTCCCGGACTCTTTCAAGCTCACCAGCACTTCTAGTATCATCGCCTTTACTGTGGGACGCGACCCGATCTGTTATAAATTCAATGACCAGGGGTTTGGATTCCTTGCGGACACGGTGTATAGCGTCACCAGTTTGTTCTCTTATTTCATTCACAGCTTTGCTCCGGATGCACAGATAATCAAGATCGAACCCCCGTACCCGGCCTTCTATGCTTCCCGACATGCTATAGCTTTGCTGGGTTGATATCGCTATTCCATTGTTCTCTACAACGATGACCATCGGGAGATTCCATATGCCGGCAAAGTTCAAGCTTTCGTACACACAGCCCCTGCCAAAGGTTCCGTCTCCAATATAGACAAATACCAGATTATCCTGTTGCTTGTATTTATAACTCCAGGCGATGCCTGTTCCTACCGCTATGCCTTCGGCCTGAACCCCTGTAGAAATAAACCGGTCTCTGCGGATATGCTGGCTTCCTCCGATTCCATTGCATACGGCGCCTTGTTTGCCCATGACCTCTGCCAGCAAGCCCTGGGCATCCCCATATCTGGCAATGTAATGCCCATGCCCCCGGTGATTGCTGATCACAAAGTCTTCTGCTTCAATGAACGGATTCAAGGCTACCGGGATATATTCTTGTCCCATACAGGTATGAGTGGTCCCTGTGACATGTCCGCTTGAAAAAAGCCCGAGGACCGATAGCTCATATTGACGGATCAACAGCATTCTTTCCAGATCATGATCACTAGTGCTTCCCGCCAGAAGCGCCTGCCCGGCAATGGCATTATTCAAAGATTTCATTGCTTACTCCTTTGCTCTTTAAGACCTCTATAAAGGCGGCAAGATTTTTCAGGCTTTTTACTTCTTTGAAGGTGAACTTGATCTTATAGGTATCTTCAATGGTTGTGATTAACTTGATGTGCTTCAGGCTTGTCCATTCCGGAGCATTCTGCGGTGACAAATCTTCATGAATCGTTTCTTTGTCCGGTATGACCAGAATATCTGCAACAATATCTTTTAATGTCATAACCTCTGCCTCCTCCCATCATTCAGCCAGTTGACTGCAGTGCTGTATTGAAAATACTCATGACCAGTTCTGTACCCATCGCCGTGTAATACTCTCTTAAATAAGGAACATGACCCTCTTCATCACCAAGACCGTCGTTATACTCGCTAAGCTTATATTTCACAGCGATTTCGTCTCCATGAAGTACAGATATATTCCCGTTTTTCGCACATTCCACAGCTATTTTTTGCTCCGACTGTTGAATGAGCCGCTTTGTTTCATTCACCTGATTGACTTTATCCGATGCCGGACAAAGGTATAGGATGACCTTAGACTGATGCTTGTTCACAAAGCTACTGGCATATTGGATGAACCGGTTCGTATTGTCCGTCAGCACAGCTTCAAGCCTAGCATCCTTAGCATCCATGCCTTGAATCCAGTCCTCCAAACGGAGTAACAGGATGCCGATGCCCTGACTGCTTCTGCATAACAGTCCCGTATCATCAATCAATTGCTGGAACACCTGGCTATACGGTGCGAATTGCAGCTTGTAGCTGATCTGGAACTTGTCCAGCCAGAATTCCATCGGCTCTCCTACAGGCTCGGATTCGAAGGAGGAGACGACCGTCATCACTACTTTCTTACGCGATAGAGAGGAGACGAATTCCCCGATGGTCCGGTCTGGATTCTCAGTAATCAACTGGATTAATAGTTTGAAATCCTCAATCATCTGCAGAATGGTATCCTGGGCGAACAGATCCGTATTGTACTCAAACCCTGCAGATATTCCATTCTTCAGAATGGTTGCGTACAAGGACAAATCGAATTGTGCCGTTTCTACCGATACTGGGAGTACTTCAACCTCAATTCCCGGAATACTAACACTCAGCATCGACTCCTCGGTCTGAACATACAGCACCTGGAACACTGGTGAATGCTGCATCTGACGTTCAATGTCAAGGCCCGTAACCACTTGTTCAAACGGAATCTCCGCATGATTAAAGGCTTCCATGCAATGGCCTCTAACCTGGGTGAATAACTCTGCAAAGGTCATGCTGCTGGCTATTTCACTTTGGATCACTACCGTATTAATGAATAGGCCGATTAATTTCTCCAATTCAAGCTGGTTTCTGTTGGCAACCGGTGTTCCAATACAGAGCTTATTATCCAGACTGTAGCCATGCATCAGAAGGGTTAGCGCGGACATCATCATATGGTACATCGAGCCATTCATTTGCACACATCTGTCGCTCATTGCCTTCACTGCTTCTGTTTCAATGAAAAAGTATTCCGTCCTTCCCCGATAAGTCTGTGTGCTGCCCCTTCTATAATCGTAGGGTAAATGAATGGCCTTTGGTGCATCTTTAAGCTTGCCAATCCAATACTCCAGCTGATCATCCAGTTGGCCGCCTTCAATTCTTTTACGCTGCCATTCCGAATAATCGACATATTGTACCTGCAGCAATGAACGGGTAACTTGTCCGTGAAGCCTGTCCCGATAGGCCCCGGCAATTTCATTCATGATTACACCAAAGGACCAGCCGTCACAGATAATATGATGAAGGGAAAGGGTCAATACGATTTCTTCTTCAGACAATATCAACACATAGAACCGCCATAAAGGGCCTACAGTCAAATCAAAGGGCCGTCTTGCGATTTCGCTGTTCATCTCCTTGATCTTGGCAGCTCTCAAAGAAGTGTCGGATTCTTCCAAATGAATAATATCCAGCTGGAACCTTTCATACGGTTTGATAATCTGTGACGGGATATAATCTATCGTGTTGAACACTGTCCTAAGACTTTCATGCTTCTCAACGACTGCATTGAGCACATCTTCCAGAATATCAAGTCTTATATCGCCTTTGAGCCGATAGGACTGCGGGACATTAAATACGCCACCGTTCATGAACTGCTCCATAAACCATTGTCTTTGCTGTGAAAAGGACTGGCTGAACGCATTCGAGGTTCTGGCGACCCGCTCAATATCCCTTTTTTTGCTGTCTCTGGACTTTGTAATTAGTCCTGCGAGCTGTTCCCTTGATAAGGATTTGATTTTATCCTTCTTAGTCTCCATATAAGTACTCCTTACTTATCTTTTCAAAAGCTCCTTAAGGCGCTTCCTCTTTACCTTCATGGCTTCCTTCTCTGTCTCCATCACTTCACTTGCAGAAGCGACTTCGGCATAGCTGCTCGTTGTCTCCTCCAGATATTCACATAGGCTGCGGATGGTTGGGTATTTGAACATATCCACCACTGTAATATTCGTATCAAAGCTCTCCTTGATCTTGTAATAGACCTGAACCACAAGCAGCGAATGGCCGCCAATATCAAAAAAATTATCATTGACGCCAATGTTCCGGGCATTCAGGACGGCTTCCCATATTCGCTTGACCTTAGCTTCGTTGTCATTCGCTGCTTCTACAAATTCATTCATTACGCTTCTTCTTAACCTTCCAGGCTCCGGAAGCATCTTCTTATTCAGCTTGCCATTTGGCAATAACGGCATCTCAGGCAAGACAATAAAGAACGATGGAATCATATAATCCTGCAACTGACTTCTGATATGTTCTCTGATGACAGGAATGTACTTGTGGTTATCTTTCCACTCCAAAGGATTGGTGAAGTATACACTTTGGTCCTCATTGTAGCGGATGAAATTCGGCACTTCATAATCATAGGCACAGGTGTCCGCTCCATATCTATTCTTATGGAACAAGATCAGTTGATAATCTCCGCTCTCGCCATGACCATTCCACAAAGCGCGAAGCCGGTAATTTCCGCCATCCTGCACGAGCAAATCATATAAGCTTGGAGCATACAGTTGAAGGTCCTTAACGTCTTCTCTCAGCTCACGGACAGTTGCAGCTTGTATCGCATCGTCATTCAGCAGCGACTCAACCTTGTTCTCATGAACCAGCTTATCGAACTGGACATCATGGATTACAATAACGTCATCCTGCCGCCCGGTGAGTATATCCTGGAGCCCCTGCTCTGATTGTATATTCCGCCAGCTGAGCTGAACGATATTCTCCAGTTGCTCCGCTTCTTTCGTCCGGATCACTACCTGATAGCGGAATTTACTCATCTCATTCTCGAACTTTGTTACTTTAGGCAGAATGGAGACATGCTCTACCTGCTCCAGGGAATCCTTAAGACTCAAGAAATATTTGGAGTCTACCAGCAGCTCATTCTCCGCTGTAATGGAATTCTTAATCCGGTCGTTTAATTCTTGCACGGTAGTGTCCGCAGGAGCCTTATACCATTCCACTGAAGTATGATAGCTCTTCAGCAGCGGCAGAGAACGTACATCACCGATAAAAAGGGTTCCCTCTTTATTCAGCATGCCTAAAAGAGTAGTAATCACCTCATTCAGGTACGCTCCGCTCGGGAAGTACTGAATGACAGAGTTGATAATAATGGTGTCGAACGTCTCATTCTGCAGCTCGCCAAGCTCATCAGCCGATTTCTGATATAGTCTGACATTCATGGAGCTGTCCAAATTCCGTTCGATATAATCGAGGCCTATCCTCGATAGATCAATACCCACGTACTCTTCGCATAACGGGGCGATTTTGAACAGAATCATCCCTGTACCGCAACCGACCTCCAGTACTCTCCGCGGCTTAAAGCTCTTAATCAGATCTACGGAATCGGTAAGCCACTCTTCCATTTCCGGGATCCCAAGCTTCTCCCCGGTGTAGCTACTGTTCCAGCTGATTGTATTTAGGCTGAAATCTTGAATCGTTTCCTCTTTGTTGTACGCATTATCGAATATCGACTCCCACTGGGTGACCTGTTCCTTACTCTCCTCCATGACGTCCTGTTCCCTATAATTCACATCACGGACAATGTAGGACACGATTCTTACATCATTTCCATCCTCTAGGTTAATGACTACGTTATCCTTAACGGAAGGGTGTGACTGAATCACCTTTTCGATTTCCCCTAATTCAATGCGCAGTCCTCTTACTTTGACCTGATTATCAGCGCGTCCTATGAAGTTGATGTTGCCGTCCGGCAGCAATTTGACAATGTCACCGGTCCGGTACATCCGTGCACCCACATATTTACTGAACGGATTCGGAATGAATTTCTCGGCTGTCAGGTCGTCCCGTTTGTAGTATCCTCTGGCCAGATTCACACCGGAAATGAATAGCTCTCCGCTCACATTGTAGGGAACGGGATTCATGTACTCGTCCAGTACATACAGCTGTACATTGGAAATGGGCTTGCCGATCGGCACTATCTCTTTATCCAGCTGCTCGCTGCAATCGTAGTAAGATACTTCAACGGAGGCTTCGGTAGGGCCATACAAGTTGTATAGACCTGCATCGAAGGTCTGGAAGAACTGTTCCTTTAACCGGTACGGCAATGCCTCCCCGCTGCAGAACACTTTTCTCAGGCTGCTTCCTGCCTGCTTGGCTCCGGGATGCTCCAGGAACAGCTTCAGGATCGAAGGAACAAAATGAGAGATGGTAATCTGTTCATCCCTGATCAGCTGAGCGAGATACTCCACGTCCTTATGCCCTTCAGGCTTGGCTATAACCAGACATGCGCCTACCGTCAGCGCCCAAAAAATCTCACTGCAGGATACATCGAAGCTGAAGGGCGTCTTCTGCACCTGCCGATCTCCCGGCTGCATCCCAAATTCTTTTTGGCCCCATACAATACGGTTTCGGATGCCGCTGTGAATATTAATCGTTCCCTTAGGCTTTCCTGTCGAACCTGAGGTATAAATCATGTACGCCGCGTGGGTACCTTCAACCTTTACTCCCGGATTACCGGTACTCATCGGCAGGAACAGTTCCTTGTCCCGCAAATCCACCTTACGGATTCCCGCAAGCGCATCGGTCTCGTCCATGCAGGTCAGCACCAGCTTAACCTCAGAATCCTGAAGCATATAATC
The DNA here is from genome assembly GCF_038009085.1 of Paenibacillus sp. FSL R7-0210. Lineage (NCBI taxonomy): Bacteria > Bacillati > Bacillota > Bacilli > Caryophanales > Paenibacillaceae > Paenibacillus > Paenibacillus sp. FSL R7-0210. Next base: position 3,550,907 of record NZ_JBBPAR010000001.1, read on the forward strand.
TACCCGGTCCCGGGGATAGGTTGGATCAATAGGGATATAGGCCGCGCCTGCTTTTAGAATTCCATAGACGGCTACCATCATTTCAATGGACCGGTCTGCATACACACCAACGAAATCTTCATAGCCTATTCCCTGCGCAATCAGATAATGGGCGACTTGATTCACCCGCATATTAAATTCCAGATACGTAAGCATGTCTCCCTGGAATTTCAGCGCCGGTGCATCCGGTCTTAAAAGCGCCTGTTCTTCAAATAATTCATGGATATATAATTCATTCTCAAATGTATAATCCGTCTTATTGTGCTCATAGAGGATTTCATTGATTTCTTCTTTATCCATGAAATTGAACTGCCTGATTTTTTGATAGGGATCTGCGCATAGGCCGTTGATGATGTTCTCCAGATGCCGCATCATCTTCCGTATGGTGCCTGTTTTATAGATATCCGTATTGTATTCACATAAGGTGTGCACTCCGTCTTCCAGCTCTCTCATAGAAATCCAGAAATCGAACATTGCTGATTTATTGTCTGTTTCCACTCTTGTAATCGCAAGATTCGGCAGCTTGAAATCTGGCAGTGCTTCATTTTGAAGGGAGAACATCACTTGGAACAACGGATTTCTGCTTAAATCGCGTTCCAGCTCCAATTCGTCCACCAGCATCTCGAATGGCATATCCTGAGCATCATAGGACTCCAGTGCACTTGTCTTTACCCGTTCAATCAATTCCAAGAAGGAAATATCTCCTGACAAATCATTGCGGAGCACCAAGGTGTTCACAAAAAATCCGATCGTATTCTCTGTTTCCATTCGCGTACGGTTGGCAATCGGGGTTCCAATAGCGATATCATCCTGTCCGGTATATCTTGCGAACAGGACATCGACCGCCGCCAGGTAAATCATAAAAGGTGTAGCGCCCGTAGCCTCTGCCAGATCATTCACCCGGTCCATCATGCTCTTTTTATAGACAAAGAAGTCCTTTTTCCCGTTAAAGGTCTGTACTTTCGGTCTGTCGTAATCCGACGGGATATCCAGGGTGGCAACATCCTGGAGCTTGTTCTTCCAATATGCGAACTGGTCTTCTTTAACCTTTCCGGTGAACCAGTTTCTCTGCCACTGGGTATAATCCGCATATTGCCATTCAATCTTGGGTAATTGGGCCGACTTTTGATTCACCAAGGCGTCATATAGCTGGACAAATTCATGTACAAAGACGCCCATAGACCAGCCGTCGGAAATAATATGGTGCATGGTGAGGAAAATAACATGCTCGTCTGCGGCCAATTTAAGCAGCTTACATCTGATTAATGGTCCGTTTTTGAAATCAAATTCCTGATGTACTTCTTCATCTGCCAGTTCGGTAATTACCTGCTCTCTTGCCTCTTCTTCCACATGCATTAGATTCTGCAGAGGGATACAGACGGCATCCACATCATGCAGAACCTGCATAATTTGCCCTTCAATGTTGTCGAAGGTCGTTCTGAGTCCTTCATGGCGCTTGACGATTTCTGTAACAGCCTGCTGCAGGCAGGGGACATTTAGCTCGCCTTTAAGCCTGATGGTCTCCAGAATATTGTAAAACGCGCTTTCTTCATCATATTGTTTTAAGAACCAAAGTCTTTGCTGGGCATAAGAAGCCGGTATGCCCTGTTTCTTCTCTTCATCAGATAATTTTGAAAGGGGACCTTCCCCCTTGGAATCCGTAACCTGGCGAACTCTCTCTTCCACAAGCTTAGCCAGCGCTCCAACGGTCGGATGATAGAATAAGTCATTGATGGCAAATTCGATCCCGTATTCTTTTTTAATTCTGGAGACGACCTGGGTTGCCTTTAAGGAATGTCCTCCAAGCTCAAAGAAGTTATCATTCATCCCTATTTTCCCGGCGGCTAATACTTCGGACCAAATGTTGCTTATGATTCTCTCAGCATCTGTAGACGCTTCTACATATGGCTCTGCTTGTTCCTCTTCGATCACTTCGCCATCCCTATTGACCGTGAGCATCTTCAGCGTGCTTACCGCGCCATAATCATCTAGGACCTTGGCGTTCTCAAGCTGGAGAAGAGCCTCTGTATCTTCCTGCCTGTAGACAGCAAGATATTCTTTGGCATACACTTTCTCATCGATTCTGTGGCTGATATGCACATTATTCTCGTCAATTCCTACATAGACCATGTCGTCACCTAGGTTCAGCAGGGCTTCAAAGAATAACAGGCCATCCTGCTCACTGATCACATGCTGCCCGATGGATTCACTGAGATTGTTAATGGATTGCAGGCTGCCCGCAGTCATTCCGATCTTATCCCACATCGTCCAAGAGATACATTTCACTGCATACCCTAATTGGCCGGCTGCATACTTACAGAACATTTCCAGGAAGCTGTTTCCTGCCGCATAAGCACTGAAGGTCGCACTTCCGAGCAGCGAGGTCACCGAAGAGAAAGTGATCAGCATCGCCTCTTTTCTGCTTTTCAAGAGTTCAAACAAATTTAGCACGCCATAGACCTTCGCATTGAATTCTTCGGTAAAAGTCTGCTGTCCGATTTCCGTAATCAGGTATGAATCCCGGTTGTCAAAATGCCGTTGGTAGCTTGAATTCCCGGCAAGATGGATAATTCCATCAATCTGAATTCCCTTCGATTGCTCATAATCTTCAACCGCCTGAACGATGGAATCCAGCACACACACATCCGCCTGCCGGTAACTGATGGAAGTTCCTAGTGCAACTAATTGGTTGTAATGTTGAACTCTGCTATCATTATCCTCAAGAGTCCCCAGATCGCTTCTTCCCAGGATCAGAAGATTCGCTTGATAGTTTTCAATGAGCTGACTGCAGATTTTTGCGCCGATGCCCCCAAGGCCCCCGGTTACCACATAATTTCCGCCTTGTTTGATCCTTGTCTTGGGTTCTGCTTTCCGTAAAGGCACATTCCGGAGCTTCCAGGTTAATCTCCTGCCGTCACGGTAACTGATTTCCTTCACGGCAGTCTCTCCGTGCATAATCTCAGCGCGTAATAAGCGGGCATCCTGCTTGATATCCCTTCCTTCCAAATCGATCAGCAGCGATCGTAAACCCGTATTCTCCGTATCCAGAGTAGCCATGAAGCCGATTAATGCGGCATTATCATAACGGGTTTCCAGGCCGCCTGCATCCTGGAACACATTGCTGCTACCCACATACAGACTTGTAGAAGCGCATAGGTCATTGTTCGCCAATACCTGCAGTAAGTGGATTAGACTAAAGACACCGAGTTGGTTACTGCTTGAGATATCTGTATCTCCGCTAGCGTTGATTTGATAAGTGGGAAGATAGATCATATGATCAGCCTTCCACCCGATTTGCTTAAAATAGTCAAACAGCTCTTTGCAGCCCTCATAACGGGTATAATCACAGCCATAATGATTCCGGTCATATACCTGGAAGCAGTCCTCTTGCTTGACCGATGTGACCCTGGTCTCATCCAGGCCCATACATTCTATGAATTCACCCGCCAATCCGTGGCGGTCCTCAAACACCAGGATATTGACGCAGGGTACGGTGCCCTCTTCAAGCTTAAAGCTCAACGGCTTCCATACTTTCTTGAATATCCATGGCTTTACGGTGTTCTTATTTCTGACGATTTCGAGTTTTTTCAGGACAGCATCGTATTTGCCGGCAAGCAGGGAATCTCTTAACAGAATCCGCTGAATTTTACCAATTCCTGTCTTTGGAATCTCTTTTTTAGCCAGAGGGATAATGTATTCAATAACAAGCCCGATTTTTGAAGTGATGACCTTTTGCATCTCTTTGATGATTCCTTTGAGCCTCACGGCATCCATAGATACCGGATGGAAGAATATCGCTAATTCTTCCTCTTGTGAACCGCTTGCTTTGACTGATACCGCAGCCGTATAAGATACTTCAACCCCGTCAATCTCCTCAAGGATGGCCTCAATTTCCGAATTATTATAGTTGACACCATTGATGATAATGATGTCTTTGGCCCTGCCTGTAATGGTAAGTCCCCGGTCGGTTATAATCCCCAGATCCCCCGTATCGAACCAGCCGTCTGAAGTAAAGGCTTCGGCGTTTGCTTTGGGGTTATTGTAATATCCCGGTGTAATACACACCCCGGCCATCTGAAAGCGTCCCTCTGTATAGAGAGGCACTAATTCATTCTGAGCATCGACAATACGGATGCTGTTCCCTGGAAGAGGTCTGCCTACACTTACACTGCTATCCTCCTGCTTCACTACATCTTGACCGAAATCCGTGGAATATATGGAACCCGCACAAGTCTCGGACATCCCGAAGCACGGCATCATTGCCGACTTATCCAGATGATATGGCTTAAGGATTTCATTAAACTTCAGTGCGGTCCGCGCCACCACCACTTCTCCGCCGTTGGTTATAAATCGCAGGGCAGACAGGTCAATATTCAGTTCTTTGATTCCACCCTCAAGGCTGTTAATCAAATTAAAGGCGAAGTTGGGTGCCCAGGTATTCGTAGCTCTGAAATCACTCATCAGCGTAAGCCAACGGAGCGGAGCTTCCAGAATATAATTAACAGGTGCCAGAATCTCCTGGCAATGCAGATAGATGTCTCTTACATTACACATTACAATTCCGCCCACATGGTCCATAGGCATCCAGTTAAAGGTCACTTCTTCTGGACCAAACCCGTTATTTTGGCAGGCGGCAATGGTGCGTCTCAAAATATTTCTGTGGGTCTGCATAACTCCTTTCGGCATTCCTGTGCTTCCCGAGGTAAGCAGCAGCAGCGCTACATCATCCGGCTTCACCTCGTAGGTGATTTCTAGTTCCCGGCTGTTCATCAATTGTTCAGCGGAATAGACGGTGAACTCTTCTTCGCCGCCAAGAACTCCGGGAACACTGCGAATACTTTCAGCCAGAGCTTCATCCGTCACAATCACAGGCTGTTCAAGCATTTTCCAAGCATTCAACAGTTTGCGGATCACTGCATTATCTTCTTTATAAGAAGCAGCTACCGTAGCCGGAATTCCGATAAAGCCGCCTAACATACAAGCCCAGAAGGTATTTACATAATTCCGGTTGTTATCCATCTGATAGATGACCTTGTCCCCAGGCTGCAATCCTCTTTCGATAAGACCGCAGCAGATAGCCTTGGCTTCACCGTAGACCTGCTTATAGTTAGCAAATTCAATGCTGCCATCATAATTAACGAACCGGATGCCATAATCCTCAGGAGCTTGATCGGCAGCCCGTTTGATGTAATAACCCAGATCAAAGACGGTATTCTCAGGAATGATCACTTCTTCTCCAACAATGAGTGATAGCTGTGTGTCAGCGCCGCTCTCTTCCTTGCAGGCTTCAACCACTTCAACGTTATCCGTTTTGCCGGAGCTCTTCTTCTTAATAAAAGAAAAATGCTCGGCCAAATCGGAGATATGCACGTTATCCCGGCTGATTCTTACGGCCTTGCGCACGAACTTCACAGGAGAATCACTCATAGCGCTCTGCTCATCCGGGATCACTAAGTTGCTCCAGCGCTGAATGAGGTTGTCATTAATAATTTCCAGTTCGAGCAGATCATTGATTTTGACAACGCCATCTCTGTAATAAGGAATGTTTGACACAGGAACGAACTCTGTTGCTGCCAGACAATCCTTCTTATTTAAGTCAAGCAAGATGCACAATCTGTCGGCGATTGCACTTCTTATGGCTCCGGTTCGCTCTTCATCGAATGCCGCTTGTTCCACTACAGCATCCGTCACCGGCTCCACATAATAGACAACAAGCTTGGATTCACCCTTCCTGTTATAACGGTGAAGCATCTTCACGTCTTCTACTAATGATTCCGCTCTTAGGGCACGCTCCAGCACAGGCAAATCACGTTTGATTCCGCCAATTACCATGCTGGTGCTTAAGGTCTCATTAATCATTAACGTTCCATCTGCATAATAACGGCCCATATACCCGGAAGCGGTCTGATCCGGCGTACATACACTGCCTTCGAATCCGTCCGGAAGCGGGTGCCCATATGTATCAACAATCAGAACGCGCGGTATAGCGGAAGCTGATATCTGAGGGATAGGCTGGTTATGCAAGTTCACAACGGCGGATACTGCCTTCCCTGCTTTGAAATCTGTATTCTGCTCAGATGGAAGCAGTTGAATCGTGCAGATAGCTTCATTTATTTTAAGGACCATTTCATCCAAAATCGTTATGAAGCTCCTTTGAAATTCTTCAATGATCCTGTCGCTGAAATAAGCGGAATTATAGATCGTCTCCATAAGGATTCCGTGATCCGGCTTAACCACCCAGGCCAGCGGATAATTGATTTCTTCTCTTAATTGCAGCTCTGTTATCGAGAACTCTGTGATATCCTTATAAGCCTGCGCGTTGGCATAATTCTCATATACAAAAATACTCTGGAATAATTGAGGCAGATTATGAGCGCTGCTGATCTCAGCCAACGACATATATTCATGGGGACTGCGGCTGATTTGATCCTGTGTGAGGTTCTCCAGGCACTCCAGCAAGGTAAGGTTACCGTCTAACCGAACACGAACCGGAATGGTATTGATAAAGATGCCTACCGTTTGATCGATACCTTTTAATTCCGCAGGTCTTCCCGACACAGTTGTCCCATAGACAACATCTTCTTTTCCACTGTATCTACTCAGCAGAATGGCAAAGGCAAGATTATACAGTTGATAGGAGCTGAACCCATTACTTTTAGTGATCTGCTCGATAGAATGATGTATATCCTCTGAAAGCCGTAAGGAGAGTTTACGGGTCTCCCCCTTCTGCTCTTCCACTGCAGGTTCAGTATAGAGAGGCAAAGCTTCCTCAAAGCCCTTCAGCTTGTCTTTCCAGTACTGTCTGGAGACCTCGGCATCCTGTTTATGCAACCAATGGATATAGTCCTTAAATGATGCGGATTTATGCTTCGCCGGTGCTTCCCCTGTCATGAACGCTTTATAATTCCCGAACATTTCCTCCAGTACCAGAGGCAGTGACCAGCCATCCATGATGATGTGGTGAAAGCTCCAGACAAAATAATAGCTGTCTTCAGTAATCTGAATTAGAGCAAACCTCATCAGCGGAGCCTTGTCCAGTTCAAAACCCATCATTCGATCATTTTCAAGAAACGTGCTATAATCATGCCCGATTTCTTCAAGCGGCAGATTGCTCCAGTCATACTGAATGTAGTTGCATTCGCATTGCTTCAGAACTACCTGAACAGGTTTTTTCACACCTTCCCAGACAAAGGCGGTTCTTAGAGCGGAATGATCGTTAATGACCTTCTGCCAGGAATCCCAAAAATATTCGAAATTAATCTGCCCGTGTAATTTGCACGAGAATTGCTCCAAATACATGCTGCTGCTTTCACTTTTCAAGCTGTGGAACAGCATGCCTTCCTGCATGGTGGATAATCCATAGATATCTGCAACGTTCCTCTTGTTCATGTATTCTCCTCTTTCTTGTCCCTGAGTGACCTTAATTGAACTTTGCCAAGATGAAATCTAAATCTTCCATATCCACATCGTCAAAATCTGCAGCGGAAACTCCATCATCCTCAGATTCAATACAGTAGCTGATCATCCCCCTAAGCGTATCCGTGAAAGCATTGGCCTGCTGCACGATGTTCTCCCCGGAATGGATATTCGGGTTATATCCCCACTCGAAGATTAAGCGGTCTTGCTGGATATACCCGTTGACTTCAAGCAGACTGACTCTTGTATTCTTCAATCCCCTGGTATACAGCGGTTCTCCGGTAATCAGCCGGAAGTGTTCATGCTGCGGGTTCTTGTTATCCAAATGCCCCATGTAATTAAAAACAATATCCATAGCTTCACGGGGGTAATCACTAAGCAAGAACTCGAACTTACGCTTCTGCACGGCAGCTAATCTGTCTTTCACTTTTTTTAACGTAGCTCCAGTAGTTGAAATATCATCTGCGGAGAAGTAAAAAGGATACAGGTTGGTAAACCAGCCTACCGTTCTTGACAGATCCACCTGATCCGCAAGCGTATCTCTTCCGTGACTTTCCAGATATAAGGTATGGTCTGCCCCATCCCATTCATGCAGCATCGTTTCCAGGGCGGCAATCATGACCTCAATCGGCTGAATGCTGTAATGCTTAGGCACTTCAATCATTAGCTTGGCGGTATCTTCTTCCGATAAGGAGAACAGGCAGTGCTCTGCTTCTCCTTCAAGATTGTCTATGCTGGAGCAGCCTCTTTTGGTTTTTCTTGAATGAGCCGCAATTTCTTTGGTCCATTCCTTTTTTTTGCTCACTGCTTCATGGCTGCCGGCGTATGCTGCTGCTGCGTTGCTCCATCTTATGAAGGATGAGGTTTTCTGCGGAAGCTTGACTTCCCGCTTGTCTATTAAGGCTTGATAGCCATTCAATACATCCTCAGCGATGAACCTGAAGGACACCGCGTCGCATACCAGATGATGCGCTGTCAATACCAGTCTGCTGCTTGACCATGTATCGGACACAATAAGCAGCCCTTTAAACACTTCTCCCGCTTGCAAATTAAGAGATTGCTGAAAAGCCGTCAATTCCTGCTGCATCCGCTGTTCATAGTCATCACAAGCTGGAATCTCTACTGTCTTCAAGCGTTCGCTGTAGGCAAACGGCAGGATATCCGCATATCTTGTAGGCTTGCCGGGAAGTACACGGGTCCTTAACAAATCATGCTGCCGGCACACTTCATTGAGCGCTTCATTCAATCGCCCAGCATCTACAGTCTGCTTCAATTCAAAGCTTACAGACTGATTCCAATGGTTATTTTCCGGGAAATTATTGGTGAAGAACCACTGCTGGATAGGTGTCAACAGGTACGAACCTGTAACCTCTCCCTGATCACAGCAGATTTGTTCAACTGCCGCAGCCTTTAAGGCCATTTGTTCAATACATTTATCATCGTAAAAAGACTTTAATTCGAGCTTAATTCCTGCCTCTGCCGCCTTAGCAATAACCTGCATGCTGATAATGGAGTCTCCGCCAATTTCGAAGAAATGATCATGGATACTAACCCGCTCAACTCCTAAGAGCTCACACCAGATTCGTTCCAGCGTTCTTTCAATCTCTGTGGTCGGTTCAGCAAAATCGTTCTCCGCTTCCATAGGCTGGCCTAAGGACGCTAATCTGCTGTTATCCGGCTTACCATTCATATTAAGCGGAATGGCCTCAAGCGTATAAAATGCTGATGGGATCATATACGAAGGTAATCCATCGTTCAAAAAGCTTCTGATTTCTGTCAGAGTCACTGCTGCATCCACAACTAAATAAGCTGCCAGATAAAGATTGCTCTTGTGGTCAATCTCCGGGATAACAACCGCCTCAATCACTCTGTTATGAGAAGAGAGCTTATTCTCAATCTCTCCGATTTCGATCCGGTGTCCCCTGATCTTGACCTGATTATCTATTCTTCCGGTAAAAGCAATATTTCCGTCGTCCAGCCAGCTTGCGTAATCCCCCGTCCGGTACAATTTACCGGGACCATAAGGATTATCAATGAATTTCTCCGCTGTCAGTTCCGGCCTGTTCAGATACCCCCGGGCAATGCCTACTCCTGCTATACATAATTCTCCAATAATTCCTTTTCCACATAAGGAAGTATAATTCATAATATAGATTTGCATATTGGCAATTGGCTTGCCAATCGGTATTCTATCCGGGATTGGTGCAGTCCTTTCGTATTGCCAGTCCGACGCACAGACCGTAGTCTCGGTAGGTCCATACGCATTGAAATATTCAATCGGCTCTGGCAAATTCTCCACCAGATTGACGCTTGCTGCTGATCCCGCTGTGATCAACAGACGGATTCCGATGGGTCTATCCGCTATTACATTCCAGTATGGCGGAGGCAAGGTGGCAACGGTTACGTTATGCCTTTTCAGCTCCAGTTCCAGCAGATTCACATCCAGCGCTACTTCTTTGGTAATGATGCATAGTCTTGCACCGGTGAGAATTCCCATAATCATTTCCCAGACAGAGGCATCAAAAACAAGATTGGCAAATTGCAGGATCGTATCATCCGTGGTCACTTTGTATTTATCCAAAAAATAATCTCTCAAGTTAACAATACCGCTGTGTTCCACCATAACGCCTTTGGGCTGACCTGTAGTTCCCGAGGTATAGATTACATAAGCCAGATTATCCGGATTACTGTGGTCCGTAAGATTGTCCGTGGACTCGGTATCGATATGCTTGTCACCCATTGAAATCTGCTCAATGCCTGCATAATCCTGATGGATGCCGGAAGTTATCATATACCGGACATTGCTGTCTTCCAGAATATACTCCATCCGCTCCCGGGGATAAGCCGAATCCACCGGCATATAAGCTCCGCCAGCCTTGGTTACCCCCAGTATGGCAATGATGGCCTCAATGGATTTATCCAGCATAATGGCAACCAGACTCTCGCAGCCCACACCGTATTTCCGCAGATGATGTGCCAGTTGATTGCTGCGGTTATTCAGTTCTCTGTAGGTAATCCTCTCATTGCCGCATACTACGGCTACTGCCTCTTCCCGGAGCGCCGCCTGGGTCTCGAATAACTGCTTGATGGTCTGTGGCTTATAGTCCGTAACCTTTTCGTTAAAAGAGTAGAGTATCTCATCCTTTTCTTCTTCCGGGATCATTTCAATATTTTTTATAGGCTGATTGTCATATTCAGCAATGAATTGCAGAATATTCAGATAATAATCCTTAATCTTTTCAATCCGCTCCCGGGAGAATTTATCCGATTTATACTCAAACCAGGCGCTTAACCCATCCTTTTCATCATTGACTTCCAGCGCCAGATCAACCTTGGCCGTTTTTAAATCCAGTTCTTCGAACTCTATGTAGAAATCCTTTGTTGTAATATCCTTTAACGCATTGGTCTCATAACTGAACACCACCTGATAGATCGGGGTGGACAGCAAATCTCTTTCTACCTTCAAGTCCTCTACTATAAAATCAAACGGCAAATCCTGATGCTTCAAGGCCTGCATCACCTGGGCATTCTCCGCCTGGATATAATCGAATAATGGTTGCTCTTCACCAATATTACTGCGGATCGGCAGCATGTTCAGGAAGCACCCGATGATGCTCTGGCATTCCTCTTCATTTCTGCCGGTAACCGGGACCCCGACAATAATATCGTTTTGGTGTACATACTTATGCAGCATGATTTTGAGTGCGCTCATTAACAATACAAACAGTGTAACCCCGTGTTTTTTTGCAGCAGCTTCCAGTTTTACTTTCATCTCCTTGCGGATTGAAAAAGCTACCCGTTCGCCATGATAGGTAAGCCCATGACCGGCCGTGTAATCCGTTGGAAGCATACAGCTCATGCTGCTGCCCGACAATTGTTCCCTCCAGAACTTAAGCTGATGATCGAACTCGCCTTTGGCAATCCGTTCATTGATGTGAGCTACGTAGTCATAATATTGTACAGCGGGTTCCTGTACAGGTGCCACGCTTGCGCCCGCATAGGCTTCATACAGTTGAAGCAATTCCCTAATAAAAATGCCGCTTGAATAGCCGTCCGATACAATATGATGCCAAACAATTTGTCCAATCCATTCGGTCTCACTAAGCTTGTAACAGATCAGGCGAATAAGCTTGCCCTCAGCTAACCTGAACGGCTGTATTCCTTCCGTGTACATCCTTTGCCTGATGTCGTCAGGCGATGTTTCCATCCCTGCCTGGGAGCAATCATACATTCTGAAGACCGGCTCTTCGGTATCTTCGCTGAGCTCAACCTCAAGCTGTCCTTGTCCTCCCTTGAATTTGGAACGCAGCACCTCCTGCTGCTTAACCACCGTTCTGAAGGCCTTGTGCAAAAGCTCCACTTGAAGTTTCCCATGGAATTTCACATAACCCGAAACATTATACGTAATCGATTCATTGAAGAGTTGTTCGACATACCAAATTTTCTTTTGCATATAGTTGGAAGGCAACACTGTCAACTCCGGTGCTCTCTTGCTGACCCTATGCAGCCCTTTGTCTTGCAGGATGATCTGTCTTTTCTTTTTTCTTTGTTCCTCCAAGAGACTCTCCAGCAGCAGTCTCTTGGCGTCCGACAAGGCATTCACTCTGTTTTTCACGCTTCCGCTTTCGTTGTTCTGCATCTCTCCACACCTCTAACTGTCCATATTTAGACTGCATCCAAATCGAGGCTTTCTGACAACTCTTCCAATACAAGGTCAGCTACATTCTTGACAGTCGGTGCTTCGATAAACAGTTTCAACTGCAATTCAATCCCATAGAGCTCCTTAATTCTCAGGACGACTTGTGTGATCATCAGAGAATGTCCGCCAAGCTCAAAGAAGTTATCGTTGATTCCAATCGGCGTGATCCCCATAATCTCCTGGAGGATTTCCACTATACTCTCTTCAATCGCATTGTCAGGCTGTTCATATTCCACCGAGATATCCGGCCGGTTATACTCTATCGTGTCCGCTTCTACAGCACTGTCTGCTGAGAGCTCCCTATCCCAGCCGTTGCTTCCAGCCGCTTCATAAGCCTTCTGCTTGCCAGCTTCAATCCAATGTCTCTTCCTTTCAAAAGGATACGTCGGCAAAGGGATTCTGAATAAGCTTTCATCTTCGTAATATTTTGCAAAATCAATGGTTAGTCCGCTGATCCAGGCCTTCTTTACGAACTCCGCCAGAAATTTATTATCATTCATCGTATTTTTAACGCCGCGGACCGTTTGGAACAATAGGCACTCCGCGTAGTCTTTCAAATTATCCTGCATAAAGACAGAGAGCGTTTTTCCCGGACCCACTTCGATGAAGTATTTATAATTTTTCTGTGCCAAATGAAGTCCAGCATCTTTAAATCTGACAGTGCCCAGCATATGCTGTATCCAATAGTCTGCACTCATCGCCTCTTCCGGCTTCAGCCACTCTCCCGTGACATTGGACATGATCGGGATCATCGGCTTGTTGAACGTCACCGTCTGGAGCACCTTCAGCATGTCCTCCACTGCCCCCTGCATCATATAGGAATGAAAAGCATGGGAGGTGTGAAGAATTCTGTACTCCCGATCCTCTGTAATCTGTTCGACCACTTCCTGCAGCGCTGCGCTATCCCCGGCCAATACCACCCGGTTCTCGGAATTAATCAAGGCCAGTGAGACCTTCCCGTTAATATAGGCCTGCGCTTCCTGCTCGTTCATATTCACATACAGCATTTCGCCCGCCGGCAGACTTTGGATGATCCGGCCCCGCATGACCATTAATCTAAGACCATCCTCGAGTGAGAATACCCCGGCAAGACAAGCGGCTACGTACTCTCCAACACTATGCCCCAGCAGAGCTTTGGGAGTAATTCCCCAATGCATCAAAGTCTTGGCCAAGCAGTACTCAACGGCAAATAGAGCAACCTGTGTATTCCGGGTTTCTGTGAGTGTCTCCTCACCCTTAGCATCCGCTTGATCTGCAAAGATAAGCTGTCTTAAATCATAGTTCAACTGCTTCTGAAGGATTTCGAAGCACTTATCCAGCTCATGCCGGAATATAGGCTTCGTATCGTACAGTTGTTTTGTCATATTCACATACTGCACGCCTTGTCCCGGGAACAGGAACACAATTTCCTTTTCGTTCTCATTTGGAGATTTCACGGCAGGAAGGCTGCCGCCCAATTTATGAATCAGCTCTTCTCTGCTGTTACAGACCAGACCGCCTCGATAGGGCAGTCTCTTTCTTCCGATATTCATCGTATACAGGATATTCCGGTAATCAATGTCTTCATTATTTTGCACAAAATCCAGCAATTGTCCGGCCACCTCTTCATAGGCGGTCTTTGTCTTTGCGGATAGCAGCAGCAATTGAAATTCCTCATTACTCTCGACTTTGCGGGTGTCGATCGCTTCTTCCAGGACTACATGAACATTGGTCCCGCCAATGCCAAACGAGCTGACGCCTGCTCTTCTTACCCCGCAGTCCGGGTTCCAGTCTCTGAGGCGGGTATTGACATAGAAAGGCGAGTTCTGCAAATCAATGTTAGGATTCGTTTCTTTATAGTTGATGCAGGGTACAAGCTTCTGCTTCTGGAGCATCAGACTGGTTTTGATTAACCCGGCCGTACCTGCTGCAGAATCCAAATGTCCGATATTGGCTTTCACTGCACCCAGGGCGCAGAAATTCAGCTTGTCCGTGGCTTCCGAGAAGGCTTCTGTAAGTGCTTGTACCTCTATGGGGTCCCCCATGGGAGTCGCTGTTCCATGAGTCTCAATATAAGTAATCGTTTCTTCATCTATCTCACTTAGGATCTGGGCGCTCTTAATCGCATTGCGTTCGCCTTCAATGCTTGGTGCCGAATAACCCACCTTTGCCGAACCGTCATTATTAAAGGCGGCTCCCTTAATGACAGCGATGATATGATCGCGGTCGTTCACAGCATCTTCCAATCTTTTCAGCAGCACGGTTCCTACTCCGCTGCCGCTTAATGAACCGCTGCAATCTTTATCAAACGGCCGGCAATGTCCGTCCTCCGCTAGAACCTCTCCTTTGATGTAGAGATAACCGCTATCCTGAGGAAGCGACAGGGAGCTCCCTCCGGCAATGGCCATATCGCATTGATAGTTCAGCAGAGCCTGACAGCCCAGAACTACGGCGGTCAGGGAAGTGGAACATGCAGTCTGCACGTTCACGCTCGGTCCCTTCAGATTCAGCTTGTAGGAAATCATGGTCGAAGCATAATGAACATCGTTCCCAATCCATATTTGTCTGATCTCGGGAGTGGAATCCAGATCCATACTGGACATAATATTCTTCAATAAATACTTGCTGGTTCCCGTTCCGACGAATACGCCCACCTTCCCTGCATACTGGTCCGATTGGTATCCGGCACTTTCCATCAGCCGCCATGAGCTCTCAAGCAGAATTCTTTGCTGCGGGTCCATCAGTGCCGCTTCCCTGGGCGTGAAGCCAAAGAACGCCGCATCAAATTGCTCAATATTATTTATTTTGAAGCCGCACTTCCTGTACTCGGGATTGCTGAGCAGTTCTTCCGGTACCCCCGCTGCCCGAAGCTCCTCATCGGTGAAGAAGGTAAGCGACTCCGTCCCGTTGCACAGATTCTCCCAATACTGCATTACGTCATCTGCTCCCGGAACCTGGCAGTCCATTCCGATAATGGCAATATCGAGGTCTCTAAGATCATCATTCTGAGCGGATATTTCCATGCTTCTGTATCCTCCTTTCCGTTTTTATTTAGATAATAGAAGTGCAGCCTCTTCTTCTGTCAGATTCTCTAACTGGTCCAATAATGCTTCCAGGTCTGCTTCGGATTCGTCTTCAATAATTAAGTCGTTAATGTCATTGAAGTGTTTTCCGGCCAAGTCAGCAATGCTGATTCCGCCCAGAAGGTCAACAATGGAAATGTTAATACTGCATTTCTTATTTATTTTATTTCTGATCTCTGCAGCGATAATGGAGTCCACTCCAACCGAACTGATCGGCTCATCAAGCACAAGTGCTTCCTTCTTGGCATGAATGGTCTCTGCGATGATCTCAGCGAAGAAATCCATGATAACTGCACTTTTTTCTTCCATGCCGGAGGCTTTGGCCAGAATGCTGAATAAGTCCGTCTCCTGCGCGTCCCCTGCGGTATCTTCGCTTTGCTCGGCGAGGTGATTGTACAATGCAGGCTTGCCCGGATAATTATTAAGCGCAAGCGGCCAGTCCGCTTCACCGATTACCGCATGGCATAGCTGTTGTCCGAACACTCTTTCCAGGGCCTGCATGCCATTCACTGCGTAGATCGGGTTCATGCCTCTTTGATATTTATAATGATCAATCAAATTCTTTTCTTTAACCATCCCCACACCCCATGGTCCCCAGCCCAGACTCAAGGCAGATTTGCCTTTACTGCGGCGGTAGCAGGCCAGTGAATCCATAAAGGAATTCGCTGCGGCATAATTCACTTGTCCAACCGCCGTTACAACCGAGCCGGTGGATGAATACATGATGAAAAAGTCCAGTTCAACCTCTTCAAGATATTTATGCAATAACCAGGCGCCTTTAACTTTGGTGTCATAGACCTCATCGAACTCATGTTGCTCCATCTGCATCATTAATTTGTCTTTGACTACACCGGCAATATGGACTACACCGCCGACCGGCATGGTTTCTTCATGAATCAATCTATGCGTAAGCTCCCCGACTGCTGCTTCATTAGCGATGTCCAGCGCGGCTACTTCAACGGTACAGCCTTTCCGTTCAAGCTCATTGATAAATTGCACCTGGCTGTACAGCTTATGGGATGAAGCCATCACTTTTCTTTCTTTTTTACCAGGGAACGGAGTACGTCCCACCAATACAAAATGTCTGGCTCCCTTCTCGTACATCCAATTCACAGTGATTTGCCCGAGTGAGCCCATGGCACCTGTGACCAGATAAATCTTATTGTCCGCCATAGTTACCGGGATGTTCCCGTCCAGATCGTAGATATGCTCCAGTCTGGCAACATAACGGACACCGTTTCTATACGCCAGCTGATCTTCACGTGTATAGTTCTCCAGATCATTGATCAAAAGATCGACAGAGGCGGGGTGATGATCGATATCCATACTTGCTCCCCAGCTTCCAATGCACTCGGAGTGGCTGATTACTCTGCACATACCGATAGCCGCTCCCTGCAGGACATCAACTGGCTCCTTGCCGTCAACACTGACTGCCCCTTGGGTAACTGCCCAAGTACGATATTTCACGGAGTGCTCATTCAAAGTATTCATAACATGGCGGATACTGTTGACAGCCTTCTGCTTGGAAGCCTCAATAGCATCCGTGTCCATCTGATCATGACTTGTAATGTCCATACCCCACAGGTGGATAATGCCGTATTCCTGCTCTTGATCCATGTGCTGAATCAGCTTGATATAATCCGCTTGATTATTGCTGACAATAACACTGCCTGCATCCTGGTTGCCGGGATTCTGATAATCCGCGTAGAACCGTTTGCAGTTATAGCCTCTGCCGCTTAGGTTCCCGGCAATCCTGTCACCCATGCCGGAAGCATCACACAGCACAACCCAGTTCGTATACGAATGTCGGGCCGCGATCAGCTGCTCATCGTTCTCTACCTCCTGAGCCTTCCATTCAATGCCATAGAACCATTCTTTCAGATTCTTCTCGCTAAGCACGGCAGCTTCCGGACTTTTCTCTACGGATCTGGCCACAAAGTTGTCTACAATGACAACAATGTTGCCTTGCTCATCATAGATTTCAATATCTCCGGCAATGAACTCCTTACCCGATTCCTTCACTATAGAACGGACCCGCAATGGACCGGACGTGTTACCGTATACGACGACTGAGTCCACCGTATCCGGCAGCTTAATATCAACTTGTCCGTGATCTCTCAGCTCATCAAATTGATTAACGAGCAGCGACTGAAAGGCAGCATCAAGAATAACCGGATGCAGAATATTATCCATGTCCTGGATGCCTAACTCCTCCAGCATGCAGATCTCGGCCAGGACTTCATTATGATTAATCCATACCTTCTTAAGCCCCTGGAACATAGGGCCGTAGGTGAAATTCATTTTCTCCAGCAGCCCGTAGCATTCCGCCTGATTCAGAATTTCCTTGGCACTGTGCTTAAGAGCCTCCAGATCGGCTGTCCGGTTGACACTCCAGGTCTGTTTTCTGACAAATTCCCCGCGGAAATTCTCGGTAGTTCTGGATACATCGCCATCTGCCAGGCTTCCGATCTTCACCACACCATGCTGCGGATCATAGTTAATAGACATGTGACCGGCATTGTTCTCATCAAGGAACAGCGCTCTTTTAAAGTGAATATGATATAAACCATACACCTCATCAATGCTTAATTTGCTATAATCACGGAGCATTTGGAACGCGGCTTCAATGAAATGGGCACCGGCCAGCAGTACACTGCCATTTACACAATGGTCTGAGACGAACGGCATCATATAATCATTGATTTCCGCTTCCCATGACGGAACCACACTGTTCTTGCGGTATCCGATAAAAGGATGCTCTTTCTGTCCAAGGCGTCTCTTCATATGCTCTGAGGATTCCTTCCAGAACCTCTCATGCTCCCATTGATAATGCGGCAGCTTCACATACTTGAAGGTTCCTCTGTAGATCCGGGACCAGTCAATTTCATAGCCTGCACAGAATAGCTCAGACAAGGTTCTAACCATTCTTGGTATTTCCGGATCATTTCTGCGGAGGGAGGGCGAGATCAGAACTTCTATATCCTTCTCACTCGCAAGCTCACTGACTGAATTCGCCAGTACCGGATGAGGGCCAATCTCAACAAAACAGGAATAGCCTTCCTCCAAAATCTGTTCCATGGCCTTGGCAAAGTACACGGAACCGGATACATTCAGCCACCAGTATTCATTATCCAGCTCCGGCCCTTCCGCCAGCTGGCCATTTCCGGTGGTATACGTTCTGATTTTGGTTGGTTGCGGATGAATATCGCGCAGGGCTTCCAGCAGCTCCGATTTAATCTCATTCATAAACACACTATGATAAGGTACCGTTACTCTTAAGAACTTGTTAAAAACACCGTCAACTTCAAGCTTGCTGCTGATCTCTGTAAGACAGGCCATATCTCCGGACAGAGTTACGCTTGTGTTGCTGTTGATTGCCGCAATGGATACTTTGTCGTTATTATCAGCAATCAGCTCCTTGGCCTGTTCTTCATTCAAGCCAACCGCAAGCATACCGCCTTTACCCGTCAGCCGCTGCTGGAGCATACTGCGGTAATACGAAATCCGGACCGCATCTTCAAAACTGTAGACACCGGCAGCATACAATCCTGCCACTTCACCCACACTGTGTCCGATAATCAGATCCGGGACGACCCCCATGCTCTTCCACATCTCAACCAAGGCCACCTGCACCGTAAAATTCAACGGCTGGGAGACTTCGGTGAACTGCATGCTGGATTGTTCCTCATGAATCAGGAATTCATCCATCAATGACCAGGACAAGTATCGGGAGAACTCAGCGTGGCACTTCTCGACCGTATTGCGGAATACCGTATTCACATGATAGAGCTCGCGTCCCATCGCGTACCATTGAGGACCCATGCCGGTGAAAATAAACACCAGTCTCTTGTCTTTACCTTCATTGCCCACAACCACATTCTGCGGCAAAGTATCCTCCTGATAATCTGTCAGACCCTGAATGATCTCCTGTATATTCCCTCCGAATAACACAAGGGATTTCGGGAATTTCTCACGTTTGGTAAGTGCGGAATAACAAATATCCGGTAAGCTTTCGGCGGTTTGATTCAAAAATTCAGTGTATTCTGCGGCAAGAGCCTTTAAGGATTGTTCTGTTTTTGCGGAGATGGTTAATACTTGAGGCAGTTCTTCGTTGACTGTTCCATCGTACTTTCTGTCACCCGTTATTCCCTGTAAAATCACGTGCGCATTGGTTCCGCCAAATCCGAACGAATTGACACCGACGATGGCAGCTTTACCATCCTGCGGCCAGCTTTCATTGGTTAAGGGAATTCTTAGCCTCAGCTTATCCAGATCAAGCTCAGGATTAAGCTCTTTCATGCCGATATGCGGCACAATCTGTCTATGATCAAGAATGCACGCCGCCTTGATTACCGATGCTACGCCGGAGGCTGCCTCCAGATGACCGATGTTCGGTTTGACCGAGGCCATGATACATCTGTTATCTTCAGTCCTGTGCTCTCCAAAGAACTCACCGACCGCATTGACTTCAATGGGATCACCCAGTGCTGTTCCGGTTCCATGCAATTCGACATACTGAACTTCATCGGAGGCAATCCCTGCTCTCGCATATACATCCTGCAGCAGCATCTTTTGTGATTCGCCGTTAGGTACCGTAATACCATTCGTTTTTCCGTCCTGGTTCACAAGGCTCTCTCTGATCACGGCATACACATAGTCGCCGTCTTCGAGCGCTTTTTCCAGACTTTTAAGAACAAGGATTCCGCCCCCTTCTCCCCTGACATAACCGTTCGCAGCAGCGTCGAAGGTCTTGCAGCTTCCGTCCACCGACAAGAATCCGCCTTTGGATTCGGCTATGAAATATTCCGGGGCATAGATCAGTTCCATGCCGCCTGCCAAGGCCAGCTCGCATTCACCGTTGTGCAAACTTTTGCAGGCTTCATGAACAGAAACCACGGAGGACGAGCAGGCTGTGTCTATGGATAGAGAGGGACCCATTAAATTGTATATGTACGAGATTCTATTCGATAACATCGTCATCATGCTTCCTACTGCAGCATGGGTTCCAATTTGTGCAGCGTCAGCAAATTGCAGAATTTTATAATCGAGCGTAAATCCGCCGATAAACACACCGGTGCGGGAACCGCTCAGATTGCCGGGCTTAATTCCTGCGTCTTCTAGAGCCTCCCAGACAATCTCCAGCATTTGCCTCTGTTGCGGATCGATTTGATCTGCCTCTCTGGCATTAATCCCAAAGAACTTTGCATCAAATTGATCAAACTTATCGATAAATCCTCCGCGCCTGGCGTGGCTTTTTCCTTTTACCTGTTTGTTAGGATGATAATATTCTTCAATACTCCATCTGTCCTCGGGAACATCCGTAATCGTATCCTTGCCTGACTTCAAGATGTCCCAGAACTGTTCTACATTATTTGCGCTTCCCGGGAACCTGCAGCCCATCCCCACAATCGCCACTAGCTTGTCCGTCTGCTTATTCATACCTCTCGCTCCTTTTACTATGCTTATCATTCACAACTGTAAATCACAAAAAAATTCCATTGACTAACTATGTATTATTTTGCATAAATATGCATTTTACAACGGATTGGTAGACTTCAGAGTAGTGATAATTAACTATTACCATTAAAGGGGATGAATAGGTATAAAGTAGGGAGAATTAGTATAGGAGGTAATATTTACATTTAACAAGATAAAAATAGCATATATCCCAAAATTAAAATGTGACTTTCTTCACCAAAAAAAGGCTCACCTTAAGGTGAGCAGCATAACCATATCGATGGTCGCATTGTTAATCAATTCACGAATAATCGCCTCGCGGTAGAGACCTTTTGCCTATAGCTCTCCAATCATTTGCAGCTCTATTTGCTTCATACGGTACAAGTAGCCCTGTTGCTCCATTAGCTCCGCATATGAACCTGTTTCAATGACCCTGCCCTGCTCCATGACGATAATCCTGTCCATGCTTTCCAGGCCGGTAAGCCGGTGGCAAATGAGCAGTAAGGTATCTCCGGCGGACTGTTCGTAGAGATGGGTTAACACGCGCTCTTCCGTTACATAATCCAATGAGGAGGTCGGTTCATCCAGCAGCCATAGCCGTCCTTTGCGGAGCATGACCCTCGCCAACGCCAGACGCTGCTTCTCACCGTCGGACAGGTTCTCTCCTTTTTCAAATACGGCATCGGTTAATGCCACATCCGGCAGTTGGGCCTTAGCGAGAGCTTCTAACAATACTTCGTCAGATGCTTCTTCTCCATTCAGCAGCAGGTTGTCACGGACTGTTCCACGGAAAAAATGACCTTGCTGTAAGACGACATTCGAGGCTTCCCAAATGCCTGACTCATCCAGCTCTTGTACCGGAATGCCGTTCAAACGTATGTCCCCGGAAACAGGCGTGCGCAGCTTGAGCAGCAGCTCGATCAGCGTTGATTTGCCGGACCCGCTCGGTCCGACCACTGCCGTTCTGGAACCTGCCGGTAGCTGCAGCGACACCTCTATCAGTGCAGGCCGCCACTCGTCATCATATTGGAACGTAACACCGGACAGCTCCACCGGCACAGCCGCTCCTTCAGGCAGGGAGCGGTCCGGCTGCACAGGTAAATCAGTGGCAGTCAATACGGTTTCAGTCAGCCTTTTGGCCGCATGCTCACTGTCTTGCTTATAGGCTGGCAAAGTGGCCATGGCTCCAGCTTCTTCAAACACCGTCTGTGCGGCCATCACAAGCATCGCTAAAAACACGCCAGCCAGCGCACCCTCCATAATTAGATAGGCCCCAAGCGTCAGTACACCCCAGGAAATAAAAAAGGTTACAAAGGTGTGCATCGCCTGTCCGCGCAGCAGATGACCTGCTGCACGCTGCTGATCTGCTGTCAGTGCTGCCGAAGCCGCCTGGAGCTGCTGCTCCCGCTGCGGCAATTGCCCGTACACCTTCAGATCGCGGAAGCCGTACAATACCTCGGTGACTTCCGTTGACAGCAGCGCCCGCTGCTTACGGACGCGGCCGTGTATCGCCCGCTGGCCCACCAATACGATTCCCGGTACAACCACTGCTGTCAGCAGCATCCCTATTACGAACAAGCAGGCCATCCAGAATGAATAAGAGGCACTGAACACCATGGTTGCCAGAAAGACCGTGATGACTATCACCGGCGGATAAGCGACACGCAAAAAATAATTCTGCAGGCTCTCTACATCGCCGACAATCCGCGCCAGCAGATCTCCGCTGCGGTTCTTGTTCAAGATACCGGGCGTTAACGGGATCAGCCTGGCAAAAAAGCCTGTGCGCAAACGGCTAAGCATGGAAAAGGTTGCTCTGTGCGAATACAGGCGTTCCCCGTAACGGCTTGCCGCCCGGAGCAGACCCAGCAGCTTGACCAGCGCGGTAAGAACGATCAAGGTATAGAGCGGCGGCATAAAGACCGTCTGTGAAATCAGATACCCGCTTGCGGAGAACAGGGCCACACCGGCAGCGCCGGCAATAAACCCTCCCAGAATCGACAGGAGTATATCCTTCCGCTCTGCTATCATGGCCTTGGACAAAATCGCCAGCTCGTTCATGCTGATCCTCCTTTTCGCTGAATATTAACCATCTCGGCATATTGAGGCACACGTTCAAGGAGCTCGTCGTGAGGTCCTGCCGCCGCTAATACGCCATGGTCCATAAACAAAATGTGATCCGCTTGCCGGATCGTATACAACCGGTGTGCGACTGTGATCATCGTTGCCTTTCGAGCCAGCGCGGTTATGGAGCTTTGCAGGATTTGTTCGGTCTGCAAGTCGAGGCCCACCGTAGGCTCATCGAACAGGATCAGAGCCGGACGTTTCAAAAAGGCCCGCGCTAAAGCAAGACGCTGCTTTTCCCCTCCCGACAGTCCCCTGCCGCCTTCCCCGACGTAAGTGTCCAAACCCTGCTCCAGCCCGGCAACAAGCGTTGAAAGTCCCGCTTCCTCTGCGGCCTGCCTAATTTCTTCCCTGAAGACCTTACGCCCGGCACCGATGGCGATATTCTCAGCAAATGTGCCGGCAAAAATATAGGGGTGCTGCGTAATATAGCTGACCTGCTCAAACCATGAGTCTTCCTCCCACTCCGACAGCGGGCTTCCGTTCACCAGCACTGTCCCGGATACCGGCTTCAGCAGTCCGGCAATGAGATGGAGCAAGGTTGTTTTGCCCGAACCGCTGTGGCCGACAATCGCAACATGCTCTCCCGGTCCTATGGAGACGGGTCCGGCCTTAAGCTCAAATGAACCGGGTGCATATTGGAAATGAACATTCTTCAGCTCTATGGATGGCGGCATCCGCAGCAGCTTGGCTGAGGACTCTTGGCTCCCTTCCGGCTGTGTGCCGGTGCCGCCGCCCATTTCCGCAAGCATCTGCTCCACCTTACGGACTGCCCCCATACTGGTCCGCCCGCTGTGAAAAGCGGTGCCTGTATTCTTGAGCAGGTTAAAAAACTCGGGAACAAGCAGCAGCACAAGAAAGGCCGTGTGGAACGGCATCGATTTGAATACGAGCAGTTGAATAGCCAATTCAAGGGCAACAATCCCGATGCTCAGCATGACGATGGTTTCCAGCATAAAAGTATTCGTAAAGGCAACCTTCAAAATATCCATGGTCGCGTCACGGTAACCCAGGCTGCTGCGCTCAATCTGCTGCTGCTGGCGGCGGGATTGTCCAAATATTTTCAACGTCACGAGCCCTTGAAGCGAATCCAGGAACGTACCGGAGAACTCTGCAAGCTGCGCATATTTCTCTTCGGATTTGTTCTTCGTTTGCAGTCCCACCAAAATCATAAACAGCGGGATGAACGGTGCCGTAAACAGCAGAATGAAGCCGGTATTCGCATGTAAAACAAACGTAACCGCCAGAATCAGAACCGGGATGATCGCTGCTTCGGCCATCCGCGGCATGTAGTGACTGAAATAGCTGTCCGCCTCGTCCACTGCATCCAGAGCCACACTGACCTTCCCCCCTGTCTGCCCCCGCAGCGTTGAAGGCATGGAGGCACGGGTAAGCTTCTGCAGCACGGATGAACGCATATTTGCCTTAGCGGCGGCTGCCATAGCCAAGCCTATTCTTCCATTTCCGTATAACAGCAAAGTGCGGATCGCCATCACTGACAGCAGAAGAGCGAGCAGCAGAGCAACCGAGGATAAGGAAGCCTTCTCCACGAACACCCGCTGGACCGCTTCCGCCAGCAGCCCGGCCTGACTTACAATCGCAATGCCGAGCATGAGCGACAGGAGGGTCAGCATAACCAGCCGTTTTCGTTGCCCCGACATTTGCTCAGCGATCAGACTTGTTTTGCTCTTCATTTATTTCTTTCCTTTCACATAGTCTGCGTCAAAGAGGAACAGCTTGAACACCAGAATCAGGGAAGGAATGAGCAAGCACATACCCCCGATGAACACAATGACCAGCGCCAGACCCATAGCCGGTGAAGTGATGCTGTTCTCAAGCGTAATGAACGGGTCCAGAATATAAGGATATTGCCCGATTCCGTAAGCGAAGAAGGCGCATAGGAATTGCAGCATGATGCTTATGAACGCCAACCCGTAACGGCGTCCGCTGTACAGCAGCCACATGGCAAGCATGAAGAAAGCAACAGACAGCGCAAGCAGCCACCATAAATCCATCATATTTTGAAAATGCCGCTCATTGTGCTGGCCCAGATAAATAAAGGCCGTCAGCGCGATAACAATGGTCGGCGTGCTCCAGAACAGCGCATAAGTACGCATAAGCTTCAGCGCGGGTTGATCCTCTGCCCGGGAAGCATAAAAGGCCAAAAAGGAGGCGCTGATGAACAACACAGATACAATCGCCAAGCCTACAATGCTCCATGATAAGGGGTTAGTGAACAAGGCCCAGTAATCCAGAGACACGGTCTCTCCCCGCTTAAAGATAAAGCCGCCTTCCGACAGGGTAAGTGCCACTGACAAGGACGCGGGAATCAGCAGGCCCGAAGCGCCGTACAGGAACAGATATACGATGTTATTTTTGGAGCCGTAATTCTCGAACGCATAGAACGAACCGCGGATCGCGATCAGGATAAGCGCAATGCTTCCCGGAACAAGCAGCGCCGAGCCGTAATAATAAGCGGTATCCGGGAAGAAGCCGACAAGTCCAATGTAAAAAAAGACGAAAAAGACATTCGTAATCTCCCAGACAGGCGATAAGTAGCGGGAGATCAAACGGTTAATCAGATGATCCTGCTTCGTCAGCCGGGCATAAAAGGCAAAGAACCCGGCTCCAAAATCAATAGAGGCCACAATTAAATAGCCGAATAAAAACAGCCAGAGCACTGAAATTCCAATCAGCTCATAACTCATTTTGCATGCTCACCCCTTACTGTTGATTTGCCGCCGGGATGCTGATTCCACTTCTCCATCTCGGTTTCCGCCGGATTGTCCTTGAACATGCGCCGCAGCACAATCACACATACCGTGCCTAACAGGATGTACAGCAACAGGAATACGAAAAACAGGATTCTTACGCTCGGTGATGTCGTAGCCCCCTCTTCTACACGCATGTATCCCCTTAAGATCCAGGGCTGCCGCCCAATTTCAGCGTAGAACCAGCCTAGCTCGACTCCCACAAAAGCAAGCGGTGCGCCTAACGCGATCACGCGAAGCAGCCATTTGTTATGCTCATTGCGTTTTTTCCAGAAGACAAACAGGAAGTACAGGAATGAAATGCCTAATAGGGCAAACCCGACACCGACCATCAGATCGAATAAATAGTGAACCAGGAGCGGCGGCTGCTCATCCGCAGGGAATTCATTCAGACCGGTCACCTCTGCATTGAAATCGCCAAAGGCGAGGAAGCTGAGAAATTTGGGAATATGCAGTGCGCCCAGCACCTCGTGCTCGGCGTTAAGCCACCCCAGCAGAATCAGATCGGCTCCGCTTTCCGTTTCAAAATGCCACTCTGCCGCAGCCAGCTTCTCCGGCTGATGCTCAGCCAAAAATTTCGCCGACGTATCTCCAGCCAGAGCGTTCAGCAATCCAAACACCATCACCACAGCCATCATCAGCTTCAGCGCTTTTTTATGGTATTCCGAGACTCCCTTTCTGAGGAGTGCAAACGCGGCGATACCCGCCAGCAGTGCGGCTCCGGTCAGATAGGCAGAGCTTAAGACATGGAACACCTTGGAGAACGTCGCTGTATTCAGCATCGCCTCCACCGGATTCACCGCTGTGAATTGCCCTCCGGCCATAGCAAAGCCCTCAGGCTGATTCATGAACCCGTTTACGGTCGTGATAAAAACAGCGGACATCCCGGCACCGGCAACAATCGGGATCGTAAGAAGCCAGTGGATATACGGCTTCTTGAACCGGTCCCAGGTGTAGAGGTAAATGCCCAGGAAGATCGCCTCAAAAAAGAAAGCAAACACTTCCATAAATAACGGGAGCGCAATCACGTTACCGGCCAGCTTCATGAAATTAGGCCAGATCAAGGCCAGCTGCAACGAAATCGCCGTACCGGTCACCACGCCCACGGCCACAGAAATGACAAACCCGCGGGCCCATCTCTTGGCCATCAGTGTATAGTGAGGGTCTTTTTTGCGTATGCCCATGAATTCAGCAATGGCGATCATCAGCGGAACCCCAACGCCAATTGTTGCGAAAATAACGTGGAATCCCAGTGTCAAGCCTGTCACCAGTCTGCTCCACAGCACGGTATCGATGCCCATTACGTTAGTGCCTCCTTATAAAAATCGTAGATATTTTGAATTATTATATCTTTAATTTTAACTAAATCGGCTCCGGTCACCTTTTTGCCTTCAAACGTTCATGAAAGCATCAACTCTTTATTACATCTTGGTGAATACAGCCGAAACTACTCTATCGGGCTATTGTTTGATAGAGAATAACATGCTACGGGACTGTCCAGTAATAAAAACAGCGGCAATCTAAGACTCAATAAATAAAGTCTTAAACTGCCGCTGATCCTATCAAGAGCAGAATCCCCTCAGACCGGACTGCCAGTCTTCTTGAAGTACTGCTGCACCAGAAAATTCATGATCTCGCCGGGTTGTTCTCTGGAGAACTCCGCCTTGTCAGCGAACAGCATCCCGTAAGGCACTTCCGGGGTATACGGCTCCCAGCGCGGCAATTCTTCGCCGGTGGAATCCGCGCCGTTCGGATCTCCGGTACGGATGAAATGCGCGGTATAATTGCACATCTGGCGGGCCAGATCATAATGCTTGCCGACAAACGGCCGCCAGCACTTGGCCAGCGTCTCGAAGAAGAACCACAGATCCACCGAGTGGAAGGTGCCCGGGTTATCCCATCCCGGAATCTCCGCATCGAAATTATAGTAATAGAGCGGGGTTTCGCTTCTGGTATCCGCATTCGCCTGCCCGGCGATCCGGATGGCGTATTCGATCCCGCTTACCGCTGCCCGCTCCACCGCTTCCTGAACAGCATCCGGCCTTGCGCCGCTAAGCTTCAGGAAGGTCTCCGCATCCTCCCCGAACATGTCCGCCGCAAGCTGCTTGAGCTCCCCGTAGGACTGCACCTTCGGAGTGCTGAAGAACTCCGAGGAGGTATGGCCGAGCATAACCGGCACCTTCAAGCGTCTATTCTGCACGAACAGATCGAACGGATTCCCCACCTGGAACTTCTGGTCCGCAACGGTGCCCCAGAACCCGCCAAGCGCCACTGCCTTGTCCCGCAGATAGACCGCATCCAGCTTCCGCGCTTCCGCAAGTGTGGATACACCCAGGTACTTGAAGAACTCGATGCCATTCTGCTCTGCCTCCTGCAGTGTCCCCCGGAGCGGCGGCAGCAGGGTTCCCGGATACAGGTCCGTGAAGATTCCGCTTTCAACAATCGCCCGCTGAAACAATCCTTCGTTCTGCGGAGAGGTAAGCTGGCTCATGACACTGCCGCCGCCCGCTGACTGCCCGCCGATGGTGATGTTGTCGGGGTCACCGCCGAACGCAGCAATGTTGCGCTTCACCCAGCGGGTAGCGGCCTGCTGGTCAAGGTTGCCGAAGTTGGCAGGCGCCTCCGGTGATTCCGCGGTAATCTCGGGATGGCAGAGGAAGCCGAAGATATTCAGCCGGTAGTTAATCGTCACCACCACAATCCCTCTGCGGGCAATCCGTTCTCCGTCGAACTCCATCTCTGCCGGATGGCCCACCTGCAGCCCGCCGCCGAAATACCATACATAGACGGGTAGCTTCTCGTCCGTCTGTTTGGCCGGGGTCCATACGTTCAGGTACAGGCAATCCTCGCTCATCGCAATGTCAGGCTCCACCGCCCACTCACGGGTATAGATATTGTTATCATCCAGCTCCTGTCTGACCTGCATGGAGACCGGTGCGAACTCGTGGGCCTGAAGTACACCCTCCCAGTCTTCGGCAGGCTGCGGTGCCCGCCAGCGGTTCTCCCCTACAGGCGGTGCTGCAAACGGTATTCCCTTGAAGCTCGTAATCCGGGGATCGGCTGCGGGTAAGCCTTTTACCGTGCCATTCTCCACATTGACCATTCTAAGCATATTACCGTCTCCTTTACATCCACATCGTTGCTTACCCCCAAATTCTAATAGACCCCTT
The DNA here is from genome assembly GCF_038009085.1 of Paenibacillus sp. FSL R7-0210. Lineage (NCBI taxonomy): Bacteria > Bacillati > Bacillota > Bacilli > Caryophanales > Paenibacillaceae > Paenibacillus > Paenibacillus sp. FSL R7-0210. The sequence goes on from NZ_JBBPAR010000001.1 coordinate 3,579,642, forward strand.
GCCCCAAAACAATGATCTAAGCAGGGCCATAATTGATCTATTCTAACATGCTTGTGCTCCACACCGCCGAGAACGAGCCCATAATTATAATATAAAAAAAGGATTGAGAGTAATGCTTACCCGGTCATAGATTAACTGCGACATCTAATTCTGATACAATTTTTTTATACTCGCGTCCATCCTCCTTACCTTGAATCGGGTTCCACACTTGGGCAAAGAACGGTTCCCGCTTCGCACGCTCTTTGTAATTCCAGCTCTCCTGTTCGCACTGCGGGCAGAAATGTCCGCCCTCTAGGACCAGCTTGGGACTGGCGCTGAAGGTATGTCCAAACGCACATTTGAAATCAAGCTGCCCCGTCCAATCTCCCGTTGTCATGTCCGTAGAGAGACATTCACCACCGCGGAATTCCGCTGCCCCCCTCATATCTTCAATATTTAATTGCGAAGCCGGCTGATCCTCATCGTAACCATGGTCAAGCTTGATGGCTTGGTCCCACTGGGAGAAGCCCTTCATTTCAGACAGCTTGGCAGGGATAGCCTCCCAGTTCTGTTTGCTGCCCCAAAAAGCGTCAATTTCCTCAATGGCATTGTCTTCAATAAAACGCAGAGTTCCGCGCTTCTTCAAAGCCTGCTTTTTCATCGTCCGCTTAATCATTGCCCCCATGAATTTTTGCCCTCCGGGCAGCTTTGTGATGACCTTCGCAACGGGTACAAGTGCGCCAAGATTATCGAGGTAGCATTGATAGAAATACTCCATGGAGTCACGGCGGAAGTGCAAATAATTCTCCAGCTTATCGGAGTCCAGATAGTATTGTCCGTGAAAGTTCCTCGTTGCATACCATTTAGGGTCGATCACATGATCGAGATTCGTTATACCAAGCTTGCCATAGAGCACCCGGTACATGTCCAGTGTACTGACCCGGCAACTTTCACCCCCGCCAATGTTGTAAATATGCTGCCAGAAGCCTTGAGCCAATTCTCCGTCAATATCCTGAATGCACAGATTCCGCATTAAGCGTCCTGAATCCCGGTCAGACACGTATTCCAGTACATTGTCCAGACAATTATGGAACATAATCGGATCTTGAATCTTGCTCATCTTCGGACCCATAATCCCTGTCTGCCGGAGACTCACCCAATAGCTTAGTCCTGATTCAATGACCATACGCTCGGCAGCAATCTTCGATACCGCATAGTAATCATAGACACTTGGCTTAAGCGGGTCTCCCACACGCCCCCAATGAATTGGCGGCATACGGTCACCTGTTTGTGCAACTGTACCTATACTTACCAAGCGGGTGATCCCGGCACGGCCGCTTTGCTTAATGGCATCGATGATGTTTCTCGTTGAACCATAATTTATCCGCATAGCCCGTTCGGGGAATTCGTCAGCCGCTGGAGATACAAAAGCAGCAATGTGGAGTACAATATCTGCTTCCTTTACACATTCGTAGACCAGGTCCCTATCGAGTAAATCACCGTAGACAACCTTAACACCTTGTATTCCCTCATATGCTTTCAGGTTCTGACGGCTGTTAGGATGATCTAAATCGAAGAGTATTAACTCGCATTTTCCCAAATCGTTTATCAGCAGCTTCAGCGTTTCATTCCCCATGTTACCCGCTGCACCTGTGATCATGACCCGTTTTTTCTCCATCCTCATTCACCTTCATCATCATTGTATTGACAATTCATTCGTCTACCTTCAGAATACAGACACAGTGTCTATTTAACAACCATCAGTCTATCGTCAATTTGCTGTAATCTGGACACTTGCGTGGATTGTGTCTATTGTCATAAATAAATTTTTCATGGAGGCGATACCGCAATGAATCAACGGGAACGATTAACCAAGTTGCTCTTGAAGCAAAGTCTGATTCGCCTGCTACAAGACAAAGAGATAAGTCAGATCAGTGTGAAGGAATTATGCACTTCTGCGGGCATCAATCGGTCCACCTTCTATTTGCATTATGCTAATGCATACGAGTTGCTTGATAATCTAGAGCAAGAGATTATTGACAACACTAATGAGTACCTGATCAAAATAGAAGCCAGTGAAAGTGCAGTCACATATATTTTAGCTTTTCTAGATTACATCAAAAGAAATGAAGAACTCTTCACCGTTATGCTGTTCAAAACAAATGATGATGTGTTCTTCCCAAAGCGTTTGCTTAATGAAATACTTATGAGCATTGACAATCACCTTCAGCTTAAGATTCCTGAAGATATGAAGCCTTTTACTTACGCTTATTTAGTGAATGGAAGCTTAGCCATCATTAAGGAATGGATACGGACAAAATTCACAGTATCAAGCCATGAGCTGGCTCAGCTCATTTGCGCTTTGGATGATCATGCTTTAATGGCCTTTAAGGCTTCTGATAAGAAGTGATGATTGGGAAGCTTCCAACACAGCTCTTGCAGCCGCGCCTTAGCCGTTATATTTAACGCGGCATCCTTCTGTATACGCCGTGCTTCCATCCTTGGCCGCTGAAAACAGGCTGTCAGGATTCAGTTCCCCTTTCAAGTCCAGATAAACTGTATACACCTCTTCCTCGATACGATATAACGGGATGAATTTTACCGGATGGCCAAGTAGGTCAACCACCTCAAATTCCAGCAGCTCACTTGGAAGTCTGGTGAATTTACTATTCATAGTAACCGCTGAAAGGTCCTGCAAATGCGCAGCTTGACCCATCTGAGCGAGCAAGATGCTGCCATACATCACTGCCGCACGATTCTCAGAGCCTTTTAGCGGAACTAAATGCAGGGAGGCATTGATGTCAATTTCAATCGTATCCTGATCATAGAATACACGCTCAATAATGAAGTAGTTATTCTCCTTCTTAGGGGAGCAGAGAACCGAGTTGATTTTAACAGCTTTGACTGCATGCTCCTTGAATATCATCCGAAATTCAACAGGTTCGGCAACTTGAATGGTAATTGTCGAGGTTGACCCATCAGGGAAAGCAGTTTGCTGAGTAATTGCAGCATTCTTTTCCTTCCAGATTACACTTGAAGAGATAAAAGCATTCAGCAGCAAGGCATCCCCGTTTTTAAACCAAATATTTCTTTGGAGCTCACTCATAGCTTCAATTCCAGATGCCGTACAGCACCAGAAGGAATCGTACGGCGTGCTGAAATTTTTGACGGCGGAGCTCCCCATTGGCTGATGATACTGGGATAACCCGGTTTGGCTGCTCGAGCTGTTTAGGATCGCGTTATATTTCAGCGATTCCAGATGATCCAGATATTCTATGGAAGCAGACCACTTCAACAACTGTTCCAGGATCCTTTCGGTATTGTGTGCACAGCAGCTCTCGCTTTCGCCGCCGGTCAACGCATCTTCCAGCTTGTTATATTCCCCCCAGTGTTCTGACTTCTCCGATACTTTATCTTTGATAAAAGCCGTAGCTTTCGAGCTGTTATTGCCATTCGCAAATGTTCTTCCCTTCAAAAAATCATAGAAATTCAAAGAAGCCGACTTGTACTTCTCCTCCCCCATAAGGTTATAACGGTGCATCGCAGCAAGAACCATGGGTAAGTGAGTGTTGGCATGCAGGTTATCAAGTACATCCTCACCGGCTGCCAGGGGCTCCAGGAAATAATCCCGGTCGAACAGCTTGGCCAGCTCAAGGAGCTGGGGATCTCCTGTGATCTCATGCAGGGTGTACAAGGCGTCGCCAATCCCCCCGAATTCGTTCACCGGATTCAGCTTCGTACAACGGAGTATCCCGTCAATTTTCCAGAAGGATAACTTCTCGAATCGTCTGCGTATATAATGCGCCAGGTTCAGGGCCAGGGTCATGGCTTTGGAGCTGCCGAGACAGATGTGACAGTCCACCAGTCCCTGTATGATTTTGTGCAGAGTATAATAGGGCGCCCATACATTCCTGTTCTCTTCGAACTCCAGAATATCGAGTGTATCTTCTTCGAAGGCACTCAAATACCCGTTTGGCTTCGCACATAACTCCATAATATCAATAATCTCAAGTGCTTTTGCCTTCAAAACCTCATCCCGGTCCCCAAATCCGAATTTGGCACAAGCCGACAGAAAATGTCCGGCTAAATGTCCCCGGAGGCCAACCTCCACGGCTTCCCATCCGCCCAGGGGCTCTGCAGAAGACCCCATTCCCGCATTGATTCTAAATGTGTGCATAAGCCGGTTCGTATCAAACTCAGTAATATACTTTTTAACAAGCGCTCTGCGGCACGCAAAATCCCCGTCAGTCAGCCTTACTTCATCCAGACCAAAGTTAGCATACAAGCTCGGACACCTCAGTTTCTATAAAATAATAGTGCAGCGTAGAACTCCTGCATCTATATTTTATAATGCCGGACATCTATAATTGAATTCATCACCTTTGGTTAACCTATACTATTTTCAGATTTTGTATCTGTTTATGTAAGGAGGATAAGGCATGCACAACAACGTGATATTACACTTCGATAAAGTATTGAACGTACAAGATTTGGGTTCCCATAGGACTGAAAGCTTATATACGCATCCTGACAGGAGGCTGGAGTGGGAAGTTTTCCTCTATTTGGCCGATGGGCAAATGGAGGTCTGGGAGGAAGAAACGGAGTATCTCATCCGCAAGGGAGAATTTCTGTTCCTGAAAAGCGGTCTGCATCACTGGGGAGAACCCCGCACACCTGCGGGCACTTCATGGTACTGGATTCATTTCTTCTGTAATTCCGAGGGAGAAGCGGAGCAGAACGGTAATCCATTAAAAGGAAAACCATTATTAGAAGAATTCCGTAAGTGCATTACACTTCCCAAGCACGGAAGGATCTCACACCCCGAGAAGCTGGAGAAGCAGCTGAAAGCCGCCGTTCAACTGTACAATACAACAGATCCGCTCCGCACCATCACGCTATGCCTGCAAACGATGGAGCTGTTCATCACTCTCTTCAGGCAGTCTCTTCACCAGTCCCCGCTGAGCAAGTCGGACCGGACGGTAAGCAGAATTATCGGATTTCTTGAACAAAAGGACAGCTACACCCTCAATTCACAGGAGCTTTCCGCTTCTCTGGAGATGAATTACAGTTACTTGTGTGAAGTCTTCAAACATAAAACAGGGAGCACCATCCAAATGTACAATGCCCAATTCTTCATGGACAAAGCAGCAGGAATGATGCGCAACACAAATCTGAATGTCTCCGAGATCAGCGAGCGGCTCGGCTTCAACTCCCCCTTTTACTTTAGCCGGGTATTCCGCAAAGTGAAGGGCTGCTCCCCCTCAGAGTATATGAGCAGGATTTATTGAGAAATTGTATGGAGGGCTTGTTGTGTCTATTACACGCGGCTTTTCGAACGAACCCTGGAAATTGAACTCCGCGTCCTCCTTAGAGATACAGCCGGGAAGCCCCGGCTGTATCTCTGTCTTATTCACCTGTATAGCGAATTGCTTGATGCGCTCGCCCACTTGATCACGAACCCGCACCATTCTTTATCCTTTAACAATCCCATAATTGTAAGTCTGGTTTTGTCACCCAGTACCTTTAATTTCTCTGCCATTTCGATGTTGAACATATGCACTGTCCTCTTAGAATTCTTAAATACGTGGTACATAATTATGTACTTATATATTAGATACCATGTCTCAAAAGCAAATATTAATTCCTGCTTCCTTCCAATCGGACCCTGCATTTTATACAATACTTGCAAAATGCAATCAAATTATTTATAACTAGGTTATGAGATAAAAACATCTTCAACCCAATAAACAAAAGAAGATAGCACAATAACGTTGAAAATCATTAGAATTAGCGCAGCTCAGTAAACTTTACCCGATAAGCAGCTTATCCTCCGGATACCGATATTTTTGCTTCACATTTTTTTGTGCCAGTGCTAAAGCTAAAGTCAAAGGCCCTAGTCTCCCGATGTACATTGTAATTATGATGATGCATTTTCCCAGTGGCGAAAGTTCTGATGTTATTCCCATAGACATTCCTACAGTTCCAAATGCAGAGGTTGCTTCAAAGAGAAGCGCCAGGAAATCTTTAGGATGAGCATATTCTGTAATGGATAGAAGAAAGGTGGCTGTAAGAACTACACCCAGGGATATGGTCATTACTGCCAGTGCCCTGAATATGATATCCTGGGAGATGCGTTTTTTAAGCAGTTGCACATCTGTTTTCCCCTTAATCGTTGAGACGATACTTAACATAAGTACAGCAAATGTGGTCGTTTTTATACCTCCTCCAGTCGATCCGGACGAAGCCCCAACAAACATCAGGAAAATCATAAAAAATTGTGAGGCCGGGAGCATTGCTCCAATATCGATGGAATTAAAGCCGGCTGTCCGGGTAACAACACCCTGAAAATATGCCGCCCAAGTTCTTTCACTCCAAGAGAGAGTACTGAATGTTTTTGTGTTAAAAAGTTCAATCGCAAAAATCACCAAAAACCCTGCCATACAAAGGAGTCCAGAAGTAATTAAAACTATTTTTGTATGAAAGGAAAGATCTCTCCATCTTCTTTTCCGGTACAGATCCAGAATCACCGTGAACCCAATCCCGCCGATGATAAACAAAAAAGAGATAACAATATTAACTAACGGGTCACCCACATAGCGGCTCAGACTGTCTGGCCATAATCCAAATCCGGCGTTATTGAAGGCAGACACTGAATGGAATATTCCATAATAAATGGACCTTGTTGTTCCTAGTTCATTTGCCCATCGAAGGGCCAACACTATAGCTCCAGTTGTCTCCACGATAAATGAAATGAGAAAGATACTGAGTGATAACCGCACGACTCCTTGTGTTGTTACAGAATTAGATGATTGCTGGATAAGCAGACGTTCTTTTAATCCAATCTTTTTCCCCAAGATCACGGCGATCAAAACACTGAATGTCATAAATCCCAAACCGCCAATTTGAATCAGAAGTAGGATAATGACCTGTCCAAAATGAGAAAAATCGGTACCGGTATCAAGTACAACGAGGCCCGTTACACATACGGCTGAAGTCGAAGTAAACAGTGCTGCCAGCCACCCTATACTAAGTCCGCTGGACGAAGATATCGGCAAGGCCAGCAGCACTGTACCAAGAAATATAGGGACTGCAAAACCGAGTAAAATGATTCTGGATGAGGTCAGTCTGAGATTTGTGATGAAGGATGAGATTTTGTTAAAGAACATATCATTGGCTCCCATTATAATTCAAGTTAGTTGCCAGCTGCCGCCCGCTGAAAACTATGCTGTTCCCTAAGATAATCCAGTAATATACGGTTGAAGAGCTGGGGCTGACACAGATGAGTCGGATACATCGCATCCTCAAGGATCGCCAGACGGGCAGACGGATACTTGCTGGCTGTTCTTTTCACCTGCTCCAGCGCCCATTCATTCTGATTCCCGGATACAACAAGAACAGGAATCTGCAGCCGTAATGCGAACCCGTAGCTGTCCGTTTGTCTAAGTGCCAGCCGCTGCTTAATTAATTCCGTTGTCCGTTCATGCACAAGCTCTTTCCTGAGAATATGATAAGCCGAGAGCCACTTATTGTAGGTGATGCGCAAGGAACGGACGAACATTTCGGCAGGAAGATAATGGGCCGCCCATGCGCAGACCTCAAAGATTCCTTTCATTTTACTGCCTCTCGCCGTGTAATCCTCCTGAAAATAACTGTCCACCAATACCATATTTATTATCCGTTCAGGGTACAGATAGGCGAATTTCTGGGCGAGCACAGCACCACTGGAACAAGCTACGATAACAGCCTTCTCTACAGATAAAGCGTCCAATAACAGCTTCAAATCTTCACATTGTGTGTCTACGATCCGGCTGATCTCCACATCCATTTTACCCGATTGCCCGTTCCCTCTCAAATCGAATACGATCACTTTGGCACGCTTGCTGAAATAATCCGCTTGCGGCTCAAACAGATGATGAGAGGTCGAATAATCATGAATAAAAACAATAGGCAGACCGCTGCCCGACATCTCATAATACAGCGACGTTCCATTCACTTCAATATGCGGCATATACAGTGCATCCTCTCATGAACGCTTGCGGGGTTAGCTGCCGGATTCGGGCCTGAAAGTAGCCCTACTCGTTTTTCCCGAGATTCACCCCATGTAACCTGGTTCCCCCGCTTCCTATAAGGAATTCAGCGATTAACTATTATTTTACAGACGTTTCCTTGCTTTCTTCCCCCAGCACCTTCAGGTCATCCTGAACGCTTCCCTTCCATAAGGGCACTCCGGAACGGTAGGCAGCCCGGCCATTTAAGTGACCTGCTACCGGTGAAGTGATGAATACAAATACAATCGCCAGCAGAAGCTTGACATTAACCGTTCCGTCTTTGAACCAAAAGTACAGGAAACCTCCTGTCAGCAAACACAATACCCCGAAGGTTGCACTTTTGGTAGCCGCATGTGAACGCAGATAGACATCGGGCAGCCGGACTAAGCCGAAGGCACTTAAGCCGCAGAAGACTGCACCCATTACCACAAGAATAGAGCTAATCAGTTCACCTGTCATTGGGGTTCCCTCCATCCTCTATAACGGCTCCCCGTTCAATATATCTGGCCAGTGCCGTAGTACCAATAAACGTCAGAATCCCGATAACCAGAATGACTTCTATAAAATCCTGGGTATCCAGCAGCATACTGAAGACGGTTATCATAGCGAGTACATGAATGCCGATCGTATCGAGTGCGGCAACCCTGTCGGAGCGGGTTGGCCCTTTCAGGAGACGGAACAGGCAGGCCAGCATCGCCAGAGCCAGAATGATCATGGCCACGGTTAGCATAACTGGGATCATTAACGGGTCACCTCCCTGATCGCTCGTTCGAAAGTGCCTCTAATCTGCGTGACCATCAGCTGTGCATCTTTAATATCAATAGCATGAATGTACAGCGTCTTGCCATCCTTGGACACATCAAGAGTCAGGGTTCCCGGTGTCAGACAAATCAGGCACGAGAGCAGTGTGACCTCCCAGGGTGTGGCCAAGGCAGTCTCATAAGCAAAGATACCGGGACGTATAGCCAGTTTTGGACGGATGATATGGCCAATGACCACGAAATTCGAGACCGTAAGTTCACGGGCAAAGATCAGCAGAAGCTTCAGTACAGCCCATATACGTATGAGATAGAAGGTCCGGGGCTGGGACCTGGATTTCCTAAATAACAGTAAAAGTCCGATGCCCAGCAGATAACCTACTAAGAAGCTTGAGCCAGAGCCATTGTTATTTATCGCCATCCACAGAAAGGCAATCAACAGATTAAACAGGAATTGTAAGGCCATATTCACTACTCCTTCATTATGGCTTCAATATATAGCGCAGGTGAAGCCAGAACCTCGCCAGCCTGCGATACATAAGTATACACATACTCCGCTCCGATCCCCATTGCAATCACAAGCAGCAGCAGGCCGGCAGCCACAGCCGAAGCAACCTTCAAGCTCACCTTAGGCTGCTCTTCCTTGGGTTCATTTCCCCAGAAGGCCAGCCTGAACACCTTCATCAGGGAGAACAGCACCAGAAAGCTTGATCCCAGACCAATGAGGGACAGCGTCAGCATCCCCTCGGACAACGCTCCACGGAGGATCATAATTTTGCCGGCAAAACCGCTAAGCGGCGGAATCCCCACCAGGGCGAGCGCCAGAATAAAAAACATCCAGCCGAGGAGCGGATACTTTCTGATCATCCCGCCCATACTGCCTAGCCGGTCAGTTCCGGCTGCGGATATAATCATCCCGCCCAGAATAAACATAAGTCCCTTGGCCAGCATATCGTGCAGCAGATAGAAGACTGCCCCATTCATTGAATCTGCAGTCCCTGCAGCAAGCCCAAAGGCTACAAATCCAACGCTGATAATGACGTTATAATTCAGAATCCGCGGGATATCCCTATAAGCCACTGCCCCCAGGCTGCCCAGGATCATGGTAGCAGCAGCCATCCAGGCGATCCAGTCATGAGTGAAGCCGGGATCGTTCACGAACAACAACGTGAAGGTGCGGATGATTGCATAGAGTCCTACTTTGGTCAGCAGGGCACCGAACAACGCTCTGACAGCCGCCGGAGGTGCACTGTAGGACCCTGGAAGCCAGAAGAACAGGAATAGTCCTGCCTTCAGGGAGAATACAATCAAGAACAAAACAGCAATCACATTAAGCACGCCGCCTTGTCCCGCTTCAGCGATACGCTGGGACAGGTGCGCCATGTTGAGCGTTCCTACCGCTGCATAGAGATAAGCTACCGCAGCTACGAACAGTGTCGAGGATACGATATTAATAAGCAGGTATTTCGACGTTTCTCTTAGCTGAAGCTTGGTCCCACCGAGTGAGATGAGCGCATAAGAAGAAATCAGCATGACCTCAAAAAAGACAAACAGGTTGAAAATATCCCCCGTAAGAAACGAGCCGTATACCCCGACCAGCAAAAACTGAAAGAACGTATAGTAATAGAACCGCTCCCGCTGCTCTCCAATACTGCTGAAGGAGTAGCACAGAATCGCAAAACTGACGATCGAAGCCATCGTTACCAGCAATACAGCAAACATATCACCTACAAATACAATGCCATACGGAGGAGCCCAGCCCCCCATCTGCAGGGTCAGTATGCCCTCGGAGTGGACACGTGTAACCAGCAGCACCGCAATCAGAATGTTAAGCAGACCGCTGAGCGCACTAATCACGCGCTGAAGCCGGATCTTCTCTTTGAGAAAAATCAGGATGACAGCCGTAGCCAGCGGAATGAGAATCGGGAGCACCAATAGATTACTCATTCGTTGTCCTCCTTAATGCTGTCCATTTCATCAGTACCCCGCGTCTGATAAGACCGGTATGCGAGTACGAAAAAGAAAGCTGTGACCCCAAAGCTGATGACAATGGAGGTTAGAATCAGCGCCTGCGGCAGCGGATCAACATAGGTATCCGCCTTGCCTAGTACAGGGGCTGCCCCCCTTTTGAGCCCGGCCATCGTGAGCAGCAGCAGATGGACTCCATGCGTCAGCAAGGAGGTTCCCAGCACAATGCGCAGCAGGCTTTTGGAGAGAATCAGGTAAACACCGATCATGAACAGAATTCCGACCGCTACCGCCATTACGAGTTCCATTTCTTCTCCCCTCCGATCGATAAAATGATGGTCATCGTCACGCCGACTACAGCCAGGAATACACCAAGGTCAAACAGGACGGCAGTCGCCAGCTCCGTATCGCCAAGTACTGGCAGATGGAAGTGGCCGAACGTGTGACTTAGAAAAGGAGCGTCAAACAGGAATGAACCTGACGCTGTCAGAATAGCCAGCATGAGCCCGGAAGCTGTAAGCAGCCGGTAATTCACAGGGAGCACCTTACGTACCTGATCCATTCCAAATGCGATTGCAATGAGCATAAGCGCAGCAGAAGCCATCAAAGCCCCGATAAAACCTCCCCCGGGATGATTATGCCCGGCAAAGAACAGATACAGGGAGAATATCAGAATGACAAGGACAATCCCCTTGGAGATCGTCTGTAGAATCACATCATTGCTGCGCAGCGGCAATAGTTCTGTCTTGGAGGGCTCCAGCGGCGGCAATTCCGTCTCCATTCTCAGATGAATCAGACCATAAATGGCCAGTGAGGCGATGCCAAGCACCATGATTTCAAACAAAGTATCAAACCCGCGGAAATCTACCAGGATGACGTTGACCACATTCTTGCCGCCAGCCCGGTTGTAGCTTTCCTTCAAGAAAAACTCGGAGATCGGTTCAAAAGGACTGGTACCCATAGCCGCCAGAGCAATCAACGTCATCGTGATACCAGCTCCAGCCGCAATAATCAGATTGGGCAGCTTAAAGCGCAGAGGCTCCTTCTGCTTCTTCAGCTTCGGTAAATACCGGAAACAAAGAAGGAACAGAATGACCGATACGGTCTCTATAATCATCTGTGTGAGTGCAAGATCCGGTGCCCGGAAAAGAACGAAGAGCAGCGTCACCATATACCCCACACCACCGGTGAAAAGAATCGCGTTGACACGTGACTTGGCAAATGGAACTGCAAAGGCAGCCAGCAGCATGGCTGCTACAACAGCCAATTCATAAAAAGACAATGAGGCATACTGATCCATACCAAAGCTAATGCCCTGCTGCCGTAGCAGAACTGTGAGTAAGGAAATGATGAAAAAGCTGAAAATATAGAGCAGGTAATGGCGACCCGAACCAGTCATATAAACATCGGTTAAGCGTCTTGAACCATTCTCGAGCAGTCTTAACGAGAAGTCATACATACGGCTCAGTGCATTGGTTCCGCCGGCTTCACGGTCTAGAACACGTAACCGGGTATAGATTCTAAACAACAGCGTACCTGCTGCTATAACACCGAGGGTCATGAAGATTTCTGGTGTCCATCCATGCCAGAAATGAATAGAAACCTCAAAGGCTTCTTCCGGTGCGAGCAGCCCCGTATGAATGGAAGACATTGCCGGTTCAATCAGCGTGGCAGAGACCAGATCAGGGAAGAAAGCGAACACTACTGCAAGTGAAATCAGAATCACGGGTGACAGTAAGAGACCCAGTGGAGCTTCATGCGGAACTTTATCCAGTTTGTCCTCCCTCAGCTTGCCGCGGAAGGTCTTGAAGACAAAGATCATGCTGTATACAAAGGTAAATACACTGGCAATCCAGGCAATCACCGGAAAGAGCTGTGTCCAGTATCCTGAACTCAGGATGTCAAACTCCCGGATATTGAGTACAGAAGTGAAGAACATTTCTTTACTAAGGAATCCGCTGAATGGCGGCAATCCAGCCATAGAGAATGTCCCGATCAATGCGATAGAGAAGGTGACCGGCATGAGAGACATAAGCCCTCCAAGCTTGCGCAGATCACGGGTACCCGTCTCATGGTCAATGATGCCCACAACCATAAACAGACTGCCTTTAAATACAGCATGGTTAATGAGATGAAAGAGCGCAGCTGTAGTAGCCATCGTATAGAAAACCGCATCCCCCGTACCGGTAAAGAAGGCTGCCGCCGACCCGAGTCCAAGCAAAGACATGATCAAGCCGAGTTGACTGATCGTGGAGTATGCAAGTAAGGCCTTGAGATCGGTTTGCCGGATGGCTTTGAACGACCCATAGATCAGAGTTACCAGTCCTGTGACAGAAACCAGCCAGAACCACTCGGATTGTCCGGCATACAGCGGGGTGAGCCGCGCTACCAGATAGATCCCCGCCTTAACCATGGTCGCCGAGTGAAGATACGCACTGACCGGAGTCGGCGCTTCCATGGCATCAGGCAGCCAGATATGGAACGGAAATTGGGCGGACTTCGTAAAGGCTCCCAGGAGAATAAGCAGTATGGACGGGATAAACATTCCACTTTCTGTTAAGGTCCCTGCCTGTGCAATAATCTCGCGGATACTATAGGTGCCGGTCATTACATATAGCAGATTGAATCCGGCAAGCATCGCCAGACCGCCGAACACCGTGATCAGCATGGACTTCATTGCTCCATAGGAGGATCTTTCCCGGCGGTGCCAGAAGGCAATAAGCAGGAACGAAGATATGCTCGTCAGTTCCCAGAACCCATACAGCACCATCAGATTATCTGACAGCACCACTCCTAACATGGCTCCCATAAACAGGAGCAGGTATATATAAAACTGGCGGATCCCCTCCATGAGCTTATCCAGATAATAAATCGAATAAAGCACAACCAGGGCACCCATTCCGGTAATCAGCAGGACAAAGAGCAAGCTGAGCCCATCCAGCACGAGCGAAATATTTACCCCAAAGGACGGCATCCAGGTGATACTGTTCACAATAGGCTCTCCTGCCCGGATGGCTGGAATTCTCGTCAGGAAATAAATAAAGAGAGCTGCGGGAAGGGGCAGAGCGATCCAGCCCAAGTGAAACCGTTTATTTTGCTTCAGCAGCAGCATTAGCGCAGCAAGCAAAAACGGAAGCAGGATAATCATATGCAGCAAGGCTTAAGCCCCCTTTCTAGTTTTGGTATAATCCTCTTAACGGGGCTTCACCCATTCGTTCTGTACAATTCTCAAATATTGCGCTTCACCGTTGCTGACGATTTTGAACAGGCCGGTATTGAAATCTGTATCAAGCTCACGAAAGAAAACCCCCTTCATGGCATCATTCCCATCCGGTTCATCCATAAGGATATGGCGGTCGCCCTCTTTGACCAGATAAGCAGAGAACCCTTGCTCATGGGACTGCTCGAGCAGCTCCGGATACCGCTGGACCGCAACGATATGAAGATCAATCGGACCCATCCGCTCCAGCAGCTCATTAATGAAGCTTCCCCGTGTAATCTCCTGCCACAGCGTTTGGCTTGACTGTCCGAGTACAATTTGTGTAATTTTGTTATCCTTTGCAGTCTCCACAATCACATCAACCGTTTTTTTGCCGTTACATTTGCGGATCACAAATTGTCCGCCAGCCTCCTTGGTCTGATTCTCCCAGCCAGACAAGTACTGCTGCTTCTCCCTGTTATATTCATTGTCCCCGGATGCATCTACAGTGAGTACCATCAGCGGGGCATTGAGCAATCTGGCCAATTGTCCTCCCCGCTGTATCAACCGCTGCCCGTGCGGCCCATAATGCACACACACCATGATGCTCTCATTGTTCATTTCCATTTCCATTTCAAACCCTCCACATCAGTAAATTTATTCCAGGTAAAAAACACAAAAAGAGCCCGCTTTTGGCAGGCTCCTCCGGTAACTCCGTATACAATTATTGCAATTATATAGTCACCCAAGGAGAAAGTAAAGGCAATTTGCGGTGAATAATCATGGAAGCCTCAGGGGAGCCTGTGTAAAAAGGAGGAATTCCCCATTAGCTACTGCTTCATTTTTATTTCTTCCCTTTGATTATCCCCGGTATAAATTCGCAATATGCACCCCCTAGCACGAATGGGTGCAGCACATAAGGAAATAACTATGAAAAGGGGATCTTTTCGGTTCAAGAATTTGATCGAGGGGGACTTATGATTATAAATATTTACTTTTATATTTTGATTGCATTCATATTACCTTGGATTATTAGCATCCATTATCTAAAAAGAAAACCTTCGCCTTTTATCACTTATGTACCCGTTGTATCTAGCATTGCGATGTTAATGAATATAATCGGTTTTCACTTCGATTTTTGGAAAATCGAACCTTACGATATCGCTTCCCTTCCGTTTGATTTTGGAATTTATCCTGTATTGAGCTGTTTTATGATAAATAGTATCGATTCAAAAAAGTATTCAACACTAACTTTTTTAGTCTTCTATAGCCTATTGACCACAATAATGGAGTACGGGGCTTTTTCAGTAGGGATAGTCGATTATGGAAACGGATGGAACATTGGTTGGAGTCTAGTTTCTTATTTGGTGGCTTATACAATAGTAATCATCTATAGAAAATTGATAAGCGCATTTGTTTAAATGATGTTCCGAGCTGATAACGAAAACTCATAAAAATAAAAACAGTCCCGATGAAAATAAAAGTCTCATCGGAACTGAACATTAATTACTCAGAACTTAAATAAGTTGTATAAATATACAGATTGTGATTTTTCATTTTAAATGAGAATTCACAGTTAAAAAACCCTTATATCACAAGGGGAACTGTTTCATTTCAGATGAGAAAAGTCAGTCCAACTAGCCGGGCCCTCTCTAATATTTCATTTTAAACGAGAAAACGCACTTTTATGGTTTATGCATCATTTATGAATATTATGCATCATTCTAAATACAAAACAACTTAGGTCGATTTGAGACTTATAATTAATCATCATTTTTGAAATTCGAGTGCAAATAAATTAAAATGTAACAGAATTTATTATAAAATTTTTTTCGACAGTTTGTATGAATATACATTTTTTAAAATATTGATTCATTGATAATTGTTAGTAATTTAAACTGCTTAATACCGGATAAAAAACTTCTTGAATGTCTGTAATAAACGCCGTAATTACGAAAAAAAAACTACGTCTGCCCAATTAACGAACAGATGCGTTTTTTCAAGTCGGCTTAAATAAAGATGGGGATCTCGGCGAAAGCGAAGGCGGTTTGTGCCTTCCTGCAGCCGGGATTCCCATCCCTTCCGTTCATGGAGGTAATCTTCATACTTCACACCACTGAGCCGGTTTAGCAGGTTCTTTTGCTTCAAGGCATCGTCTACCCAAACCACAAATTCGCCACCACGCCAATTATAGCGATTCCAACTCCTCAGACCCGTCATTCGACGGTGACGGGTCTTGGTCTGGCGGAAGAAGCGCTCGTGGTCATTATTTGTTCTGGGTAGGTAGGAGGTATCGTAATAAGCAAACAATCCTGCCCAAAATCCATGGCTGTAGCGCTCAAAATTTTCGACCATTTCACGGTCTTCTTTGCGAGTATTTGTGCGTTTCAATTCGGTACGGAGCCACCGCATCTGTAGGCGAATGCATTCTGCAGTTTGCGGTTTCGGCGCACTCAGAATATGGGCGGCATCGGCCTACTGGTCAAACATCAGAGAGGATGATTGTTATGAAAGGATTTGGGAGGAGATTTTTAATTTTTGGCGTTACCTTAATTTTAATGGTAACCTCAATGGACTACCCGGTGCCACCACCACTGAAGCAGCAAATGCTCCAAGAACAATGGAAAATTTGGGTAGAGGTGTAGTTGCTGTTCGCAACGGGAATAGTGTCTTTGTTAGTTGGCGTTTCCTGGCACTTGATTCTGCAAATATTGGGTTTAACGTTTACCGCATCACAACAGATAGTACAGCCTCTGCACCTTCTACGGCTACTGACGTTGGATACACTCCCATCAAACTTAACAGCACAGTTCTAACAGAAGGAACCAATTTTACAGATAAAACCGCTGATAAGACCAAGAATAATACATACTATGTAAAACCAGTTATCAGCGATCAAGAACAAGAAGCCAGTGCAGTATATACACTGACCGCTAACTCTGCTAATCAACCCGCATTCGTTATTCCACTACAAGGAAATAGTGAAGTCCGTGCCGTCTGGGTAGGAGACTTTGACGGTGATCATGAGTATGATTTCCTTCTTTCTAGAAACACCTCAACAACTCAACAACTAGAGGCAGGTTTGGAATCTTTACATATCTGGTTTCCCCACCCTCCTTCCATCTATAGGTAATATCCCTTATATTGTATTTTCTGTGATGAGTCTTAATTATGTAAGACTCCTTATTTCTAGTCAATTATACTTTTTTTCAAATCATTCCCTTTAAAAAACAAGAACTTTACATGCAAAAAAGTATAAACATAAACATTTAATTTATAAAAAACTAAATATGCCATGTACATGAGGAAATTTTGAAAGGGAGGTAGCCTGCTTTCCATGGTCTGGATCCTGTTAGCTCCTAAAGTTATAGCTTAACTACAAGAAGATATCATTCTATCTATAAGCCAAGCAGCAGATTGAGGACCCTTCATCTAAGTGGCATTTGTAAAGAGCCCCCTTTGTAAAAGCATTACATGATCTGGCTTTTACTCAAGATTATTTGGGAATGATATTTACCATCATATATCGATCCGCCTTCTCCTCAAGCTTAACGTACATCATTTCCATTTCCTCTCGACGCTTCCCATTTCTTCGTTGTAGTAATCGCTGATCTTGGTGGAATACGCTAAT
The DNA here is from genome assembly GCF_038009085.1 of Paenibacillus sp. FSL R7-0210. NCBI lineage: Bacteria > Bacillati > Bacillota > Bacilli > Caryophanales > Paenibacillaceae > Paenibacillus > Paenibacillus sp. FSL R7-0210. The sequence goes on from NZ_JBBPAR010000001.1 coordinate 3,597,225, forward strand.
TATGGGATATTCTGGCCGATCATAGATATCTTGATAATTTGGATTAACTCCACTCTGCCGGAAGTATTTAAGTGCTTGTGTTTCCCAAGTTGTTGGACGAGCACTGGGGAACCTTATTAGGTGTCGGAGAATACGATCCCAATCAAGACCAGTTCCGCTATCACGGTTTTCATTAATTTCGGTTAGCAAAAGACGGACCACTGCGAGTGAAGCAAACTTTCCTAAAACCTCGGAATCTTCATGTAAAGGTTGGCTTTTGGGGGTATCTTTTGAGAGAAGAGTATGCGTTCCTACAGCTTCACCAGAAGCACCATTGTCTGAACGTTCATCAAGCACATTCCCCTCGTTCGGTGTCCCATTATGTTCAGAGTCTTTACGAATGGATTCTCGTCGACTGTCATTTAACTCACCTTGTGCTTCAGCAAGAAATTGAATCAAGAATCCGCTACATCCTGGTGTTTGACTGTGCAACGACTCTACCCCTTTGTCAAGGGTAACCGCCTTGCTAAATGAGTTAGCTGCCTGCTGGTTCAGGAATCCCAATTTATGAAAGTACTCTATATTTTTCTCATATATATTAGAGTTCAGTTGTTCAACGTGCCGGACAATTTGGCTTTTTAGATAGTCAGGGTCATTATCCAATCTTGTACGCTCTTCTTTGTTAAACAAGGTCCGAATAAGCACAAGTTCACTTTCTCGGAGACTCCCGGATGTTGAAAGTCCGAGACTAGAACGAAACGCGGCTGGCACTTCGCTCCCCAATTTATCAAATCCCGCTAATAGTGCTTCCATACTCTCGAGGGCCCCAGCCATAGTATGAAACATATCTTTGCTTTCAAAACCACCCGGATAAATTAGATTTAAACTTGATAGGGATTCGGAAGTACTCAAGCGATTCTGGGAGTCATACACGGGATATCGTAGACGTCGCATAAGTTTGCGGCGCCAGCGTGTCTGATTCCCTACATCAGAGTCAATAGCAGAATTCTCAGTACCATACTCATTGTAGCCTCGATAATTTCGATATGCCTTTAATGCATCCTTGGAAAAACGAGCCTTAAATATTTCTTCGGGCTCTACTGAGGAATATTGGCGACGTTTAGTATTCCATAAGTGTAACTCGACAAAGTTTGTATGAAAGAAATAATCTTCCACAGTATGAAGAGCTTTCCCAAAGCCAACAAGGATATCATGCCGCTCCGGACTTTTTTTGGTTAGATTCCGCTTTTCCTTCCAATCTAATTCAAGTTTACTTAACTCTTCAGACAATAGTTGAATGTATTCTTCAACGAATTGGATTATCCCTCTACTACCTCGCTGGTACATCTTGTTAAGAATACGCTGTTCCCCAGACAAGACGTAAGGCGGGTAATCACAATGTTCATGAGGATAGTACTGAGTGAAGAAGTTCCGATAAATTCTGTCAATCTCGGCGGCTGGTATTGGATCAAGTTGCTGAAACTGAGCTGGAAGCATGGATATTAACGCTTCCTTCTTAGGGATATCATCTGAAAAGATCATATGGGTAATACCTAACATGATGTGCTCGAAATATTCGGCCAGTTTCCCATACCTAGAATTAACAGGTGCGTACTTACCCATTAGTTGATCAAGCCATTGATCCGCATCTACAACATCAAGAATGGTATCGGTCAATATGCCGAGAATTGGAATTGATGACAAAATGTCTAAAAAACGGTTTGAACGTTTTGCTTTATTCCAAATGGTGCGCTTGGCTAACATGTGAGCGAATGGATCACGGAACTGAGAAATATCAGTTAAAAAGTTTCCAAGTTCGACGTAGGTGTATTCTTCATCAGGACGTAACAAACCAATTTTCTCCAGAGTATTGTGAAATATCTCAGCATGTCGTAATATTTCTCCCATAGCTCCTCCTTAAGCAGTATCAGTGTTGACGATAGTCAGGTAGTTCTGGGCCAGCTTGTAACCATACCAGTGTTGTTGGTAAAACAACTGTCCATGGATCGCCCTCAGGAACAGCATTTTCAAGATCATCTTGTTTTGCTCTTAACTCTTCACAGAGCCCGATGTAGAGAGGATCGTCAATGACTGGAGCATCACCACCATTCCACAACTCACCAGTCTGTAGGTAGTAAAGTATTGCTTCGTTGTATGCTGGATGTACGGGAATCACAATTCGAGCTGATCCGGCCTGAAGAAATTTTGTAAACAATGGATCATTATCATAGGTATTTGATACCGTCGCCCAATTATCCTTACGTCCCCAAAAATACGGATAAAATAGGTACGTCATCTGTTCCCATTCAAAAGCTTGTTCAAAAAACTGAATAAATCTTCCTTCTGATGCTGCTTCTACAAGGTCAAATTCAGGTGGATTTCCACTCACAGCATTAAATTCTGTATAACGTTGTCCAGTCAACATACTAATTGAATGTTTTTTCAATTCTGTACGCTCGATATCCCGGTTGGTGTTTGGGTTATAGCCGGTTATAACAACTCCACGACGTGCTTCGGCAGCACGTAATTTTTCTTCATATTGAGCCATTGCGGTTGTATAGGCAGATTGAATTAGTTCAAATGTCTTAATCTGCCACTGTCTGAAATGTTCTAAAGATATGTGGCAAATAACAGAAACAACAATCGTGTAGCTATCTATATTCATGGTATTAACAGTAATAGGTAAAAAATTTTCCTCTTTGTTAAGAAACCCACCCATCACTGGCTGATCGAAATATCCTTGAACAAGCCTGCCAATAGTAACAATATAATACTGATCCTTTAGAATCTCAGGATTCATGTATTTAATTACACTCGACGCGACAAAACCAGTCTCTGCATAATATCCCTCAGGTAGCTTTAAATCATTTACGGATTGACTGAACCCTTCTTTCATTTGTAACCCATGCTTATCTAAAGCGTAGCTAACAACTCGCTCGCTAGGAGGTGGTGGTGTTATTCCTTGAACATTGTAATTTCGGCTAAGTATCAGATAGTTCGATTCATTAATATCCGAGGCAGTAATTTCACCTAGTGGAATGGGTTTCGTAACATTTATTGCATTACCCGAGTTATTTGCTTGGGCATATTTAAAGAACGCAGCAGGCTCTGGCACGACAAATTCAAACATCATGCGCTTACCATAGTTGAAAATTTGTGCTTTGTAGTGTTTATCAACCCAACGATACACACCTGTAATGTGTCCTTCCGTACCTATATTGTTGATACTGTGTGTGTTTATTTCTTCAACCTCTTGTATTGTTTTTGTAATTCTCTCTTCGCGAGATTTCTTTTGGATCTTAGCTATGGAACGGTCAAGCACTTCCTTCGAGAAATTCGAGGATACTCGAGCACTATCTCTTGTTGATTGATTATATGCAAAATTAGCATGTGCTCCAAACTTAACAGGACCATAACTGGAACTTACAGTAATACCTGTATCAACCTTCATGTCTGTTTGAATGGTATTCTCAACCTCTTTCTTCAACTCAAAACGATCTGTAGACTGCGTGTCTCTTTCGGTTTCTTCCGTACTCTCCAATTCGATAGTAAGCGATTCTTCTGTCCGATCGTATCGTCGGTGCTTTCGTTCTTTCGACTCCCCTTGCATGACATTTTCAATATGAGCAACTTCGCCGGCTACGTAACGTTCCAGCGTCTGTTTTACAACTTTGAGATCACCAATACCGAGAGGTCTTATCTGTGATCTGATTGACCATGGAAAAGGGAAGTCAGAGGGGGAGGGAATAGATTTCAGTGATTCTAAATTAAAATTTCTATTCATAAAAATCATGGTGCCTGGGATTTTTTTTGCAGCATCCGGAATTTCCTTCTCTATTAAGCGAGGTTCGTAATATAATTGTTCAGTCACAGCAGCTAGTTCTTCATGAATTCGTTTAAGAACCTGAGGCTTATTAAATTGATCAGAGTTTTTACTATTTTCGATCATGACCCGAGCAGTTTGACTTAGAGCTTCAAGGTCTGCTGGGTCAAAAGTAAATGAGGAGCGGTATAATATTTTTTTCAGGTTAGACTTCTCAGTTGTATTTTTAGCTACATGAAATTCATCGAGTTTCTCTTGATCGAGTTCCTGTTCTTCTTGCTTCAGTTCAATTATTGGCTGAAGCATTTGAATCTCTTCGGCTGCCTCATGTAACTCAACATACTTGTCCCAAAGGGCAGAGATATGCTTTTGAATAGTATGATTACGTGTGTTTTTTTCATTGCTACGTAACTGTCCTTCAACTTTTTCAGGTGCAATTCGAACAAACTCTTCAGGAAGAACGACTACTCCCCTATACGCTGCTTGTAGATCTTCTAAGGTCACCATTTCATCATCTTTTGCTAACTTACCCAAGATATGGAATGATTTAAGGCCTTCCATAAGACCTTCCAAGTTTACAGGAGTAACACGGTTAATGAGGTAGAATGCATGTAATCGATCCCATAAATTACACTGTAAATTAAATGCGTAATCGCTTTGGATAAATATTTTAGGACAATCTCCAATCGCATTCTCAATTTGTCTATGGAATTTTTCCGATTCAAAAATCCGTACTTGATTTTCTATGATACGACTTACAGCCACAATTACTTTAAATTTTTTATCCCCTTGGATTTCACTTCCCCAGTTATTTTTATTAACTAGTTCCATTACATGAGGAAGAACTTGTCCAATGTGTGAATTCGGCTCAAGTTCATTAATTAACTTGCCGACTGGAGTTTCATTTAAATGCCTTGAGTCAACGATACGGCTAGAATTTCCATTCTTTTGCTTCGGCTCAGTTGGTGGACGTAATGCCACGAACTTGAAAACGTCATTTTGATTTTTTATTTTATCCAATGCTGAGTGCACCTCCAAATGGTTTAAGATTTTCTCACATAATATAGTCTCCATAATTGGGGGCATTATTCGATAATTGGAATTAATCAAATGAATAAGGAGCCATTCCTGTAATGAATTAATTCGAGGTTTGAAAGAAAAAAGCGCCAACTGTATACTGGGAAACGTTCCGACCAAAGAACAAATTCCAGCACAGGAGGCACTCAACATGAAGTATAAACAATCAAAGAAACAGAATCAACGGATTACACGAATTTCTGACAAGACCCTTGTCGTAGGCGCAGACATCGCTAAAGAAACCCACGTGGCCCGTGCCATCGACTTTCGGGGGATCGAACTGGGAGGGCTGAGTGTTCTCCAATACCCGTACCGGGCTGGAACAACTGGTTCAATGGATGAAGGAGCTTCAACAAGAGCATGCCAAGAGTGACTTCCTCTTTGGCATTGAGCCCACCGGACACTACTGGTTTAACCTAGCTGAATACTTGGGACAGCAAGGAATTCCACTCGTCATAGTCAATCCGCATCATGTTCACAAAAGTAAAGAACTGGAAGACAACTCACAGACGAAAAATGACTATAAAGATGCTAAGGTCATCGCCGATTTAGTGCGTAACGGGAAGCTGTATACCCACATGGAAACCAGCCTGGTTCTGGACGCCTTACAGGCCGCTTATGCTATTACTTCTAAAGAATACGTCCACCAGTTGGAGACGTACCAGATGGAAACCAGCATGATTCGCTAAGGAAACTGTTACGATAACGCCTGTATTGAGTCCTGGCATAGTATTTTAAAGAAGGAACTCATATTTACTATAACCCTCGTTTTAAAACTACTGAGCAAGCCTACAATGCAATTTACCAGGACATTGAGTTTTACTATAAACCGTAAGCGAATGCACGGAGCTCTGGGCTACCTTTCCCCTCCCCTTTTGCAAACAATTTACTACACTATCCGTTGCGTGACTGTCTACTCTCTTGACAGAGGGCCAGTCTCATACCATGAACTAAACAAAATGTCTAGTGCTAAGTCGTAAGAAACATCATCATCTTTTAAAAGATATTTCTTTACCTTCATCTATCATTCGATGGAACTCCGGAAACAAGCTACCGTAATAATAGGAAAGTCGTTGGAGGTAGAGCTATGAATAAGAAGACAAAAAAGAAAAAGACTAAAGCATATCAATCCCCCTCAATAAAGATCCCTTCAGCAGCAATACAAATACTTTGGGCAAGAAATAAAATGGCCCGATTTCAAGATCGGATGTTGATTACTGCTCAGTGGGATAGAAGGCTTTTTCTACCACTCGCTCGAAAAATCCTTTCTCCAATCATTGCTTTCTCTGGAATCATCTCGATTTTAAATGCGATCCTCAGTTTCATTACCGGAGAACCAGATGCATTACAATCTAATTTCCCTATTATAAATCAGATATTCAGACTTGATCTGATTTGTTTGCTCATTTTGAAAGCCAGCGGTCTTCTTCCTATTGTCCCTCTCATTCTATTAATGGGATTATTTCAACTGCTCCAAAAAGACGTAAGCATAGGATCAGAGATTCGAAATAGATTTACCCGTAATCAAGGAATAGCATTATTATGGAATTACTACGTCATGTACAGCACTACAAAGTATTTCCCTGTATTCCTTCAGACCTCCTTAAGAGTGGTCTTACTTTTTAGCGCAGCAATAACAGTCTTGTGGATATTGGGAATGAACCGATTTCAGAAGTCATATGGTTCATTTGAGCCAGAACGAATACTGAAAACGAATGAAAGAAGATTACGGAAAGTGAAAAAACGCAGGGGAAAAAGATGAGGCTAATAAACCCAATATTCGTACCTAGTTGCTTTAGCTTTATGAAAACGTTCAGCTATTCTCATTCTTACTTAATAAATTTTTCAACCGAGAATTCTCAATTGACAACGAAAATACTTAAGTTTTTGAAATCGTTCTCTGCTCAATATGTTCCTAGATATTACTCTTTACCCGCCTAGATGTATGTACAACTGATAAGGATGGGATTAGAATTGAAAGTAGACGACAGTTAACGGACGGAGGGATAATAAGGGCAACGGAGGTGCATCCCTATGGGAGAAAAACGACAACGGTATAACGAAGAATATAAGAAGCAAACGGTAAAGTTCATTCAAGAGCAGACGAAGAGCATAGGGGACATCGCGCAAGAGCTGGACATTCCGAAAAGTACGCTGCACCAGTGGATGGGGCAATACCGGGAGCTAAAGAATGAACCGGTGGCCAGTATGGATCGGGTACGGGAACTCGAAGCCGAGCTCCAAGAGATGCGCCGTCAGCTCCAAGAGAAAGACAGTCGACTTGCCGATACAGAGGAAGAATTGGCAATCGTAAAAAAAGCAGTGCACATCTTCAGCAAACCAAGGAACTAAGATTCCAGTTCATGAAGGACCATCGCTCCGCGTTTCGCTTGGAGAAGATGTGCAGTACCCTACAGGTATCCAGGAGCGGATATTACAAGTGGCTGAACGCCAAAGCCAGTGTGCAAGCCCTCCGCAAGGCTGCCGTTATGGAGCGAATCCGGTACCATTTTGACGACCATCAAAAACGGTATGGAAGTCCGAAGATCACCCGCCTGCTGCATCAGGAAGGCTATACGGTCACGGAACGCACAGTGAGTGTGTACATGCGAGAAATGAAGCTCCGCTCTATTGTATCTAAGCCATACCGAGTGCAGACGACCGATTCCAAGCATAATAATCCCATTGCACCAAACACACTGAACCAAGAGTTTAAGGTGCTTAAGCCCAATACCGTATGGGTCACCGACATCACGTATATCCCTTGTCGTGGAGGTCGCTTATACCCAGCTAGCGTCATGGATCTATGCACGCGAGAAATTGTAGGGTGGCGGCTGTATAACCATATGGAGACGAGCCTGGTCTTAGACGCGCTGCAGGCGGCGTACACGGCGAAGCGACCCGGCGAGGGCCTACTGCACCACTCTGACCGAGGGTCTCAATATACCTCAAAAGAATATGTCGACCAACTAAAGACATACCACATGAAATCCAGCATGAGCCGTAAAGGAAACTGTTACGATAACGCCTGCATTGAGTCTTGGCACAGTATTTTAAAGAAAGAGCTCATCTACTGTAATCCGCGCTTCAAAAACCCGGAACAGGCATATGATGCTATTTTCCAATACATTGAGTTCTATTACAATCGCAAGCGAATGCACAGCTCACTGGGGTATCTTTCCCCCGCCCGCTTTGCTAAGCAATTCACTAAAAAATCCGTTGCGTAACAGTCTACTTTCTTGACAGAAGTCCAGGAAGTATAAAATTAAACTCTACCCGTATGGCATAGCTCCTTTAATACTTTCAACAGGATTAGATCTTGATCTTCTTGAGAGCAGTTCTTTAATCGCAATAAACATCTCATTATAATATAATTACCCATTCAATCTAAACAAACACATTTATACTTTATACTTTAAAATTTTCACACAAAAAAAAGCACTTCCCCTGAAGATGTGGAGAAATGCTTTTTTTATTAAGAGAATAAAAAGAGATCTAAATTGTTTTTGGATCTTTATAACCAATATTTATAGTAGGTTTGTAACCAGCTACAATAACATTACGCTTCCATTCTACTAATTTCATAAGAAATATAAGAGATCTGAGATCTGACAATCTCTTCAATGTTGTTTTCCTCTCAAAGATAAGCCAAAGACACATATTTTCAGGTTCAATCTTCATTTGATTTATAATGATATCATCCACATTATTTTGAAGTATTTTTACAGTATTTAAAGATTGGTCAATTACATAACTTAGATTTTGAGGCTCACCCATTTTCACAAAATACAGTGTCTTATCTTTGTAGAGATCCATTTTCTCTATTTTGTATTTTTCAATATAAGAAAAGTCTTTATCAAAATTCAAATAACCATCACATACCTTACCCTTGTTAAAATCATCTTCATTTATATTTGATGAAAGGAACGTTGTATTATGCTGTAGTATTGGTATTTTATTTACCTCTTTTTGAAGAAAGTTAATATAAGATTGGTTAAATCGATGCCATTTTCCGTTCACTAAGCAATATCTTTCATCATCAACATAATCTAAGACTTTTTTTAAAGATTCGCTTCTAGTTCTACTATTTTCACTTTTTATCTGAATACGAATATCATTGATTGAATTAATCAAATCAATCCCATTTTCAGTTACGAAATGGGTGAGACGCTCTAAAGACAAGTCATCAAATTTCAGTTCGCTTTGTTTTGAATTTCCTTTCAAGAAGAATGCGTATTGATTATTTTCACTGAAGACAAAGTCGACTCCTGAAACAGAAAACTCCTCAGCTAGCGTACCTGTTGTAGTGTTCGATAATAACGATATAGCAAGCTCTCTATCCAAGCGCCGCTTAGTCTCTACATCTTTTACCTCCTCTACTCTTGGTAGTGTAAGAATAGGTGTTTGACTAAGTTTCTGCTCTATAGAATCTAGAAATCTATCAAGTTCTGAAGGAGATATTTTTACATCAAATAAAACTGAGGAACCAAAGCTTACTACGCTTCCCCAATCCTCTGCATTAATTGTTTTAGCTTTTATATATTGGAATGATTCTCCACTATCATATTCAATCGGGCTCCTGTCTTGATAAGAGATAATATTTTTAGATCGCCTTCCTCCAAACAATTTGGAGTTTTTTATTCTAAGATTGTTTTCGTCAACAATTCTTTCGGCCAAATTTAAACCAAATTCCCCATCACAATATTCACGAAGGTAAAAATGCGCTTTACCAAAGCTGATTGCATAACAGATTTCTTTATTGACTAATAATAGTATTCCGAAGTATAACTCATTATTAGGAAGTTCGTTTACGTCTATGAAATCTTTATATAAATCAACCCACCAAATTTTGACTAAATCAGGTTTATCAGAAAAATAAAATTTGGCCGTATAATCCCCAATTTGTTTTTCATTTTTTGCAATTAAACCTACTGTGCTAAGTTTTCTTTGTAAAGCTTCTCGGTTGCCATCCTTAATTTTATAGATATTATATTTAGGCATTCTAAACCACCCTCATCGTTTTTTTATGTTCATTAAACCTTTACATTAAATAGAGACAAACAAAAAGAACACAGCAACATAATAAAGCATGCTGCCGTGTTCTAGATGTGGTTTCAATGTATTTTTATTCAATTAAGTGTACATTTTAATTTTATCATTCTAAATGAAACGTTTTTCTCGCATGAAATGAAACAATTCTCATTTAAAATGAAAAATCACACAGATCTAATTAATTTTGGAACTCAAGTCCATCCTCACCCACACCGACTATACCCGCAATTCCCGCAAGTCTTACAGCCCTCAATATTAATCAGCGAGGCGCTGCCGCAGGAAGGGCAAAGATCCCTCGAAGCGGTAGCGTGGCTATGTGCGTCATGACCGCCGTGGCTATCATTGGTAGCCGCCGCAGGAACCGTGGATTTCAGCTCGGCGTTCAGCTCGGCGTTGAAATCAAGCTCCAGCGTGGCTGCGATTGGCGCAGGAATGTGATCGTCATGGGCGTTGTTCAGCACATGGGTCTCCAGGGCTTTGGCTACGGCGTCGGCGATGGACTCGACGCGGTTCGCACCGAAGCCGATGGCGCCGGAGCCGCCGATGCCCTTGAGGTGCTTGATCAACAGGCCGACCTTCTCGCCGTGATCGCCGTAGCGCAGGAACAGCGAGCAGACGCGGCCCAGGGCTTCTGCCATGGCGAAGACGTCAGAGCCAGCCTTGCCGACATTCAGGAAAATTTCTGCCGGGATACCATCAAGATCGTTGATCGTGATATACGCCATGCCGAACGGCGTATTGATCTTATAGGTCGCGCCGCGCAGCACCTGCGGACGCTTCTTGTATTGCTTGTCTACTCCGCTGGCCGCTTCCTGGTGAGCAGGCGCTGCGGCTACAGTTGTCGGTGCTGACGGAGCGGCTTCCGTTTCCTTAATCACCTCAGGCTTGGCAGCCGTTGCCGGTTCGTCCTTCTTGTCTTCCTTCTTCTTCGTCTCCAGCACCTGTACATCACGGCTGCCATCACGGTAGATGGTTACGCCTTTGCAGCCCAGATCGAAGGCCATTTCATACAGCTCGGCGGTCTCTTCCACTGTGAAGTCAGACGGGCAGTTCGCAGTCTTGGAGATAGAACTGTCCACCCAGCGTTGAATAGCTGCCTGCGCGCGGATATGATCCTTAGCGGACAAATCCATTGATGTGACGAAGTAGTCCGGCAGCTCTTCTCCCGGATGAGCTTCCAGCCATTCCTGGGCGATAGGCACGAACTGCTCATCGTATCCAAGACGGCTCTGGCGGAAATATTTGAAGGCGAAATACGGTTCGATCCCTGTGGAGGTGCCGACCATAGTTCCCGTGCTTCCGGTAGGGGCCTGGGTAATCACAGTTACGTTACGCATACCATGTTTACGGATCGACTCGCTCACTTCGGGATAGACCTCGGTGATATTCCGCATGAAGCCGCTCTGCAGATATTTATCGGTGTCGAAGGCCTGGAACGAGCCCTTCTCTCCGGCAATCTCAGCCGAAGCCAGATAGGCCTCGCGGGCCATGAAGCCGTAGAGCTTGTCCAGGAACTCCAGGGATTCGGGACTGCCATAACGGATATTCAGCTTGATCATCAGCTCAGCCAGACCCATGGTGCCGAGACCTACGCGGCGTTCGAGCTTCTGGTTGGCTTCATTTTCCGGGAAATGATATGGTGTCTTGTCGATGACATTATCCAGGAAACGCACGGAATAACGGGTCGTTGTCGCCAGATCTGCCCAGTCCACATCATGCTTCTCGGCATCGTAGAACTTGGAGAGATTGACGGCGGACAGGTTGCACACGCCCCAGCCGGGAAGGCCTTGTTCCCCGCAGTTATGGGCAACAACACCACCAGCGATCAGCGAGTGTGTAACAGGCTCAGTAATATCGTATACCGTCACAACCTCGCCTGCTTCGATACCAACGACTTTGGAGATAAACTTTTCATTTTTGCGGGAAGGCCGGGCAATCCGCCCCAGTGCTTCTTGTTTTCTGGTAATCAGCTTGAAGCCGATCTTATTCTTGAACTCCAGGATGTTATTGCCGCTTAAGATCAGCTCATAGAATCCGCTGCCTTCATAGCTCCGTTCCTCGCCGGCTATGGTCGTATACGTAAATATAGCTTGATTCTTCTTCTGACGGTTATAGATGGAACTGTTAATTCCGAAATTAAGCAGCAGCAATTGAACGCCTTGAAGAAGTTTTTTGGAAGCTGAGGTCAATCTGACCGTACGGTGCATCTCATCATTCTCATATACCGTTCCGTCCGCAGAGAATAATCCTTGCAGGAATGCCACAACCGTCGCACGTGAAGCGGTATACAGCGCAGCCGGAACCTCTTTTTCTGCGGCTCTAACTGCCTTCACTCCGAGTTCTTCAAGCTGTTCATTGACCCACCCCTCACCAAGTGTATCCTTAGCCGCAAACCCTCCCTCACCAGACTGCAAATAAACGCAATCGTCTGCACTCAGAGTCTGAGCCTCTTTCCAGCCGGAGTCAGTAAATAAGCGGTGCTCAGGCGTTACGGACAGCTCAACTCCATTTTGCAGCGAGATCTTCAAGGTTTCTCTGGTGCCGGTTGGGAATACTGTCGCCCGTCTCATCTGTAGACCTGGAACTTCATAGCTTCTTCCGCCAACCACTTTGGCCTGCTCCACCAGTCTCGAATCGGTTCCCACCAGGAAGGATTCCGTTCCGACCTTCTTATACAGCTCTTCAATGGTTAAGAGACCATATTCCGTTGCAATGCGGGTGTTCGGGTGGAAGCACGGATTAGTACAAATGATTGGATTGAAATACCAGCTATTCGACATCTGATTATAATACTCCATGAAAACAACGCCCGGTTCTGCGGACTTCCAGGCCGATTCGATAATCGTATGCCAGATATCGCGTGCTCTGACGGTGCGGTAAGGGATGACGCGGCGGTTGTCGGACTTCCATTTATCCAGATCGCCGTCCCAGAGGGCGTCGTAATCCGGGTCAGTGGTATCCGGGAAGACCAGCTCCCAGTCCAGATCCTCCTTGACGGCCTTCATGAAGCCATTGCTGACGCAGACCGACAGATTGGCATTGGTAACCTGGCCCATCGTCTGCTTCACGGTAATGAAATCCAGCACATCCGGGTGCCAGTCGTTGATCATTAGCATCAGCGCGCCGCGGCGGCTCCCGCCTTGTTCAATCAGTCCGGTGGTATAGCTGAACAGGCCGCCCCAGGACACGGAGCCGCTGGAGGAACCGTTCACCCCTCTGACAATGGCACGGCGCGGACGCAGCGAGGACAAATTGATGCCTACCCCGCCGCCGCGGGCCATAATCTCGGTCATCTCGGAGAGTGTCTCCATGATGCCGCCCCGGCTGTCTTTGGGAGATGGAATCACATAGCAGTTGAAAAGTGTAAGCTCCTCGCTGGCTCCGGCCCCAGCCGCAATCCGTCCGCCGGGAACCAGCTTCCAGTCATCCAGAATCGAGCGGAATTTGCCTGTCCATTCTTCCTGAAGCCCGGGAGTCTTCTCCACGGAAGCCATCGCTGCCGCAAGACGGTCCCACATCTCCTCCGGCGTCTTCTCGATGTTCAGCGTCAGCTTTTCCACATCCGACTGCACCAGCTCGCCGCTGCGGGTTTTTACCGTAACCATCCGGCCTGTACGCTCTACAATCTCGCCAACCTCCTTGGTTGGGAACTTCGGATCATCCTTCGTCAGGACAAGTACTACATCGCCTACCTTGGCATTATTGCTGTCCGCGTCCTTCCAGGCATAACGGTCCAGGAATATTTTCTCGCTCAGACCCTCTAGACGCTTGTTGTGTTCCACTGTACTCAATAGTAAAACCTCCCAGGATATAATAGGTCATGCTTCCGGCGGCCGGGCAGCCGCAGCCTGCTTGTCCGGCGGAAGCTCCTCTTGTCAATAACAAACAGCCGAAAAAATCCGCATACCAGCTAAATTTCATGCTTTTGTAACAATATATGGTGTGCGTTAACTTTTAAACTATACCACATGTTGTGGATAGAGGTCTTTTTTGAAAAAGCAGCCCCAGGCAGGAATAACGGAAAAACAGGAAAAGAAAGGCTCATTTCCTCCCTCTTTCTCGCTTTTTTGCAGGCACTGGAACTGAAAGCTTTCAAGGCGGATTACAGCGTTCCTCTGTCAATTCCATGCCCCTCTGGTTATGAAATCTCTCTGAAACGAGCATACTACTGCTACGCATTTCGATATGAAACTGCGACGGAGGAGGCTGCAACATGACGCAATTATTCCGCAATTCCCTGCCCCAAGAGAAGGTAACTTCTGCGCCGCTGCTGCCTGTTCCTCTATCTTTTGAGCGTAACTGGCTGCATGATCTGGAATCGAGACTGGATAAAGGGGGACCGTGGGGCGAATGGCGGTTATCCCGCCTTGCCGTGCAGGGAGAGCAGTCGGGCCTGGTTACCAGCTTCGATGAGCTGCAGTGTATGAAGCATCTGTCCGGGCTGTCTCCGCTACCCCATCAGCTGGATACGGCGCACAAGGTGCTGTTCGAGATGTCGGGACGGGCGATTCTGGCCGATGAAGTCGGACTTGGCAAGACAATCGAAGCCGGGCTGGTGCTGAAGGAGTATCTGGTGCGCGGGCTGGTGAGCAAGGTTCTGATTCTGGTGCCGGCCTCGCTTGTCCTGCAATGGGTGCGGGAGCTGAATACGAAGTTCGGAATCTCTGCCGTAGCGCAAAAGAAAGCCTATTCCTGGGGCAATGACATTGTCGTCGCCTCGATGGATACGGCCAAGCGTGACCCGCATAAGGAAATGCTGCTGAGCCAGGAGTACGACATGCTGATTATCGACGAAGCCCATAAGCTGAAGAATAAGAAATCGACGAATTATCTGTTCGTCCAGCAGCTCCGCAAAAAGTACTGTCTGCTGCTCACCGCCACCCCCGTGCAGAATGATCTCGGCGAGCTGTTCAATCTGATCACGCTGCTGAAGCCGGGCCAGCTGGGGAATCAGGGCGATTTTGCTACCAATTTCGTAGTGGATAAGCGCCAGCCCAAGAACGAGGTCCAGCTCCGGGGGGAGCTGTCCAAGGTTATGATCCGCAACCGCCGGGGCGAAGGCCCGGTGAATTTCACCAAGCGCAAGGTGCGCAATATCCCCCTCACCCTCTCCGCTGAGGAGAAGGCGCTGTATGACGGCGTGACCGCTTTTGTCAAAGAACAGTATCAGGAGGCAGGCGGCAATCTCAGCAGTATGCTCTCCCTGGTCACGCTTCAACGTGAGGTGTGCAGCAGCCGGGATGCGGTGTTCGTAACGCTGGTGAATCTGATCAAGAAGCTGCCGGCCGATTCGCCGAAGCGCGAGCGGATGATGGGGCTGCTCCAGACGATCCGTACGGTCAAGACGAATACCAAGGCGGAGAAGACGATGGAGTTAATCCGTGAAATGAACGAGAAGGTAATCGTCTTCACGGAGTACCGGGCCACGCAGGAGTATCTGCTTCAGTATTTCCGTGACCATGGACTGCAATGTGTGACGTACTCGGGCGGGATGAACCGCGGCAAAAAGGACTGGATGATGGACCTCTTCCGCGGACGCGCCCAGGTGATGATTGCCACCGAAGCCGGCGGAGAAGGGATTAACCTGCAGTTCTGCCACCATATGATCAATTTCGATCTGCCCTGGAATCCTATGCGGGTCGAGCAGCGGATCGGCCGGGTCCACCGGCTGGGTCAGGAGAATGATGTGGTCATCTATAACCTCTCCACCGAAGGGACAATTGAAGAGCATATCCTTCACCTGCTACATGAGAAAATCAACATGTTCGAGATGGTCATCGGCGGGCTGGATGTCATTCTGGAGCGCTTCGAGCAGAAGGGCTCGCTTGAGAAAAGCCTGTACAAAATCGTTCTCGAAGCGGGCAGCGACGAGGAGCTGCGCAGCGGGCTGGATACTATCGGCGATTCGCTCAGTGAATTGACCCACGCCAAGCTGGATGATAGCGGGGTGCCTAAGTGATGCTGACGCCTACAGAAGTGCGCAAACAGGTCATGGATTATCTGGAAGCGACTGAATGCACCATATTGGAATCCTCGCCGCTGCATGTGACGGTGAAGCTCTCCCCCCGCGCGGACCGGATGCTGACGGACCGCCCTTATTATTGGGGCTTCGTGGAGCGCACCGGCGTAGATCCCGAGACCTTGTCCTTCAGCTTCGTCTTCGACCCGCAGAGGTACGATGAACTGGCCGCGCAGGCTGCTGCGCCTCCGGCCCGCCCGCGCGGCGGGGCCAGCCGCCCGGCAGGGGCGGGAGCGCCGCCGGGTCTGGCCGGGGCGGCGGATGCCGAAGCTGCTGCGGAGCCGCTCGGCGCAGCGCAGGCGCCGGGAGCTGCGCTGCCGCCCGGGGTATCTGCTGCGCCGGAGGACAGCATCCTCGCGCGGTACTTCGGCATCGTTCCGGCGCTGCCGCGCCTCGGACCGGGCATGATCCGCCGCGAGGATGTGACCTACGGCAGCAAGCGCCTGCGGCAGATCTGGTCGGCGGCACGGGACGAAGGCCGGTGCCTCCAGCTGTTCGAGGACCCTGGCCTCAGACAGCGGACCACGCTGTTCTCGGCCGCCTACGAGCCATGGCTGGCGGTCTGCTACAAGGTCGAAATGACCTGTGACCTGAAGCGGGAGGAGCTGCATTTCATCGCGGTGTCGTTAACCTCCGGGCTGATCGTCCCGGACTTCGAGGCCCGGCTGGCCGGCAAGGAGCTGACGCCACGGCTGCCGGAGAACATTCATGTCCAGCCGTTCGAGCTGGGGATTACGGACGGGGCCGACCGGCTGGAGGGATACCTGACCTCGAAGCTGGCGCTGCTGGATTACACCTGGGCGGAAGAAGCGCGCGAACGATTGGAGCTGGAGCTTAGCATCGTGGACATCTACTACGCGGAGCTGCTGAAGGAACCGGAAGAAGAGAAGCGCCTCGCCATCCTGGAGCAGTACAACCGCCGCCGCCAGGAGACCTCGTGGCAGTATGAGCCGCAGATTGCAGTTTCTGCCGTAACGTACGGATTGTTTCATCTGCGCAGCACATAGAATGCGACCTGGTCCGCTAAAAGCAGGCAAAAAAACAGCGAAACTCCCGCAGCCTGGCGCGACAGCAAGTAACAGCCTTTTCAGGGCTTGTCCCCTACAATGAACAGTAAGAAGCGTAAATTCCCTCAATAACAGGAAAGGTGACTGAACCTATGAATATCACTACGAGGCAAAAGAGCTCCCGGCGGCGTGGCCGCCTGCTCCTCTGTCTGATTCTTGGACTGACTTTGCTGGCTGCCAGCGCCTCCTCTCCCCAGGCGCTAGCATCACAAGCCAGCCGGACGACCGTGATGCAGGCCGTCACGCAGGAGGTTCTTCCGGGACTTGAGATGAAGCCGATTCCAGCGCCGGAAACGCTGCAGGCCTTCACCCGTCAGACGATTAGCCAGCTCTCAGCGGATGCTCCTTTTAAGGAATGGAAGGATGCCGGCACGGAGGTTTACCCTCTTGGTCCGGGAACGCGGAGCTGGCTGGTCAATGTGATGCACAGCGGTCAGCGGATCGGCTATCTCATTATCTCGGCTGCGGATCAGGGCGGCTATCTGCTTAGCGAATACGGAGCCGGAACCGATGGTCTCCCTTATAGTATGACTGAACTGCGCCAGTATCTGGCGCAGCAAGGACTGATACCCTCTAATTCTTCAGGTGCCATCGGGGTTACGGCACTCTATGCTCCAATGCTGCCTGTCTGGAAAATCACTACGGAGAACAGAACGTTGTATCTGAATGCTACCGTTCTGGAGACGCTGCCCTGGAATCAGAGCCAGGCTGAGCATATTCTTAATGCCGCACCGGAAGCTTCAGCCATGCTGTCCTCCGGTCCGGGCCAGGCGCGCGCTCCCCAGCCCGCTCTTCGGAGCGGCGGAGAGGATGACCCGTATGCCGATCTGCTGTGGCTGACCGCACCCGGGCTGAAGACGTTGAACGGAGCAAGCCTGAGCGCTCTGCTTCAGGAGCGGGGCAGTCTCGCCTTCCAGTCCCCGGGGCACAACGACACGCTCGGCGCGCCATTCATGATTACAGGCAGCCAGAGCTGGCTGAAGCCCGGTGCTTCCCGGGACCAAGGCAGCACAGAAGCTGCCGTAGTCTATGCCGCTGCCGGTCCCGGTGGCATCCGTTATCTCCCGCTTAACGCCCTTCAGAAGGCGGGCACCTTCCACAAGCTGCCGGTGCCGCTGCCCGGGGGAGCCACGCTGGGCTCCGCTGCTCTACCCGGTTCAAGCCGGTAGACTGGCACTGGCAGTTCCTGCTCGATATTGAAACAGCCTTCCCGGGTGCCGCCTGCACGACGCCACTTGGGAAGGCTGTTTGCTTATACACCTGATTCACACTTAGGGCCCGATTTCCTCTAATTCAGGTGCATTTATGCACCTCATGCCCACACAGCGACCGATTTCCGCTGAAGTGCTACTCCTACTCCTTACTATCCCCGCCCCTGCTCCATTTGCTGCGCCACACGGACCAGGCGAGCGGCAGCGTGCCGAACCATTTTTCCGCCCACGGCTGCTTCTCTGCCTTCCGCCGGGCATGGACAGCGCGAGGGTTCTCAATGTAGACGACTACCTTCTCCGTAATATACTTCACCAGATCATCTCCGCCGGATGCCATCTCATACACCTCCCAGGTGAGTGCCGGGGCGGGTTCCCGCCCCTTGACCTTATGCCTATAGTGTGCTCCAATCCTCCGATCTCTAAACCGGAATCCGAAGCTTCGTATAGGTTAGGCCGTTAAGGCACAATCTAACAAGACTACACCTGTATAAACCGTCATTAAGTACAAGTAGCTGTTGATTATTCCGGCAGGGAGGTTATTCACTTGAGACAGTCAGAAGCATTAGAGCCCCATACGGCTACACATTCCCATCATTCAAAAGAGCAGTCTGAGCTGAGATCCAGGCGGCGGCTTAAGCGGATCATAGCCGCAGCAAGCGTTCTGCTCATGCTTACGGCAGGAGAAACCGCAGTGATTCACGCGGCGGCTGCACCCCGCACTAATCCGCAGGCAGAGCAGCCCGGACAGCGCCAGCATATGCTCGGCCATGACCAGCGGATCATTCTGATTGATGCCGGGCATGGAGGGATTGACGGCGGAACCTCCTACGGCAGCATTCTGGAAAAGGACATCACCCTTGCCATCTCCCGCCGCCTCTTTCTCCTGCTGCGTGCAGATGGCTTCGATACGATTCTGAACCGGACTGGCGATTATGCGCCCAGCGATGAGAATCTGTGGCTGAGGAACAGATCCCGGCATTTACGCGATCTGGCCCAGCGCAAGGAACTGGCAGAGACGCTTCCGGCCAATGTTGTGGTCAGCATCCACATTAACTGGGCGAAATCCCCGTCCAAGCATGGTCCGCTCGTTCTGTACCGCCAGGAAGGGCGCAGCTTCCTGCTGGCCCGGACCATTCAGGATCAGCTCAACCAGCTCTACGGGATGAAGAATGATCCTGTCCGGGGCAAGCCCTTCTACCTGCTCAACAAAATAACCGCCACAACGGTGATCGTTGAGGCGGGATTTGTCAGCAGTCCGGCTGATCGGGAGAAGCTCTGTACACCAAAGGGCCAGGAAGAGATCGCCGAAGCCATTGCGAACGGGATCGCTGCCTACCTTATGGAAGTGTAAGCCGGGAATTCCACTTCCATTCCTCACGGACCAGATCGGAGATGCCGACGAATTGCACCTTGTCCTTCATTTCGGCAATGCCGCTGCGGATGCCCGCGGCGGTCTCTTTGCCCTGGATGCCGACATGACCGATGGTGACGCAGAACTTTTGACTCAAAGCCCGCTCCTGCACTAGCTTCATCTGTTTCGCCACATGGCTTGCCGAATGCACATCATCCAGGAAAATATGATTCTCCACCGGCGGCATTCCCAGCTCCCGGGCCATCCGTCCCGCGACTGAACGGTAATTGGTATGGCTGTCTACGAAGAAAAGACCGCGCTCCTTGCAGACCTCCAGCACAATACCCATTACCCTTTCATCACCTGTCACCTTGGAGCCCATGTGATTGTTGATTCCAATCGCATAAGGGACATTATCCAGCGCTGCCTCCACCCGCTGGCGGACCTCGGCGTCATTCATGCTGGTCAGCACAGCCCCCGGTCCCAGCCATTCCGGCTTGCCCTGGCGCGGCTCCATCGGCAGATGGACCAGCACATCGAAGCCCAGCTCATGGGCGCGCCGGGCATCCTGCTCGCTGGAGCGCAGGAACGGCATGACTGCGACGGTGATTTTGACGGGCAGCTTGAACATTTCCTCTGTCCCGCGCATGCTGTTGCCGAAATCATCGATAATGACCGCCACACGGCTGAGCGCCTGCTGCTGCTGATTCCCAGCTGTCCGGTTGCCCGATACGCTGCTCCCTCTGCTATACGCAGGTGCGGGTGCTGAAAGTGCCGTGTCTGCCTGTGCAGCAGACACGGCAAGCGGGGCTGACGGGATTAGCGCCGCTGACATAATCACAGCTGCGGCCAAGGGATATAGAAGGACACGCTTTACTCTGTGGTTGCTTGTATTCATACTGGAACACCTCCTTCGTGATTGAACAATTGTACTCATTGTTTGGCTCACGAAGGGTAAATATGTACGGAGCGCTTACGCAATTATTAACAATGGGATGCGGATACGGCACGGGCGGCCTGTCAGCTAAGCGATTCCTCTAGCTCCCCGTCTGTCAGCGTCAAGCATAGCCTTCAGCACCTGAATCCCCTCGTGCTTCGCATTAACCCTCACCCTTTAGCTTTGGCTTTACGTCCTCTTGGCATCTGCTTACGGTCTCCGGTCAGCTCGCAGGTCTGCGGGCCCAGATTTCCCTGCTCTATTTTGACGTCAATGAAATCAACAATCTGCTGCAGCGATGCGATCTGCTCGATAATCTTCTGCCGGTGATTCAGAATCATCACGTGGAGCTCAGGATACTGAGACAGGTCTGCATCCAGAGACAAGTCCAGATAGGGCCGCATGTCGTCCAGCGACATTCCTGTTTTTTTGAGGCATGTCACCAGCAACATCCGGTTCAGGTCCGAATCGCTATAGATGCGGTGGCTGTTCCCTTTGCGCTTCGCCCGGGGCAGCAGCCCGATCTTCTCGTAATACCTTATCGTATCCTCAGACATACCCGTCCGCTCCGCCGTTTCCTTAATCGAATATCCCTGCTGGAGATCTGCTTCCGCCAGACTCATAGAATCACTCCGTTTCACTGGTCTAATGGTGCCTTCGTTCTATTATATAACTTGGAGCTGGCTCCAAGTCAATGACACATTTTATCGCTTGACTTGGACTTGGCTCCAAGTTATACAATGAGCACCATTCACCACTTTCCATGTAGAGGAGTAACCAATATGAGACGATCACATCCCCCGCGCACCGCGCTGATTACCGGAGCCAATCACGGCATCGGGCTGGCCCTGACCCATAGACTTCTGAACGAAGGCTGGGAGGTTATTTCGCTGATCCGCTCAGCTTTTGCTGAAGATGACCCACTCATCCATAAGGCGCTCGGCAGCAGGCAGCTACGAATCTATAAGGCAGATTTAAGCGATTTTGGCCAATTGCGAAGTGCCCTGCAGGACATTAACCGCCACGAATCACATATTGACATCCTGTTCAATAATGCCGGCGGCAGCTTCCCCGAGTTACTCTTGTCTAAGCAAGGGCGTGAGCTGCATTATGAGCTGCAGACGGTGGTTCCGTATATCCTTACGATGGAGCTGAAGCCGCTCTTGCTGAAAGGCACGCTCCGCACGGTCGTGAATACGTCCTCCAACGCTTTTATGATGAAGCGCAGCTTCGACCCGGCTTCGCTGGAGCGCCCGGCGAAATTTCAGATGCTGACTGGACCTTATGCCGACACCAAGCGGGCCATGTCCTTGTGGACGGAGGCGGTGGCCTCTGAGCTTGCAGCCGAAGGCATCCTTATCCGCAGCGCGGATCCCGGAGGCAACAACACCCTTCGCAGCGGCAAAAAATCAGGCATCCCCTTCTGGCTGCGGCCGATTACGCGCATGTTTTTCCCGGCGCCAGCCCACGGCGCAGGCTTACTGTATCAGGCGGCTCTTGGCGAACATAGCGGCAGGTCCGGGGTGTTCCTGCACAAGAACCAGGTCACGCCGCTCAAATTCTCTGAGCACGGTAGCACCATTTTGAAGAACGTGCAGGCCATATATCAGCGGGAATTCATTCAGACGAACAGCGCACTATAACAGATACTGTCTGCTGCCATTGCAAGCATCCGGTGCGAAATTAAGCCACAGCCCCTCCATCCGGAGAGCTGTGGCTTAACATGCGTTGCATTATTTTGTAACTGTAAACTATTGTTCCTATGGCAGCTCCGCCATCCGTCCGAATTCCCGCAGCAGCCGCAAATTCTCAATGACAATATGCGCCTTCCACCAGTTCTCACTGACGGCAAATTCCCGTTCATACCCCGCCCAGCCCCAGGTCAGGTCCCAGATTCCTTCGGAGTTCCGGGTCTCCAGCAGATAATCCAGCTCCTGATGCAGCAGCCCGCCAAGCTCTGCATATTCAGGGCTATGCGGCGAATGGATGAACACAGACGGCCTGCAGCTATACCCGTTCCATCCACCCGCATCCCGGCTGATTAACTGCACACTCTGCACCTTGAGCGCTTCTCTTAGTGCAGCGTAAGGGAACTCCTCCTGCAATTCTGCCCAAGCGATACATTCCAGCAGGGTGGCCACGCATTTCAACGGATGCATCTCAATCACAGGGTCATGCAGGAAAAGCTCCGTCAGCTCACGGGCAATCCCTAGTCCGTTGGCATACAGCCCGCTATCCTTGGGAGCAGCCTTCAGAATGAATCCGTCCAGAATTGCTGTCGGGTTATACATACTGTGGGAAGTACTGTCCGAGCTTGTATGCCACCAGGGGGCATGAGGATAATCGTTATTGGAAGCTACGACATTCTTCCATGTGCGGCCATCCATATCCACACCGCTGTCCAGGTATTTCAGAATTCCCTGCACCAGCGGATGCCCGTTATCTGCAAATTCCAGCTCCAGCAGCCTTTCTACCGCCGTAGCGGTCTGGATGGGCGTGGAATTCGGATTCCACGCGTCCGCTTCCAGGGCATGGCCGAAGCCGCCATCCTCATTTTGATAGGCGGACAGCGCTTCCAGTACCGGCGCAGCCCCGCCGCCCTCAAAGTGAAATCTCCATCTCGCCAGGTCCAGCGGACGGGCATTGCGGTACATCCAGCGTCTGATTCCCTCGTAATCCTCAAGCAGCAGCTTCATGGGCAATCTCCTTATATTCTTATATTGTTATCTTTCCTACTATTCTAAGAGTTTTCCAGTATAATACAAGGGGATTTCCTGCTTGAATTTTCACTGCCCCAGATCCAACTAATCCAGGTATGTTACAATAAAAACTACCCCGGCGGACTAAAGGATATTATAACGGGTATACATATATATGGAACGATTTGGCTACCATGTCAGTCTATCCGGGAATTCTTGAAGGAGGGTCTTATGAACAGCACTTCCGGCAGTAGAAGAGGCACTTTCAAGTTCATCAAGCAGCTATGGGTAAAAATCAACGACGATGATGTCCAGGGCATCGCTGCGCAACTGACCTATTATTTAATCCTGTCTTTGTTTCCTTTTCTGATCTTCATCATGACCCTGATCGGGTATGCGAATATCTCCCTGGAGAAAAATATAGGGCAGCTGGAGCAGATCATGCCCGCCGAAGCCATCTCTATTATAGAAGAGATTCTGCAGGATGTGTCCGCCGGACGCAGCCAGACGCTGTTGTCCTTCGGGATGCTGGCTACCCTGTGGGCCGCCTCCAAAGGGATCAATGCCATCATCAAGGGGCTGAACCGTGCCTACGAGATTGACGAGAGCAGAGTGTTCTGGAAAATCCGGGGGATCGCCCTGCTTGCTACCTTGACGATCGGGTTCGTTGTACTGCTCAGCATTCTGCTTCTGGTCCTCGGCAGCTGGCTTAAGACGCAGGTCTTCCTGCTGGTTGATCTTCCCTATGGATTCCAAAAGCTCTGGGATCTGCTCCAATACGCGATTCCGCTGCTCGTGATGTTCATCGTCTTCACCCTGCTGTACTGGATCGCTCCCAGCCGGAGACTGGCGCTGCGGGAGGTAATGCCTGGGGCGTTGTTCACCACCATCGGCTGGATTACGACCTCGATCCTGTTCTCCGTATACGTCAATCAATTCAGTGATTTCTCCAAAACCTACGGCAGTCTCGGAGGCGTAACCGTGCTGCTAATCTGGCTATATATCAGCTCTTTTATCATCCTGGCCGGAGGCGAGATCAATGCGGTCCTGCTGAACCGCAAGGTGAAGAGTATGCCCCTCAGCACCTTCAAAGGGCAGAAGCTCCCATGAACACCTCCCTGATTGACGCCATTACCAAAAGCCCGCTCCGCACCTCCTTCTATCATTTCACCCGGGCAGTGAATCTGCCCTCCATGGCTGCCTTTGACACCATCTATTCCTCTGCCGTGCTGAGTCCCGCCCATGCAGCCGGAGAGCGGCGGACTGCGGCGCACCGGGTAAGCTACGCCGGGCAAGCCGCGATTCTGAATGCCCATCTGCGAATTACCCCCGAAGCCATGGCCCCAGGCACAACGGCGGAGGAATTCCGCCGCTGCCTGGACCGTCATGTGTTCCTGTGGCCGACCTGGCGCGATTGCCTCGCAATGGCTGCAATGTATTCGCGCAGAGAGCCGGGCGAGGTCTTCGCTGTGCTGAAGCTTGATGCCCGCAGAGTCCTGGCTGATCACTACGCCCGCATCAGACTATCCAAATACGATTCCGGCAGCTCCCCCAGGTTCCCGCACCGGATGGCGTACCGCAAAAGCTGCAGGATGCTGTTGCCCCTTGCAGAGTTCATGTCCGCATCCGGGCGGGATATTCCCGTCAAGCCGTCCGAGATCAAGGAGGTGCTGGCCCAGGACAAGCTGGCCCCACTCAGCCAGTATCTACAGGCAGTCTACTGTTCACAGCCCCAGCTTGTACCTGAGCTCTGGCAGCCATTGTGCCGGCCCCTGCTTCTTTCGCCAATATAACTCTGCTACCTCATCTCGCTCACCTCAAGTTGATTTATATGTCGCACCGTGATATAGTCATGATATGACATAGTCACAGCATGACATATTCTTTTATAGCCATGACTTGGCACAACGAATTGACGAAGCAGGTGAACGCGATGTCCGCAGCACAAAAGGTTCTAAAAAAATACGTCCCCATGACCGAAACGGCCTTCTATATTCTGTTATCCTTAACCAAGCCGCGCCACGGATACGGAATCATCAAGCATGTGGATGATCTGTCGGAAGGACGGCTACGGCTGGGCTCCGGTACGGTGTATGGAACCTTGACCAAGATGAATAAGGATGGGCTAATTACCGTATTTGCCGATGAAGAGAGAAAGACGGTGTACGAGGTGTCTGAGCTGGGGAAGGAAGTCATGCGCGCAGAAATCGGCAGATTAAAGGAACTTCACCGCAACGCCGTCACCAGTGAGGAGGAATTTCAATGAGAACTGTATTTCGGCCCTTTTGGAGCTACGATCTGCCGGGGACAGAAGCCTGGTTAGCCGATATGGCCGGCAGGGGATGGCGTCTGGAGGAATGGAGCTTACTGCTGCGGCGCTTTACCTTCCGGAAGGGTGAACCCGCCTTGCTAACTTATCAGCTGGCTTATCATTCATCCAAGCATTCATCCATGTCTCCTTATCTGTCCGCAGAGGGATGGAGCAGGCGGCTACAGCAAGGGAAGTGGAGCCTGTACGAGAATGATCGGTCCCCGTCACAGATTAGCGCCTATCCTTCACGTAAGGATGTCCTGAGGCGTAACCGCATCATCTCCTATGTTTTCACGGGAATTCTAGTGTATCTGCTGCTCATTGCACTGATTCCCCTGCTTGCTCTAGGCTTAACCTACTCCAACGATGCTCCTATCCGCATTCAGCCCAGCCCAATGTGGGCGGCAACCTGGACGGCCGCTGCCTTGGCAGTACTCCTGCTGGTACTTGCCATTTATTCGCTTATCAAGCTCCGGGCAGCCAACAGGGAACTTCTTCAAGGGCACACGGACATGAAGAAGCCTCCCGCAACGCCTAAGCCTGCCGGCACTACGATGGCACGGATGAAGTTAGGCTGGATGTATGCCCCTGACCGGCTGGAGCAATGGCTGGAGGACAAGGAGCTGGACGGCTGGAATCTCTATAAAGTAGGCTTCGGAGGAACGTTGTTCCATTTCAGCAAGGGCCGTCCGCGCCGTATGAAATATCACGCTGACTATCAGGTCGTTGCGGGTGAAGGGTATTTCGAGCTGCATCAGGAGGCAGGCTGGACCAGACTCTACAGTTCTCCCTTCTCTCTGCAGAAATGGACCCTGTGGAGCCGGGAGAACCCGGAGCATGCCGAATACCCGGAGCTCTACAGCGATCCGTTACACCGCCTGAAGCACGCACGTAAAATCGCCATCAGCTATACCCTGCTGTTCCTGCCCATGATTCTGCTCTACAGCCTGAATGTGTCGGCCTTCATAGATAGCATCCTGCGGGATGAATTTACCGCTTCCCAGGCGTGGAACACTTCAATTATGTTCCTTTCCATTCTGCTCTTCGGCTCGTTCGCGGGCCGAACCTGGCTATATTACCGGCGGCTCAAGCAGCAATAGCTATTGTTGCAAAGGCCCTGCACAAGTAGAGACAGCTTAGTGCTTTCGCAACAAAAGGCGTATACCGGAAGTTCTGCTCCATGCGGAGAAGACTTCAGTATACGCCTTTAAGCTTGTCATTTGTATGATCAGAAGAATTGCGGGTATTGCTTGGACATGCTCTGGACCCGGTCCAGCAGTGTATTGGAATGCTCCATCACGACCTTGCGCATCCCTTCCACATCCCGCTTGCGGGTAGCCGCTACCATCTTCACATGCTTATCGATATCGGACGGCTGCACCCCCTCCATCTTCCCGTAGAGCAGACGGATACGGTTATAATGGGACGCTACCTCTTCAATGGTGAACCAGGACAATTCTTCCCCGGCCGTCTGGAAGATCAGCTGATGGAACCTGTTGTCCTTAATATAGAATTCTCTGAAGTATTTCTTGTCCATATATTTCTTCTGCTTATTAATCAGTTCCTGCATCGTATCTGCTACCAGCTCGCTGCACTTGCGGATGAACTCATCGATCACCGCAGATTCAAGCGAGGTGCGGATGAACCACTCCTCACGGACCCGTTGCAGATCGATCTTGGAGACTACCGTTTTGCGCTGAGGATATATTTCCACCAGTCCTGACTGTTGAAGACGGACCACTGCTTCCCGCACTGGTGTGCGGCTGACGCCATAGCGTTCAGACAGCTTCTGCACACTGACATCCATTCCTGGCTCGAGCGTCATATTCATGATGTCTTCTTTTATTCTATTGTAAGTTACATCATTCAGTGAATTGCTGTTATTCATAATCTTCAACGGCTTCCCTACACCTTCCCTGAACTCACTCCTAGTACATCACGGGTTATTGTCTCCGCACTGGCTGAATCGTAGCTGTAATACAACAGAACATCCAGAATAAACGGCGAGTATCGCAGTCTGTTCAGCTCCTGTGTAAAAGCCATGGCTCCAACTTCACTTAAGGTGCGTATTGTAGAATAATTCTTCAGGCCCAGCAGCTTCCAC
This sequence comes from Paenibacillus sp. FSL R7-0210, assembly GCF_038009085.1. Lineage (NCBI taxonomy): Bacteria > Bacillati > Bacillota > Bacilli > Caryophanales > Paenibacillaceae > Paenibacillus > Paenibacillus sp. FSL R7-0210. Next base: position 3,624,855 of record NZ_JBBPAR010000001.1, read on the forward strand.
AGCAGAATACGCTCGGTTCGGGTGTATATTTCCTGTGCAAACCGGTCTTCTACAAAATGATAAATTTCGTGGCCAAGGATAGTATTCATTATACCAGCTTGCGGAAAAAGTTCAACTAGACCTGGCCCCGCCTCCCGCACCTGTTCTGCCGCTCTGTGCAAGGGTTCTTCCATGATTTCGATCCGGTCGGGAGGGGTATAGGAGGCGAACAGCACACGCTTGCCGGTCATGAGCGCATCCTTGAATTCCAGCTTCAGGTTCATACGTTCAGCAAGCACCCGGACATCACAGGTCTCATATTCAAGCATCATCCGCTGTGCATATTCGGTGCCGCAGGCTCTGGCCTGCTTCAGCATTTCCCGCTTCGTCTCCGGCGGAATACGCCGGTTCAGGATGTCTCTCCTGAAGGCATACATTCCCCAAGCCTCATCGTCAACCTCCAGCAATGGATTCAACAGCTCTCCCACCTTCGTCTGTACTTGCATACGTCCTCCTGTCTACACGTTCTTCCGCGCGGCTCTTAGCTCTGCTTGATATTGGCCGCCACAACAATAACCTCCGTGTCCGGCTCGAACGTGGATATCTCAATGTCCATCAGCAGCTCCAGCTGCTCGAAGTCTGAGGCGGTAAAGTCCATCACCCGTGCGCCGATACACAGGTAGAAGTCAGGTCTTGCAATCAGCTCAGTCTGGTAGACGGCCATTGCCTCCCACAACTGCTTAACCGCGCTGAGATAGTCCCCGGCTGTTGTCTTCAGCGCCATGGCCCGGCCTCTCTGCACCTTGATGAAGCCCTTGGTGTCCAGGATGCGAACCGCGCCGGCTTCACCGGCTTTATCCATTTTCTCGCCGAAAATACTAACATATCTAGTCTTCTGCAGCAGCTCCGTCCGCTCTACAGGGATGCGCATATCCTGGGCAGCCAGCTCCCGCAGCTCCGCCTCATCACATTCCTTCAGCAGCTCAGTCGTCTTCACCTCGGTGGAACCGGTAGCAATCGCTGTCACCTTGGAAGTCTGCGGATCAATGTCAATATGAATCTCGATGCTCTCCGGGGTCGCTCCGCTCTGGATGGCCTTGTTCAAGGCTTCCATCTTCAGGGCGGCAATCACTTCCTTGGACGGGGACGGAATAATCCGTTCCACCACATCGCGAACCATCGACAAGGCAACTCCGATCGAAGAGATAACCTCGGCATTCTCGGGGATGCTGTATTTCAGGCCCATTTTCTCCGAAAAATAGACGATCAGCGAAGCCGCTCCGCCGCCCACGCCGACGAGGGAGATCTGATCCTTCTCCAGCTTGTATTTCTCGGCCAGCGCCAGAATGATCGGCTCGATCTTGGCATAGGCCTTCTCCATAATCTGCTTGGCGATATCCTCTACCGTCGTTCCGCAGTAATCCGCCAGTGCCTGTATCGCCCTTCTGGCCGCTTCCACATTCCCGTAGGAGAAGTGCTCCGGCTTCACCAGTCCCAGCACATTCGCCGCGCAGGAGTTCGTGATCGTCACCCGCTCCCCGTTCTCCAGCCGGATGGCCACATAATCAGCAGGATCACCCGGCTTCGGAGAAAAGAATTCGACCTGCGCTCCCTTGATCTTATCCGGATCGGTGAATACCGAATAATCCAGACCGCCGATATGCGCCGATCTGGGTCCGACATCGACCACTCCGCTCTTGTTCGCCCGGATCATGGACCCGCCGGCCACGCCGAGCACCCGTACATCCAGGGAATTGACATAGGTCGGATGACCGCCGACGATGGAATAGTCGATGGCCGGGCGGCCGTTTTTGATCACACCGATATTGGTAGTCGTGCCGCCGACCTCGAAGTACACCCCGTTCGACGCTCTCAGATACATCAGTGATCCCATGACCGAGGCCGCCGGTCCCGACAGCATCGTCAGCACAGGCCGTTTCTTCATCTCACTGATCTCCATGACGCCGCCGTCGCCTCTCATAATCATCAGCGGAACATGGACCCCGGCCTCCCGCACAGACTTCTCTGTGGAATTGGCGGTATCCAGCATCTTCGGCAGAATGCTTGCATTAATCGCCGCCGTCCGCGTTCTGCGGGTCAGCCCGTATAATTTTGTGATGTCGGAGGCCATGGTGGTCGGCATGCCTTTTTTCTCTGCTTCTATATAGACCAGTTCCTCGGGCCGCCCGTTATCTACGCCAAAAGCCATCGAAGGCACAATCACCTGTGCCCCCTGCTGCTTCAGTTCATCGATGACCGTCAGCACAGAGGCTTCGGACATTTTTTTAACATTAAGGAAGCTATTGTAGATCTTGATCTCCTTGCCGTTGCCCAGGTCGATATTCTGAAGCCGGGTCTGACGCTTGGCGAGCCAGCCCTCCAGACCGCCCTTCGCCAGGCCAATGATGCCCACCTGGGCAATATCGCCCTCGATCAGCGCATTCGTTGCCTGCGTGGTACTGTGGGCCACGAACACTACATCCTCCGGACGGATATTGTTCTCCTCCAGGCAATTCTGGAAGCATTTCACCACACCTGCGGCTACGCCTGTGGCATGGTCATGCGTCGTCTTCACGGACGATTTGCCGATAATCTCATGTGTCGCGTTGTCAATCGCAACTGCTTTGGTATGGGTTCCCCCCACATCGATCCCCATTCTAACCATTGTACTCATATGATTTCTCCGTTTCTCTTCATTAATAGTAGACCCAAGTGAAATTTGAAGCCTAACCGTCACTGCGGTGAACATTTGGACTTCCGGCCGCTGTTGTCTGCAAATTTCTTGATTTGTACCGCTGTTCGCGGTGGAAATCCGCAGACAAAGGCGGACGCTACCGCTCCTACAGTTCCAAATTTCCCCTTCGTTCCTTATAGCTTCTCGTTATTGACTTGAGTACTACTTATTGATTAATGCTAAGCAGTGCTACACGCTACACCAAATTGCCATACATGAAGAACACAACCGCGCAGAGAATAATCCCGATGATCCAGCCGGTAGGAATCGACATCTTCATGTATTCCTTGGCCGGAACCTTCGTATAGCCGAAGCCCCAGGCCACCCAGGACTGTGTAACGTCCAAATGCTGCGGTGCTACTGTAGTAATGGCGAACAGCGGATAGAGGAATTGTACCGGCCAGGCAGCGGTTGCCACCACGACAGCCAGGATGGCCGAACCGGAGCCGACCAGGTTCATCGGGCCGCGGAAGAAGCCGAGCGGTGTCAGAATGGCGAAGACAATACACAAGAGCAGCGCGGTCTGGGGCATTGCGCCGTCCAGCAGGGTTTTGAAATAAGGGGATGCATAGGTAGCAGCATTATTGAACATCGACAGCGTAAGCAGGAAGCCGATCATCGGCGCTACATCAATGGCTCCGTCCGCGAACTGCTTCGACAGCATTCTGCAAACGCTTGCAAAACCGCCCTTCAGCTTACCACAGGTTAGCAGGGCGAACAGGGCGGCGAAGATAAATCCAAAAATGATGGGAACCTTGAGCACCACCACACCCACTACCGGCAGAATGATCGAGATCCAGGAGATCGCAGGTGCATCTACAGTAGCTCCGCTATCCGGTGTTGCCGCCCAGGCCCGGGAGAGCTTCCGGTTCATCATCACGTTAGATACCACCAGAACCACGATCAGGGATACAGCCATCGCAATCATGCCGAATTTGAAATATGTATTATAGTCATAGCTGGCATAGCTTTCATTGGCTGTTGCAAATATCGCCTGATATTGCTTAAAGTTCACGATGTTCCCGAAGATCCCCGCCATGATTGAGCCCATGAAGGAGAACAAGGCAATCGGGGAAGGAATTCCTAGCGACAGCATGATCGGCAGCACGATGACGGCAATGGAGATTACCGGTCCGATACCGGTCATGGATGTGAAGATTACAGCGGTAACGATACATAGCAGAGACATAGTGATTCTTGGTTTGTCTCCTCCAAGCTCTACAACCTTACGAATCAGAGTAGCGGCAATCCCGGTGTCGATCAGGACTCTTCCGAAGAAGGCGCCGAAGAAAATATTAACCAGTATCGCCTTCCCGTAATTCTCAGGCCCCGTCTGGAACACGTTCGTCAGGACGTCAATGAACGTCTTGCCCTCCATCACGGAGGTAGGATGAATGCTATTTCCGATCAGGGCAATCGAGGTCCACAGCACTGACATGACGAAGAAGCCGACCATAAGGTTATACCCCTTGACGCAATACCACACCAATCCAAAAAACGATAAGACCATAATGAAACCGATTACAACATTAGCCACATCCACAAAATAACCTCCTGAAGTAGGATAAATGAGTTAACATGCTAACATGCTATTTAGGTATACTGACATGTTAGTTTGTCACGTGAAAATATTAACATGCTACTTCATTAGGCGTCAATACCCTTCTGCATGTTATTTCCAAACACTTCAAAACAAAACAGAGGCTGCAGATGTAATCCATCCAGCGCCTCTGTTCATGTCTATATTCTTCAGTTATCCTGGTTAATCACTTGGTCACGATACTTCTGAAATTGCTCCCAGGATTGCTCCGCTGCTTCAGGCTGCTCAAAGTCGATGTAGCCGGAATCCGATGTATCCAGCGCATAAGCCTCCAATGTCTCACATATCAAGCGGAGGGTATCCATCACTGCTCCCCCGCCCCGGACATGCAGCATGATGGAATCCACTAGCTCTTCATCGCCTGTATTGAACTCGATCGAATATCCCTCACCCTCAAGGATGCCCCACGCCTTATCCCGGTAATCCAGCTGCGGAATGGCACGGGTCAGCTTCGCGACGATGTCATCACGTTGTCCCAGCGGTGGCACTGGGGGCTGTTCTTCCTCCGGTGCCTCAAAATCATATTTCGTTTTCATAATAAGTACATCCCAGCTCATCGCCGCTCACTCCTGTCATTATAAACTCCAGTACTTAGACTACTTATTACCCGATTCGTCCACTCTTATCAACTCAAACGTGGCAGCTTCGATCCACAGGATCAGTTTGCTATGATTCACATCCAGGAACCCTAGCGGTATACCCAGCCCCGGCGAAGCTTCCGCTATGTCAATGACTGTCATTTCATCGTTGATTTCGATAATGGGCAGATCCAGTTTGTTCACTCTGTAAAAGGAATCCCTGTTATAATGTCTCTGGGTTATGCTGTAGCGGGGATTGGTTAACTCGTATTGGTACGCTTCATAGCCCTCTAGTCCCTTGGAGGAGAAGTAATCCTGATGAATCACAATCTCATCTCCAATGATGTCCTGCCCTGTCGGATATTCAGATGCGTCATTATAGGAATTCGCGAATCCCAGCAGCTTGTCCACCTTCCAGGTTCCATAGATGAATTCCTCCGTCGCCTGATCCAGCTCCATTCGCCCGATAAAAGGTTCGGAGGTATTGAGCGGAATCAGATTCTCCTCTTGCTTAGCATGTTCTGATGGTGGCGCTGGAGTGACCGGAACATGCTGCGCACCTGCCGGTTCTGCCGCCTGACTGCATCCAGCCAGGCAGACCGCCAATATGGATATTTTCAGTATCATCCCTAATCTTGTGAGCATGGTAAGCCTCCCGCCTGCTTCAGTCCTTCAACCTTACCATCCGCTGGAAGCAAAGAATAAACAGACAGGTTACAATACCGGAACAATCGATTCATCAGCCGTTCTGCATAGATAAAAATTTCGTTAGATCCTTCTCCAGCTGCACAACCTCCTGGTTCGCAGCATTCGCATAATCCGGCAGCAGCATATCTTTAACCATTTTCGTGCGTAGCCAAGCAATGAAGAGAACATCCAGTATGAAGCTTGGGAGCTTTGGGACAATTGTGAAAAGTGGCGGATCAACGGCAACACCCGCTTGTTTTATTTTCCTGAGGTACGCTTTGAGAGTAACTGTTATTTGACGTGCCGTCTTTCGGGTTCGGGCCGGGTCTGCGTTTCCGCCGTACAAACTGCCCAGCAGAGCAATGTCGGATACGGAATGGGTGATTAGAAACGCCTGCATCTCCTTTTTGATAACGTAAGGAAGCTTGGCGGCTTGAAATATTTGTGCGAGCTTTAAGACGCGCTGCGTCACTGCGCCGTTCACTTCGCCAAATGAGGTGGCCACTAGAAACTTGGGCATGAACCGGGCGTACAGGACCCCATCTTTAATCTGTCCGCCGAAGCCGGGAAAAGCAGGTAAAAGTCTATCCCCCACAATCCCCCGCCACGAAGAAAATCCAATCGAACTATTGGTCATCGTAACAATATTCGGGCTTTGATTATCCTTTAGTGCTAACAACGCGGATTCGGCCCGGTCATAACGGACGGTAACGAAAATATAATCGTATACATCATCATTTTCGAGTGTATCTATAACCTTCACCGGAATCGATCTGACTGTACCTTTGTCATGGTATTGCAGACCTTTTTCTTGTAAAGATCTGAATCTGTCCGAACGTGCAAACAGGCTAACGTCAAACCCGGCTTCCATAAGCTTCATTGCATAGATGCTTCCGATCACACCTGCACCGAAAATTAAAATTCTTTCTTGCTTTGCTGACATCTTACCACCCCGCCGATTCATATTTCCGTATGATCATCCAACAACATGTTGTATGATGTGATCATAAAGCTTTAGGATTCCTTGATCAATCATCAATTTTTTAATATCTGTCGGATGATATCTTATACACCAGCAGGAGGGACACATGAAAAAAACAACCTCAAATCACAGAGAAAACAAGACAAAGATTTATAGAAGTTTTTTGTGAGCTATACAGGCAAAAGCCGCTTGAGAAAATTTCCATTCAGGAAATCTCCAACCGGTCAGGGTATAACCGCAGTACCTTTTATCAATATTTTACTGATATTTACGAATTGCTGGACGCTGTTGAAAGTAACTTGCTCCTTGACATCAAAACAGAACTTGCCGATAAAGAGCTGTCTATGCATTCGGTTCAGGATGCGCTCTCTTGTCTGGACAAAAAAGAACATCTCCATGGAGCAATACCTGAACCTTCCGCAAAACCATGCCTTAACGCCGTATTTCATTGAGTTCTATCTGACGACGACCCTTTCTTTATTTCGTCTTTGGCTCCAAAGAGATAAGGATGTACCCCCAGAAGAATTCATCAAGTTAGCGGAGAATTTATATTCAAGAGGGGTATCGGCTTATACTGATGAAGGATTCTGATCTTCGAATGAGGACAGGAAGACCTCCATGGATTCACTGATATCAACCTCCATCCGCTCCGCCAGAATAATTAGCCACCAGATACACTCGCTAAGCTTATGTTGCAGCTCAGACCGGGTGTCGCCGCCTTTGGGCCAACGCTTCTGCTCAGACATCGTCAACCGGCCCACTAACCCGGCATCTGTCAAAAAAGCAAGCGCAGCCTCTTCCACACTCCACTGTGTCCCGTGATGCTGCTGCTCCAGTCTGTGATAGCATTCTCTTATAACGAGGGAACGCTCAACAATCTCATTGAAGCTCAGGCTCTTCTTCATTTCTTCCACTTGATCAAGTCCCTCCTTTTCAAATGACTAGAAAACAATAGCATGCCTAACATGACTACATTCTGTCATATTAAAATGAAATAAATGAATTGCTGAACGCAAAAACAGGTTCTTATATCACTTAAATAAGTGACACAAGAACCTGTGTTGATGTTACCTATGATGCGGTCAAGAGGACTCGAACCTCCACGATATTGCTACCACTGGCACCTGAAGCCAGCGCGTCTGCCAATTCCGCCATGACCGCATATTCAGTTGACTTGCTTTCGCAGTCACAAGATAGATCTTACCATGCCTGAATTATGGAGTCAAGTTTATTTTATTGTAAATTGCTATCCATAAATTGCAAGTAAAATATTGCTTTTATTTGCGGATTCGGTGTATAATGAGAACAAAGGTTCGCATACTATAAATGAGGTGATTTATAATGGCGATTACCAAGAGACACCCCCTAACTACACCAACCATCCCTGAGAATATAACCAAAGATGAATTGTCCCTGGTCAGAAGCTATCTGCTGCTAACGTTTATTCATAAAGTATTTGAACGGGACTGCCGTGCCATCGGCAAGAGCGGTCTGTTCAAGACTCCCCAGCTCTACATGGAGCTGGTATCCAGCGCTACCAAGAAGACATCCCTGATGCTGCAGGAGGTTACCCGCGAGCTTACCTCCCATCAGCTGAAGATCAATACCGTCCGCCAGGACCAGCGCGGAGTTACCGCCGAGTATAACTGCCGGGGCTATGTCGGCGAGATCCATATTCTATGGCCCGGCTTCCGTAATGAAATGATGCAGCGTATGCGTGCCTACCTCGGACTGGGTGCCGAGCTTGCCTCCGTCCTTCCCCGGGAAGAACAAGTCGAACAGTTGGCGATGTCCATCTAAGCCGCACCTTGTAATGGATTGTACTGCTGACACAAGAGCCTCGTCCTATTCTGGACGAGGCTCTTGGTGCGGGTGCAGATCAATATATGATACGTTGGTGGTGAGCGGCTATTCCAGACTTTATAGTCTGGAATACTGGGGACCTATACTCGGTTTTTCGATTACATCTGGCCCAGGTGCCTCCACGCGAGCCATTGTAATCGGTTTTTCGATTACATTTGGTCCAGGTACCTCCACACGACCCATTGTAATCGGTTTTTCGATTACATTTGGCCCTGGTACCTCCTCACGAGCCATTGTAATCGGTTTTTCGATTACATCTGGCCCAGGTACCTCCACACGACCCATTGTAATCGGTTTTTCAATTACATTTGGTCCAGGTGGCACTCCGGCCCTTTCCTGCCGTTAACCGGCACAATGCTTTTCCTTACTTTAGAACCTTCTCCAGCTGCTTCGATCCTGCCTCCGGGAACAGCTTAGCCGTATGCTCCATAATCCGCTCCCTGGATGACACTGGCTGATCATTGTAACGCGAAGTCACATAGTCTGCTCCAAATACATGCTCGCTCACGGCATAACGCCCAATTCCCCAGCCGTAAGGACGGCCATGCTTGTCCTGCTTATACTCGAATTTGCTGGCTGTAATGTAGGTCTGCATCTGGAGCAGCGTCATGGCTGTGTCGAAGCCTTTCGCACCTTTGGCCGCGAAGCCGGACAGCCCTTTAAGATCACTGGAGAGCAGCCCCGCCTCATGCTCCAGCAGCACATCCATGATTCGTTTGCTGGCCATGGAGGCCAGTCCGTCATCATATCTGGCATCGAAATCATAACCGTCCCGGCGGTAATTGGCGAAGTCCGGGTACCATTCTCTGCTGATGAACCCGGCCTTCTTGTTAAAGAGCTTCGCATAAGCGATCTCGCCCCCGGCCGCAATCTCCTCGCGCCACTCCCACGGCCCTTCTACACCCTTCACGAACCAGTAGCCCGCAGGAGTGCATTCCTCCAGAGAAAAGCCTGCGATCTCGCAGCGGAACATGGGCAGGTAACCGATCTCCCGCACCAGCGCGGCCAGTTCCCCGGCATTTTTAATTATAGGCAGCTTCATCGTTGTCCTCCAGGCTGATAGGTCCAGCCTTCGTCTCCATGGTAGATCATCTGCTTGCCCATCCCGCCATCGATTGTAATATTCTCGCCCGTTATGAATCCCGCAGCCTCACTACACAAGAACAGCACCATGCCTGCGATATCCGCGGGAGTTCCAACCCTTCCCGCAGGATGCTGCAGCCGATCCGACTCTGTATGAACCGGCTCTGCCGATTCCTCTGTACCGTGATAAGCGGTGGTATCAATCCAACCCGGGCTGATTGCATTAACCCGCACTTTGCCGCTAAGACTTACACTAAGGGCGTGGGTCAATGCGCCGATCCCGCCTTTGGCCGCTGTATAGCTCTCGGTATCCGGCTGAGACATCCGCTCCCGGCTGGAGGAGATATTCACAATAGAGGCTCCTTGGGCAAAATGCGGCTTAAGCCGCAGCGTCAGGTAATAAGGCGCCGTCACTCCAATCCGCTGCACATACTCGAAATCCTCATAGCTGCATTCTGATTGCAGCCCTTTACGGCTGATACAGGCATTGTTAATCAGGTAATCCACCTGTCCGTAGCGGCTGATTACCTGTGAGATGAAATCATCCAGCACCGGCTGTTCCGCAATGTCTCCCTGATAAAAGAACAGACGCTCTCTTCCATACTTGGTCTCCAGCCAGCGTCCGGCAGCAAGATCCGTATCGATGCAGGCAACCACTGCTCCGGCCTTCAGTAATTCCTCGGTGAGGCAGCGTCCGATTCCGCCTGCACCTCCGGTAACGATCGAAATTTTATGATGATGACTCATCTTGACCTCCATTCTCCGCTCATTCCGGGGTATAGGCTTCCGGTCTCGGCTCGCTCACCGGCTGATACAGGTATCTCCGGTCCAGCTTCACCACATGCTTGTTCGGACGCCGGATCATCACCTGGGTCTCGTCCCAGGCCAGCACGATTCCCCGGATATCATTGCTCGCCAGCCCGTCGCGTACAACTCTTATCCGCTCACCGGAAATCCGGTAGGCATCCAGTTGTTCATCACTTATCATAGTATTCTTACTCCCCTCTCTGTGCTTAGCTTGTCCAATTTAACTCTGAATCCGGTCATGAAAAAGACCCAAATGAGAATCATCCGGGTCTAGTTATCTTTCAAAAGCAATCTGTATGTCTTATGAAGTTCCTATATCAGCGCTTCATTCTTCTCAAACCAGAAGTCAAGAACTTTAGCGGACATCACACGTTGTTCCAGATATTCGACCTGATGCTCTGTGAATGTCTGTCTCCAGCTATACGACAGCTCTTCACACAAACTTGTGATTGTCAAAAGCTCTGACCAAGCAACATAACGTTTGTACCAGAAAAACTGAGGATGTTCGATCATATAGGGATACAAATCGTCGAACTCCGTGTGTTTGCAATCCAGCGCACGTTCGAAGTGATCCTTAGCCTCGGTTAGTTTATCAATAAAAAATTGCTCTGTCACCGGTTCATTCCCCATTGTGACGCCTCCTCTCTCATGTCTAATTTTTATTATAAAGGAAAACTTATAGGGTGAAAAGCAGATGTTTCAAAAATAGGCTGTGTTCCTGTTATTGTCACTTCAGCCTTATCCAAAAACAATCGTCCCGTCATTAAGAGAGGTGATATCAACAAGAGACTCCAGACGGATTCCCTGTTCCCGGATCGTGCGGGCACCGGCCTGGAAGCTTTTTTCGACCACTACGCCAAGGCCCACCAGCTCGGCACCTGAACGCTGGATAATCTTAATCAGGCCGCGCGCCGCGTCGCCATTGGCGATAATATCATCGATGAAGAGGATTTTGTCATCCTCCGAGATGAACTGGCGGGACAGCATAATGTCCGTAACAATCCCTTTGGTAAAAGATGGAACCCGTTCACACAGAGCGTCGGGATCAGCCAGCAGCGTTTTTTTGCGCCGGGCAAACACCAGCGGCACCTTCATCTCATAAGCGGTGGCAAATGCCACGGCAATCCCCGAGGATTCCACAGTCACTACGCGAGTAACTCCAGCCTCAGCAAATCTGCGGGCAAATTCCCGTCCCATTTCCATCGTCAGCATCGGATCGACCTGGTGGTTAAGCAGTCCGTCCAGCTTCAGCACCTGATCCGAGACGACTACGCCTTCCTCCAATATCCGCTGTTTCAATAATTCCATAATTGTAAACCTCCATTACCCTTTATAGACGTTCCACCGAAATCGCACCTGTTCGTCCAGGCGGAAGTCATGTCCCTCTGTTCCTCATCATAACCTGTACTATGCGGACTACACAAGGCTATATCCTTGCAGGCCCCGCAATTGTAAACTTCGCAGCATTCATAAGGAGGCTAAGCATGAAGTCACATATCCGCACATTACAGATCGCTTTCACTTATATCGGCACCATTGTCGGCGCCGGATTCGCTACCGGCCAGGAAATCCTCCGTTTTTTCACCAGATACGGCCACTGGGCACTGCTGACGATTCTATTCTCTGCCGCTCTCTTTATCTGGCTGGGCACCAAAATGATGATCATCGCCCGGAAAATCTCTGCGGACTCGTATGAGGATTTCAACCGCCACCTGTTCGGAGCCAAGGCCGGGACCATCATCAGCCTGTTTACCATGATTATTCTGATCGGGGTGAACAGCATCATGCTGGCAGGCGCCGGGGCGATCTTCAAGGAGCATCTCGGCCTTCCCTATCAGGCGGGGCTGCTTCTGACGATCTTCGGATCTTACTTGCTGCTGAAGCGCGGTATTTCCGGCATTCTGCAGATCAACAGCCTGGTGGTGCCCCTGATGCTTACTTTGTCGCTGATCCTTGTCTGTAATACGCTGGGCGTTGCGGGAGCCGAACGCTTCCTCTTCCTGCCCACCGATTACAGCAGCATCAACGCATGGATCTCTCCGCTGCTCTATACCTCGTTCAACCTTGGCATGGCCCAGGCGGTGCTGGTTCCGCTGGCCCGTCATACGGATGACGAACGTGCGCTGGTGCGCGGCGGGATTCTGGGCGGAGCGGGCATCGGGTTCATGCTGCTGGCGGCCCATTTTGCCATGAGCTCGCAGATGCCGGGCATCCTGCAGTTCGAGATTCCGATGGGAAGCATCGCCATCCGGCTGGGTCCGGTGGTGCAGATGGTCTTCTTGCTGCTGATCTTCATGGAAATCTTCAGCACCTTCGTCGCCGGTATCTACGGGGTAAGCGTACAGCTCCAGCAGCGGCTCCCGGTCGCCCCCGCGCTTGTCGCCCCGCTGCTGATGCTGATCTGCTATGTGTTCAGCCAATTCGGCTTCAGCTCGCTGCTGGGCATCTTCTACCCGATCTTCGGCGCGCTGTGTCTGATATGGGTGGTCATGCTGGTGCGCTCCCCCATGTCCCCGCCGCCAGGGCAGGGCAAGCCGCCCGCAGGAGGAGCGGGCGGCAAGAAGCAGGGGATTACGATTGTCAGCATCAAGCCTGCGATCCGCACTACACGGAAATAACTGCTGCGGCAGGAATGCTGCCCGCCACAGCTTCGGCGACATGACGGTGGCAGGTCATCATGACGATCTGCCGGGAAGAAGACAGCTCGCCAAGCAGAGCCAGAGCCGCATGAAGCCGGTATTCATCGAAGTTAACGAACAGATCATCGAAGAACAGCGGCAGATTCACCTTGCTGCTCATCGTTTCTGCCAGTGCCAGCCGGATCGCCAGATACAGCTGCTCCGCGGTTCCCCGGCTGAGCAGCCCGCTGTCTAGCAGTCCGGCATCCTTATGTTCAGCCTTCAGCTCCTTATGCCCCAGCGTCATCACAATCCGGCGGTATTCCCCGTGCGTGAGCTTCGAGAAATACACGGAGGCCAGCTGCAGCACCTGAGGCTGCTTCTCCTGCTCATAGATCCTGCGTGTCCGGCCCATCAGCTCGGCCGCCAGAGCGGTTACCGCATATTGCCCGGCCAGATTACGCAGTGCCGCCCGCTGTTCCTCCAGTTGCTGGAGCGCAGTATCTTCCTTGCCGCGCTTCGTCAATGCTTCCCGTTCCTGCAGCAGCTTGCCGCGCTGCTCAAGCAGTGCGCTGCGTTCCTCTTCAAGCTCGGCCGCCGCTTCTTCCGCGGCCTGACGCTCCTGCGCAAGCCGCCCGGCGTCCAGATGCTCCAGCAGACTCAAGAGCTCTGCCCGGCCTTCGTCATCCCATCCGCTGAACATCGCCAGCTCCGCTTGACGCACGGACCGCGTAACCTCTATCCTCCTCAGCCACGCAGAGGAACGGCGCAGGAACTGCTCGCCGTCCTCAGCACCGCCTTCCTCCAGCAGCTTCGAGCAGCGCAGGTTCAATTCTGCCTGCTCCCTGTGATTCGCTGCCAGCTCCTCCCGGACTTCAGCCAGCCGCGCCTCCACACTCTCTCTGCGCAGCAGCTCAGCCTTCAGCTGGTCCCACTCCCGCTTCCGCAGCTCCAGCCAGGTTAATAGGGCGGCTGGTGTGGGGTGGCGGGGAGCAGCTGGAGTTGCGGGTGGATGCTGGGCGGTAGGATTGGTGGCGGGTAGCCGGTGCTGATCAGTGGGCTCGGTGGCGGGTAGCCGGTGCTGATCAGTAAGCGGAGTAGCGGGTAGTGATTGCTGCTCAGTAGGCTCGGTGGCGGGTAGCCGGTGCTGATCAGTAAGCGGAACAGCCGGTATCGATTGCTGCTCAGCTACAAAGGAAATGGAGTTTACCCGTCCGGTCTCCGCAGCTGCAAGCAGCTTCATCCCTTCCTGTTCATAGAGTGCACATTCCGCCGCCAGTCCGCTTAGCCGCGCAGACCATTTGGCCTCCTGGCGCAGCAGCTCATGGCCCTGCTCTGCCAGGGCGAAAATATCCGGCAGGCCGTCCGGGGACAGCCCTTCGGGGAGTCTCCGCTGACGCAGCCATTCTTCATAGCGCGCCGCCAGCTCTGTGAAGCGGGCCTCCGCTTCCTCCAGTTCGCCTGTCAGCACCTGTTCCTGTCCGCTTAGCCGCTCAAGCTCCGTCCGGCAGGCCTCGGCCTCAGCCGCCTGCCGGTCTACGCGCTGGCGCCAGGTGCCCCAGGCCTCCATCAGCCGGCGCAGCTCGCGCATCCCGGCCTCCAGCCCGCCTGCGTCAGGGCTGGACGCCTTGCCGCTCTCCCGCTCCGCGCCGGAGAGCAGCAGTCCGCGCAGCCGCAGCATCTCCGCTGCGGCCTTGCCCGCCTCCCCGCCGCCCGGCTCCGGCGGGGCAACCGCCGCCCCCGCTGCGCGCAGGGCGGCCCAGAGCCACAGGTCCGCTGCGGCCAGCAGGCCGAGCGCGGACCATACGCTGACCGGCGGTGCGCCGGTCAGCCACAGCGCAGGCGGCAGCAGCAGCGTAAGCGCTGCGCCCGCCTGCAGGAAGCGCCGGTAGCGTGCCGCCCGGCGCCCGTTCGCGCCGGGGCGGCTGCCCCCGGCGGCGTCACTGCGGCGCGGGGCTGACGCGCCGCCTTCCGGGCCGAGCTGCGCTTCGCGCCAGCGCTCGGCGGCCTGCTGCAGCTCGTCCCAGAGCTGCACCAGTTCACGCGGGCTGCGCGCAGCCAGGCCCGCGAAGTCCGCTGCGCCGCTGGCGTGCTCCTGCGCCAGCAAGCGCTCGGCCGCCTGCAGCGCAGCAGCGGCGGCGGCCTTGCGGGCGCGGAGGCTCAGCAGCTCCGCGCCCCGGGTCTCCATTTGCCGGTCATACCCGGCAAAGGAGGCGGCATAACGCCGCGCGGCCTCCCGGTCCGCCGCGGACGGGGTGAAGTCCGCGAGCGCTGCCGAATCCCAGCCTGCACCGATACTGCGCAGCAGGCGTTCCAGCTGCTCCCGCAGAGCCGTCAGCTCCGCGGCAATCCGCTGCTGCTCTGCCCGCTTGTCCTCATAGCTGCTGCGGCTGCGGTCCAGCGCTTCGAGCTCAGGCCCCTGCTCCGCAAGCAGAGGATCAGGAGGATTCGCCTCAAGCTCTGCGGTAAGCTCCGCCGTCAGCCGCTCCAGCCGGAACGCGGCGCCCTGCAAGCTGCGCAGATCGGCTGTAAGCGACCTCCAGCGCTCCGCCCCGTTATCCGGGAACGACGCGATCACGGGAAGCTCCTCCAGCTCCAGCCGGCCTTCGCTCCATTTCAGCCACAGCTCCCGGATGTCCTGCGCCTTGCGCAGCTTCATCAGTCTTGCTCCAGCGAGCTCGCGGTCCAGCTTCATCTGCTCCAGCTGCTGCTCCGCAGCTTCCAGAGCCAGAGTATTCCCGTTATATCTCGGCAGATAAGAGCGGCTCTCCGCTACCTCCTGCTCCAGCTTCCCGATAGACTGCAGAATCCTGGCGGCCTCCTGGACCTTGCCGCGCGGCTTGTAGAGCTTCTCGGCCTCCTGAACCAGACGCTTCTCTGCCCGCATAATCTCTCCGCCGCCGCCCATCCCGGCATGGAACAGGTAGCTGCTCATTTCCCCGGACTGCAAGGCACCCAGCTCCTGCAGCTCGTCAAGCGAGACAGCGAACAGCTGGCGGAACATACTCCGGGAGATGCCGCCAAGCAGACGCCGCTCCAGCTCCGCCTGATTCAGCTCCTCCGTACGGCCATCCGGATGTCTGAGTGCAATATGCAGCTTCTCTGCTCTGCCCGGCTCCGCGCCGCCGGATGCATACCGGCGGATAGTCCATAATGCGCCGGACTCATCCCTTGCTTCGAGCACCCCACCGTGCGTTCCCCCTTGCAGCGGCTCGTACCGTTCAGCCGGTTTCCCCCGGCCGGGGATGCCGTACAGCATAGCACGGATGAACTGCAGGGTCGTGCTTTTACCCGCCTCGTTGCGTCCGAACAGAACCGTGACCCCTTCATTCAGTCCGATCTCCCGCTGAGCCAGCCTTCCGTAGCCGTCTATCCGCAATGAATCGATCTTCATTCCTCTACCTCCCGGCCTTGCTGTCCGTCGCCATCTCCTGCATCCCCAGCAGAATACGCCTTGCCTTCTTCCGCAGCATTCTGCGGCGTCCCGCCGGACTCTTCCAGTCCGCTCAGCAATGTGATTCCCAGCTCTGCTGCACCTCTCAGCCATTCCTGCTTCTCTTCGGCTCCTACGGATAATAGCAGCCTGCGCAGCTCCTGATTCTCCATCATCGGTCTCAGCGCAGTAGCGACCAGCTCGTCCAATTCTGCGGCATTCCCGCTACTGCGCCCGGCAAGCCGCAGCATTTCACCCAGGAAGCTGTCCTCCAGAAGCAAGTGCTCACGGTCAACCGCAAGTCCCGTTTCGATGGAGAAGCCTTCCGTCCAGACCAAGCCCGCATATTCCTTGCGCACCGCGCGCACCGTTTCCCGCCGCTGCAGCTCGGTGAGCAGATCATCGGCCGCCCCCTTCTCAGCCAGCACCTTATGTATATCGCCCCGTCCGGTCAGGCGGAACCTGACCACAGACATCATCTGCGGGGTCTCGCTGCGGATATCCTCCACTGCATTCTCTACAGCGAGGGTCCACTCGGCCTCGTCAGTGAGCCCATCTATAGAGAGCTCGCGGACCTGCCAGCGCACACTGTCCAGTTCATGGAAATCCAGCCGGACTCCCCCCTCTGCACTGACATCAACCGTATAGCAGCCCTTGGGCCCGGTCTCCTTAATGCTTCTTCCTTGAATATTGCCCGGATAGACGATAGGCGGATGCTCATGCAGAATACTCCGCTTATGAATATGCCCGAGCGCCCAATAGTCATAGCCCCTGCCGATCAGATCCTTCCGGGTGCACGGGGAGTACGTCTCATGCTGGAGATCCCCGTCCACATTGCCATGCAGCAGGGCGATGTGGAACAGGCTGCTGCCCGGCTGGCGGCTGAAGCGCAGAGCTGTATTCTCTGTCACTTTGGAGGTCGGGTAGGAGATGCCGCTAACCACAGCTACCTCCCGTCCGTCTTCCCTGCGGCGGGCAGTCACGCGCTCGGGCTCACTCCCGCCGAATACCGTAACATGGGCAGGCGGTGCCGAACTAAGGCGCGGGCCGTCCAGCGGATCATGGTTACCGTGGATCAGGAATACCTGAATCCCGTGGCGTCCAAGTTCCTCCAGGGCCTCCCGGAACCGGAGCTGCCCCTGAAGTGAAGCATCCGCGACATCGTAGACATCGCCGCTAATGACCACGAAATCCACCTTTTGCAGGGTGGCTACGCCAACAAGCCGCCCGAGGGCGGCGAAGGTAGACTCCCGGAGATAGGAGCGGATATCCTGGGGGAGATGAGACAGACCGGCGAACCGGCTGTCCAGATGCAGATCCGCCGCATGCAGGAAGCGAAAAGGAATCATAGTCTCACCCCTTCATTCCCGGCTGGAACTGCAGATAGGTTTTCTTCAGCTCATTGGCTACACGGGTCAGGGAGTAGAGGCTCTTTGCTTTATCCCAAGCCGAACGCGACAGCTCATATCGGTAGCCGGGGTCCGTGATCACTTTTTCCAGGGCATCTGCCAGTCCCAGCTCATCATCCGGATTCACCAGCAGCCCGTTCACCCCGTCCTCAATCTGCTCGGGAATACCGCCCACATTCGTCCCGACCAGCGCCAGACAGCTCAGCGCAGCCTCGGCAAATACCGAACCGAACGCCTCCGCCCGCGAAGGCAATACGAAGATATCGAAGAACGGCATGAATTCCTCAGGATGCAGCGTATAGCCGTAAAAAATAGTCTCATTATAGATGCCCAGCGCCTGCGCAAGCTGCTCCAGCTCCGCCCGGCTCGGTCCGTCCCCGATAATATGCAGCACATATTCATGTCCCCGCTTCTTCAGCTCGGCACAAGCCTTGAACAGAATATCTATGCCTTTGGCCGGTACGAGACGGGTAACTGTGACCAGCTGCGGAATGTCATTCTCATGCGGGACAGGCTTGAATCTCTTCTCATCGAATCCGTTAGGAATGACTCCAATGCTGTCCGGCTGGTCAATATAAGGAGTCACATAATCGGCAAAAGCACGCGAAACCGTCATCAGCCGGTCACTCACATGCTCCAGCTCCCGGTAAATCGCGACCAGGAACTGATGCTCAAGCCCCCCCTCCCGGATCACCCCATTCAGGATTAATTCACGCTCATAGCTGGAGTGCAGCGTCTGAATCAAGGGAACGTCAGGATAAATTCTCTTCATCGCCAGCCCGGCAATCGGGTGATGGGCATGGATCAGGTCATAATTTTTGCTCATACGCAGCTTAGTCCACCAAATGTAATCCCGGTAAGTCTGAATGTATTTTTGCACAACCGGACTTTCGCCATACACGGTCCAGTCGAAGGTCTCGAAGACGATGTCTTCGCGCCCCTTGCCCCGGATGCGCTTAGGCAGCCAGAACAAATCCATCTCCCAGCGGCTGGACCGGAAGCGTTCCTGGAGATAAGGAATCATAGAAGATACACCACCGGGCTGCTCCGGCGGGAAGAATAGCGCTTGCAGCAAGTTCATATAGGTACATCTCCCTTTACAATTGCCCTATTTACGGTGAAGGCCGGCAATTATGATATAGTTGTGTATATGTACAATAATAAAAACGGGTACAGCTACAGGTATAGGTACGCTAAGGTTCCATACCTAATTTTATCGGTATCCACCCGAAACAGCAACTAAGATGACAGCTTTACTTATCTTGAACTTGGACTAGAGGAGATTGATTTATGAATGAAGAACGACTGCCTGCCGCTTACACCGCCAATATTAGAGAGATGCTGGGGGATTCGGCGGACGCTTTTCTGAAGAGCTATCTTGCTGCGCGGACCCAGGGTCTGCGGTTCAATACTTTAAAAAGCAGTGTACCTTCCGGCCGCACCGCAGCGGAGCAGGCAATCTCACAATTCGGTCTGTCACAGGTAACATGGTGTCCGTCAGGCTTCTATTACGAAGACCCCGCTCGCCCGGGGAGACATCCGTATCATACCGCCGGACTATATTATATTCAGGAGCCCTCCGCAATGTCCGCAGCCGAGCTGCTGAAGCCGCTTCCCGGAGAGATCGTTCTCGACCTCGCGGCTGCTCCCGGCGGCAAAACCACCCATATCGCCGCACTGATGCAAGGGGAAGGGCTGCTCATCTCCAATGAAATTCACCCGGAGCGGGCCAAAATCCTGGCCGAAAACGTCGAGCGGCTCGGCATAAGCAACACACTGGTTACTTCCGCAGCTCCTGGTGATCTCTCCAAAAGATTCCCTGAGGTGTTCGACCGCATTATGCTGGACGCGCCTTGCTCCGGTGAAGGAATGTTCCGCAAAGACCCCGCAGCGATAGACGAATGGTCCCCGAAGCATGTGGAGATCTGTGTAGCCAGACAGTGGGATATTCTGCAGGATGCGTATCTGATGCTGAAGCCCGGCGGCCATATGGTCTATTCGACCTGTACCTTCAACCGCCAGGAGAATGAGGAGACGATGGAGCGCTTCGTGCAGACCTATCCCGATATGGAGCTGATCGTTACAAAGCGGCTGTGGCCGCATCTGGAGCGGGGCGAAGGGCATTTCGTGGCCCTGCTGCACAAGGCGGCTTCAGCAGACCCGGCGGATTCCGCTCCGCGCAAGAGCCGGGGCAAGCGCGGTGAACGCGGCAGCGGCAGTGACGGTCCGAAGACAAGTGCTACGCTTAGGGAGGCCTATCAACAGTTCATGAGCTGGGCGGCGGCAGAGCTGCCCGGATTCGCTGGACACGGCGTCCCGCTTCTCTTCGGCGAATCCCTGTATCTGCTGCCTGAGGCATTCAATGGGCGGCTGCACACCGGGATACTGGACGGGCTCAAGGTGCCACGTGCCGGAATGCATATTGCCCATCTTAAGAAAAACCGGATCGAGCCCGCGCACGCCCTGGCCATGACACTCCGGCCGGATCAGGCGGCGCGCAGCTATGATATGCCTGCGGACGGCACGGAGATCCAGGCCTGGCTGCGCGGCGAGAGTCTGCCGGTTCCGCCAAGCCTGCATGGCTGGACGCTGGTAACCGTAGACGGCTTGCCTGTAGGCTGGGGCAAAGCCAGCTCCGGCCAGCTCAAGAATCATTTGCCCAAGGGTCTGCGGATCAGGGCAGCCCATATTGACGAAGTTTAGGCTGCTGACTAGTTCACGAATCGTTCATAAGCATATGATGTCATTATCCCATGGAGGTCCGCCGGACTTAAGGCGGCAAGTGGGAACAGACATGAATCAAGGGAGGAATCAGACATGGGTGCAGGTGTAGGCTTCACTTCGACCGGTGCGATCTTGGTACTCTTCATATTGCTCGTAATCATTTCCCGTTCGTTGTTCGTCTAATTCCGCTATAAGCAGCACAGCACACGGACCTCAAGCAGCCCGCCCCCTTTAAGGGGGCAGGCTGCTTTTTCAATTCTCCTGATCGCGTGTGATACATATTATAAAGCCGTTTTTAATAGAACCTTAAAGCCTCATGGCACCGAATTATGCTTTATGTTTTCGCCATATAGCTCCGCTTTGTTCCCACTATTCTCTAATTCATACCTCTTCATTCTTGTAAATTCGACAATTATTGGTATTAAATACCTATATTCGTAAAATTCAATCAATGCTAAAATATGGAATATTCACTTAGACCATACCTGTTATAATGGAGGTGATTATTTATATTAGAAGTATCGGAGGGATTACTCTGAAATCGTCTAAAAACAAGATTATGATTGTGTGCTCTGCGGTTGTAGTTGTCATGATTATCATAATAGTGCAACATTTCCTTACTCAAGAGAAACTCTCCGACTATACCGTTGTAAATGATGGTGTTGTGGTAACTAAGCAATTTAGTATCAGATCCAAAACTGCACAACAAAACACATCAGCAGTAGGATCGATTTTTGTGTGGGGCGAAAAAGCAATGGCCAAGCGCATACGAATTGTTGCTTCGTTTGAAATTGATCCTAAAGATTTCGGCGGAATGACTATCTACATTCCGAAGAAATGGTATATCGCCAACATTCTAAGCAATTTCCCTGAGAATCAAAAAACATTACTACAGCCATTTGCTTCCGAAACTGATATGAACCTAGGTAAGGAGTGGAGAAATAAGGTTGAAGTCGGTGTAACAAATCTACAAAACCCTGCAGGCGGTGGAAGTGGAATGATAATTATCGATCTAGTATCCGATAGCAAAACAATTTTACCTTCGGAAAATTTCAACATTATGGTTTCCGTTGGCTCCGATACCAAAGGCGGCGTAAGGTCGATAGGCGTCAATTCAATTAAAATCCCAATCTCTGTGAAAGCTGAGAGCAAGGATTAATGAGGAGAGATGTTAGATTATGATTAAATTCAGAAAGTCAGCACTCAAATCTATTCGTATAGCACTCATTTTATCTCTAACTCTAGTACCCACAGGAATGGCTTACGCATATGATACGCCCGTAAGTCATGTAGACGCTAGTAATTCAATTAATTGGCCTTACACTACTGGAGCTAACAAAATTGCTGCTTCTTCGTCAATTGGATTCATGGGGGCAACATGGCTTGGTACAATTAATAGATGGCATTTCGATTTCAGATTCGCGGGCACAGGGGCTAGCAGAGCGACCACAAGCCCTCCCATACCTATAAATAATAGGATCCAAATAGCAAGAATGGAGATAAAAAACACTCAAAACCCAAGTAATATGGCACTTAATTCATATACAGACCCAGCATTTATCGGTTCTGCTCCCGAATCTTCAGGATCTAACCTACCCGGATACTATAATGCAGCCTATGCAGTATTAAATTTTTCTACATTCCTCCTTACTCCCATGAGCGGTTTTCTTTATAACACTGGTAGTCTCATTGCTTCATTGCGCAATGTTTCTGACAGTAATACAACTAGTGCTTCAGCATTAACTCGTCAGTGGAACTGGTCAACCGACATTGCTGATACTGGCCAATTTTTTTGGTTTAGTGCTGATGTCCCTGCAAATACAACCTCGCAACTTTCTGCTGAATATATGCTATTAGGCACTGGATACGAGGTGTTATCCGCGGGGAAACGTTATTATAACCTGACTGCTGGCACAGCAAGAAGTAGTAATAGTTTAGCTAAGTCTGCTGCGATACAAGACAAAGACTGGAACCCAGGAATGATGACTCCCGAAGAAAAAGCTGAATGTGGGATCATAGAAATACCAAGAGATGAAATAGACCAACAAGCAAGTAAACTGAATATCGCCCCATCTGTGGTCACGAGTTTAAAGGCTTCTGAGGATCAAGTATTCTATTATGCAACAAAATTTCCAGTCACTGAATCTATCCGTCCTACGAATGAGGAGCTGACCCCTAAAGAAAAATCAATACAGGATATTAATGACCAACTGGATAGAAGCGAAACCATTATTGATGCCTTCCAACGATACGATACTAAGAATACAGAGCAAGAACTAATTATCAAAGACCATGAATCTCAAGAATTAATTCTTCAGGGACTTCTTCAACGTGCAAATCAGACCGATGAGAACGACCTCAGAAGCTTAAGCGAAATTCAATTATCATTGTCGGACTTGAAGTAGAGTAGCTTCTTAAAAGCTTAAAGCGGCAAAAAAAGGGCGATTCTCCGTTATTGGAGGATCGCCCTTTTGCATTTTTGGTCGCTCGCTACTTAGCAAGAAATTAGATATGCTGAGTGTACAAGCCATCAGGAAGACAAACAATATTTCACCAGCGCATCGCGCACACCGTTGTCATTATTGGTGCCGGTGATCACATCTGCGGCTGCTTTGACCTCTACCGGAGAGTTATCCATCGCCACGCCCAGACCGGCATACGTCAGCATAGAGATATCATTATAATAGTTGCCGATCGACAGCACCTGCTCTTGCGGAATGCCAAGCTCGGCTGCCAGATGCTTCAGGGCATTGCCTTTGGAGGATTCCGGGTGCATGAGATCAACGAAGAACTCTCCGCTGCGCAGAATATTGTATTGCTCTCCCCAAGTAGCCCACTCCCGCTGCGCTTCATCCAGAATATCGGACTGTGTGAACACAGTGAATTTCACAATCGGTTCGCGGAACTCCTCCCAGGCTGGAAGGGATGCAGGCATAATCCGGAAATGCTCATACATAAAGTGGGCTTCCTTCGTCAGGTTCTCCACATTATCCACATACATCTCAAATGCCGTATTCACATCAAAATGGATATCACGCTCACGGCAATAGGCGATATACGGGTCCAGCCCTCTGGCGTCCAGCCCGTACTGGTGCAGTACCTTACGGTCCTTGACACTCACCGTAGCCGCTCCGTTATGGCCCAGCACATATCCCGACAAGCCCATCTCCTCCATAAAAGGAATCGAATTCTGCGGACTGCGCCCTGTGCAGAGTACAATCTGCCCGCCCTGACGCGTGACCTCAGCAACCGCCGCTTTGTTCTCTACGCTGAGCTGATGATCATCATTCAGCAGTGTTCCGTCTACATCCAGTGCAATCAGTTTGTATTTCATACCCCATCATCCTATCTCTGTATAGTATACCGCCAGGCATTTGCCTGCTTCACCATTCATTGGCAGCTCATTGAGATCAAGCTGCTCCCGGCGTACCTAACTAAGCTTCCGTTTAACGGACTCCAAAGACGCTAATTCGGCACAAAAGGTTATTTTAAGCGTCTAACGGACCCGAGTGAACTTATCTCCTCACCAGTGGTTGAAATTACGCCAAATGCCCGCCAATAAAGGCTATGGAGTCCGTTAACAGGTTAAAATCAGCCTTTTTGCCGGAATAAGCGCAGTTGAGTCCGTTACCGGCAGTCAGGCAGTTAGGCTATCAGGCTGTCAGAGGTGTATCATCTAACGCTTCAGCAGCTCCAGCTCACGGGCCGTGAGCTCCCGGCAGGCTCCCTCGGGCAGCGTCTCGTCGAGCTTCAATTCGCCCATCGACACCCGTTTCAGGAACACTACCTTCTTCCCGACAGCTACGAACATCCGCTTCACCTGATGGAATTTGCCTTCCGTAATGGTGAGTGAGATATACGACAGCACGCGGCTGCCCCGTTCTCTGCTCAGAATGCTAAGCTGCGCGGGCAGGGTCACATAACCATCCTCAAGCGTAACACCCTCGGCAAAAGCAGCCACATCCGCCGCATCGACCTCGCCCTCGACGGTGGCCTCGTAGGTCTTGGGGACATGCTTGCGCGGGGACAGCAGCTCATGTGCCAGCTTGCCGTCATTGGTAAGCAGCAGCAGACCCACGGTATCCTTATCCAGCCGCCCGACTGGGAAAGGCTCGAACAGCGCATGCTCCTGCTTCAGCAGGTCCAGAACAGTGCGGTCCCGTTTATCCTCGGTGGCGGATAACACGCCCGGGGGTTTATTCATCATCAGATAGATGAATTCCCGGTAGAGGACCGGCTCCCCGCCAACCTCTATGCGGTCCTGCTGCGGGTCTACATGGAACCCGCTGTCTTTGACGACAGCTCCATTTACTGTGATCAGGCCCTGCTTGGCCTGCTTGCGGATATCGCTGCGCGAGCCGATCCCCATGTGGGACAGCACCTTGTCAATCCGTTGCTTCTTATTTGCATTTCCTCCTGTAGCCATACTCTAAGTCCACCTCCAGCCTGCGGGATATTCGTTCTTCAGCAGCCCGTCCTGCCATTTGCCCCAGCCTGCGCTGAAGCCATCGATGCAGACGAGGGTATAGCCTTTGTAAGCATGTCCTTCCTTAACGGACAGGCGCTCTGCGGGTATCGACAGGGTCTCCCCCTTCAGGTAGGACACCGCTTCCCCGCTGGCGCTGGATAGCGATACCGAGCGGCTGCATTCCTCAGGACGCAGTGCTGTAGCGAGCGGATGACCGGGAACAAATCTGCCGCTCTTGATCTGCCCCACATACCAGCCCGGCCGAACCGTCTTCAGACCGTCCAGCGCTTCACGCGGCAACGGGGAGATATATAGATGATCGCCGAACCATATGGCATGTCCGGGCGGCTGTGTCCCCAGCAGCTCTTGAATAAAGTCCGCATAGACCGCGAACGCTAGCGCTTCACCGCCAGTTCGCTGTGACTGCGGACCTGGACCCGTTCCGGCTCTACCAGAGCCGGAGCCGTGTCCAGATCCGCGTCCTCCCTTGCCGCCCCGGCCGTGATCTGCCCTGCCGGGAACTGCCTTACTGTGAAAGTCTGTTTTCGCAGCCTTGCTCCGGGGCGCGGCAGACAGACTTCTCTCTCTCTTATCATTTCGTGCTTGTACATTCTCTAAAGTGTCTGTCAGCGTAGCTCCATTCTCTGCTGCCCCGGCCTCAAATGCCTCTCTCGCAGGTCCGCCACTTCCGTCATGGCGCAGTACTGCCATGAAATGTCCTTCCCCCTTAACCTTATGCGGCCACAGCCGCGCCGCACCCGGCAATGAGCCGAGTCCGGCAGCGAACGGGCCGGTTCCGCCTACGGGAACCAGCGAGAACTGCGGATGCCCGGACAGGAATCCGGCAATCATCTCCTCGTTCTCCTCCAGAGCGAACGTGCAGGTGGAGTACACCATAGTACCGCCTGGCTTCAGCGCTGAAGCTGCGGCCTGCAGAATCTCCCGCTGCATCTCCGCATATTTGTCCGGGGTCCCCGGCTCCCACTGTCTAACCATATCCTCGTCCTTGCGGAACATACCTTCACCCGAACACGGCGCGTCAATCAGAATCCGGTCGAAGAAGCGGGGGAAGGCCGCCGCAATCCGCTCCGGGCGCTCATTCAGGACAATGCCGTTCCGTACCCCGTACAGCTCCAGATTCTTGGCGAGTGCCTTCGTCCGTTCAGGATGCAGGTCATTCGAGACCAGCAGGCCTTCGCCTTGCAGCTTGGCGGCAATCTGGGTAGATTTACCGCCCGGGGCTGCACACAGATCGAGCACACGGTCCCCCGGCTGAACGTCCAGCAGTTCAACCGGGGCCATGGCACTCGGCTCCTGAATATAGTACAGCCCGGCATGATAATAGGGATGTTTGCCGGGTCTGGCTCCCTCTCCGGTATAGAAGCCCGAAGGGCACCAGGGAATCGGCTCCAGGGTGAAGGGGGAACGCCCCCGCAGCCCGTCCACCGTTATTTTCAGTGTATTGACACGGATTCCCCCGTAAGGTGACTGCTGATAGGTATCTGTAAATTGCTCATATTCCGGTCCCAGCAGCTCTTTCATACGCCGCGCGAAAGCTCCGGGCAGTTGTGCTGTCATGATGCCTTCCTCCCGCTCAAATAATCAGGAACACCCCTGCGGGTGCTCCTGTTGTAGCCTTACTATGGTCAAGCGCCATCCGGCCTGTTCCTCGGTCTGTCCGGCTGCTGCGGCCCGCGCCGCTGGGGCACCACAGGCTGAATGGACTCTGCCGCCAGCCTGACCTCTTCCTTCAGCACGGGGTCTACGATGCGGATGGTGAGATCATAATAATCAAAGGGCTGATCTTCGTAAGCTTCCAGACGGGCAACATACGCTCCCGCTTCCCGGACCAGCTTCTCCAGATCAATACCAAGCGTCACCGCCGGATATCTGCCCAGTACTTCATGAGACTGCTTTAGCAGAATCAAGCCGCCGCGCACATTGGCATTACGGAAATGGTACAGCCCGACTGCCACCTGCAGCAGAGCTTTGTATAACGGATCACGCTGCTTTTCCAGCCATAATTCCTCAAGCACCTCATGACATTCGAAATAATCCCTGTCCCGGTTGAAGTAGATGAGGTAGGCCAGATACAACGGCTCATAAGCCATCCGGCTCGCTGCCCTTCTTGGCATTCGAGAGCAGCTCGCGCACATGGTCCAGCAGTTCCTTCATCGCATCCATATCCTGAGCCTGCCAGATCGCATTGAACCGTTCCTGGCTCTCAATCGCTTCATTCACAAGATGATAGAAATACAGCTGATGAATAGCCTTCAGCAGTTGGGTCGTCATGTTCGAGTTCTCCTCGAAGGTCTTCTGGGCCTCCAGAATCTCTTCCCGGATACTCGACATCTCGCTGTCCAGAATGGAAGCCGCTTCTGCTGCCGTCTTCAGGCGCACCCGCATTTCATCGGGCAGGCTCTCCCGGTATTTATAATTCAGCGAATGCTCAATGGTTGCCCAGAAGTTCATCGCCAGTGTACGGATTTGGATTTCAGCCAGTACAATCTTTTGACCCAGCGCAGTCTGTACCGGATACCGGATGATCATATGGAAGCTGCGGTAGCCGCTTTCCTTATAGTTGGTAATGTAGTCCTTCTCATATAACACTTCAAGATCCTTGCGGGCACGGATGTATTCCGCCACTCTGCGGATATCCTCGACGAACTGGCACATAATGCGAATGCCGGCGATATCCTCGATGCCCGTTTCCAGATCCTCCATTTTTACATTTAACCGTTTGGCCTTCTCAAGTATGCTAGACAGCCGCTTCACACGGCCGGTAACGAATTCAATCGGCGTATATTCTTCCCTTTTCTTGAGTTCAGAGCGCATCGTCTTGAATTTAACCTTCAATTCCTCCACCGTTTGTTCATAAGGAAGCAGAAAAGTTCCCCAGTCCCTGACGTCCATCGCCTTGTCCTCCTGTCCATTCATCCTTCAGTGATGATCAGCGCCTACCGCATCAAGGAGCCTCTCGAAGCCGTCCCGCCGCAGCAGCTGCCGTAGTCCGGCATGCACTCTGCGGTTAACCTCCGGCCCTTCATAGATGAGTGCTGTATAAATTTCGACCAGACTGGCGCCTGCCCGTATCTTATCGTAAGCATCCTGGGCTGTAAAAATCCCTCCCGACCCGATAATCGGCAGCTTGCCGCCCGTCTGGCTATAGATTCTGCGGATAATCTCTGTAGAACGTTCGCGCAGCGGCTGGCCGCTCAGCCCGCCCGTCTCACCGGCTTTGTCGCTCTGCAGCCCTTCACGGGAGAGGGTCGTATTGGTGGCAATGATACCGTCCATTCCGGCTTCCGTGATGGTATGTACCATATATTCCAGCTCAGCGTCACTGACATCGGGAGCAATCTTGACCAGCAGCCCCTTCGCGGTGCCCGTCTTCGCCCGCTGCAGCTCCATCTCTTCCTTAACCTCGCTAAGCAGGTTCGAGAGCTCGCTGCCATG
This sequence comes from Paenibacillus sp. FSL R7-0210, assembly GCF_038009085.1. Classification (NCBI taxonomy): domain Bacteria; kingdom Bacillati; phylum Bacillota; class Bacilli; order Caryophanales; family Paenibacillaceae; genus Paenibacillus; species Paenibacillus sp. FSL R7-0210. The sequence goes on from NZ_JBBPAR010000001.1 coordinate 3,653,276, forward strand.
CTGAAGACTCCGGAGATCAGGGGTATTCGGCGAGCTGATATTGACCACAAAAAAATCACCGTACGGATACAGCGTACGGATACACTTGCGGTAATCCTCATGTGCCAATTCATTCGGGGTGGCCTTGTTGCGTCCGATATTGACCGCCACCGGAATTCTGCGCTTCTTCAGCTTCTTGAGGCGTTCAGCCATGGCCTCCGCGCCTTCATTATTGAAGCCCATCCGGTTAATGAGCGCCTTGTCGGGCAGCAGCCGGAACAGCCGGGGACTGTCATTGCCGGGCTGGCCTACCGGAGTTACCGTGCCTACCTCCATAAATCCGAAGCCGATCGAAGAGAACCCTCCTACCGCTTCTGCATTCTTATCCAGTCCTGCCGCTAAGCCCACTGGGGTCGGGAAATGTACCCCGAACAGATCCACCGCAAGGTCAGCTGTCTCAGGAACCCCGTACATGAGGCGCATAGCCGCGCTCCCGCCGGGAACCAGATCTGCTTTATTCAGTCCGCCGATGACGAGATGATGTGCCGTCTCCGGGTCCATTTTAAAGAAAATTGGTTTACCAAAATGTCGATACAGCACCGTTCTCGCTCCTTTAAGGGAACCACAATTGACATAACGACTCCCGTATCTATAGGTTTCTTCTTAATTTTATCCGTTTCCGGGGGAAAAGAAAAGTTTTTTGCCGCAGCGATTGTCTCCGCCCTGCCGTACTTCCTTAACGCCGCTGCCAATCCTCACAGATTCCCCGTAATTTCAATCCCGTCCGCAGTCCGCAGGTGATTCCTTGCCCAGCTTATGAACTGGTTCAGGAAATCCTGCAGTTCAGCGTCTGTAACCGGCTGCTGCTCCAGTTCAGTCAAGATAGACTCCCACTGGCTCTTCGGAATCGGGTTCTCCCAGCACGGGTCCAGCGATGTCATCTCTTCCCCGGTGAACGGATCGGATAGAGGGAAGACCCTGCTGACCGCAGGCTTAAGATATTCGAAATCGCCTTCATAAATAAACAGCATCTCTCCCGGTGCATTCCCGCCCGCGTCCATGTTCAAATCATACCGGGAAAAGGTGAACCCTATATTCCTCGGCGGACCTGTGTAGCGGTAGAGCAGTACCGGAATTTTGCTTTTGGACCTGCTTGCCATGGCAGCATCACTCCTGCTTTTGTGTTCTTCACGCTCCAGCATAAAACCTTCCTTATGATACTCCAGCCGGTATTCCTCTGTATAGACCAAGACTTCGGCCAGCCAGTCCCTACCGTAAGAGATTGCAGCTAGACTTGTCTTTTCATCCAGACTAGAATAGAGGAGCGGGTACAAGTTCCATGCACCACCGCCAATCCTCACATGTAAGGGTTATCACAGAATAAGAGAGAAAGAAGGGTGACCAAATGTCAACGAAACGCAAACCTCCCACACTCCAGCAAAAAAAAGAAGAAGTCAACCGCAAAGCCATTCTGTGGATCAGCGCCAGCCTGGTACTGCTGATTGCGCTTATCGCCGTTTTATTTGTCTTTGTCGGGAATTAGTTCAGCCAATGGTACACTTTATGGGGGTTGGTCTGATTACGGGGCGAATCCGAAGGGAAACGTTCCTCCGGTACGACAAGCTCCTCAGGCAAAACCCCTTGACTGATTTGAACCTTCGTGCCCATCGGCACCATGGCGAACAGTTCCTCCACATCCTTCCGGCTCATCCGGATACACCCCAGCGACTCATCCTTGCCGATGCTATCCGGCTCATTCGTCCCGTGAATCGCATAATTACTGTCCGAGAGCTGCATACCGCGGCTGCCGAACTCCCCGTTATCGCGCCCGTTCGGGTTCACGACCTTATCCTTAATGAAGAACTCCCCTTCAGGGGTCTTATCTCCGCCGAGTCCTACGGCATAATTCCGTAAAATCACATTGCCGCTGGTGACCGCCAGACGGTGGTTTTGCTTATCTACAATAATAGCAAGCGGTTCTTTGAAAAAAAGCTTCTCCCCCGGCCCCTCCGCCGGACCTCCGCCGCCCGTCTGCTCTTGCCCCGGAATACCTGCATCTTGTCCGCCGGACGGCTGCGGTGATGCTGAGAACAGCGGCGCCTCTCCCCGTGCGGCTCTGCGCAGAGGTGCGAAGGCTTCCTTCATCAGCGGGGTGATGCCGCCCAGCACGTTCGCCGGGAACGGCTTCACTAATTCCTGCACCGCTTCGGGATATGCTCCCTTGCTGCTCTTGTACGCACGCAGCGCACTCCAGAGCACAGCCAGCTCCTCCTGCTGCTTCTGCCAGCCCAGCCCCTGCTGCTTAAGCTCCGCCGAATCCGGCGGCTGGCATGCGCACGCTGCCGGATTATAGGACTGATAGACTATACGCCCTTCTCCGCTCTTGGCAAGAGTAGCCTCCAGCGGCAGCCCTTTCTTCCACAGCAGCCATTTGCCCGAGCGCTTCATACCGAGCAGTGCGGTGGCGGAAGGCGTCTTCGCCGACTTCAGGATGGCTGCCAGGCCCCCGCCCCCCGCAGCAGCATCCGCCGCTACCGCCGTGAAATCCAGACTTGCCGGTTCTTGCGGACTTCCCTGCGTCTCTGCGGCTGTCTCCGGCAGCACGGCTGAGACCGCTTCGACCGGGGCAGCTGCACCCTTACTGTCCGGCAGAATCCCCGGTGCGACGGCAGCCGGAATAAGCATGAGCAGCAGCAGCATTAGAGCCAGCAGCACCCGGCGCTTCCTGAGCCTCGCGGTCTGCCGTTCCCGGGCCGATTCCAGCAGCCCTTCCTCGTACTGCTGCAGCATTTCCGCGGGCACCTTGCTGCGTTCAAATGCCTCATACACTTCCCCGGCCTGATTATAGCAGTAATTCGCTTTTCCATACTGCCCGTTCTTATAGTATTCCTTACCAAGCAAGTACCATGCCATCTTATTATCCGGATGCATCTGTACATAGGCTTTTAGATGCTGAGCATTCTTCATGTTGGCCTCCACTATTGGTGGTATGGTTATGTATTCGTATGTACCTTCTATTGTATATCGGCAGGGAATGCAAAAAAAGACACCTCAAGCCGCATTTATCGCGGTCCTGAGATGTCTTTTATGGAGACGGCAGAAGCTTAGCCCTCTTTGTTGAAAGGTGCATCTGCAATCTTAATGGAATCTGTAGGGCATCCGTCAGCTGAATCCTGCAGGTCATCGAACAAGTCGTCCGGAATCACAACATTACCGTGGTTGCCGTCGTTCTCATAGATCACTTCTGCCAAACCTTCGTCATCATAATCAAAAATATCAGGGGCCGTCGCGCCACAAGCACCACAAGCGATGCATGTGTCCTTCTCGACCCAAGTGTACTTAGCCATTTTTTTCTCTGCCTCCCGCTTAACTATACAGCCTGCAGTCGCAGCCTGTTATTTTTCTCATATTAATATAAATAGGATACAATTTCAATGAATTTTCAATGTGTTGACATTATTGCCTCATTCTCAGGGATGCTCCAAGCAGCTGATCCCGGGCCTTAATTCACTCTATCTCCTTGTCTGCGCCGCCCAGATTGTCCTTCTGCAGCGAGGTGCCCCGCTCCTTATGGTTACGCAGCCGCGCCGAGTGGCTGTCGCTCAGCATCCCTGCGGTCAGCACCGCATTCTCGCCGAACTTGTTACGCAGCATGTCCATCGCCTTATTAAGCGACTCCTTCTTCGGCTGCCGCTCGTAGTCGAACAGGTCCAGCTGAATAGCCGACTCCTCTTTGGGCATCAGCCCTTGGAGCGTTACCCCCAGCAGCCGCACCGGCTTGTCGCCCTTCCAGTGGCGCGCGAACTGGTCGCATGCTACCTTATAAATGTCCTCGGCGCTCTCGGTGGGAGCCTCAAGCTGGCGGGAGCGGGTGATCGTCTTCATATCCGGCGTGCGGATCGTCAGCTGTACCCCCGCTGCAACCAGCCCCTGCTTCCTCAGCCTCCGCGCAACCTGATCGCTCAGGTTCAGCAGAATCGGGCGCGCCTCAGCCAGCCCTACCACATCATGCGGCAGCGTGGTTGTATGGCCGATGGACTTGCTCTGCTCCCGCTCAGGATTGACGATTCCGTGATCAATCCCGTTCCCCGCCCGCTTCAGCCAGGCGCCCATGACACCGAAATGGCCGACCAGCATCGCCTCGTCCGCGGCTGCCAGCTGTCCGATGCTGTAGATGCCCAGCTTGCGCAGCTTCTCGGCCGTCTTGCCGCCAATGCCGAACATCTCATTGCACGGCTTGTCCCACAGCACGGACGGTACATCGCGCAGCCGCAGCACGGAGATGCCGCTGGGCTTCTTCAGATCAGAAGCAATCTTCGCCAGCAGCTTGTTGGGGGCAATCCCGATGGAGCAAGGCAGACCCAGCTCCTCCATAATCCGCCGCTGCAGCGCCTCGGCAATCTCCGGCGGCGTTCCGAATTGGCGGGAGCCGGTGATATCGAGATAGCATTCGTCTATAGAGACGGCTTCGAGCAGCGGAGTATAGCTGTAGGCAATCTGCATGAATGCATTGGAGTACTTGCGGTATAGATGAAAATCCGGATTAATAAGCATTAAAGACGGACAAATCCGCAGCGCCTTCTGCACCTGCATTCCCGTGGAGATGCCCAGCCTGCGCGCGGCGTAGGAGCAGGTGACGATAATTCCCCTTCTAGCCTCCACGCTGCCCGCCACCGCTGTCGCCTTGCCTTTATATTGCTCCGGATCTTCCGCCTCATGCACAGAGCAGTAGAAGGCATTCATGTCCACATGTAGAATAACCCTGCCGCTTGCCGGATAATATTGATCCACACTCTGCATGGCATCCACCTTCTTATCTTTCGGGGTTCCATTGTTATTGTCAGCATACCTCTACCCCGGCGGGAGGTCAACTTGCCAAGAGAGCCGCTTGTGACAGCGCGGTGAAAAGTTCTTTGTTACTTTCCCGCGTAAAAATGCTATAATATAAAAATTAATTTCCTATGCGAAGGCTAATAACACTTTTAGGAGGACACTCATGTCTAAGTCTATCTCCATCTTCGATACTACCCTGCGCGACGGAACACAAGGCGAGGGGATCAGTCTGTCGGCGGATGACAAGCTGAAGATTGCCAGGAAACTCGACGATCTGGGTGTCCATTATATCGAAGGCGGCAATCCGGGAAGCAACAACAAGGACATCGAATTTTTCAAAAGAGTCCAGGAGCTTCATCTGAATGCCAAGATTACCGCGTTCGGCAGCACCCGGCGCAAAAACACTGTAACCGAGCAGGACGAGGGACTGCAGCGGATGATTACCGCAGGCGTTCCGGCGGCTACCCTGGTAGGAAAATCGTGGGATTTCCATGTTCATACTGCCCTGCAGACCACCCTGGAAGAGAATCTGGCCATGATCTTCGACTCCATCTCTTATTTGAAGCGCAAGGGGCTTGAGGTCATCTTCGATGCAGAGCATTTCTTCGACGGCTTCAAGAACAACCCTGAATACGCCGCTGCTGTTCTCACCCGTGCCCGCGAGGCCGGAGCAGACTGGCTGGTGATGTGCGATACGAACGGCGGCACCCTGCCGCAGGAGATTCATGATATTGTGACAAGCATCGGCGTGCTGCTCCCGGAAGCATCGCTCGGTATTCATACACACAACGATTGTGAGCTTGCGGTTGCCAACACCCTGAGCGCAATCGGTGCCGGTGCCCGGCAGGTTCAGGGGACTATTAACGGCTATGGCGAGCGCTGCGGCAATGCCAATCTGTGTTCCATCATTCCCACACTTCAGCTTAAGATGGGCTATCACTGCATCCCTGGCGATTCCCTGCCGCAGTTAACCAATACGGCCCGGTTCATCAGCGAGGTTGCCAATGTGAATATGCCGGTGAATCAGCCTTATGTCGGCACAGCCGCATTCGCCCACAAGGGCGGCATCCACGTATCTGCCATTTTGCGCGATTCACGCACGTACGAGCATATCGTCCCTGAGCTGGTCGGCAATAAGCAGCGTGTTCTGGTCTCTGAGCTTGCCGGACAGAGCAATGTGCTGTCCAAGGCGCAGGAGATGGGACTCAGCCTTGATCCAAGCAGCGAGCAGGCACGCAAGGTGATTGACAAGATCAAGAATCTTGAACACCAGGGGTATCAGTTCGAAGGCGCAGATGCTTCGCTTGAATTGCTGCTCCGGGAAGCGACCGGCGAGATGAATGAGCTGTTCACCTTCGAGTCGTTCAAGATGCTGGTTGAGAAGACCGCCGGCCGCCCTGTCGTCTCCGAGGCCTTCGTCAAGCTGAAGGTCGGCGGCGAGAGCCTGTACACAGCCGCCGAAGGCAACGGACCGGTCAACGCGCTGGATAATGCGCTGCGTAAGGCGCTGCAGACCTACTTCCCTCAGCTTAAAGATATGCACCTCTCCGACTATAAGGTCCGTGTGCTGGATGAACAGGATCAGACTGCCGCGAAGGTACGTGTGCTGATTGAATCCAAGGATTATAGCGACACCTGGAGCACAGTAGGCGTATCCAGCAACGTGATCGAAGCGAGCTGGGAGGCTCTGGTCGATTCCATGCGATATGCCCTTCTGGGACAGATCTCACTGGAGCAGGGCATCCAGACCAGCAATGAACCGAGAGGTCTGGTGAATCACTGACCTCCTTGGCTTCGCTCTATGCACTCCAAAAAGCCCTCCTCTGCGGAACTTTCTCCGCGCAGGAGGGCTTTTCACTATGCGGCTGATCGCCGGTGCTAAGAGCCAGTCAGCGCAATAATCTTTTTCTCCAGTTCCTCTGCGCTCAGGACCCCCAGAATAATCTCGCTGATGACCCCGTTCTTATCAATCAATACATTGGTCGGGAACACCGCCCCGTTATACTTGTCGAAGATCTGGCCCTTTAGATCATACATTACCGGAAAGGTCAGCATATACTTCTTGACGAAGCGTTCCGCATTAGGCTTGTAATCCTGGCTAGTTACGTTAATGCCGTATACATCCAGCACCTTGCTGTATTTCATAGCCAGCTTATTCAGTTCAGGAGCCTCCTGCCGGCAAGGATCGCACCAGGAGGCCCAGAAGTTAAGAATCACCGGCTTCTCCCTTGCCCCATCGACGCCATATTGCTTATCCCCTTCCTGCACTGTAAAAGGAGGCGCTTTGAGTCCGGCAGATGCACCAATCTCCGGTTCCGCCGTCCGCTGCAGGACCGCAACCGCCTTAGGCTCCGATTTCAATTTATGTTCTATGGCAAGAACGGCCAGAAAAACAATCAAGGCCAGAATCGTTACATTCCGTTTATGGACTGCTTTCATAGAGTTCAGATCCTTTACATGGAGGATTTTTCTCTATTGTACCCCCACTTGCTCCAGTTTCAAACGTTATCATAAAAAAAGAGGATTCCGTCAAAGACGAAATCCCATGAAGAGAGAGGGGTAAAGCTGACAGCGGCCAGGGAAGCCCCCGGCTGTTCAGACCGGACTCTTCCGTACAGCAGAGGCTGGGGAAGCTTCTGCTGCCCGGCTGCCGCAGGAGACCTGCGAACAGCTGCTGGCGCTGCCGCAGCGGGTGGCATGTGTATTGGCCTAAGGCCGATACGCAACGTAGCGCCTGACCCGCCGCCTTCCAGATATACCTTAATCAGTCCCCGCTTTGCACTGCAATCCGGCCAGTCTTACCAATAACTCTCATGTCCTGCTTAGATAGGCGTATAAGTCGCCTAACGTATCTACCTGATTCTTTTGTAAGATCTGGCGGATGTAAGCTACCCACAGCTTCGCCGTCATCTTGGCATCCTCCAGCGCATGATGGCGGCCCTCGATGGGAATCTCATGAATCGCCAGCAGCTCATCCAGCGTATAATTGCTGCGGTGCGGCTCCAGCCAGCGGGCCAGCATCATCGTATCCAGCACCCGGTGGGTTAACTGGACCTTGGAGGTCTTCCATAGGGCGGCATTCAGGAACGCCTTATCATGGGCACTTCCGTGCGCCACCAGTACCCGCTGCCCGACGAAGGACATGAAGTTATGCAAGCCGTCCATCAGCGGCGGAGCAGAGGAGGTCATCTCTGCTGAGATTCCGGTCAGTCTCGTAATATTGTCCGGAATCGTTGCCCCGCAGTTCACCAGTGTATAGAAGCATTCCTCTGCCTTGATCTCTTCCCCGACCACCCGGATCGCCCCGATGGACATAATCTCATCCCCGCCCTGGTGGGAGAAGCCCGTAGTCTCCAGATCGAATATCACCGTCTCCAGTTCAGACAGCGGAGTATGCAGCACCTCGGGACGCCGTTTCTCACGCATCAGAGAACGGATAAAGGCCATTTGCTGGGCTGTCTGCTGCGCCGATTCTCCGCCTCTCATGGAAGCGATGGCGGAGGGCATTCCGCCTTGCCGCAGATTATTCCAGAATCCTCCGCCCTTGCTCGGCTCCTTCATAGCTGTCTCCTTTCCGCTGACCGGAGCTGCCGCTGCAGCGCCTTATGCAGGCGTCTGATCAGCAGCAGGCTTTCCCGCAGCTCCGCCCGGAGCTGCTTATTCTTCAGATCATTCTCGGCATAATAATCGCTGCTCACGAGCAGGCCGTCCGTCACTGTAAACGGCGTGTTCACCCGCATCCTGAGCGCCGTCAGACAAGCGCGCCTGATCTCTTCCAGATGCTGATACTGCTCCAGCTTAGCCAGCTCATCAAGCCGCTTCAGTGTCGAAGATGCTTCGATTCCGTGCAGCAGCGACAAATGCCTGACAATATTGACAAGCGGAATGTAGAGACCATATTTGACATCGAAGCCGCCAGCATTATCACCGAACCGCTCCGTGAGCACCTGCCCCAGCAGATTCAGCGTTGCTTTATGGCGCACCGTATTGCGCAGTACCGCCATCGTCAATTTGCTGTTATCTGTGAATCCGGCATGCAAGGCTTCCCGCCACTGCGCAGACAGTGCCTCACTTCCCGCTACATGGCGCATATCCGAAGCTATAATCAGGTACCGGACAGGCTCCCATTCGAGCTGCTCCATCCAGTCAGACAGCTGGCGCTTCCAGTCTGCCAGTGACTTCCGCCAGAGCGGCTCAGAGCACATGACCCTGCCCTCGCATTTCTCATAGCCAATCGCCTCAAGCACATCCGACAGCATGCTGCCAAAAGCTTCGAAATACCTTTTCCGCTCACCCTCCAGCGCTTCCTCTACAATTAAGCCGTTATCCTGATCGCTCCACAGCGTAGCCTCCTGCCGGCCCGCACTGCCGAATACAATAAAGGAATAGGCGCAGGGAGGCAGGCCGTAGCCCGCCTCCTTCATCTGCGCCTCACATATGCGTACCGCCGTCCCGGCAAGCTGGTCATGCATCGCATTGACCCGGTGCATCCATACCTGAACGGGAATCACGCCCAGCTGCTCCAGCAGCACTTGTTGACAAGCGGTACGCCTCGCCTTAAGCTCCTCCGGCGAACCGGCTGTTACGATGGACAAGTAACTTTCTTCTTCGTTCCAATCTGCTGCCTCCATCGAAGCCACTCGGTCCGCCTCCCTGCCTGAGTATAAATATTAGTGTTTGAGGGTTTTGGATTCTGATTCACTAATCAGCTTCATTTGCTCAGGATAACCGTACGTACCATGCTCACTGATATCCAGACCCATCAATTCTTCTTCTTCCGTTACACGGATACCCATAACCATCTTCATTACATACAGGATGACGAAGGACATCACAGCTACGAACACGAAGGTTCCGACTACACCCAGTGCCTGCACGCCGAGCTGATGGAAGCCGCCGCCGTAGAACAGACCTGCTTTACCTACAAGTGCGCCTTGTTCAATCAGATCAGGTGCTGCGAAGAGGCCTGTAGACAACGCCCCCCACATACCGGCGATACCATGTACAGAGAAAGCATAGATCGGATCATCCAATCCTGCACGTTCCAGCCACTGCGAGGTCATGAAAGTAAAGGCACCGGCAATGAGACCGATAATGATGGCTGCCCAAGGCTCTACAAAGGCACAGGCACCGGTGATGGCAACCAGAGCTGCCAGTACGCCGTTAAGCATGGCCGGAATATCGGATTTGCCGAAGTACAGCCAGGAAGCTGCCAGTGCTGCCAGACCGCCTGCTGCCGCTGCAATGTTCGTAGTCAGCGCTACGTGTCCGAAGAATCCGCCCATAGGGGACAACGCGCTGCCGGGGTTGAAGCCGAACCAGCCGAACCAGAGAATGATAACACCAAGTACAGTGAAGACCTGGTTATGACCCGGAATAATAACCGGCTTGCCTTCTTTGTTGAATTTGCCAAGACGGGGCTTGAGGAGAATGGTCGCCACTACAGCCGCTGTTGCACCTGTAAGATGGACTACTGTAGAGCCTGCATAATCCTGCATGCTCAGCTCTGCCAGCCAGCCGCCGCCCCATACCCAGTGAGCTACAACCGGATAAATCACAACCGAGAAGAGAATTCCGAAGATAATATATACGCTAAGCTTAGCACGTTCAGCCATACCGCCGGATACAATCGCCAGGGAGACTGCCGCAAATGCCATTTGGAACAGGAATTTCGTATTTAGTGTAACATCGGAAAAGGCCAGGGATTCAAATGCGGAGGCTGTGGAATCTCCACCGTAGAAGAAGCCTGTAGTTCCGAAGAAGCTGTTGCCGTTACCGAAGCCAAGGCCAAAGCCCAGTGCCCAGAAGCACAAGCTGGCAATCGCCAGTGTCAGTACCGTCTTACCGGCCACGTGGCCGGCATTCTTCATCCGGACCGAACCCGCCTCAAGTAATGCGAATCCTGATTGCATGAAGAATACAAGGATAAATGCCAGGAACGTAAATGCAGTGTCGAGTCCAATCTGCAGATCCGGTGCTGCCGGACCCTCAGCCGCGAAGGCGCTGACCGGATAGATCATTAGTGTAATCATACCCAGGAACATCATCAACATCTTTTTTTTCATAGTGTACCCCACTCCCCAATGTTATATTTTCTAACAAAGCGTGAAACTCTTAATGTCATTATAATCAGAAGTCAGGTAAATTGACAAGACTATTTTTTTGAATGCTTTAATTTAATTTTGGAAGCTGCGCTTTTCTTCACTTAAGGACTATTCCCGAGCACGATTACCGGTAACCCGGCACAATTAGCACGCTTCCTTACGTACCAATCATGCAAACGCATACAGTCAACAGAGCTTTTTCCTAAGTTTCATACTGTATTTTTATTAATGTCTATTAGTAAACATGCCTTTTATTATCCCTTGATCACACCATACCGTATCACCCGCTCACCGCGATCCTGATGATTACCAGCTGAGCTGGGCGCTTAAGTATATGACACGCCATGTCATGTTTTACATGGATTCTTCTCCTCTAAGGAATATTCTCGCTTCGATTGCCTCCCCAGCATCTTTATGAAAAGTCAGCATATACTTTAAAGTAAGCGTCACGTTTGACTGTACGGTTTCCAATTTGATATGATTATTTTACGCAGGAAATAGCGAGGTGAGATAACTTGGAGATATGACCCTTTACCGGATCGGAGAGCTGGCCAAGGCTGCCGGCATCAGTGAACGTACCATTGATTATTATACGAAGCTTGGACTGATTACACCGGAATCCAGGAGCATGAAGAATTACCGGCTCTACAGTCATGAAACCTTAGTCGTTCTTCAACGTATTAATCAGCTTAAGCAAGAGAAATATACATTGGAAGAAATCAAATCCCTGATGGGCAAGTGGAATGCAGCCACACCTGAGGCTGAGGTCTCCGGCAAGCTGGTCCAGCTTGAGCTTCAGATGCAGCAGCTAGAACGGGAAGTGAAGGCCCTGGAGCCCGTGATAAGCGGTTTGAAGCCTGGCCAGGCCAACCGGGCACTGGCAGCACTGATTCCTCAGGGCGTCGCCTGTATGGAAGCGATCCGGCTTCTGCTGACGCAAGGGCCGCCAATGTAACAGCTTGTAATTTATAATGGAGGAATGAGCACATATGATGCCACTAATGTATCTGTTGTTAGCTGTCGCTTTTATCTTTTCTGTATGGGCCCAGTTCAGGGTCAAGGGCAATTTCAAGAAATGGGCCAAGGTGCCGAACATGAATGGCTTAACGGGTTATGAAGCTGCCCGGCGTATGCTGGATGCCAACGGACTCTACGATGTTCCCATTGAACCGGTTCAGGGAACCCTTACAGACCACTACGACCCGATTAACCGCGTTGTACGGCTGTCGGAGCCTGTATATTATGAAAGCTCCATCGCAGCGGTCTCCGTCGCTTGTCACGAGATCGGCCATGCGATTCAGCACAAGGAGCATTATCCGATGCTGGCGCTGCGCCACCGGATGTTCCCGGTCGTGAACTTCGCCTCCGGGGTCGCTCCCTTCATGCTGCTTGCAGGCTTCATCTTCAGCTCGTTCAACCTTATCGGGCTCGGCATTATCTTCTTCTCTGCCGCAGTAGCCTTCCAGCTCGTCACGCTGCCCGTTGAATTTAACGCCAGCAGCCGCGCGCGCCGGATTATGGTACAGCAGGGCTTCATCCGTAATGATGAAGAGCGCGGCGTAGCCAAGGTCCTGAATGCCGCAGCGCTCACCTATGTGGCAGCAGCGCTGGTATCTCTGATCGAGCTGATCCGCCTGATCCTGATGTTCCTCGGTAACCGCGATTAAGATCTATATTACTACACAGACAATACCCCGGTAGGCTATGAGCCGACCGGGGTATTGTCTGTGTGCCTGTCTTTGAAATAGGTAAGCAGAAAGTTACGGAAGGACTGGGCGACCAGCGGCAGCTTGCCTTCTGCCCGGTGAATCAGCCCGACGGTTCTGGTAATCGTAGGCTCCACCACCCGGACCTGTGCAGGCTGCATCGGGTTGGTCTGGTAGAGCGCCATCTCCGGCAGCAAGCTTACCCCCATCCCGGCGGCTACCAGACCGCGGATTGTATCGGTCTCCCCGCCTTCAAAAGCAATCTGCGGCTTGAACCCTGCCGCAAGGCAGGCCTGCCACACAATCGGCCGCAACGAGTAGCCTTGGCTGAACAATACGAACTTCTCGTCCCGCAGCTGTTCCAGCCGGATCACTTCCCTGCTTGCAAGCGGATGATTCTGCGGCAGAATGGCGAACAGCTCCTCGGTCATTACGATATCTCCGGCCACATGCCCTACATTCTCCGGGAACGGCGAGATGAATGCCAGATCCACCTCTCCAGAGATAACATCCTTGATTAAGGATGGATAGGCTCCCTGCTTGAAGCGGAATTTCACATGGGGATAATGGCTGCGGAACTCCGCCACAATGGAAGGAATCAGATGGGTCCCGAGGCTATGCGGGAAGCCGATGCGGATCTCGCCGCGCTCCGGGTCAAGGAATTCATGCACCTCCGCCACCGACCGGTCGAGTTCATTCAGGACCGACTCCACTCTTTTGCAAAAGAGCTGCCCGACAGGCGTAAGCTGCAGATTCCTCCCCTTCTGCATGAACAGATCCACTCCCAGCTCCTGCTCCAGCTGATGAATCTGGCGGCTTACCGCAGATTGTGCGACATGCAGCTCCTCCGCCGCTCTGGTGACATGTTCCTTCTGGGCAACCTTCAGAAAATACTGCAGCTGTCTAAGCTCCACGATTACACCCTTCCTTATCGACGTTTTCGTTTGAATACACGGATGATTAGCCCATAGATGAAGAATCCGGCGATCAGGCCGCCGATATGAGCTATATAGTTGATATTTTGAGCGGCAAAGGATACGATAATCCCCATCACCAGAAGTCCGTAAAGCGTCTTGCGCGAGCCCTCATCCATCATTGCCCTTTGGAACACCGCAATATAGAGGAATGCGCCATAGACGGCGTAGATCGCCCCCGAGGCCCCTACAGAGACAATTCCAATCTCCACATTCCCTCGGCTGCTTATAAGAACCCACAGCAGATTAGCAATGAAGCCGCCGCCCAGATACAGCAGTGCATAACGCCACCAGCCCATCAACCGCTCCAGCGGCGGGGCGAACACAAGCAGCGAGAAGGTGTTGAAGAACAAATGAGCGAAGCCGTTGTGAAGGAACATCGCCGTCACGCAGCGCCACAACTCATCCGTTTCCGCACCCACATTGACCGTAGCCCCGTACTCCACAAGTGTATACAGGTTGGTGGAGCCGCCATTCAGGGACAGCACGATGAACATAACCACATTGGCCAGAATCAGCGCACAGGTTACAGGATAATACCGGAGATAGCTTCTCCACTTCTCATACCTTATAAAAATCATAACATCCATCCTTTTATGTATGTTGTCCAGCTCGACATCCAGCTTCTAAAAAGATTATAATTTATTCTGGCAGGTACATGCCAATAATGCAATTCAAGGAGGAAACAAGGACATGACGCAAGAAAGAACAGGCGTAGCCACTTTTAAGGGCAACCCCATTACTCTGGTAGGCCCGCAGCTGAAAGCCGGAGATTCCGCGCCGCAATTCACGGTAAGCAAGAATCTCCTGGAAGATGTTACACTTACAGAATACGCTGGAAAAATCAAGCTGATCAGCGTTGTACCTTCCCTGGATACCGGTGTGTGCGATGCGCAGACCCGCCGCTTCAACAGTGAGGCTGCCGGTCTTGGCGATGATGTAGTCATTCTCACCATCAGCACAGATCTTCCTTTCGCCCAGGCCCGCTGGTGCGGCGCCGCAGGCATCGACAGTGTAATCACCCTGTCCGACCACAAAGAGACTTCCTTCGGACAAGCCTATGGCGTCCTGATCAAAGAATTCCGCCTCGACATGCGCTCCATCTTCGTTGTAGACAAGAACGACACTTTGGCTTATGTCGAGTATCTCGGTGAAATGGCTGAGCACCCGGACTACGAAGCGGCGATTTCCGCAGTTAAAGCTCTGCTCTAGGCTTAAACGGACAGCACTGATATGTTATACAGCATCCAAGACTATAAATGTACATTTTTGAAAAAAAGCGGCAGAAGGTCATCCTTCTCCGCTTTTTGCGTATGATGATCAATAAGGAATAGCCGTGCCCGGAACAGACTGTCCCACTCCCGGAAACCGCATACAATCCCGGCAATACATGCCCGAATGCTGTCCTTAATCCACCTTATATTTGCCCAGCTTCTTATCCAGAGACTGGTACAAACGCTGAATGACACGGTAATTGGCACCCAGATCGCCAAGCGACCCTCTGGATGCTGAATATATATCTACGGCACAGCGTACGGGCGTGGTGCTTAACACAGATACGGTAATATCCAGCGAGCGGCCTAACGCCGTTCTTTTCTCCAGGGTAATCTCCCCTACAGACTGCACTTCATGCAAGACCTTATAACCAGGAATTTTCTTCAGCGTTGCGGATACTTCATCCCACGCCTTGTCTCTTGAAAGATTGTAATAACGCGTTTTCAATGCCGGATCTTTGGCACGGTCGCTTGTTCCGTCATGACTGCGAAATAAACCGACCAAGGTTCTTTTCAACGACAAAATTCTTCCCCCTCTTCAAATCCCAAGTTCACTACCCTAAGTGTAACACTCTTGTCCGCGGAACAAAAGGGCATTGCTCACTTTAACCTTGAAAAAGGCACCCTCTACCCGCTAGTGAGCAGGTAACAGGATGCCTTGTCAATTCCATTAGAAAACCCGCCTATGCCGTCCGGCTGCAGTGTCTTCTGAACCTGCTAGAGCAGGTGGGTGACCGCAGAAGTCGTTTTTGAATTCCCCAGGTCATATAGACAGGGCTGTTCAGCCGCGCTTCATGTAGATCTCCCAAGACATTATCATTGGTTCAAAACAACGAGCAACCATAACGTACATCGCAGGATTTATAAACATTATAGTGCGTTTTGACGAAAAAGTAAACCTGTATGCGCTTTATTTAACGCCGGGATCATTTTCCGTTGACATTACTGCCCGGATGATCACGGAAATGTTAAGTCCGCTTAAAATCCTTACCGGTGTCCTTATCTCTGTCGTCTTCATCCTCGTCTTCGTCATCATCGTCATCATCATCGGCCGGCAGACCTTCATTCTCAGCTGCTTCCAGCGCAGCCTGTTCTTCAGCCAGCTTCTTCTTCTCCACTTGTAGTTGCAGCTTATTGTATGTAGCGAAGAAATTAAAGAAGGCGAGCATAGCAATCAGCGTAGGAATACACAGCACATAGAGCACCGGATACCGCAGACCTATATAAAGAAGAACGCCTGAACCAATCAACGTCGAGAACACACGGATCGGCCGGGCGATCGTGAGCAGAATCGAATTGGTTACCACTTCCTTGAACGTCATCTGGTAGTGAACCACGATGGAGAAGAAGTTAAACATCGATACGAACAAAATAATCATCAGCACCAGCATCAAGATACCGACAATCTTGAAATTCGGCATTTGCGTCATGTATACGGTCACATCAACGTACATCACGACAAACAGCAGGGTGTAGATAAGCCCTCCCAGCATGCTTTTCAGATAATTCTCTTTGTATCCCTGAAAAAAAGTGCGGAATGTACTTACATCGGTATTGCCCATTACCCATTTGCGCACCACTGTAAATAACGCCGACGTAGCCGGAAATACAGTGAATGGCGCGAATACACCAAGTACCCAGTTCAGCATAATCTGCTCATTCGGTCCGCCTGCTCCTGAACCCAGCATGAGGATCTTCATAATTCCTGCGAACAGAAACGGTATCGAACACAATGCCCATAAAATATTGCTGAAGGCGATGCGTGAGATCCATTCCGTGATGCGGTATATACCGCCCATTGCTCCTTTAAACTCCAATTCCCTTCCTCCTGTCTATCTTGTGCATACTGCGTATCTTAACTATACCTGTTTGTACAGGACTTTTCCAGCGCCCAAGTTTACAAGTTCTAGGTAAGTGTCTAAGCAAGCTCCGCAATACGTCCATATATTACATTGTAACCACAACAAATCCCCCATGCTCAAAGGAGGTTGACCTCATGTCCGCACCTGGCTGCTGCAATCCCTGGACTTCCACCGGAACAATTCTCGTGCTCTTCATCCTGCTGGTCATCATCAGCCGTACCTTCATCTAAGTGAATCCACAGCAAAAAAAAGAAGACGGGAACCGGTAACGGTTGCTCGTCTTCTTCAAGGTGTTCTGTTATAGCTTAAGCGTCAAAATCCTGCTTGGCCGGGCGGGTGCTTGTGCTGCTCGGACGCGAGGAAGGTCTTCCGTCTGTGTTACGGCTCGCTCCATCACGGTTGCCTTTGTAGCCGCCGCCGTAGCTGCTGCCGCTTCCGCTGTTGCCGCCATAGCCGCTGCTGTAGCCGCCA
The DNA here is from genome assembly GCF_038009085.1 of Paenibacillus sp. FSL R7-0210. Taxonomy (NCBI): domain Bacteria; kingdom Bacillati; phylum Bacillota; class Bacilli; order Caryophanales; family Paenibacillaceae; genus Paenibacillus; species Paenibacillus sp. FSL R7-0210. Next base: position 3,670,479 of record NZ_JBBPAR010000001.1, read on the forward strand.
CGGGTGCTTCCGCCGCTGCTGGCATTGTCACGATTTCCGCGATAGCCGCCGCCGCTTGCATTGTCTCGGTTGCCGCGATAGCCGCCACCAGAGCTAGAACCGGAACCGGAACGGTTGCCGCCATAGCCGCCGTTAGGCTTACGCCCGCTGCGGATGTCGTTCTTGCCGCCGCGGCGCTTGGCACGGATCGGATCTTCAGGAGTCAACTCAATTTGCGCATCCTTGTTATCGCCGGTAAGAAGCTTCATAGCTGCGGACAGCAACTGTACAGAATCATATTGCTCCAGCAATTGAATGGCAATGCCTTTGTATTCGTTCAGTTCGCCAACCTCAACCATTGCAAGCAGACGTTCTGCTGTAATGCGTTGTTTGCCTTCAATAGCCTCGGCCATCGTAGGAAGCGGTTTGCGGGTAATGCGGTGACGGGTCACGCGTTCGATCAGGTGCAGGTGATCCATTTCGCGCGGAGTTACGAAGGACCAGGCTGTTCCTTCTTTGCCGGCGCGGCCTGTACGGCCGATACGGTGTACATAGCTCTCCGGGTCCTGCGGAAGGTCGAAGTTGATTACATGCGTTACGCCGGATACGTCCAGGCCGCGTGCAGCTACGTCTGTAGCAACCAGTACATCAATGCTGCCGTCGCGGAATTTGCGCATTACAGCATCCCGCTGGTTCTGCGACAAGTCGCCATGCAGGCCGTCAGCGGAATATCCGCGCTTCTGCAAGCCTTCTGCAAGCTCGTCTACCCGGCGCTTCGTGCGGCCGAATACAATTGCCAGATCTGGCGATTCCATGTCAATCAAGCGGCTAAGCGCTTCGAATTTCTGGCGTTCAGGCACTTCAACATAAGCCTGGTCGATAAGCGGTGCGCTAATCTGTTTAGGAATTACGGATACATGCTGCGGGTTCTTCAAGAACTGCTGGGCAAGGCGTTGAATGTTAGGAGGCATAGTAGCCGAGAAGAGCATGGTCTGACGTTCTTCAGGAACGAGCTTGAGGATGGTCTGGATATCCTCCATGAAGCCCATATCTAGCATTTCATCGGCTTCATCCAGTACGATCGTCTGAACATCATCCAGGCGGATGGTCTTGCGGTTGATATGGTCCAGGAGGCGTCCTGGTGTACCAATAATAATCTGTGGTTTTCTCTTCAGTCCGCGGATCTGGCGGCCGATATCCTGCCCGCCGTAGATAGCCAGTGAACGAAGTCCTTTGAAGCGGGTCAACTTACCGATTTCTTCAGCGACCTGGATGGCCAGCTCACGTGTTGGCGTCATTACCAGTGCCAGAATCTTCTCTTCTTCTCTTGCGATCTTGGAGATGAGGGGAATCCCGAAGGCTGCGGTCTTACCTGTACCCGTCTGTGCCTGTCCGATAAGATCCGATCCGGCCATAGCAAGCGGGATAGCCTGCTCCTGGATTGGTGTTGCTTCCTCAAATCCTAGCTCTGTGATTGCTTGAAGTACTTTTGGCTCCAAGCCGAATTCTGCGAATGTTTTCAAATTATTCATGCTCCTTCTATACAGTGGACATTCCACATGCTTGTCTGTATTCTTAAGTAGCGGTAAACACATTTATAGGCTGTCCAATCATGCCGGATTTTCTGCATGGTTTAGCGCGTATTGGGACAAACAACTGTCCTATGATCAGGCCACTACATACACCTGACAATTGTAGCTTCGCATTCTAAGCAATGCAAAAATACCATTGTAACGTCCTACTCAAGAATATCCTATACATTATATCACAAACCCAATCAGGAATACCAGTGTATTCCTTACTTTCATTACTTACATGACACTCACACTACACTCAGAGGTGAATTTGCTTGGTTAAACTAAGATTATTCGGGAGCTTTCTTGCCGTCCTCTTCGGTTCAGCGATGATCGCAAGCGGCTTTAATCTGTTCCTGATCCCCCACAGACTGCTCAGCGGAGGCGTATCCGGCCTCGCCATGCTGGCCGGTTATTTCACTCCTTTTAACATCAGCTTACTCTATTTACTCTTCAATATCCCGCTGCTTGCTACAGGATGGTTCCAGCTGGGCCGCCGGTTTATTATTCTCAGCATGGTCTCTGTAGGTGCTACCACCTGGCTGATGACGGTGGTACCGGTCTTTCAAGTATCCTCGGATATGCTGCTTGCCTCTGTTTTCGGCGGGGTGCTTGTGGGTGCCGGTGCGGGCATCTCCTTCCGTGTAGGAGGCTCCTCAGGCGGCTTCGATATTCTGGGCTCCATTATAACACGGTACCGGGATTTCCCGGTAGGCAGTGTGCTGGTCGGTCTCAATGGTCTCGTCATTCTTGCTGCGGCTTATTTTGACGACAACTGGAATCTGGCGCTGGCTTCGATGGTCTCCATTTACGTCACCGGCAAGGTGGTCGACCTGATTCATATCAGCCACATCAAAGTTACCGTGTACATTATCACCAACCGGACTGACGAGCTGCTGCAGCAATTGCTGGGCCTTCAGCGCGGCGTTACAAAATTTAAGACAGAAGGTGCTTATTCTCATGTAGAACGGGACATGCTAATGACAGTGACCACACGGTATGAGCTTGCAGAACTGAAACGTATTATTAAAACAAGCGACCCGCAGGCTTTTGTAAATATCGTTGAGACTGTCGGTGTGATGGGCTCTTTCCGCAAACGGTAATTCATAAGAAAATGCTTATCCGTTCAAATTATGTTATATTATAGCTACGCAGGACCTTAACAATTTCATGAAGATTGTGATTTACCCTCTTTTTTCCAGGCACTTCGTTTTTCCGGGTGGACCCTGAATTCTGATTCAGTTCGATTCGAAAAAGGAAAGGGTGATTTTTGTGGAAATGGAAACGGTAAAACTGTCAGCAATCGTCATGAGGTGGTATCCGGATATGATACCGTTCCTGAAGCAGGACGAACTCAATTCTGTAATCGTACTGCGTGACGGTCTGAGTATTCTGGAACCGGCAGATGCCATGGATATCATCCATTACAGCATTTGCGAGCATCAGAATTCTGCGTATCTTCATTAAGCAAGCTGCCCTAAAGAGCAAGTTGTAATAGTTGCCGCCCTGGTCATTGGCCTTCGTGCCAGTCCGGGGCGGCATTTACTTTTATAATCAGCGGTTCAAAATCTGTACATCCCGTTTATAAACAACAAGAGCGGAAATATGACCTCAAAAAATTACGGGTATTGTTACAAGTCTGTTCTTTTTGGGTGCATCCGTTACCTTATACTTTATAAGGAATGTACATAAAGGGAGCGAATAAGAAATGAATATCACCTGGGCTTTACTGATGATGGCCCTGGGAGGCGTAGGTGTTCCGAATCAAGGACATGAAGCCGATGTGGCAGCAGCCCTGCAGAGCGCCATGAATCCCCCCATCGTCGCAGAACACACCACCAATCCGGACGCAGCAGCATCACCGAACGGAGGCGGCACTGCCTCTCCTGCACCTTCACCAAGCGCATCGCCGGAGACAGCACTTCTTGCCGATCCGCAGCCGGATGCTCCCAAGGTTAAAGGGATATACGTGACTGCCTACAGTGCCGGGGGTGCACGGATGGAGACCCTGCTTGCCCTGCTGGACAAGACTGAGCTCAACTCCATGGTTATCGATATTAAAGATGATGCCGGATACATCACCTACAAAACGGACAATGCTGAACTTCAGCAAATGGGACATCCACAACCGTTCATAGGTGATATCAACAAGCTGATGACCCGCCTGAAGGAGCATGATGTCTACCCGATTGCGCGTATCGTAGTATTCAAGGATTCTGTGCTCGCCAAAAAGAACAAGGAATTATCCTTCGTGAACAAAGACGGCTCTGTCTGGGCCAACAAAGGCGGAGACAGCTTCGTCAATCCTTATAATGAAACTGTGTGGAAGTATAACGTAGATATTGCCAAGGAGGCCGTTAAGCTCGGGTTCAAGGAAATCCAGTTTGACTATGTACGCTTCCCTGAAGGCTTCGAGAAGCGTGCGGACACTCTGAAATACACGAAGAGTGACAGACCGCGCGTGGAAATCATCGCCGACTTTGTCAAGTATGCCAAAGCTGAGCTCGCTCCGCTGGGAGTTCGGATCTCTGTAGATATCTTCGGATATGCCGCCTCGGTACCTGCCGCAGAAGGCATCGGACAGGACTTCGTGAAGATCTCCAAGAATGTCGATGTTATCAGCCCGATGGTCTATCCGAGCCATTACTCCACCGGCTGGTTCGATGTGAAGGACCCGGACAAAGACCCTTATGCTACCATTAAGGGCTCAATGGTCGATACACACAAGAAGCTCAATCCGCTAGGCAGCTACAAGCCGGTCATCCGCCCATGGATTCAGGATTTCACCGCCAGCTGGCTGGGCAGCGGGCATTATGTCAAATACGGCAAGAAGCAGGTCGAAGATCAGATCCGTGCCTTGAAGGATCAGAATATTGACGAATTCCTGCTATGGAATGCCAACAACCGCTACACCGCCGATGTGAAGTATGACCAATAAGCTTTCTGCAATTATCCGGACGTATCCATAGCCGCATGATATCCAGAGCCCGGCAGCTGCCGGGCTTTTTACTGGGAATATTTACACTGGGAAAATAAGTATTCAAAATAAAGATAACGGGGCATTGATCATTATGAAACAGACAACTTCCATTAAACAAAAGGCCGGGCAATTCCTGCATATATTGCTTCCGATTCTGATTACTCAGATTGCATTGTCGGCCATTACCTTCTTCGACACCAATATGTCCGGCAAATTCGGCACGAATGATCTGGCCGGCGTAGCCATCGGCACAAGCCTGTGGATTCCGATCCAGACAGGCCTTAGCGGTATTCTTATGGGGATTACACCCATTGTGTCTCATCTCCTCGGCAGCAAGCGGGGTAAGGATGTGGCTAACCAGGTGATGCAGGGCATTTGGCTCTCCCTGATCGTATCCGTGCTCGTGCTGATTCTTGGCAGCCTCGCTCTCACACCGATCCTGAATTTCATGAATCTAGAGCCTGCGGTACGAGATATTGCCTTCCGCTTCCTCGGTGCTATTTCCTTCGGCATTATCCCGCTGTTCGGCTATACCGTTGTCCGCAGCTGTATTGATGCCCTGGGTCAGACCCGTGTCTCCATGTTCATCACCCTGATTGCCCTGCCGGTCAATGTGGGGCTTAACTATCTGCTGATCTTCGGTAACTTCGGCTTCCCCCGCCTTGGCGGAGTAGGCGCAGGCGTAGCCTCTGCGATCACGTATTGGGTCATTTTTCTGATTGCCCTAATCTTCGTCTACCGGGCTGAGCCTTTCCGCAATCTGCAGATTTTCCGTAAATTTCACGCGGTGTCCCTGGTAAGTCTCAAGGAGCTGCTGAAGATTGGTGTGCCTATCGGCTTTTCGATCTTTTTCGAGACGGCGGTGTTCTCGGCTGTAACCCTGCTGATGAGCCGCTTCGATACCATTACAATCGCTGCCCATCAGGCCGCCATTAACTTCGCTTCCACCCTTTATATGATTCCGCTGAGCATCTGCATGAGTCTGACGATTCTCGTCGGCTTCGAGAGCGGCTCCGGCCGGCTGAGGGATGCGCGCCAGTATGGCATTATGGGCATTGGTACGGCGGCTGTCCTCTCCCTGCTCACAGCGCTGGTGCTGCTCTTCGCCGGGAATCATGTCGCCGGACTGTATTCGGATGACCAAGAAGTGATCTCGCTGATCCAGCATTTCCTGATCTACGCGATCTTCTTCCAGATCTCCGATGCCATCGCAACCCCGACTCAAGGTGTGCTGCGGGGATATAAGGATGTTAATCCTGCGTTCGTCATCTGCTTCATAGCCTATTGGGTGATCGGCCTGCCCGTCGGCTACCTGCTCGCCACTTATACTGAGCTTGGGGCTTACGGCTACTGGATCGGACTCATTACCGGCCTTGGAATCGGCGCAATTCTGCTCCTGGGCCGGCTCGTCAGGGTGCAGCGCAGATTCGCCCCGGAGAAGGCATGAAATAGCACGGAGCTCCACAAAAAAGTTCTTGTCTTATAACAAAAACAGCCACAGACATCCGGGAGATTTCACCCTTCGTCTGTGGCTGTTCTTCATTAACGGCTCTTTACAAGCAAATCTACTGCTTCCTTAATCACTTGATCAGGGGAGTTCCCCTTCGCAAGCTCTTCCTGAATACAGTGCTCCAGATTGTCTCCGATCACTGCACCAATAGAGCGGTCTACGGCTGTTCGGATCGCTGTCAGCTGAGTCACAATCTCGCGGCAATCTTTGCCTTCCTCCAGCATCCCGAGTACTCCCCTCACCTGACCTTCGATACGCTTCAACCGGTTGCTAATAGCTTTATCATACTCCACTGTCCCTTGGCCCCCTCTAGATGAATAAGTTCACGCCGGAATCCTCGGCAGCTCCAAGATAGCTGGCAACACCGCCGAAGTCTACACCTTCAATTAATTCCTCCTGCTTGATGCCCATGATGTCCATGCTCATCGTGCAGGCCATCAGCTTAACCCCGGCATTCAGTGCGCCTTGCATCAGATTCTCCAGGGATTCCACATTCTTGCGGCCCATAGTATAGCGGATCAGCTTCGACCCAAGCCCGCCCATGTTCATGCGGGATAAGGGAAGCTTCCGCGTTCCCTTCGGCATCATCATGCCAAACATCCGGTCTAGAGCATTCTTCTTCACCTGCGGAGACTGCCCCCGGCGCAGAACATTAAGCCCCCAGAAGGTAAAGAACATGGTTACCTGCTTGCCCATTGCTGCGGCGCCTGTTGCAATAATGAAGGAAGCGATAGTTTTATCCAGATCACCGCTGAAAACAATCATCGTTGTACCTTCAGAGACCGCTGACTGTTCCGCCGGAACTACGGTTCTGTCTGCCGGGTCTACTCCCTTCCGTACCAGCGCCTGAACCTTGCCCCCGGATACATCCACAGCTTCCAGTGTGTTCCCTGTCTTGCTGCACCACTGCCTGATATCAGCGGCAAAACCGAAATCCGTTGCAGTGATCTCAACCCGCTGGCCTTCCTCCATTAAGCTTATAGTCTCATATACTTTGAGTATAGGGCCGGGGCACTGTAATCCGCAAGCATCCAGCAGGAGCTGCGGCTTAGGGCTGAGCTGTTCGTGGCTATGGACTATACTGGCGGGAGACGGGGCATTCACTTTTAAAGCCGGCGTCTCTCTTTTGCCGGAATCATCAGTGTTATCCCCCCTTGCCATCGCTGCGTATGTTTTGTACCCTCCGTCAACATTTCGTACTGCATATCCGTATTGGATTAACATGCGGGCAGCAATGTAGCCGCGCAGCCCTACCTGGCAGGACACGGCGATCTCCCGCTCTCCAGGAATCTCTGTGAGCCGGTCTCTCAGCCCAGCCAGCGGAATGTTGATGGAACCCGGAATGAACCCGGCTAAACGCTCTGCTTCGTCTCTGACATCAATGATGAGGCCGCCACTACGTGTGAATTCGTCCACTTCATGCCATTGCAGATTACGGACGAGTCCCTCCATCAGATTGGAGGCAACATAGCCCGCCATATTGACCGGATCTTTGGCCGAGGAATACGGCGGCGCATACGCCAGCTCCAGATCGGCCAGCTCATCTGCCTTAAGCCTGCTGCGGATCGCGGTGGCAATGACATCTATTCTTTTGTCCACTCCGGCACTTCCGGCCGCTTGTGCTCCATAAATCTCTCCTGTCTGCGGGTTGAACAGCAGCTTAAGCGCTATTGGTGCAGCACCGGGGTAGTAACCGGCATGAGAATTCGGATGGATATGCACAGCTTCATAAGGTACCCCAAGCGACTTCAGCGTCTTCTCGTTGTTCCCGGTCAGCGCAGCAGTCATATCGAAAATTTTGATAATCGCAGTACCTAATGCCCCAGTGTAAGAGGCTTCCCGGCCGTTGATATGATCGGCGGCCAGACGCCCCTGCCGGTTCGCTCCCCAGGCCAGGGAGACCATGGTATCGAACCCTTGAACGCGGTCCTTCACTTCAATGACATCCCCTACGGCATAGATGGCCGGATCACTGGTCTGTAGCGAGGCATTGACCTTAACCGATCCCCGGATGCCCAGCTCCAGCCCGCAGCTCCGTGCCAGGTCATTCTCAGGACTGACCCCAATCGCCAAGATAACCATATCTGTTCTAAGCTCCCCGCCGGAGGAGAGACGGAGCAGGCTGCCTTGCTGTTCAATAGCCTCTACACCCTCATTCATCCGCAGTTCCACCCCGTGCAAACGCATATGCTCTTCCAGCGGACGAACCATCTCGAGATCAAGCGGGTTCAGAATCTGCTGCCCCCGGTCAATCACAGTGACATCAAGCCCCCGCTCCCGCAGGTTCTCCGCCATCTCAAGACCAATAAAACCTGCACCAATTACAGTGGCATGCCGGGGGTGACGGCTGTCCACATAGGCCTTGATACGATCTGTATCAGGAATGTTCCTTAAGGTAAACAGGTTCTCAGCCTCTGAAATACCCGGAATCGGAGGAACTATCGGCTTCGCTCCCGGTGAGAGTACTAAGATATCATATGGAATCTGCAGTCTCTCGCCTGTTGTAACATTGCGGCAGTGTACCTGCTTATGTTCACGGTCAATCTCTGTCGCCTCGGTAAAGATTCTCACATCAATATTGAAGCGTGCCCTAATTCCAGCCGGTGTTTGCAGAAACAGCTTGTCCCGGGAATCAATACTCTCCCCAATATAATAAGGCAGCCCGCAATTGGCAAAAGAAACATGCTCTCCCCGCTCAATCATGATAATGTTGTCTTCTTCGTTCAGTCTTCTTAGGCGTGCCGCAGCGGATGCCCCTCCGGCAACACCGCCGATAATGACTATAGTTCTACTCATGCTTATTCCCTCCTAATTGTATACCCCTATGGGTATTAATATATACGGGTGGGGGTATACTGTCAAGTCAAAAAAGAGCAGCCCCTTCCGGTGATGGAAGGCTTGCTGCTCCGGTGAAATTTGAAGATCCTATAAATTCTGCTGCTCTTACTGGGACAAACGGGAAGCCAGCTCATACAGCTCAATATTGAAATCCTTCTTCGTATTCACTACCTTATCGATATCGGTCAGGGTCAATTCCCCTTTAATAATTCCGCATGCCTTGTCCGATTCGCCTTCGATCAGCTTACGGACCGCGAAATCAGCCAGACGGCTGGCGAGGTTACGGTCTCCTGGTGTTGGAGTACCTCCGCGCTGAATGTGTCCCAGTACCGTAACACGGGCATCCAGGGAAGCATGGCGGTCTTTGAGTGCCTGAGCAACATCCTCACCCTTGCCGACGCCTTCAGCTACAATGACGATACTGTGACGTTTGCCGCGTGCGAAATTATCCTTCATCCGGTCAGCTACCTCATTCAGGTCATAAGGCATTTCCGGCACCAGAATCGTCTCCGCCCCGGAAGCAAGGCCTGCATGCAGAGCGATATCTCCGCAGTGACGCCCCATAACCTCTACGATGGAGGAACGCTCATGGGATGACATGGTGTCGCGCAATTTATTGATCGCATCCACTACCACGCCAACGGCAGTATCGAATCCGATAGTGTAGTCTGTGAACGATATATCATTATCAATGGTACCCGGCAGAGCCATCGTCTTGATTCCAAGCTTGCTGAGCTTGTTGGCGCCATGGTAAGAGCCGTCTCCGCCGATAACAACCAGACCGTCGATGCCGAGCTCATTCAGAATGTCAGCACCTTTCTGCTGGCCTTCCGGCTTCATGAACTCCAGACAGCGTGCAGACTGCAGAACCGTACCTCCGCGCTGGATGATATCTCCGACACTGCGCAGATCCATCGGGAAAATGTCGCGGTTCAGCAGGCCCTGATACCCGCGCTGAATGCCGAATACTTCAATTCCGAAGTAGATCGCGCTGCGGACAACCGCACGCACTGCGGCGTTCATCCCCTGGGAGTCTCCTCCACTGGTTAATACTGCGATTTTTTTTACGTTTGACATTCTGTTAGTTCCTCCTTAAATTTGTGCCAGTTTCTCCCCTTACCCGGAGAAGATCCGGCAGCATCTAATACATGTGTTTGCGTATCCAGCGGCTGTTGACGAAGAAGAAGAGTCTGGTCAGCGGACTATTCTTCATCAGCCTCCGGGATACCGAGCGGACCTCGCGTTGCTCACTAACCTTGGGATCGGATAAATACAGGGCCAGCAGTCCTTCGATGATCATACGGTGCATGGAGTTCTCAGGAAGACTCCGGACATCCTTACGGGCCCACTCCACAATGGAAGCGATCCGGTTCAGCATCATATCCGTATTCTCATAATAATTGCAGAAATTGAGATCACCGCCGGCCCGGTCTTCATCCTGGTCAATCAGATAATCCAGCATGATATGCAGACCGCACACATGCGGAAAATAAGCAGCACGAATGGATGATGATGCCACTGTGCTTAGCTTAGGATCACAGGACGCCAGAAAAAGCATGAATACGCCCAGGGTTGAACCGGTTGCGGCAGCAAATTCATTCCACTGGAGATGAGGCGCGCGTTCCCCCTCCTTCTCCCACCATTCCTTGAGGGCAGCTTCTCTAAGCTCCGGGTGAATGTGCTTATAGACCTGAAGATCAGTGTACAATACAGCCAGATTATAGACCTCTTCAGCAGCAGCACCGTAGCCGGGTAGCCGGGAGGTCATCTCCTGGCATTTGCGGACCAGTCTGTGCAGGTATCCGCCGTCATTCTGTTCCGTGCGCAGCGCGTAATAGTTCACAGGCTCCGCGCCGGGGGTAACAGCATCCAGCATGGACTTATGCAGCAACCGGAAATCGGCCGGATCAAGCGAAGTACTGCGGTCACACAGGTTGTCCAAATAATCACTGATCGTCTGATAAGCAACAATTAGCGGAATCAGTATATGTCTCATCGACAAATTGCCGGCGGCATAGATTCCGCCGCCTTCGCAATGAAACTGCTTCGTTTCAATGCTGGCAAGCGCTTGCTTACGGAGCTCGGGATCGGGAATTCCTTCTGCATCCTTGCGCCAGGAATCGAGACATGATCGCACTTCCGGCAGCACGTACTTATAGACCCTCTTCATGAGTCCAATAGGACCGCGCGGACTACGGTTACGGCCTTGCTCAAATTCATTCAATGACAGTGCCTCCACATTGTTGTCTCCTTATCCAAATCATGATTATTATAATATGCAGAGCGGATTTGTACAAACAACAAAATCACTTTCGCAAACTCTTGAAAGATTCAGAAAATCGATATTATACGAATCCCCCGGCCTCTCCGCTTTATGCTATACTATACTTTTCTATATCCCGAAGGAGTGCACAATCATGAATGCGAGGCGGAGCGGCGGCCAATACAGTGATCAAAACTGGCTGCGATCCTTTATGTTTACGCTGTACGGCACCAGTGTGCTGGTTGTTTCTTATTTCCCGTTATTTTATGCCCACTTAGGCTTCAGCAGTCCGCAAATGGGTCTGCTCTACTCGGTAGGCCCGTTGATCTCGATTCTCTCTAATCTGTTCTGGAGTATGATGAGCGACCGGCTGGGTACCGTCCGTAAGATTATGGCTCTCCTGCTTGGAGGTCAGCTGATCACCGCCATTATTCTGGCCAGAGCCACCGATTTCTCGAGTGTCATGCTTATTTTATCCTTTTTCTATTTCTTCTATTACCCTGTCTTTCCACTGGCAGATACGATGGCAATTAAAATTGCCCAGCGTCACGGGCGGAATTTCATTGCCATCCGTGTATTCGGCTCGCTCGGATACTCCTTCTTCGCCCTTACAATCGGCTATGTACTCAGAACGCTGGGACCTCAGTACAGCGTAGCGATTTGTATTGTGATTGTCGTAACCGCGCTGCTGATTACGATTGGGCTGAAGGATGTGAAGCGAACCGAGGCGGCTCCGCTCTCTGTAGACAAGGAGTCTACGGACAGAACGCTGAAGGGCGCCGGACTCCGCGAGATTCTCCTGCAAAAGGAAGTGCTGTGGTTCTTCGGTTCTGTATTCCTGCTCGCCATCGGCTACCGGATGAACGAGGCCTTCCTGACGATCAGCCTCAAGGGCATGAATGCAGGAGATGAAGTTGTCGGCTGGGCGCTGCTGGCTTCAGCGCTCAGTGAGATCCCCATCTTCTTCCTGCTCAGCAGATATGGCGACAAGTTCAAGGAGCTGCCGCTGCTTGCTTTTGCCAGCCTGATGTTCACGCTGCGCTTTCTGTTCATGTCGCTGGCCCGGGAGCCGGGTACCGTGGTTGCCATTCAGGCCATGCATAGCATTTCGTTCGGCATTTATTATGTAACTGCGGTCCGCTACATCACACGGATCATCCCTGATCACCTGCGGGCAACCGGAATGGCACTCTTCACCGTCGTATGGTCCAGCGGCGCAGGTCTGCTCAGCGGCACCTTCGGCGGACTGATCTACCAGGATGCCGGCCGGATTGTATTCTATCTGGTTGCTACCGGCTTCTCGGTTCTGGCCTTCATCGGCTTCCTGTCCAAGCATCTGATGGACCTCGGGGGCGGCACGGACCGCCCGCTAAGGAACAAGACCCCGCTCTGACTGATTATGGGCGGGGAAGGATATAGCACCACCAGGCACGCCGCAGCATAACAAAATGCTCCGGCATCCCCATTGTGGTCGGTTTTCCGACCATATCCCGCCCACTCGCCTCTTCCGCACCGAATATGGTCGGTTTTTCGACCATATCCTGCTGTTCGCTGAAATCAGCGAAGTCATTCCTATTAACTTGATGCGTAACTTATCCACATCGGACGTAAATCATAATTTCCTAACCAATAAAAAAACACAGCCCCCGAAGGAACTGTGCTGCTCAAGCTGCCTGATGCTACTTATGCCAGTGCGTGCTAGATCAAATATATATATTGCGGCTGACAGAAGCTCTGCCTTGGCCGTATTTTATAATTTAACTACGTTCGCTGCCTGTGGACCACGGTTACCGTCAGTAACATCGAATTCTACCGCTTGGCCTTCGTCCAAAGTCTTGAATCCGTCGCCTTGAATCGCTGAGAAGTGAACGAATACATCTTCGCCGCCTTCAACTTGAAGGAAACCATAACCTTTTTCTGCGTTAAACCATTTTACTGTACCTTTCAAATGAACAACCTCCTAAAAATACCGCCATATATGGCGTATGCTTACATTATACTCTTTCTATACTTGTAAAGCAATCCATCTTTTCCCTGATTTCATGATTTAATTTGCTTTTCCCTTCTCCGGTGCGTTATCATTGACCCAAAAGCCAAAAATCGCCAGGGTGGTAATGATAATGATCAAAAAACATGAAATATACAAAACAGACAAGTGGAACATGATGACGGTGGAGGTTCAGGGACGTTATATTATCCTTCGTGAAATCTCCGACCAATGGGGAGAAGAAACGCATACCTTCATGAGCCGTCCGGCTATGATGCAGTGGGTGAACAACCGCTTCAATAAAGAATCCTACAAGGATAATGAAGAAGAGTACAAGAATATCATCGCAGCCTTCAAACAGGTATAGTCCGGCATGGATAATGAGAGTCTTGTCATTTATGTCATTGTCGTCCTGTGCCTGGGTGCCGTACTGATTATGAGCAAGGACAAAATGCCCCCGCGCTTGAAGCGCGGGATGGCATTGACCGCAGTCATTATGATTGCGCTGGCTTTTGTCTTCATTATTTATAGCCTGCTCACATAACTTCATCTGTAAGCAAGATTTAATAAACATGAATTGGCAGGGCATACTAAGCAGACTTTGAGAATCAGGAGGCTGCCGTCATGTCCGTTACCGCCAAATCACTCCCGCTCCTGCTTGCGCTCAGCCTGCTGCAGGGAAATCTGTCCTCAGCGCTCCCGCAGGCGGAGAGCAGCCCAGCCGCATCCCATCTACCGAGGAGGATTTCTATGGAACAATTACCTAAGAGAAGTGAAGTGCCCGCCGAGAACCGCTGGAAGCTTGAAGATATGTTTGCTTCAGAGGAGCAATGGGATGCCGAATATAAGGAAGTGAAGGCGCTGATTACAAGCGCTGCCTCCTTCCAGGGGAAGCTGGATTCTCCGGATGCCCTGAAGAAGTGCTTCGAGCTGGACGATAAGCTGTCCCTGCTGACTGAACGCCTCTATGTCTATGCGCATATGCGCCAGGACGAGGATACAGCGGCTCCGAAGTACCAGGCTCTCTCCTCCAAGGCCAAGAAGCTTGGCGTTGAAGCGGGTGAAGCTCTTTCTTTTGTCACACCTGAGATTCTGGCCCTGCCTGACGCGACACTGGACCAGTTCATCGCTGACCCTTCGCTCTCCGACTACACCTTCACCTTGACTGAAATGAAGCGTGAGAAGGCCCATGTCCTGTCCAAGGCGGAAGAAGCGCTGCTGGCTCAGGTCAGCACGATCGCCCAGGCCCCGCAAACTGTATTCAGCATGCTGAATAATGCGGATCTGAAGTTCCCTAAGATTAAGAACGAAGAAGGCAAGGAAGTTGAGCTGACCCACGGAAGCTATATTCAATTCCTCGAAAGCCCGGACCGTGAGGTACGCAAGAACGCCTTCAAAGCGGTCTATGAAACTTACGGCAAGCAAAAGAACACGATTGCTGCCACGCTGAGCGCGAATGTGAATAAGAATGTCTTCTACTCCCGTGTGCGCAAATATCCTTCCGTACTGGAAATGTCCTTGTACGGCGACAATATTCCGAAGGAAGTCTACACGAATCTGATCGATACGATTCACGAGAGTCTGCCGCTGATGCACCGTTATATGAAGCTGCGCCAAAAGCTGCTTGGGGTAGATGAGCTACATATGTATGACTTGTTCGCTCCGCTGGTGGACGAATATAAGCTGGATATTACGTTTGACGAGGCCAAGAAGATTACCAAGGAAGGCCTGAAGCCGCTTGGCGAGGACTACCTGAGTGTTCTGCAGGAAGGCTATGACAAAGGCTGGATCGATGTCTACGAGAACGAGAACAAACGCTCCGGCGCATACAGCTGGGGAGCTTACGGCACCCATCCTTTTGTGCTGCTGAACCATAATGACAATCTGAACAGCATGTTCACACTGGCACATGAGATGGGTCACGCCCTGCACTCCTACTATTCGGACACAGCGCTGAAATACCGGGACGCGCAGTACACTATTTTCCTGGCGGAGGTTGCTTCTACTACCAATGAGGCGCTGCTGATGGATTACCTGCTGAACAAATCCACAGATCCGAAGGAAAAAATGTACCTGCTCACCTATTATGCCGACCAGTTCCGCACGACGGTATTCCGGCAGACGATGTTCGCTGAATTCGAAAAAATCATTCACCAGCGTGCTGAAGAAGGCGAGTCGCTCACACCGCAGGATCTCTCGGCTATCTACTATGACCTGAATGTCAAGTATTACGGCAAGGATATGGTGATTGATCAGGATATTGAGATGGAATGGGCACGGATTCCGCATTTCTATAACAGCTTCTACGTCTATAAATATGCTACCGGCTTCTCGGCGGCGACGAGCTTCGCCAAACAGATTCTGGAGGAAGGCAAACCGGCGGTTGACCGTTACCTCGGCTTCCTGAAGAGCGGCGGCAGCGATTATTCCATTAACATCCTGAGCAAAGCCGGGGTTGATATGTCGTCTCCTGAACCGATCCGCGAAGCCATGAGCGTATTCGAGAGCGTGATCGAACAGATGGAGCAGTTGACCAAGTAAGACAGAAGGCTTAGTATTACAGTAATCCCTTGCCCTTTGATGGCAGGGGATTTGTATTGTCAGATCATCCTGAGGAGGAAGCTATATGAAATTTCAATGGTCACTTATATTAGGTTTATTTTTCGCTCTGCTGACTGCAGTTTTCGCAGTAATGAATGTGGATACGGTGCCCGTTAATTTCGGGTTTGACTTTGTCAGCATTCCGCTTATCCTCGTTATTCTTGGCTGTGCGCTGATCGGCGGTGTTGTGGTCGGTTCGTACGGAATTTTCCGCCAGTATAAGCTGCAGAAGCAGATTAAGAGCCTGAATGCCGAGCTTGCCAAGCTGCGTGACGCTAATAGTATCAACATGGAACCTATCCCTGCTGAGAGTGACCCCTTTACGCCAGAAGGATCATCCCGGCTGTAACCCATAGACGAATAGGAGGAACTATCCTTGCTTACCATCCAGCCCAATGAAGAATATATTCTGAATCTGCTCAAAAAACTGCTCGACACCCCAAGCCCCAGCGGCTTCACCGCCCAGGTGATGGCACTCGTGGCTGAAGAAGCGGCGGCGCTCAATATTCCGCTCACCTGGAATGAAAAAGGCGGCGCGATGCTCACCGTACCCGGACTTGATCCTTCGCGCACGATCGGCATCAGCGCCCATGTGGATACGCTCGGTGCCATGGTCCGCTCTATTAAGTCTAACGGTACCCTCCGTTTAACCTCTGTAGGCGGATTCAGCATGAACAGCATTGAGAATGAATATTGCATCATCCATACCCGCAGCGGCTTAACTTATACCGGTACGATCCTGACCAGTCATCCTTCTGTGCATGTGTATGCCGATGCCCGTGATTTCAAGCGCGCGGAAGAGAACATGGAAATCCGGATTGATGAGCTGGTCTCCACCAAGGATGATGTGCTGAAGCTGGGGATTTCGGTAGGTGACTTCATTTCGTTCGATGCAAGGGCGGTGCTTACCCCCAGCGGATATATCAAATCCCGCCATCTGGACGACAAAGCCAGTGTAGCCGCCTTATTCGGGCTGCTGGAGAGCATCCGGCGCGAAGGCTGGAAGCCGCTGCATAACCTGTCCCTGCTCATCTCCAACTATGAAGAGGTAGGTCACGGCGCTGCCTGGATTCCAGGGGAGATCAATGAGATGATCGCTGTGGACATGGGCGCGATGGGCGATGACCTCAGCTGCAAAGAGACGGATGTCTCCATCTGTGCCAAGGACTCCTCCGGCCCGTATGACTATGCCATGACCAGCCGAATGATCGAGCTGGCGAACGGTCTGGCTATTCCATTCGCGGTGGATATCTATCCGCAATACGGCTCCGACGCCTCTGCTGCACTGCGCGGCGGAAATAACATCCGGGCCGCACTGATCGGACCGGGCGTACACGCCTCGCACTCCATGGAGCGTACCCACAAACAGGCTGTGCTTAATACGGCTAAGCTGCTGGCGGCTTATGTTGGGGCGAACTGATCGGGCTGCTCGCCACGGCGGGTCACTTTCTATAGCAACACGACCTGGATATTAGTAAACAAGTACAAAAGGCAGCACCAGCTCATTTCAATAGCTGGTGCTGCCTTTTTAGTTAACCTTGGTGATATAGTAATTAGACAAATATTACTTTACACGGCCGAAATGTTGCAACTATTGCAACCTGGCCCGCCCATAATTGAATATTTGCAGGGATTCCTGCACAAATTGCAACAATTCCCCTGCCCACCGGCTCCGGTGAGGAATAATCCTGCATTTTGGGCAACATTTGCGGATTAGAGCTGAGATAACGAGAGAGATGTTGCATTTTGGGCAGGATTTCCGCATACCCTCTGACTTTGAGGATTAGGGCTGTGTTCACGCGTGAGATGTTGCATCCCCCGGTTAAGGCCATACCTGCTCCAGCTTGTCCGCATAGTACTTAATGGCCTTACGGTAATCCCGGATACCAGGATCGGCGGATGTATCCGCAAGCAAGGTAAGCAGCAGTTCCATGGCCTCGGTGTGAGCACCGAGATTATGCAGCGTCATGGCCAGAAAAGCCTTAAATTCCGCACGCTGCGGGAATTCAAGCGCTCCCTGCTCCAGCACCACACGGGACTCCGCATACTGCCCGAGCGTCCGGTAGGTACTGCCCAGGCCCAGCATCGCGCCTGCCTTCTGCTCCGCATCTGGAAGCCCCAGGGCAAGACTCTGCTCGTAATAGGACACCGCCTCACGCTCCAAGCCCAGCACATCATGCGTCCATGCCAGCTGATAATGCAGCTCGGCATTGCTCCCGTCTGCTGACAGTAGCTCTAGCAGCATGGTCCTTGCTTCTTCTGCCCGGCCAGAGGACCGGAGCTGCACAGCAGCTTCTATCGTATGAGTCACAGCCACTGTCCCCTCCTTCTGCACCGCGGTGTTATTTACCCGCGATCTTCTCCGCCAATTCATTCAGATACGTCCAGCGTTCCATCAGACGCTCCAGCTCTGCCTCGGCCTGCCGCTGCTTCTCCACCAGCTCCTGCAGCCTGCCGGAGTCGGCGAAGGCCGCTTCCATCTGGGCCGAGATGTCTGTCAGATGCTGTTCTGCCTGTTCAATGGCCTCGTCGATCCCCTCATACTCGCGCTGCTCCTTGAAGGTGAATTTCAGCTTCTCGCGCGGCGCTGACCCGGCCTGAGCATTCCCGCCCTGCTCAGCAGCGGCACCAGCCCCGCTGGCACTGCGGCCGGAGCCGCCGTCTGCCTTGCCGGCGTTCTCGCTGCCGGATGGGACGTTCTTCGCCAGCCACTCTTCATATTCGCTATAGTCGCCGACATGCAGGCGGATGCCCCCATCCTCGAAGGCAATCAGCTTATCCACGGTACGGTCCAGGAAGTAGCGGTCATGCGATACGGTGAAGACTACGCCGGGGAATTCATCGAGGTAATCCTCCAGCACAGCGAGTGTACCGATGTCCAGATCATTCGTCGGCTCATCGAGCAGCAGCACGTTCGGGGCTCCCATGAGGACGCGCAGCAGGTAGAGACGTCTTTTCTCGCCGCCGGACAGCTTGGAGATTGGCGTCCACTGCATCGCGGGCGGGAACAGGAAGCGCTCCAGCATTTGCCCGGCGGTGATGACACTGCCGTCTGCGGTCTTGATGATCTCGGCTTCTTCCTTCACATACTCGATCGCCCGCAGGCTGAGATCCATGTCCTGATGCTCCTGGGTGAAATAGCCCAGCTTCACGGTTGTTCCGAGCTGCACCTCACCGCTGTCCGGGGTAAGCTTACCGGCAATCAGGTTAAGCAGCGTGGACTTGCCGCTGCCGTTCTTGCCGACAATCCCCACGCGGTCCTGCGGCACAGCAATATAATTCAGATCCTTGATTAAGGTCCGGCCATCCAGCGATTTGGTGAGATCCTGAATCTCAATGATTTTGCGGCCCAGTCTGGTGGAGGCTACAGAGATATCCATAGATGACGCCGATGCGCCTCCCGTGCTATCCTTGAGCTTCTCGAAGCGGTCGATCCGCGCCTTCTGCTTCGTGGAGCGGGCCTTAGCCCCGCGGCGAATCCAAGCCAGCTCGGTGCGCAGCAGATTCTTGCGCTTCTGCTCGGCCGAAGCCTCCCGTTCTTCACGGTCTGCCTTCAGCTCCAGGAACCGCGAATAGTTCGCTTCATACCGGTACAGATTCCCGCCGTCCAGCTCAAGCATTACACTGGCTACCCGTTCCAGGAAATAACGGTCATGCGTTACCATCAGTAGCGCCCCGCGCCGCTTCTGCAGATACTGCTCCAGCCAGGCTACGGAATCCGTATCAATATGGTTGGTAGGCTCATCCAGAATCAACAGCTCCGACGGTGTAATCAGTGCCGCCGCCAGCGCTACGCGCTTGCGCTGTCCGCCCGACAGGCTCTCCATCCGGGCATCGAACCGGGTAATCCCCAGCTTCGTGAGAACCGTCTTGGCCTCACTCTCCAGCTGCCAGGTGCCGGCGGCGTCGATGGCCTGACCAATCCGGACAAGCCTGCTCTCCAGCCCTGAGTCTCCCGGATTCTGCTCCAGAAGAGACATCACCTCCATGTATTCCCGCATCGTCGCAAGCTCCGGGTCCTCTCCGGCAAATACCTGCTGCAGGACCGTATTTCCAGGCTCATAAGGCGGATTCTGGGCCAGAAACTGCACCCGCACATCATTGCCGATGCTAATCTGCCCTTCATCTGCTGTATCGAGCCCGGCGATAATCTTCAGAAAGGTTGATTTTCCCGTGCCGTTGACGCCAATTACGCCTATCTTATCCCTGTCGTCCATGCCAAAGGAGGCATCACGGAACAAGTTTTTCTCCCCGTAGCTCTTGGAGAGGTGTTCCACCGTCATAATATTCATCAGTTGTCCTCGCTTGCCTTATATTTTGAAACCGGAACTTAGCTGTACTCTCTTAAGATTCAGCTTCAGCAGGGAAGTCGCCCAGCGCCGAATCCAGGCTGCCTAGTGCCCCATTGATAAAGAGCCTGGCCGCAAACTTCGCCCTCTTATCGGCATCCGCCTCGGCAAACTCAGGGTCGAACAGGATATCCATCTTCAGACGGTCCAGAATCCCGATGTACGACTGTGCCATCAGCTCCGGCTCGGTAGCCCCGCCTTCCAGCAGCACCTTCACCACAGCCTGCATATAGGCTTCCATGAACTGTGCCATATACGCCACCAGCTCAGGGTTATTGTTAGGCGCACGGAAGAACAGCTTCGTATGCTGCTTGCGCTCATAGTAATAGAACAGATGATGCTCTGCAATCACGGAGAGCTTGTCTGTCATTGCGGAGCAGGTCCTCAGCTTACCCTCAAGCTGCTCAAGGAAGCCTTCACAATCGCGGCGGGTAACCGCCATGAAGAGCTCCTCTTTGCTTTTAAAATATAAATAGACCGTACCCTTGGCAATGCCTGCACGTTCGGCCACTTCCGACATCTTGGTCTCATAAAAGCCGCCTGAACCGAAAAGCTCATAAGCGGCATCCAGAATAGCTGCATGTTTGTCTACGGATGCACTGCTCAACGGTTCACCTCCCAACCCATAGAATCCTGTATGTTACCGGATAACGCAACGGCCGGCTTAATCCTCAGGTCCGTCCTTATCCTATGTAACTGATATAACTGACCAGCAGCGCTACAGCACCGCCTATTATAGAACTTACAGCATTTACAGTATCATTGTCCATCCAGCGCCAGCCCCTGGCGTATACCGTAGGCTTCCCGCAGTGCTTGGAGGCCTCGACCTCGCGGCCGCAGACCGTGCAGCGGTTCATCCGTTGCACGGTAGCACCCAGAACCGAGTCGGCAAAAGCTCCCGCAAGCCCGCCCAGTAGTCCGGCCAGCACCAGCAGCCAGAAGGCATGCGGCGTCATGCCGGAGGCCGCCCGCAGCAGCCAGGAGGCCGCGCCGATGAGCGCTCCTCCCGCCGCAGCAGCCAGCGTCCCGGGCAGGGATACGCCGCCGGAGGTGCCTGCCTGGAGCACTTTCCCGGTCAGCACCGACCGGGGAGGCTTCCGGGCCAGCGTGCCGATCTCTGTCGCCCATGTATCCGAGGTCACAGTAGCCATCACCCCGATGAACAGGAAGCCCCAGAGCTCCAGCGGATAGACCGCGTTCAGCAGAACGGCCAGCATCCCGAGTCCGCCGTTGGCGAAGACCTGGCCCGCGTCGCGGCGTCCGGTTTTGTCATACGTGGCCTCCAGCTCTGCCTTATTCTCATGATGCAGCTTCGACAGCAGGGTTGAGGAGATGAAGAACAGGAGCAGGATACCGAACCAGAACAGATTCCCCGCGCCGAAATAGATCGTCCCCATAACCACTGCCGCCACCATTCCTGAGAAGCTAAGCGACTGCTTCCAGTAAGCGGCCCCGGCAACCAGCAGCGCACCGCAGGCCCCGATCAGCCATTGCAGCACTTCAAGTCCTGAGAGCATCGCCTTAACCGATCAGGCAGGTGCCCATGAGGGTATCGCCCCAGAACAGCTCGAACGAATCGCCCGCCACTACAGGACCTACCCCGGCGGGAGTTCCGGTGAAGATAATATCGTCTTTGCCCAGCCCGTAGCGTGCGGCAATGAATTCAACGATTTTTTGCAGGGAGAAAATCATGTTCTTCACGTTCCCGCGCTGAACCTCAATTCCGTTCTTACGGACGGTGAAGTCGGTGGCCTCCAGTTCCTCTTCCTCAGGCAATGCCATGTACGGGGTCAGCGGAGCTGCGTTCTTGAAGCCCTTGGCAGCCGTCCACGGCAGACCCTTGCGCTGCAGATCATTATGCACATCACGGAGCGTGAAGTCGAGGCCCAGCGCCATGACATCCACCAGCTCCTGCACGCTCATCCCCGGCACGTAATCACGTGCAATGCGCAGCACCAGCTCCCCCTCGTAATGAATCAATCCGGCGTCCTTGGGCAGATGGATGATCGCTTTATCCAGGGCCACGGCAGCATGAGACGGCTTCAGGAAGATCAGCGGCTCGGCAGGCACCTTGTTGCCCAGCTCCTCCGCATGTAATTGATAGTTGCGTCCTACACAGTATACATTATTGATCGCACTGCTCATTGTTCCGTCAGCTCTCTTCCTCTATGAATTGGAATTCATACTGCAATGCTGCAATCTTTATTAGGCCTTCAAAAAGAGTTCGCCCCAAATATCCGGACGGTTCGTACAGATCATAATATCGGAATGAATCTCCGACAGGCGGCGCATTTCCTTGCCCTTGTTCAAGGTCCAGGCCATCACCTGCACCCCGCGTTCAATCAGGGATCTGGCCAGAACCGGGCTAAGCCGGTCATAGCTGATGGATAAGAAGGAGCAGCCCAGCTCATCAAGCTTACCCGCAGGATTACCGGATCTGGAGTCATAGATCAGCCCTGTATGGAACCGCGCGTCCAGCTCCTTGATCCGCCGCAATACGCCGGCATCGAACGAGGTCAGCACCACTTCCTCACGCATTCCCCTGGCATTTACCAGATCAATGACCGCCTGCGCAAGACCGGGATACATGTCGCCCACCGTCTTCAGTTCAATATTCAGCCGCAGCCGGCCTGACGCCAGAGCGAGCACCTCCTCCAGGGAAGGCACCCGCTCTCCGCGAAAAGCACGCCCTTTCCAGCTACCGGCATCCAGCCGCCGCATGTGTTCATAATCCATATTTTTCACCTTGCCGTGTCCATTAGTCGTGCGGTCCAGGGAATAATCATGGATGACCACAGGCACCCCGTCCTTCGTCAGCTGCACATCAATCTCCATCCAGCGTACAAATGGCAGCGCAATCGCCATCCGCACGGCAGCCAATGTGTTCTCAGGGGCTTTACCGGAAAAACCACGGTGGGCTACACACATATTGTTCATCATTGATACGCACCTCCGGCTATTTCACCGCTTGGGTTACGGTACCGTCATTGCGGACCTTGATCAGGCCGGAAGAAATAGATTGTATTCTGTGCAGCAGCAGCTGCCCGTCGGCTTCATTCATCGGCACAGGCTGCGCCAGCTCGGCATCCATCGGCTTCAGCTTAAGAGCGCATTGCCCCTGCTTGCTGCATTCCGCCTGGAATACCGCCGTCTCCCAAGTCGCCGGGATGGAGCCGCGTGTGAAAATAAAGTTGCCTGTGCTGTAGGCAATCCATTTGCCTTTGTACGGCTCAATTCCCTGCAGCACATGAGGATGGCCGCCCATCACTAGATCGGCTCCGGCATCAATGAAGCTATGCCCAAGCGCCTGCTGGGTCTTGTCATACTGCTCCATCCGCTCCCGTCCCCAATGGACGACGACAACGATAACATCGGCCTTTTGCTTGGCTGCGGCAATCGCCTTGAGCGCTTCCGCACTGTCATACACGGAGGCAAGGCCAGGCTTGCCCGCTTCCGCCTTCCATTCAATCACCGGCATCACCCGGGTGAAGCCCAGCAGGGCAATCTTAATTCCATTACGTTCAAAATACTGCGCCGAATAGGCCTCCTGGCTATTCCGCCCTGCCCCCACATGAGGGATTCCGCGCTCACCCAAATGCTTCAGGGTGTCCAGCAGACCTTCCTCCCCCTGATCCAGTGTGTGGTTGTTAGCCAGATTGACGGCATCCACACCGGCGGCTTTGAGCGCGTCCAGTGCTTTCGGCGGGCCCTTGAACACAAACTGCTTGTTCTTGGCCCCAACCCCGCGTGTAGTAATCGGCGTTTCCAGATTGACTACCGTGAGGTCATCCTTCTTGAACATTCCATCCAGCGCGCTGTAGGAATAATCGTAGCCCTTCTGCTCCAGCAGCGCGCCTGCTTTTCCACTGAAGATGATATCTCCGGCAAAGCTCAGCTTCACCGTCCCGCCGGAGGTATTCTCCGGCAAGCCTGCGACCAGCCCACTGCTGCTTCCCGTTGTGGCCTGCGGTGCATCCGTAGGGGTTGCCTGATCCGTTGGTGACGGTGCAGGCGTAGCCGAAGCTTCCGTGGTCGCCGCAGGCACTGGAGAAGCCTCCGGTGTCTCCTCCGGAGCAGGCTCAGCAGTGGCTGTAGCCTCCGTCCCAGTCTCTGCCGCTGTAGGTACGGCTTCTGTAGGGACGGCCGCCGTTGCATCAGCTTCTGGTGAAGGGGAGGTGACAAGCGCCGCTGGCGGAGCAGCAGAGCCCTGCGGGTCCTTGTCATCCATGAATGAATAAGCGAGCGCTGCGGTAATCATCAGCAGCAGCGCCACATTGACCCACGCCCAGACCCTTCTGCGCCGTCGCCTGCTATGTTGTCTCTTGCCTTGTCTATTGCCTGATCTCGGCGGATACATGAGTCCAAGTAATCTCCTTTACCCTTAAAGTGTTTCTATTATAGCATATCTATCAGCTGCCGCTCCAAGCCGGGAACGGAGCCTCTCATAAAAAAAGGTGGAGCGCCACTGCTCCGCTCCACCATTGCTTTTAGATTGTAGCTCCCGCCGGCTCCGGCAGCTTCGTGAGGCTGGCTGCGGCAGTCTCAGCCGTAAGCTTCGCCTGCTTGATGCAGTCCGGCATCCCGATGCCGTCATAGCCTGCGCCAAAAGCATAGACGCCGGGCAGCTTCTGCGCCAGCTCACTGCGCAGGCCGGCAATCCGGCCGGGATGGCCGACCGGATACTGCGGCATGGATGACCTCAGTCGGGTAATCTCTGTGAACAGCGGTGCTGCGGTGATCCCCATAATCTCCTTCAGGTCCTTGCGGACCAGCTCTGCCAGCGCGTCATCGGGCAGCTCCACATTCTGTTCATCCCCCGACCGTCCCACGTAGCAGCGCAGCAGTACCTTATCGTCAGGGCTGGTATGCAGCCATTTGGTAGAGGTCCAAGTGCAGGCGGTGATGTTCCGCCCTTCCTTACGCGGAACAAGGAAGCCCGATCCGTCGTATTCAGTAACGATATCTTGCCGGGTGAACGCCAGAACCACATTAGCTACTGATACATAGTTCACTGCATCCAGCGCCGATACATCCACATGGGGACGCAGCAGCTCTGCGGCTGCGAAGTTCTGCACCGTAATGTAGATGTCGTCTGCTTCCAGCAACTCACCGCCCTCAAGCTCCACCTCATAACGGGCAGCGCCGGAAGAACCGGCACCTCCCAGAACACGGATGGATTTCGCTCCTGTCCCCGTGAGCTGTCGGACATCCTGCAGCTCATGGATGAGCGCATGCACGAGACTTTGCAGCCCCTGCCGGAAGGTGAGGAAGGCGCTTTTCTTCGTTCCGGTATGGGTCTCCACCGGCTTCCTACCGGTGGTCATTCCACGGATCAGGCTGCCGTACTGGCGCTCGACCTCACCGAACTGCGGAAAGGTCGCCTGAAGACTGATCTTGCGCATATCCCCTGCATAGATCCCTGCCAGCAGCGGCTCCGTCATATTTTCCAGCACCTCTGTACCAAGACGGCGCTCAATCAGATCGCCTAGCGACTCATCCTCTGCACTTCGGCGGGGCGGGAGTACGAAATCCATCATCGCCCGCATTTTGCCGCCGAAGGAGACCAGACCGCTCTTCAGGAAGGGCTTCAGCTCTGTCGGAATGCCCAGCACAAGACCGGCAGGCATCGGATGGAGCTTGCCACGCTGCAGAATGTAGGTCTTCTTGGCATTAGGATTCGTGCTTACCAGCTCGTGGTCCAGCTCCAGCTCCCTGGCCAGATCGACCATCGCCGTCTTACGGGCCAGGAAGGAATCCGGGCCCTTCTCAATCACGAAGCCGTCACGGTGCAGTGTCTCGATTTTGCCGCCAAGGACCTTGTCCTTCTCGATTAAGGTAATCTCCGGCTGTACTGCCGCCTCACGGTAGAACTTGCGGATATAGAACGCGGCGCTGAGCCCGCTAAGGCCTCCGCCGATAATAACTACCTTGCGGGGTGATGCCGTCATGGCAGATTCACCTTCAACTGGTTCGCCTTCGTACGCACCACATCGCTGAGCACCGACATATAGGCCGGATCACTGTTCAGCGAGTCAATCCGCAGAAGACGCATATCCAGCTCGGAGGCAAGCTGCTGCGCTTCAATATCCAGATCGTACAGCACCTCCAAATGGTCGGAGACGAAGCCGATCGGGGCTGACAGCACGTATTTCACCTGACTCTCGGCCAGCTCACGCAGCGTATCGAGAATATCCGGGCCCAGCCAAGGCTCAGCCGTCCTGCCCGCACTCTGCCAAGTGAACTGCCAGGATTCCACCCCCGCCTGGGCGGCAATCGCCTGAGAGGTCTCCAGCAGCTGGTCACGGTATGGATCACCCATCGCCAGAATACGTTCAGGAAGACTATGTGCACTGAACAGCACGCGCACTTCCTCGCGCGACGCGCCGGTCTCTTCGAACTCGTCCAGCTTGGCAGTCACTCTCCGGCTAAGCACATCGATCAGCTCGGGGTGCATATGGTAGCTCTCTACGAACTCCATATGAATACCGCAGGCTTCGGCTTTTTCCTTGGCGCGCTTGATATAGGTTCCTACACTCATCACAGAGTAATGCGGAGCCAGCACGATGCCAATCGCCTGGGTAATACCGTCCCGGACCATAGCCTCGACACCATCCTCGATGAATGGTCTGGCATGCTTGAGACCCTGGTAGCAAACATACTGGATCTGCCCGCTGTTCAGCTTGGCCTGCAAGGCTTCCACCTGACGGTCGGTATTTTCTCTAAGCGGAAAAACCCCGCCGACAATCGCCTTGTAGCGGTCAGTCAGCTCTTTAAGCTGCTCAGCAGAGGGAGCGTTCCCCCGGCGGATATGCGTATAATAAGCCTCTACATCCTCAAGACTCTCAGGCGTGCCGTACGACATCACGAGTACTCCAATTTTGTTGGCCACGGTTTCCATCCCCTTTATGAATTAATTAACGTCCTATACAGCAAAGAGAGCAGCAAAGGCTGCTGCCATCTTGATGCTATTTCTTCAACTAGGCCAGCGGCGGTGCCGCCTGTTTCATTGCTGCTGCAGAATACTCATGCACGTAATCCGTTAGTTCCTTGAGCGTATCGAGTGAGGCTTCAGGGAATAATCCATGTCCCAGGTTAAAAATATACCCCGGCTGCGTGATGCCTTCATCGATCAGTTCCTTGGCCCGGGCTTTGAGCATATCCATCGGCGCGGTCAGCAGGTATGGATCCAGATTGCCTTGAACCGCATAGCCCCCGCCCAATCTGCGCCGTCCTTCGGTGATGCTTACCCGCCAGTCCAGCCCGATCACATCGGCCTGCAGCTTGGTCAGGCTGGGGAGCAGCTCCCCTGAGCTGACACCCGGGAAGTAGATCTTCGGAACCTCCAGATCAGACAACTCGGCAAAAATCCGGGTGATCGTCGGCAGCACATACTGCCCGAAATCACGTGGAGCGAGCGCCCCGACCCAGCTGTCGAACAGCTGGAACGCCTTCCCGCCGCTAGCGACATGGGCGCGCAGATAGGCGATAACCATATCGCCCAGCTTCTCCATCAGCTTCTCCCACACCTGAGGCTGGCTGAACATCAGCTCCTTGGTGCGGTGATAGGTCTTGGACGGTCTGCCTTCGATCAGATAACTGGCGATGGTGAACGGAGCCCCGGCGAAGGTGATCAGCGGAACGTCCAGCTCCTTGTCCAGTATGGCGATGGTCTCCAGTATATGGCCCAGATCGCCTTCCACATCAATCGGCTTCAGCCGGTCCACATCACTTGCGGAGCGGATCGGATTCTCGATAACCGGTCCGATGTTCTTCACAATGTCAAAATCCACACCGAGGGAGGCCACCGGATTCATGATGTCAGAATACAGAATCGCCGCGTCCACGCCCAGCTTGCGCACAGGCATCAGGGTCACCTCAGCCGCAAGCTCAGGCTGCCTGCAGATCTCAAGCAGCGAATATTTCTCCTTGATCGTACGGTAGTCGGGATCATACCGGCCAGCCTGCCGCATGTACCATACGGGGGTGTACTCCGTGTTCTGCTGTCTGCAGGCACGGATAAAAGTGTCGTTGTAGGTCATGATAAGATCTCCATTAGATTTAATAGAATACTGTGAAAAAACACATATCATTATTATGCCCCTTTTGTAAGCGGCTAACAACCGCCTCACCCGAAAGGGAATGACAATCCCATGACATTACTATGACATGTGTTGCATTGTCCCGCTGAAAAACTATGATATACTGATATAATGTCAATTTTTCGTGAACTCTGTAACATTGAATCCCCTGAAAGGAAGTGAAAGCACTTTGAAGAATTGGGAGACCTGGAAAGTCAACCTCATGGTGCTTTGGTTCGGCCAGTTTCTGGTGAATGCAGGCATGACTATGATTACCCCGTTTCTGTCGCTTTATCTCGCCAAAGATCTGGGGGTGACCGGCGACCGCGCAATCGGGATGTGGGCCGGGCTTATTTTTGCCGCCAACTTCTTGACCTCGTTCATCTTCCAGCCGCTCTGGGGCAAGCTTGCCGACAAATACGGACGCAAAATTATGCTCCTGCGCTCCAGCTTCGGCATGGCGATTGTTATTGTGCTGATGGGCTTCGCCCAGTCCCCGATGCAGCTGCTGCTGCTCCGGTTGCTGAACGGAACCATCTCCGGCTTCAACCCCGCCTCTGTCGCGCTGGTCTCAGGCACCACACCGAAACCGAAGATGGGCTTCGCGATGGGCCTGATGCAGTCCGGCGCGGTAGCCGGAACGATTCTGGGGCCGCTAATGGGCGGCTTACTGGCGGACTGGATCGGGTTCCGACCGATTTTCTATGTGGTCGGCGCGCTGCTGTTCGTTGCTTCATTGCTGGCGTTATTCCTGGTCAAAGAGAAATTCGACCGGGCAGAAGCAGCACAGGTGCCTCAGGTATCCGTGCTGGAAGGCTTAAAGGAACTGGCGAAGGTACCGCAGCTTCCCGCCTTGTTCGGCGTGACCTTCCTGTTGCAGTTCGCCATGGTCAGTCCCATGTCGCTACTGCCGCTCTATGTAGAGAAGCTGCATGGCACCACCGTGGACCTTGCGTTCTGGGCAGGTATGGTCAGCGCAGTCACCGGCATCTCGAATATGCTCGCTTCGCCGCTGCTCGGCAAGCTCAGCGACAAGGTAGGGGCGCACCGGATACTGACCTTTGCGCTGATCGGCGCCGCTCTGTTCCTGATTCCGCAGGCGTTCGTGACCAGCGTCTGGCAGCTGATTCTCGTCCGCTTCCTGATGGGCGTCTTCATGGGCGGCCTGCTGCCTAGCGTCAACGCCCTGATCCGCTCCTATACGCCTGACGGCAAGGAGAGCCGGGCTTTTGGCTTCAACAGCAGTACGCTCGCGCTCGGCAATATGCTCGGTGCGGTAATCGGCGGTTTCCTGTCCGGTTATATCGGGATTGAAGGCCTGTTCATTGTCTCCGGTGCATTCCTGCTGATCAATACGGTCTGGGTGCGGATCAAGCTGTACAAGAAGACTGAACCCCGGCTATTCCGTTAACAGGCTGCTTTTCTTATGGGCGGTATAACTGGTGTGGCTGGTGTAGCACAAGTTATTTCACCATTGCCAGCGCCAGGCCGTCATAGGCAGGCAGCAGTGTGCTGGTCAGGCGGGGATCGCCCGCTATCATCTCATTGAAGCGGCGCATGGCCTGGACTGCCGGTCCGTTCTTCTCCGTATTGAGTGTGCGTCCGCGCAGAAAAATATTGTCCCCGGCAATAATCGCCCCCGGCGAAGCCAACCGGATCGCATATTCCAGATAATTCGGATAGTTCTCCTTATCGGCATCGATGAAGAAGAAATCATACCTGTTCCCCTGTGCTTCAAGCAGCTTCAGGCTGTCCAGTGCAGGGCCGATCCGGTATTCCACCCGGTCCCCGAAGCCCGCCTGCTGCAGATGGCTCTGTGCCAGCTCAGCATAGTCGGCCTTAAGCTCCAGAGAGGTCAGCCGGCCTTCCTGCGTAAGTCCCCGGCACAGACAGATTCCGCTGTAGCCGCCTAGCGCCCCGATCTCCAGCAGGTTTGCTGAGCGGGAGAGGGTCACCAGCATCGTCAGCAATCTGCCGTAGCCCGGGGCAATGGACACCTCCGGCATGCCTTTGGCCGCGATGGCTGCTTTGACTTGGAGCAACAATTCATCTTCTGTATATAGCTGTTCGCTGTACTCTTCCTGATTCTGCATATGTATTCTCCTCTTGAATGGGTGTATGCGCCTGCGGACAGGCATTGTGCAGAACTCTTCCTTACCCTATACTGTAAGCTGAACGTTCTGCAGGTTCAGATGACAAACCATATAAATTGAACTTGAAAATCTACAGACAGGGAAAAGTAACGGAGCCCCTACTGAAAAACTTACATGTACAATTTATATAGTTACTCTTATTGTACTGGCTATACGTATTTATCCACAAGTTAAACGGAGTTGAGCGCACTTGGGCAAATTACAATTGATCGCCACCGCCCCCATGGGGCTGGAGGCTGTAGTAGCACGCGAATTAAACGAGCTGGGTTATGAGACCACGGTCGAGAACGGACGGGTCCTGTTCAGCGGGGATTACATCGACATCTGCCGCTGTAATCTGTGGCTGCGTACCTCGGACCGTGTACTGGTTAAGATGGGCCAATTCCCGGCCCGGACCTTCGATGAGCTGTTCGAAGGAGTGAAGGCGATAAATTGGGAGGACTGGATTCCCGAGAACGGCGAATTCCCGGTAGAGGGCCGTTCGCATAAATCTCAGCTGACCAGCGTACCTGCCTGCCAAGGGATCGTTAAGAAGGCCATTGTCGAGAAGCTGAAGCTGTCGTACCGCACTGAATGGTTCCCGGAGAACGGCCCCCGGTATGTGGTAGAAGTGATCCTGCTGAATGATATCGCGCTGATCACCCTGGATACCACCGGCCCGGCCCTGCACAAGCGCGGCTACCGCCGCCAGGCTACGGAAGCGCCGCTGAAGGAGACGATGGCTGCGGCTCTGATCCAGCTCAGCCGCTGGAACGGCCATCGTCCGCTCTATGATCCTTGCTGCGGATCAGGCACGATTCTGATCGAGGCTGCGATGATCGCCTGGAATATCGCGCCAGGCCTGCGCCGCTCCTTCCCATCCGAGCACTGGCCGGAGATTCCGCAGCGCCTGTGGGAGGAAGCCCGCGAAGAAGCCTTCGATGCGGTGCGTGACGATTACCCGCTGCAGCTGACCGGAACGGATATCGATCCGGCAGCAATTGAGATCGCCGAGGCGGCGGCGAAGAGCGCCGGACTCTCCGGTGAGATTACGTTCAAGCATATGGCCGCTGCGAAGGCCCGGCCGGAAGGCGAATATGGCTGCATCATCACCAACCCGCCTTACGGCGAGCGGATCAGCAATGACAAGGAAGTGGAGAAGCTGACCCGCCAGTTCGGCGAGATGATGCTCTACCTGCCGACCTGGTCGTTCTTCGCCATCAGCCCGTACAAGGAGTTCGAGCAATACTACGGACGCAAGGCGGACAAGCGCCGCAAGCTCTACAACGGCCGGATCGAATGCCAATACTATCAATACCTGGGGCCGCTGCCTCCGCGGAAATAGCAGGAACAGCGCGGTTAAGCAGTTAAGTAACGATCTCTAAGAAGCCTTAAGTCCCATGAAGCACTCTGTGCTATGGACTTAAGGCTTTTTGTTCTCATTCAGCCGCTGATGCTGCATCAATTTCGTACACAGTTGCCCCCGTTCACCCCGAAACTATACATTGTATAATGTTTTCCACATACATTTGCTCCACTCACCCTCGCAGCTACACACTGTATGTTGTTTTCGGCATACATCCGGCCCACGCACCCTCTCACCCGCCTATTGTGTTCGGTTTTCCGACTACACCCGCGCACACCAAAACAGCCCCCGCAAATAACGCGGGGGCTGTACGATGCTGCAGGCGCAGCAGATCTGAATTACTTCTTCTCCACCGGCCGTTTGACGAAGGCTTCCGCTTTGGCCAGCACCTCGTCTTCCGTCGGTCCGCTGATATAGCGGCCGTTGATGTAGACAAACGGGCGTTTGCCGCACGGTCCGCAGTAGGAGATGCAGCCTGTCTTGATTTCGGCATCCGGTGCCATCTTCAGCAGCTTGGGCACGATGCTTTTCATTTTGATATGATTGCACTCGTCACATAATCTTATATCGTTAGCCATGAAGCAACCCTTCTTTATGTCCGTAAAATACGGGCGGATCAACTAGTGATCGCCATGATTTCCTTTAGACGGATTAGTAATCACAAAACCTTCTTCGGGCAAGTAGAGATAATCAATCTTCACTCCGTCCAGCAGGGGCTGGTTCGGATCAAGAATGACATCGATATCCTTGTCAGTGGAGACTACAACATCGTTCTCCTTAGGCGTGTCCAGATCCAGTCCGTAGTGGGCATGGTCGCCATGGGCATGTGTAATTGCTACACGAAGCTTAAGCTCACTGTTGCCTTCAAGTTCCATGGTTTTCTTTATCACTTTAGCCGCGTTGCGGGTAATTTTGACGTTCATTCGATTCCATCTCCCAGGCCTCTATATTTTAAATACTCAATAATTCATTTTAAGGAATATGGGAGGATAAAGCAACCATTAGGAGATGGACATCCACACTTAAAGGTACAATCGTCGCTAAAATGTCATCTTCCGCTGTGCAGCGCCGCGTATTTACGGTCCATCCGCGCTGTGAACCAGCCCATCAGCAGCATCGTTACGCCAATATCGTCAATCGGTATAAACGGCATGAAATCGGGCAGCACCCAGTACAGCAGCGCCGGAATAGTGAACAGCAGCTTGTCGGCCATAGCCACATTAGGCGAAACGATATAATGCCAGGAGCTGCGGAATATATGAGACCATTGTTTGAGTGACAACAGTTTTCTGAATTTCATGAGTTATGCCTCCCTGTGTAATCTGTGTAAGCAGCAAAGGACACCGCCGCTAAGCACCTGTAAAAGGATTGCGGCTGTGCCCTTTGCTGTTATCTTACGCGAATGCGCAGGTTTCGTTTCGCTTTTAAGTAGAATTTTATCGAATTCTCCCGAGCCGGACCAACATTCACTCCGTCACCTTAACATCGTCGATCCGTGCGGTGCTGGAATGCATCCGCAGTCCGATCTTCCCTCCGGCCGGCTGCGCCGCCGTATCGGTCCACTGGATCAGCTGGGTACCGCCCGCAGATGCCGTAATCGTACTGCCGCTTACCGTCACCTTCAGCTCAGTCCACTGGCCGGGCGTGACGGCAAAGCTTACGCTGCTGACCATCGTGAGCGTTCCGGCTGTTTTTTTGAACAGCTCCGCCTTGTCACCGGAATCATTCAGCCGGAACATGTAATAATTGGAAGCATCCGCATACCGGAACAGCAGGCCGGCGTTGGCGAAGGTATTCAGCAGCTTGACTCTGGCCGAATACGTGTAATCCCTCCAGGAGGCGTCGCCTGTATAGGCAAGCGCTTCTCCTGTCCCGGAGTTCTGTGATAGAGCCTTCGTGCCGTCATCCTCCACACTCCAGGCTCCGCCAGAAGTCGTCCATCCGCTGGAATTGCCATCCTCAAAATCATCCTGGAACAACGTAACCGGCGGTGTGATCGTACCCTGGAATTCAAATGCTCCGATATCCGGCACGCCGTTATACAGCGGATTCCCGAAGAAGTCCTGTCCTCCGTTGCCTGCAACCGCCGCCCCGGCATTGATCAGCGGAGAGGAGAGCGCAAGCTTATATCCGTCTGCCGAATCGAGTCCTGTGGCCGTGCCGGGACTGATGAATCCGGGATTGCCGGTAATTTTGTTAGGATCGCTCGGAACATTTGAGTTCAGCCCGTAGAAGCTGTTGTGATCATACGTCATTCTGGGGCTGTTCGTGTATTGTCCGCTGGCACCATTATAAAAGATATTGTTCGTGTAATAGGCCATTCCTGTATTGCTCGCATGGGTCAGCGCCTTATTCTGCGTTCCCGAACGGTAGATGATGTTGTTGTAGACATAGAGATTGCCCCCGCCGTTCACCAGATGGAACACCCCGTTAGCGTCCTTATCGTTCTGGCTGATATTATAGCGGAAAATATTATTGTTCGTGTTGTTCATGACCAGCAGGGTACCGCCCTCATTGTCATAGCTGAAATTGTACTGGTAGATGCTGTCGTGCACCTCGATGTCGAAGTCCCAGGGCTGGCCGTCTCCACCCAGCATCCGGGTATCGGAGGCCTCGTTGTACTGGAAAATAGCACCCTTCGTATAATAAGCCCACTGCGCCGCAACGACAGTGATATCCTCAAGATAGTTGACGATGGATGTGTTCACATCGCAGGCTTCTCCGATGGACTTCGTCTTGTTGTATTCGATCAGCGGCGAGGCGCCGGCTCTGACCAGGATGCCGTCCCGGTGGATCTTCTCCACCACATTGCCCCGGATGACCACACCCCGGAAGGCGTCGAATTTATGTGTCCAGGCACTGTTGAAAAAAGCATCCGTCATCGTCTGAATCCCTGTATCCGCCACGTTAATGACTGTATTGTTCTCGATCAGAATATCTTCCCAGGTGCTCTCAAGTGCTGTATTGGCTCCCCGGGCATGAAAGTTGATGCCGCCTGTGCGGCGGTCTGTGCCGAAGATATCATGGATGTCGAGATTGCGGATATAGATATGCCGGAAGTTCCCCGCCCCTGCTCCTTCGCCTACGACCAGCACACCGTTTCTGCGCATATCTGTAGGCTGCTGTCCGCTTGTAATCTCCAAATTGTTGATCTCCCAGTAGGAGACATTGCGCAGCCGGACGCCGAAGCCCTCCCCGCCCACGGCGGTATTGCCGAAATCAATCAGCGGCTTGGCTCCGCTCCCGTAGCGGTCCACGGTAATCGGATTCCCCTCCGTCCCGGAGCCTTTAAGATCGAGATACTGATCATTCCATACGCTGCCTGCCTTCAAAAGAATCCGGTCCCCCGGGCTGAAGGTGACGCTGTTCACTTTGCCCAGCGTCTTCCAGGCCGCCACCTCACTGGTGCCGGAATTGCTGTCGCTGCCTTGGGCAGCATCGACGTAATAGGTGGTGCCTGCCGCCTCAGCAACCGGACCTGACAAGCCGGATAGGAGACTGAACAGTAAAAATACGATCATGCCCAGCATGGTGAATCTGCGCGGCCTGCCTTGCCTTGGATTATGTTTCACATGGTTACTTGTCATTCTAATCACTCTCCCGCAATTAGTTATAACGCTGTGATCGCCTCACCCAGCCACGCTCCCCGCTGCACAAGCCCGTTCTGAAGCTTGGCGAGATCCACCTTCCGGCTCTGTCCCTCCGCTCCGGCCGCCATCGCCGCCGCCATACCCGCCGCCTGCCCCATGGCGAAGCAGTTCGGCATCACCCGCAGTGAGCCTTGCACGACACGGTCCGAGGATGCGGCGCGCCCCGCCACCCATACATTGTCCAGTCCCACCGGCAGCATGCAGCGGTAAGGGACACCATGCGACTTCCCGGGCGGAAGATGGTGGATATGCATCGCCCCGCTGCTGCGGGCCATATGAATATCGATGAAGTAGCTGTTGCGGGCAATATCATCCGGGAAGGAAGCCATTTTCATGAAATCCTCCTGGGTCAGCACGTAATCGCCCACAATCCGCCGCGTCTCGCGGATACCGATCTGCTCGCCGGTGGACACCAGATGGGCCTGTTCGAATCCGGGCACATAAGCCCTGAAGAATTCCAGCTGGCGGTGGGCTAGCCGACGTCCCTCTATTGCCCCCCGGGTCAAGTCCTCCGCCCTGGAACCGTCGACGCCGAACACATGCCCAAAATTCACACCGACCAGATAATCGGCAATCCAAGCTAGGCCCGAGACGGAGTCCCGGCCCTGCGGCAGCTTCCCGTCAACCTGCGCCTGCTGGACGGCCTGATGGATCTGATCCGTGTCACCGCTTTCATTCCGGTATTCTTCAAAACGCTGCCGGTCCACATTCGCCAGCAGGTAGCACATAGTCGCGGCTTGAAGCTCGCCGGATTCTCCGCCCTTATTGAACGGCGCTCCCGCCAGGGCGGCCAGATCGGCGTCCCCGGTCGTATCAATAACGGTCCGGGCGCGGACCAGACTCCGGCCTGACTTGTTGACGATTACCACGCCCTCAATGCTTCGGCCGGTCTCATCCATCACCGTCTGGCTCGCCACGGTATGGAGCAGCACTTCCGCTCCGCTCTCGGTGGCAGCCTCGTCGTATACACGCTTCAGCACCTCCGGGTCGATGGGCACCCAGTCCAGCTCTGCCCCGAAGCGCTCGCGGAACTCCGGCTCACATCCGGCCTTCATCCGCTCCAGCAGTTCCAGGCCGATTCCCCGCACGACAGCCTTCTCCCCGTCACTGTAAGGACAGAAGGCTGGCACCAGGGCAACGGTGCCCATGCCGCCCAGGAAGCCGCGCTGCTCAATCAGCAGCGTCCGAGCCCCGCTGCGGGCCGCAGCTATTGCCGCTGCCACGCCCGCAGGCCCGCCGCCCGCAACCAGCACATCCACCTCGCGGGATACCGTGATCTCCTCCGCAGGCAAGGTAAATACAGTTCGATTCATTGTTGTTCCTCCTTGAAGCTATACTTAGTACTCCTCACCATTATAAGAAGGCGGAGGCTGCAACAGCGTGCAGACTGATTGCCTGTTACGGTGGACAGTTTTGACCTTTATGGCTTGGCATCATCCGTGGATGTCTCCCTGCCCTGCTCTTCCGGCGGACCTGCCTTGAATTCGCTGGGATTCCGGCCGCTGTATTTCTTGAATACCTTGGAGAAGTACGCCCGGTCGGAGAAGCCGAGAGTGTAGGCGACATTCTCCACGGTCTCGTGCGGGCGGGCCAGCATCGTGATGGCCATATTCATCTTGTACTGGTTGACGTAATCGGTGAAGTTCACGCCGGACAGCTTCTTGAAATAACGGGAGAAGTAGCTGGCATTCAGGTGCAGATGCTCTGCCATATCTGTAGAGGTGATCATCCGGTCCACATGCTCCTCCAGAAACTCATCCACCGCCTGAAGCCGGACATCCTTCTCCTCAGCAGCTGCGGGGGCCAGAGTATGCTGACGCCACAGATGCCTCAGCTCCCGCTTAGTCAGGCTGGCCGCTTCCTCGATATGAACCGTCTGTTCGAGTTGCGTGAAGAAGTCCTCCTCAGCCAGCCCGCCGGCTTCGAAGGCCAGCTGGCGCACGAGATTCCCGCAGGTCTCCTTCACCAGCCGGGGCAGCAGCCGCTCCGCCGACGCCAGCTGCGTCCACTGATTCACGGCCAGATCAATCCAGGCGGCATGCTGGTCTGCAAGCGCCAACGACAGCATACCGCGTTCCTTTTCCCCGCGCCGTTCTAACGTCTGCCCGAAATCCGCGTTACCCTCAAGCAGGGACACCGGCGTCACTGACTGATAAAAGTTATTCTCCCGGCAATCGGTGAGAGTCTTGTATAACACACCGAAGCTGCGGACCGGTGCACAGGACTCCGAATAGAACCCCCGCAGGCTAATCTTCAGATACTGCTCCACCTTATCCTGTACCGCCTGCATGAATTCAGCCAGCTTGTTCTCTGTGACGCCGGGGTCCTCCACATTCCAGACCAGATAAATATCGGCGTCCCTGCTCATAATCGGTGTAATGGAAGCCTCTGCCGCAGACAGCTCCAGCGCAATATTGTTCACGGCTGAATGGATCAGCGGAATATCCTTGTACCGGTAACGCTCGGTAACCGATGCGGCATCCATATGAATGAATCCATGACGCAGAAAGGGGTGCTTCCAGGAGATGCCCAGCCGTTCACCGAACTCCAGGGTGTTCTCCTGGCCCGCCGCACCCGACAACAGCTGCTTCAGGAAGCTCTGCTTCAGCACTTCCTTATTACGCTCAATCGCCTGGCGGAAGGAGTAGCGCTCCAACAGTTCCTCCCGGCTCTTGAAGCGGCTCATCGCTTTGGCGAGACTGCTCTTAAGCTGCTCAGGGGATAGCTCATCCTTGATCAGATAATCATCCGCCTCCAGCTGGATCGCCCGCTTCGAGTAGTGGAAATCCTCATAGCAGGTCAGGAAAATCAGGCGAACCTCCGGCTTCGTGATCCGGAAGGCATCCGCCAGCTCCAGCCCGTCCATCCCCGGCAGACCGATGTCCACAATCACAATATCCGGCAGTGCTGCATGAAACTGCTCCAGCGCATCCTCACTGCTATACGCCGAAGCCACCAGCTGCAGATCCAGCCCCAAGGGCCCAAGCAGATATTCCACGTATTCCAGCATCGGGACATCATCGTCTATCAGCATCAGGGTCATCAAGGGGAACCGCCTCCTTCTCCCGGGTCACGGGGATATATAGGGTGAACGTCATGCCTTCCTCGTCTTCTCTTGCCTGCGCGCTCAGCCGTGCGCGATATCCGTACAATACCTGCAGACGGCGTGCTGTGTTGACCAGCCCGACCCCTTTTTCCGGCCAGAGCGCAGTGTCTTCACTTCCTTGCAGACGCCGGTTCAGGCGCTGGAGCTTATCCTCCGGCATCCCGCGGCCATTATCGCTGATGCTGATCCGCAGCAGATCGGACTCGAACGCCGCTTCGAGCCGGATCGACGGATGGTCCGGACGGGCGGAGAAGCCGTGGCTGATGGCATTCTCGACAATGGGCTGAAGCAGCAGCCGGGGCAGCATCACCGCACCTTCTTCCTCGCCCACCTTGCATTCCCAGACGATATCCAGACGGTTGCGGATCTGCATCACCTGCACATAGCTGCCCAGCACCCTGCACTCCTCCGCCAGCTCCAGCGGCTTATCCGCATGCACATACACACGCAGCAGCTTCATGAGCGCATCGATCATGGCACCATGCGCCGGGTCACCGCTGAGCAGCAGATCCACCTTGATGGAATTGAGCGTATTCAGCAGAAAATGAGGCCGGATCTGCGCCGCCAGCGCTTGAAGCTCCAGCCGCCTTTTCTCCTCCTGCTCACTCTCGACCTGCTGCAGCAGCCCGTTCATATCCTCCAGCATCTGATTGAAGGCCGCCGACAGCACCGCCACCTCATCCTTGCCCTTGACGGGTATCCGCACCGCACGGTTGCCGCCGACATACTGCTTGACGCTGGCCCGCAGCAGGCTGATCGGCTTGTTCATATATCCGGCCCACAGCATGGACAGGACCAGAAACGCCAGGAAGAACAGTCCGATCAGCGAGATGGAGACCAGAAACTCCCGGTTGATATGGCTGTCGATGGAGCTGCGGGGCGTCTTGCTGGTCAGCAGCCAGCCCACCTTGGGAATACGGACCTCACTGGCCAGCAGCGGACCTTCATCCGCAGGAGCGGCTTCTCCGGTGACAGCAATGCTTCTCCCCTTCTGGTCAACCAGCGTGAGCCTGCTTAGCGCATTGCCCGTATCGAGCAGGCTGCGGAAGTAGTGGCTCGGAATGCCCACGTACAGCGTGGCCAGCTTGTCCTGGTTCAGCGGGTCGGTAATGAAGCGTACCGCATAATAATAATCCGGTGCAGCGGGGGTGCCACCGTAGGGGAACCATTGCAGCGACACTTTTTCCCGCTCATCCAGCCTGCTGCTCTCCTTAAGAAGATTCTCAGGCAGCACAGAGAACACCGGAATATTCTGGTTGCCAATCAGTATCCGGTTCTCCCGGTTGACCAGCATGATCTGCAGATCAGCATCCAGCGACTGCACCGACAGGATATTGGCCGTAGTCTTGAGCTTGTTGTAATGGGTATACACTCCGTAATTACCGAAGCTTCCCGTATTTTTGAGATAACGCAGACTCTCCAGCACGGCCGGATCATAAGCCTCAGAGAAATACACCGAGACAAACGAGATGCTGTCCACCGTTTTTTCCATTTGACTGCCGATTACCTTCAGTGTCTCCTCATTCGAACGGGCGATCTTCTCACTCACATTCTCCCGCACAGAGGTATACGACCAGAAGGTAACGACAACAAAAGGCAGCAGGATCAGGATCAGGAACGTGTATTGCAGTCTGCGATGGAAGGAAAAACGGCTTAACCATTTCATAAGAATTCCACCCCGCACTGTAATGAAAGCTTCAACGTCCCTATTATAATCCATAATCACTGCTGCCTTTGCACTTCATCCGTTATTTCTGATTGGCAGAAACTACCTTCTCGACTTCCGCTGTCATCTCACTCTTGACCTCATCGAAGCTGCGGTTGTCCAGGATGAAGCTGGCGAAGCCGTTCTCCACAATCGCTTTCAGTTCGCTGCCGTAGGGCACGCTGAAGGTGTCCGGCATTTTAATATTCGGATCGAACAGCGTCTTGGAGAGGGAAGCGGTATCGATCAGATCTGTATTTTCCCCGAAAAAGCTATTGATCAGCTCCGCCCCGTCCACGCCCTTGAACGAAGGAATCTCC
The DNA here is from genome assembly GCF_038009085.1 of Paenibacillus sp. FSL R7-0210. NCBI lineage: Bacteria > Bacillati > Bacillota > Bacilli > Caryophanales > Paenibacillaceae > Paenibacillus > Paenibacillus sp. FSL R7-0210. Next base: position 3,710,917 of record NZ_JBBPAR010000001.1, read on the forward strand.
TTGGTGAACTTGTAGGCTTCCTTGGACATCCAGCGGATGAAGTCATACGAGGCTTCCTTATTCGCTGATTTCGCGCCCATGGCCAGGCCGCCGCCGGAGATATTCGTCATGCCCAGTTCCTTACTGTCCACCGAACGCGGCAGCGGGGCGTACATGCTCTGGAATTCATGCGGGAATTTCTCCAGGTTCAGCGCTGCCCGGACAGCATAGCTTGGCACAGCCAGCATACTGGCATTTCCGGCAAAAAACTGCTGCAGCACATGATAGTTCGAGGCCAGCACATCGGCATACGGCTCAGCGCTCTTATCTTCCTTCTCCATCGTGCGGCGGAGGTTGAAGAAGTATTCGAAGGACGGATCGTCAAAAATCGGCTTCAAGTCTGCGCTAAGCTGCGGATGCGGCTTCTCGGTGTATGCGATAATGTTCGGATATTCTCCCCAAGTGTGGAAGTACGTTCCGAAGTGCTCGGGTGTCGTCAGCTTCTTGGCATAATCGCGGAAATCATCCCAGGTCCAGCCCATCTCAGGCAGGGACAGCCCTGCAGCTTCCAGATGATCCTTGTTGAAGACCGTCAGCCACTGCGTCGAGCTTGGCAGAATGCCGTATACCTTATCCTCCAGCTTCAGCAGCTTGGAATATTCATCCTCGGGTTTGATGCTCTCCTGTTCAAAAAAAGAGTTAAGCGGTTCCACAACACCCCGCGAAGCACGCTCCAGCAGCTCATCCTCATTCCCGGTCATGAACACATCGACCACTTCACCGCCTGCGACCAGAATATCCAGCTTCTTCATGAAATCTGTGCTGTCGCTGTTCTGGACCAGGGATTCATACTCCACTTCCACTTTATCCTGAGCTTCGTTATACGCCTGAACAGCCTGGTAGATGGGCTCTTCCGGCTTATCGGCCTTGAAGGTGTAGAATTTGATCTTAGCTTTGCCTGCAGGCTGGGCTGTGCCGGTGGTTCCAGCAGACGGATCAGCCGAGGCCGGTGCATCGGTTGCTGCTGAGGTGTTGCCTCCATTCCCGCCGCAGGCGGTGACGGAGAGCATGAGGAGCATACTGGCAAGCATAAATGGTAGTTTTTTCAAAGCAATTCCCCCTTGATTTGTTGTCTGCAGGCTCATTATACAATCTAAGCTTTGCGCACACCGTGTACAGCTATGCGGTGTGCGCGTACACTTTTTTGACCTTTACCCTTTGACTCCTCCGATGGCAATCCCGTTAATGACCTGCTTCTGGAGGATCAGGAACAGCACCAGCAGCGGCAGAATCGCGGCCACGGAGGCCATCATCATGACGGAGATCTGTGTACCGAATTCCTCCTTGAAAAATTGCATCCCCAGCGGAATCGTATACAGCTTGGTCGAATTCAGCATGATCAGCGGCCCCTGGTAATCATTCCAGGTCCAGATGAACTTGATAATCCCTACGGTCGCCAGAATCGGGCGGCTGAGCGGCAGCACGACACTCCAGAAGATACGTAAGAACCCGGCGCCGTCCAGCTCCGCCGCTTCCAGCATATCATTATGAATGCCGATCATGAACTGGCGCAGCAGGAAGGTGAAATAGCTGGAGAACATCCCCATCAGGATCAGCGCCGCATGGGAGTCATAGAGGCCCAGCTCCTTAATCATAATATAGCGCGGAACAAGCGTGGCCTGCTCGGGAATCATCATGAACGCCAGCATCAGGGTGAAGATCAGCGCTCTGCCCTTGAAATCCAGCTTGGCGAGCGCATACCCGGCCATCGCCGAGATGACAATCGTAGCCAGCGTGGAGATCAGGGCGATTTTGAGCGAGTTCATATAGAATAATCCAAACGCCACATCGCCCATCCATACGGCCTTGAAGTTGGCGACCAGATTCCAGTCGGTGGGAATCCACTGAATCGGGAAGGTCCAGACCTCTTTCTCCGTCTTGGAGGCAGCCGACAGCATCCAGACCAGCGGCATCAGGAAGAATACCGAGCACAGGGCGAACAGGACCGTGAAGATCAGATTGCCGGGCTTAAGTTTTTTCATTGTCATTGCCTTTCGTTCCTTTCGCCTTGGACTAGTAATGGACCTTACGGTTCTGGGTTATCCAGGTAATGGAGGTCACCAGCATAATGATCAGGAACAGCACCCAGGACATCGCTGAGGCGTAGCCCATTTTGAAGCGCTCGAATCCTTCTTCATAGATCTGGTACACGATAACGGTACTGGAATAGTTAGGCCCGCCGCCGGTCAGGAACTTGATCATGTCGAAGATTTTGAAGGAAGAGATCGTGCTCGTTATGGCCAGGAAAAAGGTAGTCGGCCCCAGCAGCGGCAGCGTAATCCGCCGGAACTGTCCGATCCCGCTGGCCCCGTCAATCGTCGCCGCCTCATACAGCTCCTCTGGAATATTCGTCATCCCCGCCAGGAAAATAATCATCTGATAGCCCAGCAGCTGCCAGACATAGATAATCATAATGGCAATCAGCGAGAAGCTGGTATCGACCAGCCAGCGCGGCGGTTCGGATACTCCAAGCTGCATCAGAATCTGATTGACCGGCCCCTTGGACGGATGGTAGAGCGCTTGCCAGACTGCGGCGATGGCTACCGTGGAACAGATATAAGGTACAAAGAAGGCTACCTTGAAAAAGGTCTTGGCATACAGCTTCTTATGAATCAGCGCCGAGAGAACTACTCCCAGCAGCATCGTGACCGGCACTGTGCCGACCGTGAACAGCACATTATTCTTCAGGGCCAGCAGGAAGCGGTTGTCCCTGAACAGCTCGATAAAGTTATCAAGACCGACAAAGTTAATCGCCGACAAGCCGCCGACAAGGTTCCACTCCGTCAGACTGAGGAACAGGCTGAACAGCAGCGGGAACACTGCGATGACCAGCATCCCGATCACCTCCGGCGCAATGAACAGCCATCCGGCGAGCTGCTCCCGTCTCTTGCGCGTCCAATACGTACCGGCTGCGGGCTTGGCCGTTTTCCGGGTAACCGCAGATTCACTCATTGCAATCTCTCCCTTGCAGTTTCAGCTTGGTTGTCCGGCAGATAGCCGCCTTCTTCCCGGAGACGGGCGCGAAGGAGGGGGACATCTACGGCATGGACATCGCCTCCGGTCTGAGCGGCAGCCAGTGCCGCAGCAAGTCCGGCAGCTTCGCCCATCGCCAGGCAGACCGGCATCACACGCACGCTGCCGAGCACCCTGCGGTCACAGGAGATAGACCGTCCGGCGACCAGAACGTTGCGTAGTCCGCGCGGCGTAAGACAGCGGTACGGAATGCCGTGCGATTCGCCCGGCCCGTAGAGCGTGATGGACTGGCTGGATCCGGCGCCGCTCTGCTGCTCCTTCTGTGTGCCATGCACATCAATGAAGTAGCTGTTGCGGCAGATCTCATCATCGAAGCTTCTGCGGGAGATGTAATCCTCCGCAGTCAGGACATAATCGCCGGTAATCCGCCGGGATTCCCGCGTGCCGATCAGTGTGCCTGTGCTCATCACTACCGCATTGCCGAAGGCCGCAGGGTGTACAGCGGCAAGCATGTCCCGGTAGGCGGCCGCCATCTTACGTCCCTCTACCAGTGCCCCGGATACGGAGAAGGCATTCGTGTTGTCAATTCCCCAGAGATGTCCGGCATTGAAGCCTACGGCACGCGGAGCTACCATATTGTTGCACAGATGCGTATCCGGAATGCCCGGATATTCTCCTGAGCGGACCACCTCATGGATCGGGCTGTGCGGGTTCTCCGCATGGAGCTTCGGCCCATTCACATAAGCATAATCATCCACGTTGCCCAGTATGAAGCAATGGGTCGCGGGCTGAAGCTCGCCGGTCGCTTCGTCCCCCATTTGGTACTCGGCACCTGCCCATGCAGCAACATCGCCATCTCCTGTGCAATCGATATACACGGCGGCCCGGAAGGCCTGCAGGCCGCTTTTATTGAGAAGGAGGAGTGTGGTGATGTTGCCGTGGTCGTCTCTATCCACATCCGCAAGCGAGGTCAGGAACAGGATGTGGGCACCCGACTCCGTTACGAGATCGTCATAGACCCGCCTCAGCTTCTCCGGTTCGATCGGCACCCAGTCCATCGCATCCTCCGGCACATGCGGCATTTGAGCCTTTAAGGTATTGAACACCTTGGCCGCGAGACCACGGTAGACCATCTTCTCTTTGTCCGAGAATGGGCACCAGGCCGGTACCAGGCCGGAGGTTCCCATTCCTCCAAGGCTCCCGGTCGCTTCGACCAGCAGTGTCCGCGCCCCTTCCCTGGCCGCCGCCGCTGCGGCGGTGCAGCCCGCCGGCCCGCCTCCGACTACAATTACGTCGTAGGAGGCGTTCAGTGGGATTGGTTTACTTTTCAGCGTATACGTATCGTTCTCCATTTGGCTCTCACTTTCCCGGCGGGTAGTCCTCTTTCCGTGAAGCCCTCCGCCGCTCTTCTATACGCTAATTTTAGCAAGAGACTTTGGCTGATACGGTATAGCTTTCATACGCGTTAATGTGTATTATTTTGACCTCATTTCCAGCCCTAAGCGCCTGCGCTAACAAGCGCAGATAGGCGTTAACATACCAAAAAAACCGTTCTTACAGAAGTAGGAGGTCTCCCTCCAACTCTATGAAAGAACAGTTTCTTGGGTCAGGTATGTGGTGGCTGGTGGCAGTGGCAGCATCCCGCGAATCAGGGGCACTTACACACCTCATTGGCTCACCCAGCCAACTTTTGCTGAAATCAGGGGCACTTATGCTCTTCATCCCCACACAAAAAAAGGATACAGCCGCAAAGCATCATTTGGTCAGGATTGCGGCCGTGCCCTTTGCTGTTATCTTACGCAAATTTGCAGAGATTGTTTCATTTTTATTTCAAATTCGACAGAATCGCACTTAGAATCAGGCCGGTGTCCAGCGCCATATCCTCAAAATCAGCCACGGGCAGCGGATTCTTGCCCACTCCCAGCTCTACGGTGAAGCCCGGCTTGCGGAAGCGCTCGATGAACCAGTCCTTGTAGCCGGCATCGCTGCCGGTCAGCTCCACCGCCCTGTAGCCGCTCACCGCCGCAAGCGCCGCTGCCCACTGCTTGCTCTCCGGCGGCTCATAGCCCCGGTAGTTCCAGTAGATCTCTGCCCCCTGGCTGTGCAGGGATACGGCGGCATCGCCCGGAACCCGCTCGGCCAGCGCCGCCAGTGCCGCCGCCTCCGGCTCACTGAGCGGCGCCGGGCCGCTGTAATCGCGCGGTGCCGGGCCGGGCACCTGCCGCCGGTCGCGTTCCTCCTCCCAGTGTGCGGGGAACTGGTCTCCAAGATCGACACCGCGGATGTTCGCCTTCCAGTGCCGGAAGCTGCGCCTGCCGCAGTTCCACCTCATCAGCTCTGCATAATGAGGATGGTCCGGCATCGCCCCTTCCTGCACCAGCTCGACACCGTCGGGATTCGCCATCGGCACGGCCCAGAGTGTCCAGTCCCGGTGCCAGTCCACAGGCTGACGCCCGTGCCAGTCCGCACCTGATTCATAAGCAGCCGCATATTCTTCAAGAAAGCTCATCAGGCACGGGGACGTCAACCATTCGTTGGCATGCAGCGCGGCATTCACATGCAGGTGGCGCGGGCCGCTGCCGATCCGCAGCAGACGGAGCGGCTTGCCGAGCACACTGTGGCCTATAACCTCGCTGCTGACAAAAGAATAGCGGGCCGCAAGTCTTGCAGCATCCGCCTCAATCTCAGCCGGTCCGTATTCCCCGTGCAGATAAACCTCTGTCCCCCGGGTGGCCGCCGGAATCACCAGCACCTTGCCCGACAGGCAGATACGTCCCGAGCTTACCCCGGGATTCAGCATCTCCAGCTCATCTATGCCAACCCCGAACAAGGACGCGATGCTCTGCGCATCGTCCCCCGCCTGCACCGCATACCGCTTGCGCGGGGCAGACGGCAGGAACAGCACCTGCCCCGGATATAAATACGGCTGGCTGCCAGCCCATGGATTCCCCTGTATGACATGCTCCGGTGTCAATCCGTGTCTTGCGGCGATACGGCTTACGGTATCTCCCCTGCGGGCAATGTATTGCTGCATAGGTCTCATCCTCCCGGCCCTCTTGTGCCGGCGTCCCTAACATCCTCCGTGATGACATGCGGGACCCGGCCCTCATGCCTAGTATATGAGCAGCAGCAGCGGGTCATGTGGAAATGTAGCAACTTGGAGGTTTGTCCCTATTCAGTTCGCCGCTGCAATGCTCTCATCCTACAGAGTAGATACTTGCCATACTACCGGCGTCCTGCTGATCTGCTCGCCCAGCCAGTCCCGGGCAATCCGCTGGAAGATTTCCGCATCTCCGCTGCAGAAGAACTGGTGAATCGGACTCTCATCCCCGCGCGCCAGCTGGCCTTTATCGTAGAGGATGGTGCTGATCTCCCGCGCCGTCTCATCCGCCGAGCTGATCAGCTTGACGCCGGGTCCCATCACCCTGCCGATCGGCTCCACCAGAAACGGATAATGGGTGCAGCCGAGAATCAGCGTATCGATCGGCTCGTACTTGATGCCGTTCAGTGATTCAGCCACCGCCAGATGGCTCTCCTCCGAGCGGAATAACCCCTGCTCTACGTAGGGCACAAGCGCCGGGCAGGCTTGGCTGACCACCTGAACAAAGGGAGACAACTGCTTCAGCGCCGCCGTATAGGCACCGCTTGTAATCGTGCCGATGGTGCCGATCACGCCGACCTGTCCGCTCTTGGATGCGCTGATGGCGGCGCGGGCACCGGGGTGAATGACTCCGATCACAGGAATGGCTACCTTGGCGGAGATATAATCAAGCGCTGCTGCCGTTGCTGTGTTGCAAGCAATGACGATCATTTTAGGATTAAATTGAATTAAATAGTCCACGATCTGTTCAGTGAACAATTTCACTTCCTCAGTGGAACGGGGTCCGTACGGGGCTCTTGCCGTATCGCCGAAATAGATGATTTTCTCCCGGGGGAGCTGTCGCATCACTTCCTTGACTACGGTCAATCCTCCAACGCCTGAGTCTAATATTGCTATTGCCTGCTGCACGAACACACCGCATCCTTTAACTCGTTTTGTGTAGCTTATGTAAGGCTGGAATAATGTGTACCAGGATTTCAGCCCCAATTGCAGATATTACCCCATTTGCCGGTTCAGTTCAAGTAGGGAAGATAGCGGAGCCATAATGCAGACCCACCCGAAGCATACCGCCACATGCAAAAGCCGCCTCCCGCCTGTGAAGCGGAAAACGGCTCCATACCTTTTATATCAAGCTTAGGACAGCTTCCCTGCGGTTTTGCCATCCTCGATAGCTTCCGCTACAGCGGCATCTGTACCGGTCACAGCTTCGATCTCAGCCTCCACCACTGCCGCTTCTTCAGCAGCCTCATATGCAGCCACCTCGTCACGCACGGCTTCCACTGCATCGGTAACTTCCACAGCCTGCTCCGCAATGCCGCTTACAGTAGCTACATCTGCTTCTTCCACCGCATCCTTGACGGATTTGCTCCATTCCTTGACTTCGCTTACCACCGAGACTACAGCTTCTTTGGCCTTACAGTAGATCTCAGTGGTCTTCTCGCCGGCCTGGCCGGCAATAACCTGAACCTTATCCACAGCTTCCGTTGTGCCTTCAGCAATATCCTTGCGCAGCTCCTTACCCGGCTTAGGGGCGAACAGCAGCGCTGTCACCGATCCCACAATACTGCCGGCGAGTACGCCCCAGAGCAAGCTTTTGTTATCTTTTTTCATCATCAATCTCTCCTTTGGATTCTAAGTGCCTCTGCCCGGCCACCCGGGCGATCGCCTATTTCTGCTATATCATAAGCATAGAGAGGATGTCCTGTGACTGTTCAGCCCCTGATTTCGGAAGTTTTCTGCTCAGGGTTCGGCGTGATTGCATACCGGCAGCATTGGCCGCCTTCCGCCATACACTCACTGCGTGTCACCTTCGCTTCCAGCAGCTCCTCGAACAAATGCTGCTCGCACTGGCAGGCCTTGCGGTACTGGGTAGCCACCTGACGAATGGGACAATTATACTCCCTCAGTGTGTATGAGCCGTCCTCTTCCTTGCTCCACTCCGCCATATAGCCCCCGGCATTCTGAATGGTTGACAGCTCCGCCACCCGCTCCTCCAGATCACGGCTCTGCATCACCCTACTGTACTGGGCAAGCATCCGCCGCTTGCGGCCTTCAAACAGTATATTGACCGCATCCGCCCCGCTCCCGTGGTCCAGCTCCCGCAGCAGCTCCAGCGCCAGATTGTGATAGCTTTTGGGAAAATGATCCTCCGCCCGCTCGGTAAGCGAATATACATGCATCGGACGTCCCATGGCCTGGCGCACAACCTTGGTCTTGGCAAGCGACTCCTGCTCCAGCTGAAGCACATGGCGGCGGACACCCATCTCGGTAATTCCCAATTCCTCGGCAAGAGCGCTGATCGTCAGTGGACCTCTCATCTTCAGCAGCGTCATAATCATCCGCCGGGTTGAACCGCTCTCCTGACCCTTCTTCGCCATAAAGGACCTCCTTTCTGTCTGTATGCACACAGCCCCGGCTCAGCTAACCCGTGACCCCGCTGCCCAGCTCCTGATCCAGATACCTGCGCACCTCGCAGGCGAACTTCTCCAGAATATCCGGCAGCGTCCGGGTCATGGGGTGCAGCTCTCTGCGTTCCCATACGAAATAATCCTGAACCAGCGGCTTACGCAAGGCTACAAGCGAAGTCAGATCCTCGTAGATCCCGCTGTCTCCCAGCACCTTTTCCTCATGGATAATAGATATAATATCCTCGTAGCTTCCGGCATCACGCATAATGAACCCGTCAATCAGACAGCTGCCCACATCCGTCACGACTTCAACGGCCAGATGTAAGCACCGTTCCTGCACCAGACCCAGCAGCGTACTGCCGTCCCAGGAAGAAGCTGCATGTGCTAGACCTTCATTAAGATCAGGGATCTGTTCAAGAATAACTTCTATTTGCTTCCGGTTGACATAATACACAGCTGACCCTCCACCCTGCGGTATTTAGTGACCTTCCCTAACATGAACTGCCGTTATTTCCCCCGCCTGCCCCGGCGCTTCAGCCAGAACACCATCACGACACACGCCGCCATAAAAACAATCAGATACGTCAATGCTTCCATCGGATACTCAAGCTCACGCATTCCGCTCACCACTTTCCGTGCTTAATGGGTTCCAGCCTTGCAAGTCGTGCAGTCTCAGATCTCGTAATCGACCGCTACCGACAGCTCCTTGACCTCGTTGATATGGGCAATGACTTCCTTGTGAGCCGGATGCACCTGATACGCCTGCAGATCCTCCATCGAGGCAACAACCGTGACCAGGGCGATATCGAACGAACGCTCCGAGTGAATCAGATCGGCCCCGACTTCAATGGACAGCAGCTGCGGAATTCTTCCTTCCATATTACGGAGGACTGCAACAGTCTCTGCGACCTTGTCCGGGGACCGGTCCTTTAATTTGAAGAATACAATATGCTTGATCATCTATCCCGCTCCCAGCCTGATTAATGTGAAATTGATTACTCAAAATATATCATAAACTGCAGCATTACTGAAACAATCTTGGTTCATGACCAAAACAGGAGCTTTGCACTCTGGACGAATGCCGTGATGAAATGGTAAAGTCATAACAGCTAAACTAGATGATCCGTCACTTCATTAAATCAGTACACCCGGAGGTATTATGGCTAAAAATCAGCAAGAAACACATAAAATTCAGGCCTGGTCTCTGATCAACCGCAAATATCTTGGACAAGGCGTACGGGTCAAAAGATTTCGCCGCCCCAAACGCAGCCAGATCCGCAACCGCGTTCTGCTGGCCATCCTGATGGCCAAGGACATGAAGCTCTCCCGTCTCGCAGAAGAGCTCTCCGTCTCCTCACGCAGCGTAAGCGCATGGGTATATGAAGGACGCATTCCCTCCAGAACCAATCTGGACAAGGTCTGCCGCCATTTAGGCTATCCGCCCCATATCCTGTTCAATGAAGCTCTTCTGCGGCAAAGTCCGATTGTGTGCCAGCCGACCCCATCCCGTTTCATGAAAAGAACGCTCGCCCATTCACCGCAGCATAACGCGATTCTGACCGGACTCTGCATGGTGTATGATTTCTCGGTAACCGATGTCAGCATCTGGATTGGCGTCCATCCCGGCACCTTCCGCAAGTGGCTGCACCACTGCCATCTGCCTACCCTGGCCCTGCAGGAGAAGGCCGAGAATTTCTTCCGCATTCCGCGGCATATCCTGTTCGCCGACTGCGAGCTGCATTAACCTTCATTAATTAGGAAGCCGCAGGAAGAAGTAGGAGCACGCACAGCATCAGGTTCACAGTAGGGTCCTTCTCGCCGCAGGGAGGGGCCATGTTGACGTTACTTTCGCAGATGGCAGTTACCGTTTGAGCGTAAGGATCGTTCTTAGTATGTATTCATGAGTCCCGCCCTGCGGGTTCTGCAACGACTCGGTAAAGGAACCTGTCTCCAGAATCTCCGTCCCGGCAAAATGCTCCCGCAAATCGGCATCGCTGAAGAAGTGGGCATATTTATCCTCTTTATATTCAAAGGTGCCCGGCTCCAGCTCTCTCCCGCAGCCGTTATGGGGATCTTCATCGGAGAAGCTGGTGAAGTAAAGCAGCCCTCCAGTCCTGACCTGACTGAGACTGGCCTCAATCAGCCTGCGGCGGTCACCGGCGAGGAATAAATGCAGAACGTCATAGCAGTATACGGCATCTACAGACTGCCTAAGCTGCGGCTCCAGCGCCGAGCCTGCAATAAAGCTAGTTCCCGGGTCCCATGCTGCGGCCAGCTCAAGCGCCGGTTCACTTAATTCTATGCCGTATACTTTAAAATCAGCAGAGAATACTTTGGTATTCCGCCCATACCCGGCACCCGGAACAAGAACGGAGGAGACACCTGCCTCCTGGAATTTCCGCTTCGCCCATTCTGCCGACGGGCTTGGCTCACTCCCCCAGATCATCCCCTCCTGCGCAAATCTTTTACTCCAATACTCAGTCATGCAGCTCCTTCTTTCCTGCCTTAGAATAGTTATCTATGTAGTTCCAGCTTCTCTATCATAGTCCACTCTGCCCGATCCGGCAAAGTCTATGGACACAGCAAAACGGCTGGCTCCTGTAACACAGAGAGATCAGCCGTCTTGCCGTTATAGCATCTATGAAGTTAACAGCCTACCAGCTGGACTTGGTAACGCCCGGAATTTGTCCCTTGTGTGCCAGCTCCCGGAAGACGATCCGGGATATCTTGAATGTACTCAGATAGCCGCGCGGTCTGCCGGACACGCTGCATCTGTTTTTTTGACGGGTGGCTGAGGAATCCCGGGGCAGCTTCTGCAGTGCCATCACATCGCCCGCCGCCTTCAGCTCTCTGCGCTTGTCAGCGTACTTCGCCACCAGCTCCTGCCGCTTCTGTTCCTTCACAACCTTTGATTTCTTGGCCACTATAGATCAGCTCCTTCGTTCTTATTCGTTCAACGCCTGGATCAGCGCTTCAAGATTCTGCCGCATCAGACTCAGATAATCTAGATTATGCGCAGCGTCTTCCTCTGTTAATCCTTCGATTGGATTCAGCACAGCAGTCTTGGCTCCTATTTCCTGGGCAATAGTATCAGCGACACTGGAGGAGACCAAGGTTTCAAAAAAGATCGTAGTCACCTTATTCGCCTTGGCGAACTCCACAATCTTGGCCATCTGTGCAGCAGACGGCTCCTGCTCCGGCGACAGCCCCGCAATCGGCACCTGCGTCAAGCCATATTGCTGTGCCAGATAACCAAAAGCGGCATGCTGCGTAATAAAGTCCTTGCGCTTCGTATTCTGAAGCCCGGCTCTGAAATCCTGATCCAGCTTCTCCAGCTTGGCGATATAAGCATCGCTGTTAGCGTGGAAGGCAGCAGCATTTACGGGAAATGCTGCGGAGAGTGCTGCTTCAATGGTCTGAACCTCCCGGATAGCCATCACCGGGTCCAGCCATACATGAGGATCAAGCCCGCCGTGGTCGTGGTCGTGGTCATGGTCTGCTTCACTGACAGCTGTATCATTATGGGAATGGTCGTGACCGCTTCCTTCAGTTGCGGACTCATCATGTTGATGGTCATGGCCGTGATCGTGGTCTGCTTCAGCCGCAGCTTCCTCTTCATGGCTGTGTTCATGTTCATGTTCATGTTCATGTTCGTGTTCGTGCTCTGTTCCTTCAATAATCTGGAGTCCTTTACTCGCCTCTATCGTAATCAGATCACTTCCGGCAGCACCGTCCACAATCTGCTGCGCCCAGCCCTCCATGCCTGCGCCATTATAGACAAGCACATCTGCATCCGAAATATCAGCCATATCCTTCGCAGTCGGTTCCCAATCATGCGGCTCGACTCCGGGCGGGACCAGCACCTCCACATTGGCAAGGTCTCCGGTAATGCTTTTCGTGAATTCGTACATCGGGTAAAAGCTAACCTTAATGTTCAATTTATCCCCTGCGGGTACAGATGAAGCTTCGGCCGCAGCCGATGGTGAAGCCGCCGGACTGCTGGTTGAAGCGGCTTTCGTCGCAGTGTTGTTGCCGCAGCCGGAGATCAATAGCATGGCGGTCAGGGACAAGGCGGCAAGCTGACGGATTCTGAATGTGGACTGTGCGCTCGAATTGGATATTGCTATGGATTTGAATTTCAACATATGTTGTGAGACCCCTTTTCTTCATTGGCTTGAGATGAATACTGGCTGCGGCTGCGCAGCCTGATCAGCTTCTGTACTGCAATGGCTATCAGCAGAAATATCAGCAGAATGAGTGCAATCGTGCCTCCTGAAGGCGTGTTGATATAGTAGGAGGCTGTAAGCCCGCTGAACACACCGGTCAGCCCCACACTGACGGAGATCATTATGGCTGCCGTGAAGCCCGATGCAATCCGCAGCGCTATAGAAGCGGGCAGCACAATCAGAGCGGATACGAGCAGCACACCCACCACCGGCATAGCTGCGGCAACGGTCATACCGGTTAGGACGGCGAACGAGAAGGACAACCACCCGGTACGGACACCGCTGATAGCGGCCGTCTCTTCGTCGAAGGTTAGGCTGTACAATGGGCGGCGCAGAATGATGAAATAGAGAAGACCGGCTGCAGACACCACGGCGATCAGTTTAAGCTGAGTATCACTTACGGCAACGATGGAGCCGAACAGATAGGAGCTGAAGCTCTTGGTCAGATTCTGCTTCAGGCTCATCAGCACGACGGCCAGCGCCAGGCCGGAGGTCATAATAATAGCAACCGGAAGCTCGCTGTAGGTACGGTAAGAGCGGCGCAGCTGTTCAATAATCAGCCCTCCTGCTATAGCTACAGCGAAGCCGCTCAGAGCAGGATTCCATCCCAGTACGGAACCCAGTGCTACTCCGGCAAGGGAGACATGAGACAGCGTATCGGCCATCAGCACCTGCCTGCGGAGCATCAGGTAGACTCCCAGTAAGGGTCCGATCAGCCCGATCAGGCCTCCTGCCCAAAATGCGCGTTGCATGAATTCGTAACCAAGCATGTCCAGCCCTCCTGCTCCTTGCGTTCCAGCGTAATCACGGTATCCAGATAGGAACTCGTCTCTTCCAGGCCATGTGTAACCATGATGACGGTCCGGCCATGCCGGCTGACATAATGCCGCATCAGCTCATAGAACCCGGTGCGGCTGGCAGCATCCATCCCCGTTACCGGCTCATCCAGCACCAGCACCTGCGGCTGCTGGGCCAGTGCGCGGGCTATGCAGATCCGCTGCTTCTGCCCGCCGGACAGCTCGCCGATTCTCCGGTTACGGTACTCCCACATCTCCACCTGCCGCAGGCTGCTCTCGACAAGCGCTTCCTTTTCCTTAGTGAAGCGGCGGAACAACCCCAGCCCTGAATAACAGCCGGAACGGACCAGCTCAATCACCTTGCTCGGAAATCCGGCATTGAAGGAGGCTACCTGCTGCGGCACATACCCGATCGTAAGCTTGCCTCCTCCGGTAATTTCCCGGTTCAGAGTAACCGTTCCGCTCCAGGGCTTCAGCAGGCCCAACATCAGCTTCAGCAGCGTGGTCTTCGCTGCCCCGTTTGGTCCGGTAATTCCAATGAACTGTCCGGCCTCCAGATCCAGTGACAAGCGGTCAATGACCGGCTCATCCCCGTAACCGAACACCACATCCCTGATGGATGACAAAATCATCGCTCCTCCCCCTTTCTATTCGGCCCGCTGTGGCGTGCCGTAATGATTCCGTGCCTGATTCCGTGCGTGATCCTATGGCTACTGCCGTAGTTACTGCTCCGTCTGCTGTTGGGCACTTATTAATTTGGACCAAGCATGTTCCACGGATTAAACAAACTAAGTATTGATTATTATTCGTAATATTTACGATTATGTTTCAACTTCATTGATATTATCGTAATCATTACGATTTGTAAACCCAAAACAACAAATTAATCGTAATCACACTGATTAACCTTATTCGGGCCAAGCCAGCGTGCGACAAAACATCGAAATTCAAGCCATTGGGATCGCACCGACTCGGTCTATGTCCACCCGTGCCAGCATGAATGCCCCACTTACCCCCGCAATACAAATTGTGTTCGGTTTTCCGCATACATTCGCATTTGCCCCACGTGCCTTCGTAGCGCCTAATCCCTATACAGCACAAAGCCGGAATCCACACAATAGATTCCGGCTTTGCAGACTATCATTTACAGAAGAAGTTATTCCTGCCCCGCCGCAAGCAGTTCCTCTACATGCCAAGGAAGCGGGTTGTTGAATGCCGTCCAGTCCTGGTTCATCTCCTCTGCGGTCAGCAGGCAGCGGTCCAGGCGGGCTTCGATATCCTCTCGGTTCATCTGAACTCCGATGAAGACGATCTCATTCAGCCGGTCTCCCCACTGCTCGTCCCACTTCGCCAGCACATCCGGTTCCGCAGCCAGCACCTCCTGCTGCTGCTCCTCCGGCAGGGTAGCCAGCCAATAACCGGCGGGACCGAACTGGATCGACGGCCCTGCCTGGCTGATGGTCGCTGCCAGATCACCGCTGGCTGCCAGCCAGACCAGTCCTTTTGCCCGGACAACCTCAGACGGCCAGTTACTGAAGAAGAAGCTCAGCCGCTGCGGGTGGAACGGTGCTCTCCGGCGGTAGACCAAGGAGGTGATGCCATATTCCTCAGTCTCTGGTGTGTGTTCCTCCTTGGCAAGCTCTGCGATCCAGCCGGACGACTGGCTGGTCTGTTCGAAATCGAATAATCCCGTATTCAGAATCTCGGATAGCTCCACTTGTGCGTTCACCGTACGGATGATCTTCGCGCGCGGCTGAAGTCTGCGCAGAACCGCCTCCAGCTTGTTCAGCTCTGCCTCCTCCACCAGATCGCACTTGTTGAGCAGCAGCACATCACAGGTCTCAATCTGATCGATCAGCAGATCGACGATATCCCGGAAGTCATCTTCGCCCGCCGTCATATTGCGGTCCAGCAGACTGTCGCCCGAGGCGAAATCCTGCCAGAAGCGGTTGGCATCGACCACCGTAACCATCGTGTCCAGCCGGGCCAGCTCCGTTAGATCGATATCCAGCTCCGGGTTCGGGTAAGTGAAGGTCTGGGCCACCGGGACCGGCTCGCTGATCCCGGAGGATTCGATCAGAATGTAATCGAAGCGCCCCTCCGAGGCGAGATGATTCACTTCGCGCAGCAGGTCATCGCGGAGGGTGCAGCAGATGCAGCCATTAGACATCTCCACCAGCTTCTCCTCGGTGCGGGAGAGGCTGCTGCCGGATTTGACCAGATTCGCATCCACATTCACTTCACTCATATCATTGACGATCACGGCCACCTTCAGGCCCTCACGGTTATGCAGAATATGATTAAGCAGTGTAGTCTTACCGGAGCCAAGATATCCGCTTAGCACTGTTACAGGAATTTTATCCATTGTATTCTCCTTGTAGATTATATTTTCAAAAAGGCATTCTGTTCGTAGCGAACCACCAGAGATAAGTGTATTCTGTGCAACTAAAAACAGTGAAACGGAAGGCTTTCCTCTTCTAACTGTATCCTGTACAACTAGATTAGCCCAAATGGGCGAAAACCCAGGTATAGAGGCATTTTAATTGCACGAACTACAGCTAAACAGAGATTCGGCGGCACATCCGGTGATTTAGTTGTACAAACTGCAATCAAGCCTCCCCCTTGCACTCTAATCGGGGCAATGCAAACCCTCAACCAGCGATGAGTTAAAGTGATTTCCGCAGCTTAGCGGGTCTCCCGGTGCAGTGTGACACGCTTCAGGCGCGGGCAATATTTTCTCATCTCCAGGCGTTCCGGTGTCGTTCTTTTATTCTTCGTGGTGGTATAGTTGCGGTCGCCCGTCTCCGTACAGGCCAAAGTAACGATTACTCTCATTTCAATCAAGCTCCCTTCTATTTAATCGTAATTATTACGATTTACACATTCTACACGCTCCCGCCCTCCGCTGTCAACAGCTGTCCAGGAACATTTGGGCTCTCTTAGATTAGTGTTCTTTCCTGAATAAGCTTGACGTATAGATGGAATTACAAGCGGAAGCGGCTTGGCCGCCTTCTTATGGGGACGGTACTATTGGAGCGGGAGAGTGAGCCATGAAGATACCTGTGATTATATTAAGCGGATTTCTGGGGAGCGGAAAGACAACCCTGCTGCTGAGTCTGCTGAAGGAGAGCAAGCGGAGAGGGCTGAACCCGGGCGTAATCATGAATGAGCTGGGCGCAAAAGATGTGGACGGCTATATCCTTCAGGAGAGTACCGGCACAAGTGTGGAAAAGCTGCTGGACGGCTGCATCTGCTGCAGCCGCAAGGAGGAGCTGCCGCGCAGCCTGACCGCCCTGCTGGTACGCCGCCCGGATATCATCTACATCGAGCTTACAGGGGTAGCTGACCCGGACGAGATCGCGAAGTCGCTGCTGGCGCCGGCGCTGGCAGACCGGCTGCAGCTGCACCACGCCATTACGCTGCTGGATGCCGAGAATGCGCTGGAATACAGCAGCCGCTTCTCGTCCGACAAGCAGCTCGTCCGCACCCTGCGTAAGCAGATCACCACCGCTGATCTCATCATCGTCAACAAAAGCGATCTGGTAGAACCGGAGACCCTCTGGAAGATCGAGAAGATGGTCTACAAGCAAAATTCGGAATCCGAGATTGTCTTCACCCACTACAGCCAGATTAATCTCGCCCCGCTGCTGACAGGCATCGCCGCCCTCGGATTTAAGGGCTCTGCTCCCCGGCGCGGCCCCGGCAATATCAGCGGCACCGCCCTCCAGCGCATGAACACGGGCAGCAGCAGCACCGGCAGCGCAACGGCAGTACATGAGCCTGAATCCGGGGCGGACGGCTCTTTCTCCCAAGTGGCAGCAGTGACGTTAACCGTTCCCCCGGCATGGACCGGGAGCCTCCGCCAGGAGGAGCTGGAGCATTTTTTGCGGCAATGGGGCTACAGTCTGCTCCGGGCCAAGGGCCATGTGCGGCTTGCAGGCCGGGATTCCGTGCAGCTGGTGCAGCTTGCAGGTAACCGTATCTCCTGGGAGGCTTCAAGTTACCCGGGCCAGCCTTATATCGTCTGCATTGGCCTGAATCTGGATGAGAAGGCGATCAGCCGCAGCTGGGCGGCGTTATTCAGCTAAGAACCCTGTGTGGGAAGGAGCCGATGAACCCTTGACAACCCTTACGCCGTTTAAAATATTGCCGCTGCTCTTTTCCGCCGCTTTTCTGCTCACAGCGGGCAGTCTGTGGCTGCCCGGACATCTAAGCCTGCTGGACAACGGCTATGTCGACACGTTCAAAACCGCATTCCTCGGCATTCTGCTGGAGGCCTTGCCGTTTGTCCTGTTGGGCGCACTGCTCGCCTCCCTGCTTCGCGTCTTCGTGCCGGACGAGCTGATCTCACGCTGGATTCCACGCCGCGCGGTTCCGGCGATTCTCTTCGGCTGCCTGCTCGGGATCCTCTTCCCCGTCTGTGAATGCGGAATGATTCCGCTGGTCCGCCGCCTCATGCATAAGGGGATGCCGCTCTACGTGGCCATCGTGTTCATTCTGTCCGGCCCGATCCTCAACCCGGTCGTCTACGGGGCCACCCTGACAGCCTTCCGCTCCCATCCGGAGCTGGCCTACACCCGGATGGGACTGGCTTTTGCCGTAGCGGCATGCATTGGTCTGATCATCTACGGGACCGTCCGCAGATCGCCGCTGCGCTTATCCATCCGCCGGGAGGGAAGCGAAGAGCCGCATGGCACACTACGCGGGGGCCGGGCGGCGGCGGTCCTGGTGCATACGTCGGATGAATTTTTTGAGATGGGCAAATTCCTGATCATCGGCTGTCTGCTAACTGCGGGAATCCAGACCTTCATGAATCAGAGCAGCCTGTCCGCCATTGGAGACCGTCCGCTCGGCTCCTACGTGTTCATGATGGGACTGGCCTTCGCACTCTCGCTCTGCTCCACCTCTGACGCCTTCGTTGCGTCCACCTTCCTGCATACCTTCCCGTCCGGGGCGCTGCTCGCCTTCATGGTGCTGGGACCGATGCTCGATTTCAAGAACGCCCTGATGCTGCTCTCGCTGTTCAAAACCAGATTTGCCCTGTACCTGTTCTTCCTAATTGCCGCGGCCGTCTTCACCGGCTCCGTGCTGGCTTCATTCTGGCTGTAGCTGCCCTGAAATTCCGAATATCTGAAGGAGGATCTGCATGAATAGCTCCGGAAGCATCCGGTTTCACTATGTACTCAGGGCGGTTATTCTGCTCGCCTTCGCCCTCTATATCGGACATCTGGTCCAGCAGGACGCCCTCCATTATTATGTTGCTCCTAAGCTGGCCCGCTGGATCCGGTTATGCCCGGTTCCGCTCTCCCTGATGGCGCTCAGCCTCGGGCTCCAGGCTGTGCTTGGCCGAAGCTCCGCCCTCTGTGACTGCGAGCACCGCCTGCCCCGCTCACTCCTGGGCAGCTCCGCGCTGTACAGCCTGTTCCTGCTTCCGCTGCTGCTCGGCTTCCTGCTGCCCGACCGGGCACTCGGCAGTGCCGCAGCGGCCAAGAAGGGCCTTGCCCTGTCTTACACTGCCGTTGAGTCCGGCACCGGTGCTAGCTTCACAGCGGCCACCCCCTATGAGGCCGAATTTGCAGAGCTGGCAGGACAGCTCTACAGGCAGCCCGTCATCCCTGTATTCCCTGAGATTTTCTCAGAAACGCTGGGTGCCCTTAATCTGTACAAATCACAGTTCGAGGGTAAGGAAATCTCTGTATCAGGCTTCCTGTACCGTGAGCCGCAGGGGTCCGGTCGATCCGGCTACGCAGTCAGCCGCTTCCTGGTCCAATGCTGTACAGCAGATGCCACCCCCTTCGGCATTCTTCTTGCACCGGGTACACAAATAAGCCTGTCCGCCGATACCTGGATTGAGGTTCGGGGCAAGCTTCATGTGACGCTCCATGAGGGAGTGGAGACTCTGCAGATCGCTCCGCAGAGTATAATAGCAGTGGCAGCACCGTCCACACCTTATGTGTACACGAACGCCGATGCCGTAGCGGCATGGAAAGAGCTGCAGCCATGACTAGATGACCGCGTCCAGCGCATCGTCATCCTCCAGTGAAGACTCCGGATTCCTGATCTCCACCAGGAGACGGGCCGGAATGCAGATAATCTGCTGCTTCGGCCGGGAGATGAATCCCATGTCCAGCGCAATGGTCAGCGGAGCATCCGAATAGGTCATCTGAATACCATAATCGTATACCTTCAGCGTGTTATGACCATATCGGGTGCGGATATCAATAATCTGCTCTTCCTTGGTCAGCTGTACAGTCTTGTAAGCTTTGCCGTTCACAGTGATTACGGCCTCCAGCTCCCCTTGCTTATACGGATGATTGTGGTTAGAGAACCACTTGTAGCCGTAGATGGAACCGGCGGCCAGCAATACAATAAGAATCAGCAGGAAATCTCCGCGCTTCATCGTTTTCACTCTATTGAACCTTTCGCTTGTCATTATTTATTCGTAATATTTACGATTTATATAATAATAATGCAGACAAGGGAAAGCTGTCAACGTGAATAGCGCTTGCTTTGCTTGCCGGTTATCCGACTTTTCACATTACACAACTATCTGCGGATGCTGCCGGACCATTCCCTCAGCACTCTGTCCAGCTCATCTCCACGGATCGGCTTGGGAATAAAGTCCTGCATTCCTGCCCGGAGGCACATCTCTTTATCTTCCTTACGTGCAAAGGCAGTGGCGGCAATAATCACCGGGGACAGCCCCATCGCCTCGCGGATCTGCCGGGTGGCTTCAATCCCGTCCATGCCCGGCATCTGAATATCCATGAACACCAGATCATAATGCCGGGACCGTACAGCTTCTACCGCCTGCTCCCCGTTCACTGCCAGGTCAGAGGTGTAGCCGCGCTTTTTGAGAAAAGTCTGCAGGATCTGCTGATTCACCGGATGATCCTCCGCGATAAGAATGGACAACGGCCCGTATTGACCCTCGGGATAATCCAGATTGAAGATTCCGCCCTTATACTCCTGAGTGGCAGCAACTCCTGCCAGCTGCGCTTGGCCCGGCTCCTCCACCGAATACATCACGCCGATGGTGAAGTAGAACTCCGAGCCTTCCCCTTCGACGCTGTTCACACCGATCGCGCCATCCAGCAGCTCCACCAGCTTCTTGCTGATCGCCAGACCCAGTCCCGTCCCGCCGTACTTGCGGTTGATCGAAGGGTCCAGCTGGGAAAAGGACTGGAATAACAGGTTCTGGCTGCCCTGCGGAATGCCTATACCGGTATCGGTTACCGAGAACCTCAGAATCAGCGAGCCTGGCTCCCCGGCAGCCTCCAGCTTCACGCAGACGCTGACCTCGCCTTCTTCAGTGAACTTGACCGCATTGCCGACGAGGTTCACCAGCACCTGCCTCAGCCTGGTTTCGTCGGTGATGACAACAGCCGGAAGATCGGGCTCAATATGGCTGCGCAGAACCAGCCCTTTCTCCTGGATACGCGGATAGAATAGCTCACAGACGTTCTGAACGACCTGCCGGATATCGACCGGCTGCAGATCCAGCGTCATCATGCCGGATTCAATTTTGCTGAAATCCAGCACCTCGTTGAGAATATGTACCAGCGCGGCACCGCTTTTATTGATAATTTGGGTGTAATATTGCTGTTCCTCCGTAAGCTCTGTTCCCGACAGGAGATCGGCCATCCCGATAATTCCATTCATCGGCGTACGCAGCTCGTGGCTCATAATCGCCAGGAACTCCGACTTGGCCCGGTCAGCCTTCTCCGCAGATTCCTTGGCACGCTCCACAGCCTTCTCCTCGGTGATATCCCGGAAGACCACCACCGCCCCCTTATGCTCTCCGTTATCATATAATGCCGTCATCCGGTATTTGACCAGGAAGCTGGAGCCATCCTGACGCCAGAAGATCCCTTCCTGCTCCTGCTCATACGAGAGGTTGGTCTTCAGCAGCTCCGCCAGCGTCCGGTGTCCTCCGGGATACAGCTCGCCGTCCATCCAGGTCTGCGCTATCGTATGCAGCTTGATATTGCCGGCCAGCTCACCCGGGTTATATCCGAGCATGACCGACGCAGCGGGGTTGATAAATACAGTCTCCCCCTCCAGATTCATGCCAAAAATCCCCTCAGACACAGAGTTCAGGATCAGCGCATGCTCGTAACTAAGCTTCTCAATCTGCTCCAGATACCGCTTAGGCTCTGTAATATCACTGGTAATGGCGAATACGCCGACCACTTCAGAATCAATCAGCATAGGGACATAAATCACCCCTACCTCCACCCTCTCGCCGTCGTGACGGATCACCCGGGTATCGAAGGTCTGGGCCATGCCTCCGGCTGCCGCCAGAAACCGCATATTCACATGCTCCAGCTCATCCTCTTCAATAATCTCGCAGTAACTGGAATGCATCAGGGTCTCCCTGCTGTATCCTGTCAGCTGCTCCAGACTGGCATTCATCGACTGTATGTACCCCTGCAGATCCATGGCACTGATGGCAGACGGGTTATATTCGAAAAGCGACTTATACCGGTTCTCGCTCTCTCGCAGCTGCTCCTCCATCCGCTGGCGCTCGGTCACATCCTGCACCATACCGCGGATCTGCTGAACCTTACCAGAGGCATCCAGGATCACCTCCCAGTGCGCATAGAGAGACTTACGTTCCTCGCTGCCCTTCACTCTGAAAATCGCCTCGCCCTTAGCCCCGGACTTCAGCGTATAATGCAGCTCTTCACGCAATCTGTCCAGGTCCTCCGGCACTACACAGTCAAACAGCTGAGTATAATGAACCACGGTATGATTTCCGCAATTGCCGCCTAATTCAAAGATAGCCATCAGCTGGCTGGAGACGATCAGCTGCTCATATACAGAATTCCACTCCCAGGAGCCCATTTGTCCTAACTCCTGCGCAGCAGCCAGCATATCTTCAACCTTCTTCCGCTCGGTGATGTCATGGGCAATCGTCAGGATCTGCCGCACTTCGCCTTCACGATTCCGTACCACCTGAAAGGAGCTCTGGGTCCAAAGGTAATGGCCGTCCTTATGCCTGACCCTGCGTGTAAAGGTGTCACTGTCAGAGTAGAGCTTGCCCGGCTCGGTCATTTCCAGCGCATCCGCTTCATGGTAATAATCCGTTTTGTTGCGGCCAATCATGTCTCTTGCCGGGTAGCCGAGCAGCGTTTCTACTGACGGGGAGACGTAGCGCAGCGTTCCATCGGGATCGGCGAATGAAATCATATCCGGGGTGTGCTCCGTAATCAGCTCGAAGAGCTGGTGATCCTCCTCTATCTTCTTCTCCGCCAGCTTGCGTGCGGTAATATCAGTCATCTCCGCAACCAGATGGGAGGGACGATCGGTCTGTTCATCAATGATCAGAAAAAGATGCAGGGCAACCCAGAGCATCTCGCCATTCTTATGTACGAACCGCTTGTCGGTATCTACAGCCATATCGGGGCTGCTTAGTAAATCCTTCATAATCTGCCCGTGATCCAGGGTAGACCCTTCATCCGGAAAAACGATATCCTGGTAACGCAGCTCCTTGAGTTCGGTCTCGGTGTATCCAAACATCCCGCAAAGCGCAGGGTTGGCCATGAGCATAGTACCATCCGTTATGGATACTGCCGCATATCCTATTGAGGACCGCAAGTACAAGTGCTTAAATAGAGTGTCGGACAAAGCTAGAGCCTCCTCTGAGAAAATGGGGGACATAATTTAGTAACATTATACCTTTTTTTCGGAATTTATGCTCCAGACCTAAAGTCCCGCTAATGAGGATACACAGGGTAAGCTTGCCGCTGGAAACGGTGCATATCCACATACAAAAAAACCGCCCTGGTCACTTTCATGACATCAAGGCGGTGGTTATAGGTTAGTCCAGTCTCCTGAATTCGTTACTTGGCCCTTCTGGGAATTCTCACCGTCACGGTCGTACCCTGGCCGATTTCGCTGTGGATCATGATCCCGTACGCCTCGCCAAAATAAATCCGGATTCTCTCCTGGGCGTTGAACAGTCCATACGATTTGGATTGCCTGCTTAATACCGTATCCATTGTCTCCTGAGTCATTCCCGGACCGTTGTCTTCAATGCCGAACACAATTGTATCTTCTTCGAAGCAAGCCCGCAGGCTGATTCTGCCTCGCCCCTCCCGCTTGTTGTCCACGCCGTGCTCAATCGCATTCTCTACAATAGGCTGCATAATCAGCTTGATCATATGGTAGCCCAGCACCTCCGGGTCCACCTCGTACACTACATCGAAGCTGTGGTCATGCATAATCAGCTGCAGATCAATATAAGATTTCGTATTCTCCAGTTCATCATGAACGCTGATGACATCCTGCCCTCTGTTCAGGGTCGTCCGGTAAAATTTGGAGAGGGTTGTGGTGATTTTACTGATGTCATACGCTTTAATGCTTATAGCCTTCCAGTTGATCAGCGACAGGGAGTTATAGAGGAAATGCGGATTGATCTGAGCCTGAAGCGCTTTCAGCTCCGCGTCCTTCTGCACAACCTTGCTGCGGTAGACTTCATTGAACAGCTCATTCAGACTTTGCAGCATATCCTTGAACCGCGAGGTCAGCTCGCCGATCTCGTCATTGGAATCGACCACAATATCCACATGCAGGTCCCCACGGGTCACCCTTTTCATCGTGCGGTTCAGACGGTAGATCCTTCTCACGAATGCATTCGACAACAGCCAGACCGCAGGCACCAGAATCAGCAGGCAAATCCCGACCGTGAGCATGGTGGCGCGGAGAATCGTCTTGGCATCGACACCGATCGAGTTCTTGGGCATATAAAAGACAAGCTTCCAGCCCGTCACGCCCAGCGTCTGGGAGATGACAATGAAATCGCTCGCGCGCTCTTCCGCTGCCTTAGCCGATTCAAAGTACGGCAGCCCGTTGTGATAGTCATACACAGGCTCCCCCGCTCCATTCTCGACCAGGACGCCGTACTCACCGGAGACCACATTGGTCAGACCCGCAAACATATCCTTGCTGTCAAAGCCTAAGTAGATCAGGTTGTCATACTGCGTTCCCGAGCCGCCCACCATCCTACGCACTGCGGACAAGGCCGTACCCTCCTTGATCCAATGCGTCTGGCCGCTGGCCATCGCCGCTTCATACCATGGCTTCCCGGATACGGTGCTAATCGGCAGAATCGTATTTTTCCGTTCCGTGATGTTGTTCCCTGTATACACCGTCAGCTGGCGGATCTCTTCGTTCAGGAACAGAAGCGTATTGAACAGCGGCTCCACGATGGTGTTCAGATCATTGTACATATAGTAATAATTGTCCGAGTAATCATTGTTGAAGACGGACACTACACTGGAGTTAAAGGTGAACGAGTCCAGCGCGGCATTGAGCTTGCTGAACTTATAATCCAGATTGGCGGCGATCTCCGACACATTGTCGGTTAAGGTCAGCCGGGCCTGCTGAACGAGCAGACTCCTGGATTGATCATACGAATACCAGCCAAGCACACTGAGCGGAATAATGATAACGAGTAAATAAGAGACAAACAGCTTATGCTTAATTCTTAAATTCCTGATGAAACGGCCTGGGCGCTCCAGATCTACCCCTCCTGTCTTAAGCCTCTTGTCCTTATAACGTAGCATTGCCCCCGGCAAATAACAATCTGTAAAAGCGGCGGCCCGCCGCATGAGCCCTGCCCCGAAACAACAAAGGGGTGTCCCCAGCCGTTTCCGGCTTACGGGACACCCGCTTACATGCAGTTTACGCTTACTCTTTGACGGCACCGAGCACGATTCCACTGACGAAATACCGCTGCAGAAACGGATAGATCAGCATGATTGGAATCATCGAGACCATCACCTTGGCCGCATTGAGCAGCTGGCTCGACATATTCGACAGACGCTTAATCTCTTCCGGATCGGTGGTGTTCATGATCGAATTCACGCTGATAATCAATTGCTGGATATACGTTTGCAGCGGCCAATTCTCCTTGTGGTTCATCAGGATCATCCCGTCAAAAAACGCATTCCAGTGGCCGACGACCGAGAACAGGGTGACTGTCGCCAGTGAGGGCAGGGAGATGGGGATATAAATCGTCACCAGCGTTCTCCACGCCCCCGCCCCGTCCATCCCGGCAGCCTCCTCCAGCTCCTTCGGAACGCCCTTGAAGAAGTTCATCAGCAGAATCACATTAAATACCGGAACGGCGGTAGGCAGCACAAGCGCCCAGATGGAATCGAGCAGCCCGTACGTATTGATCGTCATATACCACGGGATTAGCCCGCCGTTGAACAGCATACAGAAGATAACGAACCACATATAGATATTTCTGCCCGGAAAATGTTTGTTCGATTTCGATAAAGGATAGGCCATCAGCACCGTAACCAGCAGATTGATGACTCCTCCGAGCAGCACCCTTTTCACAGATACGCCAAAGGAAGTGAAGAAGCTCCGGTCACTGATGACCGACTTATAGGCCTCCAGATTGAAATCAACCGGCCAGAAGAAGACCTGACCCGACATGGCCGCCACCTTACCGCTGAACGAAATAGCCAAGGTATTCAGTACGGGGGCCAAGGAGAGAAAAGCAATCACGGTTAGAATAGAATAAATCACAATATCAACAGTCCGGCTGGTTCCACGGATCACAGCAAATCACCTCTGTCAGAAAATACGGTAGTTGGCAAACCGGGCAGCCAGACCATAGGAAGCGGCAATCAGCACAAAGCTTACGACCGATTTGAGCAGGCCTACCGCTGTTGCCAGTCCATACTGGATTTCAAGCAATCCTGAACGGTATACATAAGTATCAATGATATCCCCCGACTCATAGACAATCGGATTATACAGGTTGAGAATCTGCTCGAAGCCCGCATTCAGCACATTGCCGAGGCTTAAGGTCGCCAGCAGAATCACCGTGGTCATCAGACCCGGAATCGTAATATTGGTTAACCGCTGGAACCGGTTTGCTCCGTCAATGGCGGCTGCTTCATACAGATTGGTGTTAATGGAAGTCAGGGCAGCGATATAGATGATCGTATTGAAGCCGAATTCCTTCCATACATCGCTCGATACGATCACAAAGCGGAACCAGTGATTGCTCTGAAGGAACATAATCGGATCGCCGCCGAACCACTGGATCATCTGATTGATAATGCCGTCCAGACTGAGCAGGTTAATCAGCACCCCTGAGAGAATGACCCAGGACATGAAATGGGGCAGGTACACAATCGTTTGGATGGTACGCTTGAATTTAATATTCGCCACTTCATGGAACAGCAGTGCAAATACAAAGGGAACGGTCAATCCGGCAATGATTTTCATCAGTGCAATGCTCAGGGTGTTTCCGAGAATCAGCCTGCTGTCCGGCAGGCTGAACATATACTCAAAATTCTCCCAGCCCACCCATTCCGAGTGGAAGATGCCCAGCGTAGGCTGAAAGTCCTGAAAGGCAATCACGATTCCGAACATCGGAACTACACTGAATGCTATGAGCAGCAATATGCCGGGGAGCAGCATCAGGTGGTAATTCCAGATAGAAGCTCTGCTTCTCATGGTGACTCAACTGCCTCGGCCACCTCTTTGGTGATTTCTTCCCCTCCGATGCTCTTCCAGGTCTCCACGAACTTGTCGAATTCTTCAAGGGGAGAAGTGCCAGTAATGATTTTCAAAAAGGTCTCGTTTTCGAGTTTTTCCAGATTGGCTCCCTTTTTAAGCATCGCTTCCGTCTTGCCGTAGAACACAGGCTCCACCTTCACAATTTCTTTCGCTCCGGTGATGGAGGCGGCAGTATAGAAGGCCAGTGAATCGGCATAAGCCGGAATATCCTTTTTCGGATTTTCATTATTCTTCAAGACCGCCTTGACTCTCGGCAGGATGCGGGCCGGCAGACCGTCCAGATTCTTATCCTTAATCACCTTCTCATAGATTGGAACATCGCGTGCCAGGGAATCCTGATAATCCAGCTGCACATTAATCGGATAATTGAGCCAGCCTACACCCAAATCCTTGTACAGCTCCTGCGATGCCGGATCAATCAGGCGGATGCCTTCATACTCCACGCTGAGCATTTTCAAGGCAGCTTCGGGGTGCTCTGCCTTCTTGTTCACCACCATGAAGGTTCCTGACGGAGTGGATGGTACGATATTCCGTTTGCCGTCTCCGTCCAGCGGCACAGCCAGCGGCACCCAATCCGCTTCCGGGTTGGCCTTCACTGCATCAGACAACGCCCAGCCTCCGAACCAGGGGGCGAACAGGATACCGGCCCGGCCGCCTGACACCAGCCCGGCATTATCCTCATACTTCCGGGTCAAGAACTCTTTGTCAATCAACCCGTCCGCATACATCTCTCTCAGCTCAGAGAGCGCCTGCTTGGTCTCTGGAGTCGTGGAGCCATAGATGATGTTTCCTCCCTCATCCTTGAACCAATTCTTCGGATAGGCATGATTGGCATTGAAGATCGGATCGAAGGTGAAGAAGCCGCCGTCTGCAACCACACTTTTATCGCCAAGCAGACCAACGGTATCCGCTTTCCCGTTACCGTCAGGGTCCTGCTCCTTGAACGCCTTAATCACAGTCTTAACTTCATCCATGGTACGGGGCGTCTCAAGCTTCAGCTTGTTCAGCCAGTCCTGGCGTATCCACAGGAGCTGATAATTGCCGTCGATGTTGGTATTGGGCAGCGCCATCAGCTTGCCGTCGATTCTTCCGGTGTTCAGCACCCGGTCTCCTGTGTAAGAATTGTAATAATCTTTAATCAACGGCGAGGCATATTGATCGTATAACTCGGTCAGATCGGCCAGCATACCCGCTTTGGCCATTCTCTTAAACTGCTGTTCATCCACCACCAGAATGTCCGGCAGGGAATTGCTCGAGATCGCCAGGGTAACCTTCTGGTTATACGCATCCTGGTCTTCTACCGAGAAATCGTATTTCACCTTTACATTCAGGCGGTCCTCGACATATTTCAGATACTTGTTATTCTCCAGCGTATCTCCTGCCGGCAGGTTATTCCCCGATACGCCCTGTCTCCCCAGAGACACGGTAACGGGTTCTTCATATTTGCTGAAGGGTCCATCGTCCTCCTTGGCGGTGGCGGATGGTTCATTGCCTCCGGCATTCGTGGACTCACTGCCGGCGGGCGCAGCAACCTTCTCCTCCTTTGGACTGCTGCCGCAGGCCGCCAGCACTCCCAGCACCATTACCATGGACAGCAGCAAGGCCATAACACGAATTTTCTTCAATCTCATAGATGCCCCTCCCAAACTTTGTTATAAAACGCTTTCATGCTTACAGTTAAATTGTAAATTAG
Source organism: Paenibacillus sp. FSL R7-0210 (assembly GCF_038009085.1). Taxonomy (NCBI): domain Bacteria; kingdom Bacillati; phylum Bacillota; class Bacilli; order Caryophanales; family Paenibacillaceae; genus Paenibacillus; species Paenibacillus sp. FSL R7-0210. The sequence goes on from NZ_JBBPAR010000001.1 coordinate 3,739,698, forward strand.
CCTGGAAGGGAGCGAAATCCCAAATTCTTTGGATACGCGTCAATTAATTTGGAAGTAAAAAGCACCCGCAGGTGCTCTCCAATAATTCGTACTATTATTCGTCCAGTATTTCACGATATTTCTGCGGACTGATGCCGTAATATTTTTTAAAGGTCTGGCAGAAGTAGGAGGAGCTCCAGTAGCCGGCATGTTCAGCGATATCGACGATTTTCATATTGGTGCTGTCCAGTAGATGCCGTGCCCGTTCCAGACGCTGCTGAGTGATGAATTTGATCAGGCTCTGCCCGGTTTCTTTCTTGAATAAATGGCTCAGGTAGCTGGGATTAAGCGATACGCGCCCGGCGATGACCTCCAGACTGATATCTTCCCTGAAATCCTTTTCCACAATCCGGATGACCTGCTGGACAATATGGCGTTTGCTCTCATCGGGAGGGCCGTTGTCCGGTTCTATTTCCGATAGCGCCTGAAGCAGCACTTGCTTCACCCCGAGAATCGAATCGCTTTTGAAGATACGCTCTACCGTTTGCTGGAAATCCGCCTTCTGCCTGCGGGCTGATTGTTCAAACGCATTCCGCACCAGGTCCGAACAGAGATACTTAACATAGATTGCAGAAGATCCGCCGTTCCGGCTCAAGTGGCTGAACAGAAGCTCAATGCTTTTGGCTGCGCCTGCATATTCCCCATGGTTAATGAATTGGTTGATATCCGCCATCAGCGTCTCGGTGCTGACAAGCTCCGGGACACGGCCCGCCAGATCATCTCCGGCAAACAGTACCACCGTATCTTCAAAAAAGAATTTGTAGTCCAGCGTCTGCTCCATCTGCTCATAACACGCCGAAACCTCCTGCCAATCGGAGATCACGGGGCTGTATACGATGCAGCAATACCGGTAAAAGCGTTCCGCGATCCGCTCCGCCAGCGCTTCACTCATCTCCCTGATCCTCTTCTGTCCGCCGCTGCCTGGGCAAGGGACCATAAGCACACTTTGATATTCATTCAGGTTCAGCAGCTCATATTCACCGGCTGTAAGCTGCTCTGCCGCTTGTTCAAATGCCTCGTAGCTGCGGTCAAAGAAACGCTCCTTGAAATCAATCAGCAGCAGAGCGGCCGGCTTCCCTCCGAACGGCAGAGCGGCATCATCCGCGATCACCTGAACCCCGTTCAGCACATCGGTCAGCCACTTCTCCCTTTCATACTCCAGGCCCTTTTGATACCCCTGCATAAGCTCGGCAGTGCGGCGCTGCTGGGTGGCCTTATCCGCGCATTTCTGTATCACGCCTGACATCACCCCGGCGAACTCCTCAATATCAATCGGCTTCAGCAGATAGCTGGAAGCATTGGTATAGAGCGCCCGGCGGGCATAGTCAAATTCCCCGTAAGCACTGTAGATAATAATTTCCAGGGAGGGCTGCGCCAGGCTTGCCTGCTCCGCCAGCTCCAGACCGCCCATGAAGGGCATTTTGATATCTGTGAGCAGGATGTCCACCGGGTTCAGACGAAGATACTCCAGCGCCTTCTCCCCGTTCTCCGCTTCGGCAACCCGCAGCTCGTAGTTCATGTCAGCGATCAGCCCCCGGATGCCGTCCCGTTCAATTTTCTCATCATCCACGATCAATATGGTAAACATAGAGTTCCCTCCTGATGTCTGATAGAATCATAAGCAAACGTTATCATTTCATTGAAGCCTACACCATGAGGAGGTCCCGCCATGCGCCTGGCGTACCGCAAAGCCAATGCACTTTTGAATCAGCATATCTCAAATATCAGTGACGGACAAACCTCATTTCATATTCATTACTGGGGCTTCATGCCGAATCATTATAATAATTCCCTGCACCGCCATTCTTTTTTTGAAGTCTGTTATGTCCAGCAAGGCACCGGCTCTTACCAGGATGACGATGCGCTCTTCCCCCTGGAGCCGGGAACCCTGTTCTGCTCACGTCCGGGCATCTGGCACCAGATCCGCAGTGAGCAGGGGCTGGTCCTGTTCTTCATTGCCTTTGAAATCGACGAAGCCTTAAGCTCTGCGGACGGCCGCAAGCCGTTTCAGGAACTCGCCGCCGGAGGGCAGGCCATAGCCCCGCATGAAGCTGCCGCACTCTCTGCCCGAATCTGGCGGACCCTCTTCAGCCTGGCCGAGAGCGAAGCGGGGGTGTCCAGGCTGCCGATGAATCATCTGGCGCTTGCTCTGCTGCATTCGTTCCCGCAGGCGTTCTCCCCCGAACCCCATCTGCAGGCCGGGGCAATGAAGGAGGACAGCGGGGAACACCGCCATTTGGAACGGGCCAAGCGCTATATCCGCGACAATCTGTCCTCCCCGCTGCACATGGCCCAAGTGGCCCTGGAACTGGATATCTCTCCACGCCATCTGTCGAGGATCTTCCAGGCATGCCTGGGCCAGACTTTCGTCCATTATATTCAGGAACGAAGAATCCAACAAGCCAAGGATTTGCTGCTGCACACCGACTACCCTATCAAAGATATCGCCGAGCGCTGCGGCTTCGAGTCTGTGCACTATTTCACCCGCGTATTCACCAAGCAGCTTGGTGTCTCCCCCGCCCGGTTCCGCAGAGCGCAGTTTGCAGACGGAAGACAGAACCTGAGCTAATCAACGCCAAATGTCCGGATTGTACAAAAAATTAGACGCCGTATTCAAAGATAATTCCGCAAGGACTCCTTACAATGGTTGTAAACCCTTAGAAGGAGTGAGTTCCCCATGTTTGTTAAACGACCAGTCAACCTTGTACGCAGCCCCATTCCTGTTCCGCAGGACGACATCCCCTTGGCTGCTCCTCCCGCAGTGCTCCGGGAAGGCTATTCAGCGATTGCCGCTTCCCTGCTTCAGCTCGCCAGTGAGAAGGGAAGCGGCAATCTGTATGTTGCTTTTGACGGAACCCACGGCGCCCCGTTTCAAACCGTTCTGCAGCGGGCAGTGGATGCGCTTGAGCAAGCGGGTCATTCAGTGTCCCTCATCAGCTCGGGCAGCTATCTCAAGTCAGGCGAAGAGCTGCGGGAGTTTTTTGCCGCCAATATTACGGATAACCGCGCCTTCGGCTATTTCACTGACGGAAGTATAGAGGATTATTTCCGGGACGGGGCCAGGGAAGAAGCCGCCCGCAGGCTGGATGAGGCAGAGCCGGGTGCGGATTCGGCTGCATTCTGTATCGTTTTTGGCCCGGGGGCTTACTGGCTTGGAGAGGGGCGGTTCGATCTTTCCTTCTATCTGGATGTCTCGCGTGAATACCAGCAGGCCGGCCACCGGCAGGAGCTGCTGAGTTTCGGCCTTAACTGGAACCGGGATGCCGTGGAGAAATATAAAATCGCCCTGTTCGTGGAATGGCCTATTCTCGAAACCTACCGCAAACAAATCCTGGATCAAATGGATTACTATATCGACCTGAATCAGCCGAAGCAGCCAGTCATGACTGCCGTGCCGTCCCTGCGCCGGATGATCTCGGATATTGCCGGGTCACCGCTGCGGGTGAAGCCTTTTTATGCACCGGGGGTATGGGGCGGACAATTCCTCAAACAGCTGGCTGATCTGCCGGAGGATTGGGTGAACTGCGCCTGGAGCTTCGAGCCGATCGCCCCTGAGAATTCCATACTTGTAGGGTATGAAGGCAAAGAGATGGAGATTCCGTTTCTGCTGGTCATGCAGCAGGAGCATCCAGCGATTCTGGGGGAACGTCTGACGGGCTTATTCGGAGATTATTTCCCGATCCGCTTCAACTATCTGGACACGATGGACGGAGACAATCTGTCCTGCCAAGTCCACCCCACCCAGGACTATATCCGCAGCCGGTTCAATGAATTCATGGCCCAGCAGGAATCCTATTACATCATGGAGCAGCAGGGGGATTCCGGGGTCTATCTGGGACTGACTGAAGACTGCCTACCTGAGCAGTTCCGCCATGAGGTGCAGAAGGCTCAGGAGACGGGCATCCCGCTGCCGCTGACCGATTATGTCAACCGTTATGAGTCCCGGAAGGGCGAGCTGTTCCTGATTCCGCCCGGAACCGTCCATTCCGCAGGCAAAGACAATCTGGTGCTGGAAATCTCCTCTACCACCTGGTGGTTCACCTTCAAAATCTATGATTTTCTGCGCAAGGACCTGGACGGCAAACCCCGGCCGATCAATATCGACTTCGCCTTCGACAATATTGACTTCACGCAGAAGACCGCCCGGGTTGAAGAGCAGCTCATGCCTTCGCCAGTGCTTCTGCAGCAGCAAGGGGAGAATGAAGAGTATGTGCTGGGACAGCGCAGTGATCTGCTGTTCTATGTCCACCGTGTTCATCTGAAGGATACCTGGAAAGACGATACGCGCGGCGAAATGACCATGTATAACCTCGTTGAAGGAGAGTCTGTGCGGATTGTGTCTGCTGCGGACGAGGCGGTATTTGTGGAGCTGCATTATGCGGAATCGTATATTCTCCCGGCTGTACTAGGGGAATACACCATCGTCAATACCGGTTCCGGCCCCTGCAAGCTGATCAAGGCCGGTGTCTCCGCAGCATGGGATGTGAGTCTCCTTGAGCCGTGATATCGTACTTGCGCTGGATGTGGGCGGAACCTTTATTAAGACCTGCGTGCTGGAGGACGGCCTTCCGCTGCAAGGCAGTGACATGGAATTCCCCGCCCTGGCTGACCTGGACCGGGAAACGATCCTTGACCATTTCATGTCTATCTTTCAGGCCCAGTACAACCTGTATCAGCATAGGTACCGGGACGCTGTAACGGACTGCCGCTATCATATCGGGATGGCTTTTCCCGGCCCGTTCGATTACAGGCAGGGCGTCTGTCTGATCCGGGGGCTTGGCAAATTCGAGGCGATCTACGGGCTGAATCTGGGCCAAGCCTTACGCGCACGCTGGCACGCTGGCAGCTCCCGGGAGGCCGGCACGCTGCCGGACATGGATATCCGCTTCGAGAATGACGCCCGCCTGTTTGCGCTGGGAGTCAGCGCCGAATTCCCGCGTAAGCGGTTCATGGCCTTGACGCTAGGAACCGGCCTCGGTTCCGCCTTCATCGACAACTCCCGGATCATGGAATCAGGGCCGGGCATCCCGCCGAACGGCTGGCTGTATGACCAGCCTTATCTTGACGGCAGGGCGGATGATTGGTTCTCCAGGAGAGGCATCCTGAAGCTGGCCCGTGAAGCGGGGATTGGGGAGGCTGGGCTTCCGGGAGCGAACATGGATGTGAAGGAGCTTGCCCATGAAGCCAGAGAGGGGAATGCTGCCGCGCGCGGGGTATTCGCCGAATTCGGAGCCCGGCTCGGGGAGCTGCTCCAGCCTTACGTGGACGGTTACCGGCCGGACTTCATCATGCTGGGCGGGCAAATCTCCCGAAGCCATGACCTATTCGGGCCTGCCTTGCTGAACCGCTTGCACAGGTCTTCCTCCCCCGCCTTGACGGTCCGCACGGCGGAGCATGTACTCGCCTATACCTTCCGGGGCATTGCCCGGATGTTCAGTGAGGGATAGGCGGGGCATCGTCATTGCTTCGTCATGAGCTTCGCGGCGAGCTTCGCCGCAAGCTTGACCATGTGCTTTTGCCGTGTGCTTCGCGGCTAGCTTCGCCATGCGCTTCGTCGTTGCACCCGTCCAGCTTAGGATCACAAGTGGAAATACGTATCTTAAATTGACCATTTCCGAGGGATGGACGGAAGCAAGTGGATAAACTACATCTGCTATTGTGCGTTTTCGCTGCTTGGGGTGAAATCGGAGAATTTAAGTGCTGTTTATACAACTGTTGCCGCCGCAGGGTCCCATCGTCCCTCAGCAAGTGTACAAAATCCAACTATTTCCGGTATCGTGCCAGCGAGAAATAGTTGGATCATGGTGAGGGCACTACCCTACGGAGATCCTTCCCTGAACCTGGCCGGAGTGACTCCATGGTAATTACGAAAGGTCTGGATAAAATAGGTCGAGCTTCTGTAGCCCAGCTTCTTATAGATATCGACGATCTTCATATTCGTTGTATTCAGCAGCTCAACGGCTTTGTCCATTCTCACCTGCGTAATGTACCGGATGAGACTTTGGCCTGTCTCCTTTTTGAATAAATAACTTAGGTAACTGGGGGTCAAATAGACCCTCTCTGCGATGCCCTCCAAAGAGAGATCCTGATCATATTCCTTGTCGATTACATCTGTAATGGTCCGGATCAGCTTGAGATTGGCGGCCCTCTTGGGGCTGGCTCCGCTACCGGTTTCCAGGAGGGACAGGATCGCAAACATATGATCCTTCAGATCCTGAAGAGATACGGTCTTATGAATTTGGTCCAAGTAATGATTCATTTCCGCAGGCTCATGGTTTTTCTCTCTCGTCACCACCTTTTTCATAATTTCCGAACAGATGAACTTGGTGTACAGGGATGAGAATTGCCCTTTGGTTCTCAGGTAGGTGAACAGCAGCTCTATACTGTATTTCGCACCGGTAAAATCGTTATACTCCAGACACTGGTAGACCTTATCCAGAATCGGATTCAATTCGATCTCGTCAAAGCCCGCTTGCTCAAAGGGTTCATCGGCAAATAGAAGGGTATACTCATCCATGAAAAATTTGAATTCCAGCATCTGCTCCATCTCGGTATAGGCATCATATAGCTGTTCCGGCTGATTCACCGCTCTCCCGATCACCAGACCCACTTTCAGCTCCAGGCTCCCGGCGGCGGCGCGGATAATCTGATCTCCAAGCAGCCTCAGCGTCTCTTTGGGGATGGGACGGGGGTGCTTGATGAACAGCATGCTTTGATGCTCGCTCAAGTTCACATAATCGAAGGCGTAGCTGAGGTTATCGTGTAACAGCCTAATGAATTCATCATTGTGAATATCAAAAAACTTCCGGCGGCAGTCCACCAGAATCATATGCAGCCAATGCTTGTGCTGGACATATTCCAGCAGTTCCGGGGACATCCAGGCCTCTGTATTGATTTTCACCCCGTTTAGGGAGTCCAGCAGCATTTTTTCCTTCTCGTACAGAAGTCCCCGGTTATAACCCTCCACCAGTTGTTCGTTCCGCATTTTCTCGGCCGCTTTGTCTTCACAGGCCTGGACCGCCTCGCTCACCACACTGAGAAACTCCGGGATATGAACCGGCTTCAGCAAATAATTCGATATGTTGGTCCGCAAGGCTCTTCTTGCATATTCAAACTCATGGTAAGCGCTGAAGATGATCATTTCAATATCCAGGCCCAGGCTGCTGACCTTCTCAGACAATTCCAGCCCGTCCATAAAGGGCATCTTGATATCCGTAATCAGAATATCGATCTTGTGCTTCCCGAGGATCTCCAGCGCAATCTCTCCATTCGCCGCAAGGAGTGTCTCCAGCTCCAGATGGTGCTCCTGTATCAATTGCTGAATGCCCTCTCTCTCTATGCGTTCGTCATCCACAATCAGAATACGGTACACAGCGCACGCCTCCCTTTTTTAACAAGTGGAAACAGCTATGCCGTCCTATTAGGGACGGCACCGTTTCAGCCAGAAATAGAAGGATAAGTTATGGTGTGAAACATATAATTTCTTATATTCCAAAAAAAGGGCTTCTCTATAAAAGATTCAGCCCTTCTTTTGCCCGCCGGAATTTATGTGGTTCTGAATGCAACCGTGCCTGCATTGGCACTGTGGCACAACTGAATAGCTTGTTCTGCCGTATCCGCTTCGCTTCCCCATTGCAGCATATACCGGAATTCGTAGAATCCCCCGAGGGTCGCCTTGAAGTTCGTCTCCCAGTAATTGGTCAGCACCCAGGCGTATAACGAGGTATGGCCGTTCTCTTCCTGTTGGCCCTGCACGAGTCTTGGGCCGTATTCCAAAGGCCCGGTCTGCATCAGCGGCGTATCCGGGGCCGCAATGGACAGCCCGCCTTGAGGGGATATAACCGCAAGCCCTTCCTGAATACAATAGAAATCCGTACAGGTGCCCGGGATCTGATCTACTCCGGGCCTTAGGACAGCCCCGGCCTTCTCGAACCACAGCTCACTGCTGCCGCCTGCACTAAAGGGGAGGGCGACGTACACATTCTCCGGGTCCCACACACTATCCTTGTGGATGCGGACAGAGATATCAACTCTCTTCCGGTCCTTGAACACCTTCAGGAATAACGAATAGTGGCTCATCCCTTGAACCTGATATTTCAATTCAATGATGCCATACACCGGGCCATTCGTTATTTCCTTCACGCCTGAGAGGAGCCCCTCCGACCGCTGAACATTCATGCCTTTGCGGTTCCTGCCCATGATTCTACGCACGGTCATCTGGTCGTCACCGCCGCCGGGGGTCACTTCATACACCGGAGTGAAGGCTCCGTGAGCCTGACGGGGATCAATGAATTCCCGGCCGGTTTGCTTATCGATCCAGGAGACGATGCCTTCTCCGGCTCTCCACGCAATACGTACGTAAGGCGATTCAATATGATTCTCCGTGATGAACAGCCGGGGGGTCTCCTCCTGCACAGGAGGGAAGATATCCCGGATATCATGAATCCGGTCGGCTCCCCGCAAGCGGGTGCTGCTCGTCGTCACCGGGACGGTCTTCGAGGCTTCCCGGATACGGAACCGCTTCTCTTCCTTTGCGCCCAGCTTGACCATGACCGCAATCTGGTATCCTCTGCTTACCTTCTCCTGCTGATGGTGGACCACTTCTCCACTCTGCTCATCGACCACCTCGAGCCCCTGCCGGAAATAATCCGCTTCCCACTGCTCCTCGAGATAGAAATGAGCCAGATCCTCAACGGGGTAATCGAAGGAATTGATTACTTTATAGGTGAATGCCCGGTCAGCCCGCAGCAGCACATCGCCCCGCGCCTTCAGTACCGCATCCAGCGAGGCATGAACCAGTCTGCTGGCATTGGCGGCATACGCCTCTTTGCGGACGGCCAGCTCCTGCACCATGATGTGCCAGGGCTCCGAGATGGAGGAGTGATATCCCCAGGTATGCTCGGCATACATCATTAACTGCTGCTCTGCATGGGCAATATCGCTTGCCGCCGCCAGCTTGCGCTCCGGGTCCAGCCGCTTGACGACGTCCAGGGTCCGCTGGGCATTCCTGAAGATCTGGGTGTGCATCGCGGTTGATGCCACGCCATCGGACCACCAGTCCGGCCAGTCCCCGCTATAGACAGGAATCTCGGCCTCCTGCTGCCGCAACAGGTCGAAGTACCGGTTAAGCGTTGTCATTTCAAGCTCAACACGGTCCCCGTGCTTCTCATTCCATTCCTTGATGAAGGTTATGATTCCGGGGTTCGGCGCCGAGTTATCCCGCAGCAGCCCCATGACATTCACCAATACAAAATCGTAGGGATACTGCTCCTTCTCCAGCTGATCCAGATAGCGGGCAATCCGGGTCTCGGCCAGCTTCCAGTGATCTTTAGAGATCCCCCATACCGGGTCTTCGTCTTTGATGGTATAAGACAATGCCCCATCCGGATTGATCCCCAGATCATTCCCCATCATGTAATGCTCGCCGCTCCATACCAGCAGGCGGTTGCCTTTGGGTGTCTCCCAATAAAAGGGGAATTGCTTGCGCCCGATGGCAAACATCCCGTGATGCGTGTGGATACTGGACAGCAAATTCTCGACTCCTGCATCTGCCAGAGCCTGTGCATAACCCCAGCTGTATCCGTTAATATCCGCGGTCATGGCCGACTTCACCTGAAGCCCCAGCGGCCGGGCGAATTGCCCTGCCCGTGCAAGCATACTGCCCAGCAGCTCGAAATTAATCAGCTCCGTCATATTCAAGTAGGTGCCCGACAGCTCAATATCCCCGCGTCTGAGCGCGGCTGCAAATTGTTCCTTTTCCTGTTCCGTGGCTTCCTCCAGAAACTTCTCCACGGCCCAGAAGGTTTCGCAGGTCCATTTAAAGCCCGCCCATTCCTTACGGTCTTCCGTCTGAGCCGCCTCGCAGATCGCAATGGCCTGCCTGATAAAGTCCACGTGATATTGCTCGATCTTCTCTTGCCGCTCGGTGTAGCCAATATCCGTATGAGAATGATGAATCACATAAATCGTCCATTTCTTCTTGTTGTTCATGTTTGATTCTCCAATCAATATGGCATTTTATTTTTTACATTTTTATTATATCCAGCAGGCCAAATGGAAGGATATCCTACTTTTTTTTGAATCATATCAGATTTTTGAGGCTTGAGTGATATCAGGCAGTCCCCACACTTCAAGCTCATAGATCCGCGCCTGAAAATCATTCTGGGCCGGATAAGTAATATATAGTCTGATGTATCTGAACGAACAGCCGTCAGCCTCATGCACGGTTAAGACAGACTCATTATTCCGTACAGCCGCTATCTGCTCCCACTGCTCTGTGTCGTTGCTTCCCTGAAGCTCATAATCCATCGTGATATAGCCGGGGGCAGGAGAATGCCTGATCACAACTCTCAGAATATCTCTCTGCTTCAGCAGATCCAGCAGCAACCAATGGACGGGCCGGGCGGTGTCCGAATGCCAGGAATCCGTGACCCAGTTCTCCCACCTGCCATTCACCGCCTGGCTGGCTTGACAGACGGTCTCCGGGTCAAGGCTATACTCACTGTCCGCAGACACCTCAGCGCAAGCTGCATAATTCGTCCAGGCCTGTGCGGCATTGTGAGATTCCCGCTCCTTATGGTGATGGGTGAGCAGCTTACGGAGCAGAGAGAACAGCTCCGTATCCAGTTGGCTAATCTCCACTGTAAGCTGAAAAATTCGATCCGGCGGCAGCAGCTTCCGTCTCAGCGTATCCGCATGGAAACTAGAGATCAGATGGTATCTGAATTTGATATACCGGTCCCGGAACCCGCCGAATATCTGCCCCCATTCTTCATGAGAGGATAACCAGGGCAACGCCTTCTCGAAGATATCGAACATGATGATAGCCGAGCCGTGATAACTCCTGCGCATGGTTTCAAATTCAACCGCAACGGCATTTGCGTCATTGAGTCCATCCATAAGAGAGACATTGTCATTGAAACGTTCCACGGCTTCGATCAAATGACTGGAACGATTTTTATTGGACTCCACGAAATCCTCAACCAGCTCCAGATAGCTGTGAATCTCCGGTTCGCCTATTTTCGCTACGCTGAACAGCTTGTTATAACAATAATTCCTGATTTCCTTAAAAGAAGCATTGGATTTATTCCAGATATCCGCTATCAATTCCTCGGTCAGCTGCAGCTTGAAAAAAGGCTCCCCCTTCATCACATTCAGGGTTACCTCCTTGTTCAGCTGATTCTCCCGGATCACGATCAGTCGTCTGGCTGAATCATATTCCGTAATTAACACGGCATGATCGTCAACGACCGTCCTGTATTGGCTCAAAAAAAACAGATCGTTGTAGTTGGCAATCATCACGACCGGGCACTGCTGATCAATGTTCATGCGAATCGCAGACAGCAGCCCAGCAGCATCCAGGACCTCAGTCACCTTAAGGGTCAAGCCGAGCTTGTTAAGAATGCTGCGTCTGGAGGCCACCCAGTCCCCGTCCGCTGCCTCTCCCCAATTCATCATGACGGCATACAGGAAGGTATAGTAGAAATAATTCTCATACTGATGAAAGCCCGCAGCACCCGCCATGGGCAAATCCACGCAATTGGAGTGCATGGTCCGGTAGCCCTCGCTGTAATAGTCCATCTCCAGGGCCACTAACATACGAGATCCTGTGAATCAATATATTCTCTCCACTTCTGAAGACTGTATAGTTTATCTATATCGAGAAATTCCGGGCTTACCTCTATTGAGAAATGCTCTTCCAGGACCACCGCAAAATGAATAAACAACAAAGAAACCATGCCATAGCTTCGCAAATCCGCGTCCATACCTGCATTCTTCAGACGGGGAGAACCGCCGGGCAATTGAGCGAGCAGCTTACGAATCTCCTGTTCCCGGTCATCCATAATTCACAGCCTCCCCGTCCGGTCTATCTTCCAGGGTAGGCTGCCCAGCATGCTTGTTCCTCGCAATCTCATAGATGGCGTTCATAGTTGCCACTCGTTCATAGGATTCGGATAAGGGGATATTCTCTCTAGTGCCCCCAAGCACCTCAGCCAAAAACTTAAGCTGGTTCACATAGTAATTCTGCGGAGAGTATACAAGCCTGTCTGTTGTTCCCGCTTCCGTATGTTCAACCTGAATGATGATCTTGTAATCCCCATAACAAGGCTTGAAAAAGCCGCTGATCCTTACCCTGGCCCGCTCAAACTCCAGCCAGTGGGTGGCATTGTTCGGCATTTCAAAGGAACCCAGGAACTCTGCCTCGACGCCCCCTTCATATTGCAGCGCCGCATGAAAGGTCCAATCACATTGATTGACACCGGAGAAGGTCGAGAATCCGTCCAGTGTCTGCGGCTTCAAGCCGATGACCTTTTGGATAAACTGCAGCCAGTACGAGCATTCGTCGATGAAGCAGCCGCCGCCGTACTCCGGCTTGAACCGGTAATTATCCGCGCTGTAGTTGCTTTGCAGAATTTCAAAGGAGATCCGGGTTTTGATTTTTGTCAGTTTGCCGTAGGTTTCTGCTGCTATCATGTCTGTTATATCCTGCTGCCAGGAATGATGCTGGACCATTAGCGCTTCAAGGACGTGCACACCCTGCTCCTTCGCCCGTTCATTGATGAGCAGCACCTCATCGGCATGCAAGGCCATCGGTTTCTCAATCAAGACATGCTTGCCAGCCTCAATCGCCCTCAGCGTCCATTCCTTATGCAGGAAATTGGATAACGGAATATAGACCACATCAATGTCCGCCGACGCCAGCAGCTGATCGTAGCTGTCAAACACATGCGGAATCTGATGCTTCAGCGCATAGGCTGTAGACCGGTCCAAATCACGCGACGCTACACCATACGTTACAAATTGATCAAGCTCCCTGACCGGGTTAATGATCGAGAACGGAGCGATTGTGGAGCAGCCCAAAATTCCAATACGATATGGCTTCTGAGTATTCATATCCTTACCTCCTGTGATTCCGGATATCTAGCCGCCTGAGCTGTTGTAATTACGAATCGCTTTGGACCAGATCCATCTCGTAATTCCCAGCAACAGGATAGGAGACAGAATGGCCCAGAGGAAGAGGCCCGGATGTAACCGGTCCAGCACGAATAAGGGTGAGAAGTTAGTAATCAATAGAACAGGAACCACAAATATCCCTATTCGCTGTATCCATTTGGAGTAAATCATCATTGGCATGTTATTCAGCTCGAACAGGCCGTTTGAGATGTCATTGACAGCAGCAATCTGAATGAACCAGAACGATAATAACTGCGGGATCAGGAACAAGGTGTAGGTCACGAACAGCCCCAGCACAAGGAAGAAGATGAACCCGCCTATTGAAGCGGCATCGGCCGGAAGCCCCTGTCTTCTCCAGCCCACCACAATCATGGTCACTCCGCCCAGCACATTCGGAATCGCCAGCCCAAAGTCAACATTCCGTAAGGTCATCATGAATTGCAGGGAAATCGGCTTGGTTAGCAAAATATCAAGTGACCCGGTTCTTACATGCTCCGGGATCTGCACAAAGTTGATGGCAAATAGTCCCCAATATAACCCCGTCATCAAGGTATAGGTGCCAATAAATAGCAATATCGCATCCATGGGCACGCCATCCAGCGTTAATCCCGCCTCATAGACAATAATCACATACAGGAATTTGGCGAACAGATAGGAGGTCTCCACCAGCAGGCCCATCAGGAAGTTAACTCTATACTCCATTTGGGACATCAGGGAATTTTTGATGAACAAGCTGTATATGAAACCGTACTTCCGGAGTGATCTAAGCATCGGGTTCCCTTAACCCCCTACGGCAATATATTTCTTGATCGCCACTGTCCAAATATAGCGCGTAAGCAACAGAAGGAGTCCAATCCATAGCAGTTGCAGCTCTATCACATGCAGCGCCTGAAGCAGGGTCAGCTTGCCGTTGATTACATTCACCGGCATGTAGATCGTATACTTGAACGGCAGGTAATCGAAGACAGCCAGCCATGTCGCCCCAAAAATATCGAGCGGAAAAATCCCGCCGCTAAAGATCTGAATCAATAACGCTGTAACATGAAAAAAGTAAGAAACATCGGTTAACCAGAAGGCAATCGCGCTGACCGAGAAGGAGATCATGAAATTAAGGACAACCGCCAGTATAAGCACGACACCAAAAACCAGGATACGCGATACGCTGATTGGCGCCTTGAAGTAATAAACCATGAACAGTACCACGCCCAGCAGCATGATTAACGTAATGGCAAACGAGAGGACCTTCCCGCCAAGGTAGACACATATTTTATAAGGAAAATAACCGATCGGCCGCACCAGATATTTATTGAGCCCCCCGCTCTTGATATCATGGTTAATGTCATATTCCAGACCCGTAGCCACCAGCCGCGAGATCAGGGCAGCTACGATGGTGTAGACGATCATCTGCTGGTAAGTATAGCCATACAAGTTCATATTAGAGGCATGGCTATAGACCGCCTTCCACAGGAAGAGCTGGATGAAGATCGGGAAGAAGAGACTGGCAAAACCCATAAAAAAGTTAAAGCGGTATTCCATGGAGTTCTGGATTCCCAGCGAAAAGCTGACGGCAAATTTATTGTTCATCCGCGCGGCTCCGGCTGTTCATATAAACGTGCAATGGCCTCCTCCAGAGGAATGTCCTCCAGATTCAGATCAATGACGGGAAAGTGATCCATGGCCATTCTGGAATACTCCTTGAACTTCGCTCGCTCCACTTCCAGAATGACGTCATAGCCTCTATATTCTTTGATAGAACCCATAACGGCCAGATCCTTCCGCTCGACGATGGCCGAGAACGTCAGCTTCATTCGTTTTTTCTCATTCATGACCTCATTGATCTTGCGGATCTCCCCGTCATACACCAGCTTGCCCTGATTGATTACGATGGTCCGCTTACAGAGGTCTTCAATATCCTTCATATAGTGGCTCGTAAGCAGCAGAGTCGTGCGGAATTCATGATTGTAGGCCTTGAGGAACTCACGGATGTTCTTCTGAGAGACCAGATCCAGGCCTATCGTCGGCTCATCCAGAAAAATAATTCTCGGCCGGTGCAGCAAAGCTGCGATCAGCTCCATCTTCATCCGCTCACCCAGGGACAGTCTTCGGACCTGTACATGCAGCAGGTGCCTGACATCCATCAGCGTCACTAACTCGTCAAGTGTCTCCTTATACTTCTGATCGCTGATTTCATAAATACACTTGTTTAAATACAGGGAATCGCTTGCCGGCAGATCCAGCCACAGCTGGTTTTTTTGGCCCATGACAATGGAAAATTGCTTCTTGAAGTCATTTTTCCTCTCCCAGGGCGTGTAGCCCAGCACCTCCGCACTGCCATCAGTCGGATAAAGAATACCGGAGAGCATTTTCAAAGTGGTGGTTTTGCCTGCTCCGTTCGGACCCAGAAAGGCAACCATCTCGCCTTCGTTAATATCGAATGAGACCTTATTTACTGCATCCTTGGTTAATTTCTCCCTGTGGAACAGATTCTTGACAGAGTTTCTGATTCCCGTTTCTTTTTTGTAGTAGTCAAAGGACTTGCTCAATTGATCCACATGAATGACCATACCGGCATCCCTACTTTGCAATGGTTATCAATCTGATGAACGGGCTGTACCTCCGGATATGCTCCGGCTGCAGACCAAATATATTCTGTGCCTGCACTTCCGCAGCGCTATCCAGCTCAACAAGCTCCTCTGCGGACAGTTGAAAGAGTTGATACTGATACTCCTTCAAAAACCGGAATACATCACTTATCGAATTCCCGAACCGTAAAGCCAGAACTTCCGTCGCTTCCAGCATGAGCATGGGCTTCTCATGATGCTGTAAATACTGTTCCATTCCCTGTAATGCTTTTAATTCGCCGCCTTCAATATCGATTTTGATCAGGTCAATATGGCTGATCTGCTGCAACTCAATGTACGTATCCAGCGTTTGCACCCGGCAATGGTAGGTTTCATGCTGCAAGGCCGGGTCAATGATTAACGCAGCATCCTCAGATCCGCTTTGTACAGGCAGATAGATCTCGGCTTCCCCGTTATAGTCCGACAGCGCAAGCTGATTCAACACTACATTCTGCAGCTTATTTAATTGGATGTTTCTTGCCAGTTCAGAGAAGGTAGGGCTTACCGGCTCAAAGCTATGAACTCTGCCCCCAGGCCCCACCGCTTGTGCGAATAACGTGGAATACCATCCATAATTCGCCCCGATATCCAATACTTCAAATCCTTCACGGATCAGAATAGATAATAACCGGCTCTCTTCCCGCTCGACATATCCATCCCGCATCAGGAATCCGAGACTGTTCACATGCCCGAGATCCCAATGAAACCGTCTCCCATCTGTAAGCCTGATCCGGGTCTCATCCTTATGAATCTCAATCTGCTCCACCTGCTCTTTAAGCGCCCGTCTAAGCAATTGGACAGCCTCGACCCTCTTCTCCCAAAACATCCGCTGGATCTGCTCATACCTGGTTTCTTCCGGCATCATCGGCCTCCTGTTGCATAGGAATGTAAATAAGCCAGCTCATCCTCCGCAATCTGCTTCAATTGCTTCACGGTAGCGGTTAACCCTCTGTCCATATTCAGGGTCATCTTCATAAAGCTCACTTCAAGCTTCCTCCAGGCTGAGCCGTGGTGAGCAACATCCATGGTGCTGCAGGTGCCGAAATGCCTTGACCGTGATAGGGCAATCGTGCGGATGCAGCCAAACTGTTGTTTGAACACCGGATGATCCATTACATTCTCCGGCCCCCTATAAGCTCCAACATCCATGATCCGTTCCGAAATTCGGGCAAAGGCGCGGGGGAGCAGCTCTTCATAGGGCTGTGTAGTTAAGTAAGGCCGGATAGAGTTCAGGCCAGGCTTCAGGCTGAGCGGCGGGCTGATTTCGATAACCGGTTCACTGAAGGTGCGCCAGGCCTGCTCCACGCAAGTTCTGTCGGCCAATAGGCTTGTTGCAAAATAAGGATCTGTTATTCTCAGGCTCTGGTCGTCTGCCGCTTCCGCAAGCACATAATGCAGCATATGGTCCTTCCCGTAAAATTCCTTCATGTAGGGAACATGATAAGCGTCCACCGGCAGCAGATACATCCGTCCACGATCCACCGAGTCTAAACGGCAAGGCTTGCATTCAACCCCATAAGCATGCCGGATGAAGCTAAACAGCTCATTCACCGGCACCGAACTGTCGAACCAGTCATAGCCAGCATAATAATTAATGGAGAAATTATACCTGTACAGCGGATTCGGATCGGCATGATGGACAGACAGCCACAATGTAACCGCATTCAACAAACAATCATAGGGGCCAAAGGGAACCGCCCAATCCGCCAGTTTGCGGCTCACAGCGGAATTCTTCGTGATAGCCTCCATCCCTATTTTCCGTGAAGATACAGCAGAATGCATTTGGAGCATACCGGCATCAGGCCGCATTGCAGGGTTTCCCGTACCCTTTCAAAATTGTCGCCATCCCATATCTCTTTGAGATCCTGATCGGCCAGATTCCCCAGGGAGAACTCCGGAAATAATTTGCACGCACTGACTTCACCGTCAGCCAGCACATCCAGTCTGGTGCGGATCGACAAGCATTGCGTTTTATTCTGGGCAGGCTTCTCTGAACCGAGTACAAAGTCCCGTACTTCATCCAGTTCGAGCGCGGGCTGATACCGTGTTCTTAAATTCCAGGTTCGCTGGTTAATTCTCTCCATCTGCGCAAGCAACGGATCGATCCTGTCGGGCGAAATTTTATATTTAAACGAATGCCAGCTGTTGCGGTGCCCTTCCTCCAGATCATCCGCCAGCCACTTGAAATGCTCGTTGAAATAGCGGTCCATATTGCTCGATACCTCATCCGGCAAATACCACGGGAAGGTAATATACACCGAGTCAATTCCTTTATTCTCAAAAAACTCCACAAAATCATACAGCTTATCAATCATGACATCGCTAATGGTCAGATGGATGGAGATTTTCCCCTGATAGATGCCCTCCTTCTCCAGCTCCAGCAGCTTATCAATGCCCGCCATCACCTTCTTGAAGGTACCCTTTCCCCGGATCGCATCATTCTCTGCTTCGAAGCCTTCCAGGCTGATCAGACAGACCAGACTTTTGGACATTTTGAGGATGGAATCCAGCTTCTCGATGATTTGAATACCGTTGGTACATAACACCGTCCATCTGGGGTCCTGCTCCAGCAGGTCGGCCAGCTCATTGAACCGGCTGTAATACAGAGGTTCTCCTCCCCAAAGGAACATATTGGCGTTCGTTTCTTTGGTTTGCCGGAACACTTTTTCAATCACAGCGAAATCAAGCTCTTCCCGTTGCTCGGCTCTGCCCAAATCCCGGTGGTACCCCTCAGCGTTCCATTCAAAGCAATGCTTGCAGGTCGAGTAGGCGGGGCCTTTCCTTCGTGGATTGTGCCCCTACCCCTCACAGATCCGTACGTGCGCAATTTACGCATACGGCTCTTCACCCCATCGTTCACAATTGGCCTTAATCGTAGATATTGACGTAGATCCGCGGCTTAGGTAGCCTGAATTCGTTTAGCACTTCGTAGAACCTCTCCCAGGTGAAACTCCTGCGCTGACTTCTGCGGTTTAGCCATGTATAGATCAAGTCGAGCGTTTGCATGTAATAGGTTTTTATTTTCTCCGAGTTATCCGTGATTCCATAGTATCGGTAGTGTCCCGACAGTTTGGACCGGATGACGCCTAGGAAATCCTCCTGCTTCATGTGGCGATTCCACCTGACCCAGCTCTTCATGGCTCTGACCTTCTGTCTGAATTTCTTCCCACTCGTTTTACGCTTTACCCGGAAGGTTCCTTTTCGGCTCTTGGCGCAGTAGTGCGTGAAGCCTAGGAAATCGAATGTTTTCGGTTTCCCTTCGCCCTTCCTCCGTGATTCTGCTTCCGCAAAACGACCGAACGCGATGATTTTCGTCTTCTCTTCCGCAATGCTTAACCCGAATTTCTCCAGCCGGAGCACAAGTGCGGTATAGAAGCGTTCTGCATCTTCTTTGTACTGGAAGCAGCATACAAAATCATCGGCGAAGCGCACCATTTCGGCTTGCCCCCCGCACTGCTTCCTCACCGTCACGGTAAACCATAGGTCAAGGACATAGTGCAGGTAGACGTTGGCTAGCAGGGGCGACACCACCGAACCTTGGGGAGTTCCTTCCTCCGTCGGTTCAAAGTGTCCATCCTCCTGAATACCTGCTTTCAGCATCCGTCTCACCAGCCGGTGGATGTTTGGATCTCCGATTCGCAGTTCGAGGAATTTCATCAGCCATTCGTGATTTACATGGTTGAAGAAGCCGGAGATGTCTGCATCGACGACATAGCTGGTTTTTCCCTGCTCGATGACCCGGTTTAGATGTTTCAGCGCACTGTGCATGTTTCGGTTCGGGCGAAATCCATACGAGAAATCCATGAAGTCTTGTTCATAAATGGCTTCCAGTACTCTTTTCAGCGCATGTTGCACCAGTTTGTCTTCATACGCAGGAATTCCTAGGGGCCGCATGTTTTTCCCGTCCTTTGGGATGTACACTCTTCTCGCGGGCTGAGGTCTGTAGCTTCTTCGCTTTAACCGGTCCACCAGGTGTGTTACATTCGCTTCCACGTTGGCTTCGTACGTCTCTTTGGTCGATCCATCGACTCCGGTTGCCTTTCCCGGTTTCATCTCTTTGTGACTTCTCTTTAATGCTTCTGTGTCAATGAGATGTCCGATGGAGTTGAACCGTAACTTCGGATCTGCTTTGGCCATTTCTGCTATTCTTGTTAATTTCGTTTCCATTTTTTTTTCCCACCTCTGTGTGTGGCCAATGTGTCCTTACCAAGATTGATGGGGTGTCGCCTGCCTTTCCTCCGCCCCCATTACAGGGGTTTCACAGGTCTTATGCGGCAATCCGACTCCCTGAACGCCGTTTGACATTCTTACGTGTTACGGCTTGTTTGCCATACTCCTGCAAAGGTTCCTAAATAGTACTTCTCTCGCAGAAGAGCGTCAGGGTCTCCCGAGTTGCTGAGTAACCATGGGTATACATGCCTGGCTCTTCGACCCCGGGGAAGCTCCTCCATCCTCGCCTTTTTTTTTTTTTTTCGGCTGGAGTCATGTTGTCTTCCGGGAAAGTGAGCCCGTCGACCTTCCCGTTTGCTGCATTTCGAGGCTCCATCACTTTCAGGCCTGCATCCTAACTGTCTACGCTTAAACGGCAGGGTTACCCTTGCCGCTCCAAGACTCGCTATTGGTGGCGTGGCTTTCGCCTTTCCAAGCAGGGGTTCCACCTGCTAAGTTACTCAACCTAGGCTCGGTCGCTCCGCAGATTACAGCCATTGGTTAATTTAAGCCCGACCTCGACCGGAAGATTCGTGGAATACGCAGGATTGAGATGAACCTGCTTATGCGTGACCGACATATGTTTAATGGTTTTTTTCAGGCGCTCAAAGGAATCCCGGTCCAGAACTACGGATGTTTGCGGCTGTCTCATCAAAACACCTCCCGTAATGTAATACTTGAGTTTTATAGCTTTTGAGGTTCTCACTGCATGTCTCCAGCACCTCAAGCGGACACCCCATACTCATCCAGTGCTCATCCCTTATGCCAAAACCCAGCCGCTCCCATAGCTCCGCGTTGCAGGCTTCATGCTCACCCAGCGGCTCCAGGAAAATAACCGGCGTGAAGGATTCCAGCGAATCCAGCAGGGTTCCTCCCCCCGGCTTGCTGATAATAGCCTTCGAGTTACAGATCAGCTGATAGAAGCTATGCTTCACCCCGGTATCCTCGCTAAAACAATGATTGATAACTTCACCGAATGGCGGCAGGGTATATTCATTCTCGTCGTTCTTCATCCAGGGCGACCAGCCCGGCTTCACCATGTAGTAACGGTGGTCGGGTCCATAAGCCTGATCATCCGTCAACTCATGAATGACGATGTTCAAATCCAGGGAGTGATTCAGCTCTGCTGCCGTCTCCTTGTAGGTCCCCATTCCCCAGCCGCCGCCATGGATGACGAACCGGTTGTCACGTTCCTTATAGTCTTTAGGGGCAGCATGACCCATGGAAATACTGTAATTCACCCGCCCAGCCGCCCCGTCAAAAAACCAGACATCGTTCACCGTAAACAGATCATTCCGGATACTGTTGGAATACAGCTTCCACGATGGAGATATGACCGCGTCCATATGAATCAGCTCGACATGCACATCCTTGCGGTAACTCTTCGCGTACTCTTCCAGAACGGGCATCCAGAATCCCGAGAAAACCATAAACACCCTCCGGTTCTCTTCTGCCCACTTGCCTAAAAGCCGGGTTACCAGCTGCGGGTCCAGATTCGGTGTGATATCCCTAATCATTCTGTGACCCAGCTTGGCTACATCAAACCTGGTAGAGAAAACCTTCTTATTTTCGATTAATTTCAGTCTCGTTTCGGGCGGATACAGGCTCTCCAGCACTTCCAGATCGGCCTCATATGACCTGCTTAGCTCGTCACGTAACAGGACTGCGGGCGTATAGACTCCCAATGCGACAGATGAGCATAAAATGGTAATCATTTGTCAGCTCCCTCTTTTTACGATCAAGACTGGTCAGTTATAAACCTTAATGGTTAGAGACTTCAAGACGTCCTTCACCCGCTGGATTAGCGTGAATGCTTCACTCACATCAGAGGCATAGGGAGCAGCTACATAAAGCTTCCCCTTCCTCCATTCAGACTCCGCGTCAGCAAATGCGGTATTGCCGGAGCCGAACAGCGTGTTTGCACCCAGCGGTATAATTCCTTGCCTGTTCTCTTGCGTAAACAACAATTCGTTGGCTTGGAGAACCTCCAGTACGTGCAGCATGGTCACTTCCGCAGCGCAGCCTGCCGGGATAAAGGTCAAAAAGCTGGACAAGGAATACTGCTGTAAATCGTTATTGAGATGATGATTAATCAGCCCCATGGACTTTCTGGCATTAATCTCAACGATGGGCACCAGCTCACCGCTTGCCAGCTGCATGGAATCTATACATACCTCGCCGTGATAGCCTGTCTCGAACAAGTCCTTGCAGGCATATTCCATAATGCTGAAATAATTGTTTTTCCAGAGCATCTCAATGAACCCGGGATCGGCGGGATAAGAGCCTGAATAGGAGAAGGATTCGTTTACCATTTGTTGAACAGAGATGTACTGCACATCCCCCTGCTCTGTTATGAACAGCTGACAGGAGAAATCCTCGGTTTTATCAAGCAGGGGTTCGATTATGAACTGTGTTTGTTTGCCCCTACTCTCTTGCTCTAGCAGATAGGCGGCAATTCTCTTCAGCATTCTCTCGCTTGAAATTAACATATTGCCTTTGCCTGAGACACCCAGCGGGTCCTTCACCAGCACTTGTCCGGTCTGTAGCAGCTGAAGCCCGTAGGTCAGCAGTTCCTCAGAACTTTCAGCTATAGAAGAACTATTGCGAATGCCCAATCTTTGTCTTAGTTCATGAGAATAAATCTTTGAATTCACAGCTCGAACTGTATCTAAGGGGGGAAACTGATTACCGAAATTGAACCTGCGCACTAACTCACTGGTATCGGACAGAATAGAATAGGGAGAGATCAGAGCATCTTGCGGGAGTAGCTGCTGGTAGTAGCCTGCATCAGCCATTAGAAGATCAAACACATGCAGCCTGTAGTCATCCGCATGAATGGGATTTCTGCAATGAACATTGGTGAAGGTATAGCCGAGCAGCGATAAATAGCTTCTAAGATGCTCGTCCATGGGCTGCCGGGTGAACAGAATGTCCTGCTCCTTACATAACGGAAACAACAATTCATCCATGCCCATCGTCACAGCTTGGCTGCTGTTCATAGAAGGAAGCATAGATCCATGCGGACTCCGCCACCACGCTTCAGAATCAAAGGTGCCTAGAACCACGGTTGACTTCATCCATGAAGCCTCCTTAAGAAGCAGTTTGCGTCGCTGTGATGAACCCCATGAAATCCCCGATCGACTGGAAATCCTCATAGGCAAAGTGATCAAAATCAAACTCAATTTCAAATTCGTCTTCGATCCGGAGAATGAAATTAATCATCTGCAGGGAATCCAGACCTACCTCATTCACAATATCGGTGGCTTCAGTGGCAGTGAGCAACAGCTCGGGATTGTTCTTAATTTCACTCAAGATCCGCACAATGGTATCCTGCATATCACCGTTCTCCTCGCATCATGAATTTTAAATAAACAGCCTTGCTTACTAGTTATGATACAGCCTCAGGGTTCCGGCTTCTAACTCACATTTTTATGATATGTATAGGATTTTTATTGGATTGATTGCAGCTGAGAGATTACTGTTTGGAGTAAGATCCGCTTGAGCACTTGGGTGGACGCTGCGTGAACGGACCGCTGTTTAAGCGGGGAACGAACTAATCATTAAAATACCAAACAAAAACAGGTCCCTGCTGGCATAAATGCCAAGCAAGAACCTGTATTGTAAGCTATGATGCGGTCAAGAGGACTCGAACCTCCACGATATTGCTATCACTGGCACCTGAAGCCAGCGCGTCTGCCAATTCCGCCATGACCGCATATTATGTATTACAGTGATTCAATCACCGTAATTAAGAATATACTCTCTTTGGCCGGGAATTGCAAGCTTTTTTTGTGTGTATTTCTGTAGGGAGGTGTGCCTTAAGCCAATACCTTCAGCACATCCGCGATCTTCCGCTGATGCGACAGGACACCGTAATTCATCCAGGCCATGAAATCCACCTCGTACACGCAGCGGTTGCGTACTGCAGGCAGGCTTCTCCAGATTGGGGTATCGAGCAGTTCCCGCCCCTCACCTTCCTGCCGGTCGAACGTAATGAACAAATGATCTGTGTTCAAGCCGGACAGCTCTTCAGGGCTCAGGCTCACGCACTTCTGTCCACGGGTGAGCTGCCGTACCAGGGGATTCCGCCCCAGCTCCAGATCTTCATAGAGGACACCCGCTGCATATCCCAGATGCTCACTGCCATACAGAGCAATGCCATGGGCAGAAATCCGCAGCAGTGCCACTGTCTGCCCCCGGACGCTGCGGCTGAGCTGACGTTTTGCCTGCCGGGCCTGCTGCTCATAATCGCTGATGACCTCCTGCACCCGACCCGTTCTCCCGAAGACTGCACCTGCGCTGCGGAGCGTGGCACGCCAGTCCTCCTGATGGAACGGGAGCCGGAACAGCGGGGCGACACGGCTGCATTCCCCCAGCTGCCAGCGCTGGAAGCCGTCATCCAGCATAATCAGCTCAGGACTGTAACGGATGAGTCCTTGCCAGTCTCCGCTGGAGATATCGAACGCCGGAACCTGATCCAGCCCGAGGTATTCCTGCTTGCCCCACTTGGCATGGCAATACTGCACGACCGGAGTAATGCCGAGTGCCAGCAGATAATCCTCCAGAAAAGGGGCAAATACCCGGACGCCCTCCTGATGGAGGCTTCTGTATTGTCCGGGAGTCACCCCTACTGTTCTTTTGAAGCGCCGGTTGAAATAATACTCATTGCTGTAGCCTGCAGCCAGGGCCACCTCATGCAGCCGGTCCCGGGTCAGCAGAAGCTGCTGCTGTGCCCGTTCAATACGCAGACCGTTCAGGTGCTCCAAGGGCATCCGGCCCGTAATTTCTTTGAAAATCTGCGTATAACGCGCACGCCCGATCCCTGCAATCTCAGCCAGCTGATCGACAGATAACGGTTCACTGCAATGCTCTTCCATATAGCGGATCGAGGCTTCCACGGCCTCACGGTCATCCTTAGCCTTCAGTACCGGAGTATTCGCCCGCATAATCAACAGCAGCAGCTCCTGGAACCGGGTCTGGGCCGCGAACCATTCCACATCCTCCGGGCGCCGGAAGCTATAATAGATGGAATTCAGCAGCAGGGCACACTGGGAGAACGGCCGGCAATCCAGATATCCCGGGCAGAGCAAATATTCTGCATGTTCCTCCTGCCCCTTATCTCCGGTGCCAAGCTTGACGTGCCCTGCGGGAATCAGCGCGAACTCCATCCGGTACCAGCTGATCCCCTGCTCGCCGGCCTGAATCCGGTTCAGTGATCCGGCTTCGATCAGGAACCCGGCCCCTTTTTCCAAAGAATACCTTCTGTCTTCTGCCTTCAGCCACCCCTGCCCTTCGGACACAATAATTAAGGTATGCTCCGGATAGACTTCGATCTGTTCATTCCCGGATGGGGACCGGGTCACCGCTTCTATATTCATCAGGCTGTGGAGCAGCCTTCTCCTGGTGTGTTCCTGCAACTGTTCGGTCATTCTGCCGCCCCTCCTGACTGAGAATCATTATCATATACTCCAGTGTAAAACAAAAAAGAAGATCTATCAACCTTGCGGATAGACCTTCTTCTCGCTTATAGACTCACCATCGCTTAACGCTGAATTACTTCACCATTACCTTAAGCAGATCATCCAGCTTCATCTGGTTGGCCGTAATCCCCCCTGATTGCCAGTGCGAACGCTCCATCCTGTAAATGTTTCCGTTCTTGACCGCAGGCAGGTTCTTCCACAGAGGGGCATCGAGAATTTGGATCGCCTCCTGGTTGGCCGCAGTATCCCAATTCCCGTTGTCAGGGAACACAATGATATGATCCGCTTCAAGCTCGGGGATCACTTCTTCGGAGATGATCGACTGAAATTCCGTCATCTCAGCGGCCATAGGGACAGGTGTCAGACCGAATTGATTATAGAGCACACCGGTAAAACGGTTTTTGACTCCAAAAAGAGCAACGGTTTTGTCTGCCACATTAAGCCGGATCACAGCCACCTTCTCTTGTCCCAAGGCCTGCTGCAATGCGGCTTTGCCGTCTGCTACCTTCTGGTCATATTCGGCCAGTACAGCCTTCCCCTTCTCAGGAATACCGAGCGCGTCTGCAACCGCTGTAAGGATTAGCCTTGAATCCTGCAATACGCTCTCCGGCAGGCGGTAGGTTGGGGCTACCAGGGAATACTGCTCAACCTTAGCGGCATCTGCACCGCCATCGGTAATGATCAGATCCGGTTTCTTATCGAGCAGCGCTTCTATGCTGCCGCTGATATCAAATTCAGGCACATCCAGATTCAGATAATCCTGCTTGCCCCAGCTGGGATGGTACCACTGCACCACCGGGGTGACGCCAAGCGCCTTCAAGTAATCTTCCACGTAGATTCCCGCTACCCGCTGAGGGTTCGCCGGAATCTCCACCTCCCCGAATTCCCCGGTTACCGTCCGTGTTTCCCCTTCTGAAGCTGTCGCTCCGCCAGTCTCTGCAGGAGCTGCATTGGCAGCTGCCGCATTTCCTGTCTGGACATTCTTGCCGTCCGCAGCCTTGTTATTCGTTCCGCAGGCCGCGATAGCGGACATTGCCAGGATAAGTACAGCGGTCCAAATGATTTTCAGGCCCCAATTGTTCATGTCTCTCTTCACTCCTGTGTCTAATTTCATTGATAATCATTCTCAGATGATCTTAAACACAATAGTAGCATGCCAGGATCAGCTTTCAATGCACTTTCTCTGCGAAAATCTTATACAAACTTATAGTTTGACCCCGCCAAGCTGACGGGCCCATCGTTTATAACCGGTCTCCCACATATCTGTCGCGTCCGGCCCCCATACCGGCTGCGAACAGCAGTACGCTTGCTAAGACAAGCAGCGCAAGCGGTACATTCCAGCTCCCCGCAGCATCATGCAGCAGGCCAAACAGTGCAGGTCCCGCCGCCGCCAGCAAATATCCGGCAGACTGAGCCATCCCTGACAGCTCGCTGGCCTCCTGTGTGGTCCGGGTGCGCAGGCTGAAAAACATCATCGCCAGACCGAAGGCGAAGCCCCCGGCAATCCCTATGCAGATAGCCCATAATGCCATCAGTGCGGTACTGCCCAACCAGACGCCAAGGATGCCCGTGATAAACAGAACCGAAGTTATCACCACCGGCAGCCGCTGGCTCTTCATCCTTCCCACCCAGAGCGGCACGAAGAAGGTGAACGGCAGCTGGGCCAGCTGCATCAGCGAGAGAACCCAGCCGGCATGGCCGGCAGACATCCCCCGCTCACCTAGGATCACCGAAAACCAGGCAATCAGCACATAATAGAGCAAGGATTGCAGCCCCATGAACAGCGTAACCTGCCAGGCGAGTGGGGAGCGCCAGACCCTTGCCGCTGAAGAGGATGCAGTGCCTGCCTGCCCTGTGCCCAGACTCTTCAGCTGCGGAATCCAGAAAATTGTAGCCAGTGCAGCAATCATGAACCAGAGCGCCAGCGTTCCTCTCCACCCCAGCCCCGCACGGGTGGCCAAGGGAACACTCAGCCCCGAAGCAGCCGCTGCACATATGTTCATGGACACGGTATAGATTCCGGTCATCAGACCGATGCGGTGCGGAAATTTCCCCTTGATCAGTCCCGGCAGCAGCACATTACAGACGGCAATCGACAGACCGATCATCGCCGTACCTGCGAAGAAAGTTACCGTGCCGGAAGCCGAACGAACCAGAATTCCCATGGACAGCGTGAGCATGGCCAGCACCAGGATATTGGGCAGTCCCAGCTTGCGGGCCAGCCGGGGCGCAAACGGTGACAGCAGGGCAAAAGCCAGTAAAGGCAAAGTCGTAATCGCTCCCGCCAGAGTATTAGACAACCCCAGGTCATCCCGGATCATCTCCAGCAGAGGTCCGACGGAAGTGAACGGGGCGCGCAGGGCAGCGGCCACACAGCTGATTCCGGTGACGAGCATCCATCTGCTGCGGATATCCGCAGCAGATGAGGACAAGGCCGGGCTTGTCCTCTTGTTATTTTCACGGCCGAGCTTCATGTTGTACCTCCAGGTCGCAGCAAAGCACCCGTCAAGCCCGGAGCTTGTCAGTGAATACAGCCGCTATATGTATTACGCCCTTCAACCAAGGCGCATTATTTCATTATACCATATCGCTTGATGGAGCAGCCTCCTAGCCACAAGTGGAAACGGCTTTGCCGTCCTTTTAAAGGACGGTACCGTTTCAGCGAGAAATAGAAGGATAAGTTATCGTGTGCAACATATAAATTCTTATATTTGAAGAAAACCGCCGGTCTCAGGGCCGGCGGCAGGGCAACAGGTGAAACAGAATTAGAGACAGAAGGATTTAGTGATGATGACGAGCAGGATGAACAGAACCAGAATCGCTCCAGTTGAAGTGAAGACTCCGCCGTATCCCCCAATATTTTCGCTCATGTTAACTCCTCCTTTATGCCCGTATACTGTTAAAATATGTATAAAACCGCTTTTCGGTATGGGTTAAACGGCAATGAATTCCGCAGTATATTTCTAATTTAAATGTTCTCACCGTTGACAAAACGTGTAACCCGCTTTAGTATCCTAAACATAGGTTCAGTTGAGAATCAATCTCAATAACCAGATACATAACATATTACAGAAAAGAGTGAACAAGAGATGCTGCGTCGTTTTTTCTCCTATTACCGTCCTTACAAGAAGCTGTTTATCCTTGATTTCACCTGTGCGGTGGGTGCCGGTCTGCTGGAGCTTGCTTTTCCGGTGGCTGTCAATAAATTCATTGATGATCTGCTGCCGGGCCAGGATTGGCCGCTGATTCTGATTGCCTGCGTTGCCCTGCTCGGGATCTATGCGCTCAATACGGCGATGAATTACGTCGTTACCTATTGGGGGCATATGCTGGGCATTAATATTGAAACCAATATGCGCAAAAAAATGTTCGATCATATCCAGAAGCTCAGCTTCCGGTTCTTCGACAACAATAAAACAGGTCACCTGCTCGGCAGAATAACCAATGACCTGAACGATATCGGGGAAGTCGCGCATCACGGGCCGGAGGACGTGTTCATTGCCGTTATGACGCTGGTCGGCGCATTTGTGCTGATGGCCGATATCAATCTTCAGCTGGCCGTGATCACCTTCATCATCGTGCCGATTATGGCCTGGGTCATTATCCACTTCGGACGCAGCATGACTGAAACCTATCACCGTCTATTCGGCAACGTAGGAAACTTCAATGCCCGGATTGAAGATAATGTCGGCGGCATCCGCGTGGTCCAGTCTTTTGCCAATGAAGAATTCGAGAAAGAGCTGTTCGCGGTGGACAACCAGAAGTTCCGTGAGACCAAGCTGATGGCGTACAAGCTGATGGCCAAAAGCTCGTCGGTCAGCTATATGATGACCCGTCTGATCACTATTGTAGTGATGGTCTGCGGGGCGTGGTTCTTCATTCAGGGAGAGCTGGAAATCGGGGAATTCGTCGCTTTCATTCTGCTGTCCAACGTCTTCTTCCGGCCGATTGAGAAGATTAATGCTGTAATCGAGAGTTATCCGAAGGGGATTGCCGGCTTCAAACGTTATCTGGAAGTCATTGATACCGAGCCGGATATCGCTGACAAACCGGATGCAGTAGCGGTTGGCCCGCTTCGCGGGGATATCAGCTTCAGCAATGTCAGCTTCGGCTATGAAGACGACCGCAAGGTGCTGGAGGATATTAGCCTGAGTGTTAACGCCGGTGAGACGATTGCCTTCGTCGGACCCTCCGGTGCGGGGAAAACAACCATCTGCAGCCTGCTCCCCCGGTTCTACGATGTGACCGGCGGCGCGATCTCCATCGACGGGATCGACATCCGGGATATGAAGCTCAGCTCGCTGCGCAAGCAGATCGGGATCGTACAGCAGGACGTGTTCCTCTTCTCCGGCACAATCCGTGAGAATATTGCCTACGGCAAGCTTGATGCAGGGCTGCCGGAAATCTGGCAGGCTGCCCGTCAGGCCCGCCTGGAGGAGCTGATTAACAGCCTGCCGAATGGCATGGACACTGTGATCGGCGAACGCGGCGTCAAGCTGTCCGGCGGACAGAAGCAGCGCCTGGCCATCGCCCGGATGTTCCTGAAGAATCCGCCGATTCTGATTCTGGATGAGGCTACCTCGGCCCTCGACACCGAGACAGAAGCAGCAATCCAGCAGTCACTGGCCGACCTCTCGGTGGGCCGCACCACGCTGGTCATTGCCCACCGCCTGACGACGATCAAGAACGCTGACCGGATCGTTGTTGTCAGCGAGGACGGCATCTCCGAGGAAGGCCGCCACGAGGAGCTGGTGAACGCCGGAGGCACGTACAGCCGCCTGTATCAGGCGCAGTACAATGCTTAGAATATCGAAGAGTTAAGAGCAGAGCAGGACTCTAACGGCTGGTTAAGCTGGTCTATATACAAATGAAACCCTTCCGCGCAGCCTAAGGCTGCGCGGAAGGGTTTTTTGTTCAGATAAAACTCGACACTTCGGATAGTAGCGGACACCAGAGCCGTTATGTGCAAATCTTGCTCACTTTTTCCCGTCTTTTGGACTCCAGAGCGCTTATTGCTCAATTAAAAGTCCAATAAGCGCATTTTCAGGCAAATAACATCTCTGGAGTCCGTTAACTACCCAAAAACAGATTTTTCCGCCTAATAAGGCCTCTGGAGTCCGCAAGGCTCCTGATTTAGAAGAAAGCAGTGTTACATGTCTTAACTGCTCCAGCTTATTTTTTGGCAATATGGCACTTCAGCAGCTTGCCCTTCACGGTAGTCTCTTTCATCGTCTGCAATACGAGTGATCCCTTACCGTTCAGAATATCGACGTAGGTCACGTTATCCTGAATCGTGATGATCCCGATGTCCTCAGCCGAAATGCCCTCAAGCTTCGCAATGGTGCCGACGAAGTCCACCGCGCGGAGCTTCTTTTTCTTGCCGCCATTGAAATAGAGCTTCATGATGTCCTGATTCATGACCTCGGTTTTGCCGGCTTTGCGGACCTGCTGCTTACCCAGCTTCAGATCGAAGGCAGGTTTGGCATAGGCCACGGCATCGTCCGAGGGAGCCTTCATCTCCGGCAGGCTGAAGCCGATATAGCCTTCAATTTCCTTGACCCATTTGTGCTCGTTCGGCGTCACGAAGGTGATGGCTTTGCCGCTTTTGCCTGCGCGGGCAGTCCGGCCGGTGCGGTGGACGTAGCTCTCTTTTTCGAGCGGGATATCGTAGTTGATGACATGGGTGATGTTCTCGATATCAATCCCTCTGGCTGCAACGTCGGTGGCGATCAGATAACGGAACTGGCCCCGCTTAAAAGCATTCATCACCTCAAACCGCTCGTCCTGCTCCATGCCGCCGTGAATCTTGTCCACCGGATATTCGAGGTCGGCCATCCCGCGGAAGAGGGCATTCACCTGCTCCTGGGTCCGGCAAAAAATAATACAGCTATCCGGGTTCTCCACCGTCAGCAGGTCGCTGAGCAGTCCGAACTTGGCAGCTTGTACAACCTCAATCAAGGCATGTTCAATCGATGCTGTCGTAATTCCGCTGGCTTCAATCTCAATATCCACCGGGTCCGTCATATACTTCCGGCACAGATTCTTGATCACTTCCGGCAGTGTCGCCGAGAACAGCATCGTTACACGTTCCTTGGGCAGCTGCTTAATGATCTTCTCGATCTGCTCGATGAAGCCCATGCTGAGCATTTCGTCCGCTTCGTCAATCACCAGATATTGTATCCGGCTCAGGTTCAGCGTACCGCGCTCAATATGGTCGAATACACGGCCCGGCGTGCCTACAACGACATGCGTCTTCTGGGTCAGCTCCAGCTTCTGCGGGGCAAAAGGCTGCTTGCCGAACAAGGCTACCGCCTTGATCCGCTTGAAGCGCCCGATGTTCGTAATATCCTCTCTCACCTGCTGGGCCAGCTCCCGGGTAGGGGTCAGCACCAGCGCCTGGGGTTTGTTCTCCGCCCAGTCGGCCAGCTCGCAGAGCGGGATGGCGAATGCTGCGGTTTTGCCGCTGCCGGTCTGAGACTTGACGATCAAATCCTGCCTCTTCAGCGCTACCGGAATCACCTTCCGCTGCACCTCGGTGGGGTCCACATACTTCAGAACCTCCAGCGCGCGGATAATCTCCTCATTCAGACCATAATCACTAAACTGTACTTGTTCTTCACTCATATTATATTCTACCTCTTCTATGCTGATTGTTCCGGTTCAGGCGGGGCCAGCCCGCGTTCCATCCATCTTGCGCATTATTCCATTATAACACCTACTCCGCCCCCTGATTCCATTCCTTATCGAATTGCTCCAGAAAAATCAGCATGAACCGGTGCCGCTCCTCCGCCAATTGCTTGCCGTACGGGGTGTTCATGAGGTCCTTCAGCTTCAGCAGCTTCTCATAAAAATGATTGACCGCCGTACCCTTGGAATAATCGCGGTATTCCTTCTTCAGCGATTCGTCACGCGGGGGAATCTCCGGATCATAGACCGGACGGCCCTTCGCACCGGAGAAAACCATCGTCCGCGTGATGCCGATCGCCCCGAGTGCATCCAGACGGTCCGCATCCTGGACCACCTGCCCTTCCAGCGTTGACATGGGCTCGCCCCCGCCGCCGCTGAAGGACATTGTCCCGATGATCTCCATAATATGCCTGCACGCAGCTTCATCCGGCAGATGTGCGGTGAGCCATGTTTGTACTTTGAGCAGCCCCGCCTCCTTGGAGGGGTTCAGCTTCTCGTCTGCTACATCATGCAGCAGGGCAGCGATCGTGCAGATGACCACACTCGCCCCTTCCATTCTTGCGATCAGCGCCGCAGTATTCCGCACCCGGTTAGTATGGAACCAGTCATGGCCGGTGGTATCCTGGCCGAGCTGCTCCTTCGCGAAGTTCTCTGCTGCTGTAATCAGCTCTGTATGATTCATTATGATTGCTCCTTTATGGAAAATAATGCAGGTCTTGCGCGGTTGCTCCTGATCCGCTATAATGTGCTGTAATCCAGCCGGAAGGGAATTGATTCGCATGAACCGCTTGTCCATCATAACGAATCAGCTTCATCATCACAAGCAGCGTTAGCACACCTGAATTCATTCAGGGAGGGCTAGCGCATTTCGCGTTCGACCTCCCTGCGGCATAGATAAGCGCGCAGGACCATGGGGTCCGGCGCGTTTTTTATTTTACCGAAATTCACATTTAAAGGAGCTGTGCTGTATGCAAAATATTAAAGGAACTTACGATTACTTCGGCCGGGAACAGACCATCCGCCAGAAGGTGCGCACTACGCTGCAGGAGCTGTTCGAGCTGTACGGCTTCGAATCGATGGATACAACCCTGCTGAATGAGCTGGAGCTGCTGACCTCCAAATACGCCGGGGGCGATGAGATTCTGCGCGAAATGTACCAGCTGGCCGATCAGGGCGGGCGCAGGCTGGGGCTGCGTTACGATCTGACGATCCCTTTTGCCAAGGTGATTGCCTTAAATCCGGGCATTGAATTCCCCTACCGGCGATATGAGATCGGGAAGGTGTTCCGGGATGGTCCGGTCAAAAAAGGCCGCCTGCGCGAATTCCTGCAATGTGACGCCGATGTCGTCGGTATTGCCGGCCCGCAGGCGGAAGCGGAGCTGATGCAGCTCGCCGCAGAGGCGTTCCGCCGCCTTGCGATTCCGGTTGTGCTGAAGTGGAACAACCGCCGCTTCCTGGGTGAGATTCTCGGGGCGGTCGGGGTTCCGGCAGAGGAACAGCTCTCGGTGATGCTGACCCTCGACAAGCTGGCTAAGATCGGCAGCGGCGGGGTGTTGGCAGAGCTGACGGACAAGCAGCTAACCGCTCAGACGGTTACACTGATCTCAGAGCTCCTGGAGCTGAAGAACCCGGGATTCAAGGAACTGGTGGAGCGGTATAAGCTTGAAGGGCTGCCGGGGACGCTCGAAGTGCAGGCCTTGCAGCAGCTGATTGATGCGGTTGGACTTGCGGACATGTGCGTCTTTGATCCATTTCTGTCACGCGGGCTGTCATTCTACACGGGGACAGTCTATGAAATCTTCGATGCTTCAGGCAGCTATCCCTCAAGCCTGAGCGGCGGGGGCAGATATGACGCGATCATCGGCAAGCTCGTGGGGCGTGATGATATCGAATACCCTACCGTGGGGATCTCCTTCGGCATGGAGTCGATCATGGCCCTGTTAGGCGAACGCCGGGAGCAGGCAGCGGCGGAGCGTTCCGGTGTCCTGATCGTTCCGATCGGCGGGTATATGCCGCAGGCGCTAGTTGCTGCTGCTGCGCTGCGGTCGGCAGGCATCCGGGTCACGGTGGACACCGGCATGCGCAAGCTCAAAAAAACGCTGGCCACAGCCAGCGCCAAGGGCATCCGCTATGTGATTATGGTCGGAGAGAGCGAAGCCGCTGAGCAGAAGCTGCGGCTGAAGGATATGGAGCTGGGGAGCGAGCAGCTGGTTACAGCGGCGGAGGCTGTTCGCTTGACTTCGCAATAATGGTTGTTAAGTAAATTGGAGTATCTCCCCCTCGCCTGTTTGGCTATCAGTATAGGATCAGTTTCAGATTACGCGTGGCGACAACATATTGTTGCATTTTTAGCAGGATTTTTATCAGACTTATCTCCAATAATGCAAATTGTTGGTCGAGTAGGCGGGGCCTTTCCTTCGTGGATTGTGCCCCTACCCCTCACAGATCCGTACGTGCGCAATTTACGCATACGGCTCTTCACCCCATCGTTCACAATTGGCCTTAATCGTAGATATTGACGTAGATCCGCGGCTTAGGTAGCCTGAATTCGTTTAGCACTTCGTAGAACCTCTCCCAGGTGAAACTCCTGCGCTGACTTCTGCGGTTTAGCCATGTATAGATCAAGTCGAGCGTTTGCATGTAATAGGTTTTTATTTTCTCCGAGTTATCCGTGATTCCATAGTATCGGTAGTGTCCCGACAGTTTGGACCGGATGACGCCTAGGAAATCCTCCTGCTTCATGTGGCGATTCCACCTGACCCAGCTCTTCATGGCTCTGACCTTCTGTCTGAATTTCTTCCCACTCGTTTTACGCTTTACCCGGAAGGTTCCTTTTCGGCTCTTGGCGCAGTAGTGCGTGAAGCCTAGGAAATCGAATGTTTTCGGTTTCCCTTCGCCCTTCCTCCGTGATTCTGCTTCCGCAAAACGACCGAACGCGATGATTTTCGTCTTCTCTTCCGCAATGCTTAACCCGAATTTCTCCAGCCGGAGCACAAGTGCGGTATAGAAGCGTTCTGCATCTTCTTTGTACTGGAAGCAGCATACAAAATCATCGGCGAAGCGCACCATTTCGGCTTGCCCCCCGCACTGCTTCCTCACCGTCACGGTAAACCATAGGTCAAGGACATAGTGCAGGTAGACGTTGGCTAGCAGGGGCGACACCACCGAACCTTGGGGAGTTCCTTCCTCCGTCGGTTCAAAGTGTCCATCCTCCTGAATACCTGCTTTCAGCATCCGTCTCACCAGCCGGTGGATGTTTGGATCTCCGATTCGCAGTTCGAGGAATTTCATCAGCCATTCGTGATTTACATGGTTGAAGAAGCCGGAGATGTCTGCATCGACGACATAGCTGGTTTTTCCCTGCTCGATGACCCGGTTTAGATGTTTCAGCGCACTGTGCATGTTTCGGTTCGGGCGAAATCCATACGAGAAATCCATGAAGTCTTGTTCATAAATGGCTTCCAGTACTCTTTTCAGCGCATGTTGCACCAGTTTGTCTTCATACGCAGGAATTCCTAGGGGCCGCATGTTTTTCCCGTCCTTTGGGATGTACACTCTTCTCGCGGGCTGAGGTCTGTAGCTTCTTCGCTTTAACCGGTCCACCAGGTGTGTTACATTCGCTTCCACGTTGGCTTCGTACGTCTCTTTGGTCGATCCATCGACTCCGGTTGCCTTTCCCGGTTTCATCTCTTTGTGACTTCTCTTTAATGCTTCTGTGTCAATGAGATGTCCGATGGAGTTGAACCGTAACTTCGGATCTGCTTTGGCCATTTCTGCTATTCTTGTTAATTTCGTTTCCATTTTTTTTTCCCACCTCTGTGTGTGGCCAATGTGTCCTTACCAAGATTGATGGGGTGTCGCCTGCCTTTCCTCCGCCCCCATTACAGGGGTTTCACAGGTCTTATGCGGCAATCCGACTCCCTGAACGCCGTTTGACATTCTTACGTGTTACGGCTTGTTTGCCATACTCCTGCAAAGGTTCCTAAATAGTACTTCTCTCGCAGAAGAGCGTCAGGGTCTCCCGAGTTGCTGAGTAACCATGGGTATACATGCCTGGCTCTTCGACCCCGGGGAAGCTCCTCCATCCTCGCCTTTTTTTTTTTTTTTCGGCTGGAGTCATGTTGTCTTCCGGGAAAGTGAGCCCGTCGACCTTCCCGTTTGCTGCATTTCGAGGCTCCATCACTTTCAGGCCTGCATCCTAACTGTCTACGCTTAAACGGCAGGGTTACCCTTGCCGCTCCAAGACTCGCTATTGGTGGCGTGGCTTTCGCCTTTCCAAGCAGGGGTTCCACCTGCTAAGTTACTCAACCTAGGCTCGGTCGCTCCACTTTATGCAGGATTCCCACCGCAGTGACGCCTGGCGAGCACCGATTGTTGTCTTTTGTGCAGGATTTTCACCAGATTGCCGTTTTGGATCACGCATTGTTGTATTCTGTGCAGGATTTCGTATAACTCCATGGTTAAACGGGTTAAAGAGTAAAGAAGCTGCGAGCAGTCCTTATGATCCGTCCTTATGATCCATAGAAGCCGCCTGCACCATGCGCGAGCTGTCCCTGTACGCTTTGGGCGATAGACCGCTGCAATTCTTGAACACACGGTTGAAGTGGCGCACGTTGCCGAAGCCCGTCTCCTCAGCGATTCTGCTGATCTTCTCCCCGGTGAAGGCCAGCTTCCTGCGGGCCTCCTCCATGCGGATATGCGTGACAAATTCGCTAAAGGTGACGCCGGTCTTCTGCTTGAACAGGTTGCTGAAATACACCGGGTTCAAATATACTTTGTCGGCTACCTCCTTGAGACTCAGCGGATGATGATAATGCTGCGAAATGTAGCGCTGGGCCACAGTGACCGGATCGATATCCTTCATCTCTCTGGATTCGGCAATGCAGCCGGTCAGGGTGAGCAGCAGCCCACGGCATTGCTCGGCAAGCTCCTGCCGTGAAGAGAGGCTGCACACCTCGAACAGAATGGTGCGGATATCCTTCGAGCCCAGCCATGATTCGGTAACCCCAAGCTCCTCGGACAATTCATAATAATACAGCAGCAGCTTGCAGATTTGCTGGTGAATGCTCTCGGGTGATTCGGCTGTGCTGCACAGCTCTTCGATCATATGTTCCACAATCGGGCCGATGCCGGCTCCTCTTCCGCCGGTAATCGACTTCTCCAGGATCTCCCAGGACCACTTCAGGGGGCCGCTGCCTTCGTTGGGGCGCTGCTTCATTTTGGCATAATCCAGCAGCTTGTCACCGCCTTCAATCAACCGGTACAGGAGGGCAATTCCGGCCTCGTTGTAGGCTCTGGGGATTCCCGGCAGCCCTTCTGCCGGATTGCTGACCCCGATCGTCACCGTCAGATTGGACAAGGAACGGATCTGCCTGCGGATCAGGTCCCCCAGTGCTCCCGGCGCTGACAGGGAATGCTGCGGGTCTGCTGTATTCAGCAGGGCAACCACCTCGGTATCCGACTGCACGAAGCTTATCCCTACGGCCTGACGATCGATCATCTCCTGGACGACCTGCTGGATATACAGGAGGAACAACGATGCATCTCCCCGCTGATAACGCTCCTTCTCCACGGAATGCTTATCCAGCTTGATGACCATGCAGATGAAATAGGGATGACCGAAGGCGAAGCCCAGCTCACGCAGCAGCCGCAAGTCGCTGTCCGCTATCTTGCCTTTCAGCAGACTGTCCGCCAGATGACCGGCCACATGCCGTTTCAGCACAGGCTGCACCTGCCACGGCTGATCGCTTCGCGCAGACTGCTTGTGACGCTCGGCCAGCTCCTGCCCCAGCCGCTCCAGCACACGGCCCAGCTCCTGGCGTTCCACCGGCTTCATCAGATAGTCCTTCGCCCCCTGGCGCATGGACTGCTGTACATAAGCGAATTCATCATAGCCGCTGACCACGATGGTCATCAGATCCTTGAAGCGACCCGCAGCCAATTGCTGCAGCTGGATACCGTCCATCCGCGGCATGCGGATATCGGTGAGCAGCACCTCTGGAGACAGCTCGGCCAGCTTGTCGAGTGCATCATAGCCGTCGCTGGCTTCACCGACCACCTCCCAGTTGCTATCCAGGCTGGTGATCATTTTGCGCAGTCCTTTGCGGAAGACCGATTCATCGTCAACAATCAATATTTTAGGCAACCCCGTCATCCTCCCTTGCAATGCCCTGATGATGAATGACCGGCAGCTTCAGCACGGCCTTGAAGCCCTGATACGGCATACTCTCCAGTGAGAGGCCGTATTCCTCCCCGTAATGCAGCACGATCCGGCGGTGGACATTCAGCAGCCCGTTGCCTGAGCGCCCGCCGAGCTCCTCCGTATTTCGCAGATGCAGCCGGAGTGCCTCCAGCGCTTCTGCATTCATACCGATTCCGTCATCCTCGACTGTAATGGTAAGCACCTGATTGCTGCTGCCTGCGGTCAATGTAATCACGCCCCGGCCCACCCCCTGGTCCAGCGCATGATTAATCGCATTCTCGACCAGCGGCTGGATCATCAGCGGAATGACCTCGCAGTCCAACAGCGAGGGCTCAATATTCATCGTGAATTGAATCCGTTCCTCATAGCGCATCTGCTGGATGGCCATATAGCCGCTTACATGGTCCAACTCATCCTGCAGCGTCACATGCTCCTTGCGCCCGCTCAGACTGTAACGCAGCAGCTTACTCAGGTTGTTAGACATGGTTATAATCTCCGGGCTGCCCTCAAGCTCGGCATACATACTGATTGAGCCCAGTGTATTATACAGAAAATGCGGATTGATCTTGCTCTGCAGCGCGGCAATTTGCGCATCCTTCTCGCGGATTTCCGTCTCATAGAGCAGATAACCCAGCTCGCTGAGCTTGGCAATCATGCCGTTAAACGAATGGCCCAGCAGCCCCACTTCATCCGTTCCGCTCACCGGAAAAGCCTGACTCAGATCGCCGCGCTCAACACTGCGCATCAGCCGGCTCAGCTTGCGCAGCGGCTGGGTGATCCGGTAGGCGATGAACACATACAGCAGTAAGGCTAGGCCTACACAGATCACGCCAATGAGAA
Source organism: Paenibacillus sp. FSL R7-0210 (assembly GCF_038009085.1). Taxonomy (NCBI): domain Bacteria; kingdom Bacillati; phylum Bacillota; class Bacilli; order Caryophanales; family Paenibacillaceae; genus Paenibacillus; species Paenibacillus sp. FSL R7-0210. The sequence goes on from NZ_JBBPAR010000001.1 coordinate 3,778,730, forward strand.
TAAGATACGTGCGCAGCACCTCGGTATCCTTCATCAGACCGGACACCGGCACAACGCCCACGGTCGTCCAGCCAGTTACTTCTGAGGTGACATGCGCGACCAGCAGCCCTTCGCCCCCGGACTTCACATGGCTGACCCCTTCGACCGTTCTGCCGAAGGAACCATCCGCTACTCCCTGCGGAATTCCGTGATCCTTGCCGGTAACCAGGTTGCCGGAATCATCCGTAATGTACAGCAGCTCCTGGGGGTCCAGCGTTACCTTCGACAGAATCTCATGGATGAACTTGGGGTCCACATCAATGACAATGTACCCGAGCGTGACTCCGTCATCGAAGCTGCGCAGCTCCCTTACGATGGAGAAGGCCTGATATACATTTCCGCCGCTGGACCTTAAATCATGCGTGGCCACATAGACTGGCTGTCCATAATGCCCCTTGAACTTATTCAGCCAGCTTACATTCTCATCCAGCTTGTAAGTCGTGACATACTGGCTCTCCGGCATGACCACATAGGAAGCTCCGCCCGTACCATACAGGGATACGCCCAGAATATCGACCCGGCCGTTCAGAAACACCTGGGTGACGAAGCTGTTGAGTCCGCTGATCTCATCCAGCGTCAGGGGTTCGCCGGGGGCTCGCTTCGTGGCCAGATAATCGGTCACCTTGGGATATTGATAGGGCATCACGGTCAGCCGGTTCAGCTCATTCATATAGGTATCGATATTCAGGGTAAGCTGCTTCAGCGTCTGGAGCTGATAATCGCCTACCTTGCGCTCCGTCGTTTCGGTGAAACGGGCAAAGGCGAAATAGCCCATCAGTCCCAGCGGAAGCACAATGAACACGACATTGATAAGAATAAGCTTGCGCGCAAGCGCCAGGTTCCTGAACCAGCCGCGAAAGGATTTCAACCGCATTCCCCCCTTGCTCCCTTACAGTCATTTCTTCAGTTGAAGGTTGATGCTGTCCACCGCCTGCTGCAGCGCCTGCGCCGGACTTTGCTCCTTGTAGATCATCCGCTCAAACTGCCGGATGATCTCTTCATTAATACTCCACTGCTTCATATTCCGCGGCCAATAGACTACGGAGTTGGCGGTATTCGCATAGTCACTGCGGAATTTCAGCGCAGAATACGCCCCGCTCTCCACGACCTTCCGGGAGCTCGGGACATGGCCCGCCTCCGCCCACATCACCCCGTGCTCAACGGCCCAACGGGCAAAAGCCATCGCCGCCTTCCGTTTCTCCGTACTCATCTCACTTTGGGCCGGAATCGCCAGCGTATGCGAATCTCCCCAGACGGCCGGATGATCATAAATGACCGGAACCGGCACAACCCCTAGCTCCAGCTTCTCAGCCTTCTCAAAAGCGCCCGTGCCCCATACCCCGGTAATCAGCACCGCCGCCTCCCCGTCATAGAACAGCTTGAAGGCATCATTGATCCCTGGCGGAACCAGCTCCCGCTGGTACAGACTGTTGACGAACTCCAGTGCCTGCAGCGATGCCTTGTTATTGAAGACCGCCTGTGTGCCGTCCGGATTGTAAAAGACACCGCCGCCCTCGATCTGATTGTACAGGCTCCACCATAACCACACGGAATCAATCCGTGTGCTGGGCAGAGCCAGCGGTGCGACACCGGGCGGAACGGACTGCTTCAGCTTTTGCAGAAAAGCGGTAAAGCCTTGCTCTCCCCGGCCGATCACCGGTTTATCCGCTGTGTCCAGCAGCCCGGCCGCTCTTAAATATTTCTTGTTATAGTAGAGCACCAAGGTATGCGTATCCAGAGGCACCGCATAATGAGCGCCTCCGTAGACGGTGGATTCGGCAATTTTGGTGCTGAACTGGCCCCAGTCCAGGCCCGTCTCCGCAGCCAAACCGTCCAGCGATTCAATATAACCGTTCTGCACGAACTGCGGGAGATTGGTGGCATGGATCACCGCCAGATCCGGCGCATTGCCGGACAGAATGGCTGTCCGCAGCCGGGAATAGTAATCATCCAGCCGGGAGTTGATCTGATCGACCCGGATATCCTGATGCTCCTTGTTGAACTGCTCCACCAGCCCGGTCATGAAGATATTGTCTCCCCCGCTGAACGGGGTCCAGTATTCGAGAATCACCGGCTGGACAACAGGTGCCTGCGGCGGCTCCTCCCTCTCTGCACCACAACCGGCCAGCAGCGGCAATACCAGCAGCAGAATTGAAAGCGTACTCAGTTTAATGCGTCTGTATCCGGTCTTGCAGCTAGTATCTCTCATATGAGTAAGCCCCCGTCTTGCTTCCCGTCTATGAATCTGCCTGCTCATTCACTCTTCTGCCATATATCCATATAATCTATACTGAAGCTGCCTTGTCTGTCAAAAAGAATGATCTCGTTCGGCCCCCTCTGTAATTTCAGCTCCAGCTGCCAAAGGGAAGGCATATTGCGTTCCTGCGAGAGGGGGGAATAGAGCGTCTTCGCACCTCCGTTCACCGCCAGCTCCAGCTTCGCGTCCGGCGAAGCATTCATCACCGCCGCCAGAACCGTGTAGGTTCCGCTGTGCGGGACCTGAAGATGGCTGAACTTCAGCGCAGCTCCGCTGCCGCTTAAGACAGCCGCTGCCCCGCCCGAGGCATAGGGATTATCCTCTGCCGCCGCGTTCCCCTCCATGGCTTGAGCCTCGCCTTCATATCGCGGAATTTCAATCGCTTTCACCTCCGTCACAGCACCCTCGGGCAGCTCTATGGCTACTGTATTCTTCCCGGCTGTGAACAGCAGGCTCAGATAAGCATAGCCGGTCTGGCCCTCACCGGATGGCGGCAATGGAAGCACCGCCGCCGGCCCGCCATTCACCGAGACTGCCGCCCCGGCCGGTTCTCCTCCCGGATTCACATAATGCACCAGCAGCGGGAGCATGCTGTCCACCGTGGACGGCAGGGACGGGAATTCCAGCTTGTTCCCGCTGCGCAGGGCCGCTTCCGCCTGGAACACGCCCATGCCTGCGGGAACCGGGATGGCCTCACTCAGCGGAAGCGGCTTGCCGAAGACCGGCAGGCCGTCAGCATCCCAGCTAACCGGCTGGGCCCGTGCCTTGCGGTTATTCCAGCCGTCCTCCGCCCCTGTCGTGGCATGATAGACGATCCACTGCTCGCTTCCGTCCGGCGAGACCGTGAATGAATTATGCCCCGGTCCGTAGACTCCGGCAGCTTCATCCATGGCCAGCAGGGGCTCTTGCGACTTGATCCAGTCTGAGGCCTCCAGCGGGTTACCCCCGGGCTTCAGCGCAAGCAACCCCAGACTGTAGTACTTAGTCCAGCTTCCTGCACCGGAATATACAATGAAGACACGGCCGTTATGATGAAGGACGGACTGGCCCTCATTAATATAAGGCGGGCCTCCGGCCTGCTCCCAGGGAAGCAGCGGCTCGCTCAGCAGCACCCGCGGTCCGCTGATCGTCAGCGGGTCACTCATCGGAGCAATATAGGTATTCTGCGCAGCGTTTGCCTCCCCTTCCCAGCCGGACCAGACGAAATACAGCTCCCCGTCCACCTCCATCGCCAGCCCGTCGATCGCCCATTTATTACTGCTGTCTGTTACCTGGCCCTTGAAGGTATAGCTGCCCAGCGGATCACCGCTGTCCGCTTGCAGCACATACATCCGGTGGTTCTCGTTCTGTCCGTCATCTGCAGCAAAATAGATATACCAGCTTCCCCGGATATACTGCAGCTCGGGGGCCCAGAGATTCGCCGAGTAGGCTGTCTCCGCCGGCGGGTACCATACGACCTTCCGCTCCGCCTGGCGGAAATCCAGGGTGAGCGACTTCATCACCATAATATCCGTTCCATTATGGGTGAAGGTCATATAATAATATCCATCCTTGTAGATCACACTCGGATCAGGCGTATCGATCTCGGCCAGCGTATTCTTGAATGTTCCCCCATGCCCCTTATAAACTTCATCCTTAACGCCGTTATTGGGCTTCAGCAACAAGTATGCACCTCCTGCGAGTATAAAGAACAGAAGCGCCGCAAGGGAGTAGATTATTGTACGTGAATTTTTGCCTGCCCATGCCTTCTGCTGTGTATCAGGTTTCATGCTCATCTGCTTCCCTCCCCGTCTTCCGCTATTTCACTCCCGAGCTGGTAATCGCCCTAACGAACGACTTCTGGCCGGCAATGAACAGGATCAGCACCGGCAGCGCCGCGATGGTGGTCATGGCCATTAATTTACCATAGCTCTGGGTATAGCTGCCTGTGGCCATCATGGCAATCCCTGCGGTGATCGTCCGCATCTCCGGAGAGGTGGTCGCGTACAGCGGCCAGACAAAATCATTATAAATCCCCATAAAAGTGAAAATCCCCAGTGTCGTCATGATCGACACCGCTGAAGGCAGCAGAATTCTCCGATACAGATTCCATTTGTTCACCCCGTCGATCCGGGCTGCTTCCTCGATCTCCTTCGGGAAGGAGACAAAGAACTGATACAGCAGGAATACCCCGAATGCCCCGGCGGTAGCCGGGAGGATCAGCGCCTGATAGGTATTGATCAGACCGAGTGTATTGAATTCGATGTACATCGGCAGAAAAGTCAGTACGCCTGGAATCATCAGCGAAGCAATGAACATCGCCAGCAGCGTGCGGCGCAGCGGCAGATCCGGCAGACGGGCCAGGGCAAACGCCGCCATGGAATCGATCAGCAGCACGATCGCTGTGCCTGCAATCCCCACCGACAGGGAATTGACAATCCAGCGCAGAATCGGGGTATTCATCAGCTCCCCGCTCAGCCCCTGGACGAAATTATCAAGCGTCGGTTTCTTCGGCAGGAAGTTCATCCGCCCGGAGAGGGCTTCAAAATCATTTTTGAACGCCGTCGACAGCATCCAGACCAGCGGCAGCAACACGAACAGCGCAATCAGGATGGCCAGCAGCAGCAGGCCTGTTTTTTTGGCTTTTCCCATCTATACCTTCTCCTTCCGGTTCGTAAGACGGAACTGTACGATAGACACCAGCATGATCAGCAGCGCCATCAGAATCGCCATCGCCGAAGCCGAACCGATATCCTTGCGCACGAACGCCTGGTCCAGCACATTGATCAGCAGCACCCGGGTGGTATCTCCCGGCCCCCCGCGCGTCAGCAGGAACGGCTGGGCGTAAATATTGAAGGAGGCAATGGTTGATGTGATCATTACGAACAGCATGACCGGCCGGATGGAGGGCAAGGTAATTGACACGAAACGCTTCCAGGCATTCGCCCCGTCCATGGAAGCCGCCTCATAATAGTCCTCAGGCACCTCATTGAGCGCATTGACAAAAATAATCATATTGAAGCCGATTGTCCACCAGAGTGTCGTAAGCACCAGCGCAATCCAGGCCCATGGCGTAGCGGTCAGCCACGGAATGCCGGTCAGGCCCATCTTTTGCAGCAGACTGTTAATGAACCCGGCATTCGTATCGAACATCATCAGCCAGATGACAGCCATCACGGAAGCTGACAGCGCGTAGGGAAGGAAATAGAAGGTGCGGAACAGGCCCCGGAGCTTCGCCGGCAGCGCATTGACCAGCATCGCGATCCCCAGCCCGGTAATGATCAGCAGCGGAACCGAATACAGGACAAACTGGAGGGTGGTCCACAGTCCGCGGAAGAAAATACTGTTCTCATAGGTCCCCGGAGTGAAAATGGTCATGTAATTGCGCAGCCCCACAAAGGGGTGGGCGGCAGACAGCAGCTCGAAGTCCTGCAGGCTGATGACAAAGCCATACAGAATCGGGAAGAGCAGAAACAGCCCGAAGGCAGCCAGATAGGGCAGCACGAACAGAAATGAGGTCAAGCGTGAAGTCCATAGGGTTTTCAAAAGTGATTCCTCCTTAGCATAAGGATAAGGAAAAGCGGGAAGCTCCCGCTCCCCGCCATGCCAACCGAATGATCCGCTCCACGGACCTCTATTTCATCGCCTGACGGGATTTGGCTACAGCATCATCCATCGCCTGCTGCGGTGATTTTTTGCCAAGAAGGGCACTGCTCAGCTCTCCCCATACCGGCTCGATAATCGTTCCCCAATTCAGCACATTCGGTGCGAACTGTACGGAGGAGAAGCTCTGGGATACCGTACTCTGGAACTCCATAGCCTTGAATTCGGCGCTGTCCATCACGGTCTTGGAAGCTACCGCCTGCCCGGATTCCGCCCAGTCCAGCGAGTTGCCGGAGACATATTTCAGGAAATCGCCGATACCGGCCAGCTTCGTGCTGTCTGTCACGGACTTGGGAACGACGAAGCCATGCGAGCCTGCATAAATCGCCTGCTTCGCCTTGCCGATCTGCGGCATGACGGCGACGCCATAATTAAGCCCGGCTTCATCGAACTGGGATTTCATCCACGGCCCGTTGAACTGAATGGCGTTTTTGCCCTGCAGGAACAGGGTATTCTCACCATCCTGCTGAACATTGGCCGGGGAGACTCCCTTGTCTACCATATCGCGCAGCCACTGTACCATCTCAACCGCTTCAGGTGAATTGTAGGCTACATCCGTTCCGTTCCAGAGCTCCCCGCCATTCTGCCAGACGAGGGACGGGAAGATGAACTGCTGCGGCCAGAGGGTCGGCACCACGTATCCATAGACCCCCTTGGATTTGTCCGTCAGCTTCAGCACAGCGGCATCGAATTCGGCACGGTTCGCTGGAGGCGCAGTGATGCCCGCCTTCTCGAACAGATCCTTGTTGTAATACATAACGACCGGATGAATGTCCAGCGGGATCGTATACAGCTTATTGTCGATCGTGGCATATTTCACCGGAGCTTCGGCAAAATCAGCCGGGTTGATCCCGGCCGCGGCCGCCAGCTCATCCACAGGCTGAAGTTGCTCCTTGCTCTGGTACGTCGGCACCTGATCGACATGCATAATCATCAGGTCCGGCTGTTCCTTGCCGGTACTGAGCGCTACATCAAGCTGTTTGTAATATTCGCCATTCGGCTGGATCACGAAATTCACTTTATACTTATCCTGGGAGCTGTTGTATTTATCAACGATTTTCTTCATGAACGGGCCGTCCGAGCCGGAGAAGGGTGACCAGAACAACAGCTCTGTCTTTTTGCCGCTGCTGCCGCCTCCGTCCGCGCCCTGTGTGGCCCCTCCGCTGTTCGCGCCGTTATTCTTCGCATTGTTGCCGCCGCAAGCGGTTACAACCAGTGCCAGCATCATACCCATCAGTAAAAGTGATGCTCCCTTTTGCATGGATCGCTTCATCTGTATACTCCCCTTTGACCGGTAATTCAAAGCTGACTGCTCTTTGATGTCTATATGTTACCGCTGCGGGGGAGCGCAATAAATGTCCTCAGGCTAGGATCAGTGGACATATTTACAGATTGCACAGCTTCATTCCACTTGCACAGGTTCGATTCCCTTGAACAGAAAACGGGAGTCCGCCAGATATTCCTTTAGATAGGCCAGCGCATACGGCTGTTCTTCGCGCAAGCCGGGGTGCTCATCCGGATTGGTAATATGATGGCTGTAATTCCCGATCATGATCTTGACAAAGAAGCATTCCAGCTTCCGTTCATAATCCGGCTCCAGCGCACGGACACTGCTGTAGCCTCGAATTAGGCTCCTGCGTTGCTCCGTGGACAGCTCCAGCAGAGCGGCGGCCAGATCATACAGGTAGAAGCCGTAGCCGCAGAGGCCGAAATCAATCGCTCGGGGCTGGCCGTCAGCGAACACCACATTCCCAAAGTGCAGGTCACCATGGATCAGGCCATAGCTGCCGGGGTCTGGCGTCATGGCCTCGAGTTCACCCGGGATTCTGGCGGCGGCAGCCTGATAGAGCTTCCACCCCGGTTCCGGCACCAGAGCCGAAAGATGCTTCTCCAGCTTATTCCAATGCTTGCGAAAGCTGTCCGCTCCCCAAGCCGGACGGGTGAACTCCGCCGATGGTACAAACTTTTCGCCCGCTTCATGCATCCCGGCCAGCATCACGCCTACAGCGTGGAGCTGCTCATCTGTCAGATTGCCCGCTGAATGCTCCCCTTCGACCCAGCGCATCAGGGTAACATAGCTCAGCTGCTGCTCTTCACCGCCATCTTCATTGCCAGTCTCAAGAATATAACTGCCGCTTGAATCGCGCAGCCCCACAGGGACAACCAGCTCCGCTGCCCCGCTGAGATGGCTGAGCCATTCCAGCTCCGACAGAATCTCCTCCCGGCTGCACCGTTCGCCATGTATCCGCAGCAGCAGCTTGCCCGCAGTTTCCGTCTCTACCTTGAACGTGATACTGTCGGACTGCTTAATATATTCAACTTTTGTCCAATCCAACTCATATGCCTTAAGCGCCCGCAGTACTATATCCCTTGCTGCTGTTTCTAATTTCATCTTCCTGCCCCCTCATATGGATGTCTGCATTCATTATAGAGTTGGCGGAGGCGGCGGACATAGATAATAGACAGGTATAACCTGACTTTTGCACAAAACAAAGAGGCTGCTCCAAGAGTCATAACGCGACTTCTTGGGACAGCCTATTTGTTACGGGTGGATCAGGTTGAGTGCTAGGCGTGAGCGGTTGTGTATGGGCGCTTGTGTGTGGATGCTCGTGAGTTGGCGCTTGTGTGTTAGCACGTGTGCGTGGACGCTGCGATTGTATTTTCTACAATAGATTATGATTGAATGGGTCCAAAAACTCATTCTGCTGTATTTCATACACCAGATTTCTGCATATATGCTCCAAAAGGCCGCCTGCGCAAAATTCTACTGTACAGAGTGCAGCAGATGCTATTTTTCGGGAGGTTTTGAACGAATCTAGTGTATATAGTGCAGTCGAAGCCAGCTCGTGGTTGAATCTCACAAGCAGAAATGGCTGCGTCACGCGGCCTTAGATCTCTACTTTCTCTGCTTGCTTCCATACACAATCTTCTTGATGCTGTCGGCTGACAGGCAGAATTGCTCCGCCAGCTCAGTTACGCTCAATCCGCTGGCATAATGCTCACGAATGGACTGGTTCCGGGCGCTTAAGTAGGATCTGCCGCCTGAATTCTCACCCCACCGCTTGTGCTGTCCCTCAGGCTTCGGGATATACAGCATCCCGCCCTGCATGTATTTCTGAATCTCCTGCAGCAGCTGCTGCGGCAATACCACATCTGCATTTACATATTTCATTACTTGCTCCGCTCCTTTTAAGTTGTTTCAACTTATCAAGGCAGCAGAGTCTATCGGACAGGTGTTCACAGAGGAACTGGTGAATCGTTACAGCGGAGTATTGCTAACCGCTCTGCACATTAACCGCTGTGTGGTCCATAGACTCTGCGCAGAGCTGAGCATTAATCTGCTCATGAAGTTTCCTCCTCCCAGTATATTACTTACATATAGCATACCGGACACCCCGGCTTTTGCGCAAATGTTGTTTACCCGCGGCTTTTGACATTTCATCATAGATTTGTCCATAATACCAATAAATAAGGTAGAACCAATTGCCATTCTTAGTATCCTAGATGAGGCGGCAGGGGAGATGAGGTCATAATCATGAATAAACAATTAATCGCAGCGGCGGAGCGCGGGGATACCGCTGAGGTGTTGCGGCTGCTGGAGGCCGGAGCGGATATTCAGGCGCAGGACGAAAGCGGCCGAACGGCGGTGGTCGCCGCGGCCTATGGCAACCATGCCGGGACGGTCGAAGCGCTTATTGCCCAAGGTGCCGATATCAACATTCGCGACAGTATGCTTAATAATGTGCTGCTATATGCCGGAGCATCCGGATATCTGAACATTGTGAAAATGGCGGTTGAGGCGGGAGCGGATACGACGCTGACCAACCGCTATGGCGGGACTGCGCTGATCCCCGCCGCAGATCGAGGGCATGTCGAGGTCGTCAAGTATCTGCTGGAGCATTCGGATGTCGACATCGACCATATCAACAATCTGGGGTGGACCGCGCTGCTGGAGGCCGTCATCCTCGGCGACGGCGGGGAGCGGCATCAGACAATCGTCAAGCTGCTGCTGACGCACGGAGCCGATCCAGCCATCGCCGACCGCGAGGGTGTCACACCGCTGGCGCATGCCCAGTCGCAGGGCTATACAGAAATGGCCGCTATGCTGGAGACGGCAAGCCGCTTTTAAACAGCTGGAATAAAAAAGGGACCCCGCCAGCGTCCGGCGGGGCCAAAAGTTATATTAAAGGGGGGTATGTGAGTACTATACCCCGCGAAGCTTAAAAACAGATGAAGCCCAGGTAAAGATCTGCTGAAACGAGTTTAGATTTTGAATTTCTCTACCAGTTGTTGCATCTCCTTAGCACTCTGCGTATTCTCATCGGCCATTGTGGCTTCATGGAAGGTCTTCTCCACAATATCCGCCGTCTTCTCGGCGATATCCTGCACCCCGATGGCCCCCTCGTTCACCGTGGCCGCCACCTCATTGACAGCGATGGCGATGCTGGAGACGGTCTCGTTCAGGTGATCGGCCGCTTCCTCGAACTGGTTCATCAGCCCGTTAATTGTGGAAGCATCATCATTGTACTGCTGGCTGACCTCGGTCAGGCGCTCATAATCGCCCAGCACATTGCGGTCGATGAAGCTCAGCACGGCCTCGGAATGCCGGGTCATCTGCTCCACGGAGGCATAGACATTTTTGACCACCTCTTGAATGCCTGACGCTGTCTCGGAGGACTTCTCTGCCAGCTTGCGGATCTCCCCGGCCACCACGGCGAAGCCCCGGCCCGCCTCGCCTGCCCGTGCGGCTTCAATCGCTGCATTCAGGGCCAGAAGGTTGGTCTGGCTTGTAATGGAGAGAATCGTATCGGCCAATACGTTGATCTCGTGAATGGCTCCCGACTCTTCGATCGCCTTCTGCATCTCACTGCGGACCGAGCTGTAGATCTGCTTCGCATTCTCGGTGGATGTCACTGCATCATGCTGAAGCTCCAGGGCCCGCTGCGTAATCTGGCCCGATACTCCGGAGCCTTCTTTTACCTTATCGCTGATCATTCTGACATTATTCAGGGTCTCGTGGATAGCCGCCGTCATCTCCTCGGTAGAAGCCGCCGTCTCCTCCATCCCTGCGGACAGCTCCTCTGTCGTGGCTGAATTGTCATGCGCATTCTCTCTGACCTCGTTCGACAGCTTCTCCAGCGTCTCGGCATTGTCCAGTACCTTGGTGGAGATCGCAATCAGACTGCCCGCCATCTCACGCAGCGCCGCACGGGTACGGAACATAGCCTTGGCGATGGTTCCTGTCTCATCTTTATTTTTAGTCAAATATTCATATTGGTTATCATATTTGAGATCCAGCTCTGCCGTGCGGTTCACCAGCTCCGTGAGCTTGATGATCGGCGAGGAGATCCGGGTAGCCACTGTAGTCCCGATCAGCAGAGTGAGCAGTAGGCTTCCCAGGCCGAGCAGCATAATGAAGTTCGTCATTTCGCTAACCGGCTGCAGCACCTCTTCCACATCTCCGGTCAGCACCAGGGTCCACTTCGTCTCGGGGAGCACGGTATAGGCCGCTTTTTTCTTGGCCCCGTTGAAGGTATATTCCACAATGCCATCGGCAACGCTCTCCCCCGCCTTCACCCGCTCGACCACGGCTTTGATGGATTCGTTCTCCACCTGGGAACCTATCTTCTTCCCGTCGGGATGATAGAGCGTATTCCCCGTTTCATCCACCAGATAGGCGTAAGAGGAAGGCGCACCCGCCACCTTGGCATCGGCCAGATAGGTCACCAGACTGTCCGCCCTGACCGCCGAAGCTACGAACCCGATCATCTTCTCACCACTCATCACCGGATGGACAAAAGCCACAATATATGCCCCTGTTGACTTGGATTTCAGCGTCTCGCTAATGACAGGCATCCCGGTCTTCAAGACATTCTTCGTATAATTTCTATCGCTGAAATTGGCGCCTACCAGCTTGGTATCGCTATCCGCCACCGCCGTTCCCTTCAGATCAACTACAAACATATGTTCCAGGTTGCCCGCATCCTTCACCTGGCCCTGAAGCTTGACATTGATCTGGTCGTGTAGCGCTTCCTCCACTGAGCCGCCATTTGCAGCCTGAAGCAGCAGCTCGGTGATCTCACTCTCCCCCGCAACCAGCTGTATGTTCCGCTTCTCCTTGTCGATCATTGCGCCGATGGTCTGTGCCTTATCCGTGCCTACCTGCGCCATGGAAGATTCGGTCAGGTTCATGATGGTGCCTGTGGATTTGGTGTACGTAAAAATCCCCATTAATGCTGTAGAAATCAGTGTAACGACAATCATCATAACCGATAGCTTCATACGAATCTTCATCTTCTTCTACTTCCTTCCGCCCCGTTGTCTTTCCTTAGCCTTTAAACAACCAAAAAGATTGCTTTATTACAATAATTATCGGATTTTCCTCGAACGTAATGAATAATGGAATGTTGTATTTTCAGAAAAAATATCGATTTTTGTCGAATGATAACATAATATATCTATTTTCTTACATAGTAAAAAAACCGCCCTCCTTAACAACCGCACTCAGCGGATAAGTAAGGAAAAGCGGGTTCGCATTCCGCCTATGAAGTTGGTATTCTACTACATGCCCGGGCTGTCCGGCGAAGCTGAGGCACCCGGCAGCACTGCTGCCGAACGGGCCTGCTGCAGGCGTCTGGCCCTGCTGCGGAGGAACATGCCGGAGCAGGCAGCCAGAATCTGCTGGAACAGCATCCCGGAGATTACAGGCAGGGCCACTGCCGGCGGAAAATACCGCACCGCCAGCACCGCTCCCGCACTGAGATTGCGCATACCGGAGTTGAACTGAACGGCTACAGCATTCGCATGATCATAGTGCAGGCGGCGCGAGACTACGGCTCCAATAACATAGCCGAGGGCAACAGTAACGAAGGTTACGGCAATGATCAGAGCAAGCTGGCCGTCCGGATGCTTCAGATACCGGGCAATGCTGGCCCCATTAATGGAGACCACGGTGAACAAGCCCACCTTGACAAACGGGGCCAGCGGAGGCCCGCAGACCGTGCTGATCTTGCCTTTAGTGAATTGATTCAGCAGCATCCCCGCTACGGAAGGCAGGACGACCATCCAGAGCAGGCCCCGCATCATCTCGCCGGCGTCCATCTGCACGCTTGCCCCCATCAGGAGATACAGCGTAGCTGGTACAATCAATGGCGACAGCAGCGTATCGATCAGGATCAGCGCCAGAGTCAGAGCGATATTCCCGCCATGCATCGATACCCAGACTACACTGACCACTCCGGTCGGAATGGCGAAGAGCAGCACATAACCGGTAACCGTATAAGGATCGCCTGGAAAAAACAGCATCGCTGCCAGCCAGCCGATCAGCGGCATGACGATATGCAGAATAATGAGCAGGATGAGCAGCTTCTGCGGCTTGGCAAGCACGGTGAACAGATCCCGGAAGCTTGACTTCAGGCTGCCGATCAGCGTCATCCCGGCGAAGATCCAGGGCACCAGCCACGTTAACGGAAGCAGCGACGCCTCATTCAGCACGCCAACCACGATGGCTGCGGGTGTAAGCAGCGGCATGATCCGCTCCAGCACTGTATTGGAAGATACTAATCCGCGTCTTACTGCACCAAGCATGTATTTCAACCCCCTGTGTGAACTATGCCATTATACTCTGCTGCACTGACTGTCTCTGCTGTAAGGTCCGGTAAGGGAACTATACCCCTTGCGGGAACAAGGCGTCCAGCGCCGGGCAAGGCCGTTTCTCCAGATAGTCCGACAGCGGGGCCGGCATATTGCTGTACAAGTCCTTCAGTGATGTTCCGTTATAGATATTGCCGATAATGACCGGATGGCACAGCTCGGAGATCAGAATGTCGCCGTTGCCATGCAGATGAAGCTGCTTCATCCCTTCGATACAATGCGGGAAGTAAACGCCCGGCTGCTCCTCGAAGCCCATCGCCTCCATGAACCGGTCCATACAAGTGAAGTAGAGCGTCGTGTCCTCCGGCTTGCGGTCGATCAGCTCCTGGACAGCGTTCTTTAGCTGCTCACGGGCGGCAATCGCCTTCCAGCCGGTGTGATCCATAATGATGCTGTTCTGAATTTCATGCGTTCTTACGCCCATAGAATAGACATGCTCGCTGATCTCCTGCATATGATCCTGCGTCTCATTGAACAGAAGTGTCTCCAGCACCACATTGACATTGGTTTTGGCGAACATAGTGATGTTCTCTCTGATTTTGTGATAGACACTCGGATGAATATTATAATACCGCGAGAAGCCTTCAGCCGTGGTGAAATTAAAAGAAATATGAATCGTCGTCAGACCTGCGTCCACCAGTTGCCCGATCCGCTCCTCATTCAGCAGACTGCCGTTCGAGTTGAGCTGGGTCTGAATGCCGCGCGAAGAGCAGTACGCCACAATCTCCACACAATCCTGGAATTTCAGCGTAACCTCGCCGCCCGAGAGCCGGACACGCTTCAGATTAGGCAGCTCCTCCAGAATGCGGATGACCTCCTTACCGTCAAGGGTCTGGCCGTCATTTCTATTGTAAGCGCAGCAGTAATCACAGCGGAAATTGCAGTTCGAGGTCACGCCGACTTCCAGCCCTTCCAGCTCATAAGTCATCGGCTTATCCAGTTCCAGTGCTTTATATTTCGTGCTCATCTTCTATAGTCCTCCTTGGTTGTTCAATCCATCTGTTCTAAGGTCAACTATAGAATTATACAGGTAAGCCCGTGAGGTTAATGTGACATTTGATATTTGATCTTTGCAAAAAGACTGCTCTACGGTTATAGGCTCACCATACAGCAGTCTTCATTAAGATAGATGTACCTGCTACAGCTCGATAGCTTCTCCCATCTGGTTCAGCACCGGCTGGCCGATGATCCCCAGACGCCAGATCGCAATCCCCTTAAGGCCGTACCGCTTAGCCAGGCCGATCTTGGCATTGACGGAGGCTTCGTTCTCACTGTAGACCGATATCCCGAGAATCAGCTTCTCCTTGCTGACCTGATCAAGCGCCAGCCGGATGCTCTCATCGACCTTATTCATCGGCTCCGGCCCGGTCTCCCCTTCATAGGCGTAAGCCATGATAACCAAATCGTCGGCAAGTGTCCCTAGCGTCTTGTAATCATACCCCTTGTAAGAGCTGTTCAGCGGATGCAGAATGACGGTCAGCTTGAGGCTGGCGGCGCGGGCTGCTGTGGAGAGATTTTTGACAAAAGCGTTATATTGGCTCTGCACCAGCGCCTTATCCCCCGTCAGTCCCAGCCCTTCCAGATCCAGTCCAATGCCCTTGAAGCCCTTCTGCGTGGCCAAATCGACAATACTGGCGATCGTCTGCTGCTGGAGCTGCGCGTCCTCCAGATTCTTGCTCAGCTCCAGTGACGAGTCACTGGAATAGACCATCAGGTAGGGAGCGGTCCCTCCCGCTGCCGCATTCTGCACAATCGATTCCGGCGTTACATCACCTGCAGCCTCCGGCCACCAGAAATCCTTACCGGTGGTTGTGAACTGGCCGTCCTTGTCGATCCTTGCCCAGCCAAAGGCAACCGCATCGAAGCTTGGAATAAGCGAGACCTCACTGTAGGCCTTCTGTGCGTAGAAGCCCAAGGTATACATATCCCGCTTCGGGGAAGTTATGGATACGGTCTTGGACGCCTGATTCCAGGAGGTCACCGCCCCGAACTGCTGGCTGAAGAACTTAAGCGGCAGCATCGTGGTTCCGCGAATGTCCTGCGGTGCGACCTCCAGCTTCACCACTGTTCCGTTCACCACGGCATTTTTGCTCCCGAGGGTCAGGACCACTACGGTTGGAGCGGTGCCAGTTGCGTCCTTCCGGGTGGCCGTAATTTTGCGGGCCTTCTGATTCCATTCGACCTGAATCCCCAGGGCTTCCGAGATGGCGCGGAAGGGCACCATGGTCGTTCCGTTCATCATCACCGGCTCCACCGGGAACGGCAGCGGATAACCGTCCAGCATGATACTGACACCCGCAGGTGCCGCATGGACCGCACTTGCCGGAAGCGCCGAGAGGCTGCCGAGTGAGATCGCTGCGCATAATACTATTTTGGCCAAATGCTTCATATAAGTTAGTTCCCCATTCTCTAAGATAGATTGTGAATCTCTCAACCTTACATCCCCTACTATTCTAGCAAACTAGATAAATATAGCAAATGAAGAGATTGTAACCATTGCAGATTCACCCGTCCGGGGTTCCCTTAATACCTATATGAACACGCTCAAAAAGACACCAACAGCCCGTTCAGCATCCACCTCTACAGCCACTTCGATGAATTCGCCTTCTTTGGGCTGTGCCCGCAAGTCTGCTACGACCATACCCGAGGTGAACGCCCCCTGATGCTCTACACGGACCTTCATCCGGCGGCAGGTTACAAGATCCGGCTGCAAGGCAGCCATCAGGGCCAGCGGATCATGCAGCGGAGCGCTGTTAATCAGATAGTTCGCCTCGCGGTAAAATTTAAAATAATACGCAAGCGACTCTTCCATAAACTCGATGACCGCCTTATTCTCTTCCCGACCATGCCGTTTCAGCAGTTCCACATGCTCTGAAGTGATCCGCGTCTGCAGAGTCACATCCAGCCCGATCATCATTACAGGCAGCCCTGAAGTGAATACTCGGTCAGCCGCTTCCGGGTCGCCCCACAGATTGGCCTCGGCCACCGGTGTGACGTTGCCCGGCTTATATACCGTACCGCCCATAACCACTACCTTCTTCAGCTTGGAGGTCAGCTGCGGGTCCAGATCCAGTGCCAGCGACAGGTTCGTCAGCCGTCCGAGCGTCACCAGGACCAGTTCTCCCGGATTCGTATCCGCCATCCGCGCAATGAACTCTGCTGCCGTCTCTTGAACCGGCACCTGCCGGGAGGGCGGCAGCTGAACGCCGCCAATGCCGTTCTCCCCGTGAACATGGGTGGAGAAGCCGGTCAGCTCGCGTACCAGCGCCCGGGAAGCTCCGAGCGCTACCGGGATTTCATAGCCCGGAGCCGCAAGCTCAAGCAGCCGCAGCGTGTTATCCGCCGCCTGCTGCACATCGATGTTGCCGAACACTGTCGTAATCCCCTCAACCACTACCCCCGGCGCCCGGAGCGCATACAATATGGCCAGTGCGTCGTCTATTCCTGTGTCACAATCTATAATTATCCGGGTCGTATTGCTGCTGCTCATCTCTATCTCTCCCACTCTCTGTTTATACTTACTCATTCAGCCGTACTGCACTGCCCATCTTATCACGGGTCTGCGATCTGCTCAATAAGGGAGCCTAGTATATGAGACGCACTTAAGAGTTGAACTTGAAGCTTATCGTCACTGCGGTGAACATTTGGACTTCCGGCGCTGCCCATCCCCAGATTTCTTGATTTAAACCGCTGTTCGCGGTGGAAATCCGGGGAGGCGGACGCTACCGCTCCTACAGTTCCAAATTTCCCCTCCGCTCCTTTTGCTTTTGTTATTTTCTTTAGTGCTTCATATATAGATGAATATATTGGGAGAGAGGGGCGGATTAGGGGGAGAGAGGAGCGAGTTGGGGAGGAGTTTGAGCAGATTGTTGCAGTTTATGCAGGATTTAGGCTAGGCTGATGCCCCGCAGCATGGATTGTTGCAGTTTGTGCAGGATTTCTCCCAGATGAGGAGCTTACCTGCTCGGATTGTTGCATTTCGGGCAGGATTACGGCATGCTGAGCGACTTAGAAGTGCTGAGAGTTGCAGTTTGTGCAGGATTTCCAGACTTCCGTATATTGGACCAGTAAGGAACGGGAAGCTGCATTGCTACTATGGAGGTTCCCCTGCAAAAAAACAAAAAAACGCCGCTCCCTCCGAACATGATGTTCAAGAGGAAACGGCGTTCACTATTACATGTAAGGCAATATCTATTTCACATAAGCAGCCGCAGCCTTGACGAACCGCTCCAGCGCTTCAGCCAGCAGGGAGCGCGGGCAGGCGAGATTGATCCGCAGATGACCCTGGCCTTCCGCACCGAACACAGACCCTTCGTTGAATGCTACCTTAGCCTCGCGGTACATCAGCTGCTTGAGCCCGTCAGCATCGAGTCCGAGCGCCCGGCAGTCGATCCACAGCAGATAGGTGGCTTCCAGCTGCATCGGCTTCACCTGCGGAAGATGCGCGGCAAGGTAGGAGATGGCGTAGTCAGCATTGCCGTTAATATGCAGGATCAGCTCATCCAGCCATTCTCCGCCTTCGTTATACGCCGCTTCCACAGCCTCCGGCGAGAAGAACGCCGACATATGCAGGCTGAGCGTCTTAATTTTATAGTCGAACTTCCGTTTCAGCTCCGGGCTGGAGGTGACGATATACGAGGTCTGCAGCCCCGGCAGATTGAAGGTTTTGGTAGCCGCTAGTGTAGTCAGCGTAATGTCTGACAATTCTGGTGACAGGGAAGCGAACGGAATATGCTTGTGTCCGGGCATGATCATATCGCAATGAATCTCATCCGAGATCACGGTTACCCCGTACCGCAGGCATAGCTCGCCCAGAAGCAGCAATTCCTCCCGTTCCCACACTCTGCCTCCCGGATTATGCGGATTACACAGCAGCAACAGCTTCGCGCCGCCGGCCATCAGCTCTTCCAGCTGAACGTAATCCATGACATAACGGCCTGCTTCCAGCTTCAGCGGATTCACCGCCACCTTGCGGTCATTCATCCGGATCACATCATAGAAAGGATAGTAGACCGGCGACTGCAGAATCACCTGATCTCCCGGCGAGCTGAACAGCTCCACCGACAGGCTGAGTGAGGTTACAATCCCCGGAGAATCCGAGATCCACTCCTCCTGAATCTCCCAGTCATGGCGTCTGCGGTACCAGCCGGTAATCGCCTTTTTGTAAGAGTCGCCCGTCACGCTATAGCCGTATATTCCTGACTGTACGCGGCGCAGAATCGCTTCCTGTACCGCAGGAGGGCTTGCAAAGTCCATATCTGCTACCCACAGCGGAAGAATCTCCTTGTCTCCGAACAGCTTCTCGGACTGGTCCCATTTGTAGGAACGGGTATTGCGGCGGTCAATGATACGGTTAAAATCATACTTCAACTAAAATCACCCATCCTTTCTACTTGTCCGTACATTGTACCATGGGCAGACAACATCCGGCATCCCTGATTCCGTCCGCCAGCCTGCTTCAGCTCCCCTTGCGCAGCCGTTCCAGAGACTGGCCCAGCCGGACCTCCTCCAGCGGCTTCAGCACATAATCCACAATGTCCTGGTCGAAGGCCCACAGGGCATGCTGCTTCGTCTCTGTGACCACCACAATCTGAATATCCGGCAGCCTTTTCTTCACCAGCTCGGCTACAACGACTCCTTGATGGCCGGGCAGCTGAAGATCCAGAAACAGCACATCGGGCTGCAGCAGGACAATCTGGTCCACAACATTGTCGGGATAAGCAGACATGCCGATCACATTCACCTTGCCAGTATGCTGAAGCATCGATGACAGCTTGAATAGATCGTTCTGGTTCACATCCAGCAAATAGGCCGTAATCACATGGGTTCCTCCTCCTTCCATAGGGGTGAATTACGATCATCGAGCTGCTTATACATTCTTGTTTGTAAAAAAAGTGCTGTCCCCGCGTTTGCCAAGAAACGCCTGAGGACAGCCATAGTCGGTATTATATTGCAGCCTCAAGTGTAAGCTGCTTCTGGTATTGCTTTTAGTTGAAGGAAGCTGGCAGCAGGCTGCGCAGATCCTCCGTATTCACAATCAAATGAATGTTAGTCATCGTCCGCAGGGAACCGGAGATAATACCCGCCAGCTCGCCATGCGTATCCAGCAGAGGACCACCGGACATTCCGCTTGCCACCTGGGCCGAGGTCAGAATCCGGCTTCTGCCGTTAATGTCGGCTGCCGGAGTGTTCACAATCCCCTCCGTGATGATCGCTGTATTCTTGAGCGGATAGCCCAGGGCATACACCGCTTCACCATGTCTCAGCTTGTCCCCCCGCAGCGGCAGAAAAGCATAGGCATTATCCTTTTGCTTCATCGCAGCAGGAGTTGGCAGTTCAAGAATGGCCACATCCTTCAACTCGTCGGACTTCGTGACTTTAATCGGACTGATCACCGTTCCATCCGCCATGACTCCTTCAATGCGCTGTGCGTTTTTGACCACATGATACGCCGTTGCTGCAGTACCGGCCGGAGACAGGATCACTCCTGTTCCGGTGGAGCTTGCAGTACCGTCGCTTTTCAGCACCCGCAGATAAAAGATCGCCTTACTCGCTATTCCATAGCTTTGTTCAGCGTTGTACGCCTCAGGTGTATCCGCACTGGTGGGGCCGGAATAGAAGAGTATCGCCGAGATCAATGAGAGGACCAGGCTTACGGCAAGCAGCTTTGTTTTCATCCGCCGATCTCCTTCACTTATGAATTTCTGTTATTTCACAACCGACATGATGTCTTTATAAGCCCAGTGGGTAGCCGGAAGATCCTTGAATTGTACAGCCGTTACCGTCAGCTTCTTCGTGCCGGCAATCCGGTTAATCAGCACTACGGCCTGCGCACGGGTAATCGGTGTTCCCGGCTTGAAGGTTCCGTCAGGGAAGCCTTGCACATAACCTGCCTGCGACAGGGCATTGACATATTTCTCTGCCCAGTGTCCCTTCAGGTCCTTCTGCTTCGTTACGCCTGTCTCAGTTACATCAAGCTTCAGCACAGTTGTCATGATTTTGGAGAACTCGGCTCTGGTTAAGCCCTTCGTTCCGCCGAATCCGCCATCCGGGAAGCCCTCAATAATGCCGGCCGATGCGAAGAATCCGGTCAGTCCTTCATTCTCGGCATTGACATCATTGAACAGATTGCCTACATTCACTTCTTCCATGTCAAGCAGCGGTGCAAGCGACTGGATCAGCTCATACCTGGTGATGGCTGCGTTCGGCATGAACAGACCGTTCGGATAGGCTGCCATATACTTGATCTCACCGCTGTTACTCTTCAGGCTGTACTTCGCATTCTCCACCGCATACTCGATGGTAATGACTTTATCGTCTTTGTCCGTAATGGCTTTGACCGTCATGCTCTTGGTAATCAGCAGCTCACCGGTATACTTCGTGCTCTTGGCAGTCGGAATGCTGCCGTCCGTTGTGTAATAGATCGTCTGCCCTTCTGGAGCCTTCAGCGCAAGCTTGCTGTTCTTAGCGATCTTGACCGGAGCTTCACTGTCACCAGTTACTGTCGATGTTCCAGCGACCGCTGTGATCGACGGAGCTGCCGGTGCAGGTGTCGGGCTTGGAAGCGGAGCAATTGGACCGCCACCACCACCGCCGCCATTGCCGGTACCAGGGTTTGGATTAGGGCTCGGATTAGGGACTACAAGCGTCCAGGTCCAGGCTGCAACCGGGCTGTACTCTTTGCCGGATACAATCGTAATGGCTCTAACCGTTGTTGTGCTCTTAAGATCGATAGGTCCGCTGTACAGCTGGGAGGTCTCTGTAGGTGTTGTACCGTCCAGTGTATAGTAGATGCTTCCTCCCTGC
The DNA here is from genome assembly GCF_038009085.1 of Paenibacillus sp. FSL R7-0210. Classification (NCBI taxonomy): domain Bacteria; kingdom Bacillati; phylum Bacillota; class Bacilli; order Caryophanales; family Paenibacillaceae; genus Paenibacillus; species Paenibacillus sp. FSL R7-0210. The sequence continues at coordinate 3,800,127 of NZ_JBBPAR010000001.1, forward strand.
TCGCCTGTTGCCAGCTCCACCTTCACTTCAGTAGTGAAATTCTTATCTGCAGGAGTTGCAGTTGGTGCAACTGCTGCGCTCGGGTACTGGAATGCAGCGGTATTAATAGCAATACTTCTGCTCTGTCCTCCAGCGGTTGCCTTCAGCACTGCACTGCCACCTGATATCAGGCTGCCGGTTGTACCGTTCACTACAGCCTTGGACGGATCAGCGCTCCAGGAGAGTGCTCCGCCGCTGCTCATGTGGAATGCCGAACCCACGCGGTTAATCAGATCCTGCGAGTTCAGGATAACAGCGGCTGAAGCCAGAGTCCCTTCATTTGTTCCGTTAAAGGCCTGAGGCAGCGGATAGAATGTGTTCCGGGCTGTCCAGATTCCGGCATCCAGGCCTGCCGGCAGATTCGCGCCAGTAAGCTCTGCACCCGGCAGCCCCATGGCACTGCTGTTATTGCCAGACACTGCCTGGCCATTCAGATTGTAGTACGCAATATTATTCTTCAGCATTTGTCTGTTGAACAAGGAGCCGCTGATCGTGGCATTGTCCGATTTCTGTCCGGCAATCCCGCCGAAGAAGGCTTGCAGCGGTTGAATCTTGCCCTTCACTCCAGCCTTCACTTCTCCGGTGTTCAGGGAAGTAATAATCGACCCGCTCTCTGCCAGACCGGCAATACCGCCAGCCCATGCAGTAGACATGCCTTCGGCGAGGACCGTGGCGGCAGAGTAGCTGTTCTTGATCTCTCCAGCATTCAGTCCGCTGATCCCGCCAGCGATCGCCTGGGCTGAAGCTACACGGATATCGCCATAGACCAGCGATTCAGTGATGGAGCCTTCTGCACTGTTCTCACCGGCAATTCCGCCTGCGGCCAGTGCAGATGATACATCAATGTTGCCCTTCGATACAGCCTGGTGAATCACACCAGCGTTGCTTCCGGCAATTCCGCCAATCCGGCCTGCTCCGGCAAGCTTCACTCCTTCATTCGTGACCTTCTCCAGAGTGCCCTGATTCACACCAGCTGCCCCGCCTGCGGCAGCGCTGGCAGCCACGGAACCGCTGACCTTCACATTCTGGATGACTGCACCCTTATGGTTGACTCCAGCAGCAATACCTGCATTCACTGCACCGGAGAGTTCTGCTCCGGTAAAGTTCACATTCAGGAGCTGGCCACGGTTATCCTTGATGAATCCGGCGGTCTGCTGGCCGGAGGCTTTCAGTGAAAGTCCGCTTAACGTATGGCCTTGACCGTCGAACACACCCGTGAAGCTGTCGAATGCCGTCCAGTAGCGTCCGGCAAGATCGATATCCGCACCAAGCAAAATCGTTGTCAGCTCCGGCTTGTTCTCAGCCGTTCTGTTGAACAGCTTGTAATAATTCAGTCCTGTCTCGTTATAGAACATGACTGCCCCCGCGAGCTGCAGCGGAGTCTGTACAGTAATGGCCCCATCCGTCAGGTCGTTCAGGAAGGTAGTATCATAGTCGATACTCCAGAGTCCTGAAGTCAGCGGATCAACTGCTGCTGTACTTACGGCAGCTGCGGCTGCACCCGAATTACGGCCTACAGCATCCAGTGTGCCGGTATAGGATGAGCTAAGAATTTTGCCGTCCCGGAAGTTGTAGCCGACCAGTGCGCCTTTGGAGACATTGTCCCCTGCAACTGTAACGCTAATCTGCGGCACATTCGCGTACACACTAGTAAGCATTCCGTCATTATATCCGGCGAAGCCGCCATTATAGGAACGGGTCGAGGACTTCACCCCGACAGTAGAAATCTTGCTCTGTAAAGCGTAAGACTTGCTGATGCTGCCGCTTCGCTCCACGGAGGCTGCGAAACCACCGCTGCGTGTGTCGAAGCCGGTATTGCTGATGTCACCGGAGGCATAGGAATCTGTGATCGAGTAATGATCTACAGACCCGGCGAATCCGCCGACATAGGAGCCTAATCTGCCGCTGACATTCAGCTTGCCTGTGGCATAAGACTTCTGAATCTGTCCGGCAAGTGTACCGTTCTCACCCAGGAGTCCGGCAAAGCCGCCTGCATACATCGTGTTATCCTGATTGGTATCTGCAATCACTACCGGAATATCCGTATGGGTATTCGTAATCAGGACATGATCGGCCATACCGATCACTCCGCCAACGCGTGTATTCGGTACTGATTCACCCAGAGTAACTGCTGATCCGACGTTGATGGACTGGCCGGAGCCGGAGATCACCTTACTGTAATGAATCTCGCCGCCGTCTCCCCAGCCGACAAGCCCGCCGGCATTGATTACTCTGCTGTTATCTGCGTTCACACCGCTTCTGACAATGGTATCCACAATGATACCGTTACTGTATCCGGCAACTCCGCCTGCACTCACGGTATTGCCGCCGGTTACCTTCAGACCTGAGGCAACCTCGGAGCTATAGATGGAAGCATCCGTATTCTTGCCTGTCAGACCGCCCGCATAGAGGTCAGCACGATGGTCTGTTCCGGTGACTGTGATCTGTCCATCATGAACCTTAGCGATGTAGATCCCTTTATACAGCGGATATGCCTTACCAAAATCAAAGCCCTGATTAATATCCTGGGCTGAGATCGTTCCGGCGATCCCGCCGACAGTGGCCTCACCGCTCTTCGCCGCAGCTTGAAGCTCAGGTGACGAATCTGCATTGTAGATGATGGAGTTATCACTCTCTCCCACAATACCTCCGGCAGTGATTACTTCACCTGCGGCACTAAGAGAAGCCTTGAACCGGGCGTCATTGATTGCTGTCCGGGAAGCCGATCCGGCAATCCCGCCGAGCACAGCCTTCAAGCTGTCGCCTGTTGTAGCCAGCTTCACGCCTGATACTGCTGCATGTTCAATATCGAAGCTGTTGCCGTTATCCACAGAACGGGTCAGCATTCCGCCGAGTCTGCCTTCCTTCGCGCCCACAACACCGCCAGCCGTACCATTAGCTGTCAGCTGTATGCCGCTTCCGGAGCCGGTTACTATTACATTGCGGATGCTGTTCCCTTGATCGGATTGACCGATCATACCGCCAAGGATGGAGCCAAGCCCCCGCGCTTCCAGAGTTCCGTCTGCAAAGCTTACGGTCAGCCCTTCAGCTTGACCTGTCTGGTAATGTCCAACCAGTCCGCCAACCGTGGCTTCCATTCCCGTGGAGGAAATCCGGTATCTGGAATTCACTTCAAGGGCCAGACCAGTCACATTACCATTCTGAACTCCAATAATTCCGCCGATAACGGCATGGTCAGCCGCGCTGCCGATGCTGCCATCCTTATCGTGGATGACATAAGTGTCAGCTGTAATATCCGCTGTGTTGTCGCCGATAAGGCCGCCGGCGATGCCGCCTTCAGCTACCGTCTCAATCCGGCTTCCGCCGTCGAGCGTAAGCTGCAGAGCGGCAACACTGCCTGAGTTCTGGCCGATGATGCCGCCGACAATCCCGCCGCTGACCTTCACGCCGTCCAGCAGCTTAAGGTCCACATTCTTGACTGTACCCAGGTTCGTTCCGGCCAGAACGCCGGTGTAGCCGTTGCCGGCAACCGTGAGCGGCTCCAGATTCATGTTCTGCACTGTAGCATTCGCTCCAATGATTCCGAACAACCCGGAATGCGTATAGACAGGCTGCAGGGTCAGACCATCGATCAGCTGGCTTTTCCCGTCGAATGTTCCTTCAAAAGGATTGACTTCCTTATCACCGATAGGTACCCATTGCTTGGATTGGATATGGACCGGATTCATCACAGTCACGGTTCTGTCCTTAAAGCTGAATTGCTCTACACCGGCAATGGTGCCGTTGACAATTCCCGCCAGACCGGCCAGCTCAGCCTCCGAGGTGATCTCGAAGCCGATCGCATCCTTATCCTTCGTGTACCAGTTAATATTGGCATTTACGTTATTGCCGTTGTCTCCGCCGCCGGTATTGGCAATGCGATTGACTTCAGGGTAACGGTAGGCCGCACTGAGCGAGCCGTATTTCCAGGCTCCCTCGAAATCCCAGCCCGACAAGCCCGGGAATACCGTTCTGTCTTTCAGTGTCTCTGACAGAATGGTGGTCAGCCGGACATGCACATTCAGCCAGCGGTGATTGCCCTCTGCGAAATCAGGCAGATCGCGGTTGATATTCAGTCCTTCATCTTTAATATAGTAGGATTTATAGAGCAGTTCTTTACTTGCATTATCGTAACGTCCGGCGAAGCCGCCGGCATAAGCAGTCTTTTTCTCGTCTGCATTAACCTCTGCTGCTGAGTAGACGTTGCTTATTTTACCGTTTGTAATTCGGCCAACGAAGCCGCCCGCATAAGAATTGTCGTTCGCAGCGTTAACACTTTTCGCTACATAGGAATTCTTGACCGTTCCGCCGGACAGTTCTCCGATCAGACCGCCGACAATGGTGTAGACGTTCTTCGCGGTAACCTTGGAAACAGAATACGATTGCTCCACCGTACCGGCTGTATTTCTGCCGATGAGTCCGCCCAGGTAAACGGAACCGCCCGAGGTTCCTTGAGCATCTCCTGTCACATCAATATCTACATAAGAGCCAATGACAGCACCGGCATTGCTGCCAGCTAATCCCCCGGCATGTGTACCTGTTCCTTCAATGGTCAGGTTCGCATTGGAATACGTGTAGTAGAGTGTTCCCGATGCTGTATTCACACCGGCCAGACCGCCGATGATGGAGGAATTGCCTCTTGCGATCACCGAGATCTTATCGGTAATGCTGTTGTTGGCAATCAGCGTGCGGTTCTCACCAACCATACCGCCCACAATGGCATTGGCGGATGTAGCGGAGACCGTACCCAGTGTCCGGGTATTCTGAATCGTGCTGACCGAGGTCACTGGATTGAGTACCGGGTCAATACTCTGAGCCGCATTGAGGCCGACAATCCCCCCGGCATACGAGGACACTGCCCCGTTGTTAGCCTTCAGATTCAGACCGCTGATATAAGTGTCCACAATAATACCTGTAGCACTGCCGTGGTTATATCCGGCCACCCCGCCCGCAGTAGCGCGCGGTGCATTAAGGGTCAGACTCACCGCTGAACCTGCCAGACGTTCCAGCCTGGAGGATTCATTATAGCCTACAAGCCCGCCAACATAGGCATCTGTAGCCGCTGGCCCTGCCAGAATCAGCATATTCTCCACATTGACCACTTTGCTGTCACTGCTGATGCTGCTGTTCGTAAGGGTACCTGCCAAGCCGCCGACAGACGGCTTCGCCGCTTGCGCCTGAATGAGCATCAGCGCACCGTCTTGCGCGTTCACTTCCGGCGTTGTAATATCTGTCGTTGCCGCTGCTCCAACGATCGCTCCCGCTTTGGCATCCGCCGCAGTCAGCGTAATCATCGGGTCAGCTCCGGGAACATTCAGTACAGCTGAAGTAATTCCTGCTCGTGTGGCAGGAGCCTCTGTTCCTTCCGAATGTCCGGCAATCCCGCCGGCTTCAGCACGCACACCGCTGGCTTCAATAGACAGCTGAGTTACGGTAGCATTCACCAGTTGTCCGGCATTGAATCCGGTATTCCCGCCAAGCTGGTTATCTGCACCGCTCGCGGTGATGGCTACATTCTCCGCATGATTGAACGGAGCGGCTGCGGCTGAATGGTTCTCACCGAACATGCCGCCAGCTTTTACTGTAGCGCCTGTAGCCTTAATCTCGATACGATTCGTGTGCCCGTTGAACTGGGCAGCCGAGTTATGCCCTGCACCGCCGCCGAAGCTTACCTTATCAGCCTTCAGCTCTGTGCGGAGATCCTGCACTTGCACAGGCACGGCTGCAGATCCGATGACCGCATCCGCCGTCAGCTTGCCAGCGGCGCCGCCGATGGTGTACCCGCTTCTTCCGGCTTCATTCAGGAAGCTGATCCGCGAGGCCTTACCGCCGGTCAGCGTCAACGGCTTGTTGTTCACACCCACGAGTCCGCCGAACGTGATATTGTCCTGCCCGTCTGCCGCATCCGCTACTGCAGCCTGAAGCACCAAAGTGCTGTAGCCTGCCGATTCAGCATCTCCGGCCGTAACTCCGCTTACTGTACCCTGTGCGTTACCGGCAATCCCGCCGATAATACCGCCTGCCGAAGTAACCTGCAGTGTAGCATATTTAATAGAAGAATTATTCAAGGTTCCTTCCAGATAGCCAACGATTCCGCCGATTGTACCATCGGAAGTGATTGCCAGATGTTGCCCTTCCGTCTTGCCGGTCACTGATGATGCAATGGTTCCGCCGATTTCGTAACCCACGGTACCGCCGGTATATACATCCGCAGTCCCTTTAACCTTCAGCTCGCCTGTTGAAGAGGTCTGGGTGATGTTCCCGCCTGCATCATAACCGGCAATCCCGCCGGTGTAGACGCCTGTGCCGCCGTTAACCGAGATCAGCTCTTTATTCTCGAATACTCCCGCTGTAGCGTTGCTGGTGACCAGACCGCCTGCGGCGTATCCGACGAATCCGCCGGTAGCTACATTCTCTGACCCTGATGCTGTAATCTTTTGTGTATTCACATAAGGATGCGTCCAGGTGAATTTGCTGCCCGTATATCCGGCAATGCCGCCAGTATATACGTTTTTGCCACCGTTATTGGTAACCGGCGCCGTATTCACAAATGTAATGGAAACCTCACGGCTGGCTACTGTTCCTGTCGCACCTACCAGCGCCCCGGCTGCCGAGTTCACTGCCGTTGCTGCATTAACGGTAATTGCACCATTATTGGTAGTCATGTTGGAGAACACGATGGTATTGTCTACTTTACCGACAATCCCGCCTGCCGCAACCTGATTCCCGCCAGCGATGGTAACCGCCGCCGTATTGATGATAGGAGTGTCTTCATCATTTAGACTGAGCGGTCCTGTGGTATGACCTGCAATCCCGCCTGCGGTAAGCACGGAGCTGTCCGTCCCCTGGGCAAGAACCGCACCATTATTGACTATTTTTTTGATGATGATGCCTCTGGAGTCGCCATAGCCCATAATTCCTCCCACATCGGCTGAACCAAACGCTGTAACGGTTCCGTTATTGATTGAGTTCGAGATCATCCCTTCGCCCATCCCGACAATACCGCCCGTGTAGGAGTGATACGGGGAAGCGTCCGAAGTGATATTGATCTTGTTGGTAATGTCAAACACAATGCTGCTGCCGCTCATTTTACCTACGGCAGAGCCGGCATAGACATCATAGGTTACTCCGGTCACAGAGATGGTGCCTGATTCAAAACTCAGGCCGCCTAATGTACCGCCTTGCATATTCCCTACCAAGCCTTGGTATGAACGGTTCGCCACTACGTTCAAACCGTAAATCTTCTTGATTAATCCGCCTTCCGTGATTAAAGTTCCCCGGAAGGGATTCTCGGCCGTACCGATGGGCACCCACTGGTAAGCAGAAAGCTCCAGGTCGTCCGTAATCTCCATAATTTTACCGCTGAGTCCATTTACAGTGCCTTCATTCACGAGTTTGGCTACACCAGCAAGCTCTCTAGCATTGTTAATTTTGAAAGTATCATTCGTCGGCACGTACCAACTGGTATCGGCCGTGCTGTCCCAGGTCTGCGGATCAGCCTTGGCCATGATGCCTCCGGCAACTGCGGCAACGACAATTACCGCCAGTGCTATAAGATAACCTATCCATGATCTTCGCTTCAAAGCCATGTTGACACCACCTGAATAGTATTGTGACTTAAGGATTTCCCAGCAGAGTGTGCCCGCCCGCTTACGAGCGAACGGGCACATCCTTGTTATTGCTTAGCTGTAATGAATTGATCCAGACGGATGGCAATGGCTGCCGCCTGCTCACGCGTAAGCGGACTGGACGGATTCACCTTGTTGCCTTCCCCGAGAATAATGCCGTTCTTGATGCTCATTGCCACTGCTTGTCTTGCCCATGCCGGAACCTTGCCCTTGTCAGTGAAGCTGCTGAGGATCGAAGTGACTTCAGCCTCGCTAAGTTCACTGCCCGGATTGACCTGATTCAGCAATCTTCCGAGCATCGTCATCGCTTCAACTCTTGTCAGCGTATCCTTAGGCGCATACTTTCCGCCTTCGAGTCCGGTAACAATACCCATTTCAGCGGCAATGGAGACACTGCGGTTATACCAGCTGCTGCCGCTGACATCACTGAAGCCTGCCGAAGCTGCCTGCTTGTTCATGAGACCTGCAACGCGCAGCAGAATGGTTGGATATTCTGCCCGGGTCACTTTGCCTGCCGGATCGAACAGATCCGCAGATTTCCCTAGAACGAACAGCTTGGCGGATGCAGCCGCAATGCCTTCCTTGCCCCAGCCTGAAGGCATATCCTTGAAGGTCTTCTGGTTGCGGATGAAGAAGAGGCTACCTTCACCGGTCAGTTGTACATTCACTGCCGTACCGCTGCTGTCCAGCTTCCACGGTACCGTTGTCCAGTTGCCGTCTTTGTCCTTAAGCACCATAGCTGTAATTTCCTTGCCCGCAAGCGGCGCAGGAATGGCAATCTTGGCTGCAAGCGCCGGTGTCCAGCTGCTCTTCGGCAGATTAACGTTAACCGTTACACCTTGGCCTGCCGCCATCAGCGTGAAGCCTTGCTGATCGGCAATTGCCTTCATCGCCTGCTGGTCAACAGTGCTATTACCGCCGATGCCGATAGTAAGTCCGGCAGTCACACCTGCAAGATTCTCAGGAGCAATGATCAATTGGCCCATAGGAACTTCAATCACAATCTTCTTCTTCGCGCTCAGCTGCTGCTGAACCACACTCTGGTCTACACGGATACTGAATGCTTTGGCATTCGGATCGGTGGAGCTTACCGTGAGTTCACTGCCTGCTACAGCTTCTTTATCCGTAATGTGTACGATCGCAGTAAGTCCATCCCACTCTGCTGTCGCGGCCTGGCCGTTGACGGTAATCTGAGCTGCCTGCTCCGGTGCTTGTTCTTCAACAACTCCCGGTACGGCACCACCGCCACCGCCACCGCCTCCGCCAGCACCGCCTCCTCCGCCTGAACCGCTGCTGGTCCAGACCGATGCAGGAACACTGCCGGATGCCCTTACGAGCTTGTCCAGGGAGGTACGCTTGGCCACCACAACGATAGCACCTGGATGGGCTGTAACGATACCATCAAGCGGAAGCAGACTCCATGAGCTTACATTGTCATCCTTTTTCAGTTCCACCGGGTTGGACGAGAAGACCTTGTAAGCGATCTGCTGTCCAGTCATATCTCCGGCGGAAGTCACCGTAATCTTCGTATGGTTGCTGTCTCCGCCAATCGGAGAAGATACGGCTTGTACAGTACCTAATTCTTTCGTATCCGGAACAGCTACGGTTGCTGCAAGCATGCCCTTAAGCGTAACACCCTCGGACACCTTATACTCTGCCTCAATCAGGCTGGAGCCGGTGGCAAGTGCGGTAACACTGCCGTCTGCGAGCAATGACACTGCATCACCTACGGCAACTTCATAAGTCAGATTGGCCAGATCCTTGCCAGTAATCGGCTCTTCCTTGAATTTCGGCTTGCCGTTCCCGTCCTTGCCATCCGACACCTTGAGATAGGCCTGAATTTGGCCTGCCGCACCCGGCGTCAGCGTCTCCGCTCCCTTCAGAACGAGAGCAACCGGTACTTTGAAGCCGGCATTGGTAATATCCACAACCGCTGTGTTCTGATTGGTCGCATCGTCAGTTGCGACAATGCTTAGCGCCACTGAAGGCTCCTCAGAATTCACTTCCACCATTCCATTGAAATCTCCCGTCTTCGGATCTACCGTAAGCTCCTTGGAGATGACCTTGTCTTTGTATTTGCCGTCAGACTGTAATTGACTCACGGTATAAACTGCACTCAGCTTAGTTCCTGTAGTTGTCGTGCCGGCTACACGAACGGCGCCCTGTGCGGTACGTTCGCCCGTTACCGGCTCCGTCAGATAGAGGACCGGTGCGATCGTATCTACCGTCAGATAGAGCATGGTCACTGAGATATCCTTGGTCACCGTATTTCTGGCTCTCAGTTCAATCGCATACGGACCGTCCGTCTGGAACTGGTCTAGATTCAAGGTGCCTTCGCTTCCGCCGCCGGCCTTGTTCGTCAGGGCTACAGTCCCAATGGATTTGTCAGCATAGAATGCTTCCACCGTCATATTGGACTGTTTGGAAGAGAGCATCAGCTTCTGCTTCGTTTCATTCGTTAACAGGTTCACATAGTTCCCGGAGGAGGCATCTACCGTCCCCGATGAACTCAATACCGTCAGATCCGGCAGATTCGGAGTTGGCAGCAAGGTGCTGCTGCTCTCACGCCGCTCGGCATAATGATAGTTCTGATGCTTGTCGGCATCCTCGGTTGGAACCGTTGCGGCACTGACGCCGATGACGTAATTCTTCTTCACTTCCAGACCGACATATTTCACCTTGCTCAGATCAATCACTGAGCCTTCAAGGCTGCCCTTATAGACTTCATCTGTTGTAGATACAGCCTTCCAGCCGCCAATCAACAGACCTTCGTATTTGCCTGTGGAGGCGTTCCAGTAAGGCTTAAGCTCCTGTTCGGTATACAAAAGCTCTCCAAACGGAGCATATTCACTCAGTTTGCCTTCAGCATCCAGCTTCGCATCGACCACGTAGCTGTGCTCGAAGCTGCTGTGTCCCGATTTCTTCGCTCCCGGCTTGAAGGAGAGTGAGAACAATCCGTTGCCGGCAGGCTCAACCTTCACCTCACTCACACTCTGCGGTGCCAGCGGATCAATGATTTCAAAGCGTTGCGGGGAAGTCTTCGTTCCGAAGTTCGAGCTGGATTTCAGCTCGGCCCGCAGGTAGTAGTTGCCTTGTCTGAGCAGCCCGCGGATATCCTCGGGATTGCCCATCAATGTTACATTGGTTACATCAATCACTTTGCTGCCGCTTGTAATTCCGCCGCTGACCGAGCCGCCTGCTCCGACTGGCACGTCCTTGGCAATCAGCATACCAGGATCACCTGTCTGCAGAATCTCTTGACCATTCAGCATTTCCTTACGGTTCGTCACGGCATCCTCAGCCAGATACAGGTTCACTGTATCGCCTTCGGCTGCATTGGCAACTTTCCAGGAGGCTGTGAACTTATTCGCATTCGCGCTGTCATTCGCCAGGTTGACTTCATTCAGCGTAGGCAGCGTAGGAACGTTGAGCAGCTTGGTGTCAACCGCCGAGACGGCTGTCAGCTTCCAGGTACCGCCCTTTGTGGCTTCATTCTCCGGAATAATGATATACGCTCTGCGAATATCCACTTCACTGCTGAGCTTAGGCCCATTCTCCGTTTTATAGCTTGCAGGAATATATTGTGTAAAAGCATTTGCCGTAGGATCAGTGTTCGTGTTGTCGAATTTCACCGGATAATTTTTGCCTGAGGCATCCTGCAGCTTGAATTCCGGCATTTCCTTGCTGCTGTACTCCATTTCAATAATGGCATTACCGGCTACGCCGTCCATTGGAATCTCATGGATTCTGCCACCGTTCTTGACCGTAATGCCGCCTACACCGACATTGATTGATCCGTTCTCGACATATTTGACGCCTTCTTCTACCTCACGGTAGATAATTTCCTGATTCTCTTCCTCGGAAGCTACCTTGGAGGTGGCCAGCGTCTGCACGCCCGCACCAATCACCATGAGACGAGGTCCAAGCTCTGGATCATCCACCACCAGATGGATCATTCCTTCCGGCAGCTGATCGGTCGAAGTACCGAATTCAATGCCGCCACTCCAGTAGTAAGTAATACCTAAGGAGATCAGCAGAATACCGATGCTGCCCCAGACCTTATCATTGTTGACGCCAAGGAACATACTGGACAGCGGCATGCCGCCGACAACCGGTACATCGTTCGGAATCTGCACTTTGGAGCTGATATAGCCTTCAAAATCAGTGCGGTTCTTCTCCAGATTCTGTCCGACGAAGATACCCGCCTTCCCGATGATGATATCCCATCCGCCGATATCCATCTCTGCTTCCACGCGCACGAACCATGGGGTTACCCACTGCGCCTCGAGCAGCGCTTTAGTCAGCATCGGAAGCCGGTCATCTTTCTCCGCATCGGCTTTGGCAGCGAAATCCAGCCTGCCTTCCACCTTAAGGCCGGTACGCTTCACTGTCAGGTCCACATCGCCGAAGAAATACGCCGGAGCAATCCCGAACCGCATGCCTACGCCTGCTTGAATGGTTAACGGGAACGGGTCCTCTGCCGTGCCGCCGGCAATAGTGTCCGCCAGTTCACGTACTGCTCCCCGGATGGCTGTCAGGTACGTTGCACCCGTCACCAGGATACCCGGCTGCGGAAGCTCTGCCCCGAAGGCAATCACATCCGGAAGAATCCGGCCGTCTTTTACTTTTTTGAGCGAGAATTCAATCTCCACGCCCATCATATTCTTCAGCTGTGCTGCGAACTCCAGGCCGTATTCATTGCCTATGCCCCCGCCTTGCACAGCGTGCTTAATTGTAACTTTGCCGCTTGGAGCATCCGGACCTTTTTTCTTATCCGCATCCTTCTTCTTATCCGGTCCGAATAAGCCCATCTCCTGATTGAGATCGAAGCCCAGGGAGGCATCGACGCCATAGAAGCCGGCACTGTTGAAGATGACATTCTTGATCTCGGAGTTAATGATCTTCAGGGACAATGAGCCTCCGAAGGAAATCCCATTCTCTCTAAGAATGAAGTCATTGAAGGAGAAGCCAAAGCCGTCAATGGAGAAGCTTGGTGCCCCGAACAGAGACTGCTTGTTGAAGTACACATCCTCAATCATAATCTGGCGCAGCGGATTCAATCTGTCGCCCACGCCGCCGACAGCCCATTTCAGACTGCCGTTCTGTGTATCATCTTCCGGGTTGCCTTCATTACCTTTCTCATCCTTCTTATCGTCATCATCGTCTTTATCTTCTTCTTCTTTATCCTTTGTGGGATCGAAGTCCTCTTCTCCAAGCGACTTGTTGAAGCCGTTGAAGAAGTCGAGGGTCCATTCTCCTTTATGGAAAACGAATCCGCTGCTCGCTACACTCAGCGTTCCTTCACCCTTGACGAACAGGGTATCCAGGAAAGGCAGATCGCCGGGAAGGGTGTTGCCGAAGATATCCAGCTTACCGCGTACAAAAGACAGGTCCTTACCTTTATAAGCTACAGCATCATTAATAATTGCCGGTTCTGTCTTGGTATCCACGATGACCTGCTCTTCGTCACCTGTGCCGACCTGCTTGATCATGCCGCGGACGGTAACCAGAATCTCACGGTCGAATTCCGGGTCCTTGGCTTCCGCTTCTTCCTTGAATTCCTCGAAGTCCTCTTCTGTCGCAAACAGCTTGTAAGCATACATTGGAGTCTCTTTCAGCGCTTCCTCATCCATGAATTCGCTGATATCAAACTTCGGATCAACTGCTTTGCTCGCTGCGCCGAACAATGCCTTGGTTTTCTTGTACTCGGTAACAGCCTTGTACAGGAACGAACCGTCCTTGAAGGGCTTGCCAGGGAACAGAGAGTTCAGCTGATCCAGCAGCTCATCCTTTACCGTAGCGCCGTTCGCAAGACCGCTGATATCTACAGCTTCCTTGTAGACCGCCATTACTCCGGCTTCACGGATTCGTGTGTCGTTATTATCAGTGACCAGGAACGATTGCGGAGTTGTCATATCATAGAGAGCCGCTACTTCCTCATCTCCGCCGGCATCGCCTTTGTAATCAATCTCCACCTGGTATTCACCGAGCGGCAATTCCGGTCCAAGCCCGGCTTCGAGCACATTGCCGCCTGAATCCACCTGCTCACCGCCGCGGTACGTAATCCGCATAGCGCCGGAGAATCCATCGTCTGTCGGCTGCATCACCACTGCATCCTGAACATTGACCTTATACCTGCTACCATCCGCCTTATTCTTGAGATACAGGTCAAAGTTCGGAGCGGTCGTTGCATTGCCTGTATTGTAAGCTTCAATATTCGACAGATTGACCGTCAGATATTTCACATCTGTGCTGTACAGCTCTGCCGGTGCTAGTGCGTAGGAATACGTAGCTGTTGCTTCTCCCACCGGCGGCAAAAGAATGAAATTAGTGCGGGTCGATTCATACTGGGCTTTAATGCCCTCATCCTTGACGCCTTCGATTTTGCCTTGCGTTTCCGGGCTTCTCGCGGAAATCATATACTCCCGGGTAACCGGCCAAGGTCTGCCTTTGGCCTGAACGCGGAAGGTAGCGGTAATCGCATCACCCGGCTTGTACTTCGGCTCAATGCCCATCGCCGCTTCATCAGGTGTGGCTGACTTTTTGAACTCTAGCATTTTGCTGCGGGCATTCTCCAGGACCGGATTCCCGTTTGCATCCAGGACAGTTTCTCCCTTTTCATTCTGCCTGACGAAGCTGAGGCCGCTCTCCAGGGTCATCTCGACTTCAATTTTGGAGTGCTCCATATTGTAAGCCTGAAGGTTCTCTACTTCTGCTATAACGTCGAAGACACCATTTTTCTCATATTTCGTCGGTACGCCTCCGCCTTCAACCGGCTCGGTAGCCAGTTGCTGTACCTGATCTACATAACGGATCGAGAACACTTTATCAGGGGCTGTCAGCTCACCGAGACCGTATACAGTCTCGAAGCTCTGGAAGCCTCCCGGCGCCAGCTTCTCCGGGTTCCAATAGAAGGCAACCGCAGAATCCGCTGTGCCGAAATCATTGGTATCTCTGGTGAAGTCCAGATTCGGATTAATTTTATAATCCCATTTCGTATTCGCCAGGCCGTTCCAGTGCCCGACGATCATTTCATCCACAATATTAATATTCTGTTCGGCAAAGTTATTGAAGCCGTAGGCCACCACATTGGTTGCCTGAGGATTCGTCAGATCCAGCTTGTCGCGCATCACCCAATAAGCAGGAATCTTGAAGTAAGCTCTATCTTCAAAGGGAATCCCCTTATCGTCCTCCGGATTGTGGACCAGCTTCCGCTCCACCTGCAGCGGTGACTTGTAGGCTGTGCCAATCTGGAACTGCGGCCCGTCGTTGCCGCCGACCATCGTATCCAGCAGAATCCGGCTGCCGATCTGCACCTGCGCACCGCTCTTGTTGTTCACTTCATAGCGGATGTTGACATTCCCGGAATTCACAGCATCCTTGCTGTCGGTGTAGAGCATTAGAATCTGCTTGATCTCTACGCCTTTAATCTTCCAGATCATCTCCAGCTGCTTGGTGCCATTTGAATTCTCCACCACTTTAGGTGCACTAGTCTCTGAATAGTGGCTGGCGTCGAACTTGTATTTATTACCGTAGATATAATCCGTTCCATCGATCCGGAACGTCGTGAACGACGTCTCCGGGTCATCTCCCTGGAACAGCAGGTTTACATTATTGTCGTTCTTGCGGATCGGTTGACCCTCTACAGTGCGAATGCCGTAGCGGCCCGTTTCGTTATCCACGGTGACCTTAATAAAGTCATTCTGGATCATGGTTGTCTTGGTACTGCTGGCCGCCTCGACGAGAGCATGGAAGCTCTCGGAGGTGGACAGAAATACCATGATTAAGGTGAGCATTACCGCTACTGTGCGTTTCAACAACTTCACCAAGTATTCCCCCTGTTCTTGTTTCAACTATTTCAGATTGCCGACAAAGAAGGTAGCAAATTCGCGGTCACGTTCCTGGGTTCTCACCACAATGGTGTACCAGCCTGTTTTCGGGAAGGTGACCTTGAAATTACTGCTCACCAGTTCAGCATAGGTCAGCTTCTGCTTCACCAGCTTCAGCTGTCCTTCGCGGTACAGACCAGGGTAATACAGAATATCGAATGTTCCAGCCTGGTTGACCTTGTCTACTCCGCCTACCTTCATCAGATTGAAGCCGGATACCTTGAAGGTAATGGTGTTGGTATTGAACAACGCAGATTCGCCGGAGGAAGCCGAGATTAAGGTATCGTTACCGAAGACCAGCAATCCGCCGTCCTTCACGACCACCACATCCTGATAGACCACCGTCTTATTGCCTACCTGATCAACTGCTGTGTAAGCTACGCGCTGGCGTCCAAGCTTGCTCAGATCCAGCCCGCTGACCGATACTTTCACGTTAGCTTCAGCCGATACATTATCAGAAACGGTGAACCCGCCGAGATCCGTACGGAAGTTAAAGTCTTTCTTGTTCTGAACAATCCCTACGGTTTCCTTGTTCAGTGTCAGCTCAGGTGCTGTGTTATCAAGTCCTGCAATGGTCACCGGAACCTTGTTCACATTGCCCAGCAGATCCGAGATGGCCATCACCGCTGAACCGCTGCTCTCAAAAGCACGCGAGTAGCTGTACGTTCCATCCGCTTTACTGATCTGGTTCGTATAGGCGGCTCCATCTGAAATAGGTCTTACGCCTGAGAACATGTGGTTAGGGGCAGCAACTGTGCCGCTAAGCGTAACCTTCACTTTGCCTTTGGCATATTTCTGTCCGCCGATGGTCACAATCTGATCGGCCGGAACCGCTTTGCCTTCGGCATCTACAAAGGTATAGGCCACTTTGTCCGGTACTGGCGGCGCAGAGAGAACATTCGTTACCTTTTCTTTGATAACTGTTGTATTGCCGTACACATCCGTCACAGTGAATGAAGCCGTTCCATTCTCCATGAGTGTAATGCTCTTATCGGCACTGATGACATTGAATGCCTTAGCCGATGCATCTGCCTTCTCTACGTTAAGTGTTACACCTGTGGAGAACAGCACATTGCCGCTGTTATCCTTCAGGGTGCCGAAGGTTTGGCTTCCATTCTCGCCATATTGGTAGGAACGGACTACTTTTACTCTAGGCACTTCCTTGTTAATGTTCGCAACCGTTGCTTCAACCGTATTGACATTTCCGGCCGCATCCTTAATTTCGAATTCGAACTTGCCGTTCTCAGTGAAGGTGTAGGCTGTCTTGCCGCCATTGTTCACCACCGTCACCGGCTCAGAGGTGCTCTGGAGGAGGGCAACCACATTACCATTCGTACTCTCCATGTATGAATATTCAATGGTTCCTTCAGGAGGCGTACCGTCAATATTCTTCACGACCAGATACAGCGTATCTGTCCGGTCCGGATCACTTAGATCGGTCAGATCGAAGCTGTAGTAGCCGTTCTCGTAGATCTTGAATGAATTGCCGGTCCGTACAGGCACCGAAGGATTAATCTTCGATGGCATGACGCGGATACCCGGCGGAAGCGTAATCTCAATATCTGAACCCACCTTGGCATTAACCGGGCTGTTCACGCTGAGTGAAGCAAGCGCATAGACCGGCTGTACGGTAGTAAGAGGAAGCTTGATTTCAAGCTGGGCCGGCTTGCTGATCAGACCGCCCGGCGTTCTGTACTTCACCCACACCTGAAGCTCCTCAGCCTTACTCGTCGGAACCTTCACGGCTACGAAGTTCGTATAAGGCTTCCAGTTCAGCCAACTCACTCCGTTATCCGGTGAGACTGAATATTCGTAACCGGTCTTGTCTTCCGTTTCGAGACTCAGCTTCATAATGGCTGTGTAGCCGTCCGCTGTATCACCGGACAGATAGATCAGAGAAGACTTGGCATCCGACACCGGCGCATCAGGCTTGGTCGTTGCCGAGACCTTGAAGGTTCCTGCACTTGCCTTGATTGTGCTGTTGCCTGCTCCATCAACCGCAAGTACATATAAGCGGAACTCAGAGATTTCCCCCGATTTCAGCGATTTGTCATCGATGGAGACTGAGCCGCCTGCCGGAACATCTGTCCATTTTGTCGACGACTCTGTAGGTACTTCTGCGCCTACTTCTTGTTTGACCCATTGATACTTGCTGACCAGTCCTGTTTTGCTGTAGAATTCCGACACGCTAATCTTCGTCTTCTGCAGCGGCAGCGGATAAGCAACACTATCAGGGCTGAAATACACTGCCGGTGCTTCATTATCAAAATAATAAGCCTTCGAGTAGTAGTACGTTTTGTCGCTGTGTTTGACCATAAGATGAATGTATTGCGTTCCGTTCAATACTGTTTTAGCAGCAGGAACGATATAGCTGTAAGTAGCTTCACTTACAGAAGCGCCAAGGCCCTTGGCTGCCAGCTTGGCATCGGTGCCGGCTTCTGGCGAAGCAGCAGGCGTCGCTGACGGTTCAGTTGCTTCTGCTGAGCCAGTTGGTGTCGCTGACGGTTCAGTTGTTTCTGCTGAAGCAGCAGGTGTTACTGTCGGCTCAGCACTGTTATCCGGTGCCGGAGTCTCTTCCGATTCAAGCGGCGTCAACGAAGGCGCTGTTGGCCCGGAGGACAGGAACTTCATAATGGCTACCGGCCCGATGCTTGCTATAACTTCCGGCTCGGCCGGAGAGTTGGGTTCAGTCGGCGCGCCAGGCTCCGCCGGTTCGGCTCCGTCTTCAAGCAGGCTTTTCTCAGACAAAGGTGATATATCCGATACCATAGAAGCATCCAGTCCGGTGAAATCACTATCCTTTGGACGAAGAGAGCTGTCGCTGATGGCATAGCCTACATAATCGGGATGCACACCGCTGATCTGGAAGGTGACATCATGACTTTTCACATAGTTAGGATTGGCTTCCGGTGTGAACTGTGTCGGAATAGCCGCTTCCGAACTCACAACTACCGCTCTTTCCTGCGGAGTCTTAATCGTCTCATTGCCCGCATTATCTAGCGCCTTCAGATAGAGCCAGTATGATCCGTCCTCATCAATATCCTCATAGGTAGACCGGGTTACGGTTGTGCCGGAATATGGCGTAGCTGCCCACTTTCCGTCCGCCGGGGAATCCCCGTCCTTCACCCATTGATACTGCACACTTTTGACGCCGCTATGCTGGTCCTTCACAAGAGCCTGTACCGTAGCTGTATCCTCTGCGGCCAGCGTAATGGCAGGTCCCTGGTTGTCCAGCTTCAACACGCCAACTTCGTGCTTCCAGTTAGAGTCGTCATTCTTGAAATCCTCAAGCGGCCAGACACTCTTATCGCCGTATTGTCCAACAGCCGCCAGCGCCTGATTATCGGCATAGAAGATTTTATCTGCCTTGGAACCCGGTGCTTCTTCTATCCAAGCGTCATACTGCGCCTGATGGGTATTCTTGTAAATGTCTTTCTTCTTATGCTGCATCAATTCTCTGGCAGAATCCCAAGACATATCGGCAGTCCATGTATGCAGATACCACTCGCCGCTGTTCCCTTCCTCGAAGGCTTCCGCCGGAGGAGCGAGCAGGTTCGTCTTGTTATTCACTACCGACAGCTCTACATTCTCGAATTCTCCCGGATACAGCTCTTCCGACGGCTGCTTGGCGGAGAGTGCGTAACGCTTAAGCGCTGCATAATGATCTCCGGCTACACCAGCGAATGGATCAGCCTTATCCTGGCTCCACCAGTAGTACACCAGACCTACCGAAGGTGAGGCTTCCGCACTCATATTGGAAGGGCGGTAGATCCCGCGGCTCGGCCGCTCTGTTCCACGGTCAGCTACAGTAGGATCAAGATGCGGTACTTTAATGGAAGGATCGTTGGCGTCAATCGTAACTTTTCCTTTTTTGGCATAGGTTGTATCGGTTGCTCCGCCTGTCTCGAACCGGTACCCGATCACCGGCTCTGTGTTGTCGATGAACAGGTTCGCCCAGTCAATCTTGGAGTTGGCGAGTGAGAGATCACTGCCGTAAGGATTAATTTTCTCTTCGTGTACTCCATCGAAGTTAGCAGGCTGAATCATCAGGTTGCCTGCGTAATCCTGAATGACATCGGTATCCATCTGGATCGGCTCGCTGCCGCCCTTGGCATCATTGGATATGGCTACGGCCTTAAGCAATGGGGTTTCCACCGTTTTGCCGTCAGGCACGGTCATGCGGAAGGTCCAATTTTTTGTATTCCTGCCTATAACATAATAGGCTTTCATTCCGTTATTGAAGAGGATGAAGGTTTTCTTCTCATCCCAGCCGGTTTTGGCAATCGCCTCTTCGGTCATCTGCAGGGTGAAGTCAATGACATCTCCCTTGTTGAGCGTAACCCCGGTCAGAATCTCCGGCTGAATGCCGTTCGCGGTCTTGGAATACTTCGGACGCACAGCATCGACAATGACGCGGTATCCGCCCCGGTCGAAGTCAAACGGGTTCCCGGCTTTGCGCTCCACCCAGGAATTGCTGCCGCTGCTTGGCACAGCGTTGAGATTGAAAACCGCTTTATTGCCAGCTGCATCACTGAGCACGGCTTCTTTCAATTTATTCTCCAGCGACAGATCCATCTGCGCACCGCCAGTGGTTCCCCCGGTAATTAAGGGTCTCAGCGGAAGGTTACTGCTGTTATGGAAAGGAACTCCCGTATATCTATAGGCAATTTTTTTCTGGTATGAACTCAGATTGTTCTCATTAAAGGATATATTCTGCAGATACTGCTGCTGTCCGGCCGCCGGAAGTCCGGTGTCCGGATCATTAATGAACAGCTTGTGCCGCAGGAAATAATCAGAATTGGCCTTCACTACCGTGCTCGGTCTGACCGGCTCGCTGAAGTTGTAGCTTAGGGTGATGTTCTCATCTCTTTTGACATACAGCTCTTTCTGGTTAATATTCTCGTTGAGCCGCTCTGCACCATTCCCGGTGAAGGTATAGTTATCTATGACCGGACGTTTGAGATCCTGGAACTTGAGGTAAAATCCGCGTACACCGGCTGCTTCACCGTCGTCGTCGCCTTCACCCCAGACCTTAATGGTAATAACAGAATTCGGTTTGATGAGGGACTTGGCCGACTTGTTATACCGCTGGCTGCTGCCCGTTCGTTCATTAATAATATTTTTTCCGTCAATGTTTACTGTAATGGACGAATGACGGGTCCATAAGAACCCGGAGTGACGCCGCAGCACGGAGAATCCTGTAAGCATCTCCGCATGTCCGCTCTCCGCCATATTCTTTAGAATGGTATTGTCGGCTACCTTCACCTGGAATTCAACCGTTGCTTCATTATCATCGACACCCGCAAAGATATCTCCCTTGACCCAATCATATTTGGCATCTTTGTCTTTCTCTGTCTGCTTGAAGCCTTCCACCTCGGTATAAAAGTTGAGGAATGTATTGTCCGCAGGATAGCTTAGGTTCCCAACATGTTGTCCGTTTGGAAACGTGACTTCATAATCATCACCCGCAGCCTGTGCCAGTCCGCTAAAGGAACTGGGTATTAACGATAGCAACATACTAAGAATTAAGCTTAGCGAGGTATATCTCTTCAATCTCCTGCTCATTAACAATTGGTGCTCCCCCTTATTCGTTCATCATGTCCTGTCCGGCGTGCAGCAAGCTTCGCTGTAGTCTAAGATTCACTCCCTATGCTTCCGCATTCTCCTTTCGGCCTGCCCTCCCGTGGACAAAAAATACTAGTTATAAAACTACCTATTTTTTCATATCTGCGTTTATTCTATCAGGCGGCTCTAAACAAACTCTTAACAAATCTCGACAAAAGCTGCGTCAAATGCCCCAAAATAGGGTTAATACACTCGGAAAACGAAAAAAGTCCTGAATTTTTAAGAGAAAATGTCTGAAAAGCAAAATAAACCGCACTGAGAACGGCTCAGTTGCGGTTTATTGGTGTGGATTAGTTATTTTTCTATCTAGTATTCTTCAGCAAGTCAACCATGTTATGATAATGAATTTCACTCAGATGGTCGATAAAGTCATCCATCTTATAATTCTCACGTTCAACAATCCATAGACAAATCGCACCTACCAATCCCGATATCATGTACTCGAGGCCAATTTCCATCCTTTCATCGTGGCGGAAATCGCTGTTTCCGGCGAAGATGAACGTTTTAAAAGCGTCTTTTAAGTAGATGGGGAAGTTTGGGTGAATGTTTTGAGTGAGCATGGTTTTAAAGAATATCATGTTTGCATCGATATTGTCGAAAATCGTTTTTATCATCGTACTGAACATATCCTTGTCCATCTCATGGATCGAGCTCACCTCCAGGCTCAAGCAAGCATTCAAATTCTGTACGCTCTCCTGAAATAACTTGTCCATGAATTCAGGTTTATCTAAATAGTGTAAATAAAATGTGTTTCGATTTATCATCGCTTCGTCGGCAATGTCTTGTACAGTAATTCGTTCGTAGCCTTTGGTTTGCACTAGTCTCAAGAAGGCTTCCTTAATCGCTTTTCGCGTTTTAAGAATACGCAGATCCACCCTATTCTTGCCCAATAAAAAGCCACTCCTTCATAAATAATAGTCAAATATATATAAAATGATGTTTAAATGTCATGTTGACTCATATCAACCATTGAACGTTTTAATTGTAGATTTTACAATTAAAATTGTCAATTACACTCACGTATTCATAAAAGGAGAATCAGATATGAAAACACTAGCGATCATTGGTGCAGGTAAGGGATTAGGAATGTCTATTGCGAAGAGCTTTGGAAAAAATAACTTCCAAGTAGCATTAGTCGCAAGAAACGCCGCAAAGCTGCAAGAAATGGTGGATGAATTGAAAGCGGAGGGTGTTGTGGCCTCTTATTTCATAGCGGATATTTTCAGTAAAGAACAAATTGAACAGGCGATCAGTAACATTAAAGCACAGTATGGCCAGATTGATGTGCTGGAATTCAGTCCTACAGCAGGCAACTATCCTCCCACCTCTGTATTGGAGTTAACCGTAGAGAATGTAAGGGACGCATTTGAGGCCAATGTGGTCAGTGCCATCCAAGTTGTCAATGCTGTTCTCCCTGATATGCTCGCTAAGAATGAGGGTTCCATACTCTTTACCACAGGATTATCTGCCATGTACCCCGTCCCAATGATGGGGAATATCGGTATTGCTCTTTCAGGACTGCGCAATTATGTAGCTAATCTCCATACTTCATTGGCTGCTCAAGGCATTTTTGTTGGTCACCGTTCTTTAGGCTTGTTGATTAAGGAGTCGGGTACTGGCGCAATCAATGATCCGGATGTGATTGGCGACATGTGGTATCAAGCCTATATGGACAAAACCATATGGGAGGAAGAATATCCCAAGGGTGTAACCCCCGAAACCATTGTATTTTAACATTCTGTGATGGATTTGGCCTCATTGGAGGAAGGCGGATCAAAAAAGCAGCTCCAGGATAAACCCCTGGTGCTGCTTTTTCACTCTAACTATTTATTTCCCCACCGCAGTCCGGTTAATTACCGCGCTGACCCGGGTCAGAATCTCCGACACCGAAGCCGGGTCCTTCACATCATACTCATCAATATTCAGCCGCAGCACCGGGCAGGCGCTGAATTCGTTGATCCACTGGGAATAGCGGTCGTGCATATGCTCCCAGTAGGAGACGTCGGTCTGAATCTCCATCTCACGCCCGCGCTCATTGATGCGGGTCAGGATCGAAGGCAGGCTGCCTTCAATATAGATTAGCACATCGGGATGCGGGAAGTATGGCGTCATCACCATTGCCTCATAGAGGCTGGTGTAAGTGGCATAATCGGTCGGGGACATGGTGCCTTGATCGGCGTGCATTTTGGCGAAAATCCCGGTGTCTTCATAAATCGAACGGTCCTGCACGAAACCGCCGCCCAGCTCGAACATCTTCTTCTGCTCCTTGAAGCGTTCCGCCAGGAAATAGATCTGCAGGTGGAAGCTCCACCGCTCGAAGTCGTGATAGAACTTCTCCAGGTACGGGTTATGATCTACCTGCTCCAGTGAGGTCTGGAAGCCCAGGCGCTCCGCCAGTGCTGCGGTCAGTGTCGATTTGCCGACGCCTACGGTTCCGGCCACAGTGATAATGGCATTGTTCGGGATATTGTAACTGTTCATTTCATAAGCTCCTTTACTTGTTCCGCGATGGCGGTGAAGTCTTCGGGGTTCTCCACGAAATCCACCTGGTTTCCGTCGATCGTGACGATTACGGTGGATGGTTCGCGGAGGGCCAGTGATGCCATCGCATCGTCGTAATCCTCAATTAACTGCTCGAGGTAGGCAGGGGCAATGATCTCTTCGAAGGTACGCGCACGCTTGGCAATCCGGGCCAGCAGCGTATCCAGATCCGCCCGGATATACAGAATAATGTTCGGCTTGGGGAAATCATCGGTCAGAATATGATAGATCTCACGGTATTTGTCCCGTTTCGATCCCTTCAGCGTCCGTTCCCCGAAGATCAGATTCTTATAGATATGATAATCCGAAATGACCGGCTTCCCTTGATCTATGTACTGCACAGTCGTGTCTTCCAGCTGCTTGAACCGGTTGCAGAGAAAGAACATCTCAAGCTGGAAGCTCCAGTCGTCCATATTCTGATAGAACTTGTCCAGAAACGGATTCTCGTCGACAATTTCTTTAATGACCGGAAGCTGCAATTCGGTGGCGAGCATCGTGGCGAGGGTGGTTTTACCGGCTCCAATCGGGCCTTCCACGGCTATAAAAGGTGCATGTTTCATTAACGCTAATTTCCTCCTCAAGTACGGACAATTCCAAAAAACAGACTAAATTATTGTACCACAGGAGCGCCGCCAGCAACGGTTAATTTTCAAAGAAACTTTTCGCACCTATGCAGCGTCTATATTCAAGGTAATATATTCATTTATTTACCTAATTCAGTAATTTCCTAAAGAGAGTAGAGGATATCTTGATGAAAAAAAGAAATTTGCTTGTGAGCATGGTGATGGGTTTGACGGCGTGTCTGACTGTTGGGACTCCCGAGGCTGCAACAGCAGCAGCTAGTGGCGGTAGCTCCGGCATCGCTTCCTACGGACCCGATTATCTGATTAAGGATGACGGGAGCCTGTGGGTCTGGGGTGAGACGAAGTCTGTACCTACACAGGTACATGGACTAAGTGATGTACAGTTTTCTTTCCCGCTATATTACAGCGCAATGGTAACCACCAAGGATGGCTCGGTCTGGAAGTGGGAGAGCAACGCCCGGACGATGGCCATCGAAGTTACGCCAGTGCCGGAATTGAAGAATATAACCAGTTTCCAAAGAGTATACCCGCGTCATTTAGCAGTCACCGGAGAGGGTACGGTATATACTTCAGTTACGTCAACTGACGATAATACGACCCCACCGTTTGCGCCTGTTCCGGGCCTGGATCACGTTGCAGCTATCTCTCAATATTACGAGAGCAATAAGCTTAACGATAAGGTTAGCAGCTGGGATCGTTATCTGTTCCTGAAGACAGACGGGACGGTCTGGACCAGCATTGACGAACTTGCCACTTTTACACCCGTCCCCAATCTGAAGGATATTGTGCAGCTCGAACAGAATTATGCGCTCAGCAAGGATGGCAGCGTCTGGACCTGGCCGGACCAGGATAGTTATTTACCTGAAACCTATAGTGACCCGGCGCAGATAACTGCAACCCCTTTTTCCGGCTTAAAAGATATTCAGGCGCTGTACAACAATGGCCGCAGCCGGCTCGCGATTGACAAGCAATCCCGTCTATGGTTCTGGGGCTCCACGGTCACCGGATATTCGGATGGAACCACATATCAGGATGAACCCGTTCCGGTAGTCTTCTCAGGAATCAGCAAGGTGACCGATGCCTACATTGTTGAACAATCTATTGTCGCCCTGACCTCAGACGGCAAAGTCTATGCAGCTTCGATTGCTGCAGAGCTTATGTCGCCGAATGCAAAGTTCACCTTACTTGCTTCCGATATTCAGTCGATAAAAGGCGGCGGAAGACATGTCATTATGCAGAAAAACGATGGCACGCTCTGGGGCTGGGGCGTGAACAAGAATGCTCAACTAGGGTACGGTACTTATGAATTCAGCTATAAGCAGCCTGTCCCGATGCAGAAGCCGATCTCCGTTACCCTGAATAGCGAATCCATCGCCTTCACGAACGGAGTAATTACCCGTAACGGACAGAATTTCATTCCGCTGCGTTCGCTGTTCACCAAGATGGGCGCTACTATCGGTTATTCCATGGACAAAGTAGTAACGATCACCGGTACCGCTGCCGATAAAACTCCGCTATCCATCGTCATCAATACCGTGAACGGAGCCACCACCGTCAATGGCAAAAGTGTCACTCTGGCCACGCCGCCGTTTGTAGTGAATGGCACCGTCTACCTACCGCTTCGCTTCATCAGCGAACAGCTTGGAGCGAAGGTTGACTGGCTGCCGCAGGAGAGCAGAATTGCGATTAGTATGAAGTAAGGGGATTCTCTCCTGACATAAGAACATAGCGGACTATTCTCAAATGGAGAATGGTCTTTTTTTAATCTAAAATTCGCCTTTTGAGATATTTTGAAACCTTCAATCGTGTTGTTTATAGGAGGCGAAATAATGAAATCCAGCTCTTTGTTAGACACAGATAAAGAATTCGCTGAACTCTATCAACGACATGCAGATATGGTCTACCGGCTTTGCTATATATATTTAAAAAACCCTGTTGATGTTGAAGACGCTGTTCAATCTGTATTTCTCAAACTAATTAACACTCCAATGGTCTTTAACGACCACGAGCATGAAAAAGCATGGTTGACAGTAACCACTAGGAATTACTGCAAAGATATCCTTAAACATTGGTGGAGAACCCGCCGTGTGGCATTGGAACCTTTGCCGGAGATTGTCATTTGGAATGGTATTGAGCCTTCGGGTAAAGTCGTTTCAAAACTTCTTTCACTCCCCGAAAAATACAAAACCGTTTTGTATCTATATTATTTAGAGGAATACACAGTAAAGGAAATCGCTGAAATGTTAGGTCGCAAAGAAAGCACGGTCCAAACACAATTATTTAGAGGCCGCAAACGACTTAAGATGGATTTGGGAGGGAATTATATTGAAGATTAAAAATATCCGTAAGGTTTTTGAAGCTTTGACTCCAACAAATGATCAAAAAGAAAAAATCTTTCAAAATCTTTTAACAAGTAGCCAGATCGAATATAGAAGTCAAAGAAAAACTTCTCCTATAAAACTTAGAAGATATACTATAATTGCTGCTGTACTGATGGTTGGTTTAACCACTACAGCTTTTGCAGCAGTATATACAGGACTTGATGAAGCACTGATTCAATTTCTTAAACCATCCAATAAGAATCAGGTTGTACATATGTCCAATGGCGCTTATACAATAAATAAAATAATTAAAAATAAGCAGGGGTCTGTTGCCATGAAGCAGGTGATCGGTGACAGCAATCTAACTTACATTTTAATGGACTTTACCGCTCCTAAAGGCACTATTTTGAATGCAGCCCGCTATCGTTTGCATGCCCTTATCAACTCTAATCAAAGCTCGTACAGTACAGGATACGAGGTACTCGATGACGGGAATCCTTATGACAACAAAATTAGCTTGGTTATGAATATAATGACCGATAACTCCTTAGCTGGTCAAACTGTTGATATTACTTTTAGAGATCTAGAAGCTGCTGATCCGTTTCCCGGTATTTTTGAAACCGTAGTATCTGGTTCCTGGGAAACCTCACTTAAGCTTGATTTCAAAGAGTATTCTACCCTTCATCAGATTAATCAGGCCATTTCACTGTATGGTTATAAGGCAATCTTAAAGACGATCTCTGTCTCCCCCATCTCAATCACCTTAAAAATTGAGAGCGATTCATTAAAGGAGATAAATAAATTCGTCTTCAAATCAAAGGAAATTGGTCCAAATATATATTTGGATGACTTACCTATCACAATTAACTTTAAGGACGGCACTTCAGAGACAACCCGCATTTTTACCGGAATGTCTTCAAGTCATTATGTGAGCAACCAGCTGATTACACTAAAAACGTTTGATAATGTTATAAATGATAAAGAAATCGAGTCTTTCGTATTCTTTGGTAAAAAGATTCCGATTAACACGGTTCCGCGCTGATTGTTAGTCCGGTTTAAATTATGCACATAATGCAGGATTTCTGGCTGGTTGAGGAGCAACGGTGGATATTGTTTCACTTTTTTCAGGATTCCCCCCAGTTGGCACAAAAGCGCCCCAACAGCCAAAGCTGAAGGGGCGCTTCTATTATGCATCTATATATTCGCAGCTATTCCTTAAGACAACCGGCCGCTGAAGTCACTATATTCGAACTCGCGGATCACCTTGAGTCCTTCTGCTTCATTATAAGAAGCGATGGCCGGGAGGTTGACGCCGTTGAACATGTGGTTCTTCACCATGGAGTAATGCGCCATGTCGGTGAAGATCAGCTTGTCGCCGTATTTCAGCGGCTCCGGGAAGGAATAATCGCCGATAACATCCCCCGCCAGGCAGGTCATGCCGCCCAGCCGGTAGGTGTGGGCGAATTCACCCGGTTCTCCGGCACCGATAATGCCCGGACGGTAAGGCATCGCCAGCACATCCGGCATATGGCATTCCGCCGAAGTATCGAGAATCGCAATATCCATGCCGTTATGCATGGTGTCGAGTACCGTTGCAACCAGATAACCGGTATTCAAGGCAACGGCCTCGCCCGGCTCCAGATAGATCTCTACATTATAAGTCTCTTTCATGTGCAGAATACACTTGATCAAGGTGTCGAGATCATAGTCAGGACGGGTAATATGATGCCCGCCGCCGAAGTTCAGCCATTTCATACCGTGCAGATATTGGCCGAACTTCTCCTCTACGACCTTAAGCGTACGCTCCAGCGTATCCGAGTTCTGTTCGCACATGGTATGGAAATGCAGGCCGTCAATGCCGTCCAGCTCGTCCGGCCGGAAGTTCGGCAGGGTTACGCCCATGCGGGAGAAGTTGTAGCAAGGGTCATAGAGCGGCACTTCAATCTCGGAATACTCCGGGTTGACGCGAATCCCGCAGCTAATCTGCTTCGGCGCGTTCTGCACGCGCTGCTTGAACCGGCTCCATTGGTCAAACGAGTTGAACACCATATGATCGCTGTAGCGAAGCAGCTCATCGAACTCGCGGTCGACATAAGCCGGTGCATAGACATGGACCTCTTTGCCCATCTCCTCAAAGCCCAGCCGGGCCTCGAACAGGGAGCTGGAGGTTACCCCATGCAGGTATTTGCCCACCAGCGGGTACACGGCGTGCATGGAGAAGCCTTTTTGCGCAAGCAGAATCTTGGCTCCGCTCTTCTCCTGCACATAATTCAGGGTCTCCAGATTCTTCGTCAGCAGCCGTTCATCCACCAGATACGCAGGGGACGGCAGATTGCTGATATCAATATCGATGTCCTTGTTCTTCATGGTCATACGCCTTAATCCAGCAGCGTCGGCGAGAAATCTTCTTGCCAAGGCAGGCCGTGTTTGTTAAGAGCATCCATGAACGGATCTGGGTCGAACTCTTCGATATTGTGTACACCCGGCTTGTTCCAGATGCCTTTGATAATCATCATTGCCCCAATCATCGCAGGAACGCCGGTAGTGTAGGAAATGGCCTGGGAACCAACCTCTCTATAGCACTCTTCATGATCGCAGACATTGTAGACATAATAGGTTTTGGGCTGGCCGTCTTTGGTGCCCTGAATGATACAGCCGATATTGGTTTTACCTTTGGTTCTTGGTCCCAGGGAAGCCGGGTCAGGCAGAATGGCCTTTAGGAACTGCAAAGGAATAATCTCTTTACCTTCGTAATTAATGGGCTCAATAGAAGTCATGCCGACATTCTCAAGCACCTTCAGGTGAGTCAGATAGTTCTGCGAGAAGGTCATCCAGAAGCGGATTTTTTTGACGCCAGGAATGTTAACAGCGAGTGATTCTAACTCTTCATGGTACAAAAGGTAGATATCCTTCGGGCCGATCTCCGGGAGATCGTATACTTTCTTCTCGGACAGCGGCGCTGTCTCAATCCACTCGCCATTCTCGAAGTAACGTCCGTTCGCAGTAATCTCGCGGATATTAATCTCAGGATTGAAGTTAGTGGCAAACGGATAACCATGGTCGCCCGCATTCGCATCCACAATATCAATCGTATGAATCTCGTCAAAATAATGCTTCTGCGCATAAGCCGTGAACACACCGGTTACGCCAGGGTCAAAGCCGCTGCCGAGCAGCGCCGTAATTCCGGCCTTCTCGAATCTTTCCTTGTAAGCCCATTGCCAGGAATATTCGAACTTCGCCGTATCCTGCGGTTCATAGTTCGCTGTATCCACATAGTGCACTCCGGTAGCCAGGCAGGCATCCATGATCGTCAGATCCTGGTAAGGAAGAGCCACATTAATCACGACATCCGGCTGGAAGCTCTTGATCAGTTCAATAACCTCTTCCGTGTTGTCAGCATCCAGCTTGGCCGTAGAAATCTTAGTCAGGCCCCCGTCCAGCTTCTCCTTGAGCGCATCGCACTTCGACACCGTACGGCTGGCAATGCAGATCTCTTCGAATACATCCGGGTTCTGGCAGCATTTATGAACAACAACGCTCGCTACACCGCCAGCGCCAATAATTAACGCTTTTCCCAAATTAATAACCCCCTAATTATGCTTAAGTTATTAGTTATTAGCCTCGCACTCTGGAACAGGCTACATCCTATGAAAAATCAACAACGCTGATTATACAGAAACTTTCTCAATAAATCAATAAAATCCGACAAAAACTGTGATCTTCCGTGTAAAATCTGCAGTTTTCTACATTAATACTCTGTAATTCACTTCATTGCACTGAAATCCTTCATTTTCCTTCGCTTTTAAGCTTAATAAATTGAAAATCAGCTTAGAGTCCCTTCCACATTTCAGTCCATCAGGCCAACCGGATAATTATATCACAACGGCGGTGTTGTTCAACTTATTTATTTCAAATTTAAGCAAGGTCAGCCGGACAAAAGTGCAAATGATACACATGATAATAAATTACCCGTTTTTCGCTGCTGTTAACTGATCATTGTAAAGGCCGCCCAGTGTGGACTACTCTGATCTTGTCCATCCGTTTATTATGCGTAACCCTCTCTATCCCATACCTCTGTCGTGCCTAGCCGTTGCGGGATTAGCGGGACCTCATCGCAGACGGCGGCTGTCCGCTGAGCTGCTTGAAGGCTTTGCTGAAATGAAACTCATCGCTGTATCCGCAGGCGGCAGCAATCTCCTTCAGGGTTAGCCTGGTATACAGCAGCTGCTTCTTCGCATGCTCATAGCGGATTTCACTTAAATACCCTTTGGGACTCTTGTGCAGATATTGCTGAAAAAGACTGCGCACATACGAGGAGGAGATGCCGTAGCGCACCGCCAGCTCATGGATCTGCAAGGGTTCACTGTAGCGCCGCTCAAGCTCCTCCTTCATCCGTAAGAACAGTTCATAGCCTTGCCCCCGGTCAGGATTACCGCCATCCTTAGCCTGAAATATTTCGTACAAAAGCTGATAGATCAGCGCCTGAGTCTTAAGCTGGCTTCCGGGATTACCTGGAACAAAATCACCGGCAATCTGGCGGAACAGCTGACTCAGCTGTCTGCCTGGCTCCCTCCCCGGCTTCAGGTGGAACGGCAAAGGCAGTGCATGAAGCGGCTCCACCCTCCCCTGATTGTCCGCCGAAGGCGACAACGTATACAGTGAGAGCAGGATCATGGTGATCCTCAGGGGCTCCCCGCCTCCGCTGCTCATCTCCATGGACAGGCCCGGCCGCAGATAGAACAGCATGTCCGGCGACACCTGGTGCTCCTCTGTGTCTGTCCGGAATACTCCCTCCCCCTCCTGAATCCAGTACAGGCTGTGTACATGTATATTCTGACGGATATCCTTCCAGTGCGGGAAGGTGGTCTTGTCATGAATCCAGTGGATATCCATCACCAGATTCTGTGGAATCTCCTCCATGTATAGCTCCTCCGTTTCTCGGTTTGCCATTTACCAGAGATGGGATCAATCAGGAATGGGATTAACCAGAGATTAATACTGAAGCGTTTTTGACATGCCAATTCTGTTCATTATACCATGCCACTCCCCTGCATTCATTGCTACACTTAGGACATTAACGGCTGGAATGATGAAGGAGAGATACCAGATGACTGAAACCCTGTCCACCCAAGCACAAGCCCTGGATTACATGCCTTGGATTGGCTTGTCCGAGCAAGAACGGCTTCAGCAGGACCGCTACCAGCAGCAGCTTGCTGCGGATTATCCCTGCACCTTCGGAGAAGCCTGCTTCGTCTCGCCGCAAGCCATCGTGCTGCCGGATCAGCTGGCGCTCGGCGACCGGAGCTACATTGCAGGAGGTGCGATTATCCGCAGCACACGGCTGGTCACAGGCAGCGACTGCTCTATGAACAGCTATAGCATATTGTCAGGCGATATTACCATGGGTAATGGCGTGCGGATCGCTTCCCATGCAAGTCTATACGGCTTCAATCACGGCTACGCCGTGACGGATGTTCCGGTCTTCCGCCAGCCTTTGACAGTCAAGGGCATTGTCATAGGAGATGATGTGTGGATCGGGGCTAATGCCGTGATTCTTGACGGGGTGCGGATCGGCTCGCACAGCATTGTTGCGGCGGGGGCGGTAGTAACCCGCGATGTGCCGGCGTACAGCATTGTCGGCGGCAATCCGGCCAAGCTGATCCGCAGCCGGCTGGCCGGGGAGGCAGCTGCAACGGCTGAGCCCACCAAGGACAAGGAGGAATCAGTGATGAAGATGAAGGATGGAATGGGAATTGAGGAGGCTAATTTGGGGGGAGAATCTGGGCAGAGGGAGGAAGGAAGTAAGGGGCTGGGGAAAAACGGTGAGCGGTTGGAGACAGGCGTTGAACTGTTCGGCGAGGGCGTTGAGCCAGCGGGAGATAACGCAGGGCCGGGTGATGGAGTTGCCCCCTCTTTTAGGACACTTTATGGACTGTTGGCAGACTTCAGCAAGCAGGTGCAGGAGCAGCTAACTTCCCTGCTGGAGTTCTACTCCGAAACAATAGAGGGAGAGAAGCAGTTCCGGGACCGGCCGGGAGCGGGGCGGACCGTACGGGCCTACTGCGATGCTGTGGAGATTGCTGCGATGTTCGGCAGTCTGCCGCCAGGCTGGACGAAGGAAGAGCTGATCGCCACATTAGAGCAGTTCCAGAATAACCGGACCGGATTATTGCCCGACCCGTGGTCGCCGCCCGGACCGGAGGATCAGCCGGAGCGGTTAGCTGATCATCTCTCGCGTTATCATCTTCTTGCTGTAGGCTACGCGCTTGAGGTGTTAGGTTCTGCTCTGCCCCATCCCGTTGCTGTTGCCGAGAATATGGATACTGCTACACTGTATCATCAACTTAATAGTCTGCCATGGGCGGACAATGCCTGGGGCGCTGGCGACTGGATCGACTGTTATGCTACCGGCCTCTATCACAACCTGAAGTCCTTCGGCTCCGGCAAGCGCCCGGATGATCTGTTCGGCTGGCTGACGACGCATTGCCGCCGGGACTCCGGGCTGTGGGGTCTGCCTACTGCGAAGGAGGGGTGGCTACAGCCGGTGAACGGCTTTTACCGGCTTACCCGCGCTACCTACGCCCAGTTCGGTCTGCCCCTGCCGTACCCGGAGCGCAGCATTGATACCGTGCTGGCTCACAGCCGGGACCGCCGCTTCTTCCGCCTGGATGCGCTGAATGCCTGCAACGTGCTGGATGTCGTCCACCCGCTCTGGCTCTGCCAGAAGCAGAGTGATTACCGGCAGGCGGAGATCCGCGCGTGGGCGGAGAAGCTGCTCGGAGAGGTG
Source organism: Paenibacillus sp. FSL R7-0210 (assembly GCF_038009085.1). Lineage (NCBI taxonomy): Bacteria > Bacillati > Bacillota > Bacilli > Caryophanales > Paenibacillaceae > Paenibacillus > Paenibacillus sp. FSL R7-0210. The sequence goes on from NZ_JBBPAR010000001.1 coordinate 3,833,541, forward strand.
CTGCCATTCTGGGTTCCCGGACGCGGCTTCGCCTTCCAGCTGTCCCGGCAGCAGGAGACCGGCCTGCAAGGCACGGAGATGTGGCTAAGCATTATCTATCTGTTGGCGGACCTGTGCGGGTTAAGCTCAGCCCTGAGCTACTCCCCGAAGGGAGTACACCGCCTGGAGCCTGCCTTCTCGTTATCCGTATAAGCGGGACTGGCGTTCATACGGCTGCCAGAACTTACTTCCATAAGTGGAAACGGCTTTGCCGTCCTTTTAAAAGACGGTACCGTTTCAGTGAGAAGTAGAAGGCCGCGTGCCACCACAATGTATGCTGTTTTTGGCATACATTCGGGCCATATGCAGACTCTACGAATCATTCGAAGAACTCTTATCCATACCTCTACACCTGCCTTATCCTCAGCAGACGGATACTATAATTTCCTATACAAGCGCAAAAACCCCGTCGTCTCCGCTCGTTCTGAGCAGGGATGACGGGGTTTTGTACGCTTTTACCTGCAGCTCCCGGTTATTGCCCGAAGCCGACGCGCGGACGCTCGCGTTCCTTGGTCTGCAGCTCTACCGCCCGGATCGAGGTAATGGGAATGTAGAGGGTCTGATACTCCGTACTGTATTTCACGAACCGATCATCCAGTTCCTCCAGTACGCCTCCCCTAACACTTGTACCATCCAAAAAATGAATATGAACTTCCTGTCCCTTCAGCGCTTCCAGCATGCTCTTCCTCTCCTTCGTCTCACAGATGGGTGATGATGGTGTCAATAATTCCGTATTCCAGTGCCTCCTCAGCCGACATGAAATAATCCCGGTCCATATCCTTCTCCACCTTCTCCGGCGGCTGTCCGGTCCGCTGCGCGGTGATCCCGACAATCTTCTCACGGATCTGGAGAATACGTCTGGCGCTGATGGCAATATCGCTGGCCTGCCCCTGCGCCCCGCCATGCGGCTGATGGATCATAATCTCGCTGTTGGGCAGCGCGGACCGTTTGCCAGTTGCTCCCGCCAGCAGCAGCAGAGAAGCGAACGAAGCAGCAAAACCGGTACAGATCGTGTTGACTTGAGGTTTAATTACCTGCATCGTATCATAAATACCGAAGCCTGCGGTAGTCGAGCCTCCGGGGCTGTTAATGAACATCTGAATATCCTTCTCCGGCTCATCCGCCGCGAGGAACAGCAACTGGGCAATAATGCTATTGGCCAGCCCGTCATCGATTGCCGCACCTACGAATACAATCCGGTCCTTCAGCAGCCGGGAATAGATGTCGTAGGACCGCTCTCCTCTAGCCGTCTGTTCAATCACATAGGGTATTACACTCATTCTGGTGTGCCTCCTCTGATCTGTTTTAGTGTGGATACCCTGTAAACGGTCAGCCTGCCCGAAAAGATACGGAAGACGCAGCGTGTGCGGAAATAGCGGGAGTGCGTATCTTTTACATTGTGCCGTTCGTTTATATAATAGAAGCAACACAACCCATCGAAGGAGAGGGCCACTATGACGATGCTTGAACATCACCGGACATCCGATAAGATAGCTATGGATACAAGACATCTGCAGGAGCTGGGAACAACACTCCAGCGGTACTGCCTGTCGCTCACCCGCTCCCGCTTCGACGCCGACGATCTGGCGCAGGAGACTTGGGTCAAAGCGCTGGGCTACCGCAAATTCACCATCAGCCCCAATCCCGAAGCCCTGCTGCTGCGGATTGCCAAGAATACCTGGATTGACGCCTCCCGCCGCCAGGGGTCGCTCATCCGTGCCATGGAAAGGTCTGGAGTGTCATCCGATCCAGCTTCTGCGGCGTCAGCCCTAGAGGAGCTGACCGAGACGGAGCTGACCTTTCAGGCGCTGCTCGCCCATCTCTCGCCGCCGCAGCGGACCGCCTGGGTCCTCCGCGATGTGCTGGGGTATTCAGCCTCCGAGTCCGCCGGACTCTTGGCAACCACGGAAGGCGCGGTAAAAGCGGCGCTGCACCGTGCACGCCAGGCCTTGAGCAAGGTCCGGGAGGAGCTGCTCCAGCATGAAGGACCCGCGCTTCCGCAGGATGCCGATTACCGGGGTTATCTGCGGGCTCTGGCTGGGGCTTATGAGCAAGGGCGGATTCCAGTATTGCTGGAGCTACTCCGCCAGGAGAACGCCGGGGAGGTGACCGCTGCTGTAAGCACGTTTACGGTTCAGTCCGTGGATTCCATGTATACAGACAACGCGAGATACGCCTATACCTATGGAGCGCCTGCATACGGTGAGCTTCGGATGGCTGCATAATACGGCTGAATGGAGCAGTAGCTCTGACTATAACTTAGGAGAGGTGATCCCATGAAGAAGGTGCTTGTGCTTGGAGGGACGAGATTTTTCGGCAAAAGGCTGGTGGAGCTGCTGCTCCAGGACCAGGACAGCGAGGTCAACATTCTGACCCGGGGCCTAACAGAGGATTCCTTCGGTGAGCATGTCACCCGGCTGGCCGCGGACCGGACGGATGAAGCGGCGCTTGAGCAGGCTGTCGGGGACACTGTATGGGATATCGTCTACGATAACATTTGCTACACGCCGGATGAGGCGGCGGCAGCTGTGCGGATCTGGGCGGGGCGAGCCAAGCGGTATATCCTGACTTCCAGCTTATCCGTGTACGATCCGCAGCCGGAGGCGCTGGCTGAAACGGACTTCGATCCTTGGCATTATCCGCTGAAGTCTGGCGGGAAGACGGATATCAGTTACCAGGAAGGCAAAAGACAAGCCGAAGCCGTTCTGCTCCAGACAGCCGATTTCCCGGTGGCTGCGGTACGTTTTCCGATTGTGCTGGGCACGGATGATTATACGCGCCGGTTGCATTTTCACATCGAGCATGTTCTTGCGGGAAGGCCGGTTGGCATCCCTAATCCGCAGGCGGAGATCTCGTTCATCCGTTCGGATGAAGCGGCTGACTTCCTGCATTGGCTGGGCCGGGAAGGCTCAGCCGTCACGGGACCGGTGAACGCCTGCTCAGACGGTACCCTCACCATTGGCGGCGTTATCTCCATCATCGAGCAGATTACCGTAAGGAAAGCTATCGTCCAGAGTGAGGCGGCGGAGACGGATCAATCGCCTTTTGGCATCGGTGCATCCTGGTTCATGGATACGGCAAAAGCCCGCAGCGCGGGCTTCAGCTTCCTGTCCTTATCAGAGTGGTTCCCGGAGCTGGTCTCTTCGCTGACCCATTCACTTCGCCAGGACCAGTAGCTCCTCCTCCAGCTCTTTGGAGATCTCTTTATCAGGTTCGTTAACAAGCGTACTCAGGCCGGGCGCAGGCTTATCTTGCACCGGTATTCCCGCAGGCAGGGGCTGGTGAATTCCGGCTTCTGCCCTTTTTGCTGTCTGTTCCGTCTGCTTCGTATGCATCTCCCGCTGTAGCTTGGGCTGGATTTCCCCGGCTGTCTCCGCTTCCTGCTGCTCTTCCGATTCCTGCACCATCCCGCGAACCTTTGGAGCTGCATGTGTTGAACTTGCATCTGAACTTGCATTTGAATTTGAATCTGAATCGGAATCTGGGTCTGCCTCTAGCTCAGACGCTGCTCCCAGCTCGAATCCGGCCTCAGCAGCCTCCGATATTTTGAACACATTGATCTCCCGGAACAGCCGCTGCGAGATTTCATTAATCTCCCCGGCCTGCTTGGCGATGTCCCCGATGGCCTGATCCTGCTGGGTGCTGGAGGCGTTCACCTCCTGAACTCCGGCCGCCGTCTGCTCAGCTACAGCCGCAACAGAATGTACAGATTCGGCAAGCCGCGAATTGAGGGTACGCGTCTGTTCCACCTTGTGGTGAATTTGCCCGATCTGTATGCTGATGCCTGTAATCGATTCGTCGATAGCGGCGAAGGAAGCCAGGGTCTGTTCCACCTGATGGTCCTGCTGCTCCAGACGGTCCCGGGTCTCCATCATATGTCCCTGGAAATCCGCCATACCGGCCCCAAGCTCCTGAATAATCCTGCTGATAAGTACCGAGGAGTCATTCGTCTGTACGGACAACTGCCGCACTTCATCGGCAATCACGGCGAAGCCTTTGCCTGCTGCCCCCGCCCTGGCAGCTTCAATCGCTGCGTTCAGTGAGAGAATATTCGTCTGCTTCGAGATTTCGGTAATCGAATGGGTAATACGCGAGATATCCTTGGACTGGCTCACCAGCTTGTCCAGCGCACCATAGACCTTGCTGATGGACACCCGGGAATCCTGGGAGCTCTGACGCAGCGCCGTAACGGTCTCCGAGCCCTGCTGCCTGTTCTGGTTAGCGGCTTCACTCGTAGTCAGCATGACATCCGTATAATCGGCAATCTCCTGAACCCCGCAGGCCAGCTCCTCCAGCAGCTGTGAGCTCTGCTCCGACTGGACAGCCTGCTGGTCTGCTCCAAGCGAAATCTCCTGGATGGTTCTGACAATATTCTGGTTCGTATGCGCTGTAACGGCCGAAGACCCCTGAAAAGATTGCGCGTAATCGGCAAGCGAGCCTGCCGCTGACAAGGTCTGCCGCAGCATCCCCTGTACCCTGCTGACCATATGGTCGAAATGATGGCTCAGTTGTCCCAGCTCATCATTGTACGGGGAGTTAATCTGCTGCCGCAAATCGCCCTCCGCGATCTGTCTGAGCGCCGCCTGCAGCTTGCGCACCGGTGACAGGAACGAGCGGATCAGCAGCCAGGCGAGCACCAGCATGAACAGGGACACTGCGATCGCAGCGTACGTCACGATGGATACCGTATCATCCAGCAGGGCGAAGGAGACCCCCTGGGCCTGATCAGCATTGGCAGCAGCAGCGGTGTACAGCTCACCGTTAGTCTTCAGCATGTCCTGATTCAGCGCAAGCGCCTTCGTATGTATACCATCGATTTTCTCCAAAACACTTAGCGGGTCAAGGGTCTCGTCCGACATTGTGGTTACCAGTTCCTTCGTCAGAGCGCTGTATTCTGCGGCCTGGGCAGACAGCAGCTTATAGCTCGCAGAAGCAGGCGTACCCAGCTCAAAATTTACCTTGGCCAGCTCCGTGGATAGCTGCTGCTGCTTCTCCTTCAAAGGCTCTGCCTGCTCCAGGTCACTGGATTCCGCCAAGGAAGTCTCCGCACGGTTCAGCTCCTGCAGCTGCTGGGTGATGGTTGAAACGGTAATTCTATTCTCCATCTCGCTCTTCTGCCGTTCCATAGATCGCTCGACCTGCTTGATTTTATGTCCCTGGTACACAGCCACGCCCAGAAAAATAAGTGTAATCGCCGAGAAACTCAAGATCAGCTTCCATTTCATCGAAAAGTGCAGCCGCTTCCCCTTCAAAAGTATCATCCCTTCATATCAAGCCTGATTATGCAATAGGTATATTATGCTAATAACCTCATTGTAAAAGCCGGATATTAATTACTCTCTCAAGTTGTGTATGCGCAGCGTAAAGAATGTGTTGCGAAAATGTTAACAAAGCGGCAAAATTTAAGGAATTAGGAGGATGTTGCACTAATTGCAACTTTGCTTTATGGATACTGGTGTAGGGGCAGGAATGTTGTATAAAATGCAGGAATTCTCGCCGCCTAGCCACTTAGAGTAGAGGGAATGCTGTCATTAGTGCAACAATTCCGGATTAGGGGCATTTTCTTGAAGGAGAAGTTGCATAATCTGCAGGATTTCGATCGGGCAGAGGGCAGACAGAGAGACGGAAGCAGAAGACAGAAGGGAATGAACCCTATCTATGAGTAGCGAAAATAGACTTGAAGCTGCAACGAGAGAAGATTTGAGAAAGTGGCTGATTGCAAATAGCACCACAGAGGGCTCTTGCTGGGTAGAGGTCAGTCTGAAGCCGCTCCCGGGGACAATACTGTATCTGGACGCCGTGGAGGAAGCGCTGTGCTTCGGCTGGATTGACGGGGTGAAGAAGGCGGCGGCTGACTCGAAGCTGGTACAGAGATTATCCCCGCGCAGCAAGCGCAGTTCATGGACCGAGCTGAATAAGGAGCGCGTCCGAAGGCTGGAGAAGCTGGGGCTGATGCGCGACGAGGGACGGCGATGCCTGCCGGATATGGATGTCGGAGCTTTTCGAATCGATCCCTTGATTGAACAGAGATTGAAGGAGGACGAGCAGGTGTATCGCCATTTCCTGGCCTTTCCGGCGCTGTATCAGCGGGTGCGGATCGACACCATTCAGAGCTATATCCGCCAGCCGGAGCTGTTCCAACGTAGATTGGACAAATTCATAGAGAATACCAGAGTTAACAAAATGTACGGCCAGTGGCATGACAACGGGCGTCTGCTGGAGGATTAGTTCTGCTGTACTCCTATAGCGTTCTGGAGGGATTCCGCAAACGGTACGGGTAGATGTAGATGTGCGACTTGAAAGTATGCGATTTGAAAGTAACTGGGGTTTACTTCTAGACGATACGGAATTAGTTGGAAAAATGCAGCTTAATCTGGCTCAGTTGGAGCGTTCGCGGATATTAATTGGATTTATGACATTTATTCTTGTGCAAACTCCCTCTAAGGCTCTGATGCCAGCATATTAAGTGCCTTTTTTCCAACTACGATTGGGTGTGGTCCCTTCCGCCCCTGAACAAGTGCCTAAAATCCAACTGTTCCCTGAGGGAGGGGCTGAGGTTGACGGTGAGGCTGGTGCTGAGGCTAATGCAGATACATATGTTGATGCTGATGCAGCTACTGGTCCAGGCGCTGGCGCAAACGTTGACGCAAGTGTGGATATAGTGCGGGTGCTAGTGTGAGTGTAGGCGGAAAACCGAAAACAATCGGTGCGCGAAGGCGAACGGAGCCAATGTAGGCGGAAAACCGAACACATTTCGCTGCGCGAAGGCGATCAGCGAAATGTATACGGAAAACCGAATACATTTACTATTAATGTTACTGGCGTGGTGCAGACGCTGGCGCAACAGCCATACCCATGCCCATGCCCAACCAATACCGCTCCTGCCCTCTGTAATCGCTCAATTTGAGCGATTCACTTCCAAATCAAAACAGGCCCCCGTAACCGGGGGCCTGTGCTCACCTTACCGCCGCTCACTCACTCCCGGCGGTACACCCAGCCGCCGGCCTGGCACAGCGCCGTCAGTGCAAGCCCGCCGCCACCCGGCCCGGTGCGGCGGATCAGCGCCAGATCCGCCGGCGCTCCGGCCGCCAGGCCCGCGGCCGCAGGCAGGGCCATGAAGCCTGCCGGATGCACGGACGCCATGTCCCAGGCGTCCGGCAGGCTGGCCAGGCCCGCGGCGCTAAGGCGCGCGATGTGGCGCAGCAGCATCTGCGCCGAACCCGCCAGCAGCCCGGGCTCGCCGGCGAGATGCAGCCGGCCCGCCGGGGTCAGCACGACACGGCCGCCGACCGGCGTGTCATAGCTGCCGGGCGCAAGCCCGGCGAGGGCAACGGCATCGCTGACCAGCAGCGCCCGCCGGCCCTTGACCTTCATCGCCACCTTCAGCACCTCATCCGGGAGGTGGAAGCCGTCGGCGATCAATGTGCACCACAGCTCATCTGCGGCGAGCTGGGCCCACAGATAGTTCGGATGGCGCGGCAGCATAGCATGGGCACCATTGCCCAGATGCGTGGACAACCGCGCTCCGGCGGCAACCGCCCCGGCAATCTGCGCAGCATCCGCTGACGTATGCCCGATGGAGACCGTCACTCCCCGCCGTACGCAGTGGCGGATGAATTCCGCGCTCCCCTCCCATTCGGGAGACAGCGTCACAATGGAGATTCGCCCGCCCGAAGCCTCCTGCCACTGGTCGAACAAGGCCGTATCCGGCGGACGGATATGCTCCAGCGCATGTGCCCCGCGAGGCCCGTCCTCCGGCGAGAGAAACGGGCCTTCCAGATGGATGCCCTTGATCGTCGCAGCGCTGGCCTCATCCTCCTCACAGGCCCGGGCAATCGCCCGCATCGCTCCGAGAATCGTATACGGAGCGCCGGTAATTACAGTCGGGTAGAAGCCGGTCACCCCCTCCCGCCACACCGCGCGGACCGCCTTCTTGACATCCTCTGCCCCCAGTGCCGGATGATTGAAATCATATCCGCCATAGCCGTTGATCTGCAGATCCACCAGGCCCGGCGCAACAATTGGAAGCCCCTCCCGTTCCTCCAGCGGCAGCTCCCGTATGCCCAAGGCTTCAATGGCAGCAATCGCCCCATCCTCCACGTGAACCCGAACGGGTTCGCCTGTCCGGTAATGCAGTGCGTCAATGTTCATGAGAAGACCGCCCCGAAGGAGTCGGTGTCCACGAACATCCGGCAATCCCCGTGCTCCCGCAAGATAGTGGACGGACATGCCGTGGAGATGGATTCATGCAGTGTGCGGGTAACCGCACCGCGCTTGGAAGCGCCCGGCACCATGCAGAACAGCCATTGCGCAGACAGCAGGACCGGAATCGTCAACGTTAAGGCCTGCTGCGGCACTTCCGCCAAGCTGGGGAAGCACCCGTCATTCACCTGCTGGTTCCGGCAGACCTCATCCAGTACTACCAGCTTCACAGGAAGCGGGTCATTGAAATCTGCCACGGGCGGATCATTGAAGGCCAGGTGACCATTCTCCCCGATGCCAAGGCAGACGATATCGATCGGTGCTTCCGCCAGCAGCCGTCCGTAACGCTTGCATTCGGCTTCCGGGCTGGCGGCAGGGTTCAGATAATGGACCGTTCCCGGCCGTACCTTGCCGAACAGCGCCTCCCGGAGGAAGCTGCCGAAGCTCTGCGGAGAGCCTGCCGGCAGGCCGATATATTCATCCATATGGAACGCGGTAATCCGGCTCCAGTCCAGATCAGGTGCAGCGGCAAGCTCCGCAAGAAATTCATTCTGGGAGGGTGCAGCGGCGAACACGATCCGCACCTGTTCCTTGGAGGCCAGTAGCGCCCGGATGGCCGCCGCTGCCTCACGCCCGGCAGCAGCTCCGAGCTGCGAGCGGTTCTTGTATACTCTGACAAGCATAGCGCCCGACAGTTCCGTATGAATCGGTTTGATGCTCAGCATGGGTAGTGCCTCCTTGTGCCTAATGTCTGTGCAGACCGGCTGCCTTCCTCCCCCCGGAACTCTCCGGGCGTAGTGCCTGTATGCAGCTTGAAGAGCTTCGTGAAATAGCTTTTATTCTCATATCCCAGCTGCTCCGCTACCTGCTCCACACTTTGCGGAGACTGGTCCAGCCATTCTTTAGCTTGCTCCATTTTGGTATGGGTGACATAGTGGATGAAGCTCATTCCGGTTTCCTTTTTGAACAGGCGGCTGAAATAGCTCGAATTCAAATGTGTGTATTCCGCCACCTCCTCCAGGGTGATTTTACGGTTCAGATGGCGGTCTACATACTGCTTCACCTTCTTGATCTCATCCCGGCGGGTCTCCTGGTACATCTCCCGGATCACCGGCAGGCGTTCGCTGAAGAACTGCTGAGACCATTCCTCCAGATGATCAATATGATCAATGGCCGTCAGGGTATCATGCAGCAGCTCCAGGGAAAAGGTGGACTGGTATTGCTGGCGGGCCATCAGCCGCATCTGGTTATCGTAGAGCAGCTTGAGCATCCACTCCTTCACCTGGCGCGGCGCATACCGTCTGGCACGGATGGTATCCATCCATTTCGACAGCAAGGCCGCAAGCCTGTCCGCCGCTTCCTCCAGGAAGGCCTCACGGATCTCCTGCGCGGCTTCGGCATAATGGAGAAACAGATCCTCCTCCGTGAACGGCGGGAGCGTCTTCAGGCCGTTCAGCTCTCCCGGCTTCAGATAGAAGGCATATTCGCGGCCTTGACTAAGCAGATCAATGATCCCCTCCCGGAAATGCCCGCTGCCCGCCGGTATACATAAATATTGAAAGGAAGCCGTAACCCCCGGCAGCGCTTGAATGGCGGAACGCAGCCTGCCCAGCATGGAGATATGGCCTGAGTCCGCTCCATTGCCCATACCGCCGCTGAAGACCAGCACACAGTCGCGGCCGCTGTAAGGCAGGCACACGGCAGCGGTATCCTCCTGCCTCACGGCTTCGGCGGCGGATTCCACCCATGACATTAGTGCAAGCTCCTCCGGTTCATTCTCCCCGGCGTTGCCGCTGATCCGGCAGAGCACGGCTACATGGGCCGTGAGATCCGGCATAATTCCCAGCTCGGCGGCGTCTGCCCGCCATTCGCTGTCCGGCAGCTCGCGGGCAGCGATTCGCCGCAGCACACTTTGCTTCAGCAGCACCTTCTGATGCTCGGCCATGCTTTTCCACTTCAGCGTCTGGGCCTTGTCCGCATCCCTGCGGCGCAGATCCTCGCCCAGCTCCCGCAGCAGCCCGGTAATCAGCTCGCGGCTGATCATCTCCTTCAGGATATAGTCGCTCACCATCAGCTTCACCGCCTGCTGGGCATATGTGAAATCATCCATGCAGGACAGCACCACCACACGCAGCTCTTCGCTGCGCAGCTTCAGCTCGCGGATCAGCTCCAGACCATCCATATAGGGCATGCCAATATCCGTAATGACAATATCGGGCATATCGGTCTGCGCTTTCTCCAGGGCAACCAGACCATTCTTGCAGGCCGAATGCAGCGTTAATCCAAGCTCGTCCCAAGGAATCATTGCCAAGAGAAAGTCCAGTACCGGCTGATCATCATCCACCAGCATTACGCTATACATCGCTTCCACGCTCCCTTTCATAGCCTTGATCCGGAATCTCTTCAGGCAGCACGAACCGGAAGGTCGTCCCTTGTCCGGGCAGGCTGTCAATCGTGATCTGGAAGGCTGCACCGTAAGTCAGATACAGCCGCTCATAGACATTGGACATGCCGATATGGGCCAGTCTGCTGGACGGCATCGCTTCCTTCTCCTGCCATTCAGAGCTTAACTCGGCGCGCAGGCGGTCCAGGGTCACCTCATCCATCCCCTGCCCGTTGTCTTCGATCTCGATAAGCAGCCGGTGATCCTGCGTCCGGGTCCGGATCAGAATACGTCCGCTCTCCTGATGCAGACCATGAATGTAGGCATTCTCGATGACCGGCTGCAGCAGGAACCGGGGGATCTTCACGCCAAGGCTCTCCGAAGTACAGTCTGTATCCAGCGACACCTCCTCGGACTGGCGGAAATTCAGCAGCTCTACATAACTCCTGACAATATGCAGCTCATCATGCAGGGTGGTGTACTCGTCCCGCTGCTGAATGGTCATCCGCAGCAGCCGGGAGAGCGAGAACAGCAGCTCCGCATTCTCCTCATCGCCCCGCATCATGATGCGCAGGCGGATCGAATTCAGAATATTGAACAGGAAATGGGGATTGATCTGCGACTGCAGCATGGCCAGCTCGGCCTTACGCTTCTGCGCCTGCTCCACCTTGATCTGGATAATCATCCGCTCCACCCGGTCCAGCATATGGTCGAAGGACTTGCCCAGCCGTCCGATCTCATCATAGCCGCGAACGCCTGAGCGGATGCCCAGCTCTCCTCTGTCCACCCGTGCTGCCACCTGATCCAGCCGGATCACCGGCTTGGTGAACTGCCGGACCAGCAGAACCAGAATCAGCAGGAAAAAAGCGCCTGATACGATCTGCACGGCACTGCTCCAGCGGTGGGTGGCACTGATCTGGCTCACGGCCTCACGGTATGGCGACAGGCTGACAATCCGGTAATTTCCGTAAGGAATCTCCAGGCTGCTCAGCAGATATTGCTCGCCCCGGTAATCCATAAACCCGGAACCTTCTGAATGCTTCACAGCATCCATAAGCGCGAACGTCCGGCCCAGCCGGGTCTTGTCCCTGGCGGCAAGAACGGTTCCGTCAGGCGCAATCAGCAGCGTCTCCTGGCCCTGCCGGTTGTCATTAAAAATCTGGCTGATCCGGCTCTCGGCGATGCTGATGATCAAGGTAGCATAGGTTGAATTGGAGGACAGCTTGAGATTCCTGGCAATGGTCAGCACCTGGGGGCTGCTTGGGGCAGCGGTCGGAATATAGTTGGCAAGCACACCCGCCCAATACAGCTCGAAGGCAGGCTGCTGGCGGGCTTGTTCCATCCAGGGCTGCTTCAGCAGTGCGCCGATATCCAGCTTGGCGTAAGCATAGTTTGAATAATATTGTCCATCTGAGGTGAGGACGGTGACGAACGTTTTTTCCATCATGGAGGTGACGCTGTTCAGCTTGTCCGTAACCTCTTTGAAATCGAGAATGTGCTTGGCGGTATCAGGCTCGTGCAGCTTATTGCGCTGCCAGTTTTCTTTGAGAATAAGAGTGATGCCGGGGTCGAACTGGATATAATTCGCCACCAGCACCATATTGCTGAGAAGGTTAGATATATATAGGCTCTCCTGCTCCAGCGAACGGCGTTCATTCTGAATCACCTGGGAGCGGAGGATATGCTCGGTGTAGGAATTGGAGATATACAAGGTAATAGAGGCGGGAAGCAGCAGACAGAGCAGAGATGCGACGAGCAGCTTATTGCGAAAACCGAGTCTCCATCCTCTAGGCAGCAATGGCAATCCTCCTTCACAATCAGACTATCGTTTTCTATGCCTCTATCATATCAGCTTTCCGCCTCCAGCAGCTCATTTCAATCTATTATTCCGGGTAAAAAAGGGCTATTCAGCGCTTCCAATTTTTACTTGTTGGCGTCTACAATCTTCTGCAGCTCAGCCTGCGCCTTCTTGATGGTAGTCTCCAGATCCTGCTGTTTCAGGATGTACAGCTCGGTTTCTTTGGTAAAGGCTGTTTCCAGCTCGCCTTGATAGGTCGGCGGCACGCTGAGCGGTGCGGGCTTGGCATTCTTAATTACATAGGCCAGTGAGGCTTCGTCAATCTTGTCGGGGCTCATGGCACCCGATTTGACGCCGGCAATGAACTTGTCCACATCCTGCTTCTTCCACGCGGAATATACATTCTGCATCTGCTCGCCCTCTGTGGAGTACCAGCGGATGAAATCATAGGCTTCCTGCTGATGTCCCGACTTCTCCAGGATACCTACATAGTTGCCGTTGGCAATGCTGACTCCCGCAGGTTGTCCGGCACTATTGGACGGCATCGGAGCGAACGCGGTAGTGAAGGTTGCAGGGAATTCTTCCGACCCGCCTGCTTCACCGATCATCCAGTTGCCGGTCACGATCATCGCGGCATGTCCAGTGAAGAATTCCGAGCGGTACGCGAGCTTCTGGGAGATGGTGTCGGCATACGGCACCGCTACTCCCGATGCCTCTGCCTTGCTGCGCAGCTCCAGGGACTGGCGGATACCCGCACTATCGATGTTTACGACACCATTGTTGACCAGATTATTGTCCTTCTCCTGGTTGATGACGGCCAGCTCCCAGTACATAGCCCAGGTATGGAAATACGTACCGAAGGTCTTGGACGGCCCGGTGCCGCTGGTCAGCTTAGCTGCGTAATCAAGGTAATCGTCCCAGCTCCATTCGGTGGGAACGGCTAAGCCCGCCGCATCCAGCTTGTCCTTGTTCAGCAGGACGAAATAATTCTCCAGCGTATCCGGCAGGGCATACACTTTACCGTCAACGGACGGATCAACCGTATACTCATCTGTCAGCGTGATGCCTTCCTTGCTGATCAGGTCATTCAGCGGAGCCAGCAGTCCGAGTCCGGCACGCTGTGAATAATCGGTTGCCCCCGGCATGAATACCACATCCAGGTTCTCGCCGGATGCGACGAGCAGATCCAGCTTCTTCATTCCGGCCACTGAATCACCGTTGTCAGCCAGCTCCACGTATTCCAGTGTAATTCCCGGATGGGAATCCTCGTACGCCTGCAGAATCGGTTCCATATCCGCCGCAGGCGACCAGTTAGCGACTTTGATCGTTACCGGTTCTGCTGAAGGTGCGGCACTCTCCCCCGCCTCCGGTGCAGCCGTGCTGCCGGAAGCGGGAGATGCACCATTTGTGTTGTTTGAGTTGCCGCAGCCCGCCAGGGCTACCAGAAGCACGATGATCCATACCAGAGCGAACACATTCTTTTTCATAACTAACACCCCTTCTAATGTGGTCTACAGTTCCATGCAGTTCTCATGCACATCCTGACCGTCCTATCCGTCCGCCTGTCTTCCGGTTATGCAGCTTCCGGGAACTTGCCAGCCCTCACCCCTTCACCCCCCCCAAGGAAATACCTTCGATTACCTGTTTCTGCCCGAGGATGAACACGACCAGCAGCGGGACAATCGCCGAGACCGAAGCCGCCATGATGAGCGAATAGAAGGCGCCGTTGCGGTCAGCGAAGGCATTCATGCCAAGCTGAAGCGTATAGAGTGTCTTGCTGTTCAGGAAGACCAGCGGCGTCTGAAAATCATTCCAGGTCCAGATGAACCGCAGAATGGCATAAGTGGCAATGGCGGGACGGACCAGCGGGAACAGAATCGAGAGGAAGATACGGATATGTCCCGCGCCGTCGATCTGCGCCGATTCGATATACTCATTCGAGAGTGAGGCAAAAAACTGGCGGAGCAGAAAGGTGCCCAGCACGCTGAACCCGCCAAGCAGGATCAGGCCCAGATGCGTATCGTACAGGCCGGTGGAGCGGAAGATAATGAACAGCGGCACCAGCGTGGCTTCCGCAGGAATCATATAAGTGGCCAGCACCAGTACGAAAAGTGCATTTCTGCCGGGGAAGCGGATTTTGGTGAAGCCATAGGCCGCCATGCTGGACACCGCTACGGAGAGAAGTGTTGTGAGCGCCGTGACTTTAATCGAATTCCAGTAATACAGGGTGAAGTTTGCTTTGCCGAACCAGACGGAATGATAGTTGAACGCCGCCCTCCATGTCTGCGGAATCCATTCGATCGGATATTTGAACACATCGGCCTCAGGCTTGAGCGAAGCGGACAGCATCCATATAAAAGGGAGCAGAAACACAATGCCCAGCAGTGCCATGATCAGGGTGATGATGGCTTTTCCCCAGTCCAGATTGCCTATTCTCACAGGTATGTGCCTCCCTTATCTAGTAATTGACCCAATAACGCTGTCCCAGCCACTGCAGGCCGGTAATGGCAAGCACGATAACGAACAGAATCATGACCATGGATGAAGCATAACCGGTCTGAAGATCAACAAATGCGGTCTGATACATGTCGTACACTACGACAGAAGTGGAGTTAGCCGGTCCGCCGTCCGTCAGCACCTTGACCAGGGCGAAGGATTTGAAATTGCCGATAATGCCGGTCACGAGCAGGAAAAAGGTCGTCGGCGTCAGCAGCGGAAAGGTAATGGAGCGGAACTGGGCGAGCTTGGAGGCGCCGTCAATCGTCGCCGCTTCATACAGGTCGGCAGGGATATTCTTGATCCCGGCAATGTAGATAATCAGCGAGACCCCAAGGTCAATCCAGATCATCAGCAGCATGACCGATGGAAGCGCATACGTTGGATCGGCCAGCCATTTGGGCGGATTGTCCACCCCGATCGCCGACAGGAAACCGTTGACCGGACCGTACGAAGGATGGAAGAGTACCTGCCACACTACCGCCACAGCAACTACACTGGATATCTGGGGCATGAAGTAGATGACCTTGAAGGCACCCGCCGCATATACATGACTCGTGATAATTACCCCGAGGATCAGCGCGATCGCCATCCCGACGGGTACGGCCAGCAGCATAATGAAGTTATTGCCCAGCGACTTCAGGAACACCTCATCCTGGAACAGCTGGCGGAAATTATCGAGGCCGCTCCAGCGGATCTTATCAAACCCGGTAACGAACGACCATTTGGTGAAGCTGAGCATGAAGGAGAATATCATCGGAATAAGCGTAAATACCAGCACCCCCAGCAGCATGGGACCGGTGAAAAAGTAGCCCATCCCCGCTTCTATCCGTTTTCTTTTTCTGCTGCCGGCGGTTGGTGTCTGATGGGACTGCGGTAAGGTAACTGACGTCTTCAAAGGCTCTGTCCCCCCTCTTGCGTGATCTTATCTCTCATTATAGAAAAGCAAAGAATTTTACATAAGTCACGATCCTGACCCGTTCAGAAAAATTTTTACCTGCCGCAGACGGGAGTTGTCCATTAGAGCGTCTGGCCCGGCATAACGGACTGAGGCGCGCTTATTCCGGATGAAAGTCTCCACTTTGGCCAAGGAACGGACCCTATGGTCCTTATTCTTGGAATTTCTACTTGAAAACATCTTATAGAGAGACGATAAGGGCTACTCCGTCCGTTAAACCGCAAAAAGTGGCGTTTTCCAGGGAGTAGGGGCTCTCAGGTCCGTTAGAAGCAAACTCATCGGCCGGTGCAGTTTCATTTCACGGAACCTCAGGGATCTGATCCTATTCACAGATTACATCTGATGCTGCTCTATGACATCCGGTTGGCCAAATCAGTCAAAAACGGTCCCCATTTGCGCAAAATAGTTGATTTACTTGGTTTGCCCGCTTTGTTATCTTCTAGGCAAGCACACACGGGCTTGTACTTATAAACTTTTAGGAGGAATCCAGATGAACGCCAAGCCAGATATTATGTCCGCTTATATGGATACTATTGTTGAGCTGCTGAATGAGATCCGGAACGAACCGCAGGACAAGCTGCAGCAGGTGGCAGAGCTGCTTGCGGATCATATCGCACAGGACAAGCTGGTCTACCTCTACGGCCCGGGCGGCCATTCCAATATGAATGCGACTGAGGTCTTCTTCCGCGCCGGCGGCCTGATGCATATTAGCGCCATATTAGATGAAGGCACAATGATCTCAAACGGCGCCCTGCGCTCGATGGCCGTTGAACGCACTCCCGGCTACGGAACGCTTGTTATTGAAGACAACCGGCTAGGCGAGGGCGATATTCTGATTCTTGCCAATGCTTACGGCATTAACACCGCCTGTGTCGATGCGGCTGTAGAAGCCCGGCGCCGGGGAGTCACAACGATTGCCGTTACTTCGGTCGGTCATGCTGAAGCTACGCCTAAGGATCATATTGCCCGCCACCCTTCAGGGCAGAATCTGTATGAGCTGTGCGACTATGTCCTGGACAGCAAGGTGAAGCCCGGTGACGCTGCGCTGCATATTGACGGGATTGAACCGAAGATGGGTTCGACCTCCACCTTCGCCAACGCTTTTCTGCTCAATTCCCTGATGATGACTACAGCGGCCTATCTCGGAGCGAAAGGGATCGAGGTGCCGGTCTGGCGCAGCGGTAACGCTCCCGGCGGGGATGAGTGGAATAACCGCTTCATTGAACGCTTCAAAGGCCGGGTCCGCTGGCTATGAACCTTCAGCTGATCCCTGAGCCTCAGGTGGTGCAGAGCCGGGGACCGGAGCCGGTCAGCGGTATTCGCGGCTGGACGGTGCAGCTTCAGCTCCCCGTGAAGGATGTCCGGCTGCTCACGGCAGCGCAAAGGATATTCACAGAGGTGACGGTGCGTACTACGCATGACGGCAGCGGTGTATTCTCCCTGGTCACGGGCGGTACCCCGCTCAACCCGCTGATGGCCCGGCGGGTTGAGGGCAAGCATGACGGCTACGTGCTGATTACAGACACGGACCGGATTGAGCTGTATGCGCTTAGTGCGTCCGGCCTGTTCTACGGCATTAAGACGCTGGAGCAGCTGATAACCTCCGGCAAAGGCACTGTGCCTGCACTTACGGTTGCCGACTGGGCGGAGCTGAAGCTGCGCAGCGATTATCTCGATCTGCGCACGGTCTATCCGACCTATGAGCATATCCTGGAGTATATCGCGGAGCTGGCCGATTATAAGATCAATACGCTGGTCATTGAATATGAAGACAAGCTGCCCTTCCGTAAGCTGGGCTTCCTGCGCCATCCTGAGCTTGCCTTCAGCGAAGAAGAACACCAGCGGCTGCTGAAGGCCGCACATGACCACTTCGTCACCGTGATTCCGAAGCAGCAGTCCTTCGGCCATCTGGAATATATCCTGAAGCATCCGGCTTATATCGGTCTGCGCGAGGTTCCGGAGACAGTCTCGGAGCTGTGCCCGCACCGCCCAGGCTCCTTCGAGATGATGGCCGGCATTCTGGAGGAAGTGGCTGCCCTGCATCCCCACAGCGACTATCTTCACCTGGGCTGCGATGAGGTCTGGACCCTCGGCACCTGTGAAGACTGCAAGCGGTCCGGGCTTACCCCGGAGGCTTCGTTCATCCGCTTCGTCAATCAACTGGCGGAGAAGACGGTCAGCCTTGGCAAGCAGCCGATGATCTGGCATGATATGATTATGCACGCTACTGCGGAAGAGATTGCGGCGCTGGACAAACGGATTGTAGTCGTCGTCTGGATCTATGGCGGACACCGGATGAAGGCCGATGCCCGGCTGATTCTCCATAAGCTGCGGGATGCGGGCATCGAGACTCTCGGCGCTTCCTCTGTCCGCTGCTGGGATGATAACGGGGACCAGAATTATCCGGTCATCCATAACCGGGTCAAGAATGTGTTGGACTGGATTGAGCTCGCCCGCTCCGAGCAGCTGGGCGGCATTATTCATACGAATTGGGGTTGCCCGTTCTCGCTGGGCAGTCCTTACGGGCTGTTCGAGACCTCGCGTTATCCGGCCTTCCTGGCCGCAGAGCAGAGCTGGAATGCCGGGGCAGATCTCTCTACCTTCCTGGTCCGGTTTCTGCACCGCTTCCACGGACTGCCCGCCGCTCTCCTTAGCGGGGAAGAATGGGCAGATTATGCGGTAACCGACTATTATGCCCTGATCCCGCAACTGCTGCCTGAGGTGAGGAAGAACCGCTTGACCGCCGAGCTGATCGACGCCATGATCCAGTATGAGATTCCGGCACAGCGCCGTTCCCCGTTGCATACCTTCCTCTTCCGGGGCGCGATGTCGCCGGACAGTGAGGAAGTGCTGACCTTCCTCCGGGACAAATACAGGAGCGGATACGGAGATCTGCGGAGAGCCAAGCTAAGAATGCAGAACGTGCTTGCCGAGCTGCTTCCGCCGCAGATGGCGGAGCTGTTCATCCGCTCCCGCTTCTACCGGCCGGAACTGTTTGAAGCAGACCTGCATGCCATGATTACCGATCTTGAGATCATAGAACAGAAAGCGGGGGATAGCTGATGCCTGATATGCTTGTGAAGCTGTACGATCTGCCGGACAACGGGGCGCTGCTGGAGCGTCTGCGTGGACAAGGCATTGTTATTAAACGGGCGATGACCGGAGATAAGCAGGCCATTGTGGATTTTGTCGGCCGCCATTTCACGGAGAGCTGGCGGAATGAATGCGAGGTAGCCTTCGCCCACCTGCCCGTCCACTGCTATATCGCAGTGAAGCAGGGCGAGGTGATCGGCTTCGCCTGTCACGAGGTTGTAATGAAGAACTTCTTCGGCCCGACCGGCGTGCTGGACGATTACCGGGGCCTGGGCATCGGGAAGGCCCTGCTGCTGGAATGCCTGTCCGCGATGCACCAGAACGGCTACGGCTACGCCGTCATCGGCTGGGTCGAGGACGCACTGGCCTTTTATGAGAAGACCGTCGGGGCGATAGCGATCCCTGACTCTTTTCCCGGAGTATTCCGTGACATGATCAAACTGGGCTGAAATCGGCCCTGATACAGCAAAACAGCGGCACTCCGGGGCTTAACCGTCCCGGGTGCCGCTGTTTGCTGTTGAGCATGTACACCTCCATCAATATATAGTCGGCACCATCCCTCCATCCATGCGGATGGGAGAACCTTTAAAGGCCGCCGCATAAGGACTGCATACGAAGGCAGCCAGCCTGCCGATTTCCACCGGCTTGATGAAACGCTGTAATTCCGATTGCGGCAGGTTGGCCGCCATGAATTTCTGCTCTTTTTCTGCAAAAGTTAAATTTTCGTCAGGATACATTCCCTCAATGATGTGATGCACTTTTTCAGAGAGTGTTGGTCCAGGCATAATGGTATTCACTGTAACCTCTGTTCCTGCTGTCACTTTAGAGATACTTTTGGACAGGGACAGCAGCATGGATTTGGTCATCGCATATTGAGGCATTTGTCCTGAGGGCATGACAGCCTCTTCGCTGGCAATGAAGATCACGCGGCCATAATTCCTGCTTAACATTCCAGGTAAATATAATTTCGTTAATCCGTTTGCAGCCAGCACATTCGTGCGGAAATACTTCTCCCAGATGTCATCGGCCACTTCCTCATACTGCATCAATTCATAAATGCCCATACTGTTGATCAGAATATCAACGCTGGGGAATTGGGCGAATAAGGCTTGTCTTTGTTCAGGATCGGCAAGATCGGCTGCGGCATTCTGAGGAGCGGTGGCTGGGTAATTCAACTTCAATTCACGGACAATCTGTTCTACCTCTTCCCTATTCCGACCATTGACCAATACGTTGACGCCTTCCTTGGCAAGCTCTATCGCGATAGCTTTTCCTATACCCTTCGTTGATCCTGTAACTAGCGCTGTTGTATTGTGTAATCCCATCTCCATAATGCACTTCTCCTTATTCATTCCTTGTTGTGTTGCGGATAGTGATTATATTATCTTGTTGGGATCGTTCAGTAACTAGCACCTTACGCCAAGCTTCTTGCCGGACACGCCAAAAGTTACAGCTCAGCAAATTCGTGCATTCAGGTGTTCAACTATTCAGGTGTTCCGCACGCCACTGTGAAGGCGTAACCCCTTCCCAATGACGGAAGGCACGGAAGAAAGAGTTCTGATCCTCATACCCGGTCAGAAACGCCACCTCTTTAAGATCAAGCGAAGGATTGGCCAAGTACTCCCGTGCCTGCTCATGTCTGACTTGTGTCAATAGCTGCTTGAAGGTCATCTTCTCGTCAGTCAGCCGGCGCTGCAAGGTCCGCCCGCTCATCGTAAGCTCCTTCGCAACTGTCTGGAGGTCGGGGCATCCACCTGCGAGACAGTGTGCAATGATCACCTTGACCCTCCCGGATACAGAGAAGCTGCCAAGCTGTTCGTCGAGTGAGCGGTCCAGTGCGGGAGCAAGAATCTCCAGCAGTTCTTTGTTATACGAAACAAAGGGAAGGTCCAGATGGCTTTGCAGCAGGGTCAATCGGTTATACTTCCCGCCCGTTTGAATCGCGCAGCCGAAATAAGCTTCGAGCACTTGTTCATCGCCCATGGAGTGGACAAATTCAGCGGCCTGCGCTTTCAAGGGCTGACCCGTCCCCTTTCTTCCAAGCTCCAAGAGAAAAGCCAGCGTGATCCCCGCCAGCACCGGCGGACCGGGCAGCCCTGTAGGCCCCCACTCCAGTTCTATGGTGCACTGCCCGTTCTCCTCAGTCATCCGCAGGCTTTCGGGCGGACACATCTGTTTGTACCTGACCATACGGTGCAAGGCATCGCGGTAGTCACGGGCGTGATACGTCGCTAATACGGCGGGAGGATACTGCGCGGTGTCAAAGGCGGCCGCAAGCCTGGTAATGCCTGACGCAAGATCCCCGGCGAGCTCGGAATACGCCTGCCAGATTGCGAAATATTGGGCAGTGGTAACCGTGGCTTCTGTTGTTATCGTTACAGGGAGCTGTGCCTGGCGGGCTACGTCGCGGGCAGCAATCCCCAGGCGGCTTATTCCTGTCCAGAATCCCGGAGGCATTTTAACGCGTTCAGAGGAACGGGACTTCATAGGTATGGGCCTCCTTTTGCCAGTTGCATATTACAGTGTTATGGTTGTCTTAAGGCCATATAAGAATACTCTTGTGCCCGTGATCATGTCTACCTTAATGTACGGGAATGTACAGCTCTGCCTAATTTCACACATATTTCTTATTTAGTTTTAACATATAGGCATTACAATGGATTAGATTATCACTGCATGGTATCCATCATAACTAGTAGGAGGATCAATCATGCCCAATATTTGGATGCATATCGAATTCGGTCAGCAGCTGGCCAGAGAATTCAGCAGCCGTTTCCCGTGTCTCCACCTGCTGGAACAACAGCCGCGGCTCTATAATCTCGGCTGTCAGGGTCCGGATTTCCTGTTATATCACAGCTTTCTTCCTTGGAGACGAGATACCGGGGCACTTCATCTCGGAGACCAGATGCATACACAGAGCTGCGGGCCTGTACTTGTTGATTTCTGGGAGGCTGCCCGGAGACTTGAAGGAACGGAAGCGGCCCAGGCCCAGCTCTATTTCCTCGGTTTCCTGACCCATCATCTGCTGGACCGCAACCTCCATCCCTATATTAACTGGAAGGCGGGCTATAAGTACCGTGCCCATCAGCGGTTTGAGATTGACCTGGACACTTTGTTCATGAAGCGGCTGCACGGGATGAACACCTGGCAGCACGCTGCCTGGGCTACAATTGACACAGGTGCCCGGCTGCCTGAGCCGGTTCATCGCATTCTTCATGCCACCGCCCTTAAGCATTACCCGGAGACTATGGATCTGCTGCCCGCAGAGATCTGGCAGAGCGCGTACCGCGATATGGTGCTGGCTCAGAAATGCCTTTATGATCCGAAGGGCTGGAAGAAGGCTATAACCTGGGGCCGGACCCGCCGGTTGTTCTCACGGAAGCTCACTGCCCGCGAGGAACGGCTGGATTATCTGAATGAGCGGCACTCCCGGTGGCGGCATCCCGCACTATATTCCGAGGTGCAGACCGAATCTGTGTGGGAGCTGTGGGAGGCAGCCCTTGCGGAAGGACGGACGGTGCTCGGAGCGCTTACCGATTGGCTGGAGTGTACGGAGGACTCCGCTGCGGCAAGCCGCAAGCTTGAGCAGTTCACACTGGCACTGGGCAACCGCTCCTACGATACCGGCAAGGATTGCAGCATGAATCTGCAGAATCAATACGCCGAGCCGATCTGGACAAGTCTCCCTGGGAGTTGAGGTTGGGCCTGCCAAACGTCAGCCAACGTCTCTATTACCGCCGAACCCTTTTCCAGCTGAGGAGACGGCTGCCTGCCGCAAACAATTGGAAAAACGTATCTTAATTTCGCCGGTTTCTCAAGAATATCGGGTAAGAAGTGCATTTTGTACATTTATTCCAGTTACTTTTCGCTACTTTGGAGGATATGTGCGAATTAAGTGTTGTTATTCCAACTATTGTTGCAGCAGAGGGCTTTTGGTCATCAGCAAGTGTACAAAATCCACCTATTTCCCTTTACAGTGACTTCTTGCTTGTCCGAACGCCCCTCCTGCTCGCGAGCACAATCTATGCTGTTTTTCACATACATTCTCCTTCTTTCCAAGAACTCATATCCACAAATTTACACTCACCTTTCCACAGCAGCAGGAAACTATAGTTTCCTATATAATCATAAAAACGCCCGGTTTCCCGGGCGCTCAGCACAATCTATACATTATCCTTCTGTCAGACAGCATTCCAGCTTACAGCGGATCATTCGGAAGAATCTCGGGCGGGGCCGGCGGCACCATATCCGGCTGCTCCGGCGGTGCGATTTCGGGATGCTTCTCCGGCACAATTTCCGGCGGGATCACAACCGGCTCCGGGAGGATATCCGGCTTCACATCGGGGACAACCTTCGGCGGAACCTCTGGCGGCAGATCTTTGCTCATCTCCTTATACCTCCTTCATTCCTGATACCTCATGTATACCCGATCCACGCTTCCTTTAACCTTGTTACCCTGGTCTTCCCTTGTCCTCCCTAGTCCTCCCTAGTCCTCCCTTGCCCTCCCTAGTCCTCCCCGGTCTTCCCTTGTCCTCCGCGGTCCTCCCTAGTCCTCCCTTGCCCTCCCTAGTCCTCCCCGGTCTTCCCTTGTCCTCCGCGGTCCTCCCTTGTCCTCCCTTGTCCTCCCTTGCCCTCCCTGTAAATTCCCCTCTTCATGCAAGATGTTTAACCTGCGGTTGATCTCCAAGTAATAGTTGGTTGTTAAGATCAAGGCAACAAGATTACTGGGAGGGATACCGATGCGTCTGGCTCTATTCACGGACACTTTTCTTCCGCAGACGAATGGCGTTGCCCGTACACTCGGCCGGCTGACCAGCCACCTGCACCGCCGGGGAATTGAACATCTGCTGTTCACTCCAAAATCCGCTCCAGAGAGCAGCTACCCCGATCCTGTCAGACCCGTGGCCAGCATCCCCTTTTTCCTCTATCCCGAGTGCAGACTGGCCCTGCCCGGCATGTCCTCCATGCAGAGTGAACTGGCTGCGTTCGCCCCTGATCTGCTCCATCTCGCCACCCCGTTCAATATCGGCTTAACCGGCCTCCGGTATGCCCGCAAGCAGCAGCTCCCCCATGTCGCCTCCTATCACACCCACTTCGACCGTTACCTCGAATATTACAAAATGAGAAGAATCCTCCCGCTCTACTGGAAATACATGAAGTGGTATCACCGGTCCTGCGATGCCGTCCTGGCCCCTTCCCGCGAGACCCTAACCAGCTTGCGCATGGAGGGCTTCACCCGGCTGCGCTTATGGTCCAGAGGCGTGGACTGTACCCTCTACTCACCGGAGAGACGAAGCGAAGAGACCAGGGAGCGTTACGGCAAGGGGGCAGCGCTGATGATGCTCTATGTCGGACGGATTGCCCCGGAAAAAGATCTCACCACCCTCCTTCAGGCTATGCAGCTCCTGCCGGAGTCCGTGCGTTCAAAGATTCAGCTGGTGATTGTCGGCGATGGCCCGCTGCTGCCTGAGCTGAAGTGGCAGGCACCGGAGAATGTCACCTTCACCGGTGCCAGACACGGCGAAGAGCTGGCAGAGCTGTACGCCTCCGCCGATCTGTTCGTCTTCCCCTCCTGCACGGAGACCTTCGGCAACGTCGTGCTTGAAGCCATGGCGTCGGGGCTTCCCGTGATCGCCGCAGATGCAGGCGGAACGCGGGAGCTGATCGCACCCGGTGTCACCGGCATGCTGTTCGGGCCGCGCAGCCCGGCAGCTATGGCAGAGCAGATCTGCACCGCCGCCGCCAGGCCCCTGCTGCGGAGCGCAATGGGCCGTGAAGGCCGGCACCAAGCCCTCCAGCGCTCCTGGGAGCAGATTTTTGACAGACTGATTAAGGATTATGAAGAAGTCATCGAGCGCCGCAGGATCAAGAATGAAGCAGGGATCTACACCGCCTGATCCGCTGTCTGCCCGCCTATGAAGACTAAGCGTTCCTGGGACCACGGGAATGCTTTTTTCCATTGTTCACGGTTTCTCCCCATCACTCTATTGACCATTGGAATAATGACTTATATTATACACATATACAATAATCCAAAATATGGAATTCAGTCAGGCGGTGATCCCTTGAAGCCTCTCACAACGATTCGCAGTCATCTTGAGGCTTATCTCTATTCCCAGCAGTTGTCCATCAACCAGTTCTCCATTCAGTCCGGCGTTAATTCCGGCACCTTAAGCCGTATCCTTAGCGGCCAGCAGCCGATTGCCATGAATCACCTGAAATTGATCACCCGGGGCATGTCATTGCCGGAGGATCATTTCTATAGCATGTATGTCGATGAATGCTTTTTATATTCGGCACCCACCTGGCGGCGGCTGCGCCCCTTCATCCTGAATTCGGCGGAGCTGGGGCGGCTGGACTGTATAGAGCTAGTAGTCAAAAATCTGCTGGACAACCTAACCTATGCTCCGATGCTTTTTGAAGTGGCCGAGGACTTGTTCCAGCAGCATCACTGGCAAGCGGCAGCCGTGCTGTACAAGAATATCAGCGCGAGCGAGAAGTATCAGCATTCCGAGCGGCTGGCCCTCTGCCAGTACCGTTTGTTCCGCATTGCCCTAGGAGACAGCCAGACACTCAACCTCCAGGCTGCT
Organism: Paenibacillus sp. FSL R7-0210; assembly: GCF_038009085.1. Classification (NCBI taxonomy): domain Bacteria; kingdom Bacillati; phylum Bacillota; class Bacilli; order Caryophanales; family Paenibacillaceae; genus Paenibacillus; species Paenibacillus sp. FSL R7-0210. The sequence goes on from NZ_JBBPAR010000001.1 coordinate 3,859,100, forward strand.
CTTTTATTCGAATGTTATATTGAACGGCTTGAGGTGTCTGATCAGCTCGATGGACTGAAAGCTCTGATGCATGTCTATTACTCGCTGCACAAGTGGGACAAGGTGGACGCGCTGGCACAGGAGATGCACCGTCTTGCCATGCTCAGCTACCACCATCTGCACCGGTCGCAGCGCAGAGACCGCCAGGATAAATGCCCGGAGAAGCCGGTATTCTTCTACGCGCTGTATTCGCATCTGATGCGGGCAAGCGTGTGCGAAGAATTCCGGGACTATGAATCGGCGCTGAAATACGTAGCTCTATATATGGATAGGAGCTGGATACGCGAAAAAGGGGAAGACACCCGGCACATCCTGGACCAATTTCAGGAGTGGGGCACGGCCAATACCCTCCTCTACCGGATGATGTCCGGCGACTATGGAGTGCTGCCTGAATATGTGGCCTATATTGCTCCGCATGCCAGTGAGATCTTTGTAGCCCTGTACCATATTGTGATCTCAGCCAACCGCTTCTCCTGGAATGTGGATGAGGTGCTTGAACAGTTCCCTTCCTATATCCCTTACCGGACCAATCTGAAGGACTTCGGCGAGCTTCACAACCAGCAGATCCTGGCCGACCAGTACTCTACCTTTCTAGCGGAATTAGCCAACTATTATTTACGCAATCACCGCCTGGAAGGAATGGCCTTCCTTCTGCAAAGTCTGGAATCTTCTGCTAAAATAAAGAGTGATAGCATAATCATTAAATGTGTGAATCTGTTTGAACAATTCCGGCATCAAGCCACTGAGGAACAGACAGAACAATACAGACTTCTGATTGGAGAGGTGCAAGAATCCAATGATAAGAAAAATGATTATGCTTCTAGTGTCATGTAGCTTGGCCGTTATAGCAGCTATTCACCCCCTGGAGGGTTATGAATCTGTAACAAAGGCTACTGTACAATCCGTGGTTCAGCCTATGGGTCACGGTACGGGGGACGGCTGATTTAGCAGCCGCCGCGCCCCCAGAAAGGATGATGAACATGAAGATCACCCGGAGGTTATTACTCCTCCCCGCACTTGCACTGGCTCTGGCCGGAGGAGCTGAAGCCGTTCCGGCTTCGGCCAAGCCCGCCCCGAAGGTGCAGCTTCAATTAACCTACAGCAACGGAAGCGGGATATCAGGCATGGCCGGAGGCACCGCACAGATCAAGAACGGAGTCTCTTATATGCCCGCTAACCTGGTCACAATCATGGGTCTTGAGGGCAAGTGGAGTAATGCAGACAAAACCGCTACCTTCAACGGGTGGAACAAAAGCTTCAGCATGAAGCTTGGTCAATCCACCGGCGTACTGGACGGGAAGAAGGTCTCCCTTGGAGGCACACCTTATATAGCGGATAAGCAACTGTATGTACCCGTCAAGTTTGTGGTAGCGGCTCTTGAAGGCGGGCCCGTAAGATGGGATGCCGCTACGAATACGATACGGGCCAACGGTCTGCATATGTACCGCGGTTATTCGGAAGTGTTCGACGGCGGAGTGTACTCCCTGTCGCTGGACAGCGGGGAGCTGTATCTGACCACGAAGCAGAACACCAGGCATAAGCTGGCTGTTCTCGGCAGAGGGCTGGATGTAGTGGATTTCACCTTCGAGCGCACACCTGCCGGTCTGACTCTGCTTCAGGTCGTGAATTCGTATGGCGAGCCCCATGTACACGCAGAGTATTACACCTATCTAGTGAAGAACAACAGTGTGATCCGCCAGGGGCATACGAATATCCATACCTCCTTCGGCACAGCCCCGGTCTGGGCCGAAGGCAAGCTGGTATTTAATGACGGCCGCACGCTAAGACTCATTGAGGATGGGACCGGAGCGGTCAGCGAGACCGTAGATATACCAAAACTGCTGGGTACCACCGTTGCCCAGGATGTCTACTACAATGTCGAAGCCGTATACCCGGATGCTCTGCTCGTCCGCCCTACAGACACCGCCTTCCTGACCCTTGTTGACCGTGCTACTGGTAAGCAGACAGTGTTATATAAGCAGCTGCTCAATGCAGAGCGCCAGCGCGAAGTAGAACAGCCCGACTTCATGTTCCCTGGAGACTATATCTATTTCACTGGACGTACAGACAATGTCTTCACCTTCAAGCTTCACAGAATGGACGGCAGCCAAGACATCATCAAGTCCTACACTTGGCCAAGCAACCAGAACTGAGCAGCTACACTCCACATTCGGTTGAGCCCGGTTTTTCGCCTACATTTTTTCGGCCGCAACAAAAAACGCATAAACGTCATTATAACAAACAATGACGTTTATGCGAGCAACATCCAACACCCACCAAATGAAAGACAGGGCGTCTACAAACGCCCCTGCCTTTTCATTCTCCGCGCTATTCTTCTCTCTCTTCTTCGTTCTCTTCTCCGTTTACGGTCCTTACGGTAGAGCAGGAGATCCAGCATAACTTCGAAAAGCACCCCGAATAGCTCAGCCATACAACCCCTCTTTTCAGCGGTTATAGAAGTGCTGCTTCACCCCTTACGGCTCCGCAGTCCACCCAAGCTTGCTCCTTCACTAAATACCCGTTCAATCCTCCGCTGCACCTCGGGGTCAGGAATTAACGGCGGCGCTTGATGCGGCTTCACCCGGGCATCGATGATCACATTATCACAAGCCCAGTGCTTATGCTTCACCGTGCTGTTCACCCCATGGATGTCATGGGACGGATTGCTGCGGGTGAAGGTCGCCCACAGGAAGTTGTTCAGCGACTCCGACATGAAGCTGCTGTCATCGCACAGAATAATCATCGGGCAGGAATCAAGCGCCCCCTGCGCTGCAATAGCAGCGCTCAGGCCGGAGATTTCCTCTGCCGCCGAGGAGTAATCCCGGAACGGCTTCCCCTGCATGGCGACAATCCCCGGCATAATCATCGCCGCCGGACCCCAGCCCTGCTCCACCCGCCGAAGAACCTCAGGCACCTCCGTGCACAAGCTCCGCTTCTGCTCCCCAACGGCTGCGAAGACTACCTTGCTTCCGCTGTTGATCCCGGTGCCGGAATAATCCAGCGTATCAATCGTTGTATTCGTCTGGAAGTGAATATCACGTCGCAGATTGATCCGCTCCAGGATGTAGGTCAGGAACCCGGCGATATCATGCGTGCTGACCGGCTTGTCCTCTTCTGCCGTGATGAACAGATATTTCGCCAGACTGAGCTGTCCGGTTCCGAGAATCCGATTGCTGATCGTCAACAGCTCTGCAGGCTGCTTAAGCTGCTGATACGGGGTATACCGCTCACTGCCGATCGCGAACAGCAGCGGGTGCACTCCCGCAGCATCTATCGCATGTACCTCCTTCACGCCGGGAATCTCCGAGCGGATCGCCCCGCCGGTCAGCTCATGGATGAGCTCTCCGAAGGCAGTGTCCTCCTGCGGCGGACGGCCAACCACCGTGAAGGGGAAGATAGCCCCTTTTTTGGCGTAAACCTTGTGTACTCTCATCACCGGAAACGGGTGAGTCAGGCTATAATAGCCCAGATGATCGCCGAACGGCCCCTCCGGCTTCGTCTCCCCGGGATGAATCTCTCCGGTAATCACGAAGTCAGCATCGCTGCTGACGCAGAAGCCGTCTACATAGCTATAGCGGAAATGACGCCCCGAGAGCAGCCCGGCAAAGGTCATTTCACTTAAGCCCTCCGGCAGCGGCATCACCGCCGAGAGCGTATGCGCAGGCGGGCCGCCGATGAAGCAGCTGACCTTCAGCGGCTCGCCGCGCCGGTTCGCGTGGGCCTGATGAATGCCGATGCCGCGGTGAATCTGGTAATGGACGCCTACTTCCTTATTCAGCTCGTATTCGTTGCCGCTAAGCTGGATACGGTACATCCCCAGATTGGAGTTCATGATGCCCGGCTTATCGGGATCTTCGGAGTACACCTGCGGAAGCGTGACGAATGCCCCGCCGTCGCCCTGCCAGTGCTTAATCTGCGGAAGATCGGAGATTTGAATCTCCTCGAATCCGGCCGGTACACCGCCGCCCTTCTTGATCGGCAGCGCTTTGCGGGCGGCAAGGCCTGTCCCGATATATCTAAAGGGCTGCTTGAGCGCCTTCATGGGATTGCTGCGCAGGGCGATGACCGCCTGCGACGATTCCCAAGTGTCGCGGAAGATGAACTTGCTGCGCTCGATTGTTCCGAACAGATTCGAGACCGCACGGTACTTCGAGCCCCGTACATTCTCGAACAGCAGAGCGGGACCGCCTGCCTCATAGACCTTCATATGTATCGCCGCCATCTCCAGATGCGGGTCCACCTCTTCATGTATGCGAATTAAATGCCCGTGCTTCTCCAGGTCAATAATACATTCTTCCATATTGCGATATGACATGCTTCTACTCCCATTCTCTCAAGAATATGAACCTCTTTATTATCAATGAGTGTGCCCGTCAGGTCAATTGCCGCCAGGGCAACCTCTCCAGTTGTCACAGATATTCTTGCCTTCTTCTGTGGAGAGCCATTATTATACTTGTAAACCGGACGGCTCCGGGCAAACATTCGGCAAGCAAAGGGGACTAACGCAATGATCATCAAAAAGGTAACCTGGCTGGAGCTCTTCTACGATCTGCTGTTTGTCGCTGCAGTCTCCAAAGCCAGCCATGTGCTGCTGCATGTAGAAGACGAGACCCTGTCCCTTGAGACACTGGGCAAATTCGTACTGATCTTCATTCCGATCTGGTGGGCCTGGGTCGGCCAGACGCTTTTCGTTAACCGCTATGGTCAGGATACGGTGATGCACCGGATTTTTCTGATTATCCAGTTGTTCTTCGTATTGATTATGACAGCCAGCCTGTCAATAGATTTCGATGCCAACTATCTGCCGTTTCTGATTGGCTACCTCGGACTCCGGATCATGACCGCGGTCCAGTATCATTACAGCCATTCCAGAGAAAGCGGGCATCTGCGCGACACGGCCCGCTATCTGGGATCACGTTTCTGGATTGGACTTGCGATTTCGGCCTGCTCCCTGTTCTTCGATTCTTGGCTGCGGTATGCGGTACTGTACGCAGGAATTATGCTGGACATCATTCTCCCGCTGACGGGACGGAGGATTCTGGTGAAGACGCCCCCCAATACCCATCACCTGCTGGAGCGCTTCTCCCTGTTCGCCTTGATCCTGCTCGGCGAATCTGTGGTTAGCATCCTCGCCGTGCTGCAATCCAGCCGCTGGACCGGGCAATCTGTCGGCTTCGCTGCGCTGACCTTTGTCCTGATCATCGCCATATGGTGGCAGTATTATGACAATCTGGAGAAGAAAGTCGATATGCATATCCAGACTGCCGGACAGACCATTATCTACGGGCATCTGTTCATTTATATGTCGCTATGTATGCTCGCTGCGTCAATCCAGCTATTGTTCCTGGATCAGCTTCATTATGAACAGATGCTGAACCTGTTGTTCGGCTCCGCGCTGCTCTACTTCGCTTCCACAGTACTGGTCTTCCAGGTCTACAGGCATAAGCAGCATCGGCTGGGAATGAAGCCGCTGGCAGGGCTGACCGTCATTCTGGCCTGCTTCTATGTGCTGGATCTTATAGTCCATGTACCGAATGTCCTGATCATGGGTGAGCTGGCGCTGTTCTTCGCGCTGTACGCCAGAATTACTGCCTGACCCGGCTGCCCGTCAGCTCTCAGGCACTGGCCCCCCATCTATTCGCTCTGCACGCCAAGAGGCTGCACCAGAGGTCATAGCCCGCCTCAGGTACAGCCTCTTCCGGCCGTCTTACTGGCCTGTAAATTCAATCTCATCGTACTCATAATAAGCCTGTAGGATCTGCTGCCGGTCATCCAGGAACAGCTGGTCAGCCACGCCGCTGACCAGTCTAGGAATCGCATTCCGCAGGCCCGAGATGGCCGATGCCGATAACCCGCAGCTGGCCAGTGCGGAATAGTTGAATACGAATAAGCCATGCAGCAGCTTGCGGCCCGCTTCATCCCGGCTCTGAAGCGCAAAGCCTGGACTAAGGTAAGGGTGCGCATCCAGCAGCGGATTCGCCGCTCCCGCAGGCGCCGTATACCGGTCGCTCCAGCGGGCAATATAAGGCTCCACCTGCCGCAGCTCCGGCCGCAGGGCAGGATCGCTAAGCAGGCCCGTGCTGACAATCAGATAGTCGAAGCTGAACTCTCCCGCGGGCGTAGTCACCACCGCCTGCTCCCCCGAAGCCTCCACCTTCAGCCACGGCGAGCCGAGGTGCAGCCGGAAGCCGGGCCATGCCGCTGCACGGCGGAAGGTATCGCTTGTCGGCGGCTGATTATACTGGAAGAAATGCGAGATCACTGCATATTTGTCCGCATCCGCCAAGGTATGGAACCGCTCAATCATACCTGAGCCCTCCATCTGGCGGATCGGGTTCACCCCCGGAAGCTGCGCCCGGCGGACGAAGACCTGGGCCTCAGCCGCGCCCTCCTGAAGCGCGTAATTGGCATTGTCGAAGGCGGACGCCCCGCCGCCTAGAATCCCCACCCGCTTGCCGCGCAGGGCAGCGAAGTCAATCTGCCGGGAGGTGTGGGCGTACAGGTGCTCCGGCAGATGATCTGCAATCATCGGCGGAACATGCCACTGCCCTCCGCCTTGAATACCTGTAGCCAGCACCACCTTACGGGCCAGCAGTGTTCCGGCCTGCGCACCCGCTCCTGTAACCTGCAGACGGTAGATTCCATCGTCACCAGGTTCAACCAGCCTTAGCTGCACCTCGTTACGTACCGGCAGCTTCAGAACCTGCCGGTACCAGCGCAGATACTCCATCCACTGGCCGCGCGGGATTTTGTCCACCTCACTCCAGGCCCCCGCCCCATGCTGAGCCTCCCACCAGGAGCGGAAGGTCAGCGACGGAATTCCGAGATCAATCGAGGTCAGATGCTTGGGTGTGCGCAGCGTCACCATCCGGGCATAGGTCTCCCACGGCCCCTCCAGCCCGTCACGATTCTCATCGATGATCAGCAGATTCGAGATCCGTTCGCGCAGCAAGCCAAAAGCCGCACCGAGCCCGCTCTGGCCCCCGCCCACAATGACGACATCATAGACATGGCCTTCATCATGCTCCACAGGGCGGACCCAATCTGCGCCGCCATAGGCGAGATAAGCGAGATCCGTGTTCACGCGTTCATTCAAGGCTTCCAGGCTCATCATTCCTCAGACCTTTCCGGGGCATCTTCAGCTCATAGCTGCTGCTCACTTTGCATTCTGTTCCATAATCCCTGTATACATCTATGGCGATATTATATAGGGTATGCCCCCGCTTTTGAACATTGATGGAAGGTTTATTGTCATAAGAGCTGAATTCAGTGGACGGGATTGTACATTAAGCCAATATTTTAACGCCAACTCGCCTTAATGCTTGACAAACGAAATATTATCTCACACGTATCCGCAAAATAAACCCCACAAAGTGAGGCTTTAGCTTCGATGATGACTCAGATACTTTGCGGGGACCCCAAAACATATAAATTCTTTCAAAAAAGAGCTGCCCCATCAGCCCTCCGGCCCCGGAAACAGCTCTTTCGTTCAGTCATTCACAGCTACACTATGCAATCTGGCTCTCTATCTTCCTCTGTTCATAGAATATAAATAGGTCCGCCACCTTAGAAGCGTGCTACAAAAAACTCGCGGTTCGACGGGACGAACTTCTGTGTGCGCTGCACATTATCCGCATCGATAATTCGGAGCGTGTAGCTGACTGTTGTCAGCGTACTGATCGTATTAAACTGGGCGACGCCGAATTCATCGAACTGAGCCGTGATCACAGTGCCGGAGCTCCTGGTCAGTGTAGCCGTCCAGCCCTGCGTTTCGTAAGGGACATTGTTATTGTTCACGGCAAGCACGATGAAATTATTAAGCACCTGTCTGATCCGCCGTCTCTTGGGTCTTACTACCGCCGCTGCTCTTGCTTTTTTAGCCATCAGTTGACGTTTTGCCAGCAATGCCTTCTTCTCTGATTCTTTCATTTGCTTCACCACTTTCTATTGGAATACAGTAGTAAATGCAAGAGAAGAATCAACCGAAACGCACGATTGCCTGTTATTTACATAAATGTATCGCTGTACTCATTCATGGTTTCGTACCCACGAGGCAGCTTGCCGCATACACTGCTTCATAGAGGTGATTACATTATGAAGAGTGTACCATCATGGGTCAGGCGTCACGCCGCCAAGCTCAACCGGCCCTTGAAGCATAAGATCCGCAGTGCTTATTCCACTAGTGCTGCAAATGCTGCTATACCGGTGATCATACAGTTCAGACAACCGATTACTCCAGCGGGACTCCGCGAACTAAGGACACATCTGGGACGGCATGTCCTCCCGGTCAAGCATCATCTGCGGCTGCACCAGGCCGTGGCTTCACAGGTATCCCTGAAATGTCTGGAGCATGTATGCCGCTGGAACGGAGTCCATAAAGTCTATCTGGACGGCATTAAGAAGGCTACGCTCAACATTGCAACTCCATCCATAGGCGCTACAGCGGTTAGACGCTCAAGAGGGCTTACCGGCAAAGGCATCAACATCGCTGTGCTTGATACCGGAGTCTATCCGCATCCCGATCTGACCCGGCCGGTGAACCGCATTCTGGCGTTCAAGGATTATATCAATCACCGGAAATGCCCGTATGATGACAACGGACACGGCACGCATATCACCGGGGATGCCGCTGGTAACGGCTGGTCCAGCCGGGGCAAGTACCGGGGACCCGCGCCGGAAGCGGGGATTGTCGGAATCAAGGTGCTGGATAAGTATGGGGACGGCTATGACTCCACCATTATCAAGGCAATTGAATACTGCATTACCCGCCGCAAAAAGCTGAAGCTGCGCATCCTCTCCATGTCCTTCGGAGGACCGGTGGCTCCGCATGTCAAGGATGACCTTCTCGTCCAGGCCGTTGAAAAAGCCGTCAAAGCCGGGCTCACCGTAGTCATCGCCGCCGGTAATGCCGGCCCCAGGCGCCGGACTATTGAGTCCCCCGGAATCAGCCCCTCCGCGATCACCGTCGGAGCCGTCAATGACCGCCGGACGCTGACGCAGAAGGATGACCGGATCGCTGTCTATTCCAGCCGCGGGCCCGCTCCCGGCGGCAAGGTGAAGCCGGATCTGGTCGCACCCGGCGATTCAGTGATCTCGCTGCGTGCCCCCGGCTCCCAGCTGGTCCGTGAACTGCCGCGCAATAAGGTCGGCAAGCGGTATTTCAAGCTGTCCGGCACGAGCATCTCCACGCCCATCGTGTCCGGTGCCGCCGCCCAGCTGCTCCAGCTCCGCCCATGCCTCACGCCGCGGCAGGTGAAGCTCTTGCTGAAGCGTAATGCCTTCCCCCTCCGCCTGAAGCCGAATACCGGCGGCAGCGGAGAGATCGACGTACGTTTCCTGAAGCGGCGCTGCTCCCCCAAGAAACCCTACAAAGCGAGACTTTAGCTTCGATGGATATTCAGGTACTTTGCGGGGACCCCAAAACAAAATAACCGGCACCGTAACCAACCGGTAACCGCTCCTTATTCCACGGGGAGCGGTTGCTCACCCGCCAGACACGGCCATAGCTGCCGTGCCCAAGCTAACAACTCCTCGTCTTCTCCATATCTTCCTATACACTGGAAGCCTAGCGGCATGCCTTCAAGCGTTGCCGCAGGCAGACTGACCGTGGGCACTCCCGCGAAGCCCCAGACCGCAGGCATCCCTGCCCAGCCCGTATTCCGCTCCTCAATCTTCGGCGCAGTCCCCCCCTGGGCCGGAGAGACCCACAGATCGATTCCTTCTTGTTCCATAAGCTCCATTAGGTCCTGCCGCAGCTCCCTTTGCCGGGTTCGGTACTGCTCCAGCTCCTCCTCCGGAATCTGCTGCCCTCTAAGGATCGCTTCCTGCACGGGAAGACCGTATTCCGCTCTATGCTCCGCGAATCTATGCTCATGCTCCCGTGCCAGCTCACCCTCAATGAAACGCAGCATCGCATTTCCGTAGATGAGTTCATCCTCCCAAGGCATTTGGACGTAACGGACTTCATATCCAAGCTGTTCAAGCCCTGTGATCTGAGCCCCGAACAGCCCTTTGACTTCCGCGCTCATCAGCTCCATATAGACTCCCTTGGGAATACCCAGAACCGGCTTGCGGGGCATTGGGGCAGCAGGAGCCTCCCAGTCTGGGACAAGCAAGGCCGCCGCAGCCTCCATATCAGGCAAGTTTTGTGTGAAGAACCCTACTGTGTCAAAAGACGGTGAGAACAGCAGCACCCCATCCAGCGGAACCCTCCCGTAGCTGGGCTTGAAGCCGACCACTCCGCAAAAGGACGCCGGGGCGATCACCGAACGCAGCGTCTGTGTGCCCACTGCCAGCGGACAGAGCCCCGCAGCCACCGCTGCGGCGGAGCCTGCACTGGAACCTCCAGGAGTATGCCCGGTATTATGCGGATTAAGCGTAGCAATCGACCCGTTATAGGCGAATTCCTCGGTCACCGTCTTGCCTGCAATCACGGCCCCTAGGGCACGCAGCTTAGCGACCAGAGATCCCTGGGCACCGGCTAACAGCTCAGCGGATAGCTGTGATCCCGCCCGGGTCGGCAGGCCGTCTACATGCAGCAGATCCTTAATGCCCACAGGAATGCCGAAGAGGGCCGGTTTACGCTCATCTCCGCTGTAGGTACGTTGCAGCAGAGCTTTTTCCGAATCCAGACGCCCTTCAGCCTCATCCTCAGGGACAAATGCATGGATATGCGGCTCAACCTGTCTGTAACGCTCCAAGTACGGGTCAAGCACAGTTTCGGGTGAATATCCGGGTTCGTGAATCCGGCTCATCATTTCTGTCAGGGATACCTTGTGAAGCAGCATAAGATCATCTCCATGGAAGATTATGTATAGCATTTGGCTTATTACGGTTCAGTCTGCAAAAGGTAACAGAAATCCCCAACCTTACTTAGCACCAAAAAAGCCACCCGGGCCGCTTCCCCTCCAAGATGGCTTTCATAACCCCTATCACCAGAGATTCCTAAAGCTCTTCTTCTTTTTGCTCCCCGTCCTGCTTATACTCATTCAGCTTCTGATTAAGCTGCCTGGCTTCCCGTTTCCCGTCGATGTGCATCATCGCGTACACCATACTTTTGACCACCAGAATAACAATAACGAATGGCACCAGCACTCCCTTATCCATCAGCGGACCGTCAGCGAACAGCCATAGCCAGAGAATCACCAATACATCAGCAAGGATGAAGCAGAGGTAGAAGCTGATCGTCTGCACTTTGGGATCAACCTCATACGTATTCACCAGCGCATAGCGGAAGCAGGTAAATGCCGCAGCCCCCAGGAACAATTGCACCAGCAGCGAGCCCCGGATCATCTCCGTTGAGTTCAGAGCCAGCACAACCGCCGCGAGCACCATCAGACCCCCGCAAGCCACCAGCAGATCCTTCACGAACAAAGACACATACTTTCTGGTTGTAATCATGAGTTTTCCTCCTAGTCAAGTTTGGACAGCACAGCTATAACCCTAACTTCCGTTTGAGCACCGGGACGTATTGTCTGGAGATGTAGACCTTCTCACCGTTGTGCAACAGCGCCTCGTATCTTCCGTAGAGCACCGGGCGGAGCGACTCGATCTTGGCCACATTCAGAATACTGGATTTGGATGCCCTGAAAAAATCGCCAGACTCATACTCCGTCTCCAGCTCATACAGCTTCAGCCTTGACTCATACACCTTCTCCTGGCAGTAGATGAACACCTTATGATCCACCGCCTCGAAATAATAGACCTCATGCGGATGGATGATATGCATCTGCAGCCCGTTCATACCAATCAGCTTCCTTGCGCCTGCGTTCACCGAGTAGATCAGCCCCAGCAAGGCTTCATCCGGGTCATTGCACCTGAGAATAATTTCAGGCTCACCGCCCTCCGGCACCTGTTCAATTGTGATTTTCACCGCCACCGCCTCCTGCCTTCTCTCCCTACAGCTACAGTATATTTTTGTAAAATGACTTATACAATGGCCTTTGCGCAAGCTGCACTCTAGCGGCTTCAAGCTGCAAAAACGGAATCTCAGTCCGCAACCTCGTCTGCAATTGGCTACACTTCTAATGGGTCCGCCTAATTTACAGGATTCAGTCGATAATGGCGTATCATCTGAGCAGCAAAAAACCCGCAGATCAGCTCTGCGGGTTCTTGGAATATACAATTTTGCGGATGCTGTCGATGGATAACCCGTATTGCTCGCACAATTGGTACAACTCTGCACCTTCTTGGAAGCGGCTACGGATCTCAGCATTGCGGACTTTATAGTAATCGGCTGCTCCTGAGCTTTCACCCCATTTTCGGCGTTTGCTCGGGCAGGTTGGAATATACAGGGCTTCCCCTTGAATATATTGCTGAATCTCCTTCAGCAGGTGTTCTGGCAATAGCTTTGCTGCATTTATACATTGCATCTCTGGCTCGCTCCTTAAAATATATTAATCTTTTAAGGGCAAAGCCTGTGTATAAATAACTGTATTTCTTAAAACATACTACAGGCGAATAAATCCGCTCCATGCCAAGCTTTCGCCTTAGTTATTTCACAGGCTTTGCATGGAGCGTGCCGTTCACATACTGACTCATCCGAAACATGGGTCATCACCTCCCGGGATTCTGGAATTGGTGCAGATTACCTCTATTCTAGAATAATTCCCATGTCCATTCAACCACTAGACGCTGCTGCACCCACAATTAGCTATAATCAAACTTTACGGCCTGAACATTAGTTTTTTGCGGGCGCCGATTATATAATAGAATCTATATGGTAAAGAAAGGATGCGATACAGCAAATGAAATTCTCAGAATATGTATACGAACGCCCGGATGTGGAGCAATTCAAGCAGGAGTTCACCACGCTGCTGAAGGACCTGGAGACAGGCAATCTGGAGGAGCAAAAAGCTGCCGTGGCAGCAATCAATAAGCTGCGCAGCCGCTTCGATACGATGGAGACGCTCGTGAGTGTCCGCCACTCCATTGATACGGAGGATGCATTCTACAAGGCAGAGCAGGATTATATGGACGAGACCGGACCGGTGATCCAGGAGTACATCACGGATTATTACAGAGCCCTCGTCAACTCCAAGTACAGAGCCGAGTTCGAGCAGGAATGGGGAACACAGCTGTTAAGCCTGGCCGAAATCTCACTGCGTACCTTCAGCCCTGAAGTGATTGAAGATCTGCAGCTGGAGAATAAGCTGTCCTCCGAATACTCCCAATTGATCGCGTCCGCCAAAATCATGTTCCAGGGCGAAGAACGCACCTTGGCACAGCTGATTCCGTTCGATTCTTCCACGGACCGTGAAGTTCGCAAAGGCGTATTCGAAGCCCGTAATGCCTTCATGGCAGAGCATGAACCCGAATTCGACCGGATCTATGACGAGCTGGTGAAGGTCCGGGCGGGAATCGCTGCCAAGCTGGGATACAAGAGCTTCGTGGAGCTCGGGTATGACCGGATGGGACGTACCGATTATAATGCTGAGATGGTAGCAGGCTTCCGCAAGCAGGTGCATGAGCATATCGTACCGGTTGCGGGGAAGCTGAAGCAGCGCCAGCGCGAACGCCTTCAGCTGGACGGACTGAAATTTTACGATGAGGGTATTAAGTTCAATTCCGGTAACGCTACCCCTAAGGGAGACCCGGACTGGATCGTGGCGAATGGTGCGAAGATGTACCAGGAGATGTCCCCGGAGACCGGTGAATTCTTCAGCTTCATGCAGGAGAACGGGCTGATGGATCTGGTCAGCAAAAAAGGCAAGGAATTCGGTGGCTACTGCACCTTCTTCAGCGACTACCGTGCTCCGTTTATTTTCTCCAACTTCAATGGAACCTCCGGCGATATCGACGTGCTGACCCATGAGGTAGGGCACGCGTTCCAAGCGTATTCCAGCCGGAATATGGAGGTTCCTGAATATACGTTCCCGACCTCCGAAGCCGCTGAGATTCATTCGATGAGTATGGAGTTCTTCGCCTGGCCATGGATGGACCTGTTCTTCAAGGAGGAGGCGGACAAGTACCGTTTCAACCACCTGGCGGACAGTTTGGAGTTCATTCCTTATGGCGTATCTGTCGATGAATTCCAGCATTTTGTGTACGAGCATCCGGAAGCTACGCCGCAGGAACGCAAACAGGCTTGGCGGGATATTGAACGGAAATACCTGCCGCACCGCGATTATGACGGCAACGCATACCTGGAGCAGGGCGGGTTCTGGCACAAGCAAGCCCATATCTTCCGTCTTCCGTTCTACTATATCGACTATACCCTGGCCCAGCTCTGCGCCTTCCAGTTCTGGAAACGCTCGAATGAGGACTTCGCCTCGGCCTGGCCGGATTATCTGAAGCTCTGCCAGGCCGGAGGCAGCCGCTCCTTCACGGAGCTGGTGAAGCTTGCCGGATTAACCTCCCCGTTCGAGGATGGCTGCATCGGCTCCGTCATCGGTGAGATTGAGAGCTGGCTGAACAGCATAGACGATAAGGCGCTGTAGGGACTGGGATTCATACACCGAATACAATTAAGTTATATTCACCATCAAGCGTAGCGTCAACTATTAGGGGCTGTCCCAAGTAGCCAGTTCACGGCTTCGGGACAGCCCCTAATTTTAAATTGGATCGACATGAGCCCGTCCTCTTATTTCTTCTTCCGCTTCTCTGCGGCCAGCTGCTGATTCTCTTCCACTCTGTATTTGACGATTCTGGTAATGAGCTCATAAGGGAGCGGCTCCTTGATGGGAAACTGCACCGAACCCTTGGCTCCTTTGTACTGCGCCAGTTCCTCCTTGAAGGCTTCGATTCCACTGGGTGCCGGGTAGAACCCAATATGCGTCTTGTAGGCGGCAATATGCACCAGATTCTTATGCAGGAACCAGGTCGGCATCTGATAGCTGATCTTCTCCACTGCCTCCGGCGCGGCTTCCGAAATGACCTTACGCAAGCTCTGCAGTAGCTCCTGGACCTCCGGCGCAAAGGCGGCAATATACTGGTCCACCGATTCATAGGTAACTTTATTCTTTTCCACTTCGGCTTCATCTCCCTTGGGTTGGTTCATAGACGCAGTTAAAGTAAGCCCAACTTATATGTAGCACACAGCTTTTCAAAATTCAAATTGTAATTCATAAGCGTCATGATCCCTTCGTTCTCCCGGCATAGAACTTCAAATATTCGTCCATGTGGCTCTTCCAATAGTCCCCGTCATGCTGGCCTGCTCTGAGGTGATATTCTACCGGCACGCCCTCCTCCTTAAGCAAGGTATACAGTTGCTCCGTGCCTTCATAGAACCGGTAGCTATCCTCCGCTCCGCAGTCCAGGTAGATACTCAACTTCGATAAGTCCCTGTTCTGCGCCAAAAGAAGCGGGTCACGCTCCTGCCGCAGCGCTTCCGTCGGATAGAGAAACTGGACCAGGCCGTTCTCGCCTCCGGCAAGAGACCAGTCATCCAGGAACAGCGCCGGGCTATGCCCGCCAACCCTACTATAGACATCGCTATGCAAAAATGCCGAATGCAGGCTGATAAAACCGCCCATCGATATACCGCCAATATAACGGGAACCGCGCTCAGCCAGAGTATTGAAATGCGAATCTGTATACTCCACAACATCCTTAACCAGATAATCCTCATACCGTTCACCGCCCAGCGCTGCGGGATCACCTGGATTAACTACAGCATTCAGTCCATAGCTGTTGTCCATCTGTGGAGCAACGATAATGATCGGTTCGATTTGATCGGCCTCAATCAGCCGGTCTGCATTCTGCTGAAGGTTCAGTCCGTCAAAAATATCCGTCTCCCGGCTGCCGTAGCCATGGATGAAATAGAGCACCGGATAACGCTGAGAGGCATTATACCCTGTAGGAAGATAGACACTGAGCTGCATATCCCGGTCGAGGGCCTCACTGTGAAAAACCAGATTCTGTACGCCCGGGCTATGCAGCGGTGCCGTCTCAACCTTGTCTGCTGCCCCTTGAGAGTCTTCGCCTGAGTTCCGTGAACAACCTCCCAGCACTATACACAGTATGATCAGAAGCAGATACAGCCTGGAGCTTGGAGAACCTTTCATATCGACCGCCTCCCGTTCTCCGCCACAATCGCAGCGCTTACAATTAACAGTACCACAAATCTGGATATTTATAGTAGTACAATTATACCGCTTGGCTGCGGCCTGTTTGTCACTGGTCGGCCTATCTGATATGTGTTTTAATAAAAATCAATCGTTTTTCCGGTCAGCTCCGTCTTACTTATGAAAACATATTTCGAGGACGACTTCTTCCATAGACCAACAGAACAAGGAAGAGGGGATGGTGAATGGGGGGAAGACAATGAACAAAGCCAATACAGCAGATCTGGCGCTTATGGATGAAGAGGTGTTCTATGAGCGGCTTGCAAAGGAGCACCGTAAACTGTATGCACTCGCGTACAGCTATCTGCGCTCAGAAGCAGATGCCCTGGAAGCGGTGCAGGAAGCCTCGTGCCGGGCCTGGATGAAGCGTAAACAGCTTAAGAACGAGCAGGCCTTCACACCGTGGCTGCTCCGGATTACCATCAACTGCTGCATGGATGAGCTAAGGCGTAAAAAACGCGTCGTGCTGGCGGAGAAGCTGGAGGAGAAGGAAGCCCAGGAGATGAGGAGCAGCGACCGCCTCGATCTGGAGCGGGCATTGAATCGGATGAAGCCGAAATACCGGCATACCGTGATGCTTAAGTATTACCAGGATATGACGACCACTGAAATTGCCAAGGTACTGAATAAGCCCGAAGGCACGATCAAAACCTGGCTGCGTGAAGGACTTAGGCTGTTGCGGAAATATCTGTGAGCAAATCGGAGGTGACAGAAATGTTGGAAAAAGAAGAGCGTGTCCTGAACCAGGATGCCCAGGAGGTCCATCTTCATACAAAGGAGATTCAGGAAATGAAAATTTATAATGCCATGCGCAGCGGAATGGCGCAAGGGAAAAAACGCAGCAAACGGCGTTTCTATTCCTATGGGGCCGGAGCCGTATTAGCCGCGGCCGCAGCCATTTTTGTGCTTGTCTCATCCATCGGCTTGCCGGCCGAAGGTACAGACGATTCGGTCCTCGGCGGTTCAGTGCAGGCGGCCAGTACCACAAGCTGGAATGATTTTGCGGACTATCGCAAACAGCCATTAAAAAACCAGCTGGTTGGCGGCATCCTGGAACGAAATCTGGTCCAACCGGTGCGTCAAAGCGCATCAAACAAAGGATATCGTATGGATGTGGATGGCGCCGTCACAGATGGCCGTAAAGTGTATATCCTATTCAATGTGCACAATGGTACGGATAAAGTAGTCAATCCTGGGCATACAAAAATTCAATTCGGTGATTATGAGGTTCCGGATCCGCATCGGGGCGCAGCCCTGGAATTAGTGTACAGTGGCGAATCCAGAATTCAGCCCGGCGAAGACAAGAAATTTATTTATTCCACTAACTATCCGGCTGCCATCACTGCATCCAAGGAGGTGAAGTTCACTGTAATTCTAACCGGAACGTCCGATCAGGCGCTCGTTTCCAGCAGCAACAAGTATCGGACCAGCCTGGAGGTATCGTTTCAGCTTGACCAGGACGAATTCAAAGACCAGGTGCACACTCTCTCTGTGAATCGCACGCTTACAGTGGACGGTCAACAGATCAAAGTGCGCCAAGTGCAGTATACTCCGTTCAATACTTATGTCGATCTGGAGTATGACGAGGCGAACACCAAACAGATTTTCAGCCTGCTGAATCCTGTTCTGATCGCAACGACCGGGAGTCAAACC
Organism: Paenibacillus sp. FSL R7-0210; assembly: GCF_038009085.1. NCBI lineage: Bacteria > Bacillati > Bacillota > Bacilli > Caryophanales > Paenibacillaceae > Paenibacillus > Paenibacillus sp. FSL R7-0210. The sequence goes on from NZ_JBBPAR010000001.1 coordinate 3,876,856, forward strand.
GAGAAATTGGTTTATCCGGGCAGAATCACGGCCGATAATTCCGAGGTGTACAAAGACCACTCTCAGGCAACGCTGGTGTTCAGGTATACCCAGCTTAACCAGCCAGACTCCACCACGCTGAAGATTGCCGGGATCTCGGCGCTGGAGCCGGACCGTATGAAATTTGTGGTCGATCTGAATAAGCAGCAAGTGATTGAAGCACCGGCAAACGATTGGGAAATGATCACCTCCAAACAAGAACATAATGCAGCGGCTGAAGAGATTCTGCTCCGGCGCAAGGTGACCGACATGTTTTATTATACCGATTCGCAAGGGGCGGTACAGGCAGAGTCCATCGGCGTAGGACTGGACGACAAATTCACCGATGCCAGCGGCCAGGTGCATGATAGAACCAATCGGGAAACGCCACTAATCGAATTCGGCGGAACCACGGTCTCTAGAGATGGTACGGGAATTGTCGAGATGAGTTTATCTTTTGGCAGTCAAGCTGCAGATTACCCGCAGCCGCTTACCCAATCGGTCTGGCGCATTTGGAATCCAATTATGGAGACGCATAGTATCGAGTTGTTCGCGAAGAAATAGAAGCTTGCCGCAAACAGCAAGAAGCCCCGCCCAGCCGACAGGCTTGCGGGGCTTCTTGCTTATTTATCTGGACTTTGGAACTTCCACTCCTAATTAATTTTGGTAAGCTGCCATTTCTGGGCGTCGGTTCCGTTGTCCGTCCATTGCTGCACGACCGCTCCGTCTGCGGTAGAGGAGTTAGAGACATCCATGGCCAGCCCGCTGGCTTTGGAGATCAGCTTGTAATATCCGCCGCCCACATCGATGATGCTCCACCGCTGGGCGTTGCTGCCGTTGTCATTCGCCTGCTGAAGCTGGACTCCGCTTGCCGTGGAGGCATTCGGCACATCCAGCAGTTTGCCGCTATGCATCGCTGTAAGCTTGTAAAAGCCGTCCCCCGTGCTCTCCACTCTGAATTGCTGATTGGCGGCGGTGTAATTAGTCCACTGATGCATTTTGGCCCCGTCTGCCGTAGAGACATCCGTCACATCCAGTACTTTGCCGCTCGCCTTGTTCATCAAGGTGTAGACTCCGCCGCTGACAATTCCGCTCGAAGGAGCGCCCGCTTGATACACCCGCACAAAATCCACGAGCATCTGCGCCGGGAAGGGGGTGGAGCTGTTCGGAGCGCCCGGCCAGTTGCCGCCCACCGCGAGGTTCAGCAGCAGGAAGAACGGTTTCTGGAATTCCTCCGTATTGCCGGTTCCGTTCTCAATATAGAATTCATTGAACTGGTTGCCGTCGACGAACCATCTGATGTACTTCGAATCCCATTCCACACTGTATACATGGTATTGGGAGAAGTCCAGATTACCGGATACCCTTCCGAATTCAGCATGGCCGCCTGCATCCCAGTGCACCGTACCGTTGACGGCAGCGTTATTATTTACCCGCTCCATAATATCGATCTCTCCGCAGGCCGGCCAGCCGGGCGGGGTGTTGATATTGGAGCCGAGCATCCAGAACGCAGGCCATAATCCTTGCCCGGAAGGCAGCTTGATTCTGGCTTCAATTTTGCCATAGGTGAAATTCTTGAGTCCCTGTGTCTTAATCCGCGCCGAGGTATAATTCATGCCTTCATAGGATTCTTTCTGCGCCGTGATGACCAGGTTGCCGCCGGTAACCTTCAGGTTCTGTGAACGGTTCGTATAGTATTGCAATTCATTGTTGCCCCAACCGCCGGTACCTGTGCCAATCTCAGCCGTCCAGTTAGCGGTGTTCAGGGAGGAGCCGTCGAACTCATCGCTCCAGGCCAGATTCCAGGTTGCTGCGCTTGCGCTCCCCGCAGGGAGCAGTGCGATGAATAACGTGAACAGCATGAACAGACTTAAGAATTTACCTCTTTTAAGCATTATTGCCCTCCTCTATTGATTTCAAAATGGCCAGCCTTATTTCAATGCACGCGTACGTTCGTGCAGTTGAAACCTTACCCAACCGGTTTCGGACATGGATAATGGCAGCGCCTTCTTCTGCTACATCCCATATATATCGTTTTTGCTTCCTGGAAGAACCTGAAATTTGACAATTCAGCGAACCTGGAGGAAAAGGGGGGCCGGCCTTTCGTAAGACACTGCCTTGTCAGCCCCAAGCACAGCAAAAAACCGCTCTCCAACGGAGGCGGTTCATGCTTTTGCAAAGATGATACCTTGATTGTCGTACTACTCGAGTCCGTGCTCTTCGCGGATCTTATACATCCCTTGCACGAGCAGCTCCGAAGGATCACGGTTAAGCTGCAGATGCGTCAGTAACAGATGGAGCGGGATAGCGCATACGTTATTTCCGTCCGTGATTGCAGGGAAGCCTGCTTCAAAGACCGGTCCATGCTCCTCGTTCCAGGCCAGTCCGGCATGCACCTGCTCCGGTGCGAACTCCTCCGTTACAGCGGCGATACACATCGGAACCAGCACATTATCGACAGCGGCCTTGGCTTCCTCTTCACTGGCGAGCGGCTTAGGCATGGAGTTGCCTCCCTTGGTCTTCATCAGCTCGTGGAAGAAGGAGGCCATCCAGATCTCCGGACTGTTGCCGGACTGGAACCGGGCAGCCAGCTCACGAAGGAAGAAGCCGCAGTAATAATCAGCGTTATCTTTATCCTTCACACGGAATACAAATACCGGCCCGTAGTTGTCCAGGTTCAGCACCTGTCCTTCCACATCGCTGAAGCTCATTTTGAGCGCTACAATGCCGTTATGAAAAACAGCCTTGAGCAGCTCATTCCAATTCTCTTCGGTCATGGCCTGCCCGGCAGCTTCCGCTTCACCGTTCACCGGCTCATTCGTGGTCTCATTGGTAGTTTCGTTTGTCATAATTAAATTCACCCCACTTTCTATCATACCATCCTATTGAACAAGGTAACATACCATATCTCTCAACTCAAATGGAAAGCTCTGCCGGACCCGGATGTATGTCCTTATGCGCAAGTGCTATACTAGACAGGGTACAGTAACCATCTCATTTTGCAGAAGGGAATGAACCTAACCATGAATACTGAACAATTGGACCGGATTCACACTGGCCAAGGCTTTATAGCTGCTCTGGATCAGAGCGGAGGAAGCACCCCCAAAGCACTGCTGCAATACGGTATTAAGGAAGACCGTTATTCAGGGGACGAAGAGATGTACACCATGGTTCACAGCATGAGAACACGCATTATTCAGAGTCCCGCCTTTAACCGGGAGCATATTCTAGGTGCAATTCTGTTCGAGAACACGATGGACCGCCTCATAGACGGGCAATATACCGCCGATTACCTGTGGGAGCAGAAGGGCGTCGTGCCTTTTCTCAAAATAGACCAAGGACTGGCCGCTCCTCAGCACGGAGTCCAGCTCATGAAGCCTATCCCCGCCCTCGATGATCTGCTGAAGCGGGCAGTCAGCAAGCATATCTTCGGCACCAAAATGCGCTCCGTAATCCATGAGGCGAACCCGGAGGGTGTCCGGCAAGTCGTGGAGCAGCAGTTCGAGCTGGCCCGGCAGATCGCCGCCTTCGGACTCGTTCCGATTATTGAACCGGAAGTAGATATCCTCAGCAGGACAAGCAGGAGTCAGAGCAATTGCTGAAACGGGAACTGGCCGCACGCTTGTCTGAGCTGCCAGATGGCGTGAAGGTCATGCTCAAGCTGTCGATCCCGACAGAGGATAATTTATACAGTGAGCTCGCCGCAGATCCCCATGTGGTTCGGATCGTAGCACTCTCAGGAGGGTATACCCAGGCTGAAGCCAACGAGAAGCTGGCCCGCCAGCATGGAGTGATTGCCAGCTTCTCCCGCGCCTTATCCCAGGGGCTTAGCGATCAGCAGACGGAAGAGGAATTTGGCCGCACCCTCGCTGCGTCGATCCAGGCCATCTATGAGGCTTCGATTACTTGATCAGATCCATGCTCATTTAAGCTCACAGCTCCATATACAGAAGAGGACCCCAGGCCTAGTGCCGCGGGGTCCTCTTCTGTATATTCCGAATATAAGTTCCGAACTCAAAACTACGCCTGATAAATCACCGGCTGATCGCTGCTGGTACCGCAACAAATCTAAAGTGTTGCAGGATCTGCAACTTCCAGCCCTGTATACCTGGGTATGCGGGAGAGATGTTGCATGATATACAGGATTTCTCGAGCTAATCCGCACAAAAGAGGGGGAAATGCTGCCTTTCCTGCAACAATCTTCGATCAAGACCTGTTTAGTGGAGAGAATGTTGTATTTCAGGCAGGATTTCATAGCAGTAGCGCTCTTGCTCTAGCAGGAGCTATGCTTGCTTCAACCGCTTAATTCCCTCCCGCACCCTAGGCGCTACCTCTGTCCCGAAGAGGCGGATGGCCTGCATCACCTCGGCATGCGGCATAGAGCCGTGCGGGACATGCAGCAGGAAGCGGGTGATCCCTACGTGCTCGTAGAGGTGGAGGATTTTACGGGCAACTGTGTCCGGGTCGCCCACATATAGAGCACCGTCAAAGCTGCGGGCAGCATCGTAATCCGCACGGTGATACGAAGGCAGCCCTTTCTCCACCGCCCGGATATTCGTCCGCGCATGTGTAGACGGGAAGAAGCCCTCTACCGCAAGCTCGTCCGTCTCCGCAACATAACCATGAGAGTGTGAGGCAATAGGAAGCTTGGACACATCATGACCGGCCTTGGCCGCTGCCTCCTTGTAGAGCCGTACATGCATGGCATAATCAGAAGGGTTCACATTGCCGATAATCGCCAGAGCAAAGGGCAGGCCCAGGTTACCCGCACGGACCGCAGACTCCGGAGTTCCCGCACTCGCAATCCATACCGGCAGCGGATTCTGCTCCGGGCGCGGATAGATCTCCAGATTCGTTATAGCCGGGCGGTGCTTACCGCTCCAGCTCACCTTGCCGGGCTCCCGCAGCTTGAGCAGCAGGTCCAGCTTCTCGTCAAACAGCTCTTCGTAGTCCTTCAGATCATAGCCGAACAGAGGAAACGACTCGGTGAACGAGCCCCGGCCCACCATAATCTCGGCACGGCCCCCCGATATCCCGTCCAGTGTTGCGAAATCCTGAAATACCCGCACCGGATCGGCTGAGGACAGAATCATGACCGCACTGGTCAGGCGGATTCGGGTCGTCAGCGGTACAGCCGCCGCCATTAGCACAGCAGGCGATGAAGCTGCAAAATCAGGCCGGTGATGCTCACCCACGCCGTATACATCCAGTCCGACCTGATCCGCAAGCACGATCTCCTCCACCACTTCGCGCAGCCGCTCCGCATGGCTTAGAGTCACTCCGGTATTCACATCAGGCGTTGTCTCGACAAAGGTGCTTATTCCAAGTTCCACTTGTGTTCCTCCTAAAAGTCAGTAATCTTTATATTCTAAAACTAAATAGTCAAATATTCAAAGAAAACTTTAACCCGCAGCAAACAGGGCGCCCCGGCTGTGTCAACAGCTCTTGAGGCACCCTATTGTGTGTTAGCTGGTTAATCGTAGCCGCTCCCGCTTATTTCACCAGTTCCTCCAGGCTGCCAAAGGCACCTGAAGCCGATTTCAGCTTGGATTCGCCTCCGACCACACAGAAGTAATTCTGCTGCGTTACCGCCTCAAGCAGACTGGCATAGCTCCTGATATCCCCGGCGGTGGCCGACAGGATTTCATTACGCTCCTGCTGAAGGTCTTCCGCCGTAACCTGCTCGAAATAATGCCGGTCCGCCTGACGGCCTGTAGCGCCGGGACTCAGCGGCTGGTCCAACATGGCCAGGGTCCCGATAATTGCCCTCTCCATCTCCGCTTCATCTGACGAATATTCTCCGGCAAACTGAGAGGCCCGGTCATAGACCTCCAGCGTCTCCAGCAGGTTCGGATCGCGGTAGGAAGTGAACAGGATTACCCCGTCGCGGCGCAGGAGCAGATTGCCGCCATACGCTCCGCCCTTGACCCGGACCGTATTCCACAGGTAGGTCAGGCTGAGGATCTTCTTAAGCACCTGCAGCTTGCCGGAATAGGCGAAGCCCAGCTTCTTGTAATCATAACCTTTGACTACATATTGCACCTGGCTCGCGGACATGAAGCCTTCGTTGACCGCCTGCCCCTGTGCAGATAAGAGCGACTGGGACTCTACTACCCGTCTGCTCAGGTCCAGCTCCTGCACATGTGCGGCGAATTCCGCATACGAATCCGCCGTACCGGTGAGGGAGAGCGTCAGATTCTGCGTATTGAACAACAACCCGCAGATTTCCTTCAAGGTATCTGCAAGCCCCTCAGCCTGCTGGTCAATGCTGCGGGCAAGCTCCTTGATAAAGCGGTAATACGCCACGCCGCCAAGCTGCTCCTCGTACATCCCCCGGTCCGAGAAGTAGGACAGCACCCGGCTGGCTGCAATCTCATTGCCTTTCTGGGTCAGCATCGCTTCCATGCCGGAGGCTTCCCGGCGGACAATCTCCTGCAGCTTGGACAGGTTATCCAGATTGCTGCCGTAGAGCAGCTCATGCAGCAGCTTCAGGGAACCGCCGATGTTGCCCTGCATGACCTTGATGCGCGCGCTGAATTTGGCCTGATAGCTTCCTTCCGCAGACTTCCCGGCTCCGAACACCTCATTCTGGAAACGAATGCCGCCCGTAGTAATCCCGATCTCACTGGTCAGCTCCTCAATACTGTAGGCTTCCGTCTCCAGCTGTCCGAGCACTCTCGCCAGCAGCTCCAGATAAGGAATCTGCTGCGCTGCAAGCACGCTGGTGTCCCAGTACAGCTTGATATAGGCAATTGCACCGGCAGCCACTTCATGATGCAGCACCTTAATCCCGTCCAGCGCAACCTCCACTGTGGGTACCCCGGCCGGGGCAATAGGGTTAACATCCTGGAGGGTCAGCTTCGGCAGCTTCTCCAGCTCCTCTGCGGGGTCCGGTGTGTTCTGCCGAGCCAGCAGCTTCTGCGTGCTAAGCACCAGTTCATCCAGCTGGGCCGGGGCCAAAGACGCTTTGTATGACGCCAGACGGCTGCGGACCGCCGCATCCTTTTCCCCCGCCAGGGTCTGAGAGGGATGGAGGACAACGACACTACAGTGGTTACTGTTCAGCAGGTAGGTCTCAATCAGGCGCTCGAAATAACGGTTGGCACTTTGTTCACGGATCGCCGCAAGCGCCGCTTCATATTCCAGATACGTGGACGGCAAGCCGTCATACAGCCAGGCCTTCATCACTTCCATGTTGTAGGTGAGACCCTTCGGATATTGGCTGAAATCGGCTTCACGCAGTTCAAATTCCTTGCTGTTCACCGCAGCGAGCACCAGCTTCTCATCCAGACCGTCCGCAGCAAGGCGGCTCAGAGTTGCTCTGACCAGATTCACGAACTCCTCCATGGCTTCAGGATTAGAATGTGTCAAGGCAATACCCAGCATAGGTTGAACCATACTATCTGAATAAAAAGCAACCACATCCTTGCCCAGGCCGCTCTCCAGCAGCGCTTGCTTCAGCGGGGCCGCATTGCTGTCCATCAGCATGCTTTTCAGAATGGCAAAGGCCAGATTCAGCTCCCGGTCCAGAGAGGTCCCAATTACATAATTCAAGCTCAGGTATGTCTTGTCGGCAGCCGTTTCCGTCTCCAGAATGGGATACTCCCCCGTAAGCTGGGTCATGCCGGTCGGTGCCTGTAGTGCAATCGAAGTATCCATAGCCTTGCGGGTATAGCGGCTGAGATATTCTTCATGGATAAACTGCAGCCGTGCTTCGATATTCAGGTCACCATAGAGATAGAAATAACTGTTCGAGGGGTGATAATAATTCCGGTGCGCCTCCAGAAACTGTTCATAGGTCAATGCAGGGATATGCTGCGGATCGCCGCCGGAGGAGTGACGGTAGATCGTACCCGGGTAGAGCGATTTTTTGATCCGGTCAATCAGCACCGTCACCGGCGAGGAATACGAGCCCTTCATCTCATTGTAGACGACACCCTTATAGATCAGCTCATCCCCGGAATTGGGCAACTCATAGTGCCAGCCCTCCTGCTCGAAAATCTCCGGCTGACTGTAAATGTTCGGCTGAAAGACGCTGTCCAGATAGACCTCCATCAGATTGGCGAAATCCTGGTCATTCTGGCTGGCTACCGGATACATCGTTTTGTCGCCAAAGGTAAAAGCGTTCAGGAACGTCTTCATCGAGCCCTTCAGCAGCTCCACGAACGGTTCCTTTACCGGGAATTTGCCGGAGCCGCAGAGGACCGAATGCTCCAGAATGTGAAACACTCCCGTGCTGTCCGCAGGCGGAGTCCGGAACGTAACACTGAACACCTTATTGTCATCCTGATTCTGTACATAGAGCAGCCGTGCGCCGCTCTGCTGATGCTCCAGCGTGTATACGGAGGATTCGATTTCCCGTATGTACTCCTTGCGTATCACTTGAAACCCGGAATAGACCTCACCTGCTATTAAGCTGCTCATATCTTTCCCCTCCTTAGTTCAGGGCTGCCCTGATTCCATGAGCTTATCATATCCGGGGTTTCCGGTTCCACTATGAGCTGCATAGAGGACCAGGCTAACGGATGCAGCCCTCAGCTCTTAAGCTGCGAGAATCTAGACCCGGCTCAACCGCTCAACTGCCTGCTGCTCATCCGCTACGAAAAATACATCCTTCCCTTTGTTGCATTCATAGATGAAATCACGCAGGCTGCGGCTGGTATAGCTGCTGAAATCACCCACCACGGCTGCCTTCACCTGATAGTTTATGAACTTCTGCAGAATCTCACCGGCCAGCCGAGTCTTGAGGTCGAAGAACTCCTCGCTCAGCAGCGCCTTATGGATCACAATCCGGTCACAGTCGGTCTCATAGCGTACCGTTGCCATAAGATCCAGCGCACTCTGGACATCACTTACCACGGCTTCGTTGCCGCTCACTACAGCGATGATCGTGCCGCCAGCTTCTATAGTTGTTATGTTCATTGTTATAACCTCCTGATCAAATATGTTAAAATATGCGGATAGCTTATCTTAGCAGCAATTGAAATGTACAGCAAAGGATGGATCATGATGGAGCTCACGATGAATTGGATTACACTCAGGGTACGCAATCTGGAGGCTTCCCTTGATTTCTATCACCGGATTCTAGGGCTTCCTGTGGAGCGCAGATTTGAGAGCAGAGGGAAGCAGATCGTCATGCTGGGGATAGAGGGGCAGCCGAAGCTTGAGCTGATAGAGGGTAATGACCCGCCGGTGAAGCCGGAGTGCGGAGTGTCTGTAGGCTTCGAGGTCGCATCGCTCGACAAGGCTATGGCCGAACTTGCTAAGGAAGGAATCCCGGTAGCCCGCGGCCCCATCGCGCCGAATCCCAGCCTGCGCTTCTTCTATATTCTGGACCCAGACGGGTTCGAGGTGCAGCTTGCGGAGCATATGTAACGGCGTTCGGATGGGCTTGCTATCCACGGACTAGCACTAGTAGTGTACCTGATTTGCTGATTTAACCTGCGATTGGGCCTAATGAGATGCATTAGTGCTCCTCATTTGACCCACGCGCCTGCATGCCAGCACAATGTATGCTGTTTCCCGCATACATTTGGCCTATATACCGCTGTACCAGCCGTTTGTACTCGGTTTTTCGCATACATTCAGCCTTTTACCGATGAAATTAGATACACTCCTGCTCTCCCGGCGACCCTTCAGTCCCATTAAGCAACCAAGTCACTCTACGAATCATTCAAAGAGCTCTTTTCCACAAATGTAGACTGACCTTGTCCACAACAGGAGGAATTATAATTTCCTGCACAGCAAAAAAACGGCATTTCTGCCGTTTTTTAAGGTATGGACTCTCAGGGGCTCGAACCCTGGACAAATAGATTAAGAGTCTACTGCTCTACCAACTGAGCTAAGAGTCCGTATGGTGTCTATGTATGATTCTTCTAGACGATGATCTCTAAGCTGACTGCGTCCGCTCAAAAGTACTTTCATAGTATACTTTTTTGAACGGGCGCTGTCAACTGTTTTATTAAAAGTTTCTCACCCCCGGCTATGAACAGCTGTCTACACGCGATTCTTCCGCATCATCATCACCACATACACGGGGAGTCCGGCAAGCGTGATGCCAATCCCAATAAGCGAGCGCAGCGGATCACTGATGATCGTGCTGGCCAGAATATAGAGCCCCCCTGCTACGCCAAGGATCGGGGTGAACGGATAGAGCGGCACGCGATAGCGGCCTTGTACGGGCGGCAACTTCCTGCGCAGGAGGAACACGCCGAACACGCCCATGGTGAAGAAGATCCAGAGCACGAACACCAGCAGATCCGTCAGCGTATTGAAGGTCCCGGAGAAGATATAGATCACGGCCAGTATACTCTGAAAAACAAGCGCATTCGCCGGTGTCTGGAACTTCGGATGAATGCTGCTCAGCACCCGTGAGAACGGAAGCTGTCCCCGCTCCCCCATCACATGCGGCACCCGTGCTGCGGTCATGAGATAACCGTTCAGCGCACCCAGCACAGAGACAATAATGCCTGCCGTAATAAAGGCTCCGCCGCCGCTACCGAACAGCGCCTCTGCTGCATCGGCACCCGGAGTCGGGGACGACACAATCTGGTCATAGGGCAGCGCCTGGAACACCGCAATATTGAACAACACATATACGGCAATGACAAAAATAACACCGATCGAAATGACCTTCGGCAGCGTCCTGGCCGGGTCTTTGATCTCTCCCGCCATATTGGTTACGCTGATCCAGCCGTCATAAGCCCAGAGTGTGCCGAGCACTGCAGCCCCGAAGCCTGCACCCGCAGCCGCTGTACCGATGCCGCCGAAGCCTGGAGCCAGATCCGAGAACAGTCCGACGCCCACAATGCCCACCACCGGAATCAGCTTCCCAACCGTAGCCACCGTCTGAATGATCCCGCCGAACTTCGTCGCTATAACATTCATCAGCAGAATAAAGGCCAGAATGCCCACGGCAAGCAGCTTCTGCTGCCATGCATTCAGCGGCAGGAAGTAACCCGAATAGGTCGCGAAGGCAATAGCCAGCGCCGCCACAGAAGCCGGATAGGAGATCACCGCCTGCACCCAGCCAAGCAGATAGCCGAATACCCCTCCGTACAATTCACTTAAATAAGTATATAGGCCTCCCGACTTTGGAATGGCCGCAGCGATCTCCGCCACACTAAGCGCCGAAGCCAGCGTAATGATCCCTCCAACACCCCAGGCCAGAATACTCATCCATGGGCTACCCGCATTATTCAATACAATTCCGGGCTTCAAAAAAATCCCCGATCCGATAATCATCCCGACCACCAGGGCCAGGGCTTGCATGAACGTAATACTTTTGGTTAACGGCTTTGTTGTCATGATGTGATTCATTGTCCTTCCGTTCTGTGAAATATTTATCATGCTTTTATTTCTCTATTTGTCCTGTTCACCCCTCTTTTTGAGACGGAGAAATTGGTTATAAACCAAACTTCCCATTGTAACTAAAACTATATGGAAGATATACTGAAGCCTGGGCGTATTTCCCTGGGCATAGCTGGTTCGCTCAGCGCCACAACCTTCGAGGAGGCATATACCTTTATGCTGTACACTCCAGGCATTACCGACTGCTCACCGGCAGAGGTGAATTATGACGCAACAAGAATCGGGGTATTGCATACCCACTTCCAGCAACTGATCGATGACAAAAAGATTCAAGCCGCCTCATATTGTATATCCAGATACGGCAAGACGTTCATGCACGGCGCCATCGGCCCCCTCTCCTACCGCGAAGAGCGGACGGAGCCGTTGTTGCCGACTACCGTTCATAGAATTGCTTCAATCACCAAAGCCATTACCTCCGTGGCCATAGCCAAGCTTGTGGAGGATGGCGTGCTCCGGTTGGACCTTCCCGTCGGCACTTTTCTGAAACCGTTTAACGTGGAGCCCTTTGCCAAAATCGATATCTACAGCCTGCTTACCCATACCTCCGGCCTGTTTCCCGACTGCGCGGGCAGCATGATTCCCTATCACAAAAGCTATTGGCAGCTTATCGGCGAATACTTCGACAGCTACAGGCCGGAGGACGGGGAGCCGGACTGGATCACCGCCGCGCTGAGCTGCGGCGTGAATAAGAAGGTAGGCGAGGAATGGCAATACTGCTCCTTCGGCTTCTGTATTCTTGGCGAGATTATCAAGAAGGTGACTGGCGTTACCGCCGAGCAGTACATAGAGGAGAACATCCTGAAGCCGCTCGGCATGAGGGATACGATGTGGGAGCCGACGCCGGAGCTGGCGGGGCGCTTCATTATCCGCAACGAAATGCGGGAGAAGCAGTTGAATGAGCTGGCCCAAGGCATCCAGCCCGAGGTCTCTGCGGCAGAAAAGCTGTGGGAGACGGTATCCAGCACCGGCGGAGGGCTGTCCTCCACACCGGCTGACCTGATCCGCTTCGCCAACATGCTGCTGGGCATGGGCCGACTGGGCGAGACCCGCATTCTCGGCCGCAAAGCCGTCGAGAAGCTCACCACCCGTACACTCTACGGGGTTCCCGACTACTGTTGGGGCAATGATGTCAAAGACCGGAGCTACGGCATTGGACTGGATATGCGGAAGGGTCCCGCCTTCTTTTACTCCGAGGGCAGTTATTTCCATGAAGGAGCCGGAGCCTGCTGTATGGTGATGGACCCTGCCGAGCAGCTTGCTGCGGTATGGTTCGTGCCGTTCAAGGACGATAACTGGTATGCGGAGGCGCTGTTCAATGTCACCAATATTATCTGGTCAGGCGTGATCTGATGAACCGCCTTAAGCATAATTGGAGGATCTGCCGCTCCGTGGCGGCGGTAACCTATAAGGAGTGGAGTGCCTACCGCACCCACTCCCTGGTGTCCGTAATCGTCGGTCCTGTCTATTTCATGGTGCAATATTTCATCTGGACCGCAGTCTATGGAGGGCAGTCTACACTGGGCGGGCTTGATCTCCAGCAAATGATCCGCTACTTCGGGGCAACGGCGCTGATTGGCTACCTGATCATGGATTTCGCCGACTGGAATCTGTCGATGCTTGTCCGCACCGGCAAGTTTCTGACCTTCCATCTGCGTCCGGTCGATCACCGTTCCTTCGCGCTGTTCCAGAAGCTCGGACACCGCTTCCTCGGCTTCGTGTTTGAATTTCTGCCGTGCCTGCTGATTTTCATCTTTATCTTCGGCATCGATATGCGGCCGGCAAGCCTGCCGTGGACCATAGTGTCCGTGCTGCTCGCTTTTCTGATGAATTTCTATGTCAACTATACGATTGGCCTCACCTCCTTCTGGCTGGTGCAGTCAGGGGGCATACGTAGCGCGTTCATGCTGGTGTCGGGGATTTTCTCAGGTGCGCTCATTCCGCTGGATTTCTTCCCGCACTGGCTTCAGGTGACCCAGTTGTTCCTGCCATTTCAATACATTGCTTATATGCCTGCCATGGTGTTCACCGGCCATTATTCACTCGGCGGCCTGGAGTTATCCATCCCGGAGGCTGTCGGCATGCAGGGAGCGGCTGTACTGGTAATGTTCGGGTGCAATGAGCTGGTCCGCCGCCGGGCCATGAAGCAGTTTACTGCGGTCGGCGCGTGAATGAATGCCCTGAAGAAAGGAACATTCTTGACATGAAAAGGTATGTAGATGTATACAAGCAGTGCATGTACTCCGCCGTGCAGACGGCTTCGGCCTATAGAATGAACTTAATCGTCAGCAGTCTGATTACCCTCATCGGTAATATACTGTTTCCGCTGGTGACCCTGCTGATCTACCGGGCAGGCACCAGCTTCCCCGGCTGGAGCTTATACGAGGTCTTGTTGATCCAGTCCGTATTCACGATGTCCAGCGGCCTCTCCAGCCTTGTCTTCGGAGGGGTCATGTGGACCACCATGTCGCATGTCCGGGAGGGCAGCTTCGAGGTAGTGCTGCTTAAGCCGCTGAATCCGCTGTTCTACCTTGTGGCTACGACCTTCTCCACCGAAAGTGCCGGGCTGTTCCTGGGCGGAGCGGCGTTATTCGTGTTCTCCGCCTGGCATGTAGGCGCGATTCCGGCCTTAGCCTGGCTGCAATTCGCAGGCATGTTCTTCGCCGGAACGGCAGTCCTGGCCGGGTTATCACTGATGATGGCGGCGATGTCTTTCAAATGGGTCGGTAATTCGCGGATTTCCGAGCTGGCCGACAGTGTACTGAGTGTCGGCAAGTATCCGCTGCCGATCTTCCCGAAGGCGGTGCAGGCGGCAGCGACGATGATCATTCCTGTGGGCATGGTCGGCTTCCTCCCGGCCTCGGCGCTGCTTGGCCGGGTAGGAGCCAGTGATTTTGCAGCGATACTGCCCTGCTTTGTCTTTCTCTGGGCAGGCATTTGGGTCTACCGGCACATGATCAGATTATATGAGGGGGTTGGCGGCTGATGCCGGTTATAGATGTGAAGCATTTAACGAAGACATACACCACTTATAAGCGGGGCGCAGGTATGGGACAGACTTTCAGGAGCTTCTTCAAGCGTGAAGAAGTCTCGGTCCAGGCTGTGAACGATATCAGCTTTGCCATTGAGCAGGGCGAAATCTGCGGCATGCTGGGGCCTAACGGGGCCGGCAAATCGACGACGATCAAAATGCTCTGCGGCGCACTCTACCCGACAAGCGGGGAGATTTCGGTCCTCGGCTATTCCCCGGCCCGTGACCGGAAGCGGTATGTCGGCAAAATCGGAGCTGTCTTCGGCCAGAAATCCCAGCTCATTTGGGATATTCCGCCCATCGACAGCTTCAATATGAACAAGGCCATCTACGGAATCTCCACCCCGGATTTCAATCATCGGCTGGAGGAGCTCGCGGCGCTGCTGGAAATCTCCCAGGTCATTGAGAAGCCTACCCGGGTGCTGTCGCTGGGCGAACGCATGAAATGCGAATTCGTCATGGCCATGCTGCACCAGCCGGACATCCTGTTCCTGGATGAGCCGACGATCGGGCTGGATGTGATCGCCAAGGTCAAGATCCGCGAATTCATCCGCCAGATGAACAAGAAGCTGAATATGACCTGTATCCTGACTACCCATGATCTGGAGGATGTGGAGGAGCTGGCGCACCGGGTCATCGTCATTAACCATGGCGAGAAGGTGTTCGATGATTCGCTGCAGCGGCTTAAAGTCTTTCTGGGAGAGAAGAAGCAGGTCAGCTTTACCTTTGTAGAGTCTGTGCAGAACACCCCCTTCGACAACGATTACACCAAGGTGGTAGAGCGGCCGTCAGACTTCCAGGTTACGCTGGAGGTGGACACCGCCCGCATCTCGATCAGCGAGTTCATCGAGAATATCTCCCGCAAGCACGGCTTCTCGGATATTTCGGTCAAGGAGCTGCCGATTCAGCAGGTGGTCATGAATATTTATGAGAGTGCACAAGCATAAACCAACAAACAGCCTGAACCGTCACTTTACCGTGACAGCTCAGGCTGCTTTTTTCCAGGCATTTATTAGCTCTTATGGACGGAGTAACTCCCGCTTAGGCAGCTTCGTCTTACTTCCCGGCAGCCAGCTCAGACGCAAGCTTCTCCGCCCCGTCAAAGATGGAATAGCTATATCCCCAGAACTGGTTGAAGTCAATCTTATAGATCGCTTTGTTCTGGATCGCCTTCAGACTCTGCAGTGACGGATCGGCATAGAACGCTTTTATCGACTGGTCAGCATCAATACCGCCTGTGTACACCGAAATCAGCAGGACATCAGGGTTGGTCGCGATCAATTGCTCCTTGCTGATCTCACCGGTCACATCCGCGTAGCTGTTGGTCAGTCCAAGCAGTCCCAGCACATCTCCCGCAAAAGTATCCACATTCCCGCTATAGACGGCGATCGCGCCGTTGCCCCCGTCAGAGACGTAAGCAAAGGTCTTCCCTCCTGCTGCTGCCCCTTCCTTCAGCTTCGCTGCACGCTCCTTCAGCTCTGCAATATATGCAGTAGCCTTCTCCTGCACATCAAAGATCTGGCCGAGCTGTTCAATATCCTTGTACAGGCTGTCGAGCGTTGCCCCTTGCAGACTGGTGCTCTGCACGAAGGTCTTGATGCCCAGCTCATTGAGTCCGCCTACCGTCCCGACTCCCCAATCCGCATCCGCGAACAGGCCGCCGCGCCCCATCACCAGATCCGGACTTGCGCCTACAACGAGTTCTTTGCTGGCATAGTCCTGGGAAATCACAGGAATCTTCTTGAATTCCTCTTGAACCGCCGGATCGCCTGCACCGTAGAGAGCCGCAACTCCGACCATTTTGTCGGTAAGCCCCAGCTTAATCAGCAGTTCAGCCGCACCTTGGGTATTCGCTACTACCTTCTCAGGAGCCTTATCGAAGGTCTGCGATTTAGTCGTCCATTCGGTGCCTTCCCCGTTATTCGTATGGTTCTCAACAGTAAGCGGATATACCGTCTTGGCCGCCGCAGGTGCAGTCTCCGCCGGTGCGGGACTGGCCGATGCAGGTGCAGCCGTTGCCGCCGCTTCCTTCTCATTACCTGCATTGGAAGAACAAGCTGCCAGCATGACCGCCATCACCAGAACCGCCAGCAGCGGTACATATCTTTTGAATATTTTCTTCATTCTCTTAGGTCCCCTTTTCTGTATGTACGTTAGTTATCCTGCGGGTAGGGCATTAAGCCCATAGCCTTGCAGGGGATACCTCCGTAGAATATAGAAAGTTGGATCACATGTCAATGAGAATTATTATCATTGACAATCGTTCTCAATATCCTTTATATTTAAAAACATGTTACGATATTCTGCTCACAGTGTCTTCTGATGAGTCAGTCCATACTAATCTTTTAATGTAAAGGAGCCTTCCCATTGTCATGCATACTGATCTAGCCGTACCTTCACAGCCTAAGCAATCTCTCATTCATTCCCGTTACGGCTTCATGGCTGTTATAGGCGTCCTGTTCATTATCACCCTGCTGTCTGCCGGGGCTGCGGTCTCCTTCGGCCAGGTGGACATTCCTGTCTCGCAATCGTACCGGATTCTGCTGCATCACATCACAGGCATCCAGATTGGAGATATGCAGGAGCTGACGAACGGCTCGTTCGTGGATATTATCTGGAAAATCCGCTTCCCGCGTGTCCTGTTGGCGATGTTCATCGGCGCCGGACTTACGCTGTGCGGGACGATCATGCAGGCGGCGGTACAGAATCCCCTGGCTGATCCATACATACTCGGTATTTCCTCCGGCGCTTCGCTGGGCGCAACCTTCGCCATCCTGATCGGCTTCGGCTCGATGGGGCTGCTCGGCCAGTCGGGAGTCGCCTTTTGGGCTTTTGCAGGGGCGGTTGGCGCTTCTCTGCTAGTCCTCACACTTGCCAGTGCGGGCGGCAAAATGACCTCCGTCAAGCTGGTGCTGGCCGGGATGGTCATTAACGCGTTATGTACCGCTTTTGCCAACTTTATCGTCTATTTCGCAAACAATGCCGAAGGCATTAAGACAGTTACCTTCTGGACGATGGGCAGCCTGGCCGCCTCCAGCTGGGACAAGCTGCCGCTGATCTCGGTCACCGTTCTGCTCGCCGTTATCCTGTTCCTCTCGCAGTTCCGCGTGCTGAATGCTATGCTGCTTGGGGATGAGGCGGCGGTTACGCTGGGCATTCATCTGGGTGCCTACCGCAGAGTCTACATGATTCTCACGGCGCTGATTACCGGAGTTATGGTAGCAAGCTGCGGAATGATCGGCTTCGTGGGACTGATTATCCCCCATCTGGTGCGGGGACTGGTGGGCTCGGACCACCGCAGACTGCTGCCGGCGTCGATTCTGTTCGGAGCGATCTTCCTGATCTGGACGGACGTCATTGCCCGGACCATCGTCCCGAATGTGGAGCTGCCGATCGGGATCATTACCGCCCTGATTGGAGCGCCGATGTTCATGTACATGCTGATTAGAAAAGGCTACGCCTTCGGAGGGAAAAGCTGATGAATCTGAATGTTGAACGGCTAAGCGTCTCTTTCGGTGAGGCGAAGATTGTGCAGGAGGTCTCGCTGAGGGTTCAAAATAAGCAATTCGTCGGTCTGATCGGCCCGAACGGCTGCGGCAAATCGACGCTGCTCAAAAGCATCTACAAAGTCATCAAGCCCCGTCATGGAGAGGTCTTCCTCTCTGAGCTTAATGTGATCAAGGCCAGCCCAAAGCTTGTTGCCCGGAAGCTGGGCGTAGTCGGCCAGTTCAACGAGCTGAGCTTCGACTTTACCGTTCGTGAGATGGTGGCGATGGGCCGGACGCCCCACAAAGGCATGCTGGAAACGGACAGCCAGCAGGATGCCGACATTGTCTCGGCCGCACTCCGCAAGGTCAATCTGGAGGGGCACACAGGCCGCAGCTATAACTCCTTATCCGGCGGCGAGAAGCAGCGTGTCATTCTGGCGCGTGTGCTGGCCCAGCAGCCGGAATTCATGATTCTGGACGAACCGACCAACCATCTGGATATCAAATACCAGCTGCAGATTCTGAATATCGTCCGAAAGCTGGATATCGGCATTCTCGCCGCCCTCCATGATCTCACCCTGGCCGCTGAATACTGCGACTATCTGTATGTTATGAAGGAAGGCCGGGTCGCAGCCAGCGGAGTCCCTGAGGATATTCTAACGAAGGAATTAATCCGCGAGGTCTTCGATGTGGAGTGCGAGACCTACCGCAATCCGGTCACCGGAGCGCTGGGCATCGCCTATCTGGAGACAAGGTAATCCTTCGGACAAATGGAAACGGCTTTGCCGTCCTTTTAAAGGACGGTACCGTTTCAGCGAGAAGCTTCTACAGCCTGCGGCTCTGTGCCCGCAGGTTTATTCTTTTTGCAGGATGTTGAAACTATTTTCACCCCTTGACGGTCTAATGGTCAATCAAATGCTTCAAGAAGCCAATAAAGGAGTGAAAGAACTGAAAGCCCAGCCGCAAGTATACCAACCATTCGCTGAACAGCTTCAAGACTGCCGGAACAACCTGTTCCGCAAGGCCTACTGTTATGTTAAAAACGAGCATGAAGCGCTAGAAATTGTCTCGGAGGCTACCTATAAGGGGTATCTTGCGTTCGGACGGATGAAGACACCGCAGTATTTCGAGACCTGGATGACCCGGATTGTCATCAACACCGCTATTGACCATCTTAACCGAAACAAACGGGTGACTTACATGGAGGATCACCCGCAGAGCTATACCGGGGATGAGCATGCAGTTCCACTGGAAGAGAAGCTGGATCTGTACCAGGCTCTTGACAGACTACTGCCGGAAGAGAAGGCTTATATTATCCTGAAATTTTTTGAGGATCTGCGCTTCAGGGACATGGCGGACATTCTGGAGCTGCCGGAGAACACCGTCAAGACCAGGTTCTACAAGATTATCGGCAAACTGAAGGCTCACTTAAAGGATGGGGAGGTCGAGGGAATATGACAGGAAAAGACCGCTATGCACAGATCGAAATTCCCGCACAGCTTGGAGACATTCTGGAGGCAGCGCAGAGAAAGGCAGTGGCCCGGAGAAGAACAGTCCGGCTGAAACGATACAGCTCGCTGGCCGCAGCCATCATTGCCTGCCTGCTTGTCGTTAATATTCCCGATGTAGCAAACGCCCTGTCTAAGGTTCCCGTAGTCGGAAGCATCGTGAAGGTGCTGCAATTCGGGACTGGAGGCGAGCGGACCGACGGAGCCGCCGTGAGCACCGTTACTGCAGAGGATACCGTCCGCATTGTATTCGATCAGGAAGGCGATACAGCCGCAAGTGTACCTTCCTATACAGTCGACCAGAGGGAGGCTCCGGACCGTCTGATCTTCACCTTTAACGGTGTCCGCAGCTTCGATTATGATGCGCTGGAGCAGGATATCCTGGCCTCTCCGCTGGTCAGTGATGTGTACAGAAATATCATCCTGGATGATTCCGCCATGCGGTTCGTGGTTGAACTGAAGGAAGGTACGCGCCATACCCTTACCGAGTACAGCAATCCGGGTACGCTTGAGCTGAAGCTGACAGCAGAGGGCAAGGCCCCTGCATCTAAGGAAGTCTACTATGTACGCAGCGAAGGAATGCCTCCGGGAGAATCACTGGCTATCCTGGAAGAGATCTATCTGGATGACGATGTTACCTTCCTGAAGACAGCCTCTGGTGATTTCGCCGCTGTCATCGGCGGTTTCGCCACCCGTGAAGCCGCCGAGCAGAAGCTCGCAGCAATCTCCGCGCATGAAGACTATGCCGGAAACCTGCGCGTGGATAGCTGGATGAGCAATGGACATCCGGACGATTGACCGTATTCCCACAGGCAGGTTGTGAAGCAGCGGCCGCTTTTATTGCCCTACCCATCCGCGTCAGCTTTAAGGAGGGGAAGAGCATGAAAGCGGCCTTTTTGTGCGGCAATTGCAGCTCCAGATGAATTTCCCTCTATACACCTGATGGGCGATCGCTCATCGTTACGGACTTAAATGTAAAGTATGTGTCATTTATATGTTTTGTATAATCACATAAAATTAATTTTTATTAAATTTTTATGCATATTTATGAATTTATTTTACATATAAGTAAAATTATCATTTTGACAATTATGAATAATGTCATATATACTTACACAGAAATCAAATTAAGAGGAGGTCACTTATGAATCTTATGCACAAAAGAAGTCTAAGTCTCTTTACCGCTCTGTTGGTTCTCTTCACCATGTTATCCTTCCCTTCTATCACGAAGGCCGCCGAAGTCACCACTCCCGGGAGAATCATACCGAATGTCGTAGTAGTCGGTGTCGGAGGAACCATCACCTCCACTTCTCCTTCCAGAGAGCTGTTTCAGACGTACGGAACGCCAAAGGTACCCATTAATGATATTATCCAAAGACTACAGCCCGAGCTATCCAAAATAGCCAATGTCACCAGTACAGAGCTAAGCAATATCAGCTCGGCGCAAACCACCTCCAAGGACTTATACAACCTTACCATCGCTATCGACAAGGAACTGGCCAACCCGGCTGTTCATGCTGTAGTTGTTACTACCGGCACCAACATCATGGAAGAGTTGGCTTACTGGACTGATCTCACTGTCCGCAGTCCCAAGCCTGTTATCTTCACCGGGTCCATGCGACAATCCAATACGATCTCCTTCGACGGAGAAGCTAATCTGCTGAATGCAATCCGGCTGGCTGCAAGTCAGAAAACCACTTACTATGGTACAGTTTTGATGATGAACGATGAATTCTTTGCAGCCAGGGAAGTTACCAAGACGGATGCGCTGCGCCTGGATACCTTTGACGGGGGCCGGTACGGCGCTCTGGGAACGGTAGACGAGAACCGGATTCGTGCGGTTCGTGCGCCAGCCCGCGTCAGGGATGCCGGAACAGAGAAGTGGAAAACTCCTTTTGATCTCAGTACGATCCAGCCAGAGGATTTGGCTAAGGTTGATGTTGTATACAGCTATACAGAAGCCTCCGCTGCGCCCATTACAGCCTTGGCTAATGAAGGAGTTAGAGGGATTGTAACGGCGGGCCATGGTGCCGGCGGGATCTCTACCGCGCAGCAAGCAGCCCGTACGGCGGCTATCGAGAAGGGTGTTCTATTCGTAAGCGCTACGCGAGCAGGCTCAGGGGCAGTATACGACACCGGAGCCAAAGGCATCATCGGTGCAGGCGATCTACTCCCGCAAAAGGCAAGAATCCTGCTTCAGCTGGGCCTTACCTTCTCCAAGGACCAGGAGCAGATCCGTCAGTGGTTCTCTACCATTGGAATGCCGGATTACGATATGAGCAAATAATAACCGGCAGCTCTACAACTGACATTCAACTAGAAACATTTTGAGCGAAAATACAGAGCAGCGAGCCTCCAATCACAGGAGAATCGCTGCTCTGTTTAGCTTTTACTGTTATAACATATGAGTGGATCAAGTCAGATCAGATCCGGCAAATACTCTTCCTTCATTTCTTATCTTCACACACTCATTGAACCGAACCTGCTACCTGATTCAACTGGTCTAGCAGCTCGGGCAGCAGTTCCTCGTTCATCTCCCCTCCAACAAGGGACAAGAACGTGCGCAGCGGCAGATCCCGGAGCATGGCAGCCATCATCTCAGATGAAACGGCGTCGGAGGGTGCAAATCCCGTCTGCTTGTTCCTGTTTCTCAGCTGCTCAAGAATCGGTGCGGTCTTCGGATTGCCCATCAGCTCGCCAATCGTTGTATTCCGGTGGATCGGTGCGATGAATTCTTGCGTCGATTGAACTGTAACAGAAGTCCGGCTTGCAATATCCCGGGAGGAACTTCCGATCAACAGTTCGAACTCACCCGATTCCACGTGCCAGTCGCTCAGGTCAACGTTGTAATAGGCAAAGCTGCGTTTATTTAGCGTAAACGTTACCGTCTTCGTCTCAGAGGGCGCTAATTCTACCTTCGTGAAGCCCTTCAATTCTTTCTCCGGACGAATAACGCCGGATTCCACGTCGCGGACGTACAGCTGAACCGTCTCCTTGCCGGACCGGCTGCCCGTATTCTTCACATCTACGCTGACTTGCAGCGTATCCCGGTCTGTAATCTCCTTCGAGGCCAGCTTCAGATTGCTGTATTCGAATGTTGTATAGCTCAAGCCGTAACCGAAAGGGAATAGCGGCTCGATATCCTTCGCTTCATAATACCGGTATCCGACGAACAATCCTTCCCGGTACTCAACCCGATCCCTTTCCCCTGGAAAATATGGATGTGACGGATTCTGCTTCACATGCTTAGGGAATGTCTCGGCCAGCTTTCCGCTTGGATTCGCGTCGCCGAACAGCAGGTCGGCGATAGCTCCGCCCAGCGCCTGTCCGCCCAAATATGCTTCCAGCACTGCCTTTACCCGCCCGAGCCAAGGCATAACCACCGGGGCTCCGTTGCTCAGCACCACTACGATATTCGGCTGGACGGACGCGACTTGTTCGATCAGGCGGCATTGATTCGCCGGCAAGTCCAGATGCTTCCGGTCGTAGCCCTCCGATTCATACCGGTCAGGCAAGCCGATGAACAGAACAGCGGTTTGCGCTTCGCCCGCGATTCGCTTTGCTTCGTCCAGCAACACCTCATCACTGTCATCACTATCCAGATCATAGCCTTGTGCGACAATTATCTCTGCACCTTCGCCTGCCGCTTTCCTGATCTCCTCTTGAATCGAATCAAGCCTGGTGGGATTCACGTGAGAGCTCCCGCCGCCTTGATAACGTACCCGCTCCGACAACGCGCCGATGATCGCAATCTTGCCCGTCTTCACCAGAGGCAGCAGCTGATCCTCATTCTTCAGCAGCACCATCGTTTCCCGCGCGACTTCACGCGCCAATTGGTGGTGAGCCTCTTGATCGTATGCAGCACCCGATTGCTTCTGGTCTGCAGCCTTGAAAATAACCGTCAACAGCCTTTCCACCGAACGGTTCAGGACCTCTTCACCGAGCTCCCCGCTTTCCACTGCCGCTATGATCTTCTTCTGCCCGATTCCATGGCTCGACGGCATCTCCAGCTCCATACCTGCAGCAACGCTTGCAGCAGCTTCGTTCACAGCCCCCCAATCCGACACCACGATTCCCTCATGGCCCCATTCTTCCTTCAGGATAGAAGTTAATAATGCCTCATTCTCTGAGCAATAGGTTCCGTTTACACGATTGTAAGCAGACATGACAGTCCAGGGTTGAGCTTTCTTCACAGCGATCTCGAAGCCGGGCAAATAGATTTCCCGAAGCGTCCGTTCATCTACGATTGCATCTGCCGTCATACGGCGATGCTCTTGGTTGTTCACGGCGAAATGCTTGATCGACGAGCCGATCCCCTGACTCTGTACGCCCTCAATATGTGCAGACGCCAGTTCGCCGGTCAGATATGGATCTTCAGAGAAGTACTCGAAATTCCGGCCGCACAGCGGCGAACGCTTGATGTTCGCACCCGGGCCCAGCAGAATCGAAACCCCTTCTGCCTGAGCCTCCTTCCCCAGCGCTTCCCCGACGCTGCGAATCAATTCCCGGTTCCATGAGCTTGCTAATCCGGCCGCCGAAGGGTAGCAGGTCGCCGGCACGCTTTGGTTCAGTCCGAGATGATCTGCCGCTCCAGCCTGCTTCCGAATACCATGCGGACCGTCCGTCATCATAATTGAAGGAATGCCGAGACGCAGAACCGCCTTCGTCGTCCAGAATGTATCTCCGGAGCATAGTCCCGCCTTCTCCTCAAGCGTCAGCTGTTCCACGATTTCACGGATATTTCTCCCCATAAACTTCTCCTCATTTCTGATAAATGGTATGCTGTTCCTTAGCCCTGTGCCCTCTTAAGAACGACTTTGAGAAGATACCACACGTTCTTCTCCAGACGAACCCGCTCAATTCTTCCTTCATTCACGCCATTCACAATGGGGAGAACATACGTGTCGTCGTTCGTACCCGGCGTCATCCAGCAATTCCCCGCCTGTACAGCTTCAACTATATCTGCGGTTTCATAAGATCCCCAATCCGTCATGACATACCCGCCAAATCCGAGTTCTTCCCGGAAGATGCCTTGAATCATCTCTTCATCGGCGGCTGCAAACACGCCGTTCACTGCGTTATACCCCGTCATGATGGAATCCGGCTGATGGACTTCAAGCGCCACCTCGAAGGCTTTCAGATAGATCTCTCTCAGTGCGCGCTCCGTGATCAAGCTGTGATTGCGGTTGCGGACTGTCTCGCAGTTGTTCGCAACAACATGCTTCAAGCAGCTGGATACCCCGTGCTCTTCCAGACCTTTGCTGAAATAACCTGCCATCATGCCTGTAAGGTAAGGATCTTCGGAGAAGTACTCCGGGTGACGGCCGTTAAGCGGATTCCGGTGAATATTCATCCCTGGAGCGAGGATCATATGAATGTTATTTTCCGATGCTTCCTCGGCTATGACTCTGGCTACTTCATAGGATAATTTCGTATTCCATGAAGAGCATACGACAGTACTGGTCGGCATCCCTATATTCGGTTGTTTCAGATTAACCCCGCTGTTGCCATCGGCGACCACAAAAGGCTTCATATCATAGCGGTCCAGCAGGAATACCCTTCCGGCCTCGCCCTTCTCATGCATGCCCCAGCCGCTGGATCCGCACACAGACAATCGTGCCAGCTCTTCGTCGGAAAGCTGCTTCACAAAGCTGTCCAGCCGCTCCGGCTGCTTTATCACATCCGTAAATTTAATAATGGTGTCCGGTACTTCTGTGGCAACCGGCAACTTATCTTGATATTTCGGACGATTCGCCTTCGGTGTAAGCTCAGTAGCATCCGGCTTTAACCCGGAGAAGGCCCCTTGGGGATAGGTCGCTTCGGGATCAAGCTTGGACAGCGTCTGAATAGGAACAGGAGGGACCATTCGGTTAACGACTTTCTTCAGCGTACGATTCTCTGTGAGCTCGAATTCTCCGGCTTTTTGCACATGCATCACTGATGTACCCGCCCAGATGATATAGCGGCCTTCTTCCATCAGCCAGCAAGCCGTATCTGAGTCGAAGGAAGCATAACGTACAATAGGAATATGGCAAATAATCTCCTGCGTTTCACCAGGCTTCAAGGCTTCCGTCTTGGCAAAAGCAATCAGCTTACGGGACGGCTTCTCCAGCTTTCCGTCCGGCTCTTCTGCGTATACCTGGACGACCTCTTTCCCTGAGGTATTTCCTGTATTCTTAACCTGCACCTTCAATGTCGTTCCCTCATCGCCATGCTCCAAGCTGCTGATATTCAGGCCAAAGGTCGTATAGCTAAGCCCGAATCCGAAGGGGTAGGCTACCGCTTTCCGGAATGTCTCGAAATAACGGTATCCCACATAGATATCCTCTTCATAATAAGTGTCTACAAATTGCGGCAAGCTGCTGTTCAGAACCGGCTTCCCGTCCACAGCATCATAGAAGTTGCGGCTTGCCGGATGATCGTAATAGTCATAGCTCCATGTATCGGGCAGCTTGGCTGAAGGATTAACTCTTCCGTCAAGAATTTCAACCAAAGCCAGCCCGCCGAACATCCCGGCAAATCCGCAATTGATCAGCGTCTTGATGTTATACTTCTCCACCCAGGCCATATCCATCGGATACCCCGAGTTCACAATAGCAATCGTCTGTTCAAAGGTTCCGGAGACAGCGCTAATCATTGCCTCCTCGTCGGAAGACAAGTAATACTCGCCCGGGACGGCACTGTTGTCCAGATATTCTCCGGATCTCCTGGAGATCACGATCAGGGCAACCTTAGACTGCCGATATGCGGATTCCAAAATCCCCTTGTCTGGTAGTGTTTCTGTTCCGTTTCCATATAAGGCCTGGACTTCAGAATTCAAAGTGAACTCGCTGTGCTCCTCAATGGCCCGAATCATACTGATCAGGTATCGGGGGTTAATTTTACCCGCACCTACAGTACCCGCGCGAAAATCGAACAAGCCGGTGCCAAACACATTCAGCAGCTCACCCTTGCTTAGTGGAAGTATATTGCCTTCGTTCTTAAGCAGCACAATGCCCTCTCTGGCGGCCTCTAACGCCACACGGTCATGCTCTTCATATCCGGATACGGGTTCTTTACGGGGCAGAGTCGTAACGGTGATCTCTTGCGGCTCCATCATAACCCCTGTCATGTCTACGAATCCCTCGATTCGAACCTTATATGTCCTTCCATACTCCCGTATGATGTGACGTACAGGCAATCCAAGCACCTGTGTATTTTTTATTTGCGTGAACGTGCGCAACCAGACCCTGTCCAGCTCGATATCGTTCACCGTGACTTTCCCCTTAATAGTCTCATCCATTTTCCTGAACAGCGGAAGAACAATGCTTCCCGCAAAGCTCCGGTCGAACATGGAAATTTGTCCATCAACCTCATCTATATCAAACAAAACATCACCTTGTGTTATGGCAGTAGGAATTTCTTTCTCCATCCTAATTCTCTCCTTCACAGATTTTTGGGGTCGTAGCGGGGAAGAGTTACAATCCAATATATGAGTTCAATCTCATTTAAAACGGCCCTGGAATTTCTTAACCAAGGCCGTTACACCGTATTATTTTACAGAATCATACCATTCGTTGACTTCCTTCGTGATTTCGTCACCACCGGAGGATTTCCACTTACTGACGAACTCATCGAAAGCTTCCACCGGCTTCTTCCCATATAGAATTTCTGTATAAGTGTCCATTTGAAGCTTCTTAAGCAGCTCGCTTCTGGATAACATCGTGTCTGTAGTTGGACCCTGGAAATAATCCGGTACATCCGCGGATGTTTGTTCAGAAATAACCAGTAATCCTTTTCTTGTCGTCATGTCCAATGGAGTAATATCACCCGATACGATCCCGACATTCGCCAAGACTGCCAGATCATTATTGGTCAGTTCCTCACCTCTTGCCAGTTTGAGATCAACTGCCAACATTTTAGATGGATACATGGCATATACACCCGTCAGCGTATACTTGTCCGTCCCTATTTTGCCGCCGGGAATATCCTTGGTATCAGCGGTAGCCTTACCATCTTTGATTACATAGTCGTAGCCCTCTTGGTAACCTTTGAAGATAAACGGATCGTCACTTTCATAAGCGGAAAACATCTTATTCTGGTAGTGAAATAAGGCTTGAAGCGCTTCTTCCGATATATCCTTGCTGATCAGGATAACACCGTTATAAGGATCATTGACAGTTCTCATATTCGTACCATCGGCCCCTTTAGGAAGCGGGAACGGGGTAAACATTGCATTCGGATTCGAGCCAAGCGCCAGCGCTCCCGGATAGGTCATAAACCAGCTTTGGCCGCCAATGATACCCACCTTCCCCCCAGCAACCAATTCCACCATTTTATTGATATCATGAAGCGCGACATCGGTTGCAATATAACCTTTGTCTTTCCATTCCTTAAGCTTCGAGAGCGCTGTCTTCACACCGGGTTGAACAGATCCGTACTGAAGTTTGCCGTCTTCTCCCGGATACCATCTTTCAGGAATTGCTCCAAACAACCCATAAATCCACGATCCATCTCCAATGACATAGCCGCTAACTTTATCCTTCATGCCGAACGCCAGCGCAACCGAATCCTTCTGTCCATTGCCGTCAGGATCTTGGTTCGCGAAGGCATCCATGACCTGCTCCAATTCCTCAACGGTCGTGGGAGCCTTCAAATTCAGTTTATCCAGCCAATCTTGGCGAATCCACATCGCGGATTGGCTTCCCATCGAATTACTGATAATCGGAATGCCGAATTTTTGTCCGTCTCTGGTAAACGGAAGCCATGCCCTTTCATTCTCAGCCATCGCTTCCTTCCAGACCGGAGAGGCGTACTTCTCAAAAGCAGCCCCTGCATCCAGCACTTTGCCAGATTCGATAAACATGTTCGCAACATCTTTATCGTAGACGACGAATACATCCGGTAATGTATCATTGGCAGAAAGCATCAGCTTTAATTTCGTATTGTATGACCCATCCGCCATGGCCGATCCCCACAAGGTTTCAATATTGACTCCAAGTGTATCTCTAGCCCAGCGCGTGTGTACATTATCAGACCAGCTCTCTCCTTCTCTGAAGCTCCCGGTCGGATCCTCAGCTCTGATGGTTTTTATGGTGACCGCAGGCTCAATCTTGCCGTTTACGATGTTTAACTCCGCTCCGGCCGTGCTCTCCGGACTTGCTGCATCCGAGTTTTTGTCTTGCGCGGAGCAAGCCGCCAGTGTTCCTAACATGAGGACTGCTGCGAGTAATGCTGACAACTTCTTTCTTGTGTGATTCATACTGAACCCCCCGTATTTGTTTTCTATCTTACCCTTTGATTATAAAATCGCTGTCACTCCACAGATATAACGCATTCTTAACTTCAGATAACCTAATCCAAACATAGGTGTCACTTATTCCAGCCGAAAGCTCACCTCTTGAACATCCCGCGAATTCGGACCCACATAAATCTTGAAATCACCGGCTTCCGCTTTGAAGGTAAGATCCGCGGCATAATATTTCAGATCCTCTTCCGTAATTATAAAATGGATTTCCCTGCTTTCACCTGGGGATAAGCATACCTTTTCGAAGCCCTTCAGCTCCTTGACCGGTCGGACGACGCTGCCGCAGATATCCTGAATGTACAGCTGAACGATTTCTTCACCCTGAGCCTGCCCCGTATTCGCAACTGTAACTTGAACTGTCAGACTGTCTGCCCGCTTCAGTACATGCTTATCCAGCTTAATCTCCGAATAGTCAAAGGTAGTATAGCTTAACCCGAATCCGAACGGATACAGCGGATCATTGGAACCATCCAAATATTTGGAACTGAAGTGCTTCTCCTGTGATGCCGGTCTTCCCGTATTGAAATGATTATAATAGACTGGAATTTGACCTGCATGCCTAGGGAAGCTCATCGTCAGTTTTCCCGAAGGATTATACTGGCCGAATAACACGTCGGCGATAGCATGTCCAGCTTGGGACCCCAGAAACCAGGTCTCCACGATAGCATTGACATGACGATCGAACCAATCCAGTATCAAAGGACGCCCATTCGTTAAGACCAGCACCGTCGGCTTGCCGAGCTTCGCTATCTCTTCGGCCAGCTTCAATTGAACCTCAGGGAGTGTAATATTCATACGGGAAGCGGCTTCTCCGCTCATCCGGCTGGATTCTCCCAACGCCAATACGATTACATCCGCTTCTTCAGCAACCTGCAGTGCAGCCTCATATCCACCGTCAATGGGCTGGTCAACTGCGCAGCCGTCGGCAATGAACACCCGTCTTCCGCTAACAGCTTCCGTTACACCTTGTTCCAGGGTAACCGTCGCATTCCCATGTCTCGAGAATTGCCATGTACCCAGCAAATCCTTGCTTCTTGCGAACGGACCGATCAACGCAACCGTACCGGAACTTGCATTCAATGGAAGAACTCCGTCGTTCTTGAGCAGCACGATCGATTTACGCGCAAGCGCCCTGCTCTCCTGCAGATGTTCCTCAGAGAACTGACACTCCAGTGCTTTCTTCGGCCGGATATACCGGAATGGATCATCCATAATGCCGATTCTATATTTGTAGGTGAGAATACGCCGGACTGCCTCATCCAGCTGCTCTTCCTTCACGATGCCTTCCCCGATCAATTTCGGTAATTGGTTCGCAAATGCGCGGGTTACCATCTCGATATCCATCGTAGCATCAAGCGCCATTCGGGCAGCTTCGGCCTCATCCTCGGCGCAGCCATGAATCGAGATTTCTTCGATAGCCCCATAGTCGGAAAGCAGGATGCCATCGAAGCCGAGCTCGTTCCTGAGCAAATCCTTCATCAGGAACTTGCTTCCAGCCGCCGGAACGCCTTGATAAATATTGAATGCATTCATGACCGAGCCGGCACCGGCCTGAATTCCCGCTTGGAACGGAGGCAAATGAACATTCCTTAGCGTGCCTTCCGAGATATCGACTGTATTATAATCACGGCCGCCCTCCGCCGCACCATAGGCGATAAAATGCTTTAAGCAGGCAATAATCGTGTCCTGATCAAATAGGGAATTGCCCTGAAAGCCTCTTACTTGTGCTTCTGCAATCCGGGCGCCCAAATAAGGATCTTCTCCTGCACCTTCAACGACACGGCCCCATCTCGGATCACGCGTAATGTCTACCATCGGGCCATGATTATAGGTAATGCCTGCGGAGGAAGCTTCTTTTGCCGCAATCGCGCATGCCCGCTGAATTCCTTCTGTATCCCAACTGCAAGACCAGGCGAGTGGCACCGGAAAGATGGTCTGATGGCCGTGAATGACATCGGCATTGAAGAATAACGGGATGTTATGCGGTGATTGCTCAACAGCAATACGCTGCAGCTCAAGCACACGGTTGATATCGAAAGCCCCGAGAATGGAACCGGCCTTCCCCTCTGCAACGAGCTTCTCCGGCGGTTCAGAAGCAACCTCCTCCCCAAACGAGAAGTCCGACGCCAGGCACTGGCTCATTTGCCCCACTTTCTCTTGCAAGGACAACTGGCCGAGCAGTTGCTCCACAGCTGCCGCAATACTCTCCTCTGTTCGTTCCACGACTCCAGTCATACGATACTGGTCCAGTTCTTGTTCTAACAAATCAGTCAAAGATGTCCCTGGGCCACGCTCTCCCGCCAAGGAAAGGGTTCCAAAAGTTGGAATATTAAGAGTTCCTGTGAACTTATTTTGTGAGAATATCAGTTCAAGGTAAGCCTCCCCCTCCTGCAGGGACTTCGCTCTCCCGGATGCCCGCAGACCGCTGCCTTCCACTGTAACGTGATCGAAATCCAATGCTACCGGGAAGGATTCCACTACTGCCGATATGGAATACTCTCCATTTGGATCCTTTATGCTGAAAGTAATTTTCAGCTTGGCAATCTTCGTTTCCACTATCGCATGCCATGTTCCTATCATTCTCGTGACCTCCACAATATCCATGATTTTGTGCTTACTCCTTGACCGCCCCAATCACCAAGCCCTTCGTAAAGAACTTCTGCAGCACCGGATAAATGAGCAGGATGGGCAGCGCTCCAACCAGAATTTGTGCAGAACTGATCGAACGGCTGTTTAATTTGGCAATGTCTGCGGCATTATTCCCGTTCACCATCGGAACGGCGATAATCGTCTTCAGGAACGAGCTAAGCGGAAGATTATCCGCCTTCATATAGATCGAACCGGCAAGCCATTCATTCCAGTCATGAACAACCGTGAACAATCCAACCGTCGCAAGTACCGGAAGCGAGAGCGGCAAGAACAATTTCGAAAAAGCCTGCCAATGATTGGCACCATCCATGAAGACCGCTTCTTCCAGCTCCTTCGGTAATGCCTTGAAGAAGTTCATAATCAGGATTAAATAAAAGACATTCACCAAGCTTGGAAGCACAAGCGCCCAAATGGAATTGTAGAGCCCCACCTTGGTCACAACCAGGTAAGTGGGGATCATCCCTCCATTAAAGAGCATAGCGATGACGAAAAAAGCTACAAACGCTTTATACCCGGCAATTCCGCCCCGTCCCCCTTCTTTCGATAAAACATATGCCGCCAAACAATTGATCAGCAAGCCCAGGGACAAGCTTAGAAAGACCCGCTGCATGGATACCCAGAGGGAGTTGAGTAAACGGGGGTCCCCCAGCGTTTTCTCAAAAGCGTTAAAATTGAGACCAATGGGCCAAAATGTCACCTGGTTCGACAGGACAGCAGGGCTTGAACTCAATGAAATGGATACGACATGGATGAGAGGTAAAATACAAATCGCTGCCAGAAACAGCATGAATAGATTATTTATGGAATAAAACCATCGTTCTTTCGTTCTAGTTGCATGCATATGATACGCTCCTTAGAATATTTTGTAGCCTGCCACTTTATAGGCCAGCCTGTAGCCTCCGATGATCAAGAACAAGCCCACAACAGACTTGAATAACCCAATTGCCGTACCAAAGCTGAAGTTGCCGCCAATCAAACCGATTCGGTAAACGAACGTGTCGATAATGTCTCCTTTTTCATACACCAGAGAGTTATACAGGTTAAATACCTGATCGAATCCGGCATTGAGCACCTGGCTCAGCGACAGCGTAAAGACTACACAAATCGTGGGCAGAAGTGACGGGAGCGTAATACTCCGCATTTGCCGCCACTTCCCTGCCCCGTCCAGCTGCGCCGCTTCGTAAAGGGCCGGGTTAATCCCTGCCAAAGCCGCAATGAAGATAATCGATCCATACCCGAATTCCTTCCATACCTCACTCGATACCAGAGTAAACAAAAACCAGTTATTATCGCCAAGGAAGAAGATCGGTTGCATACCTAATGCTTGAAGCAGCCGGTTGACCAGCCCGTAATCCGGGTTCAACAATTCAATGAAGACACCTCCAAGCACGACCCACGACAGGAAGTGGGGAAGAAATACCAGAGTTTGAACCGCACTGCGTACAAATTTTACGCGCACCTCATTGATAAGCAAGGCGAAGGTTAACGTTGAGATCAATCCGAAAATCAGCTTGAGCACTGAGATCCGAAGTGTATTCCAGATCACCTGAACACTGTCCGGATACTCGAACAGGAACTTAAATTGATCGAGTCCGACCCATTTGGAGCCTGTGATGCCCAGATAAGGTTTGTAGTCCTGGAACGCCATGACAAGGCCTCCCATGGGTGCATAAACAAATATAGCGGTCAGCACAACAGCAGGAAGCAGCATTAGGTAGAGATGCCAGCTGTCATTTCTGTGCACTTTTTTCAGGCGCACCGCTTTCTTGGATGATGTGTTAATATAGGTTTCCATAAGCTCCCCCTGTGAAATGAATTTCTATGTCTCCTTTATTGTAAGACCCCTAAACTCCATACAGATATAGCGCGATCCAAAGGTGAATAACGCGATCTTAATATCCGCTCCGGGGGACATTGTAAAAAGACATAAGGAATCCTACAATGGGTGTACACCAGTCTATCTAATGAAGGAAAGATGCCTCATGTTCAAGCAGTACCGGACATTCTATACGATCCTTTCGCTCATCCTGCTATCCACAGTCATTGTGATGGTTATGTACACAGTCACCATTAATACCAGTCTTACCACCGTGAAAGAGGATATCAAAACTAACAATTTGAACAGGATGCGTTTTCTAATACAGAACCTGGATCATAACGTAGGACAACTCTCGATGGTAGCTACCGCGCTGGAGACGGATTCTATGGTCGGCCTGCTGCCCTCCATCGATCTAATGGACAAATATGATCAAATTAAATTGATTCAGGATCTGACGGACAAAATGAAGCTGCAAAGCTTCTCTGAAGGATGGAACAATCAGATTTCCATCTATTCTTCCCTGCTGCATCAATGGATCGGCTCCCCATCCTCCGACAGCAGCCCTCCGCAGGCTACGCCGGATAATCAATGGACATTGGAGACACAATCCGGGCAGTTCGTTGCTTATAGGATTCATCCGTCGTACTCCATTCGGGTTACTTTCCCCCAGGATAATCTGCGTGCAATGCTGAGCAGGTCCGACAGCAGCAGTAATAATTCGTTCTTCTACCGCAAGGGTGACTCCGTTATTCTAAGCGGCTACTCGGGCGACGACCAAGTGAACGAGCTCTTGCCGCAGCTGCTGCCTCTCCTGAACAATCGAATGGAAGGCTCTGAAATCATAACGGTAGGCGGGATCGGATATATGGTCAATTTCCTGCAATCCGACAAGCTGGGGTGGTACTTGGTAGATTATCTGCCATTGGACGAAGCACTGCGGCCTATTGAGAGAACCCGGAATTACTTCTACGCCGCTTGCGCTATGCTCTTTATGGGCGGCGTGGTAACAGCACTGTTCCTGTACAGGAAGGTACAAATTCCGATTCTCGAGCTGCTTAAGGGCGTGAGGCTGCTGAAGCACGGAGATTTTTCGCACCGGATTGTAAGACGCAGCCACAACGAATTCGATTATCTCTATATTAACTTTAACGAGATGGCCGCGCAGATCGAGGACTTGATCGAGAAGGTATATAAGGAGAAAATCATGTCGCGGGAAGCCTTGGTTAAACAGCTGCAAGCGCAAATCAATCCGCATTTTCTGTATAATTGTTTGTTCTTCATCGACAATATGACGCGCCTCGGCAATGACGAGGCTGTCACCGCGATGACGCAGAATCTCGCTCAATATT
Organism: Paenibacillus sp. FSL R7-0210; assembly: GCF_038009085.1. NCBI lineage: Bacteria > Bacillati > Bacillota > Bacilli > Caryophanales > Paenibacillaceae > Paenibacillus > Paenibacillus sp. FSL R7-0210. The sequence goes on from NZ_JBBPAR010000001.1 coordinate 3,911,371, forward strand.
TCAGGTACACCACCCGGCTGGACAAGCCGACGACGACACTGGAGAAGGAATTGGGAGTCGTCGGGAACTACTTAAACATTCTGTGTCTGCGCATGGAACGTTTGAATTACGAAATCAGGGTGCCCGATTCGATGAAGCTGCTGTCCGTACCGAAGCTGCTGGTGCAGCCTCTGGTGGAGAACAGTGTCATTCACGGAATTGAGAAGAAGCAAGGCGAGGGGCTGATCCGGATTACCGGAATCGAAGACACCGGCCATTACCAGCTCATCGTTGAGGACGACGGCATTGGAATGTCGGGCGAAAGCATCCAACAATTGATGACACGTATCAAGCAGCCACCCGGGGAGGAAATGGGCTGCGCGTTGTGGAATATCGGGCAGCGCATGCAGATTTATTTCGATGCGCCCTCCCGCATGGAGATCGAACCCAGCACTTTAGGCGGCTTATGTGTTATTCTGCATTGGCCCAAGAGGAAAGATTAGGAGGATGGCCCCGTATGTATCAATTACTTATTGTCGATGATGAAACATCAGTTGTCGATAGCTTAGCACTTACCATTCCATGGGAAGAATACGGCATTGAAGAGGTGCACCGGGCTTACTCGGCCCAAGAAGCACTCCAGACCGCGACGAGACATGCCATTGATATCATCATTACCGATATTCGGATGCCGGAGATGGACGGTCTTGAGCTCATCGAACGCATCCGGCATTTCTCCCGCAAGATCAGGTGCATCATCTTATCCGGACATGACGAATTCGAATATGCCCAGAAGGCGATTCAGTATGGAACAATCCGTTACTTGTTAAAACCGGTTGACATCGCTGCCTTGACGCATGCCGTTGGGCAGGCGATAACCGATATTGAGCTGGAATGGGCCGAAATCAGCTCCTTCCAACGGATTAAACATACGCTGCACGCCAACAAGCCGCTGCTGCGCAGCCAGCTGCTCACAGACCTGCTCCAGAACAAACCGATGCAGGCCGACATATTGGAGGAACGCCTGGCCATGCTTGATATCTCGTTCCTCCCGGGCGACTCCTATATGCTGATGCTCATCCGGTTGGAGGAGGATTTCTCCAGATACAATCTTCAATCGCTGTCCCTTCTGGAGTTCGCTGTCGGCAACATCACCGAAGAGGTGTTTCAGGAGCTCTTCGAGCTATGGCATTGCAATACCGAGCAAGGCTATCTTGTTTTTCTGATCAAAAGCAACGAAGCGCCAGACCTTTCGCTAATCGATTCTTATGCGGTCAAGGTACAAAACAACGTGCAAAAATTCCTGTCAGGCTCCCTTTCGATTTGTCTAAGCAACATCCAGACATTCCCTGAGAACATATCAGAAACATACCTAGCCTCTGTATCCTCACTTATAAGAAATGTCGGCAAAAATAAAAGCTACTTCATTACAATTGACGAATCCGAGTCACAATCGCAAGGGCAAAACCTCAACCATTTGCACCTCCCCCCTCTTCTTCCTTCCTTACTGGAATCGGAAAACTGGGATGAGGCCCTTGCCAAGATCGGCCGGATTCTGTCCGTGAGCGAGCTTGACAACGAACCGACACATGACCAGTTATTTACAACGCTTCTATATCTATCATCCTCCTTCGCCGTGACGTTCTCCTCCGGGGAAGGAGATGTGGAAACCCAGCTCGGTGAAGAGTTCTACCTGCTCCTGCGGAAGAAATCGCAGCTTTCAAGACAGCGAATTTTCCAGTGGGCCGAGAAGCAGATCGCTGCCTTGCGCGCAAAGGCCTCCCGTCAGGTTGAGGATTCCCACCAGAAGATCGCCTCCAAGGTTCGGACATTCATCCAGGAGCATCTTGCCGAAGGGATCTCCCTTCAGACGGTTGCAGACCATGTGAAGCTGCATCCTGTATATTTATCCAAAGTGTATAAGACCGTGTCCGGCGAAACAATCGGCGATTATTTGTACCATACCCGAATGGAGCGGGCCGTTCACCTGCTGCGCAGCACCGACCTCAAAATCACGGAAGTCAGCGGGCAGCTTGGTTTCCTGGCTCCTCCCCACTTCATTAAAATCTTTAAGAAGCATTATGGCTGTACGCCGCAGGAATACCGGAACAAGTGAATGCATTGTCCGTTTCCCATCGTTCAGGCAGGGCTCAACCCGCATCATTATACCTCAGCCTGCGGATCGACCAGACTGACAGAACTACAAGGTACACTCCATTCATCAGAAAGAATAGCAGATTCTCCATAGCCGTCAGTCCGCGCTGGGTAAGCACGCCCATGCCAATGGTCAGCAGCGAATATGGGAACAGCAGCCCCAGCTTGAGCACATACAGGCCCAGCCCGACAAAAACCGCACATAGACTGATTCCGATGGGTGTGGCAAAGCTGCGGATACGGATGGACAAGCCGAGCTGCAGGGCAGCAATACTCAGCGAAGCCACCCAGCCGCGCAGGGTCCACAGGATGATGTCCATTGGAAAGTCCCCCGTCAAAGACAGCATCTGTCCTGCCGTCCAATACATTAGAAGGAATAGCGCCTGCGCTCCGGCAATCAGCATGCCCACAATAACAAGCTTGGCTATAAAGAGACTGGTTATGGATACCGGAGCAGCCAGGATCATGTTCCAGTTCCGGTTCACATGCTCCAGCCGGCAGACAAACGCGCAGCAGATGGCAATCAGAATCGGCAGGAAGAACTCTCCATAAAATAAGCTTACCTGAGTCCATAGACTATACCATTCTCCCTGTAAGGCCTCCCGGTTCATCACAAAATTAGCACAGCCGATCATCAGGCTGACCACAGGCAGACTGACCAGCACCAGCCCCATCCGCGAGCGGCGCAGCTTGGGCCATTCGGCAGCAACACTTCTAAGCATAAGTTCTCCTCCTTAGACCGATTGTTTGGAGACATGGGTATTCCCGGCAACATACAGAACCAGTGTCAGTATCAGAGCTGCACTTAACTGAATCAGAGGCATGCTTCCGGTAACATAGGTTCCTGATGAAGCCTTATACACATAAGTCACCGGACTGAGATCCAAATAATAAGACCAGACGACTAACTGACGGACAGCGGCAGGGAACAAGCTTGCGGTCGTCCCCAGGAACCCGCCCAGCATGCCAAGACACAGGGCAAATGCCTGATTCTTCACCGCCAGCGATATCCATTGCTGCATCGCAATAATCAGCAGACTGGCAATCAGAGTACCCGCAGTGAACTGCAGCAGCAGGCCTGCCGGAAGCGGTTCTGCGAGTCTATGGAACATACCGAAGCCGGCAATAAAAACAACCTGGGCCAGAATGCCGTAAAGGATCAGACTTCCGGCACAGACGAATTTGGCGGCATACACCGTCTGGCGTCCGACAGAAGTAGTCATCAGCATTTTCCAGGTATCCCCTTTATGCTCCATGTCGCAAATCCTTGACACCACAATCGCCGACAGAATTGGCAGGAACAGCCCGTTCATGGACGAGAGGCTGAAAATCAACGCTTCCCAGGTAGCATTGTCCGCACTCCGCGAGATCGAGATGCTCATGGACATGGCCGCCCAGCCCAGCTCGGCGGCCAGAAAGAGCGTCAGCATCGCCCATACCTTTCTCCGCCGGATTTTGTAATATTCCAGGAACAAGGCTTTCATCACAGGCTCCGCTCCTTTCCGGTGAGATCCAGGAAGATATCCTCCAGACTCTTCCTCGACTCCACGATCCGGCTCACAGCAATCTGGCCGGACACCAGAATCTCATTGACCCGGGCCACCTCAGAGTCCGGCATGGCGCTGAACACCAGCTGCTGCTCCTGCATTATGGGCCTATACCCGTGCTCCGACAGTATCCGGACTGCCCGGGCGGGATCATTGATCCGAAAGTGAACCGCCGCCCGGTTCTGCGCCTGAAGCGCAGCCATCGCCCCCTGGAACAGCAGCTTGCCGTCACTGATGATGCCAACCGAGGTAGCAGTCTGCTCAATCTCCGACAACAGGTGGCTGGATACCACAATCGTCATGTCATACTGGGCAGGCAAGGATTTAATCAGCTCCCGGATCTCTCCGATCCCCGCAGGATCGAGCCCATTCGTAGGCTCGTCCAGAATCAGCAGACTCGGGAAAGCCAGCAAGGCCATAGCCAGACCCAGGCGCTGCTTCATTCCGAGTGAATACTGTCCGGCAGGCTTGTGCCGGTGATTATCCAGCCGGACAATCTGCAGCACCTTATCGATATTCTTGGCGGGCAGGCTGCGCAGCCGCTGCATAACTCTCAGATTCTCAAGGCCCGTCAGATGTCCGTAATAGGAAGGCGACTCGATCAGCGAACCCGTCCGGTTCAGAATCTCCAGCCGGTGGTTCCGCAGCTCTTGGCCGAACAGCTTAACCATTCCCTGGGTAGGCTGCACCAGTCCCAGCAGCATCTTGAGCGTAGTCGTCTTCCCTGCTCCGTTCGGACCAAGGAAACCAAAAATCTCTCCCTGCTGCACCTTCAGATTTACTTGATCCACCCGGGGCGTTCCCCCATAGGTCTTGGTCAATTGCTGTGTCTCAATAATTGGATGAGTGTTCATAGGGTTCAGTTCATCTCCATTTCTATCAAGTTGGCTCTTGCTTCCAAGCATAGAGGCCTTCCCTTGCTCCAGACTGAAGATAACCTTACGTCTACCTTAAATACACCGGCACCTCCCATTCTTCACCGCCTGATCGTGTATACTAATTCATGGGTGATGACGATTGAATAACATGAAGAACCGCAAAATAATGATCGTTGAGGACGAACCGAAGATACGCGAGATGATCGAGCTTTTTTTACGAAAAGAAGGGTATTACCGCATCTATGCAGCTGGAGATTATAGCAGTGCCCTCGCCATATGCCGCCAGGAAAAACCGGATATCGCCATTCTCGATGTGATGCTGCCGGATGGGGACGGGTTCTCGCTCCTCTCCGCCATACGAACCTTCTCCGATATGCCGGTACTCTTCCTGTCGGCACGGGGCGAAGATGAGGACCGCTTGCTGGGGCTGGGCCTGGGAGCCGACGATTATATCGTCAAGCCTTTTCTGCCGAGGGAGTTAATGCTGCGTCTGAGCGCTGTGCTGAAGCGGGTATATGCCTCGCCGATTCCAGAACGGCTGCCTGTCTTCAGGTCAGGTGAGCAGGTGGTGGATCTGAACAGCGCTGTGGTACGAAGAGACGGCCAGGAGCTGCCTCTGACGGCTAAAGAGCACGCCATTCTGGTCAAGCTCTATGAGAACCGCGGCCGGATTGTGACCAGCGATGCTCTCTGCCTGGCGGTATGGGGAGATGACAGCTACGGGTATGAGAATACCTTAATGGTGCATATGCGGCGTATCCGCGAGAAGATCGAAGCCGATCCCTCGAAGCCGGTACAATTGCTGACGGTCAGAGGGCTTGGGTATAAGCTCTTGGTGCAGGAGGCGCTCTAATGGACAGCGCGGTCCGTATTTTACGCAAATTCGTAGGTTCTACCCTGCTGGTCTCTACGCTTCTGCTCCTGTTCAATCTGATTCTGCTGGGTTCCCTGATCTTCAAGGAAACGCATCAGGAGGCTTCACCGGAAAAGGTTGTGCGGGAGATATCCTCAGCTCTGCAAGGGTCTGACGGCAAGTATTCCCTCAATCCCAAGGGGGGTGCCCTGCTTCAGCAGAACCGGGCCTGGGCTATGCTGCTGAACGCGGAAGGCAAGGTGACATGGAGTGAGCAGCTGCCTCCGGAGATTCCGCACGCTTACAACATCGTAGAGGTGGCGAAGTTCTCACGCTACTACTTGCTGGAATATCCTGTGTATATCTGGGAGCATCCAGAAGGACTTATTGTCGTAGGCTATCCTAAATATTCATATGAAAAATATCAGCTCGGATACATGACGGACTGGCTGCGCTCCCTTCCCTTAAGAGTGCTGCTGCTCCTGATCTGCAATGTGGTACTGGCCGTGGCCCTCTCCTTGTTCATCGGCACCCGGCTGATCCGCAATATCCGGCCCCTGATCAACAGCATTCATGCCCTGGCCAAAGACAAGCCGGTTAACCTGGAGACTGCCGGACTCTTCAGTGATTTGTCCGAGAGCATTAATTCGGCTTCCGCTACCCTGCAGACCAGGAGCTCGCAGCTGAAATCACGGGATGAAGCCCGATCCAACTGGATCGCCGGGATCTCCCATGACATCCGCACCCCGCTCTCGATGATCCTTGGCTACGCGAGCAATCTGGAGGAACAAGACAACCTGACCGGAGAGCAACGCCAGCAGGCTGCCATTATCCGCCGCCAAGGCGAGCAGCTAAGGTCGCTGGTCAGCGATTTGAATCTCGTCTCGATGCTGGAGTATGACATGCAACCGTTGCAGCTTAAGCCGGTACGCTTATCCGCTCTGGCCCGGACCGTGGTATCCGACTTCATTAATAACGGCCTGGAGGAGCGTTATTCACTGGACCTGTGCATTATGGACGAGCGCCTGCAGGTGATGGGAGATGAGAAGCTGCTCTACCGTGCAGTAAGCAATCTGGTCCAGAACAGCATCCGGCATAACCCGGATGGGTGCGGGATTACGGTAACGGTTTCCCGCAGCCCGGAGGAGCCGGAATGTTGTCTATCCGTATCCGATGACGGGCCAGGGGTTCCAGCAGAGCTTTTGCCTGAGCTGGTCCTCCTGCCTTATTCCGGGAAGCGGACCCATCCCGTCCGCCAGGGCCACGGGCTTGGCCTCCCGATGGTCGCCCGCATTGCCGAAGCCCATAAGGGCAAGCTTGTTCTGGAGAGCAACACCGACCATGGACTGCGGGCCACCCTGCAGTTTCCCCCTTTGGCGTGAAGACGGATGGACAGCGAATGGAAGAACCTCTTGCGGCGCAAGAGGTTCTTCCATTTAGGCTAAAATCCTCTCTCCAAGATTCCCCATTTTCTGCTATGCTAATAGAAATCCAAAGTAGAAGCAGGAGGCGCGCAATAGAATGGATGCATTTCAATACGAGCTTACATCTGAGACAGCTATCAACTTGAGATATGAGTATGGGGGTGAATATTTTACATTCAACCTGTTCCGGGATGACAGCGGGTGGGTGCTACATCCGTTTGACGGGATGCTGCTGAGGAATCAGGCAATGTGTACGCTGGTTGCGCAGGAGCTGTTCAAGCACAAGCCTTTTCAGGTGATGCTGGCCAAGGAGGGGATTCTGTTCACCGACATACGCTCCACGGTCAATCTGGATAATGTCAGCGCGCCGGTTGCCGCACGCAATGAACGCGAGTCACGCGGTAATCCTGCAGACGACCTGATGGAATTCGTTCAGCAGCACTCGATTGAAGAGGTCATTGACTACGAATGCAAGCTGGTGGGGAGCCGTATCTCCTTTTACCAAGAAATTCTACAGCGCATGTTCATGGACAACCTGGGCCCCTCGGACCCCGAGTTCCAGAAGATACAGGATATTGTACGGATCTACGAGCAATCCTTGGAGCGCCTGACGGATCTGAATGGTCCCAATCTGGATGCCGGAAGCCGGGGCAGATTCTGAGTCTGCCACCCGCACTTATACAAGCTTGAACTACTCATAGGAAAGGCTGGTTCTCATGACACTTGAGCTTATCAAGGGGCAAAAATGCAGCTTAACCAAAGACAATCCTCTCCTCGGCCGCATCATCGTAGGCATGGGCTGGAATGAGGCAAGGGCTGGGGTCGAGATTGATTTCTCCGTTTTTTTACTTACCGCGTCGCAGAAGGTTGCAACAGAGAAGGATCTTATTTTCTATGGCAATCCTGCGGCTCCGGACCAGTCTGTAGTGATATTGCCGCCCGCGCAACGAGTCCATAGCGGACCCGCTGACGATACACAAATTGCTGTAGAGCTTAGTCTAATTCCTGCGGAGGTTGAGCGGATTGCCTTTGCCCTGACGATCTATGAGGCGGAATCAAGACAGCAGAGCTTCTCGCTGCTCTCCGATCCCTATCTGCGCATTATGAACGCTGCGGATGGAACGGAGCTCCTCCAGTACCGCCTGGGCGGCGGTTATTCCGTGGAGACTGCCATTGTGGCAGGGGAGATCTACAGATATCAGAACGAATGGAAATTCAGCGCGGTCGGCTCCGGTTATGCGGGAGGCTTAGCCGCGCTCTGCCACAGCTTCGGAATACAGGTCAAGGACATCCTGCCCGTTGTTCAAGCTTCCAGAACAGCCGAACCTGCCCGCAACTCCCCCTTTGTTCTTCCGGAGCTGCGGTCACGGCCTAAGCCGGTCGATTCATTGCCTCCCGCAGCACCAGCCGCTCCTTCCGCTTCGCCCTTGAACCCGGACACCATCGTACTCAGGCGGCACGGGGAGACCCTCCGTCTCCAGCAGGGAGCAGGAGCCGCAGGAGAGATTCTTATCAATCTTAACTGGCTTCAGACTCCATCCTCCGGGTGGTTCGGAAGCAGAGGCATTGACCTGGACCTCGGCTGTCTGTTCGAGCTGAAGAACGGCCTTAAGGGTACGGTCCAGGCGCTCGGCGAATCGTTCGGCAGCTTGAACCGGCCGCCCTACATCTCGCTGGACGGGGATGACCGCACCGGCTCCATCGTCACAGGCGAGAATCTGCGGATTAACGGACATCACCTGTCCGAGATCAGCCGGATCGTCATCTTTGCTTTTATCTATGAAGGCGTTACGAACTGGTCGCAAGCCGGCGCGGTTATAACCATCAGCCAGCAGGGCGGGCCGGAGATTAAGGTACAGCTGGACGAGCATAACAACGATAAGGGGATGTGCGCCATCGCCATGCTTCGGAGCCAGCCAGATGGAAGCTTCAGCGTGGAACGGCTTGTAGAGTATTTCAGCGGGCACGAGGAGCTGGACCAGCGTTACCACTGGAATCTGCGGTGGGAGTTGGGCAGTAAGTAGGGAGTAAGTAGCGGCCAGCATGATCAGGAACAACGTCCCCTGGCGGGCGGGTGATACCGCCGATAGCGCTGAGCCACCTTCTGCCGGACCAATGTGGTCGGTTTTTCGACCACATTGGGCTCACTCGCTCCACGCCGGACAAATGTGGTCGGTTTTTCGATTACATTAGGCCCACTCGCTCCACGCCGGCCCAATGTGGTCGGTTTTTCGATTACATTGGGCCCACTCGCTCCACGCCGGACCAATGTGGTCGGTTTTTCGATTACATTGGGCCCACTCGCTCCACGCCGGACCAATGTGGTCGGTTTTTCGATTACATTGGCCCACGTGCTCTCGTGGCAGCCTATAGCTTCAGCCGCACACAAAACAGCCCTTCCCCGTCTAAGACGGTTGGAAGGGCTGTTTGTTACGTGATTTTTTATTCCGCAGTATGATCTACAGATGCTGCCTGGATGCTGCCGAATGCCCAGTAGCTTGCCGGGACATCTGCCCATTTCTGGGCTGCGCTGGTCAGAGGAGCGATCTTCAGAGCACGGTTGATGATGGTTACGGCTTCCGCACGTGTTAAAGTCTGGTCTGGACGGAATGTTCCGTCCTGATAGCCGGTAATCATGCCTGCCTGGGACATCCGCTCAATCGCGGCCTGTGCCCAGTGTCCGGCAATATCGCTGAAGCCGGCCGATTGGCCTTCGCTGCTTGTAATCAGGCGCGATAGAAGGGTCGCCATCTCAGCTCTGGTAATCGTCTGGTTCGGCTTGAAGCTGCCGTCCGTGTAACCTTTCATCATGCCGCTTCGCGTCACTTGACCGATTGCTTCTGCCGCCCAGTGTCCGGCAGGAACATCGGAATACGCTACACCAGCAGTGACTGCGGACTGGCTGAAAGTGCGGGCAATGATGCTGGCCGCTTCTGCCCGGGTAATGCTGTTGCCTGGCTTGAAGGTACCATCGGCATAACCCGTCATATACGCCTTCACCTGTACCGCAGGATCTTGTGCAAGTACAACGGTAAAGGTACTAAATTTGCTGATGCTAAATTGAATGCCCGACTTTCCGGTCTGGCCGAAAGGTACGATCTCTCCCTTGACCAATTCTTTGGTGCCGTCGCTGTGCTCGATGAAGACCGCCAGTGCCTTCAGTTGCTCCGCCGTTAACGAAGAGTTGCCAAGCGGCAATACCAGTGTAACCGGACGGCTCTGCAGATTGGTCTCAATCGTTACAGGACGGCTTACTAACGTAACTGTCGCACCGCGGGATACACTCTGCACCTGTGCTTTGGCAAGTGCTTCAACCTCTGCGCTCTGCTGTGATGTCTTCAGTGGAACGAGGTTGAAATAAATATCTGTACCGAATCCAGCCATTGAGCTGCCCGGCACCTTCACCTCAGCATTCACTGTGAATAGATCCAGCATGATCTGATTATCAGCAAATTGCTTACTGGAAGCTGCTGGAATGGTCAGTCTGGTTCCGGCAACCTCATCATTCTTATCAGGCACGATGATTCTGGCAATATTGGACCCGGCCGCCTTAAGCTCATTGACTGCCCGGATCGCCTGCTCCAATGTGAACGTAAGAGTATCACTCTTCACGCCGTTCGCATCCTTGGTGCGGGTAATGACAACGGAGGATACCATGGAGCCTTGAGCAGCCCCGTTTTCAACGTTTGCGTTAATACTTTCTGTCTGAGGACTTGGTGTTGGAACCGGAGCCGGTGCTCCTCCCCCTGATCCTGAACCGCCGCCCGGTGCCGGTGTAGGAGATTCAGTTGGCGTGACTGGAACAGGAACTGTTGCGAAGCTCCAGAGCTTACTATCCGCAAGTCCTGCATAACTGTTACCTGCTTCATCTGTAAAAGCACCCGGTTGTATAAGCACGTAATAGCTGCCGCCCTGCTTCAGCAGGCCGTTCGTGTTGATGCTGACGGTTGAGTTCGCAATCGAAACTAGCGTCTTGTCGTCCGCTTTAATCGACTTAACGACTTCACCATTCTCTGCATTTACAATCTCAATATTGCCTTTTCCAGCAAGCACATTCTCGTTAAAAGTCAATGTGAGTGCAGCCGATACAGGCACATGCGTTGCATTGCCTGCCGGACTGTAAGAGGTCACTACAGGCGCTGCTGTATCTGGCGCACTGGTGGTCACAAACCGCCAGGCGTTAATGCCTGCAATACCGGCATAGCTGTTGCCAGCATTATCGGTGAATGCTCCTTCAGAGACCCGCACAAAGTAGCTGGTACCATGCTCCAGATTGGCAGCCGGATTAATGGTGACCACATTATTTAGAATGGTTACCATGTCCGAAAGTGCTTGAATCGTCAAGACCGGATGAATATCATCGGTGCTGCGGAAAATCTCAATAGTACCCGCCGCTGCCCGTACATTTTCGCTGAAGGTAAGGGTCAGATTCGCGTTAACTGCTATTTCTGTGGCCCATGGCTCCGGCGAATAGGTAATCACCGTTGGCGAGATCCGATCGGGTGCATCTGTAGTTGTGAACTGCCAGACTGCGCTCTCTGCATTGCCGGCATAGCTGTTGCCTGCGAGATCAGTAAATGCCCCGGCTCCAATCTGTACATAGTAGCTCGCACCATACTTCAGATCATCCGTAGGATTAATCGTCACTACATTACTATGGATAGTTACATTCCCTGAAGCCGCAGGAATCGTCGCTGCCGGTGTATGATTCGCACTATTGTAAATGACGATATTGCCTGCTCCAGCCTTTACATTCTCGCTGAAGGTAAGGGTCAGATTAGCATCTGTTGCTACATCCGCTGCCCCATTTACAGGCGTAAAATGCTCTAATGCAGGAGCTGTCGTATCCGGCGCAGCCGTTGTGGTGAAGTGCCACGTGGTGTCGTCTGCGATACCGGAGTACAAGTTGCCGGATAGATCTGCGAAAGCATCTCCGCTAATCTGTACATGGTAGCTTGTACCATATTCCAGATTGTCAGCCGGGTTAATCGTGACTACATTGTTCAGAATGCTTACGTCCTTCGCAGCAATGGTAGCCGCTATTTGGTCAGACGAGTTGTTGTAGATAACAATACTGCCTTCCCCTGCTTGTACATTCTCGCTAAAAGCAAGCTCCAGGTTAGTTCCGATAGCTACCTCTGTTGCCCCATTCATAGGCGAGTATGTGCTTACGATTGGCGCGGTCGTATCCGGTTCGCTGGTGGTACTAAAGCGCCAGGTTGTATTGTTAGTGATACCGGCATAGCTGTTGCCCGACATATCCGTAAATGTACCATTATCAATCTGGACATAATAGCTTGCACCATAATCCAGATCAGCCTCGGGGTTAATCGTTACAACTTTGCCGTCAACGATTACTTCATCAGAACCAACAGGGATCGTCACAGGAGGAACTTCGCTGTTCGTGCTGTTGATTATCTTAATTTGGCCTTCACCCTTCTGTACATCCTCATTAAAGGTAAGAGCCAGATTGGTGCCAATTTCTTCATTCGTTGCTCCATTCTCAGGAGTAAAGCCGATTGTTAACGGCGGTGTAGTATCAGGCGCTTCTTCTGTTGTGAACTTCCAGGTGTCCTTGTCCGAGATACCTTCATAATAGTTAGCATTGTCTGATAGATCTTTGAAAGCTCCTTCATCGATGTTTACAAAGTACGTAGTACTGTTTTTAAAAACTTTATACGGAACAATGGTTACCACGTTATCCTTAACCGTGACATTCTCTGAGTTAACCGGAATTACCATTAGGTTTCCTTCGTCCATACTGTCATAAATCACAATGTTGCCGCTATCTGTCGTTACATCCTCACTGAAAGTGAGCGTCAGATTTGTGTCAATGGCTACTCCTACCGCCCCTGGCACAGGAAAATAATCACTTACAGTCGGAGCTTCCGTATCTCCTGGTCCGGCAACTGTCGTGAAACTCCACTCAGCCGCTGCGATTGCTGCATTGCCGCTTGCACCGTTAGTGAAAGCATTCGCTTCAACTGTAACGGCATATTTAGCCCCTGCATCAAAATCCTTACCCGGATTAATCGTTACCGTATTGGTAGCTGGATTTACTGTTACTCTGCTGGCGTCATCCGCCGGGATGGTTTCAACCGGAGTGGACAGATCCGCAGCCTTGAAAATTTTAATATTATTGTCGTCTCCAGTGGCTGCCGTCACCGGCTGATTAAACATGATCTCCAGATTTCTATCTATATCTACATCGGTCTCATCATTCCCTGGAGTCAGACTGAGCACCCTCGGGATGTTGGGAACGACATAAGACATAATGATTTCTCCGGAATCACCCGCTGCGATAAATTGATTAAGACCTTGGAAAAATACGATACCGTTAAGATTAGCCGTTGCGTTTGTAGTCTCTGGCTTCCACGTTTGCCCCAGATCGGTGCTGGAAAACACTTTCCCTCCATCTCCTGCGGCCATAAATACGCTGTTTCCGAAAGTTATTCCATTCAGGTTCACTTTCGACTCAAGGACCTTTGCTGCGCCTTTCGAACTTTCCGGAGAAGTAATAATAGTTCCAGACGCACCAACCGCTACGAACATTCCGCCGCCAAAGGTGATTCCGTTCAATTTGTTGGTTGTTTTACTTGTCACCTTGGTCCAATCAGATCCATCTTTGGACATTACCACTGTACCGTTATCACCCACCGCTACAAACTTACCGTTACCGTAAGCCACAGCGTTCAGATTCTCATTAGTGGCTGAGAATACGATCTCCCAGTCAGGGCGATTGTCATTTTTGATCATAATCATTCCTGAATCGCCGACTAGAACTAATGTTCCATCGCCGTAACTGACTCCATTCCAGTTAAAACCGGCGGAGCCATCGGAGGGTGTCCAGGACACGCCATCTGTTGACGTCAGGACTATCCCATTGTCACCGACTGCAACGAATTCGCCGCCTGCGCCCTTATGAATAATACTATTCAAATCCTCGGCTACCCCAGAATCACGAACAGCCCATGTCGAAGTTCCGCCTGCGGTAACAATTTTCCCTGCTTCCCCCACTGCAACTAAAGTATCTGAGCCAATAGCAACTCCGTTTACGTTGATGTCGTCTGGCAGCGGACCAACATTGTCCCAGCTTGCCGCACCATTGTCCGTTGAACCCGCATATACCGGAAAGGCTCCGGTCCAAACCAAGCTGATCACGAGTAACAACGAGAAATATTTTTTCAATCCCTTACCCTTAAACAAATGTATCGTTCCCCCTTGTTCATTCATCCTGTGCGCTATATTGCAAGTTCTGCTGGAGTCTAGCATCTGCCCCCTTAGAAAATTTCATTTCTGCGCCCATTCTATCAGACAGCTCTAAACAAACTCTTAACAATTCTCGACAAAAACCGATTCATCAGGACCTAATTGGGGTATAGCTCTAAAAAAAATGAAAAAACAGCGATTTTCTAACCTCTTATCATAAAAATTGTCTAAACCAAAAAAAGCGCACGGAGCTTTCGCTCACATGCGCTTTTTTTGGTTATATTTCCTCAAAAATTCCCTTGGCAACCTGTATCGCCGATGCGGCACGCGGCCAACCTCCATAAAAGGCGAGGTGAGTCATTGCCTCGATCAATTCTTCTTCGGATAGACCGTTCTCCAGGGCCAGACGGATATGAAAGGGTAACTGCTCGGTAAGTCCACCGGCAACCAGGGCCGATATCGTCAGGAGACTGCGTTCCCGAAGCGATAACTGCTCCCTTCTCCATACCTCCCCAAAGAGCACCTCCTCCGAATAACGCGCGAACGAAGGAGCAATGTCTCCAAATGCTTCAAGAGCATTCGATGCAATTCTCCGATGCTTCATTCCAATACCTCTCTTCCTTATATGAACATTCATTCAATCATCTGTGCGATGCCATTGCCAAACGTCCAGTCCTCGAATTCTGTATCGACCAGCACGACGAAGACGTCTTCTTTCCTGATGCCCAGTGTGCTCGACAACGTCTCGGCCAGCTTGCTGTAAAAGCCCCTTTTCTGCTCCTTGCTTCTCCCGGATTTGAGCGTAATCTGAATATAGAGCAGCCCATCCGTTCGCTCTATGTTTAAATAATTCGGACTGTAATAAAATTCGCTTGCTTTATGGGCATGGTAGACTTGAAAGAAATCATCTTGCGGCACGCTAAAATATTCCCTTAGAGCACTCATAATTTCGCGGCTAATGATAGGCAGCTGTTGGTCATCGTATTTGTTCTCCAAGTAACTGACTCTGACAAAAGGCATGTCACTTCACTCCTTTACTGGTGTAACTTCATTGTACTCCCCGCCTTTTATTCTGTATAATTGAATTAAATGATACGTAAATTCAAATTATCCGATGGAGATATCTGCTAATGGACCTAAAAGAACTAACTACATTTCAAACCATCCTGCAAGAAGGAAACTTCTCTAAAGCAGCCGCCAAACTGAACTACGCACAATCCACAATCACCAATCAGGTTCAACGTCTGGAGAAGGAACTGGGCATCAAGCTGTTCAAACGGGGCTGGGATTCTGAGCTTACAGCTTCGGGGCGGATATTTGCCGCTGAGATCGACAGTCTGATCCGACATTGGAACTATGTTGCGGACCAGGCAAAAGCTCTGCAAAAAGAGGAGATCGGAACGCTCAGGATCGGAGGGCTGGAATCATTGACAGAGCAGATACTACCAAAGTCACTGCTGCGGTTCATGGAGCATAAGCCTAATGTATCCTGCCATTTTGTGATCGGTAACACCGCTTCGCTCTCGCATGCCCTGCTTCAGAATCAATTGGATTTTGCCATCTGTGGAGAGCCTGTTGACCTATCTTCGTATCACTTCGAACCCTTGTATCAGGAGCGGATATCTTTTATCGCAGGGAACAACCACCCTTTGGCCGCAAAAGATGAGATCGCTTTCGAGGAATTGCTTGGTTATCCAATCATTGCCGGGGGAGCTACCTGTCTATATCATTCCCAATTATCGAAGCAGTTCTCCCGGTACACCGGAACTCCCTTTCTGCATACCGTAAGTCAAATCTCTGCCATTGCGGGCTTCGTCCAGCAAATCGATTTTATAGGAGCCGTCCTCGAATCTACGCCGTTACCACCGAATGTGGTGAGACTCCAGGTCACGCTGAAGGAAGCCTCCATTCCCGTAGGCCTGCTGCAATTACGTAACGATGAGTATCTCTCCTCATCCAAGAAGCTTTTGATGCAATTTGTAAAGGAGGAGCTGGAGTCTATTCACGATTAAGGCAGGTGGAGTAACGGGGATGCGAGCAGCACTGCAGTGATAAAAACGAGCTGAATTCCTATGCGGACCGGTAATTTTGGCACAGGCTTGCCCCCGATTGTCATATTCATGCGTGCTGCATAGATATTGGCGGGGAGCATGGCAATAAGAAGCAAGATCAGGCATACAGAAGCAGTTGCTGAGAAAGCGGGCAGCAGGATACCTATAGCTCCGGCCATTTCCAGCATCCCGGTAATCGTCACGATCCATTCTTTCTGCGGAAAAGCAGGCGGCACCATTCTGACCAAATCCGGCCGCCGCCGTCCCCAGTGAGCCGAAGCTCCGAAAAGCAGCATCACAGCTACAGCCCACTGAAGGGCGGTTTGCCAGTCATTCCAATACGTCAAGCCTAGTAGACCTATTCCCCGGAACAGTAAAAAGGATACGATGAGCGCTATAAAAGGAACCATTTAACCTCTCCCCTTCTTGTTACTTCATATTGCTTCATCTCAATTCTTCAGAATACCAGCCATAATACCGGATATTTCTTTCGCAGAAAGGGTCCCGGAAGAGGCGCGCAGGGACGCCCGCACACGCAGACCTAATGACAGCAGAACGAACAGCTCCGCCATCTCATCAGGGTTCACCGTTTCTTTAATCACCCCGTACTTTTGCCCCGTGATAATCCACTGCCTGGAGACCGACACCGACCGCTCATGAAAATGCTCAAGCACCTCCGCTACCGCCGGTTCATTCTCCTTGCCCAGCAGGTATAGAAGCACCTTGTTAGTCGCTTCATGGCTGTCTTCCAATCCGGCAAGACTTCTGGCGATGGCATGCATCGGCCCGTCGAAGCTTTTATCAATACTGCCTCTTACTTCCTCCTCAAAACGATCATTCACAGCGTCAAGCCGCTCCTCCAGCACCCAGGCAAAAATCTCATCCTTGCTCTTCACATAATGAAATATCGCCCCCTTAGATAATTGCGACTGCTCCATAATATCCTTCAAGGTAATGGCATGACAGCTCTTGTCCCGCAGCAGCTCCTTGGTCCCCTCCAGCAGCTGCCGGATCGTCTGCTTCCGCCGGTCTGCATTCTTCATTGCTATTCTCCTCTTCTGCCTTACATAGGTAAGATTAGATTAAATTAAAATATGATTACTGTTGATTATACATACCGACCGTTGGTTTGTAAATTAGTGCGTAAATAAAAAAAAGGTTCGGAATGTTCCGGATAACGTGGATTAATTCCTCCATCATTTCTCCGGCTCCCGAGCCCATGATTTTAATATCTATCCGATATGTATATTATTTCCATCTATGCCTCTTCATCCTCTTCGTCTTCATCTTCATCAAAGCCGCCATATTGATCCGGTGCCTCTCCCTCGATCTCCGTGACCATAGGCAGTTTTTGTCCCGGCTTCACTTCAGTCTCTCCCAGATATTGAACAATCATTCTCCACTCATCGCCATAATCGAATAGGAGCAGCATCTTTTGTTTGGGGGTATGAAAAACTTTACTGATTGTTGCTTTTTGCACTCCAGGAAACCTATCCCCCGCCCCCACATCAGCAAATAATTCATAGCCTTCCTCAGAGCGTGTCCAGTTTTTGAGATTATCATAGAATCCAAAGGCATGATCCAGATCAAAATCAAAAGATTCAATCGTAACTGCCGCAAGATCGTACAGCGACGCCTTTGCAGAAATTGCAATCTTCCGGGTAGGCCGACCACGCACCGCACCGTTCCAATCGCTTAAGGTTACTTTGAATAATCTGGCTTGTTCGTTGTTAGTCATCGGACTCTCCCCTTTTATCAATTCATTCTTCCTCACGCATTCTCCGAACCTCATTGTACAGTTTTTTTGCTTCATTAGGCGTCAGTATACCTTCAGATTCAAGAATATCGTCAATTGAATAGTCATCTTCAGCTAGCTCACTAGTTGTTTGTTTATCCATTCTTTTTGGCACAAGCATGTTTGATTTCAGCCTCCTATGAGGATTTAAGGATAATATACATGCAAACAATAAATAAAAGAAAACAAAAATATAAATCCTCTATAGTATACTGCACGATTAGAACCTCTGTAACTACTTATTGATTCCTGGATTTGTAGCGCTATAATAAGAAACATAGGTTGTGAAGCACACGCCGCTTTTAATGCTCTGCCCCTTCCGAGTTAGATTCTTGGAGAGGGTTGAGTATTGAGGCGGCTTTTTTGCGGGAAAAATAAATACTAAGTTGAGCGTTCGAGGAGGAGTACGGATGCCGCGATTTGAGCAGCAGTACGAGGAATGGTTAGTTAGCAATCTTAAGAATGAGAGCAACCACAGGCGCAAGGAGTTACTTGGCAAAGGATTAGGCCACGGAACAGTTGAATTTCTCCGCAAGGTATGGTTTCCGGCAATCGGCAATTTCGATCATTTGTTTCCAGAATGGGAAGTGCGTGATTTCAATAACGGGTACCGCTATCTGGACTTGGCTTATATGCCTGGAGGTGCAAAAGGCGGGATTGAGATTCAAGGCTATGGACCTCACGCCAGAGATCTGGATGTCAGACGCTTCAAGGATCTATGCCGCCGGCATTGCTTACTGGCCCTTGATAGTTGGACTTTTCTTCCTATCGCTTATCCTTCAATTATCGAAGAACCCAAGCAATGTCAGCAGTTGGTGTTGTCTTTTATCGGCAAATTCATTGCGACGGATGTTTCTTCCACATTAACTTGGCTGGAAGCGGAGACCCTTCGTTACGCAAGACGTCTGCTCAGGGCATTCACACCTTTCGAGCTTGCTAAGCATCTCAGGGTAACGGATAGGCACTCCAGACGAATTCTGCATCATTTGGTCGAACAACAGTTACTGGATGTGGCCGGAGGACAGCAGCGTTATCGGACATATCAGCTTAGAGTTTAACGTATGTTTAGGAGCATGAATTATAAAGCTGATATGGTAAAAACACTTGAATTCCGTGGCTGTGAGCGTGAAGAAGTAGAGGTATCAATCAGCTGTAACGGACCGAGACGCACCTATTTCTACAAAAAGCACAATTTTACCAAGCTTACGGACTCAGATGGCGCTATTTATTAGATTTCATCTCATATTTGGATGGTGAAGAGGCCTTAAGCGCGATACGGTCCGTTAGCCCTTTCAATTATACTGAATAGAGAAAATAAGGGCTGTGGGGTCCGTAGCAATCCTTTAGACACATCTAGAACCGAAGGAACTCGATGGAAACCATATTTCGCAGTTTGGGTTCGGGGGTTCGGGTTCGGGGGCGGGGTCGGGTTCGGGGTTCAAGGTTCGGGAATGGACCTCAAGCCCTTGCTGTTCCCCTACTTAATCACCCATATTCCATGAAACAGCAAAAGAACGGCATCTCTGCCGTTCTTCATGTGATGGACTCTCAGGGGCTCGAACCCTGGACAAATAGATTAAGAGTCTACTGCTCTACCAACTGAGCTAAGAGTCCGTATGAAATTGGTGGAGCCAAGGGGGATCGAACCCCTGACCTCATCGCTGCCAGCGATGCGCTCTCCCAGCTGAGCTATGGCCCCATATTTTTTACAATTTTGCCAATTTAGAATTACATTATGTATTCTACAATCTGATCTGAGCGAGAAGCTCAAGTCGCTTATTCATCAATGTGTTTCGTAGGCGACTTCTATATAATACAGAAATCTGCTTTCAGTGTCAACACTTTTCCGAAATTAATTTTGATACAAGACGCTCCACCCGGGAACTGACCTCTCAACCTCAAGGCCAGCCCCACTACCCCAATCGAATCCTTCACTTCTAAACGGCGAAGCTTACAGCCCGTCCAGCTCCTCAGTCTTGGACAGCAGTCCCTTCAGTTCCTTCATGAACATGTTGATGTCCTTGAACTGGCGGTACACGGACGCGAAGCGGACGTAGGCTACCTCGTCGACAGGGTAGAGCTGCTCCATGACCAGCTCGCCGATCTGGCGGCTCTCGATCTCGGCGAGAGCGATGCCGCGCAGGCTTTTCTCCACCTCAGATACGATGACCTCCAGGCGCTCTACAGGGACCGGACGCTTCTCGCAGGCACGGATCAGGCCGCGGAGGATTTTGTCACGGCTGAACTCTTCACGGCTGCCGCCTTTTTTGATCACAATCAGGGGGGTCTCTTCAATCATCTCGAAGGTGGTGAAACGGCGGCTGCACAGTTCGCATTCCCGCCTGCGGCGAATGGACTTATTCTCGTTGGCAGGGCGCGAGTCCAGGACTTTGGTATTGGTGTGGTCGCAGTAAGGACATTTCATAAGCTTCTTCACTTCCTCATCATTAGAATGGTCAGGCCCCGTCCCTTGATACACAAGGGCTATGCGGGCATCATTTAATTTCCAGAAAACACCGTTTATTTGTTGTTATGAATCTGACATGTCCGGCACATAATACAGTTACCAACCGATAGGAGGTGAACAGCAATGAGCCAAAATAACAACTCCAATAACCTGGTAGCTCCAAACTCACGCGGTGCCTTGGAACAACTGAAATATGAAGTTGCCCAGGAACTAGGTATCACCCTCTCCCCAGACGGATACCAAGGCAATAAAACTTCTTACGAAAACGGTTCGATCGGTGGTTACATCACTAAACGTCTTGTAACCCTGGCTGAACAGCAACTGGCAGGTCAGTACAAATAATACCTGCCCACACGACATAAGCTTGCCTAAGAAGTATCGAACGGCCTCCGGCCGTTTGATGCTTCTTTTTACATAACAGCAGCAGAAGTAACAAGCACCCTAGAACTCACTATAGAGCTCGGTGTATTGATCATAATAATAAATTACACGCTGTACGTAGTGACGGGTCTCACCGAACGGAATGTCCTTCACAGAGGCTTCTGTTCCGTCCCATTGCCCTTCATCCAACCAGCTCTGCACCTTACCAGGTCCGGCATTATAGGCGGCTATGACCGCTATACGGTTGCCGTCGAACTGCTTGGACAGCGTAGACAAATACCAGGTGCCCAGTTCAATATTGGAGGAGGGCTCTTCCTTCAGCCGCTCCAGCGACACGTCGGGGAGCTTGGCCTTTTCGAGCGCCCACTTGGCGGTATCCGGCATGAGCTGCATGAGCCCCAGTGCGCCTTTTTTGGATTCGCGGCCAGTCTTATAATTGGTCTCCACACGGATGATGGACGCCACCAGGAATGGGTCCATCTCATACGTCTGGCTGTGCTGGCGGATCTCTGCTTTAAAATAAATGGGATAAAACCATGACATCCAGTTGGAGCCAAGAAACAGGATCGCGGTGAAGCCGATGAACAGCAGCAGCAGGACTCTTTTTTTGCGCAGCCACTTCATCATATCAGACCCAGCCTGTCCCACAGACGGGCAACCTGAAGCTCGGCAGACTCAGGATCACCGCTATTGTCGATCACAAATGTCGCTTTCCTGCGCTTCAGTTCAATATCCATCTGCGACCTCAGCCGGTCCTCAGCCTGTTCCAGCTTCATTCCGCTGCGCTCCATGAGGCGGGCTAGCTGCACCCTCCTCGGAACATAGACCACAATAATCTGATCGAACAAGGAATCCAGCTCTGATTCGTAGAGCAGCGGAATGTCCACAATGACGAGCCGCTGCGGATTCTCTTGTTCAAGCGCATACATTCTGTCCTTAATCTCCCTGCGGATTGCCGGATGGGTCAGGTTATTCAGTGTCTTGAGCGCCTCCGGGTCCCGGAAGACAATCTCGCCAAGACCTGCCCGGTCCAGCGAACCGTCAGGCAGCAGAATGCGGTCTCCAAAAGCCTCCACCGCCGCCGCCAGCACCGGGTGCCCGGGGAGCATCACCTCTCTGGCGATGACATCGGCATCCACCAGTGCAGCTCCCTTGCGGACAAACAGTGCAGACACGGTGCTTTTTCCCGAAGCGATGCCTCCGGTTAAGCCTATAATCATGTACTCACCTCATAATAACTTCATTATACCCATTACAATTAATAATATCGCGGGCAGCGCAGCGGCATGCTTCATCCAGTAGCTGCCTGATAATCTCAGTCCTGTCTTCATTCCCATCAGCAAAAAGGTCCCGCTGAATACAGCGATCATCAGCGAGGTGGACCACGGGCTGAATCCGAGTAGTGCCGCACCGAGGCCGGCACCGAAGGCATCCAGCGACAACGCGATCCCCAGGATCATGGCTTCCATGGAGGAGATGCTTCCCGAGGCATCCATATCAGCGGAAGACGGCGTGCGGAGAATCTGTATAACCACGCCCAGATGGCGAAGCTCCAGCGAGAATACAGCCGGCTTCAGCTCTGCCTCAGCACTCTGTGCGGCAGCAGCCGTCTCCCTCCTGATCTCCTGCCCGGGCGCAGCCTCTTCCTGCTCCTTCTCCTTCTGTGTCAGCATCTGGAACAGGGACCAACAGCCCATTAAGACGAGAATAACCGCTCCGACACTGGAAGCGGCATTCGGGGAGACTACCTTTGCCAGCAGCACGCCGACCTGCATAGAACCATAAATGACGACCCCTGAACAGAGCGAGATAATGATAATGGAGAGCAGGGGAATTTTCATTTTACGCAGTCCATATGTAATGCCTACACCAAATCCATCCAGACTAAGCGCAAACGCAAGCAACAGCAGTGACAACAATGGGCTAAGCACCCGCAATCCCTCCCGTGAAGAACCGGAGCCGGAGCTCCGTTTCGCCATAATCAGCAATCTTCACACATTATATGGGCGGGACGGGCAGGAAGTGCCTGCCTTTATACATAACGGTTATAACTCAGATGTAACTTGCCTGGAAACGGGCTGTAAATGCGGCGCTGACTCTAAATAAATATTACAGAATCAGTACAGGTACCGGCTGGCAGCTGGGACAATAATGCGTTCCCCGTCCGCCGACCACACTCTTCTCAATCAGCGTGCCGCAGGTGGCACACGGCTGATCCTTGCGTCCGTAGATCTTGTGCTGATCCTGGTAGCTCCCGCTCTCTCCCTGGCCGTTGACATATGACT
The DNA here is from genome assembly GCF_038009085.1 of Paenibacillus sp. FSL R7-0210. Lineage (NCBI taxonomy): Bacteria > Bacillati > Bacillota > Bacilli > Caryophanales > Paenibacillaceae > Paenibacillus > Paenibacillus sp. FSL R7-0210. The sequence continues at coordinate 3,934,394 of NZ_JBBPAR010000001.1, forward strand.
TCACGGAGGAGCCTCCGGCATTCACTGCTTCCGTCAGTGTTGCGACAATAGCATGATGCAGTCTGGCCAGCTGATCCTCCGAGAGGGACTTCGCGGTCTCCTCCGGGTGGATGCCTGCACGGTGCAGGGACTCATCTACATAAATATTGCCGATACCTACTATATATTCCTGATTGAGCAGCAGCGGCTTGATCTTGGTGCTCCGCTTAACGACAATCTCCTTGAACCGTTCCAGCGTGAAATCGGCATCCAGCGGCTCCTGCCCCAGCTTGTTCAGCGGCTTCAGCTGCAGATCCTCTCCCGGCTGGAATAGATGCATCGTCCCGAACTGGCGCACATCCGTATAACGCAGCTCCGTCCCATCTGTGAAATGGAAAATAACATGCGTATGCTTGTCCAGCAGCTCGCCCTCACGGTACACCCCGTAACGGCCCTCCATCCGCAGATGGGAGACCATCACCAGCCCGTCAAATACGAAACGCAGGAACTTGCCTCTGCGCTCAACCGTTACCACTGTATGGCCTGCCAGCATATGGGCAAAGACCTGAATATCATCCGGGCGCTGAATGATCCGCGGCAGCCGGACGGTGACATGCTCTATCTGCTTGCCTGTAATTAACTCATTAAGTGTTCTTCTGACTGTTTCGACTTCCGGCAATTCCGGCATCATGGCTCACCTCCACTCCATTATACCGGATATCTGCCATGTGCGGGGAGCCTATTTCGCTTCGTACCAGTTGCTGCCATAACTTACCTCTGCCTTCAGCGGAACAGACAGCTGCAGCGCTCCGGCCATCACCTCGGGCAGAAGCTGCTTCATTTGCTCCAGCTCCTCCTCCGGCACCTCGAATACTAACTCATCGTGTACCTGGAGCAGCATCCGGCTCTTCAGGCCGCGCTCATGCAGCGCCTTGTCCATATGAACCATGGCCAGCTTGATAATATCCGCAGCGGTTCCCTGAATCGGCGTATTCATCGCCGTACGTTCTGCGAAGGACCGCAGATTGAAGTTCTTCGCATTGATCTCCGGCAGATAACGGCGGCGTTCCAGCAGAGTAGTAACATACCCCTGCTTACGGGCCTCGACTACGATATCATCCATGTAACGGCGCACACCTTGGAACACCTCGAAATACTGCTCAATGAACCTGGCCGCTTCCTTGCGCGGGATGTTCAGGTTCTGCGACAGGCCGTAATCGCTGATGCCGTAGACAATCCCGAAGTTAACTGCTTTGGCGGAGCGGCGCATATTACTGTCCACACTCTCCGCAGGGACGCCGAATACGTCCATGGCGGTCTTAGTATGAATATCCATATCCTCGACAAAAGCTTCCTTCATCCGCTCATCACCTGAGATATGCGCCAGCACACGCAGCTCGATCTGCGAGTAATCCGCCGCCAGAATCGACCAGCCCGGCTCGGAGGGCACGAATACCTTACGGATCTTGCGGCCCTCTTCGAGCCGGATTGGAATGTTCTGCAGGTTCGGGAACTGGCTGCTGAGCCGGCCCGTGGCCGCAATCGTCTGCCGGTAAAAGGTGTGTACCTTGCCGGTCTCCGGCGAGATTTCCTTCATCAGGCCTTCCACATACGTGGATTGCAGCTTGGCAATGGTACGGTATTGCAGAATCAGGCGCACAGCGTCATGATAAGGCGCAAGCTTTTCCAGTACCTCGGCATCCGTCGAATACCCGGTCTTCGTCTTCTTCACGACCGGCAGACCGAGCTTCACGAACAGAACCTCGCCCAGCTGCTTCGGAGAATTAAGATTGAATTCGGTTCCGCAAGCGGAGTAGATCTCAGTGACCAGCCGGGAGATCTGGGCTTCAAATTCCCTGCCGAGCTGGACGAGATCATCCTTGTTAACAGCAATGCCCTGCTTCTCCATATCGGCGAGAATCCGTGACAGCGGCATCTCCAGGTCCTGGAACAGACCGGTCATGTCCGTCTTGTCCAGCTCCTCCTGCTGCTTCTGTACAATGCCAAGCACAGTCGCACTCTTACGGGCGACATGCTCACCGAGAATCTTAAGCTCAGGAATTCTATATTTGGCCCCTTTGCCGAAGACATCCTCATCCGGCGACAAGCGGGGTAGGCCGTATTTCGTGGTCAGGTCATTCAGATTCTGGCTGGCTTCGGTCGGGTCCAGCAGGTAGGCGGCCAGCTGAACATCGTTAGCGGCTCCGGCAAAAGCAATCCCCTGCCAATGCAGCGCCAGATCGGCACGGTGCAGATCATACCCGCTCTTCGGCGCCTGCTCGTCACCGAGCCAGTCCCGCAGGGGTGCTGCCGCCTTACTCTTCAGCAAGGCAAAAGACACAAAGTAATGCTGCTCCGGCGAAGACAGCCCGAGACCGATCACTTCGGCACGGTGCGGGTTCTCCCCGTTAGATTCCACATGCAGGGCGGAGATGCCCGGCAGTGCCTGAACCAGCTTCTCTATTCCGGCTTCGTCAACAATTGTAATATTAAGCTCTGCGGCTTCCACCACGGGGGAACCCGTCAGGCTGCCGTCCGCCGCATGTGAATAGGCGCTCAGCGACAGGCGCTCCAGCAGCGAGCGGAATTCCAGCTTGGCGAGCGCCGGCCCAGCCGTGTCCGTGTTAATCCCGCTGAAGACCATATCCTCCCACGTATGCTCAAGCGGAACCTCGCGGTAGATCGTCGCCAACTTTTTGCTCATGATGGCGCTGTCCGCATGCTCTTCCAGCTTCTCTTTCATCTTGCCCTTCAGCTCACCGGTTCCGGCCAGCACGCCCTCCACCGATCCGAACTGCTGGAGCAGCTTAAGCGCTGTCTTCTCCCCGACTCCCGGCACCCCGGGAATATTATCGCTGGCATCGCCCATCAGCCCCTTCAGATCAATGATCTGCTCTGGGGTGAGATCATATTTGTCACGGATCTGCTTAGGTCCGTAAAGTTCCACTTCCGTAACTCCCTTGCGCACCAGCGCTATGGTGGTATGCTCGGAAGCCAGCTGCAGCATATCCTTATCCCCGGACACAATCATCACCTGACGGCCGGCGGCATCCGCTTCCCTGGAGATGGTGCCGATAATATCGTCGGCCTCGTAGCCTGCAATCTCGAACTGCGGAACTCCCAGACCCTTCAGCAGTTCCTTGAGCAGCGGGAACTGCTCGGACAGCTCCGGCGGGGTCTTCTGACGCCCGCCCTTATAATCCTCATAGCCTTCATGCCGGAAGGTAATCTTCCCCGCGTCGAAGGCTACAATCATATGTGTCGGTTTATGCTCCTCCAGCAGACGCAGCAGCATCGTCGTGAAACCGTATACCGCATTCGTCTGCTGTCCCGCTGTATTCGTCAGCGGCGGCATGGCGAAGAACGCCCGGTAAATGATATTATTTCCATCAATGAGTATCAGCTTGTCCACACTAGCACCTCGCCTTTTTCTTGCTTTCTCCTTACATAGTAACATATGCTCCGCACCAAGACGAAATGGCTCTGCCACGAATCGCCGCTTTATGCCAAAATAAAAAACAAGCCCCCGGAATGAAGGCTTGCCTCTGGCAGTCTATACTGTTATTGGTTCAAATCCGGACGTTTACCTGTAACCAGATACACTACACTCTCGCCAATATTCGTGGCATGATCGGCAATCCGCTCAATGTAACGGCCAACCAGTGTGAGCAGCATCGCCTGATTCACTGTCTCAGGCCTCTGAACCATATAAGTGTACAGTTCGTTAATCATCGCGCTGTACAGACCATCGACCTGATCGTCATCCTGCGCCATTTTGTAGGCCAGATCCGTATTCTCGTCCAGATAAGACTGAATAGCCTCCGTGGTCATGATCGTAACAAGCTCAGCCATGCGCGGAATATCCACAAGCGGCTTAATCAGCTGCTGTCCCTGGATGCGCATCGTTACCTTGGCTACATCCAGTGCCAGATCGCCCATACGCTCCAGATCGCTGGAGATTTTGAAGGCTACAATAATGCGGCGCAGGTCCTTCGCCACCGGCTGCTGGGTGATGATCAGCCGTGAGCCGATCTCCATAATCCGGTCTTCCATGGCGTTCAGCCGCAGGTCCGCTTTGACAATCTCCTGCGCCCGTACCGTATCAAGGGTCTGTAGGGCCAGTACCGCACCGTCGAGTGCATCCGTTACATGCTCGCCCATCTGCTGCAGCAGAGAGCGCAGTTCTTCCAGATCTTTATCGAATTCTTTTCTGCGAATCATATCGAAAGTGATCCTCCTCACAAACATTTGGTCATATCGGGTGAACAAGAGTGAACCTAAGACTTACGAAGCAGCCATTCTTAGCCGAAGCGGCCAGAAATATAGTCTTCTGTGCGGGAATCCTTAGGGTTCGAGAACAGCAGCTCCGTGTCCGCAGCCTCCACAATAACACCGTTCAGGAAAAATACAGTGCGTCCCGATACCCGGGCGGCCTGATGCATATTATGCGTGACCATTACAATCGTATACTTATCCCGCAGCTCCTGGACCAGCTCCTCAATCTTGAGTGTGGACACCGGGTCTAGCGCTGAAGTCGCCTCATCCATCAGCAGAATATCCGGCTGTACGGCAAGGGCTCTGGCAATACAGAGACGCTGCTGCTGGCCTCCGGACAGACTTAAGGCCGACTTTTTGAGGAAATCCTTCACTTCCTCCCAGAGTGCAGACTGGCGCAGACTTTGCTCTACCAGGACATCCAGCTCGGCTTTGCTCTTCACACCGTGCAGACGCGGGCCATAAGCCACGTTATCATAGATCGACTTGGGAAAAGGATTGGGCTGCTGGAACACCATCCCCACCTGCTTGCGCAGACTCTCCACTTCAATCTCGTCGCTGTAGATGTTTTTGCCGCCGATATTCACTTTACCTTCAATACGTGTTCCGGGAATCATGTCGTTCATACGGTTAAGGGTACGCAGCAATGTGGATTTCCCGCAGCCGGAGGGTCCGATAAACGCAGTCACCTGCTTCTCCGGAATCTGCAAATCCACCTTCTTCAGGGCATGGAATGACTCATAGTAGAGATCTAGCTTCTCTATGTCAATGATGGATTTCATTAGTTTCTGTTGTCTCCTTCTCATCATCTTCGTTCCCCATGATAAGCTTTCAGTGTAAATAGAGCTCCAGAGAATTGTTAACGCAGTGTAAAAATCCTTGTACAGTTAGACAATGCCGGAGGAGAAGATGCTTATCTTGTGAGAAAAGAACACCGTCATGTTAAATGACTGGTGTTCTCTTCTTGTTGACAACCAGCTTGTAGCCCACGCCGCGGATGGAATCAATATGCACGGATTCAGGGTCAAGCTCCAGCTTCTTGCGCAGGGAACTGACATGCACATCGACGGTACGCTGGCCTCCGATATAGTCGAAGCCCCAGACCGCATTCATCAGATCATCCCGTGTCAGGACAACGCCCGGCTTGCGGGCCAGATACAGCAGGACTTCAAATTCCTTCGGCCGCAGATTGATGCTCTGTCCGCCCAGCGAGACTTCATAACGCTCAGGGTAGATCTCCAGCTGTCCGAGAATAATCGTCGATGCAGACACCGCCGTCTCGGGCGGAGCTTCTTCGGCAATACCGGAGATCCGCCGCAGTACAGCGCTGACCCGCGCCAGCAGCTCGGATACGCCGAAGGGCTTCGTAATATAGTCATCCGCCCCGGACTTCAGCCCGCGGACGACATCCTCTTCCGCATTCTTGGCCGTCAGCACTATAACCGGTGTGCGGATGCCTTGTCCACGCAATTTATCCAGAATGTCAATGCCGTTCATGCCGGGCAGCATCAGATCCAGTACGATCAAGTCAAAAGGTTCTCTAGTCGCACGGTCATATCCTGCCGTTCCATGATCCTCCACCGTCACCTCGTAGCCTTCCTGTGTCAGGTTATAAGACAGCAGCCGGGCCAGTGTCGGTTCGTCTTCAATGACAAGCAATCGTTGTGCCATAGGTTCCCCCGTCTTTTCATAGGTTATTAATTTTACAAAACTGCACACATGCACATCATAGCACCACAATGTTAACTTGGTGTAAAATCATAAATTTATTCTCTATTGATCCGTTATGATCCGCAGGGTTATAGATTCTCTTCCTGCAGCAGCGGCAGTTCAAGGATGAACGAGCTGCCGATGCCCAGATCGCTCTCAACGTTAATTGACCCGCGGTGCAGCTCAACCAGATGCTTCACGATGGATAGACCGAGGCCGGTTCCGCCGGAGCTTCTGGAGCGGGCTTTGTCCACCCGGTAAAAGCGTTCAAAGATCCGGGGCAGATCCTTGCGCGGAATCCCCATCCCCGTATCACTGACTGTAAAGCGTACGCTCTCGGTGCCATCCTTCTTCTGGATGCTCACTGCGGTGACTCTGACATTCCCCCCGTCCTGGGTGTAGTTGATCGCATTGGAGAGCAGATTCATGAAGATCTGGCGCAGCTTGTCTTCATCTCCCTCAATGAATAGCTCCGCAGGCACATCCGAGCTAAGTGTAATCTTCTTCTTCTCCGCAACCTTACTGAGCGTTTCCAGTACGGAGTCGAAGAATTCGATCAGATGAACCGGGGAGCATTCCAGCTGAACGCGTTTGGATTCGATTTTGGACAGCTCCAGGATGTCGCCGATCAGGCGGTTCAGCCGTTCATTCTCATCGTAAATAATCTGCAGGAACGAACGCGCCGTCTTCTCATCTGTAACGCCACCGCCGAGGAGGGTCTCGGCGAAGCCTTTTACCGCAGCGACAGGGGTCTTCAGCTCGTGGGAGACATTGGCGACGAATTCGCTGCGCATTTTCTCGAGCCTGCGGATCTCTGTAACCTCCTGAAGCAGGAACAGCATGCCCCGAGAACAGCCGTCCTGAATCATCGGCACCCCATCCAGACGCACAATCCGCTCCACCGGATTATAGATGCTGCGCTCCTCGTGAATAGGTTCACCTGCGGACACCCCATCATCAATTAGCCGGGTAAGCTCATAATGATGCTTAATCTCCTTGTAGGAATGTCCGGTCATCTCGCTGTGCTTCACATCGAGCAGCCGTTCGGCGGCCCGGTTAAGCAGGGCAATCTCCCCTTCAGCGTTAATCATCACGATCCCGCCGGTCATATTGTCGAGTACGCTCTGCAGCAGGTCCTCATTGTCGCGGATGGTCTTCAGCTGGGCCTGGAGACTGTCGGCCATCGCGTTGATGGCTGTAGCCAGCTGGCCGATCTCATCCTTGCGCTTCATGGGCACCCGGGCATCGTAATCGAGATCGGTAATCCGCCGCGCCACTCTGGTGATCTGCTCCAGCGGTGAGGTCATACTGGAAGCCACCTTGTAGCTCACCAAGGTTGCGGCAATGAACAGCAGCACCAGCCCCCCTGCCATGATCATCCACGCCCGGTTCAGTCCTTCGGATACGGTATCGAGCCCCATCGACAGCCGGATATACCCGTCAAAGCCCTGATCGGAGGACACGGAACCCGCCACATACATCATTTCACGGTCTAATGTATCGCTGTAACGGATCGCCCGGCCAATCCCTTCCTTCGCGGCCAGCAGCTCCTCTTCGCGGGTAGAGTGGTTGTCCATATCACGCGGATTCTTCTCCGAGTCCCCAATGACCCGGCCTTGCTTCGTAATGAAGGTGACACGTGATCCGGTCAAGATGGATATCCTCTCTGCCTGTTCTGTATAGTAGTTCAGGGCATCCGGGCTGCTGGTATCCATGAATGAGAAGGTGCCGGAGAGCAGCTTTATTTCCCGGGACATGTTCTCTTCCAGCACGGAAATATGCGAATCCTTGAACAGCTGAGCCATGGTGATCCCGGCCCCGGTCATTGATATTCCTATCAGTGCCATAAGTATGATGGTAAGTCGAATGCGGAATGGTTTCATCTGCGGCGGTCCTCTTCCCTCGTGTTTATGTCCATGAGAACACTCTACCTGCATTTTCGGCAAAATACCAGTTCCGGCGGCGATTATCAACGGGGTGTAAAATGTGCGGGGGGCGAGGGAGGAGCGTTGTCTAAGATCCAAGAGCCTGGGCCGAGGATGGAGCGCTGTCTGAGATCCAAGAGCCTGGGCCGAGGATGGAGCGCTGTCTGAGATCCAAGAGCCTGGGCCGAGGATGGAGCGCTGTCTGAGATCCAAGAGCCTGGGCCGAGGATGGAGCGCTGTGGGATCTATAATGGACGCTCCGCAAACGGACTGTTGTTCCGATCGCTGTTGTGTCCAGATTTTTATTATTTTTACCTGATCGGTGAAAATCCGGACACAAAGGCGAACGCTACCGCTTCTCCGCGGGTCAGTCCGCCCGCTGCGCTGTTTAAGTGGTGGGAGATACAGGAAAACCCTGTAAACCTCAGACCCTCGCACACATCCAGCACGCTCACCCTTGCTCCTATACAATGTATTCGGTTTTCCGAATACAATCGGCCCGCGTACCTCGCCGCTAAACATTGTGTTCGGTTTTCCGCATACATTCGGCTCGCACACCTCACCAATGCGCATTGTATTCGGTTTTCCGCACACATTTAGCCCGCAGACCCAGCACGTGCACATTGTGTTCGGTTTTCCGCATACATTCGGCCCGCACACCTCGCCACTGCCCATTATGTTCGGTTTTTCGCCTATATTTGGCCCGCATACCTCGCACCTGCGCATTGTGATCGGTTTTTCGATTACATTTGGCACGTGCACTCCCAACCTGCGCATTGTGATCGGTTTTCCGATTACATTTGGTACGTGCACTCCCAACCTGCGCATTGTGATCGGTTTTCCGATTACATTTGGCACGTGCACTCCCAACCTTCGCATTGTGATCGGTTTTTCGATTACATTTGGCACGCACACCTCTCCAACCAGAAAACGCCCTTCCTAATTGGCATACTACACCACTTAGAAAGGGCGGCCCCGTTTTGTTACTTACATGCGCTACTGATCCTTCCAGCGCTGCACGGTCAGTGTGACCGTCTGCGACCCGCCTGACGTCGTGAGCGTCCGGTTCGCAATATCTGCACCGCTGGATGCGGTCTCTACTGTGCCCCAGCTTATACGTCACGGCGCTGCCTGCCGGAAGATTCAAGGTGATGGAATAGACGCCGTCACTGCCACGGGTCAGCAGATAGGCTACATCTGCCGCATTCCAGCTGTTGAACGAACCCGTCAGATAGACCGGAGCATTCGCCGGAGTCGAACCTGGTACGTTAACCCGGAAGGTTACGCTATCCGCCTGCGGTTCCCCGGAGGTCAAGCTTCCCCCGACCAGACTGGAACTGCCGGTGCCAAAATGATAGTTATTCCCGCCATTGTTATCCCAGGTCCCGCTGCCGTTATTAAAGGCTGCGGTTAGACCTGTGGCGCTGCCAAGCGGGATGGTAATGGCTTTGTAGCCACTGAAAGTAGAGGCCTGCATCTGCACACCCGGTGAAGTCGTCCAGGTGGTCGCCCCATCCAGCTTGTAATGAATGTATGAGTTACTGAATGCCGTATTCTTGTAATAGATGGTCGCGGTGTTGCCCGCCGGTGTGGCGGTTGGCACAGGTGTCGCCGTTGGCGCTATGGTTGGTGTTGCACTCGGAGCTACCGTCGGTGTTGCGGTCGGCGCTACAGTTGGTGTAGCTTTTGGAGTTGCAATAGGCGTTGCACTTGGTTTAACTGTCGGTGCCACCGTTGGCGTAGCACTCGGCTGGGTCGTCGGGGTCGCAGTTGGTACTGTTGTCGGTGTTGCGGTCGGCGCTACAGTTGGTGTAGCAGTCGGTGCTACGGTTGGTGCCACCGTAGGAGCCACGGTCGGTGTAACCGTCGGAGCTACACTCGGCGATGCAGTTGGCGCAGCAGGACCGCCCGGCTGGATTTTGCCAGAGCCGGTGTAGGTCCAGGTGCCGGTGCCGAACAGATAATTGCTGCCCCCGTTACTGTCCCAGGTGCCGCTGCCATTGTTGAAGCAGGCTTCGAGCTGGGTAGCTGCGCCGATGTTAATGGTGATTTTGTGATAGCCTGCTACCTCAGCGGCCGGAATCGCTACGCCTGGGGCTGTCGTCCAAGTCCCGCCCACTGGACGGTAATGAATGTACGGATTGGTGTAACCCTGCTTATAATAGATCGTTACATTATTGCCCGCCGGTGTGGTAGCAGTTGCTGCGGCACTGAAGCCGGAGAGATTGCCGGAGGCATCATAGGCTTTAACTCTGTATTCATATGTTGTACTGGCCGACAAGCCACTGTCTGTATATGAGGTGGAAGCTGTTGTTCCGATTTTGATGCCATTGCGGTAGAGCTCATAGCCGGTAACACGAATATTATCTGAAGCGGCATTCCAGGTCAGCCCGATAGAAGAAGCATTAACCACTGTGGCCTGAACATTGCCTGGAACAGCCGGAGCTTCAGTATCCGGGACAGCGGGCACATCTGTGATGAACGGATGCGTCCCTTCAATAGTACCTTGCATGCTCTCCGTATATTTGCCGTTCGCCAGCTTATATTTGCCGGCACCGACATAGACCTGCTGGATATCACTTTTGGTCACATTGCCTTTAGCATCCTTGGCTTCAATGTAGTAGTCCAATAGCTGATCGCGGTAATCGGAGATGTAGGAGAAATACAGATTCCCGATATCCGTGGCCGGAACCTTCTGCATAATCGTCTTGCTGCTTGGCTGCCAGTCAACACCGTTAATATCGGCGCTCAGGTCGCGGACATTCATCGGGTATTCCGTCCACGCGCCAACCTTGGCAGGGTCAATACCAGGTACTCCGGCTGCGGCCAGACCTGCGGGATCATATACTTTGAAGGTATTATCCGCTGCGTCTGCCGTCTTATCACGGTGTGCCCGGACCTTCACCTTGATCTCGCTGATTCCGCTGGTGTCGAACGCATACGTATAGATGGCAAAAGCATTATTGTAATGCTGCAGGGTCCAGCCCTCTGCCTTGCTGACATTGGCGCTGCCCGGATTGTACGGGTAACGCTGGGGCCACCAGACGGAGGGGCCGGTTTTGTCTTTGGCCAGCTTTTGCGATACATAGGGCTTGGAGAAGTATAACGATTGATTGAAGGACAATGCCGGCTTCACGCTGTCATCCACATTCTCATCGTAATAGCCGAATCCCGAATCCATCGCAGGCAGCAGGAAATACCAGGCCAGCTCAGCAGGATTGGCACCTCCAGCATAGTCATTCGCCGTGTTGCCCTTCACAGGATAGGAGAGCATCCACGGATTCAATTGATTGCCTTCGTAGGTCACCTCACGGTCCAGCGGGTTCGCAGGCTTCCAATAATTCGGGTGCTCCTCCAGCCAGATCTGCTCAGCGGTCTTGGCATAGTTCAGGGAAGCCTGTAACAGTGCGAAATTACGCTCCAGATAATGATAGCCCTTCTCGAAGGATACCGTCATGCCTTCCTCGACACCCGCCAGATTCTTCTTCGGGGCGTAAGCAGTCCCATTCACCTGATTGAAGGCCGCGAACTGGCCTTTCCAGATCCCAAACGGCAAATGCCAATGGTACCAGGTCGGATCAGACGACGAATCCCGGGTATCGATCCAGGAGCCGTCCTGCACATGGACCACATCGGATGCGGCCGGTGTATTGCTGCGCAGATACTCATCGATCCCCATACCGGTCACGCCGCTGCTGGCATAGGTAACATTCCCGGCATTGCGCCAGGTCTCCTCGGAGCCGGCCCGGCCTGAAGAATTATCCCCGTCATGGGCCACGACAAAAATCTGCTTCTGCGCAACCAGATTCTCATACGGCTTAAGCGCATCTGCTTTTACCTGGCCCAGATACCCTTCTTCCCAGGACTGCGCCTGGGCGACAGGCACGCCGACCACTCTCGATTCTGCCCCGGTTGCCGGGTCCACATAACGGACCCAATGGGCCGTTGAGGCAAAAGGATATTTATTATAGACCACCTGCTGCTCATTGAACATCGGCTCACTCACCCAGGCTCCGGCTGTACTGACATTCTGCAGATCGCTGCGGTTGGGCGGTGAGATCATCGTATCTGTGCCCGGACTGTCCAGCAGCGGATAATCCTTAAGGGTGCGGGAGAAATGGTTGTTGCCGATCACGGACCACTGGATGCCAAGCTTGTTCAGCACCGGGATCATCCGCTCTGAGAACCCCAGCTCTGTCGGAAAAAATCCCTTAGACGACTTGTAGCTGCTGCCCAGGAAATAAGGCTGAGCCATCGTGGCTCCATGATAAATCATATCCTTGAGCAAATAGTCATTGCCGACCAGCGGTCCCATCGAATGGTGTCCGGAGAAATGGATCAGGTCGAGCATGTTGTCGCCGCCTGTGGTCCGAAGCTGATTTACGGCATTCTTCCACGGGGTTCCCCAGGCCGGATTATTGTATCCGCTTACATTTCCTTGTTGAATAATACTGTTCACATTGTTCACCACGGACCCCGACATAGTAACATGCATCTGCGCCTGGGGATGATTGCTGTGCAGCGTGTTCGCCACACTCCAGGGCCAGGTTAAATACGCGCCCGTCTTGGCGTGATGGGAATAGTAAGAGACCAGATCATCATGGGGCATGGGAGATCCATTCGGCAGATAATAGGGATATCCAGCGGGCGGATTCTGCTTCAGTTGGATCACTTCACCATCGTAGGTATAGCGGATCGGACTGCCTACAGGAGTGGAATTGTAAGTGTTCAAGTCATAGTAAGCCCAGAAATTCGGCATATGATTATGGTAGACATGCGTAGCGGCAATCTCTGCCGAGACAGGGGACACTAATGCCGGAACGCTCAGAAGCCCGCCCAGGAGCAGGGCTGTAATCTTGCGCAGGGACCTGGAGGTCTTGGTCATGGTTCAACTCCTTCTTATCGGGTTCATTCTTCGTCAAAAAAACGGGGGCGGCGGACATCCATCCCCCGCCCCCTCAAGCGGCTTACTGATCCTTCCAGCGCTGCACGCTTAGTGTCACTGTCTGTGCTCCGCCTGCCGGTGTGAGCGTCCGGTTCGCAATGTCCGCCCCGCTGGACGCGGTCTCTACCGTACCCCAGCTTCCGCGCGTCAGCTTATACGTCACGGCGCTGCCTTCCGGAAGGTTCAAGGTGATGGAATAGACGCCGTCACTGCCACGGGTCAGCAGATAGGCTGCATCTGCCGCATTCCAGCTGTTGAACGAACCCGTCAGATAGACCGGAGCATTCGCCGGAGTGGATCCCGGTACGCTAACCCGGAAGGTTATGCTGTCTGCCTGCGGTTCCCCGGAGGTCAAGCTTCCCCCAACCAGACTGGAACTGCCGGTGCCAAAATGATAGTTATTCCCGCCATTGTTATCCCAGGTCCCGCTGCCGTTATTAAAGGCTGCGGTTAGGCCTGTGGCGCTGCCAAGCGGAATGGTAATGGCTTTGTAGCCACTGAAAGTAGAGGCCTGCATCTGCACACCCGGTGAAGTCGTCCAGGTTGTCGCCCCATCCAGCTTGTAATGGATATACGAATTACTGAAGGCTGTATTCTTGTAATAGATCGTCGCAGTGTTGCCCGCCGGAGTGGCGGTTGGCACAGGTGTCGCCGTTGGCGCTACGGTCGGTGATGCTGTTGGTGTTGCACTCGGTGCTACGGTTGGTGTAGCAGTCGGTGCTACGGTTGGTGCCACCGTAGGCGTCAGGGTTGGTGTCGCTGTTGGTGCTACGGTTGGTGTAGCCGTCGGCGTTGCCGTTGGCGTTACCGGACCGCCTGCCTGGATATTGCCTGTAGGCGTATAGGTCCAGGTACCGGTGCCGAACAGATAATTACTGCTACCATTGCTGTCCCAGGTGCCGCTGCCGTTATTGAAGCAGGCTTCGAGCTGGGTGGCTGCGCCGATGTTAATGGTGATTTTGTTATAGCCCGCTACCTCAGCGGCTGGAATAGCCACACCCGGAGATGTCGTCCAAGTCCCGCCCACTGGGCGGTAATGAATGTACGGATTGGTGTAACCCTGCTTGTAGTAGATTGTCACACTGTTACCGGCAGGGGTAACGATCAGAGCGGCTGCGCTGAAGGCCGACAGATTCATGGCGGCATCATACGCTTTTACCGTATAAGAATAATTAGTGCTGCCTACAAGTCCGTTATCGGTAAAAGAGGTCGTAGCCGAAGTCCCGATCTTCACTCCATTGCGGTAGATTTCGTACCCGCTCACCCCGACATTATCGGTGGAAGCTGACCAGGACACCAGCGCGCTGGAGGCATTCTGTACGGTTGCTGTTACATTTCCCGGAACACTTGGTGCTTGCGTATCGGTTACCGGCTGTGTTTTGGAGTAGATTTTGGCCGAATTGGCACTTAGAGTAACTGTAATTTGCTTACCGGTAACACCGCCCGCCTGCACGGTCACAGTATCGGAGGGGTTCAACTGGTTCACCAGAACCGTACCTGCGGTTAGTGTGCTCTCGGCGCGCAGCGGCAGCGTTACCGTCTGTGATCCGCCGGATGCATTACTGAATGCGGAGATGACCTCCTGGCCGACATTCGTTCCGCTGTCAATCCGACGGGAGAATGCGTACAGGTTCTGTGCCGACCACATTTCGCGCTGGGTGCCGGTGCGCAGGGCCGGGTTGTTTTTGCGGATCTCATTGAGCTTGGCTACATGCTTGAAGGTGCTGGCATTCTCATTGAAATAATTCTCCAGCACATTGCCGCTTGCATCCCGCTTCACCATCGACCAGCGGTTCCACGTATCCGCGATGCCGCCCGTCATGATCTGCCCGTTGCCATTGCCCTTGTTCTGCTCCGTTCCCTGGAAGACCACAGGCGTTCCGCGCACGGTGAAGATAAAGGACAAAGCATTCTGCAGCTTCTCAACACTGCCCCCGGCCTCGGTCAAGAAGCGGTTGCGGTCATGATTGTCGATGAAGGTAACCATATGGTTGGTGTTGCCGCCGTAGTAGGAGTCTTGAGCCAGGGTGCCTTTAATATTTGCGTCAAAAGACTGCCCGTACGCGAAGCTGTTCAGCACGGAGAAGAACAACGGGAAGTCGAGCATCCCCCACTCCTTATTGGTACCGACCCAGCGGGAGACGAATTCGGCATTGCCGTCGAAATTCTCCCCAAAAGTGTTCACGCCCAGCAAATTTTGCAGCTCGCCGATATCGGTCGGCTTCATCAGCTTGGCCGCATCGACACGGGCGCCGTCTGCTCCCGTATAGTCAAACCAGCCCTTGATCGAGCTGAAGATGGCCTGCTTGGCGGCAGGAACATCAAAGTCGATATCATCCAGACCACCCAGATCATGATTCTCCAGATAATCCTGGGCCCACTGATCGTACCGTCCATCGGCAAGTGACCAGTTAATGTCCCCATTGTGATGGTACCAGGCCGGATTATTGAACGGAGCCGCAGGCTGCAATGTCGGGATATCATAATACGCCTGTGTGCCCAGCATATAATCGCCGATGTGATTAGGCACGACATCAATGATCACCTTAATCCCGAGCGCATGTGCGGAGTCTACAAGTTCTTTCAGCTTTTCTTTGGTGCCGAAGTAAGGGTTCGCCTTGTTCGGATCTTTGACATTGTAGCCGTGGTAGGCCGTGTTCTTGCCGGTACCGTTGTTCTCACGGTTAGTCATCTGCGGCTCGGCTACCGGTGAGATCCAGATTGCGGTATAGCCCATATTGTGAATATACGGGAGCTTGTCAATGACCCCCTGCCAGTCCCCGCCCTTCATATAACGGAAGTCCTCCTCGGAGTTCTCCCCGTAGCGGATAGCCGCGCCTGTTGCATTATTGGAAGAATCACCGTCATGGAAGCGGTCAACCATAATCTGATAAATCGTGTCATTCTCGGTTACGGTGCCAATACTCGCAGCCTCCGCCTTAGAAGGCGGTACAACAAACAGACTCATCGTGATGGACAGTACAATGGATGCGATTAGAACGGGAACAAGCAAGCGGTTACGTTTTCTTTTCATTCCTCATCTCCCTCTCATGTAAACCGAATGCAATACACTTTCAGTAACGAATAAGCTGCCGTCAATAATTTCAATCTTTCTAATATAGGGAAACCGGTTTCCCCACTAAAAATTAACATGTCCATGTATGCGCTGTCAAGACATATAATTTATAACTTCCACAAGCCGCATCCTATAGGGGCTGCCGACTCTGCAAAACTTGAAAAAAATATTATTCGGCACAGCCGAATAGCTGCAGGTGCTTTTCAGGAACCGGTTGCCTCCAGAAAATATAGTGTTAGACTGATAAATAAAAATGCTGCAATATAAGGGGAGCGATATTATAATGAGCCCATCTATTCTGCGGGACGGATTAAGAATCATCTCTTCATGTAAAAAAGACACAGGGGATATCTGGCAGGCTCACTTTGGTGCTGCCGCTATTGGCAGTTATTTTTTTATTAAAACGAATAATCCGGCACCAGAGCTTGCCCGACTTGTAGCTTTGCAGACCGAAGCAATGATCCAAAGGATAATTGGGGAGAACGGTATACAACATCGTACCGGCTGTGACGAGCAGCTGGCTGTAACTGCCATACTTGAGGCCCTCGATGCAACGGTTGATGAGTTACACTGGGTCGGTCATAATGTGATTTACAGCGCATCGTGTCTGCTCTCCATCCACGAACTTAAAGGCTGGGGAAGTACGGAGGATCTTGCAGGAATAACCGATCTTATCCGCTCGTTTGAGCGGACAATTCCGGGGCGGTCATGGATTGGCTTCTCTGCTTCCGAGGTGAAGAGGATGGAGGTTACAGACGAGGACGGCTTTCCGGTCATCTCGACGCCCGGCGAGCTTTCTTTGCTTGTGCTGGAAGAATTAGCTCATTTCCCTGTCATTTACCGGGCAGAAGCACATCATGATCTGATCGGTCATATGCTGACTTTCTCCCACGCGTTAAACATCCTGTATGACCTTGGCCATGTCTCCTTTTTCCAAAGAGGGTTACCGCCTTTAATGAAATTGATTACAGTTCTGCGCCACAGCCGTAACCTTGTACCTGGAGAACCCATCAAGCTGGTTTCACCTGTCGATCATTTGCCCCTGAAGCCGGCTGAGCGTGCGGACGTATTGCCGACCGACATTAAGTTTTGGCAAAAGGACTATAGCGGGCAGGATTGGGATTATGGTCACGTGTTTAAATTCACCCATAGCTTCTATGACCATTTGCAGCGTGTAGAGCACAAGAAAGAGTCGTATATTGAAAAATTCCGGTATACGCTAATTCAATAAAACAGCGTCAGTCTATGGACATTACTCTCGTCCATGGCTGACGCTGTTTCTTTGTTTGAGGTCCTGTTACTTAAACACCGGCTCGCGGAACTGGGCCAGCTTGGCGGCGGAATCCTTTTCGACATCGGCATGGAGGCTGTTGCCGTGCGCATCCATGGTCACGATCGCTGCGAAGCCGTCCACCTGCAGATGCCACATCGCCTCAGGAATACCGAATTCCATGAAGTCTACGGCGTTGACCTTCTTGATACATTCTGCGTAATACTGCGCCGCACCGCCGATTGCATTGAGGTAGACGGCGCCGTGCTCCCCTAAGGCTTTGAGGGTCTTGGGTCCCATACCGCCTTTGCCGATTACAGCGCGGATGCCGAACTTCTTAATAATATCGCCCTGATACGGCTCCTCGCGGATACTGGTCGTCGGGCCAGCCGCCTTCACATGCCAGCCTTCATCATCCTTCAGCATGACCGGGCCACAGTGATAGATGACGGCACCGTTCAGATCGACAGGGGTGTCATGATCCATGAGGTATTTGTGCAGGGCATCGCGGCCGGTGTGCATCTCGCCAGAGAGGATCACCACATCGCCGACGCGCAGGCTGCGGATATCCTCCTCGCTGATCGGTGTGCTCAGGCGGATCTCGCGCGAGCCGCCTGAGCCAGCGGAAGCTGCCGCAGCCGGTTCAGATCCTGCCCCATTCCCTGAAACGGCTGCATCCGAAGCTGCTTCACCCGTCCCGGATACAATAGCCGGTGCCGCAGGAATCGTAGCATCCTCTGGCACCACGCCGGAAGCTGTCCGTTCTGCCGCAGCTACACCCACAGGTTCAGCAACCGGCTGCGGTGCAGCTTCCCCCTCAACAGATATCCCGGTGCCGCTCTCATACAGCCAATCCTGAATGTCACCAGTAGCCGGATGAACCAGAATGCCCTGGCGGCGGAAGGCCCAGCAGTTATAGGCTACAGAGACAAAGAAGCTGGCAGGCAGCCGGTTCATTACCCCGATTTTGCAGCCCAGCAGCGTCACTTCACCGCCGAAGCCCATCGTGCCGATTCCGAGCTTATTGGCATTCTCCATAATGTAATTCTCCAGCTTGCCCAAATCTTCATTAGGATTCACATCCTCAACCTTGCGGAACAGCTGCTTCTTCGCCAGCTCATAGCCCGTGGTACGGTCACCGCCGATGCCTACACCAATGAATCCTGCGCTACAGCCCTGGCCCTGCGCCTGATACACGGAATGCAGGATGCACTTGCGGATACCGTCGAGGTCGCGTCCGGCTTTGCCGAGTCCCTCCAGCTCTGCCGGAAGGCTGTACTGGATGTTCTTATTCTCGCAGCCGCCGCCCTTCAGGATCAGCCGGACGTCAATGCTCTCTTCCTCCCACTGCTCGAAGTGAATCACCGGAGTGCCTGCTCCCAGATTATCCCCGCTGTTCTCGCCGGTTAGCGAATCCACGGAATTGGGCCGCAGCTTCCCGTTCTTCGTAGCGCGGATAATTGCGCTGTGAATATCCTTCTTCATCTCTATCTGATTCACGCCCACCGGCGTATGGATTATAAAAGTCGGCATCCCCGTATCCTGGCAGATCGGTGATATTTGCTGCTCCGCCATCCCGATATTCTGCGCTATCGTGGTTAGTGCCAGTCCGGAGCGTGTCGCCCGGTCTTCCAGCGCCCGCCCTCTGGCCACTGCCCGGCGCACATCTCCCGGCAGGTTCGTGGAGGTCTCTACAATCAAATTATAAATGCTCTCTTCAAAATGCTGCATCTTCATTCAGTCTCCTCTCCATCTGGTTCAAGCGGCCCTAACTCTGGTACAATTAGTTACTATAATAGCACATTAAGCTGCTCATGAAAGGGGTTACTTCAAAATTGAACTACCATTTCTCCGCCTATCTCTACCGGCTGCAATATATCCAGCGCTGGAGCCTCATGCGCAGCACCGCCCCGGAGAACGTGGCGCAGCATTCATTCCAGGTCGCCCTGCTGGCGCACATGCTGTGCACCATCGGCAATGCCCATTTCGGCTGCTCGCTGAACGCCGACCGCGCATCCACAATGGCGCTGTTCCACGACGCCACCGAGGTCTTCACCGGCGACATCGCTACGCCGGTGAAGCATGACAACTCGCGTCTGCTGTCCAGCTTCCGCGAGATGGAGCAGGTGGCCGCCGACCGGCTGGCGGCCATGATCCCGCCGGAGCTGAGCGCAGTCTATGCGCCGCTCCTGCAGCCGCACACCAGCCCGCCCGGCTCCGAGGATGCCGGACTGCTCCGCTACGTCAAGGCAGCGGATGTGCTGGACGCTTACCTGAAATGCGTCTGGGAGGTCGCCGCAGGCAACCGCGAATTCGCCGCTGCCAGGGAGCAGACCGCCGCGAAGCTGCATGTGCTGGAGATGCCTGAGATGGAATATTTCCTTAAACACATGGCTCCGGGCTTCGAAATGTCGCTGGACGAGCTGTCTTCCAGTGCGAGTCAGGGACAGTCTGCCGTAGAGCCTGAATCTATAGAGTAAATAGAGTACAGCATTTGTATATGTTGGCTCCTAGCGTTGGCTGATATACTTACGTGTTAACAATGCTATGCGAATGCCTCTCTTAAACGGCCCGCATTTTCTCCTTCCGCACCAATTGTGTTCGGTTTTTCGCACATATTGGGCCCCACCCAGCCTTCTCGTTAGCGATTGTGTTCGGTTTTTCGCCTACATTGGGTCCACCAGCCTTCTCGCTAGGGATTGTGTTCGGTTTTTCGCCTACATTGGGCCCACATGCAACTTATAACCCTTATACAATGCAAATAACCCGCCATGAAGCGGGTTATTTGCATATGGTCAGGTTAAGTTAGACACGGTTAGTCTAGTCAGCTTAAGTTAGACACGGTTAGTCTGGTCAGTTTAAGTTGATTCGCTTAGTCTAGTCAAGTTAAGTTCATTCGTTTTTCCTGATCAGTTTAAATTACATCCGGTTTGGTCACATCAGGCTCAACCAGATTCAGCCTGCCTACCTCAACCCAAGCGGCTCGGACAGGATATCCCAGTCCTTGAATACCGGCTGGAGTCCTTGCGAACGCAGCATCTCGGCCATCTCGTTCACGCTGCGGTTGTCCGAGATTTCAAACTGCGGCGTTCCCCCTTCCAGGGAATGTCCGCCCACTTCGGTGGATACCCCTGCGGACATCTTCGTGATGCCGAGCTGGACCAGATGATCGCGCAGGGCCGCAGGCTCCCGTGTAGACAGCGAGATGCCGGAGCGCGGCAGAAATAGGCGGTAAGCCAGAATAATCTGCACCAGCGCACGGTCGGTTACATCGCTTGCGGGATTGAATTCGCCTAAGTAAGGCCGGAACCGGGGAGTCGACAGCCCGATTTCGCATTCCGGGTACTTGTCCTGCAGATATCTCGCATGCAGCGCAGTGGCCAGCGCCTCCTGGCGCCATTCGTACATGCCAAGCAGGGCTCCGATATTCACCGAACGGAACCCGGCTTGACAGCCCCGTTCGGGAGCGTCCAGACGGTTGCGGTAGACGCGTTTGGGTCCTTTTACATGCAGCGCACGATAAGTTTCCTGATGGTAGACCTCCTGATAGAGCGTCAGACCGTCCACGCCAGCTTCTCTGAGCTCAGCATATTCTGCTGTCGAGAGCGGATTCACTTCAATGCTGACGGAGGCAAAATAGCGGCGCAGCACATTCACGCAGTCCCTCACATAACCGGCCGGACTGTCCCTGCGGGATTCTCCGGTCAGAATCAGAATGTGGCGCAGGCCTGTGGCTGCGATGGTCTCCGCTTCCCGGGCGACCTGCTCCAGCGTCAGTTTTTTGCGCGGAAAATCATAAATAGAACTGAAGCTGCAATACGTGCAGTGATTCACGCAAAAATCAGCCAGGTACATCGGTGTAAACAGCTGCATCACATGGCCGAAATGCGTACGCGTTAAGCGGTGCGCCTTCTGCGCCATCTCCTCCAGATAAGGCTCCGCTGCCGGTGACAGCAGTGCCATCAGCCCCTCTTCATCGACCCGCTCTGCACGAAGCGCGCGCTTCACATCCTCTGCCGTATACCGGCTCCATAACGCTTCGTAAGGCAGCTGCTCCAGCCGGGTCATCGTCTCATAAAAGCTCATAACCGTTCTCTCCTCCCTATTCCATCTGTCAGGCCAAGAACCCGGTCAACGGTGAAGAGGCTGCCGCCGTCTCTTCCACAGGCCCCAGTCCGGCGAGATAAGCCTTGCGCCCTGCGGCTACCGCGTCACGGAAGGCTTCTGCCATCAGCAGCGGATCCGAGGCGGTGGCAATCGCTGTATTAAGCAGCACCGCTGCGGCCCCCATCTCCATCGCCTCAGCCGCCTCGGACGGTCTGCCGATTCCGGCATCCACGATCACCGGCAGATTCGTCTCGGAGATCAGAATCCGGATCAGTTCCTTGGTCTGCAGTCCGCGGTTGGACCCGATCGGCGCTCCCAGCGGCATCACGGCCGCAGCCCCCGCTGCCTTCAACCGCAGGGCGGCGGACAGGTCAGGACTCATATACGGAAGCACCACGAAGCCCTCTGCTGCAAGGATCTCGGTCGCCCGGATGGTCTCGGTATTATCCGGCAGCAGATATTTCTGGTCGTTGATGACCTCAATCTTCACCCAGTTCCCCAGCCCCGCCGATCTCGCCAGCCGGGCAATCCGTACTGCTTCCTCTGCGGTGCGCGCACCGGAGGTATTAGGCAGTAAGGTCATATGGGAAGGAATATGGCTGACAATATTGTCACTGCTCTCCGGGTCCACCCGGCGCAGAGCAACGGTAATGACCTGTGAGCCTGATCGCGTAATCACCTCGGGAATGAGGGTGTTGCGGCTGTATTTTCCGGTACCAATGAACAGTCTGCTGGTTAGAGTCACTCCGCCAATCATCAATGGATCTTGCATGTTAACGCCTCCTGGGATAAGTCTTCGTGTTCAGCCTCCGCCTACAAAATGAACCAGCTCCACCCGGTCCCCCTCACTGAGCAGTGTTTCTCCGTAAACCTCTCTGCCAGCAAGCTCACCATTCAGCTCGACAATCACCAGCTTACCGGCCCACTCGGGCCGGGAGAGCAGATCCTCCAGTGTCCGGCAGCTCTCTTCGATTCTTTGCCTCTTTCCGTTAACGGTCACATTCATGCCTGTTCACCTCCTGCTGTGCCCTGTGTTTGAGCCATATCCAGCGCTTCAGCCAGCTCCGCTGCCCTGTCCCTGTGGACCGCTTCCCTGTACGCCATGGCCGCTGCCACCGGGTCCGGGGCTCCGCAGATCCCCGACATGACAGCAATGCCAGCCGCCCCTTGGGCCAGCACCGCTCCGGCATTACCCGGGGTAATCCCTCCAAGCGCAATCAGCGGGATGCGGCTCCAGCGGACAGCCTCGGCCAGTTGCGCAAGTCCCCGTGCCTGCTGTCCGGGCTTACAGGCCGTCGGGAAAACATGCCCGTAGAGGCAGAAGTCTGCTCCCCGCCTTCCAGCCTCCGCCGCCTCTTCCCGCGAGTGTACCGACCTGCCGATCCGCAGGCCCGGTGCAAGCCCGCGTGCTGCGGCTGGCGGAAGGCTATGCCAGGCCAACTGTACACCGCCTGCCCCAGCGGCCAAGGCAATATCGATCCGGTCATTAATGACCAGCTTCGAAGGCGGAACCCCGGCCTGAAGCATCTGCTGCGCCGCCGCCAGCAGTTCGCGGGCGGACATGGCTTTTTCCCGGAGATGGATATAATCCACCATGGGATGTACCGCCGCAGCCAGCTCCGCAAGCTTCTCAGGGTGGAGCCGACCGTCTGAGATGACATGAATTTCGTGCAACGCCTTTCCCCCTCCCGTCTGTCCCAGCTCACACTACACCTCTCCACAACACAAAAAAGACCGCCCCCGTAAAGGAAGCAGTCTGGAATAGAAACAGGAATACCGGTATTAGCCGTATACCCCCGCTGCAATATTCGTTCTCCACTTCCCTACGCTGGTATAACCCAGATCAGGTTCAAAGGGTCCGAGCAGATACGCCCGTCTCAGCCTTGCGGCTCCCCTAGTGATCGTTCTATGCGGTTGTTTGGCCTTGCTTTTTGTATATTAGCATATAATTCCTGTTAGAGCTATTCTTTCGTAGATTTTACTTCAATTACAAAAGCCACGGATGAACTCCCTTCTGAAAATTTACCATCCTCGGATGTCCAGAATGCTGATATGCCGTAGTAATAAACGCCTTGTTCTTTTGGAGCATTAAAAGAGCCGTTCTTCAATGGAATTTGCACTTCTTTATCATCGACAAATTGCTGAACGGTTAACCCGCCGGGTGCCGGTTTATAAGTAAAAGCAACATCGATCCCCCCCTCAGGGGCTATAACAGTGGGAGTAACCCCCTGTACCAAGGATTGTCCTCCTGTATAATCTGCACATCCTAATTTTCCCCAGCAATAGCTGCCTTGGGTAACCGGAATTTGGGTTTTCCCGGAAGTAACAAGGGGTAGCGGCGGCGATTCCTGTGTAATTCTAATCCCAATGCTTTTTGCATATCCTTCCAATCTTGTGTTTTCCACAACTCTCCCTGCAAAAGGAGTCCAATAAATGAACACTACCAGAAAAATTAAAATCCCCGCTGCAGATAGAATGAATCCTTTTTTTCTAAGCATCCCTATCCCCTTTTCATATCAAATTATCTAAATAGACGGAAATATATTGTAATAGTTACAAGCGCAGAAAAAAAGCCTGCCGGCAAGCGGTTAGGCTTTTTTAAAATAAAATTTATATGTTGCACACAAATCTGCATCCAGATCTTATTCTGCACCCATTATCCGTTGACAACCTCGCCGCCGTTCACATGCATCACCTGTCCGCTCACATAGGAGGAATCGTCCGAGGCCAGGTATACATACGCCGGTGCCAGCTCTTCAGGCTGCCCCGGGCGCTTCATCGGCTGGGTGCCGCCGAACTCACTGACCTTCTTCGCGTCAAAGGTGGACGGAATCAGCGGGGTCCAGATCGGTCCGGGCGCTACCGCGTTCACGCGGATGCCCTTATCGGCCAGATTCATTGACAGCGAACGGGTGAAGCTGAGAATGGCTCCTTTGGTGGACGAATAGTCCAGCAGCTGCGGGCTGCCGCGATACGCCGTGATGGAGGTCGTGTTAATGATCGTAGCGCCTTTTTTAAGATGAGGCATAGCTGCCTTCGTCAGGTAGAACATGGAGAAAATATTCGTCCGGAACGTACGCTCCAGCTGCTCCGCTGTAATGTCCTCAATATGGTCCTGCGGATGCTGCTCCGCCGCATTGTTAATCAGGATGTCAAGCTTGCCGAGTCCTTCAACGGTTTGGCGAATCAAGCTCTGACAGAAGCATTCGTCCCCGATATCCCCGGCGATCAGAATACACGTTCTGCCCTCCTGCTCCACCTGGCGCTTGGTCTCTTCCGCATCCTCATGCTCGTTCAAGTAGGAGATCACCACATCCGCGCCCTCCTTGGCAAAATGCACGGCAACCGCACGCCCGATCCCGCTGTCGCCTCCGGTAATGAGCGCGGCCTTGCCCAGCAGCTTGCCTGCTGCCTTGTACGCAGGTGTCTCAAACTCCGGGAGCGGGTTCATCTCACTCTCAATTCCCGGGCGCTGATCCTGTACCTGCGGGGGCAGAGTTTTGACAGGTTGTTTGTTAGTGTCTGGCATAATCCATTCTCCTTTCGCTGTCCACAGTATTGTTGATTAATCATGTTAGCATGGCTTAAGGTCTGGTGTTTATGCACAGGCAGTGTGCCTGCTTGACTGTACGTTATGTTACTTACCACACTTGGCAGCCGCCCAAACAGCCAATCTTCATTCAACGGTGCCTATATCGGAACGGTAGTACGGTAAGCAACGAACGTTTCCAAAAAGAATATTATCTATATCCGCTAGGGGGAATGTCCTATACTTTGTGGGGAACGACAACTACCTTAACTGAGGGGACGCTTCTATCATGGGAAATGAGCGCATCTTGCTGACGAACGGAACTGTAATCGATGGAACCGGACAGCAGCCGCTGCATCATGCAAGCATTGAGATTGTTAATGGCCGTTTCGGCACCATAACACAGTATAGTGACATTAACGGGAGAATCGGGCATGACTCCGCAACAACAGTGATCGACCTTGAGGGTCTGTTCCTTTTGCCGGGGTTTATTCACACCCATGCCCATACCAGCTTCAAGTACATACAGAATGAGCCGCTGCACGGATATCATACGGAATATTTGGCCGCGTGCCTTGCGGAAGGAATTACTACGATCCGGGATGAGGGGATGACTACGGCAGCATCGATTGATGATGTGGTCACATATACGCAGCAGTTGGAGGACGCTAATTCTCCCAGAATTCTTACATCCGGCAAGGTATTCACCGCTCCAGGCGGGTACGGTGGTCAGGAGCCTATCGGAGTAGGGAGTGCAGAGGAGGCGCGGCTTAAGGTCCTTGAAGTCTTGGGACAAGGAATACATTTCATCAAAACAGCGCTGGAAGACGGCTACGATCCCGCAACCGCCGGACTGCCGCAGCTGAATCAGGAGATTCTCGAAGCGATCTGCCAGGAGGCCAGGAGTATGGGTGCTTGTGTGTCTGCTCATGTTACAAGTGCACGCAATCTTCAGATTCTGGTGGATGCAGGGATCAGCGATGCTGCGCATATGGTCTACGACCGGCTGGACGATCAACTGATCCGGCAAATGGTGAGCGGGAGCATCCGTATCGTCCCCACCCTCACCGTACTCCAGATGTTCCAGGACAAATTCGGTGCGCCGCTGCTGGAGCAAGGGCTGGATAATGTCCGGAGATTTATTCAGGCAGGCGGGGAGATTGGGCTGGGGGATGATTTTATTGAAGAAACTCCTCCGTGGTACAGAGCCGGTATGCCGTGGAGGGAGATCCAGCTGTTAGGCCAGGCCGGCCTCTCCCCGATGCAGATTATTGTGGCTGCCACTTCAACCGGTGCCAAGATCTGTAAGCTGGAACATGAGCTCGGTACCATTGAGACAGGCAAGAGGGCCGATCTGTTGGTCGTCGGGGGAGATCCGCTGGCGGATATTAACAACCTGCGGCAGGTCAGCTGGGTAATGAAAGACGGCAAGATCGTATCGAAATCATACTAACAGGAGGTTTTGCAAAATGAATGCAAGAATCACACTATCTCCGGTCACCCCGGACGATATCGATTTCATCACAGAACTGGAGACCAATACCGCCCTCTGGCCCTTCGAGGATATGATTCCAACTGACAAGGAGGCAGTCCGGAAGACGGTGACGGAACGAATCGCTAGCGACTGGCATAGACAATTCCTGATCCGGCTAGCTACTCCCGAAGCAACCCCTGTAGGGGAACTGAGCATACACTGGTATGTAAAAGAGCGCGAGAGCTGGGAGCTGGGCTACAGCCTTTTCCCTGAATACCGGGGGCAAGGCTACTGCACCGAAGCGGCGCAGCTGGCCTTGAAGCTTGCTTTTGAAGAATGGAAGGCCCACAGAGTCGTGGCTATGTGCAATGAATACAATACCGCATCCATCAAGGTGCTGGATAGGCTAGGCATGGTCCGCGAGGGCGTATTCCGGGAAGAAATACACTGGAACCACCAGTGGGTCAACCAGTACTTTTATGCGATACTGGACCGGGAGTACCGGGCGATTACCGGGATATAGAGGAAGGATGCTGTATTCTGTTTTTAGGCACGTTGTTCATTTTCATGCTGGAGCTGTGCCTTGAAAGACATGTTTGTTTTCGCATACATCGGGTCGATGTCTCTTCATAGCAGTACATCGCCCCTCATGACAAGACCTCACTCCTTGGGATAGCGGCCTTATTTCCAGAACTCTATTCATCTTCCTTCACAATTGCATCCTGAACCTTACCCGCACCCCTAACCTTTGTTGACATATTCAGAATCGCCTGCGTCACTGTTGTCCCTTCATCCAGCTCTATCTTAACCCCTGTTGCAGTGGCAGCGGTCTTAAGCGTGCGTATGGAGCCTTTTTGCAGGTGGAGGACGGGTCCTTTGGCTTCAATATTCACATCTCCGAAATTGCCGTTAAGCGTCACTACGATCCCGGCTGCAAGGCCGGATGGCAGATCAATATCTGTGAACCCGTCTCCGGTACCCTCCCCCTCTTCCAGATTTACACCGGACTGTACCGACAATGCCTTCACCCAGGCTGTACCTTCGGTGACCAGGCGGGCAGTTCCACTATTCTTCTGCACAATCACTTGGTTCATGGTTGTGTTCTTGAGCTGCACTGAGGGATCTCCGCTTCCCTGTATGATGACCTTTCCTAGCACTTCAACACTATCCAAGGTTACCTCTCCGTTGCCAATACCTTCTTCCAGGACCAGGTCTCCAAAAATCTTCAGATTCTGCAGCAGCACATCATAGCCGGATACGGTAACATTGTTATAGTATTTGATGGCTCCCGGTTCAAAACTTCCGAGCCCCTCAGAACGGCCGATAGTTACACTCTGCAAGCCACCGCTTGTGACATTGTAATAATCCAGCAGTGCAATCGCTTCGGCCCGGGTCATCGCCTGTTCTGGAGCAAACCGCCCGTCCGGGTACCCCTTCATTCCTCCGTCATTGATCAGTGCAGCGACATCGGCTTCACTCCAGCCTGCAATCTGATCCTTATCGCTGAACATGGATAATACCTCCGTGCTTCCCGTCTCAAAATACATCATTCTGCTCACCATAATCGCCGCCTCCTGGCGCATAACGGGATCGCCCGGACGAATCGTGCCTCCGTAACCCTTGATGATGCCCACTTCCAGCGCTTTCGAGATTTCTTCGTATGCCCAGCTTGTCTTAGGCAGATCGCTGAAATCAGCCTTCACCTTGCTCTCAGCCGTCAGCCCGGCCAACTGGTTGATTAACGCGATAAATTCCGCTCTAGTGATCGCCTGATCCGGCCGGACTGACCCGTCCGCGAATCCCTTCAGCCATCCCTTTTCCAGCCAGCGGCTCATCTGCTTCTGCGCCCAGTGTCCTTCATAATCGGCTGCCGCAGACATATGCCCGGCTGAACCCAGCAGCAAGCCCAGACTCAGCCCGACCGTTACTAATTTTCTTCCTATCATTACTGCGCTCACTCCTAAGTATGTATGTGATGCCAAATGAACCAAGCACCTGATCACAGTGTACCGGAATACATAGCCGTTGGGAACAATATCCAACCATGTGCATCCAGACATGCGAAACAGCCCTGGAGGCCGAGGCTTCCAGAGCTGTTATCACACTGCCCATCCGGTAGCAGGTTATTTAGATAATTGTGTTGTAGACCATGAAAAAGATCATGACGACCAGCGAGACCATCAGCAGCAGACTCATGGTACGGATCTTGGCAGTCTCCGCAGAGACATCACGGTTCTCTCTCATGCCAGCCGCAGCAAGGCGCAGGGGCTTGGTCATAATCCCGCCGAACGCGAACATAGCCAGCAGAAGCACCGTAACAATGATCATCCAGGGTACAGAATACTCGCCCTTAGTCATCATGTAGCCGCCGGTCAGCAGCTGAATCACCAGCCCGTATTGGGCAAAGCGGTTGAAGCCGCCGATTGCAGTGAGCGTGCCTTCCTTCGCCGGGGAGGACAGCTTAGCCGTCCCGCTTAAGATAAACGGCAGCACCAGATAGAAACCGAGTGCCAGTGTCCCGATCATATGCAGAAAAAAGAAAACATGACCCATCTTAATCTCCTCCAATTTCGATTTGAGGGGCTCCGGCAGATTGCCGGACTTACATAGTTACCGAAGAAGTCACCGCGCGGACCGAATCAGCGGACTGGTTGAGTGCCGCCTGTTCCTCCGCTGTAAGCTCCAGTTCAAAAATCCGCTCAATGCCCTCCGCCCCCAAAAGCGCAGGAACTCCCATGAACAGGTTCTCATAGCCGTATTCACCCTCAAGCAGAGCGATTACCGGTATGATCCGTTTCTTGTCCTTGAGAATAGCCTCCGCCATCTGAACCAGGGATGCTGCCGGAGCATAGTACGCGCTGCCGTTCCCAAGCAGGCTGACAATTTCACCGCCGCCCACCCGGGTACGCTGCACAATCTCTGCAATGCGCTCTGCCGGGATAAGCGTCTCGATGGGAATACCGCCTACGCTGGAATAACGCACTAGCGGCACCATATCGTCGCCATGGCCACCCAGCACGAAGCCGCGTACATCCTCTACCGATACATTAAGCTCCTGAGCGATGAAGGTGCAGTAGCGGGCCGTATCCAGCACCCCGGATTGCCCGATGACACGGTTCTTGGGGAAGCCGAGCGCATGATAGGCCACGTATGTCATCGCATCCACCGGATTGGTCAGTATGATCACAATGGACTCTGGGGCCACGCGCTTCACATTCCCGCAGACCGATCTGACGATATTCGCATTGGTATTGACCAGATCCTCACGGCTCATGCCGGGCCCCCGGGCAATCCCTGCGGTAATAATAACGATGTCAGAATCCGCTGCGTCCTCATAGCTCGAAGTTCCGGTAATTTGAGCATCGAAGTTCTGCACGGGTCCCGCTTGGAGCATATCCAGCACCTTGCCCTTGGTAGGATTCTCAAGCTGAGGAATG
This sequence comes from Paenibacillus sp. FSL R7-0210, assembly GCF_038009085.1. Lineage (NCBI taxonomy): Bacteria > Bacillati > Bacillota > Bacilli > Caryophanales > Paenibacillaceae > Paenibacillus > Paenibacillus sp. FSL R7-0210. The sequence continues at coordinate 3,964,121 of NZ_JBBPAR010000001.1, forward strand.
TCAAGCAGCACTACATTGCCAAGCTCCTTCTGGGCAAGCATAAGCGCCGTGGTCGCGCCGGTGAATCCGGCACCTACGACAGTGATTTTTGAACGTTTGATCGCCACGGTAGCCCTCCTAACCTGATGATAGTCTGAAGGCGGCCTACATAGATATAAGCTACACGGATGTGCAGCTTATATCTGTAGTATTTACCGGCCCGGCCTCTTACAGATGGTTGATGATCTCGTCAGCAAAAGCAGAGCATTTCAGCTCAGTCGCGCCTTCCATCTGGCGGGCAAAGTCGTAAGTAACCGTCTTGTTGTTAATCGCCGTACTCATTCCCTGGTAGATCAGGTCAGCCGCTTCCTGCCAGCCCAGATGCTCAAGCAGCATAACGCCGGAGAGAATAACAGAGCCCGGATTCACTACATCCTTGTCAGCATACTTAGGTGCCGTACCATGTGTAGCTTCGAAAATAGCATGTCCCGTAATATAGTTAATATTCGCTCCCGGAGCGATACCGATGCCGCCAATCTGGGCAGCCAGTGCGTCGGAGAGATAGTCACCGTTCAGGTTCAGCGTTGCAATGACATCGAAGTCTGTCGGGCGTGTCAATACCTGCTGAAGCGCAATGTCCGCAATGGCATCCTTCACGATGATCTTGCCTGCAGCTTCGGCTTCCTTCTGGGCAGCATTCGCAGCCGCTTCACCGTCGCGTTCCTTGATGACATCGTACTGGTTCCAGGTGAAGACCTTATCGCCGAACTCTTGTTCAGCCACTTCATAGCCCCAGTTCTTAAAGGCGCCTTCAGTGAACTTCATGATGTTGCCTTTGTGTACCAGGGTTACGCTCTTGCGTCCGTGCTTGATCGCATACTCTACTGCTGAACGAACAAGGCGTTTCGAGCCTTCCTCGGATACAGGCTTAATACCGATACCGGATGTTTCCGGGAAGCGGATTTTGTTCACGCCCATTTCCTTCTGCAGGAATTCGATCACCTTTTTCACTTCGGCAGAGCCTTCCTGATATTCGATACCAGCATAGATATCCTCTGTATTCTCACGGAAAATAACCATATCCACCAGCTCAGGATGCTTCACCGGAGAAGGAACGCCGTCGAAGTAGCGCACCGGGCGCAGACATACGTACAGGTCAAGCTCCTGGCGCAGCGCTACGTTCAGGGAGCGGATACCTCCTCCAATCGGAGTGGTCAGCGGGCCCTTGATGGCCACAATGTACTCACGGATCGCTTCCAGCGTGTCGTTCGGCAGCCATTCACCATATGTATTGAAGGCCTTCTCGCCGGCAAACACTTCGTACCACGCAATTTTCTTCTTGCCGCCGTAGGCTTTCTCTACAGCTGCATCCAGCACCCGCTTGGAGGCTTTCCAAATGTCACGGCCTGTCCCGTCACCCTCGATGAATGGAATGATCGGCTGATCCGGAACCAGCAGCTTGCCGTCTTCGATTGTAATTTGTTCGCCTTCTGTGGGCAGATCGTATTGTTCCAGTTTCAACATTGGTAGATATTCCTCCTAAAAGTATGATGTATAAGCATTCATATCATTCATTGTACTAAAGGGGTAGAGCAGCCCGCAAGGGCCGCCCTCCCTGCCAGCCTGTTATCGCTCGTCTACAGGGACGTACTTCATGTCGGACATGCCTGTATATTCCGCACGCGGACGGATGATACGGTTGTCTTCGTACTGCTCCAGAATGTGCGCCGTCCAGCCCGAAGTACGGCTGATCGCGAAGATAGGGGTGAACAGCTCCCGTTCAATCCCCAGCTGTGTGTAGACCGATGCCGAATAGAAGTCGACGTTTGGTTTCAGCCCCTTTTGGCTGGTGATCAGCTCTTCCACCTTGACCGACATGTCATAGAGACTGGTATCATTCTTCATCGTGCCCAGCTCGCTGGACATCTTCATCAGGTGCTTGGCGCGCGGGTCGCCGTTCTTGTAGACACGGTGTCCGAAGCCCATAATCTTCTCGCGGCGCTCCAGCTTGCCCTGGATATACGGTTCCACCGCGTCCAGGCTGCCGATCTCCTCAAGCATCTTCATTACGGCTTCATTCGCCCCGCCGTGCAGCGGCCCTTTAAGCGCCCCGATCGCTGAGGTCACACCGGAATAGATGTCGGACAAGGTCGCAACCGTTACCCGTCCGGCAAAAGTCGAAGCATTCAGCTCATGGTCGGCATGCAGCACAAGCGCCGTATCCAGCGCCTTGACGGATACCGCATCCGGCTCTTTTCCCCACAGCATGTAGAGGAAGTTCTCAGCGATGGTCAAGCCTTCCTTGGGAGCTACCGGCTCCAGGCCTTTGCGGATGCGTGCCAATGCGGCAACTACGGTCGGAATCTGCGCCTGCAGCTTCAGCGCCTTGGTCTGGTTCGCTTCCTTGCTCATATCATCGGCGGCTTCATCGTACAGCGCCAGGCTCGATACGGCAGAGCGCAAAGCGGCCATGGTGTTGGCTTCCTTGGGATACAGCTTCATTTGAGTGAGCACCTGCTCCGGGATCGGAGCGTGAGCGCTGAGGTCGCGCCGCAGAGCTTCAAGCTCCGGCACCGTCGGCAGACTGCCGAACCACAGCAAATAAGCGGTCTCCTCAAATGTGGCATGGTCCGCAAGATCGTCAATATCATAGCCGCGGTAAGTGAGCACTCCATCTACGATAGAGCTGATTGAGGAGGTCGTTGCAACAATGCCTTCAAGTCCTTTAGTAGCTGTCATAGTATCTCTCTCCTTTGCCAACAAGAGTGTATAGTGCCGCTTTAAATCTCATGTAAACATTTACATTTCCAAGTATTTCAACTCTCTCAGAAAAAAAGCTTCAGGACCGGCTCAGAAGATTGCAACTAAATTTCTGCTCTTTAACCTTTAATTATCATACCGGATTTTGACGGTTATGTGAACAACGTGGAAGCTTTACAGGACATCAAATGATTTTATCGGAGGGATAGAAAAAAACGAACGCAAAACCTGTTTCATGAACGCGCTCCCAGGTTATGGATATGCCCGCCGTCTGCCCTTTTCTAGCGTTGCTAGTCTTTTCACACCCCCTATGAATATATATAAGACGAGCCGTTGTTTCTGGAATCCGCCAGAGTAGGAGGGACCGAAGATCGATACACTTGTGCTTAAAAGATTGCTGCGCGGCCTCTGGGTCGTGCTTGCCGCCGCCCTGATTCTGCTGGCTGTATATGTACTGCTGCCGCTCCTGTACCCCTTGCTGATCGCCTGGATGCTGGCTTATCTTATGCATCCGCTGGTCCTGATCCTGAAGGGGATGAAGCTCCCCGGCTGGCTCGCTGTATCCCTCTCGCTGCTGTTCTACATCGGAGGCATCGCACTTGTACTGACCGCACTCATCACAAGGCTGGTCAAAGAGCTGATCGGGCTGCTCCAGACCTTCGATCTTCATACCGATCAGTGGCGGGAACTGCTGCTGTCCCTGAGCCGTAATGCCAGCATTCAGAATATTATTAACCAAATCAACCAGTTTTACCACGACAACCCGGGTTATCATGCCACCATTGACAGCAATATCAACCGGACCACTGAAACGGTCGGCCAAGCCGTGACGCAGATGATCACCGGATTCTTCAATATCATCCTGAAGCTGATCTCCTCGCTGCCGAGCCTTGGCACCATTCTGATTGTCATCGTATTGGCCGCCTTCTTCCTCAGCACCGGCTGGGAACGGCATAATGCCAAGCTGACTGCGTGGCTCCCAGCCCCGCTGCTAAGACCGGTGTCGGAGATCTGGAAGGATCTGCGCAAAGCGCTGTTCGGCTACATCCGCGCCCAGCTGGTGCTGATCTCCGTAACGGCGGTAATTGTGATCATCGGCCTGCTGCTGCTGGGGGTCAAATCAGCCTTCGCCATCGGCCTGACCATCGGTATCGTCGATCTGATTCCTTATCTGGGTGTTGGTATCGTCATTCTGCCCTGGGCCTTGTATTCATACATGACCGGGAACATGGCGCTGGCCATCGGGCTGCTGGTGCTCTACGGCATCATCCTGATTACCCGCCAGGTACTGGAGCCCAAGGTACTCGCCAGCAGCATCGGCGTCGATCCGCTCGCCATGCTGATCGGCATGTTCGCCGGCCTTCAGCTGATGGGCATGCTCGGCCTGATTCTCGGCCCGGTGCTGCTCGTCATTCTCGACGCATTCGCCCGCGCCGGCGTATTCCGCGCCCTGCGCACTTATATCCTCAGCGGCAGACTGCATTAGGGGGCCGCGTTCGAAACTAACTTTGCTCCGCACCACTCCCTAACGCCAAAAAGGCATCCAGCCGCAGTATCCTGCAACTGAACACCTTTTGACAAGCCTGATTTCTTCCTTATTACCCGCTTACCTGCGGTAGAAGGTGAACGTGCCGTTCTTCATCTTCTTCTCGATCCATTTCAGCAGAAAAACCCGGTAAAGCGGCCGGGTCAGCGGAAATACCAGAGTAAAGCCGATCAGATCCGTGACAAACCCCGGCAGAATCAGCAGCAGACCGCCGAAGAAAATACATAAGCCGTCCAGCATGGTCCGTCCGGGCACCCGGCCCTCCTGCATATGTGTTCTGCTGTCCTGCAGCACTTTCTTGCCCTCGAACCGCATCATTAGCAATCCGATGACTGAAGTAGCCAGCATGATCAGCAGCGTCTTGGGCGCTCCAAGAAAACTTGAGACATAGATGAAACCGAATAATTCCACGGCCGGGACTGCAAATAGGGCGGCCCACAGCCATTTGTTCCTGATCATACTGCTCCTCCTTCTTCTTTACGTTAACGCTATTCTTCTTCCTTCAGCGCAGCCAGGATGGCATGGAACAGCTCGGGCTGTGCCCTGTCGATCCGCACCGGCCTCCATTCCCCGTTCAGCCAGACATGGCTCGTCGAGCCGCTGACCAGAAGCTCGCCTGCGGTCCGCTCCTGCCCTTCCTGACCCGCCGCCATCCGGCGGATTTCATATTCATACACAACCCTAAGAGCCGAGAAGGTGGTTAACCGCGCATACACGGTAATAAGATCATCATATCGCGCGGGGCTTTTAAATTGCAAATCTGCAGAGGTTACCGGCAGCAGCAGACCGAGTCCCTCCAGCCTCTTGTAGTCGAAGCCCAGCTCACGGAACATCTCCGTCCGGCCGCACTCAAACCAGATCAAATAGTTGGCATGATAGACGACGCCCATCTGGTCGGTCTCCTGATAACGTACACGGATGGAGGTACTATGCCAGCGGCTGGCCCATCCCGGTTGATGCGGATTCATATTCATGCTCCTTTCTAAAATACAGCCTGTCCGGCAGCCAGCAGAACGCTTAAGCGCCGACACCGCCGGATGCAGACTTCAGCGGCAGCTTGCGGCGCGAGCTTCGGGCAACATAGAACAGCAGGGCCGCACCCGCAGCCGCACTAAGCATACAGGAGAGGTTCATCAGCCCGACCCCGCCCTGATTCAGCAGCATCCCGTTCAGCAGATTGCCCAGAATGCCGGCTAACCCGGAGAATACGATGTTAAACACACTTTGCCCGGTCGCCTGCATCTCCGCTGAGGTAATCTTCGATACATATTCAACCGCCGCGATATAAAAGAACCCGAACGAGAGGCCGTGAAGCACCTGTACGCCGATCATGACGGAAGGGTACGGGAAGGCCACCTGGATGCCCCAGCGCAGTACATAGATCATTGCGCCGAGCAGCAGCGTCCGCTCCATCCCCAGTCTGCGGATCACTTTGGAGGCGAAGAACATTGAAGGCACATTGGTAATCGATGCCAGGAACAGGGCGATTCCGGCAGTGCCGGTCGAACCGCCGACCGACTGGAAGGCAATCACGAAATAGGTCCCGAAGGCCGTCATGGTCTGATTGACCAGAAAGCTCCCGCCCAGGAAGGCCAGGAATATGCGGTTGCCGAGCAGCTTTTTGATCCCCTGTGAGAAGGACTGGCTCATCATATGATTCTCCTCCGCCTGCTTGGGAAGAGTGAAGGCAATCACTACAGCGACGCTATTCAGCAGCAGAAACGGCAGCCAGATGGTCGATACAGAGAACTTGGATACATACTGCCCCCCCGCAATGGCCCCTACGGCGGCGCCTATGCTCATCATCATGCGAATGCTGCCGTAAGTGGCTCCGGCCCTGTTCGCTGCCGCTATGGCGTATGAGTCGGCTATAGGCGCCTGTGTAGAGGAGAAGATCGTGGACACGGTATATACCAGCATCAGCACGATAAAATATTCCGAACGGTACAGGACCGCAAGCACCGCCGGAACCGCCACGCTCAGAATCAGCACCAGCCGCGCCTGGTTATACCGGTCGGAGACCATTCCCCATAAGGGCTGGACACAGATGGCGATCAGCGTACCTATAGCCATCAGCACGCCGATCTGGCTGACTTCAAGTCCATTCGATTTCAGCAGCAGCGAGAGGTAGGAGCCGAAGGAGCCTCCGGCCAGTCCCAAAAACAGATAGAACCCGCGCAGCTTTGTTATTTTTTCCATGGGGATTACAAGTCCTCTCTCATTCTTTTTAACAGAATACCCAACCTTCATAGCCGCCTGCTGCATTAAATAGAGCACAACCTATTATGAGGCGGTGGACAAGTGGGCCAAGTCAATAGATTAACACGAAGCAAGCCCTGTCTGAAGGATAAACTTAATACGGGCAGAGCCGCCAGTTCAGGCTTAGGCTGGACATCAAGCAACTGGAGCGGTTATGCCATTTCCGGCAAAAAAGGCAGCTACCGGCAGATATCCGCCGACTGGATCGTCCCTTATGTAAAGCCTACGGTAAAAGCTACGTTCTCCTCGGCCTGGATCGGCATCGACGGCTTCAAGAACAGCAGCCTGATTCAGACGGGCACCGGCCATGAGTCGGTGAACGGAAAAGTCCGGTATTATGCCTGGTGGGAGATTCTCCCCGCCTCCGAAACCGTCATTCCTCTTCCCGTCTCTCCCGGCAACCATATGCGTGCTTCCATCGTCAAGCTGAGTTCCGGCAAATGGTGCATCACCCTGCGCAATCTCAGCAAATGCTGGGTCTTCCGTACCGTACAGCGCTATAACGGACCGCAAAGCTCTGCCGAATGGATTGTCGAAGCGCCGCAGGTGGGGTTCGATATCGCTCCGCTGTCCAAGTTATCCACAGTCTGCTTTACCTGTTGCCAGGTCAATGGACGCAGCCCCAGACTAAAGGTCTCAGATGGCGGCATTATGCTCCAGAATAAGAAGCTGCTGGCTGTGCCTTCTCCCCCACGTTCCTGCGGAAGCGCCTTTTCAGTCAGACGAATCTATCATAAAAGTCCCTCTGCCGTGTATTCCAGGAACCCTATTTATACGACTCCCTAACAGGCTGACATGCCGTCCTGCTCCAGACACTCAGGTCCAATATATCCATTTGCATTATCGATATCAAAAAAGAGCAGCGGCAATCAAGCGCCACTGCTCTAATCATTATATCTTATTCGTGCTGCAGAAGCTCTTCCAAATCCTAGTCGGCTGGAATCGTATCTACCTTCACCAGGTTAGTGGAACCGGAACGTCCAAGCGGGATACCTGCAGTGATAACTACAAGATCGCCGGCTTTAACCAGACCGGAAGCTTTACCGCCGTTAAGAGCTGTTTCCAGCAATTCGTCAGTGGAATGAGCTTCAGGGCCGAATACAGGAGTTACGCCCCATACCAGCGCCAGCTGACGCATGGTTCTTTCCTGGGTGGTAACAGCAATGATCTGTGATTTAGGACGATATTTGGAAACCACGCGTGCAGTGTGGCCAGTTACAGTCGAAGAAATGATCGCTTTAGCATTCAGATCCAGAGCGGAGATCGCTACGGATTGGCTGATCGCTTCAGTTACAGTAGTTTCTTGAGCAATCTGCTGCTTCATGAAGATCTCACGGTGGTTCAGAGCAGACTCTGCTTTCTCAGCAATACGGGACATAGTCAATACGGATTCAACCGGATATTTCCCGGCAGCAGTCTCACCGGACAGCATGATTGCATCAGTTCCGTCGAAAATTGCGTTCGCTACGTCACTTGCTTCAGCGCGGGTTGGGCGCGGGTTGCGCTGCATGGAATCCAGCATTTGGGTAGCTGTGATTACCGGTTTGCCGGCGATATTACATTTTTGAATCATCAGCTTCTGTGCCAAAGGTACATCTTCAGCAGGGATTTCTACACCAAGGTCGCCACGGGCAACCATCAGGCCGTCGGATACTGCCAGGATTTCATCCAGGTTATCGACACCTTCCTGGTTCTCGATCTTGGAGATGATCTGGATGTGGGAAGCATCATGCTTCGCAAGCAGTTCACGGATTTCCAGAACGTCGCTGGCTTTGCGTACGAAAGAAGCGGCAATAAAATCAATGTCCTGTCCGATCCCAAAAATGATATCATTGGTATCTTTTTCCGTAATACCCGGCAGGGAGATGGATACTCCTGGTACGTTAACACCCTTCTTGCTCTTGATCGTACCGCCGTTAACAATACGGGTCTTGATTTCGGTGCCTTGAATGTCGACAACTGTAAGGCCGATCAGGCCGTCGTCGATCAGGATCGTCGATCCTACTTGAACATCGTTAGGCAGGTTGTTGTAAGTGATGGAGATACGGTTGTGGTCGCCAAGGATCTCTTCCGTAGTCAATGTCAGATACTCATCCTGAACCAGTTCAATCGGTTCTACTTCCAGCTTGCCTGTACGAATCTCCGGTCCTTTGGTGTCGAGCAGGATGGCAACAGTCTTGCCAAGTTCCTTGGATGCTTGACGGATCGTGTTGATCCGGGCTCCATGCTCATCAAAATCGCCGTGGGAGAAGTTCAGACGGGCCACATTCATACCAGCCAAAATCAATTTTTTGATATTCTCCAACGATTCACTTGCAGGTCCGATCGTACATACAATTTTACTTTTCCGCATTAGGTTTTCCTCCGTTTTTTCGTTCTCTCTGTCTCATCTTTTCCAACTACAAAATCTACTATAAGGCTTGCTCTTTGTATAGGAACTTTATCACATGTAAAGACATGCACGTTTTATTGCGCCCTTATGAATATTACTGCATGTTGAACACAAAATCAATGTTAGTGCCTGTTTTTGCTGTAAATTAAAGTCGAATAATATAGGATGGCCGATAAAAGAAAAATCATCCCGCAGCAAGCACAGGATGATTAGAATGGGAATAATTGTATAACCGATCTTGTCCTGTCCGCAGCCTGGAATAAGCTGGAATGTGTTAAAAAGTGCAAACCGGCGGTACCGGCATTGCCGCTAATTCCCCGGAGAGAAGCTCCTGCTTACTCTACAATTTGCGCTTCATCCTGATCGGCATCCTGCTCCAGCACCGCCTCGGAAAACTCGCCGATTTTGCGGAATTTCAGGTAACGGTCTTCCTTCAGCGCCGCCGCATCCATACCGGACAGCTCCTGCAGGTGACGCCAGACTGTGTCCTTAACCGCCTCCGCCGCAGCTTCGTAATCCCGGTGTGCACCGCCTCTGGGCTCCGGAATAATCTCCTCGATCACTTCCATCTCCAGCAGATCGGTGGCCGTAATCTTCATGGCCTCTGCGGCCTGCTCCGCCTTGGTGGCATCCTTCCACAGAATCGACGCTGCACCGTTAGGGGAGATCGCCGAATAGATCGCATTCTCCAGCATCAGCACACGGTTGCCGACAGCCATCGCTAAGGCTCCGCCGCTGCCGCCCTCGCCGATAATCACGCAGATGACCGGCACGGCCAGCTGGGACATCTCGAACAAATTGCGGGCAATCGCTTCCGATTGTCCGCGTTCCTCTGCGGTATTGCCCGGGTAAGCCCCCTTGGTGTCCACAAAGGTAATGATCGGACGGCCGAACTTCTCCGCCTGCTTCATCAGGCGCAGTGACTTACGGAAGCCTTCCGGATGGGCGCTGCCGAAGAAGCGCAGAATATTCTCCTTCGTATCCTTGCCGCGCTGTTGACCGATGACAGTTACAGGCCGGCCGTTCAGCTTGGCGATTCCGCCGACTACAGCAAGATCGTCACCGTACAGGCGGTCACCATGCAGCTCGATAAAGTCCGTGAAGATAAGCCCGATCAGATCCAGCGAGGTCGGGCGTACGTGATGCCGGGCCAGATGCATCTTCTGGGCCGGGGATATATTGGAATAGATCTCATTCTCCAGCTCGCTGTAGCGCTCCTCAAGCCGGGCTACCTCATCGCTGAAATCAATGCCCTTCTCTTCGCCGAACTGCTTGAGCTCGGCGATTTTTTTGCGCATTTCTACCAGAGGCATTTCAAAAGGCATCTCTCCTGCCAACCTAAAATCCCCCTTTCACATCATGCAGCTCCAGCAGCTTCGTGAGTGTGGAGCGCATTTCCTTACGGTGCACGACCAGATCCAGCTGTCCGTGCTGCAGATTGAACTCGGCCGTCTGGAAATCCTCCGGCAGCTTCTGGCGGATCGTCTGCTCGATGACAATCCGTCCGGCAAAGCCGAAGACCGCTCCGGGCTCGGCAATAATAATATCGCCCAGGCTGGCAAAGCTCGCCGATACCCCGCCGGTGGTCGGATCAGTAATGACGGAGATATACAGGCCACCCGCTTCACTGAACCGGGCCAGCGCGGCACTTGTCTTCGCCATCTGCATAAGACTGAGAATGCTCTCCTGCATCCTGGCTCCGCCGGAGGTGGAGAAGATCAGCATCGGCAGTCCCCGCTCTGTCGCTTCTTCTACCGCTCTAGTAATTTTCTCTCCAACCACAGATCCCATGCTGCCTGTGAAGAACTCAAAGTTCATCACGGCTACAATAACCGCATGGCCGCCGATGCTGCCCTGGCCGGTGATTACAGCCTCAACCTGTCCGGTTTTGGACTGCTGCTGCTCAAGCTTGGAAGCATAGCCGGGGAACTTCAGCGGATCAATGGACGCCATCTCGCTGTCGAACTCAATGAACCCTTCCGGATCAAGTATCATCGCAATCCGTTCGGTCGCATTCAGACGCATATGATAGCCGCAGGACGGGCATACTTTCAAATTCTTCTCCAGTTCCTTGCTGTACTGGATTGTTCCGCATTTGGCACACTTGCTCATTAGGCCTTCGGGAATCTCCCGCTTAGGGCGCTCGCCTTCTGCCGGTCCGCCGCTTCGCTCCAGACGCTCTGAAGGAATAGTCGCGTACTTCCGTTTTTTCTGAAATAAATCTTTGAACAAGGGTCGCACCTCTTCAGCCGTTTATTTGCGTAAATAGCAGCTTGCCGCTGTCATGAATGTTCTTGAATCTCTACGCCATACTCTTCAGGGATGCAGGATCAGATTGAGGACCTCCTGCACTTCTTCAAGCTCTCCCGAAGGAACCAGAATCTCAAACTGCTGCTTGGACATATTGATGGGACGGCATTTAATCAGAAATCCTTCTTCCGTAAGCTTCTTCTCAATCATCTCCGCCACTTTGGCGGTCGGCGCTATATAGATTACCGTCCACATGCCCTGCAAGGCCTCCCTAATCTCGAATCCAGCCGTATCCTGAATATAATGAAATTATGATAACACAGTTTTCTTTTTTCCCGCAAGCAAGCCCGGCAGGAAGGACTCAGGCCCGGGAGGCCGGTCGCAGCGCATCAGGAGCAGCCGTTATTCGGTCCCGGTCACATGGGGATAGACCTTCGCACCCTCATGCCCGTGGGCGATCCGGGCTGAAGCTGCAGCCGCAATTCCGGCCACAAGATCATCCAGAAATACATGAATGCTCCCCTTATCATCATTCAATTTGCCGATAATTCCAAGCTTTATTTTATCGAGGTAGCCGAAGCTGGTCAGACCGATCATTCCATACACGCTCGTGATGCCCAGCGCCAGAGTCTCGTCCGCCCCATAGAGCGACTCATCCGCTTCCATTACCGCCTGAAACGGCTGGGGCAGCAGCTTCTTCTCGGCCAGCTCATCCAGCGCAATCCCCGTCATGAGCGTATACTGGACCTCTCTTTTGTTCAAGACCGACTTGACACTGCTCAGGCACTCCTCCTGCGTTAAGCTGGGATAATAGACCGATTGCAGGATATAGACGATCTCTGCGATCGAATCCAGTGATACTCCCCGGCGCTCCAGCAGATCCTCCGCCATTTGATAGGACATGATGTCATTCCCCTTCCGCACGGGACAATGCCCCGCTATGATTTAGCTGAACTTGAGAGTGAAGCCTGACAGATTCATAAGTTCACTCTATTGGTTCCCTAATGTATGCGGAAGAGGGCGCAAATGTGCTAAAAAGATCAGTGTATCTATGGCCGGGTTATGGTGCAGCGCGTATGCTCAAGTGCATTCTGTACAACTAAATCGTCTGATTTACTGCCGACTATCCATTTAGCTGTAATCGATACAACTAAACTGCCTCTATATGCGGGTTCTCACCTATTCGGGCAGATTTAGTTGTACAGACTACAGTTAGGAGAGGAAAGCCGTCCTTTTTACGGTTTTTAATTGCACATAATACACCTATGTGAATGTTCGCTTTGAACATGCTCCTAGTAGCGCATCAGATTAAAAAAGCGGGTCTGCATGATGAGGCCTGAACCACTAAAAAAGTAAAGTGTTTGGGACAAATGTATGCGAAAACAATCATGTCTTTCAAGGCACAACTCCAGCATGAAAATGAGCAGCGTGGCTAAAAACCAGAACATCGTCTGTTTGTATATAATTAACAAATTTCAACATAAAACCGAACACAATTGGACCGGGTGACTAGCGTAGGCCAAATGTAACCGAAAAACCAAATACAATTGGACTGGGAGCGCTACGTAAGCCAAATGTAATCGAAAAACCGAACACAATTGGACTGGGAGCGCTACGTAAGCCAAATGTAATCGAAAAACCGAACACAATTGGACTGGGAGCGCCACGTAGGACAAATGTAATCGAAAAACCGAACACAATTGGACTGGGAGCGCCGCGCAGGCCAAATGTAATCGAAAAACCGAACACAATTGGACTGGGTACGCCGCGTAGGCCGAATGTAACCGAAAAACCGAACACAATCGGACTGGGAGCGCTACGTAAGCCAAATGTAATCGAAAAACCGAACACAATTGGACTGGGAGCGCTACGTAGGCCAAATGTAATCGAAAAACCGAACACAATCGGACTGGGAGCGCTACGTAAGCCAAATGTAATCGAAAAACCGAACACAATTGTAGGTGGTATCGTTGTACTGATTCAATCCATAAATTTAATTCTGACGCTACACAAGGATAGCTTGGCTGCTCCTATCTGAGGCGGACGGTTCCGGCACCCAGCATCTCCTCAATGGCTGCGAACAGCCCCTCCGAGGGCTCGATCCGGTAGCTGTCGCTCAGCGCAAGCACCTTCTGGTTGCGCTCATAGAACAGCAGCGTCGCTGCGGGTCCCGGATGGGTCTGCAGCAGCGCTTGGAGGCGCGGCAGCAGACCCTTCAGCTCAGCGCCCGGCGTGATCTTGATGAAGACACGCTGGGCGCCTGGCTCCTGCCCCGTGCGCAGCGGGGCAGAGCTGTCCGGCCGCGCGGCTGACGCGGCCGGGACCTTAGGCGCGGCCTGCGCAGCGGCCGCAGAAGCGCGCGCACCGGGCGGCTGTGCCGCCGGTGTGCGCGTGCCCGTGCAGCGGCGGTGCCAGCTGCACCGCCGGGCCGGGCGCCGGGGCCACCGGCGCCCGTGCGGGCTGCAGGAGCGGCCGCAGGCGCTCCTGCAGGGGAACTGCGGCCCGCGCCGTAGGCGGGCCGGGACCCGGCGCTGCGGCGCTGCAGCAGGCCGCGCACGCTGTCTGAGGTGAGCGGAGCTACCTCCTCGGCCAGCAGCTTGAAGCCCTCGTCCTCCTGCTGCACCTTGGCGCGCAGGGCCAGCAGTGCGCCCTTCTCAATCAGGGCGCGGCTGCGTTTCCACACCTCAGGGAAGAGTACGACCTCGCAGCGCTCGATCTGATCTTCCCACTCCACAAAAGCCATCGCCTTACCGGCTTTGGTCGTGATCTCCTTCAGCGACACGACCATACCGGCCGTCACGGTCATACTCTCATCCGCTGCTTCGCCAAGATCCATCAGCTTCTGCACCCCCGGCTCCTCCAGCAGCCCCGCATGGTCATCCAGCGGATGGCCGGAGAGATAGAGCCCGAGCAGCTCACGCTCCAGCTCCAGCTGCTGGGTTCCGCTGAACCTCGGAATATCCGGGTAGCGGATCTCCCAGTTCGGCGTCTCGATCAGGTCATCGAACAGCTGGATCTGCAGCTCATCGCGCTCCTTGCGCCATTTGGCCGCCGCGTCCACCGTCTCATCCAGCATCGCCAGCAGCTGCGCCCGGTGTCCGGGCAGCGCATCGAACGCCCCGGTCTGCAGCAGCGATTCGATCACGCGCTTGTTGCAGACCCGCAGATCGACCCGGCGGCAGAAATCGAGCAGGCTGTCGAACGGCCGCTCCTTGCGGACTGCCATGATGTTCTCTACAGCCTGCGTGCCGACATTCTTCACCGCAGCCAGCCCGAAGCGGATATGCCCGCGGCCTTCACCGGGCACCGGAGTGAACAGCACCCCGCTCTCGTTGACATCCGGCGGCAGTACGCCAATCCCGGACCGGCGGCATTCCAGAACATATTCCGCCACCTTGCGGTGGCTCCCCATCACAGCAGTCAGCATCGCGGCCATGAACTGCACCGGATAATGCGCCTTAAGATAAGCGGTCTGGAAGGCCAGCACCCCGTAAGCAGCCGCATGGGCGCGCGGGAAGCCGTAGTTGGCGAACCGCACGATCATATCATAGACCGCATGGGCATCCGCTTCCTGGTAGCCCTGCTTCAGACTGCCCTCCACAAAGTGGCTGCGCTCCTGATCCAGCGTCTCCCGCTTCTTCTTGGATACTGCACGGCGCAGCAGATCTGCTTCGCCAAGCGAGAAGCCGGCCATCAGGGAGGCAATCTGCATGATCTGCTCCTGGTAGACGATAATGCCATACGTATCGGCCAGAATCGGCTGCAAATCCGCATGCGGATAGACGACCTCGAACTCCCCATGCTTGCCCCCGATGAATTTCGGGATGAATTCCATCGGACCCGGACGGTACAGCGCCACCACCGAGACAATATCCTCGAACCCGCTTGGCTTCAAGTCCTTCAGCACCCGCCGTACGCCTGCCGATTCCAGCTGGAATACGCCGGTAGTCTCGCCTGCTCCAAGCATCTCATAGGTTAGCGGATCATGATCCGGAATAATGCGGAAATCCGGCACGCTCCCGGTCATCTCCTTCACCCATTTCATGCAGCGTTCAATAATCGACAAGGTCCGCAGGCCGAGGAAGTCCATCTTGAGCAGCCCAACGCTCTCCAGATGCTCCATAGAGTACTGGGTCAGCGCCGTGCTCTCATTGCCCGCCTGGAGCGGAACAGCATCGGTTAGCGGCCCCTTGGAGATGACCACGCCAGCCGCATGCGTCGAAGCATGGCGCGGCATGCCCTCCACCTTCATCGCCGTATCCAGCAGCGCTCTGGTCTTCGGATTCGTCTCATACAACGCCTTCAGCTCAGGTGTACTCTCCAGCGCCCGGGTGATGCTGATGCCGAGCTGGCCCGGAATCAGCTTCGCCGCCTTGTCCACCTCGTTATACGGCAGATTCAGCGCCCGGCCCACATCACGGACAGCAGCCCTGGCCGCCATCGTACCGAAGGTGATGATCTGCGCCACATGCTCCTTACCGTACTTGTCCACCACATAGGCAATAACCTCATCGCGGCGTTCGTCGCTGAAGTCGATATCAATATCGGGCATCGTGATCCGCTCAGGATTCAGGAAGCGCTCGAAGAGCAGATTATATTTCAGAGGGTCCACATCGGTAATCTTCAGCGTGTACGCGGTAAGACTCCCTGCGGAGGAACCACGGCCCGGACCGGTAACAATACCGCTGCGGTGACAAAAAGCGATAAAATCCCACACAATCAGGAAGTAATCGCTGAACCCCATGCTCTCAATGACTCCCAGCTCGTAGTCGAGCCGCTTCTCGGCCGTCTCCTTCTGCTCCGGCGATTCCCAAAGCGGAGTATCCGAATAGCGCTGCTCCAGTCCGCTGCGGCACAGCTCGCGCAGATAAGCAGCGGCATCCAGCCCTTCCGGCAGAGGCGAGAATTCCGGAAGAATATGATTGCCGAACGTCAGCTCCAGATTGCACGCTTCAGCGATCCGCTGCGTGTTCTCTATCGCCTGCGGCACATGCGGAAACAGCGCAGCCATCTGCTCCCCGTTTTTGAAGAACAGCTGGTCCGTCCCGATCTTCAGCCGGTCCTCATCGTCCACCGATTTACCCGTGCCGATGCAGATCAGCACATCCTGGACCTCGGCATCCTCCTTGTCCATATAGTGGACATCATTGGTCGCGACCAGCGGAATATCTAGCTCTTCAGCAAGCGTAATCAGCTGCGGATTCACCCGCTTCTGCTCCGGTATCCCGTGATCCTGCAGCTCCAGATAGAAGTCGCTTCCAAAAATATCCTTATACCACAGCGCCGCCTTACGCGCCTCATCCTCCCGGCCGTGCAGCAGATGCTGCGGTACTTCACCGCCCAGGCAGGCACTGAGGCAGATAATGCCTTCGGAATGTGCTGCCAGCGCCTCCATATCAATGCGCGGCTTGTAATGCTGGCCCTCCAGATGGCCGATGGAGATCAGCTTCATCAGATTCCGGTAGCCGGTCATATTCTTCGCCAGCAGAATCAGATGATAGATCGGCTGATCCTTACGGCTCCCCCGCTCACGGCGCGAGCCTGCGGTCAAGTAAGCCTCACAGCCAATAATTGGCTTGATTCCCTGCGCCCGGCAGGCTTTATAGAAAGGGATGGCCCCGTACATCACACCATGATCCGTCAGCGCCAGCGATGTCATGCCGTATTCGCCGGCCCGGCGCACGAGATCTGTAATGCGCGCCGCCCCGTCCAGTAAACTGTATTCGCTGTGCACATGCAAATGCACGAATGGGCTCATATTCCCCACTTCCTTTCAGCTCCAAATCAAAACATAAGATGAAACTATTTTATCATATTAGAGGGGGAGCCGCCCATAGAATGGATTAAGAGCATATGGACAGGCAAAAGCCAGGCAGCCGCCTGATCTAAGGAGGGAGCTTTTTATGGATATTTTCTTAAGCAAGGCCGTCCTCGACTTCTTCATCGCGTTCGGCATAGTGCTGGGCGGAGCGATGCTGGGCGGAATCGGAGCCGTCGTCTCTCTTCAACCGCCAACCGATACCATGGTGGAAATCGCAGACCGGATTAAGATATGGGCACTGGCTGCTGCTGTAGGCGGAACCATCGACCCGATGAGGGTCATTGAGAGCAATATGCTGGGAGGCAATCTCTCCCCGGCGATCAAGCAGATTCTCTATCTGGTGTTCGCCTTCCTGGGCGCTCATATGGGCAGTGAGCTGGTCAAGTGGGTCTGCGGCAAGTAGAACCATCACGCCTCCAACCAAATGCCTATAGATCAAGGGGTGAAAAGATACATGCGACTTCCGCCGTTTGACCGCTACCGCCGTTTCTCGCAGATTGCTGCTGTGTTTGTGCTGGGGATGATTGTGGGAGCCGCCCTGTACAACGCCATTTATCATATGGGCTATAACATACTCTGGGTCAATAACCAGGCTCTACGGCTGGAGATTGAACAGAACCGGAAAGACATACTGACGCTCAAAAAATACAACAACACCTCCACCGTCATCCGTGAGATTAAGGTGCGTACCGAGGGCAGCAAGGTCAAGGACAATACGGCGGCACTGGACCCGGTGATAGCCAAGGAGGTCCTCAGCAAGCTGTCGGGCGATCTGGAGCCGCTGCGCGGGCGCAGCATGTTCGATATCGATTCCGACGGCAAGCTGGCGCGCCTGCTGCTGGACAGCAAAATCTATCTGGCCCGCGAGAAGGAATACACCGTCAAAATCCGCACCATGCTGGTGATGGAGGGCGTGCTGCAAATCTGGGTGGAAATCAGCCCTTATAAGCGCAGCTGAGGCGCAAATCATGATACAATAGTGGACAAATCACAATCACAAGGATACAGAGTGCCCGGCTGAGGCTACGCTGACTGCCCGGTCTTCCACAAAGGAGCTGTCCGTTCATGATTATGTTCATTAAGTATCTGCTGTTTGCCCTGCTCGTTATCTTCATGGTATGCGCCGCCGCGTACAGCATCTCTTCCCGCAGAACCGCCGACCCGCTCATACAAGGCACTAGGCGCTCAATCATGAATATGCTGCTGGGCGGAATGCTGGTCACGCTTTCACTAATGTCAATGTTCATCTTCCGCGGCTCAACGCTTAACGTGGTCATTGAGGCTGCTTTTCTGCTGCTGGGCCTGTTCAATATCTTCTCGGGACTGCGCAGCTTCAGCTACTACAGCCGGATGCGCAGCGGAAGCTGAGGGTTCAGCCGCCGCCCATACAAATAGACCAGTTGCCCCTCCTGATCGCCTGCAGGACAGCCTGGTCTATTTAGATTTTTTCGCGAAAATCGTTATTCACCCGTCATTACCCGCTAATCCCGCTACCCATGGTCAATTGACTGCAGCATCAGAACGGCCTTGGCTACAATGGTATCCATATAGCTGATCTCGATCTCCAGCTTGCAGGTGCGACGGCTGATCTCCAGCAGCTTCGGCATGACGGTGATGGAATGCTCAATCTGTACCGGACGGATGAAATAGGTTGACATATTGTCAAGTACATAGTCATTCCCGGTGATGTCCTTGGCTGCTTTGAAGGCGGACAGGGTCATCAGGGTGGACAGAACCCCTTCCGAGATCGTCCCCAGATCAGTTGCCATCTGCGGGGTAATGAAGCCATGGAAGAATAGTCTTCCCTCCTCATCCCGCTCGTCCGCGAACCCGTTCCAGATCAGATGATCGAACGTCTCTCCAAGCTGCGGCTGATTACTGGCGTCGCGCAGGCTCTGCAGCACTTCACGCCGGGTGACCGACCCTACCAGCTTGCGGTTGCGGTCCACAATGGGCAGAAAATCGATCCCCTCCCACATCATAATCTGCGCCGCCGAAGCCAGCGAGGTCTGAAGTGCAGCGGTAACCGGACTGCGCACCATCGCCTTCTCGATGCTCTGCCCTTCGCTGAGATCCTCCACATCACGCCGGCCTACAATTCCGATAACCCGGTTCCACTCATCCGTGACCGGGAAGCGCTGCTCGCCGCTGGTCTGCGACAGTTCACGCAGCTCGCCTACAGTGCTGGAGATTTTGAGTGTATTCAGGCGCAGCTTGCCCTCCACAATATCCTCTACCAGCATGATCTTCTTCTTGATCAGCCGGTCAAAGATCGCGCGGTTAATCATCGAAGCCACCGTAAACGTATCATGTCTGGACGAAATCACCGGCAGATCCAGCTCATCAGCCAGTGCTTTTACCTCTCGGCTGGTGCCGAAGCCCCCCGTTACAAGCACCCCGGCCCCCTGCTCCAGCGCAAGCGAGTGCACATCATCGCGGTTCCCTACGATCAGCAGACTGTCGGCATCGATGTACCGGATCATGGCATCGACCTTCATCGCACCGATCACATATTTATGAAGGTGCTTGTTCAGACCCTCTGCTCCGCCAAGCACATGCCCCTCAACAATATCTACGACATCCCCGAAGGTCAGCTGTTCGGAAATATTGCGCGGCTTCTTCTCCACCCGGACTGTGCCAATCCGTTCCTTGGTAATGACGATCCCCAGGTTCTCCGCTTCCTTCACTGCACGGTAAGCCGTACCTTCGCTGACCCCCATCTCCTTCGCCAGCTTGCGGACGGAGATCTTGGTTCCCACCTTCAGACTCTCAATGTGCTGCAGCAGTTGTTCATGCTTTGTAATATTATCTCCTTGACCTTCCAACTGTTACACCCCCATACCCCGATCTGTACTATTCTGTACCCATTATACATGCTGGCCACACCGGAGTACAACAGGTTACACTGTATCTTTCAAAAGTTATGACAGCTCTATGACAAGCCATTATAAATGTATGGGAGTATGCGGGAAGAACGGGCCTTCCCAGGAATGACATCAATGAGTACAGCCGGGAATATATATATAACACCACGTACGTTACTCCCGGCAAAAGTGGCATGCACAGGTAACCCCCGGTCCGCCGCACAGGCAAACAGGGGGTACTTTTGCACCGTTAGCTTAATCCAGGAACTATGATCTCTGCGACACCCGGCCTTCTTCGTTCCACTGGCCCTGCCACTTTGCAAGCTTGGCCTTGCGGACGGCATCCAGGCGCTTCTGCTTCTCTTCATCCACTCCGATAATAAAATGCAGATGTGAGGCAATAACCAGGAATGCGAAGACACACCAGACAAGACCGAAGCCCAGCACCCAGCCGGAACCATTCTGAAAAGACAGCTTCGGCAGCGCGTATAACAGCATGGCCAGGGCAACCAGCAGATACACAGAATGTTTGAATTTACTTCTTTTTCTCATTGCAGGACCGCTCCTTCGCTCTACAGGATTGTTAGAATGAATCTATATCTCTATTCTATGAACCTGCGTCCTGAAATATGAGACAAGCTGCGTAATTTTTCAGCAGGGAGGTTTTTAATTATTGGCAGGTTCTAGCCTGCCTGCCTTCCGGTACAACTTCAACCCGTTTGTCACCAAAATCACTGCCGATTTCTCAAAGGACACCCACGGCAAGCTGGACCGCCGTCTCGGGATGGCTGCTACTATTCTGCTGTGTCTGGTAGAGGGCAAGCAGGATTAGCGGATTGCAAGAAATGAAATCATTTCATAAACGTGCTAAATGTGCGAAGTTGCGTTCGAAGCGAACGTTCAGAGATAGGTGTATTTTGTGCAATTAAAAATTGTGAAAAGGAAGACTTTCCTCTTCTAAGTGTAGTCTGTACAACTAAATTTGCCCGGATGGGCAAAAATCCAGGTATAGAGGCATTTTAATTGCACGAAATACAGCTAAATGGATATTTGAGAGTAAATCAGACGATTTAGTTGTACAGATTGCAATTACGCATCCCCACTACACCTTAACTAGGACACAGCCAACTCTCGGCAAGCGGTTATAGGCGTTCTCACACGTTTAAACCTGCTGTACTACTAGTACTGCATCAGATTAAATATTGTGAATATGACCATTATCGGACCTTAATGAGGCAGCGCTCAATCCCGCAGCAGTCATTAGGATGCAGTAGGCGTTGGCACGATAGCAACTGCATTTTGTACAATGGAATGCTGTAAAAAAGGCTTCGAAATAGAATCTATTGTATTCGGTACAATTGAATGTTGAAAAAAGGCCATTTTTCACCCAAAACACAACATTCCACTGTATGAAATACAATAGAATCTCATTTTACGATCAGTAATGCATTTTCTATTGCAGGAAATACAATCAACTACCTGAATGTAAGAAGAAGAAGTCGGTAACGGGTGCAGGATCAGTCTAATAGTAGCTCGATGTTCATGTTCAGCCTTTAACACCCTGAGGTTCATTCTTACAGTTTTAAGCGGATGCTGCACTAGACTAAAAGGGTGATTCCAGAGCCGAATGGCCCTGAAATCACCCTTTTTCTGTATCAGAGAATCCCTGATGCGCTGCCGGTGCTTATTGTGCGCCGTACATTTGGGACAGGCTGTCTGTGATGATTTTGTTCACGTCTTCGATGACCACACTAAGGCGGCGTTCTGCGTCGAACAGACGGCGGATGCCGAGGTTCAGGTTAAGCACCTCAAAGAGCTTCTCCATCTTCTCCATGTCCTCCTGTGGAGGCATGTCCCCGCTCATCATCCGCTGCTGCAGCTCAATCTGGCTCTGGCGGAAGTTGTCGAGCATCTGCTTGCTCTCCGGATCTGCTTCGATCACCTTCATTGCACTGGTAATATCAGATACCTCACTGCTGTCTTTAATAGCACGCGCCAATTCATGCGCCTTGTCAATCACGTTCATTCTATTTCCTCCTCCAAATAATGTTCGTCTCTGCTTCGCTTCAAAAGCCCCCGCTCATCCAGCAGGCAGCGGATCTATGCCTGTCCAGCAGCCAGCCCGGGGGCTGTACGCGCCCAAATTTGACAGCCGCGCAAGTTCCTCCCGGGCACGCCTACTTCCTTCTGTGCTCCCGCCCTCCGGTCCAGGGTGCGCCTGCCAGCCCCCTGGCTGCCGGCGATATTAATCCGCCCGGCACGGCTTTTTCGGGAATAGGTCAATCACCAAGGGTCAGATGTCTCCATATGATGAATGATATGTAACCCTCAAGATTCATATTGCCGGCACCATGCTTGCCTACCGGAAGGAGATTCACGATGTCTAAGCTAAAGATCCCGGTTCAAACGGTCCACTCGGGCATCCTGCAGGAAAATGCTGTAATGCTAGGCGACAAATCCATGAAGAGGCTCAAAATACCGGCGCACGGAACCATTCAGCTGAACTTCGGCTCTTTCCGGCAGGAGGTTACTGTAATTCCTGTCCCCAAATCCGACAGCCTGCGTGTAAGTGAGGCACTCGGCCGGCGGCTTGGCTTAAGACAGCGCTTGACGCTTAACGCTTCCTACAGCACCGGCAGCCGCATTCTGCGTCTGGGGCCGATGATTGGCGTCCTGGTGAGCCGGGACCATCCCGAACAGCCGGAGCGGGTCTTCGGCCAGATCACCATGTTCTGCCGGGAGCTGACTCATGCCTGTCATGCACAAGGCGCCTATGTCTATTTCTTCACCCCGGAAGCGCTGGAATCACGCACCACTACCATCCAGGGCTGGGTCTACGATGAGGGCTGGCGGAAGCTGAGTCTTCCTGTTGCCGATGTGATCAACAATCGGCTGACCACGCGAAAGGTAGAGAATAAACCTAGCGTACAGCATTTTTTGGCAGATGTAAAATCCCGCTACGGAACCCACTTCTTCAACGAAAAGTTCCTAGACAAGACAGAGGTATTCGAGGCGCTGGCTCTGGACCCCGCCCTGCAGCGGTACTTGCCCGAATCGCATGCCCTGAACGGCCTCGCCATACTTAAAAAAATGTGCAGCAGCTACCCCAGTGTGTTCCTCAAGCCGGTACGCGGCAGCCTGGGCAAGGGCATTCTGCGCATTTCCAAAGAGGCAGGCGGCGGCTACCAGCTGCTGTCCACCACTCCGATGGGCACACGCAAGCAGAGCTATTCCAGTCTGGCGAAGCTATTTCAGGCCATTGCCCCCAAGATGAAAACCACCCGCTTCCAGATCCAGCAGGGTCTCTCCCTGATGGAGCTGGGACGGCGTCCGGTCGATTTCCGGGCACTGGTACAGAAGAACGGCACCGGCAAATGGGGCGTCACCTCCATCGTGGCCCGGACCGCCGGAAGCAATCATTTCGTCTCCAATCTTGCCCGCGGCGGCACGCTCAGTACGGTCAAGGAAGCCGTCGGCAAAAGCAGTCTTCCGGCCGGTGTCAAAGAGAGCACTCAGATTCAGCTGCCCCGAGCGGCGCTGGCCATTGCAAGAGGGGTTGAGACCTACATTCCCGCCCATTTCGGGGAGCTCGGCATCGACCTTGCACTTGACCAATCCGGCCGGATCTGGCTGCTGGAGGTCAACTCCAAGCCGTCCAAGAACGACAACACACCCCTGAATGATCAGAAAATCAGACCCTCAGTCAAACAAATGATTCTATACTGCCGTTATCTGGCCGGATTATAAGGAGGACATCATGACCACAACAGCAATGGGGTTCCTTGGCATTATGACAGGCCGTCGCCACGGGATTCCTCCCATCGCAGAGCCGGAGTTCTGCAGTCATCTCTGCCGTGCGGCCCCGCTGTATGAGCTGAAGGTCCTTGTTTTTCATCCGGAGGATGTGGCTGCGGACGGCTCATATGTCCGCGGATATCAATGGCAGAACGGACAATGGGAGCCTGCGCAGGCTCCGCCGCCCGACATTCTTTATAACCGCTGCTTCTACCGGACACCGGAGGAGAAAAGGGCAGCTTCCGCTGCCCTGTCTGTATTGACCCGCTGTCTGCCCTGGTCACGCGGGCTTCCTGATAAATGGGGAGTCTACGAGATTCTGCGGCGCAGCCCCGCTGCCGCCCCCCTGCTGCCGGAAACTGAGCTATACAGCAGCAGCGAAGCGCTTGGCAATATGCTCGCCGGAAGGGAATACGGCGTCTTTCTGAAGCCCCGGACCGGCTCCCACGGCAAGCGCACCCTGCACGCTGTACTGCTCGGCAGAAGCGAAGGCGGCGGAGTGAAGGTGCGGGGCAGAGACCGGGATAACAAACCTTTTCAAAATGTTTTCGGTACGCTGGACGAAGGTCTGGACTGGATCGGCCGCTTCATCGGCCAGCACCGCTATATCATACAGCCTTACCTGCATCTCACCGGCAGCGGAGGACAGCCGTTCGATGTACGTGTGCTGATGCAGAAGAACGGCACTGGTGCCTGGACCCTGACCGGCATGGCCGTCCGGCTCGGCACCCGGGGATCACTGACCTCCAATCTGCACGGCGGAGGCACGGCCGTTCCTGCTCTCCCCTTCCTGCTGGATGAATACGGCGCGGCAGGAAGAGACCTGCTGGAGGAGCTGACCCTGGCGTCTGCGCTCCTGCCTCCGCTGCTGGAAGAATCCTGCGGAAGACTCGGAGAGCTGGGCCTGGATTTTGGTATCGATGCCGGAGGAAGAATCTATCTGCTGGAAGCCAATTCCAAGCCAGGGCGCACGGTGTTCCGGCTGACGGGTGACCGCCGGGCTGCTAGACTCGCCGCCGAGAACCCGCTGCGCTATGCGCGCCATCTGCTGCTTAGCTCAAGCAGCCATCACAAGCTGCCTCCCGGGCAGCTCCGTTCACACGGGAGAATGATATCTATGGTTCCAAAGGAGGATTCATAAATGGGTCTCACTTTTTGCAATGTCCATTTCACCAAGCAGCCTGATCGAGTAGTATATGTCTCGGGTGAACTGATGAGAAGCCTGAAATTATCCGGCAAGAAAAATATCCGCCTGCGCCTCGGAAAAGATGCCATCCCGGCCACGATCAAGCCGATCAAGCGTGCCGGCAAGCACCTCTTCCTGGCCTCGGGCGTCAAAAGCGCCATCAAGGTCCCGAAGTCCGGCGGCATCTACCTGCGCAATCTGCAGAATGACGAGGTGCAGCTCGGGCCGCTGGTCGGTGTGCTCTCAGACGGACCCGCTTCTGCTGCGCAGCCCTTCGGCTCCCGCACCGGCTTCATCAAGCAGCTGCTGCGCGAAGGCAGCAACAAATGCTACATCTTCGCCTTCATGCCGCGCGATATCGACTGGCAGCAGGAACAGGTCAACGGATATTTTCTGACGGCAAGCGGCCGATTCGAGCGCAAGCTGGTGCCCCTGCCGGATGTCGTCTATAACCGCCTGCCCAGCCGCAGAGCTGAGACCTCTCCTTACATCAACCAGTTGCGCGAGCGCTTCGGACGCAAGAAGATTCCGTATTTCAACTGGAGCTTTTTCAACAAATCGGATGTCTACCGGCTGCTGGAAAATGACGGGGCAGCGAACCGCTTCGTGCCTGAAACGCACAGTAACCCCAGCTCCGAACAAATGCGGGATATGCTCGACCGTCACCACTTCGTCTATTATAAACCCTCGGCTGGCAGCCTGGGACACGGCATCTACCGCCTGACCTACCTGCCGAAGAAAGGGTATTTCGCCCGGTACCGCCGGAGCGGCAAGAATGTGCTGCTGCGCTTCACCAGCTTCGACAGCCTGATGCGTATGCTGCGGGGACGCCATGGGCAGAGCATGCAGAACTATGTGGTCCAGCAGGGTATCCGCCTTATTGAGATTGACAACTGCCCGATTGATTTCCGCTTCCACATGCACAAGAACGGCAGCAATCAATGGGTCGTCGTCGGAATCGGGGCCAAAAAAGCCGGACGGGGCAGTGTCACCACCCATCTGAAGAACGGCGGAGCGCTATTGACCCCTCAGCAGGCCCTCGGCCGTGTGTTCGGGGCCAGATCAGATGAGGTCCTCCAGCGCGCCAAGACCACTGCCGTCAAGCTAGCCGAATCTCTGGAGATCCAGCACCGCCATCTGCTCGGCGAGATCGGGTTCGACCTCGGCATTGACCAGGATGAGGATATCTGGATGTTCGAGGCCAATGCCAAACCGGGACGCTCTATCTTCCGCCACCCCTCCCTGCGCGCTGAGGGCAAAGCTTCCATTGAGCACATCCTGGAGCATTGTCTGTATCTCAGCAAATTCCGCAGGAGGGATGACTTGTGAACAGCCGGATACCCGATCCCAGCAAGCCCGTAATCGCCATTCTGACCACCAGTGACCGGCTTAAGCAGTTCCGCGGTAACCGCAATAACTTTCGCGACATTATCCGTACCGGCAGAGAAATGGGCTATATGGTCTATGTCATTACGGTCCGTGACCTGAAGCTGAATGAACAGACCGTGACCGGCTACGTGCCCTCCGCCAGCGGAAAGCTCTGGTACGCCATTCCTGTTCCGCTGCCGCAGGTCATCTATAACCGGATTCCCAACCGCGAGGAGGAGGAGAAGGCACCGGTCGCGCGCAAAATTGCCGAGTGCCTGGAGCATCCCGAGATCTCGCTGTACAATCCGAGCTTCTTCAATAAATGGAACCTCTTCGAGTGGCTCAAGGAATCCAAGGCCACCTCGAGGCATGTGCCCAAAACCCGCCGCCTGCGCAGCGCAGCGACCCTTACCGCGATGCTGAAGAATCACGAGAGCCTCTATCTCAAGCCGGAGAAAGGCAAGGCGGGCAAAGGCATCATGCGGCTGGGATACCGGCCTGACACTCTCCTTCCCTACCGGCTGCAGATTCAGAGCGGCAAAAAAAACACCACCTACAAAGCAGCGTCTGTCGAACGGCTATGGGCACGAATCGGCCGGGAAAAAGGGTCCGCCCGCTATATTGTCCAGCAAGCGATCGTGCTTGCCGGACACCGCGGCCGCCCCTTCGATCTGCGGGTGCTGCTGCAGAAAAACGGCCGGGGCGCCTGGGCGGTAACCGGCATCGGCGCCCGGCTGGCCGGGGCCCGCAGCATCACCACCCATGTTCCGCGCGGCGGCAGCATTGAAGACCCCTCCAGCATGCTGGAGGGAACCTTCGGGCCCGAGCAGGCAGAGGTTATCCTGAAGAATGTCTCTACCACGGCGCTGCTGGTGGCCCGGCAGATTGAGCGGGCTTCATCCAGCATGCTGGGCGAGATGTCGATGGACCTTGGGGTCGATGAAGAAGGCGGAGTATGGTTTTTTGAAGCCAATTCCCGCCCGATGAAGTTCGACGAGCCGGCAATCCGCAAGCTGTCACTCGAACGCATTTTCCAATACGGCAATCATCTGTCCCGCCAATCCAAATAATCCATTACCCGTCAAAGGAAGTGACACCATGCAGATATCCTCACTCTACGACAGCAATCCCGTACAGTGGGAATCCAGGCGAAACGGATTGCTTGAGTTCCTGAGGGAGTATGGGGAGCAGCGGATTACACTTCGCGGATGCAGGAGGCTGGCCCGGCTGACACCGGATCAGCTCGCCCTGCCGGGGGTCTCCCTGCTCGTTGCCACGGTGCGTGGTCAGAACGGCCGCCAGCTCGCAGGCGTCAGCTTCGTCTCCGGCTACGGCAAGGAGGCCTGTGTAGTCGCCGTACACCCCCTGTACCGGAACAGGCATACGGGCACAGCCCTGCTTGCTGCACAGCTGGAGCGCCTTGGGCATCTGGAATGCCATGTCGCCTGCGACAATGCAGCCAGCCTCAAGATGTGCTTCAACATCGGCCTTTCCGCTGTTGATCTGGTCACCGGCCCTACAGGCAAGCCCACCCTGCTCTTGCGTTCCCCGGGGAGCGCAGTTGATCCCGCCATTCTCCCGCAAGGAGGTGAGCTCCTATGCCAGAGCCCGTCCTAGGCATCCTCACCCTCTATCTGAACGACGCCAAGCAGCTCGAAGAGAAGAGTGTATACCGGAGGATGATTATTGAAGGCAGCCGGATTGGATTGGATGTCTTTGTGTTCACCCCGGCAGATGTACATGTCAGCAAGGACCTGATCAATGCCATGGTCTATGATGTCAAAAGCGGAGTATGGTCGCGCAAATGGCGCTCCTTCCCGAATATGATCTATGACCGCTGCCGGATTCAGCGCAGCCAGCGCTTCCAGCAGCTGCTGCGCTTCCGTGCGCGGTACGACCATCTGACCTTCCTGAACCGCCCGCTGCGCAATAAATGGACGGTGCATCAGACCTTCTCCCAGCGGAGCCGCTTCCGGCCCCATATGCCGGAGACGCTGCTCTACCAGTCCTCTGCCGATCTGCACCGGATGCTGAAATCCAGCCCCGTCGTCTACATCAAGCCGATTAACGGCACCGGGGGGCGCGGCATCCTGCGGATCGAACGCCAGCGTGAAGGCAAGTCCCTCTTCGATATCCAGGGACGCCGCCAGAGCCGCCAGATCATCGCCCCGCGCAAGGTGTCGCTGAACCGGCTGGAGACCATCGTCCGCCAGTGGTGCATCAGCGGTAAATTCCTCGTGCAGCAGGGCATCCCGCTGCGGCTGCCCAGCGGCCGGTTCCACGACTACCGGATGCTGGTGCAGAAGAACGGCCAGGGCGACTGGGAGTTCACCGGCATGGCCGGCCGGGTCGGCGCCGCCCGCAGCGTCACCTCGAACCTGCATGGCGGCGGGCATGCCATGAAGGCAGAGACGCTGCTGAAGCAGTGGCTCGGCAGCGAAGAGCGTGCCGACAAGGCCATGCGCGCTGCCGAGAAGCTGGGGATCGAGGCTGCCGCCTATCTCGAAGACAGCTTCGGCGCCCTCTGCGAGCTGGCCCTGGATCTGGCCATTGACCGCGAGGGCAAAATCTACGTACTGGAAGTCAACCCCAAGCCCGCCCGCGAGGTCTTCGCCCGCTCCGGCGACAACAGCACCTACCGCAAAGCCCTGGTCCGCCCGCTGGAGTACGCGATGTGGGTGTATAAGAATAAGAACACGCCTAGTTCTTCTAAGGTGGTTGAGGAGTAGGGGTTATTATTAATCTATAAACGACAAGCGCCCCTCCGGATATGCGGAGAGGTGCTTGGCTTGGCGTAACGGACTGAGGCGCTCTTATTCGGGAAGAAATTCGTCATTTGGGCGAGTAACGGACTTCAAAGGCCTTATCCTTAGCACTTCGGCTCCGAAACGTCTCATAGAGAGACACTAAGGTCGCCACTGAGTCCGTTAAACTGCAAAAAGTGGCGTTTTCGCGGGGATAAGATCTCTCTGGTCCGTTATATTCCAAACAACTATGTGGGCTGGGTGCAAATTATTTATAATCAAGAGGGGTTTACCGCTATCGAATAGGCTAATGGGAGAAACATTTTTACCATTCCTGAATCTGGAGTATTAAAAGTAGTTCCGGTACAATCGAGGGGCCTACGGTGCAGAGCTTTTTTGTAGGAACAGAAGCTGAGCTTAAAAACACTCCTGATCCTGACTATCCTGTTGAAACTCTTTGATATTGAAATAAAACATTTTGATTGGTGATACGCAGTGCTCCCGAACGTTCAAGAGTTCCTTCTAAATAATCGCAGAGTTCATTGAACCTGTCGGTCAGGATATGTAATTGGTCTTCGCTAAAATAGGAGGCCACATATAAAATGAGCGGCGCAGCCGATTGTATGACAATATCATTTTGCAATACGTATTGGGCTGTTACCTTAAAATATTTGCCGAGGATATCCTGGCCATTCTCCAGGTTGAAGTTTTTAACGGCTTCGTTAAAGAAAGACAGTCTGCCGTCAAACTCTAATATGAGCTGCAATAGTTCTCTATAATTGTTCGCGCTTACAGTTGAGGCGTACGCCGTTCCATTAGGAACCAATACGCGGTTGATTTCAGAGAAAATCTTCCTGTGGTCCTGAAAATGGTACAGCAGGTGGTTCGCAATCAAAACTTCAAATGAATGATCCGGCCAAGGCATCTTCTCAGCATCAACGACTTCATAGTGAAACCGATTTAGGGGATCATTAATACTCCCTTTTGCCGTCTCTACCATTCCTCTTGAAGCATCAGTCAAGACAATTTCCGATTTGGATTGTAATTTACTCATGTTTTTTTCCCACAACACACCGGTCCCACAACCGATTTCTGCAATCTTCAGACCCTTGGTAAGTCCCAAATGCTCAAATACCCATTCATGCCAATCCTTCTTATGTTCACAATACTGATACAGTTGTATTCTTGCATTCAAGCGGTGTTCATTGGAGTACTGGTCTTCAGAAAATTTTTGGACATGCGAAAATAACTCATCCCTGTTCATTAATCTGCACGGCACCTTTCGAGAATAGGATCAAAAAGCGTTCTTTCAAGATCATACTCTCCTTCCGGCAATGAGCATATGAGGTTCCGCATTAATTCACCTGCCCTCTAAATTATAAATGTGTTTCTTTTATGTAATGGATTATTTAATCTCTAACCCTAAATCCTCGCATATTTCATACGGTTCACAGTAACTAACACTCTTATCTGTATCTATTACCAAATCTATCATCAGGTTTTCATAATTTTCATTTAAAATCCCAAGCCTAACCCTTTCTCCATACGTCATAGCGAGTAATTTTTCCATATCGTTTATTGAAATATCTTTGTAGGAAGCTTTATTCAATACAATAATGTTAGTACTTCTTATATCCTTGAATCTTTCCCTGCTCTTATCAACATTAACTGAATACGGCAGTTTTTCTTGGTCTATCATAACCTCTACTTTTTCCATAAACTTTTCATGATTCGAATAGCTAATGTTAGAAAGTTCTCGCTGTACTGATGATTTTGCTTCGGCAAGCCAAGGTGCAATGAAAAAGAAAATAACGGTGGTCCCAAAACAAATAGCAAGCAAAAGGGGTAGTTCTTTTTCCATTAAGTGTTTTGCAAAAAAAAGATAGGCTATAATGCATAACAACAAAAGGGTAGCGTAAAAAAATAAAGAATCATAGTGTGTTACTATGTATAGGTCCCCACCTCCAATAGAAAAGACTATCCCTATAACTAAAAACCAAACGCCTACACCCATGGCTGCGCTTAACGCAACAAAAAACAAACTCATTATCATTGTATTCTCCGGTTAAATTGAATTTTTTTCCTTCACTTATAATTATCGGGTTCTCCCTATGAATCTTATATATTAATGTTAAATTCCGTAGGTAAAAAAATTGAAAAAGACACTTTTGCTACTAATACCGTTAATTTTGATACTTGCATCCTGCAGCTCGAATAAAAGCAATCTAAATACATATCTTATTCCAAACAACTATGTGGGTTGGGTCCAGATTATTTATAATCAAGAGGGGTTTACCGCTATCGAACAGGCTAATGGGAGAAACATTTTTACCATTCCTGAATCTGGAGTATTAAAAACATCCACTCCAGATGTTGAATATGGGATATCTTTCGAAGAATTTTATTACTATGATGAACAAAATAAGCAGCAAAAATTAGATGTGGATCAAATGATCCACGGTCACACTATAGGCGACGGCGAGTCGGTTAGTAGTTCCGGTAAAATCGAGGGGCCTACGGTGCAGAGTTTTTTTGTAGGAACAGAAGCTGAGCTTAAAAATACTCCTGATCCTGACTATCCTGTTGAACTAATGAAATAAGGAGTTTAATCCGCTTGACTGCATAGATGAAGTGTACCGCTATTATGCTCCTTAAGCAGCTTTGAGAAAAGCTGGCTAGAGTAATCTATCTTACGCTCAGGGAAATCGCCGGTAAGTATAATTTTCAACATCTGAAGCAGACGCTTGCCCGTTAATTCCGTAGGCCCGGAAGACCATTGATTGATACTGGGGTATAGATAGATCAACCCACTGTAACGAAAGGCAGCCCTCAATCTTTCATAAAAATCAGCATAGCTGAGGGAGACACCGTTTGCGATAAGTTCGTTGTAATACATTTTGGCATCCTCATGGTTGAAATAACCGACCAGATCTATATAAAAAGGGGCGTAATGGCAGAAGCCGAAATCAATAATATACGGCTCTCCCTTATAATAATGGACATGTGAACCATCCACCGATTGTAAATCCCCATGCGTAAGAGTCAGACTGTTCTTCTCACTGTACAAAGAAGCCATATCACGGGCAAAAATGTTGGCTTTCTCACGCAGTAATGGCAGATAAGCGCCAAATTCCTGGCAAAAATCCGGGTTTTGCTCAGCACACGCTTCAAAATGGTCCACAGTCAATTGGGTAACGAAATAATCCTCCCAATACTTACGGTCAGCGTGGGGAAGCCACGGCATCTCAGAACCTCTACGCAGATTACGGGCATGGATTTTTGCCAGTGCTTCTGCAACCCTCGATGTCCAATTTGGGCCAGGCGGAGGTGTCTTGATTCTCCCCAAGTCCTCCATCGCCATCCACTTAGGCTCATCTGTCTCGATATCCGGTGAAAAGGCTGCTGGCGTGTTCCGGTGTCCCTGGTCAGTTAACCGTTCCATCGCCAGGCGTTCTTTCAAGGCCGCTTCTTTAAAGATCATACTTCCCCTTTGACCCTCTTCATAAGTAACTCCTACGCGGCGCACTTCCGCACCAGACCACCCGCTTTCGTCTTCTGTCATGGACCCTTGCTCCAAATGAAGGACCTTTCCTAGCCCTAGTACATCAGCTAAACCTTGCGCAGCGAGGAGCATATCATGTCTCAAATAAACCTACCACCTTGGCCTTATAATTAAAGTTCATTAGCTAAAAAATAAATTAAAATCCGATGCAATTACTCTAACTATCCTCTAGCTTCTTTTTATAAAATAAATCCCTATTCCAAGATTGTAAATCGCATGTACAAGGATGGCAGGAATCAAGGAACCCGTATAATAAAACAATAAAGCACAGACCAGCCCATTAATAAATACGATAGCGTAGGCTACATAAATGCCTTTATATTGCGGTACGTGTATGATCCAGAATAGAAAGGAGCTTATAAGAATGACGACTCCGTCGATGATCGGCCTATAACCAATAAACAACCCTATTAATACACCCCTGAAGAAAAACTCTTCAAAAAAGCTTCCCCCCAGTGAACTAACGGCAATACCGCTTGGAGTCTTCAATAATTTATTGATCATTTCCGCACCTTGCGATGGAGGAAGCTCTGTGTTTGTTTTTATGATGAGACCTATGCTAATTAATACTATAGTCGTACCGACGATCAAGCCCAGTAAGGTGACTGAAAGATAAGAGATCTCATCCGGGACAAACAGCGAAACCATAAAGGGCATGATCTCTCCCCACCTAAAAATCCCAATAAGGATCAGACCCAATATTAAAAACGGTGTTAATCCCAGCAAGATTTGCAGCAATAGCTTATAATGCTGTCTCGAACTTAACGAACTCATACCTAAAGTCACCCCTTTATTCATTACCCTTTTTATAAAACACTTGGATCGCTTGTCCTGCAAACTCCACCACATCAACAGGCAATAAGCTTTTATAGATGTCCAGCTGTTGTTCCAGGTACTGATTTGAATCAGACAGCTCATCTATAGCTACAGGTACCCTTTCTAACAGTCCTTTTAATTCTCTCTGTACTTCGTGACTTTCGGGGGTTAGTTCATTTTGGATTGCTGCTCGGAAGAAAGATAACAGTCTCCTATTCAACCTATCTAATTCGGATTGTTGAGCTTTACCTTTTGGCATTATAGTATCTACCGTGTTTGCTGAGAAATATTGATTTAATATCACTCTTTGATCTTCTTCTAACCGGATAGAATTCATAAGTAACATAAGATCTTCAGTAGTTAAGTCACCGGCCTCGTGGATTAGATTCTTGATTCTGGTTATCATATCGAGAGACTCGTTTATTCTATCTCTCTTATCGAGAAGCATTGCTTCTTGAACCTCTAACATGTCGCTAAAAGAATACTCCGGCTCTTCAAGCCTTTGTTTAATTTCGTCTAAAGGCAGGTTCAAGCTTTTGAGCAGCTGGATATTGTAGAATCTCTTCAATTCATCCCTGGTATATATTTTCTGATTGAATTCATTTCGCTTACCCGGAACAAGCAGCTCAAGTTGCTCATAATGTCTAAGCGTCCTTATCGTTGTATTGACAGCGCTGGCGAATTTCCCTATTGTAAGCTCCAACGAATACCCTCCTTTGCTTTTCTCTAATAAGACCTCTTATGATGTCTATAGTAGACTGTGACGTTACGTCCTTCGCAAGCACATCTTTCGGGAATGTTCTTTCAAGCAGGTTAATGGGAAAAACATACAACAAAAAATAGATGTCGATCAAATGATCCACGGTCACCCTGTAGGCGACGGCGAGTCGGTTAATAGTCTGAGTTATCCCGATGAGCTTATGAAATAAAAACTCGCATGAATTATAAATTCAGAAGCAACGAAAGGATAGTGTACATGGAAAATGTATCTAATGCAGATTAATTAGAATCCATAACCTCTATGCAATCCACAGTCAAAAAACTTGAGAGCGCTTTGTCCCAAATGACTCAAAGTGGCGCCAATACTACCCTGGTAACCAAACGGCTCCATGCTGTATCCATCGGTTTAGCGGTTCTGGAAAATGTCTGGAATCAAAAGCCTCATTCATATACACATGAAGATTTAGCAGAGACCGGCAAGGTTCTCACTGGTTTAACCCCTTCAGTGGAGAACAGTTATGCCAAGTCAAAGGCGGGCAGTCCACAAAGAACGCTTTTGGAGCGGAGAATTAAGGCTTTGAGGCTGGCTGTTCAAGCGATTGAGGGAATGTAATCTGATCCTCGGATTCCAATTTCTCTGTCGAAATACGAAAAAAGCAGTCTTGAACTACAAAGTCCTAGACTGCTGTTGGTTTATCGAATTTTAATATTCTTCTACACCTGTAGGCAGGTTTTTACCTGCTGCATTTGGCTTCGTGTACATTTTATTCAGTAGGATCGTCTGCACGATAATGAAGATACCGCCCACCACCCAATATAAGGTTAGCGCAGCAGGCATCCCAAAAGAAAATACACCCATCATAACCGGTGACAACAATCCGATGAAAGCCATTTGGTTATTTGGATTGTGCTGATTCTGTGCGGAAGCGGATTGCGACAAGCGGAACTGAACGAAATACACCGCAGCAGCAATAAACGGCAAAATCATATCGGTCTGCCCCAAGCTAAACCACAAAAAATCGTGAGCGGCAATCTCCGGGGTACGGCGAATGGCATAGTAAAATGCAAGAGTGATCGGCCATTGGAGAAGCATCGGTAAACAGCCCATGCTTAAGGGGTTAAATTGATGCTTCTGGTAGAGCTGCATCATCTCGGCTTGTTGTTGCTTTTTTGCATCCACACTAAGGTCGTTCTTGTACTTCTCCTGAAGTGCAGTTAACTCCGGCTGGAGGACGGTCATCTTCTCTTTCATGTCCATTTGTTTCTTGGTTTGATTCATCATGAGCGGCATGATCGCAAGTCTTATGATGAACGTCATCAGCACGATAGATAATCCGTAGTTTCCGTGAAATGCATCGGCGAAGAATTTGATCAGGAATGATAACGGATAAATAAAAAAGTGATTGAATATCCCTGTTGAATCAGCAGTAATCGAGTTTGCTTGGGCTGCTGTCGAACACCCGCTAAGCATAATGACCGGAATAACTGCCATCAACAGGACGAGAATGGGCTTGGCCCATGGTTGGAGCCGAATGATCTTTTTCATCGTTGTCCTCCCTAATTGAAAGTAAGAATATCAATGTGGGGAAGGACCATTGTCCTCTTCATCCGGTGCTTCTCTTCGTCTGGCAGTACGTATGATCCAACGCTGAATGCTGCTCGGTTGCGAGAGTCTGACAGCCACATACCAAGTTGAACCCGCTGCAGCAATGTCATGATCCCAGTGAATCTCCCGTACAGAAAAATGGGCAAATGGAAATGATACTAAGGAATAGATAAGTGCGATTGAGAACGCCAATTGAACCAAGTCATAAAAATGCTCCAGCCAGGTTCACCTCCGTATGAGCAATATGGGATAAAGTTGAATACAGTTCATACGTTAGATCGACGTTGTCGTTTCACTTATCTGCACGTTAGATTGACACATAGCAGCACATCCTGCTCCTCACCCTTTTGATCCACAATAGAAATTTGCTCAGGTGGTTTTTCCAGGCTTTTCCCTCTAACTAACAGCTGTTGTTCCCCTTCGATGGGGTACCTCCTTATATACACTCCTGAACCGATATCCTCATACGGATACTTGTCAAAATCGCTCCAATTCAGTGCGGCTCCCTTGTCCGCTAAGCTCTCTAATTCATTTAACGAAATATAGCCGCTCGTTCCTGGCTCCTTATGACTTTGGCAGGCTGTACATAAGATCAAGACAAATAACAATATCATTGGAAGCTTGAGGCATTTGGATAGTGTCATACAATCCCTCCAGGTTCTTATCATTCCATTGGTAATCTTAGGGATAATTATATCGTAATTTAAACAAGGAAGTCATAAAAACCGCCATATTAAATTCACTCCGGCCTTGAGTAAAGCTTTTCAATCAAATGATTTCTATACAGTTCAAGAGATTGCTGAGGTGGAACTCGTTAATACATTAACTTAAAAAGGATGTTAAGAGTGTATGCACACTCTTAACATCCTTTTTACTATCTTCACTTCACTTCAGTCCCATAGCTCTCCTTCCAATGCTCCAGCCACTGCGAATAATCCAGCCCTTTGATCTCCTTCAGCGTCTTCCCTTCGATGGAGTACTCTCCGCCGGCCACGATGAGATTCTTGATTATGCTTAGCGGACCCGAGGTTCCGCCTATGACCTCATGATCTGCAAGCATGACATTTACGGCAATCCTGTATTCGTCCGGGGGATATTGCTGTTCCAGGGGATGATTCTCTACGAGGAATCGGTAAGTTATGATTTTTTTGCCGAAATAGGCATCAGGTTCTTGCTTCTGCACCGACCAGAGCTGCATGTAATCCAGATTCTCAAGCATGGTCTGATCCAATGTGTATTGGGCAACTTCTCCTGCAGGGTCAACGATCCTGTAACCAAGAGTCTCAACATATCTGGCGGCAATTTGCTCGTCAGTCTCACCTTCGGCGGCGCCCCCCTTGTTGCTGCATCCCATTATGACCAGCAGTGCCAGGCTAAGCATTAGGAATAATCCTATGAGCCGGTTCATTCGTTTCGTCCCAATCTCATTGCAATACGTCTGAGGCTCTTCTTCTCTGGACAGCGGAGATTACAAGCGGGACAGCAAAGACAAGAGATAGTCCGAACAGGACGATAGCTGTAATTAAAGAGTTATGCCCTCCGTCAGAAGAAGCAGCATGATGGCCACCACCCACCAGGATTGCCCCTTCATTGGAATTGCGGTTCATAGAATTCAAGGCATCTGCCGATTCGCTAACCGCATCCCTAACCTCTGAAGGACTGATATTCTGCTCATTCGTTAAATCAATATAGGTCTCGTTAACCTCATTGTTTATATAGAGATAATCCAGCTCGTAGCGTTTGTCGTCAATAAGCTCTACAGTGCCCTTTCCGGCATACTCTGCTTCCAGCCGCTTCACGGTGTTGTCAAAATCATTATGATTACTGATGTTATAGATGGTCCATGCCCCTGACTCCAGTGTAGCTTCGATCACTCCAACCTGGGCCTCTTCCAGATAAAGAGGAAATTTATAACCTGCCATTTCATGTGAAATGGAGTTGTCATGGACATTCAACTGGTAATAGGGGATTCCTTCCCCCAGAGTGGCCTCATGAAAGCTTGTTTTGCCCGTACCATGAAAGTTATCCTTCTGGGCTTCAAGGCTATCCGCATAATACTCTTTATATTCCTGCTCAATGGCCCCTTTGATCTCTGCCCCAGCCTTCTCAAGACCAGAATCGGCATATGCCGCATTTCCAGCCAGTGATAGAGCCAGGACAGCGGTTAATAGCAACGCACGAATTTTCAAAAAAAGCCCTCCAATTGTTGTTTGTATTAGATCATTAATTTCAATTAATATTGTTTACTGTATTAACCCACTTATAAGTGGAATTGCTCTTGAACGTAGAATAGCCTTGAACGTTGCTCGAACCATCTGCCGGATCAATATAATATAAGTTCTGAATATTGTTAGTGGTGTTGTAGTAATACCCTTTAACTACAAAGGCATGGCCAATACTCGAGCCAGCCTTGCTCGTGAACGCAAGAACATTGGAGTAAGTATCTATATTGCTGACTAAACTATTGTACGACGGCACACTTAGTGATGCAGATGAGCTTACGCCATAGGCGGCAAGTCCTGCCTGGGCATCGTAGACCGTCCCGGCCGTGTCCATGTATATGCCCTTTGCAGCCTTCACTATATTTTGCTGGGTGGCGCTGGATTTCCCCAGATATTGTCCAGCCATGCTGGATACAGCCGCCCAGCACAGATAGCTGCCCTGTTGT
This sequence comes from Paenibacillus sp. FSL R7-0210, assembly GCF_038009085.1. NCBI lineage: Bacteria > Bacillati > Bacillota > Bacilli > Caryophanales > Paenibacillaceae > Paenibacillus > Paenibacillus sp. FSL R7-0210. Next base: position 4,002,457 of record NZ_JBBPAR010000001.1, read on the forward strand.
ACTTGGGAGGTTACGTCATGAATACGGGCTCCAGAAGCGGCGTATACGCTGCCTGCAAATAGAGAAGCGGAGATTATCGAACTAAACAGAATTGACAGCGATTTCAATTTCATTTTTTTCACTTTTTCAAATCCCTCTTGGAGTATTGATCTATCGGCCGACAGAACTGTAGATAATACTATCATAAAATACTATATTTGGAATATCTAAATTAAAGCTTTTATATTGATAATCATAGATTTAACAGTCCGCCAAAAGCTTATTTTCAGCTTGTCTCATCAGATTTAAGTATACACCTTGTGCAATTAGTTAACTAGACGTATACTTCTAGTAAGGGGGCGATGAGATGAGCAGAATGAAGAAAATCACGATATTTACGGGTATTGGATTGTTGAGCGTTGTTGTCATAGCCATTATTGCGGTCTACGCCTTCGTAATCCAGCGGCCGGTGACCACTATCCCCGTAATCGCAGAAGCGAAGCCCTACGAGTGGAATAAGGTGAAGCTGGGCGGGAATACCCTTTCCAGTGATGGATCGGAGTATTTCATCTGGACTAAGACCGGTGAGAGCAACAACTGGATCATCTTCTTTTCCGGCGGCGGGGTCAGCTGGGATGCCCGGAGCGCTGCACATCCTATTAAAATTATGAACTTTATTAAAGGCGGGGATACAGGCAACTATTTCGCTGACATTCCGTTCTATATGCTGACTTTGCTGGGCGGGATGATGGATACGGACAAACCGGATAATCCTTTTCACGGCTGGAATGTGGTCTACCTCCCTTATTCCACAGGTGACTTCCACATTGGTAACCGCGCCGCTACGTATTCGCGTGAGGACGGGAGCACCTTCACCATGCGGTATAACGGGCGTACTAATGTGCGCAGCAGCCTCGACTGGATCTATGCGAACGTGGCTAAACCCGATAAGCTGCTGATTGCAGGCGAAAGTGCTGGCGGATTCGGGTCCGCCTTCTGGGCGCCCGAAATCGCCTCTCATTACAAAGACTCGGAGATCTTTCAATATTCAGACAGCTCCTTCCTGAAGTCAGACAAGTGGCCGCAGGTGATGGAGCAGGAATGGGACTCGGATTTCACTGCAAACTTCGGGTATGCGCCGGAGGCAGATATCATCGGGGCTGCTTTTCGGGCGGATGGCCGGCTGCTGCCTGCAGGTACGGTGCTTTTACAAGCATACTCGGTATATGATGAGATTCTGATCCACTTTCAGAACAAGATTAACGATTACAACGGGCCACGGGACCAGAAACTCATTAAAGAGTGGTCAGAGGAAATGCGGCAATCAGTAGCTGCTCTAGCGGCAACGGTTCCTAATTATTATTACTATCTGACGGATTACGGGCTGAACGCTGAGAACGGGACAACTCCGCACACTTTTTCCACCCGGGAGACCTTCTATCAGACGGAGCAGGATGGTGTGAAGCTTGTGAAGTGGCTGGGGGATGCGGTCAATCAGCAGAAGCGCTATTCGGTAGGCAGCGAGTTCTTGGGGACAACAGCACCTGCTCAGGAGTAGCTTTTGCAGCAGCGGTATTTTCGCAGGAAGATAGGAGAGAAGATCATTGAATTTACGTGAAAAGCAAATGCAAATGACCAAAGAGCTCATTAAGGAGGCCGCACTGGGCCTATTCTGTACTCAGGGGATCGAACGTACGGATATGGCACAGATCGCCGGACAAGCCGGTGTCTCCCGCCGCACGTTGTACCTTCATTATAAGGACAAGGAAGATTTAGCCGCTAAGCTCTATGTGGATAATCTGGAGCGGATGTTTGGCAATCTGCTGTTTGATTTCGATTTTGCCCGGCCTGTTCCCTCCCTGGAGAAGATTCTGGATCAATATCTGGCATTAAAAGATCATCACGAGGCACTGATCTATTATGATGCTATTTTTGGAGTGTATTTTAGCACCCTGTCCAAGGATCCGGCGGAGCTGCCTGATTTCAAGAGAGCTATGGAGGTCTGGTATTCCCGGTACATCAACCTTGAGACAGCAGCGGTGGCTCCAGAGTATCAAAAAAAGTGGCTGGATCTTCTGCAGAAGTCCACCCACCTGTATTTCATGTATTTACAAAAAGCCGTTATTCTGTCTCATCAGCGGGGCGGTTCCGTTACGGAGGAAGACCGGGCAGCGGACCGGCAATTCAAGGATTTCATTATGGCTGGCGTGCGGGCAACCTGACGATAATCGTTGTTCCCTCTTTTGCCGCACCGTCCAGCTCAATACTGCCCTGATGCAGGTAGACGATTTTTGAGACAATTGCCAGTCCCAGGCCGTTCCCGTTATTACTTCCATTCCGCGACTTGTCTATCGTATAGAATCTTTGGAATACGGCACCCCACTCTTCCGGGGAGATCCCGATGCCATTATCGCTGATCGTGACCGCAACTTCTGCTGCATTGTGATCTATACGGATGCGGATCTTTCCGCCTTCAGGCGTGAACTTGATGCTGTTGCCCAGCAGATTCATCCACACCTGCTTCAGCTGATCTTCATCGCCAATGATATAGACCGCTTCCGGCAGCTCCAGATCGATAACGATGCTACGGGCTGACCATTGCGGCTCACAGGTCACCACGATGGTTCTAATCTGCTCATCAAGCCGGAAGGAGACTGCCGAGAAGGGGTGATGCTCGGAATCCAGTGAAGCCAGCTTCAGCAGATTATCACTCAGCCGTGACAGACGTCCACTTTCCGCAATGATGATATCCAGATAGTCCTTACGCTCCTCTTCCGCAATCAAATCATTGTTCTGCAACGCCTTGGCAAAACCCGAAATGGAGGTAAGCGGTGTCTGGATTTCATGGGAGACATTAGAGACGAAATCCTGCCTCATCTGCTCCAGCTGCTTCAGTTCTCCCGCCATCTCCACATAGCTCTGTGTCAGCTCTCCAATCTCGTCTACACGGTTCATTCTGAGATCCACCTCGAAATCACCTTTGGCCAGTCTTCGGGTGGCATTCGTCAAAGCCTTAATCGGCTCCACCAGGTATCTGGCAGCAATAAGAATGCTTACACTTCCCAGCAACAGCACGAGCAATAGCACAAAGAGTACCAGACGGTTGACGATATGTTCGTTCTCGGCTGAGTACTGCAGGAACATCGCACGCCACTCCCCCTTGAGCATAAAGGGCATTCCAATGAACGTATCATTATCTTCCGTGGAAGAACGATAGACCTTCCCCTGCAACACTTGCCGGACAGCCCCGGGAGTGATGGTAACAGCCGGACTATCCGCGAGCCCATAGAAAGTATGTTCCCCCGACCGGTCGTACAAATGGATAGGATGCGCCGATACCTTAACCATACTATTCAGGAACTCATCCGTATCTTCAGGCCTGGCGTCATCATAGCGGTGAATGATCTCCCTGCCCACTGTAATCATCTCGTTCTGTCCCTCATAGCTTATTTGCTTCTGAAATACATACAAGCCGATGAAAAAGGAACAGATCAGACTAAAGACAATAATGCCGAGAAATGTGAGAATGACCCGAACATACAGTGTCTTGATCATGACTCAGGGATCAGGCGGTAGCCCAGACCGCGGGCAGTTTCGATATGAAAACCCTCGCCATTGCCGCTGAATTTCTCTCTCAGCCGGCTGACATGCACATCCACAGTCCGGCCGTCCCCTTCATAATTCAAACCCCAGATTTGCTGGATCAGCTGTTCTCTGGTGAATATCTGCCTGGGGTGGCTGACCAGCAAAAACAGAAGATCAAATTCCTTCAAAGGTAACGTGACCGGCATTCCACCGCGTGTAACCTGAAAAGTCCGGCGGTTAAGCACCACATTGCCAAGCTGTACGGACTGGGAAGTGACAACCAGTGAGCGTTTGAGCAGTGCTTTTACCCGCATGACCAGCTCAACCGGATCAAAGGGCTTGGTCAGATAATCGTCCGTTCCGAGCTGAAATCCTTTCACTTTGTGGGCCGATTCCGCTTTGGCTGTCACCATGAGAAGGGGCAGGTTGGCATCCGTACGCCGGATTTCCCGGCACAGCTCCCAGCCGTTCAGTCCCGGCATCATAATATCCAGAATCACAAGATCGACATGCGAGTTCTCAATGATGGACATCGCCTTGGTGCCATCCCCGGCTTCTTCGAGGTCGAACCCTTCTTTGCGCAGATATAGAGACATCAGCTTCCGGATATTGTCATCATCATCCGCGATCAGTATAGTAGCCACGATCATCCTTCTCTCTTAAGCGTTATCCAAACTGCCAGCCGAGCAGATTCCAATAGTAGAAGAAGAACGTCAGTTGGGCAGCCGACAGCATCACTAATGTGTAATGCACCCGCCTGAGGGCGGTCCAATATTTATTTTTCCATACCAGTATAGCTGAGACCAGCATTGCTAAGGTCAAGCCCGCCATAATGATTGGCATAACCAAGCTGACAGACAGTAAAGGGCTGATACTGCTGAGCTTCTGCATAATGTCCATGGACATAATAATCATAAACAGAGTCATAAAAGACAACAGCGCCCAAACGGCAGTTCCCGCAGATAATCGGATGGCCCGCTTTTCCGGGAGCGTCATCGCCTTGAACCTGCGTCTGAAGAAGATAGGTCCGGGCAATGCCGTGAGGAAAATGAATCCCAAGACACCAAGCAGGATAAGCCAAAACTTACTCTGATCCAAAAGCGGCGTACGCTCCAGCGGCATCTCCGGAGCCATGTCCAGGAGCATATGTGTCACTGCGCCGGACTCATCCGTCAGGAAGCCGATCTGGTCGGTCCCTTCCTCCAGCTGGAACAGGTTAGGAGCGACTGCTCTGTACAGCTGTTGTTCACTACCGCTTCCCAAGGATATCTTGTTATCCACAATCGTAACATTCAGTTGGGCAAAAAAGTTAAAGAACTTGTCAATATCACTTATGTTGCGGCGTGTAAATTGATAGGAGCCGGCATATTTCTGTACGGATTCCGCGGAAGCGGAGAACTCCGGCTGCTTCACTTCAGGAGCGGGATAGTACTTGTTGAACAAGGCCTGGACCAGATGGGTCGCAGCTTCGCTGCCTTGACCGCCATTGTAGGATAAGAAAATCCCCAGTTGCTTGGCAGGTGCGAGATACAATTCCGTATTAAACATGGGATCGGAGCCGCCATGAGAGATTATTCTCACCCCGTTCACCCGCTTCTCTGCGAATCCGAGAGCTACTCCCGGCAGGCGCTTATCAAGCTGGAATGCCGTTGAATGCATCAATACAGCCGTCTCAGGCTTCAGAATCTGCCCGGTGCCATATTTCCCGTTCTGCAGATGCGCGATCATGAAATGTGCCATGTCTATTGCAGATACAGTACCCGAGCCGGCAGGACGAAATCCGCCCTCGAAGGTAGGTGTGCCCGGAATAAAGCTGCCGTTCCCGCTATTATACCCTACCACCTGGTTAGGGATGAATGACTCCGGCAAAGGCTCCACGACCGTTGAATGCTTCATGTCCAGCGGATCGAAGATATACTTCTGAATATAATCATTATAAGGAATACCGCTGACATCCTCCACGATCATACCTGCAAGCGTTGCTCCATAATTAGAATAAGCACTCATCTCACCTGGCGGTCTGATCCGTGCCAGCATATGTTTATTGAGTGTCTCCGAGATGGAACCGGGCAATCGGGCAGGATCAGTGACGATCTGATAACCGACTCCGCCCTCTTCAAAGCCTGCTGTATGGGTCATCAAATGACGCATGGTGATGGGTTCAGGATAAGTAGCAGGAATCTTCACGGATTTCAGGTAGGTATTAATGTCCGTGTCCAGATCAATCTTGCCCTGTTCCACCAGCTGCATCACTGCTGTCCAAGTGAACAGCTTGGTCGTTGAAGCGATTCGGAACATGCTGGTTGCAGGGTCAACCGGAGCCGCCTGCTCCAGATTGGAACTGCCATACCCCTTGCCCAGAATGATTTTGCCATCCTTGACGATGGAGATCACCGCTCCCGGAATTTGCAGCCGGTTCATATACTCTTCCATCATTCCATCCACGAAGGCTGTCAGACTTGCCGTATCCTCAAGATTGGCAGGCGCTTCAATCCGGGAACCCGGTGAAGCGGCTTGCCCTGTCTCCGCACTGGCATGTTTCCCGGGAAATATAAGGCTCGCACTTAATCCCATCACAGCCAATATTGCCAGAGCAGCGTCCCGCCATTTTTTCTTAGGTGTTAACATGATTACCCTCCGCATCATCTTCTATATTTAAGGTTAGGGTCAATCTCCCTAACACTTCTAGAGATTATCAGAGTAGTGTGAATGGAACGTTAACAGAACTTCTAATCGTTATGTAACGATTAATTTCTTTTCCATACCCTTACACTGATTAAATAATATAAAGTCATAAGAAATTGGATTATTAATATACCCAGCGGAAACAAATAAAGCATTTCAAACTGATATTTTCGGAAAAGCTCAAAGGAAACTACAGCATAGCCTCTGGGTTCAATACCTTGCAATTCCACGAAAAGAAATAAGAGTAAACTGCTTGGAATGACCGTAAATAAAAACCAGGTGATTTGCTCCTCTCTCTTATTAGCCCTAATAAACAATAAAGAATTAATAAAACACATGCATAAGGGCAGGAAGTAGGTTTTGCAAAGTAATATTATTATTCCTGTTGCCCATCCCTCAATTCTTATCTCAAGAAAATAGATTAAAATCAGATGTACTGCAATTGCTGCTAACATATAAAGAACGGCTTGGTATATTGGCTTTATGAATTTCCCCATTCTCTTTCCTCCTTGCTAACATTGTATGAGGTAAAATGATTATTCTTTGGATAATATCATAAACCACATGGAAACCCACAGGAGTAACTGGATAACTGAATAGATAATGGGGAAGAAAAACATCAATTCCCAATAACCCTGTTCAAAATGGAATTCTATAAATACAGGTTCGCTCGGCTCCGCACCTGTAATTTCTTTTATTTTAAAAAGGATGGCCGCACTGGGAAGCAGACTGGTCAATAGCCAAACCAGATTATACCTGATCTTCTTCGTTTTCAAAGACCTTACACAAGTTGCATACAACAAAAAAACCGGAGCGCAATATGTCAATGCAATTTGCAGACCCCCTACTTCCTCCCACGCACCCTTTTTTAAATTCAAAAAGCTAATAATCAGCAAATGAATTATACCCACCACTGCAACCTGCGCTAGTCCTTTAATCCTAATCATCATCCGCTCACTCAACTTATCTCCCCCGAGATTATATATATTTTCCTTTTACACCGAATATCGGATTCTCCGCTTGATTTATGTATATCAAAGAACATCAAAAAAGGAGCCGTATACAGATACGGCCCCAACTCATATTATTCTTCTTACAAACGAGATGGTACAGACAGAATCAGGATTGCTATACTTTTAACTTAATTGCATAGTAGTCAGGCAAGTATCATCACTCTCAAAAGTGGAAATCTCAGACTGGGCCTGCTTACCTTCATGAGTAATGGTCATCTTATAGTTCTGATCACGCGGCAGCCATAGGTCGATGAAGCCGTTCGGCTGGGACTTGACGGTCTGGTTCATGATCTCCTTACCGTCCGCATCTTCGATTGTTACCCCGAAGGATTGGCCGGCCATCTCTCCCTGGCAGCCGGTCAGGCTGTGGGTGGCACAGGGATGTGTATTCTGCACATAAGGGGCAACCGACAGGAAGAACTCATCCTCCGGCAGCCCATAGACTGCTTCGTTAGAACCGCCGCTGTCCACAATCAGCTGGGTCGAGGTAATCGAAGCGGATTCCGCCGTCAAGGTACGTGAGCTGAAGTCAGCCACCATTTGCTTGATGTCCTGACTGGCAGCCTGACTGCTTCCCGGAGTTGTAGCAACCTCCGTTGTCTTCGTCCCCCCACTTCCCGCGTACAGGTAAATTCCCAGCGCTGCAATAACCGCGCAAGTACCCGCTACTACTTTATTGTTCATGTTAAAATTCAGCTCCTTGTAGATGGCATTCAGCCCATTTCTTCCCGCAGATCATGCTCCATGAACAGAATATCACGTTTCATTTCCTTCATGCTAGCTCTGGAGATCCGTCCAGCCTCGAACATCAGCTGAATGTGGTCACGTTCGAGCTGAATGCCTGCTCTCGACAATTCCTGCAGCGATTCTTCGAACTCCCGTTTCGTGGAGGAAATGGACTCTGGACGGGTTAACCGCATTCTTCCCCGCTCATAGCGCAGAATCAGGGCGCTAATTACTTCAGGCTCCATCCCTCCCGTAGTCTGCAGCTCTCTCAGCCGCTCAAGAACATAAGCGAAAATCCCGGCCTGCAGCCGGTTTGATTCCTCACGCCGCTCCTGCGCGCTTAAGCGGACCTGCTGAATGACACCTGTGATTTCTTCCCAGCTTTTGAACGGAATCAGATCATTCTTGTACTGCGGATCACGGGTGTATATGAACAGCTGCCGGTTCAGGCGGTTCAGATAGCGGTATGCCGTATACGGGTTCACTTCGTGCTGCTTGAGCGCAAGCATAGTGTATTCCCGCTGCCACTTGAGTGCTGTCACCCCAAGCTTACGTTCCATTTCCTCAGCGTCTTCATTCTTCTTCAGCAGACGGATTCTTGCGTTATAGATCCCGGTTAGATGATTCAAGGCGAGGCGGGACTGATCTGTAGCCTGCTCATTTAAGCCCGCAACCACACTGCGCAGAATTTCGATTTTGGCCTCGGCCTCCTCGGCATTGTGCTCTGCTTCATGATCTGAGCCAAGCAACAGCGGCAGCAGAAAGTTAGACGCCAGCAGAGTCCATAGAATGACACCCGCCGCCAGGAAAATAATCAGGTCTCTCGCCGGAAAGTAGGAGCCGTCATCCAGGAAAAACGGCAGTGACATCGTACTCGCCAGGGTAATCGTACCTCGAACCCCCGACAGTGTAAGAATGAGCGCCTTTTTGAATTCCAGCTTCCAGGGTCCGCGCGGCTCCTCCCCTTCGGGAATATCCATGACTAGCATCCAGATCAGCCTCAGACCGAGAACGGCAGCGGTTAATAGCAGGGTATACAGGATAACCTGGACATTCCCTATATCCGGGTTGTTCCAGACGGTCTGAATAATCTCCGGCAGCTGGGTACCCAGCAGCAGGAAGACCAGGCCGTTCAGGACGAAGATAATGACGGACCAGGTGCTTTTGGACACGATACTCAGCTTGGCTACTTCAGGATTCATCTGCTTGTACCCGAAGGAATGGGCGATCCCTGCACTGACCACTGCCAGAATGCCATTGACTCCCAGCTCCTCAGCGGCCATGAAAATTGCAAAGGGTGTCAGAATCTCAATCAGCATATGTAGCGTGACATTCTCCATCCCGAGCCTGCGCAACCACCGCACGATCCCGTATTTAATGAGCGTGAGCACAAGACCCAGCACCACACCGCCTAGGGAGATGCCAATAAAGCTCAGACTGGCCGTTTTGAAAGAGAAGGCGCCTGTAACCATAGCTGCGACTGCAAATTGAAAGGACACCAGACCCGACGCGTCGTTAATCAAAGATTCTCCTTCGAGAATTTGCATCGTCTGATGGGGGATTTTTACTTTTTGTTCCAAAGCGCCTACAGCGATCGCATCCGTAGGGGCCAGTGCCGCAGCCAGCGCAAACGCAGCCGCCAGGGGCAATACCGGCAGCAGCCAGTGCAGGAAATATCCCAGCACCCCTACCGTTAGAAAAACCAGCCCCAGCGCCAGCAGCAATATCGGCTTTTTCAGCTTCCATAAGGCCACTTTATCGGCAAGCCTGCCGTCATTGAACAGCAAGGGAGCAATGAATAATAGCAGGAACAGCTCCGGGTTCAGCTCCAGCTCGAAATGCAGGGGCAACCAGGTCAAGGCCATACCCAGCGCGATCTGAATGATCGGCACGGAGAGCGAGGGGATAAACCGGTTCACCAGATTAGACAGCGACACGGCAGCCAGCATCAACAAAATATACTCAAATAATTCCAATCGGACAAACCTCCATCTCTGCACTTGTATGTGCAGATACTAAATTACGTTATGTATTTAAACTCAGTATAAACGATCTGGAAGGAAATATCCTCTTGGTGGCGGACTATAAAGCATCTATTGCCGCTCCCCCGTGTGCAGGCGTATAATTAGCTCAGACGAAGAACGTCCCAAGCCATCGCTGGCAGAGGGGCGTTCTTTTTTTGCGTAAAGGAGAGATGGAGGGAATGCAAATGGATTTTGAAAAAGCGCATCAGCTGCTCTTGGACCATCATTTGTCGATCAGAACAGGAGAGCGCAGAGGCCGGCTGTCACGGGGGCATCAGTATGCAGAGAAGCTGCTGCTGCGTAACGTCTGGTGGCCGCTGTTTGGCAATCTGGATGATCTGCATCCGGAGTATGAGGTCTACGACTGGAACCGTAAATCGCAATTTCTGGATTTTGCATTTCTTCCGTCGTACGGAAAATTCGGCCTGGAATGTGATGGTTATCAGAGCCATGTGAAGGATATGGACCGCGAAAGGTTCAGCTACTCACTGAATCGGGAGAATTATCTGAACGGACTGGGCTGGAGGATTGTACATTTCTCCTTCGATGATGTACAGAATCGTCCGGAAATCTGCCGTATGCTGCTGCAAATGGTCATTTCCCCTTCTTTACTCCGTGTTCAGTCAGGACCCTCACTTTCACCGAGGGAAAGAGAGATTGTCAGACTCTCCTTGAGTCAAAAAAAGGGGTTACGGCCCAAAGATGTGATGCTTCAATACAACGTAAGCTTTCGGACGGCTCGCAAACAACTGCAGGAGCTGGTCCATAAAGGACTGCTGCGCCCTATCATACTAAACAGATACATTTGCTACTATGAGCCCGTGCAGGGATTACCTGATTTGTATCAGTAAGTACTGATGACTAGCCTTGGGTGAACCGCTCTGAACATAGGTAAGCCTTATGAGTAAATCCTCAGTATGCAATTTGGCGGGGATTGTAGCGGGTTGACAGTCTAGCAGCCTTAATAATGTTGCAGATATTGCAACTTGGCTATCTAGATACTGGGGTGAGCGGGAGAATTGTTGCAGGAAATGCAGGAATCTTAACGTGAAGTTACTTAAATGCGGAGTATTCCTGCTTTTTGTGCAACATTTTCTGATTATGGCCCCTTAATGTGAGGCAATGTTGCATTATGTGCAGGAATTGTAATTGCGCTGCCGCCTCCACTTCCAAATCAGCAGGGGATGGCTCAATGTACAGTTCAGCGGATGGTCAGCGGATGGTCAGCGAATGGCACAGCGGATGGCTCAGGGGACGACTCAATGTACAGTTCAGCAAAATGACTCAGCAGGTGAACACAATTACAGAGGAACACCCCGCTTATTTCATAAGCGGGGTAACTTCCTGTTCCATTTGCCCGAGCAACTCGTCAACGGTGGACGTTTGCGTGTAGAGACCGTCCATCAACAGCTGGATCTTCGTATCAATCTGCTGCCAGTTCTTATGTCCTGGCGCGATCCGCGCCGTGGCGATCTGATCGAGCACCGCCTGCTGGATGCTCTCCGGTGAAGGCTTGGATGCTGCCCGCAGGAAGACATCGGATTCCAGAACAGACTTGCGTGACGGGACAAAATATTGCGCGGTGATGCTCATAGACTCTGCACTGGTGATGAACTTGAGGAATTCTGCAGCCTCTGCCGGATGACTGGTCTCGAAAACAGATACTCCCGCATAACCGAGGGAGGTCCCTGTCCCCTTAATGCCTGACGGCATCGGAGCGATGTCCCAGGCAAAATCGGTAACCGCGCGGGCCTTGGAAGTATAGCTGTAACGGTCCGTATACATTCCAATCCGGCCGCTGTCGAAGGCAATCTCATCCCCGGGCAGCGGGTGCACCTTGCTCTTGAACATCATGTCACTGTAGAGCTGGAGCGCTTCCTTCCCTGCGGGAGAATTGAGTGCAAATGATGCTCCGCCGCTGTCGAACAGCTCCGCTCCATGCGACCAGAACAGCGGCAGCAGTGCGTCCGACCAGTTGTTCCAATCGCGGACCAGCTTCACGCCGTAGATGCCGCGCTGCGGGTCGGTAAGGCTTCGCGCCGCCTTGAGGAATTCATCGTAGTTCCACTGTCCTTCTTCATACAGCTCCGTTGGCGTCTTCAGTCCACGGGCCTGGAACAAATCCTTATTGTAATAGATCAGCACCGGGGGCGTGGAGAACGGGATGCCATATAAATGGTCTCCCCGCTTAAAAATATCAAGGGTAGACGGATAAATATCCGCATACCGGTAGTCAGAGTCATCCTGAACCGCTGCGGCAATATCAGCCAGTTGGCCTGATTCAAGCAGCTGCGGGATCATCCGCTCCGCCAGCCAGCCGGCATCCGGCGCGGTGCGGGAGGCCAGCATGATTGACAGCTTCTGCTGATAATCCGCAAAGGGAATCATCATAATCTCGACCTCGATCCCGGAATGAAGCTGTTCAAATTCAGCTATAAGCTCCTCCACCATCGCCTTCTGCGCATCATTGCCCCAGATACTGAACTTTAGCTTCACGGGTGCCTGCACAGCAGCCGTCCCGCTCTCCACTTCTCCCTCCCCGCCTAACCCGCCGGGCGCCCCGTTTCCGGCATCCGAAGAACAGCCCCCAGCCAGCAATACGGCAGCGATAAGCGCTAACAGCCTAATCCGCATTATTCCTCTCCTCCTTGCCTGTCCCCTGCGGGTCCGGCATCATTCATCGCCTCCCAGTTCATCGGCAGGCGCAGCGAGACCGTTACGCCCTGCTCTGCCGAATTATCCAGTGTCAGGCCGTAAGGCTCCCCGTAGAGAAGCCGCAGCCGCTGATGCACATTTCGCAGCGCGAACCCCTTGAGTATCCGGCCAAAGCCTCCTTGCTCCGCATCGGCTGCGGCCCGGGGCTGACGGCTATATAGCTGTTCTTCAAGCTCCAGCATCCGTGCGCGGGTGATGCCGAGGCCATTATCCCTAACCGACAGAATCAGATCCTCTTCTTCTACAGAGGCGGTCAAGGTAAGGCACAGCTTGTCCGGTCCCATGGCATGCTCAATGACATTTTCGATCAGCGGCTGCAGAATCAGCTTCGGCACCACACAGGAATCAAAGGAAGAATCAATATGGATCACGGCCTCCAGCTTGTCCCCTAGACGCATGCCTTGAATACGCAGATAGGCTTCCACGAATTTCACCTCATCCAGCACATACACCATCTGTTCCCGGTGGCCTACGGTATAACGCAGCAGCTTGCCGAGACTGGTTACCACACCGGAGAGCTCCCGGGTATTGCCCTGAAGTGCCAGCATGTTCACCATCTCCAGCGTGTTGTACAGAAAATGCGGATGAATCTGGCTCTGCAGCGCCAGCAGCTCTGCCTCCCGCTCCTTCAGCCGGGTCTCATAGACCTCCTTGACCAGACGGTCAATCTCGCCGATCATCGTGTTGAATCCTTCGGTCAGCTGCCCGATTTCATCGCTGGTGGTGACCGTCGCGCGTTCGAGGAACAGCCCCCGCTTCACCTGCCTCATCTTCGACTGAAGATGAGCAATGGGCTTAATCAGGCGGCTCGACAGCAGTATGGCTGCTACGTAAGCCGCCATAAGGGCCACTATGGAGACAATCAGTGTAGAGTTTGTCAGCTCACGGGCATCCTCCCGAAGCTGCGCCCGGGGCATCAGCGAGGTGACCTTAAGTCCTGTGTACGGTGATTCCGCAGAGGCAATAATATAAGATTCGCGTGAATCGGGAAGCTTGCCGGCCCCGGAGTACAGAACCACCTGATCCTTGCCTGTAATCTGCAGCAGGCCGCTCCCGCTTGAGCGCACCGTCGAGACAATTGATCCGAAGCCCCGGGGCATCAGATCTACCTTGACAATCCCCAGCATGGCATGGGTGTAAGGTTCACGGATGACTCTGGCCACGGAGATGATCCCCTGCTTCGCCTTTGTGTAGTAAGCTGCGCTGTGCGGCGGAAGAATGGCAAGGCCACCGTCCGCCTGCTCTACGGTCTCCATCCACTCTGCCATGCTGCGGTCCCACCGCTTCCTCACACTCTGGTCCAGATTACTGAAGATTCCGCCGTCATTGGTGAACACCAGGATGCTCTCAATTTCACCCCGGTCAAAAGCCAGCGAAGAGATAAACAGGTTCATCTTCAGCGTCTCATCCGTGCTCAGATAGGTGCCGCCCGAACCCGGCCCCCTGTGCTTGCGGAGAATCTGCATCATATCCTCATCATACAGCGGCGCAAGCGTCAGACGGTCCAGCTCCTTAATATAATGCTCCAGATTAATATTAATCTGGCTGACGACCTGATTGGACAGTTCTACCGTGCTGCGTTCTACTCCGGCAATATATTTCTTATAGCTGATGGTGCCGATGACCAGGAACGGAATGGTGATCAGCAAGCAGAATAAAATGATAAACTTCGTGCGCAGCGGCACATAAGCGGATCGGTTGAATCTTTTACCGGATAACATGCGTAACATGCGGACAGCCTCCCCGAACTCTGGTTCTACATCAACATAGCATAATCCGGGATGGAAGTCAGAGCTATCCGCCATGCCCTGCCCAGGCTCAGAGATTCCGGCTCAGCTATTCTCAAGCTCGCTTGACCAGACCTCCGTCTGCCTCCAGAATTCGGCGGCTGTCAGTGTCCCGCTGTGAATCATATACGCGTAATCCAGCAGATTCGGCAAGCAGGGCAGGTCCAGCAGATAACGGCTGAACGCATGCGCAGCGATCTCCGAGGTCTTCGTTACGCCCGCCCGGATGCGCAGCGGCCCCAGGGAGAGGCTGCTGATGTCATCCAGCCGCTTATTGGTGTATCCCAGCTCCGTGAACTCCAGATCATGGAACAGCTCATGGGCAAGATGAATGTCGGTAACCTCCCTGAGGCTGAAGGAACGGCCGGGAAGCAGCACACCGGCACATTGCCGCAGCTCCTCCATGGAGGACCGGTACAGTGTAATGACACGTTCCTTGGCCGACAGCTCAATCTGGGCGCGGAAGCGGATCTGCCCGATGGTGCCTTTCCGTTCATTGAGGTTCACCTGGATGCCCCTGTCCCTGCAGATGGCTCCGACATCCGTGCCATAGCGGGCTTTGAACGCCAGAGCCTGCTCCTTCCCGATGGCCAGCGGACGCTCTACATAATAACGCCGTTTACCGCTCGGAATCCGGTGGAACAGCAGGTCGTTCTTCAGTTCGGCATACCCCAGTACATGATCATCCGGCAGTGTACGTGCATCTGTCTTCATCATCCCCTGCACCTCCTACTGGTAGACGACCGCGAGCAGCTCGCTGTTGTCCTCGAGCAACCCTGTCTCCACCTCAAGAATGGAGAACAGCTGCTCCTTGGTCTGCATCCCGGTCAAATCGAGCATTTTTTCCTTATAGAAAACAAAGGTCTTCGGGATCGTGGCATTTGCATCCGAATAGATCGTATTCTCCTCCAGGAACGAGGCGAACCGGTCAGCCATATTCTTCTTCAGAAAAGCCAGGTGATACGCATTCGTCTTCTTGAAGCGCACCACCCCCTCACGGTCGAGCACGCTCACATGGCTGAGCTTCTTCTTCACCAGGCCGAACATCGACTTCTTGATCTCGCTGGCTTCGAACAGATACCATCTGCCGGAGGCTGCCTTCAGCTCCGTCTGCTCCGCAGGCTGGCCCAGCGCATCCGCCGCCGTCTGCATCAGCTCATTCACCGGCACCGCGCGGCTGGCCAGATCCTTCGAGCGCAGCTCCGTGGAGCCGGTGGCGATTGCCCGCAGAATATTGCGCTGGGAGTCGATCTCGATTGTGACATCGACCGTGGATTCGTTCGCCCCGGACTGGACGATTCTCTCCATAATCTCTGCCCGGATCAGCTTGATGTCATGCTCGGTGGCACCCACGACCGTCTTCTCGATCTGCTCGCGGACCATCGCCATCCCGACGCCAATCGTGGAGATATACGGCGCATTGTTCGCAATCTGGTGCTTGAAGCCTTCCTTCGCAGCCATGGCCGGGACCAGAACTGCACCGCTGCCTCCGCCGCCTACCAGCGTAATGAATCCGGTGTCCAGCTCATAATCGCTGATCATCTGGTTCACCACCGCCATCACCTTGCGGATGGCAATGTCCATGGCGGCCCGGGCCGCCTCCTCCGCAGACATCCCGAGATGAGAACCCAGCGCCTGCCAGGCGATCCGCGTGCTCTCCATATTCCCGCGCGCATAATCCGTCTCCGGCACATGGTTCAGCAGATTCGCCGCTCCCGCCAGGGTCAGCGCATATTCATGCCCCCCCCTACTACGAACCGTAACATAATCCGGGTCTCCTTCGCGCGGTCTGACGAGACCGATCGCAGGCTGCTCCAGGTTCTCCTTGCCGGTGAAGCACTCGTATTCCAGTCCCGCAATATGCGCACTGCGCGGGCCGACATCCGTGATCTTGCCCCCGCCGATCTGGATCATGCTGCCTCCGGCAACGGCCAGCGTCCGCACATCCAGCGAGCGCAGATAGGTCTTGTGTCCGCCGACCTGGGCGTTCTCAATCATGACCTTACCGTTCTTGATCACGGAAATATCTACGCTGGTGCCGCCGACCTCGAAGAAAATGCCGTCCGATATCTTCTCATACATCAGGGCACCGGCCACGCCAGCCGCCAGCCCCGACAGCATCGTCAGGATCGGGCGCTTGCGCACCTCGTCGATGCTCATGACCCCGCCGTCACAGCGCATGATCATGAGCTGTGAGGTAATTCCCGCTTCTTGGACCGCCTGCTCGGTCATATTGGCCGTCTCCATCATCTTCGGGATCAGGCTCGCATTGACCACTGCTGTGCGGGTCCGCGTCTTCAGCCCGTAGAGCTGGGAGATCTCATGTCCGCCGGTGGCGTACACTCCCCGGCTGCGTGCCGCTTCCATCACTCTCAGCTCATTGGCCGGATCATCGACACTGTAAGCTTCCGAGGCTACAATGACCTCTGCACCCTGAGCCAGCAGCTGGTCAATCGCATCTTCAATGGCTTCCGCTGTAAGTTCCCGGGAGTCAATGAACTTGTGATACGTAGTAAGATACTTGCCCGCAGCCAATTCAATATCCGCCACATTGGTCTCTGAGCGGGCACTGCGGGCATCCAGCCCCGTACCCATCCCCACGATGCCTACACGGGCAACATCGCCTTCCAGCAGCGCATTGGTAGCCTGCGTCGTCCCGTGGGCGATGAACTTGATATCGTTGGGAAGAATCCCGTTCTCGCTCATGATCCGCTGGATGATCTGGACAATCCCGCTGGCGACTCCGCGTTTATCGTGGTGCGTGGTGGGCATTTTGACCTTGGACAGCACCTCAAAGGTTTCATTATCTATCGCAACGGCATCTGTGAAGGTTCCTCCGACATCGATGCCGATTCTGATTTGTTTATTGCTCATAGCAGGTTCTCCTCTCCATGAAGCTTAGGTCTCTAAGAGTCTCTAAAAGGCAATCATCCCCGCGATAATCATCGAGATCATCACCGCAACGAACATCCATGGCAGCGTCTTGCGCAGCGTTTCAATAATATCTGTCTTCGTGTAATCGGCGATCCAGACATTGTGCGAGTTGGTCGGATCACTGACAGCCTGCAGATTGCTCACAATACGCAGGGCGAGCATCGCTGCCACAGGGGCCATACCACCAGCCACGATCAGTGCCGCAATTCCGCTGCCGAGTCCCCATACATTGAGCGGACCACGGTAGATTGCCAGCGGAGAGAGCAGCGTGAAGACGAGAATGTACATTAGCGGACTCGTCGGAATAATGACTTCGATCAGCGGCTGGATTAACGAGGCCACCTGTGGCGCAGTTACCGCACTAAGCAGCATCCCGATTCCGATCATCAGACCCAGCGCACCGGCCACATCCTGAATGCCTTCAACCAGCGCACTCGACAACACATGGAACGGACGCTTAGGGGTGGCCAGCAGCAGGGTGACCAGAGCCCCCATGAAGACCGCCGAGACAATATCCACCTTCAGGAAAAACACGAGCAGCACCGGAACAAGCGGACTGATGAGCGCAATCGCTCTTACGTTCTTGTTATCCTGAGCCTGGAATTCCGGCTTAAGCGGCATGGCCCAGGCGCGGCGGACCTTACCGTCTTTGCGGGTGTAATAGACGATCATAATCAGGGCAATCACAATCAGCGGGACGGCACAGACGAGCGAATAAGAAGCAATCGTGTTCGTCGGTACCTTAAGCACATCGGTATAGATCGCCCAGGTAGAGACGTTGAACACCACACCGACCGCATTGGCCAGTAGTACTACCAGACCGCTTACAAAGGGCTTAAGTCCGGCTGTCAGCATAATAGGGATAGCGATGGTCCCGACCAGAATAACCATACCCAATCCGTTCGCGGCCGAGAAGATCACAGAGGCGGCGAGGAAAAAGATAATGGCAATCGCCAGCGGCTTATCTCCCGCCAGCTCCGCTGCCTTGCGGATAATGGTCTTCGTGATACCGACCTTGCTGAGAATCTGGCCGAACCAGGCGCCGAAGATCAGTCCGGCGATGGCGGTAGACAGCTTCATGGCTCCGCCTGCAAGCACACCCTTCGTGATGGTGAAGGTGTCCGGGTTATCAGACAGGAGCGGGATGCCGGCAATCGCCGCCAGCAGAATCGCCATCATCGGCAGCGCGAGCAGTGTGGTCAGCTTGCGGGTCATCATCAGACCCACAAACACAATGAATACAAGTAAAATCCCGATAATTTGCACGGTTTCCAAACCAATTCCTCCTAAATTTTTGTTGAATATACGTTGTTATAAGAATTATTATTTAATTGCAGCCAAGGGTAGATGCTAACAACAGCCAACAACAGTTAGATGTATTTCTACAATTAAACTACACACAGCTTAATAACTGGCCACTTTAGTTGCACATATTACAGTTATGGCGCCGCGCGTTACACTTCCAGATAAGCGCCGTGCGCGACAAGCATCTCCTGTAGTCTCTTATAGTCCACCTGCTGCACTGGAACTCCTTCCCGGACCGCCAGCGCCGCCGCCGTACCGCCCGCCTGCCCGATTGCGCCTACCGTCGGTGTAGTCCGCACAGCCGCCTGGGCTTCAAAGGTAGCCGAGAGGCATCTCCCCACAACAATCAGATTGTCGATCTCGCTGGTGATCAGGCAGCGGTAAGGGATGCTGTACATCGCGCCCCACTCCAGATGATCTGTTGCGGTTCCCTCGCCGTCCGGGCTGTGGATATCAATCGGGTAGCCGGAATGGGCGATCACATCCTCGAAGGGCTTCACCGACAGGATATCCTGTGCGGTCAGTGTGTACACGCCCTTGATCTGGCGGGAGCCGCGTACGCCGATGGACGGGCCTGTAGAGACAACCACTGAATCTTCGAACCCGGGAATATATTTTTTCAGAAAAACCTCCAGCTCCCGGCACTGCTTGCGGCCCTCAATCTCGGCCTCGCTGAGGCTCCACGGGTCTGTGCTGTCCTTGCCGAGAATCCGCGTCGTGTTCATAATAATCTCACCGGGATTGCTCGTCTCGAAGAATAGCACATCCTCTCTCGGAATACTGATCTCACCGCGCGCCTTCGCTTCACGGAATTGCTTGTCGAAGCCGACGACAGAGAGTCTGGCCGCCGAGTCCATCACCGTAATATCCAGATTCATGCGCGGAAAGTCCTCACGGTGCCCGCGGATGTACGCCTTGATTTTCTCCGTGTCCACTCCCCTCATCTTCATCTTCAGTGTCATCGGCTGCGACTGCTCGTCGGATTCGCGCCCTTTGGTGAACGGGACGCCGGACCAGGCCGCCAGATCGCCATCCCCCGTAGCATCGATGAACACATCCGCCGAGATCCTGCTAAGCCCGCCTTTGTTGCACAAGGTAAGCGATGTAATGCGTCTGCCGGATACTTCAGCACCAGCCAGCATCGTATGATACAGCACCTCGCCTCCGCTCTCCTGCAGCATCAGATCCAGCTCGTATTTCATCGCTTCCGCATCGAACGGTGTCACTGAATAGGTGTAGTTCGTCGCGTCCGGGATATGCCCCGGCGATTTGCCGAGCGCCCGGAGCCGCTGAATCAGCTCATCGGTGATTCCCTGGATAGCCTGCTTATCCCCCGCGTGAAAAGTCATCATCGGTCCTACGCCTGCAGCAGTCAGGGTCCCGCCCAGGAACCCCCCCGCCTCGATGATCAGCGTCCGGGCGCCTGCTCTTGCTGCCGCGATAGCCGCGATGGAGCCGGAAACCCCGCCTCCCGCCACAACCACTTCATATTTCCGCATCCTTGTTCCTCCTTCTTCTAAGTGAACGGTTACATTACTGCTGCTCCCTGTATTGGGTTGGGGTGCAGCCGGTATAGTCCTTGAATACCGCCATGAAATGCTTCGAGCTTAGGTAGCCGGATAATTTGGCAACCTCATAGATTCTGAGATTCGTCTCCTTCAGCAGCTGCTTGGCCCGGTTCATCCGGCACCGGGAGACATAATCCGTGAAGTTCTGTCCGGTCTCCGTCTTGAACAGCACCGACAGGTACTGATGATTCAGATGCACCTGCTCCGCCATATATTGCAGCGAAATTTCCTGATCCAGCCGCTGGGCAACCAGTTCTTTCACTTTGCGGATCAGTTGCCTGCCCTTCTGGTCGGTCTCCCCCTCTTCCGGCTGGCCCGGCAGAGCATTCCGGGCTCCATGCTTGCGCTTGAACTCCCCTAAGGCCTGGGCCAGCTCCGTGCGGTCAACCGGCTTCAGGAGATAATCGCTGATGCCGTATTTGATGGCCTGCTTTGCATATTCGAAATCGGCATACCCGCTCAGAATCAGGATATACAATTCAGGGTACTGGTCACGGACCCGCCGGATCATCTCCAGCCCGTTCATTTCATTCATCCGTATATCCGAGATCAGGACATCAGGCTTCACACTCTTGAGTGCCTCCAGTGCAAGTCTTCCGTTCTCTGCCTCACCCACCACCTGAAAGCCGCCGATGACCTCCTCAATCAAATGCTTGAGGCCCGTACGGATCAGGGCTTCATCCTCAACCAGAAACAGCTTGTGCAACCCTATCCCTCCAAACACAGTATCTGGCCGCCGCTGCGCTTCGCCAAGCTTCTGAGGCTCATTCCTGGTGAAACGCTTACAGTACCAGTATAAAATTTGAGCACCTGCAATGAAACGGCCCTCATTCGAGAAAAGGTATGAAATTTCGAGATGAATCCGCGTTCGCTCCGCCAGATATGAAACCGGATGCCCTTCACGCCTATAGTAAGGCGGAAATGACATCCGGTTCTGCTTGCTTGTATATACACAGCCCTCTTCTGGCCTGGCTGATTACAGGCTTTGCGCTGTGCTGTTATCATACAGCGCAATCAATTCATCGAATGATGAGATAATGACATCCGAGCCCTTCAGCTCATCCTGCCGCCCGAAGCCGGCATAGGCGCAGCCGATCACGGTCTGTCCGTTGCCCTTTCCCGCCTGTACATCGGAGGAACGGTCCCCGACCATCCAGGCACTGCCGATCTTGTGATTGTCCAGCAGAAGGCCGAGCAGCTCGGTCTTCGTTGCCGTGCCCGAGCCGCCTGCGCTGTACAGCCCCTCGAACAGGTCCTTCAGCTCGTGTACGACTACGATGCTATGGATATAATCCTCCAGCCCGTTGCTGGCGACGAACAGCTTCACTCCGCGTGCGTGCAGCGCACGCAGCGTCTCGACTACCTTAGGGTACAGTACCGTCCCTCCGGCCTCCAGCCCCTCAATCTCCAGCTGCAGGAGCAGTTCATCCGCCCGGCGGTGTACCGCCTCATCCGCTTCCGGCATTACGTTCTTCCAGATATCCGCAAGCAGCATGCCTAGACTGCCCAGGATGCGCTCCTCCGGCGGAGTCGGGCCGGAATGCAGGCCTTCTTCCCGCAGAATATCGAACATTTTATGATAGGCGGGCAATAACAGGCTTTCTGTCTGAAACAGCGTACCATCCATATCAAATACGATGGCTTCCGGCTGGTTTAATTTCGGCAGCGGTCTGTTCCCCGCCTGTGTCTGTTCTTCGTTGCTCATGAGGTGAATCATCCCTTCCAATTGTTCTTCGGTCACACGCCCTAATGATATAGGAAGCAGCAGATGTTGTCTACGAACCCCTAATTACAGAAAGGGACCGCAGTGCAAACACATGGAGTGCTTACACTGCGATCCCTTCTGTTCATACTGCATACTGCCTCAGAACCTTAACTTATACGTTGTCGAAGCTTGAGATCAGTTCATCGAGAACATCTTTGCTGACCATTTTACCCTTGAAGTTGATCAGGTTCTCGGAACTTCCGGAGAAGATGCAAGTAGGTTCATATTTTCTGAGAATGATCTTTTCGCCGTCCACAAAAATTTCGAGCGGATCCTTTATGTCAATTCCCATTGTTCTGCGCAGCTCAATCGGAATCACAATACGTCCCAGTTCATCTACTTTTCTTACTATGCCAGTTGCTTTCATCATTATGCATCCTCCCTTGAAATAACACTTGGATCATCATTCGGTGTTAAAAGCTATCAAAGCTTCTAATAAGTAGAAATGATTACTCTATAATTGCATTGTAAAGTGCTATTTCTTTCCTGTCAATTTTATTTCTACATCTTTTGATATTTATCGACAAAAAATTCGACAAAGTTTAGAGTTTTTTCGACAAATTTATAATCGAAACCGTTTTATATCCATTTTATTCTTTTCATTCAATTTTTACCCGTAATTCTGTAGGGGTATGGCTGAAGCGGTTTTCCCCTTAGCTTACGGCTGCTCCTTAGGAACTATGCTCTTCCTTTACTTGACAAGAAAGATATACAATCTATATATTTTACGTAATATACTATATTGGAGTGTTTCCATGAGCAAAGAAGCTGAGAAAGAGCAAGCCGTCTATACCGTCATGGAGCATATGGCCAGCGTGCAGCAAAAGTCACAGGCGTTCATAGACCGGATTACGAAAAAAGGGTCACTCTCGCAGAACCAGATCATGCTGATGTTCCTGCTGCAGCTCACCGGCTCTCTTAATATTACGGATATCTCAGAGCGGCTGGTCATTACGCCTGGAGCCGCTTCGTTCATGTGCGATAAGCTGGAGGATCTGGGATACATCGAGAGAATTCGCACGAAGGAAGACCGCAGAGTCGTCAATATTGTTCTCACCGGATCAGGGAAGCAGCACATCCTTTCTCTCTTCGACACCTTTGCATTGACTGACCTTGACAAAATATCGGCAGCCCTGCAGAGAATTGATGAGCTGATGGGCGGAATGTTACAGTAGCATCAACGGCTATCCTTTAAGCACAGACTGCATTTCCCATCGGGGAGTGCAGTTTTTTTGTTAAAGAACATATATTGATTAAATATTTCATTTAATATATATTATAGTTACTAAAATAGTATAAAACGGTGGTGATTGAACCTATGCCTGCACTGAACCCGACACCTGCGGCCAATAAACCTCTTAAAATCAACGGCTCACGGATCTGCCGGGGGGATATGGATGCCTCCCATGTGGAGGTGCTGGGCCACCTGCATGTCAGCGGGAGCTTGACCACAGCATGCCTGAGGCTTAGAGGAGAATGCTCCATAGGGTTATCTTGCAATACGCAGGAGCTGAGCAGCTTCGGCAGTCTGCGCGTTCCTGAACTCAGGGGCGTGAGCATCACGGCCAATGGATACCTGTCTGTTACCGGTGAGGTTGCCGCAGAAGAATTCAAAGCCGAGGGCTGCGTACGTATAGACCGCTTGTCCTGCATCGGCACCATCCGCATCAAGCTGGGGGCCTTGTGCAAGATCAGGCACATGACCTCGGCAGGTGATATTATCGTGTCGCCCTCCTCCAGGCTGCTCCCAATTCCGCTGAGTCCTTTCCGCAAGCTGCGCTGCGGGATCATTGAAGGGGCTGACCTCACCCTATACCGGACGCAGGCAGACCTTGTGTGCGGACAGAATGTTACGCTCGGGCCGGGTTGCTCCATCCGGGAGATCCGTTACCGGGAGACGCTGACGATTCATCCACATTCCCGGATAGGCAAGATTATTCAGATGAATACATAACGATGGAGGTACACGACATGAAATCTTCTTCTTCTGGTGCAATGCCTATACTGCTGAACTATCTGGCAAAAGGATTCGTCATCCTATTTGCATTGCCCGTACTGGGCGTCTGGGTGGCAGGGAGCCTCATCTGTGCCATCATCGCTCCGATAGCCGGCTTGCTGCGGACCTTCGGAGTCAGTGCCATAGGGATGGGGCTGACCCCATCCTATTCCGTCCCGGTCTTTCTCAGCTTGCCCTTCAGCCTAGTTCTCGCGTTCCTCCTGCTCTTGTCCTTTTATTACACCCGCCGTTTGCTGCTGTTAAGCCTAAGCTTCATCAGGTAGCAGAAAAAGGGGTATTTCAGCAGCCATTCACCGGTGCAGAAATACCCCTTTTTGTATGCAAATCACCCCGTATCAGCTGTTCAGCCTCTTCTAGGTGTATGAAGCTGGCCCTACGAACGAAGCTCGAAGAGCCTCGCAGTCTTGCCGGCGGGCAGCGTAACGCTCAAGCTGCCTTCCGGGGCGTCCCAGCTCCACTGCGCCCCGTGCGCCTCAGGATACGCACACCGGGCCTCCGCCCCGCGGCCCCTTAGCTCAGGTATGGGCAGCGTGACCGCAGCCGCTTCTCCGGCAATCCGCCATACAGCAATATAGCGGATGTCTCCATGACGGAGTCCGAAGCTGACCCATTCCCCTCCACCGTCAGGCATACCGAGCGGCCAGAAGGCGAAGGCTTGCGGAATGCAGGCGCGGATAGACTTGTAATAATCCAGCGCCTCCTTCACCAGCGCCCGGCGTCTTGGCGTTAGCTCGGCCAGATGGCCGCTCTGATGAACGCGAAGCAGCAGCGAGTTAACCATATTGAAAATGACCTCTTCATCGTCGCCTTCGCGCAGCGGATACGACCAGACCGCCGATTGCTCGGGAGTCAGTGCAGCCGGAGAGCCTGCGGCAATGGCAGCATACTTCACATAATCCTCCTGATCACTGGTGGACTGGATGCTGTGGCGGCTGAGCATGGCGTAATCCATCCGCATCCCGCCGCTGGAGCAGTTCTCGATGACGAGCTGCGGATAACGGGCGAAGATGCTGTCCAGCCAGGCCAGATAAGCGCGGTTATGCTGCAATAGACCGTCCCCGAAGCTGTCCGCCCCCGTCTCCGTACCAATGCCTGCATTGATATTATAGTCCATCTTGATATATCCGACGCCGTATTCCTCAACCAGCCGGGCAATCACGCTGTCGGCATGCTTAATGACCGCCGGATTACGGTAATCGAGCTGATAGCGGCTGCGGTCCTTGACCCGCTTGCCATGGCGCATGAAGAACCAGCTGTCGTCGGTCTCCGCAAGCTTCGGACTGTTGATGCCCATCACCTCCAGCTCCAGCCAGAGGCCGGGAATCATCCCCTTGCTGCGGATCACATCCAGCACATACTTGATGCCTTCCGGGAAGCGCTCAGCCGAAGGCTCCCACTCGCCGACCCCGTCCCACCACTCGCCGGGAGCATACCAGCCCGCGTCGATACAGAAGTATTCACAGCCGACCTCGGCAGCGGCATCAATCAGCGGCAGCAGCTTCACCGTTGTCGGGCTTCCCCACAGACAGTTCATGTAGTCGTTGAAAATCACCCGCAGCAGCTCATTATCCTCATTCGGTCTGCGGATCAGCCGCCGGTATGCGGTAAGCTGCTCTGCCGCCTCTCCGAACCCGCCCTCTACTGCACCTGCGGCCACTGGCACGGAGGTGAACGCTTCACCGGGGACGAGCCTCAGCCACCAGTGATTGTCATGCTCCGTAGGCCCGCTGACCAGCAGCGTAAGCTGATCTGCCTGATCCGTCAGCTCCCAGTGCCAGGAGCCGTTATGTTCAATCTGCCAGAACAGGCTGCTTCTGCTCTCCTTGTTGCGCAGCACGGCCATTGGCAACAGCTCAGCCGCCGACCAGGAGCCGGTATTGCTGGCGGCAACCCGCTTCGATCCACGATCGGCGAGATGGGACATGCCCAGCTCGGGCAGGCTGTAGCTTTTCCACTGCAGCTCACTCTGCCACCCGCTGTGAGCAATACTCACTTCGATCTTGTCATTGCGGTCTCCGCTGCCCTCTTTGTCCACTCCAGTGAGTGCGAATGAAGAGATATACTCTACAGCCGCTTCCGCATTGCCTTCATTTCGAACCACTGTCCAGGAACGGACAATCTGCACACCGGTATAGAACTGATAATGCTGTACTGCCTTTACACCCGTCAGCGGGTCAGCCAGTGTAAGCTCCAGCTTCCGTCCCAGCGGATTCACCGTGTCCCTATGCCCGTCATACACCATGCGCAATCCCGGATAAGATGCACGGTGCGTCCGCCCGTGATATTCCGCCCGGTCTTCCCCCGACAGCTGCAGCTCCAGCAGCCGGAAGCTTGCCTTGTGCTGGTCTTCTATGCTTCCTGCTTCCAGCGGCGCTGCGCCAAAATGCAGCAGCCGCACATCCTGCTCCCCAGTAATTTCAATCGTAAGATACAGCCCGTTCTCGGCTATCTCTATGAGCCTGCTGTCCATGTCTAATTTGCCTCCTGACAAATGATGGTGTGGAATTTTGTTCTCTTTGGTGTCTTTGATGTCTCCTGTTTCCCTGCCTCTCCTGGTTATGAGGCCTTCTCTTCTATTCGTAACTCCTAATTTCCCTGCGGTGCTCGTGTAAGTGGCGAAGTAACGGAGGGAGGTTTGGAATTGGAGGAGCCGCAGCGACCGCCTTTATGTTTGGATTTCTACTGCGGCCAGCAGTTTAAATCGGGAAATCCAAACATAACAGCGGCCGGAAATCCAAAGCTCACGCAGTTACGTCCAGCCACTTACACCCCCCACCCTGAAATCTGCGTTACATAAAAAGAAGGCCCCCTCAGTAATAAAGCTTACTTCGGAGGCCGTTAAGGTCAAATCAAAATTTTATTCCGCAGACCCGAATTGAATCCAGGCCTTCTGAATTTCATCCATCGCCTGATCTTTCGTCTTGCTGCCGCCGATATAAGCCTGCATCAGCTCACCGAATTTCTGGTGGAACGTATCCAGAGAGTAGTTCACCGACAGATCGCCGGATTTCTCCGTCTTCAGAATTTCTTCCATTTCCTTAGGCATCTGCAGGTCAGGCATCGGAGCATCCTTGATTGGAGGAATAACCTTGGCTACGTTAGAGAACCAGCTCTTCCCGTAGTCGGAAGTATACAGCCAGTTGAAGAATTCAATCGTCTCTGCCGCTACTGCAGAATCCTTGTTGATCCGCAGTGCCTGATCGGCACCGGTGATAATCTGGGACTGCTCCGGTTTGTCACTGACAGGATACCCGGCGATGCCGAGGTCAAAGTCAGGGGTGATTTTCTTAATCGCTTCTTCATCCCACGCGCCTTTACCGGTCATGAAGGCTGTTTTGCCCAAGGCGAAATCACTGACCTCAGCATTGCTGTCGCGTTCAAGCGGCTTGTCTGTGCCATGCTTAACGGTTGTGTCAATGAAGCTGAAGAAGTTGTCGCTCAGCACCGGATGATCCTTGAAGGTCGTCTTCCCGGCGATGAAGTCCGCTACGAGCGTCTTGGCGTCGGTTCCGGCATCGGTCGCTGCGGCATCTACGAAGTGCTGGAAGATATGCTTCCATACCCACCACTCTTTGTAGGCGTTGGCGAAGGGGGTGATGCCCTTGGCTTCAAGCTTGGTGATTGCATCGTCCATTTCAGCAGTTGTCTTAGGCACTTCAGTGATGCCGGCATCGGCCAGCAGCTTTTTGTTGTACATCAGGACGAACAGGTTACCCTTCACCGGCAGTCCGAGGACTTTGCCATCTGTAGAGCTCATGTTGGAGCGGACTGCATCCGTCATCGCTGCGGCCAGCGGTTCATTGGTAAGATCGGCACTGTATTCGGCAAAAGTATCGATATCCCCGCCCGCCGTGGTCTGGAACACATCCGGTGTGCTGCCGGCGGCAATTTTGGATTTCAGCACCGTATTGTAGTCTGCCTGCATGATTTCCAGATTGATCGTAACATTCGGCTTAACCTTCTTGTATTCCGCAATATAAGCATTGAAGGCATCCGTGTATTCGGGAGAGGCGGTGAACATATTAATCGTGACGGGCTTGGCGGAATCCGTAGGTGTATTGCCTGCACCGGCCGTTCCACCTGTGTTGTTAGCGGTATTATTGGTGCTATTTCCGCCGCAGCCGGCCAGCAGTCCGCCCACCAGCAGCAGACTCGCAGATAATGCCATGAATCGTTTTAACATGATGTTGCCCCCTTTTTCCTTATGCATCTTGTGGTCTTGCTCATCATTCTAAATAAAAAGAAAAAGGATAAGAATGTACATAAGTGAACTGATGAGGGTAAAAAAGTGTCCATGTAACCGTTTCACTTTTCTACCCCTGGCAGCTGCAGCCGGAACTCTGAAGGGGAGCAATCATAGTAATTGCGGAAAGCCTTGCTGAAATAGTTCTTGTCCTTGTATCCCAGCATTTCAGAGATATCCTGAATTTTGAGGGCAGGGTCGCGTAGCAATGCTTTAGCCTTGTCCATCCTTACCTTTTGCACATACTCGTGAATGCCGTAGCCGTATTGTCCCTTGAACAGCTTCATCAGATACTCTCTGCTCAGGAAATATTGTTCCGTGAACATCGATATTTTAATATCCTCGAAATAATGGTTATCAATATACGCCTTGATGTTCTCCAGCACGCTGCTGCGGTCTCCGGCCACTGTCCGGCTGATCTCGCCCGCATAACGGTCGAAGATATCATTAAGCACGCCCGCAAACTGCTCAAAGGAGGAGAAGTCGCTGAGGATGCCCAGAGGTGCCAGGCTGCTGTCCTTCCCGCTGCGGATCTGCGGCGGCATGGCACCCAGCTGGGCAGCAATCTCGCCCAGCAGCAAGAGAAAGCCCTGCAGGGTCCGGTCCGCTTCACCAAGAGTAAAACCTTCCGTCTCCTGGCATTTGCGGATGAATTCGCTGAGGATGCTGCGGGCATGGTTCACATTCCCGCCCTCCAGCGCGCTGCGAATCTGCGGCATCCGCCCGGTCAGGGAGGGAATATCCTTCGCTACGGGATTCATCACGATGCCCTGCACAATCAGACTGCCCCTCAGGCTGAGCAGGTCGATCGTATCTAGTGATGCTTTGGCCTGCTCATAAGAAGCAGCAATGCTGAGCGACTCACTGCAAGGCTCCCCGATTCCGCCTGCACAGATGATCCCGAACAGCTCCTTCAGAGTAGAGGCTGCTTTCTTCATATGGTGCAGCGACAGGAAGGCCGCATCCGCTTCATAACCGCCCTTCATGGTGAAGATGGCAATGAATTCGCGTTCCCCCTTGGGGCTGGCGAAGCTGAATGACTCGAACTGCCCGTCCGTGTTCTCGTTCATTACATTCGTTACGGCGAAATGCAGCAGATCCCGGTCCCCATGGAATCTTTCCTTACGCACCTTCTCCAGATTCAGCATCCGCAGCAGGCCGACAGCGAAGTGGCTGGCCGCCCCGTCCGCCCCGATCAGCGGGAGAAAAGCCTCATTGGACTGGGTCTTGAAGCTCCGGTCAATGATGGACAGATACATCTTCTCCTTCAGCTTCGGCAGCGACATATTGAGTGTAATATTGCGGCTTATGAACTCGCTCTCCCGCTTCTGCTTGGCCTCCAGCACCCCCACCGCCTTGCGCAGTGCATGGTTAAGATCTGTGCGGTTCACCGGCTTCAGCAGGTAATCCACCACCTTCGAGCGGATGGCCTGGCGCGTATACTCGAAATCATTATAGCCGCTGATCACAATCAGCAGCAGGTCCGGGAATTCCTGCTCGGCAATCTGCAGCAGCTCGGCTCCGCTCAGCTCCGGCATTTTCATATCGACCAGCACCAGATCGAACCGCTCACGGCGCAGCAGCTCAAGCCCCGCCTTACCGTCTGTCGCCTCCCGCACCTCGCTGACACCGAGACCCTCCCAATCCCCCAGGATATGAATCGCTTCGCGCAGCGGCTCCTCATCATCAATAATCAGCACTCTATACATGTTGTCCTACTCCTCCCCGCGGCAGCCGCATATCCATTCGTGTTCCCTGCTCCGTGCTATGAATGACCAGACCCGACTCCTCTCCATACAAAAGCTTCAGCCGGGTATTCAGATTCTTCAGCCCGATACTCTCCATACCGTCCTCTTCGGCCGTGTCCGCTACGCGGTCCTCCCACTGCATCTGAAGGGAGCTGAGCACCTGCTCCAGCCGTTCTCCGCTGATGCCCGGCCCATCGTCCAGCACAGAGATGACGCTGTGTGTGCCGGTGATACGCGCCTCAATGGTGATGGTAACCATACTCGATACCTTTTCCAGCGCATGCTTGATGCAGTTCTCCACCAGGGTCTGGATCGACAGCTTGGGAATTCGCAGCTCCATCAGGCTCTCATCCCAGGCGTATACCACCTGCATCCGGTTCCCGAACCGCGCCTTCTGCAGCGCCAGATACCGTTCAATATGCCGCAGCTCCTCCCTTGCCTGCACGACATCCTTGCCGCTAATGCAGTATCGCAGGGTCAGGGCCAGGTTGTCCACCATCTCGACAATATCGTCGTTGTTGTTCTTGAGTGCCTTGGTAGAGATCGCCTGAAGCGCATTGTACAGGAAATGGGGATTAATTTCAGCCTCCAGGGCTTTAAGGACGGCGTTCTTTTCAACAATTTTCATTTTATAGCGTTCATTGATCAGCTCATTCGTCTTCTCGACCATCTTGTTGAAATGGCGCGACAGGTAGGCGATCTCATCCTTGCCTGCAACCGCAGCCTGCGCATCGAAGCTCCCGGTACTGAACCGCTGCATTTGGAGCGACAGATTCTTCAGCGGATGGGTAATCCGGTTCGAGGTGAAGCTGACCAGCACCACAGAGACGATCAGGAACAGCAGGCCAATCGCCACACTTAACGTACGCGTCGTTGTAGCTGCTTCATAGATTTGGGTGTAGGGAATCGGCTTGACGAGCTTCCAGCCTTCCTTTTGGCTGATATCGTAGATTACCAGGTACTTCTGCCCCTTATCAGACCAGGTTACGCGCCCCTTCTGCTCCGGTGTCAGCAGCTTCGCCAGTCCCGCCTCCCTGCTCTCCCGGTAGAATTCCTTATCATCCACCTTGAAGGGCTCGCCGTCCGGGCTGATATACATCAGATGCTCTCCGGTGCTGAACGGGATATCCCGCATAATCTCATCGGTCACGGAGGAATTCAAATATAGCGATAATACCGCCTGCGGCTCGCGTGAGACAATGGAGCGGATCAGCCGGTGGTAGCCCATGAACACCTTATTATGGTTAACGGGGTAATCGGCGCTGTTCACGCTGGCCGGCTGCTCCTCCACGAACGACTGATAGGAACGGTTATACGGACTCTTAAGCGCCCGCTTATACCACGGCAGGTCATCAATAGGCGGGTGCTCGGATACCCGGACGGTGATGTTATAGTTCTCCTTAGTGACATAATAATACTTCTGCTCCTTGATTACATAGAGATAGGCAGCCTCCAGATCATTGCGCGAAAAATACAGATTCCGCAGATAATCCTCCACGTACATCCGGGAGCTGTAGTCTTCCGATTCATGCAAAAGCGCATAATTGAACTCATCGTAGGAGATTTGCGGCAGAGACAATTGCTCAATCCCGCTCAGATAACTCTCCAGATTCCGTCCGACCAGGAGCAGGTTGTTGCTAGTACTGGCAATGCTGTTATCGACCGATTCCCGCTGCAGCATGCTATAGGATATGTAGGTGAGTGAACTGACCACCAGGATGATGATAATCGTAAACAACAGAATCAGCTTGTTAGCCAGGCGGCGGGACACCCGCGCCAGTAAAGGCTCGATCAGCTTAACCCACACTTTTCTCATGATGCTCTCCGCTCTCTCCGCTGCCGGTTTTGGGGACTTTTCCGGCCTCCGCAGTCCGTTCACCTTTTTACCCTTAACTGTACTCTTAAATCCATTTTTGACGATACGGGTCTACTCTATAATACACAATATAGACTAACCGGAATGGTTAAGTGTGGCAAGCCAGGCCTACTACTCCCACCCTATAACTCAAGAAGAGGTGCATCCATGTTAAAAACACTCGGCAAAAGATGGCGCGAGAAATTCGAATTCGGAATCTTCACTCTCCCGGTTCTGATCTGTATCGCTGTAGCCTTCTATATTCCGTTCGCCATGACCATCCGCTATTCGATGACCAAGTGGAACGGGATCTCCAAGCACCCCAAGTTCGTCGGGCTGGATAATTTCAAGCAGATCTTCTCCGGCGATACCAACTTCTCGGATGCTGCCTGGTTCACGATTAAATACGCGGTGCTCTACATTATCATAGTCAACGTGCTGGCGATTCTGCTGGCCGTGCTGCTGGACATGAAGCTGAGAAGCACCTCCTGGCTGAGAGCGGCCTTCTTCATCCCTTATATCCTCAGCCTTGTGATTGTCGGCTTCATCTGGAAATTCATCTTCATGCAGGGCTTCAACTCGCTGGGTGAGAGCACCGGCTGGGCAATCTTCGATCTAAGCTGGCTCGGGACACCGGGACTGGCCTTCATCTCCATCCTGGGCGTATCCATCTGGCAGTCCATCGGGTTCTATCTGGTTATCTACATTGCCGGTCTGCAATCTGTGCCTGAGGATCTCAAGGAAGCCGCTACAGTAGACGGTGCCGGACCGCTGAGACGATTCTTCAGCATTACGCTGCCGCTGCTTGCCCCATCGATCACGATCTCTGTGTTCATGGCGCTCACCAATTCAATCAAGGTATTCGATGTCATCCTGTCGCTGACCGGCGGCGGTCCCGGCGGAACTACCTACAGTATTGCTTATGATATCTACAGGGATACGTTCCAGAACAATCTGTACGGCTACGGCACGGCGAAAGCGCTTATCCTGTTCCTGGCTGTGCTTGTCGTGACGATCATCCAGCTGACAGTCTTCAAACGGAGAGAGGTAGAGGCCTAATGAAAACAAACCACAACAAGGCGGGCAAGATCATACTGGAAATTGTCCTGGTCCTCTTGTCTCTGCTGTTCCTGTATCCACTGTTCCTGACAATCATTAACTCGTTAAAAAGCTTCGGCGAGGTCATGACCGATGTCATCGCCCTCCCGCAGAAGCTGACCTTCAGCAACTATGCCTATGTCTGGGAGTTCATCAACTATCCGCGGCTGTTCCTGAACAACTTCATCATTACGGGTGTCGGCCTGCTCGGTATCGTATTCATCTCCTCCATCGCCGCCTATAAGCTGGCCCGGACCAAGACCAGATGGAGCGGTGTCCTGTATTTCCTGTGCATTATGCCGATGCTGATCCCGTTCCAGTCGATCATGCTGACGGTCCTCCAGACCGCCAAGAACCTCAATCTGTCGGAGAGCACCTGGGGACTGGGTCTCCTATATTGGGGCTTCGGCGCTCCGCTGGCGGTGTTCATCTATCACGGCTTCGTGAAGGGTATCCCGACAGAGATTGACGAGAGTGCGACGATTGACGGCGCTTCCGGCTTCCGCCTGTTCTTCAGCGTGATCTTCCCGCTGCTGAAATCGGTCACCACGACCATCGTCATCATCGATGTCATGTGGATCTGGAATGACTTCCTGCTCCCGCTGCTGATGGTCAACGGTTCACCGGAGACGAAGACGTTAACGCTGGCCGCTTACACCTTCGTGGGCCAGTATACCTCGGACTGGCAGTATGCCATGACCGCTATGGTAATGGCGGTGCTTCCATCAATCGTGGTCTTCATCTTCCTGCAGAAATACATTGTGAAGGGCGTTGTCGCGGGGGCGGTTAAGGGCTGATCCTGTTCTCACTATGCAAAGAGGCGTCCCCATAAGCCGTGTAACGGCTACATGGGACGCCTTTTCTTTTTGTCACGGGATATACTAATGAGCCTGCAGCCATTCATTCTTGATTTCCGGCGGCAGCTCAAGCCCCAGCTCATTTTTACAAGCCGCTTCAAACTGCTCATACCGTCTGTTGATATTCTCTAATGCGCCGCGTCCTCTATACATGCTAATCAGGTGGCGGTTCATTTCCTCCTCCAACGGATACAGCGACAAGTATTGCTCAAGACGTAATTCCGCTGCTGCTCCATTTCCAGCGGTAAGCTCAGCCGCCGCCAATTCCCGGACCATTGCTGTATATTGCTTGAAGAAGGCTTCCTCTAACGGGATCTTCCATAAGTAATTCTTACCCTCCAGCAGCGGCCCCTGATACAGCGAACAGAGCTCTTCGGCTTGCTCTGTGGTCAGTCTGCCCTCACTGTGAACCTGCTGCAGTTGATGATACTGCAGGAGATCATATTGTTTATTTGCCGTATCCAGCCTGTAACCGTCATTAAGCTTCTGTATGCTCATCGGAATTTTGTTCTCTTTCAGGACCTTTTTTAACAGGTACAGGGTATTATGCAGATTGGATAATCCCCGCTCTCCCTTCGCATCCTGCCACAACAAATCAATGAGCTTCCACTTGCTGATATACCGTCCAGGGTGGCAGAGAAGATAAGCGAACAATTCCTCGGTCCGGCGGGTTCGGAAGTGGACCGGAAGTCCCTCCGGATTAAGGACTTCAAATTCACCGAAGCAGCGGACGGAGAAGCTAGACTTGACGGACTCTGCGGGAATGTGGGTTGTCCCGTGCTTGAACAGCCGCCCGGTGACCCGCTGAATCGCTTGCGGCGTGACAGGCTTGAGAATATAATCAAGTGCACTTACTTCGAATGCTTCAAGCGCATAATCCTTATAAGCCGTAGTGAACACTATCTCTGCCTGACCCAGCTGTTCATGGATGTGCACTGCAAGCTGCAGCCCGTTCATCCTCGGCATCTCCACATCAATGAACACGATATCCGGCTGCAGCTCCTGCAGATTCGCCAAGGCCTCTACCGGATTCGTAAAAGCTCCTACAATGCTGTAATTGCTATTTTGGCCAACCAGCACCTTCATTAAATCCAGGATTGGCCGTTCATCCTCAACAATCATCGCCCGAAACATGGAAGACCCCTCCTTCACGCAGAATCATATTTACTCCTACTCCTCAGAAGCCCCTTGCCCGGAGCCGCCGCCGCTGAGCGGCAGATAGATCGTTACCTTCGTACCGCTGTCTGCTTCAGAATGAATGCTTATGCTGGCTCCCGGAATCATATCCAGACGCTTGCGGATATTCTGAATACCAATGCTTCCTTGCAGCTCTCCTTGACTATTCAATGTATATAACAGATCAGCGGGAATGCCTACACCGTCATCTTCGACTATAATCCTCATGTATCCGTCACCAGCCTGAATTCTTAAGGCAACCTTGCCTTGCCCCTCCTTCTCGAACAGTCCATGACGGATGGCATTCTCAATAAATGGCTGGATGCAGAGGGACGGGATATTCACTGCCTTCAGGGAATCATCCACCTGGCTGCTATAGTCGAACCTCTCCCCGAAGCGGGCTTGTTCAATTTCCACATAGGCTTGAATCAGCTCCAGCTCCCGGTACAACGGAATGACAAGTGTGGAGCGGTCCATATCCAGAATAAAGCGCATATATTGGCTGAGCATGGTTAACAGATAAGCTGCCTTGACGCCATCGGTATAACAGAATGAGATAATACTGCTCATCGCATTATACAGGAAATGCGGTTTGATCTGGGCTTGATGGAACGCATGCTCATGCCGGATCGCTTCCTGGATCGACAATTTCATGGCCAGCAGGTTATGAATCCGGGCCATCAGCGTCTCGCTCTCAAAGGGCTTGGTCACAAAATCATTCGCCCCGGCCCGGAAGCCCAGCGCGATATCGGAAGGTGCATCCTTGACTGTGGCGAACAGAATCGGCAGATCAAGTATAGAATGCCGGCTGCGCAGTGATTGGCATAATTCTATCCCCGATGTACCCGGCATCATGATATCCAGAATGACAAGATCCACTTGCTGATATTCCTGCAGTTTGGTCAATGCTTCCTTGGCGGAGAAGGCTACCAGCACATTATAATCATGACGACGTAGAATATTCAGCAGGGTATGGATGTTGGAGGCCTCATCGTCTACAATCAGAATGGTCTGCCCTTCCCGGTCCAGTACATCAAGCACCGTATAATCAACATCGGCATGCAGCGCGTAAGGTTCGGATACGGCAGCCTGCTGATATTCGGGAATAGGGTCTACTAGGGGCAGCGTAAATACCATGCGGGTTCCCTTGCCCTTCTCGGACCAATCCACCCGAATCACACCGCCCATACGCTCCACCAGCTTCCTGCTGATATACAGCCCTACCCCCATTCCGGTATATCCGTCCTGCGGCAGCAGCCTGTCCACCTGCTCGAAATATTCAAAGATCGCCGCATGGTTCTCTTCGGATATCCCTGTTCCGGTGTCCTCCACTTCAATGAAGACCTCACTCCCGGCTACTCTTGCTGTAATCTGAATCGATCCCTGAAGGGTATGCTTAATCGCGTTATGAACCAGGTTATACATCACCTGCCGCAGTCTGCTCTCATCCGCGAGTACCCATGTATCGGCTTCCACCTGGTTGAGCAGCTGCACCTCTTTGCCCGCCAGCTCGAACCGGAGAATATCATATACAATTTGGACAGCCACTCTTAGATCAACAGCGGTCTGGTGTAATCGCAGCTCTCCGTGCCTCAACCGGCTGACATCGATCAGATCCTGGATCAGCATCGACAACTTCGTGGACGTATCCTTAATCAGCCACAGATTCTGCTTCTGGCCTGCATGCAAATTCTCTTCCTGATTCTCCAGTAAAAAAGAGGTCATATTCATTATTCCATGGAGCGGTGTCTTAATCTCATGAGAGGTGTTCATCAGGAATTCATCCTTCAGCTGGTTCGCTGTCCATAGCTTACGGGATAGAATCTCTGTTTTGGCATACGCATTCGAGAACCTTACGGCCAGCAGGATATTAATGAGCACAATAAATGCAATAACTCCGCATCTTCCTGTAAAATTGCTCTGCACAATATTCTCGGAATAAAGGCCGTCATTCATCAGATAGATTATCAGCGAGATGGCACCGCCAATGAACAGCATCAGCTCCGCACGGTCTGCCACCTGACTCTGCCTGCGGATATACAAATAGACCATTCTCGCTACAATGCCGAGCATAACGATCCAGAGATAGAATATAAAGAAATATTTCACTCGAATATGCACCGCGTACGGCAAAAGCACAACCATAACAAGATAGGCCATAAACGGGGTAAGAATCAGCTTCAGCCTGCGCAGCGACATCAGGTGCGACTCTACGGTACAAAAGAACACAATAATCAGTATCGCGCTAAGAAAGTGGCTGACATCCAGCAGCTTATACGAAAAATCAAAGGGGACCGACGGCAGGAGACGCTGAAACATCTTTTCCCCGTACAAGGAGTTCTGCAAGGCCAGAAACAATAAGAAAAATCCGCTAAGCAAATACTCCTTCTCATGGCGGCCAATAAAATAGAAGCTGAGGTGATAGGCACCGAACATGGCCAAGATCAAAATGATTCCGATATCCGCACCGATCTGTATCATGTTGCGCCGGGTGATGTCCTCTTGTGCTCCAAGCGTGAGGGAGTTCACAATTCCTCCGGTGACAAAATTATAGTTAGAGACTTGGATCACAATCTCGAGCCTGCGGGCATCCGGATGAAAAAATATCGAATACGGTGTGTTTCCGGGTTGAAACGCGCCTTTGTCCGTGGAAGGAAGCCCGCTGGCCCCCTCCTCCTGTCCACCAATAAACAGACGGTGGGCCATGCGGATGCTTCTTATTTTCAAGCCGAGTATTTCATCGGTATCCTTCAATAATACCTGCAAACGGTAGGTGCCTGAACCCCTGCTGCTCATCCCGCCAGCGGGATTCTTGCCGCGCCAGGTACCGGGAACCTTCAAATAGGCAGGCGGAGAATCATACCGGCCTTGCCGGAAATCCTCAGGGCTCAGCAGCTCATCCTGGTAAAACTCCCACTCACCATCCAAATTCACGACTCCCTGCTGCTCAAGATTCCATGAGGACAGATCCAGTACTCCCTTCTCCACGCTTACCTCATTTTGAGGAGGCCGGGTCAGTGAGAAGATCATGAAGATCAAAGAAAAGATAATACAGAAGAATATGCCGATTCCCGCAAGTCTGCGGATATTTACCTTTCTCACAAACAGCCTCCAGTTCAAATCATCGATGTTCTCATTCTAACTTAATGCACTTATAAAAATCTCACAAAATACTTAAACAGAAAAAAGCACCATCCAGCGGAGCTTCCTGGACAGTGCTTCCTTCTTGCATTATCTTGTTAGTCCGATCCGGTACACCTTTGTTGCGGTCACACTATGGAACACGGCAACGGCTTCGCCCTCGAATACCTTCTCCACAGCCATGGCTGCATCGTCGGCCAGCTTAACAGCACCTGTCCGGCGAGGTGTCGTTTCCAGAACGATCTCGCCCCGGCGCAGTACCTCCCGGAACCGGGATAGCCCGATCTCCCACGGCAGGCCGTTATAGAAATGGTCGTGGAACAGCTGCCCGGCAGCGAAGGCATAGCCCACATTGCCTGTATAATCAATGCTCAGCAGGACTTCTTCCGAACCCTCCAGGACTTCTTCGGGCAACTGGAGGACAACCTTGTGATCCTGAATCCGGCGCATCGGAATCGTGATTTCCTTCTGCGGTACCTGTACCTCGTAAGCCTGGAACCAGCCATCCTGTCGTCCGCTGACCGTTGCATCCGCCTGTGCGGTATTCCACTGCGTTGCCGCCTCAGTTCCGCCCGTGTATTCACGGAATGTGAATGCATGATGCCCCTGGCTGATGAATTCAATTCCGCCCGGGGTCTGAACCGGAGGAACCGGTGAGAAGATGATGCGGATGCGGCCGTTCTCCTCAAGCTCCCACAGAGCCGCAGCTTCACGAGCGCTCATGGCATAGATACGGACTTCTCTGGCTCCGTCCCGCCGGATCACAATCATAGAAGATTGGTGATGCGGAATCAGCACATTATAGCCGCCATTCTCTGCTACGTCTCCGGTCTCCGCGCTCACCTCCAGAATACCGGCATCCGCGTCAATCTGAAACTCAGCGTCGATGCCCTCCGGCATAGAGAAGAAGTAGGTGGCTGCTTCCTCCGTTTCAATAGCCGTTACAGGCTGGGCCGTGGCAGCCTTCAGATTAAGACCATCCAGCGCGAAGTTGAACGGCAGCAGGAAGGAAGCCTTGGGCTGAACCGTCAGCTTGCTCCGCTGCGGGAAGCTTAGCGTCTCCTCTCCCAGTTCTACCGCAAACACAACCTCCTCGTGCGTATCCATCTCCACATGGTCCTGATAATTATTGACGAACAGGAAGCCGGACTTGCCGTCCGTGCGGACTGCATAACGCAGCGTGTGCGCATCCTCCGGCGTAACTGCTTCTGCCCCTTCAGGAAGCACAGTTGCCATCGGTGCAAGCCGGTCTGCGAACCGGCGCAGGAAATAATGAAGCGGACGAAGCAGGTGATTCGACTCACGGATCTGGCCGAATTCCCCGATTGGCGCCTGGAAGTCATAGGTCAGCTTCGGCGTAGTGCTCTCATTCAGGTATCCCGTTCTTCCCACCGGATTGGTTCCGCCATGGAACATATAATACCCGATGAAGTTGCAGCCTCCGGCAAGCTTCATTAAGGTCATGGCGATGACACTTTCCGGTTCCACCTGGAATCGGGACAGATACCAGGTCTGCATCCCGCCGCCCATCTCACAGCAAGCGAACGGGTATTTCGTCCGCGCATACGGCGGATTGAATTCGCCGCCCGGCGCCTTGTCATCATGGAAATTCACGAATACGTATTCCGGCGTCGGCTTCTGAACCTGATTCGGGTCACTGATGCTCCACGGAGTATAGGCATACCCTCCGTAGAGCGGAAGCACCTCATCCTCCAGGAACGGCGCCTCGCCCCAGCCGGTGCTGGTATAGATCGGAGCGATCAGACCGGAATCCACTGCATACTGCTTAAGCAGACGCATATGCTCAGATCCCGCTTCACCGCTCGCTCCGCCGCTGAGATATTCGTCACCCTGCTTGGCGGTCTCTTCCCAGAGAGCGGCCGCAGCATTCAGCTCATTCTCCAGCTGAATCCCGATCACCGGGCCGCCATCCTTGAACATCTGTCCATCGGCCTGATTGCCGATCTCCTTGAACAGACGGTTCACATACTTCAGGTAGCCCTCGTCATTGGAGCGTACATCGAATTCCCGGCCGAACAGCCAGTCCGGCAGTCCGCCGTTGCGGACCTCGCCATGACAGAATGGACCGACACGCAGAATGACGTATAGGCCATTATCCCGGCACAGCTCCACGAATCTCCGGAGATTGCGGTTGCCTGCCCATTCGAACGCTCCTTCCACCTCTTCATGATGATTCCAGAAGATATAGGTCGCCACCACGTTGATGCCGGACAGCTTCATCTTGGCGATTTCACTCCCCCAATCCGCTTCGGGATACCGTGAATAATGGAATTCCCCGCAGATGGCGAAATAAGGCTTGCCGCTGCGCTCCATATAATAATTCGTGAACCGGATCTCATCCCCTTGAGGATTGCTCCCGCCCAGCTTCAGTGTGGACGGGTAGATTTTTTTGGGAGACACCCCAGCCTGTATCGTATATCTCATGAGAATTGCTCCTTTGCCATATTGTATGATCCTTGTACAACCTATACATTCTTATATTTTCATAAAAACTGCCCCAAAGCTATTGCTTTGGAGCAGCCCGTAAGCTTATTCTGTTATTTCTGCGCTGCGAGGAACGCATCGATCTGTGTCTGCATTTCAGTCTGCACCTTATCCAGACCTGCTGATTTCAGCTGCTTGATCAGGTCTGCCTGGCCTTTCGCCAGATCTTCGATCAAGCCATATTCAAGCGGAATCGCATAACGCAGCATCACGTTGCCGATATTAGCCACTTCGTTCTTCACTGGCGTAGTGTCGAAGACGAAGGTTTCCAGCGGGAAGTGATAGATGCTGGACTGCCAAGTGTTGAACATATCGTCCGCTTCCTTAGGATACGCTGCATCCTGACGGTTCAGCGGGGAGTTCCAGCCCCAGTTCGAGAAGCCTGTGTAGTTA
Source organism: Paenibacillus sp. FSL R7-0210 (assembly GCF_038009085.1). Taxonomy (NCBI): domain Bacteria; kingdom Bacillati; phylum Bacillota; class Bacilli; order Caryophanales; family Paenibacillaceae; genus Paenibacillus; species Paenibacillus sp. FSL R7-0210. Next base: position 4,043,576 of record NZ_JBBPAR010000001.1, read on the forward strand.
GCGGCAGCAGGACCGGCGGTGAACTTCTTGTCGCCTTCCGGGTTGTAGTTGCTTCCGGCGATACCGTACATAGTCAAGTCGTGAATTTCCTTATCATTCTGCAGTAAATCCAGCAGCATCAGTGCGCGCTCAGGATTCTTGGAGGTTGCATGCACGGACATCCCGTTCTGCGTTGAGATCGCAGCAATTTTCTTTTTGTCCGGGGTAAGGTCAGCAATGCCCAGCTCTACATCCGGTTTGTCACGGCGCATTTCAGCCAGGTTAGCAGCTACAGTACCCAGATTGTGCGCATAAGAGGATACTTTGCCTGCTTTCACATCCTGCCATACATCGTTTTTGTTGCTGACTACGTTCTTGGACCACGCGCCGTTATCGGCCAGGTCTTTGTAATATTTAAGCAGGGAAGTGAATTCCGGTGTGTCATAGATGTTGAAGACTTTACCGGTTGCATCATCCAGCTTGTACGCCAGCGGCAGCAGGCTTGCATCTACCAGGTTGAAGTTGTTGTTCTGCTCCAGCAGCGTCTGATCCAGCTCATGGAATTTCCAGCCGTCTGCAGGCTTGGCACCGAATGCGGTGATGCCTTTCTCATCTTTGGCAATGGCCTTCAGATAAGTAGCATATGATTCAGCACTGTTGATTTCAGGCAGATTGTGTTTTTTGCGCAGATCCTCACGGTACAGCACCACTTTGTCGGTTACTTCAACATTGTTGTTAGGAACCATATAGAGCTTGCCGTCCACCTTGGCTTGCTGCCAGTTCACTTTCGGCATCGCTTCCCAAGTCTGTGGCATGTATTTGGTCAGCATATCATCCGTTAGCTCCAGGAATCCGCCTTTCAGCGCCTGGTCGTTATAGAAGGCCCAGTTCGCTGTATATACGAGATCGAAGTCTTCATTTGCTGCGAATTTCAGCGGGTATTTCTGGGTCCAGTCAGACCAGTCGAGGAATTCGGTTTCTACGGTAGCATTGATTTTTTCCTTGAGCTTGGTGTTCAGCTCTCCGAAGACCTTGTCGTAATCCCCAGGCTGTGGCCCGAGCAGAATCATTTTGAGCTTCACTTCTTTGGAGGTGTCCGGAGCACCGGAATTTGTTGCTCCTTCCGATGTCGCCGGAGCCTTCGTAGCCTCCGCTCCTGTATTACCATTATTATTGCCGCCGCAGGCACTGAGGACCGTTCCAAGCGCCATCATCGTTGCAAGCGTAACTGTCAGTTTCTTTTTCTTGTTCATCATGACCTGTATTTCCCCCTTAAATAATAGTTGCTTTAAGTCTTATATTGATAACCAGGTTGCCCTGTAATCATCCTTTGACTGCGCCAATCGTAAGTCCTGTTACAAAATACTTCTGGATGAACGGATACGCCAGCAGGATCGGTCCTGTAGCCACAATCGTCATGGCCATCTTCAGACTTTCGGTTGGCAGGTCTGTGTTGACCACCGCACCGGAAGCCATCATCGCCTTACGCATTCCATCCATGTTGCCTAACATTTTGTAGAGATAATACTGCAGCGGCATCAGCTCCGACTTGGAGATGAAGAGCAATGCGTTATACCAGTCATTCCAGTAGGCCAAGGCAATGAAGAGGCCAATGGTAGCCAGCGCCGGCTTGGACAACGGCACGATCAGCTGCATGAAGATCCGGAAATCGCCGGCTCCGTCAATTTTGGCGGATTCTGTAATCGCATCCGGGATGCTGCTCATGAAGGACTTCATGACAATAATATAGAAGACGTTCATCATCATCGGCAGAATCAGTACCAGAAGCGTATCCTTCAGATGCAGATAGTTGATGATCATCAGATACCATGGAACCAGACCGCCGCTGAACAATGTAGTGAAGAAGAAGAAGAAGGAGAAGCGGCTGCGCCATTTGAAATCTCTCCGGGACAGCACGTAGGCCGTCATTGACGTCAGGAACAATCCGACGATAGTACCGATAGCTGTAACGGAGATCGTCACGCCATACGCTCTGAGCATCTCAGCCGGATACTTGAACAGCAGGCTGTACGCCTCCGTCGAGAAGGCGGTCGGGAAGATCTGGAACCCTTTCTCGATAATCGCGCTCTCTTCACTCAGAGAGGAAGAGATGACCAGAATGAACGGGAAGATACAGAATATGGCCAGTACCGTTAGGGTTACGTATCCGATGATGGATAGCACCATCTTGTCCCGGTTAGCAGGCTTTCTGCGTACTTCCGGTGATTGAATATTTGCAGTGGTTGAACTCATTGGGCATTACCTCCTTGTCCTAGAATAGAGCGCGATCCTTGTCGTATCGGCGTACTGCATAGTTGGCCAGCATGATGGTTGCGAAGCCGAGCAGGGATTGGTAGAAGCCGGCTGCCGCAGACATCCCGATTTCATTGGATGTGGTCAGCGAGCGGAAGACGAAGGTGTCGATTACGTCTGTGGATGAGAACAGCAGGCCGTTGTTGCCGACCATATTGTAGAACATCCCGAAGTCTCCGCGGAAGATATTACCGATCGCCAGCAGCACCAGAATGATGACAGTCGGCATCAGGTTAGGAATCGTAATTTTCATAATCCGCTGGAAAATATTCGCGCCGTCAATTTCGGCGGCTTCGTACATCTCGGTGTCTATGCTGGTGATGGCGGCCAGATACATGATCGTTCCGTATCCCAGTGTCTTCCAGGCGGAGACAATGACCAGGATAAACGGCCAGTAGGCTGCCGTATTATAGATATCCACCGGCTGCATACCGAGTCCCTTCAGCAATACGTTAACGGTACCTACATCGAAGTTGAACAGGTTGTACGCAATGGCTCCAACTACAACCCAGGAGATGAAATAAGGCAGGAACAATACCGTTTGGGTCAGCTTGCGGAACCATTTGCCCGCTACCTCGAACAGCAGGATCGCTGCGAAGATCTGAAGCCCGTTGTTCACAACGATGAATGCGATGTTATATAACGCTGTATTTCGGGTTACGCGCCAGGCGTCACCGGAATCAATGAAGAATTTGAAGTTATCCAGTCCGTTCCACGGACTGCCGAATACCCCGCCAGTATAATCAAATTGCTTGAATGCCAGCACTATGCCCGACATGGGCAGATAAGCAAATAGCAGAAAGAACAATACTGCCGGTGTCAGCATAAGAAGCAAGGATCTGTATTTCTTGACGTCATCCCAGAATCCGTGTTGTTTCTGTTTCATCTTGAATCCCCTTTCCCATTCCCATTTCTCTATAGCCTTATTATAAATAAGCGTCCTTCCGGTGTGGATTAGGGCTATCAACTAAAAGTAATACTTTTTCAACGATCCGTTTAAATATATACTTTCCAAAAAAACAAAAAACGTTGCCTCTGATTTGGAAATCAGGACTGGCAACGTTTGGTAATCATCAGCTTAGATTTTCTGCTTCTTGCGGTATTCCCCCGGCGTCATGCCGGTGATCTGCTTGAACTGCCGGTTGAAATAGATAATATTCTTATAGCCCATCCGTTCGGCTATCTCATAGATCTTAAGCGTCGGATCACTGAGCAGCTCGAACACTCTGCCTGTCTTGCGTTCGTTAACATACTCGCTGAAGGGAACCCCATACTCTTCCTTGAACAGGAAGCCCAGATAATTCGGGGTGAAGTCGAAGTGGGCGGCTACCTCCTTCAGCGTGATCTTCTTCTCCAGATTCTCCTCCACATAATTCATAATCTCGTCGATCAGCTTGCGCTTCTGCCGCTGCCGCTTCACATACAGCAGCTCCGACAGCTCGAAGAATCTCCGTCTCATCCACGACAGGATATCGTGAATCGTCTCGAACTGGAACAGGATGTCCGGCTGATGAGACTCCCACTGGAGCAGCTCATACAGATTCTCATTCTGCTGCTGCAGGTCCGCATGCAGCTTAGAGGTGATCCGGATAATCAGCTCATAGACATCCTTCTTGCCCGCATTCGTGAACAGCTCCAGCAGATGATCGTCAATCGCCACCAGATCGTACTGGATGATAGCCTCCAGCAGTTGCACAACGGTCTGTTCAATCCTTGCCCCCGGCGTCCCGCGCGGGGAGGACTCCAGATTATCGCGGATCAGCCGGTTCTTGCCCAGCAGCCACTTCGCACTGAGTGCAGCCGTTGCCTGCTGGTAGGATTCATGCAGCCCCGCCTCATCCTGGGCGTAACGTCCGACCCCGATGGTTAAGGTGCAGGGTGAGCTCCCGGCCATCTGCTTAATCAGCTCATCCAGCAGACTGAGGAAGCTGTCCTGCGGAAGGCTGCACAGAATGACGAACCGGTGATGATGTACAGGAATCAGCGTTCCCAGCTGGGCGCTCTCTACGAACGCTCTGATTAGTCCGGCCATCTGCCGCGTCTTGACCCGCGCATCCTCCTCGGACAGGTCGCGCATTTTCCATTCCAGATCATCAATCTCAATAATCGCTGCAGCCGCCCCCTTCATGAGCAGCGGATTCAGGGCACTGCGCAGATGCTGCTCCGCCGGCTCAGGCGATGCATCCTCGAACCAGCGCAGAATCAGCTCCTTGTTCACCAGGGACAGCGCCTCGGTAAATGAACGGTTCTTCTCCCGTTCCTGCTCCAGAGCGGCAGACAGGGATTCGAGCATGTCGTAGAGATCCTTGTCTTCCACAGGCTTCAATAAATAACCGGAGGCATTGATCTCAATCGCTTCCTTGGCATAGCTGAAATCCTCATGGCCGCTGATGAAGACAATTTTGACCTTCGGATGGATGACCTTGGCCCGGCGTGCGAATTCCGTTCCCGTCATAATGGGCATCCGTATATCGGACAGGATGATATCCACCCGCTCCTGCTCCATAATCTTAAGCGCATTGAAGCCGCTGTTCGCCGTTCCTACCACTGCAAGATCCAGCGGGCTGGCCAGTACTCTGCGCCGCAGCCATTCCAGATCAATCGCTTCATCGTCAACCAGCAATACATTGATACTCATCGCAATCTTGTCCTCCTGTATGTGTAACTGACCCTAAGTCTTACAGCTCCTCATCATCCTGAAGCCCGGCAGGGAGCAGCAGCCGCACAGTTGTTCCGCCTCCGTAGAAGCTGGCAATCGTCACTCCGTACGCATCGCCGTACCTGAGCTTAATCCGCTCATCCACATTTTTCACACCGTACCCGCCTGACTGGCTCGGCCCCTGCATCATACGCTTGACTACCTCGGGGCGCATGCCGATCCCGTTATCGATTACCTTAAGTTCAATATTGTCCCCTACCCGCTTGCCGGTCAGCCGGATGGCAATGGTCTCACCGAACCAGGCGTGCTTGAATATATTCTCCACAAAAGGCTGAAGCAGCAGCTTAATCACCTGCATATGCAAAATCTCCTCGTCCACATCCACGTGCAGCGTGAAGGCATCCGCATATTTGACCCGCTGGATCTCCAAGTAAGTAGCCACCTGGTCCAGCTCCTTCTCCAGCTCAATATAGACATTGCCCTGATTGAGGGTCAGCCGGTAGAACCGGGACAGCCCCTGAACCATCTCCGTGACTTTGCCGATCTCCCCGAGATTAGCAAGGCTACTGATCGTAGAGAGCGTATTATAGAGAAAATGCGGATTAATCTGTGCCTGCAGGGCTTCCAGCTCCGCCTGCTTCTTCTGGATTCCCTGCACATACACGCTGTTGATCAGCCCCTGGATGTTGGAGGCCATATCATTGAAGGAATCCGCGATCTGCACGAATTCATCATTACCGGAGAAGCGGATGCGCTTCTGAAAGTTCCCGTCCTGGAAGGAGCGTACCAGGCCTACGATCCGGCTCATTTTGCGTCCCGATATCCGTGCTACCACATACCCGATCAGGGTCATAACCAGGAAGCTCAGACTGCAGACTGCGATAATCACACGGCGCAGGCGTCCGGCATCCTGAGTGAGATATTTATGCGGAACCATCGCTTCAATCATGAAGTTACTGCCCGGAATCTGCTCCTGCAGCCTGAGGAATCTTCCCTCCCCGCTGCTATTATTGGCAGGACCCCGCTGGAACAGAACGTCCCCGGTGGTCTCCTCCACCAGCCGCAGCGTAATTCCTTCCTCCAGAGGGAAGGTGTCGAAGCCGCCGAACAGGTCCTCCAGCGATACCGTAATCCGCACATAACCGATCAGAGATTTGTAATCACTGAAGTTGACGAGTCTGCGTACATGCGAGAGGTTGCCCAGCTTCTGGTCCGTATCAATCTGCAGCCACAAATTATCACGCTTGGAATCCTTCAGCGAGCGATACCATGGACTGCCTGTAATATCGTCCAGCGGCAGAATGTAGTAATCGCTGGTAATAATCGGATCATCCAGATTATCCCCGGACACAATGTTCAGATCTGGGTTCGGGGTGTAGAGCATGAAGCGGGTCTTGTTCCCGAACAGCTGCAGCGGCGCGGTAATCTGGGGGATAATCTCGTCAAGCATCGTCAGATAGATCTCAAACGGCGTCCCCTTCAGCTCAAGCGCACGCTGGAACGGCTGGCTGCCGAACAGGTTGTCCGACATCCGCTGTATTTCATCCATCTGATAGCGGATATTGTTCCTCGACTGCTCCATACCTGTGCGGATGTTGGACTCGGCCATCTCTGTCCTGGAATCGGTCAGCATGGAATAGGAGATATAGCCGATGAACACATCCGTGAGGAGAACCAGCAGCAGATAAGGAATCATCATTTTATAGGTGAAAGGCATGTACTTCTTAAGCTTGGGCATCATTCACTGACATCCTCTGCATGGAATTCGTTACAGCTATTCTATAGAACTAATATTCATATTGTAGAGCAGATTTACTCCGCGCTGTTAGCACAATGCTAAGAATGAATAGCACAAAATGAAGAATACCGGGAAAACGCAAAACAGCCCGGGGAGGATTAGGAAGCGGCTCCCCGGGCTATAAGAGATGGATCATACAGATTCATGGATAAGAACTGTTACGCCGGCTTATTTTACAGCTTCTCACTGACTGCCCCGTTCGCTGCAATCTTCGCATTGAAGGAGAGCTGGTTCAGCTTCTTGATGGTTTCTTTATTGTAGGCATCCCCCATGAAATTCGGCTGGCCGCCAATGATTTTGACCGGTGTAATGCTGCTGGTTACCTCTGACGGGTTAATGGTGAAGTTAACCAGCATGGAATGCAGGGTCTTGTCTCCGCCCCGTGTAGAACGGTTGAACACAAAGTTGCCCAGTGAATAATAGATCGGCTTATGCTTGTAATATTCAATACCCATCAGACAATGACTGTGCGCGCCAAGGATAATATCTGCCCCGCTGTCAATCATCTGCTTGGCCAGCTTCCGCGCATACGCTTCCGGGTAATCCTTGAATTCCTGATTCCAGTGAATATAGACAACCGTATAGTCATTATCCTTGGCAGACTTCTTAATCGCACTTAGCAGCGGCTCTGCCGTATAGGCTGAGGCTGCTCCCGGGCTGTTCTTGCCTGCATACCAGGAAGGGTCAGACAGCACACGGCTTGTACCCAGAACAGCGATCCGCTTGCCCTTGACGGTCTTGACATACGGTTTGAAGGCTTCATCCATATTGGCACCCGCACCGGTGTGTCCAATATTGTTCTTATCCAGATGAATCAGCGTGTCCAGCATCGCGGTCCGGCCGTAATCCAGAATATGATTATTGGCTACGCTCACGCCGTCGATCCCCGCTTTACTTAATCCCGCAAGTGCCGCCGGCTTGGAACGGAAGGCGAACGTCTTGCTGGCCGCAGCCCCGCGCACAGAGACCGGAGTCTCCAGATTGGCAAAAGCAAGATCGGCCTTCTTCAGCACAGGCGCTACCTTGGCGAACGGGAAATCTACGCCATACTTGGCAATCTGGTCGCCGACAAAGCCGTCCAGCAGAATATCCCCGGCAAACGTAAGACGGATTTCCTCCTGCGGAGCAGTCCCTTGGGCGCTTATCCCCGCAGCGGGGACCAGCAGAAGCAGAATCATGAATATAACAGCATATCTGCGCAACGTTCTCTAGCTCCTTTTTCTAATGTATTATAATAATGACTGTGACTAGGAAATATAGAACACAACGCAGGATGCACTCGCGCTTGCCTGCTGGTAGAACTCCCGGATGGCCTTGAAATACATATAGATATAATCAAAGAATTCTTCCGCCTCATCATCCTCCATAAGGGGGTAGATTCCTTCCTCCATCATCTGCCGGAAAGGGTAGTGTTCCCTCAGCCAGGCTTCTTCTATTCCCTCCAGAGCTGAAGCAATTCAGCATGTACAGTCAGGTAATTGCCGATCATCCCCATGAGATTGTCTCCTTCTTTCTTCTGCCCTTGAAGCTATTCTACTACAATGGAAGGAAACAACCAAATGATGGGTGAATTTTGCTAGATTTGCGCTTTTTTAAGCACTGCCCGGAAGCAGCTCAGGCCGCCCCACTGGTCTGTACGCACGGCATCTGCCGGAAGATTGAAATCCGTCTCGCCCCAATACTGAAATCCGGCCTGGAGCAGAATCTCATTCATCCGCGGCAGGTTGACGGTCGGATGATCAAAGGTCAGCACCAGCAGTCCTTCTCCATTAAGCGTTCTATGAAACTCACGGACGGCCAGGACCGCTTCCTGCACAGACAGATGCTCCAGCACCGAGATACAAAAAACCGTATCAAAGCTCTCATCCTCATAAGGCAGTGAGGTCAAATCAGCCTGGGCCAAGTGCAGCCTGTTCACAGGTCCGGCCTCCACCTGACGGGCTGCAGCTGCTCCGACATCCTCGGTGATATTCTGCATAATCGCTTCATGCGACAGAATCCGGGCATCCTTATCACAGGCATAGACCTCAGCGCTATGCTCGGCAAGATAGAATTTGAGCGGATGAGAGATCCCGCAGGCGGCATCCAGCACGACATCATGCGGTGAGATGAAATGGGTACACCATTCATATTCATATGGGCGGCTCCACCAGGCTTCCGGCAAATCATAAATCAGCTTGTCACGGCGTGCATCGGTATTCACAAAAAAACGGGAGACGTAAGGATGTGTCGGCATGACCAGGACTCCTTTACTCGTGGGGATTTCGGTAGTCAGAGTATATTCACGAATCCGGGTTTCATGCTATACCTGGGTTATAACCTGACACTGCTTATACACAAACAGGCACCATCCTCTATGGACAGCACCTGTTCCGGTATGAAGAAATATTCTGATAGATACTATTAGTTCTCTTTACACGTAATAGCTAAGCAGCTTCGCATCAACGCCGTGCCTGGCGATCAATCCGTCCAGCATTTTGGACCAATCCTGGTCGACTGTGCACAATTCTGGATGGGCCTCGAACCAGGCAACCGACCGTTTCACCCCTTCAGCGAACGGCACAGTAGCGGCGAAGTCAGGAACGAGACGCTTGATCTTGCTGTTGTCGAACACACTGCTGACCGCCTGATCCCCGATCAGCCCGTCCGCTGTTCCCGGCGGGGTATTCGCAACGATGAAATCCGTAGACATGTGTACAACCTTCGGCTCACGGCCGGCTGCCTCCCCGATGGCCGCATAGATCTGATTCCAGTTCAGTACCTCATCCGAGGTAATATGAACCGCTTCTCCAATCGCCTCCTGAAGTCCCAGCAATCCAACGAAGCCTTTGGCAAAATCCGTATTATGCGTCAATGTCCATAGAGAGGTACCATCGCCATGGATAACGAGCGGCTGGCCCTTGCGGATGCGTTCCACCAGAGACCATGGATGGCTCCAGCTGGTCAGCGCCGCCGGAATAGCTGTATCTCCGTACGTATGGGATGGACGGACAATGGTCACCGGGAAGCCGCTGCTCTGATACGCTTCCAGAAGCAGCTGCTCGGAGGCAATCTTATCCCGGGAATACTGCCAATAAGGGTTCACCAGCGGAGTCTCTTCGGTAATCAGATAATTACGCTGGGGCTTCTGGTAAGCGGAAGCCGAGCTGATATAGATATACTGCTGCGTCTTGCCTGTGAACAGGTCAACATCTGTCTGCACATGCTCCGGCGTAAAGGCAATCCAGTCCACAACAACATCGAAGTCATACCCCTTCAGCGCCTCGGCTGCCTTCTCTTTGTCACGGATATCGCCCTGAATCACCTGTGCGCCCTGAGGCACGAAGCCGCTGCGCTCTCCACGGTTGAACAGATACAGTTCTATTCCCCGTTCTACTGCCAGCCGGGAAACCGCCTGACTGATAAGTCCCGTACCTCCGATAAATAGAACCTTCATCTGTATCCTCCCTCTCTCTTAACCGATAATTTCTTCAATTCGGGCCAGTATATCCTCATTCAGCTCAATGCCGGAAGCCTTTACATTCTCCTCCACCTGCTCAGGGCGGCTCGCGCCGACCAAGGCACTGGATACATTCGGCTGGCGCAGAATCCAGGCCAGTGCCAGATTGCCTACAGAGATATCCAGTTCAGCGGCAACCTTGCCCAGCTCCTGAACCTTCGTAAGCTTCTCCTCCGTAATTCCTTTGCGCATCCAGTCGAGCCGGGCAGCCCGGCTGTCTGCCGGAATCTCGGAGACCGAGCTGTATTTGCCGGTCAGCAGACCTTGAGCGAGCGGAGAGAATACGACTTGTCCGATTCCCTTGCGCTGCCCAAGCGGGATAATCTCCTTCTCGATATAACGTTCAAACATATTATAGACCGGCTGATTGACCACGATATGATCCAGCAGATACCGGTCGGCAACCGCAAGGGCTTCGGTCATCTGCGCCGCTGTCCATTCACTGACCCCCACATAGAGCACTTTGCCCTGACGGACCAGATCATCCAGCGCCCGCAGCGTCTCCTCGATCGGGGTCTCCGGATCATACCGGTGACAATAGAGCAGATCCACGTATTCAGCGCCCAGCCGCTTCAGGCTGGCATGGCATTGCTCGGTAATATGCTTCCGGGACAGACCACGGTCATTGGGACCGTCACCCATGACCCCGAACACCTTGGTCGCCAGCACGTAGGATTCGCGCGGATAGCTGCTCAGGGTAGCTCCCAGCACCTTTTCCGCCGCCCCCTTCTCATAGACATTCGCGGTATCAAAAAAATTAATGCCCAGGGAGTAAGCGGTTTCAATGGCCTTAACGGCATTGTCCTGCTCCACATATCCTCCGTAGGTCAACCAGCTTCCCAGGCTAATCTCACTGACCTTAAGTCCGGTCCCACCTAATCTGCGGTATTTCATTAATCCTCTGCTCCTCTCTGAATCCGGCAGTTCCCACCAACCGGTTGCTATATGCACCTATTCATTCTAGAACAATTTGGTAGAAATAGAAAGCGGAGCGGACGGCGGGACCATCTGGTTACGCTCCATGAGTGCCCACAATTGCCCGGATAGCTCTGTTGCTGAATAAGGCGTTGCACGCGTAACCAGCTGTTCGATCATGCCGGTCATTGCCACAGCCAGAAATTGCACCAGGATTCCCTTGTCCATCATCTTGTTAATGCCGCCCATATCCATCTGTTTGTCGAATCCCCGTATCAGTACCGCCTGCAGACGATTTCGGAACGCGGGAACCCCTTGGTTAGCCAGCGCCGCTGCATAGAACGAAGCATGCTCATCGAGGTAACGGAATGTATAGTGCAGAGCCGCCTCAGTAGGAAACAGCGCCTGTTCGCCGCACGGCAGACAGCTGTCAATCAGCTTGACAAAATGTGTCCTGATGCACTGGTCCAGCAGATCGTATTTGTCGGTATAATGCGAATAAACGGTGCCCCGGCTTACATTGGCCCGCTCGGCTATTTCGTTTATCGTAATTTGTTCGAAGTTCTTCTCTGCAATCAGCTGGATAAAGGCTTCAATAATAGCCTCCTGCGATTTACGTATCCTTCTATCCATAAATAACCCCTTCTTCGCCCCGTTCGAATTGATTTGAACACTTCTACAGATTCTGTACAATACTGAACACATTCCGAAATTCTAGCAATTGATGCAGCTATACCACACTGGTAGGATCATTATAGTGAACGTCTACCCGTAAATCAACAGAGACTCAAAATACACGGATCGGAGGATTCAGCTATGCATGCAATTGCTATTCAGCATTATGGTAATCCCGAAGTATTCACAGAAGAGGTACTCCCTACTCCCGCTATCACCGAGACTCAGGTGCGCATTGAAATGTACGCCACAACTGTCAGTTCCGCTGATCAACTGGTGCGCTCAGGCGCATTCAAGGAGGTCATGCAGCTGCAGTTCCCCCATGTGCTGGGAGTAGAAGTAGCCGGAATAGTGAGGGCGATTGGGAAAAATGTGTCACGGCTGAAGGTGGGCGACCGCGTCATGGGGCTCTCCAGGTCCGGCGGCGGTTACGCAGACTTCTTAGCTCTGGAAGAGAACTCAGCGGTAGTTATTCCGCCTGAGCTTTCCTTTCAGGAAGCTGCCGCCCTGCCCGCCTCTGCCTTGTCTGCCTGGCAGTCCTTATTCAAGTACGGCAAGCTGCATTCCGGCCAGCGGATTCTTATTCACGCTGGCGCTGGAGGGGTAGGACATCTTGCGGTGCAAATGGCCAAGCAGCACGGCGCCTATGTCCTGGCCACCGCCCGGGAGTATAATCATGAATTTGTGCGGCAGCTTGGAGCCGATGAGGTTATTGACTACACGACCACTGATTTCGCAGAAGCAACCGGCACAGTAGATATTGTATTGGATATGGTGAGAGAAACTTCCATTGATGCGGACACTGGATTAGGAGCAACCGAACAGAAGAACCTTCAGATTCTGCGGGACAACGGCAGGCTAATCTCCCTGGTAGACCCGCTGATCACCACCCACCCCAAGGTTCGCGGAATCGAGGCCCAGTTTGCCTATATCGAGCCGAACCCAAAGGATCTGGCTTCCATTATCCAGCAAGTCCGCGAGCATAAGCTTAAGGTGCATGTGGAGGAGATTTTCCCGTTTACAATGCAGGGGATAGTAGGTGCGCATAATCATTATGAGACCCGGAAGGTTCGGGGGAAATTAGTGATCCTGAGACAGGGATAGAACATTATACAGAACCAGGCTGTTATGTCGTACTTGGAGTGCAGATAGATTCCAGGTGAACATTCAGCACCCGGATCACACGTTGTTTATTCATCCTGTCAGGCTCAAGCATGGCATGAAGGGCCAGGCCGTCAATCAGGGCATACAGCCGTTCGGCTTCATCCCCCTTATCCAGCCCCTGCTTGAAGAGTGCGTGCTGATCCAGGTAGTCAATAATCTGCACAATCAGCGGATAGATCGCATCATTAAGCTCAACAGGCTTCTCCCCACCAGTCTTGAGATGGAAGGTAAATGCGAACCATACCTCCATCTCAGCCATGCTGCTGTCGTCCGTAGGGAGCAGCTCCAGCAGCACCTTCATAATCTGCTCCCGCGGAGGAAGCTCCGACTGCATAATGTCCACAATCCTCGCTGTTACGCGCTCCTTCACCAGATTCATAGCAAACTCCAGCAATTCATGCTGAGTGGAGAAATAATGGCGCAGTGCGCCCAAAGAAACACCCGCCTCGGCAGCAATATTACGCACCGTAGCCCCTTTGATTCCCTGCCGGATAATGACCCGCCAGGTGGCTTCGGCTATATTCGATTTTCGTTCGGAATGATCTACAATTTTTGGCATGACCATATTGTAGCATACCCGAAATGATAAGCACAATTTAAATGATACGATTGTATTATTTAAAATCCGCTGTTATACTTCGACTAGGCTATAACTACTATCAACAATAACAAGGGGTGCTATATGAATCTGGTGGCATGGGCGATTGTGACCTGTGAGGTCTTGTTCTGGGTGGTCATTCTTGCAGGCTTTACAGCACGTTATATTTTCAAGCGGCCTACACTGGGGCTCATTTTCCTGGCGATGACTCCGGTCCTCGATATCCTACTGTTACTGATTTCCGGCGTGGATTTGGCACGGGGCGCTACCGCTACGACAGCACATGCTCTTGCGGCTGTGTATATTTCTGTGTCTCTTGTATTCGGTAAAAGCATGATCGCCTGGGCCGACGAACGCTTCCGCTACTATGTTACCAAGCAAGGGACGAAGCCGGCCAAGCGTTACGGCATGGACCATGCCAAGCATTATTTCAAGGGCTGGGTGAAGCACTTGCTCTCTTTTGTGCTCGCTGCCGGTATTCTGTATGGATTGATATTGTGGATCGACGATGCCGCCCGCACGGAGGCGCTGTTAAGTATCCTGACTGTATGGTCCGTGGTGGTCGGCATTGACCTGATCATCACTGTTACCTATTTCATCTGGCCCAGACAGGCCAAAGGTTCGAACTAAGCTCCGGCAGGAGCAGCTGGTTCATCGAAAAAAAGCCGGCTTATATGCCGGCTCTTATATTTTTCACCGTCCGCTGTTCCAGTGAGAAATGCTTGTAGATTCTATCCCCGCCATCGCCAGTAGGGGCCTGCGCCAATAACCCAACCTTGACTGAGTCTCCCACCGGAAGGTTAAAGAAACGCATCATGTCAAACCGTACGCCGTCGGTCGAATAATGAAAAGCAAAGGCATTCCCGGATCTGGCGGCCTGCAGCCATACCTCATTACCCTCAATATTGCAGCCGTTCGCATCATCCGAGGTCTGGTTCGTAACTACGCTGACCACCGCATGGGTATCAAAATCTGTCAGCTCGAAGCAAGCCTTCGCCCAGACCGACAGATCCTGCATAATCATAATGGAAGAAGAATCGTACGTGTCCCGGAAGTCATGACTCACCTTCACCCGCAGCACGAAATCCCCGGATACTTCAGTATAGAAGAAAGGCGCGTTGGTCAGACTCTCAGGCGTCAGCCCTTCTTCCGCAACCGCCCCGTTATTGCAGAAAAAATCACTGTTAGCAGTGGCCTCTATTATAATACTGTCATCCTCAAACCTGATGTTCCCTTCATTCATCCATTGGTACGCTGCAAAATCAGTCTTAGTCATTTGGTAGTCCTCCTATTTTTGGATAATTTTCATGGAATGCAAACGCATTCTCATAATATAGCAAAATGGAAAACTAACCAATAGTAATATTTTGACAGACTCTTATAAATTAGGTTGAATTAACCCTTGGTTTAAGTCGTATCCTATAACTGTCGACACCTAAACAATCAATTGGAGGCCTCCAGATGAACTATTATTCCATTGGCGAAGCGGCAACGCGGTTAGGGGATTCGGGAATCTACCATACGTTTTTATGAGAAGCAGGGGTTACTGCCCCGGATGGAGCGGGATGGAGCGGGATGAAGCGGGCAGGCGGATTTTTACGGAGGATCACCTCGTTTTCCTTAAGATCATCCTCTATCTGAAAAACACACAGATGCCCATAAGCCAGATCAGGCAATATGTAGACTGGATGGCGGAGGGGGACAGCACGATTGCATTGCGGCTTGCCATGTTTCAGCTCTCTGAGTCTTCCGTTGAAGTCATTGAGATTGCCCCGCCTGCTGTGAATACGGATCTCGGCGGATCAGGACTGCATGTCCATGGCGAGCCGTTAGATGCATTCACGGACGGGATCTTCCAGGGACTCACTGAAGGACTCTTGGAGATCGGATACGGCACATCCGTAGACCGTCTGCGCATGTCACGGGAGCAGATTGACAAATATGCAGTGCAAATGTATGAGGCGACAAGGAGCTATATTGAATAAAAGATTGAATCGGAACATACGAAAACAGACCGTCTTAGGGTAGACGGTCTGTTTGGGCGTACGCATAATATGATAGAACTCCGCTTACATCAGCTTCTTAATCTTCTCTACCGGTAACTCCACCGCTTTGGATACCTCTTCTGGAGTAAGTCCGTGAAGGAGTAATTTACGGATGATCTCCGTCTGGCCTTGTTCAATTCCCTGTTCTATGCCTTCAGCTATACCTTCTTCATATCCCCAACGCTTCCAGGCTGGCATGAGTTCCATAATCGCTTCACCCTCCTCCGGGTATTGTATCATTAATTCTTTTATGATCTCTTCATCCTGGGCCCGGTCCGGCTTGAAATATAAATCTGCCACTGACATCACAAGCGCCAGCCGTCCTTGATCGAGCCGTGTCTTCAGCTTCATGAACATGCGCAGGAACTCCCGGCGCACATCTCTTGCTTCTCTTGTAGTATACCCCATCTTAGCTAGTAACGCAGCAGCTACTGCATTGTCTGAATCAATAAATCTTCGCCAGTTCTGCTTACGCAATTCTACCTTGAGAAACTGAAAGCGCAGAATCTGGTGCTCAGGAATAACCATCTCCAAGGTGTCCTGCTCCTCCCTGATCTCATCTGAAGTGAAGATGGCAATCGGAATAATCAGCTTATGTTCTTTGCGGTAGCGCTCAAATAGACGGCTGAAATAAATAAACATCCGTTCATGAAACCGTGAATCCCGATACGACTGCGGCTCCAGGTGAATGAGAATATAACCGTCCAGTCCTTTGTAGCGGATTTCCAGCAGGAGATCCAGTTCCCGCGCTTCCTCACCAACAATATCCACCAGCAATTCCTGCATCAGAAACCGGGTCTCATTATAATCCAGCATCGAATCAAGCTCAGGAAAAAACAACTCAATAAATTCCTGAAAAAACGTCTCCAGCAGCTTCTTAAAAGCCTCATCATGTGGTAAAGGTATTTTACCTTGCTAAAAAAAGAGCAGCCCCGAATAAATGGGGCTGCCCTTGTCTGCTCAGAAGCTTTAGCTTTGTCTACTTATCCTACTTTTCACCCGCTTCAACAAGCTTATCCATGAGCCGGACGATCATCACTACGGCTTCAGCGCGGGAAGCAGAATCCTTTGGTTTGAAGGCGCCATTGCCTTTCCCTGTGACAATGCCTGCATTAGCGAAGGCATTAATTGGCTCTGCCGCCCAGCTTGCCGGGAGGTCGGAGAATGGTGCCGGTGTGCCGGGAACATAGCTCGTAAGACGCGCCAGCATAGTCACAGCTTCCGCGCGGGTGATCTCCTGTTTGGGGTGGAAGGAACCATCGGCGTAGCCCTGAATGACTCCATGCTGTTGAAGCGCCGCAAGTGCCTTCGAAGCCCAATGTCCCTCCGTATCGGAGAATCCGGTCCCCTGCGACCCCGTGAGGCCAAAAGCTTTTGTGAGCATTACAGCAAACTCAGCGCGTGTTACTTTGGCTTCAGGATGGAATGAACCATCCGCGTAACCCGTTATCATCCCCATCCGGGCTGCACGATCAATGAATGGTGCACTCCACAGAACGGCAGGTACATCCTGGAACTTGACAACTGCAGCCGTCCGGCCTTTTGCAACGATAGATTTAAGCGCATCTAAGTCCAAGGTGTCTTTCAGGACAGGCCTGGTTACCGTTGGCTTTGCGGGACCGGCAGTTATAGCCGGTGTTGGTACCGGTGTCGTCGTTGCTGTCGATGACGGTGTTGCTGTCGGTGTTACCGCCGGCTTTGGTGCTGGCGTTACTGCCGGTGTTCCTCCCGATTGTGGCGTTGGCGTTGGTGTCGGCGTCGGCGTTGCCACCGGTACCGTTCCGCCCTCAACCACGATGGGAATCGCAATGGTTAAGCCGCCGAAGGAAGCAGTAATCGTTACCCCGTCCCCCGCTGCAATACCCGTAATGATCCCCTTGTCCGATACCGAGGCGACCGCAGGATCTGAAGTTGTCCAACGAACCTGATCCGTAACCACTATATTTGCTCCATTGTCATATACCGCTGTAATCACGGAAACTGCTTGCTTGTTCACCTGTAAGGTGTGTGTGCCAGGCTCGGCGGTCAGCTTCAGCAGCTTTGGCACCGTACCTTCTGCCTGAACCGTTACCGATAGCTTCACCGGCGGCATGTTACCGTAATTCGCCTGGATGGTAGCTTCTCCCACTTCAACGGCATGAATGATACCCTGGGCGTCTACTGTAGCTGCCCGCTCATTAGAAGATGTCCATACCGCTTGATTCGTGACATCGGCAGTGGAGTTATCGCTATAGGTAGCCGTAAGCACCGTCGCGTGCGTGTCGCCGACATTCAGCTTCAATTCGGCCGGGGCTACGGCCACGGAAGTCACTGTCCGCTCATCCTTTTTCACAATCGTATAGTTGTCAATTAATTCTGCGCTCTGCGTAGTGCGGGCTTGGATGATGATCTCATCATGTCTTACCTGAATGGCAGAATAGACGGGAACATCCTCGTCAAACATGAAATCAAGATACTCGTATTTGCTTCCATCGTAGAACTTCCAGCCCGACGCTCCGCCGTCCAGATAGACTGTTCCTTGCTCTCCGCTTGGCAGCGGCTTGCCTTTGCTCATCGGATAGGTGCGCGCATATACATGGTCATGGCCTTCCAGCACCAGATCGACCTTCAATTCTTCCAGAATAGGGGCAAAATAAGTCTGTGTGTATTCAATCAGATTGCCGCGTCCATCTTCGGTATGATAGGCAGGTTTGTGGAACATGACAATCTTCCATTTTTTATGACTGTTCAGAAGATCCTCCCGCAGCCACTCCGCTTGCTTGCCCATCGTGACTTCGTCTGCTTCGGAGTTCAGTACCACGAAATGCACCTCTCCTGAATCGAACGAATAGGCATACTCCTTCTGGAGCTCTGGCCCATTATTAGGAAGCCCCAATCCTTTGGCGAAAATGTACTTTCCTCCCCCTTTTACATCATGATTCCCCATGGCATACGCTGAAGGAACAGAGGAGGTATAGATCGACGAGGCTTGCCAGAACTGGTTCCATTCATTCAAAACCGCCCCATCATCAACCATATCACCGCCATGCATAACGAACTGGGTATCGGGATAATTCGTGAACGCATTCTGGATCAATTGCTGATAGGTCTCCAGCCCATTGTCCCCTTTGGTATGCGAATCGGTTACAAATACAAAGGAAACAGGTTTGTCCGGCGCAGCCTCCACCGTCTTATAATTGGACCAATCGCTCCAATGGCCTTCGTAGCCAACTCTGTAATGATAGCCCGTACCTGGCTCAAGACCCGTGACTAATGCGTTATGAAGCTTGATTTCGCCCATAGGTCCGCCTGCAACCTCAGGAATGACCTCCACCTCGGAGAGCGCGCGCTGCGTGGCTGCTTTTGCCGGAGCATTCGTCAGATCACTATCCACCCAATCACTATCTTTCATATACTGGATGTAAGCTTCTTGAACACTTGGCGCGCTCTGCCACCCTACGCTCATCATCGTCTTCATATCTTCGGTCACAAAGGTCTGCACATATTGCGGATCTGCCCCGCCAAACGGAGCTACAACATTCATACTGGTACTCTCGCTGGTCCCGCCATCCTTGACAGCCTGAACGCTCCAAGTGCCAATGGCAAGGTTCGTCAGGGACGTATAGATCTCTCCCTTGGCATCCGTCAAGCCTATTCCTGCGGTAAGATCACTCTGCTCCACATCTGCGGATGAGATGTACCCTGCCTTGCTGCCATCCGGCAAATACACCTTGATGAATCCGGAGGCACTGCCTGTTGTGGCGAACATCCGCGCGTCTTTCTCTACAGCAAGCAACACTGCGGACGATGGATCGGCTTTGGCATATACTTTGGACCCATCGGCGGTTACACGCACATAAGTCTGAGGACCGCTGGTATCGCTAAAATCAATCCCGGCTCCTTCCACCGGCGCTCCTGCGCGGGAGGTAACCGTGATGATACTCTGAGTGTGCAGCGCTGATCCCTTGATACTGAGCTTGTAAGGAAACCCGATCTTATACCTATGCGGGGAGGCTAAGGAAGGAACTCTCGTCCCGCTTTCATACCCGAAACTGCCTTCCACCATAGCCATCTGCTTAGCCGTCTCGCCGCGTTCCATTTTCGCAGAGCGGTTCACCTCAAAATCAATACTTGCCAGCGCATCCGCCTGATCCCCTTGCAATCCCTCGGCACTGACTTCAACATAGCCGCCTGTATTATCAAGAACTGTCTGCACTTGGCTGAGGCCGGAGCGTGCATTAATTACATTGGCCTGCAATGTCTCTGGATCGAACTTGATTCTGGCATGAAAGCTCTTAGCCTCGCCTACATCCGTTGCCTTCAACTTCAGCCGGTAGGTCTCATTACTGACGGCCTCCTCCGGGGCTTCCAAGGTAAATCTGGCTCCATGCTCAATCTGAAAAGCATATTCTGCCGCTGCCGGATTGCCGGCCATATCCTTCACTTCTGCCAGCACTTGATGATAACCTCCGGCCAGCGGAAGCTCCGGGTGATAGGTAATCTGCTTATGATTCAGATCATAGACATAAGTTGACGGTGCCGCAGGCTGACCATCCACCGTTAACCGGATGGAATCCGGGTCAATGCCCGACTTGGCATCCTCCGCTGACAGAATAATGTCAGAGACAGGGGCGCTCAAGGTTTGATTAGGAGCCGGTGCCGCTGGACTTAACACAGGCACATCCATATCTTCATTAACCGGCTCATCATAGATCAGCCTGACGTCATCAATCCAGATCGAGCCTTTATTCTTTTTGCTCATTTGTCTTTCTTTCATCTGGAAGTAGAAGGCCAGTGTACCCGGCATGGTCAGGTCTGAACCTATATCCGCCTCAACATACTTCCAGCCGCTCCAGTCGATCCCGGTCTCTTCACTCCTGATTTCATACGTTTTGGATTTGCCGGTGGAAGACACGTAGAACTTGGAGGTCAGGCCATGGCCTTCCTGATTGGCATATACCCACATCCCTATTCTCTTAGGTGTTCGGTTAGAGAGCGGCAGCTGAGTCGCCGGACCCACGGCAACCTGAGACGGATTATCGGTTATGCCAATGAAGTCATAATCAATCCGCAGGGACTTTGCTCCGCTATGTACGTATTTCGGATTGGTCTCAAGCGCCAGACTGCCGCTGTGAATGCGGGCACTGTCAAAGGTTAGATCCGCTAAGCGTACCTGTTCAAAATCCTCTACCTTCACGACACCGCTGGGTTCCGCCGCATCCCCAAAGGCAGTCGGTAACGGAGATAGAGCAGGTGTAAGGATGGGAAGCAGAACCGTCATAGCCAAGATCCCGCTTAATACTTTCTTTACAAATGGATGATTACTCACGAACTTTCACGCTCCTTGTTGTCTGTTCTAGTAGACAGCATAACGGCGTAATATGTTCGTAGAGTCATCACAATGTAAACATATTAAATTTTATTGTATTAGACAGCAATCCCCTTCAGGTCCGGGGAGATCCATAGCTCGGCCCCTGTAGCCTTCTGAACGTCTTCCACCGTCAGACCCGGTGCAATTTCCATCAGCATCAGCCCCTGGCCCGGGATCACCTCGATGACCGCCATTTCAGTGACAATCGTGTTTACGACATGTACCGCCGTCAGGGGGAGCTTGCAGTCTTTCACTATTTTCGGCTGTCCGTCCTTGCTCACATGATCCATGGCGATAATGACCCGTTTAGCCCCGACTACCAGATCCATAGCTCCGCCCATGCCTGGTACTTTTTTCCCCGGAATCATCCAGCTTGCCAGATTGCCCTGCTCATCGACTTCAAGCGCACCCAGCACAGTGATGTCCACATGCCCCCCACGGATGATCGAGAAGGAGACCGCGCTGTCAAAATAGCAAGCTCCGGCCATCGTGGTCACGAAGCTGCCGCCAGAATCGATGCAGTCGATGTTTTCTTCTGACTTCGCCGCTTTGGGGCCGACTCCAAGTATTCCGTTCTCCGCCTGTAGCATAATCTGAACATGATCAGGAATATAATCGACTGCCAGGGTCGGCATACCGATCCCCAGATTCACCACATCGCCGTCCTTGAACTCCTGGGCGATTCTTCTCACAATGAATTCCCGGTTATTCATGCGTATTCCCCGCCTTTACAATGGCATCAATCAAAATTCCCGGGACATTGACATGATTGGGATCAATCTCCCCGAGCTTCACATAAGTATCTACCTCAGCTACTACATAATCCGCCGCCATCGCCATCACGAAATTGAAGTTTCGGGAAGAGCCGTCAATCACCAGATTCCCGGCCTCGTCCGCCTTGTGGGCCCGAATTAGTGCCACATCTGCATGGAGAGGCAGCTCGAGTAAATATTCCCTCCCTTCAATATCGAGCTTCCTCTTACCTTCCTCTACAATCGTCCCTACTCCTACAGGGGTTAACACACCACCCAGCCCCGCTCCACCAGCCCGGATTTTCTCAGCTAACGTGCCCTGCGGATAGAGATTCACCTCAGCTTCCTTGGTCATCAGCAGTCTTCCCGTTTCCGGGTTAGAGCCGATATAGGAGGCATAGATCCGCTTGACCCGGCCGCTTTTGACCAGCTTATAGATCGATAATTCCGGGGTGCCGGTATCATTGGAAATTAGCGAGAGCTGACCGGCTGACTGCGTCTCGACAAGCGCACGCACCAATTCTTCGGGGTGGCCTCCAGCCAGAAAACCGCCGACCATCACGGTATCTCCATCCTTCACTCTCTTCACGGCGTCTTCGGCAGAGATTAATTTGTTTATCATAGATTTCAGGCTCCTTGTTTATTATTGGAGAAAAGCTGGCTACAGGCTACTGGATGATATAGTCATGAATGACTTTGCCGTAGGGCAGCGTTAGATCAGCAATGAAATGCTTTCCCCCGCGGTACGTCTTCACCGGCAAATCGGCCACAGGGGCATTCACATGGGGGATCAGGCTTAAGCGGGCCGGCCCGGTCCAAGCGCCTTTTACGTGAACATCTTCAAGAGTGTAGGCAACCAGCTGCGCAATCTTGGGGGTCCCATCCACATCGGGAATGAGCTTCAGATTCACTTGAGTTTTGGCGATAGCTCTAGCTGTGTCCTCTGTATCCAGCAGGTTATGCTTGTAAGGCATGGTTCCCACAGCCACCAGGACATCGTTATAATGCAGCGTGCCAGTCAGCGTCTCTGTTCCTGCAACTGTCAGGCGGGGAGAGGCCCACTTTTTGGGGAACCCCCAGATCTCCCGTCCTCCCAGAATGGCAGGCGCATTATTCAGATACATCTGGGCCACGAAATTGCACGGCTCCCCCTGAAAGGTACACGGAATCACGATCCCGCTCTCCTCATAGCTTCCCAGACCCGACGAATCGGGCATCTTGATCCATTCATAAGACACGGTGTTACTTCCATCCGGCTGCAAGGGTTCCGGGACCGCCTGTCTGATCGCCGCAGGGTCAGATTCATAAGTGATGACCATAAATTCACGGTCAATGAAGCGGTAAGGCGGACGCCCGTAACCCGGACTGGCCGCAGGCATGGATTGCATTACAAGAACCTCTTTTGCATTCATAATGATCTTAAACTCCCTTTCTGTCAGCGTTGTGTTAATAGCGTGCGTTCTCGACCAGCATGGCAATGCCCATCCCCGTTCCGATGCACAAGCTGGCTATACCGTAATGCGACGATCTCCGTACCATTTCATGCACCAGTGTAACTAACACTCTGGCTCCGCTTGCCCCGACAGGATGTCCAATCGCAATCGCGCCGCCATTGACATTCACCTTCTCCGGGTTAATCTCCAGCTCATGCAATACCGCTATGGCCTGTGCCGCGAAGGCTTCATTAATCTCGAACAGATCGATAGCTTCTTGAGGGATATCCTGATTCTTAAGCAGCGACTTAATGGCTCTTACCGGACCCATTCCCATGTAGGCAGGATCTACGCCAACCAGTGAATACCCCTTAATATAGGCTAAAGGCTCTACCTCATGCTCCTTGCATTTGTCTTCCGACATGACCAGCACAGCCGCCGCACCATCATTGATCCCCGAGGCATTTCCGGCAGTCACCGATCCGTTTTCTTTAAAAGCAGGCTTTAGATGAGCAAGCTTCTCTTTGCTGACCTCTCCTCTTACATGCTCGTCCTCCGCGAACCATACAGTTTCCTTTTTGCTGGTGGTCATCACAGGCACAATTTGCTCTGCAAACACCTGCTTCCGTTTAGCTTCGGCGGCCTTGATCTGGCTGTCATAAGCAAATTCATCCTGCTCCAGTCGTGAAATATGATATTTCTCGGCAATGTTCTCGGCTGTAATGCCCATATGGTAATGATTGATCGGGCAGGTCAGCCCGTCAGCGACCACGGTATCTATCAGCTCGCTGTTTCCAAGCTTATAGCCGTTTCTTGCATTTCTCAGCACATAAGGGGCATTCGACATACTCTCCATCCCTCCGGCCATAAGGACACTCCCTTGTTCAGCCCGAATAGAGTTGTAAGCTAAAGCGACGGCATGAAGACCTGAACCGCAAACGGTATTGATAGTTGTTGCAGGGACTTCAATAGGGATACCGGCTTGCAGTGCCGCCTGTCTGGCAGGATTCTGGCCCTCGCCCGCCTGTAGGACATTGCCCAGATAGATCTGCTCCACTAACGCAGGCTCTACATGGCTTTGCTGAAGGCAGGCCGTCATCACGTTCGCTCCTAATTCTGTAGCACTCAGTGTCGAAAGTCCGTTGTTAAATGAACCAACTGCAGTCCGTAAGGGACTTACCAATGCAACTCTGTTCACAAAATCTCACATTCCTTTCTGATTGTAGTGGACTTACGTGCGGGTATGATCACGATGTATGAGAGAGTATGCGTTACGGCTTAGATCGGCTTAATCAGCTTGATTAGCTTGATCCGCTATGCCGCCTTGATCGCCTTCCTCCATTTGAATATTTGGTATTTATTTACATATTCAGTGTAAGCCTAAACGCCGGTTTCCTCAACACTCAAAAATATACATAATTTTACATACAAATAGCTCTCGGCCCTTGTACACTCCCCAACGAGGTCATGCTATCATTTCCTTTGATATTCTGGTTATTAATGGTTATTTCAGAAAAACGCATGAAAACATACCAAAAGATTTCACACAAGCGGAAACAGCTTTGCCGTCCTTTTAAAGGACGGTACTGTTTCAGCGAGAAATAGAAGGATAATTTAAAACGTGAAACATATAAATTCTTCTATTTAAAAAAACGCCTCCGACCCTTACTTGGGTCTGGAGGCGTTATCCGTAGCTATTCAGATCCTTAGAACACCCTTCTTATCCTTCTCCTCAATCAAAATCTGCACCGATTCCTTGAACCGGATCGCAATCTCGTCGCTCATACAGTAGTAGACACAAGATTTGTTTGAATGAAATCATCACCAAGAATAACGGTTGTCCGTGAGTGAATTTGAGGTGTTAAAACATTTCTTATCTTTAACATTCACGTACAAGATTGAGCTTAGAGAGTTAAACCCACTTTATAAATTGGAATATAGAGTAAACTCCATCAATAAAAAAAATTTCCCCATATCAATATGTTTGTTTGAATTATAATTATGATTTCAGCATGGGAAAGGTATTTGTTGAAAATAGCGAAACAGCGTATCGATTCATTTACTCCTGTTCTTCAGTGGAAGATATAATTTTTTCAGTCCTGCATTATTTGGTGTTGTTTGAATATAAGTTTTGGAAATGCAATCATTGCGGCAATTATTTTGCCACGCAAACCTTGAAACAAAAAGACTGCAAAAGGAAAAGCCCATACAAGGAGTATGAGCATCTGGATTGCGAACGGACAGTTAGAAATATTAAGCAAAAATGTGTTCGACGTCAGGGGCATATATACGATCGTTTAAAAGATTTTTATAAAGAGAGGGTATCTGGGAAGTTTTCTAATGAATACGAATTATATAAGAGAGCAGTTGATGATTATTCATCCGTGGAAAATCTTTTCGTGCTCGAACAGTTTTTGAGCAATAATAACGTAAAGAAAAAATGGTATACAGAAGAGAATAGAGTAAAGCCAACACTCAATAATAGGCGTACAACTCAATCCGAGTAATATGCCTTTATCTTCATACCTACCATAGCTTTGAAGAACTGAAGAGACCAGTTAATACTTACATCCATTTTTACAATTACGATCGTTTGCAGGCAAAACTAAACGCCATCTTTTCCATGGAAAACAGGACGAAGACCGCGTAATTGATATTTTTATTTATTGTACTGTCTACTTGATGGGGTGCAATTCACAACCCATAACGTCTCCTTTTATTTTTTCGCTTTCGCCGCTCCTATGACAATAATTGGCGGTACAGCCTCCGGCTTCTCACGCCATTCATTGTCATTCATCTACGTCGTCCTTGGCAAGAAAAAAAACACCCTTTTCCCGACAAGGAAACTCGGCAACAGTAAGGCTTGTCGAAAATAAAACGATACCCCACTGTGTCCAGCCTGGAGGCACATTAAAATGCACCTACATCCTTCGTCTTATACGGTCAATTATATCGTGAACAAAATATGTTATTTGCTCTCTAAAAACTATGACTAATATTATAATAATTATTATAAATAAAGAAATACCTATTATCCATATTATATTATTGTTTTGATTAGGATCGGTAATATTAATCTTAAATATAAAATGATACGGTAAAGCTTTATTTACACTTGCAGGATCAACAAATAGAATATTTAAGTTTGTTGATCCTATTTTTATTGTATCTATGTTACGATATAAAGTTGAAGCGACTGTTTCATTATCTATGTATGTTATTGGTATTGTAGTTATATCCAAAATTTTTCCAATTTGCTCACTTGAGGAGTATACAAAAGGTATAATATCATTGCCACGTATAAAAACATACTTATATGGCTCCCTAGACAGAGGAATATCTATTGTATCTCCATCCTTATAAATCATCTTTTTGCCACTTTGATCTTTTAACGGATTCCCATTATCATCTTGAAACTCCACATAATAGATATCTTTAGACTCTTTGATAGACTTATCAATTGTATATGTAACAGGTTTTTTAATGTAAGATGGAATTCTTGAGTTCAAGTTCACAAATGCCTTATAATCTTTCAGAGTTTTGACTCCTAATACTTGAATAGTATTTAGAATATCGTATATATCATATATAGGATTATCTGGATTTATTGCTTCCCTTAGTTCAATAGTATCTGGTGAATTGTCTTTTAGAACATTTTTTTGCCATGTTTGAAATCCCACTGTCTTATTATCAGCTTCACTTTGATTTTTTTCAATAGAATTGTTGAATATTATAATCCCTATAATAATCATAATAAATGGAATAAAACCCAAAATTTCTTTATAATTATTCCTTAAATAATTCACACCCACACCTACTTTTTTTATTTATGGATCGGAGATACTTTTAACTACGCAATATAATAAATTCGGTTCCCAAATAAATATTTACATATCCGATAATACACCTTAAAAGCCACTGTTTCATATATACATTGCCTTAATTGAGAGTTTCTTATCACATTTGAAGAGTAGAAACTCTCTATCCTTATGATATACGAAATATTGAGGCACAAAGTAAACTAGACAAGCTGACGCCAGCTTGCAACTTAGGGCTTTTTCCAATGTCTACTAATTGGGGACTTGACCAATTACTATGGGACGGGTCAATTTTAAGGAAACGCGCTCAGTTTGGGTCTTTACCTGTATAATGGAAATAGAGGTTTTAGCGTTTGGCAAGGTAGCATTCCACTAGAATGGTGAAAAGTGTCACTCTTTTATAATGATTTTCAAATTAATCCCGTTTTCTTCCTTCGTGTAGATAATCGTATCAATAAATTCACGCAAAATATCACCCCAGAACATAAAAGACCGCTCTCTATAGTAGAGAACGGTCTTTTAAATGTACTATAATTCTTGCTCAGAACACCCGCTTCTTATCCTTCTCCTCAATCAAGATCTGCACCGATTCCTTGAACCGGATCGCATGAATGATCTCCCGCTCGCGCAGGAACTTGAGGCTGTCCTGCAGATCCACATCGTCGGTCATGTCAATCAGCCACTGGTATGTAGCCCGGGCCTTCTCCTCGGCGGCGATATCCTCATACAGATCCGCGATTGGATCTCCCTTCGCAGCGATGTAGGCAGCTGTGAACGGAACACCCGCAGAGTTGTTATAGAACAAGGCATGATCCCGCTGCGCATAGTTCGGGCCTAAGCCTGCGGCTTCCAGCTCCTGCACCGAGGCGTCCTTGGTCAGCTTGTAGATCATGGTGGCAATCATTTCGAGGTGGGCAAATTCCTCAGTGGAAATATCCGTTAGTACACCAATTACCTTATCGGGTATAGCATACCGCTGGTTCATATAGCGCAGCGCCGCAGCCAGCTCGCCGTCCGCACCGCCGTATTGCTCCATCAGATACCGGGCCATCCGCACATCACATTTGCCGACACGCACCGGGTATTGCAGCTTTTTCTCATAGATCCACATTCGTGAACTTCCCCCTCCTTAAGGCTATTTCATTCCCCGCTTCATGCCTTAGACTTGCCAAGGCCAGGGACTCTCGCTCCATTGCCATGGAGCCTTGGAATAG
The DNA here is from genome assembly GCF_038009085.1 of Paenibacillus sp. FSL R7-0210. Classification (NCBI taxonomy): domain Bacteria; kingdom Bacillati; phylum Bacillota; class Bacilli; order Caryophanales; family Paenibacillaceae; genus Paenibacillus; species Paenibacillus sp. FSL R7-0210. The sequence continues at coordinate 4,071,788 of NZ_JBBPAR010000001.1, forward strand.
GCGCGGCCGAAATTCTGCAGCGGTCCGTATAGCTCCTGGAACTGGTTCGCCAGCTTGGTGCGCTCATACGTCAGCTGATTGAACTGCTCAATCGCCTTCACATCCTGCGGATGAGTGTCCAGGTACAGATTCAGCTCTACGAGTGCAAAATCAAGTACCTGCAGCTGCTCCAGCATCTCGTAATAACGGGGCTCGCAAGGATTAGCTTCCATAGCCTACTTCCCTCCTTTGAACTTGGATTCATAAGGGCTGTATAGCGATGGCCATAACGTTCCATGCTTGAGCGCCTCCGGCAGGGAGAACTGCGGCAGATTCGGGGGCTGAAACGTGACGAATTGATTCGGCGGCACAACATACGTCTTGAACGGCACCGGCGGACAAGGATCAAACGGTCCCCTGTACGGTGTCCATACGCGATCCTGGGAGTTCAATGATCATTCCTCCTCGTAAGGTTTTGACGGCATTGCCTGATGGATGTCCAGATCTCTGATCGTTACCTTCGTAACTAACTTATGACAGTCCAAGGGTGGAAAAGAACAACTGCCCAATAAAATCGCCCTAAGCAACAAAAAAACAGGGACCCCAAAAGCCCTGCAAACCGGCTTCTGAAGTACCCTGCTCTATTAAAAAATACGAGTTACACTTCTGCTTACTCCTTCTCCTCTTCCACGGCTTCCGCATCCTCTTCGGACTCTGGCGGCGGCTCGCGGTGGATGTTGATCCGGGTGATCCGCAGCCGGGTGGACTCCTCCACCTCGAAGGTGACATCGCCTACCACAACTTTCTTGCCCTTAGACGGATTGCCCTCCAGCTCCTTGAACAGCCAGCCGCCGATGGAATCCACCTCGTCATCCTCAATCACGACGCCTGTGAGATCGTTGACGTCTTCAATCAGCATCCGGCCCTCTACGGAGATGTAATCGCCGTTACGCTCTACGCTGGGGCGTTCATCCTCGAACTCGTCATGCAGATCGCCGACGATCTCCTCCAGAATCTCTTCAGCGGTCAGCAGCCCCGCCGTTCCGCCGTACTCGTCAACGACCAGCGTCAGCTGGGCCTTGTTCTTCTGCATCAGCCGTAGCGCATGGCTGATCTCCATCGATTCCGGCACGTTCAGAATCGGCCGGACCAGGGAAGCCAGATCATTCTGCTGCTCCGGCGGGGCGAACAGCAGATCCGTAATATGGATGAAGCCGATAATCCGGTCCTTGTCCTCGAAGGCCACCGGATAACGCGAATGCTTCGTTTCCGTAATGATCCGCATGTTCTCCTCCAGCGGAAGATTGCTGTACAGTACATCCATATCGGTACGCGGCAGCATCACCTCACGGGCCAGCAGGTCCGAGAATTCGAAGATGTTATCCATCAGCTTCATCTCATCCTGATCGATCACCCCGCTCTTCGCGCTCTGATTCATCAGAATGCGGATTTCCTCCTCCGAATGGGCAGCCTCGGCTTCACTGGCCGGCTCCACGCCGAACAATCTCAGCAGAGCGTTCGCTGACGCATTCAGCACCCAGATGAAGGGCAGAAACAGATTATAGAAGAACATCAGCGGAGCGGACAACAACAGTGCTGACCCTTCCGTTTTTTGAATAGCCAGAGATTTCGGTGCCAGTTCTCCCAGCACAATATGTAAAAAGGTAATAATCGAGAAGCCGATAATCACAGATACCGTTGAGATTAGCGTCTGGTCAGTAACACCGATCTGGTACATCAGGGGCTCCACCAGCAGCTCCGAGATCGCCGGTTCCCCGACCCAGCCGAGTCCAAGGGAAGCGAGTGTGATCCCGAACTGGGTGGCCGACAGATACGAATCCAGCCGCTTGTTGACCTTAAGCGCATATCCCGCCATTTTGTTCCCTTCGCTGACCAGCTGGGTCAGACGGGACTGTCTGACCTTAACCAGCGAGAATTCCGCCGCAACAAATACACCATTTAATAATACGAGCACCAGAACGAGCAAAAGATTAAGCACTAATCTTCCTATTTCAAATTCCGTATGCACTATAATAACGCCCCATTTCTACAAGGTGATCGCTTTTCTGGTTTTGAAATCGACCCCGGGATAATACATATCGGCCACGAGCAGGTTAGGCCCGCAGCAGCCTGCCGCATCACAGTAACAATTCACTTGCTGATTCAAGGGATGCTTAGTCTGCCACTCCGTGAAAATGTCATCCAGCTTCGAGTCGCTGATATTGCCAAAGGCGGATATGTCGGCGAAGTCTGTTACAAAGACATCGCCCGTGAACAGGTTGACATTGACCCGGTTTCTTCCGTCCGGATCATTGCGCAGCGTTACATTCTTCTCGCTGCGCAGTCTGCTCAGCAGCTGCTGGTCTTCCTCCAGGAAGCTGCAGGCGAAGAACGGCAGCGTGCCGAACAGCATCCACATCTCCGGGTCACGATGGTCAAGGAGGGAATGAATAGCAGTATTCATCTCCCGGAGCGACAGCACAGGCAGCTTCGAGGCGAAGCTGGATGCGTACATCGGGTGTACCTCATGCCGTCTAGCCCCCATGTCCCCGATCAGCCGGTGAATCTCGGGAAGCTTGGTGTGTGTACGATAGTTGATCATCGACTCGGCAGAGATCAGCATTCCGTCGCTGCTCAGCCGGCGGGAATTCTCCAGCATCGTATCATACAGCCGGTAGGCGGCCTCCTTCGAGACCGGGTGCCCGCTGTTCGCGAAGCCCACCTCGTGGAAGTCATCGCCGTTCACATAATTGAACGAGATATGCATGACATCCAGGTAAGGGAGCAACTGCTCATAACGGGAATACGGCATGGTCAGATTGGAGTTGATCTGCGAACGGATGCCCCGCTCCCGCGCATATTTCAGCAGCGGTACGATGGTATTCTCCACCGTCCCGGCACGGAACATCGGCTCCCCGCCCGTAATGCTGATAGTCTGCAGGTGCTCTACCTCGTCCAGACGCTTCAGCATCTTGGTTAAAGGCAGCAGCTCTCCCTCTTTCATCGTAAGACTGTCGCCGACGGCGCAATGCTCGCAGCGCATATTGCATAGATTCGTGACCGTCATCTCTACACTGGTCAGCACATGCTGCCCGTATTCGCGGAGTGAAGTAATCGGATCCCATGGATCGTACTCCGGCGACAGCTCTTTTACAGGGATTATAGATGATGGCTCTAATATACTCATTTCTTAATGCTCCTTTAATGCTTATTCCTTATTATTAACCCAAAACAAAAGAAAAAGAACGATAACTTAAGCTATATCATACCACGACTACTCAAAAAAACAGCAAGGCGGAGAATACAGCTCCGCAATTCCTGCAGATACCCTATTCTCTCCTCGCTGCGCAGAACACCTATCCGGTACTTTTCACTACAGGTTCTCCCCCGTCTGTCACATCCACAATGACTACAGAGAGGGCTTTGCTGAGATCACGCTCATAGGGGGTAACCGTTTCGCCTTCGGGTCCATTCAGCACCCGGACAACAGGCCGATGTGGTGTGCTGGGGTCAATCTTGACCACCACGCCACTCTCGCCGGAGCTGAGCTTCACCGTAAGTCCCAGCGGATAGATGGCCACGCGGTCTCTGAATAACTCCAGTTGCTTCTGCTCATACAAAGTTCCTGAGCCGACATACAGCGCTTCTACCGCCTGATGGGGCAGCATGGCTTTTTTGTAAATCCGGTTGGAGGTCATCGCATCATAGGAATCGGCGACCCCCAGCCATTTCGCATATTCATGGATCTGCGGACCCGTCAGGCCGCGCGGATAGCCGGAGCCGTCAATCCGTTCATGATGCTGCAGGGCACAGTGGGCCGCCAGCAGAGGAATATTCGGCTCTTCCTTGAGAATGCGGTATCCGATCTCGGTATGCGCCTGCATATGGCGGAATTCCTCCTCGCTGAGCATACCGGGCTTCTGAACAATTTTGACAGGAATCTGCGTCTTGCCGATATCATGCAGCAGCGCACCAAGCCCAATGACCCGCAGCTCTTCTTTGCTGTAGCCGTGGGCAATCCCCAGCACCAGCGTATACAGGCATACGTTCAGGGAATGGACATACAGGTAGTTATCAGCGGTGTGCATGTCAAGCAGCATGATCATCGGGTCCTCCTGCAGGGACATGTCATCAAGGATGGAATCCATCACCTTGGAGAACTTCTTATCCAGATGATAAAAGCCCTTGGTAATTCCCGAGGCGCCGGACATCTGCTGGAACTGGTTCCGGATGACCTTGAGCGCCTGATTGCGCGTCTCGTCCTGCAGCATTCCGGGGATCACAATATCCTCCGTGAGCGAATCCTCAATATAGATATAGCCGATATCGATTCTGGCGAGCCGCTTGATCAGGGAATCGGTAAGCTCCACTCCGTCCGCAAGCAGAACCAGCCCTTCATCATTATATATTTTTTTACCCAGCTTCATTCCGGCCTGAAGCCGATTGACGGATACTAGACGCACCTTGGCTCACTCCTGCCTTTAAACGGTAAAATTGCTTTTCTGTGATGCCAAGCTGAGAATCAACGCATAATAAACAGCCAGAAGGCGGCTGCAAGGATAAAGCGGTAGATGGCAAAATGCGTCGGTCTGATCTTCTGGATCATTCTCATGAACAGAACTACCACCACATAAGCCACGATGAAGGAAATAATGAAGCCGATGACAAAATACCCGATCGTCTCACTCGTGAAATTCTTGTAGGAATCCAGCAGCTCATACCCCGAGGCCGCGCACATAATCGGAATCGCGATGAGGAAGGAGAAGTCGGCCGAGGCCTTGTAGCTCACTCCGCTCAGCATCCCCCCGGAAATGGTCGAGCCGGAACGGGAGAAGCCAGGCCAGAGGACGGAAATAATCTGGAACAGTCCGATCGAGAGTGCCTGCCCGTAGGACAGATCATCCAGATCATGCGCCGTCACGCGGATCTTGCGTTTGTTGACCCATTCGGCAATGATCATCAGAATACCGCCTGCGACCAGCGCCCAGAGGACGGTGGATGCCCCGAAGAGGCTTTTAATGAAGTCCCGGGCAAAAAAAGCTACAGCAAGCGCAGGCACAATGCCCAGCAGCACATGAATCAGGTTCAGACGGGCTGCCGGCATTACGCCCCCTCTGTCTCTGCGGCCGAATCCGAGCAGATCCACAATCCGCTGGCGGTAGACCAGCGCAATCGCCAGTATAGCCCCCAGTTGAATCACAATTTCATACGTCTTCATAATCGAATCCTGCTCGTTAAATCCCAGAAGCTTAGTCGTTAGAATCATGTGTCCCGTCGAAGAAACCGGAATGAACTCCGTGATTCCTTCCACAATTGCCAGAATAATGGCTGTAATTGTATCCATATTACTCCTCCTGATCTAGTCAATGAAACCTGGTACTGTGTTAACTATCAATTTAATAAAACATGGTGTGGATCATCAGGTGGATTGCCTCTCCCAGCGAACCGCTTCACACTCATCCAGACTCCCCGGCCGCTGCAGCTCCATCCGCAGCAGATCGCGGAGGAAATGAGGCAGCAAATATACCGCCTCCCGGCCATTGGCTATACTCTCGTAGCCTGTACGGAACGTAAACATATCCAGCGTGCCGACACTATATACCTTGGTATCCTCCAGCTGCTCCCCGCCGGCAAAAATCGCAATACCGTTATCATAAGGCATGACCCTTGGATCGTACAAGATTTTTAATCCGTCCACGGCCAGGGTGCCCAGCACCTCTCCGCGGAAGCCATATCCGTAGATGACTTTATTCCGGAACTCTGCCATCAGACTTTGTTCAAGTGCGGTGCGGATATCCTTGCCTGTCAGCTGTACAATACAAGGATTAATCGGAGAAGGACATAAGGCATGCAGCATGCCTGTGGTGATATTCCCTTCCGGCAGCGGGCCAAGCAGCTGGCCTGTATTCACGAGCGAGATGGGACTGCCTGTGAACTGGCGGACCGCCTGTGCCAGCAGGTTGCCAAACGGAGACTCCCCCTGCAGATCCAGCGGCAGCATGCGGTCGCTGATGGCAACCGTCTCCTCCAGGGCCTCACGCCCGCGCAGCAGATGGATCGCTGCCGCCGGAGCGATCAGCTCCTCCGTCAAGGCAGGATCAACTTCCGTGCAGCCTCCTTCGGCCAGGTGAAACGCTCCGTCCGGCTGTTCCCGCTCGAAGACCACCCGTCCGGCGTACCGGCCGAATTTGCCGGCTCCGCATACGGCTGTCCCGTTAATCATCTGCGGCTGCTCCAGCATATGGTGGGTGTGCCCGCCCAGAATGGCATGCACGCCCTCCAGGTTCTCTGCCAGCCTCTGGTCTGCGGGTAACCCCAGATGTGACAGAATGATCACGATATCCACCTGCGGGGCAAGCAGCTGAACCTGCTCGCGCAGCGCCTCTTCCGGGTCCAGCACATCCCAGCCGAGCAGGGAATAGAAGGAGGTGAACGCCGCCGTAGCACCGGTCAGTCCAATCTTGATGCCGTCCTTCTCCAGAACCGCGCGGCGCTGCATCCAGTGCGGCGGCTCACCGGTAGCGGACTCCAGGAAATTGCAGCATACCACAGGACACTGGATACCTGTAAATATGGCTGAGAGCATCTCCTTGGAGAAGGTGAGGCCTTCGTTATTGCCGATGGTGACTGCATCGTATCCGGTCAGATTCATAATGTCTATGTTGGCCTGTCCCATCGTGCCTTCCGTCTCTACAGCAGCGCGGTCCATATGATCGCCGATATCAAGCAGCAGCACCGGATCCTCGCCTGCCGCTGCCTTCATTGCGGATATCACTGCCGCAAGCGGACTCATCATTTCAAAGTGGCTATGTATATCATTGGTATGAATAATGGTTAATCTTTGCGGCCCAGGCTTCATAAGCTGGCTTCCCTCCCACTTGTACAGCCGTTTATAAAGTAAGCGGCAGGCTTGTTCAGTTCTAGAGTTAGCATAACATTTTCAGACCCAATATGGTATATTGTAATCATTATAAGCTGTCCTAAGCTAAGTCCAGAAAGGGTGAAGAAAGCATGCATATCTCCATCCGGCTGTTCGCCGGTCTGGCCGAAATCATCGGCTCCTCCACTCTGGTCTTCCACGCCCAGGAGTCCCCTTTGACAGCAGGCAGGCTGAAGGAACTCCTCTCCGCCTCCTATCCCGATGCCGCGCCGCAGATCAGCGTGTCTCTTGTAGCCGTTGATCAGGAATATGCGCCTGATGATACGGATATTACCGAAGGTTCAGAGGTGGCCTTCATTCCGCCCGTATCCGGCGGTTAACCGGACCGTTCCCCTTCCGCGAATCTGCATAGATACACAACAGGGTAGGACCAGCGGGTTGCACAATCTGCAAGCTACAATCAGTACTCTTACACCATTGAATATTGCGGACTTTGTTGCTATGCTGTAAAAAATTGCTATAGTAAGGTGGCCTAGTCATTGAGAGTACACGTGATGGATCTTAAACCGGGTGATCATCTGCGGATGGATACCTTCAGCTCCCGCGGGCTGCATGTACTCCCTAAGGGATCACGGCTGCAAATGGAGGAAATCGCCAAGCTGATACAGCACGGCGTGGATTATGTAGACATTGAAACGGTACAGGAAGAGCCCGCCCCTTCCAGCCGGACATCAATCATTCAGGCCGCAGCCAGCAGCTTCGATACCACGATTGACGGTTTTGAATCTCTATATATGGAAGCGCTCAGCAAAGGCAGCTTCAATCAGTCCGTAGTGGATGATATTCTGCAGCCGACCTTGTCCACGCTGGACAAACATAAGGACGTAGTGACACTCCTGCTGCTGCTGGACCGGGAAGATAACTATACCTACAATCATTCCCTGCAGGTAGGCATGCTCTCGTATTATCTTGCCTCGTGGCTCGGATATTCCAAGACAGAGTGCTACGAGATCGGGCGTGCGGGATACCTGATTGATATCGGCAAATGCCGCATCTCCCCCGCAATTCTGAATAAGCCTGGTAAGTTAACCCCTGATGAATACGAAGAGATCAAATTACATACGATTTACGGGTACGAAATCATACAGAACTCCATGAACGATCCTTTCACTGCTCTGGTTGCCCTGCAGCATCATGAACGCGAGGACGGCTCCGGCTATCCCAAGCAGCTGACCAAGACAGATATTCATCCTTACGCCCAGATCGCAGCCGTTGCGGATATTTACAGTGCCATGACCACTCACCGGGTCTATCAGTCCAAGCAGGAGCTGATTTCCGTTCTGCGTGAGATCAACTCCCTCAGCTTCGGGAAGCTGAACGGCAAACCGGTCCAGGCCTTCATCAATCACCTGATGCCTAACTTCATCGGCAAGCGCGTTCTGCTGAGCACCGGTGATATGGGTGTTATCGTGATGAACAACCCGCTGGATGTCTTCCGTCCGCTTGTACAGAGCGAAGGCAAGTTCCTTGACCTGTCCCGCGAACGCAAAATTGCCGTCGTTGAGATTTATATGGAGTAGAGAGATTTCCTCTACGCAAAATAAATCAAGCAGCCCCTCCTGCGTTACCGCAGAAGTGCTGCTTGAAGTTGAATACCAACAGAAGCCTCCCCCGGCCGGGGGAGGCTATCCTTTTATCGGATAAGTGTAAGCAGCAGCTCACCGCTAGGCACTTCTGTCCCTGTGCTCTTAAGCACATCAAGGTATTGTGCCGAGTTGGTGACAATCACAGGCGTGGCGGTTACAAATCCGGCTGCACGGATGGCTTCAAGGTCAAATTCAAGCAATAGCTGACCCTTGACTACCTTGTCGCCTTCCTGCACTTTTTTGGTAAAATGCTGACCCTTAAGCTTCACGGTATTGACACCGACATGAATCAGCAGCTCCGCACCGCTCTCCGAAGTGATGCCGATGGCATGTCCTGTCGGGAATACAGTAGTTACCGTTCCGTTCACAGGGCTGGTTAAGATGCCGGAAGAAGGCTCGATTACAATGCCCTTGCCCATGGCGCCGGAAGCAAAAGCTTCGTCAGGCAGGGTGTCAAGCGGTTGCAGCGTTCCTGCCAGCGGGCTTACAATCAGTTCTTTATCAATCAGCGTCGGTGTAGTCGTACCCGAGGTTGCACTTAAGTTAACCGATGCAGCAGCATCTGTCTCAGGCTCCTTGTAGCCAAACACCAGCACCAGTACAGCGGCCAGTACAAATGCTACCAGTATACCAATGACTACCCAGACAAATCCGGTACCGAAATAGGTCGGCAGAGCCAGCAGACCCGGCAGTGAGAAGGATAATGCTCTTGCGCCGCCTGTTGCAATAATTGCACCGCCGATAGCGCCGGAGATACACGCATAGATGAACGGTTTTTTGAGCTTCAGGGTAACTCCATAAATGGTTGGTTCAGTAATCCCGAAGACCGCAGATAGTGTAGAAGAACCGGCGAGTGCCTTAAGCTGCGGGTTCCGCGATTTCAGGAATACACCGAATACAGCCCCGGCCTGCGACAGAACGGCCGCACTGAGAATAGGCAGCATGGTATCCTGTCCCAGTGTAGCAATATTGCTGAGCATGATCGGTACGAAGCCCCAGTGTACACCGAAGATTACGAACACCTGCCAGAACGCCCCAGCTATGGCTCCGGCCACAAGCGGACTTAGATTGTAGAGCCAAGTATAACCGGAAGCGAGTCCCTCACTGATCATTGAACCTACAGGTCCGAAGGCCAGGAACGTAAGCGGAATAACAATGAGCAGTGCGAACATGGGAACAAGAATATTCCGCACGGACTCATGAATGAAGGAACGGAACCAGCGTTCCACATACGACTGCACCCATACCGCCAGAATAATCGGGATCACGCTGGAGGAATAATTGATCAGTACGATCTTGATCCCCAGGAAGTGCAGCGGGTCAGGTGAGCCTACAGCCGCAATGACTGCGGGATAGATCAAGGCTCCGGCTATGGCAATGGACACGAATTGATTTGCCTTGAATTTGCGCGCTGCCGTAACCGCCAGGAAGACAGGCAGGAAATAGAACACGCTGTCGGCAGCCGCATTGAGGATCATGTATGTGCCGCTGGCAGCACTAATCCACTCCAGTGACAGAATCAGGGCCAGCAAGCCCTTGAGAATCCCCGCCCCGGCCAGTGCACCCAGTATCGGCGAGAAAATACTTGAAATGATGTCCACCGCTTTACCCAGAACTCCGGTGCTTTCCGAGCTTTCGTCACTGCCGCTTTTCTCCGCATCCTGAAGCGAGGTTTCCTTCATAATCTGCTCGAATACCTGGCTGACATTGTTGCCGATGACCACCTGGAATTGCCCGCTGTTCTCAACCACTGTAATGACTCCCGGAGTCTTCTCCAGCGCTGCTTTATTGGCTTTGCTGTTATCCTTCAGCTTGAATCTTAAGCGTGTGGCACAATGGAAGACGGAATTCACATTCCCTTCTCCGCCAACGAGTGTGATAATTTGTTTGGATAAGTCTTTATTGCTCATTTGGGTTTGCTCCTTTTGAGATCTGTAATATAAGCATCGCTGCAGAGGCGAGTTGTGCCAGCCCTTCTATCTTTCCCCTCTGCAAACAAGAAAAACCTGAACTCAAGGCAAAAAAGGCGTAGAACACACGCTATTTTGCCATCAGCTCAGGTTTTGCCTGCATGACCAGTTACACCCTGACAGATGATATGAAAATATATGAAATATTGTAGTCTTACGTATGTTGCGTGTTACTCCAGGCTATTGCGTTCAGTTACACGCTGAATGTGAATCGTCAAATAGACATATTCATCCTTACTGAGGCTCTGGCCATGGGATTTCTCCAGATATTCATTGATCTTGCCAACGCATTCGAAAGCCTTGACATAGGTTAGCCTCACCTGGTTGTAGAGGAACTCTTCCCCGCTGTTATTGGTCTCCTTCTTCAGCACCCGCATGGAAAAATACTGCAGATGGGTCAGGAACCGCGAGTAGTTAAGCGAGGTCTCGTCCAGCACCACCTTATAATGATAGGTAACGATGTTCAGAATGTTCTGGACGATCTCCGTCATCTTGATCGTCGATCTTACCTCGGTGCCATCCATTCTGGCGTTAACCAGGTGAAGGGCAATGAAGCCGGCTTCATCCTCACCCAGCGAGAGGCCGGTGGTCTGTTCAATCATCTTCAGGGCATCCAGCCCGATCCCGAATTCCTTCCGGTAAAAGCGCTTGATCTCAAACAGCATCGCATTCTTAAGCTGAATCCCCTTCTCAAAACGCTCCAGCGCGAAATGAATATGATCCGTCAGCGTCAGATAGAGATTATCGTTCAGCTCTGTATGCAGCACTTCATTGGCGTAGGTGACGATGCCGCTGGCCAGCTCCAGGTGAGCTACCGGAATATCATTCAGCAGTTCAGTCAGCCGGGCAGTGAATTCATTCTCGTTCAGCAGAAAAATCTTATCCACCTTGGCAGGATCAACATAATCCCCCGCCACCTTATTGAAGGAAATCCCTCTGCCCATCACAATAACCTCCTTGCCCTTCTGGTTCTTGGTCAGGAGCACATTATTGTTCAGCACCTTCTCGATAATCATCTCAATTTCACCTCCTGACGCATAGTTTGTACAAAAAAAGCCTAAGTTGATCCCAATATCATTCATAAAATGATACTCGCATCAGCTTAGGCATTGCCCGCGTTACCGGTCACAATCCTGTATTACTGTTATTGTAGCATAAATAAAAGCGATTTCAAGAACTTTTTTTATTCTAAAGATCTGAATATTCATATTAGGCTTCATTCCGGTTTGAAACCGTATTTCCTGGGTCACGCTAATAGAAGACAGTAATACAAGGAGGAGATATGATGCTTGCGGTTCATCAGCGCCTTGCCGAGCTATATACCCTTAGTCAGAAGCGTCCGCTGGCTCCGGCGGAGCAAGACGAGCTTCAGCACTGCCTGCATGTCAACACCGTCTATTGCTGGGAAATGGCCCGCCTCCATATCGAAGCTCTGTTGGCAGAGGGTACTCAAGATACCGGATGGCAGCAGGAGATCAGCACGCAGCTGCTGGAGGTCCGGGTAAGCGGGAAGCCGGGAAAACGGCCTTAACGGGAAGGAACTCTACGCTCCCCCTTATCATTCCAGACGCAAAAAAAACAGCAGCCCCTCCCCCACATCGGGGCCAGGCTGCTGCATGTGCTTCTATAAGAAGCGGAACTGTGCTTCTATTAATCCGTTATAAATACCGTCGTGTTTGGTCAGCTCGGCATGGTTGCCTTCTTCCTTGATCTCGCCGTGATCCAGCACCACGATCTTATCCGCATGGCGGATGGTCGAGAGGCGGTGGGCGACGATGAAGGAGGTCCGGCCCTGAAGCAGCAGCTTCAGCGCTTCCTGAATCTTGATCTCCGTCTCCGTATCAATGCTGGCGGTCGCTTCATCCAGAATCAGAATCCGCGGATCGGCCAGCAGCGCCCGGGCGAAGGACAGCAGCTGGCGCTGTCCCATGGACAGTGCGCTTCCCCGCTCCTCTACTTCGGTATCATAACCGGCAGGCAGCTTGACGATGAAATCATGGGCGTCTACAGCCTTAGCGGCCGCTTCAATCTCTTCGTCCGTGGCATCCAGCCGCCCAAAGCGGATGTTGTCGCGGATCGTTCCCGAGAAGATGAAGGTATCCTGCAAGACAATCCCGATCTGTTCGCGCAGACTCTGGAGTGTAACCTCGCGGATATCCCGTCCATCAATGGTGATGCCGCCGCTCTTGATATCATAGAACCGGCCGATCAGGTTGATGATCGTGCTTTTGCCGGAGCCGGTATGTCCTACGAGTGCAATGGATTGGCCTGCGTGGACATCCAGATTAATGCCCTTGAGTGCCGCACGGCCCTTCTCATATTCAAACACAACATTATCGAAGTGAATATCTCCCTTAATCTTGGACAGCGGGGTTGCTCCCGGCTTATCCTGAACCGCAGGCTGTTCGTCGAGATATTCGAAGATCCGCTCGGAGGAGGCCATCGCCACCAGCAGCTGATTGTACATCTGTCCCAGCCGGTTGATCGGGTCCCAGAAGTTGCTGACATAACTGCTGAAGGCGACCAGGAAGCCGACCGTAAGCTCTCCCGACTGAATCAGGTAAGCCCCGAACCAGAAGAGAATCATCGTCCCGAAGCCGCCGGTGACTTCAATGATCGGACCGAATGCCTGGTTCATGGCTGAGGCCTTGTTCCACGACTTCCGGCTGTCCATATTCATGGCATCGAAATAGTGCATGTTCTCTTCTTCCTGCGTGTAGGCCTGGGTGACGCGAATCCCCTGAATCGACTCATTCAGATGGGAGTTGATCCGCGAGTTCTTCATACGCACATCCTGCCAGGCAATACGGATTCTCTGCCGCAGCTTGGTCGAGATCAGGAACATAAGGGGCACCGTAATCATCACAGCCAGCCCCAGCTTCCAGTTGATCAGCAGCAGAATTATCATAATGCCGAACAGTTGCACACAGTCAATCATTAGATTGACAACCCCGTTGGTGAACAAATCCTGCAGCGAGTTGATATCATTCGTCACCCGGACCAGGACTGATCCGGCCGGACGTTTATCAAAGAAGTTGAAGGACAGCTTCTGGATATGCCGGAACAGGTCCGAGCGCAGGTCATAAATCACCCGTTGGCCGATCACATTCGTATATTTGATCCGGTATACGCCGGCAATCCATTGAATCAGATACAGAATGATTACACTGGCTGTTAATGTGTAGAGCAGCGTCAAGCTGGTGTTTCCGTCTTTTGGAGCAATCGCTTTATCAATCGCCATACTGGTCAGGAATGGAACCGTCAGCTTGGTAATCGTCCCCAGAATCATCATGATCGAGACCAGCGGCAGCATCTGCTTCGCATATGGCTTCATATAGCTGAATAAGCGGGTGAACTGCTTCCAGTCAAAAGCCTTGTCGATCACATCATCGTCTTTGTAGATAAAACGTTCTTCAAGCGTCTGTTCTTCAACCTTACTGTTGTCGGTATTTAATACGCCGTCAGCGGTCTGCTTGGAGGTCTCAAGACTCATGCCGGATCACCCGCCTCTCGCTTCATATCCCTGGCTAAATAATCGGCATACTGAATCCGGTACACATCCTGGTAAGGTCCCGGGACCGCAATCAATTCCTGATGGGTGCCCTGCTGGACCATTCTCCCTTCATTCATGACAATGATCTGATCGGCATGGCGCAGGGAGGAGATCCGGTGGGCAATAATCAAGGTGGTCCGTCCGCGCATAACCTCCTGGAACCCGGCCTGAATCTCATGCTCTGTCTCCATGTCCACCGCACTGGTGGCATCATCCAGAATAAGAATCCGCGGATTCTTGAGCAGTGCGCGGGCAATGGCAATCCGCTGCTTTTGGCCGCCCGAGAGACCCATTCCCCGCTCCCCGACTACCGTATCGTAGCCTTCCGGCATCTCCATAATGAAGTCATGCGCCTTCGCCAGCTCGGCGGCACGGATGATCTCATCCATGCTGACATTCTTCAATCCATAAGAGATATTATTGCGGATCGATGAGGAGAACAGGAAGGTTTCCTGGAATACCGTCGATATTTGCGAGCGCAGACTACGGACCTGGAACTCGCGGATATCCACGCCATCGAGCTTGATACTGCCCTGATTCACATCATAAGCACGCATCATCAGCTGGGTAATCGTGGATTTACCGGACCCCGTTCCGCCAAGGAATCCAATGACCGCACCAGGCTCCGCATGGAAATGAATATCCTTGACTGCCGGCATTTTGTTGCCGTAAGCGAAGGTGACATGATCGAACTCCACCTCACCCTTCACTTCTGCCGCTGCAAGCTCGCGGGCATTCTCTTGATCCCGGACATCGATTGTCTGATTCAGCACTTCCAGCACACGTTCTCCAGAGGCCTTCGACTGGGTATAGTTGTTGATGTGGAACCCGAGTCCCCATACCGGGCCGATAATGTACCAGATCAGGCTGAAGAACGCAACCAGCTCACCCAGCGACATCTTCCCGTTGATAACCAGCGTACCGCCGACACCCAGCAGGATCGCTACACTGACCGAAGCCAGCAGCTCCATGAACGGGAAGAATTTACTCCACAGCTCGGCCGCAAAAATCTGATTATCTTTATAACGTTCATTACGGTGTGAGAATTTC
This sequence comes from Paenibacillus sp. FSL R7-0210, assembly GCF_038009085.1. Taxonomy (NCBI): domain Bacteria; kingdom Bacillati; phylum Bacillota; class Bacilli; order Caryophanales; family Paenibacillaceae; genus Paenibacillus; species Paenibacillus sp. FSL R7-0210. Next base: position 4,086,866 of record NZ_JBBPAR010000001.1, read on the forward strand.
TCAACTTCGTAGGCCTCTCTGGCAAACGATTTGACCGTTCTTACCCCGGTGACATTCTCCTGTACAGCCGTTGTCAGGGAACTTAACGCCAGGCGCATCTCCTGAAAGGCCGGATGAATCTTGGATTCAAATCTGAGTGCGACTACCGCCAGAAACGGCATTGTGATCAGAGTAACCAGCGTCAGCTGCCAATTGATGGTAAACATCATAATGGAGCCGAACAAAACCATGAAAAACACATTCAGCAGTTGGGCAAATCCGAAGCCAATGAACATCCGGATCGCTTCCAAATCCCCGGTCAGCCGGGACATCAGGTCACCTGTCTTCGCCGTATCATAATAACGGAAGGACAGAAATTGCAGCTTCTCATAGCAGGCATTGCGCAGTCGGTAGGCCAGGAAATTCCCCAGCCGTCCGCCGAAAAATCCATGGGCAAACTGCAGGCACGCCTTGACAATAATGACAGCAAGCACACTGAGAGCGAGTACGGGCACCTCAGTAAACTTTAGGGGAACAATAACATCATCGATCAATCTCCTTAACAAATTGGGGGTAATAAGCCCCACTGCAGTTGCGGCCGCCAAACATACAATCGACAGAATCAGATAGTGCAGCTTCTCCCGATAAAAGCCCCGCAGTTGCCTGAGAACATCCATATCTCTCCTCCTTAAAGCTTTACGAAGTAAAGCTGGCTCCGTAAGCATAAACTTAGCTTTACGAAGTAACCTGCTCCGTAAGCATAAACTTAGCTTTACGAAGTAACCTGCTCCGTAAGCAAAAACTTGGTCTCTAAATATCGCACCGTAAGCTAGCTTTTTTAGCGCTTCCAATTTAGTGACTTTAAGCAGTTTATCATCCCTAATTTAATGCGGCAAAGGGGAGAAACCACCGTTTTCCCTCTTTTTCCGGAATAAACCGGGCTTAAGCAGGGGCTAATGGACGCCCGTAGTTTTAAATGCTGCTATTTCCTCGCAAATACTGCTCAATTAAGATATAGCAAGATTCAACGATGCAAAGCAGCTTTTTGAAAGCCTAATAAAAGGTATTTTATGTTCCTATAAAACACAAAAGTGCCCACAGAGCTTTGACCAACCTGCATCAAAGTTCTGTGGACACTCACTGTATATCGCCTGGTTATTGAAAGAGGCAGCTAGTTACCCGATACTGCCTTCCATTTCGAATTTGATCAATCTGTTCATCTCGACCGCATATTCCATCGGCAGCTCTTTGGTGAACGGCTCGATAAAGCCCATAATAATCATCTGCGTGGCATCAGCTTCGGAGAGACCGCGGCTCATGAGGTAGAATAGCTGCTCCTCAGATACCTTGGAGACCGTCGCTTCGTGCTCAAGCACAATGTTATCGTTCATGATCTCATTGTAAGGAATCGTGTCCGAGGTGGACTCGTTATCCAGAATGAGCGTATCGCATTTAATATTGGATTTCGCGCCTTCTGCCTTGCGGCCGAAGGAAGCGAGTCCACGGTAAGTGACCTTGCCGCCGTGCTTGCTGATCGACTTGGATACGATGGTTGAGGTGGTATCCGGTGCCAAGTGGATCATTTTGGCGCCTGCATCCTGATGCTGATTCTTGCCCGCTACCGCGATGGACAATACAGAACCCTTGGCTCCACGGCCTTTAAGAACAACCGCAGGATATTTCATAGTCAGCTTGGAGCCGATGTTGCCATCTACCCATTCCATCGTAGCATTCTCTTCGGCAACCGCACGTTTGGTAACGAGGTTGTAGATGTTCGGTGCCCAGTTCTGAATGGTGGTATAGCGGACACGGGCGTTCTTCATGCAGAGAATTTCAACCACTGCACTATGCAGAGAGTTCGTGCTGTAGATTGGGGCAGTACAGCCTTCAACGTAATGCACGAAGCTGTCTTCGTCTGCCAGAATCAGAGTACGCTCGAATTGTCCCATATTCTCGGAGTTGATGCGGAAGTAAGCCTGCAAAGGAACTTCACACTTCACACCCTTCGGAACATAGATGAAGCTGCCTCCTGACCAAACGGCACTGTTAAGTGCGGCGAACTTGTTGTCTGCAGGCGGAATGATTGTGCCGAAGAACTTCTTGAACAGCTCAGGATGATCACGCAGTGCGGAATCCGTATCTGTGAAGATCACACCCTGATCCTCCAGGTTCTGCTGCATGCTGTGATAGACTACCTCAGATTCATACTGTGCAGAGACACCGGCAAGGAACTTCTGCTCCGCTTCCGGAATTCCCAGCTTGTCAAAGGTCTCTTTGATCTCGGAAGGTACCTCCTCCCAAGTCTTGCCCTGCTTCTCGGAAGGTCTAACATAATATTGGATATCTTCGAAATCCAGATCATCCAGATTGCCGCCCCACTTCGGCATTGGCATCTTACGGAACTGCTCCAGGGATTTCAGCCGGAATTCCAGCATCCATTCCGGCTCGTTTTTGATTGCGGAGATTTCCCGGACGATTTCTTCCGTGAGTCCTTTACCAGACTGAAATATCGACTTGTGCTCGTCACGGAATCCGTACTGGTATTCCTCCATATCAGGCGCTTTCTTAGCCATGGTGTCAGCCTCCTTGTGTGTAATATTATTTTATAAGCTTCTTTGCGTATCTATGCCTTTGCGAAGCGCGTTCCAGGCCAGAGTGGCACATTTGATCCGCGCCGGAAATTTATTAACACCGGACAGGGCTTCAATATCTTCGTAGTCACCGAAATCTGCTTCCTCACCCTTCATTAGAGAGGAGAAGCTGTCGGCCATCTCAAGCGCATGCGCTATCGATTGGCCCTTGACCGCTTCCGTCATCATCGAAGCCGACGACATGCTGATTGAACAGCCTTCGCCGCTGAAACGGGCGTCCTGGACGACGCCATCCTCCACCTTAAGCTGAAGCGTAATGCGGTCGCCGCAGGTAGGGTTATTGAGCTCAATCTTAAGTGCGTCATCTTCAAATGAGCCGCGATTCCGGGGATTTTTGTAATGATCCATAATTACGCGTCTATATAAGTCATCCAAGTTCATAGCTGAAATACTCCTTTGCCTTAAGTAAGGCTTGAACCAGCGCATCTACATCCTGTTCATTGTTGTACAGGTAGAAGCTCGCCCGGGCGGTGGAGCTGACCTCCAGCCAGCGCATGAGCGGCTGGCAGCAATGATGCCCCGCGCGGACAGCCACGCCTTCTGCATCCAGCACGGTGGCCACATCATGCGGATGAACATCACCCAGGTTGAAGGTGACTACCCCCACCTGACGGTTGCGGGGACCATAGATCGTCAGATCACTGACCTCCGACAGCCGCTGCTCCGCATATGCTGCAAGCTGCATTTCGTGGCGGTGGATCTCATCCATCCCGACCTCCTGCAGGAAATCAATCGCTGCTCCTAAGCCGACGGCACCTGCAATAATCGGTGTTCCGCCTTCGAACTTCCACGGCAGCTCCTTCCAGGTAGACTCATACAGCCCGACATCATCGATCATCTCGCCGCCGAATTCAACCGGCTCCATAGCTTCCAGCAGCGCCTTCTTGCCGTAGAGAGCACCGATACCAGTAGGTGCAAGCATCTTGTGCCCGGACAAGGCGTAGAAATCGCAATCCAGGTCCTGCACATCCACCTTCAGATGCGGTGTGCTCTGTGCACCGTCCACCACAATTACTGCACCGTTCCGGTGGGCAATCGCTGCAAGCTCTTTGATAGGATGAGTAACGCCCATGACATTGGATACATACGCAATGGCTACGATCTTGGTCCGGGCAGTAATCGTCTGCTCGGCATCCTCCAGCGTGATCGTACCGTCCTTTTGCAGCGGCAGGAATTTCAGGGTAGCCCCGGTGTTCTTGGCCAGCTGCTGCCAGGGAATGAAATTGCTGTGATGCTCCATCTGGGTAATCACGATCTCATCCCCTTCCTTCAGGACGGAAGGACCGTAAGAGGAAGCTACAATATTGAGCGCGGTCGTTGTCCCGCGTGTGAAGATAATTTCCTTCACACTGCGGGCATTAATGAAGTTCTTCAGCTTCTCGCGGGCACCTTCATACGCATCGGTTGCCCGGCTCCCCAGGGTATGCACCCCGCGGTGTACGTTGGCATTATCCCATTCGTAGTAAGACTTGACCGCCTCAATGACCTGGCGCGGCTTCTGTGAAGTGGCCGCACTGTCCAGGTAGACCAACGGATGGCCGTTGATCTTCTGGTTCAGGATGGGAAATTGCTCCCGGATCTGACTGCTAATCATTGGCCTAACTTCCTTTCCACAAGAGATTGGAGCTGATTGCGCAGTCCCTCCAGTGGAATTTGCGATACAACAGGTGCAAGGAAGCCGTATATGATCAGTGTTTCTGCGTCATGCCGCGATAATCCCCGGGACATCAGGTAATAGACTTGCTCGTAATTGACCTGTCCTACGGAAGCGGCATGGCCTGCGGTTACATCATCTTCATCTATAAGGAGGATCGGGTTGGCGTCTCCGCGCGCTTTGGGGCTTAGCATCAAAACTTTCTCTGTCTGCTGTCCGTCAGCTCTGGTAGCACCCTTCTCAATCTTCGTAATTCCGTTAATAATCGAGGTTGCTGAATCCCGCATAACAGCACGCGTGATCATGTCACTTGGTGTATTTCTGCCGAAGTGCTGGGCTTGTGTAGTATAGCTCAGCTTCTGCGAACCGGAGCCTACAGCAATGACCTTCGCATCTGAGCTTGAGCCGTTGCCTTTAAGCACCGATTTGGTATCGCTGGCTGTATCTCCATAGTTCATCTCACCGATGATCCATTCAATGGTGCCGTCATTCTCCACAACGGCGCGGCGGTACGTCACATCCGTTGTATCCTGCCCCAGCTGATGTACGGTAGCGTATCTCACAGTGGCACCTACACCTACGAATACTTCAACGGCTCCGTTATGCAGACCCGCTTCAGTCTTATCGGATACGTAGTTATCCACGTAGGTCAACGAACTGTTAGTATCGGCAACAATCAGAATATGCGGTACAAAGGCAGCTTCAGCGTCATCCGTGAGCAGAACCGCCTGCAGCGGAGTCTCGATGACAACATTCTTCGGAACATAGAGGAATACCCCGCCGTTCCATAGTGCTGCATGCAGTGCGGCGATGGAGTGCTCTTCCGGCAATACTGCCTTATGCAGATAACGCTGAACAAGGTCTCCATGCTCTCTGACTGCAGTCTGCAAATCGGTGAAAATAACACCTTGCGCAGCCAGCTCCGGAGCCAGGCGGGCATATACAGCCCCTGAATTCCGTTGAATAATCAGGCTGCCTTCCTCTTGTCCTTCAATCAGCCCCGCAATAGAAGCCGGTGCATCTTGAAGTGCCGCCAGCGCCTGGCTTGGCTTGTATTCCCCGTAGTTGTTGATATTCCAGCGGTCAATCCGTGTCTTCTCCAGCTTCGGCAGGTCAAGCCCTGCGGCAAGCTCCAGAGCCTTCAAACGGCTGTCCTTCAGCCAGCCCGGTTCGCCGCTGCTCTGCGATTGTGCGCCGAGCTGCTGTGCATCCACGGGAAGAATGGTTTGCGTCGTCATAAGTGATTTCCTCCTTCCAGCGTTTCTAAGCTTCTTGTCCTACAGTTTCGTCTTCAATGCCGAGCTCTTCCTTGATCCATTCGTAACCTTCTGCTTCCAGTTTCTGTGCCAGCTCAGGACCGCCGGATTTCACAATCCGTCCCTGCATCATGACATGCACATAGTCAGGTTTGATATAATTAAGCAACCGCTGATAGTGGGTAATAACAAGGAATCCGCGTTCCGGGCTGCGCATGGAGTTCACGCCATCAGCAACAATTTTGAGTGCGTCAATATCAAGGCCGGAGTCAATTTCGTCAAGAATGACGATCTTAGGGTCCAGCATCATCATTTGCAGAATCTCGTTACGCTTCTTCTCCCCGCCGGAGAAGCCTTCATTCAGATAACGGTGCAGGAATTCAGGGTTCATATCCAGTTCTTTCATCTTGGCTTCCATCTGGCGGATGAAGCGGATCAGTGAGATCTCACTGCCCTCTTCACGGCGCGAGTTAATCGCACTGCGCAGGAAGTCGGAGTTCGTCACTCCGCTGATTTCACTTGGATATTGCATCCCGAGGAACAACCCGGCGCGGGCGCGCTCATCCACTGCCATCTCCAGCAGATCTTCACCTTCGAGCAAGGCCGTACCTTCTGTAACCACATACTTGGGATGACCCATCAGAGCTGAGGCCAGCGTACTTTTACCAGTACCATTCGGTCCCATCACGGCGTGAATTTCTCCGCCCTTCATCTGAAGGTTAATCCCCTTCAGAATTTCTTTTCCTTCAATCGTCGCTTTCAGTCCCTCAATGACAAATTCTGCTGCCATAATTATTATTCCCTCCATTGATCGATTTGCGAAATCAGAAAGTTGTATTGTCACAGGTTAACCCTGATTACAAGCAATTAGATTTTATATCACATTATAATTATTATAAAGTGAATCAGGATGATTATCAATGATTCTCACTAATTTTATTACATCGGCCCTTTTTTATCAAATTAATTAATGGTTATCTTCACTGCGGGAATAGGAAAAACGGAATTTGAATAACGCTTATGTTCCCCCGCTTCAAGTACTGCGACGATCCGTTCCAGCGGACGAAGCCCGAAGGACTCACACTGCTTCCGGTCATAGACCCATTCCGGAATCCTGCGGCGCAACTGCCACCCTTCAGACCGGGCCAGCAGTTGAAAATTCTGTATCAGGCTGCACACCGCGGCATAATCCTCATCCTGCTTGTGCGCGTCCGTCTCTTCTCTGGCTACGACCAGCAGAAACGGCGGTGAAAGTGCCTCTTCAGAGAACTGCAGTTTGCCTGATGCCTCTGTCTTATCACCCGTCACATAGATGAACCGCCAAGGCTCCCGCATGCCGTCATTCGGTGCCCAGACCGCCTCGTTCAGCAGCCTAAGGACATTGTACGCGGAGAAAGGAGCGGCATCCTCAAGCTGGCGGCTGTCTTCCCCGATAATTGTCCATTTCCGTTCTGCCGGTGTTCTTTTTCGTCCTCGCGGCGCTTTGTCGAAGGAGCCGATTTCCAGTATCCCCGCAAACCGCTCTCCTTCACGCCAGCCGATGAGCTTATAGAACGATTCGCTCAGAATCAAGGGATCTGTGTACCACAGCATCCCCAGCCCCTGTTCCCAGCCCAGAAGCTGAACCGTTTGCATGATGCTGCAGACCGCCGCGTAATTCTCATCCCGCTCCCGCTCCGTGCCGGCGGACTCGGCGATGAAGATTACATGAGCGGGAGTACCCGTGATTTGTCTTCTTAGAAGATCTGTCATGCGGGCAGGAAGGAGCTTCCCGAGCCGGCCGCCCGTCACCTTCGCCATCATGGATTCAGCCAGCTCTTCACGGGACTCGGGAGTGCCGAAGTAAAGACAGCGCCAGTGCGGCGTATCTTCGGACTCGTATAAGCCAGCCGCCTCTTTTATCAAGGAAATAATCCGTTCTTGTTCAACCGGTGCAGCGCTGAATCTCCGTATGGTCCGCCGTTCCCTAACCGTTGTGGACACATCCTTCATCTTCATCCCCCCCAAAATATCGTTTGGCATTCAATAATTCATATTGTTTACCAGTTAACTATATTTTGAAAGAAATACGATGTCAATCTATATTATTAAATTTAATATCAGCAATTTATTATAAATAACTCGTCTGAATATTTAGTTTACACGTTAATAATTTTAAGTTAGAATAAAGGTACTTTGCAGAAAGGAGATGCTAAGCCCTATGCATTCCTCTGAAGGACTTAAGCGGCTGCTGTATGACCGTTTTCTCCACCTCTCCCATTTAGTTGAAGAGACTTTCGTAACCGAAATGGATGTATTTACGGATCTCACACGGAAGTACGGGATTACTCTCACTTCAACCAGCTTGACCAGTATTCATGTCATCGACTGCATCGGCAATTACGAGCCTGTCAACAGCACTACCATCGCGGAGAGCTTGAAATTGTCCAAGGCGAGCATCACTAAGATCAGCACCAAGCTTCTCCAGGATGGTTGCATTAAGCGGAGCCGGATGAATGACAACAAGAAAGAAATCTACTTCAGCCTTACTCCTAAAGGCAGACAGCTCTTTGAACTCCACGCCCGGATGCACAAGAACCTGGAGGAGAAATTCATTGAGAAAATGGGTGAATTCTCGGAACCGGAGCTGCAGGCTTCACTGAAATTCATTCAAATGATGATTGATGAGAATAGAATGCTCCCCCTGAATCTTAGTGAATTCGAGTAGAAAGGGCTACGCTGCCCTTTAAAGGGGATCATGCGAAGCACATGAATCCTTATATTTTGAAAAATAAATAAAGCCTCCCTTCAGGGGAGACTTTATTCCTATATTCAAATCATTGTGCTATTTATCCCGCAATCAGCCCAGGAAAGCGCGCAGCATCCACTGGTTCTTCTCCAGATCCGTGCGGATCTTGATGAACAGGTCTGCCGTCGGCTGGTCGCTGATTTCTTCCGCCAGCTCGATGCCCTCTGTCAGTTCTTCCGCTACTGTAGCGAAATCTTCGATCAGCGCCTGAACCATACCGCGGGCATCTTCTTTGCCGGTGGCTTCCTGAATGGTAGCCAGTTCCAGATATTCTTTCATAGTTGCTGCAGGGCTGCCCTTGATGCTCAGCAGGCGTTCAGCCACCTCGTCCATTTTGAGTGTAATATCATCGTACAGCTCTTCGAACTTCACATGCAGGGCGAAGAACTGCTCCCCCTTCACATACCAGTGATAGTTATGCACTTTCACATACAATACGTTCAGGTTAGCAACCTGACGGTTCAGTACCTGTTCCAATGAAGCGGTGTTCACTTTGTTTGATGCTTTAGCCATGAGATGATCCCTTCCTTATCCATTGAATTTAGCCGGCTGCTTGTCCATTGTCCGGCCTTGCAGTTGTCTATTCTCCATTTACCCTTTTGCCTGGAGGGCGAAACAAGCCTGACCCCGGACAAGCCTTCTTCCCCGCCGCTAGCTGAATGCTTGTGTCTTCACCCGTAGGATGAACCAAGCAAGCGCCGGTTATGCTAAATGATACGGTTCAAGACAGAATAAAGTCAGCCAAGGGGCCGGGAAGCTCCTTGGCTGACTACACATCGCTATGTGCCTTACATCATTAGCAGCAGGGCCTCTGCACCGGACATGCCCGGAACGATTCCCAGCTTCTCTGCTTCTATAGTTACGGACTCCAGCGGCGCGGCCAGCAGCTGTTGAAGCGTGCGCACCCCGACAGCCCTTGCCGCAATAATCTTCCGGTCGCTCAGCACCTCGTTCAGCAGTCCTATGTCCAGCGCCCCGCACATAATATATCCCTTGTCTGTGCTGATGCTGAGCAGCGTCGTTTTGGGCAGCCTCACCTCAACCCCCACCAGGACATGATCGCCCACCTGCATGGGCTCTATTGTTACCATCTGCAGCACCTCCTCCTTTCACATTCACGTTGTAGGTTATGCGTACGGTTCAGGCCACGTGTGGACGATTGTCCTAGTTCATGGAGAAATCGGAGGGTCAGAAGTCCTTATTTCTATACAGGAGGGTATATAATTTCCGCTTATTTAATGGTATAGTTTATACACTAATTTAAATTAAAGAAATCGTGATTAACGATTAAGCTGGGGGATTAATGGATAAGAAACTACAACACACCGACGGCAATTATCTTTTCAATGTCGACATCCTGATTAATGCCCGCACCAACCCGCTTGCGCTGCAGTTCCTGCTTGAAATGTTGAATTCAAGCGACAAAGTCACTGATTTCAACATTAACTCCGGGCTAGAGCTTGGAAGAGCCATTGATCATCTGCTGAAGTCCGCAAAAATGGCTCTGAAGAATGACAACTTCACACCTGCTCCGGTGCCAGTGAAATTGCCGGAGAAGCCGGCAGACCCTCAGGCAGCCAAGCCTGCGGAGAAGCCCGCAGCCAAGAAGCCTGCAGCAGCTCCGGCAGAAACTCCAGCAGATGTATTCGGCAAAATCAGACAGTACATTCAGAATAACCAGCTCGTCCGGCTGCGTGCGAACCGGCATGGCAAACAGGTATCCATGCCCTGCCGTATTCTGAACTTAGACGAAACGGAGAATTCGCTGAGTGTATACCATGTAGACGAGAAGCAGGTCTACACGTTCAAGCTTAATGAAATCGATGAATTTCTGTAAGAGAAAGAAGCACCCGCTCCGGGTTCCGGGGCGGGTGCTTCTTTCTCTTACGATTATTTTGGCGGATACGCAGCTCTTGCCGCACTTATTCACTTCTTGCGCGAGAAGGCCTCCAAGGCCAGGCAAATCCAGCCCGCAATGAAGCATACGCCTCCCAGCGGAGTGATTGCTCCGAGAACCTTGACACCGGAAATACTGAGGATGTACAAGCTGCCCGAGAACAGGACAACCCCGGCAACCATCAGCCGCCCTGCCCAGCGCAGACGGACACTTTCGCCCCACTGCCCAGCGGTAAGCCCGATAAGTATCAGGGCCAGCGCATGGAACATATGATACTGGACGCCCGTCTCGTACACCTGCAGATAGTGCTCACTGATTACAGGCTTCAGGATATGCGATCCGAACGCGCCGATGGCAACAGACAGCATACCCAGCAAGGCTCCCCAGCCCACCAATCTTCGTTGCATGGATATACAGCTCCTTCCCTGAGTTGAACTTCTCCTATCTTAACAATCAGCTTCGCCTTTTGCCAGCCGCATCATTCTGTAGCTTGTATTCCTGAGGACTTGCATTTAGAGCGCTGTTATGATGAAGTGGTAGTAATAACCTATTACACCCCAAGGAGTGCAGCCAAATGGACTATCATACACCTCCCAAATCGGACACCGCCGCAACCGAGCCTGCAAGATGGGGCTCTTCTGAACAAGACATGAACCCGGATTATGTATACCAGGAGAACAAACGCGACTATAAGCACTCGGGCCCCGGTATCGCTTCGTTCGTAATAGCTCTACTTACATTGGTCTGCTATGCCATTACCTTCGTGTATGTAGGAGCGCAAGCGTCTTCTCTGATGAATGAGCATAATAAACTGATTGCCGATTCGGCAGAAACGATTATGTATTTGGGCCTGACGATGCTGATCCTGGTCGCAGTGAATATCATAGGGGCGGTTACCGGTATTATCGGCCTGACCCTGCGCAGACGGCGCAAGGTTTTTGCTATTATCGGCACCATCATTAACGCCGGCTTCCTCCTTCTGTTCATGCTTCTGCTGTCCGTTGTTCTGGTAAATGCCGGAGCATCATGATAACTCGTGTACGCAAACACAGCATATCCCCTTGAACCGGGACATGCTGTGTTTTGTTGTGGAGCCTTATATACAGAGCTGGACGCTTAGATCTCGAACTCTTCGCTTGAATCGGACAGTCCGCCGTTCTGCACTCCAGAGCTGTTGGCTACCGCAAGCACGTATACCTTATACTTGGTGCCTTTGACAATCGGGTTACCGTTAATATCTCTGGCTGCAGCCGCTATAGAGAGACTGCTTCCGTTAGGAACTGCTGATCTGTAGTAAGACGATTGCACGTTAAGAGCTTCTGCAGTGCCGAAGCTCTGCTTGGAAGGGACTACGAATACCCGGTATTCGGAAATATTCGACTCACGGGCAGACTTGGTGAAGTTAACCACAAGTTTGCCATTATCCATGCCGTAGGTCACATTCGTCACGGAGGTGACGGGAAGCTTAGCCGATAAGGTAATGGCTGCCGATCCCTCCGATAATACATTAGCTCCCTGGTAGCTGCCGTTTCTGACAGTCAATACATATACCCGGTAGCTGATTCCCGGCTTGATGGCTGCGCCGCGTACGTCTTTGGCTGAGCTATCGAGCACCTGATTGGTGCTGTCCCCGGATGTACCTGCGGTTGTATAATTCCCCGCATTATTCGCATCCGACAAGCTGAAGCTGTTGTAATAATTCATAGGCACCACCAGAATCCGGTAATGGCTGATGTAGGATTCGTCTCCGGCATGATTGAACAATACTCTCAGATCACGGCCGTCTCCATAATCGTTCACATCACTCACACTTAGATTCGATATGGCACTGAGGCCGGAGGTATTCACCAGCGTAATCGCCGGAGAAGCAGCGGATAGCACATTCGAACCCGAATTGTTCCAGTTGCCTGCCGCGAGCACATACACTTTGTAGCTGGTTCCGTTCCTGATCAGGGAACCGCGAACATCTTTGCTGGAAGAATTCAGGATCTGTTCGGTATAGGTTCCTGATGTGTTTACCGCCGTATAATTCGCACTGGATACATTATTCGCATCATTTAAGCTGAAGCTGCTGTAATAATTCACAGGCACCACCAGAATGCGGTATTGGCTAATATTGGTCTCGTCTGTGGCATGGTTGAAGGTAACCTTCAAATCCCGCCCGTCATTATAATCATTCACATCGGTCACGTTCAGGTTGGATACCCCTGCATTGGCCAGTGTAAGGGCCGTTGAAGCAGGTGACAGCACATTATTCGCAGCATTGCTGCTGTCAACCGCCAGTACGTATACCCGGTAGCTCACACCCGTCTTGATCAGCGCTCCATCTGTATCTCTGGAGCCGGAGGAGAGGTTCATACTGATGTTGTTCCCCGTCTTGTTGATCTGCGTGTAATTGCTGCTGGAGACCGCATTGGCTCTGCCCAGGTCAAACACTGTGGAATTGGACGCTTTGACTACGAAGATCCGGTAAGAGCTTATCTTACTCTCATCGGCCAGCTTGTTGAAGCTGACGGAGAGATCCCGGCCATCCCCGTAATCACTGGTATCCGTTGCCTGGACGGTGCCCAGTGCCGGAACTGCCTTGTTCTGCAATGTAATAACGGCAGCTGCACTGGAGAGGGCACTGGTATTATTGCCTTTGCCGACTGTCACTACATATACGCTATATCCCTGATTATTCTTAATCAGGTCACCGTCGATCGTTCTGGCGGCAGCGTTCAGCTTCACAACAGGATTAGCTCCTGTTACCAGAGCAACGGAGTAGTTATTGGCACCTACTGCCAGTGCAGACGACAGGTTCAGTGAAGTACCGGTCTTGGCGACAAGCACTCGGTATTGATCCACCAGCGATTCGTCGGCCGCACGGTTGAAGCTGACCTGCAGATCCCGGCCGTCTCCATAATCGCTGATATCCTGAGCGGTTACTCCCGATACCGGAGCCGCATTCCCGCCTACCGGAACCGGAGTGGTGATCGTGACAATCTGCGCAGCCGGATTCCAGCCGACCTCGCGGCCGAGCGCTTCACTTACGAAGCGGGTAGGCACCATTGTGCGGCCCTTCAGATTCTGGCCCGGCACATCCAGGCTGACTGCCTTGTTGTTGATGGTTGCGATCTTGGAGCCAATCTTCAGTACAATCGTTGTATCGTTCTGGGAAGCTGTTACTGTCTGTGTCTTCTGATTCCACTTGATGTCGGCATTGAAGGCTTCAAAGATAGCCCGCAGGGGAACCATAGTCCGTCCGTTCACCATTACCGGCGGCTGGTCTGTGGACAAGGTCACTCCATCAATAATAACTCTGATGGGTTTTGCTGCTGCCTGGGCCGGAGCCTGAAACAACATCGGGAACACCAATAATCCTGCTACAATAGAAATCCATAACTTTTTCACAAGCTCACCCTCCCGGATAGGAAACCAATCTCAATTTCTATCTCTTTGACGCAAGCCGGGCGGAAAAAGTTTCTCTCTGAACCGGTTACAAAAAAATAACCTTTGGAGCCGATTCCAAAGGCGACAAAAAGAACTGCAACAGGCGGATACCCATGGGGTATTCCGCCATTGCAGCCCGGGTTCGGGTTCAGGGCACTCTGCCGAATCAGTCCGCTTTGGCCAGACTGGACAATACCCGCTGAATCACGACAGGATCTTTTCCGACTATTTTTTCCACATAAGTAAATACTACAGGATCATCCATCTCAAGCCCTTCCGGCGCATCCGCTGTGCCTGCACCGAGTTCAAAGGCCGTCGGCCCTTCTTCTGTCACAATCTCCACGGAATGGGTATCCATCTGCCCGACATAAGTGCCTGAGCCCTGAATCTTCTCTGACTCTGCGGCTGCGGAAGGACCAGGCTTCAGCACCGGACTGGCGAGAGGTACCGCCGCTGTCTGTACAGGGATTCCCGATGAGCCTGCTGAGGACGATTCTCCGGGGGCTTCCGCAGGGCTGTTCCCGCCGCAAGCCGTCAGGGTGAGCATCAATGCAGCGATTGCTGTCATAGCGGGTAGCGTACGCTCTAGTCTCATGATGTGTACCTCCTCTGTTGGTTGTGTGCTGCTTACCTTACCTAAGGATTACCCCGCAAGCCGGGTAGTGTAAACTTGCCGTTACGGGCTGGGCATCAGCCGTACGCACAGAAGCGCCGGACTAATACAATAGATGAAGAGCCTTATTCAGCATTTGAAGGAGTGGTATCCCTTGAAAATCGATATCGGCTGCGGCCCTGGCAAAGAGTCCGGGTATCTGGGAATCGACCGCACACAGTACCCCGGAGTGGATATCGTCTGCGATATTTGCGAAGAAATCCCCCTGCCCGACAATACGGCTGAATTCGTTATGGCCAGCCGGGTGATGCCTTATGTGAACGATCTGTTTGCAGCGATGTCAGAGATTTATAGAATAAGCACGCACCAAGCGGTTGTGTGTATTCTCGCACCCTATGCCCATAGCTTCCCGCATGCCTCCAACCCTATGTTTAAGCAAAAGTTCGATGAGTATACCCCACGGTATTTCACCGGCCGCTTCTTCCAGCCCTATCAGAGCCCGCTGTGCCCGGAGACCCCGGATTATCCCGTGCCGCTGCCGCCGTTTGACTTCAGACTGCTGCGGATGGAGCTGTTCTATCAATATCCGTATGACGACAATCTGTATGATGCGGAAGAGCTCGAGGTTCTGAAGACGCTCCAGTCCAATGTCATTCACGAAATTATGTACCACTTCGCCGTCATTAAGCGGGAGATTACCGATGAGGAACTGGAGGCGATGAGCCGGAAGGTGCTGCCTGAACCACAGGCACTGCTAGAGCGCCGGCTTCGGCTGCAGAACAGGAAATATATGTTATGAAATTCGGGATGGACATACAAGATTGCCCAAAACGGAACATAGGTTAATACAACACAAGCAAGATGGCATATCGGCTCACACAGAGCCGGTCTGCTTTTTTTTGACTGTCTGAGCTTCTATTCAAAAGGAGGTGAAAATTATTCCTCTAGTCGTTCGGTCTACGGTTAATGCAACAGGCGCCATCACTTTCACTGGCAATACGCTGGGACTAAGCCGCTCTGAAACTGCCGGTGTACCGGGTACACAGGACAGTATCGGAGGCTTCTCTACGATTAATACAGCTTCTGTATACGGCACCTATCCTGCTGGCACTACCAGTCTATATCAGAGCAACAGTTCAGCTGCCATTCTGGTTCTCCCTGCCGGAAGCACAGTTCTGTATGCCGAGCTGATCTGGGGCGGTTCCTATGTTAACGGTACCGTCAATCTCACTGCGGCAATCAACAACCCTGTATCCTTCACTACACCGCTAGGGAACACGGTCAGTGTAACCCCCGATTCAGCCACAGCCAATTCGGTGGATCTGGGCGGGGGTGCACTCGCATATGTCCGTTCCGCCAATGTCACCAGCACCATTCAAGCCTCCGGTGCCGGAACCTATGTCACTGGCGGTGTAGTCGGAACTATTGTAATTCCCGGCGATTCCACTGCCAACCATGCCGGCTGGACACTTGCCGTCATCTACCAGAATCCGTCGCTGCCCTTCCGCAACATGTCCCTGCGCGCAGGCGCTGTCCTTGTCCAAGCCTCCTCGGCCCCGGTGGTCACCACCATTACCGGCTTCGCCACACCTGTTACCGGCGCGCTGGGCGGACGTATCCAGTTCAGCGCCCAGGAAGGAGATGCCAACCGCTCGGGAGACCAGGCGCTTTTCGGCCCTACCTCCACCACTCAGGTCGCTCTCTCCGGGCCTAACAATTTTGCCAATAACTTCTTCGCTTCACAGATTAACAATGATACCGGCAATCTGAATACGACCGGTACGTTCGGCACCCGCAACCAGACCAACGGCAGTCCAGGCTCTAACATTGTCGGCGGGCGGCAGGGCTGGGATATCACGAATGTGGATGTCTCTGCGCGCCTGGTCAATAACCAGTCCTCCGCACTCCTGACCTTAACTACTTCGGGCGATGCGTATGTCGTTAACGCCAACGGGCTGCAAATCGATATCAATGCACCTAAGATCTCCTTGACCAAAAGTGCAAATGTCGCCGGCACCATCGTTGGTGATCTGGTCACCTACACTGTAACGGTCAACAATACCGGTACCGCAAGCGCAGCCAGTGTTGTATTGTCAGACATCTTACCGGCAGGTCTTACTTTTGTCACAGGAAGTGTGGTGGTAGCCGGTGTTGCCAGGCCGACTTATGATATAACCTCGGGCATCCCGCTGGGTTCACTTACTCTGGGCACTTCCATAACGGTGACTTATCAAGCCAGGGTGACTTCCCTGCCGAATCCGCAATTTGTGCCCAACACGGCTAACGCTGCCTTCACCTTCCAGAGTGTAGCCGGAGGCCCGATTGTCAGCGGAGTCATTCCATCCAATACACAATCGCTGCCGGTATATTCTCCCGTTCTCGGCATTGTCAAAAGCGCCAATACTACCAACGCAACCGTCGGAGACCAGATTCTCTACACCCTGCAAATCTCCAACACCGGGAATATCGGAGCCACTACTACGCTCACGGATAACATTCCTGCCGGCAGCTCCTATATTCCGGGAAGCTTCACGGTAAACGGCACGCCTATGGCGGGTAATCCCGCCGCCGGGATCGCCATCGGCACCATCGCGGCGGGAGGAAGCTCTACAGTCCAGTTCCGTGTACTGGTGAACAGTCTGCCTTCTCCCCCGCAGCTGGTGGACCAGGCTACAGCCGCCTATACCTTCCAGGTTCCTGACGGGCGGACCGTGAGCGGTACGGCTGCCTCCAATACGCTCACCATACCGGTCAGACTGCCGAATGTTGCCCTTGTCAAAAGCGCCAGCTTCCCGGATGTCGCCGTAGGCGATACCCTGCAGTATACGTCTGTGGTTACTAATAACGGAATCGTCGCCATCACGAATGTTGTGCTCTCTGATCCGATACCCGCCGGCAGCACTCTGGTGCCTGGAAGCGTGGTGGTAGCGGGAACCGCACGGCCTGCCGCTGATCCGGCTTCGGGGATAACCGTGGGCACCCTTGCCCCGGGAGCCAGCGTAACGGTAACCTTCCAGGTAAGTGTCACCTCTGTGCCGGGAAACGGTCAGCTCGCCAACCAGTCATCGGCCTCTTACAGCTCGGGGACATTTAACGCCATCACACAGTCCAATACAATCCTCACTCCTGTGTACCAGCTAATAATCGGTATCGTCAAAAGCTCCAGTCCAAGCAGCGCCACGGTTGGAGGAAATGTACAATACACGCTGCAGGTGCAGAACACCGGTAATCTCGCAGCGAATGTGACCCTAACTGACACGATCCCTGCCGGGTCTGCCTTCGTCGCCGGAAGCGTCACAGTAAACGGTGTGGTCCGTCCGTCAGATTCTCCGGTAAGCGGAATCCCGCTCGGGTCCGTAGCACCGGGAGCCGCCTTGACCGTAACCTTCCTGACCACTGTCCAATCCCTGCCGTCTCCGGCAACCTTGACGGACCAGGGCAGCAGCAGCTATACCTATCAGTTGCCCAGCGGACGCTCTCTGTCCGGCGGAAGTGTATCCAATACGGTGACTATTCCAGTCTCTGCCCCCAACATCACGATTCTCAAAAATGCCAATCTCACCTCAGTGGCTGTAGGCGAATATCTTACCTACACCGTCTCTGTATCCAACCCCAGCGGCGTAGCTGTTAACAATGTAGTGCTGTCTGATCCGGCTCCGGCAGGCAGTGCCTTTGTAGCAGGAACTGTCACGGTGAACGGGACGGCCGTACCCTCTGCCAATCCAAATGCCGGGATTGCTCTGGGAACACTTGCTGCGGGCGCGACAAGCATCGTTGCCTTCCAGGTGAATGCGAACTCTATTCCAAGCCCGCCTCAACTGAGCAACCGGGCCAGCGCATCCTTTACGGCCGGCTCATTCAGCGGAGCAGCCCTGTCCAATACAGTGTCTACCCCAGTCTTCATTCCAGTCATTGGACTGGTCAAAAGCTCAAGCCCTGCGCAGGCCTCTGTCGGCAGTCTGCTCTCCTTCTCCATCCTGGCCAGCAACACTGGCAATATCGCGGCAATGCTGAATTTGACCGATGCCCTGCCGCCGCAGGCGGTATTCGAGACCAACAGCGTAAGTATAGGCGGGACCCCGCTGCCTGGGTATAGCCCATTAACCGGCATTCCGGTGGGGCCGCTTGCTCCCGGAGACAGCGTCGTAGTCAGCTTCCTTGTTACGGTTACTTCGCTTCCCCCAAACCAGCAGCTGCCTAACTCGGCAGCAGCATCCTATACTTTCACCCTGCCGGATGGGCGTCAGCTTGGCGGTAACACCGTGTCGAACACACTTACGGTTCCCGTCTCGGCACCGAATGTCAGTGTTGTCAAAAGCGTCAATGCCATTGATGCCGTGACCGGCGACATCCTTACATTCACCTCCGTGCTGACGAATAACAGCATTACCTCTGTCAGCAATATCATTCTCAGCGATCCCTTGCCAGAGAATGCAGCGTTCCTTCCCGGAACCGTAATTGTCGGCGGCGTCTCCCAACCGCTGTCAGTTCCGTCGGCCGGCATCCCAATCGGCAGCCTGGGGCCTGGAGCCTCCGTTGCCGTCACATTCGAGGTGAGAATAACCATGCCGATTCCTTCACAGGTCAATAACCAGTCCACCGTCAGTTTCACCTCCGGGGTCTTCTCCGGCTCTTCATCGTCCAACGTCACCACCACACCGGTCACACAGCCACAGATCTCCCTTGTCAAAAGCGCCAGTGACCTGAACGCCACAGTAGGCGATACGGTCATCTATACCATTGTGGTCAGCAATACCGGTAACCTTGCGGCCAATGTTACGATAACCGACAACATCCCGGCCGGCACCACTTTTGACCCCAACAGCGTCATTGTCGGCGGTTTTCCTCAGCCGGGGGCTGCACCGGATACCGGAATCACTGTCGGAACCGTCGCTCCCGGGGCAAGCGTGTCTGTCAGCTTCACGGTCTTCATCGTGTCTCTGCCTTCACCGCAGCAGCTTGTCAATCAGGCAGCCTCTACCTATACCTTCACGCCGTCTGACGGGCGGTTGCTAAGTGGAAGTGCCGCCTCCAATACCGTGACCATCGCAGTCTCTGCCCCTAACCTGTCGGTGGTTAAGAGCACCTCCTCCACTTCAGTGGCACTAGGTGACACTATTGCGTATTCCGTCAATATCACGAATAACGGTATAGACCCGGTGAACAATGTGATCCTCAGTGATCCAACACCAGACGGGGCTGCCTTTGTGCCGGGCAGCGTATCGGTGAACGGGGTGCCTTTTCCGAATGCCAACCCGGCATCAGGGATTACAATCAGTACGCTTGCCTCCGGGGCTAGTGCCGTCGTCTCGTACAGTGTCACTGTCACCTCTGTACCCGCAGATACCTCCATTGATAATCAGGCGACGGTCACTTACACCTCCGGTGTATTTAGCGGATCAACCTTTTCCAATCCTGTGGCGGTGCCTGTCTTCCAGCCCAATATCGCTGCGGTCAAAACAGCCAATACCGCCAATGCAACAGTCGGTGATACCGTAACCTACACGATAACGGTCAGCAATACCGGCAACTACGGAGCAAGCCTTACGGTAACGGACAACATTCCGGCCGGAACTACCTTTGAAGAGAACAGTGTGCTGATTAACGGGCTACCTCTGCCGCAGGCGAGTCCCGCCGCCGGAATTGCCGCCGGAACCATCGCCCCGGGTGCAAGCGTTGCTGTCTCATTCTCCGTAATCATCACTTCACTGCCATCGCCGCAACTGCTGGTGAATCAGGGAACGGTTGCTTACAGCTTCACCTTGCCTGACGGAAGAACGCTGGGAGGGTCGGTGCTCACCAACACCCTGACCATCCCTGTCTCGAACCCGAATCTGGCTGTCGTCAAAACCACCACAACCACCGCAACCAATGTGGGCGACACCATCACTTATTCCGTGACCCTGACCAATAACGGTATTGCTACGGTTAATAATGTGGTATTCACAGATGCTCTGCCTGCCGGTACCGCCTTTGTTCCGGGCAGTGTGCTCGTAGACGGCGTGTCTCGCCCTGCTTCTTCACCAGCTACCGGGGTGACCATAGGCAGCATCGCTCCGGGCGCTTCTGTAACGGTGGCCTTTAACGTAACGGTTACGTCTCTGCCGGCTTCAGGTGTACTGAACAATCAGTCATCCGTCAGCTTCACTTCCGGCGCCCTGTCCAGTGTAGCCTTCTCGAACATTGTGACCACTCCGGTCTTCCAGCCGGTTATCGCTGCAGCCAAGAGCTCCAGCTCTCAGAATGCAACGATAGGCGATACCATTGTCTATACCGTTAATGTCAGCAATTCAGGGAACTATGCGGCATCGGCCACGCTGACTGATACCATTCCCGCAGGTACAACTCTGGTTCCGAACAGTGTACTGATTAACGGCTTCCCTGCTCCGGGTGCAGATCCCGCTACCGGAATCCCTCTGGGCAGTGTTGCAGCCGGTGCATCACTGACCATAGTATTCTCTGTAGTGATCGACACGCTGCCAGCCAGCCAGCAGCTCAGCAATCAGGCCATTATCGCCTTCAACTATACGCTGCCTGACGGACGCGTCTTCAACCAGTCGGCCAGCTCGAACATCAACCAGATTTCCGTATCTTCGCCGAATGTACTTGTGGTCAAGAGCACCACTGTTACCGATGCCGTAGTGACCGATACCATTCCGTACAGCATCGCAGTCACCAATAACGGAATTGCACCGGTTAACAATGCAGTGCTGAGCGATCCGATTCCGGCCGGTTCTTCCTTTGTAGCCGGCAGCGTGGTCGTGGACGGCACTCCGCTGCCGGGGGGCAACCCTGCGAACGGGATCTCGCTCGGAACGATCGCCCCTGGTGCAGTGGTCCAGGTCACCTTCAATATTCTCGTCAACAGTCTTCCTAATCCGGCCACACTGAACAATCAGGCTTCGGTCAGCTTCACCTCCGGGGCATTCTCCGGCGCCTCTTATTCCAATAATCTAATTACCCCGGTATTCCAGCCGATTATCGGTGTCCTGAAATCTGCGGATACCACTAATGCCACGGTTGGAGATACTGTCACTTATGCACTCAGCGTCACCAATACAGGTAATCTTGCGGCAGTCGTCACCTTAACCGATTCTATCCCTGCGGGAGCTGTCTTCATACCGAACAGTGTACTGGTTAACGGCCAGCCCGTTCCCGGCGCTGATCCGACTACCGGAATCAATCTGGGTACAGTTCCAGCAGGTGCCACAGTTACTATGCTCGTCACCCTGCAGGTTACGCTGGCTTCCCTGCCTTCACCGCAGCAGCTGGTGAACCAGGCGGCGGCAACCTTCACCTTCACACCGCCTGATGGACGTCTGCTCTCAGGCTCTACACTATCGAATACACTCGTCATTCCGGTCTCTTCACCGGACGTAACGGCAGTCAAGAGCACTCCGGCTGTCGATGCTGTAGTCGGCGATATCATCACCTACACGATTACCGTAACCAACAACGGCATTGTTCCCGTCAACAATGTGGTCCTTGTTGACCCGATCCCGGCCGGCAGCCAGTTCGTTGCAGGCAGCGTAACTGTGGACAGCACTCCGCGTCCCGGAGCAAATCCGGGCACCGGTATCGTGATCGGAACGATCGCCCCGGGAGCGACCACAACGGTAACCTTCCAGGTTCAGGTCATCGTCATATGACAGACGGCTCACAGCTCCAGCCTGTCGTAAGTAATCAGTCCATGGTTCTGTACAGCTCGGCAGAGGGCACTGAATCGGTTACCTATTCCAATACCGTCAATACCCTTGTCGTCGGTCCGGTACTGTCGCTGCAAAAGCAAGCAGACCGCCTGAGCGCCTCCCTGGGGGAGACGCTCGTCTACACTGTGACCGCCAAGAATAGCGGCAATACCGGGGCGGTTGTCACCATCACGGATGTGCTTCCCCCAGGCGTCTCGTTCATTGCCAATAGTGTGCTTAGAGACGGAGTCCCCCTTCCGGGGCTCACTCCTTCTTCCGGCATTCCCCTTGGCCTACTCGCCCCCCATTCGGGAGTCAGTATCGCCTTCCAGGTCATTGTCATCTCGCTTCCGCCTTCACTCGCGCTGCATAACAGGGCGGTTGGCACGTATTCCTTCACTACACCTGAAGGAAGAACGGTGAACGGGGAGATCCGTTCCAACCCGGTTAGTGTCTCCTTGCTGTCTTACCAGTTGTCCTCACTGCTCTCGGCCAGCACTCCCACTACCTTCATTGGGGATGTCGTCACCTATACCCTTCAACTCAGGAACGAAGGCACCCGGCCGCTGACCGGAGTCATGGCCACGCTTCCCGTTCCGGAAGGCACCACCTTCCTTCCCGGAAGTGTTATCGCTGGCGGGATTTATCAGCCTGAGGCCGACCCACATTCAGGCATCGGGCTGGGCTCGCTCCCTGCAGGCGCAGCCGCCGAGGTCTCCTACCGTGTGAGGGTGGCCTCGAACCCTCCAGGATCGGCGATTATGGCGAACGTGCAGATCTCTTATGAGGTCAACGACAACAGAACCTCCACTGCAAGCAATACGGTTCAGGTTACGGTCATCCAGCCCGGATTATCGGTAAAACTGAAGGTTGATCTGTACAGCGCGGCGCCCGGTGACAACTTGCGGTACGAGTTCACTGTACAGAATAGCGGTAATATGGCGGTGAACGCACTGCTGACGGACGCCATTCCGCCAAGCGTACTGTTCATCTGGGACAGTGTCCGTATTGACGGGGTTCCCCAGAGGGGCGTCCGCCCCGGGGACGGAATTCCGCTGGGCACCTTACGGGCAGGCGCTGTTATGGCAGTAGATTTTCTCGTATCTATTCCAGGTGCCACCGATATCCGCCAGACGCCGGCCATTCAGAATCAGGGAGTGGTCCAGTATACGTTCTCCCTGCCGGACGGGCGCAATGTCGGGCAGCTCTCCCGCTCCAATGCGGTGACCACGTTGCTGTTCACGCCCATCATTTCCATTCAGATTGAGGGCGAGCCGCCCATCGTCGAGCCTGGAGGTATCGCGGAATTCAACATTTACGTGTCCAATAGCGGGAATTATCCGGCAGAGGTCTCGGTGATCCGAATTGTACCGCAGGGTACCGTCATTAATCCCGATATCGTTACCATAAGCGCTATCGCCGTGCCCGGTACGCCATATAGCGGAACAGTTGCTCTGGGAACGCTGGAAGCGGGGCAGACCGTCACACTCACTTACTTTGTCACAATAAATTCGGATTATATGGGCAAGGATCTTCAAGGCTCCACGGCTGCCCTGTATCTGTTCACCATCGACGGACGCCGGTACTCCGGCGAAGCCCGTTCTAACACCTACAGGCTGCTCATGGAAGAAATCAGTGAATAATACAGCTCACATATCCCCCATCTCCCTGAATATACTTTAGTTACAACCTGCTGCTTTGTCTTAGTCTCCGTAGTGACATTACCGAATAACACAGTCCATGGGAGGTGGTCATCCTTGTCCCAGCCGTCCGGTCCATACGCATTTGTCGTATCCAAAGAAGACTGGTCCCTTCACCGCAAAGGCCATCAGGATCAGGAGCGTCACCAGCAAAAGGTCAGAGAAGCCATCAAGGGCAATTTGCCCGATCTGGTTACCGAGGAGAATATTATTTTGTCAGGCGGCAAGCAGATTGTGAAGGTGCCGATCCGCAGTCTGGATGAATACCGGATTATCTATAATTTCCGCAAGCAGAAGCATGTCGGACAGGGAGACGGGGACAGCCAGGTGGGGGATGTACTTGGTCGTGATTCCCAGTCGGCCCAGCCGGGCAAAGGGGATAAAGCGGGCGATCAGCCCGGAGCGGATACCGTTGAGGCCGAGGTCGATCTCGAGGATCTGGAGGATATTCTGTTCCAGGACATGGAGCTTCCCCATCTGAAGCCGAAGGATAAGGAAGAGATTGAGGTCAAATCGATTGTCTTCAATGATATCCGCAAAAAAGGCATGATGTCGAACATCGATAAAAAGCGTACACTGCTTGAGAATCTGCGGCGCAATGCCAGCAGCGGCAATCCCGGAATACACAGCATCAGCCCTGATGATCTGCGTTACAAAACCTGGGATGACATCACGGTCCCTCACTCGAATGCCGTGATTATTGCCATGATGGACACCTCGGGCTCCATGGGCACTTTTGAAAAATACTGCGCGCGCAGCTTCTTCTTCTGGATGACCCGCTTCCTGCGCCGCCAGTATGAGAAGGTGGATATTGTGTTCCTGGCCCATCATACGGAAGCCAAGGAGGTCAGCGAGCATGACTTCTTCACCCGGGGGGAGAGCGGGGGGACGATCTGCTCCTCGGCGTACCAGAAAGCACTGGAGATTATCGACAGCCGCTATCCGCCTGCCAAATACAACATCTATCCCTTCCATTTCTCGGATGGCGACAATCTGACCTCCGACAATGAGCGCTGCGTCAAGCTGATCGGCGAGCTGCTGAAGCGCAGCAACATGTTCGGCTACGGCGAGGTGAACCAGTACAACCGCAGCAGCACCCTGATGTCCGCCTACCGCCACCTGAAGCAGGAGCAGTTCATGCATTATGTGATTAAGGATAAGAAGGAAGTGTATCTGGCGCTGAAGGCTTTTTTCGGCAAAAAGGTTACTGAAGCTTAAGCAGCCTGACATTAGACTTGTCAGCCCAAGCCACCCCGGGCTATGCGCATTCTTGTTGTGAGTTCCCGCCCCGCCCTGCCGCTTATTGCGGTGTGCGGGGTTTTTTGTGCTGTCGAACTTGCACCGCATAACCCTGTTGACTATTATATCGGCAGCCGATATACTAAATATATCGGTTGACGATATAACGACACATGGTATAACGTCAGGTGCTATAACGCCGAATGATACAAAGGAAATTCCCGGTCTGTGAAATGAGACTCAAAGATGCGCGATAAGGAAGGTGATGGCATTGTCCGGCAACAATGAATACGGGGCGCTGACCGAAGGCGTCTATTATATCCTCTTGTCCCTGCTCACCCCGATGCACGGCTACGGGATTATGCAGAACGTGAAGCTGCTGAGCAATCAGCGTGTGGAGCTGGGTGCAGGCACGTTATACGGGGCGTTAAGCACACTTGTGGAACGAGGCTGGATCAAGCTGCTGGCTGGCGGAGAAGATTCCCGCAAGAAAGAGTATCAGATTACGGAGCTAGGCAAATCGATCGTCCAGAGTGAAATGACAAGGCTTGACGAGTTGCTCACTAATGGAAGAAAACTAATGGGAGGCGAAGTGTAATGAGTCAGGTGGTGCGCAAATTTTTCATGGATTTCGAGAAGGAGGAAGCGTGGCTGAATGAAATGTCGGCCAAGGGGTTGGCCCTGGTGGAGCATTCTTGGGCCCGTTATGTGTTCGAAGAGAGCGCTAAGGGGGAGTATATTTACCGGATTGAGCTGCTGGAGAAGGACCCGAAGGAGGCGGCAGGCTACTTGCAATTCATGGAGGAGACCGGAGCCGAGCGGGTGCCATCCGGGACCCCTACCAAGGCCAATCGTGCCTTCATGAACCAACGCTGGGTGTTCTTCAGAAGAAAGGCCTCTGAAGGCCCCTTCCAGATCTATACCGATGCAGATTCCAAGATCAAGCACTATCAGAGAATCTATAAAGTCTATCTGTCCCTCGCATTCATGGAGCTGATCATCGGCTCTTTAAATCTCATGCTGATTATGCTGAACACTTCTTCTAACATCTACAAAATCAA
Source organism: Paenibacillus sp. FSL R7-0210 (assembly GCF_038009085.1). Taxonomy (NCBI): domain Bacteria; kingdom Bacillati; phylum Bacillota; class Bacilli; order Caryophanales; family Paenibacillaceae; genus Paenibacillus; species Paenibacillus sp. FSL R7-0210. The sequence goes on from NZ_JBBPAR010000001.1 coordinate 4,112,824, forward strand.
CCTCGTCGTGGGAGTGTCCGTTGTGATTCTGGGCCTGCTCTTCATCTGGCTCAGCCTGCCTATCCGCCGCAAGATCGCGCGGCTGCAGCAGGAGAAGCTGATTCGGGAGTGAGGAACTGCTTTACAATCTCGCAAACCAGCGGAAATAGTAGAATTAATACTCCTGCGGGCTAACCATAGCTACAGCATCCACAACCACTGCAGATAACAAGTGGATTAATGCAGCTTAATTCTTCAACGTTTGACGATTATAGGGAACTAAGTGGAAAAACAGCATCTGCTATTGCCGATTTGGCTGCTACCGGGAGAGATATGAATATTTAAGTGTTGTTTTTCCAACTCTTGCCGGAGTATCGTCTATTTATTGGTTAGCAAGTGCCCATTATCCACCTATTTCCCCCATCACAGCAAGGGGAGCCGTTTTTCGCATACATTTGGCCCGCGTGCCTGCTCTCCAGCACATTGTGTTCGGTTTTTCGCACACACATACACCCGGACCCTGCGCGCTCGCCCCACACCTCTACCTACGCCAAAATAAAGGGCTATCCCAAGCAGTCATCATGACTTTTGGGACAGCCCTAATTCCAATATTTCTTCACTCCGGTAGACTTATGCTTACTCTACCTTCTCCGCTTACTGCACCTTCTCGCGGTCCTTGCCCTTGTCGGATTCCCCGGCGTTCTTGTTCGCGGCTTCGCGGTCCTGCATCATCTCGTCTACTGACTTCACCTTGAGCCGGGCGGCGCCTTCGTTGCCGGCATTCGTCGGGATCAGGTCACCGGAGGCAAGGCGTTCCTTCGCTTCCGCAATGGCTGCGCTGTACTGCGGCAGCCACTGTTCTCCGGCCACCAGCATCTCGTCAACCATCTGCCAGATCTCCTTCGGATTGCAGACGGCGCCGACCAGCGGGTCCATCATGAACGCCTGGCGCAGCAGCTTGTCGTCGCCATGCACAGCCGCTTCTACCGCCAGGCGCTGCACGGAGATGCTGACATTGCAGACAGCCGCCAGGCCGAGGGGCAGGTCGCCGACCAGCGGCATCGAGATGCCGTTGCGGTCCACGTAGCCCGGTGCTTCAATAATGGCATCATCCGGCAGATTGGAGATCACGCCGTTGTTCACCATGTTGAAGTGGCCTCTGTACACGCGTCCTGTCTCCAGCCCTTCGATAATAAACGAGCCATGCTCCTCGCCCCGCTTCTCCGGGATGTACTCCAGCGCCGGGTCCTTCATCCAGTTCGGAAAGTCCGTCTCGAACCAGTTACGGCCTTCGGTGCAGACCCGCAGGTAGCCGCCCGTCTCCCCGTTGATCCATACGCCCAGATCAATCCAGTCCATGATCTCGCTCGGGCGCTTGCGGTACCAGGGCACATATTCGCTCAGGTGACCGTTCGATTCCGTGCTGTAATAGCCGAAGCGGCGGAGCATATCAATCCGTACCTTCTCGGTACGGCTGTACTCAGGATGCTTCTCGAAAGCCTCGAGCAGACCTGCCGTCAGATCCTTGCCTTCATGCTTCGCAGAGATATACCAGGTCTGGTGATTGATCCCGGCACAGATAATGTCCACCTGCGATTTCTCCAGGCCGTACACCTGAGCGATTTGCTGATGTCCATGCTGTACGCCATGGCAGAGCCCGATGGTCTGCACACCGCCGTATTTATTACAGGCCCAGGTCAGCATAGCCATCGGATTCGAGTAGTTCAGAAGCAATACATCCGGCGCAGCTGTCTCACGGATATCACGGCAGATCTCCAGCATCTCCGCAATCCCGCGCTGCCCGTACATAATCCCGCCTGCGCACAGCGTATCTCCTACACACTGATCCACGCCATACTTCAGCGGAATATCCACATCGGTAGCGAAGGCCTCAAGGCCACCCATACGGATAGTACAAAATACGTACTTGGCCCCCTTGAGCGCTTCCCTGCGGTCCGTAGTGGAAGAGATGGTGATATCCAGACCATTCTCCTTAATATCCCGCTGGCACAGTTCGGTGACCATGTCCAGGTTATGGCTGTTTATATCCATGAACGAAACTTCGATATTACGGAATTCCGGCACAGTCAGCAGGTCGCGCAGCAGTCCGCGGGTGAACCCGATACTGCCTGCCCCGATAAAGGTTACTTTAAAAGACATAATAATCATCCTCCGGCAATGAATTATTGACTCCTGTCCATTGTAACAAGGGGACTGCCGGAAGCGTAACCAATATCATGACCATTTTGCCGGCATCCTGTCAACAATCCTAACTTTCTATACGCCATACCCTTCCCCGGTAGAACACGAAACTATCCTTCACTCCAGTAATGGCGTTCGATAGAGTTGCGGTATTCGATAGGAGTGCAGCCTGAATATTTCTTGAATAGCAGATGAAAATACTGCCTGCTGCTGATCCCCACATAGTCGGCAATCTCCGCTACCGGAATCTCCCCCTGTCCCAGCAGCATCCGGGCCTTCTCCATACGCAGCTGGTTCAGGTAGTCCGTCAGGGTCTGCCCTGTGTGCGTCCGGAAGATGCGGTGCAGATAACCCGGGTGAACATTCACGGAGAGCGCAACCTCCTTAACCTGAATGCTCCGGTCATAATTCTGGTGCAGGAATTCGATGGCCCGCCGCACGTAGAGCTGTGAGGGCTGCTGGCTGGACGGGAGCGACTCCATGCGCAACCGGGCCAGACGCAGCAGCAGCTCCGCAAAGAGCAGATGCACCATGCTGCTCCCCTTCCGCCCGCGTTGATCCAGCTCCAGCACCAGCGCCTTCAACACATGGAAAACCTCCTCCTGATCGGACAACACCAGACTATCGAACGGATGCCGCAGCAGCTCTGCCAACACCTCCTCCTCCCGGGCCAAGCTGCCAATGGACGGAACTACTCCCCCATATTCGGTAAAAGCAAATTCCACATTTAGCATCCGGCATGAGGAGCCTTCTTCCACAATCAGCCGGTGCGGCACCTCCGCATCCAGCAGAATCATCTCTCCCCGCTTCAGCCGGAAGGGCGTATCGCCGCCCGCTTCATCCCGCACCTCCACTACACAGCTGCCCGAGATAAGATACATGATCTCCGTGGAGTTGTGATGATGGTAAGCCATCGTATAATTGCTCCATTGCTTATAATAGTAAGCCAGAAAGTGCGGGCTATAATCCCGCTCCAGCAATCCCTGCTCAAAAAGACTCCCGTTCATCTCCGCCACACCGCCCGCCTCCCCTCTGCCAGTATCGATAGCACAAGTGTATCGCTTGAGCGCAGGCAGGACAAGAAGCGAGTTGCCCCCTCCCCCCATCCACAAGCCTACGCACCCCTCGCCAGCAAATTGTGTTCGGTTTTTCGATTACATTCCGCCCACGACCCTCTCGCCAGCAAATTATGTTCGGCTTTCCGCATACATTCCGCCTACGCACCCCTCGCCAGCCGATTGTGATCGGTTTTCCGATTACATTCCGCCTACATGCCTTCATACCAGTCTGGAGCTTACATGCCCAGATTCCCCGGCGCAAAAAAAAGAGCAGAAGGCCCGCGCCCTCTGCTCCCGTTCATCATCTTCAATGAATCTTTGTCAATATTCCATTCACCAGACTGTACACCGCGCCACCCTCTATCTCTTCGGGCTGTCCATTCAGCAGGTAGATGCCGGTCTCTTCGTCAATTCCGTAATTCGGCAGCTCCCCGAGGGTACGGACCGCTGTCCGCAGATGCTCCTCCTCATCCCACTGGGTGAAATGGACGGATAGCAGCAGATCAGGAATCAGATTAAGGCCCTTGCGGTGTTTGAATTGTCTGCTCTCATTATCCTTGGCGGAAATTACACAGCACTCCGGGCTAATCAAGGCTCCTGCCGAGAAGCCGGTAACCGGCACACCGGACTCATACCGCTGTCGGATCACCTCCCCGATAGCTGTATCCACAATGAGGTCGGCATACAGATCCGTATCCCCGCCTCCGATAAAGATCCCGCCGCAAGCCCGCAGACTCTCCATAGCTGTCTCCACCGCTGTGGATTTCAGCGGCAAATAACGGATCTCGGATATCCCCGCGTCAACCAGCGGCTGCATGCAAGCTGCCATATAGTCCGGCCAGTCTTCGCCTTCTTCAAATAATACAGCGACTGGTCCTGCTGCCATCACGCTTACGAACCTCCGTGCCAGTCCACGGGTAAACGGAGGACCGCCGCCGTTCAGAAATAAATGCTTGTCCATGACATCACCTTCAGTATTCAAGATATCCTGCATCTTACCTCATCCATCTTATAGAAAAGCGCAGGTTCCCGCAATACGCTTCCTCGCCCGCTCCCCCTCAGCCTTTTATCCCTTCAGCCCTGAAAAGAAATCATCGACTGCTTCAGCTGCTCCGCCAGCTCCTCCAGCCTGTGCGACAGGGCGACCAGCTCCCTGCTGACCGTGAATTGCTGTGAGGACATGGACGCCACCTCTTCCGTAGAGGCGCTGGTCTGCTGCACCACCGAGATCACACTCGCCATGGATTGTCCCACTTGCTGCTGGTATTCGGCCAGCTCGGAGACCGCCGCCGAGGATTGGTTCAGAACTCCGCTGAACACCTCCATCTCGGCCCTCACACTCCCGAAGATGAGCGAGGATTCCCGGACCGAGGCCAGCTGGCTGTGGAACATCGGCGCAGCCTCACTCACAACCTTGACCGTGTTCTCGATATGGCCGCTGATCTCCTCGGTAATCCGGGAGACAGAAGCAATCGACTCACTCGATTGATTGGCCAGCCCTCTGATCTCATTGGCAATGACTATGAAGCCTCTCCCGGCGGCGCCTGCGCGCACGGCTTCAATTGAAGCGTTCAGCGCCAGAATATTCGTCTGCTTGTTCATCGCAATCATCGGGGAGAGAATGCTGCGGATCAGCACCGTGCTATCCCGCAGCATGGCTGAATTCTCCTGAATCAGGTCCATCAGCTTCAGCACATCCTCACTCTGCGATACCAGCCTCTTCATCCGCTCCGCTCCCTGGTCACTGACCTCCATGACCTTCTCAGCGGAAGCGGCCATCACTGCATTCCTTTCTGCTACTTCGCTGGTCTTGCCGCCCATCAGCTCCACCTTGGCATTGCTGCTCTCGGCCTCGGCTGCCAGACTGGCGGCTCCCCCGGCGATTTCGCCGGTAGCAGTTGCGACCTCACTGGCCTGGCCGCTGATCGCGCCGGAAGCGGCAACGAGCTGCTCCGAGGTCACCAGCACTTCAGCAGCCGAGTTGCTGCTCTGCCCGGCCATCCGGGAGATCTGCTCCATCATCCGGTTAAAGCTGTGGCCCAGCCGTCCGATCTCATCCCGGCCCTTGAAGCTGGTCCGCACCTGCAGATTGCCCTGCTCGCCCTCTTCCATCAACCGGGCCAGCTTGCCAAGCGGACGGCCGATCAGCCGCACCAGAACGTAGCCAATGATCAGAGCAATCAAGGCTGCAGCCAAGACTACCAGCAAGGTAATATAGAGCAGCCTGTCGGCCGATTTGGTGAAATCGCTCACCGGCGCATAACCCAGCAGCGTCCAGTCCGCTGTACTCAACGGCTGGTAGACTACCAGCTGCGCACTCCCCTGCTCATCCCCGGCTGTGAAGGACCGCTTCCCGCTCTCCCCTTGCCGTGCTCCGGCCGGCTCTTGTCCCTCATTCTCCCGTTTTCCGGTCAGCTCCCGCTCCTCACTCTTCACTGCCCCAGGCAGCTTCTGCTCCTCACCCTTTTGCACTCCCGTCAGCGCCCCGTCCTTTAACGCTCCAGTATGTATGTAAGAAGCCTGCCCGAGCAGTGCATCGTCAGCACTGTATGCAACCCGGCCCGAAGAATCGAGGATGCGGATCTCCCCACCCAGCCCGATATGCAGGTTGGACAGCACATCTGTCAGTGCCTGTCCCTTCACCTCGATCAGCATATAATACTCTGCCGCCGGATTCTGAATATTCCGCAGCAGACGGCCCATCGTCATAGCGGACTCGCTGTACGCGTCGAAGAAGCCTTTAGCCCGGACGGGGAACCAGACCGGATTGCCTTTACCGTTATCAATCTCCTTCATCCGGGCCAGGATGCCTTCATCACTGCGCACTCCGCTAATCCCCGTCGATTTGTAGGATTCGGCGTCCACCATGCTTCTTGCGACCAGCCGGACTCCGAGCAGCCGCTCATCCGATCCTCTGACGGAGTCCAGCTTGCGGCGTATCCGGTCCTCTGCGGCTGACCTTGCAACCGTACCGGCGGACGGGCGATTAACCGTCTCCATATCAGCCTTTAACGCCGGATCTACAGCGAATTGCCTGGAGAGCGCTTCATATTCAGCGAACAGGAAATCCAGCTTGTCCGCCGCCTGGACAATGGACTGTGAGGAGGCTGCTGCCACCTCATCGGTAATGATCCCTTTTGCCGCATAATAGGAGGTTAAGCCCAGAACTGAGGACAACAGGACAATAGTACAGAACAGAATTACGAATAACTTGACGCCAACCGAGCTGAAATTAATGAATCGCCGCCGTTTCATTACACTCTCCCCTTATCATGCAGATTACGATTTCTCCTCCATAAAAGAAAGGTGCAGCCCCTCAGAACTGCTTCAAGGCCGCACCCGTTATTCGTACATACATTGTCTAATTACTATTTTCTACCCCTTGCTTGCCCCCGCCGTCAGGCCGTCAACCAGCAGACGCTGCAGGAAGGCAAAGAGAATCATTATGGGTACAGAGATCAGCACGGCTCCCGCCGCGAACAGCGTGAAGTTGGAATTCTGCATCGTATTGACCATATCCCACATCCCCACGGCAACCGTCCAGTTCTCCTTGGTCCGCAGAATCAGCTTGGCGAAGATGAAATCGACCCACGGGCCCACAAACAGGGTCAGCGCTATATAAGTAATCATCGGACGGGATAAAGGCAGAATAATCCGGGTAAAAATCCCGAAGTTGCTCGCCCCGTCAATCCGCGCGGCTTCATCCAGCGAACGCGGAATCGTATCCAGGAACCCCTTGGCGATCAGCGTTCCTCCAAGCGGCGCTCCGGCCGCATAGACAATAATCAGCGCCAGATGGGTATCCAGCAGGTTGAATTCCTTCAGGAGCAGATAGATGGCAATCATGCTCATGAAGCCCGGGAACATCCCGAGAATCAGCAGTGTGGACATGGTGGTCTTGCGGCTTTTGAACCGGAACCGGGATAAGGCATAGCTGGTCAACAGCGTCAGCACCACCCCGATCAGCATCGAGAACACCGCAATCTTAAGCGTATTCCCATACCAGGTTCCAAACATATAGACCGGTGAGGTGAACAGCTCCTTATAGTGGGCGAGGGTGAATGTCTCGGGAATCAGCGTCTTGCTGTACAGGGATTTACCCGGCCGGAACGAGGCAAGCAGGATCCAGAGTGCCGGATAGATTGCAGCAACCGCCAGTGCAACAAGAACGATATAGCTTAAGCAGAGACGAATAAAATTCGCTGCCTTGCGTCCGATGATCATTGAATCATATCCTCCTCTTGGAACGATTTGGTCCGGCGGTAATTGTACAGGGAGAACCCGGCAACAATGATGAACAGGATAATGCCGATCGCAGACGCCATATTATTCTTGTTCTGATCCAGCGTCAGCTTATACAGCCAGGTGACGAGCAGATCCGTCGAGCCGGCGTACTGGTAGTTTCCGTTCACCGGGTTCCCTCCCGTCAGCAGGAAGATCGCGTTGAAGTTGTTGATATTCCCCGCGAACTGCATAATCAGCGTAGGTGCGGTAGAGAACAGAATCATCGGCAGGGTAACGATACGGAATTTCTGGTAATTGGTCGCACCGTCCACCTCGGCCGCCTCATACATATCGCGGGGAATCGTAGTCAGCACCCCCATAATCAGCAGCATGGATACCGGAATTCCCACCCACATGTTGACGACAATAACCGTAACCTTGGCCCAGAATGGATCAGTCAGCCAAGGCAGGCCGCCTAGTCCGAAATAGCCGAGATACTGATTAATCGGGCCGAATTGCCCGTTGAACAGGTTGCGCATCAAGAGGAGCGAGATCATCTGCGGAATGGCGTAAGGAATGATCAGGAGCATTCTCCACATGCCTTTGAAGCGTATGCCTTTTTGGCTGATCAGCAGGGCAACCAGCATCCCGCCGAAATAAGTAGTTACAGTCGAAAGAACCGCCCAGATAATGGTCCAGGTAAGTACACCGTAAAAGGTATGGCTCCATGATTTCAGCACCAGCAGATTGCGGAAGGTCTCGAACCCTACCCAGTCTACAAGCTTCGCCGGAGGAATGTGGTTCGGTGCAGCATAGTTGGTAAAGGCCAGCATGATCATAAAGATGATCGGCATAATGGTGAAGAACAGAATGCCCATACCCGGGAGCAGCAGGAAGCTCTGGGCGAATTTATAGTCGAGGATGTAACGTACAGATTGTTTAAATGTATTGGACGGACGGCCGTTTTCGCGTTCTGCTCCGATTTTATAGGCATCCCTAATATTCATGTACCAGATGATCAGGAATAACACAAAGAACAGCAGGGTGATCAGGCTTTCAATCAGAATGACGATGGAATGGTCCCCGGGAACCATTTTGGCAATCCCCTTTACCTTTTCCAGACGGCTTGGAGATTCCCCGAGCGTAGTAATCCCCCAGAAGGCTCTTCCCAGATTGCTAATGAAATAGATAAGTGCCACAGCTTCTACAGCTATGAACATAAGCCCTTTGATGAATTGGCGGTTATATATTTGCCCGAGTCCCATAAAAATGGCCGACAGTATTCCAGCTCTCGCTTTGTGTCGCTGCATTTCCCTTCCGTTCTCCTCTCCGTGCGGAATTCAAGGAAACTGCCCGCCGCAGGCTATGCGGCGGGCAACTCTAATTCCACGGTAAGCTGTTGATTGTGTAGTTACTGGGCAGAAGCCCCGTTGTTCAGGTCTTTAATCTGCTCTACGGCTTTGTCCATGGCTGCCTTCGGATCAGTATTGTTATCCCAGATGGCCGGAAGTGCAGCATTCACCGGGCTCCAGACGTTCCCCATCTCAGGAATCGAAGGCATCGGCTGGGAGTTCTTCGCCTGTTCTGCGAACGCGGATACGAACTCGTCACCCGTAATCTGTGGATCTTTCAGCGCTTCGAGGTTCGTCGGCACGGAGCCGACCAGCTTGTTAAGTGTCAGCTGCGAATCTTTGCCGGAAGCAAAGTGTGCATAGAGTTTAGCCGCATTCGGATACTGAGTGTAGGCGTTGACGGTGAAAATTTTGATCCCGGAGAAGGTAATGGCGGTTTTGCCGTCAATAGTAGGAACCGGAGCAATTCCGAGGTTGTCGCCCAGCGCTTCTTTATATCCCGCAAGCTCCCAAGGTCCTGTAATATCCATGGCGACATCCCCGCTGTTGAACAGGCTGCGCTTGATGTCCGGGTTGATGTCACCGCTCTTGATCGGCAGGACTTCCTTCAGCTTGGCAAATTCAGTCAGGCCTTTGATCGCACCTTCATTGTTCAGGCCGATATCGTCCTTGTCGGTACCGTCTTTGCCGAACAGGTAACCTCCGGTAGTGGCGATGAACGGATAGTTGAAGTACATGTTGCCGACTTCCCACATAATGCCGTAACGGTTCTTGGCTTTATCCGTGAACGTTTTGCTGAAGGCAATAACGTCATCGAAGGATTTGGGAGCTTCTTTGACCAGAGACTTGTTGTAGAACAGCGCATAGGTCTCCGCCGCTCTCGGATAGCCGTACAGCTCGCCGTCATAGGAAGAACCCACGATGGAAGCCTCAGTGTTCTCCGCCTTGGTCTGTTCTGCAAAAATATCATTAGGGAGCAGCAGACTCGCGCTTGCCGCCTTGCCGAGATTATCATGAGGAATGATGATGACGTCCGCAGCCAGACCGGAAGGGCCATCCTGGGTGAGCTTGCCAACCTGATCCGGCGGGGCTACCTCTTCAATTTTGACCGGAACGTTATACTTGGCAGTGAACTGCTTCGCAACTTCTTCAGCGAACTGTCTTTCTTCCTTACTCTCCCAGATCACAAGTGAAGCGCCCTCTTCCGGGACGATCTCACCTGCTGCCGGTGCGTTGTCGCTGCCTGCCCCCGCATTATCGGTAGCTGCTGCATTATCCGCAGGAGCATTAGTGGCTGCCGCATTTCCTCCGGCATTGTTGTTTGAGCCGCACGCCGTAATTGACATTGCCATCGAGCACGCTGCGGTGAGAACCATAAGTTTTTTGAGATTCATTCCTTTTAACCCCTCCTGTGTGTGTATATCACTTGATTTGACGATGATGCTTCTTTTGACTTGACTGACTTGACGTTGCTGCTCCCTACTTTGCGCAAACGATTTCAGAGGATTCAAAAAAAATTCTGCTTTCTCCAATTGCCTCTTCCGAATACGTTATACCCGGTTTAGAAAGCGCTTCATTCCTGAATCCATAATACATCAGCTAACTCGCAGTTGTAAAAACGTTTGCACATAGTAAATTCAATTGAATTTAGCCGTTTATTATGGATAATGTTACCTTTACTATTTTTATCGCATGATTTCTTTAAATAACTTGGATATACTTCGGTTTCAAAATTCTTTTCTGCATTTTTTGTCGTATTTGAACGAATATTGTTATATAATTGCTAAATATTATCAATTTACAGACTTTGGAAATCGGTTTCCCCTTCCTAAAACTTTGTGCAACTGTTTGTACAAACCTCTTGAACCTCATTTTGTTCCGTGCTATAATCCAAACCATCATGAAACACCTCATTCTTCACCAATCTAAAGGCACTGTCCCTTCTCGGGTACAACCTCGGCGTAATCTAACCGGCGGTTGTGCCTTTTTGTTGTGTGCAGAATCGGGTGTGGAATCTATATAAATTGAACTACTGGTTTTTATGTTTTGGGATTAGCCGTGACTCCAGAGAAGTTTTGGACTTCCGGCCGCTGTTGTCTGCAGATTTCATTATTTTATACCGCTGTTCGCGGTCGAAATCCGCAGACAAAGGCGGTCGCTATCGCTCCTCCAGTTCCAAAATTCCCCTCCGCCACTTTTCCCTTAACTTAAATTTTAAAGTTCAATCTATATAGCCAAACTAAATCTAGGAGGAATTAATATGTTATTAGAAGCCGTGTATCATCGTCCCCGTCTGAACTGGTCGTATGCCTATGATCACAACACCATCCACCTGCGGCTGCGTGCCAAGAAGGGGGATCTGACCGAGGTCTTCGCCTGGGCGGGTGATAAATATGCCTGGGATACCACCAAGGAATTGATCCCGATGACCCTGTTCACTTCCGATGCGATGTTCGATTACTGGGAATGCGAATCGGTTCCGCTCTACCGCAGGCTGAAATATGGCTTCCTGCTTCAGCAGGGCCAAGAGCGCATCTGGATGACAGAGAGTGATTTCCAGAAGGAGCGTCCCGCGAACCCCAACCGCCTGTTCGAATTTCCCTACATAAGCCGCGGTGATGTCTTCACGCCTCCGGCCTGGGTCAAGGATGCGGTGTTTTATCAGATTTTCCCGGAACGGTTCGCTAACGGCAATCCTGACATAAGTCCCGCTAATGTGGAGCCTTGGGGCGGAACCCCCCGGCCGGATAATTTCTTCGGCGGAGATCTGCAGGGTGTCATAGATCATCTCGACCATCTGACGGAGCTGAGCATTACGGGCATTTATTTCACACCGGTCTTCACTGCCACCACCAATCACAAATACGACACGGAGGACTATATGCAGGTCGATCCGCATTTCGGTGATGTGGACACGCTGAAAAGATTGGTCGATGCTTGTCATGAGCGCGGCATCCGTGTGCTGCTGGACGCGGTCTTCAACCATGCGGGCCGTACCTTCGCCCCGTTCGTGGATGTACTGGAGAAGGGCGAGGATTCGGAGTATAAGAACTGGTTCCATATCAGGGAATATCCGCTCCAGGTCGTGAACAATATTCCAACCTACGATGCCTTCGCCTTCGAGCCGCTGATGCCGAAGCTGAACACAGAGCATCCTGAGGTGAAGGAGTATCTGCTGAAGGTCGCCGAGTATTGGATCAAGGAGGTGGGCATCGACGGCTGGCGTCTGGATGTGGCCAACGAGGTGGATCACGAATTCTGGCGTGATTTCCGCAAAGTCGTGAAGCGTGCCAATCCCGAGGCTTACATTCTGGGCGAGATCTGGCATGAATCAGCCCCTTGGCTGGAAGGCGACAAATTCGATGCCGTCATGAACTACCCGTTCACAGATGCAGTGCTTGACTTCTTCGTCTACGGAACGCTCGATGCGGAAGGCTTCGCCCATTCGATCGGCAGACAGCTGTCCCGGTATCCGCTCCAGGCCAGTGAGGTCGCCTTCAATCTGCTGGACAGCCATGATACTGCGCGTCTGCTGACTGTAGCCGAGGGCGATAAGAACGTCATGAAGCTGGCTGCACTGTTCCAGTTCACCTTCATGGGCACGCCCTGCATTTACTACGGAGACGAGATCGGAATGGATGGCGGAGGCGACCCGGACTGCCGTAAATGTATGGAGTGGGACCCGGAGCGGCAGGACCGCAATTTATTCAACTTTTACCGTAAGCTGATTGAGATCCGCGGCAGCCATCCGGCGCTGCGCACCGGACGCTTCACCTTCCTTGAAGCCGCAGCCGGGGGCAGCAAGCTGGCCTACGAGCGCAGTCTGGGTGATGATCTGATTATCGTACTGATTAATACGGAGGAGACGGTGCAGACCTTCCGGCTGGACGTCCAGGAACGCAATTGGAAGAATCTGTGGACCGGCGAAGCGCTCCATGCCGAACGCGGCAAGCTGTCACTGAGGCTGCCTGCATACGGCTTCGCTGTGCTCCAGGCCAATATGTCCTAAACTCTGATCGGTTTCTTATGGGCTGATCCAGAACATTTTGGAGCAAACGTTTGTAGAATGAAATAGAGCTACTACTTAGTACAGGACACAATAGAATCAATTCTGTTGTGTCCTCTATATAATGAGTATTTATAGGTGTCTGCTAAAATTTTCGAACCAGCTATTCTTCCGGAAAAGTAATGTTCAACTGCTTACTTTTTAGAGATTGATAAGACAAACTCTACTCTATTTGCACTAATTTTGCACAAAATCCCCTTGTTCATTGCACAGATTTGCATCCCCCTCTGCTCCACTTCCAGATTCACAATAGCTTAAGCCGTATCGCCGTATAGTGCTCAGAACGTAGAAGCCACGGGGATTACGCCCTATGCGAGGTTTCACTATTTACAATCATCCCCGCTTCGATTAATATTACTGTGTAAAGCAAACGGTTCCATTAGGAGGTTTCTATGACAGTTACCATTAAGGACGTTGCCAAGAAAGCGGGGGTCTCACCCTCCACGGTGTCCCGGGTGTTGTCAGGCCATCCCAGAATCAGCTTAGAAACTTCCCGTAAGGTCAAAGTGATTATGGAAGAAATGGGCTACACCCCGAATATGATGGCCAAAAGTCTGGTATCCAAGACCACTAACAGCATCTGCATCATTCTTCCGAAACCGGCTGAAGAGCTGTTCTCCAATTTGTTTTTTATGGAATTAATCCGCGGGATCGTCACTCAGTCCAGCCGTTCCGGCTATGATGTGCTGATCAGCTCCGGAGCAAACGAGAAGGAGGAGCTTGAAGCTGTCTCCCGTCTGCTCAAGGGACGCCGCGTGGACGGCGTTATTCTGCTGTATTCCCGAAAAGACGATGCGGTGATCGATTTCCTGCAGTCGGGCGGTTATCCCTTTGTCCTGGTGGGACGGAGCGACCGCTACGAGGATATTCTGTCAGTGGACAATGATAATATCATGGCCGCCTATGATGCGACGAATCATCTTATCTCCATGGGGCATGAACGCATCGGCTTCGTCAGCGGGCCGCCGAACCTCATCGTCTCGCGCGACCGGCTGGAGGGTTACCGCAAGGCCATGCAGGGCAAGGGTCTGGAAATGAAGGATGAATGGATCGTTGAAGGCGAATTCCTGCAGGACAGCGGCTATAGGGCGATGTCCTTCTTCATGAATCTTCCGAACCGTCCGACAGCGCTTGTCGCGGTGGATGATATGGTCTCATTCGGGGTACTCCGCGGATTGAACGAGCTGAAGTACAAGGTCCCTGAGGATCTGGCGATTGTCAGCTTCAACAATATCCCGCTTTCCGAGCTGTCCAGTCCTCCGATCAGCAGCATTGATATCGGGATTTATCATCTTGGCTATACGGCCTCTCAGGTGTTGATCCAGAACATTCAGAAGCCGGATAATCAGGACGGATATACGAATCGTTTTGTCATTCCCCACCGTCTAATTGTACGGGAGTCCTCTATGCATACTCCGGGAAATTAAGGCATGTACAAGAAAATGAATGAAGCAGAGTTACGCTTCATTTATTTTTTGGAACTTTGTACAAACGTTTGCGCTAAAGTTCAGAATGTTGCTGGTAGGGGGATTCCCGCCTGCGGCTACTGGCGGTGAGGCTGGGGCTGATACACACTTTTTTAGTTTTCACTGTTCGGCCCTCGTGTGAATAGGAATTGTTGCACATTTTGCAGGAATTCCACCAGCAGGGCACGATTCGCAGAGAAATGTTGCATATTTTGCAGGATTCTTGCCCCGTTGGCACCCAGCTTTCACCGATTGTTGCATTTTGTGCAGGATTTCCGCCAGCGGGGCATGATTCGCAGAGAAATGTTGCATATTTTGCAGGATTCTTGCCCAGTTGGCGCGATAACCACATCTAATTGTTAACTAATCATATTAGGAGGTTCAACATGTCAGATATCAAAGCCTGCCTGTTCGATCTGGACGGTGTTCTCGTGGACACTGCCCGGTATCACTATATTGCCTGGAGGGAGCTGGCCGAAGAGCTTGGATTTGTCTTCACAGAGCAGGATAATGAGCGGCTCAAGGGCGTCAGCCGGGCCGCTTCGCTGAATATTCTGCTGGAGATCGGCGGCATCACACTTGGCGAAGACGAGAAAGCCCGGCTGGCGGAGCAAAAGAATAACCGCTATGTCGAGTATATCGCCAAGATGGACAGCTCGGAGATTCTGCCCGGCGCCCTGGACTTTCTGCAGGAATGCCGGACAGCCGGCATCAAGGTAGCCCTCGGCTCCGCCAGCAAGAACGCGATGACCATCCTGAACAATACCGGCCTGACCCCATACTTCGATGCCATCATCGACGGCACGCATACCAGCGCGGCCAAGCCTGACCCGGAGGTCTTCCTGCTGGGTGCGCAGGCTCTGGATACCGTTCCCGCACACTGCGTCGTCTTCGAGGATGCCGCTGCCGGTATCCTGGCCGCTTCCCGTGCCGGTATGCGCAGCGTGGGCATAGGCTCACCCGAGACGCTAGGCGGAGCCACACTAGTTGTCCATTCCCTGCGGCAGCTCACTGTTGCCACACTGAAGGAATCTTTTGCCACTGTATGACGAATAGTAACAGAGCCTGTGAGCCTAGCCGTGAGCCCTTCCGCTCAAGCGGCATCTCTAGTCCGCCGGACAGCCTAACTGTACTTTGTACAACTATATTGCCAATTTATCCCCCGGGTATCGGCTTAGTTGTACTTTGTACACCTATGCTATCCCTTTTAAGCTGATATGACCTTTTAGGGCAGATTTAGTTGTACAGACTACAGTTATACGACTCAAGTCCCTCTAATCGCACCTTTTAAATGCACAGAATACAACTAACTCTAAGTCTGAACCTCTGAGCTTCGCTCATGGTGCAGAAAACATCCACTTCTCTATACATTTATCAGTTCAATTCATCAGTTCAATTAATCAGTTCAGTTCATTAATCAAAATCATCAGCAGATCATCAGTCAGATCAGATGCTGCACTTGCATCTTCTACCCTACCATCAGTAAAAGAACGGTGTGTGAAATCTCCTAGGTGCGTGATCAGCGCAGAAAGCGAAAGGAATGTGCAGAAGCGCCAGCGTTCGCCTTTGTCCCCGGATGCTTACCTTATAGCTTGAATACAGGCATCCGGGGACAACAGCGATCGTAACATCCTTTCGCATTCGGAGTGGCCTGCACGTACCGGCAAGACTGAGGCACACGGTTCATTTTATATCCCCATCCCCCCTTAAAGGAGCCAAAATCATGAAACAATACTTAACAATCAACGAATGGTCCATTATCGAAGAATCCTTTGATCCGCAAACCCAGGAAATATCCGAAAGCGTATTTAGTATCGGGAACGGATACATGGGCGGCAGAGCCAACTTCGAGGAGCAATACAGCGGGCACAGCCTGCAAGGCAGCTACATGGCCGGGGTCTATTACCCTGACAAGACACGGGTCGGCTGGTGGAAGAACGGGTACCCGGAGTATTTTGCCAAAGTGCTGAACAGCACCAACTGGATCGGAATTAACATCGAGCTGGACGGAACCCCGCTGGATCTGGCTACCTGCACAGTTACAGAGTTCCGCCGCGTACTCAATATGAAGGAAGGCACGCTCTCACGCAGCTTCACCGCAACCACCCAAGACGGCAAAGAAGTGAAGGTTGAGAGCATCCGCATCGTCAGCATGGTCCGTCAGGAGATCGGGGCGATCCGCTATTCGCTCACTCCGCTCAATTTTGCAGGGAATATTACCGTAACCCCCTACCTGGACGGCGATATCAAGAACAAGGACTCCAACTATGACGAGAAGTTCTGGAACGAAGTGGAGAAGAAGGCCGGACCAGAAGGCGGACATTTGACCCTGAAGACCAAAAAGCTTGATTTCCATGTCACCTCCGCCTTCGTCTTCGACATTCTGCTGAATGGGGAGCCGGTTGCGGCCGAAGCAGAGGTACTGGAGCAGGACAAATATGTGGCCAGTACAGTGAATGTTCCGGTACAATCCGGCGAACAGCTGGTTATTTATAAGTATGCTGCGAATGTCACCTCCCGCAATTACGGGCTGGGACAGCTCGTGGATGCCGCCGGGTCGGCACTGCAAAGTGCGCGGGAGGCGGGATTTGTGGCGCTTTTGACAGAACAGGCTGCGGCTTGGGGCGACAAGTGGAAAGAGAGCGACATTATTATTGAGGGCGATGTGTCGGCGCAGCAGGCGATCCGGTTCAATATTTTCCAGCTGAATCAGACGTATACGGGTGAGGATGACCGGCTCAACATCGGGCCGAAGGGCTTCACCGGGGAAAAATACGGCGGCAGCACCTACTGGGATACGGAAGCTTATTGTGTGCCGTTCTATCTCAGTACCGCCGACTCCGCGATTGCCCGCAATCTGCTGATCTACCGCTACAAGCACCTGGAGAAGGCCAAGGAGAACGCCCGTAAGCTCGGCTACCGCAAAGGCGCGCTCTACCCGATGGTCACGATGAACGGTGAGGAGTGCCACAACGAGTGGGAGATTACATTCGAGGAGATTCACCGCAACGGCGCGATTGCCTATGCCATCTATAACTATGTGAATTATACCGGCGACAAGGCTTATCTGGCTCAATACGGCCTGGAGGTGCTGGTGGAGATTGCGCGCTTCTGGGAGGAGCGTGTGAACTACGTGGCGCATAAGGACAAATACGTGATGCTGGGCGTCACCGGCCCGAATGAATACGAGAATAACGTCAATAACAACTGGTACACGAACCGGATGGCCGCCTGGACGATGGAATACACGCTTGAGGCTCTGGCCTATGTGCAGGAGAATGAGGGTTCGCGTTACGCTGAGCTGGCCGACAAGCTGGAGCTGCTGGAGAGCGAAACGGCCAAGTGGAGTGAGATTATCGGCAAAATGTACTATCCCGCTGACGAGGAACGCGGAATCTTCCTCCAGCAGGACGGCTTCCTTGACAAGGAGATCATTCAGGTCAAGGATGTGCTGCCGGAGAACCTGCCGCTGAACCAGAAATGGTCATGGGACCGGATTCTGCGCTCCTGCTTCATCAAGCAGGCAGATGTGCTTCAGGGACTCTACTTCCTCGGCGACCGCTATGATCTGGAGACCAAGAAGCGCAACTTCGACTTTTACGAGCCGATCACCGTGCATGAGTCCTCCCTCTCCCCTTGCATCCATTCCATTCTGGCCAGTGAGCTGGGCTACAAGGAGAAGGCGTATGAGATGTACCTGCGGACCTCGCGGCTGGACCTCGACAATTACAATAACGATACGGAGGACGGCTGCCATACAACCAGCATGGCGGGTACATGGATGTCCGTTGTTCATGGCTTCGGCGGACTTCGCGTGCTGAACGACCGGCTGGTTCTGAACCCGTCTAATCCGGGACACTGGACCTCCTATTCGTTCAAAATTATGTTCCGCGGCTCCCGGCTAAAAGTGACCGTGACCGATGCACAGGTTACCGTCAGCAACGAAACCGAGGTTCCAGCCTCCCTCACCATTCACGGCAAGGAGTATATGGTGAACGGACTAGGCACTGTCAGTGCCAGGGGCGCTTCTGTCACGGTGTAAGCTTATCAGCCCCGAAGATGTATGGCTTCTTCGGGGCTTTTTTTAATAAGAGCTCCACTAATTCTGCCAAATCATCAATAACTGCATCCGCTTCGGCCACTGTGACAAACTGTTGATTCCGTTTCCAGACGGCCTTCATTCCCGCTTCGCGGCTTGCCCGAATATCGTTATCCGGATGATCGCCAACAAAAAGAGCATTGCCCGCGTCTACACCTAATCTTGTTAATGCACGATGAAAGATGGCCGGATCTGGTTTACGGAGTCCCTCCCATTCGGAGATAAGCACCTCATCGAATAAATGCCCGATGTTCAATGCCTTGAAATTATCGTATTGAAATTGACCATAACCGTTCGAGATTAACGCAATCTTCAGATCATGATTCTTCAGTTCAGTAAGCATACTTAATAAATTCGGGAAACCTGTACAGTGCTGCTGGAAGTTGTATAAGTAATCATC
Organism: Paenibacillus sp. FSL R7-0210; assembly: GCF_038009085.1. Taxonomy (NCBI): domain Bacteria; kingdom Bacillati; phylum Bacillota; class Bacilli; order Caryophanales; family Paenibacillaceae; genus Paenibacillus; species Paenibacillus sp. FSL R7-0210. The sequence continues at coordinate 4,131,670 of NZ_JBBPAR010000001.1, forward strand.
CAATAGCAAGTTCCAGTCCAGCTTCGAAATAGAGAACTCTTGTAAGATCTGTTGATATACTTTGTCCTTCCACAGGTAACCGTGATTATCAAGCTCGATAAAGCGCTGAACAAACAGATCGTGATCAATGGTCTGAAGCTCCGGGTAACGCCTGTATTGATCTTGTACGAACTTTAACAGGGATGTATCCCGGTCTAGCAATGTTCCATCCAAATCAAAAAGAACCGCTTGAATTGTCAATCCAATCCCTCCATTCCCTTGCAACCTATAAACCTAATATACCATGGTAATCGAGCTACATTTATGAAAAGAACCTTTTGGAAAGAAGCCGTAGTCTACCAGATCTGCCCGCGCTACACCGAGATTAATGGGGAGCAGGCACCGGCTGATGCGGACTCGGTATTTTATTATTATCAAGAATTGATTCGTCTGCGTAAGCAGCATCCCATTATGGTCTATGCCGATTATGAGCTGCTCTTGCCGGAGCATGAATATATCTATGCCTATACCCGCACCCTGGAAGGTGAAAAGTGGCTAATCCTAGAGCCTGCCGGATCGGGTAGTCTAACGGATGCTGACAAACCCCTTCAAGTATGACATCATAGGTGGATAGGACGCAGGCAGAACCCTGTCATGAATGAGCAGAGAATAACAGGAACATCTGTGCGGTGGTATGATAGGATGATTTCAGAAGGAGATGGGGAGCTTGGAATGGCTGATCCGAATGAAGAATGCACTGGACTATATGGAGCTGAAAATGACTGAAACGCTGCGCATTGAGGAAGTGGCTGAGGTGGCCTTTGTCTCACCGTTCCACTTCCAACGCATGTTCAGTATGCTGACCGGCTTCACCGTGGCCGACTATATCCGCAAGCGCAGATTGACGCTGGCCGCCCAGGAGCTGGCCGTGTCCAAGGTCCGTGTGCTGGATGTGGCGCTGAAATACGGTTACGACTCGCCGGAGTCCTTCGCCAAGGCGTTCCGCAAAGCCCATGGGATTACCCCCTCGGAAGCGCGTAAGTCCGGCGTACAGCTCAAAGCCTTCCCCCGCATCTCGTTCCACCTATCATTGAAGGGAGATCAGGACATGGACTACAAAATCGTGGATAAACCAGCTTTTACCGTCATCGGCAAATCAATAGAGGTAACTACCCGGGACGGGGAGAATCTCCGGAGAATCCCGCAGTTCTGGGACGAATGCAATGAGGACGGCACTTCCGATAAGTTGATCGAGCTTGCGTCTTCCCGCGAATGGCTTGGCATCTGCACGGATATGGATATGAAAAAGGAACAGCTTACCTACTGGATCGGGGTGGAAGGAACGCCGGAGACAGATGCACAAGGGTATGAGACCACTGTCGTTCCGGCCGCCAGCTGGGCAGTCTTCCGGTCCGAGGGTGCTTTGCCGCATGCCATTCAAGGAGTCTGGCAACGCATTTTCCAGGAATGGTTCCCGGGAACCGGCTACGAGCATACCGGCGGCCCTGAGATCGAGTTATACCCGCCCGGCGATACGAGATCAGAGGATTATGTCTGTGAAGTATGGATTCCGGTGATGAAGAAATAAGAACAGTGCTGATATTTGGGGAACGGCTTCGCTGTCTGCTTGGACAGTGGAGCTGTTTTTTTGTTTTGAGATTCTTCCCAAGCTTGGTATAATAAATAGATTATAGTTTTCATAATCTAGTGTATTCTCATCCGAGATCGGTGAAGGAGATATTCATGTCTATCGTAAAAATCTTTTCAGACAGCACTTCCGATTTGCCGCAAGGCTGGAAGGACACATATGATATCGGCATTGTGCCGTTATATGTAGTTTTTGAGAACGGTACCTTCAAGGACGGGGTCGAAATTACCCCCGAGGAGGTCTACCGCCGGGTTGCTGCGGGCGGTGCCCTGCCTAAGACCGCTGCGCCTTCCCCTGCTGATTTCATCGCCGCGTTCCAGCCGGTGATCAGCAGCGGCCATGATATTGTCTATATCAGTCTATCCTCTGCTCTATCTTCTACATATCAGAATGCTCTACTGGCAGCGGGTGAATTCCCGGAGGGCCGGGTGCATGTCGTAGATTCTGAGACCTTATGCGGCGGAATCGCGCTGCTGGTCATGAAGGCTGCACGTGCCGCAGCCGCAGGCGAGAGCGCTGCCAACATCGCAGCAATGATTACCGAAGCCCGTAACCGGGTAGAATCGGAATTCGTTGTCGATACGCTGGACTACTTATACATGGGTGGCCGCTGTTCTGGGATGCAGAACTTTATCGGCAGCCTGCTGAAGATCCGTCCGGTTCTCCGGCTGGTGGACGGAGCCATTGTCCCCGTTGCCCGCATCCGCGGCAAGAAGGAGAAGGCCGTGGAACAGATGCTCCACCATGCGCTGGCGAATGCCGCCGATATGGACAAGGAGCTGCTCATTATTGCCCATACGCTGGCTGAAGAGGATGCCAAAATTCTGGAGACCGCGCTGCGCGCGCAGACCGGTGTTGAGGAAATCGCCGTCATTCATGCCGGCTGTGTCATCGGGAGTCACTGCGGACCTGCTACGGTGGGTCTGATGTATATGCGCTAGAACGGTTGGACCCCGCAGCAGGCATCAGGTCCGGTAGTTGCCGGATCAGGCAACTGCCGAACAGCCACAGCTTACCACAAGAAACAGCAAGTCTCCTGGCGGGGACCTGCTGTTTGTTCGTGTTCATGGGTTGTCTGACGTCTCTGCAACAAGCAAGCGTCCGCAATTGTATGCGGTTTTCCGCCTACATTTGGCCCATGTGCCACCGCGACAGCAGCAAGTCTCCGGGGGACCTGCTGTTTTTCTTTTGCATGGGATTGTATTACGTTTACGTTGTTGTATCGGGATATAACGGGCTCAGCGGCCCCTCAACAGCATCGGCAACCAGCGTGTAGAATTCGGGGAATCCCGGGTGCTCGGCACTCTTGATTTCTTCGAAGGTACGGATATATAATCCTTGCGAAGCGACAGAGGTCAGGATATCCCCCAGCGTCCAGCTCCGCACCACCACTTGTCCTAAGCCGGAACGCTCCTCTTCAGGAAGCAGCTTGGCGAACGCAACTTCACTTTCTCTAAGCGTATCGTCAAAATAATTGCCGGTGGGATGCTGAAGCGTCTTCGTGGTCAGCCATGCCCTGGCGAACGGGTGGAAGTCGGTCAGCAGAAGTCGTCCATTTGCCTTCAGCCGTCTGCGGACCAAGGCAAACACCGCATTCAAATCAGTGAAATAATGCAAAATCCCAAACTCCATCAGCACCACGTCGAACGTTCCCAAGGCTTCTTCTCCGGGGATATTCATTGCGTCTGCACAGATGTAATCCAGCTTCACCCCCGCTGCTTCCGCTACCTCGCAGGCATATAAGCGGTTCTCTTCTGAAATATCCACGACGGTAACATCAGCGCCAAGCAACGAGAAGCAAATGGCCTTCCTGCCGTGAGAGCCAAGCAGATTCAGCACCTTCAAGCCTGACGGATCGCCCGTGTACTTGAGCCAATACCGCAGCGTATGTGCGGGATCCTGCTGCAGCTGCACTGCAAGCTCCTCAGGTGAACCATGGTACTGCGTCCAAGCCTGATAGGCTTTTGTCTCCCAAGCCGCCTTATTCGTACGTGACATCTGCTCTTGCATGTTACTCCCCCTTGTAAGAAGAATTTGGAAATGGCACTTTCTGATTTTACTACAATCCGGTTATAATGCAACAAGCTGAAATCTAATGGTTTACGCTACCCATGCGTTAAAGTCGATATAACGAACAGAAATAACCCGCCCCACTGTATCTTGGGGAACGGGTTGTCTGGCTTGAGAGTTGAGAATACAGGTGATTGTCCTCGATATACGAGAACACAAGTGAGCGTCAGCCCCCGGCTCCGGTTAACCCTCAGGAGAGTAACTCCGGCTCCAGCTCCGCCTCTTCCTTCATAAAAGGCAGCATGAACCGGAAGATCGATCCCCGGTCCTCCTCGCTCTCCACGAAGATCGTTCCGCCCATCAGCTCCACGAGCTGCTTGCAGATGGCAAGTCCCAGTCCGGTTCCGCCGTATTTGCGATTAATGGACGGATGCAGCTGGGAGAAGGACTGGAAGAGCAGATTCAGCTTGCTGTCGGCAATGCCTACACCGGTATCACGGACCGAGAACTCCAGCAGATATTCCGGTGAGGCAGGCAGCGGGATGTTCTTGACTGACAAGGTGACACTGCCCCGATCGGTGAATTTCAGCGCGTTGCCGACCAGATTGACGATAATCTGGCGCAGCCGGCTCGGATCGGTCGTGACGATGTCCGGCACACTGGTATCTGCCCACCAGCGCAAAGAGAGCTTCTTCTCCTCCGCCTTTGGAGTGAACAGATCAATAATGCCCTCCAGCATCTCCCGCAGATCGAAGCGTTCGGATTGCAGCGGCATCTTGCCCGCCTCCATCTTGCTGAAATCAAGGATGTCATTGAGAATCTGCAGCAGGCTGTAGCTGCTGCTGCGCAGAATCTCGGCGTAGCTGCGCTGCTCCTCCCCAAGCTCGGTCTCCAGCAGCAGGTCGGCCATACCGATCATTCCGTTCATCGGCGTACGGATCTCATGGCTCATCATTGCCAGGAAATCCGACTTGGCCTGTGCGGCCCGCTCTGCCGATTCCTTGGCGCGGAGAATCTGCCGCTCGTTCGTAATATCGCTGAAGGAAATAACCACACCGCAGATCATCCCTCTGTCCAGCAGCGGAGCGATCCGGTAATTCACGAAGAAGCTGGTCCCATCCTTGCGCCAGAACACTTCATCCGCCTTGCTGCGGGTAACTCCGTCTTGCAGGGTAAGCGTGATGGGGCACTCCAGCAGAGAATGGAGGGGCGCGCCTCCATGCATGTAATGGATTATCTCCATCATCGGCAGCCCGGTCAGCTCTGACGGCTCGTAGCCCAGCATCTCTGCCCCTTCACGGTTAATGAATATGGTCCGGCCGAGGTTGTCCAGGCCGAAGATTCCGGCAGAGACGGAGTTCAGAATGAGGCTAAGCCGTTTGTCCTCGGCCATCTCGAACACGAATTCGGCCTGCGGCAGCTCCTCGTCATCCTTCGCGGCGGCCACTTCATCCGCATACGCAGAACACTCGTCTCCTGCCTGCACATTCCGCTCAGCACCTGCCGCAAGACTGCTGCTCATGCTCACCCAGCTATGCAGCAGACTGGACAGGGGGCGGTTTCCGGGATCATGGAGGATAGCGAATACACCGGCAATGCCCTCGTCTGTGTGAAGCGGCACATAGCGTACCGTAACCCCTGAACCGCAAGCATTTCCCGTTCCCTTGGCACTTCCAGAACTCCCAGCACTCTCAGTACTTCCAGCACCAGCACTTACCACATTTCCAGCACTGGTACTTCCCGCACTTCCAGCACCATAATTTCCCCCAGGCTCAGCACCGCCGGCCCCTCTCCCCGTCTCTTCATGTCCTTCCGAGGCTTCCACGGCCAGCTCGAAGCTCGATGTAATCCCGGCCAGGGCAGCTGCGAAATGAGCCTCACCGGGCGGATGCATCCGGCAATCGTTCAGTCTGCCTGCCTCTTCGGCACTTAACATCCGGTTGCTGTCCCTGTACCTTCCCTGCCTGTCCAGCACAATGATGAAGTCCGGATGATGATCGAACAACGCCCTATAAGCACTTTCACCAGATAGCGCATTGTCCAGAATAGAAGCCCAGTCCTTAAGCATAGCCCACCTCCTCCGCTGCTCCTTCAACCCTGCTATCGTTAGCGTCCGAAGACTGCAGAAACGCTCTGATTATGTAGAACTCTCTGAATTAGTTCCTATTATAGCAAAAAAAACGTTAGCGGTCGCCAGAAAAACATAGCACTAACCAGGCTGTACAACAACAAAAACAGTGCAAATCCTTCAGGAGGACCGCACTGTCTGCTGCATTTCTAAGAGTGGACCGGCTTCGATTCCGGCAGCCTCAGCTTATATCCTGATGCTCGATCTTGCGGATGGAGAGGTAGGCAATCGCCATACCGGCCAGGGCAAGCGTGATCGAAATCCCGAACAGATCACCCATGCGGAAGCCGCCGAAGCTGTTGCCGGAGGATATCAGCGAGACGATCAACACGGCGGAAACAATCGTGGCCGTTACGGATTTGCGGCGCATTCCGAAGTATAACGGAATCAGCCCGATGCCTGCCGCGTATAGCGCATCCGTCCCCGCGCTGAGCAGATGAGTAGTAATCAGCTCCCGGGTCAATGTCTCCTGAATAACATTCGGGAACACATACAAGCTTCCTGCTAGAAAGCTGCTGATGGCAATATCCGACAGCAAAATGCCGAAGAAGGTAAACAAAAAGACAATGATCAGCTTGGCGGCCATGAGCATTTTGCGCGGTACCGGGTACGTGAACAACACAGTAATCGTATTGTTTTTGTATTCGTCGATGACCAGCTTGCTAAGCAACACAGAGGCGAAGACGATATAAGTCGCTTTTACAAATATGAATACTCCTTGAAAAATCTCGCCATAAGTATCGAATTCCCCATCATCCATCCCTGTAAAAATCAGCAAGATCATAGCAGTAAGAATGGCCAGATCCGCAATCAGCACGCCCTTAAGAAAAGTGAATTTACTCTTGCGCAGCTCCAGCCGGATTAACTTAAACATGGTTGACGCCCCCCATCAGTTCCACAAAATGATCCTCCAGCGAATGATGCTTCTTGCTCATACTCTCCAGCTCCACCTCTGCTGCGGACAGGGCCCGGCTCAGCTCTAGCTGCGGGATGTCTTCATAGACACGAATGGTCCGCGGGTCAAGCACCTTGTAATTGCGGAGGCCCAGCTTCCCCTCCAGGACGAAGACGGCTTTCGTGCACTCGCTGGTCACCAGCTCGATATACTGGGTTTGCTGGCTCCGGATCGTATCCATTGCCACCTGCTCCACCAGCACCCCTTCACGAATTACGCCGATCGTGTCGGCAATCTGCTCGATTTCGCCCAGAATATGGCTGGAGATCAGTAGGGTCATGCCATAATCACGGCTCAGCATACGGAATACCTCGCGCAGCTCCTTGATTCCAAGCGGGTCCAGCCCGTTAATCGGTTCGTCAAGAATCAGCAGCTCCGGCTTGGTCATGACCGCTCTGGCAATGCCCAGCCGCTGCTTCATCCCCAGGGAGAAATTCTTCACCGGTTTGCTGTCCACGGCTCTCAGCTTCACTAATTCGAGCGCTTCCTCTATCGCATTGGCATCATAAAAGCCCATATACTCCCCATGCAGCGCCAGATTCTCGCGGGCACTCAGCTTGTCGTAGAACACCGGGTATTCAATAATGCTGCCCATGCGCTTAAGCATGTCGTAAGAGCGGTGGGTCATTTTCTCCCCGGCAAATTCAATCTCGCCCGCCGTCGGCTTCACCAGATTCGTGATCATTTTCATCACCGTTGTTTTGCCGGCGCCGTTCGGTCCCAGGAATCCGTAAATTTCACCCTGCTTAATCTCCATATTCACACTGCTAACAATTTCGTTATCCTCATAGACCTTGGTCAGATCCCATGTCCGGAGTATCGTTGTCATTTTCCGTTATCCCCTTTAGCATCGTCTTGTTCTTCCTGGTATTTATTCTACAGGGCGGAATTTGCTTTTTTCTTACTGAAATCTTACTTAATTCTTAAGAAGCTTCAGAAGGACTGTCTGGGAAAAGAGAGCGTAAATGCCGTACGCACATTCGGCTGGCTGCTCAGGGAAATAGTCCCGTTCATCTGCTCGGTCAGCCGCTTCGTAATCGTCAGTCCCAGGCCGCTGCCCTGATAGTCGCGGTTACGCGAATCCTCCAGGGTGTACAGCCGCTCGAACACCTTATCCTCGTGGCCTTCGGCGATGCCTTTGCCCCGGTCCCACACTTCTATGCAGACCCGTCCGGCGTCAGGGTACAGCTTCAGCCCCAGCACTCCCCCTGCATTACCGTAGGTAATCGCGTTGGAGAGCAGATTCGTCAGAATCCGGTCCAGTGCCTCATCGTTGCCCATGATATGAAGCGGCTCTTCCGGGATCTCGATCTGCACATCCGTGCCGCTCTCACTAAGCAGATCATAGAAGGAGAGAATATTCCGGCGGCAGACCTCGCCCAGCTCTACCCGCGAGAGCGGGATATCCCGGTCCCCCGACTCCAGCTTCGCCAGATCAAAGAACCGGTTCATCAGCACAATGACCTCACCTGCCTTGGTATGAATCGTCCGCAGCATCCGTTCCTGCTCTTCCTTGGATATCGTCTCATCATGCAGCAGCGTCTCAATATAGCCCAGCACCACCGTCAGGGGCGTCTTCAGATCATGCGACACATTCGCCAGCATTCCGCGCATGGATTGCTCCAGCTTACTCCGCTTAGCCGCTCCCTGATGATTGACATCCAGCAGCCGGTTCAGGTCGGTCAGCAGCTGCTGCACCTGCGGACTGCTGCTCATCAGCAGCAGCCGCTCATGCGATCCGCCTTCTATAATGCTCTCCAGCTTATAGTGAATGTAGTCCAACTGGCGGGCATGCTGCCGTGATTTCAAGAACTGTAACGTAGTGACCACAAGCAACAGTACAAGCAGAACCAGCAACAGAATAATCACAGCAGCACATCCCCCAGCTTGTAGCCGATCCCCCACAGCGTTTTGATATACTCCGGATGGGAGGGATCATCCTCAATTTTCTCGCGCAATCTGCGCATATGTACATTAATTACATTCTCATCGCCATAATAATCCTCTTCCCAGACTTGGCTGTAGATCTGCGCCTTGGTGAATACCCGGCCCGGACTGCTCACGAACAGCTTCAGGATGTGGAACTCCTTGGCGGTCAGCTTCAGCTCTTGCCCGTTTTTCCGCACGGAGAAATTATCCAGGTCCACGCTCAGCCCGCGCAGCTCGATTCCCTTCGGCTTCTCCGGCTGTGTCTCTCCGCCATCCTGCACCCCGCTCCCGGCAGCAGCCTGGCTTCCAGATGCAGCATACCCCGCCCGGCGGATCGCCGCCTTCACCCGGGCTGCCAGTTCAATCATCGAGAACGGCTTGGTAATATAATCATCCGCGCCGAAGCCCAGCCCCAGCGCCTTATCCACATCGCTGTCCTTTGCCGACATAATCAGCACCGGCACAAGGCTGCCGCTGCGGATCATCTGCAGCACATCCGTGCCGCTTCGCTTGGGCAGCATCAGATCCAGCAGCACCAGATCGTAAGTAAGCCCGCCCAGGAACTTGCTCACTGCCATGTCTCCGTCATATGCGATCTCCACCTCATAGCCCTCTTTGGTCAGATAAGAATGGACCATTTCGCTAATCGCTTCATCATCCTCGATCAGCAGCACCCTCTGTTGCATAATGAACCTCCCGTACTCCTATTTGTTAAAGTATATCAATGCTGCAGACGCGATTCTACTAAAAAGAGCTAACCATACATACGGTTGTGTACTGAATGACTATTGAATAAGGTTTACATGCAACAGAGCAGCGGCTCTCCGGCAATGGGAGAAGCGCTGCTCTGTTTTCCTGATCATCTGCTGTATTCGGTTATTATTCCTTAGCCAAAATAATATCGAGGGGATCAACAAGCAAGCCCTCTTCAACTTTAAATTTACGATTTATATCGATTCTCTTTTGATGCTCAGCATCCCAATAGAATAATACATCGTATTCCGCATCCGGCAGATAAAAATCAAAATTGCCATTGGTAACTGTTGCTGCATAGGAAAGCGGAGAATCCGTACCGGCCTCAGTAATCATTAGCACTCCATTAGCATGTGGAGTTCCATCCTCATTATAGATCTTGCCTGATATTGCTAAAGGTACCTTGATATCAATCGGTCCGGCGGCAGGTTCACCATTGACAATTGTTATCTGTGTGCGTAAGGCTATACTTTCTGAATTCTTAATGTTCAGCAGTTGTATGTTATAATCGCCATCCGGTAAATAAAGATCAAACTTACCTGCAACCACAAGGACCCTGTAAATTCCGTAATTCTGAGCATTCATTTGTCTAATTTCCAGCCATCCGTCGTCAATCGGGGAGCCGTCCACGAAGGTAATATTCCCTTCTATTTTGGGAGGCAATTTTATATTCAGATTGCTCATCCCGTCAATGACCTCAAATAAATAATTAATTCTTAATTGATTGTTAGTTTCGCCATGGATTAACATTTCTACGTTATAATGACCGTCGGGTAAATTAAAGTTAAACCTGCCTGCTTGGATTTCGGCACTATACCAGCCAATCGGTCCACTGTCCAGGCGCTGTACAAAAATTTCTCCATTCTCAACTATAGTCCCGTCCGAATACTGAATCGTACCTGCCTGCTGCTCAGGAATGAGAATATGCACCTCTCTATCTGCTTTGCCATTCATAACGTAAAACGTATAGTAAAGTGAAATGCTCTCTTGTGTAGTTGTGGAACGCATGGAGTAAATTCTGTACGTCCCATCCGGCAAATCTATAGAGAATTCCCCGTTCGTCAGTGCAGCGGTGTAAATCATATAATCGCTATCCCGTTCTAGGTACAAGATGCCTGTATCAACAGCCTTCCCGTCTGCACGCTCAATGAAACCTTTTACAACACCATGATTTACAACGGGCGGTGTGGGTGCCACCGTTGACCCAGGTGTTACTATGGGTGTTACTACCGGCCACGAGGATGGGGATGGCGACGGTGAATTCACCGCTGTGGGTGCTACTGTAGCTGTTGGTATTGGCGTTGCTACTGGTGTTGGCGTTGCCGTTGGTGCTGGCGTTGCTACTGGTATTGGCGTTGCCGTTGGTATTGGTGTTGCTATTGGTGTCGGCGTTGCCGTTGGTGCTGGCGTTGCTATTGGTGTCGGCGTTGCCGTTGGTGCTGGCGTTGCTATTGGTGTCGGCGTTGCCGTTGCTATTGGTGTCGGCGTCGGCGTCGCTGCTGGCGCCGGTGTTTCTGCCGTACTGCCGCCTCCACCAGCTCCTCCCCCTCCGCCGCCAACTAGTACAGCCGCTGTTGGGGCCGCCGAAGACGCAGCAACCGTTAGATCAGAACCGGCTATATTTACTTTCACATCTGCCGGAACATCTGTGCCGATCGTAAGTTTACCTGGAGCATTCTCCATCGTAATGCCCGAAGCGTTGACAACCGCATTCCCGATGTTGCCTTTACCTGATATTTGTATACCGGCGTTCATTGTCATGGACTTGATATTGCTGCTATTGGACAATTTATTACTGCCCGCTGTTTTATCAAGATTGACTGCCTCCACAGTGCCCCCGCTGAGTTCGATGTTAAGGCGTGAGGCAAGAATATTTACAGCCTTGAAGCTGCCGGTCAACAGAATGCGGGCATCCGCTGGAATTTCAGGAGATAACGTGAGAGTGCTGATCTCAGCTCCGGTGAGGGATTCAACGGCAGCAGCGGACTGAATCTGAAGGTTATGGATTTGGGTCTTTCCTTCAGCGACCACTCTTACACTGCCATCTTCCTTGTCAACACGTACAGAACCCAGTGTGGAATCGGCAAGATGAATACTGTTCACCCCGCCGCCTTCAATTGCGGTATTGCCTTTTACTGTTACATTCTGGAGCCGCACATCGCCTTCAGCTATGCCTTCTCCCAGCAGCAGATCTCCAGTGATATTCATATTACGGAGTGTGATACCCGGCACGCTGACCACTACATCACTGTCTACTTCCGACATTCCTGACAACGGACCATATATACCTGGTGTTTCATAGATGATTACATATTCATCGGAATCTGCATTTAGCACCGATAGAGCCCTATCCAAAATGACTACGGTCTCTGCCCGGGTTGTATAAGCGAGAGGCCGAAAGTTCCCATCACCGAAACCCTTCATGATACCTTGTTCACTGACAGCCCCGATCGCACCTTTGCTCCAAGCTGCACTCTTAGTAATATCCTTGAACTCAGGAGCCGCAGCCGGTGCTGTCAGCTTGAGCAGCTTGCTGATGATCACAGCCAGCTCTTGCCGGTTGATCTTCTGATCAGGCTTAAAGGTCCCATCCTCGTAGCCTTGAATGTAACCTGCAGCATTAGCCTGCAAAATACTTGAATAATACCATTTACTGCTGGAGATATCGTTAAAATTAGCTTTTTTCGTTTCAGTGAATCCAAAAGCCCTATTAATCAAAACCGTTAATTCCGCCCGGGTGACCGGGTTATCCGGCTTGAATTCCCCATCCGGGTAGCCGGAGATCAGACCTTGATCCATCCACCTGCTGATTTGATCCTTCGCCCAGTTTCCTGCCAGATCCGGCGCATTACCCGCAAAAGCTGCGCCTGCCGGCAATATCGCAAGACATATTGCTAGTGCTCCAGCGACTACTTTTTTGCTTACACTTCTTTTGATAAACAAACTGATTCCCCCGACTATGTAGTTATAAAAGCATACAAATTATAAATTTCCTTGCTCTAACTAATCCTTAAGCCCTATGAATCCGTTAAAATTATAGCATGATTCCGGTAAAAGATTGGTATATTTCCGGATTTTATTTTCTAACCGGGAAAGTGAAAATACCGCCTAATGACTGCCCGGTTCTAGTCATATCATCCAGTCTATGAATTCTGCGAACCTGACAGGCTGTCGTCCAGTTCCTCCTATTATAATGAATGATATAATCTCTTATTCAATCTGACAGACAAGGTGGTATGATCATGGCAACCAAAACCAACAAGCAGCTCATTCTTGAATTCGAATCCTTCATCCCCTATATTCAATCGCTGGACAGCATGGAAGATGCAGACTGGGAGGCTCCGCTGGAGGCCGGAAAATGGTCCCTGCAGGATGTCCTTTGCCACATCATGCTGTGGGACAAATACTTTTATGAGGAGGCCCTGGTCAAAATCCAAGAAGGCCTGCCGCTGACAGCCGCACATCTGGACTTCAATGCATTCAATGCCAATGCGGTATTATACGCCAGAACTATGACCCGGCAGGAAGCCATCCGGCAATTCGTCCTGTACCGGACCAAGATTACCGGGCTTGCGGCCTCTTTCAGCGATGCGGCGCTTGAACAGAATCATCCCGATGGGGACGGCAAGAAATTCAGCATCCGCAAGTATCTGAGAGATTTCATCTCCCACGACAAGCATCATAAGAAGCAGATAGAGAAATATGCAGCATCAGTTGCGGTCCCTAAATCATAAAACTGCGGCCCCGTCTGTCCTCTGAAATCTGGATAGATGGAGCCGCAGTTTTTATCATTCTTTTGAATATAAACGATGCTTAATCTTGATTCCTAATCACAATATCGAACCTCTCATGAACCGGATGCATGAATAACTCATATTGAATTCTGCGCTGTTCGTGGGACTTCATTAAGTATCCGATATCCGTACCGCGCTCAGCCACATCCCGGATTCCCCTGCGCCTCAGCTCGGTCTCCCCATCCGTATGCAGGTATACTTTGAGGTCATACAGCCTATTGCCCGGCAACATACCTCTCCACTTCAAGAGAAGCCAGCAGCAGCGGTGCTACCCCCATAGGTACATCTGATACAACCGCTTCGGAAATGTAGTAATCGTAGGAGCCGTTGCGGTCCTTGCTGAGCCCTGCCCCGTGACAGATCTGGTGCAGATGAACGCCTTGTTCATCTTCGGTCACCAGATGCTTAAGGATTCCCTGGTAGCCGCTTAGCATCGCTGCCTTGAAGGAAGGCTCCAGATAGCGCAGCCGCAGGGCTTTGGCCATCGCATAGACGAACATGCAGGAGCCTGTCGCTTCAAGGTAGTTGCCCTTACGTCCCGCCTGATCCAGCACCTGATACCAGAGGCCGCTCTCTTTATCCTGCACCTCAACCAGTGCACCGCACATCCGCTGGAAGATTCCGATAATGGTGCCGCGCTGCGGATGGGTCAACGGGAAGTGCTCCAGGCAGTCCACGGCGGCCATCGCATACCAGCCCATCGCCCGGCTCCAGAAATGGGCCGACAATCCGGTGGAGGAATCCGCCCACTCCTGCTCCCGGGATTCATCCCAGCCGTGATAGAACAGGCCGGTACGGGGATCACGGGTTCGGCGCTCAATCAGCAGCAGCTGACGGGCAGCTTCATCGATCAGCTCCGGGCGCCCGAAGACTGCCCCGTATTCGGCCAGGAACGGCGAAGCCATGTATAATCCGTCCAGCCACATCTGGAAGGGATATATTTTCTTATGCCAGAAGCCGCCTTCGGAGGTCCGGGGCTGTCCGATGAGCTGCGCTGCCAACAGATGAGCGGCTTCCGCGTAGCGCTGCTCACCCGTCTGACGGTACAGCCAGAACAGATTCTTGCCCTGATTGATCTGATCCAGGTTATATTCCTCCAGCGAATAGGAGCGGATGCTTCCGTCCTCCCCGATGAAGCTGTCCATATGCCGCTGCATGAACGAGAGGTACTCAGGCTCGTTATGCTGCATCCCGGCCCGGGCCACTGACATCAGCAGCATACCGGGGACATACGCCCAGCGCTCCATTACATACTCGTGTTCCCCTTGTTCATTGCATTGACCGATGAAGGTATCCGCGATTCTGCGGGATAAGCCTGTGCTTACTGCTTCTGATATAGACATCTCTATTCCTCCTGTCATTTGCGCTAACTGTTACCCTACTCCTGCGGACCGGCAAGCTGCTTAAGCAGCCAGGCATACGCCGGTTCCCCATGAATCTCATGACCCCCTGTGAAAAAATCCGCCGCAAGCCGCCCTCCATAGCCCTCTGCCGCATAAATCAGCTCAAGCCGGTCCAAGGCTTGCCTCGCGGCGGCGGGACCAAACAAATGGTCCGCATCCCCCGCCTCCAGGAACAGCCCGCGCGGTGCAATCAGGCCCAGCAGGTCCGGCATCTCCGCTTCCAGCAGAATGCCCGGAATGTAATTGTCCAGACAATGATTCCGCGTGAGAATGCTGTCTTGGAACGTATTGGCGTAGCCGCTGACCACCGCACTGCTGATCCGTTCATCCAGTGCAGCCGTGAAGCCTGCCACCAGCCCGCCGCCGGAGATGCCCATAATGCCGATCCGCTCACCGTCCACCTCATCCCGCTGCTGCAGATAATCCAGCGCCCGCATCGTCTCATAGATGCGGAAGCCTGCCATCGTCTGCCCTGTCATCAGCAGCGCCGCGGACAGGCGGAAGCAGGAATTACGTCCGGGCTCGCCGCTGGCAAGATCCTCAGCCAGACGCCTGTCTCCGAAACCGAGTACCTCGGGAGCCGCAACGACGAAGCCTTGCTTCACCAGGGAGACGGCAAAATCCTTATGCAGTCCCGGGTCCCCCGTCCGCTCCGACCCGTCCGGGTTCAAGCCGGTAATCTCGCGGCTGCCGTAGCCATGCCCGTGAATAGCCAGCACAGCCGGGCAGGGAGAGCCTGCCGGCTCTTCCGGGATCAGGAGATACAGGGCCATTCTAAGTCCTTCATAGGTGGTGATCTCTATACGTTCACGGATATATCCGCTGCAGACTGTACGCTCCAGCCGTACCGGTTCAAGTGCCGCCCTCTGAGCAGGGAATCCGCCCAGCCGCTCTATGAACCTCGCGGTAAGGGATGCCCGCCATTGTCCGAATGGAAGGTCTGCGCTGAAGGCAGAGCTGCGCGGTGCAGACGCCGTTAGTTGATTGATATATTGTTCAAGTGATTCCATCAGGGAAATCCTCCAATCCTGAATGCCTGGGTCCGGGTGTACCACGGTCCAAGTGATTAATAGCCCTCGGGATGCCAGCCGTCCAGCACAGACAGGATCCGGTACTGTGCGGCTTCCTCCGCAGTTAACTGGCGAGACCACGCCACCCGGCCTTCGGGGCAAGCGCCCGGGCCGCTGCTGCCGTACTCTTCATAGCGGCTGGACTGCTCCCGGTCCGGCTGCCCCCAGTTATGCCAGCCTTCGCCGGTCACCGATCCGTCCATTACCGTGCGGATGAAGGCGACATGCGCGTAAGGGCGCCAAGGGCGTCCGAGATAGACCTCACTTACCCCTTCGCCGCCGGTAATCCGGCAATCCAGGAACACATAACCGAAGGCGGCTCCCTCCGGCGTTGAAGCCGCTGTGATATACCCTCTGGAGCGCTTGTTATGGAGATGGCAGCGGTCAAACAACGCGGTGGCCGGGCCAAAAATATAATCCACATCCCCCTCAATGTAGCAATCATCATAATATTGCCGCCCCGGCCCGGTATATAGAGTATCCTGGTCCCCTAACAGACGTACACGCCGGAACACAGCCTGCCCGGCATCCACGAACGCCGCGACCGCCTGTCCTGTTCCCGGGCCGGAGGTGTTGCGGATGGTCAGATTCTCGGCAGTGAAGCCTTCTGCGAACACATTAAGCGTTCCGGTGCGGAAGGTACGCAGCGGTTCACCGTCCGCGCCGAGCGTATGGGCATTATCATTCCACGAGATAATGGTGGAATGCTGATCCTCTCCCAGCAGCAGGATGGGCGGGGCTTCGCGGACAACCGTAACCTTTTCCTCATAGATCCCGGGCTTAATCCGTATGGTTACGGCTTGCATCTCCCCCGGCGGAATGGAATCCAGCGCCTCCTGCAGACTGCTGAATCCTTCTCCGGCATTCTTCGAGACTATCATTAACATTGAACGGCTCCTTTCACAGCAACCTGAATGTATTCTATAATAACCGTAACAGCTTCCAGGAGAAGAGGAGATGTATGAACAGCGTATCTGGCCCTAATCCCAAATATTATCTTGAAGACGGACGCTTCAGCATCCAGCATATGAAGCGCAAAGGCATCACTGCCATGCCGCGCCCCCACAGCCATGAATGGACTGAGCTGTATTATCTGACGGACGGGGAGCGTGTATATTTCGTGGACGACCGGGTGGTTACGGTTCACAAAGGCGAGCTGATTCTGATTCCCGGCCGCGAGCTCCATTCCACGGCTAGCTCTGAGAAGGCTGAGTTCGAGCGGATTCTGATCAACTATGACCCGCTGTTGCTGCCCCCGGTGCTGAGGGACGAGCAGCAGTGGTTCCAGAGCCGCCGCTACCGCTTGTTCAGGCTGACCCTGCGCGAGCAGAATGAAGCGGAGTCCCTGCTGAACCGCATGCTGGAGGAATCCCGCCTCCGGCGGCCCTTGTACGAAGCCTGTGTCACCGCGCTATTGACTGAGCTGATGATTCTGCTCCAGCGTTCGGAGAGCACGGCCCAGTCCGGCGGGACCCGCCATCCGCTGCACCATCTGGTAACCGATGTCGCCACCTATATCCGTGCCCATTACCGGGAAGCGCTTACGCTGGAAGAGACCGCCAAGGACTTTTTCATCAGTCCGTCCTATTTGAGCCGGGTATTTCATCGCCTGACCGGCTTTCATTTCCGGGAATATATCGTCCATATCCGGGTCCGCGAGGCCCAGCGCCTGCTGGCCGGTACCCCCGCCAGAATCCAGGAGATTGCAGGGGCAGTCGGCTTCGAGCATCTGTCCCATTTCAATAAAACTTTCAAGAAATCAACCGGCCTGACCCCGCTCCAGTACCGCAAGGAAGCGGGGGCACTGCCTGCACCGGAGTCTGGAGGGTAGTATCCGTTCCGCCCCGTACCTCTGCTTAATGCTCTGTGATGGCCAGCTCTCCTGAACGGACAAGCTCAACATCACTGCACTTATGCATCTGTACCTGCGGCTCCTCCTGCGTCTGCAGCCTGATCCGGTCCAGCTTCAGACCTGCGGCATGGCGCAGGATGATTCCCCGCTTGCTTATGGCGGTGAAGTTCTCCACCGTAAGCGCAGCAAGCGGCATTTCCGGCAGCCCGTTCACCAGCAGCGCGGTTGCCGCCCCGTGGCAGGCCATATTCCGTAGTGTAATGTTACGGAACTGCGGAGTTTCCTCAGTGACCGGAACCTCCTGCTCGTCATAGCCCTCAGACCCCTCAACCCCGGCATAGAACAGGTGGAAGGAGACCGCTTCATGGACGATGCCTGACATCTGTATATTTTCCACCAGGATATCCTCTACTACGCCGCCTCTTCCCCGGGTACTCTTGAAGCGCAGCCCGATGTCCGTACCCATGAACACGCAGTCGTTCACCCGGACCGCATGTACACCGCCCGACATTTCACTGCCGATCACTACCCCGCCATGCCCGTGATAGACCGTACAATGACGTATCGTAATGTACCGGCAAGCTCTTCCTGCCCGGCGGCCCTCCTCATCCTTGCCCGATTTCAGACAGATGGCATCGTCGCCTACATCGAACCCGCAGTGCTCGACCAGCGCATGTGTACAGGACTCCAGATCCAGCCCGTCCCCGTTCTGGGAGTACCATGGATTGCGCACTTGAATATGTCTGATTGTAACCTGCTCACAGCCCATGGGGTGCAGACACCAGGCAGGAGAATTCTGAAAGGTCGGCCCCTCCAGCAGCACTCTGCGGCAATTCCGCAGGCTCAGCAGCGCTGGTCGCAGATACGCCCGAGCAGGAAGGTAGGCTTCCATTGCTGTCTCGCCGTTGTCCTTCAGCTTCAGAACATAAGCTTCTCCCGTAAGCGCTTCCTTGGAAGGCCACCAGATCTCACCCTGTTCATCCAAGGCCCCCCTAGAGGCAAGCAGGCTATTCCACTCCAGTTCCGTCCGCTTGAAGCGCTTCACCGGACGCCAGGCCTCACCGCTGCCATCGAAGATGCCTTCACCGGTAATGGCTACATCGCTCAGATCCTCACCGTCCAGCGGAGCCTGGCACCGCCAGCCGGCAGTCCCTTCGTAATGGGAGAACAGCAGGGGATACCTCGAATAGTCGGGTTCAAAGCATACCAGTGCCCCCCGCTCGGCACACAGATTGATCCGGCTGTGCAGCGTCAGCGGCCCGGTACGCCAGATTCCAGGCGGGATGATCACCGTTCCTCCTCCCGCAGCTGCGCAGGCATCCAGGGTATCCTGTATAGCAGATGTACAGAGCAGCCCTTCAGCTTCTGCCCCATAGTCTGTAATACGGAAGGTCCGCTGTGGAATCTGCGGCAGCTCCGGGATTGGATAAACTTCGGAATCATATTTATTATTCATCGTATTCCTCCATCTCTGTCTAATCAAGATCTATTCAAGCTCTTCATAGCTGAACCAGCCGTAATCCGCAACATTGCTGCTCTGTGCTCCGCCCGCACTGGCATACATTCCGATATAGGCCCCTGTAAAACCTCCGGCCCAATCCGTGCTCAGCACCCGGCCGTCAGCCTTTTCATGCAGTGCGGTCCAGGTGTCTGATCCTGAAGCTCTATAATAAAAGCTGTAATCCTGCCCCCTGGCTTCTACCTTAAGCTGTACGGTATCCAGCGGATAAGGCGCAGAGGCCAGCAATTGCTCAGCTCCTCTGCTGCGCACGGTCAGCTTCAGCAGCTGCCTGCCGTCCTCCAGCGCCCGTTCATAGCGGAAGTGGTTGTCCGCATTCTGGATCAGGGCCAGTCCGGCGCTCTCGCCTGCGGCCTCCGGCTGGAAGCGCATCTCCGCTGCGGCTCTGAAGCTGAGATGCTGCTGCCGTCTTCCGATATAAGCCGGATTGCCGGTCTCTGCAAGCACCTCCGGCTTCAGCCGCAGCCGCAGATGTCCCGGATGCTCGCTGAGGCTCCAGAATTCACCGCGCGGCGTGCGCAGGAAGTTCCAGACGGGGCTAAGCTCCCCGTCAGCAAAATCATCACGCACCGGCAGCAGCGGCCACTGCGTCACCGGCAGATCCGGCGCTGGCCCCTCAAGCTCCAGTACGCCCTTGCCGGGATTCACTACCGGCCATTCGTCCTCCCACTTGACCGGAGCCAGGAAGGTCTCCCGGCCCAGGTTGCGGTAATATCCCCCGCAGGTCCGGGAGGCCAGGCAGAGCATCCACCACTGCCCATGCTGCGTCTCGACAAGTTCCCCGTGACCCGTATTCACGATCGGGTACTCCCTGCCGAGATGGCGGTGGGTCAGGATCGGGTTGGCCCGGTGCCCCTCATAAGGCCCCGTCACGTTCCGGCTTCTGGCAACCGTTACCGCATGGGTATGGCCGGTGCCGCCCTCAGCGATCAGCAGATAATACCATCCTCCTATGGAATACAGATGCGGCCCTTCCTGGGCATGCGCAGTCTTCAGCGCACCTTGCCAGAGACTGTGCTTCGGGCCGGTAAGCCTGCCCTGCGCCAGATCAATCTCCTGCAGCCAGATGTCCATATGCTTCGGATAATCCTGGCCCCCGGGAGGCACCCGGTTACCAGTGTAGTAGACCTTGCCGTCCTTATCGAAGAACAGGGAAGGATCAATGCCGGGCGCATCCTCCAGCCAGACCGGATCTGACCAGTCTCCCGCCGGATCAGCTGTGGTTACATAGAAATTATGCGGCTG
Organism: Paenibacillus sp. FSL R7-0210; assembly: GCF_038009085.1. Taxonomy (NCBI): domain Bacteria; kingdom Bacillati; phylum Bacillota; class Bacilli; order Caryophanales; family Paenibacillaceae; genus Paenibacillus; species Paenibacillus sp. FSL R7-0210. The sequence continues at coordinate 4,151,955 of NZ_JBBPAR010000001.1, forward strand.
CTTGTGATTATCAACAAATGTCGTGATCATATAAAAGAGACCTTGATGGTACCGGAGAGTCGGTGCCCAAATCCCTCTCGACGGGAGAATTCCGTCCAGATTGAGCTGGGACGGACGGTCCAGCACATGGCCCAGCTGACGCCAGTGGACAAGGTCCCTGCTGTGAAAGACCGGAACCCCGGGGTAGAATTCAAAGCTTGAAGTAACCAGATAATAGTCCTCTCCTACACGGATGGCCGAAGGATCAGGGTAGAAGCCCGGCAGCACCGGATTACGGAATGTTCTCAAATTCGGAAGTCCTCCTTCACACGGGCAATAGGTACGAATACTCAATCAACGATAGGTAAGCATAACCCATTATAGTTCGGATAAGTTTAATTTTCTTGCGCTTTCTATGTTCTTTTTCTTGTTTTTTATACTTTCTTGTCCTGCAAACAGAAACAGCGACAGCAGAGGTCGGATAACGTCTCTGGCTGTCGCTGTACTATCGAAGCAGAATTCACTCTGGCAACGGCTTACTGGAATGAATGAATCAGACTGAATTAGATTGCATTAATCAAGTGTTTTAGCATACTCTCTCAGCTGTTCAGGATCACTTGTGTGATAGACCATTTGTTCATGATCAAAAATCACAATTACGGGCCGTTTTGCTTCCAGTCCCAGTGCCTCCAGCCACTTCAGCTTCTTCTCCTCTGTATGCACAGTTACATGAGGGATATGCTCCACGAGCGCAGGCTCGGAATTATGTACCTCATTTACTTCATTATCCCAATCCCGTGAATTGGAGAATATATGCATGTGAAGTACGTTCTCTTCCTTGGACACCAGCTGATCAATGACATCTGCTTTCGTAGGGCCGCAGCCTGCTACAAACAACAAGAATACTGAGACCAGTAAGAATAATCTAAATCTGTGCTTAAGCATACAATTCCCCTCCCTATTCCATCTACATACCCATATATTACTACAATGATTCGGCCCTACTTCCTCACATAGAGCGAATAGGTCTCTGGAGCGGCAAAATGTAGTTTCTGCGCCAATCGGATGGAGGCCGTATTGTGAAGGTCACAGTCCCATCTTGGCGTGATCTGACGTTCTAAGCTCTCCAGGATAAAAGCTTCGGCAACACATTGAGCCACGCCCTTTCCCCTAAACAAAGGATTCGTCACTATATCAATTTCAGCATACTGTTCAGACGAGAATATAGAGACAATTTCCCCAGCAAATACATCGTGTTCTGTAACAAAGAAACCGAAGCCCTTGTCCGCAAAACGCTCCACCGATCCCCAGTATTTCCGGATGTACGCTGCATCGAACTCTCTATTCACCTCAAGCGATTCCTTGTTTGTCCTGTTCAGCCGGAAGCCATCCGGTATACCCGCTCTTCCCGATTGCATGAAACGGTGCTCATTGAAGGTAAAAGAATACCTCGGCATTCGCTGCAGCTTCGCCCCTAAAAGCTCATTGATTCTGCGATCCCATCGTTCAGATGATGAAAATAACGTAAATCTCTGATTAAGCATCTCTCTGCGCTTGAATTCGTGCATAAGCATGGGTGCAAAATCATCATTTGTCTCATCGCCCATCACTGCATAAATGCCTGAAGAAGTACCGATCAGCGCCGAAGACTTATCGACGATGATGTCCCCGTCAATATAACGATCTAATACCGAATACGCAAATGTGGGAAAAGTGTTATCTTGATCAGCATCCATTATATTTCTTGCGGCGATGGCAGAAGCATCCTCTTTCATTACAATTCAATCCTTTCTACAGAACAAACCATTTAGTTCACAACAAATTAGATAAATAACTAATTACATATTAGTATAATATACTGAAATATACAATTGTTATTCATTACACACGGTGCAGCTTACGGTACCGGGATGGCGTTAATCCCAGCTTCGCCGTGAATACCCGGCTCAGGTAGAAGCCGTTCTCGTAACCGCACTGCTGGGCGATCAGTTCAATGGGCAATCTGGAATCCTCCAAGAGCTGGCAGGCCCGTCTGAGCCGGAGTCCGGTTACGAAGTCCGAAGGGGCCATCCCATAGGCTGCACGGAAACGTCGCGTTAATTGTACCGGTGTAATATCAAGGGTAGCAGCCAGCTCCTGCAGGGTCATAGGTGTACAGGCATGCTCTAGCAGCCATTGCTTAGCCTGTTGCATCAGCGGGCCCGGGCTTGTCTCTCCAGAGCGCAGCTCCTCGGATGCACTGCTGCGCTCGATTTCAAGCAGCCTCCACAGATCCTCCAGCATATGCTTCATCCGGCTATAGCCCGGTTCCTCCTGAATCCCTCTTCCGATACTCCGCATATAGCGGTAGGTAGACATCAGGCGCTCCACATCCCTGACAGTCCATCTGCCTCCAAGCGTTGCGGCGTCCTCCGGTCCCCCCTCTTCCTCCCATTCAAATTGTATGAAATGAAAGGTCAACGGACTAAGCGTTCTCCGGTAAAAGGTTGTCCCCGGCGGACATACAATGATGTCCCCGGACCCTCCTTCCCCTTCGTGGTCTCCGAAGCGGTAAGCGAATTGTCCCTGCTCCACCGCAAATAAGGTCCACACAGGGTAGGTGTCGTGCTCCAGCAGGAACTGTTTTTTCTGCTCCCAATAGATGTGGGCTGCCGGACGAACCGACCAATTCATGCGCATGTTCTGACTCCCCTCAGATGCATTATTCAATGAAATAAAGTGTATAAATCAAGAAATTATATGCATGTCATTTGATTATTGATTATTCTATCATGAAACTACGGATATATTAACACACACCAAAGGAGAGGTTCAACAATGCGTAGTGAAACGGTCAACACGGATGTAACTGTGGTAGGCGGCGGACTGGCAGGGGTATGCGCGGCGATTGCGGCAGCCCGTCTAGGCCAGCGTGTGGCGCTGATTAATAACCGTCCGGTGCTCGGCGGTAACTCCAGCAGTGAGGTGCGGGTATGGGTATGCGGTGCAACCTCGCACGGCATTCACCGGTATGCCCGTGAAACGGGGATTATGGGCGAGCTGTTTGTGGAGAACCAGTACCGCAACAAAGACGGCAATCCGTATCTCTGGGATATGGTTGTGCTTGAAGCGGTTAAGGCCGAGCCGAACATTCAGCTGTTTCTGAACACGGATGTACATGAGGTCGATACTACCGAGGATGGCAGCGGCCAGCGGAGCATCCGGTCCGTGACCGGGTGGATGATGGGGTCGGAGCGGAGAATTACTTTTGAAAGCGCGGTCTTTCTGGACTGTACGGGGGACGGCCTGGTAGGCTTCCTGGCAGGGGCAGAGTACCGGCTGGGCCGTGAAGCACGCGAAGAATATAATGAGGAATGGGCACCGTTAATCGCAGATGATATTACGCTCGGCAGCACACTGCTCTTCTATACCAAGGACGCAGGTCATCCGGTCAAATTTATCGCTCCAGCCATGGCAAAGGATATTACACAAACCTCTATTGCCGAGCGCCGCATCATCCGCAGCGGCGACAACGGCTGCGCCTACTGGTGGATCGAATTCGGCGGCGAGCAGGACACTGTTCATGACAATGAGGCCATCCGCGACGAGCTGTGGTCTGTGATCTACGGGATCTGGGACTATATTAAGAACTCCGGCAAATTCGACGCGGACAACATGACGCTGGAATGGGTCGGCTCGACTCCGGGCAAGCGGGAGTACCGCCGGTTCATTGGCGATTATGTCCTGAATCAGAATGATATCCTGGCCCAGCGCGAATTCCCGGACCGCGTTGCGTTCGGCGGCTGGTCCATTGACCTGCATCCGCCGCAGGGAGTGTACGCTACAGAGTCAGGCTCGAAGCATATGTATTCGGACGGTAGCTATCACATCCCGTTCCGTTCGCTGTATTCGGTGAACGTGAACAATCTGCTGATGGCCGGCCGCGACATCAGCGCCTCGCATGTCGCGTTCGGCACGACCCGCGTCATGGCTACCTGCGCGGTCATCGGCGAGGCCGCCGGTATCGGCGCGGCACTCTGCGCCGCCAAGGGAATCTCGCCGCGCGAACTGCATGCGGCCCACCTGAACGAGCTGCAGCAGACGATGCTGCGCCAGGATGCTTCCGTCCTCGGGCTACGCAACGAGGATGATGCCGATCTGGCGCTGAAGGCTGCGCTCAGCGCGTCCAGCGAGCGGAGCCGGTTCGGCGTGGAGCAATCCTCATTCAGCGTCCCGCTCACAGCGAACATCGGCATCACCGTTGCGGTCGATCCGGGGCTGGACGGAATTGAGCTGCTGATCGATGCGGCCGAAGCCGCAGAGCTGACCGTCGAGCTATGGGAGACCGAACGGCCGGAGAATTATGTTCCCCATACGCTGGTTCAATTTGCATCAACTCCCGTTCAGGCTGGACCCGTGCAGTGGGTGAAGCTTCCGCTGCAATGGAAGCCAGAGTCACCGCGCAACGCGTTCCTGATCTTGAAGGCCAATCCTGCACTGTCGCTGCATATGGCGGATGAGCAAGCTTCAGGAATGCTCGCCTACGGGCATAGTGACACCCCCGCAGCCTCGCAGGATTTCGGCGAGAATCCGCCTGCACAGCCCGTAGTGCAGTGGGACAAAAAGAAATTCGATCACAAAGCCCCATGCCTTCGCCTGTCCGGGACAACGAGCGCCTTCGCTGCGGATAAAGTCATCGACGGCTACCTCCGCCCCTACGGAGGCCCGCACTTGTGGTCCTCTGACCCGATGGCCTCCGGTCAGCCGGAATGGCTGGAGCTGGCCTGGAACGAGCCGGTAACTCTGCGCGAGGTTCACGTTACCTTCAACGACGATGTCAACGAGGATCTGATCAACCTGCATCATCATATTACGCCTTACGAAATCCTGCCAACGCTCGTTAAGGAGTATCGTATTGAAGCTTACCTGGATGGTAAATGGACCACAGTTGCCGGGGAACGTGACAACCACAAGCGCAAGCGGGTACACACGCTGAACGAAGCTGTGACAACTGGCCGCCTGCGCGTGGTGATTGAGTCAACTAACGGAAGCCAGTATGCGGAGATTATTGAGGTGCGGGTGTACGGTTAAGGGAGCGGACTAAATTTAATACATTGAAATTTGAAGCGGAAGGCTATAGCATTTAAAATGTAGACTTCGGTAATACAGCTAAAACAAGTATGGATGGCAAACATGGTCAGTTAAGAATATCTCGCTTAATGCTGGAACCGCTGTAGGAACCCATACGGTATATGTTACTTTTGTGAAGTCCGATTCAACCACAGTTGCAAATTCAACCTGGTTCCAGTTCAAATAAAATGCAAACTGTTTGATGGATATTGAGCGGGGCCTGACTGCGGTCAGGCCCTTTTGACGCTGAAGGAGCTATTGATCCGTCCACTGCTCAAAGAGGTTGTACAATTCATCAAGGCGTTCCTCGTCTTCGGCCGCGAACATTAGCAGATGGGCACCGTTGTTGTTCATAATCATAATCAATTCACCCGGCCGGCCAAAAAAACGTACGCCCGTGTACAAATCTGAATCGGCTTGGCGGGATGGAAAGTTCTGCTCAATTCGCTCCGCAACAGCCTCATCGATATCCCAATATTCTTCGCTGCTATACTCCATCGCCAGCACTGCCTGCAAATGGGCCATGGCCAGCAAAAATTCCTTAACAGACGAACGCAGGCGCTCCCATTCGGCTCCGCTGCGCACATAGACGGGAGGATTATCAAGCTTCATATCCGCTGCACGGATTCCCCACACGCAGGCTTCTTGATTTTCGGTATAAAAGATGCAGTAATCTTCTTCCATATAACGCGGAAAATTGTGAGGCTGAACCAGAAAATCCTGAGTCGCGTTCAATGCAGAGTGGGCCCCAAGCTCCGTATAATACGCCCGCAACACCTGTGGAATATGCCCGTAGCGTTCCATCCACGGCGTTAACGATTCATTATCAAATCCGCACGGTTCCGTAATATGGAACAGGTCTCGAATCACTGTAAAGTCTGTCATTACTTATCCCTCCCCGTTCGTCGATATCCAAGTGTTAATTAACGTAATCTTAACATAGTTTATTGTAAAAAAAGCCTAATCCTTTGCTCAAGGATTAGGCTTTTTGCCGTTTAGTTTAACGCTTCATATAAAGCAATAAGAGCCAAGGACTGTCCGTACGCCATAGGTCGGAGGGCAATGTTCTTGTAATGCTCCTTATCCATCCCCATACCGGTTCCGGCCGACACATTCAGCACGGTTCCGTCTCCGCTAATATTTTGACATACCGACTGAATGGCCTTATCTGCCGCAGCCTGATAGGAGGAATCCAGAATACCGGCCTTAATGCCTTTGATAATCCCTGCGGCAATGGCGGCTGACCCGGATACCTCTTCATAGCTGGATGGGTCCTGCAGGACGGTATGCCAGAGACCGGAAGCTGCCTGGAGGGATACCAGAGCATTGACCTGAGCCGTATACGTATCAATCAGAAACCGGCGCAACCCCGGACTAATCGAATCCTGGCAGGCTTCCAGGTAATCGACGATACCATAGGTGAACCAGGAATTGCCGCGGCACCAGAAGATGCTGCCGAAATTATCATTGCGCTCGAAGCTCCAGCCGTGGAAGAACAGGCCGGTATGTTTGTCGAACAGATATTTGATATGGAGCAGAATCTGGTGTTCAGCTTCGTGTACCCACTCCGGCCGGTTAAACTTGCGTCCCGCCTGGTTCAGGAACAGAACCGCCATGAAGAGCGTATCAATCCATAACTGTCCATTGTGCAGGTGGATTCCATCCCGGTTGCCAATGGCAGTGACCGTATGCTGAAAGCCGCCTTCCTTCGTTTTGGGCAGCTCATGAATGAGCCAATCCGCATGCTCCCGGCATAGCTCTTCCAGTTCGCTGGAAGGCTCAAGCTGATCCAGGAGCAGCACCAGAGGCAAATAAGGAGCGGTCGTATTAATGTTTTTGGAAGGGAGTCCCACCTCCAGATTACGGGAAACCCAATTCCGGAAAAATTCCATGTAACGCGTATCGCCATAATACTTTTGCAGCTTGTACAGACCATAAAGGCCTACGCCCTGAGGCCAATCCCATTCTTCAATGCCGAAATCACGCTGCACAATCCCTACTCTGGTATCGGCCTGAACCACGGTTTTATCCTTTTCATAGTCGCTGCCGCCCAGATTCATTAGTCTGTCTACTACCAGCCCGATCTTCTCAAGCAATATTTCATTTGTCATCGATTATCAGCTCCTTATTATTCCTTAGGTCCGCTTAAATGGTCCGCAGATGCCACTGATCGTTAATTTCTTTAATTAATGCCAGATCGCATTTAGGTGTCCGGTCATAGGCCAACAGGCCATTAATCTCCTGCTCCACATCCGTTAACTGCGTATAACAATATCCATAAATAATCTTGGACGCGTATACCGCCTTCATGATTCTTCCGTATTCCTGAACAAGATCCTCTGCAGATTGTGCACTGGTATATCCCCAGCCGTCGTCAGCGCCAGCTTTATAGCTAATACCACCGAATTCAGTTAACAAAATGGGCTCGCCCCGATGCTCATATCCGTCTGCATATACACTTCGGGCTGATGGCTTGGAAGCAAGCATGGTATCTTTGGTAGAAAGAATCCGCTTGAACTCTTCATACTTATCGGGCTCATCTGCTCTACCATGCTGATAATTGTGTACCGCACAGATGTCAGTCAACGTCATTTCCCATCCGTCATTCGATATGACTAACCGGGTATTATCCAATGAATGAATAAGACTATACATGGCTACGCTGTGATACTGCTGCTGCTTATCCGATTTCACCATCGGAATGCCCCAGCTTTCGTTAAGCGGGACCCAGGCTACAATCGAGGGATGATTGAAGTCACGGTCAATAATCTCAATCCATTCTTTGGTTAACCGGGCTACAGCATCATTATTGTAAGAGGCGTTCGCCGCACATTCTCCCCATACCAGGAACCCTATCCGGTCAGCCCAGTATAAAAACCGCGGGTCCTCGACCTTCTGATGCTTACGGCAACCGTTGAATCCTAATTCTTTGGCTAACTCAATATCCTTCTTCAGATGCTCATCCGTTGGCGCTGTAAGCAATCCTTCCTGCCAATACCCCTGGTCCAGTACAAGCTTCTGGTAATACGGTTTGTTATTCAGGTAGACCATACCATTCTCTGTATGAACCTTCCGCATGCCAAAATACGATTGAATCGAGTCCACCTCAACCCCGTGATCGTACAGCTTCATTTCCACATCGAACAAATTAGGAGCTTCCGGGCTCCATGTCCAGCCGGCCCGATGGAAGTTGGTGCGGAATATTTTCAGACCAAACAGATCTACCATTCTGCGTGTTATAGGCTGTAATAATCGTACACGGTCCTGAATAACAGGTACTCCGCCAAAAGAAATACGAAGTTCCAAATCTAATTCTTCTGATCCATGTCCCTCCGATTTAACCTCTATCCCAACACTCCCTTGATCCAAATCCGGCGTAAACTTCACCTGCTGAATATGCACAGGGTTTACCGCCTCCAGCCACACAGTCTGCCAAATCCCGCTCGTGCGCGTATACCAGATGCTTTCCGGCTGCTCGATCCAGAACTGTTTGCCCCGGGGTATGGTCTCGTCTGTTGATGGGTCCTCCACGTGAACCGTTACCTGTTCCTCTTGTCCGGTTAAGGCATGGGTAATATCAAACGAAAATGAAGTGTGTCCGCCCTCATGCATCCCGATATATTGACCATTCACATACACCCAAGCTCTATAATCTACCGCTCCAAAATGTAATATCACCCGCTTCTGATACCAGTCCGGATCAAGTGTGAAATTGCGTTTATACCAGACATAGTCGTGAAAAGTGGTATCATGTATTCCGCTGGCAGGGGTCTGAAAAGCAAAGGGAACCTGAATGGTCTGGCTGAAGCTCTCACCTGGATCAAACCACCGCTGTGCGGCTCCCTCATTCCTGTCATCAAACTCAAATTGCCACGTTCCATTCAAGTTAAGCCATGCGTCTCTGACGAACTGCGGACGCGGATATTCCATCCTGTGTGTCATTTAGCTTCAGCTCCCATCTTAGTAGTCTACAACAATAAAAGTTAACTTTTTGTGGTTTTCACAGTAAACCTTCCTCGCGGGCAAGCAAATACTACCATGATGAAAGCGTTCTTTCAAGCTTATATCAGCGTTATCTTTGATTTTCAACTTTGTGGTATACAAAATAAAATCACCGCTTTAACAGAGTTATTATTGTTAACTAAAAAGTTAACAATATGTTATACTATTCAACAATCGGCGGAAGCCACAGATATGACAAGGAGGTATAATTATGTTCTTAGAACTCGACGATCATGGTATTTCTGTTCTGAAAGCACTGGCATCGGACACCAGAGCTTCGATTCTCAGACTATTGTTACATACACCGCTTACTGTCAGTGAGCTGGCAGTAAAACTAAACTTAAGCAAAGCTATCGTGTCACGCCATATCCGGTTACTGGAGGACGCCAAGCTCATCAAGCTCCAGGACAACATGGAGGCTGCCGACAGCCGAAAGAAGAATTTCATTGTTGCGGTAGATCATGTTGCCCTCAACTTACCGCAAAAGCTCCATCTTCCTTTTAAAGTCATTACGAATGAAATCAAGCTGGGATACTATTCTAATTTCTCAGTCACCCCTACCTGCGGATTAGCCAGCCAGGCTAAAATTATCGGCAAGTTAGATGATCAACGGACCTTCGTCTCCAATGACCGGATCGATGCATCCTTACTTTGGTTTGCCGAAGGCTTCGTTGAATATATGATTCCGAATGATTTCAACCATAATTTCACTGCAGAATTATTAGAGTTATCCTTAGAGCTCTCTTCAGAGTTTCCTGGCTCCAACAATAATTGGCCCAGCGATATTGCTTTTTATATCAACGATGTTTTTTTAGGCACCTGGACGGCTCCGGGAAACTTCTCCGATGTGCGTGGGAAATTAACTCCAAACTGGTGGGATAACGAACTAAGCCAGTATGGCCTTTTGAAGCATTTAAGAGTCACCAAGAAAGATACGGGAATAGACGGTCAAAAAATATCATCGGTTACACTCGCCCATTTAAAGATCGAAGATTCCCCCTTCATCAAGCTGAAAATTGGTATTGACGGGAATTCTAAGAACAAAGGCGGACTTACCATCTTCGGGGAGCACTTTGGAAATTATCCGCAGAATATGCTGCTTAAACTATTTTACACAGAAGCAGAGTAATGGATATTTAGGCTGGGCCTGCCCATCATACTCCCTCCCCTCCCCCCATATACATAGGAAGAACGGTTCACAAGCTGGAAGGAGAGATGGATGCATGCCCGGTGATGATGAGATTAAAGCGCTGGAGAGGTCGATTGCCGAGATTACGGAGATTGCTTCCGGGTTCGGGCTCGATTTTTATCCGATGCGTTATGAGATATGTCCGGCGGATATTATTTACACCTTCGGTGCGTACGGGATGCCTACCCGGTTCGGGCACTGGAGCTTTGGCAAAACCTTTCATAAAATGAAGGCTCAATACGATTTCGGCCTGAGCAAAATTTATGAGCTGGTCATTAACTCTAACCCCTGTTATGCCTTTCTGCTTGACGGCAACTCCCTGGTCCAGAATAAGCTTATCGTCGCGCATGTGCTGGCGCACTGCGATTTCTTCAAGAACAATATGCGCTTCTCCATGTCCAACCGGGATATGGTCGAGAGCATGGCGGCCACCGCCGACCGCATCAATGATTATTCCGTCACTTATGGCACAGACACTGTAGAAAGCTTCATTGATTCCGTGCTGGCGATCCAGGAGCATATCGATCCCAGCCTGATCCAACCGCGCAAGCTGGGCAAGACCCATCTGCTCGAAGCCAAGATGAAGGAGCGCAAGGACGCCCCTCCCGGCGGGCCTGGACCGGCTAATGCTTACAGTGAGCTGTGGGACTTGGAAAAGAGTGATGACGTCCCGCCAGTGCCGGAAACCGCTGGCAAACGCACTTTCCCCCCGGAGCCGGAAAAGGACATCGTCTGGTTCATCCAGCAATACTCCACCGCTCTGGAGGACTGGCAGCGCGACATCATGACGATGCTGCATGACGAGATGCTCTATTTCTGGCCGCAGATGGAGACTAAGATCATGAATGAAGGCTGGGCCTCCTACTGGCATCAGCGGATCATGCGCGAGCTGGACCTGACTGCCGAAGAGACTGTCGAATACGCCAAGCTGAATTCATCGGTGGTCCAGCCCTCCCGCCAGAGCCTGAATCCTTACTATCTGGGGCTGAAAATCTTCGAGGATATCGAACGCCGCTGGGACCGGGACAAAATGTTCGAGGTGCGCGAGCTGGATTCCGACATTTCGTTCATCCGCAGCTATCTCTCAAAGGAACTGGTGAACGACCTGGACCTCTATGTATTCGAGAAAAAAGGCCCGGAGTGGAAAATCACCGATAAGGCATGGGAGAATGTGCGCGACCAGTTGGTGCTGGCCCGGGTGAACGGCGGCTCCCCGTACCTCGTCATCCAAGATGCCGATTATGAGCGGAACGGCGAACTCTTGATTGCCCACCGCTACGAAAGCATTGAGCTGGATCTGAAATATCTGGAGCGCACGCTCCCGCATATCTATGCCCTCTGGGGCCGCACCGTGCATCTACAGACCGTTGTGGAAGACAAAAACGCCCTGTTCACCTATGACGGCAAAAAGGTGCAGCGACGGTTTATGTAAAGAAACATATGGGTTCCCACAACAAGCCGCAGTGTAGTTGCTATGTGCAATTACGCTGCGGCTTGTTTTTGATAACATAAGAGTTTATACCGTCCCATGACAACCAATCTGATACGAATGCTGCTTCTGCTCCAAACTTCAGTAAACTTAAAGATTGCTCCCCCGCATCTTTAGATCGCTCCCATTCGTTTATATAGTAAAGAGTACTAATTCATATAATAGGAGAGAAGAAAAGATGAAAATTTCGAATGGAGTAGAAATGCTGGAATTGCAGGTTGAAGTATTCGGCAGTCGTCAAGAATTGAATCCTACCCTGCTTTGGGACGATGAAGCTGCTATTTTAATTGATACCGGCACACCCGGTCAATTCGAGCAAATACGTGCAGCCATGAACGAGTGTGGAGTCTCCATGGATAAGTTGAAGGCAATCATTTTAACTCATCAAGATATTGACCATATCGGCAGTCTTCCTGAAATCCTGCAGGAACTTGATGGAGATATTAAAGTATACGCTCATGAGCTGGATAAACCATATATTGAAGGCCAATTGCCCCTTATGAAAGTGAATCTCGATAGTATGGCTTGGCAATTAGAATCCCTTCCGGAAGACGAACGTTTGAAAATAGTAGCCTACTTGTTAAAGAACTCTCCTAAGGCCAAAGTTGACAGAACCTTAGCTGACAGACAAGAGCTTCCATATTGCGGGGGAATTCAAGTTATCTTTACACCTGGGCATACGCCTGGACATATTAGTCTTTATTTGAAACAAAGCAAAACCCTTGTTGTTGGTGATGCAATGTTCAGTGTGGAAGGCATCTTGAGGGGACCCCACCCGCATTCCACACCGGATATGAACACAGCTTTCCGTTCCCTAGAAAAATATTTAGACTTCGACATTACATCGATTATTTGTTATCACGGAGGATTATGTAAGGGTAACGTTAATGACCAGCTCCAAGAGCTTGTCAGGAAAGCGTAAACGGCTTAAACAAATACTAAAGAAATGTCGAAAAGTATGACAAGTGTGTTGCCCAGAAAATAATAAATCCGCCCTTCCCATCGCCCCCTCTCCCCCATATCCCCTGCTGCAAAAAATACTTAAATATAAATTATCCCAATTTTGTTTTAATAGTATCTGTATGGGTTAAATATCTCCTGTGATTTATAATGGGTAATTCTGGATGGTCTACAATTACCCTCATACAGAAACCAGACGGGAGAGGACGTAAGTGAAAGTGAAACAAATGGCAATACTGCTGCTCATCATGTGTGTGATTCTGACAGGCTGCATGGGGGGCAGCAAAGAAGGAAGTCCAGCACCTTCATCCAGCCCGGCCGCCACGGCAACTGCCGAGACGAAGAACACTTCGGGGAACCCTCCGCCGGAGGCTTCACAGACCGTGTACGATCTGAAGCACAAGTATGATTCGGACGAAGCAGATCACAATCCGGGCATCATGCCTATGTATAATGTGGAGCAGGATATGGAATTCATCTTCAGATTCAATACCGATCTTGGCTCAGAAGCCATTGGCAAGACGTTATCCGTACATACCGATATCGAGGCGCTGCCGGAGAGCAAGGTCGCGACCCTTGAGGATTCACAGCTCGTAGACGGCAAAAGCGTGTACTCCATCAAGCCGCTCGGCTTTGGCGTCCTTCCCTCCGATTCTCTGCGTGCCACGGGAGACAGTTCCTGGGGGAACGCCCCGGTCTACTACATCCGGCTCAACTATGACCTGGATGCCAAGTCGCCTACTCTGCTGAAGCAGCCAGTGATCATCCCGTTTACGGTGAAATCGGATCTGCCCACGCCGACGCTGCAAGCCGATATCAGTCCTGACGGAAGACTGACTCTGGTGTGGAATGAAGTTCCGGGCGCGGAAAGCTACAATATTTACAGCGCCTCCCATATTACAATGGAGAACATCAATGAGCCGCTCAGCGGCGCCGAGCAGGGCTATGCGGATCAGCGTCCGCTGCTGATTGCAACAGTGAAGGGCACTTCGTATAACGATTTCATGAAGGACGGACGCGGTGCGCTCGGTGTAGTAGATGAGACGATTACGAGCGTACAGAATAACAATGTCCAGGGGGAATATTACGTCACTGCCGTTCAGGGTGACAAAGAATCCCGGTTCAGCCGTTCGGCAGATACCGTGGCATTATCCAAACGGCTGCCGCGCACCGTGGCTCCTGAGGATAACATCAACCTGAAATTGTACAAGAATGCCAAAGAGCTGCCAAAGACCGTTCCGGTCCAGTTCATTGACGGCTCCAAAGCCTCAGTAACAGTGATGTACGATACCGGAGCTGTGACTCTTAAGGCTTCCGGTCCAACCGATGTCCCGTACACGATACAAGGTACTGCGCTCAAAGGCTATGTCCAGGTTACGCAGTTGACGGAAGCGGATATTACCAGTCTTGCAGCCGCCCAGAGCAACAAGGCGAATCCCGGGTATGTGGAGCCGCAGAATGACACGGATTATGTGCCTGCACCGGATGTACCGACCATCATTGACAACAACAATAACGGCAACGCCAGTGAACCTGGAGATAATGTCATCGAACAGCAAAAAGAAAATACCAAGAGCAAGGTAGAGGAAGGCAACAAACAGGCGGTTCCGGGCACCACGATACGGGCAGACCTGATTCATGCAGACTCTGCGCTAGAGGAATATCTCGCGTTGACCCTGATGAACGGCGACACCGAAATCTCGCTGCAAGCCTTCCCGGAGGCGCAGAATGCCCGTACCCTGGTGGATGTAATTGAGAAGGTAGTCTACCAGAACCCGCTCATTCTCGGCTTCCGCGGCTATGGCTACGATTATGAGAAGCTGACGCTGAATGTGAAGTACGATGATTCTGCCGAGATCATCCGCTCCAAGCAGAAGGAGATCCTTGCCGAGGCAGATAAAGTAATCGCTGCGGTGATCAAGGAAGGCATGAGCGCGGATGAGAAACAGATGGCGATCTACGATTATCTGAATGATAACACCGCTTATGACGATGCTGCACTGGAGAATGCCATGGAGCAAGAGTTCAAGACAGTAGATGCGAAGTATAACGATTCTTTCAATACCTATGGCATTCTGGTTAAAAAAGTCGGGGTATGCATGAGCTATGCCCATACCTTCCAGCTGCTCTCTGATCTCGTCCAGGTCCCTTCGATGGTCGTCACCGGAACCATGAGCGGCGTGAATCACGCCTGGAACAAGGTGAAGATCGGCGACGAATGGGTCAACGTTGACCCGACCAATAACGCCACCAATACCGGACTTCCTTATCTGCTCTATAACTCCAATGACGCTACAGCCTCCGATGTAGAGTATGTGATGGACAAGGCCTACTGGCTGGACCATGAGCTGCCTCAGTTCAAGGCCACCAGCAATGCCTACGATTATTACGTGACGCAAGGACTGGAAGTAGATTCCCTGGAAGCCTACAAGACCAAGCTGGCCGAACAGCTGAAGAAAGGCGAGACGCTGGTAGTTCTGCGCGTTCTGGGAAATACCGACAGCTCGGAGCTCATGCAGAAAACCGCCGAGGTCATCAAGCAACACGATGCCGCCAAGCTGGATAGTGCAGGCATGGTTGAGCTGGGAAGCTACGTTGCGGTTCAATTGGACGCTGCAGCCGGGCAATAAACGGACAAGAAAAGGCAAGCCCCTGCTACGGGCTTGCCTTTTTTGCTGTTAGGGAATTATGATTTACGCCTGCCCATGGATAGGTGCTCTTACGAATGAGGAATCCAAAATGTAGACGAAAAACCGACCACATTGAGCTGTGACACAGGCATATGACCAAATGTAGACGAAAAACCGACTACATTGAGCAGTGGCACAGGCATATGACCAAATGTAGACGAAAAACCGACCACATTAAGCAGTGGCGCAGGCATATGGCCGAATGTAGACGAAAAACCGACTACATTAAGCAGTGGCGCACGGATATGGCCAAATGTAGGCGAAAAACCGATCACATTGAGCGGCCGCAAAGGTGCATCCACCGGATATATGGGCAAAAGGCAAGCCCTGATGCAGGGGCTTGCCTTTCTTGTAGAATCACACCGCCCTCTGTCTATTCCACTTCATACGGATAGTAGATATCGCTCAGCTTACCTGCCTGGTAGTAAGGGTACTCCAGTTTTTTTTGCACCAGGCGTGCAGTGTCTGTATCCACTAAGCACTCAATCAGGTACAGACCAAGATCGATCGAGGACGTTACTCCGCCTCCGGTGAAGGTATCACCGTCCCGGACGGCCCGGGCCTTAATGACTTCCCCGCAGTAAGGGGCAAGCAGATCGTAGGCTGACGAGTTCGTGGTCGCTTTTTTCCCCTCTAAGAATCCTGCCGCCCCTAAGAGCAGTGCCCCCGTGCACACCGACACTTTATAACGTGCGCCTTCTGCCGTCCGTATCCAGCTTATGAACTCCTCATCATTGCGGAGTGTCCGGGTCGGCATGCCGCCCGGGAGGAAGACCAGATCGAAATCCCCCAGATCAGGCAACACCTCATTAGCCTTCATGGTCAGCCCCCGGTCATCCGTCACCTCCGCTTTGTTGGCGCAGAAGGTCCAGGATACATCCTCCTTCGCCTTCAGGATCGCCACCCAGCTCACCGCTTCATAGAACCCCACAAAATCCATGCTGGTCATGCCGTCGAACAGAACAAATGCCATTTTCATAACCGTCACCCATCCTCTCTGAATAGAAGATCAAGCACTCATTGCCAGAAATACTGCATCTTCTTATACCCCACATCCCATACTTTCAAGCCGCCTTTAATCGTGATCTTCAGCTCATCCCCGGGCTCAACCGGCATCTCATATACCACAGGGTACTGTTCAGGATTAGTACGCTGAAAATCTCCAGTATAATTCAGAATCTCCTGGCCATCCCGGGTAATACTGATCTCACCGGAATAATCCGTTGGTTCGGGGTTTCCGAAAGTGAAGGAGAAAATCGTCTGTCCCTCAGACTTGTACGTGAATGTTCTGGAATCTCCGCCTTCAGCGCCATACAGATTAGAGCGGAGCGGTATCTTCTGTCCGTTGATTTGAATACTATCCGGTTTGTCTGCGGATGAATTGCCCGAGGTGTCCGTCCATTCCATGATCGCCGTAAACGGACCCTCTACTTTAGTTAATATTTTGTCTACCGCCGCGCCTAGTCCCCATAAAGCTATAAAAAGAACCAACCCTGATATAGCCGTTGCCACCAGATTGCGCCCGAGGCTGCGGTTACGGAAACCAAGCTTGTACGCTCCGAAGCCGAGGGCTGCCCCAACCGAATTCTGAAGAGCGTCGTTGATATCGAAGCTGCCCAGGAAGGTAAGAGCCTGGATCGTTTCAAGCACAAGAATCGCGATGAAGAATAAGGTGATGAACCGGACGAAGCCGACCCGGTACAGCCATGGAATCAATATGCCGAAAGGAACAAACGCAAGCGTGTTCCCGAAACCCACCATACTCATGAGGCTGGGATGTAGAAGATCAGATGGATACGGCAGCAGAAGGAAGTTATCGGGCATGAAAATAAAGGTGTAGACGGTATGATCCGATGCCTCACCTCTGCCGAAAGCAAAGAACATAAAATAAAGAACAAACAGTGTGTACAATATAGTTACCGTTAGCAAATTCTTGCGTTGTTTGACCATGGTTAACTCCTTCACTCTACATTTCCACTTATTTCAATTAAACGGTTAGTGGTTTCATGAAACCCGTTCCCGTACAGGGACATAAATCTCCATCACGGAATCCACGCGGGCGTGACAGCGTTCGTCGTAGAACTCAAAGTTCAGTTTATCTTCGTCATGCATGTAGCCGCTGCCCGGGAACCAGTCCTCGAAGATATATCTCCAGGTACTCTTGACCACCTCGGCAAAAGTCTCCGGTCTCGCCTCATCAGTAGCGTCCACCGGAGGTGTCGTGAATACCACGTACTGCGCCGCCGGTACAGCAGCCGTAAGCATGTCAGGAGTGACCTTACTGAAGTCCTCCACTATAACCCCCAGCAGATACACAGCATTACCGCCAGCGTCTGACGGTATACATAAGCCGACCTCCCCGTGCTTCGGCGGATTCAGCTTTGCGTACATCTGATCCTCCAGATTGTCACCCTCATAGTAATACCAGAAGGAAGCGACATCCTGCGTTGCATTCCCGGCCTCTACATCCGTCTCGATTCCATACCCCGCTACGTTAAAAGCAGGCTTCGTCACCAATACAGGCTCCGCGATGTATTCCTTGATGTCATACGCCAGCCGGTCCCGGACATAGCCGTTCATCCGCGCCGCATACTGGGAGGGGCTGTAGCCGTAAGACTTGCGGAAGGCTTTGGCGAAGCCGCCGGGAGTCTCGAACCCATACTCCAGCGCGATGTCCGTAATTCTCCGCCCGTTGAACAATTCAACGGCAGCCCGCGACAATCTCCGGGTGCGCACATATTCCATGACCGGCATGTCCTGAGACTGGCTGAACATCCGGCAAAAATGAAACAGCGAATAACCCGCATACGCCGCAATCTGCTCCGCTGTCAGCGGGTCCATGAGATGCTCCTCAATATAATCAATACTCCGCCCGATCTCTCTGCTGTAATTCAGTGACTCCACCGGCCTTTCAGTATACATAGGTGCATACATTATAGCAGATGGCGGCCTGCGGGACTGATCCAGTCTTGCTATATAATCAGCTCTTCGTATCCGTCAAGCCTTTCATGATGAATTCCACTATATAATCCAGAAGCTGCGGAAAATGGCTTGCCCCGATCTCTTCCTTGTGAATGTCGATATACGGAATAGAGTTGAACAAAGCTAGAATCATCCCGTCCTCCAGATCTGTTCTGATTTTCCCCCTGGACTTCCAGTGCCGGATTAATTCCAGCGTGCCGCTGTTCATCATTTCATGAATACCCTCTATTCCGCCATGCTCATAGAACTCCTTCTCCAGCTTGCTGAAAAGAGCTTTGTTGTACCATTCCTTCAGGATTGGATTCGTATTGATCCCGCTGTAATTAAGCGCCATGATTTCTTTGAGCACTTTGGCAGGCTCGTCGTCCAGATTGACCGAAGATTGCAGGATGCTCCGCTTCAGCTTCTCGTTCTCCTGCAGATAAATATCGATGAACAGCTTCTCTTTCGAAGCGTAATAATTATAGAACGTGCCTACGGCATATCCGCACATTTTGGTGATGTCGGAAATATTGGTGTCCTTGAAGCCCTTGGAGCTGAACAGCTCTTTGCCGCATCTGAAAATCTCAGCCTTCTTATCTTCCATCCGTAAGCCCTCCGCGCCTGAGTGAATAATATATAATTCATTCATAATGGTAGCATAGCCTTGCAGGCATTACAATGCACTTTTATATTCAGCTGACACGAATCACTTCCCATTTCGGTGAATAGGCTATTGTAATGACTTCAAGAATGGAGGGTTCCCGCATGAATTACAGGAACGAAGATTCGAACAGCTCAGCTCATCCGTCAGGCTATCGGCATCTGCCGCAGCCCTACCCTTATTCGCATTACCACTACCTGATACGTTCGGAGTCCACTGAGGAGACCGCTCCGAGGATTGCTAAGAATTCCACAACTGCCGGGAATACGCAGACTGTCAGGGCCTCCGAACCTCCGGCCGCTCCACATAAGCTCGAGAATGACCATGCGGAGGACAACATGGACGGCTGGCAGCAGATTCAGAATGCCAGCAAGCCGCAGACGGTCCTCGAAAGCGGACATCCGGCTGCCGCGAACAAGCCGGTGGACGGCCATCCCGGGGCAAGTCAGGCCGGCGGAAAGGGAATTCATGTCGATGTAGGAGGCGAGTTAGGGGGTAAACACGGCATCGGCATGAATGCCGGAGGAAACCTGGCGTACAGCGGCGCAAGCATGCAGGCAGACGGCCATATCGGCAGCAGCTCCTACGGGATCGAAGCGCAAGGCGATACCCATGTGGGCAACGGGCAAGGCCTCGGAGTGAACGCCGAAGCCCAGGCCTTCGGCAAATACGGGGTGGCTGCACAAGGCAAGGCCCAGCTCGGCGGCGGGCAAGGCGCAGATGTCAAGTTGGGCGCACAGGCCGGGGGCGATCACGGGCTGAATGCAGATGCGGGTGCTCATCTGGGGCTTAGTCAAGGTGCAGGCTTTGACTCTCATGTTCAGCTCGGCGGCAACAAGGGCATCGGGGCTGAGGCCAAAGCCCAGTTCGGCGGCGGCGAAGGTGCAGGCATCGGCGTGGGCGGACAGCTCGGCAAATATAACGGCCAATTAAGCTTCAAGATTGGCGGTAAGGAGCAGGAGCCTAAGGACTCTCAGGAGGATTAGAAGAATTAGTTATCCAGTCCGCACGGATTCGCCGATCAGGCGCTTCGCTAGACTAAAGGGAATATCCCTAAGCCATCACCATGGCCTGGGATATTCCCTTTTGGCTGAGCATACAAGTCTTAATTAGCTCCGGGACAGACAAGAGGACTGCCTGATGGCAGTCCCCGGTCTCCAGTATCCGTGAAGCTACCTCCGTCAGCGGTTCAGCAGGCTTCCGACATATTTCAGCAGCTCATTGGCACAGATCGGGCAGTAGTTGTGCTCGTCGATCAGGCGGCGGCTGACCTCGTTGATCCGTTTGAGCTGGCTTTCATCCGGTGTCTTGGAGGAAGTGGTGATTTTGACGATATCCTTGAGGTCCGTGAACAGCTTCTTCTCGATGGCTTCCCGCAACCGGTCGTGATTGTTGTACTCGAACTTCTTGCCCTTGCGGGAGTAGGACGAAATACGGATCAGGATCTCCTCGCGGAAGGCCTTCTTCGCATTCTCCGAGATGCCGATCTGCTCTTCAATGGAGCGCATCAGCCGCTCATCCGGCTCCATCTCCTCATCGGTAAGCGGGTCGCGGATTTTGGACCAGTTGCAGAAGGCTTCGATATTGTCGAGATAATTCTCGAACAGCGTTTTGGCGGATTCTTCAAAAGAGTAGACGAAGGCCTTTTGCACTTCGCTTTTGGCGAGAATATCGTATTCCTTGCGGGCAATAGAAATAAAGTTCAGATAACGCTCGCGCTCCTCCTTCGTAATCGAAGGATGCTGATCCAGACCGTCCTTGATTGCCCGCAGCACATCCAGCGCGTTCATGCACTGCAGATCGCCTTTGATCAGGGCGCTGGAGATGCGGTTAATAACATAACGCGGGTCGATGCCGGACATGCCTTCATCTAAGTATTCGGTCTGCATCTCCTTCAGATCCGCTTCCTTGTAGCCCTCGACCTCTTCGCCGTCGTACATGCGCAGCTTCTTGATCAGATCCATCCCCTGCTTCTTGCTCTCCTTGAGCCGGGTCAGGATGGAGAAGATCGCCGCCGCGCGCAGCGCGTGAGGGGCAATATGCACATGCTTCATATCGCTCTGGCCGATCAGCTTGGCGTAGATTTTTTCCTCTTCAGAGACGCGCAGATTATAGGGAACCGGCATGACGATCATGCGGGACTGGAGTGCTTCGTTCTTTTTATTGGAGATGAAGGATTTATATTCGGTCTCATTCGTGTGGGCAATAATCATCTCATCCGCCGAAATTAACGCAAACCGCCCGGCCTTGAAATTGCCTTCCTGAGTCAGCGACAGCAGATTCCACAGGAACTTCTCGTCACATTTCAGCATCTCCTGGAATTCCATGATCCCGCGGTTGGCCTTGTTCAGCTCCCCGTCGAAGCGGTAAGCCCGCGGATCGGATTCCGAGCCGAATTCGGTAATGGTGGAGAAGTCGATACTGCCGGTCAGATCCGCGATATCCTGCGACTTCGGGTCGGAAGGGCTGAATGTACCAATCCCTACCCGCTCCTCTTCCGACAACAGCACCCGGGTAACCGCCACACGTTCAATATCCCCGTGGTAGTCATTCTTCAGCCGCATCTGGCAGGACGGGCAGAGATTGCCTTCAATCCGTACATCCAGCTCGCGTTCGATCTCAGGCCGCAGCTCCAGCGGAATCAGATGCAGCGGGTCCTCATGCATCGGGCAGCCCTCAATGGCATACACCGCACCCGCATCCGTGCGCGAATATTGCTCCAGGCCGCGCTTCAGCAGCGTTACCAAGGTGGACTTTCCTCCACTGACCGGTCCCATCAGCAGCAGAATCCGTTTACGCACATCCAGCCTTCGGGCTGCGGAATGGAAGTATTCCTCCACCAGCTTTTCCACCGCACGATCCAGTCCAAAGATCTCCTGTTCAAAAAACTTATACCGTTTACGTCCGTTAATGTCCTCGACGCCGTGTGACTTGATCATGTCGTATACGCGGGAATGAGCCGTTTTGGCGGGAGAGGGGTCTACTCTAAGCAGTTCTATATAGTCCTTGAAAGTGCCGCTCCACGCCAAACGGTCGTTCTCAGCCCGATGCGTTGCTATACGCTCAAAAATATCCATGGCTCGCTGCCTCCTCTTGCGCTCCTACTTGCTCCACCAAGCTTAGAAAGTGTATTACATACCTATGCGGCGAGCCCGGAATAGTTGACCTCTTTTTTGCTGTGCTATAATAGAGAATCATAAATTCTCTATTATAATTACGCTGCAATTCAGGGCAGGAGTGAATACGAATGGCAATCAAGCAGGAGACGGAGCTGTATGCTCCTTTGAAGAGTTTTTTTGAACGGCAAGGCTATGACATCAAGGGTGAGGTGCGGACCTGTGATCTGGTGGGCATCCGGGAGGACGAGGCACCGCCACTCATTGTGGAGATGAAAAAATCGTTCAATCTCGCCCTGCTGCTGCAGGGGATTGAACGGCTGCGGCTCAGCCCTAACGTCTACCTCGCGGTAGAACGCGTCAGGGAGAAGAAGGGCGCGGTCAACCAGCGCTGGGGCGAGCTCACCGGGCTGTGCCGCCGGCTCGGCCTCGGGCTGATCACCGTCGTCTTCTACAAGACGAAGGCCCCGCTCGTCGAGGTGCTCGCGGAGCCGGGCGACGCGCCGCCGCAGGCCCGCAGCGCGGTGCGCCGCCGCGAGCGCTTGCTCTATGAGTTCCGCGAGCGCAGCGGGGACTACAACACCGGCGGCAGCACGCGCGTCAAGCTCGTGACTGCCTACCGCGAGAAGGCGCTGCGCGTGGCCCTCGCGCTGCAGGCCCTGGAGGCCGAAGCCGCCGGAGCGGCCGGCCTCGGCGGGGGGCGCGCGGCGCTAAGCGGCGCGCCGGGCACTGCCCTGGCCGCCGGGGAGTCGGCGGCCGCGGGTACGGCAGCAGCGGCGGCGGGTGATGCCGCTGCGGGTGCGGGCCCGGCGGCTGCGCACAGCCAGGCGGAGAGCGCGCGCGGCGTCGGCGTCACGCCCGCCGCGTTGCGGAAGCGCAGCGGCGTACCCGGCGCCGCTGCGATCCTGCAGAAGAACTACTATGCGTGGTTCTTCCGGGTGCAGCGCGGCCGCTACACGCTCACGGCCGCCGGACAAGCCGCGCTGATCGAGTATGCAGCGGTCGCGGAGATCAGCGCGGGCAAGCTGTAGGCCCGCGCCCGGCCGGAGCGGATCTCAGCGGATTCTGGCCGCCCTCAGCCCAGGTCCCGCCGATTCGTTCGCAGCTCCTCTGCCGGACCTGGGCTGCTGCGACAGCCTATCCGTTCGCAGCCCCAATAGCCGGACCCAGGCCGCCGTGTCTGCCCATCTGTCCGATCACTGCTCCACCTGCCGAACCCGGGCCGCGCGCCTACCCATCCGCTCACTACTCCACCTGCCGGACCCGGGCCGCGCGCCTACCCATCCGCTCACTACTCCACCTGCCGGACCCGGGCCGCGCGCCTACCCATCCGCTCACTACTCCACCTGCCGGACCTGGGCCGCTGCGACTGCCTATCCGTTCGCAGCTCCACCTGCCGGACCTGGGCCGCGCGCCTACCCATCCGCTCACTACTCCACCTGCCGGACCTGGGCCGCTGCGACTGCCTATCCGTTCGCAGCTCCACCTGCCGAACCCGAGCGGAAGCGCCTCCCTTTACATGGGCATTCACACAATTGTGAGACGTTCCCGCTCTACTGCCCGGCTAATAGATGGAAAATCAACACTTAAATCATTGAGTTTTTCCCGGCGCAAAAGATTAGTTGGATAAAAAACACTTATTTTCCATCATTTTGTCTCAAGTAGCATATTTCAGCTGAATAAATGTACTTTTTCCAACTAAAGTCCCAACTCTCAGGAATCCAGTCAAATTAGATGCTCTTTTTCCACCTATCTCCACAGAATAAAGTTACTGGATAAGCGCCAATACATGTATTCGGTTTTTTACACACATTTGGTCCGCTTACCTTCGCCCCATCGCCCCAGCACATTGTATTCGGTTTTCCGCACACATTCGGCCCGCTTACCCTCGTCCATCACATTGTATTCTGTTTTCCGCACACATTCGGCCCGCTTCCCCTCGTCCATCACATTGTATTCGGTTTTCCGTACACATTCGGCCCGCTTACCCTCGTCCATCACATTGTATTCGGTTTTCCGCACACATTTGGTCCGCTTACCTTCGCCCCATCGCCCCAGCACATTGTATTCAGTTTTCCGCACACATTCAGCCTGCGAATCATCTCTCGCGCTAACTATACAAGCACAAATGGAGTTGTCCCCACGCAGACCTGCTGCGAGCGACAACTCCTTTGTACCTTCTCTATCCACTTACCTGATCTATACTCTAGAATATCCTACTGGTTTATACCATGCTCTTCACTCATTCACTCCAAGCCCCCAGCCCTTCGCTTATTCGCTCCTGGCTCGCCCTAAGCAAGCACCGTATACAGCAGCTCCTTCTCCTTAACCCAGGTGGCGCCAGCAGACTGGATGGACTGGTACTGCTGGATGTTCGTAATAATAACCGGCGTAATCGTGCTATAACCAGCCTTCTCGATCTCGACCAGATCGAATTCCATCAGGAGATCGCCGACAGCCACCCGGGTTCCGGCGGTTACCTTGGGCGAGAAATGCAGGCCTTTCAGCTTCACCGTGTCGATGCCGATATGGATCAGCATTTCCGCTCCGCTGTCGCTGACCAGACCAATGGCATGTCCGCTCTTCGAGAGCGAGAACACCGTTCCCTGGACCGGCGAGACTACGCGGCCTTCGGACGGCTGAATGGCATATCCTTTACCCATAATCTCTTCCGAGAAGGCCGGGTCGCTCACTTCGCTGAGCGGCTTCACCGCTCCGGCAATCGGACTGAACACCTCTTGATTCACCATCGTAGACTCAGCAGTAGCGCCGATTACAGTAGTGTTAGCGTCAGATGCGACAGGCTCGGCAGAAGTCACCGCAGGCGCAGCAGCAGCAGCTTCCGGCTCATCCTCGAAGCCGATAATATAAGTGACAATGGCAGCAACTGCCGCCCCGATGGCGAAGCCGATGACCGAATAGACAAAGGTCGCACCGAGAACCATCGGGATGCCGGAGAGCCCGGCGAGTCCGCCGATGACATACGCTTTTACCTTGAACAAGCTGAGGAACGCACCACCGGCGGCTCCGCCGATCAGGGCAGCGATGAACGGTTTCTTAAGCCGCATATTCACACCGTACATAGCCGGTTCTGTAATCCCCATGAAAGCCGTAATACTTGTGGACAGGGAGAGGGACTTCAGCTTGCTGTTCTTCGTTCTCAGTGAGACACCGAGCGCACTGCCCGCCTGGGCGAAGTTCGCTACCATCATAATCGGAATCATATAGTCATAGCCAAGCTGTGCAATGGATGCGATCATGATTGGAATCAGAGCATAGTGCATCCCGGTAATGATCAGCAGCGACATGGTTCCGCCCAGCAGCAGGCCTGCGAACAATCCCGTATTCTCGAACAGCCAGCTGATCCCTCCAGTCAGGCCATCTCCGATAATTACTCCCAGCGGGCCTACGGCAATCAGGGTAAGCGGCACAATGACCAGCAGCGTAACCGTCGGAACGATAATCAGCTTCAGGGAAGCATGGGTTACTTTATCAACGGCTTTTTCCACATAGGAGGCCAGCCATACTGCAATCACAATCGGAATGACGGACGAAGCGTAGGTTGCAGCTACCACCGGCAGTGAAGCGAAGGTAACAGGCTCCCCGGACCCCAGCAGCGTGGTGACGGTCGGATGCAGAATGGCCGCACCTATCGCAGCAGCGATGTACATATTGCTTCCCAGCTTACGGGCAGCGCTGATGGCCAGAACAATCGGCAGGAAGTAAAAGGCACCGTCCCCGATCGCCGAGAGAATGATATACGTGGAGTTCTCTGTCCCCATCCAGCCTACTGCGACAAGCAGGGCGACAATCCCTTTGATCATCCCCGCACCGGTAATGGCCGGCAGGATCGGTGTGAAGATTCCCGAGATGAAGTCAAACAGCTTGCTGAGCGGATTCTGCTTCTTTTTCTCCACCTTGTCACCGGAAGCCTTCATCTCAGGAGAAACGGACATATTGCCAATCAGCTCATTGTAGACCACCGGCACATCATTGCCGATAATAACCTGGAATTGCCCGCCGTTAATCATCACGCCCATAACCCCGTCCGTCTTCTGCAGCGCCGCTTTGTCCGCACGGTTGTTATCATTCAGGTTGAAGCGCAGACGGGTCATACAGTGGGTTACCTGATCGATATTGTCTTCTCCGCCGACAAGCTTCAATATTTCTTTGGACAGCTCTTTTGTATTCATAAGATGTTGCTCCTTAGATGTAGTATGTTTTCCGCACAAGCAGAAACGGCTTCGCCGTCCTTTCAAAGGACGGTACCGCTTCAGCGAGAAATAGAAGGATAATGTATAGCATGAAACATATAAATTTTTATATTTAAAAAAACCTAAACGCCGATCAGCGGGGAAAGGCAGTCTTCTGCCTCCAGCACTGTCCGGGTTTAGGTTTTGCCTCTGTTCCGAGTTGCAATCCTGCACCACATTATTCTGTTATATCCTCATTACGGATAATCCGTTCAATATGAATGGTCAGATACAATATTTCTTCCTTGGACAAGACCCGTTTGTATATCTTGCGGGAATAGTCCGCTATCTTCACCGCAACCGCATGGGCAGCCGGGTACTGCTTCATGACCAGATCATGCAGCGCATGATCATGGTCCCGCTCCTCCATCGGAGTGCCCTGAACCACCCGCTGCGCAAAGAACTTAAGGTGGGTCAGGAAGCGGTAATACCCGAGTGATTCTTCATCCAGCTCAATCAGGAAGCTCCGCCGGACAATATTCAAGATGTCCTTCACGATATTCGTGATACTTACCGTCTCCCGCATCTCACCGTTCATCTGCGCATTAACCAGATGCATCGCGATGAAAGCGCACTCGTCCTCCGGCAGCAGAACCCCAAGCCGTTCCTCGATAATTTGCAGCGCCTTGAGTCCAATTGAGAACTCCTTGCGGTACATTCGCTTGATTTCCCACAGCAGTGCATTCTTGATTTGAAGCCCCTGACGGTGGCGGTCGATGGCGAAATGGATATGGTCCGTCAGGGAGATATAGATGCTGTCATGCAGCTTCTCCCCGAGCACCGTCTCGGCATAACGGATCACTTCATCGGTGCATTCCACATATTCCAGCGGGATCTCCGAGAGAAGCGACATCAGCTTCTGTGAACCTTCTTTATTCTCCAGGGCGAATACCTTCTCGACCTGAGCATCCTCAACATCATCCCCGGCCTGCTTCTTGAAGGCGATACCGCGGCCCATTACGACCCGTTCCTTCCCGCTGGCATCGAGTACGGTGACCACATTGTTGTTGAGCACCTTAGCAATTTTCATTCCATCACCTTACACCGTCAGAGTAATAAAATCCCCCCGCAGGCGCGGGGATACAACATTATCGTGTTAAAAAAGGCAAAACCAAAACGGCATCAAAAGAGTGCCCGTTTCTGGTTTTGCCTGAATGAACAGTAACAATCCAGTTATTCTACCTGTAGCAGCATCTTAGCATATCATTGTTAATATGACAACACTTTTATGAAAACGGTTTATTAAGACCTGTGCTTCTTAAGCTTGCCCCATTTCACCTACAATATTTCACCGTTCGACGAAATCACCTGCTTGTACCACTCAAACGAATCCTTCTTGCTGCGGTTCAGCGTGCCGCTTCCCGTGTCGTCCAGGTCTACGTAGATGAAGCCGTAGCGCTTGGACATTTCCGAGGTCGACATGCTCACCAGGTCAATCGGGCCCCAGGCCGTATAGCCCATCAGCTCCACGCCGTCCTTAACCGCTTCCTTCATCTCCTTGATGTGTTCCCGCAAATAATCAATCCGGTAATGGTCATGGATCGATCCGTCTTCCTCCACCTTGTCATATGCGCCCAGCCCGTTCTCTACGATGAACAACGGCTTCTGGTAACGGTCGTACAGGTTGTTCAGGGTAATGCGCAGGCCCGCAGGATCAATCTGCCAGCCCCAGTCGGAGGCCTTCAAATACGGGTTCTTGATGCCGCCCAGCAGATTTCCTTCAGTCGCCTCACCCTCCGGACCTGCGGACACCGTAAGCGTCATATAATAGCTGAACGAGATGAAATCTACTGTATTCGCAGCAAGAAGCTCATCATCCCCCGGTTCACGGACAATCTCAATATGGTTCTCGGCAAAATAACGGTTCATATAACGCGGGTACTTGCCGCGCGCATGCACATCCGTGAAGAACAGATTCAGCTGGTCCTCCTGCTGTCTCTTACGTACATCCGCCGGATTGCAGGTATGCGCGTAGCTCTCCATACGGGCCAGCATACAGCCAATCTGCGAGCCTGGAATAATCTCATGTCCGAGTCTGGTAACCAGGGCGCTTGCTACGAACTGATGGTGCAGCCCCTGAAAGACCGCTTGCAGCTTGTTCTCCACGCGGTCTGTAAGAATACCGCCTCCGGTATACGGGCTGAACAGCATGACATTGATCTCGTTGAAGGTCAGCCAGTACTTTACTTTTTTCCGGTAACGTGTAAATACAGTCTCAGCATACTTCACATAGAAGCCGACCACTTCACGGCTGGCCCAGCCGTTATACTTCTGTGTAAGACCGAGCGGAGTCTCATAGTGCGAGAGAGTAACCAGCGGCTCAATGCCGTATTTCAACAGTTCATCGAATACATCGTCGTAGAATTGCAGACCCTGCTCGTTAGGCTCGGCATCATCGCCGTTCGGGAAGATCCGTGCCCAGTTAATCGACAGCCGGAACACCTTGAAGCCCATTTCGGCGAATAGAGCAATGTCCTCCTTGTAGCGGTGATAGAAGTCAACGCCTTCGCGTTTCGGGAACCAGTCATCCGTCTCTCCGGCAAGAATCCGGGCGATACGCTCCGAAGAGATCTCCATGGAATGATCCCCTATGCGCTTATCCTTTGGCACGAAGGCGATCATATCTGCGGTTGACAGCCCTTTGCCTCCCTGATCAAAAGCGCCCTCCAGCTGATTGGCAGCGGTTGCCCCGCCCCATAAGAAATGCTCAGGAAATCCGTTAAGTACTGTAGCCATAGTCCTTACCCCTTTTCATTATGATCTTTCTGCATGGCCTATATAACAGAAAAACCTAAACCTATGGCAAGATCATCGAGCCCGGCGAACGGGTTCAAATCAGTCACCATCAGTTTAGGTTTTGCCTGGCACGGCCAGTAACAATCCAGTAAACGATGTGTTTATGGAAGATTTAATTGACTCCAGCCTAACATAGCATCCGGCAAAATTCAAATGAAAATCCGCTCAATTTCTGTGAAGCTCATATTTGCGCCCGTTCCTTCTCCCCTAGCTGCGCGCCGTGAACTCGGTCACCGCTTCGCTCATCAGATTCATTCCAAGCAGCAGCTCATCGCGGCCGGGATGGCTGAAGTTGAGCCGGATACGGTCTGAGCCTCCGCTTACACTGCAGAGCGGACCAGGCAGGAAGGCTACCCCCTTGGACAGCGAAGCTCGCAGCAGAGCCATCGCGTCCAGGCCTTCAGGCAGCGATACCCAGAGGAACATGCCGCCGGCCGGCATATCATACACGCTGTGCTTCCAGGCCGGACGCTTCAGCAGCTCCGCCATCAGCTTCAGGCGGGTATTGTATTCGCGGTTCAGCAGCGCGATATGCTCCCTTAGATCAAAAGCCGACACACTGAGCAGATGATGCAGCAGGCGCTGGTTCAGCGAGCTGGACTGCCAATCCGCCATCTGCTTGGCGGCAGCCATCATGCCGATCAGCTCGCGGCTTCCCGCCGCCCAGCCCGTCCGCAGCGCCGGCGCGACCGTCTTGCTGAAGGAGCCGATGTACAGCACATGCCCGCCCTCGCTGACATTCTCCAGCGCATATAGAGTAGGATATTTCTTGAAGGGGTGGCCCTCACTCCGCTGGAAGTGCAGATCGCCATAGGAATCATCCTCTACGATCAGCACATTATGTGAGATACACAGCTCCAGAATCTCTTGCCGCCGGGCAAGGCTCCAGAGTACTCCGCTGGGGTTGGTGAAGCTTGGCGCAGCGAACAGCATCTTGGGCCTATAGCTGCGGATCGTTCGGCGCAGATGATCCGGCAGCAGGCCGTCCCCATCCCCCTGGACCGGAATAATGACGGCTCCCTGCATCCGCAGCGCCTGCAGAATACCGGGAGAAGTCGGATTCTCAACCAGCACATGATCCCCGGGATCGATGTACACCCTGGACAGCAGATCGATGGCCTGCTGGCTGCCCGTTGTCAGCAGCACTCCGCCTTCGGTTACCGCCACCCCTTTGCTGTGGAGCCAATCTCCGGTCAGCCATTCGCGGAGCGGGCCATACCCTTCAGGCTCCCCGTACTGCAGCGCACTTGCATCTGTGGAGATCACGGTAGATGCCGCCTCAGACAGCAGCGACAGCGGAAATAATTCTTCTGCCGGGAGCTCCTCTGCCAGCGAGATCAGCGTACCCCGGCGTGTCTCCTTACGGATACTCAGCAGCGGTGAAGATAACAATGTATGTGCGCGCGAAGAAAACTCATACTTCATACGCTTCCCCCCTTTATCTGGTTTAAGAATATTCCAGTCCTGACGCCATTATGTCGTAATACAGGGATTATGCGTAGATTTGCTTGTTCTGTCTTGAGAAAAGCGCGAACTTCTCAATTGCCTGCGCTCTTGTCGATACTTCCAGCTTCACATAAATCTTTCGCAGGTAGTTATCGATCGAACGGCGGCTGACTTCAATTTCAAGTGCGATTTTGTCGTATGTAATTCCTTGCACAATGCGTTCCATGATGAACATCTCCGTCTGTGTCAGCTGCAAGACACCTTCCAGCCCTCTGGAGGAGGCTACCGGACGGAAGCCCTTTTCGATCCATTCCAGCGGAATGGAGAGGAACCCTTCGCGGATGCCGCGGATCATCTGCAGAAGCTGATCCGGGGTGGCTCCCTTCGACAATACCCCGCTCGCTCCCAGTTCAATCAGGGGCAGGAATATCTCCTTATCGTTCTCCTCCGTCATGATAATAATGTGGGAGCACGGTGAGCTTTTTTTCATGTCCGGCAGCACCTGCTCTACGGTTCCGTCATGCATCTGATAATCACTCAGCACCAGATCAGGCCTTAATTCCTCCATGCCCGCGAGACATTCTTCCCAGGTAGCGAACATGCCATCTACCGTTAGTCCCTCCTCATCTTCCAGAATTAATTTTGTTCCCAGCATACTTGTGGGATGACATCCCACGATGACCACCTGCCAGACCTTCGTCATTAATGCCCAGACCTCCTGCTATCTATATAATTTTCCAGAATGGAAAGCGCTGTAAGCGTTTCCTGTCAACACGCAAGCAAGGATCTATGCTGTCATAAGTCTATTCTTCCTACTTTTACCTTGAATACGTCCATCAGATATTCCAATCTATAGAAATTGTATCGCAGTAGTTTAACAGGATGCAATTACTTTTTGTCGTTTCTGCGCGGCTCTTTCACTTTTGCGAAAAACCTGAAAGTCTGATAGAATGAGAACTTGAAAAAATATGGCTTGAGGTGATGAAATGCAACCGCTAGCGGAATCGACCCGGGTACACTCTCGCCGGAGTGCAGAGAGAAGCGGCTCGTCCGTCAAATGGTTTCTACTGTTCTGGATTCTGATGATCACAGCCGGCGTATATGCCGTGTACAGCTACACCAATCATCTGAAGGATCAGGTGCTGAGCGAGCTTGGATCTCAAAGCCAGCAGCAGCTTACCGTTTTGAAGACCGACTACGAGTCGAAGATCGCCGTCCTGTCAGAACAAGTGAAGGAGCTTCAGAGCACCGTGCAGACGTTCAACGAGCTGCTGACCTTCACCAAGGATAATGCCAGTAACAAGACGGACAACAGCAACAAGTTGTACACGCAATTAAGCGAGGTCAAGAAACAGCTTGATACGCTCAAGAAAGAGATGGATCTGCTGAAATGATGACTCCTGTCAAAAGAGTGAACCGGTTCTTCATGCTCCTGACCGCTCCATTGTTCGGACTGCTGCTCTGTCTGTGGCTGTACCAGCCTCCGCTTGAGCTTAAGCTGAATACCGCCCCCTTCGCAGCTGACCCCGGACCCGTGAATGAAACCGCGCAATTGAAGCAGGACCTGGCTGTAGCCAAGAGCTATGCCGCTTACACCATAGACTCTATCGGTACCAGCGCACAGCTCTACAAGCAGACCACGAACGCTATGAACACACTGGTCAGCACAGCAACGGCCCAGACCTCCCGTCCTGAGCGGATCTACAACCGCCGGATTAGTTCCCGGCTCGGCATTCCTGCCGATGTGATCAGCAGCGACCGGATTACCATTGAATTATACCGGCTGAACCCCGGCAATTATACAGCATACGCAATGAAGATTAAGCTGAAGGATACCTCAGCCATGAAGATGAGCCTGGCCGGTGACGGCACGGGCGCTTCCGAGACCACACTGCAGGCCGTGAACCGCTACGGTGCCTCGGCCGGTATTAATGCCGGCGGCTTCGCTGATCAGAACGGCAAGCGTTATCCGCTCTCGACCACCATCGTCGGCGGAGAATATCTGTACGGCTTCGAGCCCAGCTACAAGGATCTCAGCTTCGTCGGCCTGAACAAATCCGGCCAGCTGATCGGCGGCAAATTCACCAGTCGTGACCAGCTCGATCAGCTGGAGCCGGTATTCGGAGCAACCTTCGTCCCTGTGCTGCTGAAGAATCAGAGCAAGACAGCCATTCCGCTGAAATGGCAGCTGGCCCCGAAGCGGGCACCGCGGACCGTCATCGGTAACTACAAGGATAATCAGCTGCTGATTCTGGTCGCTGACGGATATAACGAGAACGGTAACTCGGGAGCTACACTGGCTGAGCTGCAGGATAAGCTGTACAATCTCGGCGTCATCGATGCTTATAACCTGGACGGCGGCGGCTCATCGTCCATGATTTTCCGCGGCAAGGTCATTAACAAGCCTTCCGACGGCAATTTGCGCCGCGTCCCAACCAACTTCTTGTTCTTCAAGTAATTCCGAGTATAACCGTCAATGCTAAATATCACATTTTCATTTATTTTTACAGATTAAAAGGGTATACTCAGGGTAACGAAGATCGTCAATAATGGAGGTGCCTGCATGTCGTTCTCCCTGACTTTTTGGATCGTGACCCTGGTATTTGTACTGTTTCTGGCTGGTATTCTTACTTCTTCCTACAACGACGACAAGACTAAGGGGCTGTGACCCGCCCTCCGCGAACCATCTGATGGACGTATACCACAAAAAGGAGCACCGCACTGATGTGTGCGGCGCTCTTTTTGTGTTCTTCACTATTCACTGAAGCCGAGTCCAACCAGCATCCATGTTATAAGACGCGCTTACGCGTTTTACCCTATGTAGATAATTGATGCGCTCTACGCTTACGCGTGTTTTGGCAGTTGGGTCATCTCGGTAAGGCAACTTGAACAAATGTAACGTTCTTTATATTCGCTTACGCCTTCCATAGATCCGCAGAAGACACACTTCGGACGGTAACGCTCCAGAATAATGTGGTCGCCCTGAACAAGAATTTCTACAGGATCACCTTCATTCATTTGATACCTTTTACGCAGAGACTTAGGCAGAACAATTCTACCCAGCTGATCTACTTTACGTACAACGCCAGCAGGTTTCATATCTAACTTACACTCTCCTGTTCAACTTATGATTAGTAGTGCCATTTCTGACATCCAAGTTCACGTACCCTATTACTTTCTTCGGCACTAATCAACTATTTCGTTACTAAAATGTCGAATCCTGCTGAAAAAAATAAAAAATGATGTCAACTTTTAGAAAAGTTGTGGGAAATCGAGCTGCCGGAGCGCTTCATAGACCACAATCGCTGCCGAATTGGACAAATTAAGCGATCTGACCGCCTCGCTCATCGGCATCCGCATCGCCGTTTCCTGACCAGCCTCCAGGATCTCTGCCGGCAACCCCTTGGTTTCTTTCCCGAACACGAAGAAGTCTCCATCCCGGAAGGCGAAATCGCTATAGCGCTTCTTGGCCTTGGTGGTCGCGTAGAAGAACCGCCCTTCCTGATACTTCTCCAAAACTTCACTGAAGGAATTATGATATTCAATATTCACTGCATGCCAATAATCGAGTCCGGCACGCTTCAGCGTAGCATCGTCTGTGCGGAAGCCCAGCGGGTGCACGAGATGGAGATGGGTTCCTGTGGCCGCACAGGTACGGGCGATATTGCCGGTATTCGCCGGTATTTCCGGTTCCACCAGCACAATGTGTAATGCCATAATACGAATGCTTCCTCTCTGTAGGGTCTTAAGGAGTGCGGCGGAGTAAGTATCCGCCGTGTCCTCCATGGCCCTGTGTTGTGTTCTTGATGCTGCTTGCAGATACAGGCCGGACACAGGCCGGGCTCTATGATCCTGGCTGCGGGCAAGAAGAAACCTTCCGCTGCAAGGCGGAAGGTCAGGAACGTTCTTTCATTACCCTTGAGTTTGCCGGAAATGCTTCATGAAATCAGCCAGCGCCTTAACGCTCTCATGTGGGACTGCGTTGTAGATCGAAGCCCGTAAGCCGCCTACGCTGCGGTGTCCCTTGAGGCCGACAAAGCCTTCCGCTTCGGAAGCTTTGATGAACTGCTTCTCCAGCTCCTCCGATTGCATCCGGAACGTTACATTCATGATGGAACGGCTGCCTTCTTCCGCAACTCCGCGGTAGAAGCCGTCGCTGCCATCGATATAATCATACAGGAGACCTGCTTTGTCACGGTTCTTGGCTTCAGTGCCGGCAAGCCCGCCCTGTTCCTCAATCCATTTTAACACTTCGTTAACCATATATACAGAGAAGGATGGCGGCGTATTGTAGAGAGAGTTGTTCTTGTAATGAGTATCATACCGCAGAATCGTCGGAATATTCGCCGGAGAACTTGCGATCAGCTCTTCCTTGGCAATCACTACGGTAACGCCCGACGGTCCGAGATTCTTCTGTGCACCGGCATAGATCAGACCGAATTGGTTCACATCGAAGTCGCGGCTCAGAATATCACTGGACATATCGGCAACCAGCGGAATGTTACCGGCATCAGGATACTGTGCATACTGCGTGCCTTCAATCGTCTCATTCGAGGTGATATGCAGGTAAGCGGCATTGTCCGCAGCCTTGATGCTGCTAAGCTCAGGAATAGCCAGGAATTTCTTATCTGCGGAGGATGCGGCTACATGACCGCCGCCTGTCAGCTTGGCTTCCTTCAGGGCTTTGTCCGCCCAGCTTCCTGTCATGACATAACTGCCGACCTGGCCTTCAGCGATAAGGTTCATCGGAACCATGGCGAACTGTGTGCTTGCTCCGCCCTGAATGAACAATACCTTGTAGCCCTGCGGATTGCCGAGGAGCGAAAGCAGGCGTTCCTGAGCTTCATTATGCACGGATTCGTATATCGCCCCGCGGTGCGACATCTCCATAATGGACATTCCGCTCTCCCGGAATTCAACGAACTCCGCCTGTGCACGTTCCAATACTGCCAGCGGCAATGCGGCCGGACCGGCATTAAAATTGTATGCTCTCTTGCTCAAAATAACTCCCACCCTTTCTCTCCTATGAATATGGATATCGCTATGATAGCAGATAACGATAAACACCAGCAAGTATAATTATTCACATATGAGGTAAGCTAGGCCGCAATCAGGAGGCTGAAAACAGGTAGCTGCGGCTCCAACCCTTGCTGTGACGCGGTAAAATAGTGATGTCTGCAAAAACCTCGGGTGAAATTACATGCTTGTCTCCCCACAGCGCAATCCGCTCAGCAGCGAAATCTCCGCTCTCTCTGATGCAGGCCCCAGTAGGCTTATGGATCAGTTCCCAGTAATAGTCCGCCTCCTGCTCCCAGCCTTCGAGTCTGCAATAGAATTGGCGGTCCAGTTCCCCGGCCCATGTCAGGCTATTCCCGTCTATGCTGAGCAAATTCTCCGTATACGCCGATTCCGGGGCTACGATCTGGGGCGTTCCCGGCAGCCTAAGCTCATAATCCGTCCCTACCAGCGCCCCATCAATGCCGACAAAATTATGAATATACTCTTCAATCCGCAGCGCTTCGGTCCCTGTATTCTCTATCCTGTAGGAAATATCCAGCCGGTTATCTTCAAGCTTCAATGTCTTGACCAGCCGCATGCTGTAGCCCCGGCATTCCAGCGGCTGCACAGTGTATGTAACCGAGTCTTCGCTCCACTCTTCAGTGATCGGGAATGGCTTAAGCGGATACTCCCCGACGAATGAATAAGGCTCATCACTTTGCTTCTGCAGCAGCCCGATGCCGGGCTTGGGGAACCATTCCCCAGGAGCAGCATCTTCATAGCCAATTGCCCGGGAAATGCCAAACTCATTGCAGAGGCCTATCCCTCCAGTACCCTGCCCAGGCACCAGACTTTCCGGAACACAAAAGGTATGCCCGCCCTCGTCCAGCTTCACGCCTGTAATAAATCCTGTCCAGTCAAAACGGGTGCCTCCATAGGCTCCCACATCAGCAATCTCTACGGTCAGTACTCCATTGGATAGTATACGTGTCATTGATCTCTTTCCTTTCTGTCCTGGTTGGACGCAGCACATCCTATCATAGCATTTCCAAGCCCATTCTATACGGGTTATTTGGATATTAAAACGCCTGCTCCGCGCGGACCGGCAAAGCAGGCGATAGAATTCAGCAGCTCCGGCTTTAGGCCAGCTCTACCTCCAGCAGATGAATTTCTCCTTCAGGCAGGTCTGTCAACAGGCTGCGTGGAATCACAGCACCCTCTGAGACGCGCTGAAGCGTTACCTCAGCCCCGTTCAAGCGGGCTGCGTGTATTTGATACTCTCCGTATTCCGTGCTTCCAGAGGCCATATAGACGACTTTCAGCTCGCGTCCGGCAAAGATAGTCTTGATCGAGGCGCTCTTATCGCCGTCAAACTGTTCATTCACCAGCTTCGGCTGCAGCAGCAGGTCGCCGAGCTTGCCTTTGACGCCAAATACCTCAGTTACCATCGTCAGCAGAAGCCAGCTTGCCGAGCCTGTCAGATACGTATACATTCCTCTGCCCTGCTCATTGATATATTCCGGAATTCCGGGATACATCCGGCTCACCTCGAAGTTCGCACTCAGATTATACAGTGAATCCAGCACCTTGCGGCCTTCTTTGACGTATCCGCGCTTATACAGCGCATTGCCGTACATAACGGTCATGTGGCTGAACATGGCTCCGTTCTCCTTGTGTCCGAAGGCGAAGCCGAATGCCCGGCCCAGATTCTGCTGAATGCCGCCGAAGTTGCTGTTCAGACGGTAGCCGATTTTCTCATCGTACAGATTGCGCTCTACCGCAGAGATGATCGCAGGAATCTGCTCTGGAGCAGCAGCGTGGCCGAGGAGCGGGAAGACCTGACCGGTAAGCGTCATCCGTGTGCTCTCCGCCCATTCCCCTTCTACACGTTCACCGTCATTATTATAATAGCCGTTGAACCAGCCGTCACCGTGTCCGCTCTCTACCCATTCATTGCGGCGCAGGTGATCGAAGATCCATTCCGCCTTACGGGAGAGATCTGCTGCAACCTCTTCAAGCGTCAGCACGGCTCTTACCCCGCTCACCTTATTCGGTGCAGCAGCATAGAAGCGGCTGAGCAGCTCATGCTTGGCCGTCACCGATTCATAATCGACAGCTTGGCCGAGCGAGTCAAGCAGCAGCACCATCTCTTCGGCCAGCTCCAGCGTATCTCCGCCAGTCCGTTCCTTCAGGGTAACCAGCAGTTTGGACAGATCGAGCAGGTTGCTGGCATAGAAGGCTGTGAATGTAACACTTTCGCCCCGCTGTGCAGCCATATCGAGGCCATCGTTCCAGTCTGCGCCTTCCAGCAGGATGTTATTGTGCTCACCCACATTGAAGAAAGGAACCAGATTCTGCAGCAGGATATGCTCCAGAATAGTACCTGTATATTCTTCGCCCGCAGTTGTCCGCAGACTGCTTCCTGCCCCCGGCTCCCAGGAGGCGTCGCGGTCCTTACAGCGGTTCATGAAGGTATCACGGAAATAAGTCTGCTCCTGCAGCAGGAAGTCCAGATCCCCGCTCTGATCCAAGTATAGCATGGTAGTCAGGAACGGCCACGCACCATGGTCCATCCAGACCCGGGGAATATTGTTGCGGTCGGCAATGAATTCGCCCGGCTGCTGCCCGATGATCGTCGCATTGCTGCCGTCAATTCGAACTCCGGCATAGTTGTTCAGCAGCAGGCTGCGCACATCCGCAGGCTCCATAATCAACAGAGCCAGGCAATCCTGCCAGAGATCGCGCCAGCCGCGTCCCCCTCTGCCATAATCGTGGTAAGGCAGGAACGAGTTGCCGTATAGCCTGCGCAGCACCGGCTGCAGCGTGACCCATTTCATCCATTCGTCGGCGGCGTGATCTCCGGTATGGAATTTTACCGTATTGACTTTATCCGCCCAGAAGCGTTTATTCTCATCAAGCAACGCGTCAAAAGCCGCAGCAGAGCCATATTTGGCCATCAGCGCCTGCACATCGATTCTATCATTGTCAATCGCCATGACTACGACATAAGAATGACTCTGACCCGGCTCCAAAGTGATTGCGGCGAACCGCAAACCACCCAGCGCCTCATATCCTTCCCAAGGCACTCCGCCATCTTCCCCAATCGGCGGCGCCAGATTGTTCACGACCGCTTCCGGCCAGTCCAGACTTCCGCCCTCGCCGATGAATTCCTCCTGCACCGGGAATAATCCGGTTGGCAGCGCTCCGCCCTCACCAGCCCCGAATACCCCGTACGAAGTATGATTCACCCGGTGGCCGCGTTCGTCGAAGGACAGCGCAGGCTGCACCTCTACGCCATACGCCGAAGTATAGATCCGGTTCAGCAGCGAGGTGACATGCCGGTGATCGCGCAGATCATCCGCAGAACGCGCATACAACGGAATAGCCGCTGTAGATGTCAGCGTAAGCGCCTCTGTACCGCTGTTTGTAAGTACCACCTTCATCAGCTCAACCTTGTCGTTGCCGCAGGGTACGAAGCTTGTGATCTCCGCTCTCAGCCCCAGCTCCTTACTCTCCCGCGTCACCCGATGCCACAGAAGTCCTGCCTCCAGCAAGGATTCATCTGCTGCTTCGCCATAGAACGCCGCATTCTGCCGTGCAGAATTGCCGGCAGCCGACCAGGCGCCCTTGCCTTCAATGTACACCCAGAAATTGCGCGAGGCGCGGGAGTTATGCAGATCCTCCACGGAGATTGGCGGTGTCAGAAAGGTATTATGGCCCGAAGTGGCCTGACCATGCAGCTTAGGACTGACCGAGGACATCATGCCCCCTTCATTCACCAGCGGAAAATATAAAAAGCTGCTCCGGTCCGGCTGCTCCAGTCGAAAGTCCCCGTTATTCCCGGTGAAGCTCCAGCCCGATCTTGACACCTTTAATTGCTCCTTCAATACATTCATCCTCCCTTTTCCTAACAGCAGACGTATTCTTGATTGCGTATGACCACATAATCGCAAAGCCCGGTACCGCTTTCCGAAATCGGTTTCGGTTTCATTATTACACCGTTATTTTCCTTTGTAAAGCGTTATTTGTGACTTATGAGCAGAGATTAATGTGCAAAATTAATACTCTAAAGCTCAGATAATCACATATAATTGTAATTTCATTACATTAATACTATTTTAGTAACGAAAATTTACGAAACCACAATATTAAGCTATTTGTAACAAGTACGAACGGGGTTCCACATTTGCTCAACTAGCACACATTCTCCGAATTCGGGTGCACTAGTGCTCCTCATTTAACTCATTTGCCAACTCCCCTCTAAATCAGAGGGATTTATCCCTTTCACCTTCCACCATTCACCTCACCCTCCAGCACGATCAGCTGTCACCGAAGTTTGTTTACACGATAAATACAAAAAGCCCCCGGAATCAAAAGATTCCAGGGGCCTCTCTATCCAGCTAGTTTTACACTAGCTTATCTTATAAGCTTATACGTCGAAGTACAGGGAGTATTCATGCGGATGAACGCGGATGGCAACGGCTTGAGCTTCGGAACGCTTCAGGGCGATATAGTTATCGATGAAGTCTTTGGTGAATACGCCGCCCTCTGTCAGGAATTCGAAGTCAGCCTCCAGTGCATCCAGAGCTTCGTCCAGGGTACCCGGAACGCTGCGGATCTTCTCTTTGTCTGCATCAGACAATTCGTAGATGTTCTTGTCCAGCGGACCGTAGCCCATTTCTTCAGGGTTGATCTTCTTCTTAATTCCGTCCAGACCAGCCATCAGCATAGCGGAGAAGGCCAGGTATGGGTTAGCCGTAGAGTCCGGTGTACGGAATTCGATACGACAGCCCTTAGGTGTCACAGCAGCTACCGGGATACGGACAGCAGCGGAACGGTTCCCCTTGGAATAGACCAGGTTGACCGGTGCTTCATAGCCAGGAACCAGACGCTTGAACGAGTTGGTGCTTGGGTTCGTCAGCGCGATCAATGCAGGAGCATGATACAGGATACCGCCGATGTAGTGCAGCGCCATTTCACTCAGGTTGGCATAAGCACCTTTTTCATAGAACAAAGGCTCGCTGCCGTTGAAGATCGATTGGTGAACGTGCATTCCGCTACCGTTATCGCCGAACAGCGGTTTTGGCATGAAGGTGGCTACCTTGCCGTATTGGCGTGCAGTGTTCTGCACAATGTATTTGTAAGTGAGGAGATTATCAGCTGTTTTCTTCAAGGTATCGAAACGGAAGTTGATTTCCGCCTGGCCTGCTGTTGCTACTTCGTGATGGTGACGCTCAATTTCGAGACCCGCTTCACCAAGCAAACGGCACATTTCACTGCGGATATCCTGCTGGGAATCCACTGGAGCTACAGGCACGTATCCACCCTTCACGCCAACCTTGAATGCCATGTTGCCGCCTTCTTCCTTACGGCCTGTGTTCCATGCTGCTTCTTCGGAATCCACATAGAAGGAGGAAGTGTTCATTCCGCTCTCGTAACGGACATCGTCGAAGATGAAGAACTCGGATTCAGGTGCGAAGAATGCTGCTGTACCTACACCGCTGGATTGCAGGAATTCTTCAGCCTTCACTGCGATACCGCGCGGGTCGCGCTCATAACGTTCGCCATCAGGCGTGAAAATGTCGCACATAATGTTCAGTGTCGGGTGAGCAGTGAACGGGTCAATGTAAGTGGTGCTTGGATCAGGCATCATTACCATATCCGACTCTTCAATCCCCCGGAAGCCTGTAATGGAAGAACCATCGAATGCTACTCCATTTACAAAGGTTTCTTCTTCAACTGCGGATGCTGGCAAAGAGATATGGTGAGCACGTCCACCCAAATCTACAAACCGGAAATCCACCCACTCGATATTGTTTTCCTTGATCGTCTGCAATACTTTTTCAACCGACATGCTTAATTCCTCCCCAGATTCCGAACATTAGGCCGCTCATCGTATCAAATGTTCTTGTTTTTATTTTTTTGCTGTCGTCATTATAAATCGCATACCTAACATCGTCAATGCTTATGTCAGGTATTTCTTGCGACAATGTGAGATATTCTGACGCTTTGGTGAAAATACCAATTTCATCCGGATTCCATGTCACCTTTGTCCAATATGCAGCAAAAACAGCTCTCATCCTCCAGCCTGAAGCGGGAGAAGAGAGCTGTTCAATAGTCATTATTCGTTGACAATCATACTACAGGCGCAGCCTCCAGAGACGGAGAGAACTTGCGGCCCACCAGCGGTGCCAGCTTCTCCAGATCCCGCAGCAGGCTGTCGAATTGCTCAGGGAACAGAGACTGAACGCCGTCTCCGGTCATGGAGTTATCGGGGTCGGTATGCATCTCGATGATCAGACCGTTGGCGCCTGCAGCAACCGAGGCCTTGGCCATAGGGGCTACCAGTTCGCGGCGTCCGGTGCCGTGGCTCGGGTCAGAGATTACAGGCAGATGGCTGAGGTTCTGCAACACAGGAATGGCCGACAGATCCAGCGTGTTACGCGTGTAAGTCTCGAAGGTACGGATGCCGCGCTCGCACAGCATGACATCCCGGTTGCCCCCCGCGAGAATGTATTCTGCCGCGTTCAGCAGCTCATCATAGGTCGCACTGAACCCGCGCTTCAACAGCACAGGACGGCCGCAGGTCCCCAGCTTGCGCAGCAGGTCAAAGTTCTGCATGTTGCGTGTACCTACCTGCAGAATATCCGCATGCTCAGCACAAATATCCACGTATTCCGGCGTCATGACCTCAGTAATGGTCAGCAGGCCGTGACGTTTGCCGGCTTCCGCCATCATTGTCAGCCCTTCCACGCCAACCCCTTGGAAGCTGTAAGGTCCGGTACGCGGCTTGAAGGCACCTCCGCGCAGTACCTGGCCGCCGGAAGCCTTGACCAGCCGGGCAATCTCATCGATCTGCTCCGGAGATTCTACGGCACACGGACCGCCCATAATAACCAAGTTCTCCCCGCCGATCTTCACTCCGCGGATATCGATAACCGTATCCTCCGGATGGAAGTCGCGGCTCGCCAGCTTATAGGATTTGGTAATCTTAACTACATTCTCCACGCCCTTCATCTGGCGAAGATGCTCGGCTAGCTTCGGAGTGACGCCCCCTACCAGTCCGATTACGGTATGGTCAGCCCCTACAGAGAGATGGACCTGCAAGCCTTCCTTCTCAATCACGGCAATAATCTCACTCACCTGTTCCTGAGGTGTTTGGTTGGATGTAATAACGATCATATTATAGCTCCCCTTTTGGACCCGTATTAGTGTTGTTGGATAGACCGGCACACTGCTAATTCTCTGATTTACTATTTCGCTACGACGCGTGTACGCTTTTAAGCACTAAAGTAATTTTATCGCATATTCCCCTTTCAGTCAACCATTATTCCCCGTTCCGTGTGAATTCTATGTGGCAAAAACGAAGAAAGCAGCACAGCCCTCTCAGGCCGCACTGCCGGTTATCCGCTATGAGTTCATCGTTATTGTTATGCAGACCTGTCAGCTGGTGCTGGCAGTCTTGTTCTTCACAGGAGGCAGAAGCTTCGCCATATTGACTGTGCGCTTGATCTCCCAGGTCTCCGGCTTCGCTTCGTCATACTGCTCCAGATAATTAATGACTTCCTTGGTGATCGGCGTCGGCGTAGAAGCGCCGGAAGTCACACCTACCTTGGTGATTCCCTTCAGCCATTCTGTATTCATCTCGGATACATCCGAGATGCGATAGGCTGTAACTCCCGCGATCTCCTCTGATACCTGCGCCAAGCGGTTGGAGTTATTGCTGCGCGGATCACCGACCACAATAACCAGCTCGCACTGGCCCGCCTGCTCAGCGACAGCCTCCTGCCGCACTTGCGTAGCCATACAAATCTCATTATGAACTTCGGCACCAGGGAAGGTCTCCAGCAGCTTGCGCATAATATGCTTGATATCCCACTGGCTCATTGTGGTCTGGTTCGTAATGACAATCCGTGAGGAAGGGATAGAGAGGCCGGCAATGTCCTCTTCTTTCTCGATCAGATGGACATGCTCCGGCGCAATTCCCACCGCACCTTCCGGCTCCGGGTGGCCTTTCTTGCCAATATAGATAATCTCGCAGCCCTCATCAACCTTCTCCTTGATCAGGTCGTGCGTCTTCGTCACATCCGGGCAAGTAGCATCCACCGTAGTCAGGCCTTTGGCGCGTGCCACCTTACGTACTTCAGGCGATACGCCGTGGGCTGTGAAGATGACTGTTCCCTTATCTATTTTATCTAGAATATCCAGACGGTTATGCCCGTCCAGCGTAATAATTC
Source organism: Paenibacillus sp. FSL R7-0210 (assembly GCF_038009085.1). Classification (NCBI taxonomy): domain Bacteria; kingdom Bacillati; phylum Bacillota; class Bacilli; order Caryophanales; family Paenibacillaceae; genus Paenibacillus; species Paenibacillus sp. FSL R7-0210. The sequence continues at coordinate 4,195,844 of NZ_JBBPAR010000001.1, forward strand.
CGTCATCCTCGAAGGAGTTCGTGACATGGCTGTTGTGCACAATCATGCCCAGTATATAAATCGGCCGGGGCAGATCCAGATTCTGCGCAGCCTGCCGTGCCATCACCATAGCATCGACGACGCCATAGCAATAACCCCGGGGAGAGATTTTGATGACTTCCATGAATTCACCGCTTTCTGCTGTCAATGACTGCTGTAATAGGAGCCACTCAATTATACCCTATTCCAGCGGCGGGGCAAAGAGAAGCGGCAGCCAGATCACAAAGGTCGTCCCTTCCCCCTGACGGGTGACCACCTCAACAGAGCCTCCGTGCTCCTCAATAATCCATTTGGCAATGGACAGTCCTAGCCCGATGCCTTCCGTAATTCCTCTGGATTCATCTGCACGGTAGAAGCGGTCGAAGATATGCGGCACCTCATCTTTGTCCATCCCGATTCCCGTATCAGCAATGCGGATTCCCACCTGATTCTGATACAGCAAGGCATCCAGCGTTACCTCACCGGCCGGAGTGTATTTGAACGCATTGTCAATGAAAATAAACATCATCTGCTGCAGGTAATCCTTATTCCCCAGGATATACTTACCATTCAGATGGCCCATCTCACCTACAGACCACTCCGCTTCGCGCGTCAGGAAGGACGCCCGGCGGGCTACCTCAGTCATCATCGGCTCCAGCGCTACCGGCTCGATCTCGAAGGTCCGGCCGGTATCCGCCCGGGCCAGGGAGAGCATATCCGCTACCAGACGGCTCATGCGTGCCGCTTCATCGGCGATATCCTTCACCGATTCAATTGAGAGCTGGCGGATATCCGCCTCAGACATCCGGCTGTCATCCGGCTTCATTTCCCAGACCTTTTGCAGCAAATCAATATTCCCGCGGATGGTTGTAAGCGGTGTCCGCAGCTCATGCGAAGCATCCGAGACGAAGCGGCGCTGCGTGGCATAGGCCTCCTCCAGCCCCGTATAGAAGCCTTCCATCCGCCCGAGCATACTGTTCACCGTCTCAATCAGCCGTCCGATCTCATCCTGCGGACCGTCATATACGATCCGCGAGCTAAGGTCAGTTCCCGTCTGTATTCCATTCGCAGCTTCAATGACCTTGCCAATCGGACTCATCGCCTTGCGGGCCAGGAAGAGGCCGAAGGTGAAGGCTGCGAGCAGGGTAGCGAAGGAGCCGGCCAGCAGAATATTCTTCAGCCGGTTCAGCAGCGTGACCTGTTCCCCCGTATAGACGGCGACCTGAAGGACAGCAGGCGCAGGCAGACTGTTGTTGAGCGTTACATCAACCGCCCGCTGATAGATCAGGAAGGGGTTACCGCCATAGCTGGCCTGCAGGAATCCCTCCTGGTTATGCAGGTCCTCCTTGGCGGGAACCTGGAATTTCAGTTTAATTTCGGTCATATTTGGGCTTAGAATCAGCCGGTCCAGATCATAGATGTACATTTGGGCGAACAGGCTCTGACCCGCTGGTCCCCCAAGCACAGGCTGCAGGTTTCCGTCCGGGCTCAGGCCCGCCTTCAGCTCTACCTGATGCGATTGATTCTGGAGCCGGTTTTTCAAATCGCCGTACGTATTAATATAGACGAACGCATAGATCACGCCGGACAAAACCAGCAGCATGACAGCCAGAATTCCCGAATACCAGGCAGTAAGCCGCAAACGTATGGACATATTAGTCACCTCTTAGGATGTAACCGGCTCCCCGGATCGTCTGAATCAGTCGTTTGCCGCCATGCTCCTCCGTCTTCTGACGCAGCATTGCAATATATACCTCCAGGACATTCGATTCCCCGCTGTAATCGTATCCCCAGATCTTATCCATAATGAGATCGCGGGAGAGCACCCGCTTCGGATTCTGCATGAACAGATGAAGCAGCTCGAATTCCTTCGCCGTCAGCTCCAGGCGCCGCCCGGCGCGGGTCACTTCCCGGGAATCCACATCCAGCGTAATATCCTCATAGGTGACGGCCTGATCCGGGCTACCGCCCTGCTCGCTTTTGCGCCGGAGCAGTGCCCGTACCCGTGCAAGCAGCTCCTCCAGCGCAAACGGCTTCACCAGATAGTCATCCGCGCCCAGGTCCAGCCCCTTCACCCGGTGCTCGATTTCATCCTTTGCCGTCAGCATCAGCACAGGAACGCTGCTCCCGCCCTCCCGCAGACGGCGGCAGACCTCGAACCCGTCCACCTGGGGCATCATAACATCCAGAATGACCACATCTGGGTCACTGTTCAGAACGGCACGCAGCCCGTCAGCCCCGTTGGACGCCGTCTTGACATCATAGCCCTCAAAGGCCAGCCCGCGGCGGAGCATAGAGGTTATTTTCTCATCATCATCAATTATCAGTATATTCGGTCGCATCCGGCAGCCCCCATTGTCTCATTCATATATCTCTATTGTATCAGATGCACCAGTCTCTCCGCATCCGTACACGAACAGCACAGAACGGAAGGGTTGCCCCTTCCGCTCTAACGCCCACCGCATGATGTGCTTATTGCTTCTGAGTCTGCGTGGTCTCGAAATCATTCTTGTTGCCGATCGTTACCGGCAGATCCAGCTTTTTGCCGTCACGGACCACATTCAGAGTCGCCTTATCGCCTACCTTAAGCGTCTGGATGTAAGTGATCAGATCCTGGCTGGTAGCATAGCTCTTTCCGTCAATTCCTGTAATGATATCGTAAGGACGCAGATCCGCTGTATAAGCAGGAGATTTAAAGACAATTTCAGCTACTACAGAGCCTTCTTTAATCGTTGTCCCCATTTGCTTGGCAACTTCATCGGTAATCGTCATCAGAGTAGCCCCAATGAACGGCACCGGTTCCTTAGGAATTTCCTGATTGGCTTCAAGCTTATCTACCACGCCTTTAATGGTATTTACCGGAATCGCAAAACCGATCCCTTGGGCATCTCTGCTTACTGCAACGTTCATACCGATGACCTGGCCATTCATGTTGAGCAGCGGTCCGCCGGAGTTCCCCGGGTTGATCGAGGCGTCGGTTTGCAGCAGATTTTTGTAGGTTTTTGTACCACTACCGTCTTCTTCGGCAATATCAATACTGCGGCCTCTGGCACTGAGCACCCCGGTTGTCACTGTATGGTCGAAGCCCTGCGGGTTCCCGATCGCCACAACCTCTGAGCCGACCTTAATGCTATCGGAATCGCCAAGCGCCACAGACGGGAAGTCCGAGCCTTCAATCTTCAGTACGGCGAGATCCAGATCCTTGCTGGAGCCCAGCAGCTTCGCTTCATAAGTCTTGGAGGTGCCGTCTACGGTAACCTGAATGACATCGGCACCATCTACCACGTGCTGGTTGGTCAGTATATAACCGTTCGAATCATAGATGAAGCCTGTACCAATACCGTAAGGTGTAAGCTGCGGAGAAGAATTATTCGAGCCCGGCTGGGATTCCGAATTATTCGAACCGGAACCTCCGCCGCCGAATTGATCACCGAAGAAGAACTGTGAGAATGGATCGCTCATATTCGGGCTGCTGCTTCTATTCCGCGAGTTGTTCGATTTCACCAGCGTCTCAATCTTGACGACTGCCGGCCCTACCCCTTCAACTACGCCGGATACATCTCCCGAGCCGGTGACCAGCGCCGCTGCGGAAGTGGAAGGTGTAATATTAGCATTGCCGCTTGCCGTCTTCCCTGCCGGATTCGTTGCAACTGTGGCTGCCTCCTGGCCTCCGGTGAACCAGTTCCCCCGGTCTGCCATGAACATGGAGCCTGATAAGACTACCATTCCGGCGAGAAAAGATACCAGTACCGCCTTCACCGGCTTCTTCGGCTTACGGTTGTACTGCCAGCCGTTGCCCCCCTCAGGAGGATTGCCGCCGCGTCCGCCGTTCCCGTCATTGCCGGTAGTGCGAAGCGATGTGTTATACGGTAAGGACTTCACCGGCTGTGGCGGTGTAACCTCTACCCGCTCAGGATCGCGGCGGTTATAATGCTGCGGGTCATTGCCGTTCATCTCATCATTGTTCAGCGATTTGAAAGGTCCGTAAGAATAGTAGTAGGAGCCGCCTTCTGCGGTTGAATTAGTGCTGTTATCAGTATCATTATGATTATTGTCCCATTCACGATCCGGTCCCGGTTCATGATCACGATTGTAGTTGTTCTCACGATTGAAGTTGTTTTTGTTATCGTCCATGTTTACTTTCCTCCCGCGCCTTGCCGTGTCAGGCAAAGTGTTATTTGTTTTGATGTCCTTATTTTGTACTGTAAACCTTAAGGTCACATTAAAAACAATTTAAGCGGAGATAAAAGATACCAAGACGATGATGGATCGTTGATTAATCAAACAGATCTTCTACACTACGGATAGGCTTCACCTCCATAGGTTCTTTGAATGCGGCCATATGAAAGTAGGCGGCCAGCCAGATGATTGCGCATATAAGAATATAAGCCATCCGTTTATTCCCTCCCTAAAGTGGATTGGCCCAATAGCCGGTTCACACGCTCTGTACTGCCGAACATGAAGATCAGTAACGTAAGTACAGCAAAGGGGAAAACGGCAATGCTGGTGCGCACGGATAAAAGTCCGAATAACGGCGGAATTAACGTTGTCCCCGTATAGGCTACCGCCATCTGATACCCGATTAAGCGGGCTGCATTCTCCTTGCCGAACCGGACCGGCGTCTCATGCAGGAGACCCGGATAAACCGGTGCGAGGCCAAGACCAATCAATATCAGGCCTGCAAGCGAGAGGGCCGGATGGAGCGGGATTACAAGAATAGCTCCGCCTATAATGGTCACCAATTGACCGTAACGGATAAGCAGGCGGTTATGGACTTTTAAAGTGATGAAGCCGGTAATCAGCCTGCCAACTGTAATGCCCGCATAGTATACGGAGATCCAGGCCGCTGCTGTATCTGGCGCAACTCCCCTTGCGCCTACCAGATAACTGGCGCCCCACAGTCCAACCATTGCTTCTATCCCGCAGTACAACAAGAACGTCAACAGAGTAGGCTTAACGCCCTGCAAGCGGAGGGTGTTCGCCTGCGGCTTAAGGTTCACTGCCGTTTCCTCTGGAAGAGTGCTGCTAAGCGCTGCGGGAAGCTGAGGCTCGCGCGTGGCAGCAACCTTTTTCCATAACGGAAGTGTCACTAACAGAAGCATTGCGAATCCGAACTGAATGATGGCCACAACCGCATATCCCCCTCTCCAGGACTGGGCGTGTACGAGATTGACTGCCATAATCATGGGTCCCAGGGTCGCGCCTACGCCCCAGAAGCAGTGCAGCCAGCTCATATGATGAGCCTTGTAATGTTCAGCCACATAATGATTCAGTGCCGCGTCCACTGCACCTGCCCCAAGACCCAGCGGAACGGCCATTACAATGAACCACAACACAGATGGAGACACGGAGAATCCGAACAATGAGGCGGCGGTTAAGAGGCAACTGACAAAGGTAATTCGTCCTGTCCCCAGGCGCTTCACGATTGTGTTGCTGAACAGACTGGACACGATGGTCCCTCCGGCAATAATCATCGAGATGATTCCCGCCGACCCCAGCGATGAACCCATCTCTGGCCAGATCACAGGCCACGCAGAGCCAAGTAAAGAATCGGGAAGTCCCAGACTAATAAAAGCCAGATAAATAATAATCAAAAAATACGTAGACAATGATTCTCCTCCTAAAACCACTTAATAAATAAACTTTATAAAGTATATATACTAAGTATGTTCTCTCTCTTATTTTTTGTCAAGGAGTGGATTGAATGATTCAAAAACAACAAAAAAACCCCTGTATAGTTAACAAGGGTTCTTAGTACGTTAGGTCTAAACGGGCTCCGGCTCTAACTCCTTCAGGGTCAGCCTGCGCAGACCGTGCTCGAAATCTTCCTGAAAGGTATGCTGTAAGATGACTTCCGGATAAACAGGCATGGGGTGCTGAAGCTGATAGGCTGTCCAGGCCGATGTCCAGACGGCATCCTCCACTCTGTCCTGATAGATGACAATTCTATCCGGGGCCAGCACAGCATTCACCGTCTGTAAGATCCTGCAGGTTGCAGCTATGAATGTGTCCCGGGGGATCTCCAGGCTCCACTCAGGCATATCAGGAAGGAACTTTACCTCTCCTGACATCCCCTGATTTCCTTTTAGAAGGCTGCCGTGCAGGTATATCCCCATACCCGGCGGGTAACCGTTCGGAAAGTAGAGACCCAGTAAATATTGCTCTTCGCCTTCGCTATGCTTCATGCAATATCCGCTGATCGCGGCATTCACATCATTCTCCACCAGAATAGGCAGCCCAAACCGGGTTTCAATCTCTTCTATTAACCGGGTGCCCGTCAGCTCCCGGAGACTGCTAACCTTAATTTCACCGTTTACCGCCTGTCCCGGAATACCTATGCCAATGACCTTGATGGAAGGATACCGGTTCAGGGCATGTTCAATAATTGTATAGCAAAAATCTCTTTCGAAAACCGGGATGATATGCTCATCCTTCATCAGAATATCGTCCTTCAAATTGATAACTGCGGCGGAGATCAGTACTTTTCCCGCTTTTTCTGTCACGTACATCACCAACGCGAGACTGAAATCGTAATTAAAGCGATAGGTCTGTGCGGGTCTGCCCCCGTTGGAAGGCACCACCAAGTCTTCAAACAACTCCCCTAACTCGGACAGCTCCTTAACTAATGAGTTCACAGTTACTACGCTTAGCTTGGTCAGTGCAGCTAGCTGGGGTTTTGTAGCCGTCTCCATCCGTTTCATCACCTGGCGCACATTATTCAGGTTAATTTCCTTCATCAGATTGGCGTTTGCTATTCGGATAGCCTCCTTATCGGTTCACTATATAAATTGAACTAATGTTTTTATGTTTTGGAATTAGCCGTGACTCCAGAGAAGTTTTGGACTTCCGGCCGCTGTTGTCTACAGATTTCATGATTTTATACCGTTTTTAACGGTTGAAATCCGTAGACAAAGGCGGTCGCTACCGCTCCTCCAGTTCCAAAATTCCCCTCCGCCACTTTTCCTTTAACTTAAATTTTTAGTTCAATCTATATAGATCATTAGATTTAGTCAAAAAACCGGCAGCTGCTACCCCTGCGCCCAGCCCTTGCGGTGGGCGTAGATCGCCAGCTGGGTGCGGTCATCCAGTTCGCATTTCATCAGCAGGTTGCTGACATGGGTCTTCACGGTCTTGATGCTGATATGCAGCTCCTCGCCGATATCCTTATTCGTCTTGCCCTCGGCGATCAGCAGCAGCACTTCCTTCTCCCGCTCGGTCAAGCCGGAGGTGTCGCCCTGGACCGTGCGCTGGCGGATGCCGCGGGTCAGCGCCTGCGACACATCGCCGGTCATCACCGGCATGCCGCGATAGGCGCCTTGCAGCGCATAGATCAGCTCTTCTGCCGAGACGGTCTTCAGCACATAGCTGACAGCCCCGGCTTCAATCGCATCGACCACCAGATCGTCCTCCAGGAAGCTGGTAAGGATGACGATCTTGAGCCCGGGGAATTCGGCCAGGACCGCGCGGGTGGTCTCAGCCCCGTTCATCACCGGCATCATCAGATCCATCAGCACCAGATCCGGCAGCGATTCCTGTCCCAGCTCGCGCAGCATCGCCAGCGCTTCATGACCGTTGGCTGCTTCTCCGATCACTTCAAACATCGGGTCCAGCATCAGATAGGTTTTGAGGCCCATCCTCACCATATCGTGATCATCTACAAGCAGTACTTTTACGAGACTCATTCTGTACTCCCCCTAACATTGTGTAAAGCATGATTCAGCCCCGGCTTCATCACCGCTGAGCCCATCAAGCCTCTTCAGAATCGGCTTCAATCCCGTCAGCAGCGGTCTCCGCGCGGCCTTGGACAAACTTTGGAATATGTACGCGGATCGTCGTTCCCGCTCCCCTGCGGCTGATAATCTCGACCTGACCGCCGAGCTTCTCGGCACGCTCACGCATAGTTGTGAGCCCGTAGGAGCCTTGCTTGTGCTGCACGTGCTCGAAGCCCTGACCGTCATCGCTGATGCTCAGCACCACCTGGCGCGGCACCTCCCGCAGGGACAGACTGACCACCCGTGCACCGGCATGCTTCACGATATTCGCCATTGATTCCTGAATAATCAGGAACAGCTGATGCTCAATCGCTTCGGACAGCTCACCCTGAAGCTCGAGCTCCTTCACCCCTTTGAGCCCGTTCTGGCGGCAGTAATCCGGGAACCACTTCTCCAGTGCCTCGAACAGATTGCGCCCCTCCAGCTCCACCGGACGCAGCTGTGCGATCAGCGCCCTCATCTGCTTCTGTGCCATCTGGGACATGCTGATCAGCTGATCCATCACCGTCTGCCCGTGCTCTGCGCTGCGTTCAAGCACTTTAGGCAGCGAAGAGGCGGACATGTGAATAGCGAACAGCTGCTGGCTCACCGTATCATGCAGATCCCGGGCCATACGCCTGCGCTCTTCCAGTACCGCACTCTCCGCTGCCTTTTCCTTCTCAATAACTTCCTGTTCTCCGAGCTGCTGAAGCCGCTTCATCTTCTTCTCGACCGTATCCATCATGATGTTGAACTCATGGTAGACACGTGCGAAAGACTGGTCCTCGCTCTCCGGCATCCTCACCGACATATTGCCCTTAGCCACCTGCAGCATATTCAGATCCAGATGATCGATCCGCCGCTGAATCCGCTGACCGGCGATGTAACCGATGATAACTGTGAACAGTACAATGCCCAGACACAGGTAGATCCACATCCGGGTATCCACCACCTGAATATAGCCCAGGCATGTCCCCGCATACATCAGCCCCGCGCTCACCCCGCCGCTAAGCAGGAAATACACCAGCAGCATCCACTTGGTATTACTGAAGATCCCCATTTAACCCACCGTTTTAACTTTAACGTCACCGATGAAGCAGCTAACGTTGATACGGACCTTTTTGCCCGATTCCTTGTAATACGGCGTCTTGCACTGCACATTGCTCATGAACCCGCTGCGCGACTGCTCAAGCACCTGCATATCACCGATGAACGAGCTGCCATTCACAGACACCCCGAGATCCATATCGTCTGGAATGTATACCTTAATGTCGCCGACAAAAGCAGAGATATTAATCTTGGTCTCGCCGTAAGGAATCTGCGCATTGGTCAGGTCCAGCACCGTATCCCCGATAAACTGGGAAATATTGGTCCGTTTCAGTTGAAAATGCTCCTTGCCCATATGCACATCACCGATAAAAGCCGAGCGGTTCGTCGCATCCTTATCATTCCCGGAATCCTGGAACTCCTCATGCCATTCGCCATGACGGCGGGCATGCCGTTCCTGACGCTCCTGACGTCTGCGCTCCTGACGCTCCTGCTTCTCCTGCCAGCGGGTATCTGCCGAGTCATGCAGCGGGTTACCGTCTGCGTCTTCCTCATTCTTATGCAGATAATCATTCCAGTTCCGGTCCACGCTGCCTGCCGGCTTGCCGAATTTCTGCTCGAACTGCTGATCGAGCGTAGATTCGAGCGGAGCGGGCGGCGCTGTATCCAGCGGACTCTTACCGGGTCCAGGCGGGTAATAGCCGGGCGGTGAAGGCGGTGCCGGAGGTATAGGCGGAGTGCCCGGCCGCGGTCTGAAAATGACGGATAAGCCGCCGCCGATCAGCATGACCGGAATCAGCATTTTGAAGAAGTCGCTTGCCGAATAGTAGAACCAGTCTAAATTCCGTCCCAGGAAAAATACACCGATCGCCAGATATATAAATCCGCCGAGTGTTGCAGAGAATCTTGAACGCTCCTCATCCGGGGCCAAAAACCGTTGTACGCCCATCACGATCAGAATAACCGGCCAATAGGTGGAGATCAGTGAACCCAGACTGAAATCCGTATAGCCCATCTGCCGGAGCAGGAACATTCCTCCAAGACCTACGAGGAGCAGGCCTCCGAGTACCTGGCTGGTGAACCTTCGTTTCATAATGTCATCCTCCTTGTCGTAAATACAACTCTTCCTTTTGAACACTTATAGCCTTAGTCTACAGGAAGAATGCGGCGGAGAACAGCGGCGTAAGAAGGAACCGCATCTCAGTCTCCAGACCGAGACAACTGGAATAATAAGTTAAATTATAAACGCATAAAAAAGCTGCCCTCCAGCCCGTAATCCGGACATGGGAGGACAGCTTGTTGCTTCAGGAGCTTACCGGGAACCCAGCATTACTGCTGCGGTTTCTGAGCCGGCTTGGTCATAGAAGAGCTGCTTTGCTTAGTTGCACCGTCATTTTCAACAGCGAACTCTGCATTGTATTTTTCATTTGGTGTTTTGAAGTTTTCTTGTACCTTTGGTTTCTTGGAATTAGCCACGAGATTCACCTCCCTATTGTATCGGAAGAAGCAAGTATTTGCCCCAGTCGATATTATGGGAAGCAGCCCGCTGTATTATGCATGCTCACGTGAAAATAAATTCAAACTCCCGGATTGTCCAGCGAAAGCATCCGTTAAATAGCTTCTTCCAGCAAATATTGCGGAACTGCATTATAAGTCTGGATGGCATGGCCAAGGCTCTTCAGCATACTTTCCGTGCATTTGCCGTCGCCACGTTTGATCACTTGAACCACGACCGACTTCTTGCCCCATTCCTTGTAGACCTGCTTGGTGGTGCTGAAGTAGAGATCGATCTTTCGCCCTTTGATTGCCGATCCGGTATCGGCCACAATTCCATATCCATAACCCGGTATATATAAAATACTCCCCAGCGGCAGCACCTTCGGGTCCGCTGCAATCGTGGATACCGCATTCTTGTCCCGCCGTACCTTCACTCCTGAATACGTAATCCCGTACTCCGGATGCTTAGCGGTCTTGCCGGTGGATTCGTATCCGGCTGTATAGCCGGTCGCCATTACTTTCAGCGAGGTGATAATCTGCTCTGGAGCCGGAGCGGCTACCGGTACCGAGCCGGGTGCTTTGACAGCATTCTTAGGCTTAGCTGCCTGTACCTCTGGCTTAGCAGCTTTGTCTGCAGCATCCGGCTGTACGGCTCTTGAAGAGCCTCCAAGACGGGATGCTGAGCCTGCCTGCTGACGATCAACGGGTGACTGCTTCTGTATGCTGCTTCCATGCTGCCCTGCAGTGTCCTCCATCCCTCTCGCCTGGGCTGACTTGCGCGCGTAATCCGGGAAGATCCCGGCAGCGGTCAGCATAAGGACGATCGTGACGAAAAGACACCAAAACCTCTGGTATAAGCCCATTTTGTTCATTAGTTAAACCCTCCCCATAGTACGAGGGTTTCCCGATTCACAAAACTTTATACATGACACCGCGCCATAGCGGTCTCACGAGGCTTATAACAGAGGTTCAGTAATCAGACTGAATTAAATTACACGTCCGGCAATTTCCTGTGCAAGTGAATCAATCGCTTCCTGCAGAGGTTGGGCACCGATATCCCCTTCACCGCGTTTACGTATCGCTACGCTGCCCGCGTTCATCTCGTTCTCGCCGACCACGAACATGTACGGCAGCTTCTCGAGCTGAGCTTCACGGATCTTGTAGCCCATCTTCTCATTGCGTAAATCCACTTCCGCACGGATGCCGCTGCGCAGCAGCTTCGCTTCCACTTCCTTCGCATAGTCGTCGAAGGCTGACGATACCGGAATAATCTTCACCTGCTGCGGAGACAGCCAGAGCGGCAGTGAACCGGCAAAGTTCTCCAGCAGGAAGGCTACGAACCGTTCCATCGTTCCCAGAATCCCGCGGTGCAGGACAACCGGACGGTGCTTCTGGCCGTCGTCGCCTACATATTCCAGCTCAAAGCGTTCCGGCAGCAGGAAGTCAATCTGTACGGTCGAGAGTGTCTCTTCTTTACCGAGTACAGTCTTAATCTGCACATCTAGCTTCGGACCATAGAAGGCTGCTTCGCCTTCGGCTTCGTAGAACGGCAGGCCGGCTTCTTCGACTACCTCACGCAGCATACGCTGTGCAGTTTCCCACATCTCGTCGTTGGCATAATATTTCTCAGTATCCTTAGGATCACGATAGGACAGGCGGAACCGGTAATCTTCAATCCCGAAGTCGCTGTATACCTGCTTAATCAATTCCAGCACGCGGATGAACTCGCCCTTGATCTGGTCCAGACGGCAGAAGATATGCGAGTCATTCAGCGTCATGGAACGCACGCGGTGCAGACCAGTCAAGGCTCCTGACATTTCATAACGGTGCTGAATCCCAAGCTCAGCAATACGGATCGGCAGATCGCGGTAGCTGTGCATCGAGCTCTTGTAGATCATCATATGGTGCGGGCAGTTCATCGGGCGCAGCACGAACTCTTCGTTATCGATAGTCATCTTAGGGAACATATCTTCCTGATAGTGCTCCCAGTGCCCGGAAGTCTTGTACAGCTCTACGTTCCCCAGTACAGGAGTGTAGACATGCTGGTATCCGAGGCTTGCTTCCAGATCGACAATATAACGCTCCAGAATACTGCGCAGCTTCGCGCCCTTAGGCAGCCAGATCGGCAGGCCTTGTCCAACTAACTGGTTGAAGGTGAAAATCTCCAGCTCCTTGCCCAGCTTCCGGTGGTCGCGCTTCTTCGCTTCCTCCAGCAGGCGCAGATGCTCATCCAGCTGTGCCTTTTTGATCCAGGCTGTGCCGTAGACACGCTGCAGCATCTTATTCTTGCTGTCCCCGCGCCAGTAAGCCCCGGCCACATTCATAAGCTTGAATACCTTGATCTTGGCCGTAGACGGCAAATGCGGGCCACGGCAGAGGTCGAAGAATTCGCCCTGCTCATAGATCGTGATGACACTGTCTTCCGGCAGAGCTTCAATCAGCTCCAGCTTGTAAGGATCACCCAGCTCGCCGAAGCGCTCCAGTGCTTCCCCCCGGCTGACCTCATGCCGGACAATCGGCAGATTCTCCGAGACGATACGGTCCATTTCCTTCTCAATCTTCAGCAGATCCTCGGGATTGAGCGGATGCTCCAGGTCCATATCATAATAGAAGCCGTCTTCGATCACAGGACCGACTCCAAGCTTCACTTCCTTGGTGCCGAACAGGCGTCTTACCGCCTGCGCCATCAGGTGGGCTGTACTGTGGCGCATCACTTCAAGACCTTCCGGCGAATCAAGAGTTACGATCTCTACCAGATCGCCTTCCTGCAGCGGTGTTGACAGGTCTACGACAATCCCGTTGAGCTTGCCTGCTGCGGCGTTCTTGCGCAGTCCGCTGCTGATAGAGGCGGCTACATCATCAATGCTGCTGCCGTCTGCGTATTCCCGGACCGATCCGTCCGGAAGCTTAATATTTACTGACATGATTACTTCCTCCTAAGGTTTGTTGGGCTATACTTCCTTGAACTCTTCACACAAAAAACACCCGTCCCGCAAAGGGACGAGTGATTGCACCCGTGATTCCACCCAAATTCGATCTATCCTTGCAGCAGTTGCTTATGCTTCACTGCAGAATATAATCCTTCGTTAGCATGGGGATAACGGCCATGAACCGGCGGTTCTTACTATCCGTTAAGGTTCCGGAGTACGGAAGCCGTCAGGGGTTCATAACCGCAGCTACAAAGGGGTAAACCGACAGCCGGTACCGGAGGAAGTTGCAGCCTGAGGCTTCCTCTCTCTGAAACGGTCCAAAGCAAGTGGTTCATATCTTCGTCAACGCTGATAACATGAATTAAGGCAATTATAAATCTCAGCTTATCTTCCGTCAAGCGCAAAACGGCTGTCCGTCTTCAGGCCAGAAGGGCCGCCGCCCCGGGCAGATTATTCTTCTTCCCGGCGTTTTTTAACCGGCAAGCGGCCTGCACGCTTCAAAGACTCACGCAGCAAATATTCGATATGTCCGTTTACGCTGCGAAACTCTTCTCCGGCCCAGCGTTCCAGCGCTTCGTGCAGCTCGGGATCGATCCGCAGCGGAAAGCTTTTTTTGGCCGCCATAATATTACCGCCTTTAGTACAACGAGCCGGCATTGATTACCGGGCTCGCGCCGCGCTCAGACACAATCGCGACCATCAGGTTATTGATCATTGCTGCCTTGCGCTCTTCATCCAGTTCAACTACACCGCTCTCCTTAAGCTGACGGATCGCCATATCGACCATACTGACAGCTCCCTCCACAATGATCTGGCGGGCGGACAGAATGGCCGAAGCCTGCTGGCGCTGCAGCATCGTGCTGGCAATCTCGGTAGAGTAAGCCAAGTGGGTCAGCCTGGCTTCAATGACCTCTACACCTGAAAGGGATAAGCGTTCCTGCAGCTCTACGGCAAGCTCTTTGGCAATTTCATCAGCATTGGCCCGCAGGGACATGCCGGTCTCATTAAAGTTATCGTAAGGGTACTTACTCGCCACATGACGCAGTGCTGTCTCACTCTGAATTTCCACAAATGCCATATATTTATCTACATCGAACAGCGCTTTGGCGGAATTAATGACCTTGAACACAATCACCGCAGCAATCTCAATCGGATTACCTTCCACATCATTGACCTTCAGCTTCACGCTGTTGAAGTTGCGGACCCGGAGAGATACCGTCTTACGGATGCTGAACGGAATGACCGCGAACAGTCCGCTTGCTGCAATAGTGCCCACATATTGGCCGAAAAAAGTCACTACCACCGACTTGTTAGGCTGAACCACGGATATACTGGTGCTCAAAATGAACGCCGCTACGAACAGGATAACAGGCAATGCCACATATTCCTGAACCGCACCATAAATCCCGCCGCCGATACAAATGGCAATCAGAGCGATGACCCAAAAACCGCTGACCGGATGCAAAATTTTCTCTTTCATAAAGCCGCCTCCATTAGATATGTATTTGATATGATTATGATATCACTTTTGGATACAATTGTAAACCAAAAAAGGCCCGCGCTATTTCTGCACGGGCCTTCTCTCTGATGGATTATCATTTCATGATCACATGATGAAACTTTTACTTATGATGCTTTGTTCTCCAGCATACGGAAGATAATGACCGCAGCCTGGGCACGGTTAGCCATACTCTTCGGTGCGAACTGCTTGGCATCCACTCCGTTGACGATACCAATCTGAGTCAGCTGTGCCACTGCCTGCTGGGCGTAAGGGGCAATCTTGGCCTTATCCGTGAATTTGTTCAACGTTGCAGCGTCTACCGGCTGCAGCTGACTCTTGAGGGCATTCGCGATCATAATCGCCATTTCCTCACGGGTAATCTCACGGCCCGGCTCGAACTTACCGTTGCCTGAGCCTTTGACCAGACCTGCATTCACAGCCGCAGCAATCGTATCGGAGTACCAGACTCCCTGCTTCACATCGCTGAATTTTGCAGGTGAAGCCGAATTGCTCAAATCAAGTGAACGAACCAGCATGGTTACGAATTCTGCGCGGGTTACACTTTTCATTGGTGCAAAGTTTGTGCCATCCATTCCTTTGATAATGCCTTTGGCTGCCAATGCATTAATGGCATCTGCGGCCCAGGCTACCTTGCCCAGATCCTTGAAGGCTACAACAGGTACAGCCGGGCTTGGCGTTGGAGCTGCTGTTGCCGCAGGTGTAGCTGCCGGACTTGGAGTGGCCGAAGGCGAAGCCGTTGGCTTCGGTGTTGCAGTTGTAACCGGTCCAGGGTTACCAGGGTTCGGATTAACCGTTCCAGGGTCTTTCTCTACATTAGTGATCCGGCCTTCAATGGCAGCAGTGATCGCCCCGCCGTTGAATGTGTCCCTAATGTATTCATAGAATACATCCAGGTCAATCGGTCCGGCCAGCGAGGCGCTTGCCTCAGTCAATACCTTGTAATTGTCGCCGCCCGCAGCCATGAAGTTATTGACTACAGCCGTGTAGCTCTTCGACATTTCAATAGGTGTTCCGTCAGCCTTAGTCAGGTTAGCCACACGCTCTGCAACCGGCAGATACATGTTCGCTGTATATTTCAGCCCTGAGATTTGCAATGTCTTCGTGTCTGCGGTGCCGTCAGCCTTAACAGCCCATTGCTGCTGCAGCAGGGTCTTGATCTGTTGACCAGTCAGGGTCAGCTTCACCAGTGTGTTGCCGAACGGCTGGATCTTCGCCAGATCTCCGAACGCTACATTGCCTTTCGGAAGATCCGCACGGATACCGCCCGGGTTCATGAAGGCGAAATCAGCAGGATCTTTCTCGCCCTCTTTGAAGATAGCATGACGCATCGCATCTGCAATCAGGTTACCCAATGCTGATTCCTTAGTGTAGGCATCTGTACGGGTGATGGTACCGTCAGTAGTTCCTACAGGCTTGGTTAATTCAGGGTGCCGACTCAGATAGTAGTCCACCAACGCCTTGGTTTCGGCATCCGGTGTGATTTTACTCTGAACCGTGTTCGTTACAGTGGCTGTTTTACTCTTCACTGTACCTGTAGCTCCGTCAATCACCAGCTTGATGTCTTCAAAAGCCGTTCCGTAAGAGTAAGCCTGAACGATCAGCTTACCGTTCACCGTATCATTGGCATAGCCATGATTGTCTCCGGCTACGATCACATCAACCGGGGAATTGGCAGGAAGCGCATTAGCCAGATCTACAGCTTCACCGGTGGATACATTTTTTTTGGTAACCGGATCAACCTTGGTTGTTGCCGGATCATGGGCAAGCACCACGATCGTCTTGACGCCTTGAGCATTCAGCTCGGCCGCATATTTCTCAATCGCCGCGACCTCTTCCTCGGCACTCAGGAATTTCACACCAGCTGTACCGGCTGGCGATACTTTGCTTGGCGTTGCTTTGGTCACAACTCCGATGAAACCGATCTTCACGCCGCCAATTTCTTTTACAACATAAGGGGTAATAATAGGTTTGCCAGTAGTGCTGTCTACTGCGTTGGCATTGATATAATCGAAATCTGCGCCATTATGGACGACCTTCTCGTTCTTAGGGTCCTTACCGCCATAGATTTGAGCCTTCATCGCCTCAACACCTTGGTCAAACTCATGGTTCCCAAGGGTGCCGACGTCGAACTTCATGAGGT
Source organism: Paenibacillus sp. FSL R7-0210 (assembly GCF_038009085.1). Classification (NCBI taxonomy): domain Bacteria; kingdom Bacillati; phylum Bacillota; class Bacilli; order Caryophanales; family Paenibacillaceae; genus Paenibacillus; species Paenibacillus sp. FSL R7-0210. The sequence goes on from NZ_JBBPAR010000001.1 coordinate 4,212,749, forward strand.
TCATCCATTCCATCGTAGGCTTGTCGCGTTCCAGCGAAGATACCGGAGCGGAGGCGCCCACAGAGTCGCCGTTGTGGAACAGCAGTGAATGCTCATATTTGGCACGGGCTTCCTTCAAATAAGCAGCAAGTGTAGCCGCTGTGCCTACAGCTTCCCCGTTCACCACCGAGGTAGTGTCCAGTTGGCCGTGGAAGTCATTGATGCCCAGTAGGTGAACTTCAACATCTCCCGTTGGGGTTGGAGGAGCTTTTTTCAAGTCAAGGTTGTAGATTTCAAAGCCTCTGACATCTGTAGCACCCGTAGCTTTAATGTTAGCAGGAGCGACTGCTTCTGCTTTAGGTGAAGACGGGAACGTTACAGTGACATTCCCTTCGATAGGAGCAATCGACCAGTTGTTGTCTGCTGTTGGATCAACTGTTCCCGCTTCCTTGATGTAATCCATCAGCACCTGGCGGTTCTCCATTTGGGAATCAATAATCATTTTCGCTTCTTTGACACCTGGGAAGTTACCCCCGCCGCTTGCACGGTAGTTGTTGGTAACGACCACGAATTCCTGATCCAGGTCCAGCGGCTCGCCACCATAAGTGATGGAGGTTACCCGGCTGGAGGATTTATCGTTGATGCTTCCATCGGGCTTGTACTTGGCATTGCGGGTGACATCAAGCGTATATTGGATGCCGTCAATCACATCGAAATTGTACACAGCAAATGCTGAATTTAACAGAGATTGCGGTGTAGAGATGGACGGCTTGATGCGGTTGAACGCTCCTGCACTCATCTCTACCCATTCTTTGACGGTCGAACCTTTCACTACAATCGCCTTAAGCGTATTGTCATATAGATACAGATCGCTTGCACTGGCTATTGTAAGGTCGCCCTTCTTGATATCTGTATACTCTTCAGGGCCGTTGCGTCCAGCCTTGAACGGTGCGCCGACGCTCAGGATCGGCAGGTTTCTGTAGCCGGCCAGATTCTCGTTCGTATGAATTAAGTTAGATACATACTGCTGCTGGGCATAGGTTACGATCTGGACTGTCGGATCATCCTGTACCATAGCAAAATAGCTGTTCATCGGCGCAGAAGTTACACCAAGCGGCTGATTCACGTAATCAATCGTAGCTTGATGTGCCGCTCCGGCAAGATCATCGATAGCGGTGTCAACGGCAGCGCCAGCAATAGAGCGCGTAGAAGCCTTGGAAGCTGCTTTGTCTACTGCCCATTTGCCGCTGCTGTTCTGGGCGATTTTCAGATCGATAAGGCCCAGGTAACCTCCGCCATAGCCCGCTTGTACTGCCGGAGTGCCATTAATATGGCCGTTGAGGTTGTCTACCTTGGCTACATCATTATTGTAAGGGAGCTTGGTGGATGGATCTTTGAAGGAAGCATCCAGCTTGCTGTCATCCCCGTTCGTCGGGAATACCTTGTGGGTATGCGAGAAGGTAATGGCATCGATGCCAGGGACCTTGCTCAGCAGGTTAATGACATTCTCTGCTCCGGTTCCTTCTGCGGCAGCAGCGTCGAACCCGGAATGAGTCATGGCGACGATAACGTCCGCACCAGCCGTCTTCATTTCAGGAACAAACTTCTTCGCCGTTTCCACAATATCTTTGGCAATAACCTTTTTCTCCAGGTTCACCTTGTCCCACTCCATGATCTGCGGAGTAACCAGACCCAGGAGGCCGACTTTAATGGTAACGGTGTTGCCGTTGCTGTCCTTTACCTCTTTATCGATGATTTTATAAGGTTCAAATGTATTATCATTATCGGATACATTATAAATATTTGCATTCACATAAGGGAACTTCGCTCCCGTAGACTCCTTATAAGTTGCGCTGCTTACATTGCCTTTAACTGTCCGGTCCAGATAATCCAAACCATAATTGAATTCATGATTGCCGAAGGTTGCTGCATCATAACCCATGAGGTTCATAGCTGCGATGATCGGATGAATCTGGTCTTCGCTAGTCCTGAAATCAGACACTTGGGCCATATACGTTCCCAGCGGTGTTCCTTGAATTAAATCGCCATTATCCAGCAAAAGGTTGTATTTCCCCTCTGCGTCATTGCGTGCAGCCTTTACTAAGGTTGAAGTACGGTCCAGACCTACAGTCGCGGAGGCGGCACCCTTGAAATAGTCCCATCCATATACGTTCGTATGAACATCAGTCGTGCTCATCAAGCGTAAATTAATGGTTCCCGGATTAATCACCGGAGAAGCCTCCGCCTTTCCTGCCGCCAGCACAGGAACATTGAATACTCCGCCCAGCATCTGTGCTGCCAGAACTGTGGTAGCCAATAAAGAAGCTATCGGCTTGTTCCATCTTCTCTCTCCCATAAATCTAATTTCCTCCCTGTGATTGCTATATTATTCTACCACTGTCCGAAAAATTGTATCATAGCCTTCCCTATGAATCTATCAAATTCCATTAACTCTTATAAATTGTTGTGTAAAATCTCACATTAATTCATCGTTTTTTGTAAAATATAACGATATCAATTTACAATCAAGTGAACAATCGAGTGAAGAAAGCGTAAAAAGCCAATTCAATTGGACTCCACCCTGTTAGACAGGTTAAACAGGAAATAAAAACAGATTAATTACTCTTTTATAAATGGATTTTTACCAATATCATAGGATTTATAGGGGGAGTTGAAATGACTATACAAAAACCTGTACGTGGTATATTTCTCGACCTTGGCTGGACGATTTTCCGCCCTGCAACAGGTGATTGGAGGATAACATTAAAAGCGTTGGAATACATAAATCCGCAAATACTAGGGTCAATACCACAAGAACAATTGAATACAGCAATTTCAAAAGCAAATGAGCACCTCAAAAATGAAGTTTACAAAACTGAAGATGAGGAGCTTGAAAGATATACAAATTACTATAAAACAATGGCTGAAGGGTTACCTGAAATTCACCTTACCAACGAACAAGCTGAAATCATTGCATATGATAGAGTGTATAACGATTCTAATTACGTTTTTTTTGATCATACAAAGCAGACCCTTGAAAGCCTGAGAGAAAAGTATATGATTGGAGTTATTTCAGATACAGACCCGTCAATCAAAAGGGTTCTTAAAAATGCTGGTATTTATGAGTATTTTGATAATATGACACTTAGTTTTGAACTTGGAGTAAACAAACCTAATCCCGGCATGTTCAGCCATGCACTTAATGCGATGCATTTGCCGGCAACAGAAACAGTATTTGTCGATGATTATGAGCAGAACTTAGATGGTGCATCAGCTCTGGGTATACAATCCGTATTAGTCCTATCAAGACCGAATTCTCAAGCAAACACAAAGTATCTAAACCTCAAAAAGCTATCCGATTTATTATCCTATTTATAGAAATGGAACAAGCATTGCAGTTGAGCATAAAAAAATAACGGAGTCAAAACTACAATTTGTAGATTAACTCCGTTATTTTTGTTTTCTTTATTTATTCTAGTTCTGCATCACAAAATCATTGTCAATCTTGACACTCGCATCCTCGAACGTCCGCAGGATGTCATAGCGCGTGTTGCGCTGCGCCGGGATCTTGCCCGCTTCGCGGATGAGCTGGGTGATCGACTCGATGTTGACCTTGTAGGTGGCGCCCGCCGAGGAGACTACGTTCTCCTCAATCATCGTGCTGCCGAAGTCATTGCAGCCGTATTGCAGGGAGAGCTTGCCTACTTCAGGCCCCATCGTTACCCAGGAGGACTGGAAGTTCTTGATATTGTCCAGCACCAGGCGGCTGATCGCTACGGTCTTCAGGTATTCCTCCGGGGTCTGGCGGTCCAGCTTCAGGTTCGTATTATCCGGCTGGAAGGTCCAGGAGATGAACGCCAGGAAGCCCTCGGAATCATATTTGTTCGCAATACATTCGTCCTGGGCCTCACGGACACGCAGCAGATGCAGCGCCCGTTCTTCCATACTCTCGCCCAGACCGATCACCATCGTGGCTGTTGTATTCATGCCGATCCGGTGTGCGGTCTGCATGACGTCCATCCACTCGCGCCAGGAGCCCTTGAGCCGGCTGATCTTGCGGCGGGTACGGTCATCGAGAATCTCTGCACCGCCGCCGGGCAGGGAATCGAGGCCCGCAGCATGGATCTCACGCATGACCTGCTCCAGCGGCAGGCCGGAGACCTCCACCATCTTCATAATCTCCGCCGGTGAGAAGGAATGCATCGTAATCTCCGGGAACCGCTGCTTGATGCCGCGCAGAATATCCGTATAATAGCTGAACGGCAGATTGGGATTCGTACCGCCCTGCATCAGAATCTCGGTTCCGTTTACGCTCATGGTCTCGGCAATCTTCTGGTAGATCGTCTCATCGGGAAGCACATAGCCTTCCTCCGAACCGGGTCTGCGGTAAAAGGCGCAGAATCGGCAGTATACATCACATACATTGGTGTAGTTAATGTTGCGGCCGATGACGAATGTCGTCACTGGCTCCGGGTGCCAGCGCTTCATAATAATATCTGCGGCAGCGCCCATTTTCTCAATTTCATTGCTCTCGAATAATGTGATCGTATCTTCCAACTGAAGACGTTCACCCTTCAGTGCCTTATCCAGTATAAGATCGACTGCACTCACTGTTGACGGCCTCCTCTTCATCTATGAAGTCTATGAGATAAATACAATTTGAAATAAAAATAGTCCGTTCTCCCATCGTATCACAATCGGCTGTTCTTGAAAAATGTTTCGCTGCACAGGACCGAATAAATGCCCTTGTTCCAGGCAAATTAAACAGCAGTGCCCGAAGGCACTGCTGCTTGTACGTTCTGTGAATCTCGCATGCCGGGCAGGTCCGGCGGCGCATCGCCTTATTCCAGCTCGCTCCCGGCGGCCTCCAGGGCCTGCCCGAGATCGGCGATCAGATCATCTACATGCTCTATGCCGACAGAGAAGCGCAGCAGCCGGTCATCCACGCCTACAGCATCGCGGATTTCAGCCGGAATATCGGCATGGGTCTGTATCGCCGGATAGGTCATCAGCGATTCCACACCGCCCAGACTCTCGGCGAAGGCAATTAGCTTGATATGGCGGAGCAACGGCTCCACATAGCTGGCCTCTTTTACCTTGAAGGAGAAGATCCCGGTGTTGCCGGAGGACTGGCGGTTCTGAATGGCATAACCCGGATGGTCCGGCAGGCCCGGGTGGAAGACCTCGGCAATAGCCGGATGCTCCTGCAGATAACGGGCAATAGCCAGGGCGTTGCTCTCATGCCGCTCCATACGCAGGGCGAGGGTCTTCATGCCCTTCATCAGCTGGTAGCTGTCATTCGGCGCGAGAACGGCTCCCAAGGAGTTATGCAGGACAGCCATTTCAGCCGACAATTCTGCACCCTTGGTCACAATCAGCCCCGCCAGCACATCGTTATGCCCGCCCAGATACTTAGTCGCACTGTGAACCACGATATCTGCGCCAAGCTCCAGCGGGCGCTGGAAGAACGGGGTCAGCAGCGTATTGTCCACAATTGTGAGTAGCCCGTGACGGCGGGCCCAGGTACATACGGCTTCGACATCCGTAATCATCATCAGCGGATTGGTCGGTGTCTCAATGAATACAGCCTTCGTGCCCGGCTGGCGGGCCGCTTCCAGGCCATCCAGATCATTCGTATCTACATAGGAGGCGCTGATGCCGTATTTGGAGAGAATCCGTTCCAGCAGCCGGTAAGTACCGCCGTACAAGTCCAGCGATACAATGAGATGGTCCCCTTGTCCAAACAAGGTGAACACTGTAGTCAGTGCAGCCATACCGGAGGCACAGGCGAAGCCGGCATCCCCTGATTCCAGGGCCGCTGCCGCTTCTTCTAGGACAGAGCGGGTAGGATTTTTGGTGCGGATGTAGTCAAAGCCTGTGCTCTGTCCAAGCCGCGGGTGACGGAAGGCTGTCGCATGATAAATCGGGTAATTAATGGCCCCGGTGGCGGGGTCCTCCATTGAACCAATCTGTGCCAGTCTGCTCTCAATTCTCAGTTTCTCATCCATCTCCATTGCCCTCCTGATTAATTACTTCTATTAAGAATAAGTCAACCTCTTAGATAAATGCCCCGATATCGTAAGGAGTCTCCTGGTATACATAGTAATTGAGCCAATTAGCGAATAATAAGTTAGCATGGGCGCGCCAGACTGCCGGCGGTGTGCGTGTCGGATCATCCTTGGGATAATAGTGCTTCGGCAGGGCAACCTCCAGCCCCTTGGCGATATCCCGGTCATACTCCCATTTCAAGGAGAAGGGATCATACTCCGAATGTCCGGTGACAAAAATCTGCTTCCCGTCATGCGTAGCCACCAGGTACACCCCGGCTTCCTCGGATTCTGCCAGAATCTGCAGCTCCGGGTTCTGCTCAATATCTTCACGGGAGACGTCGGTATGGCGGGAATGCGGAACATGGAACACTTCATCGAAGCCGCGCAGCAGCTTGACATTATTATGGCTCATTGTATGCGGAAACACTCCGAAGCATTTGTCCGGCAGACTCACCTTGCGCACGCCGAAGTGATGATACAGCCCTGCCTGCGCCGCCCAACAGATGTGCATGGTCGAGGTTACATTCTGCTTGCTCCACTCAAAAATCACTTTCAGCTCTTCCCAGTAGTTGACATCCTCGAACTCAAGCTGTTCTACGGGAGCGCCGGTTACAATCAAGCCGTCGAACCGGCGGTGGCTGATCTCATCAAAGGTTTTGTAAAAGCTCTTCAAATGCTCTGCCGAAGTATTCTTCGACGTATGGGAGCTGGGGTGCAGCAGAACAACATCCACCTGAAGCGGGGAATTCCCGATAAGGCGCAGCAGCTGGGTCTCAGTAGTTTCTTTGGTAGGCATCAGGTTCAGGATGGCGATCCGGAGAGGACGGATATCCTGATGGAAGGCCTGGCTTTCATCCATTACAAAAATATTCTCACCGGATAATACTTCTTTGGCCGGCAGGCTGTCGGGAATTTTGATAGGCATTGCTGTTCACTCCTTAACTGAAATGGGGTTCCACTTGGTGGTTCAACCTGAGGCAGGGTAGCGAAAAAAGACCTTTCCCGGGCGAGAAAGGTCATATCATGCAGTCATATGCGCCTCTCTCATCTGCCAGAGAACTTCCGCCGGACGAACAACGCCCTGCAAAGCTTCCGCAAGAATTAGCACCGTGCGTTCACACGCCGGTTGCCGGGTTTCATCGGGCTAGTCCCTCCACCTGCTCTTGATAAGATTTAGCTGTATTCAGTTGAATAACCTTAAGCATCTGAACGATGCTTTTTCTTAAATTTCACTTTAAATCATGAACCTCCTTTTCGTCAAGTCCATACAATGCTGAAGGGGCCTTATAACAGAAAACAATTTCTCTTGTAAGAGCCATATCCCGGCGTTATACTAGACAAGTGTTTCAACCAAGTGGAAACGGCTTTGCCGTCCCTTTAAAGGACGGTACCGTTTCAGCGAGAAATATAAGGATAAGGGATCGTGTGAAACCTATACATTCTTATATTTCAAAAAAAACGGCGAAAAGAAGAGGTGAGAGAACAATGGAAGGCGACCCGGGCTCGCGAATAAGCGTGCAGAATGAACAACCACACAGGATTAACATCAGCTTGCCGGCGGCGGGAGCCCTTTTTCTTCATGCTCTCGGACCGTCTTTTGGCCTTCGTCCATGATTGTACCACCGGCCAAGCTGATTTTTTCCGTGTGCTGAAATTAGCATACCCCTGGAGAAGACCAGGGACATAAGGAGTGAATCAGATGAAAATCCGGCTGGTGAATGCAGGGGTTTTTACGCCTATTGACAATATTGAAGAAACTTTAACCGCCCCTGCTGAGGGGTTCTACTGGATTGATGCCGATGTGGAGGACCTTGTAGAGCTTCAGCCTATATACGGCCTGCATGATCTGGCTGTGGAAGACTGTCTAAGTGAAGAGGATCAGCGTCCGAAGCTGGAGATTTATGAGAGTCATTATTTCATCGTGGTGAACAGCATCCGGTTCGATGATGAGGAAATCTTCCTCCGTGCACTCAATGTATTCCTTGGCAGACATTTCATTATTACCGTTACGAAGCAGAAGATCCATGAACTGCGTGTCCTGAAGCCCGTACTGTGGGAGCAGGAGGTCAGTACGCCTGACCGCTTCCTGTATCTGCTGATCGACCTCGTTGTCGACAACTTCTTCTCGGTCGGTGACCGGATTGAAGCGCGGATCGAGAAGCTGGAAGAAGACATCCTCATGCATACCAAGAAATCGCATCTGAGCGAGATCATCGGTCTGCGCAGTGAGATTCTCTGGCTGAAGAAGATGCTCGGCCCGCAGAAGGAAGTTATCAACACACTCAACAAGAAGGATCTTCGCCTGATCGACGATCAGCTGCAGAAGTATTTCAGCGATATTTATGAGAATGCGGTCAAGATCTCTGAGACCTTCGAAACATACCGCGATCTCATGGGCAACTTGCGCGAAGCTTATCAGTCCAGTATTGCGAACCGAGCCAATGAAATCATGCGTGTATTTACAGCAATTACTACCATATTCATGCCGCTGACCGTGATTACCGGAATCTACGGCATGAACTTTGACAATATCCCGGAGATCCACACCGAGTACGGCTACTATGGCGTCATTGCCGTTATGGTGACGCTAGGCTGCGGAATGCTAATTATCTTCCGTAAGAAGGAGTGGCTATGAAGCAGAGCGGACGAATACGAAGGACGAAGGCACCGTATACCCGGCTACCGGGACTCGGAGAGCCTTCGTCTTTTTGGTATGTCACCAGTATGTAATGCGTCTGCGCCGATCAGGAATTCCGGTCATCAGGACCGTAGATTGGGACTGATGCAGGCCATCAGACTCAATAATTATTGAGGGGTAACTATCCCTAACGCCGCCGGATGCTCCCGCCGGAAGCGGATGCGGATCAGCCGCAGGCGTTCGTAATACAGATCAAGTCCGTCAGCAGGTACGAAGTTGTCGCCGTAGGCTTTGTAGAGGACAGGCTTCAGGAAGTTGTCGCCGATCAGTTCATAGGCTGTCCAAATATTGTTCTGTTCTTCGGGACTCACCTCTCTCAGCTCCAGGGCAATAAGCTTCTCGGCCGAGTAGCCGTCCTTCTCCAGCTCCTCTACCACTTCAAGCACTTCACGGCGGGAAACTCCGCTAAGCACTCTGAGCTGCTCCATCCCCTGTCCCTCTTCAATCCCCTGTAATAGAACGCGCCGCAGTCTCAGCCGCTCCAGCTGCTTCTTGTACTTAAGCTCCTTCTGCTTATAGTGCCAGGATACGAAGCTCTCTTCGTCTATGGCATGATTCACCCAGCTTAGCGGAAAATCATGCTCACGCTCAGCCGCCGCGGTGATGCTAAGCCAGTCTGCACCATACTGTGAGACTTTGCCTTCACCCACACCCGGGAGCTGCAGCAGCTCCTCCTCCGTGCGGGGAAGAAATGCGCTGATCATGCGCAGCAGTCGGTTGCTGGCCAGGATATAAGGCGCCTTCCGCTCACTGGAGGCCTTCCCTCTGCGCCAGGAGCACAGCTCCTCGAAGATGGCTTCATTCCCGTATTGCTCACTGTAATACTGCAGCTTAAGCTGCTCCTGGCTGCGGCTGCTGAGGTTATCGTCATCATGAAATACCCCGTCAATCAGCGGGCGGTAGCCATCCCCCATCTTCACGGCAAGCTCGTGCCGGTAAACACACAGCATCTCATTCCATGATCCGCCTTCATACCACAGGCTGTCGCCCGTCTCCTCTTCGCCGGAGAAATCACGCCAGCCAAGACGCCACTGACCCTCTTCCTCTCCAATCCACAGCTGGGCAAAATTCTCTTCGTCCATTCCTGATCTTCTGCACAAACGGTTCATAAATACGATCTGCATATGAATCCCTTCTTTCGTCGTCTTACAGTACGCATGAGCGCTCTGAACGCAAAAAAAGCACCTCTCCCACGACATTCGTGAAAGAGGTGCTTCCTCTTAAATGCTATACTGTTAAAACCTAGAATACCATATATTACGTAACAGTCAATCTCTTTTTGACAAAATATCCTACTTGCGGTCTAAAGCCAGCTTGGCCAGACCCAGTGCTCCCGACAGACCGGCGTTATCTCCAAGCTGCGGAGGCACAATGTAGCTGCCAATCTCTTCATTGAGCGCTGGATGCTGCACATATCCGCCGAGCAGCTCCTGCAGCTTGGCATGGATCAGCGGGAAGAGCTGGCTCTGCTTCATCACACCGCCGCCCATTACGATCTTCTGCGGCGAGAGGATCAGCACATAGTTCATAAGAGCATGAGCCAGATAGTGGGCCTCCATCGCCCAGGCCGGATGATCCGCAGGCAGCTCGCCCGCGGGCTTACCCCAGCGCTTGCCGATGGCCGGACCCGCCGCCAGACCCTCCAGGCAATCGCCGTGATAAGGGCAGAAGCCTTCGTAGTGGTCCTCGGGATGACGACGGACCAGAATATGGCCCATCTCCGGGTGGGACAGACCGTGAACGAGCTTCCCGCCTACCACAGCACCGGCACCAATCCCGGTGCCCACCGTGATATAGAGACAACTGTCCAGCCCTTGCGCTGCTCCCCAGGTGTACTCGCCCAGCGCTGCGCCGTTTACATCTGTATCAAAGCCGATCGGAACCCGGAATTGCTCCTCCACGGCTCCAACCAGATTATATCCGCCCCAATGCGGCTTCGGTGTGGTTGTAATATATCCATAGGTGGGGCTGCCGATAACAGGGTCAATCGGTCCGAAGGAACCGATCCCGATAGCCTCCACTGATTTTCCGCTGAAATAATCCATTACCTGGCCCATAGTCTCCTGAGGAGTAGCCGTCGGAAAGCTCACCCGGTCGATAATCGTCCCGTCCTCATTCCCGATACCGCATACAAACTTCGTTCCCCCTGCTTCAATCGCTCCCAACAATTTCACTGCAGCGTTCCCCCTTCTCCTGATGCATCCATATGCTGTTGCTTCTGATAATTTCGATAGACTCCTGAGATACGATAAATACAATGATAGTTTCCTGCGCTGGAACTTGCCCGTTGACCAGCCCGTGCGCGATAATGAAGCGTTCTCTTGTCCTATTATACGTATCAAATATACGTATGACAAGCGGTTGACATACAGTATGAATAAGTGATTTGCTGATGAGGCTTAGGCCGCATTGAACGGGACGGGGGTAGTTGGATTTTCTACACTTGCTAATGAACGAATAGCCGATGCTAGAACAACAGTTGGAAAAACAACACTTAATGTTGCCCATTTTAGCCCAAGTAGCTAAAAGTAACATGAATTGATGTTGTTTTTCCACTTGTTGCCGGGCATCCCATGAAAATTAATAAATTAAAATACGTTATTCCACTTGTTGGTTGCGGGAGCCGGGAACATGCTGCTGCACAGCCTGTTTGCTGTCACGATAGGCCCGGCAGGCTGCTACAAGCCGGGCTGCTGCCGAAAGATGGGAGGCCAGATGGATATGCGCATAAGCAGCCATAATGCTGCCGCTGATGTAGCCTTCCGGCTGGCTGCCCCCTCTGCCCTTACTCTCGTAGGCATAGGTCCGGGCTGCCCCCTCAGGATAGCTCATGACGGAGTAATGAAATTCATGGCCGCGCAGACGCTCGCCCTGCTTCAGCAGCAGACAGTCGTGAAGTGCCGTAACTTCACGATACCCGAGTGCCGCCCGGCGTTCCTGCATCACGGTATGCGCCGGAATGATTCCGGCCATCTCATGCACCGTGCCGGTGCGGTCGGTCAGACTGCGGGCCAGCACCATATAGCCGCCGCACTCCGCATACATTGGCATTCCAGCGTCTGCGGCGGATCTCAGGCCGCTTAGGAAGAGTTGGTTCGCGGCAATCACCGCCGCGAATTCTTCCGGGAAGCCGCCGCCGAGATAGATGCCGTCCGCTTCCGGCGGAATGCCTTCACCGCTGAGCGGGCTGAAGTAAGCCAGCTTAGCACCCGCATGTGCAAGCAGCTCCAGATTATCGGCGTAGTAGAAATTGAACGCCGCATCCCGGGCTATGGCAATGAGCGGGCCAGGCCCCGCCGGGCCTGCCTGTGTCTTATGTATCTGAGCAGTGGGGTTACAAAGTTCAGCCGCATATGTAAGGGAGCGGACTTGCTGGTCCGGCGTCTGCTTGCAGGCAAGCAAGGCTTCTTGCTCCGGCGACACAGGCTGCCCCTGCACAGCAGGAGCGGCAGCCGCAAGCTCCAGCAGCCGTTCCAGATCCGTGCCTTGCTCCAGCATATCGGCGGCATGCTCGAACAAGGGCGCAAGCTCCCCTCGCTCCACAGCGGGCAGCAGGCCCAGATGCCGCTCCGGGATGTCCAGCCCGCTGTCGCGGGGGAGCCAGCCAATCACGGGAATCCCGCAGGCTGCTTCAATGGCAGCCTTAACTAACCGGTAGTGACCCTCGCTGCCGCAGCGGTTCACCAGAACGGCGGCAATCTGCACCTGCGGCTCCAGCTGCCGGAAGCCCAGCACTATCGCCGCCGCACTGCGCCCCATGCTGCGGACATCGACCACCAGCAGCACAGGGCTGGCGGTCAGGATGGCGATCTCCGCCGTGGATCCGGTCAGTGCTGTGTCTTCCTTGCCGTCATACAACCCCATCACGCCCTCAATGACGGACAGGTCAGCATCCGCCGAAGCCTGCAGGAAATACTCCTGCAGATAGTCGCTTGAAGTCATCCAGGAGTCCAGGTTGCGCGAGGGATGGCCTGTGACCGCAGTGTGATAGGCGGGATCGATATAGTCAGGGCCGCATTTGAAGCCCTGAACGTTCAGGCCCCGCCGGGCAAAAGCGCGCATCAGCCCCAGTGTGACCGTTGTTTTGCCCGAGCCGCTGCCTGTGCCTGCGATGACCAGGCGGGGATGCGCCTGCGGCTCACGGGGGGCTGATCCAAGCTTTTTTTCATATCCGGCTGCATTCCTCAGCTCATTCACCGCTCTTCCCCTCCTTCTCTCCGGGATAGACAATCCGGGCTACGGCGATGGTCACATTGCCGCTCTTGAGCTTAGGCTGCAGGAGCGAATGCGCACCTGAAGACAGCAGCGCAGCAGGTTCACAGACGCCGTAAGCCCCGGTTGCCCTGAATACCACCTCAGACGGATGGTCCAGCTCTACTGTATTGAGCTGCTCCGGGGTGTACAGAACCAGCTCCCAGCTGTATTTGGCGCACAAGGCCAAGAGTCCCGCTTCATCCCCCTTGAGCCCGGCTGTCGCCACATTCCGCACACTATGGAGCGACAAATTAAGCTCGTGCAGAGTGTGAAGAACCACCGCTTCCAGCTCATCCGCAGACGTCCCGCGGTTGCAGCCGAGTCCAAGCACCAGACTGCGCGGGCGATACACTACAATGTACTCGGCCAGAGTAGTATCTGCCGGTGCGTCCTCCTCTGGTTCCTCCGTCACCCGGTCGCTTACCACAATCGCTGCGCTGAAGCTGCGTCCGCTATGCCGAAGCTCAGCCCTGCTTGCGAACATAGAGACATGCTCCGGCACCTCAGCACCCGGCGGCAGCCAGTCACGTTCCCCGCTCTCCTGCACCCAGGCCACCGGCTCCCCGTTAACGAGCGCAGCACTAACCCCCTTCATGGGGGTGAAGCTGTCCGCGCGCCAGCCGTACTCCCGGCCCAGCAGGTCAACAGCGAAGGTGCCCTGCACATCCGAAGCCGTGGTGATCACCGGGTGGCTGCCCAGCAGCTCCGCAATCTCCAGTGTCAGCTTATTCGCTCCGCCGAGATGGCCGGAGAGCATGCTGATGACATGCTCCCCGCGCTCATCGATGACGATGACAGCAGGATCGGTTCTTTTATCCCCCAGCAGCGGAGCCGTCAGCCGGACAGCCGCCCCCAGTGAGAAGAACAGAATGACCGCCTCATAGCTCCCGAAGAGCCTAGGCAGCAACCCTCTGACCGGTCCGTCAAAAACAGTGATCTCCCCGCTCCGCGCCTCCAGCTCTCCGCTATACTTGGCATAGACAAAGACCTCAGTCCCGCCAAGCCGCCCTCCAAGCTTCACAGCCAGCTCTATCCCGCTGCGCGTAATCGCAACAGCCGCATACCGCTTACTCACCGGAGCCGATTCCTTCCCGGCAGCCGTGGGTGAAGGTCTTGTCGTACAGCTTGGAGCGGTGCTGATCGCGGTCCGTCAGCCCGGGGTCCAGCGCCCAGCCGGCCAGGATCATGGCATGCATGGTGATGCCAGCACCTTGCAGGTCCGCTTCCAGCTTCTCAACCGTGGTCCGCAGAATCTGCTGATCCGGCCAAGTGGCCCGCTTCACGACCGCCACCGGGGTCTCCGGGCTCCAGCCTGCGGCCAGGAATTCACTGCTCACATGACCGGCCAGTGATGCACTCAGAAACAGCGCCACCGTGCAGTGATGCTCCGCCAGCTTGCGCAGCTGCTCGCGCTCCGGCACGGGTGTGCGCCCTTCCGCACGGGTCAGAATGACCGTCTGCGTCAGCTCCGGCACGGTCAGCTCTGCGCCAACCGCCGCCGCAGAGGCAAAAACCGAGCTGACGCCCGGCACAATCTCGTAAGCGACGCCGCGTAGCTTCAGCAGCGACATCTGCTCCAGAATCGCGCCGTACATGGCGGGGTCTCCGGTGTGGACGCGGGCTACGCTTTTACCGGACTGCACGGCAAGCGTCATCAGCTCCACCTGCTGCTCCAGATCCATGCCCGAGCTCTGAAGCACCTGCGCACCGGGCTTAGCGCTGCGGATCAGCTCCTCGCTGACCAGCGAATCCGCATACAGCACCAGATCAGCGGAGCGCAAGATTCGGCTGCCTTTTACAGTGATCAGCTCCGGGTCGCCCGGTCCGGCACCTACAATGTATACCTTCGACGCAAGCTCAGTCATTTGCTCACCACCATCAGACTCAGGTACTCCACTTCCTTGCCCCGCAGGTCCCGTGCATCGCGCCAGACAGTCTCATAAGGGGAGGTGACCTTGGTTACCACCGAGGCGCGGCCGGACAAGCCCAGCTCATCCAGCACATCCAGCACCATATCCAGCACCTTGGCCACCTTAAGGAACACCACCGTATCATGATGCAGCAGCGCTTCCCGAAGCGCCTCCCTGTCGTCCGTAGCCGGGATGATCCCCACCCGCTGATTGCCGTCTGCCAGGGGCTGCTCCAGCGCAGCCGCCGCGCCCAGCACCGAGGATATTCCCGGAACCGAGACGACCGGCACACCGGGGTGCAGCTCCTGCATCAGCCGGGCCAGATGAATGAAGGTACTATAGAGATTAGGATCGCCTTCCGTGACAAAAGCCACATCCCGCCCCTGTCTCAGCTCTCCCCAGCACAGCTCTACCGTGCGGGTCCAGCCGCCGGCCAGCAGCTCCGGGTCCTTCGTCATCGGAAAGACCAGTCCGAGCATGATTTTGTCCTGCGGGTCTACATGCAGCTCAATGATTTCATAGGCGTAGGATTTGCCACCCTTCTTGGTTGCCGGGTAGGCAATCACCGGACATTCCCGCAGCAGACGGCAAGCCTTAAGCGTAATCAGCTCCGGGTCGCCGGGGCCCACGCCTATGCCGTATAACGTTCCGAGCGCCCGGGGAGTCAGTCTTTCCTCCAGCTCCAGCTCTTCTGCATCCAGCGGGTCAAATAACGCACTGGCCGCCTGTATCGCTGCTTCTGTCCACAGCGTCCCTGCAGCTTCTCCTGACGATATTTCCTGTCCCTCCGCAGCCTGCTCACGCGGCTCAGTTACATCGGTCTTCATTGCGGGTTCCTCCTTCGTTATTGTCTGATGATTAATGAAGCCTCCGGCCGCTGACCACATAGACGGGATTCATTCCGTCGAACCGGGTCATGCCGAGAATCGGCTTGCCGCGCGACGCCTGAAGCATCGTCACCTCGCAGGCCAGCCCTGCGGCCTTAAGCGCCTCCATGCTGCCATGCAGGGTCTCCACCGTAATCGCCCCAACCACAATCCGTCCGCCGGGCTGAAGCCTCGCAGCGCTATGTTCAATAATGGCCGCCAGCTCACCGCCGCTCCCGCCGATGAAGACGGCATCCGGGTCAGGTAGAGCCGCTAAGCCCTGCGGCGCCTTCGCCTGAATGATTTCGAAATCCGCCCGGAACTTCAGACGGTTCGCTGCCATATTCGGCAGGTTCTCCGCACTTTTCTCCAGAGCGTAGACCCTCCCGAGTCTGGCGATCCGCGCACATTCCGCAGCCACCGCACCCGAGCCGGAGCCGATATCCCACACGACTGCATCCTCGGACAGGTTCAGCTCCGACAGCACAAGAGCGCGGACCTCGCGCTTCGTAATCAGGCCTTTCTCCGGCTTACGCTGCCGGAACTCCCCGTCGGGATAAGCGAATCCGCGCCGCACGGGAGCGGAAACCTCCTGCTTACGGCGCAGGATCACGACATTAAGCGCCGCGAACTCCCTGGTCTCCATTTCTTCCAGCGTCCAGAACCGGCAGATCTCCTCTGCGCCGCCAAGCCGCTCGCAGACAAACGCCTCATATTCCACCATCCCGAACTCCTGCAGATAAGCGGCAATGACCGCAGGGGTGTTGTTCTCGTCTGTCAGCAGGGCGATTTTGTGCCTGCCGTCGATACGCTGGGCCAGTCCCTGAATGGGACGCCCGTGCAGACTGATCAGCTCGGCATCCTGCCAGCTGTCCCCGAGCCGCGCGAACGCAAGCTGCACGCTGCTATAATGAGGGATCACCTCCACATGCTCCGGCCCGAACCTGCGGACAAGATACCCGGCAATCCCAAAAAAGAACGGGTCCCCCGAGGCCAGCACCACCGTCCGCCGCTCACGCCACACCTCCTCCAGCTTGTCTGTAAAAGGCTTCAGCCCGCCTTGCAGAACGATTTTCTCCCCTCTGTATCTGCCGAAAAAATTCAATTGCCGCTCGCCGCCCAGCAGCACCTCGCTGTTGTTCACTATGCTTAAGCTATCCGGGGTCAGGCCGCCGGCACCATCCTCACCGATCCCGATCACATAAATCAGGTTATCCATGAATCTCCGCCCTTCCCAGCACCCTGCCCTTCATTGTAATAAGCACCATTTCCACAATCATGCCTCCGTTCATATGCGCCAGACTCTGTTCACAGGCATGCCTGCACAGCTGCTCGAAAAAAGTGTGATTCCCCGCCTCAGTCATCATATCCACGACCTGTGAGGCTGTGTTGGCGGCAGCAATCTCCTGCACCTGCTCAGGGGACGCTCCCGCACCCGCCGCAACGGCTGCCAGAAATCCGAAATCGACGGGCGCGTTCTTGGAGTGAATCAGCATGGCCCCCTGAGCCACCTTGGAGAATTTGCCGGCCATCCCGACGAAGGTAACCTTGCGAATTCCGTATGCCTTGGCATGCTCCAGCGAGAAGCCCACATATTCACCCATCTGTATAAAAGCTTCCTCCGGAAGCTCTGCGAACATTGCGATGGCGTATTTCTCGCTGCTGCCGCCTGTGGTGAGCACAACCTGCCGGTTCCCCGCCGCAGCCGCCACCGAGATGGCCTGAACCACACTCGCCTTATAGGCTTCGGTGGAGAATGGGGTCACCACGCCCCGTGTGCCCAGGATCGAAATGCCGCCCAGAATACCCAGCCGGGGATTCAGCGTCTTCATGGCGATGCTCTCGCCCTCCGGCACGCTGATGACTACCCTCAGGCCCCGCACTGCACCGTGCTCCTCCAGTACGGCGGATACCGCCTCCTGAATCATCCGCCGGGGCACCGGATTAATCGCCGCCTCTCCCACGCCCACCGGCAGCCCCGGCTTCGTCACCCGGCCAACACCGCGGCCCCCGTCAATCTCCACGCCCGGCTGATCCCGCCAGCTCACCGCCGCCTCGATCCACGCCAGATGCGTCGCATCCGGATCGTCTCCGGCATCCTTCACTGTGGCACAGCTTGCCGTGTGCGACCCTGCGCGCTGCCAGCCAGTCAGCTCAAAGGTATGACGGAACCCGGCCGGCAGATCAATCTCTACCACAGGCAGGCTCTCCCCTGTAATGAGCAGGGTGGCCGCACCTGCGGCTGCCGCTGCGGCACAGGCCCCTGTCGTGTAGCCCCTGCGCAGCGGGGGAGCAGGGGGCGCTTCTTCGGAATCGTGATCAGGCGATCCGGTATCGGGCGATTGTGCGAACTCAGGCCCAGCAGACTGTTGTACACGATCGCCCTCCTGCTCGATCTCGGGGCCGTCTGCTTGCTCCACCTGCTGGGCTGCCTGATCAAACTCGGGGCAGCTGGCTTGCTCCGGTTGCTCAGTTGCCTGATCGAATCCGGGCAATCCGGGTTCGATAGCCTGCTGTACCTGCCCAGCCATCTGCTCGATCTCGGAGCCGGCTGCGTGCTCCACCTGCTGGGCTGCCTGATCGAACTCGGGGCGGCTGGCTTGCTCTATTCGCTCAGCTGCATGATCGAATCCGAGTACATACGCTTGCCCTACCTGCTCTACCTGCTCCGCCCCTGCCTCACCGCTTTCTTGGCTCCGGTTCTGCCTGACGGCGTGACCGGGTATTTCCTTGGTCATGGCAATCCCTCTTTGCTGTTGGTCTAAGAATAAATCCTCAGAATCTGAACAATCTGCACATCGCTGAAGCTTATCCTCTGAGCGTTCGCCCTGGGCAGGTAACCTGTCTTACTCTCTATATAACCTGATTATACTGCTGCTTCTAAGCAAATCAGGAGATTTTTATACAAATTCTGGCTCCATTGCACTTTGTACATTAGTTGAACCCCATATCCGCCAAAAAAGTGAGTCTGCTGCATTTTGTACATTAGAATTTGGCGGGGGAGGTGTTTTGGAGCCTTTATCCAGAAATCAAGTGTATGAACTACAGTAGAACCAGATTTCAACTATAAAATCACGAATTCTGTTGTACAGAATACTATTAGAACTAAAGAAGTACATAATTTGAGATAGTTGTATTCTGTACATTTAAAACCCGCAAAAAGGGAGGATTTCCTCATCTAACTGTAATCTGTACAACTATATCTGCCCAAATCAAGGAGAACACCGATTATAGAAAAGTTTAATTGGTCGAGTAGGCGGGGCCTTTCCTTCGTGGATTGTGCCCCTACCCCTCACAGATCCGTACGTGCGCAATTTACGCATACGGCTCTTCACCCCATCGTTCACAATTGGCCTTAATCGTAGATATTGACGTAGATCCGCGGCTTAGGTAGCCTGAATTCGTTTAGCACTTCGTAGAACCTCTCCCAGGTGAAACTCCTGCGCTGACTTCTGCGGTTTAGCCATGTATAGATCAAGTCGAGCGTTTGCATGTAATAGGTTTTTATTTTCTCCGAGTTATCCGTGATTCCATAGTATCGGTAGTGTCCCGACAGTTTGGACCGGATGACGCCTAGGAAATCCTCCTGCTTCATGTGGCGATTCCACCTGACCCAGCTCTTCATGGCTCTGACCTTCTGTCTGAATTTCTTCCCACTCGTTTTACGCTTTACCCGGAAGGTTCCTTTTCGGCTCTTGGCGCAGTAGTGCGTGAAGCCTAGGAAATCGAATGTTTTCGGTTTCCCTTCGCCCTTCCTCCGTGATTCTGCTTCCGCAAAACGACCGAACGCGATGATTTTCGTCTTCTCTTCCGCAATGCTTAACCCGAATTTCTCCAGCCGGAGCACAAGTGCGGTATAGAAGCGTTCTGCATCTTCTTTGTACTGGAAGCAGCATACAAAATCATCGGCGAAGCGCACCATTTCGGCTTGCCCCCCGCACTGCTTCCTCACCGTCACGGTAAACCATAGGTCAAGGACATAGTGCAGGTAGACGTTGGCTAGCAGGGGCGACACCACCGAACCTTGGGGAGTTCCTTCCTCCGTCGGTTCAAAGTGTCCATCCTCCTGAATACCTGCTTTCAGCATCCGTCTCACCAGCCGGTGGATGTTTGGATCTCCGATTCGCAGTTCGAGGAATTTCATCAGCCATTCGTGATTTACATGGTTGAAGAAGCCGGAGATGTCTGCATCGACGACATAGCTGGTTTTTCCCTGCTCGATGACCCGGTTTAGATGTTTCAGCGCACTGTGCATGTTTCGGTTCGGGCGAAATCCATACGAGAAATCCATGAAGTCTTGTTCATAAATGGCTTCCAGTACTCTTTTCAGCGCATGTTGCACCAGTTTGTCTTCATACGCAGGAATTCCTAGGGGCCGCATGTTTTTCCCGTCCTTTGGGATGTACACTCTTCTCGCGGGCTGAGGTCTGTAGCTTCTTCGCTTTAACCGGTCCACCAGGTGTGTTACATTCGCTTCCACGTTGGCTTCGTACGTCTCTTTGGTCGATCCATCGACTCCGGTTGCCTTTCCCGGTTTCATCTCTTTGTGACTTCTCTTTAATGCTTCTGTGTCAATGAGATGTCCGATGGAGTTGAACCGTAACTTCGGATCTGCTTTGGCCATTTCTGCTATTCTTGTTAATTTCGTTTCCATTTTTTTCCCACCTCTGTGTGTGGCCAATGTGTCCTTACCAAGATTGATGGGGTGTCGCCTGCCTTTCCTCCGCCCCCATTACAGGGGTTTCACAGGTCTTATGCGGCAATCCGACTCCCTGAACGCCGTTTGACATTCTTACGTGTTACGGCTTGTTTGCCATACTCCTGCAAAGGTTCCTAAATAGTACTTCTCTCGCAGAAGAGCGTCAGGGTCTCCCGAGTTGCTGAGTAACCATGGGTATACATGCCTGGCTCTTCGACCCCGGGGAAGCTCCTCCATCCTCGCCTTTTTTTTTTTTTTTTTTTTTCGGCTGGAGTCATGTTGTCTTCCGGGAAAGTGAGCCCGTCGACCTTCCCGTTTGCTGCATTTCGAGGCTCCATCACTTTCAGGCCTGCATCCTAACTGTCTACGCTTAAACGGCAGGGTTACCCTTGCCGCTCCAAGACTCGCTATTGGTGGCGTGGCTTTCGCCTTTCCAAGCAGGGGTTCCACCTGCTAAGTTACTCAACCTAGGCTCGGTCGCTCCACGTTTTACAGCTAAATGGCTATTCACTCGTACATCAGAGCATTTAGTTGTACAGAGTGCGATTAAGCATACCACTTGCACCTTAAGCGGGATATGACAACTCACCAGCCCTACGCTTCAGCGATCTGATTCTCTGATCAAGCTAACCCAGCTCGCCCGCCGCCCGGCGGACGGCCAGCAGACTTAGTGCGTTCACTGCGGCGACCACGATCGTACTGCCGCCTTTGCGGCCGATATTGGTGATGTAGGGAATATCCAGCTTGCGCAGGCTCATCCTTGGATTCCGCCGCAGAGACGAAGCCAACGGGCATGCCGATGACAAGTCCGGGCTGGGCGGCGCCTGCTTTTACCAGACGGATCAGCTCCAGCAGGGCAGTCGGCGCGTTGCCGATGACATAGATTCCCCCGGTGCCTGTGCGCAGGCCTTGCGCGTTGCGATAATCGCCCTTGTGGTTCCCAGCGCCTTCGCCTCGTCCACCACATCAGGATCTGAAATATGTACCCAGACCTCGCCGCCGTACCGCTGAATCCGCTCCTTGGCAATGCCCGCCTCCACCATCCGCACATCCGCTATAATCGGCTTGCCCTGCAGAATGGCGTGAATCCCCGCCTCAATCGCCCCGGGATGGAACACCAGGCTGCGCCCCAGCTCAAAATCAGCCGAAGCATGAATAATCCGCTGTACAATCGGGTACTCCAATGCACTAAACGAATGTTCACCCAGCTCCTCCGTAATCATCTGAAAGCTTAGACCCTCTATCTCCTGCGGCTGTACGGTCACCGGCTTGAACTCTGTCCCGAAATCCACATTCATCCCTCTTCCCTCGTCATTAGCAGCGCATTCTTCACAGCAGCCGTAATCTCGTCAAAAGAATCAAACACCGTTCCGCCATCCCCGAAGGACAGCCCCGGCCGCATAATCAAAATCACATATAACCCCATATCCAGCGCGGCATGCAGCTTCTCATCCACCGAGCCTTCGGCCCCGCTCTCCTTGGTAATCATCACCCGGGTGCCGTACTGCCGGTATAAGGCCTCATTCATCTCTCTGCTAAAAGGGCCCTGAAGCGCAATAATATTCCGCTGCTCTATCCCAAGGGCCAGACACTTCTCCAGATTCTCCAGACAAGGCAGCAGCCTTACGGTCAGCCGGATGTCCGGATCTCCCAGCAGCTCCTCCGCAAAAATCTCCAGCGTTTTGCCGCCGGTAGTCAGCATCACAGAGCCCTTCAGCTCCTTAGCCTTGCGCGCAGCCTCTTCATAGGAATGCACTAGCAACAGCCGGGGATGGCTGTTATAGATAAGGCTCTGCCGCTCGTAGCGGAAGTAAGGCAACCCCAGCGCAGCAGCAGATTCCATTGCATTAGCATGGGCCTCCAGCGCAAAAGGATGGCTGCCGTCCACCACGGCTCGGTACCCGCCCGCCTGCAGCAAAGCGATCATCGCCGCGCGGTCCAGTCTGCCGACGCGGGTGCGGATGCCTGCGGCCATAAGGCGTTCTGCCCCGCTGGGCGTCACCACGCTGGCCTGCAGCGGCAGGCCTTGGCGCTGCAGGCTCTGTGCCAGCTCCCGGGCGTCGCTGGTGCCGCATAACATGAAGATCATCGAGGTTGGCGAAGCGCCCGGTTGTCTGCCGGAGCCGCCGCCTCCGTTACATCATGCTGCCCATTCCGCCCATCCTGTCCATGACAGTGATGCCCGTGCCTATGTTCCTCATGCCCGTGATGCGTACATTCATGTTGCCCATGCTCGTGCGTGTGCCCTTGATTCCCATGCCCGTGATGCGCACATTCGTGATGCCCATGTTTCTCATGGCAGTGATGTACGTGTCCGTGCTCTTCATCTCCATGCTCATGGCGCCCGTGTCCATGTCCCTCATGACTGTGATGCCCATGCCCGTGATGTCCATGCCCATGCTCCCCGTGCTCCTCCTCACCATGATGGTGATGGTGATGATGCAAAGAGGCTGCATCGCGGTATTTGCAGTTATCGCAGTTGCTGAAGGCACGCCCTTCCAGCGTCTCCTCGATCCGCTCTGTCAGCATATCCACCAGCAGCGGATGTGCGCCCAGTGTGCCGCCGATCTCCACTTCAAGCCCGGGATGCTCCGCTGCGAATTGCGCCACTCTCTCTGCGAACTGCTGCATTAGCACTCCGGTGAACAGCAGGTACGGGAGAACGATAATTCTGCGCGCACCCAGCGCCAGGCAGCGCTCAAGCCCATCCGGCAGCGAAGGCTTGGCGATGGCAATGAAGCAGCTTTCCACGCTGCGGTAGCCTGTTCTCTCCCAGAGCAGCCGGCTTATTTTATACAGATCGCTGTTAGCATCCGGGTCACTGCCTCCGCGTCCCATCAGCAGTACGATGGTGTCCTTATCCTCAATCGTGGATGCACCGTTCCCGCGCAGGTCCAGGTCCATTCCGCCAGCCGCCTTCACCTGCAGGAGTGGAAGTCGTTCTGCTTCCTGAATCCGCTCCAGCAGAATATCGACGGCACGGTCCTGCACCCCCAGCGGACGTCCGTAGATGAACTTCACCCCGGGATATCTCTGCTTGGCTTCATCAATGGCCATTGGAATATCAAGCTTGGAATGCCCCGCCGCGAACAAAATAATCGGCACTACGTATATCTCCGCCGCACCGCCCTCAATGCATCTGGCAATTCCGCCAGCGATGGAAGGCGAGGCCAGCTCTATGAAGCAAGTCTCAACCTTCAGGCTCCGGCTTACGGGCTGCGATCAGGCGGGTGAATTCCAGCAGGCTCCTCATTTCCCGCTTGAACCCGGCTCCCGTGTCCCACCAGTAATACCGTTCTCATCGTCTGCACTCCTTCTTTGCTGTTATCGTTATCGGATGTATGGGCTGCACTCCCTGTTGCGCTGTCCATCCGTTCCCGGAACGCATGATACCGCTCCTGCTCCCGGCCATGAGTCCTATATTCATCAACTGCGGCAGCTACAGCGGCTACCGCTTGCTCTTCGTCCATCCCTTCACGCACCAAAATCCCTGCATGGGCGCCCCGCCCGGACTTCTTGCCGCCGAGATACAACTCATAGCTGCCGCGCGACATTACCAGTCCGATATCATCCAGCACAGCGGAGCCTGCAAGCCATCCCGCAGCCGGCTACACTGATGTGCAGCTCTCTGGGCACAGCCATTCCATGCAGCAGGGTGTGGAGCCGGACAGCAGCACTTAACGCCCCGCTTCTGCGCAGGCTCACAGAATCCGCAGGTCTTCACCTTCACGTAATCTCCAGGCGTACTTACATTCAGTCCGGCCTCCAGCAGCCTTGCCCCTGACTCTGCTCCTTCACTCCGGCTGCCGCGCAGCAGGAAATACCCGTCCTTCGTATAGACCAATTGCCCATCGCTGCCTGCAAGCTCAGCCAGCAGCTTCATCTGATCACCGTTGAAGCTGCGGCTGCCGGTTGCGGGAGCAATCTCCAGCTCGAAGGAAGAATCGGTGGATGCCTTCAGGCGACCGGACAAGCTCCGCAGCCGCTCCACCTGCGGAGCAGCAGCCAGGCTCTGCGCAGCAGCCTCTTCCATTCTCACTGATTCCGCTTCTCTTCCTGATACAGCAGCTTCCCTTCCTGCAACAGCGGCTTCTCTCCCCGCATCCACAGCTTGTGCCGCTCCGGCTCCAGCTGCCCCCTCTGCCTGCCCAGACTCCGCCGCAGCCAGCGACCACGGCTCTGCTGCCGTGCGCAGCCGCTCGTGCGGCTTCAGCGTCTGCGCCTGTGATCCGAGATTGTACTTGCGCTCATATCCGCGCGGCGTAATCATCAGGTCCTCATAGACAACGGTAGCAGAGTTGCCGACCACCACGGTTGAGAGCATGCCGATCTCATGCTCCAGCATCTCCTGCAGCGTCGTTACGACCGTCTGTTGGCGGTCACGGTAGGCGCTTTTGACAATGCCTACCGGTGTAGCCGGATCACGATAACGCAGCAGAATAGTGCGCGCTTCTTCAATCTGGCGCGTTCGTCTGCCGCTGCGCGGATTATAGAACGCAATGACGAAATCTGCCGCCCCCGCTGCTTCCACACGCGCAGCAATGCTCTCCCAGGGCGTAAGATGATCGCTTAGGCTGATCGTGCAGGAATCATGCATAATCGGCGCTCCAAGCAGCGAGGAACAAGACTGGATCGCCGATATTCCCGGGATCACCTCCACCTGTACCCCCTCTGAGCGGCTCCAGCCGCGTTCGATCAGTACCTCATAGACCAGCCCGGCCATTCCGTAGACACCGGCATCTCCGCTGGAGATTACCGCAATGCTCTGCCCTTCTTCTGCTCTGCGGACGGCCTCCTGGGCCCGGCTGACTTCTTCAGTCATCCCCGTGCCGACAATCTCCTGGTGCCGCAGCAGCGGCCTGATCAGATCTACATAAGTGGTATAGCCGATGACCGCCTCGCTCTCATCCAGCGCAGCCAGTGCGCGGCCGGTAATATGCTCCAGCGCTCCGGGGCCGAAGCCGATAATCAGCAGCTTTCCTTGTCTCTTCATTCTTCTTCCCCCGTTCATGAATAGCTGTGGTTAAGCGCAAGCAGCTTATGCAGCTTCACCTTGAATTCCCCGGCGGTGCGGGGAGCGCTCTGCCCTGCGGTCAAGCTGGCAGGCAGGCTGAACCATAAGTCAGCCAGCAGCGGCAGTCCCAGCCCGATGGACAATAGCTCTTCCCGTCCCGCAAAAATCTCCTCCGGCGTCCCCGCCGCCCGGCATCTTCCATGCTCCAGCACAATAATCCAGTCCGCCCAGCGGTAGGCCAGGTCCATATCATGCGTAGCCATAACTACGGTTGTCCCTTTATCATGTATGGCTTCAAGCCCCTTCAGCATCTGCGTTTCCGATAACGGGTCCAGATACGAGGTCGGCTCATCCAATAGAATCAGCTCCGGCTCCATAGCCAGTACACCGGCGAGTGCCGTGCGTTTCTTCTGGCCCAGACTAAGCTGGTGAATCGGTTTATCGCCCAGACCGGTTAGATTCAGCAGCTCCATGACCTCCCGGCAGCGCGCAGCGATAGCCGGTTCAGCCATGCCGCTGCCGCGCAGCCCGAACGACACATCCTCCAGCGGAGTGCTGAGGATCAGCTGCTGCTCGGGGTCCTGGAAGACCAGGCCCACTTTCCGCCGCAGAGCGGCCAGCTCTTTTTTGGAGTAGGATAACGCCTTCCCTCCTTGCACAACCGTCCCCTGCTGCGGGCGCAGAATGCCGACGGCATGCAGGAACAGCGTGGATTTGCCCGAACCGTTATGACCGAGCACCGCCGTCTTGCTGCCTGCGGGGATGGAGAACGTCAGGCCATGCAGTGCAGGCTCCTTCGTATCCGGGTAATGGAACACCACTCCGTCACAAGCCAAGCTAGATTCCTGATCCATGGGTGACTCCTTTCATGTGTTAGTGATAAAGTACGCCTCAGCCAGCAGCAGTAGCGCAATCCCGGCATAAGCCTGGATTGTATAGCGCCGCGGCACAGGATGCGCCGTATAAGGCGGGAGAATAATCTCATCTGTGAATCCGCGGGCCAGCAGCCCCTGCGATAATCCGTAATACCGGTGCATCGTGTTGCCGAACAGCGCTCCTGCCATAGCCGCAGTCTCCCGCATTCTGGCCTTGTAGCCCCGACGGCCTCCGCGCAGCCGGCGGGCCAGCAGCAGACCATGCGCTGCATCACTCAGCAGGAATAAGAAGCGGTACATAATCAGCATCAGGCTCCAGGACAATCTGCGGCATCCGCAGCCTGCGCAGCACCTGCAAAAGCTCACTGAACGGAGTCGTGAACATCAGGAAGAAGAAACAGCTCATGCAGGCAGAGATTCTGGCCAGCAGCTCCCCTGCCCGCTGAAGCCCGGCCGCTGTAACATATACCGGCAGGTTCAGTCCCGGAAGCGGGAATATTCCTGCCTCTCCCGCTGCCGGATGCCCGAATTCCACGAGCAGCGCCGGTACGCTAAGGGCATAGAACAGCAGCGCTGTGCCGAACAGCATGCCATAAGCACGGAAGGGAATACGGGCCTGCACTACACACCAGGACATCATCCATAGGGTGATTGCAGCCTGTAGTACCGGATGTACGGTGTAAGATAGCAGGAACATCAGGGCTGCGAACGAGCTTTTCCACATCGGGGACAACTGGCGCAGAGCATTATTGTAGGAGAGAACGTCAATCCGCCGGATCACTTGCTGCTATGCTGCTTCGTCCCGCCTTGCTTGCCCTTGAGCAGCCCCAGGGTATAACCGATCACACCGGCACCAATCGCGGCCTGCAATGCAAACAGCATACTCTCCGTCTCACCCGGCAGCTCGGTCAGCGGCTTGAACCACGGCTTATAGTCAGGATTCATTTCGGTAATCACACCTTCAGCCGCATCATCGGCCCCACCGAATTCCCCATTGACCAGCAGCAGCGGCAGAATGACCAGCAGAATAACAACCAGCAGCATCAATCCATTTTTCCATTTATTGCTCATTAGGCTCTTCCTCCGTTCACCTTGCGTTTCAGCAGCGACAATTCATTCGGGCTATACGATTTCAGCCAGTTCCACAGCAGCACCGTCAACAGCCCTTCACTGATGGCCAGCGGGATTTGCGTCACGGCAAAGATGCCCCCGAATTTGAGAAAAGATGCCAGAACGCCGCCTTCCGCCGCCGGAAAAGCCACCGCCAGTTGGAAGGAAGTCACTACGTACGTACTCAGATCAGCCACCGCAGCCGCACAGAACAAGGCCAGCTTCTCGCGGTCCGGCATTTTCATCATCAGTTTATACACTGCATATCCGGCAAAAGGACCCGCCACCGCCATCGAGAACGCATTGGCTCCAAGCGTAGTGATACCGCCGTGCGCCAGCAGCAGCGCCTGAAACAGCAGGACAATCGAGCCGATTACGCTCATGGGCAGCGGCCCCAGCATTACCGCACCTAGTCCGGTACCGGTGGGGTGGGAGCTGCTTCCGGTCACGGAAGGCATTTTGAGCGCAGACAGTACGAAGGTAAACGCCCCGGCCAGACCCAGCAGCAGCTTCAGGCTCCGGATTCTCCCGGGTCATGGCTCTCAGCTTGAAGATTCCAAGGACAAAGAACGGGATAAACGCCGCCCACCAGAACACCGCCCAGCCAACCGGCAGGAATCCTTCCATAATGTGCATCGCCCGGGCCGTCCCCGGTTCGTTCAGCATAAAGTACACCATAAATCCGGCAACCAGTGCCGCAAAGCTCCACCATCTGTGCTTTTTCATTTGTCACCCTCCATGTTTGTTGATTTCCCATTACAGATCATAAAGCCCAAAAAACCCACCCTATAGGGTGGGAGTGTATGTACGCAGGCAAGTTCGATAGAGCGCGCAACCCGTGGCGAAGCGGAACAAGGTGCTTTTCACCGTCCCATCACTATGGGCCGTATCCTTGTATCCAGCAGCTATAACCGGGGATCATCTTGAAGCACCAAGCTTTCTCCGGTCCATCAGGGCAGAACGCCTCTTCTCATTAACCTATCCGTACACCGCTCCTATCCGCGTAGAGTCGTGGTGTGCGTAGACAAGGTAGGTCTCCTGGCTTGGAATACAGGCGCTGCAGACTTCGTCTTCCCCGGGGGCTTCCCGAGTGACCTCATGAAGTGCAGCTCTTCCATACAGTGGCGGGACCGCTCGGGAGTTGCACCCGATTCCCTGTTATCCCTTGCCGCTTCCGGCAAGAGCACCTTGTTTCATTGCTAATTCATCTCACATCATAGCGGACAGAGATTGGCCTGTCTGTGATATAAATTGGAAAAGCTCGCCTGCAGCCAATCATGGCTTGTAGAAATTTTATTTGAGTAATATAATTATTAACTATATAACCTGAACGTGGAGGCATCCGATGAAACTTGATCTAACCGAACAATCTTTGCCCGTGTACGAGGCCCTGTCCAGTACCGTGCGCCTGCATATGCTGCGGCTGCTGTCCGATAAGCCCATGAACGTGAAGGAGCTGGCCGCAGCCCTCAAGCTCAGCAGTGCGATTATGACCATGCATGTGCGCAAGCTCGAAGCCGCCGGGCTGATCCGCAGCCATATGGCTCCCGGTAAAAGCGGTCTGCAGAAGATCTGTACACTGGCCGCCGACGGGGCTGAGATAGTTTTTCCGGGACAGGCCCGGACTCCGCGCAGAGGGTACCGCAAGGACATCCCTGTGGGGCATTATTCCGACTTCCAGATCGAGCCTACCTGCGGACTGTCTACGACAGAGAGGGTCATCGGGCACTTTGACGATCCCCGTTATTTCTGGGACCAGGAGCGGGTGAACGCCGGGATTCTCTGGTTCGGAAAGGGGTTCGTGGAGTATAAAATCCCGAATTTCCTGCTGTCGAGCCAGCAGCCGGAGGAGCTTGCCATCACGATGGAGATCGCCTCCGAAGCCCCGTCGGTCAACAACAACTGGCCGTCGGATATTACCTTCACACTGAACGGACAATCGCTCGGCTTCTGGACCAGCCCCGGTGACTACGGAGATAATCCGGGAAAATACACCCCGGCCTGGTGGCCTGCACTCACCAATCAATACGGCCTGCTCAAGCAGCTGCGGATTACTCAGACGGGTACCTTCATGGATGGGCAAAAGCTGTCGGAGGTCACCCTGGATCAGGTAGGCATCCGCAACAAACAATGGACCTTCCGGCTCTCTGTCGAGGAGGATGCCGAGCATATTGGTGGCCTCACCCTGTTCGGCAAGGGCTTCGGCAACTACAACGAGGATTTGGTGTTTGAGTTGTTTTATACAGATGGCGTGGCAGATTTGCCGGGTCCTATATGAAAGCCAGATTAGGGTGTGTAGAAGGTAGGTAGGTAGGTAGGTAGGTAGGTAGGTAGGTAGGTAGGTAGGTAGGTAGGTAGGTAGGTAGGTAGGTAGGTAGGTAGGTAGGTAGGTAGGTAGGTAGGTAGGTAGGTAGGTAGGTAGGTTAGTTTTCGTTTCAGCTACTTTTAGAGCTAATACTCCTTATTTCTGCTTAACGCTCACTTTCAGCAAAATTCAGGTGCATTAGTGCTCTTCATTTCTGCTCAACGCTCACTTTCAGCAAATTCAGGGGCACTTATGCCCCTCGCAACATCCATACAGCCCACTTCCAACCGCACCAAAGGGATTTTTCCCTCTCATTTCCTCATCTAGCCCACTTTCCGCCGCATCAGAGGGATTTATCCCTCTCATTTCCTCCTCCAGCCCACTTTCCACCGCATCAGTGGGATTTATCCCTCTCATTTCCTCACCCAGCCTACTTTCTGCCGCATTAGAGGGATTTATACATCTCATTTCCTCACCCAGCCCACTTTCCGCCGCATCAGTGGGATAAATCCCTCTCATTTCCTCCTCCAGCCCACTTTCACGCCGCATTAGATGGATTTATCCCTCTCATTTCCTCTTCCTCCCCCTCACCTCCACAACGCAAAAAAAAGCCCCTCCAACCGCCGCATTGTGCAGGTTGGAGGGGCTATCGGTGATCGATCCGTCTCTTATGACAAGAGCGGCTTCTAGCCTATCTTTTCGCCTGGCCCCTAGCCGTTAGGCGTGGGCCGTCATTCCGCCACCGGCTGCCACTTGCCGCCGCCGCCCGGCAGCGGACAGCTGCGGGCCTTCAGCCGGGCCACGACGGGAATGATACAGCCGCAGGCGGTACAGGTTACGCCATCCTGCAGCTTGGGGCAAGCCCCGCAAAGCGCAAGCCGCTCGGCATAGACCTCGTCTGAAGCGGTATTGCCGGGGTTGAACATGGAGGACGCCAGAATGCGGGCAATCTGTGCTTCCGTGACCTTGTACTCCTCCCGGCATCCTTTGCAGGCTGAAGTGGTTGTCATGCAGTTCTCTCCTTAGGCTTGTGGAGTGATGGCCAGTACCGTTACCGACATTGGTGGCAGCTCTACAGTCAGCGTATCCCCTTCAAGCTTGAAGGCGCTGAATGCCTGCGGTGTTACAGCTTCCGGCTGCTCAAAGCTATTGTGGGCATCGATGGAAGCTCCGGCCAGCGTTGTTCCGCTTACGGATGCTTGACCAGCCAATCCGCGCAGGGCAAGCGGCAACACTGCCGATGACGCGTGATTCAGGTTACACAGGCTGACATGAATGATGCCCTCAGCATTGACTGAAGCCGAAGCCGATACTTCAGGAATCTCTACGCCATCATAGCTGTATACCGGGCTGTCCACGGTGAACTCCAGCAGTTCTGCATCCTGATGCACCTTATACATGTTGAATACATGATAAGTAGGAGTCAGGAGCATTTTCTCGCCTTCGGTCAGAATAACAGCCTGCAGCACGTTCACGGTCTGGGCAATGTTCGCCATCCGTACACGGTCACTGTGCTTGTGGAAAATATTCAGCGTCAAGCCGGCCACCAGCGCATCGCGGATCGTATTCTGCTGGTAGAGGAAGCCCGGGTTCGTACCCGGCTCAACATCATACCAGGTGCCCCACTCGTCAACGATCAGGCCGACTCTTTTCTCAGGATCGTATTTGTCCATGATGGCAATATGGCGGGTAACCAGCTCATCCATGAATAGCGCCTTCTTCAACGTTGTGAAGTATTCGTCTGTTCCGAAGCCTGTAGCCGCGCCCTTATGATTCCAGTCCGAATTAGGCAGGGTGTAATAGTGCAGGGTAATTGAATCCATGAAGCGGGTAGCTTCACGCATCAGCACTTCCGTCCAGTTATAATCATCCGAATTCGCACCGCAGGCGATCCGGTGGATCTTGTTGTCTCCATAGTTACGTACATACGTCTGATATTGGCGGTACAGATCAGCATAGAACTCAGGACGCATGTTACCGCCACAGCCCCAGTTCTCGTTGCCCACGCCGAAATACTTAACGCTCCAGGCATCTTCCTGGCCGTTCTTCTGACGCAGCTCAGCCATTGGCGAGACTCCGTTGAAGGTCAGATATTCCACCCACTCGGACATCTCTTGAACAGTTCCGCTACCTACGTTACCGTTGATGTACGGCTCGCAGCCCAGCATCTCGCAGAGGAGCATGAATTCATGTGTACCGAAATGGTTGTTCTCTACCGCGCCGCCCCAGTGTGTGTTGATCATCCGCTTGCGCTCTTCGCTCGGGCCGATACCGTCCTTCCAGTGGTATTCATCGGCGAAGCAGCCGCCCGGCCAGCGCAATACCGGAATTTTCATTTCTTTAAGCGCTTCCACTACGTCGTTGCGGATACCTTTGGTGTTCGGAATAGGGGAATCTTCGCCCACCCAGATGCCTTCATAGATACAGCGTCCAAGATGCTCAGCGAAATGTCCGTAGATGTTGCGGTCAATCTTACCTTTGCGGATGTCGGTGTTCAGTACAATGCGTTCTGCCATGGGAAGTTAACGCTCCTCTTTAGATTAATATATTTGTTAATCATTTAACACTTATATTAACATTATAATCAAGCTTCCTCTAGTTCGTCAATCTTTATCTTAAGCAGCACCTCTCGCATTCCCGCATTTCACTTCCCCGCCAAAAATGATATTATGGACACACAAATACAGCATAATTGGAGAGTATGATGATTAGACCTATCAATAAAGATATATCGCTTCTTAGCCAGAAATCTGCGCCGGCCACGGAGAAGGATCTGCCCGTGTTAATGGATCTTGTGGAGACCCTGAACGCCAACTCCGACCGGTGCGTCGGCATGGCTGCGGACATGATTGGCGTCAACAAACGCATCATCGCCATCCGCGTGGAGCAGCAATTAACCCTTTCGATGATCAATCCGGTGATCGTCAAGCGTGCCCGTCCTTATGACACTGAGGAAGGTTGCCTGTCGCTCGAAGGCGTACGTCCTGCGAAACGATACGACTATATTGAGGTAGAGTACCTCGATTATAATTTTAAAAAGCACCGGGATAGCTTTACCGGATTTACGGCGCAGGTTATCCAGCATGAGGTGGATCACTGCGAGGGTATTGTCATTTGAGCCGGGACCTGAGAGCGATAACCTTCAGCAAGACGGCCGCCGAGCAAATTCTGAGGAATGAGACCGATACCCGTACGCTTTTGTCAGAATATCCGGAGTACAAGGAAGAAGTGCTGCTTGAGATCAATGCCCTATCGAGCCAAAAGCGCGCCAACCTGATCCATAATCTGCTCGCCAGCTATACCAGCAGCGCCATAATAGCGAAGAACAAAATTGTCAAAAGCGGCTTTAATCAAACCACTATCAACGCTTTTCTTCCTAATATTATTAAAGCCCGCTTTGCCATTTATCTGATCGAACAGCTGCAATTAGCGGTGTCCGCCGAATCAGCCTCCGGGCCTGTCCGGTTCAATCTCTGGGACGGTTATATTCTGCAGAAGCTCCTGTTCAAGGAAAAGCTTGTACGCAAGCCCGTATCGCTCCCTCTGTTCCGGGTATGCTGGAAGCTGATTATCCGCCCCAAAGTGCTGATGCCGCTTGTCAACAAACAAGGGATCTACTGCTTCTATTCCCGTACGTTAATCAAGCGCTTGTCCGCTCTGATCGGAGACAAGGCATGCCTGGAGATCGGTGCGGGTGACGGTACCTTGACGAGATTCCTTAACGATAACGGCACGGCCTGCCAGGCAACCGATGATTATAGCTGGGCGCATTATATCACCTACCCGGATTTTGTGGAAAAAGCCGATGCCAAAGCCGCCCTGAGCAAATACGCTCCTAAGGTTGTGCTTTGTTCCTGGCCGGTGCCCGGCAACCCGTACGAGAAGCATGTTTTTAATACGGAATCTGTAGAGTTGTATATTGTAATCGGCACAAGAGATCCGGCGATCACCGGTGACTTCGACGCGTATGATAAGGCTAAGCATTTCAGCATGGAGCTGAATGAGGAATTATCGCGCCTGCTTGTGCCGCCCTCCGGGGACAATGCGGTTTATCTCTTCACACGCAAACAAGACAGTACACACTCACGATAGGTGAGTATCTACTGTCTTGTTTGGTTTGCTGTCTATTCCGGCCTCAGCCCAGATCTCCCAGCTCAATCTGCACGATCCCCCGGTCATCCCGCACCTCGGCGATTCCGCCGATCAGATGCATCAGGCTGCCGAACTCCAGCTCCTGGAACTTGCGTGCCGCCGTATCCCGCTGCAGCTCCCAGAGACATTCGGCCAGCTCGCAGACTACCGGCACATCACAGCGGATCTCCGCCAGCTCGCGAGAGAGATGCAGCATGTCGAGATCCGCTTCAATCTTGGCACGTACGCCCTTGGGCAGCAGATGCAGGTTCTCAATGACCCCTTCTACCGTGCCGTATTCGGTCAGCAGCTTGGTGGCCGTCTTCTCGCCTATGCCCTTCACTCCAGGATAATTATCGCTGGTGTCGCCCATGAAGCCCTTCAGGTCGATCACCTGCGCAGGAGTGAGGCCCCGTTCTGCCAAAAGCTCAGCCGGATCATACACTTTATAGTTAGAGCGGCCTTTTTTCATAATCACGACCTTGACGCTGTCATTCACCAACTGGAGCATGTCGTGATCCCCCGTCAGAATATAGACCTCCGACTCCCCGCTGTAGCACGAAGCCAGTGTACCGATGCAGTCATCTGCCTCGTATCCGACCAGCCCGATATTCGGCACGCCCAGCTCTGCCACAACCTCCTTCACGAGGTCGAACTGCGGGATCAGCTCCAGCGGCGCGTCAATCCGGTTCGATTTGTAGCCTTCGTACTTCTCCGAACGGAACGTGCCCTTGCCCATATCCCAGCAGCAGACCACATGTGAAGGCTCAAACGTACTTACCGCATCGAAAAAATACTGCAAAAATCCATACACCGCATTCGTCGGCAGTCCGGCGCGGGTCTTGCGGATATATCCACCATAAGAGGTAGCATAAAAAGCGCGGAACAGCAGAGCCATTCCATCGACAATCATGACCCGGCCCTTCATTTCTGTTGCTGTGCTCATGTGTAACCTCTCCTTGTATTCCTTAATTTAGGCGTTGCTCCAAGCTTCGGCGTACTGGTCTTCCTTGTAGCCTACGGTAACCTTCTTGCCGTCAGTGACTACCGGACGCTTAATCAGCATCCCATGTGCGGACAGCAGTGCAAGCTGCTCGTCTTCGCTTAAGTCTGCAAGCTTATCCTTCAGGCCAAGCTCCCGGTAGACCTCACCACTCGTATTAAAAAACTTCTTCAGCGGCAGGCCGCTGTGCTTCACCAGCACGCGCAGCTCCTCCACAGTTGGCGGCTGCTCAGCGATATGCTGCAGCTCCAGCTCATGCCCTGCTTCCTTCAGCCATTTCACTGCGCTGCGGCAGGTGCTGCACTTGGGATATTGATATACTTTCAAGTTACTCATCGTCTTCTCCTTCTATTATAATGTGCAGCAGTGATGCTAGTCCTACAGGTCGTCACTGCTGCTTAATCGTTGACTGGACCGTCTGCATAGCTGCGGCTATTCCCGACCGGCAATACACCAGGAATCATTAGGTGGAAAATGTACAACTATTCCATTCAAATCCGCATTGTGAGAGGAAATAGTTGGATTTTCGGCACTTAAATCGGGAACAATCGTTACTTTGCGAAGTATGGGGCAATATTAGTTGTACTTTTTCCACTTGCTTGCCGCGGAGCTGCCATATAGCCGGGAATAAGTGCAGCCTGGCACTTATTTGTCTGCTGTTGTGCTCCTGCGGTGGCAGAATGGTTACTCTATGAACAGTCGGAGCATATAAATTGCTGCCCGCTGCGGCAGCTGACAGCTGCGGCCAGAACATGTCCGGCGCTTACTTACCGCGCCGACTGCCGGAGCTTCTCCTGCAGCAGCGCCATATCCGGCGGCAGCGGAGCCTCGAACACCAGCTCGGCATGCGTCACCGGATGCCGGAAGGCCAGCCGCACCGCATGCAGCGCCTGGCGCGGAATGGCCGCGTCCAGCTCCGCGATCTGCGCGAGCCGGGCGGCGTCGCCTGGCGGCAGCGCCGCGCCGTCTGCGGTCACCGCCAGCTCTTGCACCTGTTGCTCCTCGCCGCCTGCGGTCACCGCCGACTCTCCCGCACGCCGCTCCTCGCCCGGCGCTGACGCCTCCGCCCGGCTGTCAGCCGCCTGCCCATACAGCGGGTGACGGTACATCCCGTCACCGATCAGCGGGCAGCCGACCGACCCCATATGCACCCGGATCTGGTGGGTGCGCCCGCTCTCCAGCTTCAGCTCGACGCGTGAAGCGGCGCTGCCATAGACCTCCTTGACCTCATACCGGGTCAAGGAGGGATAGCCGTCCGGCGTTACAATCCGCCGGTGCGGCTCCAGCGGGTCGCGGTCGATCGGACCGTCGATATCGCCGCTGGGCAGAGCAGGCACGCCGTGCACGAACGCGGTATACCGCTTGTCCACCGTTCCTGCGATCATCTGTTCAGAGATGTGCTGGTGGCTGTACGGGTTCTTGGCAATCACCAGCACCCCGGAGGTCTCCTGGTCCAGCCTGTGTACGGGGCGGAAGCGGACCCGCTCGCCCTTCTCTGCCCAGTAATGAACCACACCATTCGCCAGGGTCTCGGTATAATGGCCGTGGGTCGGATGGACAATCATTCCTGCGGCTTTGCTTACCACAAGCAGATGCCCGTCCTCATACAGAATCTCGAAGGGAATCGGCTGCGGTAAAATATCCTCTGACGTCTCCTCCTCCATCCGGATCTGGACCTGATCCCCGCTGCTCACCTTGACGCTGATATAGACACGCTCTCCGTTCAGGGTAATGCCGAGGTCCGTCATTTTGAGCCGGGAGAGCAGCTTGCGGGAGACTTCCATCCTCTTTTGCAGGATGGTTTTGAGCAGCCAGCCGTCCTCGGACGGCGGCACGATATAGGAGATGGGGGGATAATAGCTGGTCATTTGTTCCGGAACACCTTTTTGCTGCGCAGATATTCTACTTCAGCAATCTCCAGCCGGGTATTGGCGGCACGGGCCAGAGCGAAGAAATAGTCGGACAGCCGGTTCAGATAGATTACCGCCTCCGGGTTAATCTCCGCACTGCGGCCCAGCGTCACTGCCCGGCGCTCGGCCCGGCGGCAGACCGTCCGGCAGATATGCAGCACAGAGGACAGCTGGCTTCCGCCGGGCAGGATGAAGCGCTCCAGCACCGGATTCTCGGCCTGAAGCGCATCGATCCAGCCTTCCAGGCGGGTGGCCATCTCGCTTTTCACCTTATAGCGGTTCTCACTCAGCTTCACGAACGCCAGATCCGATCCGCAGTCAAACAGCTCGTGCTGAATCTCCAGCAGCTGCTCGCGGACATCCAGAAACCGTTCGTCCTCCATCAGGCTCCGTGCCTGGCCAACGAAGCAGTTCAGCTCGTCAATGGTGCCGTAAGCCTCGACGCGGACATCGTCCTTGCCTACCCGGCCGCCAATCACCGAGGTCTCCCCCTTATCCCCCGTACGCGTATAGATCGCCATGATACTTCCCTCCTAAGTTGCAAAATCACATAGTAATAGTGTAATCGTTCTTAGGTAGGGTGGCAAACAAAGATCAACATTAAAGACATGTAAATAAAACCCTGAGGAGGAAGTCCGTAATCGTCCTGCCGCACAATTCGCCTCAAGGCTTACGAAAGGTAATGCAATACATCAGGCCCTTGCACACTTCCTTGTACTCTACCTCCAGCATCTCCGGCGGAATCAGCCCAAGCATCTCCGGCATGTCCGCTCCCTCTGCAAAATATCCCTTAACCACCGGCACCTTCCCGTACGTTCCCTTCACCAGCTTCTGCGTCTCATCGGCAATCATCAGCCTTGTGCCCGGCTTCGCCACCCGGATCATCTCCAGTACCGCAGCATGCGGATCGCTGAAACAGTTGATTCCGCCGACATGGTACACGCAGTCAAAGCTGTTGTCCTGAAAAGGCAGCTCCTCAGCAGTCCCTTGGAACAGATGTGCCTCCAGCTTCCACCGCCGCAGATTGCGCACCGCCTGCTTCAGCATTCCGCTGGAAATATCCAGCCCGTACAGCTCGGTCTGCGCGTTTTTGGCCTTCATGTTAAGGTACGGGAAATTATCGCCGCTGCCCACCGAGGTCTCCAGCACACGCTGACCGCCGCGCAGCTCAAGCGCAGACAGGAACTGCTCTCTATAGCTGCGTTCTCCGCCGAATTTCAGCGCGAAATACAGCTTGTTGGACAGCCGGTAGAAGCGGGCAATCCGGTTGTACAGCTCCAGGTACTTCCGGTTACTGCCGGCGGCATACGCTTCCTCCATAAAAGCCAAATACCCGTGCTTCCACGGGTACTTCCGTCCATTTGCCGGATTGACCGCCCCCGTACTTACCAGCTTAAGCTCTTCATATGTATTCGGGTCCCTCAACAGCTGATCATGCAGCATGAATATCTTCCTCTTTCCTTACACTGTACAGTTCCAGCCCGTACTCAGTGATGTTCGTGAATATTCATTATATGCCTACAATTGGAAGCGGACATCAGCCCCGGGTCTGCCGCCGTCTCCGCCTTTGGTCGTACCCCACAGACTTAGATATACGACATTTTTTTATTTTTTTCGACAAAAAGTAACAACAAAATCAGCTCTCCAGCCGATGATATTCAATACAGGTATAAATAGCTTCACTATCTAATGGGGGGATTAACATGGCTAATGTTGTTCACAAGGGGATTTCCAGGCTCCGATTCAAAAGCATACGTATGAGAACATTTGCATTCATCCTGCCCATCTTTCTGATCACGCTGGTGCTAGTCGCTCTGTTGTCGTACATGTATTCCAAAAGCATTATCCAGCGCGAGGTTACACAAAAAATGAATGTGCAGATATCAGATATTTCTAACGAAATTAATGCGAACTTAAATGTGCACAGCAAGGTTCCCGAGGTTCTGGCAAGGACGCTGGAGAGTCACGCTGCGGAATTCACACTGGATCAATACCGGACGATGCTGTCTAGTGCGCTGGAGGCTAATCCGGATACATATGGTGTGGGTATTTATTTTGAACCCGGACGGTATGACAGCAAGCTGAAGTACTTCTCCACCTATGCCCACCGAGACGGCGACAAAATTGTGACAACCGAGCAGTACAATGACCCCGATTATAATTATCACGGGCAGAACTGGTACACTATCGGCAGAGACCATGCAGCGTTTACAGATCCATTCTACGACACGATTACAGGGACAACGATGGCTACGTTCGCTGTTCCTTTCCGGGATACCACGAATACCTTGCTGGGTGTCATGGCCGGCGATATCGATCTCAAGACGCTGCAGAGCAGGATCGAACAGACCAAGGTGGGGAATACAGGCTGGGCCTTCCTGCTGGACAAGCAGGGGAATTATATTGCCGGACCGGATGCCGAGAAGAATATGCAGCTGAAAATAACAGATGAAAAAAGCGCAAGTCTGTCCGCAGCGGGAGCAGAAATGCTTCAGCAGAATCAGGGGATGGTAACCTATGCCGATTCCGGCGGGACCATCCAGATGTATTATGAAAAGCTGCCGGACACCGGCTGGACCGTGGGTCTTGCCATGCCGGAACAGGAACTGTATGCGCCGCTTAAAGGGCTGCTAAGGTCTATTCTGCTGGTTAGCTTTGCAGGTCTTATCCTGACGGTAGCAGCCGTATATCTATACAGCCGCTATATTACCCGTAAGCTGACTCGGGTCAATGAGATGTCCCGGCAGATGGCTGCCGGAGACTTCACTGGGAAGCTGGAGGTAGACAGTGAGGATGAATTCGGCAATATGGCCGGGCATTTGAACCAGATGATTACCAATCTGAGCAGACTCCTGGGGACCATTGCCGATCACTCGCTGCAAGTCGCCTCGACCTCGGAGGAATTAATGTCTAGCGCCAACCAGACCAATCACACCACAGAGGCTATTGTGGAGAATATTCAGGATCTCTCAGCCGGAGCGGATCAGCAGATGCAGGCCACCCGCGAGTCTGCAAGAGCGATGGAGGAGATGGCCGCCGGTGTGCAGCGGATCGCGGAGGCCTCGATGGACACCGCAGCAGCGGCTGGGCGGGCGGCAGGCCAGGCACAGAACGGGTATTCCGTCATTACGGAGGCGGTGGACCGGATGGAAGAGATGGAGCGGACCGCCGCAGATGCTTCCAGCATGATTACCTCTCTTAGCGCACAATCCCAGCAGATCGGCAACATCATTGGTCTGATCAAAGGCATCAGCGATCAGAGCGGCATGCTGGCCTTAAACGCGGCGATTGAGGCTGCCAGAGCGGGCGAATACGGGCGGGGCTTCTCCGTGGTTGCCGGTGAGGTGAAGAAGCTGTCCGAGCAGACAGCCGAAGCCGCCGGGCATATCAGCACCCTGATTCTTGAGATCCAGCAGGGCAACCGTGCCGCATCCGATGCGGTGCTGGCGAATGCCGGTGCCGTTCAGGAAGGCTCGCGGATGGTAGGCGAGGCCGGGCGTCTGTTCACGGATATTCTCGGCGGCATCGGCGAGATTAACACCCAGGTTCATGAGATGTCTGCTTCCTCCGAGCAGCTGCTGGCCGGAACCGAGGAACTAACCTCCTCGGTGGCGGAGATGGCAGAAGTGGCCAGGCAGGCCGCAGAGCGTTCCCAGAGCGCTGCCGCGGCCTCCGAGGAGCAGCTCGCCTCCATGGAGGAGGTAGCCGCAGCCTCTACCGAGCTGGCGAAGATGGCCGATGGGCTACAGCAGGCGGTGGCCACGTTCAAAGTAAACTAACATGCATGTATAACCCCCTGACAGGTCCCTTTGGACTGGCGCAGGGGGTTATTTATATAATCATTCTCCCCCGCTTCCCTTCAAAAAAGCCACCAGCTCGCGGTTGACCCGCACCGGCTGCTCATGATTCACGCCGTGGCCGGCGTCCGGGATGACCGTGTAGCGGAACCCGCCAGCATCCAGTGTTCCAGTGAGCTCCCGCTTCTGCTTCAGCTTATAATCTCCCAGCAGGAAGTATAGCTGATCCCGGAACGTAACCGCTTTCTCTTGTTCGTAGGGCTGAAGCTTATGGGCGAACATCGCCTGCTGGTTATGATTCTGCATTAACAGCACCAGATGCTCCCCGACTTCGGGATGCTTGTCGAACAGGCCTGAGGCCGGGGAGCTGAGCTTGCGGGCTGCCTTGAGCAGATTGCTGCGTGTAGGAACAAGAATCTCCGGGAACATCATCATCAGCGTATGTATCATGCTTTTAATTGGAGAAATGATTATTCCTCCCTCCATGCAGACAGCCTTCAGCGCTCTTCCCGGCCCGTTCACCATGTAATTGAAGGCCATATATGCTCCGTTTGACACTCCTGCCACACAGAATTGGTCAAGCTTCAGCCCATCTGCGACCTTGTTAATCCAATCCACCTGGTCAAAGGTCCGTTTATGGAACAGCTCACCTGGAACACTCTTCCCCGGTCCTCCCAGCGTATCTATCGCAATGCAGCGGAAATGCTGGGACAACTCCTTCATATTCAGCAGCCACATCACGGCCGAATTATCGCCTACCCCGTGTAATAGGAGCAAGGGCGGTGACTCCGGCTCTCCCGCTGTTATACAATGAGTTGTCCCATAAGGGGTCTCCACATCAAGCTCCTGAAATTCCGTCCCCCACGCGTCAAGAAGCTCGTTATAGGACCTTAGAACCTGTTCTTTGCCGGCCTCGCTTTTAAATACCTTGATCATTTTCATACTCCACCTTCCGGTACTTCATTATTCAAAAAAAACGGACATCTCCCCAAAGGAAGACATCCGCTTCATATAATCGTGCTGTATTAATTGCTCTTGCGGTGGCGGCCTCTCATATACTCATTAATCTTGAGATCCAGCAAGCTGCTGATTGCTATTACATTATCCGAGGTAAAGGACTTCTCCTGCATAAAGAGCTGTTCCATTCTGCTGCGGAGCATCTGAATTTCATCTTCCAGCGAGAGCCTGCGTGCATTCGCATCTTCTCTGGCAGGAGGTCGCCCGCTTCCGGAGCCACATTTCCCGCCAAAGGAGGATAAGTAATAATCTGCGCTCAGCACAATCACCCTTCCTGATGTAGTATTGCGCGTCATCCAGATAAGAACTGTGTGGTTCTAAGCAACCAGATATGAAGCGCCTTTATTCCCGGAATAAGAGGTCCATGTAAGTGTATTACAGGTGTTTCTTGTCCTTAGAGTAAAATAATACCATATCAGAAGGTGATCGGCTATAGTTCTATTTACTTCTTTGTCGAGCCTTGTCAGGCCCCTTCCCGGGCCAGCTGTGAGACAAATGCCCCAATTCGCTCAACCGCTTCATTCAACTGGGACACCGAGGTGGCATAGGAGCAGCGCAGATAGCCTTCTCCGCCCAGACCGAAGACACTTCCCGGAACGGCGGCGACCTTATATTCAAGCAGCAGACGCTGGGCGAACTGGTCGGAGGTCAGGCCGGTGGCCTGGATACTAGGGAATGCATAGAAGGCACCCTGCGGCTCATGACACTCAAGTCCCGCCTCCCGCAGCCCCTTGACAATCAATCGGCGGCGCTGGTTATAAGAGTCTGTCATGCGGTCCTTCTCTTCCATTCCGTTGGTAAGGGCCTCCAGCGCAGCCACCTGGCCCATCGAAGGCGCACACATGACGGTATACTGGTGAATCTTCAGCATGGCTGAGATCAGGTCCGGGTGACCGCAGGCATAGCCCATCCGCCAGCCGGTCATGGCGAAGGCCTTGGAGAACCCGCTGACCAGGATCGTCCGGTCAAGCATCCCCGGCAGCGAAGCGAAGCTGACATGGTTGCTTCCATACGTAAGCTCGGCATATATCTCATCCGAGATGACGATAAGATCATGCTTCTCTACCACCTTGGCAATCGGCTCCCAATCTTCACGGCTCATGATGGCACCCGTCGGATTGCTTGGATAGCAGA
Organism: Paenibacillus sp. FSL R7-0210; assembly: GCF_038009085.1. Taxonomy (NCBI): domain Bacteria; kingdom Bacillati; phylum Bacillota; class Bacilli; order Caryophanales; family Paenibacillaceae; genus Paenibacillus; species Paenibacillus sp. FSL R7-0210. The sequence goes on from NZ_JBBPAR010000001.1 coordinate 4,255,501, forward strand.
GAATCAGAATCTTCGAGCGCGGGGTAATCTTGGCCTCCAGATCCTCGGCAGTCAGCTTGAAGTTATTCTTCCCGAAGGTCTCAATGCCTACCGGAATACCGCCGCCGATAGCCGTAATCGGAGAATAAGAGATGTAACATGGCTCGGGTATCAGAATCTCGTCTCCTGGAGAGATCAGGGCACGCAGAGCCAAATCAATGGCCTCGCTGCCGCCGACTGTGGCGATAATCTGATTCGCCGGATCATACTTCACGGCGAAGCGGGTCTCCAGATACTCGGCAATCCCCTCGCGGAGCTCGGGCATTCCGGCATTGGAGGTGTAACCGGTGAAGCCTCGTTCGAGCGAATAGACGCAGGCCTCTCTCACATGCCAGGGCGTCTTGAAGTCCGGCTCGCCGACACCGAGCGAGATAATATCCTTGCTGCCTGCCGCCAGATCAAAAAACTTGCGGATGCCCGAAGGCTGAATCTGCTGGACCAGCGGGGCCAAATAAGAGTTCATCGACTTGCCTTTATCTCCTGTGTGCTGAGCGTTATTAATGATCATGACATTACATCCTTCACGGAGATATCATCAGACGGTTGTCTTCCTCATGCTCTTCAAAGATGATACCGTCCTGTTTGTATTTTTTGAGCGTAAAGTTCGTCTTGGTAGAGAGCACAGCATCAATCGGTGACAGCTTCTCAGACACAAAATTAGCGACCTCGCGCAGATTGCGTCCTTCCACTTCCACCAGCAGATCGTAAGCGCCGGACATCAGATAGACGGATTTAACCTGCGGATACAGATAGATCCGTTCGGCAATGCCCTCGAAGCCGCGGCCCCGTTCCGGCGTAATCTGCACCTCGATCAGCGCCGTCACCCGTTCATCATCGACTTTGTCCCAATTGACCACCGTCGCGTATTTCACAATGACATGATCCTGCTCCATTTCAGCGATCACGGTCTTCACATCTTCTTCCTCCGCACCAAGCAGGGTCGCCATTAATGCCGTTGAGCTTCGCGCGTCCTCCTTGAGCAGTTCCAGCACTTTCCTCTTCAATTCATTCATTCTCAGGGCCTCCTGCAAAAAAGAGTTTAGTATTAATATGACATGAAAAGTGCCGTTCTGCAAACAAAATAACCCCGCCGAGGCGGGGCTATTTGACTTCATTCCCTTTATATTTTCTCCTGCATGGCCGGGTAAGCGCTCTAATGCTTCACAGGGCCATCGCCAGGGTTACATATAATAGGAACCGTTATGATGCTGCTGGACGTTCGGCTGGTGCTGCGAAACATTCGAATGCTGGTTATACGCTCCTGCCCCGCCTGTTTTCTCACGCACGAACTGCTGCAGCTTCTGCTGGGTCTGCTGGGCACTCTGAATCTGCTTGTCCACATCCTGGCGCAGCGCTTTGCCCGGAGGGGTGTACATGTTCATTTGCGACATCTGCATGTACAATTCCCCCTGAATTCTGAGGGTATCCATAGTCAGATCATTGAATACCCGTCTGACGGCGGGACAATTCGATTCTGTAGCTGCTGTGGTGTACTCGCGGACAGTCCGCTTCAGATCAGCCAAAATTGTGTTCAGTAAATCTTCATCCGCCATAAACGGTGTTCCATTCTGTGCGTACACAGTAAAACCTCCTTCAAAGTTTGTGGGTTCTGTTATTGCGGCTGTGATGGTGCGTACTGCTGATGCTGATGGAGCAGCTGGACCAGCATATCCATGTGATGGGTATGACTCTGAATCTGCTGGATGCAGATCCCCTGCACGGCAGAGTTCTGAGTGGTTCCGGCTGTAGCCGCGAGCTGCTTAATCAGCAAATCCTCATTGGAAATGGAATCGGCAATGTATTCCAATTCTTTTCCGCTAAGTGCCTGCATTTGGTTAGATTGCATGTTCGGTAGTCCCTCCTTCTGGTTGTTCAAGCGTTCCTTAGTATGCTTCCGGAGAAGGCTGTTTATGTGCCCGAAGGTACATTAAGCAAGCTCACATATGATGAATAATCCTTAAGGTCTTGACGCATGAGACTCTTCAATAGTGCAAATAATACTACTCTGAATGACATAAAGGAGCGAACAGATCTATGAAACTCGTCAGCGGGCAACTGCCCTGGGAACACACACTGCCTGAGCCTCCGGTATATCCGGTGCTTGAGGAAGATATAACCTGCGACTGTCTCATTGTAGGCGGCGGGATGGGCGGAGCGATGATGTCTTACCGCATGTCCCTCAGTGGAGCAGATACCGTTCTTATCGATAAAAGAACGATCGGTACCGGAAGCTCCCACGCCAATACGGGATTGCTGCAGATCGCCAATGACAAGTCGCTGACAGCTTGCATGAATACTTTCGGGGAAGAGAATGGCGTGTTGTTCTACAAGCTGTGCCAGCAGGCCATGCGTGCGATTCTTGACCTGCCCGGCAAGCTGGACATCGATCCGCAGATCATTGAACGCACCAGTCTGCTCTATGCCAGCGTCCCGGAAGATGTGGATATGCTGAAGCAGGAGAATGAGAATCTGATCAAGCACGGCTTCGACTCGGAGTTCTGGGAGGCGGAGAAGATCCGCGCCCATTACGCCTTCTCCAAACCAGGTGCGCTGTATTCCAAAGGAGATGCGGAAACCAATCCGCTGCGGACGGTACACAGCCTGATTCATAAAGCGCACTCCGGCGGGGTAAGGGTCTATGAGCATACCGAAGCCCTTCATTATGAGTACAATCCAGACGGCGTAATCTGTCATACCGGACAGGGGCGGATTGTTGCAAAGAAAGTCGTCTTTGCTATGGGGTACGAGACCCAGGAGATGAAGAAGGACCGGGGAGCAGAGCTGATCAACACCTATGCTATTATGACCGAGCCTCTGCCACATCTTCCAAAATGGCATGAGCAGAGCCTGCTCTGGGAAACGGCCCGGCCTTATCTGTATTTCCGGACTACCCCGGAAGGCCGGATTATCGCCGGCGGCAAGGATGAGCAGCTTACCAGCGTGGAGCGGCGTGAGGTAAGAGTCCTCTCCCAGTGTGAGCGTCTGGTCGAGGAGCTTACGGCCCTGTTCCCGGAACTTCAAGGAATCAAGGCCGAATATTCCTGGGGAGCGGTCTTCGGCTCCACCCGTGACGGACTGCCTTATATGGGGCCGCACCCGGAATTTCCGCATTGCTACTTCATTGAAGGCTATGGCGGAAACGGCACGGTCTACAGCATGATTGCCGCCGAGCTGCTTGCCGATACGCTGGCCGGCAAAAGCCGTCCGGAGCTGGAGCTGTTCTCGCTGACCCGGTCGGCCAAGCCTGCGCCCTCCCCGGCGATACAGCCTTAGAGCTGCAACACAGAAAGGGATGCCCGCATAGCCTGATGGCTGCGGAGCATCCCTTTTACATGAGAACAATATAGGATAATAGCTTATTGCGCTTTTACAAATTCAGCCGACTTAATCCCTGCCTGACGTCCGAAGATAATGATCTCGGCTACCGAGTTACCGCCGATGCGGTTCTCACCGTGCAGCCCGCCGACCACTTCTCCTGCCGCGAACAGGCCCGTAATCGCCTTGCCGTCTTTGTTCAAGACCTCAGTGTTGGTGTTGATCACCACTCCGCCCATCGTATAGTGAATCCCAGGGCCGATCTGAATCGCATAATACGGAGCACCGGACAGATCATTATCCATACCGGTAGTTCTGCCGAACTCGGCATCCGACTTAGCTTTTACCGCACTGTTCCAAGTATCTACTGTAGTCTTGAGTGAAGCTGCAGGAACTTTCATCTGATCCGCCAGTGCCTCGATGGTATCTGCGGTCTTGACTACACCCATCTTGATGTATTGATCTACCGCCTTGACACGGGATTTCACTCCGGCGTCGAACACGAGATAAGCGGATTTCTCAGGAAGTGTATTAATTGAAGCCGTCACCTTGTCACGGGTATCCATCTCATTGCCGAAGCGCTTGCCCTCAGCAGATACAAGAATAGCCCCTTCTCCCCGGACCGCTTCACCGATCAGGTAGGATTTCTCCTGCTGTACAGTCGGGTGAACCTGAATCTGATCCAGGTCTACGGTAGTTCCGCCGACCTTCTCAATCATGGCAATGCCGTCGCCGGTGCTGCCAATCTGGTTGGTCGTTACCAGTCCTTGCAGATCCGGGCGAACCTTGGCAATCAGTTCCTTGTTGGCACCGAAGCCCCCGGTGGTTACGATAACTGCTGCTGCGCTGATCGTTTTGTCATCGGCCTGGTTGAACAGCACCTTCACGCCGTTCACCTTACCATCCTGTACCGTAAGCTCCTTCACATCCGCATTGACGAACAGCGGAATTCCCTGCTCCTGAACATTGCGGACAAGTCCTGCTACAAGATATTGTCCCACGGCCGAGCCGTCCTCCGGACGATGGGTACGCTTCTCCTTCATACCGCCGGTAATTGTAATATTGTTCAGGCGGATTCCGATGGAATCGAGCCAGTCAATGGCACCTGCGGATTGATCCACGAAGAAGTGCAGCAGCTCCTTATTGTTCGTATCATGTCCGCCCTTAAGGGTCTCTTCATAGAACAGTTCGTTGCTGTCTTCGATGCCCTGCTCCTTCTGGAACTTGGTCTGCGAGGCATTCATCCCTGAGGAGGATTTAGTCGTATTGCCGCCGGCAACCGGCATTTTCTCTAAGATCACCGGGTTCATGCCGGCTGCTTTGGCTTCCAACGCAGCAGACATTCCCGCACCGCCTGCGCCGACGATGACGATATCATATTTATCCTTTAACTGATCGTACGGAGTATAGCTCGCTTCGGATGCTCCCGACACGGCTTCTGCCTTCTCTGTAGGTACAGTGGTTGCTGCCGGCTCTGTGGCCGCGCTGCCCGCTTCCTTGCTCTCATTCTTGCTGCTGCCCGCATTGTTGTTTCCGCAGCCTGCAATGACCAGCATCACGGAGAGAATGAGGATAAGCGCCGCTGTTAATCTCTTATTCATGTGAGTTGTGCCCCCCTTGTGCATATTTTCACAATTATCATAGCGCCAAAGAAGCGGTTTGTGGAACCTTCCGTAAATTATTAAAGAGTTTTGTAACTAAAGTAAGCGGGTATGCAGACCTTAAATGTTCACACACCCTCCTCCTCCTTCACCTCATAAGGCACATCCACGATAAAATGTGCTCCCGGCCCGCAGCCGGCGGCAAGCTCAAGATGACCCCCCAGTTTGTCTACACTTTTCTTCACCAGATATAGGCCGATTCCCCGCTGTTCACCCTTGGAGGAGTAGCCCTGAACGAAGATCTTCTCCCCCAGGCCCGCCGGAATTCCCGGACCGTTGTCGCTAACCTCGCATAGCAGCCGCCCTTCTTCATATTGAAAAGCAAGCTCCACCCGCTTCACGGGTTGCTCACAGAGCTCCCCCAGCGCCTCCAGAGCATTATCCAGCAGATTGCCGGCAATCGTAATCAGCTCATGAATCACCTGCGGATCAGCCGGCTCCGGCAGATAGCTGTCTCCGGTCAGCAGCAGCTCCATCCCCGCTTCGCGTGCCCGGCTCAGCTTCCCCAGCAGAAATCCGGCCAGCACCGGGTCCTTGATCTGTCTTGTGATCGACCCGATCTCCTTCTGGTAATTGCTTACCGTTCCCAGAATATATTGCTGCAGCTCATCATACAGACCCATATGCGTCATGCCCATAATGACATGCAGCTTGTTCATGAACTCATGGGCACCGGAGCGCAGCGCTTCTGCATAGACCGAGACTCCCGACAGCTTCTCTGCCAGCACAGCCAATTCGGTTTCATCCCGGAAGGTAGCAATCGCGCCAACGATATTCCCGTTCACCCGGACTGGCAGGCTGTTCACCAAAAGAGAGCTGTCTCCCAGCTCCAGCTCCCGGTCCTGTATCCCCTCTCCCTCAGCCAATACCTGCTCAAGACCCAGCTCCGGCCAATACTCGGCAATCTGCCGGTTCATGGCGCTCCCGCCAATCCCCGCTGCCCGCAGAAGCCGCTGTGCTTCCATATTAAGGATGGTAATCCGCGCCTCCTGATCTACGGCAATAATTCCCTCACGCGTGGATTCCAGCATCGCACTGCGTTCCTGGAGCAGCTTGGAGATGTCCTCCGGCTCCATCCCGAACACCATCCGCTTGATCCGGGCCGCCAGAATGAATGCTCCTCCCGCTCCAAGCAAGGCTCCCGAGACCAGAATCGCAATAATCGTCCACTCATTCATCAGAACCAGCCGCTCGACCCGCTCCAGGGACAGACCGGCAATGACCACACCCACCTGATGCCCCCGGTTGTTATAGACCGGCACGAAGCCGCGCAGGGATCTGCCGAGCGGACCGGCCCCTTCGGAGATGCTCTCCCCTCCGCGCAGCGATATCTCCTGGCCGCCTCCCGCAAAGGGAAGACCTACCAGCGAAGCATCCGGATGAGAATAGCGGATTCCCTTCATATCTGTCACGACCACGAACATAATATCATTGCGGCGGGCGATCCTTGAGGTGTAGTCCTGAATCTCCTTGCTGTTGCCCTCACTGAGTCCCTCAGAGACCAGCGGAATCAGGGCGATGGTACGGGCAATCGTAATCGCCTTATCCTCCAGCGCCTGCCGGGTCTGCGGAATAATCTGATTCCGGAAAATAAAATATAAAATCAGCAGTACCAGCAGGACAACGGCAGACACCATGACGGCAATCATTGTGCGCAGACTGTAGCTTTTTTTCCTGGCCACTGGTGCGAAGACCTCCCTTCATGTCCCATATTCCTATACCATTCGAACTATATTATTTGAACTAGAATTTGTAAAGCTACTCCAGAGTGATTGTTTCTGGGGATGGAACTATGCAGCAAGCCCAGCCGTTCTGCCGGAGACAGGAGGGCTGGGCTTGCTCGGGTGATATGACCACAACACTTTTATAAGCTATTGAATGATGACTTACTGCTTCTTGGCCTGTTCCAGCGCCTGGGTCACCGCTTCAATAATTCCGCCGCTGGAGCCGGAAGCACCAGAGAGAGCGTCTACGCCTTCTGTGGTTTGTTTTTCAATAATTTCAGGAATCGTATTCTCTACAGCCGCATCGATCATCGCCTGCGTCTCCTTATGCTCCTGTACGGTAATGGCGTCGATCTTCTCATCTTTGATCTCTACCGCCACTTTAATATCACTCTTAACCCCTTTGCCTGTTCCATCATAGGTCCCGTCCACATACTTGCCGGAAGATGATGAGCATCCAGCTGTTAGTACTGTTGCAGCCGCGAGGGCAGAGAACAGCAAGGTTTTTGTCCACTTGTGCATGAATAATTCCTCCTTCTGAAAGTTCCTATTTCTTAAGTGCCTTCACAGCTTCATCCGCTGCGATCCGCCCGAAGGTAGTGATGTCTGCCAGTGCATTACCGCCCAGACGGTTCGCGCCGTGTACTCCGCCGGTTACTTCGCCCGCAGCATACAGCCCGGCAATGACCTGATCCTTGGTATCCAGCACCTGAGCCTGGGTGTTAATTGCTACTCCGCCCATGGTATGGTGGATTCCCGGTGTTACCTGAATTGCATAATATTTACCCTTTTCAAAAGACAGCTCAAGATCCGGCCGTTCAAACTCTGTATCCTTGCCGGAAGCAACGAAGCCATTATACGTTTTCAGTGTATCCGCAAGTGCTTTGCCATCTACACCAATCTGTGCCGCCAATTCTTCAGGTGTTGCCGCTTCTTTGACCAGATCCATTCCAAAATAAACCTCAGTTGCCTTCAGGTTCGCACGCAGCTCATCATTGAAGATCAGGTAAGCTACTTTACCGGATTGGGCCAGAATATTCTGGGACACGACATCGCGGGTCAGCAGTTCATTCGTGAATCGCTTGCCTTCGCTATTGACCAGAATCGCACCGTCTCCGCGTACCCCTTCCGTGATCAGCACGCCTTGATTAGGAATGGTGGTCGGATGAATCTGAATCTCCTTCATGTCTACAAGCTTGGCACCAATCTTCTCTGCCATCGTTGTACCATCTCCGGTTGCGCCCGGGTGGTTAGTGGTAGAGAACCCTTCCAGCTTCGGCTGATACCCCTTGATCATGTCCATGTTAGCTCCAAAACCGCCAGCCGCCAGGATAACGGAATTCGCACTAATCGTGTACTGCTTGCCATCCTTATCCGTCACCTTCACTCCGGTAACCACGCCGTCCTTGTTCTTGACGATCTCATCGGCAGTCGTCCGCAGGCGCACATCAATCTTGTACTCCTCCAGCTTCTTCTTCAGCGCGACTACGATGAAATTCCCTGCCGCTTCCCCGCCTGCCGGACGATGAATCCGGTTCACGCTTGCCCCGCCTGCGCGTCCCACTTCAGACAGCTCGGCTCCATTCTCCTTCAGCCACTCCACCGAAGCCGCCGCACCGTTTGTAAGTGTTCTGACCAGATCCGGGTTGTTCAGGTTCTTGCCGCCCTTCATGGTATCCTCGAAATGCAGCTCCGGACTGTCTGTAATGCCAGCCGCTGCCTGATAAGGTGTTCCTGCCGCATTCAATCCGCCTTCCGCACGGACGGTGTTGCCTCCAAGCATAGGCATTTTTTCGATCAATATCACTTTGGCTCCCTGATTATGCGCTTCAATGGCAGCAGTCATTCCCGCGCCGCCGCCGCCGATAATAACAATGTCCGTAGACTCCCCTTTGGTGCTGTTACATGCAGGCAATACCACCAGACTTGCCAACAGCAACCCCTTGCCCAGCAGACTTCCCCATCTCTTTCTGTTCATTCAGTTCTCCTCCAATTGTTATTGTGCATATTTTCACAATCATCATAACCTGAAGGAGCCCTGACAAGAATATTTAGTAATTAAAGAAATGATAAAGTAAATAAAGGTAGTGAATTTGCTTGAATGTGTTTATAGATTTATAATTGGAGCTTATACAACCGTATCACTAGGAGGAACAGAAACTATGGAAAAAAGCGAAAAATATTGGCTGGCCGGTGCTGTTCTGGCAGCAGCCGGTGTCTCCCTGATGAGCTACACCGCGAGCCGCTATACTTCATTCAAAAGAGTAGTTACCCGAACCATCCATCTGGAAGATATCGCCGCTCTGGAAATTACCCGCCTATCTTCTGTTCCCGGTGAACAGAAGGATATTGTGCTTACTGAGCCGGAAGCGATTAAGCGGATCTACGATGATTTCTCCAGCGTCCGCCTGATGAAATCCGCCCGCAATGTGAGCACAGACAGCAAGTACAGCTATTACATTACCATCGTCCAGGCCGACCGGAAGCAGCGGTTCGACATTATTTTGAAGGGCAAGCATCACATGATTATCTACGACAATGACATGAACAACCCGCACCTGGTAGCCTACAAAATCATTAACGAGTTCAGTCCGCTGGCTCTGCAGCAGGCCTTCGATTGATTCTGCGCACGCTTATGTATGGCATAGCTTAATAACCTTCACAGCTAATGTGACGGCTATATGGAGTCATGGAACGCCTGGGGCACCCTCGGGACACCTTGACTCCGTTTTATTTTAAGAGAACGCTCATAGATATTTACGGATAAGTTCATGCCCTTCGGGTCTCACCTTATACATATACACCGGCCTGCCTACCGCCCCGTAGCTAAGCTCCATTTCCAGAATACCTGCCTCCGTCAGAAAAGCCAGATATTTGCGGACCGAGATCCGCGAGATGGGCGCATGACTGCTGATATCCTCCGTGGAGAACACCGGGCTCTCCAGCCGGTTAATTGTGCTCCAGATGCTCTCCAGTGTGCCTTCGGCAAGCCCTTTGGGCAGCGGCAGGGCAGCGTACTTCTCCTCTTCCGTCCCGAGCGAATGCCGCAGCAGCTTATCCAGCTGCTCCTGGCTTAGATGCTCCTTGTGCATCAGCTTATAATCTTCACGATACGCCGACAGTGCCGCCTGAAACCGGGCAAACTCGAACGGCTTGATCAAATAATCCACGGCCCCGTTCTGCAGTGCCTTGCGGATGCTCGCATTATCACTGGCGGCGGAGATCACAATGATGTCCACCTTGCTCCCCTGCTCCCGCAGAGCAGAGAGCAGTTGCAGCCCGCTGACACGCGGCATATAAATATCCAGCAGCACCAGATCTACCTGCTGCTCCTCCAGCATAGTTCTCGCTTCATCCCCTGTCGCCGCCCAGCCCGCATACTCAAAGCCCGGCACCTGCTCCAGATAATGCCGGTTAAACTTCGCTACCATCGGGTCATCTTCAACGATTAGTACTTTAATGTTCATGGGGTCTCCTTGTCTTTTGTGCAACTATAACTACATATAACTACAACTAATATAACATTGCGGCGGAGAATTTTGGAGGGAGGTGTGCTGAGACATAGAATCAAAACTAACAAAAAGACACCAATTCGAGAAATTACCCGAACGGTGCCGAAAAAATTAAAATCCCAAAGACTCACCAACGAGGATAACCTTTATTCTCCCCGCTGTTTTACACATTCTTGTTTCGACGATGTAAGAACAGATACAATCCTCTGATTTACAATCTGCACAAGCACCATTGATTAGGCAGGGCGTTTTTTGCGGTGAATGTAAAAATGGGCTGGACGAACTCGAAAGACGGTTTGCGTTAATGGGAGCGGCATAGGTTCTGGCTCTTATCACTGCATCTTCAGCGGTCTTGCACACCTTATTCATCCCCACGACAGCAACCACACTTCTCGGTCCAAAAGTAACCGCTGCCGCCCGATTGCCCACACTGTCGATATTGACCAGTATCCCATCTTCACTAACCGCGTTGAAGCTGGTTAAATAGGTGTCGCACAAAAGAGATTGGCGCATGAGGTCATAACGTTCCTCCATCGTCTGCGCTGTATCACGATCAATGACTGCATAGTTGCCTTGGCGTACCCGGTCAAGAAGCCCGATGTCCTCAAGCGTGACTGAACCGCCCCAAGATACCGAAGACTGTTCCGGAATTAAGGATAGCGCCTTTTCCGCAGCTTCTATGGCGTTGTCACAGTAATAGGCCTCAAATTTTCTGCTTTGCAGATTTTTCATAACCTTGGAGGCTAACAGCCGGTTTCTCGCTTTGATTGAATCTTCTTTCGTTTGCATTGCTCTTCCTCCGTTCTGACGTTAGACAAGGTGGCTAAACTTCGTGTGTATGTATGATTAATATAGTATAGTAAAAAGAAAAAGGATGTTGCACATGCAACGCGAAGCCGCTCAGAATAACTTAAAATCCCTCTGCCAATCACGTTTATTTACAGGGATTGCTCCAGATGATATTCCCCAAATGCTTGAATGTCTGTCAGCCACACGCAAAGAATATGCAAAAGATGAGATGGTTGTCCGTGAGGGCGATTACGTTGATGATGTCGGCATCATATTGCAGGGCCTCGCTCAAAGTACGAAATTGAACGTCAAAGGAAAACAAATTATTGTATCCCTCCATTACCCGGGTGGATATACCGCTGTTCTCACAGCTGCCAGCCGTGGAAGAAGATGCCCGATGTCAGTACAGGCCATAGAACCGCTTGAGGTTCTCTTTATTCCTATCCAAAGCATATTGAGCCGTTGCACGAAGCTATGTATGGGTCACGAACAATTACTTGGCAATCTTTTTGATAGTATTGCCGAACGTGCGTTAGAATTGCATGACCGGAATGATTGTCTAATTATGCCGACTATTCGGGATAAGGTTCTAACTTATTTAACAAGAGTGATGCGTGATGCTGGAACAGAAACTTTTACGATTCCCTTTGATCGAGAAGCGATGGCCGAGTATCTGGATGTAGACCGCAGCGCCTTGTCCAGAGAGCTGGCATGGATGAAGCGGGACGGCTTGATTGAGTTTTATAGAAATGAGTTTAGGCTGCTGGAAGAAGCAGTGGAAAAGGATGTTCAGTAATAGCAAGCAGGGCTGGTGTGGTCTTTGCTTATGTGACGGCAGTTACTATGGGGGAGTTCACCGATTTTCCAGTTTTGATTGGATGATATTGGGGGGTGGTTTTCTATTGAAAAAAACTTTGTTTCGCACGCCCTTAATTTTCGAACTTTGGACGGTTATTTATATTACAAATGTTGCGCAGAAGGGTATATTTAGTTAACCATATATCTTTATATTCTATATAGATTAGTAAATTTCGCCAATCAAAACAATCTTGAAAGACTCTAGGCCTCCCAAGGTTGTTGGTTAAATCTAAAAATCGAATGGGTCCGCTATTGTAAACTCATCTTCATGCCATAATTTTTTTGACTAAGTGTCTCAAGAACCATCAATATCCTACATGGCAGTATTCAAGTTTTTCACTTACTTCTTGGAAAAGGATCTCCTTCTAATATTTTGAATGATATTTTTTTTGCTGCTATAAAAATTGGAGGTTTATCAAAACCCTCTACACTGATTTTGAAAATATAATTCCCCAGTTCTACCCTATATTTTTGATTCAAGTCAATGATTTCATCATCATTGGCTAGTTCAATAAAAACTTTGGCTGTATCCGTATGCCATAAAAATAAAGTTGAAACAAAATAAGGTTCTTCAAACTCAATATCTATCGCATATTCATTACTACTTTGGTCAATGCTACCTGACAAAACAATTTGTCCTGCATCCATGCGACAAAATTCAAAATCCATCCATAAGCATCGACTTAAATGCGTATTGATTCTCTTGATCTCTAAGTTAACTTCATCTACACTCATTGCAAACATATGAATCCTCTCCTGCTCGGTCACTATAATATGTCATCCTCCACGACCGGAACAAACGGTGATAACCAGACATCCTCTTGCCGCCTTAGAGTTCCTCGGGCTAGTACGTAGACTTTGAACTCGTTATCGTAGCCTTCGATATCCTCATCATCTCTTGTATAGAGTAAGCCATAAGAACCCGGTGCTTGGTCTGCGATGAATTGAAATAGCTCAATGATCTCCCCGGCCTCGAAACTTTTGTGATTCAAAAATCCTCCTACAGCAAGATGATACGTCCCATTTGCGGGATAGACTTTTAGGAGTCCATCACTCCAACCCAACTCTAAGATAAAGTTTTGTATATTTTTGAACACCAATTCTAAATTTTCAGAATCTTCTTCAAATGTCTCCCGGATCGTAGACCAGCCATGAAACTCGTACATCTTCTCACCCGCTTCCTAGATATTTGATGAAAACAATCAAAACCTCCCCCTCTGCCCCAGCAACCCCCGCACCACCACCCAGCTCCCCAGCGGCGCGGCCCCCAGCAGGAGCATGAGCAGCGTGATCGTCCGCAGGGACTGGTCCAGGGACAGCACGGCGATGAAGATCAGCAGGCCGAGGAGGCGGCCGCTCATCAGGCTAAGCTCCCTGAGCACTACCAGCTCCACGCGTTTGCCGGCGCTCTCCTCGGACACTCCCATCAGGTCGAAGCTGGTGGACAGCATCGGCAGCATGTAGAGGGGCAGGCAGAGTGAGGTCCCGATCCCCATGATGAGGAGGGTCGTAAAGTTCACCTTCCATAGCAGCGGAAGAAGGAAGGCGATGAGCAGCAGGCTGCCTGCCAGCATACCGCCGAGGCGGGCGCGGGGCTTGAACCATCTGCCGGCCGCATAATAGCTGATCAGGGAGACGGCGGAGGTCAGCAGGGCGAACTGTCCCAGCTTGCTCTCCTCTTGTGCTGCAATGTAGACGAGCAGACCAATCAGGAAGGAGAATACGCCTTCCCGGATGCCCTGAAATACTAGCGCCGCCGCAACTGGCCGCCAAGGACTGCGCCTGCGGGTAAGCTCGCGCCAGGGCTCCAGCCAGAGATAGGCTTCACCGCGCGGCCGTTTGCGCAGGCCGAAGCTGAGCACAGCAGCCAACCCATAGATACATAACGACAGTATGAATACCATACGGTAGCCTTGTCCGCCTTGCCAGCGGGAGATCATCCAGCCGGACACCCAGGGTCCGGCTATTCCCGTCAGGGAACCGAGCAGGCCCATCCACCCGTTATAGAAATCGCGGTTCTTGGCATCGGTAATCTCGAAGAAAACAATATTGAACGCCAGCCAGTACAGCCCGATGGATAGCCCGAGGACCCCGCCCAGCGGCCAAATGTAATGAATCGCGTCGCCCCGCAGCCACAGCACCAGCAAATAAAAAAAGCCCGATACGGCAATTCCCAGCCGTAGGGCATTCATTTTGTTATGTTCTTTCACCCACTTGCCGCCCAGCCAAAAGCTGAGACCCACCGCAAGCTGCTGGGCCACGGTGAACCAGCCGATCATGGCGAAGTTCTGCCGGCTTTTCCACAGATATACGTTGAGGAACGTCCCTGCAAGCACTGTAGCCAGAAGGTATAGCCCGCCTACAGCCAGCAGCAGCGCCGCCTGTCCCCGTTCAGAACCTCTCATGCTTAGCCCTCCCTGCTCGTCCTAAGACACATCATCTATTACTAACATGTCCAGACGGCAGGGAAAGCATGAATCCGAACTTTATTCGGCTGCGGTGCTGAGATTGCGGACAAGCTGGATGCGGTCTTCCTGCGCCAGACTATGCTGCACATGGAAGCAGGAAGGACAGACGTACAGATTCAGCGCAAAAGGAGGCTTCAGCACGGCTGCGCCGCCTAGCGCTTCCGGCGTTGCCGGGGTGAACCCGTCCACCTGCTGCGTACCGGAGTGAAGCATCAGCTCATGGCATTGCGGACATTCCGGAGCTTCCAGCTGGGCAGCCAGCAAGCCTGAGACCTTGTCCTCATAACGCTTCAGATCATAGTCATCGCCGAATTGGCCCAGCGTACCCCATACAGGCACCACACTATCCTTGTCGTCGTCATCCCACAAATTATCGTCGCTGATCTCTTCCTCCCCGGAAGCTTCCTGCGTATCCGGCTCTTCATCCTCCAGATCCTCTGCACCTATCGTTACTGTGCGGTAGCCGCTAAGCTCGTTATTGCAATGAGGACAGGTATCCTCGGGGCCAAACTCCTCATCCCATACAATCTCGGTATGGCACCATGGGCAAACTGTTGTCTCCATCTGTATAATCTCCTTCGCTTACTCACATTCGGTTCAATTCACCGTTAAATATATAATGCCGGCCGCTATAAAAGCCAGGGCTGAAAAAAACAGAATCCGAATCAGCAGCTTCATCTCCCTGCCCCCTAATTCAGAATATGGCCGCGCCGATAACATAGGACAAGGATATGGAGAGCAGCATGGCTGTCAGTCCTACGGCCCGGTTATCTGCGGCAATCTCTTCATCAATTGAAAAGACCGGAGTAAAAAACTCGAACAGGAAGTAAGCCAGCAGCAGCAGCAAAAAGCCTACAACCGACCATTTCATCGTCTCATAGATGGATGCCCCCGCTTCAATGCTGAAGCGTAAGATGTTGCAGATTCCGAAGATTTTGCCTCCGGTTGCCATGGCTACGGCCACATTCCCCTTACGGATTTCTTCCCAGCAGTTGTATTTCGTCACCATTTCGAAGAAGGACAGGAATACGACCAGCCCCAATATGGCGACAGTGAAGTAGCCTAGCAGCGCCCCCAGCGGATGTTCCAGCAAAAGATCAATATTATCCTGCACACTTTTCCCTCTTCCCTGCCGGACTATGGGCGCTACTCCAGTTCAGCTACCGTCACACCCGCGCCGCCTTCATTATAGTTCCCGAGCCGATAGCTTTTGACATGCTTGTGCTTGCGGAGGTATTCCTGTATTCCTGTCCGCAGGACCCCCGTCCCCTTGCCGTGGATAATGGAGATCTGCCCCAGATTGCCGAGAAAAGCTTCGTCGATGAAGCGGTCGGTCTCCATAATGGCTTCCTCCAGGTTCGCACCGCGCAGATCAAGCTCATTACGGATATTCTCATCGCGTGTACGCTTGACCGTTGTGGCCCTGCGCAGAGCCGGCGGAGGAGCATCCGGGGCGGAGGCCAGGAATTCCAGATCACTCAGATTGACCTTCATCTTCATGATGCCGAACTGTACCACCGCTTCCTTGGTACCACTCAGCTCAACCACAAGGCCCTTCTGATTCACATTCGCTACCTTCACTTCATCCCCTGGCTGAATCTTACGCGGCGCCTTGACCGTGCTGCGCGGCACAGCCTTCTTGCGTGGTGCAGGCTCTGCTTCATCCAGCCGGCGGCGCGCTTCGATCAGCTTATGCTCCTTGACGGATGCGCCTTCCTCCAGCGCCAGGCGGCGGAGGTCACTGATAATCTCCTCGGCTTCCTTGCGCGCCTTGGCCAGAAGTTCGCTGGCATCCTTCTCTGCCTTCTCAAGGCGTTTGTCGCGTGAGCCCTCCAGCTTCTCCAGCTCCTGCTGCTGCCGCTTACGGAACTCCTCCGCTTCGCGGCGAATCTCTTCCGCCCGTATGCGTTCGTTCTCTGCGGTAAGGCGGTTCTCCTCAAGGGATGCAATCATATGCTCAACACGCATATCTTCTTCCTTCACTTCACCGCGCGCATGCTCAAGGATTGCATTTGGCATCCCGAGGCGTTCAGCAATAGCGAACGCATTGCTTCGTCCAGGTACACCGACCAGCAGCCGGTAAGTAGGACTCAGGCTCTGCACATCGAATTCCATGCTGGCATTAATAACGCCTGCCCGTTCATAAGCGTATGCCTTCAATTCACTGTAATGTGTAGTGGCAACCATCCGGGATTCCGTCCGGTGAATATTCTCCAGAATCGCTATCGCGAGTGCGGAGCCTTCGGCCGGATCTGTTCCTGCACCGACCTCATCGAGCAGAATCAGACTCTTCGGTGTCATCCGCTTCAGAATGGATATAATATTCGTCATATGGCTGGAGAAGGTACTGAGGCTCTGCTCAATGCTCTGCTCATCGCCGATGTCGGCGTAGATCGCATCGAAGACACACAGCTGGCTGCCTTCCTCGGCCGGAATGAAGAGACCCGACATGGCCATCAGGCTGAGCAGGCCGATCGTCTTCAAGGTCACCGTCTTCCCGCCCGTATTGGGGCCGGTCACGATGATGGAGCGGTAATCATTGCCCAGCTCCACATCCAGCGGCACAACCTGCTCGGCCGGAATTAGCGGATGGCGGCCTTTGCGCAGGCGCAGGTATCCGCGGTCATTCATCCGCGGCTGGGTAGCCTTCAGGTCGCGTGCCAGACGCGCCTTGGCGAAGATGAAGTCCAGCTCGCCGAGAATGTCGATATCATAAGCCATCTCCTCGGCAATATCGCCGACCAGCGCAGTCAGACGGTGCAGAATGATCTCAATCTCACGTTCTTCGCGCAGCCGCGTCTCCCGCAGCTTGTTGTTCATCGCTACAATGGATTCCGGCTCGATGAACAGCGTTGCCCCGGAGCCCGACTGATCGTGCACAATACCGCCGAAGTGGGCGCGGTATTCTGCCTTGACCGGAATGACGAACCGGTCACCACGGATCGTCACGAGCTGATCCTGCAGCATCTTCGAGACCGAAGACGAGCGGATCATCGAATCCAGCTTCTCACGGATGCGCGTCTCTCCCCCGCGCAGCTCGCGGCGGAGGGAGGCAAGCTCCGTGCTCGCCGAATCCATTACATCGGCATTCTCGTCAATACACATGCGGATAGCATCCTCAACAGGCTTCTGCTCCGACAGCAGATCACTCTGTGCGAAGAGGGCAGGAACGCTCTCATCGTCATGCATGGCATGGATGAACCGCTTCACTCGGCGTGCCCCGCCAATCGTGTTGCCTACCGCAAGCAGCTCTGCTGTGCCCAGCATTCCGCCAATTGATGCACGCTTCAGCGCAGGACGGATATCGGTTACGCCGCCGAATGAAGGAATTCCCTTCAACCGGTCAACATTTACCGCCTCATCCGTTGCCTGCAGGAGCTTCTTCACCCCTTCGAAATCACCGGAAGGCTTCAGGAGCTCGGCGGTCAGCCGGCCCATCGGCGTCTGCGTATACTGCATCAATTTATTTAAAATCTTGCGATATTCAAGCGTATGCAAAATTTTGTCGTCCAATTACTGTCACAGCTCCCTTCATAGATGGAACCATTATACCTAATTTAGCCCATTTTCGCTATTTGGGTATGATTTCTGGGCATAGAAAACCGGCTTCGGGCCACAATAACAACGCACATATCCTTAAGCGAACGCCAAAGGAGGTTAGTTCATTGAGATTCTTAGCTCATGTAGTACGGTTCGTGGTCGCTGCAATCGTGCTGATGGTGGTCGGCTGGATTGTACCGCAGTTCACGGTCGGGGGATTCTGGAGCGCATTCATGCTTGCTCTGGTGATCGCTCTGCTCGGCTGGGTCGTTGAAGGCATTTTCGGCAAAAAAACCACGCCCTTCGGCCGCGGTATCGTCGGCTTCCTGGTCAGCGCCCTGGTCATCTGGATTGCCCAGTTTGTCGTCAGCGGTGTCAGTGTCTCGGTGCTTGGTGCCCTGCTTGCCGCACTGGTCATCGGGATCATCGATCTGTTCCTGCCGGTATCCACTCCGTTTGAAGCAGGCAAATAACGACGCAAGGCACATGCAGACAATGAAACCCCCAGTTCCCGGTCTATATCGGAATTTGGGGGTTTTCTGTAAGTTTATGCACTTCACCGGAAGTGACCGCAGAGGTCACCACAGCATTTTTCCCGCCGCGCTTGGCCGTATACAGCGAATCGTCCGTCTTGCGGAACAGCAGCTCCTTGCCGTCTCCAAGCTGGTAGTGACACAGTCCGATGCTGACCGTAATGGGCTTGTTCCCGGCATACGGATGGCACATGGCAGCAATGCTGATACGCATTTGCTCGACAGCAGCGTAGGCTTCCTGGAAGCTTTTATCCGTAAAAATCACTGCGAATTCTTCCCCGCCATACCTTGCCGCGAAGTCATTCAACCCGATCAGGCTGCCCATCTTGGCCGCCACCTCTTTCAGCACAAGATCGCCCACCCAGTGTCCGTATCTGTCATTGACCTGCTTGAAATTATCGATGTCCATTAACGCCAGCTGCAGCCTCAATCCGTTGTTCTCACACTGCTCCAGCAGCGAATCCAGATACTCATGGAACGTCTTGTGATTATACAGGCCGGTTAACGCATCCATCTTCAGCAGCTTGTCCGAAATCGCCCGCTCTACCATTAGCTCCTGCTCCGACTTGGTGAGCTGCTCCAGATATTCGCGCGTCTCACGGCCACGGAGGATCACCGCCTGCGCCGTCAGGGCAAAAACAACATACACACACTCCACCAGCACGAACTCCAGCAGCGGCTTGCCAAGCAGCGGCCGTTCAAGCCCAAAGTATACCCCCGCGTAGAATACAATGCTAAATGCTCCAAGCGAGTACAGCAGCCGCTGGTCGAAATAGATGAGGGCCAGCATAAGGGGCATCATCAGCATCATCTGGGCACCGTCTACATAAGGCTCCAGCACAAAATACATCAAATAGGAAACCACAAAGCTGCAGACCACAACCGCCTGCTTATGATAACGGAGCGAGCGCCGCAGCCAGACCTCGGCAGAAGCCATACTCAGGACAATCATCAGGTTGCAGACTATGAACATATGGCCTTTGCCGGGACTAAAAATCGTCTGCATCTCAGCAGAACGGGAGTACAGCATATACAGGAACTGGGCGAGCAGCAGACAGAGTACGATGATCCAGTAGCCATACAATATTCTCCGGTGCCATCTCTCTGCACTTTGCAACGCGTAATCTATAATGATCTGACTCCCCTGCTTCTAGCCGAATAATATGAAGCTTTAATTATATTAGGGTTAATTATAATTAATTTTAAACTCTTTTGCATCATATTTTTGCAAAATTCGACAAAGTTTGCAGCGGTGATGACGGCGGCGGTCGGAGTCTTTTTCATAGATTGATCAAGACAACTTGACCGATTTAGGCTATGCTAAGGACAACTGCCCAAGTAGATGAGGAGGATGCATATGATCAGAAAGTCGGCTATTCTATGTTCTATTATATTTGTGCTTCTGCTAACGGCCTGCGGAGGGAACACGAGCAATTCTGATAGCGCAAACAACGCAGCTGCCGGGAGCAATCTGACGGCGGAGGAAGAACTCGTAATTACAGCCACCAATTATAGCTTTGACCAGCCGGAATACCATTTGAAGAAGGGCGTCCCTGTCAAAATCATCTTCGAAAATGAGAGCGGCAATCACGGCATACTAATCCCGGAAATGAAGCTGCGGTTGGATGCCAAGAACGCCTCGCAGGTTGTCCTGCCCGAGGAAGCCGGAACCTTCGAGATGACCTGTGCCATCATGTGCGGCTCCGGCCACAGCGGAATGACTGCTAAGATTATTGTGGAGTAAGCGACGTCCGCGAATTCAGGGGTATTAGTGCACCTCATTGGGCTCGATTGGCCCTCATCCGAGGAATTCAGGTGCACTTTTACACCTTATTGGCTCGTTTGGCCTGCACCCGCCCCCTTCACCTTCGCGCCGGCCCATTGTGTTCGTTTTTTCGCCTACATTCTCCACAGCCCCTCACCCGACACATTGTAATCGGTTTTTCGATTACATTTGGTCGCGCCCCCCTACCGTGCCCAACTTTACAACAAATAAGCCGGCCGGGATATTCTCCCTGCCGGCTTATTTACTCTACATACACGAGCGGCTGCTACAGCCACTTCTCTTACTTCACACCCTTGCTGCGGCCAGAAATATCCAGCCAGACGGCGATGACCAGGATCGAGCCTTTGACCACATACTGCCAGAACGACTCAAGTCCCATCAGCGACATGCCGTTATCAAGCGAGGTCATCACCAGCGCTCCGATCAGAGCGCCGATGACCGTTCCGGCTCCGCCCATCAGGGAGGTTCCGCCGATGACGCAGGCGGCAATCGCGTCCATCTCGGCCATATTGCCTGCGGTAATGGTCGCCGAAGCCAGGCGGGAGGTCAGCACGATGGCGGCGATGGAGCCGAGCAATCCGCTCAGGATGAAGACCAGCATCGTCTTGCGTCTGATGTTAATGCCGGAGAGCCGTGCAGCCTCAATATTGCCGCCGATGGCGTAGATATGGCGGCCGAAGGTTGTCTTGGTGGACAGGAAGTAGAAGATGGCCGCCAGCACAATGACGAAGATGATCGGGAACGGAATCCCTTTGTAATTGTTCATCAAGGCCACGAAGACTACCACGAGCAGGGACAGTCCTGTTACCTTCGCGATATCCATGCCGAGCGGGGCGACGGTGAATCCGTATTTCTTGCGGGAGCGCCGCTTCGTGAACGCGCTATACAGCAGCAGAGCCACCGCGAGCACGCCCAGAATGATTCCGAAGCCTGAGGCAAAATAGGCATTGCCGAGCAGCGCCAGCACCGGATCAGATACCGGAATGGTCATGGATTCGGTCACGCCCATCAGCACCCCGCGGAACACCATCATCCCGCCGAGGGTGACGATGAAGGCGGGGATCATTTTATAGGCGACCAGCCAGCCCTGCACCAGACCCAGCACCGCACCTGCCGCAACCGTGCCCAGGATGACCACGATAGCGGGCAGCTCCAGCCAGTTGCTCAGAATCGCCGCCATCCCGCCGGTCAAGCCGACGATGGAGCCGACGGACAGATCAATATGGCCTGCCACGATAACCA
Organism: Paenibacillus sp. FSL R7-0210; assembly: GCF_038009085.1. Classification (NCBI taxonomy): domain Bacteria; kingdom Bacillati; phylum Bacillota; class Bacilli; order Caryophanales; family Paenibacillaceae; genus Paenibacillus; species Paenibacillus sp. FSL R7-0210. Next base: position 4,276,968 of record NZ_JBBPAR010000001.1, read on the forward strand.
GCACCATGCCAATGGCGAGTATAGAGGTCACTGACATCTGCGTGAACAGATTGGACAGGTTCCGTGAGGTCAGGAAGGTCGGATTCAGCACGCCGAACAGAACCCAGATCAGAATCAATGCGCCAATCATCGTATAGGCGCGCATATCCATTTTGCCGAACAGGGTACGCAAGCGCGATCCTCCGGCGGCCGGAACCGCTTCAGGTTCCTTAAGCTCTTTTTGCAGCTGCATCTCTATCTGCCTCCTGTGGCGGCCAGCATAATATTCTCCTGTGTTGCTTCGCGCCAGTCATATTCCCGTACCAGTTGTCCTTCGCACATCACCAGAATCCGGTCGCTCATCCCCAGCACCTCGGGAAGCTCGGAGGAGATCATTATAATAGCTACTCCCTGCTCCACCAGCTTGTTCATCAGATTATAGATTTCGTACTTCGCCCCGACATCGATGCCCCGGGTGGGTTCGTCCATAATCAGAATCTTGGGGTCACTCATCAGCCATTTGCCGATAACCACCTTCTGCTGGTTCCCCCCGGACAGTGTGCCGACAAGCGTCTCCAGCGAAGCTGTCTTCGTCTTCAGATCCTTCACGTACTGCTCAGACCACTTGATCTCCTCATTCTCATTGATCACTCCGAGCCTGGAGACCTTGCCGAGTGTGGCCAGCGTCGTATTGCGCTTGACATCCATCCCCATGACCAGCCCCTGACGCTTGCGGTCTTCCGTGACCAGGGCAATCCCGGCCTTGATCGCTTCGGCAATCGAACGGATCTTAACGGCCTTGCCTTCGATCAGAACCGTACCTTCGCTTCTTCCGCCATACGCACCGAACAGGCTGCTGACCAGTTCTGTCCGTCCGGCCCCCATCAGCCCGGCAATGCCCAGAATCTCGCCTTGACGAAGCGTAAATCCAATATCTCTAAGCACCTTCTGCTGACGCTTCTCCGGGTGCCAGACATTATAATCTGCGACCTCAAGCACCTTATCCCCGGGTGAATGCGGGACGCGCGGATAGCGCTCGGTCAACTCACGGCCGACCATCAGCGATACCACCTGATCGTCGTTCGTCGCCTGGCGCTCCAGGGTTGCCACCGTCCGCCCGTCGCGCAGCACGGTAATCGAATCGGCCAGTGCGAACACCTCGGGCATTTTGTGGGAGATATAGACACAGGTAACCCCTTCGCGCCGCAGCTGGTTCAGAATGCCCATCAGGATGGACACCTCACTCTCGGTCAGCGCCGCTGTCGGTTCATCCAATATGAGAATCCGGGTATGCTTGGAGAGCGCCTTGGCGATCTCTACGAGCTGCTGCTGGCCGATGCCCAGATTGCCGATCTTCGTATCCGGCGACAGGTTCAGCCCTACCTTCTTCAGCCACAGCGAAGCCTGATGGTACAGCTCATTCCACTGGATCGCCCCGCGCTTCACCGGCTCTGCCCCCAGGAAAATATTCTCGCCGACCGTCATCTCCTTCACGAGCGCCAGCTCCTGATGGATAATCGCAATGCCGGCCTGCTCGGCATCGGTAATTTGGTGGAATGCCTTCTTCTCCCCGCCGATGCGGATTTCGCCTTCATATGTCCCCGCAGGATACAGTCCGCTCAGCACCTTCATCAGCGTGGATTTGCCTGCGCCGTTCTCCCCGCACAAGGCGTGAATCTCTCCTTGCTTCACCTTGAAGTTCACATGGTCCAGCGCCTTCACGCCGGGGAAGCTCTTGCTGATCTCTACCATTTCAAGTACATCCATGCCTGCCGTTCCTCCTTCCCGCTCTCAAGCAGCAAGCAGATGCGGGTTCGCCACTGGCGCCGCATCTGCTTGCCGTACAGGCTGCCCTTATTGTTTCGGCCACTGGTCCTTCGGAACGTTCTTATACACATCCTCCAGCTTGTGGAAGCCGTCCTTGATCAGCACATCCAGGTTATCCTTGTTGACGGCAAGCGGATCAAGCAGCACGGATGGAACATCAATTTTACCGTTGTTAACAGTCTTATCTGTCGAAATAGCCTCGCCCTTGGCAGCTGCCACCGCCATTTCCGCCGCCTTCGTGGCAATCGCGTTGATCGGCTTGTAGACCGTCATCAGCTGTGTGCCTTCCGCGATACGCTGTACAGCAGCGAGGTCAGCATCCTGACCGGATACCGGAATTTTGCCCGCCATGCCCTGCGCCGTAAGCGCCTGGATGGAGCCGCCTGCTGTCCCGTCATTCGCTGCTACAACGCCCTGTACATCGTTATTGTTCGCGGTCAGCGCATTCTCCATATTTTTCAGCGCTTCTTCCGGCTTCCAGTCCTTGGAGAACTGGTCGTAGACGATTTTGATATCGCCCTTCTCTTCCAGCGGCTTCAGAATATTCATCGCGCCTTCCTTGAACATGTGGGCATTGTTATCGGTATCTGCGCCGCCGATGTAGACGATATTGCCCTTAGGAGCCTTGTCGATAACCGCCTGAGCCTGGAATTCACCGACACGCACATTATCGAAGGAGATATAATAATCCACCTCGGAATTGTTGATCAGCCGGTCATAGGCAATGACCTTGATGCCTTCCTTATGCGCCTTATCCACGATGGGAGCCGTAGCCTCCGCATTATGGGCAATGACCACGAGCACGTCCACACCCTGGGAGATCAATTGCTCCGCCTGGCTTAGCTGGGTAGCATCATCCCCGTTCGCGGCCAGCACCTTCACTTCACCGCCAAGCTCCTGTACTTTTGCTGTGAAAATATCCCGGTCCTTCTGCCAGCGCTCCTCCTTCAAGGTATCCATGGACATGCCGATGACAATTTTGTCCCCGTCCTTGGCCGCTCCCGCAGACTCCTTCTTCTCGTTGTCACCGCTTGAGACCACACCGCAGCCCGCCATCGATGCAGCCAGCACCATCGCCGCCAGCCCGAGGGAAATTGCTCTTCCGTATTTTCTCACGATTACTACGCCCCTTTTCGTCAGTCCTATATTTGATTGCGCTTACAAAAAAAGTGTAGCATGGAAAAACCGCCCCGGGAGCAGCGATTCCCTGCACTTATTTGCCCTCCACCCGCATTCTTGGTCTTGCCTGCTGTAATGTAATTCTCCGCCCCGGCTTTCATAGGATAATCCGGGGCAACAGCACAAAAAAGTCCTTGCTCACTCAGCAAGGACCCGGCTTCTCCTGCTGCTGGCGGAATTCGCTTGGCGTCATCCCCGCAGCCTTCTTGAAGACCCGGCTGAAATAATTCGGGTCCTTATAGCCTACTTCATAGCAGATTTCCTTCAGGTTCAGCTGATCCTCAGAGATTAGGCGTTTCGCTTCATTCATCCGCAGCCGTGTGACATAGTCGATGAAGGTCTCGCCTTCATGCTGCCGGAATAATTTGCTGAAATAATGCGGGCTCAGATTCACATATTCAGCCGTCTGCTCCATGGAGATATCCTCTTTATATTTCTGGCTGATATAGAGCAGCGCCCGCTGATGCACATGGGACCGGTGATGCTCCTGCTCCTCCTCCAGGCCATCGATCAGCCGCTCCAGCCAGGACTCCGCGCTTAACCGCAGAGCACGCGGATCTTCCGCTGCGTTCAGCGAAGCCAGCAGCTCTGCACTGGCCGTGGAGTGAACGCCTCTGGCCAGGAACAGCAGCAGGCCGGTTACCTCACCACGCACGGCGGACAGCGGATGGTCCCCTCCCTGCTCGAAGGAGTCATACAGCAGGCTGAAGCGCTGGGCGGCCTCCTGCTTGCTGCGCTGGAGCAGGGCGGTAAGCAGCTTCTTCTCTTCATCCAGAGAGACCGCCGTCTGCCCCGAGCTCTGGATCATATCATCGTAATGGTGCACACCGAATGAATGCTGGTGGTCCGCACATATGCGGACGGCTTCGCGGTAGGAACGGCTAAGCCCGTCCCAGCCTTCACGGATCGAGCCGATCCCGACGCCAATGGGCAGGCTGAAGCGCTCCCGGGTATAGGTGCGGAGCCGCTCTCCCCAGTCCAGCGAGCTGACGCGCTGGGAATATCCGGTCCTCCCCGGCGGCAAGGGAATGAACAGCGCCAGCTGATGCCCGGCCAGCGGTCCGGCGAGGCAGCCCAGTCCTGTTTTGGCAAACTGCTTGACCGCCTCATAGATCTCCCGCTTGGACTGCCGGAACGTCTCCCAGCCGCTCTCCCCGTGCCGGGGGAATGACAGGACCATCGCGTAGCCCTTGCTGAAATGCAGCTCCAGCAGCCCGGCCAGCTGCTCCGGCTCCAGATCCTGCACATGCTCCAGCATGAGCATCAGGGTCAGCTCATTCTCGGCCAGCGGCAGCAGATGGGCCAGCTTTTCCTGCAGCTCCAGCTGTTCATTCCTGCGCCGCCGCTCCTCCTCAATGACCGCCATCAGCTTCCTCAGCACCTCCGCCACCTCTTCCCGCCGGGCCGGCTTCAGCAGATAGTCGCGGACACCCAGCAGCAGCCCCTCCTTGGCATACGCGAAGTAGTCATGGGCCGTAATCATCACAATCTGCGCCGCCGGAAGCTTCTCCCGAATCTGCCGCACCGCCTCCAGCCCATGAATCCCGGGCATCTTAATATCCATGAAAATCATATCCGGCCGGTGCTCCTCCGCCAGCTGAATCGCCTTCCGCCCGTTCCCCGCATGCAGGAATTCGAATTTGTCCGGGATAAGATGCCGGATCATCAGCTCCAGCCCCTCCCGCTCCAGTGCTTCATCATCTGCGATCAGCAGCTTGTACATCGTTATCGCTTCCCCCTTCACTTCATATGAGTGACTCTAGGCCGAGGTCCGGAAGGGCAGCCGGAACAGCACCGCCGTCCCCTGCCCTTCACTGCTGTTGATCTCGATGAGCTGCTGGCCGTCGAAGAATAAATGCAGTCTTTTGAAAACATTATGTGTCCCAAGCCCGGTAGACTGGCCCTTGCTGCTGGAATGCGGCGCCTCCTGCTGAATCGATCCCATCAGCCGGGCTACCGTCTCGCGGTTCATGCCCGCTCCGTTATCGCTGATTACAATCTCCACCTGCCCGCTGCGGTAACGGATCGATAGCGTAAGTATAGCCCCCTCCTCCATCTGCTCCAGACCGTGAACGAAGGCATTCTCGAAGATCGGCTGCAGCGTCAGACACGGCACCATCCCGTCCATCGCCTGCTCATCAATCTCCATTTCAAAAGCAATCCGGTCCCGGAAGCGGGCCCGCTGGATGTTGATATACTCGTTCACATGCTCGACCTCCTCGCGCAGCGGAACAGCCTGGTCCAGCTTTTGCAGATTATAGCGGAGCAGACGCGAGACCGACACGGTCAGATCGCTGGTTCTCGCCGCCCCTTCCAGATACGCAAGCTTGGCGATGGAATTCAGTGTGTTGAACAGGAAATGCGGATTGATCTGGCTCTGCAGCATTTTCAGCTCCAGCTCCTTGACCAGCCGGTCCTTCTCCGCACTCTTAATGTTCTCCTTCATCAGCTCCTGGATATTATCGATCATCCCGTTAAAAGCGCGGCACAGTATGCTGATCTCATCGTTATTAACACTCTCCGGCGCCTTGGTATCCATCCGTCCCTTCGAGATTTGCTTGGCCGTTGCCACCAGGCGGCGGATCGGTCCGGTAATGCTGCTGGACAGCCAGACGGCCATACAGATGCTAAGCAGCGCCGCGGTGATCACCAGCAGACTGCCCATCCGGTTCAGCTTCGCTGTCGTAGACATAATCTCGGCGTAGATCGGCTTATATTGGTCCAGCTCCAAATCGACCAGCTCCTGGGCCTCCTCACGGATGAACCGCTGCGTCTGCTCCGCCTCGATATAGGCACCTGCCAGCGAATTCGCATCCTGTCCGTCAATCTCCGTGATCATCTGGCCCGCCTGCTCGACAAAAGTATCAATAAGGTGGCTATAGTTCATCAGCGGAAGGCCGCTGCCCCCGATGGTATTCATCCCGTCCAGCCTGCTGCGCAGCTCCAGTACCGCGCCCAGATGCTTCTCCACCTCCGGGAAGCTGTCGGTATCCACCTGCATAATGAAGCGGTTCAAGGAGCGCATATTCTCGCCGACCTCATAGGATACCTCCTTATACAGCATGATCCGGTTCATCATCAGGTGGTAGCTCTCCTGCACATTCTTCCCGCTCTGGAACAGTACGAAGGAGACCGAGCTCATCAGCAGCACCAGCAGCGGAATACAGATCAGCAACTTCAGGCGGATACTCATAGGCTCTCTCCCTCCTGCACATTGGTCTTATCCAGTACCTTCACTCCGGTATAATACCGGGTCTGTAAATGGGCACCATTAAAATAATCATGGAGCAGCCGGACCGCCATATTCCCCATAAGGTAAGGCTGCTGTGCGACAGTCGCTGTGATCGCCCCCCGGCTGATGGCATCCAGTGTCTCCGCCTGATTATCGAAGCCGATAATGGTCAGCGGACCGCGCTTCAGGCTCCTCGATGCCTGCAAGACGCCCAACGCATCCGTTGAACTGGTGCCGACCATGACATCGATCTCCGGATGATAGCGCAGCATATCCGCTGCCTGCTGGATCGCCTCCATATGTGAGATGTTGGAGCTGCGGACATCGACAATCTCCATGCCGCCGTAGTCTTTTACGATATTTTTCAGGCCGTCCAGACGCTGAAGCTGGTTTTTGGCCAGCTCGCTGCCGATAATCACGCCTATTTTGCCTTTTCCGCCAGTTGTCTTCACTACCATGCGCCCCAGCGCCTCACCTGCAGCCACATTGTCAGTGCCCACATAGGCCAGTCTCCGGCTGGCCGGAGCATCCGTGTCAATCGTGATCACCGGAATCCCCCGGTTCACCGCCTTATCAATCACCGGCGTGAACTTCTCGTCGTTGAGCCCCTGGACGATGATGGCATCCGCTTTAGCGGCAATCGCTTTTTCCAGCAGGCTGATCTGCTCCTCCATGTTATTGCGCACCGGTCCCGTGAATTCGATCTCTATCCCGTATTTCGCTGCGGCCTCTGCGGCCCCCTTCTCGACCATCTCCCAGTAAGGGTGGTACCGCTCCTGCTCGATCAGCACAATATGATATCCGGGCTTGTCCTGACTGGGCTGGCCGCTTAATTCCTTGACAATATTGCCCATCCGGGCAGAATGGCGCGCGAAGCCTATAAACAAATATGACAACAGTATAAAAAGCACAATAACCCCAACGCCGCTGACCCATTTCTTATCCATCCCGTTCACCTCAACCAACATCCTACCCCGGGTTGTAACCGGTTGCAATACTTATTATGTCAAAAACACTCCATGCAGGAGGCAGTTAGGCTAATGTATTCTTCGTAGATATGTTCGAACTAATTTAGCTCACATCTGGTGATTCAGGAGCACTAATGCTCTTCATTTACTCATTTGGCTAACTTCTGGTGGATTCAGGAGCACTTGTGCTCTTCATTTACTAATTTGACTAACTTCTGCTGAAATCAGGAGCACTTGTGCTCCTCATTTGCTCATTTGACTAACTTCTGGTGAAATCAGGAGCACTTGTGCTCCTCATCATGAGCTGTTATCGCCAAGTGTTGCACATTTTGCAGGATTCATATCGGATTGTAGCTTGAGAACGCCAAATGTTGCACATTTTGCAGGAATGTTACCAGTGGAGCGGTCGTTGGCTGAAATATATTGCATTCTAGGCAGGATTTCCCGCAATTTGCTGCCTCAGAGGTACGAATGTTGTATTTAGTGCAGGATTTGTCCAAGATGGCAGCCTAGATGTCTTCTTCACTCCCCCCTTCCCTTCACCAACTTCCCCCCCAGTAGAAATTACTTCTGTCCCATACTTCACTTCAGCCAACTTTAGAGCAGCAGCCCCCCCTGCAGTCCCCCTAAGGAGGAATCCGTCCCCCGTCCCTGCACAGCAGAAAAAGCCGTTCTAAGCATTCCTGCTTACAACAGCTCTTCCTGTGATGCATCCGCCATTCAACTGTCCTGTTCGATCAGTTGAATCCATTCATTATATTCACTCTGTAGCTTGGAATATTCCGCCTGCAAGCTGCGATGCTCCTGGGACAGCTTCTCGAGCTCTCCCTGCTGCAGCTCGAACTGGGCCTGAACCAGCCGCAGCTGGCCTTGGACCATCTCATAGCTCTCGCCGATCTCATCCAGCTGCTGCGCCGCCTCAGTACGTGAGCGGCTGACTGCTTCCGCCTGGGCTTCGGCTTCCCCGGCCTCCTGCTGCCAGATCTCAATCTCCTCACGCAGCTGTGCTTCCTGCTCGTTCCACTGCTGCTCGCGCTGCTGAAGCTCCTCAACTTTCTGCTTCCAGGTAGCTTCGTACTCCCGGGTCTCGCGGAGTGCTTCCTGCTGCTCCGCCGCCGCAGCGGCAGCTTCACGGCCCGCCTCATACAGCTCTTCCAGACGCCGCGTAGCTTCCTCGCCTTCGGCTTCCAGCAGTTCGTAGCGTTCCTTCAGTTGCTCCCCGTCCTGAAGAATCTCATCGTACTGGGCGATAAGTTCCTCGTAACGGCCGCGCAGCGCAGCCAGTTCCTTGCGGGCTGCTTCTGCCGCCTCCTGCTGAACAGCAAGCTCCTGCTCCGCTTCGGCACGCAGACGCGCCTCCTGATCAAGCTGCTGAACCATGCCGTCTGCCTGTCCGCGAAGAGTCTCCACTTCGCGCTGCAAGGCTGCCGACTTCTCCCCTTCTTCCAGAAGGTTCATCTCCAGCTCGCTGATATCCTCCATATGCTTGTTCGCACGTTCCTGCCAGGAAGCCGCTTCCTCTGCCGTACGGTCGAATTCGACCTGAGTCCGGCTGAGCTGATCTGCGGTCTCCCGCAGCGATGTACGCAGTGCTGCCGCTTCTTCCTGCGTCAGCTCATAACGCTGGCGCAGCCCTTCCAGCTCATCGTTCAGCAGATTGCCAAGCTCCTTAGCAGTATGCAGCTCCTCCTGCGCTTCACTTAGCTTGCCCTCTACATCCCGAAGTTCGCTGCGGATATCCACCGCCTCGCTCTGTGTAGCCGCAACCTGATTACGCACCTCATCCAGTTCTTCGTTCAACAGGGTGCCGAGCTCGCTCGCCGTGTGCAGTTCTTCCAGCGCAGCGCTTAGCTTGCCCTCTGCGTCCCGCAGTTCGCTGCGGAGCGTTTCCGCCTCGCTTTGCGCAGCTGCAACCTGCTGGCGCAGCCCTTCCAGCTCTTCGTTCAGCAGGGTGCCCATCTCGTTCGCCGTGCTCAGCTCTTCCAGCGCAGCGCTTAGCTTGTCCTCTGCTTCCCGCAGCCCGCTCCGGAGCGCTTCCGCCTCGCTCTGCGAAGCCGCAGCCTGTTTGCGCACTTCCTCCAGCTCGGCGCTATGCTGCTGCGCCCCCTCTGCCGCGAGCCGCAGCTCCTCCCCGAGCTGCTCCTCCCGCTTCAGCACAGCTTCGTACTGCGCCAGCAGCGTCAGCCGCGCATCGCGTTCACCCTTAAGCCCGGCTTCCGCCGCACGCAGCCGGGACTGGAGCTGCCCGGTTCCGCCGCGCAGCTCGCCAAGCTGCTTCTCCAGCTCCTGAAGCTGCTGCTTGTGCCGGTGCTCCTGCGTCCCCTGGGACTGCCGCAGCTCCTTGTTCTTGGCCAGCTCCTTCTCAAGCGCTTCCCGCTCCCCGGTAAGCTCACTTGTGAGCGCAGCCTTGGTATCAGCCAGCTCCTTGCTTAACGTGGAGCGGATCTCCACGATCTCGCTGCCCATCGACTCCCGGGTCTCATGCAGCTCCTGCTCCAGGGCAGACAACGTCTCTGTCTTCTCGCGGATCAGCGTCTCGCGCAGCTGCTCCAATTCCTGCTGATGGGCAGCCTTCATCTCTTCCAGCTGCTGCAGCCGCATGGCTTCTGCGGCTTCCAGCTCCTGACGCGCTGCCTCGCGGCCTGCAGCCTGCTCTGCTTCATGGCCGTCGCGCAGCGCCTTCAGCTCATCCTCGCGTGCCTTCAGCTCCTGCACCAGCTGCTCGCGGCCGGCGGCCGCAGCCTGCTTCTCTTCCTCCAGCAGCTGGGCATGCAGCTGCCGCTCCTGCTCCTGCTGCTCCAGATGTCTTGAGCGTTCTTCTTCGGCAGCGGCAATCAGCCGCGCCGCCTCTTCCTTCGCAGCCGCTTCCAGCTTCTCATATTCTTCCTGCTGTTCACGCTGCGCTTCCTGAAGGCGTGACACCTCCACGCGAAGCTCGGTACGTTCACCGGTCAGCATATTCAGCTCATTCTTGAAATCCTGAACCTGGATTGCCTGCTCTGCCATATGTACAGCTGTAAGCACCGCAATCCGCGGCGTATCCAGTCTGGAATGTGATTTCGATATTGCACGCATATGCTCATCGACATGACGGGCGACCTGTTTCATATATTCTGTGCTGCTTCCTACAAGCTTGTAGGAAGTTCCGTATATCTCCACGGCGACACGGGTCCGGTCCATAGCCACAGTTGTGCCCTCCTTTGTATGTGTGCGGATTCTAAGTTGGTTTCTTTGCTCTTGCTCCTATTGTAGCGTGATTTCCTGACCTTTGGCAAAAGCACGCGTCCATTGCATTTATTCGCATGTTCCTCCGCACTTCACAAGGGTACAGAAAAGCCGCAGGGAATCTCTGTTTCTAAATGGATTCGCTGCGGCTTTGCACAATTCCTGCTATTTTCTTAATTCTGCACCAAAAGTTTGTTCAAGGGCAGAGACCACTTTGTCATGCACTTCCACAACCTCTTCGTCAGTCAGCGTATGCTCGGTATGGCGGTACAGGAGCGACAGGGCAACACTCTTCTTGCCTGCCTCCATCTTGCCTCCTGTGTAGATATCGAATACCTGCACATTTTGCAGCAGAGTGCCACCGTGCTCACGGATCGCCGCGATCAGGTCACCTGCCGGAACCGCGTCATCGACTACCACCGCAATGTCCCGCTCCATGCCCGGGAAGCGGTGAAGCTCGCTGTACTGCAGCCCGGCGCGTGCCGCATCATAGAGCGGCTGCAGCAGGACTTCGGATACATAGGTATCCTCCAGATCCATCCGGCGTTGCAGCTCGGGATGAATCTGCCCCATCGAACCGATCTTCACACGGCCCTCTGCCTGAAGCAGATAGATGGAAGCGGAGCGTCCCGGATGATAGCCTTCAGGCGCGTCCCCTTCATAGATTACGCGATCCGTAAGGCCCAGATGTGCAAATACAGTCTCCAGCGCACCCTTAAGGTCGAAGAAATCCACCGGCTCAGCAGCCACGTTCCACTGCTTGGCTGCACGCGTACCGCTCAGCAGCAGCCCCAGCACCGGCAGCTCGCTCGGCTGGCGGGTAAGGACTTCCTCCTCCGTGAAGAAGACGTTGCCGATTTCGAATAACGCCAGATCGCCTTGGCGGCGGTTCGTATTGTAGAGGGCAATGTCCAGCAGCTGCGGCAGCAGGCTGGTACGCAGCACGCTGCGCTCCTCGCTCATCGGCATCGCCAGCTTCACTGACTGTTTGCCTTCCGCCAGCATAGGGAAGAGCGTGCTCTGCTCCGGCTGGATGAAGGAATAGCCCATAACCTCCTGATATCCGCCCAGCGAGAGCATGCGGCGCAGCTCGCGGCGCAGAGATTGCTGTCTGGTAAGCGCGCCCGGTGTTGTTGTGCCTTCGATCAGGGTGGTCGGGATGTTGTCGTAGCCGTACAAGCGGGCAATCTCTTCAATCAGATCCACATCCTGCGTAATGTCTCCGCGCCGTGTCGGCACCTCGACCTCGACGATTCCCTGAGCCGCATCACCGCACTTGAAGTGCAGGCGTCCGAACAGGGTTTTCACTTCCAGCAATGACAGATCTGTCCCGAGATAGCGGTTCAGCTTCTCCAGCGATAAGTTCAGCACCTTCTCCTGAGCAGCGGCGCTGCCGGCCTGGACAATCCCTTCATGCACCGTTCCTCCGGCATACCGGGCAATCAGTGCAGCCGCGCGGTTAAGCGCAGGGATGACCGCATTCGGGTCAACTTCCTTCTCGAACCGCTGGGACGCTTCCGAGCGCAGACCGAGCTGACGCGAGGTCTTGCGTACCGTTCCACCATCGAATTTGGCTGATTCCAGTACGATATTAACGGTGTCTGCGGTAACCTCTGTAGACAGTCCGCCCATCACTCCGGCCAGGCCAATTGCGCCTGAGCCGTCGGCAATGACCAGCATCTGCGGCGCAAGCTTGCGCTCTTGTCCGTCAAGGGTAACCAGTCCTTCCCCTTCACGGGCAAACCGTACACCGATGGTTCCGCCCTGGAGCTGCCCGCCGTCAAATGCATGCAGGGGCTGCCCGTATTCCAGCATCACGTAGTTGGTGATGTCTACGATATTGTTAATCGGACGTACCCCGGCCGCCATCAGGCGGTTCTGAATCCACAGCGGGGACGGCGCGGTCTTCACTCCGGCAATATAACGCACGGCATAATGGCTGCAGAATGCCTCATCCTCAATCGTAACCGTGATGGAGTCCGCAGCCTTCCCGCCCGTTTCCACAAGCTCTGCCGCCGGATCAGCCAGCTTCAGCTCACGGCCCAGTACCGCACTTACCTCATAAGCGGCACCGATCATGCTCAGGCAGTCGGAACGGTTCGGCGTTAGATCGAAATCAAGAATTTCGTCATTCAGTCCAAGCACCTTGAGAATATCCTGGCCCACCTCGGTCTGCTCCGGCAGCACGAGAATGCCCTCCTGCAGCTCTTTGGGCAGCAGCTTGTCGTTCAGGCCCAGCTCTTTGGCCGAGCAGATCATCCCCTGCGACAGCACGCCGCGCAGCTTGGCTTTTTTGATCTCCAGGCCCGGCAGCTTGGCACCTACCAGCGCGACCGGAACCTTCTGGCCCGCTGCGACATTCTTTGCTCCGCAGACGATCTGCAGATCCTCGCCCTGCCCGGCATCGACGATACAGATATTCAGCTTATCGGCGTCCGGGTGCTTCTCCTTGGATTTCACGTAGCCGGTCACAATCCCGGAAATCCCTTTGTTGCGGCGTTCTACTCCGTCAATCTCGATGCCGGCGGTGGTGATTTTGTCCGCCAGTTGATCAGCGGTCACTCCTTCCAGCGATATATAATCGGCCAGCCAGGCGGTTGATACTTTCATAATCGCACACTTCCTTTTTGTTTCAGATGTATTGATCTCCATGCCGGTTGTGCTGGGGTGCGGAAGCGGATATAAACAAGCCCACGTCAACTTCGCGCAAAAAAATTCTGCATTGCAATGTTCCTACAGAGAATATTTGGACTTCCGGCCGCTGTTGTGTTTGGATTTCCTGATTAGAACCGCTTCTCGCGGTAGAAATCCAAACACAAAGGCGGACGCTACCGCTCCTACAGTTCCAAAATTCCCCTCCGGTCCTTCAATCGCAGTCATTTAATTAGCACTGCCGTCATCCCTCCAGCTTAACAATATCCGTCCAACACGCCCCCGCGCACACCCGCCAAATCCCTAAATACCCTTGAACTGCTTCACAAAGCCCATATCATTCGTGTAGAAGTAGCGGATGTCATCGATGCCGTATTTCAGCATCGCGATCCGTTCCGCACCCATGCCGAACGCGAAGCCGCTGTAAACTTCCGGATCGTATCCGCCCATCCGCAGCACATTCGGGTGCACCATACCGGCGCCGAGAATCTCCAGCCAGCCGCTCTGCTTGCAGAGACGGCAGCCATCGCCGCCGCATTTGAAGCAGCTTACATCCACCTCAACGCTAGGCTCGGTGAACGGGAAGAAGCTGGGGCGCAGACGGATACCCGCGCTAGGTCCGAACATCTCCTTGGTGAACTGCTGCAGGGTACCCTTCAGGTCGCTCATGCGGATATTGAGGCCGATGACCAGGCCTTCAATCTGATGGAACTGGAAGGAGTGGGTCGCATCGTCATCGTCGCGGCGGAAGACTTTGCCGGGACAGATGATTTTGACCGGAGACTCCCCGTTCGCCGCCTGCATGGTACGCACCTGTACCGGCGAGGTCTGGGTACGCATCAGAATATCATCCGTGATATAGAAGGAATCCTGCATGTCCCGAGCCGGATGGTTCTTCGGCAGGTTCAGCGCCTCGAAGTTGTAATAGTCCGTCTCCACCTCCTGTCCTTCAGCGATCCGGAAGCCCATGCCGATGAAGATATCCTCGATCTCCTGGAGCACCCGGCTCAGCGGATGAATCCCGCCCTGCGGCAGGCCGCGGCCCGGCAGGGTTACATCGACCTTCTCCGCATTCAGGCGGCTCTCTGTCTCCTGCTGCTGGAACAGCTCCTGCTTGGCGCTGATCACCTCTTCAATGGCGCTGCGCACCAGATTGGCCACCTGGCCGATCACCGGACGCTCCTCCGCGCTTAGTCCGCCCATACCGCGCAGAACCTCTGTCAGCTCGCCTTTTTTGCCAAGGTATTTGACGCGCAGGTCATTCAGAATCTGCGGATCGTTTACCGCCTGCAGCTTCGTCAGCGCCTCAGCCTTCAGTGCTTCCAATTTGTCTTTCATGGCTTGTACTGCCCCCTCAAATCTCGTATTGTTCAACAAAAAAAGGCCTTTCCTCCCGGTAAAGGGACGAAAAGACCGTGGTACCACCCTTGTTAGACGGCCGTACGCTTCCCTTAAGAGCACTATTCCCTCTTTCGGTGCGGCAAAGACCTGTCTCACTTTATACAGAAATAACGGTCTGCGGCCGGTCCCCCCTACTAGTGCTTCAAGCACATTCAGGGAACTGCTCCGGAGTGAACTTCGGCAGCTCTGCTCTCTTAGAAACGCTCTCAATCTGCGGCGCTTCCTCCCTGTAAGCCAGGCACTGCGTACTCTTCTCCATCATTGCATGTATGCGGATTATAACCTCTGCACTTCGATCCTCCACTTGGGAAGATATGCCCATCTATTATATGCAAAAACAGCCAGTTTGACAAGCCGCACAAATTCCGCTTATTTTTTATCTTTTTTTAAGCTCCCTTTAAGCTTCAGCGCGGTTTGACGGCTTTTTTTTCAGCGGACATTCAGTCAATGTTGATATTTTCCCTTAAGAGATCACACAAGGAGGAAATTACATGCTTACACGAAAAAAAGCATTTGTTCTGCTGCTGCTCAGCACATTTGCCGCAAGTCAAACCACTGGAAGCCCGGGAACCGCGGCCTATGCCGCTTCATCCGCTTCAACGGCTGCCACAGCAGCAAGCGCGGTCACGGAAGTCTCCACACTTAACGGTCTAAGTGCGCTCAAGCTCGGTACCACGCTTCAGGTGAAGCTGAGCCATGTAGGGCTTCAGAGCCAAACCGGCGGTAATATTCTCACCTACACGCTTACCTATACCAACACTGCCGGCAGCAGCGTCAATCTGGCGGACTATTTCTCCAAAATTGTAACTGCGGGCGGCAGCATCATTAAGGGAATTCCGGTCAGCGCAGACAGTGCGGTCAAGAAAATCCCTGCTAAACAAAGCACCAGTCTTACATACTATGCGAATATTGGAACCACCGCCTCAGTCAAAGGACTCAAAATCAACATCTACGGCTGGAATTTCAGCGCCGCTAATTATGAACAGCGTATAGGCACGTTCACGATTCCTTCCAATTATTCTCTGTCCTCGCTTACAGGGGAGACCCGAAAGGTTGAACTCGGCGGCATTACTGCCGGCACCAAAGCCGAATCCGTGCAAATCTACAAATATAACAGCAAAGTCTATGCCAAGGTCGGGCTCAGCCTAACCAATCTGGGTACCAAAGTGCTTACAGATCCGGGCTATACGTTGTACCTGAAATCCTCGGGCGGCTCTGTCTTCACGCTTACGCTGGATGACAGCAGCTCCGAATTCAAGCTTCAGCCTCAGGAGAAGAAGACGCTCTATTATATGACCGAGATCCCCTCCTACATGAATCTCAGCAAGATGACGCTGCAGATCGCCAAGCTGGATGAAGGACTCAAGCTGTACCTGCCTGTCTCTTCCTACGCACTTCCGGCTGCGGTAACTGCAGATTTCACTGTAGCAGCGGGCTATACCAAAAAGGTCTCCATCGACAGCAATCTGGTAGACTTGCAGCTGCTGAAGGCAAGTGTGCATGCGGATAACGGGAATGGTGTCTGGAGCTATCAGCTCCGGGTGAAGAATACCGGCAGCACAGCCGTTACTTTGCCTGCTTATGAGCTTAACGTCAAGTCGGCGGAAGGCTATAGCTTCCCGGTGACGGCCACTGCCTTGAGCAGCCTGACCCTGAAGCCGCTGGAAGAAAAGCTGATTGAGCTGAGCGCCAGTGTTCCGCTGGAGCTGGCTCAGAATTCGCTGGAGCTGCGAATGATCGCTCCCGCAGCCAGCGCGGATAAAGTAACGCTGCCTGTGGCCTATTTCCGCATCCCTTATACGCCTGAGAGACAGATTCATCTCGCCTCTGAGACCAGCGTAACCAATACCTATGGCACCTTCGCTGTCTCTCTGGACTCGCTGCTGCGTCTGCCTTGGGGCAGCGAGGATCTGGTACAGGCTGTACTAACGATACGCAATGCAACGTCCAAATCCATTGCCTTACCTGCTCTTACCGGCGTACTCCTGGCGGATCAGAAGGATCTCAGTTCCTCTTCGCAGACTTATACGGACAACAGCTCTTCGGTGCTTGCCCCGGGTGCCAGCACTCAGATCACGGTTCAAGGCCATATTCCATATACCCAGGATGTCAGACAAATCAAGCTCATCCTCCAGGAGACCAAGGGTACAGAGGTGTCGCAGTTCCTCACTCTCAGCACAAGCGACAGCACCGTTAAGAGTGTAGCTCCGGTGGCTGCAGGGGAAGCCTTCAAGATCACCGCCACCGGCAAAAAAGCCACCGTGAAGGAGCGCTCCACCCTCCTGTATACAGGAACCGGATCGAACCTGGTGTACAGCGAAGTGGAAATGAACAGCGATGAAGTCCGGCAGGCAGATCTGGCCCGTCTGTACGCACAGTTCAGGACTGCTGACGGGCAATATTTTGAAGCAACTGCCAACCAGTCCGAGTTGTCGACCAGCCCTGGGGGCAAAACACTGGTTACCTTCTGGGCGAAAGTCCCGGCCACCCTGGACACCACAGGTCTTGAGCTGTATATCAGCCAGTCGATTGCGGATGGCAAGCTGACTGCCGCAGGAACGGCTGCGACGGGATACGTCAATACGGCAGCGCTGACACTGACACCGGCAGAGGTTACGCCTCTGACCAATCTGGCTTCCGTTCCACTTTTCCCTTATACACTGGCAGTTACCAGCTCTATAGGGGAACTCACCAAGGGCGCAAGCAGCATTGCTGTGACGTTCAATTACAATCTCAATCAGGATACTACCTACCAGACAGGTGCTTACCAGCATAAGCTCATCCTTCAGGTTATCGATCCTTATGGACAGTCTCACGAGAAAGCACTGACGCTGGGAACCGACTTGACACTGGGAACCAACAACTCTTATTCAACGACTCTATCCAGCGTCCTGTTCAAAAACCTCAGCTCCGGCACCTATGCCCTTAAATTCTACGATGAATTCCAGGGAGTACGGACAGAGCTCGCCAGCCAGGCCTATTCCCTTGAGGTTACCGCCAAAGCAACCACCTCTTCCCCCGAAGGAGCTGCACAATGAATAAGAAGAAGAAGATCATCATTATCGCTTCAGCGATAGTCCTCGTTGCTATTGCAGGGATTGCGGGCTATAAGCTCTGGCCGGATCAGAACCGGCAGATCAATGCCGCTCCGCTGAATACGGCAGTTGCCAGTAAGGGGGATATCCTGGTGGGTGTCTCGGGTTCAGGTGCAGTATCGGCGATCAACAGCGAGAGCATCCGTACCAAAGAAGCCGGGAAGGTCGATACGGTCATGGTTAAGAAAGGCGATGTTGTTAAAAAAGGTGCTGTGCTGATCACATTTGTTGCGGGCGATCTGGACGATAAGCTGAAGGAAGCGACAAAGTCACTGGAGAATCTCAAGACAGAGCTTGAGAATAAACAGGAGAGCTACAAGACGCTGGCTATGAATAACGCGACAGAGGAAGAGCTGGAATCGGCAAAAAAAGCCATCGATAAAGCCAATAGCGATATCGTGGACGGGCAGGAATCCATCGCTGCCATCCATGAAGATATGGCTCCGCCTGATCCGCTGACCGCTCCGATCGATGGAACGATCACTGCCGTGAATATTACGGACGGTGAACAAGCCCAGAATGGGACAGAGCTGTTCACCATGACCGACTACGTGAATCTAAGCGTAACCGTGCAGGTAGACGAGCTGGACATCCCCAAAATCAAGCTGAATCAAGCCTCTACCATTACACTGGATGCCCTTGAGGACAAATCTTTTACCGGTAAAGTTATAGATATCGCCAAAGAAGGGACCTCCTCTAATGGCGTCTCCCTGTTCAACGTCACTGTAGGATTAAATAACTCGGAGGGTGTGCTTATCGGCATGTCTGCGGAGGTGGCGGTTACGATCGAAGAGAAAAAGGATATTCTGACCGTTCCCATCGAAGCTGTAACGAAGATAAACGGGAAATCCTTCGTCAATGTGCCGGGAACCGGGGATGAGCAAGCTAACACAACAGACAGAGATGCTGCTGACTCCAAGCCCCCTGCTGGCGCTGCAGCGGACGGTGAACCCTCCGGTAGTGAAGCGGGGACCCGAGGCACAGGCGCCCGCGGCGGCAGAGAATTTCAGGGCGGTGAACTTCCGTCTGGAGAGTTCCCTGCTGGTGCGGAGTTCCCCGGCAGAGCAGCCGGAAGCAAAGGGGCAGCCGGTTTCGCCTCAGGCATGAAACGGATAGCTGTAGAGGTTGGTATCCACAATGAGAGCAGCATCGAAATCGTCAGCGGCTTAAGTGAAGGGGATGAAGTAATCCTCCCGACCGTGATCTCCTCAGGCAATGCCACCTCCCCGCAGCAAGGCGGTATGGGTGGTATGGGCGGCTTCAGCGGCGGAGGAATGACCGGCGGGAGCGGTGGCTTTCCCGGCGGGGGCGGCGGCTTCGGCGGCGGTGGCAGCGGCGGAGGCTTCGGCGGAGGCGGTGGCGGACGATGACCGCACCAGAGCCGCTGATCCGGGTTGAGAAGATGCAGCACAGCTACACGATGGCCGGAGAATCGATGACGGTTCTGAAGAGCCTGAGCTTCAGCATTAATCACGGTGAATTCGTGGCGATCATCGGTCCGTCAGGTTCAGGCAAGTCCACCCTGATGAACATGCTGGGCTGCCTCGATGTCGCCAATGAAGGCGATTATTTCCTGGACGGCCAGGAGATCCGCAAGCTGTCTGACAACAGGCTGGCCCAGATCCGCAACGAAAAGATTGGCTTTATATTTCAGAACTTTAATCTATTGCCGAAATTATCAGCGGTAGAGAATGTGGAGCTGCCCTTGATCTATCGTGGAATGTCCCACAGGGAGCGCAGAGAAATTGCCCGTAATGCCCTGGTCCGGGTAGGCCTTGCGAGCAGAATGAATCACCGTCCCTCCGAGCTGTCCGGGGGCCAGCAGCAGCGTGTGGCTATTGCCCGCGCCCTTGCCGGAACCCCACCGATTCTGCTTGCCGATGAGCCAACCGGAGCGCTGGACTCCAAGACAGGCAAGGAAGTTCTGGAGATGATTAAGGAGCTTAACGTACAGGGGCATACCATTATTCTGATCACGCATGACCTGGAGATTGCCGAGCAGGCCAAACGGGTGATCCGGATTCAGGATGGGGATCTTGTAGAGGATCGGAAGGTGGTGCCCTCATGATGCTGTACCAGAGTATGAAAATGGCCTTCAAAAGTATCCTCAGCAGTAAAATAAGAGCCTTTCTTACCATGCTGGGCATTATTATCGGGGTCTCCTCCGTCATTGCACTTGTCGCTGTGGGCCAGGGCACCACCTCGCAGATTACAGAGTCCCTAAGCTCTCTGGGCACCAACCAGCTGACCGTCAACATTATGGGCCGCGGAGCCACCACTTCGCTGACCTACGAGGAGGCCCTGGCCATGAATGAGATTGAAGGGGTGGACAATGTATCGCCGGTAATCAGCGGGAACGTTACCGCCAAGCACGGTACCGAGAACGTTTCCGTATCCGTTGAAGGCATTACACCTGCTTACGAAGAGGTCCAGGATTTCCATGTGCAATCCGGAAGATTTCTGCTTGAGATGGATACAGAATACCGGCAAAAGGTTGCGTTAATCGGATCAGATACGGCGGAGGATCTGTTCGGTACAGATAATCCTGTAGGCCAAAAGGTACAGATCAACGGAAGCAGCTTCAAGATCGTCGGGCTGCTGGAGAGTAAAGGCTCCACCAGCGTGGGTTCAAGCGATGAGAAGCTGCTGATCCCCATCTCTACAGCCGAACGGTTCCTGCAGAGCAGGGGAATCCGCTCCATTACGATCACAACCACTTCCAATGACAATGTGGATGCTGTCAAAACCAGGCTGGAGGCCAGCCTTGATGCCAAATTCAATGCCGCCGAGAACGCCTACTCTGTCTTTGATTCCCGGGAGATGCTGGAAACGGTAAATGAAACCAGCGCCACTCTGTCCATGGCACTTGGCGGTATCGCCGGTATCTCCTTATTTGTAGGCGGGATAGGGATTATGAACATTATGATTGTCTCGGTCAATGAGCGAACCAGAGAGATTGGCATCCGTAAGGCCATCGGGGCCAAGAAAAAGAACATTATGATGCAGTTCATGATTGAGTCCGTAGTCTTAAGCGGAACCGGAGGCCTAATCGGAGTCGCACTGGGACTTGGCGCCAGCTGGGCTGTCGGTAACTATACCACCTTGAATGTGGCGCCTTCCTGGAATATGGTCCTGATCTCCTTTTCATTCTCCTTGATCATCGGTGTCGTATTCGGAATGATTCCTGCAAGCAAGGCTGCAAGAATGCGCCCGATCTATGCGCTGCGCAACGAGTAGCGCCATCCTAGACGCTGCGTTATCATCAGCTTTTCAATCCGCCAGTCTCAGATCCCTGGGCTGGCGGATTTTTCTGTTTTATTTTTAATGCACAATTGATACCAAAGGGGTATCGTTTGCAGCAAAAGTGGGTAATAGGACTCAAAGGTCAGAATACCTTGTACATAGTAGTAGGGTATACATAATAGTTCTTTGTATCGGCTGTAACGGATATGTCTCCACTGTTTCTCCTCCGGCTCCAGGGTGTGCTTCACGGCCTGTCATCCGCAGCGGAAGCTGACGGGGCTTATTATTTTTTCAGCAATTGCTCTGCTTAAGGGATGTCCTATATACTGGTGAAAAGAAACCGCGATCTAACCGGAAGTTATTCTTTCTATTGCCTCCTTCTTCCCCTGCTTTCTAGGACTCGCTAACGTATACTCTCTTACATGCCTGCAAGAAGCCATATTCCGCATAAGGATAAGTTTCGCATGCACCAAAGCTACACCCATGAGATTTGCAAAAGTTCTGTGCGGGGAGAGGATGACAGTGGCAGTTTTTTCGGAAAACAAAAGTACACGCAGACTGATTATATTATTCACATCCATCACCGTTCTTCTGGTTGGGATCAGTGTGGCCTCCCTGCTGTTTCTGAATCATACGATGAACAAATTATCCGATTCGCTGTACAGTGACGTCTACCAGAATTCCGAGCTCATTCTGAACGCCGACCGCGATCTCTATCAGGCAGCCCTTGCGCTTCAGACCACAGTCGGCGGGGCGCTGACCAGCGCGCAGCGCAGTACGCTGTCGCAGGAATTCGAGGACAATAATGCCCAGGCGCTGCAGCGGGTCAATACCGCCCGCTACAATCTGGATGCTGTGAAGAGCCCGTTCAATGGAATGAAGCAGAGCGAGCTGCTGCTGGACGAGCTGAGGAACGAGCTGGATCACTTCGGAACCACGCTTACCGTGTGGAGGGATAACGGCCGGGAGCTGATCTCGCAGCGGGTTCAGAAGAGCTGGAATCCCGCCTCTTATTCTGCCCTCACCATACATACGGAGCTGAATGAGGTACGGGAAAGCTTGAATCAGGCAGAGGACAAGATTGACACCTATGCAAGCCAAGTGATGACAGAGTTCAATAATCTCAAAAGCTCCCTGTTCGCCGTCTACTCTGTATTTCTTTTCCTGCTTGTTATGGTCATCATCTATCTCAGCCGCAGACTGATCTCCCTGCAGAACGAAATGCAGGACGAGCAATCGCTCTACCAGCTGATCGGTGAGACGATGTCCGACTTCATTGTGCTGACAGATCCGAACGGTCTGATCCTGTATGCCTCGCCTTCCCATGCAACTGCACTGGGCTATGTGCCTAGCAAAGGGGCACCGCTCTCCAACTATATCCGTGAAGCCGAAATCTCCTGGGCCAAGCTCAAGAGTGTGGTGCAGTCTTCACCGAGAATATCCGAGCTGCGCATGCGTTCGGCCGAAGGGCACTGGGTGTGGCTGGAGACCAAGGTCACCCCTATTGCGGGCAGCCGCAATTTCCCGGCACAGTTCATGCTGGTCTCGCGTGAGATTACCCAGCGCAAGCAATATGAGGAGCGCCTGCACAAGCTGGCCTTCTATGATCATCTGACCGCGATTCCCAACCGTGCCCATTTCAAAATGTACATGGAGAACCTGATCAACCAGCCCGAGGAGCGCCGGCAGGAGATCGCCGTGGCGCTGCTGGACTGCGACCGCTTCAAGCAGCTGAACGATACGCTCGGCCATCTGGCCGGAGATGAATTCCTGCAGCTGCTCTCCCGGGAGCTGCAGCAGACCGTGAAGGGCTCCGGCCAGGCCTTCCGGATCGGCGGAGATGAATTCGCGGTGGTGCTGCACCGGTTCACCAGCCCGCAAATGCTGGACGAGCTGCTGAACCGTCTGCTCCAGCTGTTCAACAAATCCTGGTCCGTCAACCAGGGCTCCAGCTTCCACACCTCTGCCAGCATCGGCGTGGCCCTGTACCCGGAGCACGGCAGCAGCATCAACGAGCTGCTCCGTGCCGCCGATCTGGCGATGTACCGCTCCAAGAACCATGGCGGCAATGAGGCTAATCTGTACAGCGAGCATGTGGATAAGAAGTACAGCGATCAGCGGAACTAGCACCAGCGGAAGCTCACTCCTATACTAAGGCTTCTTTAATAACTCTTAGCCAAAAAGAGCTGATTGGTTCCATCCCTGGGGGAGGAACTAATCAGCTCTTCTTATGTTTTAGCTGGTCTGCGGCAGCGGATCAGCCAGCTCTGTCCTATGCTCCGGACTACGCTCCCGAACCGTCACCTTGATAACCTGCTCCCCGCTGCCCGAGCAGTCGATGAAGCGGTCAGCGGTGCCGTCTTTCTCCTCCCAATCGTTCAGCCGGAGGATGTAGCCTATCGTGGAGGTCCCCGGCAGCACTTCAATCCGTGCTACGGCATGACCTTCCTCCATGTGCTGGAAGTCCCGTTGGCCATCCTGAATGCCTGTACCCCACACCCAGAGATTCCAGCCCCGGTAATCGCCGTCCGGGCGGTCATAATGAACTTCCACAATCTTCGATCTCGGCTCAGGCTCTCCGTATTTATCATAGAGTACCATCATCGACAGTCCGAATACCTCAACACTGCCGTTCTCCGTCTGCCGGAAGGCCTCCGGTCCGGCATGGGTATGATCGACTACGATGTTCCAGCAGCCGGAGGTCTCCGGGAGGCACTGGGTGACCGGCTCCATATTGGCATTATAGATCACCACGATATTATTCCATGGATCTCCGCCGGCGTTATCCTTCAGTCTGTAGGCAACGATTCCGCTGTCACAGCGCAGGAACTCCAGACTGCGTTCAATCTCCTGGCGTCCGTGCAGGCGGAAGGCCGGATGTGTCCGGCGCAGCTCAATCAGACCTTTGTAATATTGAAATACTGCAATGAATTTGCTTTTGTTCTCCCAGCGGATCGCATTGATACAGTCCGGGCTGCGGTAGCTGTTATGATCTCCGTATTTGCTGCGCAGCAGCTCATCCCCGGCATGAAGGAACGGAATTCCCTGCGAGGTCAGAATGATTCCATTAGCCAGCAACGAACGGCGTACTGTCTCATTATCCAGCATATTCTCGGGATCTACTCCCACATACGGATTCGCCTGCTCTAGTGCGGCCTTGAGATCCCCGCCGCCCCGCAGCTTGCCGCCCTCAAGCTCCGGCAGTCCGGCTTCCCCGCGAAGTCCCCGGGTCGCCAGAATTTTGTCCCACAGGTTGAGATTATCATGTGCGGTTACATAGTTCACAGTCTCTGTAGGCGCATCGGTGAATTCATGAATCGCCCCGCTCACTCCGGACGCAATCGCACCTTCCTTGCCGTATTCCCCGGTCACGAAGCCTTTGCCCCAGCCGTCGCTGTCTCCCTTGATGGCTGCGCGGAAGTTGTCGTTGAAGACAGCGTAGCCTTTGCCCCGCTGCACGCCCTTCAGCGTCTTGGAGGCAAGCGGCGAGTCGCCGCCAGTCCACGGTTCACCATAGATCAGCAGCCCCGGATTAATCTCCAGCCGCAGCTCCTCGGTAATCTCGCGCATGGTCACGCTGTCCATCAGCCCCATCAGATCGAAGCGGAACCCGTCAATATGGTACTCCTTCGCCCAGTAGGCCAGGGAATCCTTGATATACTTGCGGACCATCGGCCGTTCTGTAGCCAGCTCATTGCCGACGCCCGAGCCGTTAGAGAGCCGGCCGCTCTGATCATGACGGTAGTAATAGTCCGGCACCAGCGGCTGGAAGGGTCCCTTCTGGAAGCCGTAGGTATGATTGTAGACCACATCCATAATCACCGAGATGCCGCGGCTGTGCAGCGCCTGGACCAGCTCCTTGAATTCCCGGATACGGGCTAGCGGGTTAGCCGGGTCTGTGCTGTAGGAGCCTTCCGGCACATTATAGTGCTGGGGGTCGTAGCCCCAGTTATAGTCTGTGAAGATGGAGGATGCCGGTTCTTCCCCTGGCTTGCCCAGCTCATCCACCGTCTGATAATCGAACACCGGCAGCAGATGAACATGCGTGATGCCCAGCTCAGCCAGATGATCAATACCCAGCAGATGACCCGCCTCATCCCGCAGGCCGGTCTCGGTGAAGGCCTTGAATTTCCCCTTATACGTCAGACCGGAGCTAGGGTCTGACGAGAAATCGCGGACATGCAGCTCATAGATTACTGCATCTGCCGGATGCGGCAGCACCGGAGAGGCATCGCTCTCCCAGCCGTCGGGGTCTGTCTCGGACAAATCCACAATGGCTGTGCGTGTTCCATTGGCCGATACAGCCGTAGCGTAAGGATCGGCCGCTTCATTAATCGACCCGTCCGCAAATACGGCGCGGTACATATAATATTTCCCCTTGAGGTTACCGGAAACCTGGATCGTCCATACTCCGCCCTCAGCGCGCTCCATACTAAGAATTTTGCCGCTGTCCTTGTAATCTGCGGTCTGCGGGGTCAGCCCGTTTCCGCCTGTTGCATATAATACGAGCGACACTGTGAAGGCTGTTGGGGCCCAGACTTTGAATACACAGTATTCCGCTGTGTAGGTCAAGCCGAGGTCATTGCCTTGATAGGTATCGATTTCTTGTTCTGCTTGTATATAATTGCTGCTCATTGCTATTCACCATCCCTACGCTCATCCGTAATACTCCCGGAGAACTATCATTCTATTACTATCAAGCTATGTCCACATTCTCCTTAACTAATACTTTGTACTTGCACAGCTCTGCAAGCGGATGACGCCGGAATTGCTACATAGGGTTCATTATATAATATGTAACACTATGTTCACAGGTCTGGGTTAAGGGTTGAATTGTGTCACCGGATATATCCTATATCGGCATGGATCGCCGGGGAATTAAGCTAATGAAGTTCCAAAACATCATGACCGCTTCCGCAGCACCCTGCCATATAACGCTATCACAGGTAGCAGCAGGAAGCCCGCCGACAGCAGCGAAGCTCTGATAGAGATCCGGCTGCCGATATATCCTACAACCGGACCGCCTGCACTCTGGCCCAGGGCATCGGACTGGCTGATCATCGACAAGAGGGTCGCCCGGTTCCGGGATGGCAGCTTTGTGTTCAGCCAGGTGGTATAGATCGGGTCGCTGACCGAAGCGACCACCCCCAGGAGCAGTACCGCCCCGATAGCCCAGTAGAAATTAGGCGCAAGTGCCACCATTATAATGCAGCCGGCACGGACGGAGGTCAGGAGGAACAAGGCGGCCGCTACTTGACGTTCCTTTTGCAAATCAATGATTGTCCCGGCCATATAGACAGCCAGCACACCCAGCAGAGTCGTCGCCGCACTGATCAGCCCGAAGCCGGCCGCCATCGAGACTCCAATCTCCGGGAACCCGACTTCGTTCATAAGAAAGACTGGCCATAGGCGATCATATCCTTCAGACGCAGCACCGCTGAATAAAGTTACAACCGTCAGCAGCAGGAGCAGCGGATGATGCCTCAGGATAGAGATGCCGCTGACCCAGGTCTTGCCCAGCTCACGGATAGCGGAGGAATGCGGCGCACGCTCCCGGCGTATGAACCCCGTCTCCTTCATGTGCCGGATCAATATGAACCCCAGGACGAAATAGATGACTCCACCCGCCAGAAAAGGGAGATTAGACGCAACCTGGGATAATCCTACGCTGACCGCAATGCCTAGCAGAGAGGCGCTTAAAGAGAAGATTTTGGAGAGCATGAAGATTCTTCCAGCCTGCTCTTCCTCAAGCTCATCTATGATCCATGCGGTATCCGCTCCGCTCAGGAAGGTCCAGCCGATCCCGTACAGCATCTGGGAGATCAGCAGCCAGCCGAAGGCAGGCAACAGGGAAGCCGGATGCATGATCCAGACAATACTCCCTTCGAGGACAAAGGCACCCCCCAGAACGAACACGGCAATAATGACGGACAGTCTGCGGCTATAGGTATCAGCGACCACTCCGGTGATTCCCTCGAACACAAGCACCGTTATCTCCAGCACCGTTCCAATCAGCACAAGCTGAAGCGGATTCAGCTTAAGGTCAACTACATAATAAATACTGTAGGTTGTGAATATCGTACTGGCGGCAAGCGACAACATAAACACATGGATCAAATAAATCTGTGAAGCACTGAATCTCTGCACAATGGTTCCACCCTCCGAAAGTAATGGACACATTATATAAAATAACGCCCGGGCGGGCGGTTCCAGATTTGCTGAAATTCAAATAACCGCAAAAAAAAGCCCCCTGTAAAGGAGGCCGCAAAGTAGTTGGAGTTATAACCAATGCTTGAGTAAAGAATTAATTCACGCGGGATTGCACCAGTGCGGCTACTTCCTCGGCCGTGCCGAGCTGCAGGGCCTGGGCAGCCATTTCCTTCATGTCGGCCGCAGACAGCTTCGAGATCTGGCTGCGTGCTGGCAGGATGGAGGTAGCGCTCATGCTGAATTCATCGAGGCCAAGACCGAGCAGCAGAGGAATAGCTGTGGCATCCCCCGCCATTTCTCCGCACATCCCGGTCCACTTGCCTTCGGCGTGTGCAGCATCAATGACGATTTTGACCAGTCGCAGAATTGCCGGGTTGTATGGCTGATACAGGTAGGCTACCTGTTCATTCATACGGTCTGCAGCCATTGTATATTGGATAAGATCGTTGGTTCCGATACTGAAGAAATCCACTTCCTTGGCGAACTGATCCGCCAGTACAGCCGTCGAAGGAATCTCTACCATGATGCCCAGCTGGATGCTGTCGGACACTTCTTTGCCTTCTTCACGCAGCTTGGCCTTCTCTTCCAGCAGCAGATCACGGGCTGCACGGAATTCACCAAGGGTAGCGATCATCGGGAACATAATGCGCAGGTCGCCGTGGGCACTTGCTCTGAGCAAGGCGCGCAGCTGAGTGCGGAAGATATCCTGACGGTCCAGACAGAGACGGATCGCACGGTAGCCGAGGAACGGGTTCATTTCCTTCGGCAGCTCCAGATAAGGCAGCTCCTTGTCTCCGCCGATATCCAGCGTACGCACTACAACCGGCTTGCCTTGCATATTCTCAAGCACCGTCTTGTAGGCATTATACTGGATTTCTTCGGAAGGCAGCTTGTCGCGGCCCATATAGAGGAACTCGGTGCGGTACAGACCTACACCTTCGCCGCCGTTCTCAATAACGCCAGTCACATCATTCGGAGTCCCGATGTTGGCTGCCAGCTCCACATGCTTGCCGTCGGCAGATACCGTTGGCTCGTCGCGGAGCTTTTTCCATTCAGCAATCTGAAGATTGTAAGCTTCCTGCTTCGCTGTATACTCGGCTACCTCAGCTTCGGAAGGGTTAATCAGCACATCGCCGCTCAGACCATCCACGATAACCAGATCGCCTGCTTTGACCAGGGACATCACGTTCTTCGTGCCCACAACCGCCGGAATCTCCAAGGAACGGGCCATAATGGCCGAATGGGATGTCCGTCCGCCGATATTGGTGGTGAAGCCTTTGACGAAATTGCGGTTAAGCTGTGCTGTATCCGATGGCGTCAGATCCAGGGCAATAACAATAACCTCTTCACTGATCTCAGCCGGGCTCACATAGTGAATGCCAAGCAGATGGTTCAGCACACGTTTGGTTACGTCACGCATATCTGCTGCACGTTCCTGCAGGTAAGCGCTCTTCATGTTCTGGAACATTTCCACGAATTGATTAGCTACTTCATTCAGTGCGTAGTCCGCATTTACCGATTCCTCACGGATTTTGTCCATTACAGGGGTAATGAGCTCAGGATCATCAAGGATCAGCAGATGTGATTCGAAAATCTCCGCCTTCTTCTCGCCAAGCTCAGCCAAGGTACGCTCTTTGATGGTCTGAAGTTCGCCTCTGGATTTGTCCAGGGCGTCATTCAGCTTCGCAAGCTCAGCGTCCACATCCGTGACCGCTGTTTTGGTAATGGTATAGTCCGGGTGTTCCAGGATAAAGGCACGGGCTACTGCAATACCTGCGGAAGCCGCGATTCCTGAAATTTTATTCATGAACTTCTCCCAGCCCTTCTTTAACCATAACCTCCTGCAACGCGTTCAGTGCTTCTGCTTCTTCACTGCCTTCAGTAATAAGAGTCAGGGTATCTCCTGCTTCAAGGCCCAGGGAGAGAACGCCCAGGATGGATTTAAGGGTAACTTTTTTGCCTTTAGCTTCTGCAAAAGCTTCAGTGCCTTTGAATTTTGTAGCTGTATTTACCAGCGCTGTTGCCGGGCGTGCGTGAATTCCGTCTTCGTCAATAATTCTGAAAGTTGTTTGCATAATATAATCCAACTCGCTTTCTGTTAATTTGGGATGGTGAATTATAGTGAAGGCTTGCGCTCCCCTTCATTATAATGGAAGCGCTTCGCCATTGCACATTTTACTGAATGGTGATGATATCCTTGTCGCCGATGACGACTCTGCCCGGCTTATTCAAGGTAACGGAGGAGCCTTCCGGCAGGTTGGAGAAGATGACCGGAGAGATGACAGAAGGTGCATTCGCCTTCACATACTCCATGTCCACTTCCATAATCGGCTGTCCGGCAGCTACCAGATCGCCTTCCTCCACCAGAACCGTGAAGCCCTGGCCCTTAAGCTTAACGGTGTTGACCCCGATATGCACAAGGACTTCCTTGCCGCCGTCTGACATGATGCCAATGGCGTGCTTACTAGGGAACACGTTGAATACCTTGCCGTATACCGGCGAAGCAATCTTGCCGTCTTCGGACAGGAAGGCGAAGCCGTCACCGGTCATTTTCTGCGAGAAGACCGCATCAGGAACCTCTGTAATATCCATCAGCTGGCCGTTTACCGGGGATACGATATCCTCAGGGATAATAGCGTCGCCCTGCTCGCCGGCCTGTTGTTCAAGCTCCGGCTTCGGAGCAGCAGGGGCTGCAGCCGGTGTTCTGCCGTTCATGACATCCTGAATCTGTGACTTGATCGTGTCCGAACGTGTGCCGAAGATCGCTTGTACGTTGTTACCCACTTCAAGAACACCAGACGCACCCAGCTTCTTCAGCCGGTTCTTGTCTACGCCCGCTTTGTCCTTCACTTCGACCCGCAGGCGCGTAATGCAGGCATCCAGATGGGTGATGTTCTCTTTGCCGCCCAGGGCAGACAGAATGTTGCGCGGCAGATCGTCGCCTGTCTTGGACACACTCTCCAAGCTTACCTCATCCTCATCCTCGGAGGAATCCTCACGGCCGGGAGTCTTCAGGTTGAACTTACGGATGACGAACCGGAACCCGAAGTAATAGATCACGGCCAGTACCAGACCTACCGGGATAACCAGCCACCAGGCGGTACGGTTCGGAATGACACCGAACAGCACATAGTCGATGAACCCGCCGGAGAAGGTCATGCCGATTTTGACATTCAAGAGGTGCATGGTCATGAAGGACAGTCCTGCGAATACAGCATGGACGGCGAACAGCAGCGGAGCCACGAACAGGAAGGAGAATTCCAGCGGCTCGGTGATCCCTGTCAGGAACGAGGTCAGCGCAGCCGAAATCATCAAGCTTCCGACAATCCGTCTGTTCTCAGGCTTCGACTCATGGTAGATCGCAAGTGCCGCTGCCGGAAGACCGAACATCATGAACGG
This sequence comes from Paenibacillus sp. FSL R7-0210, assembly GCF_038009085.1. Lineage (NCBI taxonomy): Bacteria > Bacillati > Bacillota > Bacilli > Caryophanales > Paenibacillaceae > Paenibacillus > Paenibacillus sp. FSL R7-0210. Next base: position 4,307,378 of record NZ_JBBPAR010000001.1, read on the forward strand.
ATATTTACCGGTTGTAAATGTACCCGCTGTGAACTCCACACCGTCACGAAGCTGCTGCATGAAGATCCGCTGGTCACCTCGGACCAGATCGCCCGCCTTGTCAATATAGCTTCCGAATTCATACCAGAACGGTGAATAGAAGATATGGTGCAGGCCGAACGGAATCAGGGAGCGCTCGATGACCCCGAAGATAAAGGCCGACAGCGTCAGGTTGGTATTAATCATACTCTGTGACACATAGTTCAGACCGTGCTGGATCGGCGGCCACACAATCGTGAGCGCAAGACCAAGCATCAGGGAGGTCACTGCCGTCATAATCGGTACGAAACGTTTACCCGCGAAGAAGCCCAGATACGACGGCAATTCTATACGGAAGAACCTTTTGTACATAGATGCGGCCAATATCCCGACCAGGATACCACCGAAGACCCCGGTTTGCAAGGTGGGAATCCCCAGCACACTGGAATACGAGAAATCCTTCCAGGTCAGCACGTAAGCATTGACCCCGACTACCGTACCCATGGTTACGTTCATCACCAGGAAGCCGATAATCGCTGCCAGCCCGGCCACGCCTTCACCTCCGGCCAGCCCGATAGCTACGCCGACTGCAAAGAGCAGGGACAGGTTATCGAATACGATTTGCCCGGAGTTCATTAGTACTGTGGCAATGGCCTGTACGATATTATTCTCCAGTGCAGGCACGTATTGCAGGAAGTCCGGATTCACCAGCATGTTCCCGATTCCAAGCAGCAGGCCCGCTGCAGGCAGAATGGCAACAGGAAGCATTAGCGCTTTACCGACTCTCTGCAGAACGCCAAATAATTTTTTAAACATTCAAGGTCACTTCCTAATCCTTAATTTCTGTCAACAGAAGCCAAAAAAGGCATGAGCAATACAGCACATGGATTGCCACACTAACGCTAACGTTAGCGTACCCCAAGTTGGGGCAGGACAACCATAATACTGTAAATCACTCATGCCTGATCGTATCAGTTACACGTTGGTATTCTGCTTCTGTTTCATAACAGGGATCATTGTAGCACCATTGATTTGAAGTTGCAAGCCCCAAAATCGCCTAAAGCCGGTCTACTCCTCCAGCTCCGGCTCATCTTCCTTCTTCTGGGCAATACGCTGCAGATGAATCGTCAGATAGCTGACCTCGGCCGGATATACCGGAATGCGCACCCGCTGCTCAATCACCTTCGTCAGCTTCCAGGCAAGCATGTACATCTCGGGATACTCCCGCTTCATTAGTCCATCCAGGGACGAGGTCTCGCGCACAGTCTCTCCCCGGCGCAGACGCTCCAGAACGAACCGCAAATGGGTCACCAGCCTTGAATAGTCCAGAGAATCCCGCGGAATGCGGTATTCCAGGCTATCCTCGACCAGTCCCACCATGTCCCCGATGAGCTCGGAATGCTGCTTCACCTCAGAGATATGGCGGTTGCTGAGCGCACTGACAATATGCAGAGCCACGAAGCCGATCTCATCCGGCGGCAGCGTCACCTTCATCACCTCATTGATCCGCTCCACCGCATATTCCGCCAGACTGTATTCCTCCGGATAAATCTCCCGGGTCTCGTACAGAAACGGATTATGAATAGCCATATGCTGCTCGCTTCTGCGGATCGCAAAGGAAATATGGTCGGTAAGGGCAATATGGATATGCTCATTCAGCGTCTGGCGGCTGCTCTGCATAATATGCAGCACAATCTCCTGGACCACCTCAATCAGCTTCTCATCTACCTGCGGCACCAGCTGCTTGTATTGCTCCTGCTCCTCCTGGCTGCGCAGAATGAACATCTTCTCTACGGAGGACAGATTGATCCGGTCCCGCGTTTTACGGTTGAAGCCGATCCCCTTGCCAATCACCACAACCTCGGCATATTGGGGATGCTCGGCAATGATAACGTTATTATTAAGCACCTTGCCCACGGTAATGCTGCTCACTTCCGACACCTCTTTTACTTCTGAATCCTGATCTATTCCAGCAGCACGATACATGTTTCAGCGTGTGATTCGTTACCTTAAGCTCCTATCATAACATCAAGAATCCCAAATTAGAAGGGTGCCGCAAACCGCCCGCGGGCTCCATTCATTTCACCCGAAACGTCCGGCCTGAGAACCTGTATACCATGATCAGCGCAGCCAGCATATACACCACAGCAGAAAGCACTACGATCACGGCAAACATTCCAGGCTCACTCTTGAACTGCATCGCGATGAATCCGACCCCCAGCACCACACTGTTCACAATCGTAAAGAACGGATTCTTCACATTCAGCTCCGTGCTGTAGGGCTGGAAGATGTAGTACATGAACAGATGATGCACCGAGAAGAACAGGGACAGCGCCACAATCGTCACGCAAAAGAGTACGGCATCCCCCGCGCCCCAACTCTCTGCTGACAGCACCAATAGCAGATTCACCGCCAGGCAGATCGCGGCAGCCGGGATCAGATTAAGCACGCTGATACGCAGCAGCCGGATACGGAAGTTGCTTAGAATCGCCGATTGTTCACGGTAGAATCCGTAGCGCAGCAGGCTGAGATCACAGTTATAGAACATCGCCTTGCAGAGGCGTTCGCCAATGGACGTGTAGTTCATAATGATCAGGAAGGTGGGCAACGCGGTAATCAGATAATGAGTCAGTTTGGTAAAAGCGGATTGCGACAACAGCATCGTCAGCAAAGCAGCGGCAAAGAGCGATCCAATAATAACCAGCCGCCGTTGAATCGGACTGGTGATCAGCCGCCGGTGACGTGAGAAAAAGATTGCATTCAGGTAAGCGTACCCGCTTTTCCCCTCGAACTTCTCTTGATTCTGTTGTTCCGCCGAGTAGTGCTGATCTTGGGTGGCCACATCCTTCACCCGTGCTTCTTTCATCATCCGTCCCATGTCGAGCAGCGGATCATCGATTTTGGTGACGGCATCGACGGCATTCGTATAGTCCTTATAACGGGCGATATAGACCGCACTTAAGGTTCCCAGCACCAGCACGCCAAGCACCACAGGCAGATTGAACAGCATTCCGCTCTCTACTACCGCATATCCGGGGAGCAGCGGAAGATAGGCCAGCAGATAGCCAGCGCCGATGGCGGTCCAGATCCAGCTTGTTTTTTTGACAATAACCATGCCGTAGCGGTCAAACACCCACAGATGCAGCGCCTCGCAAGCCGTACGCCAGAACGTAAGCAGCAGCGTAAGAACCGCCCCATGCCACAGCGGAGCACCGAGAAGATTCCCGAAGACCAGCATCGCCGGAATAAAAGTAACCAGGAAGCTGATCCCGCGCAAGGTCAGTGTGGTCCGCATATACCGCTCTGCCGGCAGCCTCATCAGCTTCACGAATATGTATTTATCCCGCTTCGGCTCCAGAATAACCGCGCTGGAAACCCCGGCCGTAAGGAAGCTTATACACAGCAGCATCTGCAAATAGAGCTGGTACTGAACAGAGAGGGATAAGCTGATATCATTACCGATGAACTTCACCGGCAGATAGATCATGATCCCAAGATAAGCGAACTTCGTCACAAAGGCCATAAGTACCTTGAGGATATGCACGATAACAGATAAGGTCCGCTTCAGCGTGGTTTCCGAGTAGACCGAGGCCGGGATCAGCTTACCCAGCACCGGGAGCTTACGGATATAGAACATCAGCCGGTTAGCGCCGGACATCCCACGCACTTCCAGAATCGCCTTCAACGTCCTAATCATGATCCTCATCCTTCAGCAGGGCAATAATCTGCTCTTCAAATTCCGGACTGTGGAGGGTCTCCGCCGGAATCTCCCGCAATGTACCGTTATTCAGAATAACCAGCTCATCGCAGAGATCGGCGGCCAGCTGCAGAATATGAGTGGAGAAAATAATGATATGATCCTGCTTCATCTCCCGCAACAGCTTCTTGATCTCCAGTGCCACTACCACATCGAACGAGGTTAACGGCTCATCCAGCAGGATCAGCGGCGGACGGGAGATGATAAAGCATAGCATCTGAATTTTGTTCTTCATCCCGTGGGAATAGCCCTTGATCAGACGGTGCCTGTCCGCCTCCTCGAAACGGATGATATCGAAATATTCCTCGATGGTCCGGTCCGCTTGTATCTTCCCCTTATTGATGTCCATGTAGAACTTCACAAACTCATAACCGGTCAGGAAGTCAGGCAGAATCGGCAAGGAGAAGACGTAGCCGATCTCCTCCTCAAGCAGCGGAAGACTCACCTCATCTCTCCGCAGAAAAGCCCCGCCGCTATCCATTTGGATCTCCCCGCTCAGGCAGTTGAATAACGAGGTCTTCCCCACGCCGTTACGGCCGAGCAAGCCGTATATCTTGCCTTGCTCAAAGGTAAAATCAATCCCCTTCAGCACCTCTCTGCCGTCAAAGCTCTTGCGTATATTATCCAGTATAAGCTCCATGCCTCTGCCTCCGTTTCAGCGTAAAAGATAAGGAATCTCTGTTTAGCGGATCACTTACAAAAAAGGTATGGCTGGCGTTACTGCTGCCTGCCATACCTTGGTGGCTTGCTCTGCTCTTATCCTTCAAGGTGTTCTGAAGGTTCCACCGGTTGTGCCGGAGTGACCGGAGCAGCCGGGGCCGGTCTGGTGACGACAGAGGTTATGGGCGCCGCTGTATGTCTCACCACGTCCTTAGGCTCCGTCTTGCCCTTGGTCAGCCCTTTGATCAGCGCCTCGACATCAATGCCGGACACGCTTTTGAGCATCTCAGGGGCTGTGGACATCAGTTTGGTCACATAATTACTCACACGCGCAGCTCCTTCACCGTTGCCGGTATCCACCACAGTCAGCTTATCGATAGACGCCAGCGGCTCGGCAATCTTCCCGGCCAGCTCAGGCAGCATTTTGACGATAATATCGAGAACCGCCGCTTCGCCGAATTTCTGGAAGGCTTCTGCCAGCTTCTCCTTGGCTTCCGCTTCCGCCAGACCGCGCAGACGGATAACTTCAGACTCTGCTTTACCTTTGGCCAGCTCTGCATCCGCAATCGCCTGACCTTCCAGCCGCTTCTGCTCGGAGGTTGCCTTAGCCTGAGTCTCAATGCTGTACTGCACAGCATCGGCTTCACGCATGCGCTTGGCCTTGTCGGCTTCCGCCGCCTGCTCGACCGCATAACGGTCTGCTTCCGCTTTCTTCTTCACTTCAGCATCATACTGCTTCTCGCGTACCTGGATTTCCTTCGCCTGAATATCGATTTCGCGTTCCTTGCGGACCAGCTCAACCTTCATCTGCTCTTCCACCACGGTCTGCTTGGCACGCGCCTCCTGAATGTGGTACGCCTGGTCGGCTTCCGCCTTGGCAGTATCCTGATCGCGTTTGAACGCTGCGACCTTGAGCTGGTTCTCCTTCGATGCTTCAGCGATGTTGGTATCCCGCAGCAGCTCCGCCTTCTGCCCCTGCTCCTCGGCATTGGCCTTCTGAATCCGCGCGTCACGGACAGCTTCCGCTTCCGCAATCTCCGCATCCCGCTTCACTGCGGCAATCCGCGGTTTACCCAGCGCTTCCAGGTATCCGTGCTTATCGCGTACGTCCTTGATGGTAAATGAGACAATCTGGAGTCCCATCTTTTTGAGGTCACGGGCGGCAACCCCCTGAACCTCCTGGGCGAAGCGGTCCCGGTTGCGGTAGACCTCTTCTACGGTCATCGTACCAAGAATCGCCCGCAGATGTCCTTCCAGCACTTCCTGCGCTTCACTCTTCAGGGATTCAATCGGCTTGCCCATGAATTGCTCGGCTGCCGTTGCCACATCTTCCGTGGAGCTGCCTACCTTGATGATGGCGACCCCGTCGGCAATGACCGGCACGCCTTGCTCCGTATAGACCTCCGGGGTCGTCACATCGAGCTTATGGGAGAGCAGAGACATGAACTCCGCTTTCTGGAAGACAGGCAGAATGAACGCACCGCCGCCGCGGACGATTTTGATTTTGCGGCCGGAGCCGTCATCTGATATATGATTGTTGCCCAGGAAGGAACCAGTGACGATCATGCCTTCATCCGGGCCAACCGTCTTGTAACGCGCCCAGAAGGCGAGTCCGAGGACAAGCAGTACAGCGATTACTATCGCAGGTATAAACAGGGATTCTGGAATATTTTCTAGCATCATAAGTCCACTCCTTTTCTCTCTTCGAATTCAGACACAAGTGCTACACCCTCACGTACCTCAACTACTACAACCTTGATTCCGGCCGGCAGTGCATGCTGCTCGAAGCTGGCCGCCGTATGCAGGCTGTTGCCTGCACCGAACTTCACCATAATCTCACCGTAGCCTGTGCCGGGGACCGGGACGGTAACCTCACCGATCTTACCCGGCAGTTCATTCATGGAGAAGCCGTTCGACATCTCACTGTTCCTCATTGGCTTCACTACCACCAAATGCATCAATACGCCCATGAATGCCGCAACCAGCAGGGACAAGGCAAGAATCACGCCATCTTCCAGTCCGCTGTAGCGGCCCAGCAGCATGCCTGCTCCACCGAATACAGTGATCCCTCCTGCCAATAGGGTAGGATTCAGGAAATCAAAGGATACGATGTCAAAAATCCCGTCCAGAGCGCTCCCGATCAGGTCGCCCAACACTACACTCACTAAGGCAAATAAAATACCCAGCGCCAAACAGCCCAAATACAGCGTTTGCATTATAGTCTCCTCCCGTCGATACTTCCGGACTGTCATACTAGTATAAACGCAACTGTCATGCCCTTGGTTTCACAAAGTTGGGTATTGCTCTCATTAATGTATGCCGGAAGCGGGAAAATTAACAGACCAAAGAAGCCGCCCCCTTAGACGGGAAGCGGCTGTACTGTCGATGGCTGACTTACAAAGCCAGCTTATAAATTTCAACTACGTCCTGACGCTCCAGCTTGCGGAAGTTGCCGAACGGACCGAAGCGGACCGCCTTGTCGGCCATGCTGCCGATTTCGCTGTCGTCGATATCGTAATCGCCGAGCGTCTTCGGAGCGCCAATGGAATCCCAGAAGCGGCGGAGCGCTTCAATGCCTTCGAGGCCGGTCTGTTCATCGGTTTTGCCGGAAGGGTCAATGCCGAACACGTTCACAGCCAGCTGGCGGAAGCGGGCAGGATTCGTGCTGAGGTTATATCTCATCCACTGCGGGAAGAGAATTGCCAGGCCGCCGCCGTGGGGAATATCATACACAGCGGATACAGCATGCTCAATGTTGTGCGTAGCCCAGTCACCGGCAAAGCCCATGCTGACCATTCCGTTCAGCGCCATCGTCCCGCAGTACATAATAGTCTCGCGAAGCTCGTAGTTGTTCAGATCCTCAATCAGCTTAGGAGCCGTCTCAATCACGGTACGAAGCAGAGTCTCCAAGAAGCCGTCCTGTAAAGGCGTATTGCTGTCTGTATGGAAATAATGCTCCAGCGTATGGGACATGATGTCCACCATACCGTACACCGTCTGGTCGCGCGGCAGGGAGAAGGTGTTCTCCGGGTCAAGGATCGAGAAGGCCGGATAGGCATGGATGCTGCCCCAGCCCATTTTCTCCTGGGTCACTTCGTTGGTGATGACCGAGCCGTTGTTCATTTCGGAGCCGGTGGCTGCCATTGTCAGCACGGTTCCCAGTGGAAGCGCACCTTGAGGTGCGGCCTTGCGTTCTACGAAGTCCCACATATCCCCTTCATATTTCGCTCCGACGGCCACCGCCTTGGCACAATCGAGCACACTGCCGCCGCCAACGGCAAGAATCAGGTCAATCTGATTCTCACGGCACAACGCTACACCTTTATGTACCGTTGAGAGACGCGGATTCGGCTCCACTCCGGCAAGCTCGGTAACTACGGCACCAACCGCAGCCAGCTCGGCAATGACGTTATCGTACAAGCCGCTGTGCTTGATGCTGCCGCCGCCGTACATCAGCAGTACGTTCTTACCGTATTTCGGCACCTCGGTACGGAGTGCCTGCAATGTTCCCTGTCCGAAAATAAGCTTGGTCGGGTTATAAAATTCAAACTTGCGCATATGGGTAAACCTCCATGATTATGTGAATGTGAAGCACTGTCTATTATAGTCCTCCAGCCTGGCGCATTCAAATCGCTGATTTCTCCACAGCAGGGCACGCAGAAATGCCCCGCCGGTACTCCGGCAGGGCGATAACTTATGAAATATGAAACGGGCTCAAAACCTATCCAGACTTAGTTAAAACCGCTGCTGTTCAGGAACCGGCGGAAAGCCGCCTGTCCTTCCGGCGTGCGTTTGTAGACTCCGGCATGCTCCAGAATGTGAGTGAACTTCGTACCCACCTCATTCTGGATGGTCTTCACCGCTTCTTCTCGGTTCAAGGAGGTGCCGAAGCGGCTTACCAGTTCGGTAATCCATGAAGTGTGTAGCGCCAGCGGATGCTCCTGGCCTTGGCTCTGGACATCTCCGAGAAGCGCAGTGTCGCCCGCCAATATGCCAGCGATGGCGTCAAGCTCTTCCTTGAGCCGCCCCGGCAGAATCGCCAGGCCCATTACCTCAATCAGGCCGATGTTCTCCTTCTTGATATGGTGCATCTCCCGGTGCGGGTGGAAAATCCCTTCGGGATATTCTTCGCTGGTCCGGTTGTTGCGCAGCACCAGATCCATCTCGTAGCCGCCGTCCTCTGCCCGGCGCACGATAGGGGTAACGGTATTATGCGGCACGCTCCCGCCGTCCTCTTCACTGAACGCCAGCACTTCGGCGGCCGGATCACTGTAGGTCTTCCAGGATTCGTAGATATGGTTGCCTGCCTCCAGCAGCACCGCCGGATCTTCGGCATGCATCCGCAGCACGGACATCGGCCATTTCACAGTGCTTAAGCGGACGCCGGGATACGAGGCATGTGTGAAGGTGTCCTCTTTGGGTGCCTTCTGGATCGGGAACGTATGCCGTCCGCCCTGGAAGTGGTCATGCGTCAGAATGGAGCCGCCGACAATCGGCAGATCGGCATTCGAACCGATGAAATAATGCGGGAAGGCCTCCACGAAGCTAAGCAGACGCTTCAGCGTATCCTTCGTCAGCTTCATCGGCACATGATCATGGTGGAACACAATGCAATGCTCGTTATAGTAGACATAAGGCGAGTACTGGAAGAACCACTTCTCGCTGTTCATCGAGAGCGGGATCACGCGCAGGTTCTGACGCGGCGGGTGATTGACCCGGCCGGCATAGCCGACATTCTCGCGGCAGAGCTGGCACTTCGGATAGACCGGAGGCGGAAGCAGCCGGGCCATGGCGATTTCCTTCGGACTTTTCTCCGGCTTGGAGAGGTTGATCGTCATCTCAATATCCCCGTACGGCGACTCCTGAAGCCAATACACATTCTTCGCTACACGGTCCATACGGATATAGTTGGAATCAATGCTCAGCTTATAAAAGCGGTCCGTTGCCGCCTGAATGCCCTGTGCCGCCTGGATCGCGGCGAACTCCGCATTCACCTCAGACGGGCGGGCCATCAGAAGGCCCATAATCTTCGCATCCAGCAGGTCGCGGTACGTATCCGTATTCTCCGGGATCAGCCCGAGACTGAACCCGTAATCAATCAGCTGGTCCAGCGGGGCCTGCGGGCTGTCCAGCGGACCTTCAGTGAACTCGCCGGGATACGGCTCGCTGAAGCCGAACTGGTCCAGGAGTTCATTGCGGCTGTAATCCACATCTGCTGGCTGAATAAGTCCCGTATGTCCGGCAAACAGAACCAGCTGTTCAATCGCATACAGCGCCTTCTCAGCGGCAGCAGCCGTACTATTATCGTTCTGCATTTCATTTCTCCTTCTATGGTGCCTTATGCGGCGCTTTGCATTCTGTCTATTTCACCTTCGGGCAACAAGCAGAATTGCTTCTTACTCCCCGTATCCTTGCGGATTGGCAGAGTGCCAGCTCCAGGCGCTCTGAATAATGCCTTCCAGATCGGCATGCTGCGGGTCCCAGCCCAGAACCTTGCGGGCTTTGTCAGAGGAAGCGACGAGTACTGCCGGATCTCCAGCGCGGCGGTCCTGAACCACAACCGGAATGTCCAGGCCGGTAACCTTCTTCGCAGTCTCAATGACCTGCTTCACAGAGAAGCCCAGACCGTTGCCTAGGTTGAAGATATTGCTTGCACTGCCGCTGCGCAGATAAGTGACTGCACGGACATGCGCATCCGCCAGATCGCTGACATGGATGTAGTCGCGTACGCAGGTTCCGTCCTCTGTCGGATAGTCTTCCCCGAACACTGCAATATTCTCGCGCTGCTTCAGCGCAGCCTGGAGCACCAGCGGAATCAGATGGCTCTCCGGACGGTGGTCTTCGCCGATCTTGCCGCTGGCGTGTGCGCCTGCGGCATTGAAGTAGCGCAGCGCTACGTATTTGATGCCGAGCACTTTGTCGAACCAGGCCATCATGCGTTCCATGGTCAGCTTGGTCTCGCCGTAGACATTGGCAGGCTCGGTGCGGTCGGTCTCTTCGATAGGCACCTTTTCCGGTTCGCCGTAGGTGGCGGCAGTGGAGGAGAAGACGATTTTATCCACACCGGCATGCTGCATGGCTTCTAGAAGACACTGCGTTCCATACACATTGTTGTCGTAGTATTTAACCGGGTCCTTCATGCTCTCGCCCACCAGGGAGCTGGCTGCGAAGTGAATCACCGCTTCGATCTCATTCTCGGAGAACAGCTTCGCCAGCAGCGCCTTGTCGCGCAGGTCGCCCTCGTACAGCTTGCCGCCCAGCAGCGCCTCACGGTGCCCTGTCAGCAGATTGTCAATCACCACAACCTCTTCCCCGCGGTCCAGCAGCTCTGCTACTGTATGTGAACCGATGTATCCTGCGCCGCCCGTTACCAGAATCGCCATCTTATTTCACTCCTTTCAATTCTTCCACGCCGTTGCCGATGCCGCATACATAGAATTCGCCGGTCAGGCCGGTTCTGTTCTTGTAGGCTTCTCCAACTTCCGTTATGAACCGCTGCACATCATCCTCGTGTACCAGCGATACCGTACATCCCCCGAATCCGGCCCCCGTCATCCGTGATCCCAGTGTGCCGGGAATGCGCTGCGCTTCTTCCACCATCACATCGAGCTCCTCGCAGCTGACTTCATACAGGTCGCGGAGGGAGACATGGGAGTCATTCATGTACAGGCCGAACTGCTTCAGATCATTGTTCTTCAGCACCTCCACCGAGTCAAGCACACGCTGATTCTCCTCCACTACATGGCGGGCCCGGCGTCTGACGGTTTCGTCCGTAATTCTGTCCTGCAGAAGCTCGAACTGCTCAGGCTTCACCTCAGCCAGATAGGACAGGGACGGAACCTCCTGCTTCAGAATAGCGAGTGCCTCTTCACATTGGCTGCGGCGCTCATTATACTTCGAGTCCACCAGACCGCGCTTCTTGTTCGTATTGCCGATGACCAGCTTATAGCTGCCCGTTACGAATGGGACCAGGCTGTATTCCAGCGTATCGCACATCAGCAGGATGGCCTGGTCGCGCTTGCCATTGGCTACAGCGAACTGGTCCATGATCCCGGAATTCACGCCGACATACTGGTTCTCCGCGCGCTGGGACAGCAGGGCGATCTCCACCGTATCTGTGTCACCGCCAAGCAGCGTCAGGAAGGCGAAGCCGGTCACTACCTCGATCGAAGCGGAAGAGGACAAGCCCGAGCCGTTAGGAATCTCACCATGGAACAAAAGATCGTAGCCCCCGGATACCGGGTGACCCTTCTTAGCCAGCTCCACCATTACGCCGACCGGATAGTCCACCCATTCGCCGGTCTTGGCTGCGCCGATGTCGCTGAAGTCGATAGAAGCTTCATAGGGGAAATTCGTGGATGCGAATTGAACCTTGCCGTCTGTACGCGGGCGCACAATCAGGGTGGTTCCGAAGTCCAGGGCTGCCGGGAAAACATAACCTCCGTTATAATCCAGATGCTCTCCGATCAGATTCACGCGGCCCGGTGCGTAGAATACCCGCGCGGCTTCCCCGCTCTCCCCGTACTTCTTGATAAATGTACTGTTAAGTTCCTGTATGCTCATTATTGACACTCCATCCTTTCGCTGCTTGTGCTGGGACTGTGGATTATAGCTTGCGTCCTTCATGCTTACATTATAATAAAATCAGACTTGCCCTGATAATGCAATCATGTGTGCAATATATGGACAAATGTGACTTTCGTCTCTGAAGAGACTATACTCGGTATAAGGAAAAGTGAACCGGCGCTCCCTATACACTTAGTTTTAGAAGCGTTCTGCTCAGGAAAGGCGGCTTGCAATGCAACATACCTATTCAGTAGGATCAAATCCTGTCTATTACGATAAGCAGCTGCTGCATGTACTCTTTGCGGGAGAGAGCCAGACCCTCCCGCTGCATCAGGCAGGTCCCAAGATCTACGATTACTATCTGCTCCATTATATTGAATCAGGCTCCGGGGTCTTCCGGACAGAGGAGCATACGTACGAGCTGGGAGCCGGAGACTGCTTCCTGATCCACCCGGGCCAGCTGGTCAGCTACATCTCGGATCAGCAGGCGCCCTGGCGTTACCGCTGGGCCGCCTTCACCGGCGGCGATGCCGGACAGCTTGCGGAGCAGGCGGGCTTCGCGCCGCTCGCCCCGGTGCTGTCTACCGCAGGCGGCAGTGTAATACCCGGAGCGCTTGCCGGGATGATGTCCGCCTTCTATGCCAATAAGGAGAGTGCCGCCCTGACCTCTCTGGGGTATCTGTACCTTATCGCCGGCGAAGCGGCGGAGCTGCTGGTCTCCTCCACCCGGCTGCCGGGTGCGGAATCACAGATCAAGCGGACGGTGAAGCAGATGATTCACTACATGGCTTCTCAGTATGCCCATCCGGTCTCGATTGAACAGATGTGCGGCTCTCTGGGGTATAACCGTGCTTACCTCTCCCGCATCTTCAAGCAGGAGACGGGGCTCTCTCCGGTCACTTACCTGCTGAAGCTGCGGGTGGAGAAATCGCGCCAGCTGCTGCGTGAACGTCCCGAGCTGTCCGTGGAGCAGGTAGCGGCATCGGTCGGACTGACCGATGCCCTGTATTTCTCCCGGCAATTCAAGCGTTTCTACCGCCAGTCCCCCACCGCTTACCGCCAGGCCACAGTGAACCCTGGAGAGAAATAGCTGTATCGCCTAGAGCAACAGCCCGTCTCCTGAACAGGAAGCGGGCTGCTTGCATTGTTATTTATGGAAGCCGGACCTTATGGCAACTCATAGGCTGAGCGCCTTAAGCTTCACTCCTCTGTCTTAAGGATCGTTTCGATCCGGTCCAGCTCCTCCTGAGTGAAGTCACTGTGGGACAGCGCGGCGATATTCTCTTCGATCTGGCTGACCCGGCTGGCGCCGATCAGCGCCGAGGTGATCCGGCCGCCGCGCAGCGTCCAGAGCAGGGCGAACTGGGCCAGACTCTGGCCGCGCGTTACGGCCATCTGGTTCAGCGCGTGGATTCTGCGCAGCACCTCCGGCGTAATCCGGCTCTCATTCAGCGCTACCGAAGGTCCGGCTGCCTGGGAATCTCCGGGAATGCCGTTCAGATATTTATTCGTCAGCAGACCTTGCGCCAGCGGAGTGAAGGCAATACTGCCCACCCCATGCTCCTCCAGCACATCCTGAAGCCCGCCTTCAATCCAGCGGTCCAGCATGGAATACCTCGGCTGATGAATCAGCAGCGGGGTGCCCAGCTCCTTCAGGATCGCAATAGCCTGCTGCGTCTGCTCCGCTGTATAGTTGGACAAGCCGATGTACAACGCCTTGCCTGAGCGTACAGCATGATCCAGCGCTCCCATCGTTTCTTCCATGGGGGTATCCGGGTCAGGACGGTGGGAATAGAAGATATCCACATAGTCCAGTCCCAGCCGCTTCAGGCTCTGGTCCAGACTGGACAGGATATATTTACGTGAACCCCAGTCCCCGTAAGGGCCGGGCCACATCGTATATCCCGCCTTGGTCGAGATCACCAGCTCGTCACGGTACGGCGCGAGATCCCGGGCCAGCACTTTGCCGAACAGCTCTTCCGCCGATCCTGCCGGAGGCCCGTAGTTATTCGCCAGGTCGAAGTGGGTGATTCCAAGATCAAAGGCACGGGTAATCATCCCGCGGCCATTCTCAAAGGCATCAATGCCGCCGAAATTATGCCACAGGCCCAGTGAGATGGCTGGAAGCTTGAGACCTGACCTGCCGGTGCGGTTGTAACGCATTCCTTCATACCGTTCATCACTAGCCACATATACCATGTTATATCCCTGCCTCTCGTATCTCTTTTGTGAATACCCTTCTTTAAACACACGGCCTCATAAGTAATCTTGTTCTATAAAAAAAGACTGACTGGGCGTTAACCCAGCAGTCCCTGCACTCTACCCAGCACCTCTCCGATCCGCTCTGTTATAATCAGGTCTGCCTGATCGTCATACGGGGTAGGCTCGCCGTTAAGCAATACAGTATGCTGTCCCCTGAAGTAAGTAACCAGGCTTGCGGCAGGATGAACCGTAAGCGAGGTACCGCCGATGATCAGCAGATCCGCCGCTGCAATGGCATCCACGGCTTCAACCAGCACTTCATGATCGAGCGCTTCCTCATAGAGCACCACATCCGGCTTGATGATGCCCCCGCAGTCCTCACAGCGCGGCACAGAGCCTTCCTGCTCCAGCCATTCCTCCAGGCCGTAATAGCGCTGGCACCCCATGCAGTGATTGCGGTGGATAGAGCCGTGCAGCTCCAGAACCCGGCGGCTGCCGGCAATCTGATGGAGGCCGTCGATATTTTGCGTAATGACCGCCTTCAGCCTCCCGCTCTCCTCCAGATCCGCGAGCAGCCGGTGGGCCCCGTTCGGCTTCGCTCCGGGATGAATCATTTTGCTGCGGTAGAAATCAAAAAAAATGTCCGGCGAGGACATAAAAAAGCTGCGGCTGAGCATCACCTCAGGCGGATAGGGGGAGTTGTGCTGTGTCTGATACAGACCGGCTGCCGAACGGAAGTCCGGGATGCCGCTCTCCGTCGATGTTCCGGCACCGCCGAAAAAGACGATATTATTGCTTTTTTGAATCCAGGAAGCCAGTAGCTGTAATTGTTCCATAATCTACACCTGTCCTCTCTGTACCTCATTCGTAATGCATTCAGATTGTTAAGCGGAGCGCCGGATAGCCGGATACCACAATATCCGCATCCAGCAGATGGTCTGTCCTTCCGTCCGGTGAGATCCCGACTGCAAGGCGCAGTCCCGCCCCACGGCCCAGCTGCATATCCGCATTACTGTCACCGATAATCACTGTGTCTTCGGGACGCAGCTCCAGCTCCCGGCAGGCCTTCTCGGCCATCTCCGGTGCAGGCTTGCCGTACTTTACCCTGTCGCGGGTAACCACCGCCCCGAAGTACCCGGAGATGCCAAGCCATTCCAGATGCTCACGGGTAGTGGACAGATTGTCAGAGGTCACAACGCCAAGCTTCAGGGAAGCGGCGGCACACTGCTCCAGGAATGGCAATACTCCCGGCATGGGTACAGCCGTACGGCGGCGGCGAAGCTCATTCATGGCCTCCTTGGAGATGGCATTCACGCGCGTCACCGCCTCATTCCATGGAAGACCTGCTGTATAGAGCTGCCAGGCCAGAATTCCGGTGGATTCCTCAGCCGTTGCCATCGAGAGCGGACCGGCGGGATCATAACCGGTAATTCGTCCGGAAGCATCATGCGTCGTCCCCAGCACCGGGGCCAGATCGGCTCCCGTAACGGGTCTGCTGCCCATTAAAGTCAGCTGGCTGCCCAGCCCCTCAAGCACCAGTTCGGCCCAGCTACCCCAGGTGGCCAGGAGATCAAGCAGCGTGCCGTCCTTATCGAACAGGATGCCGCTTACGGGAACGGAGAGTTCATTGATGTGCAATACAGGCATTCCAGCGCTCCTTCCGCATAAGTTATATTACTTCAGGTATTCGTTGTTCATTTGCTCTGGCGCAGATTCCCCAGCCAGTCCAGCATCGCCCGGACGGTCCGCGTCTGCTGTTCATCTTCGGTAATCGTAGCGGTCCCGTCACCCTTTTGCGCGCCATAGCTGCCGAATTGGGCATGGTTACCGCCGTCAACCGACACATATACGGTATTGCCCGGCAGATAGGAACGCCCTTTGTTATAGCTCTTCTGATCTACGACTTCATCCTGCGTGCCAATCACAGACAAGACGGATAGCGTGGTGTCCTTCAGGCTGCCTTTCTCATCGGGATACGAGGCCAGAAAAAAAACGCCTTCCAGCTGGCCGGCATGATCGGCAGCGAAGCGTGAAGCCATTACGCCGCCGAGCGAATGTCCGCCCAGGACGAAGGACTGCTTCGGATGCACGCGGATAATCTCTTCGGCGGCATCCCCTTTGATTACAGCCAGATTAAGCGGCATTCTGGCAATGTAGAACGGGTGACCGGCAGCGGCAACTTTACGGGCCAGCGGCGCGTATGCTTCTGCCTTGACCAGTGCTCCCGGATAAAAGATTACGGCGGTGCCGAGCACCACTGAGGGCTCGAACGAGATCCAGTTGTCATTCTGCTCTACAGTGACTCCCCCGGCAGAGATCAGAGCGGTTTCAGCCCGTGCCTCCGGCTTATACGGGGTCAGATATCTCCATATAAACACCCCCGCCACCAGTAGAACCAACACCACTCCAATAAGCACACGGCGTCTGATTATATTCTTTTTCATTAGTGTTCACTCCCGATTCCTGCATACTGAAAATTATAAGGGAATCGGTGAATTCAAACAACCTTCAAGACTTCGCCACATCTGGCCCTATCCATTTCCAATGATAGCGCTTACTATTGTGATGTATTTCACAATTTATTGTCCGGAAATCATGTATTTTAAAATTAAAGTATCGAACCCTACGCAAACCCTAATTTCATTGGAGGTTACGTCATGACCGGGGAAAGCCCGCTTAACACGCGCGGAGAGACCTTTTTTCTTAATCTGCGCTTCATGCTTATTGTAACTGTCTTTGTGGCCAATGCGATCGAACCCCTGATTCAAGAAATGAGCGGACTTCACACGCTTTACCAATGGATCTTCAGTTTTCATATGCCGCTGTTTGTGCTGGTAACCGGATACTTCGCCCGTTCAAGCTTACACGGAGCGCCAGGACGCAAAGTCCTGCTGCAGATTGCCTTGCAATATGTTATTTTTCAGAGCCTTTACTCCCTACTTGACGCCTCCCTGTTTCATGTAAATAATATACAGCATTCCTTCTTCGCTCCTTATCTGCTGCTCTGGTTCCTGGCCAGCCACATCTGCTGGCGCCTGCTGATGCTGGGCATGAGCCGCTGGACCCGCAGCGCCCAGCTGGCCTTCGCTGTTACCGCAGGGGTGGCCGTAGGTTATCTGCAACTGGACGGGATCTGGTTCAGCATCAGCCGCACCTTTGTCTATCTACCTTTTTTTGTGATCGGGTACCATTTCTCCTTCGGGGCTTTCGTGAAGCTGTATCAGCGGTATGTCAAAAGCTTCGCCGCCGCCGCTTCGCTCCTGCTGCTCCTTGCTATCGGCCTGCTTGGCAGTAATCTCCCCATAGGCTGGCTATACGGCAGTATGACTTATATGCAGCTTGGCGCCCATGAATGGTACGCGGGTCTGTTCCGGCTCGCGGTCTATGGCCTGCAATTCATCGCTTCTCTGGCATTTCTGGGCCTGGTGCCTTACGGGTTAAGCCGCATGACCGGCCTGGGACGCCGGACCCTCTATGTTTTTCTGCTGCATGGCTTTGTGGTTCGCACGGCGGTGATTTCCGGATTGTATACCTATATCGGCAACCCGGCCGGAGCAGCGCTGCTGCTCGCCGGTGCAGTAGGATGTACAGTGCTGCTCGCCCAGCCTGCGGTCAGACGTCTGCTGAACCCGCTCGTGGAGCCGTCCGTAGAGTGGATGCTCTCCCTGCAGCGTGCCGCCATCCGGCGCTCTCTATAGAATGAAGCTGGCATTCTATATCAATTTGCCGAAGTCTATCCTATACGGAATAGGCTTCTTTCTGTATATTAGCCCAGACTTTACATGCGTGACCCCCCGACAAACTTCACACTGCCCGGTAGAAAAAACAGGATTTTTGTGATAGACTCTCTATTAACGTTCGTAACCAATCACCGCAGGGTACGTATATTTCGGGATTGCAATGCGTTAATGCGGCACTATATTCGCTTTACCAATATTGTTAGGGGGAAAAGTCATCATGGCAAACAAGAAAATGCGATCAGATATGATCAAAAAAGGCTTCGACCGCGCTCCTCACCGCAGCCTTTTGCGGGCAGCAGGCGTTAAAGAAGAGGATTTCGGCAAACCGTTCATCGCGGTCTGCAATTCCTATATCGATATTGTTCCGGGTCATGTGCATCTGCAGGAATTCGGCAAAATCGTGAAGGAAGCCATCCGTGAAGCCGGCGGGGTTCCATTCGAATTCAACACGATCGGCGTTGACGACGGGATTGCCATGGGTCATATCGGTATGCGTTATTCGCTGCCAAGCCGCGAGATCATTGCCGACTCTCTGGAAACGGTAGTATCCGCGCACTGGTTCGACGGTATGGTGTGCATTCCCAACTGTGATAAAATCACCCCGGGCATGATGATGGGCGCACTGCGCGTCAACATCCCGACAATCTTCGTCAGCGGCGGGCCGATGAAGGCCGGCGTAGACAGCAAAGGCAAGAAGCTCTCCCTCACTTCTGTATTTGAAGGCGTTGGCGCGCATCAGGTCGGCAAGATCAACGATGCTGAGCTGCTCGAACTCGAACAATACGGCTGTCCTACCTGCGGATCATGCTCCGGCATGTTCACTGCCAACTCCATGAACTGTCTGGCTGAAGCTATGGGCCTTGCGCTTCCGGGCAACGGCACCATCCTGGCCGTAGCCGAAGAACGCAGAGACTTCGTCCGCAAGTCAGCAACCCAGCTCATGGAGCTGATCAAGCTGGACCTGAAGCCGCGTGATATCGTAACCCAGGAATCGCTGGACAATGCCTTCGCGCTGGATATGGCAATGGGCGGCTCGACCAACACCGTATTGCATACCCTGGCACTTGCTCAGGAAGCCGAAATCGATTATCCGCTGGAACGCATCAACGAAGTAGCCAACCGGGTTCCTTACCTGGCCAAGCTGGCTCCGGCCTCCGATATCTTCATCGAAGATGTGGACCGGGCGGGCGGCGTAAGCGCCGTGCTGAACGAATTACTGAAGAAGCCGGGCGCAATCTTCGGCGATTGCATGACGGTTACCGGCAAGACACTGGCCGAGAATGTAACTGGCCATGAGATCCAGGATACATCTGTTATTCATACCATCGACAACCCCTATTCCCAAGTTGGCGGACTGGCTGTACTCTACGGCAACCTGGCTCCTGAAGGCTCCATCATCAAGGTGGGTGCCGTGGATGCTTCTGTTGGCGGCTATCACAAAGGACCTGCCATCTGCTTCGACTCTCAGGAAGAAGCACTGGAAGGTATCGCGAACGGCAAGGTCAAAGAAGGCCATGTAGTCGTTATCCGTTATGAAGGTCCGAAGGGCGGACCGGGCATGCCGGAAATGCTGGCGCCGACTTCGCAGATCGTCGGTATGGGCCTGGGCGCCAAGGTCGGCCTGATCACGGACGGACGGTTCTCCGGTGCCTCCCGCGGGATCAGCATCGGCCATATCTCGCCGGAAGCGGCTGAGGGCGGACCGATCGCTTTTGTAGAGGATGGCGATATCATTGAGCTGGACCTCAACAACCGCAAGATCGAGCTGCTGGTTGACGAGGAAGTGCTGGCGGTCCGCCGCCAGGGCTGGAAAGAATTCGAGCCGAAGGTGAAGACCGGTTATCTGGCCCGTTACTCCAAGCTGGTTACCAATGCAAGCAAGGGCGGCGTGCTGAAGATCTAATCGTTAGAGCCGCAGCCTTAAGCAAATGTTATGATGATATGAGCAGCACCAACCGCAAATTCGGTTGGTGCTGCTCTTTTTGCTGCAGGAATTGAAGCTTTGAGGAGAAGAATGTTGCATCATGTGCAGGAACTAAAAAACCGCCAGCCCAAAATAGGCCAGCGGAGATTGTAATCAATATAAGTGCGTTAAACTGCGTATGCTTCGTCGTCAATGAACTACCGTTGCTCCGGGAAGCTCAGCTTCAAGCGTTCGTTCCTCTTCGTGTACCCGCTCCACATGCTTGTGCGGAAGCTGACGGTTCATCTGGTCCAGAAGCTGCGATACCGGCATCAGTATCATCTTGGGTACCAGTTGGTCACTGCGTTCCTTAAGTCTTGCGCCGCCTGACGGATGAATCACACTCATGAGAATACTAAGGTAGAACTTGGTGCTGCTGGCGAACAGTCCGCTGGGCAGATCCAGTACGATGAAGCCGAACTTCTCCGGCCCGCGGTTGATCATGCTGACTCCGTAGAGCGCTTTGGCTTCAGCTAGCTCCACATCACCGCAAATCCGCTCGGCCAGCACCGGCAGATCCTTCTCCATCCGGCGGATCAGGCGGATCGCAAGCTGGGCAGTGGAACGGGAATGAACTCCCAGCTCGAATAGCTGCCTGTTATCGAAATGCAGCTCGATCACCTTGTCGCCCTTGCTTAAGGTCTCGCCATTATCCATGTGGACCGTTCTGCCCTGGTACTTGCGCAGCCGGTAATGCAGGAACGGGTCTTCCTGCGAGATTGTCTTGATCTGGAACAGCAGTTGAAAGAGCTTCTCCCAGCCCAGCCATAAACCGACAAGCAGCCGCTTGCCGAAGGACAAATGCGTGATCGGGGAGCGCTGCACCGCCTTGATCATCTCGTCAATTCGGACGCTGTGCAGTCCGCGCCGCTCGGCCTCGGCCAACATCCGCTCCAGCGCAATCAGCATATGCTCCGGTGCATTCGGATCAGCGCCGATCGTCGTACCGCAGTCATGCAGCAGCAGCACCTCCCCCGGGCCGAGCTTCGCAATAAGCTTCTCGGTCAGCTTCTCCGCTCCAAGCTTCTCCTTCCAGTCGCCGAACATCGCCGACCACAGCACAATCTGCACCTGACGGCGTTTGGAGAAGTCGAACAGGTTCACGATTCCCCAAGGAGGACGGTAATACGTGCTGCGCTCGCCGGTAATGGAGAAGATGATCTCGTCCGTCCGGTCAATCTGCTTCCTCACCGTGGCGGGACGCATCAGCCAGTTCGTTTTGTGCACATAATTATGAATTCCGATCAAATGCCCTTCGTCATGCATTCGCTTGATGATCTCGGGGTGCTGCTCCGCGTGCGAGCCAACGACAAAAAAGGTCGCCTTCGCATCGTAGCGTTTAAGCAGATCGAGCAGCAACGGTGTATAATGCGGGTCTGGCCCGTCATCAAAGGTCAGGCCGTAATCTGTACGCCCAATTCCTTTACGGAAGACACGATAACCAAATAAACGGCTGATCATACCGGGAATAAAAGCATAAAAGGTTGAGATATAAAATAGCCAGAGCAGCAAAGTCTGCATGTACAATCACCGCTTTTCCAGAGTTGACTTTGGCTCGCCTTACGTCTGTTAGGAGATAGATGTGATACGGCCAAGTAGAGTGAGTAGAAGCGACAGCTTTAAAAAACATCACCTCCTAGTTTAACACAGCTGCCAAAGAAATAGACGTTTTTTATTAAAATCGTGTACAATGAGTTGAAGTGCAGGTTACAAATTCATCTTCACAAAGGGGTCGTTTAAATCTATGCTGCCGCTGTACAGAAAATATTGGCGCACCTTTTTCGACATTGGGCTGCTTGTTCTAACCGTATATTTAGTGATGCTCGGCTTCAGTAAATTGTACCAGCTGGCTGCGCCGGTGTTCCTGTCCTTTTTTGTATTTCTGCTGATTGAGCCGCTGGCCCGCTTCCTGAACCGCAAGGGAATGGCCAAGCCCTTCGCCTCCGCGATCTCCGTGGTACTCTTCCTGGTCATCCTGCTGGGCGTCCTGTTCGGTGCCGGACTGCTGATTACGACCCAGGCGATTCACCTCCAGAATAATCTGCCCAAATATACATATGTGGTCCAGCAGCATTTCGCAGAGACTACGACCTATCTTCAGCACAAAATCGATTCACTTCCATCCGATGTGACAGATAAGCTGAACGGTTATTTCACAGATGCCACCAATATTCTCTCGAAGTGGATGGTCGCCTTCTTCAAATATATGGTCGGAGTGCTTGGCTCTTTCTCTTCCTTTATGGCTAATTTCGGGATTGCGATCATTCTCGCCTTTTTCCTCAGCATGGAGATTAAGGACTGGCGCCGAATTGCCCACGAGAAGCTGCCGAAAACGTTCAAGACGGCCTACGCCTTCCTGCAGGGAAATGTATTCAAGGCTATCGGTTCTTATATCAAAGCACAGATGATCCTGATCAGCATCACCTTCGTCATTATTCTTGCTGGCCTGCTGATTCTTCGGACGGGCAATGTACTCACCATCGCG
Source organism: Paenibacillus sp. FSL R7-0210 (assembly GCF_038009085.1). Taxonomy (NCBI): domain Bacteria; kingdom Bacillati; phylum Bacillota; class Bacilli; order Caryophanales; family Paenibacillaceae; genus Paenibacillus; species Paenibacillus sp. FSL R7-0210. Next base: position 4,329,769 of record NZ_JBBPAR010000001.1, read on the forward strand.
CTGGTCTGCGCCGTGGTCGATCTGCTGCCGCTGCTCGGGGTACCTGCGGTGCTGATCCCTTGGATCATCTATCTGTTCATTGTTGGAAATACTTCGCTTGCTATCGGGCTCATCGTTCTGCTGGCTGTAGTAATGGTGGTTAGACAGCTGTTGGAGCCCAAAATCACAGGGAATTCGATCGGTGTCTCCTCTGCCTTCCTGATGCTCTCCTTCGTGATTCTGTCCTCCTCCCTGTTCGGGATAGCAGGACTCATTCTGTCGCCGATTCTGCTGATTCTCCTCAAGGAGCTGCTCCAGCAGGGATATCTCCAGCAGTGGATCTATCTGCCGCAGGAGGAGTTCGTCGTCTCGCCCTTCGCGGCCTCGGGAACCTCTACGGCAGGCGCTCCCGTAAGCAGCAGTCCTGCCGGGAATGCCGAGTCTAATGAGCAGCCTGCCGGTCCAGGCCCTCAGACCCCGGTTGATCCGCCTTCCAGCCCCGACAACAGCTCGAACACCTGACCGAACAGGCGGGTGGCGGCCTGCGGACTGTCTGGAGCCACATTCTCTATCGCCACAGACACCGCATATTTCGGATGGTCAACCGGACCATAGCCGATGAACCATTGATTGTTGCGCGGCGTGCCATGCACCAGCGTCTGGGCCGTGCCTGATTTGCCGGCGAGCGGCCAAGCTGCAGGCTTCAGCATCCGGCCTGTGCCCTCTGTGACTACACTGCGCATCATGCCCAGCAGCACACGGGCAGTGGCCGGAGCGATCCGCCCCTCCGGCGCTGGCGCCAGATGTCCCGGAAGCTCCTTAAGCGTCTGTCCATTGGCAAAAGCAACCCGCTGTAGAATCCGCGGCGCTCTCACCTCACCGCCATGCAGCAGTGTGACGACCAGATTCGCCGCCTGCAGCGGAGTGATTCGCACATCGCGCTGGCCGATCGCCGTCTGGACTCTCGCCCCGCCGTCATCCGGCAGGAGCGTGGTGAAGATGGTTCCCGGCTGCTCTCCGGCCAGCGGCCGGAGCAGCGGCAGACCGAGCGTATTCTCCGCCTGCCACCCGATGCTCCGGCCCAGTCCAAGGGCAAGGGCGGTAGCTTGAAGCTTCAGACCGCTCAGCCGCTCGGCCAGCGTAGCAAATACAGTATTACAGGACACGGCGAACCCTTGCTTAAGCGTAAGGGCGCCGTGTCCTTTGCCGTGGGGACATGACAATCCGTATTTCCCATATGCTCCTGCACAGAAGAAAGGCTCCTCCGGTGTGGTGAGCCCGGCTTCAAGTGCGGCAGCGGCCGTAACAATTTTGAAGATGGAGCCCGGAGCGGCCGCTTGAAGAGCACGGTTGTTCCATTCTCCCCCTTGCGGTGAGACCTGCTGCGGATTGTAGAACGGCAAGGAGACCATCGCTGCGATATCACCGCTCCGGCTGTCCATTACCACAATCGCCCCTTCCTTCACCCCGGCTTCCGCCGCCAGCTGCTCAATGCTCTCCTGAAGCTTCAGATCAATTGTGGTATATAGTGACAGCGGATAATAGGGGTTGCCCGGCGCCTTGACTGTGATCGGGCTTCCCGGAACCCGTTTGCCGCGCGCATCAACCTGGGCAACGGCCTCCGTGTGCCCCACGCCCTGCAGCAGCGGCTCCAGCGTCTTCTCCAGCCCGTCTGTGCCGGTTCTTGGAATTCTCAGTCCTGTAGGGGATTGAGTGACAGCTTCGCCTGAAGCTTCAGACAGATAGCCGAGCCACTGTCGGCCGGATGCAGAACCGTTATATCTGCGGGCAAAAGGCAGCGCCCGGACACCTTCAATCGCAAGCGCCTCCACTTCTCTGGCCTGCGGCAGGGTCAGGGCCAGCGGCCCCGTGCCTTGGCCGGAAGGCCAGAGCAACGGCTCCTTCAGCCCCAGCCGTCTTGCCTGCAGCTGGCTGTAGCTGACGCCAAGAATCTCCGCCAGACGGTGAAGCTGCTGGTCATCGTTATATTCACCTGCACCATGATGCCGTTGAAGCTCTTCCTCCGGCGGGAACAGTGCAGCGGTCCAGACCGTCTCTCCAGCCAGCGCCCTTCCGTGTTTGTCATACAGCCGTCCTCTTCCGCTGTCCAGCACCGTCTCCCGTTCACTTTGCAGCTCTGCCATCTGAGCTACTGTGTAACGGGTACCGCTTACTACACTATCCTTCAGCAGCAGCTGTACCCAGGCCAGCCTGATCATCAGGCCCGCCAGCAGCATACACAGGATCAGGCATCCCCAAAATATGCGTGTATGAATCAGCTTGTGCAAATTGCTATTCCTCCATCCAGTGGACTGAAAAACCTTGGCTACTAGCAGCTCATCAGATTTAAAAGTGTGAGAATCACTTTAACTAATTGCTTGCTGAGGGTTAGCAGCGCCCCGATTAGGTTCCAAGGGGGAGGCTTAATTGCAATCTGTACAACTAAATCGCCGGATATGCCGCCGAATCTCTGTTTAGTTGTATTTCGTGCAATTAAAATGCCTCTATACCTGGATTTTCGCCCATTCGGGCAAATTTAGTTGTATGGAATACAGTTAGGAGAGGCAGGCCTTCCTTTTAACTGTTTTTAGTTGCACCGAATACACTTATCTCTCATGGTTCGTTACAAACTGAATATTTAGTTTAATCCATGGGGTTCTTTACTTGCTAAAGGTGGCTTCCTTCCAGAATATGAGCTCCCTCGTTCGTTACACCGAGTCCTCCATTTTAAATCTGATGCTGTACTAGTATACCCAGCTCTAAAAGCAAAATAACCGCTTCCCATAAAGGAAAGCGGTCTGAAGAAGTTAGGCTCATACATTGAACTTGGATAATCGCTCCCGCAGTCTGGAGGAGGCATTCTCCAGCTTACTGGAGAGGGTAACCAGATATTCGCTTACATTCTCCTGTTCTCCGGTAAGGGAGGCTACCTCTTCAGAGGCGGCCGAGGATTCTTCGGCGAATGAGCTGACATTACCTATCGTCTCTGACAGGACCTGCTGCGAGTGGTTCAGGCCGTCAATCGAAGTAGATACCGAATCCAGCCTGGTAATCAGCTGATGCATCTGCCCCTGTACACTAATGAAGATCTCACTGGTGTTCTGAACATAGTCCATCTGCTCCCCGAACAGCGGCGCAACCTCGGACAAGGCGTCTACCGTCTCATGCATATCCCGCATGATCCGGTCCGTGATCTCGCCCACCACGGCAATCGAACGCTTGGACTGCTCCGCCAGCTGGCGGATTTCATCGGCGACAACCGTGAAGCCTTTGCCCGCTTCGCCTGCCCGCGCCGCTTCAATAGTGGCGTTCAGCGACAGGATATTGGTCTGTTGGGTGATGCTCTGCATGACCTCCAGCACCTGAATGACCGATGAGGCGGTATCCTTAAGCTCATTCACCTTAAGGACCAGCTTGCCTGTCCTGTCGCCAGTCTCTTGCGTTCTGCCCAGCAGCTCCTGCAGCTTGACTACCCCTTCCGCACTGGCTTGCTCCACGCTATGCGCAGTTCCGCCAATCTCATGGGCTACTGCAATGACAGCTTCCATCTTCTCCGAGATCTGAGCCGTCATCTCATTACCCCGGTCCGCCTCCAGTGAGAGGCTGCCGGCACCGCCGGCAATCTCTTCCGTGGCTGCGGCAATATCCTTCGCTGCCACCGCTGTGTCCCGCGAGGCATTGCCAAGGGCTTCCGCTGCTTCCGTAACCTCACGCGCGGTCTCATTGGTGTGGACGACCAGCTCTGTAATCTGCTCCATCATCAGGTTGAAGGAGCCGGACAGCTGGCCTATCTCATCACGGGTGACGACATCGGTGCGTACGCGCAGATCCCCATCTGCCCCCTTGACCATCAGATCCCGCAGACGTGAGAGCGGACGTGAGACCATCCGTACCATCCAGAGTCCTATCAGTACGGCAACGGCAGCAGCGGCGGCCACCGCTATGTAGGTTGTGTTAAGGATCCGTCCCGCATCCTTGGTCAGATTGCCGGAAGGCACCACACCGAGCAGTCTCCAGCCGGAGGTATGCAGCGTACCGTAGACCGCAAGAATGGATTTGCCCTTCTCATCCTTGGTCGGCAGGGAGCCGGAGGTGTCGCTTAATCCCTTGAACAGGGTTCCCCCCAGGCGCAGATAGGTGTCCGTCTCCTCTTGCTGGGAAGAGGCAATAAGCTCATCTGTGGCAGTCAGCAACTGGATATAGGAACCCTGACCCAGATCAACCATTTTCAGCTGGCTGTCAAGCTCTGTACTCTTAATATCGCAGACCGCCAGATAACCGGTGTGACCCGCTTCCGCCGCCACAGACTTAGCGAAACGCACCACTCCTTCAGCCTCTCCCTGCTTCAACGCTTCGGTAATCCACCGGCTCTGCGGCTTCTCCTGCAGCTGCTTGTACCATGCTGCATCACGGATAGCCGCTAGGAAATCATTATCCACTTCACCAGCTCCGGCTGCGGGCAACGCTTCATCCAGCGGAACCAGATACACTGCCTGCACGCCGGGTACAGCCGAGAGCCATTGATCGAGCTCCCCGTTAATCGTCGTGGACAGCTCTGTACGCTTCGCAGAATCTGCGGCAGCAGGGCCTGCCAGTGCGACCGCCTGCTGAATATCCTCATTGTAGAACAGCTGACCCAGATTATCTTCATAGCGCAGCAGGACGACATCCAGCTTCTCAGCCGTCTGCTCCACAGTCTGCTGATTAGCAGACAATGCATTGTTCTCAATCATATGTCTGGCCACAGCGTAAGAAATATAACCCAGAGACAGCACAATTCCCATGGTCGCGATGAAAAAAACCAGAAAGAGCCGCATCCCCAGCGACTTGGAGGGATGCAGCCGAGAAAGAATAGAGGTACTCCGAACTGTTGACCTGCTCAAAAAACCACCGCCAGATTCTATGTATTCTTGGTATTCATGACCCTATTCATGATATACCATCAGCTCCTTGGTGGCTGTGATTTTGTTGTATGCAGCAAATTACGTCAATGGCGGGCAGAGGATTCCGGCTTACATTCTGCCAGGACCGGCATCATCGCCAACCTCTTCATGAGTCTCGATAACGTAATTGACGATTTCCTGGACAGTGGTGTAGGCAACGCCGACATAGGTGTCCGCAGCCCCGTAATAGATGGCAATCCGGCCGGTATCCGCATCGCTGAGCGCAGCACAAGGGAAGAGTACATTGTTGACGAAGCCTCGTTCCTCATACCATTCTTCCGGGGTCAGCACGAAGTTCCGGGAGCGGTATTTCACTCTCGAAGGCTCATCTGCATCCAGAATCACAGCGCCCATGCTGTAGACGAGACCGTTGCAGGTCCCGGTAACCCCGTGATAGAACATCAGCCAGCCTTCCGAGGTCTCAATGGGCGCAGGTCCGCCGCCGATCTTGGTGCTCTGCCACCAGCCTTGTCCGCCCTTGGTCATAACATGCCGGTGCTTGCCCCAATACACGAAGTCCGGGCTCTCACTGAGGAAGACATCGCCGAACGGCGTATGTCCGCTGTCGCTTGGACGGGAGAGCATGACGAAATTGCCGCCTATTTTCTTCGGGAACAGTACACCGTTACGGTTGAACGGCAGGAACGGATTCTCCAGACTGACGAAGTGCTTGAAGTCCTGTGTCTTGGCAACGCCGATCGCTGCCCCGTAGAAATCCGTGCACCAGATGATGTAATACGTATCCTCCACCTTCACCAGACGGGGATCATATGCGTAACGCGGCATATACGGATGGCCTGCCTCGTCCTTGAATTGGATCGGCTGCTCATCAATAATCCAGTCCAAGCCGTCCGCGCTGCGGCCCATCCGCAGATGGGGGCGGGTCGTGTGATCCTCCACACGGAAGACTCCCAGGAAGCTGCCCTCGTAAGCGATCACCGCGCTGTTGAAAATACGGGCGACCCCCTTCGCCGGATTGCGCTTGATCACCGGATTATCGCTATGTCTCCAGACCGGATTGTCATTCCCGGCAGGTCTGTCCTGCCAAGGCATATTCGGCAGACTTTGGCTGGCCGTCAGTTTAACTTCTCTCATAATAGAATCCCTCCAATGATAGTTGCAGCAGCCGCTGCGGTGGTGTGTTGCTCCCCGGCTTGCCGCTTTATTTGACCGACCCTTGGGCGAAGCCGTTATAAATGTATCTTTGCAGCGCTACGAACGCGATCAGCGTCGGAATGATGGCGATCATAATCGCGGCGCAGATAACCTCCCACTGGGAGCCGTAGGGTCCTTTGAATTTGAACAGTGCGGTAGAAACGACCTGCAGGCTGCTTTTTGGCATATACAGGAACGGGGTATAGAAGTCATTGTAGATATTAACACCCTTCACGATGATCACCGTCACAATGGCCGGACTCAGCAGCGGAAGAATGATTCTCCAGTAGATCGTCCAGTAGGAGGCACCATCCAGCATTGCGGATTCATCCAGCGATTCAGAGATCGAGTCCAGGAACTGCATGAAGATATAGACAGCGATAATATCGGTCCCCAGATACATCAGAATCGGCGCCCAGCGGGTATTGAACAAATCCAGAGCATTGATAATCTGAAAAGTTGCTACTTGTGTAGTTACTCCGGGAATCAGCGTAGCCAGCAGAAAAGCCCCCATCAGCGCCTTACTGCCTCTGAATTTGAAGCGGGCCAGAATATAAGCCATCATCGAGCCGGTAAGCGTAGCGCCCGCAATGGAAATAAGGACGATAATGATCGTGTTCATGAAGCCGAGCAGCATGTTCCCGTCTACGAAGGCTTTGGTGTAATTGGTGAAATTCAGCCAGTTCTCGGGCAGGGTCAGCGGACCGGTTGAAGCGTATTCGGCATTGGTCTTTAAGGAGGCGAAGAAAACAACGACAATCGGGATCAGCGCCATCAGCGCACCCAGCACCAGGGAGAGATATTTGAAGAAGGCCGCCACGTTATATTTGAAGGTGTGCATCGCTCTATTTCTCCTCCTTGATCAGAATGCGCTGCAAGATCGTGACAAGCACCACAATACCAAGCAGTACCACAGCCATTGCAGAAGCCAGCCCCAGCTTGCTGTATTTGAAGGCCACATCGACGGTCTGGATGACAAAAGTGCCGCTGCCGTTGGAGCCGCCGGTCATCACGTACGGAATCTCAAACACACCGATCGCCCCGCTGACCGCGAGGATCAGATTGAGCTGCAGGATGCGCTTGATGCTTGGGATGATAATATGCCGGAACTGATGCCAGCGGTTAGCGCCGTCTATCTCCGAGGCTTCATAGATATCGCTGCCGATCGAGGAAATTGCGCCAAGGAAGATAATAAAGTTCATCCCCATATACCTCCATACCGAGGCAAAAGCGAGAGAGATGTTAATGAGCTGCGGATTCAGCAGCCATTTCTGTTGCAGCGCCCCGAGTCCAAGCAGATCAAGAATGGTATTAAGAGTGCCTTCCGGCTTGAAGAAGAACAGGAAGATGAACCCGATCGCCACACCGTTCAGCAAGGTCGGAAAGAACAGAATCCCCTTGAACCAGTTCTTCATCCGGACATTGAAGCTCAGAATCGTGGCAAAATAAAGCGCCAGCCCCATCTGGACAAAGGTGGCAAAAAAGTAATACAAGCTGACCTTGAATACGGCGAAGTACTCCGGCTTGGTAAAGATCGTCTTGTAGTTGTCAAAGCCGATATACTCCATATTTTTGCTTAGCCCGTTCCAGCTGGTGAAGCTGTACTGAAACATTTTAAACACAGGTAAATAGGAGAACGTCAGCAGCAGAACTACGGGTACTAGCGAAAATAAAAAGATGATCAAAATCCGTTGATTTTTATAGCTCATGTTAGACAATTTGGGCACTCTCCACACCTCCAGAAAACTTACTGCTCTTAAGTCCGCTTCCATCCCTGCAAAAGTGAAGGGGACTATGCCGTTACGGCATCTCCCCTTTCTTTTGTTCTTTAATTTACTTGGCAGTCACAATTTTGGCTCTGGCTGCTTTCCATTTATCATTCAGTTCTTTCATAATGTCATCATAGGATTGCTTGCGGTTGCCAATCGCCGCCTCGATAATTACTTTCTTGAAGTCAGGCTGCCAGAGACCGATTTCAGCTTCTTTATCAATGGCATCCACCCAGCCCTCTTCACCGGCTTTGGCTGGAGCAAGCGTGTCAAAGGTAATGTCAGTGCCTGCAAATTGCTTGAGAATTTCAGGCAATTCGGCTCCTTTTACCGGACTCATGCCCCCGCCTTCCACTGTCGGATAACCGGATTCATTGATGAACCAGTCTACCCAGGCTCTGGCGGCCTCTTTGTTTTTACTGTGAATGCTAACCCCCAGATTATAGTCGTCAGACAGAGGCACCAGGATCTTGTCGGCGTTGGTAGGGAATGGCATGAAGCCTATATCATCCGGGCTGGCAGCGAGCCCTTTGATCTGACCGATCGCCCAGGAGCCAAGCATCATGGTACCGATTTTACCGTTCGCCAGATCTGCCTTGGAGGATTCCCAGTCTGTTGTAGTAGGGTCCTCTTCAATCAGACCGTCTTTGGCCGCATCGTACATTACCTTGTACAGCTCGTAGTGCGGCTGGCCTGGAACGAAGTTATCGTCGGAGGCCACCTGGCCGATGTTGACATATTCACGGTCTCCGGCAACGGTAGCCAGATCCGCTTCCCACTGGGTCAGCGTCCAGCCCGCAGCATAGTTCGTGTAGAGAGGGACGGCATCCGTCTTCTCCTTGATGCTCTTCAGTGCGGCGGAGAACTGGTCAAAGGTTCTTGGAACCTCGGTCACTCCGGCATCCTTGAAGACCTGCTTGTTGTAGATCACGCCGGAGAAATTAACCGTAATCGGAATGCCGTAGGAAATCCCGTCTACTGTCCGCTCTTCCAGGCCTGTATATTGCTGCTCCAGGTCAGACTTTTTACCCAGCGGCTCGAAGAAGTCCGGCAGATCCTTAATCGCTACGCTGGTTGGCAGCAGCAGAACATCCCCGTAATCACTGGTGCTCATGCGGATTTTGATCTGATCCTCATAGTTGGATAAGGCTTCGAAATTCACTTTGATATTCGGATATTTCTCATTGAACTTGGCGGCGTAGTCTTTGAACACGGTATCCACGATATCCGTCCGCTGCGTAATCACCGTAATATCACCCTTGAGATCCTTGGCGGCATCTCCCTCTGGAGCGGCTGTTGACTCCGCAGTGGTACCTGTGTTGCCGCCTGCATTGGTTGCTGCCGCATTAGTGGCGTTATTGTTGTCAGATGCACAGCCGGAGAACAGCCCGGCCATCAGTGTCAGCGCTGCCAACCCGGTAACTGCTTTGGTTTTTTTCATCATATTTCTGACCCCTCTCTTCATTTAGAACGAAATAGGTTAATAACAAAACAATAACAATATGATCCGTTATTCCAATAAACAGAACTTAAATCATCCTGTCTTCACCTTGGATTCGTTTTTGTTATCGCTTACATTGCAATTATAGACCGTATAACCCCTCAAAACGATGGTTTCAATTGCTTTTTCTAGTCTTCAATTTGTTATTTTTGTTATATAAAAAATACAATAAAGAAAAACACTGCTCAATCACCTCTGGGGAGGTGAAGGGCAGTGCAAATGTGTTCGTATCATTCTAAGAGACGCATATCATGATCTGTACCGGCCTTTATACTCCTTGGGCGTCATGCCGCACATCTTTTTGAACAGCTTATTGAAATAGACCGGATCACTGTAGCCGACTTTGTCAGCAATCTCATAATTCTTCAGGTCCGGATGATGGAGCAGCATCTTCTTGGCCTCCACAATGCGGATGCCGATCAGGTAGTCCGTAATGGTCTGCCCTGTCTTATGCCTGAACAGCCTGCTGATATAACTCGCATTCATTCCCACGGCCTCAGCCAGCCGCTCAAGCTCGAAATTAAGCCCGTATTCCAGTTGAAGAATACTCTTCATCTGCTCTACCACATAATGCTCCCCGCCTTCAGAAGGCTGATGCAGCACTTCATCCGGGAGAGCAGCCGCAGGCGTCTGCTTAGTCGCTTCTACGCTTTTGAGCAGATCATATAATTGGGCCTTATCAATGGGCTTCAGCAGATAATCAAGCACACCGAAGCGCATCGCCTTACGGGCGTAGTCGAATTCACTGAAGCCGCTCAGTACAGCTATTGGCAACTGCTTGAGATGCGCTCTCGCCTCTTCAATCAGCTTGAATCCATCCATTCTTGGCATCTTGATATCTGTAATAAGAAGATCGATCTCTTCCAGGCTTAGCTCCTGCAGATGGTTCCAGGCCTCAAGCCCGTTGCCGTATGAGCCGATTACCCTGACTTCCACATCCATTCTGGAAGCAATCTTCTCAAGCCCGCGGCGAATCACTTCCTCATCATCCGCAATCATGATCCGGATTACCACCTTATCGCCCCCGTCATTTGATCCGCTATGATAGCGTTATCAATAATTATAAACTTTACAGATCCAATAGAAAATGTGTCCATATCCACTTTTATAGTCTTCAATTTACTTCATCCATTTCCCGCTTGAATTCCAGCCCGAAAAGGGTTATAACATGGTTATATATAGTTATTATTATACACTAACATAATAATAACAATTATAAAAAGACAACTCCCATACCAGCAAGCAATATTAAGGAGTGAACAGAACAGGATGAACAATGCAACCGAAGTGTGGCGCACCCGGCTGGAAGCTGAGCTGTTAGACAACATTCTCGGCTTCTGGATGAAGCAGACCATCGACGAAACTCATGGCGGCTTTATCGGTGAGATGAACAACCAGCTGCAGGTGATACCCGGTGCAGACAAAAGCCTTGTACTGAATGCACGGATTCTCTGGACATTTGCAAGTGCTTACAGAATCTATGGAACGGCAGAATATTTGACTATGGCGGAACGCGCCTATGATTATCTCATTCAGTATTTCACAGATCCCGAATTTGGCGGATTCTTCTGGATGGTGGATGAACACGGCGCTGCTTCCCAGCCTAAGAAGCAAATCTACGGACTCGCTTTTGTCATCTATGCCTTGGCTGAGTACCATCATGCCACCGGCCGGAAAGACGTCCTGCGCCAAGCAACCCAATTGTTCCATTTGATTGAGAAGTACGGTTATGACCCTCTTCACACAGGGTATATCGAAGCCTTGTCACGGGAGTGGGAGATGACCGATTCCCTAAGCCTCAGCGCGAAGGATATGAATGAGAAGAAATCCATGAATACGCATCTGCATGTACTGGAAGGGTACACCGGCTTGTACCGGGTGTGGAAGTCAGAGCTTCTTCGTAACAAGCTAACTGAGCTGATCGAAACCATGCTGGAGCATATTCTGGATTCGGACGGCAAGCACTTCCATCTGTTCATGGATGAAGAGTGGCGGGTGAAGTCAGAGCTTATCTCCTTCGGCCATGACATAGAAGGAAGCTGGCTGCTCTATGAAGCTGCGGAGACCCTTGGGGACGAGGAACTGCTTGGGCGTGTACGTAAGGCATCCCTGTCGATGGCCGAAGCTGCGCTGGCAGAGGGGATTGAAGTGGATGGCGGAATCTGGAATGAGGCCGATCGTAGCGGCTTCATCGATAAAGCCCATGAGTCCAGAGACTGGTGGCCGCAGGCTGAAGCCATGGTCGGATTCTACAATGCGTATCAGTTAACCGGAGATTCGCGGTTCCTGGAAGCCGCTGAGAACTCATGGAGCTTCACAGAGAAATATATTATTGATCATAAGCTGGGCGAGTGGCACTGGGGTGTAGATGAATCCCTGCAGCCGCTGGCTCATACTCCCAAGGTGAGCGCCTGGAAATGTCCCTATCATAACAGCCGGGCCTGCTTCGAGATGATTAGACGGCTTGGCGAACCATTACATGTAGAGGAGATTATTTAATGAGCACAATCTTTGAACAACGGAAGCAGGCGTTGACGCAGCGCTATGAAGCTCTCATCGGCCGCACCAATGAGAAGCTGCCTTACGGCAACGGTATTTATGACCGCTACAAGTATCCCCTGCTCACTGCGGAGCACGCCCCCCTGATCTGGCGTTACGACTTCAATGAAGAGAGTAACCCTTATTTCGCAGAGAGAATCGGAGTGAACGGCGTATTCAATCCCGGCGCCATTGAGCTGAACGGCAAATTCTACATCATTGCCCGTGTGGAAGGCCATGACCGCAAATCCTTCTTCGCTGTTGCCGAGAGCAGCAGCGGGGTGGACGGCTTCCGCTTCTGGGATCACCCGGTAGTGCTTCCCGAGACCGCAGACCCGGATATTAACGTCTACGATATGCGCCTTGTGCAGCATGAAGACGGCTGGATCTACGGCCTGTTCTGCAGCGAACGCAAGGACCCGGACGCTCCCCCTGGTGATTTGTCCAGCGCAGTTGCCCAGTGCGGCATTGCCCGCACCAAGGATCTCAAGACCTGGGAGCGTCTCGCCGATCTTAAGACCGGCTCCGCCCAGCAGCGCAACGTGGTCCTGCATCCAGAGTTCGTTGACGGCAAGTATGCCTTCTACACACGCCCGCAGGACGGGTTCATCGACGCCGGTTCCGGCGGCGGCATCGGCTGGGGCTTATCGGAGCAGATTGAGAACGCTGTTATCACCCGTGAGACGATTATAGACCAGCGCTTCTACCATACCATCAAAGAAGTGAAGAACGGTCAAGGCCCGGCCCCGGTCAGAACCCCTCTCGGCTGGCTGCACATCGCCCATGGTGTCCGGGGCACCGCTGCCGGACTGCGCTATGTGCTGTATGCCTTCTTGTCTGATCTTGCAGAGCCTAACCGCGTAACTCATGCCCCAGGCGGGCATTTCATTGCTCCGGACGGCGAAGAACGCGTCGGTGACGTATCTAACGTTGTCTTCTGCAACGGTATAATCGCCCGTGATAACGGCGAGGTCTTCATCTATTACGCTTCCTCCGATACCCGCATCCATGTAGCCACCACTACCATAGATCAACTGCTGGATTATGTCGTGAATACTCCTGAAGATCCGCTTCGTTCCTATGCTTGCGTACAGCAGCGTATCGCTTTGATCGAACGGAACCTGCAATTGAAATAACGCAAACAAGCGGAAACGGTACCGTCCTTTTAGAGGACGGTACCGTTTTAGCGAGAAATAGAAGGATAAGTTATCGTGTGCAACATATAAATTCTTATATTTAAGCTAAAGCTCCACTTTGTGGGGTTATTTTGCTGCTTCAAGCCCGGGGATTTCCCACAGAGTCGCGATGGACGATATCTGCGGAGATCAGAATTTTCTCCAGCGGTACAGCGGGATTCTGGATACGGTTCAGCAGCTTCTCTACAGCTGCCCGGCCCATAGCCTCCTTAGGAACATGCACGGTTGTAAGCGGAGTAACCCCCCGCAGGGAATCCTCGATATTGTCAAAGCCTGTGACCGAAATATCAGCGGGAATAGCAAGCCCGGCTTCCCGCAACACTTCGCTAACAGCAAGAGCGGTGAAGTCGTTCGCGCATACGAGCGCTGTAGGCAAGGTATCCGACTCTTGTCGTGCGGCGACCCAGCGTCTGAATTCTTCACGGAGCGCTTCGTCATACATCCCTTCCAGCAGCAGCTCATCATCGATAGCCGGGGTCTTCAGCTGACTCTCCTCCAGCGCGCTGCGGAACCCGATCCAGCGGTCACGGAAGCTGCGGGAGTAACGGATACTGCCGACAAAGTGAAATAACGTATGTCCGGTGCCAATCAGATGATTGACGAGCCGGGTCATCGAATCGATGTTATTCGCAAATACCGTATCACACGGAATTAAAGCATCCTCATGGTCGATCATGACCAGCGGAAGCCCGATCCGATGCACTTCTAGCAGCAGTGAGGTGGAGATCTGCCCAACTCCGATCAGACCGAGCAGGCCGTCCGGATTAAGGACATTTACGAAATTATCGGCCCGGTGCTCTGAGATGATCACCATGCCCAGCCCCTCCTGATCCAACGCCAGCGCAATGCCATCTACAATTTTCCCCCAATATAGTGAATCCTGGGTCTGAGAGCGGATATTGGGCATCAGCACCAGCACGGACTGCTTATTGCGGTCTTGCTCTCCAGACAGAGAACGGCGCTTGGGACTTTGCACATAGGCGTTTTTTTGGGTGAAATATCCAAGCTGAGAGGCGGCTTGAATCACCCGCTCACGGGTGGTCTCATTGACCCCCTCCTTGCCGGAGAGCGATTTGGATACGACGAACTTGGAGACCCCAAGATGATCGGCTATTTTTTGCATCGTTACTTTTTTGGCCACAACACTACCTCCAGAATTTGATCTTGCTTACTGCGCAGCCCCCGGCGGTTACGGGACAGACTGCTGACTCATGCGCGCTTCCTTCCATTTCGCATTCAACTGGTCAAAGGACTTCTGCAGATCCGGTGCCGCGAGCACATCCTGAATATAATCGCCCGACCAGAAGCTCAGCTTCGTCCGGTTCGCCAGATCAATGAAAGCATCCGTCTGCACCGTAGCCTCAACCAGCTTTGGGTGATAGGAGAGGAACTCGCTGTATTGCTGTAAAGCGGGTTCGTCCGAACCCTTCGCCGGAAGAAATCCCCAATCTCTCGAATACGACGTTTCTGTAATGAAATACTCCAGCCAAGCCATCGCAAGCTCTTTATTGCGGCTGTACCTGCTAACCCCCATGAACCAGTCGGGATTCAGCGCAGCATAGTGGACCTGGTGATTATCATAGGGAAAAGGAAAGAAGCCGATATCCTCCGGTGAAGCACCTGCATCCATAATCTGCCGGATGGTCCAGTTCCCCTGGAGATACATGCCCGCTTCTCCTCTGGCCAGCCTGGCTTTGGAGATCTCCCAGCTGTTGGAGAATAGCTGTTCCTCGACATAGCCCTTGGCCAGCATCGTCCTGGCAATTCCCAGAGCCTGCCCCCATTCGTTACCGATCTGCCAAGGTCTGTCCTCATGGACCATATCATTCAAATAATCAGGGTTACCCGTCATATAATTAACCAGGTTATTGCCCCACTCCCGCAGCGGCCAGACTGCCCCGTAATTCATATACAGCGGGATAATGCCCGCCTGCTTCAGCTTGGCACAGGCCGCGTAGAACTCATCCAGCGTCTGCGGTACCTGCTCAATTCCCGCCTGCTCAAAAGCCTTTTTGTTGTAGACGATTCCGCTCGTAGTCGTACCTGTAGACAGACCGTATCGCTTGCCGCCAAAGGTTGCAAAGGTCGTGAATCGCTCCTGCGCCGCCAGCTCCCCGCTCAAAGGCTCGAAGAAAAGCTCCAGCTCCTTCGCAGGCAGATTGACCGGCAGCAACAGCACATCCCCTGTATCCTTGGTGGACAAGCGGACCAGGATATCCGTGGCATAGTTAGACAGCCCCTCGAATTCCACATGCGCCTCAGGATACCGCTTCCTGAAATCATCCGCGTAGTCCCTGAAGGTCCCAT
This sequence comes from Paenibacillus sp. FSL R7-0210, assembly GCF_038009085.1. Classification (NCBI taxonomy): domain Bacteria; kingdom Bacillati; phylum Bacillota; class Bacilli; order Caryophanales; family Paenibacillaceae; genus Paenibacillus; species Paenibacillus sp. FSL R7-0210. Next base: position 4,345,157 of record NZ_JBBPAR010000001.1, read on the forward strand.
TCTCAATCAGGTCAATCCGGTTCGTCAGCATCACAATGGTCCCGGACAGCCCGGAAGCCGCTTCCTCTCCGGCAGAAGCCGCCGGGACCGATGCCGGCCCTCTACTGCTCCAGCTGCTACAGCCGCTTGCCAGCAGGAGCAGCATTAGCAGCAGTACAGTATACACCGGAAAGCATACAATCCTCCATCTCAAGCTCATTCCTCCTTAAAAGGATCTTCCCTTCCATTCCCGGCGGCAAGCCCCGGCAGCGGTAATGACAAGATTACATCCGTCCCCTCGCCCGGCTTGCTGAACACCTCAATCCCATAGGCCGGACCGTAATGAAGCTGAAGGCGCTGGTGTACATTGGCCATGCCAATCCCTCCATTAATGCTCTTCTTCGGGGGGAGCTCGTGCCGGAGCCGCTCTCTTAACTTATCTAGTGTAACCTGATCCATTCCGCAGCCGTTATCATGGATATGGAACAGAAGCTTCTGCTCTGTATACTCACACTTGATGCTCAGCTGCATCCGGGACTTGGTATCATCCAGCCCGTGATAAGCAGCATTCTCAATAATCGGCTGAAACACCAGCTTAATCATGGAATAGCTGTCAAGCGCCTCTGGAACATCAATCGTCAGCTCAAATCTGCCAGGATACCGGCTGCCCAGCAGCTCCACGTAGTTACGCACATACAGCAGCTCCTGTTTCATCGTCGCCCAGCCGCTCAAGTCACTGGTGCTGTAGCGCAGAAGCTTCCCCAGAATGGAGATCATGTCAGCGGCTTCCACATCATCATTAATCTCTGCGGTCATCCGGATGGTTTCAAGCGTGTTATAGATAAAATGCGGATTGATCTGGCTCTGAAGCGCCTGCAGCTCCGCCTCCTTCTTCTGCTCCTCAATCTGATAAATATCCTGAATCAATTGACGAATACGGGCCAGCATCCGGTTGAATTGATGCCCCAGGAGACCAATCTCGTCACGGCGTTTAATGCGGAAGGTCACATCAAGGTCACCGTTCTGTACCTTTTTCATAAGCTGGATCATCTGGGTTAGCGGCTTGGTCAGGGCAAACGACAGAATGAGCGAAATGATCAGGGCCAGCACAATGATGATTAGAGTAGCGCCTATTGTTGCATTGCGGGTCAGCTTCACTCCACGGGTCAATTCGTCCACCGGTATGGAAATAATCACCTTCCAATTCGTCTTGGTTGAGCTTGAATAAATATTAAGCCGGTCCTTGCCGGATACGGTGTCATAAAAGCTCCCGGAGCTCCCTTCCGCAGCACGGAATAAGGAGGACCGGGAAATATCCGCAGTCAGCAGCTTCTGCTCACTGTCATAGATGACTTTGCCCGCTTGATCCACAAGGATAGATTTCCCCCGGGTCACCTTGTCCAGCTCCGCCACCTGATTCTCCAGATTACTGAAGTTAGCCTCCACTGCGATCAGGCCGGCTGGCTTCCATAGCCCGTCCAGAATGGGACGCACCACCGTAAAAGCATATCGGGTACTCTGCAAATTGCTTGTATATGCCTGTGTTCCCAACAGGGTCGCTTCTCCGCCGGAGCCCTTTACCTGCTCGCTCCAGAACCTGTAGCTCTGCTGCAGATCCAGCCGAACTCCCCCATCCTTGGCAGAATAATAACCATTCCCGTAGGCATCAAAAATATAGACCGAATTGGTTCCCCGCTTAATATTGTTAATAAATGATATATTCTCTTCGATGCCGCGCTGAATGGACAGCAGGAGATCCAAATCACCGGGAGCCACCTGAGCCGTGTCCTGCTTGCCTTCCATCATCTGCTTTTGCTCATAATAGCGGTTCGAGCGGATCAGGTTCTGCTTAATCTCATTGACGTAAGCGGGCATGGAAGAAATCCGTTTCATATCTTCTATGTAATCATCAATGGAATCCATCATCTGATCAATCAGCTTCTCGGAATAGGCGATCGTGTTCGCCTGGATGGATTCGGAATAGCTCTTGAAGCTGATCACACTGATGAAGGACAGCGGGAGCGTAATAATGACCAGAAATACCAGGAACAGCTTGCGCTCCATGGACATGTCCTCGATATAAGACCACCAGTTGTGATTGCGTGCTGCTCTCATTCGGCCTTCTCCCAGGTTCAAATTACATAACTAATCCAGCAAACAACAATAACAAAACCCTAACAAAACCATTATACGCATTCGCTTAAGGATGTACAAGGACCTATAACCCTGCAAGGCCAACTATGCCAAAACCCCAAAACATATAAATTCTTATCTGTTGAAAAGGGCGTCACGCAGCCAAATATCGGCTTGCGTGACGCCCTTGCTTCAGATCCGGAACGGTTCTGATGTTTATTTGATCGTAAACAGCGACAGCTTGCTCTCCAGCTGGGTGGAAGCCCCTTGCAGCTTGTTCGACAAGGCTACCAGATGGTCACTGACATTCTGCTGCTCACTGCTGAGGGATGCTACCTCTTCCGAGGTTGCCGAGGATTGCTGCGCTACCGCACTCACATTCCCCATAGCATCGGACAGCACACCCTGTGAATGGTTCAGACTGTCGATGGCCCCTGTTACAGACTCCAGACTCATAATGAAGTCTTCCATCTGACCCTTCACGGACACGAAGATCTCACTGGTACTCTTCACGGACACCATCTGCTGCTTGAACAGCGGAGCCACTTCAGACAGTACAGCAACCGTCTCATCCATCTCAGCTACGATCTTATCTGTAATTCCGGCGACCAGAGCAATGGATTGCTTGGATTGGTCGGCAAGCTGCCGGACCTCCCCTGCGACTACCATGAAGCCACGGCCGGCTTCGCCTGCTCTCGCTGCTTCAATCGTTGCATTCAGAGACAAAATATTCGTCTGCTGGGTAATATTCTTCATCACATCCAGCACCTTGATTACAGAATATACCGTTTCCTTGAGGTTGTTGACTCTATCCACCAGAGCAGAGGTCATTTCCCCTGTGCGTCCGGTCTGATCCAGCAGCTCTTCCAGCTGTACAGCACCCTGTCCGCTGGCTTCCCCAACTCCACGGGCTGCCTGATCCATCTCAGAGTTGGCTGCAATAACACTCTGCATCTGCGTAGCAATCAGGTCAGTCAGCTCATTGCCGCGCTCGGCTTCCTGGGCCAGACTTCCCGCACCACCGGCAATCTCTTCCGTGGCCGCAGCAATCTCCTTGGCGGAGATCGCCGTCTTGCGCGAGGCATCCCCCAGCTCACCCGCAGTCTCAAGGACTTCGCGGGCTGTATCTGTAGTCTGGGCTACCAGCTCCGTAATCTTACCCATCATCATATTGAAGGAGGCCGACAGCTGGCCGATCTCATCCTTCGAGACATACTGCGTGCGGACACTCAGGTTACCTTCGGCTCCCTCCAGCATCAGGTCCTTCAAGCGTGCCAGCGGCTTGGCGATCATCTGGACCATCCAGAAGCCGACAACCATAGCAAGCAGGGCTGCCGCTCCGGCAGCAAGGAAGGTGGTAAACAGAATCGGCGTGGCAGCTTGAACCAGTTCTCCGGTAGGAACTACACCGGCAAGCTTCCAGTCTGCCTTCTGCATCGGGTTGTATACAGCAAGGATATCCTGGCCGTTCTCATCCTTCGCTTCCGTGCTTTCATTGTTCACCTTGCTGTCCTTGATGAAATTCAGTACGGTGGCTTTGCCGTCCTCTTCAGGCTGCGAGGAAGCTACTACCGTTCCATCCGGGGCAACGAGTTGAATCCGCGAGCCATCGCCAAGCTCTACGCTCTTGAAGGCTTCTTCCAGGAGGGTGCTCTTCAGTTCCAGCATGACTACATATGAGGCATTGGAGCCCAGATTCTTAAGCGTTCTGACCATGGCCAGATTCTTGCCGCCGCTGCCTTCAACGGCTGTAGGGAACCAGTAGTTCTGGGCGGATTTGGCTTCTGCCGTATAATAAGGCTCATAAGAGCTTGAATTCTTGACCACGGTCTTGTACCATTCCTGTGCTCTCACATCATCGCCTGCGAGACCGGTGCTTCCGCTGGAGACGATCCCCATCTCAGGGTCCTCCGGAATAAGTGATATGGCGACGATATTGGCATCTGTTGTAGTCTGGCTGGACAGCTTCTTGCTGATCGCATCCGTAGCCACGAACTTATCATAGCTGCTCTTCGCTGAAGACAGCTCTGTCAGATTCGCCTGCATCTGTGTATCAAAATATAACTGAAGTGCGAGACTCTCATACTGCTTCAAGGTAATGTCCAGCTTCTCTGAGGTCTGAATAATCGTCTGCCGGTTCGCTTCAGACACATTATCTTTAATTGTATTCTTCGCTTTGTTGTAAGACAGAAGTCCTAAGAACAGGACCACCACCACGATAGAAGATAAGAAGATCAGGAACAGCTTCACCCCTACGGATTTGGTCGGGTTCACCCTTTTCACCTGGCGTAGCGAGCCGTTCAATACTGTCTTGTAATTTCTCTTCTCTGCCGTGTTGCTTGTTATCTGTGAAGCTTCTGTCTTCTGGGCCTTAGCCTTTTGTGTGCTCTTTGGCTTTTTACTGTTTTTCGCCACTTTTACCCTACTCTCCTTCGTTTTATCTGTCTTGTTGTCCGGATTGGGAGCTCCCATAACCATCACCTGCCTATCGCCTAGAATGGAAGATATATGTAAGCGTTACCTGCCCTATATATCGGCACAAAGTCTCATTTTTCTTAGCATTATTTGCAAATTGCTTCAATACTCATATATTTTTGTCGAATTGCATAGGCAATTTGATGCAAAATAACCCCACAAAGTGGAGCTTTAGCTTCGATGCTTAATCAGATACTTTGCGGGGGCCCCAAAACACCTCCTTTTTTAGCACGCAAAAAAAGGGATGCCCTTGTGTAAACGGGCATCCCTTAGTTTGTAAAGCCATTATTTTCGCTTGCGCATCATATCAAAATAAGCAACAGGCTGATCTACCTTCATCCGCACACGCTGAAGCGGGTGACGGGCCACATCCAGCGGATTGCCGGCCTCATCCCACAGCTCTCCAACGGTCTGCTTGAAGAAGGTGTCATCCGGGCCGAAGAATTCAACTTCCTGTCCCGGCTTGAAGTTATTGCGCTGCTGAACGAGCGCCATCCCGCTCTCTGCGTCATACTCCAGCACCAGTCCCGCGAAATCATACGGAGCCGCCTTCTCTTCCGGTTCATAGATGTGATCCTCATGGTCCGGTGTGTCGTAGAAGAAGCCAGTATTCAGCGGACGGTTAGCCGCCTTCTGCAGCTCCTCCAGCCATTCGGGCTTCAGTACATACCCTTCCGGGTCGGCCATGTAAGCATCTATGGCTTTGCGGTAGGCATTCACTACGGTCGCCACATAGTGAATCGATTTCATCCGGCCCTCAATCTTGAAGCTGTCGATCCCGGCTTCAATCAGGTCGGGAATACTCTCCAGCATACATAGGTCCTTCGATCCCATAGTGAACGGGTTATCCTCGGGCTGATGCAGCGGCAGCTGGGTAATTCCGGGCTGCAAGGCCTGAGGCGCCTCAGCTTGCTCCTCTTCGGATACCCAGTTCCCTTCGGGACGGGCATCTTCGAACAGATCATACTTCCAGCGGCAGGATTGGCAGCAGCCCCCGCGGTTGGAGTCACGGTCGGTGAAGTGGTTGGATAACACACAACGTCCGGAGTACGAGGAGCACATCGCACCATGGATGAAGCTCTCGATCTCAATATCCACATGCTGCTTGATCTCGGCGATCTCCTCCAGACTGGTCTCCCGGCCTAATACTACGCGCGGCAGACCTTCCTCCTTCCAATAGGACACTGCCTGCCAGTTGAGCGTGGACTGCTGGGTGCTTAGGTGCACCTCAAGACCCGGCACCAGGCGCAGGGCAGTATCGACAATCACCGGATCGGCTACGATAATCGCTGCAATTCCGGCCTCATATAAATTACGCAGGTATTCTTCAATCCCCGCGACATCTTCATTGTGAGCATAGATATTGGTGGCTACGAATACTTTGGCACCATATTTCTTGGCAAATTCAACGCCCTCGCGCATTTCCTCGAAGGTAAAGTTATCTGCGCCTGAGCGCAGGCCGTACTTTTGTCCTCCGATATAAACTGCATCCGCGCCATAATGCACGGCGAATTTCAATTTCTCTAAGTTTCCTGCCGGAGCCAGGAGCTCCGGTCTGTCCAGACGGTAACGCTTGCCCTTGAACTGGGGCTTGGTCATGGTTCCCATTCCTGTTCTCCTTTCGTTGTCTCATCTTCTGCAAGATTTAAAAGCATACATCGGGTGGTACACGCTGCTGCGGTGAATTTGGACTTTCGGCCGCTGTTAGGTTTGGATTTCTTCATTTAAGCTGCGGTCCGCAGTTGAAATCCAAACCTAAAGGCGGACGCTACCCGCTCCTGCAGTTCCAAATTCCCCTCCGCCGCTGAACCCAATGATGATGGGATAAACCTTACAAGAGCTGAGACAATACCTTTTATTTATATATTAATATACCTGCTCTTTATAGAAGAAGCCGAACGACAGTTCACGCTCAGGGTCCTGCAAGGCACGGACCTCGTCCAGCCAAGACTCCTCGAATGCATATTCAGCCGGATCAGCGGCGTAGACGTCCATGGCGTGACGGTAAGCCTTGACGACAGCCACATTATAAGCCACCGGCTTCAGCAGACCCTCGATCTTCAGGCTGTGTACGCCAGCTTTTAACAAGAAATGAAGATCCTCCAGAATGCAAATATCATCCGAGCTCATAATATGCGTACCGTTCTCGTCTTCATAGATCGGGAACTTCTCATTCGGACGCTCCGCTTCAATCAGGAACAGCCCGCGCTCCTTGCCCAGGCTTCCGCCATCGCTTGGACGGCCCTGGTGGGACATATAGCTTGCAACCAGCTTGCGCTTGGAATGATAGATATTCGTCATGCCATGTACCTGAACCTGGGCTTCCACTTCCAGATGAGGGACCATCTCGGTCATCTCATCCATATTCAGCTCGCGTGCCAGAACGACCCGCGTGGCTCCCTTGCGGCCCCAGTAATTGGCTGTAGCATAGTTGGTCGAGGTCATTTCCGCATTCCAGTGCAGCTTCATTCCCGGCGCTTCGGCTTTGACGGCCGCCAGTACGGCGGGATCACCGAACTCTACCCCATCCACACCCAGCTCGCCGATCGCCTTCACATAAGCCGGAAGCTCCTCCAGCATGGTATTTGGAATCAATCCATTGATGCTTACATATACCTTACCGCCCCGGGCATGTGCCAGTTTAACTACTGCGGCCGTATCTTCAAGTGTAAAATGTCCGGCAAGACGCATACCAAAGCGGTCATCGCCGACCAGCAGCGCACTCGCTCCTGCATCCAGCAGCGCTGCAGCTTCTTCCAGAGAAGCCGCTGTCGCCAGCAGCTCCGGTGTGTTATTCATTGTGTTACCTCCTGTGCGTTGCTCATCCTTACTATTGTAGCGGGTTCTTACGGATTTTGTTTACTTTTTTGAATATTGGCTAAATGTTCCTTGTAGGTTCTGGCAAATAAATGCCCCTGTGAGCCGTCCTTCTTAGTGACATAGAAGAAATAATCCGAGACCTCCGGCGTCATAGCTGCTTCAATCGACGCCAGCCCGGGGCTGCTGATCGGTCCAGGCGGCAAGCCTGCCTGCTTATACGTATTATAAGGACTATCTACCTTCAAATCCTTCTCATACAACCGCTCTTTCTGCTTGTCCAGTAAGTACTGGACGGTAGCGTCGATCTCCAGCTTCTGCCCTTTATCCAGTCTATTATAGATAATACCGGCCACCAGCGGACGTTCCTTGTCTACTACCACCTCACGCTCCACCAGTGAAGCTACGGTCAGCAGCTCATGCAGGGAGAGCCCGCGGTTCGCCAGCTTGGCCTTCCACTCTGGAATCGTATCCAGCTTCTTCACCAGCTGCTCCAGCATCGCCCCGATGACTTCCTGCGGGGTGCTGTCCTTAGCCAGTTCATAGGTCTCCGGGAAAAGGTACCCCTCCAGCCGGTGGCGCAGCAGCGGATTGTCCGGAATCTCAAGCTTGCTTACGGCTTCCATGCCCTTACCGGAATCAATCAGCGCAAGGAAGACCTCCGGCTTCTGATTCCATGCAGCGGCCAGCTTCTCTGCCACCTGGACCGCAGTATACCCTTCAGGAATTGTAAAAGTAACGGTAGCTTCCTTCACAACATCTCCGGCATTCAACCGGCTTATCAGCGTATCGTAGGAGTCGCCGGGGCTTACCTGATACGTGCCGGCCTTGAAGCTGGAGCCTTCCTGGACCCATTTCAGATAGCCTTTGAAGAACAGGCTGTGCTTGATAATGCCCTCTTGCTCAAGCAGGTCGGCGATTTGCGAGCTTCCCATACCCTTCTCTATCGTAACCGTTACGGCCGGCCCTGCGGGCTTGACCGGCTGCATTCCATTCCAGATGTACCATGCTCCTCCTCCTGCAGCTGCTGCCAGGACCAGAATTAAGATAAGCACAGTGCGGATCACGGCTTTCAAATGTTACGCCTCACTTTCCGACTATAAAGTATAAAATTGTATTGTCCAAAATTCAACCTATTTTTATAGCATAAGCTTTTTTCAGGCAAACGGAAAGATCCTTTCGCTCCTCATAAGCAAAAAGAGCGCGGAAAATTTCCGCCCTCTTCCGTATCTGCCATACATGAAGTTGCTACAGACGCCTACTCGCTATCCGCAGGGAAGGTGAGCTCATCGTACAGCTCGGAAATATCCTCCCACTCTTCATCGTCCATAATGCTCTCCAGTTCCGGAAGTCCGTCCGGAGAAACTACGATGCGCAGAATTTCCTGCTCCGCAGCTCTTCCCGATCCGGCCAGAACGGCATAAGCACGGTCACCCACAGCAAATTCTGCAATAATATCGTAAACGGAAGACTTGCCCTGCTCATCCTCCAGTTCTACTGTTTCTCCATATACTTCCTTGAGCTTAGAAGTCCATACCGCCTGATCAGCGGAAAACTCAGTCATTCTCTGCTCCTCCATCAAGCTCGTCAACCAAGGTATTGAAGGTCTCCTCTACGATGGCCCACTCCTCGTCGTTCTCAATCATGAAGAGCTGCAGATCGTCGCCGTCTTCCTCGTAACGGAACGCGTAGACCTCATCTGTCTCCTCATCCTCGGAATCAAGCGGAACCACCATCATATACTTGGCATCCGATCCGTCCACTTCAAACTTCATGATGACCTCAAATTCCTCTTCATTACCTTCCTCATCGGGAATATAGATAATTTCCGGTTCCTCTTCTTGGCCGATCTGTTCGTTTGTCATATCCGCACACCCCTCACCTTTTACTGTTAGCATCCAAAAAATTTTGCAAAATCAGCGCTGCGGCCATTTTGTCCACCAGCCCCTTGCGTTTCTTCCGGCTGACGTCCCCGTCTATCAGCACCCGCTCAGCAGATACCGTCGTCAGACGCTCATCCCAAAGGTGTACGGGTAAATCGAGTTGCTCCCGAAGCTTATCTGCGAATTCGATGCAAATTTCACCACGGGGTCCTACGGAGCCGTTCATGTTCTTCGGCAGCCCGACAACAATCTCGCCGATTTCGTACTCCTTGACCAGTTCACGGATACGTTCGAATTCATTGCCGTTTCCGCGCCGCTCAATAGTCTCCAGAGATTGTGCTGTCCATCCGAAAATATCGCTTGTGGCGACACCGATTCTGCGGTCGCCGTAATCCAGTCCCAGCTTCTTCATCATTTGGGCTGGTCCACCCGATGATTGGCCAGATAGAAACGGACCAGTTCTTCGATCAGCTCATCACGCTCTTTCCTCCGGACCAAACTTCTCGCATTGTTGTGGCGTGGAATGTAAGCCGGATCTCCTGAAAGAAGATATCCTACGATCTGATTGATCGGATGATATTCTTTCTCCACCAGCGCGTCGTACACGGCGAGCAGTATTTCCTGGGGAGAGGCTTCCTTTTCGTCGCCCTTCACATTGAATTTGACCGTTTTGTCCATGGAGTCCATGTGGTGACACCTTCCTTCTGCAAAATCACCCTGATTCGGGCGGCTTCGCAAAGTTGCTGCTGTACAGCTCACTTGCTGCCCTCATCATAACATATTCATGCCCCAACGAGGAAATCCTGCCATGGTTAAAGCGCTTTTTTTGGCATTTTGTCTACAAAACCAGATGTTTTTTTGGGTTTTAAGCTATTGCAAGCCCTGGGTCAATAATGAATAACCCCAAAAAATATACATTGTGTGAATAAAGCAGCGGCACCGAGGAAATGCCCTCAGTACCGCTGCTTCCCAACCCTTGATAGAAATCCACAGTTTCTTACAGACAAGAATCACTGCATACTGCTTAAGCCTGTGCGGCTACCAGTTCCTCTGCCTTCTTCAGGGCTTCGCCCAGCTTGGAAGCGTCCTTGCCTCCGGCCTGCGCCATATCCGGACGTCCGCCGCCGCCGCCGCCGCAGACGGCAGCGATCTCTTTCACCAGCTTGCCGGCGTGGAAGCCCTTCTTCACCAGCTCCTGAGGCACGGCGACCACGAAGTTCACCTTGTCCTCCATTGCAGCACCGAGCACCAATATGGCCTCCGGGAGCTTGGACTTCAGTTCGTCCGCTGTCGAGCGCAAAGCATCGATATTGCCGGCTTGCACAGAGACCGCAAGAAGCTGCGTTCCTCCGCCTACTGTGACTACACTGCTGGTCAGCTCTGCTGCGAAGGTTGCGCTCAGCTTGGACTGAAGCGATTCATTCTCACGGCCCAGCTCGCGTACCTGGGCATGCAGCGCCTCGATCCGCTTCGGCACATCGGTCAGCGACGATTTCAGCAGGGCTGCCGATTGCTTCAGCAGGTCCAGCTGACTCTCCGTGAACTGATAGGCATAACGGCCAGTCACAGCTTCAATCCGGCGCACCCCGGAACCGATGCCGCTCTCGCTGAGCAGCTTGAAGATTCCGATCTGCGCTGTATTAGACACATGGCATCCGCCGCACAGCTCCAGGCTGTAGTCGCCGACTTGAACGACACGGACAACATTGCCGTATTTCTCTCCGAAGAGGGCCATCGCTCCCATGGCTTTGGCTTCATCTATCGGCTTATTCTCAATGACTACAGGAAGGCTGCGCCAGATCTGGGCGTTCACGCGCTGCTCGATATCGCTGAGTTCCTCTGGAGTGATGGCTCCAAAATGCGAGAAGTCGAACCGCAGGCGTGAGCCTTCTACTAAAGAGCCTGCCTGATTGACATGGCTGCCGAGCACTTCCTTAAGCGCCTTGTGCAGCAAGTGAGTGGCCGTGTGGTTCTTCACGATATCCTCGCGCTCCGCCCGGTTCACTTCGGCACGGACGGTATCGCCTACCTTCAGATCGCCTGCTTCCACCGTAACCAGATGAACATGCTGTCCGTGCGGTGCTTTGAATAGCCCAGTTACCTTAGCTGTCACCGATCCGCCGGTCAGAACGCCGGTGTCGCTGACTTGGCCGCCGCTCTCTGCATAGAACGGTGTTGACTCCAGGATGACCTGGCACTCAGCGCCTTCGCTTACTGTATCCTGAAGCGCACCGTCTACCACAATTGCCAGCACCTTGGACTCTGTTACCGTGTCATTATATCCAACAAATTCACTTTTAACCGTCAGCTCGGCCAGGGCACCGCCCTGAATCTTCATGCTGGCGCTGTCCTGACGGGCAGCTCTCGCCCGGTCACGCTGCTCCTGCATCGCGGCATCGAAGCCGGCGCGGTCAACGGCAAGCCCCTGCTCGGATGCAAAGTCCTCAGTCAGGTCAAACGGGAAGCCATACGTGTCATAGAGCTTGAATGCATCGGCACCGGCAATGGTGCTCAGGCCGTCCGCTTTGGCTTTGGCGCTGATCTCCCCGAGGATCGCCAGACCATCGGACAGCGTCTCGTGGAAGCGCTCCTCTTCCAGACGGATGATTTTGGCGATATAATCGCGGTTCTCGACCACGGAAGGATAATAGACTCCCATAATCTCTCCAACGGTCTCAGTCAGCTCATGCAGGAACGGACGGTCCAGTCCCAGCGTCTTGCCGTAGCGTACGGCGCGGCGGAGCAGACGGCGGATAATATAGCCGCGTCCTTCATTGGAAGGAAGCACGCCGTCCCCCACAGCAAATGTAACGGTACGTACATGGTCAGCAATGACTTTTAGCGCGATATCCTGTTCAACATTATCCTTGTAGGTTACACCGGCAAGCCCGGCGGTCTTCTGGATAATCGGCTGGAACAGATCGGTATCGAAGTTGGAGTCCACATCCTGCAGAATGGAAGCGAAGCGCTCCAGGCCTGCGCCGGTATCAATATTCTTGTTGGGAAGCGGCGTATAGCTGCCGTCCTTATTATGGTTGAACTGCGAGAATACGAGGTTCCAGACCTCCAGCCAGCGTTCATTCTCACCGCCCGGATACATCTCCGGATCACTCATATCACTGCCGTATGCTTCACCACGGTCATAGAAAATCTCCGAGCACGGGCCGCACGGGCCTTCGCCGATATCCCAGAAGTTCTCGTCGCCCAGCTTGATGATGCGTTCTGCGGGCAGGCCGACCTTCTCATTCCACAGCTTGAACGCTTCTTCGTCCTCAGCATACACGGTAACGGAGATCCGGTCGCCGTCGAAGCCGATCCACTCCTTGCCGGTCAGGAATTCCCAAGCCCAGGTGATGGCCTCTTCCTTGAAATAATCGCCGATGGAGAAGTTGCCCAGCATCTCAAAGAAGGTATGGTGGCGGCGCGTCTTGCCCACATTCTCAATATCATTGGTGCGGATACATTTCTGCGAGTTCGTCAGGCGGGGATTCTCCGGAATCTCCCGGCCGTCGAAGTACGCCTTCAGCGGCGCCATACCTGCGTTAATCCACAGCAGCGAAGGGTCATTGTGGGGCACGAGCGAGGCGCTCGGCTCAATACGGTGGTTCTTGCTCTCAAAAAACTGCAGCCATTTGGAACGGATTTCACTTGCTTTCATCATGTACAGCTCCCGTCTCTTCATTAAAATGCGGCACGCTGGCCGGAAAACACATTCTTGCCGTAACCGTTACACGAAAAATCAAAAACAAAAAACGCCCCTGAATGAAATTCAGGGACGATGATTATCGCGGTACCACCCTGGTTATCGCCTTAATCCGTGTACACGGACAACTGCAGACGATCGCCTTGTGCGGCTGTTAACGGGTGCCCCCGGCGGGATTGTCCCCGCACTCCGAAATCAGCTTTCGGCCGGTCTGTCTCCCAGGTTCTCACACCCGATGCGGACCATCCGCAAAGGAACCTGTTCTCTGATGAAGCATTCTCCGGCGTACTTGTTTTCATCAACGCTTTGTCCGATTTGCTTTTTAACATTTCAAGTATAGCCAGCGGGTGGATATCTGTCAATCACAGGCCGTAATTTGCCGCAACAGAAGCCCATAATCGCTATGAAAAAGGTTATTTACAGCGCTTACACACAGGCGTATAATTTAATTATTCATAGCGTCGAGACGTAGCTCAGCTTGGTAGAGCGCTTGCTTCGGGAGTAAGAGGCCGCAGGTTCGAATCCTGTCGTCTCGACCATAACTAATTAAGATTCGCGGCTTTGGGGCCGCGATTTTTTGGCGTTTAAGAGCGAAGTACCAATATAAGCTTTATTTTCACTCTCCTTGTGGGTCTGTCATCATCCCGTGTTACTGTACAACAACAATTATGGTTAACCGTTCATACTCCGGAAGCAATTCCTCTTCTTCTGTCATATCAAGCACCGGTGAACCGTCAGAGCGGAAATGTACAGGACGTATGCTTGCATGCCGGAACCCGCCGTTAACCTCACAAGCATGGTACACGTTGAACCAATTACCATCCTCGTCCTGCACGAACGAATTATGCCCGGGGCCATACTGGCCCGGGTGGCTCAGCGAATGCATCCATGGATAATTGGATTTGCGCCAGGCTGCCGGATTCAGCGGATCGCCAGCCTTTATTAGTTCCAGCATGCCGACCGTATAGGTAGGCCCTACACTTGATCCGGAATATACCATATATACGGCATCCTCGTGTTTCAGCACATAGGGCCCTTCCGCTACACCAGAGGCTACCTTACCGTTACGATCCCAGCCATATTCATTTTGACATATTTTCACGGGATCACTGGTCAACCGCCATGGCATGTCCGGGTCCACTGTGGCGATATACAGAGAGGCCAGCTCTTGAACTTCCTTGTGCCACTTCGGCTGCGACCAGCATACATAAGATTGTCCGCCATATTCAAAATAAGTCATGTCCAGATTAATGTTGCGTTCCCGTTCCGCCAAATCACCTAATACCTTTCCATGTCGGTCCAGCACTCGTAACGGTGTCTCCCAATGGTCTCTGTTTAGCGGATCATTCCCGGTAAGCACCGCTACATGCGCCTGAACACCTGTCCAGCTGTTATTGACACTTATCGCCAAAAAACAATACAATCTTCCATGAATAAGATGCAATTCTGGCGCCCAGTGTTCCCCTCTCCGCTCGCCGTCTGGAAGGGTTCCATCCCATAATAGAGTTTCTGCAGCCTGTCCATCCTGAAGCCCTTCAAGGGTGTCTGCGGAGCGGATATAGATTCTTCGCTGTCCGTCATCATCCGTAGAAATGAAGTAATACCGGTTATTCAGCCTGATGATCTGCGGATCTGGCCGTGTCATCATCATGGGGTACGGGAAGCGGTGACGAAGCACTTCTCCATCCAGCTTGTAAGTACCGGGCTGTGACAAATTTACGGTGGCAAGTGCAGCAGGATCAATGATGAGCCGCTTCTCATTGACACTGCCATCGGAATATACGGTTGTCACACGCCAATGGTCCGGCAGCGGATCTCCCGCCTGCAATTCAATAACCGGCACACTCACCGATACATTGCATACCCGTCCCAGCTTGTTTTTTAGATAGGTCGCTTCTGATCGAGTCAGTGCAATCCGTTGTCCTGTTAGCGCACCCTTCATACTCAGTTCTTGGAGTTGAACCGGAAACCCCTCTCCCGGCTGACAATCAATTAAGGTGATAAAATCCTTCGTCATTCCAAAATAAGATTCGCCGCCTTCATCTTTCCATCCAATCCGGTATAACCTAGTAGCAGCATCCAGTTCACAAGAATAATCCAGGATAACCTTGGAGCTTAATACTACGCGGTCCTTCTCTTCATAATGAACGAAGTCTTTGGTTTCAAAGTAGAGCAGCTCACCTGGCCGATCTCCCTTTCCTTCATAATTAAGCGGAGTCGCTAAAATTCCAAAGCCCCCATCGGTAAGCCGGAAGCACCGCGGCATACCTAGCAGCCTGGTTTCCCCCTGTACTGAATGATAATAATCGGCTTTGGCGAATAGTACGCCATAGTTATCGTTAAGAGCTTCATAGCCTTCCCCTGTCATGTCAAGCGCCAGATGAAGGCTACTCGCAACAAAAAGGCTGTAGACATTGGCATTCTCATCCGGCTCACGTGTGTAACCGGCCAGCCAGCAACTGCGTTCTCCCAGCATGCGCACGGTATATGTGTAAGACTCCTTCAATGTAACTGCGGTCAGCTGTATTTCCGGACCCAGCTCATCTACAGGTGAGACGAGTCTCCCCGGCCCGGCCCATACATCCGGCTGCGAAGACTTCCATTCCACAGCTTGTCCGCTAATGGTGGAGGGAAGCACCGTGCCGGGAGGCAGATAGTAGGGCAGCAATAAGGGAGTGTCGCTGAAACTCCAATTTCGAATGTGAGGATGATTCATGGCAGATAGCCGCCTTTCACTAAGATGGATTCAGGATTTCACAGAACGAACAGGAGGGAACTCTTTCCCCCACCTGTCCAATATTGTCTCGTACTCCGATTGGGTAATCGGCAGAATTGTGCCATGCCGTTTCTTCAGATGGCCGAAGGCATACTCTCCCGGTGCGGGTATGCGCCAGCAGTCTCCGGTAGTGTCACCGATATTCGATGTAAGAATCGGCAGATAGCCCTGTTCAGTGGCGTATTGATCTACAAGCAGCCCCCATTGCTCATCGTGGTTGAACTTGAAGAACTCCGGTCCTTCCACATCTTTGCCGGTCAAACCAAGCCCTAGTGACTCCAAAGTTGAGATGATCTTCCATTCTCCCAAAAGATGATCGCTCGACTCAATCGTGATATGACCATCGCCAGAAGCACGGTAATATCTGCCCTCGGCTCTGATGATTGTCGTATCGATAACAGTCTGATGTTCCCCCCGGGTGATAAACAGCTCTGCCTCCGTGAACGTGCGGAAATCTTGTGTTTTGCTGGCGTAAATATGCAGCCCCCTGCCCATACCGTCAGCAGCCTCTCTGCTGGAAGCCCAAAACACCAGATAATCCTCTGCTTCCTCATCATAGATCGCTTCTGGAGCCCAGGCGCAGCCGGCTTCCTTGGGAGCAACCTCCACCCTCCGGGGCTCCGACCATTTCACTAAATCCGGAGATTCCCAGACTATAATAGAGCGGCTTCCAGTAACCGTTGCATTCGAATCTGTCCACCCTCCCCGGTGATAAATGCTAAGATCGGTTGCTAACAAATAAAAGCAGCTGCCGTCCCCACTCCGAAGTAAAAATGGGTCCCGTACCCCCCGTTCTCCAACGGTAGAGTACAGTACGGGTTGTTTGTGGTTTAAATCCTGCCAATGCAGACCGTCCTGGCTAACCGCAAAGTAGATCTGCTCACCGTCCTCTTGTTCTCCAATGAAATGGGCAAACAGATAAGCATGTAAAGCTTGCTTGCCTGGCAAAAAAGCTAGTGTATCCATAAGAACCTCCCCCAAGAACAAGAAGAGCGCTCCTGCACCCTACTTGTTGTCTGATCCAGTCAATATCCATTCATCCTTTAACTGATCCCAACAACACTCCTTTAATGAAAAAGCGCTGCGCGAACGGATATAAGATGATCATCGGAATGGACGCAATGACCATAGCGGCAAGCTCAATGGTATGAGCCGTGACCAAGCCTTGTCCTCCGGTATTATTCAGTAATTGTGCTACCGCAAGGTTGGAGCCGTCCACCGTATTCATCATGTTCTCAACCGCGCGATTCGACTGAATTAATCTGAGGATGACATACTGTAAAGTCTGCAAATGGTTGGATTGTGTGAAATAAAGTGTTGTACCGTAATCATTCCATATATTCACTGCTGTAAATACGGATAGTGCTGCCATGACCGGTTTCGATAGCGGTAAGACAATCCGGAAAAAGATTCTGAACTCACTGGCTCCATCCATCTTCGCCGACTCAAATAAAGAGTCCGGGATGCCCTTGTAATTCGCATTAAAGATGATGACATTATAGAAGCCTCCAAAAATACTCGGCAAAATGTAGACGAGGTAATGATCGTATAAGCCCAGCCAGTTCATCAGCATAAAGGATGGAATCAACCCGCCACTGAAATACATGCTGGCAAAGCCAATCACCACGTAGAACTGTTTCCCTTTTAGATAAGACCTGGAGAATGCATACGCGAACATCGATGTATAGAGCATGGATACAACCGTAACAATAATCGTCCGCGACGCCGTAATCCAAGCTGCCTGAAGGATTCCCGGATCAATCAACACCTTTTCCCAGCTGGCCCATGTCCATTCTCTCGGCCATAAGAAGATTGGACCGCGAAGCAGATCCTCTCCACTGTTCAGGGAACTGATGAGGGAGAACCAGAACGGGTAGATAGTTACAGCCATAAGAATCACCATAATGATGATTGTAGACAAATTAAACGTACGTTCTCCTAAACTTTTCCCTCCAACCATACAACGTCCTCCTTAAAACAAACCTGTCTTAGTCAATTTATTGGAGACAGTATTTGCACCAACCAGAAGCAACAGGGCAAACACAGTCTTCATCAACCCTATTGCCGTCGCCGAGGCAAATTGGAATTGCAGCATTCCCGTTTGATAAACATAAGTATCTATAACCTGGCTTGCCGGTAGATTCAATGTATTCTGTAAAACATAAATCTGGGTGAAATTATTGTTTAGCATGCCGCTTACGGCAAATATGACCAAAACCATCAACGTAGGCATGATTCCGGGAATCGTAATATGAAGCATTCTTTTCAAACGGCCCGCTCCGTCGATGGCAGCCGATTCATATAGACTCTGGTCGACACCGGCAATGGCCGCAAGATACAGAATGGCACCCCAGCCGAGATCCTTCAGCAGTCCAGTTCCAATGGCTATACCCCAGAAGTACTTCGGTTCCGCCAAAAACTGCAGCGGTTTGTCAATAAGATGGAACTCCAGCAGCAAGTAGTTAACTATACCGTCAGTATTCAGCAGTGTAATAAAAAGTCCGCCAAAAATAACCCAGGAGAGAAAATGGGGTAAGTAGGTTATGGTCTGAACCAAGGATTTGAACTTGGGAGACTGTATTTCATTGAGAATCAGGGCAAAAAAGAGCGTTACCGGTATTCCTATTAAACCGCTTAGCAGGTTGATCCCTAAAGTGTTCCGTACCATCGGCCAGAATTGAAAATTATGAAACACCCTGGTGAAATGCTGAAAATGATTCCAGTCACTTGTAAAGATTCCCTTGATGCCCATAGCGGGTTCGTAGCTCTTAAAAGCCATCAGAAGACCAAATAACGGAGTAAAGTTAAACACAAAGATCAATACCACTGCTGGAAACAGCATTAATTTGAGTTCAAACTGCGTTTTGAAATCATATCCCAGCCTGTATCCTTTTCTACGCTTGGATGGCATACTTACCCTCCTATCTCTACATTAAGAGTGCCAAAGCATCATGTTGTTCCACGTGCTTTGGCACCATTCATCCTCTGGTAATCAGGAGTTGATCCCTTTAACCTCTACTCCATACTGCTTACTCTTTTCTTTAAAATATTTATCCCGCTCATTATCCAAAGCCTCGATGCCAAGCTTCTTTAATTGTGCGATCATTTCATTATATTGCTGCTCAAACTTCGCATCATTTTCCGACATGATTATTTTAGCGATCTGGGCAGTTTTGTAGTTCTTAATCTGCAATTCATCATTGGCAAATTGACTGTCGGCAGGGAATAGATCCTGCGGCAGACTGAGTGCCGCATTATTATAGATCTGAATTTCTTCAGATTTGCCATAAGCCGAAGCAACCCGGTTGGCAGTTACAGCCGCCATGTCTGTTTCTTCGGTCGGAGCAGACTCTAGACTATAGGAGAAGGAGGTATTATTAAATGGCCAGAATGCACTCACGCCCGTAGTCATATACTGGGTCGCATCCTTGAGCCCCTGCTCTGTCTTCACTACATGTCCCTGATCGTCCAGATTATAATGAACACCTTCAATCCCGTAGTTGTGCAAAAGCATACCTTCTTTACTGCTCATGAAGCTTATGAATTTAGCCAGCTTCTCCGGTTCTTTGGCAGATTTCGAGACAAAGGTATGCATCCAGCCACCGCCTGCCCGCTGGTTCTTCGCAAGTACAGGCTTCGCTCCCTTATCCGAAAGAATAGGACCGGAGGATGTCCAGTAATTATTGAGCTGGAAGGAAGTATTGGCCATATTACCGATAAAAGTAAAGACTCTGCCCGATGCCATATCGGCCTTCACTGCAGCATTATCCACCGTCATCTGTCCAGGTTCAAAATAGCCTCCCTGCATCGCCTTGTACAAGAAGCTCAAGGCCTC
The DNA here is from genome assembly GCF_038009085.1 of Paenibacillus sp. FSL R7-0210. Taxonomy (NCBI): domain Bacteria; kingdom Bacillati; phylum Bacillota; class Bacilli; order Caryophanales; family Paenibacillaceae; genus Paenibacillus; species Paenibacillus sp. FSL R7-0210. The sequence goes on from NZ_JBBPAR010000001.1 coordinate 4,364,758, forward strand.
CTTCGTTTCCGGTGCCAATAGCGGGTCTCTGTAGTTACCATTCTGATCTACCGGCATGGCCCCGAAGGTGCTCTTCAGGAAGTCGAATGTAGGCTCCTGATAGCTTTTGCCATCGACCAGAAGCGGAATCACCGCAGCCCCGGATACCTTCAAATTCATATCTTTAATCTTTTGATAGGCGGCAAGCAGACCGGATTCCGTCTTGATGTCATCAAGGGTCAAACCTGCCTCTTTGAGAATATTGCCATTCACCACAATCCCATTGTTATCCGCGTAATCAATAGTATCGATATAGAATTGTCCGGAAGGAGGATATTGCTTTCTGGCATCCTCTGAGTTGATATGGCTTGGGAAAGCATAGAAGCCGCCATCCCGGTCAATGATCGTCTGCTTCACATCCGCCGGAAAATCCTTCAGCAGATGAGAATCCGGATCGTATTTTTGCAAAAATTCATCCAGTTTCCACACTTTATCAGCCTCAATCAGCTTTTTCCCCAGTACATCACTTGTTATGGTCAGCAAATCCGGGAAGTTTTCACCTGAGGAAACCAGCATCAAATTCAACTTCGTCTCTCCGTCTTGTGCCGGTATGTTGAAATCAAAGGTTAAACCGGTCTTCTCGGTGATTATACCTTGAACAGTGCCGGGATCGGTGCTCCATGTGGATGGAGGATTCCAGAAATCCACTGTCGAGAACCACACTGCTTTGCTTACAGCTGGTGCCGAATTTTGTGTCCCTTCCGGTTTGTTAGCGGTTTCATTTTTGCTCGTTGAACCACACCCCGTTAGTGCCAAAGCCAGTGTCAGAACCGGAGCCATCATATACTTTAGTTTCATAGCCTTTTGTGACCTCCCTTAATCTGTGTGTTTGGAACATCTCTATCGTAGCTCAGATTCATGAGGATGAAGATGTCTGAATTTTTCTATTTTGGTGTTTTGTTCTTCTTTCAACGTTATATTTTCCGGTATTGGCTAGGCGTGATTCCAAAGTTCTTCTTAAACAGCTTATTGAAATGGTAATAATCCTTATAGCCAATTTGCTCGACCACCTCTGCCACAGACAGGGAGGAATCTCCAAGTAGTTCCTTAGCCATACTCAAGCGCTTATGCATGATGTATTCCGAATAGGTGACTCCCGTCTCCTTCTTGATCAACGTGCTTAAGTAGCCCAGGCTGAGATGAAACATTTTGGCGATTTCACTGAGCGACAGATCATGCATATACCTGCTGTTGATATAGGCGATAATCTTCTCGACGGCCTCATTGGAAACGTGGATATCTTGCTCACTCAACTGCTCCAGCAACGACTTCATTCTGGTAAACAGCTGTTCCGGCGTATGATACATTCGAATAATCTGTTCATACGATAAGAATTCCAGCTCATTGTCCGGGCTTAATTGATGATGATACTTATGAATAATGGAGATCACCTGATTATAGATGATTGCAATCTGATCAATGTATATAAGGGAATGGCGGCATTCCTCGCTGATCTGCTCCAGCAGAACCTCCACTTGAATGTTATCCTTTTCCTTAATGGATTGCTCCAGCTTTAATAGACATTTTCTAATCAGCGTGGAGATAACAGGCGGTTTGTAATGCGCGAGTTGTTCGGTTTGATGAAAGCATGCGCTGAACATCACAATCTCCGATTCTTGATACAGCCTGGAGATTGGCGTGGTAGCTCCCCCTATACCGCTTATCCCGATATACCTGGCATCGGACAATTCATTGGTAATAAAATCGAGTAGCTCCAAAGGCTCCATATGCTCGTCATAATTGAGCAGCAGCGAAATTTTATCATAACCCGTTCGTAAGGAGGTGACACTCAAATGGGGATATTGATGCCTCCCTTCCGCTATTCCAGGACTGGAGTCTGCGGGATACAGGCAGCATATGAAGCGATAATCCGGAAGCACTGCGGTGACTTCTTGGTTGACCTGAAAATCCTCGATTGTGAATTTGTTCGCCGGATTCAGCCACTCAAATAAATCTCCCAGCAACAAATTATATTCCTCGTAAGCCTCCCGTTTTCTATTCATCTCTACGGTAAGTCTATGGATAGCCTCTTCCAGTTTGATGGCATCAATCTGTTTGACCAGATAGTCGAATGCCCCATAACGGATCGCTTTCTGAGCATATTCAAAATCGGTATATCCGCTTACAAGAATAACCTTCGTCTCTAACTGCAGCCCTCTTATTCTCTCCAGTAATTCAATTCCGCTTAATCCAGGCATACGAATATCGGAAATGACCAGATCCGGCAATAGCTCGGTAATCATCTCCAAGGCGTGCTGACCGTCATACACCTCACCGATAATCTCATAACCCAGACTGTTCCAGTCAATCATGTGGGCAATTCCGTACGCTACCCAAGGTTCATCATCAACAATCAGGACTTGAAGCATAGTTCTCCCTCCGTTTCTCCGGGCTCCTCCATGATCGGTACCGTCAAGATCACCGTGGTCCCTTCGTCTACTTTGCTCTCGATCGTCATTTGGGCATTTTCTCCATAGAACAGCTTTATTCTACGATAGATATTGGCCAAGCCGATGCCCACGCCTCCGTCATTCATCACAACAGGACCTTCAAACCGGTTTAATTGTGCCCTCACCTCTTCCAGCCGTTGCCCGCTCATTCCTACGCCATCATCTTTGACTGTGAAGCAAACAAGCTCATCTGTCAGCAGGTTTACCTGCACAGTAACCAATCCAGAGCTGACCTTTGTCTCCAGTCCGTGAAAAACTGCATTTTCTACGATCGGCTGCAGTAATAATTTCAGAGTGTAGAGCGATTGCAGGCGCTCTTCCGCTTCCACTCGAATTTGTATTTTCCCTCTAAAGCGGTAATCAATAATTCTCGAATATTCCCGAAGGTAGAGCAGCTCTTCACCTATACTGACAAATCCGGCCCCTTTAATGGAATAACGAAACATCTTGGATAGAGAAGAGGTGATTTCCGCGATATCCTCAGCTTTATGAAAAAGGGCAATCGCACGTATGCATTCTAAGGTATTGTACAAAAAGTGAGGATTAATCTGATTCCTGTAGGCCGATATCTCCATTTTCTTTTTCATCAGCTCTATATCAAAGGCTTTTTGCTGAACGACCTGGATATCCCGGCTTAGATGATCGATGTCATCGAGCATCTGGTTCAAGCGGCTGCCCAGGACTCCGATTTCGTTGTTGAACGTCACTGAGAACCTTCTGTCCTTCCCTTTTTTCGTGTAGGATTTCACAAAATCAAGGAGCGCTTTGACAGGCTTAAATACCTGATTATAGAACACAACCAGGAAGAGCAGCAGCATGGAAAAGATTACAATATAGGTAGCAATATTAAGGTTCTTGATGGTACTCACATCCTGGAGCACTTCGGCCTTGGGCAGGACGCTAATAATCTTCCAGCCGGTATTTTTAAGAACCGCTTCCTGAACCAGATATTTATGACGATTAGAGTAATTCTCAGAATGAAAAACTTCGCCGTAATTTTGCGGAGCGGTTCCCGCAATGATGACATCCTTCTCGTCCAGCAGCAGGAATTTGGAATGGGGGGATTGCTTCGATGTCTGTAGCAGCTCATTAAAGCGGGCTCCATCCATTAGAAATACGCACATTCCCCGGTAATCCTTTAACTTGATATTATTCTGCAGATTATAGACAGGAACAGATATCGTGTAGTAGGAGCTGTTGGGTAATATGGAAGTAGTATATTCAATGACAGATGCCTGATTTTTAGGTGTAATATTCGCCTTTTCCCCTAAATTGGCAATCAGCTTGCCCGTGTTGTTATAGAGCAGTATCCCTTTAATGTCTTCTTTCAAAGAAAGTGTACTTGAAAATTGGGAGACAATATCATCGTCCATAAGAATATGTGTCAGTGCATCGTTTGTGCTCAGATATTGCTGAAGCGTCGGACTGTACAACAAGGAGTATGAAATACCATCCATATCTTTATAGAAATTCTTCATGGTTGCTTCCAGCTGAAGCATCAGCTTGTTAACGGATTCCGTAACCTTGTCCTCGACAATACGCTGCGCGATATAATTAGAAATGAGAAAGGATACTAGCAGAAAGCTTAGCATCAGCACATTCAGATAGATAATCTGTTTCACCAGGCTAACTCTTTGAAACCGCTTGATCATATACACATTCCTCCAATCTGCCTGCAAAGATAGCGCTTTCTATACATTCCAGAGTCATCCTTACGCGCTTTGTCCGATATTATACCTTGAATTCAGATAAACGGATACACCACTCTACCATTCGCAACAATGGATCTCAGGGAAATGAAATATAATTGCACTTGCGCACCAGCCGCACTATTTCCTTATTCTTGGCAGGAAGGCAGCCGGAATTAACGCCACAGCCGAGAAGGCAATCGTCCACATAAACGTATGATCGAAGGCAACGGCCATTGCGGCCGGGTCAGGAGTCAGGACGGAATTCAGCTTATTTTGTAAAATAATTGCGATAACTGATACGCCGAAGGCACCGCCAATCTGCTGCATAATACGGGTGGTGCTGCTGGCGTGCGGGATTTGCTTCGAGGACAGACCGATATAGGCAGAAGCCATAACCGGCAGAAAAACAGCTCCTAATCCAGCCCCCCTCACGATAAGAACCGCACTCAGAAAATAGTAACTCGTATCTGCGCCAAGCTGCGTCAGCGGCCAAGTGCCAAGGATGGTAAGGACCGTTCCTACAAGAACCACGGGTCTCGATCCGATCTGATCTGTCAGTTTGCCGGCCAGCGATCTGGTCAGCAGCATCCCGATGCCTTGGGGAACGAGCAGCAGGCCGGACATAAGCACAGATTCACCGCGGACTTGCTGGAGATATAGCGGCAGCAGCAGCATCGCCCCATAGGTCGTCAATCCGGATAGAAACAGCAGTGACGAGGACACGGTTAAGGAACGTACCCGGAACAGCCTGACATCAATCAACGCTTCATCTCCCTTGCGGAAGGCATGGATCACGAATACTGCTAAAAGCGCCACACCTGCTATAACGGGAACAAGGACCGCAGCATGACCGAAGCCGTGGTGGGAGCTGACTTCTCCAAGGCCGTACAGGGTAAGCACGATAGCCGGAGACAGTATCAGCAGTCCAGGCACATCCAGCCGCAGCGTCCGGGCATGGTGCTCTTCTTTGGGGAGCCCCTTCCACGCAACAATTATGGCAGCCAGGCAGAGCGGAATATTGACAAAAAAGATCCATCGCCAGCTCAGATGATTGACGATCAGTCCTCCCAGCACCGGTCCCAGAATGGGCCCAAGCAGCGCTGGCATAGCTATGGTCGCCATTCTTTTGCCCATATTCTGACCTCCATAGGCACGTACGGCCAAGGTCTGCATAATCGGCATCAGCAAGCCCCCGCCGATCCCTTGAAGGGTACGGAAAATAATCAGGCTCTCCACGTTCCACGCCATGCTGCACAGCACAGAGCCGAGCAAAAACAGACTCAGCGAAAATAGCCACATCTTCCTTCCCCCAAACCGTTCCACAGCCCAGCCTGTTATAGGAATAACCATCGCAAACGACAGCAGATATCCGGTCATCACCCACTGAACAATGGATACCGAGGTGTTAAATTCCCGGACCAGCGTATCAATCGCCACATTGGTTATCGTCGTATCGAAGATCGGAGCCAGAATACCAAGCATAAGAATCCACATCAAATTCTTGGCTGCTGCCTGCTGTTCAGCTGGTTCAAGTGCTGGTTTAGCTTGATTTTGCAAGTTGATCATCTCCCTTTGGTCGCTAATAAGAAACTTAAAGTTTCTTAATTGAGCCTATGATATACTATCCTCATAAGAAACGCAACGAAATTCTCCAAAGGTGGTTGAGACCGGTATGTCCACTTCTCAAGAACAGGATAAATTGAAGAACAGACGCAGAGGCAAGGAGCTCGAAGCCGCTATACTCCAGGCCGTACGGGAAGAGTTGACAGAGCAGGGGTATTCCAATCTTACGATGGATAGTGTGGCCGAGCGGGCGGGAACAAGCAAAGCCGTACTCTACCGCCGGTGGGCCAACCGTGCTGAGCTTGTGCTTGCTGCTATCCGGGAGCGTGTGCCCCTGCCGCTGGAGGAAGTGCCGGATAACGGGAACTTGAGGGATGATGTATGCGGGGTGCTGCGGGCCATGAACCAGAATAATATTCAAGTCATGTTGAATGCTTTCTACGGACTTGTAGCAGAAATGGGCAATATGCCGCTTGCCTCCTATATTTTCCCCCATGGGCGTCAAAACAGGACCATGTCGATTTTGCTGGAGCGGGCTGTTGAGCGGGGAGAAGTATCTGCCGAAGCCGTAACCCCCCGAATGCTCACTTTGCCGTCCGATCTGGCCCGCCATGAGCTGATGCTCTATAACGCACCCATGTCAGAGGAGACGATCGCCAATATTGTGGACGAGGTGTACCTTCCGCTGGTGTTAAAACGGTAATTCTTCATTCCCGTCCATTAGTTTTACGGCTTAAGTCATTCGCCCTTAATTTCTTTGTTGTGGAGCTAATGTTGCATGTATTGCAACTCGGCATCTAGGATAGGGGCATTCCCGGGAGATTGTTGCAGGAATTGCAGGATTATCTTCGCTAAGCCGCTTCAAGACAGGATATTCCTGCTTTTTGTACAACAATACGAGAAATGGTTGTTGTAATGTGAGTGAATGTTGTAGTTTAAGCAGGATTTTTGAATCGAATTATAAGTTGGAGTTGGAGGAGCAGCACGATAATCCGGCTGCAACCACAAACAGCCAGTCACCGGCAATCTGCCCGGCGGCTGGCTGTTTCTCTGTCTTATTAGAAGTAACTTTACAGCTTCCAGATCCGGTACAGAATTACCGCTGCTTCCGAACGGGAGAGGGTGTCCCCCGGAGCAAGCTTATTGTTCTTACCGTTCACTACGCCGTATTTCAGCAAGGCTGACACGCTGTCCTTGGCATAGGCGGAGATTTGACCGGCATCGGTGTAAGATGCTATCGATCCGCTGCCTTCAGCCGTGATTCCGGCCGCCTTCAGGGCACGCGCCGCAATTACCATCATCTCCTGGCGGGTGATGACGCCCGCTGGCTTGAAGGTATTGCCCGCATAGCCTGTGACGATACCGAGCTGCTTCGCGGCCGCAAGCTCCTTGCTGTATGCCGCATTACTCTGGACATCGCTGAAGCCTGCAACTGCTTCAGCAGCAGCCTTAAGCTCCAGCACCTTCACCAGCGAGGCTGTGAAGTCTGCTCTGTTCATAGGAGCGGCAGGCATGAAGCTGTTGCCGTCCGGAAGGATATCGCGCGCAGCCATGGCAGCAGCTGCCTGCTTCGCCCATGACAGGCTGCCGAGATCTGTAAAGGCCGGCGGAGCGAAGGCTGCGGCAAATGTACCGAACTCTGTAGTACGGAACACCAGCGCTTCCTTCACTGCATCATAACGGCTGTTCACCACAGCAGACCATGCGCCGTTGCCGGTGAGCGAACGGACCAGAAGAGACTCCAGACTGTCAAGCTCTGCTGCTGACGCTTTGTAAGGAATAGAGACGGTCATCTCGCTGCTGCCAGACAAGGCTACCTTCTGCCCGCCTGCAAGCAGACTCAGCTCCACCACCGGACGGCTGCCGGTCTGCTGGAGAGCAGTGGCATCCAGGCCTTCGGCTGTGGAATGCTTGACCCGGATGCTAACATATTCAGTGGTTGCTGCAATCCCTGCGAGCTGCTCACTTGGAATGGACAGCGTAGCAAGGCCGTTCTGAAGGACAAGCAGGAACTTCTCCTGCGTCTTCAGGCCTTGAAGCGGCAACTGGGCTTCATAGGAGGCCACACCTGTCTGGTTCGCCAGGTCGATGATAATCTGCTTCCGTCCGTCTGCTGCCGGGGCCGCCTGCTTCAGGGCTTGCTGCCACAGCTCAGCCGTAACTACGGCCTTCGCCTCTGTGCCTTCGGTCTTCACGACAGGTCTGAGCGTCACCACACCATCCTTGCTGTCAATCTGCGCAGGCTTAGGCGCAGGCGTGCTGCTGCTATAGCTGGTGCCGCCAGAGACTGGTGCAGGTGTGGCTGTTGGTGCAGGTGTTGCTTCCGGTTCCGGCGTTGGCGTTGGCGTCGGCTTCGTCGGGGGCTCAGCGCCGTCTTTGGCCTTAAGCGTCAGCACGCCGAAGACGGAGGTGTCCTGATAGCCGTTGCCGGTGGTATCATTCCAGGCGGCCACACTTTGCCGGACGCCGTTCTTGGCATCGTTGATCTGAGTGTCGAAGCCGACCTTGGTTCCGCCGGCTGGCATGATTGTTTTGAACGGAAGCTTCATTTCAAGCGTATAGTTAGTTCCGGCTATCTTGGTTGCCGACTCGAAGCCTGCACCAATGGCTGCCGGACTGAATGAGGCTTCATTGTCGTAATTGACCCGGTATTGTCCGTCATCGCTCTCATAGAAGGTCGTGCGGCCGAAATTTTCATCCAGGAAAATCTCTACAGAGTCCTGCTCCCATGCATTCACATTACTCTTATCCAGCCCAGCATCACTTACCTGGACCAGCACATACAGATTCTGGTCATCCCATAGGGTACGTGCGGTTCCGCTTGCGCCCTGCCAAGCCATCTGATAACGGTTCACAGCCATCTCAGGCGCAGAGGCCCAGATTCCATCCGCTGTTCCGTCAATAACCGGCGTGCCGTAGACTGCCTCTGACACGTTGGCTTCTGCCGTATTCGGCTCATGCTCAGCCATGAATTTGGCCGGATCAATGACCGCGTAGTAAGCCGGCTTCGCCTGCAGATCCCTGTCGAACAGCAGCGGGCTTGACTCCGCTCTCCAGCTTGTGCGGTCATCCATGCCCCAGAAGGTTACCCGCGCAATATGGTCGGCATGGGCCTTGTAGAGATCCATCAGCCTCGCATACAGATAGCCTTGAGCAATCCGTTCCTTCTCTGTCTGCGTATTCTGGCTGCCGGCCTGAATATCCAGTTCGGTAATACTGACCTCTACGCCAAGGGAGATGAACCTCTCCAGCGATAGCTTGACGTTATCTGGATTCGTATTGATATTGTAGTGCGCCTGCATCCCCACACCATCAATCAACAGCTTGCCGGGATGGGTCAGCGCGTACTTGTCATTCAGTTCCTTGACCATACTGTAGATGGCCTGGGCCTTGTTCTGGTTATCGTCATTGTAATCATTGTAATACAGCTTGATATCCCATTCCGGATGCTGGTCCAGCACCTCTCTGGCCGCCAGGAATGCCTGCTCCAGATAATCCGGACCGATGGCTTCATACCACGGAGCCTTACGCAGCGCCGCTTGCCAGTTATTCGGATTGGACGGGTTATCGTTCATTGCCTCGTTGACTACATCCCAGGAGATGACCCGGTCTCCGAAATGCTCCATAACTCCCTTGATGTGCGCTCTCAGGTTAGCGAGTGCTTCGTCACGCCCCAGCGGAACGCTAAGGCCTGCTGCATCCGTGGTCAAGTTCATCCAGTCAGGCGACTGCTGATACCATACCAGCACATGCCCGTGCATCTTCATGCCTTCGGCAAGCACCTTATTTACCATCGCATCTGCCGCTGTAAAAGTGAAATTGCCCTTGGTTGGCTGAAGCGCATCCGGCTTCATGGCATTGCCTGCGGTAGCAACATTGTGATGCATCTTCAGCAGGTCCAGCCGTACGCCTTCCAGATCCTCGGCGGATAGCGCGTTGCCGATCAGGAAGTCATTTTGATAGGCTGTTTTTAGCGGAGTCAGATCTCTCTGAATATCCACCGGAGCGGTACCAGTATGCTCGAAATTAATATCATCGATATAAAAGGAAGCGGTTGCATTATTGGAACTCTCAATGTACAGGGTCAGATATTCGCCGCCCACGCTGTTATAGCGGTAGCTGCCCTCATATTTCACCCAGCCGTCAGCCGTACTGATCGTCTTAGGGGACAGGGTCACATAACTTGCACTGCTGTCTGTGCCTACTTGTGTAGACAGCTGGAGCTGTGCGCTAGCCGGTTCGATCAGCTTCACCCAGGCAGACAGGGTATATTCGCTGCCCTTGTCCACGTACTTCTCCACACGCAGGGAAGGGCCGTGCCAGGTATTGCTTCTGCCCTCGACCTTCAGGGAATATGAACCGCCCTCGGTATGATTCGCTTCATTCGTTACGGTCAGCGTCTCGGTTCCGGCTCTGCCGGTGAAGCCGCCCTCTTGCTGATCTTCAAAAGTCACTGTACTGAACGCCAAAGCCGGTTCACGCACAGGCTCTTCCCCGCCGCCCGGAGTAGACTCTGTCGTTATCAGAAGATCGCCAAGGTAAAAGGGTACTGAGGCTCCCTTATCGTCTGACTGGATGCGCAGCTTCTGCTCCGCGTCCACCGTAAAGGTCTTGGTCAAGGTCACGGCTTGACCCGCATGATATTCGCCACCGGCGTAATTGCCATAACCGTCCAGTGTCAGCATCACTGCCTGTGCGTCCTTCGGCACAGTTACGCTGCCATCCACATAGACCACCGCTGTTACGGTATAGGTGCTGCCCTTCTTCATGCCCATATCCGAGAGGTTGAAATCAGCCGCATCCCAGCTATCCTTCCGGTTGCTTACGTGCAGCGCTGCCCCATCGCTATTTCCGTCAAAAACAACGCCCTTAACCGCCTCCAGCTTGGCGCCTCCCGACTGAACTGCCTTACCTGCGCCATTCGCAAACGTTTCGTGATATACCGTGGTCTGTGCCTCGGCTGCCTGAGCAGCCGGAAGATATCCGCCTGCCGGAAGAAGCAGAAGGGCTGCCAGCAGCACCAGAGAGACTTGCTTGATTATTCTCTTCATGCGTTGCACTCCTCTGTATGAATTTGGGTTTCAATGAGTTAAGCGCTTACAGCTAATGTGGAAGCCTCCCCCTTCACCACCCAAATCGTAGCATACGGACCAAAGTGCGTCTTACCTGAAACTAAAGGTTGTACCGTGCTTTTTATAGATGATTCCGGCTGACTGCATAGCAAAGAAGACCCCTGAATTAGGAGTCTTCTAACCGGCAGTATCTATATCAGCTTGTGCGCATACCACTTCTTGCCCCGGAAGCGCCAGAGGAATACCGCTCCGCGCACTGCCCATTCGCAGTTCATCGCCAGCCATACACCCAGCACTCCATAGCCCAGCACGATCCCGAGAATATAGCCGAAGACCACCCGGAACAGCCACATCGTCAGCATCGAAGCGATCGAGGTGAAGCGGGAGTCTCCCGCTGCCCGCAGCGCGGACGGCAGAATGAAGCTGAAGGCCCAGAGCGGAATCTGGGCAATCGCATTGACCAGCAGCACCACGAACAGATCATCGATAATCTCCGCAGGCGGGGAGAAAATAGAGACAAGCGGGTGGAACAGCGGCATCAGGATCAAGGCCACCAGGGCGTAAGAGGCGGAACCGATCCACAGGAAGGACTTGATGAACTTCCGGGCATCCGCTACATCCCCCCGTCCGATACACTGGCCGACCACGGTTACAATCGTCAGCGACAGCGCACTGGCCGGAATCTGAAAGACCATCGCCAGCGATCCGGCAATCGCATTGGTGGCGATGGCATACGTGCCCAGACTGACAATGAAGATCTGCGTCAGCAGCTTGCCGCCGTTGAAGAACATCTGCTCTGCGGCGAACGGTACGCCGATGAACATGATTTTGCGCAGCATCGTAAGCGGAACATGGAACAGGTCGCGGACCTGCACACGCAGCACCGAATCGAACTTGAACAGATAGATCAAGGCACAGGCCATCCCCACATAACGAGCAATATTGACCGCAAGTGTCATGCCCAGCACACCCATGTCCAGCAGGTTAATGAAGACAACGTTGAGGATAACATACAACACGTTCATAATTAGCGACAGCATCAGCGAAGCCCGCGTCCGGCCCACGCCCCGCAGCGCACCGCATACAGCCTGAACCACGGCAATCCCCAGATACGAAATGCTGCTGCCGATCATATAGACCCGGGCATTGTCCAGCACATCGGAGGAGGCCGTCCCGAACAGCAAATTCAGAATTGGCGTATGGAAGGACATCAGCAGCAGACCGATTCCCACCGCAAGCAGCGAGACCGAGGTAACCGATCCGGCCGTGGCCTGGGAGACCATGCGGTCATTCCCGCTTCCTTTATACTGCGCAACCACCACCGTCCCCCCGGTCGCAATCGCCACAAATACATTGATCAGAAAAATATTCAGGGAATCCACCATATTCACCGCACTCACTGCCGCCATACCCGACGAGCTGATCATCGCAGTGTTGACCAGATTCAGCCCGATAATGAAGGCCTGGTCAATGAGAATAGGCAGAAACAAGGCGATAATTTGCCGGTAATCCATGCTGTCTCCGGACAGATATTTTTCCAGCCATTTCTTGGCCGGTTGAGGAGCTTGAAGCTGCATACATTGATCACATTCTTTTCTGTAGAATAATTGCAGGCGTACTATACATTCCTTCCAGTTTACTACAGATCCCGCTTCAAGTCTGTGATAAGAGTGGAATTCGTTCAGATTACCGGATAACATTCCCTGCTCCCTAAGTAAAATCCTGGGTCCGGCCGAAATATAGAATGAGAGTATTTACATTCGGAAGGAGGAGCCTATTATGAACAATGAGATCGTTAAAAGTCTGATCCAGCAGGTGACGGAAGAAGTGTTATCCGAGAATCAAGCTGCCTTGGAGCAGAGCGGAAACAGCCAAGCCAGCATTCAACTAGCTGTGCAATTGTCCGCCGTTACCACCCTTAAGATCCTTGAAAAGCTGGAGCTGATCGATAAGGATTAACCGCACAGCCTGCCTGTGCTACATACCCGTAAGGCACTCCGCGCAAAAAAAACCGCAGGAAGCGAATTTCCGCCTGCGGGGTTTTTGCGTGGCTATGGGGGATTCAAGGGTAGTTGTGCTCCTCATTCTGACGGCTCAGAGGGATTTATCCCTTTCATTTTCGCTCACCGCCCATTTTCAGCTGAATCAATGGGATTTATCCCTTTCATTTCGGCTCATCATCCACTTTTAGTCGCATTAATGGGATTTATCCCCTTCATTTCGGCTCATCATCCACTTTTAGCCGCATTAATGGGATTTATCCCTTTCATTTCCGCTGTATTCTGTATACACGCGATTCCCGGGTTCTGCGGCTGTACGGCTACATGAAGAAGAGGCTATCGAACTCAAGCAGATTGAAGATAACTCTGCATGAGTAGCGATAGCCTCTGATTGATAAATTACTTTTTTCAGCTACCTTCATTACATTACAATTTACATGCGCTGCGCCTCCAGCTCCCGCCTAAGCTCAAGCGCTTCAATACCGGCCAGCAGCACAATGCCGATTCCGTGAGTATCGTTGAGCTGCCAGGTGAGCTGTTCCTTGTAATACAGTTTGTTGAAGGAATACCCCGATCCCCGGCAGACGCCATAGACATTCCCCTGATGGTCGATGCAGTATTCGCCCAGTGCCGTCCAGCCGCGCAGCGCTGCATCGGCATATGGATACGGCTCTGTCAGCCAACCTCTGCGCACACCGCGCGCAAAAGCATATACGAACATCGAAGAACACGATGCCTCCGCATAAGATTCGGGATCAGTCAGAACCTGATGCCATAATCCTTCCGCATCCTGCAGCCGTAAATAACCTTCGCACAACAGCCGGTAATAATCCAGCAGTTCTTCCCGCTGCGGATGCTGCTCCGGCAGTACCTCCAGCAGCTCAGTCAGCGAGAACAGTACCCAGCCATTGCCTCTTCCCCAGGCTACCCCGTTCGGCTTGCTGAATTTGTAATCATACACATGATGCATAATGCCAAGCTCCGGCTGGAACAGCCGATTACGGTAATGAAAAAACTGCGACACTGCATCATCCAGATAAGCGGTATCTCCCGTCAACAAATAATACCGGCTCAGGAACGGAGTGCTCATATACAGATCATCGCACCACATCGTTCCCTGCATGAAGTCGGTGGTGCCCCGTGTCCGGTAGAGCGCCCCCTCCTCATCGCGGGACTGCGTATTTTGAATATACCGGGCGATATACGCCGCTGTTTCGGACGCTCCATGCAGCGGCTGTTCGGCATGAGCGGCGAGCATCACCGCACCGAAGGAGCCGCAGTCATCCAGTGAGTCCATGAGCGCCAATTGCTGGTTAATACCCGGAGCACCATAGCGGCTGCGGTCCCAGAGCGAATAAGCATGGAGCCGGGTACACTGCTCAATATGTCCTCTGGTATATGCGGAATAATGAGGATCGCCCAGAGCCTGACCGGTACGCAGCAGACCATAGAGGGTCACCCCCAGCGGATAATTCCAGCGTCCGTACAGCGCACTCTCCAGATAGGGCCTGACTGCGCCACCAGGACGGTCCACCCGCCAAAAGCATTCCTCCGTCCCTTCACCGAAAGGAGCATCCATAGAAGCCGCTTCCGCAGGTTGCGGTACCGCCGATTGCAGAAACGGACCCAGGTACAGCCATGGACCGGTCTGCCCTTCCACCGGGCAAGGACTCACCAGCTTCACTGTGCCGTGGACTCCACTGGCGCCAGCTCCCTTATTCAAGGTTCCCTGCGGAGAGCAGCAGGGTGAAGCTTCCGCAAGAGCCGCGCTACACTCCGCTTCCACCTGTACCTCTGATGTGTTCCCAGCCTCCGCCGCTTCCAGGCGGAAGTCCCACCCGGGGCCGCCGCACACGGCCTCGACCAGCAGGTCATGGCTGCCGAAGCTCAGCGGCAGCACACACTCAAGGCCGGCACTCGCTTCGGGCTGGATGGCGGCAAGCCTGCCATCCACGCAGACCTTGAGTGCCGCTACATCCCGGCTGCGGAGGACCAGCCGGACGTTCATTCCGCCCGGCGCACTCACCGCCAGCCTGCTCCAGGCCAGCGCCTTCGCGCCGGGCACCACGCCGAGCACGCGCGCGAGGTTCCCGCCCTGTGCCTTGGTATCCGGCCATCCGGCCGCCGGATACCAGGCACAGCGGGCCGCCAGCGCAGCTTCGGCGGCCTCCGCGGCTTCGCCGCAGCGCACACTTCCGCGCTGCGAAGGCTCCGCGCGGTGCGCCGCAGCCTCTCCCTCAGAAGCGCCGCCGCCCTCCGGCTGCAGCGTCCATCTGCTCTGCTGCGGCGCGCTGTAGATCCAGCCCTCGCAGCCGCTGCGCTCCGCAGTCGGGGCCAGAAAATGCAGCGGAGCCCCCTTCACGCTCCCGGTGCCAAAAATCCCGCCGCAGCCGGTGCCGACGGCGGTACACTCCAGCAGGAACTGATTCCAGCCTGCCTTCAGCCCGGTACGAAAGAATGCCTTGCGGTCCGGGAACACATCATCGTTCAGATTGGACGCGAACACGGCAATGCCGTTGACATAGACTGTCACCGGACCGAAGCAGCTGAGCGCGAGCGGGATTTCGCAGTCTGCATCGCTCCACAGCTTCCCCCAGGCATAGACAAATTCCCCGTCCCGCAGCTCAGGCAGCCGTTCTTTCAGATTCATCTCATACCGGCAATCCGGCAGGCGCGGGAAGCTGTTCTCCAGATGAACGCGGTAGACCGGAGGCTGCGGCGGATTTGCACCAATATAGCGATTCGCTATGATGGCAAGCATCGCTTCCGTATGCTCTCCGGCTGTGCGGACGATGGAATGACGCGGATGAAAGTAGGCGGGAACATTGGCCTGCTCGGCATCACCCTTCACGTCATGCCCTTCCTCTGCACTCACCGCTGCATTCTCGTCCCTGCCCCCCATCACAACGCCACCTCACCGCCGGGGTACAGGGTGGAGCTGTACAGCCGTTTGGGCTGGGGCAGTTGCTGCCCGGGATAGACCGCTTGCAGCGGAAGAGCTTCACCGGCATAGACAGCGGCCAGCTCATCCGTATAAATAATAACCTGCTCGGTTCCGCTGCCCAGCAGATCGCCGTGCACGGCGTAGCCCTGCTCGGCGAACTCGGCAACGATATTCATATAGCCGTCATAGAGTGCGGGAAGCACAGCTTCGCCCCGACGGTACGCCAGAATATAGTCGGGTGCATCCGGCCAGAACCGGCTGACGGCTTCGACAATGGTCAGCCAGCCGTCGGTGGTGCGCTCTTCCTTCCACAGCTCCCGGCCGGATTGGTCCAGCAGGAACATGGCATCCTTGCCCCGCAGACCCTTGCCGTCATCCTCGCGGACCAGACGGTCAAGGCCCGCAATCTGCAGGCCGGGCAGGTCGGGGCGGAACCACCCGAGCGCCAGATGCTGGGACTCGACAGAGCCTTCGTACCGCCATAGCTCGCGCCCGTTACGGTCGTACATCACCGTCACACTACCGCCGATGACCAGCTCCGGTACCCCGTCTCCATTCACATCGCCCACCCACAGACAGTCGGCATGATCGTCCAGATCCTTGCAGCTCCATAGCCGCTTGCCCTCCGCACTCAGCAGATCATATCCGGCCATCACCTCATCGCGCCCGTCACCGTCCAGATCGTACACCCAGGGATAGTGCCCTACATTGCCCTGATGGGTCCAGAGCAGCCGGAAGTCCCGATCTAGCGCCCACAGCTGATGGTAGCGGTCTTTTAGAATGATGTCGGAAGGATAGCTGCCGCCTGACAGGTTGGCAATAATGATGCAGTCATGAGCCTCCTTCGCCGGCAGCGGATGAACCGCTTTGACTTTGCCCGTCGCCCCCTCCAGAATATGCAGCTGGTCCTTCATCACACACAGCACCTCCAGCGCCCCGTCACCATCGATATCGGCAATCTGGGCCGGATAATCGGAGCCTTGGCTGCCTGCGTTCGAATCCGGCTTTCCCGTCTGCCACAGCAGACGGCCATCGAGATTATAAGCCGTCAGGCACTGCACCTGATGCGGAATATAACGTACATCCTGGCGGTTATCCGGCTGCACCAGCAGCAGTTCAGCCCGGCCGTCCCCGTCCAGATCGCCGAGCAGCATTTTACATCTTGGACCGGCGGCAGAGATATCCAGCCCGGCCAGCCGGTGCAGCTTTTGACTATGATCCTTATGATTCACAATACATCCTCCTTCACTCTATCCCTGTTCTGTATCAGCCTAGATCCACAGTCTGTCCCCCGGGCACCTCGACTACCGTACCGTCAATCTCCAGCCAGACAGCAGCCGCTCTCGGATTATAGACCCAGTCCCTTGCCGCCGAGAACAGCAGCCCCCGGCAAGCCTTCATGTAATGCACCAGCTCCAGATTAGTTGCATACCAGATGTCGCCGCGTCCGCCCGCCATGGCGCAGAAGCGCTCCATCAGCTCCCAGTTGTTGTCATTGTCGAACTCGTAGCTATGTCCCCACACATACATCAGGTACAGATACTGCCGCTTATGCAGCCCCACAAAAGTCTCCCCGTGAGCCAGCAGCTCCCGGTTATGATGACAGGTCGCCTGCCACTCCAGCCAGTCCTCCGGGAGGGCGAACCCGCCGGTAGACTGCACTGTGCGGGCATACTCAATGCCCAGGTGCGGCAGCAGCGCCTTGATCTCCTGCGTATAGGAGCCGTTCGGGTAAGACATGCCGCGCACAGGCTGGCGGACCAGTCCTTCCAGCACCCTGCGGTCCTCCATAATCTCCTCCACGACCAGCTCCTGCGGGCAGCGCGCCAGCGTCGGATGGCTCCGCGTATGCATGCTGACCTCATGTCCGTGGTAGAGAGCCGCAACCTCGTCCGCCCTGATGCGGTCTCCTTCGCCAAGCAGCCCCGAATTCAGATGGAAGCTGCCCTTGATTCCATACTGATTGAACAGGCCGACCAGCCGTTCATCCGCCCGCCTTCCGTCATCATAGCTCATGGTCAGCGCCTTATGACGGCCTTGCGGATAGCAGTAATACACTCCCGGCATTGCAGTTAAGCCTCCTTCGAATAAAATCGTCCGTCCCTAAGAGGGACGCATATGTTCATCCGCCCAGCCAGCGATCCTCACGGAGCATAGACAATCAGATCGCTATATTCCGCAATCAGCGGGGCCATCTGGCGGAAGCCTAGTCGGCCTGCGCCGAGCAGCGGACCGAAGGACGAGCCGTCATCCACCCAGTGCAGCACCGGCAATTCATTAATTGTGAAAGTCACAGCAGTCCCCCGCTTCACCACAAGCATCCGGTAGTCAGCAGTCATATCGGAGGTATCAGGGAGCGGATCGGCTCCTTGGGCGACAAGGTGGAAGCCGTAGCTTTTGCGCAGATTACAGGTATGAAAAGCCCGCTCCTCCTCCCACATCCGGCGAAAATACGAGATATGATAGGCATCCATCTCCCCATGATGGTACTGGTCATATTCGCCCGTGCGGACCGGCAGGGACGGGTCGAACAGATCCTTGCCCCCGGCACCGGCAGCCGCGAAGAACAGAATGGCCAGCCCCGGCTCCCGCAGCGGACGGAATCTCCAGGAGACGGCAAGCTCAGCCGGAAAAACCTCAGGGCACCAGAAAACCACATTCGCCTTCTGTCCTTCCTCAGCCCCGCGGGTGCTCTCAAGCCTTAACCGTCCCTGCGGAAAAGTAACTGCGCCATCGCCTTCCATACGGAAGCCTTCCACCTGTGCGGAACCCTCCAGCGTATTGCGGTAGATCTCCCGCCAGCCGTCAGGAACACCTGCATCAGCCTGCTGCGTAATCATTGAACCACATCTCCTTTCCCGGCACCCGCACGCTTGTCAATTCTGGCACCAGCCCTCGCACTAATCCCAGCTTCTGAACCAGTTCCTGAACCAGCTTTCTCACCAGCTCACGCGCCATCCCTAGCACTTCCGCCATCTTCCACATTAGCTAAGGCACTAGCTGCATCACCCGCTCCCGACACTCCTTCACGTGCAGGCAGAGCTTCAGCAATCAGCTCCAGCGCAATGATCGTATTCAGCGACCACTGCGAGGCTTCATTCGTATTCATCCAGTCAATCTCATCGAGCGCTTCTGTATACGTAACCCGCTTCACTTCCTCCTCCAGCCGTAGCTTCCCGAACGGATTCTCAAGCAATATGCTCCAGCAGCGGTCCGCCGTCACCCGATCGTCCTTGACCCATGCGCCGTAGGCGGCAATAGCCACACTCAACACCGGATGCTCGAAGCGCTGCTTGCCTGTAATCGCGCCCCCGGATCTACGCAACTGTTCTTCCTCAGGCAAGTTATAGAAGACACCGAACTCCGCCAGCATGTCCTCCCACTCCGGGTCCTCCAGCATCATCGCCAGCTCGAACCACACCTGCGGACCACCCATGCAGATCGCCAGATGCCGTCCCCAGTTGTCATCGCCCATTGGGCTGAGAATACCCGTTGCGGGGTCGTATCCATAGGTTGGGCCGGAGATCAGCCGCAGATTGGCCGCTTTGATGCGGTCTATGCCTGTGAGGATTTTGTCGCGGTAGGCCGTATCCTCATAACGTTCCCAGCGGGTCATCCAATTGGAGCTGAACGCGGCCCAGTCCGGCCCCACCCGCACATGCGTCTTGAATTCGTCCTTCGGAAAATAAGCCCGCATCGGGTCCAGCGTCACCGTAGAATAATCCGCATCCTTCACACTGTCCATGATGTCGCCGGTCCGCTCATCGCCGGTCAGATAATAGTAGTAGCGGTGCAGTCCGGCCATGGCAATCCGCGCCTCCTTGCAGCCGCAGCCCCAGTGCACGACATTATGCCGGGAGCCAAGGCCCGCATATTCTCCGAAATGATACATATCCACCTCGCTGGTATGCCGGGTCATTGCTTCAGCCATCCGGTAAATATCCGCACGTCCGGTCCGCAGGAAGCTTACCCACAGCCACATATTCGGCACCAGCTCGGCGTTCTGCCAGGCACAGCCGCCCAGATCATAATTCCAGACATGGCGGACCGGATCATAGCTGTGCATGAAGTCGCCGTAATCCCACAGGCCGTACCACTTCCGCTGCTCAATCTCCTTCTGGTAAAAACGGGTGATCCCGTCCAGCCGGTCCTCCAGGTATGCCTTGGCCGGCGTGCTCCGGTCCGGCAGGCTCCACACCCCAAACGCCCGGCTGCGGTGGTAATACTCGGGCTCACAAACCAGCAGCGGCGTTTCATCCGCCTGCTGCTGCATCTGCTGAAGCCGCACAGAATCCGGTGTCCGCGTGGTACACCACAAGGTCAGTTCATTCGTATTGGCGATGCCGTAAGGGGTGGCCCGCAGCTCCTCCGCGCCTTCATAGGAGGACTCGACATGCGTCTTCGTATCGTAATGGCGCAGGTCCATCGCCGGAGCCTCCGGCGTCCAGAACCAGACGGTTAATGCCGCTTCAGCGCCGGAGGTACCGCTGATCTCCAGCCCGGACGGGTGCTTCTGCCAGAAATCCTTCACTCCGGCAGCCAAGCCTCCGCTGTCACAGCCGATATAACCCAGCCCTCCGGCCCTCCGGCCTTCAGCGCCCTTAATCCAGGTGCAATCCGGCCCTGTACGCTTGTGAACGGCATAATGCTCGGAGGAAGACTGCACCAGCCGGAAGTCATTCCATACCGCAGAATCCTGAAGCAGGCTGGTGAAATAGGCATCCTCCACGGGATCGAAGTGCTGGCTCTGCCCTTCGAGCTGCCCGGCGAACATCCCGGCATATTTGCCCCGGGTTCTGCGGGTCTGGAGCGTCTTGGGGGATTCGCTGAAGATTCCCCCGCTGCCCGCCAGCCGGACATGACGGTTGTACAGCGGACCGCTGAGCGGCACCTTGAACAGCAGGCCCAGCCCCTTGATGAAATCCTGCTGCGGGTTGCCGTCATAATGGAAGGTATGCACCAGCCGGATGGACGCAAGCCCGGCATAGAAATAGAGCCGCAAAGTATAAGGAAGCCATTCCCTGGCTCCCTTTGTGCTTCTATGCCGCCCGTCCAGCCGGATCACGGCACGCACCGGTCCCCGCTCCTCCAGACTGGCCTTCAGCGTCACTCCGGTGAACCGCTCCTGCCGCAGCGTCAGCTCCCCGCTGAGGATGTCCCGCTGCTCGCGGAGACAGACCAGCTCGCTTCCGCTGCACACCATCTTACCCGAGCCTAATCCCAACCACGCCTCCGCAGCTCCATAATATCCATGATCGCCGTCCGGTCTCCCGGATTCCGCCGTGTCCCGGCGGATGATCCGCGAGATCACACCCGGGCCATGCTTGACCACGGTGCAACGAATGCTGCCGGTATCGACGATATAAGACTCCTCCGTCTCTTTCACGGATACCTCGAAGGCTGCTGGCACAGTGTTCTGCCCGGCAGAGCGTTCCAGCGTGTATCCTGCCGTACTCCCTTCTGGGCATACGGCAGAATGCAAAGACCATTTGATGCTGCCGTCCGGCCAATACGCAGCCGGGCGGCTCTGCAGCGGCAGACGGGAGCCATCGTCAGCCCCGCCGCCAAGACATAACGCGGCCAGTTCGCCGCGCTTCAGATCGCCCTTGGACCAGGGTACACCCCAGGTCACCCCCGCAGCCGCAGCAGGCGGGTTCAGCCACCGTAGCTGGACTGGCAGGGCTGAGGATAAAGAGGTCATCTTCTGTCATCTCCTAGATGGGACATCACCCGGACGAATGAACCGTTCCCGGAGCAGGAGGCTTGCGGACGCCGGGATCACAGGAAGTGAGCCGCAGTCATTCTGGAGCCGGTCCCTGATTACCGGGTCCCGTTCTCCTTCTCCCCCTCCTGCCGGCTCAGCTCACGGTAACGTGTCGGCGTGATGTCCTCCTGTTTTTTGAAAATCCGGTTGAAATAGCTCTGCTGATAGCCGACCTGCAAGGCGACATCGTTCATCTTCAGATCGGTGTCCCGCAGCAGCTCCTTCGCCTTGGTGAGCCGCAGTTCCGTTACATAATCGATGAAGTTCTGCCCGGTGACCCGCTTGAACGACTTGCTGAGCAGAAAAGGGCTGGTGCCTGTATAATCCGCACAGCTGTCCAGCGAGATATTGTCCATATAATGCTGCTGAATGTACAGCATCGCCTGGTCGATCGTCCGTCTGATCCCGGCGTCCGACCGTTCACACAGCTCCTTCAGGAAGGGGGCAGTCACCTGCGTGCGGAACCAGGAGAGAATCAGCCCTGGCTCATGAATCTGCGAGAGACTGGCATACAGATTCCTGCCGCCGAATAACTGGCTCTGGGCCATCCCGGCCTCCAGCACCGCATGAAGGATCGCGCCGAGCAGATGCAGCATGCCCTGCTGTACGTCGATCACCTTCGCGCCGCCTGCGGAGAGCGTCTCCAGGAATTCCTCCAGCAGCCGGTCCGCCTCCTCTGCTTCACCGGTCCGCAGCGCCTGAATCAGCCCGCGCTCCAGCGCGAAGGAATACTGCGGCAATGGGGCGCCCTGCCCCTCCCGCTCCAGCTGCTCCAGGCTGATGATCTGGTTCCCGCCTCCGTACCTGCTGTGGCTGGCCGCCTGCTTCGCCGCCTCGAACGCCCGCGGAATCGCGGAGATGCTCCCGATCCTTGCACTGTACGCCACCGTGGCCTGAAGCTTAAGCATCCGGCTCAAGGTAGCCGCCAGCTCTTCACCGAAGGCGCCCACGCGGGCCGGATCAGGGCCGCTTCCCGGTTCCATCAGCAGCATACCGGAGGTGAGGTCATGCAGATTGACCGTCTCCGCCCGGCCGAAATGCTCACGGGCAAGCTCCAAGGTAATATTGACGGCCGCGAACGATACCAGACTCTCGTCGCCGCTGCGGAACTTGGCCTCCAGGCTGGAGATTCCGGTCAATTGGATATACAGCACCACGAACGTACAGTTCTCCACTTCCCACTTATACTGCTTCATCCGGCTCAGGAGATCCTGTTCGGAATAGGCATACAGATACCCCTGGAACAGCTGGTGCAGGAAGCTCTGCTGCACATGCGGAAGCTGCTCCGAGAGCGTGTACTGGAGAGCATGCTGCTGTCCGTGCAGGTTCTGCCAGTGCCGCTCGATCAGCGTCAGCTCATCCACCCGGTCCCCGGAGGCCGCATGCTCAGGGAGCAGCGTCTGAAGCAGGCGGCGGACCGGCGAATAGATTCTGCGGGAAGCAATCCAGGACAGGACCGCCGCCAGCAGCAAGGCGCACAAGCTGACCAGGATAATCATCCGGGACAGCCAGACCACTGGAGAGGTTACGCTGGAGATCGGAGAAGCCGACACATACCGCCATTCACTGGCAATCCGCGAGAAATCACCATAGGTCACCGCATAAGTAACCCCATTCCAGTCATACAAAAAGGATCCGCTATCCTGGCTGCCTTTGGCTGTAATCGCCGTCCGCAGCGCCGTAACCAGCGGCGTGGGCGCATCCATCCCGCCCCCCGAGATGAACAGTCCGCCGGATTTCTGCTCCATGAACACCTCCCCCGTGTTGTACGGGGTCATGGTCCGCAGCATCGCGGATACCTTCTCTGTATCCATCCGCAGCAGCAGCGCCCCGAAGGGCTCCCGGCTGCCGCCGGGGATATGGTGCACCAGCGTCAGCTCCTTCTGCTCCGGGTTCACCGGATCAAAAGCCCATTCCGTCCAGTACGTGCTCCGCTCCTGCTTCAGCAGCTTCCCGTACAGCACTTCCTCCTCCGCAGACAACGTCCCGTACTCCGTTCCGAAGCGTACCGGCTGATTACCGGCCAAATACAGTTCAACCTGCCGCACCATGGAATTGGAACCCTGCATGACTACCAGCGTCTTCGTAATATCCCAGGCCCGTTCATGATTCCGGGTGAAATCCATGTTGCTCAGTCCGTAATCGAACTTCGGATCGAACGCCCAATGGGCCAGCATCAGCTCCAGATTGGACAATTGATCATTAATGTTGTCCGCCCGCTGCTCAATCTGCCGGTTATGCATCCGCAGCAGCTCCTTCTCAAGACTCCCCCCGGCCATAAAATAGACCAGCAGCCCGATGATCAGCCCGGGAATGGACGAGACGATCAGCACAATAATGAGATTATGGCGGTAATAACGGCCTTTGCGTCCCGCCCGGCCTCCGGTATACCTGTTCCGTGCTCCTGCCTCTTCATTCTCCATTCGTTTCACCAGCCGAATCCTTAGTTTAGAGTTGCAGCCATGCAGCCGCAGCGGGGACAGACCGGCCGGAGACTGAAGCAGGACCGGACTTTACTTGCCGCCTGAGGCGTACAATTCATTCATTTCCTTCACAAGCTCATCCCCGCCAGTCTTCCGCCATACCTCAAAAGCGGACTTCAACCCGGCCTCATCCATCTGGCCGACAATGAATTTGATACGCGCATCGTTGATTACGTTATCCAGCTGCGAGCCTTTTTGCGTATAGACTGCCGAGATCAACGCCTCCGCCGGATTGGTCACAATCGTCGCTTCATTCGTCTTCTGCACCTCGGTCTGCTTCAGCCGCAGCGGCGTCTGCTTCACCTGCTTCGCCTTGTCCTCAGGGATAAACGGCAGCATCTGGTTCAGGCCTTCCACTTCCGATTCCAGCAGAACGGTATCACTGGAGCGTTCGATATATCCGTCCACCAGCTTGTAATGCACCCCTTCAAGACCGTAATTCAGCATCGTCTGCAGATCCTCATCATTCAGCCGGTCCAGGAAGGCCAGCACCTGCTTCAGCTCCTCCTCGGTTTTGACCGAGGACTTCGGAATCGCCAGCATGCCGGAGAAGCCTGAGGTCGGAAGCGTATGCAGCGCGCCGTCCGCTCCATTCACACCGCCGATAACATCCATATAATGGCGTTCCGGCTCGTCCTTGCCTTCTTTTAGAAGGGCCGCATGAATCTTGTCATCCAGCCGGGCTGCGTTATCGACCACATCGACAATGACGCCGGCCTTGTTGTTGACGACCGGATCATTCCATTTAGAGCTGTCCATCACCGCGAAGTCGGCGTTGATCAACTGCTCGTCGTAAAGCTTTTTCATGAATTTAAGCGCTTCCAAATAACCGGGGTATTCATGCTCAGGCACAAGCTTCCCTTCCTGCACACCCCACTTGTTCGGTGCTCCGAACCACAGCTTCATCGTATCGAAGCCGCTGGCCCACTGGCCGGTCCACTTGACCAGCACCATGCCATACGTATCCGCCTGGCCGTTGCCGTCCGGGTCCTGCTCCTTGAACGCTCGCAGCATATTATAGAAATCGTCCACGGTCTTCGGGGTCTCCAGCCCCAGCTTCTCCATCCAGTCCTTGCGGAACACCACACCGTTGCGTCCCAGCGCCCGCCCTCTGTAGATTCCGTAATTCTTGCCGTCGATGGCCGAGTTATTCAGAATAACCTCCTTCGCCCCGCTGAGATTCGGATAATCCTTGAGATACGGACCCACCTCCCAGAAAGCGCCGGATCTGGCCGCATTGACGAAGCTGGACGCCTTCACGTCACCTACATACATAATATCAGGCAGCTTGCCGGAAGCGAGCGTAATGTTAAATTTGTCGGCATAGGATGCATTCGGCACCCATTCGAAATGGATTTTGGTGTTCGTCAGCTCCTCCAGCTTGGCGGCGACCGGACTGCCGTCCTTCGGATAATTGGTTTTGAAAATCGGCAGCATCAATGTCAGCGCAAGCGGCTCCTCAGCCTTGGCGGTGCCGTCCGCCTTCCCGCTATCCCCGGCAGGCTCCTTCTGTCCCGCTCCCGTATTCTCCCCATTCCCGCCGCAGCCGGACAATACACTTAGAATCATAATCATAGCCAGCAGCATGAACAACCCTTTTTTCACAGACCGTGAACCTTGGCTCCGCTTCATCTTCTTCATCACTTGGCCTCCCTTTATATGTTGACTAACCGGTTACCCTTTGACTGAACCCAGCATCACCCCTTTGGCAAAATGCTTCTGCAGAAACGGATACACGCACATAATCGGCAAGGTGCCGACCACGATGACGGCCATTTTGATCGACTGCTCCGGCGGCTGCACGAAATTCGGGTCCATGGAGCTGAGATCCCCCGCTGCCGACTGGGACAGCATGACGATCTGACGCAGCATCACCTGGAGCGGCCACTTGGATGGATCATTAATATAGAGCAGCGCCGAGAAGAAGTTATTCCAGTGTCCGACCGCATAAAAGAGGGTGAACGTCGCCAGCACCGGCTTCGACAGCGGGAGCACAATCCTCCACAGCAGCCCCAGCTCCGTACAGCCGTCGATGCGTGCCGCCTCCTCCATCTCGGCCGGAAGCTCCTGGAAGAAGTTCTTCACAATAATCAGATTGAAGGCGCTGATCGCCCCCGGAAGAATCAAGGCATTCAGCGTATCGAGCAGATGCAGCTCGCGGATCACCAGATAGGTGGGAATCATCCCGCCCCCGAACAGCATGGTGAAGATGACCAGATTGAGGATCAGATTGCGGCCCATCAGGTACCGCTTCGCCATCGGATACGCCATGGTAACCGTGAAGAACAAATTGACTGCCGTCCCGATCACTGTCACGTACAGCGACACCCCGATGCTCCGGACAATGGTATCTGTGGAGAAAATAAACCGGTAGGCGTCCAGCGAGATCGTCGTCGGAATCAAAAAGACAGCGCGCTTCGTAATTTCCGCCTCGGTGGCGAAGGAACCAGCGACTACAAACAGGAACGGCAGGATGGCTGCGATCCCGATGATGCCCAGCACCACGTAATTAAAGACGTCAAAGGTGATCTCTCCGGCGCTGCGGTAACGTTTAGCCACACATAATGCCTCCTTTTCAATATAATCCGGATTCGCCCGACTTCTTGGCGAGCCAGTTGGTGCCGAGCACCAGCACGACCCCGATGACCGATTTGAACAAGCCGATGGCGGTGCTGTAGCTGAACGCTCCCTGGGTAATCCCCAGCGCATACACATAGGTATCGAAGACCTCGGCCACCTCACGGTTCAGCGCATTCATCATCAGATAGATCTGCTCGAAGCCGTTATCCAGAATCGTACCCATCCGCAGAATCAGCAGAATAACAATCGTGCTGCGGATCGCGGGCAGTGTAATATGCCAGGTCTGGCGCCAGCGGCTGGCCCCGTCCACCACGGCTGCTTCATATTGCTCCACATCGACACCGGCCAGAGCAGCGAGGAAAATAATCGTCCCCCAGCCGCATTCCTTCCAGATGGTCTGCAGAATAATCATCGGGCGGAACCAATCGGGATTAGCGAGGAAATCAATTTTGCGCCCGGTAACCGTGAACAGGAATTCATTGACCGCACCACCCTGTGTCGTAAGGAACACGTAGGAGATACTGGCGACGATGACCATCGAGATGAAATGGGGCACGTAGATCAGCGTCTGAATCGTCCTTTTATAGAAGGAGAGCCGGATCTCATTGAGCAGCAGCGCCAGAATAATCGGTGCCGGGAAAAAGAACACCAGATTATACAGCGACAGCACCAGCGTATTGCGCAGCAGCATGAAGAAATCAGGGTTCTGAAAAAACGTGCGGAAATGCTCCAGGCCGACCCAGCCGCTCTTCCAAAAGCCCAGAAAAGGCTGATAATCCTTAAAGGCGAGCAGCACTCCCCACATCGGCACATATTTGAACAGCAGGAAATACAGGAGTCCGGGGCTGAGCAGAATGTAAAGCCATTTGTCCCGCTTCAGACGTCTGAAGCGCTGCTCGCGCCTGCTGCGGCGGAAGCTTGTGCCCGTGCTGATCTCTGCTGCCCCCATTGCCGCTCCTTGCTTCATTGACATTCACCTCCGTATGGATAAGCAGCCCCTGCTACTACACTTCACTACATTGCCGTGGCTGCGCTTTCTATTATGGTTGGCGGGTGTTTTTCCGGCAATCGGACTTTTTGGACAGCGCTTTGAACGCCCTCTGCGCCGCTTCCGCAATAAAGTCCAAAACCGGCAAAACTTTACTATTGCATGTGGGGGGCGGACACTATATAGATTGAAATGATAATTACATTTTTGGGAGAGTCGTGACTCCAGAGAAGTTTTGGGCTTCCGGCCGCTGTTGTCTGCAGATTTCTTGATATATACCGTTTTTAACGGTTGAAATCCGCAGCCAGCTGATGCTTACGATGCGAGCTTTCCTGCGGAAAGCTTTCAGGCGGTCGCTACCGCTAATGCAGCTCCAAAATTCCCCTCCGTCACTCCTCCTCAAATTTATGTTTTCAAATTCAAACTATATAGCTTGGGGACTGGGGGTAAAAAGATAAAATCATACAGAGCCCGTATGGGCTTACGGGAGGTCAAAAGAATGCAGCAAAAGTTATATTACGGTGCCGCGTGGTACCCCGAGCTGTGGGGGGAGGCTGAACGGCAGCAGGATCTTCAGCTCATGCAGGAGACCGGGATTAATCTGGTACGCATGGGCGAGTTCATCTGGTCGCTGCTGGAGCCGGAGGAAGACTCCATCGATGTCCGGCCGTTCGCTGAGCATATCCGGCAGCTCCATGCCCATGGCATCGACACGGTTATGTGTACGCCCACCGCGACCCCGCCAATCTGGCTCACTCACGGGCACCCGGAGCGCCTGTTCGTCCGGGCAGACGGGGCGCTAATGAGTCACGGGTCCAGGCAGCATGTCTGCACGAATAACCCTTATTTCCGCCAGCGGGCTGCGGTAATTACGGAAGAGCTGGCCCGTGTGCTGGGGCAGCTCCCGGGTCTTGCCGCCTGGCAGCTCGACAACGAGCTGAAGGCACATGTGGCGGAATGCATGTGCGGGGCCTGCCGCTCCCTGTGGCATGAGTGGCTGGAGCACCGTTACGGTAGCATCGGCGAGCTGAATGTAGCGTGGGGAACCGGCGTATGGAGCCACACCTACCAGCGGTTCGATCAGGTGCCGCAGCCGGTGGCTACGCCTTTTCTGCATAATTCATCGCTCGTCACCCAGTACCGGTTGTTCCAGATGGAGAAGGTTGCGGAGTTCTCAGGGGAACAGGCGGCGATCATCCGCCGCTATTCGGCGGCTCCGATCACGCACAACAGCAATGTCCCTTTTCATCTGGACAATGAGCAGCTGTTCCGGGAGCTTGATTTCGCTTCGTTCGACACCTACGCCTCTCAGGCCAACAGGCACGCTTATCTGCTGAACTGTGATCTGTGGCGCGGGTTCAACCCCGGGCGGGATTTCTGGCTGATGGAGACCGGCCCGGCCTATGCCGCTTCGCTTACAAGCTACGGCGAGCCGCACCCGGACGGCTATCTCACCGCTGAAGCCGTGGCCGCCTACGCGCTAGGGGCAGGCGCCTTCTGCTACTGGCTGTGGCGGCAGCAGCGCACGGGCAGCGAGCAGACGCATAGCTCGATTATCAGCGCCTGGGGCCAGCCTGCGCTCGGGTATGACAATGTGCGCACAGCTTCCGCCGCCAGGCTGCGGATCGAGCCGCACATGCTGAATACCCGGCCGGTGCAGGCCGAGGTGGCGATTACTTATTCGGACCGGGCCAAGGCGTTCCTGGCCACGGAGCCGCACCGGCAGCTGAACTACCGTTCCCTGCTGGGGGACTTTTACAGACGGATTCTCGATCTGGGGATTCACCGTGACCTGCTGCCGGAAGGCGGCGATTTAAGCGGCTATAAGCTGCTGTTCACGCCTTACATCCATTATCTGTCGCCGGAATATATGCAGAAGGCGCTCGCCTTCACAGCGGCTGGCGGCATCTGGATCGTTGGCCCGCTTAGCGGAGGCCGCACCGCCGAGCATACCCTGCATACAGATGCTGCTCTGGGAGAACTGGAGCGCTTCGCAGGTGTGAACACTACCTTCGTCTACCCGATGGAGGGGACGGGCAGCATCGGGGAGGCCTTCGGCTGCTCCGCACCGCTGTCGCTATGGAGCGCCGTCTTCGAGCCGCTGCCGGGCGGAGCCACCGTGATCGGCATGATCACGGAAGGCCGGACGCCGGGCCTGGCCTACCTGACCGAGCAGCCCTATGGCCGGGGAGCCATCGTCATGCTCGGCTCCCTGCCCTCGGGCAGCGAGGGCGACAAGCAGCTGTGCGCACTGATTGAGCATTATGCCGCCCGGGCCGGAGTCACCCGGCGCAGTGATGTCACGCCGGGCACCATTCTCTGCCCGAGAAGCGGCGCTGCCGGGGAGCTGTGGACGCTCGTCAACATGGACGGCCTTGGCGGCAGCGTCACCCTGCCGCGCAGCGGGCAGGATGTGTTGACCGGCACTCCTGTGCCCGCCGGTCCGCTGCCCATTGGCGCTTATGAATACAGGCTGATCTCGCTGTAGTAGTGGAATATCCTCCTGCCGATGGCGGAGAACGCTGCCTCCCAGCAAACAAGTGGAAAAACGCAGCTTGCTATGCTGGTTTCCAAGGAATTTCCGGAAGCAAGTGGATAAACAACAACTAATTATGGTCGTTTAGGCCAGTTTGGGGGAAACGGGTTCATTTAAGTGCTGTTTATCCAATTGCTGTCCTGGCATAGGACCGTTGCCGGTCAGCAGGTGGAGTTTATCCAACTCTTTCCCTCCCGCATCATACGCGAGGTGTCTAGTCATACGGAGCGTGAAGCTTACGCTGGCTGGGCCCCTCCCCCTTAGCGGTGTTTCACCAGCAAGAGGAGTGTTACCTGTGCCCATGCCGGACACAACACAAAAACACCCGGCAGCTTCTCCCGCCGCCGGGTGTTTTTCCTTTTACCATATCTGCTTATACGTTAGTCTTCTCTGCTTCTTCCGCCTGCTGGAGCAGCCCGATCTGATGCAGATGATTCAACAGCTGCTGGTAATGGTCGGCCTTCTTCTGGACGGTAAGAACCAGCTTACGGAACTGGTCTGTGTCCTGGCCCGATTTCTCCAGAATACGCAGCAGGTCGCTATTGATCTGCTCCACATCCTCCATGCTGCTCTCCTGGGACTCCTGGATTGCCTCCAGATGTTCGAAGACCTGCTCCTCCGCGACTACGATTTCATTCATATATACGGTGGACTCACCGATCTTCGCCGTGGTCTCGTTCATCGCGAGCATTCCATCCCCGGACTTGCTGTGGATCTGCTCCATGACGCGGGTCATTCCTGAGAGTGAACCCATAATCTCCTTCACATGGCTGCGGGTGCTGTCAGCAAGCTTGCGGATCTCCGTGGAGACAACGGCGAAGCCGCGTCCATGCTCACCAGCCCGCGCCGCCTCAATCGCCGCATTCAGCGAGAGCAGATTCGTCTGCTCGGCAATATCCGTAATGATCTTGGCCAGCTGCTCAATGCTGTGGAAATGCTCCCGCAGATCCTCATTCAAAGCAACGAACTCAGTAAATACCTCCGAGGCCTTCTGCATTTCCGCAGAGATCTGGATATTGGCTTCCTTGGCAAATTCGATTTTGTTGGATGAGTAGGACAAGCTGCCATACATTTCATTAATCAGATCTTCAGTCTGTCCGTTGTTGGTCTTCAAATGTTCCAGGAGCTGCTGAGTCCCGGCGATTTGGCCGATCATCTCCCCGCCGCCTGCCCGCAAGGCCTCGAAGTCCTCCACCAGTTGGGCCTCTTCCTTCAGGATAGCTCCAGTCTCAAGGCGGATCTGCTCCGCCAGGGCATATGCATGTTCCCCATAAGACACCGTGCCTGAAGCATGTACAGACGGTTCTACGCTATCGTTACCGCTGTGAGGTACATGTGCGTTAGTGCCTGCTTCCTCTACTGCGGCTTTTCCCTCTGCTATAACCGTTTCTGTTAATGCAACCGTATCCTTAGCTGCGATCACACGCTCTGCTATGGCTCTCTCCGCTAACCCGCTTGTATTACTCTGACTTTGAACGCCTTCAGCAGAGGGGGTTCTCCCCCAAGCTGTGCGCAGTTTGCTTAACCACTCCATCCGATTTCAACTCTCCCTTATTCAACCAGCAGCAGAATCATAGTCTGATTGGCATGCTTAGTATAATATTGCTCTCCATAGCTGATGAAGCCTGTAGTGTTACCGCAGAACCCAAGCATCTTCTCGTCAAAAGCTCCCCAAAGACCGTCCCGTGTAAACAGCTGGTCCCGCAGCGTACAGTTAATATTGAGGACAAACGAAGGCTTGAACGGACTGCCGCCCAGCGTCTCCTCCAGCACTGCCAGCGGATCGGCTGAACTCAGCAGCTCCACATAAGTACTAGACATAATCTGACTGTAAAATGTGACAGAGCCATCCGGATGAACCGCCTCCCTCCAGATGGTGCCTGGCCTCGTCCAAGGTGTTAAAAGATACAGCAATCATTATGTATACCAAACCTTCCTTTGCGGAATTTTCTCCCGCATACTGTTACTGAAAAATTAAGTTATAATTTTCAATACTACTCATGGTAAAGCCAGAACCGGGTTCATTGTCTGTGAACAATGTCGCAGCCTGTGCCGGGTTCCCATGTAACAAGGTTGAGCCGTTCCTGCAAACCCTGTATCATGAATATATCACAGATCACAGAAAAGAGGCCTCGGCATATGACCTATTCCCAACGCTCCACCCACCCTGCCGCCGCATCCGACTACACGTATCTGGAATATCAGATCAGCATAGCTGCCGATGAATTAGCAGTCGCGGTGAAAGCGCAGGACGAGCCCCGGGCAGAAGCTATCCGGCTTAAGATTGCTGAACTCGAAGACAAGCTTGCGCTGCTTGAGGATTAAGTACAACTACTCTATCCCCACCACGGAAGGAAGGCTGATACAATGGCTATACGCGGATATTACTTTGCAATGGAAGATGAACTGGTGCAGCAAATTGCCGCAGGCAGCACCCCGCTGGCGAGCTTGAACATAGACAAGTACCCGGGACTGGATATCGACCGTACCTGGGAGGCGATTCACTACCTGCTCTGCGGTGATATATCGGATGGGCCTGCGCCGCTTGGATATGTGGTTCCGCTGCATTCAGACCAGGGTATTGAGTTCGGGGCATACGGGGCATTCTGCCTGCGTGCCGGACAAGTGGCCGAAGCGCTTGACGCTATTTCCCGGCTGGATGAAGCTCAGCTGCGCTTGCGTTATGATTTCCGGACCATGGCCGAGGAGGAGGTCTACCCGCTGGACCCTGATACGGTGTCTGACGATGATGCGGATGCTTTCTTTGCCTATCTGCTCCAGTTCTTCACCGAGATCCAGCGGTTCTACAGCCAGACTGTCGCTGCTGGTAAAGGCATTATTTTCTATTTGTTTTGAAGCCTGGCTCTCTCGTCAGATGGCGCGCTGGACTAGGTGGTTTATGGCGAGTGAGGTGCGTGCGCTGAATTCAGGGGCATTTGTGCCCCTGATTCCCGTGTCTAGCCCGCATTCGGCGAAATCAAGGGCACTTATGCTCCTCATTTGCTCGTTTCAGCCGTTTGTGCCGAATTCGGGTGCACTAATGCACCTGATTTGCTCATTTCGGCCGCTTGCGCCAAATTCGGGTGCACTAATGCTCCTCATCGGCCTACCTCTTCCCACCCGGCAGCTATTAGAGGGATTTATACACTTGATTTCCTCACTCAGCCCACTTCCAGCAAGATTAGAGGGATTTATACACTTGATTTCCTCATTCAGCCCACTTCCAGCAAGATTAGAGGGATTTATACACTTGATTCTCTCATTCAGCCCACTTCCAGCAAGATTAGAGGGATTTATACACTTGATTTCCTCACTCAGCCTACTTCCAGCAAGATTAGAGGGATTTATACACTTGATTTCCTCATTTAGCTTACACCCAGCAAAATCAGAGGGATTTATCCCTGTGATTTCACGACGCAGCCACGCTTCCGGCCTACGGTGATCAGGGGAGGAAGGCGGGAGACCGTCTCACCTTCCGCGACCACCAAAAAAGGCTATCCCTGTCACTGCTGACAGTGGGATAGCCCAATCACTCAGTTACTTCACACCATTCTTACTCTAGCTCAACCTAAGTCATCTATCTTACTTTAGCTCATCTAGCTCAACCTAACTCATCTATCTCACTCTACCTAATCTAGCCAAATCTAACTCTTCTGTCTCACTCTAGCTCACCTAGCCAAATCTAACTCTTCTGTCTCACTCTAGCTCATCTAGCCAAACCTCACTCATCTCTGTCTCACCCTAGCTAATCTACCTCACCCTAGCCACCATCAACCTCGTTCCAGTTCACCCTCAGCCTCGCTCCAGCCTAACAACGCTCCAGATCTGGCTCAACATCCGGCCCGCTCTACTCGCCTTCCGCAAACCATCGCCCGGCAGCTTGCGCTTAGACCAGCTTCACCAGGCTGTAATTCTTCTTGCCCTTGCGGACGATGATGAACTTGCCGCCGATGGCATCTGCAGCTGTAATCTCCGTCTCCAGCTCATTCACACGCTCCCCGTTAATCGAGATTGCGCCTTTAGTAATATCCTCACGCGCCTGGCGTTTGGATGGCTCCACTCCCAGGTCCACCAGCCAGTCTACAATGTTCTTGGTCTCAGTGCCCGCTGTGAAGGTCGGCATTTCCTTGAAGCCTTCCTCGATTTCGTCCGCAGTCAGGGAGCGGATATCGCCGCTGAACAGTGCCGCGCTGATACGTTTGGCCTGCTCCAGCAGCTCCTCGCTGTGCACAAAGCGGGTCATTTCCTCGGCCAGCGCTTTTTGCGCTTCGCGTTTATGCGGCTCAGTGGCTACCTTCTCCTCAAGCGACTCAATCTCTTCCTTGCTCAGGAAGGTGAAGTACTTCAAGTATTTAACCACATCACGGTCATCGGTGTTCGCCCAGAACTGGTAGAACTCGTAAGGGGTAGTCTGCTTCGGATCAAGCCAGATGGCGCCGCCGGCGGTTTTACCGAACTTCGTACCGTCAGCCTTCAGCATGAGCGGAATGGTCAGGCCGAAGGCTTTGGCTTCGTTGCCTTCTTTTTTACGGATCAGATCGAGGCCGCTCGTAATATTGCCCCATTGGTCCGAGCCGCCGACCTGAAGCTGCACATCCTCGTTCTGGAACAGGTGCAGGTAGTCAATGGACTGCAGAATCTGGTAAGCAAACTCCGTGAACGAGATGCCGCTGTCCAGACGGCTGGCGACTACATCCTTGGCGAGCATCGTGTTGATGCTGAAGTTTTTGCCGAAATCACGCAGGAAATCAATGACGTTCATATCCTTGGTCCAATCATAGTTGTTGACCAGCCGGACCTGGTTGTCGTTGTCAGTCAGGAACAACTTCTTCATCTGGGCCGTCAGCGCATCCACATTCTCCTGCACCTGCTCCAGCGTCTGCAAAGAGCGCTCACTCTGGCGTCCGCTCGGATCGCCGATTGTTCCCGTAGCTCCCCCGA
The DNA here is from genome assembly GCF_038009085.1 of Paenibacillus sp. FSL R7-0210. Lineage (NCBI taxonomy): Bacteria > Bacillati > Bacillota > Bacilli > Caryophanales > Paenibacillaceae > Paenibacillus > Paenibacillus sp. FSL R7-0210. The sequence goes on from NZ_JBBPAR010000001.1 coordinate 4,399,809, forward strand.
TCAGAATCACCGGACGGTGACCCGCCAGCTGGAAGCGCCGCAGCACCATGAACGGAATCAGGTGGCCGATATGCATACTGTTGCCCGTCGGGTCCACGCCGCAATACAGTGACACCGCCTTACTCTCCGTCAATTCACGCAGTCCGTCCGCATCTGTCTGCTGGTTAATGGCATCGCGCCACAATAGCTCGTCGATAATGTTCAACATGTACAGCCCCTTTTGTGTAAGTGATTGTTCTATATCCCTTGGTATCCGTCAAAAAAACAGCAGCCCTACCGCAGCAGCCTCAGAAGCTTAAGCCCGCCACGCACCCAGCCAGCAAACCGCACAGACAACAAAAAAATCGCCCCTTGTCTATTCAGACACAGGGACGATTATCATTAACCGTGTTACCACCCAAATTGCACAGACCTGATGCTGCACGCAGGTCCATACCACTCTCAGGCGAGTTATCGTTCGCTTAGCTCCGCTTGGCATTACCCAAGATACTCCCGAGGCGTAATTCGCAGTCCGCTTGTATGTACCGGGTTCCATCGACCCCCGGCTCTCTGGGAACAGGGACAAGGCTGCTACTGGCTCGTTCAACGTATACCAACTATAAGATTACAGAAAGTATAGCCGCTCCGCAAAAGGTTGTCAATGCAGAGCACCACCGCAATTAAACCGCCTGCTCCGGCAACGAGAAAAATGTTACATGCACCTGAATCCGTGATACATTAGGTAGAGGAAACAACCGTTCTTCAAAGCACATTACAAATTATCTTAAGACAAAGGAGAGTCAGCAGCTTATGAAGAGTATCGCAGTGTTCTGCGGTTCCAGTGAAGGGGCTTCGCCCGTATACAAGGAATCCGCTATTCTACTCGGCAAGGAGCTTGCCGCACGTAACATTACGCTGATCTATGGCGGAGCTACTGTAGGCTTGATGGGCGCTATTGCAGATAGCGTGATGCAGGCGGGAGGCCGCGTGATTGGGGTGCTGCCGCATTTTCTGAAGCAAAGAGAAATCGAGCACACCCGTCTGACAGAGCTGATTATGGTAGACTCTATGCACGAACGGAAGCTTAAGATGTCTGAGCTGGCGGACGGATTCATTGCTATGCCCGGCGGCCCGGGCACGATGGAGGAGTATTTCGAGATTTTCACCTGGGCTCAGCTCGGCCTGCATCAGAAGCCCTGCGGACTGCTTAATGTGAATCATTATTATGATCCGCTGATTGCCCTGTTCAGCAACATGGCCCGGGAACAATTCATGCAGGAGAAGCATCATTCCATCATGCTGAACGCTACCACGCCGGAGGGCATTCTGCAGCAGTTCGCAGAGTATACGCCGCCTCCAGTGAAGCAATATCTTACAGAAAAGCGTACTTGAAAAGTCTCTGCCCTCCTTATAACGCAATATACTATGCGCGAGACTGCAGCTATAGCCTGACCACTATGTAGCCTGCCTGATCCTGCCAGAAAGAGGTTATACCTATGTCGTTGTCTGCTTATTCCGGTTATGATGCGCTGGGGCTTGCCGCTCTAGTAAAGGCACGGGAGGTCTCGGCGCGTGAGCTTGTGGAAGCCGCCTATGCCCGGATGGATGAGGTGAATCCGCTGCTGAATGCGGTGGTGCGCACCCGCCGGGAGGCCGCGCTGAAGGAGGCTGCGGAGATGCCCCTTGATTCCGGGGATACCCCCCGTCCGTTCGCCGGCGTCCCCTTCCTGCTGAAGGATATCTCCCAGGCGATTGGCGGCGAACCGCTGACCTCGGGCGCTCTGCTGATGAAGGACAATGTCGCGAAGCGGGACTCTAACTATGTGGCCCGTATCCGGCGCGGCGGCTTCATTCCGCTGGGCCATACGAATACGCCGGAATTCGGGCTGAAAAACATCACCGAGCCCCTCCTTCACGGCCCGGCCCGCAATCCCTGGAACCCCGCCTGTTCACCCGGCGGCTCCAGCGGCGGTGCGGCGGCGGCGGTTGCCGCCGGGATCGTGCCGGCCGCCGGAGCCAGTGACGGCGGCGGCTCCATCCGCATACCGGCCTCGTTCACCGGCCTGTTCGGGCTGAAGCCGACGCGCGGGCGTACGCCGGTCGGCCCGGGGATCGGCCGCCAGTGGCAGGGCGCGTCGATTGATTTTGCGCTGACCCGCTCTGTGCGGGATAGCGCCGCGATGCTGGATCTGCTGCAGGTGGTGCAGCCGGAAGCGGCTTTTCAGACGCCGCTGTATCCGGGCGTCTACCTGGACGATTTGCTGAAGCCCGCACAGCGGAAGCTGCGGATCGCCTTCACCACCGCTTCGCCGGTGGGAACACCGGTATCCGCTGAGGCGGTAGAGGCCGTGCGGAAGACGGTCAAGTGGCTGGAGTCCGAGGGCTATGAGGTGGAAGAGAAGCTGAGCCCGGTCAACGGGGTCCGGCTGATGGACAACTACTATACGATGAACGCCGGAGAAGTATCCGCCATGTTCCTGTCGCTTGAGAGCGCCATGGGCCGTGCAATTAAGGCAGAGGAAGTGGATATTGTCACCTGGGTGCTGGCCGAAGCCGGGAAGCAGGTCTCGGCGGCAGAGTTCGTACACAGTCTGCACGAATGGGATGTAGCTGCTGCGCAGATGGCCGCGCTGATGGACCGCTTCGATCTGTATATTACTCCGGCTAATGCAGACTCTGCCCCGAAGATCGGAGAACTGACCCAGACCACGGCGGAGACAGAGAAGCTGATGCAGGTCAGCGGGCTGCCGAAGGACGCGCAGAGGCGGATGATCTACGAGATGTTCGAGCCGAGCCTAACGTACACGCCCTTCACCCAGCTCGCCAACCTGACCGGCCAGCCCGCCATGAGCGTTCCGGTGCATCTTACGGCCGAAGGAATGCCGATAGGCGTCCAGGTCATGGCCTCCAAAGGGCGCGAGGACCTGCTGCTCCAGCTCGCCGCTTGTCTGGAGCAATCCCCGCTGTGGGTGGGGATGAGCGGGAATGCAGGCTTTGCTTGATGCCTGTTCCGTTGCCTGAATACTATGAAAAGGGCCGTCCGCAGCGTGAAATAACGTTGCGGACGGCCCTTTTGCTGTGATCTCTCCGGGAGCTTCCAGAGACTTCCGCGAACCATCAGCCCTCCTCCAGAAAAGCCGCATTGAACTTCCGCAGCAGCTCCCCGAAAGAATGCCCCTCCTCCTCCGACCAGCCCTTTAGCAGTTGTTCGATCATCTCCTGCCGGACCTGCCGGTTCTCCTCCAGACTCGCTTTGCCCGTCTCTGTAATCTGCAGCGAATAAGCCCGCCCGTCCACAGGGTCCGGTACCCGGGTGATGTACCCCTTACTCTCCAGTGAGGCAGCCTGTCGGCTGACCGTAGAAATATCCAACTGAAACTCATCGGAGATTGCCTTTATCCCGGCAGTTCCTTCACGAGAGGCAATGTGATGCAGCAGCAGGTAGGCCGCACGATCCAGATTACCTATTTTTTTGAACGTGGTAATTGAAGTGAGACGGCGGAACAGAACCGCCATTTCCAGCTCTATTGTCTCAATTGAATGTTTGTCCATGCCGGTTGCCCCTCTTCTCTTTTATTCATTGACTTTACTCTTTCCACTTGTATAATACAAGTATATACTTTCATGATACAACTTATTTCTGCAAAAGCTAATTTTCAGGGGGAACCGGTATGAAAGCCCATGAATTCATGGTCCGTCAGGTGTACAAGGTTAAGCAGGAAGACACCGTACGGACTTTTATTGAGAAATGTATTGCCCACCGGATCAGCGGTATGCCTGTCGTGAATGACCGGAATGAGATTGTCGCCTACCTCAGCGACGGGGATATTATGCGCTATATCGGCAGGCATGAGGATCTGATTGTGGATTCTTTTTTCCAGATTAATGTGTTCGTCGGGGATAATGATCTGTTCGAGGAACGGGCGCAGAAGCTGCTGGGTCTGAACGTAATGGCTATCGCCAAGAAGAAGGTCATCACTGTACATGCCGAAGAAGATATTGAAGCCATCGCCACCATCCTCGGCAAAAAGCAAATCAAAAAGGTTCCCGTTGAACGGAACCATGTGCTGGTCGGCATCATCAGCCGCGGCGATGTGATCCGCCATTCCTTCAAGGCGCTGCTCTAGGATTAACAATCCTCGCCACTAACGCCTGCTTATCCTCATATGCTGCCTGACCGTCCTGTGTCTCTCCCCGGCAGCGGCTACATATTCGAAATGGCGCTTACACTCTCCTTGTGATAGTTGCGGCACCCTGCTTTTTATGTCATTGTTGAAGCAGATGTAGTCCATTCGTCAGGTATAGTCTTTTCATAAGGAGAGAACCATCTGTGCTGCCTATTCATGAAATCATCGCCAATCCCAAAGCCAGAGAGATCTATTTCACGGTCAGAAAACACGGTACCGTCTCCAAGCAGACCCTGCTGGACGAAAGCGGACTGACCATAAGCACGTTAACACGCATCCTGGATGAACTGTTGTCCCAGGAGCTTCTGGTTGAGGTCGGCTTCGGCGAATCCACCGGAGGACGCCGCCCTACCCTCTATGAGACGAATCCATCTTACGCTTATCTGCTGGGGCTGGAGATCTCCCGTACCCATGCCAAGCTTGTGCTGACAGACTTTCATCTGCGCTTGCTGGGCGAGCATACCTGGAGCATGGATGCAGGGCTTACCCCCGAGCTTCTAATGGAGTCGCTCCACAGACAAGGCTTACAGATGCTTGACGCAGCCTCTGTCCAGCTTAGCCGGGTCGCCGGTCTGGGCATCGGCGCGGTTGGTCCGCTGGACCGCACAGCCGGAGTTATCCTGAATCCGGCCCGTTTTCCTGCAGAGGGCTGGTCACAAGTACATATCAAGGAACAGCTGGAGCAGCGCCTGGGGGTGCCTGTCTATCTGGATAATGGAGCCAATACGGCACTGCTCGGCGAATACTGGGCCGGCAGCAACCGGATGCAGCAGCACCTTCTCTATCTCCATGCCGGAATCGGCCTGCGCTCCGCTATTATGAACGATGGGCGGCTGCTCTACGGCATAATCGATACCGAGGGAGCGGTCGGGCAGATGATCATTGACCGCGCGGGAGTACCGCCGCAGCTTCCCGGCGGCAACGCCGGGGCCTGGGAGAGCTATGTGTCGGTCCGGACGCTGGAGGGACAGGCCCGCGAGGCCTGGCGGCTGGACAGCAGCACAAGCCTCCGTGCTCTGGCAGAGCATGCGGAGGCTTTGGAATTCGTCCATCTGCTGGAAGCGCTCCGGGAGCGCGATCCTGTGATGGTCCGGTTATTTGAAGAGATGGCCGTACCCTGCGGCATCGGACTGGCGAACCTGATTAACATCCTCCACCCGGAGGAAGTCATCCTCGGCGGCCCGCTGTTCCTGGCCGCAGATTTCTACGAGACTGCCACCCGGATCGCGCTGGAGCGGACCTATTACCGCGGACAATATAACGTCCGCTTCACCCGGAGCAGCCTGGGCGAGCGTGCTGTCGCAACAGGCGCATGTGCTCTGGTGCTGCACCAGTTGACGAGCTGAGAGGGCGTACCGCATTCCCGCCCTGCGCCTGCTTTAGGCCGGGATAAGGTGCACTTCTGCACCTTACTCTGCCCAACGCCAACTTGAACTCAAGTGCACTTTTACACCTCATTCTCACCCATCGCCAACTTTCGGCCAATTCAGGTGCACTTTTACATCTTATTCCCGCCCCAACGCCCGCTTTCAGTTAGCGGGTTTGGCTGGGTTCCGGCAAGGTTGCACCTTTTGCAGGATTTCTCTACATTGGTTACTGGCTGTGGAGCTATTGTTGCAGATTTTGCAGGAATTTCGGCGAACCGGTGCTAATTGGATCTGTGTTGTTGCAATTTGTGCAGGATTCCTGCGCTGGCTGCTCCTATGGGGCTGCATTGTTGCACTTTATGCACAATCTGCCTACGGTCGCTGCAATTGAGCTAGAAATGTTGCATTTTAAGCACACTCCCCGCTCAAGTCGCTCCCATTGAGCTGCAATGTTGCACTTTTTGCACATTCTGCCCACGGTTGCTACTATCGTACTAGAATTGTTGCACTTTATGCACACTCTCCGCTCAAGTCGCTCCTATTAAGCTACCATTGTTGCACTTTATGCACCATCCCACCACTACCGCTCCTCATTCCCTCCTTCAGCCAGCTTCCAGCTCCATCTATTCCCCCGGCTCCAGACAGAGCCGGAGCAGATCATCTACATGCGCAGTCGCCAGGCATTCTACCGTATCCGCAGAGCCGTAATAGATCTTGACCTCACCGTCATCCTCCAGAATCATTCCTCCGGGGAAAATCACATGATTACGGAAGCCCCCGCCAATCTCATAATCCGTCTCCGGTGCCAGCAGCGGCTGCTTGCTCATGCCAATTACCTTGCGGGGGTCCTCCAGATCCAGCAGCATAATTCCGGCGGTGTAGCGCTTCTTCCAGGTGTCTTCCCAGCCGTGCTTGCCCCGGGCCGGGTCTACATCCACCGCATGGAAGGTGGTCAGCCAGCCCTTGTCCGTCCGGACGGGAGGCGCGGCCGGACCGACCTTGTCATTGGCAAACGGCACCTGCTCGACGGCGAGCAGCAGGCTGGAGTTGCCCCAATGCACAAGGTCCGGCGACTCGGAGATCCAGGCGTCGAAACGATCCCGGCCGCCGCGGCTGTACACCGTGAAGGGACGCTCCAGCCGGACGTATTTGCCGCCAATCAGCTCGGGAAACAGCACCATATTGCGCAGGTCCGGTGTGGACAGGCTGAGTACCTCGAAGTGTTCCAGATCATCGGTGACGGCAATTCCGCCGCGGATGCCATGGCGTGTATCCACGGCAAAGCACATATAACAACGGCCGCCGAGCACTGTCAGGCGCGGGTCGTAAGCACGGATAATTTCCTCATCGTGCATTTTGAACACCGGCTTCGGGCTGGCGGTCCAGCTCAGCCCGTCGTCGCTGTAGGCAATGCCGAGATCCGTGGTGTGGTGCGGCTCAAGCGTCTGATCGGCCAGTGAGCCGTAATCATTGCGGAAGATCATCACATATTTGCCGTTGAATTTCGTTACACCGGCATTGAATACCAGTGCGGTGGGGTAAGGAACCTTCGCTGCATCCAGCACCGGATTCCCCGGATACCGCCGGATGAACGGGGCGGATTGCAGAATCGCCGGAATGTGTAGTGTCATGGGGTGTACCTCCTTAAATGTTGAATGTTGATTGTTTCATGTTGTCTATAGTCTGTGCAGAGCCGTACAGCTACCCCTTCAGGGAACCGGCGGTCATCTGCATGAAGGATTTGTTGGCGAACAGATAGGCGACGAGAATCGGCAGAATGGACAAGCAGGCGCCCGCCATCATGTAGTGGGTCTGGGAAGCGGCCGAAATCCCGTATTTCAGGTTCGCCAGCCCGACGGTCAGCGTCTGCAGCTCCGGCTTCGTCATCGTGAACACGAGCGGCAGCAGATATTCATTCCACGCGCCGCGGAAGGTGAACAGGGCACCAACGCCAAGTCCGGGTCCGAGCAGCGGCAGAATGATCCGCCAGAAGGTCCGGCCCGGAGAGCAGCCGTCGATCAGCGCCGCCTCGTCCAGCTCGCGGGGAATCCCCTTCATGAAGCTGAACAGAATGAAGAAGATCGAAGCATGGGCGGAGATCAGAATCAATATAACGCCCCACAGGCTGTTGTGCAGATGAAGCTTAACCATCAGATCGAACTGCGGACGCAGCACAACCGCCCCTACAGCCACGAACATGGTGAACGATTGCAGTCCGATATACAATTTTTTGCCGGCAAAATCCATCCGGTCCACTACATAAGCCGCCATGGATGATACCAGAAGCGTGCCGACCACTGCCGCCAGAGAAACCATCAGGCTGTTCAGCGTATATCTGGAGAAATTCGCCTGCGACCAGGCTTCGGCATAGTTCGAGAAGTGCCAGCTCTCCGGCAGGAAAGTCGCTCCCGCAGTAAGCTCAGCATTGGTCTTGAAGGAGCCCAGGATGGTGATCACGACCGGAATCAGGGTGACAAATGCAACGGTCAGCAAAAAAATCCACAGGATGATTTTGCCCAGTATGGTTCTTAGTCTCATAATAGCCTCTCTCCTCAATCGGTCTGATTCATGCGTCTGGATGCGTAGAAATAAATGAGTGATATCATCCCTACAATGACCGCAGACACAAAGGCGACCGCACTGCCGTATCCGAACTCCTGGACCTGAACCGCCGCGCTGCCCCCGCCGACAGGGAAAAATAATTTGTACAAATACAGGAACATGACCTCCGTCTTGCCTACAGGACCGCCTTCAGTCAGTACCATGATGCTCTCGTAGCCCTTCAGGGCTGTGATGATCGCCAGCATAATAACCATCTGCATGACAGGCCCGAGCATCGGCAGGGTGACATAGCGGAACTGCTGAATTTTCCCTGCCCCGTCCAGAGAAGAGGCCTCATACACATCCTCGGGAATATTCTGCAGACCGGCGAGGAAGAGCAGCATGTAATTGCCGACCGCCCCCCAGGCCGCAACCAGGATGACAGTGAGCATGGCATATTTCGGCCCCAGCCAATCGACACCGGAATCAGAGATGCCTGAGCGGATCAGGAACTGGTTGAGAATTCCGTTATACGAGTTGAAAATCGTGAAGAAGACTACAGCCATTACGGCAGTACTGATGACGGTCGGCATGAAGAAAATCCCCCGCAGCAGCTGTCTGCCCCGCAGCCCCCGGTTCAATATGGCGGCCAGCAGCAGGGCCAGCGGAATGGTGATCAGCAGCTTGCCGCCTGCATAAACAAATGTATTCACCACCGAATCCCAGAACTGGGTGTCCTTCAGAATGCGGCTGAAATTGGCCAGACCGGTAAACCGCGCCGTTCCGAACCCTTTGTAATCATAGAACATATAGCGGAACGCCCAGGCAATCGGGTAAATCCCGAGGACCAATGTGAGCAAGGCACTTGGAAAGATAAAGCTGTATGAAAATAAGGCATGTTTTGTTTTGTTCATCTGGTTTCTTCCGGCTCCTTTCCTTTACGGCCAGAGCAGAGGGATGAGGAAGCTGCTCCCTCATCCCCCGCTATCCCGGCCTATATATCTCTATCCCTAACCTTTTGTCTATTTGGCGAACTTGCCGCCCAGAGCGGCGGGATCGAAGCTTGCATCCGGCTCGGCCTTCACGCCGTCATTCGCAATTACACTGTCCAGTGCAGCATTATAGCGTTTGTTCAGATCAGCGATAATCGCCTTCAGGTCGCCGCCATTCAGCATATATTTGAAGAAGGCGTCATCCGATTTCATCCCTTCCGGTGCTACAGACGGATAGACCGGCCACACTCCATCGTACTTGTTCGGCAGGAAGCCTTCGATGCCGTTCACATCCGGTGTCTTGGCTGCTGCGCTGATGGACGGAACCATGGAGATGCCGAAGCCTTTTTCCTGATAATCCGTCAGCACCTGATCGCCGTACATGAACTCCATGAACTTCCAGGCTGCTTCTTTGTGCTCTGATTTCGAGCTGAGCGCCAGCCATTGGCCCCCGAGGAAGCCGGAAGCCCCCTTCACATTGCCGTCGATGGTCGGAACCGGAGCGGCCGCCCAGTCAATCTTGGCCGGGAACTGATTCTTGTAGACGCCCGGCTCCGAGGAGTAGGACATGTACATTCCGATCTTGCCTTCCGCAAACTGCGCCCGCAGCGGATCAATATCCAGCGATTCTACACCCGGCAGCATACTGCCGTCGTCCTTGATCTGCTTAAAAGCATTGATGATCGGCTCGAAGCCGCTGAAGTCATAGCGGGCCGTCTTGAAATCATACCCGAAGCCGCCATAGCCGCTCATCTCCGCAACCACCCGCGCTGAACGTGCGAACGCACTGCCGGGATTCTTGAAGTTAAGGGCGAAGCCGTAGGCGCCGTCCGCTTTGCCGGCTTCGGTCAGTTTCTTGGCTGTATCCACCAGCTCCTGTAAGGTAGTCGGCGGATGCTCAATGCCCGCTTTGGCGAACAGATCCTTGTTGTACACCAGACGCATGGTCGTTCCGTAGTTCGGCAGACTGTAACGCTTGCCGTCAAATTCATTCAGATCCGGCATGGCCGGGAATTTCGTCTTCATCTCATCGCTCAGGAACTCGTCAATCGGAGCGAGAAAGCCTTTTTTGTAGAAGGTCTGGATGGTATTCTCCTTCGCCCGGATCACATCCGGCGCATCCGAGGTCTGGAAGGACAGATCGAGTGCGGTATCGAAGTCATCGCCCTTGACGACCAGCTCCACTTCAATCCCGTCAGGATTGGATGCGTTGAACTCGGCTACCTTCTCCTTTATAAAATCCGCATCGTGGCGGTCGCCTGTCCAATAGCTGATTTTAGTTTTTTCCCCCGAACCGGCCTTCGCCCCTTCTCCCTTGCCTTCAGCTGCATTGCCGCCGCCGCTGTTACCATTGCCGCAGGCTGCCAAGCCGAGTGCCAGGACCAGGCTCAGAGATGTCATTAGCGTACGCTTCATCATTGGTAGTGCCCCCTTATATACCCTGCTGTATTCGCTTACAACTTGATTATAGTTCTATAGGCGGATTCAGATAAGGCGGGTAAGCCCACATTAAGGGCAGATTTCTGTAGGAGTTGTATACAAACAGGGGAGGCAATCTCCGCCCTGCGGAAATTCCTCCCCTGCTGATTGCTATTCTTTTCCAATATAATGCAATTTGAACTCCGACGGAGTCATGCTCGTATATTTCTTGAATACCTCACTGAAATAGCGCCTGTGCTCATACCCGAGATCCTGGGCGATCTCCTGAACCTGCCGGCCGCTGATCAGCATCGCCTTCGCCTTCTCCATCTTCTCATGCATCACATACTGCTGGAACGAAATTCCCTGCACCTTCTTGAACAGATTGGAGAAATACCCCTGGCTAAGGTTAATCTGCTTCGCCATCTGCTCCAGTGACAGCCCCGTGTCCAGATGACCATGGATGTATTCGACGGCTTGGCGGATAATCCGTGTGGACTCCAGAGAACGGGCCTCCGTAACCAGCGCACAGGCCTCCCGGCACAGCCAGGACAGCAGGTCCCGGATATCTTGCAGGGAAGGATGCATCTGGTTCTTCAGGGCGGAAATTCGGAGCTCCAGCGGCTCCACCTGCCCGTAAGGGAACTGCTCCAGCAGGACCCGGCAGATCCTGGAGCTCAGCTCATAGCCGACACTTTCCACATAACGCGGCTCAGGCCACAGCCCGCTGTCCAGCAGCTCCGCGAACAGCTGGTCCAGCACCTGCAGGCTTTTGGCGGAATTGCCGGAACGCAGGGCGAACAGCAGCTCCTGCTCGGCGGCGGCGGAATAGCTGTGAAGCGAGAGTGGTTTATTCTCGATATTGCTGTAATGATATACCCCGTTGCCCCCGGTATAGAAATGATACCCCAGGGCGCTCAGCGCCTGCCTGTACGCCGTACCCAGCCCCTGAATCGCCGCCGTGCCCAGCCCCACGCCAATAGAAATGGTATGACGCGAGAAGCGGCTTACATTCGTGCAGCAGGCCTCCGTAATCAACGCGGCGGTCTCCGGGTCCGAGCCGTTCATGATGCAGACGTACCGGTCTGTCGCCTCCCGGATAATAATGCCGCGGGTCCAGGCGGAAATCGTCTCTTCGAGAATATTGTGCAGGCTGAACCTCAGCAGCTCGACCTCCTGCACAGGCTGGCCGCTCAGCTTCTCCGCGAAATGATCGATCTCGGCGACAAACACGAAGAAATCATGCTGGTCCAGCGGGATATCAAGATAGGCCCAGCGGGAACGGGCATCTGTCTCTGTCGTCTGGTGGTGCAGCAGGAAGGTGAGATATTCCTGGCGGAGAATAGGCAGACTTTCCCTGATTCTCGCCTCCATCACAGCAAGTCTGGCCGTCTCCTGACGCTCCTCCCGGCACAGCTCCCTGGCCTTCAGCACTGCATTCACAATCTCCTCCAGGGAAAAGGGCTTCTTCACGAAATCAAGTGCCCCCAGCCGGATCGCTTCCTGGGCATAAGAGAACTCCGAGTAGGCGCTGAGAATAATAATCTTGCAGTCCGGCAGCACCTCCAGAATCGCCCGGGTCATCTGCAGGCCGTCCATTCTTGGCATCCGGATATCCGTCAGCACAATGTCCGGCCGGGTCTCGCGGATGATCTGCAGCCCCGCTTCGCCGTCAAGCGCCGTACCGGCGACCTCAATACCGTACTCCTGCCACGGCGGCTTGCGCGAGACCATCTCCACCACACTTTTGATATCGTCGATTACACATAATTTGAACCTTTCCGGCTCCAGCTTCCGTTCCATCCTTCAACTCTCCTCCCTAGGCGGAATCCACAGATCCGTCCGTGATCCCTTACCTGGCTCTCCGCCCACATCCATACGGGCTTCATCCCCGTAATACAGCGCCAGCCGGTGCCTGATATTGAACAGGGCATAACCTTTCCTCGACTGCGGAGCCGTGGCCATCCCCTGCTTGACCTGTGCAGCATCAAGTCCCCGTCCGTTGTCGGTAATGCAAATATGCAGCATCCCCTGCTCCCGGCTGACCGTGATGTCTATCCTGCCTCCTATGGTCCGGTCGCTGAAGCCATGCTGAATGCTGTTCTCCACCACCGGCTGCAGGATAATCTTCGGCAGCAGGCAGGACAGCAGGGCCTCGTCCTCTACCGTCACCGTGTATTCGAACAGACCTTCATAGCATTTCTGCTGAATGGCGAAATACTGCCGCATATGGGACAGCTCATCCGCAAGGGTAATCAGATCCTTGCCGCCGCTGAGTCCGATCTGGAACATCTGCGACAACGACAGGATCATCTCATTTACATCGTCATTCTCGCCCATGACCGATTTGCAATAGATGGTATTGAGCGTATTGTACAGAAAGTGCGGCTCCATCTGCGCCGTAAGGGCACGGATCTCTGCATGCCGTTTGCCCTCCTCCTTGGTCTTCACATCCGCGATCAGCGTCTTAATCTCCGACATCATCCGGTTGAACTGAAAGCCGACCTGGGCAACCTCATCCTCATAACGGCTCTCATACACCACACTGAGCTGGTTCTCTTCGACTCTGCGCATCAGCCGCCGCAGCTTGAACAGGGGCTTCAGCAGTACAGATGTTAGCTTATTCGAAATGAGCCAGGTCGCCAGCAGGAAAACAACGATGACATAGAGGGTGATCCGCTGCACCCGCTGCAGCTTGCCCAGCAGCTGGTCCCGCGACTGCATGCCGGAGATGATCCAGTCGTGTGATACGGCTGAGCTTGTATAATTCACCAGATATTCCTTGCCGCCATAGCTGTAGTAGTGATCCTGCGGATCGGCCGCTTTCCCGGCTTCTGCAAGCACCGGCTTCCAGGGGAACCTGCCCCGGAACGGCCAGCGGGACTCCACGACAGCTTCTCCTTCCCCGCTCACCAGATAATAATTTCTCCCTGCTTGTTCTCCGCCTGTATTCAGCAGCTCATCGATCCGGTTCTCCCTGATATTGACCACAATAAATACATTGCTGATCGGCGTGTAAGGGTATTCATAAATTCCCCGGACTACGAAGGAGACCACCCTCTGGCTGCCTGTAAACAACCGGTCATAATGTCCTTTGGCCCAGTAGCCGCCCGGCTGCTCCTTGCTCAGATCATATAATTCCGAGCCGTAGAACGAGTTGTCCTGGGCCCGGATCTGCGTAGTGGGATAGAAATCGCCAATCGGGGTTACGATCAGCACACTCTCAATGATCGGCTGATTGAACATTGCCTGAGAGAGGACATATTGCAGATCGGACAGGTGTACATAGTAATTCGACACATCATGGCTGAACACATCGAGCATCATCTTGCGGTACGCATCGCTCAGCATCAGGGACTGTACAGACAGCGCTACATCATTTAGGCGGGAATCCAGCAGTTGGGCCGTTTTGCTTACGGTCTCCCGGCTGCCGGCGTAAGCATTATCCTCGATCTCCTGCGCGGCAATCCAATATGAGAAGGTGCCCATTGCACCGATGGACAGCGTGATCAGTACGATGAACGAGAACAAAATCCTCTGTTTGATGGATATCCGGTAATACCTGCCGGCGATCTGCCGCCCGAGCTTGCGGCCATAGGCTGTGAATGTATTCATAGCTTTTCCTTCTGAAGCATGTACCTTGTACCTCCCTTTGGTTATCGGTTCTTGTCACTTGTACGATACGGCTGCTCCGGCCCGGCGTCAAGATAGGGCGTGAGATTTCAGCGGATTCCGCTGCATATGTACATAGGCAAGAGGCCCCCCGTATAACGGAAGGCCCCCTGCCTATATAACCGGTCTATATAAATTGAACTAATGATTTTTGGGTTTTAGGATTAACCGTGACTCCAGAGAAGTTTTGGACTTCCGGCCACTGCCCTTCTGCAGATTTCTTGATTTATCCCGTTTTTAACGGTTGTAATCCGCAGACTGCTGATGCTTACGATGCGAGCTTTCCTGCGGAAAGCTTTCAGGCGGACGCTACCGCTCCTCCAGTTCCAAAATTCCCCTCCGCCACTTTTCCCTTAACTTGAATTTTTTAGTTCAATCTATATAATTATCACTTTTTTTCCTCCAGGCAAAGCCTGAGCAGATCGTCTACATGGGCCGTGGCCAGGCATTCCACCGTATCGGCTGCACCGTAATAGATTTTGACCTCGCCCGAGTCCTCCAGGATCATCCCGCCGGGGAAAATGACATCGTTACGGAAGCCACCTGAAGTTTCATACGCCGCCTCCGGCACCAGCAGCGGGGCTTCCGCCCGGCCGATAATCTTGCTCGGATCTTCGAGGTCCAGCAGCATAATTCCGGCAGTGTAGCGCTTCTTCCAGGTGTCCTCCCAGCCGTTCTTGCCCCGGGCAGGGTCGAGGTCCACCGCATGGAAGGTGGTCAGCCAGCCCTTGTCCGTCTTCACCGGAGGCGCACCTGGACCTACCTTATCGTTAGCATAAGCCACTTGCTCCACGGCCAGCAGCAGCTTATGGTTCCCCCAGTACTTCAGATCGGGGGAATCGCTCATCCACATATCGAAGCGGTCCCGGCCGCCCCGGCTGTAGACCGGAAGCGGGCGCTCCAGCCTTACATACTTGCCTCCGATGGTTTCCGGGAAGAGCACCATGTTGCGGTTATCCGGCAGCGACAGGCTTAACACTTCAAACGAACGGAAATCGTCAGTAACAGAGATCCCTCCGCGCAGCCCGTGGCGCGTATCAACCGCGAAACACATATAACAGCGGTCTCCGACGACACTCAGGCGCGGGTCATACACCCGGACCACCTCTTCATCATGCCAGGACCAGCAAGGCTCCGGCTGTACCTCCCAATGGACGCCGTCATCGCTGAAGGCAAGCCCCAGATTGGTAGTATGATGGGGAGCCACGATTCCCTTGCTCTCATCCCCGTAATCATTGCGGAACACCATGACATATCTGCCCTTGAATTTCGTCACCCCGGCGTTGAATACCATCGCCGGTCCATAGGGTACATCAGAAGGCTTCAGAATCGGGTTAAGCGGATGCCGGACCATCACCGGACTTGAAGTCAGCGTTCCTGTTGTCAGATCGTTCATTGTGCAGATTCCCCTCTGTAAGTTAATAGATGAAAGCGTAATCAGTGTCTTTGCATCCCCTATTATGCATCATCTTGCATAGTTAATCTATAAAATGTTCACATGAAATCTTCCATTTTCAGCTAGTAGAGCATAGAGCACAAGGACTGAATTTAGTTAATAATTATGGTAACGTTAAAGTTGCATTTGAACCGAGTATTCGGCGATAGTTGTATTCTGTACATCTAAAAACCGTGAAAAGAAAGGTTCGCCTCTTCTAGCTGTACTTTGTACAACTAAATCTGCCGGAATGGGCGATAACCCAGGTAGGGATGCCAGTTTAAATGTATGAAATACAACTAAATGCATATTCAGCGGTACATCAGAAGATTTAGTTGTACAAAATACACTTAAGCCTATTGCTGGTACTTAATCGGGTCATAGCAAACCCTCAGAGTGAGATTGGATGCTCTACTGGTGCAGCATCAGATTTAATATTGTGAATATGGGACCATTACCGGACCTTAACGAGCCAGCGTCTCATTCGCGCAGCAGTCATTCGGATGCTTAGGCGCTCGAACGATAGTAACTGCATTTTGTACATTAGAATACTGTAAAAAAGACTTCGAAAGTGAATCTATTGTATTCCGTACAATTGAATGTGGAACAAAGGCCAGTTTTCACCCAAAACACAACATTCTACTGTATGAAATACAATAGAATCTCATTTTACGGCCAGTAATCCATTTTCTATTGCAGGAAATACAATCACCTACTTGAATGTAAGAGCAGAAAGCGGTAACGGGTGCAGGATCAGCCCAACATCTAGCTTGATGTTCATGCTCAGCCTTTAACACCCCTGAGGTTCAACTTACAATTTTAAAGTTGATGCTCTACTGGTGCAGCATTCCGCCCTGAAGCGCAGCCGCCAGTCTGCCGCTGAAGCGGCTACCCAGCAACTCATAGCCTTCGGGACCGGGGTGCAGACCATCGGTCAGCAGCTCTCCGTCCGATGGGCCGAACCACTCCAGCCCATCGAGGTAATGCAGATGGTGGTCTCCCCGCGCCTGCAGCAGCGTCACTGTATCCGCGATCTCCCGGCGCATCAGCGGCAGGGTGAAGCCGAGCGGATTCTCCTCTGTCTCACGCTCCGTTCCGTAAATAGGCGAGATGACAACCATAGGTGTCTCTGTATGCTTCTCCCGGATGGTCTCCAGCAGACCGATCAGCAGCGGCTTGAACATCCGCGGGCTGGAGGACACTGCGCCGTAGATGTTCACACCGACGCACAAGGTAATCAGGTCAGCCGGCAGATCCCGGATCAGCCGGCCCGCCATCGGCTCCATCAGGCAGTTGCCGGAGAAGCCTAGATTGGTCAAGTGATAGCCGATCTCCCCGGCGGCGATCACCGGCCAGGTGCGCGACGGGCTAGAAGCCGCTACGCACTGGGTAATTGAGCTTCCATACGTCACCCAGCGGGGCCGCCGATCTGCCAGCGGTTCGGCAACAGCATTATCATCAATCGCGAGACCGCTGATCGTCATGCCGGTGTTCTGCGGCAGATAGATTTCCAGCTCCTTCACACCAGGGGGAAGTCCGGTGAAGCGGGCCTCTCCAGCCCCCGCAGCAAGCCTGAGCGTCTGGACCAGACGGCCGTCAGCAACGCAATCCAGCGAAGCCTCCTCCGCCAGCGGTTCAAACCAGAGGAGAAGGACCCCGGAATCGGTGGTCAGCCGCAGCCGGATACCGGAGCAGATCTCCGCCTTGCCGCCGATCCCATCCGGCGGATATAGATCATAGTCCCGGAACGGAATCCGCCAGGGCTTGATCCCCTCCTGCCGGTGCTCCAGTGAGACCGCCCCATGAAACCAATCCTCCAGCAAAGGGAGGCTCCTTACGTTCTTCAAGTTCTTCCCGTTCCCCACACTCTTCCCGCTCTCCAGGCTCTTCCCGCTCTTCACACTCTCCGTTCGCTCCGCGCTCTTCACGTTCTCCAAGTTCTTCACGCTCTTCACGCTCTTCACACTCTCCGCGCTCTTCACGCTCTCCACGTTCTTCACGCTCTTCACATTCTCCGCGCCGCTCACTGCGCCTGCCCCGCTTCCGCATCCTGCTCCGCCGCCCCCGGAACGAAATTCTCCCCGAGCCACACATCCTGCTCCAGCAGACGCTGCTGAAGCTCAGGAATCGAGATACTGCGGGAGTCCGTGCCGTCCCGGAGTGCAAGCGTTGCTGCTGTGCCGCAGGCTTGGCCCATCGAGAAGCAGTTCGGCATGACGCGCAGGGAGCCTTGCACCGCCCGGTCCGAGGACACCGAACGTCCCGCCACCCACAGATTGCGGATGCCCACCGGCAGCATCACCCGGTAAGGCACCCCGTGGGAGACTCCCGGCGGCAGATGATTGAAGGTCATATCACTTTTGCTTGTCGCCAGATGAATGTCAATATAGTAGGCATTGCGCGCTATATCGTCAGGAAAAGAACGCGCGGCCACGAAGTCGTCCACAGTCAGCGTATAATCGCCCTGGATACGCCGCGTCTCCCGGATGCCAAGCTGCTCTCCGCTTGCCACCAGATGCGCCTGTTCGAAGCCCGGCACATACTTGCGGAAGAATTCAAGCTGCCGCAGCACCGTCCGGCGGCCTTCAATGGCTCCGCGTGTCAGGTCCTCAGCCTTCGTTCCGTCCACCCCGAACACATGGCCGAAGTTAACGCCGACCAGCTGATCGCTCACCCAGGCCAGGCCGGAGATCGATTTGCGGCCTTCCGGCAGCGCTCCTTCCAGGATGGCCTGCTCCACCGTCCGGTGCAATTGACCTGTATCTCCGGTCTCCGCCAGGAAGCGGCTGAATCTTGGACGGTCTACATTCGCCAGCAGATAACACATGCTGCCAGGCTGAAGCTCCCCGTCTCCGCCCCCCTTCTGGAACGGCACACCCGACAGGGCAGCAATGTCGCCGTCCCCGGTGCAGTCGATGATATAACGGCAGCGGATGAAGGATCTTCCGGATTTGTTGACAATCATTACGCCCTCTATGGTCTGGCCGTCCGGCGACCGCACTACATCGTAGACAAAGGTGTGGAACAGCGGCGTCACACCGCTCTCCAGTACCGCATTGTCATAGACGCGCTTCAACACTTCAGGATCAATCGGCACCCAGTCCAGCTGTTCGCGGTATTCCTCCTGATAGCCCGGATCACAGGCCTGCTTCATCCGCTCCATCAGCTTCAGGCCCAGGCCGCGGATAATCGGCTTGACCTTGTCCGTATAGGGGCAGAAGGCAGGCACCAGCGCCACGGTTCCCATTCCGCCCAGATACCCGCGCTGCTCCACGATCATGGTGCTCGCCCCGCCTTCGGCCGCCGAGATGGCAGCGGCAATCCCTGCCGCCCCGCCGCCGATGACCAACACATCCACCTCGCGGGAGACCGGCACCTCTGCCTGCGGTACTGTAATATGTCCGTAATTCATTGTTATCCTCCTAAAAGTTTTGATAGCGTAGCTTCACCTGAATCCACCTCGCAAAACTCGCTTCGGAAGCATAAGCTTATCTTAAAGTTTATTACCCCTTCACCGAACCCGCCGTCACCTGAATGAAGGTTTTATTCGCCAGAATATACGCCAGCAGCATTGGCAGGATGGACAGACAGGCCCCGGCCATCATCAGGTGAATCTGCATCGCAGCCGAAGAGCCATAGCGGAGATTCGCCAGCCCGACCGTCAGTGTCTGCAGCTTCGGATTGGTCATCGTGAACACCAGCGGCAGAATGTATTCGTTCCAGGCATGGCGGAAGGCGAACAATCCGGCCACCCCAAGCCCAGGGGTCAAGAGCGGCAGAATGATGCGGAAAAAGGTGCGGATGAAACCCGAGCCGTCCACCATTGCGGCCTCATCCAGCTCCCGGGGAATCGCTTTGAAGAAGCCCTGCAGCATGAAGAAGGTGCTGGAATGGGCGCTGACCAGAATCAGAATAACCCCCCACAGCGTAGTATTCAGATTCAGCGCAACCATCAGATCGAACTGCGGGCGCAGGACAATGGCCCCGACTGAAATGAACATCATGGACGCCTGCACCGTTACATATATTCTTTTCCCCGGAAAATCACGCCGGTCCACTAAATAAGCAGCCATCGAGGCCACCAGCAGCGTCCCCACCGTCACCATTACGCTCATAAATGCACTGTTCCAGGTATAGCGGGCGAAATTGGCCTGCTTCCAGGCTTCAGCATAGTTATTGAATTGTAGCTTGGCGGGAAAAAGAGTTCCGCCCGTCATCATCTCAGCCCCGGTCTTCAAGGAACCGGTCAGAGTCATCAGCAGCGGAAACAAGGTCAGGACCGCCGTTGCCAGCAGGAAAAGCCACATCACTGTCCGGGTTACGATTCTCCCGGCAGTACCGGGCGTCCGGTCCACCGTCTGCGGCCGCCTTCCGGGCTGCTTGGATATCACAGATTCGTTCATATGGATAAGCCTCCTAATACACCTTGTTCATTTTGCGGCTGAAGAAGAAATACAGGCCGGTTACCGCTCCGACAATCACAGCGGTGGCGAAGCCCACGGCGCTGCCGTAACCGAGCTGCTGCGTTACCGGTGAACCGGTGGATACAGGGAATAGCAGCTTGTAGAGATAGAGATACATGACTTCCGTTTTGCCGATCGGTCCGCCTTCGGTGATGACCATGATGCTCTCATAGCCCTTCAGGGAAGCGATAATCGCCAGCATAATGACCATCTGGGCTACCGGAGCCAGCATCGGAAGCGTAATATTCCAGAAGCGTCTTCCGGCGTTCGCTCCGTCGATGGACGCGCTCTCGTACAGGTCCTGCGGAATGCTCTGCAGCCCGGCGAGAAATAGCAGCATATAGTTCCCGACGGCACCCCACACCGCCACAAGAATAACCGTCAGCATGGCGTGCTTCGGACCAAGCCAGTCGACCGGCTGGGAGACGAGATGCAGCTTCATCAGAACTGTGTTAACCATACCGTTATAGGAATTGAAGATGTTATAAAAAACAACGGAGATGACCGCAGTACTAATGACTGTCGGCATAAAGTAAATTCCCCGGAGCAAATTCGACCCGCGCAATCGGCCGTTGAGAATAACAGCCAGCAGCAGCGACAGCGGCAGGGTCAGCAGTAGCTTCCCTCCGGCATAAATGAAGGTGTTGCCGACCGACTCCCAGAACAGGCTATCCCGCAGCAGCCGGCTGAAATTGTCCAGCCCGATGAACAGCGCCTCGCCATATCCGGCATAATCGTAGAACATATAGCGCAGCATCCAGAATAGAGGATAGATGCCGAGAGTGAGCGTCAGAATGATGCTCGGTGCAAGGAACAGGGAATTCTCCCCAAGTCTTTTCCATTTATAGATCATGATTGGTCTCCTTCAAGGATAGCAAAGGGGCTGATCCGGGAATCCCGTACAAGCCCCTCTGTAACCCGTTATTCTCCCTGCGGCTTCATTGGATCAAACGCCGGGTCCGGCGTAACGGTAACCTCGCCCTTCTCCACTGCTTTGGACAATGCGTCATTGTATCTTGTATTCAGGTCAGCCGCAATGGCCTTGGCATCTCCGCCCGAGAGCATATATTTGAAGAAAGCATCCGCATAGGTAGCGCCTTCCGGCGTGACGTTCGGCACAGCAGGCCAGAGCGAGTCATGCTCACCGACCAGGAAGCCTTCCATACCGCCAATTTCCGGCTTCTTGGCCTGCTCCACAATGCTCGGCACCACCGCAATCCCGAAGCCCTTCTCGTGATACGTCTTCAGAATATCGTCGCCATACATGTACTGCATGAATTTCCAGGCGGCCTCCTGATGTGCCGATTTCGCGCTGATCCCGAGCCAGGTACCGGCGGATACGATCTCCGAGGTTCCCTTAATCTGCCCGTCCAGCGTAGGGGCCAGCGTACCTGCCCAGTTGATCTCTGTCGGGAACTGGTCCTGGTATACGCCCGGCTCCGTCGAGAAGCTGAGGTACATGCCGATTTTGCCTGCGGCAAATTGGGCGCGCAGCGGGTCGATATCCAGCGTCTCCGCACCCGGCAGGATGCTTCCGTCCTCGTACATCTGCTTGAAATATTCAATAACCTGAGAATAAGGTGCGAAGTCAAATTGTCCTGTCTTCAGGTCAAAGCCAAGACCCTGGTAGCCGCTTAAGGAGAGAATCTCGCGAATCGAACGGTCAAAGGCTGCCTTCGGACTTTTGAAGTTCAACGCAAAGCCGTATACGCCCTCCGATTTGCCGGTTTCAGTGATTTTTTTGGCGTCATCGACCATTTCCTGTAGCGATGCTGGAGGATTAGCGATGCCTGCTTTGTCAAAGAGATCCTTGTTGTAGATCAGGCGCAGGGTGAGACCGGTATTGGCCAAAGAATATACCTTGCCGTCAAAACGGTTGACACCATCGATCAGCAGACTGCCGAATTTCGTTTTGATCTCATCGGTCAGGTAACCGTCAATCGGAGCCAGATAGCCTTTTTTGACAAATTCGGGGGTATTGCCGCTCTTCAGACGGAGGATATCCGGTGCCTGGTTGCTGGTGAAGGCAATGTCAACGCTCTGCGCGTAATTCTCAGACATGACTGTCAGTTCCACCTGGATATTCTCGCCGTTCGTCTCATTGAACTTGTTGACCAATTCCTTGATATATTCCTGGTCATGACGGTCATCCGTCCAGTACTTAAGCTGTACCGGCTCACCTGTTTCTGCTGCGGCCGAAGCTGTGGGACTCGCTGTTGCCGCTCCGGGTGTCCCCTCTGCCGCACCGCCGCTCTTATTATTGTTAACGTTCCCGCCGCAGCCGGCGATTCCGGCGGCCAGCATGAGGCTCAGGCTGAGACCCAACCATTTTTTCTGCATACGTTCTACCCCTTTGATTAACATTTGTATTGTGAGCTCGTTCTCTATTATAGGCTACCCCTCCCGCAAAAGGAGTGCGGCAGACTCACTCTTGAGGGACAGAATTCTATTCTTTGCGGCAGGCGGCAGCGGCCGGGCTCTCCCGTTACAGCAGGATGCCGTTCTCATCAAATGTCCGGATGTACTCCAATAACTCCGCAAAATGAACCCAAGCGATACCCGCCTTCTGATCCGCAGCGCCATAAGACATGATTAGATCCTCCCCCATGACAATGCCTCCTGTGGTAAACAGACAAGGCGTAGGGTAATCCTCCGGCATCTCCCAATCCCGCTCGGCATACATCAGACGTTCGGAGCAGCGGTGGATGATGACCGGGAAATCATTCTCCTGCTCCCTGAGGATCATGAAGGACTGCGTATATCCAAACTGCACATTCTTCTTCCCGTGATAAGCTACCAGCCACTCCTGATTGCCCAGGGCGACCGGCGGCCAGCTTGCCCCCACTCGGTTCTCCTCCCAATCGAACAGCGGACTGGCCAGCAGCCGGTGGACTGCCGCAGGTGAAGCGAAATCCGCGAATGATTCCGCCGCTGCCAGATAAATGGAAGGCTTGCCCGCCTGCTCCCCTCCGGCAAAGGGAAGGACATTCATTGGCCGGTGCAGCATCACATATTGCCATTTACCTACAATCCTCATCTGCTCAGGAAACAGGAACACATCACGGTTATCGCTGATATGCCCCTCGGTAAGCGGACCTACGTACCCGAAAGCGTCTTCATATTCCCCTTCCTTCAGCTTGGCTAAATTCAGCTTGTACAGAACGCTGACCGTATCATTCGCCCGGGCTGATTGAATGAACGGGTCCGAACCCTCTCCGGCAAAAATCCAATCCGGCACGTATTCAAAGCGCGTCTGGACCGGAGGCTGCTGGCTGCTAAGCCAGTAAGGGCCAGGGGGAAACGCCCGGCAGGCCACCGTGACATACAGCTCGTTCCCGACATAGAAGATACGGGGGTCCTCCACACAGCCGTTGGCATAATTCCGCACTCTTTTTCCGTAAATGTCCGTAATGTACAATTCATGCTCTTCATACCCGAGGGCCGGAGCCAGAGCAGGTCTTGAAAAGTCCGCCTCCCAGGTCTCTCCCCCATCCCTGCTCCGCGCATAGCCCAAAAAAATCGGATAGGGATCATGGCAGCCCTCTCTTCTCTTCTGCGGCCACGGGCCCGTTGCCCGAAACAGCATATGAATGTCATTCGAGTCAGGGTCCTGGATGATCGCCGGATTTAGAACCATTTTGTCGGCCCAGTCACAGCCTGGTACAGGTTCAAGCGCCGGTTTGTCCAAATAGCGAAATTGTGGTTTCATAGTTCCTCCTGGTTTACCTCCTGAAGCAGGGGCATATTCCGTTTTTCAGCAAACAACTTATCATAGGCTATCCGCGAATTCAAAAGACTTTTCTCCTGAAACCCGCCTTCCGGGCAAAACAGTAAGATCCGTCAAATGAAACAGGAAGATCCATCATTCACGCGGGTCCGGGCAGCGGCTTATAATCATTTTTGCAGGCAAAATCGTTACCAAGGAGGAGGGTACGCCGGATGAAACAATATGATCTTGTCATATACGGCGGAACGGCTGCAGGCATTACAGCGGCTGTCCAGGCATCTATTATGGGCAAAAGTGCGGTAGTCATCGAGCCGAGCCGGAGAATTGGGGGCATGACCACCGGAGGGCTGGGTGATACGGATGTAGGAATGAAAGAGGCAGTCGGCGGCTTATCTCTGGAATTCTACCAGCGGATCGCGCAGAAATATGCGCAGGACGGGGCTTGCTGGCTGTTCGAGCCTAAGGTTGCGCTTGAGGTGCTGCAGGACTGGGTGGCGGAGCATAACCTTGAAGTCGTCTGCGGGGAAAGGCTGGAGCTTAAGAATGGGGTGACCCGGCAAGGCTCAAGAATCACGTCCATTACTATGGAATCCGGGAAGGTCTATCACGGCAAAATGTTCATTGACGCCTCTTACGAGGGAGACCTGATGGGCCATTCCGGTGTGTCTTATGTGGTCGGCCGGGAGCCGAACGCACAGTATGGAGAGACATTAAACGGCATTCAGCCCGGCCCTGAACTGAACGAGCTCCCTCCGGGAATTGACCCCTATGTCATTAAAGGAATGCCTTCAAGCGGACTACTCCCGCGTGTAAATGCGGACCGTGGCGGCGATGCCGGCGAGGGAGACCGTAAGCTGCAAGCCTATAACTTCCGCATGTGTCTGACAGACAATCCGGGCAATCGCCTGATGATCAGCAAGCCTGAGGACTATAACGAAGCCGATTATGAGATTCTGTTCCGGGCCATTGAGCAGGGGCAGCGCTCACGCTTCTTCAAGCTGAACCGGGTCACTGCGGACAAGACCGATTCCAATAACAATAGCGGCATTTCTACGGATTATAACGGCATGAACCACAGTTATCCGGAGGCGGATTATGCGGCGCGGGACAAGATATGGGAGGCCCACCGCATCTACCAGCAGGGGGTTGTCTGGACGATCCAGAACCATCCGCGGGTGCCGGAGGAGATCCGGGAGGCCTACAAGCCGTGGGGCCTGCCGCTTGACGAATTCGGGGACAGCGGCCACTGGCCTTCCCAGCTCTACATCAGGGAGTCCCGCAGAATGACCGGAGATTATGTGGTGACAGAGCATGATGTAAGGCGGGAGCACCCGGTGCCGGATTCGGCCGGAATGGGCTCCTTCGCCATGGATTCGCATCATACGCAATACTATGTGAACGAAGACGGGCATGTCAGCACGGAGGGCGGATTCTATATCCGATTGGCCGAGCCTTATCCGATCAGCTACCGGGCAATGGTGCCGAAGCGGAGCGAATGCACCAACCTGATCGTACCGGTATGTCTGTCGGCCACTCATGCGGCCTACGGCTCCATCCGGATGGAGCCGGTCTTCATGATTCTGGGGCAATCGGCGGCAGCCGCTGCTGTACTGGCGCTTGAGGGGAACGGCATGGTTCAGGATGTGGAGTATGGACAGCTGCAAGCGGTACTGCTTGAGTTCAATCAGGTGCTGTACACCACCGGACTCAGCCAGGGTTGAACCGGAAGCCGAAGCTGCGCCGGTACTCTCCCGGGGGAGCGCCATACCGTTCCCGGAACATCCGGCAGAAATGGGCGTAGCTCTGGAAGCCCGCATTGTCGGCAACCTGCTCCAGTGACAGTGTGCTGTAGAGCACCTGCTGCTCGGCAGACTTCAGCCTGACATCAATGCAGTAGGCGAACGGCGATTGGCCAAAAGCGGCTTTGAACAGGGAGGAAGCGCGGGAGATACTTAACCCGGCGGAGGCGGAGATCTGCTCCAGGCTGAGCGGTTCATGGGCATGATTGTCAATGAACTGCTTCAGCCTGTAGGCGGTCTCCGCCCCTTTGGTGCGCCGCCGTGCCTGAACGATCTGCTCCAGCGTCAGACAGAACGTTCTAAGCAGATAATCCAGCAACTCCTCCTGATGCTGCATTACTTTCCTCTTCTCGCCGGCAATATGCTTCCATAAGGTAATGACCGTATCGTCGAAGCCGATATTCGTCCGGGCCGGCAGCCTGCGGTCCTGCCACCAGGAATCCAGCCACTCCCCTTTGCCGATCAGGAAATAATCCGAGGCGGGCTGAACTCCCCCAGAGCCTGGAGCGCTGCGGGGCTGTACAATCAGCTCATACGGCTGATCCGGAGCATAGATCAGCAGATCCCCGGGGATGATCGTCTCGTATTTTCCGTCTACCAGAGCACGGCAGGTCCCTTCCATCTGAAGTCTGAAGAGATAGAAGGATAAGCCGTCCTGATACTGAACGGAGTGAGGCTGGGTATGTGTGAAATAGTTAGCATACAGGATGCTGCACCGGTGCGGATCGGACGCTGTCAATGGTAGGGCTCCTCCTGGCGGTCCGGGTGGTACCCCGCCCTGAACTCCGACGGTGTCTGCCCGGTGATCTTCTTGAACATCTCGCTGAAGTATCTGCGCTCCTCATACCCCACAGCGAAGGCCACCTCCTGTACCTGTGCCCCTTCCACCAGCAGCAGCTTGGCCCGGTGAATACGCTCTGCGGTGATATACTGGGTAACGGTCACTCCGTTCACCTTCTTGAACAGGCTGGAGAAGTAGCTGGTGCTGAGATGAACATGCGCCGCGCATTCACCGACACTGATATCCTCGGACAAGCGGCCCTTAATATACTCTACCGCTTCATAGATCACCTTCTGCCCTTCGGACAGGCTGCTCCTGCGCACCAGGGCGGCCCCCTCTGTACACAGTTCCAGCAGCAGCCGCTGGAGAGTCGCAAGCGGCAGCCCCGCTGTTCCCTGCACCGCCCGGAACCGCTGGATCAGCGGCTGAATCTCCCCGTACGGAACCAGCTCATAGAAGGTGCGGATCGCTGATGCGGCCAACTCCTCATACAGAACGAGCAGATAATCGGGATTATGCCCGGAGCTCAGACTCTGCAGCGTTTCTGAAATGGCTGACAGAATTGCGCCTGTCCGGCTGACATTGCCGGAGCGCAGTGCCAGCAGCAGCTCGTCCTTGTACTCCAGCGCCAGCGGCTCCTGGCTTCCGTTCTGGTGAACATCATCATACATAATGGCCGCGTTGCCTCCGGTGAACAGATGGTGGGCCAGCGCCCGGTGCGCCTGGCGGTAGGAATCCGGCAGCTCGCTGGTCTCCTCCACCCGGCCTCCTACACCGGCAGATACCGTGAACTTGGTATACCGTTCAATGTTCTTGCAGCAGCGTTCGGCAATCTCCACTGCACTGGCCGGACCACAGTCATTCATCACCGCAAGATAGCGGTTATGCTTGGCCCGGAACACCACGCAGCGCGTATGCCCGGCAATGGTCTCCTGGGTGATATTCAGCAGGGAGAAGCGGATCAGCTCCACCTCGCGGATCGACAGCTCTGCCGCCCGCTCCTGAAAGTGATCGATCTCCAGCAGCATCACCACGAACCCCTTGGGGTTCAGATCGATGCCTAAGAATTCCCAGCGCGCCTTCGCCTGCTCCCACGACGTTCGGTGGCTGACCAGCAGGGCGAAATATTCCTGCCGCAGCACCGGCAGACTCTCCCGCAGCTTGTTCTCCATCTCCCGGAGGGTATCCTGTCTGGAACGCGCCTCCATAATCTCCGACTTCGCCCGCAGCACCGCCTTCATGATCTCCTCTTCCGTGAACGGCTTGACCACGAAGTCGAATGCGCCGAGTTGTACCGCCTGCTGCGCATATTCGAAGTCGGCATACCCGCTGACCAGAATAATTTTGCAGTCCCGGTGGTGTTCCAGTACGGCACGCAGCATGGCCAGCCCGTCCATCCTTGGCATACGGATATCCGTAATGACCAGATCCGGGCGCAGCTCCGCGATCAGGTCCAGCCCATCCTCACCGTTGGCCGCTGTTCCTGCCACCCGGATGCCGTGCTCCGCCCAGTTCATGCAGGTCAGGCCTTCCACCACGCTTTTAATATCATCAATGATACAGAGGGTTACGCTATGATCGTCCATCCTGATGCTCCTCCCGTTTGGGTAAAGATATAATAACCGCCGTCCCCCGGCCCGGCCCGCTGTCCACCCGTAATGCTGCACTGTCCCCATAGTAGAGCTGCAGCCTGCGGATCAGATTGGATACGGCATAGCCCTTCTCCGATTCCCGCCGGAACAATGCACGGACCGCCTCCTCGTCCATACCAGTTCCATTGTCGCTGACCTTGATACACCAGCGTGCTCCCTCATCGAAGACTTCGAGATCAATTATCCCCCCGCTCTCCCGGTTGCGGAAGCCATGCAGAATACTATTCTCCACCAGCGGCTGCAGCAGAATGCGCGGAATCGGGAGGGTAACCAGCGCTTCATCCTCGACATAAATCTCATAACGGAACAGCCCTTCATAGCAGCTGCATTGCAGTTCCAGATACATGCGGACATGCTCCAGTTCCTTAGACAGCGTAGTGATCTCCTGCCCCTTGTTCAGCCCGAGCTGGAACAGACGGGACAGCGACATGACCATGCTCTGCGACTGCTTCACTTGCTTCAGATTCAGCTTCCAGTAGATCGTATTCAGCGTATTGTACAGGAAATGAGGGTCCATCTGCGCCGACAAGGCCTTGATCTCTGCCGAGCGCTTATTGGTCTGTGCCTGTGTGACCTCTCCGATCAGCACTACGATCTGCTCCAGCATCTGGTTGAACCGCATCCCGACCTGGGCCAGCTCGTCTCCGCCCCCGCTCTCGAATCTTGCCGTCAGATCATTGCTCTCCACCCGCTTCATCACCTTCATCAGACCTTGCAGCGGACGCAGCAGATAACGGGTAAAAGCTCCTGATACCATCATGGTAACAGTAAAAGCGAAGAGGGCTACCACCACGAGCAGCCATTTCACATAGATCATATCCTTCAGCACACCGGACTTGGACTGGATCGTGGTCATCGTCCAATCAGCAATACCCAGATGCGCATAGTTCAGCAGATACGATTCGCCTCCCAGCTTGAAGGTATTGCTGAGATTCCGGCTGCTGCTGATCATGCCGGTCAGATCACTGCCCTCCACCGCCTGCAGAACGAGCGGGTCCTTCACAGAATAGACGGGGCTGCCTGCCGCGTTCAGCAGGAAGCTGCGCGCCCCTCCGCCGGTATCCCCGCTCACCAGCTTGCGGAAGCCGTCTTCACGGATGTTGACGATAATATAGACCCCGCGGACCGCTGTATCAAATATAGGCTCCAGAATCAGTGAAATAACCCGTTCCTTCCCGGAGAAGAGCATGTCCTCATGGCCTTCAACCCATGTATTCTTCTTCTCCTGTTCGATCCGCTCATATAGTAAGGTATCCTTGAACTCCGTCAGACGGTTCCGGTTCATCGAGGAAGGGTAAAACTCCCCGATCGGCGTGGACACATAGATCGAATGGATCAGCGGCTCCGCAATCCGCGCTTGTGAGAAAACGTTATCAAGATCATTCAGATGAGTATAATACCGGCCTGTATCCCCGGTGACAACATCCCGCATCATATCGTGAAAAGGCTGGCTGATCATGAAGGTCATCATAATCAGCATCAGCTTGTTCAGCTTCTCATCGATGATCTGCGCTGATTTAACAACGTTATCCTGGGTAAGCTTCAGCGCATTCTTCTCCAGAGTCGCCGCCGAGATGGAATACGACAATCCCCCGGTCATCAGTACGGAGAGGAGGATCACGGCTAAGAATGCAGTTTTTAATTTACTGCGGAATGATTGCTTCCGGAAATAGTTCAAGTCGTTCACGCCTTCCTGTGTGCAGATGCCCTGCTCTTCGATTATGTCACCTGAACGTTCGGTCCGACAATACGCAGCGGATGAAATAGTGAATTCACCGTATGCGGAGCATGAATCTACCGTATGTACAGGGCAACCCTCCGCCTCCCTCTCCGCCTGCACCAAATAGCCTGTTTGAATTCCGGCAGGCACCGGCTTCAAACAGGCTATATTAAGTATGGCTATGAATATCTCACTGGTTGCAGAACACCAGGAGGAGTATGCGCCATCAGGACTCCGGCTTACTGTGCTTCAGCAAAGCCAATATGTTATTGAGCAGATGCACCTTACGGATGGGCTTGATAATGATGGAGGAAAACTGCGCTTTGGTCTCCTCGTCCAGATTCGTCCCCAGGGGAGCAAGCAGAATAACGGGCAGCTTCCTGCCCGGAACAAGCTGACGCATGTGCTTGGCAAGCTCTGTGGCTTCTGTCCCCGCAATATCCTTATCCATAAGGATTAGATCATAATCGTTATTGGCCGCCAGAAGCTCCAGGGCCTCTCCGGCAGTCCGGGCAGAAGACACTGCCACGCTCCAGTCCTCAAGTACCGAAGAGATGACATCCAGACTGGTCTGATTATCATCCACAACCAGAATCTTAATTGCGTCAAGCACATCCTTCTCAAAGGGAATCGAGGGCAGGCTTGTATATTTCTCAAGATACAGCGTGACCTCCAGCTTCGTCCCTGTCCCTTCCTGGCTTTCCGCAGAGATCTCTCCCCCCATCAGCTCCACCAGCTGTTTACAGATGGCCAGCCCCAGTCCGGTACCTCCGTAATGATGCAGCTCGCTGCTCTGGTGAACCTGGGTATATTTGTTGAACAGCAGCTTCAGCTTGTCCTGCGCTATACCTATACCAGAATCCGTAACCGTGATCCTAATCCCTATTTCTTCACGGTGAACAGGCAAGGATTTCAGCTCAATCAGAATTTCCCCGGCGTGGGTGAACTTCAGGGCGTTGCTTACGATATTCATGATGATCTGGCGTATCTTGGGGGAATCCCCCAGAACATACAGGGGAATCTCCGAATCCACATTCAGAATAACCTCCAGGTTTTTCTCAAAAGCCTTGGTGGAGAACAGATAGACGCTCTCTTCCAGTGCGGTGATAATATCGAACGGTTCCTTTTCAATGAGCAGCTTGCCCGCTTCCATCTTGCTGAAATCCAGAACATCGTTCAGGAATTGCAGCAGCTTGGCATTGCTCGATTCAATGATCTCCATGTAATACTGCTGCTGCTCGTTCATCTCAGTCGTCATCATCAGATCGGTCATGCCGATAATGCCGTTCATCGGGGTGCGGATTTCATGGCTGAGCATGGCGAACAGATCCATTTTCGTTTGTCGCCGCTGTTCCAAATCTTCAAGCTTCCGTTCCAAGTTCATAATATAGGTGAAAAAATAAGCCATAGCGCTTAAGAGGTCCAGGTCTTCCTTCGTATGCCGCCCGGCAGCAGGGTCCAGCAGGCAGATCGTTCCCAGAGATTCGCCATCCTCAGTGAGCAGAGGAACGCCAATGAATGAATGTACTCCCTGTGTGTGTATGAATTCAAGTGCAGGGGACGCGGGCTGTTTATGCGTATCAGAGACCAGTAACGGTCCATTGTCATTGAGAAGGATCAGACTGCCAATAGCATCAAACAACACAGATCCATGTGTATCCGGCCCCAACAGCTCTTCCCGGTTGAACACCCGCAGCAGGGGATCTGAGCTTACACCATGCACCGAAATCAGAATCGTGTTTGACTTGAAAAGTTGGCTTAACAGCTCTATCATCCGGTCTGCGGCATCCTCTATATTGCGAATCGCCGAACTGCCGGTATCGTTCATCTCCATCGTCGTTCCAGAACCCCATTTCCAAAACCTAAATATGTTACCATAAACTTGACTGGTCCTTATCATAACAGAAAAAACACAGCAACAACCTGCAAAATCCACAAAAATAGGCTGAGGAAGGAATTGGATGGGATGAAAAAGATACTTCGTTACTCCCGCAGGGATTCTGTGGTCCTCTTCCCTCCGGTGTGGGCCAGCTGGACTTTATTGATCAGACGCTTATACCGATCCTGCTCTTCCGCTGAAGCGTGCGGCCGGAATTGCTCGAATAATCTTACACAGCGGATCACACAGGCTATGCTGCCAAGTGCGGCGGAAGCCTCCAGGCTCCCGAAGATATAACGTATCCCCTGCTCTATCTTCTCTGCTTTGAGAGAGTACAGCGCCAGCTCATAGAGCAGTACCGGATATTGCTCCGGCGTCTCCCTGCCCGGAGTTCCTTCGGCTTGCCCGAGCGCCGTTCCCTCCGGCGTAAGCAGCGGCTGGAAGCGGCTGATAAGCTCATCTACCTTCCAGCCATACCGGTTAGCCGCTTGAACTGCCTTAAGCAGCCCGTCCAGCAGTCCAAGCCCGGGGGTGCCGATAGATTCCATCACCTCGGGAAGAGCCTCCAGCTCACCGCACATCAGGCGGTATAGAGACTTGTAGACTGTTCCCAGCCTGCTGAACTGCGCCCGGATCTGCTGAACCTCTTCCGATTCCTCGACAATCCAGCTCATTTCAGTGTAAAGGCCCACATATTCCAGCGCCCGCTCATATTCACCGGATTCCTCGCATACCTTGGATTGCAGCCAGTAAGCATACAGTATATAGAAGCAAAGAGGTCTGGGCGCCTGCCTCAGCTCCTTCTTCTTTTTCGTTTTGTAGAATCTGATTTCGTACTGGATAGATGTCTTATGACGGAGCTCCTCTGCCAGTAGTCTGGCCTTCTCCCAGTGCTGTAGAGCAATATAGATATCCGCCAGCTGCCGAAGCGCTTCCAACTGGTCTATTTCCTCCAGGCGCTCTACAAAATATTCAAACCGGGTCGCCGCACGGAAATCCGCCTCCGGGCTCTGTCCGATCCGGATCATGAACAGCCGGTACTGACACAGGGCCAGCCGCTCCGAATGCTGATATTTCTCAGTGTCGGCTACCCCTTCATACAGCAGTGCCGCTGCCTGAAGCTTGCCTTGCCCGTAGAATTCCTCCGCCGTATCGAACAGGAGCGGGGCATATGTAATATTGTCCATGATGATTTGAACCACCTGCCGGATACACTCCAGCTTGTCCAGCTCCGCACAGCGGTGCAGGAAGGGTCCCAGCCGCCGCCAGTCGGGTGCGGAATGTACGACACATTCATCTATATATAACTCATAAAATGTTCCTTCAGGAAGCCCCATTCCGGCGGTAATCCGGTCCAGCTGCTGCATGGCAATAGGACGGTTACCATTAATAATGCTGCTGAGCGTTCCCGAATTGACACCGGAGATTCCTGCGAACTGATTGATTGTCTGGCCTTCTTTTCTCAGAAAAGCAGCCAGTTCTGTTTGAATTGTAGTGTGCTGTTGCAAACCAATACCGCCCCTCAAGAACCAGATATTCTAGTAAAAATCCAGATATTCCTATATCATAAATCCCTTAATTAGGCAGGTCAATCTGGTTTGAACGGTTCAAAAGAGGTTGACAAAGACGGAATATTTGTTATATATACCCAGTTAAAAAATCTTTTGCAACATTTCTGCTGATCCAACGTTTATTAGGGTATAAACAAGTTTGAGAATATTCCGGCAGGGTAAATAAAGAGTGTAGACTCACGCCGTGTAAGATTACGCCAAGGGGGAAATTCATAATGTTAAAAAACAAAAACGTCTACCTGCTTCCTGTTCTGGTCCTGTTGTTCCTTTCCCTCGTGACTACGGCAAGCACAACCATAAAAACCGCTGATGCTAAGAGCGAGGGGGTGGCCCAGCATCTGACGGTGTATATACATTCCTTAGAGAATCATAACGGTCAGACGACCCTTACCGGGGATGAGATCGAATGGTATGAAGGCGCAGCCGCCGACGCAGTCTTCGCCCAGCGGGAGCCGGAATCCGCAGCCGAAATCGGCGGTGCCCCGGACGGTTACTATATCGTGAACGACAGCGACACGCTGACTACTTATACGGTAGCCCCGGATGCCAAGGTCACCATGCAGATCTATGACCGCACCGGCAAGCTCGAAGACCTGGATACGAACTGGAACGAGTCGCTCACTTTGGAGAAGTTCATTCATGAATTCGCCAAGACGGATGTATTCGATCTAAGCGGTTCGCCTTATCACCTCACGATCAAGGATGGCCAGATTGTATCGATCGTGCAGCAGTACACTCCATAAGGAGCTGCTATCTTAATCCCTTCCATAAAATAACCTCAAGCCATAGCCTGTTGCCCAGCAGCGGTTGTGGCTTTTTTGCGTCTAATCTCTCTCCCCAATCTAACCTTTTCACACATATTCAATCCTATCACTATTTACCCGAAAGCCCTTTATCTATAAGCTTAAATATAGGATATTCATCCAGCAGTAACCCTACAGAACCCATAGGAATGAGGATACAAAATGACAATTACACCCCATCAGCCTCTGGCGGCCCCGATTCAGGGTAAGCCCTTGTACGAGGAATACCGCATGGACCAGGTCCGTGTGTCCGATCCGTATATCGCGAACGCCTTTGCCAAGGAGATCGAATATCTGACCAGCTATGATCCAGACCGTCTGCTGGCGGGCTTCCGCGAGAACCGGGGACTGCCGAAGCGTGCCGACAAATATCCCGGCTGGGAGAACACAGAGATCCGCGGACACACGCTGGGCCACTATCTGTCGGCGCTGTCCCAGGCCTATGCCTGTACGCGGGATGACGCGCTGGCGTTCAGGCTGAACTATCTTCTGGGAGAGCTGGCCCTGTGCCAGCATGAGAGCGGTTACCTGTCCGCGTTCGAGGAACGCCTTTTCGATCATGTAGAGAACAAGCAGCCGGCCTGGGTCCCCTGGTATACGATGCACAAAATCATCGCCGGACTCACCGCGTCCTACTCTGCCACCGGCAGCCAAACGGCCTATGACCTCGCGGATACGCTCGGTGACTGGGTGTACCGCCGCACAGCCTCCTGGTCTGAAGAGGTTCATCAGCGTGTATTATCGGTGGAATACGGCGGGATGAATGACTGCCTGTACGACCTGTACAGAATCACCGGAAAAGCAGGCCATTTAAGCGCCGCACATAGCTTTGACGAGCTGACGCTGTTCACTCCTGTTCATGAGGGCAAGGATATTCTCAAGGGCAAGCACGCCAATACCACGATTCCGAAATTCCTCGGTGCGCTGAACCGTTACCGGACGCTCGGGGAGAGCGAAGCCTTTTATCTGGAAGCGGCGGTGCAGTTCTGGGAGATGGTTGTTCATCATCACAGCTACATCACCGGAGGGAACAGCGAATGGGAGCACTTCGGTGACCCGGATATGCTGGACCGGGAACGCTCCAACTTCACAGCGGAGACCTGCAACACCTACAATATGCTCAAGCTGACCCGCGAGCTGTTCAAACTCACGGGAGATACTCGTTACGCCGACTTCTACGAGAACACCTACCTGAATGCCATTGTGTCCTCACAACACCCACATACCGGGATGACGATGTATTTCCAGCCGATGGCGACCGGGTATTTCAAGGTCTACAGCTCGCCGTTCGAGCATTTCTGGTGCTGTACGGGAACCGGCATGGAGAGCTTCACCAAGCTGAATGACAGCCTGTATTTCCATGATGCGGACAGCATAGTGGTCAACCAGTACCTTAGCTCTACCCTGGATTCTGCTGCGCACGGCCTGATGCTGATCCAGTCGGCCAATCTGCCTTATAGCGATATTGTAGAGTTCAAGATCTCAGTGATGCAGCCTCAGACTCAGTCCACCACGCTGAAGCTTCGTCTGCCGGATTGGCTGGCCGCAGAACCTGAGCTTCTATTGAATGGGCAGCCTGTGAACTCAGCGGTCAGCGGAGGTTACCTCTTGACGGACAGAGTATGGGAAGACGGCGACACGCTTCAGCTCAAGCTGCCGATGAAGCTGACACATTTCAGCCTGCCGGATGCCCGTCAGGTGGTCGCGTTCAAGTATGGGCCGGTGGTGCTGAGCGCCGCTCTGGGCCAGAGTGACCTGTCCGTGTCTGCTACAGGAGTGGCTGTAAGTGTCCCGACCCGCAACATGCTGGTGAAGGACTTCATCACAACGGTGAACGAGAGCCCGCAGGAGTGGCTGGAGCAGCTTGCGGACCGCGTAGTCCGGCTGGAGCAGGAAGAACTGGCCTTTGCACTGCGGGGAACGGATGAGGATCAGCGGCTGGTCTTCACCCCGCATTATAAGCAGCATAGTGAGCGTTACGGCATCTACTGGCGTCTGGTAGAGGCGGATTCGGCTGAGCTGCAGAAGCATATTTTACAAGGGAAAATCCGGCAGCGTGTGCAGGACGCTACACTGGACAGCCTGCCTGTCGGCAATGATCAGTATGAGCTGGAGCATGGCATTGAGGGAGAGAACACCTCTGTAGCCACCTGGGACGGATATAACATCCGCAAAGCGGAGAACGGCGGCTGGTTCAGCTACCGGATGAAGGTGGCACCGCGCACGGACAACTACCTCTCAGTCACTTATTTCTCAGGAAATAATGGTAAGAAAATAGCGATTTATGTAGATGCGGAGCTAATTGCGAGCGAGGTCCTGCATACGGATGAAGCCCGCAGCTTCTACGAGCGGAGTTATCTGATTCCTGCTGAAGCGGTTGGCGGCAAGACTGAGGTGGAAGTCAAATTCGTGGTTCCGGGTAAGGAGAATGGCATCTTCGACCTGCTGCGCATGATGACCGGTTATGATCACAATGCCGGACTGCGCCAGCTTGCCTTCAGTGAAGGAACGTTGTCTACCTCCTTCAGCAGCGGCATAACCACGTATAGCCTGAGTGTTCCGCTAGCGGCACGCCTGGTACAACTGAACGTTACACCTCACCATCACAATGCCCTGGTCTATGCAGACGGGATTCTGATTGAGGATTCACTCCCGCGCGAGATCAAGCTGCCGCACAGCCGCACTGAGGTGAAGCTCACGGTCAAGGCGGAGGATCATGTCACCGTGCAGGAATATAAGCTTCAGATTGTGAAAGAATAACAGTTGGCATAATGCAATACACTGTTCCACACAAGGGTTATCTCGGATGCAGCTTCTGCTGTATTCAAGATAGCCCTTATTTGATATGGTAATAGGATAAGACTATTTCCACACCGAGGGGGATTATGACATGACTGCATTCACACTGCTGGTAGATAAGCCGGTACATCTGGAGATGACCGGCAAATTCGTGGCCCCCTCGGCGGAGTGGATTCACTTAAGCCGGATTTTGCAGGATTATGAGCTGATAGTTATGACCGAAGGCGTGCTCTACCTGGCGGGTGACAACCAGCAGTTCACCGTCTCCAAAGGCGAGTTCCTGCTCCTGCCTCCGCTTACCAGACAATACGGGTACAAGTCTTCAGACTGTAGCTTTTATTGGCTGCATTTTCATGCTGCGAACGGTAGTCAGACTGCGGGCCCCCCTCCGTCAAACGGCGACAAGGAAGAATATGTAATTCACCTACCTCAATACGGAACCCTGCGGAATGTCGAGAAAATCATCGTCATGATGAAGCAGCTCCAGGACTCGGTGCGGAGCTACAATCAGACGGTGCTGGGCAACTATATGTCTACCGTTATTCTGTGCGAGCTGTACAGCCAGACCCTGCCAACCGATGCCGATCCGTTCAAAAGAACCAAGCAGGAGCAGCTCTACAACGATATTGTAGATTACATCAAATGGAGCCGCAGCGAGCATATTAAGGTATCACAGATCGCCGCCTATTTCGGCTATAACGAGAAGTATCTCTCCCATCTGTTCACCGTCATCTCCGGGATCTCCCTGAAGCAATATATTCTGCAGCAGAAGATGGAGCTGGCGAAATTCCTGCTGACCGACACCAACCAGAACGTCAGCGAAGTGTCATTGCAGCTAGGCTATAAGGATTGCCATAATTTCATGAAATCGTTCAAAAAAATTGTCGGCCTTACTCCCACCGAGTTCCGCAACGCTTATGCCAAGCGCCTGCTGTTCTATGAATGAGCGTGAGAGCATTCGCCAGCTCCTGCCTCTTCTTCGCTCCCTCCACAGCCCTTCCAGAGACTAGGAATTTCTCTGGAATAGGCTGTGGATATTTTTTTGAGAGCATAATGAACTTTCCGGGCGGCTACGCACTCTTATCTGTGAAAGGGGTGAGCATATGAATATAAGACGTCTTGTCAGAGCCGCACAGCGCGGTAACAAAGAAGCATTATTAGAACTGATCCTAGCCGAACAGGACGCTTATTATCGTCTTGCCTATAGCTACATGAGGAATGAGCATGACGCGATGGATGTAATGGAGGATATGATCGTCACGCTCTATGAGAAGCTGGCGCAATTGAAGAAGAGTGAGGCCTTCTATAGCTGGAGTAAAACCATTCTGGTCAACCGCTGCAAAACGGTCCTCCGCAACCAGAACCGGTTCGTTCCCCTGGAGGAGGACGAGGCGCCGGAGCCTGCAATGGAGGCATGGACTGCCACTAACCCGTACCGCGATACCGAATCTGAAATGGATCTGTCCGTCCTGCTCGCACATTTGAATCCCCGACAGCGGGAGGCGATTGAACTGCGTTATGTCCACGATCTGCCGTATCAGACCATTGCCGATATCACCGAAGCGCCGGTCGGCACGATCAAGTCCAGAATATCGCAGGGAATACAGAAATTAAAAGCTATGATTGGAGGTGACCGTTATGAGAACGATCGAGGAGAGATTACAGGAGCATCAGCAGACCATGACGCCGTCAGAACTTGAAGGCAGATTGCGGAAGGCGCTGGAGCAGGCTCCGGTTAGACGGAAATCACGGGCTGGACGGACACGGACCTGGGCCGCCACAGCCGCCGCAGCCATGTTACTGACAGTGGGCGTCTATCAGTATCCGGCGTTGGCCTATTACGGCGGGAAGCTGTTCAGTCAGACTGAGCTGAATACAGTGAACTTCGCTCAAGTGGTTAAGCAGGGTTACGGACAAACGGTCAACCAAAGCAAAACACTTAAGGACGGGACCGTCTTCACCATCAAAGGTGTGATTGCAGACGATAATAATCTGCTGATGCTTTACAGTATACAGCTTCCGGCCGGCCGGGTGTTTGATGAGACGGCCTTCTCGAATTACTCCTTCAATAATATTAAAGGCTTGTTTACTGACTCTGATCCTATCGGAGGCGGCGGAGATTACAGCCCGGACAAGACCCGGTACGAGGGTGTTTACAAATTTGAGCCGGTCAGCCCTTTTTCCAGAAATTTAACCGTGAATTTCAATGCAAAGCTGACAAGCGGAGAACTGGTTCAATTCCCTATTTCTTTCAAATATGACCCGAACCTTGCCATGAAAAGCCTGCTCGTTGCGGATATTGACCAGGCTGTAGCGGTGGATCAGGGAACCGTCTACTATGACACGATTACGGCTTCTCCTACGTCAACCATCGTAAAGGGACATTATAAGATGGATAATGGAGAAAATCCAAGATTCTCTGCTGTAACCAAACTGTATGTGAATGGGACGGAAATGAATTCCCGGTCGATGCGGGGGACGAATTCCAGCAAAAAGGGAACCCCGGAATTTATAATTGAATACGATGTGCTGCCCACAGACAAGCTGCAAAGTGTTGAACTTGTACTGGATAATTTCAGCGGATATCAGAAGGTCGGGCAGCCGATCCCGCTGGCCTCACCCTCAGACCACTCCGTTACAGTCGGCGAGGAGAAACTCTGGATTCGCAGCGTCTCCCGGACTGCTGACGGCTATGATATTGTGGTCGCCGGGAAGCAGTTCACTATGCTGGATAAGGATACTTTGGCTGTTCAAGCCGGAGGAGCCGCCGTTCCCGTCAGTTCGATATCCGATTCCCGCCCGTGGGACCTCAAGAACGGTAATATCCTGTGGGAACGCACATACTCCTTCCAGACCACAGAGAAGCCGGAATTCCTGGAGATGGACGGCTTCCACTATATTAAGTTCTATAGACACACTATTCCGGTTCCTCTAGGGGACAAATAAAACAGTTCGTGCAGGAACGTAGTTAGCCGATGAAGGCAGCGGCTGATCAGAATCCAATAAAAGCCTTTAGCCCCACGCTGCAAGTGGGGCTAAAGGCTTCAAGTTTTTATAGGCTTTATATCTGCTGATCAGATGATTACTGCAAATAAGCTTTGGCGATCTCAAGCAATTCCTCCTTGGTAACCCCCTTGGTAGCCTCAATATAATAAACGATGTGGAAATCACTGCTGGGAAGATTGTGAATGAAACGAATCCCTTGGCTGCCGCTTGTATATAAGGAATATAGCATTTCAACACCATCGACTGTTATAGTCTCTGCTGACGGCTCCTCAGAATGGTGTATCGTTAACTTCTCATTCATTTTCATCGGCTGAACGAGAATCATTTGTCCCTCCCCTTTATACGTAACGATCATACTCCAGCCCTCTTTAGACACATCAAGCATTCTCATAGCATATCCATCTTTGGAATCCCGGGCTTCTTGCGCTAATTGTTCTGTCAATTCAGCTTCTTTCTGGTCGGTGAGCGGATCAGGATTATAGGTCAAAGCACCTGTAACAAAATCATATTTATCCTGCAGCCTATCATAAATAAGTGCGCCGGACTGCTTCAGCTCATCGCGAAGTGTAGCTGCATCCGAGAACCCGGATGCTGCTCCTCTCCTGATGTAAAGCTCTCCCTCAGTATTCTCTCCTGCCATATAGATTGCTGCTGCCTGGCCCGGCTGCAGCAAGTCGTTTCCTAGACCGTGTGCTTTTAAGCTGCGTAGCTGCTCTTCCTTCGTATAATCCGGAAAATTTGAATCCTCGAATTTCTTTTCCTCATAGATTACATCCCCTTTGTTGTTCGTGAGTGTAATCAGCTGTGTAGCCGCAAAGGCTGATGAAGCTAACAACAGTGATGCCAGTACGATAAGAGTACTCAGCTTATATTTAGAATAGAAGGTAACCCGTTTATTCATTTTCTCATCCTCCAATATATTCATCACAGCTTTCGTTACATCTGCCTCAGGAACTTTGACGTTATGAAATATGGTTCTGAGGTCTTGACTGCTGTCGTGATCCATCCGATATCCCTCCTGTAAGATGAGCATGATACTTTCTGAATTTAGCTGCCGTGCGTTCAAATTTCTTACGGAGACTGCTGCTGTTTTGCTGCATAATTTCTCCGATTTCCTTATAGCCCTTATCTTCCACACATCGCAGAATCAGCAGGCTTCGTTCCTCAGGTGTCAATTTGGACATTGCCCGCAGAACATGCTCATTGTAATAGTTATCCTCAATGGCTTGATCTACATGCTGATTCTGTTCATCGCTGCGATACAGGAATGGAAGATATTTACTTAACCTTCGCTTACGAATGGTGTCGATACAGCAGTTAGAGGCTATCGCATACAACCAGGCTTCAAAAGGCTTCTCCAGGTTGTATTGGCTTAACTTCCGGAATGTCTTAATAAATACCTCCTGCGTACAATCCTCCGCTTCTGTATAATGACCTAACATATGGTAACAATACGAAAAAATCCGTCTCTGATACCGGTGCATGATCTGTTCAAACTGAGCAGTATCCCCGTTGAGGATATCCGGGATGATCTGCTGCAGATCAGTTTCATCCATTTTCCCACCTCTTTCCTAAAGTCCCTGTGAACTCTTTATATTCTGTACTACGGATGAGCCCTGCCCTGATGTGACATCCCGGCTAATAAAGTTGAATCCGCGCAAGGTCAACTTCTCCAGGCTGAACCTATGTAAAAATAGAGGTAGCCAAGGACATCATCATAATGTCCTTGGCTACCTCTATTATAGTGTATTTCTAGGGAGTCAACCGCTTAAGCAGCGCCGCAATAGCCGCGTTCCTGATGCATTGAATGCTTCGGAGCTGCCGGATCTCCGTTTATTATCAGAACTTGCTCAGGCTATCCTTCACCGGCACCCCGAAATCCGGCGTGCCGTCCGCGTTCCACCGCAGGCGCTTGGCACGGGTGTGGCGGTTGGGGTCGTAGAGCGGGTCTCCGGTGATCTCCTTATAACTTCGGGCATGGTAGATCAGCACATCCTCGCCGTTCTCGTCCACTGTGAAGCTGTTATGACCCGGACCGTACTGCCCGTTCTCCTCACTGGTCTGGAACACCGGCTCGGGATGCTTGGTCCAGGATGCGGCGTCCAGCAGATCGCTGTCCTCGTCTGCGGTAAGCAGTCCCAGGCAATAGTTATGATCGGTGGCGCTGGCCGAGAAGCTCACGAAGATCCGGCCGCCCCGCTTCAGCACCGCAGCGCCTTCATTCACCTTGAAGCCGATGACCTCCCACGGATACTCCGGCGAAGAGATCATCGTCTGCGGACCCTTGAGCGTCCAGCCGTTCTCCATGGCTGAGATATACAGATTGGAGTTGCCGCCAATCTCAGGGTCCTTTTGCGCCCATACATAGTACTGTACTCCCTTATGCCCAAATGAGGTACCGTCCAAGGCAAAGGATTCCCAGGCCGTTTTTATCTGGCCCTTCTCCACCCACTCCCCTTGCAGCGGGTCCGCCGAAGTATTCTCCAGGGCGTACATCCGGTGGTCGAACAGCCCTTCCTTCGTCTCCGTGGTCCGGGCCGCCGCGAAGTAAATATACCATTTGCCGTCAATATAATGGATTTCGGGTGCCCAGATATTGGCGCTGAGCGGGCCGCTCTCATATTTGCGCCAGGCAACTACCGGCTGTGCTTCCCGAAGTCCCTCAATCGTTAACGCTCTGCGTACCTCAATCCGGTCGTACTCCGGCACGGAAGCGGTGAAATAGTAATAGCCGTCGGTATGCTTGTATATCCAGGGATCTGCACGCTGTTCGACAAGCGGGTTAGTGTACTCTCTATTTGTATTCATTATGGTTTCTCCTTTGGTCTTGAACTGGTGGCTGGTGGTCTCAGCCGGTATTTCGGTATTCCGAAGGAAGGGTCAGCCCTTCACTCCGGAGATGGCAACTGATTCAATAATTTGCTTTTGGAAAACAAGGAAGATAATCAGCATCGGCAGCAGGGCAATAATCGAAGCCGCCATAATCAGCGGATAGTCCGTCTGGATCGCATAGGTCGCATTGAAGTTGGCGATAACCAGCTGGAGGGTCTGCTTCTCCGGTGAATTCAGATAGATAATCGGAGACAGGTAGTCGTTCCAGATGCCCATGAACCACAGGATCAGCTGCGCTGCAACCGCCGGCTTGATAAGCGGGAAGGTAATCGAGCTGTACAGGCGGAAGTACGAGCTTCCGTCGATTTTGGCCGCTTCGATAATGGCATTCGGCACACTGCTCAGATACTGCCGCAGGAAGAAGATCATGACGATATTGCCGAACAAGCCCGGCACGATCAGCGGCAGCAGCGTATCAATCCAGCCCAGCTTCGAGAACATGAAGAACTGCGGAATCATAACTGCCGGATACGGAATCATCAGGGATGACAGCATCAGCAGGAATATTTTATTTTTACCCGGAAACCGCAATTTAGCAAACGAAAACGCCGCAAGACTGGAGGTGAACGTACCCACGATCGTTACTGTGACGGCGATAATCAAGCTGTTCTTGATCCCGCTCAGCAGCGGACCCGCTTCCCAGATCTCACTATATTTATCGAAATGGAACGGCCGCGGAATCCACACCGGAGGCAGGGCGAACACATCCTGCTTATCCTTGAATGAGGTGGACAGCATCCAGAGCAACGGGCCGATCATGAACACCGCGCCGATTAAAAGTAGAACAAAGATAATGCTATGCGTAACTCTTCTTCTGCTCGTCATATTTATGGTCTCCTCCCTCTTCAGTTAATCGACATCGAACGATTGCTTCTCGTTCATTCGGAATTGGATAAGAGTCACAACAAATATGAACACGCCGAGGAATACCGCCATAGCAGAGGCATAGCCCATCTGGAAGTTGCCGAAGGCTTTTTGCCAAATGTAGAACACCACGGAGGCTGAAGCATATTCAGGCCCGCCTGTAGGGGTCATAATGTTCATCTCGGTAAAAATTTGCGATCCTCCAATAATGTTGGTCACGATGATGAAAAAGGTTACCGGGCGCACCATCGGCCAGGTGATATGCCAGAAGGACTTGAAGCCGCTGGCTCCGTCCAGCTCCGCCGCTTCATAATAAGATCTGGAGACACTCTGCAGCGCCGCCAGATAGAGCAGCATCGTATAACCGAGGCCCTTCCATACCGCCATAATGATCAGCGCCGGCTTGACCGTATATTTATTCGCCATCCAGTTCGGCCCGCTGATTCCGAAGAGATCAAGGAACTGGTTGACGAGACCATAATCACCGTTATAGGCCCAGTTCCACATGATCGATACTGCGGCCAGAGAAGAAATGACCGGAACATAATAGATGACCCGGAACGCTGTAGTCCCGGGCACCCCCCGGTTAAGCCCAAGCGCCAGCAGCAGCGCCAGCGTAATGCCAATCGGAATGCCAAGCATCATAAACAAAGTATTGAATAAGGCCTTATGGAACAGCTCATCCGACCACAGATCCTTGAAGTTGCCGAGGCCGATGAAGTTCATCTGGCCGAGCCCATCCCAATCCGTGAATGAGCCATAGATCGAATAGATCATCGGATACAGTGTAAAAATCAGCAGTCCCAGCAGCGGAGGCAGGATAAACAGAAATCCGTAGATTTTCTCCTTGCGGTACAGACCCAGCTTAGTGTTCATTAGAATCACCTCAAATTCGGATAGTCTATAACTTTCCCCACAAAGTGATGCATCAGCTCCGATGAGTATTCAGATACTTTGCGGGGTCCCCAAAATATATACAAGTTCATCTCAGAATAAAGTGATGCCGGCCCGCTGTTACAGGAGACCGAGCATCACTTTGTATGCTGGATAAGAACGATGC
The DNA here is from genome assembly GCF_038009085.1 of Paenibacillus sp. FSL R7-0210. NCBI lineage: Bacteria > Bacillati > Bacillota > Bacilli > Caryophanales > Paenibacillaceae > Paenibacillus > Paenibacillus sp. FSL R7-0210. Next base: position 4,444,417 of record NZ_JBBPAR010000001.1, read on the forward strand.
GTACCGCTTATTTCTTGGATTTCGCCTCTTGCTCAACCGCTTTATCCAGCAGCTTCTGCATCTTCGGCTGTTCCGTCTTCACATACTCCTCAGGGGTAACCTTGCCGTCAAGCACTGGCTGGATGTCCGTGTAGAACAGGTTATACCATTCAGCATTGTACGTGTAGTGGCCAGGCAGCACCCGTCCATATTCATTCACGACCTGGAGGAATTCTTCCTTGTTCGCCGGTTTGGTCGTAGTATCAGCAGCCCATTCCTTAGCCATATCCATCAGGTTCGGAATTTGCACCTTAGCCTTCACCAACGCTTCCATTCCCTCCTTGGAGGCCGTCAGATAGTTGATCAGATCCACGGCTTCATCGGGATGCTTGGTTTTGGCGGAAGCACCGATACCGAGTGAGCCGGTCCATGTGGCGGATTTGCCTGTAGAGCCGGCAGGATATGGAATCAGGTCATAATCGAAGGGAAGCTTCTCGTAAGTGCTCATATCCCAAGGACCTACAGGGAAGAAGGCCATTTCACCTTTCATCCAGCGCTGGTAGGTATCCAGAGTCTGAGCTTGTTCCGTTGATGGCGTAATTCCGTATTTAAGCTGCATGTCAGTGAAAAATTGCAGGGCTTCGATAAACTTCGGATCATCAATCGTAACCTTGGTCTTAGTCGCATCCAGCCAGTCCGCCCCGTTGCTCCAGACGAAGGAAGGCAAGGCCCACTGCACGTTGAAGCCTGCGCCGAATTGATCCAGCTTGCCGTCCCCGTCCTTGTCAATCGTCAGCTGCTGGGCGACTTTGATGAATTCATCCCAGGTGTACGGTTTGTCTTTGTCCGGCAGCGGGATACCCGCAGCTTCGAACATGGTCTTATTATAGCCGAGTGCAAAAGGGCCTACGTCCTTGGGCATCCCGTACAGATTGCCTTGCCCTGCCATGGTGCCGTCGTAACGGTACAGATCCACGCCATATTTCCAGATATTATTCAAATCAATGTTAGGGTTCTTCTCCACATAGCTGGTCAGGTCCAGCAGCACACCGCTGTTCACATAAGCCTTCAGATCACCGGATTCAAAATAGAATACGTCCGGAACGCTGTTTCCCGTAATAGAGGCTTTCAGCTTAGTCGCATATTGATCCGCCGCAGTCACAACGATCTTAACCTTGACGTTTGGATGATCGGCTTCATATTTTTTCACTACACCCTCATAGGCCTTCTGCTCATCGGTTCCCCCGCGGAACATAAAGGTAAGATTCTTGGTTTCCTTGGAATCCTTGCTCCCGGCATTCGCCGTAGCTTCGCTTCCGCTATTGCCCCCGGACGATGCATTGTTCTTCCCGCCGCAGCCTGTAAGTACAACCGATACCATCAGAACCAACGACAGCAGTGTGAACCAGCCCTTTTTCTTTAACACTGTAACCCCTCCTAGGATTTGCTGAGCAATTCAATTGATACAATCTATATAGAAGAACTAGGGAACCTCACCGGCTCTGTTAGTTCAAGCTACCGCATGATGTACTATATTTCACACTTTAATCAAATAATTGAGAAACAATTGAATGTATTCGCTTACAGGTATAAAATAGCATATATAAAGTGGAGTGTAAATATAAAAGTTAAATCTTTTTAAAGATATTCAAACTAAACGTTGTAAATTGTCTTTTTACTGAAAAAAATCATTTAATATTGACTTAACCGCGCATTAAGTATTCATATTTATGTAAAACAAACAGTCTTAAACTTTTGCTTTTAACTTAAATTTAATCGTTTTCTACAAAAAAAGGCAGAATACTTTCCTTTTAGGGTGGGTTAGTTTATAATTTTATAAAATAGTTTCGATTCTCATGACCTCAGTGGAAGAAGGTATTCTAAATATGATTTATATTAAAGATCTGATGAGCGGGATTGATATCTTCAAGGCGCTCAGCTCGGAAATCCGCATTCAGATTCTTGAGCTGCTGGCGACCAATCAGGCCCTGAATCTCAACGAAATTGCCAAGAAGCTGAATCTCAGCAACGGGGCCATTACAATGCATATCAAGAAGCTGGAGGAGAGCGGCTTAATTGAGATCAATACGGCCGTAGGCAAACACGGAATTCAAAAGGTCTGCTACCTGAATAAAGATAAGCTGATGGTGGATCTGCGCAGCAAGGATGTCGATAATCTGTACGAGGTCGAGATTCAGGTGGGCCATTACAGTAATTATCAGGCTGTTCCGACCTGCGGTCTGGCCACCAAGGACAGCATCATCGGGGACTTCGACGAGCCGCGTTACTTCGCCGATCCCCAGCGGATCGATTCCGAGATTATCTGGATGGCCGAAGGCTTCCTGGAGTACCGCATCCCTAACTATCTCAAAGCCAACCAGACCTTCCGGGAAATCCAGTTCTCCATGGAGATCGGCTCCGAGGCTCCCGGGTTCAGCGACAATTACCCCTCGGATCTGTACTTCTATGTGAACGGAATTGAGATCGGCTTCTGGACCAGCCCCGGGGACTTCGGCGATGCACGCGGCACCTTCAACCCGGACTGGTGGCCACCCCACCTTAACCAGTATGGCATGCTGAAGCTGATCCGCATTAACCAGGAGGGCAGCTTCATTGACGGCTGCCGCATCTCAGACATCACCTTGGATGACATTAAGCTGGATTACAAGAGCGAACTGACCTTCCGCATTGCCGTCACCGACAAGCCGGTTAACAAACGCGGCTTGACCATTTACGGCAAGCACTTCGGCAATTACAGCCAGGATCTGCTGGCGCGTGTGCTCTATAATGTGCATGAGGTCGAAGATCCTGCCGGCCGGCCGGCGACCACAGCGGGAGTGGCTGATTGACTGTTTATGACAGATAGCCGCCTCCCTGCCGCCGCTGGCATAAACTCTAAGTATAATTGTTCCCTCCGTAACCCACACTAACGAATGTCTTTCAAACTACCGTGAGGGAGTGTTTCGAATGCGTGAAGGGATGATACCCGCCGTACTGGGGACCGTAGTTACTGCTTCGAGTGCAGCTTTTCTGGGAAGCAGATATAAGATCGCGGCAACCGGCATTCTTGGATTTGGTCTGGCGCATATTGTACTCGGCACCATCGATTTGTTCGAACACCGGTAAGCCTGCTTGAAAGATGACCGGACCGTATCCTTCGGATAGGGTCCGGTTTGCTATGTCTTGCAGATTAGAACGGCTGATGCGTCCCTTGTACATATGGTACTTGTACATCTGCCTCACTCGCCCTCGCATCAGCACATCGCGCCGATTGTATGCTGTTTTCCACATACATTTTGTCCATGTACCTCAGCAGCGCCCATTGTATGCTGTTTTCCACATACATTTTGTCCATGTACCTCAGCAGCGCCGATTGTATGCTGTTTTCCACATATATTTTGTCCATATGACCCAGCAGCGCCGATTGTATGCTGTTTTCCACATACATTTTGTCCATGTACCTCAGCAGCAGCGCCGATTGTATGCTGTTTTCCACATACATTTGGTCCATGTACCTCAGCAGCGCCGATTGTATGGTGTTTTTCACATACATTTGGTCCATGCACCTCAGTTGTGCCGATTGTATGCTGTTTTCCACACACATTTGATCCATATCAAGATCAAAGAAGGCCCTTACCTAATTCAGGTAAGGACCTCCAATACAACCTCAACCATATATGAAGCTCTAAAGAATTCAACAAGAAGCAAAAAGGAACGGAGGGGAAATTTGGAACTGTAGGAGCGGTAGCGTCCGCCTTTGTCTGCGGATTTCTACCGCGAACAGCAGTATTAAATCATGAAATCTGCAGACAACAGCGGCCGTAAGTCCAAATGTTCACCGCAGTGACGATTACGCTTCAAGTTCTCATCTGTGCTCTATACAATAAAGAACTCTGTTGACCAGCGGCTAAAAGTCCAAATGTTCTCCGCAGTGACGATTACGCTTCAAGTTTTCTTTAGCAGCTTCATTTCACAGCCACATAGAACAGCCGCTGCGCCGAATCATCCGCCGCCACCCACTCGAAGTCCGCATACACCGACACCTCGCTGAATCCGGCGGCAAGCAGCTCCTGCTTCATCCACTCCGGGTCATAGGCACGCTGGGTATGAGTCTCTTCGAAGCGCCGGTACGTGTCTGAACGGCCCTCCTCGCGGGCGAAGATGGACAGGTGATGCTCAATCTCCCGGCGCGGCACATCCAGCTCACAGGTCCAGATGTAGGATACCTCCGGCTCATCCAGTACAAAAGGCTGCTCTTCCTCATAGCGGATCAGCGTGTTCGGATGATGCACATCGAACAAGAAGGTCCCGCCTGGCTTCAGTCCGTCATATGTACTGGAGAACACAGACCGGATGTCCTGCTCCTCCAGCACATAGTTCAGGCAGTCGCAGAAGGAGATGACGGCGTCTACCGGCTCCGGCAGCTCCCATTCCTTCATGTTCTGCTGAACCCACTGCACACTGCCCTCCCGCAAAAAGCGCCGTCCCTGCGGCTGCTGCTCCAGCTTACGCTGGGCAACGGACAGCATGTCCGAAGAAAGATCAATCCCCGTCATGTGGTAACCTGCCCCCGCCAGCGGAATCGTCAGGCTGCCGGTACCACAGCCGAGTTCGGCTACCGTGCGCGGCTTGCCGTATTTGCCCCATGCCGTCTCGGCAAAGGCCAGCCAATCCGGATACGGCATATCCGCCATAAGCGCATCGTATACATAAGCAAATTTGCCATAGGAAGACACTGCGTACACCGCTTTCTCTATACTATTGATTGTCAGAATCGCTGTCCGGTCCGGCCTGCTCCTCTTCGCGGGCAGCCAGATAGGTCCAGTTCTCCTTCTGGACAACCATCCCTTCCTTCATCAGCTTGCCAAGCGCGCGCTTGAACGCTGATTTACTGATGCCGAAGCGCTGCTTGATAATATCGGGAGGTGTAGCATCCGAATATGGCATTCCGCCGCCTGGACGGGAAGCCAGAAAATCCAGCAGAGCCGCCGAATCCACATCACGGCCCACTTCCTTGCGGTGGCCCATGCTAAGGTTGACGCGGCCATCCTCACGGATATGGGCCACGCGCGCTTCAATCACTTCACCCAGACGCAGCAAGCGAACGCGTTCAGAGGAGTGGACCATACCGATGATGCCGAAGCCGAGCACACCGGCATCTACAAGCACGAAGGTGCCCATCTGCAGCGGCTTGTATACCCGGGCAGTGACCGTCTGCCCCTGCCACGATTCCGGTGCAGGCAAGGCCAGCGGCGCAAGCTCCTGCTCTCCGGCCAGCTTGGCACGGAGACGTCCCTGCTTGTCATGCTCCATAATTGCGAAGACCTTGTCGCCAATCTGCGGACGCAGCTCCACCAGCTCAGGAAGCTCGCTGAGCGGCAGCAGCAGCTGCCGTCCAAGCCCCATCTCCAGAAAGCAGCCCAGCCGGGGATGGATATCCGCCACTTCAAGCAGCGCCATCTCGCCAAGCGTCAGATAAGGCTTCTTCATCGTTGCCGCAGGACGGTCCTCGGTATCGAAGAAGAGGAAGACCTCCACCTTGTCGCCGATCTTCGGCTTGCTGCCCACAAGCTCGGTGTAATGAAGCATGATATCCTGGTCACCTGCGCTCAGGAAGTATCCGTAAGGGGATACCTCCCGCATCACTTCAAGCGTAACCGTAGTTCCTGCAATCAGACTCATACCGTCTCCACGACCTTGGCATCCGACCACAGACGCTCAATATTGTAATATTCACGTTCATCGCGGTGGAAGACATGGACGATCACATCGCCAAGGTCCATCAGTACCCAGCGTGCGGCATCCATCCCCTCAATGCCTTTGATCATTCCGCCAGCTTCATGAACAACCTTGCGCACCTCAGTGGCAATTGCCTGAACCTGGGTATCGGAATTACCGTGGCAGATGATGAAATAATCGCTGATCGGCGACACACTGCGCAGATCGAGGGCCACCACATTCATTGCTTTTTTATCCTGAACGGCGTGTAACGCCAGTTCAAACAGCTTGTTTGATTGTACACTCATAGTTTATCCTCCAATGTTCTAACTAAATCGTTGCGCGCCAGCACCGTAAGCGGAAATACGACCCGGCGCTTCTCCAGCAGTACGCGTATAGTGGAGTCCAGTCCGGCAATCAGCCCTTCCTCCAGGCTTACCTTCGATAGCCTGCGGATCTCCTCCACACCGGGGAAGTCCCGTCCAGGCTCAATATAATCAGCCAGACAGACGATCCGCTCCAGCAGGCCCATGTTCTCCCGGCCCGAGGTATGGTAACGGATCGCATCCAGTACCTCCGAATCCGTAATGCCATAATCATGCTCGGCGGTATAAGCACCAACCTCAGCATGCCATAGCTGCTTGTCATATTTCAAAAGCTCAGCGGATAATCCGTTCTGTTCAATGATCTCCCGCATCCGTTCCACCGGCCAATATTTGGCCACATCATGCAGGATGGCGGCGGTCTCGGCCCGCTGCGGGTCAGCGCCATACCGCTGCGCCAGCTTCACAGCAGACTCCATCACACCGAGTGTATGCTTCCAGCGTTTGTCCGGCATCTGGCCGGAGACCGCCTCAATCAGCGCTTCACGGCTGTACTCCATACAATCCACTCCTTTGAACATATTCATATACAGCATCCGGAACCATATAGCGGATCGACTTTCCTTCGGCGGCCCGGGCTCTGAGCATGGTGGAGGAGAGATCGACCAGCGGCATATCCGCCAGCAGCACTTTACCGGCAATGAACTCCGGCAGCAGTCCCAGATCCAGCGGAGTGCCCGGACGTCCCACACCGATGAAGGTCAACCGCTGCACCAGCTCTTCGATCCCCTGCCACTTGGGAAGATACTGAACCATATCCGCACCCACGATGAAAAAGAATTCATGCTGCGGATACTCCTCCTGCAGACTAATCACCGTCTCCAGCGTATAGGATACTCCGCCCCGCACGATTTCCCAGTCAAGAATGCCAAAGGAAGGGTGATTCTTCACCGCTCCCTCCACCATAGCCAGCCGTTCTTCACCGGTTGCCCCGGCCTCATGCTTATGAGGCGGAATATGCGAAGGCATGAACCAGACCTCCTGCAGACTGTAGCTCTCGCGCGCCGTCTCAGCAGCCATCATATGGCCGATATGCAGAGGATCGAAGGTCCCTCCCATTATGCCTACTCTCAAGAGGTCAACCTCCTATCTTGGAAGCTCGATCGTTTTGTTGTCGCGTGATTCCTTGTACAGAACGATAGTCTTGCCGATAACCTGAACAAGCTCCGAACCGGACTGCTCGGCAAGCGCGGTACCAATTTCCTTGGGATCATCAGCGTTGTTATTCAGTACACTGATCTTCATCAGCTCGCGTTTCTCAATAGCTTCTTCAATGTGACGGATCAGATGATCGTTTACGCCGCCTTTGCCAACCTGAAATACAGCATCCAGATGATGAGCCAAAGAGCGCAGATAACGTTTTTGTTTGCCTGTTAACATAAATGTGAAAACTCCTTAATTAACATATATTATTACCCTGTTTAGTGAAAATCATTTGCCCGGCACCTGGCCAAGGCAATCCGCAATAGTCTGCCGCATAATCGCTGCGGGAGCCACAAGCCCCGTCCAATACTCCAGGGCGTAGGCTCCCTGGTAGACGAACATGCCCAGCCCGCCGTGAACGGTGCAGCCGCGCTTCAGACTCTCTGTAAGCAGCCGGGTATGCAGCGGATTATAGATCAGATCGCTGACGATCATCCCTTCATGCAGCCCGGCCGGATCGATCGGCATGTCCTCCATATGCGGATACATGCCTACGGATGTTGTATTAATTACAATATCCATGCTGCCAAGCACGCCGGGAACGGCATCCATCCCTGCTCCGGTTAAGCTGCCCCGGCTGCTGAAGCTATTTGCCAGCTGACGGGCCCGTTCCTCATTTCGGTTCACAATCAGGACCATTGCCGGCTGCTCCTTCAGCAGCGCCGAGACAATCCCTCTGGCCGCACCGCCGGCTCCAATCACGAGGATGCGGGTGCCGGTAAGATCCGGCGCAGCCTCTGTCTTCAGTGAGCGGACATATCCGATGCCATCCGTATTGAAGCCGGTCAGTATACCATTGTCGTTGACGATGGTATTGACTGCGCCGACATCCACCGCACTTGAATCCAGCCGGTCCAGATACTCCATCACGGCAACCTTGTGGGGGATCGTTACATTCACGCCCCGGAAGCCAAGCGTCCGTATCGCCTGCACCGCATCGCCCAGCTTGTCCGGCGTAATGTGCAGCGGCACATAAGCGCCGGAGAGACCGAGCGCCTGGAGCGCCGCCCCGTGCATCAGCGGGGATTTGGACTGGGCAATCGGGTCACCCATCACGCCCAGCAGGAGCTCCCCGTGACTCTGCGTGTTCCTGTTTGTCTCAGTCATGTCGCCTTCCTCCTGTACAATTAGATCAGCGAAGGACGGGTAAGCACCTTGACGCCGCGCGGCACATGGACAGCTACTACTGCTCCGGCTGTACCGTTCAACTTGATCCAGCCCAGACCGGAGATGAACAGGTCGGTCTCACTATTCCTGGCGATACGGAATTCATGGCGCTGCCACTGCGGCAGCTTGTCTATGTCGGCAGTCCCCGGCGGAGACAGCAGCTCACCCCGGTGGTCTTGATACAGGGAATCTGCACGCTCCAGCTTCGTGCGGTGAATCTTGAGGGTGCCGCTGATGAAGCAGGTGAAGGACTGGCGTTCCCCCTGGATGAAGTCGAAGCGTCCCAGTCCGCCGAAGAACAGCGACTGGCCTTCATTCAGCTGATAGACCGCAGGCTTGAGCGGATTCTCGGGCATCACTGCGCCCAGATCCTTGCGCTCAACCAGCTCGCTGTAGCGCCACGGGTAGACGATTCCCGGCGTATCAATGATGGAATGGCCGTCATCCAGCGGGATTTTGACCATATCAAGGGTCGTGCCCGGATAACGGGAGGTCGTCAGCTCCTCTTCCAGGTCACTGTAATCGGAGATCAGCCGGTTAATCAAGGTGGACTTGCCTACATTGGTAGCCCCGACAACGTATACATCACGCTGCCCGCGCAGCTCGGTAACGGCCTCCAGCAGACGGTCGAAGCCCTGATTGCGCTTCGCGCTGACCAGGACAATCTCCGCCGTGCGCAATCCCTCTTCCTTACAGCGCTGCTGCATCCAGTTGCGCAATCGGTTCCAGTTGGTCACCTTCGGCAGCAGATCGATCTTGTTCACCGCCAGAATGACCTGATTATTGCCGACAAACCGCTGCAGCCCGGAAATCAGACTGCCTTCGAAATCGAACAGATCCACAATATGGATCACCAGTGCATTCTTCTCGCCTACTCCGCTTAACAGCTTCAGGAATTCATCCTGATTCACCGATACGGAAGAGGCTTCATTGTAATTCTTGATCCGGAAGCAGCGCTGGCAAATTACCGGCTCCCGTTCGAAGGCGACCTCCGGGATATAGCCGGGGAGCTCCTTGTCCACGCTCTGTAGCTTAATGCCGCAGCCGCTGCATTTCTCAGGCCGCGCTGTTCCATCATTCATTGCATTCATTAAGATTTATCCTCCTCTTGCCACAATCCTTGCTTCCGCAGACGGGTCAAGGCAATCTGCTCCACTCTGCGGTTAATTCTTGTTCCTATTCCCTCATCCTTGACGGAGATCGGCAGCACGAGTACCGTGAACAGACCCAGCCGGTTGCCGCCGTATACATCGGTCAGCATCTGGTCGCCGACTACAATCGTCTGCTCCGGTCCCAGCTCCATCAGCTTCATGGCCCGCAGGAACGGGGAATTGCTGGGCTTCTTGGCCTGATGTACAAATTCAATATTCAGCGGGGTGGCAAAACGCGACACCCGGTCCATATTGTTGTTGGATACGATCACAAGCTTGAAGCCCAGCTCCTTCACCTTGGCGAACCAGAGCAGCAGCTCAGGAGTAGCCAGCGGCGCCTTGGCGCCGACCAGCGTATTATCCAGATCCGTAATAATTCCCCGGTAGCCTTGGCGGTACAGCTCCTCCAGAGCGATATCAAACACCGTGTTTACCCGGAGCTTGGGGACTAATCTTTCAAACAATACATTCACCTCATTTTCATACAGGAAACTTGTAACCCGGCTCTATAGGACTGCAAAAACCCCAGGGTCCGGCAGCATTTCATCACCAGTGGGCATTACTTGCCGGACTTCATGCTTTTTCGCAGCCGCAAAGCTTCAGTATACACGCTGTGCCAGTCTTTGTCTTCAATAACCTCAGGGCTGTAATTCGCCCGCTCGAACATCTTCAGCAGCGCAGCAAGACTGCCTGCAGCTTGCGGGCGTTCCACGCTCCACCGTGCCACGGATTCGCGCAGGGTTTCATGCTCTTTCTTCAGCATACCCTTCCTGCGCATATACCTTACCCAGCGCTCCGTTTCTGCGATAACTTTTTGCGCCGGACTCGGCTGACCGCCGAGACGCATACGGGTAATCAGGAAGCGCAGGCTCAGCCGGCGCTGCCAGATCAGGAATAGGGTCCAGAGCAGGAGTACAGCAGCTGCTCCAGCCACGGCCCAGGTGCCGGGATGGAATCCGGAGGACTTGTCCGTCTGGCCCGCTGCCGCCGGTTCAAGCTCCTCGGGCTCCTCAACCTCTACTTCAGGCTGATCCGGATTATCCTGCTCACTCTGCGTCAGCACCGGAACATCGAAGCCCGGCGTTGCCTCTACAGGAACCCAACCGTAATCGCCGAAATAGATCTCAGCCCAGGAGTGGGCGTCCGCATTGGTAATCGTGTAGTTGTTATTCACATAACCGGCAGCGCCCTGCTGAAGCATTACGCTATCCGGAATCTCGGCCTGCTCCCCGGGAGCATATCCCTTCACCCAGCGGGCCGGTATATCCAGTGACCTCGCCATGGTGACAAGCGCCGTGGAATAGTAATCGCAGTATCCCTCCTTAATCTCAAACAGGAAGCTCTCGACCATGTCCTTGCTTCTGGCCCGTGAGGTATCCGGCTGATTCGTATAAGGGAAGGAAGCTTGCAGATATTGCTGCAGCAGAATCGTCTTCTCGTAAGGCGTCTGCGCTCTCGCCGTAATCTCCTTGGCCAGCGCGCTCACCCGCTCAGGATAGTTATCCGGGAGCTGAAGATACTGCGGGTCGATATTCTTGTTGCTGTAGAGCTGCTCGAAGGTCTGCATGCTCAGTTCCTTAAGGGGAACCACCGGCACCTCCGAGGTTACCACATAGGTCTGCGGGTAAGCCCTTGTTTTGCCTCCGGGATTCCACAGCAGTTCACTGTCTTCACTACGCCAGGACAAGCCGCTGCTCTGTTCCTGCCCGTCCACCGAGTCTACCCCCGAGATCGAATAGCCGCCGAACAAAACCGGATAGCTGTTCCCTCCGAGCAGCTTGACAGTCTGCTTGAGCGTACGGGTCTCCGTCTTGGAGGCGGCAGCACGTTCCAGCGGCTCGCCCACCTGCACCTCGTTATGCGTTCCCCGGCCGGAGGTATCATCGTCTGTCCAGCCTTTGCCCGAATACACGCTGCGGATCTCGCCGCGCATATAGGTGCGCAGATCGGAGGTCACTTGCATGACCGGCGAATAATCGAAGTTGAAGCCCCCGCCCAGATTGTCATCATTCAGGCTGTAGCCCGAGGTCGTCCCGTTCGCCGCTGACCCGCCGCTTGCAGCGTCCCCGCTCCCGGAGGAGGGTCTGGACGAGACGGAGTTCCCGTTCCACTTTTGCCAGGCGGTATAAGGGTCGGTCAAGGTGGGACGCACGCCCGGCATATTCACCCCGGCAAGGATAACCAGTGAGAAAATAATCGCTATATTCAAGGCAACCTTCATCGGATACCTCAGCATATAGGTCCAGCCGCGCGGATAATGCAGCTGGAAATTCCTCAGATGCCGGGTGACCAGCCAGCCCATACCGGCAAAGACCGTCCAGGCTACCTCCTGCCACATGACCGCTGTCGTGAATGAATCCAGCGCGGCGAAGGCCGTGATATTCGCCGCGATGAACATCAGAATCCGCGCCTTGCCGTTCACCCACCAAGCGGACATAAGCAGCAGCGCCCAAGCCCCCAGCGCAAACCAGATGTAAGGAATCATCGATACCGCTATCCCGGGCAGCCGGTCAAGAAATGCCGGCAGCAGAGGATCGGGAATGTAAATCCCGTAGCTGATAATCACGTTGTATACAATAAATACCACTGCCGCGCCTTCCAGCAGCATGCGGTACACTCTTTTGAACGGAAAAATGATTTCAATAGCTGTAACAGCCAGCAGGGTTAGCGCCACAGAAACGGTGGTCTCCTGCAGCCAGAAGGGCACCGTATAGGACACCCACTGCATAGCGATAATGCTCAGCCATAGCAGCGTCAGCCCGTGATGCCATGAGGAACGTATCGCCTGGAACCAGTGCTTCATCGGACAGAATCACCTCCAAGTACCGCAGGAAGCTCCTGAAGTGTACTGATGCTATGTCCGGTAACGCCATGCGAGTGCAGAATATTCTGCCACTCTCCGGCCCGGTATTTCCCGGAAGGATGCAGAACATGAATATGGGAAGGGGTCATCCCCCGGTTCTCCGCCCAGCGCAGCGTATCCAGTACCGCTCTGCCGCTCTGCGGACTGATCAGTACGAAATACGATCCCTTGGGGAACAACCGCTGGACACTCTCCAGCCTGTCAATCAGCGGCCCCTTGCCTTCCGCGTTGATGTCTATTAAATATTGAATCATCTTTTGCCGCTCGGCATTGCCTTCCGCCGGACTGAACACCTTATTATGCTTATCCAGACAGCACAGGCCGATGCCTATCCGCTCCCGGATGCCGAAGCCGAGGAGAGAAGCCGTGACCGAGACTGCCAGCTCGAATTGTGCGGAGTTGTAATAGCCGCTGGAGGTTCCGTCCAGCACCAGAATGGTTCTAGGAACGGATTCATGCTCGAATTCCTTCGACTTCCACTCGCCGGTCTTCGCCGTTGCATTCCAGTGAATGCGCGTCAGCCGGTCCCCGTAGACATAATCACGGACACCGTTGATCTGCGTGGTCTCGCGCCTGGACTGAAGCAGCGATACCTGCGGCCCCGACAGCCGCGCCTTGCGCTCATACAGCTGCCAGCGCGGCACTACGACGGCCCGGGGCATCACCCGGAATTGGCCTTCTGCCTTGAAGGTCCCCTTATGCTCCATCAGACCGAAGATATCCTCGCTGAGAATATCCGTATTCTCAAAAGAATAACGGCCCCGCTCCAGCAGCGGCGTCTGGAACAGCAGCTCGCCCCGTCCGCCCATGTTCGGAATCAGGCTCTCCTCGAACACCCAGGACTCTCCGTTATGGCGCTTCAAAATTTCTCTTACAACCACGTAGGGCAAAGGCAGAAATCCCGGAATGGTCACTTCCAGCTTCACCTTTAAAAAACCCCCGGCATAGAGCAGATCCGGCTTATCCTGTTCGGAATAGAAGCTGCGTGCGCCTCTGGCCCGCCGGACCCCTTCAAGACCGCCAATGAACAGATACAGAAAAAGAACAGAGACCATGATGAACAGCATGAACGAGGTTTTGCCGCCCTGAAACAGCACGTAGAAGAGTGTAATGACCCAAATCGCCAGAACGCCCGTGAACTTCCTCAGCTGAACCGCAGCGGCAGCCCGCGTAAGTAAGGCCCTCATCTTATTGCCTCATGGTTACAGGCACGTTAATGCTCTGAAGCAGCTTCTGCAGCAGGGAGTCCATGCTGACGTTGTCCAGGCGTGATTCCGGCCGCAGCAGGATCCGGTGTCCCAGTGTATACGGGGTCAGGGTCTTCACATCATCAGGCAGCACATAATCCCGTCCCTGGAGAAAAGCGTAGGCCTTGCAGGCCATCATGAATGATAAGGATGCCCGGGGGCTTGCGCCGAGCAGCACCAGCGGATGCACCCGCGTCTGGCGGACCACATCCAGCAGGTAGTTCAGCACCGGCTCGCTGATGAACACATCGCGGATCTCCTCCTGAATGGCAGCAATCGTCTCCATGCTGGTTACGGGAGCCAGCCTGTCCACCGGTTGGCCCTGCTGATGGGTTAGCAGCAGGTTTTTCTCGGTATCGGCATCGGGGTAGCCCAGGCTGATCCGCAGCATGAAGCGGTCCAGCTGAGCTTCGGGAAGGGTATAGGTTCCCTCGAAATCTATCGGATTCTGGGTCGCACAGAGCATGAACGGATGTGGAAGGGGATAGGTCTCTCCATCGACCGTAACATTGCGTTCTTCCATTACCTCAAGCAGTGCGGACTGGGTCTTGGTGGTCGCCCGGTTGATCTCATCGGCCAGCAGGATATTGGTCATCACCGGACCCGGACGGAAGTGGAACATCTCATCACGCGGATGATAGACGGATACGCCGGTAATATCACTCGGAAGAATATCCGGGTTACACTGGATGCGCCGGTATTCGCCGGACATCGACCGGGAGAGCGCGCGGATAAGCTGGGTTTTGCCAGTCCCCGGAACATCCTCAATCAGGACATGTCCGCCTGCTAACAGTGCAGTCAGCAGCAGTTCTATTTCAAAGCTTTTACCAAGAATACAGGATTCCAGATTAGTGCGGACAGCGTTCATAATTTGCGTGGATTCTTGACGTACGGGCATGTATATTAAACCCTCCTATATCAGAATAAGCAGTAATATATACATTTTACATGATAGGAGTACCGAAAGTACATGTTAGGCCAAGTGAATTTATAGAGTCGCATGCTATATTCGTCCAAAAGAAACCCGCATCAGGCGGCGTAACCCACCTCCATATAAAAAGGGACCGCCTTAGGCGATCCCGGAATCAACTTATCTATATACACTCCATCTATCGTCAGTTACCCCTTTGGCCGGACCACCAGCGCAGCCAGGAAAGAGAAGACAATCGCCGAGGAAATCCCGGCGCTGGTCACATCGAAGATCCCGGTGACGACACCGACCCAGCCATCGCGCTCCAGCTCAGTCAGCGCGCCGTGCACCAGGGAATTCCCGAAGCTGGTAATGGGCACGCTCGCCCCTGCTCCCGCGAATTTTACCAGCGGATCGTAGATTCCAAAAGCGTCGGCAACCGCGCCCAACACAACCAGCGTGCTCATGGTATGGGCCGGAGTCAGCGCAAACACATCGAACATCAGCTGGCCGATTACACATATTGCTCCCCCGACCAGAAAAGCCCATAAATAAATCATGCTCCCTCACCTCCACTCTCTAGGGCTACCGCATGGGCTACACACGGAATACTCTCCCCTTGCTGATAAGACAACGGTGACAGAAGCGCTCCGGTCGCTACGATCAGTACCCGCTTCAATTCCCCTTTCTTCAGCCGGCCCATAATATGACCATAGGTTACTGTGGCTGAGCAGCCGCAGCCGCTTCCCCCGGCAATAACATACTTTTGCTTGTCCAGGTCATAGATCATCAGGCCACAGTCATTAAAGACCGTCTCCTCCATGGGGATGCCTTCCTTGGCCAGCAGATCCTTGGCAATCGGCAAGCCGACAGAAGCCAAATCGCCCGTAACAATCAGATCATAGTGACCAGGCGACAGCCCCGTATCGCGGAAATGTGCCGTGATGGTATCGGCGGCTGCCGGGGCCATGGCCGTTCCCATATTGAACGGATCTTTCAGCCCCAGGTCCATGATGCGCCCAAGAGTTGCGTACACCACATGCGGGCCTTGAACCGTCCCATCGTTCACTCCTACCACTGCGCAGCCGGAGCCTGTAACGGTGTACTGGGCGGTGGGAGGCTTCTGCGAGCCATACTCTGTCGGGTAGCGGAACTGCTTCTCAACCGTACAGTTGTGACTGGATGTTCCGGCCAGCGCATACTTTCCACCGCCGGAATCTATAATCATTGAGGCGATCGCCAGGCTCTCCATCGAGGTAGAGCAGGCGCCGAACACTCCCAAGTAAGGCACGCCGAGCTTCCGCGCGGCGAAGGAGCTGCTGATGATCTGATTCATCAGATCCCCGCCGACGAAGAACTCCAGCTTCTCCTGCTCCAGATTCGCATTCATCAGGGCGAGCTTGGCGGCTTTTTCGAACAGGGCGCGTTCTGCCTTCTCCCATGTCTTCTCGCCCATCTCCAGCGAATCATAGACGAAGTCGAAGCTTGAGGCCAGCGGCCCTTCTCCCTCTTCAGGCCCCACCACAGCGGATGTCCCAAGGATCACCGGACGGTTCGTAAATTCCCAGGTCTGACTACCGAGCTGCTTCATCGTTTAATGCGCACCTCCCCAGCCCATAACGGCATACACTACACCCACGATAAAAGCGGCAACGACACCGAACACAATAACCGACCCGGCCAGCTTGAACATGTTCCCGCCCACGCCCAGCACCAGCCCTTCAGCCCTGTGCTCCAGTGCGGCAGAGCACATGCTGTTGGCGAATCCTGTGACAGGCACCGCTGTACCTGCACCGCACCACTGGGCGAGCTTGTCATATACCCCGAAGCTGGTCAGTATGACGGAGAGTAGAATCAGAATGGCCACGGTCGGACTTGCCGCCTCTCTTGAGGTCATATCGAATATCGCCATGAATGCTTCCTGGATGCCTTGTCCCAGCACACAGATGAGTCCCCCGGAGAGGAAGGCGCGTATACAATTTTTGAATACAGGACGAGAAGGCACGTAAGGCTTGGCCAATTCCTGATAAGCCTTCGGGGTCAGACCGTCAAGGTTCAGCTTGACGCCTGACTTTTTTGTTTTTGCCGGCAATGCAGACACCCCCTGAACTGTTGGATACGAAAGGGAACGGGCAGCGGGTAAGCTGTAGTCCCGTTCCTTCGTGCTATGCGGAATTAAGTTTTCCTTATTGTTCACTTCAGGCGGCCCCGTTATGTCCCTCCTGCTCAGGAAAAATAAAACAGCACAACAATCAGCAGCAGAAACAGCACCAGAATCAGCACTGCCTCATTCTCCCGCCCGTACCGGCGGCGGTACCGCCTGGGCAAGCCCTGCCTGCGGACCGGCACTTTCCGGAAACCGCTCCGGCTGCCTGCCTGGGCTACGCTACCCGAGAGCCACATTCTCCTCGCTTCCTTTCTCCGGCCCCTGCCTGCAGAGCCCTTACCGTATAGTATTCGCACAATGAGCCTCTGTGTTCATTTGCCCTTCCAGCATGGACAAGCGGCGCAACAATGTTCATACTAGATGACATAAAGGAGCGATATATGTATGAATACAGACACACTTGAATTATTTAAGACATTGACTGAATTCCCCTCAGCCTCCGGCTTCGAGCGCGAACTGCGCGCTTATGTCAAAGAGGCAATGACGCCTTATACGGACGAATTTGTACAGGACCGACTGGGCAGCCTGTTCGGCGTGATGCGCGGTGAAGCTAACGGTCCAAAGATTATGGTGGCCGGCCATTTCGATGAGGTAGGCTTCATGGTTACTGGCATTACAGACAACGGGATGATCCGCTTCACACCGCTGGGCGGATGGCTGGCTTCGGCAGTGGCCTCACAGCGCCTGCAGATTATTACGCCGAAGGGTACGCTGAACGGCGTGGTCGGCAGTACACCTATCCATCTGCTGAGCGCGGATGAACGCGGCAAGGCCGGGGAGATCAGCAAGATGTACATCGATATCGGCGCAGACAGCCGGGAAGAGGCGCAGAGCTTCGGTGTAGCTCCGGGACAGCAGGTCGTGCCGGTCTGCCCGTTCACACCACTCGCCAATCCGAAGAAGATTATGGCCAAGGCCTGGGACAACCGCTACGGTGTCGGCCTGGCTATTGAATTAATGAAGGAACTGCACGGACAAGCCTTGCCGAATACGCTTTACTGCGGGGCTACCGTTCAGGAAGAGGTGGGACTGCGCGGTGCCCGGACGGCTGCCAATCTGCTGCAGCCGGATATTTTCTTCGGGCTGGACGCCAGCGCCGCTGCCGATATGACCGGCGACCGCCAGGCCTTCGGCCATCTGGGCCAAGGCGCGCTGCTGCGTATTTTTGACCCGACGATGATTACCCACCGGGGACTGATTGAATATGTGCAGGATACAGCTGACACCCATAAGATCAAATACCAGTATTTCGTCTCCCAGGGGGGAACGGATGCGGGCCAGGTGCATCTCAGCGGAATCGGTATTCCTTCAGCGGTGATCGGGATCTGCTCCCGTTACATCCACACGGCAACCTCGATCATCCACAGTGATGATTATGCGGCAGCCAAAGAGCTGCTGATTAAGCTGGTACAAGGACTGGACCGCACGACACTGCAGACGATTCTGGAGAACAGCTAGAGAATCTCCCGATAAATTGGGGCTTTAGCTCCGAAGCCTATTCAGGTACTTTGCGGGGACCCCAAAATATATAAAGTCTTTTCTTTCAAGCGAAAAACGGTATTGCCACTCTTTTAAGAGTCACAGACTAACGCAAACAGCCGCAGGGATAAGCTTATAGGCTTTCCCTGCGGCTGTATTTTTATGTTGTTAGCTCATATGTTCTTAGCTCAGCTTCGCGTATTGCTCCATCGCCGACTGATGAATAGGGTGATCCGCAGCAAGACCCGTGTACTTCGTCAGCGCTGCTTCTGCTCCAAGCTCCGCGATTGCGGCTTGCAGCTCCACCGCTTCCGGGTCATCCCCCTCCTTGAACAGCAGCGCACCGGCCATGGAACGTGTCAACGCGGTGTAGCTCAGCCCTCTGTCATACGCCTGCGTTGCAGGGGATACCAGACGGTCATTTGGCGACAGCTTGCGCAGCGGCGAACGGCCTACACGGGACACCTCATCGGTCAGCGCCGGATTGCGGAAGCGCTCCAGGATTTTATCGATATACTTACTGTGCTCCGCTTCATCGAAGCCATGCTTCTGGACCAGCACTGCGCCGGTCTCCTCAAGTACCTCACGAACCTTCGCCGTTAACGCCTCATCCGCCATAGCCTGCTGTATGGTCTCGTAGCCCTGCAGATAGCCCAGGTACGCCGCAGAGCAGTGCCCCGTGTTCACAGTGAAGAGCTTGCGTTCAATATACGGCTCCAGATTCTCTACATAATGCACACCTTCAACCGGCGTATAGCCCGGGATCATCTGCGAGGCGTCCACCACCCATTCATAGAACGGCTCAACGACCACCTTCAGAATATCCTCATGCTGCTGGAGCGGAACGATCCGGTCCACTGCCGCGTTAGGAAAAGCAACCGAAGATTCAGCCTTCGCACGGGCAGCTTCATCGAGCTTCGCGTACACCAGCTCCTTGAGCTGTGCACTGCCGCCAATCGCATTCTCGCAGGCGATCACATGCAGCGGCGCGGAGGAGACAGCTACTCTTCTGCTGATGCCATCAGCCAGTACACCCGCGATATGCTTCAGAATCGACACGCCGACCGCCGTAGTAACCAGATCCGCTTCAGCAATAGTCGCCGCCACTTCATCCGCATGCGTGACACTGCTAAGAGCCGTTACATTCTTCACGATGACCGTTTCCTGACCGTCGCTGGCCAGCGTGACCGGATACTCGCCGCGTTCCTTGAGCTGGGTAACAAAGGCCTCATTCACATCCACAAAAGTAACTTCATAGCCCGCCTGCGACAGCAGTAGCCCGATGAAGCCCCTGCCGATATTGCCCGCGCCGAAATGGACCGCCTTCATTACTCCAGTCCCCCTTCGAAGATTGCAATAACATCAGCAGCCGTAGGGGCGTTCATGACGCGGTCAATGGCATCATCCTCGGTGAAAATCATCGCCACGTTCGTCAGAACCTCCATATGCCCGTCACCTGCGGCTGCAATGCCGATGACTACAAACGCCGGCTCATCGCCGCCGAAATCCACCCCGTCCGGAAAGCGGATGATAGACAACCCAGTTGACTTAATAAAAGGCCGCGCTTCTTTGGTACCATGCGGAATAGCCAATCCGCCGCCCATATAAGTGGACACCACTTCCTCGCGCTCCAGCATCTTGGGAACATATTCCTCCGTTACATGCCCTGCATCGACCAGCAGCTTGCCCGCCATCTTGATGGCTTCGTATTTATCGTTTGCCGCACCGTGCATAATCACTTTATTTTCTGACAGTATACTCATATGGTTTTTCCCACTTTCAACTTTTATTTTGGAAAAAATGAAGCAGCTCCGAGGACAAATACCCCCGGATCTCAGACTCTGAACGTTCTTCTAGCAATTGAACCAGCTCGGAATTCAGCAGCAGTGCGCTGATCTCGCTGAGCACCTCCAGGCTCTCCTTGGAGAGTCTGCGCGGAGCCAGCATGAGCAAAATGACTCTGACCTCTGTATCCCCCTCCAGAATTACGGGCTGATCAAGCCGGTACAGGGTCAGCGATGACAGGTGAATATGGCTGCTTCTGGTATGGAACAACGCCAATGCGGTATCGGGGATCACTTGGCTGGTCATCCGCTCCCGTTCGAGCAGACGCTCCAGCACAATACCGGCATCCCCGACCACGCCGTTTCCATTCAGTGTCTCCAGCATCTCCACTATCGTCGCTGACAGATCCATCCCCTTATTATCAATCGGATGGAAGCGGAACCGCTCCAGCAAGCTGACGATCTCATCCAGAATACCCTTGTAGCTCCTGAGCCGTTCAAGCGAGGCTTCCTCCCGCGCCGCATGTTCCGGTTCACCGGACATCCCCTTCCCTCGTTCCCGCAGCGTAGTATTCTGGATGTAATTCAGCAGCTTCTCAATCTCCTCCGCTGTGAGCAGGGGGCTGATCTTGATGTAACGCTCCTTATCAATCGGCAGATCAATGGTAGATATAATCAGATCGTAACTTTCATCCGGCAGGCGTGCCGCTTCATACCAGGAGATGTTGCCGAGAATCTCAATCTGCGGCATTTCCTTGGTCAGCCGGGTGGCTAGCAGCCGGGAGGAGCTAAGGCCGCTGGCACAGACCAGAATGGCTCTTACGTTGCGCCTTAGCTGGTTCAGCCGCTCTGCGGAAGCTCCGAAATGCATGACCAGAAATCCGATCTCTTCATCCGGAATCTCCAGTTCCAGCTGCATATCCTCCACGGCTGCGCGGATGATGTTGAACAGATATTCGTAATCCCTGCGGATCGGGCCGAGCAGCGGGTTGCGGATGCGTGTGCCTTCCCGGATCCGCTTCAGCGCCGGATCAATATGCTCCAGCAGCCCCTCGCGCAGAGTACGGTCACTCTGGAAGGGCAGCCCTGTCCGCTTGACCACACTCTCCGTCAGCTTATAGACAATCTCCATTAATTCAATATCGCCATAGGCGTAGCCCGACGAGGAGAAGGAATCCTGGACCCGGTCGAACAGCCCGGCGATATACATAATCTCTACCCGCGGGATTTTCAGCTTAAGCACCTCAGCGAGCTGCCCCACAAATCGCTCGGCTCCGGCAATGTTCCGGTGATCGGACACCCTGGAATAGCCCGCTTCCGCCCCGCTGTCGATGCTTCGGCTAAGCTCAATCCGCCGGGTAGTGACAGCAAGGGCCAGGAGCATCTCCATATAGACAATTTCGGGCAGCTCCGCCGTCCATTTCCATTCCATATCCCACAGTGTATTCTCTACTTCCATAAGGTTGGATTGTCCAACTGTAGTTAATAGAACACGAAAAGCCGGATTGCTCTCAGCCACAGAACCATGGCCGACCAGATCAGACAAATCCAGATGCTCTGCGGCTAACCGGCCAATCGCCCGGCGCTTGTCGATCTCGCTGCCGGTGATTTCTACGCCGTAGCCTCGTCTACGAACCAGCTCCAGGCCGAACTTACGAACCCATTGCTCCAGTTCATCCAGATCGTAGCTAACAGAAGCAACTGTAACCTTGAGGGAATGCGCAAGTGTGAACAGCTTCACCGGCTCCTCTGCCTCCAGCAGCACGCAGAGCTCGAATACCTTTCGGTCTTCGCCGGAATAATCCGCCGGCTTCTCTTCCCGCAGGAATAGGCGCAGCTCCGCAAGACCGGCCTCCGGGCCGCTCAACTGGATACCTTTGCCTGATTTTTTGATCAGATCAAGACCAAAGTCCTCAAGCGCGGACTCTATATCCTCCATCTCCCGGTGTACGGTTCTTACGCTTACCCCGGTAGCCTCGGCAATTTTTACAGCGGTAATCTCTCCGCTTGCTTCAAGCAGAAGCCACAGGATCTGGCGCTGTCTGGCGGTAATTTTCGTCATTTCCGCTAACCCTCCGCCTTGCATCAAATACAAACGGATATGCCGTCCTATAAGGGACGGCATCCGTTTCAGCGAGAACTATATACTTAGATTTTACACTTGTGCCGCTTACTTCAAACGTTCTACGAGCTCATCATATTTCGGACTCTTCAGGAAGTTATCGATCGAGATATGCTCTGCCTTCGGATTGCTGGCAATCGCCCGGTCGGTAAGCGTCTTCTGGGTAACTACGATATCCGCGTCAGCAGGAATTTCACTAACAGCAGAGTTCGTCACCGTAATGTTGACCCCTGCGTTCTGCAGTTTCTTTCTCAGCACCGAGGCCCCCATGGCACTGGAACCCATCCCTGCATCACAAGCGAAGACGATTTTGTTCACATTGGCTTTGCTGCGGACATTGGAAGCTACAGCTGTAGTTGCGGCGGTCTGTGCTGCTGTACCGGCCGACTTCATGTCTCTCATTCTGGCTTCTGCCGCTTCCAGATCCATCTCCTCTTCATCATTACTCTTGGAAGATCTCAGAAGCACAGCTGCAATCAGGAACGATACGATGGTAGCCACGACAACCCCGGCAATCATCGGAAGATATCCGCCCTTAGGCGTCATTGCGAAATAGGCAAAGATACTGCCTGGTGAAGGAGAAGCTACCAGACCGGCGCCCAGCATCTGGAAGGTGAATGTACCGGACATTCCGCCACCGATGACCGCCAGAATCAGACGAGGGTTCATCAGGATGTAAGGGAAGTAGATCTCATGAATCCCGCCCAGGAAGTGAATGATAATAGCGCCCGGTGCAGAGGATTTGGCAGAACCTTTGCCCGCCAGCCAGTATGCAAGCAGGATACCCAGACCAGGACCCGGATTCGATTCAAGCATGAACAGGATGGATTTGCCGATTCTCTGGGACTCTTCAAGCGCAATCGGTCCCAGTACCCCGTGGTTAATCGCATTGTTCAGGAACAATACCTTGGCCGGCTCAATGATGATGTTGATGAGCGGCAGCAGATTGTGGTTAACCAGGAACTCCACGCCATTCGAGAGGATATTGGTCAATCCTTGAACCAGCGGTCCAACGCCCTTTAAGGCTCCAAGCGTCAAAGCGCCGCCGATGATACCCAGCGAGAAGTTGTTGACCAGCATTTCGAACCCGGCTCTGATTTTGCCGTCCACAGCTCTGTCGAACTGCTTCAGCACCCAGGCAGCCAGCGGACCGACAATCATCGCACCCAGGAACATTGGAATCGTCGAGCCGACGATAACCCCCATGGTCACCAGCGCGCCGATGACAGCACCGCGTTTGCCGTGAACCATCTGTCCGCCGGTGTACCCGATCAAGAGAGGAAGCAGGTAGTTAATGATTGGGCCTACTAGAGCTGCAAGGCTCTCATTGGGATACCAGCCCGTTGGAATGAATAATGCTGTAATCAATCCCCATGCGATAAAAGCGCCGATATTCGGCATAACCATACCGCTGAGCATACGTCCGAATTGTTGAACCTTCACCCTTGCACCGCCGGATGAAGCTTGTTTCGTTGCCGTTGTGGCCATTTAAGATGCCCCCTTATTGTAATGATCGGGAACCTTCCGCACCGCATACTGAAAGGTGTTTTCCCTTTGAACACATCGTAAATCAAAGCGCTTTCTTTGTCACCAAATTGAAAACACGGTTTCGGCATGAACATTGTTGACAACATTTAAGAGTTCCTGCCAAGGGGCTTAAGTCCGGTATCCGCCCTGCTCCCATCGGCCTACAAGCTTCCTCATAGGATGCACAATTTCACGTATAATATCATTTAAGGCTTAGGTAGTGTAAAGAACAGAATCAACCTGCGGATGGATAATGTAAGAACTTAGGGCTGTAGCTCATACGGCTATGTTTCCCAGACAACAAAAAAGCCGCCCCCTCAGCGGAGACAGCTATGCCATGCAACAGCGGTTAAGCTATGATTAAATCATGTCCAGCGGAACCTTCCACGACGGCTGGGGAAAAGCATCGTCGAGCTGCCACAGCTCGTCGTCTGTGAGCACAAGCCTAGCGGCAGCCGCATTCTCATTCACATGCTCATGGGTGGCAGCCTTGGGAATAGCGATGACCTCCCCGTCCCGGATGGTCCAGGCCAGCAGAACCTGCAGCGGAGTGACCTCATGATTCCGGGCAATCTGCTGCACAGCTTCATTCTCAGTCAGCCCTTTTCTCAGCGTGCCTGCCTGGGCCAGCGGAGAATAGGCCATGACAGGAATCTTATGTCCTCTCAGCCAGGGCAGCAGATCATGCTCGATCCCTCTTGAGCCCAGATGGTAGAGCACTTGATTGACTGCGCAGTGATTGCCGCCGGGAATACTCAGCAGCTCCTGCATATCTGCCGTATCCAGATTGGATACGCCCCAGCGGGCGATTTTGCCGGAAGCAACCAGTGCCTCCATCCCCTCCACGGTCTCTTCCAGAGGAATGTTGCCGCGCCAATGCAGCAGGTACAGGTCCAGATGGTCTGTGCCGAGCCGCTTCAGGCTGGCTTCGCAGCTGTTAATAAGCTTAGTCCCGCCCGCATTATGCGGATAGACCTTGGAGACCAGAAATACGCTGTCGCGGATTCCCCGCAGCGCTTCACCAACCAGCTCCTCGGAGCGGCCGTCCCCGTACATCTCAGCCGTATCAATCAGATTCATACCCAGTTCCACGCCATGGCGAAGCGCAGCAATCTCTTCTGCCCGCTTCGCCGGCTGGTCACCAATCCGCCACGTCCCTTGCCCCAGTCTGGGCAGCACGACTCCGTCCTTCAGACGGATACTTTCAGATACAGGTCTGCTCATATGTGATAAGTCTCCTTATAAGAATAATGTTCTTACTTACTATACTTACCATATCCAGGGCAACGAAACATCCGTTAAGTGTCCAACTCAGTAACGTTTCAGCGGAATTCTCAGCCGATCAGCTTCAGGCCTGCTACGGCTCCCAGAATCACTACAATACAGGCAATCCGCTTCACATCCCTCGCTTCACCGTAGAACAACATGCCCATAATCGCTGCCCCTGACGCTCCAATCCCTGTCCAGATCGCATATGCAATCCCCATCGGCAGACTCTCCATCGCCAGAGACAGCAGCAGGAAGCTTGCCCCGAAGCCTAGAACCAGCAGGCAGACAGACTGCCAGTTGCGGTCCTTGTGCAGCTTGCCAATCATGGCGACCCCGAACATTTCACATATACCAGCGGCAATCAGCATCACCCATGCCATATCAGTTCAGCTCCTTTGTCTGTTCAGATTCAGCCTGAGCCGGGGTAACCAGCTTCAGTCCGACGACCCCGGCCAGCAGCAGGCCAATCAACAACAGCTTCAACGGCCGCAGCGGTTCACCGAATAGAACTCCTCCCGCCAGAACGGTACCCGCGGTTCCAAGTCCGACAAATACAGCATAGACCGTCCCGACCGGCAGCCTGCCGCTGGCCCAGATGAGGGCGTAGAAGCTGATCACGATAGCCGCTACAGTAACCGCCCATTCCCATGGAGCGGAGGCGTGCTTCAGCCCGATGACCCATACCACTTCAAAGCAAGCAGCGCCTGCAATCATGATCCAGCTCTTAGTGCTCTTTTTCATTTCTCCTGCCTCCTGTTTCATAAAATAAGCCCGGAAGGTTATCGTCATTACCTGACGATACCTCCCGGGCTTTTGTCCCTCCGTGTATACACGGATTAGCTTCATCCGTGTGTTCTCCCTCGGACCAGGCCAGCGGTGTGTACCTGCTGCGGAACCCTAGAGAACTATTAACTGCTTATGAACTTACAACGTATGTTAGCAAATTACGTTGCCAAAAGCAACTCTGTATCTCTTACTCCTGTCCGGCCAGCCTGTTCAGCTCCTGCAGATCCGCTTCCAGATCCGCCTCGGTATACTTGCCCTGACCGAAGCCGATCATGGCGCGCAGCGGCATGTATTTCATCATGGCCAGCAGCATCTCCGGATTGTCGCCAAGCACATCCTCCAGCCCGAACACGCTGCTGAAGCTCTTCGCCTTCTCCTCCGTCAGCGGATTGGCAAGCAGGTCACCGACGGTGGTGTTGCGGTGGAACCGGGTGGTCAGCTTCACGGTGGATTCCACCTCAAGCTCCGTGCTCAGTCGGATATCGCGTGAGGAAGATCCAACAGAGATCTTGAACCTCCCGCTCTCCACATGCCAGTCGCCTAACTGCACATTATAATAAGCGAAGGAACGCTTATCCAAGGTGATGGTTAAGCTGCGTTCTTCCCCAGGCTGCAGCTCAATCTTGCCGAAGCCCTTCAGCTCCTGCAGCGGACGGATCACACGGCTCTCCACATCACTGACATAGAGCTGCACGACTTCTTTGCCCGCTCTGCTGCCGGTATTCTTGACAGTGACCGATACCTGAACGGTATCTGTGTCCTGAATGCGGGTCTGATCCAGCAGCAGGCGGCTGTACTCGAATTCCGTGTAGCTGAGGCCGTAGCCGAAGGGGAACAGCGGCTCGATTTCTTTTTTGTCATAATAACGGTAGCCTACGAACAAGCCTTCCTTGTACTCCACCGTATCGCCTTCACCGGGGAAGTTCAGGAATGACGGATTGTCGCTCAGCTTCATAGGGAAGGTCTCCGCCAGCTTACCACTCGGGCTCACTTCGCCGAACAACAGATCCGCAACCGCACCGCCAAAAGCCTGACCGCCCAGGTAGCCTTCAAGCACCGCCTTCGCCCTATGCAGCCAAGGCATCTCGACCGGCGCGCCGTTGCTCAGCACTACAATAATTTCGCTCTGAACCTCGGCCACCGCTTCAATCAGCGCCTTATGGCTCGCAGGAAGCAGCAGATGGCTACGGTCATAGCCCTCCGATTCGTAGCGGTCAGGCAGACCAAGGAACAGCACAGCTGCATCCGCCTTAGCTGCTGTATCACAGGCTTCGCGCAGCAGATCATCATTGATGTCATCGCTCTCCAGCTCATAGCCCTGTGCGTACAGGAAGCTGGCCGCATCCCCGGCAACGGCCTGCAATTCAACGAAGGCATCATCCATCCGGGATGGATTCACATGCGAGCTGCCCCCGCCCTGATAGCGCGGCTGCTTGGCGAATTCACCGATCACGGCGATCCGGCCGCTCTTCACGAGGGGCAGAATCCCGCCTTCATTCTTCAGCAGTACCATACTCTCCCGGGCCACTTCGCGTGCAAGCTGATGATGCTTATCTGCATCGAAGACAGCGTGCGGGTTGCGGTTTTCGACACTTTTGAAGGTAAAGGCCAGCATCCGCTCTACAGCGAGATCCAGCGTCTCCATAGCCAAATCACCGCTCTTCACAGCCGCTACAATCTTGGCGTCTCCGATTCCAGCACTTGACGGCATTTCCAGCTCAAGCCCTGCTGCCAGTGCCTTTACCCGCTCATTAACAGCTCCCCAGTCGGACACGACGAAGCCTTCGAAGCCCCATTCCTCACGCAGCACCTTGGTCAGCAGCTCATAGCTCTCGGAAGCATACTCTCCGTTCACCTGATTATACGAGCACATCACACTCCACGGCTGGCTCTGCTTCACGGTGCCTTCGAAGCTGGCTAGATAAATCTCGCGGAGCGTCCGCTCATCAATAACTGCATCCACTGACATGCGGCGGTGTTCCTGGTTATTGGCAGCATAATGCTTCAGCGACGTCCCCACTCCCTGGCTCTGCACACCCTTCACATGATTTGCAGCCATCTCTGAGGCCAGGAACGGGTCCTCCGAGAAATATTCAAAGTTCCGCCCATTCAGCGGAGAACGCTTGATATTATTGCCTGGTCCGAGCAGAACGGCGACATTCTCCACCTGGCATTCCGTTCCCAGCGCCTCGCCCACCCGGAAGATCAGATCACGGTCCCACGAGGAGGCCAGTCCGGCTGCTGACGGAAAACAGGTTGCCGGTACACTGTTATTCAATCCAAGATGGTCTGCGTCACCCTGCTGCTTGCGGAGACCGTGGGGACCGTCTGTTACCATCACTGAGGGGATACCCAGACGTTCAATGCCTTTGGTGTTCCAGAAATCCAGCCCGGAGCAGAGTCCGGCCTTCTCTTCTAGTGTCATTTGCGAAATGAGCTTTTGAAGCTCTGTTACGTCCTTTGCCATTATATAGCCTCCTATGAATACGGTTTCTTGACTTCATTCTATACGACTGTCCCGGCCAATTATGGTACTCTAATTCGATTTTTGGTATTCTAAGTAGACAAAAGAGGGGGTGGCCTATGGCGAAGGAAATCGGGAATGACGAAGGTATACAATACATCTGCAAACTGATCTACGAAGCTTACCGGGTCCCGGTCTTGTGGCTGGATGAAGCGGCTGCGCCCCGTCTAGCCCTGGGACCGGCTGCACTAAACCGCCCCTCCGTTCAGGGAACAGGCGGCCTGCCGGTTGAGGTGATGGAGCTAGTGCGTGCGGACCCCAGCGCGGAGGCGGCCGCACCCGCGTTACCGCGTCTGTACGCAACTGGCTTCCTGGAGAACTTCATTATTCTCCAGCTTCCCGGCGCTGACGGTGCCATCGTCACCGGCCCGGCGCTGAACGCACCTGTTACCGGTGATAATGCAGCCAGCCTGCTGCGCGACCACAACATCCCGCCCGGGCAGCAGGCAAGCTGGCTAGAGTATTACGGCAACCTGCC
Organism: Paenibacillus sp. FSL R7-0210; assembly: GCF_038009085.1. Classification (NCBI taxonomy): domain Bacteria; kingdom Bacillati; phylum Bacillota; class Bacilli; order Caryophanales; family Paenibacillaceae; genus Paenibacillus; species Paenibacillus sp. FSL R7-0210. Next base: position 4,473,174 of record NZ_JBBPAR010000001.1, read on the forward strand.
TATAATTAGCCGGAAGCGCTGGTATCATGCGGCGCTGCTGCTCTACACGCTTGTCACCGGGCAGGCATTGTCCGTAACGGAGCTGCTGCTGGCGGCGGGTCCGCTGGCGGAACCGCTGCATCCGGCGGACGACAGCCCGGATCTGGACTTGTCCTACCGCCGCGAGCATACATGGCTGCACCATGACCCGATGCAGGAACGCGAAATGTTCCGCTATATTACCAATGGGGACAAGGCGGGGCTGCTGCGGACCCATGCTTCTTTTGCCGAGGAGAGCTTCGGAAGGTTGTCCCGCAAAAGCCAGCTGCGCAGCAAAAAAAATCTGGCTGTCTCCTCCATCACGCTGGCCACCCGCGCGGCGATTGAAGGCGGACTGTTCTGGGAGGCTGCCTATACCCTGAGTGACTTCCATATCCAGTATATTGAGGAGCTCCGTGATATTCCGGCGGTGGATCGTGCTATGCTAGCCGCACTCTGTGACTTTGCCGATCAGGTGGAGGGCAGCCGCAGCGCAAGACATTCCCGCATCTCCGACCGGTGCCGGAATTATATTTACAATCATCTGTATGAGGAGCTTCCACTCGGCAGGCTGGCTGAATACGCCGGAATGAGTGCCAGTTACCTGTCCCAGCTGTTCAAAAAAGAAACTGGAACCGCCATCAGCGACTACATCCAGCAGCAGCGGGTCGAAGAAGCCAAGCGTCTGATCCAGCTGCCCGGGATCACGCTGTCGGATATCGCTACCCGTCTGCATTTTAACGACCAGAGCTATTTTACCAAGGTATTCAAGAAGTATACCGGCCTCACCCCGGGACAATTCAAGCAGCATTTCAAGTAGTTTCCAGAATTATGGTATGATTCAGCTATGAGGGCAATCCTACATTTAGTTAAAGGAGAGGTTCTGCATGATGGGAAGCTTAATATTCGCAGGAGCAGTTATCTTCGTTGCGGTGAAGTTGATTAATCGCAGTAATCGTAATGCGCGGTACAAAAATTACGGCAATAGAACCCGCTCTCACTCTGGAGATCATTATTTTATCACAGGTACCGGAGCCGATGCGGGCAGCTACAACGAAAACAGCCCACACAAAATCCATCCGGGCACGGACGGGCACAGCGGCCCCAGCCATCATCATGGTCATCACCACGGGAATCATACCCATGATCATCATCACGGCAGCCACGGAGGCTGGGATAGCGGAGGTCACAGCAGCCATGGAGGAGGCGATTTCGGAGGCGGTGGCGATTCTGGTGGCGGTGATTCTGGTGGCGGTGGCGGAGACTGACGGATAGAATTATGGAGCCTCTCAGACTGCCGGGAAGCGGCAGCTTGGGAGGCTCTTGTGCTGATTATGATTACGGTGAACGCTTGCTGCGTCTGAATGGGCTACTCTTTAACGCTCATCCCGCCGGTACATCCCGGGTTAGGCTGTTACTGGGACGGGCTGATGAACTCCTGCTGTTCGGCACGGACTCTCCGGGCCGGGGAGAGTACAGACTGAAGGCTAAGGGCCAGCAGAAACGCCATGAAGAACAGCATAGTGGAGATGCCGAAGATCAATCTGGCGCCAGTGTACACATACAACCATCCGAAGAATAAATAAGACAGCATATTGGTCGCCAGCGGACCGCCTTCAAACACGGAACCGACGCGTCCGAGCAGGTTCTCAGGAACATAGGTCATTAACAGAGTCGACAGCGTAATGCTCAGCAGGGATATGCCAATCCCGATAATGACACGGCTGAGCAGCATGGACCAAGAGCCGAAGGAGAGCGTGAGCAGCAACAACCCCAGAGTCATGACCGCTGCTCCCCAAATGTTGATTCGCACATAATTTTTGAATTTTGCCCCAAGCAGGTTCAGACCGAGCGCCCCCGCGAACATACCGATGCCCCCGGCGGTGCTTGCCCAGGCTAAGTAATTCTGGTCTAAATGCAGCTCTTTCACTACGAAATATATATTTAACAGATTAATCGCTCCTGTGCACGCCCCCATTACCGCCAACATGATAAATAAGCGTTTGGTGAGCGCAGAAGCGAAGATATACCGGAAGCCTTCCAGGACATCCACCCAAAAGGAGGTTGCCGGACCGGAATCGGAGGGTGCTGCCAGGGGGGCCGGGCTCACCTTAAGACTCAGAATGAACAGGCTGCCTGCGATGAAACAAAAGCCGTCCACAATTAAAGAAGTTGACGCCCCCCACCATTGGTAGACAAAGGCTCCGATTGCAGGCCCGGCAAGACTGATCAGCGTATCTACCGTCTTTACAGAGGAACTGGCGGTACCGTAATCCTCGTTGTCCACGGCTGTGACCGTTAATTTACTGATGGCAGGCTGAAAAAATTGCTGAACCGTACACGTGAAGGCCAGCATGACCAGCAAAAGCGGAACCTGCTCCATCCAGATCAATCCGGCCAGTACAAAAGACATCGCAGCCCGGATCACCAGCGTCGCCTGCAGCACCTTCTTTGGTTTCCTGCGGTCAACCCATGTTCCGGCAAGAGGAGCCATGATAAAGACCGGGAGCATCTGGGCAAACAAAAGAGCCGTCCGGTAAAAGACAGCTTGATCCGCTTCCGCAAATACCCAGAACAGGATGGCCCAGTTCCTGATCTCATCTCCTACAGAGGATAAGGTCTGCGTGCACCATAATCGGCGGAACACTCCGTTCTTCAGCATACTCCACAAGGAAAGGCCCCCCTCTCTTTCGGTATTGTCACCCTAGGAAGTCAGCAATTCATGCGTATGGAAATGATCGTACACCCGGCTGATCCATTCCTGCCGATCCTGTTCGCTGGCAGCAAAAGGATTCTCTAACGCCAGGTTGTGTACAACCGTACGGAAGTCGCTCCCGTCCTCCATCTGTTGAATAATAGCAATGCTTAAAGGGTCCATGCTCATCACCCGGACGTAGCGCCTGCGTCCTTCAAGAGCCGGTGCGCTCTCCAGCACCAGCAGAATCCAATCTTCATGCCCTTCCGCAAGCTCAAGCTCTGCAGGAAGGGGACTGTGCAGCTTCAGCGCAGGGATGGAATAGTGCGGCTGCATCACTTTGACAGGCTTCATAGCAGTTGTGTCCTGCGGTGCTGTATCCTGCTGCATCAGTTCCATCACCGCACGCTCATAAGACAGGAAGTCCTTAAGGACCCGTCCGGTTTCCGGCACAAGACCCTGCACCAGCTCATCAAGAATGAGGGCCAGCTCCGCTTCCGGCGGCATTGCCTCATGCATATCCAGCCTGGCAGAGACATAATCGATTGTACGGGTGTATGGAACAGCCGCCAGATGATTGAGATAATACAAGGTACGGAAGAACGAACGGGCCAGCGGGTAGTAGAGCTTTCTGATCCTGTGCAGAGTGTGTGTATCCACAGACCGCAAGGAGTAATAGTTGCTGAAAATTTGCGGGTAGCTGGCAATCCAGTTCTTTTCAATGCCGGATAGCTGGAAATCACTGTTCATATCGTTCGTGCTCCAGAACTGCTCGTCCAGCACCAGGCTGCCCTTCGCTGCGTCAAACAATTGGGTTCCGGGAAAAAGGGACAGTTGATGCAGCTGCACATCCGCTATTCCTATGGAGAGCAGCCGGACAATCATATCCAGCGTCTGATTAAGGTCTTCGGTTGTCTCTTCGGGAAATCCGGTAATAAATGAAGCCGTACATGACAGACCCAGCCGATGAAGCTCGCGGAGCAGCTCATAAGCCTGGTTCAGATCGAGCTTTTTGCCAATGACCTGCTGGATGGGCTGGCTGCCGCTCTCAATCCCGAAGAAGACACCATTACATCCAGCCTGCATCATCACCTCAAACAGTTCTATATTGACGTGGTCCGTCCGGGAGGAGCAGCTCCAGGTGAAGGGCTCGCTGCAATCCAGCAGCTCCCGGCAGAATTGTCTGACAAACTTCTGATTAACCGTGAAATTATCATGCGTTAAGCTGAAATGGGTGATTCCCCAACGATCCCTGACGTATCTCATCTCGGCGATGATCCGTGCAGGACTTTTAGTTCTGTATTTTCGTGAAAAGAAGGTCGAGGTGCTGCAAAAGCTGCAATTAAAGGGACAGCCGCGTCCCGCCTCAACCGGAAAAAACCGGCTCTCCGGAGTGGTAAAATAAGCTTCAATATCCTCGATTAGATGAAAGGCAGGGAAGGGCGTATCATCGAGATTCCTCAGAATCGGCCGCGGCGGATTGGTGCGGATTGTCCCCTCTTCACGGAAGCAGATTCCTTCTACCTCTGAGAGCGGATGGCCCGACTCCAGGACCGCAATCAGCTCCGGCAGCGTCAGCTCGCCTTCTCCGGCAACGATATAGTCTATCGCTGGGAAATGGGTTAAGGTTTCAGCCGCTACGAAGCTCGCATGGGGTCCGCCAAGAATAATGATTCTGTCCGGGTCCAGCCGTTTGCATTCCTCCGCAATTCTCAGTGCGATCGAATAATTGCCGCACATCGCCGTGAATCCGAGAACTCTGGATGGCTTGCCGATGATTAATTGGGCAATACCGGCAAGGGCTGCTGTATCGAAATGGCTGGTGCCTGAATAGAGTAATGCCAGATCAGTGAGACATACCCCGTACCCCGCTTCAAGAAGTGCAGCGCCTAGCACAAGCAGGTTGAGCGGAGGATCAACGGTATCCACAGCTGCATTATAGGGCGGACATATCAATTGAATCATTTCCCAGTCACCTCACGTAAGAGAAGATTTAACTTAAGGCGGTGAACGAAGCATTCAGCAGCTCCAGATGGCTGTCAAGGTCACGCTTCACATTTCCGCAGTAGGCGCCTAAGATCGAACCGGTGGTCCGGTCGGCTTGAACCGGACAATTCCCGGAGCATAGAAAAGCGATATTGCATCCTTTACACTCCGGCTGATTCAAGACATGACGTTCCTTCCAGAGCGCCAGCTTCTGGTCATCCAGCTTAAGCTGAGGGTAATACGTTCCAAGACTCCATTTGGGATTACCTATAATACTGGTGCAAGGGTAGACCTGGTGGTCCGGCGAGAAGGTGAATGTTTTTCCTCCGGCCGCCTCACAAAAATAATAGTTAGGGAAATAGTTATCTTTAGCGAGGCCTGTTCCCAGCACGTGCTCGAACGGCAAGGAGAGTCTGGTTAGATCACTGTTTAATACGACATTCAGCCTTTTTAATTTATCGTTTGGCACATGCACTTTGATGAATTCCGTGAGCTGATAGCTGGGCAGCAGGCCCGGGGCGGAATTCCCTGCATAATTCTCAACGGGAGACAGTGAAACCGAGAAGTTAGGGTAAGCATTCCATTGCCGTTCCTGGAAGAAATCCAGGAGTTCATTCAGATGCTCTATATTCTCACCATCCAGATTGACACGAATAGCGATGTCGAAATCATGCTCCAGGAAGGAGTCAATCTGAGCGGTTATTTTCATAAAGGTTCCCTCATTGGCCCGGGTGATCCGCCGCCGGTCATGAACCGCCTGGGGGCCGTCTATGGTTAACTGGATTCTGAGCATGTCCTTGTAAGGCTCTAGCAATTCCTGATAGTGTGACAGGAACACCCCATTGGATATGACCGTTCCTGTAATTCCCCTAGCTTTGGCCTGCTCAAGAATAAGTCCGACGATAGAATGGTTCAGGGGCAGGAGTGGTTCCCCGCCAAAAATAACAAAATGATGCCGGGTAGACTGTTGCTGCTCCATGATTTGATCCATGGCCAGGAAGGCAGCCTGCACCTGATCTTCAGTCATCTGTTCATGGCTGGAGCGGATCTCTTGGGGCTCAAAGCAGTAGACACATTTCAAATTACAGGTCATGGAAGGACAGAACACAAAGGAAATGTCACCCGATCCATGCTGATCCAGGTATTCTTTGTACCGGCGGATCAGGGCTTGCTCCTCTTCACGCTCCCTGTACAAATAACCTCTGCCGGCCAGAAACTGTTCTTCATCAGCGGTGAGAGTATAGGCAACAGGCTGATGTTTCTGGAGGAACCGGCTGATATGCTCTTCCACAATATCCATTGCGCCTGACAGGGAATTGAAGATAAGATGACGGCCGTTTCTTAAGCGATACGTAAGAATATATTCTGAAATATACAATGTCTATCCCCCCTGGTATGAACAGCGGGAAGGCATAAGGATGCGCTTCCCGCTATTTCCCAAATATAAGGATGCTGTTAGATGGCTTTTTTGGTAGGATTGTTGATTTGAATGGATGCTTTCTGGCAACATGCCATTGGAACCGTAATTTCTTCAAGGTCTTTGGCTGAGAGATTCGTCCAGAGATCCTTGTTCTTCGTCAGTGATTTCATGTACATTACCTCCTCTCCTCTAAGAATATTTATGGCAAGGTAAATACCTTGACATCAGGGTAATGGTGTTCACCGGCAATAGCTTTCGAGCAGACGGTCCCGGTGAAGATCGAGATAGGTCTTCAGATATTGCCTTGTATCGCTGCAGTTCGATTCGAAATCCCTTAATTCCCCGTCTCTGCTTCCTTTCAGTACGCAGCCGCCCCCACAGAGAGGCGCAAGATTACAGTGTCTGCATTTGTCATTCACCACGATATCCCGGTGCCATCTCTGCCACTTCTCTTCATCCAAATGCAGCCCTTGAAGGTAGCTTCCAATCGAATAATCCGGGAATCCGACGGTTTCAACACAAGGATACAGCCGCCCGTCTGCACCAAATACGAGATTATGACGCTTTGAAGCACTGCAGCCGGACAGATCGAAGTAATAGTGGTCATCGTCTGTGTCAAACATAGCTTTGCGGAGTATCCGCAGCTTCTTCTCCATGAAATACCCCAGGCTGACCTTATACCTGCGCCGGGTGGCTTCCCAATCCGGGAAGAGTAAATGAAGCTGCTTCAGAAGATCAGATTCAGGCTGGAAGCCGGCAACCTTCCCCGTATTGAAATTATCATTGATCGGGGCAATCTGGCAGGAGAAATCAGGTGAGCTTGTCCACTGAAGCCGCTCGAACCCGGCGAACATCTCCGGCAAATGCCGGACATTCTCCCGGCCTGTGTTGATTCGGACGGTTACGGGTATATGGTGCTCCAGGAGAAAAGTAATGTTTGAGCAGATAAGATCATAGCTGCCGCTGTTGTTCCTGTATTTACGCAGCTGGTCGTGGATCTCCTTCGGGCCGTCCAGTGTGATTTGCATATGGCGGAAATGCGCCGAGTGCTTCTGCAGAAAAGGGAAATACGCACCGAGTTCGGTACCGTTCGTAATGGAGAGAATAGGCCAACTCCGCTCAATAGCCTGCTGTAAAATATACTCCACCTGAGATTGATTACGGGCCAGGAAGGGCTCACCCCCGAAAAGCTCGAACTGGACGGCCGCCTCAGGCTTCAGATGCACCATCTGATCCATCGCCTGAAATATCTCATTAATCTGTGCAAGGTCAAGCGTCGGCGAGTCCTGGTGAATGTCCGATTGGAAGCAATAAGGGCAGGCGAGGTTGCATTTGTAGGTGGGGCAGATTGTGAATTGTAAGGCCGGATGAGAGCGGTAGTAGGTTTCAAGTGATTCGCGGACATATTGTTCTTCACTCATATCCGTGAGATACCCTCTGCTCTTAAGCAGGGTACGAGTTTCCGGATCCAGATCGTTTAATGCAGATGTATCAGAGCTTCTATTAAAAAGAACACGGGCTACCTTAGGCTCAACCAAGTCTACAGCGCCGGTTAATGTATTCATGATCAGCAGAACATCATCGCTTAATCTGTGTTTGTAGTTATACTTAGACAATCTCATACGCCCTCATCCTCCTCAGGACTGATAGAGTTGCATTTACTAACTTGTAAATAATGTAAAACTTTTCCTGATGGACAACTATGATAAAAGTCATAAAATAGGAAATAATCTATTAAATGATAAAAAAACAGAGAAATAGAAATTTCCAATTACTCTTGCAATAAGTAGATAGAAGCGGTTTACCACTCCAGTCCGCACCTGCCGCCAACTTTCTCCGAAATCAGGTGCACTAATGCACCTCATTGTGCCAACCGTATCCTCACGCCAAAGACACCAGCCTCCGAAGATGCTGGTGTCTTTGCGCATGTCCAAGCGAACATGCCATCGCCCACACGCTACTACTTCTGCCAACTCTACTGCGCAGGAGAGAGAGTTAGCGTAAATGTCTTGTCAAACGGGGTCACCAGGTTAACCTGCACGGTTTTGTAGCTCTTCGGCGGGCCGGGTTCCGGGGATGTTCTGCCGAGATGGGCCATTTCGCCGCCCGTCAGGTCGATCCACTCTCCGCCAGAAGTATACCGAATCTGCCCGCCGCTCCACAGGAAGTTATCCTCGTCCACTGACTGCAGTTCTCCCAGGGTGAAGTTGTTCTGATCCGCTGGCTCTAGCTCACCTGAAGCGAAGTTACCTTCCCAGCCGAATTTGAAGGACAATTGAGCCAGGACCTGGGCAGGCTCCGCGCAGCGCAACCGGATAGTCCAGCCCGTCTCCGTACGGTGTACCTCAGTCTCCACAGACAACGTCTGTTCATGGGTCAGCGGACGGCTCTGATGCGGCAAAAGATACCACGGACTGACAGCCGTACCCGCTTCCGGCGGGAGAAGCGCACCCTCCACCGGACCGTAGTAGCCCTTCTTCTGCACGCCCTTCAGCAGGTAGCCCTCCGGCAGCCGGGTCATCTCCTGCATCGGCACGAATCCGGGGTAGAAGCTGGTATTCAGCTGCACGGCCAGCAGCCTTACAGCACCGTGACGCATCGCGAAGAACGAAGGCGTCTCCGTGATCAGCGTCACGCTGGTCGCCCCGTCTCTGAGCCGGGCCACAGGCGCCCCGAAGTCGGTATGCAGCCGGCTGTGGTAGATCCGTCCCTGGTGACCCGCCGACTCCATTCTTTGCAGATAGCGCTCCCGCAGGAAATCACCGTTCAGGATTTGCTCATACTGTACAGGCAGCTCTGCTGTAGCCTCCGGCGGCTGCTGCAGCTCCGGCTCCAGCAGCATACGTACCAGGGCGTTCACCGAGCAGACGCCCGGATTGGACAAGGAGCGTCCGGCCCATTCCGCCATACCGGCCAGCACGGCATCCTTGTCCGAACGGGCAAGGATCGCATACGGCAGATAATAAGGAGACAGATCATGGAGCACCCCCAGATCCTGCCGCCCGGAATAATCGGTCACGACTTCGCCGGACGGGTGAACAAGGTAGACCATCATGTGCAGGTTCCGGCGCACCGGTTCCAGCAGCTCCGGCTTATCCAGCAGCCGGGCGGCATGAATCAGCATAATATCACTTACGGCGCTGTAGATGCCGTTGCTCCGCTCGGTCCATTCCCCGTCCGGCGTGATGTCCATTCCTTCTGCCAGCCATTCATCCGCCCGCTGCCGGGCCTCTTCTCTGCCGAACAGCTCATAGAGAAACCCTAGCGCCGCGCACATCACCCAGCGGTGATTCGGAGTATGGACCCCGCCCGTAAGCATTACGGGGAGGGACTGCTCCAGGAACAGGAGCATGTTGTCCAGCACCGGCTGAAGCGGCGGCCACTCCTGCTTCGCCAGCAGCTGATATAACTGCGCGTAGCCGACCACAACGAAGGCCGTATCCGGCGGCGAATGATAATTCGTCCAGCCCGGGGAGATGGAGCCGTCCTGATGCTGGAAGCGCAGCACGAACTCCGTCGCCAGCTTCAGCCGTTCCAGCAGCTCCTCATCCCGGTAATACTTCGAATCCGGGTTCACCAGCGCCGCACCCCAGTAACACATATCCGTCGGGGTACCAGTGGTGTGATTCACCCAGGCAATCCCCGTATGGGGATCAAGAGTTCCTCCATAATACAGGTTGCTCTGATCCAGCACCTGCCGGGGGATTCCCTGTTCTACTGCTCTGTCATTACTCTCTACCAATTGCTTATACATTAGGGTTCCTCCTTGCGGGAAGCTCTCTGGCTAATTTCTCTGATTTCTCTGATTCCCATCCGCCTTCTGCCTATCCCCTGCGCGCCAGCTTAGCTGTAAGCAGACGGTGGCTCTCATGTATCTCTTCCGGGCGGCAGGCCGCCTTCAGCTCATACACCTTGACCTGCGCCCGTTCAATCATCGGCAGATAGGCATCGTAGAAATCCGGATCTCCGCTGTTCACATAAGGGCACCAGTGGTCGGCAAGGCCGATCGTCTCATGAATATGGACACCGACGATATCATCCATCAGCCCTTCCATTTCCCCTATACTGTCATACAGGCCCAGACGGTCCATCAGAATAGCGTGACCCGTGTCGTACCAGATGCCGACAGGCGCTCCCTTTAAGGCATGGATGATCGTCTTCGCTTCCGCCAGTGTCGGAATCTGCTGCGGCTTGGAGCGGGTCTCGATGCCGAAGCGGATATTCAGCCCCTTGGACACCGCGCGGTTACACACCTCGTCCAGACTCTCGATAATGGTCTGCACATAGCCTGTACTATACGCTTCACGCCGCTCCATCAGCTCCGCCCATTTGCTGCGGTAAGCTGCCGAATCCCTGCCCTGCCCCTCGTAGATCTGCTCCAGCTCCCCGGAGATATCATACGGGAACGGTACCTCGCCCGGATGCACTACCACTGCTTCGCCGCCGTAACGCTGAGCGTATTCTGCCGAGCGAACCAGCAGGTCTATCGCCCGCTTCCGTTTCTCCTTGTCCTCGAAGCCCAGCAGGACCGAATCCGTGCCGTAGTCAGGGTCCGGGACATGGGGGAACGTATTATGAACGCTCGATATACCGATCTCCCCGCGTTCAATCATCGGCTCGATGGTAACCAGCATTTCCTCCGTCACATTATAATTCAGCTCCACCCTGCGGAACCCCAGCTCCCGGATCTCATTAAGTAATCCATCACCTGTAGAATGACGTCTCATATTCCAGCAGGTGGAGAAGGAGAATTCTCCCTTATCCTCCACGACCGTCTCTCCTCTCGCAACGCCTAAGTAATATCAATCAGCCCTTCACAGCTCCCAGCATAACACCACTGACGAAATATTTCTGCAGCCAAGGATAGACGACCAGAATCGGCACCGTGGCGAAGACGACAGTGGCGGCCTTGAGGCTCTCCGGCGGCAGCTTGGTGCGGGCCGCCCCCTCCAGGTTCGTCAGCTCAGTGATCATATTGTTCTGAACCATCTGGAAGAGCTTCAGCTGAAGCGGATACAGATCGGGATTATTGATATACATCAGGGAATCCTGGAATCCGTTCCAGCGTCCTACCGCATAGAAGAGCGCAAGTGTAGCCATAACCGGCATAGATAACGGCAGAACGATTTTGAGCAGGGTGCGGATATGCGAGCTGCCGTCAATCTCGGCCGATTCTTCCAGACTCGGCGGAATGCTGCGGAAGAAGGAGATCAGGATAATCAGGTTGAACGGGCTGACCAGACCGGGCAGAATCAGCGACCAGACAGAATCGATCATATGCAGATCACGGATCAGCAGGTACTCAGGAATAATACCGCCGCTGAAGAACATGGTGATGATGATCAGGTACATGAACATCGTACGGCCCTTCAGCTTGCTTTTGGTCAGCGGGTAAGCAGCTGCAACGGTGAAAAGCATACATAATACCGTAGTCGCAACCGTCAAAATAATGGTGAAGATCAGCGAGCGGATCATCGCATTGTCGGTGAAGACCTGCACATACGCCTTCCAGTTCAGCTCAATCGGGAAAATCGTAACTTCCCCGGAAGTAATAGCCCGCGTGGAGCTGAGGGACACCGCAATAACGTGTATAAACGGAGCCAGGCAGAACAGCACGAACAGCGCAATAAAGGTAACGTTAACGATATCGAATATCCGGTTAGAGGTACGTTCACTCATTGTACTCCGCCTCCTTTCTGTATAATCATAGAATGCCGTCGCCGGTCACTTTTTTCGATATATAATTGGAACCAAGGATGAACACCAGTCCAACCACCGCCTGGAACAATCCAACTACAGTTGCCAGCGTATACTGGCCCGATTCCAGACCAATCCGGTAGACGAAGGTACTAAGCACATCGGAGTATTCGCGCACTGCCGTATTCCCGATGATGTAAGGACGATCGAAGCCGATGCTGACCATTTTCCCCAGGTTGAGAATGAGCAGGGTAATAATGGTTGGTTTGATACTGGGCAACGTAATGTAGAAGATCTTCTTCATCCGGGTAGCCCCATCCACTTCAGCAGCCTCGAACAGCTCGCGGTTGACACCGGTAAGCGCCGCCAGATACAGGATGGTCCCCCAGCCGGCACTTTGCCAGACACCCGTGAACAGGTAGGTAATCAGCCATGGATTTTTTTCGGTCAAAAAAGGAATAGGATTCAGCCCCATGCTCTCCAGTACACCGTTCACCATACCGGATTGGTTGCCGAACAATTGATAGACGATACCCCCGATAATCACCCAGGAAATGAAATGGGGAATGTAGAGGAGGGTCTGTGATATTTTTTTGAACCATACCGACTTCACTTCATACAGCATAATAGCCAGAATAATCGGGGCCGGGAAAGACACTATCAAATCGAGAAAATTCAGCATAAACGTATTGCGCAGACTGCTGTAAAACTCCTTCATGCCAAACACTTCGCGGAACGCATCGAAGCCGATCCACTCACTGCCGTTGATGCCTTGGAACAGGTTGAAATCCTTAAAGGCAATCTGTACCCCGTACATCGGGCCGTAGCGGAAAATCAGGAAATACATAATGGGCAGTGAAAGCAGCGCGTATAGTTGCCAGTACCTTCTGATGTAAGACGCTTTGCTCAAGTTCCTCTCCTCCTATGGAGAAAAAACCGGGCAGAGCAGCATGCCAGCTCCCCCCGGTTTTCACTTTTTTTAGTTTATTTGGCTGAAATCTCTGTAAGCGCCTGCTCCAGCTCCGCTTTCAGCTTGTCTCCGCCCAGAGACATGTAGTCCTTCATTTCCTGTTCGAAAATAGTATCGAATTGATCCGGCTTCGCCATCGCAGTCTTCACGATGATCACGTTAAGCTTATCGCTGAGCGTAGTGCCGTATTTCGATTCCGATTCAATCGGCTTACCGAAGACGATAGGACCCACAGTATCTGTGTTGGCAATATCAATAGACTGCTTCAGCGCCTCCTGGTTGTTGGCAGGGAAGCCCAGAATCCAGGCTTTCTCATTGGTAGCCTGATCGCCGAGGTTCTTACCGTTGGAGATAATTGCGGTGTCCCCGGAAGTGAACAGACGGTCTTGGAATTCCTGGGAAACATCAGCCTTAACGACCGGGATGCCGTCCACCATATCATAGTTCTCGCCTTCAACACCGTTGTAAATGTCAATCAGGTTGTTGCCAGTCGCCATCCAATCGAGATATTTCACCGCTTCCACCGCACGCTTGCTGCTCTTAGGGATCATGATGTACATACCGTTCGAGGCATAGCGGGATTTGATATATTTATTGTCCACCTTGGCATTGGTGAGGATATCCGCCGGCAGCACCTTGCTGCCCGGCACATTCTTGTAGAGATTATCAAGAGTGCCATCGGCATAAAACATACTATCCACATCCTCCGACCAGAAGCCGACGTTGCCGTTCTGAATATCCTTGGATACCTGGGCTTTGTCTTCATCCAGACTGAAGTCCTTGCTGACCAGCCCTTCATTGTAGAGCTTGTTGAGGAACTGTGCCGCATCCTTGAAGCCCTCATGCAGCGGCAGCTCGTAGCGCTGGCTGTAAGTAAGGTCGCCGCTGATCGGCTTGATGAAGGAGTAGATCAGGGTCTCCAGCTGAGCCGAGCCGAGGGACATGCCCATCGGAATGGTTTTGCTGCCAAGACCGCCCGGGTCCTTCTCTTTAAACGCTTTCAAAGTAGTGTATAGCTCATCGGTGTTCTTCGGTACCGGCAGCCCCAGCTTATCCAGCCAGTCCTGGCGGATGTATGAAGCGTAACGGCCTGTAATCGCCCGTTTACCAGGGATGGCGAACTGCTTGCCGTCGAGCTGGCCGAAGGCCATCGTCTCGTCACCAATGAATTTCTTCAGCGTCTGGCCGTGCTCCTCTAATAAGGAACCTACGTCGGTCAACCCGCCCTGCTGGGCGTAACGGTAGAAGACACTGGAATCATAAGTGAAGACAATATCCGGCACATCCGTATTACTGGCCATCAATACGTTCAACTTGGTCACTTCTTCCGAACGCTGTACCGGGACAAATTCTACATTGATATTATTAGGATCACCGAAATTTTTCTGAATCATCTGGGACACGAAGTTGTTGGTAATGGTGTATTGCTTCGGCGTTTTACCGCGGTCGAAGATCTCCACCTTCAAGGTTACGCGTTCCGCGCTCTTCCCCGGTGCGTCTGTACCTCCGGCTGCCGAATTCGATTTACCGTCTGAGGAACAGCCTGCAAGCAGAGTAGCTCCCATTACTGCGGTCAAGCCGATGCCGATTGCCTTCTTCAGAACTCTTTGGTTTACGTTCACTGTCATTGTTCCATCTCCCTCGCCTTAGCAGGCTATAATGGTGACTTCATGATACCCCCGAGCTTGATGATGCCCGTATGTCTTATTCGTTCATCCCGTTCATGTAGGCCGGCCTCAGTGTTTCAAGGCTGCTTGCTGCTGCGGGATGACCACAGTATTCCATAACATTCGGAGGTCTGACAATAAACCTGTTTCGGATGCGATAAAGCGCCTGAATTCGGACATCCGGTTTATCAGACCAACGATTTTCGTACAATAAACCGCTTTCATATCAGCAAAAACACAGGCCGCATCGCTATTCGCCCCCCTTGTTCAGCGGTTGGCGTAAGAGAAATGCGGCCTGGACCTTACACGAATGCGGCAGATGAATCCCATGCTTCACCATCAAACGGAATTCCTTCATTTCCCCAGCTTACGCTAGTCCTGCGGCTCCAATCTGGAGGCTGCTTCGCGGCGTCTGGAGGAGCGGTAATCGCCCGGCGTGATGCCGGCAATCCGCTTGAAGACTCTTCCGAATGAAATGGCATTCCCATACCCTACTTGAAGTGCGATATCCTGGAGGGAACAATCCGTATCTATCAGCAGCTGCTCCGCTTCCTTCATCCGCAGCTCGGTGAGGAAATCCACGAACTTCATTTTGAATTCGGTCTTGAACAAATAGCTGGCATATTTGCCGGAGACCTGGAACCGGTCACTCAGATGCTTCAGCGAGAGATCGGGATTCGTGAAATTCTCTTCGATATAATCCTTCATCTCATTGACCATGGCCCGGTAGCTCTTCGTTTCGCTGGCAGAGACATAGGTGCGGAATAAGTCGGTGACATATTCGAATAGAACCGTCTTCACTTCATGGAGCGCCTCGGCCTCCTCCAGCTGCTTCAGCCGGACCTCAGCATTCTCTGCCGACAGCTCGTCCTGCAGCTGTTCAGACATCACCGCCACTTCCCGGCTCAGCATCTGCAGCATAGCCTGGATCAGGGAACGGATATCCTCGTCCTTCAGGAAATCCTGTTCAAACGACCCGAAGATCCGTTCCAGCTGCTCCCGCCACTGGCCGCTCGACATGCGGAAATACTTCACGAATTCAGCAATCATCTGCAGATATTTATACGTCTCAAGCAGCGGCTGGCGCGCTTCGCCGCTGCCTGCCAAGACGATATCCTCATGAATCAGCAGCTTGTGCTGCATCACATATTCGGCTGCCGCATAAGACTCCCGGATCATCCCCGGCCCGGCGGCAGCGGAGCCGATACCGAAGCTGAGCGAGATCCGCAGATTCTGCTCGACCCAGGAGCGGCAATCCTCCGCGAAGACCCGGAGCTTGGCCTCCATCTCCTGATCGCTGCCAGTCGCCAGGAACAGAATCGCTGCGCGTTCGGTGCCCACCCATTCTGCCCATCCCTGCAGCTCCGCATTCCGTGCCAATTCCTGAAATACATTCATCAGAGCAAACTTCAGCGTATTCTGATCCCCCCGGGTATACCTGTCCTCGAATACCTGCTCATAGCGGTTGATCTCCCCAAGCACAACGATGAAGCGCGAGGAAGCATTCGCACCAGTAAGCGGAGACAGCTCCTCCAGCCGCCGGGTCACCTGCTCCAGCCGCTCGCTATGCAGCAGATCGGTGAACAGCTTGCTGCGCTGCAGCAGCAGGTTCTCCCTGGTTTTGGTATCATAATCGGTCATGTGGTTAATCAGATTCTCCAGCACGCCGTCAATCAGCATCATCTCGTCCGGCCTGTCGGTAGACTGATCCATCGTGCGGATCTGATGGCCTTCAATCCGGTTCATAATCACCTGGATCGGCTTATAATTGCGCCGGGTTACATAGATTAGATACAATACCGCACAGAGCACGGTCCCCACCGCAATCGCTACCCAGAGATAAGAGATCACAGAGACCCAACTGAACAGATTCCCCGCCTTGATTCCGCTCTCGAACGTCCAGCCGGTTCTCTCCAGCTTAAGTGTGTTCAGCAGCTTGCCGTCAGCCGCACCTTCCGTATCGGAATGGGCCTGGTACACGGTGTTGCCATTGCCGTCCACAATAGTCATGAACGAGAGCTGCTGGTTAACCATGCTGTCGATGAGCTGCTCCAGGGCACTCACTTTAATGTTAATGACCAGTATTCCCCCGGAGCCGAAGGGAAGCGGCATTGCTTTATTGGTTGTCAGCACACGAATTTCTGTACGCTGGGACAGACCCGAATGATAATCCCTGACCGGTTGCCAGCCTTCCGGTACTGCCGGAGTCGAAGTCATGGCCCTGATCCAGTCCTCATCGGCGAATCCCTCCAGCTCCTTCAGCCCCGTATCGGTAAGAACGCTTCCACGCACCCGGTCATACAAATACACCGACTGGATATATGAGGATTCCTGTATCAGATTGCGCAGACTCTGGGCAACCGCATAGACCGTCGCCTGGTCCGGCTGGCTCTGCGTATTGAAATAACGTTTGTAGACCTCGCTCCGCTCTACCGCATCCAGCACCGACAGCTCGGCTTCCTTGATCGTCCGGTCCACACTATCCCTGAGATAGCTGGCGGAGATGCGGTCTGCCTTCTTCGTCTCCGTCCGGGAGATATCATTAATAAACACAAATGAGGCAAAGATCAGAATCGTCACCGTCAGCAAAAATATAGGGAAATAAGACAGCAGCAACCGGCGATACCAGGAACGGGACATTCGACAACCTCCTCCACAACCATCAGAATACCCGGCCGCATCCGGCCGCTTCATATACATATCGTCCAAGGCTGCTCTGGGGCGGCTATGGACTTCAGATCTATTTCATCTGCGGCAACCGGCCATACTGACCGCCGTTCGAATTCCTGCCATTATAGCACATGCGCTTCCCCTCCAGCTAACCAGATAAAGTCAACTCCCCTCGGGCCTTTTCCCGCCATTCTCCTGTGCTGGTGCAGGTTGTAACTGCCTCCACAAACAGTCAGTAATTAGCGCTTCAACCGCTTCGGCGGGTGCCACTGTAACTGCGCACGCACTACCTTAACAATCACAGCGGCCAACGCTGCTGTAACTGCTTCACAACCACCTTGGCATACCTCGGTAACCAACTCCGGCACTGTCTTCAACCCACTCGTCCACCACCCCTGCAACCGACTCCGGCCACAACAGGTGGATAAATGCATCTTATTTATTCAATTTATTACATTTATGCCCAAGCAAGTGGAAAAACAGCATTTAATAGTATCGATAATGGCACTTTGAATGAAATGTGATTAAATTAAGTGCTGTTTTTCCAACTGCTGTTGTACCAGGATTCATTCTTCCGGCAGCAAGTGGAGTAATTCCAACTAACTCCGCCCGTAGCTTCCACCTGATCTATGGATTTCATGAAAAAACGGAGCGCGCACAGCCGCAGCTGTGCACCCCCGCATATTCCTGCCCTTCAGACATACAGGCTGCCACCCGGATGTCCTACAAACCGCTATGCTCCCGGATATACCGCCGCGCCTTGATCGCATATTCCAGCGGATCGGCCAGCGCCGGGTCCTGCTCCGCTTCGACGACGAACCAGCCCGTATACGGGGAGGCCGCCAGTTCGGCAAAAATCTCCCCGAACGCGATGCAGCCATCGCCCGGTACGGTGAAGGCTCCCGCTTTTACCGCCTGAAGGAAGCTTAGGTTCTCTGCCTTCACCCGCTTGACTACCTCCGGACGGATGTCCTTCAGATGCACATGCTTAATCCGCGGCAGATGCTCACGCAGCACCTCCAGAGGATTCTCGCCGGAGAAGGCCAGATGTCCCGTATCGTATAGCAGCGATACTTCATTAGGATCTGTAAGCTCCATCAGCCGGGCAATCTCCGCTGCAGTCTGCACCCCGGTGCCCATGTGATGGTGATAGACCAGCGTCATGCCCTTCTCAGCCGCCAGCCGTCCCAGCCCGCTAAGACCTGCCGCAAGCGCAGCCCAATCCGCTTCGGTAAATACCGGCTTGTCAGCGAACAGCGGCGTATCCATCTGCCCCTGAATACTCCGGCCCTGCTCGGATACTACAATGACCTTGGCACCCATCTCATGCAGGAAATCCCGGTGCGCACGGAAGGCTTCCGCTGTCTCCTCATACGGACGCACCGTCAGGAAGGCGCTGAACCAGGCACTGGCGATACTCAGACCGCGCAGTTCCAGTGCCTTGTGCAAAAGCTCCGGGGAACGCGGATACTTGTTGCCCACCTCGCTGCCCTCATATCCGGCAAGCGCCATCTCGCTGATGCATTGCTCGAACGTATTGCCGCCACCCAGCTCAGGCATATCATCATTCGTCCAGGCAATCGGAGCGATCGCCAGCCGGACGGCATTGTCTCTGAACATGCTCATGTTCTACCCCTTCCACAATCCCAAGTATGGCAGAATCCTTGATCCACTGTGCGCCGTCTGCCTTGGTTCGCGCACATGCAGCGCCCGCTTAGTAGCTCCGGGCTTTCTTGAGTCCGCTGTGCTTCCGGTCATAAGCCTCCTGTACCGCTTCCTTGCCAGACACTTCCGCAACCCCGACATTCCACCAGGCCCCATAGCCATGGGTCATCGTCTTCGGCAGCACTTTGATGTCGATCAGCGTGGAGCGTTCCGATTGGCGGGCCGCCGCCAGGGCCGTGTGAAGCTCCTGGGCTGTAGACGCGCGGAAGGTCTGCACCCCATAACCGGCCGCACTTGCCGCATAGTCGATCCGCATCAGCTCACCACTGAGCTGGCCGTCCGTACCCCGGTGGCGGAATTCTGTGGCCATGCTGTCCATTCCCTGCTCCATCTGCAGATTATTAATACAGCCGAAGCCTGCATTATCCAGCAGAAGGACGTTGATCTTCCGGTTCTCCTGCAGGCTGGTTACCAGCTCAGAATGCAGCATCTGGTAGCTGCCGTCCCCGACCAGCGCGTAGACTTCACGCCCCGGCTCAGCCAGCTTGATGCCCAGCGCCCCGGCAATCTCATAGCCCATACACGAGAATCCGTATTCCATATGATAGGTATCCGGCACCTCCGAGTTCCACATCCGCTGCATATCTCCAGGCAGACTGCCCGCCGCTCCAATGACAATCGCATCCTGCGGAATCGCTTCATTAATGATCCCCAGCACCTGCGTCTGGGTCAGCGAAGTGCCTAGCACCTCTGCATATTCCGGGAGCTTCTCATCGAGATGACCGGCTACCTCCGGGGTGAACGCACCTGTGTTGCCGGTGTTCACCGGATACTCCACACCAGCCAGGCGTTCTCTCTCCGCAGCCCACGATTTCTTCGCCTGGGTGATCTCATCCGTATACGCAGAGCGGTATCCCCGCTCTTCCAGCGCTGCGGCTAAGGCGTTCAAGCCTTCAGCAGCATCGCAGACCACCGCAAGCGCATCCAGTTTGGCCGCATGATATGGCGAGGCGTTCAGCGTCAGGAATTCCACCTCAGGATGACTGAACAGACTCTTCGAGGCGGTGGTGAAGTCCGTAAACCGGGTGCCTACGCCGATCACCAGATCGGCCTCAGGGGCCAGCTCATTCGCGCAGCCGTTGCCGGTGACGCCAATGCCGCCGAGGTTGTACTCGAAGCTGCTGGCTACGGCGCTTTTACCGGCCTGGGTCTCTCCGAACGGAATGGCGAATTTCTCGGCAAAAGCGCGCAGCGCCGCTCCGGCATCCCCATACCGGACACCCCCGCCGCAGACCAGCAGCGGCCGCTGCTTGCTGGCGATCAGCTCAGCCGCAGCCGCAATCTCCTGCGGATGAGGCAGCCGGGCGATGACCCGGTGAATCCGCTTGCGGAAGAAATCAGCCGGGTACTCCCAGGCTTCGCCCTGCACATCCTGCGGCAGCGCAATCGTAACCGCCCCGGTATCTCCCGGATCCGTCAGCACCCGCATCGCGTTCAGCATTGCCGACATCAGCTGCTCCGGCCGGGTGACACGGTCCCAGTATTTGCTGACCGCCTTGAAGGCATCATTGACCGTGATCGACAAGTTATACGTATGCTCCATCTGCTGGAGCACCGGGTCAGGCTGGCGGGTAGCGAAGGTATCTCCCGGCAGCAGCAGCACAGGAATCTGATTCGCCGTTGCTGTTGCAGCAGCCGTCAGCATATTGGCAGCCCCCGGCCCCACTGAAGCCGTACAGGCCATAATCTTCCGTCTGCGGCTCTGCTTGGCGAACGCGGTCGCCGCGTGAACCATCCCTTGCTCATTGCGTCCCTGGTAGACGGTCAGTTCACCCGGCGCTTCCTGCAAGGCCTGCCCCAATCCAAGTACATTACCATGCCCGAACACGGTGAATACCCCGTGCACGAAGCGTTCCGGCCCGCCGCCGTAATCCACATACTGCTGATTCAGAAATTTAACCAGCGCCTGCGCTGTCGTTAATCGGATACGTTCCACTTCATGTCCTCCCTTCGCCTTGTCTACTGCCAGCGGGCAGTGACGACTTTTTTGCGCGTATAGAATTCTACCCCGTCGCTTCCGTTCGCATGAAGATCGCCGTAGAACGAATCCTTCCAGCCCGAGAACGGGAAGAAGGCCATCGGTGCAGGCACTCCAACATTGACTCCCAGCATGCCGGACTCGATATGTTCGCGGAAGTAACGGACCTTCCCGCCATCATTCGTGAAGATACAAGCTCCGTTCGCAAACCGCGAGCGATTCGCAATCTCCACCGCCTGGGCCACATCCTTCACCCGGATCACCGACAGCACCGGCGCAAAAATCTCCTCCTGCCAGATCTTCATCTCCTCTGTCACCCCGTCGAACAGCGTAGGTCCGATGAAATAACCGTCTCGCTGTACCGCCGCATCCTCACGGCCATCCCTGAGCAGCTTCGCGCCTTCGGCGATCCCCTGTTCAATGTAGCTAACTGTCCGCTCTTTATGGCCTTGACGGATCACCGGCCCCAGGAACGTATCCTCCTCCAGTCCATTCCCGATGGTCATGCTGTTGCACTCCCGCAGCAGGATCGAGATCAGCTCATCGGCGACTTCCTCCTGCACCGTTACCACCGAGCAGGCCATGCAGCGTTCCCCGGCAGAGCCGAAGGCCGCATTCACAATCTGGGAGGCCGAAGCCTCCAGGTTCGCGTCCGCCAGCACGATGGAGTGGTTCTTCGCTCCGGCTAGCGCCTGAACGCGCTTGAGATGGTCTGTTCCTTTTTTGTATACATATTCCGCCACCGGCTGCGATCCGACAAAAGAAATCGCCTTGACATCCGGGTGCTCCAGCAGCCCGTTCACCACCTCATGCGCGCCGTTCACCACATTTAGCACACCGTTAGGCAGTCCGGCTTCCTCCAGCAGCTCCGCAAGGCGGGCCGCCAGCAGCGGTGTACGCTCCGATGGCTTCAGCACAAAGGTGTTGCCGCAGGCAATCGCCAGCGGGAACATCCAGCAAGGCACCATCATCGGGAAATTGAACGGGGTAATCCCGCCAACCACTCCAATCGGATAGCGGTACATGCCTGACTCGATGCCAGTCGCAATATCCGGCAGCTGCCGGCCCATCATCAGTGTCGGAGCACCTGCTGCGAATTCTACGCATTCAATGCCGCGTTGGACCTCGCCGTAGGCTTCTTTGAAGCTTTTGCCGTTCTCCAGGGTGATGATCTTCGCCAGCGGCTCCCAATTCTCTACTAGCAGCTGCTGATATTTGAACAGAATCCGTGCTCTGCGCGGCACCGGTGTTGCAGACCAGCCTGCAAAAGCTGCCTTAGCCGCCGCCACCGCCCGGTCTACATCGGCTCTGCCGGATAAAGGCGTTCTGCCCAGCAGCTCACCTGTGGCCGGATTAACTACCGGCTCCGTCTGCTCCGTATCGGCTGTTACCCATTGCCCGTTGATATAATTTTTGAGTACTTGTGCCGTTTGCTCTGTCATTCTGTCCACTCCTTCTGTTCTATATAAAGTCTGCTGACTAACCTTACTTATTGCGCTCCTGCTGTAACCTCCTCGTTAGTTCGCAGGAATTCCTCCAGCTCCTCCAGGGTTGGCATAGCATCGGAGCAGCTGTGGCGGGAGATGACAATCGAGGCCGAGGCACTGCCGCGCCGCATCGCCTCGCTTACACTGTGCCCGCTCATCAGACTGTGGATGAAGGCTGACGCATAGGAATCGCCTGCGCCGAACGTCTTGAGCACTTTTGCCGGGAAAATCCCGCTCCGGTGGCTCTGCCCATCCGCTGTATAGCCGATCGAGCCGCTGCCGCCGTGCTTGATGACCACCAGCTCTGCCTGATGCGAGAACCAGCGGGCTGCGGTGGCCTGATCATCGGCGCCAGCCAGATTATACAGATTCTCCATCATATCGAATTCTTCGCGCGTGCCGATGATGCAGTGGCTTTTCTCGGCTGCGAGGTTATAGTAGACCGCCGTTTCAGCGGCTGATGTCCAGGTATAAGGGCGGTAATCGAGATCGAAGAACACGGTCACGTTATGCTTGCGGGCAAATTCCAGTGCCAGGAACACCGCTTCGCGGGAAGGGCTCTGCGCCAGCGCCGTACCGGAGATGAGCAGCGCCTTGGAGCTGGCGATGTACTCCTCCGAGATCTCCTCCGTGTTCAGCAGCAGATCAGCCACATGGTCGCGGTACATTAGAATGCTGCACTCCTGCGGGCTCTTAATTTCTGTAAAAGCCAGCCCCGTCACCGCACCCGTCCGGTCCACGCACACCTGGCTGTCGTCAATGCCATCCTTGCGCAGATAGCTGCGGATGAACCTGCCCATCTGGTCGTCGGCCAGCTTGCCGATAAAACCGGTACGCATGCCGAGCCGCGCTGCACCAATGATAATATTCGCCGGAGAGCCGCCGACATATTTGGTGAAAGTCATCGTCTCTTCCATCGGCCGCCCGGTCTCATTGGCGTTCAAATCAATACACAACCGGCCAACAGCAACTACATCCAGCCGCCGGTCAGAGTCGAACTGTAAACCGTTCATAGTGATGCCTCCTTGATCAAGCTAGGGAAAAGGTGGTTCATTCGGTAATACGAATGGCTGTAAAACGCTGTGAATGGGACAATGAAGTTGAAAATCACACAGTGAAGTTGTAGATCGTACAGTGCAGCTATAAATCGCATAATCGTAAGTTTAATTTGATACGCAGCTGTAAGAGTCGCTTGGCGTGCGGATTGAATATTTCAACATTTAATCGTTTCCTTCGGCACAGAATGTTTCATTTCTTTTTGGGGGAGGGTAAGCGCTTAACCTAATTTTCTACTTTAGTATAGTTTAGAAGCGAGCTTTTGGCAATCCTCAATTTGAAAGCGATCTCAACAAGCAGGGTGAAGGAATTGAAGGGGAACCTCACCCCCCGGAAAAACAGGTGGAAAAACGCAGCTTAATTTCTCATTTTTTGATACTTAGGAGCAAGCAAGTGGAAAAAAGCAACTACTGTGATTGATTTTGCAGCCAAGGTGGATGTCGGGATTATTCAAGTGCCATTTTTCCAACTACTGCTCCTCCGGCGGGCAATTGTTCGCCAGCAGCTGTAGTAAATCCACTTGTTCTCCGACTTAGCACATGCTGCTGCCTAGCGGGGAGAGTCGGCTAGCCCATTGTGTTCGGTTTTTCGCCTACATTTGGCCCACGCGCCTCGCGCCTGCCCAATGTGTTCGGTTTTTCGTCTACATTTGCTTCACGCGCCTCCGCACTGCCCATTGTGTTCGGTTTAATACGAAAATAAAAGTCGGGATGCGACTGATGTACCCGACTTATTTTCATTCCTGGGGGTGACAAGGCCTCTGTCTTGTCATGCCTGTTTTTCGCCTACATTTGGCCCACGAGCCTCCGCACTGCCCATTGTGTTCGGTTTTTCGCCTACATTTGGTCCATGCGCCTCCGCAATACCCATTATGTTCGGTTTTTCGCTTACATCTCGCCCACACACACTCGCTCGGCCCATTGTGTTCGGTTTTTCGCATCCCTCCAGCACACTCCCCCCACACATCTCGCTCTTCCCCAACTACAGCACGCAAAAAAGACCCGCTCCCAGCCGCAGCCGGAACAGGCCTTGAATAGATAATGTGTGCTTAGTGCGGAACCGGACCCGTCGAATGGCGGATGACAAGTTCGGGCATCAGCATGATTTTGCGCTTGGGGCTGGTGGGGTTACTGATTGATTCATTCAGCAGAAGCATCGCCTGCTCGGTCATCTCGCGCAGAGGCTGGGCGATACTGGTCAGCGAGGGATGGCAGATTTCGGCCAGCATCGTATTGTCGAAGCCTACTACGGACAGGTCGCGGGGAATGGACAGGCCGGCACTGCGCGCCTCCTTGAGCACCCCGATCGCCAGCAGATCATTGCAGCCAAAGATGGCTGTCGGGCGTATGTTCTGTGCCTGGTTCAACATTTCTGCTGCTGCCGTACGCCCGTTCTCCAGCGTTGCCGAGGTGTGGATCATATTCGCCGGATTGTCAAAAGAAATCCCGGCCGCCTTCAGCGCATCCAGGAACCCCTCCACCCGCAGCCTGCTCCCCGGCAGATTGTCAGAGATCACTCCCAGCCTGCGGTGACCGAGGGACAGCAAATATTCCGTAGCCTGATAGCCGCCCTTGTAATCATCGACGGTGACACTGTTGCCCTCCAGCATACGGATATCGGCTGAGAACAGTACGAGCGGCACATGATCAGCCACCATTCCGCGAATCAGCTCAGGATTCCCCGTATGAGAGGCAATAATCAGGCCATCCACCCGTTTGCGCAGCAGCAGCGAGATGTACCGGGCCGCCTTCTCATCGCTGCGGTCCGTACTGCACACGATTAAGTCGCTGCCCTGCTCCTGGGCGTAATCCTCGATGCCGCGGGCCGTCTCCGCAAAAAAAGGATTGGCAATATCGGGGATCATCAGCCCGATGGTACCCGTCCGGCGGCTGGTCAACGCAGAAGCTACCAGACTGGGCTGGTAGTTCAGCTCCTCCATGACCCGCCCTACCTTTTCCCGCGTCTTGTCGCTGATCCGGCCGCTTTTATTCAATACCTTGGACACCGTAGCGATAGAGACGCCTGCTTCCCGTGCCACATCATAGATCGTAGGTTTCATTGTTATTAAGCCCGCCTTTGCGTTCATGCCTTCTTATCCTTCGATTATAAGGAAGTCCTCCCACGCTGTCCATCTATCGGGTATGTGTGTCTTCTACAGACCAGCTAGTTCAAAAAGGCTCCCGCTGCGCGGAAGCCCCATAATAATCCATTCGCTTATCTGCCAAGCTGCATAACTTTCTACACTCTTCAGCTCTATTTACTCTGCCGCTGCCGCAGAGCCGCTCTGTCCCGGCTTGAACAGCCACTCATGATCGGGATCATTGTGGAACACCCATGTGCGCACCGGTCCGGCCATCACGTTAAGATAATACGAATCATATCCCGGCGGTGCTGAGACAGGATGATAGCCCTCCGGCACAAGCACAATGCTCTTATCCGGAACAGCAATAGTCTCGTCGAGACTGCGGTCATCATTATAGACCCGCTGCACCACGAAGCCGTGGGCGGGATTAACCCGGTGATAGTATGTCTCCTCCAAATAGGATTCGGCCGGCAGGTTATCCTGGTCATGCTTGTGCGGCGGATAGCTGGACCAATTGCCGCCGCCCGTGCGCACCTCGACCACCAGCAGGCTCTCGGCTACGCTGTGTTCTGGCAGGATATTAACAACCTTGCGTGACATACTGCCATAGCCGCGATCCTCGATTGCCGCATCTGACGGGGTAATCAGCCGTGCCGGATATTTGCCGCTTCCCGGAGCAAGACAGACTCCAAGCTCCAGCTCTGTCAGTGCAGTAACCTCATAATGCGCTCCCGCCGGAACATACACAGCATAAGGAGCCATATCTTCAAAGACCGACATGCGTCCGCCGATATCGGCGAACCGCTCGCCATCCACCTCTATGTCTGCTTTGCCCGCCAGCAGCACCAGGCAGATCTCGTCCCCCCCGCTATCACGCTCCAGGGTAGCCCCGGCCTGCAATTGGTACACCTTGAACCCGACATACTTCCATCCGGCACTCTCGGGGCTGACCGCAGCGATACAGCCATCCTTATCCGGCGCTCCGGCCTTAATCAGTAGATCAGACATCCTCGTTCATCCTCCTCTGTCTTCAGAATCTGTATCCGCTTACAAGGCCTGCAGTTCAGAAAATCCTGCTTCCGCAGCAGTTACAGACAGCTTGACGGGAAGTCCGCTCAGATACGATTCTCTGGCTGCTTCAGCAATGAGCTGTGCGGCTTCGCCGTCACGGCCGCTGCAGATCACCGGCTCCTGTAGCCGCACGGAACGGGCGAACGCAGCAATCTCCTCCGTGAATGCCTGGTTATAGCGCTCCAGGAAGAAATGCTCCGGCTGATCGCGGGTAACCGAAGTCGCGGTGGATACCTCAACTGTTGTCGGGCGGCAGTTGTCGGCGGTCGCCGAACCCAGCGTTCCGAAGACCTCGACCCGTTGATCATAGCCGTATACGGCCTGCCGGCTGTTGTCGATCACGCAGATCGCCCCATTCACGAACGTCAATGTAATGACGGCGGTGTCCACATCCCCGCAACGGCCGAACATCGGATCAATCAGGTTCGCCCCCCGGGTATAGACCTCAGCCACTTCACTGCCTACGAGATAACGGGCCATATCGAAATCATGAATCGTCATATCCATGAACATCCCACCGGAAGAACGTACATAAGCTTCACCGGGAGGCTGCGGGTCACGCGAGGTAATCTTCACAATATGAGGATTTCCCAGCTCTCCGGACTGAACCAGCCGCTTCAGCTTGCGGAAGCTGGGGTCCATCCGGCGGTTGAAGCCGACTTGCAGCAGCACGCCAGCGTCCTCTGCCGCCTGCAAAGCCCGCTGGGTCTCTTCCGAGGAGAGGCTAATCGGCTTCTCACAGAAGATATGTTTGCCCGCGTGCGCAGCCCGCTCAATCCAGGACGCATGCGAATCAGTCGGCGTGCAGATGAACACCGCTTCAATCTCAGGATCATTCAGTATATCTTCACCCGCAGCAAAAACAGAGCCAAGCCCCCTGCTCTCTGCCCAGGCCAGCAATTCCTCACTCATCATAGCTTCAGCTATGGACTTCAGTTTGAACGACGGCATCGCACGCAGATTGTCTGCGTGGAGGCGGCCGATTCTTCCCGCTCCGATAATGCCAACTACAATCGGTTTAACCATGTTCGCTTATCCTCCTCAAAGGGTAAGCGCTTAACCTTCCCGAGAACAGTATACTTCATGCCCGGGAAAGCTTCAAGCAAATCTTTTCTCAAAAAGATCAGATAAGCGTAGGCCGAAATAAAATAGGAAATAGATACAGTAAGATTTCTCTTTAACACCCCATGAATTCCTATATTATCTAAACTAGAACAGCAAATGAGGTGACTTATGAGCAAAATTAATTTTACCGAAAGCCTTCTTCGTGTCATTATTTCTCTGATCGGACTTCCATTCACAGGGATTCAAGCGGCTCTTTCCAGATACCTTCTGTATAAATATAAAGCTCCAGGAGAAAAGATTTCAGTTGGCTCACATCATCTCCATGCGATGGTTACCGGCAGCAACACAAGTAATCTTCCGACGATTCTATTAGAAGCAGGAATGGGTGGTTGTGCTCTGGATTGGTCATTGGTTCAACCCGCATTAGCTAAGCATACCAAGGTCCTCTCCTATGACCGGGCCGGTTTCGGTTGGAGCACTACACCTATCAGTGAGCCAACTTGCGAAGGCTATGTTCGTGATTTGCGGGAATTATTGACGCAGCTTGAATTAGAACCCCCATACATTCTTGTAGGGCACTCCTATGGCGGAATGATCATGCGGCTGTTTGCTTCTAAGTATCCTGAAGAGGTCTCCGGGATTATTCTTGTGGACTCCACACATGAGCAAAGATTCATAGAATCCACTTTTAATCAAATCAGATATGAAGAACGGCTGCGGCACCTGAGACGGCTAAGAATGGGTTATCTTTTATCCCCTATTGGGTTGCCCCGTCTATTAAAACAACCTATTGGTGCCAAACGGCTGCCTCCACCAGTTCAACATACAGTGAATACACTCGGATATCGAAATAATGCGTATAAAGCGGCATATCTGGAATCTCTCTGCACTATAGAAAGTGCCCTCCAATTAATAGAGTCAGAGCCTTTAGTTCCGGAATTACCAATCATCGTATTATCTGCCGGAAGGCAGAATGAGGATTGGCAACAATCACAGAAGAAGCTCCTCCAGTTAACCGCAAAAACCCGGCAGATCATCGCCACGGATAGCTGGCATTCCATTCAACTCTATCAGCCGCAAGCTGTCGTAGATTCGGTACTGAGTTTATTAAGAGAAAATCATCGCAACCAAACAGACAAGCAGGCGTCTATTTAGTAGGAATATATATCCATTATGAAAGGTGAGCTAACATGATTGGGAGATTCATAAGGGTTGTGGAAGGAAGTTCCAGACTCGTTATTAGTATTTTTCATCCAGCCATCGGGGGAGAACCGGTGAAGGGTATAGACCTGTATGCCCCTTGTCAGGCGAAGGCCGCCAAGCTTTTGACAGAGATGGGCGTGGATCTGGACAACTTGAATATTACCAGTGTAACAACCAACGGGGCCATAGCTCCAAAACAGGGAGGGTATCCCGTCGTCCTCTTCTCCCCTGGTTTCGGTGTAGAACGCGATATGTATCTTGGATTGATCTCCAAACTAGTCTCCAAAAACTACGTGGTAGTTACAATTAGCGCTCCGCATGAGTCCGTGTTCACCGTATTTCCAGATGGCAGCTATCTCAAGCAGGCACCGGAAATGGCGGAGCTGGCAAGCAGTGACTACACCAGTTGGTCCCGTCTGTTAAACAACCGGGTTCAATATATACACGCAGTTATGGACGTTCTTGAGACGCTTAACTGCTCCGATGATGCTGAGCTCGCCGGGCTGTTCGACCTGGATAAGATTGCTGTCCTGGGACATTCGCTCGGAGGTGCCGCCTCCCTGGAGGCCGCCAAGCAGGATCACCGGATCAAGGCGGCTGTCCTGCTCGATCCCAGTTTTCACCTCATACGCCGCGAAGACGTCCCCTCTTCTGTTCCAGTTCTGCTGCTGCGGCAAGAAGCTTCGGCGTACCGGGAGATGGCAGCATCTATGAATGAGACCATTGCATCCGATTACATCGATGGGCAGCGCTATGCCTTCAACTCTCTGAATAATGTCCATTTCTATCGGGTAAAAGGGGCTCAGCACATGTCGTTTTCGGATATTCCGCTTCATTACGGTGATCAACACGCAGTTCCCGTTCACGCCGTTACCGCAGAAGCTGCAACCGCATTCATGGAGGCGGTCTTTTGTAAGGGTGAGGCGGGCCGAAATTTCGCTTTACAGCCTGGAGAAACCGTTGTTCCCATCAACGCAGAGGGTGAACCTGTAGGAACTTAGCACGAAGACACCCTGCACATGACGGACCCTCTTAGATTAGTTACAGGGGCAGTATTGCTTAATTTTAAATGTTCTTTACAGCTAAATACGGGTACTCAATGATACACTTAGGCTATCTTAACTCTTGCTTGAAGGAGTGCTCCAAATGCAATTACAAATAGTGAAAGTGCCCGGCACAAACGATACATCTTATGTTACAAACAAAATGATTGAATTCAATCTCAAGCATTTCCCTGACGAATTGAAGGGCAGATATCAAGCCGTCAACCTTCTTATGAAGGATAGCGATGGAAATGTATACGGCGGACTAGTTAGCCAGCGTTTAGACTACCGCCCCCCCAGGAAAGCAAACGTCTATTCAATTGGGAAAAGCAGATTGGAAATTAAAGGTGTTGCCGGAAGCATCTAAGAGAAGGATAGATTACTTATGAAAGCTAATAGGAATATAGCACTTATTCTTAGTTTCATTGCCTTAACTGGAGGCATGTTCATCTCGTCGCTGATTGGTGTTGTCTTTGGAATCATTAGTATAGCTTTGAGTTTGCAACAAATGAAGGCTGATAGAAAGAAATCCTTAATCGCTATAATAATCAGCACAATTGCAATGTTAATTCCAATAATCCTGGCGGTCACTCTAGCCACTATACTCGATGAGTAGGATAACGCGGGAGTATTTTCATAAGGGTGCTGTGTCTCGAAATGTAGCATTACAGCCTAGCGAAACCGTTGTTCCAATCAATTCAGAGGGTGATCCTGTAGTAACTGTATCGTAGGAGGGTTTTTCATGAAAGTTAGACTAAGCGATTATAATCCGGACTGGGTTAACCGTTACCAAGAGGAAGCTTCGTTTTTAACTACAATATTTGCGGATGAAATCGTACGTTTTGAGCATTTTGGCAGCACCTCAGTGCCCGGTTTAAAAGCTAAACCCGTCATTGATATGATGTGTATTGTAAAAGACATAGGCAAAATCGACTCGTACAACGATAAGATGACACTGCTCGGATATGATGCAGGTGGAGAATGGGGAATTCCCGGCAGAAGGCTATTCCGCAAAGGCGGAGAGGCAAGGACGCATCATATTCATTGTTATCAGGCAGACAACCCTCAGATTGAACGGCATCTCGTGTTCAGAGATTATTTAAGAGCCCATCCGTCGGAAGCGGCAAGATACAGTCAGTTCAAACAAGAATTAGCGGATCGCTTCGAGGATACCAGCCAGTACGGCCCGGCCAAAAAAGCATTTGTGAGCTCAATGGAACAACAGGCGCTTTCCTGGTACACAAGCCTGCGTTCTGATGCGAGGTGAGCCGATGAATTTCAGATGTGAATGCGGACACCGAATCCACGACAATACGGATTATTTGCCCTATAAAGGATACTTCCTTGCGGACCAGGATCAGGATGATCTTATGGATGAGATTGACGATGCTATTGAGAAATCGGGTCCGACGCCGCGGGATAAGGAAGAAGCTGCTATGAGGATTAGATCCTTAATCACTAGACTGTTCAAATCCGCTTACCAGTGCTCCAATTGCGGGAACCTCTTCATGGATCTTGGTCCTGCCGGACTGGAGATGTTCAGGGGAGTTGATCCTGTGAATAAGAATCTGTTACGGTCGGCTTTAGGGGAGCAGTGGCGGGGGCATGTATATGGAGAATGGAAGGACATCCTGCCTGAATGGCAAACTTCCCATGGCATCCTGTACAATGAGACCAATGTCAGCTGTCCAAGCGGAGAATCGGCGGGGAATGGACATTATAGCGATTGGGAAGCCTTGGAACGGGACTATTATCAGTTGTTTCATGAACTCAAGAACAGGAATGCCATACGTTACAGCCAATTGGAAAAGAACGGGACCCTAATTCATTCATGGAGCTTACCTAAATAGCTTTTCTGTATAGGCTGAATGAGTGGAAATAAGCTAAAAAACTCTAAGGAGGAACTCCAATGAAGACAATCCTGCGCATGATGGACCACCTGTACTGGGCGGACGGGCGGATCTTGGATGCGCTCGAAGCGAGTCACACGAAGGACGCGGAGCTTCTGAAGCTGGTGCGGCATGTGGCGGTGGCGGAGCAAGTCTGGCTGTCGCGATTGCAGGGAAAGGGCAACGTACAATATTGGTTATGGGAGGAAGCAGAAAACCTGCCGGAGATTCGGCGAATGTTCGAAGCTAACGCTAAGGAATACCGCAGCTACCGGCAAGCTGGAAGAATCTGCGCTGGATCAGATGATCAGCTACAGCAGCCAGAATGGACGTTCGTTCCAGACCTCCATCCGGGACATCCTGCTGCAGGTGCTGTTACATGGGCAATATCACCGGGGACAGATCAACCGGGCCCTTCGGATGGAATCGGCAGAGCCTGCCCCTGTTGACTACATCGCATTCTCAAGGCTTTAACCTCGCAACTATTAATGAACAAGGAGCGATGCAAGAAATGGAGATCAGAGCATTACATACGGGTGAACAACCACCAACCGGATTACTCTTATTGGCGGACCCTTCCCCGAAGCTGGTTGAAGACTATGTGGCAAGAGGGCAATGCTTCGTTGCTGAGGCGGATCAACAAGTGGTCGGAGTCTATGTGTTACTGCCTACAAGACCGGAGACTGCCGAGCTGGTCAATATTGCAGTGAATGAGGAGTTCCAGGGGCAGGGAATCGGGAAGCAACTGGTGAATCACGCGATTCAGGAGGCTAAGCGGCTCAGATTCAAAACGCTGGAGATCGGCACAGGCAACTCTAGTATCGGCCAGCTTGCGTTGTATCAGAAATGCGGCTTCCGGATCACCGGGATAGACAGGGACTTTTTCATCAGACATTATAGTGAAGAAATCTATGAGAACGGGATGCAGGTGGTGGATATGATCCGACTGTCTCAAGATCTGTAAGTCATTCTCGGATACGGAACAGCTTCACCAATGTTAATGCAGTGCAGAAATTACCGCGGGAGGTAACGCATCTTATGCAAGCACAAATATTGCAATTCCTCAATAATACCTATCCGGTTCAACTCTCCAGTATGGAGGCCGTCACCAATGAAATGTACCGTTGCCACTCGGAGAAGGGGACATTCTTCGCCCGAATCACGAATTATAAGACCTATGAAGAACAATTAGCTGAAGTGAACTGGACTACTTATCTGTTTAATCGGGGCGTACGGGTGCCTGAGGTTATACCTACAATACAGGATTCGCTTGTCAGCACCCTGCTGATGAATGAAGAAGAGAAGTGCGTAGTCTTGTTCCAGGCGGCAGCCGGAATTCATCTGCCCCGGGCCAAATGGGACAAAACCATATTCAGAACCCTTGGACAGCAGATAGGCAGAATGCATCAGGTGAGCAAAGAATACCAGCACTCTGAAGCGGCCCAGCCGATTCCGCATTGGTATGATAACGATGAATATGATTTTCTCAAGTCTATTCCTGCAGAAGAGAGGGCCATACGGGATATTGTGAAGGATGTGCTCAAGCAGGTCCGAAGACTGCCCAAAGATGAGGCGAACTACGGCATCATCCACGGCGACTTGTGGCTGAACAATACGCTTGTGGACAGTGACTCTGCGCTGACGATGATTGACTGGCAGGATTGCGAGCGGCATTATTACGTCTATGATCTGGCGGTGCCTATCTACTCTGCCCTGGAGTTCTCGTTTGCGGGCGGACAGAACCTCATAGACTATAAGCGTGCGATAACTAAGGCAATCACGGACGGATATAAGGAAGAGCATTCCCTCTCCGCCGAGATGTCCAGACAGCTGCCGCTGTTTATGAGACTGAAAGAGCTGTTTGAGTACAACCTGATGCATATGTATTGGAACTTCGAGGAGCTCAGCGAGGAGCAGGTGCGCATTCTAAATCTGTACAGAAGCAAGATTGAGTATATGCATACGTGAGGTGAGTGAGGTGTATGACTATATCAGTATTCATTCTGCGGGCTACGCCAAGACTGTAAGGACGGAGGTACTGGTGCGGTTTATCGTGCAAACCTTGGGATTTGAGCAGACTGGACCGCTTCAATTCTCCAAAAGGCTTCACGGCACGCATGTTGGACTGAAGGGAATCTCCGCAAATTCGGATGGCAGTTATGCTTACTACACCCTGGAAGGGATTGAAGAGGTGAATCTGGTCGAGGTCATCCTGCCGGCGATGATGGATGAGCAGCTCGAACATGCCATAACCGGTCTGGCGATGGCCATTGCCGACGAATTCGGCTGGTGCATTGATGAGGACCACGGTTTGGATACTTGACGCAATCATACCTATTCTCCGTGCCTGCACAATGTATGCTGTTTTTCGCATACATTCGGGCCATATGCCTGCTTGCGAACACAATGTATGCTGTTTTTCGCATACATTCAGGACATACGCCTGCATGTGAGCACAATGTATGCTGTTTTCCACATACATTCGGGCCATGCGCCGGTATGTGAGCACAACGTATGCTGTTTTCCACATACATTCGGGCTATGCGGCGCTGCTGTACCAGCCGATTGCATTCGGTTTTTCGCATACCTTCAGCAACACAGTTACTCTACGAATCACTCTAAGAAATCTTATCCACAAATTTACACACACCTTATCCACTGCAGGAGGAAACGATAGCTTCCTATGCAAAAAAAAGCGGCAACCGAGGACGATTCGTCCTTCGCCGCCGCTTGTCTGATCCGCTGGCTTCTGTCACCTGCCCACTTCCTGTTCCGACTCTTCTCGCCTAAGCAGAGTTTCCCCCTCAGCAGTAATGCAGCGCTTCGCCCAGCGCGACCAGCGCCATCGCCTGGCCGTAGGCCATAGGGGCAATGATGATCCCTTTGTAGTCCTCCTTGGCTGCGCCGATGGGAGTACCGCCGGACACGCCGAGCACTGTGCCTTCGCCGTCAATTCTGTCCAGGATAGCACGGATTGCCCGCAGAGCCGGTTCGCTATAGGCCTCCGGGAGCAGCCCCCGGCGCACACTGTTCAGAATACCAGCGGCAATCGCAGCCGAACCCGAAGTCTCGGTATAGCTGCCGGGGTCATCCAGCAGGGTATGCCATAGTCCGTCCCCGCTCTGACAAGCGAGCAGGGCTTCGGCCTGGGCCTGTAGCGTCTGCTGGAGATAGCTGAAGACTCCGTCTGCCAGATAGGGCCGCATCAGCTCCAGATATTCCGGCAGGCCGAGAGCGAACCAGCCGTTGCCGCGGCACCAGAAGGCTTCACTGAAGTTATGGCGCTCTGCAAAATGCCAGCCATGGAAGAAGAAGCCGGTTTTTTTGTCATACAGATATTTAATATGCAGCAGCAGCTGATGCAGCGAGGTCTCGCGCCACTGCGGGTTGTCGTACTTCACACCCATTTTGGCAGTGAACAGAATCGCCATGAACAGCGTATCAATCCATATCTCGTTCTCATGGAGCGAGACCTCATGCTTCTGAGTCCCCGTA
Source organism: Paenibacillus sp. FSL R7-0210 (assembly GCF_038009085.1). Classification (NCBI taxonomy): domain Bacteria; kingdom Bacillati; phylum Bacillota; class Bacilli; order Caryophanales; family Paenibacillaceae; genus Paenibacillus; species Paenibacillus sp. FSL R7-0210. The sequence continues at coordinate 4,508,392 of NZ_JBBPAR010000001.1, forward strand.
GTCACATGCTGATAGCCTTGCTCCAGCGTCCGGGGCAGGCCGTGCATTAGCCATTCTATCCATTCGAGACTCAGCTCTCCGGCCTCTTCCAGCTCCATCAGCGAGAGCAGCGGGGCAGTCGTATTAATATTCCGGCTGGGTAGTCCCTTCGTAAGCTGCCGGGCCATCCATGGCTTGGTGTATGCCGCATAACGGCCGTCCCCGAAATGCCGGTCAAGCTTTTGCAGGCCATACAGCCCCACTCCCTGCGGCCAATCCCACTCTTCCATCCCGAAGTCCCTGGCAAAATACCCCCGGCGTCCCGCATCCTCCCCCAGGTTCTGCAATTCCGCTTCATTATCCGGCCGGCCCAGCTTCAGCAGCTTATTCGTGACCAGGTCCAGCTTCTGCATAACCTCTTCCTTGCTCACACAGCTAACCGGCACCACTTGCTTCTCTCCTGCTCCCATCCTAGCCTCTCTCCTCTCAGCTCTGCGCCCCGCGCAGCTTGATTCTGAACGTCCTGATCTCATACGGCTTCACCTGGAAGCTCAGCTCCTCTGCTTCCTGCCAGTCTCCCAGCGGCTCCTCCATCAGGTTGCATTCCTGCCAGGAAGCCATAGAATAGGCGCTATCTACAGTAATCTGTGTCCGGGAACCGGCGTACTCATGCAGCCGCAGCACCACATACTTGCCGTCCTCCGAACGTTTGATAGCATCCACTGTCACATGCTCACCATCAATATAGAGCAGCGGGGGCCCTTCCAGCTCACCTGCCACACTGCGAAGCGGATTATTCAGCTCCCACGCCTCCTGGACCACCCTGCCTTCGACGAAATCACCGGTATGCGGGTACAGGGCATACGTAAATTCATGATGCCCCTGATCCTGCTGCGGATCGGGATGAACCGCCGATTTCAGCAGCGTCAGCCGGAGCACGCTGTCCTTGATGTCATAGCCGTATTTGCAGTCGTTGAGCAGCGCTATCCCATAGCCCTTCTCGCTGATATCCGCCCACTGATGGCCCACCGTTTCGAAGCGGGCGTAATCCCAGCTCGTATTCCAGTGTGTAGGACGCTTTACGTTACCGAACTGAATGTCATACGTAGCCTCCAGCGCATGAATATCCACCGGGAAAGCCACCTTCAGCAGCTGGTTATACCCATGCCAGTCCAGCTCAGTGCGGAAATCAATCCGCGCGGTATCGCGGTAGAAGATGATGTCCTGAGTTACCGCTGTGCGGTGATAGGTCCAGGTCATGCGCAGCACCGCCCGCAGCGGTCCGTTCTCGGTCAGCTCACATCCGGTCAGCTGTGAGATCTCGGTCATCTTTTCCTGGTAGAAAATATCGATATCCCATGCTTCAAAATCCAGCGGCTTATCCTCGAACACCTGTAGCACATTCCCGCGCTGCCCTGGCGCCAGCAGCTCGCGGCCGCTCTGCCGGTCGATCATTGAAGTGAAGTGGCCCTGTTCATTCCATACCACTTCCACAAGCGGTGTGCTCAGCGTGTTGCCGGATACGGCTGCAAGCGGCTGAATCCGCGCCTCCAGGGAGGCCTCGGTTGCTTGCCCGTGAACTACCTTCAGCACTGCCGTGCCCAGTGCAGGCACAGACGGAACATAGACCAACACTTCCCCGTCTGCCGTCCGCTGCTGCCACAGCCGGTTCCCGTCAGCGTCATGAACACTTGCGGAATCTGCGGCACCCATAGGAAGCAGCGCATAACGCGGGCGGTTCCAGTTCGAGCTGTTCAGCAGAGTGAAGCTGCTGTCCGTCTTTTCTTGGGCTACACCGTTAATCAGAGCTAGTGAGCGCGCCTCGCCTTCCGCATATTCAGCATCACTGTCCTCGTAGACCTCAGCGATCGACGAACCGGGGATGATGTCATGGAACTGGTTGCGCAGCAGGATCTCCCAGATCCCGGTCAGTTCAGCCGCAGGATAAGCGGTTTCAAGTTTCCCCTGTCTAACACCCATCAGTGTATACAGCCACTCCGCATCCCGCAGCAGCAGCTCCAGGCGTCGGTTATATTTCTTGTTGCGGGCTTGAGAGGTATACGTGCCCCGGTGGCATTCGAAATACAGCTCACCGTTCCAGGTGTGTACGAACGCCTCCGCATTCCCGATCCGTTCATGCAGCCCGGTAAAATACTCCCCGGCACTGCCCATCTCAATCTTCGGAATGCCCGGAAGCTTATCGAAGCGCCGGCGAAGCTCCAGCATCTCCCGCGTCGGCCCGCCGCCTCCGTCACCCCAGCCGTATGCAAACATCAGATGATCGTTGATCTCCTTATCCTGATAGGAATTCCAGATCCCGCGCAGCAGCCCCGCCGTCATCCGTCCGTTATACGTGTACTCCGCCCCATCCTTCTCAGAGGTCGTGATGAAATGGGTCAGCACATCCGAGCCGTCCATCCCCCGCCACCAGAAGGTGTCATGCGGCATCCGGTTGAACTGATTCCAGCTGATTTTGGTCGTCATGAACGTATCGATGCCCGATTTGCGCAAAATCTGCGGCAACGCCCAGCTGTATCCGAAGACATCCGGCAGCCACAGGTACTTGCTCTCTACGCCGAATTGTTCACGGAGATAGCGTTTGCCCAGCATAATCTGGCGGACCAGCGACTCGCCGGACGGGATATTACAATCCGACTCCAGCCACATCGCCCCTTCCGCTTCCCAGCGGCCTTCCTTCACCTTCTCGGTGATCCGCCCGAATAGCTCCGGATAATCCTGCTCCAGATAAGCGTACAATTGAGGCTGCGTCTGCAGGAACTGGTACTCCGGGAACTCCTCCATCAGCCGCAATACGGTGGAGAAGGAACGGGCTGTCTTTTCACGGGTATGCTTCAGCCTCCACAGCCAGGCAACATCAATATGGGTATGGCCCACAGCCGTAAGCGTTACGTCAAAAGTCTGCGGCATCGCCTCTATCGCCTGATTCAGACTGGCGCCTGCCTGATACAGCGAAGCAGTATGCTCCGGTGAACCCGGCTCCGACCAGTCGATCAGACGGAAGGCCTCATTCAGCGCTCTAAGCAGCCACTGCTTCTCCGGCTGGTCTCTGCCAAGGTAACGGAAGGTGTCGAGCGCCGCCTTCGACATGTAGAACAGATCATCAATGCCCTCGTCCAGATAGCCGATGAACGCTTCGCTGAGCCGGTGCTCCTGAATTCTGGGCAGCCCGCCGCCCTCAAGCCCCGACCACAGCCGGAAGGCCAGCTCTACCGTCTGTCCGCCCCATTCATCGCCGAAGATTACCTCTCTATGGTTGTTATCTACGCCTTGATAAGGCGACCCGTTCACGAACAACAGCGATTCGAAGCCGGAGTTATTGAAGTCCCCTGTTTTGCCAAAATCAAATCTGCCGGCAATTTTGAAGCCTGCCTGACTAGGCGGCAGCACGATCTCCGTGCGCAGCCAGATGTAACGGTCCCGCCCGCGCCAATGCTCCTGAAGCCTGATGATGCCATCAAAGGACACCGACTCCGGGTATACACCGTTAGCCCCTTCCTCATCCTCAGCGAACGCGAACTCTGTAAGCTCCTGGACCTTAAGATATCTATACTTTTCTACTTCAGCCTGGCGTTTGATCAGCTTTTCTTCTGTGAATAACATCTCTATCACTCCCTGTATCCGCTTTCATATGGTCACTATAGCAAACCTTCCAATCCAAAAACTACCCTACTCTTGCTGTATTCCGCCCTATTCATTGCATATTTTGCTTTTTTGAGCCTATAATATACAGGATAACGGCAATAGTGAGGAGAGAGGATATGCTTGACAGCGACCTGTTATACGAGCAAGGATACAGCATACGCATCAATACTCCGGCTGATCCGCTCTTTTACTATTTTGACTACGATCAGCGCTCTCACGACATCAATATGGAGTTCCAGCACGATCATGACTTTTATGAGATTCATATTCTGCTGGATTCCAGCGCTACTCATATTATTGAAGGTAATGTACATGCCCTCCAGCAATATGACATTGTTCTGCTTGCTCCGTACCGGCTGCATATGACCCAGTATCCCGCAGGCCCGCCGCATAAGCGGCTGATTATCAACTTCAACCTGCCCAGGAATACACCCGGACTTGAGACCGCTTACAATGCAATGCTCCAGCCGTTCGCCGAGGAGGTTCCGATCTACCGGTTCACCGGAGGGCCGCGCAGTGCCGTGTTCGAGCCGCTCAATGCTATTTTCAACTGCTCCCGCAGCACTTCACCGCTGAATCCGGTGCTGATTCATAGTCTGTTCCAGCAGTTCCTCTGCAGTCTGTCCCAGCAGAATGACAAGAATGCTTACGTGCTGGAGGAGATCGGCAATGCCATGATGCAAAAAATCTATTCAATCACCGCCCACATTCACAGCCATTACGGCAGCGAGCTGTCCCTGGACTCAATCTCCAAGGAATTCTATATCAGCCCTTATTATTTATCGCACCAGTTCAGAACCGTCACCGGCTTCACCTTGACCGAATACATCCAAATGACCCGCGTCCGCAAAGCCCAGCAGCTCCTGCTCCATACCCGGCACAAGATCTCCGACATCGCCGGACAATGCGGCTTCAACAGCTTCTCCCAGTTCAACCGCATCTTCAATAAGCAGAGCGGCATGTCCCCTTCCGCGTTCCGCAAGGCGCAGGGGGCGTCTGGCGGGGCTTCGTCTACGCTGTCGTATTGAGTAATTAATATAGAATCTGAACAACATATAGTCGTTCAAGGTCGATTCATTAACTACTTTAGCGGGTCTCTATGCCATTTATCGTCGCCCATAATTCTATCAATTATATGTTCTGCCTCCCACACTGCAGCAACTTCCAGGCCATCACATTCTTGCTTACTAGCTGCTTTTAGTTCTCCTTTATAATAAATTGAGTATTGATCGGATAACTTATCAATAACACACGCAGGGGGAGGCCATGCTTCCTCCTCATCCTTAAACGGCCGGTTAGCAACAACTGGCCACTGACCCGATTTAAGTACATCATCATAAACTCCGACTATAAACTGATAATCCTCGTCTTGAGGCAAATCTTCAACCGATTCACCTATGTAACGATAGAGTGCAATACTTGCATCCTTTAACCTTCTTCCGAATGCAAATCTATTATTAGGTAAAGGTATCGCATAAATATCTCCAAGTTTTGTTCGCTTACGTTTCGTACTTTTCATGGTTTACCAAACTCCTTTATTGCAGCATTAATATAAGCATTAATTTTGTCGTTCTTTTCTGAAATCCCATTTATACTGTTCCCCGAAGTCCCTTTTTGAGATTTTGCACGGCCGTGCTTCTCTATCATCATTTGCTCCCTACCACGGATTGCAAAATAGTTACTTGACGTTTTATCAAGAGTTGCACGTCCAAATCCTTTCTTACTCATATGATGATTGGCATCCCTTTTCGCAATATTTTCCAACGGAGTCCCTTTACCACTCGTACGACCCGTATACACCTCATTTATAGTAAGATTTGTTTTTGTGTATGTTTGATATGTGGTTTTACTCTTCCCCTCAGCCCCACCCTCTTTTTTCTCCAGATACTGTTCAACCGCTCTAATCACAGGCACTACAGTTTCTAGATCTGAACTCGCTAAATCATCTACCGGCGTTGCCCCGATCTTTGCAGCATATCCTTTCAATTGATTGATCAGATCTGCTACGTTAACTTCAGAAGCATCTTTCTCAGTTTCTTTTTTCCCATTTTTATCCTGATTTAATTTCTCTATGCGTGTCTCAAATCCCTTTATTATGACAGTTAAAGGTTGTGGATACTCACTAGCCATCATCACCACATGCCTGCTGCCGCGTTTCTCGACCCAGAGCTGGTGGCTTTCCTTGCCGATTTTGAAGTTGACCAGCAGACCGGTAATGGCGTTCTTCAGTTTCCCTGCACCCGCGACTACGAGATTAACCCCTGATTTCAAAAGCTTCTTGCCGAAGGCTAACAGGCGGGTATGCACGCCTCCCTTGACAGTGCCGAGGAAGTCACCGGTGGTTTCATTTTTGGCAGCGCCCGCTTTTCCGCTGGCCTTGGGTTCTTCTTTTTTGCCTGAGCTGTTTTTCCCTGGACTGTCTTTGCCCGCACCGCCGGTGATCCCGGACAAATTAGCCAGCAGCTTCGTGCCGTTGCCGAAGACCTGATTGGTCTGCGACTGGGCTTCATCCACAAGTCCCGTTGCTCCTTCTGTGGCTTCGTCGATCAATCCGCCTACCTTATCCACTGGCCCCTGAAGCGGCTGAAGCAGGCCCTGGACCGGGCTGGACGCTGCAATTTTGTTAATCAGCTTGTCTGCGAACGGAATATGCTGGCGGATCAGGTCAACCAGTGATTGGCCCGCCACGGCTTCAATCCCTTTGAATACGGCCTTAATCAGTGCTGACGGCGGATTAGTGATGATAAAATTCAGTACCATATCGACGCCTTTGTTAGCCAAGACGGACATAAGCTGGGCCGGTTTTCCGAGCAGCTGAACCTTTGCTTTAATGCCGCTGGCGGCTTCGGTTACCTTCTCACGAATTCCCTTGAACAAGCCTCCAGCCGCTTCCTTCAGCTTGCCTGCCCCCTCACTCAGAGCCTCGGTAGGGTTCTTCAATACCTCCAGACCCTGAACCATACCGGCATACACCATGCTGAACGGATTGAACCACGACTTGCCCGAGATGTTGATCACCGGCAGAGCCTTATTAATCGCGCCTGCCACCTTGCCGACTGTCTTTTGAAGAATTTCGAACACGCCCTGAAGAAGCTGCAGCACCTTCATCAGTCCTTTTTCCTGGCTTCCGCCCTTCGGAGCCTTGCCCCCATCCTTGTCATCTCCCTGGCCCGTCTGTAGTGGCTTCAGCTCACCGAACAGCCCCTTGACCAGAAAGCCGCCCAAGCCCGCCGGATTCAAAAACTGCTTCAGATTCTGCACCTTGAAATTCCGCAGGGTGTTAACCACAGTCATGACCGTGTTCGCCTGACGCAGCAGCTTAGGGAGGGTCGAGGTCAGCCAAGTGGCGATCTGCACCAGGACACTTCCCCCGCCCGTAGCAAAAGCAGCCGCAACCTCCGCAGCAATCTGCGCAACCTCCAGCGCCTTGCCGAAATTAATTTTGAATTCACCACTCAAGAACTTCCCAATTCCCGATAATATGCCGTTATACAGCGACTGTACGCCAGCGAACAGCTTATCCACCGTTATCCCCATGACATCCAGCACGGCACTGACCCCCTTCTTCAGGAGAGCAGCAGCCGTATTCACAGCTTGAACTGCCTTGTTGACCGCACGGTCGATCCAGCCGTTAATCTTCTTGGCAATGCCCGGGAAGCGGGCAAATAGGGTATTCGCAATTCCCTTCAGCACGTTCCCGAAGCCTTTGATCGCACTGACAATCAGCTTCCGGCCGGCTTCAATCAGCCCAACAACCGCTTGTTTAGCTTTATCGAAAATGGCTTTGACGGCCTTGCGCAGCTGTGTGAAAAGGAAATTCATCCCCTTTTGGATGGCCTCGCCAATCTGCTTGCCTTTTTGCTTGAGCCACTCCCAGGGATTGTTGGCCTTTTTCTTTTGTTCTCCTTCAGCCTCCCCTTCCTTTTGCTTCTCCTCTGCCTGGCTCTTCGTGTTCTTGTATTCCTTGCGGGAATCAGCTTCTGCAGCAGACAGCTTGCGCTTAACCTCGTCTTCCTTCTCATCCTTGATTCCCTTGATTTCCCGATTCTTCTCAGCTGTGGCTGCCCCTGCTTCGCGGTCGTACTCCCCGCTGGTAGCCTTGATCTCTTCCTGCCACTGCGTCCTATATCCTAAGACCTCCGCTTTAGCCGCAGCCTGTTCAGTTTGCTGCTTCCCGGATGCTTCAGTCTTCAGCCGTTCGATCTCTGCCTTGGTATCGCCCTCTGCAGCTGTGACTCCCGCATCAAACGGCGCCTTTCCTTTCTGGTACTTCGCTTGACTATTCTCCATATAGACCTGAAGCTGAGCCGCCAGCTGCGGGTTGAGGTAGCCAGCTACATCGGGCGGAATTGAACCCGCGGGTTTCAGTTGAAAAGCTGGCGGCGCCACCGCGCGGATCGTATGCGCAGAACGCAGAATGCTCTTATCAGGCTTGGGCTGAATCCGGTTTTCTCCGAAATCCTGCCGGGTCTGCTCCAGCTCGGAAGCCTGTACAGTCTGCACATGCTGCTTGGCTTCTGCCTGAAAGCTCTCCACCTGGGATGGATCAGCTTCACCAGTGAGAGCAACCTCCGGCGGATTCGCCGCATACCTGCTTGCTTCCTCCATCATCTGATCCGGATCTGTCTCCTCGGTGACTTGAGGAAAGCTGTTCACTCCAGCTGACGTATCCCCGCCTTGCTTACCGCTCTGAAAAGCAGGCAGCTTGGCGGCGGGCAGCGGAGCTGCCGCTGTGCGCTTCATAGGATCAGCAGCCGGGCCGGGTGCAATGCCAGTGGGTGCCGCAATGACAGGCAGCGCCTTCTCTGCCTGCTGTCTTTGCTGCCCCAGCGCCTCACCGGAGACACCTACCGCCTGGTTGTACGCCTGAGTGATTTCAGCCGGAGCAACGCTGCTTAGCTGCCCGATTATGCCGCCCGGATTGCTGCCTTTAATATGAATAACCGGAGCTTTAACACCTGTTCTCCTGGCTTTCAGAAGCGAGGCAGAAGACTGTGGACCTGCTGCTGTAGACTTCTGTCCTGGCGTAGCTGGCTTGTCTGCAGACTTTTGCTCCGGCCCAGCTAGCTTGTCTGCCGGCCTCTGCCTTGGCGCAGCTATTCTAGCAGAGGTCTTCTCCTCTGCCTCAGCGCCCATCTTAGCTTCCGGTTTGCGTTCCGGCTTCGCACTGGAGCTCACTTTCACCGGAGGCTTGAGTCCACCTTGTGACCGGGCATGGATGGCCGCCTCCGCTTTTCCAGTCTTCTCTGCCTGTGCTTGGACTACGGCAGGCTTGACCTCTGACTTCCCTCCCCGCTTGGCTTCCGACTGTGAGGTTTTCCTGAAGGCATGGATGGCCCGGGCCGTATCCGGTTTTTCGATGATTGGTGGAGACTTGATTTCAGCCGTTTTTTTGGAGCCTAATTCAGGTAAGCTAGGTTTGTCTGCTTTCGCGCGGGTCTGTTCAGCCTGTTCAGACTTGGTTCGCTTGCCTTGGTCCAGCAGCATAAGCGCGCTCCGCAGGCCAATTACACCGCTGAGCAGATTGAACTCTCTGGAGCTTACAGTCTCCGGGGCTGTTCGAAGGCGGTGGGCCAGCTGGTTGAGCTCAAGCGGGGTTCGCAGCGGCGGCTTCAATGCCGCCTTGTCTGCGAGCGGGACTTGCACTGGTCTTCTGTGGGTCACGTTCTGCGGCTCTGCCGGTTTATGCACTGCAATCTTGCTTGGCATAGAAGGTCACTCCCTGATTATTCCGTATACAAGTAATGGTATTTTTAGGGACTGATTCACAGCCAGTTCAACAAAAAAGCTTCTGGACCGCCCAAAGGGCCATCCAGAAGCTTTTTTCACATCTATACAAAGGTCCCGCAATGCAAGAATACCTACACCGTAAACTGAACGCGGCTGAGCAGAATCTCACCCCGCAAGACAAGATATATATCCGTGATTCCGGCGTCCACACCCGCTATAGCGGACTGGCCATGCCACTGCTGCTCACCGCCTGCCGGAACCGCGAGCGTTGCTGCCAGCTTGCCGGACGGACTGCCGGTCCGGACTTCAACCACGCCTCCCTGAACGGAGGATACAAGCATCTCGACGCCCGCTGCACCCTCTGCAAACCGGACATTATGGAAGGCGATCCATGCCCCTTCCTTCACCGGATGCACCGCAGCGCCGCCAGCCTTGCATTCATCAAGGAAGACGCTATCGTAATCATCGTAATTCTCAGCCTTAACCGGCGTATACAGATCACGCGGCGGAACGGTCTCGCCATGCAACCTGATTGTGGCTGACAGCCGGATATCTCCCGAGGAACGGCCTGCCATCAGCATGTATTCCCCATCCTCCACACAGTACTGTTCGCGGCTGACGTCCCAGAAGGAAAGTTCAGCGGCCGGTAAGGTGAAGGTGACCGTCTGCTTCTGTCCGGCAGCCAGCCGGATTTTGTCAAACCTCTTCAATTGCTTAAGCGGACGCCTGATCCGGGTAGACAAGCACTGGACATACAGCTGAACTACCTCGTCACCGTCTACACTCCCGCTGTTCTCAAGCTCTACGTTCAGACTGATAATACCATCCTGCTGTACTTCCTCCGCTGCCAGTGATAGCTTGTTATAATTCACCTGCGCATAGCTCAGACCGTGACCGAATGGGTAGAGCGGCTCACCGTCAAAGTACATATAGGTTCTCTTGCCTTTGATAATATCGTAGTCCATGAATTCAGGCAGCTGGCTGACGCTGCGGTACCAGGTCATATTCAGCTTGCCGGACGGGCTGTAATCGCCGAACAGGACATCTGCGACTGCATGGCCCAACTCCTGTCCGCTGTGCGAGGTGTACAGCACAGCCGGAATATGCTCGTCGATCCAGGTGGAGGAAATCGGATAGCTGCCGACGATCACCACGACGGTGTTCGGGTTGGCGGCATAGACAGCCTTGACCAGATTCTCCTGCTCTGCGGGCAGTACGATATCCGGCCGGTCAATCTCCTCCTTGCCGTTCAAGAGCGGATGGTTACCGACGAATACAACGGCAACCTCAGCGGCCCGGGCCGCTTCCGCCGCTGCTTCTACGCCGTTCACGACAACTTTCTTATGGAATTGGGCTGCTTCGGCAGACGTTTCTTCTTCAGCAGCGCGAATGGTTCCGTCCTCAGCACTGATAACGAGCGGCTGATTGTTCCAGGTACGCAAGCTGACGGTGCCTTCCCCCTCCGGGACCAGATTCAGCGATTCCTTCACATACCAGCCATAGATTTCATCAGCGGAAGCGGTCAGTGTGCCGGCATCTGTCAGGGTAACATATTGTCCCCTGCTGGCAGATTCAAGGGTATGAGCGGTCCAGCCCCACGCCGTATGGCGGAACATCTCTCCCCGCTCCGGCTGATCATGCAGCACTGCGAGCCGTCCGTCCTCGCCCGTGATGCCCACTGCTTGTCCGCTGGCAGCGGAGGTCAGAATGATCCGGTCATCCCCGCTCTCGAAGGTGACCTGCTTACCTGCCAGCTTCTTGATGATTCCCTGCAAAGGGGTCACCGCATATGGCAGCGTACCGGAATACCAGTCTCTGAACGCTTCGTCCCCCAGCGTGCCGATCACAGCGACCTTGGACAACGAGGCTGCATTCAGCGGAAGGGCAGCGTTGTCGTTCTTCAACAGCACTATGGATTCCTTCGCGGCTTCGAGTGACAGCTCGCCATGCGCTTTGCTGAGAATGGCTGAGTCGTCTATCTTCGTATACGGATTACCTTCCTCCGGATCGAACTCACCGAGCCGGAAGCGGACGCGGAAGGTGTTCGCCAGCGCGCGGTCCAGATCCTCCTCGGTCAGCAGCCCTTCACGAAGCGCCTCGTGAATGACCTTAATGGTCTCCTCCGTCTCTTCGGTCACACTGTCAATACCATTCTTAATGGATTCCGCCATGGACTGGGCGAAGGAATCATAGTACTTATGGTCCTTCACAATCCCGAACAGGTCTCCGGCATCGCTGACAATGAAGCCGTCCATCTCCCATTCGCCCTTCACAATCTCCATCACCGCCGGATGGAGGATAACCGGCACGCCGTTCACCGAATTGTAGGCGGTCATCATGGATTGTGCGCCGCCTTCCTTGAAGGCAGGCTTGAACGCTTCCAGATAATATTCGCGCATATTGCGCGGGTCAATGCTGGACGAAGCCACGCCACGGTCGATCTCATTATTGTTCCCGAGGAAATGCTTCAGGGTCGCTACCGCTTTCAGATACACCGGATGATCCCCCTGAATTCCCTGGACGAGCGCTGTACTCAGCCGGCCTGTCAGCTCAGGGTCTTCCCCGTAGGCTTCCTCTGTTCTCCCCCAGCGCGGGTCCCGTTCCATATCCACAGTCGGTGCCCACAGAGTCAAGCCGTTAATAGTGGGATTCTTGCGGTAAAAGGCTCTGGCCTCATCCCCGATCGCCGAGCCGATTCTCTGCAGCAGCGCCGGGTTCCAGGTACAGGCGAGGCCGCTTGGCTGCGGGTAAGAGGTGGCTTTGCCCAGCCATGAAATCCCGTGCGCTCCCTCCGTTCCATGCTTGTAACCGCCTACACCCAGCCGTTCAATGGCAGCCTGATATTGCGGCATCAGACTGACCTTCTCCGCAAGCGTCAGCCGGGAGAGCAGATCCTGAACACGTTCATCTAATGGCAATTCCGTTTGTCTAAAGGGATATGCAGCAGCGTCCAAATGTAATCTCTCCTTCATTCTTCATGATAACGGTTTCATCTCCAGCCAAACCAGCGTCCTCTTTCCTCCGCACAGCCCGGCTGTCCTATCCTCCTCCATCTTAAAAGATCCTTCCTGACAATAACACCTGAACAATTGGCCCAAAAATCAGTTCATTATTAGGGATTCCGTACTGTAAAGACGTTAATCAGATACATCACATACTATTGACGTTATACTATAGATAAATCGAAGTTAAGACTAAACAATGCTGAAAGGAAGTTCACACACTCTATGCTCAAAAGAACCTATGCTCTGCTCCTCATTCCAACCTATCCTATATTCCTGCTCTGCATGCTGTTCCAGGGAATGGCCATCTCGATCAGCGCTCCATTCCTGGCGGTCTACTTCACAGAAGAACTCGGCGTATCCGCCGGAACCTTCGGAATATTTACAGCGGTGACGCTGCTTAGCGGAGTAGCCTTAAGCATGTTCATTGCCAAACGCTCCGACGCCGGGCTGAACCGCCGCAGGCTGATGGTGATCTGTATGATGTTCAACGCGGTGGCTTTTGCCGGATACATATTCATCCATGACTTCTACCCGCTGCTGGCCTATATGACCATATTCACCGCAGCCGGCGCCCCGGCGATGCCGCAATTATTCGCCAGTGCCAGAGAAGCTGTGAGCGCCAGCAGCTCTCCTGATCATGCCTTGGCTAACTCGGCCCTGCGCTCGATGTTCTCCCTTGGCTTCATCAGCGGTCCGCTGGTAGGAGCCGCCCTCCTGAGCCGCTTCGGATTTCAGGGGATCTTCTCTTCGACCACTCTGATCTTCCTGCTCAATGCTCTTCTGGTGTTCAGCTTCGTACGGCCTTCAGCCGCTAAGCAGCAGCTTCAACAGCGTGTCCGGCAGCCCGCCGGGGTGCAAAGGAATGCCAGGGTACTGGTTCCTTTTCTCATCCTGACCCTGCTCTATACCGGACACTGGGCCAATAATCTGAATATCTCCTTGTTCATTGTCAATACGCTGGGAGGCACTACACAGAATGTAGCTTCGGTGGCCAGTATCTGTGCGTTAATGGAAATTCCGTTCATGCTGGTGCTGGGGCTGCTGTCAGCCAAATACACAAGCAAGGCGCTGCTGGGCTGGGGAATGGCAATGGGGGGAATCTATTATGCGCTGGTGATCGGAGTAGGTGAGCTGTGGCAGCTCATCGCCGGACAGGTACTGCTGGCTTTTTTTGTCGCTGTGATCTCTGCAATTGGCATCAGCTATATTCAGGATCTGCTGCCGGACCTTCCCGGCTATGCCTCCACGCTGTACACCAATGCTACAACCATCGGCAGACTGGCCGGAAGCCTGGCGGGAGGAGCCGCAGCCCAGTGGTTAGGATACCGCCATTCCTACCTGCTCTGCGTAGTGCTGGTAGTCTGCTCACTGGGATTGCTGCTCTGGCCCCGCCGCTCTCCGGACGAGAACATTACAACTCCACTCGCCTCTTGACAGGTGAAGTGCCGGGCATGGCGGCTAGATATCCATATCCTTACCTGTGTAATCCACGAATCTGAAATGGCCGGACGGCTCGGCTCTCTGCCCGATCAGGTCCAGAATCCCTTCGGCACTGGTGCGCGGGTGAAGCGGTGCCTTAGCTCCGCCCATATCCGTAGGCATCCAGCCGGGATGGACGCTGAGCACATGGATGCCGCGGTCCTTCAGCGTGACATGGAGCTTCTGCGTGAACATATTGAGCGCGGTCTTAGAGATCGTATACGGATAGCTGCCCGGGTAAGCATTGGTGATACTGCCTGCCTCTGATGAGATATTAATGATTGAAGCATCCGGCCCTGTCAGCAGAGGTAGAAGGTGCTTGACCACCCGCATCGGCCCGTACAGATTGATGTCCATGGCATGCTGCATCTCTTCCATATCCAGCTCTTCAAGCGGGGTGTCCGTGGCATTCAGCACTGCGGCATTATTGATGATGACGCCGAGTGTCCGGGCCTGCTCTGTCAGGCTGGCGGCAAGTGCTGCTATTCCGGCCTCGTCCGTCACATCAAGCGTTACTAGAGTCAGCTTATCCCCGTGTACTGCCGCCAGATCAGCTAAGGCTGCCTGCCCGCGCATCAGATCCCGTCCCCCGGCAATAACAGCATGTCCACGCTCCAGCGCAGCCGCCGCCAGCTCAAGGCCCAGTCCGCGTCCCGCCCCTGTAATCAGAATATTCATTGTATAATTCCTCCCGTCTGAATTCTATTTGTATTACTGATCCTTATTATTACTGTTATCGTTGTCATTCTCCAGCAGTTCCAGCACTACCTTCAATTCCTTGAACGTATCCAAGTAGGCATACCGTCCGCCGGTATACTCGCCCTTCTGCTGGAGCGGGAATCCCTTGCCTTCGAGCAGCATGATCTTGTCCTTCATGCCTTCGACCACGAACGCAATATGGTGAACCCCTTCCCCGTGCTCATTCAGGTAATCGCGCCAGGTGCTCGGTTCATGATCCGGTTCAATCAGTTCTAACTGCAAGGAGCCCATGTCGAAAAAAGCCAGCTTCGCCCTCGACCCTGTCCCTCCGCCGTTATACTCCGTCCGGGCAATGTCTGCCGTGTCCGTGATGCTGATCTGAGGCTTGTCCAGTCCGAAAAAGTCTGCATACGCCTGACTCACCTTCTCGATATCGTGAACCAGAATCCCAATCTGTGTCATGAAGTGATTTCCAAGTAATCCTGACATTCTGTTCTGCCTCCTTTATCTGCTGACCAGACAACCATACCCAACCTGTGAAAGGGCTGTCAAGTTCTCATAAGGCAGCAAAAGACAAAAGAGAATGCCTTGAAGACATTCTCCTCAGTTATGCTCCGTCTAATAAGCTTAGTGGGCAATAAAAGCCTCGACTTTATAGCCTGATCCGCTGCTGGTTAATGTGGCGTTATAATAGCCCATATTCCCGCCGAGCTTGCATTTGTAGTCCCCGGAGCAGCCGGTGACGAAGAATTTGGTCTTCGTGTACCCCGGATAGATGTTATTCAGCTTCCGGTAGAATTTGTGACCATGATGTGTGAAGATCGCCAGCACCTTCTCTCTGGCTTTTGCCGGAATGGCTGTGAAGAACTTGGAGGTCTCGGCCGCACTGAGCACATGGCTGGAATCCACCGTAATGCCCTGTACCCGGAGCGGCCAGTGGAAATCAATAATATAGAAATACCTGTCATCCAGATTACGCAGCAGATTGAGGCTGGCCGGCGTGAACTGGCCCAGTGCGCAATCCAGCCATACATATCTCACCTTCCCCTGCGTTCCCGGAAAATTCATCTGTCCGGACACCGCCCCCAAGTATTGAGTGAACAACGACCGTGTGCTGGCCTCCCAATTTCCAATAGAAGCCTTGTAAGGGATGCTTCCCAGCGTACTGGTAACGGTGTCCTTGAATTCCTTATAGTACGTCCCGGCGTTATTCCCGTGATCCGCCCCCGCCTGGGTGTTATCTCCCCCGAAGATGATAAACCGTTTGTTCCCGCTGCTCACTGCCTTAGGCAAAAGACTCTTAAAGATGCTCAAGCTGTTACCATATCCCACATGGCTGTCACCAAACACCGCAAACTCAACTGTCTGTGCCTTGATTCTGCGCTTCACTCCGGGTACAGCCTGCCGCTTGGCGCGAAGCACCCGCTTCCGTGCCGGTCTTGCCTGTCTCTTCATCTCGCACCACCCCACCTCATCAAAAATAGCTTCAGAATACATAGTAGTCTCTACTATTTATATGCGGGAGGAATTGGCTGCTCTTGGACCTGTGGAGCCATCCTGATCTGCCCCTCGCAATCAATTCGCCCGTAGCGAAGTGATCTGCTTGGCCAGATACTGCGGTGTATACGGCATATCCTCCCGGAGCCAGGCGATGATGGTACCAATGAGGGCCGCCGAGCCGTACCACACAGCGATGTCCTTCTGTACCGTTACTTCGGAAACGTCATGTGCGGTAACCCTGCTCTCCACCCGTGCAGAAATAATGTCTGCCATCAGTTTAAAAAGCCGGTCGGTAAATATCGTGCTCTTCCGCGACGTAAGTACGATTTTGTAGAATTTGGCGTTCTCTGCAATATGCACAAGCAGGTGCTCCAGCATCGGCCACTTCTCTTGTTGTGCGGCTTCCATAAAGTCTGTATCCTCTCTCACTACTTCCAGAACCTCCTCAGCCATATCATCCGCCATTTTCTCCAGCATATCCGGGATATCCCGGTAATGCAGATAGAAGGTCACACGGTTAATTTGGGCCCGCTGCGCAAGGCGGTTGACGGTAATTTTCTCTATACTCATCTCTTCCATCAGCTCTATTAGAGCCTCTTTAAGAAATTGGCGTGTACGAAGGACACGCGGATCTGTCCGCTCGGCGGGATTCGTCATTTCTGTTCTCTCCAATCTGTGCTGCCCAAGAGCAGGCTACATTTTCAGTCAAAAGTGTCGTTTTTCAACTATATACACTACACATATCCTCAAAGTGTAAACTAATTTACATTTTCACGAAAATCGTTGCTTGATTACATGATATTTTCATTTATAATCTACTTTATACATTGTAAACTATACGACACATTGTAAATTTAGTCCATGAGTTGGCGGTTTGAAAGGATGAAGAATAGTGAGTAACAAGACAGCAAGCAAAGAAGCCCAATCCATTTCCAAGGGACCTATTCTTTTCGTAATGATTCTGGGTGCCTTTCTGGCTACACTAAATCAGACCATCATGAGTGTTGCTACACCGGAGCTGATGCATGACTTCAATATTACGGCGGCCACGGCCCAGTGGCTCACTACCGGCTATATGCTGGTTAACGGTGTGCTGATTCCCATTACGGCCTATCTGATGCAGCGATTCACTACACGGGAGCTTTTCCAGGCCTCGATGTTTATTTTCTTTGCGGGTACCCTTGTATCAGCGCTCGCGGGAAGCTTCCCGGTGCTGCTTACCGGACGGATGATTCAGGCTGCCGGTGCCGGCATTATCATGCCGCTGCTCACCCAGGTTATTTTGACCCTCTTCCCGCGTGAGAAAAGAGGAGCCGCCATGGGGATGGTCGGGCTAGCCATTATCTTTGCCCCGGCTATCGGCCCTACGCTGGCCGGATATATTATGGAACGTTATTCTTGGGAGATGATGTTCTACGGCATGCTTCCACTCACGGTTATGGTCATCGTATGCGGTTTTATTTATCTGAGAAATGTGGCCGAGCGATCTTTTCCCAAAATCGATATTACCAGCGTGATCCTGTCCACCATCGGATTCGGCACCCTGCTCTATGGCTTCAGCCGGGCAGCCAGTGCTGGCTGGTCCAGCGCAGAGGTGCTATTGTCGCTGGCCGCCGGCGCCGTGTCCCTAGGATTATTCATATGGAAGCAGCTCACCTCCGTGAGCCCGCTGCTGGATCTGCGGGCCTTCCAATACAATATGTTCTCCTTGACCACCGTCATCAGTGTGGCGGTTACGATTGTGATGTATGCGGATATGATGCTGCTGCCGCTCTATCTGCAGAATGCCCGCGGCTTCACCGCTATGGAATCCGGCCTGCTGCTGCTGCCCGGCGCGGTGATTATGGGGGCGCTGATGCCGGTCACCGGCAAGCTGTTCGACCGCTTCGGAGCGAAATGGCTCGCCATTATCGGCCTGACGATCACGATTCTGACTACACTCAGCTTCGTGAATCTTACAGACTCGACAAGCTACGGGTATTTGATGCTGATGTCCACCGGCCGCCGGATTGGCATGGCCTTGCTGCTGATGCCGATTCAGACCCTCGGGCTGAATCAGCTGCCCTCCAGGCTGAATTCACATGGTACAGCGATCTCCAATACCGTAAGGCAGGTTGCCGGCGCAGTAGGCACTTCTCTGCTGGTCACCGTGATGACCAGCCGTACCGCCACTCACTTCCAGGAACTCGCAGCCAGCGGCGGAACTGCCGGCGAGAGTCAGAAGCATATGGTAATGGAGGCTTCCATCCAGGGCATCAACGATTCCTATCTGGTTATTGTGGGCATCGGCATTATCGGGCTCTTACTCTCCTTCTTCATTAAGCAGGTGGGTCAAGCCAAGGAACCGGCCCTGAAGCAGCAGACCGTTGTCGCCGAGGAGGTCTGAGGAGAGCACCTGCCTGCTGTGCTATTCCATAGGCTGCTGACAGAAGAAGACCCGCGGAGCGCACTCCACGGGTCTTCTTCTACACCCTCGCATATACGTAGCGCTTATAGTACAATGATATCCTGACTGCTTATTATATTAATAAAAGTAAGAGGTGCCCGTATGGCTATTAATTTCACAAAACCGGTGCTGGATCGTTTAAACCAGGAGATCGCAGAGATGGAAGCCGGTATTACAGAGCTGCAGAAGAAGACCCGCAAGACCAAGCTCAAGATCAACCAGCTGGAAAAAGACTGTAAGCTAAGCCCATCCCCAAGCTCCCTCAGCAGTAAAATGAGCCGTATCACCAAGCTGCAGGCTGAGCTCAAAAAAATCTCCCAGCAGCAGTTAGAGCTGTCCAAGGAGATTAACAAAAAGAAAACGCTGCGCGCCCAGCTGCCTTCTGCGGAGTAATCCCAGACTGCTGCTCCGGCTACATCCAATGCAAGCGGCTGCTTTTATCTTGAGGGGCTTAGCCGGGCACGCATCCAGATTAACAGGTAAATTACGCACATGAAAATCCAAAAATCATTAGCGAATACGCTCTGCTCCAGAACTACGGACAAAAGGATATGGTATGCGCAAGTGAATATCAGCAGTGATACTAACGCTACCGTCATCGTTTTGCCGGATACCTGCTGCGGAAGACTGATTTTGGAAAGAAAATAAGCAGCGGCTACCGCTACAGTGATCGATAATACGATTCTCAGAGTCTGATTCTCCAGCACATCGTGCAAGGTAATAATAGCCGCCAGCATAAGAAAACCTGCAATGACCTGCAACCTGCCTCTGGTCTTCATTTAATCCCTCCTGGATACATGATTAAATCTCTATTTCCTGTTATTTTATCCCACAATATCCCTGTCTGTCTGTGATCTATGACAATTTATCATGCGGAAATTAAATGCAGAAAGAACCAAAGGAACGGATTCCCTTGGTTCTTTGTTATTTCGTTATTTCAGTCTGGCTGATCTGGACTACGGCTGGTTATTCACTGCGCAGGGCAGTCACCGGGTCCTTCTTCGCCGCCATCTTGGCCGGAATAGCTCCGCCCAGCATAGTGAGCAGGACGCTGATGACACCAAGAACGAGCGCGTGGAGCGGATTCAGCTGGGCAACATTTTTCAGCTCCGTCAGGTTGTAGAGGACTGCATTGACAGGGATGGTCAGCAGATAAGTGATGCCGATGCCCAGAATCCCCGAGCATGCTCCGATAATGAAAGTCTCGGCATTGAACACCCGCGTGATATCCTTCTTACGGGCACCCAGTGCACGCAGTACGCCGATCTCCTTCGTACGTTCCATCACGGAGATATACGTAATGATCGCAATCATGATCAGGGAGACCACCAGGGAAATCGCCGCAAAAGCAATCAGCACCATCGTAATCCCGTCCATAATTCCGCCGGAAATGTTGGTGACTATAGCTGCGAGGTCGGTGTACTGTACCTGAGCTTCGGCAGCCTTCCCTTCATTCCACTTATCGAGATAAGCCGTTACAGATTCCTTGGCGCTGAAATCAATCGGATACAGCGAGACTGCGCTTGGAATATCCGTGGCCCCCAGCGCTGCAAGGGCATTCTCCTTCGTCATGGACGACATGCTGGCTGCCGCTGCCATCCCGGCGTTCACTAGCGGCATCTCGCCCATTCCGGTACCGGAGCCTCCGCCTGCGACCCCCTCCGACAGGGCTTGCCCCGTCAATACATTGATATCGGATTTCTCTTGTGCGAGTACAATTTTCGATTTCTGTGCATCTGCAATGAAGGAAGCCGCCAGCTCATCGGAGTAGACCAGGCCGGGCGACAGCGTTGAGATTGTCGACCCCTCCTGTGCGCGCAGCACACCGACAATATTAAGTGTTACTGCCTTAGGGCTGTTGTAGAGGTCATTCAGATTCCCTCCGGTTGCATTGACTACAAACTGTTCACCATTTTGCTTATAATAATCATTGTTCATGACCAGCTTGAGCGGAGTTCCGACCAGATCACTCAGATTGATACTCTTTGCTTTATAATCCAGTCCAAGCGCATTCACTGCTCCATCGGTCAGACGGTTGTACTGATCCACGATCAGCACAAGATCCGTCTTCTCTGTCGGGAATTTCCCCTCCAGCAGATCATAGTATTGCTCCAGATAGCTGCCCGAGGCACTGCCCTGTTTGCTTGGATACGGTGCTACTGTGATCTTGCTTTTATCCAGAACCGACGCCTTGTCCCCATTCTTCACCAGCCAGTTCATATTCACGGTACGGGTGTAAGAGACGCCGTCAATCAGCTTGGGATCGATTCCGTCAAGGTACTCGATATACTCCTTGGTCAGCACGTTCGTGTGGATGGCTGAATTCACCGTAGGGTCGTATGGATACAGCTTTTTCTCAGCCGGATAGGAGGGGAGCTCCGTTGTTTCCTGGCCTGGAGGGCCTGCATTCTGCAAATTCATTGCCGTCTGGTTGATGGAGATCGGGAAGTTGGATAAGGCCCCGGTTTCATAGGAGCTGATCTGTTTGTCGAAGCCATTGGACAGGGACAGGATCAGGGCAATACCAATGATTCCGATACTGGAGGCAAAAGCGGTCAACCCCGTGCGCCATTTCTTGGTGGCAATGTTTTTGCCGGATAATTTGAGGGCTGTGAAAAAGCTCATGCTTGTCTGCTTCAGCTTATACGCACTTGAGGTCTTCTGTGTAGGCAGCGGATTGCTGTCCGAGATCGCATGACCATCCGAGAAGCGGATTACGCGGTCTGCATAGTTCTCTGCCAGCTCAGGATTATGGGTAACCATGATGACGAGCTTATCCTCGGCAATCGACTTGATCAGCTCCATGATCTGCTCACTGGTCTCCGAATCCAAGGCTCCGGTAGGCTCATCGGCCAGGATAATATCCGGATTGTTCGCGAGTGCACGGGCAATCGCCACACGCTGCATCTGTCCGCCTGAGAGCTGGTTCGGCTTTTTGTGCACATGATCCTTAAGTCCGACCTTCTCCAGTACCTCCAGCGCCTTACGGTGCTTCTCGGCTGAAGATACCCCGCTGAGTGTCATCCCCATCTCCACGTTGTCTGTGATGCTTAAGTGCGAGATCAGATTATAACTCTGAAAAATAAAGCCGACACTGTTATTGCGGTACGCATCCCATTCGCTGTCCTTGAAGCGCTCCGTCGATTGGCCGTTAATGATCAGCTCTCCGCTGTCATACTGATCCAGTCCGCCGACGATATTAAGCAGCGTGGTCTTGCCCGAGCCGCTTTGGCCCAGAATCGCAACGAACTCACTTTCTCTGAAATTGAGATTTACTTTATCCAGTGCAACTTGAGTGAATTCGCCGGTCTTATAGCTCTTGGTAATGTTTTTTAATTGCAGCATTGTCCAGTCTCCCTTTCCATTCCTATACTCTTATTCTCTGTAGGTGCGACGCACTTCCTGTCCTGCTGTTCCCCAGTATAATCGTCCAATATAAACTAAACCTAAACTCCCGGTTGAGATTAAGTTGATCTTGATGAGGTATACTTAAAAAAAACCACAGAACATATATACAGGCTATACGTTCTATAACATGGAACCGTTCCAGGAGGAGAATCTATGTTTACTATTCTTGTAGTTGAGGATGACGCCAAGCTGCGGCAGCTCTTCTGTACTGTACTGACCAGACACGGCTACCGCACGGTTCCGGCTGTGAATGGCGAGGATGCGCTGGCGATGCTGGATAAGGAATATATCGATCTGATGATCTGCGATATTATGATGCCCATGATGGACGGCTTCGAGCTGACACGGATGATCCGGGACAACAACAGTCAGCTTCCGGTCCTGATGGTGACGGCGCGGGAGAATTTTGCCGATAAGCAGCAGGGCTTCCTCGTTGGCATTGATGATTATATGGTCAAGCCGGTCAATGTGAATGAGATGCTCCTGCGTGTCGGGGCGCTGCTGCGCCGGGCCAAAATCATCAGCGAACGCAAAATCGAATGGGGAGAAACGGTGCTGGACTATGATGCGTTAACCGTGATTCAGGGGCCTGAGCGCATCGTGCTGCCGCAAAAAGAATTCTATCTCCTCTATAAAATGATCTCTTATCCGAATAAAATTTTCACCAAGCAGCAGCTCATGGATGAAATCTGGGGGATGGACTCCGAGTCGGATGAGCATACGGTGGTGGTTCACATTAACCGGCTGCGGGAGCGTTTCAGGGACAATCCGGATTTTGAAATCGTCACGGTCAGAGGGCTTGGCTATAAGGTGGTGAAGCAGGGATGATTCGGGGAAGAGACAGGGGGCTATGGTGGTATTTCGTCTCAATGGTGTTCGTGATCATTCTGTTCTTTGTCTTCATCCTGGGAGTCATAGCCCTCCTGTATTACCGGCTGGGCAATCATACCAGGGAGCACGGCAATCCGTTTCCGCCCGTTCTGACGATGATACTGTTCAGCCTGGTCGTCGGGACCACGATCACTATTATGGTGGGCAAGAAGATCCTGGCCCCGATTACAGACTTCAGCAGGGCAGCCAAAGAGATTGCAGACGGCAACTTCAATATCTATCTGAATGAGTCCCACCGGATCAATGAGATCAGTGAGGTGGCACATCATTTCAACCTTATGGTTCAGGAGCTTCGCAGCATCGAGACCCTCCGCAATGACTTCGTCGTGAATGTGTCTCACGAATTCAAGACGCCCATTGCAGCAATCGAAGGGTACGCCATGCTGCTGCAGGAAGAGAATCTGAGCAAGGAAGAGCATAACGAATACACCGGAATGATCATTGAAAGCTCACGGCAGCTCTCCAACCTGTCCGGTAACATCCTCAAGATATCCAAGCTGGAGAACCAGGAGATGCTCTCAGAGCTGGCCGAATATCCCCTGGACGAGCAGCTCCGCCAGGCCCTGCTGCTGCTGGAATCCCTCTGGTCCGCCAAGCAGCTGAATCTGGATATTGAGCTGGATGAGCAGCGGTATTATGGCAACGAGGAGCTGATGATGCAGGTGTGGCTTAATGTGCTCGGCAATGCGATCAAGTTCACGCCGGAGGGCGGAACGATCTCGGTCGCGCTCCACTCGGACGGGGCCTGGATCTCGGTGGTCATCGCGGACACCGGCATCGGCATGACCCCGAAGGTGCGCAAGCACATCTTCGAGAAGTTCTACCAGGGCGACCCCGCCCGCGCCGCCGGGGGCAACGGCCTCGGCCTGCCGCTCGCCGCGCGCATCCTCAGCCTGAGTAAAGGCACCATTGAGGTGCGCAGCGAGCCGGGCCAAGGCTCGGCGTTCACGATCAAGCTGCCGGTGGGCGGGGGGTGAGGGTTAGTTGAGGGGTGCGCTCCCTTGCGGCCGCTTATGACGGGATCAGGCGGAATCTGGTGCACTAATGCTCCTCATTTCCGCCTACCCCACTTTCTGCGAATTCAGGGGCACTAATGCCCCTCATCTCCGCCTCGCCGCCGACTTTGCCGGATTCAGGGGCACTTGTGCCCCTCATCTCCACCTCGCCACCGACTTTCTCCGCATTCAGGGGCACTTGTGCCCCTCATTTTCGCTCGCCACCGACTTTCTCCGCATTCAGGGGCACTTGTGCCCCTCATCTCCGCCTCGCCGCCAACTTTGCCGGATTCAGGGGCATTAATGCCCCTCATCTCCGCCTACCATATCTCTGAATCAATGAAACTATGAATCAGCTCGTACCGGCAGACTCGACTACTATCCTGCGCCAAAACGGGTTTAAATTTGCCTTTCTCACATAGAATATTGATATATTTCCTCGCAATCCGCCGATTTACTCCAAGCCCCTCCACCACATCCACCGGCCGAATCATCCCATTCATCCGGCTCGCCATCCGCAAGATGTCGCGCTCTATCCTCGTAAATTGACTGCTCCCCTCCGAACTGGTTTTCAACAAACTTGGGGTTAGCAAAGCTTTCAGCAGGGAGATGGTCTGCTCCGGTGCAGACTCCAGATCATCGTACGGGATGGCGATGACGCGGTATCCGGCAATCTGCAGATACGTCTCCCGGTTCAGCTCTTGACGGTATCTGGTCCGGTCCGTGTTCTGAACATGCGGCCCATATCCCTTGATCTCAATAGCGAACTTAACCTGTCCAGGCTTCCACACAAAATCCACAAAATACGGCCTGCCCCGCCAATCGGCAACCTCGTACTCCGGATGAAGATCATCCAACTTCCCGAAAATCGGCCACCATACCCGCTCCACAAACATTTGCTCCCCATGCCGGTGGCCCCGGTCCAGCCGGTCCAGACGTTCCCCCGTCCTGCATTTCTTATGATATTCCAGCCATCTCTGATGCTCTTCAGCAAATCCCATTTCTCTCTTCCTCCTCTATAAAATCAACTCTCCCCCCGCAAACTGAGCTTGATCATCCCACCTGTCTCCACTCACTTCCGGGGGCGTCAGAACCTAAAGTTACAGGCATATTCACGCACAAAAAATCCCGCACCCAATCAATCAGGGTGCGGGATGTGCTTCATCCGTTTTTCAGATTATAGTACCGGCTTGCTCCCCCCGTCAATAACATACTCCACACATTCAGCCACAGCAATAGCTCAAGCCGGGCCAGAATGCGAGCAGCATAACCAGCAGCTACACTCCCGCCACTACCCTACTTCCCCTCCGCCCAGCACATCCGCTCTGCTCTTACGGCTTCGCCGGACTCAATGGCCTTCTCAATCAGCTTGCCGAGGTATACATCCTGCGAGGCTTCCTCCAGTCCGTAGAAGGCGGGGCCGCCAGCCGCATAGAGGGCCATCTTATCCAGACAGGACGCAATGGCGAGCTCGTCATCGTACAGCCGAGCCGGGGCGAATGGGTTGTTATACAGCCATTGCTCTCCACAAATTATCCCTTGGAGGTAATAGCCTTCGGCATTCTCCTGTTCTCCACGGTTGATGCGCTTCAGCTCCATTTGCAGAGGCACCAGATTCTCCTGCTGGATCAGCACCCGGTTGTCGAAGATCTCCCCGCGCTCTCCGCGCACGCTAAGATGATTCGAGCGCGTCCAGGAGCGGTGCTGGTCCTTGGTGAAATCGTAAATGCCCAGCCGGTCTCCGAAATCCAGCCAGGCCAGATCCCTCTGCAGCGGAATCAGCTTGTCTTCAACCGGAGGGCCGCTGCGGGTTGGTCCGCCAACCCAGCTGGAGTCGAACCGCATCCCCCGGATGACCGCCTCCTCGAACCCGATGCCGAGCATCCTGCGCATCAGGGCTGCCCCATGATACAGATGAGATACCGAGACCGTCGTCTCGGTGATTCTGCCCAGCCTGCCGGAGCGGATCAATGACAGCCGCGCCTCCTGGATCGGATGGTACGGGTACTGCTCTGCGACTTGTATCCAGGCCCCGTGCACAGTCAGCTCCTTATGCAGCTGCTCCAGCTCTTCCAGACTGGAGGCAGGCGGCGTCTCTGTCAGTGCCGGAAGGCCAATCTCGGCCAGCCGGTACAAATAGTTCATTGCCGCCCCGCAGCTGACGGAGACTACTGCGAAATCCGGGTCCTCATTCCGCAGCAGCTCGTCAAGGGAACGGTATGTCTGAACACCCCACGCAGCTTCTATCTCCTGTCCCTGGGCCCGGTCCCTGACTACAAGGCCGCCGATCCGAAACAGGTCCGGCAAGACCCGGGCAATTCGTAAATAATACTGTGCGCGGAATCCTCCTCCGCCGATAATGCTGAAGTTAACGGGCATACCCCTGTCCTCCTTGATGACACATTGATGTTGATGCAGCTCAGCCGCAAATCCCTGCTCTGTCATCGCGGCTTCTATCATCATACTTGTCTCTAGCGGATTATATGTGTCATCATTTGATCAGCTCCGTGGGATTCATGCCGGTGATCTTCTTGAATAGAGTACTGAAATAAGGAATGTTCTTGTAGCCAACCCGCTCCGCCACTTCATAGACCAGCATATTGCGTTCCATGAGCAGCTCCCTGGCCTTCTCAATCCGTACCCGGGTCAGGTAATTGTTGAAGGTCTCCCCGGTAATATTCTTGAAAATAATCGACAAATGATTCCGGGAGATGAACACCTTATCCGACAGATCAGCCAGCGTAAGCTCCTCGGCATAATGCTCATGAATGTAGTTCGTCATGAAATCAACGACCTGCCGGTGCTTACTGCTGCCCTTCCATTGACGGCTGGCACAGATGGCTGTGATTTTGGCGGACAACCAGCTTGCCAGCTGGTCGGGTATGGCCAGGTTGCCGATCTCCTGGGCAATCTGGTCATTGGTGAACAGATCATCGAGCACGAATCCGGACTCATACAGGGAGTAGGTGATAATGCCCCATAGCTCGCTGCCGAGCATCTGCACATAGCTGGCGGAGACCCCTTGCTGCGCTTGCAGCTCGGTAATGTATCCGTATACAAGCTGCTGCGCCTCCGCCTCCTGTGAAGCCTTCATCGCGGCGGCCAGCTTGTAAGAGAACTTCACCGGGAAGAGCACCCCACGGTCCTGCCCGCTGCTGTGGCTCTCCCGGTAGCAGTACACCTCATAGGCCGGACTGATCCGTAAGGCTCCGTGATCCATGGCGCGGAACGCCTCCTCCGTCGATTCTGGAATCTTCGTCCATGTATCCTTCAGTCCTCCAATCCCTATGCGGACTACCAGCCTGAGATACGAGTGGATGCTGTCGACTAGCCGGGTCCCCAGCTCCTCCAGCTGCTGTGTGCATTCTGCCTCGGGGTGAATAATCAGCAAGGCCCGGTAGCTGTTCAGCTCGGTGTATTCCATATTAGCGTAATGCTTGCGCGTAACCTCACAGGCAATGTTACTGACTGCGAAGCGCAGCAGATTCCAGTCCGAGACCGAGAAGGAGCTGGCCCGGTCATCACGGATCAGCTCGATCCCTATGCTTGCATGCCTGCCTTCCAGCCAGTAATGATACGAAGGCGGAAGATGGGAATTGTTCCGGTACGAAGGCTCCAGGGTGCCGACCGCAGCGGACCGGACCCATTCCTTCTCGACAAAAGGCTCATACAGCATCATTTTCAGCTCCAGCTCGCCTTGTCTGATCACCTTCTCCTGCTCTCTGAGCAGCTCTGCAATAACCTTGTGCAGGATCGTTCTAAGCGTAGGCAGACTGATCGGCTTGGAGACATAGTCACTGACCTGAAGCCGGAGGGCTTGTCTGGCATGCTCGAAGTCTGAATAACCGCTTAGAATAATGATTTTGCCCTTGAAGCCCTCGTTCCTTAATTGCTCCATCATCTCCAGGCCGCTCATCACCGGCATATAGATATCTGTGATTACAATGTCCGGGCTGGTTGCCCGGATCATCGCCAGACCGTCCTCCCCGTTCAGCGCCTCACCGGCCCATTCCGCACCCAGCTCCTCCCATGGAATCGCCCGTTTCATCCCCTGAAGTACTTGGCGCTCATCGTCAATAATAGCGATCTTCCACATCATGTCTGCCTCCTTAAGCTTCTCTGGCCCGCAGCAGCCGTCCTCAGCCTTCCTTCGCAGCGAGAGAAGCAGTCAGTATCTGTGCCGGAGCCTCTGTGAGCAGCGGCAGAACAATCTCTACCCGGGTCCCTCCCTCTTCACGTTCACTCAGTGTAACCCCGTAGTCATTTCCGAAATATCCGGCAATCCGCTCTCTCACATTCCGTATGCCATAGCCGCCGGTATGCCGCCTGTGCGTCCGCGCCTCCGGCTGCTTCAGGCCTGCCCCGTTATCATCAATTATAATCTGCAGCGTCTCCTCTACCTTAGTTAAGGAGATCGAGACATGGCCGCTGCGCTGCTTATTGAAGCCGTGTACAATGGAATTCTCCACGAACGGCTGCAGGGTGAGCTTGGGAAGATAAGCCTCCTGAAGCCCCGGTTCCACCTCGATGGTGTACTCCAGACCGTCGCCCCAGCGGAGCTGCTGGATTTCGAGATAACACTGGATATGCTGCAATTCCTCCGATACCATAATGAAGCTTGCCCCGTTGGATAAGCCGATCCTGAACATCTGGCCCATCAGCTCCAGAATCCGGCTCAGCTCATCCTGTCCGGCCTCAATCGCCATCCAGTTGAGCTGGTCCAGCATATTGTAGAGAAAATGGGGATTGATATTGGCCTGCAAGGCCTCAATCTCCGCTTTGCGCTGCTGCTCGTACCGCCGCTCCAGCGACAGGTACAGCTCCTCGATACGCTCGGTCTGCTTGCGGTAGCCGGAGAATAAATAACCGAATTCATTCTCGTAGTCGCTTGGCAGCTCCTCCTTGTGCCCGCCGACTGAATATATTCTCATAGCGCTTACAAGCTGCTTAATGGGCTTGGAGAATTGCCTGCTCAGATAGTGCGTCAATAGCAGGACCAGCAGAATCGCTCCAATTCCGATCAGCCCGATCCATTCCGCCAGCTCCAGACTGCTTGCCGTAATCTGCTTCCAGGAGGTGAACTCAATCAGCGTCCAGATGGAATTATCCATTCTGGAGTAGACCAGCAGCGTATTGCCGGTATCCTTATCGCCGGGAATGTGGACATAGCCGGATTTGTTGCTCTTGAGGTCGATCCATTTCGACCACTCGCTCTGCTCCAGCGTCTCCCCGATGCTCAGAATCTGCTTGCCGGCGCTGTCCGCCATGATCCGGTTCGACCCGGAGGAGTTGCCGGTCAGCAGCGCACGGATTTCCCTGGCTTTAATATGAACGACAAGCACACCGAGATAGTCGTTCTCGTTCATGATTTTCCGGGCGAAGCTAAGCACCGGAATGTCTCCCTGCACACTGGGAATGGAATGTTCTCCCGACCAGGCGAAATCGCTTTTCACCAGATTCCTGGCCCAGGACTGCTTATCCAGATCGCGAATATTCCGGAATTGGATATAGCTCTGGCCGTCGCTCGGCATCGGCTCATCCATATACAGGTCAATCCCCTGAATCAACGGAATGGCATAGGTCAAATTGCCAAGCGCACTCTCAACGCTTACACGCTTGCGGTACCGCTCGAAATCATCCTGCCTGTTCAAGAGAAAGGTCGTCAGCTCGTTGTCCCGGGAGGTGGACAGTGAGATCTGCTCAATCATATCGAGCCGGGTGGTAATCTCATTGTTCAACTCATCCAGCAGCCGCTGCTGATAATGGGAGGTGGTCTGTACAAGGGCCTTGGAGGAGTTGCTGTAGCTGGTCCAAGCCGTTACCGCTATCACCAGAATAATTATAATGGCAAAGCTGTGAAAAAACAGACGGTCGATCCTGTACTTTTTAAAAGGATTGGTCAAGTGATCCCCTTCCTTCGCCTCCGCTTCATACGAAATAAACGGTAAAGCGTCGAATAAGGCCCAGGCGCTTTACCGTTATCGGACGGATGTTTTTTACATCTTATCCCTTTATGCCTGTTGTCGCAATCCCGTCCACGAAATACTTTTGCAGGAAGGTGAACACAAGCGTTGCCGGAACAATAGAGACAAGCGACATGGCCAGAAGCTGGCCCCACTCGGCTGCAGACTGGGAGTCATTAATCATGCGCAGCGCAAGTCCCACCGTGTATTTGTCTACCGTGTTGATGTACAGGAGGTGTCCCAGGAAGTCATCCCAGTTCCACAGGAAGCAGAAGATCGTCACCGTAACGACCGCCGGGAAGGCGAGCGGCATGACCACTCTCCAGAAAATCCCGAACCAGGAGCAGCCGTCGATTTTGGCCGATTCGTCCAGCTCCTTGGGCACGCCGCGGATGAACTGGATCAGCAGGAAGACGAAGAAGCTTCCGCCGGCCCCGCCCGCCAGCAAATGGGGAACGACAAACGGCAAATACGTGTTCACCCAGCCCAGCTGATGGAACAAGGCGTACTGGGGAATGATCAGCACCTGACCAGGCATCATCAGCGTCAGCATCAAAATCGAGAACCAGAATTTCTTCAGCGGAAAATCCAGTCTGGCGAACCCGAAGGCAACCAGCGTACAGGATAACAGCGTTGCGATCAGCACCATAATTTCCAGCCAGAAGGTGTTGAGGTAGAAATCAGTGAACGTATGTCCGGGAACTGAGTTCCAGCCTTTGGTGAAGTTCTCCCACTGCGGGACGGACGGGAAGATTCCCGGTGAACTCAGCTCGGTGCTGTCCTTCAGCGAGGCTCCGATCCACCAGACAATAGGATAGACCATGAGGAAGCTGAAGAGAATCATGAACACATGCCGGAATGCAGGCTTCCAATTCAGAGTTGTCATTTGCGTTTTTTCCCTCCAGTGTCAGTCTCATAGAATACCCAGTACTTCGAGGTGTAAGAGATCAGAAGTGTTGCGGCCACAATGGCGACCAGCATAATCCAGGCCAATGCAGAAGCGTAGCCCAGCTCGTACCGGCTGAAGGCCCGTTCGTACAAATACATGGCATATACATATGTAGCGTTCATCGGTCCGCCATTCGTAATCACGAAGGCCGAGGTGAACATCTGGAAGGCGTTGATCACGGCCATAATCAGGTTGAAGTAGAGAATCGGCGACAGCATAGGCAGTGTAATGCGGAAGAATTGAATGAACCTGTTCGCCCCGTCTACCGAGGAAGCTTCATACAAGTCATTGGGAATCTGCTTCAGCCCTGCCAGGAAGATAACCATGGTGGAGCCGAATTGCCAGACCGTGAGCAGAATCAGTGTGCTAAGCGCGGTGTCCGGGTTGGTAATCCAGCTTTTCCCTTCGATGCCAAAGACGGCAATCAGCTTGTTAAAGATCCCGTCTACCCCGAAGATGTTACGCCAGAGCAGCGATACCCCGATACTGCCTCCGATTAGAGAAGGGAAATAGATCGCTGTGCGGTAGACGCTAATCCCTCTGACCGCTCTGCTGAGTACCATGGCCACGAGCAGGGCCGCAATCAGCTTAAGGGGCACAGAGGCCAGCACATACATGACTGTGACTTTGGCGGATTGAATGAATTTGGGGTCTGCGGTGAAAATCCGTTCGTAATTGCGGGACCCGATCCATTTCATCGGCTGCATCAGGGTGTAGTCGGTAAACGAATAGTACAGGGATAAGAACAACGGATACGCCGTCAGTACCAGGAACCCGATCAGCCAGGGCGAAATAAACAAATAGCCTGCAAGCGGAGCGTTCCACCGGCTTTTGAAATAGGAGCTTTTTTTCGGCGCTGGCGAGGCTTGGGCTAAAGTGGTTGTGGAGCGGTTCATCTGTGGTCACCTCTTGTGGTCAATTTGTATAGCTTAAGTATAGTATTGGCCCACACTTTGGCTAAAGGAGGGCAATGCTCGAATTCTTTCAAAATATAACGATTAATTCGAAAACACGAGTATAACCGCGTTCCAAGTGGAAACGATATTTCAAAAGATAAAGCCCGGAACATCGCTGTCCCGGGCTTCTGTACATAAATTATTTCTCGTAGGATAGCGAGGCTTCCTTCAGCTGCTTGAACGCCTCTTCTGGTGTAGACTTGCCGAAACTGAGCTGGTCGCGGACAAGTACCCAGTCCTTGTCGATGAAGTTCGTCCAGCCGCCGGCTCCGGCCGACCAGGTCTGGCCATCCGGCTCCGTAGCACGGAGCAGAGCCAAGCCTACCTTATCCAGATCGCTCATGTTCGCTTCCAGCAGGGCCGCATTATCCTTGTTGGCCGGCAGACCGCGGAAGGTTTGGGTAATATTGGCCGCTTCAGCATCATTCACGAACCAGTTGATGAATTTCTTGGCTTCTTCAGCATGCTTGGAGTTCTTGGAGACCGCCATGTACATCGACGGCTTCAGCCAGCCTCCGGCCTCTTCGGCACGCGGCATGGTTACAAGTGCGTAGGCTCCCGGCTTAATGCTGTCCCAGGTTCCCAGATTGTTGGAGAAGCTGTAACGGAACAGCACCTTGCCTGCTGCGAGCAGATCCATTTGCGGATCATTTTCCTTATCGGAGGCATTCACATCCGCCGGAGGAACCAGTCCTTCCTTACGCAGCTCTTCGAATTTACGGGTCCAGTCCAGATACGTGGCTTCATCCACGTTGAAATGACCCTCATTCGTGATAACCTGCCCTTTGCCTTTGGCATACTGATACGCCGAGTACATGAAATAGTTACCTGCATAGTCGAGGGTGAAATACTGTCCCTTCGGCAGCTTGGACTTGGATTCCTTCGCTAAGGCGAAGAACTCATCCCAGGTCCAGCCGTTGGCCGGGTTCGCGATGCCCAACTTATCCATAGCCGCTTTATCATATACCATACCGAAGGCTACCGAACCGAGCGGAACAGCGTACTGCTTGCCGTCAAGCTGTCCGCCGGACAGCAGCTTCGTATCGAATTTGCTTACATCCACCTCAGGAGCGAGGTCTGCCAATTGCTGGCGGGCCATCCAGTCCGGCATCCAGCCCGGGTCAAGCTGAACCACATCAGGTGCATTGTTGGCCGCAGCCTGCGTGGATAATTTGTCCAGATAACCGTCCATACCGGAATACTCCGGCTCGAAGGTTACGTTCGGATTGTTCTTCGTGTACAATTCCAGGGCCGCCAAAGTGGCTTCGTGACGCGGCTGGGAGCCCCACCACATAATCCGCAGCTTGACCGGCTCATTGGTGCTTGGTGCATCAGTTGCAGCAGCCGTCGCAGCAGCATTGGTGCTGGCAGGTGCTTCTGTAGCCCCTCCTGCATTGTTTACTTTATTCCCTCCGCCGCCGCAGGCAGCCAGTGTACCTAATATCGCTGTCATCGCCAGGACCGAAAGAGAACGCTTCCATTTCAACATCTTTAACCCTCCTGTATACATCTGTATTCTCTTGCTACATTGCTATAGTAACAATATGGAATTGAAGTTCATAGGAGAGCAATGCACGAATTCTTATAAAATCTTACGAATATGCCTTCCTGCAGACAGTCCAAAAACGTTCAAGGGCTGCTCCGCTATCCTAAGATAGGGAAACAGCCCTGAGTGTCAACTCTGCGTTACTTATTTCATCATACTGGCGGCAATGCCGATAAGCTCGTCTTTCGTTAGCTCCGTATTCTCCTGGCCGGCGATCACAGAATAGATAACCTTTGCACCCGGATCAGACCAAACTAACTCGTACTTAAATCCCAAGTCAAGCTCCTTGTTGCCGGAGTCATCCGAAAAAATAGCTTGTCTGCCTTTGATCTCTATATTCTCCATCTTTGTATGTTCACTCCACGAGAGCTTATCAGCCGGGTTTTGGTAGTCATCCACACGTGAGACACCGATTCTCACCTGAACCTCCCCTTTCTTGTATACCAGTGAGGAATACGGGTAGTCAATGTTCTCCGCCTTCTCCACTCTCCAGGCCAACTGGAAGTTGTCTCCCAGGTCTCTCTCGTTTCCGCCTTTAAGCTCCTGCACATCCGGAACTTTTAAGAAAAAAGGCTTGATGATTGCCTCATGCAGGGCATATCCTTCCGGCAGATACGCCGGCTGCTCCAGGATCGGAGCGTTGTGCTCCTCTACACTGGTCTTATAGGCGGTATAGTCCTTGAACGTGAGGGGCGGGCGATACATATTCATACTCCCCTCTCCCTCGTCACCTTCACGTGTAATTAAATAGGTGGCATACTCTCCGGGAAGCAGCAGCTCCTTCATGAGTGCTGCCCCCTTTGAATATTTCTGGTTATAGAGAATACTCAGCTTCTGGTTGGCTTCATGCTCAATACCCGGCTGTGCTTCCGGGATATAAGGCTTCAAGGGTTCTTTCGCCTTCTCAATCAGCGTTCCGCCGGAAGCCGTCGCCGGAAGCGGCTGATAAGGAAGCACCTTATATTGGGCTCCGGCCCCTTGCCGGACTTCACCCGAACTCTGGGCTTCAGCTCCTTGCTGGAGTTTGCCGGAGAACTGGGTATAGCCGCCGCCCAGCAAGACCAGTGCCAGGACCGCCGCCGCCCAGCCCTTCACCGGAATCCGCTTCTGTCTCCGCCCGGTTCTTGTTTCCATTCTGCGCATTACTTTTGGTGCCTCTCCGCTTGGCGGAAGGGTCTGAAGCAGGGTCTCGTCTTCTTCAGCAGTCAATGCCCCCTCAAGCCCGAGCGCCTTCATTACTGGTTCATGAACATCAACGGTGTTCCAATGTGCTGAACGGTCTCCCTCCTTCAGAAACTGCTCCTCTGGAGTTAATTCACGCTTGCCCATAATTGTTTCTCCTTTCTCTCAATCGCTTTTTTAAGTTTTTCCCTGGTCCGTTCATATCTTTTGCGTACGGTAGCCGTACTCACACCCAGAATTTCACTGATTTCCGCAAATGATTTATCTTCATAAATCCGCAGGATCAATAAATTCCGGTCCTCCACATCCAGCTTCCCCAGAGCAGCCGAGACCGGCTCGCTGAACAGGCGGTTCTGGGCTATTTGCTCTGCACTTTTCTCCGTAACCTCCTGCCGGAGCAGTTTCCGCACCTGCTGCTGGAATTTCTGCCGCCGCAGCAGGTTCAGGCAGTGATGATAAGCAATTTTGTAGAGCCATGAGGTGAAATCTGCCTGAGGCTTGTACTGCCCGATATTCTGGTAGGCCTTGATCAGGATGTCCTGTACCGCATCTTCCGCATCTTCCTTGTTATTCAGCAAGCGGTAACAATAGAGGTAAATCCGTTGCTGGTACAGCCTGATCACATCCGAGTACAGGCCTCCTTCCCCGTCTTGTATCCTTCTAATTTTCTCTTCAATAGGGTCCACGATAATCTCCTTTCTGCAAATCATATAGATATAACACATGAGCCGTATGTAATGTGACAATTATCTTTTCCCGGCTCCACAGCAAAAAAAGAGACCCACAGATGAATTCTGTTGATCTCTCCGTTGCAGAACCTATGAACCTAAGGCTTCCTAAAACCGTCTGTCTGTCTACTCTACTCTACTCTACTCTACTCTACTCCAGCTCGACCGTCTGATTCAGATTCAGCTTGTCAGTGTCCTGGCCGGTCATCCGTTTGAACATGTATACTGCCTTCTCGGCCAGGTTGCCGCTCTTCCAGTATTCAGCCGCTTCGGCATGGACTTTAATCAGAATGACATTCGGGTCATCATAGCTTGTCTTCAGGAACGCCTCGTACCCTGCACTCCAAAACTCTTTTTTCTTACTTACATCGGTTACAATCTCGGCCGTTCCACGGATGGAGACATAGGACTTGTCGGCATACACGACATTGACGCGCGGGTCATACAGTATCTCCCCGAACTTGCTCGTATCCTTCTTGGTCAGGAACCACAAGTCTCCGTCGAATTCAACCTCCTGTGTCTTCATAGGCCGGGAGACCAGCCCTTCCTCCGAAATCGTGGTAAGCATAGCCATATCAATACCCTTGATCAGCTTGCGGACCGTCTCAACGGCTTCCTCGTGACTATGGTGTGTAGTTGACATCTTAACCGCCTCTTTTCTTCCGGGATAGGGAATAGGTTATCCAAATGCATAGCATTTATTAACCAGAAACGGCGAAGCATTACCGGATGCCGGTGAAAACCGGGAAATCAGCAGCGTACATGTTTGCGTTTGAAGCCGGTCCGTCCTTTGCCGACAGCCTTCATAATATTATCGTAAGCGCTGATGAGCTTGCTCTTCGGCTTGTCCTTGTCCACCTCGACCGGACCCACCCGCTCCGCCGTCTCACATGCCAGATCATGCAGCGGTAAATAGGACACGGCTACGGTATACATAAAATTGTTCATAGAGTACCGGGTACGCTCCGGGGAGTCATGAATGGTCCTACCTACAAGCTCCAGCATCCCGGCCAGCTTGTCGCGCTGGAACTCCTGATCGGGGCGGCTTCCCAGCAGCCAGCAGTAACAGCTCCAGCCTGCAGACATTCTAAGGTCCTCTCCGCTCCTGATCCACTCATCCGCCACCTGCTGGGCAATATCTGCTTCAGCCAAGGTTACAGCCACCACGAAATCAGACAGCATATAGAAATAAGCCCCGTCCATCCAGCGGTTATAGTCCGCTTCTGTCATCCCGTTCGGGTCGGCAATGATCCCGGCAAAATACATCGCATCATAATTACCTGTAGCATACAGCTCCTCAGCCAGCGCCTGATCGATCTTGGTTTGCTTGAAGATCGGCTTCATTGCACCGGTAGCCACACCAAAGAGCGGCTACCGTGCGCCGTTTGCGGTATACATCTTCTTGGTCCGTTCCTTGCCAAGCGCTTCAAGCTCCTGCATCACTTGTTCTGCATTCATTGAACGTTCCTCCTTTTAGCTACCTCTCGTCTTCCGCCGGAATATCTGGCAGCAGCGGACGGCCCTCAGGGTAGGCATTTTGATTCAGCTGGTCGCCAATCCACGCTTTGCCGTCCTCACCGGTTTCTTTTTTCCAGATGGGGACGATTTGCTTGATCCGCTCAATCACGTATTCATTCGCTTCATAGGCAGCCTTACGGTGGGGCGAGGAGACTGCGATGACCACTGCAATGTCGGTAATCTCAAGCTTACCTATCCGGTGGGTGACTGCAACCTTCGTATCCGGCCAGCGCTCCAGCACTTCCTGCCCGATGCGCTTCAGCTGCGTTACAGCCATGGACGGGTATGCTTCATATTCAAGATACAAGGTTTTCTTCCCCTGTGTGAACTCACGCACCGTCCCAATGAATAAGGTAATCGCCCCGGCTTCTCTGCGCAGAACTTTATCGGATACCTCAGCGGGTATAATTGCGGACTCTGTAATTTCAAATAACGAATGGCCCATTCGCTCACTTCCCTTCGATAGATGCAGCAGCCAGCTCTTCCGATTATAACACTACTCCGTTGTTTATCTGTCATCTGCTGATTTATCCAGTAGAAGGATAAGTTATTGAGTGAAACATATAAATTCTTATATTTTCAAAAAAACTGCCCCAAGTTGGAGCAGCCTGTTGATCCTCTCAGCAATCCCTCAGCCTTAGCACCATTCATTCGTGACGCCTCATCACGTAAATACTTCATCCGGGCATCATATTCCATACGTGTAGCGGCATCCTGACTCAGGAACTCGAGCGTATCCATTGCTTTTTTCAACATCGGTTCATTCATGGTCAGCACCTCCCAGTTTGGTTGTTCAACACCCTTGAGGAATAATAGCCAGTTGATCAGACCACCAGTTAATGGAACGGCCTGCTCCTCGAGCTTCGTTAATTCCATCACATGAATCTCAAGATCGTTATTAAGAGAAATTCCAGTGTGATCTTCCCGAAGATGAAACACATTATGATGACGGTCATTCGGCAGACAGGAGTAGTTCAGTATATTGATCATCGTCGCCTTTTTGAATTTGGTGGTAATACATCTCACTCCAGTAGAAAAGCGTCCGCTTCTCCATATTGTATGGATTGAACAGCTGCATTTCGATGTTGATCCGTTTGCCCTCAGCCGTCTTGGCCTTGATGTCCAGAATAGACTGTTTTTCTGCGATTATATCATGGCAGAACTACTCGTTGTAGACAAAGCCAGCCCATTTGGGCCTCATATACTGCTATTCTGTCCCCAAAGCTCTATAAAACATACAGCCAAGACAATGCGCTCTCTCGTGTTACTTCGGAACGGCTGTCCGCCCCGGAGGGACGCGGCATGACAAGCTGCCGGTCTGCCGCGCTGACTACGCCGCTTCACTACTCCGCTACTCCGCTTCAAGAATGTACCGGTTCCACCGCTGCTGCCAGGCCACATCCTGCCAGAACGGATGATGCGGCGCACAGTTGGAGCACAGCGTCATGCCCCAGAAGCCCAGCGCCATCCCCTTACGCAGCGCATACTCGGCAATGAACTTCCCGACCGGGCCTTCCTCGAAGCCTGCAAGCAGCGGGGTATAGCCGACATAGCCTTCGCCGATCACTACCGGCAGGCCCGAATGTACCGCCCATTCCTGCGCTTCTTCCAGGCGCATGTCCGCTTTTTGCAGCATCGCCAGCTTATGGGCTCCGTAGCGGTCATATAGATAGAGATCCCATAGATCAGGGTCGGCCCAATCATGCAGATAGATCAGCTTCATCCCGACCGGATTGCCCTCCATCCGCCACTCCTGCCCTGCGGGCAGGGTCCATTCTCCGAAGGGTGGGGCATCTTCCCTCAGCATAGACCGGACAAAGGTATTCGGAAAAGGCACCCCCTCATCATTCAACCCCGCTGCGTCCATAAGCTCATTCAGCACGCCTTTGATATAGAGATGATAGTGAGCCACCTGTAAATTACGGGCTACATATGCCTTCGGATAAGCTTCGTTCAGTGTATAGCTGGCTGTGATCAGAACATCAGGATGCTGTTCGCGGAGATACCCTACCGCTTCCTCGATATAAGGCTGCATGGCCTCCACCAGCCTGGGCGTATCCGCTGCGCCGATTCCCTGCACGGTACCCACGGCGGTAAGCTGCCCGAATTCCACTTCATTATGCAGCTCGGCATAAACAATTCGATCAGCGAAGCCTTCCCCCTTGACATACCGGATGAGCTGGTCCATCGACCGGGCCAGGGCCATGAACCGCTCTGCGGGAGCAATTGCTGCCAGCTCATCACGCAGTGCGGGATAGGCCAGGAAGCTGGGGCTCTGCTGATATTCCCAGGAAGACAGCATAATATAGAGTCCGTGCGCCTTGGCCTGCCTGAACAGCTCCAGCAGATGCGCATGCCCGTCCAGCTCGGCACCGCCGCGACAGTTGTACCAGCGGGTACGCTGGCCCACTTCCCCCAGACTGCCGAAGTGCAGCGGTCCGGGGCGTTTGCCTTCCGCTGTGAATAACAGGAACGGCATGGCGCAGATCCGGATGGTGTTATATCCTCTGTCGGCTGCCTCCTTGCATCTTGCCGCCAGATCATGATAAGGCTCGCCCGGCAAGGTCATGGTGTACCAGGAGAAATCCCACATGGTAAGAGTAAGCTTGCGGGGCAATCTGTTCAGCACTGCATCCATACTGTCCATGCTAATCCTATGCCGTCCTGTTGTATGCATAATCTGTTGTCCTCCTTCTGCTTAGAGTTGTCCCCGGTTCAGGGCACTATCGGCCATCCGTCTGTGAACCCCGGCTCCTTGATGATTAGGGTCCAGGGCAAGAGCTGAATCAAGCTCCGCTGCCGCAGCTTCATACCGGCCCAGCCCGAGAAGCCCGAGCCCCCGCATGTAGCGGCAATGTATGACATTGCGCCGGTTGAGGTCATCCTCAAACACCAGGAAATCCGGCAGCGATACGGCGAAATAGTCCAGCTTGATATCATCGAAAAGATGACGCTCGGCATAATCAATCAATATATTGAAGCGGCGCTTGGCCTCCTTCGGCTGCTGGAGCCTCAGCCAGGCCAGCCCCTGGTAGAAAATCATCTCCGGCGGCTGGTCATTGTAGAACACCGCACTTGCCGGCTCCGCCAGACCTTGTGAAGCCGCCCTGTAGCAGCGCTCAGCCTCTTCTTCCTGCTGAAGCCCTTCGTATACCCGGCCAAGAGCATATTGAATATTATTCTCCTGCGCCCCTTCCAGCTTCCCTTCGCCCAGATTATGCGGATAGGCCAGCGCCAGCCGGAAATGCTTAAGCGCAGCGTCATACTGCCCGTTCTCCAGTGCCAGTCTGCCAAGCCCGCTATGGGCGAATTGGTATTGCCCGGTCACCTTCCCCTCTCCGCCCTCCCAGGGATGGAAGGTACGCGAGCTTAATGCCCTAACCGCTTCGTCATAGCGCTCAAGCTGGTTAAGCATCGTTACATATTCGATATACAGATCATCCCGCTGCTCCACCAGACTGCGTTGTGCTTCAAGATGACCCAGCCGTTCCCCGGCAGACCACACGAGCTTCTTGCGCAGCTGGTCCAGCTCATACAGAATCCGCGCATCCTGCGGCGCACAGGCGAAGGCCTGCTCCAGTGAAGCGAGCGCCGCCTCAGGATTGTTCTGCTTGTTGTAATAGGCCAGAGCCAGATTGCGGTGAACGATGGCGAAATCCCCTCTCAGTTCACGTGAACGTTCCCAGCTTGCCGCCGCTTCCTCCGGCCGCTTCTTGTCATAATAGAGATTGCCGAGATAGTAATAGGCCTTATCATCCAGGGGATTCGCCCGGACGGCGCTTAACAGCCATTCAAGCTCGGACAGGGAGTTCGGGAAGCAGTGCAGCGGGGAGGCTGCTTGCCCCTGGCGGCGGGCCTCCCGTGCCTGCTCATTTTGTCCCGTACACTCATAACATTCGCCAAGGGCATAATGCAGCATCGGATAGACCGATTCGGATTCTAGTTCCAGTCCGGGTTCAGATTGAGGTTTGGAGCTGCCCCGTTCGACCGCTCTCTCTCCTATAGCAAGAGCTTCCGCATACAGTCCGCAGCCCATATAATCTGCCATAAGATTAAGGTAGTTGTGTGCGTCACCACGCATAAGCCGTTCCAATTCTGTCAGCGCCTCTTCTGCCGCAGCAGGGTCACCCAGTGCTGCAAGGACCAGGGCCAGTTCGTTATATGCGCCAAAATCAGCAGGATCAAGCTGCACAG
Organism: Paenibacillus sp. FSL R7-0210; assembly: GCF_038009085.1. NCBI lineage: Bacteria > Bacillati > Bacillota > Bacilli > Caryophanales > Paenibacillaceae > Paenibacillus > Paenibacillus sp. FSL R7-0210. Next base: position 4,549,223 of record NZ_JBBPAR010000001.1, read on the forward strand.
TCTCACTTGCGAATCGCCTCGCCTGCTGCGGCCGGCCAAGCCTCCGCAGGAGAGCAGACTTGAGGTTCCTCGCCTTATAGTTACGCGCATTGCGGATCAGCGAACGCTCCGCCAGCTCCAGCGCCTCGGCATACCGGCCCTGCCGGCAGGCAATCTGAGCTAGTGAGTAATACCCTGCATCCTGCCAGGTTGCCGACCATACCGCTTTGTAATAAGCAGCAAAAGCCTCATCCAAGCGGTTCTGGCCGCGCAGGGCAACCCCCAGCTGATAATAGGCTTCGCTGTCATACGGGTTAGGATTACGCGAGGTCAGACGCTCAATGGCGCGGCGGAGCAAAGGCTCACTCTGAGCATATTGCCCGCGGCGGAGCAGCAGCGTTCCATACGCTACATTCAGCCGGATATCCCCGCTGTCCCGTTTAAGCCCCTCCAGATAATAGGCCTCCGGCTCAAAGGTGGCATGCCGGTACTGCTCCAGATGCAGGCCGGCCAGATACAGCTCCTCTGCTGAGCGCAGCTCTTCCGGCGGGGCCAGCGGCTTCGCCGCCTCAGGGATACGCCCAATCTCCGGACGCTTCGGCTGATAGGCGACCAGCAGCCTGCCCTCCCCGCTATGGACTGTCAGCTTGAGGTCATGCTCCTGCTCTCCATGGTCCAGCATAACCGTAAGCTCTATAGCCTCTGCCAGAGACAGATCGGCAGTCTCCCGCAGATATTCGCCTGCGGCTCCACTTAACCGGATAATGGCCTGTTCAAACCGTGAAGTCACGTATACCTTCACCACCGCCTGAGCTAATGCCGCATCCACCTCCAGATTGACCGCAGCGTCTACCGAGGCATTTTTCACCAGACCGATGCCTTTATACGGCATGAAATACTGGTTGAAGCTCTTCTCCTCATACGGCTGCAGCCAGGTGAAGTCAGGCTGGTTATCCGTGTACACGCCCGTCATGAGTTCAATATAAGGTCCGTCTTCATCGGTCAGCTGGCGGTCCCAGGCCTGGCCGAACTCCCCGTTCCCCCAGGTCCATTGCTTCTTCCCCGGTGAGATGTGATGATCAGCCACATGCAGCAGCCCCGCCTGGACGCCGTGATCATATCCACCGACGAAATTATAATCCGACTTGTAGGCCATATAGGAGGTCGGAACCGGAATATTCTTATAGCGGGAGATGTCCACGCCTTCCGAATAATCCTGTTTGTAGTAGGTACCGGTCGCAATAGGGAACCGCGATACATCCCTTTTGCCATGATCGAAGACGGCTGTGACATCAGGCGGAAAAACAGACTGCGTCTGATCATTGACCGCAACCGCCGGGTTGGCCCACCACAGGAAGGTCTGCGGCAGCGGCGTCCGGTTATAACACTGCGCATGGACATCCAGATAGGCTCTCCCGGGATAGAGTCTGAACGCAGCCGTAACCTTCGTTCCGTACATCCGGTCAATCTCGCTCACCCATACGGTAGCGCTTCCATCCTCAGCAGCCTCAAGTTTATATTCAACCGGGCCGAACGTATTCGGGCGGTGATGCTGCGGCCAGTTGAACTCAATGCCCCCGGAGATCCAGGGACCTGCAAGGCCGACCAGCGCTGGCTTGATTACACGGTTATAATAGACAAAATCATAATTGTTCGTCTTGTCGAGCGCCCGGTAGATCCGCCCCCCAAGCTCCGGCATGATCTCTATCCGCAGATATTCATTCTCCAGAATAATCAGCTTGTACGTCCTATCCTTCTTCACATCCGAGATGCTCTCAATCACGGGATGCGGATATACACGCCCTGAGCTTCCCTGATAGACTCTTTTCTCCAGAAACATGGGGTTCGGATCAGCGGCGCCTGCCTCATAGGTTGGTATCATCACACTGGTCTCCCGTACCTGTACCCGGTCCGCGCTGTCCGTATTGTCCCTGTTGTCTGCGTTGCCCGCATTGTACGTATTGTCCACATTGTCCGTATTATCCGCATTATCCCCATTGCCACCGTAGTCAGCGTTGTCCCCGGCTGCCTCCGGCTTCTTACCGCCACCTGCATACTGCATGCCCTTCACTGCCTCCCTTGACTTGATAGTTCTACTCTAGCCGCTGGCCGGGGAGTTTCCAATTGACGAAATGCGGGAAGTGATGGATTATATTCTTATTCTGTGTAAGCTTGTTAACCTACTATCTGTTAGGGGGAAGCGGCATGAATCACGGTCATATCCGCAAGCCGGAAGGGTTTGTGGAGGAGAAGCTGTATGTGCTGCCGGAGTACTGGATGAAGGAATTGGAACAGGAGGAGCTGACCGCCTCCTTGTTCATTACGGACATTGGTTATTTCCCGAATGCCCGTTATCATTTCAGGGAACGCCTGGAAGGCAGCCCGTCGCATATCTTGATCTTGTGTGAAGCGGGGGAGGGCTGGGTGGAGCTGAATCATGGGGAGCAGATGACCATGCAGCCGGGGGACATGGTCATTATTCCTCCACACACCCCGCACCGGTACGGGGCCATGCAGGAAGAGCCATGGAGCATTTACTGGTTCCATTTCAAAGGAAATCATGCGGACCGGCTGGTGAAGCTGTTCGGATTGTCGGGCGCTCCCCTCGCCCTGGCCCCGAGCGGCAAGGCCCGGCTCATCGAATGGTTCGTTCCTGCCTATGAGCTGCTGGCTGAGCGGACCTACGCCCTGGCTACCCATGTGCACATCGCCCAGACGGCCAGACAGCTGCTCTCCGGCATCGGCATTACGGCAGGCCCGTCCGCGCAGGAGAAGAAACGCGGGACGTATCTGGAACAGGCGATCCAGTATATGAACGGACGGCTGGGCAGCAACCTCACCCTGCCTGAGCTCGCTAAGCAGGTCGGCGTGTCAAAGCAGCATCTGATCTATATCTTCAACGCTGAGACCGGGGTCTCCCCGATCGGGTATTTCCTGCGGCTCAAAATCCAGCGGGCAGGCCATCTGCTCGATCTTACCGAGCTCAGCATTAAGGAGATCGGCTCCGCTATAGGGATCAACGACCCTTATTACTTCTCCAGGCTGTTCAAGAAGATTTCGGGGTTCTCTCCTTCAAGCTACCGGAAGATCCCGAAGGGCTGAATCTGTACTCGAACGAAAAGGGCCTTCCAGGCTAATTTCTTAGCCGCAGAAATGCCCTTTTTGAATATCTCTGAATATCTGCCGCGTAAGCTAAGCAGCTCTGCTATTCAATCTCCTTCCCGGTAAACAGCGAGACTCTCGCTTTAACCAGCTCCGTATATTCCTTCTCCATTTTCTCTGCACCCGCTTTGTTCAGCTCCGCAATGAAATCATCGTAGATTTTATCGAAATCGGCTGTGCGGGAGAGGATGGCTTCGGGAATCCTTTTATGGACGATATCCTGCGTCTTTTGATAGATTACCTGATAATCCCCATCTGTCGGCACCGGCATATTGTACAGCGCGCCCCATTCCTTGACCGGGAATTCATCCTCCGCCGGGAACAGGTCTTTCCAGGTTGTTGCGTTATACGCAGCCAGACTCGCCTTCTCCGCATCCGAATATTCGGCCAGAATCTGTTCCGGGAAGTTCGTAGTATAGTAATTGCCTGTAGAATCCTTCACACCGTCCCCATAACGGACTCCCAGCGTGGAATACAATCCCACCCCTGTCGCCTTGGTGAAACTTGCTGCATCGTTGACCTTCTGATCGAGAATGTCGGCAGGGATGACGCGCTTCCCGTTCTCCACATTATAATGCTTGCCTTCGATCCCCCAGTTTCTCAGCACCTGGCCTTCTTCCGAGGAGAGCCAGTCCAGGAATTTAATCGCGCGGACCGGATCTTTACAAGCCGTGGTGATACTGATCCCGTAGCCGTCCACTCCGACAGACTGCATGGCGTGATCCTTGTACTCCTCACTCAGCGTAACCGGGAAGTGGGCGTACGTATATTCGTCTTTGCCCGCAGCCTTCAGGGCGTTCTCCGCATCCTGATACTCCCATTCCACTGAGGTGAGCCCCAGCACCCGGCCGCTGGAGATTTTGGATTTGTACTGGTCATCCTTTTGAACAAAGGATTCCTTGTCGAGCAGCCCTTCATTGTACATATGGTTCAGCCAGCGGAAGTACTCCTTCTCTTCAGGCTTCTTATAATGCAGCATCGTCTCGTACGTCTCAGGGTTCACATAATATTCGCCGTCATTGGTTCCTCCGGTAGTGATATCGCCCTGGTTGGTCACCGTAATCATGATCTTCCAGCCGTCAGCATTGACGGTCAGCGGTATGGTCGGCTGCCCGTCCGTCGTTGGATGCTTAGCCACATACGCCTTGAGGACATTCTCGAAATCCTTCACCGTCCGGACTTCGGGATACCCAAGCTCTTTCAATACGCGGTGCTGAATCTGAAATCCGTTCGTCGCATCGAAGCTCTGTTGATCAATGCCGACATTCGTCGGGATCGAATAGATCGCCTGATTATCCTTGCTGTATTTCATCCGGTTCATGTTCCCATCCATGACTTTCTTTATATTCGGAGCATATTTATCAATCAGCTCGGTCAGGTCGATAATGGCTTCGGCATCCACCAGCTTGCCCAGCTCTCCCTTGGCATAGATCATATCAGGATACTCTCCGCTGGCTGCCATCATTGAGATTTTGTCCTGTCCCCCTCCGCTGCCCACATCATATTCCGCGTTCAGGGTAACACCTGTTTTGGCAACAATCTCCTTGCCGATATCATCCTCCATCCTGTTCCAATTCGGACTGGCATCGGCGCCAAAGAAGGTAAACGTTACGGGAGCTGTATCATTTGCGCTGTTATTTCCGTTCGTTATATTCTTTGTGTTATTTCCGGCACTGCTGCTGTTGCTGCAGCCTGCCGAAATGAGCAGCATACTTGCCAGCAGACCCATCCCTAATCTTCTTGGCATTTGTTTTTTCATCCGTCTCATCCCCTTTGGTTGAATGCGTTTACAGTTATATTTTAGCGTCACCTTTGGCGGATAACCTTGATTTTCAAGTCGCAGACTAGCATTATATAGACAAATACGTATTTCTGAGGTGGGAGCTTTGTGAGCAATGTTTATTTGAACTGGTTCACGACTGACGAGCATTTTCCTTTCTTTATCCAATATGGCGGGCACGAAGAAGACACCTCCCTCCATCAGCATGCAGACTTCTCCGAGCTTGTCATTGTGCTGAACGGACATGCTGCGCATATCGTCAACGACGAAGAGGCTTTTATCAAGAAAGGCAATGTATTCGTGATTAACGGCGGCACTCCCCATGCCTATAAGGACCCTTATGATTTCATAATTTGCAACATTATGTACAAATCAGGCATGCTTAAGCTGGCCGGACCGGACTTAAGGACGCTGAACGGCTATCAGGCGCTGTTTGTCTTAGAACCCTTTTACCGCAGCATTAACGCCTATAAAAGCAAAATGAACCTCCCCATCGTCAGCCTGGAGGCTGTCTCATCGCTTGTGGCCGGCATGATTACCGAATATGAACAGAAGCAGCACGGCTATCAGACCATGCTCGCCTCCAAATTCATGGAGCTGGTCGTGTATCTGTCCAGACATTATGACATTCAGGAGAAGGGCGTGGACAACAGCCTGATGCACCTCGCCAGTGCGATCTCCTATATTGAGGATCACTATCATGAACCGGTTACTCTTGATGCCATTGCCGCCAAATCGGATATTTCCGTCCGTCATTTGAACAGGATATTCCAGGCGTATTATCTGACTACACCGATTGCTTATATTCAGCGTCTCCGGCTGGAACATGCATGCTCACTGCTCAAGCAAACCAGACACCCTATTACAGACATCTCCTATAGGTGCGGATTTAATGACAGTAACTACTTCGCCCGTCTCTTCAAAAAAACGTACGGCAAGTCCCCGAAGGCCTACCGCAATCAGCAGTAGTTGTGCAGCAGCCAGGTCCATACGTGTTTAACGCAAAAAAAAGCAGCATGTCCCAAGGAACTGCTGCTCACAACTTATACCGCCGGCTGATCCAGCGGCTCATAATCGAACCAGTCATACGCTGCCGGAGCGCCCTGTCCCGTCACGGACGTTGCATACATGGCGACGAATACCCCGGTGAACCCTCCTGAGATTTCGGTGCTGAGATAATGTGTCTCTCCAGCCCCCAGCTTGATCACCCCGGAATCCGGTGCCTCAACCGAGGCTTCTATGCTGCCGGGCAGCGCCTTGATTCTCAGGATGACCGGCCCGTCAGGACACTCCTCCACATGCTCCACCCGGAGTGAACCGACCGTCCGCCGGAACACGGCGGCTCTCCGCCCGCTGACAGAGCGGATCACCAGCTCATAATGATGCTTCTCGTTCTTGTATACTGTAATTCCGGCTTCTTCCCCTTCATGCTGCGGCTCATAATCCAGCTCTGCTGCTATATTGGCCGTGAAGTGGCTGAGGCGGCGGCCCGCAAAGGCAGGTGCGGCGGCTTCATTCAGCGTAGCCTCGTGGCCATGCAGAACGAGATGGCCCGGCCGTTCTTCAAGCGACCAGCTTCCTTCTGCCGGATTACGCAGAAAAGTCCAGTCCAGCCCCAGCCGGGTATCATCGAAATGGTCTCTTACGGGCTTCGCCGGCCAGCGGACTTCCGGCAGCAGCGGCGAGTCCATAACCGGCTCGATGTGGCCGCCGTTCCCGATAACCGGCCAACCCTCGGATGTCCAGGTTACGGGAGCCAGGAAGCTCTCTCTGCCCAGATGATGGCCCATCGGATAGGAGACCGGACGAATGCCTAAGCACACCGCCCACCAGCTCCCGTCCTGCGCCTCAACCAGATCGGCATGGCCTGTGGCTTGTATGCTGATTGCCGTACTGCGGTTGGACAGAATCGGATTATGGGGACAAGCAGCATACGGGCCATACGGCTGGCGGCTTCTGGCGATGGTCTCCATATGTCCATACTCCGTTCCGCCTTCGGCGATCATCAGATAATACCAGCCGTTCTTCCGGTACAGATGCGGAGCCTCGGGATGAGCGCCGCCCGTTCCTGTCCAGATCAGCACACTCCCGGTCAGCATTTCCCCGGTCCCGATATCAATCTCGCACTGGTAGATTCCTTTCCCCTGTCCGCCGTCCATGGCGGACTGGAAATATACGCGCCCGTCCTCATCGAAGTACAGGGAAGGATCAATTCCGCTCTGCGCAACCAGATAGGGCTCCGACCAGGGGCCTTCCGGATGCTGTGTTTTGACGAAGAAATTGCCCATCCCGCTTACATTCGTGGTCACCATATAGAACCAGCCGTTATGGTAACGGAGGGTCGGCGCGAATATTCCGCCTGAGCTCCACGAATTCTCCAGCGGCAGCTGTTCTACCGTTGTAAGGCAATGGCCGATCTGACGCCAGTGGACAAGATCCCTGCTGTGAAAGACTGGTACTCCCGGATAATATTCGAATGTGCTGGTTACCAGATAATAATCATCCCCTACCCTGCAGATGCTGGGATCGGGATGGAAACCGGATATGATGGGATTGGTATAGTGCATGAAGCCGCGCTCCTGTCCATTTTCAATTGAATTCTAGGTTCTATATCGATTATATCTGGAATCGCTCTGCCAAACCTTCACTTTCAAGTCACGGGAATAGCAAAATCCAGACATGGCCGCGCTTAGTTCCGTGCAGATGTTATATAGTTACCTTTTCAAATGATTGAAGCCGCTCCGCCTCTGCTTCCGCCGCCGCCAGAACCGGTACCCTCTGCGGACCGTCTCCAGAATCAGGCGCGGAACCGGAAATACCCGGCGGGAAGCCACCGGCTGGTACAACCGGTAATACAGCCGCTTATAATCCTCCCACATGCTGCAGTCGTCATCCTTCAGGAAATCCGAGACATCTACAATCAGTCCCCGCCCGTCCCGGAGCATCACATTCTTGGCATGGATATCATGCGGGCGCAGTCCCCGGGATCTCGCATACTGAAGCGCGTTGTCGATGTCTTCAATAGCCTGTCCGGTAATGAGAATGCCGCGTTGCATGGAATCGTAGAAGGTGACTCCTCCCAGCCTTTTGAGGACCAGGAAATCCGCTCCGGCATAATAGCACTCCGAGAAGGCCGGATGCTGTCCAAGGCGGCAGTACACTTCTGCTTCTTCCTCAATGCCCGGCCTGCCCGGCGCGTAGATCTTCACTGCGAATTCCTCGGCTCCCTGCCGGCAGAAGACAGCCGCATAATTTCCGGTTCCGAGCACACTCCAGGGCTTTGGTACACCGCTGACCTTCACCGGCTCCAGCGGATTCACGCTCTCAATACTAACCTGTCCCAGCAGCTCGCCCGTGATCTGCTCCAGCAGCTTGTCCATCCTTCTCACCCCGCAGCTTAAGTTCAGTAATGACTCTACCCACCCAGTGTACGCTATTCCCCGGAGATCAGCCAATCTTGCCGGTAAGCATGGCGAAGAACCGGACAACAGCTCTCCGGCTCTTCGTATATATGAACGTACCTGTACACTCGCCCATTATCCACGCCGCCACCTTGGAGTTAAGCTAAATGAATGACCTCATGCTCCTCCGCACTTCGGTAGGTTCCGAATACAAGCTCCAGCGTCTTCAGATTATCTTCGCCGCTCGTCTGGAATTCCTCACCCTTATTCAGGCATTCAATGAAATGCGACTGCAGGCGGTAATGACTCTCTTCAAAATCAAGCCCGTTGTCCTCCGAAACCACCGTCTCGGCTCCGCTGTTATCAATCAGGCTGAGTGTGCCGCTGCTGTACAGCTTAATTGTAGCCTGATCGCCTTCAATAATCAGCTGCTCCTTATGGTCCGGCAGCACCGGAAGAGTTAGCGGGCCGGGCAGATTCTGCCGGGTGGCCCAGCTCATATCCATCAGTCCCATATAATCGTCGTAGCCAAGTGTAATCAGCCCGGCATCCTCTCCGGCAATATAAGAGCTGACCTTCCGGGTCTCCGCATATAGCCGCTTAGGCTCCCCGAACAGGAAACGCCACGTATCATACCAGTGAACCCCCATCTCATAGAATAGCAGCTTCGGCATCTCCCGGAAGAACGGCTGCGGAAGCTCATTCTCCGGGGCAAACCGCGGTGAATAATAATCCGTGTGGATATAGCGGATCGTCTGGAGCCGTCCTGCCGCTCCCTCATCCAGCAGCTTGCGGATGGCCTGAATCGGCTGCAGCCAGCGCCAGTTCTCTGTAACCATCAGCCGGACGCCCGCAGCACGGGCCGTTTCCACCATCTCACAGGCTTCCTCCATGGAGCGGGCAAAAGGCTTTTGGCACAGGATATGCTTCCCGGCCCGTGCGGCCAGTCCGACCAGCTCAGGATGAGTATCCGGCGCAGTAATAATATCTACTATATCCAGTTCCGCAGAAGACAGCATGTCTTCCAGCGTAGAGTACAGCATGTCCCGGGGAATCCCGTATGCCTCACCCTTACTGTGCAGCTTAACCGAATCCAGGTCACACAGGCCTTGAATCTGAACGCCGGGGATACGCTGCCATGCCTGCAAATGCTTGTCCGACCAATACCCTGCGCCCACAACACCAACCTTCCACATCTTATTTCGCCTCCAGGTCATGCTCATCGCGCAGACGCGTCATTCTCACCGCCATATATGTCCGTCCCGGCAGATCGACCCTGAAGGTTCCCTGATAGCTACCCGCAAGCTCATCCACCGTCATGTTCCAGGTATCCAGCAGCTCCACCTTATAGCGGAACTCCGGGTTCATCGTGAACTGGCGGAACTTCGGCCGGTTGAATCCGAAATAATAGAGAACATATTCATCCTCCACCCCGGCTCTGGGCAGATCCCACTCCGAAGGCAGCGGGTTCAGACCCTCAGAAGGCCCTTCTTCCAGCACGCGGCGCAGAAAAGCAATCCGCTCAGGGCTCGTACCATACAGCCGGCCACCCTTGGCCCACCAGAGCTTATCCTCCGGGTGCAGATAGGTTTCCCCATGTCCGACATACCCTCCACGGACCGCGCCTTCCCAGAAACGGCGGACCATCTCTTCCCCGGTAATATTCCCCCAGCCATGCTCGACATTGCCCTCGTAGGCACATTCATCGATCACGACAGGCTTATTCCAGCGCCGTCTCCATTCATCCGTATGCTCAGAGGTCTTGTAAGCATCCACACGCTGAATGCTACAATGCGTAACCCAGGGCTGGTTGAAATCATAGAAGGCAATGCCATTGTGATTAGAGATCAGGTGCCCGTAAGGATCATACGACGTTACAATGTGGGCATACCGCTCCCAATCAGCCAGCACCTTGTTGCTCATGAAGTCATATTCATTGGCCAGCGACCACCAGACATGACGGTACGCCGAGAGCCTGGCTACAAGGTACCGGAGATAGCGGTCATCCGCCTCCTTGCCCATATCCGCGAAGCCCCAGCGGTCATACGGATGGAACAGGATCAGGTCGGCCTCGATGCCCAGCTCCCCAAGATCTGCAATCCGCTCCTCCAGATGCCGGAAGAACGCCGGGTTGAACCGACTGTAATCCCAGCCTGCCTCGACCGTGCCTTCATAGGGATAGTACTCCGGTTCATTCTCGTTATAGGAGTATGACTTCGGGAACACGCACATTCTTATTTTGTTAAAAGAAGACGCTTTCAGCGTGTCCAGCGTCTGGCGCTCCATCTCATCCCCCTGATGGGTCCAGGCGTAGCAGGTCGTGCCGACAGGAAGATAGGGCGTTCCGTCCGCATAGGCAAAATGAAAAGTATTCCGCACCCGGACCGGACCGTGATTCCCGCCTGCCGCAGCCGTGCATTCCAGTCCCCCTTCAAGCTCATGCAGCGCAGGCTCATTGCTGCTGGTCCGGAACGTCCACTTCCCCTGATGCTCTGGCATGAAGCGGATGCGATATACCCCGTCTCCATCATAGAAGCCCAGAACAAGAACCGAACGTTCTCCCATCGAAAATTCCGCCTGCAGCGCTACCTCCGTAAACGGATTGCCCCCGGCAGGGCCTCCTTGCAGTACAATTTCACATACGCCCCACTGTGAAGTCTGGTCAGGCACCGATACGGAGACCCTCCCCTGGAATGCTTCAGCCTGCCCTGCTTCCTTCGGATTAGCCATAAGTCCTGCTCCCTTCTGTATAAATCCTAAGATATACAAATAGCAACATCAAACTAAACAACAACTAAAAAAAACTAATATCACTAACTATAAATTTATTATAAAGCAATCCTACAACACCTTCATGCCATCGTCAACGTTCTTATTCAAGCTAAAAACCAGCTTATTCAACTATTATATTAACCTCGATGATATGCCAAATTCACTAAACATAACTAAACAAAAATACAAATTACGCTTCATTGCTAAAATTAGCGCCTTCCCTTACACTAAACATACTTAAGCTACGATGCTGAATGGAGGTCTTGTCATTGAATATGGAGGAGCTTGCCCGGCTGGCCGGGGTCTCCAAAGGGGCCGTCTCGCTGGCGCTAAACGGAAAGCCGGGGGTCGGGCCGGAGACACGCGGGCGAATCCTGCGCCTGGCGGAGACCTACGGATACACCGGCAGGGGAAGAGCAGCGGCCGCCGAAGCGAACGCCACCACCCTGCGGTTCCTAGTGTTCACCAATGCCGGACTGGTTCATGAGGAGTATTATCAGCAGCCCTTCTTCCGGGAGCTGATTCATCATATCGAGGAACGCTGCCGGATGGGGGGCTACAGTCTGATGTTCTCCGCGCTTGAAGAGAAGAACTATGAGCAGGGCATTCAATCAGTGATGGAGGAGCCTACCAGCGGCGTGATTCTGCTCGGGACCAGCCTGGATGCGGCCAGAATAGCCGATATCTCGGACAAGCTGCCCGGCTTGATCGTGCTGGACACCTGCTTCGATGCGCTGCCTGTCCATTTTGTCGAGATCAACAATTATATGGGTGCTTATCAGGCAGGCACCTATCTGACCGGCCACGGGCACCGGAGAATCGGTTATATCGCATCCGAGGAGCGGATTCATAACTTCGGGGAACGGGAGCGCGGGTTCATGGACGCCATGGCGGAGTCGCAGGTGGAGATTCCCCGGAGCAGCCTGCTGGCGGTGCCGCCGACTTTATTTTCCTCTCAGGGACCGTTACGGGACAAGCTGCAGCAGCTGAAGGACAGCGGACAGCCTTTTCCCACCGCCTTCTTCTGTGAATGTGACTACATCGCCATCAGCGCGATCAAGGCGCTCAGCGAGTTGGGCTTCTCCGTCCCGGAGGATGTATCCGTCATCGGCTTCGATAATATCAATGAATCACAGATTGTAGCCCCGGAGCTGACCACGGTTCATGTAGAGAAAGAACGGATGGCCGCATGGGCAGTGGATCTGTTCACCGCTTCTCTTCACCGGCAGTCCGCAGTCAGCACCAAGGTCAAAGTCGACACCCTCTTGATCGAGAGAGCTTCCTGCCGGCGGCTCGAACCCTCTACGGATTAATAAGCTACACTCACAGCCTATTTGCAAAAAAACAGGAGTCAGCCCTAACCGCATCATCGCGGCTAAGGGGTTGGCTCCTGTTCCTGTTCCATGGACCTGTTTTAGGGTCCGTACTAATCGTCCTGCTCTATTCGTCCAGCCAGCTACGCATCATCGATAACAGCTGTCCGCTGTTTACCGGCTTGGTAATATAATCCGAGCAGCCTGCTTCCAGGCACAGCTCCCGGTCCCCTTTCATCGCCTTGGCAGTAAGCGCAAGAATCGGGAGGTCCCTCCACTCCGGCTTCTCCCGGATCGCCCGGGTTGTCTCGTAGCCGTCCATTCCCGGCATCATGATGTCCATCAGGACAATTCCGATATCCGGCGTCTGCTCCAGCAGCGTGATCGCATCCTGCCCGTTCTCCGCAGGGATCACCTTCATCTGATGACGCTCTAGAATAGAGGTAAGCGCAAAGATGTTGCGGATATCATCATCCACGACAAGCACCTTTTTATACTCGATCATCTCATCCGATTGATACAGCTTCACCAGCTTGTCTCTGGAGAGCGGCGGCAGATCCTCTGCCTTGCGGTGCAGGGCGAGGGTGGATTCATCAATCAGCTGGGCATCCGATTTCACCTCTTTGAGCACCGCCATCTTGGCCAGCTCATCCCATTCGGTTTCTTCCTCCGGCGTCAGCTTCCGGTTCATCTGCACCAGCACAGGGATTCTTTTGTTCCTGGCGTTCTTGTACATCTCCCGGAGGAAGCGGATCAGATTCATGTCTGCCAGGCTGCTGTCCAGCACGATCGCATCGAACGTCTTGCTGTTCAACTGGTTCAAGGCTTTGCGCCCGGTCTCTACGGCGGTGAGTGTAAGATCAGGATTGTCCAGCAGCTCGGCTATATGCTTGCGCTCCTGTTCATCCTGGACGGCGACCAGCAGATTAGCCGTGGTGTGATCCGCGAACCGGTTCAGCCGGTCCAGCGCATTCTCCAGCTCCTCATTGGTCACGGGCTTGCGGAAGTAGTCGTAAGCCCCCTTCTGCAGCAGCTGCACCTCGTCTTCATCCACGGTCATTACGCAGACCGGAATATGCCGCACCCCGATATCGTTTTTGAGCTGCTGAAGCACCAGCCAGCCGTCCGTATCTCCGCCAAGATGCAGATCCAGCGTGATGGCCGACGGCTGGTATTTCTGAACCAGCTCCAGGACATCCCAGCCGCTGGTGGCGATAACCGCTTTGATTCCTTTTTTGTGGAGCATCCCCAGAATGATCTCGTTGAACTTCTGGTCATCCTCAACGATCAGGAACACCCGGTCTCCCGGTTCAATCCCATCGCGGTCATCCGCGAAGGGCTCCTCTTCCGGCTTGACAAGGCTGCTTCTGCGTTTGGCCGGGGTAATGTCAATGACCTCCGGAACATGAACCTTCGGAGGCTCCGGTTCAGTGAATTCCGCATCTGTCGGCAGGTACAGGTTAAATACGCTTCCCTTGCCCACTTCGCTGTACAGGCTAATCTCTCCGCCGAGCATCTCGGCGATCTCGCGGGAGATGGCAAGCCCGAGACCCGTTCCGCCGTATTCCCGGTTCGTACTGCCGTCCGCCTGCTGGAACGCTTCGAAGATAATCTGCTGCTTCTCCGCCGGAATGCCGATTCCCGTATCACTTACCGAGAAGCAGATTACGGTGGTGGCCCGCTCAAGCGACTCCTTATCCGGGTGCCACCCGTCAGCCGCTTTGCGGATCTGCAGCATAATCTGCCCCTGCTCGGTGAATTTGAAGGCGTTCGACAGCAGGTTCTTCAGGATTTGCAGCAGACGCTTGGAATCCGTGGCGATGCTGGCCGGTACACCGGGATCAATCTTGATCCGGTAGTCGAGCTTCTTGGCATCCACCATATGGCGGAAAGAACGGTCCAGCCCGTCCGTCAGCTCCGCCAGCGAGACTTCGCTGAAATCCGGCGTGATCGTGCCGGATTCGATTTTGGACAGATCGAGGATATCATTAATCAGGTTCAGCAGTTCCAGCCCGGAATCCTGTATCGTCTTGGCGAACTTCACCTGCAGCTCATGCAGATTCTCATCCGGATTCTCGGCCAGCTGTTCTGCCAGAAGCAGCAAGGAATTGAGCGGCGTGCGCAGCTCATGGGACATGTTAGCCAGGAATTCGGATTTGTACTTGGAGGTAAGGGCAAGCTGCTCCGCCTTCTCCTCCAGGTAACGCTTGGCCACCTCCACCTCATGGTTCTTGCTCTCCACCTCCGCCTTCTGGAGTACGAGCAGCTTCGCCTTATCCTCCAGCTCGTCATTCGTGCTCCGCAGCTCCAGCTGCTGCTTCTGCAGCTCCTCGGTGAGCGACTGGGACTGGATCAGCAGCTCCTCCGTACGCTGGTTCGCCTGCATCGTGTTGATCACACTGCCGATGGATTCCGTAAGCTGATCCAGGAAGGCGATGTCGATATCGCTATAAGGCCGGAAGGTCGCCAGCTCCAGAATCGCCAGCACCTGATCCTCGAAGATGATCGGCAGCAGAATGATATTAAGCGGCGTTGCTTCGCCCAGTGCGGACGAGATCATCACATAGTCGCCCGGAACATTGGTCAGCAAAATCCGCTGCTTCTCAATCAGGCACTGGCCGACCAGCCCCTGCCCCGCCCGGAATTCATTCGCCAGATGCTTGCGGTTCTGATAGGCATAGCTGGCGAACAGCTTCAAGACCGCTTCCCCGCCGGAGGGTTCATTAATGTAGAAGACGCCATGCTGCATCGATACCAGCGGAGCCAGCTCGGACAGGATCATCCGGCTGACTGCATACAGATCACGCTGCCCCTGGAGCATCCGCGAGAACTTGGCCAGATTGGTCTTCAGCCAGTCCTGCTCGGTGTTGATGCGGGTCGTCTCCTTCAGATTACGGATCATCTCGTTGATGTTATCCTTGAGCGTGGCAACCTCCCCGGAGGCGGACACATCAATCGCCCGTGACAGATCGCCGTTAGTCACTGCGGTAGCCACATTGGTGATGGCCCGCACCTGTGTGGTCAGTGTACTCGCCATGTAATTGACGTTGTCCGTCAGATCACGCCAGGTACCTGCGGCCCCCGGCACACTGGCCTGACCGCCCAGCTTCCCTTCGGCTCCAACCTCGCGGGCCACGGTAGTCACCTGATCGGCGAAGGTGGCCAGCGTCTCGATCATGTTATTAATCGTATCCGTCAGCTCGGCAATCTCGCCCTTGGCCTCCACCGTCAGCTTCTGCTTCAGGTTACCGTTCGCCACTGCTGTCACGACCTTGGCGATTCCCCGCACCTGATCGGTCAGATTGGTAGCCATAATATTCACGTTGTCGGTCAGATCCTTCCAGATGCCCCCGACACCGCGCACCTGGGCTTGTCCGCCCAGCTTCCCGTCCGTGCCGACCTCGCTCGCTACACGCGTTACCTCAGAGGCGAACGAATTCAGCTGATCCACCATCGTATTGATCGTGTTCTTCAGCTCAAGCAATTCGCCTTTGACATCCACCGTAATCTTCTTGGATAGATCCCCGTTCGCTACCGCTGTGGTTACACCGGCAATATTGCGCATCTGAATCGTCAGGTTGCTCGCCATGAAGTTGACGGTATCGGTCAGATCCTTCCAGGTGCCGGACACATCCTTCACCTCGGCCTGCGCTCCCAGCTTGCCGTCCGTACCCACCTCGCGCGCTACACGCGTCACCTCGGAGGCGAAGATGGAGAGCTGATCCACCATCGTGTTGATCGTATTTTTCAGCTCCAGAATCTCGCCCTTGACGTCTACGGTGATCTTCTTGGACAGGTCACCCTTGGCTACCGCCGTGGTCACATCTGCAATATTACGCACCTGGTCCGTCAGATTGCGGGCCATGTTATTTACGCCTTCGGTCAAGTCCTTCCAGGTGCCGCCGACTCCCTTCACCTGCGCCTGGCCGCCGAGCTTGCCGTCTGTACCGACCTCGCGCGCTACACGCGTCACCTCGGAGGAGAACATGGAGAGCTGGTCCACCATCGTATTAATCGTATTCTTCAGCTCCAGAATTTCGCCTTGCACATCCGCAGTGATTTTCTTGGACAGGTCCCCGTTCGCCACCGCTGTCGTTACGACCGCGATGTTGCGCACCTGATTCGTCAGGTTGGACGCCATATAGTTCACGCTCTCGGTCAAATCGCGCCAGGTCCCGGCTACGCCCTTCACCTGCGCCTGTCCGCCCAGCATCCCTTCAGTGCCGACCTCACGCGCCACGCGCGTCACCTCGGAGGCGAAGATCGACAGCTGCTCCACCATGGTGTTAATGGTGTTCTTCAGCTCCAGAATCTCGCCGGTCGCATTCACCGTAATCTGCTTGGACAGATCCCCCTTCGCCACTGCAGTCGTCACTTCGGCGATATTGCGCACCTGATCCGTCAGCGTACCAGCCATGAAGTTCACGCTGTCGGTCAGATCCTTCCAGGTGCCGGAGACTCCCTTCACATCGGCCTGTCCGCCGAGAATTCCTTCTGTAGATACCTCGCGCGCCACACGCGTAACCTCGGAGGCGAAATTGCTGAGCTGGTCCACCATGATGTTAATGGTGCTTTTCAGCTCCAGAATCTCGCCCTTCGCATCGACGGTAATCGTCTTCGACAAGTCGCCCTTGGCTACCGCCGTGGTCACTTCCGCGATATTGCGCACCTGATTCGTTAAGTTGGACGCCATATAGTTGACACTTTCGGTCAAATCCCGCCAGGTGCCGGACACGCCCTTCACATCAGCCTGCCCGCCGAGAATCCCTTCCGTACCCACCTCACGCGCCATCCGGGTCACCTCGGAAGCAAAGGTCGATAACTGGTCCACCATGATGTTGATCGTGTTCTTCAGCTCCAAAATTTCACCCTGCACATCGGCGGTAATCTTCTTCGACAGATCGCCGTTGGCCACCGCCGTGGTCACCACCGCGATGTTCCGCACCTGGTTCGTCAGGTTGGACGCCATGTAGTTGACGCTCTCGGTCAAATCCCGCCAGGTGCCGGAGACATCCTTCACATCGGCCTGTCCGCCGAGCTTGCCTTCGGTCCCGACCTCGCGCGCCACCCGGGTCACCTCAGAGGCGAACATGGAGAGCTGGTCCACCATTGTGTTGATCGTATTCTTCAGCTCCATGATTTCGCCGCGTGCATTGACCGTAATCTGCTTCGACAGATCGCCGTTCGCTACGGCTGTGGTCACCGCCGCGATATTGCGCACCTGATCCGTAAGATTCGTCGCCATATAATTCACGCTGTCCGTCAGGTCCTTCCAGGTGCCGGAGACCCCCTTTACATCAGCCTGTCCGCCCAAAATACCTTCGGTACCCACCTCACGCGCTACACGTGTAACCTCGGAAGCGAACGTGCTGAGCTGATTGACCATCCTATTGATATTGCTTGCCGTTCGCTGGAACTCGCCCGTAAGCGGCCGTCCTTCAATCGCCAGCTCCACCTGCTGGGACAGATCGCCCTTGGCTACGGCGTTAATCACCCGGACCATCTCGCTGGTCGGCTGAATCAGGTCAATGACCAGCCCGTTCAAGGAATCAGTAACCGTCTCCCAGGACCCGCCCAGGTTCTTCTGCACGAACCGTCTGGACAGATTCCCTTCCTTGCCGACCACTCTGGCCACCGTCTGAACCTCGTTCACCAGGCTCTCCTGAATCTCCATAATCTCGTTGAACGTATCGGCTACCTTACCGGCGAGCCCTGTCCGGTCATAAGGCATCCGGTGGGAGAAATTGCCCTTCTTCATCGCCATTAAGGCGCTCAGCAGTTCACCTGCGTCTATTCCATCGCCCTGGTTTTCTTTGATTTGGTTGTCATCGCTCATAATATCAACCCTGCCCCTTATTCAGCACGTATTTTTGCTCCAATCCAAGATGCTCACGAACGACAATTGTAAAAACAAACGTAGCCCCGGGCTCCTCCGATGGCTCGACCCGGATGCTTCCGCCCATCAGCTCAACCAGTGCTTTGCTGATCGATAAGCCAAGCCCCGTGCCTTCGAACCTGCGTGTGGTAGAGGCATCGAGCTGGGAGAAGGGCTGGAACAGCTCGCCGATTTTATCCGGGGGAATCCCGATTCCTGTGTCTCTGATCGTGAATTCAAGCGTAAGCTTCTCCGCCGGTCCCTCCTGCTTGTTAACCATTATGTATACACTGCCTGCATGGGTGAACTTCACGGCATTGCCTACGAGATTATTCAGCACCTGGCGGAGGCGGTTCACATCTCCCACCAGATCAGGCGGCACAGCAGGATCAATCTCCACTACCATGTCAAGCTTCCGCTCACGGATCTTAGCAGTGAACAGAGCAATAGTCTCACTCAGGCAGTCCTGCAGAGAGAACGGCGCATCTTCCACCACCAGCTTCCCGGCTTCCAGCTTGGAATAATCGAGAATGGGATTGATCACCGACAGAAGGGCATTGCTGCTCGTGTGGATAATCCCCGCCATCTCACTATATTCCTCCGGCAGATCAGAGGCCAGCAGCAGATCAGACATCCCGATGATCCCGTTCAGCGGCGTGCGGATTTCATGGCTCATCATCGCCAGGAATTCCGATTTCACCTTGGAGGCAACTTCTGCCGCTTCCTTCGCTTCCCGAAGCTCCTGATTCGTCTTCTCCAGCTGCCGCGCCTGCTGCTTCAGCATTTCGCTCTGGAGCTGCAGCGTCTTATTCGCTTCATACATGCTGACATAGCCCTCAATCTTGGACTTGAACAACTGCGGGACGAAGGGCTTCGTCATGTAATCCATCGCACCCACAGAGTAACCTGAGAAGATATCCTCCATCGTCGTACTGTTAGCGGACATGAAAATAATCGGCACCACATGATTCTTCTCCCGGGTACGGATTAGGCGCGCCGTCTCCAGCCCGTCCATATCCGGCATTTGCACATCCATCACAATGACGGCGAATTCCTCCTCCAGCAGACAGCGTAAAGCTTCAATCCCGGAATAGGCCCGAAACAACCGGTAAGGCTCTCCGCGGAGAACGGCCTCAAGGGCAAGCAGATTCTCGGGATGATCGTCTACGAGCAGGATGTTGACCGGAAAATCCATGAGAACCCTCACTTTCCAGCTTGTAGCATGCCTTGCGTTTATATTTCGAAAATATAGCTTATATACCCAAAATTTCAAATAACGAAACCCCATTATTCTTAGTGTGAACTTTCCCTGAGCGCAGATAATCAAAAGAGCAGCGGGGTCTGGTCTGACCTCACTGCTCCGTTTGGATACCGCTTATGTATGTTGTAATTCATGAAGCAAAGGCAGCGTAATCTCAACTATTGTTCCCGTCGGCTGGTTGGTTTTGAACTGTAGAGTCCCCTTATGATTATGGATAATTTTCTTACTGATCATAACACCTAATCCATTCCCTCCGGATTTGGTCGTGAAGAACGGAGCACCGATCTGCTGCAGAAGCTCTACCGGTATGCCCGGCCCGGTGTCGATGATGCGAATAATGGCTGTATGCTCCTCATGTTTCAGCTCCAGCGTAATTTCTGCTCCGTGCGGGCTTGCTTCTATCGCATTTTTCAGCACATTGATGAACACCTGCTTCAGCTTGTTAACCGCGCACCGGACAGGCAGGCTGTCGAGATCCGTGTGCATGACAATTTCGTTATCTGTCATATGCGCCTGCGCATTCAGCAGGACAATCACCTGTCCGAGCAGCCGGACCAGGTTACAGTCTGCCAGCTCGGACGGCATTTCCTTGCCCAGCAGCAGCAGCTCGCTGATGATTGAATTGATCCGATCCACCTCTGACAGGATGATCTCGTGCAACTCCCTGTTCATCTTGGAGCGGGAATACAGCAGCTGGACGAACCCGCGGATGCTGGTCAATGGATTGCGGATTTCATGGGCAATGCCTGCGGACAGCTCACCGATCATGGACAGGCTCTCGCTATACCTCAGGAACTCTTCCGTTTTTTTTCGTTCGGTCATATCGCGGGTAATCGAGATTACCAGCTGGCGGCCATTCAACCTGAATGGCTTCGCACTGATCTCCACCGGAATTTCCCTTCCATCCTTCGTAACCTCAACCCATTCGACGAACATTCCTTCTCCGCTAAGAATGGACCCGAACATCTTATTCACCTCCGGCACCAGAGCTTCTGCGGCAATAGAGCGCGGGGTCTTGTCCAGCAGCTCATGGCGTGTGTAGCCCAGCATCCGGCAGCCCGCTTCGTTCACATCCAGGAACTTCGAAGGCTTGCCCTCCTCATCCTGCTCATAAATGAAAATGGGATCGTTCGCTTCATTAAACAGCTTGTAATATTTCAGCTCTGAGAACTTGATCTCCGTTACATCCCGTAGTACACATACATATGCTGTAATGCGTCCTTCCGGATCTTTGACAGGGGATATGGTTATCTTGACACTGATCAGCTCTCCGTTCCGCTTAATCCGGAAGGTATCGAGGGCAAACAGAGGCATCCCCCGATCGATGAAATTATACATCTGGTTAAGCTCGTCCCTGAGCTCTGGGGGAACATGAGGGAAATCATGGAGGTTCAATTCCTCTGTTGACCAGCCGTACAGCTCCACGAATTTGGAATTGGCGTAGCTCACTTTTTTGTCCATACCCAGAATGTAAATCGGGTCCGGGCTGTGCTCGGCAAAAGAATACAGTGAATAATGCATCATCTGATGAACTGAGAAACGACTCATATATCAGCTCCCGCAGCCAGTTTATTTTTCATTCCATGGTAGCACTTTACCCGTAACTTATCTGTGACAAAAGCAGGCTCAGGTCTGCTGGTAATTCACCGCTGTAATCAGGCACTCCCGGCACAGAAAAGCATAATAAATTCCCTCGTCCTCCGCCACCTGGCCCATATCCGCCTGCGCCGCAAAAGTCATCGTCTGTGCGCAGCAGGGACAGGCCGGATAGTCCGCATCCTGAATCCAGGCCGGATGACCTCCGATCTGCGAGGCCGGTGCCTCCAGAACCCAGTATGCACTCTCATAAGTACCTGCCGGCTGTTCCGACAGCTGCATTACATGCCACGTGTTGAACGCCAATGCTCCTCCAGTATTGTCAGGCAGATATCCAGGAACAACATTATATTCACTCCATGCATACCCGCCCTCCAGATCAGCCTTCATATATACAGTGCCATAACAGTTGCAGTGCATACAGGCTGCAATTCTTAGTCGCTTGCCGGGAAGCTCCATGAACCTAACCTGCGGATGCTGCAAATCATAATCAAATAAAACAGTTAGCGCACCTCCGCACCAAGGACAGGCGTGCGTTCCTGTCTGGAGCATTTGAACAGCCGCCGGAGCACCGGGCGCTTCCAGAGTGTCTTCCCTGCTTACCAGGAAGGGGTAACATTCAGGATGATACAGCTGCCTTTTGTCCCCTCCGGCATCCAGCTCCCAGCCCGCTTCACGGGCATACATCTCGGGAGCTATATATAACGCTGACGCCCACTCCGGCGGGGACTGCCGCCATGCCGATAACAGCCTGACCACCTCTTCATCGCCAATCCAGGCCAGCGCCAGCAGCAGCAGATTACGGTTAGCCGGATCGGACTCCACCTGAGCAATGAGCCGGTCCCTGACCTGCGCGTCAGCATCCTTGAAGAGGATCGCGGGCGCATAATTCCCTGTGTGGAGGAGCATTTCCAGACCCGGCCCAAGCCGTGTATCCGTGAAGCAGAGGAGTGACACCAGCACCGTCTCCGCCTGGTCTATATCCTCTTCTTCTAATAAATGAACGGCGTAGCTCTCCATCCGCCCTCTCTCTTCCTCCGTCAGTCCGTGATACAGCTCCTGTGCGGTCCGGGGGTAGGGGACTTCCTTGATCAGCGGATCAGGCTTCCGCGGGCTGTGCATCATGGTGAGAATTTCAACCGGATCATGGATACCGGCGTACCTGTTCACCTCTTTACGGTTCTGCTCAATATAAGCTTGTCTCTCCTCTGCAAGCTTCCGCTGCTGGCAGGGCATACAGATACCCCCGGTCTTCAGTGCGGTTGCAGGAAGAATGCTTCCCGTGCAGCCCGGGGTCTGACAAGGCAGACGTTCGCTCATATGTTCTCTCTCCCTTCGTGATCAGTACGCAGACTATGATTTTATTAACATTATAAGATAGAGGACTTCCGGGATGCCAGCAGACGGATTCCGCCCTGGCCCTTGACTGTTCGCCCGCCATCTAAGATAATAACAACCTCTGCCGTATATCATGCAGGACAAGACTAACATTGACAGGAAAAGGGGCGGTCGTTATCAACTGGTTAAATGATCTCTACAAATTACAGAAGCAGGAGCCGGCCAAAGACGCCGAGCCTGCTCTGGTCAATGCCATCTTCCGCATGTATGACCGGTTCAAACGGCTCGGTCTCACCGAACGGCTCGGCCAGCAGGATATGTCGCTGGATATTGCCGACGCTTATGTCCATGGCCGAAATGCCATGATTGAAGCCGGAGTCGGTATCGGCAAATCCTTCGCCTACCTGATTCCCGGCCTGCTCATCAACCAGCTCTCCCGGCAGCCGGTCATTATCGCCACCTCGTCCATCCAGCTCTCCGAACAGATCCATAAGGATCTGCGGTTCATCGGCAGCCGGCTCGGCTTCTCCATGGTCCGCTCTGTAGTCGGCAAGGGCATGGGGCAATATGCCTGCCGGTACCGGGCAGCGGACCTGTTCCCGTCCGGGGAGTCCGGCTCACCGCTCACTGTAATGGCAGAACGTATCCTGAATGCAGAAATCAGCGAGCGGGCAGATCTGAAGGGCGGAGTCAGTGATGCCTTATGGTCTAACGTGTGTGTGACAGATTGTAAGTTCGAGCACTGCCACTACAAGCATACCTGCGCCTTCTACGACATGCGGGCCAAGATCAACGCCGGCCCGGGCGAGATGGATATCATCATCGTGAACCAGGACCTGCTGATCCGAGACCTGATCAAGAAAAAGGAAGGGACCAAAGGCCTGATCACCGAGCGGCCTGCTCTGATCGTTATAGATGAAGCACATAATCTTGAGGCCAAGGTCAGGGATGCCCAGACGCTCGAATTCACCTTCCGGCAGATCGCCCGGGTGCTGGAGGATGCCATGCAGCTTCTGTTCAAGCAGTCGGCGGACCGCAGCCTGATGAAGTCCTGCCAATTCGTCCGTCGCTGTGCCAAAGAGTTATTCAGACAGATAGAAGCAGACCTGCTGCACACGGCCAAGCAGGACACTGACCGGATTAAAGTATCGGCGATTACCGGAGTCCCGCTGCAGCAGGCCGTGCAGATTCTGCAGGAGTTCCGCCTCAGTCTCTCGGTCCTGACCTCCCGGCATGAGCGGGAGATTGATAATACCTTCGAAGCGGTTAACGGAATGATTGACCTCTTCCAGGTGCTGGCCGGGACGGAGGACAACTATCTGCTCTGGGCCAGTGAGCCCCGGGGAGAAGCTACCGTCAGCATCTGCCCCAAGGGGATCAGCCAATTCCTGAAATACAGTCTGTTTAGCGGCAAGACCTCTGTCATCCTGACCTCCGCAACCCTCAGCCAGTCCGGCGGTACGCTGGAGGAACAATACGCTTATCTCTCGCGTTCGCTGGGCTACAGAGGGGAGTATATGGAGCGTCAGGCTTCACCGTTCGATTACGACAACCATACGATGATGTATATTGCCAAAGACGTTCCTTACTATAACCACAACAACCGGGAAGCTTATCTGGAAGCGGCGTATAAGGAGCTGCTGCGGCTGTGCAATGTAACGGACGGGCGGACGCTGGTGCTTTTTTCGGCCAAAGAGGATATGAAGTACATTCACAAGAAGCTGAGTGCGGAGAAGCTGAACTGGGCGCTGCATATGCAGCGGGAAGGCTCGTCGCAGGACGGTGTGATCGCTGAGTTCCGGGCGAGTAAGGGCGTGCTGCTGAGTACCGGTGTATTCTGGGAAGGGGTGAATATCGAGGGTGCAGATCTGTCGCATCTGATCGTCTTCCGGCTGCCGTTCCCGGTTCCGGCTGATCCTGTCTACGAATACAAGGCTGCGCAGGCGAAGAATCCGCTCATGGAGGTCTACGTGCCGGACATGCTGCTGCGCTTAAGACAAGGTACCGGGCGCCTGATCCGCAGCGAGACAGACCTCGGTGTACTCAGCATCCTGGATTCCCGCCTGGCGGCCGGAGCCCGTAACCCGTACCGGGAGCAGGTTCTTGCCGCCCTGCCGTTCACCAAGGTGACGGAGGAGTTCGGGGTGCTGGAGAGGTTTGTGCGTGAGAAGGGAATTCATCGGTGATGAGGGACGGAATGGCAGGTTGGAGTGCTGAGACGTATGTGCCTATTGCACTTTGTACATTAGATCGAGCTATAAAACTACCCTTCTAGCCTTTCTACTGTATTATGTACAGCAGAATTTAGAGATTTTGCCCATATTGGGCCTCTCTCCAGTATTCTACTGTACTAAATACAATAGGGACTATTTTTAGAGGTGTTTTATGAATTTCTATTGCACATAGTGCAATCACCATTGGACTACTGGACTACCCGCTCCATTTCTTCACCAGCCAGATCACCACTTCATCAGCTTCCTGATCTCTGACGCCAGTCTATCCGCCGCTTTGCGGTGGGTCACCCGGGAAGGGTGGAAGTCGACGGCGTAGCCGTCCTCTTCGCGCTGCACCTCGAATTTCATCACCGAGATTCTACTGTCACCGGTTTCCCGGACATAGCGGTCCACCGCCTGCTCCAGGATAGGATACAGCCTGTCCCCCATGATCCCGAGCGTACACAGAATGGTCGAATCGGGATTATTCCGTCTGACCATTTGTAGAAAAGCGACATAGTTCTCTGCATAATCCGCCTGCTTGGCAGGGTCATCCTTCGTGTACGAATCGTCGTTGGTCCCCAGATTAATAACGATCAGCTCCGGCGTGAATCTGCTGAAATCCCAAGCTATCTCCTGAGGCAGCAGACTGCCGCCGAACCTCCCTTCAGACTTGCCTACCTTCTCGTAGTAATCGGGCAGAAGATGCGTGGTGAGCTTCTGATCATTTTCTGTATAGCCGGTAATAATGCCGTATCCGCTGTAACACACCATACTGTAATCCGCACCAAGCTGCTCTGCGCTCAGGTAGGCATAAGCCTTCGTTACATTTTCTGTAGCCGTAGAAAAGGTATGCAGCGCTTCTTCATCATCCACACCATACCCGCAGGTAATGGAATCGCCGATGAATTCGATCGTATGCTGCGGAGATGGAGTCGGCTTAATCCCTTCCTCAGCCTGCACCGCGATCTCCGCAATGCCAACCGTTGACATGGCTGCTTCAGACAGCTTCGTTATTCTTACAGTAACCTCTTGCCCGGTGTCGCTTTCAAACACTGTATACGTTTTGCGTAGCTGATCCACCTGATCGTCTATCACCTGCTGGCCGTTAACACTGATTCCAATCCGGGCCAGATTGTTGCCGGTTGCAGCGATATCATCGCCTTGCAGAGTGATCCGGGCCGCCCGGCCGTAGAATGAGAATTCCACCCCGCTCCCGGAAAGAGCCAGCCACAGCACCTCTCCCATCCAGTGGGTCCGTCCGATGAGTCTGACATGATTAGCTGCCGGTTGGTACGTCTGCATCTGGGACATTCCATAACCTTCCTTCTCTCGTTTCTATTCGTAACAGTAGCAAAGGCGCTTTATATTTTCAATGATATGTTAAGATATTAAGTACTTGTTGAGAAAAGGAGGCTATCCATGGACATCCCCAGAGGGACCTATGGCTTTCGCTTTGCCGAAGATAAGGAGCTGCAGCTGTGCGTATTGTTCGCAGCCGGTTATGATTCCGTCTCCGATCCCACATACCGCTGGGACGGGATGGAGCGCAGCGACGGCCCGCTGCTGCTGTTCCAGTACACGCTCTCCGGTGAGGGCGTGTTCGAGTCAGAGAACCGGACCTACCGGGTCCGGGCCGGACAGGCTCTGCTGGCGGAAATCCCGGGACCTCACCGGTATTACTATCCGCCGGATGCGGCAGAGCCCTGGGAGTTCCTGTTCCTCCTGCTGCGCCCAAGCCTGATCCTGCCCCACTGGCGCAGATTCCTGCGCGAAGCGGGCGAGGTGCCCCGGCTGCCCGCAGATTGTGCCCCTGTCCGGCTGGCGCGGATGATTGTAATGGATGCCGGAGCGGGCAGAATCTCCGATCCGCTGATCGCCTCATCCAGCGTCTATCAATTCATGACCGAATTGACCCGAATGCAGACAGCTACGCTACGCGACAGGGACAAATGGTCAGAGAATATTAAGCGCGCCGCTGCATTCATCGAGCAGCATTACCCGCAGATGATCAGCATCGACCAATTGTCGGAGCATGTCTCCCTGTCCAAATATCATCTCATCCGCCGTTTCTCGGCCAGCACCGGCCTGACACCCGGCGCTTATCTGACCCGGGTCCGAACGGAGAAGGCGATGGAACTGCTGCGGGGGACAAGCTTAAGCATTGAAGCTATTGCACAGCAGATCGGCTATTCCAGCGGAAGCTACTTTATCAAGGCCTTCCGCAGCCTGACCGGACTGACACCAGGCGATTTCCGCAGCGGGGGCGAGAGCCTGATCTACCGCCAGCTCTTTTTCGATTAAGCGCAATATAGTGCTATTCCACTTGCAACATTACTATAGATATTGGGTTTCTCCTTGATTATGATGGACTTATGAGGAGCAATAATCCATCTGATAAGGAGATTACACAATGAATCATAAGCTTGCAGCACCTATCCCCCCGCTGGGCTGGAATAGCTGGGACTGCTACGGCGCAGCCGTAACCGAAGCGGAAATCCGCGGCAATGCGGAGTATATGGCCGAGCATCTCAAAGACTACGGCTGGAGCTATATCACCGTTGATATCCAGTGGTATGAGCCTGGTGCCGTGTCCTCCCTGTACCGCCCCTTCGTCCCTCTAATCATGGATGAATACTCCCGGCTGATGCCAGCCGAGAACCGCTTCCCTTCGGCAGCGGGCGGGCAGGGCTTCAAGCCGCTGGCTGACTATGTCCACGGCCTAGGACTGAAGTTCGGTATTCATATTATGCGCGGCATTCCGCGTCAGGCCGCCCATGCAGGCACCGCGATTCTGGGGACGGAGGCAACTGCCCGCGAGATCGCGCACACGAACTCCATCTGTCCATGGAATACAGATATGTACGGTGTCGATGCTTCCAAGGAAGGCGCTCAGGCCTACTATAATTCACTCTTTGAACTGTACGCGCAGTGGGGCGTCGATCTGGTCAAGGTGGATGACATCGCCGCTTCCAGACTATACGATACCCATCAGCCGGAGATTACCCTGATCTCCCGGGCAATCGAGAACTGCGGCCGCCCCATGGTCCTGAGTCTCTCCCCCGGCCCTGCTCCGGTAGAATATGCACAACATTTCATCGAGCATGCCAACATGTGGCGCATCACGGATGACTTCTGGGACCGCTGGGAGCTGCTGCTGGACATGTTCAGCCGCTGCCGCAGCTGGCAGGGCGTCCCGCAGGCCGGCTCCTGGCCGGATTGCGACATGCTGCCGCTCGGCCACATCGGCGTCCGCTCCGTTGACGGCGGCGGGGATGACCGCTGGACGCGCTTCACCCGGGATGAGCAGCTGACGATGATGTCGCTGTGGAGTATTTTCCGTTCGCCGCTGATCTTCGGCGGCGAGCTGCGGGACAATGACGACTGGACCCTGTCGCTGCTCACCAACCGCGAGGTGCTGCGCATGCAGCGCGAGAGCCATGGCGCCAGGGAAGCCCTTCACCACGATGAGCTGATCGTCTGGACCGCTGCTCATGACGACGGCACCCGGTATGCTGCCGTCTTCAACACCAGTAACAGCCCGCTGCCGGTTGACCTGAACCTCGAAGAGATTGGCCTCGACGGCGTGGCCGCAGGTACGGAGCTGTGGAGCCAGACGCCTGCTGAGCTTAGCGGCGGCGTGCTGCAGACCACCGTGCCTCCGCACGGGGTGCGATTATATAGCTTCTCGTAGGAGAAGCTAGGCAGAAATATCAACAGCCTGCGGGAATGGAGTAGTTCCATTCCTGCAGGCTGTTTTTCAAACAATATAGATTAAGAATCTTTCTTGCTCCTCTAAAGACTTAAGCCTTCCCCATCGTGCTGATATCAATCACAAACCGGTAACGCACATCCGAGGCCAGCACACGTTCCCAGGCTTCGTCAATCTGGTCAGCCGAAATCACTTCGATCTCGGAAGCAATCTGATGTTCAGCGCAGAAATCAAGCATCTCCTGTGTCTCGCGGATTCCCCCGATCATCGAACCGGCAAAGGAACGGCGGTGTCCGATCAGCGAGAAGGCATTAACAGCCAAAGGATCAGCAGGCGCACCGACATTCACCAACGTCCCGTCCAGCGCCAGGAGTGACATGAAAGCATTGATATTCACCTGCGCACTGACCGTATTAATGATCAGGTCGAAGGAACCGGCCAGCTGCTTAAATGTCTCCGGATCAGTGGTGGCATAATAATGATTTGCGCCCAATTGCAGGCCGTCTTCCTTCTTCTTCAGGGATTGGGATAACACCGTAACCTCAGCCCCCATGGCATGAGCAATTTTTACTGCCATATGCCCCAGCCCGCCGAGACCCACTACAGCCACCTTTTTGCCGGGAGCAGCTCCCCAGTGGCGCAGTGGTGAGTAAGTAGTGATTCCGGCACACAACAGCGGTGCAGCAGCGTCAAGCGGAAGGCTGTCAGGAATCCGCACCACGAAGTCTTCAGTGACAACGATATGCGTGGAATATCCGCCTTGCGTATAGTGCCCGTGGCGGTCAGTCGCTCCATAGGTTCCCGTGTTTCCCTCCAGGCAATATTGCTCCTCGCCTTGCCGGCAGCTGCTGCACTCTCCGCAGGAATCGACCATACAGCCTACCCCGACACGGTCGCCAACTGCATATTTCGTCACTCCAGAACCGATCTGGCTGACAATACCTGCAATTTCATGCCCCGGAACCAGCGGATATTTCACCGGTCCCCACTCCCCGCGGACGGTATGAATATCGGAATGGCAAATACCGGCGTATTTAATCTCGATCAGAACATCCTGCGGCAGCAGCTCCCGGCGTTCGATCGTAGTCAGCTTGAACGGGCCTTCCTGGCTGAATGCAGCACGTGCGTTAACTTGTATCATAGTGAACCTCTTTTCAATAGAATAGTAGACATCATTCTTTAAGCTTTACAAAGCCTATGATATTCCTTAAAGTTAACTCTAAGTCAAGCCCGAAATATCCAGGACAGGAGAACGATGATGAAGACCTATTCCATAAGCGAAGCGGCAGCGCATTTCAACATGACCCCGTATACCCTGCGTTATTATGACAAAGAGGGCCTGCTCCCTTCTATAGAGAGAACTCCCAGCGGCAAACGCGTATTCAAGCCCTCCGATATGGAGGCCCTGCGGATTATTGAATGCCTGAAGGCCTCCGGGATGCCCATCAAAGAGATTAAGCATTTCATTGAATGGTGCTCCGAAGGAGATTCCACCCTGCAGCGCCGATACGACATGTTCTTGGAGCGGAAGGCTTCCGTAGAAGCGCAGATGGAGGAATTAAGAAAAACGATGGAAGTCATAGACCATAAATGCCACTATTATAAGACTGCCCTGGAAAAGAGTATGGAAGTGGTCCACCAATCCTAACCAGCCGTATGGTTCATCAGCCTCCGCTGCGGTTATCGATACATAGAACGGTTACCGCAGACACATCCTAAGACAGAACCTGCACTTAGAAGGGAGACTGACAGATGAAGGATGATAAAAAAGCACCGCTCGACGGACGCACCGCAGGCGTCCACCCGATTCCGGAGGGCGAACCCAGTCCGGCGGACGGTCAATCGGAAACAGATAAGCTGGATGAGGTCGTAGGCGCCGTGCTGGGGAATGACCCCGAGGTGTCAGCTCCTGGCCTTGCACCAGATCCGGAAGAGAAGAAGCACCGCAAGAATCCATAGCCTTGTGATGAGGCAGTACACAGCCGGGCCGGACAAGAGGATATCTCTTATCCGGCCCGTTTATTTTGTATGCTGATTTTGCCCCCTGCTCCTACTCCTCCAACTCCTTACCACACCCGCGATTCAGCGCTTCACGATAATATAGTGATCCAATGGCAATATCAAAGGCAGCCATTCCCATCGGATTGAACATGACCGCTTCCTCCTTCGGGAATTTCGCCAGCGCGTTGCCGCAGACCACCTCGACGATGGACGCCGTGTCTTCCTTCCGCAGCCCTCTTTGATGATGCATATGTTCAATATCCGTATTCGCACGGCACACTTCATCCCAGTCATCGACAATAATGGCCGAGGTGTAGCTTAAGATCGCCGGGGTGAAATCGCGCAGAGACACGTTCAGCAGCAGACTCTGTTCTTTGGGCTTGCGGTCAATATAACCGGAGCTGGAAATTGTACAAGTGATGAACAGATCAGCCCCTTCGTAGGCTTCCTTCCAGGAATCCACAGGCCGTACCCTTGTCCCAAGCTCTTCCGGGATATGATCCAGAGCACCCGGATTCTGATCAAAGATCCGAACCTCCTCCAGCCGGTCCCCGAGCAGCTGATTCAGCATCGACAGATGGAGCTGACCGATCGGTCCGAACCCGACAATACCGGCAATCATTTTACCGGCAAAAGGGTGTACCTTCTCATATTCCTGAATCATCAGCCCGCTGACCGAAGCCGTGCGAATCCCGGAGATAAGCGGACTGTTGATGATAGCCACAGGCTTCCCGCTGCCGGAATCATTCAGTATCGTCACCGAGTGGGCACGGGGAAGCTGCCTGCCATGGTTACCGGGAAAACTGGCGATCCACTTGATGCCTGCCATCCCGATCTCTCCGCCCACATAAGCGGGCATGGCAATAATCCGGCTGCTTGGATCTTTATCAAAGAGCAGATAGGGTTTAATCGGCTGGGAGAATTCATGCGCTGCCATCACTTGGACAGCACTCCGTATCGTATCCATGCATAGTGCCCAGGGAAGATTCATCTGCTCCAGGTTTGTGGTATTCAGATATAACATGCTCAAGGCCTCCTCAGCTTATAGGTCTGGCTGCAATGTGCAAGCCGATCGTATTCTGGATTTCACTGCACTTCTGCTCAGCCTGCTCTGCATCGTCCCCTCCAACCATCACTCGGCCAATCCAGTCAAAATTAGATCTCGGAAAGGACACCTCGCGCCCGGCAGCAATGAAATGCGATCGCAGAATGTCCGCACGCCCCTCTAATTCCTTAAGCCCCGTAACCTCGATCAGCCTGCCGTCAACCGGCGAACAGAATTCCCGTGAAGCAGCACCGCGTGAGACGCTCGGCGTCAACTCCGGGGCCTCCCCCATATGCATACGAAGCACTTCACGCGGCAGGTCAATGCCGGTTGCGTATTTAATCATCTCCGGAACAGGCCCGCCTACCATCCGCGGATTAAATTCAATAATCTTGGGACCTTCAGGAGTGAGAGCAACCTCTGTATGTGTGGGGCCAAAGTCAACCCCAAGCGCATGCAGTCCCCGGCGGACCACCTCCACGATCTCCGCCTCATGGCTTAACCGAACCGGAAAGCTGGCGCCAGTCTCTACAAAATAGGGAAATCCAACCAGACGGCGGTCCGTAATCCCGATCAGGTGATCCTGCCCTTGATAAGTGACCATCTCCACACTGACCAGAGGTCCGGCTGCATATTCCTCAATGAGCACATCCGTACTTCCATAGAGATTACGCCCAAAATTCCGGTTGTTCACATAGCTGTCGTAAGCCTGCCGCAGCTCTCGCTCATTGTTGACAAAGACCACCCCGATACTCATAGCCCCGTCACACGGCTTAACGATACAGGGATAACCCATGGAATGGGCGTGCCGGCAAGCTTCCTCTATACTGCCTGCGAGCAGTGAACGGGGAACCGGAACGCCGCTCTGAACGCAGATTTCTCTGGATTTATATTTATTCCGGGCATTCTTGGCCGCCAGCGGCTGCATGGTCGGCACACCAATCGCATGCGCAGCAGCCGTTGCCTGAACCACGTAGAATTCCGCAAAAGACATCACTCCGGTCAAAGGGTTCGCTTGATGGTACGCTTTGACAAAGTCAACCACAGCTTCTTCATTAAAGGTGTCCACTTCATGAATGTAATCTACCAACCGGAGCGGGTGGGACTCCAGCGGCTGGCCCTTCAGGTAATGCTGAATATTCTGGGTCAGCAACGTTACGGTGTACCCCATCTCCTGGCAGGCCTGGATACCTGCGATAGACTCATTGCTCTCAACTAGTAACAGGTGCTTCATTGGTTGTATCCTCCTTATAGGCGGGCAGAATTTGCACTTCTTGCTCCAGATACCGCAGCAGCTGTGACAGCCTGGCTTGCAGCGATGCCGAATTCTCGCCTACGATGATTACGGTCATCACGGCATCCACGCTGGAATGAGCCGCGTCCAGCTGTTCGCCTGCTCTGACACGGGGAACATATTCCGCCACCCATTCAAAGGGCAGCGTCTGCGGAATGGTCTCTACCGTTCCCGGGCGTTTCGGCATTAGATATACCCCCGCTACCTGTGACGGCCTTGGCACCGGCAGCTTCAGCGGCAGTCCGCATTGCCCCCGGACCCACTCCCGGTTCAGATCAACGTCATACATGGCGCTGATTGACTCACTGATCCGCCCGCCTGCGGTCCGGCTGGCAATTTCACAGAATACCCATTCATCCTCCGGGGTATGGAACATTTCACAATGAAAGGTTGAGACTCCCGGTGAGGGCAAGGCTTCAATGACCTGCTGAACTTCATGAACCAGCCGCTCATACACCGCGCAGCCGGGGCTGAGCAATTCCACGAAGCAATCCTGCTGGAGTATCTCCAGCGGCTTGCAGGAATATTTGCCGACAGAAGCGAAACGGATCTCCTGGCCCATCATCAGCCCATCGATCTCATACATTTCTCCCTCTACGTAGGCTTCAACCATTAAGCCGCTGCCGAGGCCGCGTTCCCATACATCGTTCAATTGCTCCCGGGTCCGTATAATGTCCGTATTCATGGAGCCCATGCCGTCCACCGGTTTAACCACAACCGGCAAGCCGTGCTCCAGCACAAAATCATACAAGTGAAGCGGTGAAGCCAGTCTGCGGAATGCCGGGCAGGATACCTGCGGGCTGACTAAGCTTTTCATCACCGCCTTATCCCTGTAAGCCACTGCACTCTCCAGCTGTTGACCAGGCAGGTGCAGCCGTTCACGCAGCCGGGCCGCACGAATCAGATCACTCTCATCGAGAGCGATGATCAGACGGTAAGGATGTTCCTCATACAATCGTAACGCATCGATCTCTACCCGGTCATTGCTCACCCAGTTGTCGAACACTTGCACAAGGGCAAAGGGTTCCGTTATCTCACCATATGCCGGCGAAGTATACAGGTATACTTCTTCATCCAGATCCTCCAGCCAGGTCAGATAAGGAGCGAAGGCCCGCCTCCTCTGATTCAGAATTAATACCGCCATAGTTTCTCCTCCTCCTTGTGATGAACAGGTGACCGGTTTAGCATTACGTAAAGTACAAGAGACAGTCCAGACAGAAGAGCCAGGGACAACCAGAAATAGGACAGCTTTCCGTAGATGCTCCACATATGTATGAATTGCAGCCCGGTATATACACCGATTCCTTCTCCAAGGGCTGTGGACAATCCGATGACACTGAAATATGTGATACGCAGATCCGGGTGGGCAGCGTTAGAGACATACGCATCTATCGTAGGGATGAATAATATTTCTGCAAGGGTGAACAACGCGACGAATACGTAGTAGCCCCAGATCGAACCGATGATCGCATTCATTGAGAAAGAAACACTAAATAGCAGAAACGCCAGCATCAGCCGGTATCCCTCACGCTGGCCTGACAACGCGGTATTCATCCAGCGCCCGACCGGAATCTGCAGCGCCACCACGAGGATTCCGTTCAGCATCAGCAGACTTCCCAGCCTTTCCGGAGCGTTATAATAAGTGCCGATTAAATAAGGAAAGGAATTGAACAATTGGGTGAAGAAGAAGCAGCCGATCATATTGAACAGCAGCACTTTACGGAAGCTTTTATCGAGCAGAACGGTCTGATATCCTTTCCAGAAGCTTACCGGCTTCCGCTCCCGGCCCATCAGACTACACCCGGGCGGGAAGATATTGAGCAGGATGGCACCTAACACATAAAACCCTCCAACGAAGGTCAACGTGAAGCTTTTCAAGGAGCTAGTCAGCAGAAAGGAGCCGATTAAGGGCCCGGCAATGGCTGCACCGTTCGTATACATATTGGAATTCGCAAAATAAAACAGGGCATTGCCATCCTTACTCCCCACGAAGGATAAAGAAGCCTTCGAGGATAAGCCTCGGACAGAGTAGCCGATCCCGGCAATGATAAGCTGTATAGTAATCAACACCGGAGACTGCCAGAAATCTACCATAGCGATGGAGACCCCTGTTAGCAGGCAGCCGAACCACATGCATTTGAACGGGTCCATGTTGTCCAGCAGGGGTCCGGTAAGGAATCTCGCACTGCGGTAAGACACCGTGAAGATCATGGTAACTACAGCGGTAACCGACAGCGGCAGTCCTTTGACCTGAGACAGATAGACCGTTAATATCGCCGTCATAGCGTAGAAGCCAAGATGGGTAACCAGTGTGTTCAGACAAATGGCAAACACCGGCCGGGGCACCTTTAAGTTTCGGAAAAGATTCATGTGACTGCCTTCCTTGCCGCCAGATCAGCAGCCATACGTCCGATTAATTCCTCTGGCGAATGATGCTGCAGGAATCCGCACACTTTAGCAGGCTGCCCGCACAGATAACAGCGGCGTGAAGGAGCCCCCAGCTCATGCCTGCCCATTGCTTTTCCCGATGAATCATAAATATCCATATCCCAATAAGCGCTAAGCGGATGCTCCCCTTCAAAGGACAGACAGAATAGCTTCAATGCCGCCGCATCCGCAGATACCTGAAGATAAGCAACCGGACCAAGCGCCAGCCCGATCCGCTCCAGCGCAAGAATCTTATAAGCTGCAACCGCCAGAGCTTCCTGTAAAGCCTCCATACAGAGCTCGAATAGTTCATAGGCAACAGCCAGCCTCTTATCCGGCCCCGGAATATTCATCATAATCTGGATCAGCGAGCCTGCTGCCGGATACCTGGCCTCTCTTAGCTCATGGAGGCGCTCCCGGTCGCGAAGGATGGCTGATACAGCGGAATCGTTCGCCACACTCTTTCCTCCCCCTGATTCTCAGTCCACAAATGCAAAGCAAGCGTCATCGCCAGCAGATCGGCTGATCCGCCGGGAGATAAGGAACGGAGACGAAAATCCTCCTCCATGGTGCGGATATAGGCTCTGCCTTCAGAGGTGAACAGACTCCCCCGGTCCAACGCCGCTAATGCACTCGCCTGAGTATAGTCAATCCTTGTCCTGTCGAACTTGCGGTTCAGCAGCGTGGTATCCTGTACCACAGCCATCAATGATAGCAAGCAGTGGATCAGCGCCGTCCGCAAATCTGCTCCTTGTTGAAGCGCCTCCCGCAAGGCAGGCAAGCCCTGCTGAAGAATGGACGGAAATCCGTCTATAACCTCGCCCCGTATGCCTCTAATCCCCCACTCCCTGTAGGCGCGTCCGCCCGTGCTTGCACTGTGCGTCTCCTCCAGAATGTCCGCCAATTGTGCCCGCAGCGGATACTCAGCCAGCCTTCCAGCCAAGCGGCATATCTCCTGCGGTTCTACTGCACTGGATGGACTTTGACTCGTCATTCCGGCAGCCGCGCATAGAATCAGTCCCAGGAAGATCGTTCCTTTATGGGTATTCACTCCCCCGGTAGCCCTTAGCATGTCAGCCTCGGCCCGCCGCCCGGTCTTCTGGAGCATCCTGAACAAATCCTCCCTGCCGGTTCGGCCCCCGGATTGTTCTATGCCCAGGCGCGCAGCTTCCTGGTAATACGGCTGAATGCGGAGTGCGCTTCTCAGAAAAGTGTAAATATCCATATCCCCGTGACATCCGTTGCTGACCGCCGATACCAATCCGGGGGAAGGCCAGCTCACAGCCTCGGCCAGAACACTATAGACAAGCGTTTCGGCAATCCAGACCGATGCTGCTTGGCCGGAAGCAGTCACTTTACGCTCTCCGGGATAGCCGCAGGCCAGTGTTCACTCTGTAGACCGTACTGCTGAAGGAAGCTCCATACTACCCGTTCCAGGCCAAGTCCGATGCAGCCCGACCATGTCTCAGCGTTGTCCCTCAGTCTAAAGTTAAAGGTCTTTGCAAAAAAATCGCCGTGCGTGTCATAGGAAGCAATCGAAATCGTGTCGTTTTTATACGGGATATCCGCACGAACCTCGTATTTGACATGTTTGGGCACTTTGAAATTCTGCTTCACCTTACCCGGCAGGAAGAATGGATCATTGGCTAAGACACACCCGCCTTTCAGCCCTACCGCTTCCATCCACTCCACGGTCCACTCTAATGTCAAGTCACGCATCCGGGTGACGTATTCGGGAGTACCCAGAAATACGAATTCCCGCATGGTGAAATTCAACAACCGTTCCAGCAGATATACACGTTTGCCCTCATTGCGGAAAGACTGGCCTTTGAGTACAAAAGCGGTATTGTCCTCAAACACCTGATCCTCCATTTCCATATAGACTTTATAGCAGGGGGCAGATTGCAGAATATAGGGAGGCGTCTCCAGATAAGGGCCGCAGTCCTGCGGCAGCTTCCCGTTATTCGCGGATACATCTGCAGCGAAGGATTTCATTGTCTCATGATCATGGCTTAAATGGGTGGCCAGCAGCAAATGCATTGGTGCGCTATGGAAGTAATTCATCTTCTCGGCGAACGAAGCAGGCAACAAGACCGAATACTGCCGCTGCTGACAATCCCCAATTCTCCGGCCGACATAATCCACATAACTCTGGTCAAAATACTCCAGCAGAGTGATGATCGGACGATGGTACGCCAGCTCCTGATTCTTCAATAAAGTCAGCCATCTCTGCTCCAGCAGGTCATCCGAGATATTCCGCTGATTGCCCGGCGTGCAGCAGGAGCACAGCTTCTCCAGCGGCGGCTCATGCAGCTCCACCATATTCAGCTCAGGCTCCAGTATTTCAGCGGATGATGCGGATGCCTCATCATGCTCCGGGGTGAAACGCTCCAGGAAAATAGCAACCTCCCGCTCAATCTGCTCCCTGGGATAAGACGATAGATAGGTGACGCTGATCCGCTTCCCTTGAATCGGGTCGACCTGCACCTTATGGGCAGATACATTTTGCAGGAACATATGGGTGAACACAGGGATTTGCAGCTTATTTAGAGTCACAGGCTCAGGCAATTCCAATCGGTATGTTGTGAACATAACAGCCTCCTACGCTATTGAAATTCCGTATATGTCTTGGACGACGGCAACCTGGTCCGGATGGATTACGGAACGCCCCGTGAAGCCGTATTCCCTGGAGAGCAGACAATCCTCGCGGAACCCCTCCAGATCACGATAAGCCATGTAAGTGGTGTCAAAGCATTGAAGGCCCACACTGCGGCAGTATTCCCCCAGCTTCTGCTTGGCCTTCCGGACCTCCAGGGCCGGGTCCCCAAGCCCCTTAGCCACACAGTCATTGAAATAATCTGTTCCTCCAAAGGTAAAAGCATAAATATTCCGGCTGGCCTGATGAATCTCTCCGAGATTGGCAATAGCCTCACAGCATTCAATCATGACTTCATAGCTGGGTGAATAGTTCAAGCTACGCTGGTGTATAACATCCTGCACCTTGCGTTCCACTTGCCGTAAATCCTCAGCCGTCCGG
This sequence comes from Paenibacillus sp. FSL R7-0210, assembly GCF_038009085.1. Taxonomy (NCBI): domain Bacteria; kingdom Bacillati; phylum Bacillota; class Bacilli; order Caryophanales; family Paenibacillaceae; genus Paenibacillus; species Paenibacillus sp. FSL R7-0210. Next base: position 4,587,429 of record NZ_JBBPAR010000001.1, read on the forward strand.
ACCATGGGCAGCCGGATTCGGGCAGGGCGCTCTGGCACAAGCTCTTCCAAATCCTGCTCCCAGTGAGGGGTATGAACACTATTCACGCGGACAATGAGCGTATGCTCCGAGTCGCTGCTGAATTCCTGAAGGGCATTCTTGACCACGTATCTTGCTTCAAGCTTCTTCTCCTCCGGCGTACCGTCTTCCAGACAGAGAATAATATTCATAGGATAGAAGGTCATAGCGTACTCTATGTAATTCGGTTTGTATCCCGGAACATAGAAATAGACTAAGGGTTCGGCAGCTACACTCATCCTGTTACACCTTCCCGCTGATTAACCGTGTTCAGAGAGTAGGCCAAGGCTTCGCAGCGGCTGCGGATGACCCACTCATTGGCTCCATTGAACCAGATCTGGGGGGACAGATCCGCCAAGCCATACTGCTTCAGAATGGGAACAACATATTCATAGACTTGGCGGTCCGTAAGCTCCGGCACCATATTCATGCATTGCATTGCAGCGTGGCCTTCTTCGATGACAATTTTAATATCGCTAGATTCTATCGATCCGGCACTGACATTCATTAAGAACCGACCTCCAATGAGTAATATAGAGCCTCCAGCAGAAAATAATCGCCCCAGATCTGGGACTCTCCTGCGGCTTGAACGACATGCAGCGGCGTGCTGGCATGCACCAGCAGTCCCTCATGCTCCGGACCCGGGGGCGCATACTCCGCAGAAATCAGAACATCGAGCACCCTCTCTGCTTCTTGCCGGAACTGCTGGCGTAAGGGATCATCAGGGCTTAAGGCTGCGGCAAACTGGTAGAATGCAGAGCAAGCGATCGCAGCAGCCGAAGCATCCCTCATAGCCGTCTCCTGATGGGACAGCATCAGATCCCAGGCCGGAACACCATCCGAACAGACATGGGCTAAGTAGAAGGCAGAGAGCTGCTCAACCTTTGTCCTCCACTCCTCTTCATGACCCAGCACATACATTTGAACTGCTCCATAGAGTGCCCATGTGTGGCCTCTGGCCCACACCGATGCTGAGCTGAATTTGGCGTTCTTGTTGTAGGGCTGCTCCGGGGCTCCCGTAAGTGAGTCCATTCTCATATATTCGTAAGTGAAGCCGTCTTCCCTCATCAGCGCAGCACTTGTAATCTGTGCTGATTCGATGGCAGCGGCGCGATAGCGCTCCTCACCGGTTATCCGATAGGCCCATAGCCACAACCGGATGTTCATCATACTGTCGACGCCTGCATAGCGCTTCCCCTCGGGCAGCCAATTGCATTCCAGATAACCGCCCGGGAGACGCGAATCAAAGAGGCTGTCAGCAGCTTCAAGCGCAATCGTTCTGTATGCTTCCTTACCGGTCAGATCGTACCCGAACGCATAAGAATAATAGAACAGGAAGCCAATATCCTGATAATCCCCCTGATTCTTATAAGTCTCAATCCCGCCTATCCAGCGGTCAGCTTCCTCAATATAAAGAGTATCGCCGGTCAACTGATAGAGCTGGTAGAGGAGTCCAATGAAGAATCCGGAGGACCACTTATCCTCCAGCATATATCTTCCGTTGTTCGTAACATAAGGAAGCCTAATCTCACCGGAGGATGGCATAGAAGCAAGCTTGTCAAGCTGCCTGCGGGTCTGTCTGACGGCACGGTCAATCACCTCATTACGTAAGGAAACGGTAATCTCCAGCACCCCCGATCATATTTTCACAGCGCTTTTACCCAGTTCAATTCCAATCTGCTCCAGCCATTCATCCGAAAAAATAGTATTGTAGTACCGGTCTCCGCGATCTGGAAGAATCGCAAGCACTTTGTCCCCGCCAGTCAGGCGGCGGGCAAGCTTCAGGGCCGCGAACACCGCTGCACCTGCGGAGCCGCCGACCAGCAGCCCTTCTTCCTTAACCAGCCTGCGGGTGGTGGAGAAGGCCTCTGCATCCGAGACATGCGTAATCTCGTCATACAGCTCTCTTCGCACATTGCCCGGTACTATAGCTGAACCAATGCCAATCTGATGTCTGACACCCGGCGGCTTCCCGAAGGTAACCGAGCCGGCAGCATCAACAGCCATAATTTTTATGTGCGGGATATGTTCTTTCAGCCCCAGGCTGCACCCGGTAATGAGACCGCAGGTGCCTGACGGTATCACTGCCCACTGAAGCTCATTACCGAACGCCTCATAGATTTCAAGCGCGGTCGTTTGTCTGTGTGCCTCAGGATTACTCGGGTTATTATACTGATTAGGCCAAAATGCTCCCAGTTGCTTGACGAGCTCCTGTACCTTGTCCAGGCGGGCTCTAAGATAGTTGCCATACTCATCAGCCTGATCAACCATTACCGTCTCCGCACCATAGGCCTGGATAATACTGAGATTGACCAGACTGATCTTGGGATCGACCACACAGATCAGCTTGTACCCCTTTTGCCGTGCCACAAGCGCCAGTCCGATGGCCAGATTCCCGGAGGAGGATTCAACAATCGTGCCGCCGGGCTTCAGTTGTCCCGCTGCCTCCGCTTGGCTGATAATGTAGAGCGCCGTGCGGTCCTTCATGCTGCCGCCGGGATTAAGCCCCTCCAGCTTGATGAATACCTGCGCCCCATACGGGTCCGGAAGATAATTCAGTTTAACAATAGGCGTGTTCCCAATTAATTGCAGCACATTGTCGTAGATCAAACCTATCACCTCCCAAGGCATATTCTCATAGATTTTTCTATAAAAAGTAAAATAAATACATTTGCATCATACACTTCTATCCTAATAAATGTAAATATATTAAAAATTTTTATCACTTTGATTCAAAACTTCTATAAAAATCCATCACCTTGTATTTTCTATTAGTGAACATTTCGCAACGACTTCCCTCTAAAGCGTTTGCCCGGACGGGTTCCCGTTTAATGAATGGGAAGATTTGAACCAGAGGAGGCGACTGACTTGGCGAAGAAGCAGGACAAGCTGTGGCATGCCATGGACAGCCAGCGTACGCTGGAAGCATTGGAGACAAGCAGGGAACAGGGATTGAGCGGCAGCGAGGCAACCGCGCGGCTGAACCGCTATGGAAGGAATGAGCTGCCGGAAGGTAAAAAATCGCCGGCGGCCCTTAAATTTGTAAAGCATTTCAATGATGTGCTGATCTACATTTTGCTGGTTGCTGCCGTCATTATGGCCCTGCTCGGCCATTGGACCGATACCATCGTCATCATTATCGTAGTCATCGTCAACGCGGCCATCGGTTTCGTGCAGGAACACCGGGCCGAGCAAGCGCTGGAGGGCATCAAGAATATGCTGTCCCCGGAAGCTCAGGTACTGCGGGACAGCAGCCCGGCGGCCATCGAAGCGGCAGAGCTGGTGCCGGGCGATATCGTGCTGCTGAATCCAGGCGACCGAATCCCGGCAGATCTCAGGCTGCTCAGCAGCAGCAATCTGAAGGTCGAGGAATCGGCGCTGACCGGCGAATCTACCTCGGTGGAGAAGCAGACGGAAGCGCTGGAGGAGGACTGTCCGCTTGGTGACCGGACCAACATGGTTTTCTCGGGCACAACCGTTGCTTCCGGGACAGGAATTGGAGTAGCGGTGGCAACCGGCGGCAAGACGGAGCTCGGGAAAATTAACCAGTCCATCGCCTCCGTGGAGGAGATCCGCACCCCGCTTTTGCAACAGACCGCCCGTTTCGGCAAAATGGTGTCGGTTGTTATCGTAGCTGTGGCCGCCTTGATGTTCGGCTTCGGCTACGGGCTGCGCGACTATGAGACCGGAGAGCTGCTGCTGTCGGTCATCGGACTGGCTGTAGCGGCCATCCCCGAAGGCTTACCGGCCATTCTGTCCATTATATTAGCGATCGGTGTGCAGAATATGGCACGGAGAAAGGCCATCGTCCGCAATCTGCCTTCTGTAGAGACGCTGGGCGCGGTCTCCGTCATCTGCTCGGATAAAACGGGAACGCTGACCAAAAACGAAATGACCGTCACCTCTGTAGTAACGTCCATGCATGAATACGGGGTTACGGGAACCGGATACGCGCCTGAAGGTGAAATTATACGGGATGAAGACAAGGAGGCCGATCCAGAGCAGGACCGGACGCTGAAGCATCTGCTGATATGCGGGGTGACCTGCAACGATTCTGTGCTGACGGAAGAACAAGGGGAGTGGAAGCTTCAAGGCGATCCTACAGAAGGCTGCCTGCTGACGCTTGCGGGCTAGGCCCAATCTGAAGTTACTGAACTGAAGACGCGCTCCAAGCTCCCGTTCGACTCCGAATACAAATACATGGCGGTCCTGAGCGAATACGAGGGACGTTCAGTCATTTATGTCAAAGGTGCGCCGGACCGTCTGTTTGAAATGGCGGACCGGCAGGCGGACGACGAAGCCGAGACTCCGTTCGATGCTGATTTCTGGTACGGCCAGATGCAGGCCCATGCCCGCAAGGGACAAAGGGTCATCGGACTGGCGATGAAGGAGCTGCCGGAGGACTCCTCCCCTGAGCAGATAGACCATGATGATCTGAAGGAAGGACTGGTGCTGCTGGGGCTGGCAGGGATCGTCGATCCGCCGCGTGATGAAGTGGTGGATGCGATCCGCGAGTGCCAGAACGTCGGGATCGAGGTCAAGATGATTACAGGCGACCATAAAGAGACAGCGATGGCCATCGGTGAACAGCTGGGCATCGGCGATGGGAAGCATTCGATTGAAGGCCGGGAGCTGGACAACCTGTCTGCGGAAGAGTTGAAGGAAGCTGCACAGAAGTATTCCATCTTCGCCCGCACCAGTCCGCAGAACAAGCTCCAGCTGGTCGAAGCGCTTCAGAGCAGCGGCAGCATTTGTGCCATGACCGGTGACGGGGTCAATGATGCCCCGGCACTCAAGCGGGCAGATGTAGGCGTAGCCATGGGCATCAAAGGCACCGAAGTATCCAAGGACGCCTCGGAAATGGTTCTGGCCGACGATAATTTCAGCACCATCGTCAAGGCCGTCAAGGAAGGCCGGCGTGTGTACGACAATTTGAAGAAAACCATCCTGTTCATTTTGCCGACCAACGGTGCAGAAAGCTTCCTGATCATGGCGAGCATCCTGCTGGGCACGATGATTCCACTGACACCGATCCAGATTCTGTGGGTCAATATGGTCAGCTCGGTCACGGTCTCCCTGGCACTGGCGTTTGAGCGGATTGAGCCCGGAGCGATGAAGCGGCCCCCGCGCAATCCGGCGGCCCCCCTGCTCAGCGGCTATTATATCTTCCGCATTCTGTTCGTATCCGTATTGCTCGGCGGGGGAACCCTGGCCATGAACATGTCCATGCTCAGCAATGGATATGAACAGGCTGTCGTCAATACAGTGACCATGCAGACCATCGTCCTGGCGCAAATGTTCCATCTCTTCAACTGCCGCACCGAGCTGGGACCGGCAATCCGCAAGGGATTTTTCGACAATAAAGCGGTCTTCGTCGTATCCGGCCTGCTGGTCGTACTCCAGCTGTCCATCACCTACCTGCCGTTCATGAACCGGGTGTTCGGCACAGTGCCGATCGGCCTGTCCTACTGGTCCTTCCCGCTCATCATGGGAGCCGCGCTGTTCGTAATTATTGAGCTTGAAAAGGCGGTTACGCGCGGAATTATCCGCCGCCGACGCCAGTGGGAATGGTGACCGTTCGGCTGCTGCTTGAGTAGAATAGATACTGTTCTTCCTTTCTATATAGCATCAGTAACAATACTTCTGTAATACCGGATGGTCACCACGGTAAACATCAGATAGATGACGATATATGCAGCCATGCTGATGAGGATGGGGGTGAGCATACTTGCGGCGATGAGGACCGAGCCGACGTTAAGCGCAAACGCAGCATGAATTAACCCGATCCCCAGAGGAATTAAATAGACAAAAAGCTGTTTGCGGATGATGCCTTTCATGATGTCGCCGACTTGAAATCCAAGCTGCCGCAGGGTGCGGTAATGGGCTTTCTCTTGTTCAGCCTCGGTCATTTGCTTGAAGTATAGGATACTTCCCGTGGACAATATAAACACAAATCCCAGGAATCCGGCAATAAAAATGAGCAGCCCGAAGGTCTGGCGCGATCCCTCATAGGCGGATTGGAAGTCCGTGAGATACCGGTCACTGTCCACATTCGACAGGAAGATGTCAGAAGCAGCCCCTGCTTGCTCAGGGTCCAGCACATTAAAGACCTCATAGGTCAGGAATTCTTTGTACTCCTCCTTCTGAATACTATCTCTCATTCGCTCGAACGTATCACCCGAGACCAGCAATTGATCCCCATAGAAAATGTAATTCATCACGTTCGCAAGCTTATACCTGGAGACGGACAGGCGGTCTGCTTGATCGCTTGATTCATACAGCACCTCTTGGGGAGAGACAATCTCCCTTCCTTCTATCACCGCCCGTGAACTATAATAGATGCCTTCACCATCCTGGGGATGCTCCAGATCTAACCCAGCCTGCGCCATCTGCTCTGCGGAGAATAGCAAAAACGTGCTGTCCATCTCATCTGCTGTTGAACCCTGATCCACCCATACGCCATGAAACCGGATGGCCTCGACTTGATGGCGGTCGAATGCAATCTGCTCCTCTTCTAACCGGCTGGATATCTTAGCGGCTTCCTCAGGCATATTCTCCACGGCAAAGTCAAAGGGCATCGACAATCTCACATCGCTCCGCGTGGAATAATATAAGGAATAGGACAGGGACACCATCGTAATTGTCATCGCAGACAACACGGTAATTAAGGTTAGGGAATTGGCGTGACCCTTGATTCTGTGCATTAACGGGGCGACCGACAGGCTGTTATACAAGCCCAGATTTCCGTTCCTCCTGTTCCGGTATACATTGAGAATCCAGCTTATGGTCGTATGGAAAATCAGATAGGTTCCCAGTATCGTACTTGCGAGCACGAGCAACATCAGGAACATCAGTATATCGGTGTTGGTAACAATTAATGTAGACAGATAATAGCCACACCCGATCAACCCTAATCCGGCTATTCCCAACATGCCTGAGATGATGCTTGGACGTTTGACCGGGGAATCCTGCCTATGATTAGCCTGGAACAATTGCAGTAGCGTACTGCGGTATACCGTCCATATGATCTGTACCGAGGTGACCACAATTAAGCAGGTAAACACAGCAAGGGTCTGGAGGGCAGCCGTGCCGGAGAACGTTAAGCCAATCACCGCTTCAAGCCCTAACAGGTTCATGAACAGCAGCTGGAAGAGCCGTGAGAGCAGCGCCCCGACCCCCATGCCAATCAGCAGTGCACCCAGACCCAGCATAGCGTGCTCCAGGATCAACACCCGGGCAACCCAGGCTTTGGATAAGCCGATTAACTGATACAATCCGATCTCTTGACTGCGTCTTCGGATGAAGATGCCCGTAGCGTACATGGTAAACACAATGGTGATTACAACGAGCAATATTCCGGCAACTTGTAAGGTTGTGGAGAAGTCCATACTGGATTTCACCATCGTTACAATCGTCTGATCATTCTGCAGAGTCGAAAAGATAAAATACAAGCTGATGCTGAAAATCATCGCAAAAAAGTAGAGGTAGTACATCTTGAGGTTCTTGCGCATACTGCGAATGACTAATTTTCGTAGAGTCATTGCTGGCTGCCTCCTCCGAGTACGGCCTGCATATCGAGAATGTCCTTGAAGAAGGCTTCCCTCGTCTTGTCACCCTTGTACAATTCCGCGAACACTTTACCATCCTTGAGGAAAATGACACGGCTGCAATAGCTGGAGGCGAGCGGGTCATGCGTAACCATCACAATGGTGACCTGCCGGGTCTGGTTAATCTCATGCAGATTCCCCAGCAGGTTAGAAGCAGCTTTGGAATCAAGAGCTCCGGTAGGCTCATCCGCAAAAACAAGCGAAGGCGAGTGAATTAACGCCCGTGCCGCAGAGGTACGCTGTTTTTGGCCGCCTGAGATTTCAGCAGGGTACTTGCCCGCCAAATCCATAATATCCAGAATCCCGGCAATGGCATTAAACTCCGCCTCGGCCTGACTATTGCTTATACGGGTTAACGACACCGGCAGCAGGATATTCTCTTTGACCGTTAAGGTATCGAGCAGATTGTAATCCTGAAAGATAAAACCCAGGTGCTTACGGCGGATGTCGGAAAGCTGGCTATCCTTCATTTTGGAAATCTCGTATTCTTGTATAAAAATCTGCCCCGCTGTGGCACGGTCAATCGTAGCTAAGGTATTAAGCAGAGTGGTCTTGCCGGAGCCTGAAGGCCCCATGATTCCCACAAACTCCCCCTCCAACACCCGCAGGTCGATCCCCTGTAACACCTGCTGGGCATTTCCTTTGGCACCATAAGATTTATGCAAGCCTTCAGCCAATAAAACAGTCTTCGTTGCGCTCTGATGTTTCATCTGAGCCCCTCCCATCCGGTTGTTCTATACACAGTGTAAAGGGTTCTACGGCCCCGGGTCGCAAGCTTTAGGTGATAAAAAGAGGCCTAATGTGATATTTTTGTCACCTTCACGTAAATTAAAAAGCAGCCAGGCTGTAAAAATCCTGACTACTTCATTTATGCCCATTTTACACTAAGGAGCGTCTAATGCGTTCAAATGGATTATCACTGGAGAATATCATCCGAACCGATGTACCTTCGCCAATAGCCGAGTCAACTTCCAGCCGGATGTGCAGCTTCCTGCTTATTTCTTTGGCCAGGTACAGTCCCATGCCCGTGGCGGAGTGCTGGACTCTCCCGTTCTCTCCGGTAAAACCTCTATCAAATATTCGCGGCAGGTCATGCGCCTGAATGCCGGGCCCTTCATCTGTAATCGTTACGGTGACGAATTCATGCTCATCGGGGGCGATATGAATAGTTACCTTTCCATCCGCCCGGCTGTATTTAATCGCATTCGTTAGCAGCTGTCTTATCACGAACCCGCACCACTTTTTGTCCGTGTACACGGTACACTCTGTGTCCCCCGTCAGATCGATGGATATATTCTTTTCCATACACCAGGTGGCCAGCTCGCGAACCTCTTCCCTGATCAGGTCCTGCACCCGCTGCTTCTCCGGGAGTAAGTCGGAGTCTATGTTAGCCAACCGCGAAATATACAGCTGCCGGTCAATTAACAGGTGCATCCGGAGCCAGGGCGCGTCAAGTTTCTGAGCTAACTCATTCGATCGATGGGCATCCATGATAATCTTCATCGCTGTAAGCGGCGTTTTCACTTCATGCACCCAGGAGGACAGATCATCATGCTCCATCCGCTTGGCAGATTGATACTCACGGTGCCTGTGCTCATCATGCTTATGAATGTTCTGCAGAAGAGTATAGATCATCCCCTCTGGATAACGGCTGCGCGGTTCCGGGATATTCACAAACCAGTCCTCTTCCACCCCGTTAGACAAGCTAAGCAGAGACTTATAATAAGCAGTTTCCTTCTTGTACCTCCAGATCAGGAAACCAGCACAGACCGTCAGGAACAGAACATTCAAATAGAGCAGAGATTGAGGCTCCACACCGATACCATCGTCGAATTGGATCAGAGCGTTGGTAAGCAGCAGCAGCAGACCCATTAAGCCAATCCAGCTTTTTTTATAAATAAGATAAGCGATGAACAACGGATTCCTCCCTCCTACAGCGTGACGGCCATATAGCCAAGACCTTTTTTGGTGACAATCCCTTCAGCTAATTGGAGAGCAGCAAGCTGTTGCCGTAACCTGGTGATGTTGGCAGTGAGCGTATTGTCATTCACATATTGATCATCGTCCCACAGCTTCTTCATCAGTTCATGACGGGAGACGATCTTATGATTAGACCGGACTAACGCCGCCAGAATCAGCAATTCATTTCTCGTCAGGCTAATGGTCTTCCCATCCTTATAAATTTCGCCGCTGTGTACATCAATCAGTGCCTGATTCCACTCCATCATATCCGGGGATACCTCTTCATACGTATACGTGCGGCGCAGTACCGCCTGAACCTTGGCAAGCAGGACATCCATATGAAAAGGCTTCTGGACGTAATCGTCCGCCCCTAGGTTCATCGCCATGATCATATCCGTTGGATGATCTCTGGAGGACAGAAAAATAATCGGAACCTTGGAGACGGCCCGGATCTCCCTGCACCAATGAAAGCCATCGAATTTGGGAAGCTGGATATCTATAATCACCAGATGCGGCCGATGCTCAGCAAAGGCTTCCATCACCCCAGCAAAATCACTGGGGCTGCTTACTTCATAGGACCACTGGCTTAAGCTTTCTCGAAGCGCTTCCAGAAGCAGAGCGTCATCCTCAATAATAAAGATGTTCCTATTCATGATTCGCAGCCCTTTCTGTCAGTATACTTAGCAGACAAAGCAATACGCCCGTCAGCTAATGGTACCATTTTGGCAAGGATTGCAACAACAAGGGTAAGCAATTATGATTAACCACATAATTGTTAGTGCCCCGGGAGGTAGTCCAATGTCCAAAACAATACTAGTTGTAGACGATGATGCAGAAATTGTGAAGCTCATCACCAAGACGCTAAGGTACGAGCAATTCGCTGTAATTACGGCATGCTCCGGGAGAGAAGCCCTATCTGCGGTGGAGGATCACCCTATTGATTTCATTGTTCTCGATGTCGTCATGCCAGATATGAGCGGACTGGATGTCTGCAGAACGATCCGGTCGTCTTATAATGTTCCGATTATGTTGTTAAGCGCACGGGATCAGGACATTGATAAAATTGTCGGTCTGGAAATCGGCGCAGATGATTACATGACCAAACCGTTCAGTATTCAGGAGCTGGCCTCCAGGATCAAGGCGCATTTCCGCAAAGTGGACAGGCTGCACAAAGAGTGGGGCGAGCTTAGTCCTGCCAAAGACAAGGCGGATGCTCCACTCATTTTGAATGACAAAACGTATGAAGCCTTCCTCTACAGCCGGAAGCTCGACTTATCCGCGAAGGAATTTCAAATTCTGTCTGTCCTGATGCGTCACCCCAACCAGGTACTGAGCCGGGAGCAGATCTATGAGAACGTCTGGGGAGACGAATACGGCGAGATCAATACCGTAACCGTTCATATCAAGAATATCCGCAAGAAGCTGGGTCCTGAGCAACACTTCATCAAAACCATTTGGGGCATAGGCTATAAATACACGGAAAGAGAGCAATAGGATGAAACTGAAAATCAAGCTTCCCCTGTTATTCCTGCTGATGCTGCTGATTCTGATGTTCTCGATTGGTTTGTATTTAAAGTTTATCTTTGCTGTATATTCCCCCATACGTACCACTTTGCTGGACTCACCATATGTAGTATTACTGCTGCCCATCTTCGTCATCGCCGGCTGCATATTTTCCATTCTGATCATCTATATTCACTTCCGCATCGAGCAGCCCATCCGGCGTCTGAATGCCCGGCTGGAGGAAGTCAATGTGGTCCGTCCCCTGCCTCCGCTGGCTTTGAAGCGTAAGGACGAGATCGGAGAGCTATATAATCACTTCAATAAGATGGAGCATCGGCTTCAGCTCGCCCACAGAGAACAGACCGATATGCTTGCCGCCATCGCCCACGATTTGAAGACACCCCTGACCTCGATTAACGGCTTCACTGAACTGCTGGCTACACACCAGAACTTACCCGAAGCTGAGAAGCAGGAGTATTATGAATTAATTCAGCGGAAGTCCGCCTATATGGTGGAGCTCCTCAATGATTTCTCCAGCTTCACCAAAGAAAAATCGGAGCTTGAATCCATGACCGCCAAGCCTGTAAAGGCGACAGAATTATTCGCAGACATTGCTTTTGAATATGAGTATGAGCTGGCGGGACTTGATATTGAACTGGTTTGCCGCCATTCCTTCACGGACAGCATATGGCTGACGGTTAATGAACCGATGCTCCGCCGGGTGTTCGGCAACCTGTTCAGCAATGCCGTCAGATATGGCGGGAAGCCGGATCTGAAGGTGTATATGACCGGATATCTGCGGGAGCATCATGCCTATTTTCAAATAGAAGATAATGGAATTGGCGTACCGGATCAGGACATGTCTTCACTGTTCCTCAAATTCTTCACGGTGGACCCGTCGCGGCAGATCCGGAAGGGCGGACTCGGGCTGGGGCTGGCCAGCTGTAAATCGATTATTGAGCACCATGGAGGCGAGATTACGGCCTTCTCCTCGGAATATGGCGGTCTCGGGATCAGATTCAGCCTGCCTTTATAGTTTTTTATATTCTCTTCAGATTTGTTTATTTTTCCTTTAATGAAGCTTCATGTTTGGATGTGACAATACGTTGTAGCAGGATACAACAATCACTGGAACCAAGCAGGAGGTCGGAGGAAGAATGAGTATTCTATCCAAGAAAAGAATCGGCAGCACGCCCGCGATACAAATTGACGGAGTGCACAAAAGGTTTGGCGACTATACCGTATTAAACAATCTTTCGCTGGAGGTCACCCGGGGTGAGATCTTCGGATTCCTGGGACTGAACGGCGCCGGGAAGACAACGACGATCAAGATGCTGCTGGCGATGATCAAGCCTAACTCGGGCTCGCTCTATATGTTAGGTGAGAAGGTCGACGCCGGAAACTCTAAATTATGGAGCAACGTCGGATATTTGGAGGAGGCGACCTTTTATCCGGATCTGACTGTAACGGAGAATCTGGAGATCGCCAGACGTATGCAAGGGGTGCCGGACAAGGATGCCGTACCGCAGGTAATCTACAAGCTGGGGCTGGAGCCGCACAAGAAGAAAAAAGCAAAGCATCTCTCCCTCGGGAACAAGCAGCGCCTGGGACTGGCCAAAGCGATGATTCACAACCCGGAGATTCTGATCCTGGACGAGCCGATCAACGGTCTTGATCCCGCAGGCGTAGCAGAGATACGGAATATGTTATATAATCTGGCGCACAATTTCGGCATCACGGTGTTTATATCCAGCCATCTGTTAGAGGAGCTCTCGAAGGTGTCCACACGGATCGGGATTATTCACGGCGGCAAGCTAGTGCAGGAAGTCGCAATGGACAAGCTGGAGCAGTCCTTGGAGAAAAGCCTGGTCGTGAACGGCCGGAACAAGCCTGCCTTAAAGAAGGTGCTGGAGGAGCATGGCTATGACTTCGTGGATACTTCGGACGGCTCTATTAAACTAACCAATGAACATGCGGCAGATCATCCCGAACGGCTGGCCGAACTGCTCGTGCAAAGCAATCAGCCGCCAACGTCGCTCCGGGTAGTTACGGAGGATCTGGAAGGCTATTTTCTCCGCACCATCGGGGTTAACAGGGGGATTAAATAATGAATATTCTATCGGTGCTACATTGTGAGCTTCGCAAGATTATCCGCTCGAATGTGTTCTGGATTATGTTCCTCGTTCTAGGCTTCGGGCCCATCATGATGGGCGTCGGAAATGTATTATCCAGTGAAGCCGGCGGTGTTACCTGGGAAGCGTATTTAAACGGATTGCTGGAGACGCTTGCCCCGCTGGGACTGATCGGATACACCTTTGTGGCGGCATGGGTCTTCGGACGGGAATTCTCAGACCGGACCATCAAAGATTTACTGGCCAAGCCCATTTCCCGGGCGAAAATTGTATTGGCCAAGTTCCTGGTCATTTTGGCATGGTGCCTGTTACTTTCCATCTATATGTTCGCAGTAGGTTTTGCCGTAGGAGCCATTCTGGGCGTTGCAGGCGGGTCGGCCGCTTTCATTTGGAGCTTGTTCCTTAAATTTCTGATTACCTCCCTGCTGTACATTTTGGTGACCGCACCAAGCATTCTTTTGGCTAATGTAACCAAAGGCTATCTTGCCCCCCTGGGGCTCATCCTGATCATCGTCATTCTGTCCAACGTGCTCAGCTCCTTCGGATTCGCGCCTTATTTCCCATGGACGATCCCATCGGTATTTCTAAGCACCGGTTCGCTGCAGCTGAGCAGTATCATCATCATTGCCTATACCGGGATTATCGGAATCGCCGGAACCTTCGCCTGGTGGAGATATGCTGAGCAGCCATAAGCGGAACGGATCGTCTCAAATCATACGAAGAAAAGAGCTGTTCCCAAAGCCATGAAATGGCTGCTTGGGACAGCTTTTTTATTGCGGAGCAGGATCAACGTAAGCACTTAGATGGACGCTACGCAAACGGACCGTTGTTACAATCGCTGTTGTGTCCAGATTTTTTTCATTTCCCTTAGCGGTGAAAATCCTTACACAAAGGCGACCGCTGCCGCTTTTTCACAATCGTTCCGTCCGCTCCGCTGTTTAAGCGGGAAATAATCACTCATCATCACCTGCAGCACTCTTCATCGCCTCCTGTTCGCGGAAGGCCGAAGGGGTTAGCCCGTACTTTTTCTTGAACAGGGTGGAGAAGTAAGTGATGTTGTAGATCCCGACCGCTTCACTGATCTTAGCCGCCGTGTCCGAAGTTCCAGCAAGCAGCTCCTTCGCTTTGTCCAGCCGGGTGTTGTTCAGGTATTCACTGAAGGATTGCCCGGTCGCTCCTTTGAACAGCTTGCCCAGATAGCTGGGAGACAGGCCGGCGATTTTGGACACCAGATCGAGTGAGATGTTAGGCTCGGCATAATGCTCATGGACATAATTCTGCACCTTTTCAATGAGACTATTATGCTTCTTGGCATTCATCCAGTGATTCTTGTCTTCAATTAACTTGCAGATGGTGGAGCAATAGCGGTTAAACAGGTTACGGATCTCCGTGAGATCCTCAGCACCTTCAATTTCGGTTACCGCCTGCAGGTAGTCATTGAAATTAGAATCCGGCACATGCTGCAAATAATCAAAAGCTTTAAGCAAAGACAACATGAGCTGCGTGCTGAAGGTGATGATCTGATGAACTGATCCGCCAGATAGGGTGTCGATAAACTCATCAATGGTGCTAACAATAGGCTCCGGCTTGCCCTGCTGCACAGCATCAATCAGCTTCTTCTCGCTGGCGGCAGGATAACTTAAGGCCGTTAACACATGGTGCCGTGTGGCTGCCGCGTCCAGAATCGCTTCTTTCCCATAGATTAAGCGGTATTTCACATACTGCTGGGCTGATGTATACGAGGACGGAATATTCCCCTTGCCAAAGGAGATATCTCCTACACCTATCGATACGGTCACCTTGAAGTAACGGTTCAGGAAGCTTTGAATATTGCGCAAGGCAGGCACCAGTTCCTCCGGCAGCTGATTTTTCGTATATTGAAGGATGGCGGCAGCTTCGTTTCCTCCCATAATAAGAACATCGCAGGGGCCGATATGCTCCAGCAGCTCTTTGGCAATATTCCCTAGTGCGAAGCGCAGTAAGGACTGCTGTTTCCCCTCTACCCTCTCCCCTGCAGGCTCAAGCTCATTAATTTTGAACACCAGCACGCCGAAGAACGGTCCGGCAACCTCCTCGCCGATCTCCTTAATCATTTCGCTTGAGACCGAGTCCTCCAGGGATTGACCGCGCAGCAAGGCATGAAGATAATGCTCACGGACCGTCCGGGAGGAATGGCTGATGACGAACTGCATCGATTTCTCACGTTCATGATAGGAGTGGAACACCTCGGTCACCATTTTGTATTCATCAATCAGCGCCAGGCCTGATGCGGGTTTGACTGGGCTCGGCATGACCTTCTCCAGCAGCGCCGATAAGGGCTTATTCATGTTCGAGGTCAACAGGATAGAGATCAACAGACCTGCAAGTACAATACCGGCTGTGACCAGCAGCGTAATCCCCCGGAGCTGGTCAATGTCAGTGATGAGCTCAGAATACGGTGAAACGCTTACAAAATACCAGTCCAGTTCCTCTGATTTCACATAAGTGACCAGATTCTTTTCGTTTGCGATCGTTGTGGTGAAGCTGTTCTCCGGTTGGTTCTCAATTAATATGGTCCGTACATACTCCTCCCCGGATAAGTCATCCAGGAACAGATTGGAATCGGTATGAGACAGCACTTTACCTTCATTATTGATCACGAAGACATTATTGGCCGCGTCCGCTTTGCCGATCTTGCGGATCGTCGTCAGAATCGACTGCTCCTCCACATTGATATAGATCAGCGGACTGCCTGTGGTCTGGTATGCGAAATTCGGATACAGCAAGAAGGTCAGGAACTGTAACGGCCTGCCGTTATTCCGGCCCGCAACCTTCAGGCTGCGCGGATTGAACTCCATGTACTGCTTCGCACTGAGCGCAGTGAGCGATGCGTCGAACGGAAGCCCGGCTGTATCGATGGTCGTGCCTGTAGAAGGCCGGTGGATTCCGATACTGTGGATGTACGGGTTCAGATTGGCAATCTGTTCGATCTGCTGATGAATATGATAATTGCTCACCTTATTCTCCGCCGTCTCATCCAGAAAGGACAGGATCTCCGGTTGAATCAGCAGTGTATTTCCGATTGTCATGACTTGGTTATAGACGACATCCGAAGCATATGTGATTTGGGATAACATGGCCCGGGAATTGCGTTCGATCTCCTTGATGGCACTTCGGGAGAACAAGGCGAAGAGTACACTGGACAGCAGGCTTACAGTAAGCAGAACGAGCAGGAAATATGAAATTGTGAGTTTTTGAAAGGCCTTGTATCGAACAAGCCGCTTGATGGTTGCCCGCATGCTGTATTCCTCCCCATGCTGCTCGGTATCATTTCTAAATATAGTACATTTCCGTCTGGAACGGTACTGAATCAGGCGAAAATGAAAGCCATTCCGTTTTTTTGAAAGCCTCGTGAGCGAATTTGAAAGCGTTTGCCGTGTTTTAAAATAGACACTTGCTGCGGCCATGGCTAAGCTGAAATCAAGGCAACAGTAATCTATACAAACAAATAGGGGGGAACAGGAATTGAAGAAAAAACGGCGTCCAGGGCTCAGCATACTGTCAGACATCCGCAGGAATGGTACATCCTATTTGTTGGTTTTGCCGGCCATGGCATACACGTTTATTTTCGGCTATATGACCTATCCTTATATGGTTATTGCTTTCCAGCGCTTCAATTATACAAAGGGAATCTTCCATAGCGAATGGGTCGGCTTCAAAAACTTTGAGTTTTTCTTCCGTTCCAATAAAGCGCTTACAGTTACCTTTAATACCATTTACCTTAATTTGCTGTTTATTGTTTTCGGTACGCTGATGGCGCTTACTATTTCACTGGTGCTGAACGAGCTGCGCAAGAAGCTGTTTGTGAAGATCAGCCAGTCGCTGATGTTATTCCCGAATTTCATCTCATGGATCGTCATCAGTTATGTGCTGTACGCGCTTTTCTCCATGGATATGGGCGTAATTAACAGAATTCTGAACCAATTCGGCATGGCCTCCGTGAACTGGTATACCGAAGCCCAGTCCTGGCCTGCGATTCTGACCATCATGCATGTGTGGAAGGGCGCCGGTATGAGCGCGATCATCTACCTGGCGACTATTACCGGCATTGACGAGACGTTGTATGAAGCAGCAGAAATTGACGGGGCGAACCGCCTGCAAATGTGCTTCCGGATCACACTTCCGCTAATGATGCCAACGGTTATTATTCTGACGATGCTCTCGGTCGGCAAAATTATGTACGGCGATTTCGGGATGATCTATGCGCTCATCGGGGACAACGGCACCCTGTATTCGACTACGGATATTATTGATACGTATGTGTTCCGTTCCTTGCGCCAGATCGGTGACCCTTCCGAAGCTATGGCCGTGGGACTGTTCCAGTCGGTTATCGGATTCATCCTTGTCTTTGGTACCAATGCCATTACCCGTAAGTACTTCAAAGATGGCGCATTATATTAAATCCGGGAAGGAGGAGTATTAATGAAAAGAATTTCAATCAGCAGGACGGTCATGTACACGCTGACTGCGGTCTATTCGGCGCTGTGCCTGCTTCCGATGCTGCTTGTGCTGATGATCTCCATCACGGATGAGGATGCCATTCTTAAGAACGGCTACAGCCTGTTTCCGGAGAAATTCTCTCTGTATGCCTATAAGCTGATCTTCACGAGCGGCTCCCAGGTCATTCAGAGCTACGGCATTTCGATCTTTGTTACACTCGTCGGCACCACGCTGGCCCTGCTGATTACTTCTATGGCAGGCTACACCCTGGCGAACAAAAATGTGAGGTACCGTAATCTGCTGGCCCTTTACTTCTTCATCACCATGATTTTCTCAGCCGGGATTGTGCCCTGGTATCTGATGAACCGGGCGCTCGGATTAACCGATAATATTCTCGCCCTGATTATTCCGTCGCTGCTGTTCAGTCCGTTCAACCTCTTCCTGGTGCGCAATTTCATGAACGGCATCCCTGACTCACTGCGGGAATCAGCAACCATAGACGGAGCTAGTGATTTTGTCATTGCTTTCAGGATTTATCTTCCGTTATGTAAACCGGTACTGGCGACGATTGCCCTCTTCTATGGACTGGATTATTGGAACAACTGGTGGAATGCGATCATGCTGATTGACACGAAAGACTTGTACCCGCTGCAATTCATGCTTCTGCAGATGCAATCGGAGATCAGCATGCTGAACGATATGGCCATGCTGGCGGGAACAAGCGACGTTACGCTCCCCTCGGAGTCGGTCAAGATGGCGACAGCTATCGTAACCATCGGGCCGATCATCTTCCTGTATCCTTACTTACAGAAGTACTTTGTGAAAGGACTCGTGATCGGTTCAGTGAAAGGCTGATGTCATCCCTTAGGGGTTAACATATAGAAGACAACATAAGAGGAGGTCCGTATTATTCATGAGAAAATCCTATGCCACCCTGTTAGCTGTGGTGCTTGCCCTGTCCACCCTCGTTGGATGCGGCAAGTCCGATAATGCCAGCCCTGCCGCAAATGGAGAAAGCAATGCTTCATCCCCGAATGCAGAGAAGACTAATTCCTCTGAGGTCGTCAAGATCAAATACGTGGTTCCCGGCACCGAGCCCAAAGACTACCAGAAGGTGTTCCAGAAGGTCAATGAGAAGCTGGCTGCTGACGGTGTCGGGGTTGAGGTGGAGAAAATCTACATCCCCTGGGATGCGTGGGACCAGAAGCTGAACCTGATGCTGTCCACCGGCGAAGATTTCGATCTGTTCCATGTCATGCAGGACCGTACTCCGTTCTCCAACTACTATACCCGGGGAGCACTGGCAGATATCTCGGAGGAAATTGAAAAGTACGGGGCTAACCTGAAAAAGAATATTCCGGAGGATATCTTCAACGGGGCGACCATCGGCGGGAAATATTATATAGTGCCCTCCTATTGGGTTGAAATGGCTAGCGAAGGCCAATTCAATATCCGCCGCGACATTCTCCGCGAGAACAATTTGCAGGAGCCGGCAACTCCGGCTGAGCTGATCAGCGCCTGGGAGACGGTGATGAAGAACTGGAAGGGAAAGAACAAGCCTTACTTAGGCACCCGGGCTGATTTTGACCCGATCAATCTGCATACCTCCATCCTGCACCGGACCTACGACACCTTCCCGTTCACCGTTAAGGATAAGTTCTTCTATGTCAACCAGAACGGAGAGGTCAAATCCTGGATTGAAACTGACGAATTCAAGAAGGATGCCGCCTTCATGCACGAGCTGTACACCAAGGGAATTACGAATCCTGACATCCTGGTCATGAAGCAGGAACAGGTAGATGCCCAGCTCGACAGCGGGGAGTGGTTCGTACGCCTGGGAACGGGCGGAAGCCTGAATGGGCTCCAGAAGTACAATCCGGATGCTACAGTGGACGATATCGGCGTAGTATGGTTTAACCCGGAGAAAGAGTATCTGCGTCCCCTCTCCTTCAAGAACGGAAATGCCGTACCGGCGAACAGCAAGCATCCGGAGGCCGCTGTTAAATTTATGGATTGGATGCTGGCCAGCCAGGATAACTACGATCTCGTTCAATACGGCATCGAGGGTGAGCACTACACCAAAGATGGCGACAAAGGCTTAAAGCCGATCAGAGACCCGAACAACAATAATAATCCGCGGTACAGAGGCTCAGATTCGCAGAACGGCAATGTGAACTTTATGCGCTTCGACCCGGAGAGCAGTATTCCTGAGAATAACAAGGTCTTATTCGAGCCTAATCCGAGTGCGGTCAACAGTATTGCAGCCAACTTTATTTTTGACCCGACGAATGTAAGAACCGAATATACCAATATTCTCTCGGAAGCTTCAGCCAGCATCACTCCAATCTATATGGGGGTCCTGGACTACGACAAGGCCTTCCCCGAAGCGTTGGATAAAATGAAGAAGGCAGGTCTGGATAAGGTCATTGCCGAATATCAAAAACAGTTCAAGGAATATCAAGCTTCTCAGCAATAAAACGAGCTGCAACACCAAAGGAGCGGAGAAATCGTGAGCCTGCATCAGCAAAAACAACAATTTGAAGCAACCAAAACCATCTATGACAGCGCAACTCTGGTATTTAAGAACGTGGACGGATTCGATGTCTATAATATTTCAATTCCTTTGGAACGGGATGGCAAGCGTTACTTGTTCGGCCGGGTGGAACGCCGGGAGGAATGGGCCCGCTCCTGGGTCCGTCTGTTCGAGCAAACAGGCCAGGATGAATGGACTCTTGTGGAGAACAGCATGATCTATACGCTGGAGGACCCGTATATCACTGAAATAGGTGATGAGCTCGTACTGGGCGGAACGCATGTGCAATATGAAAGAGGCAAATACAGCACGTTTTTCGGATATTTTTACCGGGGGACGGACCTCCACGATTTGTACTACTTCACTACCGGTCCTAACAAAATGAAGGATATCCGCCTTGTTGCTCTGGCGGACGGCAGAATTGGCGTCTTCTCGCGTCCGCGGGGCCATGAGGTGAAGGGCCAATATGGCAGCGAATCGATGATCGGCTTCACGGTGATTGACAAGCTGGAGGATTTGACTGCTGAAGTCATTGAGAACGCCCCTTACATCCATGGTATCTTCGGAGCAGGTGAATGGGGAGGCGTCAATCAGGCTTACCTGCTGAGCAGCGGCAAGATCGGAATCATCGGCCATATTTGTTATTCGCATCAGGAGGAGAGCGGACAGGAAATCAAGGTCTATCTGAACATGTCCTTCATCTTCGATCCCGTGACCCGGGAATCCCATGACCTGCATCTGATCGGAAGCCGCTCCTGCTACCCGCCCGGACCGGCCAAGGCACCGTATTTGACGGACTGCGTCTTCTCTTCGGGGATCGTGATGCTGGGGGACGGCAAGGCCGATCTGTACAGCGGCGTTGGCGACTGCCAGGCCGGACGTATTACGATCGACTATCCGTTCGCACCCTACGGAAGCATTGTCTAAATAGATTGAACTAAAAATTCAAGTTAAAGAAAAAGCAGTTCAACACTCAAGGAGGATTATTCAACGATGAATGATAACAATACACCCGTCATAGGAGCTTTGGCATCCAGTCCCTTCATCCGCCGTCATCCGGCCAACCCTGTGCTGGATGCAGCGCGGGTCCCTTACCCCACCGCACTTGTGTTCAACGCGGGAGTGGTTAAGTTCGGCGGCCGGTATGTGATGGTATTCCGCAATGACTACGGCTCCCTTGAGAAGCAGACCCTGGAGCCGTCTCACACAACGGATCTCGGTATCGCTTTCAGTGAAGACGGAATTCACTGGACGGCCGGGCCGAAGCCGGTGTTCAAGCTGAACGACGAAGAGTTTGTGCGCGGATACGATCCGCGGCTGACGGTAATTGATGACCGTTGCTACATGTGCTTCGCTGTAGATACGCGGCATGGGATCCGGGGCGGGATCGCAGTCACGGATGATTTTGAATCCTTTGAAATCTTGAGCCTGTCTACGCCGGACCTGCGGAACATGGTGCTGTTCCCGGAGAAGATCAACGGCAACTATGTGCGGCTGGAACGGCCGTTCACCGTATACAGCCGCGGAGGCAAGGACCGGTTCGACACCTGGATCGCGGAGTCGCCGGATCTCATCTATTGGGGCCGGTCCGATCTTTTGCTGGCGGTGGAGCAGGTCCCGTTCGCCAATGACAAGATCGGTCCAGCAGCACCGCCCGTGAAGACAGATAAGGGCTGGCTGACCACCTTCCATGCGGTGGATGTTGATCCCGCCAGAGGGAAGAACGGCTGGGAGCCGTCCTGGAAGAAGCGGTATACGGCAGGGATTATGCTGCTTGATCTTGACAATCCGAAGAAAATTCTCGGGATGAGCGCTTCGCCGCTGCTCGCCCCTGAAGCTCCCTACGAAATCGACGGAGGCTTCCGCAATGACGTCATCTTTCCCGGCGGCATGATCCTGGAGGACGATGGCGAAGTTAAAATCTATTACGGCGCCGCCGACACCGTAGAATGCCTGGCCACCGCTCATGTCGATGATTTGATCAGGCTTTGTTTGGGGCAGTAAAACTGACATCTTAACTAACAGAAGCGGGTATCATCCTTCAATGAGGATGATACCCGTTTTTCAAACTATGCTTCAACCGCTTGCGGTAACGTTCTTTCGTACTCCTTATATAACACATAACGCTGGACGCCCCTCGAAGCCTCTACTGCTTCCCTCGCATGAGTGATAGCAGTTTCAATGTTACCTGCTTTGAGTTCAATTTCTGCGAGCAGAGCTGATCTCATCCATTGCTTCCTAATGGACTCAAGATGTTCCCGCGCCTGTGCACTTTTCCCTTCCTCCAACAGCAGAACCACTTCATAGTACGCTCGGTAATCAGCATGGCGGATATACGGCACGGCTTCCTGAACAGCAGCCATGTCTTTGCGGTACAGTCCGTAACCCGCCTTGAATGTTGCCTGTACTGCTACCCTTTTATGCTTGCTCATCAGCTGCTCCATAACCGTTCCCGCTTCATCCTCAAGCCTGTTCGCAAGAACATACTGAATATAAAGGGCTGGATTACTTTTTTGGCTGCGCAAAAAAGACTCCACGCGCTCCACACGCTTTTCCAAAACTGCCGGATAATAGAATTGGATTGTAAAAACAATGAGACAAGCCGCCACAGCCCCCATAACAATCAGGATGGGTGAATAGTCATTGAATAATGCGAATAAGACAAACACGAATAGCATGAAATAAACAGCAATGCTCCAGCGAAAGCGTTTCATTATAAATCTCCTTTGAGTGTCATCCTATACAAGCAAAAATTTCATTTAAAATATTGTAACAAATTCCATAATCTATCAGCATAAAAGTAGGATTATGAAAAAACTAATCAGTATAACTACCATATACATAACACAAAACGTTATATAAAACACCTTTATATTATTTTTCATGCACTTTTTAATAAATAAAGTACTCTCCCTTTGTTAAAATCTCTAAAAATAGTTCAATTTCATATTATTCATTGACTGAATTAATATACAATGTTATATTTCTTAACACAATTAATAATATACATAGAGGAAAGGGAGATTGCCTACATGAGTAAGTTAAAACGTCTGCGTAGAACGAAGAGGCAAGTTATAGCTACTTCCATTGCGTTATCTGTTATTGCTTCAGGAGTCATTCCGTTTCAAACGGCCGATGCTTTAACGAGGGTTACTTCATCTAGTGGCACCGTATGGGAGATTCACGATGCTTTTGCACCCAGCTTGGACACAGGGAGCTTGCGTACCGTCGGTACTACACAAGTACAAGGCTTCGGTAATATTTTTGTTAAAGTATCTTCGCCTTCCGCCTCCCTAATGAATGGACAGATGATGCGCGGGTTCGACCTCAAATACGATGGCGTTAATAGATTCACTTCCTCTCAATCTGTCAATCTGGGAAATGTCACCGTCACCCGTGATGTGTATGTGGACACTATCAATAACCGGACTAGATTCTTTGATACTTTTACCAATAAGAATGATATGGCTGTAAAGGTTGATGTATCCTTCGGCGGCTCCTTAGGCTATGGCACAGCGGCCAATGCTTCAGTGGTCAAGGCAACCTACTCCAATGATCTGGAGGTGACTACAGACGATTCATGGATTGTGGTCGATAGCAGCGCCAGAAACAATAAACCTCTAGGTGTTGCGGTCGGGTCTCCACATCCATTTAATAATGGATTAACCGCTCTAGGGAATCAGCAGCAGAATCCATTCACCACACCTCTGGCCAAGTCCGGTAATGAGGCGAATTTCTATGGCTTCATTAATACCTTGAATCTTGAACCGGGCCAGTCGAAATCCCTGGTGAATTTTGTACAAGTTGGAGAAGCTGGTGAAGCCGGGCTGAACAATCTGGTTGCCACGCTTAATGGACTTAATCAGCAGCTGGATGTATCCGGCTTAACCCCTGCACAGATCCGCTCTATCAGCAACTGGGATATCTCAGGCATAGAGGGACTTAATACTGGAGATAACCTGTTCATTCCAGAGGCTCCTGCAGCGCAAAGCTTCATCACTTCCTCCCCTTACGATGTTGTGAATAAATCCATTGCACAGATGCAACAGGATATGATTAGTGGTAAAACAACTTCTGTCCAAATTACGCAAGCGTATCTCGATCGAATCAAAGCTTACGATTTCGGGCAACTTGGCTTCCATGCCTTCCTGCATGTATCCGAAACTGCGCTGGCTCAGGCCAAAGCGGCTGATGATGCCCGTGCACAAGGCGCTTCAGGCGATCTGCTGGGAATTCCGATTGCGATCAAAGATATCTATGACACCAAGGACATGCCGACTACAGGCGGCAGTAAAGCACTTGAAGGGTGGCGGCCTGAATCGGATGCCTTCCAGGTGAATAAGCTGCGCGAAGCCGGCGCGGTCATTATTGGTAAAGTGAATACTTCGGAGTTCGCGAACAGCGGAAGCTTTAGTGAAAGCGGCTGGATGCAGACATGGAACGCACTCTATCCTTCCAAAACCTCTTTCGGCTCCAGCGGAGGATCGGCAGTATCGGTTGCAGCTGATTTCGCAGCGGCAGCTATGGGATCGCAGACCGGGGTATCTCTCTATGCACCGACAACAGGCGCCAGTCTAAAAAGCTTCCGTGGTACAGACGGCATGGCGAGTACGACAGGTGTGCTCCCGCTCACTTGGGGACAGGATTATGCGGGACCCATTGCCAAAACCGTAACGGACCTGGCTATTATGCTGAATGCTACAACGGGTACGGACCCGCAGGATATTTTCACCGTAACTGCTGATGCAGATCATAAACGTCCGGAGAACTGGAAGGAGTCGCTGGATGCCGGCGCACTGAAAGGAAAGAAAATCGGATACATCCCCGAATCCTTTGTCTCCAGCTACGCAGATGATGATACCGGAGTGGCAGTAAAGAATAAGTTCTCTGAGCTGCAAGCTGCGGGAGCGGAAATGGTTGAAATGTCAAAAATGCCAGCAGCCCCTACCCGTCCTCAAGGCATTAACGGTTCTACGGAAGGCTGGGCACGCTACATTGAGCTTCATAAGGCCTTCCCTTACGCGGATGGAGCAAGTGTGCTCGCTTCAGATAAGGTGCTTATCTATAATCAGAGAGGATATACTGCACCTACGCGGATGACGGAACAGGCTGTACAAGATTACATCAAGTATAGAACGGACTATAAAGAAGTGATCAAAGGCTGGATGGACGAGAATGGCGTGGATGCCATTGTCTATGCAGGCTTCATCAGTGACGTGTATAACAATGACGCATCAGCCTCTCAGTTAAGCTCTGACCGCAACACGGGAGTATTAACGTCTAATGTCGGCCTCCCTACCGTAGTGGTTCCTGTAGGAACGAACGACAGCGGTTATTCGATCTCGATGCAGCTTGTGGGCAGAGCATGGGACGATGCCAAAGTTCTGGGTATGGGCTATGCGCTTGAGCAGCAAAGTCAAGCCAGACTGCTTACCGCTTTTGCTCCAGCACTCCCATATGTTCCAACCCCTACTGATCCTGATCCAGTAGATAATGAACCAAGCAATCCAAGTCCTGGAGGAGGTACCGGAACTCCACCGGTAACAGCAACACCAACGCCAGCACCTACAGCTACACCGGCTCCTACAGCAACACCAGCACCAGCAGAAACAACAGCACCAACACCTGCGCCGGAAGTGGTAAGTTTTACAGATACACTGAATCATTGGGCAAAAGCAAGCATTGACCTGCTGATTTCCAAAGGATTACTAACAGGTTATGAAGATGGAACCTTCCGTCCGAATGCAGGCTTGACCCGTGCCGAAGCCATTAAGGTCATTACAACGCACATGGGGCTTGACGGACAAGCAAGCAGCTTCACCGATGTATCTGGAGCACATTGGGCGAACAAGTTCATCGGCGCAGCCGCCAGTGCCGGCCTGATGAATGGTTACAGCGACGGCACCTTCCGCCCTAATGCGAAGATTAGCCGCAGTGAATTAGCAACCCTAATCGCCAGAGCCTTCAAGCTGACTGGTACCGGAAACACCACATTCAAAGATGTTAAAAAAGACGCCTGGTATTATAACTCCATTGATGCACTAGCATCCAATAAAATTATTACCGGCTACGAAGACAGTACATTTAAGCCTGCAAAAGACATTACCCGGGCAGAGTTCGCTACCATGGTGGCGAGGTTGCTGGAGAGTGGGAAGTAATTATTAAAAGTATAGAATTCACAGGAAAGGCCATCCCGAAAGGGATGGCCTTTAACTTGCTGTAACAAATTCTTGATTTGTACTGCTGCTTGTGGTTAAAGTTTCATTTAGTGAATGCAAAAATAACGAGAATTATAAACATAACAAAAAAAATTGTGAATATTATCAAGCTAATTTTTACATGATTATAAATCCTCATCAATTCCGGTTTTCTTTCTATCAACTTTAAGGAGGATAGGGATAGTAATGGGATACTCAGTAGTGCTATAAACGCTGGTATTATAGTAATCATGCTTGATGGATCAACATAATTGTACTTTTTCAAAATAGTAACAGTTTGCATCACAGAACAAATCAACCCGTTAGACCCAATAATGTTCAGCTCACTCTAACGGGCCAATCTACTCTCAAGCTCTCATTCACGCTTTAGAATCAACCCCGTCACCTTACTCCAAGGTACGGTAGGGTTATGTTGCACAATGTACGCTTTGGAGAACCGGTCCAGGTAGGAGTTCTCATGTGACTTCGGAGATAGGATAATTAATTTGCGCTTTAGCTCGCTCGCATAGAGATCAAATACTTTTAACTTCCGCTGCTCATCTAACGCACTATCGAATTCATCCATCACAATAAACCCCGGTGCCGTTTGCAGATTCTGTAACAAAGCGAGTGCAAACAGTAGTGAACTAAGCGACTCCTCCCCGCCAGAGACACCCTTACCAACTCTTCCTCCCCGTGCCTTCACACTGACATCCTCTAACGTTCCCCGGTGCCCTTCCTTACGGGCTCTTATGAATAAATGGAACAGCACCCGTCCCTTGCGATCCTCTTGCTGCTTCCAATCAATCTGCCCCTCGAACTGAAAACCGCTCATGTAGTTCTTGAATCGCTGCTGAATTTCAAGCACTCTCATATTAATGGTTGTCTCCAATTGATCCCTGAGCGTCTCAGCCCGTTCTTGATTCTCTTCATACAATAAGCTTGTCCGCTTATACTCATCCTGCAGCCGGTGAACCTCTTCTTCAATGACTTTGTAATTCTCAGGTGCAGCAGGGTCTAGACCCGATTCATACCTGGCATTATCAAATGTAACCTTCCCGGACTCATATTCTTGACGGAGCTTGGTAACCGACTGCGTTTTTTTGACATTACTAAGTTCTGGTCCAGGCTCGTTAACCAGCTCATCATAAATAAACCGGGCTATTCCTTTGAAATTCTCAATTTCTTCGATGGCCGTAAGCAGATTTATTTGTGATGTCTCAAGCGCCTCATGGGTATCTTTTAATTGGATATTCATTTGCTGCAACGTACGCGTTACCTGTTCAACATCGTCTTGATTCTTGGCAAAATTCCGGTTTTGTCGGCGTTCATTACCCTCTATACGATCAAGCTGTTCTTCAAGAGTGTCAGATTGCTGCTTCATCATATCCTGTTGTGCGGCTAAGCTCTGGCGGTGCTTTGTCTTCTGCTGCAACGTCTCATACTGTTCCTTCTGCTGTCCCAAGCGTACATAAAAATCCGCTTCCTGCTGCAAAATTTCCTGTGTATGCTCCAGCTTGACCTGTTTCTCGAGGATTTTTTTGTGCACAACCTTTATTTCCTGAAGCTGCTGCTTCTGCTCGTCAAGACGTAGCACTTCAAGTGCATATTTCGCAGCCCGTCCTTCACGTTCATGCTTCTTGGTGAGGAAAGCTTCGGATTCACGAACAGCTTGAATAATCGCATGCAATTCCTGCATAGTCTGTGTATCTTTCTTAATGGAGTCTTCGATATCCGCAAGCACTGTATTTAATTGGCTAGTGTTCTTCTGAATTTCCTCTTTGCGTTTCTGCAGAGCCTTCTGGCTTAGGATATAGTTCTTCTTCTCCTGTGGCCCGCGAATCCCCCTCGGATCAATCAGCAGACCCTTCTCTACACGTATTTCTCCTGCCTGATAGAATTGCTCTACCCACCATAGAGCTTTAACTGCATGCGGGAATACATCATCACTGATGCCTTTTTTCACATGAATCTGAAGCTCTTGAATGTCAGTAACCGATCGATCCGGCACGATACTCCGCAGAGGAACATGATACAAATCATTCGGAGCCTGTACATGCATACCATCAAAAAATACTGTATATTTAATAGCTTCGAATTGCTCCTCTGCTGCGGGCCGGGCGGACTCGTCTAATTCAACCAGCTCATTTAAGGTATAAGCACGCACTCCATTCGCTTTAAATAGCGCAAGTGATTCTCTTTGGCGGTCCGACCATAATTGATTATGCTCAAGCTGAAATCCCTCTTCCGTTAATGCCTGAAGCAGCTTCGCCTTCTTATCTCGTTCATGCTTAAAGTCTCGAATTCTTTGCTCTAATGCTGCAATATTCTTATCCACATCATAACTGCTGTGATATTGCCATAACCGTCCCTGGTGTTCGTACTCCAGTGCCTTATCCTGCTGAATCTGCGCATGCAGAATATAGCTTGAATTCATTAATTGCGCTATCATACCCTCGGATTCCTGGATGTCTGCATCAGCCTTCGCCAAGTCACGATTCCGTTCTTGAAGCTGTAAAGTGATTGCCTCGAGCTGCGCCTGTACCTCTTCTTCAGTGCGCGTAATTCCAGACTTTTCTTGATTCAGCTCCTTCAGCTGGTGGTTCAATTCATTAATAACGTTCGTGGTTTCATTTATTTCATTATTAACAAGAGATAGCTTCTCCTGTAATAAAGTGATTTCCTCGTTAATCTGCTCTTTTTCCGCTTGGACCTGCGTTAGCTCATAAGTAATCCGCTCGGCTTGCTCCTGCAATAGGTCAAGGTTGTCCTTCGTTGCTTCCTGGTCCACGAGCAATTGTTCTTGCTTGGCTAATAAATGCTGTTGTTCCTGCTTATAAAAGGTTTCTAATTTCAGCAGTGCTCCAGCGTACATCCGGCCTCCTTGTACAAGACGCTTGCGATTATCCTCATACCGTTCCAGCGCTGCCTTCGCAATTCCCAGCCATTGCTTTTTATTGGAAACGTTAATGTCAGCTGTTCTTAGACTCTCCTGCACTTCCTTCAACTTCTCCATACTTTCTTCCCAGTTGTGCTGTACCTGATTAATGCCATGCATTTCAGCAAAAATACGAAACCGCTCCTGCGGGTCCATGACCGCGAATTGATTAACCTCCTGCTGATACCAAATCAGGTAGAACAGGTCGGGATCAATTTTGTATTTGTACTGGAGGTCCTTCTTGTACGTAGTGAAATTGTATTGCCGGTCACCTGAAGTATACTTAATAGTCTCATCCCATTGCTCCGGATCATCCCCCGATTGAATGATAAATTCCTTCTTGGCCGGCTGTCCCGGTTCCTGCACAATATGAATCGAGAATTCGATAAAAGCAGGGGCATCCATGCGCACGCTTCCCTCATTCTTAAACAATAGCCGAATATGAGCTTTCCACATATCATCCGGAAGGAGATTGCGGGATTTTAGACCCTCTAAGTCTACCTTGGAAGAATACAAAACAACCCCCATGCAGTACGTTATGGTAGATTTCCCTGCTCCATTCGGGCCGGTGATCAAGATATGTGATTCTTGTCCTGACAAGTCCATCATCGTTGGCTGATAATCCCGAATGCCAGTAAACCACATTTTCCAAGGTATCATTATGCTTCGTCAGTTCCTTCCTGATACAGATTATATCGTTTGAAAAACTTCAGAACTTCCTCTTTGTTTAATTGATTGGATTGACTGAATTCAACCGTACGCCGCAGAAAGGAATCCGAGAACATATTAGCCCCAATTCCAGTGATGGTATACGCCTTCTCATTTGAATTGGTATCATATTCTTCGAGTGCCCCGATTTTTTTCAATTGGTCAATATTTAGAATCAAACGCTGATTTGCCTTTGTCGTCTCATGTCCAAGAGCATTTAACAATTGATCGAATAGCGTGAACTCATGCTGCAACACTTCTTGCTGATAAAAGATAAACAAGAGAATGGCCAGACTTTCTTTGGACAATGTACTGCGTGCCGATCGGGCAGGAACCCGCATCATCACGATCACCTGATCTCTTTTCACATCATAGATTACTTTAAAATACCGGCTTACCGCCTGATTAACCCGCATTAAAAATGAATTGAACTGCTCATCATCATTAGATATCTTTAACTGCTTCTCTACCTCGCGCCGGGATAAGCCGAAATTGCCCACACGTATTGTTGCAGAGGATGAGAATAAAAGATTCATGAACACGATCTCTTCCGCCTCGGTTAGCATGCCTTTGATTGCCTGCATGACATTAAGCGGATTTACATTTAATTCATCCGTCAAGCTCATCGTCACTCCTCTTCTGCCTGTTCATTGAAGCTTTGTTATGCTTAACGACTTGATTAATATCCTTCGGATTCATCCAGTCCCATTCCTTGTCATATCGGGGGGCTTGGGATTCTGATTCCGCCCCCGCTTCCTCCATTGTCAGCTTCTTGCTGCCTACTAACGCAGATAACGCCGTAAGTGCGTTAATCGCATCGCCCCACTCCGCAGATGTTGCTTCAATGATTACCGTCTCTAGCGGAGCTTGCTCCACTTCCTGCATGAATCCTTCAATGGCGTCCGTCTCAATCATAGATTTCGTCAGCAACCACGCTGAATCTCCCATCATATCCTCTAATTGTGTAATATCAATCTCCTCATGGATATATTGGGTCTCCTGGATATCTTCCTGCATTCGATCCACTAGCGGCTCATAGTCCTCAAGATAATGAATAGCTTCACTAATAGCTGCACCGGACAGCGGCGCGGCGAATTTAACAGGCATCCACAGACCATCCATGGACTCCCCCTCGTATTCATTCTGCTCCATAAAGCTCATAATCTGATGAGCATTAGGAATGTCCGATTCTGGAGGCGGGTCATACATTTGAGTAATGAACATCCGAACTTTTTCGGGATTAATCGAGGACAAGAGCATCGTTTGCTTCATCATCGTAAATTTGAGATATTTATTAATCATCCCCATGCTCAGATTCGTGCCATCGGCAAGTGCAGATGTTCCTGCCTGCATTAAATCACTGAGCACCAGACTGTCCTCTAATGTATGAAACTTACGGAGACGCTCTGTCAGCTTCATCTCCAGCTCCTGCATCAACTGATGGATAATCTCTAACTGAGGCAGTGCATTACGGTCCGCCAGCATTTCTAATTCACGTTCCTTCATCAGTTGTATAGCATTTTCCACGTTGCGAATCATACTGGCAATTTTGTTACCGCCGGAAATGCCATGATCATCATAGGCTTCGCTAAGCTCGGCATCCCGTCTGGCCTGGAATAACGATCGACCTATATCATCATGCATATAATAGGCTAAAGAATCATTGGCAAGCCGTATGAGCGTATCCATCATCCGCTTCCCTACATCACGCATTTTTAGCTGCCTGGTTTGTTTGGATATCCAGTTATACTTCACCAGGACATTTACAATTTGTTCAACCTTTTTCTTGCTTGGCGGGTCGAGGTCCTCATAGCGGTTCCGGTAACGAAAATACAGGGTATCTACGTTCTCAATCGGTTCATCCAGCCCCAGGGCCTCCTCATTGAGCAGTTGAATAATACGTAAGAACCGTAAAATTTCGATAGGCGTCTGCAGAAAGTTCTGGGAGCCCAGATCATTCAATACCCCTGACAACAGAGCAATATCCCTTAAGGCCTGGTGCATTTCCGGCCCGGATTCGTCAGTCTGAAAAATTGAAATTAATGGTTGATCCAGCTTCTCCAATCCTCTGCCTCCCCTAACACAATCTCTTGTTCCAACTTCATATACTGTAGCAAATCCTCCAGACGCTGTTGATACTCCGGCCAACTGGTTAGTATGGAGCGATCAGGGCAGATCCATTTATGTCGCACATCATGTCCACTAAGCGACTGGTACATTTCCCTTGCAATTTGCAGCCCCGCCTCATCATAATCACTCCACATGATTACTTGATCAATGGCGCTGTTATTCATTAATTGCCTGATAAAATACCGGTGCACACTCCGGATATGGCCGTCCACACATATAATCACAGAATTAGTCGCCTGCAAGAAATGGGGTTCTGCTGACATCCGCGTCAAAACAGCCCGATTCTCGACTAACCATAGCGTAGTTGCTGCGGTTGAATACTGGTCTTGGGATACTGAAATATTGGTTAAGGCATGAACAGGTCCTGCCTGGAAATTGGACCATTTCCCTTCAAGGGTACCGGCAAAATAGATCGGCGTAATCTGCCCTCCGCTTATCATTCCTAATGCTTCAGCTGGCTGACCGCTTAGCGTCTCTAGCATGTTAAGAAACTCTATTTTAGACAGATCAAATGCCTTAGAGCCTCCAATACCCGGGTAATACTGCGCGCCAATTTCTTTCCAGTCAAATATTTCTTTGGTACAAGAAATCATGCCAAAAGCCAGTAAAAAGTGTAATGAATGGATTCTCTTAGATACGCTCCAATTCGCAGGGAAAACAACCTGATCCTTCAACGTACCAATACTCCACGCTAAACTATCCGTTAAGAATATTGTCAAACCCTTTAACTGAAGCATCCGTTCGCCCGGTACACACATTATTTCTTCCATTCGCCGGGCAGCTTCTGACTGATAAAACGTAAATTGATCTATTATATCCCTTTCTGTGTCTTTTTGCTTATTTATCAGTTGAACATATAATAAATACCCCATACGGTAATATATCCGGTCTACCGATTTCCCGTCTTGCTTGAACCGGACCTCCTTCACAATCCATCCCTTACTCAGCCAGTCAAAAGTTTGTTGATTGTCATCTAATAAGGCACGCTTCCCCACTGTCCAGCGTAACAGCTGCTGCTCCGGAGGTTCTTCGGCACTTAAGCCATCCTGCCATGCAACGGTAATGATCCCTACTCTTCGTAGCGTACGGGCAGTCCTTTTTACAATATCTATATCAACAAGAGAATCATCACTTATTACTGTTGGCATCTCCAGTTGCTCATCTTTTTTCAAATAATTTCGGCTTATAAACGAAAGGATATCATCTGAAGTATTCACTTTTGCCTCCTACCCTAAGCTCTTTAATTACATATTCAAGCTGCTTAGATAAGTATAGCGGAAAGTAGAATGCTCTACGATGATACCCAAAATTTGTTCATGATATAGAAACATAAATAGCCTGTAGTAATGAGACGTTATTCTCTCATCTCTACAGGCTATTATCCTCAGCGGATGCTTCTATGTCGTCCGCTAGTAAGGTTATAGAAAATCCACACTAATAAATAATATTAGCTCGGGCAATCTTTCCAAGATGATAAGCGCTAGGTTTAGGAGTGCGCTCCTGTGTCTGGCGGTTTACTTCAACTAACCCGAAACGCTTGGAGAATCCAAGCTGCCATTCAAAATTATCAAGTAGTGACCAATGCAAGTATCCCTTAACTGGAATCCCGTCAGCAATACATGCAGCTACACCCTTTAAAGCCCGATCAATAAAAGCAACACGGCGTGTATCATCATCTGTAGCAACACCATTCTCCGTTACGATAATCGGCTTGTTCAGATGCTTCGAAGCACAACGAATAACATTCTCTAGAGCTTCGGGATAGAATTCGTAACCCATCTGGGTACGCTCACTATCAGCCGGTACAGGGATGAGACCATCCGGTCCGTAGATCTCACGTGAATAGTTCTGTAAGGCCAGGAAATCATCGTCCTCCATATAAGGAAGGAATTGTAGAAATTCCTCATGTAATTCATGAGCAGCCTGTTCTTCTCCACCAGGGACGGACTGAAAATCAAAGAGCGACATGCTTAATCCGATTTTAGTGTTCGGACTAACCTGCCGGATAGCCGCCCTTGCCTCCACATGCGATTGGAAGATGATGTGCAGGCCTTTTTCGGAACGTGGTGACAGGAAGGTATGCACCTCCATGGGTGGTATACCAAATGCTTTGGACAATTCAGCATAGTAGTCCCGCATTTGTTCCTGAAAATCCATGTTCATGCCAAGTTGTCCTGCTGCAGATCCCCCCTGCTGATACTGCTTCATAACTTTTGCAATTCCAATAGAAATATTTGCCTCATTGATTGTACATACATAAGGAATTTGATCTCCTAATTGGCTCATGACATGAGCACAATAACGTGCAAACCTTGCTGGCGTACCTTCAGCTTCCCAGCCTCCGGCGCTAATAAGCCATTGCGGGGAGGTGAAATGATGAAGCGTTACGACCGGGGTTACATTCAAGTTGCTGCAAGTTCTTAATACATCCCGGTAATGTTCCATGGCTGCTTCATCGAATTGCCCTTCCTCCGGTTCAATCCGGGCCCACTCGATGGAAAAGCGATAAGAATTGAGGCCAAGTGCGGCTAAACGTTCAATATCCTCTCTGTAGAGTCGATAATGATTTACTGCAATTCCTGATGGCTCCTTGTAGCTCGTGCCTTTCAGGTTTTCCATCACCCAGCTATCGCTATTTGTGTTATTGCCTTCTACTTGGTGGGCGGCTGTTGAAGCCCCCCATAAAAATTTGTCTGGGAATTGATATTGCATGGTTAACTTTTTACTATTATCGTTCATAATATATCTCCTCGTGAATCTATTTGAGATGACTCTTCCCGCGACAGGCGGCTCCCGCCCATTGCTATGATCGTCCTTAGGGGGTAATGTCTCATATCAAACCCTCCCTATTTACAAACTTCAATTTTCGCAGTTTTTGTCGCACAACCCTCAGCCTCAACCCTCATCTCAATACTTCCGGCCTCAGTAGGACGAATGACAGCCAAGACTCTTCCATCGTAGGTAAAGTGCGTAGAATTTACATAGCTTTCTTCATTTTTGGGATTCGCGCTTCCCAGACCCTGAAGGATTCCCGCACCCTTTACGGTGACGGATACTTTCCGGTCGGCAAGGGGTTTCACCACTCCTTTATCATCCACGAGCGAAATCGTAACAAAGGCCAGGTCAGTATCATCTGCCTTAATTTGCATGCGGTCAATCTCAAGCTGGACGTTCACTTCGCTCTCAGCCGAAACCAGGGTCATACGTCCGGTTTCCTTTCCATCCGAATAGGCGATCGCCACCACTTCACCGTGTTGGTATACGGTATCAAACAATGCTTTAAAGTCATGCGCTTCACCGGCCTCTGCCTTGCCAACTGATTTTCCATTGATCAACAATTCAACTTCCGTCGCGTCAGAGTATACCTCTACCTTAACAGGCTTACCCTCAAAGCCCTCCCAGCTCCAACTGGAAACGGCGTCACTCCAGCTCCAAGGCATCATTGTAGGCTGCTCACCGTAATGTGCAGGACGCTGAACGGCAATATACGGCTCTTTGCGCAATCCGAAGACAATTTCACGATAATAAGAAACAGGAAGACGATGACCCGTAATGTCGATATCGCCACAATGTGCTGTCAGCCATGGAAATGCTCCGGACGCCCCAAGCCCTCGGCTGACTTCTCCATATTCAACCCTGCCAAGACCTGATTCCCCTAGATAATCCCATCCTGTCCAAGTGAAATCACCAATGACGTGTCCATTTTCTAGTACCAACTTCCAATTATTGGCGATATCTTTAGGGAAGGTTTCACTTCCGCAGATCACCCGGTTCGGAAAAAATTCTTTATCAGGTACATAGCAATTGTCCGCATAGTTATATCCCGCGATATCCACCGCCGCAAAGGATTCAGCTGTTGCATTCTTAACAAATTCCAAACCTTGCACGTATTTAATCATATCGCCGGCAGAGGCCATGGCCGTATTGACATCACCTGAGAGTTGGCTGCTCATGACATCCTTCAATTTATCCATGATAGAAACAAAGCCGTTAATCGAGTTAATTACATATCTTGTGCTATCCATACGGCGAATCTTCTCTGCAAGCTTTCTGCCCCATGCCGCACCATTGGCACTCCCTGTCTCTTTGATCTCATTTCCAATGGAATACATGATCACACTCGGATGGTTAAAATCCTTATTCACCATAGCTTCGATATCCCGTTCCCACCATACAGGGAAATTCAAGGCATAATCGAAATCTGATTTTGTGTTCGTCCATATATCGAAGCTTTCATCCATGACCAGCATACCCAGACGGTCACATGCATTCAGCATGGCCTTACTCAAAGGCTGATGCGAGCTACGAATGGCATTGAATCCGGCTTCTTTCAAAATCTCAATGCGGCGTTCCTCAGCACGGCCGATCGTGGCTGCTCCAATCACACCATTGTCATGATGGATACAAGCTCCTCGGAGCTTTACAATTTCTCCATTGATAGATAGACCTTGTTCAGCATTTAAAGAGAGAGAACGGATTCCAAATGTACTCATCTCCTCATCCAGAATGTTGTCCCCATCCATTACTCTGCTGTTGCAGGTGTATAGATACGACGTCTCTACACTCCACAGCTTTGGCAGCTTTACAACCAGGCGCTGGCGCATTGTTGTAACTTCTCCCGCAAAAACAGTTAATGGGGAATGGTCAAAAGCTACTACGTTGCCCTCAGCATCCAGGATTTCCGTGGATATCCGGGTCGTTTGCGGATTCACGCCCTCATTCTCTACAAACGTTGCCACGTTCACAATAGCATACCCGTTAGAAATTTCAGGTGTTGTAATTTGAAGGCCATCCACTTGGAAATGCACCAGATTCGCTACCATCATTTTTGTATCACGGTAAATCCCTGTTCCTGTATACCATCGTGAATCGTCACTGCTCTTGGTAACCACTTTAATCTCATTGTCTTCCCCATATTTCAGGAATCGATCTGCTTTGATATAGAAATTGGAATACCCGTAAGGATGCTGTCCTGCGAAGTCCCCGTTGATGTATACCATGGCGTTCATATATACACCTTCGAATTCAAAAGTGATTCTCTTCTCCTTATAGGTCTCGGGTACATGAAATTGCTTTACATAATCGTAAGTTCCATCAGGAAAATATCCCTTTTTGCCTCCACTCACGGCATTCTCACTTCTTAACTTAGAGATCATAGCATCATGGGGCAAAGTAACCTGCTGCGGCATTTGATCTGGAGCCATGTTAAAGAATCCACTATTTGGACCGACGGTCCAGCCCTCATTGAAAGAAACTCGAATCATATTTCACAACACCTTTCGTGATTATTTAGAAAGCAGCACAAAAAATAAGCCCATCAGGAGAAATGAGCTGCTATAGCACATTCTCCCTGCGGGGACGTTATAATATCAATCCTATTCGTTCATTGCGAATTCCGAGAAGTTGTACCATTGCGTTATACATACGAATCACTTCTCCTTCTGAGCTGAGTATTTGATGTTCATTTGCTCTAATATTTCGTTGATAGGTTGGCCATCAAGCTCTGGAACAAAGGCCGTCATGATCGATATAGGCTGGATCATTAATGCTGAGTCGTTATTTCCAAGCTGCATACCCGCTGCAAGCGCCTCTTCCTGGACTAAGCCGGTTCGCACCATTCCTTCTGCCATCTTGCCAAAGTTCGCTTCCCAAAAGGTTTTACCAATCGGATGACGTATAAAGTCCTTTATAGGTGTGAACATTGTGTATTCCATTCCTTCGGGGTTCTCTTTCCCTTCGATATGCAATGTGGTTTCTTGTGCAATCGAATAAGAGGAATACCCAATTTGCACAGTGTATTCACCTGTTTCTACTGCCCAGTCTTGCGCAGCCATGTTCCAATAAGCAAAATCCCGCTTACCCAGTGTAAAGGTCACCGTTTTCATTTCCCGTGGGTTCAGTTCAATTTTCTCAAAGCCCTTTAATTCACGTACCGGGCGGATGATCTCCCCTTTATGAGGTGCGATATATAACTGTACTACTTCTTTCCCTGTCATACTTCCAGTGTTAGTTACGTCAACCGAGACAGTTACCGTATCATCTTCCGTCATGTTTGTTGCGCTAACCCTTAGGTTACTGTACGAAAAAGTCGTATAGGACAACCCATGACCGAATGGAAACAGCACGTCCATCTTTTTGCTCTCATAATAACGGTATCCAACAAACATCCGTTCACTGTAATCCACTACCCCATTTTCCCCGGGAAAAAATAGATAGGAAGGGTTGTCCTCCAGACGAACCGGGAACGATTCCGGTAGCCGTCCAGAGGGATTCTCCTCACCAAACAACACCTGGACTGTTGCTTCGCCGACCGCTTGCCCCCCGAGGTATACTTCGAGAATGGCTTTCGGTGCTTTAACCCATGGCATTTCCACAGGCGAGCCGTTATGCAGCACAACAACAGTATTGGGCTGGGCAGCGCTTACAGCAGCAATCAGTTCATTATGATTGTGTGGCATCCGCATGTCACCACGGTCGAAACCTTCCGATTCCATCGAATCCGGCAATCCGGCAAAGATTACAGCAACGTCTGCATCCTTGGCTGCAGCAACTGCTTCCTGGACTAAATCCGCATCCGGCTCCAAACTGTCCAAGTGATAACCTTGAGCATAGGTTAAGTTACCAGACATGAGTTGAGCAGCAGCATCGAAAGCATTTGTAACTTTATAACTGTTAATATGACTGGAACCACCGCCTTGATAGCGGGGCGCCTTGGCAAACGCACCTATAAATGCAATTTTTGCATTCTTCTTTAGCGGTAATACATTATTGTCGTTTTTCAAAAGCACCATTGATTCAGCTGAGATCTTACGCGCCAATGCATGGTCGCTGTCGTAATCAAAGGTAACATCTTCTTTACGGTTATCCATTGATTTAAAGACAAGCTTCAATAAATGAATGCAGGCTCTGTCCAGTTCACTTTCGGATAGCTCACCTTCCTGCACAGCCTTTACAATCTCCTGATCTGTTTTGGTAGCTGAAGGCATTGTAAGATCGGTTCCTGCGGCCACAGCTTTGACCCGGTTGTGCGTCGCTCCCCAATCACTGATAACAAGACCCTCAAACCCCCATTCCTCACGTAACAAATCGGTGAGGTATTGTTTGTTTTCTGTAGAGTACGTGCCGCCAATTTTATTATAAGAAGCCATAATGGTCCACGGCTGGGATTGCTTGACTACCCGTTCAAATGCCGGCAAATAGATCTCACGCATGGTACGCTCATCCATTTCAGAAGAAGCGTCCATGCGGCGGTACTCCTGATTGTTGGCGAAGAAATGCTTAAGGCTTGTGCCTACACCCTGGCTTTGAACACCATTTACAAATGCAGCACCAAGTTCTCCGGACAGCATAGGGTCTTCGCTGAAGTACTCGAAGTTACGGCCACAAAGCGGACTGCGTTTAATATTGAT
The DNA here is from genome assembly GCF_038009085.1 of Paenibacillus sp. FSL R7-0210. Taxonomy (NCBI): domain Bacteria; kingdom Bacillati; phylum Bacillota; class Bacilli; order Caryophanales; family Paenibacillaceae; genus Paenibacillus; species Paenibacillus sp. FSL R7-0210. Next base: position 4,627,084 of record NZ_JBBPAR010000001.1, read on the forward strand.
ACCAGGTCCAAGCAGCACCTGCACATCCATCGCCTGAGCCTCTCTCCCTAAAGCCTCCCCCATGCTACTCAGCAACGCTCGGTCAAAGCTGGCTGCCGTGGCACACCCTGCCGGGAAGCAGACTGCTGGCTTACTATTATTTGCACCAGGCTGATCATCAAACGTCCGTAGACCATGAGGTCCGTCACTTGTACGGATGGAAGGGATGTTTAACCGCTCTACCGCTTTTGTCAACCAATCGTCTTTTCCGGAACACAGTCCCGCTTTTTCTTCAAGCGTCAATGTACCGACCAGTGTTTCGATATTCATTCTTCTACCTCCTGATTTATACTTTTACTCTTGTTGATCATTTTCCGTATTGTTTCCCGATACCTACACCAGTTCGAAAGCAACTTCCATTACATCAACTGAATTTGAGCCAATATATAGTTTGAACTCTCCGAGCTCTGCTTCGTATCTATGATTGCCTGTGTAGTAGATCAAATCTTGCTCCGAAATTTGGAATTCTACCATTTGACTTTGACCCGGCTCCAGCCATATAGAGCGGAAGTTTTTAAGTTCTTTGACCGGACGAACAGTGCTGCCGTATAGATCTTGAATATAAAGCTGTACAATTTCTTCACCGGCATAATGTCCCGTATTGGTTACTGTCACGCTCGCATGAAGTACTTCTTTCCGGGTCATCTTTGGTGAGTCTAAATGGAGATTCGAGTATTCAAATTTGGAATAACTAAGTCCGTATCCGAACGGGTATAACGGATCATTAGGACAATCAATATATTTTGAGATATATTTCTGATCCCGAGTTGCATTCGTCACTGGACGTCCAGTTTTAAAATGATTGTAATACACCGGCACTTGTCCTACGTTCTGTGGAAAGCTCATTGTGAGTTTACCAGATGGATTGTAGTCACCAAATAAAACGTCGGCTATGGCATGACCTGCCTGGGAACCCAAAAACCAAGTTTCAACAATCGCATCCGTATGCTGTTCAAACCAATTAAGCGCAAGAGGCCTGCCGTTAGTTAATACCAGAACAACTGGCTTTCCTGTTGCTACAACCGCTTCAGCCAATTTCATCTGAACCGCTGGGAGTGTAATATCTGTCCGCGAAGCTGCTTCTCCACTCATATCGCTGTGTTCACCTAATGCGAGAACAATGACATCTGACTCCTTGGCAGCCATAATGGCTTCCTCGATACCGTTCTCAATATCTGTCTCTACACCGCATCCCTGCACGTATTTCAGCTGGCTCTTGTCCAACCCTTTAGCCGATATCCCTTGTAATAAGGATATGGTCTCGTAAGCATATTGGGAGAATTGCCAAGGTCCAAGCAAATCTCTGCTCGCACCAAAAGGCCCAATTACTGCAACCTTTTGTTCTCTTTCCAGAGGGAGTACTCCGTTATTTTTGAGCATTACAACCGATTTACGAGCTAATTCTCTACTCTTCTCCAAATGATCTGGATGAAGATGGAGTTGAGCTTCTTTCTCTGGCTGGATATAACGATAGGGATCATCCATAATTCCTATTTTATATTTGTAAGTTAGAATCCGGCGAACAGCGTCATTAAGTTGTTCCTCTTTAATAGTACCTGCTTCTACCAGGCGAGGGAGCTCATCAGCATACGCTCTTGTGACCATCTCAATATCCATCGTAGCATTGATGGCCATAGCCGCCGCTTCTCTTTTATCCCGGGCTGCTCCATGAATCTGTATCTCTTCCACAGAACCATAATCCGAGATTAACATTCCCTCAAATCCAAGCTCTTCACGCAGCAACTCACGAAGCAAGAATGAATTCCCGGCTACAGGCACACCTTGATAAATATTGAAGGCATTCATCACTGAACCCGCCCCTGCCTCTATACCCGCTCGGAATGCCGGCAAATGGAAATTCCGGAGTGTTCCCTCGGAGATATCCACAGTATTGTAGTCGCGTCCTCCTTCAGTCCCTCCGTAGCCAATAAAATGCTTCAGGCAAGCAATCAAGGTTTCGTCGCTAAACAAACTATCTCCTTGAAATCCCTCTACTTGAGCCTTAGCGATTTGAGCTCCAAGGTAAGGATCTTCTCCCGCTCCTTCTACGACACGTCCCCAACGTGGATCCCTGGTCAAATCAACCATAGGTCCGTGATTATAGGTATTGCCGGAAGCTGTCGCTTCCTTTGCTGCAATGGAACAAGCATCTTTAATTAATTCCATGTCCCAACTGCATGACCATGCCAGCGGAACAGGAAAAATAGTCTGAAATCCATGGATAATATCCGCGTTGAAGAATAACGGAATTTTATGAGGAGACTGTTCTACCGCAATCTTCTGCAGCTCATATATACGCTTTAGATCAAATGCTCCAAGAATAGAGCCTGCTTTTCCTTCCGCAACTAATACTTCAGGTGGTGCAGATTCCACTTCACCGCCAAAAGAGTGATTGGACGATAAACACTGGCTCATTTGCCCAATTTTATCTTCTAGAGACATCTTGCTTAGCAGCTTATCAACTTCTTCTTTTATCTCCGCATCTGTTCGGGGACTTAGATCCGTTTTACGGACCTTTTCCGCTAGAGCTGCGAACTCTTCGGACAGAGCGGTTCCTCTACCTTTTTCACCAATCAGCTCAAGCTCTTGACCCATCATATCTAATTTTCCTGTAAAAGAGTTTTCTTCAAAATATAAATCGAACGTAAGGATACCAGGCGCATATTTATTATGTCCCTTAGCAAAAAGATGATTTCCCTCTATAACCGTCTCATCTATCTCAACCATAGGGACGGGCTCAGACCAGACGCGGAGCTGCAATCCGTTCAGTTCCTCAATTTGAAAGATAAATTTAATACTAGCAAGTTCTGTTTCAATTTTACTGTTCCAAATTCCAATTATCATAATAACCCTCCCTGGGCTTATCTGATTTGTCTAGCCTTCTAGCCCTCATTTAAATATGCAAGAAATTGCTCCAGCTGTTCCTGCGGCATTGCTCTTTGGTTCTCAATAATTCTGAGCTTAATACTGTTCAGTAAAGATTCCATGTCCATTCCAAATGGCCCCTCAGATCCTGAGCTTCCGAAGCCCATCCCTGTCAATAACGATGAAATAAATGAAGCAGCAGCTGGTTCAGACTTAATATCGCCTAAGGTAGAATCTAAGGTATATTTCTTGCGTAATCTAACGGATGAATTGACCTTGATTGTATCTTGCAGAACGATCTCTTTAGAGGATTTACCAATAAGAAGTTCAAAGTCACCGCTTTCCACATGCCAATCCTTTAATTCAACGTTATAATAAGCAAACGCACGTTTCCCCAGTTTAAAAATAACCCGCTTTTCCTCTCCTGGAGCTAACTCAATTTTTTCAAAGGCCTTTAATTCTTTAACAGGTCTGATAACACTAGACACAATATCCTGCACGTAGAGTTGTACAATTTCTTTCCCTGCTCTGCCTCCTGTATTCTTCACCTTTACCGAGACTATGACTTCTTCGGAATCTGTAATTTCTTTCTTATTCAATTGAAGCTCGGAATATTCAAACGTGGTATAGGAGAGACCGTGCCCGAACGGGAATAAAGGTTCAATCTCAACTTTATCGTAATAACGATAACCTACGAATAGGCCCTCTCTATACTCTACCTTGTCACCTTCACCCGGGAAGTTAATGTAAGATGGGGTTTGGCTCAGTTGAACCGGGAAGGTTTCCGCGAGTTTTCCGGATGGATTCTTATCACCGAAAAGAATATCAGCTACAGCACCGGCCATCCCTTGTCCACCCAAATATGCTTCAAGCACCCCCTTCACCTTGTGAATCCATGGCATTTCAACAGCAGAACCATTGAATAGAACAATGACAGTGTTGCTCTGAATCTCGGTAACTGCTTCTATCAAAGCATTCTGATTATCTGGAAGCTTTAAGTGCTCTCTGTCCACACCTTCAGCATCATATTTCTCTGGCAGTCCAACGAACAAAATCGCTACTTCCGATTCCCCGGCAACCTTTTTAGCTTCCTGAATCAATTGAGCATTAATCTCGCCTGAGTCCAATGAATAACCTTCAGCATATTGTACTCGTGCTTGCGACGCTGTTTTAGCTATTTCGTCCATTGGGACTTCTAACTGTGTAGGATTTACCCGTGAACTTCCTGCGCCTTGGTATCTTGGATGCTTTGCAAAGGCGCCGATTACTGCGAGTTTTCCTTGTTTTTGAAGCGGAAGAAGCTGATCGTCATTTTTCAATAACACCATGCTCTCTGCTGCTACGGATCTAGCGAATTGGTGATGAGCTTTTTGATTATAGGTTACGTGATTCTTTTTATTGTCTATCGCTTTATATATAGTTGAAAGAATTCTTTCAACAGCAACATCCAAGATTTCTTCAGACATAGTACCACTGCGCACGGCGTTAATAATCTTCTCGCTGCCTACACCATTACTGTCGGGCATTTCCAGATCCATACCTGCTGAGAGTGCAACATCCCTCTCACTAACAGCCCCCCAGTCAGAGACAACTATTCCTTCGAACTCCCATTCCCCTCTTAAAATATCATTTAATAATTTCTCGTTTTGTGAGCAATATTCACCATTAATCTTGTTATAAGCAGCCATTACACTCCACGGCTGTGCTTGTTTTATTACATTTTCGAAGCCCGCAAGATAAATCTCACGTAACGTTCGCTCATCAAGAATGACATTGATATTAAACCGTTTCGTTTCCTGGTTATTGACTGCAAAATGTTTGAGTGACGTTCCTACCCCTTGACTTTGAACGCCTTGAACATAACTGGTCGTTAATTCAGATGATAAGTAGGGGTCCTCAGAGAAGTACTCAAAGTTTCTTCCGCACAGCGGCGATCGTTTGATATTTGCCCCGGGTCCAAGGAGAATATGAACATCTTCTGCCTGACATTCTTCGCCAAGTGCAGCTCCAACTTGTTCTAGTAAAGTCTTATTCCACGAACTGGCTAGTCCTGCTGCTGTAGGAAAACAAGTTGCCGGCACACTGTTGTTGAGCCCCATATGATCTTGGGCTCCTGATTGTTTTCTTAGACCATGCGGCCCGTCTGTGAGCATTAGCGATGGTATTTCGTGTTCAGGAAGAGCAGCTGTATTCCAAGCGCCTACTCCTGAGCATAATTTCACTTTCTCTTCCAAGGTCATCCGTGAGATGATTTCTTTAAGATCTCTATTCATTTCAAGCATCTCCTGTCGCGCTAGACGTATTAGATCGCCTTGTAAACTTCGCCTTCAGTTATCCCGATCTCATTGAAACTATCTACCCGGACATATAAAGGCTGATCTTTGATTAATGCCTTAATTACCATCTGATTTTTTCCGAATATCATGTGACTATGGTACAGTTTATCTGGAGCAAATCCCCAGAGCACATTGTAACCAACCGCTTCAACACTGTTCCATGAAACCGAAAGATCAAGATCATTTAAAAGTTCGAGTTGAATTTCGCTCGTTTTATCAGGGAGTGTTCCAACGCCAATCCCGAACACGCGAAGACCCGAAATACATGCCTGTTGGTTAAACGGAAGCTCCTTTACAATGCACCGGAGATACCTTGCCTTTATTCCGTCTTCTTTCACTATGAGATCATGTGACAAATCCGTAGTTGCATCCGACTTATCCTCAATTACAAAATATTCTTTTCCATCCACTGATCCTTCGAGAATCCATCTGGTATAATGCTGACGTTCGTCGATGAATCGTCCCTCTGTCATAGCCGCTCCCTCTGGAAGCGAAAGATTCAACTGATCGTCGGCAAAATTGATTTGGATGGCATGTACGTCGCATGAATGCTTCAAATCTACTTCGATCCATTCTCCGGAACCATTAGAGCCTGCTTGCCACCATGTTTGAACATTCTCATCCGTCGCTTTCGAAGCTTCTTTTCCTTCTGTACAGGAAGATGCCTTAGCGGGTTTATTGTAAGACAACAGCATCCATTCCGGCTTGTCCCATGGATTCATCTGTGCCTGTTCGATCCTGAAGGGCCAGTCCCCAAATCGCTGATTGCAGAATAATTCCCCGTCCTTATCGAAGCCTGCAGGCCATAATCCCAATCTTCTTTCAAAAATATAATTGATGCTGATTCTCATGGTTGAAGAATGCCAAAGATTCCCGTATTTATCTTCCATTGTCGATCCGTGCCCAGCACCTGGGATGAACCCCCCCGGCTTGTAGGAGAAAGGATTATTATTCGCCAGCGTAAACGGTCCTAATGGTTTATCGGATACGTAGACCCCATCCGAATAAATGTTACACTCCGTCCCGGGGCTAGAATATTGAAGATAGTATTTTCCGTTATGCTTATCCATCCATGCGCCTTCAATGTATGGATCACCCCCTACCGCCTGCCTAATTATATTCAGATGCTCATCAGTAATACCCGGATTTGCATTTGCATAGCCTTGCACTATCTCCTCAATTTGCTCGAGCGTTTTTGGGATATGATTTTCGCCATTTCTCTCATAACCAATAACCGTAGTATTGCTATAGATCAGTTCTAGCGGCTCCCCTTTGGGTTTCATATCCCTTGGATCCAGCTCGACCCCATAGATAGGCGTTTGACTGGAACATCCCCAGTAAAAATAAACCTTACCATCATCATCTACAAATAGATTGGGATCCCAGAATGGAAATGTCCCTTCTATTTCCTCAAACTCACCGCGAATCGGGTCTTTTGTTCTGTAGAAAGAGCAATTCTTCGATCGGCTGGATGCAGAAAAATACATATACTCCCCGATAACCCGCACATCCGGAGCATAATCATGAATAGGCAAACCCTTCAAAGGATAAAATTCCCAGTCATGCAGATTATCGCTTACTAGAAATCCCGCTGTCATTGAGGGAAACATATAGTATTTTCCATGAAATACAATCATAGAAGGATCAGCAGCTTCCCTAAAAGTAAGCATTTTCCCTGCTCCTTCGATAAACTGATATTTGTATTCCATGTTAATAGGATTGCAAACGTACATCTTATATCCACTCCCTTTAATTGTTATATTCTCGTTTCAAATATTTCTACCCTTTAACTGCCCCATCAGTTGCCCCTTTAACGAACCATTTCTGGAAGATTGGGAACAACGCCAGCATCGGCAAGACACCGACAACAGCAATAGCCATACGTATGGTAACTGAAGGTAAATCTGCTGTTGTTACCGCTGTCCCTACATTATTTTGCTGTAGGAATTTGATATTCTCATTAATATTATTAAGAATGGTTTGAATACTTTGAAGTTTACTGTTCGTCGAGAGGAAATACATCCCGTTCGTCCAGTCGTTCCAATAGGTCAATGCTGAAGTCATCCCGACCGTCACGATCATTGGCATAGACAGCGGTATTGCAATTTTGTAAAAGACCTTAAACTCTGTTGCCCCATCTATTCTTGCAGATTCTACAAGCGCTCCCGGAAGAGTGTGCTCAAAATAATTTTTGAACATGATAACGAAATAGGCATTCATCAACAAATTTGGCATCATCAAACCAAAAATTGTGTCTTTGACATGCAAGATCTGTGTATACACAATATAAGTTGAAGTCAATCCACCATTAAAAAGCATCGTAAAGGTTAGCAGAAACATTAGTAGCCGGCGTCCAGGCAGATCATGTTTACTAAGCGTATATGCAAGCATAGCCGATATACTTACGCCAAGGATTGTTCCAACTACGGTAATGAAAATGGATACCAAGTACCCTCTCCCAATAAGCTCCCATTGCCCCAGAATATAAGAATATGCATCCAGAGAAAATTTTTGCGGAAAGAAGCTGTAGCCGTCCTGTAATGCCGTTGCTTCGTCCGTTATAGAAGACATAAACAGCAAAATAAAAGGTGCAACCGCGAGAACGCTTAAAATTATCATGAGAACATGTCCAGCAATGGACCATCTTTTATCTTTGTTTTCTATCATCGTTAATCGCTCCGTGTTCAGAATAAGGAATCTTCTTTGCTAGCCTTTTTAATCACTGCATTTGCAATTAAAATCAATATGAACCCGACTGCTGACTGGTATACACCTGTTGCAGTTGACATTGTAATGTCACCAAGCTTCATGAGCGCCCGGAACGAATACGTATCGATTGTCGTCGTAACGTCATACAGTGCACCTGAGTTCATTGGCACCTGATAAAACAATCCGAAATCCGAATAAAACATTCTTCCAATAGATAAAATTGTCGTCAATATAATTACTGGTTTGAGAAGCGGCAGCGTAATGTTCATGATTTGCTGAAACTTTGTTGCACCGTCTATTTTTGCAGCTTCATAATAATCAGTACTGATCGTAATAATTCTCGCTGTATAAAACATTAGATTGTATCCCAAACTTTTCCATATGTTTATAAATAACAGAATGAATGGCCAGTACTTTGATTCGGAGTACCAGGATATAGGCTCGATCCCTAATGGCTTCAAGATGGAATGATTAATGAAGCCATTATCACTGCTAAGGAATGCGAAGACTAAATACCCTACAATAACCATTGAGATAAAATAAGGAATCAATACAGCAGATTGATAAGCCTTGGATATCTTCTTACTAATGATTTCATTAAAAAGAATCGTTACAACGATAGAAAATAGGGTTCCTACAACGATAAACAGAAGATTGTATAAAACTGTATTTCGTGTCATGATCCAGGCATCATCAGTTGCAAATAAAAACTTGAAGTTCTTGAACCATACGAACTTTCCGCTGAAAATACTTCCCGAGAAATCAAGCTCCCGAAAAGCAATCTGCATTCCGTACAATGGCATGTAATTGTTAATAAACAGATAAATTAATGCGGGCAGAGCCATAAGATATAAAGGAATATAGGACTTCCACTTAATCTTTTTTCCACCTCTGTTCTGTAATCTTAAATCTGATATTGCTTTCACCGCTTCCGCCTCCCCATTCAAGTTACTCTCTTCATTTATCTTACACAAAGAATAAAGGCTAACGTTATACTTTGAACGACGTATAATATATCCTTTTCCGACTTGTTACTTGCTGTTTCATCTCATTCGGAGATAAAAAAAGAGCCGCTTCACCTGCAAAAAACGCTACAGGAAAACAGCTCCAATTATGATCATTATCGTTTGACTTATTTCCCGTTTTGTGCCAGCCAAGCATCTAATTGACGCTGTTTTTCATCTATTACCTTTTGCAGGCCTGCTGCATATAAACTTTCATTAAATGTCTTAGCCATTTCATCCGTATCCACAGCACCGTTGCCTATCACCTTCACATATTGTTCACTAGCAGCGTCCAATGCCGAGATTTCCGTTTTTACGGGTGTCGGATCGAATATAAATCCATACCCAGGAGATTTCGCCGTTTTGTCATTCCACTCTTTCAGTTTCGTTTTATATTCCTCGACGGAAAGACCGGTTGGTTCAACAAATTTAGCAGCTAACGGTAATTGATCATAATCCCCGAACATCAGCCAGCTGTTTTGATTGTAATTTGTATTTTTGGACTCATCAATGGTCCCGTCTTCGTTTATCTCGTAATGTTCGCCTTTAATACCAAAACGAAGCAAGGTCGACAACTCAACATTGGAGTTCATCAGGTTCAAGAATTGAACTGCCTTGTCGGGACGTTTACTAGAAGAGGCTACCGCCCAAACGAATAACTGCGAATCTACAGTTGAGAGAACAGGCGGATGCAATGCCACTGTTTTCTGCTCAATGGGCTGTGAGAATCCGCCAGCAAATCCGACAGAATTAGCTGCTGTTGCAAAAACTTTTCCACTCTCAAGTAGCGCAGCGCCATCATCTTGCGAAGTGCTTACATCTTTGGAGATATACCCTTTTTTGTACCATTCCCGAACTTTTTTCGCTGTGTTCATCCACTGCTCGGATTCATACATGTTCACCAGCTTCGTACCGCTGCCATCCATGAGCACACCATATGAATTCCCGAGCCCATCTCCATATACCAGGGAGTTTGTAATATTGGACGAACTTACTTCAGGAGCAAACGTGATCATTTTGGGTTCCCCCTCGTGAACCTTGGCCAACACGGAGTCCATGTCAGCGATCGATTGAATAGAAGTAAGATCAATATTGTACTTATCCAAGACTGCTTTGCTCATATTAAAGCCAAATGTAAGTTTTTGATCCATCTTTTGCGGAATCCCGAATTGCTTCCCGTTGAATTGGCCAGTTTTGATTATATCCCCCAACGTTTCTTTAAGCGCGGGTCCCCACTTCGCAAGTTCATCGTCAATGGGACGAATCATTTTGTTGTTCGCAAACGGAGCGAGATAAGCACTTCCGGGCATAAGGAGCATTAGGTCTGTTTTCTCGCCGCTGGAAGCTTTTAGCGCATATGCATTGGCCATATTATATAGACTAACACCTTCAAGATCGACTTTTGCATTAATTTCTTTTAGAGTGATTTCATTTACCTTTTCCTCGATTTTAGGCAGATCCACTTGTTCTTGCCCCAGTACCGCATAGTTGACTTTTATCGTGTACGGTTCTTCCTTGAAATCAATTCCCCCAGGCTCCACACCTTCACTTAGTGAACCATTCCCGTTGTTTGTAGCTGATGAATTCGAATTGTTACCGTTTCCACATCCTGCTAAGGCTAGCGTTAGACTGGCTGCCAGTAATACAGGTGTTATTTTTTTCAATGTTATTTCCCCCTCATAGTAAATGGATTTATTTTTTCTGTCTTGTCTTCATTATAATAAGCGGGGGAACGCCTACGTTATACTTGTTCCGACTATATAGATTACAAAAACCGACTTTTAATATATCGTTTAATTTCTGTTCCTGATTTTGAATTCTTGAGGAGACATTCCCGTCTCTTTGGTAAAGATGCGATTAAAGCTCGAGTAATTGTAGTATCCGACAAGTGAAGCAATCTCCCCAATACTCCTGTCAGTATGGATTAGAAGTTCTTTTGCAACTTCCATTTTTTTGTTGATAATGTATTTACTAATCGATATTCCTACCTCTTTTTTAAAAATCCTCGTCAGGTAATCGGCATTTAGATGCACATTCTGTGCAATTAATTCCATCGATAATTCCTCAGAAAGATGAATATGGATATACTTTTTTGTCTGTTCAACCGGTAAATCTCTATTTGCATTTTCCTTATCAAAATTCCGCATGAGAATTATGGCATGATTCACCCATTTCAGCATACCTTCTAATGATTCCGAAGCGTTCTCAAATAATTGATTAGATTCCTCGTCGCCCAACAGCTCATTAATAAAGATACTTCGATCATGGGTAAATCCAAAGATCAAATAATAGAAATCTCTAATGAATTTATTCAAAAATTCCCGGTTAATCTTGAGCCTTTGTTCTTTAGAGGTTAACCTGGTCGTAATATCATCCTCTACTTGGTTATATCTTCCTTGCCTTAACCATTCTCTCCACTGGGCAATAGGGAATTCTGATTGTACTGAACTATGCGTACGGCGTTCTTGTTTCAGATAGAATACTTCGGATTCATGAATTACGTTATTAAAATCCCTCTCTTGCAGCGCTTCAATAACGGAGGGCATTTCATAAATAGTATCTTTATCGCCAATATAACAGCAGATAATCTCCTTAATGTACTTCGCAGCTGTATCACTTAATTGGCGGCAACAATCATTAATTTGATTATATAGACGATGTTCATCTTGGCTTGCATCCATCTCTAGCATAACTAATATGGTCGTTTCCGAAAAAGGGATCACCTCTTCAGCAACTCCAGGAATTACAAAAATCTCCTCCGTTATATTCCTCAAAGCATAATGCAGCAGTTTTTGGTCTTCTTTGGTTACAGACTCCGTGAATTTCTTCGTCACAATCAGAATAGGAAGATAGGCGTTCTCCAGATTAATCTCCAATCGTTTCTGTCGAAAGTAGTTCGTCAGGCTATCTTTATTCGGCGATATCTCACCAAGGAAAAAGTCTTTCCAAAATTGTTTTACTACAGATTTTTTATTCTGGATCCAAGAGTTACTATTTTCATTCAGAATCCGGTCCGCCAGGATATTGTCCTTCGTCTCCTTTAGAACGAGCTCCATTTTATCAAAATTCAAAGGTTTCAGGATATAGTTAACACTCCCCAATTGCATAGCTTCTTGTAAGAAGCGGAAATCTGCGTGACAAGTCATAAAGATGCATTTCACATGGGGATGATGCGTATTTACCCATCTCAACAATTCCAGGCCTGTACCCATCGGCATTTCGATATCGCTAAGCAAAATGTCTATTGGAACATTATCGAATTGGCGGGTAGCCTCCTGCACATTCATTGCGGTAAATACATTTTCAATTCCGATCATTCCCCACTGTATACCGTTACGCACAGCTTCTATGGCACTCAGCTCGTCATCAACTATCAGCACATTCATGATTTTGAACCTCCTGTTGCATTTTTTCTTGATTTAATCTTACAATATGATGTACTGTAGCACGGTAGTTTAATCACAAACAATAAGGGGCCGAGCGATGAAGCGATTTTACCATAAGGAGTTCTATAACTCTATTTTTTTTAAACTCATATCCATCTTCACGCTCCTTATACCGGTAATCGGGATGTTTATTTACAACAATTATGAATCCCGGTCTACACTGCTGGGGCAAGTGCACAGCACTCATGAAAATATGTTAGAGTCCTATTGGTTTCAGGTTGACAATCAGCTTAATAATGCAACCACCTTTATAACTACTACAGCGTTGTTTGATAATGATCCCCAGTTGGCAATGAGCAATAATGAAACAGACTCAATGTTAGCTAAGCAAAGAATTAGCCTGACTCTCTCTGAGAAAATTATAAATATAGGCAGCAGCATCGATATGTTATTTGTCTATACTGATGATAGTTTTATATCGGGAAGCCAGGCCACCTTAGAATTGAAAGAACGAAGTGAAATCCAAAACTATGTTTTAAATACCGCCCATGCTGAAGATACAGATAATCTGAAATCAAATTGGCAACTTATGAATATCAACAATCACTTCAGTATGCTAAAAATCATTAAAAATGGCAATGGCGTTTTAACCGGGGCTTATGTTAATCTGGACAGGCTTTTAAGTCACTTTGTACCTAATCAGGAAAGCAAATCCCTAAGACTGGTAGCGGAGGGGGATGTTGTAAACCCCAAACTTTCACAGCATGATAATGCTTTGGTTGTTACAGCTTCTTCCTCTGCTGCACCCATCACCTTCATTGAAATCATACCATTCAATGAGTTATTGAGGACCCTTCCATTCATGCAGAAGTATGTAGTGGCAATATCTGTAATCGTCGCCTTGATGCTTCCCTTTGTTTTTTATATTTTGAGAATTACGGTTGTTCAACCGCTACAAAAATTGAATAAAGCCATGAAACATATTCAACGAGGCGATTTGCAATACCGGATTCCCCATTACCGCGCGTCCAATGAAATTGCCATTGTCAATAAGACATTTAACCAGATGATCGATGAGGTTCAGCATTTGAAAATAAGTGTCTACGAAGAAGAAATCAAGGCTCAAAAGTCACAACTCCGGAATCTTCAACTTCAAATCCAACCTCATTTCATTATTAATTCGTTAAATATGGTTTATAATCTCCTGGAGAATGGAGATTCGCAGACCGCTCAGAAATTGATTGTTCATTCTGTCGACTTCTATCGGTACATGATCAAAATAGAGGTCGATTTGCTCCCACTTTATGAAGAAATCAAACATGTTAACACTTATCTTCAGATTCAGTCAATCCGCTATAAAGACAGGTTTACCTATTCCATTGAAACCGATAAGATGATCGAGGATATGCTTGTTCCACCTATGCTTATTCAAAATTTTGTAGAGAACTCCATTAAATATGCTATACAACCCGATAAATCAACACATATTTCAGTTAAAATTGTCGCGATCGAACTCGATTTCTACCCATTTGCTAAAATAATGATTTCCGACACAGGAAACGGATATCCTGCAGCTCAACTAGAGCAATTGAATCAAGGGAAAGCTATAGTTGATAGCAAGGCTGAGCATATTGGAGTCAGTAATACCCTGCAGCGTCTCTCCTTGTTATTTGAGGGAAAAGCAAAATGGCGCTTTTATAATCAAAACGGCGCCGTAAGTGAACTCATCTTGCCTGCGCTCTTCCAAGAATAAGTAAAGTCACAGTTAGCAGCTCGGACGTCATGAGTTGAGTGCGGCGTATTACGATCGACTATCCGTTAGCACCCTATGGAAGTATTGGCCTAGAACACTTTTCGTACACTTTGTTTGGGACAGTGAAGCAAAAGCGGGTATCATCCTTGAATGAGGATGATACCCGCTTTCTCTATCCTTCCAGTTCGACCGCAAGACAATGCACGTACGGCGTCGGCAGATCTTCCGGCAAAGATACAACCAGCGGGCCTAATGCCTGGCTGAATTCTACCGGTCCTGCACCGAGCAGACGCACGTGTCTAACCCGTTCTTCCGGCCCGAATGACCGTATGACAGCCATCCGGTCACCGGGTGCCTTCATCTGGAAGGCGTAGACCGTATTCCCTTTCTGCGTGAACCGGAAATCCGTCGCATCCCACTCCACCCTGCCCTCTTTGTATTGCTCGATAACCACGCGCGAATTCCCTTCGCCAGACACGTGGAACGGCCTCGTCCCGTAGACGCCTTCCGAAGATACAGCCATCCACTGAGCCATCTCCTGAAGAATATATCGGCATTCGTCATCAATTGTTCCATCCGGTCTCTGGGGTATATTTAGCAACAGATTGCCGTTCTTGGAGATGATATCGATCAGGATTTCAATCACGTGATCCGGTCTCTTGTATACGGCTTTGGCATTATAGAACCAGTCACCGACACAGGTGTCCGTCTGCCAGGGCTCTTCCTTGATACCCGGCTCCTGGCTGCGTTCGATATCCAGGACGCCGACCGAGTACACTGCTTTCCTGCGGTCTTTCTGATTATAGACCGCCTTATTCACGCCTCCGTTACGGGCGGCGCTGCTGTTATAGAGATGGGCAACCGCATGAAGCCCTGCCGCCATAACCGCCTCGTCCGGCGCAGTGGCCGCATCCTGAAAGATGTCAGTGAACGGAAGTGCTCCGTCGGAATACAGCAGATCCGGCTGGTACAGATCGATGAGCTCCATCATCACATCCAGCCAGCGCTGATGCCACTCCGGCTCGGTGGCATACCACGGATCCAGATCGTACATCTTTTTATCTGCGTGATAATACATCTGGTTGGGCAGGTACAGGTCTTCGTATTGCGGATCATTGCCATCGTATGGGACACCCTTGTACAGGCCTTCCTTATCCTGTCCCTTATTGCTCTGGAACCAGCTGAAAGTTGCTCCAAGATGCTCGGTCAGGCCGAATGGCAAGCCCCGCTTGTCTGCTGCTGCTTTCCACAAGGCCACGATATCCTTCTTGGGTCCCATCTGAACGGAATTCCAGCGGTGCAGCCTGGAATCGTAATTGAAGAAGTTGTCATGGTGCATCGCCTGCGCCACGAAATATTTGGCACCCGCAGCCTGATACAGATCCATCAGCTCTTCGGGATCGAACTTCTCTGCCTTCCAGAGCTGGACAATGTCCTTGTAGCCAAAGACCGACGGATGGCCGTAATGACGGATATGATAGCGGTATTGGTCCGAACCTTCAAAGTACATGTTACGGGCGTACCAGTCACCGAACATCGGCACGGACTGCGCTCCCCAGTGCGACCATATTCCCAGCTTCGCATCCCGGAACCAGGCTGGACATTCGAAGGTTTGCAGAGAAGCAAGCTTCGGCTCAAACGGTCCTTTGACCCTAGCAGATGTCTTCATTGAACGTTCCTCCAATTCGCTTTGTGTTTTAGAGACGGGTAATATGCCTGTACCTATTCTTTCACCGAGCCGATCATGACCCCCTGTACAAAATACTTCTGCACAAAAGGATAAATGATCAGAATGGGAACAGTTGTAATGACGATCAGTGAATATTTCAAAAGCGTCTCCATGTTCTTCATCATGGTCAACCGCTGAGGGTCGAGCGACGCGGACATGCTGGTGTAGTCGATTTTGTTCTCGACCAGAATCTGGCGAAGCACCAATTGCAGCGGATACAGAGACTGTGAATTCAGAAAGATCAGTGCATTAAAATACGAGTTCCATAACCCCACCGCCGACCATAACATCAGGACAGCAAGAATCGGCTTCGATAACGGCAAGACGATACGGGTCAGGAACTTGAAGTCCCCGCAGCCATCCAGTTGGGCAGCCTCGTACATTTCCTTCGGCAGCGAATTCTGGAAGAACGTCTTCGCAATGATAATCGAGTAAATATTGAGTGCCGACGGCACGATAATCGCCCATGGCGTATTGAGCATCCCCAGATCCTTGACTACAAGATAGAAAGGAATAAGTCCTCCGTTAAACAGCATCGCGAACAGAATCGCCCAGATCCAGATGTTGCGTCCAACCATCTCTTTTCTTGACAATGGATAGGCCATCATGACAGTAAGCGATACGCTCAGCAGGGTGCCGCCCACCGTGTAGAGCAGCGAGTTGACGAATCCCGTCCACACCGCATTGTATTGAAAAACACCAATATAGCCGTCCAGCGTGAAATCCACCGGCAGCAGCCAGACCTTGCCTCCCTGTACCGCCGCTGCCGAGCTGAAAGAGGAGCTGACGATAAAGATCAGCGGGTACAACACCAAAAGCAGAACTATTGTTAATCCGGTGTACACGCAAAATAAAAAGATGCGGTCTGAGCCGGACTCTCGAATCGCGGATGTGCGACGCATGAAATTTCCTCCTAACCTAGAACAGACTGCTGTCTGAAACTTTACGGGCGCTATAGTTGACCGCGGTAATCAGGATCAGGCCGATGACAGAGTTGAATAAGCTGATCGCTGTCGCAAAGCTGAAGTCGGCGTTAACCAGTCCGATCTTGTACACATACGTGGATATAACTTCCGAACTGCTTAGATTAAGGTTGTTCTGGAGCAGGAATACTTTCTCGAAGCCGATACTGAGCAGCCCACCCACGCTGAGAATCATCAGGATAATAATGGTGGAGCTGATGCCTGGCAGATCAATATAGCGGATCTTTTGCAGCCGGCTGGCTCCGTCAATTCTTGCCGCCTCGTACAATTCAGGATTGACGCTGGCCAAAGCCGCAAGATAGATAATTGCCGCATACCCGGTTTCTTGCCAGATGCCCGACCAGACATAGACCGACGAGAAGCTGTCGGCGCTTGCCAAGACATTCGGAGGATTGTTGTTGCCGAGCAGACTGGAGAACAGCGCCAGAGGGCCGCTCGTCGGAGACAGCATGATCTGGATCATACCGACCAGGATAACCGTCGAGATAAAATACGGCGCGTAAGTAAACATTTGCACGGTTTTTTTGAAGCGGACATGCTTCACTTCGTTCAGCGCCAGCGCCAGAATGAGCGAGCACGGGATCGACACGATCAGATAGTACAGGCTCAGGACCAGCGTATTCTTGACCAGCGGCCAGAAATACGGTGACGAGAGAAACAGCTCGAACTGCTGAAGGCCGACCCAGGGACTCCCCCAGATACCCTGAACCGGATTAAAGTTGCGGAAGGCAATCTGAACGCCAACCATCGGCCAATAGCTGAACACGAGCAGAAAAGCTGTCGGGAGCGCGATGATGGCGTACAGCGGCCAGTGCCGGACTATGCGTTGCCGTAATTCAGAATTCGGTTTCATCGTCGATCATTCCTCGCTTAAAAAAGTTGCATCATCCGCTCCGGAGTACCGCGGAGCGGATGATGCCCATGCCGCTTTATTGCAGCGATTCGAGATTCTTCACCACTGCATCATCGCGCTGGTAGCTGCTCGTATCAAACGGGCTCACGATCGCTTCTTCGGTGATGCTCAGGAAGTCTGCCAGACCCAGCTTCTTCACACCCTCCACATATGCATCCCAGTCCTTGTCGATCGATTTATTGCCGACGATGAACTCGGCGGTCCATTGGTTGACGTATGAAGTAATGTTCGTCTTCAGCTGGGAATATTGCTGCGACTTGGCGGGATCGATCCAGATTGAGGCTGGCACAACTTGCGCCGGCTGCTTGCCTTTGTAATCCTTCTCCGTATAGTAGTGCAGCAGCGCTTCCGAGCCGGAGCCATCCGGCGTGAACGGGGATTTGGCGACGATGCTGTTGCGCCATTCCTCCGACTGGTAGATCGGCCCCAGCTGATTCCAGCCCCGGGTGAACGGTGTCGGCGGCTGAAAATCAATATCGAACAGCGCCGGTGTCCCGACCAGTCCGGTTTCACCTTCCTTAGCTCTAGTCCAGTATTCGCCTTCCGGCCCCATGTTCGCCATGGTCGCGCCTTCCGGCGTCCAGATGAAATTCAGCAGCTTCATGATGGCAATTTTCTCTTCTTCTGATGCTTTATTCGTAATGGTGAAGACGGCTCCACTGACACCATTGCCGCTGAATGCCGCGTATTGGGCGCCCCCCGGACCTTTGAGCGGCGGGATGGTGACCCAGTCAATGATTTCACTCATGTTCTCGGCTCCGACGACGCAGTTGATGCAGCCCCAAGGCACTACGCCAACTTCATGATTGACCGCTTGCTTGCTGAGTACGTCATTGGTCTGGGTAAATGCCGCACTGCTGATCAGACCTTTGCTGTACAAGCGGTTGATATAGGAGAGCCCGTCTTTCCATTCATCCTTGATTGCGGCAAATTCAAGCTTTCCGTTATTCATCTCCAGGCGGTTCCCGCCGTCGTTATACACGAAGGCATTCATCAGGAACGTCGTCGGATCGGAGTTCCAGCCGTCCGTGGACCCTGTAAGCGGCAGGATGCCGTTCGACTTAAAAACCTCCAGCATATGCTCAAATTCATCCGTAGTCGTCGGAATACTAAGACCGTACTTTTCCAGGAGCGGCTCATATACCCACAGCTTGCTGGAGTAGTAGCAGTGCAGGCAGTAGTTATAGAACGGCAGGCCGTAAATGTTGCCGTCCGGAGCGTATACCCCTTGCTTGAGCGCCGGCGTGTTCTCGATTTCCTTCCAGACATTAGGCGCATACTCTTTCAGGAGATCGTTTAAGGGCACAAATACGCCTTGCTTGCCGTATTTCAGCAGGTCCTCATTGGTGAACTGCCCCGCCCAGAAGATCGAAGGATAATCTCCGCTGGCCAGCAGCAGCGGCTGCTTGGTCGTAACATCCGTATTAGGTACAGTTGACCACTTGATATCTATATTAAATTTCTCTTCGGCATACGTTGTGAACCAGTTGGTATCCATATTCCCGTTGGTGCTCGATGTGCCGGCGAACAGATTGACAGTGACAGGCTTGCCTTGTCCGGATGAGTCCGTCGGATCCGTTGCGTTTGTACCCGATACACCAGCCGGAGTGGTAACGCTTTCTTTTTTACCGTTATTACTTTGCGAACATCCGGCTAACAGTATAATGACCATGATCGTTAACATTAAAATTACGGTTTTGCGTTTCCCGTTCATCCTTGAAGCCCCCTCTATTTTATTCATGCTGTACAACGATACTGTGAATCACCCCCTTAAACTGAATAATCCATTCTTAAAATTATATAAGATTATCACTGCTGCTTCAGACAAACAATAACTGTAGCGGAATGAAAATGAATACCCTTTCAAAACTGTTGATAACGGATAAACAGACCTCTATCCATTGTTCCAATCCAATAATCAGAAGGTTAGGTGCTGCATTTCGTTCAAACTTTGTCTTGATTATAAGGGATGGCAGTTCAGAGTAAAATCAGGTAAAATTAAAGTATCATATAAAAAAATGAAAGTTGTTGATGGTCCATGGAGCGTTATATGAAGCATTACATGAAGCAATTTCTCGTCACCACTTTGGATCGGACACTGCCGATTTATATAGAACTGACGGGCTATAATGAATGGCAAGAGGAATTTGACCGGCCAGAGGGCTATCACTGCTATCACTGGCTGCATACGGTAAGCGGGGAAGGCCAATTCGAATGTTCGGGAACCACGGTTACGCTTGGACCGAACCAGGGAATCCTGCTTCCTCCGCATGTCCCGCATCGTTATGTCACCTTATCACACCCGTGGTCCACCTGGTACGTTACCTTCAATGGTAATTTAGCTCCGACCATTATCTCCTCATTGGGATTGGCTACATCTACGGTCATTAGCTGGGAGCCCGGCTCCAGGCTGTCCAAGATTCATTACAGAACGCGCCATCTGGAGCAACGGCCATCCGAATTCAGCGGAATGGACAGCTCGGCTTTCGTCTATCGCTTCCTGATCGATCTAAAGCGCTTTGGACAAGTGGATAACCAGCGCTCCTATTCCCAGCATTCGAAACGTCTGCTACCCATGATTCAGTTTTTGGAGAATAATTTTCATGATCCCGGCATCGGTCTAGCCAATCTTTCCGAGTTCACCGGCCTCAGTTCGCAGCGGCTAAATTATTTATTCCGCATAACCACCGGGATGAGCCCTTATCAATATTTGATTCATTTACGCATTCAAAAGGCCAAGGAGCACCTGATCCTGGACAAACACCTGACCATCAAAGCCATTGCCACACTTGTCGGTTTTTTGGACGCGAGCCATTTCATCTCCACCTTCCGCAAATTCGAGGCCGTTACACCCCAGCGCTTCCGGGAGCTTAATTGAAGATGCTGTAAATATCAATAAACCGGAACCTCTTCTGGGTTTATTACTCGTTATTTAAATGTGACATTGTTTATAGACCAACAAAAAAGACCCGCCTATGGCAGGTCTGCTTTGTCTCTCACCGCTTCGCCTTATAATACCCCAATACGGTAATATATCCGGTCTACGGATTTCCCAGCTTGCTTGAACCGGACCTCTTTCACAATCCTTCCCTTACTCAGCCAGTCAAAAATTAGTTTTTCTTAAGAAATGATTTCTATAGTTACCGTATAAACATAGATACCTTTCTTAATTTGATAGGGATCGTGAATATTTTTGGTCCAGCCGGTATCTCCGCCAAGACCTGCATGTTTGTGATCAATATGAAGATAAACAGAATCTGAATCTCCCAGCTCGTCTTCATAGGCGGCGTTGTCATATTGCTCAATACTGTGTCCATGAATATCGAAATGGAAATGTCCCGCTGCCGAGACTTTTACTGCTTGTTCTTCGGATGACAAATATAAATACCGGACATCCTCCTTACCACCGCATTCTACCGGTAAGATATAGGGTACGTGCTGCTGTTCTACAGTACTCTCATATACTCCAACGAATGCGGCAGATTTACGATCCGCGTAGTTCTCCCATGGCCCGCGGCCATACCATTTCATCTTCTTCCAGGCATCAGAGAACTTAAAGCTTAGTCCAATTCTCGGGAGGGTGTCGACCTTGGCATTGTTCACAACTGTATTGGTGATTTCTATACCTTTGCCGCCGACGGTATAATTGGTTTTGGTTTCAATGCATCCATGATATATACAATGAACTTGAATGATAACAGCAGCCGGTGCTGCAAATACCCGAATATTCTTGATTTCTTTCTCATTGGAATGGAGCCCGAGAGCTTGCCATTCATCTGCATAATTGGACGTTTCGAGATGAATACCTGCATCAATTCCTGTTGGAGGGCGATAGAAGTTATTGGTTCCTCCCGTGAAATAATTCTTGTGATTATATTTTACAGCAATGAACTCTGCCGTTTCTTTCGAGAAAAGAACCGTTGTATTTTCATTATATATACGAATTTCATTTGTCGTTTCATCATACTTCAAGCTATCCTTTTCAATATCTCCGGTATGCACTTTATTCACAGAATCCTTAATCTCTATCTGGCAGGCATAAATACAGGCTCCCTTCTTCGAATAAAAGGTGTCCTCGTCTAAATAAGCATAGAAATTAAGAAAAGCTTCCCCGGAGACTTTAGACGAATCGTATGGCGCTTGCAGCTTATCAACGGATCCGGGTGCTGTGTGATATCTAGGCAAACTACCGCTTTCTATCACATTGCCATCGCAAACCAGTTCCCAAGCCATATTCAAATGGCTTAAATCCCGATGCGTGTAATGATTATAAATTCGATAGCCATCATTCCCAGGCATGTAATCCATTTGGATAGGAGCTTGTACATTTTTGATTTCATTCGCAGCCGGCTTGAGAGTGAGATCTGGGAAAACTATACCATTCAGGCACATATCAGGTGCAGGATCAGTAACCTCTTCCTGGAATGCCCCGCCATAGACATACTTTTTATTTCCGTCTTTATCCTGCTTAACCAGCGCTTTATCCTGAAAATCCCAAATAAATCCTCCTTGAAACCGCGGGAATTTATGAATGAGATCCCAAAATTCCTTAAAGTTTCCGTTACTGTTACTTTTCGCATACGCATATTCACACATAATAAAAGGACGCAAATCCTCGCTTTCAGCCATGACATCCAGAATCCAATCTTTCTGAGGATACATAGGCGCCATAATATCGGAGATGTTTGCCGGAGGATTCAGAGACTCATACTGAACGTACCTTGTTTTGTCATACTCCTTAATCCAGCCGTACATCGCAGCATGATTCGCTCCATAACCGGATTCATTACCCAGAGACCAGAGAATAATGGATGGATGATTTTTATCTCTCAGAACCATCCGTGTAGCCCGTTCCATATACGCATTTGTCCATTCGGGGGATGCGCTTAACTGGCCGCCAAGACCGTGTGTTTCAATATTGGCTTCATCCACCAAGTAAATGCCCAGTTCATCACACAAGTCATACCATTCGATTGCGTGCGGATAGTGACTTGTTCTTACCGCATTGATATTCAGCGATTTCATGACCTTGATTTGCTCGCGCATATATTCTGTTGTTACGACTCGTCCGGTTTCAGGACAAAAGGCGTGAAGATTGGTTCCCCGTATAATGAGACGCTTCCCATTAATTCTCAGGACCCCTTTTCGATCGATATTCACTTCACGGAAGCCGACATTCGCGCTCTCAATATCAACTACATTTCCAGACAAATCAATCATTTCTAACACCAATTTATAGAGATAAGGGCTCTCGTCGCTCCACAAGTGAGGATTTGAAATGGTTTTCGTAACCTTTGCTACATATTTTTCTCGCAGGTAGGAATCACAATCCGCAAACTTTGGCGTTTCAAACTCAGTAACCAATTTCTGTTCGCTATCATACAGGGACAACCGCACATGAGCCTCACCATAACCATTCACTTGATTATTAGGTGCAACCGTCACTTTTAATTCGGCATTGTTGTAATTCCCTGAAAAGAGGGTTTCGATCTTATAATCATGAATGCGCATACGTGGTTTTGCATAAATGAGAACATCCCGGTAGATCCCCGAGAGATGCCAGTAATCCTGATCCTCCAGATAAGTCCCGGCTCCAAACCGCATCACCTGAACAGCTATAAGGTTTTGTCCCTTTTGAATGTAATCCGTGATATCAAAAGAAGCGTTAAGCTTACTATCCTGAGAATAACCAACCAGTTTGCCGTTTAACCACAGATAAAAACACGATTCTACACCTCCAAAATCGATAAATATATCCCTTTCGTTAAAATGTTCGTCAACTTCAAACGTTCTAACGTAACAACCGGTAAGGTTACTCTCTGGAACATGAGGCGGATTCAAAATGTATTCATTATTCCTGAGTTGAATTTCGTGACTTGAACCCTCCCCTTTTTGAACAAAAGGATACAACATATTGGTGTATACAGGTTTTCCATACCCCGAAAGCTCCCAATTGGAAGGAACCGGAATATGATCCCAATGGGAAACATCATATTCAGGACTATAGAATTCATCCGTTACTTCATCGGGAGATCCGAACATTTTAAACTTCCACATTCCATTCAGGCTTTTTACGTATTTAGACTTTCTCCGGTCTCCGCTTAAAGCCTGTTCAACGGTTTCGTATACTCCGTAGGGCTCATGCATGGGATAACGGTTTTTTTGAGTAACATATTGATTTTCCCAATCTCTGCTTAGCTTCATCGGCTTAAATAACACTCCCATCCATTGTTCTAATTGGTTGATCTTTCAATGTAGATACCCCTATAATATAAGGAAAATTCCTAATATTAAATGTTGAGTATGGTATTTCATTTATCCATTTTGGTAGGAGTGTGAATACATGAATTTTGCAGACATTAATGAAAATGATGTAATCTACCGATGTATCGGCAAAGACTTTAATCAGGGTATTTTATCTTGCGGCTTTATGCGGAAAAGATCAGCAGAGCGTTCTCAATATGATTTTAAGATAGGATATTACAGCTGTTTTGTGGTATTGCAAGGCAGTGGAACATTTATTTCTGCGGACGGTACCGTTACTCCTATGCAAGCAGGCGATCTTGTTCAACGTCTACCTGAACGTTTGCACTCTACTGCAATTGAATCAGATGGGAATTGGATCGAGTTTTATATCAGTGTCGGGTATCCTGTCTATTCATACTTAAAGACACTTGGAATTATTAATTCCGATAAGGAAGTCCAATCGGCACAGCATACGAATGATTTTTTCTTTGATTTTGTTTCCTTGCTGAAAGCCTTGAAAAGTGCAACAGATGAAAGTCTTCCCTCCCTGCTAATGAAGTCTCAGGATTTGATTATCAGATTGCACAGTAGCATTCATAATGCTCATAGCAATGAAATTGAAAGTAAAATAACAAAAGCCTGCGAGCTGATTAGTGTCTCCAATGATATTCACTTTGATATTCAGGAGGTGGCATCTGCCGTGAATATGGGCTACGAGAACTTCCGGAAATTTTTTAAAGAGACTACCGGGATTTCCCCTAAGCGGTACCACACTGAACATTTAATGAGACAGGCAAAAATGATGCTGCTATCCGGACTTCCCATCAAACACGTAGCCGTTAGCCTTGGTTACGGGGATATATATTCATTCACCAAACAATTTACGAAGTCAGAAGGGGTATCTCCAGGACGATATATCCGTAAAACAAAACCTGTTCAAAATTAAGTTTGAAAAACAAAAAGCAACTCATCCGCAGACAAGTTGCTTTATAAATGCTCTATTGTTATCGGATTACGGATGCATTCCCTGGCTATTCTTATGGCTTCCTTTCCAGCGGATACTTTACTCTTTTCAGGATGCCCATTATTAATTTTACGGGCCAGTGCATCGGGGTCAATATTTACACTTACCCCAAGCCTGTCAACAATCAAGTTGCGGATTGTGCTCTTGCCACTTCCATTATTACCGGCAAACACAAACATCGTTACCTTTGTCTCATTCATGGATGAAATCCTGTTCATTCATTTTCTCAATTTCACCCGTACTATATTCTCTAACAATTTGCCCCTCATTTGTCTTATATACTATATATGTTCCATTTGCTTTAGCATCCAACTTCGCCCGGTCACCTGTTAACCGAATCAATTTAGCAAGGTCCTTCGTAAGATTCATCATTCCACAAACACCTCATTTCGCACTTATAGTTCGAGTATACCACAGTACAGCGCATTTTATATCCGCTTCAATCCTTACAGATAACACAGTGATTTTTGAATATCTTATTAAAAAACACAAACAACCTGCAGGACCGAGATATCTAATGTCTCATTCCTACAGGCAATTTTCTTACCTCACCGCTTCACCTTATAAAACTCATGATACAGCTTCATCAGCGCCCTCTTCTCTATCCGCGACACATAGCTCCGCGAGATCCCCAGCTCCTTCGCAATCTCCCGCTGCGTCCTCTCTTCTCCACCTGTATCAAGCCCAAACCGCCCGACCACAACTTCCTTCTCCCGGTCATCCAGGATATCCAGATTACGATAGATCTTGCTCTTCTCAATCTTCAGATCTACTTCCTTAATTACATCATCCGCTTCCGAGCCTAGGATATCGATCAGGGTGATCTCGTTGCCTTCCTTATCCGTTCCGATCGGATCGTGGAGGGATACGTCTTTGCGGTTTTTTTTCAGCGAGCGTAAGTGCATCAGGATCTCATTCTCGATACAACGGGCAGCAAAAGTAGCCAGCTTCGTGCCCTTGTTCGGGCGCTAGCTCTCGATGGCCTTGATTAGGCCGATGGTGCCGATGGAGATCAGGTCCTCCATGTCTTCGCCGGTGTTGTCGAATTTCTTGAGGTTATGGACACGATGCGATGTCATTTCATTAATCAATTTTAACTTAATGAAAACATGCATTTCTGAACAAAATCTAACTATAGCACTTTTTAATAATTCCCATAAAAATTCAAGTTTTCTACTTTAGACCTCGTTGTTGTAGCGTGATTTATACTTAGCAAAGCGTTCATGGTTCATAAATCCTTCTCGATACTTTTGGTTTATTTTAACTGCTTGGACAAATCTCATATGGATTTGTTGGTTTCTTTTTGCGAAAGAACATTTTTCAAGTGCTAAATACCACAAGTCAAAAATAACGATAGTAAGATACCCGATCTCCCAAAGGAAAGCTTTTTGCATCACTACATCACGACTATCGATAAAACCAAAATGATCCTCTTTACTAAGCGAATTAAACATATTCCCATGTGCATAAAAATTATTTATCATATCTTTAATTTGCTTTAGCTTTTGAGAATGACTTGGAAATTCTTTTTCCACATATTTAAAAGAATTAACTAGGGCCGCCTTTATTGGCTTTGCCCCATCTTCATCCTGACCAAGGAATTTCTCAATGTTTGGTTCGACAAGAGAATAAGCCGCCAAACATGCTTTTTCAATAGCTTGACGTTTCATTAATTTTGATTGTGTCTCATGTCCTCTTAGAGCAGATAGTAAACAAAGATACAAATCATTTTTAACCTGGTTACTTAG
Organism: Paenibacillus sp. FSL R7-0210; assembly: GCF_038009085.1. Taxonomy (NCBI): domain Bacteria; kingdom Bacillati; phylum Bacillota; class Bacilli; order Caryophanales; family Paenibacillaceae; genus Paenibacillus; species Paenibacillus sp. FSL R7-0210. The sequence continues at coordinate 4,653,819 of NZ_JBBPAR010000001.1, forward strand.
AAGAAAAAAACTTCCTGCCTTCTTATCTTCAAATATAACAATATCCGATAAAAGAACAAGTAGCTCATTAATATTAGAAATAAGATCTTGACTCTTTTTTAATGAATCTTGCAATACCATTTCCTCTTTATGAATATAATCACCGATATCATTTTTTCTCATCAGGGCCTCCCTTCCATTCCCTCCGGAGCCTCTACCCGGGCATCTATATTATAATTTTCCTAGTAAGACACGTTGACGATAATCTCTAAGCATTTGATTCAGGACTTTTCCCGTTTTCAACCGAACCACGACCTGCTCTTCTTGACGTTTGGTATTAGCCTCAATCCATGGCCATTCACCATCAAGAGCAGTTAAGCCTTCTAGGAAGTCATCTTTGTAACGGTGTATATTCAAGAAATGCATTCTCCATTGTATCTTCAAACAACAAGATGACCTCGAAGAACCTTCCTCGAGCAAAGCTTGCTTCAGGTTCTTCTTCATCATACAAAAACTCATTAAGCTTATAAGCGGGACTATTCTTAATAAAATATTTCAAGGCATAATCTGCATGAACTCTATATTCTCCAAAATAAAGGAATTCCCGTTCTGGTGTAGGGGTTACATACCGTCCACTGTCTAAATAAACTATCTGTTTACCATATAGTTATATTCTTTCTTAATAAGAAGGATAAGAAGGACTCAATCATGATACCTGTGCTTGAGGAATCTTATTTTCTTCCTCAATGCCCATCATCATATTGTAATGTGCATGATGATTTGTAACCTTGAATATTTTCTCGAAAATATTCAGGTACCTAGCATTTGTATCTAATGGATGCTCAATATACAAATCATCACTTGCAAAATGAGACCCATCATTCGCCCAGGACAAAAGCGATTTACATACTACCTTTTCTTCTTCATCGAATTTATTCAGTATATCATCTTCACTAAAATTTCCAAATACTTTGAAATAGTTTTCTATAATTCTACGAATCAAGTTTTGAACCGTAGTTGAAGAACTAATCTGTGTTGCTGATCTAAGTTCTTGCCACATTAACTCGTACGAAGTTTTAATTGGATTTGTATCGTAAGATTGAGCCGCTGTAACATCATTATTAACTTTTCGAATAATCCAAAAAGTTTCATCATGTAATTTAACGCCCTTTGAACGCTTTTTATTAAACGTTACTTCCTTGTGAAAGTAGACATTATGGGTTAAAACAAATAATTGAACAACATTGTTTTTATTGTTCCTGCTATCCTCTATAAGTTTCAAAATGAGATTGCTAACGATAAATAATACGTTGCTATCCAAGCTAGAAATTGGGTCATCTATCACAACGACTTTATTCTCTGAAATAAGATCTCTGTTATTACTTCCATTCAATAAATGCATAAAATATAAAAAGGTTACGAATGTTTTTTCTCCTTCACTTAACGTCTGATTTACATCTTCTCCAGTGGATCGTACCAATCGATAATTACCCTGGTTTTGTGTATGCGCAAATTTAAAATTTGTAAAATTATATGCTTTTAACAGACGGTTCATCTCATTAACGGATGGAATTACACTAGTGATTTGAGCCTCCAACCCCTCAACTTCTGAAATTAATCTGTTTTTCTCAGATGTTTTTGACGTAATCCTATCCTTTATCCCCGTTATCGCATTCTTAATGTTAAATTCTTTTCGTACATATTTTTCGTGATTATGCAGATTCTCATTTGCTATGAATCTCAATATCTGATTCTTTAGTAGTTGTTCTTCCAGAGTCCGATTACCAATCAACCTATTATGTCCATGAATCTCCTGATTTACTCTCTCAATTTCCAGATTGATATTTTTTACAAATTCATCAACAGGAACTAGTGTCATTCCTTTACTCGGTTCTTTTTGTTTTTGTTCAATCAATTCGAGATTGATTTCATTCTTCGATCTGATTAGTTCAAACTGTTGATAAATTTTCTCTTTATCGATATATGGCAATTCCTTTTCCAATAGGTCCTGGATTGAAGTTTTAAGAATACTATAAGATTCCATGTACTGATCAACACACTTTTTTAATTCCTTCATCTCATTTTCATAAGTTTCATTAAAATACTCTTCTAATTGATGTAGAAAACCAACCGGCAATGACTGTTGACAAAAAGGGCATTTACCTTCTGAATTATGTACATGATCATATCCTCTTTTTACCCAATCGCTTATTGCCAGTTTAGAAATGAGAGCGGCGATATCAACCTCTTGTTACCAACAATTTGATTTTGGTATATCTGACTTGAACAAGCAGCGTCTAGTTCGTCATTTTTTATTGATTGTATAGCTTGAATTATCACTAAACTTCCATTGAATAATTTATTTGAACGAGCGCGTAAATTTTCAACATCACATAACATACCTTCAAGTGAATGCGACTGTTTACATTTATTCATAAAGTTAATTTTATTATTTCGAACACCTGAAAAAGCTTGCAAAAACTCGTTATCATATTTTCTTTTCATTTCCCAACAATCATCTATAAACTCATTTTCATTCGAGGTATATTCTTCTTCTTTATTGGATAAGTTAGTGCGCATTTTCCGAATCTCTTCATCTAATTTATCAACCAGCCTCTTTTTTTCAGTAATTTCGTTTTTTATTTCAGTTGACTCCTTACCTAATGTGAATATACCTTTTATGTTCGATTCCTGATGGAAATTTTCCTCAACGAATTTCTGGTTATATACCAATGTTTTTAATGGTTGAGATACCCAATTAATATTACAATCTGAAAAGTTATCAATATTCTTCATAACATTTGATAATGATGTTTTCCCACTTCCATTAGAACCGTAAAAAAAATTAATTTTATTTAATCCGCTAAAGACAACACCTATATCGTTATAAGTGGCTATCTTCTTAATGGAAATCTCTTGAATCATTACTTTTCACCCCTTAACCGTTAATTGAGCGTGATACGCCATCAGATCATTATCTGTTCACGAATAGCAATATTCCTGGATTTTACAGCTGCACGTTGCGCTTTCGCAGTTTCTTTAATCAATTTAATAACTGTAATTCCAAAACTCCTAGCCACCTCACCCCCTCTAAATTACCTTGTATTGAATCACATATATCCAAATTATAACATCAGATTTCAAATGTTTTACATGGAAATCCGACTTTTCACATAATTCTTTTGAACTACTTATCCATATTTCGACAACAAAAAGAGCCTGTCAAAAGACAGACCCTATACTCTTACCGCTTCACCTTATAAAACTCATGATACAGCTTCATGAGTGCCCTCTTCTCTATCCGCGACACATAACTCCGCGAGATCCCCAGGTCCTTCGCGATCTCCCACTGCGTCCGCTCCTCGCCTCCAGTGTCCAGGCCGAAGCGGCCGACGACAACCTCTTTCTCCCTCTCGTCCAAGATATCGAGGTTACGGTAGATCTTGCTCTTCTCTATCTTCAAATCCACTTCCTTAATCACATCGTCCGCTTCCGAGCCGAGGATATCAATCAGCGTGATTTCATTACCTTCTTTATCTGTCCCGATCGGATCGTGCAGGGATACGTCCTTGCGAGTCTTTTTCAGCGACCGAAGATGCATCAGGATCTCATTCTCTATACAGCGAGCTGCAAAAGTAGCCAGCTTCGTGCCCTTGTTCGGGCGGTAGCTCTCGATAGCCTTGATCAGACCAATGGTGCCGATGGAGATCAGGTCCTCCATGTCTTCGCCGGTGTTGTCGAATTTCTTGAGGTTGTGGACACGATATGATATCAAAGTCCACTAGCGGCATATTTTGTTAGTATCTCACCAAAAAAACTGTTTTTAGGGATTAACTCTTTAAGAAACTCTATATCCCAAAAATATTTCAATATTGTTGCCCCATACGGAATAAGTTGCTCATATTCCAGTTCCATAAACTCAATTTGATACAACTCTTCCATTTTATAATTCTCGATATCTTGAGAAAAGTACTTTTGCTCAAATTCAAATAATTCAACTATATTAAAATCTGTGCATAAAGGGCTATTTTTAAATAGTCCCTTTTCATGGATTCTCTTAAAAAAGATTAATATGATGTATCTGGTAATTTTGGAATACCAGTAATGATGAATAGTACAATCAGTGTTGCAGATCTTATACTGTTTACCATAAACAAATGACAGAGCAAATTGCTCTAAAATGCGGTAATGAAACTTCTCATAAATCGTATCTATCATTTCCAGGACCTCATCCAGTGAAGAAAGATGGGATTTATTAAGTCCAACTACACCTGAATTCCACATTTCCATAGTAAGAGGTACTTTAATTTCTTTAGCACTTGTGGTCATAAAACTGTTATCTTTAATAAAATTCAACAGACTGAGTTCAGAGTTCTGCTCTTTGGGGTCGATGACCACTTCCTGATGAATCCGCATTCTTTGCTCAAGCGTATTTTCCTGAGCATACATATGAAATTGATTTTGGCTAATTCCGCAGAATAACTCCTCCAGATTATCTTTTATAAAGATGGTATCTGTATCTACTAATAATAGATTGCCCGGATATTTGCCCATACAATCTTGGAGTAATTTAATTTTCGCTCTATAAACATAACCTCCTTTCATCCAAGATTCTCTCAGTGTTTCTGTCAACTCCTGATAGATAATTCTGTCGTTCTTTCCAAACACACGTGTGAAAAAATCGCTTTGATCCGTATAAATTATAATGCTAATGTCTTTATGGTCTTCAAAGCCAGCGGAATAATAAAGTGACAGAATTGAATAGACTGCTTCCAGAGCAAATTCACGTTTTCCGTAAGCCAAATAGGCAATATAGTTCATTTCTCGCCTCCGTCCAGAACAGTACTATAAGTAAGTTTTTTGGACATTGGGAAATATTTAATAACACTCCTGGTCTCGCCCAGCAGCTGAATATATATATCCAGGTCTGTAGATTCAATGTAATCGTACACAACCAGTTCCAGGCCTTCTTCATTAAGACATTTTATAATAACCTGCTTGATTTCTAGTAATTCTTCAGTTTGCTTGAGATTAAGTTCAATTCTTCTGAGAATAGCATGAGCAGGAGTAAGCAACTCCAGCATTTGATCATTCATAAAATAGTCAGTTAAATTTTCAGGCAACTGATTCAGCGCATCCGGGTATTTCTTAAAAAAGAGGCTGATATTGTTTGTGAATTCAATTACTTTCACGTTCTCAGGTGTATCTCTCATCTCGTTGTGAGGCTGATGCAAGACTTCGATTTTATGATTTATAATAAACTTAACGCCCGCTTTAAAAAGTCTGTACATTAGTTCTGACTCATCAAAGCCCCAGCCTTTTATTTCTTCACTAAAGAGCCCTACCTTATTAATATAGGCCTTGGGAATGGAAACAATATTTGTATGCGCCATAAGCCAGGGGTGCCTCATAGCATTGGAGTTGTAAGAAAGCACATTATATTTTCTGTAGCGGTCATCCAGAGATTCATTATTACTGCCGTCAAATCTGTGCTTCATGAATATACTTTGATCATGCACCGCTTCATACTCCACATTCCGCTCCAGCATAATCCGTGCTCCAGCAACTACAATATTACTGTCCATCGAATAACATCTATCAAATTCACTCAATAGATTTTTATTGGCTAAAACGTCTCCGTCCATACAAATAATAATCTCACCGCCGGCTTCCTTGATTCCCAAATTTCTCGCCCTATTTCGGCAGGATAACTGGCTTCTTTCCGTAAAGATATACTTCATTTCATAATTTCTGTTAATCCCCTGTACATATTCTTGCGTTCCGTCCATAGATCCGTCATCTGAAACAATAACCTCAAACTCATCCCTTCCGAATCCTTCCATATAGTTTAACGCTTCTAATGTATTTCTCAAGGTTTCTCTCATTTGATATGTAACGATGACAATGCTATATTTTCTCATACACAGCCTCTCTTTTCTCAAAGATAAATTTCATTGTCATTGGATAGTATCTTATAGAGCTTTTTCTTTTCCCCAGCAACTGGATCCAAATATCTAAATCTGTATCCTCAATGAAGTCATAGATCTCTAATTCGTGTCCCTCCCAATCAGAGATCTTTTCAATTGTTTCTTTGAGCATTTCCAGATCCTGTTTTTCACTGAACTCGAACTTCAATTTTAATGGATTATTTTTGCGGGCCTCCAACATATTATACCTCGTGGCTATACTGCTAAAGAATGCATACACTTCCTCATCCGACAGCGGCAACACACCGCGATGCTTGCGCAGGAATACATCAATATTTTTATACAGTCCCTCTATTTTATCTTCTTCAACGAAATTCCCATGATTTCCATGCAGTTGATGCAAAACCTCCAGCTTACTATTTATTATTACTTTCACACCTGCTTTATACAGTCTGTAGGATAATTCAATATCTTCAATCCCCCAGAATATTAACTCTTCGTCAAATCCGCCAGCCAGTTCTATTTTGCTTTTAGGTACGGCCAGATTGCACGTTAAACCATAGATATAAGGGAATTTCATCGCAGAGCTGTTATAAGAAAGTTCATCAAAGATGGGAAGGCGAAAGTCAAACATTTCCGGCTTATCTGCTGTTAAAGAAAATTTATCAAAAACACTTTTATTACATATGTCCTGGTATGTAACATTATCTCTAAGCATTAGCCGTGTACCCACTACCATCGCTTCCGCTTCCATCCGATAGACACGATCCAGTTCGGCCAGGTAATCAGGTTTTACAATAATATCTGCATCAATAAATATAATATATTCTCCTCTGGCTACCTTCAAGCCGTGGTTCCTGGCTCTAGATCTGCTGGATAATTCATCTCTATCAAGATATAAATAATCCAAATCATAATTTTGATTTATATTTTCAATAAAGGGATATAACGGATAGTTCGAGCCATCATCTATCACTATAACCTCATATTCGTCTCTCACGTAACCTTCTTGATAATTAAGCGCTTTCAGACAATTAAGAAGAAGATCCTTATTCTGGTAAGCAGGTATAATAAAGCTAAATCTCATTGAACAACCTCCTTCCCGTTCCTGAATGCATTTGTCTGTCTGATCTTCTCCAGAAGCTCCGACAAAATCATTTGTTCTTTATGAGCAATATCGTCTAGTGAATTCACAATAGTATCGATGCATGATTTATTCCCTGTTAACATATATTTAATCATAAGCCCATGGAAAATAACGAACCTCTTTTCTATTTCGACATAATGTTCATATAAAGGTTCTATACCCATGAGATATCCTTTGTCGTGCATGTGCTTTATCCTTTTCAACATACATCTTTTATGCTCAACTAAAATACTAGTAATTCTTGTATCATATTTTATTTTACGATTTATCAAATGCATATAATATTTTTTCAAATAAGGATACACCTCCATTCCAAAAGCTTTGTTCTCATTTGACCATGGATTACTTGATGCCCGATGTTTTTCGGAGGTATTTATGCCAAATAAATAATCATGGAGCAGTTCTTCTACCAGCTTCAAATCAAAATTGTACTGCCCATGATTATTGAATTTGAAAAGATAGACCCAATCGTGCCAATAAGGAATATTTTTATTAATAGAATAGCCTTGCAAAAAACCCTGTTTAAATGTATCGAAACTAATCTCGAAGTGATCAAAGAGCGCATTTTTGTCATACGCTATGACCATAAAGATACTTTTTTCCTCATCATAACCATAAATCATCAGATCATGTAAAAAATGATGTTTTCGATGATCCATTCTAAATGGAACATAAAAATCATCTAAATGACCATAAAAATAGTAGCCAAGATCGATATGGCCGATAATAAACTTGATGATGTCCTGCTGTGTTTTAGCCAATGTACATCCTGACAAATGCTGATTTTTAAGCCAAGGGGAGGTGAAAGCCTGATTTTTCCCGTAAAACTCTAGAAATAAATACCCATCCTCCAATATATTTTTACTACAGAATAACTGAATATAGTTACTATAGAACCAATCCAGATAATCTTCTGTATTAGCCAAGATAGATAGCGGACAGGCATCGTATAGATAGCATTTTACTAATGGCTTACTAATGGGCAAAACATTTCGACTCATCGCTATCCTCTCCAAATATTCAAATTCATAGAACTTTCCAATAATTATCCCCACACTATGTTTCTCTAGTTTGTTTTCAATTTTATACCAATACATGCCAAGTAAAGTATGATAAATGATATAATTCTTATAAAATGAAATAATATTAGATGATCTATACTCGTTGGATCAGGATTTTCTCACCGAGATTCAAGCTAAAGAAAAAGAAGGACAGTATAATGAGAGACAAAATTCGAATTATTAATTATGTTTAGATAAACAGAACTTTCAGGTGGCGAATTCAAGAAGCAAAATTGAAGTTTGCGACCAACTATCTAAAGATAAACATTTTGTTTGAGTAAAGAAAAGAACACGTTCAGCGACCCTAAGTCACCTCTTTGCTCATGATTCTGTTTCAATGGTCTTATTAAAAGATTCATCTGATTATTTAAATTTTGTAGTAGAGCAAGCGAATGTGAAGTTCCCAAACGAGAACTTTAATCAGGAAAACCTCCCATATAATGATTGCACATTAGTTTATGTTATTTCCTCCACGAACCCGAATGACATCAAGGCAATACTCCCATACTTCAGTAAAGTAAACCTTTTGCATCATGTTAACCTAATTAAACGTTTAGGTATCAAGGTTGCCTTGTTCAAAATTCCTGTAAATGGAGAGGCTAATGAGACTGATGAGGGCGAAGAAGAGTAAAAGTAATTTATTTTGTCATACAGTAGGACGTTTAAAGGGACGAGTCATTATGATTTGTCCCTTTTTTTACTTGTGACTTATTTTAGTTCATCTCTAGACCACTCTCATTTTAACAGGTAAAAGTTTATTCAAAGAAGAATCTCAGCCTTAGCCTTATCGAAGTATTGGTTTAGCCAATTTGGAATAATGGGAAAGTCGTAATTCAAATCGGTCGTCTGGACTTTAAATTTCCCCATCGCCTGTGGCCGCAGAAGGTGTGCCCGTATGGCCGACCTGGTTTTTTCACGCACCGCAAATCCAGTTCTCGAGTGGCCATTTTGGAATGTTTAGTTCCAGAGCAATCTCATCCATAGACTTCCGTTGTTCTTGAATGTTCTTTACCGCTTCTTCTTTAACCTGTTTGTTGTATCGCTTCCGTTCGGCCCTGGTTACCACCTCTTTTAGTGATTAATCTATTATCCTGAGTTAGATTTACCATATCTATCTACTAATCTAATTCAAACCTTCTGATGAAAAGCTTTGCAAGGTCCCGGTCGCGTTGTTTTGAAGAGCCATATAGGCATCACGCTACTCCGATATTGTTCTTATAAGAATACATAGAGATCATGTAAAAGCCTGTTGAGAATTACAATCTCTTTTCTCACGTAAGAATCAAGCATACTGCAAAACAATTTGTTTTTCATGTGTTTTTTTAATAAGTTTCCTTTCAATACAACATTACGCAGTTTCAAAAAATCGCGTTGTAAATCCTTTGCATCCACTATGTATTCAACTTCTCTTTTGAATATATTTTTTGAAATATATTCAATTCTGTCCAGCATTACTTTTTTATGTTCCCACAATAAGTAAAAAGGGCGTATATCAAAATCGTGAAATTGTAGTTGATAGTCATAGAATTCTTTAAGTGCTTCATACACATTCCGCATTTCTTGAAATGAAGTGGAATTCAGATAGGCGTCTAGTAAAGAAACAACTTGCTTCAGATCGAACGCAAGATCGGCATTTTGGGGAGCGTAAAGATAAATATACTGCATCCAATGATATTCTTCCCGATCAACTCTAATAAGCCGATTTGCACTCATAAATGCTTCTTTGAATTCATTAAAAGTAATTTGGGCTTCAATAAAACCACTCTTTTCGTCATATCCAAGCACATGAAAAATCATTAAATCCGAATCATAACCATATAAAAACAATTCATGCGGAGTATGATTTTGATGAAATACACGTTTGCGAAAAGGTATAAAATAATCATCGAGATATATTTTGATGTAATAGCCGTTTTCAATAAACTGAATAATGGCAACAACAATATCTTTCTCAATTAAGAAACCATTTTCTTTCATTTCGATAGCATAAGGAGAGTAATTGTGAAATGGCGCATTGGTGTCATAGTTAAAAAAATCTATAACTTTGTTTGTTTCTTGAGGAAATTCGGGAGGGCAAGCAATTTGAATATAGTTCGAATATAGCCACGCTTCGTGATTTTCGCATGCGGTCACAATGGATAAATGAGAGGGATGAACCGGATACGAGATGATGGGAGGCTTTCCAATACAAAGTTTTTTTTCACAATTAATCTCCTCGAAATCATTTAGATTAGGAATGAAATTCCACCTAGGATTAGCATACGTAGCCCTGAAATAATTTGCCGTCAAAAATTCCGCTCATTGTGGAACTATCTCGGTCAATAGCTGAATAACCTCGGATAAAGTACGGATTTCCCTTTCTCGAACCTCCTCTATAACGTTTACAATATGCTCCAGCACTACTGGATTTTTATTCATCTGATACTTCAAACCAATATTACGGGCTTTCAATGCGTCTTGTTCGATTTTGCAGTATTCATTTATTAAGTATTCCGGTATGTCTAACGTTGATGTATCCAGCAAATATTTCAACCTGGATACCATGCATTTTTTGTGTTCGTAAATAATATGAAGAGGACGAATATCCAGTTCGTCTGTTGATTTTCTGAGATACTGTACAACGGAATCATATACATCGACCCCATATATGTTTTCCGATGGATCATCGTACATCCGAAATCTGATCGAAGTATTCCGCGATAATAAATAATCCTGCATGAGTTCAATAGTAATCTTCAAATTAAAATGAAAGGACTTTTCGAATTTCACTTGAAACAAGTGCATTCCATTGGCCCATCGGACTAAATAACCATCCGAAGTTTTTATATCAATAAAAGCTTGCTCGAAGTCACGTAAATTGACTTGCGAATATCCGTACTGCATTTTTGCATTAAAACCAGCGACATCTAGAACTCCTTTCGTCTCGTCGAAACCATATAGGAGAATATCATGCACATTATGAAATTTCCGATATGCCGACCGATTCGGGATATAAAACTCATCAACAAACGTAACAATATAATGATCGTTACTTATGGAATCGATGAGAAACCTCATTGGGTCAGCGTATTTGAATATAAAAGTTTTCGGTAAATACATTTCTTCCAATAGAGGCGACTTAGGATTCAGTCTCGAAAATTCATAAAAGTTTAAATTAAATTGAGGAGTATCGTTATTACAGTAGAGTTGAATATAGTTGCAATAAAACCAATCGTAAAATGACGGATGCAGTGAACTTATTGATAACGGGTATGCGTGATGTTGATAACCTATAATTGGTGACTCACCCAACGGCAACTTTTTAATCATACTGCTAAGCACCACCCTTATATTTTTTTATCTCTATCAAATAGACAACCTTCGTATGATCAAATAAACACAAGCATATCGCACAATTCGTGAGGATAGCTAACAGTCCGCTATAGTAATTTCACCAGTTTTCTTAATGCAATTTCTTCGGTATTTACAACTTCACTAATAATAGTGTCTATTTTGTCTAGGATACTATCATTTTTAGTCATATTATATTTTATAGTCAGGTTCCGGATATTTAATGAACTATTTACAATTTTCTCATAATCACTATAAAAATCGTACACTCTTAAGTTTAGATAATTGATTCGTTCAACCATACACTTCTTATGTTCCCATAGAAGGTGGGGAATTCGTATATCCAAATTTTTAGTATCTTTTGTCTCTTTTACTTGCTTGATGAGTTGCCGCATATAGCTATAAACTTCATGGCCAAATATCCAATATTTTATATTCTGCGCATAAGCATGAGGCCCATCAATGGGATTTTGGTCCCAGTAGACTCCATTATTGATAATGTTCGATGATAAATAACCTTCTATTTGATTTTTGAGATGTGTGGTGTTAAGTTTATATTCGCCTTCTTTAAAATTAATTACTCGAAACAATCTTCGAAAGTGTTCGCAAATATCGCTTTCCCAGGCTTCTATCAGTTGTTGATATGAAATCATTGTTTTTATAAACTTACCGTTGTCTAAATTATCAGCTATATAAAATATATTTGCTTCATCATCATACCCATAGACAAGTATAGAATGTTCTTTATGAATTTTCTGATAAGAGTTGCTTTGGGGAATATAAAACTGATCCAAATAGAGCCACACATACTTATTTTGGTTTAAATAACCAATTAAAGTATCCTTAATCCGAAATATGTACTCATAGTAAATTGTTTTATGTGGCGGCTTATAAACCTCTAGCCACGGACATGAGCTTAATCCATCCCCATACTCAAAAAAAGTGAAATGATCAGTAAAATACAAAGTATCATCACAAGTATTAATTCCTAATGATATAAAATTACTATAATACCAGGGAAGATAGCTTTCATCTTTCGCAATAATTGAAAATAATGCAGCATATACGTTGAAGGTATTTAGTTTGGGTTCATACATCGGCAGAATAACGCTCTTCACTGTTAAATCATCTCCCAAATATGGTGTTGTAGGCATGATGCAGATTTAGAAAGGAATCCCTTTTTCATATTTCGATTGAAAGATGTGCACAATGCATCGCTTATCCCATCTTCCTTTTGCTAGTTCTCTTCCCGTAAAGCAATCAGCTCCTTCTCTTCCGAAGAAGGATTTCCCTCTTCAGAGAAAGAGCCTGCCGTTTACGCTCACAACAATATGGACCTGTCTATTCTAGTAAAGTATATATTTTTAGCTTGGATGGCAGAGGATACAATGCACCCGATCACTTGGTCATTCTCCCTAACAAATTGGACAGACCTGAACCAGTAGTGTTCCCCGGAAAAGTGATCCCTCTGATAATGAAACAATTCCATACTTCCATGCTTCATATGCTCCGCGTAAAGCTCTTTCTCCCGTACGATCATTCGGTAAGCAACGTTCAGCCCGCTGTTATAATACACACCTGCATAGGCCTCAACCCCATCGGATACAGGCACAATCTTCTGCACCCGCTTCTCTTCGCCGCACCAAATAAGTGTCATACTGTCTATCCGGTTATCCCCGTTCCGATAAAATACAACAGGATCACCGTCTTGATCTATGAAATTGTCCTGCAAATGCGGAACCAGTTCGAACTTGGGCCCGCCTGTTATTTTCCAGAAAACTTGTCCGTCCTCAATGCCAATAACCGCAACATGTCCTTCGCAGATGAGGTAATGGCCCGAAATCTCTTGATCCGGTACATGCTGGACAGACCGCAAGGGCTGGCCGGATTGAGCCGCCACCTGCTCTTCCTCACTGTCATTTAAGAGAAACTCTATAATCCCTCTTACAATATCCCATTCCTTCAACGAATCGAGATTGCTAAGCAGCGCGACGCCAATGCGTTTCTCTGGAATAAAGCTAAGTGCGCTTCTGTAGCCTGCGTACTTCCCGCCGTGTTCCAGCACCTGTACCTTGTTATGCTGGCCGAGAAACAGACCGAAGGCATAATTGGTTACAGACCCATCTGCCAGTTGGCCCGGTACGGCCATTCGCTCCACAACGCTTCCTCCGTCAAGGAGATGGCCGAGCCATTGCCCCAAATCCTCAATGGTGGTGTATAGGCTGCTTGAACCAGCCACGCGCAAATAGTCCCTGCACTTCGCATACGTTCCGCGGTCTGCCAGCCGATAAGAATACGCCATACCCGGAACAACCTTATACAAATCATCATTGAAGAAAGAATGCTTCATTCCGATACTGCCAAACACATTCCTGTCCATCCATTGATGAAAAGGCTCACCCGCAATTCTGGATATGATCTCCGCCAACAGCGTGTATCCAGTGTTGACATATTCGAATTGCTCTCCTGGCGCAAAATTGCGAGAGTTCATGCGGGGAATCAGCGCTCTCACATCATCCATTGTAATTTCGTCCCCAAAGCGCCAACCGGCAATCTGCAGGATATCGCCCCATTCCTGCAACCCGCTGGTGTGGTACAACAAATGACCGACGGTAATTTTACCGCTTGATTCCGGAAATTCCGGCAGATAGGTGCGAATGTCCTCGCCGAGGGACAGCATATTTCGTTCAATTAATAATGAAACCGCATATGCGGTAAATTGCTTTGCCAAAGAACCGGAGTCAAAAACCGTACGGCCTTGAATAGGCATCTCATACTCCAGATTGGCTGCCCCGTACCCTTGGATAAGAACGGGTTCGCGGTCCACATACACTACAACCGCAGCTCCAGGCGAGTGTTGGTCGATCGTATCTTGCATCAGAGAGTCCACGTACCGCATCAAAGATTTCTGATCCATGCTTCACCTCGTATAAATGACTTTTTTAATGCGTTTTTATCATAGCCGAGTGGCAAGCTGCTCTAACCCGGCAAAGGCTTTTCTCTCCGACTGAACGGCATGCATAACCCGCTCTATGATTCTGGCTCTTAAATCCTCTTCCATGGTATGGCTTAGTTTAAACAGCAAATTAGCGATCATTCTCCACTGTTCCGATAAATCATGAAACTCTTCGTCTTCACTATCGCCGTAAATATCCCGTTCTCTTTTTATCTCGGCTATAAATCTGCTCATGAGCAGCCTGCTTTGCGCCAGTCCTCCGGGTCTTTGAAGTTGAAAATAGATTGGGTAGATCTGCTCTTCCCCCGTATGTGTCCGTATCGTCTCACAAAGCTTATTCAACCCGTCATAACCCAACAGCATGTCCCCGTGTGATGTCATATTCATATGCTTTACCGCACCGAGCAGTCCCCTCCTCTCCATAAGGTACCGGTCTTCCTTCCACACCGGTAAGCCGTCAAAAGTGTATAAGGTAACCAGTCCATCTCCGAATCCCGCCGCTTTTGCAAAAATATCCGTATCCAGCTCTCTGATGCCGTTGTCGTAATAAGTAAACCGTTCCTCCGAAAGATGAAGGAAAACTACGATCCTGCCGCAATCCTTCACACCGTAGTTTGGAGAATACTCCAGATAGAAGTCATTGACCCATATGAGGTATGGAGTCCTTCTCATCTGTTCCAGGTCCTGGATCACCGGGACATCTATGCGGGTAAGCTTATGCGTGAATAAAGCTTCGAATCTTATAAACAGCTCCTGAAAATCACCATTAAATCCAAATAAATAGTCTGCTCCCCGGACATCTTGATTAATGCGGAAGCCAACCAGCCCCAGAATGCCCCCCAGCCAATCCTCTGACACATTTAAGCCGTGGAACTGGAGATAATTCCTTACGTTGGCAAGAAAACAAAAATTGCGGGTATCTTGCTGGAAATTATCGGTCATTTCAGTTCGGACTCCTTAATGCTACTTGAGATAAGTCGCTCATTGTTGAGCTGTACGCTCTTGCCAAGACTGGTCTTTGTAATCTCATTAACGAAATAGACTACCCTTGGTGCTTTGTATAAGGCCAGTTTCTCGTAACAATACTGCATAATCTCTTCTTGTGTAACATTGGCAGCCGGATGGGGGATTAGATATGCCGCTACAATTTCTCCAAATTCGGGATGCAGGAGGCCGCCTACCATCACATCAGCCACCCCGGGATGTGCCGCTAGCACCGCTTCCACCTCTTGCGGATTGACTTTAAGCCCGGCGACATTAATCATCTTCTTGAGCCTTCCCAGAATGAAGATATTGCCCTCACGATCCATTTTTCCAAAATCACCTGTAGGCCACCAATCGTCTTCGAAAGGAGCATCGTTTAAGTACCCGTAAGCATGCCCTTTTTTACGGACGAATAGCTGTCCCTCTCCGCTTCCTTCATCCGTAATCCGTATCTCAACATTAAACAGCGGCTTTCCGACAGATTCAATATTAAGCTTCATATCGGGACTTAAATTCACGGCCATAGTACCTGTTTCAGTGCTTCCATATTCCTGATGGATAACATGACCTGTCTGCTTGTAGAATTCGGCCGCCTCCATCTCCTTGATTGGAGCACCTGCTGAAATGCATAACCTTAATGATGACAAATCATATGTACGGGATTCCAGCTGTTGGATTAACAGATGATACATGAATGGAACCCCTTGAAAAACCGTCGCTTTCTCCTCCTCTATAGCCTTAAGGATTGGTCTAGGAATAAAGGTGTCATACAACAATAAAGTCCCCCCAATAGCCAAACACGACAGGAAACAAGAGCCAAACGCATAGGAATGGAAAAAAGGGGTAACTCCTACAAATATATCATCAGACGTAAACGGAAGCGTTCCCAAATAGTTGGACAATGCTTCGTTCAGCGTACGGTAGGTATTGACGATTCCTTTGGGATATCCTGTTGACCCTGAAGTATACAGAATCAGCGCGATATCGTCCTGACTGGGCACCTCCAAGGCGTTGGCTTCCGGTGAATCAGGGCTAAATCCGGTAGCGTCAGGCTGGAGCCGTGAATTGACATCAATGATAATCTCATCGCTTAGATCTACATATTGCCGTAAATGCTCCAGACTCTGTCCATTTCCGATAATGCACTTCAATTGGTTCTCAGCAAAAATATGTTTCATTTCTTGCTGATATTTAATATCTGCAAGCACCGGTATCGCTCCGATACCGGTGCTTGCAAAGTAGTGGACAACAAAATCAATGCTATTGGGGAGATATAACAGAATTTTATCCGTTCTGCCGATGCCCTTATCCGCCATATCATTCATTACTCGGGTAATCTCCTGGATTAAGGACCGGTATGTCCATTCCTTTCCTTGATATTTGATGGCGGTATGGTCCGGCCTGTTGCAAGCATGACTGTGAAGAAAACTGAACGTCATTCAGGCTCCTCCCCCGACTGTTTTTTTTGGATGCTGTCAAGCAAGCTGCTGACGGATGCAAAACCGCCCCTTGCCCAGTCTTCATCATCGATACTGATGTGAAAGGTTTGTTCAATAAGTGTCATGAGTTTAAGAAATGCAAGAGAGTCCATGACAATTTTCTTATCGCAATACAATGTATCTTCGGCGTCCAACTCCAGACCCGGCAAATCTCTCAGCTTATCTAAAATATCTTGGCGATTCATCGAGTTCCTCCGTCTCAATGCGAAATAAACAGTCCTTATATTCGTATTCCCGGTGAATAAGCCTGCTTAACGTTTGCGTTACCGATTTGGGATTCGGATGCTGGAAGATGTTCCGTCCCATTGCAATTCCCGAAGCTCCCCCAGCCAAGGAATTTTCCACCATTTGTAATAATTCAATTACGGGTTGCTTTATTCCTCCAGCTACTATGACTGGAATGTGAACACTATTCGTAATTTTCATAACCGCTTCCCTTGAACCCGGATATTCAATCTTGACAATATCTGCCCCCAGCTCTTGTGCAACTCTGGCCGCATGTGCAGGGGTATCTGCACCGCCATTTTTCGCATATATCATGACTAAAAGCGGCATCCCCCATTCCTCACAGGAATATGCCACCCTGCCTAAATCCTCCAACATCCGGGGCTCATATTCCACTCCAAGATTCACATGCATGGATATCCCATCTGCCCCCAGCTTTACCGCCTCTTCTACTGTCGCAACAAGCACCTTGGCTCCTTGTGCCGGATTCAGTACGGTTGAGGCAGATAAATGAATCAACAATCTGCAGCGCAACGGTTTTGGCAATGTCAATACTTGCCGGAGGAGGCCTTTGTGCATCACGACTGCATCAGCCCCTCCCTCATCCACTTGTGTAAGCATATGTGCGATATTCTCCAGGCCTTGCAATGGCCCATTGGTTACACCATGATCCAAAGGAACTATACATAGTTTACCATCTGATGGAATTAATCTTTGCAATCTAATTTGCTTTCCGTTCATTTTCCAACCACCTCTCTCTGAAGATACAGCAGTATTGGATTATTTCTCTTCAAAGTGCTCATCAATTTTAATCCCGACATGCCGGCCTCCCGAACAAATATAAGCCGCCAATTCATCCCCTGGCTTCAATGTCGAAGCGTTATAGGGTTCTCCATTAAATCCTAAAATGCGGATATGCCAATCATCCTGTACAATTGTATTGATAACCTCATTCCCGGCATCAACCTCAATTTTTATTAAAGGTCTCATTTCCGTTTTCACTCTGCCAACAGATACTTCCCTCGTATTCCCTTCTACATCCACACATAGCACTCTACTGCCAGCCTTCAGGTTAGCCAAATATTCGGTCATCCCCTGCGGAGTCCAAATATATGAATGAATGGCTCCCGCATTGACACGGAACGGCCTTAGCTCCATATAGGGAAGATAATGGGTCTCCGAACTGACCAATAGCCCTCCTCTTGAAGTAGAGCCGATGATCATGCCCTCAATTTGCGTCATCAGACTGGTGGTATCTACACAAGCTCTGTACCCCATACCAATGTGTTCTATACTTCTAACGACACCTTTGACTAGATTCAACTTGCCTTGTTCCTGTTTACCGAGTAATTCATTCATTTTCACCAATTCGGCAGCCTCTTTCGTTTCTAGAACTACACCATGACATCCCACTTCCATTACACCGAATGCAATTTCCGCATCCTGTGCGCTATCCACCGCCTTAAGAATTTTCGTGTCGGTCTGTTGAAGACGGGCGATTAACAGCTCCAAGGGGATGTTGGTAACATCCTTAAATTCTGCGATCAAAAAGTCATGCTTCATTCCGGCTTGCCAGGCGCTGTCCATTTCCTCTTGATTTCCAATTTGTTGAATAAATGCAGTGACATAGCCCTCTGCTTTTTTGGATTCCAACAGTACCCTGTTTCTGGACATGATAATGACCTCCATGCTAAGGTCCTCGCAGTCCTCTTCATTCCGGCACTCCACAATAAATTTTAATTTGCTGGGAGCTTTCAATATTCCCAAGGCGCTCCGCTGAACGATTGCATATTCAAACCGCTGGCTGAACAGCAACGGCCAAAGATTGCTTGCAGCTTCAATTTCTCTTCCGTCAAACCATACCGTTTTATTCATAGGTCATCATCTCTTTCACTAATGGATTGGAGTTGTTTCTTGGATTTCATAAACGTAACCAGATCTTCAACCGTACTTAAATGGTCACCCGCTAGCTCTCCGTCGTCAAAGGCAATATCCGTAATTTGTTCGATAATCACGATCAGCTTGATGTATTCCAGTGAATACATGCCCAGATCATTCAGGAGTACCTTCGGCTTCACCAGCTCTGGCTCAACGCTCAGAATATCCACTAATATCTGCCGAATGTTCATAAAGTCCTCATCCTCCAAATAGGACATGTCCTCCTGTTCCATGGCAATCACGCTGGTTGCAAGCTCCCGGGCCATTTGGGCAAGGACATTTTTATGAATCTTTTCATTAGCAGTTAGAGGAAGCTGGTCTACCTTAAAAAACTGCCCAGGAATCATATATTGCGGAAGCAGCTGCTCCAGCCGCTCCCTTAGTTCTGAAGGGGTCACGGAAGTACCCGAAATATAGAACGCTACGATTTGAGAATGTTCATTATCGTCATCGGTCACAACTGCAACAGCATTTGTAATTCCAGGCAGGCCCAACATGACATTTTCAATTTCTCCGAGTTCTATTCTGTAACCGCGTATCTTGATCTGGTCATCCATTCGCCCCGCTATTTCCAGCTCACCATTCATCCCCCATCTTGCGATATCCCCGGTTTTATAGATTCTGATATCTTGGGAATGTCTGCTGTATACGAACCGATCAGTGGTTAAGCCGGGTTGCGTATATCCTCTGGCCAGTCCGGTACCCGAGATATATAACTCTCCGTACACCATCGGCGGCTGCAGACACATATTGTGGTCCATAATATAAATCTGCATATTTGTGATCGGGCCGCCAATTGTGACATCGTCCTTATCTGTCATATCTTCCACTGTTGCATATACAGTGCATTCGGTAGGGCCGTAAACGTTGTATACTCTTGCTCTGGTATTCTCCCTAAGCTGCTGCAGCAGCGGAGGTGACAGCGGCTCTCCGCCGGTTATCACAATATTCACCTTTTGTAAGACAGGGGCTGATATATTGTCGCTTAGTATAAGCTTCAGCTTAGACGGGGTGAATTGCAGTATTTTAATTCGTTCATTTCCAATTAATTGAGCCAGCAGCCTTGGATTTTTTTGCTCCTCCTTCGAGGCGATGACAACCGTCATGCCTATACATAAAGGCAGAAGTGTCTCCATTACAAAAATATCAAAAGAAAAATTAGAAGAACATAATATGGTCTGCTGGGAAACAAAATCAATCTTCTCATTCATCCCCTCAATAAAATTGACAACCGCTTGATGTTCAATTACAACTCCTTTTGGAGTTCCGGTTGAACCCGAGGTATAGATGAGATAAGCCATGTGGTTTCGTTCTGCCAGCGGGAGCAAATTAACATCGTCATAATCTTCGTATTTAATGTCGGCAAGGTTGATCACATCTTGATCAATTCCGGGCGGGACTTCATCCATGTTCGTCAATACCAAGGCAGTCTGGCTATCCTGCAAAAAATACTTAATTCTTGCTTCCGGCAATTCAGGGTCAATAGGAAGATAGGCCCCCCCTGCTTTTAAAACGCCTAAAACGCCCACAATCATATCAACAGAAGGCTCCAGTAGTAATGCAACAACACGTTCCGGTCCAACCCCCCTGTCTCTTAAATACCGGGCAAGCCTATTCGCGTGACGGTTAATCTCGTTATAATTAAATGTCTTATTATCAAAGACGACCGCAGCGGTACTTGCTGATAGTTCTGCCTGTTGCTCAAATATTTGATGGATGTTCTGTGTATAGTAATGATTGCTGACATTATTGAAGCTATACGGGATGAGATGCTGCTGCAGAGACGATATCTCCATATGTTCCACCGGCATTTCCGGTTTGTCCAATACTTGCTGGATCAGACTTCGTAGATGACAAGAGATCGATTCGATAAATTCCGGCTGATAAACATTTGCATTGTATCTGAAATGAAAGGTTATTCCATCCTTCATAATCGGAACCGTTACAGTGCAGTTGTAATTAGTCTGGCCGGTCATATGAGTCTCTTCAATTTCAAAAGGAAGCCCGCTCTCTTCACTGCCAGCTCTTATATTCTCGTTGATGGGATAATTCTGAATGACCAAGATATTATCGAACAGTTCCTTCTGAAGCGGGCTCATAGCCTGTATAGAATTCAATGGGTAATGACTATAAGCAGTTGTTTCAATCGACTCTTTTTGTATTTGTTTAAGCAGATTGCTGAAGGGAATTCCTTTCGGAATATTCATTCGCAACGGAACCGTGTTTACAAACAGTCCCGGCATTTTTTCGATTCCCTCCACGGCGGGATTTCTACCGGAAACAACCAAGCCGAACAATACATCGTTTGTACTGTTGTAGCGGGACAAAAGTATTCCCCACAGGGCTTGAATCAAGTTGCTTATGGATATTTTGTTGTCTTTGGCAAATACAATCAACCAATTCGTCCATTCTTCACCCAAACTGAATTCAAATTGCTTCTGAAGAAACCCGGATTTTTTTTGCTTTAGCAGCGCGGGTAAGCCTGTCGTCACTTTTAAGCCGTCAAGATATCCTTTCCAGAACAATGAACTCGTTTTATAGTCTTTTTGTTCCTCCACCCACTTCACGAATGTTCCGAACGGTACAGCTTCGTCCAAGCTTGGCTGCTTACATTGGGACAAGGATTGATAAACAACAAGAAACTCATTGAACAGAATCCCCATTGACCAGCCGTCCAAAATAATGTGGTGGTAAGACCAGATCATCATATAGCGGTTCTGCCCAAGTTTCACCAGTGTTGCCCTGATTAACAGGTCTTCCTGTAATTTGAACCCCCGTGTCCGATCTGCTGCCTTTAAGCGCTCAATGTATGCGCTCTGTTCCTCCAATTCCAAGTGCGAGAAGTCATGACAGGCGACGCGGGCTATTCTTTGCTCCAGTGTAATCTGCAGGAAATCCTCTACGTTCTCATAAACAAATATGTTGCGAAGCACCTGGTGCCGATGGATTAAATAATTTAGACTTTCCTCGAATATCTTTAAGTTTACTTCTCCTTTTACCATAACGCTGCATTGTTCGAAGTACGTTTCCGGGTTGCCGCTCCGCAGAGAATGATATAATATTCCTTCCTGTGTAGGTGTCAACGGTAAAATACTTTCAATTTCATTTATCGTCGTTTCCAAGGCTCCAATCCTCCGCTATTTGAGATTTTTGATTCGTTGAGTGAGCTTGTCCAGATCTTCAATTCGCAGATTCTTCCGATACCCCAAATCTGAAGGAGTCTTCATTTGCGTATCGCGCAGCATGCAATAATCCAGAATCCCCTTCAATTGTTCAAAGTATAAATTCATCAAGCTCTGCATTGATTCATACCGGTATTGATTGTTGCTGAAACGGACGGATGTCACCAGCTCATCGTTATTGATCCAGGCTTTAAACTCCAAAGCAACCGTCTGCGGAAACAACGGGCTTATCGTCTGACCGCATTGACTGGATACAAGGAAACCCGGTATCTTCTCAGCCGTTCCCTTCTCGGATTGCCCACTATACGAAAAACTGATTGCAGGCGTGATTTCAATTTGTTCGCGGTTTGGAGTTAAATAGGCAAGCATTCCAAAACCCGCTCCTTGATTAGGAATTCTTCTGATCGTCTCCTTGATATTTCTGATGTTGTAGGATAAGTCGCCGGCTTGTTTCATCTCTATTAAAACCGGAACCCTTGTATCAAAGCAGCCAACCGTCCTCTCCGTGCTCCCCCCGTTATGGACATTGCTTCTTCCGCTCAACTCCATCTGTAGAAGCAATCGTTCCATTCCGGACCACTTATGAAAAGCCAGCATCAGAGAGGTAATCAGAAGATCGCTGATCTCGGTATGAAATGCAAGATTGGCTTTCGTAAGCAGAGCATCGATATCCAAGCTCGGTATTGCAACCTCAATGACTTCACTTTCTCCAACTGTGCCTGCTGTTCCGCCCAGTTCATTCTTCAATTCAATTCCAGCCGCTAGTTTCTTTAAATTTCTCCAATACGGCAGTTCGTTGTCCAAATTAGAACTGGCATATTCAATGGTTTGTATTGCCCAATCCTTATATGAATGCGTTTTGTCCGGGAATGTAATGCTCTTGCCCTGGAGAAGCGCTTCATACCCTGAAACAAAATCCTCATAAATAATATTCAAAGAGATACTGTCAGCAAGAAGATGATGAATAACGACAAGCAACCGGCTATCTGTGCCACACTCATACAGGGCCAAGCGTACAAGCGGTCCTTCTAACAGATTCAAGCTGCTGTGAATAGCATCCGCACTCTCCCGGAGGATACGCTTAGAATGCTCCTCGTCCAGTCCGCAAAGGTCAAAGCTCTCTAATGAGAAAAGACCGCTATCCCATCCCCTGTTGATCTGAACGGTTCTTGTACCCTTCCTGGCAAATATGCTTCTTAAGACGTCGTGATGCATCAGGATAGAGTCGAAGGTACTGTGTACCAAGGCCTCGTCAAACCCGCCCTCCCGATGAATCATCATGGCTTGATTGAAGTGGTTGACCTGGCCGTTCGCAACTTCAAAAAACCAATGGTGAATCGGCATCAGAGGAATCTCTCCTACGATGAGGCTCTGGTCAATGCTGCTGTTGGTATCCTTAAGACATTCACTTAGTTTGCTGATCGTCTGAAATTCAAACAAATCCTTCATATCGAAGTACATCTGATGCTTATGCAGCTGCGACAAGATTTGAATAGATTTGATGGAGTCTCCGCCCAACTGGAAAAAGTTCTCCTCCACTCCGATTCGCTCGTAACCGAGCACTGCCTGCCAAATCTCCGTTAATATCTTCTCGTGCTCTGTTACAGGCGCTGCATAAGGAGTTGTGTCCGGCTGATGGTGATTCTTCTTTACGGCTGGGAGCTGCTTTTTATCCACCTTGCCATTTCCGTTAAGAGGAAATTGATCCACTTCAATAAAGTAAGAAGGAATCATGTAATCGGCCAGCTTCTCCATCAGGTACTCCCGTAAATTCAAGGATATGCCCTTGATTACTGGGAGATAATACGCGACTAAGGAACGATGACGGTCTTCATTCAAGAAATCCGATACAATAGCCTCTTTAATTGCCTCATGCTGCCTTAACTGGTATTCGATCTCTCCGAGTTCAACCCGGAATCCTCTGATCTTGACCTGGTTCTGCTCTAACCTTCCCATAAACTCAATATTGCCGTCCGCAAGAAATCTGCCCATATCACCGGTTTTGTACAACTGCTTGCCAGTGTAGGGATCACTAAGAAAGGCTTCCTTCGTCATGCCCTCATTCTTGTGATATCCCAGGGAGAGCCCCGCACCGCCGATAAATAGTTCTCCGACAGCTCCATAGGGCATACGCTGCAGGCTGTTGTCCAAAATGTAAAACTGATTATTGTCAATCGGCTTTCCGTAAGGAATGCTTACCTCATACGCACATGATTCCTCTATCGGATAATATATCGACCATATTGACGCTTCTGTAGCACCGCCGAGGCTGATACATTGGGCATTTGGAAAGAAGCCCTGTATGCGGGCCGGCAATCCGACACCGATCCAATCTCCGCTCATAAACACCAGCCGCAGATACGTCTGCTTGGTCGTCAACTCGCTGTCTTCCATGTATCCGACCAAATGCGATAACGTTGAGGGAACAGAATCCCAAAAGGTGATTCTCTGCTCGTACAAAAGATTATGCAGCTTACGTGGATCCATAACGCTTTCTTTATCTGCTATGACAACTTGTCCACCTGCCGATAAAATCCCGAATAAATCATAAACTGATAAATCAAAGCTAATTGAAGTCACAAATAAAAGCCGATCATCCCGTCCGATGTCAAAGCGCTGATTCACCCAACAAATCAAGTTCACCACGGAATGATGTGCGATGGTTACCCCTTTGGGGGTTCCTGTCGAACCTGATGTGTAAATTATATAAGCTACATCCACTCCGCTTACTCTTACATCGTTGTTATGCGATGGAAATGACCTGAAGTGTTTGTCGTTATACCGTAAGAGACGGGGATGATATATCCCTTCCTCCGCGTCACCTGACACCATTAAGCGGACTTCCGCATCCTTCATAATCGCTTCTTTTCTTTCCTGCGGATAATCAGGTTCGATTGGAACGTATGCCGCCCCCGATTTCATGACCGCAAGTAAGGTTACGATCATATCGAACCCGCGATGCATACAAATAGCTATCCGATCACCCGGTTGTATTCCGAACTCCCGTGTTAAACAGTGCGCTAATCGATTGACCTTCCGGTTTAATTCGCCATACGTGATCGTTGCATCTTCCAAGAGAAGTGCAATATTCTCCGGGAACAACTCCGCTTGCTCCTCAAAAAGCTGATGGATGGTTGTATTCGATGGATACTCTTTCTGCGTCTCATTAAGAGCGTTCATCCGCTCCAATTCCCGGTCATTCAGAATCTGTTCTTTATTAGTCTGGATATCGGGATTCTTAATGAATTGCTCCAAAATAGCAAGATAGTAATCGGCATATATTTCGACTTCGGCAACCGGCAAATAGGCTTCTTTATAAATCATTCTGATTTCCAGTTCTGAGTCAAAATTGCTGATCGTAAAATCAAATAAAGTATTGGTCCGTTCATAGTTACTGATCGACAATTCACTCTTCGCTGACAGGTCCTGCTTCACTTCGTTATAGACATAGAAGTCTACATAATTAAACAGGGTATCGAAAAACGGATTGGAGTTGCCCATTTCACCCAGATGTTTGGAAATCTCATATAACGGCATTCTTCCAAAATACTTTAGCTTTGTTAACTTCTCTTCAACGCGATGGATGAGATCCCTCCAAGTCAACCGGCTGTCCCCCAACTGAAAGCGAACAGGAATCGTATTCAGGAAGCAACCCAGTATCTTATGACTATCCTCAGACATAAGCCTGTTCTGATCTACAATACCTGCTACAATATCATTATCGTGGGAATACAGGTTCAACATATACAGATAAGCGCTGAATAAGACGGTTTTCAAAGAAACTTGATTCTGGGCAGCAAATTGCTTCAGCGATTGTGTTGTAATCTCATCAATCTTAAATATGGATGCCTTACTCTCCGCCCCTTCTCCCGCCTCCTTACTGCGTTTAGGGAATTGAGAGCGCTTATACTCGTTTAGCTCTTCCTCCCAGAAGTGATAAATGTCGTTCTTTTCCTTCAGCGATAATTGATAGAGAACGTAGTCATAATACGTACTGCTTAATTTCTCAAACACGGCGAAGCCATCTGATTTCATTTGGAAATACGTATTAATGATTTCCGTACTGAAGGTTGCGTTGCTCCAACCGTCCAGCAAAGCATGATGGAAGCTCCAGCAGATGCAAAC
The DNA here is from genome assembly GCF_038009085.1 of Paenibacillus sp. FSL R7-0210. Classification (NCBI taxonomy): domain Bacteria; kingdom Bacillati; phylum Bacillota; class Bacilli; order Caryophanales; family Paenibacillaceae; genus Paenibacillus; species Paenibacillus sp. FSL R7-0210. The sequence continues at coordinate 4,680,172 of NZ_JBBPAR010000001.1, forward strand.
GGATTGAGTATTAATTTGGAATGCCTTCATTCTCCACAACAGCGAGAACCCTTCCTGCAACGGGTAAATAAAAGGCTTACGCTTATCCTCTTCCTGGTATGAAGCGATGATTCTTTGCTGATCGTCTTTGGAGTACCCGGTTATGTCTATGTAATCAATAATATAATCCATATTATTGTGAACGATCTGAACCGGCTCGTGAAAATGTTGAATATCAAATGTGGTTCTGAGAATAGGATGCTTCTTCAGCATTAATCCCATGGATTTATTAAGCGCTTCCAATACAAAGCAGTCATCCTCAATTTCATAAACAAATTGTTCATGATAAACAGCATCCCCGGAGTTTTTCAATGAGTAAAAGATCATGCCCAACTGAATATCGCTGATCGGGTAAAAATCTTCATATTGCTCAGGAAGAAAAGCTGCCTGCAGCGGATCGTTTAAGATGGTGTCCCTGAGCTTTTCGACACGCTCGATAGCACCGGATAAATCGTTCGCAGGTGATTCATTTTGTTTCGCATGCACGGCTAATCGGCGAATCGTCGGATGTTCATATATATAGCTGATATCCAATTCAATGTGTGATTTCTGCAAAGCTGCCACAATCTGAATAGCCTTAAGGGAATCTCCCCCCAAGTTAAAAAAGTTATCGTCAATTCCAAACTCACTCAAACCTAAAATCCCCGCCCAGGCTTTATGGATTCTACGTTCCATTTCATTTGCAGGCTGCTCCTGGCCGTGATCTACTTGCTCTGTTAACATCTTCAGTGCATGCCGGTCAATTTTCCCATTGGCATTCAACGGCATCTCATCCAAATGGATAAAGCGGGCAGGAATCATATAACCCGGTAAATAAGCACTTAAGAATGCAGCGAGCTCCCCCGCCGGCGCGGCCTTACCTGCAGCATAATACGCGGTCAATTCCTTATTGCTGGAACGGTCCTCCTGAACCAGCACCACTGCAGACTTCACCATTTCAACCTTCAAAAGCTGCAGTTCAATTTCAGGAATTTCGATCCGATTTCCTCGAATTTTCACTTGATAGTCGATCCGGCCAATGTATTCCAGCTCACCGCCGGCTGTCCATTTTGCCCAATCGCCGGTTCTATACATCTGTCCCTCATGGGTAATGCAGTTATCTTTAAATCTGGCATCAGTGAGGTCCTGCTGATTCAAATAACCTCTGGCAACCCCTACACCTGTGATGACCAATTCTCCCGGTACCCCGACAGGCTGCAACTGATTACTGCGGTTAACTACAAACAATCCGATGTTATCAATCGGCTTGCCTATTGGGACTGCATCAGCCTGATGCGATTCACTGCACACATGATACGAAACATCAACGGTTCCTTCAGTCGGCCCGTACAAGTTCACCAATTGCTTATTCCGGAAGACGGAGTGGAAATTTTGTACATGCTTTCCGTGCAAGGCTTCTCCGCTGGCAAACACTACTTTTACTGTATCCATAAGATGTGCGTTCCCGGTTTGTTGAACATAATCGACAAAGATATCAAGCATCGACGGAACAAAGTGCATCACCGTCACCCCGCCCTGATGAATAGCTTCCAGTATTGCAATGGGGTTTTTTTCGCCTTCCGGCTCTAGTATGCATACCTTCGCACCTTGGAAAGACCACCAAAAAATCTCCCAAACCGAAACATCGAAGGTATAGGGGGTCTTCTGCAATATGACGTCATTGCGCTGTAACGGAAATTTTTTTTGCATCCAATGCAACCGGTTCACAACGGAATGGTGCTCAACCATAACCCCTTTTGGCACTCCTGTCGAACCCGATGTATAAATGACATATGCAAGGTCTGCCGGGGAATTGACAGGAGCCATATTGGTAGCTTCCCCGGAATAATTCGCCGCTTCATCAAGGGCAATGATCTCCAGGCCTTGCTTCTCAAGCCCGGGACAGCTGTGGTCTGTCAAGACCACCCTCACACGGCTGAAGTCCAGCATATAATCCCGTCTTTCAATGGGACATTTGGGATCAATCGGCAGGTAGCATCCGCCCGCCTTAAGAATAGCCATGATACCGACCAGCATCTCAGGAGAACGCTGGCAATACATCGCAACGGATTCATTGCATCCTACTCCCAGTGAACGCAATTTCCTGGCCAGTTGATTGCTTCTCCGATTCATTTCTTTATACGTCATTCTTTCATTCTTGCAGATAATGGCCACTTGATCCGGCGTTTTGGCCGCCTGCTCTTCAAAGAGCTCATAGAGGAGTTTATCCTTCGGATAGTAGGCTTTTGTGTTATTGAACTCATATATGATTGTATTTTTTTCTTCAGATGTAATATACTCATACTCTTGTATCGGGCGCTCCATACTGCTCATCACCTGCATGAACAGTTGAATGAACCATTCTGTAATCCGGCAAATGGTAGCTTCGTCAAAACTGCCCAAGCGGTACAGTACCTTCCCTTTAATCAGCCCGTCAGTCTGAGCAAAGGAGAACACTAACTCATTATTTGGGTTGGAGCTAAGGCTGGTGATGAATTCTTCCCGGTGTAACCCCTGCATATGCAATGCCACCCGGAATACAGATTGCGCAGCTTCTTCTCCAAGAAGCTCACTTAATCTGCGGATAGAGAAATAATGATGCTTGTAGGCATCCATCAAGCTTTGCTTCTCCTGAAACAGCAGACTCTTAAATGTTTGTTCAGGGTCGATTTCTGTTCGGAGAAACAAATACGGATTCAGCGATTCTTCTGCTAACGCAGGAATAACAACCGTCATGTCATCCTGATCGCACCATTTGTTTAGGAAAACATGCAATGCGCATAAGATCACGGTAAACACCGCTAAATTCTGATTTTTCCCGAGCCGCAAGATTTGCGCCGATAATTCGGCTGGTAGGTTAAAAAGATACTCACCCTTTTCATTTCCCTGAGCAGAATAATCTTTTGGAAGTCTCAATTCCTGGTATTCCTTCCTGAACTTTTCGATCCAGTAATTCATCGTTTCACTTTGTAAACCTGATGAAAGAAGAGATTCATTCATTTTTGCGCCTCCAAAGAGATGTTTTTAACTTAAGCCGATGTATGGGAATAAATGTGTATGCATCGCCTCCATAGGATGGCGGAACCGCTTCAGATGTTTAGCTTGAAAAACAATAACCATATCCGCTTGAGGCAGAATGATTATGCTTGTTCCCCCGGCCCCTGAGGCATAATAGCCATGCGGATGCAGCCACCACAAATATGAATAGGGACCGCTTCCGGCGGTGGATTCAGTTACCCAAGTGGAGGGGATAACTTGTACACCGTTCCAATCCCCCTCATTTAAGTACAAATAACCGAACCGGGCCATATCTTTTGCAGTTAAATGCAAGCTTCCGGCCAAATGCTGCTGCGGATCCTCGCATTCCCAAGCATCGGCGTGTATACCGATTGGACCAAACAGCCACTTGTTGGCCAATTCGTAAATTGACATTTGGCTTACTCTCTGTAACACAGCCGAAAGAAGCCAAGCATCGAAATTATTATATTGAAACCGGTTCATCGCCCTGTTCTTGACAGGAAGCTCAAGAATATACCTTAACCAGTTATCAGACCTGCGCATCCTGTCAACCATTGGCTGACTGTCGGCTGCAAGTCTGGGATAGTAGAAACCCGATGTCATCGTTAATAGATGCTTGATGTTGAGACAGAGTATCCTTGGATCACAATCCTTGCTGAGAAACTCGGGAAACAGTTCTATGATTTGCTGATCCGTATTCGACAGGTATCCTTTAGCTAAGGCTATACCGGCCAAAGCTGACAGTATACTTTTATTCACAGACAGAATATCCCGTTTATCAGTCTCTCTTGTTCCTCTGTAATACTGTTCAAAGGCGATTCTTCCATGTTGTACTACTAAAAAACTGTATACATGGGGGAAATCTCTCTGAAGATGCTTACTGGCATTCCATAACAGCTCCGGATCGATTCCTGCTGAGCTTGGAGTGCCGTATTCCCATTCCTCCGCCGGCCATATCTTTGATCCGTGAACCACCATGGTATTGCTAGCCTCCGTAGTTTTAGTTTAGATATAAGAAGCTTCCTATAACCGAATGCGGATTATGGACTAGCATCTCAGGCGTCCCCTCCGCAATGATAGAGCCGCCCTGTTCCCCGCTTCCCGGACCCAATTCCAAAATCCAGTCACAACATGAAAGAAACAAGGCGTCATGCTCAATCACGATCACGCTATTCCCTCTTCCAACCAATTCATTTAATAAGGTCAGCAGCTTGCCTATATCATGATAGCTAAGGCCCGAAGTAGGCTCATCAAGAACAAACAGCTGTCCTGTATGCTTGTGATCGGCTAATTCCTTAGTCAATTTTATCCGCTGGGCCTCTCCGCCGCTAATCGTTGTAATCGGTTGCCCCAATGCAATATAACCTAATCCTACATTGACCATGGTTAACAGAATCCTTGCGATTTTTGGATCATGAACAAATACTCCAGAGGCTTCTTGTACGGTCATCCGCAAAACGTCACTGATGGTATAGCCTTGATACCGGATTTGAAGAATTTCAGGCTTAAAGCGCTTCCCTTCGCAGCTGGGACAAACATGGCTGAACCGGGCGATCTCAACGATACCGTCACCACGGCATTGCTGGCAAGCTCCCCTGGAGTTGAAGGAGAAATCTCCTTCGGTATAATGCTCTCCCTGATCAATGGCTTGCTTGGAAAACGCCTGCCTGATAAGGTCCCAAACTCCGATGTAACTGGCAGGAATGGACGTTTTGGCCCTGCCTATAGGCTTTTGTTCAACTAAATGGCACTTCCTAATATGCTCCGCTCCATCTAAATGTGTGGAACCGGCAACACTCTTTCTTCCCTTGGACAAGTGCTCTTGCAGTGCCGGAACAAGCGTGTCCGTGATCAAGGAGCTTTTGCCGCTTCCGGATACGCCAGCAACTCCAACCATTGTGCCCAGTGGAATGGCAACATGGATATCCTTCAGATTGTTTGTGTTAACCCCATACAGGCTAAGACGCGGTGTATCTGCAGTTATAATCAGATCTCTTCTTCTCAGCAAACGCTGCACTTGTTCCTTTGCAATATATTGGCTGATCACACTCTCCTTACAGCTGATGAACTGTTCATAGTTTCCCTGGAACAGAATCTGTCCGCCTTCTTGTCCACCGCCGGGTCCGAATTCAATAATGTGCTCCGCTGCCCTTAGCATCATATGGTCATGTTCAACGACTATAACGGTATTACCGGCTTCCTTTAACTTAAGAAGCTTATTAATAACCTTATCTTTCTCAATTTCGTGCAGCCCGACTGTAGGCTCGTCAAAAACATACATGATCTCATTTAATTCAATATCAAAGAATGAAGCCAGATATAGTCTTTGCAGTTCTCCTCCGCTTAACGTTGGAATTCTGCGTTGCAAAGAGAGATAGGACAATCCGACATCCAATAAATGCAGCAGTTTTCTGCACATAAGCTCGGCAAGCTGCACGGACCGCTCATCGTGCCCGTGCTCGGCTGCCTCAGTCAGAATCCCGTAAAGCTCCTTAACCGAAATGGATTTCAGGTATGAGATATGGTGGTTCAATACCTTTACCTTCAGAACCTCCGGAGCCAGTCCGCTGCCCTCACACCCAGGACAAACCGTGGTTTCTGCCCAGTCTTCAATATCTTTTTGAGCGTAGATTTGATTAATGTAGGGAATATAGCCAATAAAATAAAATTCATTGCTCCCATACAAGTAGTCACGCTGTATTGCGGGAGACTGCTTGGAATACGGCAGATTGGCATCAAACCCTGCCAGCTTCGCATAACGCAGAAGCTCCTGTTTCAAATTCCGGTTCGTATCGTTGTACAGGCTTGCTTTGGATAACATTAGCTTTTCAAATATACTTTTTTCATCCACATGGGAGATAACGCCCCGTCCGTAGCATTGAAAACACATGCCGATGCTGGAGTTAGGCGAGAATGCTGAAGGGACGTATTCCCCGTGGCGGCTCCCACAAACCTTACAACTTGTATTGACGGCTACGGTGTTACCGCATACCGTACATTCCAACGTTCCGTAAAGTGAAAAGAACAACTCCAGCAACCGGTTCATTCCCAGCTTCGTCCCGACCGTGCTGCGGGGATTGCTCTGCCGGACAAGCTTCTGTTCCACCGCAACCGTCGGGTTAAGTCCCTCCATCTTGTCGAAGGAAGTAGTCTCATATTCATAATTCAGATCCCATTCTCCAAGTGCGCTAAGGTAACGTTTGGTGCCTTCGTAATGAATCAAATCAAAGGCAAGGCTTGATTTACCTGAGCCGCTCGGTCCGGTAATGACCGTTAACCGGTGCTTCGGTATTTCAACATAGATTTCCTTTAAGTTATGCAGGCGCGCTCTGTGGATTTTGAGCGATGACATCGTAACTCCTCCCCGGTATATACAAGCTTAGAAATCAAACTCGATTTCGATACCGCCTACAGTGCTCGAAGCTTCTTCTTTCTTGTCATGATCAACAGCTCGCACAAATTTCTTGTAATCATCGTATTTGGTATGAAAATCCTTGGCGAGTGCGCTTATTTCATTGACTCCGTCACTCACAACACTTTTGCTGGCATACCTGTCGCAGTAACTGCATCTTGTACAGTCTTTTTTGCAATATCCCTGAATGTCGTAGAAAGGTTTGAGGAAACCATCGAGCAGCTTATTGTCAACTGAAAACTTATAAGCATAATTCGATGAGAACATATCCAGCAATTCCATCAGATTCCCGTCAAATGACCCTCTGAAATATGCTTCCACTGCCTTAAGCGGATTCCCGCGGTTCACGTATTCTCTGCCTTGTAATTTGTAATAGCGGATTCCGATGCTTTCATAGTAATGCAGGTCCTCAGGACGGATCCAAGACAACTTCATAAGTTGGTTTACATCCTGAAAAATTTTCAGCGCACACCTGGTTGTATAGTAGTTTGTTCCTGTATCCATAGGATCCCGTACAACACCGCTTGTCTGGTTGTAATGGAACATCCGGTACGTACACTCCTGATGGCACAGGGAGTTAATAATGATTTCCGATTTGTCGCCGAAAGCGCTCGCGATTCTCCGGAGCATGTCAAAATCCCGGTTGATTGATTCGTCCAGCACGATACGGTCTACACCATTCTTCTTGTAGTGCAGAGCTTTGTTTACGGAATTGATCTGGCAGATGACAGACGCTTTAATCTTTATGTCCAACTCCATGGAGTTCACAAGATCCATCAGCGATGGGAGTGTTACGGTCAACGATCTGACCCCTGCTTTATATAATGCGGATATAAACTGCTTCGTCTCCTTCACGCCTTCTGCAGTAAACTCACGGTTATGCATGTAAGGTGCATTGAAAACATAGTTAAAACCAATGCCCTTCGCTTCACAATACCGGATGTATTCTGTCAAATCATACATGTCAATCTGGGGTAAATATTCGTTGATCCGTCCCGATTCAAAAGAGTTATTAATGGATATTTGCCCGTAAGTCTCGAGTACCTGACTACCGGGATATTGCTTGGCAAGCTCAACATACCCGTTGATTGTAGTCTCTTTGAAATCCGCCGGAATACTGAAAAACCTCATTTTAGCATAACCTCCATTTTAGTCCAGTTCAAGTTCAAAATTGAAATCCCAGCTGTCTGCCAGCGGCTTTTGCTCTACAGCACGGGAGGTTAGGCTCCCGATATCCATGGAAGGGTCGTTCAGGGTTAATTCAATCAGCTTGTTGTACTCATCGGCTATGCTGCGGATCGTCTCCTCTTTATAAAGAGCCGTTTTGTAAGTAAAATTAATCCGCAGCTGCGCGGAAGTTTCCGTAACTTCAACCTCCAAGTCCATTTTGGAAGCAGTCTGGTCAATGGAATAAGGGACCAGCCTCACATCCTGGAACTGCCCCTGGATCTTAGTAGAATTTTGCAGTACGAACAAGGTGTCGTATAACGGGTTGCGATTGGTATCCCGCTGTATTCCCAAGGCGTTAACCAACTCATCGAATGGAAGCTCCTGATTATCATAAGCTTCCAAAAGACTCGTTTTTACCTCAAACAGAAAATCCAGAAAGCTCTTGCAGGGAACAGGATAGTTTCTTAGCGCCAGGGTGTTGACAAATAAACCAATGATCTTTTCCGTCCCCATTTGCGTTCTTCCTTCAATAGGAAATCCCACCACAATATCCTCTTGTCCGGAGAATTTGTTTAGCAGCACATAGTAGACAGACAGTAACACCATATAGAGAGTACATTCTTTCTCCGCAGCGAAGCTTCTCAGCCGATCCGTCGTCTTCCGGTCTACCTCGATAGAAAACATACGTCCTTCGAAACCTACATATGATGTTCTTACATAGTCCGTCGGAAGTTCCAAAGGCGGAGCCAGTGTTTGATACCGGCGGAGCCAGTACTCGGTTTGCCTCTTGAAGTACCCTTCCTTTTGCATCTCGCTCTGCCAGGTGGAATAGTCTTTGTATTGCAGCTCCAATGGAGGCAGCGTTCTTCCTTCGTAGCCGTCTCCCAATTCACCCAGAATAATTCCCCGGGAGGTTCCGTCGGTAACAATATGATGGATATCAATAAGCAGCAAATGCTCGTTCTGCTGCAACTTGATAAGCTTCGCCCGTATCAGCGGAGAAGTGCCTAAATTAAAACAGCTGATGAAGGGGCGAATACAAGCCTCAACCTCCATGCTGGTATCCTGGGAGAGATCCGCCCATTCAAGCCTAAAGCTGCACTCGCTGGATACTTTCTGTACAACCTCTGCTCCCTCAACTAAGAAATACGTTCGAAGGGTCTCATGCCTATGAATCAAAGAAAGAAAGGCCTTCTCCAATCTTTGGCGGTCCAGATCGCCATCTATCCTGAAGGCATCCAGCATATTGTAAGCCGTGTTATTTCTGCTGATGCTTTGCAAAAGAAATATTCTTTTTTGTGCAGCCGACACCGGATAATATTTCTGTTCCTTGGCTGGAACAATCGCCTTTAACATGGATAATTGTTGCCACAATGTCTCCAAATGTCCGGATAACTGATGGACGGTTGGATATCTGAAGATATCCGCTACCTCCAAGCTACAGTTCAGCTGATTCTGGATTCGGTTGATAATTTTGGCCGCAATGATAGAATCAACACCCAACTCAAAGAAGTTCTGGTTATAATCCACATGCTCATAAGATAAGAGCTCTCCAATCAGACTTCCGATCTTCTGTTCAATTGTCCGTGTTGCGGTCTTATTGTTCACCTGAATACGACTGTCTGCATCCGGCCTGAGCTGTTGCCGTTTATGAAACTCCTCGTTGACGGATTCCGAAAAACGGATCGGCAATTGTTCAGAGATTTCATACAACTCACATCCCCAATTTATCCTGCCCGGGATCAAATCGTGGACATTATGGTGCAGCACCCAGTCAAAATAACGTATGGCCCTCTCCAGTAACAGTGGCTCAAATAATTCTTTGCGCAGATTGGTTTGCTTGCATTCTGCCAGCCCGGTATCCGTCCATTCAGGCCACCTGATGTTAATAAACGGAGTCGATGCGCTGCAGCGCATACTCGCGTAACTGTTCATGTAACTGTTAGCTGCTGTGTAACCGGCAGCCCCGTATCCTCCGATCAGGGTCATGGCCGAAGAGAATAGACAGATAAAGTCAGGCGGTTCGTTACATGTCAGCCGGTCCAATATCCAAGTGCCCTGCACCTTAGGACGCAGGATTCCCCTAAGGCTGTCTTCCGACAACTCATGGATTTCTTTGACCATCCCGTTTCCGGCACAATGAACAATGCCATTCAACGGGCCATGTATCACCCTGATCTCCTCCATTATTTGCTTCATCCGGTCAAAATCCGCAATATCCGCAGCATAATGGATAATTGTACTGCCGGAGTTCTCCATCTGCTTAATCATGTCCATCTTTCGGGCATCCGTATCGGGAAGTCTGGAACGGCCGAGAAGAATAAGCCGGACTTTCTTTTTACCGCTCAGATACTTGGCCAGTTCCAGCCCGATCCCGCCAAATCCCCCGGTTATCAGATACAGCCCGTTTTCCTTTATCCCCACATTGCGTAATTCAGCATGGACGGTAGTCTCGGACATTGGGTTCAGCTCTTCATAATATCTTCTTCCAGCACGGAGAGCCGTTATGAAATAAGGTGACTGGCAGAGCACTTCACGCGTGATAACGGAAAGCTCAGTGGCATCGTCTATATCAATGCATTTGCAGCCCACCTGGGGAAATTCCCAATGAAATGACTTGGCAAACCCGTGCAAGGCCGCATTCACAGGTTGTACCAGGTCTGTTTGATTCACCAGATAGGCATACCGGGTAACAATGACCAATTCGGCCTCTTGGATTTGATTCATCTGAAACGTTCTAATCAGTGTAAGCAGATTGATAACCGGGTCTATCATGGATGTTCCCAGTTCCATATAATCATCCGCAGCGTTGACTGAGCCCACGGAAGTCATATGAACCAATTGTACTTTCCCGCTTATGCCGATTTGTCTGAACAGCCATTGATACCCCGTTCTATCACCTGTGATGAAGAACCTTTCCCCCTCCTTGGCGCAATAATCCGTTATCGTCACAGGAATTACATTCTCGGTATCTGCCTGCAATGATGCTAGAATCGCCCTCTCCCGCTCTCCGCCTCCGCCCAACACTATGGTGACTACATCATTACGGGCAGCAGCCGGCCGGTTCGGGCTCAGATCCTCCTTCCAGACCACCTCATAGCCATCCTGCATTTCAAAACACTTCCCAACCCGGCTATGTTCCGGTATTTGGATCCAGCACCGCTTCCGTTCAAAGGGGGTAACCGGAATTCTGACCCTATGCCTGCTCTGGCCTCTATATAGGGCGGAGAAATCAATCGTCATACCAGCAGCATAGCGCTGCGCAATAGTCTGAAGCGGCAGGGGGGCCTCTTCGCTGCAAGACAACGCCTGCTGTGTGAAGGCTTCCTCACCGCCAATATATATATCCGGTTCCTGAATCCACAAAGAATCATCCATGCAGTTCAATTGTTCCAGCTTTGACAGCAGATCTTCTTTGCTCTTAATAAGCATGGATAGTCTGTGTTTGTAATGCGTTCTGCCGTTGTTAGCTGTAAAACAGAGATCTTGGATATTCAATAAGTCTAAATGGGTTCGAAGGTGTTGTTCATATTGCTTCATTAGCTCAATCAAAGATTTCCTACTTTTTGCGGAAAGACAGAGAACATCGGGCAGTTCCTCCTCGCGAGGTGGAACGGAGGGCTCCTCCTCCACAACAATATGACAGTTGGTTCCGCCAATTCCAAAAGAACTGATCCCACTTCTTCTAGGCACAGCATTCCAGGGCTCGTTCCTGTCGCTGACATAGAGAGGAGAATCAATAAACCGGATTCTCTTATTCGGTTGCAGAAAATTTATTTGCTTGGGTATCACTTTATACTGCATAGCCAATATAACCTTGATCAGTCCCGCCAAACCGGAGACACAATTTAAATGGCCCAGATTCGTTTTGACTGAGCCGATGGCACAGAACTGTTTTTTCGAGGTATACGCTTCAAATGCTTTTCTGATTCCTAAAACTTCAATCGGATCCCCGATTTTGGTCCCAGTACCATGCGCTTCGATATAGGTAATGGTCTCTGGATCAATATCCGCATTCTTCCACGCCTTTCTGATGACATTGCCCTGTGCCTCCGCACTGGGAGATGTCAGGCCGATGGTTTTACCGTCCTGGTTAACCGCACTGCCCCTGATCAGGGCATAGATATGGTCCCTGTCTTCCTTCGCCTGATTGTAGCTCTTCAATAGAAGCGTAATTACACCTTCGCTCTCAACGGTACCGTCCGCTGAGGCATCGAATGTCTTCGTCTTGTTGAATTCCGACTCAATTCCAATCTTTACATCACTCTGTATCGGATCAGGCATGATATAAGCTCCACCGACGAGAGCCATGCTGCAGTCGCCTGAACGGATAGCTTGGCATGCCAGATGGAGGCCGACCAAAGAGGAAGAGCAAGCGGTGTCTAGGGTCATGGAAGGCCCTGTGAGATTGAGCAGATAACTCACTCTATTAGCTACTATAGCCGTTGCGTTCCCCGTCAAGAAATTTCCATACCCCTCCGGATCAACTTCTTTTGCAATCGTTGCATAGGCGGAATGATTCAAACGGACTCCCGCATAAACCCCCGTATCGGTTCCTGCCAATCGTTGTACGGCATAACCTGCGTCCTCAATTGCTTCCCAGCAAGACTCCAAGAACATCCGGTGGGTGGGGTCCATCACCGAGGATTCTTTGGGTGAGATCCGAAAATGACTGTTGTCAAACTGGTCTATATTTTGCAAAAAACCGCCCTTATTGTACCTAAGCTCATGATCATATCCCGCGGAATAATCCCGGTAAGCTTCAATATCACGCTTCCGGGCCAAAGGCAGGTCAGAGATGCACTCCTTCCCCTCTGTAATAACTCCCCACAATTCTTCCAGACTGCCGGCTCCAGGCACTTGCATAGCGATTCCGATAATCGCTATGCTCTCTTGATTGTATTTGTCAGATTTATTCATCCAAAGATGCTTCCCTCCTGCACTAAACCAGACTTAATGGTAAATAAAATCGGCGAACAAGGCTTTTGTACCGGTCTCTTCAAAAATTTGATCAAACCGCTTTACTCTAAGCTCCGCGGGAGTACGTTTAGTTTCAAATACACTCATCAGCATCGCAAGCGCTTCTTCCATGTGTTCCTTCGTCGGCATACTCTGCTCTTTCTCCAGTTGATCCTGAAGGGCTTGTATTTTCTCGTAAGGCATAATTACGCCGGTTTCGTATTCTTCGTTGTTGTCATTATTATTTTTTGTACAAACCGCGATTGCTAGGCAACGGGTAATCACCGTAAACTGATTGTCCTCTGGAGTGTTGACATGATGAGTCTGAAATTTATCCATTACGGAGTTGCGGTCGTCAATCTGACCAAAGGAGTAAGCCTGTACGTTGCTGCAGGTTGCCCTAATGACATTGGTCATGATGGATTGCGGTCCCATCTCAATATACAAATCTGTGCCTTGTCCAGACAAGTATTCCATCGTCTTGTCCCATTGAACCGGCTTGTACAGCTGCTCGGTCAGATTGGTGATGATTTGCTCTGAGGTTGTATATGGCATTCCGGTAACATTTGAAATGACAGGCCACTTTACGTCGTTCAGTGTAATTTTTGATATTTCTGCTCTCAATTGATCCGAGACATCCTTCAACAACCCGCTGTGAAAGGGAGGACTCGAAAACAACGGTGTAATCTGCACGTCGTCGGCAAGTTCAAGCAGTTCATTCTCCGCATCCGTGATAGCCTGTTCACTGCCGGCAATCACCTGCTGGTCTTTGAGATTGAAACAAGCAATAGAGACGGTATGTCCCAACCGGGACAGGCAATTGCATACTGCTTCCACCCGGGCTGAATCTAGTCCGTTCACCACCGTCATCCAGCTTGGATGTGTATCCTTGACATTCATCGCCAGTGAACCCCTTAACCGGACAAGCCGGAGGGCATCGGCAAACCGAAGCCCTCCCGAAGCAACCAAAGCTGAGTATTCTCCCAAACTGTGACCGGCCAAATACCTTGGTTCAAGTCCGACCTTATCCATAAAGGCCCTGAAGATGGCATAGCTTGCCGTCAATAAAGCAGGCAACATGTTCTCAATGGCATTCAGCTCCAAGACAGGCCCTTCAAAGCAAAGTTTTTTAATATTAAACCCCAGGATATCATTCGCTTCCTCGAATACTTCCCTCGCTACTGAATAGTCATCACAGAGTGTTTTGGTCATACCGACAAATTGCGATCCTTGTCCCGGAAAAACAAACGCCAGCTTGTTATTCATTTATTGCAGCTCCTTCGTCATTGGTTAATCATTGATGATAATGCTTACATAATCGGGCAGCTGAGGAATTTGATCCGTATTCCGCTCCATAATTGTACAATTCCCTTGTTGTTCAACTTCTTGGAACCCGGCAAATTTATAGGTAATCAGCATAGGCCTGTTCCGGTCATTGGAAATAAACTCTGCCCGCAGCTTCACTCCGGCGTTGGCAGCTTCCTGCATCAGATAGGTTAACATTATGCTGCCGACACCGCGCGACATGACACGGCAAGACATCAGCAGCAGCTTAATATTCCACACCTTGTCCTGACATTCCAGCAGGACAATACCGATTTTTCCATATGTGCCGTATTTGTCGCTGAGACCGGATATAATCAGCCTGTGGCTGTCCGATTTGATAAACTCTCTTAGCTCCTCATATGAATAGGTATACCCGGTAGTATTAAGCTGGTGTGTGCGGACAGTCAGCTCCTCGACTCGCTGTAAATCTGTTTCGGTTGCGGAAGATATTGTGAACTCCATATCCAAGGAAGCCAAAAAATCCTCCTGGGCTCCCTCAAAGCGTTCTTCCACCAGCTTACGTTCAATATCATCCTGATACATTTTCCGTCTAATCTTGGAATCTTCCGTAATAAAGACAGGGTGCAGCTCTGGTAGATCAAGCAGACCGTCCAGCCCTTCCGCTAGAATGCAGAAAACATCAGGATGAACAAACTGTACTTCATCCAATTCAAAAGGCTGGTCATCTATAAAGGCTATACTGTCCAGACTGATATTTAAGGATTTTGCAATTGTGCCGATGGAATCCGATTTATTATTCCAATTGATCTGCGGGTACAAGAAATACTCGTAAAGGCCCAAATCTCTTAGCTTTTGTTCCGCATCCGCATGATTGTTTTTACTGGCGACCGACTGCAGTATTCCCCGTTCATCCAATGTACGTATGATCTCGCTGACATTGTCCTTGACCGTAACTCCGAAACCTTCCAGCAGTACGCCATCCCACAGGGTATGATCCAAATCCCAAACGACACATTTCATTTTCAGCGTTTTGTGTGCTGCACCTGCAATACTCATTTCGCTCGTCGCCCCGTTTCTAATCTATTCTTCAGATATTCCGAAAGGCATATGTTGCAATCAAAATCTCATGCATTTCGTTTGTGCCTTCGATAATCTCATTGACCTTAGAGTCCCTGTAAAAACGCTCCACATGATACTCTCTGCTGAAGCCGTTGGCTCCGTGGATTTGAATAGCATCGCTGGCGACTTTGGATACCATGGTTGAAGCAAAATATTTTGCCACCCATGTTTCCATGATTGAATCTGGCTCTCCCGCTTCTTTTAAGCTAGCGGCATGATGGCATAAAGCTCTCGCCGCTTTGATGTTCGTTACCATGCCGGTAATCATTTTTTGAATCAACTGATGTTGTCTGAGCGATGCACCGAACTGCTTCCGTTTTCTGGCGTATTTTAAGCTTGCATTCAGACAGGCTTGGCCAAGTCCGACGCATCCCCATGCTATTGTAAACCGCCCATAGTCCAGCGAAGCAAGAGCTACGTGGGATAACCCCGTGCCCAAGCTGCCTACAAGATTTCCCTTCGGGATTCTGCAGTTCTTAAAGTCTATTTCGGCTATCATTGAAGCTCTTGCTCCCAACAAACCCTCAATCGGCTTTATCTCCAGGCCAATGTTATCTCTTTCAACGAGGAAGGCAGTGGGTAATCCCTCGACCTGGGCAAAAACCAAAAAAAGGTCGGCGATTTGCCCCATGGTCGTCCATTTCTTCGTTCCGTTTAAAACGTATTCATCCTGCTCCAGCGTTGCAGACATGGTAATATTTTTTGCATCGCTTCCAACAGTAGGCTCAGTAAGGGAAAAGGCTCCAATAACCTCTCCCCGGGCTAATTTTCGAAGCCACTTGTCCCTTTGTTCCGGCGTACCCCATTTTAAAATAGCGAGTGCAACCATCCCTTGAACCGTCAACAGGCTTCTTACACTCGAACAGCCTCTGCCGATCTCCTCATTTAATAAGCCAACTGTAACCATATCCAGCCCCAGGCCGCCGTAATCTTGAGGCAGCATAGACCCCAGATATCCCGCATCTGCAACCTTTTGCAGCAGCTCCGCTGAGATCTTTTCCTCTCGGTCATTCTGTTCCGCAACCGGAATCAGCTCACGATCGACAAACAGACTGAAGGATTCCTGCCATTTCAATTGAGAAGGTGTAAATTCCATTTCAAGGCCTCCCTGTATATTTAAAATTGATCAAACAGCCTTTTTCTGTTCTACGAACTGCGCAATGCTCTCAATGGATCTGAATTTATTCATGTCCAGGTCATTGTTTTCAACCCGGATGGAAAACTCTTTCTCCATGAACATAACCAGCTGCATTGCAAAGAGTGAGTTTACAAAGCCCAGCGCAAAAATATCTTCGCTATCAGATATTTCTCTTTTTCTATAAAACTTGCTTAAAAAACCTTTTGTTTTTTCCTTGATCTGTTCCATGTGTTATAACCTCGCTTTTTTTAGTATATAAAGAAACCCTGGCCCGATTTCTTCCCGGTCAGCCCTGCACTGACCATTCTCTTTAGCAGCGGACAGCAGCGATACTTCGGATCCTGAAAATCCTGATAGAGCACTTCCAGCGAATCCACTACCGTATCGAGGCCGATCAGGTCGGCAGTCTCCAACGGCCCCATCTTATGTCCATAACATCTCTTGAATATTTCATCCACATCATGCGCAGACGCAACCTGATCCTGGACAACAAATGCCGCTTCATTCATCAGCAGATGAGAGATACGGTTCGACACAAAACCCGGTGAATCCTGAACAATCACACAGTCCTTATCAATAGAGGAGAGAACGTCCTTCGTCTTCTCTATGGTCTCATCGGAGGTGTAGAATCCTCTTATTACCTCTATCGTTTGGATGAGGGGAACTGGATTCATAAAATGCGTGCCGATGACACGCTCTGGCTGCTTGGTCAATGCTCCGATCCGGGTTATTGAAATACAGGATGTATTTACAGCAAGAATGCAATCCTGTCTGACTGTCCGCGATAAAGTAGCATATACCTGCTCCTTTACCTCCCATTTCTCCGACACATTCTCTATAACAAATGTAACGTCTGCCAAGTGATTATAGGATGTTGTAAATTCGATTTGGCTCAATGCCTCTTCAGGCTTTACTGTGAGCTTGTCAGGATGGAACATAGTATACAGGCGGAGGCTGTTGCTGATTTCTTCCTTCGCTTTGGCCAGTATTTCTTCAGAGATATCAATCAGAATAACTCCATAACCATTCTGTGCAAAAGTTTGTGCAACGCCTCTTCCCATAACTCCTGCGCCAATCACACCGATTTTCCGTACACTTATTTCACTCATGGGAATCTTCCTTACGACGCGCAATATAGGTAATCAAGCTTTCCAACGTTTCAAAGTTCTCGGAATCGAAATCTTCATCTTTGAATTGAAATCCGAATTGTTCTTCAACAGCTAAGATCAATCTCAGCAGCCCGGCTGAGTTTAATCCGTAATCGGCCAAGCTGTCGTTCACTTGGATACTGTCAACGCCTTCAATGTTCAAGTCTTCCAGAATCGCTTTCAATTCCAGCAGCATCTGTTCGTCCCCCATGACTTTAACCTCCTTGTATTGTCTTCGAAGACTCCAAGACCATGTCTACCTTCTCAATCAGTCGCTGTTTCAGGCCTTCCATGGTTTCCTTTGCATAAACCAGTGAGTTGTATACAAAATTCACCTGATATTCATCTTGCGGAAGAATAACAATATTCAGGTTGTGGCTTGTCTCCTCATAACTGTGTATTCCTACCAAGCGGAAGGTGCTTTTCACCTTGGTAACTACCTCTTCCAAACGCGGATAATTCTCATATATAATCATGTGATCTATGATTATGTTGTCAATACCTGCGTTGCTAAGAACCTCACTGAGAGGAAGACAACCGAATTGTTCGGATGACAAGATAATCTCCTGAACGGAAGCGGCTGTTTCCGGCACTCCGGATGTTAAGACATTTTTGACTCGTACCGGCACAGCATTAATGAACATCCCCACCATTTGGTCAATTTCGCTGATCTCTGTGGGTCTTCCCGATATTACCAGGCCAAATAATGCCTCATTCGTCCCGCATATGTCTTGGAGGAGTAATCCCCATACTGTTAAAAACAATGCACTCTGCGTTACCCCTAAATGCTCGGCCAGCTGTTTTAGACCTTGTGTTCTGGCCTCCCCCAGAGAGGTTTGAATCTCTTCTTGAACATACTGCCGGGTCCCACCTCCCTTTTTGAATTTCGACAGCTGCGTCCCAGCCGTGGCACCATCCAGCGTATGTCTCCAGTACGCAATCGCTTCCTCCCGCTTGTTATACTTCTGGAACCATTGGAGGTAGTCGCGGAACAGCCGGGGCTCCCTCAGCCGAGGTGGATCTTGGACCGACAAGGCTTGATAGGTTTCAAAAAACTCCCTCATGATGATACTTAAGCTCCACCCGTCCAGGAGAATATGATGAAAGTTCCATATTAATAAATGCTTCGTATTGCTTCGCTTCACTAATACAATCCGAAGAGGAGGGGAGCTGCTTAAGTGAAATCTGGCATTTCTGGAGCTACAGATAATCTCTTGAATGGATTCAGACTGTTTCTCCTCGTCCATGCCTGAGAGTTCAATTATTTCCAAAGGAACCTCTGTCTCTTTCAGCACTATTTGAACGGGAACCTCGATAGTACGGAATGTAAATACTGATCTCAAGGTCGGATACCTCTTGATTAGAACAAGCAGACTTTCCTGAACCAGGTCATTCTGTATGGACCCTTCAAAATCAAAAGACATCTGATTAAAATACGAATTCTTCTCTTTATAGAGCATGGAATGAAACAAGATCATTTTCTGCGTCGGCGTAAGCGGGTACACATCTTCCAATTGAGCATTTATTCCCCCGGCAAAACGGCAGAGCCGTTCCAGCTTGTGCTCATTCAACCCTTGAAGGGTAAGATCGCTTGGGGTTAAGGTTTGCTGCTTTCTTTCCATGCAATGGACGATCATACCCGAAAGATTGTTCTTCATCACATCGGCGAACCGCTCCATGGTTGCCTGTCCAAGCTGATGCTTGTTATAGGTCATAGATATGGAGAGCTTTCCGCCGATATGGATACCTGAAATGTCGAGATCATGCTTTCGCTTCCAGCGAGGCGAGACCATTTCCCCCATAGAGATGCCGGAGAAATGAAACCCCTGATAATCAGACACGTCAAAATTCCCCAAGTAATTAAAGCTGACTTGAGGTTTTCGCGCTCTGTGTTCTCTTTTGCCGGTCCCGTAGTCAAGCAGCATACTTCCGATTCCTTTGTTCGGAACGGCTCTTAAGGTTTCTTTCGCCAGTTTGATATATTCGGAATAGTCGTCCGAGAGTTCTTTGACCCTTAATACAACCGGATAAATACTTGTAAACCAGCCGACTGTTCTGGAGATATCCGCTTCTTCAAACAGCTCCTGATTCCTGCCGTGCGATTCCATATCCACTGCAGCCTTGTCTACATTAAAGCACTGTTTCAGGGTTAATGCGGTCGCGGCCAGCAAGATGTCGTTGATTTCGGTGTTGTAAGCGTGATGGACAAGCTTCATCATTGCTTCCGTTTCGGCGGCAGACAACTCAAATTCAACCCTGGCAACATCCTGAAAGCAATAGCCCTTTCCTTCATGATTACTTGGCAGGAACGGTTCGATCTGCTCCTCCACTGCAGTCCAGTAATCCTTCTCCCTGTCAGCTCCGGGCAATTCAAAATACCTGTTCAGCCGCTGAATCCACTGCACATAGGAATCAGTTTTTCCAGACAAAATCAGCCCCTCACCTGCAATTGCCTGATTATAAAGGGTAGTGAAATCCTCCAGAATAATTCTCCAAGAAACCCCATCAACCACAAAGTGATGGATCAAAGCAGCTACATAATCTTTGTCTTTGCAGCGAAAATGCACTACCTGCAGCAACGGGCCATCAACCAGACGCATGGCTCTTTGTTTCCCATTCAAATGTCCCGTAATCCGCTCTTCTGCATGTTCAAGCTGCGACAGGTCCACCGTTTCAAAGGCAAATAAAGGGCGAGCACCGGGTTCTCTGATTTGCTGAACGGTACCTTGCTCATAGACGCGAAGAACACTACGCAACGCATCGTGATGTTCCATCAGTTTGTAAAAAGCCTGTTCTATACAAACTGCCCTCATCCGCTCGACTGAGGTTAAGAGTATGCCTTGGTTATAGTGATTGGCGATCTCCAAGGAGCATTCCTCCAGAAACCATTGCTGAACAGGTGACAATGCAGCCTCGCCGGAAACGCTGTCATAGTTGTCCAGCTTCTCCGCCGGCTCCATGTGGTTACTGATCTCCCGGATGGTGGGAGAATGAAAGAAGTGCTTTAACTCCACCTTCCAGTTTTTTTGCCTTAACTTAGAAAGAATTTGTATAGCCTTGATCGAGTCTCCGCCCAACGTGAAAAAGTGGTTGTCTATACCGACCTCAGCCACCTTAAGGACATCCTGCCACACCCCGGCCATAATCCGCTCCGCTTCGGTTCTGGGCTGGATCACACCCTGTTCCCTCATTAAGACTGGGGAATTCTCCATTAATTGTTTTCTGTTGACCTTCCCGTTACTCGTCAGAGGAATCTCCCTGATGCGTGAGAAGAAAGCCGGAAGCATATAGTCCGGGAGCTGCTGCCCTAAGTGCGATCTGATATCCGTAAGGGTTAATTGATCACTGCCGGTAAAAAAAGCATGCAAGTACCTGCTGTCTTCCCCGTCCTTCATATCAAGGACAACTGCATTCCGCACCCCGCCCAGCTTCAACAACTGGTTCTCGATCTCTCCCAACTCAATCCGGTGTCCTCTGATCTTCACTTGCTGATCTATCCGGCCCAAATAGAGCAGTTCGCTGCTTTTTGACCATTTTACCAAATCCCCTGAACGGTACACCCTCGATCCGTGTTGAAAGAGATCCGGAATGAACTTGTCCTCTGTCAGTTCTTCACGGTTTAAATATCCCCGGGCAACTCCTAGTCCGGCAACCAGCAGCTCTCCCGGAATTCCTTCCGGCACCAGCTGCAGGTCTTCATCAACAACATAGGCAGATAAAGTGGGAAGCGGCCTCCCTATATTGGAATGTCCCTTCGAGATCTCCGTTTCCGTAATCTCTTTATAGGTCACATGAACAGTTGTTTCCGTTATGCCATACATATTGATCAGTTTGGTTGCCTTATATTTGTTATGCCAGTCCCGGAGAATTGAGGGATTCAGCGCTTCCCCGCCGAATATGACATAGCGCAATTGCGATAGACCTGCATCATGATAGCTCTCATCTTCCCGAATCAAGGTATGAAAAGCCCCCGGAGTCTGATTCAGAACGGTTACCCGCTTCTCTATAAGCAGCTTACGAAAGCGGGGAGTATCCCGGGCAACCTCCTTGGGGACAATGATCAGATGCCCTCCGTTCAGAAGCGGGCCGTACATCTCCCATACAGAGAAGTCAAAGCTGAAGGAATGAAACATGGTCCATATATCATCATTATTGAAATCAAACAGGCTTTTGTTATTGCTCAGCAGCCCCGCCACATTTCGATGTTCAATCATGACCCCCTTCGGTCTGCCAGTCGATCCTGAAGTGTAGATCACATATGCCAACTGCCCTGGATTCCGATCAGCTGGCTTAGAAGCGGTCTCCGGTTCTTCATTCAAGCGGGCCAAGTCCTCGGTATAGATGACGGCTGCTTGTCCTGATTCTCCCCCTGTATCTGCGAACCGTCTGCTTGTGATAATGACAGGGGACCGGCTGTCTTCAATGATTTCCTTCATTCTCGCCGCCGGCATTTCCGGATCAATCGGCAGATAAGCTGCACCCGATTTCAATATTCCTAACGCAGCTGCCACCAAATCAATGCTTTTATCCAGCTTCACTCCAACTATAGTTTCCTGCGGAAGGTTGAGCTTGCGAAGCTGCCGCGCGTATACATTTGCCAGCTGATCGAGTTCTTTGTAAGTCAATGAGCTGCTGTCGCAGGTTATGGCAACCCGGTCTTGGTAACACTCGGCAACCCGTTCAAAGAGTTGGTCGATGGTATGGGCCTCCGGGTATTCTGACGCCGTCTCATTATATTCGGTTATTATCCGCTGCTGCTCTTGGTTCGTTAACAGTTGAACATCCTTCAATAACGTATTGGTATTGCTCAGGACCTGCTCAAAAAAAACATTTAACTGACCGAAGATACGGCGAATAGTACCGGCATCGTAATATCCGGGATGAAATTCGATATCCAATGCAATACGGCCGCAATCATCCGAATAAAAGGAAAAGCAAAGGTCCGCCTTCCACTTTTCAAGATAATGGATATCCCGGTGAACGACTAAGGCGGGCAGAGACATCTCCGGTAGAGGGTGAAAACCCGAATCCGGGCTATTCAGGGCCTGCTGCAGCGTTTTTCTCACACCGTCCATATAGGATTTAAAGGTCATCTCCCGCTTTAAATGAAAACATACAGGGATAAGCAACTTTTTGACAACATCAACGTCCGGTTTATCCCACTGATTCATTAGCGGAGTTACAGCAATAACCTCGGAAACCCTTCCATATTTGGACAGCAAAAAAATGACTCCCGCATTCAGCATCATAAACTCTGCGTAGGGAGATTTCTTGGTGATCCGTTTAATTTCGTTATTTATTGCATCCGGAAACAGGAACGTTTCAACTGATGAAGGATAATCGGAACTGCCAACGTGTACACAATCTCGTGGAAAACCGCTTACTTTCTCCACCAGCGTTTGTTTGTCCTTCCAGTAGTATTTGCCATCCCCTGGATATGCATCTTCTAATTCCATCTCATTCCCCCCTTACCAATCAAATTCAACGCTTTCCAAATCAACCTTGCGCGATATCTTCGAAGGATCATCCAGATTGATCCGGGCCAGCTGAATATCCCCGTTGCCTGCAACTGCTTCCAATATTGTTGTATACTGGCGCAACAGCTCCTCTGCCGTTTCCTTTTGATACAATTTGGTGTTGTAATCCATATTGCAGCTCAATACCCCATCGTAGTCCTGAATATTTAACGTAAGGTCATATTTGGAATTCGAATTCTCATACCTGTACGGATTGGCCTGCAGACGCCCGAAGGAAGCTTGGGGTATCGGAATATTTTGCATGGCAAACACAACATCGAATATAGGATTGCGGCTGACGTGACGCGGTGCATTCCATAAGGATACCATCTCATCATAGTACAACTCCTTATGCTCAAAGGATTGCAGCACTTCACTCCTAAATCTGGCAAAAAAGCCGTTAAAGGTATCCTCAGGGACCGGACGGGTCCTTACCGGCACAACATTGACCAGGTTTCCGACCAAGCCTTCCAGGGCTGGCTGATCCCTTAAAGCTATGGGTGTACCGACGATGACATCCTCATAACCGGAGACCCGCATGAGAAGAATGTGAAAAGCCGCAAACAAACTCATGAACAAGGTGCCTCCTGATTGATGTGCTAACCGGAATAAACCACGATTTACGTCCCCGCTGACGTCCAAAGTGACTGTGTCTCCAGCAAATTCTCTGATTGGTCCCCGCGGGAAATCGGTCTGAAGCTCAAAAGAAATTGCCGGCCGGTTCAATTTCGCATCCCAGTATTCCAGATCAGCCGCCATCTCATTGTGCTCACATTGCTTGCCGCGCACATAAGCATAGTCCTTAAAATGAATTCTCACCGGTTCGAGCCTCTCTCCGTTGTACAAACTTGAGAGCTCCTTAGTGAGAATGCTAAGCGACACTGCGTCAGATACAATATGATGGATATCAAAACATAAGATAAATTGCTCTGTACCTGCTGCCAATACCTCTAATCGTGCCAGCGGAGCGCTTAGAAGATGGAATGGGCGGATAAAAGCCTTTAAATAATGTCTGATCTCCTCCTCCGTCTCCACTTGTTTGACAGTTACGATTCCCGGTACATCCGATTGGACGGTTTGAACAACCTCGCCGTCGGCAATCCGGAAGGCAGTCCGCAACGCTTCATGTCTCCGAATCAGAGCTCCAAAGGCCTTTTCCAGTCTGTTCAAATCAAAGTTACCGGTAATTCTGACTACATTAGTCATATTGTAAGAACAACCGGCGTTTCCCAGCTCTTCGATAATGAAAATCCCCCGTTGAATTGGAGTAACGGGATAATAATTCTGCTCAGGTGCCAGGAGAATGTCTCGGCTAATATCCCTCGCCGTGTTCTGTGAAGAATCTTCAACCATGGTCTGCTCCGCAATAAACCCGGTGAAAGCATGAAGGTCTGGGAACCGCAGCAGATCCGTTACCTTAAGTGCCGTCTGGAAGACTTGATTAATTTGCACTATTACTTTCATGGCAATGATGGAGTCCCCGCCAAGCTCAAAGAAGTTGCTCTCCAGATCAAGCTTCTCCATGCCAAGGACGCCGCCGATGATTTGTCCAAGGCTTTCCGAATGTCCATGCGGTGGTACCTTTTCCCCCTTGTACCTTACCTCGACCACACGTTGATACGAAGAAGCCTGTTCAAGCCCGCCTTTGATTCTTTCAATAATGGAATCGGACAGACGGAAGGAAAACTCCTTATAGTAAGGAAGAAGCTCGCCCTGGTAGTTTAATCCTCCAATAATGGACTCCTGCACGTCATGGTTTAAAATGTCGTGAAACGCTTCACGTACCCTCTCTGAAGAAATGACCTGGAACAACTGCTTCTGCGGATTAAACCGCTCCCCCATCAACTGCACTGTGAACTCCCACGGTGCCCAGCTCATGGCAATCGTTCGCTTACCACCAGTATTTCGGTAATGAACGAAGGAATCCAAGAAGGAATTGGAACAAGTATAACCTGAAAGTCCCACACCGCCGATCAGGGTGACCGGTGAGGTGAACAGCACCATAAAATCCAGCTTATCCTGCTGTGTTAAGCGATCCAAGAGCCATGTTCCCTGAACCTTTGGGGCTAATGTGCGAAGGAAGTCTTCTTCTTCCTGCTCTTGAATACTCACCCCTCTGGCACCCGTTCCTATTCCTGCACTATGGATAACTCCGTGAATGCTGCCGTAAGTCTCACGAACCTCATCCAGAACAGAAATCATGTCCTCCGGGCAGGAAACATCCGCCTGGTAACACCGGACCTGAGATCCTCGTCCCTCAACTTGTTGAAGCGACTTCACTTTATCGCTTAAGGCATTGGCAGGATCGGCCGCTATTGCTGCCCACTCTTTCTTATCCGGGAAGCAGGAGCGGTTAATCAGAATCAAGGTTACCTGATTTTGAACCGACAAATAATGGGCAACCTGAAGCCCTAGCCCTCCCGTTCCCCCTGTAATGACATAAACACCTTTGGGCCGGATACCGGTCGGTTTCAGCTCCATATCCAGAGGCTGGAAGGTCTCCAGCCGTTCCACATATCTGATCCCTTTCCGGTAAGCCACGTTCGAATCCATTGCCGCTGACGCAATCTCATTGGCGATGACTTCGGCTTCCGTCTCGGAATCTATATCGATGCATTTGCATTGGGTATTGAAATTTTCGTACTTCATTACTTTCGCCAGCGCGAACATCGGCGCGAAGACCGGGTTGATTACGGGATCACTGCGGTGTATAGCGTTGACGCGCTCCGCTATCAAATAAAGGTCCAAGTCTGCAAAGGTTTCTTCTGCCAGAGCCAGATGGAGGTTTCTAAAACTGTACACTCCCCGCTGAAGACCTGCAGTCAAATCATTTTCGCTGTCCATCCCCCCCTGCTCGGAAAGGCTGGCTAAGTGCACAATCGCGGTCAAATTCATGTCCTTCATTTGCGCAAGCAGAGCCGAGAAGTCCGCTGCCGTATTCCGAATTAGATACTCCATCGCACTGATCTTGGAATATTCACGGCCGAGTTGTGCCGTTACAACATATCTTTGTCCACGGAGCTCCTTCATTATCGCATCGGAGAGACAACCATCCCCCACAATGACCAGAACAGCACCTTCCCATGTTCGCCCGGGTGGAACAGCCTTCTCTGCCTCCACCCAATTGAGTTGATAATACTGTTCTTCCCCTCTGTCTTCCGTCTCCTTGGCAACCCAGCACCTCTTTTCATCAAAGACGTAAGGAGGTAATGGGACTCTGCGAAATACCGTATTCTTGTACATCGCGCTCCAGTTCACTTCATGTCCTTGAACATACGATATTGCAAGCCGGCCCAGCCGCTTCGGATCATGGCCTTCCGCCAATACATCTTCATAAGCTTCCAAGAGAGCTCCTGCAGCATCGGCAGCCGCTTTATTGACTGAGCCATAATAAATTTGCAGCTCCGGGCAGTTTTTCTTCCCGGATTGGAACAGCATTAATTTATTCTGAAGATCCAATTGGTCGTTCGTAATGATCGCCAGCCGGTATTGATAATGCCCCCTTCCAATATTTGAAGTGTAGCAAACCTCTGCCAGACTACAAGGATCATTGAAGTATTTAATGTAGCTTTGCACAAGCTGATATAATGAGCGTTCTGTTTTGGCCGACAGTGTAAAAAGAGAATCCCCGGTTGCTGCTGCACCAGGCCACTTCCTTGTGTACTCCTCCAAGACCATGTGACAGTTGGTTCCGCCGAGACTGAAAGAACTTACACCGCACCGAACCGGTTCCTCGCTCTCCTCCAGGTCCCGCAGCACATCATTCACATAAACCGGAGATTTGTGAAACCCGATATTCCGGTTGGGATAACGAAAATGCAGGGATGAAGGCAATTGACGATTTTTCAGAGAAAAAACAGCTTTCATGAACCCGATCATTCCCGCCGCATTGTCCAAGTGGCCGTAATTGGATTTGACCGATCCAATCGAACAGAATTGCTGCTTCTCCGTGAATTGGCGGAAGGCCTTCGTGATTCCCTCCACTTCAATCGGATCCCCCAGCTTAGTCCCTGTGCCGTGAGCCTCTATAAAGGACAAGCTTTCAGGGTTAATTCCGGCGGCCTTCCATGCACGAACGATTACTTCTTCCTGGGCAAGCGGATTCGGTGCGGTAACCCCCATGGAATCGCCGTCATTATTAACCGCACTGCCCTTAATGACAGCATAGATATGGTCGCCGTCCTTCTCCGCCTGGACTAGGGGCTTAAGCAGCACCGCACCAACCCCTTCGCCACCTGCTGTTCCATCGGATGACTGGTCAAAGGTCTTCGTAAGCTGATCCGCGGATTCAATTCCCAGCTTCTCTGGCGGCTCAACGGGGAGCATATTCAGTTTGATGCCTCCTGCGATCGCCATACTGCATTCTCCTTGCATCAGAGCCATGCACGCCATATGAATCGCAACAAGAGAAGAGGAGCATGCGGTATCCACCAATATAGAGGGTCCATGTAAGTCAAGCAAGTAGGCTATTCTGCCTGCCAGCAATGACTTCAGATTACCCGGTATGGACATCGCAGTATATTCAGGACACAGCTCGGCAATAAGCCGGCTGTATTCACTGTCGCTGCCGAAGCCGGCGTATATACCGGTTCTTGTCCCCTTTAAGCTGTGCCCTCCATATCCTGCGTCCTCGATCGCTTCCCAGACAGTCTGTAAAAAAAGTCTTTGATTGGGGTCCATCAGACTCGCTTCTCTGGGAGAGAGATTGAAAAAATTATAGTCGAAGCGGTCAATGCGCTCCAAATACGACCCACGGGAATATTGGATCGCAGCGGGCTGTCCAGACATAGAGCCCAGAATGTCGTCGAGATCTTGTCTGCGGCTTAACGGAAGTGACTTCACACAATTTTTCCCACTGACAAGATTATTCCAGAATTCAGTCTGATTGTCGGCATCGGGAACCCTGAGCGCCAAGCCGATCACGGCAATATCCTGGAAGTTTCTGATTTGCTGTTCTTTCATCATGGATAACAGCTGTGAAGCAACTGTACGGTTGATAGTGCCTCTTTTTGTCTCCTCAAGAATGAACCGGTAGACGGACTCCAATTAATCTCCCCCAATACCCTTTAAATCCTGGAGCATTTGCTCCACATCAAAATCGTCACTGTCAATACTGTCCAGCATCTGGTCAATCTCATTCTGTATAACCGTTTGGTTCAGGACTGTCTTTAACGTGCCGCCCTCCCCCTTCTTGCCGATATAATCGGCCAATGCAGAAATGGTGGTGTAGTTGAATAAGTCAACCAGCTTAACCTGTTGCGGAAACACCTTCTCCAGACGGTTATGCAATCTGACAAGTGAAATAGAGTCGCCTCCCACATTGAAGAAGCTTTCCCGGGGATCAATCCGGTCAAGCTGAAGAATCTCTTGCCAGATCAGTGTAATCTCCGCTGTCAGCCCGTCGTCGGCAGGCCCGCTCTGATTCTCAAGCCTCAGGGGCTCTTCCAGTGCAAATAGTACATCCGCAGCAATTTTGCCGTTAGCATTCAACGGTAACTCATCCACATAGGTGAAGCTTGCCGGAATCATATACTGAGGCAGTACGCCGGCCAAAGCGGTCTGGAGCTCTTCACGGCTCATCCGGTTATCACCAATCAAATAAGCCCTTAATTGATGGACCTCATCCTTGCCTTGCTGCACCAGCACAACCGCCTCATGAATTCCTTCAATCCCGCCGAGTTTTGCCTCTACTTCACCTAATTCGATCCGGTAGCCGCGGACTTTAACCTGCTTGTCTTTTCTCCCGCCATACTCGATTTGGCCTCTTGCATTGAACCGGCCCAAATCCCCGGATTTGTACATCCTTCCGTTTGGAATGAACGGGTCGGGTACGAAGTATTCATCCGATTTCTCCCGGTCATTTATATATCCTTTTGCAACCCCGTCACCGGCAATATAAATCTCACCCATGACCCCCACGCCACAGGGAACCCGGTGCTGGTTCAAAATGTAGATCCGTACATTATCCGCAGGTTTCCCGATCGGCACAGAGCGCCCTGTATCCTCCGTTTCGTCATACCGGTGGATCATGCATCCGACTACGGTTTCCGTTGGACCATATTCATTGTAAATCTCGATCCGGTGCTGAAATTTATTAACAATACTGCGGGCCAGAGAAGTCTTCAAATCCTCCCCTCCAACTATAAACCGTCTAACAGATGTATTGCCGATATCAACATCCGTTAACAGCATCAGGTGAGACGGAGTCAATTTCACAACCGTTGCCCTATTATCCTTCATTACTTTGTACAAAAGAAATTCATTTCCATCATTTCTGTATACCTCAATTGTGCCGCCGCAAATAAGCGGAGTAAAGATCGACGTAAGTGTCAAGTCAAAGGCTAGGGATGAATACAAAGGGAACACCGCATCCCCCTCATTGGCATACATTTTTTGGGCCCACCAAATATAATTTAGCAGTCCCTGATGCTCCACCATGACCCCCTTCGGCCTTCCTGTTGAACCCGAGGTATAAATAACATAAGCAAGCTGATCCGCAGCAATTCGGGCAAACACCGGTGTAGCCTCCGTCTCCGGTTCCCCTATCAATCGCAGGTCTATGATCTTGCCTTCAAATGCTGTGTCTTCCTTCATGTCCGTATTGGTCAGGAGCAGGCATACTTGCGAATCAGCCAGCATGTAGTCCACTCGCTCCGCAGGGTATTCGGGATCAATTGGCAAGAAAGCCCCTCCCGCCTTCATAACGGCAAGCAGCCCGATAATGGTTTCCGCCGAATGCTCTGTCATCATGCCGACAATCGCTCCCCGCTTAACTCCCTCTGTCACCAGCCGGGAAGCCAAATGAGTCACACGCCGTTGCAATTCCGAATAGGTAACCGTAAGCTTATCCTCCGAAACGGCTGCTTTGAAAGGTTCTCTCTCCGCTTGCTGCTCAAACAATTCCACAATGTTGGAGTGACTGGGATAAGGAGCGCCGGTAGCATTGAATCTGTTCATGTAGATCTCCCTGTCATCCAAAGTGAGAAGCTCCATCTCTTCTAGCTTTACGGATCTAACCACGACTGTGTCTATCATTTTCTCGTAGAAGCGGGATAATCGTTCAATCGTTGACGGACTATATAGATCACTGTTGTACTCAAACCTGATTTCCGTCATCCCCTCCACTTCCCGGCAGCTCAGGTATAAATCAATCAGACTTGTATCATCACTAACCTGGGCATGCTCGTAAAATTGAAACATCGTCGAGTAAATTGGGGATGTTGTCAAATCCCTTTCAGGGTTAACCTTTTTCACCATCAAATCAAAGGGATATCTGCCGTTTTTGAATGCCAGCACTGATTTTTCTCTGACAACATTCAGCACATCCTGGAAGGTCTCAAGATTACGGAATTGGGCCCGAATGCATAACGTGTTGATAAACAGACCTATCAGATTCTCCACCTCTTCAGAATCCCTGCCTGCGATTGGGAAACCTACGATGATATCCTCATCGCCCGTTACCGAATGCAGAAGAAGGAAGTACACACTCAGGAAGAAGACATGCTGAGATGTCCCCCATTCCCTGAGTTTACTTTTAACCGACTGGGTCAGCTTTTCATCAAGGCGGAACGTATGGGAGCCTCCATTAAAGGTCTGTATGCTGGGACGGCTGTAGTCGGCAGGTAAATTTAATGCTGGCAGCGGCTTAACTAATTCACCTAACCAGTAGGATTCCATCGAACGGGCCTGCTCGCTTTCAAACCAGCTTTTCTGCCTCATCATCCAGTCTACATACCGCATGGCCGGCATGCTCAAATCAGGTACTGTATCTTGTGCCAGCGCCTTATACATGGTCATTAATTCTTCAAAGAATATTTTTGAACTCCAGCCGTCTGTAATTAAATGATGCAAATTAACATAAAAGCACCAATCCTGGCGGTTCAGCCGGAACAAAATGAACCTGTGCAAGGGCTTGCGCAAGTCAAACGGCATTCTTTTATCGGCATTGATCATTGCAAGCAAAGTTTCTTCCTTATCTGCGTCATCTGCCAGGTCGATAACCTTGATGTCAGCATGGCAGTGATCGACTATTTGCTGGCGCGGAGAACCATCAGCATCCTCTACGAATATGGTTCTCAAGGTTTCATGGCGGGCCAAGAGCCTGTCAACCGCATTGCAGACAAGCTCCGTATTCACCTCCATTTCAAGCCGGAATGATGACGGAAGATTGTAGGCAGTCAAGCCCGGATGAAGCTTCTGCAGGAACCACATCCGCTCTTGTGCATGGGACAGCTCATAATCAATATTGACTAGGGCGGTTTCCGGTTCGCCGGCAAGAGAAGCCTGGTTCAGTTTGTCTTTGACATGACCCTCCAGTTCCCCTATGGTTGTGTAAATGAACAAATCCCCCATGTCTATATCAATGCCGTATTCCTTGTTTAAAACATTTGAAATTTTTATGGCTTGAATGGAGTCCCCACCAAGCTCATAAAAATCATCAAATACATTAATGGTCTTCAAACCCAATACTTCTCCCCATATTTGGCCAATCCTCGTTTCAAGCGGGCTATAGACCCCATTGGCTCTTCCTTTCAGTTCCAGTTTCTCCAGTGGTCGCGCCTGCTCTTGGAAATCGGCCTGCAGACTTCTGTAGTTAACAAGCCGGCTTTCAATATTTTCGCAAAACCGATATGGGATTCTGTCCAAGCTTCCTAATAGTGGATAATTAAGTTCACCGACCATGACTTGATGCTCATTCAAGCTTAAAATATCTTTATACGCCGCTACTCCTTCCTGTGGATCGATCGGATGAATGATTGCCTGATCGTGTTCCAAGGCGCTTCCGGCAGCCATGCCAACAAATTTCCATGTAGTCCATTTTACACTTATTGCAGGAACTTTCTTACAGTTCCTAAGATAGTCGGCAAATGAATCTAAATAAGTATTCGCCGCTGTATAATCGCTCTGGCCTGCTCCGCCGGCCAGACTCGCGACAGAGGAGAACATCATAAAATAATCAAGCTCATCGTCCTTCGTCAACTGATGAAGGATCCATGTCCCGTTAACCTTGGGTTGTAGAACCGCCCGCAGCTTATTCCTATCCTTTCGGCCTATTACACCCTCTCCCGGAACTCCGGCAGCATGTATGACGGCGTTAATGCGGTGGAACTCTTGGCGGACCCTTCCAACGATTTCACGCATCGATTCATAATGGGAAACATCCCCGGCATAGAAAACGATTCGTGCGCCTAGACTCTCGATTTCCCGCAGCTTCCTGATTATGCTCATCAGTTTGCTATCGATGCCTGCGGCGAGAATCCCAGCCCACTCCTCCTTGGATGGAATGGCAGTACGGCTCACAAAAGCCAGCGAGACCGGGCCGCTTCTCGCCATTTCCAAAGCAACCTCTAAGCCAATCCCACCGGTTCCGCCTGTAATCAGGTAGACTCCGTCTTTTTTCACTTTTATCGAAGAAGAGTGCTCCATGACTTCGATTTCCGCTATTTCCTCCTCATACGCTAAGTCATTCCTCATAGCGGTAAGGTAGGATGACGGTGTGCGTCCGATTTCTGTAACTAATGAAGGAACTGATGTCTCATCATCCAGATCGATGCACTTGACTGTCAGATTGGCGTACTCTTTCTGAATCACTTTTCCGAATCCTGCCATTGTTGCATTTATGGGAATTACCGTCCGCTCATTTCCGGTTACGGAAAATGCATATTTCGTAATAACGGTCACATGAATTGGCTGAGCATGTAGATGCTGAGCAATGGCTTTAGCACAGAAGAAGAGACTGTCAATCCCGTCTGCTTGGGCGTCCTCCAGCTCATCCAAGGTGTCCGGCTCCTGTCCGGTATTCAGAGAGAACAGATACAAGATACTGTTTATCTGGTTTCGCTTCAGGTCTTGGAACAGCCGCTGAAAGTCGTCCTCGCTTGAACTAATCGTATAATGCTCCTCATCCGTCTTCTGATAGACCGGGCCCCTTTCCACATGAATCACCGGGAAGCCATGGCCTGTAAACTGTGTAATCAATTCTTCCGATATGCCCTGCCTGTCTTTCATAATTACCGTTACACCTAACCTGGGCGCTGATTCCCTGGGAGCCTCCTCCTTCTTCTTCCAGCTGATCCGGTGTAACTTTTGTTGTTCCCGTTCTTGAATGAACCCGCTTTCATGATTTTGTAGCCGGCGCATTCCATAATCCGTTACTTCTAATATGACATTCCCATCCGTATCAAGAAAGGTAATGTCAAACAAGGCCATGCGGGAAGGAGAACCCTCCTTTCGTCTGATATAGCTCAAAAAACGGGAAGGGATCGGTGCATATGCAACCAATTTTTTATAGCTATAAGGAACATACAGGCCCTCGTCGATTAATTTCCCTGCAAAGTTTATACCAATATCCATCAAGGAAGGATGCAGATGAAACTGCCCCAATTCCCGAAGAACATCCCCGGCAGCTTGCACCTCCAGCAGCAGGCTATCCTTCGTCTGCTGTAGCATCAGTTCATTGCCATGCCAATGCTTGCCGAATACGAAAGGTCCCCCCATAGAGCTTATATTAATCGGCTGCTGCTCTTCTCTGAAGGCTTGCTTTAATATCCCTACCGCTTTCTTGTCCGGGGGAATTTCCGCTCCCCGCCGGAAAGCGCCCTTAGCATGAACTGTCCGCACACCACCGTCATCAACAGACTCAATTGCGAACGTCAGAGCATCCTGCGGACCAGAATGAATAGCGGCCACTAGCTTTTTCTTGCCTGGAGCGTCAACAAAATACGGGCTCAAAAAGGTAACATCCCTCAGCTCAAAGGATTCCCCCTTCCACCTCTCGTTCACAGCCTCC
The DNA here is from genome assembly GCF_038009085.1 of Paenibacillus sp. FSL R7-0210. NCBI lineage: Bacteria > Bacillati > Bacillota > Bacilli > Caryophanales > Paenibacillaceae > Paenibacillus > Paenibacillus sp. FSL R7-0210. The sequence goes on from NZ_JBBPAR010000001.1 coordinate 4,713,746, forward strand.
AGCGCCATTTCCAAATAACCAGTGCCCGGCAGCATACTTCGCTCATGCCATTTATGCTCATTCAATACCCAACTTGCCTTGGTCTCCATGTCCAGACGAAAGATTGTTTCAGATTCACTACTCTTTATTCTCTCTTTAATGAACGGCGCCTTATTGAACCTCTGCTCAGCTCTCTGCCCGATACCTTCCGGGGCGACCCAATAGCGCTCTTTTTTTAAAGGATACGCCGGTAAGGGAAACTTAGTACATTGCTGCGAGTAGAGCCTGTCCCAATTCACGTCCGCCCCCTGTATGTATAATTGGCAAAGAGAGGTCAACAGAGAAGAGTCCACACCACCTGCTAACGCGGCCCGGTCCAGTATCTCGGACGATAACCGATTTAGTCTGTCCAGTTCCCGGACGGTAATGCCCCCCTCCTCCGCTAAGTGTCGATTGTTCTTTGTCACATGATGTGTCCCGGTAAAAATCCCCCGGCCCTCTTTCGTTAGCCCGTGAATATATACATGTATCAGTTTTTTCCGCAAATCAATCCAATCGGTGTAGAGAATTGCCAGCCTGTTTGAAAAATGCGGCCTTCCTACTGAAGCACTATACGAAATATTGTCCAAAGGCAAGGAATCTGTGCCAATGATGAATTTAACGAACCGCTCGACATACTGAACCAAGGAATTATTGTCCCTTGCTGACAGGGTCAGAACCCTCGCTTTGACGTCGTTCTCTGCAGCAGCCTCCCGGGGGGCTTCCTGCAGAACAACGTGGCAATTCGTTCCACTGAAACCAAAAGAGCTGACACCCGCCAAAAGAGGCTTGTCCGGCTGTTTCCATTCTTTAAGCCGACTGTTCACATATAGAGGCGATTGGCAGAAATCAATGAAAGGATTGGGCGACTCAAAATTAACAGTAGGCGGTATCTGCTTATTTTCCAAAGATAAGATCAATTTAATTAATGAAGACATTCCGGAAGCTCCCACCAAATGGCCAATATTCGGCTTTACAGACCCGATGCCGCAAAATTGGCTTTTGGAGGTGTACCTTCTGAACGCATTGGAAAGCGCCCTCACTTCAATAGGATCGCCTAATTTCGTTCCGGTTCCGTGGGTCTCAATATAGGTAATATCCTCCGGATTGATACCCGCCCTCTGCCATGCAGTAACAATGACATCTTCCTGCGCCTCGGCATTTGGGGCCGAAATCCCATTGGAGGTGCCATCATTGTTGATGGCGCTGCTTTTAATTACAGCCCTTATATGATCCCTGTCCTTTAGCGCCTGTTTCAAAGGTTTCAGCATGACAATGCCTATCCCTTCTCCCCACACGGTGCCGTTCGCATTTTTATCGAAGGTGCGCACCAAGCTTTCCGCCGATTCTATCATACTGTCTCCACTTACAGGAAACAGAGAAAGATTTATTCCTCCGGCCAAAGCCATCTCACAGTCCTTATTCTTCAGTGCCTGACAGGCCATGTGAAGCGCCACCAGACCAGAAGAGCATGCTGTATCGACGACGATGCTTGGACCCTTTAAATTCAAGTAATATGAAATCCGGCTTGCCATAATGCCGGCAGTCGATCCGGTTATCGCTAAAAAATCCGAATCATGCACCAACCGCTTGTATATCGTATCGCTCGAATGATCCCGTCCAGCAAAGACACCAACCTTTTTCCCATGAATCTGCTTTCCGGCGGAGCCTGCGTTCTCAAGTGTTTCCCATGCCACTTCTAGGAAAACCCGCTGGTGGGGATCCATTAATAATGCTTCTCTCGGTGAGATCCGGAAGAATGCTGGATCAAACTGATCAATATGCTCCAAATATCCCCCTCTGCCGTAAAAATCCTCTGGAGAATCCCCCTCGGGGATAAAGCAATCTGTATCCTTTTTGCGCGTAAAGGGAAAGTCCCGTATCATCGATTTGCCATTTTTGAGATTCGACCAGTATTCCTGTTCATTATCCGCCTCAGGGAATCTACAGCTCAATCCGATAATGGCAATGTCTTCGTCTTGGTGTTCATGCTGGGCTTCATCCTGTTCATTGATTGTTGTAAGAAGCGTCAAAGCGGTGTCTTCATTTAACCCGCCTTTTTGCAACTGGTCCAGAATATATTTATTCAGCATTTCGATTTCCACAGCTTAGTTCTCCTTTCTGTGCTGCTTCAGAATCTGCAACCCATTTTCAACGGATACCGCTCCTGCTTTCACACTACCGATCAGAGCTCTTAAGCCCTCATTATCCAGAGCGGCAGTTAGTCCCCGCTGTTCTGCTTTATTCGGTTCCGGCCTTTTATTTGAAGCAGCCTCTAGCTGTTGTTCAATATATTCGGAGAGCAGCGACACCGTCGGATAGGTGAATATATCCGAAATATTGATTACGCCAGGAAATCTAAGCTCCAATTCTTTGAGCAAGTCGATAGCCAGCCTGGAGTCCCCTCCAAGCTCGTAAAAATTCATATCGACATCAATCTCATAGATATCCAGCACCTTTCCCCATAAAGAGGAGACAGTGATTTCCGTCTCAGAATAATGAATTTCGTTTCTTCCCATCAATGTTACTGATTCGATGGGCACGGGAGCAGAAGGCACTCCATCCTGATTCATGCGAACCCGCTCGATCGCCGATACAATGTCCTCGGATAACCTGATACCCAACTTAGCCGGGTCATCGGCATGCAGGAACAAGGCATCGTTATAATTCACCCGTGCCGCAATAATCCGTGCGCCTGTGTGGTTGAGTGACTGCAGTATTAAGGAGATACCCCCTTCCTTTTCTAATGCATGGAACAATGTATCTTTGTTAACCCCGTGCCGGACAGACATCCCTACATGTTTCCATGTAGCCAAATTCACCGAAACAGTTTTGCGCCCTGTCTTACTCCGCTTCATAGCATAAGCATCCATGTAGGCATTGGCTGCTGCATAATCGGCCATCCCCAGCCCTCCGGCAAACGATGCAATGGAGGAGAATAAGACCATAAAGTCCAGTTCATCCTTTGCCGTTAACTTGTCCAGAATCCATGTCCCATCTACTTTTGCCTGAAGTACGCCGGATATATCGGCATAGCTCTTATGATAGATCATATTCGTCCCGGAAATACCCGCGGCATGGAAGACTCCCGAGATCCTTCCGTATCTGCTTCTGGCCTCCTGCAGAACAGCCGCAACTTGTTCTTCATCCGACACGTCGGCAGAGAAATAATCTACAGTTGATCCATTTCGTTTCATTTCAAGAATAGCATTATGCTTATCCAGCCATTCAGCGTCCTCTGATTGAGCAGGAAATTGCTGTCTGCCAAGCAAGATAAGGTGAACCGGGCGCAAGGCGGCTATAGCCTGCGCCAAGCTGAAGCCTATTCCGCCAAATCCTCCGGTAATTAAATATACGCCAAATTCATGAATCCAGTGCCCGCGAGCTTGAACGGGATTAGACTTTTCAGCTTCAATGATTTCAACATATCTGCGCCCTTCCCTATAAGCGGTCAGGTACGACTCTGAATGATGCATAATTTCACTGGTAAGTTGTTGCAGGGAGGTTAACTCATCATAATCAACACATCTGCAGGAGATATGAGGCAATTCCTGATGGATTACCCGGCCCAGGCCAACCAGTAGAGCATATTCGGGAATAATATACGGCTCCGTCCCTGTCACTTCATGCGACGACTTCGTTAACAGAACCAGATCAATATTTGAACTGACATTATTGTGAACCAGCGATTTGATTAAATTCAACAGGCTTTGGATGCTTTTATCCTCGAAGCAGTGGATGTCATTCAATGAAGCAACCGTCGTTTCCATGAAGACTGACAGGATGATCTTATAAGGTCCTGAACCCTTAACGGAAGAGATGAGCCTCTTGAAGCTGTCCTCCGATAGGTCTACCATATAACGCTCGGCTTCCAGCCGTTGAAATTGCTTGCCTAACGTTATATCGAGCACCCCGGGGATGCTCTGCAGCAAAGAAGCTGCTGTCGGGTTTCCGTCATGAATCAGCAATACGGATTCCTCGGGAGTTAGATTCCCGCTTGCTTCCACCGGCGCTTCCATCCAATTTATTCTATAGAAGGAGTCCTGCGATTTGTCGGTGCCGGCAGATTCCTTTTCCCCATACCGCCGGAGCTGCAGCCAGTGCCGTTTGGATTCAAACGGATAGGTTGGCAGGGATGTCTTCCGGTACCCCTGTTTAAGGTACAGTACTTCCCAGCGAACATCAGCACCACTAATATACAATCGGCAAAGCTCTGTAAGCATGGACTCCTGAGTCTCTTGAGATTCCATCATCTCTAACCAATGATCGACCGTTCCGCTAAGGCTTTTTTTCATATCCTCGGTCAGATCGTTCACGGATAAAGCCTTCTTATTAAAAACTAAATTAAAATGGCCATAATGAATTTGTTGATTTGTTCTGCTTGCCGCTTCCAATCCTATTCCATTAATCAAAATCAGCAGCGACTTCAATTCATCCAAATCCTTCGCAAGCAAAGCCATACGATGATTGTAGTGTTGTCTGCCGGTGTTAGCTGTAAAACAAATGTCCCCCAGACTCGATTCGTTTTTCTCCAGAAAAAGTAAATATTTCTTAATATACTGCATTAATCCTTTTTCGCTGTAAGCAGACAATACAAACACAGAGCTGCCCGATTCGCTCTCCGGAATCACACGTTTTTCAAGTGAAGGTGCTTCCTCAAAGACCATATGACAATTAGTTCCGCTAAAACCGAAGGAACTAACGCCACATCTTCTAGGGAAGTGGGCCGGCTCCCAAGGAGTCAACCGGTCAACGATATACATGGGCGATTGGATAAGCTTCACCATCGGGCTGGCTTCTTGAAAATGAAGGGTAGGCGGAAGCATCTGATGCTTAAGTGCTAACGCCACCTTGACCACTGATGCCAGGCCTGATACCCCTTTGGTATGACCGATATTAGTCTTTACAGAACCTATCCCGCAAAAATTACGTTTGTCGGTGAATCTTCTGAAGGCCACATTCAGGCCCTTCAGCTCTACCGGATCACCCAGCTTTGTCCCGGTCCCATGAGCCTCAATATAGCTGATGGTTTCGGGATTTATCCGCGACGCTTTCCATGCCTTCTCGATTACCTCTGTCTGAGCAACGGGGTTAGGTGCTGTTAATCCGTTTGAGGATCCGTCATTATTTATCGCACTGCCCTTAATCACCGCATATATTTGATCTCTGTCCTTTAACGCTTTATCCAGGGGCTTAATTACAATGGCACATATACCTTCACCCCACACTGTACCATCCGCTCTTCTATCAAAAAAACGCACCTTACCCTCCGGCGAATTCAGCATTTCATTTTGCTCCGGGGTCAGTGTAACTGAAATACCGCCTACAATCGCACTCTCACATTGCTGGTCCACCAGGCTTCGATATGCGGTATGAAGCGCAACCAGACTTGAGGAGCATGCGCTGTCCAAGACAAGGCTTGGACCGGTCAGGTTCAGCAAGTAGGCAATTCTGCTGGCAGCAATGCTGGTGTTCGCTCCTGTTGCCAGCAGGGGATCAGATGTATCAATTACATTAACGTAACGCAAAGCACTTGTATCCTGTCCGACAAAAACACCGGTTCTGGTTCCTGTTAATTGCTGGGTAAGCCCTGCATCTTCTACTGCCTCCCAGGCGACTTCAAGAAACAGCCTCTGGCAAGGATCCATTACCTGTGCTTCTCTAGGCGATATCTTAAAAAAACCGGCGTCGAACTTATCGATCTCTCTTAAGTATCCGCCTACACAATCCTCACGCTTAGCGTCTTTAGCTAATAGCTCCTTCGTATCCGCCCATCTTGCTTGGGGAAACGGAGCCAGACAGCTCCGGCCTTCTGAGAGCTGCTTCCAATATTCATTAACCGATTCCGATAAAGGCAGTCTGCAGGCCATACCAACGATTGCCACATCCATGGCTTCTTTCCGTTGATCCTGCATCTGCATCATTTCAGCTAATATTTTCTTTGACTCTTCTTTGGACAAAGCACCCGATGTAATTTGCGAATAAATATATTTTTTTAGGTGTTCCAACTATCTTCACCAACCATCTTTAAATACTCGCCAAATTGCTCCTCCGATACTTCACCTTCGGTAATTTGCCTAAACAGCTCATCCAGGTCCATCGCTTCATTTTTTTCTTCCTGCTCTGCTTGTCCCGAATTCCGGTCTAAGAATTGAGCCATGCTAGAAATCGATGAATAGGAGAAGACATCTACTATCTCGAGTCTCCCCGGGTATTCAAGTTCCAGCTCTTTAAACAATTGGGCAACCATGATAGAATCTCCGCCCAGATCATCGAAATGGTCATATATGCTGATCTCCTCAACGCCCAGCACTCTCGACCATATTTCCGACAACCTCTGCTCGGTCGTTGAGCATTTATTACCGCCCCCTGATTGGGCCGCCTGTTTGTCAACAGCAGGGGTTCTATGCTTAGTTTGACGCTTTTCAAGCCTGGCAAGCTTCCTTTTGATCTCAGGCGAGAATTCTATCGGCAAAAAGCGTTCAAGGTACATCAGATTCCCGGAATAATTAAGCTCACCTATAATCAACCGGCTGACACTCTTGGAAACCGCAGCCTGAAATCCACGTAAAGCATCATCCACTTTCAGAAGCTTAAATAAATGCTTCGATTCGTCAAAAGTAGTAAGCGTGTGTTCAACCGAGTGCCTCCAAGTCGGCCAATTAATAGATAGTGTTCTTTTCCCTCTCCGGCTCCGCCAGGAAGCGAATCCATCGAGATAAGCATTAGCTGCAGTGTAGCCTCCAACACCAATGCCTCCGGTAAGTGCTACAACAGATGAGAAGAGTACAAAAAAGTCCAGTTGATCCTTTTCGGTCAATCTATCGAGAATCACTGCACCTTTTACCTTCGGCTCCATCACCCTTTCAAGTGAATCCCTGCTCTCATCTTTTAGTAGAACAAGCTCACGGCCCGCGACCCCCGCACCATGTATAATACCGTTAATTGTCCCGAACTTTCTCCGGAGATCATTCAGAATCGCGCTCATATCGGATTCAATGGTTACATCACCCGCATAGACAGTTACGGACGCACCGGTTGATTCAATTTGCAGCAAGTCTTCAATTTTATTCCTCAAGGCTTTGCTTTGGGCTTCATCACGCACTAAGGCAGTCCAAGCATCTTTTGGCGGCAGTTCCGATCGATTGATCAACGCAAGATTAACTTTGGCCTGCGAAGCTAAATGTTTCGCGAATAGAAGTCCAAGTGAGCCTGTCCCCCCAGTAATAACGTATACTCCATTCTCCTTATACACGACTGGATGATGGTCATCCACCATATTTATGCTTACGCTCTCCAGCGAACCTGTATACCGCTTTCCTTCTCTGTAAGCAACATCCAGCGCCGTATGCCGTGCTCCCATTTCATCAATAATTTTATTAATAAATACATGCTGGTCAAAATCAATCGCACTTACCTGTAAACGATGATTTTCGAGATTTACTGCTTTGCCAAGTCCTAGAAAAGCTGCATTCCCAGGATTCATGTTCTCTTTAAAGGATGTGATTTCATTTGCATTCTGGGTAATAAGATACAACTCCGCTTTATTGATATGGCTCAGTGCTTCTATCGCCTTTGATATATGGAACAGGCTGTACACTCCAAGCTCCGGTTGTTCATCTCTTTCCCCTGCAATTGAATTGCCAATCGTGGCCATATGAACAATCCGCAACGAAGACGCCGGCTGGATTTCATCTAATAACCGGAAGATGTCATTCTCCGAATATCCGATAATGTAGCGGTTATCACCGGCCCGCTGAAATCCATGGCCGTACTCAACCTCTACAACCCGTTCACACCCGTAATTCCTTAATCCCGATGCCAGTTCACCGGCATACCCTGAACGGTCCTTAAATATAAGGACTATAGAGGCTTCAAAAGGGGCCCTGGGATCTTCCGACTCATTCACACTCCATGAAGTGCGATACATAAAGCCCGGTTCATCCGGATACCGGACCCAGCACCGATCCATTTCAAACACATAGGAAGGCAAATGGACCCGCTGAACGTCCCCCTCATATAACATATTCCAATTCGTGTCCGCCCCCAGCGAATAGAGCAGCCCTATCCTATTGAGATCTCCTTCTCCCTGCAGAAACAATTGGACCTCTGATGCAAGCTCCATGTCTATTTTCTGTTTCTTTGGCAAAGTCATTTCCCATGGGTCAAGTTCAGGCTTCTCCGCCGGAGCAACTGTGTAAAACCCCCAGTGTATGGACTGATCTGCAGCAGCATCAAGCCCATGTTTGTGAACATGGTTTAGCTTGTGGAGTAAATCATCGAGACTGTCACAGACAATCGACAATCTGCACGGATGATGATCCCTTCCAGTCGATGCAGTATAGCAAATATCCAGCAGCCTTAACCGCCTGTCACGATGTAGCGCGTTTGCATATTCGTTGATTAGAGCAGTAAGACTATTTTCAGTTTTCGCAGATAACACGAAAAGCTGGCAGTGCTGATCCGTTTGGTTAACCTCCTGATGCTCAACATACTCCTCGAGTATGACATGACAGTTGGTCCCGCTGATTCCAAATGAACTTACGCCGCATCTTCTGGGGAGAGCACCCTCTTCCCAATCCATTAATATGTCATTAATATAAACTGGCGATTTGTGGAACGGTATTTTTCGGTTCGGACGTTTGAAGTGTATGGAAGGCGGTATTTTCTTCTTTTGCAAAGACATAACAGCTTTCACAACACCAGCCAAACCGGATAAGCTGTCCAAGTGCCCCAGGTTGCTTTTTACGGAACCGATCGCGCAGAACTGCTGCTTTTCCGTATAGTGATCAAAGGCCCTTTTGATTCCGTCTATTTCAATAGGGTCACCTAGCTTAGTAGCTGTTCCATGGGCTTCAATGTAGGATAAAGATTCCGGTTTAATCCCTGCATCTCTCCATACGCGAAGATGAAGCTCTTCCTGGGCTAGGGGGTTCGGAGCAGTTAAACCGGCTGAAGCGCCATCTTGGTTAACGCTTGAGCCCTTGATAATAGCATAGATAGGGTCTTTATCTTCAACTGCCCGATCATAGGATTTAACGATCAGAGCAATGCTTCCCTCACCCAGGCCAATCCCCTCACAGTCATCGCTGAATGACCTGGATCTGCCGTCGGATGACAAAATGCCGATGCTGTCCTGCAAATCTGCAATAGGCGCAAGCGTAATTTTGACCCCCCCGACGATGGCCATCTCACAATCGCCGTTTCTTATCGCCTTACAAGCGGTATGAAGAGCTACCAGGGACGATGAACACGCCGTATCAACAAGAAGGCTGGGGCCTCTAAGATTCAAAAGATAGCTGATCCTGCCGGCGATAACCGATTTTATATTTCCCGCCGTTGCCAAATGGGATAATTCTTGTTCCATATCATAAACAACTCGCTTGTATTCCAAAGGCGAATCGCTGTTATGGCCTACATAAACCCCTGTTTTTGTCCCCCTGATCCGGTCCCCCCCGTATCCCGCATCCTCAATTGCACTCCACACGGTCTGCAGAAAGATCCTCTGTTGCGGATCCATCAACCGTGACTCCTGGTAGGATAGGTTGAAAAAACGGTAGTCGAAACCGTCTATTCTATTAAAATAGGAACCTTCCATATACTGGTTATCAGTGACTTGGTTTCCACTTGCTCTAAAATAAGCTTCCATATCGTCGCAGCGGTCTTCAGGGAATTTCCCAATGCAGTCTCGGCCTTCAACCAATGCCTCCCACAGCTGTTCGGCCGATTCCATGTCGCCGATCTGACAAGACACACCAATTATAGCCATGTCCTTTATCGTTTCACTCTCTACGACCACCTCCTTCTCCAGGCCCTCCAAATCCAAATCCGAAAAGTTTATCATGTTCACCCTCCTTAAACATTACACTCTATCTGCGATTTCAGTTCTATTTGTTCCTCTGCAGATACTCCTTTGGTTACCAGTATTCTTTCAAGCAGCATCAAGCAGGTATCCGTCTCATCATGGGTGACCGTTCTGTTCTCCCTCTCAATGGCTCCTTGAATTTCGACCAGCTTCTTATAAGATTCAATGACACCTTCGGAATATGCCTGAGTGTCCCAATTATCATTGATAGTTGAGACAGCAACGGCCATGCACCTCTCCACAAACCCTGCAGACCGGGTAGAGGGTACAGACTTGCACAGCCTGCTTGCCAGCTTGTCCTTTAGCTCTGCAAGGTCTTGATCATTGTCAAAGGAGAAGGCGTCCGCGTTCCATGATGATTTGCGGATTAATTTTGTCAGTACATCTTTGGGTCCCATTTCAACAAATAGATCCGCCCCGGCTTGAACAAGATAAGCCATTATTTGTTCCCATTGCACTGGCCGGGTCATTTGCCGGAGCAGCGAAAATCTGATATCTTCCGGTTCCTGATACGGTTTGGCTGTAACATTGGATATAACCGGCCACTTCGTAGGCCTCCACTTTATTTCCAGCAAATCAGTGGCGAAGCGTTCAGCGGCAGTTGCCATTAAAACAGTATGAAAAGGTGCAGGCACTTTTAAGGGAACAACCGATGCCCCTTCTCTCTCTAAGGCTCTCGCCGCTGTGGACAGAGCTTCAGTATGACCTGCGATGACGTATTGTTCCTTAGAATTGTAATTTGCAACAGAAACGAACACTCCTTGTTCGGAGTGTTCATGGCACAAGTTATTAACAGTAGACAGCGGTACTCCCATAACTGCTGCCATGGAACCGGTCCGTGAAGCAGCAACTTCCTCCATATATCGGCCCCTTGCATCTATTAGGCGTAAGCCATCCGCATACGAGATACCGCCGGAGCATGTAATCGCTGTATATTCGCCTAAGCTATGCCCTGCCATGAATGAAGGAGCCGCATTCGTTTCTGTCATGTACGCATGGAAGGATGCAACACCCATGATATAAATTGCAATTTGATTCAAATGTGTGCCTTGGGACAAATCCATCTCTTCATCTAAACATATTTGCGCTACATTCCGATGAAGAATATCGCTTGCTTCTTCAAACACCCGCTTAGTGGAAGGAAAACGCGACATCAGCTTGCTTCCCATACCCTTGTATGGAGAGCCTTGACCTGGAAACAGCAGACATATCATCAGTTCGACTCACTCCGTCCTTTTCGTGACAGTATAACTAACGATTTTGCATAGAAGCGGATAAGTTCCATCATTCGTTGCTTCTTAAGCTTCGCGTTGTTGAAATGGCAGACGATCTTGACTACACCGTTTCTTTGCTCTATCACTGTAACCACTAGATCCGTCCGCATTGCTTGATTGTGACGGGTAAAGACAGGAATCATCCGATCCTTATCAACCGGCTGCTTTAAATGATTCATAAACGTATCTCTGTCGTAATGATTGTCTGTTTCACACTTCCGCTCTTTATAGGCAGATCGGACTGTCTGCAGAATGTCGGCAAAATCAGCCTTTTCAAAAGGCAATGGAACAATGGATGAATTATGATCATAGCTGCCATAGACCATCACTTGCCCGTAGCCGGTCTGATCCAGCAGACCATAAGCGAACATAGATACGAGTATATCGAATAAGCCAACATCTATCTGCTGCGCAATCAGCTTTAACGATGTAACAGAATCGCTGTCCAATTCAGTGGATATCGACACTGTATCCACATAATCAGTTTTACCTGCCAGGAAGTTATCCGGGACGGCCAGCTGCTTCAAAGAGGCTTTGCTTGGATCAAGACCTCCCGATGTAGTATCCAATATATTTACCAAGCTTTTAATGGTCGGGTAAGTAAATAAATCGGCAACAACAATCTTGCCGGGGTACATTCTGTTAATTTCGTCGTACATATGGATTACCTGGATCGAATTACCTCCAAGCTCAAAGAAATGATCGTATACGCTTATCTTGTCTCTTCCCAATATCCTCTTCCATAAGTCAACGATGAAGGTTTCCGTTGCTGTCTCCGGAGGCGAGAATTGGCCTGCCGTCTCTTCTGCCAACTTTTGGACTTCCCGCAATTGCTTATAATCGACTTTGCCGTTGGCCGTTAAAGGAATCTTGCTGATTAAGGTAATAAAATTGGGAATCATATAATGCGGCAGCCGTGAGCGGATACTCTCCCTGATCATTTTAGGGCGTTCTTCTGCGACTGTATAAGCAACGATATTGTCTTCGCCATCCATCGTCTCCACTGTAACTATGACGGATTCTACACCGCTGACATTTCCAATTACGCGTTCAATCTCCTTAAGGTCAATCCGGTAACCCCTGACTTTGACTTGATTATCAGTTCTTCCGATGAAATCGATACGCCCATTTGACAGCCATCTTGCAGCATCGCCAGTTCTGTACAGAACTTCGCCCTTTATGAATGGACTTGGAATAAACTTCTCCATTTGAAGCTCATCTCTGTTCTGATACCCCTTAGCTATGCCCGTTCCGGTTAAATAGAGCTCTCCAGGTATTCCCACAGGTTGCGGAACCAGCATTTCATTAAGAATATAGACCTTTGTGTTGGCAACTGGGATCCCGATAGTTATTGTTGTCTCGCACTCCAACCGGCGTTGGTATGTCGCTACTACGCTGTTTTCTGTTGGTCCGTACGCGTTTACAATTTCTATATGGGGCATCAGCTCTACACATTTTTTCACGAGCTTTTCATTTACCTGGTCACCGGCCAACGTAATGACTTTCAACGATTGGAGGTGCTCCGGTTCAGAACAATCCAGAAGCAGCCTCATCATTGCCGGAACCGTGATGAAGTGGGTAACTTGCTCGCTTTTGATTAGGTCTCTTACTTCAAATACATTTCGTGGATCATTCACAAAAACCGACTTAACACCACTTGTCAACGGCGTGAATAAACTGGCTACATAACCGTCGAAGGCCGGAGAGAACAATTGAATGAAGCTGTCTTCCTGCTTCAACTGATATTCCGCTCTAAACCATGAAATTGAGTTATGTATCCCCTGATGAGAGATCAAAACTCCCTTGGGATAACCGGTTGTCCCCGAAGTGTAAATGACATAAGCAGTGTCGCTCGGTCTAACCCCAGTCTTAAATGGTGTGCTGTATCCATTGGTCAACCTGTGAGTGTCAATAGCCAGCACGCGGCCTGTAAATTCAATTCCCTTCAAATAGTCCTGTTTTGGTGACAACAGGATCTGGCTTCGGCTATCTTCCAGCATAAAATTCTTTCGTTCGGCCGGATATTCGGGGTCAATTGGCATATAGGCGCATCCCGCTTTAAGAATTCCCAATATACCTGCAACTGTCTCAACCGAGTGATCTGTCATGATGCCGATCACATCATTAGCCCCAACCTCCTGCTTATGCAGCATACTTGCTATACGCCCGGAAATAATGTCTAACTCCCCGTATGTCATCTGTGCAGCATTGGTCTTTACAGCAATAGATGACGGGTTGGCTGTTGCCTGCTGCTCAAAAAGGTCTACAATCGTCTCATTCTCCTTATAGGTACAGTGAGTCGAGTTCCACTCATCAAGAAGCAAACTTGTTTCAGCTTGGGACATAAATTCAAATTCCAGCAGCTTTTTAGCCGGTTTATGAATAATTTCATGGAGAAGACGTACATAATGATCAACAAATCTTGACATATCAGCTTCTTCATAAAGATCCGTGCAATACTCCAAATATAGGGTTAACGAGTCGTTCTTCTGGACGATTTCGAGCGTTAGATCCAACCGGGAAGTCTGCTTTTTGTAGGGATAATCGCTAATATGCAGCCCCTCTACCGTCTCCTGTTCTCCGAAGGCATTCTGCAGCACAAACATCACATCGAAAATCGGATTGCGGCTTACATCCCTGTACTTATAGAAATTTGTCACCATATCCTCGAATTGATAATCTTGGTTATCATACGCTGATAAGGACATCCTCTTCACGTACTCCAGAAACTCATTAAATGAAAGCTCACCGTTTACCTTGGCACGCATCGGCAGCGTATTGACAAACATCCCGATAATATCTTCAAGGTCCGATATAGAACGACCTGATACAGGAGTTCCAACCACAATATCCTCCTGAGAGGTATATCGCATAAGCAGCGTGTATAATCCGGCAAGTAAAACCATAAATAAAGTGGTTTTAGAGGTCTGTAAATAAGTGTTGATTCTTTGGTACAGCTCACTATCAATATCATAGATGATCGTGTTCCCTGTGAAGCTCCGCTCGTTAGTGCGTGCATGTGCGAACGGCAACTCCAGCAGTGGAATATCACCTTCCAACTGCAACTGCCAAAAGTCGGCTTGCTTCTTTAACGCATCATTCTGCAGCAGCGAACGCTGCCAATTGGCGAAATCCTTGTACTGATAGCCGGGATCCTGTAAGGCCTTGCCCAAATAAATATCGATTAATTCCCGGGTGAAAATGTTCATGGAGATGGCATCCGAAATTATATGATGCATATCCAAAATCAACATATGCGTATTGCATACATCACGAAGCTTTAGTAATTTGATTCGGAACAACGGCACCTGCCCTAATTGAAACTGTCTTACGAGTTGACTGATTTCCTCTGCAACAGAAGCATAATTGACTTGCGCAAACTCCAGTTTGATGTCTGCATCCGGATTGACCTTCTGAACCACTTCTCCATCTCTAAAGTGGAAGGAAGTCCGCAGAATAGCATGCCGTTGAACCATTTTTTTGTACGCGCTTTCAAGTCTGGCATAATTAATTTCACCTTCAAGCCTTCTGACAATTGTCATATTATAGCTCAAGTCCTGTTCATTGACCTGATTTAATATATACAACCGTTTTTGGGCGGAAGAGGAAGGATAGTACTCACGATCTGCTATTTTTTTGAGAGGGGGAGTATTCGCCCTTCTCTTTTTTGAAGAAACTTCCGCAACGAATTTAGAGAATTGCTCCAAAGTTCCATGCTGAAAAAGATCCGAGATCATTATGTCGATAGTGAAGCTCTTATTGCACTGATTGATGATTTTCATGGCACTGATGGAGTCTCCGCCGATTTCAAAAAAGTGATCATAGAGATCTATCTTTTTGAGGCCCAGTATTTTACCCCATATACCGGCCACGGCATGCTCCTCTGGAGTGTAAGTGTTATCCTCTCTTCCGGTGAATTCAAAGGCATGGATGGTCCCATCCTGAGAATCCCTTCCATATAATTGACGATATTGTCTAACCCTCTTACTCAAACTGTTTGATAGAGAGAACGGCAGATTGTCCAATATGAATATTTCACTGTTATAGTTCAGTTCGCCAAGATATACTGTCGTGCACGGAGACCGAAGAATATCTGCCAATCCGCTTAATGCCGAATCAGTGGAGATCATATTAAACAATAAGCGGTTCTCATACACCATGTGCGGATTGCTTACAGTCTCGTTCCAAATCGGCCATCCGATGGTTACCGCTGGGGTCCCTGCTCTTCGCCCGTATGTGCTGAAGGAGTCCAGATAGGCATTCGCCGCCGTGTAATCCCCTGAGCCAGCCTGAGCCAGTATCGTAATGACAGAGGAGAAGGGAATGAAAAAGTCCAGCCTCATATCTAATGTTTTTTTATGTAACAGCCATGTCCCATGAACTTTGGGAAGCAATGTCGCCCGGAATTCATCCACGGTCTGTTCCGTCACTGGAATCCCTTCCCTGTCGAACCCGACTCCCGCACAATGCATAATCCCGTGAATGATACCATGCTTTTCTCTTATTGCAGAGATGGCCTCCTCCAATTGCAACTCATCAGCTATATTCCCCCGGTAGATCTCAACCACGGAGCCATTGGCCTCGATTTCTTCGATTTGCTTCACTATTTCCCGGTGCCGCTCGTTTCGCACTGTATGCCATTCGGCTCTGTCCGGAAATACGGACCGGTTGACTAAACATAAAGTAACATTTTGCTGTGCGGAAAGAAATTGCGCGACCCGCAAGCCGATTCTGCCAAGTCCGCCGGTTATCAAATAAACGCCATTTCCCCTGATTTCAATAGGTGCCGCAGATCCAACCTGGTTATCGGCTTCCGCTAAAATTTCTGTATAGCGGATACCGTCACGATAAGCAACTTTAAAATCGGAGGCAGCAGAAGCAATCTCTCTCGCAACTATTTCAGCTGTTGTTGAAGCATCGATATCCACACATCTGCATCGGCACAGGTAATGCTCCATCTCGATTACTTTGGCAAGCCCGAAGAGAGAAGCATTCTCAGGCTTGATCGCTTTTTCCCGGCCGTCTACTTCATGCACATGATCCGAAATAATAATAATTTCATGCTTTCTATGGGTCTGGGCAAGTCTCTGGACCAACGGCAACAATCCGAGCACACCATTTCGCTGGCTGTTGTCTAATTCCTCCAAAGTTTCAGGTGTTCTTTTGTGTAGGGTTGCCATATGAATGACTCGGTCTACAGCACCAAACGGAATTTCATGCAAAGTCCGCTCCCAATCAGGACTTTCCAAGTCAATCTCTGTGACATTGAATCCATTGTCCGTTAATCTCTTCGTAACTTGCCCACATAGAGGAGATTTATTTTTTAATAGCACAATACTTCCGGTCTCCCGGGCTTGCTTATGCGGGCTTTGTTTTTCTATCCATTGTGCCTCGTAAAAACTCTGCAAAGGCTGCTCATTGCTACGTACCGCAACATTGCCTTCTAACCAGCACCTTAGATCATCGAAGGAATATGTCGGAAGACTCAGTCTGCGGCGAAATGTACCCGAATACATCGTCTGCCAATCCGGTCTCGCTCCTTGTACATACAAGCTGCATATCTGATTCACAGCATCTTCCGAGCACTCCCTTGCCCGGGCCATTTCGGCCAGCAGCCGGTTTGCTTCAAGCGTCATTTCTTTGATCTGGAGCTCAGAGAGATGATGCGGATTCCGTTCATCCTTCTCAAAAACAATTTTATGCACACCATAATAAATCCCTCTGCCTGACTGCAGGTATTCACCATCGGCAATTACGCTTTGCAGGGCTGCTAACAGTTCTTCAGTACTTGAGACAGCAACCGCCATACGGATCTCGTAATGCCCCCGCCCGACATTTGTTGTGTAACAGAGATCGTGGTAACAAATATCAGGATTCTCGGTTAAATAGACCATATAGTTCTTCACCAACCGCTGAAAAGCAGTATGGGATTTCGCGGACAATGTGAATATCGGAGCACTATTATTCGGATTGGACTGCATTTGGTAATGGTCATTATATTCCTCAAGAACAATGTGACTGTTTGTACCGCTCACCCCAAATGAACTGATCCCGCATCTTCTTGGCAATTGGTCAGTATCCCAGTCATTCAGCCCATCGTTAAGATAGATGGGCGTATGTACGAAAGGAATATTCTGATTGGGATAACGCACATGCAATGTTGGCGGAATTTGTCTGTGCATCAGCGATAGAACGGCTTTGACTAATCCGGCCATACCTGCGCAGTTATCCAAATGTCCGATATTACTTTTGACGGAGCCGAGTGCACAGAATTGTTTTTTATCGGTAAATTTAGAGAAGGCATTTTTGAGTCCTTCAATTTCTATCGGATCACCCAATTTCGTTCCGGTTCCATGTGCTTCCACATATGTCACCGTCGCAGGATCTATACCGGCATCCTTCCATGCTCTGCAAATGACGTCTTCCTGGGCAGCGGGGTTAGGAGCTGTTATCCCAATGGTATTCCCATCCTGATTTATTGCACTGCCTTTTATGACTGCATATATATGATCGCCATCATCCACCGCTTTGCTTAAAGTTTTGAGGACAACAGCTATGGACCCCTCTCCCACACCAATTCCATCGGATTGATCGTCAAATGCTTTACAGCGGCCGTCTTTTGCTTCTATACCGTACTTCTCCGTGCTTTCCACGGGCAGAACATGCAATTTGATACTGCCGACAATAGCTGTATCACACTCCCCGTTGCGCAGCCCCTGGCAAGCATAGTGAGCGGCTACCAATGAGGATGAACAAGTTGTGTTAAATACAACACTTGGCCCCCGCAAGTCCAATTGATAAGATACCCTGCTTGCAATGATCGCCGATAAGTTACCGGGTACAGCGTAAGTTAGCGAATCTTTGCCCAACTCTGAAATCATATGGATGTAATCATTATCGGCACCGTAACCAACATACACCCCGGTCATGCTGCCGGCTAACGTTCTCCCTCCATAACCCGCATCCTCTAAGGCTGCGTAGGCGGTCTCCAGAAAGACCCGCTGATTCGGATCCATTAATTCAGCTTCTTTGGGCGATAAATTAAAATAAAGAAAGTCAAAAGTATCAATACGGTCCAAGTATCCCATACGGGCATATTTAAACCGCTGACCGCCGGTGAAGGACGATTCAAGGTCTTTTCTTCGGATATCCGGAATATGACTGATGGAGTCGATTCCTCCCTTTAGATTGTTCCAAAAGTCATGAATCGAGTTCGCTTGAGGAAGTCTGCCGGAAATACCGATAATGGCGATGTCTTTCCCGTTAATCGACCGCCCGTCCCATTCCGCTTCCCAGTTTTTTGTTACAGGCTCTTTCGTGAACAGATTCTTTTTCATATTATTTCATCCTAGTAGTAAGATTTTACATTCCTTCAAATACTATATTCGCATAAGATTTGATCAATCGTTGTCAAATACATTTCAAGCAACGAGGATATTTCTTCAGCATTATCTAGTAACGAATGAAAAGTCCATTTCAGCTTAATGGTTCCCTTAACCGGCTTATCAACCATCAATAGAAGATCGAATAACGAATTCAGCTCCGATTCCGACCTACAGCATTCTTTGAGATACACCATGGGAAGCAGCGTATTTTTCACCTTGCTCTTTATGACATGTGAGAGCGGAATTATTCTTCCATTCCCCATTGTTTGCCTCCGTAATTCGTTGACCAGCTGTTGGATATGGTCTATATTGCCGAAGTCCACTGCAACCGGTGTGATACTGTCTAAGGAATGAACCATCGTATAGAGATAAATCTGCTCAGAGGCTGCTATCTGATAGAGAACATAAATGTAGGCCGACATTATGATTTCCGTCGGCTCGATTATATTTTCCGCAGCTCCTTGCTCTAACCTCCGGGTCAAGCTTTCCGGTATCTGCATATACCTTATACTTAAATGTCCCTTGTCCGAAACAGGATGGTCTTCCCTGAGGATTTCAACGCCTTCGGAAATGGCCGTTTCCTTGAAAGACAGATCGGCTCGTTTGTTGTTTTGACTTGTGATCAGCAGAGATTGGGCCTTAATTGTGGGAGAAGTGAACAAATCCGTTATTTTAACCGTTCCCGGATATGTTTTCTCAATATAGTTAAATAATCTTACCAGCATGACCGAATTGCCGCCGATCTGGAAGAAGTTATCCTCCATTCCAAAGCCGCCTGCCCCAAGCGCTTGCTCCCATCCATCCCGCAGAAACAGCTGAATTTCGTTCTCTGGTTGAATACCCTCACTATCCTTATAGACTGATACTGGTTCAATCTGCGGGAGAGATCTCTTGTCAACCTTTCCGTTGGGTGTAAGCGGAAGCTGCTGAAGCTGCATCCAATATTGGGGAATCATATACTCCGGCAGTTGTTCCGATAAATACGAGACGATTTCAGCGGACCGTAAGGGATTGTCGTTGTCGGTTACATAATAGCCAAGCAGGCAATCCTCGTTAAATGGATCCTTGCCCATAATGACAGCGCATTCCTTAATATGGGGATGGGAGCCGATATGCATTTCAACCTCTGTCAACTCAATACGGTAACCTCGAAGCTTGACCTGACTGTCAAGACGCCCTAAGTGTTGTATGTCTCCGCCGGGGAGCCATTTCCCCAGATCCCCTGTCTTATATACCTTTGTTCCATCTGCTCGTAGTGATACAAACCTGCTATCTGACAGCTCCGGTTGGTTATAATATCCTGGAGATAAACCATCCCCGCCAATGCAAATTTCTCCTTTAATGCCCGGAGGCACGAGATTTCCGAATTCATCCACAATAACGATCTGCGTATTGGCGATGGGTCTTCCTACAGAAATCTTCGTATCCCCGGTTAATTCCTTAATGGTTGACCAGACTGTAGTTTCAGTTGGACCGAAGAGGTTATATATCCGGGCATTGGTATGTTGATTCAAATAAATCAGCAATTGTAATGGAAAAGTCTCTCCTCCCAGCAGAATCTCTTGAACGCCTTGCAGGAAACCTGTATCCTCTGTGCCCTGAATCAGCAAGTTCAAGCGGGAAGGCGTCATCTGAAGCATCTTGATCTGATATTTCTTAATAGCAGATTTCAACCGCTCAGGATTCCTCTGCTCGTCATCAGTAGCCAAGATGATCTTCATTCCACGGGTAAGCGGCAAAAGCGATTCAACAAGAAATATGTCAAAAGACATACTCGTAACGGCAAGTATACTCTTCTTACTTGAGAAGCCGATTTCTTTGGTAAGCCCATGAATGAAGTTCATCACAGATCGGTGGGTAATCTTTACCCCTTTTGGTTTCCCCGTTGACCCGGAGGTATAAATCACGTACATGAGATCCTCAGGTACAGGCGCGGGGAACTCCGCCGGTTCGTAATCCATCATATGCTCAGGGTACTGCTCCAAAAAGATGTTCCGTACCTGGTGCCCACAATCAGCTGTCAAATCATTCCGGGTGAGGATAAACAGCATGCCCGAATCTTCAATCATATGGTTGAGTCTGTCTGCCGGGTACCCGATATCCAGAGGAACGTAAGCAGCCCCCGTTCTGATTACTGCCAATATTGACACAATCATATCAATGCTGCGCTCCATGCATATTCCGATAAGCATACCCGGTTGTATATCTTGCTTAATGAGGTATCGTGCAAGCCGCTCTGTCTTCTCATATAAATCATGGTAGGTTATCGCAGCTTCTCCGCAGATAACCGCGATGCTATCAGGAGTATCTTCTACTTGTCTCTCAAAGAGATCATACACAGTTGTATCTGTGTCATATTCTGATCCGGTAAGGTTCCATGATGCCAACTCATTATATTCTTTATGGGTCAACATGCTGATTTCATCAATGCCAAGATGCTGATGGGTAATAACTGTACCGATCAAATGTTTGAAGTGCTCTGTCATTCGTTCAATGCTGGAACGATGGAACAATTCGCTGCAATATTCGAAGGAACCCTTAAGTCCCTCGTTTGTTCTTCTCATATAAAGTGTCAAGTCACATTTGGACGTATTATTGTCGATCTCAAGGATCTCCACCGTAGCTTGACCAAGCTTCATTGGCTGAATCGGTGAATCTTGCATGATCAGCATCACTTGATACAAGGCGGAATGGGACAATTCACGTTCCAGCCGAAGTCCGCCGATTATCCGGTCAAACGGGAGTGTCGCATTTGACATCGCTTCCGCGGTAGTTCTAATTACTTGCCTTATGACGTCACGGATGGCGGGATTTCCCGACAACCCGATCCGTAGCGGCAAAGTATTAATGAACAAGCCGACCAGGTTTTCCACTTCTTTTGCATCCCTGCCGGCTACCGGAGTTCCAATAATAAGATCAGGATTACCCGAATACTTATACAATAAGATACTGAATAAGGACAGCAACACCACAAAAAGCGTGGTATTCTCTTCTCTGGCAAGTTGCTGCAGTGTGTTGGCGGTATCCTGCTCTATATCAAAATAGAGGGTGTCCCCCTGAAAGGATTGAATTGCAGGGCGCAACAAATCGGTAGGCAAATCCAAAAAGCCCGGAGCCTCTTGGAGTTTACTCTTCCAATAGTCCATTTCAGCACTCAGCTCATTCGTTGTATACTTTTTCCGCTGCCATTCAGAATAGTCGGTGTATTGAATAAGCAACTCAGGTAATTTATTTCCTCTCTCCTGATAATACCGGTATAACTGGGTCAACTCCCGTTGAAGAATGCCTACTGACCACCCGTCTGAAACAATATGGTGTACGCTTGCTACCAATATATGCTCATCATCACTGCACTTTATCAGAAGTACACGAATTAGCGGAGCCTGTGACAAGTCGAACGGAGCCCGAGTTTCACGCATGATCCATTCATCTGCAGCTGCCTGCCTTGCTTCTTTGGGCACATTTTCAAGACTGACCAGCTGCATCTGAAACGGAACTACTTCCTCTATTTGCTGAAGCACCTTTTCTCCATCTGCTACAAAGGATGTTCTTAAGGTTTCATGCCTGCGGATAATCTCCTTGAAGCACTCTTCGATATGGGACACAACAACCGGTCCGCGCAATAAAAGAGCCATTGGGATGATATAAGCCGGGTTACCCGGCTGAAGCTGATCCATGATCCACAGTCTCTGCTGTGAAAAAGACACACTTGGATTTATGTTGCGATCTCTTATGGATATAGGATGAATATCCTTTGACTTCAAACCTTTTTTCTCCATAAATTTCTTCACGAATTTAGCCTTCTCAAAAGCATAGCGTTCCAATGGATCAGTAAGCTCCACATCTTCACCCCAATTTGTTTACTTTTATTTGCCAGCGATTTTATCGAAAAAAGCTGCTATCCTCAGTTTGTTGATGCAGTCATCTGCATAATTTTCCAATTCTTGAACATCTTCCTTTCTCATTATGTCATACCGGTTCATAAGATCTGGCAGCATGTAATAAAAAATTAAAGCGCGTTTCGAGACGTTGAAGGGATTGTACAGCTTGGTGTAAATTTCCTTCATTCTTCCGACAGAATGAAACGTTCTTAAAGGCCTTGGTAAAGGTCTATTCTCTTCGTATTCGCCGTGACGGTGAAGTTCAACCCTCATACCATTAACATAAATAATCTTGAAATTTTTCCGGAGTGCAAAGTTAATCGCTTCCTCAATCCGGTCGATGATGGGTTCAGCTTTATCATTTAAAGAGGTATTGCATACAATCGGCACACCGGTCTCTTCGTTAAATTTCTCTATCAGTCCATACAAGAGATCCTTCTCATCTTTTTTTATCGTTTGTATTCTCGCACTGTTATCCAAATGCAGGATGGCAGGTACCTGATTCTTTTTATCCTCTCTGATGTGGTAAGTATGAAGCATGTAAGGTGATTTTTCTGAACCATCAAACCATTCCTTTAAATGCTCTTCTAAAATAATCGGAGCAACGGGCCTCCACCATTGTCTGTCTTTAACCTGATTCAACAGCGTTTTGGCATCATTGTACCTCGGGTCGGCAATAATGCTTCGATTTCCTAGTGCCCTTGGGCCTATTTCGGACCTTCCATAAAACCATATAAAAGGCCCATTGATCAGGTCCCGGACAGCCTCTTCCGGATTGAACTCACTTATGGAAAGAATGTGCTTCTGATATGGCTCTGATTCTATAACAGTTAATAATCCGTTGTGCTGATTACCGTAATAGCTGTTTCCCAATGAAAAATGAAAGGTATGTATTTTTTTGTAGAAAGCATATAGTGCAATCCCCATGGACATACCGGTATCACTGACACAAGGTGTACTAATAAACCCTTTAAAATTATATTTTTGCATTAAATAAGTATTTGTCGGGCAATTCAGCGCAAAACCACCAGTAATGGAAAGATAGGTATCTTTTCCCTCTATGCCGGACCGCTCTAATAAATTCTTGACATTTAGGTCCATGATCCGAATTGACATCTTCTGAATTTCTTTCATTACCATACTGATTTTATTGTCCTGGTAGTCAAAGGCTTTGTCGAAACCATTGAATACAATGCCGATATCTTGTTCCGTTGCCTGATCAATGTTTTTCTCTAAACCGTCAATATAATCGGAAATGACTTGATAAGAATTATTGAGAACTCCGGTCGTTTGGAATAAGAAAGTTTCTTCTTCCACATCAAGAAGCTCACTGGTACTTGCCGAAGCAAGCGCCATTAGCGTTCCCTCCCGCAGATTGTACCGAAGTCTGCAATAGGCCCACAGCAATGCCGGCGAGTAAAGCGGATAAAACTCGATTTGTCCATTCTTCACTATGCAACCAATATAGCAATATTTATTATCTCGATAAACATTTGGATCATTAACATTATCGGGACCGTGGTCAACCGCAAGACCGATAATGTTGTCATGTTGAAGAAGCCGAGTTTCGGAATAAATAGCGGAAAATAAATGTGCTACGCTGTGATATGCATATTCGGGAAAATCTTCGACAGAATGGTAATCATCTACTGTGTCCAGCCCGGGTGAACCCCAAACCTCATTCATATCATTCAGCGATAACTGGTACGTATCCAACAGGGAATTAATCACTCTTCTCGCCTGATCAATGTCCAGAAATGAAGTGGAATGTTGTTTATAGCCCGTCAATCGTTCCAATTCCCAATAATGAATAAGCTGGACATGATCCCCCTCTTTTTTCCATAACGATACATTTTGATCATGCCTGATTTCCAAATCCAGAATATGTGCCTGTGTATTGATATCTATATAAGCCGATAAGTAATATCCATCTTTCATTGCCAATACCTCCAGCCTAAGGTTTGATTTCATTAATCAGGATAATAACAAAATGCCGGGCAGCGGTTATTGAATATTTCCGCTTTGACTCTGACCTCGTATTCGTGCGGGTCGGTTATTTCGTTTGCCAGACGAATCAGGCTCTTCATAATCTTGATATCTTCAATCATGTACTCCAGTACATAGCCTCGTCCTACAACCTTCAAATGGGTAACCCCTATATCCATAAGCTTTCTGATCTTGCATACACCGCAGCCCTCGTTTCCAAACCTCGGATAATCATAACCTCTTTTCTTTTCCGGGTCCGCGAGTTTTAGACGGTCTCTGAACATCTCCATACTTTTCAGCTTATCTCCAACCTTTGGAAAAATATTCGATTCATCGTCCAACTTAGAGGTTTTTTGCGGGATATAACATGCCGGTAAAAGCTCGTCACAATGCAGCGAATTACAAAAACCTCCGGAAAACGAACAAAGTGCGTTGAGTATAAACGCTTCGAACTCGATCTGGCCTTTCACGCCCGAACCATTAATCAGTTGTTCCATATTCGCAATGGGTATTTTTCTCGGGAACACATACCTTGAGACCTCAAATTGGTTTAACAGCTGAATCGTCCGGTGATTAATGGCTTCAATCTCGCCGCTGAAATGAACCGTGCATTTAATTCCAGCTTCCCGCAGATAAATGACCAAAGCCAAATCGGCAATAATGAACGTTTCAAATCCGATGTCCATTAAACTGTTTACAATTTTGGTAATATAGGGATATAACTCATTTTGGTAATAATGTGCATTAAAAGTTATTTTAACGGGAATTCCATAGGAATCCGCCATTCGCTTCAGGATCTTCATGCTGCTATAGCTGGTCATATTGGTTGCCTTCGCCAGATTTTCTCTCCGGTTCAACGGAATAACGGAAGAAAATTTATTGAGCCACTCAAAAGGAATAAATCCGCAAAAAAATTCATCCGCTCCAGCTTCGGCCAACGGTTCAAAGTTCCTGATCTCTGATAAAGGAGATAAAATTTGCATACCAGTATCCTCCAATGATAGTTAATACACTGACAAAACAATCCTATCAATCCCGCTGGCGATATAATCATCCAAGCAGGATGAATCCTGCAGCAATGACGTTTCAACCCCGATAATACTGTTGCCGAATCCGAATATATCCAAATGCTTCGGATAGCTGAAATAAAACTCATTGCAATACTGCTGGCATTTTACGGCAAGTCTCTGGTCGCTGCGGTTTGTACTGGTACACTCAGCATACAAGGGACAATAAACCGAAGTATTGATCTGGTAAAAGGGAAAATGTAAGCTATGATTCCCCTCCGGAATACGATTTTTCAGCTTATGCGACTCGAATTCGTATCTCTCGATCCGGTGTTTCAGCAGAAATTGTCTTAAATGCTCTGTGTTTAGATTATTCTCTTCAAAAGCAATGGACCTTTCTTTGAAGCCCCACATAAAGCCTACTCTGGAATCTTTCTTTCGCTTATTCAGCAGCCGGCCAAGAATGGGCTTGAGACGTGTCGTTTGTTCGTTGATTATCCCCAACATTCCCCAGTCATTGACGCTGAATTCCACCTCTGTGTCCTGCTCGATGCACCAATTGTCGATAAATTGGATGATTCGCTCAACGCTTTCCACAGAATTCTCAAGCAAATAGGGATATGAAATCACAATTTTCAGTCCCAAGCCATGGGCTTTAGCAAGAATTTTTTCCAGCAATGGCTTTGCCGGAAATAGATTGTGACAGAATTCGTTTCCAATATAGATTGTACGGACCGCTTGAGTGAACAATTCATGCTCTTGAAGATTTAACTTAGTAAGCATCTTGTACTTAAACGCAGAGAAATCCATTTGAAAAAAATCAATATATTGGAAAAATCCTGATATTGAAATAGCTAAATCTGTTTTTTCCGATAGGGAACGAAATTGTTGCTTCTCTTCTTCCGATAAGGTAAAGGAGAACAGGCCTTGCAGATGCTCTTGGTATTGCTCTGAAAAAACGGCATCCTCTTCAAAGGGATACTTCGGTTGCTTGGCATCCAAAAAGTCTAAGTCATTCAATCCATCCGCACTAGCTTGTTTGGCAACGTTCATTATCCGGTTGATTCTGGATAAAAACTCATGAAATTCCGCTCCATCCTGACCCTCAATCTGAAAGGAAGCGATAATTATCTTATAGAACCGCATATCTTCTATATGTGATGTCTTACAACAAAGGCGGAATTTTTTATACTGGAAATCGGCATAATCAAACATTTGTATATCCAACCCAAAAGCTTCCTTTTCTATTATGGAAGGGCTTTCAATAATAACCTCATCATGTGTAATACTTCTGACTCGAATATCTTCTCCATTTCTAAAACCAACAACCAGCGTAGGAGACATTTGTTCGGTGTTAAATCTCATTTTATTCCTCCTGCCCATAGTAGGCTTCGCTTGTAATTATCATAATCACAACATGCCCTGATACTGTTCTTCCCACTTTGAGAGCTCCTCTAAAAATTCATCCATGGTATCCAGATCGCCGAAAAATTCAATAATTTTGCCCGAAATGTGATGAATCGTAGGGTAAAGAAACACATCCTGTACTTTCAGTTCCAGATGAAACTTGTTATTGATGGCATTAATCAAGCTTATGCCAACCAATGAATTACCGCCCAAATCAAAGAAATCATCATACATTCCAATGTTCTCAACCCCGAATATATCCTGCCACAACTCACTAATAGCCTTCTCAAGGTTATTACTGGGCGGGGCATATCTTACACTTAACTCCGGTCTTTGATACAACGTAGTGATGTTCGGTACATCCGTGCCGCTGGTGTTCAAATGCACATTCATCCAGGAGACCTTGTCCTGAGCAGTAATAAGATAAGCTCCATCGCTCATGCTAAGTATACTCCGCAGAATATTTAGAGTTTGTCGCTTATCCGAACCCCACTCCCACGCGGCCGTCTGATATGGACGACTTGCATAAGAGCAGTTGTTCAACAACAACCAAGCCGGTAAGCCGCTGCTGATATCCTTGTCAAATAAGTGGAGGTGTAAATGCAGCATAGGCTTCATCCCGTAGTCCTTGTCAGTCCAACGCAGGTTTGGTGCAGAACCCTCTGATGAATCGGAGAAACAAATGATGCCATTAACACCGAATTCGGATTCACAAGCATCGCGGTAAATTCTAAGCGTATGCTCCTCATCATTTCTCTGAATCTGTTCCCATCTGACTCCATCTAAGCTTCTATACTCTCCGCTCGAACTGTCAGCCACCGCAGCAATTCTGCAGCCCATCTCTGTGAGTAAGGCGATCATTTCCGCTTCCCGTTGCTTGATATCCCCCATAATAAACAAGGACATAGCTTCATCTCCGGCAGAGCTTGAACAGACGCTGTTCTCTTCGGTCCATTCTATAACCCATCGATAGCCGTTGCGGTATACCGCGATGGTCGAATCCTGTCCCTGCTCAAGCTCCATAAGAAGCTGCGCCGCACACTGCTGGTATTGCTGTTCGATCTCCATATCAATCAGCTTGCAGCGTAGATTCTTTGATATGTTATTGAGTGTTAAGCAGCACTTGTTGTAGATGGACGCATCCGTTCTTGTCGGTTCATTTCCTATCACATGGAACAATCTTGACCCGATGAGATAGATCCGGAGAATCTCATTAACCAGCACCTCCCGGAAGAGCCGTTCCAGAATGGACAGCGACTGTTCTACAACTGCCTCCTCCTCATTGAGACCCCACATATACAATATTTCATCCGGCAGGGAGCCAATTCGATCCATGATGCTGATATAATCATTCATTCTTGTGGAGTTGATGTAATATATCCCGTCCGCCTCAGAGAAGTCCTCTGCAGGGAAAATGCAGTATACCTCATTTCCTTCGTCAACCAATTGCCTTTGAATGGAGTCAATAAGCTCTGAAGGGTACCCGAAGATACATACCCGTCTGGTATTTTGCTTAACCCGCAAGCCCCCCAACGAAGCTCTCTTCCAGGTAAGTGAATACAGCGATTGTGATTCATCTCCCTCACGGCGGCTAAGCGTGTCTTGAGGAAGCCAATATCTTTGTTTGAAGAAGGGGTATGGTACCAAAGGCACCCTCCTGCGCTCTTCATTCTGATAAAAACGTTCCCAATTAAACGGAACATGCATTCCCGCTAGCATCCCTGCCGATTTTATGAGACTATAATGCTCACTGTATCCCCGGACGACATGTCCCATGGAGGCAATACATGGGACATCAGCCGATGGCTCCTCGACATTTTGTTGAATCAGGCTTGATAAAAAACGTCCTGGACCTACTTCTAGCGCAACACCTAAGCCTTCTCTCAAAAGCGACTGAATCCCCTTTGAAAAGTTCACAGTCTCACACATATGCCTGATCCAATACTCTGGGTCTGCCGCATCTTCATCCTTCATCCAATGACCCGTTACATTTGAAATATAAGGTATCGTGGGTTTTTTTAACGGAATGCTTTGAAGGAGCTCCAAAAACTGTTCCCGGGCAGATTTCATCATGTGTGAATGAAAAGCCTTGGAACCTTTAATGGCCTGATAGGCCACTCCCTGTTGCTGAAGTGACACCTTAAGAATATCAAGTTCGTCTAATGAACCTGCCACAACTGTTATACTAGGGCTATTTACTGCTGCAACGGACAGTCCCGGTGTCAAGGTTAAGATCGGAAGTGTCTCCTCAACACCCATGCAAACAGCAAGCATCCCTCCCTTTTCCGTGACCCTGTCTATTATCTGTCCGCGCTTCATAATGAGAAATAAGGCATCTTGAAGCGTAATGACCTCTGACAAACATGCCGCTACGTATTCGCCAATGCTGTACCCAATCATTGCTTTCGGTACAACGCCCCAGTGAATGTAGAGAACACTAATTGCGTATTCCAATACAAATAGAGAAAGGTGTATTTGACATGTACTCCATTCATCCGCTTGCCGTCTAAACATTATGTCTCTGATATCAAACCGAGCATGCTGCATAATAATCTTAGCGCAGCGGTCAACTGCTTCACGGAAAACAAGCTCGTTCTCGTACAAATCCTGTCCCATACCGGTATAATGCTCACCTAAGCCCGGGAACATAAATGCGACGCCATGCTGCGTATCTGCACGCTTCAGATAATGAAGTTCCAGCGGGTCTTTGGTTTCGAGTACTTCGATCAGCTCATTTACATCACTGCAAACAAGCATATAGGATTCTTTGAATCTCTTTCTCCCCACAGCCAAAGTGTAGGCGACATCCGCAAGCGATAACTCCGCATGGTTTCGAAGATGACCGATAACCCCCTCCACTGTATCGGTTAAGCTCTCCCACTTTTGGGCGGACAGAATAACTGGCAGATACCTCCTGGATTCTTTTGACGAATGTACAGCTGGTGCTTCCTCCAGAATAAGATGCGCATTCGTTCCGCCAATACCAAACGAACTGACAGCCGCCCTCCGCGGGCCCTCATGAACATTCCACGGCTTCGCTTGGTCGATAACGTAGAAGGGGCTTGTTTGAAAATCAATGTTCGGATTCGCAGACTGATAGTGCAAACTTGGGACAAGCATTGCGTTTTTAAGCATAAGGGTTGTTTTTATTAACCCGGCAATACCCGCCGCTGCATCAAGATGGCCGATATTGGTTTTTACCGATCCGATTGCACAGTATTGGATTTCATTTGTATAGTTCCGGTAAGTCTGGGTTAATGCCGCAACCTCTATCGGATCACCCAATATCGTTCCGGTTCCATGCGCTTCGACATATTGGATGGATTGGGGGTCCACACCTGCACGTGCAATTGCCTTGTCAATTACCTTGGATTGCCTGTTGACACTAGGAGCAGTGTATCCGATTTTCTCGGCTCCATCATTATTAATGGCTGAACCCTTGATCACAGCATATATGTGATCATGATCGTGGAGAGCATCCTCCAACCGTTTCAGTACAACAACACCTGCACCGTTCCCGCTGACAGTTCCATTCGCGCGTTCATCGAAAGCCCTGCACTGCCCGTCTTTAGAAATAACTCCGCCTTCGTCATGATACACAATTTCATCCTGCGGAATTTTCACAGCCACACCGCCGGCCAGAGCCATGCTGCACTCATCGTTAATAAGACTTAGGCAGGCCTCATGGACACACACCAATGATGATGAGCAAGCTGTTTGAATATTAATGCTTGGCCCGCTAAGATTCAACTTATAAGACAATTTGGTGGAGAGGAAATCCTTGTCGTTCATAAGCATGGTCTGCAGAACCCCATGTTTTTTTGCGATGCCCCAAGCTTGGCTGGAGTTTAACAGATATGTATTCATTCCTGTGGTGGCAAATACACCTATCTCACCGGAATACATCTCTGAATGATAACCCGCATTCTCAAGGGCATGGTAGGCACATTCCAAAAAAATACGATGCTGCGGGTCCATTAACTGCGCTTCCATCGGCGTATAGCCAAAAAAACCGGCGTCAAACATATCGATGTCAGAAATGACTCCCGAAGAATATGTTCTCGCTGCGCTCCCCGGCTCTTTCGGGAAAACGCTAATACTGTCAACGCCGTTCACCAGATTGCTCCAGAATGTATCAAGGTCTCCCGCTCCAGGAAATATGCCTGATATACCGATAATGGCTATGTCTGTTTCATGATGAGGGCCCATCTTATGAACTGGAAGCCGAACGTCAGACTCAGCCATGGTCAAGCCACTCAAATGTGACGATAATGCCTCTATCGTAGGATACTGGAACAACGTTGTTACCGGCAGATTCAACTGGTATTCCTGATTGATCCGGTTCATGATCCTCATTACGGAGAAGGAATTGCCGCCAAGATCAAAAAAATTATGCTGCGTATTGATCTCACTGCATTCCAGCTCTTCCCGCCATAATTCCATTACCTTTTGTTCGTAACTGCTCTTGGGAGCAGACCGCTCAATCCTCTTCTCCTCTGGACGGGTTATCTGAAACAGTCCTTGACGGTTTATTTTACCGTTTGGAGTTTTAGGGATATCATTAAGCTGTACCAGAGTCGAAGGAATCATATAAACGGGCAGGAAGCTAACCAAATAATTACGCAGGCCGGTTGTATCCAGCGGTTGATCGGATGTAAAAAATGCATGAAGATTGTCCTCTCCATGCTTGTTCTTCTTCGCAATCACAACCGCCTCTTTTACGCCCCCGAACCTTGCTATAAACCTTTCAATTTCCTCAAGCTCAACCCGGAAACCTCTGATTTTAATCTGGTTATCGAGCCTTCCAAGAATCTCGACACTCCCATTCGGAAGCCACCTTGCGGCATCTCCGGTTTTATACATTCTGCAGTTTTCTTTAAAGGGATGCTCTATAAACCTTTCTTTTGTTAAATCCGGGCGGTTAAAGTAGCCTTGTGACAGTCCCTCACCGGAGATATACAATTCACCGGCCACTCCAATTGGTTGCGGTTGAAACTTATGATTCAGAATATAGATCTGTGTATTACGGATCGGGGTTCCTATGCTGAGTTCCGCGCTGTCAGTCAGCCGCTTGACTGTGGACCATATAGTTGTTTCCGTCGGACCGTACATATTATATATTTCGCCCTTCATGCTATTTTTTAACTCTTCCAGGAGCGGTTCATGAAGGGGCTCCCCGCCGATCAACAAATGCTTGATCGCGTTTAGTGATTCTTTACCTGCATTTTTGTTCAGCAACAGCCTTAAGCGGGACGGGGTGCTCTGAAGAAAATCAATCTTCTTTTCCGTAATCATTTGGCCCAACCGTTCCATATCCGTCTGCTCAACTTCACTGGCAAGAACGATTTTTGCTCCGACTGCCAGCGGCAGCAAACCCTCCAGGGCAAAAATATCGAATGAAATCGTAGTGACTGCGGCAACTACACTAGTCTCATCCATTGGAATGCGTTGTAGCATGCCCTCTATGAAATTATAAAATGCCTTATGTTGAATCATTACCCCCTTGGGAGTCCCGGTTGAACCGGAAGTGTATATCAAATACATCATATCCGAAGGAAGAGGATGCCCATGGGTAAGCACGGAGTCATCCTCGGAAGATTGAACGAGTTCTTCCATAGAAATTGTATCAAACTTTGAACATACATCTTCATATCCGCTCTTGTCGGTAATGATAAGCTTTGTCCCGCTATCCTCAAGAATACTTGTAATTCTTTCCTTAGGATATTGAGGATCAAGCGGCAAGTACGATCCGCCGGCTTTGAGAATGCCCAAAAGGGCAATGAGCAGTTCCGGCTTCCTGCCAACCAATAAACCGACAACCTGATTGGCCCCTATTCCATGGCGACGCAGCAATCGGGCAGCCTGGTTTGATTTTTTATCAATATACTCGTATGTATATCGGTTCTCCCCTTGCTCCACTGCGATGGAATTCGGATATTGTTTGACTGAATCCTGAAGAAGACTAAGAAATGAAGTATTTTCCCCGTCCCCGTTATCCGTTTGGTTGAAATCATGAATTAGCTTATGCCGTTCGGCTGTTGTTAGTATGTCAATGGACTCCACCCATTCATTTGGATCAGCGGCCATTTGTCTCAGTGTATTTTCAAATTGCATTGCAAGGCCGGATAAGGCCTCTGCCGTAACTTGTGTTTTGGGTCCCCCTAGGAAATGCAATTCTATGACATCGGTCAGGACCACTTGCAAGGTAATATCGAAATCACTGCCTTCAAACATCGAGTAATTTCCCAACCGAAACGGCAGATTGTATGTTTTTTTGTTTATATAATCAATGGGGTAGTTCTCAATGATGATATTGGTATCAAACAGTTCCCCGGGAACAGTGGCATTGCAGAATTGTTTGATGTCAATCAGCGGTGTGTTATGATATTGCCTCCGTTCGATTAATTCTCCTTTCACTTTCAGCAATAGCTCTTGCACCGTTAGCTCTTCAATGAGATTGATTTGCATAGGTACCGTATTGATGAACAGTCCAATCATTTGCTCTACTCTCGGGATGCTGACGGGTCTGTCGCTTATAGTTGTTCCGAATATCACGGAATCGGTATTTTTATACTTACTTATGACAATAGCCCAAGCGGAATATAGAAAAGAAGCTGCAGTCAGTTCAAGATTTCTGCATACGCTCTCCATCTTTTCTTTAATTTCCGTAGAAACGACATGTGTATGCTTGAGATTAAGGTTATGTTCTTGTCTCCTGGAGTCCTTATCGGGAAACAGGAGTACCTGTTCTTGTAAATCAATTAAATGAGCACGCCAATATTCCCGCTGTTCTGCTGTATTGCTCTGTTTACTGGCTTTAACATAATCCTTAAAGCTGCTCTTGTTATTGGAATACTCGGAATAGCCCGCTAAACTTTCATAAGCAGTAAATAGATCATCTATTAAAATCACATTACTCCAACCATCAAACAAGATATGGTGATAGGTAAGCAATACTTCATAAGTATCCTTTGCCAGTCTTATCAGCTTCAGCCGCAATGGTTCTTTTTGGAGATCAATCAATTCCCTCCGGTCTTTCGTCTTCAAATCATTGACCAAGGAATTCCTTGTCTCAGCCTCAACAGCTGAATATTCATAGACCTTCACAGGGACCTGCATATGTTTCAAAATGATTTGTACCGGCTCTTTAATATTTTCCCAGCGGAATATCGTCCGCAACATTTCATTCCGCTGTACAACCATATTCCAAGCTGCCGTAAACATATTCACATCAAGAGTGCCTATCAGCTGCAATGATAACTGCTGGTAATACAATTGGCTATCAGGGTTGCTGATGCAATTGAAGAGTATCCCCTTCTGTAAGGGCGTTAATGCCAATATGTCCTCGATTTCGCGGCTAGGCGCCAATTTCATCCCCACCCTCTTATTGTGACACAAGGATTCGGCTGTTCAGGTATCGGATCAGTTCCTCTTCTCTATCATTTAGGTAGAAATGTCCGCCGTTGAATAACCGAATCTCCGTAGGTCCATCTGAATATTCCTTCCATTGCTCCATGATCGGATAAGAAACCAGTGCATCCTCTTCACCCATCAAAGCATACAGATCACAGGTAAGCTTATTCTTCTTGTTATATGTGTAATTCTCAAGCATCTTAAAGTCGGACCGTAAAATGGGGATAAAGATTTTGGCTAAATCCTCATTCTCAAATACCTCCGGGTTCGCGCCTCCCAGTTTCAACACCGCTTCGATAAATTTATCGTTGGAAAGAGTGTGATACACTGTTTTATCGCCCGCTACGTGAGGAGGCCTTCTGCCTGACAGAAATAATCCTTTGGGTTCAGGATAACCGTGCTCAATCAGCTGATAGGTTACCTCGAGTGCCAGCCAGCTACCCATACTATGTCCAAATAGAAAGAAAGGGGCGGAGTCCAAGGTTGACGTTATTTGTTGGAATACATCTTCGACCGCCTCATCAAACCGATCATACAAAGCATTTGTAAACCGTTTGCCCCTTCCGGCCAATTCGATAGGCATGATCCCTATCTCCGGATTGAAATATTTTTTCCACTTGTGGTACATCATCGCTGAACCCCCGGCATGAGGAAGACAATAGATGCGCATTTTTTCATTCATTGAACTAATTCATCCTTTGCGGCAAAGATAAGAGCTGATGCTATGTATTGCGATTGGGGCACAATTTTCCCCAAATCCATCTTTATAATTTGATCTGCCAGATGGAAGTATTGATCATCATGAGTAATGACAATTACACATTTCGATTTTTCCTTCAACTGAAACAACAAATGACTGTAGAAGTAGCTGCGGAATTCGGGGTCTTGATCAGACGCCCATTCGTCAAAAAGAAAAATCGGTTTATCCTCTATATAACTTACAAACAGCGCCAATCTTTTTCGTTGTCCGGTAGAGAGATCTACGGTGCTAAACTCTCCGTTTTCAATTCTTACTTTGTCCGCAACCTGCAATTCAGCAAGCAGATCATCTACTAAGGCATCCTTCAACCGGTTATCTTCGTTCATTCCATACAGCTTTTTGAACAGATAATAGTCGTTGAAGACGGTTGTGTATAAACCCTTCAATTGCTCTGACCCTGACTCCTCCCCGTTAAGCGAGATGCTGCCGGAATGTTGGGAATACAACCCTGTGATTATTTTGGCCAGAGTGGATTTGCCGCTCCCGTTTCCTCCTGTTATGAAAGTTACCTCTCCAGACTTAAACGAACAAGAGAGGGGACCGAGCAGAAACTCATGCCCACTTTCGGTATTATATCTGAATGCAACTTCCTTTAACTGGAGGTCTATTCTCTTTCGCTCTCTGTCAGGGGTTGCCGGAGCGGGTTCTATTGAATCCACCGTCCCGTTCCCCAGCAGATCAATCAATTGATTTAATCTGTTCCAGCTAATTCTGATCTGAAACAGGTTAGGGATCGCATTCAGAACTCCGTTAACAGGACCTGTCATGTAAAGAAAGACCAATACATAGCTGCGCAAAGAGTTATTTTGCACATTATCAAATATGACCGGAAACAAAAATACTACGACACCAATTACAAAAGTAAACAATAGCTCCCCAATAACAAAAACGTTCGTGAATTTCAAATTCCCGGCAATTTGCTTTCTTTTGTAATTATCGCAACATTCCATCATATCCTCATGAAATTCGGAGCGTTTTCTCCTATTCAAGTTGAGTTCTTTAAATCCGTCGACCATGTCACGAATGAAACCGAAGAAAAGGTTCTGCGAATCTCGGGTTTCCTCCCATAATTTATTCGCTGATTTACCGGTGGCAAAATACAAACCCGCAGCAATAGCAATAAAAATGATTGAGGATAAAAGACCATAAAAGTTGATAACACCGAGATAGATAAAGCAACAAAGCAACGTTACAATATTTGTAATCAACGAAACGAAAATATTCACAAAATTGCTGATGTTCTCTGTATCGTTATTAAGCCCGGCATACAGCTTGCCGTTATCGATCTTCTCGAACTGCTCATAATCCGAACCTAGAATTTTGGTAATCAGCTCGGATCTTTTTTCGTACACCAGGTTATTTGTTATATGAATAAATTTAGATCTTACAATCCTCTGACCGAATACATAAATCAAGATCCCCAGAACAAAATACATAACCAAAGCTGTATCTGTATCACCATTACGATTCAGCGCTTCGTTGATGACAAAGATGATTAGGGCGTTGCCAAACCCGCTTAGTAAACTTAAGGAGATCAGAGAGAATATCAATCCTTGTCTTTTTTCTTTCGCTTCAAAGATTGAAGAAATCAGACTATAGACAACAAACAAACCCACCGTAACGTATAGCAGAGCAACAGCGTAAATTACGCTGTTTGGTGCCCATACGTTAACAAAACTCCAAGGCAATCCCCAAAACAAGAGGGCCGGCATTTTGTATAAGGAAAAACCGACGGAGAGAAGAACAATAAGGGCAAATAATACTTTTAAAAAGGATTGAATGAAATTCCCCTTTGCTCTCCAGCCTTGCCTGTGAATTTGAATCAGAGACATGATCAAAAAGAACATAATAGCTAAAGATGCCGGTACCGCTACACAAAAGATTACAAAGGATATTGTGTCAGCCGACTTGTAAGTATCTCCGGTTATAGCATTCGAAGGTTCATAGCCCTGTAGAATTTCTGTAATTCCTTGCCCGATCAGCTCTGTATATGAGCTGTTCAGATTTGCCAAGACAGCTACTCCCACGCCATCCGAGGGACGAATTGAAAAGAATGAAGAATAATTGGGGTTCGAGCCAGCATGTGAAAGCTCCCCTCCGCCCTTCTGAAAAACGTTCCACCCTGCGGCATAGGAAGAACCGTTCGGCCCAGGCATAACCGATCTGTCCGGCTCATGAGATGCACTAATCAGTTTTGCCAATGAAGATGGCAGTTCGGCTTTTCCAAGCTGGATCTGCAGCCAACGCTCAGTGTCACTTGCGTTAGAAATAATATAGCCTGCAGGTGTATTTCCGCGGTATTCCGGCGCCTGATAGGCTGCAGCTCTTAAAAATTTCAGCTTATAGCCCTCTGCAATCCGTCCACTGTCCGATTTATTTCGGCCTAGGTAGGTTTGATTCATTCCCAGTTTCAGCATGACTTCATTCTGCAGATAGTCCTCGAAGGACTGGCCGGTACATTTCTCTATGATGAGCCCAAGAATGTCATAATTAATAGTCGCATACAAAAAACGCTCACCCGGATAAAAATCAAGATGAACGCCACTCACATTTTTAACAGTGTTCTCCAGCGCCATGGATGTGCTGTCAATAGGGATATCCCCAATCGTTTTAAAAGGAATGCCACTTGTGTGATGAAGCAGCTGTTCAAGGGTAATTGGGACCTTCTCCGATATTTGGTGCCCTTTATATTCACCGGAATAGCTTGCCTCAAACCACGGCAGATATTTGGTCACAGGATCCTCTAAGCGGATTAATCCGTTTTCTACTAATTGAAGAACTCCTATCGCTGTAAAAGCTTTGCTTGTCGAGCCCAATTCAAAGAGAGTATCAGGAGACACCTTGACTTTGTTCTGCTTATCCGCATATCCGTAACCCTTTTTTAATATAGTTTTGTTATCCTTCACTACGACAACGGAAATACCGGGTATTCTCCCCTCGCGCATTTGTTTATTGATATACCCTTCAATCTCTTCGAGTTGACTGGAAGGATCGCCACTATTGCCTCCGGAAGCAAATGCATACCCTGTACATACAGACATCAAAAGGATAATGCAAACAGCCGCAACTATAACCCCATTGCTAAAAACAATCCTCTTCATTATGACGTTCCTTCCTCACTTATAATGAATCTAGAATGTAATTCACCTCATCCTGCGTTAAATCGACGGAATGAAAATCTAAATTGGAACGTCTGCCTGCTGCCCCTGAATCTGCCCCCCATTGGGCGATCCTCTCAATATTCTCCTTGAAGATTGCCGCTAACCGGTGAATAGACTTCATTGTATAGCGCTTATGGTTATAGCATATTTCTGTAAAAAGCCGGCGGTTGATTATATAAATATTGATGTCCATCAGGGATGTACATTGATTGCCCGGGTGATTCTCATATTTCCGCTTGGTTAGGTCGAGATCAAAACTGTCCATGTCAAGCGCCAGATCTCCCAGATAATTGAACCGGATATATTTCTGGCATGTCCCTGTAAACAAACCCTTATGATATTGTAAAAGACCAAATCCGTTACCCTTATTCGGAATTGCCTGGAGTTGGTCTCTCAACTCGCCCAGTTGGTTCTGCAGGCTGCCTGACCCTAACGTTATTCTCACCGGATAAATGGAAGTGAACCATCCCACCGTCCTGCTCAAATCAATATCCGTATCCAGGCCATCTCGTCCATGCCCTTCTAATTCAAAGACTATATCGAGTTCCCCTGTTAAATCGTTCATGGTCCTTATAAAGGACAACAATAGCAATTCATTCATAGAAGAATGAAGCCTCACGTTGGCTGCAGTGGTCAAATGAAGCGTGGTTTCCTCACTGAATCCCCATTCATGCACAATACAATTTGCGATGATATCATCTTCCCGGGCTACTTCCTGATCATCCCCTTGAAAAGAAGCCGACTTAGCGGCAACCACGCTCCAATATTCTTGCTCTTCCTGCTCCAGATCGTCCAGCCTGCAAATCATCGCATCGGACCATTCTTTAAGCGAATGGGTTCTCACCAAGGAATTGGCAGAAAAAGCTCCCCCTTTCCCGATCAGTCCGTCCAGGTCGCGCAAGAGGATCCGCCAGGATACTCCGTCTATGATAAGATGATGGGCCACGATCATACATACTTGTCTCTGTGCGCCTAAATCCGCCAAGCATACTCTCAATAAGAGGTCATTATTCAGGTCAAAAGCCCTGTTTAACTGGAAACTGATGTGGTCCATTTGCTCAGCTTGCTCCCCTGCGGACAGCCCGCTGAGGTCATAAGAGCCAACTACTAACGGAACGTTTAAATGCCGGTTATTATAGAACATGCTACCCGATTCTTTGTCCAGGTTAATTCTTAAGCCATCATGTACACGGATGAGCTCTTGAACCGCCCGTTGCAGCATATTCTTATCGGTGTTCCGCTTCATGTTAAGTACCACCGATTGCATATAGTGCCCCGGGCTGGCTAACTGCTGCGACTTAAACCAGCGCACAATCGGTGTATCCTCAATATTTCCTTGAAGCACTTCCTGTACGCTACCAGTATTCAATTCTAAACAATCTATCATCTGTTCAATAACAGGAAACGACAAGATATCCCGTACACTTATTTTTAAGCCGAACTGGTCTAATAATGCGGAAGCAATTTGAATAGCTTTTATGGAATCGCCCCCCACATGGTAAAAGTTATCCTTTAGGGATAATTGGGAGACATTGAGAATATTTTGGACGACAGAAAGAAATAACCCGCTGATGTCATGTTCCGCTGCTCCCCTCTCTGTCACTAGGCGCTCCGTTGAATCAGAAGCACCCTGCTCAGGAACCGGAAGTGCCGAACGGTCAATTTTCCCGTTGGGGGTAAGGGGCATTGTATCCATCCTGATAAAGTAAAGCGGACACATATAATCCGGCAGCTGCCCGGATACAAAACGTCGAAGGTCCTTATCGTTAATATCCTTCTTGGCAACATAATAAG
The DNA here is from genome assembly GCF_038009085.1 of Paenibacillus sp. FSL R7-0210. Lineage (NCBI taxonomy): Bacteria > Bacillati > Bacillota > Bacilli > Caryophanales > Paenibacillaceae > Paenibacillus > Paenibacillus sp. FSL R7-0210. Next base: position 4,753,697 of record NZ_JBBPAR010000001.1, read on the forward strand.
CGACTAAAGCAACAGCCCCGTTGATATTATGGTCAACAATCGTCACATGCTCAATATTCCTGTGCTTCAGCAAAAGGTTCTCAATTTCCGGTAATTCCACCCTGAAGCCTCTAATCTTCACTTGCTGGTCCATCCGCCCGAGATACTCCAAGCAACTGGCTGAGGCTAATAATTTTCCCAAGTCTCCTGTGCGGTACATCCGGTTCCCTTTATTAAACGGATCTTCCATAAATTTATCTTTAGTTGTCTCTGGTTGATTCATATAGCCTCTCCCGACACTATCCCCTGAGATATAAATCTCCCCGGATACCCCTGTAGGAACTGGCCTTTGTTTTTCATCGAGTATATAGATTCGGTTATTATGGCTGGGTTTCCCGATAGAGACCGACGCAGCCCTTTCCAGTTGCGGCTCAAAGCGGTGGATCATACAACCTACCGTCGTTTCTGTCGGACCATATTCGTTGTAAATGCGGATGTTCCCGTCAAAATTGTCATAGACGGCCTGTGCCAACGCCTGCTTCAAATCCTCACCGCCGACGATTAATGTATGGACACAGGACTCCTTATATATTTTGTCCTTTATTAAGTTCAAATGTGAGGGTGTGGCCTTCACAACCGTCGCATGTTTGTCTTTAAATATCCGATAAAAAACATATTCATACGCATTATCCTCATACACTGCGATCTCGCCGCCGCTCAACAATGGCGTAAAGACGGAGGTTACTGTTAGATCAAAGGCGAGTGAAGAATAGAATGCAAACACCTCGCGGGGTGCTTTAACATAAACTTGCTTTGCCCACCAGATATAGTTCACCAAATTGCGATGCTCAATCATGACACCTTTGGGTCTCCCGGTTGATCCCGAAGTATAGATCACATACGCAAGATCTTCTGGGGAATTCACAACGTTCAAATTCCTGTCTTCCCCATTGTACAGGGATGAGTCTTGAACATGGACGACTTCCCCCCAGAAATCATTGTCGGGAAACGATGTATTATTAACAAGAAGTATCTGTACATTCGCATCCTGCAGCATATACTTTATTCGATCCGGCGGATAAGACGGGTCCAAAGGAAGATATGCGCCTCCCGTCTTCAAGACTGCAAGTATACTGATAACCGTCTCAATGGAATGTCGGGTAAGGATGCCTACTACCGATTCCACACCCACATTCCTTGACCTCAGAAATCTTCCAAGCTGGTTGGCCTTCCGGTTCAGTTGGTCATACGTCATAACCTCTGAGCCGAAGCTTACAGCCCGTGCATCCGGACATTCATCCACATACTCTTCAAATAATTGATAGACAAGCTTATTCCGGGGATATGCGGATTCTGTACGGTTATACTCTTCCCGGATATTATCACTCTCAGTCGGGACATGAAGGCCAAGTATGCTATTAAGAGGATGCTTTATCATTTGTTCCGCGATATCTGTAATTGTCCCATACATATGATTGATCTGATCCCTGCAATACAAATCTGTTTTGTAGTCAATATCAATTGTAAGAGCGCCGTCTGCGTCCCAATCTCTGATGATGACATGCAGGTCGTACAGCTGACATCCATTGTAGAATTCCTTATTTTCAACTTTCAGATCATTGATAGCATTAGGCAACGCCGTATTGTAATAATTGATGCTTATTTTCATCAGTCCGTTTATATGTGGGTGTCGTTCTTTGAGGTCGTGAATCATCATGTCATAGGGATACTTCTGGTGGAAGTAGCATTCCTTGAGTTCCCTTTGGATGGATTTAAATGTCTCCAATACAGATGTACTAGGCTCCACCCTGAACCTGAACGGCATCGTACTTGTGAACATACCGAAGATTCCTTTTTCCTTTTTCCCTGAACGGTTCAATACCGGAGTTCCGATTACCAGTTCAGACTTGTTTAAATACAAATAAAAATACGCAACGAACATACTTATAAAGAATGTGTTAATTGTAATTTCATTATCTCTAACATATTGTTTCCATTGAGCAGCTGTATGCGGGTCTAGAATAAATGATTCTCTACACCCTTTCTTTACCTCTAAATGGACTGAGCTACAATCTTCTGGTATGATGTTAAACTTGTCACACCAGAACGCTTTATCCTTTAAACGCCGCTTTGAAGATAAATAATTGTTTTCAATTGCAATATACTCACTGAACGGCAGTGCGTCTGCACCCGCATATTCCTGAATTCCTGTAAATTGCTTATAGTGATCTGCAATCTGATTTGTTAACAAATGGATGGACCAGCCATCCGCTATAATATGATGTAATTTAACAAAATAACCGCATTGTCTATCATTTAATATGTACATCACAAAACGGAAAAGATTACTGTTTTCTTTGAAGAATGGCAGTTGCGCTTCTTCCTTCACCCAGTCATCGAATGCTTGTTCCGGTACTTTATGACTGCGGAAATCAATAATAGGGATGTCAATATCCTCACTTCTATATTCCGCTATAAACTGCATGACAACGCCGTTTACTTTTTTTAGCTGTACCCGGATTCCTTCGTTGCTTCTGATGACGGATTTTATAGCTTGCTCCATTAATTTGAAGTTAACCATCCCTCCAATGTTTACCGGGCCGCCAATATTATGGACGGATGTTCCTGAATAAATTTCCTCAATAACCCAAACCCTGCGTTGAGGATGGGTTAAAGGATAATATTGTACGTCCCTTTCCTCCATAACTAACTACCTCCGTACATATAATAATATAAAAAAAAGACAAGACACTGGGTGTCTCACCTTTTTCGTTTCAGAGATGCATTTATTAATTGATTGCCTTATAAAGACATAGTTTCACCATGTCATCCAAGTATCCACCTGCACTACGGGAACTATAAATATATGATCTCCATTAGCGGTTATCGTGCCGAAACAACGTATAACTTATAGAGACTTCTATTAAATTATCAGCTTGAATTATATATATATCAATAGATAAATTCGACAAAAATGGAACATTTTTAAAATGTGTTAATTCTGCGGGAAACTTCAAAAAACTCTACTACACTTATTAGTTGTCTATATAATTACCTTCTATGTAAAAATCCTTTTCTTCGTAAAGTAATGAGACATGTATTTTCACCTTGTGCTTGCGCTTATCAATCTTTTTTATCAAATATTCTTTTCCTACCAGAGGCCCGGAAACCACTTCTATTATACCGTCTTTAATTCTAAAATTAGAGGGCTGAATAATATGGCCATCATCGAGCAAGTTAGTTATAAATAATAAATCCTTTTCATCCACCTCTTTAAAATAACTATTTTGAAATGCTTCACTTTTTAAAGTTTCACAGTACTCTTTGTTAACTTTCTTCACGTTTTTTAACTCTAGCTTTAAATATTCTGTATCGTAATTAATTAAACGGTATAAATGAGGTGTTTTTTTTAAGTCGTAATACTTCTGGAAGTTTAGTCCTGAATCGATATTCGCAAAAATATAGCCTGGAAATAATAATTTTAACGTTGCAACCGTTTCTCCGCCTCTCCTTTCCGTCAAATAACGTCTAGGCAGGACAAACTTGTAACTCGGATGCTGCTTCATTAAATAGTCGGTTACTATTTCTTCCTTACCGCTTTCAACATACAATGCGTACCAACCCACAGGAGATCACCTTCACTAATTTAAGAGTATTGGCTTTACTGGCAGGGAATTGTTCCAACTTTATTAGTCCAATGTTTGCGTTTACAATATTAAATTCTTCAGTATGATTATTGTATTGCAGCAATGTCAGATATATCGCGTTCACACATCAATTCATTCAATACTTTAGCTAGTACTTCCCTTTCGTGCGACTGAATTTTTTGTAGGTTATTGATTATTTTATCTTTAACGATTCATTCTTTGTAAATATATACTTAATATATAATTTGCTGACCAAGTGAGAATCACGTTCAATCTCCAAGTAATCGCTAATATAGGAATTCGTAACTATTCTTTTTGGTTCCAAATATTCTAATCTCATTAACATAACTTTTTTGTGCTGCCACAATACATATAAAGGACATTTATTCCAAACCTCTTTGGCACACATTAAAAAGTTAACCATAATGTGATATTTTCCCATATAAACCCCATATCACTTACATGACTCATCCATTGATCATTAGGATTACAATATCTCTCTACGGTTCCCATTCTTTAAATCCCAAAGTAGTTTTCCACCTCGTAATTGACAAGTTTAATTCCTTCCAACCAATCTTCAAGATCCAAAATATTAAAACTTTCGTAGGCTGCATTCAATTCGCTAAACAAAACTTCTGTATAGCTATGTCTTCCATTAGCATAGTTATCTGCAGTATAAAATACCATTCTGTCAGTATCTACTCCAAAGATAAAATATCATGTTCCTGATGTGTTTGTTGGAAAGTGTCGGTGTATTTCGAAATATAAAAAGTATCAACCAGCAGATAAACATAAGACTTTTTAGAATATCTTTAAGAAAATCAGTGAAAGACCTGTAAAGCCTATCCACCATTTTTCTTGACACTTTTTGCAGATTAATCCATGAGCAAAAATGGAAATGATCATTTGTATAAAAGTCTAATCTCAGAATATCTTTTATATAGTCATTTTTGTCGGCGAATAATTGCAGATAAATATTAAAAACCCAGTCTAAATAATTCTTATTTTGTGAGATTATCGATAGTAAGTTTGCATGATTTGGATAGCAATCAATAATTGGATACTTCATATACAATTTAATTTCCAAACTCTTGCCTCCCTAATAATATCCCCCCCATATTAATCAAAATATTTCCTTATTATTCATATTACTTTGTTTTTTTAAAGTTTAATGTACTAAATATCATATTTCCCAAACCCTGTTATTTTATTGATAATACAAATACCTGATGCCCCCACCTTGTTCATATCAGGGCGTGAGGGCATCAGGTATAAGACAAATTGGATCAATATTTGTTCATCCCTTACTCAAACATGCTCTCCAGAACTATCTTCCAACTGCCTTACAGCGTCTAATAATTGATCAAGACCCCATATTATGAATTTTGGCGGAAAATCCTCACTTAAGCTGCACACAGCTAACTTGTACTGAGGATGTACCTGATATTGACGAAAATAATAACGCTCAGGGCTGTGCCTATTCTCAAATAAAATATCATTACCGTTAACCGAAAATGATACTAAATTTAATGGGATGGTCAAGCCTTGACCATAAGCTTTAATATAGCTTTCCTTTAATGTCCATAAATCATAAAAATACTGAATTTTCTCCTTTTCATCCTTTAAAATTAATTCTTTATATTATTTCTCCGCGAAGAACCTTTTAGCAATATCCATCTCTATTGGTTGAATCTTCTCCACGTCTATACCGACAGGACTTTGACCAACTACAGCTACAACCCATTCTCCAGAATGAGACACATTGAATTCTACCGGATATGTCGCTAAATATGGCTTACCATAAGCATTTGATTCAATTTGAATATCTGAATTTTTCAAACCTAATTGCTTACCGAGAAGTACACGGATAAGAAGGTCTGCGGCCAGCGACCGGAGAAAGTCCCCTTTACGAATGTATCGACTTAAACGTTCACACTTTTCTTCAGGTAAAAACTTTAAGTAAACCATATATTCACTTATTGAAGTTATTTGTTCAAGTAATGTAAATCTTATACAAATAATGTCCACAGTTTTTCTCTCCTAATTAAGATAAACGGAAGCTTAAGCCTTTTTTACTTCTGTGAGAAAGAATTTTTTATACTATTCACATTTAGGTCGTGTCTGAAAACTCTTCATTGAGTCAATTTAAAAATGGAAGCCACGTATACAAATGCCAAGAATGACTTGGCTTGTCTATCGTAGCGAGTAGCCACACGGCGAAAGTGCTTGATTTTATTGAAAAAGCACTCCACTAAGTGGCGTTCTTTATACCGATACCAATCGACGTTCCATGGGTTTTGACTATTCGCTTTAAGCGGGATGGTGTAGGATGCCTGTTTAGCTGTGATCCAATTCCGAATCGCTTCGGAGCCATAGGCTTTGTCGCCAAGAATATGCTATAAATCGAGTAGGAGGAGGCGGTGAGCCTCCCTCCTCTCACACCACCGTACATTCGGCTGTCTCTGCTCTTCATACTGTTTTTTGCAAGTAAAAAACAAGCGATATCTCTGATCGGATAGTTGCTGAGATATTATTGGACAGTCATGATAGATACTCGATAAGTTTTTTATATAACTTAACCGATATCTTAAAGCCGCAAGGGTAGCGTCAAGAAGTTTGTGTAAGAGAAGTAGAAGTACCTCCCCGGGGTTACGGGTTGGGGGTGTAGTGTTTCTGGGGGAGGGGGAACCCTTGATCTGATTAACAAACTTCACAGGATCAGTTATTATTCAGATTACCTGCCCCCAAATGTAGTCCTCAATTTGCTCAGCATTAAAAGAAGGTGCTATACATTTTTCAATCTCGGGTCCATATTTCTTGGGAACCGTATTAGGGCAACGATATCTTCGACTTTTACCAATCTCACCGGTTTCCTTATCTTTAGCACCTTTAGTAGTGGTCGCATCATATGTTCTTCCGCAATGTCCACATTTCAATAAAGACTTTAATAAGTACTGATACTTCTTATTGCCTACGTATTTATTTGTATCATTTTGAACTCGTTGCATCTGTGCCAGTTTCCACATCTCGCTATCTATAAGCGGGGGAACATCGACGGTCAACCAATCCTTACGGTCTCGAAAGGTGTATGATTTTTTGGGATTACCTCCATCAGTGAGTTCGCCTTTAACCTTCTTAGTTTCTCAGCGATTGTAATAGTACTTTCCAATATAAATTTCTGAAGTCAAGATCTTACTGATACTGGATGCTCCCCAGTTTGAACTTTCGGCTCGTTTAGGTTTAACTTTACCGTAAAGACGGTCTCCGATTTGACGCAAAGTAAGTTTCTCAAGTACATACCATTCATAAATCATTTGAACATACTGACGTTCAGTTTCATTTACTACTAGTTGACCTTCCTCATACTTATCAAAACCAAATGGGGCTACACGCATGGGCATAATCTTCTTATCATTTCTAACTTTTTCCAATCTGCCTCGGATCGTCCTTTTTCTTATCAGTTGCAACTCATATGATGCGATTGCAGACATTATTCATCGCGGTCTGGTTCAGCAATCCAACAAGCTGCGTATAGACATGCATCTCCTCGGGTGTGCGTTCAGTTGGGAAAAATTCAAAACTGATCGTGCTGCTGTCAAAACTGAAGGTGATGCCTGGGTAATATTGTTTGCCAATTTCAAATATCGCTGTCTTGAATTTTTCCATTGTATCGACATTAGCATCATTGATGGCTTTAGCAAAACTATCTTCGATAAAATTCGCTTCAATACCAAGCGATCTCTTTACAAGTACTTGTTTGCCGTAAAGCAAATTAATCAAATTTCTAAGTGTTATCCCTGTGTGACCTTCCAGCGGGACAACTACTTCCAGTGAAACATTCGTGTTTGCCGCGGGCTTGTCTGGAGTACCTGAATCAACATGTCCGACTAGTCTGACTGGTTCTTCTGATTTTAAAGGTTTCTCTTGTTTCTCAATAACCTGACTGGTCAGTAAGCTGTCAAGAGCAACCTCCGTGCCATTCGATGTGGTGATTTTACCCGCTCTGTCAATCCAGTAAATCTCCGTATCAGTCTCAATCTGGTAAGCGAAGCTCGGAACTCCCATGTACTTAGGCTCTATTCCTAGATGGTCGCTCAGCGCCTTAACGACTTCTTTTCGGTCCATATTAACCTCCAATTAGAATCGATGTTCTCAACGAGCTTGGGGATAACCCCTTCCATTGAGGTTGTAACCGTTCTAACTTGGACGGAGGTTTAATGCAAGTAAATTATCGAGCATGCCCTGATAAACGGATTGACGGATATGTATGACAGGTGTAGCATATAGCTACTAGCTATATGCTATTAGCTACTACGAGAAAATCTCGAACAGAACGGAGGATGTAAAATGCTAATCGATAAGAACACTTCTTTGGAAGACTTGATGAACATTGCCAAAGCAACTGTTCCAAGTCTGGTTCAAGGTGAGGTCTTCCTTGTCAAAGATCTGTTTCGGGGCTTTGAGTGGAACCGGATCGCAAAGGGTAATCGTACTAAGCTTGGCTCCATGTTCCTAAACTACGCTGAGAAGCATGCAAGCAATTCCCTTAAGATATTAGGGAAAACGCCGCAGAATCAGCAAATGTACGAAAAGCTGTAATCAACTTTATAAATTAAAAGAACAGGGATGGTGACTCTTATAACACCGCCCCTGTTCTTTTGAGTTTAACCCCTGCCTGCTTTTCTTACCCCTGTCTCAAAGTCATTCCGACACCATCTGACAAATGTAGATGAATGACGTAGGTACGTCTTAGCCGCGCTAGGTTCAAGTTGACCCGCCTTCAGCTTCTCCGTTACTTCTTGCTCATACTGCTCATATAATAGCTCCAATTGCTTGATAAATTCCTGCGATGCTTTCATTCGGATAACCACCTTAGAATATTGGCATAAGCTCATTATACTGAACTGGAAGCATTTGCATAAGTAATTGGAGATATGTGATTCACAGTTGTGATTGAACTATGTGAGTCTAGGATTAGGATTAAACACAGTACACAAGTCATCTAGAGTAAAGGGCTGGTATGACCCAGCCCCTCCTCATCAAACCGTACGTGAGGTTTTCCCTCATACGGCTTTCCGATGTTTGTCATTCATGGGCATGCAGATTACAATAGCGTTTTTAGTCCACACTTATTGGCCATATACTTGACCTCCGGGAATGAACTCATCCATCTCCTCCGATTTCTCTTCTTTGCATACCACCGGGTGAATCGCTGCAAAATATACCAATCCAGCTTCGCTAACCTCTTTTGGCTGTAGTTCGTGTAGTAATAATTTCTCCATCCCTGTATCTTTGGATTGAGCCATTCCACGTGTTCCTCAAACGATTTCCAGCGCATGCCAGGCGGTGCTAATCGGTCTTTGACCACGCCTCGGATGCGTTCCTCTGCCTTCTTCGTTAGCCACTGCTGGGTGGTATAGTACAACTTCCCTTGAGAAGTTTCTGCTTTCGTTTTTCGGTGGTGCATTCCTAAGAAGTCGAAGCCTTCGTCTCCTGTCCACAGACCTACAATGCGGGTTTTGGTCGGATGTAGCGTGAGTTCTAGACATTCCATAATGTTGCGGATGAGTTCATATGCATGTTCTGCATCCTTTTTGGTTTTACAGACCACGACAAAGTCGTCTGCATACCTCGTCAGTTCTCCCAACCTACTTCCGTGTTTCTCCCATAACCGGTCAAAGTAGTTCAAATATCTATTCGCCAACAGTGGCGAGATGACGCCACCTTGGGGTGTACCTAGATCGGAGCGCCGTAGGTTTCCTTCTTCCATCACTCCCGCATGAAGCCACTTCCGTATTAATTTCAGGATTCGCCTGTCATTGATACGCATTTGTACCCATTTCATGAGCTTCTCCTGATTAATGTTGTCGAAGTAGCCTTGGATATCGACGTCGACTACCCAATTTTCTTTGCGGTTGCAGGCTTTCCGGATTCGTTCCAGCGCTCCTTTCGCACTTCGCTTCGGACGAAATCCGTAGGAGACTTCTTTAAAATCGGCTTCAAAGATGGGTTCAATCACCAGCTTGGTTGCCATCTGCACTACTCGGTCACGCACGGTGGGGATGCCTAGCGGTCTTGGCTTCCCGTCTTTCTTCGGGATATAGTGCCGCCGTACCGGCTGCGGATGGTAGCTGCCTGCTTTCAGTTCTCGCTCACATCTTTTGAGAAATCTCGTCACTCCCTGTTTCTCGATTTCAGCGAGCGTTACGGCATCTACTCCCGCAGCTCCCTTATTCGCTTTCACCCGTCTCCAGGCTTCGCACAGCACATCCCACCGGTAGACTTTGTCATACAAGGCGTGGAATTTACGCTTGTTGTTCTCCTTGGCCGCATGACCTAGCTTTTCTTGGAGTTCTTGAACTTTTTCCTTGGGTGTCGTTAGCCGTTTGGCATTCACTCACTCGTACCTCCTCCAAAAGCGTAAACAAAGCAGGGCTCCTTCCCTCCCTAAGGTTATGTTGTCCTTAGGTTCTTCGGTACTATAAGCCCCTCGGACTCCCTTCCCACAGACGGTTCACTTCGTCTTCTGGACTTATAGAGCGTCTCTCTACGGGTTCCTTAAAAAAAATTTTTTTCTCCCGTGTGGGGAGGGTCTCCCCAGTTCACTGCATTATCTTTCAATCCATGCCGTTCCCTATACGCCGGAGGATTCTTCACTGCTGTTCCAAGTTCTGAACAGTTTCCTTGGCCTTCGTCTATTGTTTCGAGACTCGGCATCCTCTCTTCCCCTTCGCAGGGCCTTTTTGACGACGCGGCAAGATTCACTTCATGTTGCGGCCTGGATTGTTGCTCGCCCAGTCTCTGACTGGTACTTTTGTCGATGCGCTTTTACACACAGATTTCGCCATGCGCAAGCATCCTAGCTACAAAGGTGGCTTGGTCCCTCCTTTGGTTGGACTTTCACCAACTAGGTAATGCGTGCCTCTGGGCACGCAAACAAGAAAAGAGGTGCAGATTTTCCCTGCACCTTGTAAGCATTACTCGGAACGGAACTGAAACTGACTATCAATCCATTCCTTAACCATTGTCTTTGATTGAAAAAAGATTTGGGTTATCACGAGCAGGTCGGAGAACATAATGTCGTCAGCTCGAATCAGATGAGTGCGATAATTCGCGTCTGTAATTCGCTTGCCTTTGGTCAAGGTAGAATTCATTCGCTCTTCGATACTGTCCCCTGTATAAATGTTAATCGCAAGATCCAAATGATTAAGTCTCACCTGATCGAATGGTGTGTCATACGAATCCATTGCATCCAAGTGAATCATTCTTCCAATCAGCATCCCGTCACCAATTGATTCTTCGGAAAGTTCCTCTAGTGACATGCTGAAATGTTTCTGGTTGCCTTCATTCTTCATCGTGGCTACAATTTGTAATTTACGAATGCCATCAATTTGGTATTCCCACCACTGCTTTCGTTTCCATTCATCTCCTTGTATATCTTCAGCAGTATATTCTGGTAAAAACAACTCGCTACCTTCATGTTGATCAGGATGAATTATTAATCGTTCGATCCAATACGGGTTAGGGGGTTGAATAAACTCTTCTTCTAATGATAGTGGCGGTGCCTTTTTAGATACAATGTGTGGATCGACTCGAATGTATAATTTTTTGGTGCCATATTTATGTATTAAATAAGAAGGAACCATTGAGTTGAGGTATCTATCAATAAGAAGAAAAGAGTCTTTGTACTTACAAGTTCTGTGTTTTGGTAAATCGGGAATCGGTTTATATCCAACTGCATCTAATCGAATTAACTCTAGATCAGGATTTCCGTTCGACTTCTTTCTGAGCTTATCATAAAGCTCTGGGTGCGCCTGAAAAATTGGCTGTGAGGGATTATACTCCTCAAAAGATTTAACTTGATGATAAATGCGACTAGCCTTAAAAATCTCTCCTAATATACTGGTAAGTGCAGAATTATCATCACCAATTAGAGTAGGAAAATTATTACCAACTAGATGAACCAAATTATGGTCTTCCGGCGTAAGCATCTGCTTTCTTACCGAAATCAACCGTGTTATACTATCGGTTTCGTTCTGCAACTTGTCTTGTAAAAAAGCCGCTGCTCCGGCTAAGTCCAATCTTTGGCTTTCTGCATATCGCTGAATACACTGCTCATAGAATTCTAAATCATCCATTTTGCCGCACACCTCTTTCAGTAAGGAACCTACATTTCTCTTATCTTATCCCATTAAGGATCGTGTCTCAATTTACACCCACTATAAATAAAGTATGTATGATAGTTGCGAACGTAGCCATCGAAAAGCTTCATTAAAATAATATTCAAAGTAACCCCCATAGAGTAAATAACAATATAATACAGATCAAGTAGTCATGTAATGTTGTCTTACCCAATTAAACGTTCTTGTTGGTGCATTACTCACCTTGCCTATTTCACTATCTGGATCAAGATAGTCATGAATATAATTTTCGATTTCATCCGGTAATTTTTCTAGCTGTAGTAAATCGTTGATTCGCTTAGAAAGTTTATCAAGACCTTCCCTACTATAAGATTCATAATGATAATAAGTGTAATAATCCCAAGTCCCCATCTGAGCACCTATTCCGAAAATTTTAACCTCATTCGGCTCTAACCATCTTGTCAAATTTCTAATTGAATCTTCTAAGACCTCAGCCAACTCGTTAGCTTCTTTCCACTTTTTAATCTTCCCATCAACTATGGCATTAATTTCTTTCTTGAAATTATTAAGAGCCTCAATTCTTTTCGGTAGCTGTTCCGTATTTGCAATCACTGAAAGAGCTTCCTCTATTAATTCAAGCATCGAGTAAAACTCCCTAATATCTTTATCGGTACAACCAAACAATCCAAATGAAATCCCCATTATACCCCTAACATTCAATCCATAGAACCCAAGATCAAGCGCACTTACCATCCGATTTCCTTTTACAATCGATTCTTGAGGTAGCTGTGTCATAAATTGACTGTAGTATTTTTGAAAGAGCATAGTGTTTTTAGCTAACTCTGATTGAATGTCATCCCAAAATAATATTTGAATACTAAACGTTCCAGACGCTTTTCTTTTTATATTCTCTAATCGTACTGACTCTTGTAATACACTATCCCTTTTACCTGTAGTGGCAACGTAATAAGCATTAATAGCAGGTTTAAAGGATTCTGCCTTTTGTGCTTCATCAATTATTGTTTGAAGGTTCAAGTTTTCTGTATTCTTACATTGAACTCCAACAAACTCACCTTTATGGTTTTCTCCGAATATATCAACGCCAGCTTGGTCTTGTCCTTGCCTCCCGTTCATTTCTAAGTCAGGAGAACTCCACTTTTCACTTAACGCATCACGAGTCAGTGACTCAAATTCTTTCCAATCTTGTGGTGGTGCAAGTTTAGAAGTTGCAACTAGTGGCATTCAACATACCTCCATGCTAATAATGTAGTTTACATTTCTAGTACAACAAAGAATTGCTTGATAGAGTTTTGGTGATGCTTTCATTCCGATTAGCCCCCTTGAGCTAAGTCTTAAGCTTATAATAATGGCTGGTATTATCGATTTTTGCCTGCTGATCCTCAAGCCGATTTATTTCGTTTACAGCTGCATGGAATGAATTTTTCACTTGTTCCAAATAGTTATATAGCTCGTTTACTGGATCTTCTGCTACTTCAGCTAAGTCATATCGACGTTCAGCAGCCTTATCTACTGCATCTTGTGAAACATCATTCATGTCTTCGTTATGAACCATCTGCTCAGATAGTAAATCGGACGCATACTCAACTGTATCAAATTCAGCAAGTTCATAGATTGGTTTACCATAATCACAAAGATCACGGATTGAAGTAATAGAATCCATGTCAACAAGATTCGCTACGTTTTCCAAACCTGCGACCTCTCGGAACTCATTATCGAGTTCACCTTCGATTTCATCAAGCACATCTAGTAAACTCGCTAAATCGCTTACCTTCAAATAAGGATCGTGAATGTTGTAGATTTCCTGATCCTCATATGGATAACCTACAAACGTAAAAAGTCCGTCACGAATAACAGCAGCTGCCCCCTCTAACCTTGACAACAGGAAGAAAGGAGGATTTTCTTATCATCCAACATGCTTCCGAAGTAAGGAATACCTTCATTGATTAAGATAGGGACAATACTCTCTCTGATAATACTTACCAAATCCTGTCCTCGGACAAAGAACCCCGTTTCCCTGCTTTGTTTGCTCTCTTCGGAATAGTTGGCCGAACCAATATAAGCGATATTATCCGTCATAATCACTTTGGAATGATTACTGAAATTGAAGGATGTAGCTAAGTTATCAATGTTCGATGGATCAAGGCGTTGTGTATAGCGATCAATACTTTCTGATGCACGTTCACGTGGTGCGTCTCCATAGTACCTCTCATATCGGTCAGGGATATTCGTAATGATACGAACCTCGGCATGGGAAGTCGCATCTTCAAGTGCACGAAGCAGTTCCTTACGACGTGCTGAAATGTTGTATGTTGTTACGAATATTCTCTCTGCATTGGGGAAATCGTCCAATACCTCTTGAAAGTTGTATTCCCCTTTCGAAGTGACAATATCAATCTGCCCTGGGATTAATGGGATTATCGTGGTTCTACTCATTCAAATCCAACTCCTTACAATTTTATACTAAAAGAGTAACCCCTTTGAGTACAATGTCAAGCTATTTATTTGATATGGATGTTACTTCCACTCCCTCACCTCTGACCTCAGAGGATATGTCCTTATAGAGTTTCACTACAACTCCCTTTACCGCTTCATAATGCTGCATCGCCATTTCATACGCCGAAAGACCAGTATCCGAGTAATGTGCCATTACGATGTAGAGTCCTACCGTTGCAACCGCGCTGATCACGAGGAATTTCAGGATACTGCCGAAGAATCCAAAGAGACTGATGACCCCATTATGCAGGGCTTTGAATAACCCCTTTACTGGTGCTACAACAAAGGTCTGAATTGTCCAGTTCACCGCTTTACCAGCTCGGTCAGCGGTCGTTACTTTGTCTACCTCAACAACTTTCTCTTTGATCGCTGCGGTCTGATCGATATATTCGGCTTCTAATTGCTCGATAACAGGCAACAACGGAGAAGCTTCAACTTCATCCAACATATCGGGTTGCTCTAATGGCGATTCTGCGATATTGTCCGGAAGAGGTGCTGTATATTCAATTGCTTCCATTACCACTCTCGTCTCGGCAAATAGCTTTGCGCTGCTCTCGGCTACGGTCTCCTTGGCTTCGAAATCTTTTTTTTCTTCTGGCTCTTCATCTGTGTAGATGCTTACTCCAACAGGTTCCTTATGGTCTGACTCTGCCGCGGGGAGGTCTTCGCTGGTTGATGAATCGACTGCGATGGCAGCTACTGGCTGTTCAGGCTCAGCATCTGCAGGACTGAAATGGTCATTGGGTATCTCTGGCTCGTCAAAAGATGCTCTTCGACCAAAATCGGTATTCGAGTCAATGTCTACTCCAATTCCGGCATCAATCTTATCACCGAACGAGTCAAAGAATGAGTAGGTTTATTTTCGGGAGTCGGTACTGGCTCTGGTGTTGGTTCAGGCTTCGTCGTTGGCTCTGAACTCTGTGGTGTTTCTGGTTTGACTAGTATTTCTGGCTTGGTGTTGGCTTGGGACTTGGTTCAGGACTTGGCTCGGGCGTTGGTGTAGGCTCTGGACTCCGTGGAACTTCTGGTACTTCTGGCTCTGGATTTGGCGATGGTGTCGGTGTCGGAATAACGGCTTCCTGTTTATAAAAAAAGGGCAACCTTTTGAACGGCTCTGTGGCTGACAGCACCACTTGTTTGACCGCATCACCGATTAACTTGTATATCCCGATTATCGAGTCCGCTGTATACGATTGGTTTCCTAATGGCAAGTCAGTTAGTGTGACATCCGCTTTAACTTTACTGTTCGTATCTTGATCAACAAACTCGACCGTTATCGAGCCTTTCGGATCGGGATGAACAATGACAGGTTCGAAATAAGCTTGTACGAGCTTATCCTCATCCATGATGAATTGAAGCGACTGGTCGGATACTTCTAGATCATTTAGCACCCATTTTGAGAAGGCATACCCCTGACCTGGACTCATTACTGCATCTACCTTGCTGCCCTCATTAAATTGTCCGACTGTTCCCTGCACATCTTGATATACGACAGTTGTTTGATCGTTTGTAACATCGATTTTGCCTTGACCTACGACCTCTACGACCAGTTCAAATTGCTTCGGCATAACAGAGATAGGAGAGAAGTATGCAATAGCGTCCATGTCCCGATCCATAAATACGCTAATAGTCGGGCTTCCCATCTCAATACCGTTGATCATCCATTTCTCGAATTTGTATCCTAGCGAGGGACTAGCAGTCAGGTTTAACGTTTCAAACTCAGGAATTTTGTCAAAGTCACAGCAGCATAAGGGGCTACTGTTCCCGTACCAACTTGATCGACGGTCAATGTGTATTCCACAGGCTGCGGTGCCATTTGCTTGAAATATGCAATCGCTACCTTGTCACTGTCCATCTTCACATTTTTCAAATTAAAAGCCTGGCACTGTGTCCTGAGTCGATACAGATATCCATGCTCCATCATCGTAATCATATGTGCCGACCGTGGGGAATGTTGTGCCTTGCCCTTCCATAGTGACTGTTAGTTACTTTTTCCAGTTCGGTATGCTTGTCCATGACGTTCCCCACTTGTCCGTTTTTTAGATTTGTTTCTTATTCGACAAATGGTTCGTTTTTCCTTGTCAAGGTTTGCTAAGAACTTTGATTCAACTTATATAGATGTTTAAGAATACTACACATTTAATGTTTTCCGCCCTTCTCGTATATCTTTGTTATATTTCTCATATGATTGTAGTAACTGAATATGGAGACCATATATATCTTTGTATGTCATTCAATTGCTCTTCTCTACTAATGAAATAGTATTTTCTAAATTCCATTTCCTATAGCAAGAATAAAAAAGCAACTCATCCGTAGACAAGTCGCTCACTATACAATTTATTTCAAAGAATATTAATTTTAGTTATTCACATGTTGCTCACCGCTTTACCTTATAAAACTCATGATACAGCTTCATCAGCGCTCTTTTCTCAATCCGCGACACATAACTCCGCGAGATCCCCAGCTCCTTCGCTATCTCCCGCTGCGTCCGCTCTTCCCCACCTGTATCAAGCCCAAACCGCCCGACCACAACTTCCTTCTCCCGGTCATCCAGGATATCCAGATTCCGATAAATCTTGCTTTTCTCAATCTTCAGATCTACTTCCTTAATTACATCATCCGCCTCAGAACCGAGGATATCGATCAGGGTGATCTCGTTGCCTTCCTTATCCGTTCCGATCGGATCGTGGAGGGATACGTCTTTGCGGGTTTTTTTCAGCGAGCGTAAGTGCATCAAGATTTCATTCTCTATACATCTAGCCGCAAAAGTAGCCAGCTTCGTGCCCTTGTTCGGGCGGTAACTCTCGATGGCCTTGATCAGTCCGATGGTGCCGATGGAGATGAGGTCCTCCATGTCTTCGCCGGTGTTGTCGAATTTCTTCACTATATGGGCAACCAGCCGCAGGTTGTGCTCAATCAGCAGGTTCCGTGCCTTGGCATCTCCCTCGGCCATCATGCCTAAGTATTTGCTCTCATCCTGCTCCGATAGAGGCTGGGGAAAAGCGTTGTTCCTTACGTAAGATACCAGCAGCGTCAGTTCTTTGATCAGCAGCGCAATCGTGCTTATGATTCCAGGCAACTTGGCGACACCTCCCGCACATGTACAATGAAACCGGTCAGCAAGGAGAACTACGGGTTCATGGTCCTTTTATTCTATGTGGGTAGGTGCCTAGAAGTGCATGTACGGGGAAAATAGGTACGGGCCTCCTATACCCGAAGCAGCTCGCGGATATCCTCCTCCGACAGCCGGGTGGTCTTGTTCTCGCCAGCTTCGATGACTTCTTCGATAAGGTCCTTTTTGCGCTGCTGGAGCTCCAGTATCTTCTCCTCAATAGAGCCTTCGGTAATCAGCCGGATCACCTGGACCACATTCCGTTGCCCCATCCGGTGTGCCCGGCCGATGGCTTGCTCCTCGACTGCCGGATTCCACCACAGATCGTATAGAATCACCGTGTCCGCTCCAGTCAGATTCAGACCTGTTCCACCCGCCTTAAGCGAGATCAGGAACACTTCACCTTCACCTTCATTGAAAAGCTTGCACAACTCCACCCGCTCCTTGCTCGGAGTGGAGCCGTCCAGATACAAGGGCTGAACTCCCGCTTCGTCCAGGCGTTGCCGGATCAGCTCTAACATACTGGAGAATTGTGAGAACACCAGCATTCTGCGGCCGGAATCACGGTATTCCTGCACAATCTCCAGCAATTGCTCAAGCTTGCCGGAGCCGCCCGTATAATTCTCGATGAACAGCGAAGGATGGCAGCAGATCTGCCGTAAGCGGGTGATACCCGCCAGAATCTTCATCCGGCTCTTGTGGAATCCGTCCGCAAGCAGATCCTGTTCGGTATCGTCACGGAGCCTCGCTAAGTAAGCGAGATACACCTGTTTCTGCTCGTCCAGCAGCTCCGTGCGCTGTTCAGTATCAATGCGGTCTGGCAGCTCCTCCAGAACCTCTTTTTTGAGCCGCCGCAGAATAAAAGGGGATACGATGCTGGCGATACGTCCGGCAGGCAGCTCCTTGAAGGTCAATCGTCCGGTGAACAGCGCCGGGAAGACTGTGCTGAAAATCGCCTCCAGCTCATCCACCGAATTCTCAATCGGTGTTCCCGTCAGAGCGAATTTACGCGCGGACATAATTGATTTAACTGCCTGGGCCGTTTGGGAGGCCGAGTTTTTGATCGCCTGGGCTTCATCCAGAATTAACGCATGAAAGGTTATACCGGAATACAGATCAATATCCCTGCGGAGAAGAGGGTACGAGGTAATAATCACATCCGCTTCTTCTACGGCCTTTCCCTCCAGCAGTCCACTGCGCTCCTCCTTCTGCCCTGCCGCCACTAATACGTTAACTGCTGGTGCAAACCGGGCAAACTCATGGCTCCAGTTATAGGTTAAAGAAGCCGGACACAGAATCAGCACCGGAGCTTTCCCTTGTACCTTAAGCGGCATCTCAGCCAGCTCGGAGCAGATATAAGCAATGCTCTGAATTGTCTTGCCGAGGCCCATATCATCTGCCAGAATTCCGCCGAACCTGAACTTCGACAACGTCTTCATCCACTGGAAGCCTCTGGCCTGATAATCGCGGAGAACCGGCTTCAGCTCAGCGGGCAGCTCGAATTCCAGACTGTCCGGTTCCCGCAGCTGGTCCAGGAATTCCCGGAGGGACTTGCCCCACTTCGTATGCTTGAAGCCATGTCCCCGCTCTGGAAGCTGAAGAGCTTGTACGGAGGGCAGGCGAATTACCGAGTGTTTAAGATCCCTTTGCCTGAGATTCAGCCGTTCGGCAACGGTGCCGAATTCGCTGAAACTGTCCACTTCAATGGGCAGAAACGCCCCGCTGCGCAGGCGAACATACTTCCTTTTCTCCACAATCGCCTGCATGACCCGAACAGTCTCCTCCTCATTCAAGCCTTCCAGCTCAAAAGAGATATCCAGCCAATCCAGACCTTCGCTCAGCTCCGCTTTCACTTTGGGATAAGCTTTACGCTCCAGCACAAGTCTCTGAACAGCAGGTGTGACAAACAGCTCGGCAACCTCTTCCAAAACCGGCACAAGCTCATATAACGCCTCGTAGATGACCGGCTCACTTACGGAAACCCAGTGCTGCCGTTCCCGTCTGAGCGGAGAGTTGTCCAGAATATCAACGATCTTATTTTCCCGCTGCATATTTCGGATCAGGATCTTCTGCTTGCGCGCTTCATCCACGCTATTCTCTTCCAGCGGATGAATCACAATCTCCTCATAATGAAATTCCAGCCGGAAAGTTAAGGTGCCATCCGCATAATCCAGATACAGCTTAGCCTGCAGTTCAGGCTCCACAATTCGCTCGCTTACTGCCTGTTCCACACTTACTTTCCCCAGCTTTCTTAAGGCTGGCAGCACCTGCTGTACGACCGATTCGATTTGTCCGGGAGCGATCTCAATGTTCTGCGATGCCGTGAACTGCTGCCTTAATAGTGAAATCATGCTTATAACATCACTGTTTATGGAATATATCTTCCCGTTCATGATCATAGTGGAGTAGTCTGGAAACAACATCAGCTTATCCAGCGCTGAAGCTGACAGAACGTAGTCCTTCTTCTGCCCTGGTCCAATCGTAAATTCAAGCGGAGGCGCCTCTCCTGCAAGCTCAGCCCGAATTCCCGGGTTCCCCGATCGCCCCATAATGACATTCACCTCCGGAAAAAGCAGTTTAAGCTTGTCCCAGGCCAGCGGGGTGACGACAATTGTTTTCCCGTCCTTTAAGGAGTTATTATGATAGCTGGGGAGATCATTTCTATAAATCTTCTCAGTGTTTTTCATTAGAAGCAACAGTTCAAGGAATTTCATATCCTCAGGATTAATGTGCTGGTTTTCAGAATCAAAGGTAAATATACTCTTAAAGTATAATGGCTTACGCTGCTCGAAATACTCTAGAAATTCGTTTATTTTGGACACTACATACAGACGTTTGATTCCCACACGCATTTCAACGGAGAAATGCGGATTGCTATTGTAACCACCATGAACGTTAAGCGTGAACTCGAACTGCAGCGACTCTGCATGACCGAATAGCACAGGCTCACTCTCACGGGTAAGAACTGATTTCTGAAAAGAAGAAATAAGCTGCTCCATCTGGTTGTATTTAGACTTATTTACGCGTCTGGATGGAGCAGCTTGTGCATCGGTAGGCTCCTTAATCTGCTGCATGTGTATAGCAATAAGTGTTGCCGCCACATGTTTACAGCAGCCATAGTTCTCATAGGCAGGACAAGAGCAGTCTGCTTTGAAGGTATCGGTACGGTCATAAATATCAATATTTACCTCATATACCTTTCTTCCCTTCACCTGTGCACCATAGCTGCTATCATCCGGATAGAAGGTAAGGCTGCGGACACGCCCCTGTTCATAATAAGACTTCCCCCGGTTATAAAAGTCAGTTCCGCAAAAATCTCTAATTGTTCTCATTGTAATCTTCATATTAAGCACCTTCTCAATATAAAATTCATCTTCATCATTTATAGCTAATCACTCGGCATCGCCGCTTCTCTACTATTATCATAACTCCAGGCAACAACCGTAGCACTGTCCCGGCCTAACTGCTCATGTACATCCTCTAATACCTTGTGCACACATCCCTCCAGATCCTCTTCACCTGTAAAAGCAAGATAAAGCCTGCGCGGGTCCTCCATTACCCTTGCCCCAACCTCCAAAAGACCGTCCGTCGTTAACACGATCACGTTACGGCCCTGCCGCAGCTCACGGATGCCTGAAGAGTAACAGGCGACGGGCTGGGCGAAGGTGTTGACGAAGCCAATCCATTCGTAGTAATTGCGCTGGTTCAGCAGATATTGCCCGCGGGCAGCCAGCTCAGGGTGGAGTACATAGAGCGAGTTATCCCCTACCGAGAACCACCAGAGATAATTCTCCATCCGCACGCAGATCAGGCAAGCCGTTTCCCCTGTAACCTGCTTGCACTCGCTGATGAACGTCTCAGATGTGAAAATAGACAACAGAAATTCCTCCAGCGCCCGGAACGCCCGCTGAACCGGGAGCGACAGCAGCCTGATGATCTCATCAGCTTCATTGTCGATTGTGTGGATCAACAGCTCCGCGCTTTCTGCCGTATGATGCGCATCCAGGAGCATTACCCACTCCCATCCGCCGCCCGGCCCGCTTAATACGTAAGCGCCATCTTCATTTTTGTCGGCACCAGCCGCAGTGTTTCCGCCGTAACGGCCGATAACCATACTCTTATATGCACATATAGTGGGTTGATCCAAATACATCTCATCACTGCCCACCCAGCTAAATTTATGAATCTCCTGTTCCATCCTGCTCCTCCTGTCCGTAAGTACACGGTTTTGTATTTCTAGTATTATATACTTATACGCTTCCTGCGTTAAGCCTGCACCCAAGCAGCCGTCATTAGCTGCAAGCAAATAGGATCACAGCAAATAGCCCCCGGACCGTCCATACGGTCTGAGGGCTATTAATTGTCTTACCTATTTAGATCAGCTTACACTGCCGGCTCTCTCCATATACTCTATCTTCTCCCGGCTGATTCTGTAGAGCCTGGCATCCGGCCCCGGATTCAGGCTGTCGCTTGCAGACAGGAATCCTCTATCCGTGTCCCGCAGAATATACACTCCGCTCAGAAGCTCTCCCCCAACCAGCTTGATGTTCATCCTGGAGGCCTGGTAAACATTCGCTCTGTACCAGCAATACAGCGGCCGCATCAGCAGCTTGCCGATCACGAAATAGAGCGCAGTCATAATCAGCAGCACCACATACACCACCGCCCGGTCCTGTCCATAGACGAAATAGAGTATATCGAACTGATTCGTCATGTTAAGATTATACGTGACAATCAGCCTGCTCATCAGCAGCATACCAAACAGCAGGTAGAAGCTTATGCCAAGCACAACATGGATCAGCAAGATCCAAGGCTGGTATGGGGAGAGGCGCTTGCGCATACCGGAGGTCATAAAATACGTAACGAGCAATCCCGCAGCAACCAGCGAAATCAGCAGCGGATTGCTCAGAGGATGAAGTACATACAATAGCAAGCTGTTAATCCCGGCAAAAATTAGAATATCCGCAAGTATGGATTTGGTCCGTTCCCTGCGGCTGCCCGCCGGAAGCTGAACAGCGGAGTCGCCCTGCAGGAAGTCTACAGCCCATACGATCAGGAGCAGAACACTGAACCATAACAGCGTAGTAGAGAACGGAATAAGATTGAAATACTGCAAAAGTGATACACCATCCTTATTTTTCCTTTATCGTATCATTTCCACCGATCTTCCTGCCGTAACATTCATCTCCTACATTGTTATAAGATTTGTAATTGCTTTCTAACTGCAATGCTGCAAGAATAGATACACTTACGTTCTGATACAGACTTACCATCCATACTTACACTCCGACTATCTCTGAGGGGGCACCACTTATGCTGTTGCTGGGATCATGCGTTATTGCTGTACTGCTTTCTTTTTCATACCGGATCTTCGAGAGGATACTCGGGGTTATCTCTAAACCGCAAGAACGGTATACGATTTATTATTGGGGAGCTGCCATGATTGGAGGAAGTGTTCTCTGGAGCAACAGTTATACGTTCAGCGCTACACAGCATGTGATGAGAGTGCTTCCGCTGTTCCTTATTATTCTGCTTGTGAACCTGATCATCTCCAGATCCTCCGGCTATAATCCAGTGGGCACATATAATACAGTCAATTTCGTGTTGTGCTTCCCGATCTTTGAAGAGATTGCCTTCAGAGGACTTATACTGCCCATCCTTGCGCGCCATCCGGTACTCGGTCAGCTGCATTCCACTTCGATCATTGATGTCAGCGGGGCGATCCTCCTTACCTCACTACTGTTTGCGGTGTCCCATTTGCAGTATTACAGGCTGAACCGCGAGAGCGTCAGGTTTATGCTCTTTGCTTTTAGCGCGGGAATATTCTTTGGGCTAATCGTACAAGTTACCGGGTCTATCATGCTGACGATTCCGCTCCATATTGCTTTTAACGGATCAGCCGTGCTGTATGCCCGGGCCTCCGCAAGCAAGCACCTACAGGCCTGACGTATAACTATATATGTATGAAAAAAGAGCCACAGCTCCTCTACAGAGCCAGCGCCTCTTCCGTAATCTGTCTGATATCAATCGGAGACAGTGTCTCCTCGTTCACCATGTCCGGCAGAATCTCTGCCAGGAAATACTCGACACACTTAAGGTCAATATGTTTGATCTTGATCAGGGCATTGCGGTACATCACCACGAACTCCTTCTCCGTGTTGCCTCTTTGCAGCTCGGCGAAGGCCTCATACACCTGATCCATCTTATCCGCAACCTCCAGAATCAAGCCTTCTAGCGACTCGTCCTTGCCTTCGCGCAGCTGCTGGTAGAAGATGCTTTTGAATTCGTCCGGGATATGCTCCTTGATGAAGTTGTCGATCATGCCCTCCTCTACCTGCTGGATCAATGATCTGAGCTGGAGCGAGGAGTGCTTCACCGGCGTTTTGATATCCCCGATAAAAATCTCTCCGTAATCATGGCTGCTCGTGATCTCGTACAGCTTCTTCCAGTCGATCACCGCGCCGTGCTTCTCTTCAATATCCGCCAGCGTCTTCGCGTATTGCACGACCTTCCAGGAATGGGCCGCAACGCTATGCTCCTCGAATTTGAATTTGCCCGGACAGCGGATAATGCGCTCCAGCTCATTCAGTGAGCGAAAATACTTGTGAATTCCCATGGCTAGTCCTCCCGTATGTTAGTTAGGCTACGCTAGAGTTCAGTCTAATCCTCCAGTGTTAACCCCGGATGAACCTCAGCACCCCATTGTGTAAAATCCGCACGGCTGCGCGCATCTAACGTTTTTGCCCGGCCTCTCCCCGTCCTATTGCGGTCCCCATCCCCGACTAAGGTCGGGAACAAAGAACAGTCTGCAGGCCGTTTTGCCAGAATGAATAATTACGTACAATACATACATAGACAACGGAAATGAACACGCCACACAGGCGGTCATCTAATATGAGAGGAAGATATCACTATGACAAAAAAATTAACCCGCTCCGTAACAGACAAGAAACTCACCGGTTTATGCGGAGGACTGGCCCGCTATTTCAAAGTTGATGCAACCCTTGTAAGATTGATTGTTGCTATCGCTACGATATTCAGCTTCGGCACTGTAGTCTTTCTGTATATTATCGGCAGCCTAATTGTTCCCCAGGAATCCTACGGCGGCTTCGATGATGGCTTCAACTACTAATTCCTTCTATTAAATACTTGCGTCATACCTTAACCAACCCACATAAAAAGGAGATCATTATTATGAGCATATTCCAAAGAATCACCACGTTAACGAAGGCTGCTATTCACGAAGGACTGAACAAGCTGGAAGATCCGATCCTGCTGACCGGCCAATACCTGCGGGATCTGGAGGATAAAATCGCAGGCGCCGAAGGCAAACAGCGTGAACTTAAGGCAGCAGCCAGTGTGCTGGAGCGCCGGATCTACGAATACAAGGTGCTCGCAGAGCGCAGTGAAGCGGAAGCAGTCCAGTTCATGAGCGAGGGTAATGAACCCGCTGCCCGCACTGCGGTAATGGCTAAGCTCCGCTACACAGAGAGCGGACAGGAATGCACCGCCGGACTTCAAGAGACACAGGCAGCACTTTCCTCGCTGGAGGTACAGCTTGCCGGTGTTAAGGAAGAACATACGCGCCTCAAAGCCAAAAGAGCCGAGCTGGCTGAACGTGCCCGCAAAGCTGCGGAGATCAAGCAGTCTGCACAGGCCAGCGCATCATGCTCCCCGGCCGGATACGGCGGACAGGTGCTGAACGCGGGTGCCGCAGCACGCGGGTTCGAACGGATGGAAGACAAAATCGCCATGCAGGAAGCACTGGCCGAGCAATCCGGTCTGGCTGCAGCCGCAGCAGCTCCTGAATCCCCGCTGAACAGCGCGGTTGAAGCCGAGCTGGAGCGCCTCCGCAACCGCAAATAAGCTGACGGTGTATAGTAAGCAATAAGGCTGCCTCCCTTTTTATCAGGGAGGCAGCCTTGTTTTGGTGTCTAGGCAAGTACGACAGCAAAAGCTTCATAAGGCCGTAATTGCAGCTGCTTGAAGTCCACATCATCTCTGGAGTAGTTGCCGATAATGAATCCGGCGTGACCTAGCTCCGGCAATTCCAGTGTGATGGGCTCCCCGCTGAAGTTGGCCGTTACCAGCCAGGTCTGTCCTTCATAGCGGCGGAAGTACATGAACACTTGATCCGGAACGCCGGTCACCAGTTCGAAATCGCCCCATACCACAATTGGGTTGTTCTTCCGCAGTTCAATCAGCTTACGGTAGCAATGGAACACCGAATCCGGGTCCTTCAGATTCGCCTCCATATTAATTTCCTTATAATTCGGATGTACAGGCAGCCATGGCTCTCCGGTTGTAAATCCTCCGTTACGGGTAGCATCCCACTGCATCGGAGTCCGGGCGTTATCTCTTCCCTTCGCATTAATGGAATGAATGATAGCTTCCTTGGCGTATCCTTGCCCGATCCGTTCATGATACATATTGATGGCCTCAATATCCTGCGCTTCGCTGATATCCTGAATCGGATAATTGGTCATTCCGAGCTCCTCGCCCTGATAAATGTAAGGCGTACCCTTCATCAGGTGAAGGAGTATGGCGAACATTTTGGCGCTCTGCACACGGTACTGCTTATCGTTGCCCCAGCGCGATACAATTCTCGGCAAATCATGATTGTTCCAGAACAGGCTGTTCCAGCCCTCGTTCCCCAGCTCGGTCTGCCATTTCGCCAGCACCTGCTTCAATTCGCTGACATCCAGAGGCTTCAGATCCCACTTCTCTCCCCCGCCCTGCTGATCCAGACCGATGTGCTCGAACTGGAACACCATCGACAGCTCCTTACGGTCCGGGTTGGAATAGAGCTTGGCTACATCCGGAGTCGCCCCCCAGGTCTCTCCCACCGTCAGAACATCATGCGCTCCGAAGGTCTCCCGGTTCATCTCCTGCAGATATTCATGCAGCTTCGGACCATTCCCTGTGATCTCCTGATCGGGAATTTTGCCGACCAGATCAATGACATCCATGCGGAATCCGCCGACGCCCTTATCCAGCCAGAAATTCATCATGTCCCATACCTCTTGACGGACCTTGGGGTTCTCCCAGTTCAGATCCGGCTGCCTGCGGCTGAACAAATGCAGAAAGTACTGGCCGCTCGCTTCGTCAAGCTCCCAGGCCGATCCGCTGAAGGTTGAACGCAGGGAGTTGGGAACCCGGCCGTTGACCGGATCACGCCAGATATAATAGTCACGGTACGGATTATCCCTTCCTTTGCGGGCCTCAATGAACCATGGGTGCTCGTCCGAGGTATGGTTGACGACCAGATCCATAATAATCCGGATATTGCGCTGCCTGGCCTGCTCGATTAACTCATCCATGTCATCCATCGTTCCGAATTCGGTCATAATATCCTGGTAATCGCTGATATCATAGCCGTTATCGTCATTGGGTGATTTGTATACGGGACTAAGCCAGATGGCGGTAATGCCAAGCTGCTCCAGATAGTCCAGCCTGCTGATTATCCCCCTGAGATCGCCGATTCCATCCCCGTCGCTGTCCTGAAAGCTTCGGGGATAGATCTGATATATTACAGCTGTCTGCCACCATTTCGTATTGTTCAAGCCAATCACTCCTGTAAGCTAAATTTAACTACAACCATGGACCAGATGCGCAGGGACGGCAAAGTGAATCTGGCCGCAAGTCCTTGCCCGTGAGGAACCACCTCATAATCCAGGACAATCACTTCCTGGGCCTCATCATCCGGGTTGGCCGTGTAAATGCATTCAATCGGCTGTTCGATCAGCAGTGTGCACACCACATCATTTTGAGCTTCAGGCCGCTGTTGCTTGCCATGCTCCCAATAATCATCTTCAAGCCCGGCAAGATTAATCAGCTGCAGAATCTGATAGCCCGGCTTGCGCTTAATGATCGTCCAGACCGAGTCAATATCTCCGTTCGGGGCAAATGGCACCTTGCCTTCGAAGGTAATCTCGGTGTTCACCCCGGCGGTATAGGTATAAGACACATCTTCCAGCTCTGCATCCTGGATCAGCACCCCAAAACGCACGATGAAATCATAGTAGCGTCTGACCTCGACGGCAAATTCAGGCCGCATCACTGCATAATCGGGATAGTAGGGCATAGTCAGCATTCCATGATCCTCACCCAGCAAGAGGTGATATCCCCCGCTGGCGAATATGGAGGCCATCGTCAGCAGCGCCCCATTCTCAGCCCATTCCTTGTCATGTCCGGCTTCCGGGTAGAAGGAGGGCAGATAGGCGGAGAGAATCACCGGCTTGTGCGGGTCGAGTGAACGCGCATGATCGATCAGTCCTTTAAGCTCACGCAGCCGGACCACCGGCGGCCAGACTTCAATATATAGCGCCTCCTGATCCGCCGGGGCCGTCTTGTGTATAGGATAATTACCCACATTATTGAAAATAACCCCGGCCTCTGCCTTGATTTCCTTCACGGCCGCCTGCGTCCGGTTAATCAGAGCCGGATAACATTCCGCCAAATCGACCTGTTCTTCTTTTCCTGCGATCCGGCGCACGGCTTTCTTCGGAAAGCCATATTGATCCATATGAATTCCGTCGAATCCGGCATGTACGGCCTGACGGAACTGTTCAACAATATGATCGGTCCAAGGAGAATCCGGCGTAATATCCATAATATAGAATAGATCTATTAATTGAAACGGATCTCCCTGGCGATTATACAGTCCCCATTCCGGGCGTGCCTGCAAGAAGTCCTTAAGACTTGCATATACCGCTCCATAGGCCATGGCAGCCATCCCTTTATCGTGTACGGCTGCGATCTTTTCACGAACCACCTTATAGGACATCGTCCGTCCCATCGGATCAATAAATTCATCCTCTTTCGGAACCAGATCATCATGCCTGTACATCCAGTCATAGAACTGTATGACATTCAAGTGGAATTTGTTCATGCTGTCAACGTCACGGGTGTCTCCGGATTCTTCACTCCGGAAATCGCTTAGAAATCCATACCGTGGCGCCCGGCCCCAATGATCGGCAATATCGTAGGAGGTATAGGCGGTTGACACTACAGCTTCATTGCACAGAACTGTAGCCTTGACCCCGTAACCCGCCCACTCTGTAGCTTCAGTGAACAAGGGAACGGGCACTCTTTGTCTCAAGCCTGGTTCCGTACGGATGCTAAGTCTTGCTTCCGCAACCTGCTGCTCCAGCTTGTAGAAGCTGACCACCAGCTGCAGAACCGCTTTCTCCCCGGTCTCTACTTCAATAATAATACTGCCGGATTGGCCGGTTTTGTACTGGGCCTGATCCGGATATATATCTATATGTGTCAATACTCTATGGTCCATATGAATTCTCCAATCCTTGTAGATCGAGCTTGGTCACTTCGGCTTATTTCTTTCCATTTTCCGCCAGCCAGGCATCCAGCTGCTTTTGCGCCTCCGCGATGACTTTGTCTGCTCCAGCCGCTTTTTGTTTTTCCAGCATTTTAGGAAGAGACTCTTCCGGATCGAGCTGACCGGACTTCAGACCGTCAACAAAGGCTTTGTTGGCGTTGTCAATCGAGATCAATTCATTTTTTACCGGCTCCGCATCGAAGACAAATCCAAAGATCCGTGAAGGATTAGAAGACACCTGTTCGTTGAACTTCTCGTAGTTCTGGTATTTATTCGGATCTTCGCCTACACGGGTATAGTTGAGCATTTGATTGCCAAGCTGCCACATAATATCGTGATAGTAGCCGACATTATCTGTAGTTTTGCCTTCCGGCAGCGCAACTTGTCCGTCTTTGAGCACATAATGGGTTCCTTCAATCCCGAAGTTGAAGAGGGTCAGCAATTCCTTGTCCTTATAGAACAGGTTGAGCAGCATCATGGCACGTTCCGGATCTTGGGAGCTTTTTGAAATCGCATACATGGTTGCTGTCATTTTCCCTGTCTGCAAGCGGTCAATATTAAGCGGAATTTGCAGCATCTCACGGCCCGCTTTAATCGAACCATTCGGTGATACGGCTGCTGTGCCGATCTCCATATCCGCGATAATATCCATATCAGAGACAAAGGCGAAGCCCTTACCCGCTTGAATCTTCTTCCAGGCGTCCAGACCAGGTGTCAGCGCATCCTTGTTAATGTATCCTGCCTTGTACCACTTGTTGGTAAGCTTGGCAAGCTCCATATACCGCGGAGTCGTGTAGGAATTGATGACGGTATAATCATCTGCCGCTGTTCCCACGGTGTTAATCGCTGCAATACTCACAATAGAATCCAGATTCGTGGATGAATAGTACGCTTCGAGAGGAAAGCTCGGTGCTACCAGAGGCGTAATCCCCGGTTCGTTCTCCTTGATGGTTTGAAGCATGGGCTCCAGATCCTCGACTTTACCAGACTTCAGTGCAGTCAGATCAAATTTGTACTTGTCCACAAGCTCTTTGTTCAAGTAGACCCCTTGTGCACCGCCCAGCTCCTGGTGGGTATGAATACCGTATAGCTTGCCGCCGCGTTTAGCCGGCCCGTGATAGTCCTTCTCCACAGCTTCGATGTCCGGGCCGTATTTAGCGAGCAGATCATCCAGCGGCAGCAAGCCCCCTTTGGTCACCTGCTGCTGGAACCCGAGCCAATCCGCTGTAAACAGCAGGTCCATTTTGTCTCCGGAAGCCATCATCAGATTCGTTTTATCACTCCAGGCGCCCCAGTCGATGGGATTCAGCTTGACCGTCATGTTCATTTCCGGATAGGTCTTTGCCAGATAATCATTCATCGCATCCTGTACCCGCTGATTATCGTTTTGCGGCGCATCGGGGAATACCATTACAACTTCGTAAGGCTTCAATTCGGAGCTGCCCTCGCTTCCCGGCTGGACTGTGCCCCCCGGTGAATTCGCAGCATTATTCCCGCCGCAGCCGGTTACTAGGGCTGAAGTCAGCACAAGCGATGTCAATACAACAGAACTCTTTTTCAACCACTTCATAGATAATAGACCTCCCTGAATGATTCTGTATTCTTGCCTTTGTCCTCTAATTCTGAACTTGCTTATACTAATCCGGTCATATACCGGGATCAGCCTTTCACAGCGCCTACGGTAAGGCCTTTGACGAAATACTTCTGCAGGAACGGGAATACCAGCACCAGCGGTCCGATTGCAATCATCGCCATCGCCATCCGGATGGATTCAAGCGGCGTTGTGACCTGTGCGGTTGAGCTGTAAGCCTTATTGGCAATCGTCTGCAGGAACGAAGCGTTCATTAGGGTTTTGGTCAAAAGATATTGCAGAGAGAACAGCTTCTCATTCTGGATGAAGACCAGGCTTGTAAACCAGTCGTTCCAGTAGGATACGGTGGTGAATAACCCGATTGTAGCCATTACAGGCAAGGACAGCGGCAGAATAATGCTGAAGTATGTCCGGAATTCACCTGCACCATCGATCTGAGAGGAATCAATCAGGGAAGGCGGGATACTGTTCGTGAAGAAGGTCCGCATGATGATCACGTTGAAGCCGCCGATCAGCCCCGGAATGATAAGCGCCATCAGCGTATCCTGAACATGCAGGAACCGGGTGTAGACCAGATACCAGGGCAGCAAGCCGCCCGAGAACAGCATCGTGATCAGGATATAGAAGCTTAGAGCACCTCTGAGAGGAAACTCTTTCCGCGATAATGCATAGGCCATGGCCGAAGTCACAAACAGACTGACTACAACTCCAATCAGTGTTACCGAAGCAGAAACACCATAAGCCCGCAATATTTTTCCGGCATCTTCCAATAAATACTGATAAGCGACAAGGCTGAATTTGCCGGGCCAGAAGCTGTATCCATTCGCAGTTACCCAATCCTCATCAGCAACCGAGATCATAAAGATAAGCCAGAACGGGATCAGGCAGGCAAGACTGAACAATGACAGGACAATAAGGATAAAGGGATTGGTTCGTTTTTTCTGCATGGTGTTCTCCTTCTAGAACAAAGCATTTTCTTTGCTGAATTTACGGACAACCAGGTTGACGGTAATGACAAGTGTAAAGCCAACTACAGATTGCAGCAGCCCTGCCGAGGAGGCGAGTCCCGTATCCCCGGTAACCATTAACGCCCTGTATACATAGGTATCGATAACATCCGTTGTCTCCTTGATCATACCGGAGGCCATGGTTGCCTGATAGAACAGACCGAAGTCCGCGTTGAAGATCCGGCCGATCGCCAGCAGTGTCATGATGATGATGATCGGAGCGATCAGCGGAATCGTAATTTTCGTCATTTGCTTCCAGCGTGTGGCCCCGTCAATGACGGCCGCTTCATAATATTCAGAGTCTATCCCGACAATGGCTGCCAGATAGACGACGGCCGAGTAACCCACACCCTTCCAGGTGTTAACAATGGTCAGGATATAAGGCCAATGCTCTGCTTCCGCATACCAGTTTCTAGGATCTATTCCGAAGGGCTCCAGAATGAATTTATTGATGAATCCCAGCTCCGGATTCAGAAATCCATACACGATATAGCCGACAATGACCATGGAAATGAAATTGGGCAGGATCACTGTGCTCTGAAAGAACTTGGAGGCAAACTTATTTTTGACCTCGTTAAGGAGAAGTGCCAGCATCACTGCGAGTATCGTATTGATGATCAGGAAGCTAAGGTTGTACAGCAAGGTATTCCTGATGATCAGCCAAGCGTCGTTCGAAGCAAACAGAAACTTAAAGTTGTCTAGTCCGATCCATTTGCTGCCCCAGATTCCTGACGTATAATTCAGGTCCTTGAAGGCGAGGAAAATACCGAACATGGGCAGGTAGTTATTGATCAGCATCAGCAGCACACCGGGCAATGCCAGCACGACCAAGGCCCTGTACTTCCATATGCTTTTCCATTTTGAGCCAGGCCGCGAGCTGCCTGATTGTGCCGTTAGTGCTTTTTCCGAAGCCATAGTTCCACACCTTCTTATTGGGTTATGGCTTCATTATAAGGAGTTGCCTGCAGCTGCTCTGCCGTTTTTATAACCTTAATCTATTCGTTTTGTGACATTGCGGTATTCCTGGGGATTGACGTCGAACTGCTTGCGGAACATTTTGGTGAAATGGGAAAAATTGCTGTAGCCTACCTGCTGCGCGATCGCGCTGACCGGCATATCCGTGGTGTCCAGAAGCTCGCGTGTGCGGTCCATCTTCACCGAAATCAGGAAATCAATCAGGTTCTGGCCGGTCTCTTTCTTGAACAGCCTGGAGAGGTAAGCCGGGTTCAAGCCCGCATAATCAGCGACACTGGACCTGGAAATCTCTTCCTCCACATTCTGCTGGATGTAGCGGATGGACCGCTCAATCACACCGCCCTTCTCCTGCCGCTCAAATTCCGCTTCCATGACCGCCGATACAATTCCTTCCGCCCAATGCCTGTATTGAAGCAGTCCCCGTATCCGGGCGGTTGTCCAGTCTGGAAACAGAGCTATGCTTCCCGCATTGATTCCTCTGACCTGCAGGAAGTGATATATAATCTGCAGGGTATCCTGATGCAGGGCGTCCAGATGTCTTCCCTGAAAAGAAGGATTGGCTTCCAGCTTCGCTGTCAGATTATGAATGAACTGCACAGCGGACTCACGTTTGCCGTTCAGCATATAAGAGATCAGATCACCCAGCAGGATATCCTCCGAATTAGAATTGGCGGACAGCATCTGATCCTGTGGTAAGTATAAGAGCACGGATTGGGTCCGGGAGATATTATCACGCTCCATGGTCTTTAGACTTTCACACATTCCCGGCAGCTCCTGGATGGGTTTGAACGAACCGACATAGCAGGTTACGATGCTGTAGAACAACTCCTGGCAAGCTTGGATGAAACGTTTACCTGTGGCCGTGAGCTGCTGAAGGCTAACCTTCTTAGCCGCAGGTCCTCCCTCCACACCTCCGGCATACAACAGAATGAACAAAACCCCGCTCTTATCGGTGATGGCCTCCCCCGGATGCTCTTCTGTAAAACATTCCTCCGCCGCTTTCTTCACAGCATACTCCATGATTTCCTGATCACGCGGGCTGAGCGGTTTGGACCACTCCTCAATACTGATCAGAATCGGGAGCACCTGATCGTCAGGATTTAACCCTACCCCTGCACCCGCCAGCTCCCGGTCAAAGAAATCCCCGAACGACAGGATGCTGCGGGACAGCAAATCCTGCCAGAAGCGTTCTACACGCTTCGGCTTTTCCTGTTGCCACAGATTCAGATACTTATGATACATCTGGTTGTAGGACTCATACTCTTCCTTCTCACGGATGGCCGCCATCATCCCCGATACAGTTGACAACAGCTCCTCTGTGTCAACAGGCTTCAGCAAGTAATCAAAGCTCCCGAGGTTCACGGCTTTCTTGGCATAGGAGAATTCGGAATGACAGGTCAGAAATATCGATTCCGTCCAGGGAGAGTGCTCCCGCACCCAGCCAACCAGTGAAAGTCCGTCTTCATCCGGCATCTCAATATCACAAATCAGGAGTTCTATTCTCTGATCCTTCAGCAGCTCCCTGGCCTTGTCGGCCCTGTTCGCCGTCAAGACCTCTTCAATTCCATACGCCTTCCAGTCACAGCAGTAGAGCAGCCCCTCCACAGCGAATTGTTCATCATCTACAATCAATAATCGCATGGCTCATCGTTCTCCTTCTGTATATTCTATAGGCAGGCTAAGCCGCACACGGAATCCGGACGGCTGATTGCCGCTGAAGTGAATTTCGGCTCTCCCCTGATAGTTCATAGCCAGTCTCTGTTTCACATTCCAGATCCCGATATGTCCTTCATCTGTGGCCGGGGTATAATCCGGTGCATTCAGCTCCTGCAGCTTCTCTGCACTGCTGCCTTTTCCGTTATCCGAGATTTCAACGATCATGGTATCGGCCGCTTCTTCTGAGAGACCCGCCGAAATCTCCAGATAAAAGATCTCAGCCTTCAGACTTATGCCGTGAAGCATGGCATTTTCTACAAAGGGCTGTACGATCAAGGACGGTATGGAGGCGCGGCTAAGCTCATCGGCTACGGTGATCTGAAACTCAAACGACTGCTGGTAGCGCATCTTTTGAATTTCAAGGTAATTGCGGAGATGTTCAATCTCTTGCCCCAATGTAATATGGTTATTCTTGACCTGAAGCATAAAGCGGAAATACTGCACGAGATGCCGTACGGTCTTTTTGACCAATTCGAAACGTTTCAGATCGGCAAGCTGAAAAATAATATTGAGTGTATTCAAAAAGAAGTGCGGATTAATTTGCAGTTGCAAATGCTTCATTTCGGCCTTTTGCGCATTAATCCGCTCCTCATAGATATCAATTCTCAGATCTTGAATTTCCACAACCATGTTATTAAAGGCCTGATTCAGCGCCTGGAACTCCACCAGATTAGAATCGGGAAGCTTGGTTTCCATGGCGCCGTTGCGGATCCGGTGGATGCCGCTCAGCAAATCCAGAATCGGGCGGATGACCATACTGCGGAAATAATATAAGTAAACCAGTAAAATGAGCAAAATAACAAAAGGCAGGACATTAATAATCGTCTGGAAGGTATTGAGTCCCTGGAGCAGCTCGGAAGCGGGGATGACCACAGACAGATTGATTCCCAGGGCGGAGGACTGGCTGGACACCACAAACCACTTCAGGCCATCATGCGTAAACGAAAAGGAAGAATTCAGATTCATCTTCTCACCCGGCAGCTTGAAGTCGTAGCCCATGGAGGCCGATGGACGGGTTAAGATAATCCCTTCATTATCCACAATCAGCACATCACCGCCCGATTGCAGGTTCAGATTGCCCAGCGGTGAGCGCATAGAGTCGATTCGGATCAGAGCACCAATACAAGCGGTATGGCCCAGATTATTGCTGACGGTCCGGTTTAAATAGTACTCTCCGGCAATATTAACGATCGTCCATTTGTACTGGAGCGACTCCAGATGATCTTCATTCTGAACCTTAGCCGTGATCCAATCCCTTATCTGGTCCATATCATCCTCTGTCGTTCCCAGTACATTGGATAGTGTCAAGGTATCATTAACTCCGGAGTATAGATAGAACATGTCCACGCTATGGTAATAGGCCTGGTAGGCCTGATTTCTCTGCATAATCCCCATACGGGCAAAATAATATTCGGATTCAGTCAGCCCCGGCTGATTCAATTGAAGGAAATTCACATCATGATCGACAATATCGACCAGATTAATCGTAATGTCCTCCAGACTGCTCTCCATCATCTTAAGATTGGAGTTGACCAGATTCTGATAGGATCTGGATACCTGATCGAGTACAATTCCCTTGGCATAATATCCCCCGGCAAAAAGAACCGCGAGGAGCGGAATCGTTATTGCAGCAGACAGCTGAATCAGTCTTGCGCCCAGCGAGTTCTTCCTGTTTTTCATCATGGATCCTTTCTGCAACAGAACATAAGAAAGAGTCACCTCAGTGACCCTTATCCTATGACCTTATTTGCGGATTAATCAATTAAATGCTCTATGACCTGAGCGGCTTCTGCCCGGGTTGCGCTGGATTCAGGTGCAAAGTTTCCATTCGCGTATCCATTCATCAGACCCGCTGACTTCACCTTCAGAACTGCTGACTGTGCCCAGGCAGAGATCTCTTCGCTGTCCCTAAAGGTTAAGTTTACCTCTTCGGTCTGCTTGATACTTCCATGGATGGCTGATGCTTTGGCAAGCATCACCGCCATCTCCTGACGGGTTATCGCTTCATCAGGTGCAAATCGCTTCCCGTTTCTTCCGTTCACCAGACCTGCCTGATAAGCAGCGGCAATATCACCGGCATACCAGCTATCCGCAGTTACATCCATAAATGGAGCCGGTCCTTCGGCTTTTAACCGAAGTGCCTTGACCATCAATGCAGCGAACTGTGCCCGGGTAATCTTCGCCGCTGGAACGAACGTATTCTCCGTCATTCCGTTGATGACATGCTTCGCGGTCAAGCGGCGGACAGCCTTATATGCCCAATGCTCCGCAGGTAAGTCAGCATACGTTTTGTCATATGCAAACACGGTATAACGGCTAAAGTGACTAAGCTCAGCTGTAATCTCCTGTTCGGCCGTGTTGGCTCTGCTGCCGGTATATTCCCATTTCTTCAGCGGCTCACTGAAAGTGTAGATGCCCAGCAATTCATTCAGATCTTCTTGCTCCAGATCATCAACCTTTAAGGTAAGCTGCACCGGGCTTCTAAAGGAAGCGAGCCTGGATAATCCTCCATCAGCCGTCGTTACTCCGAATTCAAATTCATAGATCGATCCAGCGGGAACCCAAGGCTTCACAGCCGGA
Source organism: Paenibacillus sp. FSL R7-0210 (assembly GCF_038009085.1). Classification (NCBI taxonomy): domain Bacteria; kingdom Bacillati; phylum Bacillota; class Bacilli; order Caryophanales; family Paenibacillaceae; genus Paenibacillus; species Paenibacillus sp. FSL R7-0210. The sequence continues at coordinate 4,790,297 of NZ_JBBPAR010000001.1, forward strand.
AGGAAAGCTGCCTGCGGCTCGATTCTGTTGAAGGTAATTTGAATTTGTGAATCGGCTGTTATTTTCCCTTTATTCTCTTCCAGAAGCTGAAGAATAGGATCATGGGTGAAGTTCAGGCTGAAATGACTTCCTTGAAGCTGCAGCTTCTTCCCCTGCAGCCCTTCCGCAACAGAGACAGGAATCTGAATCCGGTTGTACTCATCCTCATTGACCGCAATTGTGATTGTCCCATCAAACGCCGGATTCAAATCCTTCGCCTGCAAAACAAGAACATCCCTTTCCGCTGCTGCTGGAGTAGGCGTAGGCGCAGGTGTGGCCGATACCGTAACTGTACCTATATCTGCCCCTCCGGGAGCAGGTGCAGGAGTTGCCTCTGCAGTCGGTGACGGGCTTGGAAGGCCCGGTTCATCATCACTTAAGATCGGCTGAACCCATGCTGTCCTCGGCGCCTTGTCGATATAAATCATCGTCCAATACTGCATCGATGGCAGTTCAATCTGCAATTGTTCACCATTCCAAGTATAATTCAGCTCTTGTGACAGACCATGCCCGGCGTCAGGACTGGCGGCATAGACCTTCAGATCCGGTGCTTCCGTCTCGGTGATGCCGATATCGTAAGACACTTTTAAATGGTTGAGGACCGCTGGCTCATTGGCTGCATTTCTCCAGTTGTCATCATTATGAAGCAGATTGATCAGATGCAGTACATCATACCGCTCAAAGCCTGTATTAGTATCATTTTTTCTGACTGTTGTCCAGAGTGTATTCTCCGTTCCGTCTTTGCTTGTTGCCAGATTGCCGCCGTCCGCTTCCACGGACACAACAGCGGATGAATCGGCTTTGCTGCCGAACAGCAGGTTTTCATATGCAGCATTGAATTTATAATACTCCTGCATGGATTCCTTGGTGGATTCCAGCATTTTTTTGCTGCGGTTCGGATAATATTCATGGGCTAGCATGTTCGGGCCTTCCGATTGCTTCTCGGCGGTTCCCAGCTCAATATGGGTTGCACCCATCGATGCCAGCCCGGCATCCATCAGCCGCACGGACGGCTCGTTGAAATAGCCAGCCGTTACCCCGCGCAGCCGGACGCTTCCGGCAATATCATCCGCTTCCATCTTCAATGTAACGGTATGGGTCCCCGCCTCCATGTGTGGAATAATCACGTATCCGTCCCCGCTGTACTTCTCACTGCTCTCAGTTCCATCCAATCCAATCTTCAGATCGTTGCCATGTTCATCCTTGGCGCGCACGCCGTCAATATAGACCGAACGTGTGGTCATGCCGCCTGCATTGGAATAGGTGAAGATCAGACTCTGTTCCCCCGATTGAGGGATATTCACCGGATAGGTCACCTGCTCTCCGATTGTACCAAAGTTCAGCACGGTATCCTTGTAGAGAGAGAACGGTGACTCCGTATCCGTACTTTCGGCTTCATAGCTGCGGGTTACCGGGTCAGGATCACCGGATAATGCAACGTTCAGCTTATCCAGCCTGATTCCGCTGTCCTGCCCCTCCGGCATTTTGATGATTATGCGATTTATGCCTTCCTCCATTGGAATGCCGCTCATTGCCGCTTCTCCCCATTCCGAGTCAGCGGTTGGTGCAAAGCTTACAGGAGTGCCCGCGCCATTGTTAATATACACACTGCGGCTGACGGTCGCTGCCCCCGGGGCATTATTTTGATAGATCCAGCCGAGATCGTAGATGCCTGATTGCGCTGTATTCACTGTAAAAGTCAACCGGTCATTGACATTATTGAACTCGGAGGCATATCCGATGATAGGGACAACCCCGCCTGTTGTTTCAGCGCCGCCTGTACTGTATTCATACCCTCCGGCAGTGATCCCGCCCACATTGATATATTGTCCGCTTGATTCCATTCGCAGCGTAACCTTATGGTGTCCCTCCTGGACAGGGACAGATAATTCACGGGGCTGCATAGAGCCCTCCCAGCCGCCGGCTGTTTTAGCAAATGTGATATTCTGGGCCTGTGGAGCTGGTTCGCTATCCACCAGAACCGACATTACAGGATCATTATCGCCATGATACAGGACCGTAATCGTGTCCAGCGGATGTTCTGCATATACATCGTAGGTGACAGTCTGTCCTGCCTGCCCGAAATTGTCTGTCTTGCTCTGGCTGTAACTCAGGCTGCTAGTCTGCGGAACATCCGCATACAGTGCATAGTTTCTCTGTGTGCCGACCGTCATATACCGGAGCTTAATACCCAGGTCATTTGCAGACGCTCTTAGCGTTATGGTATTATCGCCTGCGTTCAGATGAACCTTGTGCAGATTGCCAAGCTCCGAGAATTTATCCCATGTACCCGTGCCGGCAAACGAGACCTCTCCTTGAGGCACATCATTCACAAGCAGCTCACGTTTCACCTCCTGCCAATCCGAAGCGTAGCTGAATCCGAGCGGATATTCTCCTTCAGCAGGAACATTTACATGGAATTTCACATAATCGCCTGCGGTATCAAAATAATACACATTGCTGTACTGATCCACAATTACCGTATCCAGCTTGGCATCTGCCGCCTCATAGCGCTCATTGATCCCCTGCCCTTGAACCTCCAGACCCGCCAGATTGAGCCAAAGGCTATTGGTATTCAGGGTAAGCTTAACGGAATTTTCACCTTCCTTTAACATTGCCGTTACTGCGGCTTGTGCTGTCGGGTTCCCCCACCCCGTATTGGCCTCAAAGGGAATTGCCGCAGCAGCAATCTCATCATTAACCATCAGCTTGCCTTCCGGAGAACCGGAGCCATTGCCCTGTCCATAATTCAGGACAAGCGTATACATTCCGTCTGCTGGAGCATTTACGGTAAACGTCACCGAATCCGTATCTTTGCGTCCAAAGTTGCCGACCCAGCCGTAAGCTTTGGCAATCCGTGATTGGTAATCCACGGTTACCGGAACATCCTGGGCTTCCGTGCCTCGTGTCGGCAGACCTGTAGCCTCTTTGTAGTTCATATAACCGGCGATCACCATCGCCTTACCGCCATCCTTCTCCCGGGTATCTTCTACCACCTTCTGAATATCCCGGTAATTGTTGCGGTCCTGCCAAATCTCACTGTAGTCGAAATCGGTTTTTGTACCCGGATCGGGTACAGCGCTGTATTCGGCATTGCCTCCCACCATATTGAAAGTAACCTTGCTCTTTAAGGGGTTATTTGCGAGCAACGAGTCCTTGACGGAATGAATGAACCGGGCATAATCCAGGGAATAATAACGTTTATTGCCGTTATAGTCATACAGGAAATTGTTATCATTGGCTCCCCACTGATCCAGGTGGATGCCGTCAAACCCGAATGTATTAATGGAACGGTCAAACTGTTTAGTGATATAGTCCTGCCAGAACCTGCTTCCCGGGTCCTGCAGGAACAGGGAGGTCGTCTTCCCGTTCACATCGAAGGTATACCCGTTCTGGTCTTTGTGCGGATTGTTCTGATCGAGCTGAGCACTGTTATAGAGTCCCCACTCCGGACTGACGCCGAAGTCCTCATAGTTCTCACGCGCTGCATAATTCATCTGATAGGCCATAGCTGCGGAGCCGTATTTCTGTGCAGCCTCCACCTGCTGCTTAACGCTGAGCGGATACAGTGAACGTCCCAATAGATCCGAATAGTGTGTATCCGCGTTAATGTCTTCATCAATGAAATTGCCGTCTGCATCTGTGACCGGCTGTCCATTGCTGTCGGTCTTGGAATACACCGAAACATCATGCCGCCACATCCAATCATAGAACTGGTAAGCATTAATGTAGTAGTCCCGGGATAATTCCCGGAGCTTGGAGTCACTCTCCTCCGCCGTCTCTTTCGGAAAATCAGCGACATATCCGTATCGTGGGAATTTCGTCCAATCGCTGGAAACATCGATTGCTGCGGTCACATACTCTGATGGCGCATCTCCTTCTATCCACGCTTTCGCCGTGTAGCCGCGGAAGTCCTCAGCCGGAGGCGTCCACCCCACGGTTAGCTTGTTGCTCCCTTCCTGCAATACCGTCAGCGCTTTGTCGCCTTCAGCAACCAGGGTATTTAACTGATAAATTTGCAGATGCAGCTGGCCGCTCCAATCCGCAGATTGATCCAGGGTCATAATCAGCTCTGCGGCTTCCCCCGGAGCGAATCGTGCCTTTGAGGGTACCATTTTTAGTATTTTGGGATTCCCCGTCCCCGTTGGCTCTGCCTGGGCCGTTCCTCTGCCGCCATAGCCTGTTGTACAAATTTGAATCAGCAGTAATAAACAGAGACAGATAACAGCTTGTTTCTTAAACATACAGCATCTCCTTTATATCCATATTGTTGAGAATACATGTTGCTGAAAGACTGAATAAGGATGTTAGGTTTTGCGAAGGTATCGAAGGAATAATAGATTTCAAGGAATCCATTTTTTACGTAAACGTTTACTCTAATAGGCAAAGAACATCCCTTTATTAAGGCCTTTCCCTCCTCCTCCAAAAAATTCATGGTGTAAATTTATACGTTTACTTGAATGTAAGTTATGTATTTTTGTACCTACAATCCTAAATTCCCATAACGTAAACGCTTACCCTAAAAGTTATCTCGTTTATTTTTCCTTGTCAATGCTTATTTTACAGAATGTTTAATTTCAGTTGACAAAGAAAAAGCAAGGACTTATATTTTCAGTAAGCGTTTACTGCTATAAACGACAAGTAGGAGAGTCCATGAATCCCACAATTAAAGATGTTGCCCAAAAGGCGAACGTATCCATTGCCACCGTCTCACGGGTTCTGCATAACTTAGGCGGATATTCAGATAAAACGAAGCAAAAGGTAGATCAGACCATCAAAGAGCTTAAATATCAGCCTAACGCTATCGCTCGCGGACTGATTAACAAGCGCACCCAGACCATCGGCGTATTATTTCCTGATGTGTCGAGCACCTTCTCCTCCGATCTGCTCCACGGAATCGGCGAATTCGTCCATGACCGCAATTACAGTGTGATAGTCTGTAATACCGATCAGGACGGCAAACGTACGCTGAAGTATTTGCAGCTTCTGCGCGAGAAGCAGGTTGACGGGGTTATTTTTTCCAGTGAAGTGCTCAAGCAAGAGTACTATGACATGCTGGAGAGCATGAACGTTCCAGTGGTGCTGGTCTCTTCCCAAACGGATTATGCCAATGTACCTTATGTGAAGGTTGATGATTATCAGGCGGCCTATGACGCTGTCCATTATCTGATCACCAAAGGCCACCGCAGCATCGGCATGATCAGCGGCACCAAGGGCGATCCCATCGCCGGAACTCCACGGGTCGAAGGATACCGCAAAGCGCTGGAAGCACAAGGCATCGCCTTTAATAGCCGTTACCTAGTGTATGGGGACTTTTCCTACGAAAGCGGCTGCAGAGCCATGGAAGCCCTATTACGGAGAACGCCTGAGATTACTGCTGTCTTCGCGGCCAGTGACGAAATGGCGATTGGTGCCCTTTCGGTCGTTACGAAGCATGGAATGAACGTGCCTGAAGATATCTCCATCATGGGATACGATGATCTCAGGTTAGCCCGGATGGTCAATCCGCCATTGACTACAGTGCGCCAGCCGCTGTATGACATTGGAATGCTCGCTTCCGAGAAGCTGATCGGCATGATTGAAACGGGGGAGCCTGCAGAGAGTCTAATCTGTGCCCACTCCATTGTGGAAAGACAAACCGTTCGGGCAATTACCTGAACAGGGGCGCATAACCGTTCTTCCTGAATCCAAAAAGGTTGCTCCTAACGCCATAATGGCAGAAGGAACAACCTTTTTCTGTACTATTGCTATTTTAAATTGTATCCCCTTCAAAGATGTCCTAAATTGCATCGACCTATCAGAGGTGTGTTTTTACCATTATTTGTAACTTTCTCTGGGCATTCGCATAGATATATTCTATAACTTATTTCAATGCCAAGGAGCGATTCTGTTGGAAAATCAAATGTTGTCCCCGCAAACCTGCAATTCAGAGACTGTTGGCCTGCCGCCGCAGTCAAATCCCAGCCCGCCGTTCATCCCGATTCCCCCAACCCCCGAAACCTTGTGTACAAACACCTGGGTGTATATCTGGACGAATACCAATGTGGGAAATCTCTGGGTTTATGTTCAGCGGGTCATTCAAGGCAAACGAAACACCTTAACCGGCTGCGCCTTGTTCCAGGATTGGAGCGGCAGGCACTATTATCAACAAATCACCGTGGACTTGGCTTATATTACGATGTATGTATGCCATTCGCCGGCCTCTGACTCCATGGGGCTTTCCCCTGACAGCGCATCTTCAGGAGCATTACCATCCGGTAAATCCTTAGTCAAGCTATGCCTGTACCAGCAGTTCCCGGTAGGCAATTTCGTCTATGAACTTACTCCACTCAATACAACATGTCCAACACGGCCTTGGGATGAACGAATTCTTAAGGGCTCCATTCTTATCCCTTACGATCCTGCGATGCCGGTTATGGGCGAGTTCAAATAAATTCACTAATAAGCGGGAGCACGCTCTAAGCCGAATAGGGGCCAAGAGCTTGCTCCCTTTTCCATCAATGGTGCGGGAGGGAAAGCAGATTCACAGCGGCTGCCCAGCCGGTTCAGAAACCTTTGTATAACGGTTCTCCGGAACCGGAAGTCCGAGATTGCCCCGCAGCGTATCACTTTCGTATTCGGTGCGGAAAAGCCCGCGCTCCTGGAGAATTGGAACGACCTGATCAACAAATTCCTCCAGCCCGTTCGGTACGGCGGCCGCCAGCATGAAGCCGTCGGCGGCTCCGCCCTCGAACCAGGCCTGAAGCTGATCGGCCACCTGCTCTGGTGTACCTATGAAGCTGCTGCGCGGCGTTGCCGATTGCAGGGCAACCTGGCGCAGGGTTAAGCCCTGCTCTCTGGCATCCTTTTTGATTTTGTCCGTGCCGCTCTGGAAGCTGTTTCGGCCCAGATCACCGACATCCGGGAATGGCTCATCCAGCGGATACTGCGAGAAATCATGATGCTCGAAGAAGCGGCCCAGATAGTTCAGCGCATTCTCAATCGTCACCAGCCCGGCAACCTCCTGGTATTTGCGCTCCGCTTCCTCCGGGGTAGCCCCAAGAATAGGTGCTATTCCCGGGAAGATCAGCACTTCATCGGGATTGCGCCCGAAGGAGGCAACACGGCTTTTCACATCCTTATAGAATTCCTGCGCGGACTCCAGCGAGTCATGACCCGTGAAGATGGCATCCGCCACGCTGGAGGCATAATCTTTGCCGACTTCAGAGGAACCTGCCTGGAAAATAACCGGCTGCCCCTGCTTCGAGCGGGCGATATTGAGCGGTCCCTTCACTGAGAAGAATTCACCCTGGTGATCGAGCGTATGCATTTTCTGCGGATCAAAGAAGACGCCCGTGTCCTTATTGCGGACAAACGCGTCGTCCTCCCAGGAATCCCACAGCCCGCGTGCCACCTCCAGATATTCGGCGGCAATACGGTACCGTTTGCCATGGTCCGGATGCTCCTGCTTGCTGTAATTGAGCGCAGAGCCTTCGAGCGGCGAGGTCACCACATTCCATCCGGCCCGTCCGCCGCTGATGACATCCAGTGAGCCGAATTGCCGGGCTACCGTGAACGGTTCACTGTAGGAGGTAGATAAGGTACCTACCAGACCGATGCGGCTGCTGACTGCCGCCAGCGCACTGAGAATCGTCAGCGGCTCGAAGCGGTTCAGGAAATGAGGGATCGACTTCTCATTGATGAACAGACCGTCTGCAATGAAAATCAAGTCCAGCTTGCCTTCCTCCGCTTTGCGTACCCATTCCTTGTATAGCTCGAAGTTCACACTGGCATCAGGCTGCGCATCGGGATGACGCCACATGGAGGTACTGCCTCCAACGCCGTGCAGCAGGGCCCCCAGCTTCAATTGTCTTGGTTTCGTCATATTCATTCCTCCTCGAATTGGTATTCAGTCCGCTTGGTTCCTCATGAAAATATTCTTACAGGGCCGCTTGCTGCGAAGCTTGAGCGGCTGATGCAGCTGGTGCAGCTTGACTTGCCTGCGCTCCCCGCTTCACTCGTTCAATCTGGGCCAAATGCCGCTCTACATGTGCAGTGAATCCGCGGACAATATCGGTGATACGCACCGTTTCGCCCTTAAAGTTAATTCCGCTTTTCTCCCATTCTGCGGGACTCAGCCTTCCCAGCAGCAGACTGTTGTAATGCAGCAGGCTGCGGAACAGCTCCAGGCTGTCAGCGGCTTGCCCCTGATTACTATGCTGACCACTGACCCATGCGTCCTGATGGAACGCCGGGAGCTGTACCTTCGTATCCGCCAGAATATCACGGATACGGAAGGAGACCACAATGCTGTGATCCGCCAAATGGGCCAGCACCTCGGTCACGCTCCAGCTTGACGGCTCCGCCTTCCACCTCAGCTGCTCATCCGATAAGCCTCTGATTGCCTGCACTAATTGCTCGTGCGTGTTCAAGTAGCTGGCTAGCTCCACACTCACACTACTCATTGCGATTCCCTCCAATATAGGTTTGGATTATCGTTGTTTCCCGCTGATGGGATATGCTTAATTGCACTTTGTACATCTAAAACGTCTGATTTTCAACCCATTATCTGTTTAATTGTAGTTCGTACAATTAAGAATCCATTTGCTTCAGATATTCACCCATTCGGGCAGATTTAGTTGTACAGGCTACACTTATACGATGCACGTACGTCTTTTCGCTGTTTTTACGTGTACATTCTACAACTATCCCTGAATGGAGGTGTGTTAAGCCTAGCCAAACACCCATGAAACGCATAAGAACAACAACTCCGGCCTGGGAAGGACTCATCCGAAGGGGAATCGCTCCACTTCCTTGGTCCTCCAGGTATCATCGCTCGCCCTCTACGATTTCAAATCGGATACACTACTATATAAATCGCGACAACGCAAACGGTGCTATATTCTGCCTGGTATGTCCCTGAACAGCCATGTCCGCGAGAATCTCTCCAACCACACTGGAGAATTTGAAGCCATGTCCCGAGAAGCCTCCGGCCAGCAGCACATGGTTGTGAGCGGGATGGCGGTCGATGATGAAATCCTCATCCGGTGTATGCTCATATTTACAGACGGAGCCCTTAAGCAGACGCCCGGCTGCGCCAGGCATATATGCTTCGAGAACCCGGCGGAGGTCGCCTTCATCACTCTCCAGGCTGCCGAACGGCTGCAGCGGTTCGCCGGGCTTCCACTCTTCGCCTGTGTCATGGCGGCCGATCTTCAGTCCCGCCCCGCCGATACTGGGAAAACCGTAGAACCCGCCTTCCTCAGCACCCAGCGTGAAGCCGGGGAACCTCCCGGCCTCGAAGTCCGGCGTACTCCCAAACCAGCCTACTACCTTTCGTACCGCCTTAATCGGCAAGTTGACGAAGGGCGACAATGAACTGAACCAGGCCCCGGCGCTAAGTATAGCAGCGGCTCCGTGGTAATCCCCCTGCTTCGTTTGGACTGTGACACTTCCTTCGCGGGCCGTCACCTTCAGCACAGGAGTATTCGTCAGCAGCTCCGCACCGTGATCCAGTGCAAGCTGCCGGTAAGCGGTAATGCACCTCTCACTGTAGAGATAACCGGCATCCGGCTCATACATCGCCTCGAAGGATTCGGGGAGGTTCAGGGCTGGCCAGCGGCGGCAGATTTCCTCGGCATCCAGCTGCTCAGCCCGGACCTTCCGCTTCCGCGCCTCTTCCAGAC